>NZ_CP154853.1:0-4886946 GCF_047302405.1 Alkalihalobacillus phoenicis | reverse complement strand
ATCAAGAACATGTAAAACGTTTGAAAATTTGTGTAATGGAGCATAATTTAAGTCTTGAAAGAGCCGATATTATAAGTGTTTTCAAAGCTAACGATTATGTACCAAAAATTCTTTATATGCAAAATACGGCTTGTGAGGAAGATATGGTGAATCACTTTGTTCCATTTATAACTTCTTTAACTGACTTAAGTAAAGGAGGTGCCTTCAAAAACCGAATTCGAACACTTTTATATTCAAATGAAGAGCAAGGGCACAATCCACTACCTGAAAAAGAAACGATAAGTGTTATCAAAAATAATTTAAAATTACTAAAGTAATTGCTTCTAAATAGAAAAGAAAGTCTAACTCTGTATTGGTAATACCGTCAACTTAGCCAATATAGATTACAATAATAACCTATCGAATACAAATGCAAAATAATCCCCTCTTTAAAAAGGGGGGGATTATTTTAATTGTATTCGATTCCTATATCGTCACAAAAAGTGTTTTTTCACTAATATCAATAATTATAGAGTAATTATTAATATTAAAACCTAACCTATTATGTGCAGCAAATTTTGTTGACAAGTTCTCATTTAAAAATTCTATATCGGGTTCAAAATCAAAAATTATTAAGCTAGATACAATATCTTCTTCATTAATAATATAAGAAAATTTTTCACGTTCAAAATAATATTCTCTTTGCCCAAATGTATCGCTTTCCTTTTCTTCCCCACCAAACATTTTCTCTTTCATCTCAGTTGCTTCATAACCTAAATGCATAAAAAAATATTGATAAGATTGTACAAATTCCTCCGAAAAATACTCAGTAAAGGTATTAATATTAACTTGAGATTTCTCTTCAAAGTCTTTTTCTAAAAGTATCGAATTTTTCCCAACATAACCTTCAATACTATTATTTTTAAATTTATAACTTAAAGTCGTTTCTTCTAACAAATTCAATCCAGTATTAGGTAATATTTCCCCTTTAATATTCACTAGATTAGGATCATCATAAATTAAAGTATTACTAAAACCTAATTTATTAATAGGCATTATATCAATAGGTTGATTAATTTCAGCGTTTTCTGTTTCGCTTTTGATAATCATTTCAACATTATCATTCTCTTCAGTTTCACTACCCGATGTAAGAAAATGAGGAGATACAACAAGAAGAAACCCGCTTAATATAAAGATTAAAAAAGATATTACTATTTGACCGTATACTTTTTTATGGATATTCTTAGTAGACTTATAACGAGTACTACGATTAATAGAAATCTCATTATTATCTTCATTTAATAAAGGGCTTGATTGCTTACTTAACATTTCCATTTTATAGCTTTTTTTATCACGTTCAGTTAATTCATTAAACCATTTTATAAATGATTGATAGTTATCTAAAACCTGTTTAGATTCACCGAACTCCTTCAATTGGCCATAATGAATCCAAATTACTTTATCTGAAATTGACCGCATCTGACCAATGGAATGACTAATAAAGAAAATAGTCTTCCCTTCTTTTTTAAATTCATTTATCTTATTCAAACACTTTTTATAAAAAGTTTGGTCACCAACTGATAAAGCTTCATCAACTATTAAAATATCTGGATTTGTATGCACGGATATAGCAAACCCTAACCTTGATTTCATACCTGATGAATAATTTTTCACAGGTTGTGAAATAAAATCACCTATATCTGCAAAATCAATAATCGTTGGCAATAATTCGTTAATTTCTTGTTTATTCAGTCCATGCATTAAACATTTTAGTTCAATATTCTCTAACCCAGTTAACGCATTATTTAACCCAACTGATATGGCAATTAAAGAGCTCTCACCGTTAATAGATATTTCGCCAGAAGACTGTGGGATAATTTTAGCTAATAAATTTGATAAGGTTGATTTTCCAGAGCCATTAATCCCAACTATACCTATTGTTTCTCCTTCAAATACTTCAAACGAAACACCTTTTAAAGCAAAAAATTCTTTCCTCTTTCTTGAAGGAAAAAATAAACTTAGTATCTTATCGATTTTTCTATTGTATATCTCATATTTTTTAGATACACCTTTAAAAACTACTTTAGGCTTCATTAACTTAGCCTCCACTACAAATAATCAACAAATCGATCTCTAAATTTCACATGAATAAATGAACCAACCAAAATCAACAACAGTGTTAAAGACCAAAAGTATATAGAGTACAGATAGTCTTGAAATACCCAACCTTCTCCTAATAATGACATTCTAAATCCATTAACAATATAATAAAAAGGATTCAATTTTAGTAGTTCTTGAAAAATAACCGGCATATTAGTTGGAACCCAAAAGATCGGTGTTAAAAAAAATAACATTCTCATCATTGATTGTAATAACACTTGATAATCTCTAATAATAATAGAAATTGTCGAACTGAACAAAGTAAACGAAAATACAAACATATACATACAGAATAAATAGTAAGGGAATTGTAACAAATAGACCGATGGATAAATATTATTAACAAGCAGAATAATTACAAGTAAGACTAACATAACAAGAAAGCCAGCTGAATTCCCCACTATTGTCACAGAAGGTAAAATACTTACTGGAAACTTCATTTTTGACACTAAATTAACTTTGGCATAAACACTATTTGATCCTTGTACAATAGTTTGACTTATAAAAAACCAAGGTATTAATCCTATTACTAACCAAACAAAGAAGGGGGTATCTCCAACTGGAGCTCCCCCTCGGATTCCTAAACCAAACACAATCCAAAAGACAATCACTTGAAGTAGGGGATTAAGAAATTGCCAGAGAATACCAAGGTAGTGCATTTGGTACTTACTTTTCGTCTCGTAGGATGCTAACCTGAATATCAATCTTATATGATTAACTTGTTCCCTTAAGACTTTTAAAACAAATTTCATACTAAACTTGCTTCCTTCTTAATAAACTTGTGTAAATTACCGAAATTAACTAATTCAAAATCAATAGGCAATTCGTCAATTATGTTTTTAGTATCTAAAACTCGTTTGTTACCTAATTGACTTAAACTGTTCCAATCAAGCTCTTTAAATTCATTATGGTCAGTTAAAATGACAATCAGATCCGAATTAATAGTTGCTTGGTTGATATCAGCAATTACAAAGTCTGCTTCTACGTGTGGATCAAACGATCTTATCTCAAATTTATTTTGATTTATTAATTTTTCTCTTATTTCCATTGCAGGACTTTCACGTATATCATCTACATTACCTTTATAAGTTAAACCAAATAAAGTTACTGTTCTACCATTTACTTTTTCCATTAAAGTATTTATATTATTTACTACATAATCTGGCATTGATGTATTTACATTCCGCGCAAGATTAATAATCTGAGCGGTTTCAGGTGCTTTAGCAACAATGAAATATGGGTCTACTGCTAAGCAATGTCCACCTACACCAGGTCCAGGAGTATGAAGATTAACTCGTGGATGCTTATTAGCCATTGAGATTACATCTAAAGCATTAATATCTAATTCATTACATACTTTCGTTAATTCATTTGCAAGTGCGATGTTTACGTCACGGAAAGTGTTCTCCATTAATTTTGACATCTCAGCAGTTTTTGCTTCTGTTTTGATAATTTCACCTTGAACAAAAGTACTATAAACTTTAGCTCCAGCTTCAGTACAATTCGGTGTAACCCCACCAACAATTCGATTATTAAAAATAAGCTCATGCATAATCTGACCTGGTAATACACGCTCTGGACAATGTACCAAGTAAATATCTTCACCTATATTAAATCCGTTTTCTTCTAACAATGGTCTTACATAATCATCCATACTTCTTGGTGCAATTGTTGATTCAATTATTAATGTATTTCCTTTTTCTAAGTGAGGAATAACTGAATTCACAGCTCCTAAGACATACGTTAAGTCACACGATTTATACATATCATCATTATTTGGTGTTGGTACTGCAATAATAAATGTATCTGCTTTTTCAGGTACTAGACTTGCTTTAAAAGTGCCCGCTTTAATTACTTCCTCTAATGCCTCTTGTAAGCCAGGTTCTTCAATATGAATTTTCCCTGAATTTAATGATTCTATAACTTCTAGTCTAACATCTACCCCAACAACATCTACTCCATGTTTTGCAAACATTATTGATGTAGGCAATCCAATATATCCTAATCCTACTGTACATAATTTCATTTAAAACATCTTCCTTTCAATAACTTTATTCTTTTTAATCATAACTTATTTTCTACAAATTCTTCTATAATTCTTTCATAATCTTTATTTTTACACAAATTTGAAAATGTGACTAAATGAGCTTCTTTCGGTTCAAAACGCTGCTCATAAAGATTATAGATTCCACATAATATCTCTACACATTCTTTAAGTTCTTTTTTACTAACCCGTTTTAGCTTATTTAAATACCAATTATCAAAATAGTATTCAAATCTTATATCAATATATGAGTCTAATAAATTATACTTTTTAAGTTCCTTAACTCTTCCTTCTTCCATTATAAAGTATTTTTGAAAGAATGAAATTCCTACTGAATTAACAGCAGAACCAGATACTGCAGCATAGTAAATATGAATATCCAGATTAATAGCTTTAACTTTCAAACAATTTAATAATAATTCTTGGAAGAATAAAGTATCTTGACCAACTGCTCCCTCAATCATTTTTAACTGATTGTTAGAAATGATTTCTCTTTTAACAATTAATGCTTGTATACTCATAGCTTTAAAGGAACTTCTTTTTAGAAACTCGCCCTTGTCTTCAATTAATACATCCTTTTTATCATTGAAGTAATAAACTGTTTTGTAATAGTCGAAGCTCAATACATCATCTGACACTCTAAGCATGTTTCCAACAACCATATCATAATCAGTTGATTCTACAGCTTTTATTAATTGTGAGTAGCCATTATTAATAGCTTCATTATCAGGGTCTAAATAAGTTATATAAGGTGCAGTTGAGATCTCAAAACCTTTATTTCTTGGGCGCGATGCACTACCACTACCATTATCACCGAAAAAGTAAGATTTAATGTTTGGATATTGTCTAGTTAAATATGAAATAATTTTAGTCGTATAATCATCAGTAGAGCCATCATCTACTATAACAATTTCCATTTCATTAAATATAGAACTTCTTTTTAGACTATTAAAACATTTACTCATCAAATGGTCACCATTATTGTAAGTTGGGATGATGACTGACAATTTATAAGGTTTAATTTCCGGAATGACTTTATTAGTTCCCTTTTCAAAATTATACCTATCAATACTATAACCATTTGCACGACGAACATTTCTATCCATTTCAATCAATTCATTCACTCTAAATGCACTAGCCCAAAAAACAGTTTGATATTTATCTTTAATCACATCAACGTAATCGTGCTCAATTCCTTTTTGTAGCTCACCATTTATATAATAAGAATCTTTAGTAACGTAATCTACATCCGTGTACTTAAATCCATTTATCATGTCTTCCAAATAGAATTCATCATATTTATACTCTTCATTAAAAAAGGTAATGAAATCATAATGTTGTAGTGTTTCGTCTGAAAGCTCTTCATTTAAAAGTAACTCTTTATTACATATAGTTTGTGAATTATACATTTCCAGTAATCTTTCAGTTCTTTCTCTTACTACAACAGCAATTTTTCTATCTACTTTGGTGTCAGAATAACCAATGACCGAAAACATTTCTTCTAGCCTTTGATAAGTTGTTTCTTTTGACATGACTCTCCGAATTCCAAGAATTTGTTGCTTATATAATTCGTCTTCTGAAATATTATTTATAATTTCTCCCACTTCATTTTTATCATGTACTAAGTGTACATTCGGAAACAAATTATTTATCCCTGTATTATAATTTGAAATCAATATATTCCCTAATGCTTGAAGTTCATATACTCTATTTGCAAACATTGTCTCGCTATTCTTAACAGAATTTAGATTGAGCGAGTAATTAAAGAGTTTATGAAGCTTCTGCAGATAGACATGATCGATAGCTGGAGAGATATATTTAATATACCTTTCTGGAAAGAAATATTGTTCTAATTTCAAATTAAAATTACGATCAATAATTTTTAACTTATTCTTACTTTCTATTACTCCATCAAATAACATTTTTGTTTCTTCTTGTCGTTTAGGATACTTGTTATACCATGAGCCAGCAAACAATACTTCTTTTCGTTTAGCAAACTTATTAATTCCAATTGGATTATGAATAGTTGGATTTATACCGAAACTTAATACATTAACATTTGGATTTTTACAATCTCTTTTATAATCTTCAACTTTTTCGATAGCTGTAGTAAAGATATAATCACATTTTTTAGCTAGTTCAACAAATATATCATAATTGACAGGGTCTTCTTTTGAATAAAAAACTGTTTTTATACCATTGTCCTTATATAAATTGATGATTTTCTCCATATCATTTCTATGTCTTTTAATATTTGGATTACCAAGCCCTTTCCAACTTAAATCTAGACCTTTCCAAGTTGTCACTAATAAAAATATATCCAATTTATTTGCATATTCTTTATAATTATCTCTCGTAATGTATATAAAATTAGCTTGTCCTTCAAATGAATGATATAAGAATTCATCAGAAATTATTCCAATGTTAGCTTTCATCTTTTGATAGTACCTACTTCCATTACTTTCTGGTAATTCATCAAGTAAAGGCTTTATTTCTTTAAAGAAGCTACCATCATGATCTCTTTTCAACTTATTTAAATAATTTGCTCTTTCTGTATTAACTTCTTTTTTTATTTCTTTTTTTCTATTTATAGGATTATTGTTATGACCTTGATAATCTAATTGTTTTACTTGTTTTAACTTTTCTTTATACTCATTATCATTTTTTCTCTCTTTTAAATAATCTTCAATATCACTTATTAAATCATTTTTAGTTTTTTGCTTTAACTTTTCTAATGTATTTATCCTTTGATTTATAGAATCTTTATTCAATTTCTTCACCTCCAGACTATTTTTTACGTCTCCAATATGCAAGTTGAATTTTACCTAGTTTTGATTCACTTAAAGCATTATACTTTCTTTGTAAATCATCATATTTTTTTGTATTATCATTTTTGATACTCTTTAATAGTTTAGTTTCTTTTTCATATTGATTTAATAATTCTTCTTGTAATTGTATCTTCTCTTTTTTGGCTATTAAATATAGCTTTTTGTATTTATTTATTTCTTCATCTATATTCTTATTAACCTCGATAGTAACTGGTTCCATTTCTTTTTGAACATTATTTGTAAAAGATGCACTTTCTTTAGCATATAATAGCTTTTCAATCTTTCTTATCACTTCAAATAAATTCAAATTATCATTTTCATCACTATGTTCTAATTGCATCAAGACGATTCCTACCCAATCTTGCTGGTACTCGATCTCCTTTATATATAGCTTTTCTTTTATCTCATTAAAAAAATCTTCAAAATAAAAAGGACTAACAAGATTCTGTCCTTTTTTTATTCCTAAGGGCAACGTTATAATAATTCTACCTTTTATGCTTAATTTATTTGTTACATGCATTAAATATCTTTTCATATCAGTTATATGAACCAATGAATAATCCAGTAGTATTGAGTCAAATAATTTATTGTTTTCGAGGTTAAATAAACTTGTTATTCTGCACTCAACATTCTTCTGAACACATTCAGGTTCATTTTTTAATTTCTCACTTAAAACATCAATCCTATCTTTTTCTAAGCTTATTGATAGGACCCTTTTATTTTCTTTCGCTAAAATTATAGGAAAACTATCACTTTCTAAACTTGAAATGTCTAATATATTTTCTCCAAAAGCATTTTTACAGATCCAATAATTTCTAATAGATTCCCCTGAATTATTTACTAGCTCATTTAAATTATTATTCATTCTAACCCTCCTAGCCCTTCAAATAGCCATATCTTGATAGACTTTTAAAAAGTTCTTTTTCTCTAAATCCCAGTTGTATTTCTTTCCAGCATTTTCTGTATTTCCACTTAAAACATTTCTTAATTCTATATCTGTCAATAGTTT
Organism: Alkalihalobacillus phoenicis; assembly: GCF_047302405.1. Classification (NCBI taxonomy): domain Bacteria; kingdom Bacillati; phylum Bacillota; class Bacilli; order Caryophanales; family Bacillaceae; genus Alkalihalobacillus; species Alkalihalobacillus phoenicis. Next base: position 4,878,926 of record NZ_CP154853.1, on the reverse strand, counting down.
ATTTACTCCATTAGCTATAGATTTATAATTATGAGAATCTACACACAAACCTACCTTTTCACCTTCAACCACTTTCTTTATTTCAGGAAAATCACAAGCAATAACAGGTACACCAGCCATCATATACTCAAAAAGTTTATTGGAAGAAGCTGAGTAATGATTAAAACATATATTATTAAGAACTTGGAACCCTAAATAAGCATTTCTCGTATACTTAGGTAGATCACTTAAAGGTACTTTAGATAAAAATCGAACTCGACTTTCTAAACCTTTTTCTTCAACCAGTTTTTCAAGGTTTGGTTTAATTTTACCATCACCTATAAAGACTAAAGTTCCTTCCTTTATGAGAGCCATTGCACATATTAATTTTTCCAACCCCCGACCTTCTTGGATTCCACCCTGATATAACAAAATTTTTTCTTCTTCGTGTATGTTTAGTTGATTATGTAAATCAACTTTTACTATTTTATCTTTATCTTGTTTAAACGGATAATTATGAACAACGTGAGGATAAAGACCATAAAGCTCCTCATTATATTTAGCTCTAGTATGGTTTTCCACAATCATTTCATCTGTTTTTTTAATCAAAAACGCTTCTAACTTGCCATAAATGGGACTTTTATAGCCCGTTCTACTTGTTTGAACCTCGTGCGAATCATAAATTAATTTCTTCTTTTTGAATCTTAATTTTGAAACAATATAAGCTTGAGGTAGAGTATTTAAATCATTTGCATGGTAAATATTATAATTTTTTTTATAACCATGTAAAATCATTTTAAATATAATATTCCCTCTTACCCACACTGTTTTTAATTTTGTTTTCACAATTAAAAAAGCAATCATAGTTACTGGCAATACAAAAAAAGGAAATAAATAAACTAAAAACATCCACAGAGCAGCTGCCAATAATGCGATTAGTTTATTCCGTTTCAAAAAAATAACACTCTCTTTTAATATCTCTAATAGAATAGGATATCGTCTTACTCTATAAACGTTGAAATTCTCATCTTTTCTTTCATATAGGGGTAAATTCTCATCAGTAGGATCATGTATACAAATCAAATCAACTTTAAATCCCTCTTCTGACAAGGCTGTACATTCTCTTAAAACCCTAGCATCATTGGTGAAGTGGTTCCATACATACATACAGACATTCTTATTCATTTTTTCGCTCAACCTCTTTAATTTAATGAAGTAAATATTCTACATTATCATATAACTTTTTAATATTTTCTTCCCACAAAAAATCATTTTTTACACAATTAACTGCATTAGAAGACATTCGTTCAATAATAGTTTCACTTGATAATATCTCAATTATATAATCTATAAGTTCATCTACATTTCTAGAATTTGTTACATACCCTACACCGTTTTTTAAAATAACTTCTTCTGAATAACCGGAAACTGCAGCTACTACTGGAACACCACAAATCATGTAATCAATAATTCTACCTGGTAAGACCGTTTTAAATACTTCTTTATCGTTTAATGTAGCAATTCCAACTGGATACTCCCTTATTATCTCTAAACATTTTTTCCGTGTTTTTGTTGAAAGAAAGTGAACATTTTCTAATTTATTGATTTCTGTATGATTTTGCAAATCACTACGTTTCATGCCATATCCAATTATATCAAGATGAATGTTATTTTTTTGAAGTCCCTCAGCTAAACTCATTAATAGAGAGACATCTTGCGCTAATCCAATGTTTCCTGCAAATACCACTCTTTTTTTTATTTTAATAGTTTCCTGTTTAGAAACACTTAATTCTGATAGCCTTGCAGAATTAGGTAAAAAAAGTATTTTATTTAGATCTATTTGGAAGTTTTCATGGATATATTTTATAAACCCTTTACTATTTACTATAATTGTATTAGATTTTTTATATAGTAATTTTTCTACTAATTTCAACAGCCAAATAACAAGTTTGTAATCAAAAACACCTACACCTTTTAAAGACTCTGGCCATAAATCTCGAATATCAAGTATTAGCTTGCTTTTGTAACGCCATTTTGCTATTAGACCAACAAAACCTATAAAAATAGGGGGCGATGAAACAAATATTAAATCGTAATGCTTCTTATTATTTATTATAAAAAGCAGCATCTTTATAGTTATTTCCATATAATAAAAAAGTCTATTTATAATACTTCTTGAATATTTTCTATTTTTGATTCTAACCCTGTGTACCATTTCGCTATTAAAATGATTGTTTGGTTCATCCCAAAACTCATTATCTTCATAGATGCTCTTATTTGGATAAGAGGGCTCAGTCGTTAGTACATTTACTGTATATTCTTGCTCTAATAGTTGGTAAATATTCTTCATCCGATTCCCAGCACTCCCTATCTCCGGATAAAAGTGCTGGGAAATTATTAATATATTTTTCCCCATATGTCCCTCACCACTGTAAAAAGTCCCTTTTCTTTACAACTAGAAATTGAGAAGGGATTCTAGGACCCTTCATCAATACTCTCTAAGCTTTAAAATGACTTGGTTTCTCATTAGTAACATTAAAGTAATATAAAATTGCATCAACAATTCTTTTTGATGCATGGCCATCCCCGTACGGATTAGATGCTTTTGACATCGCTTGATAAACACTCTGTTGGTCCAAGAGTTCATTTATTAAAGAATAAATCGTTTCTTCATTTGTACCAGCGAGTTTCAATGTACCAGCATCAATCCCCTCCGGTCTCTCGGTTGTATCTCTCATAACTAATACTGGCTTCCCTAAAGAAGGTGCTTCTTCTTGTACTCCACCTGAATCAGTTAAAATAATATGAGCTCTATTCATGAAATTATGAAAATCCTTCACATCCAAAGGTTCTATTAATTGAACTCTTGGGTTATCTCCAAAAATATCATTCGCAGCTTCCCTTACTGCTGGATTTAAATGCACAGGATATATTACTTTTATATCAGTTCTTTCTTCAACAATCCTTCTTATTGCTTTAAACATGTTTCTCATTGGTGAACCCAGATTCTCTCTCCTGTGTGCAGTCAACAAAATAAGTTTATCCGAACCGAGTTCTTCAAAAATAGGGTGTTCATAACCTTCTACAACAGTCGTTTTTAAAGCATCTATTGCTGTATTACCTGTAATAAAAATGCTATCCTCTTTTTTATTTTCCTCCAATAAATTATTAGCTGACTTTGCAGTAGGAGCAAAATTCAAATCAGCTAGTACACCAGTCAATTGACGATTCATTTCCTCTGGAAACGGTGAATATTTATTCCAAGTTCTTAAACCAGCTTCAACATGCCCAACTTTCACTTGATTATAAAACGCAGCTAAACCCGCTATAAATGTAGTAGTCGTATCACCATGCACTAAAACAATGTCTGGCTTTACCTTCTTAATAACCTCATCTAGTCCTTGTAGTGCATTTGTCGTTACATCCACTAATGTTTGGCGGGCTTTCATAATATTTAAATCATAATCCGGAGTTACCCCAAAAATCTCTAACACTTGATCAAGCATTTCTCTATGTTGACCTGTTACAGTAACAATGGATTCAATTTGTGCATTTTTTTCTAATTCCAAGACTAGCGGAGCCATTTTTATAGCTTCTGGCCTAGTTCCAAAGACGGTCATTACTTTAATTTTATTCAACATTTTTCACCTACTAAGTTAATTTATGTTTAAAAGTCTTTACCAGTTCGGATTATAACACAGTTTGTCTTAATTTGTAATTAGAGAGAGATTACACTATTTTATTGTCACAACATAAATTCCCCTATATTACTACTATTAAATATTATCATAGTTAAGCAAAATTACAGTTAGGTAAAATAAGTAAACTTAAATAGAAAACAATGATTTTTTAGATTATTCCAAAAAAACCTCAAAGCTTTATCTCTATTAAAAATTTATCTAACTTCATACTTTTTTAACTTCTGTACTATTTCATTTACAACTTCAGTCACTTCGATATCTTGTTCTTCTTCAACTTTTCCACTAATTTCTTTTAGAATTATTAATAACTGTTGTTGATTTAAATTTTTAGCAAATACCATAAGTCGCCGATGCCATATTAGACAGGATTGTTCATGATTCCTATCCTATTTTAGTAGACGGTGATGTATCGATGAGAGAGTGCCATGGATTGGTGGGTATAAGATGATTCCTATTGAAGTTGAAAATCGAATAGCTAAGTATTTTTTTCATTATTACTTACCTCAAGAGGTAATGGCGAAGGTAGAAAGTCGATTACTACAGATATGCGTATTTGAAGATGAAGAGTTTCTTGATCACGATTAGCTTTGGAGATTATCTCATACGAATTAAATGATAAGCGATTTAAATAAGCTGAACCAGCCATTGGAAAGTAACCAATGGCTGGTTCAATATATCAAATGGATCATAAGGGCGCACTCAGTGGCTCAATTGTCCGCTTTTGGTAGATCAAAACTCCTCACAGCTGGCTCATTTTGAGCGCAGTATTCAATTACATAACGACAAAAAATACCTCATTCTTTGGTAAAACGGAATAGACTAGAAGCTATTACCACAAAGAAGAGGTACCTTCTTCTAGGACAAAAGAAAAACACTTGAATGAGCAACTACCATAATGAACTTTCTACAATGTTCTCTGAATTACAAATATTAAAGTCCTCATCAATCAGACATTCGAAAAGCTTTGGATTTATATTTTTGGGAGGCACTTCCTTTTTTCTCCTTGGAATCCTTGAAACACAAGGGCTAATATTGATACTCAATTAATTATTTAGTGTTACCTTAGAGAATGGACTAGAAGTTGATATACTAAAGTTTGAATCTGTTTGAACCTCTCTAAAAATCAGTCTTTCTATAATCAATGTGCCAGCTCGACCCCAGCTCCATTTTTCGCAGTCTCTTATTGCAACAATCCTTATCGATATTTTAGATGAATTATCTTCAGCCCTAAAGGGTATTGAAATAGTATTACTTTCTTGCCATTGTGAAATATCCTCTTCAATAAATACATTTTCATTTAGCAATACCTGATACTTCATTCTTCCTATATTTTTTTTGTTTTCATATGGCGACCTTACATTCAATAAGATTAGATAATCATGATCGGCTTTTGTTTGTAAATTATAATAACATTCAACAAATTCACCTTTTTGTGGATCACTCTTATTTATTAAAAATTTATTTGAAGATCTAGTTTTTTTAAATTTAAACGATACATTACTATTGAATTTAAATTCCTTAAGATCAAGTCCGTAATTATTATCTATCTCTTCATTAATACGATCAATAGGTTTTTCAATAGTATTAATTCCCCAGTAATCTAAAATAGGCCAATTTGAACTAGTAATTTCTTTAAAAACACTATAATTTTTTTTATGGTTTTCAGAAACAGAAAGAAATAATTTCAGTATATGTCTACTATTAAACGGAATAAACGTATCGTGTGAAACGTCACTTTCCAACAACAATTGCGAGTGCCAAATGCCCATCCGATACTCCCAATATAAAATATCGTACGGATCATAGTTATAAATCTCTTTCATATTTACGTGTGAACTGTACTCATTAAAAAGATCTTGTATGGGTTTATTATCGGTTGCATTTTTAGAATAACAACTTGCCATTCCTTCAGAAGTTAATTCTCTTGGAAGCTTAATTTTCTCACGATAGAAATATCTACCTATTTCTAATATATTTGATCTAATATGGATAGACTCATCAGAAAATTTCTCATAATAAAACTTAGCCAGTTTGAAATTATGTGGACGTAAGCTATTTAAACTCATTATTTTCACGAAATCTGAAAAATCATTCTCTACTTCATCTACCCTTAAAGGTAAGAAAGAATGCTTTAGTCCGAGATTATAAACAATATCCTCTACAACATGTTTATCTATTTCTAAGGATTTGACTCTTTTTTTATCCTCTTTAAACACTTTATAATAAGTAAAGAAATCAATCTCGTTAGTTATTTCCTTACAAAGTGATAAAGTTGTTCTGCTATCCATTCCAGCTGTCAATGAAAAGATTATTTTTTTATCAAAATCAATTGACAAAATACTAAATTGTTTTCTAACAGACTCACTAATTAATTCAGCTACTTCTTTAACAGGTTTTAGATTAAGATTTTCGCGTGGGAAAAATCTAATAACCTTTTTCGTCTCTAAATCTAAGTATGTGTTTGGTGTTAAAAAATATATATTTTCATATGGTGTGTAATGACCCGGTATATAATATCCCCCAAACTCCTTTTTCCATTCATCTTTTATTTTGCTATCCTTTTTAGCTCTAGTTAAGTCTTTTACGATGTTTACATGAGACGCTATCACATTTTGATTCATAGAATAGACTATCGATTTCAACCCAGTTGCATCAGATAAAACCTTAATTTTCCCTCTTAATTGATATATAATAATATGCCTTCCTGATAAATAATCGAGATACTCATAAAATTCATTATCTGATTTATATAAACAAGCAAGCAATTTGTTAGCAATGAAACAAGAATCTGATGTATTGTTTTTAACATCAATTGTATAACCAAGTAACACTAACCAATCTTCTCCGTATTTGCTTAATTCTAATTTATTAAGTGGATCATAATACAAGTTAAATTTCCCCAAATTTAACTTCACCCACATACTATTAGGTATTTCCACATGCAAATCAGTAAGCAAATAGCCTCTTTTATATTTAAGTTCATTAAAACTAGAGATAATAATCCCTCCTAATTTCACCATTCTAATTTTATCATACCAAAAATATAGTATAAAGACTCGGAAATTAAATGAGTAATTCTAGGTCTTTTGGAAGATGAAAGCAAATTTAAAAAGAAGAACTTGAATTTTCAAAGTTATTTTGAAATGTAGTTATAATGACAACAGAGATTTAATTACAGTGTGGAGGCTTGTAAAATAATTCTTTTTTGCTTACTTCATCCTCACATTGACATGCTGACACATGCCGATGATATCACTTCGAATATTCCAATGTCTGGAACTACACCCTCTTGAATCGTCTAATCGATAATCAATTTTTTGTCGTTTGATACAACGTTCGCCCCCAGTACGTAAAGCGTAACGCTTATACCATTCTTTACTATCACGTTTGGCTCTATGAAAGAGACAAGGATTATCCTTCGTCTCTTTCTAAAAGATCCGTCCATAGGCAGATTCTGAATATGGTGTTGGACATGCCCATTCTCCAATAACGGCTGAGCAGCACCACTTACGGCAGTATCGTTTTTTACCTACTCCCCAATCTAACATTTTTCGTCTGATGAGGCAGATAGTGAGGACTTCTAAGTTATTTAGACAATGTTTTTCACCAATAAATCTTTAACTATTTGTTGAACAAATGAGAACATTGAAAGCAGGTCACTAAATTAAGAAGAAACTTGCTACAGAATCATTGTAAGCGTCAAATAGTCCCCACCTATTAAAGAGATGGGGACTAACTTATAATCTACTTATCATGTTGAATACGACAGTGAGCCGGAAGACTGTTTGACCAAGGAAGCAATTGATCAATGGCGTTTTCATCACTCACATCAATATTGGGAAGCTCCTCAAATAAGTGCATTAAGTATTGATAAGGATTGAGGCCATTTTCTTTGGCTGTTTCTACAATACTATAAGTGACAGCACTTGCCTTTGCTCCTTTCGGAGTGTTGGCAAAAATCCAGTTCTTTCTGCCGATTACAAACGGCTTAATGGATCTCTCACTTCTATTATTATCAATCTCTAGTCTACCATCCTCTAAGAAAGCCTCTAGCTTATCCCATTGATTACGGCAGTATTTGATCGCTATTCCGAGTGCACTCTTTGGTAACACTTTTGGCGTTTGCATGCGAAGCCATGCTGAAAAAGCGTCAAGAAGTGGTCGACTTTTTTCTAGACGTACTTGATGGCGGTCAGAGAATGATAAACCTTTGATTTCTCGTTCAATCGCAAAGAGTTGGTTACAGAATTTCAAGCCTTCTTTGGCTGTGACATCTTTCGACTGTTGTTCTTTAGGCAAGGCCTTTAAAGCTTCATCAAATTTTCGACGAGCGTGTGCCCAACAACCAACTAACGTTACGTTTGGAATTCCATTGTATCCAGCATATCCATCTACATGTAAGTACCCTCGGAAAGGGGATAAAAACTTTCTAGGATGTTTACTTGCTCGTGTTTGCTGGTAGTCAAACAATACAATTGGGGGACCTTCCTGTCCCGAACGATACAACCATAAAAAAGAAGTTGCCGTTGATGGTCGATCTGGCTCTCGTAGCACTTGCAGCGTCGTTTCATCCGCATGAACAATATCAAGCTTCATCAGAAATTGATACATTCGATCATAGATGAGGTTTAACCATGTATTAGCACCATAAAGAACCCAATTAGCTAATGTTTGGCGTGACAAAGAGACACCTAAACGAGCGAATTGTTGTTCTTGACGATACAATGGAAGTCCTTCTACATATTTTTGATTTAAGATGTAGGCCATCGCAGATGGCGAAGCTAGACTTTTAGGGAATACTGATTTAGGCATGGAAGCTTTAACAATAGGAGTCTCTGTACTTTCGCGTTCACAATGGCGACACGCATAGACATGTTGAACATGTTCAATGACCTTCACTTCCGCTGGAATAACTTTTAATTCACGACGTACCTCCGTCGACATTTCGTGTAGATTTCCATTGCAGCACAAACAAACCTGATCTTCTTCAGGTAATCGATACTCAATAACTTCCTTCGGAAGGTTCTCAAGTTTACTATCACGTTGACCTTTGGTTTTTTTACGTTCGTACGTAATGGTTTCAACCGTAGGTTCTTCAATCGATGGGTCAGCCGTAATTTCTACCTCATTAAAAAGAGGCAATTCTAACTGATCAGCATTTGTCTTCTCACTTGAAGTACCAAATTGGCGTTGCTTACTGAGACGGAATTGTTCTTCATACCATTTAATTTTTGCCGTCAGCTCTGCGTTTTGTTCCTCAAGTGATGAGACACGTTTTTCTAAATCTTCAGTTGTAGGTTGAGAGGTGGTTTCTGTTGTTTTCATAGCTTCATTATACATTACCTCTCATCCATTTGCTTATCATTTATTCATTAAATGACACGTTGTGCAGTAACTTTTGGATGTGCTGATTTTTGATCAATTGAAAGGCCGTCAAGTAACCAACGGAACTGACGATGGCTAATCATTTGCGGAGAAGAAGATGAATCTTCTGGCCAAGGGAACGTACCTTTTTCTAAACGGCGATAATAGAGCCAAAATCCATTATGTTCCCAGTGAAGGATTTTGATCTTATCTCGTTGTCTATTACAGAAAACAAATAAACACGGGGAAAATGGATCTAATTGAAAATTTTCTTGTACGATAGCCGCGAGGCCATCAATGGATTTTCGTAAGTCTGTATTTCCTTTTGCAAGGTAGACTTTATCAATGGAGCGTTGATTGATCATCCATGTCTCAGCACGCGTAGTACACGAGATAAATGGTCTTCACTCACATTTTCAGGAATATAGACAGACAGGTCATCTATTCTCACTTCAATGGATGTGGTGGGGAAGGTAGGGACATCAAAAGATGTCCAAATCTGGCTTGCCTCATCACTTGAATCTGAGTTTACTTCTGCCTTGATCTTCTTTCGCCAATAGTGGAATTGATATTCTGTAATGTCATCTTGTTTAGATACCCATTCTTGTATCGTCTCCCCGCTGTCTTCGTATGCCTCCATGCGTTTTTTCCACAAATCGTGTTTTTCTTTACGCTTCATAGCGACACCCTTTCATCATTATTGATTAAAGTATCGCATGGGACCAGGGTTATTGGAATGTGGGTATTATTTGACGCTTACGAATCATTCTTAAAACTATTACTTTTTGCGTATTTGTAAGCTATAGAAGCCCAATCCCTTAAGTAACAACTGCAAAAAGAGATCTCACTTGATTCAATCAGTATTTCTAACTTTCACGTAGATTGAATTGAATATAGTGATTCTAGATTTAGCTCAAAAGTTATTCCTTGGATTGGTAGAACCTTTCCATGGCAATACACCTGACACAAAACTCATCATACCATTCAAAGTCATTGATGATTTCACATTAATTTAGTCATTTTTTGTCGTTACTACTTTTCCTTTGCCTACTGATTCCATATAATAGAAAGGTAGTTTTCTATTGGTTATAGATAAATTACAAATCATTCATATAGTTCTTTATACCTATTTAATTCTGCTGCAATTGAATCGCAACATAATATACTTTAAATAACGAAAAGAGATGATTTAATGAAGAATTTTCTGTACTTATTACTAGTAATTGCCTGCATAGTCATTCTTGGATTAAGCCACTTTGCCTATGAAAACAAACTAGACAAAATTGCTAAAGAAGCTTATGACCAGTACATTGCCAATCAAGAAGGTGAGAATAGCAATACGAATTCTGATGAAGTAAATAGCAATTCAAAAGAAACTGAACCATCCTCTGGCCTACTTGGTAAACTTTTTGATGAAATTAACAATGATTCTCCGTTAAAAATTGTCTATTTCGGCTCCGAATCAATATACAGCTCAGATTTTACACGGTCAACTTGGCCTGAGTTGCTAACTATTCAATTAAGTGAGTTAGTTGGTGAACACCTCGTTGAAAGTAAAATTATTAGTACAGGCGACCGCTCCAATGTAGAAGTAGCGAATGAAGCATTTGTCACAGATGTCATTGAATCAGAACCAAACTTACTATTATTTGAGCCATTTATACGGAGTGATAATGGAAGAGTTGCTATTGAAGATAGCCTCGATTATTTAACCATTTATTTAAATCAAATAGAGGAAGCCTTACCAGATACAACTGTTGTCCTTATGCCTTCGAACCCGATCTATAATCCACAATTGTATATGACACAAATTACTGAACTAAAAGACTTTGCAGAAGTGAACCAATATTTATATGCGGATCATTGGCAAGCTTGGCCTGATATCCGCTCCGAGGAAATTCAAGATTATTACGCGGGTAAGTATACAAATGAACAAGGTCATAAAGTATGGGCTGAGTTTATGTATGACTATTTAACAAAATAGAATAAATTAAATACGGGAGACTCCGCAGCGATTTTGAAGTGAGGAGGCTCCCAGTTCACCCGCCGAACGCTGAGGGAGTTGTTAATAATCCATATCTCCTCTTGCTCATTAGATAGCACAAGAAGACTGCCCCATAAGGTCTTTCTCATGAGATAAAAGACCAGGTATTTCCTATAAATGGATTTTCGAGTACTTCTTATTCATATTATTCTTCCAACTTATCTCTTCCTAAAACATAAAATAAAACACCCGCTCAAACGGGTGCCTGACCTAAATAATAATCACTTCACTACCCCACACACTAACTCATCCATCATTCTCTCCACCTTAATAGATGCATCAAACTCAAATCCTCCGTCACTTAATTGCCTTGCAGCCCACTCCCAGCCTTCTTTTGATAAGGAATGCTCGTTTGTAGCAATAAAATGTTTGATCGTTTTATTAAGTTCTTCATAGTTGTAAACGACTGGAAGATCGGCCCTTTCCCAAAAGGATTCAAATTCAACATATTTTATCGAAAGGGACGGTGTATTTAATAAGGCGGATTCAAAGAGCATTGTACTATTAATGGAAACGACGATATCCGAATGAGAGATCGCATCCATAGGCTCAAGGGGTGCATCTTTATACCCTTCTAAATAAACATCCGGGCGTTCGGCTAGCTTAGCTAATAATGGCTCGTCTAATAATTTTTCACCTAATGCTGGTGGTAGTCTGAGAATCAGTTGAAATTCATTTTGATTGGTCACTTTTAATAAATCATCGATGATTTGATGTTGGGCCTGTCTCGCTTCTTTTTCATTATATTGGGAATCAAGAGGCTGCATTACAAATAAGATCGTTTTTTTGTTTACGGAAAAGCCAATATGCTCAAAATACTCTTTTTTTGTAACGAGCGGTTCGTAGTCTTTGTAGACATCGAACTTAGGGCTGCCAATATTGATGATTTTTTCACGCTCATACCCTCTAGAACTGAAGATATCCTTTTGTAAATCCCCCCATGCTAACACATAATCGGTTACTGGGCGATTAATTCCGGTTATATAATCAACATAGTACATCTCCCTTTTGGCAAATACAGACTCGTGCGGGATTAAAATCGTTTTTAACCCTAACTCTTTACACACCTCGATAAATAAATGAAGCGGGGCAATCCAATCTAAAGTGACCACGACGGCATCTACATCGATAAAATGAGTACGAAGATAATTTTTCATTTCTGCCTTGATTCTGTTTTTGTTCTCACGAGTATAGGCAATCACCTTTGTTCGATCTTTATGTTCATTTACATCGATAAAAAATCGAAACGGAATAAAGTTCAGGTTTGTTCTTTTTTCGATAATATGAATTAATCCATTAGTCGAACGGTCAATCCAAGGCATATAGAGAACATTTAACTTATAATTTGAAAAGGGTTCAACCTTAGGCTGTTCAAGCAAAAGGTAATCGCTTTTAAATTGCTGCCATTCCGACTCATCTTTTATGGATGATTTGGCGATTTCCTTTCGTGACCCATTCTTTTCGACCGCCATAAAGGAATTATGGACGCTTATGTTATAAAGCACACCATTAATCGTTAGTTTGTTTAAATCTACTCGTTCCTTTTCCCATTGTAAAACCGTGGACTCATTTGCTCCGTCCTTAATTAGAACGAACTCCCAAACGCCTTGATCAAATTTGGGATATTGATAAAAAATTTGCTTCGTTGTGACGGTATATTCAAGCTCAACTTCATCATGAATATTCATATCTTTTGGTTTGAGCTTATGAAAAATAGCTAATTCTTCATTTCTTAAATACACATTAAAAGGTGTACCTAAATCACCTTTAGAATAAGTTAGTTTTAACAGCATATTCCCAATTTTAGTAAATCGAATTTCGTTTACATGAATATCAAGATTATCGGCTCGATTGATTTCTTTTGGTCGTTCAATATGAATATCCATTCCATTTATCTGTAGCATTTTCCCAACTAATTGTTTAACCGATTCCTGACAAGCATCCGGGTAAAAGATTTCAGCAAAATAATCAAAGCGCAAATAATAGAGAAACTTCATAATTAATTCTTTATGAACCTTTCTTTCTATTAATGTCTCGAAGTCTTTTATTAATTTGGTCGGAGTGACATTTTCGACAACTCCTTCAATATTGTAAAAAGCATCTCCTAATGTAACCACATTTTTATACTGTTTTAACGCCTCAATTCCAACAGTAGAGTTAATCGTAATCACCATTTTGGCGTCTCGAATCAAGCCCGCCGTATCTCCGTTTGAGACAAAATAACAATGCTCTTTATACGTTTCACATATTTTTTTAATCGCTCCTAATTGCAGGGCGGCCCCGTCATTTTTAAAAAAGGGATGGGCTTTAAAAACAATCTTTAGATTCTTCTTATGTATTTGATTATATTGTAGAACGGCTGTTAACACATATAAGACAAGTTCCTTCATTTCTTTTATATAAGCGGAGTGGCTAATAATTTGTGAATCCGTTTCTAACTGGAATGGAACAAACACATAATCACACATCGCTAAATCTAATTTCGTTTCGCTCGTTGTCTTATCACTTTGTTTAATAGGAGTTTCTTCTTTATATAATAGGCTTAATTCATCGTCGACTTTAGCAAAATACGGCTTGTTCAAATATTTGGCGTACTTATCTTGGTCAATCGGATATTGTTCATAAAATTCTCGCTGCCGTGGAACCGAATTTTCAGCGTTGACACCATTTGCATCAATCATAAGTGTATACGGTCTAAAATAGCCATTTTCCATCACGATTAACTTTTTCTGATGTTTTTTAGCATAATAGCTAATCGTTTTTGGAATATAACCAGCTCCCCATACGACGAACATGTCGATGCCATATTTCTCATCATAAATCTTTAAGTTTTCTAAAATTCTTAAGACATTATGTTTATAAATATGGCTTTTATCGACTTGATGTAGTCTCCTTGTTTTCCTATCGTCAAATTCAACGATCTCTTCTATTTCGTCTTTAGAAAAACATTTGTATTCGGTAAAAGGCGTTTCTACATGACTTTTCAAAGGTAGTTGAAGTGCCTCGATCTTTAGCTCATCAAATATATTAAGGTCTGTGATATTCTCTCTATATAAATAGAAACAATCGTTGTTATTTCTTCTAAATTCATCGACGATTTTTTTTAAGAATATCGGCTGACCGACATACTTATTTTTGATAGACATAAAACTCAAACCATAGAAAAAAACATTCATTGCTATTTCACTCCTTTAAAAACGAGGCTACTGATCTGATTACATTAGTTTGCTGTACTCTGCCAGCTCCATACTCTACGCGTTCCGCGGGTGAACCGGGAGCCTCCTCGCTATTGCTGCGGGGTCTCCCGTCCTTCACTAATCCCGCAGGAGTCTCCGGGCATTTCGCTCGCTCCGTTTTGGTTAATGAAAAGACAGTTTGAAACCATGACCCATGACCGCACATCTTACTGATAGAACTAATGACCTTTGATTTTCTCCCAAAAGATGTAGTAATGGTTCGCTTTTAGATAAACCTCTTTTTGCATTTGACGAGGAATTGATTGACTTTTTGGTGTTTGTATTTTGATGGGATTTTTTTATAGAACTTTTTTGTTTTCTTATAAATTGAGTACTTCCAACCTCTCTGATGCTTCTGAGGGGATTTCTTTTGAGCCGCCGATTTTAAAATTAAATAGTCGGGGACGATTATTTTCTCTAACGTATCCTGCACATTACTCAACTGCTCTAAATATTCGGTTTCTTCAAACTTCAGATACACAAATACTTTTAGCTGCTTAAGCTTTCTTTGTTTCTGAAGGTCATTGAAGGAAACGTCGAGATGAAACCCTGAGAGTTGATAATGATATTGATTGTATTCGTCATAAAGATAGGAAAGGTCTTCTCTCTTAAACTCATTTTTATGAGGAATCAAATATTCGGTTTTATGTAACTCATCATATAAAATAAATTGGATTTGTTGTATAAGAGCGACATTTTTATGTTCAATAAAACAATACCCTTTTAGTTCAAAACCGTTCTCACCAAAATCTATTTCCTCAATTTCATGAATAAACTGAGGATGATTTGACTCGACATTCGTTTTAGAAAGGAATGGATGGGCACTTTTATTAATCATTGTCATGTTTATCCCTTCCTTTCTTCCATCATTTCTATACTAATTTGTTTCATCGCTGTCTCCATTGTGATTGTCTCACCTGATAGAACATCGACATACTTTGGATATAAAAGATAAGCCCCTGCAAAGACTTCTTCTAGGGTGAGCTTTCTTTTCCTTCTCGATACAGGTTGCCTGTCATCCGTCAAACCCCAGCCAGAGTAAAAAGGGGCTCCGATCGTCGTAACCGGTATATTTCGAATCAAGGCTTCAAACCCCGCTAATGAAGTAATCGTATAAACATGATCAATCGTTTCGAGAGCATCATTTAATCGAATCGGTTCCTCCATGACATAAGCTATCTCTTTAACCTCTTCTGGATTTGAATATAACTTTCTTTTTCCATAAAGAACGTCAGGATGTGGTTTATATATAATATCAGCATTCGGATTCTCTTTTTTCGCTAACCGTACTAATTCATTATTCGTTATCGATATCTCACATCCTTTTTTTATAGAAGCATCATCTTCCACTTGACCGATAACTAATACTCGCTTACGTTTCTTTTCTCCAAAAATTTCCTCGATACCTTTTGGCAAAACGTGGTTGTACTTACTAATCCCTAGATTTTTTATCGTTTCGATGCCTGCTTGTGCCCGTTCTATTAATCTCGTATCTGCCTGAAAATCATAATGATTTAAAATCTCTTCTAAATCACTAGGCGAAGTTGCATCAAAATAAATTCCTTTAGAATCAATACATAAAGAAAGAGGTGGAGCTTTCATGACGCCAAGGTTTTTTGAGCGGATAAAGCCATCCTCAACTCGAAAAAAAGGAATTTTCTCGCTTTTAGCAAACTCGATAATTTTGTCATCTCTTTTCTCGTCACAACCCCAAATATAAAAGGCCTTTTTTTCATACCTCTTCATTATTAAAGACAAGAAGTTCATCTGAATGGTAGAAGGAATCAACTTTATTTCCTCATTAGATAAATAATGAGCCATAAACGATTTCTTCCAATTTGAAAAACCGAATAAAAACGCGATTGGTTGATTTTCTTTATTTTTAGGTTCGATGACCCAACAGCCAACCTTCCAATAGGACCATATGACTTTTAGAGCCCCTTTAAGAGTTTCCTTTATTTTAGCCATTTCATTTCACTCTTTTTATGTTGTTTTTTTGGTCGATTACTTCCGCAATAACATCAAAAATATTACCGGGTTTATTTGTTTTCGGATTGATATAGCTGCAATAAATTAAATAAGCAGCAGCAAATAATTCCTCAAACGTCCTTTTCTTATTTCTCCTCTTTGTCCTAATACGGTCATCTGTTAACCCCCACCCTGCATAAAAGGGCATTCCAAAACAGTAGACTTCTTTACCTAACATCAGAGCCTCAAATCCCATTTGTGAGGTGACGACATAAACGACATCCATATCGTTCAGGAGTGATAAGGCGTTACTATCCTCCGTTAAAAAGATAAGGTTAGGGTCGTCTTTTATTTGCGTGAGATCGAGATTTCCTTTTTTCTTTCCTGAAATGACATCAGGATGAACTTTTATATAAAAGTCGCCATCTGGATGGTTCTTTCTTGCACTATAATACATTTCCATAAACGTTTTTTGTGACGCTAACCCCATGGAAATCGATAAATCGCCTAAAGTTTGGTCAACGATTAAGATTGTTTTCCTTGTTGTTTCTCTCATGAGCTGAGGGGAAAACAGCTCACCCGTATTGTATTTAGACAAATGATTTTCCTTGATTAAATGAATGGCTTTACTCGCTTGTCTCATTAATTCTTCTGTTTCCCAACCTGACGAATTTAAAATCCATTCTAATCTTGAAGGCTTTGTCGCATCATAGTACATACCAAGATCATCATAACAAAGCGATAAAGGAGCAACCCCATCAACACCGAGCCCAAACGAACGTAAAAACCCATCCTCTATTCGCAATTCAGGAATTTGGTTCGTCTCCATGATTTCTCGTGCCCGGTGATTTTCTTTTAAACCCCACAGGCCAATATAGTCTAAGTCTTTTATTTGTTTTTTAGATGGATTAACGATGACATCCATTGGTAAAAGGTTATTTAACTGCTTAATTTGAGCCATACCATATGAAAAGACACCGACTTTTTTTGTTTGAAATTCATTTTGTAGAAGGTTTTGGGCTGTCTGCTGCTTATACGATTCAATAAAAGCTTCTTGCCCGTTTCTTTTTTTTAGTAGAGGAATTACTTCCCTTAAACCAAGTTCTGATTTCCCCTCATATATAAAATAAGTTCGAGATAAGAAATATTGATACGCTCTCTCTAAATTTTCTTTTGCCTCATGGAGCGTATTGAGAGGGCTTCCCTTAAAAATGACCGGGATCCCAAATTGAATGGCCTTGAGCACTTGTGGCGAAGAAAAGGTATAAACCTTATCAACTAAGCCACCCGCATGATTTATAAAAAAGCTAGACTCCTCCTCGATCATAACTTCTTCAGAAATTCTAAAATATTCAAGTGGTTCATGAAACGATTGCAAAGGGTAGGGAACATAATAAATGTCTGCATCCGGATTTTCCATTTTTGCTTCTTTTACAAGCTCCCAATTACTAAACGATTCTTTGATGTCTCTTGCATGAACCGCTCTATCAAGGTAAGACTCTCCAAACACAACTATCACTTTGTTTTCTTTACCCGATTGAGGTGATGGTCTGTTTGGATAAAGCTCCATGACTTTATCAACCTCTTTAATTGGATAAGGCTGACCTTTTTCTTTCGGATAAACATGATACATAGTAAGAGAGTCAATAGAATCATGCTGATTGAATTCAGCGGGATGAATAAACCCGTTTGTGATAACCGTTGTTGGGATTTGCTGTTCTTTTGTATACTCGATTATTTTTTTTGCATCCTCTTTAGGACAAGCACTGCTTATAAAATAAGAAACATTCTTGTATCTTACTCTTTCTTCATTGAATTTTTTTAAATCGACAAACTTGATTTTGTAAGATTTGTTTAAAATAATCGCGATGTTCTTTCTTTGCTTTCCTGTAAATCCAAATAACAAAGCGACTGGAATTTTATTATTTTTAGTTGGCAAATGTTTTAAAAAGAAACCTCTTATTCTCGCTATACGTTCTTCACCAAGAAATTTAGCTATTTGTCTTTTGATAAGCTCCATCACATTCTCACTCAATTTCCATAGTCTGATTTTCATAAAATTCAATCGCTGACTTTGTATCTCCTTCATACACAAGTTGACCGTCCTTTAAGACAATCGCTTTTTGACAAATTTGTTTGACTTGATGAGTACTGTGTGAGACAAAGATAATCGTTTTTCCCTTTAAATAGCTTTTGACCGCAGCCAATGCTTTTTTTCTAAATCGTTTATCACCAACAGCCAAAACTTCATCTAATAAAATAATGTCTGACTCGACATGAATCGCGATCGAAAAGCCTAATCTCACCTTCATCCCTGAAGAATACTGTTTAATCGGTTTATCAATATGATTTTCTAATTCAGCAAACTCGATAATTTGATCGATAAGTTGGTCAATTTCCTTTTCCTTAAGGCCAAGAACGACGCCATTCATATAAATATTTTCACGTCCTGTCAGCTCCTTATGAAAACCTGCCCCAAGTTCAATTAATCCACCAATCTTTCCGTTCACTACAACCGATCCAGTAGTCGGTGCTGTCACACCCAAAATCAACTTTAATAATGTACTTTTCCCTGAACCATTATCACCAAGAATCGCTACTGAATCACCTTTTTGTATATTGAAGGAAACATCTTTTACAGACCATTGGCCGTCAAAATTTCTTTCTTTTTTTAAATATCGAGCCTTTAAAGACAAAATTTTCGTCGCATGTTTGGGATATAGTTTCCCGATATTTTTCACTTCAACGACAGGGTTTTCCATTCTCATCACTCTTTCTAGACAACATCAGCAAAATTCTTTTCTAGCTTCATAAACACAATCCAACCAATGATAAAAACGACGACACTAAATACGAGCGAATAAACAAGCATTAGCGTATTTGGCGGTTGGTTGTGTAAAATCGCTTGCCTATAGCCATCAAAAATTCCTGTTAGTGGATTTAAAGCGACATATGGTTGATATTGAACCGGGATCGCGCTAAAAGAATACATGATTGGCGATAAATAGCGTAACATTCTTAAAATTAAAGGGGCGACCACCCCGACATCCCTCACATAAGCATTGGCAGCAGCTAATAAAAACATAAATCCGAGCATCATGATCATCTGAATACATAAAATCGGGATCGCATAAAGAGCGTTTAAGCCAGGAAATAGTTGATAATATAAGAGAACAAGAACTAGACCAATTAACGTAAAGGCAAAATTAACGGTTTCAGATAAAAATTTAATGAGAACAAGGGCAGGTCTGTAAAAATTCCTTTGCTTAATCAGCCCTGAATAACTATTAATGAGCCCAGTTGAGGCCCCAATCGCTTTGCTAAAAAACAAATAAGGCAAAAGAGCAACGAATAAAAAAGGAGCATACGGTAAACCTTCACTAGGTAATCTTACAAATAATGAAAATACGATCGTTAGGACTAACATTAACCCAAGTGGCTGAATGATAATCCAGAGCTTTCCTAATAATGATTGTTTATATTTAGAAACTAATTCCCGCCTCGCTAAAGCAAGAATAAAGTCTTTATTTTCATGAATTTCAACTAAATTTTTCAAGTCAAGCAACACCTTGCGTTAGATTTAATTGTTGATATCAAGTCCGACCAGATTGAATGGGCACTGGAAAACAGTTTACTCGTTAGAATAGAGTTCCATTAGTCAGCCATACTTCGCGAGCGGCATGCCTGCAGCAATCGCGGGTAAATCGGGAGGGCTACTGGAAAGCTATGGTTACATTAGTTAGCTATACTCTGCCAGCTCCATACCCTACGCGTTCCGCGGGTGAACCGGGAGCCTCCTCGCTCATCGCTGCGGGGTCTCCCGTGTTTCACTTTTCCCGCAGGAGTCTCCGGGCATTCCGCTCGCTCTGTTTTGGTAATCGAAAGAACATTTGGGCCAATTTTTAGCAAATCACTTTGGATGAAGTTACTTCTCCGTTAGTTATAAAATCCCATTTTCGGTAGCTGCAAGATACGATCAATGGGAGATACCAGCGGCTAGTTTTGAGACTCCTGAGAGTGAAGTCAAATCGATATGTTCGACATGTCTGCTTTCTATTAAAGCTGTTCTTTTAACTTTTTGATGAATTGCTGAAAATCTGTTTCACTATACTCTTTTGACTGGCTTTTTTGTTGAGTGGCCTGTTCAATCAGGGACAACCCTTTTAAACTTATGCCCTCGTATCTTGGAATTAGATGAAGGTGAATATGCCGAACGGCTTCACTTATCGTGACACTATATAATCGTTCAATAGGGATCAGAGATTGGATAGCCATTTCTATCTTTTTTATTAAAGGTCCAAGCTCTCTTAACTCTCCATCTGTAAATTCAAACCAATTTTCGACATGACGTTTCGGTTCTAAATAGACATAACCTAATAGTTGCGATTGGACTGGACCGTGGGTTAAAACCCAGTGAGCATCTTGGTAAAGAATATTGTTATTTTGAAAATGTTTAGCACATATTAAACAATCCATCTGTAAGCCATTCCTTTGTTATCTTTTATTGTGTCATTTTTACTTTCCCATCCACATAATCGCTTAATAGCTGCTCATAATGATGTTGTTCTGCTAACATTTGGTCAATGATTTCTCGCACTGCCCCTTCACCGCCATTTTTCGAAGCGATAAAATGAACGTGGTTTTTTACAGCCTTCACCGCATTTACAGGGGCGGCCGCAAACCCAACAACTTGGAGAATTGGCAAATCATTAATATCATCACCGATATAACAAACCTCTTCTTTTGTTAGATTCAAATCATTTAGCAGCTCTTCTAAAATGGATAACTTATCATCAATCCCTTGGTAAACGAAATCAATCTTCAGCTCCTGGGCCCGTTTCTCCACTGCTGGCGATTTTCGCCCCGTAATAATCGCTACTTTTATGCCGCTATATCTTACTAAGCTAATCCCCATCCCATCTTGGGTATGAAAGGCTTTATATTCTTCTTCGTTTGAACCTATATATAGCTTTCCATCGGTCAAAACCCCATCGACATCTAATACAATTAATTTAATTTTCTTCATGATTTCCCCTTACAATCCAAGATTCATTAAGTCATGTAAATGCAGCATCGCAACCGGCTGTTTTTGCTCGTTTATAACAGGGAGAACATTCACTTTTTCTCGTTCCATTAGTTCTAGTGCGTGAACAGCTAATGAAGATTCCTCAATCATAATCGGGTTACGATTGCATAATTCTTCTACATTTTTTTCTAAGACACCATTTGCAAAAGCAAAGGCCCTGCGAATGTCTCCATCTGTTAGGATTCCGACTAAATAACCAGCCTCATTCACAACCGTTGTTGCCCCCATGCCTTTCGCTGTCATATGAAATAACGCTTCTTTAATAGAGTCATTTTCATAGACAATTGGATTTTTCGCCGCTTTTTTAACGACACTTCCGACTGTAAGTAAAAGCTTTCTCCCTAAAGAGCCAGCTGGGTGATACAAAGCAAAATCTTCAGGCTGGAACCTTCTTGCCGTCAATAAAGCAATCGCAAGAGCATCGCCTAATGCCAACGTCACGGTTGTACTCGTTGTCGGAGCTAGGCCTAATGGACAAGCTTCTTTTATATCGCCAATATTCAAGACAATATCAGAGTTTATCGCTAATGTTGAATAAGGGTTTTTCACGATGGCAATCATTTTAGCCCCAATTCGTTTGATCGATGGGATTAGATTAATCACTTCATCTGATTCCCCACTATTAGAGATCGCCATGACGACATCGTGTTTCGTGACCATCCCTAAATCACCGTGAAGCCCTTCAGATGGATGCAAAAATAAAGAAGGGGTTCCTGTACTTGCCATCGTCGCATTAATCTTCCTTGCAATGATTCCAGATTTCCCAATTCCTGTAATGACAACTCTTCCCTCGCATTCAAGAATAACCTCGATCGCTTTTTTCATGGAAGCATCAAGAGCGTTACTTAAACTTTCAATTGCTTGAGATTCTTTAACTAAAACATCTTGCATGACTTTCAAGTAATCTACTGATTGTTGATGCATAGGCGTCGTATCCATTGGAAACCTCCATTTTTATCATTAATATTGTTTGATTAAGCGATCAATTTCTTGGATTGGTTTCAGCACTTCTTCCATTTCGTTTAATTTCACCATATTAGGTCCATCCGACTTGGCATCATCGGGGTTTGGATGTGTTTCCATAAAGATGGAACTAATGCCAACCGCTGCAGCCGCTCTTGATAAATAAGGGACAAACTCTCTTTTCCCGCCCGTCGATGTCCCATTTCCACCCGGGATTTGCACACTATGGGTCGCATCAAAGACAACCGGTGCACCTAGTTCAGCCATCGTAATAAGCGAACGCATATCCACAACTAAATTGTTATAGCCAAATGTCGAACCACGCTCTGTTAAAAGAATTTTAGCTGTACCCGATTCTTTCAACTTGTTGACGACATTAGACATATCCCACGGGGCTAAAAATTGCCCTTTCTTAACATTCACTACTTTTCCTGTTTTCGCAGCCGCTACTAATAAATCAGTTTGGCGACATAAAAAGGCCGGAATTTGTAAAATATCAAGCACTTCAGCTGCCACCTCGACTTGAGCTGTTTCGTGAATATCTGACGTAACCGGAACATTAAATCTTTCTTTTACTTCTTGTAAAATCTCTAACCCCTCCACAAGTCCTGGGCCTCGAAAAGAATGAATAGAAGAGCGATTGGCTTTATCAAAAGAAGCTTTAAAGACAAAAGGAATGTTCAATTTTGTTGTTACTTCTTTTAATTGCTCAGCCGTATGCATAATCATATCTTTACTTTCGATCACACACGGACCGGCAATTAAAACAAATGGGTGATGCCCACCAAATTTGATCTGTTCATTTAACGTTACGATATTAGACAATTTGCAGTCCTCCTAAAAGCTTTTCTACTTTTTTTATATCTTCAGGTGTATCAACACCGATGGCATCGTACTCTGTTTCAATTACTTTGATTACATATCCATTTTCGATTAGTCGTAACTGCTCAAGAACTTCGACTTTTTCTAATTCTGAAGCCGGTAATTGAACAAATCGTTTCAAAACCGTTCTTGGATACCCATACAAACCAAGATGCTTATAATAAGTATGGTTTACGCCTGAACGATTATATGGAAGAGCTGACCGAGAAAAATATAAGGCTTGAGCGTTTTCACCAGTGACGACTTTTACGACATTTGGATTTAAAATGTCTGCTTCCTCTTTAATCGCCGTTTTCGCAGTCACAACCGCTTCCGGTGACGCTTTTGCTGTTTGGACAAGGGCATCAATGAGTTCAGCTTGAATCAGAGGTTCATCTCCTTGTACATTTACATAAAAGTCAGCTTCTATTTTTTCGGCTACTTCCGCTATTCGATCTGAACCGGTTTGATGGTCCGTTCTCGTCATAATCACCGTCCCACCAAAACCCTCGACCGTTTTTTTGATTTGCTCATTATCAGTCGCAACGACAACCAGCGCCAATTCCTTACTTTTGTTAACTTGTTCATAGACTCTTTGGATCATTGGTTTGCCATTGATTAAAGCCAATGGTTTACCTGGAAATCGAGTCGATCCGTACCGGGCAGGAATTACACCGACGACTTTCATACAATCCCTTCCTCTCTTTCTACTCCAGCTAGCAATCTCTCTGCTATATTTTTCGATGTAACTGGATGACCACCATTTAACGTTCCTTCTATTTGATAATGAAACCGTAAATAATAAAGGTACTTATCGATCAAAGAATGATTTACTTGTTCATTTAATGACGTTTTTAACACATTCGCTAAATCGCTTGGATGTTTACAATGCCATGTGATCCCCTCAATATTGTAAAGGGCCTCCCCTAATGTAATGACACGCTTATGCTGCGTTAGTGCTTCAATTCCTACTGTCGAATTAATCGTAATAACGGCTAAAGCATTTTTGATCAAGGAATGAATATTGAACTTTTTTACAAAAATCACGTTTCCATTCTCTTTATATCGCCTCTTTAATTGGGAATAATTGTTGCGAAAGATCTTCCGGATGCTCCTTCACAATAATTTTGATATTGCGTTTTTCTTCCCGATTAATTTGAGTCACTGCTTTTACCGTCCGTTTGAGCAGCTTTTCCATCGTTTTGATATGGGGTGAATTGTATAAAATTTGAGTGTCCCCTACCATTTGGAATGGAAGAAAGACATATTCTGTTGGCCATTCAAATGTATCTTCTTTTTTATATTTAAAAACAACCTTTGTCGCAAAATAGTTAAGTGCTTGCCAGAAATTAATATGGTCGTATAATTTAGGATTTAGACGACAGAAGCTCCCAAACATACTAACGAGTTTGACAAACGCCACTTTCAGTATTTGACCACCTAATGCTTCTTTTAAGCTTGGATTCTCTGGTTGAAAAAGATAATGATTTAATCTGTTTTGATCGACTTCAATATTTTGATAAAAACCTGGGTGACGTGGAATCGACGCCTCGGCATTTATTCCATTCAAATCGTGGGTAATCGTATAAGGTCTAAATAAACCTTCTTCAAAATAATGCATTTGTAACCCATACTTCCGAGCAAGTAATTGAGCCATTTGATCAAGCCAATGATAGCCATTAAAGGTACAAATGGTATCAATTTTCTTTTCTTTTATGTAGTGATCCATCGCAAAGAGATAACGTTTATACATCCGAAGCTCAGATTTCTTCACGCTTTTTTTTAAAATGGATTCCTTATAAGTGAGATTAAATAGGGGCATTTCTAGTAATTCTTCATCTGTTATTGGGTATTCCTTTTTTGATACATAAAAAGGCATATACTTCGTCTCAATCTCACTTTTAAATAGCAGCTCCCCAAGCTCAAATTTCATTAAAAAACATTGATTTCCTTTTTGAATTAATTCAGCTGCTATATCCGAAAAAAATCGTTTATTCCTATTCCCGCGTAAAAATAAGTAATTAGCCATTTATGCTACAACCCCTTACACCTGAACAGTTTATTTGTTATTTGATCATAACCTCGGCTAGGAACTGCCAAACTTTTTACAAAAACAATTTTCATGTCGCCCTTACTTATCACCTATATTAGCAAGCGTTTATGATGCCAACGTTAAAACATGGTAAATGTTTTCATAAGATTTTGTTTATTTGTAAATATTCATTAAATTTCGTAAATAAAAAGCTTGCCGACCATCTCGGGTTTAACGAGATTTTGTCGACAAGCTGATATTCGTAGAAAAAGTGCCTGTTTTAACCTGTTGAAGTTTCATTTTATAAAATATATAACCACGACTGAAATGAATCCCCATAAAGGAAGACTGAGGACGAGCCCCCAAAATAAACCTTTAAAAATATTCCCTTCTTCCATGCTAATCCGCCTCCTATACATTACGATTATGGGCAGATCGCACTTTCTTCATACATGAGGGGGCTCTATACTCATCAAGTCAGTAAGAGATACTTGTCGAATGTCATTGGGAGGCTATGATTCCCTTTGCGGCTCTTATTCATGTGCTTTGACTTCATTGACAACCTTTGATTCCTTTTGCAGCTTTTATTCAATCGCTTTGGCTTCATTGACGACCTTTGATTCCCTTCCTGGCTTTTATTCATGTGCTTTTGGAATCATTAGGCGTCTTTGATTCCCTTTACGGCTCTTATTCATGTGCTTTGACTTCATTGACAACCTTTGATTCCTTTTGCAGCTTTTATTCAATCGCTTTGGCTTCATTGACGACCTTTGATTCCCTTCCTGGCTTTTATTCAACTGCTTCGGGCTTCATTAGGGACATTTTCGACAAGTGACTGGCATTTGTCGAATGTTATTCAATTAAAAAAGTGGATAAAAAGGCTTACACCTTCTCATCCACTTATCTATTTAGGGTTTAGTTTAAAGAGTTCCCGTTTTTAAAATGCTCTCATCTGGGCTTCGCATTTTTCCATCATTTCTTGTAAGGCATCAGCTTCGATTAGTGGTGTCCAAGGAACTTCAATTCCTTTACCTGGGGCTAACGCTTTACCGTGAAGCTCTTTATTATGATCTGCCGCTATATAAATGTCCCAGCTCCACCTCTCTGGGGAACTATAATATTCTGGACCTTCTGTTCGATCAATTTCTGCTAAATAATGATTTTTCACTTTAAAGTCTCTAGTCATTGTAAAGTCACTTCCTTTTCTCTTATTTTCACATTTAATGGTTAATCAATTTTAGGATTCATTGATAGATATAATTAGTTTATGAGCGGTCACTCAATGTTAGACTAAGATTATCCGATTTATTAATTATTATAATAATCAGAAAATTGTAGTTTGAGAAGTATTTTGTTAGATTTCTTCACGAAAAATTCTCAAGATAATTGTATTGATGTTAATTTATGCAGTACCATTTTATCTAACAAGACTCGCCTAAAAAGGAATTTCTCCTATCTTATCACATTTGAGCAAATAATCCACCGTATAATCGTTCCAAAAATTTCTATTTGTTTCGACTATTGATGTCGAATCGCTCGATATGGTTAAATTGATTCCTTATGGGAACCCTACCGATTAGCAATCATTCCCTCTTTCGACTATACTAGAAGGGAAAACAAAAACAGACGAAGAGAACTAAGGTTTTTTATAACCTTTCGTCTTTGAAGGAGGATATTATATGAGTATTCATATTGGGGCAAAACAAGGTGATATCGCGGAAACAATTCTTTTACCAGGTGACCCGCTAAGAGCTAAATATATTGCCGAAACGTATTTAGAAAATCCAGTATGCTATAACGAAGTACGAGGAATGTTAGGGTATACAGGTACATATAAAGGACAACGAATTTCCGTCCAAGGGACAGGCATGGGTGTTCCTTCGATTTCGATTTATGTAACGGAATTAATGAGAGAGTACAATGTACAAAACCTGATTCGTGTCGGCACATGCGGAGCGATTCAAGAGGATGTAAAAGTTCGTGATGTTATTTTAGCGATGAGTGCCTCAACGGATTCACAAATGAACCGAAACACATTTGGAGTCGTTGACTATGCTCCTACAGCCAACTTTGATTTATTAAGAAAGGCTTATGATGAAGGTGTAGCCAAAGGATTAAACTTAAAAGTCGGAAATGTGTTTACTGCTGATATTTTTTACAATGAAAATGCTGAGCACAAAAAATGGGCCGAGCATGGCATCCTTGCGATTGAAATGGAAACAGCGGCTCTTTACACATTAGCTGCTAAATTCAAACGCAACGCTTTATCCGTATTAACGGTAAGTGACCACATCTTAACAGGTGAGGAAACGACTTCCGAAGAGCGTCAAACAACGTTCAACGATATGATGGAAGTGGCTTTAGAGGCAGTGACGAAATAAAGAGACGTAAGAAACAGCGGAGTGCAGAGCTTCGCTGTTTTTTTCTTAACGTTTAATTAATTCTCCGTCCGATTCTTTATTTTCGCCTTAACTTGCTCTACATGTACCTTCTTTAAAGCTTCATCGACTTTTGTTAATGGTTTCAACATTTCGTTAAAATGGTTCATTTCGTCAGACATTAAAAGAAAAACTGCATTTTTTTGTTCTTTCTTGATGTTCTTCAGTAACTGCTCTCTTTTTAATACTTTAGTACGAGGGGAATACACAGTGATCTTTTTTAATGTACAGCGTTCGCTAAAGACAATATAAGATTTGTATATGGAATTATCATGATAATCGATATAATCGCTCAAGGCTTTTATATGGCTATTATTTTGCCAGATCGGATTAAAGAAGCGGTTCTTTTGTTTGTTAGGAAGAGTCTGAGTCCAATTCCTACTTTTTTCATTTCCGAATATCCAACCACTATAGTTTTTTGACTCAAATACATAAATACCAAACTCCGAAATCATGATTAAGTCAATTTCTGTTGTTGTGCCATCTTTTTTAGGGATGTATACGTTTGTTAACAAATAATAGTTCCCTTTTAACTTTTCTAATAAATCAAAGGTTAAAAATTCTCCGTAATTCCCTTTATTAAATATCGTTTTTAAAAAGGAATTTCCACTTACTACTTTATAATTGGACCCTTTGAAGCGAATATATTTTGGTACAAAAAACGCAACTATCATCAAAAAAACAATCATAATTAAAACGTATTCCAACCCATCTCCTCCTAATAGACCACTAGTTTCTCCGTCTCTTCACTACAAAACTCACACCCAAATAAATGACTATCCCCGTCAACGCCCCAGCACTATCTATCAACACATCCTGCACTTCTCCAGAACGTCCTGGGATAAAAAGCTGATGCACTTCATCGGTTATGGCATAGATCAGACAAATGCCCCAAGACGTAGCAGCAGCCCAGTAACTGATAAAACCGCTTCTCCTCATCGCATTCAAAACGAGAACTCCGAGTAGCAAATAGCTGAAAAAGTGGGCTCCTTTTCGAATCATAAAGTGAAGTAGTTCAAGTTCTATTTGGAAAAAAGGGAATAAAAATTGGATAATACCTGAGAGGATTTCGGTAATATCTGAACTTAAATGACCTGATTTCTCACCTGGTTGATGGGATAAAAAGAAAATAAGGGCCATCCAAAGTAGGACGGCGGCCCATGAAAACCATTTTTTCATACTCGATACTTCCTTCTTTCTGTCATAATAAAACCCAAAAACGAAAGAGCTTAGTTTTTGGGTCTTATTTGTCCGTTTATTATTCTTGATAGTTTTTCTCAAAGCGCCAAGAATCTCGGCACATTTCGACGATATTCTTTTTCGCCGTCCAACCAAGTTCTGTCTCTGCTTTTTTGGCATCGGCATAACAAAAAGCAATATCACCTGCTCGACGTTCTACGATTTCGTATGGAACTTCGATTTCATTCGCCTCTTCAAACGCTGTGACCAGCTCCAATACGCTCGTCCCTTTACCTGTTCCGAGGTTATAAACATGAGCTCCCTCTGTTAAATGATTCAAGGCAGCCACATGCCCTTTTGCTAAATCATCGACATGAATGTAATCGCGGACACCCGTGCCATCAACTGTATCGTAATCATTTCCAAAAACACGAAGCTGCTTTAACTTTCCTTTCGCTACTTGGGTGACAAATGGCATTAAGTTATTCGGAATTCCATTTGGAGCTTCACCAATCAGCCCGCTTTCATGAGCACCGACTGGGTTAAAATAACGTAAAATCGATACGGAGAAAGCAGGATTCGCTTTGACAGTGTCAATTAAAATTCGTTCACTCATTGCTTTTGTTTCACCGTATGGATTCGTTGTCGGCAACAAAGTCATTGACTCTTCAAAAGGGACTTGATTATCACCATACACCGTAGCCGAAGAACTAAAGACGAATTTATTTACTTGATGTGCTTGACAAACATTTGCTAAAACCATCGTACTCACGAGGTTATTATAATAGTAGGAAAGCGGCTTTTCGACCGATTCTCCGACTGCTTTTAGCCCAGCAAAATGGATGACACCGTCGAAGGAATGGGCAGCAAACACTTTCTCCACTTCAGATTGAACCGTTACATCAACTTCATAAAAAGTGAGATCTTTACCGGTAATTTTCTTGATTTTATCGATTGTCTCGACTTTGCTATTCATTAAATTATCAGCGACAACAACGGAATGTCCTTCTTCTAATAAAGCGACTACCGTATGGGAACCAATATAACCAGCTCCGCCCGTAACTAAGATCTTCATATTAGTCAATTCTCCTTTTCGTGCAAATTTACTCATGTTCATCTTACTATTTAATCCCAATTCGAGCAATCATTTCGAGGGCTTCCGACGTGATTCGAGCGAGTTCGAGCGATGTAATTCGACAGGTGACAGGCACCTGTCGAACTTCCTCTTCACTGAATTGACATATTTCGGGGAGTGACAGGCACACCGCCTAACTTTATAATGGAAAGGACGCTTTTTAAGAGGGCAGGTGTATTATGTTAGCTTATACGATTCATCAACAGAAACCTTATTATAAAGACATTGTCCTCATCCACGGGCTGGGGGGCAATTCATCGATTTTTAAATATCAGCTCGATTCATTCAAACAACATTTTAATGTGATTACAATTGAATTACCAGGTCATGGTACCTCACCAAATACTGACTCCTACCAGGCACCTTTCACTATACAAATTGTCGCACAAGAAGTACTCAAAACACTCGATCATTTAAAAATAAAGGAAGCACATTTTGTCGGAGTTTCACTCGGAACGATCGTCCTTCACCAACTACTTACAGATGCTCCCAACAGGGTAAAAAGTGTAGTTATGGCAGGAGCTTTAACACGATTTAATCCTTTATCGAGATCATTGTTAACATTAGGAAATGCCGTGAAATCGTTTACACCTCACTTATGGATCTATAAATTATTTGCCCATATTATGATGCCAAAGAAAAATCATAGGCGTTCAAGAGATATTTTTATCCGCGAAGCAACAAAAATGAAACGTGCTGATTTCTTAGGCTGGTATAACATCGTCGCTAAAGTGGAATCCATTTATAAAGGTTCATTAAAAATCCCTAATACAATTGAAAAGTTGTATGTGTCCGGCAGTGAGGACCACCTTTTTTTGAAGCCTCTATTAGAGGACTTAAAAAAAGATTTATATGCGAAAAAATGTGTGATTAACCATTGTGGGCATGTGTGCAATATCGAAAAACATCGTGAATTTAATGATGTTTCGATCGCCTTTTTACAAAAACAAGGAAAAGTCGAAGCGATACCAAAAAGCTCGTAAACCGATACAAGAGGAGTGTTGAAATGAATATTTTCTTAACAGGCTCTACCGGTTTTCTCGGTGGAAAGTTGATTAAAAATTTAATCAAAGACGAGACCCATACGTTATACGTCCTTGTACGTAATGTTCAAAAGGGTGAGCGGATTTTATCCCAATTTACAAAAGAACAACAAGTACGCATTCACTTACTACAAGGAGATATAACGTTAGAAAATTGCGGATTATCTAATGAAGACCTTGAACTTCTGGCCCGTAAAGTTGATACATTCTATCATTTAGCGGCTCTTGTCAAATTTGACTTAGACTTACGCGACGAATTATTTGCGGCGAACTTTGATGGTACAAAAAACAGTCTCGAACTCGCAGCTCGACTAGGCGTTAAAAAATTCCTCTATGTGAGCACAGCTTATACAGTCGGAAAACGTTCCGTCGCGGTTGAAGAATTATACGATCCAGAAGTGGAATATCATAATCCTTATGAAGAGAGTAAAGTAAAGTCCGAACATCTCGTTTTCTCCTATGCCAATCAAATGGATGTTTCAATTTTGAGACCTTCAATTATTGTTGGAGACTCTAAAACAGGAGAAGCGGATTCTCAGTTCACTTTGTACGGATTTATGCGAGCGATTGATTTATTTAAACGCAGGGTCAATCGTAGCAAAGAGGGACAAGCACAAAGCTACCGTCTTGTTGCCAACAAAAACGGTACATCCAACTTAGTCCCCGTTGACTATGTCGCTGATGTGTTAAGTGTGGCCACAACTAAAGCAAAGCCAAGCACCATTTACAATGTTACTAACCCAAAGCCACCACATAATTATGACTTACTCATGATGTTACGTGACGCCTTACAATTTAACAATTTAGACGTCATAGAAGATACAAATGCCGACTACCAATTAACACCCGTTGAAGAAAAATTAAACGAAATGATTTCCGTTTTTAATGTGTACTTAGCCGGTTCGATTAAGTTTCACGATAAAAATACACAGGAAATGCTAGCCGACACCACTGTTGAACACCTCAACATGAGTGATGAGACTGTCTTGATGATTATGGAAGCTTATTTTCAGGTGAAGTGATCATTCGGTAAGTTTCGAAGTTTCTGTAGACGAGTTGGATAAATTCTGATAAATCATAGGAACATGTCGAAAGAGCGACACCTTTTTATGAATATGAAAGGAACCATATAGTAGCTATGGTTCCTTTTTTTGGTAGTTCGAGTTCGTTTGATGGCTCTTTGATTCCTTTTGTGGCTTTTATTCATGTGCTTTTGGCTTCATTGGGAGGCTTTGATTCCCTTATGGCTTTTATTAATGTTTATTTGGCTTCATTGGGAGGTTTTGATTCCCTTTGTGGCTCTTATTAATGTTCATTTGGCTTTATTGGGAGGTTTTGATTCCCTTTGTGGCGTCTTATTAATGTTCATTTGGCTTCATTGGGAGGTTTTGATTCCCTTTGTGGCTCTTATTAATGTTCATCTGGCTTTATTGGGAGGTTTTGATTCCCTTTGCGGCTCTGATTCATCTACTTTCGGCTTCATAGCATCCTATGATTCCCTTCCCAGCTCTTATTCATCTGCTTTTGGAATCATAGACAACCTATGATTCCCTTTGCAGCTCTTATTCACCTGCTTTCGGCTTCATTGACAACCTTTGATTCCCTTCCCAGCTCTGATTCATCTGCTTTTGGAATCATAGACACCCTATGATTCCCTTCCCGGCTCTTATTCACCTGCTTTTCACATCATTGAGAGCCTTTGATTCCCTTTCACGCTATGATTCACCTGCTTTCGGAATCATAGACAACCTATGATTCCCTTTACGGCTCTTATTCATCTGCTTTCGGCTTCATTGCCACGCTTTAGTTCCCTTTGCAACTCTGATTCATATGCTTCGGGAGGTGACTGGCATCTTTCCTCTATCCCAATTCAAGGAATCGTTCTCCGGCGACAATTCCTGCTCCCAATACGACTCCTTTGTTTTGAAGTGTTGAGTATTTTATTCTTTTTGCATCATCATGTTGGCTATATTGGTTTAGCCGGATTTCTAATTCTGTTTTCAAACGCGGGAAGTATTTAAAAAATTGGCCTGATAAGACAACCAGCTTCGGATCGTAAGTCGTATATATATTCCCTATCGCAATTGCCAAATACATAACCGCTTGTTCCAGTATCAATTTTACTAAAGGTTGACCTTGTTCATAATAATGAGCCAAATCAGCCATTGATTCGGCCTGCATAGCAGTCGCTGCTTGCTGAATAAGGGAACGCTCAGATATATAAGAAGCTAAACACCCTACCTTCCCACACTTACAAACATTTCCATTGGGGTTAACGATGCTATGTCCTATCTCACCAGCTGTATTGGAGCTCCCTCTATAAATTTCTCCATTAATTAAAACAGCTGCTCCTATTCCTGAGCCTATTCCAACTAGAACCATCGTTTCTTCTTCGTTTTCTTTCCATGTATGTTTTTCTGAAACAGCTTGCATCTTTAACTCATTATCTACAACTGTCTGAAAATCAGTTTTATCCAAAATTAACTGAGCTATGTTCATATCTTTCCAAATCAACTGGTCTGAATGAATGACCTTGCCCTTCTTATCATCAATATATCCAGGGAGACCAACCCCGACGCCTAATATTTTTTCCCTATCAATCCCTTGCTCAAGAATCAGCTCATTCATCATACTCACTGATTTATCAATAGCTGAATCTGGATTCGCTCTAACAGAGAAAGGAACTTCTTTCATATAGGTTAACTCGCCTTTGAGATTAATGACCCCAATACGAATCACACTCATATCAAACTCTAAGCCAATTGAACAACGAGCATCACGATTAATTTGCAAAAAAACAGCATTCCGGCCAACACTTTTTGTATCATTATCCTTTTCATAGATTAAATTTTCAGATATTAAATCATTAACAATTCGATTAATAGAAGTAGGACTCATTTTTGTATGTTTTACTAAGTCTGGTTTTGTGAGCGGTTCTTTTGTCTTAATTAATTCATATACCCATTGCTTATTTTGTTGTTTTATATAAAGTTGGTCATGCTTTAGCATTTTATCCCTCATTCCAATCCACCCTATGTTATTTATCTATTATATCGGAATTGAACTACTCGCCACTTAGCTAACGCTTGAAGCGGGAGATTCTTGGGAACAGAGCGTACTTGCCAGCGGATTTCTTTGCCAACAGAGGTTTCTCTTATGGACCAAGCTATCCCCGTTGATTCCTACGGTTCTATATGTTGTTTAAGCCAAGTCGAGGGTTCTTACCCCTTCGGCTAGAATATTTTGGCTGGCATTGATATCTCGATCGTGATGTTTATGGCAAATAGGACACGTCCAATCTCTTATTTCAAGAGATTTCTTGCCCTCTTGATGTCCACATTCGGAACATATTTGACTAGAGGGAAACCACCTGCTTATTTTCACGATGGTTTTCCCGTACCATTTTGCTTTGTATTCTAATTTCGAGACAAAAGCAGACCAGGATACATCCGAGATGGATTTGGCTAATTTATGATTACGCAACATTCCTTTGGTGTTCAAATCTTCGATACAGATAACATCGTGGTTTTTGATCATGTCTGTACTTAACTTGTGAAGGAAATCGTCACGTTGATTCCTGACTCTTTCGTGCAATCTAGCCACTTTGCGTTTTTGCTTCTGATAGTTTTTGGCATCAAATAGATGAATACCCTTATTTTTGGCCTGTAACGCACGTCTTGAAAGTTTTCGCTGTTCACGTCTTAATTTCTTTTCCATTTTGGCTGTGAATTTATGATTGTCCATCTTACGACCATCCGAAAGAACCGCAAAGACCGTGATGCCTAAATCTATACCGATAGATGAATCCGTTTTCTTCAAGGGCTGTACGTCTGTTTCGACTAGAATGGATACAAAGAACTTTCCGCTTGGATTTCGTCTGACTGTAGCGTTCAGAATACGCCCTTCAACCTCACGACTTTTGGCCAAGCGAACAAGACCCAGTTTCGGCAATTTGATTTTGTTGTTTACTATGGCAATGTTGCTATTTGTTACTTTCGTGGTGTAGGATTGTACCTGATTCTTTTTAGACTTGAAACGCGGCGCTTTATTTTGTTTCTTGAAGAATCGAGTATAAGAATCAGCAAGGTTTTTCAAAGAGGTTTGAAGGGCAATGCTATCCACTTCTTTTAGCCATACGAATTCCTTTTTTAGTTGGGTTAATTGGGCCGAACAAGAAGAATACGTTAACCCTTTGCCTGTTTCTTTGTATGTATCGTTCCATTTCCCTAAAAAGCGATTGAATACGAAACGGCTACATCCGATTGTTTTAGCAATGAAGGTTTCCTGTTCTTTGGTTGGGTAGAGACGAAATTTGTACGCTTTCTTGATGAGCATTGTTTTCACCTCCAATAGGAATGTATGTTCTTATTATACCCTAACAAGAATCTCTTTGGCTACCGCCAACCGAGATTCATCTCCCCCTTATCGTCGGGCTTCTCCCTTCACACGATTGAAGAGGGAGTCTTCTGTCTGGAAATGATAAAATCTCAAATATAGTTCGACAGGTGACAGGCATCACCTGAAAAGGCCGCCCTAATTCGGACAGCCCTTTCAACAGTATTCGACAAGTGGCAGGCACTTGTCACCAATAGACACCTGCCTACCTGCCACTCATCTAGCTGCCTTGTATATGCCTTCAATCATTTTCATTAATTCAATTCCATCTTCAATTGGGGCTGGAGATGGGCCATTTGTCACACACGCCTGAACAAATGCATCAATTTGATTTTGGAAAGCACTATCAAAATCAAATGTTGACTGATCGATTTGGGGGTCAATATTAAGAATTGTGTCATTTTCCTCCGTCACTATCGTTAAATGAGGCTCCAATTCAGCTCCACCCTTTGTTCCAAACACTTGAAGAGCGATCTGGTCTTTTTTCAAGTGTAATGAATAAGACGTATCTACCATTAACGAACTCCCGTTTTCAAAAGTAATGAGGGCGTTCGCTAAATCTTCAACAGAATTTGTCGTTGCATCATAATCAGCTGTTTTATAAAAAGACAAATTCTCAATATTCCCACGGTTGCCCATCACACTATACACATGTCCCGTTATTGACTTTACTTTCGGACGCCCCATTAAATACCAACAAGCATCAATGATATGCACACCTAAATCAATGAGTGGTCCACCTCCAGAGCGTGTTTTATCAGCAAACCACCCTCCTGGATTTCCAATTCTTCTGAGCAGCGAAGCTTTCGCATAATAAATATTTCCGAGTTTATCACTATCGATAAACTTCTTCAGGACGATGGCATTCTCGCCAAACCTGCGCACATAACCAACTTGTAAAATAGCTGCGTTTTGATCAACGACCTCCTTGATCTTTTCCGCCTCTTCAACCGTCATGGCTACTGGTTTCTCCACTAATACATGTTTGCCTGCTTGAATGGCAGCAATCGCTAATTCCGCATGTGAATTATTCCACGTACAAATGCTAACCGCATCGACTTGCTCATCCGCAAAGACCTCTTTTGCATCTGTATATATTTTCTCCACTCCATATTGTCTGGCTACCGCCATCGCACGCTCTTCATTCCGATCGCATACCCCATATAACTCTGCATGTTCGTTAGCCTTATAAGATTTGGCATGCATCTCTGAAATGGTGCCAAGACCAATAATAACGACTCGTAGCTTCATGATTTCCCAACCCCTTCTATCACCGTTTTCCATCCTTCAACCGTCACTTCATCCCATAATCTTTGGACATTATTCATCCCAATCCGCGAGCCAACAAAACAATCTTCCATTCCCTCAAATTCGACTACAATAGGACCATCATAACCATGTTCTTTTAATAGACGGATGATTTCTCGAATCGGTAATTCTCCGTGACCAACAATCGCTCCTCTCAAATAATTTTCGTTCACCGTACGGAACCATTCTCCGTCTCCAGGGTTTTTATAATAAGGACGTACGTAAAAATCTTTAAAATGAACCGTCGCGGCTTGAGCTAAGTTCTTTTTAATCCCGACTAACGGATCTTCATCTGCACATAAAAAGTTTCCAATATCTAAAGTCGTCTTGAAATTGTCTCGATTAACAGCACGTAAAACCCTTTGAACCCGATCACTAGACTGAACATTAAAACCATGGTTTTCAATCGTTGTTGTCATCTCATATTGTTTGGCATAATCCGCGATTAACTGGCTGCCTTTTACAATCTCATCAAAATGATCATCAAAATAATGAACGGTCATTTGCTCCGGTGGCAAAGTAAAGGCGGTTACATCATGACGAATGACTTTTATCCCCATATGATTAACAACATCAACGTGTTTTTTGATCCGTGCAACTTCTTGTTCAAATTCTTCCTCTGTCGCTTGGATAAAATTAGCAGGCATACAATAAGCCGATAATTCAATTCCAACGTTTACGGCTTTTTCTCGAATTTCGGTAGCTAAAGCTAAATCATCCACAACCGAGTAACCATAAGGAACCAATTCCATATGACTGCCCCCATTATCAGCCACCCACTGAATCGCCTCTAAAATCGTGATATCTCCTGCCTTAATTGCTTTCACTAAACTATACGAACTTAATCCTACTTTCATTTTCTAACACTCTCCCTTTTAAAATGATTAATCATTTGTTAAATGACAAGCTACTTGATGCTCATGATTTACCCCATTTTGTAAAACAGGTTCTTTCTTTTTGCAAATCTCCATTACAAATGGACATCGTGTATGAAAATGACAGCCAGTTGGTGGATTAACCGGACTAGGTAAATCTCCTTTTAGAACGATTCTTTCTTTTTTTTGACCTCTTTTCCCTATAACAGGTACAGCCGATAATAAGGCTTTTGTATATGGATGCTTTGGACTTTCAAATACTTCTTGTTTTGTACCACATTCAACAATTTTTCCTAAATACATGACAGCGACTTTATCACTAATATGTTCGACTACACTTAAGTCATGGGAAATAAACAAATACGCAAGATTAAATTCCGACTGTAGCTCTTTAAATAAGTTCAAAATTTGAGATTGAATCGAGACATCCAATGC
The DNA here is from genome assembly GCF_047302405.1 of Alkalihalobacillus phoenicis. Lineage (NCBI taxonomy): Bacteria > Bacillati > Bacillota > Bacilli > Caryophanales > Bacillaceae > Alkalihalobacillus > Alkalihalobacillus phoenicis. The sequence continues at coordinate 4,840,884 of NZ_CP154853.1, read as the reverse complement.
GGATACAGGCTCATCCGCAATAATTAAATCTGGCTTTAAGATAAGGGCTCTAGCAATGCCAATCCTTTGCCGTTGTCCGCCGCTAAATTCATGGGGGTACTTGTAAGCAGAATACTCATTTAAGCCCACCACTTCTAGCATTTCCATAATCATTTTCTCTTTTTCTTTTTTTGATAGATTTAAATGGACATCCAATGGTTCGGCTAAAATCTCAAACACTTTCATTCTTGGATTTAGTGAAGCATATGGATCTTGGAAAACCATTTGAATACGACGATTAAAAGGTTTGATTTGCTTTCTAGAGAGCTTCGAAATTTCAGTTTTTTCTAACCATACTTCCCCACTATCAGCGGTAATTAATTGATTTAACAATCGACCCGTTGTTGATTTCCCACAACCACTTTCTCCTACTAAGCTGTAGGTTTCCCCTTTATTTATGGAAAGTGAAACATCCGAAACAGCTCGTAACCTCTCTTTTTTCTTGAACGGTCCACGCTTCATTTCGAATGACTTAGTTAATGACTCAACCCGTAACAAAACATCCTCCATTAACTCCCCTCCTCATATAACCAGCAGCTACATCGTCTCCTATCAGCTTGCGTTGTTAGCGGTGGCTCTTTTGTGGAACAAATCGACATCACTTGATTACATCTTGGTGCAAATTTACAGCCTTGAGGCATATCTGATGGCTGCGGGACATTGCCTGGTATGCTAAATAACGTTTCAACTCGCTGTCCTATTTGTGGAATTGATTGAATCAAACCTTGCGTGTACGGATGCTTGGGGTTGTTAAAAAGCTCGTCAACACTTGCTTCTTCCACAATACGCCCAGCATACATCACAATGACTCGATCACACATTTCAGAGACAACCCCTAAGTCATGAGTAATTAATAAAATCGACATCCCAAGATCACTTTGAATTTCTTTCATTAACTCTAAAATTTGGGCTTGAATCGTCACATCAAGTGCTGTTGTTGGTTCATCGGCAATTAAAAGCTCAGGGTAACAAGCTAAGGCAATCGAGATCATTACTCGTTGACGCATCCCACCAGAAAGCTGATGCGGGTATTCTTTCATCACATCTTCTGCTCTAGAAATTCCTACTTTTTTCAACATCGACACGGCATGTTCCCTTGCCTGTTTCTTTCCATATGGCATATGCAGGCGAATAATCTCTTCAATCTGTTCACCGATTTTCATAACTGGGTTTAACGACGTCATCGGTTCCTGAAAGATCATCGAAATTTGTTTGCCACGAAGCTTTCTCATTTTTGCTTCATTATAAGTAGAAATCGATTCTCCTTTATATTTAATTTCTCCACTACTAATCGAACCGGTCGTCCCCTTAAATAGCTTTAATATCGAAAGAGACGTCACACTTTTCCCACTTCCACTTTCTCCAACTAGTCCTAATACTTCCCCTTTATTAATATGAAAGCTCAAATCATGTATGACCGTTAAAGGCTGATCATTTTGGACAAATTGAGTTGCCACCTTATCAACTTCCAAAATCTTCTCCATCTTCCTTCCCTCCTTAAGACGATTTTGGGTCAAACACATCCCTTAAACCATCACCAACTAAATTAAAAGCTAGAACCGTTAGGAATAAAATGAGGCCAGGAAATAAAACAACATGAGAAGCACTACTAATATAGTCACGCCCCATACTAAGCATTGCTCCCCAATCGGGCGTTTCTGGACTTGCCCCTAAACCTAAAAAGCTTAAAGTTGCCGCTGCTAAGATGGCATTTCCCATTCGCATCGAACAATAGACCAATAACTCACCAATACTACTCGGCAAAATATGCTTCCAGATGATATGAGCACTTGAAGCACCAATCGACTGAGCCGCTTCAACATATTCGGCTTGTTTCGTCTCTAAAGCAGCCCCACGAACTAAACGAGCAAAACTCGGGATTGAAAAAATAGAGAGAGCAATAACTACATTCGTTAAGCCTGGGCCAAGAACCGCAATAATCGCAATCGCTAGGAGAATATCTGGAAACGCAAACATAATATCACTGAGCCTCATAATCAGTCGGTCCAATTTTCCGCCAAAATAGCCACTAATTAACCCTAATATCGTTCCGATAACCCCTCCTGCTACAATCGAAATAATACCGACCCCTAAAGATATTTTCGCTCCCACAATTAAACGACTAAAAATATCGCGACCATACTCATCCGTTCCTGCAAAATGTTCTGAAGTTGGACCACTTAGAACATTGCTATAATTTGGCTCATACGGGTCATATGGAGCAATCCAAGAGCCGAAAAAAGCAACGATGACAAGTAAGAAAATAAATATACCTGCTACAAATGCCACCTTCTGTTTACACCATTTTTTCCAAAATTGCTTCAGCGGAGAAGAGCGAGGGGTTTGCCTCATTAATACGTTTTGGTTATTTTCCAACTCAGTTTGATTCACCAACACCCCTCCTTATGCCGCATACTTGATTTTTGGATTTAATAAACTATAGAGTAAATCAACAATCAAATTAACCATAATAAAATAGAATGAGAAAAGGAGTAATAACGCTTGAATCGTCGGGTAATCTCTAAACCCAATCGAATCAATTAAGAGACGCCCCATCCCTGGAAAGTTGAACACCGTTTCCACTACAACAGAGCCGCCTAGTAAGAAACCAAACTGTAAACCAGCAATCGTGACTACTGGAATAAGTGAATTTCTCAAAGCATGTTTAGGGATCAATGTCGTTTCTTTTAATCCTTTTGAACGTGCCGTCCGAATAAAATCTGATTTCAACGTATCTAGCAGAGAAGCACGAGTAAATCGAGCCACCATCGCCATAATTCCTGCCCCAAGTGCAATCGATGGCAGAACATACCCTTTCCACGAATCCAAACCCCCTGTTGGTAACCAGCCAAGCTGCACGGAAAACAATTGAATCAGCAATAATCCAAGCCAAAAATTCGGTACCGATATCCCAGATACAGCTGTCATCATTCCAACATAATCAGGCCATTTATTTTTAAAGACAGCGGACACGGTTCCAATAATTAAACCAATAACAAGGGCCCATCCCATACTAGCAATTGTTAAATATAAGGAAGGTAAAAACCTTGCTCCAATCATCGAAGAAACATCGTGACCTGTAACTAACGATTGCCCCAAATTCCCTGTTAAAAGGCCAGCCATATAATCGATATATTGCTTCCAAACAGGCTGATCCAAACCAAGATTCTCCCTTATTTGTGCTACTTCTGCTAATGTAGCATCCGGGCCAGCCACTAGTCTGGCTGGGTCCCCCGGAATCAAATGAGTAAAGAAGAAAATTATGATGGATACAACAAACAGAATTGGAATCGTTTCTAATAATCGTTTACCGATATATGCAAACACCGTCCAATTCGCCTCCTTGTTGAATCATGTTACTGCTTTATTTCAGCTTCACGAACCTCAACCGCTCCTGATGATAAATTATAAATACCATCCACTTCTGCTCGTTTTCCTCCACTTACAACACCTTCCGCTAAGAAAATCCACGGTGCATCTGCATAAATTTGCTCTTGAATTCTTTGATAAAGTTCCACTTGTTCCGCTTCATCAGCTGATGTACGAGCCTGATTAATCCATTCTGTAACTTCCTCGTTCACATAGTAGGCCGAGTTGGCACCAGATGGAGGAAACATTTGACTTGAAAATAACGGTCTAATCGCATGATCGGTATCACTCGGAGAAGCCGCCCATGTGACATACCACATGTCCACTTCTGCCTCATCCGGATCTTCTACTCCATAAATTTTTTCCGATAACGTTCCTTCTTCCATCGACATGACTTCTACCTCAATCCCAACCACACTTAATTGCTGTTGAATAAATTGCATTCCTCGCATATTATCTGATGAAGTATTTCCCCAAATGGTCGTGTTAAAACCGTTTTCATAACCAGCTTCTGCTAATAGTTCTTTGGCTTTCTCTGGATCATATTCATATAACCCTTGTTGCTCGTAATGTTTTGTTTGTTTTGTAATAATCGAATCCAATGGATTACCTAGTCCTGATTTCACGACGTTAATAAACGCTTCATTATCAATCGCATGGTTGATCGCTTGTCTAACTTTTGGATCATTAAACGGCTCTTTATTGGTGTTCATCGTGACATAGTTTTGAATCGTTGATGGTGTCAGTTCCACTGTAAAATCATTTGTGTTTTCCGCTTCAGCTAAATTTTGTTCCGGGTATGGGAAAATAAAGTCCGCCTCTCCGGTTTTTAACAAGGCCAACCTTGTTCCATTTTCAGGTGTTGGGCGGTATTCTACTCCTGCTACTTTAGGTAATCCCTCTTCCCAATAATCTTCAAAGGCTTCCACCACTAAGGAACTGCCTTGGTCCCAAGAAACAAATTTAAATGGCCCTGTACCGATTGGATTTTTGGAAATTTCATCATCTGATAGTTTCAAAGACTCGCCACTTATCATTTGTGATGTGGCAAATTTATCTAACATTGAGCTATACGGCTGCGATAAGATGACTTTCATTTCATGCTCATTTACGACAACCGTTTCTTCGACAAATTCAAAGCTTCGGTTTGCCCTAATTCCATTGTCTTGATTAGCCATCCGGTCAATATTCGCTTTCGCTACTTCGGCATTAAATGGTGTTCCATCATGAAATGTTACGCCCTCCCGAAGCTGAAACGTATATTCCAACCCCGAATCACTGATTTCATAATCTTCAGCTAGTACAGTAATAATATTTCCGTCTTTATCCAACCCAAGTAACCCTTCAAACATCGAGCGCTGGGCGGTTCTAGAATTCGCATCTCCTGTATTTTGAGGATCCATCGATAAAAAATTTTGTGCGACTGCAATCACAATTGACCGATCGGATTGGGCAGTTGTTGTGTCATTAGAGCCTTCACCTACACTATCCGAGTCACCCGCTGTATCATCCGTCCCTCCACATGCCACTAAAACAATACATACAAACAGAAATAGTAAAGAAAGCATCTTACTCTTCATTAAAATTCCCCCTTTGATTTGGATAACAGGAAACAATTATTAATTCCACTGGAAAAATTATTTAGACATTTTCAGATAAAACTAGTGGAACACCTCCAAATACATGATGATAATTACAATATATTCAGAATTAACAGATAAGTCAAGCTCTATTTTTAACATCAGTTTAAAATAATAGGTGCCAAGAGTTGACAAGTGACAGGCACTTGTCGAATTCGACAGATGCCTGTCACCTGGTATGCTTGGGGCGCTTTTGGTTCCCTTTATGGCTTTTATTCGATGGCTTCGGGCTTCATTGACGCCCTTTGATTCCCTTTCACGCTCTGATTCATCTGCTTCGGGCTTCATTGCGGCTCTTTGATTCCCTTCGCGGCTTTTATTCGATCGCTTCGGGCTTCATTGACGCCCTTTGATTCCCTTTCACGCTCTGATTCATCTGCTTCGGGCTTCATTGCGGCTCTTTGATTCCCTTCGCGGCTTTTATTCGATCGCTTCGGGCTTCATTGCGGCTCTTTGATTCCCTTCGCGGCTTTTATTCGATCGCTTCGGGCTTCATTGCGGCTCTTTGATTCCCTTTCACGCTTTGATTCGATGGCTTCGGGATTCATTGACGCCCTTTGATTCCCTTTCACGCTCTGATTCACCTGCTTCGGGATTCATTGCGGCTCTTTGATTCCCTTTGTGGCTTTGATTCGATGGCTTTGGGATTCAGTGCGGCTCTTCGATTCCCTTTCACGCTCTGATTCACCTGCTTCGGGCTTCATTGACGCTCTTTGATTCCCTTTCACGCTCTGATTCACCTGCTTCGGGATTCATTGACGCCCTTTGATTCCCTTTCACGCTTTGATTCGATGGCTTCGGGCTTCATTGACGCCCTTTGATTCCCTTTCACGCTTTGATTCATCTGCTTCGGGCTTCATTGCGGCTCTTTGATTCCCTTCGCGGCTTTTATTCGATCGCTTCGGGCTTCATTGCGGCTCTTTGATTCCCTTTCACGCTTTGATTCGATGGCTTTGGGATTCATTGCGACTCTTTGATTCCCTTTCACGCTCTGATTCACCTGCTTCGGGCTTCATTGACGCTCTTTGATTCCCTTTCACGCTCTGATTCGATGGCTTCGGGCTTCATTGCGACTCTTTGATTCCCTTTCACGCTCTGATTCATCTGCTTCGGGCTTCATTGACGCCCTTTGATTCCCTTTCACGCTCTGATTCGATGGCTTCGGGCTTCATTGCGGCTCTTTGATTCCCTTCGCGGTTTTTATTCGATCGCTTCGGGCTTCATTGCGGCTCTTTGATTCCCTTTCACGCTTTGATTCGATGGCTTCGGGCTTCATTGCGACTCTTTGATTCCCTTTCACGCTCTGATTCACCTGCTTCGGGATTTATTGACGGCTCTTTGATTCCCTTTGCGGCTTTGATTCGATGGCTTCGGGCTTCATTGACGCCCTTTGATTCCCTTTCACGCTCTGATTCACCTGCTTCGGGCTTCATTGCGGCTCTTTGATTCCCTTCGCGGCTTTTATTCGATCGCTTCGGGCTTCATTGCGACTCTTTGATTCCCTTCGCGGCTTTATTCGATGGCTTCGGGCTTCATTGACGCCCTTTGATTCCCTTTCACGCTCTGATTCACCTGCTTCGGGCTTCATTGCGACTCTTTGATTCCCTTTGCGGCTTTGATTCGATCGCTTCGGGCTTCATTGCGACTCTTTGATTCCCTTTCCCACCTGTTTGCTAGGGCTATCGGATTCATTCGGGCACTGACAGGAATGATCACTGTCACTCCTCAGAATTTGGCGAAAAATCTCTACACCATTCCAATTAACGTATAAGAAATACTGACAATGTGATGGTTCAGCATGATCAATTCATTCATAATGTCTACATAAACAGAACTAAGTCGGCTGCTCTGATTACTGCCACTATTAAAATGTTGGAACCGTAAGTCTTTTTCTTTACGTAAAATGATTGGGTTACGGTTAATGATTTCTATCGCTTTTTCCCTATCATTTTCCTCAAAAGCATTTATGACCATATGATAGTTCGTTGATACTTCTTCAAATAAATGAGAGATCCCCTTTGCTTCCCACTCTTTTAAATTCGTTTGAGCTCCTTCAAGCTTCGTAGTTGTCAGAGCAATATGTTGTAATGAATCAGAAATTCCTTCTAAATGATTGTTAATATACAGATACTTTAGGCTTTCTTCCGACTCTTCATCGGTAAGATCTTTTTGAGTTATTTTTTGCAAGTAGTGATAAATACTTTTGTATATTTCATCAATATTATCCTCATATCGAATCACAGCTTGACGATGCACGGGGTTTTGGGCATCAAGTAAATCATCAAAATGACGGAGCATATGGTCATCAATCAACTTTGCCATATTCCCTAATTCCTTCCTTGTTTGAATCAGTGCAATCGTTGGAACTTCGAGACTCTCATTCTCCAAGTACTTTATATGTTTCGTTACTTTTTCTTTGTACGGCAACAAAAGAACCATCCAATCGGCAAATTTATTACAAAATGGCAACAAAACAAGTAAATTTACGATATTAAAAATGGTATGAGCATTGGCGATTTGACGTTCAATCCCTCCGCCAATTGCCTCAAGTCCATATACAAATAGTTGTGTAAAGGGCAAAAATAGTAAGACACCTATGATTTTAAAAATTGCATGGGCGACAGCCGTTCTTTGAGCATCCTTTGATGAACTGATACTTGAAATGAGTGCTGTTACGACCGTTCCGACATTCGCCCCGTACACAATGGCGATCGAAGCTTCTATCGTCAGTGAACCACTTGCCGCTAATGTCATCGCAATCGCAATGGCCGCGGCACTATTTTGAATGATCGCTGTAAAAATTAAGGCAATTAAAACAGTCAGAAGAAGGTTATCGGTTAAATAGATAAAGGCATTCGTCAATTCTGGATTGTTTTGAATCGGCAGCATTGCATCTGTTATAATCGCCATTCCAAAGAAAACAAAACCAAAACCTAACACAATACTTCCTATCGATTTCATTTGCTGTTTACCTAATAAAAAAATACACACACCGAGCGCAATAAATAAAAGAGCATAATCCGTTATTTTAAAAGCAATTAATTGCACCGTTATCGTCGTTCCGATTGCCGAGCCTAACATGAGACCCATCGCTTGCCTTAACGTTAACAAACCGGCATTAACAAAACCCACGACCATAACAGTAGCCGCACTAGACGACTGCAGAACAGCTGCTAGCGTTATACCTGCAAGCGAACCGAAAAATTGGTTCTTCGTCACTTTACTCAAAAAGTTCTTCAAGTGATGGGATGCTGATTTTTTTAAACCTTCGCTCGCAATGTACATCCCATATAAAAAAATTCCAATCCCACCTAACACCCCTATAACCATTGGCCAAATCATACAAACCCCTCCTCCCAGAACCATTTCTCTATTAATGGATAAATAATCTTGAACCCGCTTTCATTTTCCATTAATTTAAGAGCGTGCTTTTCCTAGAAAGCCATTTAAATAGAATAGGGATGTCAGGCAGAAATTGTTCATTTCAAAATAGACTTATTATTTGTGCTCCCACATATATTCTTTGGAATCTCTTTAATACTCTCTAGAATAAAAGTTGGTTTATGGAGCGATTTTTCTGCCATTTCCTTAGTTGTGATCCCAGTTAAAACGAGGATACTTGAAATCCCTACATCATTGGCCATCTTGATATCTGTTTCTAAACGATCCCCTACCATATAACAATTTGAATATTCAAGACCGAGTTTTTTTAAGGCTGCATCCGCCATCAATATCGACGGTTTACCAACAACCAAGTCTATCTTTTGACCAGTAGCTCCTTCGATGGCACCAATCATTGCTCCACAATCGGGTATCTCTCCACCTTCAACTGGACAAGTTCTATCAGGATTTGTAGCAATAATTTTTGCTCCATTACGCCATGCCTGATAAGCTGAATTTAACTTTTTATACGTAAATTGCCGGTCCCATGATAAAACAACATAACTAGCATTTAGAGGATCGTTTGTAATAGGAATGGAGAGAGCTTCAAGTTCAGCATATAATGGGGCCTCACCAATGACCAAAACGTGCTCATCCTTCCCTAAATTCCCTTTAAGGTAATTGGCCATAATGTAATTCGAGTTTAAGACTTCATCTAATGTTGTCACAATCCCCATTTTCCAAAGCTTTTCAACATAGGAATGCCGTGAAGCAATAGGCTTATTGGATAAAAATAAAACTCGATCGCCATTCTCCTTCAATTCACTAATTGTTTGAGCCGCTCCTTCTATCGCCTTTTCTCCTAAATAAACCGTTCCATCTAAATCAAAAATAAATCCTCTAGTCATCCAAACACCCTCCAAAAAGTAAATAATATTCCCAACAAAAAGGTAGAAATCCCTTGAGAGTAAAGCATTTAAGTTTCAAATAAAAAATTTATCAATCAATCAAATACGTCACTTTTTCTATTTGGCGAGTGACATTGACAACATGGTCCGCACTCCGCTCTAAATAGCGAGTGACTAATAATAAATTAGCTAAAGATTCAATTTGCTCCGTGTTACGTCTCATTTCAGATACAATACATAAGTGGATCTGATGAAAGTAGTTATCAACAATATCATCTTGTTCCGCAATTTCCTTTGCTTGGCTCAGGTTTTTATTTTGGACTACTTCCATACTCCCTTTGAGCATCGAACATGTGAGACGACACATCTCCTTCAATTCCATATATATTGGAGAATCGGCTCGTATACTCGTGTCTTTTCCTAAATCCGCAATGTTGACCGCTTGATCCCCAATCCGTTCATACTCTCTAGAAATTCTATTCATCGTTGTTAACGCTTGCAGTTCTTTAGGCAACGGCGGCTGTATCATTAATAATTCCAAAATCGAAGAATGAATTTTAGAATCGAAATCATCGACCTTCAAATCTAATTCCAAGACTCTATGACTCTTCTCTTCTTTTTTGGATACTAAAGAATCCACCGCTAACTCTAACTCCTTTCTCGTTAATTCCGCCATTCTAATAATCTTCTTTTCTACCTTATGGATGGCATGAGTAAATGTTTGTAAATTATCCCTCATCTAAAAACCCTCCTAATTTTCGACAGATGTCTGTCACCTGTCGAATTTCATTCCAATCAGACTTAGTCAAAAAAGCCCACAACAAAGTCACTTCTATATGACTTGTTGTAGGCTTCTCATCAGATCTCCGGCCCTATATTAAGTTATATTCACAAGATCGAAATTATATTTCTAAGTCCCAAAGTTCTGTATTTCCTCCAGAAGCAGCTAGTGAACCTGCTTCTAGTGCCCTCATCACTTCTTCTTTATTTGAAATTAATCCACCTGCGATAATCGGAAGGTCTGAGCGTTCCGTCAAATCCTCAATCACCTTTGGAATCACACCTGGTAACACCTCTATCGCATCAGGTCTACTCGCCGCTATCATGGACATCGATTTATTAATAGCGCTACTGTCAATTAAAAAAGTACGCTGTATCGATAAGAGTCCTTCTGCTCGGGCAATTTTTATTAATTGGTTTTTAGTGGTGATAATCCCATGTGGTTTGATTCTTCTCGCCAAATATTGAATACCATCTTTATTGCTAGCTAAACCTCCAATAAAATCTAAATGGACAAATACATACATGCCACTGTCTTTTAACCTTTGAACATCTGCTTCAATGGTTAATAAACTCCCTGTTACGAGAAAAGCGATATTTGCACGACTTTTAATCGCCACGTCTATATGTCCTTTTTCCAATATAGATGCAATAACTTGAGATTCCACCATATCAACGATTGATAAGCTCATAACTCCATCCCCCTTTAATTTTTAATTCGACAGGTGTCACTTGTCGAATGAAACGGTCATTAAATCACTCGCAAATTTCATTTTATCTTGTTCTTCTTTGCTCACATGGGTCTCCATAACGGATTGATAGTTCTCCTGATCCGACAGATGGACAAACACAATTTTATTGATTGAATGGAGATTATAATATTCAAGAAAATATTTTAAACTAGTATGAAAAGGGGTTTGCCCAATAGCCATCGTACATTCATGGATTAATAAATCAATCCTCTCATAATCCTTTATCCACTCATTTGGCTCGGTATCACTCGAATAAACGCAAATTTTATCGCCCTTTTTCAACTCAATTCCAACCGTTGGGATCGCATGTTTAGCCGGTATCGTTGAAATCGTCATACTCCCCAATGTAAATAAGCGATTTTTGCTCTTGTGATGAAATGTCTGAATTACTATGTTAAATTTGAGCGACCAATTATTAACCTCTAAAACATTCAACCAATCTCTCAGCTTCTTTTCATTATCTTGTTCACAATAGATGATAAGTTCATCTTTCCGCCCCTCTAACCACATCCCCCATAATAAGGACGGTAAGCCATAAATATGGTCAATATGAAAATGAGTAAAGATAAGATATTTAATGGAATGCAAATCAACCTTTTCTTTCTTTAGTTTGGAAAGGGGGCTTCCCCCAACGTCGACCATAATCGTTCCTATTTTATTGTCATCGTCATCACCTATCAGCAAGTACGTATTATCTCGTTCTTCTGTTGCCGCAGCATAACCTGTCCCTAAAAATGTAATCTTCAAAACATCCGCTCCTTATTTAATCCCTGAATTCATGAAGCTAGAAACAAATTGCTTTTGGAAAATAAAGAAAGCAATAAGTAATGGGAAGATAACCATAATCGTTCCTGCTGTAATCATGCCCCATTGTGCACCCGTTTCAAAAGATTGAGCAAATAAGGCCATCCCTACTGTTAACGGTCGACTATCTACTGTGTTCGTAATAATTAATGGCCACATAAAATTACTCCAATGATGGCTGACTGAGATTAAGGCAAAGGCAATGTATGTCGGCTTCGCTAGCGGAAGATAGACATGCCAAATGGTTTGATACCATCTACAACCATCCATAACAGATGCTTCATCTAAATCCTGTGGAACTTGCTTGAAGGTTTGCCTTAGTAGAAACACCCCGAAAGCAGAAGCCCAATAAGGAAGCATAACAGCTAGCTTACTATCAACTAATCCAAGCTGTTGCATCACAGTATAATTAGGAAAAATGAGAATTTCCGGCTGGATCATAAGTTGTACTAAAAAGGCGATGAATAAAAGGTTTTTCCCAAAGAAATTCAACCTAGCGAAAGCATAAGCTGCTAAAGTAATTGTAAAGAATTGGACCGTCAAAATCCCAAATACGATAATAAACGTATTAAAATAGTATTTTAAAAAAGGAGCTGCTTCCCAAGCATCCTTATAATGCTCTAGAGTAGGATTTGAAACCCATAAAGGATTTGAGCCACTAATAATTTCATTAGTTGGAGAGATTGACGTTATCACTGTCCATACTAAAGGAATCGCAAAGAATAATCCTAAGATAATTAAGACACTTTTATTTATAAAATTTGACATCCTTCCACTCCTCCCCTAGTAATGAATTTTCTTATCTAAATATAAATAATTAAATGCCGATACAGACAGTAAAATCACCACAAGTACAACCGTTATTACGGCAGCTTTTCCTAAATCCCAATATGAGAAAGCCGTTTGATAAATGTAATAAAGCAATAGATTACTAGCATTATCAGGGCCACCTTTTGTCATAATATATAGATGGTCAACATTTTTAAATGAATTAGTAATGGCAATAATCATAACGAAAAGCGTAGTTGGCATTAATAATGGAAAGGTAATTTTTCTAAACGTAAAAAACGGTTTGGCTCCTTCAATTTTAGCTGCTTCATACACATCACTAGGCAAATTCTGCAAGCCAGCTAAATAAAAAATCATAAAAAATCCTGCTTCTTTCCAAATCATCATTACGATCATAGCTCCCATTACCGTTGAAGGTTCACCGAGATAATTCACTCCACCTAAGCCAAATAAATTTAAGAACTTATCTAATAATCCATACGTTGGTGTATAAATGAATAACCAAATATTCGCAATGGCTATTAATGGCATAACCGTCGGATAAAAAAAGGTCGTTCGAAGCAAAGAGCTTCCTCTCATTTTTTTGTTTAACCATATCGCTAAGTACATGGCTAGGAAGATACTCGTTGGAACGGTTCCAATCATAAAAATAATATTATTCCATAAAACTTGCCGAAAGATTTCATCACCAAATACGGCTTGATACTGACCGATTCCATCGAACTCCATCCGATTCACAGAAGCACTATGAAAGCTCAAAAAGAATGATTTCAGTGATGGGTAATATGTAAAGACCGCTAAAAAGATTAATGAAGGAAAGAGTAGTGCATAGGCAAATAAATTTCTTTTTAAGGACGCTCGAACTTTTGATTTAACCCTTGGCAAGAACCCTGTTTTCGGTGTCTGACTTTGTGGACTTGGTTTCAAGTTATTCCCCCCTATTTATAAGGGAGAGCCTAAAACAATCAGCTAATTTAGGCCCCCTTACTTTTATTCACAATCAACTATTGAGATTGATTTAAGACTTTAATCCTGGAAACGCTGCAAAACATTGTTGGCACTATTTTGAGCCCTTTCTAGTCCTTCTTTGACACTTCTCTCACCTGTTAATATAGATTGAATCGCATCATTGAAAATTTGCTGTACTTCCCCATTTTGATACGTAGCTAGCTCACTTGCCGAGTAATCGAGTTGATCACGTGCTACTTTAGCAGCTGGGAATTCTTCAATGTATTGGACTAGCTCTTCTGTTTCATAGGCTGATTCACGTGTCGCGACATAGCCCGTATCCATTGACCACTCAGCTACCTTCTCCGGTGATGTTAAAAACTCGATAAACTTAATAGCTGCTTCTTTGTTTTCTTCTGGAATATCATTAAATAAATATAAATTTCCTCCACCCGTTGGTGAACCGAACTGATTATTCGCAGGTAATAGAGCCACTCCAAAATCAAACTCCGCACTTTCACGAACATTTGTTAAATTACCCGTCGTGTGATACATCATCGCCGTTTGCCCACTTAGGAAGTTCGATGGTACTGTTCCCCAATCAATAATTCCTTTAGGCATTACTTCATGTTCATTCCCTAAATCAACCCAGAACTGTAAAGCTTCCTCTACTTCAGGACTATCAAAATAAACCTCTGTCCCATCCTCAGACATAATGTTTTCACCTGTTTGTAACGCTAAAGCCTGAGTAATCCAGTATTGGAAGCCCGTACTTGGTAACTGGACGCCCCATTGCGTAACATTTCCGCTTCCATCGCGAACGGTTAACTTCTCGCTGTACTCTACTAACTCTTCCCAAGTTGTAGGAGGTTGTTCTGGATCTAATCCAGCCGCTTCAAACATATCCTTGTTGTAATATAGGACAATCGTGCTTCGTTGGAATGGAACACTCCAAATCTCATCGTCAATTGCCGAGTTAGCAATAAAACCTTCATAAAAATCATCTAAATAATCTTCTGAAAAATAAGGAGTTACTTCCTCAATCGCTCCCATTTCTAGTAATGTAAAAAGTTCGACCGAAAGCAGTACCGCTAAATCAGGAGAATTCCCTGCCTGAACAGCCGCCAACACCTGTGTCATCGTATCTTGATAACTCCCGCCAAAAATCGAAGTCACCTTAATATTCTCATTTTCAGCTTCAAACTCTTCCACATATTCATCAATAATATTTGCAATTGGACCACCAACTGCTACTGGGAAATAAAACTCAATTGATACTTCATCAGAACTAGCCGTAGAATTACAACCAACCATCACCATAGTTGCCATTAGAAGTACGATTAATAGCTTTTTCATCTCTTATTACTCCCCCTTTGTCCTTTTAAAAAGTACCTATCACTTCTCAAATCTCCTCAATTTCTGTCAATAAAGCTCTAGAATAATCGTTCAAAACATATTGAAAAACGAACTCTTATCACCTCATTTCTATAAAAATAGATACTCTCTTAAAATACCGTTTTAATAAAAGTTACAAAATTAAGAACCTTGTCCACAGCTTACCTATTCAAACCAATACAAAGCAACGAATAGAAAGAAAATTAACAATACTTTTACAATAATTGCATGTTACCCTAAAACATGTCGAAGTACCTGTCCCCCCCTTATTCAATCGCCTTAACAGAAAGTTAATATAATATTTAAACGCTTACATAAACGTTTAATAGAATTAATAAAATTAAGAGAATTTGGAGGAAAAGCCAGGACAAAAGATTTTTACTAATGAGAACTCCAAACTTAAAGGCACTGGATGTCTGAGCATGTGCTCCGGAAATAGACTCACTTTCCTCAGACCGCTGGTGGACCTTTGCTCCCACAGGAGGCTACGGGTATTTCCACCGCTAACGTTGTGTATTATTCACATTCTCCGTTAAATACTTTAATTTTGTCCAGCCTCAAAATATCCGAATCCATGACACAATAAGGATTATTAATCGAGCTTTTCTATTTCATTACAAAAAAATAGGAGATCCTCCCTTTCAAAGTAAATTCTTATGGCATAACAAAATAAGCCTAAGAATTTACTTTGTATGGATGATCTCCCATTCTCTACCCAAAAAGTAAACTATTCTTTTTTATTTTATAATAGGTACTTTAAGATTACAAGTATTTATTGTAAAATTCAAAAAATTAAATATTTATTTAATTGAGAGCAGGAGCCATTCCAATAAGCCCCTACTCACTTAAAAAAATTACATAATATAACGCTTTCTAGAGATTAAATGAACAAACATCCCACAAATTAACAACACTCCTCCAAACAATACCCACGTATACATTCTAGTTGCCGTAAATGGCAATTCTCTTTCAAGAACATCAGGACTACTACCAGGATATCTGTTGTTATTTGATGGAGAATTTTCATCGTTCACAATCTCTTTTTCTCCTTCTGTATCGTTACCGTCTCCGATTAATTCTTCTTCTTCTCGCTCATTATCATCTTCAGATACTCCTTCTTTTTCTCCCGCTTTCTCGTCAACTTCTTCTAAAGGCCCTTCACTTTCTCTTGGTGGTTCTTCAGTTTCCCATTCTGGACCTTCACTTTCTGCAGGTGGTTCTTCCTCAGGTGGCTTCACTGCTTCCGGATTATCTAACTCAGCCCATTTCGTTAGATCAATCTTTAACATACGATCCATTATATATGAGGTCGTAAACCTATACTTATTAGCCCCAGATTCAAAGGTCGCATACAAAGATGTTCCAACATTTATAATTCCTTCTGACATCGGGATAATCCTTAAGAGGCTATTCGTTTCTGGCTCCTGCTTACTATCAAGGAACCATACTGGTACCTCCTGTTCTTTAAGCATTACCGTCATATGTGGCTCTTCCTGTAGAGGAGAGTAATAGCGGTAAAAATAACTATCATTTGCTCTTCCATATGAAGTACTTAGGATAATTTGATCCTCTACAAAAACGACACCTTGTACTTTTTCACGCGTAGAGATAATAAAATCTGGATGAGCTGTTTTTCCTGCTTCTCCACTCCATTGCTCATTTTTAAAACTATCTGTTGTCTCATCAAGCGTAAATCCTACCATCCACGAAAAATAAGTTTCATCATCACGATTGATTAAATGATGCTCTGGATTTGTTGGATAATCATTAGCCTCGTAAAACTCACCTACCCACAGCACACCATCACTATAAACATTATAAGCAGCTTGAACTGGTACAGGTATTTCATCAATAAACTGTAATTCTTCATTATCACCCGCTGCCAACAGATCACTCAAACGAAGCTGGAATAAGCTTTGTTCGGAAGCAATCCACACATGGTCCTCACTAACAGCTACTCCCCCTGCATGACCTGTATATGGTGTTCCATCAACATTATATAAAACGATGGATTTAACTAACTGCTCCGTTGCTGCATCAACTACAGTAAGGGTACTTGGTCTTTTATCATCAAGATAATAAACCGACAATAACCAGTTTTCCTCTTCATAATAGGACAAACCTTGAGGAATTAACCCTTCAGATAACCCTGGTATAACTGGTCCATCCTCACTTATATCCCATAAATAATCATACTCTGGACTCCTCGGGTGCTCGAATCGCTCCTCTTGTTTAATAATTTGATGAGAAGTACGAATAGTAATTGGCTCTGACTTTTCTGATACGTTACCAGATAAGTCTTCTGCAACTAATTCAATCACATAATCGACATTTCCAGTTAAGGCGGCTAAAGTAAATTCCAAACATACTAAGATTAGTGGGTAAGATCATCGACGGATGATTTTACCCACTATTTTTCTTTTAGGAGTATAGTGAGAGGTGAAAGAAAGCTCGACCAAAGCCTCAGGGATTCAGAATCCGGAAATCAAACCGAGCTTCTTCACTTTCATTACTGAATCAGTTTTAAGTATGTTGGGGCCATTGAGCTCGTGTATAGGAAATGGGAATCGGAATGAATAAGTGAAGAACTTTCAACTTTCGTATGAAAAGAGGAGAAAACATGGAATTTGTAACTGCTTTAGATGTTTCAATGGGGAGAAGTTATGTCGTCATCTATCAAAATCAAACATGCATTTATGAACAAGAGATTGCCCATAATCTTAAAGGGTTTCAACAGCTGCTCCATCAAATTCAAAGCCTCCCTGGGAAGGTGACAGTGGTTTTCGAATCCACAGGTATTTACTCAAAGCCGGTTGAAACATTTTGCCAAAAGAATGCACTGCCTTATTGTCTCTTAAACCCCTTGGCAGCTAAAAAGCAACTCGAACAAAATACACTCAGAAGTTGGAAGACGGACAAGCACGATGCACATATGTTAGCTCAATCTCACACCCATCACAGAAGAGAAGAAAAGATCCATCCATCGGATGTCTATCAAAATCTGCGTGATTTCTCTCGCTTTTATCAAGAAATAGAGGAACAAATTAAACGTATGCGTATGTACTTACACAATGCCCTGCATATGAGTTTTCCAGAGCTTGAACAGTTCTTCTCAAATAGACTCACCCCATACGCGTTAACACTGATTGAACTGTTCCCTCACCCTGATCTTGTTTTAGGTTCCAGTATTACAAAGATTAAGGATCTTTTAGTGAATCACACGAAGAAAAAAATATCACAGGAACGAGCGAAACAAAAAGCCATAACCATTATGGAGTACGCACAATCATCGTATCCAGCTGTGCCGTCCAACAGTGTTCAAACTCAAAAAGTACAGTACTATGCACGTCAGCTACTTCACCTATTAGAAGAAAAAGAACACGTGTCCCGAGCGATGATTGCAGAAGCTAAAACCCTTCCTGAATTCGAACGGCTCATCAGCTTTCCTGGTATCGGTGAGATAAGTGCTGCCCTGCTCATGGGGGAACTAGGTGATGTATCCCGCTTCTCCACCCATAAACAAGTGAATGCCTTTGTTGGAATTGATATTCGAAGATATCAATCAGGTAAATATCATGGACAGGACCATATCAATAAACGCGGAAATCCCAAAGGGAGAAAGATTTTATATATAATTATCCGAAACATGATTCGCCAACAAAAGGCAGCTCCCAATCACATTGTCGATTACTATTACAAATTAAAAAAGCAACCTACCCCCAAGAAGGACAAGGTTGCCATTGTCGCTTGTATGAACAAGCTTATAAAGTGTATTCATTCCATGGTTAGAAATGATACAAAGTACGATTACTCGCACGCGGTCTCAACGGACCAATAAAAGTATTATATCACATGAACCTCATTTTAAATGAACTAGACTTGAGGTTTATTTCTTATGCCTAATCATACGTAGTCGTACTAGAAAATAAAATAAGTAGTATCCTCCTACGTTAGATTACCCAACAAAAAGTCTAATTTTATTCAGTTGATCAGCAAGTGCTTTTTAATTTCTGCAGGGCCCTCCGGGCCCTGCAGAAATTAATTACCTTAACCTACATGGATCAGAAACCCCTTGACTAAACGTAGGAAATTGAGGCTGGTACAGAATATTGCCATTGACCATCTTTATAAATATGGTAGCGATAAATATCCACTTCCTCATTGGCTTCCCATGTAAGCTTTGCCCTCCCATCAAAAGGAGTCACCTGAATACCTGATGGTGCATTCGGATTCTGCTCATGATACTTAGGCCTATTAGGAACTTGTCCTGCATCTAACCAACCAGGAGTTGCTCTAGCATGTGACTCTACTTTCTCCATTTCAAATGTGCCATCTTCAGGGTATTTATACTTTATCGATCTTAACCTCGACACATCCTCACCTTTATAGTGAGCAACAGATACTTCAATTCCATCTGGATCATACAAGGTGACTGATTGCTCATTAGTATTTACTAATCCAGCAACATTTTCAATTGGCCGCAAGCGATCCTCAGTTAAGTATTTACTTTCATATGAGAGTAAATAATAATGATTAAAAGCTTCAAGTGATATGGAACTTACCTCTTGTCTTCTTGGCCAGAGCAGGACTGTATCCCACGGTTCAATTACAAAGGAGCTATCAATTTCAACATCCCAATTATAGGAACGCACTCGGTACCCTTCTAAATCAATTGGCTCCTCACTATTATTATAAAGCTCAATATATTCAAAGGCATTGTAACTACTAAAGTTATGTGTTTGTGGAACTAGTTCTGTAATAAGGACATTCGGTATTGGTATTTCCTCGTATGGCCCTGTAATTATTTCCGTTTTTTCTGATTCATTCCCGACTAAATCAAAGGCAGAAACGGCAATCGTATATTCTCTCCCTAATTCTAACGGGACTACCATCACATTATTTTTTTCTACTTCAAGCTCTTCATAAAAAGTATCGTTGACATATACTCGATAACCTGCTAAATCACTTTCACTATTTTTGTCCCAACTTAAGTGAACATTTCCAACTCCAGGCTTTGCCTTTAGGCCCATTGGTGCAAAAGGGCTTTCTGTGTCTACTTGAACTTGCGGAGTTGCTCTTACTTCTTTGGTTGCAGGTGATTCATTTCCGGAACTGTCAATTGCTGTCACTCGAAAGCGATATTCTTGGTTGTTCTTTAACTCACCGATCGTAAAGCTTGTTGCTTCCTCTACTAAAATAGGACTATTTGTATCAGAATAATAGATATGATACGCAACTACATCATCCTCAGATGCCATCCAAGTTAATTCAATCTCTGAATCTTTAGGTGTCGCTAATAATTTAGTAGGTGAATTAGGACCTGGAATTTGTTCCGAAACTAAAGATCCTGGTGTTGGACTTTGGTCATTACGAATTTTTTTCATCTCGACATCCAGACTATTAGAGGTATAAATGACACTTCTATTTAAAAGCCCATCCACTTCACCATCATTAATCATAGCCATACTAATAGGCGCACCGTCTTTTCCAGCAATCGCTACCTTTCTTTTCGCTGTATCAGCTAAACCTTGTGCAGCAGTTGTTAAAGAAAGGTGAAATACTTGTTCAGGCGATAATGCAGCTTGATAGTTGCTGTTGAAGTCCCATAATTGAGCATTTGGGTAATTAAACTTCTTTAACCAAATGACATGAACATCCTTTGCTTTAATAACCGTATCTGTAATATTCCAACGATTGGCTGGATTGTCCATATTAGTCGTAAAATATTGAACCTCAAATCCATCTAAATCAATATCCTCTGAAGTATTATTATAGATTTCGATATACTCATACGGCTGACCGGTTCCCGCCGATCGAGCCACAATTTCCGTAATAAGTAATGAAGGCGTTTCTATACGTTCTAAAATAGGATCTTGCCCATCTATCGGAAGAGGACTTGAAATGATCTCAGCCTTCAATGACTCATTTCCACCCTCATCAAACGCTGTCACAGCAAACGTATACTCACGTCCAACTTCTAAGTCAGTGACAACTACGCTCTGAACATTTGATTCAACACTTTTATATTTCTCATCTTCTAAATAAATATGGTAACCCACAATATTAGCTGCAGACTGCTCTTCCCAACTCAAAGCTACACTATATTCACCAGGAGTAGCCACTAACCCACTCGGACTAGGGAGTTCAGTAGGATCGCTTGGATCACCTGGGTCATTTGGATCGCCTGGGTTGTTTGGATCACCTGGGTCGTTAGGGTCGCCTGGATCGTTTGGATCACCCGGGTCGTTAGGGTCGCCTGGATCGTTTGGATCACCCGGGTCGTTTGGATCGCCTGGGTCATTTGGATCACCTGGGTCGTTAGGGTCTTGCCCTAGTAACTGTTCTTCTAAGATCGTTCCTGGTGTAGGAATTTCATTGTTCCGGATTTTTATCATCTCGGTGTTAGAACCATTCAAAGTATAAATAACACTCCGATTTTGAATGCCATCAACTTCACCGTCATTAATTAAGGCTGTACTAATTGCCTCCCCATTAGGTCCAGCAATTCCTACCTTCCTTAAAGCGGTATCGTGCAAGCCCTGGGCTGCTGTTGTGAGGAATACCTCTACCACTTGACTAGCTTGTAAATCAACAGAATAGTTTTGATTGAATTCCTCTAATGTTGCATCTGGATAATTAAACTTCTTTAGCCACAACACCATGGCTTCTCCTGCTTTAATTACTTTATTTTCAAGTGGCCATCGATTAGATGGGTTGCTCATATTACTAGTGTAATATTGGAGCTCATACCCTTCTAACTCAATATCCTCGGAAGAATGATTGTAAATCTCGACATACTCATACGGTTGCCCCGTACCAGCTGAGTTTGCCACAATTTCCGTAATAAGTAATGGAGGCGATTTTTGAATTGCATAGGTTTCAGACGGTAGAATAATTACAGTGTTACTCAATGTGAATACTAGCACTAATAAATAAATCATCCATTTCCTTAACAGCTCTTTCCTAGCTTTTTTTTGTTCATCTTTTCCTCCCTTAAAATTTTTTATCATAACGACTAACTTTTGTGTTAAGACTTCACTAAGTGCTAGTCGATACTTCTCAATATGAGTAAAAAAACTAGATCGCTTTTCATAGAAGTAAACCTATGTAACTAGTCACTGTAAAACTAATAATATTTGCCTGCTTAATTCACTTAATTTTCAGAAAAAAATAACTTGTTCTTTTACTTAAAACGACACCTTATGAATGAATCCATCATAATTGCCCACACAAAAAGCCCTTTCCAATCACACATTTCAAGATTTTGAAAGTGTAAACATGTGGAAAGGGCTCTCCGGAATCTCCAGCCAAATAGTTCATTTAATTGGTTTCAGTATACCTACGAATAGGTAAGTATACAACACATTCTCCTAAAATAGGTATTTAGAACTAATATAGAAAGTGCTAAGCATCACGTTTAAAGCACGTTTTAAAGAAGGTCGCTAAGCTCGGTATTTATTAAAGGAACCGTTGTATTCAATTGTTTGCTGAGATTATTAGAAAGGAAAGCTGTGGTTTTCACATGCCAACCTTCCAATCATGGGATGTGGCTTTTACAGCTCTCAGCTTAATGTCTTTCGGCAGGCACTGTCACCTGTCGAATTTTCACCCTAAGTCTCCAGCTGTTACGATGCGGTTATAATTATTTCGTCCTATCGTTCCTTCTGGCATTTTATACGGGCCTTCAAAATAAAGCCTTGCTTGCTCTAACTCTTCTATCCTTGGCAAATTACCGTCTATCCACTGTTTCAATCGATAGGAGCTCGTTTCCAAACGAGCGATTAGTCCGCCATATCTGATTTCTAATACTTCCCAACCAAATGGCTTATTGGTCGCAAACCACAGTTGGCGATGTCTTTCCCTTAATTCATTTGCCTCTCCTCTTAACTCGTCTAATCCAACCACTAATTTCGCCATTTCCTTTTTATCAATAGAATCGTACGCTTCTTTTAATTGAATACCGAGTTCTGCCTTAACACTCAGCACCTTAGCAAGCTGCTCATAAAAATCAAAGGCCCATTCCCATTCCTTGCGTTGAACTCCTGTATTAGCTTCCGTTAATTGCGTTAATAGACTTTGATAATGTTGATTCATCCCCAAATCACGAATGTTCTCATCGTATAACCCAATCAGAACATCCTGCCAAAGTAAAATTTTTGAAGGATTGGATTCGTGCAAATTATCTTTTGCCACACCAGGAGTCTCATCAAATTGATTGAGTAACATGATAGCTTGATAATTTTCACCTGTACAAAATTGAAAACGTTGCTCTAAATGTTCCTCCGTAAACGACTGATGATAGGAATGTTCAGCTATAAATTGTAAAACGGGCAAAGCGGTTAACAACGGCGTTTCTGCTCCGTTATCTCCCCACATCGTCACAAACATCTCTTGAATTCCTTCTTTTTTACAAGCTGATAGTGCAGCTTCCGAAGTCGCTAACGCTTTTCCGTAATTGGGTGAAATTCCATTCCATGTCCAAACCCCTCCAGCAAAAATCGGTTCTGAACCTAGCTCTTGGTGTTTTTTAATAAACTGACGATAAAACTCTTCATCGGTGTGATAATAATCCCAATATACTAGCTGAGTATTCGGGATATTCTCTATGACATGATCCGGAATTTGCACATCCAAATCATAATAACCACCATTTTTCGACCCGAGTCGGAAGTACATATCACTCCAGATCATCGTGTTTAATTTTAGCTCTTCTGCCATCGCAACCACTTGTTGAAGATGGGTATTCATAATATTAAACCGCTCTTCATAGCCGTTCTTGACCAAATATTTCCCTAACCCAAGTTGATGGGCTTCATCCATGCCAATATGAATTCGGTTTGAACGGAACGGTTTAGAAGCTGCCTCCATTAAACTCTTAATAAAAGCATACGTCTTCGGCTCGCCTACTAATAAAATATCGGCTGTATCCTTAATTTCCGCTGCATAATTCCACTTAAGGGCAGCCGTTAAATGTGCTAATGTCTGAATACATGGGATCATTTCTATTCCTAATGCATGGGCATAATCATCAAATAATTTTAATTCCTGCTCCGTATATCGACCACGCATGTATCCAAAATAAGGATATTCCTTCACCTCATATGTATCCTCTGTATAAAGCATCAATGAATTTAAACCCATAACGGCCATTTTCCGAAGTAAACTTTGGATATGGTCAACATTCATAACCGCATTACGAGAAGCATCGAGCATGACACCGTTCATTTTAAAATTAGGTACTTCTTTGATTTCAAAATCTAGTTTTTCTTGATAGTTTTGCAGCCATAACCCTAATGCTCGAAAAAAATGAATCTTTTTTTCAAAATAGATTTCACCGATTCCCTCTCTATTTCGAACCATGAGCGGACCTTCTCTTTGAATGAGACGTATTGGATACCCTTGTTCTTCGAGTGAAAATTCAAACTCTTTAGCGAGTAGACTGACTCCTGCTGAAATAGCCGACACATCTCCAGTTAAATTCAGTTTCATAACAAAACTCCTCTCCAGAATATTATTTTAATAATATACGTCAGTTAATCCCATATAAATCAAACGGGGAAAATCATCATACATAATGACAGAATAAATTCTACCAACTTTCTACATCATTACTGAATCAATATTTCAATTTAATGATAGTTTAATTAAAATGTTACCGCAATACTTACTATCAGAAAAATCAGTGATTTATTCAATTGTTAAAATTTAAGGTTTAATCATTGCCAAAGATCTCAGCCTCGGTTTCGCCATCTTATTCGTTCTCATCTTTTTTGTACCTTAATTACGCACACCCACTAGTTTCATTACTTATACTAGCTTTTTAATAATTCCAGGTGCCTGTCCTCGTCGAATATCGTCGAAAAAGCACCCTCTCGTTTGAGGGTGCTTTTCTTTTTTTTCGACAAGTGACAGTGACTTGTCAAATTACCAATAAAGTTCCCAATCTTTCAATGTACGAACCAATGCTTCTAAGTAATAATAATCTCCCCAAATATTACATTCATCGATTCCATTATGATGTGGTTTACTATACACTCCATGGAGTAATAATCCGTTTGATTCCGGTACTTTTTCAGTCGTGTAATTCAGAATGAGAGATTTAAGGATAGATTTGGACGCATTTATATATATTTTTTTCATTGGATCATTCTCGTCGAGCCATTTTACAGCTTCCATAAATCCACATACAGCAATACTTCCGGCAGACGAATCTCTTTCTTCGTCCCCATATGTAAATATAAGATCCCAATAAGGAACGTAATCTTCAGGTAACCTGTTCAAATAAAAGTGAGCAACCCTTTTATATACGTCTATAAATTGTTTATCTTCCGTATATTTATAACTTAGAGGGAATCCATATATCCCCCATGCCTGACCTCTAGACCAACTAGACGTATCAGAGTACCCTTGAGCGGTAACACCCTTAATAGGCTCACCTGTTTTTGGATTAAAATAAAAGGTATGATGGGTTGAGGCATCTTCACGAATACAAACATCCATGGCCGTTACTGCATGCTTATAAGCAATATTATAATAGGTTTTATTTCCTGTTACTTCACTTGCCCAATAAAGTAATGGCAAATTTAAATAACAATCAATGATTAACCGATAATTATTAGGATCATTTACGTCTCCCCATGCTTGTATAAATTCTCCTTTTTCTTTATACCTTTCAATCAAATGATCCGCTGCTTTAAGAGCCGTATTTTTTGCTTCTTCACTTCCCGTTAACTTATATGCGGAGACACAAGAAAGACTATATAGAAAACCTAAATCATGAGTATCTGTTCCTAACCTTTCATCAATTCTTTTTTGAAATGATTTCACATGAACTTCTGCGACACTTCTATATTTTTCATCTCCGGTTACCTCGTAGGCTAACCAAAGCATTCCAGTCCAGAAGCTTTGAGTCCAACCATCCGTATTATCTACTGGTAAATAAACGTTATGAACGCTAGCAGCATCCGGAAATTGATCAGTAAATGCTTCTAAATTGCGATCAATTTTTTGTAAGGCACCTTTAAAGGCTATTTGAACCATATCTCTAGTCAACTCTGGATCTTTTGAATACTTCTCAATGGAAATAATTCCTTCATCCTTTATTTCTTTCATTTTTTTCTCCCCTAACATAAGAATATTTCCCTTTATATTTCAGAGATTAAATTTACTTAATGTTTAATCACGATAATTTCTTCATCAAAACCCTTTCTCTTAATGAGTACAATCTCACCAAATACTTGTGTACCATCAACAATATAGGACATTTGATGAAGGGAAGGCTTTTGATGACCAATTAATATGACATGTTCTTCCTTAAGATTTGGAAAAGTAAATTTATAAGCTTCTGCCGCCTTTTTATCTACTAAATTACCGGAGATGTTCAATATTTCAACTTCCTTAATAGTTGGCTTCTGTTCTTCTCCCACTTTCCACGGATAGATGAATTGAATGATAGCAGATGAACCAGTCGCTTTCAGTTCATAATTTACTGCTTGGATTGGAGCAACTTGATTATATTCATACGAGATCAGACTTTCTTTAATAGTCACAGTTAATGGGGCCGTATTTAATGGTATGAGCGCTAGGTTCCCACCGTCTATATGATGGGTCGAACAACTCTTAGTTTCTTTATCTAACGAAATCTCACAAGAAGAGAAATGAAAGTTTTGAGTAAATGTATGTTCTTCTTTACATGTAAACTGATCAATCAGTAACCAATAATAGGGCTTTACAAATACAATTTTTCTCGTTACATGGACTGGGTCGTCTAAATATAAATAACCGTTGTGACTACCTTCTACGTAATCAAATTGTGCTTCACTTACCCATTTCGTAAAAAGAGGCTCAGCAATTCGACCAAATCCCCACGTATCAATACATTCCGTAAAATCTTTCTGATCGACAAGTGTTGTATTATGAGCAGACGCACTTTTTAACTCTCTTCTTAATGGGTAATCATTACTGTAGTTATACCGTCCCAGATCCGTTAATAAATCTCTGCCATGAGCATGAATATCAAAATGGAATAAATCGGCATGACCATGTCCTCCACCTAATGGACCACAGTGAAAATATAAATATAAGTCATCTTTTCCCCAACCTGAGCTCATAAAAAAATTACCTGAGTCTTCAAATCCACAAGATAATGCCTGCGGTTTCTTAATAGGTAAGGCATGATAATCTTTCATCCCTCCTACCCCAAATAACCACAGATTTGAAAAATCAATAGAAGGAAAACCTCCAAATTTTAAGGTTGAATCTTTAAATAAAATAGCGGCCATTGTGATAATATCTCTCATATCAAAACTATCACTATCCCCCTTCATCGGCTGATGATGATTGGGTTTAGCCATATATAAATCTGCATAAGCCATTTTTTTTGCCGTTGTCGATATTTCTTCACTTATACTAATAAAATGCTTTTGACCTAAATGAATAACAGCTAAATAACATAAAAGTACTTCATTATGGTACATCGGTGATTGCTCCCAATGCATTCCATCTTTCATTACTTGTATCTGTGTAGTCTTGTTTAATCGCTCAAGACTTTTCTGTTGCCATTCCTTTGAACTTTTAAATTCAGGGGCAAACAAAGATAGTTCAAAAAGGCCTTTATTTTCGATCACACCCCAATTGCTAATTTTTTTCCAATTTGTATGGTTATTAACTAAATATTGACCTTGTTCGTAGAGAGAGAGCATCATTTTCTCAAATAAAATTGGACTAAAATGGGGGCTTTTCTTAAAATAACCGAACGCTTTTATCCAATTGCTTATTCGTAAACCTACATCAATCGTTCGCCAAGTAAGTGTACATGGTTGTGGATTAGAGTTAATCCAATCTAAAAGAAGCTCACAAAAGGCTTGAGCATATCTCTCATCACCTGTTAATAAGTAGGACTGTCCAAGTGGAATAAAATAACGATGTCTATTCAACATATATGTCCATTCATGATCTTCAAAAGGAATATGACACCAATCTACCTTTTCATTAAAAGTAACTGGAACATTAGTTTTCTCCATATCCCAAGCCTCTTGAAAGAGAAAGGTTTTATTTATTACTTGTTCAGAAACGTTCATTACATGTTCTATTTCTGTTTGAAAGTTCTCTTTCGAATAAACACATAAACTTCTTTTTTCCGAATCTGAAAAAGCAACGTTTTGTTTATTAGAAAAATAGCCTTTTAAAATAGACATAGCTTCTTCCATCATTTTATTACTGTTTTCCTCTTTCATTTGTAAAAGTAAGGAATGATTTAAATCTAGTAAGCTAAATAAATGATTCACTTATATTTACTCCTTTACTAGTTGCCTTCATTCAAGAAAACTCCAACGAATTTATTTATTCAAAAAATTCAAATGATAGATCACCATTGGTTACTTTCTGATTGGTATTTAATTTCTTCTATAGGTATAGAAAGCCTAACAGAGACACCACTATTTTCATTAGGGTGGACATAGAGTGATACTTTCTTGCCAAAAGTTAAGATTAGTCGATTATATATATTCTTCATCCCTATATGATCTTCGTGGTCTAACTTAACATTTTCTTCATGGAGAGATGTTATCAATCTTTTCATCTTATCTTCGGTCATTCCGATTCCATTATCTACAATTTCAATATTTACAAATTCATCAATACTATAAACATTTACACGTATTTGCGGATTAAGAATGTCTTCATTAAATCCATGTAAAATCGAGTTTTCTACAATAGGCTGTAGGATTAATCGCGGCACAAACATTCTTTCTAATTTCTCCGGAATATTTATAACCAATTTTAAATCCAAATCATTACGCATCTCCATGATCTCTATATAGCTCAGCAATAAATCGCACTCTTGTCTTATTGGTATTTCTTCATCCACCTTCATGTACGCTCGTAATAACCGCATTAATGAATCAACTTGACGACTGTGTATATCATCATCATTTAATAACAAATTACACTTAATCGAATTTAAAGTATTCATTAAGAAATGCGGTCGGATTTGGGCAAATAATGCTTTAAGTTCATATTGACGCTTTAATTCTTCTTCCTGTTTAACTTTATGAATCAAAAGATTAATTTGGTCTAACATTTTATTAAAAGTCATTCCAAGTAAAGCGATTTCATCATTGCCCTTATCAGGAAAACGTACTTGAAGATTATGATCACCAAATTCTTCAGCTGTTTTTTGGAGGATATTTAATGGCTTATATATCGATCTACTAATAAAGATAGAGATAGTCATAAAAATAGAGAAGCCACCAAGTAGAACAAATAAATAAAAACCGACCATCGTCTTAATTTCACCAGTTATTTCTTCACTTGAAGAACGATACACGACTTTCCAATCAGTATGTGGCACAGTCGAGCTGATTTCAAATATGCTCCCAATGATTTTCTCCGACTTTTGCGGAGTCTTATAAATGACCTCACTATCAGCGTTATACAATATAAGTTCATTATGATCATCGATAGAAAAAAGTTGTTCAAAATAACTATTGGGTATGCCAGCAAAAATAGTACCTAGATTTCGTCCCGTCGTAAAATCTTTAAATGTTCTCACCGAAAAATAAAGTGGCTGTGGTTCAAGGGAAGACGGGAGATCTAAATGATAAGTTCCTTTCCAATATTGTTGATTGGGGTTTAAGGTGTGGATTTGCTCTAAATCAACAATAGTCTTTAATGTCTCAGTATGTTTGTTGTTAAATCCGCCATTGATGAATAAACCTTGATTATTAGTAAAAAAAACATAAGTATCTAAACTAGAAGTCTTCGCAAAAGACAAATTCAAAAAATCGGCTATCCGTATATATCGAGCATAATCTTCAAATGTAGCAATTTCGGTTACATCACTAAACTTCTGTAAATCTTCATAAATACTGCTACCGGGATTCCCAAATAAATTAGAAGAATAAATAATGTCCTCAATATTTTTATTGATATCCGCTGCGATAATATCGACAAGATTCTGCCTAGAATTCTCTACCTTCTCAATGACTGATTTCTGAACTAAATAATAAGATAATATAAAGGCGAAAGTAAGAGGGATTAAAATAAAGATAATGAGGGATAATTGTATTTTTTTATAAAATGTTAAAAGTAAGATCTGTTTCACAACTCTATCCCCTTCCTTAATTTATCCACTACTTCCCTTTAGTCATGCTAGTCTCACCTATATCTTAACAAAAAAAGAAATGAGCTTGAGAAAATATTTAAGAAAGGGCTCATGCTCATTTCACTATTTAAGAAATAATATCGTTTCATTTCTAACGGGTGATGTCAGATATGAGCAACAGAAGATTCCATTTACTCTTCTCTAGCCTTAACTTCACTCACTCTCTCAACCATCCATTCTTGAACAGTCTCAACATTCTCGCCATCAAGGATATACCTACTAAAACCATCTTCTAAGATGCTCTTTAATTGACTAGCATAGGCGGTTGAATAATTTGGATTATATGGAATATAAACATTTTCGTTAAAAACTGTATTCGTCAAGGAATCTCGATGAATAATATCTTCAGCGTCCCCTATCATTAGTTCAATGACTTCATCTTGGTCAACATTTCTTGAACCCGGGAAATCTGTGATCACTTCTGTTTGTTGGGCCATATATAGGGCAAATTTATAAGCCTCTTCCTTATAATCAGAAGTATTTCCTACAGCAAGATAATGCCCTCCAGTATAAGTAGCCCCAACCTCTACAGCTTCAGAAGATCTTGGTAATGGAACAATAACCGTCTGAAAGTCGCCTTCGAAATCGTCTTTAAGTAAAGGGATAAAAAATGAACCAATTGGTAACATCGCTGTCTCTCCTGAGAAATATTCAGAAGCATAATGCAAATTACCGGCAATCGTATCTTGGAATGTTTTAACCGAACCTGATTGTTCCATCTCACGACGTAATTCAAAGAAATCGGTAAAGACTTCATGATTAAAGACCGCTGCTTCTTCCTCTGTTAAGTAAGGGTGTGCAAGCTCAGAGTATGCAGGAAGACCTGCGAATTCACCCCAAGTGTGAAAATAAGCTCCATATTGTGTTTCTGTTGTTAATGCTTTTGCATATTCATGAAAATCTTCCCAAGTCCAACCCCACTCAGGAATTGGTAAATTTGCCGCATCAAGTGAATCCCTATTTATCGCTACAAACCACGGTTGAGATAAATCTTGAACCCCATACGTACTTCCTTCATATTCTGGAACAATATAAAATTCATCATCTGGAGAAATATTATCTTCTTGGAAAAACTCATCTAAAGGTGTTAATACACCCCGTGCCGCTCGTTCAACTAAGAAATCGACATGAGAAAAAGCTACTACATCAATCGCTTGTCCTGTCCCTGTTAAAATATCAAGTTGTTGATAATATTCTAATGTATCATTACTCGGTACTAAAGCTTCATATTCAACTTTAATATTCGGATTATCCCTCTCAAAATTTTCAATCTTTTTATTGATTGTTTCTTCTAAAGCTCCACTTTCCCAAGTATAATAATTAATCGTTACTAATTCTTCGTTCCCTTCATTTGCCCCATCATCTGTACTGCTTGGCTGTTCATTTCCTGTATCTGAATTTGATGAACAAGCTACTACTACAAATGCCAATAACAAAATGATAGTGTTTGCTAATAATCTTTTCATATAAAAACCTCCCTTTTTTTAACTTCAAATGTATTATAAATGGATTGCCTTTAGTTGGTATGTGTAATATTTTTAGTTAGTTGTGCAGAATTTTGTCTACCCTTTTACCCCACCCATTGTGATCCCATCTATGACATGTTTTTGAAGAATCACAAATACTATGATTAGTGGTAAAATCGCCGAAACCGCCGCCATCATAATGACTGCATAGTTTGTCCCGAACTCAGAAGCAAAAGACTGCATCCCTAAGGTAACCGTATATAATTCATTTGATCTTAAGAAGATAAGAGGATTTTGATAATCATTCCATGACCAAATAAATTTAAGGATTCCAGCTGTTGCCAAAATCGGTTTTACCATTGGAATAATGATTTGCCAGTATATCCTGAAATATCCAGCACCATCCATTTTTGCCGCCTCAATATATTCAGTACTAATCCCAAGCATAAATTGTCTCATTAAAAAAGTAATCGGAATGGAAAAGCCTAACATGAGTATAAGTCCGAAATGAGTATCATATAAACCTAACCAATTTATAAGAATAAACCTAGGAACTAAAGTAGTCTCTGCAGGTACTAAGAAAAACGCCATTAGGAATACAAAGAGGACATTTTTATATCGATAGTTTAATTTCGAAAATGAATAGGCTGCCATAGATGAGATTAGCAAAGTTAAAATAGTGGATATTAAAGCTATTTTAAAGGAATTAAAATAATACAAATCAAAAGGGATTGCACCAAACCATACTTCCTTAAAGTTATGAATCAAATTCCATTCACTTGGAATCCATTCAATCGGAAATTTCATAACATCCTTTTCCACCTTTGATGCTGCCGAAACCATCCAAATTAATGGCGAAATAAATAGAAATGACAATAACCCTAAAAGAATGGTTCTAATTAATTTATTTATATCTATTTTGTTTCTCTTATTAAACATATAGGTACCTCCTTTTAAAATTTATCTTTTTGTAATCTAGCCGTGATAACTGTAATAATTGCTATGATAAAAAATAAGACCCAAGATAAAGCCGATGCATAGCCCATCCGAAAATTCTGAAAACCTTCTTCATAGATATAGTAGACAAGTACATTTGTTGCATTATTTGGCCCTCCGCCCGTTAAGAAAGCGACAATATCAAAGACCTTAAAAGACCCAACAATAGAAGTAATGACTAAAAAGATAGTTGTTGGCCCAAGCATTGGAATGGTAATATGAAAAAATTGCTGTATTGGATTAGCTCCATCTATCTGAGCTGACTCATATAAATCACGAGAAACATTTGTTAATCCTGCTATATAAATGACAACGTTGTACCCAATCACTTGCCAGACACCAATAATAATCACTGCCCACATTGCCGTATTCGTACTACCTAACCAACCTGGGGGATTTTCAACACCTAAAGTGCTAAGAATATTATTGACCACACCAAGTGAAGGATGGAATAATACTGAAAATACCATAGCGATTGCCACAGTTGTCGAAATATAAGGAATAAAGAAAGCCGCTCTAAAAAATCCCTTAAAATAGACCGAAGAAATGAGGACCGCAATTAGGAGTGCTATCCCAATGCTAAATGGAACGTAGAAAAGAGAATACATAAAATTGTTTTTTAATGCTTGAAAAAAAACCTCATCTTGAAACATAAACCTAAAATTATCTAAACCAACAAATTCAATGGCCTCCACTCCCCCAACTAAATTCCATCTTGTGAAACTTAAATACATAGAAAAGAGTAGTGGGAAAATCCCAAATAGTGCTATTCCAATAAATTCTGGTGCAATAAACAAATAACCACTTAATGACTCCTTACGAGAAACGGTCCAAAAAGGTTTTTTCTTATTATTGAGTGGCTTCTCAGTCACATCCTGTCTTTTTATTTCCATATAAACCCACCTCGATCTTCTTTAATATAAATTCAATATAATGTTATTTTATAGTCTCTTCTTTCGAATCCCGATTGACGATTTAAACTTGTGTGTGCAATATTTTTACCAAGTACGGTCTTCTTTACTGTGATTTGATCATTAATTATTTTGGAATTTCCTCTGATTCAAAAAAATAGTAAAGGCTGGGACAAAACTCTGTTCTGATTTGAAAAGCGTTCTACCCACCGTTCCCGAAAATCATGCTCCGCGTCCTGGAGGCCACTGAAAAACAGTCTACGCGTTAAATTATGGTTACATGAGTTTGCCATACTCCGCGAGCTGCATGCCCTACGCGTCCGCGGGTGAGTCGGGAGCCTCCTCGCTCATCGCTGTGGGGTTTCCCGTCACCCACTTTCCCGCAGGAGTCTCCGGGCATTCCGCTCGCTCCGTTTTGGATTATGAAAAAACAGTTTGAGCCTATAAAACGACTATTACATAAAAAGGTAATAGCCTTTGTTTTTTTTAAGAAAAAGTTGATGTTGAGACTTTTTCAGTAGCCTCCGCGTCCTGTGGGGTGGCGCCGAACTAGCTAGCTTAGCTAGCGGATTTCGGCTTTGCCACTACTTCGCACGGGAGTCTCCGCATGTTTTCATCCACTAAGATAGAGGATAAATCTTCTCATTCCTTTTGTAATATAATATAAGTAATTTCCATTAAAAAAGTTAGATGACCGTCATTTCTAGTCATCTAACTCTTTTTTTAGTGGTTTTGTCCCGGCCTCATTCTATCAATTTATTAGAACCAAAGTGGATGGCGATGAATGGTGCTCGATTCTAAAGTAGACATATATAGTTTCTTAATTAATCATAGAATTTTTATTCAACCAATCGTTTTCTTCTATAATAAAATAACACCACTCCTAAAGTTAAAATGATTCCTCCCACCATAAGTAAATGATAATAATTGGTTGCTGTATTAGGTAGTTGCCCTTTATTATCTGTAGCAGGTTTTTGTACTATTTCCTTTTCATTAAACTTCGGTGATTCCGAATTATCTACATCCGGTTCTCTCGGGTCTACTGGATCTTTTGGATCTTGTGGTTCTTGTGGTTCTTGTGGTTCTTTTGGTTCTCTTTCCTCTAACCCTTTTAGAGCCTCTTGTAAGCTTCTGACGGCTTCGTCCACTTCTTCTTGTGTTGAGTCGTCTCCTTCTAAGACAGCCTTTCCTTTTTGAATCGCTTGTTGCAGTGCTTCATAACTTTCCTCTGTATACTTAGCTTCGTCCTTGGCACTTGCTTGTTCTAGTAAACTTTGTAATTCGCTTTTATCTACTTCTGGATCTGTTGGCTCTTCTGGCTCTCTTTCCTCTAACCCTTTTAAGGCCTCTTTTAAGCTTCTGACAGCTTCGTCCACTTCTTCTTGTGTTGAGTCGTCTCCTTCTAAGACAGCCTTTCCTTTTTGGATCGCTTGGTGCAGTGCTTCATAACTTTCTTCTGTATACTTAGCTTCGTCCTTGGCACTTGCTAAATGAATTAATTCAATTAATTGCTCAAGCTGTAGTTCATCTCCAGGAATTTCTTTAACAAATTCATGTGCACCAATATCTGGTTTATCGATATAAAGAGGGGTGCCAAAAATATCATGTTGGCCAGGATTATCAATAATTGTCCCTGCATCAATTGCAGGTGAACCTTCCTGTAATTTAAAATTGGAGAGGTTCTTATTCCAAATACTCTCAGTCCACGTATCCATTATTTCATTTTCAGCATTTGGACTTACAAGCCTAGGGTCTTCTGTAACAAGCCCTTCAAAATGATTAGGACTTCCGGGAAGCTCCAAGATACTTTCTGGATAAATTAAATTATTCTTCATATTAGGAGCATCGAAATCATCTGAATTTCTAGAAAATTTATCTAATTTTCCATCGACGAGTAAAATATTATTTTGAAAGAACATGTTAGCAATATTGCTGTCATTGATAAAGTATTCAACTTCAACTCCTTCTCCAATATAGATTGTATTATTATAAATTTTTGTACGGTCATTCATAACATAAAATATTTCTTCCCCATTACCATCATTCTTACTAACATTATACCTAAAAATATTTCCAGGACCTGAGCTGGACATTGTTAAGAGTAGACCACCTCTATTATTGTGGCTGTAATTATATTGATAGATATTATTCGTGGCTCCAATATCAAAATCAAAAGCTTCTCCATCATTAAATCCATTTACACCATCATAAACTTCATTATATTGGATTATGACTCCGTCTGTTTGATATAACCATAGCCCTGCATAATTTCTATTAACTTGATTATTACTATGCTTTCGAACGATATTCTTTTCTACTAATCCACCGGAAGCCATTTCCGATATGACAATTCCATCCCCGAAGATATCTTCTATGAGATTGTTTCTAAAGACAACATCATGGTTCTTTATATTGCCAGTATCTTGGCCATTTCTATATGTCTTTGTACGTAAACCTTCTATTGCCACATTTTTTACATGCGAATTCTCAACAAGAATATTTCTAAAGCTAGATTCTACACCGGTTATATTTCCTTTTTCATCAATGGTATCCGCTCTAAAAATGATCCCACCTGAAATTTTCTGAGCATTTGTTCCAGAATTAACATTATGCACGTACACATTATTTAAATGAATATGTTCAACAATCCCGTGACCTCCGGATACGACCATAATCCCTGCTCTACTGGCATCATTGATTGATTCACCATTGTTGGTTACCTCTAAATTTTGTATTTCCCAAAAAGATAGATTATAAAGATGAATCGCTCCTTCTGGAATAGCATTTCCTGTGTCTAAATTCGAAATCCCATTTCCGTTAATAATCGGCTTACTTTGCCCTTCACCATATGCATCAACAATTATTTTATTATCTAACGTCCCAGATCCATTTGGTCTAAATTGTCCATTCCATACTCCGCCACGCTTGAATAAGATCGTAGTACCTGGTTGAAAATGGACAGAATTAAGTCTCTCAAGCGATTTCCATGGTGTACCTTCACTTAAACCATCATTACTATCATTCCCAAGTTGACTATCCACATAAAAAGTCTGAGCCTCTTGATGTTCTAAACTTGTTACTGTATAACTTTTTTCCACATTGTTCCCAAATTCATCTGTGACTCTTATATTTATCTTATTTTGCCCTAAGCTTAAAGGGATATCATATAAATTGTTCCCCTTCGTTACGATTTCTTGATCATTTACTGTGACAGTAAGTTCTAAAGTGCTTTCGTCCATGATTGAACTAACTATAACTGATACATCCTCTATTTTACCGGTTGTATAAATAGCTCCATCTTCAATTCCTGTCACTTCAATTGTCGGCTCAGGTACTCCTTCGACTAATTTCACTCTTGCTGCAAGCTCAGATGACTTTTCTTTGCTCGTAAAATGTGCACCCTTTTGGTCATGCCCATTTTCAACTTCCAATACAAAATTTAGACGTTCTAAACTACCTTCACTTAATAGCTTCTCATTTATATATCTCGTAATATCTAAACTTACCATTTCATCGTGCCCTAGTCTTTCATAACTTGCCTCTGCCACTTTTTTACCGTTAGCTGGTGCATTATTCCAAGTTATTGTATCTTCATCAAAATCTTCTATTTCATATATATTCACAATTTCACTTGTTCTATCATTGCCCATTAATTCATATACATGAAGTATTATTCCCGCTTCTTTTATATAAGGCAATTCATTGTCTGATAAATCAAATGAAAGATAGACTTTTCTTGTTGTATTAGCACTCTGAGCTGTTTTTAATTGTAAACCGCCTTTTTCATCAGACAAATTAAAATTAACATTAGGACTTCTCACATCTGTAAAACTATCAGCGATAACCTGAAATGTATTTGTCCGTTCCAATATAACAGTAAAAACTTTGACCTCTGATTGATTTCCCGAAGCATCAGTCGCAGCTATTTCTATCGTATTTTGCCCTGAAAGAAGAGTTACAGAATTTTGTCCATTTACTCCAGCTTGAGATTCTCCATTCACTTTTATAATGATAGAGGGATTCTCATCATAATTGTCCGTTGCATTTACTTCAAATGTAAAAGTCTCTGAACCTACTCTTTGTCCGTCATATACCCCATCTACACTTAGGCTCGGTGGCACAATATCCACGTATTCACCTTGAAAAATGGTTAGATAAGGCGTATAATTTCCATTTCCTTGATATTGTGAATAGAATCTAATTCCGCCTTGATCATCTCGTTGTTTTGGATACATAGCTATAGAAAAATCTAGATTATCCTCTTCTATTAATTCATCCTTTAAATCTGTAATATCGACCTCTACCCATGTTCCCTCACTTGTTTCATTAAATAATTGCTCTCCAATTAGAGTTGCATTCTCCATTAAATCTGAAGTGTTATTCCATGTCCAATTCTCTTCACTTAAAACCGATTTCTCCGTTTTATAAAATTGAATCGTATCTTGTTTTCCTGCCCCTGAATGCTCATGTAAGTATAAATTCAATTTTATATTTGTAACATTATCCCAGTCTAAATCACTAAAAGGTGACACATCAAACTCAAGATGACTTCTTCTACTAAAACTACTATCTCCAGCCCATTTCGCTTCTAAGATTTCTCGTGGTATAGTACTAGATCCTATAGTCGCTGAAGAATTCTGATGACTTCCCCCTCTAACGGTTGCTCCATACAGAGCATCAGCCTTTATCGGAACAACTAACGTTGATTCTTCCGCTTTTGCAATGCTAGTTTCATTTAAACTTATACTTTGAATAACCAATAATAAAGCTAAAAACATAAATAAAGTGTTACCGAAATATTTCATTCTATTACTCCCCTTTATTCCATATTTAATTGGTTAAAAGCAATATCGTTTATTTCTACTATCGCCTCTTGGATGCTTTCCTCTATTACTTTTGCAAACTGTTCTTCTTTTAAATGATCCTCAATAAAAAACTTCACATCTTCATACTGACTTATTCCACCACTTGTTCTATCTCTTGCAACAAGAAGAAAATATTGATTTCCATTGATTATCGGTTCACTTACTTCGTTAACTTGAAGCTGATATGCTTGGTCTTTGAGCATTTGATCAAGTGGGGAAGAATTTTCATCTTTTCCTTCCTGACTGCCATAATGCTTTTCAGCAATTTTTAACTCGTATTGTTCCCCGTATCTCTTATACAAAGTTTCATTTGATACATTTGATTGTAATAAATGAATAATATCGTTTACTACTTGCTCTTCACCGTTTTTCAAAGTGAAACTAATTATCGATGCTTCAACATCAGTTTGTTCCAGAAATAGACGGTCTTTATTTTCATAATAAAATTCCATCATTCTATCTTCTTCTACACTTGCCGTCTCTCTCTTAAAAATCGCTAATGTATCCAAAAACACTTTACTATGAAAAACCATGTATTCTTGAAAAACATTTAACTCTTCAACCCCATACATACTGTTCTCAGATTGGATCGCTTCCGTAATTGTTTGAAAATGAGAATTAGTTAAGACACCGTATTGTACAGCTAATTCTTGTTCTACTTTAACTTTTAATAACTTTTCTAATGCATTTTTTTTCGCAACACTTATTGGTTTCTCTCCACCGTATTCCGTTCCCCAAAAATACTCACTATCTCCTACTCCATACTTTTCATAAAAGTAACTTGCGGTTGCCGCTTTTTCATCTTGAACAAACATTCTAAATTCTTCTTCTGGTATATGAATACCGTCAATTGACATTAAATAAATCTGATTAGTCGATTCCCCTTTTGTTAAGATTAAAAAAGATGTAAGTACGATTAATACGATAGAAATTCCCGTTTTTAAAAAAGGCTGATTGATTTTTCTAGTCTTTATTCCCATCTAGTTACACCTCTTAAAAGCATTTTGTCCCATAACCATCCTAACAATTAGTATTCTTACGTCCCTTCTTTTCTCTTTCCATTTAATTTAAGCCACCTATCTAAACATCGCATCCCCCCTAAAATAAGTCTCACTAAATGCTCATAACTAAAGGTCAACCGAAGTTTCTTCATCTTAAGAATATCTACATTGTTTTGAATCCGCTTTCAAACTATTTATTTAGAAAATATAATATAAAACGGTTATCTTTCATGTGTAATCTTCTTGCTAACTTGTGCATTTTTTATACTAATTAGGCCGTAGAACTAAAAAACCGTCTAGAATAAGGAAATTTCAGGTATTTCATAAGCTCTAATTCGATTTTTGCAAAAAAAAAGAGAAAACACTGGGAATTTATCAGATGTTTTCTTAAATGTCTTAAGTCCTTATTCAATTATAAATTAACTAAGCCATTCGATTCCTACTCTCTTTCATATACTCCCCTGGACTATAACCTGTATGTTTTTTGAAAATTTTAGAGAAATAGGTTCGATCAGAATAACCAAGCTTACTTGCTATAAGTTCAATCCCACCATTATTATCTCTTAGCATTTTTTCTGCTGTTTGCATTTTAAAGCGATGGATATAATCTGTAAAATTTTCACCTGACAAACTTTTAAAATAGCGCGAAAAATAACTAGGGTTCAAGAAAAGTAATCTAGCCATATCTGCAGATCTGATATTTTGTGATAAATTATCCATTATATGTTGATCTATTTCTTGTAATTTTGGTTCTTTATTAGATTCTAATTTCTTTGCTTTACAATTCGTAAAATATTCCTCCATTTTGTTTTTCAAAAGGTCAATTACTTCTTTTTGTGTGATGGAATGTCGTATACAATAAATAAACTCTTCGATATTTAGTAAGGAATGTGTTTTTCCTTCTATCATTCGAATCCATCGAATGATACATTCATTAAAGATTTCAGGATTAATCCTCTTCTTTATGGAGATAGACGCTAAATTTTCTATTATTCTAATCACTTCTAGCTTTTCTTTTTGTTCAAACGCCTTAATTAAAACGCTTTCAAAAGAAGATAATATTAAATCCGAGTTATAATTCCACTCATTTTTATATTTATCAGATAGAAGATAAATAGACTCCCCCTGATAGAAATTGGAATATTTAGATTCAATAAGGTGATAAATTCCCTCTTGTAATTGAGTACTCGTAACCACTTTTTCACTATATATAAACGTCATGTCTATTTTTAAACATGCTTTTATTTCCTCTTGTAAATCACCTAAATATTGTATAAATTCATCTACTATTT
This sequence comes from Alkalihalobacillus phoenicis, assembly GCF_047302405.1. Lineage (NCBI taxonomy): Bacteria > Bacillati > Bacillota > Bacilli > Caryophanales > Bacillaceae > Alkalihalobacillus > Alkalihalobacillus phoenicis. Next base: position 4,800,385 of record NZ_CP154853.1, on the reverse strand, counting down.
TTCTAGAGAGCCTTCGCTTGAAATTAAGAATAAAATATATATTATTACTTTTGTCCATTAACGGTGTTAATCCATCTACGTCTTTGGCTAGCTCTTCGGCAATATTTAAAATAGAATATTGAATAATAGCAAAATCTTGAGGCTTAAAGGCTTGTGGTAAGTTCGAGAGGTTTATATAAGACATGCCTACAAGGAAATCATGATACTTCCACTCTATTCCTAACCTCTTTGCATTATTTACAATATTACTAAAAGACCTCCCTTTCAGAAGATCATCTATTATCGTTTGTTTTAATACATCTCTATTTTTATGGATCGTATCCCATAAATACAAATATTCCGGTGAGCTTTTATAATTTTTTATAGCCTTTTTGAGACTTCTCTCTAGTTGTTCAGACGTTAACTCATCTTTTATTAAATAATCATCGGCGGCTAATTGAAAGGCGCGTTTAGCATAAGTAAACTCTTCATGGCATGTAAGATAAATCATTCGTATGTCTGGTTTTATTTTTTTAAATTCTTGTGCTAATTTAAATCCATCCATTTGCGGCAATCCAATATCAGATATTACGATGTCAGGAAGTGTTTCAGTAAAAAGATAAAGTGCTTTTACAGAAGAATAAGTTGAAGCACAAATCGTTAAGTCGAGTTCATTCCATTTTATTAGTTTTTCTAAATATTTTAGTACAGGCACATCATCATCTATAAGCATTACTTTATACATTCATTAAACCCCCTTTGATGGATTAAAAATGATTATTTCTTATTTTATCATACGGAAAAGTTTTGATTAAACTATGTTTTCGCTGACAATATTTTGTCCTTTCTTTTCGCAACCTGATTAAATGATTGAAAAGCAAAGGACATTAAAAGAATGCCGATTAAACTGCCTGAGAATAGAAGTAATAAACCTGGTAAAAGATTAAACAATATAAGAATAGCCGTAAGACAAAAAATCATAGAAACTGTGCGTAGTGGATTCAAGATCCCAATTAAAAAGGAATTTTTTACCGCTTCAAAAATGGTTAATTCAAAATGGACAAAGACCGGAAAAATATAGAGAGAAATAATCGTGTATATACTTATAGTAAGCAATATAATAACAAAAAACAGGATATTCACAATAAAATTCTGAAATTCAATTAGAGTATAATTCAAGTAAATAAGGGTTCCTGTAATCAACATCAACAACCCTAATATATTCATTTTAATAAACACTTCTCGATAAAAAATCCAATATGATTTAAATATCGCGGTATCATCATTTCTAATAAGCCTTTTACGAATAATAGCAAACATTGCTGAAGTAGCTGGGGTTATACCAAAAATCCCCCCACCTAAAATAGTAAAAATAATCCATAAAAAGTTTATATAGGCAAGGAACATAATCCAATCACACAAACGATAGATAGAGCCCATTAAACCATTCCAAACCACTTGGCAATCCCCCTTTTCATTTCTTCTTATTTATTATAAAACTCAGAAAATAAAGGCGTTCACAAACATATTTTACTTATGTGTGCAAAATTTTTACCTGTTAGACAAAGTGCCTGTCCCCCGTCAAATATCATCGAAAAAGCACCCTCTAGTTTGAGGATGCTTTTCGTTTGTTTCAACAAGTGACTTGTCGAAATCTAAGCTCTTCTTCTCTTGCGGACAAACATTGCTAGTGCTCCTGTTAATAAGAGCATTACACCTAGTGCCATTACATTATAAATGTTCGTTGCTGTGTCAGGTAATGTTTTATCTGAACCTGAAACACCCTTATCTTTATCGTGTTCCTTCAGATTAGACCCTTTATTTTTTGGCTCTTCTTTTTTCGGTTCTTCTTTTACTGGCTCTTTCTGCTTCGGAGTTTCTTTCACTGGGTCTTCTTTTATTGGATCTTCCTTCACTGGCTCTTCCTCAATTACCTCTTCTTCAACTTTCTTAATATTGCTGATGGTAATAAGTTGAACGACTTCGAAACCTAATGTATCTTTTAAATAAACAGTATAGGTTCCATTCTCTGTTACTTGGAATGTTCTTGTTTCTAAGTCAATATCTTGACCTGCTTCGGCAAAGTCTGAAACGGTAAGTTGACCTGCTAACCATTTTAATGCTTCGACCTCAGCGTCTGTTTCTACCGTTATCGTGATCGGTCCTTCTGTTGGCTCCGTAGTAGACGGGATTAAGGTTAATTCTGGCTCTACGACTGGTTCTGTAATATTGTCTACTTCAATCACTTGAACGGCTTCAACGTCAGCACTGTTTTTCACGTAGACAGTATAAGTTCCATTTTCACTTACTTCGAACGATTTCTCAGCTAGATCAATGACATGGCCTGCCTCTGCAAAGTCTTCCACTTCTTTTTCACCTTGTAACCATTTAAGAGAGACAAGATCTAGTTTACTATCAGTATCAACCTTAATTGTAATCGGACCTTCTGTTGGTTCTGTTGTTGAAGGGATTAACGTCACTTCTACAGGTGCCAGATTAGGATCGATAATGTTCGTAATCGTAATCGTTTGGACTTCTTCTACCTCTAAGTCATTTTTCACATAGACGGTATACGTCCCATTTTCCGTTACTTCAAAGGACTTCGTATCTAAGTTAACTTCATTTCCTGCTTCGGCAAAGTCCCCTACTTCTTTTTCACCTTGAAGCCATTTGATTGAGACTAATTCTGCTTCAGTGTTTGTATCAACCGTAATCGTGACAGGACCTTCTGTCAGTTCCCTTGTCGAAGCGGTTAAATCAATTGAAAAGCTATCTTGATTTGGCTCTGTAATATTTTCCACAGTAATCGTTTGAACCGCTTGAACTCCTAAGCTGTTTTCCACATAAACCGTGTAAGTTCCGTTTGCTGTTACTTCAAACGAGCTTTCCTCAAGATCAATGTTATTCCCTGTATGGGCAAAGTCTTCTACTGTTTTGTCACCTAAAAGCCATTTCATGGACACTAATTCAACGGCACTGTCCGTTTCAACTGTTACCGTTACTGGTCCTTCTGTTGGTTCAACTGTAGATGGCGTTAACGTGACGGCTACTGGCTCTTGTGCCTCTGTGATATTATCAACCACAATCACTTGAACCGCTTCTACCTCTTGCTCATTTTTGGCATAAACCGTATAAGCTCCATTTTCGCTTACTTCAAACGATTTTGTAGCAAGATCAATGGCAGTTCCGGCCTCTGCAAAATCTGCAACTGTCTTTTCACCTGGTAACCATTTTAACTCTACTAATTCTACTACACTATCAGTTTCAATCGAAATCGTCACAGGACCTTCTGTTGGTTCTGTTGTCGAAGGAGTTAAGGTAACCGTAAAGTCCTCTACCACTTCTTCCTCTTCTTCTTTTACGTTAAAAGTGATTATTTCTTCAGTGCTATTTTCACCGACATCATCAACCGATAACGTTAATTGGTTTTCGCCTGGTGTTAAATTGATTAATGAAATCGCAAATGTACCATCTTGTTGTAAGGCAATCGTACCATTGTCTACTACAGCTCCAGTTACATCTGCTAATTCGTAAGACACCGTTACCATGTCATTTACATCATACGTAAGTCCAAACATTCCCCAATTAATGTCATTTCCGAAATCAACAAACTTATCAAAAACCGTACCTGTTAGCTCATATTCCGTTCCATCAATTTCTTCTTCAACCGTATCAAAGATGACTTCAGCTTGAGAAGCTTTGACAAACAATGGACCGTCCCATGCTAATAGCTCTGGTGCTCCCGATAAATACTGATTGAAATCAACTGTATACACTCCGTCTGGGATTGGTTTTAAAGCTTCATCTATCCAGTCATAGAATGTCCCATTAATAGGAAGTCTCCATGCCCCAGCTGAAATATTTCCACTAGCTAAAAAGCCAATATACCCATCCCCATATGGACCACCTTGAGGGTTTGCTAAATCCCATAGTTCAATAATCATTGCAGGATGATCATTGTACAATCCAAATTCAAGAGAGGTATCATCTCGTTTTCCATCTCCATTTGGTGAAATCACATCATCTACGAGCTCATAATATGCGACACCTGTTGGACCTTGCTCTGTAGAGAACTCCGCTGCAAACGGTAATAATAATTGGCTTGTGTCACTTTGCAGGTGAATATACCCAAGAATTTCGTTCCCAGCAGCACCTTCCCCACTCGGAACATTTAGAGTAACCGTAAGCAAATGCTCATCCGTTAAAGTAAACGAATTGGCGTCGACCGTTACGTTCGCTCCAGCCATATCGCCTGTCCCATTCTTTGTCACTTCAACAACTACGTCAAATTCACTCTGTGTATCTACTAAATTTTTAACATTAATTTCTCTCGTTATCGTTCTTTCATTTTCAGAGTCTGGTTCTACTTTTCCAAACGTGACCGTTCCCTTAATGTTGTCATATGTCTCCTCTTGAAATTCAGTCGTACCTAATGAATACGCTAAAACATTCGTAGTGGCCGCCTTTACCGGTTGGATAAGACCTGGCCCTTGGGAGAAGACATCAAATTTTGTTGTATCTAATTGTTTCGCCGTATTAGAGATAGCTACCTTAATATCAAAAGGCGTCCAATCTGGATTTTTTTGTTTTAGTAAGGCAGCAATCGCTGCTACGTGTGGGGTAGCCATACTTGTTCCCGTTGCCCGGTTGTAAGCATTCGTATAATCAGCCTCTGGATAATCTCTTTCATATGCAGGAATGGCCGACATAATATTCGTTCCAGGAGCTACAACATCTGGTTTAATATCAAAGTCCGGCGTTGAAGGTCCACGAGAACTGGACGAATTAACCTCATCACCTAATGTTGTACTTTCTGTATAAGAACCCAAAGAGACGGTTCCTGTTTGCGAATCAGTCCCGGCAATCGCTTCCCTTAAGGCATTTCCTTCAGCTGTTGACATATCAAAAGTAGGGATAAATTCCAGTGATGTACTTAAAAAGAACCCTGAAGGACCTTCCCCATCTATATTGTTATGAATAATCGCCGCCACTGCCCCAGCTTCTTTCGCTGCTGCAATTTTTTCTACAAATGGAATCACTCCACGAGAAATAAGAGCGACTTTCCCTTCCACATCTTCTCCTTCAAAATCAGTTGGGTTACCTACTCCATCAATTGCGACGACCTCATAAGTTCCAGTTAATGAATCTCTTGGATCATCGCCATATGTCCAACCAAACATAGGTAGTTCACTCGTTTGACTGTAATCTCCAGCTCCAACGGTTACTTCACCTTGTAATAATGTCTCTGGAACGGTTGAATTTCCAACCGATATTGCAAAGGCCGCAGAGGCTGGGCTTCCAATTGTCCCACGATTTGGACCACTGTTTCCTGTTGCAACGACCGCTGTCACTCCAGCTAAGGCCGCATTGTTAATCGCAATAGACCCTGGTGCCGTTTGACTACTATCAGCACCACCTAATGATAGATTGATAATATCCATTCCTTCTTCTACTGATTTATCAATCGCTGCAATAATACCAGAAGTAGCACCACTTCCATATGCCCCTAACACACGGTAAGCATATAGGTCAATTTTAGGAGCTATTCCCGTAATCCCGTAACTATTATTCCCTTGAGCCGCAATCGTTCCAGCTACATGGGTTCCGTGAGAAGTGGAGAAAGAACCACCATCACTATTATACTCTGGTCGATGATCGGGACGATCTAATGGTGACGTCTCATAAGGATCATCGTCGGCTCTTTCACGAGCATAATCATTTCCCGTGTGTGGGACAAAGTTATAACCACCTTTATAAACACCTTCGAATTCTGGGTGATGGTAGTCAATTCCGGTATCAAGTACAGCTACTTTGACACCTTGTCCTTCATACCCCATATCCCAAAGTGTTGGCACTTCTAAATGCGGAGTACTATCACTCATCTGAGCCTCTAATGTTTCATCTCCATCAACAACTTCTAATGCGTGTACTTCATAATCAGGCTGTACACTTACGACGCCCTCAGCTTCTAAAAGAGTTTCTAACTCATCTGCCTTCACCTTCATGGACATCCCATTAAAAGTCTGGTTATATGTAAACTCTTTTTTATAGTCTACTTTCTTTTGTGATAGTTCTTTCTCAAATGAATCCTGTTGAGATTCAACTTTATTCTTAGCACTGGCTGATTGAGCAGCTGTGAACACTTCCCCTTCAACTGCTTTTTTCCCTTGCTCTAATGCAACTGGCGGCTCCGATAATTGAACAATAACCGCAACTTCCTTGTCGCCACTTAAGTCCTTTAATTCAGGGTGTAACTTAGGAATCTGTGTTAGTATTTCTTCTTGCTCGGAAATCATTTCCTTCATCTGCAAAATACTTTCGTCAACACCTACGAAATCACTAACAGCTCGGTCAATATTTGCTGATACTATGATAGGGTTTAAAACAGTTAATAATAGAGTAAAGATTAAAAAACTACTAAATAGTTTACTAAACTTCTTTTTCGACAAATTTCTTCCCCCTCTTAATATAAACTAATTACAAATATTGCTAGATTTATCCTTTTTCTGACCCCTCCCTATTTTTATTCATTGGAAAAAAATAGAACAATCACATGGTATCATATGGATAATGCATGAGTAAATATTTTTTCAAAATACTTATAATCTTTTGATTAAAAAGAAAATAGATACTATTTACCTATTTTCCAATAATAAAGTGACTGTGAAATTGAAAGAAAGCAAAGCAGGTTTCAGAGGGAATACTACAAAGAACTAGGTAGATTGACACAGATCTGTCACCTCTCAATTTATGTCGAAAAAAGATTAATCCGAAAGTCATTATGTGAAACTTTGTGAATTTTTGTAGATTTATCTAAACTTTCATTTAATGATTGGTATTCATAAGACTATTATTTCAACCCATGGTAATCGGCACCTCCATTTGACTAGCTCGACTTTTTTACTACTTATCTCCTATTTTTCACACCTTCATTTAGCTAGTTCGACTTTTTTATGACCTATCTCCATTTTTTCGCACCTTTATTTGTTCTGAGCCACTTTTTTATTACTTATCTCCTACTTTTCGCACCTTCATTTTGCCTGAGCGTTTTTTTCATTACCTATCTCCTATTTTTCGCTCTTTCATATGGTTGGAGCTTGATTTTCATTACTTATCTTCGTTTTTTCGCACTCTAACTTGGCCGGAGCATGATTCTCATTACCTATCTCCCCTTATTCGCACCCTAATTTGACCAGAGCCACTCTTTCATTACCTATCCCGGTATTCACACTCTTCACAAACAAAAAGAGTTCGACAAGTGTCTGTATCACTTGTTGAACTCTTATCGAATTACCTTTCGGCTGATTGGATAATTTGCTCGAGTACTTTTTGATTTTGGTAACCGTCATAAAATGTGGGGGTTCCTTCTTGTTGATTGCCCGTTACTAAATCCAGAAAATCTTGAAATTGCTGTTTTCGATATTGTTCAGGGACTTTCTTCGTTTGAAAAGAGGGGCTTTCTTCATTCTCCTCTTTTATACAAAGGATGATCTCATTTGGACGTTCACAATTAATGTGAATCGTACCGTAATCACCGTATATCATGACCTCATGTTGGTTCCCGGAGCCAATCGCATTTCTTGACGTCACAAAATTACCTAAAACATTATTGCCTAGTATAGCTTGAAAACTCGCATAATCATCGACATCGACTTTTTTCATTTCTCCACTAATTGGGTCTTTTCTTTCATGGACAAAAGTTCCCATTAGTGCCGAAACAGAATGAAATTCTCCAATTAAAAATCTAGCACTATCAATCATATGAGCTCCTAAATCCCCTAATGCCCCTGTCCCTGAAACCGCTTTATTAAAACGCCAAGTATAAGGACTCTCAAATAGAGCAGCTCCACCAGACTGTAAATAACGAATATCTATATGACGAATCGCACCAATTTTATTTTCTTTGATTAGTTTTCTAGCGTAACGAAAGGAAGCAATATAACGGTAACTAAAACCGACCATACAAGGTATTGGTTGTTTTTTATATAAGACCACTAATTTCTCTGCTTCTTCAAAATTTAAGGTGAAAGGCTTTTCTGTCATAATCGGCTTTTGATAGTGAATGCATAATTCAATGACTTTTGCATGCAAGTTATTTGGTACTACCGAGACAATCGCCTCAACATCTGGATCGGCAATTAAGTCTTCTATCTCCCGAAACTGCTTCTCTGAACCTATTCCCTCTTGTTCCCCAACTTTATTTAATTGTTCTTGGTTCACATCACAAAGAGCAATCAGTTGGAGCTCGTCTAGTTCAGAAATAAAATGACGATGAGCATTTGACATGCCTCCAAGGCCAATTAACCCAACTTTTATGACATCATTCTTCTTCATAGCTCTTCCTCCTGTCGACATATTTCGAGTGGTGCCTGTCACCTGTCTAATTTTCTGTATTCTCCGGGTGCCATGTTTTCTAATTTTTTAAATGAACGTGTAAAGCTATTGGCATTAATATATCCAACCTGTTCGGCAATCGATTTAATCGGTTCCTTGCCTTGAATCAACAGCTGCTTCGCCTTATTGATTCGAAGTCTTTCTAAATAAGCGGCAAAGTTCTCTCCGGTCTTCTTTTTGAAAAAGTGGCTGAAGTTGGAGTAGGATAAGTTGAACTCATCGGCAAGCCTCTGCATCGAAATACTTGCTTCCATATAATACTTGTCCAGATAAAGGAGCACTTCTTTTATATCTACTGAACCTTTGATAGGATCGCTTTTTAGCAACTCATTCGAAAGCTTCTGCCCCATACTTCTGAGCTTTTCCTCAAGTTGTTCAATGTTTAACTCCTTTTCAGACATTGCATAACAATATTCTTCCTTGACTCCAAATTTGTTTAATTCTTTCGCCAACACATTATACGTATTAATAAAAATCACTTTTAAAATAAAAATACTGCTAACCTTCGTCCTCATTAAATCGATAAGCTTGTTTAACTGGGCTTTAAACTGCTCTTCATCCCGACGAGTAATGCTCAGTTCAATGATTTTGATAATATCAAACAGCTGACTCAATACATTGGAACTTTTGACATCGATATGATCGTAGCCGACTACTTTTAGATCCTTATTTAATATAGCTGACTCTAATGCTGCTAAACTATGAATATAGCTATTGTTCAGCAGCTCAACCTCTTCAATCGTTCCAATGCCAACTCGAATATTTTCTTCGACTTCATGTAATTTATAATGATAGGGCTTAATCCGTTCCTCTTCATCAAACGACATAATCAGGATAAAATCTTCATGCCTCATTCCCTTAACCATATAACTAAATGTATGGTCTAACTCGCTATTAAAATCCATCATACTTTTCAAAAGCGCTAATAATGAAATAATATTACGGTCTTCTGCATAAAAAGTGACACAACACACCTTTTTCCTCAACTGAATATTGTGCTCAAGTGCCTGCTGAATCATATCGTCATCCTTAGGCAAAGTTCCATTCAGACACTGGATCAAAAAATATTCTTTTGAAATATTCTTATTCAACATCACTTTACTGATTAACTCTAGGTTTTCGTTATGCAAACTATCAAAAGCATAAGAAACGATTTCAAATTCATTTAATTCCTTAGAAGGCATTGATTGAACCGATGCAAGAGCCTTTTGACGTAACTTACGAATAGGGGCATAATTGGTACGCATAAACAGGAAGATTAAAATAGCTTCGACTGTTAAAATTAATAAAACAAGCATAAAAGTAACCGTTTTCAATTGGTTGATTTTATATAAAATACTCTCAAGTGGAGTTAAACTTAAGTACTTCAAACCATATAATCTTGATTCTTGAAAATTGACCAAATACTGCTCACCAGCGATCGTCACTCGCTCTACCAAGTGATTCGTATCGGCTAATATTTCGCTAAAATCATTTTCGGTAAATTGGTTTTCACCATTAGACATAGCTAGTAGGTCGTCATTTTTTCCAAAGACAAAGAAATCGGGTTGAATATCATCCTTTCCTTTCTGGTTTAGAAAAAAGTTCTGCTCCGGAATAACCAACATTAGGACGGCATATGAATAACGGTTTTTATACGGAACGGGCATCATAATCGTCACAGCATCGTAGGAACTATTAAATCTCACTCCGACATTCACTTGTTCTGCTGGTCGAATCACTATTTCATTGATTTCATCCAATTCTCGCAACATTTCTTCTTTATCCCAATCCGAATAATAAAAGGTACTGTCACGTTCACTAAATTCTTCCTTGCTATAGCTTCCAGGGAAAGAATAAAAAGTTCCCGATTGCTTATTATATAAAAGCGTCTTTTCAACAAATAAATTATAACCAAACATTTTTTCCATCTCTTGCATAATATGATACGTATTAAAACTATTGTCTTCTGAAAATAGTTGGCTATTTAAGTGATTATTTTTATGAATCGCATCCGGATAATTCCAAAAAATCTCCATCTGCCTATCGATATTACTAACGGTTTGTGAGAGCATGGCATTCGAATTATCAATTGCCGTCTCTTGAATAATGGTAGAAGTTTGGGGATAAAAATAAAACAATAAAAAAAGGACAGGCAATAAAAAGACAACAATATAAGAAACGAGATACTTTAAAAGGCCCTTTTGATTTTTATACCTTTTCCATAGCTCCAAATGTATCCCCTCTTTCTACTTTGCACGAATAGCTTTTATTTAAAAGACTGATACGTTCATTTTACTATATTTATAAGGAAGAAAACTCCTTCATTTCGATAAAATTTGAGCGAGGGTATAAAAGGGGCTACCTTATCGGAGCCCCTTTTTTGTTCTAACTATATGAGAGAGTTCACGTTCTCCTCATGATATAAACGAAACTGTTAAGGGCTCTCCTCGCCCCTCATCCGCAATCGCGGCAGCAATTTTTTACCTCTGATACGTTTAAACCTACGTATTTTATGGAAAGCTTCATAATAACTAGCTCCTTCGTAATGTAGCTCTGATTTGGTTTGGATTTCCTGTGAATCTTTCTAACCAAATTAACCTACGATGTTACGAGTAAAGAGCTAGTTTTGTTCATGATATAACGCTGTTTTTCATAACCCAAAACGGAGCCAGCGGAATGTTCGGAGACTCCTGCGGGAGAAGTGAAACACGTAGGGTATGCAGCTGGCGGAGTGCACCAAATGATCGGATACTTTTTTCAATCACTTCACCCGTTACTCACAGCATTCGGTCTCACAAATATTAATCCTTAACTTCATCACTTATACTCAGCCAATTGACTGTTAGTATTGGCTATCGAGTGCGTTTTGGTAAATTTCTTTATATCTAGCTAGTCCCATATTATGAAGGTTTTCTAGATAGTTATCCCATTCAGCTTCAATTCCACCGGCACTAATCCATTCCGCCCACTTGCTTGAGATTAAATTATCTAAATCCGTCCGAATGATACTTAGTTCATTATCATCTTCTTTTGTAAATTTTAGCGGAGGTAGGACATTATCTACATCCGGATAATAAGAAGTTAAAATTTGATCCTGATCCATTCTTTCCGCAACAGTTGGTGGTGCCACAATTCTTTCATCTAATTCAGCTGGAATATACATTAATCCATGGTCAACAAGAGAATTGGTCCATTTCCATTCGTCTTCACTCGTACCTTCAGGAGGGGCAAGGACTGTGTATTGATTGTCATTTTGTTCTACTCCAATTCCAAAAGAACCGTAGTATCCTTGGGCAGACGCTTCTTCTGAATAAAAGCCATCTAACCATTTTATCGCGGCTTCTGGGTTTTCTGTGTTTGCTGTGATGACTGCTTTATTAGTTTGCGTTTTCATTCCTAAAGGATCGGCTGGCCATAATGGTGCCAAGCCTTCTTCTGCTGCAAAAGGTGTCACCACTTCATATTGATCACTCCAGCTTCCGACACGCTGCTCAAATGACCAACCAATTGTAAAACCAACCGTGGCTGCTTCGGTATTTTGTGAGCGTGAGAAAAACTGAGCCCAATCTTGGGTGAAAACTTCTTGATTCACCAATCCTTCAGAGTAGAGCTTATGCAGGAAAGTCACAAGCTCTTTGTAATCTTCTGTTTCTGGTAAAAAGACATGTTCCCCACCTTTAACTGTATTATACCAATCCGTATGAGCGGCATAATTGCCAAACCCGCCGATCAATGCCATCGCACTATAAGGTCCTTGGTCTGGTGCCCAGTCAAATGGAATTTCATCAGCTTTTCCATTTCCATTTGGATCGTCTTCTTTAAACGCCTTCAATACATCATAAAGTTCATCAAAAGTCGTTGGTGCCGCGAGTCCTAGGTTATCCAACCACTCTTGATTCATCATCGGAATGACACTACTTGATGGACGATGTGGAAGGACAGCGGGTAATCCATAAATTTCCCCATCTATGGTTGTCGCTAACTCCTTCACTTCTGGCATCTCTTCAAACATCCTTTTAATATTAGGCGCATGTTCTTCAATTAAATCACCTAGTGGAAGAAACTGGCTGTTAAACGTCGCGATATCATCATTTCCAATGGCACTTATAAACACATCAGGCAAATTTCCACTCGCAAGGATCGGGTTCTTCTGCTCATCCCAACCACTTCTAACTTCTGTCCATTCGATCTCGACTCCGGCCTGCTCCGAAATATCCTGGATATAAGGAATTTCATCCATATCCTTCGTTAAAGAATTAAGAACGGCCAACACTTCTAGCTTCGTCTTTTCATCAGAAGTTGTTCCTCCTTCTGTATTGCCTTCTGTAGAAGATGGACTGCACCCTGCAATCAAGACACTTGTCATCACAGCCGCTAACATTGTTGTGAGCATTTTCTTTGATTTTTTCATTAAAACATCCCTCTCTTTTATGAATTTTATATATGCTTCCTTGCCAACATTTCATTAGTCTTTTAAAGAGCCAATCATGACACCTTTTTCAAAGTACTTCTGGACAAACGGGAATAACGCAATAATTGGGACAGAGGACACAACAATAACTCCGTATTTAATCAAGTCCCCTTTTTGCTGTGCGGTCACATCGCCTGTACTCATCATCGCTCCCCCAGAACCACTGCTAAACGTCTGATTCATGACAAGAATATCTCTTAACACTAATTGTAATGGATACAACTTAGAATCATTTAAATAAATCAACGCCTTCATATATTCATTCCAATACCCAACGGCATAATAGAGCATCATTACGGCCAAAAGGGCTTTAGAAAGAGGAATAGCAATTCGAATAAAAAACTGAAAATCGGAACAACCATCGAGTTTTGCTGACTCTAATAGCTCTTTTGGAATGCTCGTTTGAAAGAACACCCTTGTTATGACTAGATTAAAGACATTAACAGAAAAGGGAATTAACATGACCCAAATCGTATTCGTTAAACCAAACTGCTGAACGGTTAAGTACGTTGGAATTAACCCTCCACTAAAAAACATCGTAAACACAAAGAAGATCATTAAATATTTCCTTGGTTTAAAATCCGCTCTTGAAAGGGCATACCCTGCTGGAATTGTAAAAAGTAAACTAAATAACGTTCCACCAATTGTATAAATGAGCGTATTTTTGAGCCCTCTCCAAATCCTTTCATCACTCAATATCTCCTGATACCCAGCAAACGTGATATTTCTTGGGTATAACCAAACATCCCCATTTGCGACAGAGGCAGGGTTACTTATAGAGGCAATAATAACGAAATAAACCGGATACAGCGTTGCAATAAGTATTCCCGTACAAATCAATGCGAGCATGACTTTGAAAAACAGATCGGAGGAAGAGTCTTTAATAGTCGTATTCATTTATGAGATTCTCCCTTCTACCAAAGACTGGTTTCACTAGTTTTTTTAGCAACTCTATTGACGATAAGAAGAATGGTGAAATTGATCATCGTATTAAATAACCCAATTGCAGTGGAATAACTGATTTGATTTGACATGATCCCGATTTTATATACATAGGTCTCCAGTACTTCAGAGACAGGTATGTTCATTGAATTTTGCATTAAAAAGATCTTTTCAAATCCTACTCCTAATAAACTCCCTGCATTTAAAATTAATAAAATGATAATAGTCGGGAGCAGGTGTGGGATATCAATATTTCTAATTTGTTGCATCCGACTTGCCCCATCAATCTTCGCAGCTTCATATAGCTGAGGACTAACACCTGCTAGTGCCGCAATATAGATGATGCTATTCCATCCCGCATGCTGCCATACGTCCGAAAGCACATAGATCGAGCGGAAATACTCCGGTTTCCCCATAAAATTGATAGGCTCTAGTCCAAATAAGCTAAATACATTACCGACAAGTCCAGATGATGGAGATAAGAAAATCATAATCATCCCTACGACAACAATGACCGAAATAAAGTGCGGCATATACGCTACCGTCTGGATAAATTTCTTTCTGCCCGCATGTCTAATTTGATTAAATACTAACGCGATCATGATAGGAATCGGAAACCCTACAATTAATGAATAAAAGCTAATCAGAAACGTATTCCTCATTAAATCCCAAAATTGATGAGAGTTGATAAACCTTTGGAAATACTCTAACCCTACAAAGGTGCCACCCGTGATTCCTTTAGATGGATCAAATTCGCGGAAGGCTAATTGCAACCCATACATGGGAACATAATTAAACAAGAGAATAATCAGAAAAGCCGGTAGGACCATTAGATAAAGTTGATAATATAATTTAATATGGCTAACTAACCTAGGAATAAAACTCTGTTTTTCTAAGGTCAAGCTCTTCTTATTGTTAATCGGTCGTTCTAACAAAAAGTATCCACTCCCTTCTATAAAAGACAGTTAATCCAAAAACCTTATTAAAAACCCCCCATCATCAAAATTATGATTACCTAGTTTGCAAACCGAGGCCACTGAAAAACGGTCTACTCGTTAAAATAGGGTTACATTACATCCATTAGAAACTAAAACCTACTTTTTCAGTGGCCTCCACAAAACAGGTCGTGGTGATGAGTAGAATATTATCTTTCAACCTCATTTATGTAAACGCTCACATTTTTAAAAACCATTCATTTATTGAATTATCAAATATTGAATAGTGTTCAAAAATTGAATATAGTGTCTGCAGTTCGACAAGTGCCTATCACCTGTCGAAGAAATCACTCGAATAACGTTGAAAAAGCATCTTCGCAACAAGGATGCTTTTTTGTTTATGTTTCAAGTACAGACATCTTGCTTTAATTTCCACTCAAACCAGTTCACTTCCCCATACCTCCAAATAGATTATCCCTTCTTGCATTTCCTTTCTTTTTCTCATTTGACGGAAGGAAAATAAATATTCTATGATCCTTTTATTCATTATAAAAGTGGGGAAATTTGATGTTCAAAAAAATAATCACCTTTTTACTTATTGCCTATGTTGCCTTTTTAGGAATGGTTATCTTTCCTAATTTCTATGCCTTTTTATTTTCACCAGCTTTTCTTATCATCCTTCAGTTCATTCAATTTATAATCATCATTATTATTCTTGTTAAAATAAATGAAATAATGAAGAAGTTGAAATAGAATGAGTTGCTTGGTTCTGTCCAATTAAAAAAGCATCCGCCAGGGATGCTTTTTTTAATTATAAGACGCGTCGTTCGACAGATGCCTGTCATCTGTCGAATTAAATCATCCAATCCAAATACTCTTCCTGTTTTTCCATCCTAATCCCTTTAGCTTTCAACAGTTGTTCTAATGGCAAGTGATTCCGCTGTTCTTTGTATTTCTGATCCCAATGTACCGTATTGACTGTATCACGGATCGAACCTTTCATACTGGCAAACAACGTGACAATCCCTTTACTCCGGTAAAAATTAATCATTTCCTCTAACGTATCCACCGAAACCGTATCAACATCATTAACTCCTGACATATCGATGATTAACCACTTCGCCTTTTTCCTTGTTTTGAGGACCTCTTTTACTTTTTCTTCTACAAAAGAGATATTGGCAAAATGGAGGTTGGCATCAATTCTGAGAATAACAGCTTCATCTGATGTGATAGCTTCTCGGTAGCGCTTAATATTTCGAAACGTTTTCTCCCTTTTAACATAGCCTAATTCGACAATCGCTGGTTTCGAACTGCGATTTAATAACAACACTAACGTAAAAATCGCCCCAATTAAAATGCCCCATTGAATGCCGACAAATAATGTCACGAGAAAGGTTGTGACCCAAATCCAGCCTTCAAACGGCTTCACCTGGAAAAGATGCTTCATCTCTTTGAAGTCAATTAATTTATAAACGGCAACTAATATAATCGAAGCTAACACAGCGTTCGGTAAATAATAAAAGAAGGAGGTAAAAAATAATAATGTCACCATAACCAAAACACCCGTTATAACGGAGGCCATTTGAGTGGCTCCGCCTGATTGGTGATTGACAGCCGTTCTCGAAAAACTACCATTGACCGGAAATGATTGAAAGAAAGCCCCAATCATATTAGACAAACCTAAAGCTTTTAATTCTTTATTTGGATGAATTTTGTATTTTTCTTTTTTCGCAATCGCTTTTCCAATCGCTAAAGATTCCATAAAACCAAGCAAAGCAATCGTCACGGCCATTGGGAAAAGAAGTTTGACTGCCTCCAACGTGAATTCAGGCACAACAAGTTGCGGGAAGCCTTGAGGAACATCCTCTATTATTTGCACACCACTTTTATCTAATTGAAAGAAAAAAACGAGCAATGTCGACAAAGCGACGACCATTAATGCTCCAGGTAGCTTCGGAGCTTTTTGTTTTAAGATAAGTAAAAAAAGGATACTAATCATTCCAATGAACAACGTCACAAAATTAAGCTTGAGTATCTTTTCAAAAATTTCGATAAGAATAGAATGAACTTGCAAATGATTTCCAACTTGAATTCCTAACAGATGATTCATCTGGCTTAATCCAATGACAATCGCGGCGGCAGAAGTATAGCCATTCATCACCGAATGAGGAATAAATTTGACGATAAAGCCGAGTTTACTAATACCGAGCAAAAACTGGACAACCCCGACCATAACAGCCAGCAATAAAACAAGTGAAATATATTGCCCCGAACCCGGTTCCGCCAAAGTCGAGACACCTGAAAAAACAAGCAACGATGTAATCGCTACGGGACCAACAGATAAATGTTTGGAAGAAGAAAATAAAGCATATATAAATAACGGAACTGTCGCGGCATACAACCCCATAACTGGCGGAAGCCCCGCTAGCATCGCATAAGCTAGCCCTTGAGGAATGAGCATTACAAACAACGTGAGGCCCGCGAGCAAATCTCTCCTAAATAACTTTTGATGATAGAAGGTGTTTAAACTCTCCATTTTATCTTTAAACACTAGACACCCCTCCCCCTCCAATTTTATAGGAGAGACAGGTACCTGTCACCTCTTGAAATTGGTATTTGGAAGTCCGATAAATTATGATGTTCTTTTTTACTATTTACATGTAAAAAGATTAAATCCTAAAAAAGGTTTGTATGTGGCACCCAGCACCTTGAGTGCTTCCCTATGCCAGTTTGAATCGCCTCGATCTCTTTATCACGGATGTACTGTTTGATTTTCTTTTATAACAGACTTTCCAATAGGATATCATAGATTTCAAATCCTTTAGAAATTCTCTCGATATGAGCAGTACCCTTTGATTGTTTTGAAAAATGGAATGTCGTGTTTCCCTATTTTGTTTTCTTACTATGTAAATAATAGGTTATGACTGTATGATCAAAGTAGGTGTTTATATAAGATTCATATTCCTTTGGGCAGAAGTTTGCCACCGACTTCATTCAGGTAGTTAGGTCGCCCTTACTACCTTTACTTTCGCTCTGTTACTACTGACTTTGACCCTAGATCCTTCATCTATGCCAAGTACAAAAACAACAAGGCTTCGACAAATATATGCCAAAGCCTTGTAAATTAATATATACATTAGAAGAAAATTTTAGAAGATCTCCCACTCGTCGGTCAAACACCCTTACATTTTGTTGAAATTTTATTGTTCACTATAACCTAATCTACTTCATTATAAACATTACACTTTAGAACCCTCCCCCCTTGAACTCGAAATATATAAGTATTTGGATTGTATATTAGTTTATGTGAGTAGAGAGGGCACAAATTTCTTTACCACTTACGAATGAGAATATCTGGTCGTAAAATAAAACTATCGTCTACGTTGATTTCAATTTCTGGAAAATCACCTGTTCGCGTTAATATTTCATTTTCATTCGCAGTCACCAAAATTGTATCCTCTGATTTCACTCCGCTTATAGACGGGTTCCATGCGAAAGCCTGATCAGCCTCTACTATTTGCTTTGTTTGGGTATCGGCACGATACTCTCTTGGCAAATAGCCTGTTAGTCCCCCTTGATGGTGCAATCTCCATTCATTGTCATAGCCGTGCTCTTTATATTTTTCACAAAGGCCCTTAAATAACTCAGCAACCCTACGTTCTGGACGCGTTTCTTGAATAATTGTTGCATCTATTTTCGTAACTGCCCGATGTCTTTGAAGAACATCCGCAGATGCTTTTCCGAAATGGACTAACCTTGTGGCAGAAGCAATTAAACCTTTTCTACGTCCCCCAACTACAACCATCGCATATTGATCCACTATATTGTTTGTAGGCAATGGGTGTCGGTACTGAAAAATACGATGATCAGCAGCAATTAAATTCGTAACTGGTTCTATATTCTTTTGAATACAACGAAAAGATAAGTCAGCTGCCACTTCTAGCTCGCTGTCTCCTCTTTTTAGGTTATAACAAGTTTGTTCAAGTGCAACAGCCACATCTTTGCCTAGTTGCCTATATGAATTTTTCTCAGTTTCAGTAAGTGGATACCTTAAGTGAGATAAGTCTGAAAGCACATCTTCTTCATATATGAGCTTCTTGTTAGCCGGAATATATAAATTGATAATTCGTTCTATTTGATTTGATTCAAACCAGTTAAATTCATGTACTTCACAAGGAATATCAACGAGCTCTTCCTGTAAAAGTCGTTTTTTTTCTATATTATCCGTCCACACTATAAATTGGTCATTGCTAATCAGAAATTGTGCACAAGCCCTCTGTGATGCGATTCCAATGTACCCTCTACCTCCAGTCAGCCATGAGAAACTTGCCTGACTAGAAAGAAGTACAGCATCACAACTCTTTTTTTTCAACCACGCTCGAATTCTTTTTAACTTCCCTTGCAAATCATCATTAGCCAATCTTCACACTCCCCGATTACAATATAAGCGTTCGTCACATCCAACAACATTATCCTCTAGGAATGGGTTCCTTTTATGTTTATTTCAGCTACAACTGTACATGGTGCGCTATCTATACCTTCAATTAAAAGTGGCAACGCAACAACCCGGTTCAACGTATTATTATTTAATCCTTCAAAGTTTAAATCTTCTATAATAAATAAAAACCTCGATTGAAACTCGCCTAGTAAATATTGATGCGCCAAAGCTCCCTCTTTTCGGTGTGGATAAGATGATAAAGAAATCCAATCCAAAGCTACAGCTTTTAAATTTACGAAGTGTTCAACCAAATATTTACATGCATCTGATGTGATTCCTGGTCCATTTTCAGAATATCCCTTTGGATCCTCCCTTCTAAACTGTGAAAATCCAGTCCGAATCATTAACAAGTCTGCTTGTTCAATTTCTTTCTCGTATTTCATTAAGTCAGTTGTATGGATTAATTCACCGTACGTTTTCTCAATATCTATTAATAAAGGGGCATCATAAAAAAACATATTAATATCAGTCTCATATAATCTAGGTCCATTATCGACAAAATGGTTAGAGCCGTCCATATGTGAACCAAAATGGTTAAAAAATTCAATAATATACTGATTAGTGGTATCTCCATTTGCAATTTGCGTAAAGGGAGATACCTTCATTTTGGGATTATTTGGCCACCCTGGGTCATTACTATTCATTGGGTAAGAAATTAATTTTCTCATCATTTTCTCCTATCCAAATATTCTATCGCTTCACAGATTGCACTATTAAACATTAAATTCAATAATATTCCCATCCCTATCAGTCACATATACTTGATGCCAACCTGTCTTACTATTAGGTACTTCTTCATAATCTATTGAAGCTTCACGTAATTTTCTTGTCATTTCCTTCATATCGGTCACTCGAACAGCAAAATGACCATCACTTTTATCGATTTCTGTCGTTCTTCTAAGTGTTTTACCCTCATATTCTATTAAATGAAGTTGAGTAGAACCTATTTGGTACCAAGCACCATTAGATTTTAACTTTGGACGTCTACATTCCTTAAATTCTAGAATGTCAGTATAAAAAGTTCTAGCCCTATCCAGGTCAGTTACACTTAGTGAGACATGATGAATTCCTTCGTACATAGGTGATTACTCCCTTCTGTGACTTTAACCATACCTCTTACTTTTTTTCCAAAACAGCTACCATATTATTTAAATTATCTAAACTAATTTGTAGACTATCCATGGGCTCCCCCGAACATTGATCTTGTTCTACGACTAACCACTCGACCCCCGACCTATCGCACCACTTTAATATCGGTTCAAAATCAATCGATCCCGATCCAACCTCAGCAAACGTTTGTTCAGCATCATCAGTCATATCCTTTAAGTGAATAATCGGCATGCGATTCGCGTATTTTTGAATAAATGTCAGGGGATCTTTCCCTGCTTTTTTTAACCAATAGACGTCTAATTCAGCTAGTATCTGATTCGTTTCACTTGGTTCTATTAAGTATTCAAGTGCATTCTTTCCATATATTTCTGTTTCAAACTCAAATGCATGGTTATGATAACTTACTCTATAGCCTTTTGGTGCTAATTTATTGGCCGCCTCAGTTAGGGTCTCTTTTACGACCTTATAGCCTTTTTCATTTCTCCATTCTTCCGTCAAATATGGACAAATAAGATCTTTTGTATTAAATAACTCCATTTCTTTTACGATATTATCGAGATCATTTTGAATACGCTCGATCGAAAAATGCATACCAGCGGTCTTTATACCTAGCTCATTTGTAAGTTCGGCAATTTCTTCAGCTTTATAGCCTTCTGGAATGGTCATTTGCACAGCTGACCAGCCCATCTTCTTTAAATCTTTCAAAACACTCGGAAAGTCTTCTTTAATTTCGTTACGCAGTGTATACAATTGAACAGCAAATTTTTCTCTCATAGATAATCATCCCTTTACTAGATTTTGTAAATATGTTTTAACGGATTATTTCGATGCTGAAATCACAATGCCACGAATAAAATACTTTTGACAGAAGAAAAAAAGTAATAGAGGTGGTATGACGGCCACTAAAGAAGCTGCCATTAAAAGATGCCATGGAGTTTGACCAAACGCAGCAGTAAAGTTAGCCAGCCCTAAAGAAAGAGGATACTTACTTTGACTGTTTATATAAATAAGTGGCCCCATCAGGTCATTCCATCTGTACATAAATTCTAATATAGCTGCTGTTGCCATAGCAGGAACTGATAGAGGAAGGATAATTTTGAAATAAAGGGTAAAATACCCTCCTCCATCAATCTTTAAGGCTTCATCTAGTTCACGAGGAATTCCCATATAAAACTGACGAAGCAAGAAGATTAAAAAAGCACTACCAGCAAATGATGGAACAACAAGTGGCAAGTACGAATCCACCCAACCTAATTGGTTAAAGATCAGGTATTGTGGAATCATTACTACTTGAGGAGGAATCATCATTGTACTTAACACAATGGCAAACAGCACTGTTTTCCCACGCGCTCTTAATCTTGCAAAGGCAAAGGCAACTAAAGAAGAAGTAAAAACCGTTGCAAATACAGTGACTACCGTGTACCAACTCGTATTCCATAAATATCTAAGAAATGGAGCATCACGGAAAATCTGAACAAAGTTCTCCCACTGCAGTGGCCAAGGAATCCAAACGTTAGGAATGCTATGGACTTGACCGATTGATTTCAATGAAGTAGAAAGCATCCAAATAAAAGGGAATGCAAAAATAATTAGACAAATGATTAATAAACAATAAGAAAACACTTTTTCAGCGGGACTAAGTTCATCCGTTTTGAGTGGTTTTTGAAACCATTTCTTCGGAAGTAATTTTCTCACAACCCTCTCCTCCTTACTTTATCGTTTACTGTCGTATTCATAATGTACTGTTCTTCTTGAAATCCACAGGGCAAGCATAGTAAATACAAATATTATGAAGAATAATATCCACGCTTGGGCAGAGGCATAACCCATCCTAAATTGTGCAAATGCTGTTTCAAATAAGTAAAGAACGTAGAAGTAAGAGCCCCACTCAGGTCCACCTTGTGTAATCACATAAGCTTCTGTGAAGATTTGAAAAGTGTTAATAATCGCAATGATTGTATTAAACAATATAACTGGTGAAATCAAAGGAATCGTAATCTTTATAAACCGTGTGATTTTACCCGCACCATCAATAGCAGCAGACTCATACAACTCTTTCGGTAAACTTTGTAAACTAGCTAAAAAGATTACCATCGTCGACCCTAGCATTGTTAACCTCATTAACATAAAAGAGGGGACTACCCAAGTTGAACTGTTAAACCAACCCGGACCTGATATTCCGAATATTTGATAAATGGTTGCGTTAATTACTCCAAAATCTGGGTTCAATAACCATGCCCATAAGAAAGCGATGGATACCCCCGATATGATCGTCGGTGCATAAAAAAAGGTTCGAAAAAAAGCTTGACCTTTTACCTTTATATTTAAAAGTACCGCCAATAATAGACTAACAATGATTGTGAACGGAACAGCTAGAAGGACATAATAACCAGTTACTTTTAACGACTGATAAAAAAGATTATCTTGAAATAGCCTTGAATAATTTTGAAACCCGATCCATTCAGGAGAAGTTATGACATTATATGATGTAAAACTAATAAATAAAGATGCTACCATTGGGCCCCCAATAAAACATATGAAGCCAATAACCCAAGGGGAAAGAAACAACCAGAAAGCCAGCTGTTCTTTACTGCGCTCTGAGCCCATCTTCCTTTTTTTCGGTTTCTTAGTTTTAAGACTTTGCACAGCTGCTTCATTAATCTCACGTTGCACTCCCACTTTTTATTCACCCCTTTTTCCGTTCTTTTTTATAAGATATATTCATTCAAACGGTGTTTGAATGAATATATCTATTTCAACATTGAGTCTTTAACATTTTTTAATACTTTGAAACTTACCTAGTAAGGCAATCCTCACCGTTAGCAGCGCTTTATAAGCAAGATCCTTTACGTATGATCAGAACTTACTTTATAATGACTTTGGAGGCATTGACTAATCTAGTGCCCTTAGATTTTGCTCAATTGTCTCTAACCCTTTGTCAATTTCAATATTCCCACTATATATTGAATCCATTGTTTGATTTATCGTATTTAAGATGACAGAAAACCCCTCTATCAAATGATTATCTGTCGGTCGGCCATACCTTACTGATCCTTCATATGCTTCACTTAACTCTTCTTTTGAAATCTCAGCAAGACTGGTTGTCGCATCATACCATACATCAGCTATATCTAGATTGGCAGGGTACGACATCGCAATTTCAGCGTAACGTTTGCCTCCATACTCTGGATTCGTTAAATACTTAATCAATTCCCAAGACTCTTCAGGGTGCTTAGAGTCTTTACTAATCGTCCACGGATCAGCATAGACCGGAATTTCTCTTGTTCCATCAGGTCCAAATGGAATCGCAGCAACTCCCCACCTGAAATCAGCCTCAATATAGTTCCTAAATCCCCAACCACCTCCAATATTCATCGCAACTCTTCCCGTCATAAATGGATTTCCAATTTGTGAAACCGCATCTAATTGAGATGGATTAGGAGATACTTTATGCTCATAAATTAAATCATAAATGGCCTGTATTGATTTCTTGTTATTAGGATCTGATAAGATCTTTAACTCATCGATTTTTCCCGTTTCATAAGATTCTTCCGAAAAGAAATCTCCACCAAAAACCCACGCTGAGCGAGTAGGCGGCTGTTCATTAATGACGCCAAATACTTGATTATTTGGATCTCCAATATCCTTTGTAAGTTGTTTTGCCTTCTCTACCATCGCATCCCAATCCCATGATGTATCATCCCAATCAATAGGTGGATATTCGACTCCTGCTTCATCAAAAAGATCCTTGTTGTAAAATAGCAATGATGTTGTATTCGACATAGGTATTCCATAAGTGCCACCATCAACATTATAAATATCTGCAATATTTTCCGGAATTCCTTCTAACACTTTCGGATCTCTCTCTAAAAATTCGGTTAAATCTAATAGTGCATCCATGTTGTTATAAGTGGCAAATCCAGAGTTAGACCAGTTTGGAGACCACACATCAGGTACATTACGCGACGCGATCATTGTCGTTAAGCGTTGGTCAATTTCATCTTGGGGAACTAATTGCAAATTGACCTTAATATGTGGATTTTCCGCTTCAAACCCTTCAACCATTTCGTCGTACCACTTGGAAACAGCCGGATCACTCCGAACGAGCCAAGTGAGTTCAATTTCCGATGAGTTAGCTGCATCTGAATTACAAGCAGCTAAAAGAAAGGTCATCGACAACAATAAAACTACAATCAATAGGAACCCCTTTTTAAACGCTTTCATTATTTACCCTCCTAAAATTAAATGGAATGACAATAGTTCAAGATTTGTTTCCCTTCTCACTACAGCTGAATCACCCCCTTATTCAATCTACCTTTATCTAAGAGGTCATTTCATTAGTTTCATAGAGATCATGGAGACCAAAATGGTTAAATTCATCTAGCTTCACAATCATTTCGTTTTTAGCTGAGTAACTAGCAGCTAATACAACTTTTAAAGTATGAAGACCATCCTCCACTGTCGTTAGTATTTTTCCTTTATTCCCTGATTGAACAGCTTCATGAAAATTCTTATCAATATTTTGGACTTTATCTTGTGAATAGAACATCTCTTCTTTTCCAGGGGTTTTGACCATCAATTTTCCTCTCGTAATATGAATTCTTAATAACCTATTTTTTTGAATAATATCCAAAAAGGGTTCTTCTTCAAGCTCTTGATACAACCCATAAGTAGAATAGAAGTTTGCTACTGTATGGTTTTTGAACTTAGCCGTGATACTATAACCGTCCCAATTTTCTATTTCTCCAATTGTTACTTTTTGAGTAAAAGCAGCATATAAATGATCAAATTCACCTGAGAAATAACTACTTAAATTAATTAAATGTATGCTTTGATCGAATACCTGCCCTCCTCCCATATGCCGATAATGAAGCCATTTTCTTAATGGGACAGTCCAATACCATCTGCCTGTGATTAAGGTGATCGGTTCATCACCTACTATTTCTTTTGCCATCTTCACGATATCCATATGCTTCCATTGAAATCCGACCGAACATATAATACCAGCCTCATTAACAATGCGAGCAATCTCTTCGCCTTCTTCTACACTCGAAGCTAATGGCTTCTCAATATACAAATTAATTTTCTTTTCAGCAATTATCTTCACTTGTTGAACACGGTCTTTTACTGGTGTACAAAGATATATTGCATCTAACTTTTCTTTTTCAATCATTTCCTTGTAATCTGTATAAGCAATAGCCCCTGTCAAACGCACTAACTCATCGGTATTTTGTTCTATTTCATCGCAAACAGCTATTATCGATGCACCTTCAATTTGCTTTAACTGATTTACATGATGTAAACCCATTCTTCCAGTTCCTATAATTCCATATCTGACCCCCATGCCAGCACCCCCCGTATTTTTTCTCCGAATATCCTTCCACTTACCCATAGGTTCAAAACGTTTATAGCTTTCCAAACAATGAAGAAATCAGAATCGTTGATACTATTGCTTAACGGGTTCGATTGATTGCACATGACCGAATACCAATGGCTTTATCTCGGATGGCGCTGACCAATGAATACTGTTTTTTATCACTTTCAAAATATCTTGGTTATAATAGGTAGGATAAGTTTCATGTCCAGGTCTAAAGTAAAAGACTTTCCCTTTACCACGTGTGTATGTGCAACCGCTTCTAAATACTTCTCCACCCGTAAACCAACTAATAAAAATCAGCTCATCTGGTTCAGGAATGTCAAAATATTCTCCATACATTTCCTCATTTTCTAATTCAATATAATTGCCAATTCCCTCTACAATCGGGTGATTGGGTTTAACCACCCATAGTCGTTCTTTGTCCCCTTCTTCTCGCCATTTCAACCGACAATCTGACCCCATTAATTTTTTGAAAATTTTAGAGTTGTGACCAGAATGCAAAACAATTAATCCCATTCCATCGAGAACTCGACGGTGTACTTTTTCAACAACTGCATCATCTACCTCGTGATGATGCATATGCCCCCACCAAAGCAGAACATCGGTATCACGGAGAACTTCATCAGTTAAGCCATGATCGGGTTGCTCTAAAGTCGCCGTTTTTACGTCAAGCCCTTCACCAAGTAAATAATTCCCAATTGCATTGTGAATCCCGTCCGGATAAACTTTTCTAACCTCATCGAACTTCTTTTCATGAACATATTCATTCCAGATCGTTACTCTAACCATTTTCTTTGCACTCCTTTTTTAATCGTCCTAAATTAAAGTTTAATTTCACAGCCTTTTTCAGCAGATTCATAAATAGCAGACAAAATTTTAATCATGTGTACCCCATCCTCTGGTGTATATAAAGGTTGAGTACGTTTTTGAACACAATCAACAAAATGATGAATATTTTCCGTATGTCCTCCCCCTGTACCTGAGTCCAATCGCGGATAAATGTCACAATCCTGTCCCTCAATCACAGTAAACAGTTTTAACGTTGAATTAGAGAAGTCAATCCCCGCTTTTGTGCCCCTTAACTCGAGGAAGTTCTTTTGCTCTTCTACATGTGAAGCCCAACTAAATTCAATTTGTAGCGTCGCGCCATTATCAAAGCGGATAAATCCAGTTGCTAAATCTTCTACGTCAAAGCTCGTATTGTTAAAATCTTTATTAGTTGCAAACTTATTGTACGTTGCTCCAACAACAGAAACAGGTCTTGGATTCCCCATTAACCAAATGGCCAAGTCGATAAAATGAACACCTAAATCGATAAGTGGACCTCCTCCTGATAGTGCTTTTGTTGTAAAGCCTGCCTTCTGTGGAATTCCCCTTCTCCTTACCCATCCACATCTACCTGTATAGATTTCTCCCGCATTTCCATTCTCAATATACTGTTTCAAAAATTGAGAAACAGGTCTAAAACGATTGTTACGGAAGGTCATGAGTACTTTTTCACTCTCTTGTGCAGCTGCAACCATCTTATCCGCTTCCTCTGGATTTATAGCATCCGGCTTTTCTACCAGTACATGTTTCCCTGCCTGAAGGGCCAAAATAGCGATCTCCGAATGAAAGACATTAGGTGTACAAATATCAACGATATCAATCTCATCATTTTTTAGTAGTTCTTTGTAATCGTCATACACTAGATCGACACCTAATTGTTCGGACAAACTTTGAGCTTGCTCTTTATTGGGGTCACAAACCGCATAAAATTCAACATCTTCATTTTCCTCCCACGCTTGTAGATGGGCATGCTTGAAAATGCCACCAGCTCCGATAATCCCCAATTTCAAACGTCTATTCACTTTAACCCTCTCCTCTTTTTACTGTTTTTTTCTAATAAATCTGATATTTTAACCCAAGTTCCTTCTTTAGTTGACCGTTCTACAGCTTCCAATACAGCCTGGTTTTTTACACCATCTTCAAAATTTGGTTTTGGGTTCGCACCATCAGCTATCCCACATAGTAAATCATGAACCAAATTAATGAAGGTATGTTCATATCCGATAATGTGACCTGCTGGCCAATAGTTTTTAGCATATGGGTGCATTGCATCCGTACAGTTGATCGTTCTAAAACCTTTCAACCCAGCTGGATCGTCATTCAAGTAGATTTGAAGATTATTCATATTTTCTAAGTCCCAACGTATGGAACCCTTTTCTCCATTAATTTCAAAACGATTGCCATTTTTATTCCCAGAAGCCATTCTACTTGTTTCAAAGACACCTACTGCTCCATTTTCAAATCTTGCTAAAAATGCCGTCATATCATCAACATCAACGATTCCCATTTGTTTCTCTGAAGGGGATGTACCTTCAAGTGGGCGTTCTTCAATAAACGTTTCCATCATCCCTGTTACTTGCGAGAATTCCCCTACTAGAAAACGCGATAAATCGATAATATGGCTCCCTATGTCCCCGAGAGCTCCAGATCCAGAAACAGCTTTATTTAACCGCCATCTAAATTCTCGATTTGGATCTATTAAACTTTCATTTAAATATGTGGCGCGGATATGGCGTATTTTCCCTAACTTCCCATTTGTAATAAGTTCTTTAGCATACTGTACTGCTGGAGCAAAACGATAGTTATGCATGATCATGTTAACCTTGCCCGCTTTGTCCGCAGCCTCTTTCATTCGAATTGCCTCTTCTAGATTCAGAGCCAATGGCTTTTCACAAATGACGTGTTTGCCCGCCTCAAGTGCAGCAATGGCCATTTCAGCATGAGTGTTATTAGGAGAGGCAATATCAATTAGATCAATCTCATCATCCTCAATTAAACGTCTCCAGTCTGTCTGAAACGCTGACCAACCTAATTCTCTAGCAGCTACCTTCACATCCTCTTCTCGTCTTCCTGAGATAGTATGTAATATCGGATGAGCATTCAGCTTAAAGAAAAATGGAGCTTGACGATAAGCGTTACTATGAGCCTTCCCCATAAATTTATACCCTATCATTCCAATTGAAATTGTCTTACGTTTATTCATTGCTTACCGCCTCCTCTTTTTCCTTTGCTTTAGGAAGTAAGAAGTCAAAATCACAGCCTTCCTCTGCTTGTAGAACATGTTGCTGGTACAAGCGTGTATAGCCTCTTTCTGATATTGTTATTGGCTTCCACATCTTTTTTCGTTGCTCCAAGATATCGTCGGTAACATGCAAGTGAAGTCCCCTTGTTGAAACATCTATTTCGATTACGTCGCCAGTTTGGACCAAAGCTATCGGACCACATACTCCTGCCTCAGGTGCCACATGTAGAATGATTGTCCCAAATGCCGTTCCACTCATTCGAGCATCAGATATTCTAACCATATCCCTTACACCTTGCTCTAAAAGTTTTTTGGGAATTGGAAGCATACCAGCTTCTGGCATACCTGGTGCGGCTATCGGACCGGCATTTTGTAATACAAGAATATCTTCTTTGTTGACCTCTAAATCGGGAGCGTTGATTCTTTCTTCCATATCTTGAATGGAAGTAAAAACAATCGCTCTTCCTTTATGTTTTAATAAATGAGGTGAAGCCGCTTTCGTTTTTATGACTGCTCCATTCGGGGCTAAGTTTCCTGTCAGAACAGCAATTCCCCCATCATCGTGAAGCGGCTCATGAAGAGGTCGGATGATATCACGATAGGCTTCAGGAACGTTAGCATCTTTTATTTCCTCTCCTAGCGTTCTTCCTGTTACGGTCCTTTCTTCTAAATGAAGCAAAGGTGAAAGTTCTCTAAGAAGAGCTGATGCTCCACCTGCCCGATAAAAATCCTCCATCTGATACGCCCCTGATGGCCTAAGATTGCCTAATAGTGGCGTTGTTTTACTGATTTCATCGAATAAAGCAAGAGGTAATTTAATTCCAAGGCGTCCAGCTACTGCAATTAAATGAATCACTGCATTCGTTGACCCTCCCACGGCCATTAGCAATCTGATAGCGTTTACAAAACTATTTTTAGTCATAATATCTGATGGCTTTAACCCAAGTTTTACTGTTTCTACAATTTGTTTGCCTGTCTCTAGAGCAAGTTGCAACCTTTTATTATGGGTCGCTGGAATAGCTGCCGCTCCAGGTAACATCATCCCCAAGGCCTCTGTGCAGACAGCCATCGTACTCGCACTTCCCATGACCATACAATGTCCGGCAGTAGGAGCTAAAGCCTCATTGATCTCCATTAATTTCGGTTCATCTATTTTTCCCGCTCGAAATTCTTGCCAGTAAAATCTGCAATCAGAACAAGCACCTAAAGTCTTGCCCTCATACTCTCCATTCATCATTGGACCACCCGTCAAAAAAATTGATGGGATATTAGCACTTGCAGCCCCCATTAATTGTGCGGGAGTTACTTTGTCACAACCACCAAGCAAAACAACACCATCCATCGGTTGAGCACGTATCATTTCTTCCGTATCTATTGAAGCTAAATTTCGGTAAAGCATTGAGGTTGGACTAATATTTATTTCGCCTAACGAAATCGTCGGAAACTCTAACGGGGTCCCACCCGCCATAATAACTCCTCGCTTCACCGCTTCTACGATTGGTTTTAAATGAGAATGGCAACGGTTAATTTCACTATACGTATTACAGATTCCAATAATCGGTTTATCAAAATCACTTTCACTGTAACCCAAATGTCTATTAAAAGCGGACCGGAGAAATTTACTAAACCCTTTATCTCCATAAGATGTATACGATTTACTCATGAACTCAACTCCTTCTTCACTACAAATAGTCACCATTCTTTTGACACATATTTTATGAGACATTTTAGGCTAGTCATTGGGGTTAATGATCGCCTTTATTATTGACGGATCTCGATTTTCAATTTGTAGGAGAGCTTCTTCAAACTGATAAAGAGTATAATGATGAGTCACAATTTTATTAACAGGTATTCTCCCTCCTTCAACCAAAGGAATAACCTTCTCCCATACATTAGGACAACCAACTGAACCATAAACTTCTACATCTTTTCGGATAATAGAATTCATATCTATGTTAGCTTTTTCACTTAATATCCCCAGTAAACAGACTCTCGCACCAGGTGCCGTGAATTCAAATAGATCTTCTACTGCATTGACACTGCCGGAAGCCTCAATAATTACATCAAACAAATCTCCATTTGTAATTTCATTAGCTCTTTTACTGTAATCCTCAGTAGAGATATTAATGGTATCCGTTGCGCCAAGTTCTTTCCCGATTTCCAGTCGATTGCTTTGTAAATCCACAAGGACAACCGTAGAAGCTCCAAACACTTTGGCAATTGCTACTGTTAGTAAACCGATTGGACCTGCACCTACGACTAGCACTTTATCTCCTGGTGTTAAACCGACTTTTTCAATCCCTCGATAGACAATCGCAGAGGGTTCTATTAAGCAAGCATCATCAAAGGAAAGCGTTGGAGGAATTTTATGCAAAGACGTCACTGGAACACAGATGTATTGAGCTGCTGCACCATTTTTGCCGAAAACTCCACACTCTACTCTACTAGGACAAATATTGTAATTTCCTTTTTTACAATGCTTACACACCCCACACGGAACCGTTACTTCACCAACAACCCTATCTCCTACCTCGAACGTTTTCACCTCAGCTCCTACACTTACAACTTCCCCTGACCATTCATGGCCTGGGATAATTGGGAATCGGATTCTATGATTTTGCATCCCTTGGTATACATGTAAATCAGTTGCACATACACCCACACTATAAACTTTGATGACTGCTTCATTCGGCCTGCATACCGGAACTGGTGTTGCGCTTATTCTAAGAACTCGTTCTTTGTCTATCATGACCGCTTCCATCATTTGCGACATCCCCATCTTCCTTTCAGCATTAATAAGATAACTTTTTAAAGTTTATATTCATGTGTATAAAACAAACGTTGGATGATTTCGCAGGCAGCACCAACGGCAGCTGCATCTTGCCCCCAAAAACTAGGGATTATTTCCACTTTTGTTGAAGAATAAAAGAAGCAACGTTCTTGTAAGTTACGTTGAATAGGATTTAATAACCATCTTTCCCCTTGTGACATTGCTCCTCGAATAATAATGGCTTCTGTATCAAATGTATTGACCACATTTGAGAGCCCGACTCCTAAATATTCTCCTACTTGTGTTAATGCAGAGATCGCTTCCTTGTCATTTTGATTAGCCATTTCAATAATTTCCTCAACCGTAGGGGCATCCACCAACCCCTTCTTTTCCATATAATCTTGAATGAGCGCCCTTGGTGAAGCGTATAGCTCCCAACACCCTCTGTTTCCACAATTGCACAAAGGTCCTACCATATTTATTGTCATATGCCCCATTTCTCCGGCAAAGCCATTACGTCCTCGAAAAACCTCACCATTAACGAAAATTCCTGTCCCAATCCCATGTGCACTCAGACTTAATAAAATTAATTGGTCTCTTCCTTTTCCAGAACCAAAATAATACTCACCAATAGCCGACGCATTACAATCATTGTCAACAATTGTCCGAATACCCGAGTAACTTTCAACAAGATGTTTTAATGGAATATTGTGAAGGCCTGCATTTGGTGCTGATACCAACGTCCCAGTTTCGTAATTGACGATCCCTGCAACACTAATCCCGATCCCAACGACACCTAATGAACATTCTGGGACTAAACCTTTCATCTCATCGATTACATCATATAAACTTTTCATGACTTCTTTTTCATTTGTTGACGTCGGAATCTTTCTTTTTGCTATTACTTCTGCACTTAGATTAATGACGACAGCCTTTATAAACCCAACATTCACCTCAATACCAATTACATAACCAGAGCTATCATTAAAATTTAAGAGGATAGGTTTTCGTCCTACACTTGATCGACCTGCTCCAATTTCAACCACATAATCTTTTTCTAATAATTCATCCACTAAACTAGAAACTGTTGCTTTATTTAATTTGCTAAGTTTAGCGATCTCCACTCTAGATATTGGTCCCTTCTCTCTTATTGTGTTAATCACGATTGAAAGATTTATTCTTTTTATTAACTCAGAATCACCTGTAACTGATTGTTGCAACACTTGTCTCATGCTTCCATATCCCCTTGCTTTTATATACTGCAGATATTGTTCCCTAGATATTCTTATGAATCCATTAGTTTAACAGAACAACTTATTAAGTTTATCAATTAAACTAATGGAACAAAAAAACACAATTTTCCACTCCAATATTTTTTGTGTTAAAGCCATTATTACATGATTATTTTGTAGAGGTCAATAAAAAAACTGTATTTTTCGCAATTTTTATTAAATTCTAATTTTTATAGACAACTTTTAGTCCATTTGTTAACATATGCATAATACCACTATTAGTTTAACTGATAAACAAATAGTGGTGCTTTTAAAAAACTCAATCG
Source organism: Alkalihalobacillus phoenicis (assembly GCF_047302405.1). Lineage (NCBI taxonomy): Bacteria > Bacillati > Bacillota > Bacilli > Caryophanales > Bacillaceae > Alkalihalobacillus > Alkalihalobacillus phoenicis. The sequence continues at coordinate 4,767,299 of NZ_CP154853.1, read as the reverse complement.
AAGAAAGGTGTTTTTACTATGAAAGAAAACATTGTCAGAAAACGACTTTCTCAAGGGATGCCCAGTATCGGAACATGGCTTTCTATTCCAAGTCCCTTTTCATCAGAAGTAATGGCACAGATTGGACTCGATTGGTTAGTGATTGATATGGAACATAATCCAATGTCAATTGAGACTGCGGCACTTATGACGTCCTCTATGTTTCATTCAAACACAGTACCACTCGTTAGAATCCCATGGAATTCAGGTGAAAATATTAAACGTGTGCTAGACATGGGGGCATGGGGCATCGTCGTACCCATGGTTAAAAATCGGCAAGAAGCCGAGCAAATCGTCCAAGAAGCTAGATACTACCCTAAAGGCGGACGAAGCATTGGCGGACGTAGACACGCAATGGGATTTCAAACGAGTGAGTCGAACTATTTTTCAACGGCTAACGATGAAATCTTACTTGTTGTTCAAATTGAACATATCGAATCAGTGAATAATATCGATGACATTTTAAGTGTCCCTGGAATTGATGCATGTTTTATTGGACCGAATGACTTAATGTCATCAATGGGGCTTACTCCTCAACTTGAGAGTGATATTCCTGAAGTGGTAGAAGCCATTAACAGAGTCAAAGAAGCGGCCAAACGTCACGGAGTGCCCTCGGGTATCCATGTTGGAAGTGCCGATTCCGCTAACAAACGGATTAATGAGGGGTTTCAGTTTATCGCAATCGGTAGTGAAATTAGTTTTATGGTAACAAATGCATTGAGTGAAATTGCCAAACTAGACGCATCTGCTTTACAGCAAAACCATTCACCAAAAGAAGTAAGATACTAAATTGGAGGTAAATAAAATGCCGTCAAAAGTCCTTATTACACCGGACATGTTTCATAAAGATGGAGAAATATTGCTCAAAGAAGCAGGATATGACGTCCAGTACACCTCACCTACACGAACGATCACCATTGATGAGCTACGTACTTCTATCATGGATGCTGATGCCTATATAGCTGGTTCAAATAGAGTAGATGCCGACACAATTGACTTAGCAAAAAGACTAAGACTAATCGCACGATTCGGTGTTGGCTATGATTCGATTGATTGGAAATACTCCTTAGACAACAAAATTCCTGTCACCATTACACCGGGTACAAATGAACAATCGGTTGCCGATATGGTCTTTGCTCTATTATTAGGCATTTCTCGAAAAATCCCGTACTTCGACCGTTCCATAAGGGAAGCTAATTGGACGCCACAAGTGCTCGGACATGAAATTTGGTCAAAAACAATTGGCATTATCGGTACTGGTCGAATCGGCAAAGCTGTCGCAAAAAGAGCAAAGGGCTTTGATATGACTACCCTTGCCTTTGATGCCTACCCAGACTCCGCATGGGCAAATGAGCTCGGAGTTCAGTATGTTGACTTAGAACAGTTACTATCACAATCTGATTATCTTTCACTTCATCTCCCTCTGACTAAGCAAACACATCGATTAGTAAATAACACATTCTTACAGCAAATGAAGTCTAGTGCCTTTTTGATTAATACAGCAAGAGGTCAATTGGTAGATGAAGAAGCGTTACATCACGCTCTTTTGAATCGAACGATCGCCGGTGCTGCTCTAGATGTCTTCACAAAAGAACCACTCGCTAAAAATCATCAGTTATTAGAGGTTGATAATTGTCTATTAACCTGCCATATATCTTCGCATACAGAGGAAGCCATGAGAAGAATGAGTGTGCTATGTGCGGAGGAAATCATTCGTACAGGCAAAGGACAACAACCAAAGCACCCTATCCCAGAGTGGAACAATTAAAAGAACAATACATTTATCATCGTTTACTAAATTTATATAAAAGGTGGTTTTCACATGAAAGGACAACTCTATATTGATGGAAGTTGGATGGATTCAAGCAATCATACCTATTTCACCTCAACAAACCCCGCCACGGGTGAACTCCTCGGGGAAGTCGCTGATGGTACACAGGAAGATGCAAAAAAAGCAATCGCCGCCGCCCATAAGGCGTTTCCAAAATGGGCGAAAAAAACAGCATTGGAGCGTGCTGACCTATTAATGAAATGCTATGACTTGATCAATCAACAAACTGACCAGTTAGCTGAAATTTTAACAAAAGAACAAGGTAAGCCCTTACATGAAGCGAAAGGAGAAATCGATTATGCCAATAGTTTCTTCCGATGGTTTGCTGAAGAGGCTCGCCGGATTTATGGGGAGACAATCCCTTCTAATAGTGAAGATAAACGATTAATGGTCATTAAACAACCTGTTGGAGTAGTTGCTGCGATTTCAACTTGGAACTTCCCATTAGGTATGATCGCCCGTAAGATTGCTCCAGCGCTAGCAGCTGGATGTACGGTCGTTGTGAAACCAGCAAAAAATACACCCTTAAATGCCGTTGCCCTCTTTCAGATTTTAGAGAAGGTAGGCTTCCCCCCAGGAGTAGTTAATCTAGTAAGCACATCAACATCAAAAGAGGTAGGGGAGGAATTTTTAACAAATCGCAAAGTGAGAAAATTAACATTCACCGGTTCCACCGAAGTAGGAAAATATTTAATTAAGCGATCAGCCGATCAAGTGAAAAAAGTTTCAATGGAATTAGGAGGCCATGCTCCTTTTATTGTGTTTGCTGATGCAAACTTAGAACAAGCAGCCGAAGATATCATCGCCAGTAAATTCCGTAACGCTGGTCAAACATGCATTTGCGCTAACCGCATCTACGTAGAGCGCTCAATTCAAGAACGTTTCGAGCAACTATTTTTAGAAAATGTCAGGAAATTGAAGGTAGGTAACGGTTTAGATAGCGAGACAACAATCGGCCCATTAATTGATGAAAAAGCTTTAATTAAGGCGAAGCAACATGTAGATGATGCTATATCAAAAGGAGCAAAACTATTGATCGGTGGAAAACAAGCCGCAGGTAATGGCTCTTTCCTCGAGCCCACTGTCCTCTCGAATGTGTCAGAAGAAATGATTATCTGCAGCGAAGAGACTTTTGCTCCAGTAGCACCCATTATCGCTTTTGACACGGAAGAAGAAGTCATTGAAAAAGCAAATAACGTACCTTATGGGCTAGCTTCTTATTTCTATACGAATGATTTAAGTAGAGCTTATCGAGTATCCGAAAAATTAGATTATGGCATTATCGGACTAAATGATCCTCTTCCATCTGTCGCTCAAGCACCATTTGGCGGTGTGAAAGAATCAGGTTTAGGACGTGAAGGTGGAAAAGAAGGCATACAAGATTTCCTAGATACGAAATACATTTCAATGAAACTCAATATGTAAGTTCTTATAATTGTCGTGAAAGGAAGAAAGCCAAAATGAAACCAAAGATATTACTGACAAGATTAATACCAGACAGTGCTCTCCGTGCTTTACAAGAAGAATGTGAAGTAATTGTCTGGAACCATGAGGAGAAACCCGTTTCCAAGGATTTTTTAGAGGAGAATATTAAAGATGTTGACGGATTGTATTGCCTTTTAACCGATCAAATTGATAAAAATCTGCTTTCTAAAGCTGCAAAGTTAAAAATCATTAGCACGATGGCCGTAGGATATAACCATATTGATGTAGAGGAAGCAACAGCCCGAGGAATTTGGGTGACAAATACACCAGAAGTATTAACCGAAACAACTGCTGATTTAACATTTGCATTATTACTAGCCACTGCTAGACGCTTAGTGGAAGGCTCTACCTATTTGCGAGAAGGAAAGTGGGACACATGGTCTCCGATGTTATTAGCTGGTCGAGATGTCTTTGGTTCAACTCTAGGAGTCATTGGGATGGGGCGGATTGGGGAATCGGTCGTCCGCCGTGCAAAAGGGTTTGAGATGAATATCCTCTATCATAATCGTTCACGAAAACATGAGATAGAGGAAAAATATAACGTTGAGTACACAAGTTTAAATGAATTATTAAAAAGGTCTGATTTTATTGTCATCATGACCCCATATACAAACGAAACTGCCAATCTAATTTCTATGGAGCAATTGAAGAGAATGAAAAAAACGTCGATTCTTATTAATACCGCTAGAGGAGGTATTGTAAACGAGCATGATTTATACGAAGCACTAAAACAAGAAATCATTTGGGCTGCTGGATTAGATACCTTTGAACAAGAGCCAATGCCAACCGACCACCCTCTTTTAACATTACCTAATGTAGTAACACTTCCTCACATTGGAAGCGCAACCATTGAAACGAGGACTAAAATGGCTCATTTAGCAGCTGACAACCTACTACACGGATTACAGGGAAGGAAGCCCCCCTGCCTTATTAATCCCGAAGCATTAATAAAAAACTAGCAGAAAAACTGGCTTTAGCGATAGAAATGGATAATTAGAAAGCCAAATAGATTTCGCAATATTTTCACTAACCGAGTTTAAGATATAGAAAGTCATATACCGTTTTGCCAAACCTCTCTCCTCATGACACAGGTTTGGCTTCTTCTTTTCACAATCAATATAGCCGTCACCTTCTTTTAAACTAGAAAAGTGTCCTCATTCTTTGATTGCATTGAACTTGCATGCCTTGCACAAAAAGCACACTACGTTATTTTGAATATACGCTTCTTCTGAGAGACACTGTCACTCCTCGAAATTTGTCAAAAAAGAGGCCAGGACAAAAACCACCTCTGAAATGAAAAAGTTGGTGAATTTTTACTCACTATTTTTATTGAAAAGAGAATGGATATTCATGTGTAGAGCTTTATTCACCGCTCCCGAAAATCACACTCCGCTAGGATACAGGGTAACCTCCGCTTTATTTTCGGGTGGTGACAGCCCCCAACCAACCGAATTAGGATTCCTGTGCACTCTTGTATTCTTCTTGAACGAACCTTTTTCGCTCTCTTCTTTGCTGTTTAAGTAAATAAAGTCCAACAGGTATGGTGAACACGACGAGTACTGTATTGACTATAAAAGCGAGCGATAATGATTCGGTAAAGGCGGCTAAATTAGTCAGGCCATTCGCTTCATAAAAAAGAATTAAGGAAGCAACGGCAACAGTCATGATTGAAATAATAAAAGCACTACTACTTTGTCTCAACCAATTAATACTAGCTGAGGCATGACCAACAAGATGCTTTTCGGTACTTGCCATTCCCTTGTTCGTTAAAACAATTAAGGCTAATGATATGCCAATGTTTCGAAAGACCATCCACATTAGAACCGTCACATAACTACTTGTTACAGTTAAAAAGCTAAGGCCAACCGAACTCGCTAATAATAAAGCAATTCCCAAAAAGAAAAGAACACTGACACGGTCATCACGATAAATTTTTCCAGCAATAATGGTGGTCATTCCCATCGCCAAGGCTGAAGGCATGAGAGTTAATCCCGCCTCTAAGGAAGATTGATTTAAAACATCCTGCAAATATACGGGCATAAAAAAGGTCCCAATATATAAATTAGCTAACAAAACACAAGAAGTTACAGTTGTAATCGAGAACATCTTAGAATGAAACACTTTCAAATTCAATAAAGGCTGTTTTTTTCGAAAACTAATTTTTATAAAGATGGATAGTAACATAATCCCGAACAATAAAATGATGAGAGCTTGGAATGGCCAATTGATTAAATTCACCGAATATAAGATAAATCCACTACCTCCAAAAATCGTCAAAAACTCAGTCCAACTGAAATTCCCCTCTTTTATCGCTTTTTCACTCTTAGGGATATAAAGAAAAATAAAGACCATCGTGATGACACCTATTGGCACATTTAATAAAAAGATGCTTTTCCACCCAAAATGGCTCGCTAAAAAGCCAGCTAAAGTCGGACCAATAGCTGGTCCAAAAATAGCCCCAACACTCCAAAAACTTAAAGCCAGTGGCCGTTTTTTCTTTTCCACTAATATATAAATTAACGTCATACTCGCTGGGACAATTAACCCACAAGCAAACCCTTGGAAGACTCGAAATGTATTTAACGATTCAATCGACCAAGCTAATGTACATAGTACGGATGTGAACATAAAAAGACAAAGACTTATTTGATATAACTTGCGGTAAGTCAATCGATCACCTAACCAGCCAGATAGTGGTGATATGACGCCACTCGCTAATAAAAACCCACTCATCACCCACTGAACTTGACTTAAATCAGCTTGAAAATAAATTGTAAATTCTGGGACAACAATATTAATCGAAGACATACTCGACACAGCTAAAAAATTCCCTAACATTAAGGTAATCACAATCGTCATAAAGGGTTGCTTTGAGGGAACCGTCATTATGAAAAGACCCCTTTCTATTCATAAAGCCATGACTAGCAACTAGTCACGGCTCAAATCAAAACAAACAAATTTGCTTATTCCTTTACATCCCATTCATGAACATTGACAAAAGCTCCAACATCTGTAGGTTGGCCAACTAGAACACGGTCAGAAACAGCTTGTAAACGGGTATCATAGTATAAAACAATCGAAGGTAGTTCTTCATGAATAATCTCTTGTACCTCATTATAAATAACTTTACGTTTATCAGGATCTACCTCTGCAACTCCTTCTTCTAACAGTTCATCTACTTTTGGATTCGAGTAAAAGCTAGTATTAGAAGCTCCACTTGTATGATAGAAAGATGTTGTATCAGGATCTAACCCAAACGGGTAACCTAATACAAATAAATCATATTCACCAGAGCGTGATTTAGCAATGGCTGTTGCGATATCAAATTTCTCTATTTCTACTTTCATCCCAATTTCTTGAAGGTTTTGAACGACAATATCAGCCATTTGTTCGCGAGTTGCATTTCCAGAAGGAACCACAAAGTTGATCGTTTGAGAAGAATCCCAATCCGCTTCTTCTAACAAGGCCTTTGCCTTTTCTGGGTCGTATTCATAATTGATTATTCCTTCATAAAAATAAGGGCTCTCACTTGAATAAACCATATCGTTAATCTCACCATTACCCTTTAATAAGCTGTCGACAATCATCTGGCGATTAATCCCCTGAATAATGGCTTGGCGAACTCTTACATCTGGAATCGTCTCGTGATTAAAACCAAAGATTTGATAACTTAATGGTGGTCCAAAGGTGGTATTCACATTACTCAAATTTTCGACCCGCTCATAGTCAGAGCTAGCAATGGTACCAATCCCAGGAAAGTTCATATCCACTTCACCATTTTGAAGTTGAGCAACGATATTAGCTGCTGGCATGATCTTGAAGAAGAGCTTATCTAACTTTGGTTCTCCTAAAAAGGAATCAGGATTCGCCTCTAACTCGACGTATTGATTAGACGCATGCTCAACAAATTTAAACGGTCCATTTGTGACTTCAGGCTTTTGCATGGCTGGATGCTGAGCTAATTCTGCCGGAGGAACATCCCCAAAGATATGTTTAGGAATCGTTTTAAATTGAGTGGCGAGTTGTTGATTAAATAAATTTAAATCGACTGGAGCTTTCGTTTTAAAGGCAACTGTATGGTCATCAATCAACTTAACACCATCAATCTCTTCAATAGGAGCTTCTAAATTTCCAGCTTGATCATACCCACTTAGTAAAGTGATACCAGCAAAAATGGAGCCCGTTTCCTCCGTTCCGACCATTTCTGCTGTAAAGAGGACATCCTCTGCCGTTACAGGCTCTCCATCTGTCCAGACAGCCTCCTGATTTAGGTGGACATAAAATGTTTGATTATCCTCTGTTTCTATCGAACTAGCCAACGTTGGAACATACTCTAGATCAGAGTTTAGTTGCATCAATGGTGAATATAATATGGAACTAATATACCAAGCTGTTTCATCACCACGTATAATCGGATTAAAGGCTCCAGGTGGATTGGTAATTCCAATCGTGATATGTTTTCCACTTCCCGTATCTAAGGCATCAGCCCCTTCATCACCTGTACCTGTTTCCACATTCCCACCACCACTACATCCAATCAGAATAACCATTAAGAGAAAAAATACACCGATGCTTCCAAAAAAACGCTTCATATAATATAGCCTCCATCCACCATTTATTTTAAACTTTTCGGATCAAACGCATCGCGTAATCCATCTCCAACAAAATTGACAGCTAAAACAGTCAGTACAATCATCACACCAGCAGGAATCCATAACCAAGGTTGTGAGGTTAGAACGGTCAAGGATTGAGCTTCGGTTAACATATTACCCCAGCTAGCATTTGGTGGTTGTACCCCTAATCCTAAAAAGCTTAAGGAGGCTTCCATAATAATCGCAGCGGCAATTCCAAAAGTAGCATGAACTAATATAGGAGCCATTGCATTAGGAAGGATATGCTTAAATAAAATGCGGGGCATATTAAACCCTAACGCAACACTCGCTTTGACATAGTCGTATTGTTTTAACGATAAGACACTTCCTCTCACAAGTCGAGCAACACTTGTCCATCCTAATAGACCAAGAATTAAAATGAGATTGCTTAAACTAGGACCAACCATACTCACAATGACAAGGATTAACATTAAATGTGGGAATGACATAAAGACATCTGTACAACGCATAATGAATGTATCGACCCATCCACCAACATAGCCTGATATGAGACCTAATATGGTACCAATAATAACACTAATAAGAATAGAGCCAACCCCAACTAATAAAGAGACCCTCGCCGCATAAATTAATCGACTTAACACATCACGTCCAATTTGGTCCGTTCCTAATAAATATTGCAGAGATGGACTTTCGGCAAAAGCACCTGTGACCGCATTTGGATTATAAGGTGCAAGCCAAGGGGCAAAAAGAGCAACAATGGTTAATAAGATTAATCCGACTGCACCTGTAACGGCTAGTTTATGCTTCATAAACCGCCTTAACACCATCTGAAAATAGCTTTCTTCTTTTTCACTCGATAACTTCTCAGCTTTTAATGGATAGGAGACCGTATGATTTGTTTGTAATTGTGGGGAACCCATTTTACTCCTCCCTTCTATTGATATTTAATCCTTGGATCGACAATGGAATACATGATATCCGTTAGTAGATTTGCGACTACGACAATAACAGCAGCAATTAAGTTTAATCCCATTAAGGTCGTATAATCCCTTGACATTATGGAGCCGATCGTCAATTGACCAATTCCAGGCCAAGAGAAAATTTGCTCTGTAACGACGGCACCCGCAAACAATAATGGAATTTCCAAACCGACGACTGTAATAACTGGAATAAGAGCATTTCGTAAGGCATGTTTATTAATGACAATCGTCTCTTTTAACCCTTTCGCTCGAGCTGTTCTTAAATAATCTTGACCTAATGTTTCAATGACACTTGAACGAACATATCGAATCTTTTTACCAGCTATTCCAGTTGCCAACACAATCACTGGTAAAACATAATGAAACATCGTATCAAAGAAACCTCCATTGCCTCCAAGCGTCCCCATCCCCCCTGTAGGTAACCAGCCTAATTGAATAGAGAAGATGTAGATTAAGCCAAGCCCGAGAAAGAAATTTGGGACCGAAATCCCTAGAAAAGAGCCACCTGTCGCTAAATAGTCTAAAATCGAATACTGTTTAACCGCACTAATAATCCCAAGAGGAATCGCAACAAGTAAACCAACAAGTAAGGCTAAAAACATTAAAAGCAATGTAGGACCTAGTCTTTCCATAATCACTTCTGTCACAGGTTGATACGTTGTCAGTGAAAATCCTAAATTTCCTTGTAATAAATTTAAAAGCCAGTTCCAGTACTGAATATATAAAGGATCATTTAAGCCTAATGCTTCTTTTTGGGCATGCAACGCTTCAGGGCTTAAGTTAGGATCCACCATCATATCAACCGGATTACCAGGTGCTAGATTAATAATGATAAAGTTCAAGATCGTCACTCCTAATAAAATAGGAATCGCGATTAAGAGCCTACGCATAATATAGCTCAACATCGTCTTCACTCCTTTCTATTCAATCATTTTCTAAAGCAAAACAGGCCGCTTGATGCTCTACCCCTTTTAAACTAGGTTTCCCTTCACGACATGTGACAGTAGCTATTGGACAACGAGTGTGAAAACGACAACCAGAAGGGGGATTAGCAGGGCTTGGCACATCCCCTTGAATGAATATTCTATCTTTATTTCGTAAGTGTGGATTAGGAATTGGATATGAACTTAATAATGCTTTTGTATAAGGATGCTTCGGATTTCGAATCACCTCATCCGTTTTGCCAATTTCCACGATTTCGCCTAGATACATCACAGCAATTCGATCGCTAATATAACGAACAGCCCCTAAGCCATGAGCAATAAATAAATACGTTAACCCTAATTCCTTTTGCAAATCTTTTAATAAATTTAGAATCTGAGCCTGTATTGATACATCTAGAGCTGAAACAGGTTCATCACACACGATAAATTTAGGGTTTAGAGATAATGCACGTGCGATACCAATTCTCTGTCTTTGTCCACCTGAAAATTCATGTGCGTATCTATTTTTTGCTTGTGTCGGCAATCCGACCATTTCCAACAATTCATTCACTCGCTGACTGACTTTTTCCTTTTCTACTATACGGTGTACAAGAAGGGGTTCTGCGAGAATATCTTGCACTCTTTTTTTAGGATTCAAGGAGGAATAGGGATCCTGAAAGATGATTTGGAAGTCTTGTCTCGTTTCTCGCAATTCTTTATTTGATTGTGCTAATAGATTATGATTTTCAAATAGAATTTCACCTTCATTGGGCTGTTCAAGCCGGATAAGAGAGCGTCCCAACGTTGACTTTCCACAACCAGATTCTCCTACTAAACCTAATGTTTCTCCTTCAAAAATATTGAAGCTCACATTATCAACAGCCTTCACATAACCAACCGTCTTAGAAAATATCCCCTTATTAATAGGATAATAGGTTTTTAAATTGTTGATTTGTACTAGCGGCTTTATTTCCGATTTCACCATTACAGTCATTAGGGCATCCTCCTTACGATTGAACAGCTTCCTTCTCCATTTCGTTTTGTTTCTTTGCATAAGTTAACCAACATCTTGCCATATGATTATCACTGACATTAAATAAGTCGGGCTTTTCTGAGATACACTTCTCATGAACATATGGACAACGTTCTTGGAAACGACAACCACTTGGCATCGCTTGAAGAGTTGGTACGGTTCCTGGAATAGAAGCCAACCTTTCCTCATGCTCAGCATCCATATGAGGAACTGAAGCGAGTAACCCTTGTGTATAAGGATGCTCGGGGTGATCAAACAACGTATACACATCGGTTTCCTCAATGACCTGACCAGCATACATAACGACGACACGATCGGCCATCTCCGCGATGACACCTAAATCATGAGTAATAAGCATGACCGATGCTCCTGTATCCTGGCCAAGGGTACGAATCAATTCCAATATTTGTGCTTGAATCGTCACATCTAAAGCCGTTGTTGGTTCATCTGCAATTAAAAGCGTAGGTTCGCAAACTAAAGCCATCGCAATCATGACTCTTTGCCGCATTCCACCTGATAGAGCATGAGGGTATTCATTCATCATTTCTTCCGCTCGTGGAATGCCGACTTTTATCAAAATTTCTACCGCTTTTTCTTTGGCGACTTTTTTTGAAACCTTAAAATGAAGAGAAATGGCTTCACAAAGCTGATTACCAATCGTAAATACCGGATTTAAAGACGTCATTGGCTCTTGAAAGATCATTGAAATGTCATTGCCGCGAATCTTTCTCATTTCATATTCAGTTAAAGTGAGCAATTCTTTTTCTTTAAAGGTAATATTTCCGTTGGAGATCCTCCCCTTTTGACCTAATAGGCGCATGATTGCTAAAGAGGTGACACTTTTTCCACAACCTGATTCACCGACAACGCCTAAGACCTCTCCCTTTTTAATTTGGAAAGAGACACGATCTAATGCCTTCACATCTCCATCATCACCGGAGAAGCTAACGTCTATCTCATTTAATTGTAAAATCACTTCATCTTTAGCCATTTCTCATTCCTCCTTACTTCGTTGAAATTAATTTCTTTTCTTTCGCATAGTCAGGCAAACCAATACCATCAGGAATCGGACAAATATAGACTTTATCTTTTAATTCTTCGTGATGGGCAACTTTGGCTGCCGCAATGACATCCGGCTCTTGATATAACCTTGCAGCAGTTAAAGCCATGACTTTCCCCGCTTGAAGCATTCCTTTATGAGCTACGGATGTTCTTCCTTGGCTAACGACCTGCCACGTGTGTAAAGTCGTATCCATTGCCAGACACGCCGTTGTACATTGAGCCGTTGGAACTGTCCAACTTACATCACCTACATCGCTTGAACCGTGCATGTATCCCGCGTCATATTCATAAGGTAAAAGATCTTCAAATAAATCAAAAGAACTTACCTTTTCTTCTGGTGATAACGTCGAACGAATTTGTTTGGCAAAGGCCCTTTCCTCTTCTGTATAACTTGGTGTTCCTAATTCCTGAAAGCATTTATGCATTAACTCTTCTAACGGTTTGTTCGGAATGAGATCAGAGGTACCTGAGTCGATATACCTTTCTACACTAGTTTCTGTCATCATTGCTGCCCCTTCAGCAATCTTGGTGACTCGATCGACCATATCATGAACGATGCCAATATTCGGTCCTCGTAAAACGTATTGGACTTGGGCCTCATGTTGAACGACATTCGGTGAATTACCCCCAGCATTCGTAATAGCGTAATGTAATCTCGTATCATCAATTAGATGCTCCCTTAAATAATTAGCCCCAATATTCATTAGTTCAACAGCATCTAAGGCACTCCGACCTAAATGAGGGCTTGCCCCTGCATGGGAAGCTCTGCCTTTAAACGTGTAATAAATTCGATTAGTCGCAATCATTCTTCTTGAAATAATGCTATTTACTGTAGCAGGGTGCCAACTAATCGCTAAATCGACGTCTTTAAACAATCCTGCATTCACCATATGAACCTTTCCAGCTCCTCCTTCTTCTGCTGGACAGCCATAATAACGAATCGTTCCGGAAATTCCTTCTTCTTGTAACCATTTCTTAATCGCCAATACGGATGTGACACCAGCTGTCCCTAGAAGATTATGTCCACAGCCATGGCCATTCCCTCCTTTTTCAACTGGCTTATAATAAGCAAGTCCTGGCTCCTGACTTAAATAAAATAACGCATCGTATTCACCTAAGATAGCGATAACGGGCGATCCTTGACCATATTCAGCAACAAATGCGGTCGGTATATCTCCAGCCCCTCTTGTCACTCGAAAATGATTTTTTTCAAGTGTTGAAGCTAATAACTCAGCTGATTTATATTCCAAATAATTCGTTTCCGCATAATCCCAAATTTGATCACTAATCTCTGTATATAAATCCTTATTCTCTTCAATGAACTGCTCGATTTTTTTAGCTAATTCCACTATTATTCCTCCTTAATTTTTCAGTAATATTTTAGGCAAAGCCATTTCTTTTGGGATTGGACTAATATATGGGTTATGTTCTCGTCTCTCTTGGTGCTCTTGCTTCGCTTTTTCTAACGTATCAGTATCTAGAAAGAGCTTCACTGCTGTTAAAGCCATCACTTTCCCCGCATGAAGCATTCCTTTATGACCAATGGATGTTGCTCCTTGACTGACGACTTGCCACGTATGAAAAGGAGTCCCATTCGCAAAGCAGACCGTCGTACATTGGACAGTTGGTACGACCCAGCTGACATCGCCAACATCGGTTGAACCATGAGACTTCATAAAATTATGTTGATAAGGAACGAGAAAAGAATTTAAAGGCTCTTGTTTTGCTTCTTCGGTTGTTAATGGAAACGTTTCGCGAATGTTTGAAGCAAAAACTTTCTCTTCTTCTGTAAAGGTAGGTGGTCCTAATTCAGTAAAAGCCGCACTCATCGTTTGCTCTAAGGTCTCATTTAAAAATAAGTCAGATGAACCCGCATCAAAGGAATGCGTCACTTCAGTCCCCGTCATTAGGGCCGCACCATCCGCTATATCTTTGACTCTGTCAAAAATACCTTGAACGGACTTCATATTCGGACCTCTTAATTTATAAAGAACCTGCGCTTCATGTTGGACGACATTCGCTGAGTCACCTCCAGTATTCGTTATCGCATAATGAATACGTGTATCTTGTTCTAAATGCTCTCTTAAAAAATTCGCTCCTGCATTCATTAAACTAACAGCATCTAAAGCACTTCTTCCTAAATGAGGAGTTGCCCCTGCATGGGAGGCTCTGCCTTTAAACGTAAAATAATGTTGGGTCGTTGCGAGCATTTGTCCCGACATAATGGCATTAATTGTTGCTGGGTGCCATGTAATAGCAGCATCTACATCCGCAAATAAACCGGCTTTCACCATAAATCCTTTCCCTCCACCGCCTTCTTCTGCCGGACAGCCAAAGAATTTAATCGTACCGGAAAAACTTCCAGTCAGAATCTCTTCTTTCACTGCAATGGCTGCGGCTAAAGCTGCCGTCCCAAGGAGATTGTGGCCACATCCATGTCCCTTTCCACCTTCTTCAATTGGTTCAGGCGATGTGATTCCTTTCTTTTGACTCAAATAAAAGAGTGCATCATATTCTCCTAAAATGCCTATCGTTGGTGAGCCCGTACCATATGTTGCGACGATTGCGGTTGGGATTCCCCCTGCCCCTTCCGTAACCGTAAACCCTTCCTTTCTTAAAACTTCAGCCAATAATTTTGCTGACTGATACTCCTCATATTTTGTTTCCGCAAAAGACCAAATCGCATCACTCACTTCAATCAATTGACTTCTTTTCTCTTCAATGGTCCCGCTTATCTTCTCTGACCAACTCATTTTTTAACCTCCTTCTGTTATAAGGTAAGAATCTTAATCTCAATTTACCCGATGAAAATCACATCGCACAGGGGTGAAAATTCGCTAAGAAGTATCAATTATTCTGAAAAGAACTCATTTTTTTGGAAAAGGTATCAATTGTCCTGAAAATAAGTTAGAATTATCAGATAATTAATGACAGGTTATCTTACTAGTTCTATCATTTTTCGAAAAAGATACTTAGAAGGAGTGATAGCGATGTTCCAATTATTAATTGCAGACGATGAATATGACATCCGAATGGGTTTAAGTACGTATTTCCCATGGGAGAATATTGGATTTGAAGTGGCAGGGGCCGCAGCAAATGGAAAAGAAGCCTTGAGTATTTTATCCGAAAAGAAAGTGGATGTTCTTCTTTGTGATATTCGAATGCCCGAGATTTCTGGACTTGATCTCGCCAAAGAACTTCGAAAAAATAAACCAGAGTTGATTATCATTTTTCTAAGTGGCTATAAAGAATTCGAATATGCACAAAAAGCGATGGAATACGGGGTAAGAAGGTTTTTATTAAAACCAACGAAACAAGCAGAGCTTCTTGAAACCTTCAAAGAGGTAAAAAAAGATTTAGATAAAAACAATCAATTTGCGATAATCGAGTCCCTTCTCCCTGAAGATTTATTGCCATATATTAAACAAACACCAAATAAAACGATTCAACTTATTAATGAGTATGTTCATCAGTCCTTTGGAGAAGCGTCCCTTGATGCTGCTGCTGAGCAAGCAGGAATGAGCGCTACGTATCTCAGTACATTTTTCAAAGAAAAAACAGGCATCAACTTCTCTGACTACCTGACCCATATTCGGATGAAAAAGGCCTTAGAGCTTTTACAAGATCCTACATTTAAAATGTATGAAATTAGCCATCTCGTCGGATACAGTAATCCTAAAAATTTCACCCGTAAATTCAATCAATATTTTGGAAAATCTCCTCGAGAAATAAAGGAACTATTATAAATGGAAAGAGAGCTTGAAAAGCTATACAGACAGTTCTTTCTGCGTAATTTAAGCGTTTATTTAATTCCTATGATCATTCCCATTCTCATCCTTGGCTCTGTTTCCTACTTAATCATCCAAAATATTATTGTAACGGGTATTGAAGATCAAAACCGACGAGCCATTGAACAAACAAAGACGAATTTAGATATGATTACTCAAGAGCTAGATACCCTAAGCCTGACCGTTGTCGCCAGTGCCTTTCAATTTACGCAACTTCAGGAAATTTTAAATAATCCCTACCCCAATCAAGCAGAGTTAGTTGAACTTGCTCATTTAAAAAACTTCATTGATTCTCCTAGTATTGGCAAAGAATATATTGATTCGATTTATATTTATGCCCCCAATTCACTCGATCAATTTCTATCGACTGAGCAAGGTGGGATATCAAATCCGAATAATCATGCGGATAATCAGTGGGTGAAATACTTAGGGGAGCTAGAGAAGATGGAGGTCGACAGTTGGACAGAAAAAAGAACGATTTTCAAAACCGGCATTGCCTATAAGCAATATCAAAAAAATGTTCTCAGCTTTTTTCAGAAGGTTCCAATCGGTTCAGATGATACCGGCTTACTTATTTTAAATGTCGATGAAGCTTTTATTTCAAACCAATTAAAAAAATTTACAATGCACCCTGATCAGCAGGTTTTTTTATTAAATGAAAGAGACGAAATTTTAGCAAGCAATCGAGTCAATCTAGAATCGATTTATCCGCTTTTATCGCAAATCGATTTTCAAGTAAACGGTTCCGCCCTGATTGAAAGTGCGAATGGAAACATGATTAGTACGACTCTATCCTCAGAGCAAAGCCAATTAAAATTTGTCTCTTTGATTCCAGAGAAATCTCTCTATCGTTTACCAAATCAATTATTAACCTTAATTATTACTACTTTACTTATATCATTCGTGATAGGAGTATTTTATGCCCTTTATCATACAAGACAAGCTGGCACGCATTTACGGACCATTATTGATTTAT
This sequence comes from Alkalihalobacillus phoenicis, assembly GCF_047302405.1. Classification (NCBI taxonomy): domain Bacteria; kingdom Bacillati; phylum Bacillota; class Bacilli; order Caryophanales; family Bacillaceae; genus Alkalihalobacillus; species Alkalihalobacillus phoenicis. The sequence continues at coordinate 4,750,566 of NZ_CP154853.1, read as the reverse complement.
TAAATCATGCCAAAACCCATACGCAAATCCCGCTTCATACGAGACAAAAAAATAATAATTTATATTCTTATATTACAGAAAAGGTATTAAAAAATTTTATTAAACATGATTATTTACAAATGCAAATTTCAAATCATGAATACAAAAATCAAGCGGCTCAATTTAACGCCTTACAATCTCAGCTAAATCCTCATTTTCTGTATAATACACTTGAAACGATTAATTGGCGGGCCACAGCTTTAACTGGTGGGCATAACTCTTTGAACGAAATGGTCGAATTATTATCAGATGTTTTGAGATACTCATTAGATGAACCAGGAAATCTCGTTTCCATAAAAAAAGAGAGAAGATATACAGAAAGTTATATTCGGATTCAACAAATTCGTTATCAAGATAAATTTGAAGTGGAATGGTCGATTGACGAGGCTGCCCACCAATATTTAATCCCGAAAATGATTCTTCAACCACTTATTGAAAACAGTCTGTCCCACGGCTTTAAAGAAGGACACGAACAAGGGCAAATTAAAATTAAAATCCATGTCCGCTCCTCCCTTCTCCTCTTAGATATCATCGATAACGGGATTGGAATGAGTCAAGAACGACTAAACACAGTTCGCCAACAACTCGTGACGGAATCTACTGTCGGTCGTCATATCGGCCTTTCCAACACACATAAAAGATTACAGATCATCTATGGAGTCGAGCATGGACTAGAAGTCGATAGTAAACAAAATTGGGGGACAAGAATAAGAATTCGGATTCCGATTTAGACAGGTGCCTGCTTTTCGACAAGATCCTGTCACCGCTCGATTTATGAGGATGCTTTTCGTAAAGTCGCTTTTTTCGACAAGCGACAGACACCTGTAGAAATTTCACGGCTTTGATTAGCTGACTTTTGGCTTCATTGCGGCTCTTTGATTCCCTTTACGGCTTTTATTTGATGACTTCGGGATTCATTGCGGCTCTTTGATTCCCTTTGCGGCTTTTATTCATGGGCTTTGGGACTCTTTGCGGCTCTTTGATTCCCTTTGCAGCTTTTATATGATGGCTTCAGGACTCATTGCGGCTCTTTGATTCCCTTTGCGGCTTTTATTCATGGGCTTTGGGACTCATTGCGGCTCTTTGATTCCCTTTACGGCTTTTATTTGATGGCTTCGGGATTCATTGCGGCTCTTTGATTCCCTTTGCAGCTTTTATATGATGGCTTCAGGACTCATTGCGGCTCTTTGATTCCCTTTGTGGCTTTGATTCGATGGCTTCAGGACTCTTTGCGGCTCTTTGATTCCCTTTGCAGCTTTTATATGATGGCTTCAGGACTCATTGCGGCTCTTAGTTCGACAGGCACTGTCACTTCCCGATTTATGTCGAATTATTGAATGAACATTTTTCGCTCTTTTCTTTGCTGTTTAAGTAAATAAAACCTACAGGTATAGTGAATACGACGAGAATAGTATTGACTAAAAGCGAGCGATAATGATTTGGTAAAGGCGGCTAAATGAGCGACAGGTGCCTGTCACCTCCCGAGTATATTTGGTTATGGTAATTAGAAGCCAATTTTCGACAAGTGACAGACACCACATCCTATTCCAAAATTATATCCATCTTCGCTATAATGCTTTCAATCACCGAATCTATCTCTGCATATCCATAGTAACGAACATAAAAGACAGCTTTTCCTTTAGAAGCAAACACTTCTTTAAATTCCTTTTCCTCAAGGACAATCAAACGATCAAGGTTTGGATGCGTTGATTCAACAAAATCATCATCACTATATTTATAGTTATACCTTTTAATTAAATCAGCGATTAAATTATCTGCCAAAGCGGGTACACTTAACCGATAAACCTTTGTATGAATACTAGGGGAATATTCACCACTTCCGTCCGCCCACATTTGTCCGGGAACAACACCGTTTTCATCTGATTCATATTGGATCGGTGCTAGCGGACTCCAATTATACGTATACCGATTTTCCCAATCAACATCGTCACTCATATAAGATTCTCCCCGAATCAAGGCAGGATTCTGCTCTACATCTGCTAATCTCACAATCGGTAAATCAAGACTCGCTTCTGGTAATGTTGCCGTTTCTCCTTTTACAAGCTGCATAAACGGAAGAGTAGCACTCAATCCAGCAACGATGATAAAAAGAACAGTGATCATCGAATTTAATCGGTAGCGCTTCTTCCAAGGAGCATGATGATCAATCGGTTTTCCTTCGATCAGATGTTTTCGCAAAGCACGAATAGATAGGGCTGCTTGAAGGGAAATATAAGCTAAATATCCAATAACAAAGGTTAAAATCGTTTGTTGAATCGCAATCCCCTCGACCAATGCGAAGGTAGGTGTACCACCGCGGAACCATATGCTGGATACCATCCCAATCATTAAGATTACGCCAACAGCCACTAACCAAGCATTAAGAGCTAATTTCATGTCCAGTTCTCTTAATGTAAAAGATTGCTCGGCAGGGTCTGTATGTAATTCCGGTGCGTCAAGCTCAATAGGAGATGAATACACTCGGAAATGTGAATAGCTCGTCACATACTCCCATCCACTATCCGCATACATCTCGAGCTGTTCTGCAGTCATTTTACTTTTTAGAGATACATCTACCCGATACCTTATTTTTTTCGGCTCACCTTTAACAAAATGAACAAAAATGAACCCGAACTTTTTCAAATGGAATCCTTTTGCCGCCATGTCTTGAAACCAGCTTTCATGCTCACCGATTCTCCAATAATCACTCGGACGAATTTTTCTAACGATCTTATTCATCGTTATCACCTATTTCTAAAATCATTCCATCTTGGATCAAGGATTTTAAGCGACTATACTCCGCTCTTAATGCCTGTTCTCCTTCTGATGTAATGTGATAGGTCTTTCTTCTGCCGTCATCTTCTGCTAATGAAATAAGGTTGTCTTTTTGCATACGTGAAAGTACCCCATAAAGTGTTCCAGGCCCCATCTTTACTCGGCCGTTCGAAACCTCAGTAATCGCATGCATAAGCTGATACCCATGATTCGGGTGCATTAACGCTAGTAAAACATAATACATAGCTTCGGTCATTGGTCCCCCATTATAGGCCATTTCGGACATTCCTTCTTTCGCTCTTAAATTATTATGTGTCGCGATATATCGTTATGCATAATATTACTTTGTAAAACACCTTTTGTAAATATTATTTTAATACTTGTCCCTTTTCCCCTCCTCCCTTTCAAAATTTCACTATGAGATTAATAGGACAAATTACTCACATCATATGCTGTTCTAAGGGGGGCAGTCATGACAATAAGAATTGAGAACATACACCTTTCAAAAATAAAAACTATCAATCATCCGCATATTTCCAAGGAATATATTAAACGAATGCAAAAAACTTTTACAGAGTTGAGCGAATATGATCTACTTCTAGCTGTTGAAAAAGAGCAAAAAGGAGACTTATTCCTCCTTGTAGGTGGGGTTGACCGGCATTTCTTCATGAAGCATTACACAGATATGACCGAAGCTCCCTGCATAATTGAAGAACGCAGCCGTAGTGTCGGTAAACGTCACTTAAAATTGTTACGACGACTTTTCAATCGTGGCGATATTGGAAAGGAGAATAAACAAACTTTATTAGAGCTATTACAAGAAGCGAATGTACGAATAACAGAAATTGTAAAAATAACAGGATTCACTGCTAGCAAGATTCGAAATGAGTATAAGATCCACGAAAACGTAGATTCAAATTTAATTACTCAGTATACCTCAATAAAAGCTGCCAATTGGATTAGTCATTTAAATTTAGAAAAGGAAGTAGAGGTATTTCTATTTGAACGAGCTGGACTACCATCTGGAAACCGATACCGCCTTACCTATGAAAGTATGAAACTCATTAATCTATATTTTAAAGCAGATCGAGAGCGATTCGACTACTTAACTAAAAGCGAACAAAAGAAGGTGCTTAATCAAGCAATTAATTTTAAAGGGCTAGTTGTTAGTGGGTTAAAAACCATTGTAGATGATATGTATAAGGAGTATTAAATTTTCTTACCCTACTTCTATTAGGAAATCTTCATCTTTTTAAGGTTTCACAACTAATTAGTCGCATCCTCTCTCCTGATGGGGAATATCGCCATTTCTTTATCCTTCCTACCTATATCACCCACAACAACATGAAGAGTGGCGATTCCATTTTTAAGTTTCACCAAAAAGGGAGTAACCACCCAACAGCTTAGGTAATTACGGTCATAAGACTATGCATATTAACCTCTTTACTCATAAAATTATAAACTTTTATATCGTTCTTAAAAATCTAGCAAACTTCAGGATAAAACAGGCACCACCCTCAATAACTCGTTTCAATTTCTTCTATTATTTTTCTATCAGAAGAAAAGCCTAGAACAGTAGCATCCAAAAGTTCTTCTCCATCCGTGATCAAAAACCAAAATCTTTTATTATTATTATAATTGATAACTGTGGGTTGATGTTCTTTTCCAAACTTCGTAATAACTTGTAATTCCTCTATTTTAGGGTCTGTTATTTGCCCTCTAAGTAAATCTGTATAATTTGATAGATGATCACTTAAATCTAAATGCCCCCAATTTAAGTTAGTATCATCTAACACGTACAAACTACCTCCCAGAACCATTTCCCATCCTAAAAATTTTTTCTCTAAGAGGACATTTCCAAACGATAATTCTTCACCATGACCCCATTCATAAAATGCGAGGGCTTTATTTTCTTCGAGCCATTCAATATGAGCTACCTCTAACATAGGATGCTCTAATCCCATAACAACCATTTGAATTTCTTCCATCTCGTCTTTTGGAACACCACTATAAAAATAAAGAGCCATGACAATGAAACCAATAGTAAATAAAAGCAATCCTTTTTTCACCAAGTTAATCCCCTTTTCGACAAGTAGACGCCAAGCCCTTGCCACTACTCCCTAACGATTTCTTTTAATTCACCTTATAATATTTTTTACATAAGAGAAGGTGATGGTTCTCATGAATGCCAATTAAATCGATACTTTGAATGAAATTGGGGTTATTTGCAAGTGGATCTGGGAAACGGATGTGACCAGCTATATCATCATCAACCTTAGATACAATGTATTCTAAGTTTTTGGTTTCTTTATCCATTAGAAACATGAGATCTTGAAAAGCAACTCTACTTTTTATGTCTTTTGGTGGTATTAAAATAGAGGGGGCTTTCATTGGTTTTTTATGCTTCTTTTTATATTCGGTTTAGACATCTGAACTACTCGTTAAATAAGGTTTATGTTTTTTTACTGCTGCGATTTTTTGTGACATAGGTAACAATGGATTACCTTCTATGGTTCTTAGGGTTTTTTATCGAAAGAAAATTCCTCTCAACAGTTTGGGTGACAGCCACCATAACTCAAAACAAATCATAAAAAGATTCCTTCCCCAGGTGCTGTACATATTTTTGAACTAATTCTTCTAAGTTTGTTGCTTCAGCTAGAAAAATCCAGTCATCCACACTACCACTATAACAGAATCTCTCTACCTCGAATCGTCGCTCTTCCTCGTCCGTTAAAATAAATCGTAATGATGTATCATACTGTTTATGCTTTTCAAGGAGGTGATTGGGCATCGCTCCAGCTACCAATGGTTGATGAGCTATATAAACATAAATAGTCTTCTTTTTAATGTCTAACTTAAAGTCGTCTATACCCGAGTGCTTCTCTATTCCCGTTTGAATCACCTTGAGCTCTTGCTCATGGATGTATGGTTTCGATTTCTTCCGTAAATACACTTTTCCATTAGGTTCTTCATAGATTTCAAATTCCTTAGGAACTTCAGCGATAGGAGCAGCATCCGTTGATTGTTTTGAAAAATAGAAGGTGGTGTTTCCCTTTTTTGTTTTCTTACTATATAAATAATAGGTTTCTCCTCTGAAGTTCTGATAAGATACCATCGATTTTCCACCTACCTCCTTTTTCGACAAGTGACTGTCACTTGTCGATTTATACCGAAAAACATCCTCGCTGTGAGAATGCTTTTCGTTGTTCTTGGTTTTAGTACTCATTTACGTTCGACATATTCTAACAATTTCCGAGTCGTGACACGCACCAGCTTCACGTTACCAAAGGTTTTAGTTTATTTAATACTTCCTGTACTACTTCATTAGGAGCTTCATCTACCACACGTACATTCCTTTTTCTTGACATAAGATCGAGACTTTTTACGTGATGAACGAGGACAACACCTTGGACTTTATGTTCATCATCACTTTCTGGTAATAATACTTCAAAGATATTCCCTTTTTTCTTGGACGTAATCGGACAAACAATTGTAAATGGCGTTTTTTGATTAAAAAGCTCCGGCGAGATAACTAGTGCCGGTCTGTATCCCTTTTGTTCATAACCGCTAGCCGGATCAAAATCTAACATAATAATATCGCCACGCTTAAAAGCCATTAAATAAGTTCCTCACCTTCAATACCAAAGTCGACTTCTTTATGCTCGGTCGAAGCATCATATTTATCCATTAGTTCTTCAAGTGTCCATTCTTTTGATTTCATTTTTTCAATAATTAAGGCATTATTTTCTATACGCATTTCTACTTCTTCACCATTTTCTATAGCGAGAATCTTTTTGAAGGTGGCTGGAATACGAACACCACTAGAGTTCCCCCATGCTTGAACAGTTGTTTTCATTTTCAAAACCTCCTGTCTCTTCCTTTGCTCCATTTTATCAACTCTCCCTTTTAATGTATATACAAAAGTATATCCATTATAGAAGCGAAGTATGCTTATCTAGTGCCTAACTGAAATAATGTGGTTGCTATATACCTTTCAGGAATAACCTCATTACTATTGTAATTCAAACTTCGAATAGTGGCTGGCACCATCCTCCTCCGTTTTCACCATATATTAGTTCCTCCTCACTTTCATCTGTTCCTTTGAAAAGTGGCTCCTTCTTAATGCCATCGCTTTCCAAAGGCTTTCATCTGATATGGATTCTTCTCCAACTAAATCAGAAAGCGTTCTCGCAAGGCGAATCATTTTTATTTGGACACGATTGCTCCATTGCTGCTTTGATGATATCTGAGTGAGCATTTTTTGCTGACTGCTTGGTAGCGGGCTTGTTTCCATGAGCTGTTTAAACGGAACTCGGGCATTCGTGACCTCTGCTTGATAACGAACATATTGTCTTTCTCTTGCTTGCTCTACCCTTTTTTGAATTTCCACAGAGGATTCTCTCGCTTCTTGAGTTTGTTCTAAATCAACCGGATGCAATGAAAGCAAAATATCAATCCGGTCATAAATTGGTCCGGACACACGGTTGTGGTACGCTCTAATTTGCTTTGCTGTACAAGAACAATAGTGCGTGTTAGAACCTAGATAACCACAAGGACAAGGGTTCATCGCACCGATGAGGAGAAAAGAGGAGGGATAAGTCACCGTAGAATGAGCACGGCTAATCGTAACTTTTCCCGTCTCAAGAGGCTGTCGCAGCATATCTAGCGTTTTTTTCGTAAACTCTCCCATCTCATCCAAAAACAATATTCCATGATGTGCTAAGGAAATTTCACCTGGTTTTGGGTTCTGTCCTCCACCGATGATGGCGACTGAGGAAGCGGAATGATGAGGGTGACGATAAGGAGGCAGCTGAGAGGATTTCAGTTTCTCTTTGGCAAGCTGATACAAACTAATCTTTTCTAATTGGGCTTGTTTTGATAATCGAGGAAAAATAGAGGGGAACGCTTCAGCAAGCATGCTCTTGCCACAGCCTGGAGGACCGCTTATCAACATATTATGCCCACCCGCGGCTGCAACCTCGAGTGCTTGCTTTGCTTTTTCCTGACCGATAATATCGGAAAAGTCTCTTTCAAACTCGACAGGCGATGTCGATTCTTCTAACGAGACTGATTGAGTAGATATAGGTATAGAAACTTGTCCACTAAGATGGAGCAGCACATCGTTTATATGTTGCACAATGAAACATTCAATCCCTTCTAACATTTCAATCGGAATCAGGGGATCATAAGGGAGGAACACACTTTTAAATCCCAATGATTTCGCCGCAATCACAGCTGGCAGCATCCCTTCTACTTTTACAACGGAGCCATCTAAAGACAGAGTTCCTATAAAAGCTGTTTCTTGTGGAATTTCATTCTGAATTTGTTTCTTCTCCTTTAGAACGGCAATGGCCATTGCGAGATCGAACAAAGGTCCGTTCTTCTTTTGCTCAGAAGGCGATAAATTAACGACAATTTTCTCAGTGCTTACATTACACTCAAGCGTTCGGATAGCCGATAACACTCGCTCCTTCGACTCCTTCACCGAGGCATCTGGCAACCCGACAATCACCATCGACTCTGTTCCTCTAAACACCTGGACTTCAACTTGCACACGGTACCCTTCCAAGCCTTTTAAACCAATGCTAAAGACATTAGCTGTCACATAGACGTCCTCCTTTTGTTTGTAGATTGAAGTGGTTCATAGGAAAGAAATAAGCAATGAAAAATGGGAGCTTTCTTAAATAAGGGAATAAAGCGAATGGCGGATAAATGGGGTATTTGTTCTATTCGATAAAGGGATTGGAATTCCTTTGAGTTTTAGAAAAATTTAGGGCTAGCAATCTTCAGGGAGTTACTTGCCACTCGAATGCTAGCCATGCGTAACTCGACAAGGTGATTGAGCCCTTTACGAATGGTTGATGGTGCTAGGTCCGGTTGCTTGTTCAATTTGATGAACTGTCGTAATAGGACAAGTAAAAAGAGCTCTCCAAATCTTATGATGTGATGGTTGCTCTAGGCTTTTAATGCCTTCTTGATACAAGGCTTCAGCTCGATCTAGCTTTTCATATTGTTGTTTGGCCATTCTTATCGCTGTATCTAAAAAGAATAGAATATAGTTCTAATATATGTTTATTAATCTAGTTTAACGGTTATTAACAGTAAATGTAATATAATAACTAGGAAGAAAAAATATGAAAAAGACATTATCTTTGTTTCTCGTATTTGTACTGCTGTTCCCAGCAATATCCTTTGCAAACCAAAATGACGGTGTTGACGTTTACACTGAAGTAGAAGAGTTGTGAGTGTCCCTATGAGTCCTAATGAGAGTTATTGGAGACCTCTAGGAACTGCATGGGATGGTGCTAATCCAAACCCTTAATTTAAATAGTTATCCTTAACTGAAAAAGGTGATAATATTATATGAACTTAACACTACTAATTCTAACTTTAGTTCTTATTCTGATTTCTAATTTTGTCGTTATCTCTATTTTAAAAGAAAGAGTGGATAAAAATATTACTAACTTTCTTAGTGTAATGATGGTATTACCAGGAATTCCTCTTTTTTGGTTAATGACAAATATCACTAATTTATCCTCAGATAATTTTTTTGCTTTATATTTCCCATGGTTTATTACCATTTTTTTAATTGTAATATTTATATTTAGGTTAATCAATTTGATTAAGAATGTTAAATTTTAGATTTTCATCGGTGTCTGTTACCGCCCAAAAGCGATGACACACCTGTAGAAGAGATAACTCAAATTAAATATAAAGAAATAAAGTCCCTCTATCACAAGCGGGGCTTTGTTTATATTTGATCGAGAACAAGGAAACAGGGATGACATTCTCGAAAAAATGACGTCAAGATCCACATCTCCATGACTAATTGATTATATTATAAAAGTCCTCTTCTATTATGTGATTCGTCTCTATTTGCTTTCTCAACATTGATGAATAAGCAGGAACAACTTAATATAATCAAAGAGGGTTTTATAAATTCTCAAAAAGTACTATTGGCGATTGGGGATGAAATATATGCACGTCCACGTAAGAGTAACATCGGTACATTTGCGGAATATATCTCCGTTCATGAAGACGATTTCGCCTTAAAGCCTAAAAATTTGAGCTTTGAGGAAGCCGCATCGATTCCACTTGTTGGGTTAACGACCTATCAAGAACGCTGTTCCGTATCAGGATGAATCAACCAATATTTTCTCTCTCGTTCCTGAAACTTGTTTGTTTTCATCAACCTTCCAACTTGATACATCCATTAAGCACATTATGACACCCTTTTTAGGTTTCTTTACTTTAATTATAAATTAACAATATACAGCTGTCGCCAATAGTGTTCCATTTGTATTAGTAATTTTTCGACAAATGCCTGTGTCACCTGTCTGTTTATAGCATTATTGGCAGGCGTTGATTCGCTGACTTGGGGACTCATTGGGGGCCTGTGATTGCCTTTCGTGCTTTTATTCGCAGGCTTCGGGACTCATTGACTCTCTTTGATTCCCTTTGCGGCCTTTATTCGCTGGCTTCGGGACTCATTGACGCCCTTTGATTCCCTTTGCGGCCTTTATTCGCTGGCTTCGGGACTCATTGACACCCTTTGATTCCCTTTGCGGCCTTTATTCGCTGGCTTCGGGACTCATTGACTCTCTTTGATTCCCTTTGCGGCCTTTATTCGCTGGCTTCGGGACTCATTGACACCCTTTGATTCCCTTTGCGGCCTTTATTCGCTGGCTTCGGGACTCATTGACTCTCTTTGATTCCCTTTCACGCTTTTTTTGATGGCTTCGGGACTCATTGACTCTCTTTGATTCCCTTTGCGGCCTTTATTCGCTGGCTTCGGGACTCATTGACTCTCTTTGATTCCCTTTCACGCTTTTTTTGATGGCTTCGGGACTCATTGACTCTCTTTGATTCCCTTTGCGGCCTTTATTCGCTGGCTTCGGGACTCATTGACTCTCTTTGATTCCCTTTCACGCTTTTTTTGATGGCTTCGGGACTCATTGACACCCTTTGATTCCCTTTGCGGCCTTTATTCGCTGGCTTCGGGACTCATTGACACCCTTTGATTCCCTTTCACGCTTTATTCGATGGCTTCGGGACTCATTGACTCTCTTTGATTCCCTTTGCGGCCTTTATTCGCAGGCTTCGGGACTCATTGACTCTCTTTGATTCCCTTTGCGGCCTTTATTCGCTGGCTTCGGGACTCATTGACTCTCTTTGATTCCCTTTCACGCTTTTTTTGATGGCTTCGGGACTCATTGACTCTCTTTGATTCCCTTTCACGCTTTTTTTGATGGCTTCGGGACTCATTGACACCCTTTGATTCCCTTTGCGGCCTTTATTCGCTGGCTTCGGGACTCATTGACTCTCTTTGATTCCCTTTCACTTTAATTCAGGACCTCTAGTGGCATCATTGCTTCTCTTTGATTCCCTTCCCCATGAATTCCTCGCCTCTAACGGAATCATTGCCTCTCTTTGTGCTTCCCTCCCTGCAAAACATGTCGAAATTGGAAGTGCTAGAACCGTCCACACGCTTCAAAAAAGCATCCTCACGCTGAGGATGCTTTTCTTTGAGCGAACTATACCAACCGTGCCTTCACCGCAACTCGTTGTTCTCCTGATAGTGTACATGTAATTAATGTCATTTCTGGGTAATCATTATTGTCTAGCACTTCTACTTGGTTGGCCTCAATAATCGTGATGCTTTCGACGATATACGTATATGTCTTATCATTTGTGTGAAGAAGGAGCTCTTCTCCTACTTTCACTTCTGGTAATTGCCTAAAATGTCGGTCACCACGATAGCCTCGATGGCCTGCAATCGTAAAGTTATCTGTTTCCGGATTTTGGTTCGGTTTGATTTGGGTAAGGCTTAAGGCTAAATTCTCCTCATTTGTCTCTGGTAAAACATATTGCTTTAAATCAATCGAGGGAATTTCAAGTTCCATAATCCCTTCCAACTCTTCTACCGACCAACTAGATTCTGTCAGTTGATCTAAATCTGCCCCATCTCCTGTTTGCACAATCGCAAGGGCACTTTCTAAATGATCAAGCTCCTTACTTTGCTTCCATTCAGAAAAGAAAGGGATGGCGACTAGCACCAGCCCTATAAGCATAAATGTTAAACCAATGAGTAAACGTCCTTTTTTCAAAAGCGCTCCCTCTTTCTATTCTTTCAATTTTACGAAACGTGCATTCCAAACAGTTAATGCTCCTAATAATAAGAAGAACATTCCGGCAAACAACATCATTCTAAAATAATGCTCACCAGTCTGCGGTAATTGTCCAGATGGTGTATCACTTGTAACTGGTTTAGAACTACCTAAATTCGGTTTCGATTCTTTATCAGAATCTCCGCCAGGAACTCCCGGTTCTTCTGGAATTAATTGATTGTAAATAACTAATTCAATTGCTTCAACTTGACCACGTTCAACGACAACGAAGTGAGGGGTTTCGTCTAGCTCATACCCTGTTGGAGCTTCTGTTTCAATGATGACATAGTCACCTGGAGACACATTCGCAAAAGTAAGAATTCCTTCTTCATTTGTCACGCCTGAGTCTACAACTTTTCCTGACTCGTCACGTAATTCAAATGTTGCTCCTTCTAAAGTAGTCTTTTCACTTTCTTTATCGACTTTCACAATCTCAATTTGACCTTTTTCTAACTCATTTGTTGCCGTAACGACAAGCTGCTCTGCTTGGCTTCGATCGATTTCAAATAAAATCGGGGTTGCATCTAAGACAAAATGAGCCGGTGCTTTAATCTCGACAAATTGATAAACACCCGGCGCAAGTCCATCAACTTCTAAAACACCTTCTTCATTTGTTACAAGCCCTGTTTCAACATCATTTCCACTTTCATCTAGAAGCACAAATTCCGCTCCTTCAAGTCGCTCCGATTGATCGTCCCCATTTAGTTTCACTAATTGGACCGCTCCAGTAATTAACGTATTCTCAACGGTTACAACTAATGCTTCTTCTTGGCTTCGCTCAATTTCAAACTCAATCGCTTCTTCCAATAACTGATAATCGGTTGGGGCTTCGATTTCGATAAATTGATAGTTGCCTGGTTTTAGATTTTCTACGACAATTCGACCGTTTCCATCTGTAACCAAGCTTTCTTCAATGATATCGCCTGCTTCATCAAGAAGCTGGAAGACCGCTCCTTCTAAAAGAATCGTTTCATCGACACTATCCGTTTTTTCTAAAACAACCACTCCTGGAATCAGCTTGTTTGTCATCGTAATGATCGCTGCTTCTTCCTGACTCCGTTCCACGATTACCTTTTGTGGGGTTGCATCCAATTGATAATGTTCTGGTGCTTTTGTTTCGATAAAGTAATACGTTTCGGGTGCTAAGTCTTGCACAATGATGCGACCATCTTCATCTGTGACTAGATTTTCGGCGATGATTGTTCCGTCCTCTGCCTCAAGCTTAAATTCCGCTCCGATAAGACGGACATTTTCATTATCTTCATCCACTTTTTTAATAACAACAGAGCCAGGGATTAACGTATTTTCCTTCGTTAAGACAGGAATCACGGTTTGCCCTTTTTCAATTGTAAAAATGACGGGAGTTTCATCTAGTACATAATGTTCAGGGGCTTTTGTTTCCACTAATTGATAATCGCCTGGTGGTAATTGATCAATTTCAATGAACCCTTCCTCATCTGTGACTAGACCTTCAAGAATTAATTCTCCAAATTCATCTAATAAGTTAAATTCTGCTCCAGCCAATGTAATACGGTTATCAACATTATCTACTTTTATTAGCTGAACAGATCCTGGTGTTAATGTGTTCTCTTTTTCAATCAAAACAAACGCTTCTTGACTACGTTCAATCGTGACATTGATTGGCGTTGAGTCTAGAATATATCCAAATGGGGCTTCTACCTCAACAAGCTGGTAGTCACCTGGTAAAACATTCGTAAAGACGACTTTTCCTTCTTCATCAGTTACTAAACTTTCGACAACCGTTCCCTCTAACGTTCTTAGCTCAAACGTTGCTCCTCTCAATACGAGCGAGGTATCGACATCATCCACTTTCAGCAACTCGACTCCACCACGAATTAATTCATTGGTCGCTGTAATGACAAGTGTTTCTGTTTGGCTTCGTTCAATTTCAAAAGGAATTGGGGTCGCATCCAAGACGAAATCCGCTGGTGCTTTTGTTTCCACAAATTGATACATACCTGGTGGTAAGTCTTGAACAACGATTTTTCCTTCTTCATTCGTTGTTAAACCAGATTCAATCACCGTTCCATCAAGAAGCTGAAGCTCAAATTCTGCTCCTTCTAATTTTTCCGAAGAATCATGGAGATTTACTTTTTGTAATTCGACCGCTCCTGGAATTAATGTATTCTCAACGGAAATCACCAATGCTTCTTCTTGGCTTCGTACAATTTCAAATTCAATCGCTTCTTCCAATAACTGATAATCGGTTGGGGCTTCGATTTCGACAAATTGATAGTTGCCTGGTTTTAGATTTTCAACGACAATGCGGCCGTTTTCATCTGTCACTAGGTGCTCTTCAATGACAGCACCTGCTTCATCGAGAAGCTGGAATACCGCCCCTTCTAACAGAATCGTTCCATCGACACTATCGACTTTTTCTAAGACAACCGCTCCTAGAACTAACGCATTTGTCATCGTAATGCTTGCAGCTGTTTCCTGGCTTCGTTCCACGATTACCTCTTGCGGGGTTGCATCCAATTGGTAATGTTCTGGTGCTTTTGTTTCAATAAAATAATACGTTCCTGGTGCTAAGTCTTGAACAATGATTCGACCGTTCTCATCTGTGACAAGACCTTCTTCTACCGTATTATTTTCCGCATCAACTAATTTAAACTCCGCTCCTTCTAAAGCAACTTCCTCCTGGTCCTCATCAACTTTAACGAGAGAAACCGCTCCTGGAATTAGCGTATTTGTGACAATGACTTCCTCTGTCACGAGTTGACTACGAACAATCTCAAACTCGTATTTTACATCAGGATTATTTAAATAATGCTCAGGTGCACTTGTTTCGACAAAATAATAGTGACCTGGTTTTAAGTTTTCGACTTCAATTTTTCCTTCTGCATTCGTTGTTAACCCTTCTTCACTCAAGACATCTTCACTTGAATATAGGTCAAAAACAGCTCCTTCTAATGGTGTCTGATCGCTGTCATCCTGTTTGACTAGTTCAACAGAACCTGTCTTCAAAGCATTCGTCATTTCTTCATACGCTTGTATTGTACTTGTGTCACTTTTTTCAATCGTAAATTCGATTGGGGTTGGATCCAGTTCATAATCTTGTGGTGCTTGTGTTTCAACTAATTTGTAAGAGCCAGGGGCAAGGTTTTCAACGACTAACACACCTGCTTCATTTGTTGCTAGACCCTCTCTCACAATCTCATCGTCTGCTGTTAAAAGGGTAAAAATCGCTCCTTCTAAACGGATGGACGAATCATCTTCATCCACTTTTGTTAATTGAACTCCACCTGTAACAAGCTTATTTTCTTTATCCCCTAGAGAAATCGTCGCATCATTACCTGGTTCAATTTCAAAGTTAATCGGCGTTGGATCTAATTGATAGAATTCTAATGCCTTTGTTTCTATTAATTGATAAGAGCCCGGTCGTAAATCATTTAATTCAACAAGCCCCTCTTCATTTGATAAAATATTTTCACGCACAATCTCATTTGTATCACGATCTCTTAATTCAAATTCAACACCTTCAAGTGGTGAATTGTCAGCTGAATCGATTTTCAATAACTGAGCGTGACCTTTAATAATCGTATTATTTTTTTCAACGATTGTGATTTCCGTTTGCAATTCTTCAATTTCAAAATAAATCGGTGTAGAATCTAGTAGATAATGCTCCGGTGCTTTCGTTTCAATAAAACGATACTCACCCGCCTCAAGATCTTCTACTAGTAATCGACCATCTTCCTCTACTACTAAATCCGTCTCGACTACTTCCCAATCGTTTCCTACTTTTCTTTCTAAAGTAAAGACAGCTCCACTTAATGTCTCTCTTGTTTCTCCATCATATTTTGTTAATTCTACGTGACGGAGGATTTTTTTATTCTCTATCGTAACCGTTGAAGCCCCGTCTACAGTTACTGTTTGCGTATCTTGAATTCCCACAACGTATCCTTCAGGAGCCTGATCTTCTTTTAATAAATAATCATCAAAAAGAAGATTTTCAAAAACGACTTTCCCATCTTCCCCTGTCACAAGGCTGCGAATCGCAATTTGGCCGTCACTATCATATAGAGTGAAACGAGCTCCTTCTAATGGTTCACCCGTGTCATGGTCAACTTTTGTCACTTCTAAGCTGCCTCGCTCACCCGTTCCTGTTCCGCCGCCGCTAGTGAAACGAACAACAACTGTTGCATTGTCATTCGTACCCTCGCTAATTTCCTCATCACCTGTGAACGTAGCGTTATTTTGAATGGTTGCTCCATCTACATCATTAATATACGATTGATACTCTAAAATATAAGGTCGCTCAATCGGGTCTTCTAAGAAAATCAATTCAAACGTTTGTGAGCCATCTTCGTTTGTTTCAATGAATAACTCATAATCTTCCCCTTCAACGAGAAGGTCGGCTTTACTTGGCTGGCCATTCGTAGAAACTGTTGTCGAATAGAGTTCAAACGAATCTTCAAGCAAAATTTGATTGGCTTGTTGTTCATCTTTCACTTTCGCATTCGATACAGTCGATTGACCAAAGTTAATGTTAATTCTCCAATCAATCACTCTACCATTTTGTTGACCGGATTTATTAACATACTGACCACCATGATTGACATTTACGTGTGCATCTAAATCAATTGGATCCCTACCTACACTTTCTAAAGTCGCCTTATTATCGTAACGATTTACAATTAACTCGCCTTCTAAGCTTGTTTTAAATTCGATTAAATAAGGCTTATCTGTTTCATAAGGGAATTCGACAATAAACCCCTCTTCATTGTCGGAATTTTCCGTCATTTGTAGATGGAACTGATCTTCGGGCAATTCCTCCCCTTTTACCATATGATTACTCGACTGAATAATCGCTTCATAGACACGAATCGACTCCGGTATTAAATTCTGATCGCCCTGAATATAATCCGTCACCGTCATGTTTTCAAGGGTTTTCAGGTCATAGTTCACACCGATTGTCCAAGTGATTTCCTTTGTCACGGCATTATACGATCCGCCTTTAAAACCATTGTTTTGTGTATACTGATCAGGGTAAAATTCAGACGCCGCTTCTTTCTTTTGTGTGTCTCCATTGGCATCATTCCAAGATAATGTCACCCCATTCTTAAATGGAGCTGCTACTAAATCATCATAGTCAAATTCCGTTACATATGTTAGGACATGTGGATCTGTAATCATATTCGTAAAATTAATCTCAAACCCATTCCCATCTGCTGCAGGAATTAATTGATAATCAGCTGGCTGTGACAACACTACACCCGTTTTTGTGTTGGTAATTGTTAAAGTCTCTTCTAGGAAATGTAACCCTTTATTCGGGAAGGTATCAACCACTTTGACTTCACGCATTTCATGTGAATCTTTATTGAATTCAATCGTCCAACGCACGGTCTTATTGGCATAATTAACCTCTGAATGCCATTTGTTGAGGATTTGTTGTTGAACATTTCGTCCGGCATTTGCTGTATCTGTTGCAGATTCTACCTTGTTATTAACTACTCCATTTTCATAAACACGTTCATTTGCTTTTGTTTGATACGTAATTTTATAAGCTGAATCGATCGCCTCATCAAATTGTAATTCAAATCCATTTCGGGTAGCATCTGACACTTCGGTTACTTGGTAATAGTTAACCTCTTCCCAACCACTTTCTTGCCCATTCTCATTAATTGTCACTCTCTCTACTTTAATCGAATCAATGATTAAATCATGAGTATTTGTAAAATAATCGGTTAGTTTCGCATCTTCTTGTGAAATGACTTTCTCGTTGTAGTTATACTTAATTTCCCATGTAATCGTTTGATTGATCGGGTCATAATGACTGCTTCTTTTCTCCAGTGGCTCCCCACGACCTGTTGTGACTGTTGCCCCTGCTGAGATGTCTTCCTTGTTAGCACCCGTTATCGTCGCTTCATTATAATACTGTGTCTGTTCATCATCTGTAATTTCTGTCGTAAACTCGACTCGGTAAGCTTCATTGATATTACCAAATGAAATTTCAAACGGATCCTCTTGCACGCTGTAATCATCTGGTGATACTTCCTCCCCTTGAATCACCGTTCCATCTAGTTGAACATCAAGCTTATATACCTTGATCGAGTCCGGCTTCAATTGTTGATTCGCTTGAATGGGATCTTTTAAAACCGCTTGTTCAATGAGTTCTCGGTTTTTGTTAAAATCAACTGTCCATGTAATTTCTGTCGCATTATAGCTCCGATCAACGATTCCACGTTTTTCAATCGCTTCATTAAAATCGGTTTCAAAAACAACCGGAATCTTCGCTACGTCTTCATCTTTAATATTAAAAATAATCTCTTGTTCCACACTACCTTGATGCTCTTCTCTCATTTCCGTTTCAAACCATAGCGTTCCTGTGATGTTAGATAGTTGCTCAATTTGTTCATTAAACGTTACCGTAACCGTTCCATCCATTTCTAAAACAAAGGAACCAACCGTTTCACTGCCAAAATCAAGCGTACCTTCTACATCATTATATACTTCAAATAATTGAGGTAATGAAAAGGTAAAGGTTGAACCGGCTCCATACCCGTGTCCATTTGGCAAAGCCCAGTCCATATAAATGTTAGCAATATCACCTAATTCCGGACGATTGTCTGGATTATCAATTCCATGAATAAGCTCTCCATCTTCATCCTTTAAAACAACATTTGTAATAATATTAATCGGAATTTCTACGGCTTCAGCAAGAACTTCGATTAAACCGGAATCCGTTGCCACAGATTCTCTCTCTTCTTCTACGGCTTCAGAACTGTCTTCTCCTTCTACAAATTCATCGGATTCGACAGCTTCTTCCTCTACCATCTCTTCTTCAACAGTCTCTTCAGCTTCCTCTTCCACTACTTCTTCTTCCACTAATGCCTCTTCAAAAGTAAGGGGAATCACTTGCTCTCCTTGTTCATGGACAAATACCAAATCAAGTTGATCCACTTCCTCCACTGCCTCTTCATTCCAATTTGCTACTAGTCGCAATTGACCTGTTTGTTCAGAAACGGTTTCTTCCATCTCATTAGGGACTAGCTCAATTTGATTCCCTTCTACATGGTATGTACCAATTTCTTCTCCCCCTTCTAATAACAGGGCTTGCTCACTAACACCTTCTACAACTAACTCCCCTGGCAAACCAACGACAACCGTCCCTTTTGACTCGGTCCATCTAAAGTTGAGTTCCAGGATAAATGACTCTTCTTTATTGATGTTTTCATTGTTAGCTAGATTTTCATTATTCTCTGCTAACAATTGCACAGATGTCTCGACTAAAGGATCATTTGTTTCAGCCGTTGCTGTTGCCGCACCAAAGCTAACAAAAGAAGGCTGCAAAACAAATAAAAGAATCATAAAGCAAATAAAGCTCCTCTTGATCAATCTAATTCCCCCTCCTTAAAGAATGGCAAAAAAAAGCACATCTTCTCCTCTAAATAAATAGTAGGATTTGATGTGTTTTCTCGATGCATTATTCAGTATATTTCATTTAATCGGAGTTGAGAAGTTCGATTCTAAAAAATTACCTACTTTTCTTCCTTTTTATGAAAAATGAACATTTTTTACCATGTCATTAGATTTAGATCGGTGCACTGTCCCCCCTCGAAATATGCCGAAAAAGCATCCTCGCTGTGAGGATGCTTTTTCGTGTGTTTATCATTTTAATACTTATTAACAGTCTACAAATTTTTCGGGTGGTAACAGACACCAGATTCTCACATCAACTATTCCAAATCGTTAATTGCTCTTCATGTTTATCGTTGCTTTTCTGCTTATTTTCCTTCTCAAAATGTTGCTCTAACATGGATAAAAAAGTTTGTTCAATTGTTTTCCTATCTAGCTCATTTTTCTCAGCTAATGTAATCAACGCTTTAATTTTCTCTTCAAAATGAACTTTCTGAAGTGGAAAATTATGATTATTTATATAAAAGTCCTTAATGGAAGAAAAAGGCTTAGCATGACCTTCTTCTAATAATCTTAAGACTCCTTCACTTTTACCAAGCACAAAAATCGGTGACCAACGATTTTTAATATTTTCTTGAACACCTTCCCATGTGCCACTTGATTTTGCTCCAGATATCTTTGAAGAAGCGACAAGCACCGCATTAGATGGAGCATGAATAAACTTATTTCTTTGCATCGCATAAGCACCTGAGAAAGGAGCTTCAAGCCTTTGGGTCGACATTATTAATAATTGATTATTCATAATGTATGAACGAATTTCCCGTTTCTTAACCCATCTAGCCAAACCATCAGCAGGAAATATAATCGCTTTACCACCTTGCTTTAAAGCGGTCTCTACTGCAACTGTATCTACTCCTTTAGCTCCTCCTGAAATGATTGCCATGCCTTTTGGGACAGTCTCTTCTACAATAACAGCGGTTTGACTTAATTCCTCATCCGTTGCATTTCTTGCCCCTACAACTCCTAATAATGGCTGAGAAAGAATATTGGGATCTCCAGCGAAATAGAAAAAAGCAGGGAGATAATGTTGCGTTAACTTTTTAATTTTAGCTGGCATTTCCGTTCTAAACATGATTCCATAACCTTTATGGGTCATTTCCTCTAATTCAAGGGTTGAAATGCCAAGCTTTTTCCTCGCATCAATCTTCCTCGCAATTCTTGGTTTCTGTTGTTCAGAAGCATAAGTGAGAATACTTAACAATTCACTTGGAGTTAACTTCAATAACTCTTTTGGTTGAAGGTTATGATTGGCCAAAGATTTCACAACAGCATTCCATTCTAAAATGGTTAATGGGGTTGTTCCCGTTCGATACAGTTGTGCACAAAATAAATAAATGGCAATTTCATTATCATTATATGTCATATAATCCTCCCTTCTTTAATCACTTCCACTCGTATCAGCTAACGCGAATGGGATTACTCTTATGTTACTATATAACTCGCCAAGAAGTTCCGACGCAACTGTAAAAGTCCATTTTGAATCAACAAAATCATCGACCAATAAGAGCTGTCTATTATCTAGGTTCACTTTACTTTCGATATATAAGTAATCTCTTATTGCTTGTTCTTGTAATTGACTATTAAGGAACGACTTTTGTTCAGGTTCATTTTCATACTTTTTAAATATGTTTTCATAAGTACATTTTAATGCATCGGCTACCTTGTTTGCAAAGTCTGGGACGAGGTTCCGTCTTCGATTTGAGGGAATTGGTATAACAACTAGGTCAGATAAATCTACGTTTCTTTCTTGCAGGAATGGTTTTAATTTGAACACCGATGCTTGAACAAGTTCATTAGAAAAGCTACCCACCTTATATTTTTCCTCGCTCGCTTTCTGCCCTAAATATTCGTGGTAAGAACTAAGTGCCAATCCCTCTTCATGTGTAAATGTTAGTAGTTTATATGTAAGCTCCGATCTTTTTCTAGGAGTGATGTGAATATAATTTTTTGAAAAGAAAGAAGAAGCACTATTCAAATTCTGTTCAGTAATCGTGTCGATCGTTAAACCCCATTTATCTCCCCTACAAATACTGCAATTCCCACATTTTTCTGAACCTGGGCTATCTAATGCTTTTATTAAAAATTGCATTAAACACTCTTCTGTTTTTTGATACTCAAGCATTTGTTGATATTCTTGTTCTTTCATTACGATGACTTCCACATAATATTGTTGTTGTGATTGATATTTTTTTACTGTTCGAGAATAATTACTCCTCGAATCTTTTTCGATGAATCCGTCGAGTAACAGTTGCGTTAAAATTTGGTTCAGTGTATTTGATTTTATATTGATACTCTTTTCAAAAGTAGATTTTTTTACTACATCATGACTCTCTAAAAAATTTAATACTTCCAACACATGCTTTTCTTTCGGAAAGGAATTCCTCATAAAAAATTGATTAATTCGATTTTCTTCTTCCCCTCCATAAAGAAGAACACACACGGCCTGTTTTATTGCACGTCCCGCTCGCCCTACTTGCTGGTAATATTCTATGACAGACTTTGGAGTGTAATAATGAATGACGAAACCGATATCTTCTTTGTCATATCCCATTCCTAATGCTATTGTGGAAACTAACACTTTCACTTCATTATTTGCTAATTTCTTTTCAAGTTCAATTTGTCTTTCGTGAGGCAATTGTGCGTGATAGGCTTCTGCATTTATTCCATTATGTTGTAACCATAAAGCGACTCTTTTACATTCATTAATAGTCGTTGCATAAATAATTCCAGATCCATTGAGCTTATTAACATTATTCAAAATCCAAGCATATTTTTCTTCAGCCGTTTGTAAATGCAATTTATGTAAGTATAAACTCTCACGTTGTAAATTCCCTCTAACAACTTCACAATCTCCAAGCTGATTGGAAATATCCGTAATAACACGTTCATTAGCGGTCGCTGTTGTTGCTAACACAGCAATATTTCCAGGTAAAATTTGTAATAATTGTTTTATTCGCTGATAATCGGGTCGAAAGTCATGTCCCCAGTCTGAGATACAATGAGCTTCATCCACTACAAATAAACCAACTTCTAGTTGTGAAAGTAATTGAACAAAATTTTTATTTTTTAACTGTTCTGGTGTAATAAATAATACATCACACTCTCCCTTATTACAGCGACTAATTACACGTTTTTTATCTTCAACTGTTTTATTTATTTGACTATTTATACAATCAGCTACAACCCCATATTGATGTGTACTATCCATTTGGTTTCTAGTTAATGATAAAAGAGGACTGATGATCAAAGTCACCCCTTCTCCCCTTTGACGTAAAATTCTTGTCGCCAAAAAATAGACTAAACTTTTCCCCCATCCCGTTTTTTGAACAACAAGAACTCTATTTTTTTGAAGAACTAAGTTTATGGCATGTTCCTGTCCAACACGAAAATTAGCATTTGAGCCAAATACCTCACAGAGATTTTGAATTATCATTTTCCATCATTCCTTTTTTCATGTTTTTTCTACACATGATAACCACTTAGCATAGTTCTTCAATATTTTTCTAAATCCTGCACACAATAAAAAAAGAACTAAAACTAAAGATACATTCAAAACACTTAGGTTGGAGTCTATCACTCCTCGACATATATCAAAAAAGCATCCTCATAGCGAGAATGCTTTTCATTGTTTAAGATTTTAATAGTTAACTATAGTCAGGTTTTTCAAGTGGTGACTAGCACCATTAACTGATATACTCTAATAGAAATTTAAGGAGGTAACAAATGAAACGAATACTTGTAACCCTTTTATTATCTTTCTTTATCTTCCATATTACTGGATGTAGCAACGATGCTCCCCCCAAAAGTGATGACACACCTGCAGAAGAGATAAATCAAATTAAATATGAAGAAATAAGCTTGCCCTATACAGAAGACTTTATTAACAAAGAGTTCAAACTAAACCCTGTTAATCTTTTAATCAATTATATCACTTTCTTAGAAGTTGATATCCATGAAAGCGAAGTTAACGAATTTGGTCAAACTATAGTTGATACCATTTTGGTAGATGTAACCCTTACTACGGAAAATAAAGATATTCATTTTAGTAATGATTACTTTCGAGTTGAAACCAGCACAGGCGAAATAATTGATTCTCCTCATGATACCTTAAGTAATCATATTTCCATGGATAATTTCCATAACCTTACTGCTCAAGAGGAGCAACGCGTGACCTTACTCTTTCCACTAGAATCTGATATTACTACTATTGAATGGTTTAATGTTTATATAACTTCTCCAAAAGACAAGGAAACGAATGAACCACATGATACCTCCATAAAATTGCACATTAAAGTTGAATAACTCTCATAAAGTCCCTCTATTCGTTAGTGGGGCTTTCTTTATATTTGCTCGCGAACAGGGATAACTTTCTTAAAAAAAAAATTAATTATATTGTAAAAGTCCTCTTCTATTATGTGATTCGTCTCGATTTGCTTTCTCAATATTGCACCGAATACAGCAATCGTATATTGTTGTATTCATCAATATCGTTCATCAACTTAAACAGTTAGACTAATCTTTTCGACAAGTCACTGTCACCTGTCGAATAATTGGAGGTATTAATAAAATGAATAAACAGGATCAGTTAGATAGGATCAAAGAGGATTTTATAAATTCACAAAAGGTACTATTGGCGATTGGTGATGAAACACGTCAATCGATCTTGTTAGTGTTAATGGGAACGGATTGTCAATCAGGATTACGGGTTGGGGAAATCACTGAACAAACACACCTTTCTCGGCCTGCTGTATCCCACCATCTCAAGATTTTGCGAGAGGCTGGTATTATTTTAATGCGTAAAGAAGGGACAAAAAATTTTTATTCTATTAATGTACGGACAAAATTAGGGTTATTAAAAACGCTTGTGCTGGATATTGAAACTTTGATGACGAACTTTTACGAAAATGAAGAAATATAAACAAACATTATTAGGAGGAATTAATATGAGAGCAATGGTTATTGATCGATATGGGAAAGTCCCCGTGCGGATGGCAGAAATGCCCACACCTGAAATGAAGGAATATGAGGTGCTCGCAGAAATTCATGCAGCTAGCATTAATCCTGTTGATTTTAAGATACGTGATGGGAAAGTGAAATTGTTAGTTAATTATAAAATGCCTCTTATCTTAGGAAATGACTTTTCCGGTGTTGTGGTCAAGGTTGGAGCGAAAGTGACTCGTTTTAAAGTGGGTGATGAAATATATGCACGCCCACGTAAGAGTAATATCGGCACTTTTGCCGAATATATCTCCGTTCATGAAGACGACATCGCCTTAAAACCTAAAAATTTGAGCTTTGAGGAAGCCGCATCAATCCCCCTTGTTGGGTTAACGACCTATCAAGCCTTACATGACATAATGCACTTACAAAAAGGACAAAAGATTTTAATTCATGCTGGATCTGGTGGTGTCGGAACCTTTGCGATTCAACTAGCTAAATTAATGGGTGCCACGGTGGCAACAACGGCCAGTGAAGCTGGTGAGAATTTAGTAAAATCCCTCGGTGCAGATGAAATGATTAATTACAAAACAGAGAAATTTGAGGAGATCCTAAAAAATTATGATGCCGTATTCGATACACTTGGAGGCCAAATACTCGAAAAATCATTCGATGTCGTAAAAGACGGTGGAAAAATTGTCTCCGTTTCGGGACTACCGAATGCTCGTTTTGGCAAAGAATACGGTTCCGGATTTTTTAAAACGATGTTGTTTTCACTAGCCAGTCATAAACTTACGGCCCTTGAAAAAAAGCATAATGTTCAATATACGTTCTTGTTTATGAAGCCAAGCGGAGAGCAATTACGTACTATAGCAACCTATATTGAGTCTGGTAAAATCAAACCTATCATTGATAGAGTTTTACCATTTGAAGAAGCTCAAAAAGCGATGGAATATGCGGAGTCTGGAAGGGCGAAAGGGAAAATCATTTTGAAAGTTAGATAGTGAATTCGACAGGTGCCACCCGATTTATGTCGAAAAAGCATCCTCGCTGTGAGGATGCTTTTTCGTTTGTTTCTAGTAAATTAACATCCGACAGCGCATCTGCCACATCTCTTTAAAAGAACAACATACCTATTGAAATTGGAATAACAGCCCAGAAGAGAATAATAATACAAAAGCCCATTATATCTCGAACTTTTAAACCAGCAATTGCTAATAAGGGCAGAGCCCAAAACGGTTGTATAACTGTTGTCCATGCATCACCCCAAGCAACAGCCATTGCTATTTTTGCAGGTTCTACGCCTAATTCTACAGCTGTTTGAATAACGATTGGCCCCTGAATTGCCCACTGACCTCCCCCGGATGGAACGAATACATTAATAAGACCAGCACTTAAGAATGTGAATAATGGAAATGTAAAATCAGTAGATATAGAGATAAACCATACAGCGAGTTTATCAGAGAGGCCGGAGCCAACAATCATAGCCATAATTCCAGCATAAAAAGGAAACTGTATAATGATCCCACCAGCATTTTTAGTTGCATCGCTCAAAACAGACAGATATCTTCTTGGTGTTTTGTGTAAAAGAATACCTAGAAATAAGAAGGAAAAATTCACTATGTTTATATTTAAATCAAGTCCATTTTGAAAGAAATAATAAATAACAAATACTAAACCTACGCCCCCAATTAACAAAGGAAGGAGCTTACTATTTTCAATCCATTCGGAAGGTGTTCTTTCTAAAACAGAAGTCGTAGCCGCTTCTTCATTATGGTTATGAAAACTTTTTAATATAGTGGGGTCAATTGTATGGTTGATATCGGTAGATTTCAGGATTAAATAATTTACAATTGGTAAAGTGATAACTAAGCAGAGCATAATGAAAATATTATAAGGTGATAACAGAGTTTCGCTAATTGGGATAACACCCATTTGTTCTTCTAAGAAATGTCCTGGAGTGGCAATCGTAAGAGGAATCGATCCAGATAAGCCACCATGCCAAACAAGAATTCCACTATAAGCAGAGGCGATTAGTATTCGATAATCTACTTTCGGCACTACTTTCACCACGTGCTGAGCAATCAATCCTCCAATGACTAAACCAAATCCATAATTAATCATACATGCAAACATAGCAACAAGAGTTACAAGTATAATAGCTTGTCCGGGCGTGTGTGCAAATAATGCTAAACGAGTTAATACACTTTTGATTATCGGTGTATTAGCCAAGATATACCCTGTTATTACAATAAGTGCCATCTGCATCGTGAAAGCTAATAAATTCCAGAAACCATCCCCCCAATAAACCATAATATCTACTGGAGTCGATTCTGTTAGTGTTACACTAAGAACAAAAACGAATATAGTAAAAATAAAAGCAATCACTAGTGAATCTGGCAGGTAGCGTTGAATCGTTCAATCAAAGAAACGGATTATTGCAGAAAACATAATTAAAACCCCTCTCATTTGATTATCATTTGTCGTCATTTCGTAAACTTCTAGAACTTAACTTGTTAACGTTTTCAAAAAATATTAGTATTTCGATCTTTCATTCATATAAATATTTCTTTAATATCAACTTCGCCACCAACATGACAAATGGTTGCTCTACTAACCTTTTAATGATTAGCCAAAAGATAGGTTAGTAGAGGTATATACAATTAGCTTATTGTTTGATTCCAAACGACTAATTTTAACTCTGTCATCTCTTCAAGTGTATATTTTATCCCTTCTCTCACATTCCCACTTTCTTTAATACCGCCATATGGCATTTGATCGACCCGATAAGTAGGGATATCATTAATCATGACTCCGCCAACCTCAAGTTGTTTAGAAGAACGAAAAGCTGTATGAATATCATTTGTGAAAATTCCTGCTTGCAATCCAAATCTTGAATTGTTAATAAATTCAATACCTTCATCTACTGATTTAATCGGTTGAACAATCACAACTGGTGCAAACACTTCTTGACATGACACTTTAGAACTTTCATCTACATCAACTAAAATGGTCGGTAACAAAATGTTATTGACCACTTCGCCTCCGGTAATTACTCTAGCTCCTTCCTTAATAGCTTCATCTATCCAGCCTTTTGCTCTTTCTGTTTCCCCTTTAGAAATCAATGTTGAAAGATCCGTTCCTACATTTAAAGGATCACCTAATACTAAATTCTCTGCTTCACTTTTAAATTTCTCCATAAATTCATTTAGCAGATTCTCCATAATATAAATTCTTTGAAGAGATATACACACTTGACCTTGATTAGAAAACGCACCAGTCACACATCTTGGTACAATTTGCTCTAAATCAACATTTTCGTCGATTATGAGGCCCGCATTTGATCCTAATTCCAAGGCGACTTTTTTTAAGCCAGCCTTCTTGCGGATCCCAATACCTACTTCTGGGCTTCCTGTAAAAGTAATCATTTTAACCTTGTCGTTATTAACTAATCGCTCTCCGACTCTTTTTCCACTTCCTGTTATTAGATTAAATGCACCCTTTGGAACTCCAGCTTCCTCTAACATTTCTGCTAGTATATAAGCTGATAACGGCGTTTGAGAGGCTGGTTTTAACACAATTGTATTTCCAGCTGCAATCGCTGGACCCACTTTATGAGCAACCAAATTCATCGGAAAATTAAATGGCGTAATCGCAGCTACTACACCTATTGGCTCTTTTACTGTATACCCTAGTCGATTTTCTCCATTTTTTGCTGCATCTAAAGGGACCATTTCTCCGTGTAATCTTTTCGCTTCTTCTGCAGAAAATTGATAGGTTTCAATCGTTCTTTCTACTTCATCTAATGAGAACTTTAACGGTTTGGCGGATTCTAATGAAATAAGTTTTGCTACTTCCAGTTTATTTTCCACTAGTAACCGGACTAAATTATTTAATATTTCTGATTTTTCATGAGATGTAAGTCCTTCCATTACTTCCTTTGTATTATAAGCTGCATCTATAGCAGCATCTACTTGTGCTTCAGACGCTTGAGGAACCTCTGCAATTTTCTCTCCTGAATATGGAGAAAATAAATCAGCATATTCTTCTGACTCTATCCACTCACCATTAATGTATAGTTTCTTTTTCATTTATTTCATCTCCTATAACCTAATTCATTTATGATTTGTAGGCCTTCACTTCTTCTTTTTCTTCTTTTTGAACAATTTGACCATTAAATGAAGCTTTATAAATTGTATAAATGTCCTCTTCTAATAAAGGAATTGGACTTCGAGCTAATAAACGTTGTTGCTTCAATGCCTCACTCGTTAAACGATCGAGCCCCTCCTCAGGAATATTAAAATCTTTTAATGTAGAAGGAATGTTGACATCTCTCACTAATTTCCTTAATTCCTCCACACATTTATACGATGCTTCACCTATTGTTAGGTTAACAGAGCTAAAACCAAGTGCATCGTAAATTTCTTTCATCTCTTTTTCACAACTCTCACGAATATAACCCATAACATAAGGGAGTAATACTGCATTCGAGTCCCCATGTGCTATATGATACTGACCACCAATAGGATAGGCTAATGCATGTACACCAGCTACACCTGCATTAAAAAAGGCAAGACCAGCTAAGTAGCTTCCATAACTCATATCGATCCGCGCTTGCTTGTTTTCTCCATTTGAAACTGCCTTTCGGATAGACTGACCAATCAAACGAATCGCTTGTAGAGCTAATGCGTCCGTGACCACATTTCTATTCTTTGATACATAGGCTTCAATCGCATGTGTTAATGCATCAATACCCGTTGACGCTGTAATATTAGGTGGTAATGAGGTCGTTAAAGCTGGATCAATAATGGCAACGTCTGCTAACAAATAATCATGAGTTACGACATCTTTAGTTGACTCAAGCGATAAAACAGAAATATTTGTCACCTCTGAACCAGTTCCAGAGGTGGTTGGAATTAAGATAGTCGGAATTCCTTTTTTGGAAATTTTCTTTGTCCCCGTTAAATTTAGATAATCTTCTACATTCCCTTCATGAGAAACTAGCACTCCTGCAAGTTTTGTTAAATCAAGGGCACTTCCTCCTCCAACTCCAATAACCATTTCAAACTGATTGTTACGAGTATACTTCACTAATTTTTCTCCAATCGCTAAAGGAGGTTCAGGAAGCGTATCTATATAAATATCAATTAAATAACCTGCTTCTTTTAAAGGTTCTGCAACTTGATTTGTTAAGCCAATTTTATTTAAGAACGGATCTGTTACAATAAGTATTTTCTTCACATCAAAACGCTCTACTTCACCCAATAGATGAGTCAAAGCCCCCCACCCTGTATAACTAATTGGTGCAAATGTGATCTTTTCAGACATTTCCTTCACCTCTCCATTCAAATATAAACACATTCTCCATTTGATTAACTTTCAATTTTATTGGTAATCTGAGTATTTCAATATGATGGTTGTTTAGATACTTGTTGGTGTATTCATAACTGTCTTAGAAAAACCTTCATATTCTTTTTCAGCAATCTTATTACATATTTCTCGATAGTTCTTAAGTCCACCAAGATAAATTAAGAAGTTTCTTGGTTTTCCTACCACATTTGAACCGGTGTACCATGAATCGGTTTGGACATAGAGTGTCTTTGATGCAACGTCTGCACAGTGTGAACTCCATCCTTCTTCTGCTTCTTTCTTTGCTTCCAATAAGTCAATTTCATTACGACGTGCATATTGAAGTGCACCTGAAATCCATTCTACATGTTGTTGAATCGATACAAGCATATTAGTCAGTACAGAAGGACTTTCCGGACCAGTTATCATAAACATATTAGGAAATTCGGCATTGGCAATACCAAGATAGGTTTGAACCTTTTCACCGTTTTTCCACTTCTGTTTTAGAGAAATTCCGTCTCTACCTCGAATGTCCATTTTAAATAAAGCACCTGTCATCGCATCGTAACCAGTGGCAAAAATAATACTATCTAGCTCATATTCTTGCTTTTCTGTTTGAATGCCTTTTGGAGTAATTTCAATGATGGGTTTACTTTTCACATCGACTAATTCTACATTTTCCTTGTTGTAAGTTTCATAATAGCCAGAATCTTTGATCGGTCTTTTTGTAGCGTAATAATATTGCGGAAGTAACGTTTCAGCGACCCCTTGTTCATCTATAATTCCTTTAATTTTTGAGTGGATAAACTCAACTGCCGTTCTATTTGAATGAGGATTTGTCGTAAAATCCTTATACGAAAATTGAAAATCCACGCCCCCTTTTTCCCATGCTTCTTCAAAGACTCTATCTCGATTTTCTGGTGTATCTTCAATAGCAGAAGGCAATCCCTCTTTTACAATAAAACCGGCTGGAGAATCAATTAGAGCCTGCTTTATTTCTCTAAAGTTACTTTTTGTTTTTTGAATAAACTCCGCACTATACGGATAATTATTTGCTGGAACACTGTATTGTGGTGTTCTTTGGAAAACAGTAAGCTTTTTAACTTCATCTGCAATGGTTGGAATGATTTGAACACCAGTTGAACCAGTTCCAATTACACCGACCCGCTTCCCAGTAAAATCAACTTCTTCATGTGGCCAATTCCCTGTATGATACCACTCTCCTCCAAAGCTATCTAAACCTTCAAAAGTAGGAATATTAGAAGTAGAGAGACAACCAACTCCCGTTATAAAATACTTAGCTGATATGATTTCTCCATCATTTGTATAGATCATCCATCGATTCAACTCTTCATCATAATGTGCTTTTGTCACTCGAGTATTTAGTTGAATATCCGAACGTAATTGGAATTTATCTGCAACATAGTTTAAATAACTTAATAGCTCTTCTTGCTCAGGGTAACGAGAAGACCAGGTCCATTCTTTATAAAGCTCTTCTGAAAATGTATAGCAGTAATGAATACTCTCTGTATCACAACGAGCACCTGGATAACGATTCCAATACCAAACTCCTCCCACACCGTCACCAGCTTCATATACACGAGTCGTAAAGCCAGCTTCTCTTAATCGATAAAGCATATATAATCCAGAAAAACCAGCACCTACAACGACAGCGTCTAACTGTTTCACTTTATCCATTTCTTAGTCCTCCAATTAAAATTGATTTTTTATATTTTCTAATAGAAATTGCTTGATATGAGTCACCGTATTTTTAATTCGTTCTTGAAAAATCACCATATTTGTAAAGTAAGCATGTATTAAACCTCTTTCACTAATCACCCTTACCTTAACCCCAGCCTTGTTTAATCGTTCTGCATACATAAAACCATCGTCACGAAGAACATCATTTTCTACTAAAATAATCAAAGTAGGTGGAAGATTCGATAGAGCATCCGCCAGTAAAGGGGACACAAATCTATTGGTTTTATCAGACTCATTTTTAATATAATGTTCGCTATACCAAATCATTTTCTCTCTATCCAGTCCAAACCCGTATTGGTATTTTAAATAGGAAGTGCTATCAAAAGTCATATTCGTTACGGGGTAAAGAAGAATTTGAGAAAGAATCTTAGGACCTTTCCTTTCTTTAGATAACATCGATACAGCATTCGCCAGATTCCCTCCAGCACTATCTCCGCCAACTATTATTTTGAATGCGTCACCATTTATTGAGTTTGCGTTTTTATCGACCCATTTCAGTGCTTCATAAGAATCTTGTAAAGGAATAGGAAATTTATGTTCAGGTGCCAACCTATAATCCACTGAAATTACTATACATCCAGTCTGATTTGCTAGCATCCTACAACTTAAATCAACCATTTCAATATCCCCTACAACCCAACCACCCCCGTGGTAATAAAGAAAAAGTGGAAAAGGACCGTCACCAAGAGGTGTATATATTCTCAACTTCATCTTTGAACTTTCACCGACTGGAATTTGAGTATCTTCAATCTTATTTAAAGGCACCTCTTCTACTTCAACCGCTAAAGATAAAACAGCAGGTGGAGCTTGTGTAAACATTTCTCTCGCTACCTTTGGGTCTATTGGTTGAAATGCTGATGATTGGTTTAATAATGCTAAATATTTCTTTGCCATCGGATCTAAGGTGCTCAAAAAATACCCTCCTTTCTCATTTTGATGATTTATAATTAAATTAATTGCAAGAAG
Source organism: Alkalihalobacillus phoenicis (assembly GCF_047302405.1). NCBI lineage: Bacteria > Bacillati > Bacillota > Bacilli > Caryophanales > Bacillaceae > Alkalihalobacillus > Alkalihalobacillus phoenicis. Next base: position 4,718,131 of record NZ_CP154853.1, on the reverse strand, counting down.
TGTGCCAACTTGAAATTAGCGTACTTAATAACTTTTAATGTATGACAAAAAAAGTAGCGATGAAATTTATCATCACTACTTTTTTATAATATCTACTTGTTTATTGAAGATAACGCTTTCAGAGACAGATGAAAAAAATCATCTGTCTCTGATGATATTAATCATCACTTAGCTTAATACCTAACCTTTTTGCCTTTTTTACAACGGTTGATTGATTGATTTTTAATGCCGCAGCAACTTTTCTAGTACTACCATGCTTTTTTAAGGCTCTCTCAATCGTTAGTTTCTCCACCTTTTGTACAATTTCTTTAAGACTACTCCCTACTTCCAAATCCTTCACATTTATTGGATTAATATTCAATGATTTTCTAATAAAGTCATTATCAACAATTGTATTTGTCTCCGAAATAATAACCAGCCTTTCAATAATGTTTTGCAGTTCTCTAACATTTCCTGGCCAGGAATATTGATTTAACAATTCAATCCCTTCATAATCGACAACGACATGTTTATTATACTTTTTATTATAAGTATCTAAAAAATAATTACTTAACACTTCAATATCCCCCTCTCGTTCCCTTAGAGAGGGAATATAAATCGGAAACACATTTAATCGATAATATAAATCTTCTCTGAATTCACCTTTTTTTACACGTTCGTATAAATCACGGTTTGTCGCAGCCAAAATTCTTACATCTAATTTAATCGGTTTATTACCACCTACACGCGTTACTTCTTTTTCTTGAATAACTCTTAATAATTTTGATTGTAATTCTATCGGCATTTCTCCAATTTCATCCAACAAAAGAGTTCCCTTATCTGCTAATTCAAACATACCAATCTTCCCTTTTGTCCCTGCACCAGTAAATGAGCCCTTTTCATAACCAAAAAGCTCAGATTCTAATAAATTTGCAGGAATAGCTGCACAGTTCACCTTAATAAAAGGTCTCCCGTTTCGTTCACTATGCGAATATATTTCATTAGCAACAACTTCCTTTCCTGTTCCCGTTTCACCTGTTATAAGGACCGTTACATCAAGGTCCGCTACTTTTTGAATCATTGTACGTACACTAGATAATTTATAACTCTCTCCCAGAAAATTTGTTTCAAAATTCAGTTTTCTCAAATGTTCAATTTCCTGTTTATTTTTTATTTTATCTTTTTCAACAGCCAACATGCGTTCCTTTGTCATAGCCAATTCATTTTGCATTCTCAACAAATCCGTCATCTCTCTAACAATAACAACAACACTTCTAAGGTTACCTTCCTCATCCAATACAGGGTTCCCAGTCGTTAATACATTCACACCATTATGTATAGTAGCCATTGCGTTGACTTGTTTCTTTTCTTTAATCACTTCTGGTGTAACAGCATTTGTAAAATATCCAGAATTCATAAGATCGCTTACATATTTATCCTTAAAAATACTAGCATCAATTCCTGTAATTCTACTATAAGCTGTATTTGTATATAGAGTCTTTCCCTCACTATCTGAGATATAAATGCCATCATAAATTTGGTCCACAATATATCTAAAATCAAAATAAACCAATTCATCTATTTGTTTATACATCTCTTGTAACTCATTTATTAAACTACTATTATCAGCATTAGCTGAACTAAGTCCCATGTCAGCTATTAATTTTTCTAAACGCTCTAAAATAATCTTCCCTTCACTTTGCTTCATTCATGCACCCCACCATCTTAGCTTTTTTGTATAAATTAATTATAATCAAATCTTTATACGTATGTAAGCTACGCTTTTAAAATCTATCATAGCTAAGAGGGAACAAAAATGTTAATTAAAAAATGCTGTTTTTACAAATCATTCCCCTCTGTGAAAACTACTCTTTATAAAAAAACATTATGAATTCAACTTCAGTTAGAGATTAATTATTTTTGCTCCAACCTACCCACATTTTAAATAATCTAAAAATTCTAACTTTTATGTTGACGAATGTCATTATTTTTATTATCCTTAACTTAACAAAAAATGATAATTGATTATCAATTATTAAAATTGTTTATTCTCCTTATCCAAACTAGAGAAACTACATAGCTAAAGGTGGTAAATATATGAGTGCAGAGAGAACATTAGAGATATTAGAGTTATTTACAATTAATCAAAGAGAATTATCGGTGCCACAAATGGCAGAATTACTTGATAAGCCGACAAGTTCAGTATATCGGCACCTTCGAGTTTTAAAAGAAAAGGGTTTTGTTACTGAACAAAGTAATGGATTTTATCGGTTGGGCTATCGATTTTTAGAATTAGCTACAATTGTTAAATCTTATAGCTCAATCTCAGAAATTTCTTTACCCTATATGCGGGAACTAACTCGAGAAACAGGTGAAACATCCATTTTAACGGTCAGATCCGACTTAAATGTGGTCAGTCTCGAAGTTGTTTCATCTCATGAACCAGTAAATGTATCTTCTGAGCAAGGAAAAATTATTCCTCTCTACGGCGGGGCTTCTTCAAAACCATTATTGGCTTACGCTGATGAATCTGTATTAGATGAATTATTCGACAAGGATATCGTTCAAAAGCATACGGATAAAACGATTACGAATAAAGGAGAGCTGAAGCGAGAACTTGCAGATATTAGAGAAAATGGGTACTCAACATCAGACGAAGAATTAGATATTGGTGTTTATGCCATTGGAGTTCCCATTCAAGATGCAAATAACTACACAGTAGCTACATTAAGTATTGCAGGCCCGAGAGAGCGCATGCTCCAAAAGAACCAAACAGAATTAATCAATAAATTATTAGATAGCGTTAAACAAATTCAAAAATACTTATAAAGAAGGAGCTCAAACAATGGAACCTTTTGATTTAGTCATAAAAGGAAATGTTGTCTTAGAAGATAGGATGGAACATTCTTATATCGGAGTTCAATCAGGAAAGATCAAAAAAATCTCCCCTATACATCTTCCTTTACATGGAAAAAGAGAAATTGACTATGGCAACCACTACGTATTTCCGGGAGCCATTGATGTTCATGTCCACTGTTTTAGTAACCCAAAAGAAGGTTTTATCAAAACAAGTGCTTCAGCAGCTGTTGGTGGAGTGACAACCTTCTTAGATATGCCATATGATTTACCGAATCCAATAAATAACGTAAAAGAGTTTAATCGAAAAGTAGAACTCCTCGAAAAAGAAGCAATCGTCGATATTGGTTTATGGGGAACGATTTCGAAATGGAATGGCTCCGATGAAATTGTTAATTTAGCAAAAGCTGGTGCCATGTCATTTAAGATGTCAACATTTGAAACCGATCCGTACAGATTTCCAAAAATACCTGATTACGAGATATTAAAAGCTATGAAAAAATTAAATGAAGTCGACTTAGTTGTCGCTTTCCATTCAGAGAATGATGAGATCATTAAGCAACTTATTCAAGAATACCAAGAAAGTAATAAGGTATATCCAAAAGCTCATACCGAGACTAGACCTCCTGTTACCGAAACAAGTAGTGTCCTTCAACTAATGGAATTTGCCTATTGGACAAATGCCAAACTTCATATCGCTCATGTTAGTCACCCAAGAACAATCGATCTGATTCAACAATTTAGAGAGCAAGGTGTTCAAGTTACCTGCGAAACTTGTTACCCTTATTTACTACTTGATATTGACGATTTAGAACAACAAGGCCCTAAGGCTAAAATGAACCCACCTCTTAGAGAAACAGAAGATGTAAATCGTATGTGGCAACACCTTCAAGCAGGAAAAATCGACTTAATTTCATCTGATCATGCCCCTTGGGAAAAAGAAAAGAAAGTAATTGGAAACGAGAATATTTTCCGTTCAGCTTCTGGTCTTTCCGGATTAGAAATTATTGTCCCTCTCATGTATGACAGTATAGTCTCTGAAGGAAAGCTTAGTCCTGTTCAATTTGCAAAAGTCATGGCTCAACACCCCGCAGAAGTTTTCAGCATTCCTAATAAAGGGAAAATTTCAGAAGGGTATGATGCAGACTTTTTCGTAATAAACCCAAATGAATATTGGGAAGTTGATGAAACTAAGTTCCAATCCAACTCAAAGATGACACCTTTTCATGGAAAAAAACTTAAAGGTAAAATCGTAGAAACAATAGTTCGAGGGACAACAGTTTATGATGGAAATAAGGTTGTCGTGAATCCAGGATTCGGAAACTTCATTAAAGGCTCAGCAGCCCAACAAGCACCACACCTACACACCTACTAAGACTAACCTCACTAGAAACTGTATAAACACAGTACCTGAAACACTTTTTCATATAAATACGAATTTTAACGTCCATTCTAAAGCTACCAATATCTCATATTTTCTTTTTCCAAAAATCTCCTCATCATTATTATACAAGGAGGATTCAGATGCCAAAATCGCTCACCGACATGTTAAGAAATGTTCTAGATTACGATGATTTCACTTCAAACACAATAGAACGTACTAAATGGGTTATTCTCGATTCTTTAGCAGCAGTCTTACAAAGTGTGTCAAGTGAGTCACCTATAATCAACTTTATAAAAGATGTAAGCAAAGAGACACCTAGCACTGAAAGTTGTATCCCTATCTTAGGAACCAATACTTTTACAACCAAAATAAATAGTGCCATTATCCACGGTACAGCGATGGTTAGTAATGAATTAGACGAAGGAAATCAATTTGCTAAAGGTCACCCCGCCGCACATATTCTACCTGCTGCCTACTTAAGCGCTATCGTCAATCGTTCGTCCGGTGAAGATTTTATTAAAGCTTTTATATTAGGCTATGAAACAAGTTCTAGATTAGCATATGCAACTAATATGAAAGATTACATGCATCCACATGGAACATGGGGCAATGTTGGAGGGGCCGTGGCTGCAAGTATACTAGCTAATAAAAGCAAGGAAGATATCATTGAAACCGCACTGCTTGCAGCTACACTACCAATCGCAACAACTTGGCAAGCTGCTGAAAAAGGGGTCTCTGCAAGAAATTTATATACTGGAATAGGCTCATACTTAGCCTATGAAGCTCTAGATTTACAGTCTTATGGATTTCGTAGTTCTTTATCTGTAGTTGAAGATTTATGGAGTCATATTATGTCTAATGGATTTCAACATTCAAGACTATTCGACGAACTATTAACACCACCTTTAATAGAAAAGAACTACTTTAAGTTATATCCATCCTGCCGCTTTACGCACTCAGCACTTGATGCCCTTCAGGCCATTTTACAAGAGTCTGATCTAGAACCAACCGACATAGAAAAAATTGAAGTCTATACGTATAGCCTAGCAAGTCGGTGCAAAACACAACAACCTAAGACCCCACTTGAAGCTAAATTTTCAATACCTTTTATGCTAGCGACCATGTTAAAAGGAATAGATTTATACCAAATAAATAATGAATCGGTGTTATTCGATCCATCCCTCTTGGTGCTAGCTTCAAAAATTTGTGTTTATGAGGATAAAAATCTAACGAGCCTGCTGCCTGAGCAAAGGCCTGCACGAGTGGTAATTAACTTGCATAATGGAAAGGAGCATAGTGCTACTGTCTTTTCAGCCATAGGTGAACACGACCAACCTTTTAATGAAAATGAATTATTGGAAAAGTACAACAAAATGCTCAACCCTTTTTATAGTAAACAACAAATTAGTCAACTCGTTACTTTCACATTTGCCTTAGAAACGTATGCTGACTTTAATTATTGGTTGAAGGACCTTACAAGTGGATTAGGAGGGAAATAACTAAATATGAAAGTGAATATTGAAAGAATTAAAGAAAACTTACTAGAAATGAGTGAGGTAGCAAATGCCGAAAATAACGGATATACTCGCTTAGCCTTTTCAAAGGAAGAAAAAGCTGCCCTAGAATGGTTAAAAGGAAAACTAGACGACTTAGAAGTCTCTGTAAGCGAGGATGCAGTTGGCAATGTTTTTGGTAGGATAGGCGCTCTCAATCAGCCAGCTATTGCGTTCGGTTCTCATTTGGATACTGTTCGTGAGGGAGGGCTTTATGATGGAGCCATTGGCGTTATTGTTGGTTTAGAATGTTTGCAAGTATTAAAAGAACACGGATACCCTCTTGATATTCCTTTAGAATTAATTTGTTTTGTTGGAGAAGAAGCAAACCCACTTGGTGGTACTTTTGGTAGTCGTGCAATAGCTGGATTAATAGATGAAGAACAATTGCCAAAATCATTCACCTCCTTCCCTTTTACACGAGAAGACGTATTTAAAGTAAAAGTGCCAAAAGAAGCGTATCGTCATTTTCTAGAATTGCATATAGAACAAGGAAGTGTTTTAGAAGAAAATCAAAATCAGATTGGCATAGTCCATTCAATCGCAGGAATTAAAAGGCTAAATATTCATATCAAAGGAAAAGCGAGTCATTCAGGAACTACTCCAATGAATCTACGAGAGGATGCATTGGTGAGGGCATCTTCATTAATTTTACAAGTGAATAAACTTGCCAGAGAGAGTACGGATGATATTGTAGCTACCATTGGAAAAGTAACTGTTCTTCCCAATTCAGAAAATGTCGTCCCTGGAGAGGTCCAACTCACTCTTGAAATGCGTGGGAGCAACATAAGAGAAATTGAAAACTTTGAAACTAATATTAGGAATTGGATTAGCGACAATTGTATAGCCCATATTTATAATGGAGTTCAAAAAAAACCTCAAACCTTATCTAAAGAGGTCCAACAGTCAATTGAAAAGAGTTGTACGAGACAGAATCTATCCTATCAGTCGATCATAAGTGGTGCCAACCATGATGCCAACTCTATGACAAATATATCGGACGTAGGAATGATTTTTATTCCAAGTAAAGACGGTTTAAGCCATCACCCAGAGGAATTTTCAAGTTGGGAAGATATTGAAGCAGGTGCAAATACCATGCTTTACACCTTATTAGACCTTTCAAAACTAGATTAATCGAGACCGAAAACTCATACGAATAATTTACAGAATTTTCAAAAATAAAAGGAGTGATTTATAACATGTCAATCAAACACAAATTATTCTCTTTGATAGCAGGTATATCGGCTCTAGCCTTAGTCGGATGTGGAAGCACAGAAACAAATAGTCATGAAGCAAACGGAAACTCAGTTCAAGCAGAAGATAGCAGTCTACAACGTATTCAAGACAGCGGAAAGATCGTTATTGGTACAACAGGAAACTACCGGCCCTACACTTACATGGATGAGAGTAACCAACTTGTCGGTTATGACATTGAATGGGGGCACCTTATTGCAGAAGGATTAGGGGTTGAGCCTGAATTTGTTACTGGACAGTTTTCAGGGTTGCTACCAGGCTTAACAGCTGATCGCTTTGATATTATTCTTTCTGGAGTAAACATTACAGATGAACGAAAAGAATCGATTGATTTTTCTATTCCCTATTCAATGGATGGAGCTGTAGCTGTTATCAAAAAGGGTACTAATGCTGTAGCAGATATAACAGAAATTGACGACAAGGTAGTTGGTGTTAATGCCGGTTCTGCTTTTGATGCAGCTGTTAGGGAAATCGGAGGTTATAAAGAACTAAGGGAGTACCCAGGAGCAGCTGAGAGTTTCGCTGATTTAATTGCGGAACGCCTCGATGTAGTTGCAATTGGAATGGTATCTGCTGGTGAATATATGACAAATTCTTCAAGCGGTGAACATATTGAAATCGTCGGTGAGCCATTTGATATTAAGAATGTTGGAGTTGCCTTAAAAAAGAACAGCCCTGAATTACAGGAAGCAATTAACGAAATCATTGAAGAAAATAAAGAAAATGGCACTTATGATCAATTGACAGAGGAATACTTCGGTATAACCTTCGATAACTAAAAAACGAACATTACCATTAGGGAGGGTTACGCTTGAATACAGACATTATTGTAAATGGGTTTCCATTTCTATTGGAAGGTGCAATTGTCACCTTCCAAATTACAATCTTAGCTTTGATAATTGGAACAATATGGGGTTTTATTCTTTGTTTATTAAGGATGTCCCATAATCCCCTCTTTAAAGGATTTGCCTTTATATATATTTGGATTTTCCGTGGTGTCCCTTTACTCATTCTTTTGTTTTTATTTTATTATGCCACACCATTCGGCATCACCCTTACAGCATTCCAAGCTGCACTAGCTGCGATGGCTTTAAATGTGGGAGCATATAAAGCAGAATATATCCGTTCCGGCATGTATGCGGTAAAAAAAGGACAAATTGAGAGTGCTGAAGCCATTGGTTTAACACCATTTCAAGTTATGTTTAGAATTCGCCTCCCACAAGTTGTGCGAATTATTATTCCACCTTACATTAGTAACTCTACAAGTTTATTAAAACAATCAGCACAAGTATCTGTCATTACTGTACCAGACTTGATGCTCAATGCTCAAAATTTATATGCGAGTACCTATTCACCATTAGAAACATTAGGAGTAGCTGCAGTCCTCTATTTAGTCCTAACTAGTATACTAATGCTATTACAAACATTCGCTGAGAAAAAATTAAACATTGCCGCTACAAGTAAATAATACGAACGGAGGATATGCAGGTGTCCAAAATATTAGAATTAAAAAACATACAAAAAAAATTTGGCGAGCAAATTGTACTCAACGACGTTAACCTTAGTATTAACAAAGGAGAAGTTGTCTCTATTATTGGCCCAAGTGGTTCAGGAAAAAGCACATTATTACGTTGTATCAATTTTTTAGAAGTTCCTACTAAAGGAAAAGTAATACTAGATGGTCTTAAGGTAGAATATAAAACAAATCGCGTTGGAGAATTAACTGTGTTATCAAGAAGACAATTAAGTAAACATCGCAGTAAAGTGGGAATGGTCTTTCAGCATTTCAATTTATGGACACATAAAACAGTTCTAGAAAATATCATCGAAGGACCAATCGTTGTAAAAAAACAACCTAAACAAGTGGCAATTAAAAAGGCAGAAGAATTATTAAAACGAGTCGGGTTATATGAAAAAAAAGACCAGCATCCAAGCGATCTTTCAGGTGGACAACAACAGAGAGTTGCGATTGCAAGATCTCTCGCAATGGAACCAAGTGTAATGTTGTTTGATGAAGCTACCTCTGCCCTAGACCCCGAGTTAGTAGGCGATGTTCTGAAATTAATGGCTGAACTTGCTGAGGGAGGAATGACGATGATCATTGTCACTCATGAAATGCATTTTGCTGAGCGGGTTTCTGATCGTGTCATATTTATGGAATCTGGAAATATTGTCATAGAGGGAAGCCCTAAGCAAATCTTTCATAATAGAGAAAATCCACGTTTAGCTAGCTTCTTAAGTAATAGCAAATAAATATCATAAAAAAGAAAATAGGGCATGCAATGGGATAGTGGAGGGATACATTTGATTAATGGTGAACGACTTTGGAATACAATCATAACTTTAGGAGAAATAGGAATAGATAATCAAGGTGGGAATAGTCGTACATCGTTATCCCCTGCTGATTTACAAGCTAGAACATACATTATAGAACTAATGAAAGATGCAGGACTGTTGGTACGAGTCGATCCTATTGGGAATATTATAGGAAAGCTCGAGGGAAGAAAAACAGACACCTTAATGACAGGCTCTCATATAGATACGGTTACACAAGGTGGAAGGTTTGATGGGGCACTTGGCGTATTAGCTGGTATAGAAGCCTTACGCTCCTTAAAAGAAAACTCAGTAAAGTTAGATTATTCAATCGAAGTCATTTCTTTTTTAGATGAAGAAGGTACTCGTTTTGGAACAGGGTTTATCGGTAGCAACGCAATGGTTGGTACCCTGTCACCTGACTTTTTAAATTTAACTGATCAGAATGGAATGACTTATCAGGAAGCATTAATAAAAGCAGGTATTAATCCAGAAAATCACCAGAAAGCCAGCAGAAGGTTTGAAAATATACTCGGCTTTATTGAGGTTCATATCGAACAAGGAAAAGTACTAGAAATGCAAAACCTCCCACTTGGAATAGTTAATGGAATTCAAGGTGGTGTATGGGTTGAAGTAACTTTAACATCTGAATCTGACCATGCAGGTGCTACTCCTATGCATATTCGCAAAGATCCTTCTATTGCATTGGCACAGATCATATTAGAAACAGAACAAATCGCTCTTAAATATGGTGGTGTTGCGACGATTGGAAAAGTGCATTTTCATCCAAACGAGAGTAACATTATCCCAGGAAAAATATTTTTCACTATCGACTTTCGGCATATCAAAAAAAACTTAAGAGATAACATGAAACAAGCCATTATAAAAGCTATTCATTGTGTTTCTGAGAAAAAAGGGATATCTGTAAATATTGATATATCTGAAGAAGAAGAACCCGCTCAATGCTCTAAGAAAATTGTTAATATATTGAAAGAAACATGTATAGACTTAAACTTATCACATTTTATGATGAATTGCGGGGCAGGACATGATGCCATGATCTTATCCAAAAGGACTGATATAGGCCTTCTCTTAGTTCGCTCGAAAGCTGGTATCAGCCATAACCCCGAGGAGTGGAGTAGTAAAGAGGATTGCATCATCGCAACACAAGTATTATATGAAGCATTGCAGAGGTTTTAAAGGTCGGTGCCTGTGCCTGTCACTGCCCTAAAATTGTTAAAAAAAGAGCATCCTCGCTGTGAGGATGCTTTTCTCTGTTCATGATAATAGTACTTATTAACAATCGACATATTATAACAATCTTCGGGTGGTGATAGGCACCAAATCACCTTTGGCTTCTGGCTCCCTTCAGAACATCATAATATTCATTTATTCCATCGACAATTGAATACGAAGGGACGAAATTTAGTACTTCTTTTGCTTTCGTACAGTCAAGTGGAGAAATTTCATCATACCCAAAACCACCTGGACCTAAATCAAAGACAGTATCAGGAAATAGCTTTTCCATTACAGTTATTATTTCTCTTGTACTCGTTAAGTTCCCAGTCCCAATATTCAACGTTAAACCATTTGCATTTTCATTTTTTATCGTTAATCCAATAGCATTAACGACATCCTTAACATAAATATATTCTATCTTTTGATCAATTCCTGTATCTTCAATTACATTTTCATTCTTTAAAGCTTTTTCAAGAATGTACTTAATTGGCTCATGAAATACCCGACCTTGCCCATATACAAATGGAACCCTTAATGATGTTGTATTTATCCCATATTTTTCATTATAAACTTTCGCTAAATATTCACCTGTTACTTTAGTTACTCCATATATAGAGGTTGGGCTAGGGACATTCTTTTCACTTAGATTAGTTGTTTTGCTATTTCCATAAACAGCCGCTGAGCTTAAATATACAATTTGGTTTACTTGAAAAAGCCTTCCTGCCTCAAACACATTTGAAGTTCCAAGTATATTAGTATTTATAATCTTATTAGGAGAATTTTCAGAGCTTTTTGGATGTGACACCCCACCCCCATGAATAATTTTATCAATTTTATATTTTTTTAGAACTGATGCTAAGAGAGGAAAATCATCAACATTTCCTTGCTCAAAAACAAAGTTAGGGAATTTAGCTAATTCCTTTTCAGTCGGGTTAATATCAAAACCAATAACACGTATGTTTCTTTGTAGTAAAAATTCTACTAAATGGTGGCCAATTAAACCATTACTACCAGTTACTAAAATATTCAAATTTTCCCCCACCTTTTTAAGTCCACCTACTAAATTTGTTTCGATATAGGTATTCCCCTCGACCGCTCTTACCAACAACCTCTTTATTTCTAACAATAATTTCCCCTCTGGACAAAACATAATCGATATTACCCTGTACCTCCATCCCTTCGTATATACTATATTCTGTACCCTGTTTCTGTGATTCTTTCGTGATGACACTAGTTTTATTGGGGTCAAAAATTACTATGTCCCCATCACTCCCAATATTGAGACTACCTTTCTTTGGATACAAGCCAAAAATCTTAGCGGGATTTTGGCTTGTTATCTCAACAAGCTTAGGGAAAGTAATCTTCCTTTTATAAACTCCATGATGATAAAGTAGTAGAAGCGTACTTTCTATACCTGGTAAGCCATTAGATGCCTTAGTAAAGTTATTTACACCGTTCTCTTTACCGTTTACATATGGATGTGATGCATGGTCGGAACCTATTGTAGAAATAGCTCCAAGCTTAATTTTATTCCACAATACTTCTTGATCTTTTTTTGTTCTCAATGGTGGAGAACAAATATATTTAACTGCCTCTCTGTTTTCTTTTTTCAAATACTCCTCATCCAGCACTAAATATTGAGGACAGGTTTCTCCAAAGGCATTGACCCCTCTTTCCTTTGCTCTAATAAATTCTATCAATGCCTCTTCACAAGAAATATGAACAATATAAGTTGGGGCTTCCGTAATTTCAGCAATTCGTAAGGCTCTTGCTGTCGCCTCTGCTTCCATCGAAGGAGGTCTAGTATACGCGTGATAAATTGGTTTAGTATTATTTTTATTTAATGCCTCTTCAATAAGGCGATCTATTACCCTACCATTTTCAGCATGGATATTGGTTACTACCCCCGCTTCTTTCGCCGCTTTCATTAGAAGATACAATTCATCATCATTTACCATGTTTTCTTTATATGCCATAAACAACTTAATTGATGTTACCCCTTCATCTGGTAATCTAGATATTTGCTCTAATACATCTGGATTACACTTATTGATGATTGAGTGAAAGCCATAATCTATTAAAGAATTTTTAGCTTTTTCCCTCCACTCCTTCAAATCTTCTATAAATGTTTGTGAATTATCCGGATCAGTAAAGTTTATGATAGTCGTTACTCCCCCAGATGCTGCTGTTTTAGTTCCAGTATTAAAATCATCTAGTGTTCCTTCAATTGCAAGATGTGTATGCGGGTCAATTAAACCAGGAAGTACATATTTATTCATTGCATCAATGACCGTATCTTCATTTCCACCCAAAATCTCATTAGATATCATACTTATTTTTCCATTATCTATTTTTAAGTCTGCTTGAAAGATTTCAGATGCCGTAACTAGTATCCCATTTTGTATAATTGTAGCCACCATTCTCCCCCCAGTGTTTAATTATTAATATAATGAATGGCCGTATTCATCAATAAATCTGCTCCTAACTTAATATCTTCTGCTGTTGCAATTTCATTAGGATTATGACTTCCATTTTCAGACCTAACAAAAATCATAGCCATATCAGTAATTTCTGCCATTAGTTGTGCATCATGTCCTCCACCACTTGGCATTTCAATAGTATTAAGACTAAGAGCGTCACTTTTCTTTCTCATAGTTTCCAATATATGAGATGCGGATTTTGCCGGTTTTGCTTTTAATTTACTAGTCATTTTATACTTTAAATTTCTACGTTCGCTGATTGTTTTAACTTTCTTTTCGAGTTCAGAGAGAATAGCTTCCCTACTATCCAAATCTGTATCACGAATATCAATAATAGTGGATACTTTACCCGGAATAATATTTACCTGGCTTGGTTCAACATCCATTGTAGCTGCTGTTCCTACAGCATTCCCTCCATATCTATTAACAATTTCCTCTACTGCTAAAGCCGTTTCACTAGCACCTAATAAAGCATCATAACGTAAATCCATTGGAGTAGCACCCACATGATTGGATTCACCTTCAAATATTACTTCTGTTAAAGACAAACCGGTAATAGCCGTTACAATACCGACCGGTGTATTCTCTTGGAGCAGTATAGGTCCTTGCTCAACATGCATTTCTAAATAGACCTCAAAGTCTTCCTTACTTCTTATTGCCATTTCAATATTGTCTGGGTCTAACCCAAAGTTTTTCAGCACTTCATACCTAGTAGCCCCACTACTATCAGTTACTTTAAGATCTTCTGTTGTTAATTTGCCAGTCATCGCTCTACTACCAAATACTCCACCAGATTGAAATCTTGAACCTTCTTCTTCACAGAAAGCTATTACCTCTATAGGACGCTTATTAGGGATACCTTCTTCTTTTAAATGTTGGACAACTTCAATTCCTACAATTACACCAACGGTACCATCATACTTTCCTCCGTTTCCAACAGAGTCAACATGGGAACCTAATGCAACAGCCTTTAAACTAGGAACCACTCCTTCTTTCCTACCAATTAAATTTCCAGCTTGATCCAATCGAACCGTCATTCCTGCTTCTTGCATCCACTCACTAATTAAGTCTAGACCCTGTCTATATTCTTTAGTTAAGGCAATTCTACTAACTCCACCATCGTTTGTTTTTCCAATTTGAGCTAACAATTCTATTCTTCGTTCTAATCTTTCACTACTAATCACGATGCAGGCCTCCATTTGTTCTAATCTTTTTGACTACCCTAATTTAAATGGCTTTATCACTCGTATCCTCCGTTTCAGAACCAACCATATTTGATCGCTTTGACCACATTAAAATAAGATAAGTAACCGCAGCTACTCCAACGCCAATAAACCAGTTGTAATTATATAAATAGCTAATGGCTGGAATTATTAATCCACTATACGCAGCTAAGGCACCAACCCCAAACGCTATTAAACCATTTTTATTCCACCCACCATAGATTCCATCATGTCTGAATAAGCTTCCAAGGTCATAGTTCATTTTACGAATAATAAAGAAATCTATTAACATGACCCCTAAAACAGGACCCATGGTAGCTCCGATTCCTCCTAATACAACATCTAGTGAACCACCTTCTTCGTACCAAAGCCATGGTGCAGAAAAGGCACCGATAATTAAAGCAATCGCTCCTGATTTACGAAAATTTAATTTGGATGGCGCTAAATTAGTTAAGTCATATCCAACTGCAACTCCATTAGTTGCCACGTTAACTGATAATGTTGATATTAAAATAGAAACAGCACCAACTATTACAATAAAAGGATTATCAAACTGAGCTAAAACATAAATTGGATTTGTAACAGGAACATCAAATGCATACATAGTTCCCGCAGTCGTTAATAGAGCCATTAATGAAAACAAGATAAACATTGTTGGCATTCCAATTCCTTGCCCTATCAGTTGATCCTTTTGAGACCTTGAAAATCTAGTTAGATCCGAAATATTTAAAATAAGAGTCGCTACTGTGCCTAATAAAGCTGTCATTCCAAGTACAAAGGTTGGCCAAAAATCACCATTAGAAATGGTAGAAGGTATCGAAACTAAATTCCCAAACCCACCAGCTACATTTGCAGCCCAAATCACTAATCCTACTGCAATGACCATAATTACCGGTCCTGCCCATGATTCAAATTTTCTAACACGTTCCATTCCGTGGGTAATCACATAAGCATGTAATGTGAACGTAATAACAAATGCGATAAATTCATTTAATCCAAGTCCTAAAATATTTATATCCCCTAGGCTATCCCATGCTGAAAAGGATGATGCTAAAATTACATTTACTGCGATACTCCCAATATACATGTGCACTCCAAACCAAAATATCCCTAGACAAGCTCGAATAAATACTGGTATTTGAGCACCTTTAGTTCCAAAGCTAGAACGGATTAAGACCGGAAAAGGTACACCATACTTCGAACCAGAATAGCTATTAAATGCAATGGCAATAAACGCAATTAAATAAGCACAAGATACACAAGCAAATGCTTGCCAAAAACTCATCCCCGCTACCATTAGATTGGCTGCAACTTCCCACGCAACAATATTGTGTACGATCCCCATCCAAATCGCTGCATAGGCCCACCAAGTCCAATTTTTCTTTTTACCGCTTAATGGAGCAAGATCAGAGTTATATAAATTTACATCTGGCTCTTTACCGTTAACCAAAACCTTCTCATTTTCCATCGCTATCCCCCCAATATAAAATCTAAATATTCAGAAAAAATATGACAAAAAAATTAAAGCATTACATCTCCACAATTCGGACCAAGTGTTTGTCCTGTAAAAAGGTTACCATCTGGTTCAGACGCTAGAAAAACCGCAGTAGGAGCCACTTCTTCCACTTTACCAAATCGAGGAATAACCAATTCCTTCTTCTTATTTTCTTTCCATGTTTGACTTACTTCGTTCATTAGTTGAGTTTCTATAGGTCCTGGAGCTATACAATTTGCCGTTATCCCATATTCCCCAAGCTCTAATGCCACTGACTTAGTAAACCCAATCACCCCAGCTTTAGCAGCAGCATAATGGCTATGTTCAACACTGCCTTTTTGAGCAACTTGTGAGGATATGTTAATGATTCTTCCAAATCTACTTTCTATCATATATGGAACCGTTAATCGCGTTGTCAGAAAAGTACTTGTTAAATTAACTTCTATCATTCTTTTCCAGGTTGATAAATCCATTTCATGAACAAGGGTAGGGGTAGAAATCCCTGCACTATTGACCAAAATATCAATTTTCCCATACTTTTCTATTGTCTTTAAAATCAATAAATCCGCTGTTTCCTCTTTAGAAATGTCCCCTTCCGTTATGCTCACTTTATCTCCATACCGAGTCATTTCCTCTTGAAACTCTTTCTTTTCCTCAGTATTTCTAGCTAAGTAGTTTAATGATACATTAGCCCCTTCTTGAAGAAATGCTGTTGCTATAGTAAACCCTATACCTCCACCAGGTCCTGCACCAGTTATAACAGCCACTTTATTTTCTAATTTCAACCCTACCCCTCCTTTAAATTTTCATATTACAATTCAGCAATCGCATCGATTTCTAAAGGTATCCCTTTTAAATCACAGCCAATTGTAGTTCTTACTGGTAAGTTCTCAGTAAAAAATTCTTGGTAGACTTTGTCATAGGTCTCAAAATCATCTAAATTAGTTAAATATGCATTAACTTTAACAACATCCTCTAAGTTAGCACCTCCTGCTTCCAAAACATTCTTGATATTCGTTAGCGCTAACCTCACCTGCCCTTCTACAGTCGAAGGAATATCCCCTGTTTTTGGATCTACTGGTGTTTGTCCTGCTACATATACGGTATTATTTACTTTAATTCCTTGTGAAAAATGTCCACCTGGTTTTGGTGCAAAATTTGTACTAATAATTTCTTTCACAAAAATCACCCTTCTTCCTTCTAGTATCTTTTAAATAGTAAGGCTTACTTAGCTTTATATCCCTTGTTCACTACGCACTACATCAAGATGATTATAAAGTGTGTACTTTGATATACTAAAGTATTCGCAAATTTTATCACCTGATTTTTGAATTAAAAAAGCTCCCTTTTCATCAAGGTACTTTATCCCTTTCATCTTATCTTCTTTACTCATATGTGCTACTGGTTTACCTACATGGTTTTGAGCTTCTTGTATTAAGACTGCTAAGACATCATTTACATTATTAACGAATACTTCTTTTACATCCGTGTTTATCTTATTTAAATCTGTAAATTCTTTAATAGCTCTTTCTGCCATCATGAGACCTGTAATATCGAAATTAATACAGATACATCCTATAGGCTTTCCACTGCTATTTCGGATGTACATTGTAGTCGATCTTAACATTCTTCCGTCTTTCGTCTTTGTTAGATAATTGTGCTTATCCCCTTCTCGATCAGTTCCTCTCAAGACTTCTAAACCTAAATTAGTTCCTGTATCCCCAACTTTCCTCCCAGTTATTTGGCCATTCTCAATTAAAACTATTAACCCACTTCCATATTTCTCATGCTGCGTTAAATCTAAAAGTACTACCTCACAGTGATCTCCGAACTGTTTAGCAATACCTTTTACCATTGAAGTAAGAAATTCAATTTCATCATTAATATGTTCCAATTTAATAGGCTCCTATCTATAATGTAATTACAAATTTATAATAATTAATTTTTTTTAGTTTGTCAATATTTTTTTTAGTTTGTTTTTTGATTTTTTCGATTGTTCTAACTTTTATCAGGTCAAATAAAATCAATTAGGTATAGAAGCCATTCTATATATTTTTGATTCATTATGTAGGCCCATCACTTTTTAAATTTTTCATACCTATCCATACTTCATACCTGGATTTCATGATAATATTCCCATATAAGGGAGGTAATATTAATGACAAAAATTAAACTATTTTCAGTCGTACCTGATTCAACAAAAGAAGAGATTTTTAATCCAACATCAAATTTAATAGGACAAGCGTTTAAAGGCATAGCCCACAAAGTCTTAGATCCTCTTGTTAGATATAACATTGTTAAAGATGAAGAGATGAAACAATTTGCACAAAAAATAAAAGATAAAACTGATAAAGTACCTCTAGAAAACAGAGACTCTTCCAAACTAGGATTAACCTATAAAGCTGTAGAGGACTCCACTTATCAATTGAATTCTGAGATACTAAGAGATATGTTTTCAAACTTAATTGCGTCTACAGTCGATAGTAGAAAAAACTCTATAATTCTCCCTTCATTTTCTTCTATTCTGAAAGATCTATCGCCTAATGACGCATATTTATTTAAAAATCTATTTCGTGAAAATGTAGTGCCCATTGTAACGATAAGAATTGAAAGTAATAAAAATGGTTCTGGTGTAGATTTAGTAAGAAACGTAATCTTAATGATGGATGAGCATTACCAAGATCAAACTTCATTAGATACTTTACTAAGATTCGGTTTAATTGAACTCAATCCGGAGAAAAACCTAGTAGCAAAACAATATGTTGAGCGATACCAATTATTTAAAGAGTCAAAACTTTATAAAGAAGCTGAAGCATATGTACCACATAAAACAGATACTGATTTAGTTTTAGATTCAATTAGGCTCTTAGAAGGTAATCTTAAAATTACTTCATTAGGAAAAGAATTAGGTAGCATTGTTATCACTAATTAGTACTAACTAAATTTTTAAAAACCAGTTTCTTTTTTTACTTCTAGTTGACTGTGTCACTCCCTGAAAATCGAGTAGGAGGCGCGTCACCGCGCCGACCTCTCACACCACCGTACGTACGGATCCGTATACGGCGGTTCAACCTTTTGAGTATTTCTTCTCGTAAAGTTGGACCATATCCTTTAGTCCCCACTTGTTGAGTCTATTTACAGTTAAAGCTTGGTGGAGAGTTTCACTACGCGATATGCGCCAGTATCCCTTTCGGGAATTGGCTGTTTTCATGGCATCCTCATGACCGATACCATACTGGCGTAACTTCTTATATCTAGTTCTGACTCTTTTCCACCTCTTCCATATGAGCTGTCTTATTCTGTGGTTTAACCACTGGTTCGTCTTTTCGATGAACGTCTTCATCCGAGATATTCCATAGTAGTTAATCCACCCAATTGTGGTTTTATTAATTTCCGTTATAATTTCGTGAAATGTACCTGGACGTTTACGGGAAGTAAGTTTCTTCAGTTTCGTTGTCAATCGTTGTTTAGCCGACTTGCTAGGTCGGCACCCTACTTTCCCATTAGATTCTGTAAATGAAACCCTAAGAAAGTTGCGGTTGTCGCTCCGCTTACTTTTTACGTAAATGACAAAATCATCTGCGTATCGAATAAAGCGGTGGCCTCTCTTTTCTAACTCTCTGTCTAATTTGTTTAGATAGACATTCGCTAGTAAGGGGGATAGCGGACCGCCTTGCGGTGCCCCTTCTGTAGTTTCTATATAGATATCTTTATCCAGAATTCCCGAGCGAAGAAATTTCCATATGAGCCTTAATAGGATTTTATCTGATATAAATTCCTCTAAATAGGCATGAACTCTTTGGTGATGTATCGTATCAAAATAGCTTTTTAAATCACAATCTACCACAACTCGATATCCTTCTTCGTAAAACTGCGAAGCGAGTTCCATTGCTTGATGGGCATTTCTCTTCTTACGGAAACCAAAACTATTTGGAGAGAAATGGGGGTCGATTATAGGTTCAATCACTTGTAAAATCGCCTGTTGAACGACCCTATCTAACACACATGGAATACCCAAGTACCGTTTCGATCCGTCGGGTTTAGGAATGCCAACCCTCTTTACTGGTTGGGGGTGGTAGGTTCCTTCCTTTAGTTTTCTTCGAAGCTCTTTATAGTATTTGTCCATATGTGCTTGTAATTGGTATACAGTGATTCCATCGACACCTGGTGCTCCTTTGTTCTTTCTTACTTTCTCATAGGCTATCCATAGATTCTTATGGTCAATTACCTTATCCATAAGATGAATACCACCTTGTTCTGTCATATCCATGTCGGCATCCCTACGCACTCCTATGTACCCTTTCGTTTCCAACTTATCTCTCCATAGGTAGTCATCTATTCGGTCTTTACCACGATGTTTTCTGCGTTTAGGCGGGAATTGCCTACACCTCCTTGTTTCCCAAGATTGAAGATTGTTCAGCCCTTCGTTTCTGTTAAGAAACTACTATGGCTTCTGCTGACTTCTCATGATTCATTTCCCTATCTCTAGGTTCATTGTTCCCTTAGGAAACCTTCATGAGATCTCCCCGAGTAAGAGTGATACCTTTCCTCCCATGTAGCCGCTGCATTTACCGTAAGAGATTCGGGTAGTATTGGACTTCGTTTTGTATAGCAAACTTATCCGTCTCCAATCGGCCTTTTATGCAGTTTCTGTTCGTCGGCTCAGGATTTTGCCTCCAGCTTCCTTCAGATTCTGGGTCACCCCAGACACCCTTGCCTTAAGCTAACAGTTCCTACTACCAAGCCTGTAGCGGACTTTCACCACCTATCTATCACTCATGCCGGGCACACTATATGTCGAAAAGCATCCTCACTGCGAGGATGCTTTTCGTTTGTTCATGATGGTAGCAACTATAACAGTCGACATATTACAACAATTTTCGAGTGGTGACGGTGCCCCTATTAATGAGCTCTTTTTCTTCTAAGGAAGAAAAGCATTGCTCCTGCCATTGAAAGTATAAAGCCAACTAACAGAAAGTTAAAGATTGATGTAGCTGTCTTTGGCAATAAACTATCGTTAACTTCGTCCTTTTCTGAGGCATTATTGTCATGAGCTTTTATTACATTTTGCTCAACAATGGTTTTTGTCTTCAGATTTTCTATCGCTAACTGTAATTCGGCTAATGCTTTGTCAATTTCCTCTTGGCTTGCCTTTTCTGAGGCTAATACCTGTCCCGCTTTGCTTAACGCTGCTTCTAATGCTTCCCAACTTGATGCGCTGTATTTTTCTGCCTCTAGCTCTTTTGCTTCTTTTATTGCTTTTTCTAATTTCGTTTTATCTACGGTCCCTTCTTCTTTTACTTCTAGATTTTCAATTGCTAACTGTAATTCAGCTAACGCTTTGTCAATTTCCTCTTGGCTTGCCTTTTCTGAGGCTAATACCTGTTCGGCTTTGCTCAACGCTGCTTCTAATGCTTCCCAACTTGATGTGCTGTATTTTTCTGCCTCTAGCTCTTTTGCTTCTTTTACTGCTTCTTCTAATTTCGTTTTATCTACGGTCCCTTCTTCTTTTACTTCTAGATTTTCTATCGCTAACTGTAATTCGGCTAATGCTTTGTCAATTTCCTCTTGGCTTGCCTTTTCTGAGGCTAATACCTGTTCGGCTTTGCTCAACGCTGCTTCTAATGCTGCCCAACTTGATGCGCTGTATTTTTCTGCCTCTAGCTCTTTTGCTTCTTTTACTGCTTTTTCTAATTGCGTTTTATCTACGGTCCCTTCTTCTTTTACTTCTAGATTTTCTATCGCTAACTGTAATTCGGCTAATGCTTTGTCAATTTCCTCTTGGCTTGCCTTTTCTGAGGCTAATACCTGTTCGGCTTTGCTCAACGCTGCTTCTAATGCTTCCCAACTTGATGTGCTGTATTTTTCTGCCTCTAGCTCTTTTGCTTCTTTTACTGCTTCTTCTAATTTCGTTTTATCTACGGTCCCTTCTTCTTTTACTTCTAGATTTTCTATCGCTAACTGTAATTCGGCTAATGCTTTGTCAATTTCCTCTTGACTTGCCTTTTCTGAGGCTAGTACCTGTTCGGCTCTGGTTAATGCTTCCTCTAATGCTTCCCAACTTGATGCGCTGTATTTTTCTGCCTCTAGCTCTTTTGCTTCCTTTACTGCTTCTTCTAATTTCGTTTTATCTACTGTCCCTTCTTCATCTGAAATGATAAAACTTATCGTATAAGTTCTTGTATCTTTTTCATCTTCTGAAGTTACTTTAATATATGCTTCTCCTGGAAGCGACGATGGGAGACTGATCTCATAATTGGCAAACAGATCAGAAGTTGTTACCGAGATATTCAAGACCTCTGATTCGTCTGCATCGAGTATTACTTCATATGATAAATCATCTGAGTGAAACCCTTCCAACTCATTTCCATTTACTGAAATGCTTTTAAGTGTAGCATCACTTCCTAACACCGGAATAGAACTAATGCCCATAACTTCCATTTCCACTATGGCGATACACGCATCATGCATAGCTGTAAGCATTGCCCTGATTTTAGATGTTTCTAACTCCGTAAATTTAAGAGTTGCTTCAGTGTTTTCCATTACATCTAAATGTGTATCAGGGATTTCAATCCAATCACTTCCATCCCAATATTCAAGATATAACGATTCTGGTGGTCTAGTTCCAGTCTCATCATCATAGAAAGTAAATTTCACCTCAGAAATAATTTCTTCCTTGCCAAAGTCTATTTCTACCCAATCATTCTCTCTCCATTCATTTGGATCCCAATTGGTCCAACGATCCGAAGAGTAGTCTCCATCATTAACATAATTTACATTGTCCCAATTTCCTGTAAATGACGCACTTGCTTTTGGATATTCAGAACCCGTATTAAGTGCTAGATTAGCAATCTCTCGTTCTGCTACTTTGACATAAGCAATTGCTTCTAAATTTGTCCCCTCGGCTAAACCTGAGACAGAAAATTCACCTATCTCTTTATAAAGAGACGGATCTATGTTATCCCATTTTACAGGTAACATTACTTTAACACCTATATTCAGCTCAGCTGCAACCTCTTCGGGAAGTTCTGGGTGTATACCCGCTACTGTTTTCACCTTTTCATCGACAATATTTGCAACTTCACTTACGTAAATTGTTGCTTTAGCTTTCACAGAAGTACCATCAACACTACCTTCCACAACAAATTGATTCTCCGTTTCATATTGTTCGGCATCAATTTCTTCCCAATCTACGGCTTTATCAACGGTTTTTCCATTACTATAACTTACTGTTACTTCATCCGGTAAAGTTGGTGCAATACCTGGAGTTGTCCAAATATTTTGATTTTCTATGCTAGTGATACCAGCTTCAGATATTCCCCATACTTGGTTACTACCTGCATTCGGCCTCCAAAGACCAACCGAAGCTCCTTCCTCCTTCGATTGTCCGCCAACTTCTAGTAAATCTTTACTTCCTTCATTAATAAAAGTAAATTCACCAGATCCATTGGTCGAAATAATCCATCGTTGAGTAGGTAAGTTTTCATCTTCACCTAATACAGCTGTTCCCCCAACATTTGTAAGTACTTCTTTATTTTCAGCACTTATTATCTTGTATTTTTCCGTGTTCGTATAGCCATCAGTGACCTTTTCAATGAACCATTCTTGGTTGACATTATTGTGATCATCTGAGTATTGAACGACCGATGCTTTTTCATTCTCATCCTTATCAAGGACTAAGCCACTATTTTTGTTAACAATCTTATATTCAACATCGGATTTTAGGAAACTAGCATTCTCGTTAACCCCTGACACATCAGAGATAACAAAAGTTGTCACTGATTTTGCCTCAACGGTTGTCGACAGTTTTCCATCTGAAACGGTAACATCTTCTTTTTGAATAAGGTTATCTTCTGATGAAGTTACATAAGGAGTTGCCGTTGCAGAATTACTAATCGTTTCAAATCCTGACAGATCAAAGTCAATCGTTTGCTCATCATTAGCATGGTTAGTATATACGACCACCACTTTTTTGTTTTCTTGATCAATTGCTGCTAGTGTATTCTGATCATCTGAGTTAATAAATTGTTGTCCTGGGCGAATAAATTTCGTATAATTGCCCATCGTGTAATACTTTTTATTTTTATGCCATTCTAGTGTACTAAAATCATCTGGATCAAAATCTACATGAATTAGACCCCAGTTCATATTCTCATAATCAGCATTCATATTTACTTGGTCTTCGATTGCTTGCCAGAGTACCCAGGCTTTCGGCTCAAGATTAGTAATGTCTGTCATAATATGGTTTGATAATGCAAGACCTGGTTCAATATTATCAAAATCTTGAGGCATACCGCTTGGACCTAAGTCCACTTCAGACATCCACAAACGTTTCTCTTCGCCCTTAGCAATATCCCTTATGGCGGTATGTTCTGCAGGCCAATATGTATGAACATTCATTTGTCCTACATTAGCTTTAGTCGCTTCATCGTATTTTTCCCAGTTTTCTCTAAATCGCTGTGGATGCGTTTCGTCCATTGCTGAAATGACTGTATCTAAATTCAACTCCTCCAATTGTTTACCGACCTCGTTAATGATTCTAGCTTGAGATTCAGGTGTCCAGTTAGAGCCTTCCTGCCTTCCCTTTGCTCCCCAATAACCCGTATTCGGTTCATTCACAGGAGAAAGTGTCTGAATATCTATCCCTAAATCATTTTGTAAATATTCTACTACTCTAGTTAAATAGATGGCGAAATTTTCATATTGATCCGTTCGAAGGTTATCCTGCCAAGAATCAAAGTGTCCAGAAGTATACCCACTATTGGTCATAAAATAAGGAGGTGAGTTTGAAAACGCCTCAAAAAGATTCACTCCTCTATTTTTGGCAGCTTTTAACCACCATTGTTGGTTCTTGTCTTTGTTCCAATCCCAATGTTGTGTGTTTTCTGAATCCCACCAATTATCCACTTCTTCCCAATCAGGGCTTGCGTTATCTGGAGGGCCAAATTCATCTGGACGATCCCAATAGCCTGGAACAGCACCTCCAAGACGCATATATGGTTCAGTTTCAGGCGCATCTTGCCCGCCTATATTATATCGAGCGATATTGAAATCCAAACCATCTTCACCAAATAAAGCATCTGCCAATTCCATTTTAATGTCATCTGGCCAACCGCCTGTTACGTTAGCAAACCAGACTAATGCCGTTCCCCACCCATCAAATGGTTCATGTTGATAGCTTGGATCTAATTTTACTACCTTATCAACTTCACTAGAATTATCTGCAATGCTCTGAGAAAATGCGGTTATAGGCATAAGAAGCCCAAATAAAAGAAGAGCAATGAACCCTAAGGTTATCGTTTTTTTCATCTTATTTCTGATTCGGCTTTTCATTTTAATATCCTTTCCTCCTTTTAATTTTCACCATATTCTTTAGGGAATTTCGACATTATCTTTTTATAGAGAAGTAATCACCTCCTAAAGTCTCTCCTTGGACCATTGGGAGTTTATCTTCAAAATTTGTAGACTTCTTCATGCCGCAACGAGTATTAAAATTAAAGACAAAAACTTTTTTCATTTAAATCCCTCCAACTTTACTAAAGTCACACACAAGAAAGTCCGTATATTCAGTAAATCCCCACATTAGTCCCTTTTATTGGAATTGGAGAAGATTATCGCCTGACCTAGCCATTATAAAGGACTTCTTACTTGCACAATATAAATGATCGAAAATTCAGATTATTTTAAACGAACAAATCCGTTCATCGACCGCTACACTTGCACTCCTAATTATCTGTTTTAAAATCAGAATCCAAAGAACTACACTTGTTTACGCTTTCAATATAAACACTTCAAAATGACATTATCACCTCGCTTTCTAAAGTAATAGACTCATAACCTACTTGCTTTGATATCATTTTAAATCCAACTTAATTAACTTAATTAATTTAATTAATTAATTAATTACCTAATATGTTAATCTCAACTATTTTAAATGTCAAGTGTTCCTGGGGAAGCGGGGGGACGGTTCGTATTCCGACAATCTTTAGGTAGTGACAGGTACCGCTACTAAATGATAAAATGTTATTAATCGATAACAAAAAGTGTTATCCTTGAATAAAATATCATATGACTGAGAACACTAATCTTAATAATGGATGTGGTTTTATTGGAGGCATTCAACGGAGCTACACAGGCCCAAGTTGAAGACATTTTAAAGAAGATTGTTGATTGTATTCATCGGGGAAATGACCATTTTATCCTATTAGTACAAAGAGATAAAAACGAAGCTACTTTGTTGGAATTAGGATTTAGACCCGCAGATGTAAGGCGAATTGTTGAAGAAGAACTAACTTATGAAGATTATTACAGAGGCCCCAATCCAAATGGGAGCAGCAATGTGCCTCCACGATTGAGAAATAGTGATATGTGGGAATTTGGAAAGGTCGTTACTGGAAATGAAACGATGGAAGTTTATATGAAGTTCAGTTTTATTGAAGACAATGATGGCCCTTTTACCTGTTGTGTTTCTTTTCATAAACCAGATCGTACAATCACATACCCCCTCCTAACATCATGAGGGGGGGTATGAAAAACAGGAGGAAAAAAATATGACGTTACAATTAAAATTCTGTGTTCATTGTTTTGAACGAACTCCGGTTGAACATAAATTTGTTACAGATAAAGTTGAATTGCATGGCGAAACTATCACATATAAAGCTGAACGTTATGAGTGTACAAAATGTGGAAAGTACACAGATAACGATGAATTAACAGATCGAAACTATAATACGATTTATCGTAAATATCAGGAAAAGAAAGAGATGTTAAAAGCAGAAGATTTTCGTTATGTTCGTAACGAACTTTATCAGGTTAGTACGCGCGTAATGGCTAAATTAATTGGATGGAGCCCTGCTACTATCTCTCGGTATGAAAATGGAAGTTTACAGACGAAGAAACATGATACTCATTTTAAAACATATTTAGATCCACGCGCGATGAAACGAGCATTTGATAATTATCGTGATGAACTTGAAGAGAAGCCTAGAAGAGCACTTGAAGAAAGGTTATCTTTTTTATTAGATACAGTAAAATCGAGTGAGTTATTAAAGGGGTTAGATGACAGGCTTACTTTGTTAAATATAAAAGGTATAGATGATAGATGGCACATGACTTCTACAGAAACAGTAGAGAAGTTTTTTATTATAAAAGGGCAAGAATTTAATAAGGAGGCTGAAGACGATTTAAGAGTTTCCCCTTTAAAACTTCAGAAATTAATGTATTTTGCTCAGGGATGGAGCCACGCTTTCACTGGACACGATTTATTTGAAGATAATTTCCAGGCATGGCAACATGGTCCCGTCATTCCTGATTTGTATCATCGATATAAGTCGTATGGTTCGAAGAGAATTGATAAAGATTTTAGTATATCGATTCATGATTTAGACTTAACATCTGATCAGTTGAGTATATTGCATTGGATATGGGATAAATATAGTAAATTTGAAGCGAAATTTTTAGAGGACTTAACACATATGGAGTATCCTTGGCGAAAAACGCGCGCAGATTTGCCTGATGATGCGAGTTGCGATTGGGTAATTAAAAAAGACGATATTCATCATTTTTTTGATTCAATGTATCGAACATTAATATTGCTACAGAGAAATTAGTTTATGTGTCGCTCCACGAAATATGTCGAAAAGCATCCTCACTGCGAGGAAGCTTTTCGTTATTTATCAGGAGGTGACGGGACCGGGACCTATCCCTTACCTCGTCAGCACGTATATTCAACGACTTGGTTTCTTTAAGGTCAGATTCAATATCTTTTCTTTCTATCCAATTATATCTGTTAATATGCTTGAGTACATTCCACCAATCAGGAAGTGCGAGAACCGTCCCCGCTCTTCCCAAACATTATCGTTGTGCAGCAGATAACTTTGATTCGTTAATTATTTTTCTTCATCCAAAAACCGATTAATCGAAAACGGAGATAGATCGATGTCATTCTCACCTGACATAATTAAATGACTTAGGGCTTGTCCAACTGCACTACTGAATTTGAATCCGTGTCCGGAGAAGCCTGCTGCTATTGCAACATTGGAATATTTCGGATGTAAATCTATGATAAATTTTTCATCTGGGGTAAGAGTGTACATACATGTTTTTCCGTATTTCAATTGATCAATCTCAGGGATATGTTGTTTCAAAAATTGGACCAAATCCCCTTTATCCTCTGAGGCTTCACCAAATTCTTTCATTGAAATATCTGGATTTATCTTCTCTCCGCCATCATGACGACCTACTTTGATCCCTGCCCCATCAATACTCGGAAAACCGTAATAGATTCCTTGAGATGTCTCAAATGTAAAAGCAGGAAAGCTCTGATGATTATAGATTTTTTCATTCGCATCAAACCAAGCAAACGTCTTTCTTACTGGTGTAAGCGGAAGATCTAAATCGAGCATAGCTAGTAGATTCCTAGACCCTGCTCCTGCAGAAACGACTAACGATTCCGAATAAAAGGTCTGTTCGTCCGTCTTGATTGTCACACGATCGCTTTCAACAGACATGTCTCTTACTTTACTATTTGTAAGGATAGTAGCACCGTGTAATTCGGCAAGCTCTTGATAGGCTTTAATACTTTCCTCACATTTTAAGACACCTGATGTCGGTTCAAAGCAACCAACAAAATCGTTAGGTAACGAAATTCCAGACCACCGACGCTGAACTTCACTTGAATCCATAACCTCCAGTGGTAACGAATACTTGTTAGCACTCGTGATAATATTTTGGATAAAATCGGATTGTTCATTTCCACCCCCTAACACTCCTGTTTGAATCAATAATTTCTTTTCACTAGCCCTTTCTAAATCTCTCCATAATTCCTGAGCTTTTAGAATAAGGGGTACATATTCCTCCCCCTCCGCATAAGCATATCGAATAATTCTTGTCTCCCCATGATGGCTCCCTTTGTTATGTGGTGGGTTAAAGGAGTCTAGTAATAAAGTTTTCTTTCCACTCTTAGATAAATAATAACCTGCTGCCATGCCCATTGAACCAGCACCAATGATGATTACATCATAGTTCATATTCTTAAACCTCCATAAATATTCTAATTATTCAAGTTTTCATAAATGATAATAGGCATTATAACATTTTGATGCTTAAAAGTATGGTTTTCTATCATTGATCACCAGATGATTTACGGTGGTAAACAGTCTATCATTCGGTGGTAAAAACTATGTCAGAGGTTTTACATTTCATTGGCCGTAATGAGATGAGTACGGCAACTTGATTTTACGACCATTGCCAAGTCATTTACCACTAAACGGAAATCCATTTACCATCCTTCGCCAAAAGGTTTACTAACAAATCACAAAAACCCTCCTAATTAACTGTTTAACTCATCTGTTGTGTCTTCAAGTGACAGACACATATCACAAATACACCTCATAGGACCTAAAAATAAATCCATTTCAACATCCATTAAATGTAATTATATGAATTATCGTTCATTCCTCATTCTTTTTCATTGGCTGATGATAGTTTTAAAAAGGAGATATTCTCATTGAAAAACTATGAAACGCCTGAAGAAGAAGATGCGAAAAAGATGAAACTATTAAAAGAGCAGCTCAACAAAGAAGTCGGAAACATCATTCGAGCACTTCGAAAAGTAGACGATATCAGCCAAGATGAACTAGCTTATCAACTTAAAATCTCCGAACGCTACTTGGTTAAAATTGAAAATGGGGATGCGACGATGAATTTCCAAACATACTTACTAATTCGTAACTACTTTGGCAAAGAAAGCTTCGAAAAGGAAATGAGCCATATCGATCAAGAACTAGTTAAATTAATCAAACAACAAAATGAAGACCTCTAGCTAAAGCCTAATCCACGACATTACCCTCGAATCACTTCCATTCCAATACTAAAGGAGCTTTGCCAATGTCCAAAACACTTTTCCCTACTTACGAACCAACAAACGAAACGCTCTACATCCGTCCCTCCTTCGCCATCGATCATGAAGCCTACGTCAAAGAGATAAACCAAATCTATAAAGTCAAACAACCCCCAAACCAAATCATCCATACGGCTTGCTTAGACGGAGGGGCCTCCTATGATGGCAGAAAAAGTGCCGTCATCCACAACACCGGAATCCAGAGTAAAATTCCAATTCCGATTAACCCAAGTCAAAATCTATACGCCTTTCCTACCCACTCACCACAATCAATCGATAACATCTGGATCTTCTTTCATAATGTCTACATATACAAAAAACACCCAACTGATTCAACTCAATCGATTATACAGTTTGTTAACCGAGAAACTTTAACCGCCCCTATTTCATTTGCCACTTTAGAAAGACAAATGCACCGAACAGCCTATTGTGTCTTTCGGTTTGGGAATGGTAACTTCTATGCTTATAGAGAGAACAGAAGCGATAATTAAATGTTTGTTTAAGAGAATAGCGAGGTAAATAAACTAATTATTCAGACTTCAAATCTTAATAAAACGCCTCTTTATAAAAGAGAAACATCCTTCTTTCTACTTTGTATAGAGGTTGTTATAGTTTTTTTGTTGCAATTCCTTCCGACGTGTATTAATAAAGTCGAGGAATGTACGCTCAATCTTATCCAAGTCTTCTAACTTTGCGTCTTGCCTAATATAACGAAGGGCTTTTTTGAGTGATTTTGGATATTCATCAAACTTTTTATCTTTAGAGGGATTCTCCACATTGCCTTCTTTACACATAAATTTTTAACCTTTCCACAATCGCCTCTATCACTTCTGATACTTGAAGATTTTCGTTTGCTTCCGCTCTTGAATTGATATCAATAAGTAGTTTTAGCAGTTCTTGCTGAGTGAGCTTTTCTGAAATAATCATGGGAAACCTCCTATTATATGATTTAGGCGTTCTTGTTCTATCTTTTACACTCGTATACTTTCCACTCTCTCTGACAAAACTATTAATAACGAAAGGAAGTGTATGTAAATGAGAGTGGTTCTATTATTAAGTTGGATGCTCTTTATATTAGCCTTATCACTTACTAATAATTTCAAAGAACTCATTCATCATGGAGAGATTTACTTTTCATTCACAATTAATCCTTATTTCACCAGTTTCTTTACAATCTATCAAATGAATAGTTCAACGCTGATTGCACAAAAGGTTGGGCTTTTTTTCTTTTTTATAATTTTAACAGCTATTCTCGTCTTATGCTTAAAAAGCTTCAAAATGAGTTGGTTCATTGGATTCAGTTATGGATTAGCTACTGAAGTCATTCAACCATTTTTCTTCAGAAGTGGACGTATACTGGATGTCCTGATTAACTGGTCTGGTGTGTTGGTTTGTCTTTTTATCCTTTTAGTAATCAATCAGTTCCTAATCACACTTTATCCTATCTGGTCTTCAAAAGTTACCGAAGAAGTGTAAAAAAATTAGGTATATTGCGAATATATAATCGCAAATCCTCCCATTAACGCAAAAAAATACTGCACCTCTACTAAAGTTCCTAATAGAGGCACAGTTTCTTTTTCCTTACTCACATAAGCAACTACCACTAGAAGCGTCCAATCACATGAACATCTCTTGCGCTATCTATTCATTCATTAAACTTGTACATTTTCTAGATTCAAAGATTTCGAACCTTTCACACCTTGTTCGCGTCCAATTGAGTGATACTCAACTCCAGCTTCTTTCATGTCTTCAATACTATAAATATTTCTGCCATCATAGACTAAAGGAGTTCTCATCATCTTCTGATAAGCTTCAGGTTTCACTGCTTTTACTTCTCCCCACTCAGTAAAGATAAAGCATACATTTGCATCTTCTAAAGCTTCTTCTACATTTGTTACATAAGTGATATGGCCTTTTGCATTCTGTCCTTCTGGATACACTTTAGCGAAATTCTCTGCACCAACAGGATCAAAAGCATAAATATTTGCCCCTTGTTCCAATAACAATGGAATATTCACAAGCGAAGCCGCTTCTCTTAAATCGTCTGTTCCAGGCTTAAATGTCAACCCTAACACAGCAACCTTAAGACCGCTAAACGTAATTAATCGATTTCTAGCTTTTTTATACAACATGGTCTTTTGTTCTTCGTTCACATCAATAGCCGCTTTAACTGTCTTCAACTCATAGCCGTTTTGTCTTGCTAAATTCTCCAACGCTTTTGTATCTTTAGGGAAGCATGAACCGCCATAACCAATCCCAGCATTTAAAAACTTGCTGCCAATACGTTCGTCAAAACTCATCCCTTTGGCTACATCTTGAATATCGGCACCAACTAATTCACAAAGATTAGCAATGTCATTCATATAAGAGATTTTTAATGCTAGGAAATCATTTGAGGCATACTTAATCATTTCAGCTGACCTTCTATTAACCGAAACAATAGGTAAGTGAAATGGCTCATATAAACACTTAAGAAGACCTTCTGCCCATTTGCTCTCCGTTCCAATAACGACCCTTTCCGCATAAAGTGTATCGTGCACCGCTGAGCCTTGTGCTAAAAACTCCGGATTTGAAGCCACTTCTATTTTTACATCATTAACTAAGAAATCTTGAATAAATTGCTCAACTTTGTCGTTTGTACCAACTGGAACAGTCGATTTTACAACAACTAGACAATCCTTCTCAACGGACTCAGCAATTTGTCTTGCGACGGTTGCGATATATGAAAGATTCGCAGAACCATCTGCCTGTTCTGGCGTACCAACACCAATAAAGATCGCATCTGCATCCTTATAAGCAGATCGGTAGTCCGTTGTATAATCAATTCTCCCAGCTGCAAAATTTTTCTGCATTAACTCTTGTAAATTCGCTTCATATATTGGGGAAACCCCAGACTTCATTAGATTAACCTTATCTTCATCAATATCTACACAAGTGACTTGATGACCAACTTCCGCAAAGCATACACCTGCTACTAAACCAACATAACCTGTTCCTGCCACTGCTATTTTGTACATTCATTTCCCCTACCTTTATTCTTTATTTTATATCCATAAAATTAACACCTTACTAATTTATTTTCTTGCATTTCATAGAAAAAATCCCTACTATTACAGCATTACTTATACCATTAATAAAAGAGTCCTAAGTTCTGATCTTAGGACTCTTTTATATTTAACTTTTACACAATAAGTCTTTTAACTAAGACTTATTTATTGTTGGTAATAGTCTTTATACCACTTCACAAAATGTCCCAATCCCACTTCAATAGGTGTAGATGGATTAAATCCAACATCTCGTTTCAAATCATCAATATCAGCAAACGTAGCCTTTACATCTCCGGCTTGCATTGGTAAGAATTCTATATTCGCCTTCTTGTCTAACAATCGCTCTAATGTAGTAATAAAGTCCATTAATTTAACAGGCTCATTGTTCCCAATATTGTAAATCTTATATGGTGCATAACTTGTACTTGGATCAGGATTCATACGATCAAAGTCTTCATTAGGTTGAGGAGCTTTATCTAGTAAACGAACGATACCCTCGACAATATCATCAATATAAGTAAAATCACGCATCATCTCACCATTATTAAAGACCTTAATCGTTTTACCCTCTAAGATATTCTTTGTAAATGAGAAATAAGCCATATCAGGTCTCCCCCAAGGTCCATAAACCGTAAAGAAGCGAAGCCCAGTGGTAGGTATGCCATATAAATCACTATAAGAATGTGCTAAGAGCTCATTTGCTTTTTTTGTAGCTGCATATAAGCTGACTGGATGGTTGACACCGTCTGTCGTAGCAAATGGCATCTTTTGATTTGCACCGTATACTGAGCTTGAAGAAGCATAGATTAAATGCTCGATGTTATTGTGACGACATGCCTCAAGAATATTGGTAAACCCAACTAAGTTTGAGTCAATATATGCATGTGGGTTTTCTAGGCTATAGCGTACACCTGCTTGAGCTGCTAGATTGATTACATGGGTAAAGCCATGTTTTGCAAATAAGGATTGAATTTGTTTACGATCAGCTAAATCCATTTGAACAAAAGAAAAATTACGATATGAACCTAATTCTTTTAATCGGTCTTCTTTTAATTTTTGATCGTAATAATCATTTAAGTTATCTATTCCGACTACTTCATATCCTTCGTTTAGTAAGCGTTTTGTAACGTGCATGCCGACAAATCCAGCTACACCTGTGACTAGTATATTCATTGATTCACCTCTATATAATTATGTGTTAAATAGTACAGGCTCGGAAATAGATACGAAAGTTTATTAATCGTCAAAATTCTGATAGTGACAGGCACCACTCCCAATTAGCGATCACACGCTCACTTCTTTGCGTTATAAATCAGGTGAACCTAATCAAAATAAACATTTGCATGTTTCTCTGTACGATCTCGAACATTGTTGAGCTGAAAAAAATCTTTAAGATAATCTTTTATTCACTCAAATACGTTTCTTTACTTATAGATTTCTTTCCTTACTCTCGAACTAGCACTGTGGATCGTCATAATTCCTTTGTAACTTTGACCATATACAACTTTTGACATAGAGAATCTTGAGTTAACTATCAATCCGTGGATCCTTTCAGACACATATTCTTTAATGTCCCATACTTCCTTCGGATTGTATAATATTCATTGTGAAAACCCTCCTCCAGTCTGAAAGTTTGTTTGGCCACTTACTCTTTCGTCTTTTAGAGGTATACTATTTTTTATATTTTGAAAAGCTTATAAGACACAGATTTAAAATTATGAAACTAACTCATTTAATAATTCTAATTCAGTTTTCTTTTTTAATTTTTAATATTCCATAAAAATTATCTAATAATTGTTCTGCAACTCTATCCCAAGTATATTTTTCCTTTATTAATCTTTTAGCACGAGTTCCATATGATGCTACATTTTCTTTTGAATTTATTATTTCAGTTAAAACCTGAGCAATATTATCTGAGTCAAAACTCGTTCCCCAACCAACTTTCTTTTCTACCACTTCATCCAAAATATTTGTACCTGGAGTGACTAAACAAGGGATACCATATGACATTGCTTCCAACACTGACATGGGATGCCCTTCAAACCTTGATGTATGAACAAAAATATCTGCGTCCTGTAAAATCAGCTCTTTATCACTTCCTACAACTGGTCCATGAACATTTATTATTTCTGTTAGACTGTTCAACTCAATTAACCGCTCAAGCTCTTTCTTGCTGTTATTAATATCTGGTCCGTACAAATTGACTTTTACATTCATAAGTTTTAATTGTTTTTTTATTTTACTACATCCCTCAATTAACAGATCCAAACCCTTATGATAAATATCTAGCCTGCCAATAAAAACAAAATTCATTTCATTCTTACTTTCTTTTTTCGACTTTGTATCAGATAAAACCTTAGCTTCAACAAGTTCCGTACCATTACCTACTACAAAAGTCTCAGTCCTCCATTTACTTACATCCTTTGATTCTGCTTCATTTAAACAGTGAATTGCAACTGCATTTTTCACCATACGATTAAAAAATAAAAAATTCCCTATTTTTTTCTTTACCTTTTTTTGACTTTGTGCTCCTATGGTCATCCCACCTCTTGGTGTAATTACATAAGGTATACCTCTTTTATTAGCTTCTTTAGCTAAGCTAAAATGTATAGGTATATAAGTACTTTGAAATATAATTATATCCGGCTTCGAAAATGGCAGCGGCAATTGACAAAGCTTTTTTAATTTACCATTGTCATTTCTGATATAGAAAACAGGAAATGGCATATCTTTTTTATAAGGCCCTTTATTTGATGTAGTCAATAAGGCTACCTTTATCCCACGATTATGTAACGCTCTAACCGTATTAGGTATAGATACCGTTAATCCAGAGATTTTTTCATCTGTAATAGGAGCTACGTACAATATTGTTGGAGTCTTCATATTAACCATCCTTTATTAAAATTACATCATATACCTAATTACCATAGAATATAAAAATTAAATAACCTATATAATTAACCTTATAAACCTTTATCTATAGTGTTTAATTTACTTGCTTTATTTAACTCATTATTAAATCCATAATATAACAATAAAATAGACCAAAAGAAAAAATACCTAAAATCATAAAAACCACCTGAGAACATTTGGACTATAACCATATATAATGGTAAACCAGATAAAATCAATAGTTTTGTATTTCTTAATTTTAAAATAAGGTATAGCGAATAGAACATTATAATTAAAAAGAAGATTAATCCAAGAACTCCAATTTCAATCATCAATTCTAAAACTAAATTATGAGGATAAGATCTTCCCCAATCAACTGCAAACCCATTTAAACCATAACCCATAATAGGCTTTTCTTTTATCATATTTATTGAATGTTCATAGAGTGAATCTCTTCCTGCAGTGTGTATACCTTTATCGCCTCTATTGAACATTAAATTAATTACTCTGGATTGAAATACTCTTTGTAAAGGTTCATAGAGACTCCAAATAAAGAAAGACCCTAAAATCAAATAAAAAGATAGTTTATATCTAACGCGAAATAAACTTTCAAGTGAGATCTTTTGTGAAAATAATTTAATTATACACAGTAGACTTAAAGTCAAGCCTGCTCCAATTAATCCTCCTCTTGAACCTACAAATACTATTCCAATTATGAATAATACACCCAAAATAAAATATACTATCTTTCTACTAATAGAAAAGCGATATATAGAGCAGCATGCTGAAAAAAATAAAATTCTTGTCGTAACATTATGACCACCTAAAAGAAAACGTCCTCTAGAGTCCCCGCTAAGTATAGAAATATAGACAGGCAATAAATAAAAAAGACCTAAAATAATTATAAAACCCGTCAAAAGTTTAAAAAAATCATCACTTTTGTAATTTGATATTACAAAGGTTAAACCTATTAATAAAACACTTAGGAAAATAATATCCACAAACTTTTCAATAGAGACTACTAAATTATCACTAAAAAAAATGGATATAGATAATATAAAGATTAAAAGTTTTGTTATCAATAAAAACATAATAAGTAGTTTATTATCTCTAACCTTGTGCGAAATTCCATAATTATGAACTATAAATAGTGAGAAAATAAACATTAAAGCAAATAAATATTTGATTTCAATATCAAAATCAATCCCTACTATCCTGCCTATAGAAAACGCACCCGAAAAAAATGAAAAAAATAACATTACAAGAATGAATTTCGATTTTGACATAAGTTCCATATCCTTTTTACTTGTAGTTCATTTCAATATCATGTCACTAATACTATATAATAAAAATCATTTAATTTATAGCATAGGTTCAATGATAAATTGAATCCAAGAAGTTAAATAATATTTCCTTATTTCTTTTAGATTTTTGGATTATATTATTAGGTATGATTTGTGTATTCACTTTTTTAAAGCTATAATAACTAAGCTTTTCATAAACAAATCCTTCTCTTAGATCATCTAGCTGTATACACCTATCACTAGCATTTATTTGCTTATAAAACCTTGGCGTTTTAGAATGTGCCGCAATAGAAATTGCATGTTTATTTAGTGCTGATGAGACAATTCCAACATGAAGCTTAGTGGTAAGAACTAAATCTAACTGACCTATAAGTGCAGTGAAAGTCCAATGATCCTTATAAGGCACTAACACAGCTCTTGATATTCTCTCACTTAATTCTAAAGTTACATCTGAATATTTTCCCTTCCAATCACATATTAAAAATATAGATACATTTAAATTCTCATTACTGAATTTTGTAATTTCATCTATAATTACTTTCCTTACTTCTTTATTATCAAAATTCCCTAAATGAATACCTACTTTAATTTGTCCTTCACTACTTTTAACTATTTCTTCAGCTTCTTTACTCGCACTTGCAGGTATATCATCTTTTGATAATTGATTAACAATATCACTCGTTTCTATAAGAGAGGCTTTATCCACATTATTATCAATTAAAAACTTTTTAGACTCTTCATCCCTTACAGCCACAAATTTAGCTTTCCTTACAGTTTTTACTATGCTATTACGTGTTAAAGGGTTCGATATTGGACCGGCTCCAACACCAATAATGGCATAAGGTTTATTATTTTTTGTCAGTTTTTTCCTCGGTAAAGAATACCTTTGGATATTTCTTAATCCCCACAGATATTTCTTTTGGGGAGGTTCACCAAAGTAACCTCCACCACCAAATATAAATGCATCTGCTTCATTCAAATATTTTTCTCCGTACCTTTCAGCTCCAATGTCTTTAGCAATATAACTTTGAGCATATGGTAAAAGCACCTCTATTTTCTCATCATATTCTTTTATCCACTTTCTCATTATGTCCATTAATAAAATATCACCATAATTGTGATGATAGTAAGATCCATGTAATGCTATCAACTTATTTTTTTCCATTTCATCTTCCCCCTACATAAACTTTCAATATTTTTCAACAACCAATTTTCTGTTTCCCCCAAAACTATACCCTTATAAAACTTAAATAAAATAGCTAGCACCACTATTGAACTAACCAAATTTAATAAAAAGATAAATAATGGATCAAAATCGAAAATTAATTCAATTATTAGATACAAAAAAAGAATAATAAAACTAATTAAAGCTCCTGTCTTATGAACTTTAATAAAAGAACTCCAATCTGCACCAATAAGTTTCAAACTTAGTTGTGCCATTAAAACATAATTAATTATTAATGCAATAACTATACCTACAGCAATCCCTTCTAATCCCCAATAGTGGCCAATAAAACATCCTAAAAATATAGAACAAGCATATACAAACTGTCTCCAGGCTCTTTTGTAAACTGCTCCTAACGCTCTTGTCAATGATTCACTCATTTTATAACTTGTTCTAAAAATCATACCAGAGCTTAATATCAGAAAAGCACTTGTTGCCGATATCCAGTTCTCACCAATAGTAATTAATATAAATTCTTCTGCATATATCATACAAGTTATACTTAAAGGTAATACTAACGTCGCAGTTAAACCGACACCTCTTAAATAAATTTGTTTTAACCTTGTTAAATCAGATTGTATTCGAGACATTGCCGAAAATAAAACCTTGTCTAGGACTTGACCAATTACATTTGCAGGCATAACCATAAGTTGATATATTCTACCATAGAGACCTAGTACAGTGGGCCCTAACAATCTGCCTATCACTATATTATCTCCTTGCGTAGCAGCATAATTAAAAACTCTTGCTAGAGTAAAGCCGCCTCCAAAATACATTAACTCCTTTACTGACTTTATATTAAATAAAGGAACAATATTATGTCTAACAACTGTCATTGTCATAATAGTGGCTAATAAAGTTTGTGATAATTGAGCTATTACTAAAGCCCATATCCCATAGTCTAGTAATGCGAAAAAAATTGCCATAAATCCATAGCCAATGGTATATGAAAATGTTTCGATTAGTGCTAAAGATTTAAATTTAAGATCTCTTTGTAAAAGTCCAGTAGCAACAATACTAAAGCTTTGAATAAAAAAGCTTATTGATAAAACCTTCAACACAATCTCTAATTGACTCATTTTAAAAAATATAGATATACCACTTGATAAACAATATATTAGGACACTAAATATAATGCCCATCGCAATAGAAAGTGTAAAACCAGTTCTAATTAGATTCTTATTAATTTTTGGTCTTTGTACAATTGCTTGACCTACTCCTAAAGTAGTAAAAATCACAGAAAAAGAAATTACTACCATCGAAGCTGTTATTACCCCAAATTCTTCAGGTGTAATTAATCTAGCTAACACAACTAATGTTAAGAACTTAGTGATATTCTGAACTAGCGTTCCTACAAAAGACCAACCAAACCCGTTTATAATTTTTCGTTTCAACATCCCTAAAATGCCCCAATCTAAAGGTTTAAACTTCAATATAAACTAAATAAACAAGTTTTGTAATTATCTAAAATTGCAATTATATATAATAGGAGCAATACAAAATCCTTTTTATTAATTATCTAGTACTCTCTGCCTTCTCCCAAAATGGTTTCGCTTTTCCAGTTATTATATTATAGACTCCTACCCATTGTGCAAAGACTGTAACACAATAGTAATAGACTAATGTTAAATACTTATTATTTGATTTTGTGAAAAATTTCAACAATGCTAATAAATAAA
The DNA here is from genome assembly GCF_047302405.1 of Alkalihalobacillus phoenicis. Taxonomy (NCBI): domain Bacteria; kingdom Bacillati; phylum Bacillota; class Bacilli; order Caryophanales; family Bacillaceae; genus Alkalihalobacillus; species Alkalihalobacillus phoenicis. Next base: position 4,678,308 of record NZ_CP154853.1, on the reverse strand, counting down.
AAAGAAATTGACAAAAAAACATGATTGAGTAGAATAAATAATCAATTGCAAGTAATAAACTTGTTACAAAAATAGTTATATGTGATATCCACAATAGATATCTACACGTCCTGTGACCAAAATAAAAATAAGAATACCATCTATATTTAAAAATGTTTAATATTCTTATATCTGGAATTATATATTTAAGTATAATTCTATTCATCCTTACTTTCCTACCAAATTCATCCTCAACTATTTCACCTGCTTTTTCATAAGCCACTGCATCATGATTACATATTGCTCTTTTTCCATTCAATGTATAATGGGTAGGCATTGCACTATCATGACATAATATAGGATCAAAATCATAGTAATCGTTAGTTCTGCATGCATATAATGCACCATTTCCCGCAGTTATAGATTGCATTCTTCCTTCTATTTCACGGATAGCAAGGTCACTATCCCAGTAATTCGCTTCGGCGTTACTTACATCACTAGAATTCTGATTAATAATTGATAATCTTCCTGTCACATAAGCTATGTCATCAGAAGTAAATACTGCCATAAGTTCCTTTATAGAAGCTTTATCCAATATGGAATTTGCATCAGTCATAACAAGATACTCCGTTACAACCGTTTTTTGTGCTTCGTTTTGTGCATTGGTCTTTCCTTTTCTCTCCTTAACCTCATAAAGCCTTAAATTTTGATCTTTATGTTCTTCTATGAACTGTCGTACAATCTCATTAGTTCTATCTGTACTATTATCAGAAGCGATCAAAAACTCTATTTTGTCCTTCGGATATCTTAACTCAATAATGTTATTAAGTTTTTCCAATATGACCTTTTCTTCATTGTGAGCAACTACCATTACTGTAACTGTAGGTTGATGAGAATAATCCTTTTTTATTCTTCTATTCTTATATACCTTTCCAATGAACTTTAATGAAATTGGGTAACCAATCATAGCCCATATTATAATAAACCCACTTAAATAAAATAGAAATTTTAAGATTAAGTCCATGAGATTTCTCCCTTAATATACGATTTATTTTATTTTTCTAACAGGAACCCCAACATAAGTTCCCGTTTCAGATATATCCTTAACCACTACCGCACCAGCACCAACCTTACAACATTTAGCAATAGAAATATTATTACTTACCACACTACCAATACCTAACCACGAACCTTGTCCAACTGTAACCGTCCCGGCCAAGTGAACACCAGGAGAAATGTGCACAAATTCCTCGATCAAATTGTCATGATCTATGGTAGCACCAGTATTAATTATGCACCCTTTACCAATCGTAGTGTAGCTATTTATTACCACTCCAGCCATGATTACTGTTCCTATTGCTAACTTAACAGAATTCCCAATTATTGCCTTTGGGTGGATTAACGTAGGAATACTCGCACCTTTCGCTTCTAATTTATTTTGAATTGCTTTACGGATATCATTATTTCCAACTGCAATAAAAATATCGTGATCACTTAAATAATGAGAAACTTCACTAGATTTCCCAACAACTTTTAACCCCATACTGTTAGATATACTTTTATCATCATCTAAAAAAGCAATCTTATCCCATTTGTTCATACGTAAAGCAATATCAGCCACTACTTTACCATGACCACTCGCACCAATAATTAAAAGTTTTTTTTTCAACATTTTAACTTTCCTCTTTCGTTCCTTTAAAAGGTTCCATTGTTGTAGCCGTCTCAGAATTAATTCCTTCTCTTAGAAATACTTTTTTAAGAGTTAAAAATATAATTTTCAAATCTCCTAAAAAGGTTAGATGGTTAACATATTCTACATCTAATCTAAATTTATTCTCCCAACTGATAGCATTCCTACCATTTACCTGTGCTAACCCTGATAAACCTGGTCTAACCTCATGACGACGTTTTTGTTCATTATTATATAAAGGTAGATACTGAACTAATAAAGGCCTTGGTCCAATAATTGACATATCACCTCTTAAAATATTAAATAGTTCGGGTAACTCGTCTAGCGAAGTTGAACGTAAGAATTTACCGAATTTTGTTAATCTAACACTATCAGGAAGAGGCTCACCGTATTTATCTTTTGCATCTGTCATTGTTCTAAATTTATACATCTTAAAAACCTTTTCGTTCATTCCCGGTCTTTTCTGTTTAAATAAAACTGGGCTACCTAACTTAATTTTCACTAAAATAGCCACCACCATTAGAATTGGGCTCAAAAGCAAAATAGTTAATAATGCTAATGTGAAATCCATCGGACGCTTTACAATATTTCTATAAATACCATTATTTGAACGTTCCATTATACACTCCATAATTCCTTTATAATTTTTACAACTCTCTCTATATCCTCATCTGTCATCTTCGTATCAGACGGTAAACAAACTCCATTCTCAAACAACTTCTCTGCCACATCCGTACCAACAAAATCATACTTCTCAAAAAACGGTTGTTTATGCATCGGCTTCCAAACCGGCCTCGACTCGATATTCTCAGCTTCCATAGCTTCAAAAACATCAATTGGCCTAACCTTCCCACTCAATGTCATCGAACTTAACCAATAGTTCGGGTAATCCCATTCATTACTAGGCATGAACTGAACACCCTCAAGACCACCTAACTCTCTTATATAAAACTCATAAATATATCTCTTTTTCTCAACCCTCTGCTCCAAAACCTTAAGCTGACCTCTCCCAATACCAGCCACCACATTACTCATACGGTAATTAAACCCTAGTTCACTGTGCTGGTAATGTCTTGCTTGGTCTCTAGATTGAGTTGCCCAAAATCTTGCTTTCGCCATTTTCTCTTCATTATTAGAAACAAGCATCCCACCACCAGAAGTAGTAATAATTTTGTTTCCATTAAAAGAGAAGATGCCGTAATCGCCGAATGTTCCCGTATGTTTACCTTTATAGTAAGTTCCAAGAGACTCAGCAGCATCTTCTATTAATACAACATTATGTTTCTTACACAACTCTACAATTCTATCCATATCTGCAGACAAGCCATAAAGATGTACAACGATAATCGCCTTCACTTCAGGATACTTTTGAAAGGCTTCTTCTAATGCTTTTGGACACATATTCCATGTTTCATAATCACTGTCTATAAAAACCGGAATGGCATTTTGATAAATTATCGGATTAGCGGTTGCTGAAAACGTAAGTGTTGGACAGAAGACGATATCTCCTTCGCCAACTTCTGCCGCTCTTAACGCTAAGTGGATAGCTGCTGTTCCAGAAGATAGAGCAGCTGCTGCTTTTGAACCGACCTTTGCAGCCAATTCATTTTCAAATTCATTTACATTTTCACCAAGAGGAGCAATCCAATTCGTATCAAATGCTTCTTTTACATATTGCATTTCGTAACCTTCATCACTCATATGAGGTGAAGAGAGAAATATCCGTTCTGTCATAAAACAATACTTCCTTCCATTATTAAGTTCATCATTTGATATGTTAGTTTGTTAGCACTTAGTTGGAAAATTAGCTCCAATTAACTATTAACCTACTAACTTATAAAAGAAGTGAGCGCTAACAATCGTTTAAGTTTAAGCCTCGTCCGACTGTTAGCATCACAGTTTATTTTATTATTTAGTTGTTGTAGTTAACTCCCTCAACTCTCCTACCCTAAAATTCGCAATATCCAATAACTCTTGTCTTAATAATTCCCGATCACTATCCATAAAACGCCCGACTAAATCATACGTCACATTAATATTAACCGGCGGTGTCTTCCCACGATAAATCATTGGATACACTTGTTCTTTATGAACCTCATCTTCACTAAGTAACTCCTCAAACATCTTTTCACCAGGGCGCATGCCTGTGAATTTAATTGGAATTTCCTCTTCTGTATATCCCGATAATTTGATTAAGTTCTTCGCTAAATCGACAATCTTAACGGGCTCTCCCATATCAAGTACAAACACTTCCCCACCTTGTGCAAGTGAACCAGCCTGTAGGACAAGTCGAGATGCTTCAGGAATCGTCATAAAATAACGAACCATATCTGGATGGGTCACTGTTACAGGACCACCGTTTTTAATTTGCTCTTTAAATAGTGGGATTACACTTCCACGACTGCCGAGCACATTCCCGAAGCGTACCGCCACAAATCGTGTATCACTAATCATGTCCATATGTTGAACAATCATTTCCGCAATTCGTTTCGTCGCTCCCATTACACTCGTTGGATTAACTGCTTTATCAGTTGAAACCATCACAAATGTATTAACATTCGCTGCACTCGAAGCTTCGGCTACATTTTTTGTTCCAATTACATTGTTTTTGACCGCTTCTTCTGGGTTTCTTTCCATTAAAGGTACATGCTTATGAGCAGCGGCATGGAAAACTACATGTGGTTTTCTTTGTTGCATAATCGCAAAGATTTTTTCTCTGTCTTGAACATCAGCAATTTCGGTGTCGATGTTTAAATCAGGAAGATTTCTTCTTAATTCCATTTCAATGGAATAAATGCTATTTTCACCATGCCCTAAAAGTACGAGCTCTTTTGGTGAAAAGCGCGAAAGCTGTCGACAAATTTCGGAGCCAATCGAACCACCTGCACCAGTTACGAGAATGGTTTTATCGGTTATATAATCCGCGATACCATCAATATCTAACTTCACAGGGTCACGCCCGAGTAAATCCTCAACTTCGACATCTTTGAATTGATTGACTGAGACATTTCCGAGCATTAAATCTTCTATTTTCGGAAGGATTTGTGTTTTCGCTTCTGTTTTGGAGCACTCTTGGAAAATCTGATGTAATTCCTGTCTATTTAATGAAGGAATCGCGATGACAATATGCTCGATTTTATATTCGTCAGCTAACCTTGTGATATCTTGAACATTCCCAAGCACTGGGACATCCAAAATCTCTAAATGCATTTTATTGATATCATCATCAATAAAACCAACCGGATCAAGCTCAGGTTTATCATTATGCTTGAGCTGTCTGACGATCATTGTTCCTGCGTTTCCAGCTCCAATGATTAATGTTCGTTTCCCTTTAAATTTCGGCTTTATATATGTATCCCTATATAGCCTCCAAGCAAATCTTGATCCACCAATCAAAATAATATGCATCATCCATGTGATAAATAAGGTTCTGAGGAATAATTCTCCAAAGAAAGTAACCTGTGTAAAGGCACTTAAAATCACTGAACAAGTGACCGCATAAAAGATACTCGTTAACTCATTCACACTCGCATACTGCCAAGCCCGTTTGTATAATTTAAATAAGGACGCAAACAAATGATGCCCTGCTAATAAAATAATCGAACTTGTTAATAATATTGGGGATAATAGATTACCTCCAGGACTTAATAAAAAGAAACTCACAAATATTGAAGTCAATACAATCAAGGAGTCTATTAAAATTAAATATAACAGTCTTTTTTTATAAGACATTTTTAAACATATCCCCTTTCACTCATTTAGTCACTCATGTTAACTACAAAAAAGAGGGAATTAAAGCTTCATTCCCTCTTCTAGTTTTACGTATTGTTTCATCGCTGCTAATAAATCTTCTTTTAGTTCTGGGCGCTGCATCGCAAATTCTAAAGTTGTCATTACAAAACCGAGCTTTTCCCCAACATCATAACGACGACCTTCAAAATCATAAGCTGATATCCCTTGGTCTTCATTTAATCTTTGTAGAGCATCCGTCAACTGAATTTCTCCACCAGCACCGGTTTCTTGGTTTTCAAGATAGGAAAAGATATCTGGAGTTAAAAGATAACGTCCCATAATCGCTAAATTAGAAGGAGCTGTTCCTTGTTGCGGTTTCTCTACTAAATTACCGACTTGATAAGTACGTCCATTTTGCGAAAGTGGTGCGACAATCCCATAACGATGAGTCTCCTCATTAGGTACGGTTTGAACACCAATTACAGATGAACCCGTTTCTTCATATACATTCATGAGTTGTTTTGTGCACGGTGTATCTGCTTGCACGATATCATCACCTAAAAGAACCGCAAATGGCTCGTCGCCGATAAATTTACGGGCGCACCAAACGGCATGTCCTAATCCTTTTGGTTCTTTTTGACGGATATAATGAATGTCAACTTTGGATGTTTCGATTACTTTATCAAGCAATTCCATTTTTTCTTTTTCACGAAGGTTTTGTTCCAATTCAAAAGCGTGATCAAAATGGTCTTCAATCGCTCGTTTCCCTTTACCCGTTACAATAATAATATCTTCAATACCTGCTTCGACGGCTTCTTCAATTATGTACTGAATCGTTGGTTTATCAACAATTGGTAACATTTCTTTCGGCATTGCTTTTGTTGCTGGGAGGAATCTTGTTCCAAGTCCCGCTGCTGGTATAATCGCTTTTTTCACTTTCTTTATCAATTGGATCACTTCCCTCATCAATTTTTCTATTTAACTAGTCTATTAGATTAAACACTTAAGAAGGCGTTCTAGTTGTTTTAGAACTTCCTTATTAAATGTTTAATCAAAATAAAAAAAGGGCATTTAACCCCTCCTCACACTATACCTTTGGCAACAGTTCTTGCGCCTAAGGTAATGAAAGCATTACCCACAGCATAGTCGAGTATCTCCGTCGATAAAGGATAGGAGACATTACCTTCTAACATTTGAATCGCTTAAAAAATTCCTAATATTTTCTTACGACGTATTGGTTGTGGTTCATCGCTGATTATCGCTTTGTTATCAAGAATTCGCTCGGCATTCTGTTGGAACATCTCGACATAGTCTTGTCCGAACTCTTTTTCTACTTGTTCGTAAGCCTCTCTTAACCGGAATGGTCGATTATGCGTATTATGAGCATCTGAGGCGATGATATGGGTTAGATTAGATTCGACTAATTGTGCTGTGAATTTTTTTATATTTTTTCCGTTATGTCCAGTTAAGCTTGAAGCTGTAATTTGCGTATAAATGCCGCTTTTAACAAAGTCATAAAGGAGTTCCGGATTTTGTATGAGTTCACTATTTCGCTCAGGGTGAACGATGACGGGTTGATAGCCACCCGTTAACATTTGATAAAACAAGGAGGTTGCATATCTTGGCACATGATTGGATGGAAATTCGATAAAGGCATATGTATCTAATCCAGCCATTGTTAGGGCTTCTTTTTGCTCTAATTCAGACACTAAATCGCCATGGATTCTTAGTTCATGTCCTTCATAAATTTTTAATGGGAGATTACGGCTTTTTAACTCCTCATTTAACCTTTGCACCGCCTCACGAACGATTGGTGCTTCATTTTTGCGAAAGGAGGGATGAGCATAGTGCGGTGTTGCAACGATTGCTGTAATCCCTTCTTTTATCGCAATATTCGACATTTTCAGACTTTCCTCAACAGAACCAGAACCGTCATCAAGCCCAGGTAATATATGACAATGCAAATCAATCATATCTCCAGCCCCTAACCATTGCTTCGTATTCTCTAACAGAAATTCAATCTAAAGTCCTGTATAATAGTAAGTAACTTAAACTTTAACATAAATATACCTATTCTACCATTACTTTTACATAGTATTTCACTGGTAAAAATTCATTGATTGGACCGAATGATAAAAAAGTCCTATCAAGTATTATAAAAGGGAATCCCCTAAAAGTATACATTTTTCTATAAATTTACTTATAAATCCTGACAGTTTCTTTTGGATTTAGTGATATTTGTATAACTTACTACAGAATAACAGGAATTTCTACAACGTAACTGACATTTAATACTTTATTAATCAAATCACAACTTTTGACATAATTCGTACTATTTTCAGATAATTTTGTAAGCGTTTTTCTCTAACCTAAACTCCTACTACTTAAGACTAATTAAAAAAACCCCTCTCAATCTTTATTGAGAAGAGGCTGTTTCGTTTGTTTCTAATTCTAAATGAATACGTAGTTCTTGACTAACTCTGTTAATTTCTTCATCTGGAACTTGCAAGTAGTAAATGCCATCAATATGCGTTCCGTTTCCTGTTATCTCCATTTGCTCGATATTATGGCGAGCTTCTTTATAATTTGATTGAATCGTCCATATTCCATCTAAATCTAAATCGGTTCGCACCGATTCCCCAACAGCACCGAGAATTTGACCGGCTTTTGTAATCGAGGAGAATTGGGCTCCTTCTTGAATCACTGCTTCAACTACTTGGCGTTGCCTATCATTACGACCAAAGTCTCCACGTGGATCTTGTTTCCTCATTCTTGAATAAGCGAGCGCTTCATCACCGTTTAAGAAAATTTCACCTTCTTGAAAGTTAAAACCACTTGAACTAAAAGCAAAGTCATTCTCGACCGTTACCCCGCCAATTGCATCGACTAAGCCTTTAAATCCTTCCATATTAATACTCGCATAATGATCGATAGGAATATTTAATAAATTCTCAACTGTATTGATCGTCATTTGGACACCACCAAATGCATAGGCATGATTGATTTTATCTTGAAAACCACGGCCGATAATTTCGGTTCGTGTATCACGAGGGATACTTAACATTTTCACCGATTTTTCCTTCGGGTTCACGGTCATGACAATAATCGTATCCGAGCGACCAGAATGATTATCACCACGCGAATCAACACCCGCTATTAAAAACGACATCGGATCTTGTTCTTCCATATTCACTTCTTTTTCTCGTTTATCGGAAACATCTCTCTCAAGTGGCTCATGCATGCGATCGACCGTATTCGTCACAGAGTTATACAAATAAAATCCATAACCGACAACACCTAGAAACATGATACCTAATACAATGCCTGCAATTGTAAAGAACTTTTTCATCGATTGATTTCTCCTTATTCCTTCTATTATTTATTTTTTATTTTATATATCGTCCATTTCTATCTTTATTATTATAGATGATTCAGTCACTTAACAGCAAATCGATTTTTTTCTTTCCCTCCTGACAAATTGTGATATAATTCTAGAAGATTATACACCTTACAACTTTTGGGAAGGAGTTTTATTTAGTTTATGGAAGAAACAATTAGCTTACAAGATATATTTTCTACCTTAAAAAGGAGGATCAAACTCCTTCTTATTTTGCCAATTATCGCTCTAGTTATAAGCGGGGTAGTCAGTTATTTCGTTCTAACTCCGATTTATAGTACGTCTACGGAAATATTAGTCAATCAAACGAGCAATGAAGCATATACACATAATGATATTCGGACAAACTTAGAATTAATTAATACGTATAGCGATATTATTAAAAGCCCTGTTATCTTAGACGATGTCATTGCCGAATTAGGATTGAACCAATCAGCAGGCAGCTTAAAAAGCCTCATCTCTGTCTCAAGTCAAAATAATTCCCAAGTCGTAACGTTAACTGTTCAACATGAGAACCCAGCGACAGCTGTTAATATTGCGAATACAACAGCACTTGTCTTCCAAGATAAAATCGTGCCCTTAATGAATGTCGATAATGTCAACATTTTGTCACCCGCTGTTTTGAGTGAATCCCCTTCACCCATTAAACCGAATCCGACTTTAAATATGGCGATTGCTTTTGTAGTCGGTCTTATGGCTGCTGTTGGACTAGCTTTCTTATTAGAGTATTTAGACCCAACGATTAAATCAGAAGATGAATTAGAGCGTTTGCTAGAATTACCTCTCCTTGGGGTTGTACCGAATATGGACGCTGAATTACAAAAGAGCAAAAAATAACAAGGAGGGATAAAATTGGCTAGATTAGAATCCAAAAAGAGTAGCGGAAAAAAGCGTGGCCTCATCGCACACGAAAGAAAAAAATCACCTATATCTGAACAATATCGGACAATTCGAACGAACATTGAGTTTTCTTCGATTGACAAAGAATTAAAAACGATTCTCGTTACATCAGCAGGTCCTGGTGAAGGAAAATCAACAACCGCAGCAAACCTTGCCATCGTTCATGCCCAGAACGGACATAAAGTCTTAATTGTTGATGCCGACCTACGTAAACCAACCGTACACCATACGTTTGGCGTCTTAAATACAAGAGGATTAACGAGTTTATTAACGAAAAAATCCGAGTTTGCGGCTTGTATCCAAGAGAGCGAAATAGAAGGTTTATCGATTTTACCAAGTGGTCCCATCCCTCCGAACCCAGCTGAGTTATTAAATTCAAAAATGATGGATTTACTCTTAGGTTCATTAAAGGAGAAGTTCGACACGATTATTCTCGACACACCACCAGTGATGGCGGTCACAGATGCCCAAGTTTTATCGAATAAAGCAGACGGCACGATTTTAGTCGTTTCAAACGGAAAAACCGACCGAGCACAAGCGGTTAAAACGAAGGAATTATTATCACAGTCGAAATCAAAACTGCTCGGCGTTGTCTTTAATAATAAAGAATTGAAACAAGGGAATTATTATTACTACTACGGGCAATAACAAAAAAGAAGCTGTTCACAATGAACAACTCCAGCTTATCGACAAAGTCTTATTTTACGAGACAGTTGATAAGCTTTTTTTATTGGAGGGGGTAGCTAAAAACCACTGAAAAACGAGTTGCATTAGTTAGCTTACTCCGCGAGCTGCATACCCTACGCGTTCCGCGGGTGAACCGGGAGCCTCCTCGCTCACCGCTGCGGGGTCTCCCGTGTTTCACTTTTCCCGCAGGAGTCTCCGGGTATTCCGCTCGCTCCGTTTTGGATTAGGAAAAAAACAGTTTATATTCATGAGGACCATCTACATCTACTCTGAAAATTAATTTCTAATAGAAAACTGGTGTTGTCCATTAACTAGAGTAAGCCACGAAAGAACTCTCTAATTCCAAGTGAAGCAAACACAAAAAAACATCGATTAGAATTTCAAAAAGGCTCTGAAGGGAACCATTCCTCAGAGCCTTTGTGTCTATATTGTTAGAGAGACCGTCCGATATGAACAACCTCTCGCTTTGTATAGCATTACTCGCCTAAGCCAAATCAGTTAGCTTCCTCTTCCTCTACGTCAGACTCCTCTTCGCTTGTTTCGTTTTCGTTTTGAGCGGTTGGATTTTCTGATGTTTTTTGCTCTATATTGTCACTCTTTTCGTCCACGTTCGGATCAGTTTCTAAAGTAGTTTCGTCACCACTCACTTCTGAGTCCAATTTCTCAGCTGCGTTCTCGTCTGTCTCATCAGAGTTTTCAACGGCTTTATTCGTATCGTTACTTTCACTCTTCTTGACAGCACCGCTATTTGAATGGGACTCAGCTTCAACTTCTTCACTCTCTACATTGCTTTCATTTAGTTCCTCAGATTCATCCTCATTGCTCACTTCGGTTTCTTCCTCTTTATTCGGATCACCTGTTCCCTGCCCATCACTTTCAATCACAACGGCCTCATCTTCACCATAAAGGACAAGTAAATCACTTTGACTAAGCGGTGACTTTACCCAATCTTGGATGATCGAATCAACCGTAAACAATGGGATCGAATAACTAATGCTGTCACGGTGTTTATCCATAGCTGAATTAATACCGACAATTTTCCCTGAATTTAAAGAGATGAGCGGACCGCCACTACTACCAGGCTTCGTTCTTGCCGATGATTCATACAGATCTAAATAATAGAAGCTCCCAATTGAAAAGTTCAGACCGATTTCAGTAATCTTCCCACTCGTCATCGTAAAGCCAGCCCCTTTTGGCGTTCCGAGCGTGATCACTTCATCACCAACCGTGATTGAGTTCCCTTTTTCAAGTGGAGCGGGGTTTTGACCAACTAAATCATTCACGAGTAAAACAGCGACATCGGTTTCGTTAGAATATCCGATGACTTCAGCAACATGCGTCACACCACTTTGCGTTTCGACATTGACGAATAAATCGCCTTTGACGACATGGGCATTCGTAATGACAATGCCTTGATCGTTATAAAGAAAAGCAGAACCTTGATGAGTACTAGAATAAACCGTAAACACTTGGTTTTTTAGTTGCTGGAAAAGCTCATTTCGACGCTTTTCATTCGTTTCCTTATCAGAATCCGGTTCAGGTTCGTCTTCATCTACCTCATCTGTAGATTCTTTCTCTTCCTTCTCCACTTCATCTTCTTTAGATTCTTCCTCTTTTTCCTCAACTTCGCTTTCTTCTGGTTCACGAGTTTTTTCTTCTTTCTCTTCGTTTACCTTTTGCTCGGAATCAACTTCGACCACGACCAAGTCTTCTTCGTCTTTCTTTTCTTCAACTTGTTCAGATGGTTCCTCTTTTTCCTCAACTGGTTCGACGATAATTATCTCTTCGGGCTCTTCATTTTGTTCAAGGAAAGCCGGTCTCTGATTGTCCTTATCTTGTTGGTCAATAATCGCTGTCGCATGATCACCAACTTGTTTTGCTAACGAATTGGCACTTGTATAATATGTACTTGCTCCGATGCCAACTCCAAAGAAAAGAACAGCGGCAAATAAAATGAAGATTACTTTATTTTGTTTGATTTTCGAAAAAAGAGAAGGATTTTTGCTATCGACTTCATTCATACGATCGCTCATTGTACATCCTCCTTCTAATCTTGTATTAGAATCATTCAACATAATGACGGCAATCAATTAATCTGCCAAAAAGGCATTCTATTAAATAGTATACCCACATTATAACAAGAGCTATCATTTTATAGGTAGAAAATTGAAATAAATTGTAAAAAAATATAAGGAAAGATATAAATTTCGAGGGAGGAATAGAAGAACTTTTCATTTCCATAAAAAAATGAACGTTAACCGTGCATTCACAAAGTTAATTTCTATTCCTATAATATTAGACGTTAAATAAGCGGATTAGGTTTCAGGTTAAGCGCAACTTTTCACTCTCATCATAAAAAATACCTAGTTAAAGCCGAGTGAATGGAACATATGTAGAGTTTAGGGCGAAAAAAACCTTAAAAAAACAAAAAAAAAGCGAAGACAGAGCTCCACTCGAGTTAACCATTCTTTTATTAACCAATCTTCCGACGACGGCGCTTGCCTATTTTTATGTAAAGACCACCATCATCCGAGCGAAAAAAACGAATACGAAAAAGGGCTAACGGAGTCCAAATCGTCTTCATTTGATACATTGGCAATAGAAGCACCCCCCATAGGTCAGTTCTATATACCAAACAATATTACCATAATTATTGGAAGATTAATAGGTATTATTAATATGGATTAGGTCTTTTTCGACACATATAAACCCAAATTATAAAAAATGAACTATAAAAGAACCTTTATAAAGAATGATCATTGTCGAATAAACGGAGATAATGTCACTTGTTAACGATTTTTTTGAGAATCTTGTCTAAAACTATTTGTGAATTCCTCTTCCCTTCATACGAAAATAAAATCGTTTTTATCCCCTTACAAACAAGCCTCATTTCCTACTAGTTAGGCTTATACCCACTAATAAATCACCCCAAATAGATCAAACGACTCTGGAAATAATAGGATCAAAAGTCCCTTCCAAAAGAGGTTTAAAGCGTATACAAAAGGGGTATAGCTCGTTTTTTAATCTGAATTGTATGATAATTAGTAATTCATAGGTCTTTTAAAGGTTATATTGTGTAAAATTAACTAGGTACTTTGATCCTTTAATATTACAGTTATGTTACAAAGATAGAATAATGTCGTTAATTAAAGTAAAATATTCATATAATTGTAGTCTATAAGTCGTAATAAATAGAAAAATATAAAAACATTAATAGAAATAGAATTTGAACTATGAAAATAGTATGTATTTTTCAAATAATTCAAACATGAGAGTAGGAGGATTTTAAGGATGGTAAAAGCTAGACAATCAACGATGAAGAAAGTAGTCATGACCTCTACGGTCGCAACAGGACTTGCCCTTGCAACTCCAATGGTGGCCGAAGCAGCGTTAGGAGATCAAACACTCCGTTTCGGAATGAACCATCCAGATGTAGTCGAGTTACAGGATGTTTTAGCGAATAAAGGGTTCTTTACATACGACAAATCCACTGGTTATTTTGGAACAATCACAATTGATGCCGTGAAGGATTTCCAACGTGCACATAATCTTACAGCTGACGGGATTGCTGGACCGAAGACGTTTGCTGCATTAGGAAAAGCCCCATCCTCTAATGGACAAACGAATACAGCTCCACCGGCTAATAATAACTCGAACAATACGGCAACAACAGCACCAGCACAAGTTGCATCAAGTAGCACTTTACGTAATGGTAGCCGTGGTTCTGCCGTGACGACATTACAACAACAGTTAGCCTCACTCGGTTACTACAAAATCAAAGTTGATGGTATTTATGGAAATGGCACAAGACAAGCAGTCCTTAACTTCCAAAGAGATCATAAATTATTAGTTGATGGCATTGCAGGTCCACAAACATTACAAGCATTAGCGAATAAAGCCGGCGGACAAGCACCACCACAAAATTCAAATTCCGGTTCTAACGAAAAACCGAAAGAAGAAACTGCAACACCAGCTCCAGCTCCTAGTGCACCAAGTGGCATTTATCGAGTTGGAAGCAGCGGGAATGCCGTGACAGAATTACAAGCACAATTACGTTCTGTTGGTGTATTCAACCAAAACCCAACCGGCTATTTCGGAAAAGACACAGAAGCATCAGTCCGCGCCTTCCAAAGAACTCATAATTTAACAGTTGACGGAATTGCCGGTCCGCAAACATTAGCGAAATTAAAAGAAGTGTCGACGAACCAAGGCGGTCAACAGCAAACAGGTAATGGCAATTCAGGCAACAGTGGTGGCTCAAGCACAACATCACCAGCAGCTTTTGTTACAAACTTAATTGCCGAAGCTTCTTTACATATCGGAGTCCCTTATGTATGGGGCGGTACGGCGACATCAGGATTTGATTGTAGCGGATACATTCAATACGTCTTTAAACAGCAAGGCGTTAATTTAACAAGAACAGTCGCAACACAATGGAATGCAGGAACTTCCGTTTCTCAACCAAGTGTTGGAGATGTCGTTTTCTTTGAAACCTACACAAGCGGACCATCCCATAACGGAATTTACATTGGAAATAACCAATTCATTCACAGTGGTTCTTCCACAGGTGTAACCATTACGAGCATGGACAACCCTTATTGGAAAGCTAGGTACCTTGGAGCTAAGCGCCTCCACTAGAATAGTAGAAAACTCGACTACAGTTATTGCTGTGGTCGAGTTTTTTTGGGTGGGAATAATTAGCGATGAGCGAAATCGCTACATGCCCTTAAGTTCGTGTGAATTGCCGTCTTTTTGGACACGGACACGCCCTTAAGGAGCTTCATACCTACAAGCAAGAGTGCTTATTCTCACAAAAATAAGAGAAGCAGGATCGACAAAAGTCATGTCAAATCACCGCACTGCACTTTTTAATCAAACGTTCAATTAACTGAATGAAAGCCACCTATTCTAAATAGAGGCATCTCATTCTCCGCTATGAAAAATCAATCCAAAGGAAACAGGCTTTATACAGTAGGACTGATTTCAAAATCAACATTTGCTCGTTTCGTCAGTCTCCACAAACTATCTACAGCAACAGAGAGAACTTCCTCATCGTAATCGAACAAAGGATGATGGTGTTTTTCTACTAGGTTTCCTCCATACAACATATAAGTAGCCGAGCCCCCATTTTCTTGAACGCGCTCCATCATAAACGTAGCATCCTCAGATCCTGTAATCGGTTCATAATGGTCTGTTACCGTACCGACTCGTTCACTATCTGCAAGCACTACCTCAGCAAACGGTTGCCACTCTTTATTCGAGGCAGCCGATATCCCTTCACCCACGATATCAATTGTACAATCTACCTCCTGTGCGCTAGCCGTATGCTCTAGGATCCGCTTCGCCTTTTCTGCTACATAAGCATTGATTTCATTCGTTTCTCCACGCGTTTCCAACTGTAACTTTGCGTAATCTGCGACAATGTTTCTCCCGCTACCTGCTGTAAACGTTCCAACATTTACACGAGTGGCTCCTCTAGAGTGCGGTGGAATGGCATGGAGTTGAACAGTCGCCTGTGCGGCTGCTAACAATGCATTTCTCCCCTCTTCAGGGTTCCCACCAGCATGAGCAGACCTGCCAGAAAAGACGACATCCAATTTTGTTGTTGCAAGAGCAGATGTTATCCCAGGTACAAGCGTGCCTAGAGGTTGGTTCATAATATGACCTGTCATAAAGAGATCCACATGATCAAGCCACCCTTTCTCAACAATAGACTTCGCACCTCTCACGCCTTCTTCTGCCGGCTGGAAAATAAGGGTAAAAGAACCCGTCAATTCATCCTTGTATCGATCGATTAAATAAGCTAATCCAAGACCTATAGCCGTGTGACCATCATGCCCACACGCGTGCATCTGCCCCTCATACATCGAGCGAAATTTTTCTCTCGTCGGCAAATGCTCCTCGCGTTCACTTTCCCGAATTGGCAAAGCATCAATGTCAAATCGATAAGCAAGATGTTTCCCTGCTTTCCCAGTATCAAAGGTCGCAATAACACCTGTCCGATTTCCAGCTATTCTCTCAAGGAGATCCGAATCGGTTCCAGCTTCTTTTGCCCTCTTCATATGAAGGGTATCAATCTCTTCTTCTGGAACACCCATCTTTTTCGTCTCATCACTCACATCATCACCAATAAATAACGTAAAACTAAGCGGTTTTAAAACGCGATAAATATAAGCGGTCGTTTGATATTCACACCATCCAAGCTCAGGGATTTGATGCAAATCCCTACGCCATTCTTTCAGTTTCTTGGTTAATTCAGCCATCCTTTTAACCTCCTCACTTTATAAATCCATTCCAATACTCGGTCCAATTGGAAGTCCGATTAAATTCCAAATAAGGAAAAAGACAATCCATATCCCTAAAATAAAGAACGTATAAGGAAGCATCGTCGACATTAACGTCCCTAATCCGGCTCGGTTATCATAACGCCTCATGAAACCGAGAATCACGATCATATAAGGATTCATCGGTGTAATAAGAGTCGTTGCAGAATCCCCAATTCGGTAGGCAAGTTGTGTAAAAGCCGGATGATAATCAAGCAGCATAAATAACGGAACGAAAACAGGAGCCATCAACGCCCATTGCGCTGATCCGCTCGCTATAAATAAATTCAAAATGGCAACCACTATAATAAATCCAATAAAAAGACCTAACCCTGTAACCTCTACCTGTTGGAGGTAACCAGAGACGGATACAGCTAGATAAATACCTATGTTCGTCCAATTAAAATAAGCAATAAATTGAGCCATCGCAAATACAAGAACGATGTAAGCAGCCATGTCTCTCATCGCTTCAGCCATATAAATCGGAATATCCGCTGTTTTTTTAATCGTTCCCGCTGTAACCCCGTAAGCCACTGATACAATAATAAACATAAGTAAAATAATCGGAATGATATTGCTCAAAAAAGGTGACGGAACAATTGTCCCTCCTTCACCACGAAGGAGTCCATTCGTCGGAACGACAAGTAGTGCAATAACCCCAGCATAAAGGATAAAACTAATCACTGCATTACGTAATGCTTTTAATTCTTGTTTTGTCGGGTAAGCAATTTTCTCGTTCATCATTCCTTTATCGGCAAAAGAAGGATCAAATGTCCCAAGGCGTTTCTCAGTAATTTTCTCTGTCACAAACACAACAACAATTACGACCATGATAACCGAAGCGGACATGAAAAACCAATTATCGACTGGCGTTACTACAAATTCTGGATCTATGACCCTCGCTGCTTCTGTTGTAAGCCCCGCTAATAGTGCATCTGTTCCAGCGATCATAATATTGGCAGTGAATCCACCAACTACACCCGCATACGCTGCTGCTAGCCCTGCAAGTGGGTGACGACCTATCGCATGGAATACCATAGCGGCTAAAGGAGGAATTATAATAACAGCTGCATCAGAAGCGATATTCCCAAGAACACCAGCTAACACGACCGCATAAACAACTAAAGACTTAGGTGCCTTTAAAATCACGGCCTTCATAAATGTATCAAAAAATCCAACTTTTTGGGCTAGTCCAATCCCAAGCATCATCACAATCACAAGCCCAAAAGGAGCAAAGCCCGTAAAGTTGGTTAATAGGGAAGAAAGGATATAGAGCAAACCCTCTTGTGAGAATAAACTCTGCACATTAACATCCTCTCCCGTCCCTGGATGTGTTACAGATAACCCAAGGGCATTTAACCCCCAAGATATAAAAATGATAAAAAATGATAAATAAACAAAGAGCATAAATGGATGCGGCATTTTATTTCCGATTCTTTCAATCACATCTAACATCTTTGTAAAAAATGAACGTTTTTGAGCAGTTTCTGCCATCACGTATCCTCCTCATTGTCTTTAATATGTCTTTAAATAGGTAAAATTACCACCATTTGTAGCGAAGACTTTTCTAGTTACTATTTACTGATTAATTTTAGTCGGCTGAACTCCAGCAGGAATAGGAGACTGATACACTTCTCCACTTAGCCTTTCACGCCACTCTTCCTTTGCTTCATCAACTAACTCCGGATTTTGCAAAAGCCTCAAGCCAGTCGCAGCCATTAACAGTCCAGCCTGCATCATCCCTTTTACGGCCACGCTATTTAACCCTTGTGAAACCATTTGCCAAGTATGGAAAGCTGTCCCCGCCGTGTAACACGTCGTAAAACACTGGACCGTCGGCGCAATCCAACTAACATCTCCTACGTCCGTTGAGCCAGCAAGTCGAGTTTCTTTCCTAGAGGTCGGAATGCGATCATCGATTAACGCCTTTTGACTAATGCTTTCGATCAATTTTCGATTTGGTCGATCAAGCAATGCCTGAATTTCATGAATCGTTTGTTTTCGTTCATCCTCAGTAAGCGTTTCTTGAATTTGAGCTGCAAATTGTTGCTCTTCTTCCGTGTAGGTTGGTGTACCAATCACATCAAGCTCTTCACTCATCACATCCTCTAGTACATTGTTTCTCACAAAGTTTGAGCAAGCTTTATCAAACCTCACCGACCACTCCGTTCCAGTCATCAACGCAGCCCCTTCGGCTATTTTCTTCACTCGTTCATAAATTTCCTTCACTTCATCTATCTTTGGTGCACGCATTAAATAAAGCACTTCAGCCTCTGGTTGTACAACATTTGGAGAGATTCCCCCTGTATTGGTAATCGCGTAATGCACACGCGCTTCATCCCGCAGATGTTCCCGTAAATAATTCACCCCAACATTCATCAACTCAACTGCATCAAGCCCACTTCTGCCAAGGTGAGGTGCCGATGCCGCATGAGAAGCTTTTCCTTTAAATGTAAATGACGCTTGAATGTTAGCGAGCGTTTCCATTGTCCACACGGCATTATAGGTACCAGGATGCCATGTAATTGCACTATCTATATCTGCAAAAACCCCTTCCTTAGCCATAAACGTTTTACCAGAACCACCTTCTTCTCCTGGGCACCCATAAAAACGAACCGTCCCCCCTAGACCATGGTCTTTCATATACGCCTTGAGGGCAAGAGCCGCCGCAAGAGAAGCCGTCCCAAGAAGATGGTGACCACAACCATGACCAGTCCCACCAGCCACGATTGGCTTCTCCTCTGTAATACCCGCCTGCTGACTCAAATCCGAAAGTGCATCAAATTCTCCTAAAAATGAAATAACTGGCTTTTCACTGCCAAAACTTGCAACGAAGGCCGTTTCAATCCCTGCTATCCCTTTCTCAACAGCAAAACCCTCTCGTTCGAGTATTCCACTCAACAGTTTCGAAGATTCTGTCTCTTCAAAGCGAAGTTCTGCATATCCCCATATTCGCTCTGCGGCCTGTTCGAATAATTCTTGATTTTCCTGAAAGAAATCAGCTAAATATTCTTGCTGTTTCATAAAAACGAATCCCTCCATTATTTAAAGATATATTAAGGACATATTTTTTTCTAACTTTATTACATGCTGAGCGAAAATACAACATTTTTCTTAAGATTAGAAATATTATCTATTTTTCGAGTGTGAATAATATGAAAATTCATCTTATCCTATTCTAGAAAACGATAAAATCACCGCTATACACAAAGGCTTATTAACCAACAATTATGCTATTGTTATCTTTGAGATTCTGGTAAACTAATACAAAGATAGATTAAATGGAGGAAGAAAGATAATGAAGATTGGAATCCTTACAGCGATACATACGAAACCTTATATTGAAAAAGCGCTGTTAGATCTCGACACAAATGCAACCTTTCATTATTACACCTATAACAAACTCAATGAATCGAAAGAGCTTTACCTGACCAATCAACATCAAGTTGATGGATGGGTATTCGGAGGTCATATTCCACAACTTTATTTACAAAGAACCGTCGAAACACTAACTCAACCGACTGTTCATGTAGATTTAACAGAAGTTGATTTCTATAAAGAGTTGCTTTCTTGTTCACTCAAGCCCAACTTTGACATGAGTCGCACAGTTATTGACTTTTTAAGTGGCTTCAACAACTATATGTCGCTACGATCAGTCGTGCCAGAAAATCAATTTCCCATTTATTACAGTGATGCAATTTTCGATAGTCTGCTTGACAACTTTTATGAAACGTTAATCGATTTCCATATAAAAGCACACCAAAATGGAGCCAATTTATCGATCACCAGAATGAGCAATGTTGTGGACACTTTAAGAGCTCTCGGGATCCCAACGATTTTCTTTGGTCCATCCAAAAGCTCCATTCATGAACAAGTATTAGATTTAATTCAACAACTTGAAACACAAAACTTAATGGATAAACAAATTGCCATTGGCCACTTAACTTTTAAAGCTCACAGCCATCAAGCAAAATTTGAGATCGCAAAACTGACACTTCATCATGCTCTTCTTTCCTACACAGAGAAAGAAGGGGAAGCGATCCTGATCCATGATAACCAGACCAATTTTGAACTTATTACATCTTATGGAGATCTGGAACGAATTACGAATCAATTTCAAATTTGCGCTTTGTCTTCTTATTTACAACAGCAAGCTCCTACGATTTCTTTTCAGCTTGGTTGGGGGGCAGGTAAAACGCTTCACGAAGCCAGAACCAATGCAGAAACAGCCAATCGGCAACAAAAGCAGCAAGGGAGTCCTTATGTCTTAACGGAACATGAATTGATTGGACCGCTAGACAAGCACGAGGAAGTCCAGCACATTCCACTTTCACTCCAAGGTTTGGAAGCGTGGAGTGAAAAAACAGGGGTTTCCATTTTGCATTTACAAAAAATCTCGACTATTCCAGCAAAAACAAAAAGGCATGAACTTACTTCCGATGATCTCTCCCTTCATCTCGGCATCACAACGCGAAGTGCCAATCGTATATTAAAAAAACTAGAAGCCGGTGCCGCCGTTAAAGTGGCATCTAACAAGCAAGAAAAACTTAGAGGGCGACCACGAAAAGTGTATCATTTAACTTTTATCTAGCGAAAAGAACCTTGCCTCTTTAAAATAGGGCAAGGTTCTTTGGCGCTAAATGATGAAGGAAATAGGCTATTTTTTCTCTACAATGACATTGCCGTTATCTGTTTCGATCTTGATTAAATGCACACATCGCCATTTGTCGATTGACCAATGACATCAATGCGACCGTTATCTACCTTTACATCAATTGTCGCATTTGTTGGTTCTTTTTCTGTCTTAATATGAATTCGACCATTATTTGTTTCCAATTCACGAGGTTGATAATGGTTCTACTTAATTTCTGAAATACGATTTGTTAAATAAGACACTTTTTGAACACACTCTAGTAATAAAAAAGCTGAATTTTTGAAATTACGGTGCGGATTACTGGTAATTAGTAAGGTAAATCTCATTTTGCCGTAATTACAGTGCGAATTCAGGCGGATATGTAATGAAAATCTGTGCTGTGGCAAATTACGGTGTGTATTACTAGTCTCATATTGTCGAAATTTCGGTGCGAATAAAAACTATACGTAATGAAGCTCACAAATTGCCAATATTCCATTACGAATAACAGAAAATGTCTAACAAACGCCACAAAAAAGACCACTTCAGCTTGGATTATATATTGTCTGGTCACGGTTGTTTGGAGAGGTGGAGCGAATTGGGGAATTTCTGATGTGACTTGCGTGGGCGGAGCTTATTTTTTTATGGTTCTCCCCTTTTCATTAGGAAAGTCAATGTTTTTTGTAAAAGGGAAGATTGTGTCCAATCAGACTAATAAAAACTTGTATAACATAACATTCTTCGACTAAAATTCGCGATGTTTCTTATTTTGTAGATTGATTTTCTAGCAAGCGAAATGAAAATTAGTCACATTCCCTTGTCATTTGAAGAAATAAATGATTTCATCCTGTCATAAATCAAAATTATTTCCCGAAAAATAGTGTTATTTCACCGATTATATTCCCGACCTATTCGACATATAACGATTTTCAGTGGAGGGGCTAATCACTATGGATATGAACCTTTCTCCACATAAAATAAAGACCCTACATTTCGCAGGGTCTTTATCAAACTATCTATTATTCTACATCTTCAGTTTCAGTCTCGTCTTCAAAGCCTTCGCCAAATTCGCCTTCTTCACCTAGGTCATCATCACCTAAGCCACCCTCTTCAAAGTCGTCCTCTCCAAATCCATCTTCTTCGATACCATCTTCACCTAGGCCATCTTCTTCTACGCCGCCTTCTACACCATCATCTTCTAATGCTGGATCTTCAACTGAAGGATCTTCCATCCCCGGATCGTTGATTGGATCTTCTGTTCCATCTCCACAAGCTGCTAAAAGACCTAAAGACACTACCGCTGCTGCTGATGTTAATAAATATTTTTTCATTTTATTTACCTCCAATAGTAAGTGAAACTAATTTTTAAGATTGACTAACCTAATAATTGTTGCCTCTCTGTTAGCCTGACTGTATCTTAACAAGGATAATTCTCAGCGTCTATGAGTTGCGTATTTTTTTGGCAATGTAATACCAACTCCACATCTTGTCACAAACTCTCACATAAAAACTTGAAAGAAGTTATAGAATTGAGAGGTTTAAACTATGGCCTTATTGGGTTCAAGGCAGTAATTGTCGTTAATTGATATAAAACAAAAAAACGAGAAACCCAAGGTCAACACCTGGGAATTCTCGTTTCTATTACATCACTTACTTAAGTTTAACTGAACGGAAAAACGTGTTAAAACACTTTGCTTATGTATAGAACAAGAAAATGAGTTTATTTTAACGCAAACGTCATCTCTGCTTCTGCAGCAACTTCCCCATCTACTGTAGCAACGCCTTTAGCTTTTGCAACTGGCCCCTTCATTCTCGTGATTTCTACTTCCAAACGAAGCTGATCACCAGGTCGCACTGGGCTTTTAAATCGGCAATTTTCAATTTTAGCAAATAATCCAAGCTTTCCTTGGTTCTCTTCTTTTTGAAGCATCGCAACCGCACATGTTTGAGCTAGTGCTTCCACAATTAAAACACCAGGCATCACAGGATATTCAGGAAAATGTCCGTTAAAAAATTCCTCATTTGCTGTTACATTTTTAATTCCAACCGCACTTTTACCCACTTCACACTCAATCACTTTATCAATAAGTAAAAATGGATAGCGGTGTGGGATAATTGATTTAATTTCATCAATTCCAATCATGTTCTTCATCCTTCCCTTTTTCTTTTTTAATATTATATCATATATTTGGAACGGGGGAATTTGTGGGGAGGTAAGTGAGGATTGGAAGTTTGGCGGAGGATTTATAGGGGCGGCGGTTTTGATTTCCTTACTGGATTTTATTCGCTGGCTTGGGCTTCATTGATGGCCTTTGATTCCCTTTGTGGCTTTTATTTACTGGCTTTGGGATTCATTGCGGCTCTTTGATTCCTTTTGTGGCTTTTATTCAGTGGCTTTGGGCTTCATTGACGGCCTTTGATTCCCTTTGTGGCTCTTGTTCAGTGGCTTTCGGCTTCATTGATGGCCTTTGATTCCCTTACTGGATTTTATTCGCTCGCTTTCGGCTTCATTGACGGCCTTTGATTCCCTTTGTGGCTTTTGGCAACTCGCTTTTGGACTCATTGAGGCTCTTTGATTCCTTTTGCGGCTTTTATTCAGTGGCTTTGGGCTTCATTGATGGCCTTTGATTCCCTTTGTGGCTCTTGGCAACTCGCTTTTGGACTCATTGAGGCTCTTTGATTCCTTTTGTGGCTCTTATTCAGTGGCTTTGGGCTTCATTGATGGCCTTTGATTCCCTTTGTGGCTTTTGGCAACTCGCTTTTGGACTCATTGAGGCTCTTTGATTCCTTTTGTGGCTCTTATTCAGTGGCTTTCGACTTCATTGACCTCCTTTGATTCCCTTTGACGCTTTTATTCGCTCGCTTTGGGCTTCATTGATGGCCTTTGATTCCCTTTGCAGCTCTTATTCAATCGCTTTCGACTTCATTGACCTCCTATGATTCCTTTTGCGGCTTTTATTCAACGGCTTTCAGATTCATTGACGCTCTTTGATTCCCTTTCCGGCTCTTGGCAACTAGCTTTCGGATTCATTGACGCTCTTTGATTCCCTTTCCGGCTTTTGGCAACTCGCTTTCGGCTTCATTCACGCTCTTTGATTCCCTTTGACCCTTTTATTCATCGGCTTTCGGCTTCATTGCCCCCTCCCCTCCTCTCCACAGCAAAAAACCGCGTGGCTTCTATTGGCTACGTGGTTCTCATTTATTATTATACAGCTATCAAATGCGAAATTTTAACTACTATCGCACTATTGAGCTTGGTTCACTCGTTTGCTTTTATTCGTTTCCTCTGATTAGGTCTAGGATATGGTACCATGTTTCGGGTTTGAGGGCGTCGGTTGGTTCTTGACCGCCGATTGTACCGTAACCGAACATTAAGCCGAGTATTAAGCAGCCTCCGATAAGGGCAAGCACGATAGGTATCCTTAGCCAAATCGGGATTAGACGAATTCTTCCCTTTTTGACTTTCGGACGGCCAAAACGCGTCTCTCTCGCTTGTTTCTCATCATTTGTTGATTCTGCTTTTGCCGCTGGAGTCCCTTCCGTTAGCTCTTCTTGTTTGGAATCAACTTGTTCGATTGATTCTTCCTTTGAAGTTGTGTCGGTTTCCATCGGTTTATGGTCTTTTTCACTCATTGGCTTCTCCTCGATAACTAATCAGATTCTAAATGGACTATCCTCGAATGCCGTTCACTAAACCAGCCATTTGGTCTGCCATTGAAATGGCTGTGGAATTAAATTGGTAATGTCTTTGAGCAATCATTAAGTCGCTCATTTCCTTTGCCATATCCACATTAGAGCCTTCTAGTGCCTTTTGCATAAGGGCGATTTCATTTGCGTTTACATCTTCAATTACATCTGCTTCAGCATAACCTAATGTTGCCAAATCGGCAAGTTCAAATTGATTTTCACCAACCGGCACTAGTACTTGAGCATTATGGACTTGACGAATCCCGAGGTTCGCCACTTCTTCGACACTCCCGTCTGCTAATGTAACAAGTAATTGTCCATTATTATGCAATTGAAAGGAAGCAAAATCTTCAGGAATGATGATTCGCTCTCCTTGATTATCAAGTAAAAAATCACCGCTCGCGCTCACCAAAGTTAGCTGTTCCGGATTTGCGGCATTTGCTGTTAAATAGAAATTCCCCGCCCGCGTTAAACGTTCAACTGTCCCATCAGCCGCTTCCACTCGGAAAAAGTGATTCGGTTTAGTTAAAGCAAAGTCGAGCTCACGATCCGTCGTTTGAATTGCCCCTTGCTCTAGTCGTAACGCCGTTTGTCCAATTTTTGCTCCTGCTCCAATTGTTAAACCCATCGGCGTCAAACGACCCACCTCAAGATTTCCTCGAGACTGGTTTGTCAGCTGTTGAGATAATAAATCATGAAAGCTTGCTTCAGAACGTTTAAAGCCAACTGTTTGGCTGTTTGTTAGATTATGAGAAATCGTATCTAGCTGACTTTGAATTTGGCCCATCGTCACACTAGCCGTTATCATCGATCGATTCATTTTCCACCCCACCTTTTTTAGAAAAGATAAATGCTTTTAATTTAGTTAAAAATTATCCGAGCCTTCCTATTTCGTTTACAGCTTTTTGTAAGCTTTGATCATACGCTTGTAACACACGCTGATTTGCTTCAAAAGCTCGGTAAGCACTCATCATTTCTGCCATGGTTTGAGTAGGATCGACATTTGATTTTTCCACAAAACCTTGTTGAATTTGATATGTGATGCCATCAACCCCAATTGCTTGTGGAAAGTCAGCTGCCTCTTCACCTGAAAAGTTAAGTAAACCGTTTCCTTCCCGAGTCAAGTCGAGCGGATTTTCGACGTAGACGATACCAAGTTGTCCGATAATATCTCCCTCATTTGAAAGAATGACTCCGTTCTCATTCACCGAAAAAGAAGTGTTTCCAACATCAAGGGCTTGTCCCTCTGTACCGAGAACACGGTGCCCACTAGATGTCGTCAACATTCCTTCACCATCAACTGTAAATTGCCCGTTTCTTGTATAACGAAGCGCACCATCATCACCTGTTACCGAAAAAAATAACCCACCTTGTGTGCCATTTTCCCCTTCAGGTAGCACCCCTTGTAACAGAGCAAGGTCAGTTGTGTTTCCGGTTTGATTTAAGTCACCTTGTTTAAAATTAGGAATATGCTCTTGTACATAAACGCCAGTGGCTAATTCACCGATCACTTTATTTTGATTAATCGGACCCGAGCTTGTATTCATCGCTGCTAGCATCATGGATGGAAACGCTCGGATCGTCGCTTGATCGGCTTTATATCCTGGTGTTTGTACATTTGCCAGATTATTCGTTAACATTTCTTGGCGCTGTTGTTGGGCAAGCATTCCAGCCGCTGCCCCGTACATTCCTCTTAGCATCGTCTACCTCCGTTTATCCTACTATTTAAAAGTCATTGTTACTTATATCGGTAGAAATGCGGATTATATTTGCACTTTTTTACTGGACATTTTATCTAGGTTTTCTAAAATTAAGCCCGTTCCTTTTGCCACACAATGCATTGGCTCTTCTGCTACAAGTACAGGTACTTTTAACTGGTCAGCAAGAAGCAAGTCAATTCCGTGTAATAATGCTCCACCACCAGTTAAAATAACGCCACGATCGATAATATCTGCTGATAGCTCTGGAGGAGTTTGCTCTAGAACTTGTTTGGAAGCTTGTACAATATAAGAAACAGATTCTTGTAAGGCCTCTTGAATTTCCTCTGAATTCACCGTAATCGTTCTCGGAAGTCCACTAACCATGTCACGTCCGCGAATATCGATTTCTTCATTACGTGCACCAGGAAATACTGTCGCTACTTCTTTTTTAATATTTTCAGCGGTTCTTTCACCGATTAATAACTTATATGTTTTCTTCACATAGTTCAAGATGTCTAAGTCAAAGCGATCGCCAGCTACTTTAATAGAAGAGGCGGTGACGATATCACCCATGGAAAGAACAGCAACATCCGTTGTTCCACCGCCTATATCTACAACCATATTACCGCTTGGTTGGAAAATATCCATGCCTGCACCGATTGCGGCTACTTTTGGTTCTTCTTCTAGGTAGACATTTTTTCCACCGCTTTTTTCTGCTGCTTCACGAATGGCCTTTTGCTCAACGGATGTAATGTTTGTTGGGCAACAAATCAGAATTCTTGGTTTAGAGAAAATACTTTTCATATTAATTTTGCTTAAAAAGTGCTTTAGCATTGATTCTGTTAATTCAAAGTTGGCAATCACTCCGTCTCTCATTGGACGAACAGCAACAATATTTCCTGGTGTACGGCCGACCATACGGAATGCTTCTTCTCCTACAGCAAGTACGCGCTTGGTGTTTGTTTCGACTGCTACAACTGATGGTTCATTTAATACAATTCCATTTCCTTTTACATAAATAAGTACATTGGCGGTTCCTAAATCAATCCCAATATCTCGACCAAACATGATTCTTTTTCCTCCCTGTTTTCCGAACATCGTATTTGAAATAAATACGAATTACCTAGTAATAAATTTTATCATAAAAGGCTTGGGCAGGGATAGCTTTTTCAAGAATTATTGTCTAGTTTTGACGACTTTTTCCTGTGAATCGTTTTGCGTTTTCTTATATTTAACTTTTGTCGCCTCACCACCTCTTAAATGGCGAATAGACTTGTGGTACTCAAGGATTTCCTTCACTTCGTTTGCTAAGTCAGGATTGATTTCTGGCAAACGCTCCGTCAAATCCTTGTGTACGGTACTTTTCGAGACCCCGAATTCTTTGGCTATCGTTCGAACCGTTTTTCGTGACTCGACTATATACCTGCCAATCTTGATAGTACGCTCTTTGATGTAATCGTGCACACGACTCGCCTCCCTAAATCTGTGTTAGTGATTGGTACAGTTTATTAAGCAGGCTAAAGAGATATACCACATTCTTCACAGGACAAGGTCTGTTTTTCATAATTTGCGTGATTTTTTTGCTTTAGGAGGTTGCTGGTAGTGAAGCCACATAGAAAACAGTTTGCTCTTTTAAATATGGTTACATTAATTAGCTTACTCCGCGGCTGAATCGGAGTCTCTGTTTACGGCTCTTATTTGTATTTGCTGGGTTTGGGATTTATTGCGGCTCTTTGATTTCTTTTCTGGCTTTTATTCGATGGCTTTGGGATTCATTGGGGCTCTTTAATTCCCTTTGCTGCTTTGATTTGATGGCTTCGGGATTCATTGCGGCTCTTTGATTCCCTTTGACGCTTTTATTTGCTGGCTTTGGGATTCATTGACGCTCTTTGATTCCCTTTCCGGCTTCTATTCGCTGGCTTTGGGATTCATTGCGGCTCTTTGATTCCCTTTCTGGCTTTGATTCGATGGCTTTCGGATTCATTGGGGCTCTTTGATTCCCTTTCTGGCTTTTATTCGCTGGCTTCGGGTTTCATTGACTCTCTTTGATTCCCTTTAACACTTTTATTCGCTGGCTTCGAGATTCATTGGCTCTCTTTGATTCCCTTTCCGGCTTTTATTCGCTGGCTTCGGGATTCATTGACTCTCTTTGATTCCCTTTAACACTTTTATTCGCTGGCTTCGGGCTTCATTGGCTCTCTTTGATTCCCTTTGACACTTCGATTCGATGGCTTCCGGCTTCATAGACGTCCTTTGATTCGCTGGCTTTGGGAAAACTAATGGTCTTTGGTTTTTCTAATAGAAAGCTGATGTTGATATTTTTTCAGTAGCCTCTCAACTACCACAAAACCCATTAAGAATAACGATTTCCACTCTTTCTAAAAATAAAAATATATTTCTTTGTTAGATAATCGCTCAAAACCACTAAACAAGCTTATTTTTTCACGGTAAAATAGTCTTACTTTTCAGATTAATAAATTGGTAAATTCATACTAAAGGAGGTGAAAATTTGATATAAAAGGAAAGGAAGGAATCGAAGCACTTGATTATTATGAGAAGTTTAAACAGTCGATTACCCAATTTATCTGAAAAGAATCGTCATCATTATCTTAGTATAAAAAAAGGTCATGAAGGCGAGCAACAATTTGACAAATGGAAGGCAAGGTGACTCCCAGATGATTGGCTTTATTTACATGATATTTCTTTAGAAGTAGGTCAGAGGTATTTTCAAAATGATTCTATTATTATCACTCCGTACTGTATTTACCTTTTTGAAGTGAAAAATTATAAAGGTGAATTCACAATCAATAATAATCGTTGGTACTCGTCGTCTAATGAAGAAATTAAAAGTCCAATTGCCCACCTTCAACGAAACGAATGCCTCATACGTCAATTTTTACAAAAACATCGATTAACTCCTCAGATACAATCATTTGTTGTTTTTATCCACCCAGAAACCTATTTATTTCAAGTCCCCCGAGATACACCAATCATCATTCATCCACAATTAACTCAACTGAAGAGCATACTTTTGAATGAAGAAAGAAAACAATTAAATATCACTCCTCAGAAACTTACCAAACATTACTTATAGAATCATTTAAGTAAAAAACCCTTATAGTCGTGTGCCTGAATATCAATTGCAACGGCTTAAAAAAGGTATCTTATGTAAAACATGCCATTCATTGAAGACGGTTTTAGTGAATAATTGTCAGGAAAAAGACGGGTCGCGATGCTGTATTAAGAAGTATTCTGGAATATCGAGAACTTTTTCCGAAGCTGAAAATTACAGACCTTCCGAACGAAAAAGCTGTACGCTATGGTAAAAGTAGCGTAGCCATATTTGCTAAATGCACTGGATATGGAGTGGTGATGGCACACCGCAATCTTGAAGGTTGGTCAAAACAGAAATGGACTGAGAACGTTTAGCCATTCAAGAATCCCACAGGCGATAGCCTGCTTGCCCATTTATGGATGGGAGTGTCAAATGAACATTATCATTTAATTCAGTTTGGATAGGTGCCTATTAGATGCCCAAAGGTCACACGAACTAATAGTTACACTTTTGATAAACCCCCTTCGTTATCTATGGCCTCCCTCACAATATTTTAAGAGTATAACACTTCCTCTTAACTTATTGCCTTCATGATCTCAATTAGGTGGGAGCCCTCCTCCTCCTTTTGATTGAGCCTTTCTTGTCTTACTACTCTTAGCCAAAGAGGGGCATGCTCTTTGGTTAAGCCTCTCTGTCAGACATGCTGTTGCGACTCTATTAAAACGTAGAAAGATGACGATTAGACATTCGTTTCCCGTTCAGCTATAACCTATTTTAATGTCTAAAACCTTCCATGCGCTCTCACCGTTATCATTATCTACCGACCCCATATTTATTATATAAATATAAAAAACCGCCCCGACATAATGATCGGAACGGCTTTGGTTGATATTATAAACTTTTTCCATAGGTTAACTTGGTTTAAGCCTTTTGATGGTCTCTAACAGCCACTTGAACTTAGCTGTTATGAAGATACGGGTCCTACTTAAATTTAAATGACCTTCCATCCTTGACTTCAATCCAGTGGTATCAAAACCACATTCATGCCGTGAACTTGCTTTTAACTCTGATGTTTTTTTGTTTCAAAATTACATAAGTAGAGTTACGTTTCCAATAGACTCAACGGCTTCTTCACCATCAGCTTCTTCGCCATCAGTGTCTTCTGCACCGTCTTCTTCTTTATCACTGTCTTCGTCTTCTTTGTCGGCAGGATCTTCTGTGTCATTTGGTGTATTTTCTGTTGGTTGTTCTGAACCTTCTGCAGGCTCTTCTTCTTTTCCATCCTTATCATCAGCTTCTTTTCCGTCCTCATCTGATTGGACTACTTCAAAGATTGCATCGATTGGTTGTTGGAAAAGCTCTGTTGGATTGACTTGGACACCATCATATCTAAGCTCAAAGTGAACGTGTACGCCTGCATCCTTATTGTATTCATTTCTTCCAGCTTGTCCTAAGATATCACCTTGATTAACTGTATCACCAACAGTGACGTCTAAATTTGCTAAACTATGGTAGTACGTCACAAGGCCATCCTTATGATTTAATTCAACGACATAACCAAAAATAGGTTGTTTTTCAGCTTTAATTACGGTTCCTGTTAAGGCTGCTGTTACATCAAATGAATCTTCTGCACCAGGCATTGCATAATCCAATCCGAAGTTTTGGTGGAATGAACTATTATAGCTTACTAGTGCGGCTTGCTTTTCTTCTGATGTTCCATTGTGGTCATAAAAGAATCCTACTAGCTCAACTTCTGACTCATCTGCTGGCATCTTTAACACTTCGTTTGATACAGCGGCTTCAACAGCTTCTTCATCATAGACAAAACTAGGGTCGTTAATTTCTACTTCTCCATCTGGATTAGTAGATTCCTCTTGACCATTTAGAATAAAGACTGCACTTAGAATACCGGCTGCTACAACTAGATAAAGAGCAGGAGCGACCCAACGTTTACGCATTAGACGCTTTACTTGTACACTTAATGTTTTTTCTTCTGAAGAACGTTTATTTTCGTCTTCTCTCATTGTTTCATCACCTCAGCAATCAGTCTGATCAGATTAAGAGGTTTGTATACATCTTTCAAAAAATTTTTTCGATTATTTTTCGACAAAAGGAAGATTTTTATGCATTTTTAATAAAAAAAGGCCTTCAAGCCCGCTACAAAAAGGATTTACTCAGGCCCATAAAGAATAATAAATGGATAACTTTTATAAAAAGGAGCGGTGCATATGAGGAAAATACTCGCTCAAGTAATGGTCAGTCTAGATGGCTATATAGAAGATTCTAAGAATAAGATAGATTGGCATGTGGTCGATTCGGAATATCATTCATACAGTCTAGAGCTTTTAAAATCAGCTGATTATCTTGTCTTCGGTCGGAAAACATATGAACATATGGCTGCCTTTTGGCCAACACCCATGACAGAAAATCTATTCCCAGAAACGGCAAAACAAATGAACGAGACACAAAAGATAGTCATCTCTTCCACATTAAAGGAGGCCAATTGGAAATCTACTGAACTGATTAATCAAGATGTCGCCTCTTATTTTCAAGAGCTAAAGAAAGAATCAAACAACAAAAATATCGTCATTTTATCCAGTTCCGTTCTTTCTGATTATCTATTAAAACAAAAGCTGATTGATGAATTTCATATTATCGTCAATCCTGTTTTACTCGGAGGAGGCACACCCTATTTTAAAAAATCTACTGCTAAATTACGTTTAGTGGAAACCCACTCGTTTTTATCAGGAAATGTGCGGCTTCGTTATGCACCTATTTACAAATAAATAGTAGGCACCGATATTTTCCTGTCGCTCTTACCCTTCTTCAGCTGTAAAAAAAGCTCCACCGTCAGAGTTAACTAACGGTGAAGCTGCTGCTCTTTTTATTATGAATTTTTCGCGACGTATTGTTCTACAAAAGGTTTTGTCGATTGAATCGTGACATCCTTATAATAGTAATGGACGATTTCTTCATATGTTTTTCCTTCTAGCGCCATTCCATTAGCACCATATTGACTCATGCCAACGCCATGACCCCAGCCACGTGTTTGAATAATAATTTCATCGCCTTGCCTTTGCCATTGGAAATCAGATGAATCCAGTCCTAATTCATCGCGAATGACTCGACCACTAATCTCTTTTCCATTAATTTGAGCCTTCGCAACTCGACCTCCATCAGTTCTCGAAACAATCGTGCCAACGGTTCCATCCGCTGGTAAACTCACTTTTAATTTGCTTTCAAATTCCGTAGCATTCATTGTTTTTACTCCACTAAACCTTGGTGATTCTTGGTCCCATGGACTCGTTACACTTTTTAAATATGGCGTTTCATTTCCCCAATAATCCTCTGAATTTTCAGTGTATCCATTACTTGTGGAAAAAAATTGGGCATCAATTGGTTGGTCATCATACGTTAAAATCTCTCCCTTTGTTGCTAAGACTGCTTCTCGTACTTTTGCATAGTTCTGTTCAAAATCGGCTCCCCATTTTTCTTTTAGCTGTTCGTTATCTTGATATACTTGATGGTTCGTCGTGTCCGTCACCACTGCCCCTTCAGGAAAGTCAAAGTGCTCCTCATTCATCATATACTGAAGGACATAGGTTCTCGCTGCCAATGACTGAGCTTTTAATGCCTCGACTTCAAAGGACGCATGCATTTCTGAGCCAACCACTCCAATGACGTACTCTTCAAGCGGAATTTGTTCAACGGTTGTCGTCTGATTTCGATAAACAGCTACGGTGACATCATCTTCTGTTCGATATTCTTCGTTTGACTCTGTTGAGGGAGCTGGATTTGCTGCTACTTCTGTTGATTGAACTTGTTCACTGGTTGACGATGACCCTAGTAAAACAAGCATCGTCGGAATAAATAAGACTACAGTACATAGAATAATCCCCGTTATCAATAACCGTCTCATATCTAAACTCCTTCATTAAGTATCTCTCTACATGTACTATATGATGCTCTCTCAAAAGATAGAACATGATTTACTAGAGTTAAAAGATCACTTTTTAGAACAAAAAAATAAAGATAAAAAGTGTAAATTTGCAGAAAAAATACGAATTAAGTCGATAGCTTGACTCATACACAGCCTATCCAAGACAAGCCGAAAATAAAAGTGAAATTTTGATTGATTTTAGAGCTGGAAAGGCAATCATAAGAGAGCAATGATGTCAAAAGCAATTCAATCAGGGCCGCTATGGCAATCATTGACCCTCTATGATGTCATATGCACTCGATTCAGGGCGGCTACGGCAATCATTCAGCCCCTATGATTCCAATTGCATTCGATTCAGAGACGCTTTGGCAATCATTGAGCCCCTATGATGTCATATGCACTTGATTCAGAGTCGCTTTGGCAATCATTCAGCCCCTATGATTCCAATTGCATTCGATTCAGAGACGCTTTGGCAATCATTGACCTTCTATGATGTCATATGCGCTTGATTCAGAGCGGCTACGGCAATCATTGACCTTCTATGATGTCATATGCACTCGATTCAGAGACGCTTTGGCAATCAGTGAGCCCCTATGATGTCATATGCACTTGATTCAGAGTCGCTTTGGCAATCATTGACCTTCTATGATGTCATATGCACTCGATTCAGAGACGCTTTGGCAATCATTGACCTTCTATGATGTCATATGCATTCGATTCAGGGCGGCTATGGCAATCATTGATCCCCTATGATTCCTAATGCACTCGAATCAAGGCCGCTATGGCAATCATTGACCTTCTATGATTCCTAATGCATTCGATTCAGAGACGCTATGGCAATCAGTGACCTTCTATGATTCCTAATGCACTCGATTCAGAGACGCTTTGGCAATCAGTGACCTTCTATGATTCCTAATGCACTTGATTCAGAGACGCTATGGCAATCATTGAGCCCCTATGGCTTCAGTTACTCCTCTTGCTTATAACTTTATCCCCTAACCAAAAAAACACGATAGGAATCACCTTATCGTGTTTTAAATAAATGCTTATTTAATTTTTTTCACTTAGGTTAGACTAAGTTTGTTTTGGCTTCAACGGCCGTATTGGTTTCTGGTGTTGTTGTTTCGGCTTCGTCGTTGTAGCGTTCGACATTGGCTCCTAAGCCTTGAAGTTTGCCTGTTAAGTCGACATATCCGCGGTCGATGTGTTTTAGTTCTGTGACGCGTGTAACTCCGTCTGCAACGAGTCCAGCGATAACTAAAGCAGCACCGGCACGTAAGTCTGTTGCGGCAACTTCTGCTCCTTGTAAAGAGTTTGGCCCTGTGATGATCGCCGCACGGCCTTCGATTTTGATGTTGCCGTTCATACGACGGAATTCTTCTACGTGCATGAAGCGATTTTCAAAAACCGTTTCTGTGATCACGCCTGTTCCTTCCGCTTTTAAAAATAAAGCCATCATTTGTGCTTGCATATCTGTTGGGAAACCTGGATGTGGCATTGTTTTTAAGTCCACAGCCTTTAATTTTTCAGGCCCGATGATACGAAGTCCTGTTGGTTCCTCAATGATTTGAACATCCATTTCTTGCATTTTTGCAATAAGTGGACGTAAATGCTCGCTTACGGCTCCTTCGACAAGAACATTTCCACCAGTAATCGCAGCTGCCACCATAAATGTTCCAGCTTCAATACGGTCAGGGATCACTGTGTGCTTGGCACCATCTAAAGAATCAACACCTTCAATGCGGATGACACCTGTTCCTGCACCACGTACTTTAGCTCCCATCGAATTTAAATAGTTCGCTAAACAAACGATTTCTGGCTCTTCTGCAGCATTTTCTAGAATTGTTGTTCCTTCTGCTAAGGCAGCGGCCATCATAATGTTTTCAGTTGCTCCCACACTTGGGAAGTCTAAATAAATTTTTGTACCTTGAAGACGGCCGTCAATGCGAGCTTCGATAAAGCCGTTTCCAATTTCAACGACTGCTCCCATCGCTTCGAACCCTTTTAAATGTTGATCAATTGGTCTTGATCCAATCGCACAGCCACCTGGTAAAGCGATACGAGCTTTTCCAACGCGAGCTAAAAGTGGACCCATTACTAAGAATGAAGCACGCATTTTTCGAACGTATTCAAAAGGTGCCTCTGTCTTTAATGTTTTTTCGGCATTTACTTTAAAAATGCCATCCGTGTAATCAACGTCAATGTTTAAATTACGTAAAACCTCTTGCATTGTGTATACATCAGCCAATGAAGGCACATCATAAATATGGCTCGTGCCGCGGCCAGCTAAAATCGATGCAGCAATCACAGGTAACACAGCGTTTTTGGCACCAGATACTTTTACTGTACCATTTAGCTTGTTGCCACCGTGGACAATAATTTTTTCCAACGTATTCCCCTCCGCGTCTAGAAATTATGGTCTCTTCTATATTATCAATATTCAGTCGTAATAATAGGCGTTCCTATTGTCACAGTCGTCCTAGAGCCCAATCCTTGTTCTTGTCTAATCGCGAGCTGAAGATTCATCTCCTCACCGTTGGTTAAAATGGCTTGTTCCCAGTCCTCTAAATAGGCAGAAAAAGAAACAAATGATTCTTCTTCTAATGCTTCAACCTGTTTAGCATCAAGGGATTCAAGCAATTCCGTCGCAAAGTGAGACAAGCTCTGATGATTATCAAGATACGATTGGTCCTCTGAAGTTTTAAGTTGTGTATAAATTGCAGATTGATCAAGTGAGAAAGAATCAATTCTTTTGTTAACTAACGGTTCCAGCTGTTGTGATGCGAGAGTGTGTAGAGAGGAGCCCTGAAGTTTATATGTGTGCGATAGACGATACTGCCCATTTTCTGGATATGCAAAGACGGTTAAAGATTCTTGAACATCCATTTCTGGGTTTTGATTCGTAAGGGTTGCTTTCCATTCTTGTGCAGAATCGTCAACATCCGTTACTTGCCAATCATCTAAATCACTGCTCATCATATGTACATGTTGTCTGAATGATTCTTGATTTGTAATCAAACCTTGCTCTTCCCTTGCTAAGATTTGCCACTCATGAATGTCCCATTTTTTGTCTTCAGCTAAAGATACAAGTTCATTAGCTGCTGCCACAAATGAATGACCCCCTAAAGAATTCGCAAAAAAATGTACGATAACGAGCCCGAACACAATTATAACTAAAAAGAAACTTTTCCCCAATTTCATGTATAATTCCCCTCTCGTAAAAACTCTTTACTAACATTTTTACCAGAGAAAAGGTGAGCATACATGGAAGTTGTAGTCACTTTTCGACATGTTCAGTTGCTATAGCGAGTTACCATAGGTAGCGTAACATTTGAGATGAGTTTAAGTAATCCAGGAAAAAATTTGTTAATAAATGGGCGAGGGCAAACGTTAATAACACTTGTAATACCTTTGCTCTTGTCCCTTTTGGGTCTCGAAGAAAGACATCAAATCGAACGGCCTGCAATGCCCACCATGTTAATGCCAGGAAAAAGACATTCACCATGATATGTATGAGTGCCAGTTGTCCAAAATCATCAAACATGGATTATAACTCCTTTTCTACTTATTCATCCAAAAATCGACAAAATGCAACCAGTCGATTACTCAATAAATGTTTCCATTAACTAAAAACAATCCAATTCTCATCATATCTTATCTTGAAAAAAAAATCTACAGAGTAAATATGGAATTATATAGTTGTACAGACCTATTTTTTTAGGAAGTTGTGACAAAAATGAAAACATTTCATCTTAGCAACATTTTTAGGAGCATTTCACTTATAATCTGTACCCGCAAATATTCATCTTTAATCATCTAATTAAAAATCCACCTAATTATAAGACGTTCAATATCAAAAAAAGTTTCGTTTTTTATTAAAAATTTTTGTTTTGCTGTTTCAAAGCTGGGTATTGGTAAAGAACAAATCGGTTGCTGAAAATGGAGTTTTAGTGTTAGGTTGGGTGAGGCAATTTCTTGAGGGCTCTTGATTTCCTTTGTGGCTTTGATTTGCTGGCTTTGGGCTTCATTGACGAGCTTTGATTCCCTTTGCGGCTCTGATTTGCTGGCTTCGGGCTTCATTGACGGCCTTTGATTCCCTTTGTGGCTCTGGTTTGCTGGCTTCGGGCTTCATTGCGGCTCTTTGATTCCCTTTGCGGCTCTGATTTGCTGGCTTCGGGCTTCATTGACGGCCTTTGATTCCCTTTGTGGCTTTTATTTGCTGGCTTTGGGCTTCATTGGCGGTCTTTGATTCCCTTGCGGCTTTGATTCGATTGCTTTCGGCTTCATTGGCAGCCTTTGATTCCTTTTGCTCTCTGATTCACTGGCTTTGGGATTCATTGCGGCTCTTTGATTCCCTTTGCGGCTCTTATTTGCTGGCTTCGGGCTTCATTGACGGCCTTTGATTCCCTTTGTGGCTCTGGTTTGCTGGCTTTTGGATTCATTGGCGGTCTTTGATTCCCTTTGTGACTTTGATTTGCTGGCTTTTGGATTCATTGCGGCTCTTTGATTCCCTTGCGGCTCTGATTCAATCGCTTCGGGCTTCATTGACATCCTTTGATTCCCTTTGCGGCTCTGATTCAATCGCTTCGGGATTCATTGACGGCCTTTGATTCCCTTTGTGGCTTTTATTTGCTGGCTTCGGGCTTCATTGGCGGCCTTTGATTCCCTTTGCGGCTCTGATTCAATCGCTTCGGGCTTCATTGGCGGCCTTTGATTCCCTTTGTGGCTCTGATTCAATCGCTTCGGGCTTCATTGGCGGCCTTTGATTCCCTTTGTGGCTTTTATTTGCTGGCTTCGGGCTTCATTGACGGCTTTTGATTCCCTTTGCGGCTCTGATTCACTTGCTTTGGGATTCATTGCGGCTCTTTGATTCCCTTTGCGGCTCTTATTCAATCACTTCTGACATCATTGACGACCTATGATTCCCTTCCTGGCTTTTATTCAACTGCTTCGGGCTTCATTAGAGGCGTTTCGACAAATGACAGGCACCTGTCGAACAACGCTCACATACGAAAAAAAGAGAATAGGATGTCTTGGCATCCTACTCCCTTTTTGATTTGATTATTTACCTGATACATCCAAGCGGTTCATGGCACGTTTTAAGGCAAGTTGAGCGCGTTTTGAATCGGTTTGTTCTTGTCTAACCTCTTCTAGACGCTTCTCTGCACGTTCCTTCGCTTGTGTTGCACGGTCTACATCGATATCTGAAGGCAATTCCGCAGCCTCTGCTAAAATCGTTACTTGGTCAGGACGAACTTCGACGAAGCCACCACTTACTGCAACTTTTTCAACAGTTGAGCCGTTTTTTAAGCGTACTGCTCCGATTGTTAATGGAGCAACTAATGGGATATGTTTAGGTAAAATACCGAGCTCGCCGTCAACCGTACGAACACTTACCATATCGACATCGCCATCATACACTTTGCCATCAGGAGTTACGACATTCACATTAATAGTTGGCATGTAAAAACCCTCCTTAATAGCAATACGGGTTTTGAAATTTGTCTCCTCAAAAATTTATGAGGAGAGCTAGCGGGGACTAGCCACCACTAGCTTATTAATCAACGGATATTAAGCCATTTCCTTTGCT
Organism: Alkalihalobacillus phoenicis; assembly: GCF_047302405.1. Taxonomy (NCBI): domain Bacteria; kingdom Bacillati; phylum Bacillota; class Bacilli; order Caryophanales; family Bacillaceae; genus Alkalihalobacillus; species Alkalihalobacillus phoenicis. The sequence goes on along the minus strand of NZ_CP154853.1, from coordinate 4,638,995 downwards.
TTTTCCACAACTTCTTCAATACGTCCAACTAGACGGAACGCATCTTCTGGAAGGTTATCGTACTTACCTTCAAGAATTTCTTTGAAGCCTTTAACCGTTTCTTTAACCGGTACATAAGATCCTTTTTGGCCAGTAAATTGCTCAGCCACGTGGAAGTTTTGCGATAAGAAGAATTGAATACGACGTGCACGGGCAACGATTTGTTTCTCTTCTTCTGAAAGCTCATCCATACCAAGGATTGCGATAATATCTTGAAGCTCATTGTACTTTTGTAGTGTTTGCTGTACTTGACGAGCAATTGCATAATGCTCTTCTCCGACAACTTCTGGAGAAAGGGCACGAGATGTAGAAGCTAATGGATCCACGGCTGGGTAAATACCCATCTCAGATAACTTACGCTCTAAGTTTGTTGTTGCATCTAAGTGAGCGAAAGTTGTTGCTGGAGCCGGATCCGTATAGTCATCGGCTGGTACATAAATCGCTTGGATTGATGTAACAGAACCGACTTTAGTAGATGTGATACGCTCTTGTAATTGACCCATTTCCGTTGCAAGTGTTGGTTGGTAACCAACGGCAGATGGCATACGACCAAGTAGGGCCGAAACCTCTGAACCAGCTTGTGTAAAGCGGAAGATGTTATCGATGAATAAAAGAACGTCTTGTCCATCTTTATCACGGAAATGCTCAGCCATTGTTAAGCCAGAAAGGGCAACACGCATACGCGCACCAGGTGGCTCGTTCATTTGACCGAATACCATTGCCGTTTTCTTAATAACGCCTGAATCTGTCATTTCATGGAAAAGGTCATTTCCTTCACGAGTACGCTCTCCTACACCGGCGAATACAGAGATACCACCGTGCTCTTGAGCGATGTTGTTAATAAGTTCTTGGATAAGAACGGTTTTACCTACTCCCGCTCCTCCAAATAGTCCGATTTTACCACCTTTGATATAAGGAGCTAGTAAGTCTACAACTTTAATTCCTGTCTCAAGGATTTCTTTACCTGTAGAAAGCTCATCAAACTTAGGTGCTTCACGGTGAATTGGAGCACGCGTAGCATCAGCTGGAATTGGGTCTGCTAAGTCGATTGCTTCACCTAATACGTTAAATACGCGACCTAATGTCACGTCTCCAACTGGCACAGTAATCGCGTCGCCTGTATCAACCGCTTCTGTTCCACGAACAAGTCCGTCTGTAGAAGACATCGCAACTGTACGAACAGTGTCGTCACCTAGGTGCAAGGCTACTTCTAATGTTACATTAACATCAACTGCATTTATGCTCGCGCCACGTTGTTCAACGCGTAATGCATTATTGAGTTCAGGTAACTGTCCACTGTTAAACTTTACGTCAACAACTGGACCCATTACTTGAGTAATGCGACCTGTATTCATTTATTTCCCTCCTATTGGCTATCAACTACTTTGATAAACACTTATAAAGTAGTCTATTGACCGTATCATCAATTGATTTGCGTTCCGATATTATTCTAATGCAGCTGCTCCGCCGACGATTTCCGTAATCTCTTGCGTAATCGCTGCTTGTCTTAAACGGTTATATGTTAATGTCAACTCATCAATTAAGCTTGAAGCGTTATCCGTTGCCGCACTCATTGCTGTCATACGAGCACCGAATTCACTAGCTTTGGCATCAAGTAATGCACCGTAAATTAAGCTTTCCGCATATTGTGGAAGAAGCACTTCTAAAATAGCTGCCTCAGATGGCTCATACACGTATTCACTACTTGCACCTTTAGCTCCATCTGTCCCGATATCCGATAATGGTAAAAGCTTTTTCTCCGTTACATCTTGTTTGATTGGATTGACAAAGTGGTTGTACCATACATATAACTCATCAAAAATGCCGTCTGCAAACATTTCAACTGTTGTACGAGCCACATTTTTAATATCATTAAATTCAGGTTGATCGGGTAGACCGGTTAACTCCTGAACGATTGGAAGATTACGTTTTTTAAACAAGTCACGACCGATACGACCTAAGACAATGATTGCATACTCATCTGGTGATGTGTGACGCTCTTCAATTGTTTTAAGCAAATCACGAACGAGGTTACTATTATAACCACCCGCAAGACCTGTATCAGAAGTCATTACGACATAACCAGTCTTCTTAACGGGGCGAGTTTGAAGCATTGGGTGTGATACTTCTGTATTAGAAGCAGCAATACCAGATACAATCTCGTGAATTTTATCCGTATAAGGTTGGAAGGCTTGTGCTTTATTTTGAGCACGGTTTAGCTTTGCAGCTGAAACCATTTGCATCGCCTTCGTAATTTGTTTTGTCTTTTGAGTAGACGTCTTGCGTGCTTTTATATCACGTAATGAAGCCACTTGTTTCACCACCTTTTTTGCAAAACTATTCCATCCATTTCACAATGAATGCCGAACAATTTATATAGAAGTTAGGTCCCGATCACTCGGGAACCTTAAACTTCAATTATTTACTTACAGTGAAGCCTTTTTTGAATTCATTGATCGCTGCCACTAAGTCAGCATCCTCAGGTAATCCACCTGTTGTACGGATGTGATCAAATAATTCTTTTTTGTTATGGTCGATGAAAGTGAACAACTCTGATTCAAAGCGTAAAACATCAGCCACTGGGATATCATCCAAGAAACCTTTTGTTAAGGCATAAAGAATCACAACTTGTTTTTCAACTGAAAGTGGCTTGTGTAAGTCTTGTTTTAAAATCTCAACTGTACGTTGACCACGATTTAATTTTGCTTGTGTCGCTTTATCAAGGTCTGAACCAAATTGAGAGAACGCTTCTAGTTCACGGTAAGCAGCTAAGTCAAGACGTAGTGTACCGGCAACCTTCTTCATCGCTTTAATTTGGGCAGAACCCCCAACACGTGATACCGATAAACCGGCATTAACGGCTGGACGTACACCTGAGTAGAATAAATCAGATTGTAAGAAAATTTGTCCATCAGTGATGGAAATAACGTTTGTTGGAATGTAAGCAGATACGTCACCAGCTTGTGTTTCAATGAAAGGTAAAGCTGTGATCGAACCACCACCTAAATCATCGTTTAATTTCGCTGCACGCTCAAGTAAACGTGAATGTAAGTAGAATACATCCCCTGGGAACGCCTCACGACCTGGAGGACGACGAAGTAATAATGAAAGCTCACGATAAGCAGATGCTTGTTTAGTTAAATCATCATAGATAACTAAAACATGCTTTCCGTTATACATGAACTCCTCACCCATTGTTACCCCTGCATACGGTGCTAAGAATAACATTGGAGCTGGATCTGATGCACTCGCTGATACAACGATTGTGTAATCTAGAGCACCTTTTTGACGAAGTGTCTCTACAACACCTGCAACTGTTGATTCTTTTTGACCAATAGCGACATAAATACAAATCATATTTTGGTCGGCTTGGTTTAAGATTGTATCAATTGCAATCGCTGTTTTACCCGTTTGACGGTCCCCGATGATTAACTCACGTTGACCACGGCCAATTGGTACCATTGCATCAATAGACTTAATTCCTGTTTGTAATGGTTCGTGAACGGATTTACGAGCCATTACACCAGGTGCTTGTGCTTCGATTGGACGTGTTTTTGTCGTATTTACTGGACCTAAACCATCGATAGGTTGTCCTAGTGAGTTTACGACACGACCTAATAATTCTTCCCCTACTGGCACTTCCATGATACGACCTGTACGTTTTACTTCGTCACCTTCACGAATGCCACGGTAAGGTCCTAAAATGATAATCCCGATATTGTTTTCCTCAAGGTTCTGAGCCATTCCCATTACACCAGTTGAGAATTCGAGTAATTCACCCGCCATAACATTCTCAAGGCCATGAGCAAGTGCGATACCGTCACCGACACGGATAACTGTACCTACATCTTGTACTTGAACATCAGATTCAAAATTCTCAATCTGCTGTTTAATTAGAGAGCTAATTTCCTCTGGTTTGATGCTCATATCATTCACCCCTATCTTCTACTAACGTGTTCCCGTAACCAATTGACGCTCTAAGCGATCAAGTTGAGACTTAACGCTTCCATCAAAAATACGGTCACCAATACGAATTTTCAAACCGCCTAAAAGGTCGGCGTTTACTACATTATTAATTAATAGCTGAGATTTTCCGACTTTCATCGCAAACACTTGAGCTATTTGAGTTTTTTCTTCTTCAGTTAGTGCTTTTGCTGAAAACACAGTGGCTTCAGCAATATTTTGTGCTTCATAAGATAAAGCGACAAACTTCTCAATCATTGGCACAAGAATATCGGTACGCTTTCGATCCACTAAGATTTGCAACGTCGTAACGACTGCATCACTTAATGTACCTTGAAAGCTTGATTGAATAAACGTGCGCTTTTGCTCTTTTGTAAATTTCGGATTTTCAAGGAATTTTGAGAAAGAAGGAGTTGATTGAACAACGCCCTTGATTGCTTGAAGCTCTTCAATTGCTTGATTGAGGATTCCTTTTTCGCGTGCAACTTGAAAAAGGGCATTTGCATAACGATTGGCTACGGCAACGTTACTCATAGCTTACCGCCTACCTCTTTAATGTACTCTTGTACAAGTTTGTCTTGTTCTTCTGTATTAAGTTCTTTTTCAATCACTTTAGTAGCAATGAGAACAGATAGACTTGCGACTTGTTCACGAAGTTCGCTAACCGCATGCTCTTTTTCGCGTTGAATTTCTGCAAGAGCTGCATCTTTAATTCTTTCTGCGTTAACACGAGCTTGCTCTAAGATCTCTTGACCTTGTTGCTCACTTAGTTTTTTCGCATTTTGTACGATTTCATGTGCTTCCGTACGAGCTTCTTCTAAAGCAATACGTTGATCTTTAATATATGCTTCAGCCTCTTTGCTTCTCGCTTCAGCGTTCTCAATTTGGTCATTAACCATTTGCTCACGCTTTTCCATAATGCCAAGTAAAGGCTTAAGTGCGAATTTGCTTAAAAGGGCTAATAATACAAGAAATGCAATTAATTGATAAGCAATAGAGCCCCATGGTATTTCAAAACCCATTTCGTTCACTCCTTTCATGGATGTGAGAATTTCTCAGTAAAACCTTTTATATTCAAGCTTTTTTATCAAGTTACATAATGAATCATTTAAGTTGTTAAACCTTACACAAGCAATGGCGCAGCCTCGTTGTGGATGCTGTCGCCATTTTTATGTGCAAAAGGTGGTCGCATTCCTGCGACAAAATCGTATTAAGCGTTACCTAAGATTAGGAAGCCCATAACGATCGCGATGATTGGTACGGCTTCTGCAAGAGGTACCCCAATGAACATAAGTGTTTGTAATGTACCTTTAAGTTCTGGTTGACGAGTTACTCCCTCGATAGTTGATTTTACAATGATAGCTACGGCGATTGCTCCTCCGACAGCTGCTAAACCTGCAACAATTGCTGCTCCTAATAAACCCATGATAAAATTTCCTCCCTATGATGAAATCATTTTTATTATTTTTTTGCTCAATAGAGCGTTATTACCTAAATTAATGTGCCTCAACTTTGTGAGCCATATAAACCATTGCGAGCATTGCAAAGATAAATGCTTGCAGCGAACCAATGAACATACCAAAGGCTTGCCAAACGATTAATGGTAGGAATGCACCAAATGCCCCAAGGAAACCTGATGTCCCTAAACCAACTAATAGTATCATTAACATTTCCTTGGCATATACGTTACCAAATAAACGCATTCCAAGTGTTAAAGTGTTGGCAAATTCCTCAATAATTTTAAATGGAAGCAAGAACCATACTGGTCGAACATAGTCTTTTAAATATTCTCCCATTCCACGGATTTTAATCCCATAGTAATGTGTGAGGAGAATGACTAATGCTGCCATTGATATAGTAACAGCCGGGTCAGAGGTTGGTGATTTCCACCAAACTTCATGTGTAGCTTCATTATATATTTCAAATGGAAGACCCAACATATTTGCTACAAACACATAAAATAGTAATGTAAAAGCTAAGGCGATAAATTGTCCACCGACTTTCCATCCCATGTTCGCCTTAATAATCCCACGAACAAAATCGACAACCCATTCTAAGAAGTTTTGCATTCCAGATGGTTTCATGGACAATTTTCTCGTTCCGATAAAACAGATTAAGAAAACGATCACACACGCTATAGTCGTCATAAGAACGGAAGACATATTAAAATCAAGACCCATATAGGTTCTTATTGGGGACACATGTGCCATAATTGCCATATTTTATTTCACCTCTTTCTGCCACTTTGAGTTATAGTATCCACAAATATAATGACATAAACCAGGGAAATCCCTGCAATGACCGAAATTAAGTTCACTTCATCAGGAAATTGCATTGCAACAAACAGTGCAAGAATGACAAGTGAGATGCGTATAGCATAGCTAAACCCAGCAAAGAGCACTGGAATCATCGAATGCTTTTGTAAGTTGCTTGCGATACGACCAATGAGAGAAGTTTTCTGGTAGATCGTCAAAAGATTAAGATAACTAACCAAAAAACCAAGAGTTAAACCGAGGAATACATCGGGATAAGGTGTTACAAAAAAACAAATAATTGTTACCACCAAGGCAATTAGAAAAATAATCGTATATTGTTTCATTTTGTTGCCAATGGAAGTCATAATTATTCATCTTCTCCTAAGTAAGGTTGAATCGTTTTAAACACAGCATAAAACGCAACACCTAGCCAAGTAAATATAGAGACAATCAAAAAGAGCGGAGTAGTATCAAAGCGTTCATCTAACCACAAACCACTATAAACACCTGCTAATGTACAAACGACAATATATGACGAGATAACAGAAACAAGCGCCATCGCTCGATAAGGACTCTTTTCAGGTTTCGACATAAAAGTCTCCTTCCCATCCTCTAAATGGCATGTCCAATATCAAAAAAATCGCTGGATATGTAACCCTTATCATCTTCATATCCTTTGTAATCGTACAATAGGGAAAACCAAGTGTCAATTGGTTTTCCCATGAAAAAATTGGAGAAATGTCATCTATTTTGATTGTTCACATTTCCGACAAACAATAATAGACAAAATCCGGTCTATTCCTATTTATTATTTCTATTATTTTCTATTAATATAAGTCGAATTTCTGTTAGTTATGCGATTTATGCCGAATCCATACACCCGGCAACGTTTCCTTCGCTTTCCTGATGAAAATGTGAACAAAATTTGACAGATGCAGGTGGGCGGCATTCATCCTCTCTTTTTACACATCATCCTCGGTCACTCAAAAATCAATTGACTAAACTAATCGACGGGCGTCCTTGCCATGATGACAAACACGCCCGTCTGCTAATTTTTTTCTCTTAATCCACGTCCGCTCCTTGACTTTTTGGTGGGATTTCGGCTCCGATTGTGATCCATGCCTCTAACGTGTCTTCGCGACCTTCTTGTTTGGCATAGACAAGGGCTTTGTAAACTCCATCCTCTAATCCAATATCATGAATCTCACCACCGACCATGCCGCGACCTAAGTCGTATTGGACATCAAGATACGTAATAAATTGGAAGGTATCTGGGTTATAGACGGCAATTCCGACTTCCTCTGCTCCACCCGGCAAATACAATTCATAACGATAACTTTCTTCTTTGTCCCCATGCCCAAAATGGAATGACATTAATCTAGGGTAATCTGGCTCTTCAATAAAAAATACAAATGGAACCGCAACTTTTTCCTTGCCACCTTCTATAAAAATGTCTCCGTGATGAAGACCTTCTGCTAAAACACTCGGCATTAGATCGATCGATAAATCAATATCCTTCTTTTCACCAGGGGCAATCGTTACCGCATAGGGCACTTTCCATTGCACGCCATCTGGCACATCAAAGGGTGGAACCACATGATAAGTTCTTGTCACATCGTCTTGATTATCAATCGTAAATGAAATCGTGCGCGTTTCTCTTAAATCATCCTTTGACCACTTTCCAAAAGTCATCGCCCCCGGATACACAAGTGTTTTCGCTGAAACAGCCTTGTCGACTTGAATTCTCCCGGCTCCCTGTTCATGAGGAAAATAAGGAGCGTTTTCATTGTTGTAAAGCTTTTTTGACGTATTCATTAAGGCTGCTTTCACCTGCTCCGGTGTCCAATCAGGATGAGCTTCTAGAATGAGGGCCGCTGCTCCAGCTACGTGCGGAGAGGACATGCTCGTTCCATTTAAACTAAGATATCCTTTTGGGATTGTACTATTAATCGAAACCCCTGGTGCAACTAAATCAGGTTTTACTTCCCATGAATGTGTCACCGGACCGCGCGAACTAAAAGGAGCAATAAAATCCTGCTCTTTGCGATAGATTGTTCGAATGTTCAGATCCTTTTTATTCTTTTTCATTTTTTGTAAGAGCCATTCGCCATCCTCTTTTGAGACGCTGACAGCTGGTAACTTTACTCCACCTTCAATCGCACCGACAAAGCTACCTGAAAAATTGTTGTAAATAATGACGGCTTCTGCTCCGGCATTGTAAGCGGCGATTACTTTTTCATTAAACGGGACAAGACCTCGCTTAATAATGGCGATTTTCCCTCTCGCTTCGATTTCTTCAAATTCTTCTTTTGTTCCATACCCAGCATCTATTACTGAGAAGTCTCGTTTCAAATTCCAAGGTAATGTCCCACCCATAGGAAGCAATGTTAGCTCTTTATCTTCACCAAAAATCGTAACATACGGTGTCTGAATAGGTGGTGCGGATGCCCCAACTGAAATGGCTTTTGAAGATGTTCCAGGTGAACCGACTGTCCACATTTTCGGACCGCTGTTTCCATTTGATGTTACGGCAACGACTCCGACCTCAACCGCTTTATCAAGGGCAATACTCGTCGGCCAATCTGGTCCGTTTACCGTATTTCCTAACGAAAGATTAATAATATCGACCCCGTCATCGACCGCTTTTTCAATCGCTTCTATCACCTGTTCGGTTGTGCCTTGGCCTCCCGGACCTAATGCCCGATAAACATAAAGCTCTGCTTCAGGGGCAACACCTTTTAACGTTCCATTTGCCGCAATAATTCCAGCTACATGCGTGCCGTGTAAAGTTGGAATCCCTTGACTCGCTATCGTTTCCATCGGATCTTCATCATCGTCAACGACATCATAGCCTCCTTGATAATTGACCTGCAAATCGGGATGACGATAATCGATTCCTGTATCAATTACGGCTACCTTAACCCCTTTTCCAGTTAATTGAGTACCATTTCGACTCATCAAATCCTTCGTCCGACCTGCCCCAATAAACGGAACACTACTCTCTATATTCGCTTCAAAATAAGCTAAGCGATCAATCCGTTCAATATCTTCCATTTTTTCGAGCTTTGTCAGCTCCCGTTTAGGAAGTTCCATTGTGAAGCCATTATAAAGTCGCGTAAAAATTTTTCGTATTGTCGCTTCCGGTACTTCCGCTTTTATTTGTTCGATTAACTCATTCATATCCCCCTTTGCCGTCACAATCACAATCTCTTTTCGATCCAAATCCTCTTCATCATCAGAAAAAGTTGGCCGTTCTAGCTCTTTTGGACTTTGAGTTGAACTGACTTTGATATCGACTTGTGGTATATCGACTAAACTTGTGATGCGCTCTATGATAGCTCCAGTTGCTAGGTTTGATTTTGTGGTTTCATGAGCGGTTGCTGCTGAATGATTGGCTTTACCAGAAACTTCTGTTAGAGCTCCAGTCTGTTGACTCTGAACCACAGCCTCATGTGCATATGTATGCCCTTGAGAACACAACGGCATTATAACCATCAACATAAATAAACAAATTGCTACTACCCTTTTCAAAAAAATCATCCCTTCTCCCGCACATTCTGTTAATTACATTATTGACAGAATGAGATTCTTTTTAGTATGGAATGGAATGCATAGAATCATGTATGGGAAAATGTTGGTTAGAAGCGAATGACGATTGAATGGCGGTGCGGTTGTGACTGTAGTCGTGACTGTAGTCGAATGATTCCCTTTGGAGCTTGGGTTCGGTGGCTTCGGGGTTCATTGGCTGGCTTTGATTCCCTTTGCGGCTCGGGTTCGATGGCTTTGGGATTCATTGACACTCTTTGATTCCCTTTGCGGCTTGGGTTCGGTGGCTTTTGGATTCATTGACGGCCTTTGATTCCCTTTGCGGCTTTTATTTGATAGCTTTTGGATTCATTGACGGCCTTTGATTCCCTTTGCGGCTTTTTTTCGATGGCTTTGGGGTTCATTGACGGCCTTTGATTCCCTTTGCGGCTTTTATTTCATAGCTTCGGGCTTCACTGGCTCCCTTTGATTCCCTTTGCGGCTTGGATTCGGTGGCTTTGGGATTCATTGACGGCCTTTGATTCCCTTTGTGGCTTGGATTCGGTGGCTTTGGGGTTCATTGACGGCCTTTGATTCCCTTAGAAGCTTGGGTTCGGTGGCTTTGGGATTCATTGACGGCCTTTGATTCCCTTAGAAGCTTGGGTTCGATGGCTTTTGGATTCATTGACGGCCTTTGATTCCCTTTGCGGCTTTTATTCGATGGCTCTCGGCTTCATTGACGTCCTATGATTCCCTTTGCGGCTTTTTTTCGATGGCTTTGGGTTCATTGACTCGCTTTGATTCCCTTTACCGCTCTTATTCACTCACTTTCGACTTCAATACACAGTCACATGATTTTTCACCTCTTATTTTCCCTAACAACAAAAATTAATTTACAAACTATTCAGTTTTTTATAAAATGAAGCTAATAATATTTTGGAGGTGTTTAGTTGATTATTAAACATAGGAAAAAGCCAAAGGAATTACTGATACTAGAGTCACTAGTTAATCGCACTAAAGATATACCTAAAAAATATTACTTAAGATATTCAAACTTAAAAAAAGGTTTTGAGGGAGAGCTGAAGTTTGACCAATGGTTCGATCAAGACTCTTCAGAAAATTGGATACAGTTAAATGACTTATTGTTCGAAGTAAATCACTCTACTTTCCAAATCGACTCATTAATTATTACCTCAGATCAACTCTTCCTTTTTGAAGTCAAAAATTTTGAAGGAGATTTTAAAATCGAATCTAATCGGTGGTTCACGTTAAGTGGAAAGGAAATCCAAAACCCCTTAATACAACTTCAAAAATGTGAGACACTTCTACGACAACTCCTCCAGCAACATAATATACATTTAAATATTAGTTCCTACTTAGTATTTATCAATCCAGAGTTCCACTTATTTAACACTCCAACTCATGCTCCCTTTATTTTTGCTAGCCAATTAAATAGATTTATGAAAAACTTTCAGCAACAACACACCCAAAAAGTAGCATCCAACTCTTCGATCATCCAAAAACTCCTAGCCTTACATTCAGAAAACAGACGCCAATATCGAGAGCTTGAATATCATTACGACGATTTAAATAAAGGGATTTTATGCAAGAAATGCCACTCATTAAACACACAAATCAAAGGCCGAACCCTCTCCTGTTTTGATTGCCACTTTAAAGAACCTAACGACCCTGCCATTCAACGTACGATCATCGAATACCAATTACTCTTTCCAGATAAACCGTTATTCACTAATACTTTATTAGACTGGTGCAAATGTATTCGTTCAAGAAAAACGCTCCTTCGCTTATTGAAAATGGATTATAAACTTACCGGTCATGGGAAATCCTCTAAATTTATTTTAAACCCCCTCAAATAAGTGACGAACAAAAAAAGCCATCGAGCTTCCACCCAACGACTTTTTCATTTATTATTTTGTTCCAAACAAACGGTCACCAGCGTCACCTAGACCTGGTACGATGTAGCCGTGATCATTTAGTTTTTCATCTAATGCAGCTAAATAAATATCTACATCTGGATGTTCTTTTTGTGTCGCCGCTACACCTTCTGGAGCTGCAACTAAACACATTAATTTGATTTGTTTAGCGCCACGCTTTTTCAAGCTGTTAATCGCTTCAATCGCGGAACCGCCTGTTGCAAGCATTGGGTCGATTACAATGAACTCACGCTCTTCAACATCAGTTGGTAATTTCACGTAGTACTCGACTGGCATTAATGTTTCAGGATCACGATATAAACCAACATGTCCAACTTTTGCTGCTGGAATCATGCGTAAAATTCCGTCCGTCATACCAAGACCTGCACGAAGAATCGGTACTAAACCTAACTTTTTCCCTGCAATTTTTTTTGCATTCGCTGTCGAAACAGGTGTTTCAACGGTTACATCTTGTAGTGGTAAATCACGAGTAATTTCAAAAGCCATAAGTCCTGCCACTTCGTCTACAAGCTCACGGAATTCCTTTGTCCCTGTTTCTTTATCACGGATATACGTTAATTTATGTTGAATAAGCGGGTGGTCGAACACATATACTTTACTCATTTTATTTACTCCTTTTTTCTTCGTCTACTTACGAAGCTCATTCGGCAAATCTCCTTGAAGAATTTTACCGAAAAAACACGTCCGATACAAGTCTCTATGTCAGATTTGGCCGATTTTTTTTGTGAGCGTTTTGTTAATTGCATCATTGAAGGGCTTAAACGTTGAATTAAAATAGAATTCGGAATTATTTTGTTTTGGTGGAAGTGGTTTAATCATCGTCATTTTTCGGAGTGATTATCCGCTAGCTTCCGGCTTCATTGACGGCCTTTGATTCCCTTTCTGGCTTTTATTCGCTAGCTTCCGGCTTCATTGACTCCCTTTGATTCCCTTTGTGACTTTTATTCGCTGGCTTCCGGCTTCATTGGCGGTCTTTGATTCCCTCTCCGGCTTTTATTCGCTGGCTTCCGGCTTCATTGACGGCCTTTGATTCCCTTTGTGACTTTTATTCGCTTGCTTCCGGCTTCATTGACGGTCTTTGATTCCCTTTTCGGCTTTTATTCGCTAGCTTCCGGCTTCATTGACGGCCTTTGATTCCCTTTCTGGCTTTTATTCGCTAGCTTCCGGCTTCATTGACGGCCTTTGATTCCCTTTGCGGCTTTTATTCGCTAGCTTCCGGCTTCATTGACTCCCTTTGATTCCCTTTTCGGCTTTTATCCGCTAGCTTCCGGCTTCATTGACCTCCTTTGATTCCCTTTCTGGCTTTTATTCGCTTGCTTCCGGCTTCATTGACGGCCTTTGATTCCCTTTGTGACTTTCATTCGCTAGCTTCCGGCTTCTTTGGCGGCCTTTGCTTCCCTCTCCGGCTTTTATTCGCTCGCTTCGTCCTTCATTGACGGCCTTTGATTCCCTCTCCGGCTTTTATTCGCTGGCTTCCGGCTTCATTGACTCCCTTTGATTCCCTTTCTGGCTTTTATTCGCTCGCTTCAGACTTCATTGACTCCCTTTGATTCCCTTTCCAGCTCTTCTCCAACGGCTTCCGGCTTCTTTGGCTCCCTTTTCGACACGTGCCTGTCATTTATCGAAGTTTGTCGAAACTACTGTCTTCACAGCTTTCGACTTCCCCTCTAGAGCCTGCACTCATGCCGGTCACACAACGAAAAACCAGACAAGTTAGCTCGCCTGGCCTTTCATTTCATATTTATAATCAGTACTCTCGTTTTTATAAACTTGGGTACATTGGGAATTTAGCTGTTAGTGTTGCGACACGTGTACGAACTTCTTCTAGTGCTTCTTCGTTTTCTGTGTTCTTTAATGTAAGAGCGATTAGTTCGCCGATTTCGTCCATTGCTTCTTCATCAAGGCCACGAGATGTAACGGCTGCTGTTCCGATACGAATTCCGCTTGTGACAAATGGGCTTTGTGGATCGAATGGAATTGTGTTTTTGTTTGTCGTAATTCCGACACTATCAAGAGCATGCTCGGCTACTTTTCCTGTCAACCCTAATGATTGAAGGTCTAGTAATAAAAGGTGATTATCTGTTCCGCCTGAAACAAGGTTAATGCCTTCGCTTTGAAGTTTTTCACCTAGACGCTTGGCGTTGGTAATAATTTGACCTGCGTATGTTTTGAACTCGTCCGTTAAGACTTCGCCAAATGAAACGGCTTTAGCAGAAATAACGTGCATTAATGGTCCACCTTGGATTCCAGGGAAGATTGATTTGTCAATTTTCTTGCCGAACTCCTCTAGACAAAGAATCATTCCGCCGCGTGGTCCGCGTAATGTTTTATGAGTTGTCGTTGTGACAAAATGAGCGTGTGGTACTGGATTTTGGTGAAGACCTGCTGCCACTAGACCAGCGATGTGAGCCATATCGACCATTAAGTATGCTCCGACTTCATCAGCGATTTCGCGGAATTTAGCAAAATCAATTGCACGTGGGAATGCACTTGCCCCAGCTACAATTAACTTTGGTTTATGTTCTAACGCCAATTCACGGACAACGTCATAATTAATTAAATGTGTTTCTTTATCAACGCCGTACTCGACAAAGTTGTACTGAACACCGCTGAAGTTAACTGGACTTCCGTGAGTTAAATGTCCACCATGAGAAAGGTTCATTCCAAGTACGGTATCGCCTTGCTCTAGGATTGTAAAATAAACCGCCATATTCGCTTGGGCACCAGAGTGTGGTTGAACATTTACATATTCAGCCCCAAAAATTTCTTTTGCACGATCGCGAGCAATATCCTCAACAATATCAACATATTCACAACCGCCATAATAACGACGACCAGGATAGCCCTCTGCATATTTATTTGTTAAAACAGACCCCTGCGCTTCCATAATCGCTTCACTAACAAAGTTCTCTGATGCGATTAATTCAATTTTGTCTCTTTGTCGACCTAGCTCTAATTCAATTGCTTCAAATACTTTTTGATCTTGCTTTTTTAAATTTTCCATACTCTTTCCCCTTTCGCTCCCATATGATTCGGATTTGTGACATCATTCTAGTTATTTCGATTTCATTTTATCATAAAATCTAGTATTTTTCCGTATTATTTCTGCTTTTAGATCAAAAATCATTCAGTTTCTACAGTCTGTTCGTAAACGGCCCTTATTCCCCCAATTAACTTAGGTCTTGTGACTGCCATCGTTAAATGGGCGGCACCGATTGATTTCACTTCACTTCGAACTGGAACCGCAACTTTTTTCAAATGCATCCCAATAAAAGTATCGCCAATATCTATCCCTGCATCCGCTTGTACCTCTTCCACTAAAACAGGATCCTTCATTTGACTGAATGCATACGTCGCCATCGCTCCACCCGCTTTTCGAATCGGAATCGCTGATACAGATTCATAAAACTTCCGCTCCGCTACTTCACGTTCTACCACTAATGCTCGGTTTAAATGCTCGCAACATTGAAAAGCTAGAGCGACTTTTTCAGCTTGAAGCACATCAAAAATAGCCTCCGCCACATCATTTGAACCGCTTGTCCCAATGGTTGCCCCGATGACTTCACTAGTCGAACAGCCGATCACCAATATCGAATATTCCGTTAATGGTTTCGCTTTTTTCAAATCCGTTAGTGCCTTTTTTAACGAATCCTTCAATTGTTCGATGTTTAGCTCCATACCAATCACTCCTTATGCAAAATTTGAGAAGGGTTCTACCTCTTTATGTAAGGTTCTTTAAAATTAAAAAGGCTGATCGCATGTAATTATTTAAGCTGCAATAAAAATACACTACGCTTTCCGCAAAAGAACAGCTGAGCATCCCACTGAAAAATCGGTCTATTTGTTAAGATGTGGATAAGTCAGTTAGCATACTCCAAGAGCTGCATTCACTACGCGTTCGGCGGGTGAGTCGGTAGCCTTATTCACGCTTCATAATCTGAAATTTTCCCTACTCGATTGGCATGTCTACCGCCTTGAAATTCCGTTTCTAACCAAATTTTTGCGATGTCGCGGGCAAGACCGGCACCAATGACACGTTCTCCCATGGAAAGCATATTTGTATCATTATGCTCACGAGTCGCTCTGGCACTAAATGTATCATGAACGAGGGCACAACGAATTCCTTTCACTTTGTTGGCCGCAATCGACATGCCAATCCCTGTTCCACAAATTAAAATGCCACGCTCAAATTCTCCAGCTGCTACTTTTTTAGCCACTGGTAACGCATAGTCAGGATAATCAACTGATGTTTCACAATCACAGCCAAAATCCTCATATTCATAACCTAGCTCTTCTAAAAGTGAAACAATTTCCTTTTTAATATTCATACCACCGTGATCGGATGCAATCGCGATTTTCATTGTTTTTACCCTCCAACATGTGTTTTTTTTCATGGTTAATAATCAAAAAGAACCAATAAAATTAGTTTCACCTAACTTTAATGATTCTTTCCTATAGTTTCTAATTATATTGTAAACTTTTCTATCGTCGCCTTCAATCTCTTTGCCTGTTCTGAAAGGTTTTGAGCACTATTATTAATCCCCGTTAAGGCGTTTGCTTGGTGCTCTGTCATCGAACTTACTTCTGTAGAACCTGCTGAAGTTTCTTCTGCAATAGCCGCAACCTCTTGAGATTCAGCATTTGTCTTCTTAATCGATTCCATTTGTTCATCGATCATAATCGTAATTTCTTCAATGACTTTTTCCACCTCTTGAACAGATTGCTCAACTTCCATGATGGATTTTGTCGTTTCTTTTCCTTTTTGGGATTGGTCATTAGCCCTTTTTACTTGACTGCTTATTTTTTCTACAACATTTTTTACTTCAAATTGAATATTATGTACAAGCTTTGTAATTCCTTGAACGGCTTGTGCACTTTCATCAGCCAATTTTCGTACCTCATCGGCAACAACAGCAAAGCCACGTCCATGCTCACCCGCTCTTGCTGCTTCAATCGAGGCATTCAAGGCAAGTAGATTCGTTTGCTCGGCAATGTCACCGACTAATGAAATGATTTCCCCAACTTCTTTTGCCTGCTTTTCTAAAATCCCAACACCTTTTAAAGAATCTTGATTGTCACTGGCTAGCTGAGTAATTCCATCCACAAGCTCACTAATGACCTCTAAACTATTTGAAAGAGAGCCAACCATTTTTTTCGATGACTTTTGCGAATTGCTAGCCAACCCTTGGACTTGCTCAGCAATCGTTGTAATATGTTCAATTGATGAAACGGTATTTTGAATAGCGTAAGCAGAGTTTTCCGCTCCTTGCGAAATTTCATCCATCGTATGACCAATTTGTTCGCCTCTCGTTGCTGCCACTTCTGCTGAACTCGTTAATTCTTTCACGTTTTCATTTGTCTTTTCAAAATTATCTTCAATATCTTTTACCATTAATCGTAAACTTGTTAACATTTCATTATAAGCAAGACCTAACGCCCGTACCTCATCATCTGATTTCGATACTTTAACATCTTGGGAGAGATCTCCAGATGCTGCAAGTCTCGCTCCTTTTTCGACCTCACCAATCGGCTTTGTAATATAACCAGCGGCAAAATAAGCTAAGACTGAACTCCAAAACACCCCACTAATTAATGTAAAAGCAAATACCCCTTTTTCTGTCCAGCCTAACAAGTCTATTAAATAAGTATTTAAAACAAAAATAAAAATGGCGCTAAACCCAAACGTGATAACCGCTAATAAACTTGCCCCAATGACAAGCTTTCTCCGTAAACTCCCGCGATATTTCGTCTTGTTTTCCATAAACTCATCCCCACCCTTTCGACAATGGCCCATAGCCTACCTAACCTTTTATGTGTAATTCCTGATTGCACAAAATTTATGTTAATTTTTTTAATAACTTCTGGAGCAAATGCTCTAATTGCTGGGCTGTTTGTTCATACACTTCGACAGGGCCACCAAATGGATCCGAAATCTCTCCCTCTTCTTCTACAAAGGAAGTCAAAGAATACGTTTTTATTGCATGTTCCAGGTACTGACTAACCAATTGTTGACGGTGGCTTTCAGTCATCGTTAACACAACGTCGGCCCAGTCTAATAAGTCCAATGTAACCGCTTGTGAAAGATGTTCGTCAGCCGTCAAATTCCGATTTTCCAAAACCTCCGTTGTCCCGGCTGAAGCTGGACTGCCAGGAAATGCATAGATTCCAGCAGATTGAACCTCAAAACGTGAGCCTGCCTTATCCTTTAATAAAACTTCTGCAAGTGGACTACGACAAGTATTACCTGTACAAATAAATAAAATTTGTTTTTTACTCATACTCGTGACACCTTCCTTTATATAGGTCAAACGACGCAATCATCCGATTCGTTTTTATAGGTAGTCTGCCCTACTCATCTCTTCTTCATAATCTTATCATATAAATGTCAGAATAACAGTGAGGATCAAAGTAAAGTTTGACATATTTATGCTGATTTATGCAGCTGAATAAGGGAATGACTGTCGGCCGGTGAGGGAGTTTCATTACACGAAAAAGCTGTACGCTATGGTAAAAGCAACTTCATACCGAATGTGATTAAAATACAGCCTCCTAGAAAAACCCCATATGCCCCAACGAAGTTTTGTAACCGTGCCCCTAAGATTAAACCAATCCACGAAAGAACCATACTGAATACCCCTATAATCGTGACCGTTAAAATTGTTTTAGCTCCTAACATTCCAAAACTAAGGCCTGCAGAAAAACTATCGATGCTTACACTCAATGCAAATACAAATAACCCCCACCCAACTGGTCTAATATACGGCTCCTCTTCCGATTTAAAACAGGAATAGACCATCTGCAAGCCAATGATCAATAATAATGCACCGCCAATATATATTGTGATGACTCCTAAAAACGACGACATCCAAATGCCCGTTGCCATCCCGATCAATGGCATGATGACATGAAAAATCCCAATAACTAGTCCAATTATAAAAATCCGTTTCATTCTGAGTCCGAGCATCCCCATCCCTAAGGCAACGGAGAATGCGTCCATCCCAAGGGCTCCAGCCATAAGTATAATCGTAACAAGCTCATTCATCCACACCGCTCCTTGTCCATCCTCATGTTGATATGTATGCATGTCTTACTTCGATTAGAAGAAGAAGTATGGAAATTGGCTAGAGTGAATGGGGGCTTGGGGCAGGCCAATGAAAGTCGGTCTACTCGTTAATATAGTTACATTAGTTTGCCTACTCCGCGAGCTGCATGCCCTACGCGTTCCGTGGATGAGTCGGGAGTCTCCGGGCATTTCGTTCGCTCCGTTTTGATCATCAAAAATGATTTGGGCCAACTATTAGCCAATATTTTGGATGAGGTTACTTTTCCTTTAGTGATAGTTGTCTCAAATGAGAATGGTGGGCGACGTCGCAACGGGGCTGGTTTTATGGCCTAAAACCTAAAGGTAGCTCTTCGGCCGCTATGATGATGACTTTCTCCTCCAAAGTCTGAACGTAACTAACAATCCGGCTCTCCTGCTTATGACTTATCGACCCACCCCTAAATCTGATTGGATTTTTCATCACTTTCTTTCCTATAACTAGGAGCCTTAATTTACCCAGCAAAAAAACACCCGACTTCTCTTAAAAGTAAGGTGCTTGAGTGCCTATGAATTAGTTTTTTACGAATTCAATATTCTTCGTTAGAGGTATCTTCCCGAGGCGGCTTTTTCGAGGCGGTTCATGATCGCCATTCCGATGCCTTCTTCTGGGAAGACTTCGGCGAAGATGATCTCGGCTTTTTCTTTGTCAAACTGACGTAAGCTATCATAGAGATGGGTGGCGACTGTGGGTAAGTTTTCGCGACTGCCACTGCTAACGATCACATCTGCCGTATACCTTTGCACATTTTCTTCGGTTGTCAAAACCCCGACTCGTTTTCCTTTTGCCTGCCATTTATCAACATGCTTTTGAATATCTGTGCTCGCTCGAACTAGATAAACCTCTCCATTCGGCGAGTAATGAGTATACTTCATCCCCGGAGAGCGCGGAGCTTCTTCCGCTTTTTTTAAGGCAGGATCGACTGCGATTGGCCCAATAACTTCTTCAATTTGTTCCTTTGTTACACCACCAGGACGGTATAAAATTGGTTGTTCTGTGGAAACATCTAATACCGTCGACTCCAAACCGACGCCTGTCGAACCCCCGTCGACAACACCTGCAATTCGGTTGTTTAAATCAAGCATGACATGAGCTGCTGTTGTCGGACTCGGTCTCCCCGAAAGATTGGCACTTGGGGCTGCTAGCGGTAAGTCACTCGTTACAAGTAGAGCCGCCGCGACTGGATGATCAGGCATTCGAACCGCAATCGTGTCCAATCCAGCTGTCACATTGCACGCAATCTTTCCTTTTTGTTTAAAAATTAAGGTAAGTGGACCTGGCCAAAAAGCAGCGATTAGTTGCTCCGCTTTTTCAGAAATCCCCTCAATAAAGGGCAGCATTTGCTCGCGATTGGCGATATGGACAATGAGTGGGTTGTCACTCGGTCTCCCTTTGGCTGCAAAGATTTTCGCAATTGCCGTTTCATCATAGGCGTTTGCTCCTAAGCCATACACCGTTTCAGTCGGAAACGCGATCACTTCTCCCTTTTTTAAAATTTGGGCAGCTTCTTTTATCGCTCGATTATTTATTAAGTTTTCCTCTAATTTATCCACAGTCCATTGTCTTGTTTGTTGATTATTCATTTCTAACCTCTCCTATCATCATTATTGTTAACCTAGATAGGAAAATTGTCAAATGTCGACAAAATAAAAGAACTTTACTCAGTAAATGTTACATTATGTTGAATCGCCTCAATCGTTTATAATTTTTAGATAACCACAATATCCACAGAAAACGAAAAAAGTTACCCACAGTTGTGTATAACCTGTAGATAACTTTTAGATATTAGCTTACTTCGCTTTTTAAATCGTACGACCAAACAGCGACATTTTGCCCAATGGTCCGTTGATAATGAGGTAAAGAACTTATATCAATTGGTACTTCTTCTTTGTCAATTTGTCTAAACCCGAGCTGCCAAAACAGAGGTGTTTTTCCTTTTGTACAAGCATAAATTCTTTCAATTTTTCTTTCCTTTGCATACGCGAGGACGATGTCCATAAATTCAATACTCATTTCGGCCGTCCACGTTGGTGAATCTAAAATAAAGGAACGAATTAATCCATTTTTTTTACCTTTTTCAATCCCCGCAATCCCTATAATCACCTTATCATCATTCTCGACAACTAGGAACTTCGTGACTTGTTCATCTATAGCTGTATCCTGTGCCCCCGCTCTTGCCATCAATCGTTGAATTTTTAATAAATCATGCTTTTCTGCTTTTCGAACGACTAAACTCAAGTCCATTCCCCTCCTTTTTCTTACCGTAAATCTACTATATATCTATGACACGCTCGTACAAAATATGAATATAACCAGATATTTATAGCAATCTTTTTTATAATCGATAGATTCCTAAAGATTTTGTGGCGAAATAATTGAGCTCGTTTTAATATGTGGATATGTGTGTGGATAGACAAAGGTTTGGTTCATTGAATGTGCCCGAAAACAAACGCATCTAAAAAAACGCTCCTGAAATCATCAGGACCGTTCTCTTTTTTACTTATATAATCAACCCGTTGACAACGTACGTTCGACAACGGTTACTTCTACTTGGCGAATTCTTCTTTCCTCTGCCTCTGTCACTTTAAGAAGCAAATTTTCATAGGGATATTCTTCCCCTACATTTGGAACTCTTGTGAATACTTCGGTCAACCAACCACCAATCGTATTTTGGCTCGTTTCTGGGATTCCAACTTGTAAAAAGTTAGCAAACTCATCGACGGAATAATCGCCAAAGAAGATATAGTTACTCGCATCAAGTTGCTTAACCATCCGAATGCTTTCATCGTGTTCATCCCAAATTTCACCGACGATTTCTTCTAGCAAATCTTCTAATGTAATTAATCCAGAAGTACCACCAAATTCATCAATGACAATCGCCATATGAACTTTTTGTTTCTGTAATTCCGGTAATAAAGTAGACACCTTCATTGATTGAACGACAAATAATGGATTTCTGAGTAACGTACGAATCTTTACCTGATGTTCCCCTTGTTGAATCAAAGCCGTTAAAAAGTCTCGCTCTGATAAAATCCCAATAATATTATCAATTGAGCCCTCATATACTGGAATTCGGGAGTAACGTTCCTCAAAGAAAATATCCTTTATTTCATGGATTGGTTGATTAATTTCAATCGCAACCATGTCAGGTCGAGGCCTTAAAATCTCACTCACAACAATATCATTAAAATCGAGGGAACGGTTCACAAGCTCTTTTTCACGCTTGTCAATCACTCCTTCTTCTTCACTGATATCAATGATCGCTTTAATTTCCTCTTCCGTTACAGATGGACTAACTTCCTTAACCTTCATAAACTTGGAAAACCCTTTTTGAATTTTCATAAAAACCCAAGTGACAGGTGTTAGAACCATCATAAACAGATGCAATAAAAAAGAAAACTTCATAGCTAAAGTTTCTGCATATTGTTTGGCAATCGTTTTTGGAATCACACCTGCAAATAATAAAACAAGAATCGTCACAGCAAATGCACTAATAAAAACTCCTGTACCTTGGTCATAAATTTGAATGGCTATTTGTGCTGCGATAGCCGCAGCGGCGATGTTGACTAAGTTAAATCCTATAAAGCTAGTTGAAAGTGCCTTTTCAATATGATCAGCTATATAGACCGCTCTTTTTGCTCCTAGTCTCCCTTCTTCCTCGTACTGCTTTAATCGAATTCGGTTCGCATTGGCATAAGCCGTCTCCACAAACGAAAAGAAAGTAGACAACACTAACAGCAGACTAAAAATCAAAATCATACTTAACGGGACATCGTCCAAAAAAAATCACTCTCCATTTCTTAAATTACCTTATATTATATATGAAGGTTCTGAAAAATGTACAGTGTTTTTCTCCCCATATCCAATATAAGGAAGTCAGTCCATTTCAGGACCACATTTCACATGCGACAAATCAATGGTTACGATTAATTATGCAGACAAATAAAAAAACATGCATGATTTTTACAAAAATCCGCATGTTTTTCTTTTTATCCAAATAGACGGTCAAACAAGTTGCCAAAGAAATCAAAGATAAAAAAGGAGATTTTCACGTCATCGATGTCCTCTGGCTCTTCTTCCTCTTCTACTTCACTTGTCTCAGTACTTGCTACTTCATCCGTTAGTTCCTGCTCAACCGCTTCCCCATTTTCAAAATCTAAAAAGCATAAAGGCGGAAATAGCACGCACCACCAATTTTCTCCATTGCCTTCCCCTAATGTAATCAAGACCGCATTATACCAACCGGCTGGATAAACGATATTCCCATAAATTTTCGTCGGAAATTGCACTTCATCAAACTCGACTGTGTAATCTTGATTTAACCTAAGCTTCTGTAACTCTTCCTCTACAATGCTTTCAATCTCTGATAAATTATCTTTAATCAGCTGTCCAGCCTCGTCTAAGTCATCTATTCCAACAACCCATTCGGTAATTTGCTCATTCACTTTATCACGAATCGAACGCTTTACCATTTGGTCTTGAATCCCATCACTATTCGCTAAGATCCGAAGACGAATCGCTTCCTCTTCATTAATTTCTTGATGAAAATCAGCTACCGCCTGTGAGTGCTGGAACTCCCAGCTTACAATTAATACAAAAAAAGAGAATAATAGATAAATAATAACATTTGGTTTCATAATAGATTCGCACCGCCCCTTCACCAAACAGTCTAGTCAGATTACTAGATTCCTAAACTAGGATCTTTTCGACAAGTTTTTAGGTGATGGGGGGTGCGGGGGTGAGCTCTCTTGGACAATTGTGGAGAGGTTGGGGTGCTTTTTGTCCTTTAAACTGGGGTTATTGGACACTTGGACACTTCGGCTCCCTTTTTTGTCCTTTAAACTCTCGTTATTGGACACTTTCCAGCTTCGGCTCCCTTTTTTGTCCTTTAAACTCTTGTTATTGGACTTTCAGCCTCTTCGGCTCCCTCTTTTGTCCTTTAAACTCTTGTTATTGGACACTTGCCAGCTTCAGGCTCCCTCTTTTGTCCTTTAAACTCTTGTTATTGGACTTTCAGCCTCTTCGGCTCCCTCTTTTGTCCTTTAAAACCCTCTTCCTTTGTCACATTCCAGCTCACTCTCTTTTTTTCCCATAAGCCCAGATTATTAATCAACCCTCGACACAGGTAGTGTTTTTAATTAAACGTTTATTTAATCAACTACTTTTACTCAAAAAGCTCTGGATAAGCTTCTTTTGCTAATAATTCTACTGCTTCGCCAATTCTTGGGCCTGGTCGTGACAGGATATCACCATCAACGAGGAAGACTTGGTCATTTTGAATCGCTGAGATTACATCCCATCCATCACGGGCTTTAATTTCAGCAATCGGGTCGTCAACATAATGAACGGTTGTAAAAATAGCTTCTGGATTACGGCTGACAACTTCTTCTTCACTTAATTTAATCCAACCCTCTTGGTCACCAAAAACATTTATAACACTAGCTTTGTTCATAATTTCTTGTTGAAAAGTGGCGTCCCCTGTTGTATAAATTTCTGGAGCAGGGCTGATTTCAAAATAAATTTGCTTCTCATCTTCTAAGTTTTGAAGATTTTCCTCAACCGCAGCAACTTGGGCTTGGATTTCCGCATTCAGTTGCTCACCCTTTTCACTTACACCCATGATAGCCGCAATTTGTTCGATGTCACCATAGACATCTTCAAAAGAGGTAGCTGATTCAATTACAAAAATAGGAATTCCTGCATCAATAAGTGGCTCAATCATTTCTCTTTGTCCAATTGTATACGCAATAATGACATCTGGATTCAAAGCAATAATCGCCTCGGCATCAATATTCATCGAATCAGATACACGTTGAATTTCAAGGGCTTCTTCAGGATAATTATCAAAATCTGTCGCCCCAACGACCTTATCTCCTACTCCTAAAGCGAATAAAATTTCTGTATTACTTGGTTGCAACGAGACAACTGTCTCAGGAGCTTGCTCAAAGGTGATTTCTGTCCCCTCATCATCTGTCACCGTATAAGAACTCTCGGCATCGTCACCAATTCCTTGAGCTCCGTCTCCTGGCTCATTTGTGTCTGTTTGACACGCTGTTAAAAATAAAATTGTAATAAAAATGCTTAACCACTTTGTCCATTGTTTTGTATTCATTTTTTCTCCTCCTCGTTTTTCGGTTTTCTCATTGGATAGGACTTGCTTTGAAATGGAACCTCCTGGACTTCCTCAAGGTGATTAACAAAAACCGCCATCACAAAAAAGACATTCGCGAGCAAATGAGTGTAGTCAAATAAAAGCTTCGGTACATCTCTCTCTAAACTAACTTTATGTAGAGCTCGGACTGATTTTTTCGCTTCGCTTCGGCACACATGAAGAGCACATGCCACATCGGAGCCTTGTGGCAATAAAAATTGCGTTATTTGCTCCTGAACAACCTCCAAATAAAAGTCGTAAATGTCACTTAACCGAGCTAAATCTTGCTCTTCAATCGCCAGTTTCCCTCTGACTGAACCATTCAGATGATAAGCCATCGGCAAAAGTTCCATTAAGTGATCATACACCGTTATCAACTTTGAATTCTTTTTTACTAAACTCGCCGCTTGTCCTATTCGGGTCGTCATCGAATCGGTTCTGATTTCAAAATCAACGGTTGAGGCCGATTCACGCATATACGGATAACATAAATACCTCATATCTTTTTTCACATCATCACCTCGTTCCTTGGACGATTCCTTATGAATGTTCTGTGGTTTGCTCTTTTAATGGAAGTCGGCTTTTTTAAAAGGGATTAAAAAGGACATGTTGCCTATAGGAGAGTCGTTTGACGCGGATTCATCATCTATATGAGCTCATATGGGAAGGCCGGTTTGTTTAACAATATAAAACCATAAAAAAACGCCCGAAAAAATCGGACGGTATCCCTAATATCCATATAATAAATAGACTGATAGAAACATAACCGTACAATCCTCTTAATTTCCGAAGAGCAAATACGTTCAAGATTAGGCAGGTATCCTGGCTTATGCTTCCTTTTACTCTAAGAACCTTCCCATCACTCTTTCGTGGACAGTGGTCATCTCTTATTTCATCAGCATTTACAGTTGCGGAAACAGCTTCGGTATCGCACCGAATTCCCTTTTCACTCTAAATGAGCACCTAAACTCTACAACATATATTCATTTAAACGTAGTGTATCATATTTTGGTAAATATTTTGATAAAATTTCCTGAGTGTTTATCAAAAAGAGCGAAAAAGCTTGCTCAAAAGACGCAAAATTCTGTAAAATATAATAGATACTTTATTAAAAGGAGGCAGAAATGATTGAAAAAACTCGACAAAAACCAATTGAATTATCAATTTGGCATAGTTTAAAAGCACGAGGTCAGCTTTTAACAGAAGAAGACGCTCAGCATATTCTCCATTTAGAAAAAGGATTGAAAGGTGAACGCCAATTTGACGAATGGACTGCCGATTTACCCGAAGATTGGATTCAACTCCATGACCTCCTCCTCGAGAAAAACAAAACCATATTCCAGTTGGATTCCCTTATCATTACACCAAGCTCCGTCCTTTTATTTGAGGTAAAAAACTACGAAGGTGCCTTTATTTATGAAGAAAACCGGTTTTATACCCAATCCAAGCTCGAAATAAAAAACCCCCTAGAGCAACTAAATCGGAGTGAATCCCTACTCAGACAGCTTTTTCAGGAATATCATTTACAACCGCCACCGATTACTTCCTATGTGATTTTCATCAATCCTGAATTTCATTTATTTCAAGCTGATCCACATAACCCTCATTTTATCTTTCCACCTTTAATGACCCGATTTAAAAAGAAATTATTACAGCAACCATACAGAAAAATGAAAGCTTCTCACAAAAAGTTAGCTGAATTTTTATTAACTTCTCATCTCAAGCAAAGCCCTCATTCTCGAATCCCCGTCTATGAATATTCCCAATTGAACAAAGGCATTTTTTGTAGCAAGTGCAATAGTTTGGAGACTTATTTCAGTGGCCATTATTTATTATGTAGAAACTGCCATTATAGCGAAAAATTTTACGAAGCTGCTAATCGGAGCATCAAGGAATTTCGCTTATTATTTCCAAAAAGAAAATTAACCACAAGTGCCATTAGCGAATGGTGTAAATTAGATAGCCAAAAGCGACGCACTCTTCAAAGACTGCTAACGAAAAAATACAAACTTATCGGTGGTCGGAAAAGCTCCTACTATGTAGACAAGTAAATGGTGACAGTCATTAAACAGGGTAAGCAAATTTGGATAAAACTTTGAACCGCCATAAATGCTAATGGGACAATTAAGGCGGTTTCTTTTTTATTTTGTCCTATAACCCTCTTTTATTGGACATTCGCTACGTTCCACCTCTCCTTTTTGTCCTATAACCCTCTTTTATTGGACATTCGTTACACTCCACCTCTCCTTTTTGTCCTATAACCCTCTTTTATTGGACATTCGTTACGCTCCACCTCTCCTTTTTGTCCTTTCAACCAGCTATACACCACAAAAAAACAGCACCAACTCCTAGTCGGCACTGCTTTCCACATTCATTTAATTTAAATCGCCATAACAAAGGACGATTCGGTCTTTTCCGTTAATGTCGTTCAACCTTTCCACTGTCGCGTGTCGGAAAGCTTCCCGCAGCATGCTTGCTACTTCCCTTGTTTGACCGGCACCGACTTCGAATGCAATGAGGCCTCGATCATTCATAACTAATGGTAGCTCTCGCACAAGGCGTCGATATAAATCGTAGCCGTCTTCGCCCCCAAATAAGGCGAGGTGTGGCTCGTGTTCTCTCACATTAGCAGCAAGGGTCGCCTTTTCACCAATCGGTATGTATGGAGGATTAGAGACGATGATATCAAATTTGCACTCGCTCTTTATCGGGGTTTGCAGCAAATCACTTATCTCAAAATTCACTTGTGCCCCTAAATGAACAGCGTTTTCTTTTGCTACTTGTAACGCGGCTTCTGACAAATCAACGGCCGCGACATTCAATTGGGCGTCTTCCAATGCCAACGAAATCGCAATTGCCCCACTACCAGTTCCAACATCAAGCACGGAGACAGCACGGCTCTCCCTAAATAGTTCTTGTTTTTTTTGCAAAACAGCGACGACTAGCTCTTCCGTTTCTGGCCTTGGGATGAGTACATTACGATTCACTTTAAACGGACGGCCATAAAATTCTTCATAACCGATCAGGTGCTGAACCGGCATGCCCTCGCTATATTTTTTAACATCGGCACAAAATATCGCGAACACCTCAGGCTCGACCTCATCATGCATCATCATAAACATTTGTGAACGCGATATTTGAAGATGGTGACGTAATAACCATTCAATCGCCGGCTTTTCCCACTCAGCCTTTTGTGCCTCTAAAAAAGAAGAAGCCCAATTGAGGGCTCCATTCACAGTCATTTGTTTCATCTTAGTCTTCCGCTCGTCTCATTTGCTCGGCCTGCTCTTCTACAATTAAAGCATCGATGATTTCATCAATCTTCCCTTGTAAAATTTGGTCAAGCTTTTGCAATGTTAAGCCGATGCGGTGGTCGGTTACACGACTTTGTGGGAAATTGTACGTGCGGATACGCTCTGAACGATCTCCTGTACCGACAGCTGATTTTCTTGTTTCATCGTATTCAGCTTGAACTTCTCGTTGGATTTTATCATAAACACGGGCACGAAGAACTTTCATCGCTTTTTCCTTGTTTTTGATTTGTGATTTCTCATCCTGACAAGAAACAACTGTTGCAGTCGGTAAATGCGTTAAACGAACAGCAGACATTGTCGTGTTAACACTTTGCCCACCTGGTCCACTTGATGCAAATGTATCGACACGAATATCTTTATCGTGGATTTCTACTTCCACTTCCTCTGCTTCAGGTAAAACTGCGACCGTTGCTGTAGAAGTGTGAATTCGTCCGCCCGATTCCGTTTGTGGAACACGTTGAACACGATGAGCTCCATTTTCATACTTTAATTTAGAATAAGCTCCAGCCCCGTTGACCATAAAGATAATCTCTTTATAACCGCCGAGCTCTGTTGAAGTAGCCTCAATTACTTCCGTACGCCAGCCTTGTGCTTCTGCAAAGCGAGAGTACATTTTGTAAAGGTCACCAGCAAAAAGTTGAGCTTCATCTCCACCAGCCGCTCCACGAATTTCGACGATTACGTTTTTATCATCATTCGGGTCCTTTGGTAATAAAAGAATTCTTAAGCTCTCTTCTAATTCTTTTTGGCGTGGGTTTAATTCATTAATTTCTTCCTTTACCATTTCGTACATTTCATTATCAAGCTTCTCTTCAAGCATTTGTTTCGCGTCTTTTAATTGCTCTGCCACTTCTTTATACTCGCGATAAACTTGAACGGTTTCTTCTATATTTGATTGCTCTTTAGAATATTCTCTTAATTTTTTTGAATCACTAATGACATCAGGATCACTTAACAACTCATTTAACCGATTATAGCGGTCTTCTACTGATTGCAAACGTTCTAACACGTCTCTTCACCTCATTAAAATTTCCAGTCCATAACAGTCTAATTATAGTATATCGTTCTAGCTAGGTCAATGCGATTCGATTTACGCGATTGCTTTGATTTTTGGAGCTTTTATGTGACTGGATTTCGGGTTAATTGAGGGGCTTCGATTCGATGGCTTTGGGATTCATTGACGGTCTTTGATTCCCTTTGCAGCTTCGATTCGATGGCTTCGGGACTCATTGACGGCCTTTGATTCCCTTTCTGGCTTTGATTCATGTGCTTTGGGATTCATTGCGGCTCTTTGATTCCCTTTGCAGCTTCGATTCGATGGCTTCGGGACTCATTGACGGTCTTTGATTCCCTTTGCAGCTTTGATTCATGTGCTTTGGGATTCATTGACGGCCTTTGATTCCCTTTGTGGCTTCGATTCGATGGCTTTGGGATTCATTGCGGCTCTTTGATTCCCTTTCTGGCTTTGATTCGATGGCTTCGGGATTCATTGACAGCCTTTGATTCCCTTTGCAGCTTTGATTCATGTGCTTCGGGATTCATTGACGGCCTTTGATTCCCTTTGCGGCTTTTATTCATGTGCTTCGGGATTCATTGCGGCTCTTTGATTCTCTTTGCGGCTTTTAGCAACTGGCTTTTGGATTCATTGACGGCCTTTGATTCCCTTTGAGACTTTTATTCAATAGCTTTCAGCCTCATTCCCGCCCTTTAATTCCTTTTCCCACTTTCTAACAACCCTCTTCCGGCTTCATTCTCAATTCAAGTTCG
This sequence comes from Alkalihalobacillus phoenicis, assembly GCF_047302405.1. Taxonomy (NCBI): domain Bacteria; kingdom Bacillati; phylum Bacillota; class Bacilli; order Caryophanales; family Bacillaceae; genus Alkalihalobacillus; species Alkalihalobacillus phoenicis. Next base: position 4,608,926 of record NZ_CP154853.1, on the reverse strand, counting down.
CTTTTACCCTATTCATTCAAACATTTTGACATAAAAATGCCCCACAAATGATTAATAAATCACTTTTGTGGGGAAAAGAACCAAATTTAAATTTAACGACCCTTTCATTCAAACTAAACTTCCAATCAACTTAAATCGTCAATTCGATCTTCTAGTCCTTCGATGAGTTCATCTTTTTCATCATCGTCTAAGTCATCATCTTTTTTAACTAAATCGATTTCTTTTTCGAGGATACGAATTTGCAGACCTTTATCTTCACGTTCTAGGGCTATTTCACGAGCTTTGTCTAAATCGTCCTGCCGCAAATAACTGTTTCCGGCCAATTGTTTGGCTCGTGCATGTTCATTTAACTCTTCTTCATAAATAGCGATAATTTGCTCGTCGTCGCCATTTAATCTGGCTTGTTCTATCCGTACGGTTGCATTCTCAGACTCCAAAGATTGTAAGGCTTCATTAGCTTCATCATTGTTTAATTGATACAAGCCGGTAACCGCTCCATCTTCAAATTGAGGAGCTAAGGCAAAGGCCTTCAACAAACTTTCCACCGTATTATGCTCCCTATATAACTGGGCTAACACTTCCATATCTTCGCTCGTTGAATCTGGGAGGGCTTCAAAAGCAGTAATAGCGGCTTCAACGTCATCATTTGTTAGAGCTTGATAAGCAGCCAGTTGCTGTTCCTTTGATGCTAGTTCGCCTTCGAGCTCTTCATTTGCCGTGCGTAATTCGGTATTTGTCTCTTCATTATTAGCCATTTCAGTAGATAGTGCGTTTGCAGTTGGTCTCACAGATGAAAAATAAAGAATCGTTCCACCAACAATCAGTCCAATTACTAATACACCAACCATCATAAAAATTGTCGAACGATTAAGTGCGGCCATAAAAGAAGATGCCGCCTGTGTACTCTTTGTTTCTAGAGTTTCATCCTTAATTGGTGGTGACGGATATCCTTGAGGTGTGCCTTGGAACCCTTGGTTGGCTTGGTTTGGTGCATGATTATAAGATGGAAATGGACTTTGATTCGGATTTGTTTTTGGCGGCTGATGAAAACTTCCCCCTTGATCGATTCCTTCATTTGGTCCTAAAAGCGGTGGCTCTTGCTTGTTTACTTGCTTAAGCTTTGCACTTTGCTTCGCTTTTCGAGTTGCCGCTTTCTTTTCGGATGATGGGCCACTCGTTTCCGGCACGACTTTGTTGGAACTCTGCCCTAGCCCAGCTCCACTCTTTTTTTGATGCTGCTTTTCGGTGCCCTTCTTCCCTTTCTTAGCTGCAGAACTACCTGATTTTTCCTTAATAGGTGGTACGGCTGGCTCTGGATACTCCCCTTTTAACACTTGAACTAATTGATCGAGCGACTTTGCTTGAATCAAGTCATCGACAAGTGGAGAAGCGGTTGTTCCTTTTACAAAACCTTTTTCGACAAGCTGATGGAAATCAACTCCTGAAAATAAGGAAACAATTAAACATTTTAAATGGTATAGAAAGGTTTTCCGTTCCAAATTTTCAGGTGGAAGAACCGAACGAATCCCTCGATGTAACAATTTCACCTTCCCATCTTGACGGAAAAAAACATTGTTTGGCTCAATTGAAGTCGTAAATTGAGTTCCCTCGATTTGTTGAATATCGAGTAGGGCCAACGCTAACTTTTGCTTTTCCTTTTGATTAATTTGTAAAAAATCTACAAACGGAAAATATCCCGGTGACTTTTTATATGTAAGACGGATTTTCTCTTCGTCCATTTCATATTCGATAAGTGGGAAAAATAGAGAGTTTGGTTTTTTTAACTCATCAAGCTGTTCGATCTCTTGCACATTTGTCCCGTGTTTATTTAATTCAACTAAAAATGAATCTTCTAATAAAACGATCGTTCCATTGGAAAATTGTATTTCTTTCGCCAATGCTCTCCCCTCCTTTTCTGATTAAAAAGCGAAGCCTGTTCGTTCAGAAGCGAGAAAAAATTAGGGGCGACTACTGAAGACGCTCTTTGTCTTCATTAGACGAACCGATTTTTCTCGAGCTTCTAACAGGCGTAGCTAGACTGATTAAAAAGCGAAGCCTGTTCGTTCAGAAGCGAGAATATTAAGGATCAACGCTAAGTTCGCGCCATCCTGCCGCAACGCCTTGTACCCACGTCCTGTGGGCAAGAACAGCTGATGAAGACGCTTTTTGTCTTCACTCAGATGGGCGATTTTTCTCGAGCTTCTAACGGACGTAGCTAGATTGATTAAACTAAGGCCTCTGAAAACGTCATGTCAGTTAGTAGGTTTGCATGAATTTCTCTTACTCCGCCAGCTCCATACCCTACGCGTTCCGCGGGTGAACCGGGAGTCTCCGGGTATTACGCTGGCTCCGTTTTGGTCAAAGAAAAAACAACTGAAAAACAACTAAAATATCTTCTTTGGACTCGTTTTCTACTTTCTATAGCTAGTTATGTCTAGTCGCTTCCGTTTATTCGATTATTAAAAAATGGCTCTCATTAAACCAGATAAAATAAAATCTGCTGTTAATGCTAAAATGACTGCTACTCCTGCAAAGACGATTAAAAGTCCATAAATCGGGTCAATGCCTTTTGACATCTGCTGACGGTAATAAAAGAAAGTAAGAGCAACTACCGCGACAAGTAAGCTTAATAGAAGAACAACGATTAATGACGTTAAGACATTCAATCCAATCGCGGATGAAAGGAAATAAGCGGCGGCAATATAGACCGGGATGCTTAACCACGTTCCGTATTGACTGACGATGTCATGAAATTTTAAGTCAATCTTGTAGACAAACTTTAACACTGCAAAAAGAAGGGCCGCCGTCGCAACAAGAATCACAGCGATAGAAAAGAACGCTTGAAAAAACAGTTCAAAAAAGTCGCCTGCACTCAAAAAACCTCTCGCTAAACTTGAAAATTGAAAATAAGATGCTAAGGCAAAAAATAACGAAATGAGAGCAAAGTTAATGTACCCGAAAATGAAATTGCTTTTCTCATATTTAATCGCGGTTTCTGTCGGTGCTTTCAGTTGCTTTGTAATAAATTGAAAATAATCCGATGCGGTCTTTTTCGCTTGTTCGACCTTTTCATTTTGGCCCTTATTGGCCTCAGTCGTTCCCCCACTTGTTGGAGCTTGAGTCGGATGAACAGCTTCTATCGCTGCAGCCGTTTCTTTTTTAGTCGGTTCTGTCTCCACTTTTGCCGCCGAATCACTGATTAGACTCTCTCCAACCTTTTCGCCACAATGAATACAAAACTTATCGGCATTTGTTAACTCTTTTCCACACGCTTGACAATTCATATTAATCACCTCTCCTAATTATAATTGGTCAAAATATATATAAAGGCACACTGCAATGAGACTTAAAATCGATACAGAGTATTTTGTGATAAGCCACCAATTCAGTTGAGGATGCCAAGAAGACTTACGCAATTGAGCAATCCCTTGCTGTAAATACTCCTTCACCTCAATAATTGATTGCGGACGGTTATCTGGTTCCAGCTGTACTAAAGCCTCCAAGCATGTTCTTGTCGCTTTTGTTAAACCTGTGCGAAAGTGCTGGATCGGCTTTTGGGTAATATAGACAAACTTCCCGCCACTTAACAGATAATACATTAAGGCACCGAGTGTAAATAAATCGGTTCTCGTATCGGATTGTTGCTTTTCAAATTGCTCAGGAGCGGCAAAGCCAACCGTCCCAATTTGTAATGTGTCTTTTAACTTGCTTTCATCGAACTTTCGGGCAATCCCAAAGTCAATCAGTTTCACTTGCCCATTTGTTGTAATCATAATATTACCTGGCTTCAAATCACGGTAAATAATGGCTGGTTGTTGACTGTGTAAATAATCAAGAATTTCGGCTAAAGCTAAGCTAATGTTCAAAACCTCTTCTTCTGAAAATGGCTCGTCTTGATTTTCATACACTTCAAGCAATGACCTGCCATCGACATATTCCTGGACGAGGAAAAAGTAACGTTCGTCTTCAGAAGCAAAAAAGTCTGCAATTTGAGGAAGGCCTGGATGGTTAAGCTCACTAAGCAGTTTTGCTTCAGAAAATAGGCGACGTGAAATTTTCTGTTTCATATCCGCTACTTTTACAGCCCATAATTGATTATGATCGTGGCTGTCTTCTGCTAAATAAACGGCTGACATTCCACCTGCTCCAATTTGACGAATGATTTCATAACGTCCCTTTAAGACATCACCGGCTTGGAAATGAATATCATGTTTCGCCATTTTACTGTGTTCCTCGCTTAGTCCGACTGAATAAGGATTGTAAAAAACTCTTCTGTTCTGATTCTGTCACTTGATCTTTGGCAAATATATTACGTACTAATAAAACGGTAATGTTATCTCTTGTGCCAGAAAAATTAGCGAGCTTCACTAAATAATCAGCGATAAGCTGCAAATCGGTGTATTCTTTCTCTAACCCTTGTAAGGTCGTTATGATTTCCTCATCGGAGAACATCGAATAAAACCCGTCACTACAAAGTAAAAATAAATCGCTAGAATGATAGAATCCAACTTGCTCAAAAGGGTCAACATGTTCTTCAATTCCGAGGCATTGGGTGAGCATGTTTCGTTTGCGATGGTTTCTCGCTTGCTCTCTTGTTAACTTGCCCTTTTTAACTTGCTGCTCGACCCAGGAATGATCTTCGGTTAACAGAGCCATTTCAATTTCGACTTCTAATTCCTCAGTCAGCTGCTTCGCTAAGCTGATATCGTGTTGCTGCTGTTGATGAATAAAACGCTGAAATCCTTGGCTCCCCTTAATTTGATAAATACGACTATCACCAACATGATAGAGCTGATAATGTCCACCATACATGACAATTAATGACAAGGTCGTTCCAAGCTTAGAGCCAATTTGTAAAAGCTCTTGATTCATTTGCACAAAAAGCTTCTCAAATTCACTAGACAAATGCTGTTGTAAGTTTTTTTTCTTCAATAATTTTGGGACACGTTTTAGCCACCAACTATCTAATTTTTTGACGACTAGTTTGCTCGCTTCAGCCCCGTCTTGATACCCACCCATGCCATCTGCAATTGCCAATACTCCAAATTCTTGGCCTTTTGGATCAAACGTCATTCGTAAAAAATAATTATCTTCATTTCGCTCTTTTACTGGTCCTGTATGTGTAGCAAGACCGATTTGCCAATTTTCATTAAAAGTCATAAAGGCTTACTCCCATTTAAAGGTATAATCAACTTTTCCGACTGAGATGATATCATCAACTTGGAGAGCATAGATTTTGTATGGCACAAGTGCTTCCCCATTTAATTTTGTACCATTTTTTGATCCTAAGTCTTTCACACCAAAGCTATCTTCAATGCGAACGAATTCAACATGGACACGCGAAACCCCAACGCTATCTTCTACATAGATGACCGCTGAGTCATTTCGTCCAATCGTAAAATGAGACTGATTGAGTTCAATTTGTTCAAGTTCTCCATCACGTTCGACCTCTAAATGAGGATTCGTTATTTCAAACCCAACTTCCTCATCAAAATCATCGTCGCCTAATAGAACCGTATCATCACTTTCTGATAATAAACCTGTATCCATCATTAACGAATGATCTTCTTCCATAAAAGCAACCGGCTCAGGTTTTGGCTTTCGTTTTGACTTTGGTGCCGCTAAACTTAATTCCTCATTAAAAGATGGCATCACTTGAGGTTTCGTTGCGACCGCTGTGGCTGTGGCCGTTGCCGTCGGTTGAACTTGTGTCGCGGCTGGTTGTTGATAGCCTTGTGATTGCGGGCTCACTCCTTGGTTAAAGGAAACATAATTTGACGGTGAACCATTTACATTTGCATATCCATTACTATTTACCCCTTGAGGCACTTGTTGATAATAACCATTGATTGGCTGATTCTGTTCATTTGAGGCAGCCACTTCTGCTCTCGTTTGACCTTTTTTCTTCGTTTTGTTTTCTTTAGATACGCCTGTTTTAAAGAAGAAAATAAAGTAAACGGCCGCAGCCAACAACAAGACACTTAAAGTAACGGCTGTATAAAATATCCCTTGTGACGGAACCATTTCAAATAGTTTCCAAACTAACGCGATGGCCAAAGCCGCTCCAACCCCGATATAGAGCTTAATTCGTTGGGTTAATGGCTCACCTTGTGGCTTCTGTTCCTTATTTTTAGGTTTTTTCTTCTTTTCTTTTACGTTCGTTTTATTTGATTTGGCCGGGTCCTGTCTAAACGGATCAAATGGTTCATTTTGCTCCTGACCTTGCTCATAAGTTGAACTATTTTCATGCCCCTGTGGAGACGGTTGTGGCTGATTAAATGAACCGTTAGCTTGAGCCGGATGGGGTTGCTGCGGATTCATCGATTGGTAACCTTGATAAGGATTAGGTCTTAATTGTTGAAGCTCCAATAATAATTCCTTCAAACCAGCTAAATTAAAAGAAGGATTCTCAATATATTGGTTAATCGTATTTAGCTCACTCCCTTGTAAACTATCGACTTTCTTTGCAAGAGAACCTAATAATTCCTTTAAGTCTTCCATTGTCGTCGTTTGTTTTTCTAAACTTTCCACCGGTACATAGGTTAAATACAATTGCTGCGACGTTTTGCCGAGATAAATAAACTCTTCCTTTAATATGTACTGATGTTCATTCAGCATATAGAGTTTACTTTGCTCAAGCGTCGTCAGGATGTTCATAAACAACTGATAAAACTCGTGTGAGGATAATGGATGTTGGGTTAAATAAACGTTTAATTGACGTTTCGACGTAATGTCATAATAGAGCTTTAAGTGAAAATCAATTTCCTCTACAGATAATGGTAGAAGGTTCGGAATTTGGTTCGATTGCATCATCCGTAGCTGTAGATGAATGATGTTCTCCTCGGTTAGCTCTTGTTGATTCTTTTTTGTAAAAAGTAAATATTGTCCATTTTTCTCGTGGTAATCATAACTCAAACCAAAGATTGTCTTGCTTTCTCCCATGGTTTTTCCTCCTATCTCATTTTCCAATTAAAACTTTCCTAAATAATAATAAGCAGTGACAACAGCAGGTACGACGGCATACATAAATGGAAAACGAGTCGCCTTTGTTGCTTTAAATGTTTCTAGATGTGATAAATCCTTTGACGTCAAGCTACTTATCATCGCAAACAAACCTGTCACTAAACGTCGTAAAAAAGTTCTTGTAAAGACTAACAAGACGATGGCAATTAATCCGGCATAAATAATCGAGTACATCATGACATTGAGTACATTGACAACCCCAATTAATGCTCCGATTCCGGCAAAGAGTTTCACATCTCCTGCCCCTAAGGCTTTAAATACGTATAAAAGTAAGAAAATAAGACCAGCAACAAGTAAGCCTAAAACAGAAAAAATGAGACCATCAATTCCATTCACGATTAAATGGAACACAAGACCAACCGCCATCGCCCCCGCCGTAAGCCAGTTCGGCAGCTTCTGATAACGAACATCCATATATAAAGCAACTAACAAATAAAGAAATAAAAGATAATCATAAATCTCCAAATACAAACACATACACCTCCTTAAAGCAGCTGGTTTTATGATCCGGTCCAGATTTTTTCGTATGCACTTTGTTCGAGTGTGATGGTGCGATTGACGAAGGGGGCAATGATTGGGACTTCGTAGGTGGCGGTTATGCCGAAGTAGCCTTTTAAACCATAACCGGACACGTCCAGATCAACATTTGTTACGTTCACCCTACTAGGATCAAATAAACCGTCCGAGTTTGCTCTACCAAAATTCGTTTCTACAAACGGCTGAGTAGCACCGACTGCTGCGTCTCCAAAGACATCCATAATTTCAATCCCAAAGACACCTAGTACTTCCTGCACTAAATTTTCGACGGAAGTTAAGCTAAATTCTTCTTCTGTAAAATTTTTAATCCAATTATCTGCTGCATTAGCACCACCCTCTACAATTAAAGCGGCTGGATAGGCATGTGTTGCTACGATTTGAGTCGTCTCACTTACGGCTTGTTTTAATGCCATATCTGCCACAGATATTCGAATCATCATGGCTAAAAAGACCGTAAAAAGTAAAAATACCGGCATCACCATCGCAGCCTCGAGCGTTAAGCTTCCATCCTCTCTTCGCATAAACCTTTTTAACATTCTTGTTCCCACCTCCTCATTCCACCGCTTTAAATAAAAGGAATTCAATGAAGGCAAACAAAACAGAGAGATATTTCTATTTGCCCTTCTTTTATCCATTTAAAACCAAATTAATCCACATTTTTTCAAAATCAGACTATAGCCCACGGTTTTTAACTAAGATACATGACGTTTTAATAAATAATGTTACTAAGGTTTTACAAAAGTCATATGGATTGTCATAACTTTACTTATTTTCTAACTGAGTGATTATTGCCACTCATCTTTATCAATTGTGATAACCGCCTCTGTTTTAATACCTCCCGCAGCTAGTAAGCCTGGTTTGATCACTAAATGATGTTGTTCATAATCATAGGTAGGGTATAGAATGGCTCCTGACGTTTCTTCTCCTGGCTTCAATATGCCCGTAATTGGTTCAACATCAAGCCCATCCTCAGGTTTTATGGCATAGCCTCCACGGCCACCTGACTCCACATCGTCTGTTAATTCAAAAGCACCAACCATATCTTTTGCATCATAATCTGTGTCCCCAATATTTTTGACCGTAAAATCACCAATAGCAAAATAATCAAAGTTAGCTGAACCACGAACCTCAAATTCTTCTATTCTTGTTAATGAATTTAAGGTAATTTCAAATGAACCAATCGTACTGTCAATTTGCACGGGTTCTCCCATTCTGATATTAATCTGTTCTCCCGTCCCCTCTTGTTCTGCTCCATCTACAAAATCACTAGATTGTGAAGTATTACCCGAGGATTCTTCTGCTTCTGAATTACACGCGACTAGTGCTCCAAAAGCTAATACACTAATGCCTACTGCCTTGATCATCTTGTTCATACTCCTTGCCCTCCAATCTCTTATCACTCTATTTCAGTTAAACCCTCCCACTTGTCTGCTTAACTCAAATAGGATGGAGAAAAGTCTTATTTATAATTAGACCTTTCTCATTTACAAAATGTATTACTCCATTTCTTCCTCTGTAAATGTCCAGACAACCTCGTTATAAACACCATCTGCTGCTATTAAGCCAGGCTTGATACGAATAAATTGTTCCCCATTTTGTTTCGTAGCAAAAAGTGCTTGCCCTTTGATTTCTTCTCCAGGTTCTAAATCACCAGAAATTGCATCAATGCTAGGAAAATCCTTAGAAAAATCACCTGATCCGGAACCTTCTAACCTTGCTGTTTGATCTAAAACTCCTATCGGGTTGTATGCATCTAAAACTTCATCACCTATATTTTTTACAGTTAAATCAACTACAATAATGTAGTCGAACATAGAGGTCTCTCCATCGACTTCTTCTTCTCTTTTAACTGAATGAATCGTAATTTCATAGGCCCCTTGATTACTTGAGATTTGAGCGGTATCTCCAATTCCTAAATCTAACTGGTCATTAAAGTCTTGGTCTGAGGACATTCCTCCACCTGAAGCCTCTGAATCAGTTTCGTTATCTTCTTCATTTTCACCCTCATCTACCAGTTCGTTAGAAGTCCCCTCATCCGTTGTCTCTTCTCTTGTATCTGTTCCTTCATCACTGTTACAAGCCGCTAATAAACTTCCCGCTAAAAATATGACTCCTACTGCTGTCATCATTTTCTTCATAATAGCCTCCTACATTTAATATCTCTTTTACTTACTCTTTTGCTTCACTTGTCTCAAATGTCCAAATCGCATTATTCTTGACTCCACCTGCAGCCATTAATCCACTGTTGACTCTAATGTATTGTTCTTCCCGATCTCTAATTACAAAAAGCGCCTGACCACTAACTGTTTCACCTGGTTGAAGTTCTCCTTCCAATCCATCAACGCTATCGAATTGTGATGAATAGTCTGGTGCACCAGACCCATCTAAGTTACTTGTTATTTCAAGAACTCCTATAGTGTTATCTGGTGCTAAAACTGTTTCTCCAATATTTGTTACGGTAATGTCTGCAATAATCCATGCATCAAATAATGAGCCTTCACCATCAATTTGTTCTTCTGTATATTCAACTGAGTCAATGGAGATTTCAAACTCTCCTATCGTGCTTGCAATTTGTGCTGTATCCCCGATTTGAAGATCAGCTTGGTCTTCATACTCACCTGTAGAAGCAATCCTATTCGAATCACTAGTCTCTGAATCTTCTTTACTTAAAGAATCCTCTTGTTCATCTCCTGACGTTTCACTTCCAGGATTATCATTATCAATTGACCCATTTTCAGCTTCTACTGAACCCTCATCTGAATTACAAGCTACTAATAAACTCCCCGCTAGTATTGTAATTCCGATTGCTGTCATCATTTTTTTCATAGACATTTCCTCCACTCTTTAACTCGCTCACTCTATTTCAATTAAACACTCCCACTGCTTAACTCAAATAGGGTGGAGAAAGGTCATTCAGGACCTTTCTCATTACCGATTACTCCATCTCATCCTCTGTAAATGTCCAAACGGTATCGTTATGAACAGCATCTGAAGCTATTAAACCACCATTTATTTTTAAATACTGCTCTCCTTCACCCTGTACATCAAATACTAGCTTTCCACTTATTTCTTCTCCTGGTTCTAGGTCACCTGTTAGTTTATCTATTGAATCAAGATTGTTTGTAATATCACTTTGTCCAGAACCATCTGGAACATTGGTTATTCTATATGAGCCAGCTATATCTTCAGCATTATATGTTTTATCACCAATATTTTTTAATGTAACATCAACTACAAGGTAAAAATCTAATGGAGAACTTTTTCCATCTAGTTCTACCTCTTTACTGATAGAATCTACTGTCATTTCAAAAGCACCTAGTGTACTTGATACTTGGCCTGTATCGCCTATCGATAAATCCAATTGATCTTCAAATTCCTCACTAGAAACTGGACCTTCCGACTCTCCTGAATCACCATCATTATTTTCCTCAACCTCATCATCAATCCCATTATTTGTGGTCGAGTCATTTTCGCTACTATCACCATCAGCGACATCATTTACCCTTTCATCGCTGCCTGTATCTTCCGGTGCACCTGCTCCATCATCATTATTACAAGCAACTAACAAACTCCCTGCTAATAATGTGATTCCTACTGCTGTCATCATTTTTTTCATGATACTTCCTCCATTGCCTGTTTAATAAGAATAATAAATCTCTTTTTCTATAATAAATTCCCTATCCTTTACTTCTCCACTCAGAATACCTGCATTACTCAATAAAGATGTTACGCCAGGTAAAAACCAAAGTTGTAGCGAAGAAGAAGCATTGCCCTCAATATAAGTTGGTAGCTGAGTTAAATCAGAGCCAGATTGTTGCTCAATTCTTGCCATTGTTCGAGAGATTTTGTTTCCTTCAGGATGAATAAATAAGAACAATCTTAAGTGATCCCTATAGGACATATAGAAACTGGTGCCTTCAAAAAATTCAATCCTATTCCCCGATTTTAGTTCATTTAAATTTTCAATAGTTTTACCGATTGCATACGCAATCGCCGCTATCCACATAAACTTTCCAAATGCTCTTACTTCGTTTTGTGTAAATGCCTCGACTAAATTAACGGCAAACCTGAAGGCGAATATTTCGGTCATGGCTAATGCGAAATTATCGGCGGAATTTGCTTGGCCGTATAAGATGAATTCAATTTCATTTTGATCAATACTGTAATCTTGTTTGGAGAAGTCATGCGATTTGAATTTAGTCATGATGTATTCGTTGACATATAGCTCATCTCTCGCATTTAGTAGAATATTCCCCATATTTTTAAACAGCATATCAATTAAGTTAAAGGTAGAGTCTGATAAATCGTCTGTATTGTCTCGATCAATTGGAATTTCACTATCAGCAGCCTCGATATATTTAGATAGAATCTCTAATAGTTCACCATAACCTTCATTTGAATCGGCAATCCCATTTAAAAATTCATCTAAATCTTCATTCGCATCTTCTAAATTTTCTTCTGCCTCATCTTCTTTGTCTTCCACTTCTTCAGATGATTTTTCATCGGTGCTTTTCATTTCTTCAATGCCATCTTTTAAATGGTTGTAGGCCGAAACGACATTACTATTTCCGGTTGTATGGGCTGTGCCGATTTGATTAACTCCATTTTGAAACCAACTTTTTTGATTCCTTATTAAACCATTGTCAATCATCGAGCCAATGCCATTAATTTTAGAGCGCATCGCATCGGTGTCCTGAATCGCTCCATCATCAACTGCTTCTTTACCATCTTCGATATACTCAAGCAATTGTTCAAAAAAGGAATCTTCAAAAACGAGTTTATCTAACTCTCCTCTTGCCTCCTCAATACCACCTTCAGCACCGCTGTAACCACTGCTATTATCCGTATCACTCATATTGCCAGCATCAACCGCGTCAGAAAAATCAACTTCTTCATCAACGCTTGCTAATTCATCGGCAACATTTTGATTATTTACTCTCGCTTCTTCAATGAGCGTTTTGGCTTCGTCTAACAATTCACCAACTCTAATCACTTTATTGTAAATATCATCAGCAAGGGTCTCTGCGTTCTCAATAAAGCTATCCGCATCTTCACTATTTTCCTCACGTTCTTCTATCTCATCATCAGATAAGTCTTCTTCACTTTCATTTTCTTCCGAGCGTATTTCATTGTATCGATCATAATGTCTTAAAATATCATTGAGGTTGTTCACATCTGGGAAGCTTGAGCTACCTGGGTTTTTCACTTTCCCCTCTAACTCCTCCATAATATCTTTGGCTGCTTTTAATTTTTCTAATGCTTCATCTAATTTTTCCTCACGCTCTTCCAAGTCTTTTCGAATTTTCTTATGAACTTTGCTTAGCTTTGAAGCTTCTTCCATCGCACTTGAGATACCGAGTATGCCTTCAATCAATGCCTGCCCAACTTCAATTGGGGCTGAGTATTTCATTTCTTCAAGAACTTGATGTTTAAAAATTTCCGAATGGGCCAGCATTCGCCCTTCATCAACGACGACATTCACTTCTCCTGATACTGGTTGTGGAGTAGAGAAGTGAAAAATATCGCCACTGCTTCCATCGACCGCTAAATGGTTTTCAAATACTTTTTGAAAGATTTCATTGGCTTCTTCCTGACCACCATCAGCCCCGAATAAACCGTAGCTTTTAACTCCTTGGTCAAAGTTGGCCATTACCGAGCGGGCTGCAGCTCTTGCCGCTTGTTCTGTTTCCCTTTCAGCGACCATAATCCTCATATAATCAATTAGTACCGCGTTAAAAAGAAACAGGAGTAGAGTGATCATGATGGCGTAAATCGAAACGGCCCCATGTTCATCAAAAACGAGCTTATGGTACGCTTTTTTTAACCATTTTTTCATTCCTCTACTCCTTCCTGATTTTCATCAATAATTTCATCACTAATTCTTATTGCTTCCTATTTTTTCAATATAAGAGCCAAACTCTCCAATTTTCCCGTAGAAATAGACGGCAAAATCAACATTTCTGATCCATTCCACTGGTTCTGTAATTGGCCTTTGGGACTGAGCTTTAATTTCTGTCACTCCAAAAAGGTCAGTCACATAACTTGGGAATGATAAAGGTTGCTCAACGGTGACGACAATCGCATTAAAACCAAAAAATTGCGATTTCATCTCCACCGTCACATTCCCTAAAGCAGCATCCTGTAGTTCGGGACGCAATTTTGCTGCTGCTCGGTTCGTGCCCACTGACGGTATGTTAAGAAAATCGAGAAAGCTTGCTTCGGCTGTTCTCCAATACAATCCATCCCCACCATCAAAGGTAGTATACGTACTGAATTCACCTGTTTTTGGATCCATCTGACTATTCGTCCACGAGGAGGCCACTTGGTCGGCAATTTTATTCGCTTGATATTGCACGACCGATTTTTGGTAAATAAATAGACTAAAAAAAATTAAGCACATCGTGATGATGAGAATAATAGGGAATAACATCGATGCTTCAATCGTAAAGACCCCTGACTGATCGTTTTTAAACCTTTTTAAACGTTTGAGAATCAGCTCAGCCATGTGTCAAACAACCTTTCTTAATTAGTAAAGTTATCAATTTGATCATCACCAAATTCTAGTAAACCATCAATCCACTCCATAATTTGATTTCTAAACAACAACGCAATGACAACAATAACGGCAATAATGAGCATGATTTCTAATGTTTGTAAGCCTTCCTCGTCGTTCCAAAAGTTTGTGAAAAAAGTTTTCATTGTTTCCATATGTGATTCCTCCTGTTTTTTGGGTGATTGAATTTATTTACAAAATGGTTATTGCTGGATAGCCAACAATAATCATTACTGCAACGAAAATTAACATAAGTGGGAAGACGAGCTTAGATGACGCTTCTTCTCCTTTTGTGCGGGAGATGTTTTTTCTTTTCTCCCATAAGTCATGTGATAGTTCACGTAACGATAAGATTAAATCCTGACCGCCTTTGCGATAATTAAGTAGAACAGTGGTTGTAAAAATCGATACGTCTTGCATCGCACATTTTTTACTAAAGTCATTCATGACATCGGCAAATGGTTCATTACTTGTCAATTTGTTCACGACAACTCGTAGTTCTTCATATAATGGAGAATCATCGTTTCCATTTAACTCGACGCAACGGATAAGTGCTTGTTGGACCGTTTCACCGGCATTGACAAGTAAAATGATTTTATTAACGACCTCTGGAAGCTCGATTAAAATCTTTTGCTTTCTTATTTTTTCTTTATTCGAAAGCTGGTTCACTAAAAGGGCAGGAATTAAGATGGCAAAAAAGAGTCCCGCTCCAAACATAAAGTGGTCGCCTTCTGATAAGAGCCCAAGCAGTCCAGCAGTGAGCAAACAAAGGAGAACAACCGAAACGAGTTGGGTCATAAACATTCTTGTATGCTTATACGCCTCACGCGTTCCATAAAGGCTAATCATTTTTCCTTGAATCGACGACACTTGCGTATGCATCCGCTCTAGTAATCTAGTCTTATAGATGAGATGCAACGATATTGGTGCCATAAATTTTAATGGATATTGATCGCCAAATTCCTCAATGACTTCATCATATTGATTACGTGAGAGCACCGATAAGACAAAATAAATGACGACGATAATTCCAACGAGTATTCCATAAATGATCATGTCTATGCTCACACCTCAATTTTCATAATTCGTTGACTGAGCCAGTACGAGAATAGCAACAAGCCTAAACAAATCGTCATAATAATCGGTCCAAGATTTTCCCACTGATACAGCGGGTCCATATACTCGCCCGATGAGTATCGCAAAAAGGCAACTAAGGCGATCGGCATCACCGATAAAATTCTTGATTCGAATTTTTTCTGAGCCATCATGACCTGGACTTCTTGTTGAATATCGACCTTTTCACTAATGACATCCGATGTTCGCCGAATGACTTCAACCAAGTTCCCACCTGTTCGTTTACACGTAATAAAAACATCGGCAAAATTTAAAATATCCTCTGAATCAGAACGGTTCGCCAAATCCTGAATCGCTCGCTCAATCGTTTCCCCATTTTCAATACGGCGATTAATAATTTCAAATTCGCGGATGATATGCGTGTTAGGGTCTGGGTAAAGCAGCCTTAAGTCACCGACCACTTCACGAAAGCTATTTTCAATCGACCTCCCTGCAGCAAGTGATGAAGATAAGGAGGCAATTGCCTCTTTAAACTGGAGATTCAGCTTTTCTTTCCGATTAATTTGTAATGTTTTTCTACGCATTTTTGGAAAGAAGAAGGCAAGAGAGCCGATGATCGCAACCGCAATCCAACTTTCATAAAATAAATAACCAAGTAATCCTAAAACGGTAAAGGCAACAAAGAAATAATAGAGCCATTCTTTTTTTGATAAATGGTATTTTGAATAATCAATCAAATGACCTTCTACTTGTTTTGGTGTTTTTCGTTTATTGGCTTCCTCTCGAATTTCTCTAGCTCGTTTCGCAAAGCTGCTCTCCGCTTTTAATTCCTTGCCGTCAAATCCGTCTTTCTCTCGTTTTTTCCGCTTGCGGACGGCATTAATATAAACGACAACTAATCCGACTAAAAATAATATCAGAAATAGATCAAACATTTCTTCATCTCACCTCCATTCTTACGAAACGACGATTCCGGCTTGGCGCAATTTCGAATCAGAATGAAGCTTATTCCCTGTTGGCTTTAATGTTCCGATAATCTTGCCTTCTTCGTCTTCTCCCTCTTCTACAAATTCAAAAAGAGGATTTAATTGAATGTCACCATTTTCAATTCCAACTAATTCGGAAATGGAGACGACCTTACGTGAATGATCGCGTAGCCTTGATAAATGAACCATAATATCAATCGCTGAATTAATTTGCTGACGAATGACTTGAACAGGTAAACTCGCTCCGCTTAAGACCATCGTCTCTAAACGGCTTAACATATCATTTGTTGAGTTGGCGTGACCGGTTGATAATGAACCATCATGTCCGGTATTCATCGCCTGTAGCATATCAAGAGCCTCGGCTCCACGAACCTCTCCAACAATTACACGGTTCGGACGCATTCGGAGGGAAGCACGGATTAAATCTCGGATATTAATTTCGCCTCGCCCTTCTGTATTGGCATTTCTTGTTTCCAAACTAACAAGGTTCGGGACTTGCTTAATTTGTAACTCAGCGGAATCCTCGATCGTGATGATTCGCTCGTCTTTTGGAATAAAATTAGATAAGACATTTAGGAAAGTCGTTTTACCTGAACCTGTTCCTCCCCCAATAAAAATGTTGTATTTAGCTCGGACAAGTTTCTCTAAAAAATCAGCGACCTCATTAGAAAGAGCACCTTTTTCAATTAAGTCCTCAATCATTAATGGCTTTTCAGGGAACTTCCGAATCGTGATAACTGGCCCTTTTAAAGCAATCGGTGGCAGTACCACATTGACACGAGAACCATCTTGAAGCCTTGCATCGACAATTGGCGAAGATTCATTCACGACTCGGTCGACTTTTGAGACAATCGCCTGAATGATATCCTCAAGTTTTTGTTTGCTCTCAAACTTCATATCAACCTGACTAACTTCCCCATTGCGCTCGATAAAAATCTCTTCATGGTTGTTGACCATAATTTCGGTAATCGATTTATCATCAATTAACGGCTGCAGGACGTCATAACCACGAAAAGAATGGTAAATACGCTCAACAATCCATTTCATCTCGGCTGACTTTAAGCGATGCTCCTCGGCATAATCAAATACCGCCGCCTCGATGTAATCAACCAACTCATCATTTGGAATCGAATGCATGAGATCCAATGATTCACGCAACTTGGTAACGAGTTCTTTAATCACTTTATCTTCAACCAATCGAGACACCATCCCGTTCTTGCTCAATTAATCCTTTAGTAATCGTGATCAGCTCTTGATTGTAATGAGGATCATAGAAAATTTGCTGTGTATCGGCTATTTGTGACCAAGATGGGACATTCGGTAAATACCCTCGCACAGGGAGATTATACGTTTGAAAGGATGATTGCAATTGCCCATTAAAACGATTCATGATAATCGTCGTTTGCTCTTCAATCCCATTTCCAGGACCAAACAAATCCTCAAAGTGTTCAAACAGCACTTTCGTTTTGTGAAAGCTTTGTAAATCATTGTTCATCATCCAAATGATTTGGTCAGCACTTTCGATTGCCGCTTTTGTTAATGACGTAATCGAGCTATCTAAGTCAATTACGATGTAATCATACTGTTCGGTTTCAACTAAAGCCTTAATCAGTACTTTTGTTTCATCTTCTGTTATTTCTTGTAATTCAATTGGACTAGGGAGTAAATCAAAATAGTCGACCTTTGTATGTTGATCGTACTTTTTTAATTTTTCGATCTTCGCCAGCAATTCATTTGGTTTTGCTTTTAGGTAATAAAAAATTTGTAAAGATGGTTTATCCTCACTCGATGAAAAATAAAGGCTTGTTGAATTGAGCAATTCTAAATTCAAATAAAAGACATTTTTATTCGTTAAAGCCAGCTGTCGACTCACATTGACGGCAAAAGTTGTTTTCCCAGAACCACCTACTGGAGAATAAACCGCTAATACCTTTGTTTTAATAGAACCTGAACCTGTTTTGGTTGGTGATTGATGCTGTTCGTAATAGAGGGATAAAATATCTGAGATGACTTGATTTAAAGGTTGGTATTTAAAAACACGTGCCTCTTCGTCATTTACCTGCTTTTTGTCCTCCACTAACGAAACAAGTAAACCATCAAAATGGAAAGAGTCAAACTGGCTACGGATCTGTTCATTAACCACGAGTAAGTCAACATGGGCACCACTGTTTAAATATTTAAGAACACTGTCGTTTGAAGAAAAGAACTTCACATCAAAATTGGACTTCATATTCGATGAAATGACATATTCTCCAAAAGAAGATAAATAGATGGAATCTTGATCTGCCACTACAAGCTTTAATTTCTTCATTATGAATCACCTGCTTCATTTACTTTTATATTTGATTTGTCCTGTACCAAAAGACATGCTTGTTTTTTTCATTTGTCATTTTATACAAATCTTATAATCTAAATGGTATTGTACTAAATTCACCATCAAAATTGCGTAAAAACCCCAAAAACAGGGTATTTCTCCTATTCTTACAACCGCTAGCTCTCCTTCGCCCTTCTTTCAAATTCATCATTTACTCAATTGCCTCAACCATTGGTACGACAACCCGGAAACCGCTTCGACACATATTAATTCATACATATAAGAGAACATATAAATACACATTTTCACATTTTTAACTTTTAAAAATATAGTAACTTCTGGGACATTTACCCTAATTTCGTCATATAAATCCATACAATAAATGGTTGTTTACCGCATCATTTTTTTAAAGACACTTAAAAAGAATGATTAAATTGGAAGTTATTTCAATAATAAGACCGAAATTTTTTCACTATGAACATACAGAACGACATAATTTGACAGATATCTACACGCCCTCCTCTCCCCTTTCTCCATCTTTAACAGCCTCCATCGTGCTTTTTGTCTAGAGTCGTTTCCTCATTTAACTTTTTAATTGAAAATTCTAAAAAAACACTCTAGACTTTTTTTGAAGATTACTAGTCTTTATGGTATGATTCATTGTGCGTTTAACAAAAACATTCCATTAACTTAAATATGCCTATGCAGTATTTACCCCTATTTCAAAAAATCAATCCATTTTTTTTGATATTTTTTGAAGTTTGTTTTCATTATTAGGATTCAATTCCTTTTTCAATAGATAAACGCTTTAGAATGGAGGAAGATCATTGAAATGTAAAAAATGTCAAACACCTTTAAAAGAAGGTGCTGCCTTTTGTCCTGAGTGCGGAGCAAAGGTCGAACAGAATGAGACGAGTAAAGAAATGGAACAGAAACAATCTGAGGAAAAAAAGCCATTTTGGACAATGAAAGTGATTACAATTGTCACAATTCTTGTATTACTATTGGCGACGGCGATAACCTTTTATATTCTAGGTTCCCAATCGATTGACCCTGAGCAAACGGTCGCTGATTTTCAAAATGCGGTTCTGAACGAAGATGATGAGTTAGTTGCCCAATTATTAGATCCAACGATATCTGATTGGAATTATTCACGAGCCGATGCCGATGCCTTAATTAAATACTTAAATAAAAATGAAAATGACCGTGAATATTTGTTTGAAGCATTAGAAACCCAAGCCGCTGCTTTTGCGAATGGCGATCGGAATACCGCTCTCTCAGCCTCACTCCTTAACAATGGGCAAGGCTCATTAGGAATGACTCAAGAAGGGAAAAAGTGGTTCATTTTTGATGATTATCGAATTAAAATCAGCCCACTTTATTTAACCATTTATGTCAATGAAGATGAGGCCACCTTAACCATTAATGGTCGTGAACAAATAGCTTCGACAACCGCTGATGAAGAAATTCCCTTCGGACCCGTAAGTCCAGGGACCTATGAAATGGAAGCGATTATCGAAGGTCGTTACGTCGATGCCATAGAAACCGAGACTTTAGACCTTTTTCAAGTGGGAAGCTTCGAACAAACCGTTAACATTGATTTTGACATTGCCAATGTAAAAGTAACGACAAACTATGATGACACTGCCGTCTATATTAACGGACAAGAAACGGATTATGTCGCAGGAACAACCGAAACAGACATCGGAAGGCTGCCACTTGATGGAACAGCAAAATTAACCTTTGAACGAACATTCCCGTGGATTACGATGACATCAGATGAAGTTGATGTGGATGATGAATTTATTAACTACAACGAATTTGTCGCCATGCCTGATGAAGAAATGGAAAAAGTCATGGAGATGCTCAATGAAAATTGGGAGCAAATGCTCGAATCGTTAGTAGATGGCAATGTCGATCAAATGGCCTTTGCCTCTGAAGACTACAAGGATAGAACTCAAGGTGAATATGAAAAGATCGCCACTTCAAGAAACAATTATGAATACACTTTTTTAACAGCAAAATACATTAAAGAAACACTCGAACAACCTGAATTTAACCCACAATCAGACCGTTATGAATTAACCGTTCGAGTCGAATACGCCTACGAAGAACCAGATGCTAAAACATATGCGATTTTACGAGAAGGCCAAATTAATCGAACCGGTTATGAAATGCTTGTTTTTTACGATGAAGAAGCCGAACAATGGTTAGTTGAAAATTATAGTGTCGGTCATTTCTTCATTCAAAGTTCAACCCATACCATTGAATTTGAATTTAATGAAAGTTCCTCTTCAAGTGAGGAAGAAGAAGAAGAAGAGGAAGCGAGCACGGATGCTGAGTCTGAGGAAAATGAAGACGAGGCCGAAGAAGAATAAAGGCATTATTATATGTTAGAAAAGATGAGAGCCTTAATTGGCTCTCATCTTTTTTGTTATTGTAGGATGGAGATTCGTCAAGTGCCTGACTTGTCAAAAAGGAAGGCCCCTATGAAGCTCGAAACCGTTGAATTAGAGGCACAAAGGCAATCATTGAGCTCCTTTGATTCCTAATGACATCCCATCTGGGCCGCTATCGCATTCATTGAGTGCCTATGATTCCTAATGACATTCAATCTGAGCCACTATGGCATTCATTGGGCTTCATTGATTCCAAAAGACATCCCATCTGAGCCTCTATGGCATTCATTGGGCTTCAATGATTCCTAATGACATCCCATCTGAGCCACTATGGCATTCATTGGGCTTCAATGATTCCTAATGACATCCCATCTGAGCCGCTATCGCATTCATTGAGTGCCTATGATTCCTAATGACATTCAATCTGAGCCTCTATGGCATTCATTGAGCTCCTTTGATTCCTAATGACATCCCATCTGAGCCACTACGGCAATCATCGGGCCCTTATGATTCCTAATGACATCGAATCAGGGCCGCTATGGCATTCATTGAGCTCCTTTGATTCCTAATGACATCGAATCAGGGCCGCCATGGCATTCATTGAGCTCCTTTGATTCCTAATGACATCCCATCTGAGCCTCTATGGCATTCATTGAGCTTCAATGATTCCTAATGACATCCCATCTGAGCCTCTACGGCATTCATTGAGCTCCTTTGATTCCAAAAGACATCGAATCTGAGCCACTACGGCATTCATTGGACATCAATTCGACAAGCGCCTGTCACTTTTCGAATTGAACTTGTCAACCTGCCGAAACTGTATTCGCTCTCCAATCTTAACTGCCTGGCTTTTCATTACTCATCCGCTGCTATTCGCTCCTTACCTAATAACTCCGCCACTTTTTAATCCCAATCTTCTCTTTTCCGCAATCGGGCCGGCTGTTTTCACCAAACAACATACAAAAAAACACCTAGTCCTTCATTGGACTAAGTGTCTTTCTCGTTAACATGATATTGGTAACGTGGCATTTGGCGTCTTAAGGCTGATTTTAATTCTTTGATTTGTTTATCTTTTTCATCACCATTTAGACTTTGTGGGATATCAACATGTACATAGACATGGCTTCCGACAATAAAGGCAAGACCTGGAGTAAATTCTGTATGGTTTTCGATGATTTCTATTATTTCCTCTTTATCATCACCTAAAGTCCGCTGTGATTGGGTCGAACTTTGGTAACTTAAACCTATTTGTCCATAAGGTGCTTGTTTGTTCATTCTGCTATATTTCATCGGCCCGGGCCCAAATAATGTATGAGTAATATCTTGAACTGTGACTGTTTTTTCTTCCGCTCCTGTTGATTGCACCTGTGGAGATTGTGGGTTCGTACAGCCAACGAGTCCGAATATGACGCCTAAAATGAGTATCGATAATATGTGCCTTTTCACTTTATTGCACCTCCAATGGTAAACACTAACGTGTACTATTAGAGTGCCCGATTCCCAAAAGAGCTTTCATGTCAAAAATGACCAACCTTGATTTCTTACCTCAGCCAAACAATATTCCCAGCTGCTCCTTAAATGAATCAGCTAATGAACATCAATACTGCTCTTGCTCTACATATAGCATAGCTGAGTTCGGCTTGTTTGGTACGTCGTGGCAATGGCGGCAGCGTGGCTCATAAGCTTCTGATGCTCCAACGAGAACGACTGGGTCATGATAAGAAGCCGGATTACCATTTAATAAACGCTGCGTTCGGCTTGCTGGAGATCCACAAGAAGCACAAACAGCTTGAAGCTTTGTCACTTCTTCAGCTAAAGCTAATAGTGGTTGAATCGGTCCAAATGGTTCCCCTCGAAAATCTTGATCCAAACCAGCACAGATGACACGAATGCCTTGATTGGCTAACTGCTGACAAACTTGAATGATTTGCTCGTCAAAAAATTGAATTTCATCAATCGCGACGACTTTTACATCGGCTTCGATCTCATGTAAAATGTCGATTGATTTTGAAATAGGCATGGCAATCACTCTTGTTCCATTATGTGAAACAACTTCATCATCACTGTATCGATTATCAATTTTTGGTTTAAAAACTTGGACTTTCATTTTACCGAAAGTTACTAAACGGACACGACGGATTAATTCCTCGGATTTCCCCGAAAACATACTGCCACAAATAACCTCGATCCAACCTTCTCGCTTTAACATGTTAAACTCCCACCTTACCGTACATTCTATTTACTGCTTGTCCTTCTATTATGAACAGAACCACTTAGACATCCTCTAAATGGAACGTATGTATATGAGTTCATTCTCAATTAAATGTGTGATTGAGCTTAAAATATCAACCTTAAAAGTGAAAAAAACAGGCAAGGAATTAACGCTTGCCTGTTCTTCTTAAAATTACTTAAGGTTATATCTTTTCTTAAAGCGGTCAACACGGCCACCAACATCAGTAAGTTTTTGCTTACCAGTGTAGAATGGGTGTGAATCTGCACTAATCTCAACCTTTAATAATGGGTATGTGTTTCCATCTTCCCATTCGATTGTTTCTGCAGATCCTTTTGTAGAACCACTTAGAAATTTGAAACCTGTGCTTGTATCCATGAATACTACTTTTTGGTAGTTAGGATGAATGCCTTGTTTCATATCTTTCATCTCCTTTTGCCCTGAATCTCTTCGAAACAGAGTTAATCACACATGACGAAATTATATCAATGTGACACGCTTTTTGCAACATAGTTTCGTCGAAAAAAACCAAATGACCAAGATTATTTTTTCAAGCTGATTAAATCCGAATCAAAAATACCGCTATATATAAGGTTTGATGAGCTATTAGTCGTATCAGGATAAATTAAATTTCCACTATTTTCTACGACTTTGACCGCTCATATCCTTTTCCATTTCGTCAAAAAATTCTTCATTCGTTTTTGTATCACGTAAACGACGGATAAATTTATCAACAAAATCAGGAGTATCATTCATTGTTTTGCGAATAGCCCATAGCTTATCAAGCTGATCTTTTGGCATAAGCATTTCTTCTTTTCTTGTGCTGGAACGACGAATATCGATCGCTGGGAAAATACGACGCTCCGCAATTTTGCGGTCAAGATGTAATTCCATATTTCCTGTTCCTTTAAATTCCTCAAAAATCACATCATCCATCCGTGAACCTGTTTCTACTAAAGCGGTTGCTAAAATCGTTAAGCTCCCACCTTCTTCAATGTTTCTTGCAGCCCCAAAAAATCGTTTAGGACGATGGAACGCTGCTGGGTCAATCCCGCCTGATAATGTTCTTCCACTCGGTGGAATAACTAAATTATAGGCTCTTGCTAAACGTGTAATACTATCCATTAAGATGACGACATCTTTACGGTGTTCGACTAAACGCATCGCACGCTCTAAGACAAGCTCTGCCACTTTAATATGATTTTCTGGCACTTCATCAAACGTTGAACTCACAACTTCTGCTTTTACTGAGCGTTCAATGTCCGTTACTTCCTCTGGACGCTCATCAATGAGAAGAACGATCAACTCAACATCAGGATGATTATCAGCAATACTATTCGCCACTTCCTTCATTAAAGAAGTTTTCCCTGCTTTTGGAGGAGCGACGATTAAACCACGTTGTCCAAATCCAACTGGAGAAATCATGTCAATAATCCGAGAAGATACCCGACCTGGCTTTGATTCAAGATTGACTTTCTTCTCTGGATAAAGGGCCGTCAGTGCAGGAAAATGTGGGCGCTCTTTAGACGTTTCTGGAGCTTCGCCATTTACAGCTTCTACATGGAGCAATCCATGATAGCGTTCATTTTCTTTTGGTGGACGAACCTTCCCAGATACTTTATCACCATTTCTCAAATCAAAACGGCGGATTTGTGATGCAGAAATATAAATGTCTTCTGAACTCGGACGATAATTAATCGGTCTTAAGAACCCAAACCCTTCCGATTGAATAATCTCTAAAACACCTTCCATAAACATTAGGCCGTCTTGTTCTGCTTGTCCTTTTAAAATGGAAAAAATTAATTCTTTTTTTGTTAATTTACTGTAATACGAAACCTTAAATTCTCTAGCAAGCTCATAGAGTTCTTTCAGTTTCATACTTTCTAATTCTGTGATATGGACTCCCATAGTTACACCACGTTTCTATAATAATAAAGATACAAAAATGATCAGAAAAAAATAAATAATAATAAATATATCTTATGTTTTTCTAAAGGAAATTGGTTGATTATACTTGAGTAATAACCCTTCAGTAGTAATGGAGGTTTTTGAGAAGATTATTTGGGTGAGATTCGTCTTCTATTTATTCAAAAAACAATCTCGCTCTTTTGCGAAGGTCTGCCGTTGTATTTGGTTTGTTGCTCGTCCTAATATCGATAACATTATCTTATTTTAACCATACTTAAGCAAAATATTCAATATATCTTTTGTGGTAATTTCGCGAACAACGCTCACTTTGTTTTAAAAAAGACCGACAAAGTACTAATAGACTTTGTCGATCTTCTCACACGACCGGTTCTCTAATCCTCTTAACGAATCACTAGATCTGGTTTCTTTTTCATACTATGAGTACCATCAATAAAACGAACGGTTCCTGATTTCGCTCGCATAACTAAAGAGGATGTTGTTGCAGAACTCCCTTTGTACATAACACCTTTTAGAAGTTCCCCATCTGTTACACCTGTAGCAGCAAAAATACAATCGTCGCCACGGACAAGATCATTTAATTGAAGGACACGGTTGACATCTTCAATGCCCATCTTTTTACATCTTGTTAGTTCTTCATCCGTTTGTGGCAATAAACGTCCTTGGAAGTCCCCTCCCAAACATTTTAAAGCAACAGCAGCAATAACGCCCTCTGGTGCACCGCCAGAACCTAACATAATGTCCACACCCGTATCATCAAAAGCTGTATTAATGGCCGCTGCCACATCGCCGTCAGATAAAAGTTTGATTCGCGCACCGGCATCCCGAACCTCTTGAATAATCTTTGCATGACGCTCACGATTTAGAATCGTCACGACTAAATCTTGAATATCTTTATTTTTAGCTTCAGCCACCGCTTTAAGGTTGTCAATAACAGGAGCATCCAGACTGACCTTTCCAACAGACTCAGGTCCGACTGCAATCTTTTCCATATACATATCTGGTGCATGCAAAAGGTTCCCGTGATCAGCCACGGCAAGAACCGCTAAAGCATTCCACTGGCCAGCTGCTACGATGTTCGTTCCTTCTAACGGATCAACAGCTACGTCCACACGTGGGCCATAGCCATTTCCTAATTTTTCACCGATATAAAGCATCGGAGCCTCGTCCATTTCCCCTTCACCGATGACGACTGTTCCTTTCATTGGAATCGTATCAAACACATCACGCATCGCCTCTGTGGCGGCTCCGTCTGCAGATTCTTTCTCGCCACGTCCCATCCACCTTGCTGACGCTAAAGCAGCTGCTTCTGTTACTCGAACTAGTTCCATCGAAAGGCTTCTTTCCATTGTTGTTTCTCCCCTTTTTCTTTATTATTTAATATTGATGGCCTTCTCATAGTTAGTATTTCTAATTAAACCCTAGTTTTTTACTTGATCCAATTCTTCACTTGTCATCTTTTCGCGCCAAATTTTAGCTCCAAGGCCTAAAAGTTTCGCTTCTAAATCTTCATATCCACGGTCAACATGCTCTAAACCTGTTAATTCGGTAATTCCATCTGCCATTAAACCAGCGACAACTAAAGCCGCCCCTGCTCGGAGGTCGCTTGCTTTCACCTTCGCACCTTGAAGCTCTGTTCTACCATTTATAATCGCAGAACGTCCCTCTACCTTGACATTTGCACCCATTCTTCGCAATTCATCAATATGTTTAAAACGGGCATTATAAATCGTATCTGTAACAAGGCTTGTCCCCGCGGCTTGTGTTAAAAGACTTGTAAACGGCTGTTGCAGATCAGTTGGAAATCCTGGATAAACAAGCGTCTTGATGTCGACACCTACTTTATCGCCAATCCCGGAAATTTCGACTTGATCATCACGAACATCAACACTTACATTCATTTCTCTTAATTTCGCAATTAAAGATTCGACATGATAAGGAATAATATTATCTACAATCACACGTTGCCCCATTGCTGCCGCTAAAATCATATAAGTTCCTGCTTCAATTCGATCTGGGATAATAGAATGACGGCAGCCTTTTAAAGAATCCACACCATCGATACGAATGACATTTGTTCCGGCTCCTTTAATTCTTGCCCCCATATTTGTTAACAATGTCGCAACATCGATAATCTCGGGCTCTTTTGCTGCATTTTCAATAATCGTTTGCCCTTTAGCTCGAACCGCTGCAAGCATAATATTAATCGTCGCACCGACACTGACAACATCTAAATAGATTTTGGCTCCAATAAGCTCATCGGCACGCAAATAAATCGCACCTTGTTCATTGGTCACTTTTGCCCCAAGTGCTTCAAAACCTTTTATATGCTGATCAATTGGTCTTGGTCCTAAATTACAACCACCCGGTAAACCAATAACAGCCTTTTTAAACTTACCGAGCATTGCCCCCATTAAGTAATAAGAGGCTCGAAGTTTTTTAACTCGCCCATTTGGTAAAGGCATCGCAAACATTTTTTCTGGGTTAATCTTAATTTCACGCTCCGACAATTCCACTTCTCCACCAATTTCTCGCAACAATTCTGCTAGGAGATCAACGTCTGAAATCGCTGGAACGTTATCAATTGTCACAGTCGAATCGGCTAAAATCGCGGCTGGAATTAACGCTACCGCACTATTTTTTGCCCCACTTATTTGAACGGTTCCTTCTAACGGAAGGCCACCTTGAATCATCAATTTATCCATAATCGCATCCCTTCTATGCCTGCTAACGGAATATGTACGACATTCTTTTCATACTTATTTCCATTATAACCATTTGCATGAAAAAGTAACGAATGACATATGTCTTCTTTTATTTTTTTCATAAAATAAGCTTATCATGTTTTTGAGAAGTGAGGATGTAAAATTTTATGAGTCCTTCGTCATCTTTTTTAATAAAACAAAGCAAACTAATTAAAGTGTGAGTCAAAATTTGTTTTTGTTTTGTCTGAGGTGAAATGTAGGAAAAGAGGCTGGGACAAAAGAGTTTTTCCTACTAAGAAATCCGAACTTAATAATAGTTTAGCCTAAAGCACTGCGGGGCTCCCGTACTTCACTTCTCCCGCAGGAGTCTACGTATATTCCCCTCTGCTAAGGTTGTATCATGTTCGCATTCTCGGTTAATCACTTTAGTTTTGTCCTAGCCTCTTCAGTTACTTGATATATATAGAAAAGTCGACAAAGATGTATGACACGCTTTGTCGACAACCTCATTATGCTTGAATTGGATTCGGGCTGCTATTAAAAGCCATTATGACCTTCGGAGGTATTATTCTCTTATTTATTCCAATCTGCTAAAAACTTCTCAATCCCTTGATCTGTTAATGGATGTTTCGTTAATTGCTTAATAACGTTAAATGGAATAGTTGCAATATGAGCACCTTTAATAGCTGCTTCTGTCACATGAACAGGGTGTCTAACAGAGGCGGCAATGATTTCAGTATCAATTCCGTGCACATTAAAAATGCTTGAGATTTGCTCAATTAAAGTAAGACCATCTGCTCCAATATCATCTAAACGTCCTAAAAAAGGTGACACATAAGTAGCTCCAGCTCTAGCAGCTATTAATGCTTGAACCGCAGAGAATACAAGTGTTACATTTGTTTTAATACCTAATTCAGAAAAAGCATGAACCGCCTTAAGTCCTTCAACAGTCATTGGAACTTTAACAGTTACATTAGGAGC
The DNA here is from genome assembly GCF_047302405.1 of Alkalihalobacillus phoenicis. Classification (NCBI taxonomy): domain Bacteria; kingdom Bacillati; phylum Bacillota; class Bacilli; order Caryophanales; family Bacillaceae; genus Alkalihalobacillus; species Alkalihalobacillus phoenicis. Next base: position 4,580,198 of record NZ_CP154853.1, on the reverse strand, counting down.
AATCGCGGCAAGTTCTTTTCCTTCCTCAATCATTCCTTCTGCATCTAGTGCGATAACTTCAGCACTAACAGAACCCGGAACAAGGGACGTGATTTCACGAATTCGATCATGAAAATTAACCCCTTCTTCTTTTGCTACTAATGAAGGGTTTGTTGTAACACCCGCCAAAATACCTAATGCATTTGCTTCTTTAATTTCTTCTAAATTCGCTGTATCAATAAAAAATTTCACTTCTCTTCACCTCTACCCATTTTATTTAAGCGTTTTCTTTCAGTCTCTAATTATCTAGAAAAACCAATAACCTTATTGCGTTGTCTTTTTACTTTAAAAGATTTAAAAAAGGGAAGGAAAAAGCTCACCTATATAGGCACCCTTTCCCTTCTCCACTTCAAAAATATTTACGCACGATTAGAAGAACCGAATTCTTGCATTTTACCTTTAACCGTTTCTTTAATCGCTTCACGTGCTGGCCCTAAATATTTACGTGGATCATATACATCTGTGTCTGCAGCTAGAACTTCACGAACTGCTTTAGCTGAAGAAATTTGACTTTCTGTGTTCACGTTAATTTTTGCATGACCAAACTCAATTGCTTTTTTAATATCTGCAGTAGGGATACCTGTACCACCGTGTAATACTAGTGGAATACCTACTAAAGAATCAATTTCTTTCATATGATCAAAGCCTAGATTTGGCTCACCTTTATAAGGACCGTGTACAGAACCTAAAGCTGGAGCAAAACAATCAACTCCTGTTGCTTCTACTAATTCTTTACACTCTGCAGGAATCGCATAAGCTGCTTCTGCATCATCTACAATTAAGTCATCCTCTTGTCCGCCAATACGTCCAAGTTCTGCTTCTACAGAAACACCTACAGAGTGAGCAATTTCAACTACTCGTTTTGTAATCGCAATGTTTTCTGCTAGCGGATGATGAGAACCGTCAATCATGACAGATGTGAATCCAGCGTGAATCGCTTGAACACATTTCTCTAAGCTTGAGCCATGGTCAAGGTGAATCGCTACTGGAACCGTAACTTTGTACTCTTCCATTAACGCTTTAACCATAGTTACAACGGTTTTAAATCCACCCATATAACGTGCAGCACCTTCAGAAACCCCAAGAATAACCGGTGACTTTTCTTCCTCTGCTGCTTGTAAAATCGCTTGTGTAAATTCTAGGTTGTTCAGGTTAAACTGACCTACCGCATAACCTTCCGCCTTTGCTTTGTTAAGCATTTCTGTCATTGAAACTAAAGGCATCTTAATTCCTCCTTCAAATTGTGCATTTCTAATATGCTCGTCCTACCTTGCAATCGAGTTTGCCTTATTTAACAAGTTACCCGAATCCAGGGGCAAATATCCATTCAAACGAATATATGTATATCAAGCTTTTTAAATAAGGTTTTCATTTTTTTCTGGTAAGGTTGAACGTGTTCATTATAGCATATATCTATTCATAAAAAACGGGAATACTCTTGATAATTCAACACTTTTTTCATTTTTCAAAAGAAAGCGTTTACTATTTTTTTATTTCCTAACCTCTTTCATTTCCTTACTTGAAAAGAGTTTTTTTAATGACATTCCGGACGTCATCAATATCAAATGGCTTTGAAAAATGGGCAACGGCCCCTGCATCCAAAGCTTGATTAATAAGATTTAATTCTCCATAAGCCGTCATCATAATAACCTCAATATGGGCATGCGTTTCTTTAATTCGTTTTAAAATCTCAATTCCATCCATCCCCGGAATTTTCATATCTAATAAAACGAGATCAGGGTTTTCATCGTTCACATACTTTAAAGCTTGTACCCCATTTGGTGCTTGAAACACTTGATAGCCATCTTTTTTTAATATTTCACTTAAAAGGACACGAATTCCATACTGATCATCGACAATTAAGATTTTTTTCTCGGCACTCATTTTCGATCCTCCCTTTCTTCTTTTCCAAATGAAAAGTTTTTTAAATTTTTCCGCACAAACTTATTTTTCCAGACTCTCTTATATTCGATCCAAAAATGAAGAATCCTCCTTTTTTACGTAACAAAGATAACAAAAGTTTTTAAGTCTTTGACAATAAAAATGTAACATATTGAAACAGCTAGACAAGAAGATTTTTTCATTTTTACTGAATTTAAGCTATAATTCAATAGCAAAATCAATTGAATTACAGAAAGTGAGTGACTATAGATGATCCAAATCTTCACAACACAAATTCAAGGGTTAATGAAGCAAATAAAAGATAAACAAGAAGAAGCCATTGAGGATGGAGCCCGCTTATTAGCACAAGCTCGAGTTGGCAGTAGCTCGATTTATGTCCACGGAATAAAAGAAATGGGTGTCATTGAACATGAAGCATTATTTGGTGTAGACCACCTCTCTCATATCAAACCATTGCTATGTGATGATGAGAAAATCGTTTCACTTGACGTTAACGACCGTGTCCTATTAGCAAGCCGTTACACGAACGAGCCAGAAGCCCTCAAAATAGCCAAAAAGTTAAAAGAAGAAGGCATTCCCTTTGTCACCATAAGTACGTTAGAAGAGAAAGATGCAACTAGTGAAGGCCTCGACACATTAGCTGATGTTTTTATTCATTTAAATGTAAAAAAACCTGTCGTTCCTTTGGATGATGGCACGCGTACAGGTTACCCAGCCTCTCTCATTGCCTTATATACCTACTTTTGTTTAGCGTTAACTTTAAAAGAGATTTTGAGTGAAGTAGAGGAAGAAATTTAAAGCGAATAAATGCTGAAGCTTATATAAGTTTTTATGTTATAGGGGTTTTGGCTTGATTCAACTGCTTTTGATTCCCTTTGTGGCTCTGATTCTATCGCTTCGGGCTTCATTGTCGGGCTTTGATTCCCTTTGCGGCTCTGATTCGATCGCTTCGGGCTTCATTGACGCTCTTTGATTCCCTTTGCGGCTCTGATTCGATCGCTTCGGGCTTCATTGACGCTCTTTGATTCCCTTTGTGGCTCTGATTCTATCGCTTCGGGCTTCATTGCGGCTCTTTGATTCCCTTTACGGCTCTGATTCGATGGCTTCGGGTTTCATTGTCGGGCTTTGATTCCCTTTGCGGCTCTGATTCGATGGCTTCGGGTTTCATTGTCGGGCTTTGATTCCCTTTACGGCTCTGATTCGATGGCTTTCGGCTTCATTGCGGGCCTTTGATTCCCTTTGTGGCTCTTATTCGATGGCTTCGGGTTTCATTGTCGGGCTTTGATTCCCTTTACGGCTCTGATTCGATGGCTTCGGGCTTCATTGTCGGGCTTTGATTCCCTTTACTCCTCTGATTCAATAGCTTCGGGCTTCATTGACGCTCTTTGATTCCCTTTGCTCCTCTGATTCGATGGCTTCGGGTTTCATTGTCGTGCTTTGATTCCCTTTGCCGCTTTTATTCAATGGCTTCGGGCTTCATTGCGGCTCTTTGATTCCCTTTGCGGCTCTGATTCGATGGCTTCGGGCTTCATTGCGGCTCTTTGATTCCCTTTGCGACTCTGATTCAATAGCTTCAGGCTTCATTGACGCTCTTTGATTCCCTTTGCTCCTCTGATTCAATAGCTTCGGGCTTCATTGACGCTCTTTGATTCCCTTTGTGGCTCTGATTCGATCGCTTCGGGTTTCATTGACGCTCTTTGATTCCCTTTACTCCTCTGATTCATTCGCTTTCGGCTTCAATGAGCAAAACAAAAAGTCCCTCCTTTCCGCTCAACAAGCAAAAAGAAGGAACTTTTATTATGATTTATTATTTATTAATCGACGCGCCAATGAAATCACGGAATAGTGGTTGTGGGCGTGTTGGTCTTGAGACGAACTCTGGGTGGAATTGTGAAGCGATAAAATAAGGGTGATCACTAACTTCAACAATTTCCACTAGTCTTCCATCAGGACTTGTCCCTGAGAAAATAAAACCAGCTTTCTCCATTTGTTCACGGTATTCATTATTAAATTCATAACGGTGACGGTGACGCTCATAGACCACTTGCTCGTCATATGCTTTATTAGCAACAGAACCATTAACTAATTTACATGGGTATAAGCCGAGACGAAGCGTGCCTCCCATATCTTCCACATCTTTTTGTTCTGGTAATAAGTCAATGATTGGATATGGTGTTTCTGGGTTTAATTCAGCCGAGTTTGCTCCTTTTAATCCAAGTACATTACGAGCGAATTCAACCGATGCTAATTGCATACCTAGACAAATCCCTAAGAAAGGAACCTTTTGTTCACGAGCATAACGAATCGCTGAAATTTTACCTTCAATACCTCGGTCTCCAAAACCACCAGGCACAAGAATCCCATCTGCTTCTTTTAATAAATCAGCCACATTTTCATCTGTAACTTGTTCCGCATCGACCCAATCAATTTCAATATCGGCATCAAAAGCATAACCAGCATGACGAAGTGCTTCTGCTACGGAAAGATACGCATCTTGTAGGGCAACATATTTACCAACAAGGGCAATACGAACTTTTTTAGATAAGTTTTGCACCTTCTCAACAAGGCCCGTCCATTCCGTCATATCTGCTTCTTGGCAGTTCAGTTTTAAGTGATTACATACGATGTCATCTAAGTGCTGTGCTTGAAGATCAAGGGGCACTTGGTAAAGGGTATCTGCATCTCTCGCTTCAATAACTGCATTTTTATCGATGTCACAGAATAACGCAATTTTTTCCTTCATATCTTGAGGAACTGGTTTTTCAGTACGAACGACAATAACATTTGGCTGAATACCTAAACTTCTTAATTCTTTCACACTGTGTTGAGTAGGTTTTGATTTCATTTCGCCAGCTGCTTTTAAGTAAGGAATTAATGTACAATGCACATACATGACATTGTCCGACCCAACATCGCTTTTAATTTGGCGAATCGCTTCTAAGAAAGGTAAACTTTCGATATCTCCAACGGTTCCGCCAATCTCTGTAATCACTACATCTGCACTTGTTTCGCGACCAGCACGGTAAACACGTTCTTTAATTTCATTCGTTACGTGCGGAATAACTTGAACCGTTCCTCCAAGATAATCTCCACGACGCTCCTTTTTTAAAACAGTTGAATAAATTCTACCTGTTGTCACATTGCTATTTTGACTTAGATTAATATCAATAAAGCGCTCATAGTGACCTAAATCTAAATCTGTTTCCGCTCCATCATCTGTTACAAACACTTCACCATGCTGATATGGGCTCATTGTTCCTGGGTCCACATTAATATACGGATCAAATTTTTGAATCGTTACTTTCACACCACGATTTTTTAATAAACGTCCTAAAGATGCAGCAGTAATTCCTTTACCTAATGAAGATACAACCCCACCCGTTACAAATATATACTTAGCTGTCATACTATCGACTCCTTCTTACTTAAAATAAATAACTGTTTTCCACTACTTTCCCCAAGATCGATGAGGGATTTACGAAATTAATAAAAAATAACCTTTATCTACTCAATTTTTCCATATATGTGAAAATAAAAAAACAAAAGTGACACGTATCCCATAAATTGGGGGCGCACACTTTTGTTTATATATCTAAAACAACTATTACTTTTTCTAAAGCCCAAAAATGATTCTACCTAGAACCGAAAAAGAAGTCAAGTGAATCGGATGATAAAATTATTCCTCTTCTTCCGTTTCTTCCTCATCGTCCGCTTCGGCAAAGTCATCTAAATCTGAATCTTGCTCTTTAAAGCTAGCTTCTTCCTCTTCGTCATCTTCATCTTCTTCTTGAGAAAGCTCATCCAACTCATCTTCTAAGTCTTCAAACTCATCTTCCTCAAAATCCTCATCAAGAAGATCGTCATCTTCATCTAGAGCTAATGCTTTTGCCTTCTTCTTCGGTTTAGCAACAGAAGAAGTAATTTCCTCTTCTACTTGCTCCAGAGGATACCAGCTTCTTAAACCCCAACGGTTATCGCCAAGTGTTAAGAAACGGCCATCAATATTTAGGTCTGTATATAAGAAGCTCATACGTTCCTTTACTTCTGCTTTCGACATTCCTTTTAAAGACGCCACTTCATTGAGTAACTCATAATATTCATAAGCTGCATTTTTCTCGTGCATTAATAAATAAGCTAGCTCGACCATAGCGTACTCCGCAAGATCTTCTTTTCTCATATCCGCGATTTTCAATAAGGACACTTCCTTTCCTACCTTCAATCTATCTTCTTATTCCTGAATATCTAAAATCATACTTCCCATTATAAACATATTTCCACGAATTATGCTAGATTGATGAGGAAAAAACTAGAGCAATTTAAGCCGTGCCTATAAACGACTGAATCTCTCGGCTAGTAGTGAGTTTATTTACCCCTTACCTTTTAAAAGAAGGTCGGTTTGCCAGTCAATATATTGCTCTAACGTATATTGTTTTCGCAAAGCCCATCTTCTAAATGTCCACATTTGACCTTGTACTAAAATATTATGAGCAAGCAGATTCACTTCATCCCCTTTAACACTTAATTCATTAGCCTCGACACACTCACGAATGATTTCTTCTAAAATCCCAGCCATTTCTTTTTCTTTTTGGAGCACATATTGAAGCGATTCTTTAGGTAAGGCCTTCACTTCTTGATACATGACGAGAACTTCATCTGACATATCATCGACAATTTGAAAATAAGAATAAATCGCCAATTTAAGACGCTCTAATGCCGAACCCTCTTTACTTAATTGCTTTTTCAAACGCTTTGATACTTCAAGATAAATGTCGTCACACACAAGATAAAGGATATCTTCCTTTGCTCCAATATACTCGTACAAAGTTCCAATGCTAAAACCCGCTTCTTTAGCAATTTCCCTTGTTGTTGTACGGTGGAAGCCTTTGTCAATAAAAAGACGGACAGCTCCTTTGACCATTTGAGCACGACGAACTTTAATTAATTGTGGATCCTTTACCATTGAAGGGACCTTTTTATTACTTAACATCGTACAACCCACACCCCATCCTTATGATTATTTCCTTCATCATACTAAAAAAGAGTAAATTTTCAAACTTTTAATAGGAAGTGACAATGAATAGACAAAATTTACGCGTTTCCTTCAAGCTTTCTTTATAGATTATATCGTCACACTTATTTCATGAAATAACTTTTTAAGGGCATACTAATCGTTATTGGGTAAAGAAACTAATTCATTTATCAAGCCCTCAAATGACCTTTATTTTATAATGACAAGGAGTCGGAGAATGTATGGGGTATGCACTTATAATAATTGCTTTTATATTAATCTTATTAGGTCTAGTCTGGTTGGATTTCCGTCTTGGTAGGAAGTCTTTAATCATAAACGAAGAACCAATAGAACTCGTCATACGCGAAAGCCGCATGCAACTCTTAACAACAGGGGATCAGTTTGTTGAATGTTTAACCCAAGATCTTTTTCATGCCAAAAAACACATTCATATGCTTTTTTATATCTTTCGTGACGACCATATCGGTCAAAAGATGATTGATCTATTAGAATTAAAAGCGAAACAAGGAGTAAAAGTACGATTAATGGTCGATATGTTTGGTTGTAAAATTTCTTTTCGTAATAAAAGAAAATTAAAAAAAGCGGGGGTCAAACTTCATCTCACCCCTCCGCTTACTTTTCCTTATTTTTTCTTTAAGTTAAATCAACGGAACCATCGGAAAATCGTCATTTGTGATAGTAATATTGCTTATTTTGGTGGTTACAATATTGGGGACGAATATTTAGGTCGCGATCCGAAATTTGGACGATGGCGTGACCTCCATATCCGCATGCAAGGTAGCGGTGTTCAGGATTTACAAAAAAGCTTTTTAAATGATTGGGAAGATGTTTGCCATAAAAGCTTTGAGGACGCCTCCTTTTACCCAGTCCTCCAACCTGGGACACAAAAGCTCATCATGTTTCCGACAAATGGTCTTTTTTTAGAAGAACAGCACCTGAAGCATATCGAAGCTGCTAAACATTCCATTACGATTGCCACTGCCTATTTTATCCCAAGTGAAAGGTTAATGAAGGCATTAATCCAAGCAACGAAGCGTGGGGTGCAGATTAAGATTATCCTCCCTAAAAAAAGCGATCATCCACTTGTACGTGAAGCCGCTTTCCCTTTTTTTGATTCGTTGCTGCGTTCAGGCGTGCAGATTTACCAATATTATCGTGGCTTTTTTCACACAAAAGCGATTTTGTTTGATAATGATTCCGCTTATCTTGGAACCGCAAACTTTGATAAACGTAGCATTTTTATAAACTTAGAACAAAATAGTTATATCTATGACAAAGATTTTATTAAACTAATGGCAGCTGAAATTGATTATGATATTTCGATATCGCATCAACTAACGATAGAAGAGTATCAAAATCGTGGAATTTATTTTCGCCTGAAAGAAAAGGTCGCAAGTGCGGTCTCTGACTTCTTGTAGATATAGGGGGCATTGGGCGGGTTTTTGATTAACTTTCTGGCTTTTATTCGATGGCTTTTGGCTTCATTGACTGCTTTTGATTCCCTTTGCGGCTTTTATTCGATGGCTTTTGGCTTCATTGCGGTTCTTTGATTCCCTTTGCGGCTTTTGATTCGATGGCTTTTGGCTTCATTGACTGCTTTTGATTCCCTTTGCGGCTTTTATTCGATGGCTTTTGACTTCATTGATGGCCTTTGATTCCCTTTCCCGCTTTTATTCGATGGCTTTTGGCTTCATTGACTGCTTTTGATTCCCTTTGCGGCTCTCATTCGATGGCTTTTGGCTTCATTGACGGCCTTTGATTCCCTTTGCGGCTCTCATTCGATCGCTTCCGGCTTCATCGGTGCTCTTTGATTCCCTTTGCGGCTTTGATTCGAGCGCTTTCGGCTTCTTTGGCGGCCTTTGATTCCCTTTACGGCTTTTTTTCGGTGGCTTCGGGACTCATTGACGGCCTTTGATTCCTTTTACGGCTTTTTTTCGGTGGCTTCGGGACTCATTGATGGCCTTTGATTCCCTTTGCGGCTTTGATTCGAGCACTTCCGGCTTCATTCGCGGCCTTTGATTCCTTTTACGGCTTTTTTTCGGTGGCTTCGGGACTCATTGACGGCCTTTGATTCCCTTTGCGGCTTTGATTCGAGCACTTCCGACTTCATTCGCGGCCTTTGATTCCTTTTGCGGCTTTGATTCGAGCACTTCCGGCTTCATTCGCGGCCTTTGATTCCCTTTGTGACTTTGATTCGAGCGCTTTCGGCTTCATTCGCGGCCTTTGATTCCCTTTGCGGCTTTGATTCGAGCGCTTTCGGCTTCATTGATGGCCTTTGATTCCTTTTACGGCTTTTTTTCGGTGGCTTCGGGACTCATTGATGGCCTTTGATTCCCTTTGCGACTTTGATTCGATGGCTTTTGGCTTCATTGGCGGCCTTTGATTCCTTTTACGGCTTTTTTCGCTGGCTTCCGGTTTCATTGGTGGCCTTTGATTCCTTTTACGGCTTTTTTTCGGTGCTTCGGGACTCATTGACGGCCTTTGATTCCTTTTACGACTTTTTTTCGGTGGCTTCGGGACTCATTGATGGCCTTTGATTCCCTTTGCGGCTTTGATTCGAGCGCTTCCGGTTTCATTCGCGGCCTTTGATTCCCTTTGCAGCTTTGATTCGAGCACTTTTGGCTTCATCGGTACTCTTTGATTCCCTTTGCGGCTTTGATTCCATCGCTTCCGACTTCATTCACGACCTCTGACTTCTGTGTGATCTATTTTTCCCGATCCAAAAACACCTCCAAGTAGTCATTAGATTATCCCTAAACTGACTTCACTTAAAGGTGCTTTCATTCGACTTATCACATGAGGGGAATCCCACTTGTTTGCAGTCCATTTGTTATCCCCAAAGATAAGTAAACCCTTGATAGCCTAAATAAATACCAACAATTCCAATGATCCCCGAAAAGACTGGTGGTGCTGGGATCGGGAGTTTTAAAAAAGCGAATAGTAAACCAACAATCAATCCAGCCAACAAGGCGAGCATGACTTCTTGCATAAGGACACTCCTTCTTTCTAAAAACATTGTCCTTACTACTATTTGTCTTTTTGAATGACTTATTCACTTAGACTGAATGGTTAAGCTAAAAATACTTCAACAATAAACCAAACAATCATAATAAATTGCACCAACCCTTTGGCAACCGTACTGCTCAAAAAAGCAATTAATGATGCTATGGCCACCTTAAATGCATGTCCTGGCTGCTGAATACTAATTAGTTCTGTCACAAAAACAAGAATAAATGGGACAAAAATGATTCCAAATGGAGGCATGATAAAAGAACCGACAATGACTCCGATCGCCGCCATTCTTTCTCCCCATTTGGAGCCACCGTATCGTTTAACAAAGTATTGGCTCGCAATAATATCAGCAAGAATAAGAAACAATGTAAAAATGACCATCCCGGACCAAAACCAGACCGACAAATCACTAAATGCCCCAATCCCAAAGCCATAAACAAGAAACCCGACCCAAATAACGAGCACAGAAGGAACTAGCGGAAAAATAAGTCCAATAAAACTTAAGAAAAAGCAGATGGCGACCACTATCCACCATAACATCTCGAGCATCAAACCTAACCTCCTTTTTTAATAGCCAAAAACCCCTCTCTAATTTTTTAGAGAGGGAGTAAAACAATCAAGACGATTACATTTTTTCAGGTGCTTTTACTCCTACTAATGATAGAGCGTTTTTAATCGTGATTTGTGTTGCTCTCATTAGGGCTAGGCGCGCTTTTGTTTTCGCTTCATTCGTCTCATCAAAAACTCGTTCAGCGTTATAAAAGCTGTGTAAAGTAGCTGCTAATTCATGGACATAATTTGTAATACGGTGTGGAATTTGTTTTTTCGCAGCTTCTACTACAATCGCTGGGAAATCACCAATCACTTTCAATAATTCAAATTCCTTTTCTGTACTGATTGGAGATAAGTCAATATTTTCATCAAAAGTTAATCCCTTTTCTTCTCCTTGGCGAAGCATCGTACAAACGCGAGCATGTGCGTATTGAACGTAATAGACAGGGTTTTCATTTGAATTAGATACCGCTAAGTCCATATCGAAATCTAAGTGTGAGTCAGCGCTACGCATCGCAAAGAAATAACGGGTCGCATCAATTCCGACCTCTTCCATTAAATCTCGAAGCGTGACAGCTTTCCCAGTCCGCTTGCTCATTTTCACTTTTTCTCCACCTTGATACAAACTAACCATTTGAATGATTTCGACATCTAATTGGTCAGCCTCATAACCTAGCGCTTGAATCGCCGCACGCATACGTGGAATATATCCATGGTGATCCGCTCCCCACACATTAATTAATTTATCAAAACCACGATTCATTTTATCTTGATGGTAAGCAATATCTGGAGTTAAGTATGTGTAACTTCCATCATTTTTAATTAAAACACGGTCCTTATCGTCGCCATATGTTGTTGATCGGAACCATGTTGCCCCATCTTCTTCAAATGTCTCCTCTTTTTCCTTCAACACGTGTAATGTCTCTTCCACTTTTTTCGTCTCGTATAAAGAAGTTTCAGAGAACCAATTATCAAACTCGACACGGAATTCTTTTAAATCGATTTTAATTTTTTCTAATTCTTTTTTAAGTCCGTATTGACGGAAAAAGCTTAAACGTTCTTCTTCTGGAAGTTTTGTTAACTCATCGCCCTTTTCTTCTGCAAGTTGACGTCCAAAATCAATAATATCTTGACCGTGGTACCCATCCTCAGGCATGTCTTTTTCTAACCCCAATGCTTGATAATAACGAGCTTCTAAAGAAAAAGTTAAGTTATTAATCTGATTCCCTGCATCATTAATATAATATTCGCGTTCTACATCAAAACCAGCTTTCGCTAAAATATGGCTTAAAGAATCACCAACGGCCGCTCCACGTGCATGGCCTAAATGAAGCGTTCCGGTTGGATTAGCGGAAACAAACTCAACTTGGATACGCTTATTTCCACCAAAGTCAGACTCTCCATAAGCGTCTTTACTCGTTAAGACCGTTTTCACGACGTCACGTAAATAAGAATTGTCCATAAAGAAATTAATAAATCCAGGACCTGCAATTTCGATTTTTTCAATCATCGCCTCTTCTTGATTTAAACTAGCGGTTAGCTCTTCGGCAATTTGACGGGGTGCTTTTTTCGCAACGCGTGCTAACTGCATCGCCATATTTGTTGCATAATCACCATGAGCTTTATCCTTTGGCGTTTCAAGAACCACTTCTGGCATCGTTTCATCTGTTGCGAGATTGGCCGCTTTAACGGCCGAAATAATCTCTTGTTTTAATTTTTCTTTCATTTGTTCTACACTGTTCATTTTGATTTGTCCTCCTCAAGTGTTAAGCGAACTTCATGTGTTCCTGTATCTTGTCCTTGCATTAAAAAGTGATAACGTAAATGAATTTTGCCGCGTTTTTTCCCATTTGGCCAAGCCACGACGACTTTTTCCGTTTTCGCGGTTGTTTCCCATGAAATTTCAGAAGTCACATAACGACCAACTGTTGTTTCTCCCGCGATAAAAGCTTGTCTCATCAAAATAGAGCCTTGGCGAATCAGCATCAGTTCATGACCGTTCCACTTCATCGTCGTTTGAACGGTTTGATCCTCGCCGAACTTTTCCTCAAATCGCAAATACTCCGACTGCCCTTTTTTAAACAAGTCTCCTCTAGTTGTAAATTCATACGCTTCTTTATGTTCGCCTTGTTGAATCAAGGTTTTAAAAACCATTTTGATCGATTTTTTCACTATCTTCTCCATTGTTCGCACATCCTTCTCACTAAACAGTTTAGCGAGTTTGTACAAGGCTTGCAAGATTTCTCTCGTCTGCTTCTTCTACTGTTCACATTTCCTTTTCATCATCGACAAAAAATCAGATTAATATGATGGACTCTAAAAAAACGTTGTTTGACGTGTCAAAGCAATGACAAAAGAAAAAGTTGAAGGTGTCGGATACTATGTATGTTTAATCAAGTTAAAATTATTCGCATCTTAATTTGGTCAACTTGGCTTTTTCATTACTTATTAACCTTTTTTCGCAACCTAATCTCGTCAAGTCCGCTTTTTCATTACCTATCACCTTTTATTCGCACCTTAATCCAGCCGTCATGACTTTTTCATTACTAATCTCCGCGTCTGTGCTGTCTTTTAGCTTTTCTGACCTAAAAAAGGTGAGTGAAATATCGTCACTCACCTTCCTTTTATTCGGAAATTTTATTTAACAAAACCAAGGAGCATTTCACGAATCATTTTGCTTGCGGTAATTTGTGTTTGTTCAGATGGGTCGTAGTTTGGAGCTACTTCCACTAAATCGGAACCGACAACATTTACATCAGATTTGGCAATGGCCATAATTGCTTCTAATAATTCCTTAGAGGTGATGCCTCCTGCTTCCGCTGTCCCTGTACCAGGAGCATGGGCTGGATCTAATACATCAATATCAATCGTGACATAAACCGGACGGCCAGCAAGTGTTGGTAAAACTTTTTTCAATGGCTCGACAACTTCAAATTTAAACATATTCATGCCAGACTCTTTGGCAAACTGAAATTCCTCACGCATGCCAGAGCGAATTCCGAATGAATAGACATTTTCCGCTCCAATTAAAGAACAAGCTTTACGAATCGGTGTCGAGTGAGACAACGGTTCTCCTTCGTATTCTTCACGTAAATCTGCATGGGCATCAAAATGGAGAATCGCAACATCCGGATGTTTTTTGTGAATCGCTTTAAAAATCGGCCAAGATAATAAATGCTCTCCACCTAAACCAAGTGGATATTTGCCATCAGCTAAAAGTTTATCAACAAATTCCTCCACCATATCAAGGCTGCGGGCTGCGTTTCCAAACGGAAGTGGAATGTCACCCGCGTCAAAATAGTTCACATCTTCTAAATGCTTGTCCATATAAGGGCTATATTCCTCAAGGCCTAAAGACGCTTCCCGAATTTTCGCCGGTCCAAAACGAGAGCCTGGGCGAAAAGAGACCGTCCAATCCATCGGCATACCGTAGATGACCGCATCACTTTCCTCATACGTAGCACGGCTCATTATAAATACTTTTCCAGAGTAAGATTCATCAAAACGCATATGAAGCCCCTCCTATTTCAATAAATCAGCAACAAATTTTGGCAAAGCAAACGCCGCTTGATGAAGCTCTTTAGTATAATATTTCGTCTCAATCTCATGGAATCTTTCCTCAGAGACTTGTAGGGGATCATGCTTTTTCGAACCGATCGTAAACGTCCAAAGACCACTTGGGTATGTTGGAATATTCGCTGTATACAGGTTTGTAATTGGGAAAATTTCTTTAACATCGTTATATACTTGTTTGATTAAATGTTGATGGAACCATGGATTGTCTGTTTGAGCAACAAAAATACCATCTTCTTTTAGAGCTTTCGCAATTCCTACATAGAAACCTTTCTCAAAAAGTTTTACTGCAGGCCCAACTGGCTCTGTCGAATCAACCATAATGACATCATAGGCATTTTCTGCTTCCGCAATGTGCATAAATCCGTCACCTACTTGTACATCCACACGGCTATCGTCTAAAGCTCCCGCAATAGATGGTAAGTATTTTTTCGAATACTCGATTACTTTCCCATCGATTTCAACGAGAGTTGCTTTCTCAACAGATGGGTGCTTTAACACTTCGCGAATGACGCCACCATCTCCACCGCCAACAACAAGAACATGTTTAGGGTTTGGGTGTGTAAATAAAGGAACGTGAGCGACCATCTCATGGTAAACGAACTCATCCTTCTCCGTTGTCATGACCATCCCATCAAGGACTAGCATATTTCCAAACTCTTCCGTTTCGACTACATCTAATTGTTGAAAGTCGGTTTTCTCTGTATGTAGAGTACGTTTAATTTTTGCTGTAATCCCAAAGTTTTCTGTTTGTTTTTCTGTGAACCATAACTCCATTATCAATCACCTCTATATTTATTTTCTTCTTTATTGTTTTAAATAAACGTTTAATTAAACCGTTTTTTCTTCCAGTGACAAATAAAGCTGCCGCAAAATAATGGGGCAACAAGTGAAAGTATATAACAAAAGCGTAAAAAAGCAAACGAAATCTTCTTAATAAATGTCCTGTCATGTTTAAAATAATCGACTTCTACCAATCCTATTAAAAAGTCTAGCTTTTGCTGATCCATCCTTTGAAAAGTGGAGCGGTTCATCATCAAAGTTTCATATCTTTTTTTCAAGCTTTTAAATTAATGCCCAATAGAAACCGTACAAAAAACAACGATAAAAGAGGTGACAAAACATGCAAGTAGTGATAAATCGTAAACGTAGGCGGAGAAAAAGCTTCCTTCGCAGGAGTTTTCGTCTTTTCTTAGTGATGCTTCTACTTGTATCTGGTAGTGCTGTCGCTTTGCTTTCTTATACTAGAATGCTCGGTCCGCCTAATCTTGAAGTTTCACAAACAACGATCATTTATGGAGATAACGGCGAAATTATCGGTGAAAGCCATAGTGGCCAAAATCGCTTTCCAGTCGAACTTGATTCTATTTCTCCTTATGTGATTGATGCAACGATATCAGTGGAGGATCGCCGCTTTTATGAACACTTAGGCTTTGATCCGAAACGAATTGGTGGAGCCATTGTCGCCAATTTAAAATCTGGGGCCAAGTCCCAAGGAGCGAGTACGATTACGCAACAATATGCCCGAAATCTCTATTTAACTCACGAGAAAACATGGACACGTAAATGGAATGAACTTCTTTATTCCCTGCAGCTTGAAATGAACTTAGAAAAGGATGAGATTTTAGAAGGATATTTAAATACGGTCTATTATGGACATGGAGCTTATGGAGTTCAAGCAGCAGCTGAGCTTTATTTTGACAAGCCAGCAAGTGAGCTAAACTTAGCCGAGGCTAGTATGGTTGCAGGAATCCCAAAAGGACCGACCTATTACTCCCCTATTTTAAATGAGGAGCTTGCCAAAAACCGACAATGGGTTGTGTTGCAGTCAATGGTCGCCAACGGAGCCATTACAGAAACAGAAGCTGAAGAAGCATTTGAAGTTGAGCTTGTCCCGACAAATACAAGACGAGAAATCGGAGAGAAAGTCGGACCCTTTTTCCATGATATCGTCGAGAAGCAATTAATCGAAGAAAATATATTGAAGCCAGAAGAATGGCAAGCTGGTGGTTATAAAGTGTTTACAACGCTCGATCCACATATGCAAGAAATCGCGGAGAAACATATTGCCAATGAGTTAACCGACCCCGATTTGCAAATTGGATTTGTAGCAATGGATCCTAAATCAGGGGATGTTAAGGCTCTTGTTGGCGGTCGAGAATACGGGGGGAAAGGCTTTGACCGAGCAGTTGAAGCGAAAAGACAACCTGGTTCCACTTTAAAGCCCCTCCTTTATTACGCCGCTTTGGAAAATGGGTATACAGCGACAACGACCCTTAAAAGTGAAAAAACCGCCTTTCTGTTTCCAGGTGGCGATTCAGAAAAGGAAGAAGACTACTATTGGCCCAATAACTTCAACGGAAATTTTGCCGATGATTATATTACTTTAATTCAAGCACTCGCTTATTCCGATAATATTTATGCCGTTAAAACCCATTATTCATTAGGATTTCATAAGTTAGCGGAAATTGCTCAAAAAATTGGCATGAAGTCCACGATTAGTACGACCAACCCATCAGCACCACTCGGAACATCAGAAGTGACTTTACTTGATTTAACGACTGGGTATAGTGCTTTTGCTAATGGCGGTCATACGGTAGAGCCACGTTTTATTAAGCGTGTCGAAACGATGAGCGGAAAAGTCATTCACGAAAACCCTGTTTATCAAGAAGAGGCACTCGATGAAAATCTCACGTTTATTTTGACGGATATGATGACAGCCATGTTTGATCGTCGTCTTAATGATTATACGTCCGTCACTGGTGGTTCTGTCGCTCCTTTATTAGACCGCCCTGTTGCAGGTAAATCGGGGTCAACCGAATTCGATAGTTGGATGATTGGATATACACCGCAAATCGTCACAGGGGTATGGTCAGGCTTTGACCGCGACACAAGAATTGATACACGAAATGCTCAAGTTCCGAAACAAGTTTTTGCCAAATTTATGAATGAAGCGTTAAAAGATGAACTCATTTTACCTTTCCATCAACCCGATGGAGTTGTTGCCGTGGATATTGACCCGAAAACAGGCTATCTCGCCTCAGATTCCTGCCCAGGGCCTGCTAGAGTTGCTTATTTTATTCCGGGAACAGAACCACAGGAAACATGCCCTAAGGATGTTGAAGATTTAGAAGAAGCGATTGAAGAAGATTCTACAGCAGAACGAGGATTTTTAAAACGCTTTATGGATTGGATCCATTAAACACAACTTCCCCGACCAAACGCACTTGGACGAAGGTTTATAAGCTTATATAAAAAAATGAAGGCGTAAGGAGAGTTCCTTACGCCTTCGTGTCCTAGTATAACGTGATATTATACGATCCAAGTGTACCCCCTCTACCGAAAAAGCTCAAGTAGGGGAAGCAATTTTCAAAAAGCGTTCATAATTAACGAAAATAACCACTTGACAGATAGGATTTATCTTCTTTATTTCAATAAACTCTCTTTCAACTCATCTGTTGAATGATTCCACATATCCTCATTGTGATTTTTCAAAAAGTCCGCTAATAAATGACGCGATTTTTCATCCATTTGATCAACAATGATTTTTCCCTTTAAAGACTTATCCATATTGTTAACATGTTCCGGTAAACTCTTATAACCGCGGCGAATTTCTGTATCGACAGTCATTTCACAACCTGTTACCCCACCATAATACGGTTTTTTATCCTTAAATAAAATCGTCACCCAAACTAACCAATATAACTTCCCGTTTGGCACTTTATCCTTCTCTTTTAAAAACTTAATTCTTCTTTCAACTTGTGACCTGGCATGAAGCGCACCCATATCAATAAAAACGTCATCGTCTGTTGGGCTTACAAAAATAGGCGTGACATTATCTAAATTTAATGTCCCGGCTCCATAACCACCATGACCATCTAAGGAATCATTACTTAAAATATTAAAAGCCGCTTTTTTCTTTTTTAAATTATCGTTATTTAATAAATCCATCATTCTCAACCTCTCTATAAAGAATTTCGAATTCGCTTCTTTTCTAACAGTTTATCACAGTCTATTTATGTATACACGTCAAGCGTTATTTAAGTACTTTTTACCGCAATTCGCAATGAGTATATTAGCGTAATATATAGTTATACGGAGAATAGTTAATTATATAGAAGTTAATCAACCCCAATCACAAATAATCATTAATTTTGAAATAATATATAGTATTTTGATAATAAATCAGATATAATCAATCCAGATTTAAACAATTAAGGGGGAAATAAGTTGAAATACGTATCCATTCTTTTGACATTGATTGTGTCTTTATTTCTTGTGTTTCCTGTACATACGGATGCAAAAGTAAACCAAAGTGAATTAAACGATTTTTTAAAAGACATTGGCTGGACCGAACAAGAGCTAACTGAATACCTTTCGGAACATTGGCATACTGATTTAAGTGAATTTGACTCTGTCGAAGAATTAATCATGTGGTTAAGTCCTGTGTTAGATGAAGAGCTAACCTTTTCCATTCTTGATGAATTTTTTATGGAAGAAGACGAGCTTCAAACTTTATTATCTTCCCATAATCGAACCATCGATGAGTTTAAGTTTTATGATGACCTTTATTTTTTTATGACGGACCATGTCGTGTTTGATGAAGTACATTTAGAACGATACTTAGCAACACTCGAATGGACAAGCTCACAATTAAAGTCTTATTTACGTACTCATTACGGAATGAAATATTCAGATTTTCAAAATGTTCATGAGATTCACCTCACCTTAGGACCTGTCTTAACAGAGGAGAACCTTGCTGAATTGTTAAGTTTTTATCGCTGGACCGAAGCGGAATTAGAGGAACAATTGTTGGAGGATGGATTATCTTTAAACGACTTTAAATTCTACGAAAATCTCGAAAACTATCTTTATGATTATACAACCATTGATGAAGCTGAACTTGAGGTTTATTTAGAAAAAATCGGCTGGACTAAGGAAGAGCTTGAAGCTTACTTAGAAGAGCAATATGGGATGAGTTTAGATGACCTTGCTTTTGTGGACGAACTTGACTGGTTGCTCGGAGAACCTCTTAATGAAGAAAATCTAAGCTTCTTATTAGAAGAATACGAACTAACGAAGAAAGAGCTCCTCTCTTTATTAGCTGAATTCGGTTTAACGTTAGATGATTTTAAGTTTTATAACGAATTAGATTGGTTTTTATTCGAATATTTCTACTATAACGACTGGCTTATTTCAGATTTATTTGATGAAGAAACGTTAGAGCTCTTTGCTTTAATCGGCTTAGAGGATTATGAACTCGAGCAATTATTTTACCATATTATTTACAAAATGGAAGAAAATCCAGACCTCTTTATGAAGTTACTTGAGTTAGACGAGTATTTAAATAGTTTAGGAGAATTCCATTCAGCTGATGATCTTTCCATCGTACAATTAACCGAGTTTGCATTAAAACTAAAAGGATTTCTCGATGCTTTTGAATTAAATATAGACTTCTTCCTTGTTGAAGACGGAAAGGAAACCCCTCTTTCTTATCAAAACTTACTAAAGCTAACATCATTAAAAAATCAAGATTTGCTTATTAAAATATTTGATTTTGATGGTTATTTACTAGCTGATCTCTTTATGAATGACGAGTTAATCAATAGCGAGCTCTTCCAAAAGCTATTGGCTGGTTTAATTGATGGACCTGAGGATAACCCAAAGCCTGAGCTCCCTGAAAAACCAGAAAAAGATTCAGATGAGACGAAAAAGCCCGCTCCCCCTACATCCGGTTCAACAAGTGATGATAACACTTCTAGCCCTGATAAGGAAAAGGAGAAGAAGGATTCGACTCCTCTAGCGAAAAAGCCGTCTGATAATGAGAAACAAACATTACCAAACACGGCTACTAATTCGTTTAATTATTTATTAATTGGAGCGATTTTCGTTTTGATTGGACTAACGGTCTTTATGACCCGTAAATTCCGCGCTGTCAAACCGTAAAGAGCGTTTCTTCCCTAAGACAACTAGGAACATTTCTTGGTATACTAAAAGAAACAACCAGCCACCGAACTATATTTAGCTCATGAACAATACAAGTTCACGTGGAAAAAGGTTTGTCATTTGGAAAAGGAGGAGAATAAAAATGCCAATCGTTACCGTTCAAATGCTTGAAGGTCGTACAGACGAACAAAAGCAAGTGTTAGTTGAAAAAGTAACAGCCGCTGTTTCAGAGTCCATTGGAGCTCCAGCAGAAAGAGTTTCCATCGTTATTGAGGAAATGAAGAAGACGAACTTTGCTGTAGCAGGCAAACGAGCAAGTGAACTTTAAGCCAAAACCCTTTGTCTCTATGATTTGAAATTGAATAAAATGAGTTAAAGCAGTCTGTAAGGTTATTGGTGAGCCTTACGGACTTTTTTTCTAGGGAAAGGCTACGATCTGCTCTCTTATTCGTACCTTAATTTCAACTGCTCGGCTTTTTCATTACCTATTCCCGATTATTCGCACCTTAATCGTCATCTACACAAAATTTCATTACCTATCTCAATTCTACTCACTCCTAAACCACCTAATCCACGTCCTCACAACCTACATCCATCATCAAATTCAGTCTATATTCAATGCCCCGTTCTCTTCTTCCTCAACCAACGGCTTCACTTCGCGGAAAAATAATGGCAATTCCTCAAGCGGCTTGCGGAAGGTTAATAAAATTTGATCAACGCCTATAGCTTCTAGCTCTTTTATTTTTTCGGCAACGGTTAAATAGCTGCCAATTAAACCGGTGCGGAAGCCTTCGTTATTGGCGACAAAATCACTGATATTCTTGGCGTTTTTCCACATTCCTTTTGTTTCCGTCCTTGCTTTGACTTGAGCAATTGCTCGATCATCGGCATGTGCGACAATGTACTCGTGTTCTTTTATCGCTTCTTCATCCGTATCACGGGCAATCACAAAGGCGTTTACAGCAAATTGCAGCTTTCTTCCGTACTTCTTTGCCTCTGCACTCACTTTTTGCATTTGCTCCTTTAATTCTTCAGCTGGAGCTCCATTCATAAAATAAACATCCGAAAGTTTAGCCGCCATTTCTTGAGAATCTTTCGAATTACCCCCTTGATAAATGCTCGGATACGGCTTTTGAATGGGTTTTGGGGTTAAGACCGCTTCTTTTAATTGATAAAAATCACCCTCATATGAAAATGACTCCTCTGTCCATAACCCTTTCAACACCTCTAAATATTCAGTTGAACGCTTATAGCGATCTTCATGTTTAATCCATTCAATCCCAAACATTTCTTGCTCTTCTTTAAACCAACCACTCACTAAGTTAATGTGAAATCGCCCATTCGAAATAATATCAATGGTAGTGCCTATTTTAGCCAAGGTCGCCGGATGAAGAAAGCCTGGCAAAACAGCTGCGATGAAGCGAATTTTTTTTGTTTCATGTGCTATAGCACTTATTAATGTTAATGGGTCTAGTTGACCACTATCGGTCGCACTACCTCCAATCGCCCCAACATATCGTGTCGCAAAAAGAACAGAATCGACACCGTATTGTTCTGCCAATTGCACGAGTTTCCGATTATAAGCTACACTTCCCTCTTTCGTTTGTTCGACGTTGGCCCGCAGGAAACCGCCAGATAAATTCGCTCCCCAGATGACATATTTCATTTTAACCTCTCTCTTCTTTGGCCCATTCAGAATTGGGCTGGCTAAAAAGGGGCAATACTTCATCGCCAAATCTCTTTGCTTCTTCTAAATGAGGAAATCCAGATAAAATAAAATGAGTGACCCCGATATTGGCATGGTCTTGGATCGCTTCTTTTACTTGCTCGGCTGTCCCCACAAGTGCGGTACCCGCTCCTTTTCTGATTTTGCCGATGCCGGACCAGCCGTACTTTCCAAATTTTTCATTTTTTTGAGTCATTTCATTCATTCTTTTTTGGGCAACAGAATCGGTCGTTTCATAATAATGATTGATCTTTTTTTGTTTATTCGTCTCTATTTTGCTTATGATTCGCTTAGCTGCTTGCCAAGCTTCTTCTTCTGTTTCGCGGACGACAACATGGATGCGGATTCCATATTGAAGCTCTCTTCCTAAAATAGAAGCTTTCTGTTTAACTTCGTCTATTTGTTGCTTAATTTGTTCGACTGGCTCTCCCCATTGCAAATAAACATCGGCATACTTAGCAGCAATAGCTTTTGCCGCTTCTGAAGCCCCACCAAAATAAATCGGAACATGTCGGTCTTGATGATTTTTTGGAATTAAATGTCCTTCTTTTATTTGAAAAAATCCACCCTCATGGTCAAATGTATCTTCTTGCCACGCTTTTTGAATCACTTCTAAAAATTCGCCTGTCCGCACGTAGCGTTTATCATGCTCCAAAAAGTCGCCATCTTGACCAAGCTCCTTTAAAGAGCCTCCTGTGACGATGTTAACTAATAGTCGCCCATTTGAGAACTTATCAAAGGTTGACGCCATTTTTGCTGCGACTGTCGGTGAAACAAATCCAGGTCGAAAAGCGACGAGTGGCTTAATTTTTTCCGTATGATGAATAATGGCTGAACCAACAAGCCATGAATCCAAATAAGGCGTTCCAGTTGGTATTAAAATCCCTTCAAAACCAGCCTTTTCCGCTGCTTGAGCTACTTGTGTGATATAGGATAATGTCGGTTTTCGTTCTGGTTCTTTTAAGCCTAAAAACTCCCCATCACCATTCGTCGGTACAAACCAATGAAAATGTAAACTCATTTCTTTTCTCCTCCTAATTGGATCGCATCATAAGCAAAATCAATCAACTTTTGTTTGTTTTCAGACATTTTATATTGAGCCGCAAATGTTCGAACAGGGTCTCCTGAATAAAATCGTTCATATAATTCGTGTCTAGCAGCAAGCGGACTACCAATGAGATCCCATGCAAGTTTGATTAATTTTGTTCTCTCTTTAGCAGTCGTAGTACTACCTCGAAAAGGTTCCTGCAATAATTCAGCTATTGCTCCGTCAAACTCAGCCAAAGTTGATGGCGTTTGCAATAAGCCTCCAGCTCCAATTTGTTGCAAGATTTCTAGAGCTCTTGGATAATACTTCGTGCCTAAATTTCGAGCCGTCGCAAGGAATTCCTTATTTGGTAGCAAAATTCCTTTATATAATTGTGATTTCGTTTCAGAGGCAACAAGTAACGCTTTAATCGTCTCTACTTGAATCAATAATTCGGCAAGCTTTTCTTTCACATGTAGAAACTGTGTCGCACCTGCTGTTTCCGCTAATTCATTCCCAATCGCGGCTACACTTTCTAACTTGCTAATTAAACGAACGACGGTTTGGTGCTGACTTAATAAAGCAGAGGCTATATCATTTCGTAGCTCCCAAGAAAAATCAGCATCCTCACAAACTAACACTCTCTCCCACGGTATAAAAACATTATCAAAAATTAAGACGGCATCCATTTCATCAAAACGGGCACTTAAAGGATGATCATCGAGACGTTTATCCGCAAATGATTCCCTGCAAATAATATGCAAACCTTTCGCGGTTACCGGAACAAAAAAGACATTCGCATATTCCCTTTCGTGTTCTGGAATTTTGTGATACGAATTAATTAAAATTTCATCCACATATGGAGCTGCGGTCGCAATCATTTTGGCTCCCTTTACAAAAATGCCTTCGTGATTCTTTTTTACAATATGCAATAGATTCGACTGTGTATTGGCGTTTTTTTCAAAACGATCCTTTTGCGGATCATGACCCGCAACCGTTGATAACCAATCATTGTCACGTGATTGTTTGTAATAACGAGCAATCTTCCCTGCAAAACCAGGATGTTTTTTTTCATAAGCGAAACGATTCGCATACCAGCCCGTAATTAACGACCGCGTATATTCCGATAGTCGACTCATCACTCCAAATGTTTCATCGGCCCAATATTGATAGGCTTTTCTTTTTAGTGCTAAATCCTCTGAATCTTTAGGAACTAAAAAAGATAAATGGGCTGCTTCTCCAGTTTCCGTTTGATACGTAAGGATTTCTTTTGTCTGTGGATTCGTTTGTTTTTCTAATAAAGTTACAATCGTCTGTACCGTTCCTTTAAAATCGGGATGCTCGCTTAAATCATCGACAAGCTCTCCGTTTAGCCATACATTACGCGGCTTTTTTACTCTTTCAATATAAGAATGTTTACTCATCAATTAATCCTCCTTTTCGGCAA
The DNA here is from genome assembly GCF_047302405.1 of Alkalihalobacillus phoenicis. Classification (NCBI taxonomy): domain Bacteria; kingdom Bacillati; phylum Bacillota; class Bacilli; order Caryophanales; family Bacillaceae; genus Alkalihalobacillus; species Alkalihalobacillus phoenicis. The sequence continues at coordinate 4,555,945 of NZ_CP154853.1, read as the reverse complement.
TTTCATTCCAAAAATAGGCGAGCTTCTGTTTGAATGGTCCTTTTTCATACGTATCGTATAAGAGAGCAAATGTACGAATCGGATCGCCTGTATAAAAGCGTTCATATAAGTCATGCCTTGAACCGAGAGTACTACCGATTAATTCCCATCCTAATTGAAATAAGGCCGTTTTCGTTTCAGCATCAACTTTTGCCCCGCGGTAGTATTTTTCAAATAAAGGATAAAGCTCATCATTTGGTTTAATCGTTGCAGACGGTAGCTGAATAAAACCACCTGCCCCTATTTCCTTTAATACTTCAATCGCTCGCGGATAATATTTGGTTCCAAGGTTTCTCGCTACTTGCAACGAAACGGACTCTGGCATATAGACACCTTTTTCATTAAGCGCTCCTTCTGTTTCTGAACGAATCAACAGCGCTTCAATACTTGCGACTTGTATATACAGCTCTCCTAACTTTTCTTGGACATGAAGGAAATGCTCGGCCCCAATCGATTGGGCTATAGCTGTTGCCACACCTGTGACAAATTGCAGCTTCGTTAATAAACGAACGACAGTCTGGTGATGGGCAAGGCGATTGAGCTGCTGATGTTTCTGGGCTTGAAAAGCACCTTCTACCGAACCTCGAATCAAAACCCGCTCCCAAGGAATACACACATCATCAAAAATGAGGACAGAATCCATTTCATCAAACTGGGCACTTAGTCTATGTTTTTCTTGGTCCAAGGACGAAAAAGATTCACGGCAAACCATTTGTAAACCAGGTAAATTCAATGGAATGATAAACATATTGGCATAATCGGATTTTTCCTCAGGTAGCTTTTGGTGAGGCATCACTAGGACATCATGGGCATAAGGGGCCGCAGTGGCAATCATTTTGGCCCCACGGACAATCACCCCTTTTTCGGTTTCACCAATTACTCGTAACAATCCGTCTTCGCCTAATGCTTCTGAAGACTTTGAACGATCGATTTGCGGGTCTAATATCGCGGTTGTGACAATTCTCCGTTCATCTCTTGCTTGCTCGTAAAAGCTCGTGATTTTCTCTTCAAAAGTAGGGTCATATTCAGTAAATTCTTTTCGGTCAATAAAATACCCCGTTATTAAACTGTTGGCATAATCTGATAATCGGCTCATGACTCCAAACGTCTTTTGTGACCAATGGGCAAAAGCATTCCGCCGTTCTAATAAATCTTCATAACTACTTGGAATCAAAAAGGCTTTATGCACATACTCATTCGTTTTTGGACTTTTAAATCCAAGAAATTTTTGCTCATTCGGTTTATCCAACATTTCAGTCAACTTAGCAATTGTAGTCAACACACCTTTAAAATCTTGATGCTCTGTTATATCCGGAATGCGTTCGCCATTTAACCAAACATTCCGTCCATCTTTTAATGACTTTAAATAACGATTTTTCTCCTTTACATCCAACCCTAACCCCTCCTAATAAACAGAAAGGCCCTTGATAAGTAAAGAAATACATTACTTGAATCAAGGGCTCTCGGTCGTCCGATAAGCTATTTAATTTTCGAAACATCTGACACAGAAAATAATTTAAGAACATCTTAATCTGATAATTCCGAACGGTCAAGTATGAATTTATTTTAGTATATGTACCAATGATGACTGCGGTGACTATTATGGTCATAGTTAAACTAATGCTATGAAAGACTAATTTACTAAGGGAACGGGACTCTTTTGTTGCTTACATTACCGAAGACTATGCCCTCTCACTAAGTGTAAAAACGTCATTCTTTTTCGTCAAAGATCGTTTCCAAACCGATGTAATGATATTTACCGTCTTACTTTTAATTATTCTCGTACAGAGCGTACAGTTTTTGGGCAACACCATTTCAGCGAAGCTTGATAAGCGTTAAAAGCTGAAATCGAGAAAAAGCCAATTCCCGATGCTCAAACAGGAATTGGCTTTTATCTTTAATTCTATTCAGCAAACTTTTCTACTTAATTTAACATTGTTTTCTTAAGCTGCTCGATATATTCAAACCCAGCTTCAATATCGGCTTCGCTATAATTTTGTTTCCTTTTTAAAGTAAAGACTTTCTCTTTTACTTCTTCAACTGATAAATCGGCAAAGTACAGCAGCGTTGAGACGAGCTCTAAAAATCGTGAGCTTTGTTCATTTAAAGATGTAAATAATGGCTGGCAATCTGGCCATTCTAATCGATTTAAAGCTAAAAAACTTTCACCTTGCTCTGATAAAGAGTAACGATATTGCTGGTAATGACCTTTATCTTCCATGATTTCGTGGACAAATCCGAGGTTGCTCAATTCTTCCATTCGTAACGAGAGCTCCTCTGAATAGGGCCCAAACATATGGAATTTGTATCTCTCAGAAAAAGGGATGTCCATTTTTTTGGCAATATAAATGATTTTCTGAAGTTTTTTTCGACCGACAACCTCTCCTGTTTGCGAAAAAAACTTCAGAACCTTCGCATGATCATCTAACAAAAAATTAACCTCCTTAACTATAAAGCGGAGCCTGTTCGCTCAGAAGCGAGAAAAAATTAGGGGCGGCTTTTGAAGACGCTCTTTGTCTTCATAAAGACGAACCGATTTTTCTCGAGCTTCTAACAGGCGCAGCTAGATTGATTAAAAAGCGAAGTCCGTTTGCTCAGAAGCGAGAAAAAATACAGGGTTGACTAAAAAGTCGATTTTTGACTTTATAGGCAGACCGATTTTTCTCGAGCTTCTAACGGACGCAGCTACATTTGAATGTTTAATATTTCTAAAATCTCTTTTTTCGTTTCTGTATGTTCCTTCATGTTCATTAGAAGGTCAAGTGGGTAATATAATTTATGGTCTGTTCTCTTTTTACCCGAAATTGCTTCAACTACATCCGATTCTCGTGAAAGTTCACGGATTTTTCCGTTTGGCATAACTAAATGAATCGGCAGACGTTCCCCTTCTTCACCTGGTCGGTAAAAATCATACGGCAAATCAGAGGATGAATCGACAACAAGATAGTACTCTGGGTCGATACCAGCTTGTTGAAACAGCTGCTGCAATTTCGGCCAATCATTCATCCATTGATTTGGATTAAACTCAACATATTTAAACAGTTTTCTATTTAAAAATCTTACACAAAGGTCGCTTAAAATGCGATCATCCTCATCCTGCCATACTTCAAAATAATAGAGGGTTATCGCCTCATCTAACCGTAAATAATCCTCTAAGCTCACTTTTTCATGAAAAAAAGAATAAAAATGATTCGGCTTCTGTTTAAACGAATATCCACGTTTATAAAGGTCCTTCACCCGTTTAAAAATTTTATTAATAATAACTTCCGCACTTCTAGATACAGGGTGAAAATAAACTTGCCAATACATTTGATAGCGACTCATAATATAATCCTCAACCGCATGCATTCCACTTTGTTTAATGACGACTTGATCTTCCATCGGACGCATCACTCGTAAAATTCGTTCCATGTCAAAATGTCCATAACTAACACCCGTATAATAAGCATCTCGTAATAAATAGTCCATCCGATCGGCATCGATCTGACTGGAAATAATACTCGTCACCAATTTGTTTTGATACGTTTTTTCAATCACTTCACTGACAGCTTGCGGAAAAGAATCGTCCACTTTTCTTAACGTACGATTAACCTCGGAATCTCCTAAAATAATCCGACGTGTCCACTCCTCATGATCGGTACCAAATATTTTTTCAAAGGCATGCGAAAATGGCCCATGCCCAATGTCATGTAATAAAGCAGCGGCTAGTGTTAACAGACGTTCCTTTTCATCCCAATGCGGGCGTCCTTCAAACACATCAAGAATGCGACGCGTTATTTCATAAACACCTAAAGAATGATTAAATCGTGTATGTTCGGCTCCATGAAACGTAATATAGGTAGTTCCTAGCTGCTTAACCCTCCGTAATCGTTGAAATTCTCTCGTTCCGATTAATTCCCAGATTAGCTCGTCCCTAACATGAATATAACGGTGGACGGGATCTTTAAACACTTTCTCTTCATCTAATTTTTTGTAATAAGCGTCTGTCACAATTGTCCCCTCCTTTTTTAGCAAATTCTTTTTTCTTTGCAATACATAGTTAATTGTCGATTTATATCCAATTTTATTATAAAGGAAGGCTCAAAAAATGTCGTTATTCACTTGCCTTTAAGCGCTCGGCCATCCATTTATCAGAAGGTAAAAAGAAAGTTAAACAGCCAACGATCGGTAAAGTTACAGCTAATAAAATCGTATTATATAAACCGATAACATCGGCCAACATTCCAAAAATGACAGCTCCAATCGCCCCCATTCCGAAGGCTAAGCCGACAATAAGTCCTGACACGACCCCAATTTTCCCTGGGATCAGTTCCTGTCCGTAAACAACGGAAACGGAAAAGCTTGATAAAATAATAAATCCGATAATCCCGATTAATGGATAAGCCAACACTGGTCCGACATGAGGTAAAAGTAAAGCAAATGGGGCTGAACCGAGCATAGAGAGCATTAAAATATTCCGCTTTCCAAATCGATCGGCAAGGGGCCCACCAGCAAAAGTTCCGATCGCACCTGCCGCAAGAAAAATAAATAAATAAACTTGGGCTTGGGAAATCGTCATCCCATACTCATTAATCGCAAAAAATTGATAATAATTAGCTAAACCCGCATGGAACCATGAACGAATAAAAATGAGAAATAATAAAAGACCAAAACCGACTAAAATTTTCCGTCGATACTTTGTTGGAATCGCCGGTCCAACTTTTTTATGTTTTTGTTTCTGTTTTATTAATTGAATTTGTTTTTGGTACCATTTCGCTATATAAAGTAAAAGAATTATCGCCAAACCAGCAACAAGTGTAAACCAAATCGAACCAAACTGGCCAAGCGGTACAAGAATAAGTAATGTAATCAATGGAGCTAACGCTTGTCCAGCATTCCCCCCCACCTGGTAAATAGATTGGGCTAGACCCTTTTTATTACCTGCTGCCATATGAGCCACTCTTGACCCTTCCGGATGAAAGGTAGCTGATCCTATTCCGATAAAAGTTACTGCTATGACAACCATTATAAATCCAGGTGCAAATGCTAATAGGACGACCCCAATAAAAGTAAAACACAACCCTATCGGCAGTGCATAAGGGGAAGGTTTTTTGTCTGTATATAAACCAACTACAGGCTGAATAACCGATGCAGTCATATTTAAAGCAAAGGCAATGATTCCAATTTGAGTGTATGATAAGCCCATTGCCGCTTCCAAAATCGGAAACATCGCTGGGACAAGAGCTTGAATGGAATCATTTAATAAATGAACAAAACCGATAATAAATAAAATATTGTACATGGTTTTCGGTTGTTTGTTTTCTTGACTATGTTCAATATGTGCACGCTGTTTCGCTTCCATTATCTCGTCTCCTTTTCTCCACATCCCCTATTATAACTTACTTCCATTTCCAGAGAGAGAGCCTTTTTTTAGAACTTTTCTCTAAAAGAAGGAGATGTCTTCTATTTTTTATATGCCTTTATACCGGCATTTGATTAGCGATCCCGTTTACATTATTAAAACTGAAAATTAATTCCGTTGTAAAGCCGTTATGATACGGAGCCTATTATTCGTACTGTAATTTTGCTTACTCCTGATTTTCATTACTTATCCGCTGTTTTTCGTACCCTAATTCTGCTCACTCCAATTTTTCATTACTTATCCGTGGCTTTTCGTATCCTATTTCATTAGCACTTCCCTCAATACAAAAAGACCGCCCAAAAGATCGAATAATCTTTGAGACAGTCCCTTTTCATTTGTCTTTACTTTTCTGTAACCACTTCAGGCGTTGGATAAAAATCTTCGGCTTTTTCGAGCTTTTTATAAGGAGTCATCGTTTTTTCAACGTAAATAGCATGCCAAATCATAAAGCATAAAACCACCCAGAGCTTTCGGCTGTTATCTTTTTTACCTGCCGCATGATCATCTAATAAAGCAATGATTTTATCTTTATAAAGTAAATCATCGGTTTGACTTTGGTGAATCGTTTCTTTCGCCCAATCATACCATTCATTACGTAACCAAACGCGGATAGGTACTGGAAACCCTAATTTCTTGCGGTCAAGTACAGATGCCGGCACCCATTCCGAAATCGCTTGACGAAGAATATACTTGGTCGTCTTTTGGTCTAACTTATACTTTGTTGGAATTTGACTTGCCACTTCTAGCACTTCATTATCTAAAAACGGTACACGCAACTCAAGAGAATGAGCCATCGTCATTCGATCAGCTTTGGTTAAAATATCACCAGGTAACCAAGTGTGCAAATCGATAAATTGCATCTTAGTTGCTGTATCATAACTTTGAGCCCTCTCATAATAAGGAGCGACGATGTTTTTAAAATGGTTACCATTCTGATATGCGGTCAAAATTTTTGACTTTTCTTCTTCATTAAAGATTTTGGCATTTCCAATATAACGTTCCGCTAAAGGTGTCGTTCCGCGAAGTAAATAACTTTTCCCTTTGACTCCCTCAGGTAAAACAAGCGCAACAGAATTTAACATTTTTGTAATCGGACTAGGTAAATAATCAAATCCTTTTAAGGCTAATGATTCGCGGTAAATATTATATCCACCAAATAATTCATCTGCCCCTTCACCTGATAAGACCACTTTTACGTGCTTACTTGCTTCTTTTGCAACAAAATATAATGGAATCGCCGCTGGATCCGCAACCGGCTCGTCCATATGCCAAATAATATTAGGTAATTCTCGTAAAAACTCTTCCGCTGTAATATACTTATGAATATTTTCGACTTCAAGCTGACGTGCCGACTCTTTTGCTACTTCAATCTCACTATAACCATGTTGTTCAAAACCGACTGTAAATGTTTTGAGGTTTTCGTTATGGCGTTTCGCTAAAGCGACCGTTGTCGTTGAATCAATCCCACCAGATAAAAAAGCACCAACAGGCACATCACTACGCATATGCTTGGCAACAGAATCTTCTAATACTTTTTGGATATTTGTAATATGATCGTTAAGTGACAAGGAGCTATTTTTAAAACCAATCTCATAATAAGGCTTGATTTCCATTCCCTTGTTCTCTTTTTTCACAAAATAATGACCTGGTTTCAACTTCTGTACTTCTTCAAAAACCGTTGCTGGTTCAGGGACAAATTGAAAGCTCATATAATTTTGTAAAGACGTTTTATTTACTTGTAATGGTTGGACACAATGATGAATGCTCTTTAATTCGGAAGCAAACAAAACAGTTGAATCAGATTCATAATAATAAAATGGCTTAATCCCAAAACGATCTCGTGCCCCAATTATTTCCTGCTTCTCTTTATCCCAAATGACAAACCCAAACATCCCTCTTAATTGTTGAATTGCAGCTACGCCTTTTTGGGCATATAACGCAACGATTACTTCTGTATCTGAATGTGTTTGGAATGAATATCCGTCTTTAATTAAACGATCTCTTAATTCTATATAATTGTATATTTCTCCATTAAATATAATATGGTAGCGGCCATCTTGATAAGCGAGAGGTTGACTGCCGTGCTCTAAATCAATAATGCTTAACCTTTTAAAACCTAAACGAACATTTTTGTCTTCATAAATCCCTGTTGAATCGGGTCCACGATGATTGATCTGTTCTAGAGCTAACTCAAACTGCTCTCGCTCGATTAATTTGTTTTGTAAACTTATTTCTCCTAAAAAGCCACACATAACTTCACCTACTAATTTCATTGTTTTATGAGATACATTTCTACTTCTTCCTTATTCTAGTTTCCAAATTAATAGATAGCAACTAAAATTATAAGGAAACTAATCTTCTCTCATAAAATTAGACGTACCATTTAGCATTTAGGATTCTCAAAAGAAAACAATGATAAACTAAATTTTTAAAATTGATGTGTTCCAAATAAGGATTTATTTAAATGATGGGTGGTATCCTTTATTCTGCTTGCTTAGTTCGTTTAAAAATATTTAATAATTTTATTCAAACAAAAAAGCTACCCCAAAAAGTATTAATCACCTTTTAGGGAAGCTCAAAGATTTGTGTATGAATTTTTTATTTGGGAAACGTTAAGGAATTTAGGAGTGTTTCGCTTCTAACTTTTCCTTTTCAATTCGCTCTTGTTCAAATCTATCGACGATAACGGCACATGTTGCGTCACCTGTAACGTTAACAGCCGTACGCATCATATCAAGAATACGGTCAACTGCAAGAACTAAAGTAATCCCTTCAACTGGAAGACCAACTGAAGTTAAGACCATGGCTAGCATAATCATTCCAACACCTGGTACTCCTGCTGTTCCGATACTTGCTAATGTTGCTGTTAAAATGATTATTATTAAATCTGTAAATGATAAAGATACAGCAAAAACTTGAGATATAAAGACGGTCGCAACAGCTTGCATAATCGCTGTTCCATCCATATTAATTGTTGCTCCTAATGGAACTATAAACGACGTGACCGGTTTAGATACTTTCAAATCCTCTTCAACGACTTTCATCGACGTTGGTAAGGTCGCATTACTACTCGAAGTACTAAAAGCAACTGTCATAACAGGAACGAAAGCTTTAAAGAATTCAATCGGATTTCTTTTACCAATCAGCCAAATGCCCCCACCATACGTAATCACTGTGTGCAAAATAAGGGCGATAATAATGGTTAACATATAAGCAATCATGGACTGAATTACACTTAGTCCTAGCTTTCCAATAGCGGACGCAATTAAACCAAAAGCACCATATGGAGCTAGTTTCATCGCTAATCCTACAAGGAACATCATAATTTCATTCCCTTGTTCAACAAGCTTAACGATCCCTTTTGTTTTCTCCCCTAAACGAGCTAAAGCAAATCCGACTAAAATAGCAAAAGCGATAATTTGAAGCATTTCACCAGTTGCCATGGCTTGTATTGGATTTTGCGGAATAATGTTTAACAATGTATCCATAACAGGAGGGGCTTCTTGCGCTTCATAATCTTCTTCTAAATTCCCCATTAAACCTGGTTCCCCTGGTTGAATTAAATAAGCCAGTGAAATCGCCAGTGATAAGGCAATAACGGATGTCACCATGAAAAACAAAAGGGTTTTTCCCCCAATTCGACCAAGTGCTTTCGGATCACCGAGCCCTGCCGCCCCTAAAATGAGCGAAAAGAATACTAGTGGAACAACAACCATCATGATTAAATTTAAGAATATTTGACCAAGTGGTGTTAGTAAATATGTATCGACTGGATCAAATAAATTTGGTGCAAATAAGTTAAACCCTAAACCAACAACTACCCCGACTACGAGGGCTATTAATATTTTCTTTGTCAAGCTCATAAAATTTCTCCTCTCTCGCTCTGAACACCTCGTTCATGATTTACAAATTCTAACTACTTTTTACCCATCCTTACTAACGTTCAAACTGTAAATTATCAGATAAATATAAATTTTTAAGAAATTGAGTAAAATAATGGAATACAATACCAGAATAAGAGCTATCTGCAAAGGGACTCCACTTAATCACTTATTAAATGCGAGCTTTTCACATATAATATCTCCAACTTCACAAAAGTATAAGCATTATAATTTCCCTAGTTTTTGACAGACTTTCTGGATTACTTGTTCTTCATCTGGTGCAGCTACCGGACGGTTGTTAACAAATACAAATGATTTCTTACGGCCTGGTCCACAATAGGATTGACAGCGAATATCAATCTTCGCCTCTGAATCGACTTCTTTCAAGCGAGGAACTAACGTCTTAATATTCGTTGCTTGGCATTCATCGCAAATTCGAAACTCGTTTGCCATGGTGATTCTACCTTTCTTTTTAAGCTTAAGAAAATAAACGGCAAGTTCGATTCTAACATAAATGACCACAAATGAAAACATCTATACTTGAACACTGATCTCATTATGTTCATGCTATAATACAGGGGAAGAAATAAGACTTTATATTTTTTACAATAGTTTATTTTGTTAGGGAGTATATACATAACATGGACCAATCTAATCATTTTTTTAAGCAAACTTGGCGCTTTATCGATCATTCGACTCTCGGCTTAACCTTCTCAGCACTGGATTCCTTCGCTTACGATGATTCAATTTGCACATCAATTGGCAATAACGAATCACCCGCAACTATTCGGACTTGGGTTCATGCCAGCACGGTTGTTTTAGGTACACAGGATAGTCGCTTACCGACGATTGCCGATGGAATCCATTACTTAACTTCAAATCAATATAGCAGCATCGTTCGAAATTCAGGCGGGTTAGCAGTTGTTCTCGATGAAGAAGTACTTAACCTCTCATTAATTATAAAAGAAGAAAAAGGGTTATCGATTAATATGGGCTATGATCTAATGTTGGAACTCATTCAAAAAATGTTTCCAGAGTCAAGTATCATTGCCGGAGAGGTCGTTGGTTCTTATTGTCCTGGTAGCTACGATTTAAGTATAGACGGGAAAAAGTTCGCCGGAATTTCACAACGACGTATTCGAAATGGTGTCGCCGTCCAAATTTATTTATGTGTGCGTGGAAGTGGCTCCAAAAGAGCAGAATTGATACGTGAATTTTATGAGCGAGCTGTTCAAGGAAAAGAAGCCAACTTTGACTACCCTCATGTTGTTCCAGAAACAATGGCGTCCTTAGCTGAGTTGACAGGCAAAGACTTATCAATCCAAGATGTCACATTACGTTGCCTCAAAGCCATGCAACAATTAAATGCTAAGCTTGAGATGGGGTCATTAACTGAATTAGAGAAAGAGCTTTTTATCAAAAATGTAGCGCGTGTTTATGCTCGAAATGAAAAATGTTTGTCTTAAAAAGGTGACAAACGAGGCTCCCTCAAAGGTTCTTAATAGGACTTGGGGTGGCCTTTTTGTATGCCAACATTTACACCGTAATTAGATAATTAGCGCTCGAATTTCATCATCAATTCCCATTTATTCGTACCCTAATTCGGTCAACCCACAAATTTCATTACCAATTAAATAAAACATCTGTTATCAACAAAAAAAGACCACTCAAATGGTCGAATGACCTTTTGAGATAGTCCCTAAAATCTTGCCCTTATTTCGTTACTTTTAGTGTGATGGCTTGCATCGCAGTAATTAATGATAATTTATAGACATCTTGAACATTACATCCACGTGATAAATCATTCACTGGTTTGTTTAGACCTTGCAAAATAGGTCCAATTGCATCATAACCACCTAGACGTTGAGCAATTTTGTAGCCTAAATTACCTGACTCTAAGCTTGGGAAAATAAAGACATTAGCTTGTCCTTGTAGCGGTGAATCTGGTGCTTTTTTTCTAGCTACGGCCGGTACAAATGCGGCATCAAATTGGAACTCACCATCGATGACTAAGTCTGGACGTGTTGCTTGAGCTAATTTAGTCGCTTCGGAAACTTTTTGTGTTTCCATTGATGAGGCAGAACCCTTTGTAGAGAAGCTAAGCATCGCTACTTTTGGATCGATATTAAATACTTTCGCTGTCTCAGCCGTTGCAATCGCAATTTCTGCTAATTCTTCGCTATTTGGAGCAATATTAATCGCACAATCTCCAAATACAAATTTTTGGTCCTCTTTAACCATAATGAAGACACCAGATGTTCTTTTAATTCCAGGTTGTGTTTTAATAATTTGCAACGCTGGGCGAACGGTATCTCCTGTTGAATGAGCCGCACCACTTACTAATCCATCAGCTAAACCCATATGAATCAACATGGTTCCGAAGTAGTTTACATCCTTTAACTTCTTAAGGGCAGATTCTTCTGTTTCTTTCCCTTTACGACGCTCAACAAATGAAGCAACCATTTCGTCCATCTTGTCATATGTGTACGGATCTAATTGAGTGATTCCAGTTAAGTCCAATTGAAGTTCAGCTGCTTTTGCTTCGACTTCTTCCTTTTTTCCGATTAAGATTGGTTTAACAACTTTATCTTGCTCTAATAAAACGGCCGCTTCCATCACACGCTCATCTGTCGCTTCTGGAAGAACAATCGTTGGTTGATGTTCTTTCACTTGCTCTTTAATTGTTTTAAATAGGTCGCTCATGACCAAACCTCCTATACATTCATATACGACTGTATATGATCCTATTTACAGCATAACTTGCTTTATTTAAAAATGAAACAGTCTAGCCCCATCTTGCCTTAAAGTAAAAATTTTTCAAAAATAGAAAGCGTTTTATTTATCTGAGTTCGCTAATTTTCCGTCAAATTAGACTTTTTCTCTTGTTTAGATTGAGTTAAATCATTTCATTTCATTCTTTCTCTCACCTCCATTTTACCTTTAAAATATGGTAATCACGTCGTTAGTTTTAAACATTTTGTGAAATAATGAACAATATTAAGATCTACACACTCTCTCGTTTTATTCTATTCCACACTTTGTGGTATGATACAAATGAAAATGTTCAATATTTTTATGTGATTAAATCTAGCTACATCCGCTAAAATCGCTTTCTCAGCAAAGGATGTAGCCTATATTAAAAGGAGTGTTACATAATTATGATAGAAGCAGCAAAAACACTTGATGGTTGGTATTGTTTACATGATTTCCGGACGATCAATTGGCCTGCCTGGAAAACATTAAACACCGAAGAACAACAACAAATCATTCGTGAATTTGAAGAGACGATTTCCAAGTGGGAAGATGTTGAAGCGAATGGAGCCGGTAGCCACGCACTCTACTCAATCCTCGGTCAAAAGGCAGATATTATGCTTGTCTTATTACGACCAACAATGAAAGAGTTAAATGAAATTGAACGTACTTTTAACAAAACACGTTTAGCTGAATTTACGATTCCAACCTACTCTTATGTGTCTGTTGTTGAATTAAGTAATTATATGGCTGGAGATAGTGATGAAGATCCTTATCAAAATCCACATGTTCGTTCTAGACTATACCCGCAATTACCGAAAACGGAACATGTATGCTTCTACCCAATGGACAAGCGTCGTGAATATGATGCAAACTGGTATTTACTACCGATGGACGAGCGTCGTGAACTAATGAGAAGCCATGGCTTAATCGGTCGAAGCTATGCTGGAAAAGTAAAACAAATGATCACAGGCTCTGTCGGTTTTGACGATTGGGAGTGGGGCGTTACCCTATTCGCTGAAGATGTTCTTCAATTCAAAAAGCTCATTTATGAAATGCGTTTTGATGAAGTTTCAGCCCGTTATGCCGAATTCGGTTCCTTTTATGTGGGGAATATTTTACCCAAAGAAGGGTTACAACAATATTTCTATCACGCGTAAAGCAATCTCTCTCTAGGAAAGCCCAGTTCTACAAGCTCTGTGGAACTGGGCTTTTATCTATAGATCATTCTTATCTTTCATCATTTCTCCCCTTTTTTCTTGTCCATTCTTGTCCAACAAACAAGCCTCGTCATTTTTTTTGTAAAAGCTACCTGAAATTAATCATAGTTGGTCACCTTTAGACATATAGTGAAGTAACTTGCTTGTGGTTGGTGAGCGTCAACCACTTTTTTGAAATGGAAAGACCTCATCTATCATAAATAACATTAATATTTGGGAGGTGATAAATAGTGGCTGTTATTAAAGCTTCATCTAGTGATATTGACATGCTTGCAAGGCTGATGCGTGCGGAAGCAGAAGGAGAAGGAGAACTCGGAATGCTTAATGCTGGAAACGTAATGGTGAATCGGGTCCGTGCAAATTGTATGGATTTTGAAAACATCCGTTCCATTCCTGATATGACCTTCCAATCTCCAGGCGGATTTGAAGCTGTTCAAAAAAGTTATTTTTATCAACAGGCGAGGGATCGGGATCGGAGGCTTGCAAAAAGAATGATCGGAGGCGAAAGAGTCCACCCAGGCGAGTTTGCCCTTTGGTTCTTTCGGCCAGATGGCCCATGCCCTGCCCAGTGGTGGGGTCAATGGAATTCCGGCAGATTTAAAGCCCATTGTTTTTATACGCCTCTTCCATCAGACTGTGAAGAAGTTTTCAACACTTTTTAAACTAACATAGAGCAGATTAGCATGATGATTTTTATTAAAAGGAGCGATGACTGTGTATCAACAACAGTGGCCAGGAACGTATTCTCAGGCAACGGAAGGTTATAGTTATAGCCCACAGCAAGTTCAAACACAGCAGCAACCTCAGCCGCAACCAGCTCAAAATCAAGTTTTTTCATCCGCCAATTATCAAGTTCCAGGATTTGCTATGCAACAGCAAGCTGGGGCTCAGCCTAGCATGTTACCACTTGAACAGTCGTTTATTGAAAACATCCTTCGTCTGAATCGAGGAAAAACGGCATCCTTTTATATGACATACGAAAACAATAGTGAATGGAATGCCAAAATTTTTAGAGGCAGAATTGAAGAAGCCGGACGTGATCACATCGTCGTAAGTAATCCCGAAAGCGGTGAATATTATTTGCTACTCATGGTTACACTCGACTATGTCACATTTGATGAACCAATCGAGTACGCCTACCCTTACGGAGCAGCAGGAGGCCCAGCATTATCCCAATATAGTCCAAGATGAAGAAATAACTTAAAATAAATCAGCCCTTGAGCAATTTGGTTCAGGGGTTGTTTTATTTGGGGATTCGCTTTAAATTGCTGGCTTTTGGTTTCATTGAAGGGCTTTGATTCCCTTTCCGCATCTAAATTGCTGGCTTCTGGTTTCATTGAAGGGCTTTGATTCCCTTCCGCATCTAAATTGTTGGCTTTTGGTTTCATTGAAGGGCTTTGATTCCCTTTCCGCATCTAAATTGCTGGCTTTTGGTTTCATTGGAGCTCTTTGATTCCCTTCCGCATCTAAATTGTTGGCTTTTGGTTTCATTGAAGGGCTTTGATTCCCTTTCCGTATCTAAATTGTTGGCTTTTGGTTTCATTGGAGGGCTTTGATTCCCTTTCTACATCTAAATTGCTGGCTTCTGGTTTCATTGGAGGGCTTTGATTCCCTTTGTAACTTTAAATTGCTGGCTTCTGGTTTCATTGGAGGGCTTTGATTCCCTTTCGCATCTAAATGGCCGGCTTTTGGTTTCATTGAAGGGCTATGATTCCCTTTGTGACTTTAAATTGCCGGCTTACGCATTCATTTACGCTCTTTGATTCCCTTTCGCATCTAAATTGCTGGCTTCTGGATTCATTGAAGGGCTTTGATTCCCTTTGTGACTTTAAATTGCCGGCTTACGCATTCATTTACGCTCTTTGATTCCCTTTCGCATCTAAATTGCTGACTTACCATATTTTCGCGGCTCACGCTTTTTCATTACCTATTCCTCTTTATTCGCACCAAAACTGCGACTTCCCACTTTTTCATTATCTATTACCAATTCACACCTCCTCCATCTCTCTACTTCTCCCTGATCAAAAAAAGAGGAGCAGCCAAAATGCTGCTCGTCCCCAATTTCTTAGATATTTTTCACCACTGCCACTCCGACTAGAATCCAGCCTAATATAAAAGCTAATCCTCCAAGAGGTGTAATGGCTCCAAGCTTTGTAATACCTGTAAGCGCCATCGCATATAAACTACCTGAAAATAAAATAATCCCCACTAAAAAACTCCAGCCTGCTACCGTTAATAATTGATTTGAAGCAAACTTTAACGCTAAAAGACCAACAAGTAAAACGCCTATCCCGTGAATCATATGGTACTGAACACCTGTTTGATAATTTTTTAGCATCCGTTCTGAAATTTTCCCTTCTAAACCGTGAGCACCAAAAGCTCCTATCGCTACTACTAGTGCCATAAGAATGCTTCCCACTAACAAGAACACTTTAGCCATTTTTTCTTTAACTCCTTAAGAGATATTTTTTTCTATCATAAAAGGTTCAGGAAAGAAAATCCACTTTTGTTTCTTATATAATAAAGTTAATTCCAAAAATGAGGAGGTTTTATGTATGTCTGAGGTCGTTATTCGTCCCTATACTCTCGAAGACTTTCCCGCTTTATTAGATGTTCAAAAGGAAGCTTTCCCACCACCTTTTCCAGAGGATTTATGGTGGAACAAAGAGCAAATTAAAGCACATATTGACACTTTTCCAGAAGGATTTTTACTAGCAGAAATCGACGGTGTTGTTGTCGGATCAGCTACCTCTCTACTTAAAAAGTTTGATGGCAAACCACACACTTGGGAAGAAGTCGCAGATGGTGGCTATATCCGATCGAGCCATCATGCAGACGGCGATAGCCTATACGGCATTGATGTTTGTGTTCGACCAAGCTATCGGGGAAAAGGGGTTGCACGTGCTCTTTATCAAGCCCGAAAAGAAACGGTTCAACAATTAGGGTTAAAACGATTTCTGGCTGGCTGCCGTATCCCTAATTATCATGAATACGCTAAGGAAATGGACGTCAAAACATATGTAGACAAAGTGAAAAAAGGAGATATCGAGGATTTGGTCCTAACCTTTATGCTCAAACAAGGGCTACGACCATTACAAATCCTCCCCAATTATTTGGATGATGAGGAGTCATGTCATTATGGTGTGCTTGTGGAATGGCAACCTTCTTTCCTATAAAAAAACCGACCGAACAACATGTTAGTTTACTTGGCCAGCTGCATACCCCCTCACTTTCTGCGAGTATGCAGCTAGAGAAAAAGGTCTTAAAAATCTAATAAATTATCCTCTTTAGGTTTTGTTTCATTTCCTTCGTTATAAGAAGGTGTAACCGTTGGATACGGCTGAACGACTTGATGATAGGTTGGCAGTGGTGTTTCAACTGGTCGCTTCAAAGACAGATTCACTTCTGTCGTCTTACCGTCTGTTCCTTTAAAAAGTTGACAATAGGCTTCAATAGAAGAGACCGCCTCTTTCATTTGTTCGGTATTTTCGTTCATATGTGCTTGCTCTAAACGTCGCACTTGTTCTTTCATATGGTCAATGACTGATTTAGTCGAGATATTCATTTTACCTTCCTCCTTACCCAAACATCTTACCACAGGTTAGCTCCTAACGAAATTTCACGTTTTTATCTGATAAATTTTTCGTCAAAAAAAGACCAAAAAGAATATCTATTTAAGATTCTCCTTTTTGGTCTTTTCCTTCATCATTTTTAGTAGCTAAAATCGCTTTTATACCGGCAATATTAACACCCTGTTCAATATATTTTTTGATTTGATGAAAATCGTCCACATCTTTTAACGAAAACATCCGTTGGTTTCCATCATTTCTTTTTGGTTTAACCAACCCCTGTTCTTCGTAATAGCGAATTTGCCTGGCCGATAAATTCGTTATTTCCATCACAACACGGATTGGGAAACATGCTTGATCACGTGGGACGTCCTGTGTCATGCTACCCCTCCTATCTCGTTCACAAGCGAAAATTCTTGTTATTTAGCGTTATTTCCCTTAGCTAAATACATATACACATCACGTAAAGAATAAAAACCTAATCGCTCTGCTAAAAAAAGATTTTCTCTCCATAATTTTGCCGTCATGATCGCATCTTCTAATGCATGGTGTCGATTGGCAACTGGAATACAATAATACTCACAACACTGATCAAGGGTTATGAGGTTTTCATATGGTGCTACAACCTTTGTTAAAAATGAGGTGTCTACAAGTCGATGGGCAAAAGTCGTTCGAAGGGTTTGCCAAGTAGCATGAGACATGAATTTTTTCTCATGACTGGCATGATGGGCAACTAAGGTTGTTCCCCCAGTAAACTTATAAAATTGAGTCAGTACATCAATTAATGGTGGTGATTGCTGTAATTCTTCATTCGTCAACCCCGTTAACTTTAGCACGTCAGCAGAAACAGCTTTTTTAGTATGAACCGTCGAATAAAAAGTTTCCTCCTCTAAAATATTTGTCCCTTTCATTCTAATCGCACCAATTGATAAAATACTGTCCCCACGATCTGGATTAAAGCCGCTTGTTTCTAAATCGAATATAATAAAGGGTAAATCTTTAAATGGTTTATCAAGAACGTCTTCTTGTTTTAGCTCTCTTTGGATTTGGCGTAAATGAGACATTCGTTCTGCTGCCGATTGTTGTTGAGACGATGTATACACGCTCGGACTCAGTTTTGATGAAAGTTGCTTCATCATCTGAATCATATGGTTCATCATGATTGCCTAGCCCTCCTCCAAAAGAGTCCTAATTTTCCCATAAATTTTATGTCCTCGACGAATCCACTTTTTTAAATCTTTCTTTTCCTTGTAAGATAAGTGCTCTAAGTTTAGATAATGAATAGAACTATAACTCTTGATACCTTTTTGCCACTTTAATTGATGATTTAATAATTGATAAAAATCAGCTTCAAATTCTTTCACTTCTTTATAAAAAGGGGAAAGCTTTTGAAATCTCTCTAGGGTCGAAGCTGCTTGGATTTCTTCTTTTAAAGCTAACAACCTTAAACCATTAACATACGGAAACGAAGCAATTTGTTTTAAATCTAATTTTCCTTGATTTTTTCCCTTTGTCTCTACAAGGAATTGGCCGAAAAACCCGATCCCCTTTTTTACTCGACCAGTATTATCAATAAAACGTTGCACCAAATTGGGATTGTGGTCCATTTCTCGAAAAATGACTTCTTTTAAATCCTGTAATAGTACTTCCTCACCAATAAATGTGGTCGCATCACAAAGAGTAAGGGTGTGGCGGATATTTTCCCACTTATCATCCTGCATCCAATGCAACAGCTGCGCTTGCCAATCATCTGATGATTTACACCACCGCTTATAAGAGGACATCACTTTTCCATCACACATCTGATAACCGACTTTCTCTAAAGCGGTCACTATTTCTTGACCTAATCCCAAAAAGTACTGCTCATGCTCGTCGTTTCTTCCACCAGCATAAACAATACCATGATCTTGATCACTCCAATAAAGCTGTTCACCTCTTCCACCACTACCTAAAAGAAAGAAAGCAAAGTGAGTAGGAGGAGACCCCGACTCACTTTCCACTTTCTCTAGGACTAACTTAACAGCTTCACTCATGATTTGCTGATGAGCTTCTAAAACCATCTCAACTGTTGGCTCAACGGAGTTCATCATGTCGAGACGATTTTGATAAATTGCTTCTAGCTTATCAAGGTAAGAGCCCTCATTTAAGTCAGCTAATCGTCCGCTTTTGCCGGACATCATTATGCTCCTTTTGTACCTTCTTTTCCAGGCATATTTTCTGGATAACCATAGCTTCCATGCTCACTCATATCAAGACCAAGAATTTCTTCTTCTTCAGATACGCGAAGGCTTCCACCTACAACCGCTTTGATGATTGTTAATAAAAGGTAAGAAGCTACGAATGCGAACAACCCACAAACGACAACGGATAAAACTTGAACCCCTAATTGACCAAAGCCACCGCCGTAGAATAGACCAGCTGAACCACCGTTTAATGCAGCAAGTTCTGGTGTAGCAAAGAAACCAGTCGAAATCGTTCCCCAAATACCAGCAATACCGTGAACAGAGATAGCAAAGATAGGGTCATCAATTCTGGCACGATCAAGAGCTTTCATACTAAAGACAACGATAAGCCCTCCAATAATTCCGATAATGACAGCTGCCCAAGGTGCAACGAATGCACAAGAGGCGGTGATAGCCACAAGACCAGCCAATGCACCATTTAACATCGTTGGAATATCCGACTTTCCATTTAAAGCCCAAATCATAAACAGAGCAGCGACCGCACCAGCTGCTGCAGCGAGTTGCGTGTTAAGAGCGACAAATCCGAAGAATCCATCTTCAAGAGCGACCGTACTACCTGCGTTAAATCCGAACCAACCGACCCAAAGAATTAAAACCCCAAGAGCTGTGTACACTTGGTTATGTCCTGCAATTTCATTCATAGAACCATCTTTGTTGTATTTTCCTAAACGAGGTTTTAAGATGATTGTTGCGGCTAAGGCTGCCATTGCACCTGTTAAGTGAACAACCGTTGAACCAGCAAAATCTTGTTTACCCATCGTTGCAATCCAACCAGCATCATTCCAAACCCAGTGAGAGACAATCGGGTAAACGAATAAAGAGAATAAGACTGCGAAAAGAATATAAACAGATAATTTCGCACGCTCAGCAAATCCTCCAAAAGCAATCGTTAAAGCAATCGCTGCGAACATCACTTGGAAATAAAAATCAACGGAAGGAGAAAGTCCTCCTTCTGGAGCAGATGCATCTCCGTAGAAGAATTGAGATGAACCAAAGAATCCACCTACACTATCACCATACGCGATGGCCCAACCAGCTGCCCAGTAGACAAGTGTGGCGATACCAACCGTAAAGATTGTTTTCCCCGCAATATGTCCCGCATTTTTCATTCTTGTTGAACCTGCTTCTAAAAGAATAAATCCACCTTGCATTAATAATACTAAGATACCAGCAATTACGACCCAGAGATTATCGACTAAAACCATTTCCATTTGCTTATTACCCCCTTGTGAGAATTAAAATAATTATTGCGTGAATAAAGTTAACATCGTTTGTTAAGCCTTATTATACGTTCTAAATTTTCTGAATCTAGTGTTATGTTAGATAACTTAACACCCTTTTTCATTGGCATTTTTATTGAAAACGCTTTATTTATAGTGCTTTTACAGTACTCTTGTTGAATGACCTTTCTTTCCTCCCACAAAAAAGTCCAACACAAATGGACAAAACGCCTTATCGTTGTTAGATATGCTAACAAGTCGAATTAGTCATTTACTTATAGATGAAAACGTCCTCACAATAACTGTCAATAGATTTTAGACATCTCTAGTCACCTTTTTTATGATTAAAGAATAAACTTAATACTCTTTTGACTATAGGTGGTGGTTGGACACTTCAACTTCACTTCCATGTTCTAACTCGAGAATTCGTTTTCACCTCTAAAATGTAATCCCTTCTCATCCAGTGCTTTACAAGCTTCTGACTATCTATCGCTATATACAACACAAAAAAAGAACCTTCGAGCAAGACAAATGAAGTCTCACTGAAAGGTTCCTCTACTTATTTTCTTTATTCAATTTCCCAATCAATCGGTTCCATCCCATTCTCCTTTAAATACTCATTAATTCTAGAGAAAGGTCTACTCCCGAAAAAGCCTCTATTCGCTGAAAAAGGACTTGGGTGAGGAGAAATAAATACGGCATGCCCCTTATTGGTTATAAGGCTTTTTTTCGATTCTGCATGCTTCCCCCATAAAAGAAAGACAACTGGCTTCTCACGTTCGTTTAATTGTTGCATAATCCGATCTGTGAATACCTCCCAACCTTTCCCTTTATGTGAAGCTGGTTGACCTTCTTCCACAGTTAAGACCGTATTCATCAATAAGACTCCTTGTTTCGCCCATGATTCTAACAAACCATGTTCAGGTGGTTGTATATTCAAATCAACTTGTAACTCTTTGAAAATATTCCTTAAAGACGGAGGTAGCTTGACCCCTTTTTGCACCGAAAAACTTAATCCGTGTGCTTGTCTTGGTCCATGATACGGATCCTGACCTAAAATCACGACCTTCACCTCATCAAAATCAGTCAGATCAAAAGCCCGAAATAAGTTTTCCTTAGCAGGATAAATCATTTTATGCTTATACTCTTTATCTATATATGATAATAAATCTTGAAAGTACCTTTTTTGACTTTCTTCTTCAAAGATGGCCTTCCACCCATTATCCACAAGCATGACTTTCACTCCCAATCAAAAGAACCTCTCCTTAGAATATCATATGGGCAATCAAAACAATGATCGGTAATGTAATAAGCGTTCTTAATAAGAAAATAGCGACTAAATCCAAAAAGCGTACGGGAATTTTTGACCCTAATAAAAGTCCACCAATTTCAGACATATAAATTAATTGGGTAACTGATACACAAGCAATAATAAAACGTGTCATATCACTTTCAATTCCCACTCCTAATAATGCTGGTAAGAACATATCCGCAAATCCAACGACCATCGTCTGCCCTGCCGCCTGCGCTTCCGGAACTTGCATCCAAGAAAGAACATATTCAAACGGTGTCCCTAGAATAGAAAATAACGGCGTGTATTCCGCAATAACTAACGAGACAGTTCCAATAACAACAACAACAGGAATAACAACTAGCCACATATCCAAAACATTTTTAATTCCTGATAAAACAAATCCTTTAAAACCTTGCCCTTGATATGCTTTTGATAAAGCGACATTTAGAGCTCCTTTAAAGTCCACTCTTTCATACCCTGAATCAAGTGATGGTTTTTCTCCATTTATAAATGTATCTGATTTTCTTGATAATGGTGGAATTCTTGGCATAATCAGTGCCGCTGCAAAGCCTGAGATTATAAGTACCATATAAAACTCAAAAAACATATGACCAAGATTTAAGTATTGTAAGATAACAATACTAAAAGTAATCGAAACAACGGAAAAAGTCGTCCCAATAACAGCCGCTTCACGTTTTGTATAAAATCCTTTTTCATATTGTTGATTTGTAATCAGAACTCCGACAGTCCCATCACCTACCCATGAAGCCATACAATCAATGGCTGAACGTCCTGGTAACTTGAATAAAGGGCGCATCACCCGGTTCATCCAACCTCCAACAAATTCAAGCAAACCATAATCCATTAATAATGGTAGAAATAACCCTGCAAATAAAAAGACTGTAAACAAAATAGGGATTAACTCAAAAATCAAGGTGCCCCCTGTCTCTTCTGACCAAATAAAAGCTGGACCAATTTCCCATAAAGTCATCCCAACAAGGACGACTCCAATCAATCGAATTAATAAAGATAATGGCGACACAACAAAAACCGTTCGGATCATCTGAGGATACGTATAATTGTCCTTCATTAATGTCAAAATGAAAGACAGTATAAAACCCAATGCTAAAATACTAAAAACTAACATTGGCAATGATCCTTCTAATAACTCCTGTAACAAACCAGCTAAATAAGCGACTGGAATGGTAAAATTTTCACCTAATGTAATTGGTGTAATAAATAAAAAGATCCCAATAATTGAGGGGATGATAAATTTTATAAATGCCACTTTTCGTTCAGAACCTCTTAATTGTTGAGGTTGATTATCCATTCATTCTTCCTCCCTAAAAATACCCGTTATTAACTTTATTTTCTGTATAATTATACTCACATATTAATAAACACAATGTTTCTATCCTATCTTATCTTTTAAAATTTCGCAATCAAACTTAATGATTTTTTTATTCCCTTTTATTGTTAACCAATACCTCTTAATAGCCTAAACTTTTGGTATCCTTTATACTAACAAGGAATACATCGATAAGAGGAGGTACAACAATGAATGAAAAAATATACATTATCCATGAAAATGACGAATGGACAAAACCTTTATGCGATGCCTTAGAAGAATTAAATCAACCATATGAACTTTGGCATCTAGACGCGGGACAATTTGATTTAACAAAAGAACCTCCAACAGGTATCTTTTATAATCGAATGAGTGCTTCATCCCATACTCGTTCACATCGTTATGCACCTGAATATACGAGCGCTGTGCTTGCCTGGTTAGAAGCCCACGATCGCAAAGTCTATAACTCCAGCCGTGCTTTACAATTAGAGCTTAGTAAAGTAGCCCAATATTTGTCACTAGAAGCCTTTGGGATCCAAACCCCAAAAACACTTGCTGCAACTGGAGCTGAGCATATCATTCAAGCGGCAAAGAATAGTGGTTTATCTCGTTTTATCACTAAACATAACCGCGCTGGAAAAGGTTTAGGTGTTCAATTATTCCAAAACATAACAGAGCTTGAAGCTTATGTAAAAAGTTCAACATTTGAACCTTCTATAGATGGAGTCACTTTAATTCAGCAATACATCGAATCACCAAGCTCATCTATATTAAGATATGAGTTTGTTAATGGAAAGTTTATGTATGTAGTCAAAGTCGATACTTCCGACGGTTTTGAATTATGTCCTGCTGATAGTTGCCAAATCGGCGACCAATTTTGTCCGACTACACAGAAACCGACTTCTAAATTTGAAATTGTCGACGAGGGCAATCCAGAACTCATTGAAAAATATACATCTTTTTTAAAAGCAAACGGAATTCAAATGGCGGGGATTGAATGTATTCAAAACAAAGACGGATCGTGGTATACATATGATGTCAATACAAATACGAACTATAACCCAGATGCCGAAGCAAAAGCTGGCCTTTACGGAATGAAAGAAATTGCTAAAACGTTAACTGAGGCTCTTTCTTCTATTAAATAAACGTTTAATTAAACGTAAACCATACATCAGTTAGCCACATTTTTCTTTTTAAACCATTTTCCTTACTCATCCGATATTATGGTTCCTTTTTGTATAAACTAATCGTTGTTGTAAGATTTATTTATTGTCTCTACGGTTCATTTTAGTATAATAGATTAAAGCAAGCTTGATAAGGAGTGAAAATCAACATGACAATGTCAAAAGCATTAACTATTGCTGGTTCAGATACGAGCGGTGGAGCAGGATTACAAGCCGATATCAAAACATTTCAGGAACTTGGCGTATACGGCATGAACGCCCTTACCGTTATCGTCGCTCAAGACCCAGCCCGTAATTGGTTTCACGAGGTGATTCCACAATCAGTTGAAACATTAGAAAAACAAATTGAAACAGTTTTAGCCGGAATCGGTGTCAACGCTGTTAAAACAGGAATGCTTGGCTCAATCGATATTATAAATCTCGTCGCCAAAAAAGTGGATGAATATAAAATTAATCAACTTGTTGTTGACCCTGTCATGGTTTGTAAAGGAGCCGACGAAGCATTAAACCCGGAAACAGATGCATGTTTACGTGATGTATTAATTCCAAGAGCATTTGTTGTCACACCCAATCTATTCGAAGCTTCTCAATTAAGCGGTGTTGGCCCAGTCGACTCTGTTGAAAAAATGAAAGAAGCCGCTGAAAAAATACATCAACTTGGAGCGAAACACGTTATCGTTAAAGGCGGAAGTAAATTAGGTCTTAACGAAGCTGTCGATATTTGGTATGATGGTTCAACATTCCACGAATTAAAATCTGAATTAATTGAAACGACCTTTACACACGGTGCCGGTTGCACATACTCTGCTGCGATTGCTGCTGAATTAGCAAAAGGCCGTAGCGTTGAAGAGGCCATATACACAGCAAAAGACTTTATTACAGCCGCGATTCGTCACTCTTTCCGACTAAATGAATATGTCGGCCCGACAAATCACGCTGCTTATAAACACACACTTGTTTAACCAGATTTCAGAACACGTATGACCGAATCATGCGTGTTTTGTCTTTTTTTTATATTAATCCAGCTACGCCTGTTAGAAGCTCGAGAAAAATCGCCCATCTGAATGAAGACAAAAAGCGTCTTCATCAGCTGTTCTTGCCCACAGGATGTGGGTACAAGGCGTTGCGGCAGGATGGCGCGAACTTAGCGTTGTTCCTTAATAATCTCGCTTCTGACCAAACAGACTTCGCTTTTTTTTATTAATCCAGCTACGCCTGTTAGAAGCTCGAGAAAAATCGCCCATCTGAATGAAGACAAAAAGCGTCTTCATCAGCTGTTCTTATTTTTTCTCGCTTCTGACCAAACAGGCTTCGCTTTTTATTTAATCTAGCTGCGTCCGTTAGAAGCTCGAGAAAAATCGGTCGTCTTTATGAAGACAAAGAGCGCCTTCAAAAGCCGCCCTGTATTTTTTCTCGCTTCTGGGCAAACGGACTTCGCTTTTTATTTAATCTAGCTGCGTCCGTTAGAAGCTCGAGAAAAATCGGTCGTCTTTATGAAGACAAAGAGCGCCTTCAAAAGCCGCCCTGTATTTTTTCTCGCTTCTGGGCAAACGGACTTCGCTTTTTATTTAATCTAGCTGCGTCCGTTAGAAGCTCGAGAAAAATCGGTCGTCTTTATGAAGACAAAGAGCGCCTTCAAAAGCCGCCCTGTATTTTTTCTCGCTTCTGGGCAAACGGACTTCGCTTTTTAAGGGGGATTGTTGTCCAATGACTGAAGAACAAAATCAACACCGATTAGGCGTCATGGCTGGTTTAGGGGCCTATTTATTATGGGGGATATTCCCTATTTATTGGAAATTCATTGACCATATCGATCCGTTGGTCGTTTTAGCCCATCGAGTCGTCTGGTCCCTCATTTTTGTTTTACTCATTATCATCGTCAGTAATCAATTTAAACGTACAAATAAAGAGATAAAAGCCGTATTTACCGACTGGAGATCCGGGCTCGGTATTACATTAGCCTCCTTATTAATCTCTATAAATTGGTATGTTTTTATTTGGGCTGTCGCCAATGAATATGTGCTTCAAGCAAGCTTAGGTTATTACATAAACCCTTTGCTTAATGTTTTACTTGCCTTTTTATTTTTAAAAGAACGATTTAACCGTAAACAAATTACCGCTTTTTTGTTAGCTTTTATTGGAGTGCTTTGTATGACGTTCGATTACGGTTCTTTCCCATGGGTATCACTCATTTTGGCCACTTCATTCGGTCTTTACGGATTAATAAAAAAGCTCGTAAAAGTCTCTTCTTTAGTTGGATTATTTATTGAGACATTAATTGTCAGTCCTATCGCGATTATCTTTTTAGTCCAAACACCGATTGGTCCAGCCTTACAACTAACCGACAGTACAACATGGTTATTAATTGGTGGTGGAGTCGCAACGGCGATCCCATTATTGCTTTTTGCAACAGGAGCTAAACGGATTAGTTTATCTTTAATCGGTTTCTTACAGTATATCGCTCCAACCATTATGTTTATTTTAGGTGTGTTTGTTTATAAAGAGCCTTTTAACTTGGTACAGCTACTAGCTTTTGGTTTTATTTGGTCTGGTTTGATCGTTTTTACAAGTGCAAGCCGAAAACGAGAAATCGCTCACAAAGTTGCTTCATGATAGGAAAAAGAGCCCTGTACGAAGGTATTCCTTCACACGGGGCTCTAGCTTTATAAAAAGATTAGAATTTTGATTGGTAGGCGTCAACTTCCCAGCCTGTTACAGCGATACGGAAGTCATCCCACTCACTACGTTTTAGGGCTACATACTCAGAGAATGCATGCTCACCAAAAGTTTTTAAACCAATTTCACCTGTTTCAAAACGATCAATTGCACTTTCAAGGCTTGTAGGTAAATTTTCAATACCACGAGCTTTGATTTCATCTAATGACATGTTGAAAATATCTGCGTCAACAGAAGGTGGTGCTGTTAATTCACGCTCTACCCCATCAAGGCCAGCAGCAGCTACAACTGCAAATGCTAAGTACGGATTTGCCGCTGGATCTGGACAACGAATTTCAACACGAGTCCCCGCCCCACGAGTAGCCGGAATACGGATTAATGCTGAACGGTTTGAAGCTGACCAAGCAATGTAACAAGGAGCTTCATAACCAGGCACTAAACGCTTGTATGAGTTTACAAGTGGGTTTGTTACCGCTACAAAATCTTTAACATTGTCAATGAGACCAGCGATAAATTGGTAAGCTGTCTCAGATAAACCTAATTGATTTGTTTCATCATAGAAGGCATTTTCTTGTTTCTCTTCATCAAATAATGAGATGTTTGTATGCATTCCACTTCCATTTGCACCAGCAAGTGGTTTTGGCATAAATGTCGCATGTAAACCAAATTGTTTGGCTACTGTTTTTACAACCCATTTATATGTTGTCGCTGCATCAGCGGAAGCTAACGCATCTGCGTATTTAAAGTTAATTTCGTGCTGCCCAACCGCCACTTCATGGTGAGAAGCTTCGATGGTAAAGCCCATCATTTTCAATGCTTTATAGATTGCAAGACGAACTTTTTCCCCTTCATCTTTTGGAGAGGGTTCAAAATACCCACCAACATCTTGTGTACGTATTGTTGGTTGACCATACTCGTCTGTTTCAAATAAGAAAAATTCCAACTCAGGACCAACACTAATGGAATAACCTTTATCTTTAGCTCGTTTTACTGTCTTCTTTAAAACGTTACGAGGGTCCCCTTCAAAGTCATCCCCTGCTGGCGTTGTTACACTACATAGGAAACGAGCTTCTGAATAACCGTCCTCTTCCGTCCAAGGTAACACAGCAAAAGTCGATAAATCCGGATTTAAATATAAATCAGATTGGTTAATTGGTGTAAAACCAGTAATAGAAGAACCATCAAACATCACTTTTCCATCAACAGCTTGCTCTAATTGTTCTGCTGTGATTGTCACATGCTTAAGCGTTCCCTCAATATCAACAAACTGCATATGAAGTAATTCTACACTTTTCTTTTCGATCGTTTCTTTAATTTCTTGAATTAAACTCTCTCTCGCTGGCGTATTTACCGTCATCCCCACACACTTCCTTTTCATGTAAACTTTTATTACATCCTTTTATTAATTACTACTTTATGACGTTTAAGTCCATTCCGCAATTGATATGTGAGATAATCTAACATACAAATATTTAGATAATTTTTGATATTTAGCTTATTTAATATACCAGTAAAGTACACTCAACCGAACGCAGAACTGAGCTAAGCGTGATCGATCTTTATCTTTATTTATCTAGGTTTTTTTGACCAATCTTGTTCTTGTCTTCTCTAACGATTAAAGGATAGATTGGGGCCTTTTATATGTATACGCTTCCGTTTATACTCATTAACTCTTGTAAATCGCGTCAGAAAACTTTACCAGAATGATAATATTTTTTAGCAAAAAAGAAGGTCATTTTTCGTGATTTCAGTTTTTTTTAAAATTTTGACCGAGGGATGGTGGAGTTACTCTCCCTTTTTCTCACATCTTCCACGGCCATAGTACTTTCGACGGCATTGCTCAGCTCTTTTCTCACATCGTCGCCAGCCAAATGAAAAATCCCCTCAAAACACGGCACCATACACAAAAAAGCCCGATGAGAGGCGTTCACTTCTCATCGAGCTTTATCTCGAAGGTTTCCACTAGTTAGCATAAACCTTCTCTAATATATTAAATTTACGCTTGCTTAGAACGACGTTGCTGTGAACTCGCACTTCTTTGTCCACCACTTGCACTGCGTTGGCCACCGCCACTGCGGCTACCACTTCTACGGTTACGATCACGATCACCGTCTTTACGGTTATAACTGCGACGGTTATCACTACGGCCACCGCCACCACCACCGCTACGGCGGTAAGGTCTACCTCCACCGTCAGAACGGCGTTTTTTCGAGCGTAATGGTGCCTCACCTGTTAATTTTACATCTGTTGTATCTGGTTCTTTTGTCAATAATTTCAATGCAGCCGCTAAAGCTGTTGTTGCATCTGTTTCTTGTAATAAGTCTTTTGCAATGGCACGATAAAAGTTCGTGTCTTCTTGATCTAATTTTTCACGAAGTTGTGCTAACACAAGCTTTTGTTGACCTTCCATTGCTTCTTCAAACGTCGGCATTGGTTGTTTCGTCATTTTTTTCTTAGAGGTTTTCTCAATCGCAATCACATGCTCTTTCTCAGATGGCGTTGCAAATGTAATAGCCATACCCGATTTCCCAGCACGACCAGTACGTCCAATACGGTGAACATAGCTTTCAGGGTCTTGTGGTAAATCAAAGTTATAAACATGTGTCACACCACTAATGTCTAATCCACGAGCAGCGACATCCGTTGCGACTAAAATTTCAATTAAACCATTTTTGAACTTACGTAACACGCTGTCACGCTTCGCTTGGTTTAAGTCACCGTGAATTCCTTCTGCACGATAGCCACGTTTAATTAAAGCTTCAGATAACTCATCTACACGACGTTTTGTACGTCCGAACACAATAGCAAGCTCAGGCGTATGAATATCCACTAGACGGCAAAGAGCATCGAATTTTTGTTTTTCATGCAATTCAATATAGAATTGTTCGATATTCTCCATTGTTACTTCTTTTGCTTTAACAGCAATCGTTTGTGGCTCTGTCATAAATTGCTGAGCGAGCTTTTCGATACGTTTTGGCATTGTCGCTGAGAATAATAATGTTTGACGTTCGTTAGGAATTTCTTTTAGAATCGTTTCGATATCTTCAATGAAACCCATGTTTAACATTTCATCTGCTTCATCCAAAATAACCGTTTCTACTTGGTTTAATCTAATCGTTTTGCGATTCATATGATCCATTAAACGACCTGGAGTAGCTACAACGACGTGTGGTTTCCGTTTTAAATCACGGATCTGTTTTCTCATATCTTGACCGCCATATACAACAACCGTACGGACACCTTTGTATTTCCCGAATTTCACTAATGATTCCGATACTTGGTTCGCTAACTCACGAGTTGGTGCCAAAATAAGCCCTTGAACGTGATCGTTTTCCACATTGATCTTTTCAATTAACGGCACTCCAAAAGCACCTGTTTTCCCCGTACCTGTTTGTGCTTGACCAATAACATCTTTACCTGCTAATGTCGTTGGAATGGTTGCGTTTTGAATAGGTGTTGCTTCTGCAAACCCCATCTCCTCTAACGCTCTTACTACTTGATGATTCAAATTAAATTCATGAAATGTTGGCAAATTAAATATCTCCTTTTATTTCTTATATTTTTACGCCTTTATGTTTTTGCGACACATAAAGTTAGGAGCGTTCTTTAGCCATGATTGTTCGTACAATCTTAAAGCTCTTCATCTATATAGGGCAGTATTTAAGTTACTGGCCTTATCCCAAAGGGTTTTTAGCTACTTTATCTTTTTGTTAAGAATACTCCACATTTAAAGGTTTTCCCTATAAGTTAGAATGACTTTACGTAGCCCCACTTAAGACCATTTTTTGTCTAAGCGAGCACTTATATTCTCTTTCTTTCCTAGCTAATTCCGTTAACCGTTGGAAATATTGCTATAAAAGCAAAGAAAAACCACATCCCACAACGATCTGGAACATGGTCGTCATCCTGATACCAATGTGTCACCCAATCAAAAGGGTGCGCAAATTTATTACCGTCATTCATCTTACCATGCCCATCTAAAAAATGCAATGAACCCTTTCATCTTTTTGCTACATTATTCCAACCAAAAACTTTAGGATAATCTATAAAGACGAGCCTCATAAGGTTTTAATACATGGACATTTTTTGAATCGCTATAATTTGCCAAAAGCAATTCATTTTGATCCGCTTTTAATAGTTCCGTTTCAAATGGAGCTTCCTTCTCAAATAAATTTACTAAAATAAGAAATGTTTCCCCTTCCCATGTTCTTGTATAAGCATAAATTTGCTCATGCGTAGGGAGCACTAACTCGTATTCCCCATAAACAAGTCCGAGGTGCCTTTTACGAAGTTCGATCATTTTTTTATAATAGTTGAGAACCGAATTGTCCTCTTTTTCTTGAGCTTTCACATTAATTTTTTTGTGATTTGGATTCACACCGAACCATGATGACTCTGAAATGGTAAACCCAGCTTGATGCCCATCAGACCATTGCATCGGGGTTCTTGAGTTATCGCGACCTTGTTCCCAAATAACTTTCATAATCTCTTCATGTGCAGTCCCTTTTTCTCGTTCAATGCGATACAAGTTTAACATCCCAACATCATTGTAATCTTCAATATGAGGGAACTGTACATTTGTCATCCCAATTTCTTGACCTTGATAAATAAAAGGGGTTCCTTGCATAAAGAAAAATAAAGTTCCTAACGCTTTGGCACTTTCTAACCAGTACTCATCGTCATTCCCCCACGTTGAAACACTGCGTGGTTGGTCATGGTTTTCTAAAAATAATGCATTCCAGCCGTGACCGTTCAATCCATTTTGCCATTTCGTTAATGTTTTCTTTAATGAAAGGATATCTATTGTATCGTCTCCCGTTTCCTTGCGCCACAACCCTAAATGTTCAAATTGAAAAATCATATCGAAGGCACCTTTTTCCTCACCAACCCACATATCGGATTGGTCTACGGATACACCATTCGCTTCTCCAACAGTCATTATGTCATACTTATCAAAGGTTTCTTTTTTTAATTCTTGTAAAAACTCATGAATTCCTTCACGGTTCATATGACCTTCATAGGAAGGCACATAATCAAGCTTTTTAGGGTTTGGCAAATCAGGGAATCCCTTGATTTTTTTTATATGTGATATGGCGTCTACTCTAAAACCATCAATCCCCTTATCCATCCACCAATTCATCATCTTATAAAGAGCCGCTCTGATATCGGCATTCTCCCAATTTAAATCCGGTTGTTTACGGGAAAAAATATGCATATAATACTGTTCGGTCTTTTTATCATATTCCCATGCAGACCCATTAAAAATCGATTCCCAGTTGTTTGGCTCAGAACCATTCTTAGCTGGATCCGCCCAAATATACCAATCCCTTTTTTCATTAACTTTAGAAGACTTTGATTCAATAAACCAAGGATGTTCGTCAGATGTATGATTAATGACGAGATCAATAATTAATTTCATTCCTCGATTATGCACTTCTTTTAAAAGAGCATCAAAATCAGCCATTTCTCCAAATTCATCCATAATATCTTGATAATCACTTATATCATATCCATTATCATCATTTGGTGATTTGTACATAGGACAAATCCAAATGACGTCAATCCCTAAATCCTTTATATAATCCAGCTTTTCAATAATCCCTTGTAAATCACCTATTCCATCACCATTCGAATCATTGAAACTTCGCGGGTAAATTTGATAAGCAACGGCTTCTTTCCACCATTTTTTCATCATATTAAACACTCCTAAATTAGACTTATACATCGAACTATTTTATTAAATAAAACCGTTTACATTTCCATCGGACAGAAAAGACAAACGTTTGCACTTTGAGACTAATTTTATTATAAAAGAAGTTTTATAAAGTTACAAGACCATCCCCTTAAATATTAATTGGTTTTTACCTGACCGGATACTTATCCTTACTTAAAATTGTTCCCAGCTTTTATTCATTATATAATGAACTTTTTACATCCATATAACTTTCTCATTTATTTTCCTGCAAACGTTTGTCCAAAAAGCCCCAAGTTCCCCTCTATTCCTCATAACCTCTGTTCACATCTTAATTCTGAATTCTAGAGTATTAATTACTTATCCCCACTATCCACATCCTTACTCACCCCCAATCTCACTTAGTGAGACGTCATGAGTCATTTTTGTTTATAACTCAACTTTCGCAGCGTATGATTGACCCTTAATCGTTGATAGGGATTGACTTTAGGGCGATACAATACTCAAATTGACTTTACATGAACGGTTCAATCGTTGACAGTCTGAACACATCTCTTAATAGGCTGTTGAAGGAATCTGTTCACTAAAATTAAGCGCTTCGGCTGTCGCTACCAAAACCATACTCCGCGTCCTGCGGGAACCTGGCGAGCCTCCTCGGCAAGCCTTGCGGGGTCTCGCTCCACGGTTTATTCCCGCGGGAGTCTCCGTATGGTTTTGTCCACTAAGTGTAGGGGAGTGCTTGATGATAGGGCCATTCTCAATCAGCTATTTTTAACGCAGAAGGACCTTCTTCTTCACTTTGTTGGTTATGGAACTAAATAGGTAGTTTCCACCTATTTTTTCCTAAGTCTGTAGTCATCAAAAGACAGGATAAACAAGCTCGATCATCTAGCTAATGTACAGAGCATCAACACAGATATGTTTACAACTGTAACGGAATGAGTCATGGAAGGAGAAAAAATCATTCTCAAGCTCATGTACGTTGAAGTCATGACTGTTTTTTTATTCAATGAGAAAACCCAACCTAGATTCGATTCCATGATCTAGCGGACAAACAGACACGGAGACTCCCGCAGGAATAAACCGTCCAATGAGACCCCGCAAGCGTGCTGAGGAGGCTCATGAGGTTCCTGCAGGACGCGGAGTGTCTGTTTGGGAGCGACCGCCGAAGAAGAGCATTGTCTATTTTTTCTTAATGCACAGTTTATCCGTTTTGTGTGATAGTGCGTTCTCGCTTTTCAAACGTGTCAAGGGCATTTGTTTAAGAGCTTCCCTTTCGCTCTGCCAACTAGTTGAACGGATTTTCTCGATGCGAAAGTTGCGTTTATAAAAAAAGACTTCTTAAAAGGCTAAGTAACCTTTTAAGATAGTCCTGTTAATAATTCATAATCAACACTTCTTGAATTTTCCCCCGTTTTGAACCGACTGAATTGATATTCCTTGTCGCTCCAACAATTTCTGTCCGGTAGCCTGAATAGATGTCTTTAATAAAGTCAGTAGCTGAGTTACTTAATAACACATAACAGCCTCGATTGTCTAATTCAATATAAAGGTCCCTTAAGCGTAATTGTTCTTCTTTTCCAAAGCCTTGTAGTGCATAATTCGTAAAAGATGATGTGGTACTAACAGGATCATACGGAGGATCAAAATAAACAAAGTCACCTTGTTTGGCTTGATTGACCACTTCTTGAAAATCCTGATTAAAAATTCCAACATCCGCTTGGTTCAAAAAGTGATGAACCGAACGAATAACATCTTCATTGATGAAATTAGGATTTTTGTACTTTCCATACGGAACATTAAATTGCCCTTTTTGATTCACACGATACAATCCATTAAAACAAGTTTTATTTAAATAAATTAACCTAGAAGCCTTCTGGATAGCTGATAATTGTTGATAGTTATCGGCGTCACGATCAAGATTTCTTAGTTCATAAAAATAGTCAGAGGAATTATTATGCTTTCTTAAGTCTATTAACAACTCTTCTACATGATCACGAATCACCTTATATGTATTCACTAATTCCTTATTAACATCATTAATAATGGCTTTTTCTGGCTGTAAATGAAAAAGCACCGCTCCCGCCCCAATGAACGGTTCAAAATAGGTATGATAAGAACTTGGAATATACTTGGAAATTTCAGGTATCAACTGCCTTTTCCCACCAGCCCATTTTAAAAAAGGTTGTGCCTGTACCATTGACTTACCCAACTTTCTTTCTCTTAATTCGAACATCTCTTATGCTAACTTGAAACAACGACAAAGGCAATGATTGTAAAGGAATAATAAACTTTCGTAATATAAAAGGAATCTTCAGTGGCTAATCCGAATTTATAGTAAGGAAGAGAGCCATTTATTATCATTTTTATATAAAAACAATAAGGGGGAGTAACATGTCCGATTCATTTCGTTATAGAAAAATATTTGTTATTGGTAGTGGATTTTTTGCGTTAACGCTCGTTTGGACTTTCTACAATGCTTTTATGCCGATTATTTTAGCTGAGCACATTGAAAAACAAAGTATCATTGGATTTATTATGGGGTTAGATAATTTATTAGCAATTCTACTGATCCCACTAATTGGCTCTTGGTCCGACCGGGTTCAAACTCGATTCGGTAACCGCCTCCCCTTTTTAATCGTCGGGATGCCACTGGCTGCTCTCTTTTTTATTCTCTTGCCTTTTGTCGCTGATACTTTATGGATTTTAATCTCAATCGACATTTTATTTCTACTAGCCATGACGTTGTACCGGGCCCCTGTCATCTCCTTAATGCCCGATCATACTCCTCCTAAAAAGCGTTCTTTTGCGAACGGAATCATTAACTTATTAGGCGGAATTGGTGCGATTATTGCCTTATTCGGTTTGTCTCAATTATTTGATATCAATCCCATTTACCCGTTTACAATAGCTAGTATTATCCTCATGGCTTCTTTTTTCTTTTTATTTTTTGTTGTCGACCGAAAGCCTGCTTATAGTAGTAACACTTTAGATGACCAGGAAGAAACCATTGCAACTCGCTCGCTTCGTAAACGATTTATTATGCTTTTTGAAAAGAAAAACCGTTCTTCCCTTTTTATCTTACTCGCGATTTTTATTTATTTTATTGGTTATGCCTCAGTTGAAGCCTTGTTTACTTTATATGCTCGACAAACACTAGGTTTTAGTCCAGGACTTGCTGGGACAACGCTTGGGTTCTTCAGCCTGTCGTTTGTTCTTTTTGCTCTTCCAGCTGGGTGGATTGGGCAAAAGTTTGGCAAAATCAAAACGATGATGATTGGTCTTTCAATTTTACCACTTATCTTTTTAACCATTCCTTTTTATACAGAGCCACTGCCCTTACAAATAACTTTATTTGCGGCAGGTTGTGCTTGGGCACTCGTTAATGTTCAAGCTTATCCTTTAGTCGCCGATTTAGGAGGGCTAACGAGTATTGGTTTATTTACAGGTTTTTATTATTTATTTTCCATGTCGGCTAATATTATCGGCCCCTTTTTCTTAGGAAGCATGGTCGATTTGTTCGGGGGACCGACTCTCTTTTACGTCAGCTCCTTCACATTTGTTCTCGCCCTTTTTGTTTTACATTTAGGAAAAAAACAATTAGCTCTTAAAAATGAAAAAGCAGCTTAACGCGGGAAAGTATTTGGTCAAGTACATGATTTTCCTCTGATTGGACATCGTATGGGTAAACAGACAAGTAATGGAGGAAACCAATGACTCAGAATACTAATCAATTACCCGAACACCCCGAATCATATTGGCGCTCTTCAACTGAATTACCTAGTTTCCCAACACTAGAGGAGGATTTAGTTGTAGATGTGGCCATTGTAGGCGGTGGAATTACCGGGATTACGACTGCCTATCTCCTAACAGAGGCTGGATTAAAAGTAGCACTTATTGAAGCAGGAAAACTATTAAATGGGACTACAGGTCATACCACTGCTAAAATCACCTCTCAGCATGACTTAATTTATAATGAACTTTTGCATCATCTCGGTCAAGAAAAAGCCAAACAATATTATGATGTCAATGAAGAAGCCATCGCCTTTATCAAAAAAACAATTGAGGATCATTCAATCTCATGTGATTTTACAGAACAGGATGCCTACCTTTACGCAACGACCAATCGTGGAGAAGGAAACCTGGAAAAGGAGTTTGAAGCGTATCAAAAGATCGGTATCCATGGTCAATTTGTCGATAAAATCCCTTTAAATATCGAGACAAAGGCAGCCCTAAAAATTGGCAAACAAGCTCAATTTCACCCATTAGAATATGTATCACATTTTATTAAGTATGTGGCAGAGAATGGAGGGAAATTATTTGAAAATACCGTAGCTGTTGACATTGAACAGGATAGCAAAACGACTGTTATGACAAAAAACAAGCACCGAGTTTACGCTGATAAAGTTGTCGTCGCCACTCATTTTCCATTTTTTGATGGTGGGGGCTTGTATTTTTCAAAGTTGCACGCAGAACGTTCTTACGTTATTGCTGGGTTTATTGATGAAGCTTTTCCTGAAGGCATGTATTTAAGTGCCGATGAACCAAAACGGTCTTTACGATATACAAAAATGAATGATAAACAATTGATCCTTTTAGGTGGGGAAAAACATAAAGCGGGTCAAGGTATGGATACCCTTTATCACTATGAAGCTCTCCTAGACTTTGGAAAAGATATCTTCGGTGGGTTTGATACACAATTTCGCTGGTCAGCTCAAGATTTAATTACACTTGATAAACTTCCTTACATCGGACACCTTACAAAAAACAAGCCGTCTGTTTTTATTGCGACAGGATATCGAAAATGGGGAATGACAAATGGAACTGCTGCCGCCCAAATCATCGCTAAACAAATTACCGAACAATACCATCCAGCCGAATTATTGTTTACACCTTCGAGATTTATCGCGGATCCGAGCATCAAACATTTCCTCTCTGAAAACATTGATGTGGCCAAACATCTCATCCAAGGGAAAATTGAAAATGACTTTAAAAAGATCGATGAATTAGGAAAAGATGAAGGTGCCGTTGTTGAAGTAAAAGGCCAACGAACGGGAGCGTACAAGGATCATGACGGACAACTTCATTTAGTTGATACAACCTGTACCCATATGGGCTGTGAGTTGAACTGGAATCACGGGGATCGAACATGGGATTGCCCATGTCACGGCTCGAGATTTTCATATCGCGGCGATGTAATGGAAGGTCCAGCAAAACAACCTTTAAAACAAGTAGAACGTTCTTAATTAAATTAAATCGGTTAATGTGTGGGGCGTTTGCCGGTATGGGTGTCCATTAACCAAAACGGAGCCAGTGCAATACCTGGAGACTCCTGCGGGAGAAGTGAAACACGGGAGACCCCTCATTAAGCTTTGCGTGGGAGCTCCCGGTTCACCCGCGGAACGCGTAAGGTATGAGGCGGAGTATAGCTAACTAATGGAACCCTACCCTTCACTTTCGGCGGGCTTCTTCCCGTAGGAGTTTCGCCAACCAACACAAGCCAAGGAATTTAACCGACATTTTTTCAAAATAGCCAACTTACTCACAATAATGTGGATAAGCTGTGGATATCACAATAGTTACCCACAGACAAATGTGAATAAAAGAAAAAAACCTTGATAATTAATTAAATAAACCTTTTTATAAGATTTGATTTATCCACAGTTTTTCTCCATATACTTCGGATAACTGAAAGAGGCTGGGGCAAAACCACTAAAAAAAGAGTTAGATGACTAGAAATGACGGTCATCTAACTTTTTTAATGGAAATTACTTATTTTATATTACAAAAAGAATAAGAAGATTTATCCTCTATCTTAGTGGGCGAGTCATGCGGAGACTCTCTCCCGTGGGATCTAGTGGCAGATCCGAAATCCACTAGTGAAACTAGTTAGTTCGGCACCACCCCACAGGACACGGAGGCCACTGAAAAAATTTCATTCTCACCTTTAACTAGGAAGAATCTCAAACCATTAGTTGATTCATTAGATGATCCATTATGGCTTTAGCTGGTTTTTGTTTGACCAAAACGGAGCCAGCGGAATACCCGGAGACTCCTGCGGGAGAAGTGAACTACGGGAGACCCCGCAGCGACTTGTCGTGAGGAGGCTCCCGGTTCACCCGCGGAACGCGTAGGGTATTCCGCTGGCGGAGTAAACCAAATCATCCAATCCTATTCGAACTAACACGACTTTTTCAGTGGCCTCCAGGACGCGGAGCATGATTTTCGGGAACGGTGAGTAGAACGCTTTTCAGATCAGAACAGAGTTTTGTCCCAGCCTCTTTCCTACGTTTAGTCAAGGGGTTTCTGATCCATGTAGGTTAAGGTAATTAATTTCTGCAGGGCCCGGAGGGCCCTGCAGAAATTAAAAAGCACTTGCTGATCAACTGAATAAAATTAGACTTTTTGTTGGGTAATCTAACGTAGGAGGATACTACTTATTTTATTTTCTAGTACGACTACGTATGATTAGGCATAAGAAATAAACCTCAAGTCTAGTTCATTTAAAATGAGGTTCATGTGATATAATACTTTTATTGGTCCGTTGAGACCGCGTGCGAGTAATCGTACTTTGTATCATTTCTAACCATGGAATGAATACACTTTATAAGCTTGTTCATACAAGCGACAATGGCAACCTTGTCCTTCTTGGGGGTAGGTTGCTTTTTTAATTTGTAATAGTAATCGACAATGTGATTGGGAGCTGCCTTTTGTTGGCGAATCATGTTTCGGATAATTATATATAAAATCTTTCTCCCTTTGGGATTTCCGCGTTTATTGATATGGTCCTGTCCATGATATTTACCTGATTGATATCTTCGAATATCAATTCCAACAAAGGCATTCACTTGTTTATGGGTGGAGAAGCGGGATACATCACCTAGTTCCCCCATGAGCAGGGCAGCACTTATCTCACCGATACCAGGAAAGCTGATGAGCCGTTCGAATTCAGGAAGGGTTTTAGCTTCTGCAATCATCGCTCGGGACGCGTGTTCTTTTTCTTCTAATAGGTGAAGTAGCTGACGTGCATAGTACTGTACTTTTTGAGTTTGAACACTGTTGGACGGCACAGCTGGATACGATGATTGTGCGTACTCCATAATGGTTATGGCTTTTTGTTTCGCTCGTTCCTGTGATATTTTTTTCTTCGTGTGATTCACTAAAAGATCCTTAATCTTTGTAATACTGGAACCTAAAACAAGATCAGGGTGAGGGAACAGTTCAATCAGTGTTAACGCGTATGGGGTGAGTCTATTTGAGAAGAACTGTTCAAGCTCTGGAAAACTCATATGCAGGGCATTGTGTAAGTACATACGCATACGTTTAATTTGTTCCTCTATTTCTTGATAAAAGCGAGAGAAATCACGCAGATTTTGATAGACATCCGATGGATGGATCTTTTCTTCTCTTCTGTGATGGGTGTGAGATTGAGCTAACATATGTGCATCGTGCTTGTCCGTCTTCCAACTTCTGAGTGTATTTTGTTCGAGTTGCTTTTTAGCTGCCAAGGGGTTTAAGAGACAATAAGGCAGTGCATTCTTTTGGCAAAATGTTTCAACCGGCTTTGAGTAAATACCTGTGGATTCGAAAACCACTGTCACCTTCCCAGGGAGGCTTTGAATTTGATGGAGCAGCTGTTGAAACCCTTTAAGATTATGGGCAATCTCTTGTTCATAAATGCATGTTTGATTTTGATAGATGACGACATAACTTCTCCCCATTGAAACATCTAAAGCAGTTACAAATTCCATGTTTTCTCCTCTTTTCATACGAAAGTTGAAAGTTCTTCACTTATTCATTCCGATTCCCATTTCCTATACACGAGCTCAATGGCCCCAACATACTTAAAACTGATTCAGTAATGAAAGTGAAGAAGCTCGGTTTGATTTCCGGATTCTGAATCCCTGAGGCTTTGGTCGAGCTTTCTTTCACCTCTCACTATACTCCTAAAAGAAAAATAGTGGGTAAAATCATCCGTCGATGATCTTACCCACTAATCTTAGTATGTTTCTTTTTAATCTTTATCTAATTTTAACTTGGCAAGGGCATCAGCTAGTGCCGAATTGGAAAAGTCGTCCTCTTTATTTTGTGTTTTCATGTATTGAGAGACTTCTTTTTTCGAAACCTTTTGATGTTGTGTCGCCTTTTTACGTTTCTCAAACGCCGATTTTTTCTCACGATGACCACAAACACATGCAAATACTTGTCCTTCCCCTTCTCCACGTAGTTCAAGTTTCTTTTTACATTTTGGACAACGGGCATTGGTCACCATAGCCAGTCGTTTTTTATATCCACATTCACGATCTTGGCAAACGCGCATTTTACCTTTTTTACCGTTCACCTCAAGCAATAACTTTCCACATTCTGGACATTTACTACCCGTCAGATTATCATGTTTGAATTTTTGTTCACTGTTTTTAATTTCTTTGACAATGCTTGAAGCATATTCCTTCATTTCGGTAATAAACGTTCTTTGATCAAGTTCCCCTTTTGTAATCGCATCTAGTTTTTTCTCCCATTCAGCTGTTAATGCAGGCGATTTTAGTCCTGAAGGAACAAGGTCTAAGAGCTGTTTCCCTTTTGAGGTTAATGATAGATCTTGGCCTCTTTTTTCCATTAAAAATGTCTGAAAAAGCTTTTCGATAATGTCCGCTCTTGTGGCAACCGTTCCTATCCCACCAGCTTTTCCTAATGTTTCGACTAAATCTGGATCTTTATTTTCAAGAAAAGATGCCGGTTTTTCCATAGCCGATAAGAGCGTTGCCTCCGTAAATCTTGCGGGAGGTTTTGTTAGCTCTTGCTTTTTGTCGAACTTCGCTACCGTTAATAAATCACCTGTTTGAATCGAAGGAATAGTCGTTTCGTTCTTGGTTGAAGAATCGGCATAAATCGTCTTCCACCCTAACTCAAGTTCCTTTTGCCCACTCGCTTTAAAGCTTTGGTTATTCGCCTTTGCGATAATCGTCGTTTGCTCAAATTCATAGACCGGAAATAACACGGCTAAAAATCTCCGTACGATTAAATCATAAATTTTTCTTTCCTTATCTGAAAGCGAGGCTGGTGCGACTTGTTCAGTTGGAATAATCGCATGGTGATCTGTCACGAGCTTATCATTTACGGTATGAGGCTGGATTATTAAATTCCCGCGGCGGATTTGGGCAACATGCTTACGATAAGGCTGGACATCAACGGCTTTAACTCGTTCAGACAACGTATCAACTAAATCACTTGAAAGCACATTGGAATCTGTCCGCGGATAAGTGACCGCTTTATGCTGTTCGTACAGGCGTTGCAATGTACTTAACGTCTCTTTTGGAGAGTAGCCAAAACGTTTATTTGCCTCTCTTTGTAACTCGGTTAGATCATAGAGTTTTGGCGCTGGTGTTTTTTTCTTCGTTTTTTTGACATCGCTCACTTGTAGCTTTTGACGATCAATTGATTTTATAATTTCTTTTGCCTGCTCGTCTGAAAAAATTCGTTGCTCTCCTGATCGTTCATCATACCAATGCAACTTCAATTGTTCCTTTGTTTCTGCTTGCAGGAGCCAATAGGGTTTTGGTTTAAACTGACGAATATCCTCTTCTCTTTTAGCAATCATCGCCAGTGTCGGAGTCTGCACTCTGCCACAAGAAAGCTGGGCATTAAATTTTGTCGTTAATGCACGTGTTCCGTTCATCCCTACATACCAATCAGCTTCAGCCCGGGCAACTGCCGAGGCATATAATCCTTCATAATTTTTTCCGCTCTTTAACTTGTTAAAGCCATCTTTAATCGCTTTATCTGTAACCGATGAAATCCATAAACGTTTGATTGGTTTTTGTACAGCCGCTTTTTCTAAAATCCAACGAGCAACAAGCTCTCCTTCACGGCCAGCATCTGTCGCGATAATAACCTCATCAACGTCGTTTCTTCTTAATTGTGTTTTAACGATTTGATATTGTTTTTGAGTTTGTTTGATCACAATTAAATTAAGCTTCTTCGGCAACAAAGGAAGGTCTTCTAACTTCCACGTTTGATAGGATTCCCCATAACTTTCTGGAGCAGCTAATGTGACTAAATGTCCTAAAGCCCAGGTCACTATATAATTTTTCCCTTCAAAAAAACCATTTCTCTTTTCTGTACATTGTAAAACTCTCGCTAAATCACGACCAACAGATGGCTTTTCCGCCAATACGACTTTTTTTCCCATAGATTTATTAAAATCTCCTTTATATGAGCGCTGCTTTTTTAGGAACGAAAGCTGAACGAGCTTCATTCCCTTACCCCTCTAGCTCCTGCCTACTAACTGGTCGCTTTTAAACCAACGGCTGCTGCTAAAATGAGGGCAATAAAAAAGATACGCCATTTATCTTTAGGCTCATTATAAAATAAGATTCCCACAAGCGCACCACCAGAAGCTCCAATTCCTGTCCAAATGGCATAAGCGGTTCCCATCGGCAACACTTCCATTGCCAAAGATAAAAAGAGAAAACTAAGACCAAATGTAGCAATAAGAAAGAACATTGCGAGCCACTTTTTTGTATGGTGCCATTGGTTGATCATAGCAACTCCAACCATTTCAAAAATACCTGCTAATACTAAATAAATCCATTCCATCTTAAACTTCACCTACTTCTTTGTCTTCTTCTTTATCAAAAGTTCTCATTTTCAAACCTAATACACCTACAAGTAATAAAACAATAAGCATGACAACCGACCAACGAAAAGGCTCTCCAAATACAGCCATATCAAAAATAACCGTCCCTGCTGTCCCTAATCCAACAAAAACAGCATAGGCCGTTCCCACCGGCAAACGACTTCCTGAACGAATGAGTAAAGAAAAACTAATCATAATCGCCAAAATCGTGGCTCCCCACTCAAGTATATTTGTGGAATACTTTAACCCAATTACCCAACCGACTTCAAAACACGCGGCAACCATTAATAATATCCATTCTTTATTCATTTTGACCCCACTCCTCTTTTATGATTATTGACTGTTTCTATTTTGAACATGCACTAAAAAAACCCGAGAGATTGCTGTCATTGACAGCATCTCCCGGGCTTTTATCCCTCCGTGTCACACCTTTTTATAAAGATGTGTGTCTTGTCTTGGACCAGACCAAACGAACCGATTTGCGGAACCCTACAAGACCATTTTGGCTATTGCGCTTATTATTTCAAACTGAATGACCTCTGTCAAGTTCCATTGAAATCACTGATAAGCACTTGTTTTTAAGATGAGCCAACTTATACTCCAAGCTGCATGCCCGCTGCAATCTCAGGTGAGTCGGGAACATCCTCGCGACAGACAAAGTCGGAGGTTACTAAAAAACGGGCAGTTCGTTAAAATGTCGTTACATTAGTTAGCATACTCCGCTGGTGGGTCCGAAGTCTCCAGGGCATTGTGCTAGCTCCGTTTTGGTTCATGAAAAATAACTGAAGCCATCATTGATAGATCACTAATTTAAAAATGTCATAAACTCTCCATTAGGTTCCTATTTCAAGAGTATGCTAGAATGTTAGGCATGACCAATCTAGCTACGTCCGTTAGAACCTCGAGAAAATCGCTCTGCCTATAAAGTCAAAAAGCGACTTTTTAGGCAGCCCTGTATTTTTTCTCACTTCTACCCAAACGGACTCCGCTTTTTATTTAATCTAGCTG
The DNA here is from genome assembly GCF_047302405.1 of Alkalihalobacillus phoenicis. Classification (NCBI taxonomy): domain Bacteria; kingdom Bacillati; phylum Bacillota; class Bacilli; order Caryophanales; family Bacillaceae; genus Alkalihalobacillus; species Alkalihalobacillus phoenicis. Next base: position 4,511,783 of record NZ_CP154853.1, on the reverse strand, counting down.
CGCCTGTTAGAAGCTCGAGAAAAATCGGTCTGCCTATAAAGTCAAAAAGCGACTTTTTAGTCAGCCCTGTATTTTTTCTCGCTTCTGAGCGAACAGGCTCCGCTTTTTATTTAATCTAGCTGCGTCCGTTAGAACTTCGAGAAAAGCCTAGCAAAATGTTTTCTACTAGGTTGAAACGGATTGTTTTTAGTTAACCAAAACGGAGTCAGCGGAATGCCCGGAGACTCCTGCGGGATTAGTGAAGGACGGGAGACCCCGCAGCGAAGCGAGGAGGCTCCCGACTCACCCGCGGAACGCGTAGGGCATGCAGCTGACGCAGTAAACCAACTGCTCTTTTCTCGCTTCTGCCCAAACGGACTCCGCTTTTTATTTAAGGAGGGTTTTATATGAATATGTCGACTCGTACTTTCCGCGTCATTAGTTATTTAGAAGGCATTTCTTTAATTCTTTTATTATTTTTAGCGATGCCACTAAAGTATTTATTTGATTTACCAAGTTTTGTTACTGTTATCGGTATGGCCCACGGATGGCTATTTATCATTTATATTATCACTGTTATTGTGATGATGTTTATTGCTCGTTGGTCATTCGCAAAAGGTGGACTAGCTATGCTTGCTTCCATCATTCCATTTGGTCCATTTATTTTTGATAGAAAATTACTACATTCTAAACAACCCGTTTCATAAAATTTAGTCGTCTGTCTACTTAGACAAACGACCTTTTTTTATTCATCACTCCTTTAATTTATCTTAAAATTCAATTAAATCACTAAAAAATTAGCTTGATTAGTGATAAACTTATACTATTATTTTCTCAACGTTAAGGTAAAGGTGGTTTCTATGAAAAAATGGGTTTCAAATGAACAGAAAAGAGGTTTCTTACAATGGTTTATCAAAAATAATCAATTAAAAAACAAAGAAGCTAAGCTGATTCTTGATCAATTCATAAGAAATCATCATCTTCTTGATCAATTAAAATTTACTGATTCAATTAATAAAAATAAAAAAACAATGATCATATCATCGTATCAATCAGATGAACCAGGTTTTATGTATTATAACAAGAAAACAAAAACAGACAATTTATCAAGTTTACTAGACGATTTGGTTACAAATCCAACGGAATCGTTTTACCTAATCTTAAACTTTAACGGCAAGTCCTTAAATCATCGTTACTTACAACTTCTCGAAAATGAGAAAAGTGATAACTTCCAACGTTTCAAACGCTTCAAAAAATATGAAGAAGAAACCAATCAAGTGATCGAACAACTCATAAAAAACAAAGACAAAGAAGCCTTAATGAAAGCAATTGATGAAGCATTAGATAACCGTGACAAAGTTTTATTTAATAAACTTGTTGAAAAGCTACAGGAGTTATAATGGCTCGTTTCTATAGGGTATTCCTTGTGTATCCTATAAAAGCCTAGTTTGAAAAATTCTATATAATGAACTTTTCTAATTGATTTCTTATTTTCCCTTAAATATCGACATATACAACCATCAGATAAAATGACTATTCTTATACTTTTAAAACCGCTTATATACTTCATTTCTCTACTTATATTCACCCTTTATTTTTCCACTTTTGTTCTTTATAATGAACAAAAGCAACCTGACATCATCAGAAAACAAGTTTCAAGTTTCCGTTTTAATTACTGATAATTCAGAATAAGTTGAAGGGATGTTGAAGAGTGAGTCATAAGAAGGTTGATTTAGAGTGGGTGCAACTAATGAAAACAGCTAAACAATTAGGTCTGTCCATTGAAGACATACAACGTTTTTTTAAGACTTCGAAAAAAAAGAAAAACATGTATTAGTTCTCTTTACAGAACAGTTCAGACACTGATATAATCATTAAGATATTACTCATAAATATAGAGAGGTACGAACTATGATAGGTGATCAAGTAAAAAAATATAGGCTAGAAAAAGGTTATTCTTTAACCGAATTAGCTGATAAAGCTGGTGTAGCTAAATCATACTTGAGTTCGATTGAGCGAAACATTCAATCAAACCCATCCATTCAATTTCTTGAAAAAGTGGCTGCTATGTTGAATGTGTCTGTTGAAGATTTACTTTATGACGAAAAAAGTCAACCAGAAAAAGAAACTGATTTAGATCCGAATTGGATTGAGTTAGTTCAAGACGCAATGAATTCTGGAATTAGTAAAGAACAGTTCCGTGAGTATTTAGATTTTATCAAATGGAAAAATAAACAAGACAATGGTTAAAGAGCCAAAAAATGAACTGATGTCACTTATTCAGCTCATTTTTTATGTTCTTCTTTTCTAAATCTGCCCCTTGTATTTCATGCCCTTTAATGATTTCAATTAATTCGACATACTCTATTTCAAGCACCTTAGCAATCTTTATAAGAACAGCAATACTTGGGTTCTTTTGAACACCCCTTTCAATATAACTTATATATGACTTGGATACCCCTGATGCAATCGATAAACGTTCCAATGTCATTCCTTTACTTTTTCTTAAACTTCTAATATTATTTACAACCATTCAAATTTTCCCCTTTATTATAAAATTCATTTACAACTAATGTGTCCATCTCATACTTCTTCAATTGACTTTGCTTTAATTTAATCTCATGTAAATGGAGGTTCTCATGTTTAGAAAGGGAAATATAATATAATTGATAATAAAGAAGGGACGAGTCCAACCGTTGTCTTTTTTCACAAATAATGCCGAATAATTCTAGTTCTTTTTTAAAAATCTCTGTTTTAATTTTATAAATGACCCCTTTTATGAGTGGTAACTCTAACGAACTATAAAATTCAATTGCCTCATTTGTTAATTCAACCACATTGACTTCAGAACACTTTTTGTTAAGTAGCTTACGGTTTAATTCATAAATATACAAATCTGCCTTTATTCCTTTATCGAATTGAATAGTTTGATTCATACCTTCACTCCTTACCTTTAGCATACGCACCCTTTTAATTCTTTATTAAGAACGATCGGACCAAAAAAAAAAATTCCTACCTTTCTAGATTCACTTATATAAAACTCTATATCTTTTTAGTTCTTTAAAAAGAACGAAAAGACGAAAAAAATTAGCTCCTTTTATTAAAAGAACTTCAAAACTACGATTGAATTAATTTTAGTTCTTTATTAAGAATTTGTCAATATCTTCTTCCTAGATTTATGTAAACAAAAAAGCGTAAAATAGGTTTGGATGATTTGGCTTACTACGTCAGTGCATACCCTGTGCGTTCCGGGGGTGAACCGGGAGCCTCCGAAGCTGCTAGTCTCTGTGGGGTCTCCCGTGTTTCACTTTTCCCGCAGGAGTCTCTGGGCATTCCGTTTTTAGATCATAAAAAACAGTTTGAGCCTATGAACGACTGTTTACATAGAAACCTAATAGCCTTTGATTAATTTAGCTCCCTTTAAGATAAATAATGTTTTAAAAAGGAAATAGCTCGTCCTCTTTCTTTAATTCCAATTTTGCTATAAATATCACTAATATAGTTTTTCGTTGTTCCTTCACTTATAAAAAGTAATTGGGCAATCGTTTTATTCGAATGACCTTCTGATAAAAGCTGAGCTACATCTTTTTCTCTGTTTGAAAATTTAATTCCCGACTCTTGTTTAGGCTCATTCTGTTCCTTTATATTTGAGACATTCGAATAATTATGTAATAACGATTTGGCAAAGATATGAGGGATTATTAATTCCCCTTTCGTAACATTTCTAATAGCTTGAACGAGCATATCATTGGTCATATTTTTTAGCAATAAACCATCACAATGAGAAATAACTTCGCTAATTATATCGTCTTCTTCCTCTTTATTCGTTAAAATCAATATTTTTCCCTTTTGTACACTTTGTTTTAGTTCTTTTAAAAGGTTATGCTCGCTTAACTTAATCATTTGAATATCAATGACAATAAGTTCTGGCTGCTTTTCTTTGGCAATCATTAAAGCCTCTTCTTCACTTTTTACTGCAGCCACAACTCTCATATCTTCATTCATTTCAATAATAGACCGGAGCCCTTCCCTCATTAAGGTTTGAGAATCAATCAATAAAATTTCTAATGGTTTTTTCAAAACTTCCATCCCCCCTACTTCCCAATCCTGGCACCACTTAAAATCAGTTATTTTTTATTTTCTTATTTTGTACTAATCTCGGAAAAAACGAATATAATTCTTTAGACACATTAATTGTATATTAATAGAGAGAAAAAGGAATTATACTATGTTTAATTTACTATATAATGTAAGACAATTCAAATTAAATTGCCATTTTATAGATCTTAAGACTCATGTCTATTCGCGGACAAAACACACTTTCATCGTATTTAACTTTTAAAATTTCCCTATTTTCCACTCATTCATTTTCATTTTGTAGGTATTTTATCATTATAAAGTTCGGTATTTTCTTACTATTATTAATATTCAAATTAAGATACTCTTCATGAATATGTGACTAAACATATGACTGTAGTAACTATCCATTTTTTTCAATATAGTTAAAATTAAACTATACCACTCACCATAGTGCTCTATTAACTATTCAATTTTAAAGTTTATTTTTTGTGCATAGATAAAAGCTTTTAATGAAGTTAATTTCTGAGGGGGAGTTACGAGCATGGAAAGGGAACCAATTGATCTTGACTGGGTCTCACTAATAAAAGAGGCCAAACAACTTGGGTTATCAATCGAAGAAATCAAAACTTTCTTATCAAATTCAGAAGTGTATACGAGCAAACAACAACCAGACACTAAACTATCCAAAATTATTTAATTACTACTCAAACTCATCCTTTTTCCAATGATGATTGATTAATACATCTACTTTTCATCAAAAGAAAGCTACTCAAAAGACCGGCTGACCTTTTGAGTAGCTCTTAATTGAGAAGGATATAAAGCGAATTCTTCTTTTTATACTTCTATTCTTTCCATGTTATTTACCCTAATCTCAATCGAAGTTCCAATACCAGCTGTTGATGCAACAACCATTTCCCCCTCAAGTTTCCTTACCCTTTCCCTCATTGAATGTAAGCCAAAACCGAATTCTACTTGTTCCGCCCCTTTTCCATTATCTACTATTTTTAAATAAAGTTGTTTTCCAGTTTGTTGGAGTAGAACATACAATCTTGTGCAATTACCATGTTTAAGCCCATTGGTAAAAGCTTCTTTTAGAGCGAGAACTATCATTTTTTTCATTTCGACTGAGGGAATAGGTTCGTTAATATCTATTTGTGAGTCAATGATTACTCCCGTACTTAACTCTGTCTCTTGAATAATTTTATTTATTTCATTTGCAAAATCGATTTCTTCTTCTGTATCAAATTGATTTAAAAGTTTAACGGACCGCCTAATTTCATTTAGCCCTTTTCGAATTAATTGTTGTGATAGCTCTAATTTTTCGATCGACAGTTTTTCATTTTTGTGATAAAGACGTCGACTAGCTTCGGCTTGAACGATAGCTGTTGTTAACGTATGACCAACAACGTCATGAATGTCTCGGGCAATTCGGTTTCGCTCCTCTAGAACCGATTTTGTTGCCAAAGTTTGAGCCATTTCTTTTTGTGTTTTCTCCAAATAATAAGTTCGACTTTTCACTTTTTCTTCTAATGATTCATTTAATACTTGCATTTCTTTATAGAGGTGGGCATTCTCAATCGAAATAGCCGCTTGATTCATTAAAAGGCTTAAGACCGATATATCTTGTTTTGTAAAAGCATGTGTCGATAAATTGTTTTCTAAATAGAGAACTCCCATTAATTTCTTATGGTGAGTAATTGGACTAATTAACACGGACTTCGGTTTTTGTTCTTCAATATATTTGTCGTTATTAAATCGGGTATCTTTTGTTAAATTTTCAAAGATTATAGCCTTTCGTAGCTTAACTACATAATCAATTAGGGTTGTCGGGACTTTCCCATATGAATAGACAGGAATAGATTGTACAACTTCAATTGTCGTGATATCCTGCTTCATTTCCCCTCTTACTTCAATATATAATTGGTTGTCTTTTGATAGAATTAAGACACCCGTTACTGCTCCTGCATATTCTAAAACAATTTTCATCAGCTGTTGCAAGACCTTTTCTAAAACAATTTCTTGTGATAGAACTTGAGAGGCCTTCATTAAACTAATCGTATCTATGGAGCCTACCATAAAGCTGTTCTCTGTTATCGTTTCCGGCTTTTTAATATGAAAAGACTGCCTATTTAATTCGACAACGAATTCAGCTCCCCAGAATTGAAAATTGTTATTCGCTTGTTGCAAATACTTATGTCCTAATGCTTGTTTGCCTTTCTCTAGATAGATCATACTCAACACTTGTTTGATTAAAGCTTCTTGATGAATACAGTTTTGTTCTTTTGTTAATTTTGCAGACTGTTTAAAAGAGTGGATCGCTTTTTCATGTGATTGTTTCAATAAATGATAACAGCCTTCAATGATGAAATAACGGCTAGCAAAATTAGCTGCATTTTGTTTTTTCCACTTTTTTATTTTTTTTAAATAAGAACGAATAGTCGCAACATACGCTTTCCTTTCCGCTTTAGTCAATTCCTCAGATAAACAAATAGAAAGACTATGATAAACCCAGTATTCACATTGAGCTGATCCTAATACACTATTTCGATCTACAAATAGGAATTGACTTTCTTTGACTTCCTTTAAACAATTCTCATATTCTTTCGTAACCGTCCAATAAAAGGTCATTAGTAAAGAGAAATAGGAAAGTGTTGTTTCTCTAGATTTAAACTGCATTTTTAATCGTTTATAAACAGCCTCTATTTCTTTGCGTCGTTCTCTTGCCACTTGAAGATCAGCTAATGTCTCCATAATCTTTTCAACCAGGTCAAAATATTCAATAAATTCTTCTAACCTTAAAAGCTGAGCTTTATGACGAAAATCCTCGACATATTTTAATAATGTCTGCACAGGTAATCCGATCATTAAAAGAGTATTAAAAGACAGGATTAAACATCCACCTGCAACGACTAGATTCCCTGCCTTTTTATTCATCTCAAAACTACTTTGTAAACTTGCAATCTTATTTTGAAGTGGTTCATCCCAGTGCTGAATAAAACCTGAAAAAATAAAGTGTGTGACTCCTTTTGTAAACGAGTCTGCCTTATGCCCCACTCGTTCGTTCGCCCATTTTGATACTTTGTAAGCCTCTGAAAAATCATTCAACCCCTCACTTAAAACCATCGCATATTGAGAGAGAATTAACGATGAATTAGCATGATTAAAACTTGGATACTGGCTCTTCATCAGCTTTAATATATGCAATGCATACAACTCACGTTTATATCCATATACAGCAATCCCCATTGCTTCAAGCATGGAGAAAGTCATTTTTTCACGCTCACTATATTCAGTTGGAAGTTCTTCTTTCTGTTTCTCGATTCGTCTCATCTTTAAACGTACCGTAACAAGCTCTTTTAGAACATGAAAGCCAATCATTTTTTTAGGGAATGAATAACCTAAGAGAGATAATCCTTCTAGTGCCAAGTTAATCACTTTTTCTGGATCTACTAAATGATTAGTCATTTTAATTTCTATAGTCAGAACATCAATCTTTTCTTTTATGCTTGTCGCTTTTTCATAAAGCTCTTTTGTGAGGTCCTGTGCTTTAGTATTTTGAGCTACGGCATATAGACACCTTGCTTTACCGAGAAGTAATTGAAAAGATAAATGTGAAGACTCATCTCCTTCTAACCACTTTAATCCGTAAGCAAAGTAAGCATTAGCTGAATAATGGGCATCTGATTCCATATACCGCACACCTAAAATAAGATTGTACTCAGCCATTTCTTTTTTTGTCTTTTCAGATAAAGATAAACTAAAACATTTATTAAAATGATCAATAATAGTAGAGTGCACTTGTCGCTGTGTACGATTATTAAGTAACGTTTGCCCGATACGAAAGTGATTTTGCGCTTTTATATGAGCAGACAAATGATCGTAGAAAGTTTGCCATGTATCTTCTTCCACAAATCTTATCACTTGATAAAAATCAAACTCCATCTCTACCATTTTTATAATTCCAGCCGCTTGTAATTGTTGAATACTATAATCAATAATCGATTTTGGGATAGAAAGAGCCTCGTATAATATATCGCTCTTAAATTGATAACCTATACATGCACAATAATTTAAAATGTCCTCTACTTGAGTGGACAGTCTACTAAGTTTCTTATAAATAAACTTATCGTTTCCTTTCCTTTTGATCGGTTCAATAATAGGATTGACAAAAGTCCAATGTCCACTAAGCTGATTAAAAACAAATTGCTCCTTTTTATATAAATTTTTTATTGTTTGTTGAAGAAAGAGCTGATTCCCTTTTGTTGCTTCAAAAAGCTCATTTACAACTTCAGTGCTCATTTTTTCTTCTAAATGAAAGGATTGACCAATCCAAGGTTCAATTTGTTTTTTTGAAAAAGAGCTTAAATTCACGATTAAATCAACTGTACGATTCATAAATAGACCTTGACGAACATCTTCTTTTACTACCGTTTCAGTGTTGTGATCGGTTTGATAAGCATAAATAAATAAAATATTAGCCTGATGATAAAATGATTGTTCATCCTTAAATAGCTGATAGGAGGCTTGATCCATCCACTGGATATCATCAATTGAAAAGACAACTGGCTTCCCTTGCCCAGCTAAGCAAGTTAAAAGCGAATGAACAGCTTGTTTGAACGTTATTCTTGATTCTGTTTCTTCCGTAATCTTTATACGCTGCTCGGTCTCATCGACAATTAAATAGATATCTGAGAAAATTCTTCCTATCGTATGTAAGGAATCGCCTAATTCCTCGATAAAAATACGAGTCCATTTGTTAACCTCTTCTGTACCAGATGCTAAAATTCCGTCAACAAAACGAGCAAATCCATTTATTAAACCATGATATGGCTGATGGGCATTTCTCTTTTCGTAAACGCCTTGAATGAAGTAAGCTTCTTTTATAAACGGCTGAAAAGCTCTTTCAAGCAAAGCTGTCTTTCCGGTTCCAGACTCTCCTTCAATTAAGACGACCTCTGTTTCCCCATCTTTTACTCTCCTAAAGCAATTTTGTAATCTAATCACTTTCTCTTCATATCCATAAAGATGATTTGAAAAGATTAAATTAGTCGGTTGATCTTCACTCCCTAAAATAAAGGGTTGATTGTTTAGTAAAATAGCTTGTTCCTTTTCTAACCTTTCACAATCTCGTATTAATCCAAATGCACTTTGATAACGATTATCGGGATTCTTTTCTAAAAGCTTCATCACCATCATCGAGAATACTTTTGGAACTTCTTTGTTCAATTCATGTGGTGGCAATGGCTTTTTGCTAATATGGGCATGAATCCATTCCATGTCATCCTCTGTAATAAAAGGTAATCTCCCTGTCAACCATTGGTATAATAGGATACCTAATGAGTAAAAGTCACTCCTTGTATCAACTAGTCGCCCAACTCTCCCTGTCTGCTCAGGTGATAAATACGGAGCCATCCTTTTTATAATCGGTTGTATGGACTGTTCTACAACCAAAGTTGATTCTTTTATTGAGAAGCAAAAATTTGTAAAAATCATTTTTTTTGACTGTGGGAATATCATGATGGAGGAAGGTGTAATTGACTGATAAACATACCGGTGCTGGTGTAACTGAGCGAGAATCCCCGCTATTTCTTTCGTGATGGTTAAAAAATCAATATTAAGTAATAACCCTCTTTTTATGTAGAAATCTAGCGGAATCGCTCGAACATCTGGTGCCATTAAGTAAGGTTTTCTTCTAGCCGATTTTTCATAGTATAGTTTAAAATTTAATGTCGACTCATCGGGTAATAACTTACTAATGTAAACCGTTTGTTCTAACATCTCTTGCTGGGCTTTTGAAGTTTGATATAGGGTAGACATTTTAATTAAAACCGAGTGACTTGTCTGTTCATCTACCGCTCGATAAATCATAAAATCTTCTTCATGTACAAGCGTTTCAATAAAATGATAACCCTCAATCATATCTAAACGCCCTTTCTATTATTTAAAATTAATAAGACATAAATTGATTTAAATAAACAATGGCTTGAGCACGATCATTAATCTCAATTTTGCTATACACTTCACTGATATAATTCTTTACGGTTCCTTCACTAATAAATAAAGATTCCGCTATTTTTTTATTACTAAAACCTTGAACGAGCAATTCAATTACTTCTTTTTCTCTTTTCGAAAATCGAATTCCTTTAATATTAATAGAATCTTGTTTAAAAACTCTTGGTTTTTCAGGTTCATGACAGGCGATTCTCTTTGCTAATTTTTTAGCAATTAAATTTGGCAAAATAATTTCCCCTTGATAAGCATTTCTAATGGAACTAATCAACTGATCATAATTCATGTCTTTTAACAAAAAACCTTCTGACCCATTAAGTAATCCGGAAATAATATATTCATCATTTGCAAACGTTGTCAAAATTAATATTTTCACATCCTTTAATTTTGACTTAATCTCTTTTAAACTATCAATCCCATTCATAATTGGCATTTGAATATCCATTAAAATTAAATCTGGTTGGGATTGCTCGGCTTTTATGATGGCTTCTTCCCCATTTTCAGCTGTTGCAACTACCTCCATGTCTTCTTCAAGTTCAATTATCGTTTTAAGCCCTTCTCTCATTAATGTTTGATCATCAACGATCATAATGTTAATTCGTTTCATATCACTACTCCATTCACTAAAAAAATTCAGAAAAAAAATCTTAAGAGAACTTAAGAAACTAATTCAGTCTAAACTGTTTACCTAACTAATTTTTAGAATGTTCACAATGAAAGAATTATCATATTAGTAAATTAAATGTACTACATGTTAAGTAAGTAATCAATTTGAAATAGGCATTTTTTAGTAATTACTTATAGTACCGAAAAAAACTCAGCTAATAGAAAATATTCATCTATTGCTGAGTTTATCCATTTATTTATTTAATTGGTTGCCTAATTTCTCTAAATAAGTGGAAATCGTCCGCAATCCTTTATCGAAGTTTTCTAAATGAAAATGTTCATTTGGAGCATGGAAATTTTCCGATGGTAATCCAAATCCCATAAGCACAATCGGTACTTGGAAAATACGGTCAAACGTTTCAACAACGGGAATGGAACCACCCATTCTAGTAAAGGTAACAGGTACCGAATATACCTCTTCATAAGCTTTTGCCGCAATTTGGAATGCTTGATGATCAACTGGTGCTGCAAAAGGTTTTCCTGCATCAAAACGTTTCGTTGTGACCGTCACTCCTTTTGGGGTATTAGCTGCAATATGCTTCTCAATTAAGGTCGTAATTTCATCTGGGTCTTGGGTTGGTACTAAGCGACATGTAATTTTGGCATGAGCTTCTGATGGAATCACTGTCTTAACTCCTTCTCCTTGAAACCCTCCGTAAATCCCATTGATTTCAAGGGTTGGACGAACCCACGTTTGCTCAATCATAGAATATCCCTTTTCTCCGAATAACTCTGGAACTTCGAGCTCTTTTTGTAAATTCACTTCATCAAAATTCAACTCTGCCATTGCGGCACGCTCATCCTTATTTAACTCTTCTACTTTGTCATAAAACCCAGCAACAGTCACACGTCCTTCTTGATCTCTCATCGAGTCAAGAATTTGGACAAGAGCATGAATCGAATTTTGGACTCCACCACCATACAATCCAGAATGTAAGTCTCCTTTCGCCCCTTTTACATCGATTTGTAAGGAACTTAACCCTCTTAAACCAGAGCAAATAGCTGGACGACCTTTTTCAAGCATTGGGGTATCAGAAATAATAAGAACATCCGAAGCTAATAACTCACGATGCTCTTCCACAAATGGATCAAGATGCACACTTCCGATCTCCTCTTCCCCTTCAATTAAGAACTTAACATTTACTGGTAGCTCACCATTCACTTTCAATAATGCCTCAATCGCTTTGACATGCATAAACGTTTGACCTTTGTCGTCACTAGCACCACGAGCATAAATTTTTTCGTCTCGAATATGGGCTTCAAATGGTGGCGTCTCCCATAATTCAACCGGATCAACAGGTTGTACATCATAATGACCGTAAATTAAAACAGTCGGTTTTCCTGGTGCATGTAACCAATCGCCATACACAACCGGATGCCCCCCGGTTTCCATTAAACTTACATTCTCCACACCTGCTTCTTTTAAAGAGTTTGCCATCCACTCTGCCGCATGACGAACATCCTCTTTATGTTCAGATAACGCACTAATAGAAGGAATTCCCAAAAATTTTCCTAGTTCACTTAAATGCTCCTCCCTATTTTGTTGAAAATATGTTTTCACTGCTTCATTCATATGGATCATCCCTTTTTGAATAGTCTTTTGTTCATTTTACCATAATGGCGTATTATCTTTAGTGATTACGCTTACAAAAATGATTTGACAAGTGACTAGCACTTGTCGAAACTGCTTTTGGCTTCATTGGGGGGCTTTGATTCCTTTTGTGGCTCTTATTCGATCGCTTTTGGCTTCATTGGGGGGTTTTGATCCCCTTTGCGGCTCTTTTTCGATCGCTTTTGGCTTCATTGATGCTCTTTGATTCCCTTTGTGGCTCTTATTCGATCGCTTTTGGAATCATTGATGCTCTTTGATTCCCTTTATGGCTCTTTTTCGATCGCTTTTGGAATCATTGATGCTCTTTGATCCCCTTTGCGGCTCTTATTCGATCGCTTTTGGCTTCATTGATGCTCTTTGATTCCCTTTGCGGCTCTTATTCAATGGCTTTTGGAATCATTGATGCTCTTTGATTCCCTTTGCGGCTCTTATTCAATGTCTTTTGGAATCATTGATGCTCTTTGATTCCCTTTGTGGCTCTTTTTCGATCGCTTTTGGAATCATTGATGCTCTTTGATTCCCTTTGTGGCTCTTTTTCGATCGCTTTTGGAATCATTGATGCTCTTTGATTCCCTTTGCGGCTCTTTTTCGATCGCTTTTGGAATCATTGATGCTCTTTGATTCCCTTTGCGGCTTTGATTCAATCGCTTTTAACTTCATTGGAGCCCATGATCTCAACATCCACTCTTTCCTCACCACAAAAAGGCAACTAGCTTCCACACAAATCCATGTGAAGCAAGTTCCCCTTTTAAATGTGTGCTTATTAGGTTCTTAAGCAGCTAATGAAACTAAAAAACGTCAACTATTAAATCAGGTTATCTTCAATCACCCCTTCATCACTGAAAATGTTTATTCACTCCCTGTTAAATATAGATTCGTATGATCAATCATTTCTTCAACCGTACTACCAGAAATTGATGGATGTTCTGCTTCGGCAAATGGGACGACTTGATAATCATATTCTTGACGAAGGACAAGCGTTGGCTCGATATGATAATGGCTAAGTTCAAACGTTGTCTCTTCTCCAAATGTTGTCTTTGTCACTTCAACGGAGGCGAGTCCGCCAATATCTGTATAATCGAATTCTTGACCACTATAAAAGTTTCCTAATGAATAAAAGACAATTGTTTCATGTCCGTCCTCTTGCTCAATTTTATCGATCGGTTGCAGTACATGGGGGTGATGGCCAAAGATAAGATCGACTCCCATTTCTGATAATTCATTGGCTAAACGGCGTTGTTCATCATTAGGCTCTTGGGCATACTCATCTCCCCAATGCATATGCACAATTAAAATATCGACCTTTTCACGTAGGGCTTTAACATCTTGTTCGATTCTTTCTTCATCAATTAAAGCAACAACATCTTCATGACCTTCCGGAACTGGGATTCCATTCGTTCCGTACGTGTAAGCTAACACACCGATTTCAATTCCCTCTACATCGACGATTCGATCAGTTTCTCGATCTTCTGTATCTCGATACTTGCCAACATAGTCGATACCAATCTCGTCATAATAATCTATCGCTAACTCAATCGCTCTGACGCCACGATCTAACGTATGATTATTCGCCCCTATTAACATATCCACTCCATAAAATTGGAGTTCGCGCACAATTTCCTGTGGGCTATTAAAGGCTGGGTAAGTGGACAATCCGATCTCTATCCCACCTGGAATCGATTCTTGGTTCGCCATTAAAAAATCAGGTTTTGCCAACAATGGTGCGACATTTTCCAACATTGGATTAAAGTCATATCCGCCTTCCACTTCGGCTCTTTCATAAGCCCGTTCATGTAATAAGATGTCACCAATAGCTCCAATCACAATCGTCTTTTCTTCCTTTTGGATGCTTTCTTCCTCCTCATCCATTTCGATGATGCTTGATTCGGTTTGCTCATTAGAAGGAACCGTCACTCGTTCATCTTCACTCAAACTAATCGTTTCTTGACATCCTAAAAGAAGGACAGAAATGAGAGAAAGTAAAAAGACTATTTTTTTCCGCATTTAGAACACACCTTCCGATTCTTTTCATACTCCATTATTCGACTTCTTTATTCAAAATCCCTGTTGTTTAGATAATTTTGTAAAAGAATCCCGAGCTATCGACACTCTCAGAGGCTTAGCTGATCCTATAAAAAAACTCCTATGCATGCTTAAAAACACACAAAATAAAAAAACTCTATTGCCTTAATAGAGTTTTCTTTATTATGCTTTTTTCCCTTTTTATCTTTAGCTCATACCGTTTCACTTATAAAATTTTTGTGCCATTCTCCACCTGATGTTCTGGTTTTAATAAAACGACGTCCCCTTCATTAGGAACAGCACCTAAGACTAATACTTCCGATTTAAATCCGGCGATTCGACGTGGTGGAAAATTTACAATCGCAATAACCTGTTGACCAACTATTTGCTCAGCTTTATATCGTTTTGTAATTTGAGCACTTGAAGATTTAACCCCTAATTCATCGCCAAAGTTAATTTTCAATTTAATTGCGGGGATTTTCGCCTCGTCAAAAAAATCGGCTTCTACTATCGTTCCAGTTCGTATATCAAGCTCTAAAAAGTCTTCAATCGTTGCCATTTGTGCCCCTCCTTTTTTTTAAGTGTACTGAAAGGAAGGACACATGTTCAAGTACTTGTCATTAATCTATTGTTATTCTCTACTTTTTAACAATCGGCATCCAGATTTCCGTCCGATAATCATCGGCCGCAGCATCGCCAGCGGGGTAAACTTCCAACTCTGGTTTGTTTGCAAGTTCGTATCCAGTTGCCGGCAGCCACTCAGAGAAAATTCTCCCTGTTACTTCCGGAACCGCTTTAGCTGCTGGTCCGACCGCCTCAAAGACTGCCCAAGTAGCAGCTGGAATCGTTTCCTTCACATAACCATTAGGCACCTTTTTTCCTTCACGTATTTCAACAGCTATCATATAATCAAATGCTTTTTGCTCTTCATCAAAGTTTTAAACAAACCCCTAAATAACCCAACTCAGTACGAACTTTTTCTAACTCTTCACTAAATCCATCCGAATTAAATTCATTCCAAAACAACGGAATTTTTTGGTGGTTTTCTCCATTTTCGGTGCCCATTCGAATGCTCTTTCCTACAACCTCCATCTTACCTTTTTCTAAAATTTGATAATTCATATCAATCGCTCCTTTAATTTGAAGTTGAAAGGAAATTTTCGGATAAGCGGACAACTTAATCCCATTTTTTCTCACCTGACTTGGGGAAACACCATGTAGCTTTCGAAAGGCTCTCGTAAAAGCTTCAGGCGAGTCATAACGATACTTTATCGCGACATCAATCACCTTTTCTTTAGAAGAGAGTAGTTCTTGTGCCGCTAATGTTAATCTTCTCCTCCGAATATATTCGGCAACCGTTACCCCTGTGAGCATATAAAACATTCGTTGATAATGAAACTTTGTAAAATGAGTGATTTTCGCCACTTCTTCTATTTCAATTTTCTCCTGAAGTCGACTTTCTATATACTCAATACTGTTTGAAAAATTGGTGAAAGCTTCCAAAATATCCTCCCCTTCGCTTTTCATCTTAAACGATTCACTTGTTTCATATCCTGACTGTATGTGCTCTCTCTTATCAGTTTCATTCTCTCTTCAATCATAATTGAATAAAAACTCATATACTATCCCACTTATAGATAAATTGTCGCATTAATTAGAAAAAAATTCATATATTGTTCTTGACACTAAGAATGATATTCATTATCATTTAATCTAAAGCTGATATTGATATTCATTATCATTTAAAAATTCATAAGGAGGAGTTTCTCTGGTTAAGAAATCTATTTTTCTTTTTTTGCTTGCCTGTTTATACCTTACAGGCTGCTCCTCTGCCCCCGATCATAATGTTCATTCAAATCCAGACACCTCTTCAGAGTCTGGGTTTACGATTACCGATTTTGCTAATCAATCTCATTCATTTAATGAAGTACCCGAACGAATCGCGGCTTTAAGTAATGGTGAGATGGATATTATTTATGCACTTGGAGCAGAGTTAGTGGGACGACCAAACTCAAGTGGTCCCCCATCAATAGAAGAAGCAACGGAAGTAACTCAGGTCGGTTCAACACATGAAGTAGATCTCGAAAAAATTACTTATGTTCAACCTGATGTCGTCCTTGGTCATTCGCAAATGAATTTAAAAGACGTTCCAACGATTGAAAGTCTTGGAGCTAAAATGGTACTGACGCAAGCTCAATCAATTGAAGACATTAAGCAGCAAATACATTTATTTGGTGACATGTTACAAAAAGAGGAGCAAGCTGAGCAATTAATTACAAGTATGGAAGAGCATATTTCAAACTTATCTGACACACTTCCAGAACAAAAGACACGCGTTCTCCTAATTTACGGGGCACCGGGTACGTATATGGCCGCTTTGCCGAATTCTTTAAGCGGAAATTTACTTGAAGTAGCTGGTGGTGAAAATATAGCCAGTGATTTTCAACAATTAGAGGCTTATCCACAATATGCTCAATTAAATACAGAAAGAATTATTGAAGCTGATCCCGAATACATTCTTTTGATGAGTCACGGAAATTCTGATGAAGTGAAAGCAGGCTTTTTAAAAGAAATGGAACAAAATGCAGCATGGAATAATTTAGATGCTGTAACAGAAGGAAGAATTGATGTTTTGCCTTCAGATTTATTCGGATCAAATCCTGGCACTAGGGTCACAGAGGCCTTGGATATTCTTGTTGAAATATTTCGTTCGATAGAAAGCGATGAATCACCATGAAAAACCGTTCACGAAGACGGAAGGGCTTAGTTATCTTTGCCCCGGTTCTTCTAATAATCGTCTCTTTATTTGGATTAACCTATGGTTCTGTCTCGGTACCGTTTACCGAAATATGGCGTGTCCTTACTAGTAATGAGCCATCTATTTACCAAACGATCTTAGTCGATTTACGCCTTCCTAGAATTCTGATTGGGCTGTTAGTTGGGGCTTGTTTAGCCGTTGCTGGTTGTATATTACAAGGTGTGATGAGAAACCCACTTGCTGACCCTGGAATTATCGGGGTTACGGCTGGTGGTGGGTTAATGGCTAGTTTGACAATGCTCGTTTTTCCACACTTAAGTTATATGTTGCCTATATCAGCCTTTGCTGGAGCTTTTGTCACAGCGATGATTATTTACTTTCTCGCTTGGGATAAAGGAGCATCCCCTCTTAAAATCATTTTAGCAGGGGTCGCCATTAACGCCCTTGTAGGAGCTGTTCAAAATGGAATGATGGTTATTTTTAGTGACCGTATTCAATCAGTCATTCCTTGGCTTGCAGGTGGGTTGAATGGGCGGAGCTGGTATCACCTTGAGTTTATGGCACCATACGCGATTGTTGGACTCCTGTTGTCTCTTCTAGCAGTCAAACCAGCTAATCTCTTATTATTAGGAGATGATTCTGCTAAACTATTAGGCCAAAAAGTAGAATTACAACGGTTTTTACTTATCACGTTAGCCGCTTTTTTAGCAGGAGCTGCCGTAAGTGTCGCTGGACTAATTGGCTTTGTTGGGCTCGTTGTTCCTCATGCAATTAGGCTGTTAATCGGCGAAGATTATCGTTATCTTTTACCATTATCCGCTGTTTACGGAGCGATTTTAGTTGTGTTAGCTGATACGATTGCACGCTCTTGGTTTGACCCAATTGAATTACCTGTTGGTGTGTTGCTGGCAGCTTTAGGAGCACCATTCTTTCTTTATCTATTAAAGAAAAGGGGGTTAATGTAATGGAAAAAGCAATTTGTGCAAAACAAATGAACGTACATATTGGCTCCTTTACTTTAAATAATATTAATGTTGAGATTCCTAAAGGAAAAATGACCGCCATTGTTGGTCCAAACGGATCAGGTAAATCAACTTTTCTTAAAGTCATCTCCCGATTAGTCAAACCAGAATTTGGTGAAGTAATGATTGAGCAAAAGGAACTAGATGCATATAAAGCAAGAGAGTTTGCCCAAACCTTAGCAATGATGCCTCAATCAAAACAAACATTACCTAATTTAACGGTCAAAGAACTGATCCAATATGGTCGCTCCCCTTATAAACGTTTTTTTGAACATCAAGCAAATATAGAAGATCAAGAGATTGTTGAATGGGCGATGGCGATAACTGGTACAGCCAAACACAAAGAGCGGTTCTTTCACACTCTTTCGGGAGGTGAACAACAAAAGGTCCGAATTGCGTTAGCTCTCGCCCAGAAAACGAATATTCTTTTACTTGATGAACCTACAACGTTTTTGGACATTACTCATCAATTAGAAGTAATGGAATTGCTTGAAGAAGTTAATGTCAACCATGGGATGACGATTGTGATGGTTTTACATGAATTACAACAGGCTGCAGCCTATTGCCACCATTTAATAGCGATGCAAAAAGGAAGGGTCGTCTCCACTGGCCCACCTATAGAGATGTTAACGCCTTTATTTTTAAAGGAAATTTATCAAATAGAAGCCAAGATTATTTATGAGGATAACTACCCTCTCATTGTCCCTTTAAAAGGGCAATATAATCTTTCTCAGCAAAAACAAGCACTGTAGCTACTTGATTTTTAAAAATAAATATATCCTTTAGGAGGAATGTAAAAATGGTTATTGTAACTAACAAATCAAAAATTACAAAAGGTAATGGTGACAAGTTAATTGAACGTTTTAAGAAAGTTGGGCAAGTTGAATTTATGGAAGGTTTTCTCGGTTTAGAAGTTTTATTTACACAAAATACTCGTGATTATGATGAAGTATCCGTTGTAACTCGTTGGAATTCAAAAGACGATTTCAAAAACTGGACGAAAAGTGATGCTTTTAAAGCCTCACATACAAAGAGAGAAATTCCAGATTATATTATCGAAAATAACATCGACTTTTATGATGTTAAAGTGGTAAGAAACCCATTAACTTCAGACGATACTGATTTAGAAGCTGCACAATAAAAATAAGAATCATATCCTTACTAGGACTGTCTCAAAAGGTCGAATGACCTTTTGAGTAGTCTTTTTTTGTGTGATGGAGATCGTGGTAGTTTAATTGGTAATGAAATTAGAGAAGTGACTGAGTTTCGATGCTTATAACATAGGATTAGTAATGGAACCAGGCCCGCTCCACAGCTTCACCTTCCTAACCATATAACCATATAAAAAAGACGATTTCAAAGGGGCTATTCCCCTCCTAAACCGTCTTCCTTCTACCACCCGCTATTAACTTCTTGGTATAAGCTTGCCGTGCACGACTAAACGTCCTTCATGTCGGTCTAACTGATAATCACAGGTTGAGAGTGTAATGATTTGATCG
This sequence comes from Alkalihalobacillus phoenicis, assembly GCF_047302405.1. NCBI lineage: Bacteria > Bacillati > Bacillota > Bacilli > Caryophanales > Bacillaceae > Alkalihalobacillus > Alkalihalobacillus phoenicis. Next base: position 4,492,136 of record NZ_CP154853.1, on the reverse strand, counting down.
CCTGCTTCAATATCAAATGAGGGTTGAATAACAGACCTTGCTTGGATTTCATTAAGAAATTCTTGATAATGCTCTTCGTCTCGAAAGTCTGTCTCAATATAATAAAAGTCAGTTGTGGTCACATAAGCGGAAAAAACTTCAACCTCATAACTTTCATATAAAGTATCATAGGCAAATACTCGGTTACCATCGTAAAAATCTTGCTCTAAATAATTATTTAAAGCAGCAAACATTGAACCATCCTTCATACGATGTCCATATAAAATAGTGTTTTTATCCTCGACATCAGCATCAACCTGGTTGCGGTAATCCATAAAAATAGAGCCCGCTCTCGTTTCTTCTAATAAATAATTCCTATATAAATAATAATCATTGTCTTGGGCTTGTAAAACAGGATAATCAATTTTAGTATCATTAATCGTAATCCAAGCGACAATGTCATCATTTAATTCCAATAATGGTTCAAAAGAGGAGCGTTTTTTGCTAGAATCTTCCCAAACCTCCGCACTTGGCGTATACACATCTTGAATATCGGCAAGCACCCTTTGATTTTGGTAATAGTCTAAACCGATAGACAATAATTGATAGCAGGAAAAAAGAAATACACCTAAACAAACTAGCGTTACCATTCTATTGAGGAAACGCCTCTTTTTCTTTTGAGTCTTCTCCAACACACTCACCTACTTAAATACCGATTGGGACAATATATAATCCACTTTCCTCATCATTTTTTACATCAGCATTTACACCATAAATGTCTTTTACACTCTTTGAATTAATGATTTCGGCTGGTCGGCCTTCCATCATCTTTCCTCCATCTTTTAAAACAATTAAATGGTCACTATAACGAATTGCTTGATTTAAGTCATGTAACACCATCACGATGGTCATACCGTGTTCTTTATTCAAACGTTTGATTAATTCTAAAATTTCCATTTGATGATACATGTCTAAATAAGTAGTCGGTTCATCTAAAAATAAACTCGGTGTTTTTTGAGCAAGAGACATCGCAATCCAAACCCGTTGCCTTTCTCCACCTGAAAGTTGATTTAATGTCCTTTTTCTTTTTGAATCAAGGTTTGTACATGTAATCGCCCAATCAATCGCCTCTTCATCCTCTATACGATGAGACTGAAACATTCGTTTATGTGGAACTCTCCCAAACCCTATTAATTTCTCGACCGTCATATCAAGTGGTGCTTCATTTTGCTGATGAACAACCGCTAATTTACGAGCAAACTCACGAGCGGAATACGTTTGGAGCTCCTTTCCATCCAAAAGAATATTTCCATCTACCGGATTTAAATGACGAGACATTATATTAATGAGCGTGGACTTTCCAGAGCCGTTTGGTCCGATAATCGTCGTAATCTTTCCTTTCTCTACTTTGGTGCTTATCTTGTTAATTTGCAGCTTTTCTTTTACATAAGCAAATGTGACATCATTAATTTCCATTGAGTTTATCACTCCTTCTAAGTAAAAAGATTAGAAAAGGTCCCCCTATAATTGACATAATAATCGAGGCCGGAATTTCATTCGGAGCAATAATCGTTCTTCCTAATGTATCTGCTAAAAGTAGCAATAAAGCTCCAGCTAACGCGGTAAATGGTAAGAGCACTTTATGATCTGATCCGACCAATTGTCTTGAGATATGTGGGATAAGTAAACCAATAAAAGCAATTAAACCCGCAACAGCTGTTGAAACCGCCGCTAATAATACCGCCACACTTGAAACAATTAACCGTGAACTCAAAACTGATACCCCTAAATTTCTAGTAGTCTTATCTTGTAGGACAAGCAGATTACAAACAGCAAACAGGCATAGCGCCAAAATTAAACCGATCGAACCAAACGTTACCATAATCTCGACATCACGCCATGTTTTCATCGCAAGTGTAGAAGTAGTTGTTGGACTAATACTCGTTACCGTATAGCTCCCACGGTAATTAAACGTATCACTTAACCCGCTAAAGACAGCGTTAATGGCAACCCCTACTAAAATCAACCGAATCGGACTTAGTCCCGATTTCCAAGATAAGCTATAGACGAGAAAACAAGCAATCGCTCCACCGATAAAAGCAAATAATGGCGACCAAAAATATAAAGTTGGAAAAAAGCTAACCGCTAAAATTGAAACAAAGCCAGCACCAGAAGAAATACCAATGATCCCGGCATCAGCTAATGGATTTCTCATAACAGCTTGCAAAAGGGCTCCAGAGACGGCTAAGGCTGCCCCAGCAAATATGGCAATGATAATTCTTGGCAAACGTAAATCACGTATGACCGCAACCTCATCGTTTGTACCAGACAGCAATCCCGAAATGAGTTCCCCTAAGCTCACTTGGATACTTCCTGTCAAGGCTGAGTAAACGGTCACAACAAGTAATAATAAACTTACAATTGAAAAGCTCAGCACTTTCTTTTTCATTTTTTCGACCCTTCTATCTGTTTGAGTTCTTATTCATAAAGCATTTCAACTAATTGCTCCATTGCCTCGACAACCGCTAAATTACCTGTTGTTGGGAACAGTTCCTCTTCCAAATCAAATACTCTTCCATTCTGAACTGCACTAAAATGTTTCCAAATATCATCGGTAGCAAATTTTTCATCAAACATCTGAACGACCTCATCTGGCATACCATGAGCCGCTCTTAGAATAATATCTGGATTCGCTTGCTGTAAATATTCTGTATTAGAAGCTAAATACTCAACAGACTCTCCTTGAACGATATTTTCACCACCAGCCCGTTTTACGAGATCACCAATATAGGAATGCTCCGTTGCTACTAAATAACTGCCTGGAACTCCAAGCAAAATTAAAACAGAAGGGGCTTCTTTATCCTTCACTTTGCTTTCAACAGCTTCTAATTGAGCTTCAATGGTCGAAACTAGCTCATCTGCTTGTTCTTTCCGATCAAACTTTTCTCCAATTAGCGATATTTCTAGAAGCATACTTTCCAAACTTTGAAAATCTAAAAAGGTCGCCTCTAAGTTGACTCTTTTAAATACCTCTTCTAAATCAGTCTGTAAAGTCGTAACGGAATACACTTCTGTTGGTGTAAGGGACTTTACAAGCTCCATATCAGGACTCATCGGATTTCCAACTTGCTGAACATTTTCATATCGTTTTGGCAACGTTTTATAACTCGTTGGAATACCGACTAAATCGATTTCCAATTCCGCAAAAATCTCCGTAGCTGCTACGGTTGTCGAAACAACTTTATGCTCTTGCTCCATGTCTTCAACCACTTGTTCATTCTCTGTTTCCAAAACTTCATTAGAACAGGCAAAAAGAACGAAGGAAAGCAACGCCATCCAAATCATGAATATCAAACTCTGCTTAAATCTCATCGACTTCACCTTTTTCTACTAAATTTAACGCTTATCTGTTCAATTTCGAAAAGTAAGGAAGTCTTGAACCTCAATAAATGAAGTTCAAGACTATTACCAATTCGTACTTTATAAAGTTCCTAATCTATACTTTCTTACTAACCAAAAGGCTGATGAAATAAGGGTTACTACAAGTAAAGCAATCATGAGATAGCTTGTTGTATCCGCTGTTTTGGCGTTTTCTGTTTGATTACTTGTTTGAGTAGGGTTTTTTTCTTCATCATTACGATCATAATTTAAACCATTTTCCTCTTCGGACTCTTGGTTCCCACCATTACCTTCATTTGTTCCACCATTTGTATCATCATCTGAATCAACTTCTGCTTCCTCTGGTACAAAATCTGCTCCAACGGCTTTAACGCTCGCAACATCAAAAGCAAACTGAACTTCATATTTTCCATCGTAGAAAATTGGCTCTTCAAAATAAACTTCCGTATAAGCATTTAGAATTTGAGTTAAGTCTGCTACTTCAAAACGAACGGCTCTTGTATCAGCGTCCTTATTCTCTGAAACAACCTCTGCATCCACGTATGAGCCATCTACTTCAGTTTGGAACACTTTAATCCAATCACTATTTTTTAGAGTCATCGTAATAAAGTTTTGTTCATTTTCAACCGTTAATAAAGCTGGTTTTAACGTATATTCATCCATAACCGAAATATCTGTCGTATCTTTTTTATAGACAGAGAAATCGATAGAATAAGTACCGTCCTCTAATTCTTCCCCATCTTCATTACCTGGGTTTGGAGTAGGCCCCGGGTTTGGATTTGGATTTGGATTCGGATTCGGATTTGGGTTTGGATTTGGATTCGGGTTTGGTTCTGGTGTAACGACCGGATTCCCCTCTTCATCTACAAGACTTTCTCTATCAAATTTGAATTGTACTTCATAACTACTGTTATAATTTAGTTCTGGAATAACTACCGTCGTATAGGCATTTAACTTCTCATCGAGATCGACTAGATTAAAACGAACCGTTCGAGTATCTTGATCTAGATCTTCTTCTACGACCTCACTATCTACTAAAACTCCATCTTGTTCCGTTTGGAAAACCGTAATCCAATCACTATTCTTTAAAGTTAAATCTACGAATTGATTTCCACCTTCTACCGTTAGAGTAGCAGGTTTTACAGTATATTGATCCATAATCGAAATCTCATCGGTTCCGTCTTTTAATACAGAAAAATCAATTTGATAATTTCCATCTGCTAATAGTTCTGGCTCTTCTGGAGTAGGTACAATTGGCTCTTCGATTTCTTCTAAACTCTCTAAGTCAAACGCTAAACGAAACTTCTGAGTGTTTTCATAAATCGCACCACTACCTAAAACTACTCTCATATCAACTTCTGCCGCAACAGGATTGTTTAGTTGATCTAACTCAAATTTTTCAACTCGAACTTGGTTAGGCTCTCCTTCTACAAGCTGTCCGCTTTTAAATTCGCCATCATATTCAAGACGTAAATCCGTAATCTGTCCTTGCTCATCTAAAACCTCTAATAAAGCATAGATTTTATTGTTTTCAACGATTAAAGTAGTTGGATTCGCAATATATCAATCCATTGTAGAGGGACGGTCCTCTGTTGCATGTAAGGCAGAAAACGCCACAGCATACGTACCATCTTCTAAATCTGGTGTCTCTACTTCTTCCCCAGGTTCTTCTGTTCCTTCTTCAGGAGTTTCCACTTCTTCTCCTGGTTCTTCTGTTCCTTCTTCAGGAGTTTCTACTTCTTCTCCTGGTTCTTCTGTTCCTTCTTCTGGAATTTCTACTTCTTCTCCTGGCTCTTCTGTTTCTTCTTCAGGAGTCTCTACTTCCTCCGGTTGTTCAACATTGATTTCTTTAAGACTAGCTGAATCAAATTGAATTTGAACAGTATATTTATTGTCGTAATCGAAGTTAGGCATACCCGGAAGACCTTTTATCACCACATGTGTATACGCATCTAAACTTTGATTTAAATCTTCAATCGGAAAACGAACAATTCTTGTATCATTGTCTAGATCTTCTGATACAACTGTAGCATCAACTAACTGTCCACTTTGGTCCGTTTGGAATAGTTTAATCCAATCGCTATTTAATAATGTTAGGTGAACAAATAGCCCTCCATCTTCTACAAATAAAGAAGCTGTGTTATTGACATAACCATCCATAACCGATGTCTCAGTTGTACCATCCTTATAGACGACAAGGTCAATCTCGTATTCTCCATTTAATAGTTGCTCATTCGTACCCGTTTCGGCAAAAGCGGTTGATAGAGTACTAGAAAAGACAATTAAAAAGACTGAAAAAAGAATCATTAATTTCTTCAACTGCTGTTTCAAATGAAGCTACCCCCTTTTTATATTTTTTGTGCTTTAAAATTTCGCATTAATACAAACCCTGTTAATACAATTAAAATGATAAAAATCACGATTTGTGTAGTATCGCTTGTTTGAGGATTAGAAACGTTTTCTGAAGTGACATTGTTTGCACTTGATGATGATTGCGACCCACTCGCCACCTCTTCTGTTTCTGACTCACTATTGCTAGAATTTGTGTTTGTGTTTGTGTTGTTACTCTGAGGAACACTTAAAGCTTGTATACTATTTTGCTCAAAAGAAAAACGAATAGTATAACCATGATCATAATTGATATCTTTCACTACTACATGGATGTTAGCAGCTAACGGGTTAGATAAATCATTTACTGGAAATTGAACTGTACGTTTATCATTACTTTGATCAGTACTTAAAACTTTTACGTCCTGATTATGGACTTTAAATTCCGTTACCCACGAACTATGGTTAATCGTCATCTGAACGACCATCTTGCCATCCTCAACGATTATTTTAGCTGGTTTTTCCCAGTAGTCATTGGCAATCGATGCGGAATCATTGTCCGAATGGAGCACCGTATAGGAAATTGAATATTCACCATCAGCTAAATCAGTTGCAGCATTTGTTGTCATTGGCATGATTGTTGTCGCAACTAAAGCGATTAGTAATAAAAAAGAATAAAAACTTTTAACTTTCACTACCTTTCCCTCCCGATTAATTAATATTGATTATTATTCTCAATTAAAAATAGACAAAAAAATAAGCACTTACTCCTGAATTTGATTATCATTCTCAATTGATCGATAAAAAAAATGAATTCACCTAAGCAACCTTACTTACTCATAGCCCCTCCTCTCACTATGATTAAGCCTTTCCCTTTTATCTTACTTAGAATGATAATCATTGTCAATTGAAAAATAGGATATTTGTTCCTTTTCTATTTACAGTGACGTAGCAGTGCAAATAAACCATGATGAAATAAATTAAATTGAATAAAAAAAGACTCTCAAAAGCTATTAATAACTCAACTTTCGCATCGAGAAAATCCGTTCAACTAGTTGGTAGAGCGAAAGGGAAGCTCTTAAACAAATGCCTTTGACATGTTTGAAAAGCGAGAACGTACTATCACACCAAACTGATAAACTACGCAGTAAGAAAAAAAATATGCCCTCCGGCGGTCGCTCCCAAACAGACATGGTTTTGGTCGCGACAGCCGAAGCGCTTCATTTTAGTGAACAGATTCCTTCAACAGCCTACGAAGAGATGTGTTCAGACTGTCAACGATTGAACCGTTCATGTAAAGTCAATTTGAGTCTTGTATCGCCCTAAAGTCAAACTCTATCAACGGTTAAGAGTCAATCATATTGTGCGAAAGTTGAGTTAATAACTTTTGGGACACGCCTTTAGTTTCCATCTGGAATCACTTCGACTGAGCTACCATCTGAACGAATGTAAATATGTCCATCCTTTTCAGTCACATAGACCTCAATCCCTTGTCCAACTAGCCTTTTATATACTTTTTTCCACTTAGATGTATTAGAGCTTATTATCGCATATTTTGGGTTAGCCGTTTCAATAAAATCTTTAGATGAAGAGGTTCGGTGCCCATGATGAGGAATATGAAGGACATCGGCTTGTAAATTTACACCATATTCTTTAACCAATTTAGCTTCAGTCGGTTTATAAATATCGCTTGCTAAAAGAAAGGTATTATTTTGATACGTTACTTTTAAAACAAGAGCTAATTGATTTATCTGTTTCGTTGACCATTTTTTCTTATTCGGTATCTCTCCTGGGTTCAGCACTTCAATTTCGACCTGAGAACCAAGATTGAATTTATCTCCCTTTTTTAAATAATCGACATGAATTTGTCTTTTCGCTAAAAGTTGGTGGAATGCTTGATTCACTTTTGAAGCAACAGGAATTTCTGGCATATAAAAATGGTCAATTCCTCGACTGCTAATCAGTGAAAAGAAGCCCCCTATATGATCATGATGGGGATGAGTAGCAACGGCATAATCTAATGACTCGACACCTAGCCTACCTAATAACTCATTTAATTGATCACCCATGTTTACATTACCTGAGTCTATCAAGAGTGTTTTCCCTTCCGGACTTTTTATCAGGATGGAATCACCGGATTTTTCCTTATCCTTTAAATTGAAATAACGAACCGTCAAAAACTCATTATCGGCATCTGCTTGAAAAAACGCCCCCACATCATCTTCTGCACTCGCCTCTGGAACAATAGTCCCTTCATCTCCTTGTGTCGAGACGATAAAACCTACGAGTAAAATCGAAGCAAAAACACAAAGTTTTAGCAGATGAGTTCTTGTTACTGACTCCATTTCATCCCTCCCAACAGTTATTATTATTTTTATTATTTGAAGCGTTTAATAATTTATTCATATGACTCTTTATCCTATATACAAAAAAGAGCCTAAATCACCATCATTTATTGATTAGATTTAGGCTCCTTTTATTTAGTTTGGCCGTTTCAAGGTAAATGAATTATCAACTTCCATGTAGTCGTTACCCGCTAATCTACCTACTGCCTTTAACAATTCCTGACTCACTCTTCCTTTTTCATAAATGTTCTCATCAATATGGAACTGAACAATTTTTCCAATAAAAAAGTCGACACCAGGTTCTCCGTTACTTTTATTTAACGGTAAATAGGTTTCTAATTCACATTCAAACCGAACTTTTGCTTCCGCAATACCAGGCACACTAATTTTATCGCTTTTAATCGGGGTTAATCCGAACTTTTTGACCTCGCTTTGATTACGTGGTAATCCTTCTGCTGTTAAATTTACTTTTTCAACATTATCACTGTCCACAATATGAACAACAAATTGCTTTTTCATTAAAATATGTTCCGCTGTATCCTTTCGTTCCCCTGCTTTTCTCCCGACTGAAATCGAGATCCTTGGAGGGTCAGATGAGACAACATTAAAATAACTGAACGGTGCGGCGTTTAATGTACCATCACCAGCTTCAGTCGTAACAAACGCAATTGGTCGTGGAATGATACTGCCAATTAAAAACTTATACTTTTCTCGTTCAGACAGTGAGTTTGGATCGATTGATAACATAAGCTCGCTCCTTTTTTGTTTAATCTATCTCCCTCACATCAAAAGGAAGGAGTTCACGTTCAATTTTAGCACGATGTGGTTCATATTGGACCGGCAACATCAATTGCGCTCCCATCGTTTCTTGTGATTCATCATGAGCAAACCCTGGAGGATCTGTTGCAATTTCAAATAAAATTTCGCCATGCTCGCGAAAATAAATGGCATTAAAATAGTTCCTGTCTTGTACAGGAGTAACACCATATCCATTGCTCCGAACATAGTCCTGCCATTCTAATTGGTCCGCGTCATCATGAGCACGCCAGGCAATATGATGAACCGTTCCAACACCCATTTGCCCTCGACCGACAGCCGTTATGTTCAAATCAATTATATTCCCGATCTCACCAATCGACTTAAACCTCATCCATCCTCCCTCTTCCCCGACTTTTTCTAATCCCATCACTTCCGTTAACAAATTTGCCGTTTCATGTGGGCGAGCAGATAATAACGTAGCCCCACCAAAACCTTTTATCGCAACGTCTAGGCTCACTTCTCCAAATGGCCATTTACTTGCATTTCCAGATCCTCTCTCAACTAGTTCTAGTCTTAAACCATGAGGGTCAGAAAACTGTAAATAAGATTCACCAAAACGGACTTTTTTCTTAACAGGGATATCAAATTTTTCTAATCGTTTTTCCCAAAATGAGAGGGCATCTGTTGGTACAACAAATTGTGTGACGCCGACTTGGCCACCCCCAACCTCACCCTGATAAGCACCAACCCAGTTAAAAAAGGTCATAATTGTACCAGGATGACCATCCTCATTGCCAAAATAAAGATGATATGTTCCAGGATCATCAAAGTTTACTGTCTTTTTTACTAATCTAAGTCCTAATACCCCCGCATAAAAATCGACATTTTCCTGTGGATCCCCTACGATCGCTGTAATATGATGAATCCCCTTTGTTTTTTTCAATTTAAAAACTCCTTTCTCATTCGCTCATCTTATAAATAGTATGCTCTAATCATTTATGCTTAAATGTCTTCATTAAACTTATCTTAAATTCGAGATATTAATCAAAAAAGAAAGGAATATTACATTCCTTATTCTTTTATAATTCCTCTGCATGATGACCGACTTTTTTCAGTTGCTCAATCAACATTCCTTTTTGCTCGTCATCTATAATCGAAAATAACTCTTGAATCGCTTGCTGATTTTTCGGGAAAACCTCTTCCATAAATTCTTTCCCTTTTTTGGTAATAACCGCATAAGTGACACGACGATCCTTTTCAGAGAACCTTCTTTTAATATAGTCCTTTTGTTCGAGCTTATCGACTACGTATGTGATCGATCCACTAGAAAGAAGGACTTTTTTTCCAATTTGTTGAATAGGTTGCTCACCCTTATGGTATAATAATTCCAAAACAGCAAATTCCGTTTTATTAATTCCATAAGTTTTGATTTCTTTTTCGTTACAATCAGCAACTGCTCGGCTCGCTCTTAATAAAACGATAAAAAGCTTTAATGCTAAGTCTTGTTCTTGTTTTTGATGGCTCATGTGCGTCACCTTTCATTATCTCTAAAAAAAATATCTTAAAATCGAGATAATTATATACCGCTACTCTATTCACTGTCAACCATTTATCAAATGGCTTTTATTTTATAGAAACAGGTGGGAATTATGAAAAAATCGCTCCTACTTCTTACTCTTATATACAGTATTATAATCCATGGTTTTATAGCGCCTTCTCCAGCAACAACCTTTATGAATGTGGATGTTGCTTATAGTGAAACTCTCTGGTTGCCGTCACAAGACACGACTAGTTCAAACGATTCCAGCTCTGAGCTGAAATGGAAACCCCTTTCATCTGCTACGCTCAGCGGATCAGGTCAAGTTGCGTCAATTCATGACCAATTTATTGATTCCTACATAGCACAGTTAATCTTAAATGATTTATTAATGACGATAAAGCTCCAAAGTACACAATTTCCTTTCTTATGAAGAGCATAATTTCATAAGAAAGGAGAAGACTCATGGCCAAAACAAAAAAGAATCTCGATATTAGTGATGCCCTTTTTGGTTTACTATTCGGGTTAATTTTAATGATTGTTGTCTTTTTATTTGCTCACCATGTCCTCGGATTAGAATATTTTCCTGCATAATTATAGAAGGGCTGTCCAAAAGGTGATGAAATTGACCTTTGAGGGTCAGCCCCTTTATCTTTTTATAAAGTGAAAAGTCCGTCCCATCTCACCTTCTGAGGTTATCAAAAATGCTCATAACCTCTATCTTCCTATGATTATTCAAAGATTACACATACGAGACGCATTTATATTTAAATAATTCATAACTTTCACTTTCATTTTCGTATCCAAGAGGTAAAATGAAAGGTGGAACACTTAACGCATCATTTCATAAGAGGATCAACTAAATAAAAGAAATTCAAGTAACATTTATATATCCAAAAATAATCTAGCTACGTCCGTTAGAAGCTCGAGAAAAATCGCCCATCTGAGTGAAAACAAAAAGCGTCTTCATCACCTGTTCTTGCCCACAGGACGTGGGTACAAGGCGTTGCGGCAGGATGGTGCGAACTTAGCGTTGTTCCTTGACTTTCTCGCTTCTGAACAAACGGACTTCGCTTTTTATAAAAGGAGGGTTAAAATGTATATAGCCAATTCAAACAGATATGAGAAGATGATTTATAATCGTGTCGGGAAAAGTGGATTAAAACTTCCTGCAATTTCACTAGGACTATGGCATAATTTTGGAGGAGTTGATGTCTATGAAAATAGTCGACAAATGGTTCGTGCCGCGTTTGATTTAGGCATTACTCACTTTGATTTAGCCAATAATTATGGGCCACCACCTGGTAGTGCAGAAGAGAATTTTGGACAAATTTTAAAACAAGACTTTCAATCATATCGTGATGAAATGATTATCTCTTCAAAGGCAGGCTACTATATGTGGGCAGGCCCTTATGGAGATGGTGGTTCCAAAAAGTATCTAGTCGCAAGTCTTGAGCAAAGTTTAAAGCGAATGAACCTTGATTATGTCGATATTTTTTACTCACATCGTCCAGATGAAGAAACACCTATAGAGGAAACAGTAGAAGCACTCGATTTGATTGTTAGACAAGGAAAAGCATTGTATATAGGGATTTCCAATTACTCTGCGGAACAAACGCTTGAGATGACAAAGCTGTTTAAACAATTAAGGACACCTTTTATCATCCATCAGCCTTCTTATAATATATTTAATCGCTGGATTGAAGATGGACTAAAGGATGTGCTTGTTGATCAAGGCTTAGGGGCGATTGCATTTAGTCCGTTAGCACAAGGTTTATTAACGGATCGCTACTTAAATGGCATTCCTAATGACTCTAGAGCAAGTCGTTCAACAAGCCCATTTTTACAAAAAGAAAATGTCAATGCCACCATTCAGAAGGTACAAAAATTAAATGAACTAGCCAAACGACGCGGCCAATCTTTAGCAGAAATGGCAGTTTCATGGATATTACGAGATGGTATTGTAACAAGTGTGTTAGTTGGAGCAAGCAAAGTGAGTCAAATCGAGGCAAATGTGCGCGCACTTGATAACTTATCATTTAACCAGAAAGAACTTACAGAAATTGAGAACATCGTCAATAATCATTCTTAGACAATTCACTCTAGTGTACACTCAATCACAAGAAGAAGCATGTTTTTAATAAACACATTCTTATACGAGAGGCACCTCTTCTGAAGGAGGCGCCTCTCTTTTATGATTAGTAAAGGAAAAAATCATTCAAGCCTTAATGGCCTGAATGATCCATTTCTTCCTCATCTTCTGTTGCTTCTTCGTGTTCGGCCTCAAATATCTCTGCCAATTCTTCATCCGTAAAATCACCGACGATAACCTCTTGTTGTGGCATGACATGCATATTGCGAGCCGTGACATGAGCTTGTACATAATAAATGTCTTTCTCTAAGAAACGATATTCCATTTTATACATCCCGTTTTCGCTATGAGTACCTTCGATCATCTCACTCGCTTCTTTGCTACCTAAAGTCCACACTTCAAACACAACTTCATCCGCATCCTCAACAACTTGTTCCCCTTGTGTCACTTCTGCGGTGATGACAGTCGCTTCGTTTACGGCTATATCCTCTTCTAAAAATATCTCAACATCAAGCATCGTTAATGTATCTGGTTCATTTACCTGATCCTGTCCATCCTGATTACACGCACTTAAAATCACAACCAACGTTAAAAATAGTAAAACTTGTCTTACCTTCATTCTCATTACAAATTCTCCTTTCATCCTTACCCACTCTATCTATTTGCTTTTTTAATATAGCTCATAAATGTGAAACCTAAGTGAAGTATGACTATTTAATTCTCTTCACTAATTTAGCATAAGTAATCAAAAAATGACATTTGAGCGTAAGAAATTTAAGGAGACGAGGATGTGAATTAGCTCCCAACAGGTTGCTTTTGCAAGTTTAGAAAGAACGGGTTTAAATTAAAAGGCGATTCGTAATGGGAATCTTGATTCCGCTCAATTACAGTGCGTATTAACCTTTATTCGTAATGAAAATCTTAGTTTCGCTCATTTACAGTGCGTATTAACCTTTATTCGTAATGAAAATCTTAGTTTCGCTCATTTACGGTGCGAAACAACTATAATTCCTAAGCAAAATCGCGAATCCTCTCCATTACATTTTTAGAGCCACCTCTTCATCCTTTACAAAAGCTGCATGAGCTCAGTGTTTACTTTCTCTAAATTTTGCAGAAGCTTCGTTGTGCTATAGTAATCAATTTTAGCATGATAAATATTTGCATAATCCATTTGCTCTTTGTAAGATAAGGCTTCAAAATCATCAATACTGTTATTAGTGTAGCTCTGATAATCTTGAAAGACAGATTCCTGTAATACTTCTAAGTTGTAACTTAATTCATTAACCGAATGCTGTAGCTGTTTATAGGTGCTTGGATCATTTCCCTGATATTGAAATTGTTCATTGCTACTCCTTAATTGTTGTTTAATTTTTTCTAATAACATATTTTGAGATTCATTCACTTCCATATGATTCAATATTTGATCACAAGCATTTAGTAGCTCCTGAATACGTTCAGTTGATTGATACATGATCGACACCTCATTATCAGATAGTTTTTCCTATTATTTGTCTTATTGGAAAAACTATACGACAATTACATATCCCTATCTTCCCTATTCGCCAGCACAAACTAGACATGATATGATTAGAACAAAAAGTTTTCCGATCATAACATTTACTGATTATCATTTACTTAGCAAAGGAGCACATCTTATGAATAAAACTGATTTAATCAAACGTTTAATTAACTATGCAAAAATCGATACCCAATCTAATGAAGAAAATGAAGCCTGTCCATCGACAGCTGGACAATTAGAATTAGCCCAGCTATTAGTAGAGGAATTAAAAGAGATCGGCATGTCTGATGTGACCATCGATGAGAATGGCTATGTGATGGCGACCCTACCTGCCAACACGGACAAGGAAGTTCCAACGATTGGATTTTTAGCCCATATTGATACGGCTACAGACTTTACCGGCAAAAACGTCAATCCACAAGTTATTGATAAATATGATGGGAATCCGATCATTTTAAATGAAGAGAAAAAAGTGATTTTATCACCGAGGGATTTCCCACAAATGAGTAACTACATAGGACATACTTTAGTGACGACCGATGGCACCACTCTACTCGGAGCTGATGATAAAGCGGGAATTGCTGAAATTATGACAGCAATGGATTATTTAATAAAACACCCTGAAATCAAACATGGACGTATTCGTGTTGCTTTTACACCTGATGAAGAGATCGGTCGTGGACCGCATAAATTTGATGTAAAAGCTTTTGATGCTGATTATGCTTACACTTTAGACGGTGGACCTTTAGGGGAGTTACAATATGAAAGTTTTAATGCTGCCGGGGCGAAAATTACCATTAAAGGTTCAAACATTCATCCTGGTACTGCAAAAGGAAAAATGGTCAATTCTACTAAGATTGCGATGGAATTACAGCGCCGCCTTCCTGCTGCCCAAGCTCCTGAATTTACGGAAGGATATGAAGGTTTTTATCATCTCTTATCTTTAGAAGGAGATGTTGAAGAAACAAAAATGTACTATATTATTCGCGATTTTGATCGTGCTGAATTTGAGAACAAAAAAGTACAACTCCATTCAATCGTACGTGATATGAATGCAATATATGAAGAAGACCGTGTATTTATGGAGATGAATGATCAGTATTACAATATGAAGGAAAAAATCGAGCCGGTAAAAGAAATCGTCGATATTGCCTCTACCGCTATGAAAAATGTAAACATCGAACCAATTATCCAACCAATCCGTGGTGGTACTGATGGTTCACAAATTTCTTATATGGGATTGCCTACTCCTAACCTCTTTACGGGCGGGGAAAATTACCATGGTAAATTTGAATTTATTTCTGCCGACAATATGGTCAAAGCAACCGAAGTGATCGTTGAAATTGTTCAGCTTTTTGAATCAAAGGAATAAAAACAACATGAGACTGCTATCGGTGTGAATATCCTAAACCATAGTAGTCTCCTTCTTATACTTCCCACCCAAATAAACTTATTATTCTGAACTAATCTAGTTTATGATGATTATAAGGAAAAAGGAGGTCGCCTTGAAAGTCAAATCAACATTCGCGAGTCATCCGAGGTATTCTCTTATGACATTTATTTTATTTTGGTGTGGTTTAATCATTCTCTCAAGCATGTATATTACGATACCATTATTATCGATGTTTTCTAGTTTATTTTCGATCCCGTTGAAACAAGCAGCTTGGCTTGGTAGTGCCTTTGCTTTTTGTTATGCACTCGGTTGTTTAATTTATGGACCATTTTCCGACCGATTTGGGCGTAAAATTTTTCTCGTTGTGAGCCTTTCCCTCTTAGCACTCGTTACCTTTATAACCGGGTTTGTTGACCATTTCTATACATTGGTTGCCTTAAGGGCGTTACAAGGACTCATTGCCGCGGCCTTTGCCCCCATTTCACTCGTATATGCAGGTGAGATGTTCCCACGCGAAAAAAGAGTGATGGTTATCGGTTATATTAGTTTAGGTTTTTTTATGGCTGCCATTATAGGCCAAGTTTTTAGCGGTCTCATCGACCAGCTCTTTAACTGGAACACCCTCTTCTTTATCCTTGGCATCCTATATTTCTTAACAACTCTTATGGTCATCCGATTTTTACCTCAAGAGCCACCACCAGAACAAAAGGAAAACATTTTACTCAAATTCAAAAAGATGTTTGCCCTTTTAAAAAAGAAACAACTTCTTTTAGCCTTTCCGATCACGTTTATGGTGCTCTTTTCTTTAGTTGGACTTTATACTATTCTTGGCCATTATGTATCTGATATTTATGGACTTAATACCGATGATATCTTAATGATAAGAGGAATAGGAATTGTTGGGATGCTCATCTCTCCTTTTGCTGGGCAACTAGCGAAGCGCTTTGGGATGCTTACTGTTTTAAGAACGGGTTTGATATGTGCCATTGTTGGTATTGTGTGCGTCGGTTTTAGTCCAAGTTTGTCCTTTATGGTATTAATGACCATCTTATTTGTTTTTGGTCTATCATTGGTGAATCCTATTAACATTTCTTTAATCAGCGAATTATCTGGTGCCGCACGAGGAGGGGCCTTATCCTTTAATGCCTTTATTTTATTTCTCGGAGCTAGTTCTGCCCCCTTTGTAGCTATTCGTATTTTAGAAGTTGGTCAGTATCAGATCGCTTTTCTGTTGTTAGCTCTATTATTAAGTTTAAGTCTTCTCTCTTCCTTGTTTATCCAAAATAAGGAACAAGAGTCTAGCCTTTCAGAGATGAAAATAGACGCATAGTTGCCGGTAAATATATAAAAAGCTGTGTCCATAAAGTCATTTTGTTGACCTTATGGGCACAGCCCCTTCTTCCCTTACCCTAATTCTCCCTATTCCTTGGTCGCTGTTCAGACTCTAAATGATAGGTACCCGAGGAAAGTTGCTTTCTTTCTTCATGATCCAACTTTTTCATTTCTAATTCCAACTCTAATTCTCTGACTTCAAGTCTTCTCTCTTTTAATTCATAATCCTTCTTAACCGAATAAGCGCCAATACCCATCGCAGGGAGCACTACCATTGCAATCACTAAAATCACGCCAAAGCTCATTGTTAAACCACCTTTAATTTTTGTTCTAATTCGTATCACCTAAATAAATTTTATTTCCTTCATTATGTATCAAATATTGAATCATTTGATAAGGATAAAACCTGTGCTGGTGTAATTCGTTTAAATTCACCCATACGACAGCGACTTGATGTTCATCTGGATTTTGAGGACGACACTCTTCTACCGGTGACGTCAACTGACAAGAAAAATAATACTCAACTTGATGAAGGTCATAATCAAATTCAGCATGTTGATGATTTTTTCCAATATATTCTCTTATATGAGCAATTTCATTAATCGTAACCTTTTGTCCAATCTCCTCTAAACATTCTCTTTGTAATGCTTGATGAAAAGTTTCCCCATGCTCCTGCCCGCCCCCAGGACACATATAAAAGAAGCCTTCCCGATCCTCATTTTTAGTTAATAAAATGTGATTGTTTTGAATGATTAGAGCCTTAATAGAATTTCGAACGGCCAACCGGAATCACCTCTTCATTTATATTCGCTTTATCCTCAATAATCCCTTTATATCGCGTTAAAAAAGAGCAACTACTAAACTTGTAGCTGCTCCTTAACTTTACTTTATCTTCCATTAGATTTCAATGAAACATTTCCTACTTCTGTCGTTAGTTCAACTAAAGGAGCTGTCTCATCATTTACATTAACAGACGCGGGAAGATCAACAGACTGTCCTCCTAGCTGACTACGCAGTTCATGCCTTAACGCTGCTGGGGTCTCAATTAATGTGACTTGAACATCGCCAACAGAAGAATGAGCTTTAATATTCGCCACTAGTTCAGCAACCTTAAGATCAATCACCCCAACCTCACTTCTTGCTGTAATTTCACCTTTCACTTCGTCTGCTTGTATCAGTCCGACCGATGCATATAATTCAAAATTCTCTGCTGTTACCCCAAACACTCTTATACTCCCAACATTATTACTTACTTTAAGTTTTGAAAGCTCTTTTTCCGGTATTTGAATGGTCAAATTGCCGTAGTCAGGAAAAACCGAAAAAAGTTTAACTGTCGGTTTTTTTACTAATTCAATAAAAAGATTTGATTGCGATTGCTGAACAACTAGCTCATAATTATCTAAAAGCTTTTGCTCTGTTTCTCCTTCTAATGAGACGATGATCTCATCGCCCTCATAGGTTCTTAATTGAACATCGCCTACACTTGTGACCACTTCAATCGATTCCACTGAGTTCGCTTCCACTTGTTTTGTTACATCTAATGTAGCAAGATTAAAAGGAGAGTGACCATATTGGTACAGAACGACATTGCCGATAATCGATAGCCCAATGAGAAACAACGCAATTCCGACTATTTTTTTGATAGGTAAATTCCAATTCAACTTTATGACCCCCTAATCACTTTTAAGTTAAATGATAAATAGCGAAGGGTTCCCTTATAAATAAGACGAAGAGTATAGTAGGCACCAACTAGTGCCAACAACCCGACCCCTACCAACCCAAGCATATAAAAGGTTTCTTTTAAAAAGGTTAAGGTAAATCCACTTTCAATTAATAATAAAACCGGTGAAAATACAAGAACCGCTCCCACTGTAAGGAGGACAAACGGTACCGTTAAAACCAGCACATATGGAACAAGCACTATGATTAAATTAAAGAACCCTAACCCTAAGGTAGCAACCACAGCCCTCGAAACATTTTTAAAGGATGGATTTTCTTTGGCACTCGAAACTCTCAGATTGTACATAATCTCTTTAGCTACTTTTTTCGGCGACCCTAGCCCCTTAATAATATCTTCTTCACTCCGACCTTTTTCACGACCAATATAAAAATGCTCTTCATAATCAACAAGAATCTCTTCTCGTTCTTTTTCTGGTACACTTATTAATTCCTGTTCAAGCCGCTCCATATAACGCTCTTGTAGCATTACATTCCCTCCCCATCTATCATCGATTGTACTCCTTTTGAGAAATGACTCCATTCCTCAACCAATTCATTTTTATAAAACCTTCCACTCTCTGTTAAACAATAATATTTTCGTGGCGGACCTTCCTTTGATTCACGTAAATAAGTAGAAAAATAGCCATCCTTTGTTAATCTTCTTAACAAGGGATATATCGTCCCCTCTGAAATCTCAATCTGTTTGGAGATTTCCTCCACTAACTCATACCCATACCTATCCTTCTGAGCTGTTAAGACGAGGACACATAATTCCAAAACACCTTTTTTAAATTGAATATTCACCGTACAACACCTCTTTAACAGGTACTATATATTACAAGGTACCTTATAAACCTTAATTTATCATGATTTTTTATGAAGAGCAAGTAATTTTTGGAAAATAGACTCCATTTATGGATTGTGTTGTTGTTAAACTGTCTTTTGATTTTGACTATTTGGACAAAAGTCTGAAGCTGGAGGTCATCCTTTTGACTTTCACTCCCCAAAAAAGACTGCTCAAAGTTTCATTCAGCTTTGAGTCAGTCCCTTCTCCTTAATTCTTTTCATTCACATTACATCGGTTCCAACACGAGCGAAGATACACCCGTCAATCGAACCACTTGACCTTCTTCAAGCGTTATCTTAGGGTTCGTTTCGTTAAAACCTGAGCCAATTAGTTCGTATAAACGAGGTTCTTCATTTAATTCCCATACTTCAAAGTATCCGAGTCCACCATATTCTGTCACTTGATATGTACCTGGAGCAACATCAAGACCTACTTTCCAAATTCCTGCCGACAACTCATTGGTTACTTCGGTTTCAACGGGGTAAATATACACCCAAGTTAATCCACCGTCAGCCTCAATTGTAAACGTTTCTTTTAAGTCAATGGTTATCGCCCCCACCCCATAACGACTTCCGAGAATATTATGATAGATCAACTCACCATCTTGATCACGTATATAGACATTTCCCGAATACTCCGGATGCAGTTGATATCTGCCCTCAGGTAATGAGTGGAGCTGACCCACCTCTCTTGATGGCCTAATGACGAACTCTTCTAATGCTTCTTCATTACTGCGGTCGATTTCATCAAAAATATGGGAGCTAATACCTACTACCATCTGCTCCTTCTCCTCACCCACCAATTCATAATTATTTTGAAATGCCTTTATTTTCTCCGAATCACTTAGTTGAGATTGCATACATCCACCGCTCACGATAAGAGCTACTACCATTAGAAGAGGCAACAAACTCCTTCTCTTAATCATTTTCAAGATAGTACCTTTCATAGAACTCCATTGTTCCTAATGGGCCCACCTCTAGTTGCTGATCAGATAGTTCAAGAAAATGTTCGAGCCATTTCGTTTGTTCCTTCATGTTCAATCCTTTTAA
This sequence comes from Alkalihalobacillus phoenicis, assembly GCF_047302405.1. Classification (NCBI taxonomy): domain Bacteria; kingdom Bacillati; phylum Bacillota; class Bacilli; order Caryophanales; family Bacillaceae; genus Alkalihalobacillus; species Alkalihalobacillus phoenicis. The sequence goes on along the minus strand of NZ_CP154853.1, from coordinate 4,471,838 downwards.
AGGAAAACATAATAAGTGATTGGCGATGTATAAATGTTCCTCAGGTAACTCATGTTTTTGTTTTAAAAAATGATATTGCTGCCTATCCATTTCGACCTTAATAAACGAATCCTGATCTTCTTCATATATTTGTTCGTGGACAAAGGTACCATTTTTTAAATACCAGACACGATCTGCATATAGATCTAAGTTTTCTAACAAATGGGAGGCAACAAAAATCAATTTATTTTCTTGTTTCATTTCGCTCAGTTTTTTTGAGATTAAAGCGACATTTGTAATATCTAAACCATTCATGACTTCATCCATAATCATTACAGATGTATCCGCTGCGACCATCATCGCAAAGCAAAGTCGCTGTCTCATCCCTAAAGAATAGGTACGAACCTTCCTTTTCACATAATGCCCCATATTCAAATATTCGATCACTTCGGGGATTTGCTTTCTTGACCCCTTCCACATATCCGCAAATAAGCGCAAATGTTCAAGTCCAGTTAAATCTTCAAATAAATCTTTTTGTTCTGGGAAAGTAGACATATGTTTATGAATATATACTTCCGATTGCTCTGATTCATATTTATGTTTACTATCAAAAATGACTTCCCCTTTAACAGGTCGTAAATAATTTGACATTACATTAAACAATGTCGTTTTCCCAGTGCCATTCGGGGCAACGAGACCTATAATCTCTCCCTGGTTGGCTGTAAAAGACAAATTATCAATTACTTTTCTCTCTCCAAAAGCGACGGTTACATTTTTAAACTCAAGCATAATCAATGCCTCATTTCTAACTTAAGATTGTGAGCTTGGCTCTTTTCTTTTAAATTTCTCTAAATAATTCTTTTTATTGATTCCGTAAATAACGGAGATAATGATTAACGTTGCAACGAATATCGCAATCAATGCATACGTATAATCGATTTGACTAAAAGAATATTGTACAGTTGAATTTCCAAGTAAGATCGCATGAATATCAATTAACTTGATCGTATGTAACCAAGATACATGTAAGCCAACTGAGCTAAGGATATCAGGGATAAAAAATACTCCAAGCCCAAACATAATCGTGGCATACGCATTTTTAAAAACAATATTAAGTAAAACCGTTAAATACAATAGAAAAAACGTGACAAGCAGGAGCCCTATCATGACTAATAAATAAAATTGTAAGGTTGATATCGCGATAAATTCGCCCCCTTGATAAATAACAACTGGAGCAGCAAAGTCACCAGGGCTCGATTGCCAAGCGGCAAATAACCCTCCAAGCCCAAACCCGACCAATAGAAAGAGAGCGATACAAATGAAAGAAACCATTACTTTGGAATGTACCTTACTTATAAACGAGATAGGAACTCCTTTTAAAACGCTCTTATGTCTTCCTTCAAAGGTAAGTATTTCACTGGCAAACATTAAAATAAATAGTAAAAATACAAATCCACTAATCGTTTCTAGTGCGTTCACTAAATACTGACTAGCGGTTACCGCATCCATTTGAAACTCTAAATGATGTTCATCAATATACGTTAAAAAAGCTTCTTCTTTAAGGATTTCATTTACAGGAATAATCATATTAGGTGGTAATCCTAAATTGCCTAATTCATGAACACGGAGACGTAATTGTGATAATTCTAGACCATTTTCCAAATATCCGTCTCTATCTTTATCTCGCAAATACCACACTTGAAAGTTTACGAGACTGGATTGTTCCCTTAAATTCAAGCCAATTTCATATTCGATATCTGATACCCCATCTAGAGATTGCATTTGGTTAAATATAGAGTTATACATATTAGGCTCTTGACGCTTTTCTTCATACACTGTTATTGGCCTTGAAGAACTATAAAGGAAAAAAAAGAGGATAAAAAACAAAATTAACAAAAGACCTAGACACTGATTTTTTTTGTTGTGCCTTTGTAAATTCAATTCAAATCTTGAATACTTCCAATACATATATTTGGTTATCCTTTCTAGCTATGACCTTACTGATAGAAGCGACGTTTATTTACATATTTCGCGGTAAGAAAAAGAAGCATTTCCACAATAAGAATAGTTATGAGCAAAACAACGATACCTCTTGAGTAAGTAATCGTTTCAAGATTGATTAAAAAACTTTTTTCGCCCGTAATCGCTTTCCCAAAGTCAAAATAAGTTTGCGGAAAGAAGCTTACTTCATACCCAAATAACTCCCTCGTAGTCCGACTAAAATAAAAATTCTCAGAAAACAATAGTAAACTACTAATCACTAATACAACCCACTGATTTTTCAAAAGTAAATTCAACCAAACGTTCAACCGAATCAATAAGAACACACAAATTGGAATAAAACTCATCGTTTTAAGCAAAAATGTCGCAATTGTCATCGTATCGTAATCTTGTAAAGTAAAGGTTTGTTGCAGTGGCATAATCGGTAGTTCTATTGCTAAAGACCCCCACCCATACTGAATGAAAATAAAGAAAGCTCCCAAAACAAATAATACGGATATAACCATTAATGTATAGAAAAAAGCGATAGCTGATTTTAAGTTAAGAAGACGATACCATGGAATTGGCAACCCTTGTATAATCGTTTTATTGTGCTTATCACGAATAAGTAAATCACTACTAAAAAAAATAGCCGTAAATAGGAGAATGAAAGGTAAGTATCCAAGCAATAAGTTTGATAGAGCTTGAAAAGTTGTTTTCTCCTCAATTAACGCAGGCGTCACTTCCTTACCACTAGCTAATAAACTTTCATGTTTTAATAAAGTTTGGTAATAAGCATGCTTTCGATCCTTGATAGGAAAAGGGGAATCAAAAAAACGAGGATCTTCTACTAGAAAGTTAGATTGATTCGAACTTATATATAAGGTTTGTAAATGAAGAAATCGATAATAGTCTCCTTCCTCTAAAGCCGTTAACATTTTTGTATGTATATCAATATAAAATTGATCGATGGCATAAACCGGTGCCATTGTATAACGAATATAACCGGTCGATCCTCTTCTTTCCCTGTCTTCTTGCATCGCCATCTTTTCCCCAATCGTATATTCAACTTGTACACGATCAAAATGACTATCCGTTTGATTATTTGGTAATAGAATAAAACAGTAGACCAGCAGAGCAATCACTAAAAAAAGTAAAAACAATAAGTTTTTTTTACTTTTTAGCATTAGATTGAACTCATGCTTCATAAAGGCAACCTTCATTATTTTCTCCTTTTCCGTCATAAAGTTTCAATAATTGAGTTAATTTGATAAATTTTGGAATGATTTTTTACTATACTACAAAAATCTAAATTAGTAAAATATTCTTTCTATTCAATGAAATAGTGTGGTAATATTTTACTATACATAACTGCTAGGGGGATTTTAGTGAAAAGATATAGTAATAGAGTAGCGAAGTTTTTATTTATTATTGGGGTTTTAATAGTACTTTCTGGAGCGTTATTGATTGGTTTGCTTATCTATGGCGAATTCAGTAGTGCAAATGAATACCATTATTATTCTAGTGATTCGGAAAAATGGAGAATGATTTTGACTAGTGTTCTTTATCCATTAAATACTATCGGCTTTTCTGGTTTTTTTCTTATTGCTGCAGCTGAGTTAATCCAAGTTCTACATAATAAAAATAATACACCAGTTCTTACATATACGGACCATCCCCTTGTAGATAAAACAGAGGATGGCGAGGCAATTACGGAAAAAGAAGAACCGCTACATCAGTTAAAGGCAGCGGAACAATTTAAAGTTCATCATTTCTTTGATCAACTCGGTTTAAAAGTGGATGATATTATTGTTCCACCTTATGAAGGCTACTGCATTGTCCTCATTAATGACGATGAACAACTAATTGAAATTGGTGAATTCCAGCCCAAGATTTTAAAATTTCACGATTACCCTGAGATAATGGAATGGTATAAAAATAAAGAGGACTAAGCTATTAGATTGGAGGTAGCGATGAATCCAATTATACATTTGGTCGTAAAATGGCTTTTTTATGGAGGAATCATCTTATTTATTGTTAACCTTATCGCATTTGTATGTTTAATTTATCTAGAAATCATTCAACCACTTAATACCTATTATTATGTTGATTTTAGTGATTTTCTAAGTACTCTCATTACGAGGTTGAATTATTTTTTTATGTTCCCTCATAATAACTTGCCTTTGTCTGGTCTTTACCTAATTACCCTCTCAGAAGTAATTAAAATTCTCTTAAGAAATTCAAACCGTACTTTTATAAACAGCAAACAAAAAGCTGCCTCCTAATATGACAAAATCGGAGGCTATTAAAAAGCGGTCTACACAGTAAAAATAGTTACATTAGTTAGCATACACCAACTCACTGCATGCCCTACGCATTCCGCGGGTGAGTCGGGAGCCTCCGGGCATTCCGCTCGCTCCGCTTTGGTCAAAGAAAAACCAGTTGAAACCATAATGACCATCTAATGAATCATCAAATTGCTTGAGAGTCTTCCCTGTTTAGGTTGAGCATGAGACTTTTTCAATTACTCTTTAGTTTAGGATGGCAGCTCTTTTTCATAACATAACGGTTGCTACTTTATTAATCTGTTTCTTAACTGCTCAACATTTTCACAAATCGCAGTTGGATTTTGTTTTTGTAATTCCTGGTATGATCCATAGCCATAAAGAACACCGATCGATTGAATACCTACTTCGTTTGCTCCAATTAGATCATGTTTCCGATCGCCGACCATCACAAATTCTGATTTCTTTTTCATAGGGTACTTTTGTAAAATAAAATCAATAATTTCGGCTTTTGCTGAACGTCCTCCATCGAGATGACTCCCCACAACTAAATCAAAATAACGATCGAGTTTAAAATAAGTAAGGATTTTTTCAGCGAAAACAGTTGGTTTGGACGTCGCTAATATGACTTGATGATTCCTTTCCTTTAATGTCTGTAACAACTCCATAACACCTGGATATAATTCGTTTTCATAAAGACCTTTCTCTATAAACCTCTCTCGATAAAACTCGATGGCTTGCTCGGTTTGTTCTGAATTTAAAGAGTAAATTTCCGGAAAAGATTGCTTTAATGGTGGACCGATAAAACTTTCAAGCTCATCTAAATCGGTTACTTCAATATCAAATTTTCGTAAAGCATATTGAACTGATTTTGTTATCCCTACTTTCGGATCCGTCAATGTACCATCTAAATCAAATAGAATAACATTTACCTCATTCATTTCCCGTCTCCTCTATTTAAAAAACAAAATATATATATAAAGAAAAATAGCAATCAAAAGTATATATGTAACTATTCGTTGCAATCGTTCTTCTTTAGCTTGGATGATTATATCAACAATAATGATCGTAATAATTATCAGGAAAGCTACGAAATAAAGCTCTAATAATATAAAGATATAAGTTAAAAAAGTTATAGGATAATAGCAAGCCTCATACTTTCCACACTCCTTTTGGTTAGAACAAAAGAGTTTTTACTTATGAGAAATCTGAACGTTATGGTCGTCTAGCCTCTAGCATTTGCTCCTGAAATATACTCGCGTTCGGCGAGTGAACAGGGAGCCTTCTCATGACAAAGTCGCTGTAGGATTTCCCATGTTTCACTAATGAAGGCAAGTATGGTTACATTAGTTAGCATACTCCGCGTGCTGCATGCCCACAGCAATAGCGGGTGAATCGGGAGCCTCCGGGCATTCCGCTCGCTTCGGTCAAAGAAAACCATTTGAAGCCATAATTAACCCATAATCAAATTGTTTGAGATTCTTCCCTGTTTAGGTTGAGCATGAGACTTTTTCAGTAGGCTCTTCAGTAGTATGATTTCTTGCCTATTCAGTATTAAAAATCTATATTTTACACTTACATTAAAACAAGCCAACTAAACCATTTCATTCCTTTCCTTCCATTAAACCAACCCTTACTCATTTCAATACTAACGTCTCTCCGTTTTATTTTTTCACCCTATTCCGTTTAGGCACATATCCTATAAACGGATAAAAAAATCTTAAAGAGGTGACAGGACAGTATGACAAAGTATATGGATTATACGTCTCCATCAGCACAATTCTTTTTTGATGTAAATACAAATAATCTTATGAGAAAAAATAATGAAAATTTCATAAATGTACTCGGTATACAACAATTAAATACGCTTGATAATGTCTCACTACTCGATATTTACCTTAGCAATTCCAATGTAGTTGAACCACATTACCATCAAAATGCAGCCGAGTTAGTGTATTGTATTTCTGGCTCAGCGGTTGTATCCATTTTAAATCCTTTTACAAAGGAATTATTAAATTTCCCGATTACTCCTGGTCAAGTCTCGAATGTACCGCAGGGCTGGTGGCATTATGAAGTCGCTACTTCTGACAATACGCACCTCCTTGCCATTTTTAATGCTCCACAGCCTGAGGTTGTTCTTGGTTCAGATATTCTCCACTTCACTCCTGATCAAATTATGGCTCATACGTATTGTATAGATGAAGAGCAATGGAAGGCCGCTACTGATTCTATCGAGCCGAACTTATTCATTGGACCATCTGCTAATTGTGAACGAAATCCATCACAAACAGCACATCAATCAAACCGCTCGAACCATTCCAATCAATATGCCAATACTTATTATCCACAGAACGCAACTCCAAACCATTATTATCAACCACAATTTCATCCACAAAAAAGACGTTATTAACAAATATATATCCTTCATTTCGGCGGATTCCTTTAATCCGCCTTACTCTCTTTTCCCTATAGCAAATCCAGCAAAATAGAAACCACCAAACGGTTCTAATATTTGTTCAACAAAGGAAATGATTCCGGTTATATCATTTTGCAGGATCACAATATCTAAATCTGATGTTTTGGTTGCCTCTCCTCTCACGGTACTACCAGCTAACAAGGCAAACTCACAATGTGGAAAACTCGATTCAATTATCTTTTTTGCCGCATCAACTGGGGATAGTTTGTGAATATCGTCCATCAGGGTCACATCCTTTTTTAGTTATCCACCTGCTAGTTGGGGAAATGTGAATAAGAGCGAAAGAGATGCTTGAATATAGCCCTCAAACCAGCGACGACCGTTAGGGATAAATTTGATTTATTTTAAAATTCTCAACATCGTATTAGCCCCTCTTTGAAACTCATATTCTACTTCTTCCATCACTACATCACAACCTAATCCACGAATATGACTAATTACAATATCAAGATGTTCATAACGTTTCCCATATAAATCGACAAGCGGAAAAATACGAACTTCCTTATTCGTCACACGAATCATTTCATTAATCGCCTCTAAATGAAAAGTTACGTCTAATCGGTCTCCATACATAAATAGAAAATGTGCGGATAAAAGCAGATCATATTCACCATCTGCAAACGGCAAATTAGGAATTGTCGCCGTAATATAGTTATCATTACATTGTGTATAGTCTGCCAGAAATGTCTGTAGAGCTGTTAAACGATGCTCTTTTAAATGAGGTATATTTTCAAAAAATTCCCATTGATACTTCGTTTTCGTCATGTGCATATTATCGATAACATGTTCAATATCTAGCACACCTTTTCTTCTGATTTGTTCCGGTGAAAATCGATATGCTTGGTCAATGGCGGTCACATTTAACCCCTTTTTAGCCGCAACGGCCGCAAAAGAGCACGCCCCAGCCGGGCAATCAAGAATCCGTTTGCCGATAAGCGCTTCCTCTGATAAGGCAAACATTTTTATATACTCCTCATACGATCGTCCAATAAAAACAATTCGCTCTAAATCTAATGCTATACTCTGCTCAACTTGACTCATCTACACTCACCTCAATTAATAAATTGATCCTACTATATCACAAAACAAGAAAAAATGAGCAAAAAGCAGAATTATTTTCTGAATGTTCAATTTTAATCAGACTTAATTTCATCACCACTTATAAGTCTCATGATTAAAATACATTCATCTAACCTATAGGTCCCATTAAAATGTAAGCACTTACTAACAGCTTTTCCACAGGACATTTATTACCCACCCCTTCTGACTTTTTAAACAAAAAAAATAGAGAAAAGCCTATTTTAATGCTCATCTCAAACATATTTTTATAATCATTTCTTATTTCAAATTTAACTATTTTGAAAATACTCATTATTTTATCCACAGATGTGGACAATATATATCGACCTTTTAAACTTGTTTATACACACTTCAAACAAAATCGATTTACTAGAAATAGCCACCGTTTATTTGTTCACAGCACCCGTTGGTTCTAATGCTACTTCTCCGTTTTCAAAATTAGCATTAAAGCTGACCTCATCGGCTTTTGGCAGTTTTCTTAGTGTCGGTTGGATTAAAAAGTATAAGCTAATAAATAACATGGATAGTCCAGCTAAAACGATGGGATAAATGACATTTATATTTCCAAGTGCTCCTCCAATTAATCCGCCAAGTGGCATAGCCAGGCCAGCAAAGCTTGTGACTACAGTAATAATACGGCCAACCAATGCTCTTTTTACCTTTTGTTGAATGATAGAGAATAAAATAATATTTGTAATTGTGATACATATAAAAGTAATTGGCATTAACATAAGGCTGATCCAAAACGGGACATAAGCAACACCAATAATAGCTATTCCAGCAACTAAAAATCCGACAATATGCAATTTACCAAATGAGAAGTTTTTAAATTTAGGTGTTATGATGGCACCAATTAAACTCCCTACTGTAATCGCTGATAATAAATAACCATAATATTCATCACTGCCACCATGAAAGAGTGCAAAAGCTGGTAATACAGCCATAGCCCCTCCGAAAAAGAAATTTATCATGATCGCTGGTCCAAGTATCTTTTTGAAAATATCTGAACCACGAATAAATTGAATTCCTTCATTTAAATCTTTTTTATATGTTTTCCATGCTGATGTCGATGATTTTTCATATCCAGATGAATCCTGGACTTGAAAACGGAAGAAACAATAAAGAATACCTGTGATGAAGTGACAAATCGCGGTAATAAAAACAGCCTCTGCATTGCCAACAAACGCAATTAAGATACCGGCTACAGCTAAAAAAACAACGTCTAGTCCTTCACGAAGTGTTTGCATTAAGGAATTTGCTTTGACGATATTTTTTTCCCCCACAAAAGTAGGGATTAAGGTTGTTTCAATTGGATACGTGAATTGTGAGATTAAAGCTGTGAAGAACATAATGGCAATGACATAAAAGACATGAAGAAGATCTAAGGAGTAAAGAAGTGGTATCGACATGAGTAGAATAGATTTTAGAAATTCAGCACTGATAAGCCCTTTTTTAAATGAAACATAGTTGGCTAGTGGAGCAATCAGAAAGCCGATAATATTCGGAATGCTAATCACAAAAAAAGTGACCCCTGAATAAAAGACATTCCCTGTTAAATGGAGCACAAGGAGCATCGCTGCTACGGAGTATATCCCACTGCCAAGCCCTTTGACAAATGCTCCTGAAAATAAAATATTAAAATTTCGATTAAATAATTTCATTCCATTTCCTCTCCTTTTGTTTGTTTAATATCAAGGTTTAAATGGTAGCTCTTACGTTTTTCGGTCGTTTTAGTTACTGATTTTTTTAAGTACTTTAATAATAAATGGCTATACTCATTTTTAAATTCTTCCAGTTCTTTTTCTGTAAAATCATGAACCGAATGATAACTTTCATGTTCCTCTACCTCCTCAGTTCCCTTTTCGGTTTTATTTTCTAAAACAAAATGTGTTGCTTTGGCTCGGTAATACTTTTCATTAATACCTTTTTTCTCTCTTACCTCTGTAAGCTCCAAAATATCATTTTGATAAAGTTGTTGAATGTGATAATGAATATTGCCTGGTGACATTTCTAACGCTTCTGCCACTTGTTTCGATGTCATCGGCTCCTCTGCTAATAAGTAGACGATTTTTACCCTTAACGGATTTGAGAGCAGTTTTTGTTGCTTAAGATTTATATTCATTCGTTTAAATTCCATTTTTCCAACCTCCAAGTCTATATTTTCTGACTTTTATTAATCTAATATCATTATATGATCTAAATTTATAGATCGCAACTATATTTTTAAAATAATCTAAAAAATTAGATCGTAAAATAAAGTTAAATTAAGAAACAAATCATCTAGCCCTAGTTTAACTTTGTTAAAATAAGGTGAGGTTAATAAAGACATTACGTTCTGTACTTTAAATCAATTGAACGGATGAGGAATAATCCCTGAAAGTTAGTTATTGATAAACATAATACAGAGGAGAATCTAGTTGAAATGAATAAAGTAATCGTTTTAAGTGGCACGGGTCTAGTCGCCTTATTTTTACTAATGAATTCGGAACATTCTTTGCCCTTTTGGCCAGATAAACAGATAAATTACCTTTTTGAAAGCTCCAAAGAACTAGAAGATAATTTATATAGTGAACAGTTTTATTTGCTGCGGTTAGACGATGAAAAAGTGATTTATCAAAAACGACATCAGCAAGAAATCTCGGTTGCTTCACTAACCAAAATGATGACAACATTAGTGGCGATAGAACAGCTTGAGCAAAAAGAGGAGTCAGTCAAAATTGACGCGGATATCTTTCCAATTTTAAATGAAAAGAACCTTGTTTTAGCTGGATTCCTTCCTAATGAAGAGGTTAAAGCGATTGATTTGCTTTATGGCACCTTACTGCCTTCAGGAGCTGAAGCTTCCGTTGCCTTAGCTAATCATATAGCGGGGTCAGAAATGAACTTTGTTGAGTTGATGAACCAAAAGGCTAATGAGCTTCATATGAACGATACCACATTTGCTAACGTAACAGGCCTTGATCAAGAAAACCATTACTCCACCGTGTATGATATGGCTCTTTTATTAAAAGAAGCCTTAAAAAACCCGACATTTAAAGAAATTTTTACAAGTGAGCGTTACACAACAGGAAGTACAAATCTTCGTTCAGAGGGCATTACGTTTAACAGTACAATGTTTCAAATGATGGAAGGTGAACCGATGATGCCTAATGTCAACATTTTAGGGGGAAAAACAGGGTATACAAGACAAGCTGGTCTTTGTTTAGCGAGTTATGCAATCGTTGATGGGGTGGAATATATTTTAGTCACAGCAGGCGCCGATGGCTCTAGCCAAACCGCTCCCTTCCATACAATCGATGCTCTTTATATTTATAAAAATGTGTTAGCTACTAAATAAACAGAAGTCCACCGACCTAGCCGGTTAGTTTAGCACCTTGCGATTGACGCGGAACATGATTTTCGGGGGCGGTGAGTAGACTGCCATTCGTAGCCATCCACTAAAATTCCGATAAATAGAACGAAAGCCAGTGACGTTTTAAACGAGTAAAATGTCACTGGCTCTTCCTACCAGAGGAGGGGTTTGTCCCAAACTCTTTCTATTCCTTATATTGCAGCTGTACGATCTTTCGCTTTCCTATTTGCACAACCATTCCATCTTCTACTTTGACAGTATGATAAAAATCGCTGACCTTTTCAGAATTGATTTTGACACCTCCATTTGTTATCATTTTTCTCGCTTCACTTTTAGAGGGCATTAATTTCAAGTCGACAAGCAAGTCCAAAATCGCGACCTCACCAGCCCCCTTCCATTCAACAGAAGGAATCTGCTCAGGCAAAACCCCTTTCTGAAAAACGGTAATAAAATGCTGTTCAGCGACTTCAGCAAGTTCTTCACTATGGTACATCCGCACAATGCTACGGGCTAATTTCATCTTGGCATCTCTTGGATGCAGTTCCCCTGATGCTAAGTCCCTTTTTATAGCTTCATTTTGCTCTATTGTGTAATCAGAAATTAACTCAAAATATTTGACCATTAAGGAATCAGGAATCGACATCGCCTTTCCATACATGTCCTTAGGTTTTTCATCAATGCCAATGTAATTGTTTTTCGACTTTGACATTTTCTCCAAGCCGTCTAACCCTTCTAATAAAGGCATTAAAATCGCAATTTGTTTCTCTTTTCCAAATCTCTCTTGGAAATGACGCCCCATTAAGACGTTAAAATGTTGATCAGTACCCCCTAGCTCAATGTCACTTTCTAAAACAACAGAATCATAACCTTGCATAAGTGGGTAGAAAAATTCGTGTAATGAAATAGGTTTACCTAAAGCAATCCGTTCTTCAAAATCATCTCGCTCCATTAATCTCGCAACCGTTATTTTTCCAGCGAGTTGAATAACTTCTTCAAAGCTTAATTTAGATAACCACTCTGAGTTATAATGAAGCTCCACTTTATCCATATCAATGACTTTTCCAAACTGCTCAAAGTACGTTTTAGCATTTAATTTTACTTGTTCATCGGTTAATTGTTTTCTCGCAACAGACTTCCCAGTCGGGTCACCGATTTTTCCAGTAAAATCACCAATTAATAATTGAATCGTATGTCCATTATCTTGAAATTGCTTCAGTTTTTTTAACACAACGGTATGACCTAAATGGACATCTGGTGCTGATGGATTAAGTCCAAGCTTTACCTTTAAAGGCCGATTTTCTAAAATAGAATTTACTATCTTTTTCTCTAACTCTTCAGACGGAATGATATCATGTGTTCCTTCTTGATAAATGGCCAACTGCCTTTTTACTTCATGTTGTTGTTCCATTGTTAATTTAGCCACTGTCGTTTCCATCTAATTGCCTCCCCTTTTATTTAAAAGTTTTGCTCCTTAATCACTTTTCGCAGTAAGTTTGAAAGCTGTTTTTGTTCTTCTTTGTCTAAACCAGAAACGATTTCCACTTCTTTCTGATGAAAATGCGGATATAACTCCTCCATGACCATTTTTCCTTTTTCTGTTATCAAAACATTCGTTAACCTTCTGTCATGTGGATCTGATTTGCGATAACAAAGTTCTTTACGCTCTAATGTATTGGTCACATTACTAACCGTTGCTTTAGTAACTCCCGCTAATTCCGCTAGCCTTTTTGTTTCAACCGAATCATGTATCCATAAATCATATAAGAGCGAAAAGGAAGTCCATGATAATTTATACGGAGCAAGTACCTCTTTCTCCATTTTGTTACGTAGCCCTTGAGCCGCCCGGTAGGTCATTGTTACTGCCGAGATGGCCTCCATATTTAAAGAGCTTATCGATAATTTGGACACTCGATTTAATGTATCAACCTCTTCTTCAAGTAAGTGACCTTCTTTATTAAAAGTATAAATAATATTACTCCCTCTCTAATTTTCAAAACCATTAGCTATGAAACGATATTAGCAAATTAGTCGAATGAATGCAAGTCGAGGTGCTAAATAGAATATTTTGGATAGTTTTTCGAAGTGAGTAGAGCGTTGAAAATCTGCACTTAGAGACTGCGAGGCAGACACCACCTTTGACTATTCCATTAGACATTCTCTATATCAAAAAAAAGACTACTAATATTGCTCCTAGTAGTCTCCTTCTGATAAAAACAGCAATTCCTCTTTATATATTTTCCTGCTTTAAGGCATCAATGATATTCTCTTTTTTCACCTTAGACATTGAGTATAACATCGCAGCTCCGACGATCATAAAGACAGCAAATACGACGATAACGATATTCATCCAAGGAAGTTCAAAAGCATAAGAGAATGTATTTTGATTCGTATAATAAATATAATACATAATCGCAACACTGATTGGCAGTCCATATAAGGTTGACTTCAACCCATAGAAAATACTTTCAAAATAGATCATTTTATTAAAGGATTTTGGCGTCATTCCGATTGATTTTAGCATCGCAAACTCTCTTTTTCGTAAAGCGATACTTGTTGAAATCGTGTTAAATATATTGGCAATAGAAATCAAAGTGATTAATGTAATAAACCCGTAAATAAAAATGGATAATATTTTCATGATGTTTTCATCTGTTTGACGACTTAAAAATGAGTTATGAATACTCATACTTGCCGTATCATCCATTGAGTCAAGTTGCTCCTGTGTTGCGACTGGATCGTCTGTTTGTAAGAAAAGACCATAACCTGGCTCTCCTTCTTCTTTACTCGCTATTATCTCTTCAAAAACGACTGGAGACACAATCATCGTTAAATTGCCTAGCCAAGAATTAAAATAACCTATCGGCAATTGGCTTGTTAAGTTGGCGATTTCGATCGAACCGACCTCTTGATTAACATAATCATTTCCTTCTTCATCAAAGATCATTTCTGATAAGGTAAGGATGTCACCAATTTCTGCATTAATTCCTGTTGCTTCAACATATTTCCCTTGCTCACTATCCTCATACTGAATGTTATCAATTAATATTGCCCTACGTTCATTCGGATCATTTAATTGCTCTATGTTTCCACCAACTAATGCTGCATATTGATCAAATATAGCTTGTTCCATCGTAACGAGTTCAATATAATATTGATATTTTCCCTCTTCCATCATGTCTGGATATTCTTCCACTAGCTTTAGGATTTCAGACGGTAAATATTGTTCCTCCACCCATAAGTGAAAATTACTTGTCCGATTTAAACTGTAGTCGGTCACATTCTCCAATAAGCTTATTTGCTCCATTAAACGATCCATCTCACCATTATAATTACTGGAGTATATGCTAATATCAAAGTTATTTCCACTTTGGGACATATCTAATGATTTTGTTAAACTCAAGGTAAAATAAGACACACTCAAAAATAAGACAATGCTGATCATTAAAGAAAAGACGGTAACTTGATACCTCTTTTTGTTCCTCTTTAAGTTCTTTAAAGCAATTTCTGCTTCCATTCCAAAGATTTTGCGAACGATTGGTAAAGTTTTAACCGCACGTTTTGTTAGTTTGACATCCTTTGTTTGTCGAATCGCATCAATAGCTGAAATTTTCGAAGCTCGTTTGGCTGGAATATAAGTAGAAATAAAAATTGTTAAAGCTGAAATTAATACCGCAATAAGGACAGACCATGGCGATACGACTAGATATAATTCATTATCGTAACCAATGTTGCTTAATATTGAGTTAATGATCATTAATGTTACCCAAATCCCTGTAACTCCAGCGAGAACTCCAATTGGTATACTAATTCCACCTATAATTAACCCTTCAAAATAAACCGAATTCCTCTTTTGTCGCTTAGTTGCCCCAACACTTGAAAGCATACCTAAATATCGTGATCGCTCTGATACCGAAATGGCAAAAGCGTTAAAAATAAGGGCGACAGAACCTACCATAATAATTACGATAATAATTGAAAGAAGACCATAAAGAGTTGTTTGCATATTATCATTTGCTGTAAAGCCATGATACCTCAAGAGATCATGATTGTAATAAACGGTCTCGATCCCGTTTGCTTTTGCAAAAGCATCAGCATCATCAAAGAGAGCCCTTTTTACTTTATCTAAAGTCACAAACCCAAAAACATCTGAGCTTTTGGCAACTGTTTCTTGGTCAAGAAAGGAAATAATGGAATAGCCCGCCGACCAAAAATAATCCCAAAATGGACTTTCCACAACTCCGACAACAGTGTAAGTTTCATTTTCTACATTAATTAACGTTTCTTGCGTTTCATCATTCGTTACAAATAATGAACCATTATCGCCTCGGTTCAAGTAAAAATCTTCACTGTCAGAAAATCGTTGCCCCACTTCTAGTTGAAGCTCGTCACCAATCTCGAACTGGACACGGGCATTTTTAGCGATTTCTTCTGAGATGACTACTTCATTGCTTTTTTCAGGAAGACGGCCACTTACTAAATTAATTTGCATTTGCTCAAAGCCATCTTCGTTCATTTGCTGTACATATAAATAAGGTTTGCTTCTATTAGCGCTCCCTTCCAAAAACGCATACCCGCGCTCATGCAAAAGAGAGAGGTAATCTGTGTTTACCTCATTTTGAACTGCCTCAACTTGCTCTTCATTCAACCCGCCATACATTACATGCCAATCTCCATGCATTTCAATCGAATCACGTTGGAGCATGTTCATAAAGGACGTACCTAATGTGGCGACCGCCATCACCATTGCTACTGAGATAATCGTACCAATTAATGTAATCAGTGTCCGCTTTTTGTTTTCTTTTAAATGTCTGACGGTCACTTTGTTGACGATGTTCATGGACGAATCACCTCGTCCTTAGCGATTTGTCCGTCTTCAATCGAGATAACCCGATCAGCTTGTAAAGCAATTCGGTCATCATGGGTAATCACAATCAGTGTTTGGTTATACGTTTTATTAAACATCTTTAATAAATCGATAATTTCCTTACTATTTTTACTATCTAGATTCCCAGTTGGCTCATCGGCAAGCATAATCGCTGGATTACTGACGAGAGCACGCCCGATCGAGACACGCTGCTGTTGTCCTCCTGAAAGCTGATTTGGGAGATGGTTCAGCCTTCCTTCTAGCCCTAATCTGTGAACAGTATCCATAAAATGCTTCTGATCGACTTTATATGAGTCTAATAAAAGTGGAAGGGTCATATTTTCTTCAACCGTTAAAATAGGTAACAAATTATAAAACTGATAAATCAAGCCGATTTGTCGTCTTCTAAAAATCGCTAAATTTGTTTCATTTAATTCATACATATCAGTGTTATCTACTAAAACCTTTCCACTGGTTGGGCGGTCTACTCCTCCAAGTAAGTGTAGGAGCGTCGATTTCCCTGAACCTGATGGACCGATAATGGCCACGAATTCACCTTTTTTAACTGTAAAAGAAACATTATTTAATGCTGTAACCGCAGTTTCTCCTTTGCCGTACACTTTAGACAGATTTTCTATTTTTAAAATATCCATATTGAATCCTCCATTTGTTGTTATGATACGTTTAGTATATCTGCCTAAAATGACTGTGAGGTGACTACCAAAGTGACAGTTTAGTCACTTTCAGTATTTCTATATTAGTCAAACATTAGTGTCTTTAATATGAGTATTTGGTCTACTCCGTGAGCTGCATGCCCTACGCGTTCCGCGGGTGAACCGGGCATTCCGCTCGCTCCGCTTTGGATTATGAAACAACAGTTTGAACCCATGTGCGACTATCTACTCGGATAACTAATTTCTAAGATAAGGTGATGTTGAGCTCCATACTTTATGCTTTCTCCTGTAGACTTCTCGTCCATTGCCAATCATTGTACAGTGCCATCAGTACGTTTAAATAATCTGCTTGTAAAATTTAATAAAGAAGCTTGTGCCTTTTCCTTGTTCACTGTGGACTTCTATGTCTCCTTTTTGACTCGTTATAATGCTATGAGCCATTGCTAAGCCGATGCCAACACTACCCTCTACAGCATTTTTACCTTTATAAAAACGTTTGAAAATATAAGGTAAATCGCTCGACACAATTCCGACTCCGTTATCCTTAATCACAAGCTCTGTAAATAAACTGTTTTCGAGATACTCAATTTCAATTTTTCCGCCAATAGGAGTATGTTCCACGGCATTTTTAATTAAGTTGATAAGTGCTTCCTTTGTCCAATTATAATCACCGCTAAATGTGGCTCCTTCTTGCCCCTTTACTTCAATTAAAATCTCTTTTAGCTCAATTGGAATGAGCATTGGTTTGAGTGCTTCGTTCATTAGTTTATGTAAATTAATGGTTTCCTTTTTAAACAGAATCGTTCCAGCATCGATCTTAGAGAGCTTTAATAAAGAAGAGACGAGCCAATCCATTCGCTCAAGCTGCATTTGGATATTTTGCGTAAACTCTTTTCTTTTTACAGGGTCAAGCTGTGGATTACTTAGCAAATCAGACATTACGGTCATAGATGTCAGAGGTGTTTTGATTTGATGCGATATATCAGAAATCGCATCTGTTAATTTCTGTTTGTCCTTTTCCAATCCAGAACTGTATTCTGACAACCGTAATGTCACTTTATAAATATCATTTTTTAAGATACTCAGTTCTCCTTCTTGATTGTCTCTAACATCAAGGGAGTAATGCCCCGCATTAATTTTCCGTAAATAACCGGTTAACTTTTTAATTTCACGGTAACGCCAATGGGTGAATACGAAATAACTACCTATAAAAAGAATCGCTAAAATGGTTACAATAATGGCCGCCTCGACCGAGAAAAAGTACACAAAAAGAACGGTAATTGCCGCCATGATCACCTGAACTATTAATAAAATTCGAACCTCTTTGTTTCGAAACATTCTACACCCCAACCTTATAGCCTAAGCCGCGTACAGTCTGAATAATCTTCGGCTTTTGTGGATCATCTTCTAACTTTTCCCTTAGCCTCTTTATATAAACGGTAAGTGTATTGTCATTGACAAAATCTCCGGCCACATCCCATATTTGCTCAAGCAACTGAGTTCTTGAAAGAACTTGACCACGATGATTGGCAAAAATCATAATCAGCCGATACTCCAACGCCGTCAGTAAAATTTCTTCCTCTTTTTTATAAATCTTGCCTTCTAAAAGATGGACCTGCACATCCTGAAGCTTTATTATATTTTGAGGCTTCTGCTCATTTGTTGCTGACTTTTCATACCGCCTCAAAACCGATTTAATCCGAGAAAGGAGCTCTCTTATCCGAAAAGGCTTCGTGATATAATCATCCGCTCCCATATCTAAACCCATTACGACATTCACTTCATCATCCACAACCGTTAAAAAAATAACCGGTACATCGCCATTTTTTTTCACTTGCTGACAAAGCTCATAACCCGACCCATCAGGTAAAGACAAATCAAATAAGCATAAAGAAATTCCCTTTAATTTTGAGGCGATCACTTCTTTAGCTGATTGAACATCGTGACATAGAATCGTCTCATAGCCTTCCTGCTGCAACGAATATTCAAGCCCCAATGCGATCGTTTTATCATCTTCTACGAGTAAGATTTTCATTAAACTTTCCTCCGAATGCATTCATTATGATTCCTTTTCTACCTTTGTTATATCATTTTATAAACATTGATGCATTAGCCCTCTTACACATTTTGGAATTACGAGCTGTTTCATAACTTATTCTTAAATAACCTTTTGCCAAATTCGACGAATAATCTATTTCTCATTAGATCATTAAAAACCAACCATTCTATCAAAAAATATGGTTGGTTTTTATGTTTTTACTTTTGAAAGCTCCCTCACCTAAGTGCTCCTTTTTGCAAAAATAACTTCCGCCTATAGACACTTAACATTAGCCCAATAATAACACTATAAAAAACCTTCTCCGCTCCTCCATAACTTAAAATAGGAAAGTTAACACCTGTGTACGGTAATAGCCCAAAGATCATCAACGTGTTATACAGAAATGGGAAAAATATAATAACGATCCCTCCCACTAATAATAATCGCCCTGGTTCATACTGTAATTGAATAAAGAGCCAAAAAAAGCGAATGACAATAGCCATAAATATAAGCATTAATAATCCAGTTAAAAGCCAGCCTCCATAATAAATAACAATTGCTAAGGCCGTAATTGTATGTATATCTGGGATTGTTGTTATCCAGCTCATGTCCTTTTGTCCAAACCAGGAGGAGGCAACAATAATATCTGTCAACCGTTCATAAATCCAACTGGAACCGCCCGAATCCATTCTTAATACGGCATAAATACGATCATAATGGTGTGGGCGCATAAACAATAATAATAAAATCACGAAAGCTCCACTAATGACTGCATTGACCCACAAAAAATGACTTTTCAATTCCCTATTTAGCGATGAAAAAATAATAAGCATAAACGAAACAACTAAATGTAAAAGCGTTAAAAATGGTCCAAGATCATTACCAAGCAAAAAAACAGGAGACCAGATGCTCATAAAGAGTGGCCAAGTTTTTTTGAATGATGTTATTCTTGCAAAAGCTAAAAATCCAACTAACCCAATGAACAGAAAGAAAATAAACCACTGATGCGGAATTCGTAATCCAAATAAATAAAGCTTTTCCAAACCATATACATTATAAATAAAAGGCATATTAAACAAAGAACCGACAAGAAATAAAAGGATATAAGCTGCCGCTAAAGCTAAAAACCATTTCCAGCGTATAATCAAGTGACGAAAATCAAAAAACATCAGTCCCATTATACAAATAAAACTTAACAAAACCGAAAATAGCTGTGTTTCAACTCGCATCGCCTGTATGTCGACAAGCAAAAAAGGAACAAAGCTTAATAAAAACAAGCCCCCTACTAAAGCGAGCATCCACCAATCAATCAATGGTCGGTGTAATTTGTTCATTTTCCTCCCTAGTTGGACAGGGTCACCCATTCGCGATATCGCATTGACTTCCGCTTCTTCATCTGAATATCCAGCTCTCATATTAGCTTTTTTACTTTGCTGAAGATGCGAGTATAGTTCCTTTTGAACAAGGTGTTTGCCTTCTTTTGATTTCATTTGCTCAGTCACTCTTGTTAAAAAAGCATCAAAGGATTTTGTGGTCATGTCCACCTCTCCTGCCCACTCAGTTTTTCCTTATGTTCCTTTTCCATTTTCCGCAAATACTTCTTCCCTTTTTTACTGATGAGGTAATACTTGTCTTCCTCTAACCATTCACCATTTAAAAGTTCATCCTGTTCAAATTGATGCAAAAGCTGATACAGTTCCCCTTCATGGTTTTCAAAATACTTTTCACCAATTTGCTCCATTTTGATTAAAAGTTCATACCCTGTCAAAGCCTGATGACTTAGTATTGACAAAACCTCTCTTTTTAACTGCTCTGTCGTAACACTTGAACGCTGAAGATTAGCCAATACTTTGTTTTGTAGCTCTGGTGAGAAAGACATCTTTTTAAAAACTGAATTATCCATTGTTTTTTTTAACTTTTTCAATTGGTCATCCATTACAAGTCCTCCTCATTCCACTTGATCCTTAATTTTCGTCTCGCTTGATAGAGTCTTGTTTTCACTGTTCCTTCCTTTACTTTTAACAACTCTGAAATCTCTCCAACTGAACATTCTTGATAATAAAAAAGATAAATGACTTCACGGTATTTAAGTGGCAAACTAAAGACTTTGCACACAAGCTCTTCCTCTTCTGCTTTTTCAACTGTTCGAATTTCGGGAGTTTTCTCCACTGTATGTGAAAGAAAAAAGTCCTCTGCTTCGGTTCGAACTTTTCGAAAATGCCAGCTTTTTAAATAGTCCTTACTTTGATTAATCGCAATTCGATAAAGCCACGTTCTTAAAGAGGAGCGTTGCTCAAACTGGTCAATTCGCTCGTACACTTTTATAAAAATATCTTGTGTCAAATCCTCAGCAACTTCTTTATTTTTCACATAGGAATAAATAAGTCGGAGCAATTCATCGCCATATGTATTCATAATTTCTATTAATATCTCTTCTTTATCTATCACACGCTCTTGTTTTTGTTCATAAGCAAAAGCCATACTTCTCCCCCTTTCTTCATTTGACGAATCATCCTTTCAGTTGGTTTTATTTTTCCCTATGAATTTGGAATGGGTAGGTTTAAAAGTCTGAACATATGCCCACGACTGTCTCATACTATATCAAAAAATACTGCCCTTTACCCAACCAAAAAACGAGCACAAAACCCTCCTGATATGAAAAGCCGGTGACATTTTACAACGAGTAAAATGTCACCGGCTTTCATTATATGTATTAAGCGGATTGGCTGGCGATGAATAGCGTTCTACTCACCGCTACCGAAAATCATACTCCGCACCAGTCGCCAACCTAAACTTAATGAACTTTCTCTTTACTTTTTTGAATCGGAGGTTTTATTTCTTTTGGGATTCCAGCAACATATTGTCTCCCATTTGAACTTCTCATAAATTCATCCTTTGCTTTCTCAAGTACACTTTCTTTATTATTCAACAAATCATACGCTGTCAATGACATGATTTGAGCTGCTAAATGCATTCCTTTATAACCTATCGTTGACCCAAATGATGAAGTTGCCTGCCAAGAATGAAGTTGAACACCTACAGGAGCACAAGTTGTACTAACCATGCCAGTTGGTGTAATCCAACTTACATCTCCCACATCTGTTGAACCACCAACTGATTGTCCATTTAATTCCCGATTGTATTGAACGTTTGTTGGGAGTAGCTCATTAACCGTACTTCCAAACAAACCAGTTGCCTTTTCAACTGATTGATCAATCGAACTCACTAACTGTTTTGCAAATGCTTGTTCATCTGCAGTAAATACTAAATCTGTATATTTTTCCATATTGTCATACATTAACTCATTTAAATGTTGATTAGGACGAGTTTCATATGCAAATGCTAAAATCTCTGATTCTACATTTGTTTCCGTCATCATCGCTGCACCTTCTGCGATTTTCTCCACTCTCCTGAGTAATTGATCAACTTTATCTTTGCTAGCTCCTCTTAAATAGTACCATACACTTGCCTCATCAGGAACAACATTCGGTGCCAGTCCACCATTTGTAATGATGTAATGAATACGAGAACCATCTGGAACATGTTCACGCAAATAGTTGGCTCCTGTATTCATAAGTTCTACACCATCCAGAGCACTTCTCCCTGCATGAGGTGCTGAGGCCGCATGGGCAGTAATACCTTTAAAATGAAATTTAACAGAAACTACTGCTTGCATACTCATATTTATAATTGTATTGGAGTTACCAGGATGCCATGTTAAAGCACAATCTAAATCATGAAAGACGCCTTCTCTAGCCATAAAAGTTTTTCCAGAGAGAACTTCTTCTGCCGGGCAACCATAATAACGGATTGTTCCACTAAGCCCCTCCTCCTTCATAACTTTCTTTAAAGCTACAACAGCTTCTACACCCGCTGTTCCTAGTAGATTATGCCCACAACCATGTCCAGGACCATCAGAAATAATTGCCTCTTTAACAGTACTTACGTGTTGAGAAAGTCCTGGCAATGCATCATATTCACCCAATATCCCGATGATCGGTTTACCCCCGCCGTATTCAGCAACAAACGCTGTACTTATGCCAGCAATATTTGATTGAATTGTAAACCCCTCTTCTTCTAATTTAGACATTTGTAAACTAGAAGCATACTCTTCTTCATATGCTACTTGAGGGTGATTCCAGATTTTTTTCGCCATATCCGTAAACTCTGACTGATTACTGTTAATAACTTGTACAATTTTTTGTTTACCCAACCTAATCATCCCTTATAAATTTATTCTGCAGATTCAAAGCTATCAAAAACATGGTCAAATTGGTTCGTTGTTAAACTTAAACAACCATAATCCAATGATAATGCTTGAAGCTTATGATGTGAATTTTTATTTACCCTTATTCTACCTCTTTTTGTCTTTTTAATTTCTCCATAAACATACAAACAATCACTGTTCCAAATATACATAAAAACGTCTGCAAAGGGCGTGGTACTGGACCTAAATTGACAAACAACCCAAATGCAATTGCAACGACTCCCCACAAAGGTCTTTGAACCGCCAGTTTTGCAATAGCTCCTCCAAATATAGCAGGAAGCACATATTGAAATGAACCAATGACAGATTCAGGCAAATGAGATATTAATAAAGAGCCTCCTAATATAGTAAATATCAAGATAATGATATTTACTAGCGAAGCAGTAGCAATAGCGAGTGAGGCTGTAATCTCTCCTTTTTTTGTGCCAGGTTCTGCCCCAACTACAGCTTGAGCAATTGAGGCACTCGGGAGGCACATATTTCCGATATTTCCAGTTAGAAATGCAAGATAAGTACCGGACGCACCGAGCACTGGATAATAACTTATCGGCTCAATGACCCATACTAGCGCAACAATTGAGGCATACGCAGCAAATCCTGATATAATGACCATCCAACTCGGGTGAAAGCCAAGAACAAATGAAAGATACAGGGGGACCATTAACGTCAAAA
This sequence comes from Alkalihalobacillus phoenicis, assembly GCF_047302405.1. Lineage (NCBI taxonomy): Bacteria > Bacillati > Bacillota > Bacilli > Caryophanales > Bacillaceae > Alkalihalobacillus > Alkalihalobacillus phoenicis. Next base: position 4,448,171 of record NZ_CP154853.1, on the reverse strand, counting down.
TGATTACTGCCCAGATACACAAGCGTCCCCAAAAATGTGCTTTATCTTGAAAAGCATCAAAGTCCATCGCTCCTACTACTTTTTTACCTTCGCTTAGACCAATATTTCTTGCTTTATTTGGTAATGACATTCAACATTCCCCCACCTTTCCTTTATGAAACAATGTAACCTACTGTTAACCCCACAATGATAACCAATCCAAGAGACCATTCTTTCAACCAGTTCATTTTAAATCGCTCGGCCATCCACATGATGACCGGCATACAGATAAATGCAACGACTAATACGATTGATTCTGCTAAACCCTTTACCATTTCACTTGCCCCAAGATAACTAAAGGCTCCTAGCATCGCTGCGGTTGAGATCCATCTTAAAGTATTTACATTCTTAGCTTTAGCAATCGTTTTATCTTGTATTTTCCCTAGTGACTTTGTAAATAATACTGTGAACAACAACCAACCCATTCCACCTAGACACATAACCCAAACAGCTGCTGTAAAAGCCTGTGCAGTATAAGTGGAAGACCCTAGCTCACTTCCAGCAGCTTGAGATCCAAGACTGGCAGCGACTGTTTCAATTGGAGCAGAACCGACGATAGCAATACGCATTAGCGTAACAGGGTCGCCGATTAATGTCAGTAAGGAAATTGCTACAACCACTATTGCTAAGGATGGTCCTAATGAGCTAATCGCTCCCGTTCTTATAACCGCTTTAACCTCTTGAGAACTCATCCCGACAGATGCACTTGTTTTTGAAGCAAGCCTTATAAATAAAAGCGCCTGACATATAACAAAACCCGCTACCAATGAAGCAAAGACCCAAAGGGGCCAACTATTTGCAATCTGCATGACTTGTTCCATCATTCATCCCTCTTTCTTGATTTAAATTTTAAAATATGATCCTCCTTATTGAAATAAATTTTTAAATATTACCACTTTTCAGATTATAAATTTGACTATACAATTAGGGAAATGATAATTCAATGTGTAATCATACACATTATATATAACCAATGTATACATTCATACATTTAGGTATCGAGGTGAGGATTAGATGAATGAAGTAGATTACTATCAATTATTTTTAAAACGGAAATTAAAAGGCATACCATTTCAAGTTTGGGGATACGATCACTACCATAAAGAAAAGAGCTTACTATACAGAACTGGGAATAAAGAACCTTTTTCACCAAAGTTTGACGATTCTGAAAAGGAAACAAAGTCCTTTCAAGTAAAAAAACAAAGTGATTTAAATTTAAATTACTTTTATTACCCAGACGGAAATCAAGTTTGCGTCTGTATCTTTTCACCCATTACGGTTCTTACTGATGAGGAAGTAGAGTATTTATATCATTTTATTTCTCTTTCACTAAGCAAAGAAATTATCCAAGCAAAAAATACTGAATTACATAATGTGGTCGACAGTATTCTTTCGATAACTTCTAGCTTAGACCTTGAGGATGTACTAGAAAAGATCATTAGTAATGCTCTTAAAGTAATTCCTGCATCCGATGCAGGCTACTTACTTTTATACGATCCATCCACTCAGCTACTCATTCCAAAAGCCCCTGTAGGATTTAATGAAAACATTTTTCATTTTAAAGTAAAGGTCGGAGAATCTATTACCGGGAAGGTATTCGAGGATGGAGAAGGAAGGATCTTTAATTCAAAAGAAGGACTTTATAATGAAATGTATCGTAATAATATTTCAAAGGAAAATTATTATTACATTACTTCTGCCGCACGTCCAACAGAAGCAGCTATGTGCGTACCGATATCAATAGATGATAAAAGAATTGGGGTTATGACTATTCTTCAGTGGAATAAAAAGAAAGAATTAGTCGAACATGACCTAAAGTTACTACAAGGCTTTGCTGCTCAAGCTGCAATCGCCATTCAAAATGCACAATTTTATTCACAAGCTAATAGAAGATTAAAAGAAATTACGGAACTAAATAACCAACTAAAAGGAAAGAACATCCAACTTCAAAAACGATATGAGGTGCATGCAGCTTTAACCAATATATCTCTTCAAAATAAAGGAATTGAAACGATTGTGTATGAATTTAATCACATGGTTGATCCGACAGTTTCATTTTTAAACGCACTTGATAACAACTACTATTCTAATACTACAGTTCTAGCACCGTTAAGTATTTACGAAATGAAAGAAATCTTCTCAAGGAGACGTCAACCACTGCATATAAAAATTATAGAAAAATCAATAAAAACTTACTATTTATATCCTATTTATAACGGTCATTTATTTCTCGGTTGCCTCATTACAAATGTAAGAAAGTCGATTTCAAAAACAGATCAAATGACACTTGAACAAGGTAGTTCAATATTAGCTCTCGAATTACTAAAGAAACAAACCGTCACAGAAATCTATTATAAAAAAACTCATGAACAATTTGAAGGTTTACTTAAGTATCAAGATACTGAACAGATGCAAAAGCGAGCAAAAGATATCGGGTTAAACCCTTCCTCCTATTGGTTGATAACCATTTTTGAGATACCACATTATTCTGATATACAGTTGCTTGAAATTGAAGTCCATCAGCTCATATCAAAAGTCAAAAATGCGTTGCCTACTAGTGTGAGATTAATATATGGTTTTCACAATAAAATTGTTGTCCTTATTTCAGATTTAACGCGCAATAACCTTTACCCTATTCCCCCAAAAATTCAGCAACTTAAGGTCGATTGGTTAAACAATGATAATCATCCTTTTCGCGGTGGAATTAGTACTGTTTATAGCGGATTAGAAAATATCAAAAAATGTTATGAAGAAGCCAATAAAACACTTTCTTATTTAGCTAACCGAAATAAAAATGACATTATTCGTTATGAAGATATTGGGCTGAATAAATTATTTTTAAATCAATCAACGAATGAAATTGAACAATTTATTAACGAGGTTTTTTCTCCTCTTTGGTCAAATACTGATCGTAGTAAAGATTTAGAAAAGACACTTCTCATTTACATTAAATCTAACCGTTCGGCTACTAAAACAGCAGAACAACTTCATATTCATATTAATACACTCTATCAACGCTTAAAAAAAATTGAAGATTTACTTGAAATAGAATTAAATAAAAATGAGGACACTCTAAAAATCCAGCTAGCATGCCACCTCAGAGAAACCTATCAACATTCCATTATGTAGTCGACTAAAAAACTAAACGATTCATTCTTTGCGTATCCTTCTAATGAGGGTTAATGAGTTGTTAGTTCCCTATCCTAATATGAAAAGAAGTGGATGAACCCCAATAAAAAAACGAGCCCGATGTCATCATCGAACTCGTTTTTTATTTAAGAGCGGTTAGGTCCCGCCCTCTATCATGCTGTTCATTCTATTTTTAAAATAGTCTTTTTCCTAACTTTTGTAAACAACTTTTTAGCTTGTAGTTGATGTATCGGCTGGCCTTATCCATTTTGATACTAAACCATGCTTTGGTGAAAAAATAAAGCTAACTAGAAAGACTAGGCCTGTTGCAAAGGCCATTGATCCCGAAATCGATGTATCAATCCAAGCTGCGATATAGTATCCAACAATTGCTGAAATAACGCCGAAGCTCGCACTTAATATAAGCATCACCGCCAGTTTATCCGTCCAGAGGTATGCAGCTGCTGCAGGTGTTATCAGCATCGCGACGACCATAATGGCTCCAACCGCATCAAAGGAAGCGACCGTTGTAATCGACACAAGGCTCATAAACAAATAATGCATAAAGACAACTGGAATTCCTAGACTTGCGGCAAGGGCCGGATCAAAGGAAGTAATCTTCCATTCTTTATAAAAAGCAATGATAAAAATAAGAACGACCACTAACACTAAGGCGAGCATCGCGGTCGTCGTCGGAATCTCACCAACAATTGGATAGACGGTCGTTTCAAATGGAACAAAAGTGATCTCCCCCATGAGGGCATGTTTCACATCCAAATGAGCATTTCCAACAGCTGTTGATATTAAGATGACTCCAATGGCAAACAAGGTCGTAAAAACGATTCCCATCGAGGCATGCAGCTCAATATCAAGGGAATGCAGCCACTGTACAAGAAACGCCGTTAATACCCCTGCAATTACCGCACCTATTAACATATGTGGACCGCTTAGCTCTCTTGTCATTAAAAAAGCAACGACAATCCCTAATAAGACCGTATGACTAATCGCATCTGACATCATCGCCATCTTTCTCAGGATTAAAAAGACTCCAATCAAACCACAGGATAGCCCAACTAAGGCAGCCGTTAAGATAATCCAAGCTGTATATGTCATCTTATTGGACGCCTCCTTCTTTTAAGTCTGTTTGTTCGACTCGTTTTTGATGTGCCTTAAATTGAAGATGATTAATGAGTAGTCCTTTTTCTTTCCCAAAAATAAGTGAAATAATAAAAAGGGCTGCCGCTACCACGACAATAAAAGGACCTGTAGGCCAGCCGCGCCCTAAAGCACTAATGGCCGTCCCAACCACTCCTGAAACTCCGCCTATAAAAGCCGACAAAATCAACATCCATTTAAATGAATGTGTCCAATATCTCGCACTAACAGAAGGAATAATTAATAGAGCGGCAATTAAAATGACACCAACGGCTTGAATACCGACCACGATTGTCGTCACAAGCACAGCTGTATATAAAGTATTCATTCCTTTTAATGAAAGTCCAAGCCCTTGGGCAAAACCTGCATCAAAAAGAAATAACTTCCATTCTTTAAAAAGAATCACAATGACTAATAAAACGATAATAGCTAAAATTAACATCGTATATACATCTGACCGTACCATCACAGCTGCCTGACCAAAAATAAAACTATCTAAACCACTTTGATTTCCACCTGGCATCCGAGTAACTATCGTAAGCAGCATAATTCCTAGACCGAAAAAAACAGAGAGAATCATCCCCATCGCGGTATCTTCTTTAACCCTCGTAGATGATTGAATCCATTGAATAAATAGAGCTCCCATTAAAGCACTTGCCGCTGCACCTAAAATTAAGATAAATAGATTTTTTTCTCCAAGTAACATAAAGGCAATGACAACACCAGGCAAAGCTGCATGGGCAAGAGCATCACTCATAAGGCTTTGCTTTTTCCAATAGGCAAGCGTTCCGACAGCTCCTGCAGCAATCCCTAAAATCATCGTGCTAAATAAAACCCATTGGGTGTTACTACTTAACAGAATGGACCACATTAGAACTCGCTCCCATCCATTGCATGTTGCCACCATATGTCTTCCCGATCATTTCTGGAGTGAAAATTTCATTTGTTCTTCCATGCTCCACAACCGTTCGATTAAGAAAAAGCACATGATCAAAATAATTAGGTACGGTTTGCAAGTCATGATGGACGACCATGACCGTTTTTCCCATTGCTTTTAACTCCTGCAACGTCGTCATAATTGCCCTTTCTGTTGCTGCATCAACCCCAGCTAGTGGTTCATCCATAAAATAAAGATCGGCTTCTTGGACAAGGGCTCTTGCTAAAAAGACACGTTGCTGTTGTCCACCTGATAGTTGACTGATTTGTCTATTCGCATAATCAGCCATACCCATTTTTTCTAATGCTGCATAAGCTTTTTCCTTATGTGAACGAGCTGGAATTTTCAACCAACCGATTTGTCCATATAGCCCCATCGTCACAACATCCAAAGCATCGGTCGGAAAATCCCAATCGACCGATCCGCGTTGTGGCACATATCCAATTCGTTTTTTAGCCTTTTTAAAAGACTGACCAAAAAATTGAACCTCTCCTTTTAAAAGAGGATGTAGTTGTAGCATCGTCTTAATAAGGGTCGACTTACCGGCACCGTTTGGACCAACGATACCAGTAAGTGTCCCTGAATGTACCTGAAAACTTACATCATGTAACACTGTATTTTTTTGATAAGATGCTGCCAAGTTATTCACTTGGATAACAGCCTTCTCCATGTTACTCAGCTCCTCCTGCTAACGCCTGATAAATCGTCTCGACATTATGGCGATACATCCCTAAATACGTTCCTTCATCTGTACCTGCTTCACCCATCGCGTCAGAGAAAAGCTCTCCTCCAATTTCGACGTCAATCCCTTCACTTGCCGCACCTTCGATTACTGATTCAATCATTCTCGTCGGTACACTCGATTCAACAAAAATCGCCGGAACTTGATATTCGCTTATTAACTCAATTGTATCACGAATGTCGGAAACACCAATTTCATCTTCTGTACTTAACCCTTGTAAACCAACCACTTCTAAATTGAACTTTTCTCCAAAATATCCAAATGCATCATGAGCCGTTACTAAATAGCGTTGATTCTCTGGAATTTCCGCTAATTTTTCTGCTGCTTCTGCTTGTAAAGCATCTAATTCAGCAAAGTAGTCTTGTTTATTTGCCTCAAAATCATCTGCAAACTCAGGTGCATAATCTTTTAACTCTTCAACCGCTGATGCTAGTGCCTGTTTCCATAAATCAATATCAAACCAAATATGTGGGTCGATCACTCCTACTTCTTCCTCTAAAAGGTCAGACTCAGAAAGCACATCACCAACTGCTAAAACTGGTTTTGATTGACCAATTTGATTAAAAATCTTCACCATATTCACTTCTAAATCTAAACCATTATAAAAGATAAGATCAGCTTGCTCTAATGTTGCAATATCCCCTTGTGTTGCATTATATAAATGTGGGTCAACAGATGGTCCCATCAAACTTTTTACTTCAATATGCTCGCCACCAATAACTGATAAGGGCTCCGCGATTTGAGCGATCGTTGTCATAACTTGAATTTTCTCATCCCCATCTGAATCACCCGCTACCCCCTCTTGATTGCATGCAACCAACACCATCATAACCACCATACTCATCAACAAAACAATTAGTTTCTTTTTCAATTTATTCTCCTCCATTTTCTTTTAGTATGTACAAAATACATTTATCTATTTTTTTATACATAATTTTGACCAAGCTCACAATCTTAACCACACTTAAAACTTGTTCACTTAACTAAAAAAGTTTCCCTTGGGCAAATATTAAACCGATTTAGCCCTACTGTCAACTAAAAAATCTTAGTTTCATCAAAAATCTAATTCTTCAAACTAAAACAACAGTTACCCATTTTTATGCTAGTAGCCACTTACAGGTTCGAGGAATTCTCTAAAATGTAAGTACGAATTAGTGTTAAAACAACAAAAAAGAGGATGCCTTTTAAGACAGCCTCCTGATTGGCACTATGATTAAATTTTAATCCTCATATCCTTAATCATACGACGGATAACCACAGCCGATACGATTATTAAGAACAAATTAATTGCTACCGCTACTCCTACAGAAGTGGTCAAATTAAGCCATTCTAGCCATGGAATCGTGCCCGCCTCACCCCAAACTTCACTGTGAACGATCACCACGATAAAAGAGAGTAAGATACTTAACAGACCAGCGAAGATACCATAACGATAAAATCCAACCCCGATAAACCAACCTAACAAAAAGTACAAAACAAGTTCCAGTGGTGCTTTTAGAAATAATGCCATGAACCCTGTACTCATATTTGAAAAGAAAAACCATTCCACAATAGAAAAAATTGTGATGATAACAGTCAATATTAAACTTAATACAACAACAGCACCCATTGTCCCTTTAAAATAATCATTACGCGTCATGCCATTGGATACATAATACTTGATAAAAGTCCACAGAGATAATAACCCACAAATTAAAAAGAAAATTTTCCCTGAGTTTATCATGCCATGAAAGAACGTCCATTCAATTTCCCTAATATTCCAATCAAGATTGAAGAAATCAGGAATAAATAAAACAGCTAAGTACGAAATAGCATAAATACCGACAAACCACATCATCCAAGAACCCATCGTTCGAAGTTGATCTAGACCTAGCTGAAAGGCTTTTGTTGTTTTCATTCTCCTTCCTCCTTTGTTAAATGAATAAATAACTCCTGCAACGTAATCGGACCAAGCTCTAATTGTTTGGCTCTCGCCTCCGTTTTTTCTTCTTCTGTCAATTCACTATAAATCATCACTTTTTTTGTCCCGCCAAGTACTTGTTCTTTTAAGATTTGTTTCCCTTTCACAAAAGAATCGACGGTCTCCTTCGCCCCTGTGATGGAAGTTCCTTTGTTTCTTAAAACTTCTGCCTCCTCATGTAAGAGCAATTCTCCATTATCAATGATCAATACTTCTTCAAACATGGACTCCATTTCTGAAATGAGATGAGTCGAGAGAATAATCGTTCTTGGATGCTCCATATAATCATTAAGCACTTCTTCATAAAAAATCTCCCGAGCTGGTGCATCCATCCCTAAGTATGCTTCGTCAAAAATCGTTATCGGAGAACGGCTCGCCAAACCAATGACAACATGTAAGGCTGATTGTTTCCCCCTAGAAAGTTCATAAACCGTCTGTTCGGTTGGGATTTTGAACCTTTTGATTAAATGCTCTGCATACTCATGATCAAAGTGCGGGCGGAATTTCGAATGATCTTTAAGCCACTTTTTCACTTTTGTCGAAGCATGTGAATCATCAAATTTTTCATCGCGAATAAAAACCAAATTTTCAAGATAACGACCGTTTTCGAAAATCTCCTCACCATTTATCGTCAATTGACCACTCGTCACTTTAGCGAATGTCGCAATTAACGATAGTAACGAGGTTTTCCCCGCTCCATTGCGTCCTAATAAACCATAAATTTTCTGACCACTTAGCTCAAATGATACATTTTTTACTGCTTCAACCTTCTTATATTTAAACGAAACATTCTCAGCTTTTAATGTATAAGTCATTATTCATCCCTCCCCATTGAATCAATCATTTTTTTTATTTCCTCTGCTGTAATCCCGAGCTGCTTAGCTTCTTGTAACATTCTCCAAACAAATTCATCTCGAAACGCTTGTTTTCGATTTTCTCTTAACCTTTGATAAGCTCCTTCTGCCACAAACATGCCAACACCCCTTTTCTTATATAAAATTCCGGAATCGACTAGTTGATTAAACCCTTTGAGAACGGTCGCAGGGTTAATTTTATAATGAGCAACAAGCTGATTGGTTGATGGCACTTGCTCTCCCTCTTTTAACTGTCCATTCACTATTTCATCTTCAATCATTTCTTTAATTTGTTGAAAAATCGGTCGATTATCATCTAATGAAGAACGCATGAGCTCCTCCTTCTTAAAATAAATTTATGGTTGGTTATTCAGTTAGTTACTTATGTAGTTAACTATATATCCATTTAAATGTTCTGTCAACAAAAAACAAAGCCCATTTTTTGAGCTTTGTTTTTTGTTTCTTTATTATCTCGTTTATTTTTGAAAAAATATCAGCTTGTTATAAGCGGGGTCACCTATCGTCACTTCTTTTCCCGTAGGTCCATCCTCCATACCAGGCCTTGCATATCGATAGTTTTTTTTACTGATTTCCTCATACCAACCTTGAAGATCCTTTAGACCTACTCGAATCAAACATCCTGGTGCTCCATCACCAAAATGTTCAGATAAATGAAGGACGACATCCTCTAGAGAGACTTGCATATAAATAGGCAACGATTCTTCATACTGATGTTCCCAATCTTGTCTCATCCCTATATAATTCAAGTAAAAATCTTTTGTTTTCTCCAAATCATACATTCTTAAAACTGGAATCACACTCAACCCTTACACCTCCCCTATCATTAAATTCACCCAATCTGACTTAAATCCTTTTAAATAGTGGCATGTTAGAAAATGATCATTTAATTCGCACCGTAATTCCTCACAGCTCGGATTTTCATTACCTATTCTCGTTTATTCGAACCCTAATTTAAGCAAATCAGCTTTTTCATTACTTATCATCTGTTTTTCGTACCCTAATTCCCCACAGATCAGATTTTCATTACCTATTCTTGTTTTTTCGTACCATAATCTCCTCCAACTCAAATTCTCATTACTTATCACTGGCTAATCACCCTCTAACTTGCTCATATTCTAATTTTCGCTACCAATATCAAGTACAAAAAAAGACCACCACAATGGCCAAATGACCTTTTGAGGCAGTCTCACTACTTTTATTGTTCCGGTTTATTATTTGAATCTACGTCATGGTCAAGATTATCTCTTTTAGCTGGATTATCACCTGGCTGTTCAGATGTGTTCCATTCTTCACTTCTGTCCGTTTTAGTCATCAGATCCTGCTGCTTTACATGGGATTGACTTTTTCCTATTTTTGTTCGTTTTTCTTTTTTCTCATTCTTCCGGAGCTGACGATCTTTTCGATCTTGTTCTTTTCTCCACTTTTTCCATTCTCTCGCTTCTTTTCTTTCCGCAGCTTCTTCTCTTAGCCGCTCTTGAGCAAGCGATTTAAATAAGGCAATCACCATTAGTACCATAATGATCGAAAATGGAAAAGCGACTAATATCATCGTGTTTTGAATCCCTTGTAACCCTCCACTGTATAAGAGAACAGCAGCTGTGGTAGACATTAAAATTCCCCATACAAGCTTGATCCTTTTACCTGGGTTTAGTGAACCTGCCGTTGATTGACTCGCTAGTACAAAAGTGGCCGAGTCCGCTGAAGTAATAAAAAACACAGCAATTACAAAAATGGTTAAATAGGACATGATTGTGCCAAGTGGCATCGTTTCAAGAACACCAAAAAGCACTTCTTCATCTGGTAAATGAGAAATAATTGTGCCTGAACTTTCGACCGCAATCGCTGTACCTCCGATAAATGAGAACCAAATAAAGCCCATCACAGAAGGCACTAATAGCACTGCGACCACAAATTCTCTTAACGTACGACCTTTGGAAACACGAGCAATAAAGGTTCCAACAAATGGAGACCAAGCCATCCACCACGCCCAATAGAAAATAGTCCAAGCATTAATCCATTCCCTCTTATCTTCACTCATTGGGGCAATATTAAAACTCATCTGTGGTAAGTTTTGAATATAATTCCCAATGGTCGTTGTTAACATATTGAATGAAAACATTGTTGCTCCAAATATCATAAAGAACAAAAAGACGACTCCGACAAGCGACATATTGACCGTGCTGAGGATTTTAATTCCTTTATCAATTCCCGTCATCGAAGAAAGAATAAAAATGACGGTCACAACGACAATAATCGCTAATTGTAAGGCAAAAGTATTAGGTAAACCCGTTAGTAGGGAAATCCCACCATTCATTTGCAAAGCACCAAATCCTAATGTCGTCGCGATCCCGGATAGGGTTGCGACAATGGCTACAACATCGATCGTTTTCCCTAATTTCCCATCCATATTCCATAATGGTGAAAGGGTGGCACTAATTAAACCGGTTTTGTCTTTTCTAAAATTAAAATACGCTAAACATATCGCAATAATCGCGTAAATGGCCCAACCATGTAATCCCCAATGAAAGAACGTATAAAGCAAAGCATCCATTGCGGCTTGTTCCGATCCTTCCGGTGCATTTGGCGAACTAATAGCAAAATGAGCAATTGGTTCCGCCGCTCCAAAAAAGAGCAGTCCTACTCCAAGACCTGCACTAAATAAAAAGGCAATCCAGACCGGAAACGAATATTCAGGACGGTCATCATCCTTCCCTAACCGTACCTTACCATATGGCGATACGATAAAAATGAGACAGACAATTAAAAAGAGCGTTACGACGATTAAATAATACCAACCAAATGTATTCGATATAAAAGTTTGAGCTTGCGCTGTTACAGATTCAAGAACGTTAGGGGCAAAAATTCCTGTTAAAATAAGGACACTAAGAATACCTAACGTCCAATAAAAAACCGATCCGACTTTATTTGTGACCGCTTCATCATTTTCCGTCGAATCATTAAGATCATTGTTTTCCATATACTTCAACTCCTTTTTTGTACGCTTTTACAGATAGGTTTACCAGATTCACATCGAATCATGAATACAGTCATTAGGAATAGCAACTTAGCCAAATTGGGTAGGTTATATTAAGAACAGAAAATCATCTGTTATATACGAGGGGGGTTGTTTTTAAAGCAAAAGGATTCATTTTATATGTAATTCCTCATTAGAGCGTGGAAGCGTATATACTCAATCTTTCGGTAAAAGCAATAATTCAGCCAATCCTTATGTAATAAAGGGACTATTATAACATTGCCCTGATCGTTATATAACCCATTTTGACATAAATTAAACATTTCAACATAAAAAAACATACTTTCTGTCCATTCAACAAAAAAAGTATGTTTTGCTCGTAAACCTGGCTTACTCCGCTTTGGTCAAAGAAAAATCAGTTGAAGCCATAATTGATCATCTATTAAGTCGATAAAAAATAGTAAGCGACAGAAAACATAGCGACCATTAATACATTATTAAGCGTCAGTAAGTAAACCTTATTATCTTTGTTGTTTTTCCATTCCATCAAAGAACGAAAACCAAAAAAGAGGGTGTAAAGAAGAAATAGAAACATGATCGGACTTTGCCAAACAAAAATACTCATAAAAGCGATGACTATAATAATGCTCTCTCCAAATCGTTGCCCTTTTGTTTTTCCGAACAAATAAAAGCCTTCTTTTTCAATTTTATATTTTTTCCTTAACCAACCGAAAGACACGAAGGCGTATATAAATAATAAAACAATGATGACAAGAAAACCTTCTATGCCCTGTATTCCATTCATGACGATTCCTCTTTTCTTTATCAAAAGTTTATTTCTTTACTCGATACTCCATTAACCAACAGTCACGATACTCTCCTTCATGTAATTCTTGTTTAGGCAGACGCCTTACAATTTCAAAACCACATTTTTTATAACAAGCAATAGCCCTCTCGTTATCAATCCGAGGATCCATAATAATAACCTCAGCCTCTTTTTCTTCTATTAAATACTCTAGCATCGTTTGAATCAACTTAGTTCCAATTCCTTTGTTCCAGTAAGTGGGCTCACCTATAAACTGGTCCAAACCATATACCATCATATCAGATTGATAATCTTTTATCACACTCGTTTCGGTGTTAACAGGATAGAACTGTAAATAGCCGATCCTTTTTCGATCAAATTCAATAATTGATTTCACTTCTCCTGGACCATCCCCATAAAAGTCCTTTTCAATTTTCTCCCTATCATAATCACTATCCCGGCCTTCATAAAACGGCAAAACACGATCATCTGTTAACCACTTTAATAATAAATGCCGATCTTGTTTTTCTAAAACACGTAATTTTAGTCGACCTTTCGTCAAAAAATAATTCATTCTTCCACCTTACCCTTTTTCTACTTTTATTAATATGGAGACTATATATTTTTAACGAGTATAATAAACTTCGCACTGCTTTACATCCTGCTCCTCTGTCCTATAATCTTCGACACTTTTTGATTTCATTTTCCCTATTATCATCATTATTTTTTTATAAAGTAGCAAACACCACCTTCTGTTATACTTAGAAAATAAATACAAACCGTTTCGGAGGTTAAAATGAATAAAAGTATTATTTGGGCCCTTTTACTTTCACAAGTTCTTTTCTTTAGTTTGATACCTATTTGGCTAGAACTTACTAACCACCTTCATTCTCTTGTCATTATCGTCGTTTGGGTTTGTTTAACTGGATTCACCTTTATCACGACTAGTATCTTCACAAACACATTGTTTACTTTTCCTAAATCCCTTATCGATACCTTAATATTCTCTTATTCATTCGGACTCATCATCCTGCTTTTCTTTCGCCCTGGTGTGACTTCCTATAGTGGCATCAATTTTATTCCCTTTGAAACAGTGACGCTTTTTTTATTTGGTAACGTCCCTTTTTTAATCGCCTTTTATAATGTCAGTGCTAATGTTGGTTTGTTTATTCCATTTGGACTTTACTATCGCTACATCCGCAAAAAGCCAAAAGTGATCGAGTTATTTGTTATGACTCTATTAACTATCTCTGCAATTGAACTCCTTCAATACACTACACAAAGAGGAATCATGGATATTGATGACCTGATTTTAAATACGACTGGAGTTTTATTAGGCTATAATGCCCAACCGATTTTAGCAAAGGTCATTAAAATAACACGCCCATCATAACCGACATTTATTATCTTAAAATAACGGGTTCTCATAAGTGCATTTATAATTACCTTTCAAATTCTTATACTACACCTGTCTCCACCCCTTCATAAAACACTAAAAATGGCAGCTATGTCATTTAGTGTCGAAAAATTATTTTTATAAAATAGTAAAAAACTAATTGATTATTTTTTTCTGATTTATTAGAATTTACTTATAATTTGAAAAGGTGGTGTGAGATGGACAATTTAGCAAAAGTCTCTAAGGATCCAAAACCGAATTATAATTATCAAAAAATGGCAAAAAGCACAGAGTTTAAAGGACTCATAAAGGCGAAGAAACGATTTTTAATACCAACCGTTCTGTTTTTTCTCGTTTTTTATTTTACTCTACCAATCTTAACATCTTTTACAACCGTGCTTGAAAGTCCGGCTATCGGTGCAATTACATGGACTTGGGTGTATGCCTTTGCACAGTTTATTATGACGTGGGTTTTATGTATGTTATATGTCCGAAAAGCGACCAAATACGATGAAACCGCGGAAGAAATTGTTGCCAAACATACAAAACAAGGGGACCAACCACTATGAGTTATATCGGATTATCATTATTCGTTGCCATTGTAGCCGGCACGCTTGTTATTACATATTGGGCAGCTAAACGGACTAATACAGCTAGTGAATTTTATACAGCTGGTGGTGGGTTAACTGGGTGGCAAAATGGTCTAGCCATTGCTGGTGACTACTTATCAGCGGCCTCTTTTTTAGGAATTGCTGGTGCAATCGCCTTGTTTGGTTTTGATGGTTTCTTTTTTTCAATTGGATATTTAGTTGCCTATCTTGTTGTTCTTTATATTGTAGCAGAGCCTTTAAGAAACCTCGGAAAATATACGATTGCCGATATGATTACCGCTCGTTTTAATCAAAAGAAGGTACGAGGAGTAGCCGCTCTAAGTACCATTACAATCGTTATTTTCTATATGATCGCCCAACTAGTTGGGGCTGGTGCACTTATCCAGTTATTGCTAGGAATTGATTACTGGATCGCCGTTTTGCTTGTGGGAACGATGATGACCGTCTACGTGCTTTTTGGAGGAATGACCGCGACAAGCTGGGTACAAATCATTAAAGCTGTTTTATTAATGCTTGGTACCGTCATCATTTCGGTCCTTGTCTTATGGAAGTTTAACTTTAATATTCTTACGATGTTTGAAGAAATGAAAGGGATTACACCAGCTGGAGAAGGCTTCCTCAATGCTGGAGTTCGTTATACAAACGGAATTGATACGATTTCCATGATGGCCGCTCTCGTACTTGGGACAGCTGGTCTCCCACATATTTTAATGCGTTTCTTTACCGTTAAAGATGCCAAAACAGCACGTAGCTCAGTCGTTACAGCTACTTGGGTTGTAGGGATTTTCTATATTCTCACGATCTTTCTTGGTTTTGGTGCGGCAGCCTTTGTCGGTTCCGAAAAAATTATCGCGGCTAATCCTGCTGGGAATATGGCAGCACCATTACTAGCCGAAGCATTAGGTGGAGACCTCTTAATGTCCTTCGTTGCGGCCGTTGCCTTTGCCACGATTTTGGCCGTTGTAGCAGGCCTTGTATTATCAGGTGCATCAGCGTTTGCCCACGATGTGTATGGACAAATTATTAAAAAAGGAAAAGCGACAGAAAAGCAACAAATGTTGGCGGCCCGATATGCTTCTGTTGCCGTATCTGCGTTATCGATTGTACTTGCGTTATTTGCTCAAACGATGAATGTAGCCTTCCTCGTTTCATTAGCCTTTTGTGTAGCAGCAAGCGCAAACCTTCCTGTTATCATATACACAATTTATTGGAAGAGATTTAATACAGCTGGTGCCGTTACTGGGATGCTATCTGGTTTAATCACCGCCTTAGTACTTGTTGCCTTAAGTCCGAACGTCATTAACCCAGTTGCTGGGCCTGGTATGTTTGTTGGCGACCCGATCTTCCCATTAACTAACCCGGCGATTCTTTCAATACCAGCCGGTTTCCTCGGTGCTTACGTCGGGGCTACCCTTTCAAATAAACGAGATGAGAAGAAGTATGCAGAGGTGTTAGTAAAAGCAAATACTGGTATCAAATAAAACCCTCACGCTAAATCTAGAAGCTTTTGAGCGCTCGTTTATTGCTCAAAAGCTTTTTAAATATGAGGATTAAGGCGAAACAACCTAAGGTAACTTGCTATTTTGATCCGACGTTGAACAACCTATCATTTCAATGTAGAACGATTTTTAGTATAGTAAAAAGGTCTAACACGAAAGGGGTTATCATTACATTATGGATTCATTACCAAACTGTCCGAAATGCCATTCCGAATATACATATGAAGATGGGCTCATGCTCGTTTGTCCAGAATGTGCACATGAATGGTCAACAGATGAAAGCAACGTTGATGTCCAAAAAGTGATCACAGATTCAAATGGAAACCCGTTAACAGACGGAGATACGGTTTCTGTTATTAAAGACTTAAAGGTGAAAGGAACCTCTTCCGTTATAAAAATCGGAACAAAAGTTAAAAACATTCGTCTCGTTGAAGGCGATCACGACATCGACTGTAAAATTGATGGTTTCGGAGCGATGAAATTGAAATCAGAATTTGTTAAAAAGATATAACTAATCTCCTAAAGGTCGGCAAATGGTTTTTGCGATAGCTCGCCTATTAGTTTATCGAAAGAAATTTGAGTACAAGCCGCTCATGCAAATATTAATAGGAATGGGGGGTTTTTGAAAATTCTACTTAAACCTCCCTTTGCTTTAAGTGAACATGCTAAACCATTATAATCGTTTTTCAGCACACTGTTTCAATGCCTTCATTTGTTTCTCTAAACCTTTTTTCATAAATATACGAAAAAGGGTACTTAATATCTTTCCTGAAACAGTCTTAGCTGTTACTTCTTCTGCAATATAAAGAAGACTGGAATTAGGACTAATCTCTTGAAGGTTATATGAAACATTGATTAAGAAAGAAGGATGATTCATTTGAATACTTATTCGTTCATTTTTATTGTATTCAGTAACTTGTCCTTCATACTCTTGAATACGGTTTCCTTCTCTTAACCTTTGCTTAAACTTAACACCCACCGGATTATTAATATCAAACTTCGTTAAATACTCAGTTCCTTCTAATCCTGTCATCCATTCTTTTTGTTTCTCATTATCTTCTAAGTAAGAGAAGACAATCTCAATAGGGGCTTGAATCTCCGTTTGACTTGTTATTAACAATATTTTATACCTCCAATTATCAGTAGTGGTCATTATAATTTCTTAACTTTTATTGGAACATATATTTCGGTCTAGTTTAATTGATAATTTGGAATGACTAATATTGTTCTAATGTTAATATCATAACTCAATTACGAAAACCCTTACACCTATTTAGCGTAATTAACCTATTCCCGAACATACATACACATAGTCTGGTTCTCCTTTTGGTTGAGTCATTCTTTTCACTTCAACAAAAGCAAAGTATGTCCTCAGTTTTTGCACAAAAGCAGCAGATTCCGTCGCACTCCAAAATGATAAAACTCCTTTCTTACTTAAAATCCTCATTAATTGCTCGATACCCCGGTCTGAATAAAGGTCGTTATTTTGTTCAGCAACTATCCAGTCTGGTCCATTATCGATGTCTAAACAAATGACATCATATTTGACCACTGTTTCCTGCACATATTTTAATAAATCAGCGTGAATGATATTTGTTCTCGGATCGTCGATTGCTCTTGAATTAAAACCACCCAAATGATGATCATTCCACTCAATTATCACTTGCTCAATTTCCACGACATCGATTTGTTTAACACGTTGATCCGCTAGTGCTTCCAGTAACGAAAACCCAACACCTAACCCACCGATTAACACCCGATTAGGCTCTGCCACAGAATCTAAAGCCGCTTTCACTAGTAGTCGCTCTGAATCACCATTATATGTAGCCATTAAAAAGGTTCCATTGTATATAATTTCAAATTGCTCATCTCTTTTTTGTAATTGAATCTCCCCTCGGTCTGTTGAACAACGCTCAATGACTTCTGGCAAGCTCCTCATTTCTCCATCACCCTTTCATTCATATAACTTTCCGATTCCTACATTAGAATATATTTAGATCATATCAAAAATTCAGATCATTTAGAAACTTTATGCTTTCACAATAAAAAACAGAAAAAAAGCCTTCAATACGGCTTTTTTTGGGAAACTTGCTTGCTTATGACTTTCCTGACTAAACTTTGAACCTACCATTTCCATTTTTAAAAAAAGATATAATTCATCAGTGGTGGGAAAAAAGCGACAAAGGCTATGGCAATCAGTGCACATCTACCATGATATTTTGCTAAAGAAATTACTAATAAAAAGGTTGCTAGAAGAAGGAGTGCTGTTGAAATAAAAGTGAGAAACAGTGCATCAAGCCCCATTTGATTAAAGACCACGATTTGTTCAAACATAATTTCTCCAAAAGATTTTGGTCCGGTTATCGGCAAATTGATCACAATCAGAAGTAAAAATAAACAAATGGATAAAACAAAGGAACGAAACCTAGTAATCATAAACGGGTCCCTCCTATTTTTAAGAAATACTAAAATGGGTAAAAACCTATTATTTATCATATGTTCGCTTTCAATGTTCGTGAATAGGCAGTTTAATCCTCTTATTTTTCTAATAATTAGTTCCCTATTGACTTTTTTGCTGATTATGCTATTCTTTTCTTAAGTAAAAGAACGGATAGACACAGTAACTGACGACAAAAGTGGAGACAACCACAAGGGAGCTGTGTTTTATAGAGTCGGGTCGTCTGGGCAGAGGTAAGGGAAGTTTTTTTCCTTATCTCTTTTTTATTTCATTTGGGAGGGTTTAACCATGGAAAAATTAATTTTAGATGGCCATTTAGTTTCAAAGGAAATTCGTGAGGACTTACAAAAACGTGTATCTGTATTAAAAGAAAAAGGAATAACCCCAAGCCTTGCAACGATCTTAGTCGGAGATAATCCCTCTTCAGAAACATACGTTAAAATGAAAGGCAATGCTTGTGAAAAAATTGGAATGAAGTCGATCCGCATTCATTTACCTGAAGAAACGACGACTGAACAACTTTTAACAACCATTCAACAATTAAATGAAGATACAACTATCCATGGCATTTTACTGCAGCATCCTGTTCCAGCTCAGATCGACGAAAGAAAAGCTTTTGAAACCATTGCGATTGAAAAGGATGTCGATGGCGTAACGAGTGCCGGCTATGGTCAGACCGCTTTAGGATTTGGAAAATACCCATCGTGTACACCTGCAGCGATTATGGAAATCATTCATCACTACCAATTACCAGTAGCCGGAAAACATGCTGTCGTTGTTGGTAGAAGCCCGATTTTAGGGAAACCTGTCTCTGCCCTTTTATTAAATGAAGACGCAACGGTCACAACATGTCATTCTCGTACGACGAACTTAGAAGCCATTTTACAACAAGCGGACATTGTCGTTGCCGCCGTCGGGAAGCCAAACTTTATTAAAGGGGAATGGTTAAAAGAAGGTACTGTCGTGCTTGATGCAGGCTATAATAAAGGGAATGTCGGCGATGTTGATTATGATTCCTGCTATAAAAAGGCAAGTGCGATTACACCAGTTCCAGGTGGAGTCGGACCTGTTACCATTACGATGCTCCTCAAACAAACCATTATATCAGCTGAAGAAACAGCCTTGAAAAATCAAATCGCCTAATAAAGAAAACAAGCCCGCATAATCGTGGGCTTGTTTTTCTTTATCTGCTTTCCGACAGAAGACTCTTTCCTCAATCGTTGCGAGTGGCGCAGTCCAACGATAGGTGGATAAGTGGGGGTAGTTCAAACTTGCTCTTGAATCGTATCTTCTCTTTTTTCTTCGTTCATAAAGAAAATAAAATAAACACCTAGCAGCATAAAAATGAGACTTAATATATAAGGGACAAACCCGTGCATTTCATATAATGTCTGAAATAACCTCTCTGAGGATATCGTCGTTCCCCGACCCGGTATATACATGGCAATCGCAAGGTGAATGAGACCAAAAAGCAAGGCTCCTGCAATTAAAAAGACGCCACCAATTCGATCAAAACGTTTCATACCTCTCACACCCCTCTAAAACATCGTTCCACTGTAAATTCGTAGTTGATTTTCTCTTTATAATAACATAAAATTCAAACTATTCTAACTGAAATTACTTGTAATATATTGAGATTTTGCAGAAAGAGGGATAACGATGATCATTAGAGAAGTCACAACAACAGACGCAGAAGCCTTTTTACAGCTATCCAAACAAATTGACCAATCTGGGAGTATGTTATATGAGCCTGGAGAAAAAACGACAACAGTTGATGAGCAGAGAAAGATGATTGCACGAATTTCTTCACAGTTTAATTCGACTTTGCTAGTAGCTGAACAAGATAGAACATTAGCTGGCTTTATTATGGCCGCTGGAGGAGCTACTAGACGGAATCAACATTCTGCTTATTTAGTACTTGGCGTAGATGAAAAGTTCCACGGCCAAGGCATCGCCTCACAATTGATGGACGAGCTTCTCCAATGGGCAAAACAGATTGGGTTAACCCGCCTGGAGCTGACCGTTATTAAACATAATACAAGAGCATTTTCCCTTTATCAAAAGAAAGGTTTTGTATTAGAAGGAGAAAAAGTCCACTCGCTTATGATCGATGGTGAACCTGTTAATGAATATTATTTGTATAAACTCTTAACACCAGAGGAGTGAGTTTCACTTCTTTGGTGTTTTTTGATGCGCTGATTAGATGGTTCAGAATATAATTCATAAGTGCTTGTAAATGTAGTATTGATAGTCTAGGCGGATATGACGCGATTTGTATGATTCTTGCTTGGTTTCGTGTCGTTACTCACGGGATACGACTCGCTTTGTGTGATTCTTGCTTGGTCTCGCGTCGTTACTCATGGGATACGACTCGCTTTGTGTAATTCTTGCTTGGTCTCGCGTCGTTACTCACGGGATACGACTCGCTTTGTGTAATTCTTGCTTGGTTTCGCGTCGTTACTCACGGGATACGACTTGCTTTGTGTAATTCTTGCTTGGTTTCGTGTCGTTACTCACGGGATACGACTTGCTTTGTGTGATTCTTACTTGGTTTCGCGTCGTTACTCACGGGATACGACTTGCTTTGTGTGATTCTTGCTTGGTCTCGCGTCGTTACTCACGGGATACGACTTGCTTTGTGTGATTCTTACTTGGTTTCGCGTCGTTACTCACGGGATACGACTTGCTTTGTGTGATTCTTGCTTGGTCTCGCGTCGTTACTCACGGGATACGACTTGCTTTGTGTAATTCTTACTTGGTTTCGTGTCGTTACTCACGAGATACGACTCGCTTTATGTAATTCTAGCTCTGCTTCGCGTCTCTATTCTCGCCATACGACTTGCTTTGTGTGATTCTTGCTTGGTTTCGCGTCGTTACTCAAGTTTGAGGTGTTAAGTAACATTCCCTGTATAGATGTTTGTATACTCTATACATTTTGTACTCTACTTCTAAAATTGTAGGGTTTTCAATGCTAATAACTAGTTTTTCGTATCCTAATTTTAAATTAGCGAACTTTTCATCACCAATCCCCTCCACCTCATACATCTCCTCGCTCAAACACAAAAAAGCCCCCACACAAGTCGATATACAACTTGCTGGGAGCCCCACAATACTATTTTTTGAAATTACGCCCACCACATATCCGTAGGGCTTTCTTCAATAATGATAGAATTTAAATTCTTAACGGCTCTAGCAAAACCTTCTTCAATCGACATGAGCGGATCTTCATGCTCGATGCTGACGACGTAATCGTAACCGAATGTGCGTAGGGCACTAATCATGTCCGACCACTCTTGGATACTATGGCCACAACCGACTGAACGGAATGTCCAAGCTCTCGTTTGTACCTCACCATATGGTTGCATATCCACGAGTCCATACATATTAACATTTTCTTGATCAATATACGTATCTTTGGCATGGAAGTGGTGGATTGCTCCAGCCTTCCCTAGAATCTTGATCGCAGCGACCGGATCAATTCCTTGCCACCATAAATGACTTGGATCAAGGTTAGCTCCAATGGCATCACATGTTTCTTCTCTCAGCTTCAGCATCGTATGAGGAGTGTGAACTAAAAAACCACCGTGTAGCTCTAGGCCAATTTTAACATTATGGTCTTTTGCATATTGACCCCACTTTTTCCAATATGGGATTAACTTTTCTTCCCATTGCCATTTCAACACATCACCATACTCATTCGGCCACGGGGTTACTGGCCAGTTAGGGTGTTTCGCTCCTTCATGATCTCCTGCTGTTCCTGAGAAGCAATTGACAACAGGTACATCCATTAAACTCGCTAATTGAATCGATTTTACAAGAGCTTCATGCGACTTGTCTGCAAAATTCTTATCTGGTGAAATCGGGTTTCCATGACAGCTGAAAGCACTTATTTCAAGGCCACGTGACTGCACTTTCTCCAGGTATTCTTGACGTAACTCCGCACTCTCTAATAGAGCATCAATGTCACAATGGGCATTCCCTGGATATCCACCTGTACCAATTTCAACAGCCTTTACTCCTGCATCACGAACATAGTCTAACATTTGGTCTAAGTTTTTTTCTGAAAATAAGACAGTAAATACGCCTAACTTCATAATGCTAACCTCCTTATTTATAAAGCGAAGTCCGTTTGGGCAGAAGTGAGAATATCAAGGATCAACGCTAAGTTCGCACCATCCTGCCGCAACGCCTTGTACCCACGTCCTGTGGGCACAGGATAGACTAGAAAGTCGCTTTTTGACTTTATAGGCTGTCCGATTTTTCTCGAACTTCTAACGGACGTAGCTAGATTGATTATAAATTCACCATTTCACTCGTTTCACTACTATGGTAAATCGCATCGATAATTTTTGAAACTTGCATCGCTTCTTCAGGTTTAACGATTAGCTCACTTAACCCTAGGCAGCTTTCCACAAAATTAGTGACTTGTGTTAATCCCGGGTCGTCATCTCCTGGAATCCAATTTGCTTGGCTGTTTAATAACATTCCGTGCTTCGCTTGGTTCAGCTCAAATGGGAAAAGATCAATTCCTCCCGTTTCGCCGGAAATACTAACTCCCTCTGAGTCTTCTTTGATATTAGCCGACCATGATGTTTCAAATAACATCGTTGCGCCATTATCAAATTTAATATAAGCCGTAACATGGTCATCGACATTAAAGGTTTCATGGTTAAATGCTCCCCATTCATTTACTTGGTTTGGCATTTTACTTAATCCATTATACGATTGACCGATAACTTGAACGGGTTTCGGGTTCCCTAATAACCATAATGATAAATCGAGGAAATGACAGCCCCAATCAATTAAACTGCCTCCACCTTGAAGGTCTTTGTTTGTAAAAACACCCCAACCAGGCACTTTCCTTCTTCTCATTGCATGGACTCTTGCCACAATCGGTTGGCCAATTTCATTTTCTAAAATCACACGTTTTGCCGCTAATGCATCTTTTGTGAAACGGTAATGAAATCCGATTGATAACATTTTCCCCGCACGTTTAGATGCTTCGATCATTGACTCGCATTCCGCTGCATTGATTGCCATCGGCTTTTCACACAGCACATGGACACCAGCTTCAAGAGCAGCAATCGTAATTTCAGCATGGAATTTATTTGGTGTACAGATCGTAACAGCATCAACCTCTTGGAAAAGCTCATGGTAATCTGTATACACTTTTTTAATTCCAAATTGTTTAGCGACTTCTTCTGCTGCCTTCATATTCAAATCACAGACAGCTTCAATTGTGACCAAATCCGCTATTTTTTGATAAGCAGGAATATGTCTATCGCGAGCAATACCACCCGTTCCGATTATTCCCATTTTTAGTTTTGCCATAGTTGTTCACCACTTATATTTTTGTAATTTGTTTCGTTTCACTTGAAGCAAGGGCCGCCAAAACAACTTGAAGTGATTTCATTCCTTCTTCACCTGGGATCGCTGGCTCAATATCCTCAGTGATTGAACGAATAAAATGGTTTACGACACCTGAGCTTGATTGTCCACCAGATTCGTTTGTTTGGATTCCGCCCAACTCATATTTAACGACTTCACCATTTTTATATTGAACGATGACAGAATTCACTGGATCATCTTCTAGTCGAACAATCGCTTTTTCAGCATAAATAATCGTTGAGTTATCCTCTTTGGAAACATAAGACCAGCTTGCGGCTAACGTACCAACAATACCACTTTCTGTTTTTAATACACAAACGGCGGTATCATCCACGTCAGCTCCTTCCTTTGCACTCGTTTCAACAAATGCTCCGACTTCAACAAATTCTTCGCCAAGGATGAAACGTAATAAATCAGTTTTATGGACACCAAGGTCACCCATCGCTCCAATAAAAGCCTGTTCTTTTTTGAAAAACCAGCTATCCTTCCCATCAACACTCCATCCCTCTGGGCCACCATGACCAAAGGCACTACGGAAGCTATAAATCTTCCCTAATTCTCCACTCTCAATTAATTGTCTTGCTTTTTGATGAGATGGAACAAAGCGTTGATTATGAGCGATCATTAATTTCTTTCCACTCACCTTTGCTGCCGCTATCATTTGTTCAGCCTCTTCTTTTGATGTCGCCATCGGCTTCTCACAAAGAACATGTTTGCCGGCTTTTAATGCAGCAATCGAGATCGGAGCATGTAAATAGTTGGGTGTACACACACTGACCGCATCAATCTCAGAATTAGTAAGTAACTGCTCATAATCGTAATAAGCTTCAACACCTAATGTTTCCGCTGTTTCTTTCGCTCTTTCTTCAACAATGTCACAAACAGCGACGATTTCCACTTGCTCATGGTTCACATACTCTGGCAAATGACGATGTTTCGAAATACTTCCACACCCAATAATAGCAACTTTAATTTTACTCATTTTTCTGCCTCCTTCTCTACTCTGCACTTTTTGGCTTAATTTCTTCTAACGGCTTTGCATTTCCATAGACAGGATAGGCATGATTTATTGGCGCCGCCCATTTTACCCCGTTTTTAATGACGCGCTGAATTTCTGCGTTGTGATAAGTTGGGTATGTTTCATGTCCTGGTCGGAAATAAAAGATCTTTCCGTTTCCACGGCTATATGTGCAACCACTTCTAAACACTTCGCCACCTTCAAACCAGCTTAAAAAGATCAACTCATCAGGAGCTGGAATGTCAAAATGCTCCCCATACATTTCTTCTTTTTCAAGCTCAATATACTGACCTAAACCATCAACAATCGGATGACTTGGATTCACAACCCAAATTCTTTCCTTATCATCTGCTTCACGCCATTTCAAATCACAAGATGTCCCCATTAATGTTTTGAAAATTTTCGAGAAATGTCCAGAATGAAGAACGATTAGACCCATTCCTTCTAAAACACGTTTTTTAACCTTTTCCACAATCTCATCTTGTACCTCATCATGAGCCATATGTCCCCACCAAATCAGAACATCCGTCTCCTTTAAAACCTCATCTGTTAAACCATGTTCTGGTTCATCTAATGTAGCTGTCTTAACACTAAAGTCCTCACTCAAAAATTGAGCAATCGCTCCGTGAATGCCTTCAGGGTAAATCTCTTTTACGACTTCATTATTTTGTTCATGTCTAAATTCATTCCATACTGTTACATTTAACATCCTAATCTCTCCTAAACATGCGTCTGCTTTGATTTTTTAAATCCCTCTGTATCTGGAAACCACTGAATAATATGAGTGGTTTTATCGGTAACCTGAACTACTCCGCCAGCAGCATACCCTACGCGTTCCGCGGGTGAACGGGGAGCCTCCACACTCTTGTATAAAAATTCCTAACGAGCTGCAACCTTTTTTAAATAATTGATACTTATTTCAATACTTTCGAGCGGGCTTATACGGCTTGCATCTTGTTCCACAACCCACCATTGTACGTCATTTTCAGTACCCATTTTTAAAACTTCTTCTAAATCAACACCACCGGTGCCTAGTTCAGCAAAAAACCTTTCATCATCTAAAGTCATATCCTTCAGGTGAACTAGCGGGGTACGTCCTTTATAATCTTTTAACCATTCACTAGGGGTTTCATTCGCCTTTGTTAACCAATAAATATCAAACTCAGCACTTACATTTGTCTCATCTAAAATGGCCTTAAGCACTTTACGCCCATCCTCCAAATGCTCGAGCTCAAAATCATGATTATGGTAACAGAGCGTGAGCCCCTCTTTTTCACATTGTTCAGCTGTTTCATTTAAAAAGGAAATAAGCTCATGATAAGCTTTGTCGTTACGACGCTCTGGCAAAATATACGGTACGACGATGTATTTACTCCCTAATATTTTTTGCTCTTTAATTACTTGAGCTAGCTCTTGCTCCAGTCTTTCAATTGGAACATGACTTGATGAGACCTTAAGATTGAGCTCATCGAGAATGCCTTTTACTTCTTCCACTTCTAAACCAGCATATCCTGCTAATTCCACGCCATTATATCCTAATTGTGCGACCTTCTCTAATGTCCCTTTAAAATCTAGCTCAAGCTCATTTCGCAATGTATACAATTGTATTGCTATAGGAATACTCATCACTAAACCGCCTCATTTCCACTAAAATATAAATCGCTTACATTATAAATGAACACTTTATAAACTTATGATTCTATCATAAATGATCTAGAATCATTCAAAAATAGATTATATAATTGAAACATGCACTATTTTGCTATTAATTATAAAATGATAAAAAGGAGCACGCCTTTATGGACGATATATTTATTCGTTTTTGCGGCTTTTCTTACCATACAAAAGGCTACCATTCTCAAGATACCGAACCGTTAACAAGATATCTTTTTCGTTTACAAACAGAAGGGACAAGTGAAATTGTTTTTAATAATGAAAGAATAGCCATTAAGAAAGGTGATTTGCTTTTAGCAAAACCAGGTGATACATATGAGCTAAAAATTGAAGAAAATCAACGAAGTGGTGACTATCATGTATCAATTGAAGGAGCATGGGTTGACGATTGGTGGAGCCGCTCCAAAAAACCTTCCATTTCAAATATTTATTTAGATGATCGAATTCTCGGTTTATGGCGGCATCTGACATTAGAGAAGAGACGCCCTTTATCAGAAGAAAATAATGAACTTGCTCTCCATTTAATACAAGCTCTCTGTTTAACACTCGAGCGTTCCTTAAATGAAACCGCGGCTGACATTAACCGGCCTTATGCTGTCACAAGAATGCTCCGTTATATCGAGGAGCATGCAACGCTCGGCTTAAAGGTCGACGATGTCGCTGAACATACAGGTTTAAGTGTTTCACGAGCTGTCCATTTATTTAAACAAACGATCGGTAAGACGATGATTGAGTACGCCCAGGACATCCGACTTTCGGCTGCGATTGACCAAATGAAGTATACAACGATGACATTAGAAAACATCGCTGAAAAGTGTGGTTTTAGCTCCTATGCCTATTTTCATAGAGTCTTTAAAAAGAAGTACGGTATGGCACCTGGGATATATAGGGAGAGATGATAAACCATTAAAAAACCTGAACATAGGAAACTTCCTTTGTTCAGGTTTAATCAACGTTTTTATTGTACTTTTAAATGTAAATCTCCTGCTTTTATCCAGCCGATCCCTTTAAGAACTCGGTAAATAACTATTGTGATAACAGCAGGGAGCAAAATCCCGATTCCAACATAAACAAAAAATGGGTTCACTCCTTGGTTAGCCAAAATATTTAATGGAGCAATGAAGGAATTTAATCCTAAACCGGCCACTTCATACGGAGCCTCTAGATTAAAAAGTAACGTTGCAATCGGTGCACAAATGATCGCAGAAATAAAAGGTGGAATCAGAACTCTTGGATTTTTTACGACATTTGGAAACTGCACTTTAGGTGTTAACAATCCTTGAGCAAGATTCGCCCCAAGTTCATTTTGTCGATAAGACATCACCGTAAAACCAACAAATTGCACGGTACAGCCAATTAGAGCAGCAGCACTCGAAACAGGATCAAGCTGTAAAGATATCGCAATCGCCGCTGACGAAGCTGGCGACATTAAAAACATACTCCAGACAAGCGATATAACGATGGGACCAAGTAATGGCGAACCTTGCACCGATGAGGCGATAAACGCACTGACCAGTTCTATTAATGGAGTTGTCACTAAAGCCAGAAAGTAACCAGCAAGCCCTCCCGCAACAATTCCACTAAGAGGAATAGCCAGCATATCTAGTTGTGTTTTTCCCGCGATTCGCTTCCCGACCCAAATGGCGATTAATGCTGCTAGAACAGCGCTTAAAGGTTGTCCTGTTACTAGGATAGCACCAGCCTCAGTAAATTGAAGTGCATTCGCTCCTATCGTACTAGCAGCCATGGCACTAAAAATAACGAGAGTGTTGCCCCCAAGCTGATAAGCAATTCCAGCTCCAAAGGCCGGTGCTAGCATGAGCTGTGCCGTTTTCCCAATTGTGACTAGTGCCGAGAGCCCTGTAAAGATCCCAATAGATTCAATTAATAACCCAATCCCTAATGTAACCAAAACAGCATTGGCCAATCCAGCGGACGCTTTATACATTCGATCAACAATATATTCCTTCGTACTCTGCTTCATCGTACCTGCACCTCTTATGTCATTTCTAGTTGTCATAAAAAAAATTCTTCTATTTAGTGAAATAAAATAATTCAACTATGACTTTTACACTATCCCACTTTAAATAAATGAAGTAAAAAACCTAATAAAAAAAGGCCTTTCGCCTTCATTTTTATAATCAATTCATTTAAATTCCTATTATAATATAATTATTTTCTGAAAATGTCAACTATTTAATCAGCTTCTTTTTAATAGTTTATAAATGAAAGCGATAACTTATTTAATCCATTTCACGTGATAATGAGACTATAGCAAAACTAAGATGTTTAACCGAGAATACAAAGCAGAGGAAATATAGGTAGACTTCTGCCGGATAATCTACTGAAAACTGTCTACTCGTTAAATATGGTTACATTAGTTAGCTTACTCCACTCGCTGCATGCCCTACGCGTTCCGCGGGTAAGTCGGGAGCCTCCTGATATGAACGAAACTGTCAAGGGCCCTCCTCATAACCAAGGTTTTATCCGTTTTTGGCCAATCTTAACTAGAGAAGCGGTATTTGCTTCTTAAAAATGGATGGCTTGGAGCCTTTTAGGCTTTCAATGTCCTTTCTTTAGCCTAACTACTCCACTTCAACTCTTAGGAGGTCTGTCAAGCGGGTTCCTTGACTGGCCTTCTAAGTAGTTGAGACACTTAAGGTTAGCTAAAGATAATCGTCTTTTATTCCCTCCTAAAAGTCGGATCTTTGTGAAGAAAAGGACACGGCACGAAGGCAAAAACGTTAACGACGATTTTCATCCTGATATCCGTGGGTTTTCACATAGTATCTTTCCGTATAAAGGCCATTCCACTAACTCGCGGCGTGCGTTCTCCCTAAAACGGGATAGCACAGAGGAGGCACGTGGATTTTCCTTCCCGGTGTTACTCTTTGCCTTCGAGCCCTATCCTTCTTATCTAGTTGATATTGATTTCTCTATTTTGTTGATTTCTTATACTTTGTTTAGTTGGCTTTGAGCGGCGGTGCTAGGCACATGTCGGCTAACAGCCCAAATAAATCCTGCTAACTCTCTTGCCACCGCTGTTATGACTTTCCCACTTTCTTTTCCACGCGATAATAAACGATAGTAGCGCTGGTTCAGTCGATTCTGTGCTTTCCACGATAGAGCTTGTATGGACGGATCAAGCTTCTCCAACCTCTTTTTCAAACGACCTTTTACCGCTGGTTGGTAACGATAACTCCAGGCCGATTCTACTAATAAGCGACGGACATGACGATTTCCCGTTTTGGTAATCTTCCCTTGGTACCTTCTATCTCCGCTTGAAGATTCACTCGGTACTAAACCGACATAGGACATGAATTGCCTTGGGGTGGCAAAGCGTTCAAAAGATCCTATTTCTGCCACGAGACTCGCAGCCGTGATTAAAGCAACCCCTCTGAGAGATTGTAACGTTTGAATAGCTGATGCATGAACGCCTTCTTCTGCTTCTTGTTCGATTCCTTCCTCATATCGTTTCAATCTTTGTTCCAACTCTTTTAACTGATGGTAATACTCTTGAAAAACGAGATTTAAGTTTGGGTGCTCAAATGTCAAAGCATCTAACCAAGCGTAATACTTCTTCGTCCACTTTTTCACCCCTTCAGGTGGACGCTTTTCATTACGCAAGAGAAACTTTGTTAAGCGATGTTTGGAACGTAATTCATCTTCTTTGGCATCTTCACGTGCTCGAACTAAATCACGTAACGCTTCATCTTCAGGCGTCGGAATGTAGATGTTCGTTAGTTCTCCCGCACGATAAAGTTGGGCGAGCCTTAAAGAATCCCTTTTGTCCGTTTTGACTCGGTCTCCTGCTTTTTGGGGGATCAAGGAGGGAGCGATCACCTCACAATAGACCCCTAAAGATACACATAAGCGATACAGCCCATATCCAGTCGGTCCCGCTTCGTAACAAAAACGGAGCGTGTCGACCTCTCCTAATTTTTTGATAAGCTTTTTAATCGCCTCTGGTGTATGCGGAATCATCCCCATATAACGAGGGGCATCCCGACCTTCTTCCGCCACCGCTACCGCAATTTTTTCTTTTGATACGTCTAAACCAACGTATTTTATGGTATCCTTCATAATAACTAGCTCCTTTCGTAATGTAGCTCTGATTTGGTTTGGTTAATTCTTCTGTTAATCATTCTAACCAAATTAACCTACGCTGTTACGAGTAAGGGGCTAGTTTCGTTCATGATAACTCGCTAATCGCGCAGGAGTCTTTGGGCATTCCGCTTTAGTCAAAAAAACCATCTGAAGCCATAATTGAGCATCTTATAAATAGCTTAGTGGTTTGAGATTCTTCCCCAGCAAGGGACTTTTCAGTTACCTCACGCTGCCGGTGGAAAAGTGAGTCTATTTCCGGAGCGAAGGCTATAGGCTAAACGACCATTAAGTTCGGATTTCTCATTAGTAAAGACTCTTTTGTCCCAGCCTCGCTCATGAGAATGACAAGCGATTGCTAGTAGCTCCCTTTTGCTTGCTCACTTTTATGTTCAATTTTCCCTTTGGATTCCTGCACAACGATAACTGCCAAAAGTACAAAGCCCATCCCAAGATATTGCCAAATATTAAGCTTTTCAGAGAATAATAGGAAACTCATAACCGCTGCCACGACAGGTTCTACCGTCGCTATGATCGATGCACGACTCGACTCAACATGCTGCAAACCTTTTGTATAGAAAATAAAAGCAAGCATCGTCGAGAAGAAACCAAGTCCGAGTACAAGTAGCCATACTTTTAATGAAGTGAACTGCGCCGCCATCGTCCATATACGGCTAAATGGGATAATCGCTGCAGCTGCAAACACAAACGTGTAAAAAGTAACCGTCAATGGTGAATATTTCTGCAAAGCATACTTGCCAAAAATACTATACAACGCATAAAAGAGTCCTGAACCTAGCCCTAACATAAATCCAATTAACGAAATCGTTCCATCCATATTCGGCAAGACACCAATAACAAAAGCACAACCGATTAACGTCATAAACAAGGCCAGTGTTTTCCTTGCAGTCAACGCCTCTTTAAAAAGAAGACGAGAAAAGATCGTCACAAATGCTGGGGCCGTGTATAACAAAATCGTTGCAACTGAGATCGACGTCTCTTGCATCGCATAAAATAAACATAAGTTAAAAAAAACGATACTAATAACGCCCGTCCCAATAAAATAATGACTATCTTTTATGTTCATTTTAAGAGCAGGACGATTCTTTTTAAATAAGGATAAATAAATAAGCAAAAAAATCATCGCCGTCCCAGCACGTAGAGCGACTACTTGAATAGGTGTAAAACCTAACTCATATAAATAGTTCACAAAAATACCAATCATTCCCCAAAAGGCTGCCCCCAAGGCAATTGATAAATAGGCTAATCGTTTATCCATACCTCTCACTCCCACCTACACACACACTTGATGAAATTGTAGCAGAAGCCGACTGCTAGAGGAAGCGAATCATTCCAATAATTATTTACTCAACTTTCGCATCGAGAAAATCCGTTCAACTAGTTGGCAGAGCGAAAGGGAAGCTCTTAAACAAATGCCCTTGACACGTTTAAAAAGCGAGAATGTACTATCACACAAAACGGATAAACTGTGCAGTAAGAATAAAATAATAGGCCCTCCGGCGGTCGCTCCCAAACAGACACTCCGCGTCCTTGCCGAGAACCTCATGAGCCTCCTCAGCGTTTCACGCTTGCGGGGTCTCATTGGACGGTTTATTCCTGCGGGAGTCTCCGTGTCTGTTTGTCCGCTAGATACTGGAATCGAATCTAGGTTCGGTTTTCTCATTGAATAAAAAAACAGTCATGACTTCAAAGTACATTAGCTTGAGAATGACTTTTCTCCTTCCATGACTAATTCCGTTACAGTTGTAAACAAATCAGTGTGGATACTCTGTACGTTAGTTAGATGATCGAGCTGGTTTCGATTTAAATCATGTCTTTTCATTACGGCAGACTTAGGAAAAAAAATTGGTGGCAACTCCCTATTTAGTTCCATAACCAACAAAGGGAAGAAGAAGGTCCTTCTGCGTTAGAAATAGCTGATTGAGAATGGCCCTATCATCAAGCATCTCCACTACACTTAGCGGACAAAACCATACGGAGACTCCCGCAGGAATAAACCGAGGTTGCTGAAAAACTGGTTGTTTTTGAAAATTGATGTTTTTTTGTGGGTCAAAAATGTCTCCCTACCACCCGAACGTCGCTTAGAAGCCAATCTGAGGGCTCGTTTTTTTCTCGAAATAATTTATTTTTAAAAAGTTGGACTTTTTCAGCAACCTCGAATAAACCGTGGAGCGAGACCCCACAGGTGTACCGAGGAGGCTCGCCAGGTTCTCGGCAAGGACGCGGAGTATGGTTTTGGTAGCGGCATTCCGTTAAATTTGGGATGCTGCTCACTTTTTTGTATCCTTTCATAAAGGCCGCAGCTGACTTTTTATCTAATATGTATTCAAGACCTATAAAATCAAATTCCTTTGGAGCAATGATATATGCCTCTGTATCAACTATTCCGGTTATTTTCTGTCTATCTATTAAAAATTGGGACGGAGCCGACAGAGTTACTGAACAGTTTTTCTACAACAAATTCACTCCCCACATAGGAGTTACGGAATGGCTTCCTGTTCAACTAACGGCACAGTTTAGTAGTACAGGACAAATTAAATTTAATGTGATGAATGACAAAAAAGGGGCTGTCCCAAAAGTCATGAAAATGACCTTTGAGGGTTCAGCCCCTTTTTGAATATTATAAAGTGAGAGGGAAGACACCGCTCCCGAGATGGGTGGCACGCTTTCCGCAGGCGGGCGCTGAACTAACTGTCTACGCCAGTGGATTTCAGCCTGCCCTTTCCTCCTGCAGGAGTCGGCCACCCATCTCGTCCGCTACATTTCATTTTCTAGCAAAAAAAAGCACAAAAAAATCGCTCTTTCCTTTAGAATGGACTTACCACAGCACAAACCAAAGAGGAGCGATTTTTATGTGTAACCAAAAGGCTACTTTCCAAGATTATAACATGAACCAACTCTATCTTCCTATGGATTATTCTGATTTAATTCCTGAAAATCATATGGTTCATGTGGTGAACGATATGGTGAATGGATTAAAGGATGAAATCTTCTTCGAAGCGTATCAAGGAGGTGGGCGTCCTGCCTATCACCCTAAAATGATGACGAAGATTGTCCTATTTGGCTACACCCAAAAATGGTTTTCCTGTCGAGAGATCGCCAGAGCCCTAACGGAGAACCTTCCAATGATGTGGTTAGCTGCGGGGCAAACGCCAGATTTTCGAACGATCAATCGCTTTCGCTCTGAACGTTTAAAGCCTTTGATGGATCGTTTATTTACAGAGTTAACCAAACTATTAATCAAAGAAGGCTATATCGATGGTCAGCACTATTTCTTAGATGGAACCAAAATCGAAGCCAACGCGAATAAATATTCATTCGTTTGGAAAAAGAGTGTTCAAGGCTACGAAGAAAAACTTCAAGCTAAAGTAGAAGATCTATTAGAGGAGATCCACGAACAAATCCAAATCGATACGTCAGTGCTCCGAAAAGAAGATCCTCTTTTTCAAAAACAACGGCTTTCAAGCGAGGCTCTTGAGAGTGTCATTCAAGCACTAGAAGAAGAACTCCAACAAAAAGAATCGAAGTTCGAAGAAATCCAAGATGTAGAGAAGCAAAAAGAGACGAAACAAGAAATACGCTCTCTTAAGAAAGCACATAAAAAAGCCCAGACCGATTATCTTCCACGTCTGCAGAAATATGAAAAGTCCTTTCAGTTATTGGGGCACCGAAATAGTTACTCCAAAATAGATACCGATGCGACCTTTATGCGGATGAAGGACGATCATATGAACAACGGGCAATTGAAGGCGGGGTACAATTGGCAAATCGGGACTCAAAACCAATTTATTCTTTTTTACAGTCTTCACTCGAACCCAACGGATACACGCTGTTTAGTCCCACATGTTGAGGCCTTGAAACAAAGTGGTTTACCCTGGCCGAAACTTCTTGTGGCCGATGCCGGTTATGGAAGTGAGTCGAATTATGTGGCGATGGAAGATGAACCTTTTGAAACGCTCATTCCTTATAACACCTTTCGTCAGGAACAAAAACGTTCGTATTCCAAGAAGATATTTCATCCACACAACTGGAACTATGAAGAAGTCGATGATTTTTATTGGTGTCCGAACCACCGAAAAGTCCTGTTTAAGCGATACAGTCAACGTACGGACCGATATGGCTACATAAGAGACTTCAAGATTTATGAATGTGAATCATGTGAAGGTTGCCCATTTAAATCGGATTGTACAAAAGCCAAAGCCAACCGGCAGGTTCATTACAACCCGGTTTATGAAGAATTACGAGTGAAGCAAAACCGAAAACTAAATAGGGAAGAAGGCCGAGCACTTTACCAAAAAAGAAAAATCGAGGTGGAAAGTGTATTTGGTCATGTCAAACAGAACCTGGGCTTTCGACGATTACACTTACGAGGTAAAGAAAAAGTTCATGTGGAGCTCGGGCTTATCGCCCTCGCTCACAATATTAGGAAGCGAGCGACGATCAGTCGTCGCTCGAAAACCAAACTCTATCCATATTGTCCTAAAAAAAGAATCGAGAAGCTGAAACTTCTCGATTCTTTTTTTATTTAAGGGCTTTTAGGACAGCCCCTTTTTCGAACGAGATTATTGTTTCTTTACTTCGGTGTTATAAAAATCATATAGCTTATCTATAGATGAATTTGACAAAAGAGGAATT
Organism: Alkalihalobacillus phoenicis; assembly: GCF_047302405.1. NCBI lineage: Bacteria > Bacillati > Bacillota > Bacilli > Caryophanales > Bacillaceae > Alkalihalobacillus > Alkalihalobacillus phoenicis. The sequence continues at coordinate 4,412,751 of NZ_CP154853.1, read as the reverse complement.
GCTCTTTCAATCATTTTTCGCTCCCAATCAAACCAACGCATTTTCATTAATTTATTAATTTCTGGATCAGTGAATCTTTTTTTTATTTCTTTTGCAGGATTCCCACCAACAATTGTGTATGGTGGAACATCTTTTGAGACAACAGAGCCTGCCGCAATGATTGCACCTTCACCGATTGTAACACCTGGCATTATCATAGCGTTCATACCAATCCAAGCATCACTTTTTATGACTGTATCACCTTTTGGTTCATATGATTGTTCTAGTTGCTCAACAAATGGATAAACTGTAACCCATTCAGAGTGGTGGTTATGGTTGCCACCCATTAAAATGACTACCCCACTAGCAACACAAACATAATTTCCAATAATTAACTTATCGATATGCCAACCATATTGTTCAATAGGATTGAAAAGCTTCTGAGATTTAAAATCTCCCCATAAATACCTTACACAACCATCTTCAAAGTTTAGACTCTCATAATAACCTGAATAATAGGAATACTCACCCACTTCAATAAGTGGATTTGTCACTATATCTTTTAAATACTTAACTTCAGACCAATGATTAAATAACGATTGATTCATAACTATACCTCGCTTCTAAGTATTGTAGATTTTACGTTTTACTTAGAAGCTTAATCCCACAGCGACATTTTTAAACTTTTTCAAACGACGAATCATTATCTTCAGCCTTTCTTTTATAAGTAAACAAAGCTTAACTCAATAAATTCTGGTAGTCAAATTGTGAAAGAATTTACCTAAACTACCGGTGTGCTTTAGTTGGGTAGCTAGCAAGGTGTATTCATCTCATGCGAGGTGCTCTTTTTTATACACAAGGTGTCATAACTTAAGGGTATTGGCCGCTCTTGGGTCGAAACCAAATAAAACCTTTGAAAATCATTATCAGGCTTAATAAGCATATTGGAACTACGGACAACCACTTCTCCTCCTTCTAGTTGAACGAGCCACACATCACTCGCATGGTCCTCATAGTTAGGATGCAGTGACTGCACAGATATAATCTTTTCTTTCAATTAGTTCTGCTTTTGTTAATTGTAAATCAACTTCCACCTGTCCACGATCAATTAAATCCTTTGTAAAAGTATTGTCAAAGGTATTTAGGTTATTTTTAGCACCATAGCCGTATTTCAACCTAAATTCAAAGTCTTCTGGCATTTCTTTAGGCAAAGTCATTTCTGAGCAACCGATTAGCAGCAAGAGAAAAATATTGATGAGAAAGAAATGATTGCTTTTCACATAACTCCCCTTTTCTTTTTAATATAACGTCACTCATACATCCAAGGTTGCTTTTATGATAAGAATCTTTATAAAAGTTGGGACTATTCAGTTACAGCTGGAAGCCACCGAAAAACCGTCTACTCGTTAAAATAGGGTTCCATTAAGCTATACTCCGCCATCTCCATACCCTACGCGTTCCGGGTGTGAACCGGGAGAGGTAATGGTGTCATACTGTTTTTCGGCGTCGGTACCGTGAGATTCTACAACGACTTCCATCCAAAGTTCGGCTGACATGTTATATATACGATTTCAACTGAGTATCGACGGCCATTTCCACGTTAGAAAACAGCCTAAAGAAAAAAATCGCCTACAGGAGCATTTCCTGTAAACGATTTTCTACACGCTGTATCATCCTAACCGAATTACAACTGCTTTTTTAGCTTTTTACGAAAATAAAAAAGGAGCTGTATGTGACCGACTTTCTTTTGCCACGTCTTCTGGTGTTCCAGTTACAATAACTTGTCCACCATCTTTTCCACCTTCTGGCCCCATATCAATGACCCAATCTGCCCCCGTAATTAAATCGGCATTGTGCTCAACGATTACAACTGTGTGTCCAGCATCAACTAACTTATTTAATAATACATAAAGTTTCTGCACATCAATCGGATGGAGCCCTGTTGATGGTTCATCTAATAAATACAACGTATGACCAGAAGAAGGATTGCTTAATTCTTTGGCAAGCTTTAACCTTTGTCCTTCTCCCCCTGATAGAGTCGTCACAGACTGACCCCATTGTAAATACCCGAGTCCTACTTCCTCTAAGAGAGTTAAGAGTCCAACCATCTTTTTCTGACTTTTAAATAAAGAAAGGCTTTCTTCAATACTTAACTCTAAAATATCGGAAATCGAATAACCTTCATATTGAATCGCGAGTACCTTATCTTTAAAACGTTTTCCCTGACAATCGGGACAAGTGACTTTTAAATGAGAAAGGAAATGCATATCCACTTCGACCTCACCTAATCCTTCACAACGATCACATCTTCCACCAGGCGTATTAAAAGAAAAATGTTTAGCGGTTAATCCAGCTTCTTTCGCTTCTGGTAATGCAGCAAATGTTTTTCTTAACAATGTATACAAATCAATATAAGTCGAAACACTAGACCGCTGCATTCTTGATAATGGTGATTGGTCAACTGTGATCATTTTATTAATATGTTCCAGTCCTGAAATCTCCTTGCAACCAGTAACCTTTTTATTAACTCCTTCTGTTTGTCCTAATAAATCAAAGACAAGCGTTGATTTACCTGAGCCCGACACACCAGATACCGCAATCAGGCAACCGAGTGGGAAAGATGTCGTCACCTTTTTTAAATTATGTTTCGTTGCTTCATGAATGATAATCGATTCCACAATGCCTTGTCGACGTTTCGTAGGGTACGTTTTTTCTTGCTTCAAATAACGACCTGTTATCGAGGCGTCCTGCTGCATCAGCTCGTCCATCGTCCCTTGACCGACAACCTCTCCACCGAAACGCCCAGCTCCTGGTCCGATATCAATTAAATGATCCGCTGCTTGAATGACTCGTTCATCATGTTCAATTAATAATACTGTATTGCCAAGATCACGTAGTTCTTTCATAACATGAATCAGACCATCCGTATCTTTAGGGTGTAAACCTGATGTTGGCTCATCCAGTAAATAAAGAACACCTGTTAATCCTGATCCTAAAATAGAAGCAAGCCTTAACCTTTGCGATTCTCCACCCGATAATGTAATCGACTGACGATCGAGCGATAAATAACCGAGCCCAACATTAAGCACTCTTTTAATTTTAATAAGTAAGTCATGAAGAATCGTCTCTAATAAAGAATCTCCCTCATTTTGATACGTTTGTTGGACTGTCTCGAGCCAATGATATAAATCTTCTAATGAACAAACCGAAAGTTGTGGCAACGTCTTATCGATGACGGTGACGTTACGACTTTCTTCTTTTAATCGTTCCCCGTGACAATCTCGACATGGTTGTGAGACGAAGAAAACCGCTTCGCCAATTTGCCCATCCTTCTCTTTATACCTTTGCCACATTGACGTTAAAACACCACGAAAGCGTCCTTTTCCAACCGTTTTTGGAAGCGGCTTGTCGGGATAATGACGAGAAAACTGTTCACTTTCAACTCCATGTAGGACCAAATCCCATTCCACTTCATTATATTCTTTTAAAGGCTTTGTTAAATCAAAATTCAATTGATAATGTTTGCTCGCCATTTCGAGTATTTGCGAGTAGTGTTCATTCATGACGTCATACCAAAACGTCACAGCCCCTTCCCGAATGCTCTTTTCTTTATCAAAAACTGCTTCAATATCAATATCGACAACACTTCCGAGACCACTACAAGTTGGACAAGCTCCGGCAGGTGTATTAAAGGAAAAATCCGCTTTTGTTAATGGCTGGTGTGGGTGCTGGCAATTCGGACAATAAATAATCGCCTCTTCCCCTCCAGAAGCAACTGCTGGAATCGTATGTTGACATATGAGACATTGTCTTGCTCCCTTTTTTTCAAAAATAACCCTTAAATACGTATACATATCCGTAACCGTCCCAACCGTTGAACGAGGATTCCGGTTTGTAATATGTTGACCAACAGAAATAGATGGGGATAACCCAACAATCGAATCAACATTTGGTTTTGGCAATGATTCTGATGACGTCCCACTGGACTCCATATACTGGCGTTGACATTCACGTTGTAAAATATCCATTGCCAATGTCGATTTCCCCGATCCCGAAGGACCTGTGACGACCACTAGTTTATGCTTTGGAATATCTAAACTAATGTTCTTTAAATTGTTTTCTCTTGCTCCGTTAATCCGAATGAAATCTTTCATTTAATACCCTCCCAAAAATTGATTTTCAATGCCTATTAAGACACCTCTAAAAAGCGTTACTATTTTACTTTACAACACTGATGCAAGTGCTAATCTTTTATAAGATTTATACTGTAATTATTTGTTTTTAAATCAAAAACCTTAACATGGTACTTTAATCTTTTTCTAAAAGAATTGCTCACCTGTGAATAACTTTGGTAAGATTAGTGGACATAATCATTATAGGATGGGATTAAATGAAGAAATTTAAACCGATTGAGATTGCAAGAGAGTTGAATATTAGCACAAGTGCCCTCCGTCATTATGAAGCTTGGGGCCTTGTCCCTGCACCCGATAGAGCGGAAAACGGTTACCGACTATATACGAGTGTCCATCTCGCCTACTTCAAATGTATTCGCATCATGTTTTTTGGATTTGGCACCTCAATCACATCGTCTGTGTTGAAACATATTCAAAAAGGTCATGTGGATGAAGCTTTTTGGATTCTAAATCAAGAACAAGCGAATCTCCATAAGGAACGTGAAGCAGCTAATCAAACGTTAGCTTTAGTCGAAAACTTACAATTACCCGTTATGGAGAATAAGAAAAAGAAGAAGAACCTTACCATTGGGGAAGCTGCTGAATTTACTGGTGTTACCACATCAGCAATTCGCCATTGGGAAAAGGAAGGTTTGCTCCACCCAAAACGAAACCCGGAAAATGGCTACCGCCTGTTTAGTGGATTAGATTTACGAAAAATTCTTCTCATCCGCTCTCTTCATCACTCTGTTTACTTTTTAAAAAATATGAAGGAAATTATTGATGCAATGGACCATCAGAACTTAGCTCAAGTGAAAAAGGTCACACGAGAAGCCGTTCAAACCATTGACTCAATAAACCGCCAACAATTTCTCGGCATTCACTCATTAGTCGAGCTTTGTCAGGAGCTGGAGTTGATATAATGATTCACTTTAATGGAGTTGATAGGTAAATTACGATGAATTCGACAAGTGACAAGGCACTTGTCGAATAATATTATTATTGGCAAGCTTTTATTCAACGGTTTTCGGCTTCATTGAGGCTCTTTGATTCCCTTTACGGCTCTTTTTCAATCGCTTTGGGATTCATTGACGGGCTTTGATTCCCTTTGCGGCTCTTTTTCAATGGCTTTGGGATTCATTGACGGGCTTTGATTCCCTTTGTGGCTCTTTTTCAATGGCTTCTGGCTTCATTGACTCCCTTTGATTCCCTTTGTGGCTCTTTTTCAATGGCTTCTGGCTTCATTGACTCCCTTTGATTCCCTTTGTGGCTCTTTTTCAATGGCTTCTGGCTTCATTGACAGGCTTTGATTCCCTTTGCGGCTCTTTTTCCAATGGCTTCCGGCTTCATTGACTCCCTTTGATTCCCTTTGTGGCTCTTTTCGCACCGTAATTCCAGCAACACCTCTTTTTCATTACCAATCCTCTCCGTTATTCACTACATTTTCGCTTCAAACAGAGCTAAGTCTTTTCATTTAGTTTCACTCGAACAATTAGTATATAATTGGAAAGTGATTAAGTCGTAAAGGGGTGTTAACCATCGAAAAGAAAGTGATTTTTTTAGATGTAGATGGAACGATATTAATGGAGAATGGAACGGTTCCTGAATCAACCGTTGCCGCCTGTCAGCAAGCTCGAAAAAATGGTCATCTCGTTTTTTTATGTACCGGTCGCTCGAAAGTGGCTCTATATCCAAACATTATGGACATTGGATTTGACGGAATTATCGGTGGTGCTGGTGTATTTGCGGAAATTAATGGAGAGGGTCTTTTTCAAAAAACTTTAACTGTTGCTGAAGTAAGGGAGCTCGTCGACGTCTTTAATGAAAAAGGCATTGAATTTATGATGGAAACGAATGAAAGGATGTATGGTAATCCATCATTAAAGGAGCACTATTTAAAGATTATTGAAACTGATCTGAAAAGTGGAGAGTGCAACAATATTAACGAGCACCCTCTTCAACACTTAATTGAAATTACAAGTTTTGACGAAAATAATTTATACCGTGATGACATTAACAAAATTTGTTTTATGGAGCACAAGGAAATTCCTTATCAATACATAGCCGATACATTTGGCGATAAATTAACCGTCGTACCGACAAGCTTTGCAAAGTTCGGAGCGGAGGGTGGCGAAATTTCGGGCTTAGGGATTCATAAAGCAGCAGGTATCCAAACTGTACTCGAACACCTCGGACTATCCAAAGAACAGACGATAGCGATTGGCGATGGGATTAACGACCTTGAAATGCTGCAATTTTGTCAAATCGGGATTGCCATGGGTAATGCCAAAGAAGAGCTCAAGGATGTCGCTGATGAGGTCACAGCTAGGATTGAGGATGATGGAGTGTATCAAAGCTTTAAAAAACACGGGTTAATCTAATCATCAAAGGACGACCAAAAAAAGGAGGACTTAACATGAACCAAAAATATCAACCATTATTCGACCGGTACACTTTGCCTAATGGCATAGAGCTAAAAAACCGCTTAGCGTTAGCACCAATGACCCATTATTCTTCTAATGACGATGGAACGATGTCTGATGCTGAGTTAATTTATATAAAAGAACGTTCTAAAGATTTTGGACTCATCATCACGGCGTGTGCCAACGTCACAGAAAATGGAAAAGCATTTGTTGGTCAGCCTGGTATTTTTTCTGATGAGCTTTTACCTAGTTTAAAAAAGTGGGCCAAAACGATTCAAGATGAAGGAGCGAAAGCAGTTGTACAAATTCATCATGGTGGACGTCAATGCCCTACAAAACTTGTCCCTAATGGCGATGTTGTTTCCGCTTCTGATTATTTTGAAGAGGACAAACAAATCGCACGTGCCTTAACAAATGAAGAAATTGAAGACATTATTGTCGGTTTTGGAGAAGCTACTAGAAGAGCGATTGAAGCTGGCTTTGATGGAGTGGAAATTCACGGTGCCAATACGTATTTAATCCAACAATTTTATTCACCTTATACAAATCACCGTGCTGATAAATGGGGTGGATCGCGTGAAAAGAGAATGGCGTTTCCATTAGCTGTCGTCGATGCTTGTCAAAAGGCAATCGAAACATTTGCGACAAAACCATTTATTCTTGGCTATCGCTTTTCTCCGGAAGAACCTTCTACACCTGGGTTAACGATGGCAGATACGTTTCAACTCGTCGACACATTAGCCGATAAAGGGCTCGATTATTTACATATTTCACTTGCCGATGTGCAATCAACGCCCCATCGTGACGCTGATCCTAATAGAACACGAATTGAGCTAATCAACGAATTAATTAATGGACGTGTCCCATTTATGGCTGTCGGACAAATCAATACACCTGATGAAGCCCTAGCTGTCAGAAATCAAGGGATTCCCCTTTTAGCTTTAGGTCGTGAGCTTTTAATAGAGCCAAGATGGGCAGATAAAATCCAAAACGGTTATGAAAATGAGATCGAATATGCCCTCCACATAAATGAAAAAGATAAATATCTTCTTCCTGAAAACCTTTGGAATATCATTATTAACCGCGAAGGCTGGGTGCCATTGAAGCGGTAGTAATTTAGAAAACGCATGCTTGTCCTTTCTATATAAGGTCAGTATGTGTTTTCCTTTTCTTTCAAAGAATATAGTGAAGAACCCAACTCTAAGGATGACAAGTAGCGGAACATCCCTCTTTTTGCTTGAGCTCTCCTCTCCTAAAAACAACGAAATTAAAAAACTTCTACATTTGCTTCTTGTTCAACCACCTCACGAAGGCGGTTCATTTCTTCATCCATCATAAATTTAGCTAGGCGACCAATCACTGAATAGAGCATGTGGTAATAACGATTGCTCGCAATCATGGACGCTTCAAGCACTATGTTAGTATTTGGCCCAATGCGTTCTAATGTATATTTAGAAATGCTTACTCCTTCTTTTGTCGTCGCATGCATCTCGATGGAATAAGGAGGATCATATGCGGTTACCACTGTCTCAGCCTCGACAACCTTCTTTCCAACCTTTTGTACTGTCGTAAATTTGGTTCCAATTTTATAATTGTATTTATCAGCTTCCTGTTCATATCTATTTTCGACAATCAAAGAACTCCACAAAGCGACTTTGTCATCATTAATCATAAAATCAAATACTAATTCTAACGGAGCTTCCATTTCTTTTTCTAAACGATATACTTTTATTTCTTTCATTCTAACTATCCTCACTTCAACAAAATTTACAATCATAAAATCTATTATAATTCAGAAGCCTTATTTAAGGTATAATTTTCTAATAAATCCATTTTTTCTGAATCACATATTTACAACGACTCCAACCGATGCTATACTCTTATTCATTTCAGCTATTGTCACTTTTATTTTGCCAAATGTTGAAGTGAACATAGAAAAGGCTGAAGTCGAGAAATTTAATTTAGAAACCATTCGTAATGATTGGAAAACCGTCATATCCTTTAGTAAACAAAAAAATAAAGTCATGTTTATTTACTTTATCTTTACTTTATTTATTGTTTTACAAACCGCTATCGATTCCTTAGAAGTGGCCTTTGCCCAAGGAGAAATTGGTCTGAACGATGGACAATATGGGGTTCTCGTCAGTATTGCCGGTGTTGGTCTTTTAATTGGTGCACTTTTAAACTCTCTTTTCACTAAAAGACTCACGGTTCGCTTTTTAATTGGAATCAGCCCTATTTTTGTTTCGAGTGGTTATTTGATTTTTTCTTTCTCAACAACCTTTTTGGGGGCATGTGTTGGCGTTTGTTTATTAGGCTTTGCAAGTGCTTTTGCTAATACGGGCTTCATTACTTTTTATCAAGCCAATATTCCCGTCGATATGCTCGGTCGTATTGCGAGTTTATACCGTTTTTTAGAAGCCTTGCTCATTTTAACTTTAACGGTCGTTTTTGCTTTTGGGGCTGAGTTCATTTCCACTCGACACACAGTCATCTCTGGTTCATTGATTACTCTGCTTCTAATGGTCTTACTAGCCAATTTTGTCTACAGTCGTAAGCAAAATCAAGTCATATGGGGTTCTTAATGTTCGATTTTCAAGCCCTACTTTTTGAAAAGAATTTTGCTTTTCAAAGAGGAATTCCCTGATCAAACTCGAATTAAAAGAGACTATCTTTAGAACCATTAATCTAGCTGTGCCTGTTAGAAACTCGAGAAAAATTCGTTCGTCTTTATGAAGTCAAAGAGCGACTTCAACAGCCGCCCAGTGCCCACAGGACGTGGGTACAAGGCGTTGCGGCAGGATGGCACGACTTTAGCGTTGCTCCTTATTTTTTCTCGCTTCTGACCAAACGGACTTCGCTTTTTATTAAATCTAGCTACGTCCGTTAGAAGCTCGAGAAAAATCGCCCATCTGAGTGAAGACAAAAAGCGTCTTCATCACCTGTTCTTATTTTTTCTCGCTTCTGACCAAACGGACTTCGCTTTTTATTAAAGGAGGAGAATTTATGTTAACAGCTACTTTTGGATATTTAAGCTTATCTGCTTTTATGGTCGCCTTGCTTAGTAAGGAACGTGCGGATCGCATCTTAGCCATTACAGTTGTCTGTATTGCCCTCCCGATATTTCTAGCTTTATTTTTCTTTTTTACTCAATACACCCATTAAATAAACTGATTATTCAGATAATAAAAGAGCCGTATATTATGTTGAAAAATTCTCTAAAAATTGTCATAGGTGCAGGGCCCTATCAAAATAATCCCGGCTGGCTCCACACTCAAGAGGAACATCTAAGCCTAACAAACCCTAGGAACTGGAAACACAATTTGAAAAAGGGACACTTCACGCTATTTTAGCTGAGCATGTGTGGGAGCACCTCACTTATGAAGACGGAATCGCAGCGGCTAAACTTTGTTATCTCTATTTAAGAAAGGGTGGCTATGTTCGTTGCAGTGTCCCTGATGGTTTTTTCCAAGATAAAAAATACCAGCACACGATACAAGTTGGTGGACCAGGGCCAAAGGAACATCCTGCTTTCGACCATAAAATTGTCTATAATTGCAAATTATTATCGGAAGTTTTTATACAAGCGGGCTTTAAGGTAAACCTCTTGGAGTATTTTAATGAGGAAGGACAGTTTCATGAGAGCAAATGGTCTGGAAACGATGGTGTCATTTTTCGCTCCAAAAAATTTGATCCTAGAAACAAAGGAGAACGACTTGTCTTCCCTTCATTGATTATCGATGCCATTAAACGCTAACGCTATAAACCCTCACTTAGATTATAAAATCCACATGCCCACAGAAATCGTGGTGAGTCGGGAGCCTGTTCAGGACAACACCTGCGGGTCTCCCGTTTTTCACTGTATGTCGCTAATATTTCTGCACTAATTTGTTAGGTTGGTCAAAGCTAAATCAAACTGTGTCAAAATCGTTGAAAGCTGCATAACGATAATAAGAGTGAATGAGCCATTGATCATACCTCTCTTAGTGCTTTGTTGTCTTTACCTTGAAAGGGAGAGACATAAGTGAGAAACAGAATCCCACCTATCATAGAACAAATGGAATATTGCAGAACTAATGGTCCAAGTTCAATCAAACGCTCACCCCCAAATTAAGATCGTAAAAAAACAAACCCTACTTGAATGGACGTTCCTATTACGAGAATCCCTACTGTAGTCATTGAAAACGGACAGATACTTGAAAAAAATATGCGGAAAGCAAGATATAATCTAACGCAAACCTCAAAAAGCATTGTAAAAGAAGAGCATTTAAAGTTAGAGAAAAACCAAATTGAATTATTACAAAAAAGCTGGATGCTCTACCTAAATAGTTTAAAATACCATATTCGCAAGCTTTTTTAGGATGACTTCATGAATAATAAAAACCCTAAACTTTATATTCTGAGAAATATAAGTAGGTAACACTGTTTTATTCTAAATTGCTTGATGAATCCGCCTTTAATTCTTGATAAACTAGCCCCCATTCTTCCATCGACTTAATAATCGGTTTCAGCGTGTCTCCAAGTTCAGTAATTGAATACTCAACTCTTGGTGGGACTTCAGCGAATACTTTACGAGCTATAATTCCGTCATTCTCCATTGAGCGGAGATTTTGCGTAAGAACTTTTTGACTTACATTGGTTAAACCTTCTTTAATTTCACCAAAGCGTTTCGTACCACTTAACAATTCACGGATGATTAAGACTTTCCATTTATTATTTAATAAACTTAATGTAGTCTCTACAGGACAAGTTGGTAGTTCTTCTTTTGGAATCACAGTACCCTCCGTTCGTTACTAGTAGGTAACTATATAACTTGTAAGTGCCTACTTTACGTTTTTTAGTAAACAGTATAACATGAAATGAAAATGACTAAGGGAGGAACTGTATGTATTCTCATTACGATCTTAAACGTATTCCAGACGGAGCCAAACCTGTATCTGTAAGTGTTAATCCAGCAGATATTGGCAATAAAAAAGCATTGCGAGTTACATTAACAGAAAAAGTAACTAATGGAGAGCCTAAGGTTGATTTTGTAGATATGCCCACTTTTTTGAAAATACCTGAAAATTTCACAAACGGAATTATAACAGTAGATCTATATAGCAGGCTCCTAAATAATGCTCCAGAATACGCTCGTGGTTTTGCTGGTATAGCTTATCGTATTAATGACAATCATTCGTTTGAATCCGTATATCTTCGTCCCTTGAATGGATTAAAAGCCAAACCAGAACCCCCTCGCGACTCTAGAGCCGTTCAATATTTTTCTTATCCTTATTGGCAATATGATCGATTGAGGACTGAACACCCAGGTCAATTTGAAACAGGAGCCAATATCGGCTCTTCAGAATGGATAAATTTAAAGCTTGTTGTCAACGGTACTATATTAAAGGTTTTTATAAACGGCGTTGAAAATTTAACATTAGCCGAAACTAAAGCAGATGTTTCCACTGGGGATATTGGTCTTTTCGTAGATATTGGAACCGAAGCATTCTTTTCAAACCTCCATATAAAGCATCAGTAACACATAATTAAACAAATTATTTTAGTTAATGCATCCCCATTGAAGAATAAAAATATAATAGTAAATAAGACTGCTAAAAAAGTAGTCTTATTTCTCTTATGTAAATTTAATTGTAGAATATACATAAGCTTACTGTTCATCCATTAGACGAGAGGGGCTTTAAATATGATAAACTTACGCTCTCCCTTTATATCTAACCCTTGTAAACTCATTCATTCCCTCACAATCTAGCATTTTTCACTTAGTTTTTAAACTTCCAATACTTGTTGCAATAAAATATTGAGCTCCATAATAGGTTGTCATAATCCAAACATGGGAATATGGAATTGATTCAACAAATAGATTCCAAGCGAGCACACTATCGGAAATAATAAATAAAAGACTTCCAATCGTTGCATAAACGTTTCTTGTCCAAACGGCACTAATTCCCATTGCTCCAATGACTAAAATATAAAACACCACAGGAACGACCATCCCCACTTCACCCGAATTCAAAATGGCCGAAAGAAGAAAATAACCCATTGCGCCCATATACAAAATAAACGGTATGATAATTAGCTTATTTTTCATTTCTCCTGAACTCACTTTTAAAAAAGCTGACAAATAGAAGAGATGACCGATTAAAAAGACGACTAACCCACCAATAAAGGAGAATATGATCACACCATCTGCTATCATACAAACGCTTAACCCAACTAGTATCGCTAAATGTTTGCCTGTTTTTTTATAATAAAAAAGAGCATAGACAATAATCAGAAGCATTGGCAATAATTTAAAGAAGACCGTCGCTAATGAACTGGTTGCTACAAAGAAAAAAATATAATAACTACCCATTAATAAAATCAGCAACGATATAAACGCTTTCATAAATCCTCCCCCTTTGATTACTCATTTTCCAGTTTAAAGGCCGCTCAATTTGTTTATTAAGAAAATTTTAACATTTATATAACTAAAATAACTAGTAAAAATTTTTACCGATAAGCTTCCTTACTTAAAAGAAATAAAAAACGACAAGAGTTTTATTTACCTTCTTGTCGTTTTTGCTAGTAAAGGGTCTTTTGAGACGCCTTTCTTATTTATCATTTTTTGTTTTTAGTTATCTAAGTGTCTCTCATTGTTTTTCTGTGGTGATAAAATTTTATTTTCAACTTTTTCATAAACATGTAAAAGCTTTTCAACGATTTGTGAATTAGGCACCCAACAATACATTACCACAGCAAAGAACGTAGCAATGAAAGCACCAACAATGATGTCAAATGGGTAATGGACGCCAACCGCAATTCGTGAAACTCCTACTAATAGAGCGAGTATGAGCCACAGCACATTCTTTTTATTAAATAACCAGAAGGCTACACAAAACGCAAAAAATAAAATCGTATGATCACTTGGAAATGAGTTATCAATATCCTTAAAAACAAGTTGATTAACTTCGACCAATTCGTAAAAAGGTTGGTAATTATGATAGAGAAGACCAACTAAATTCCCTGTAATCCAGGCTAAAATAAAAGCAAATCCGCCTGCTAAAACCATATGCCTCTGTGTCTCTGTTCGTTTAAACCAAAAAAATAAAACCATTAAGGCTAAGAAAACGACAGTATATTCGGCAATCCAAATAAAGGGTGTATTTAAAAAAGGATAATCAAATCCGAGATCGTTAACGGCACGAAACCAATTTTCATTTAATTCTCTCATGTCATATTCTCCAATGCTATTTATTAACCAAAAATTGAACTAGATTAGAAACTTCATTTTAACATAGGCTTTACATAGAATTAACAAAAACTTTACTTTTTGATATTTTCCCAAATAAAAAGCCATCTCAAAAGTAAAAAAATAACCATCAAAATCATTCTAGAATGATTTTGATGGGTTATTCCCTTTTTCGTATGGAGTTTTTTTCAAAACGGCGACGGTCTGCCACCTAAAACCAAGAATAATTTTCCCTTTTTGTGTAAATGGACCATTATTTATTGTCTATACGTCCAAGTTGTCTGTTTAAAGCTTCCCCTTAATCTGTGTCAAATGATGGGCGTCATGTTTCACGAAGATTTTGGTAAAACTTTCGGCTGAAAAAGCTCTCTTTCCTGTCCCGATTGTAAAACGTATCTCTTTGTCTACTTCTGATAGGGCTGCTACTAGCTGTTTTCTAGTTTGCACAAACATATGTATAATTTCAAAAGCTGACTTTCCCTCTACCGATTGAAGCGTTTTTTCATTAAATGGATCATGCTCTGGAAAAGCAGGTAAGTTGTTTTGAGCCGTCATTTTTGGCACCATAATTTCTAAATTATACTTATCCCAGCCGTATAAATGGGCGATGATTTCACTAATGGACCACTTTCCAGCTTCTACAGGTTCTGTTAGCTTATTTTCTTCTACACTATTTAGTGGATCCATTTCATCGAGCATTAGTTCAAATTGGGTTATTATCTTATTCATTATACCCTCCGTTTAGTTGTCGTTATATTCATTATATATAAACATCGCGACAAAAACAAGAACATACATTCTTATTTTACCTCTATTTCTTTAATGATTCGAGCAGGATTACCACCAACAACGACATTAGCAGGAACCTCTTTTGTAACGACTGCACTTGAAACGTTCACCACATTATCACCGATCGTTACACCTGAATTAATTACGGCTTGTCCTCCGCTCCATACTTTATTTCCAATTGTTACTGGGGCTCCATATTCCCTACCAGAAACCCTTTCAAAAGGATCGAGTGGGTGTGTAGCTGTATAAATATGAACACCAGGTGCTAGCATACAATCGGCACCTTCATCTGAGGCTAAATAAAGTTCACCTGCAAGCATTTTTTCCTATTCTATTTTCACTCATTACCCCCTTTCGCATTTAGATGACAAGCCTCCAACTTATTCATTTACTGGTTACCGTTTAATCATCGGTAAGGTTTTTCGTCATAATCGGCATTTGGCTAAATCCTAAATCATTATAAAGCGGCTTTGCTGCTGTACTTGACCATAACCTTACCCTGCCACAACCCTGTTCTTTTAACCAGGCATTAACCTCATCTACTAAAAGACGAGCAAGTCCATGTTTGCGGTGTCCCCGTTCCGTGTAAACGCTAACAATCCAACCAATTAATGTTTGCTGAGCAGCGAGTGGATATAAATATTCTTCTCTTAATAAACCGCCTGCACACGCTACAAGATGACCTTCTGAATTTACAGCAACCCGAAACATTAATTCGCCTTTTGAAGCCCGGTCTTCAAAAAGCTCTTTTACCTTTTGTACTCTTTCCTGATTCGGGATAGGAATTTGATCGATTTCACTCATTTCGCACGTCATCTTATACCAAAATTCACTTATTTGCTCAAGCTCTTGTTCAGTTGCCTGCCTTGTCTCGTACATTAAAATCCCCTTCTATCTTTTTTATCTACCTACTCTCTTTATTATATCTGAAATATCTGAACCTATCATTTAAATCAACTCAAAAAAGAGCTTAGACATTCTTACTTTATCTAAGCCCTACTATGAAAAAATTTAAATTCGTTTATTCCTTTCATTATCATCTTCTAGTTCTAAGTGTTTGACTGTTATATCGATGTTTAGTGCGTGATCAATTAAAGCAATTTCGTCCATCAAATAGGTTAGTAAACTTTCATTCTCTGTGATTTGTGCCTTCATCCGTTCTAACATGAGCTTATCCCTTACAAGAAGAAATATCTCCTCATGATGTAACATCATCAACTCTCCTTATTAATCGGCTTACTATAAATAAGTATCCCCGCTAATGAAGGAGGACAAACTTCAAATTACATAATTCACCAAAATTTTTGAGCTTTTCTCAGCAGGAACTTTTTATTCATTATTACAAACACTAGAGATATCCACCTTAAACGTCTCCATTTTATTTTTTTAAGCTAGCTTCGATATCACATAAAAATACCGATCTTGATTAACCTAAATATGAGGTGAACCACTTGCAAAAAATTATCATTATCATTTTATTATTTATACTGTTTGCTCCAACTGCTCTTGCAAAACAGAATGATGACAATCTTAAAGTCGCTTTTATTCGTGAGCAAACCATTTGGATAAAAACAAATAAAACTGAGGAGAAAATCGTTTCTTCTATCGGCCAAAATTCGTATTCACCACAATGGTCTTATGATGGAAAAAAACTTCTTTATTTAAAAGAATCCGGTTCGTTATCTGCTTTCAATACTCCAATTTACCAATTATGGGTTTATGACCTTGAATCAAAAAAGCACCAAATCATTAGTGAGGATGCCCAAAATCCAAAATGGTCCCCTACAGAAAATCTAATCGCTTTTCAAACTGGTGGCGTGTTAAATATCTCAGACTTAACAAACTTTTTTAATATAACATTAGGCGTCTCCGAATTTGAATGGCAGCCTGATGGAGAAGGATTTATTTTATCCTCAGCTGCCTCCTTACTTCCAACGGGCTGGACTCATGCCAATTTATATACCGTTTCAATTGCAGAAGGCTATCAAACTGGTTTGCTTATGGAGCAAGTAAAGCTCCTTTATTCACTTCCTAATCAAGTAACAAATGGGCATATAACGGTACCGTCTATATCAGCTTCTACATTCTCTTATTCCCCTGATGGACGTTGGATTTCCTTTATCATCACGCCAACAGCCTCACTCTCGATGGACAGTAACATGCTCGCTGTCATTTCTAATGATGGTCAAAATTTCGAAACAGTTGATGAAGTTATTTTGAACTTGGAGGAGCCAAAATGGGCCAGACAGAAAAACTTACTTGGTTACATTGCCGGCGGTGGAAGAATTGTATTCGGATTTAAAAATAAAGACTTAAAAATAAAAGAACTACCAGCCTTTTCTATTGAGTTAACTCCAGAAAATCATGTGGACCTTGGATTTAGTTGGATTAATGATCATTCTTTAATCACGGTAAGAGCACATGAAAGTGACTGGAGCAATGAGCCAACTAAACGACCACCGACACATCTTATGTACATTCCTTTAAATGGCGATGAGCAAAAAGTGATAACAAAGCCTCCTAAAGGAAAAAGTGATCGAAACCCTGAATATCTTCCACTTATAAATAAACTTAGTTGGCTACGTGTGGATGATTTTGCGACGAGTGGAGACGGCGATCTGTGGCTAAGTGAACTTGATGGTACAAATGCGAAGGTATGGATTAATGATGTAAAACAGTATACGATTTTTCTTCAATAGTAAAAAACTCCTTCCCTTCAGCTATCCGGAAGGAGCTCTTTCTTTGAACTATTTTTATGAAGGTCGCCACCATGATTGGACCGTGTTAACAGCTGTTTGATAGTCGTACCCTTGACCAAGTAAATAACCGATCGATACGGCTTCTGTTAAAGCATGTTCATATCCCACCATTGGAACTCCGTCAATTCCATAGTGTATAGCTGGTAGAGCCGCTGCTAAGGTTCGCTGGGCTTGATACGTATTTTGATAATGATTAGGTGAAAACCAATGGGCTTGTTGAGGAAGTGAGGCGGGGGTTATCGGTTTCTGTTCTAGCCTTCGATTATGCACGTTCATCCACCCTCTTTATAAATAATAGTATCCTTATTATTATGAAGAAAGTGAAAAGGTCAGAATATGTTTTTACTACGGTTTGGTACATAAGGAAAACTCAACACTTATTATAAACCTGCTTGTTTAATCTTTTGGGGCATAAAAAATAGCCATTCCTTCGTAAAGAATCGCCACTCGCAAAATTCCATTTTATGTAAATTTATTTTTGCTATTTGTATACTCACTAGCCTAGCAAAATTTCAAATATAAGTCTATATTTTTTTTGCAAAATCCTAGAAAATATAGAAGAGGTTATTTAATCCAGCTACGTCCGTTAGAAGCTCGAGAAAAATCGCCCATCTGAATGAAGACATAGAGCGTCTTCATCAGCTGTTCTTATTTTTTCTCGCTTCTGACCAAACGGACTTCGCTTTTTATCAATCCAGCTACGTCCGTTAGAAGCTCGAGAAAAATCGCCCATCTGAGTGAAGACATAGAGCGTCTTCATCAGCTGTTCTTATTTTTTCTCGCTTCTGACCAAACGGACTTCGCTTTTTATCAATCCAGCTGCGTCCGTTAGAAGCTCGAGAAAAATCGCCCATCTGAGTGAAGACATAGAGCGTCTTCATCAGCTGTTCTTATTTTTTCTCGCTTCTGACCAAACGGACTTCGCTTTTTATTTAAGGGAGGGTAATTATATGTCTAAACTGGAAGAAATAAAGGTATTAGAAGAAAATCTAGCTATCTTAACGAGGCAATACAAACAACTGCAGGAAATTCCACCGTATACAGGTGAGGACTTTAACTTGCAAGTATTGGAAGCAAGTCGACAACGACAAAAAGCAGCCCTAGAAATCGCTTTAAAAGAACCCTATTTTGGCCGACTTGATTTTGAAGACTTTGATGAAGGACAAGTTGGACAACATTATATCGGCAAAACCGGAATCACGGATGAAGAAACAGGAAATATATTGATCGTTGATTGGCGAGCTCCAGTCGCTAGTTTATTTTATGCCTTTTCAGGGAGCGAGGATGATGTTTATTACGAGTCTCCAGATGGCCTTGTCGACGGGGAAATTCATTTAAAGAGAAACCTCATCATCCGTGAAAATAACGTACAACGAGTCGTTGATAGTTATGTACGTGGACAACAGGAAACAAGCGGAGGTGATGAGTTTCTCCTTTATAAATTAGGCGAACAAAAGGATAATCGTTTACGAGATATCGTCGCCACGATTCAAGGCGAACAAAATAAAATTATTCGCCACCCAAGAAGCGAAGTCGTGATCATTCAAGGAGTAGCTGGGAGTGGAAAGACGACCGTCGCTTTACACAGATTAGCCTATTTACTTTATGAATATCGGGAACAAATCCGTGCAGAGAGAATGATTATTTTTGCCCCTAACTCTGTTTTCCTAGATTATATTTCACAAGTCTTACCTGAATTAGGAGTAGGTGATATTCAACAAACCACCTTCTCTACTTGGGCACTCACTACCATTGATGATCCTAAGCTGAAGCTCATTCCAATACACGAGCGAAGGCGACTATACTTTGAGACAAGGACAAATGAACAAATTGATAATGATTGGAATAAACGGACTCACTCATTTAAAGAGAAAGTGGATAAAGAACTGGTAAAGCTAGAAGTTGAGTGGCTCCCAACCGAAGATTTTGAACCGTGGCCAGGTGTTATCTTTCGCAACAAACAGCTTTTACGTTGGATAAATGAGGATTTTAAAGAGGCAGTAGCCGTAACAAAATTTGAACGTACAAAGGCTCGGATAAAGCGTTGGATTGAAATTGAAGTGAAACGGTTTGATGATCAAAAAGAACAACAACAAGCCAAAAAGAAAGCGAATGAACAACTGCGCTCCTATTTGAGAAAATGGAAAAACGAAAAACCTTATGATCTATACATTCGAATCTTAAAGAATTTAGGCAAATCTGAACTAGCACCTAAACGTGATCAGCTGGAACTTGAAGATTTAGCCCCCCTGCTTCATATTCAACAAAAATGGTCTGGAATTGATAAAGAGAAACGGTTTGATCATGTCGTCATTGACGAAGCCCAAGATTTTTCACCTTATCAGTTAGCCGTATTAAAAGAACGAACACGTGGACAGTCATTCACCATCTTAGGTGACTTATCACAAGGAATCCATAGCAATGAAGGAATAGAAGAGTGGCAATCATTTATTGATTTATTCGGAGAGACTAAAACCGCTTATTTTGAAATGGATAAAAGTTATCGCTCTACGTATGAGATCATCGAGTTTTCCAATATTATTTTAAGTCATTTAGAAAACAGACCGACTTATGCAAAGCCTGTTTTTCGAAGCGGGGATGATGTTAATCTTCAAGCGGTCAATAAAGAGGAAGAAGTCCAATCAATTGTGAGTTGGGTAAATACGATGCAATCAAAAGGTATGAATACGGTGGCCATTATAACGAGGACAGAAAAAGAAACAAATTCTTATTATGACCAATTAAAGGAACAAATTCCCGACCTTACCGTTGTATCCTCTCAAGACCAATCTTATCAAGGAGGACTCTCCATTTTACCAGTTTATGTTTCAAAAGGATTGGAATTTGATGCCGTCCTTGTCATTGGAGCAGATGAACAAAATTATCCAAAGGAGCCTTTAGCCACTAAACTGTTGTATGTCGCTTGTACACGGGCCTTGCATCAACTAGAAATCATGTACAGTGGTACGCTTTCAAGACTATTGCAAAAATAAGAGAGTATCAGAGCAATTATAAGAGAGAAAATCCCCTTCGGCCTTTAATGGTATGGGGATTTTTATTTTGGCTGGGGTTGCTTGGGCGGTTTCTCACACCATCCCCCGCCAACAACATTTTAACAGCCTTCCCCCTCTTTTTTCTGACTTTTCGAACTTCATTTACACAATTGACAAAAGTTATTAGCATTCCTTATAGTAAGGAGGGAACTAACTACTAAAATGGAGGTACAAATGGAGGACGTTTACAAGGAACTACAAAAGCTTGGCTTTTCTAAATATGAATGCAAAGCGTATATCGGTCTTTTAAGGAATTCTCCTGTTACAGGTTATGAGATTAGCAAACGTTCTGGCGTTCCTCGCTCCATGATTTATGAAGTAGTTGGCAAGCTAGTCGATAAGGGAGCTGTTTATACCGTTCCGTCAGACCCTGTTACATACGCACCTTTACCTGCTAAAGAATTATTAAGTCGATTACGTCAGAACTTTGATGAATCATTTAATTTTTTAGAAAAACAGCTTGAATCGTTAGAAACCGAACAAGAGGTTGATGTTATTAGACGAATCAGCACTGATGAGCATGTACTAGCTGAAATGTTAGACATGGTTTCAAAGGCAAAGGATGAGTTATGGCTTTCATTGTGGAGCCCACAAGTATCACCGATATTAGAAGAAGTAAAAAATAGAATTGATGAGGGTCTTGAAGTTTATTCCCTTATTTTTGGAGCTCCTGATACAGAATTAGGGGTTACGACACATCATGATTATATGGAACCAGAAATTGCTGAGGAACGTGTCAGTGGTCATTTGACGATTGTTGCACGGGATCAGGAAGAAGTTTTAATTGCAAACTTTGCTCCTGATACAAGTGCTTGGGCGATTAAATCTACCGATCCAGCTTTAATACTCGTCGCTTTAGAGTATATTCGTCACGATATGATGTACTCACGACTCACTCAAGCGGTTGGACCAGAAAAGGCCGCGTCGTTATGGAAAGATAATAAAGATTTATACCATGTTGTTACTGGTAAACGGTTCATGTAAGAATGAACCGTCTTTTCTTACCAAAAACAGTAGACGTTATTGAACTAACTACTTTAATACACTAAAGGATGTTGTAGTACAGAAGATTTTCAAAAAAGCTCCTAATAAAAGGGAGCCATACATAGTAAAGGAGACTCTGATCGTATGGGAATTGCCAATGTTCACGTGAAAGATGCCATTAGTAAACAGACAGAAATGAACGCCTTACAAGGTGCAAAAGCTAGTATCCCTACAGTCATGGGTTATACGAGTGTTGGTATTGCTGCCGGATTAGTTGGCGTCGCTTCTAATTTAAGTCCACTGGAAATCACTCTCCTGGCTACCTTTATGTATGGTGGGGCCTCCCAATTTATTATCTATGGACTTATAGCTGCTGCAACACCTCTTTCCATGATTATTTTTACAACCTTTATCGTAAACTTGAGACATTTTCTCTTATGTCTTTCGCTTGCCCCACATTTTAAAGAGTTTTCTTTAAAGAAAAATATCCTTATCGGTGCTTTTATAACCGATGAAACATTTGGGGTGGCTTCAAATAAAAGGGCAAGAGGGTTTCAAATTAGCCCTAGTTGGATGTATGGCCTCAACTTCAGTGCTTATGCCACATGGGTTTTAGCTTGTTTGACCGGTTCCTTGTTAGCAAAGTGGATTTCAAACCCAGAAGCATTGGGACTTGATTTTGCCTTAACGGCTATGTTTGTTGCCTTGCTTATTTTACAATTACAAAGCGTCACAACTAGCAAGTTAAAACACCATTTATCGCTTGTTATTTATATGATTATCGCGATGCTACTACTCATGACGATAATGCCCTCCCACTTAGCACTTGTGGTCGCTACAGTTGTAGTCGCAACAATTGGGGTGGTGACAGATAAATGACATTAACGACTACGATGATTATCTTGATTATTGGCTGTGCTCTCGTGACCATTATACCGAGAATACTCCCTTTTATATTTGTTAAAAAGCTACAGCTACCCGATGTCGTTTTAAAATGGCTATCCTTTATCCCCGTTTGTATTTTAACGGCCCTTGTTGTGCAAAGTGTTGTCAATGTAGATACAGATGGATTTGTCATTGATCAATCGGTAATCCTCGTCCTCATCCCAACGATTGCCGTCGCCATTTTAACGAAAAGCTTATCGATTACCGTTATAACAGGTGTCGGCTTTATGGCCGTTGTCCGTCTGTTTTTTAGCTAAAAAGGAGATAAGGAGCTAAATGCCCTTTATCTCCTTTTTATTATCCTCCGCGAACAGCATACCCGCAGCAATCGCGGGTAAATCGGAAGCCTGTTCGTTTAATCTTTAAATTTCACAAGAGTCATCTGTGCACATACCTGCTTGATTATTGTTTCCTTTTTCACCTTTAAGAACTTGAAGTTGTGGTTTTTCCTCTTCTTGCACCTTTTCTAAAACCTCTAAAAAAGAAGCTGGTTCTTGGGCACCTGAAACAGCATATTTACGGTTAAAGACAAAAAAAGGAACGCCTTGTACTCCAATTTGAGAACCTTCTTGCTGTTCAGAAGCGACCACATCTTTATACTTATCTCCAACTAAAAAGGATGATACCTTATCTTTATCTAAGCCAACTTCAACAGCCAATTGAGCTAAGCTTTCATGATCACTCACATCAACGCCTTCAGTAAAATACGCTTTTAAAAGACGGTCCATCATCTGCTTCATTTTCCCTTCTTCTTTAGCTAAATGACTTAAGCGATGAGCATCTAATGTATTTGTCGGTTTAATCTTATCCATATGAAACGTTAAACCAACATCACTTGCTCTTTCGGCCACTTGTTGATTCATCGTACGTGCTTTCTCAACAGACATTCCGTATTTTTTAGCAAGGAGCTCATCCATTTTTTGATTCGAGCCCTTTTGAGCGGTTGGATTTAGTTGAAAACTTTTAAATTCTAGTTCCACACTTTCCTTCCCTGAAAACTGTTCTAACGCTTGCTCAAATTTTTTCTCACCAATATAACAAAACGGGCAGGCAATATCCGACCACACTTCTACCTTCATTTTTACACTTCCCTTACTATCAGTTTACTTTTTTAAACTTACTTACATTATGTAGGTTTCAGTTTTTAAAAGCAATTTTGTTGCTCATTTGACGGTTTGCCCATTATGGAATATTTATAACTCAACTTTCGCAGCGTATGATTGACCCTTAACCGTTGATAGAGATTGATTTTAGGGCGATACCATACTCAAATTGACTTTACATGGACGGTTCAATCGTTGACAGTCTGAACACATCTCTTCGTAGGCTGTTGAAGGAATCTGTTCACTAAAATGAAGCGCTTCGGTTGTCGCTCCCAAACAGACACCAGACATGGGAGTGATTTATGCTCTACTTGTTTCATGCCCTCCGGCGTTCGCTCCCAAACAGACACTCCGCGTCCTGCAGGAACCTCATGAGCCTCCTCAGCACGCTTGCGGGGTCTCATTGGACGGTTTATTCCTGCGGGAGTCTCCGTGTCTGTTTGTCCGCTAGATCATGGAATCGAATCTAGGTTCAGTTTTCTCATTAGAACAAAAAAACAGTCATGACTTCAACGTACATTAGCTTGAGAATGATTTTTCTCCTTTCATGACTCATTCCGTTCCAGTTGTAAACAAATCAGTGTTGATGCTCTGTACGTTAGCTAGATGATCGAGCTTGTTTCGATTGGAATCCTGTCTTTTCATGACGGCAGACTTAGGAAAAAAATAGCTGGCAACGACCTCTTTAGTTCCATAACCAACAAAGGGAAGAAGAAGGTCCTTCTGCGTTAGAAATAGCTGATTGAGAATGGCCCTATCATCAAGCATCTCCACGACACTTAGCGGACAAAACCATACGGAGACTCCCGCAGGAATAAACCGGAGCGAGACCCCGCAAGGCTTGCCGAGGAGGCTCGCCAGGTTCTCGGCAAGGACGCGGAGTATGGTTTTGGGAGCGACCGCCAGAGGGCCTATTATTTTTTTCTTACTGCACAGTTTATCCGTTTGGTGTGATAGTACGTTCTCGCTTTTCAAATGTGTCAAGGGCATTTGTTTAAGAGCTTCCCTTTCGCTCTGCCAACTAGTTGAACGGATTTTCTCGATGCGAAAGTTTAGTTTATTACTAATATTTCAAAAATTATGTATACTATTGGTAAACATTTTGACCATATTCAACAGGAGGGACAATCTTGACATTTACCATTAGAGAAGCGACGCTAGAAGATGTTAACGAGATAGCAAAAGTACATGTTTCAAGTTGGCATAGTACGTACACAGGAATGACTGATGAGCAGTTTGCCAATATTTTAACGTATGAATCGTCACATACTCGCTTCGTTGAAAAATTGGAAGAAGATAATGTATTTATTTATGTCGCTGAGCATAGCAAGCACGGCATTGTTGGTTTTGTTACGACCGGACCACAGCGCTACGAGGTCGAAGGCTATCCAGGTGAAGTTTACGCTATCTATTTATTAGAAGAATTTCAAGGAACCGGTGTCGGTAAAAAACTGTTCATCAGAGCGGTTCAACAGCTAGAGGTTCTCGGCTTTCCTTCCTTTACCGTGTTGTTAATGAAAGAAAATACCCCTGCAAAACGTTTTTATGACCATTTAGGCGGTAAAGAAATTAAACAAAGCACATTTGAAATTAATGAAGTCGTCTATGAAGATATTTTTTATGGATGGGATAATATCCATTCCTTTTTAGAAACTGTTAAATAGCCAAAACTTAGATCTTGCGAGTCGTTTCACTAATTAAGCATCTCTTTTTATTAGTTTGTTGATAGTATAAACCATTTAATAAAGGGGTTATTATGAAAACGGAAAAAGGGGCTCAACGATTACTTTCCTCTGTTAAAAACGCAATGAAAATTTTACAGTTATATAAAGGGCGACAAAAGGAACTCAGTGTAACAGAAATCGCTAATCATTTGAGCCTTGCCAAAAGTTCAGCCCATGTCCTAATCCAAAGCTTAGTAACCGATGGCTTTCTTTCTCAAAATCCACGAACAAAAAAGTATCGTTTAGGATTATCGCTTTTATCTTTAGGAGGAGTCATCTCAAGCCATAAGGAGCTTTATAAAGAAGCCGAACCAACCGTCAAAAAATTAGTACAAACGCTTGGAGAAACAGCTCAAATCTGTTTGTTAGAAAACAACGAAATCGTTTATTTATTCCGGACAGAATGTGCTAACCCGGTTCGCTTATTAACTCAGATCGGCCGTAACAACCCTGCCCATTGCACCAGCGAAGGTTTGGCGATTTTAGCCTATCAGGATGAAAAAACAATTGGACAGTTATTAGAAAATAGTCTCCATGCGTATACACCTTATACGCTCACCAACCCTCGTCAACTTCGACAAGAATTATTGAAAATCGTTCAAGATGGTTATGTCATTGCCGAAGAAACATACTTTGAAGGATTTGTCGGTATCGCCGCACCGATTTTTAACCATGAGGAAACAGTAGTCTCGTCCCTCTCAGTGATTGGCTCGACAAAACGAATAACAAAACAAGACTATCCACAGTTTATTAACAAAATTAAAGGCTCAGCCAATCAAATCTCGAAATTATTAGGCTATTATCATTAAAAAGGGAGAAAATACATTTACCTGTGTGCTGACTCTCTTTTTTTATACTTGGCTTCTTTCGTCGGAATGATAGCCACTGGTCTTTTAGAAAACTGTTTTATACTTTGATTTTGCCTTTCTTCTTTTTATTAAACGAGTTAACTCTATACTTGCTTGAATCACCTTTTCAACTACTTCTTTATGTTTCAACTGTACTTGCCCGAGCCTACTGACTGGACCAGCAACTGTGATGGCCGCTATTACTTCGTTTTTCTCATTAAAAATAGGAGCACTAATAGAAATGACCCCTTCCATATATTCCTCATTGGAAACAGCATAACCTTGCTCTCTTATTTGTTCGATTCGTAATGTTAGGTGGTGGATATTTGTAATTGTTTTGGTCGTATATGTATGGAGCCTAAGTTGTAACCAATTAATCTGAGACTTTTCCTGTAAATAGGCAAGGAACACTTGTCCTGAACTTGTACAATGCAATGGATTTCTAGCTCCTAGATAAGTGTCATCTAAAAATTCGGCTTCTGCCTCTATCCTTTTTAAATAAATCACCTCATCACTCTCCAAAATGCTTAAATATGCGTTTTCACCGGTTTTTTCAGTTAGTGTATTAAGGACCGGCGTCGCATCATGAATAATATTCATTTGATTATTAACGGTATTGGTTAGGGCTAAGATTGTTGAACCTAAACTATATTTATTTGTCGTTGGATTTTTATAAACAAATCCCTCACTTGCTAGTGTTTTTAAAATACGATGAATCGTGCTTTTAGCCAAGTTCATCTTCTCGGCGAGCTCAGTTACCCCCATTTCAGGATTATCCATTGAGAAGCTTTTTAAAATCATCAGTGCATTATGAACAGAACTCCTTTTTTCAACCATTACTCCCCTCCTATTTAAGCCACATTCTCAATATATCATATTTTTAATTTTATAAATATTTAAGTCGTGTTCAATATAAAGGAACAAATTAGTGTTCTAAACTCATTCTGTTAACTATGATAAATCTATCAAATCGTGAGGAGGACTTCATTTGACATTAAATAACGTAAAACGTGAAACATTAGTCATCGGTGCAGGTCCAGTTGGTTTAACCGCTGCCCTTGCTTTAAAGAAAGCAGGTCTAGATGTTGCAATTTTAGAAGGAGAGCCAATGGATAGACAACGACCAGGAAGTCGTGCGATCTACTTTCATAAAGCTACTCTTGCATTAATAGAAGAAATCTCTCCTGGCCTTGGCTATAAACTGGCTGAAAATGGCGTCGTTTGGCCAGTTAAAAGGACCCTTTTTAGAGGTAAAGAAGTGTATGTTCGAAACTACGGACCTCCAAAAAAGGATGGTCTCCCTCCTTTTACAAGTCTTCCGCAAGTAAAAGCTGAAAAGTATTTATATGAGGCTTGTAAAAAAGCGGGTATTGAGTTTTTTTATGATCAAAAAGTTTCAGAGCTTATAACGAGTGAAAGTCGTATTGAATTGAAAACGGAAGCAGGTGATGTTTGGACGTCCAATTACCTCATTGCTGCTGATGGTGCACGTTCAGCAGTTCGTGAAGCGATCGGAATCAAGTTAGAAGGACCACGTACAAAAGATACATTCCTTGTCGTAGACTTGCTTGAAGATGAGAAAAAACCATTACCGTTAGAACGCATTTTTCATTATCAACATCCTGCTATGGGTGGGCGAAATGTCATGTATGTTCCATTTAAAGGCGGCTGGCGTGTCGACCTTCAATTGCTTGAAGAGGATGATCCAAATGCCTTTAGTGGTGTGAACGGCGTAAAAAAGTGGCTTCCGAAAGTTATGGATCCTAAATACGCGGAAAGAATTACTTGGGTATCCACTTACACATTCCATCAAGCCGTGGCTAACTCTTATACAGATAAAAACAAACGTGTCCTTTTAGCTGGTGAAGCCGCTCACCTCTTTGCCCCATTCGGTGCACGTGGTTTAAATTCCGGAGTTCCAGATGCCATTATTGCTGCAAGAGGCATTCATAAAGCTTTAAAAGCTAACACATTAGCGGACGCCCAAAATGCAATCCAGGCTGCAGCTGACGAACGACGTACAGCTGGTTTATATAACCAGCAAGGCTCTAACACGGCTCTTCATCATATTCAAGGAACCTCTCGATTTATGAATAGCAAACGGGAAGTCGCCGCCGATCTTTCTACCACTCTCATACCTATTGGACGTTGGTTAGATGAGGGCCCTTATGGACCAAGATCTGGACCACCTCAATTAACAACCAAATATTAAAAGGAAAGGAGCATTACCTATGTCAGAATTACAACTATCAAAACAAGACTCTTATTTTGACACCGTTTCCGATTATCAATGGTTCAAAAACATTGAGTACACATATAAAAAGGAAGTGGAGGCTTTAACAAACATTTTTACGAAATCATTTAAGCTTCCGGCCAGGAATATTGTTTCGTTATCGACAAAAGGTTATACAAACACTTATTCAGAAACAATCGAAGTTACTTCCCTTTATTCACTTTTATTAAATAACTATGAAACGATGAAAGAAGAGGCGAAAAAAAAGGGAGTGGAAAAAAACATTGAAAAGGTAGCTAATCTAGTAACAGACAGTGTCTTTCATCCGGCCTTCGATATCGCCTATAACACACTCAGTGACGAACATGACAATGATGAATCCATTAAAAATGCGATAAAATTAACCGTTTTAATCTCTGTTGTAACCTTAACTGAAGAAACTCTTGAAAGAGGGACGAATCGCTTCGCCCCCCTTATGGAAATATTAAAAGCTGGCCATCTTCCAGTAAACTTTGATAGCGAAAATCTCTATATTCTTTAAAGGGAGGATTTAAAATACGCATCCTAAAGTTCAAATGTAGGAAAACCAAAATGGCAACCTTTAAGGAAGGCTACGACTTTAGCAGGTACGAATATATTCTTTCGTGCCTTCTAAAGCGACAGCCTTTACCTTATGCAGCAAACTTATTATGACGATTATTCTAAATGAGTCAAAGTCAACGGTTTAGTGGACAGACGTTACAATATTTATTGGGTTCTAAACTTTTCTCTACTTTGTGAAACAGACAACATGTTTTTCGCGTCTTTACTTCTCCAAATTCATCACTTAAATAAGGAGCTATTGGGTTCTCATTCAGACCAAATAATTTCCCACTAGACTGTTTAAGAAAATCAAAATCTTCGCTTAACGTGTTTAGGACGCAAGTATCTTGCTCTTTTTCTATCATTTTACGGAATATGGAGTTCATTCGTACACTGACATTTTCCCATAATATTTTTAGTGGGAGTCTAGAGACTTCGTGCAAATTCAAAATTAATGGACTTAAATTTTCTTTAAAGAGCTTAACAAGAAACTCCTCTCTCAACTTTTCTCTATTGTTCATCTCAGTAGACACTAATCGGATCTGATTTTTATTCAACTCTAACTTACGATCTTTTGTATACAAACAAGCTTCATACGGCCAATAAATACAACTATTATAGTTCATAAAAGCCGTGAGCGAAGCGTTTAATAACAAAGAAGAATATCGTTTTGAGAACATTGATGCAGCCACTGAGACAGAAGGAGCTCCAAGCTCTTCTTTTTCACCTTCTAGAAAAACTTTGCATTGCTGTTGATCAAATAATGTAGAGATGAAAACACCATCGCTCATATTCGCATGAATCGTGATACTATTCTTTTGCAAATCTTCTTCTAGTTTATCCATTATCTCTTTTGTATTAATCGAACTCATACGTGTAAAACTTCCCTTTCCCTCTTTCGCTCCCGAACGACTTTTCTCCCTTTACCATGAGGGATACATAGCGGTGTACCGAAGATTGGGTCTTGTATAATATCACAATTCATTTGGAAAACGTCTTTGACCATCTGTTCAGTAACAACTTCCTCAGGTTTACCTTGAACATAAATGCCTTTGTTACGCACAGCTACAATATGGTGGGCATATCGACAGGCAAGGTTTAAATCATGTAGAACCATAACAATTGTCCGCTTTTCTTTCTCGTTTAATTCGAATAATAAATCAAGGATATCTACTTGGTGTGTCATATCTAAATAGGTTGTCGGTTCGTCTAAAAGAATGGTATTTGTTTTTTGGGCTAAAGTCATCGCTATCCACGCTCTTTGTCTTTGACCACCTGATAAAGAATCGACTGGCTTATTCTTAAACTCGCTCATTCCCGTTGCCTTTAGTGCCTCAACCACAATGTCTTCATCATCTTTGGACCATTGTTTCCGCCAACTTTGGTAAGGATATCTGCCTTGTTTAGCAAGTTGTTGTACCGTTAACCCTTCAGGAGCAATCGGTCCCTGTGGTAAGATCGCCATTCTTTTGGCAATTTCTTTTGTAGGTAAGGACTTAATTAGGTCGCCATTTAAGACAATATCTCCCGACTTTGGTTTCATCAGTCTTGCTAATGAGCGTAATAATGTTGATTTCCCACAACCATTCGCACCTACAAGAACCGTAATTTCACCATTAGGTATCGTTAAATTCAAATCCTCAATAATATTTCTTTCACCATAGTTTAATGTTAATGATTGAGCTTCTAACATCAGACTTACCTCCTCCTACTGGTTTCGGTTTCTATAAAGTAAATAGATAAAAAATGGAGCTCCGATACTTGCCGTAAAGACCCCTGCTGGAATATCTAAAGGTAAAAAGGCAGTCCTTCCCACAATATCTGCTAGCATAACTAAGATTCCACCAAGCATAGCAGCAATCGGTACAAGTGCCGCGAAAGAACGTCCGATTAACATCCGAGCGATATGTGGAGCGATTAACCCTACAAAACCAATTCCTCCAGCAAACGCAACAGCGGTCCCAGCTAATATTACGCTGATAATGATTAATAAAACACGATACAATTGAACGTTTACTCCAATGCTAACCGCTACATCATCACCTAGTTCCTTCGCATTAATGACTCGAGCTAACATAAAAGTAATCGGAATAAATAACAGAAACCAAGGCAACATCGAGGTAATATCAGTCCAGCTTGCTCCATACAAACTACCCGTAATCCATAAATACGATTTAGTCGTAATAGCCGTATCACTTAATACAATCATCATTGTCACAATCGCATTCATTATCGCTGAGATTCCGATCCCCATTAACACAAGTCGAATCGGAGTAACACCTTTGCTCCAAGAAAGAACGTAGATTAAAAATGAAACGAAACCGGCTCCAATAATTGCTGACAACGGTAACCATTGAATGCTAATTGTCCCCATAAAATAGACAATAAACACAATCGCACCGACTGATGCACCACTTGTAATCCCGATAATATCAGGGGACGCAAGGGGATTACGAATGATCCCTTGTAAAATTAAACCAGATACAGCGAGCGACGCACCAACCATAAAAGCAAGTATCGTTCTAGGGAGCCTCCATGTATTTAAGATAAAGTCATATTCAGGAATACCACTTCCTAATAAATGCTTGATCACATCAAACGGATTTATAAAGCTACTACCGAGCGATAGACTAATAATAAAAAGAAGCAGTGTAAAAATAAATAGAATGCTAAATGTGATAATCGTTTTCTTCGTTATTTGAAAAGATATTTGTTCATTTTTGCTTCTAAATTGATATGGATCAATCATCTTTGGTTAACCCCTTTCGTGCGATGTAAACAAAGAACGGGGCCCCTATAAAGGCGGTCATTACACCAATAGGCACTTCTTGTGGCATGATAAGAAAACGAGCGACTACATCGGCAAACAGTAATAATGATGCACCAACTAGTGCACTGTAAGGGATAACCCAGCGATAATCAGGTCCGACTAAACCTTTTACAATATGTGGAACGACTAAACCAACAAACCCAATCGCTCCTGCAACCGCAACCGAACTGCCAGCAAGAATGATCACCAAAACGCCCATGACTACTTTCAAAAACACGGTTCTTTGACCAAGCCCTTTGGCAACATCTTCTCCAGTCAATAAAACATTGATCGATCTACCTAAAAAGAAAGCGAACAAAGTTGCACCGAATACATAAGGTAATACGGGTAAAAGCATCTCTAAATTTCTTCCAGAGACAGAACCAGCCATCCAAAATAAAATGCTCTGAATCGACTGTTCATCAATGACTAGTAGCCCTTGTGTAAAGGAAGCAAATAAAGCCGTGATTGCAGCACCAGCAAGGATAATTTTGATAGGGCTTAAACCATCGCGACCAACACTTCCTAAAAAGAAAACAAGGACACCGGCAATACCAGCCCCTAAAAAGGCAATCCACATATAACTCGTTAATGAATTGACAGAAAACATCGTAATTGATAAAACAATAAAAAACAAACCACCCGCATTAATCCCTAAAAGGTCAGGGGAAGCAAGGGGGTTCCTTGTTAAAGCTTGCATAAGTGCTCCCGCAATTGCCAAGCTAGAACCAATAACGGTTGCAATGAGAGCCCTGGTTAATCTTGAAGTCGTCACAATAATATGTTCAGTTGAATTAGGATCATACTGAGTAAAGGCTTCCAAAGTAGTGAGAAAACTAATATTCGTTTGACCAAGTGAAATACTTAAAATAAAGGCCGTACATAATAACAAGAAACAAACGACAAGCCCTATTATTTTATAAGATGTTCGATACAGTATGTTTCCCATATTACTCCTGCTTTCTTACTTAACATAGAAGGATAGGAGAATGATTCTCCTATCCTTATGGATTATTTCTCTAGTTCTAATCTCTCATAAACATCATCAAGCATCAAGTTTGCAGCCACAATACCTCCACCCATGTTCCAAATGATTTCATCCACGATGTACGTTTGCTCCGCTTGCACAGCATCTAAATTCTGCCATAATGGATGAGATGTCCATTCTTCATAGGTATTCTTAACAGCTTCATCTTCTTCCATAAATGTATAAAACACATCTGCATTCATTTCTGGAATACTTTCTTTATCCATTAATCTTAAAATTTCTTCATTAGAATCCTCTAAATTTTTTGGCCCTTTGAATCCTAACTCCGTTAATATTGAACCAGCAAAACCTTCTACATAAATTCGTGCGTGATCAGCTCTAAAATTTAAAACCGCTACATGCATAGGCCACTCTTCTATATGTTCTTCAGCCTTTGTTTGAAAATCTACTACTCGATTATCCCAATCAGACAAAAGCTCATTCGCTAAATCTTCTTTATTCAAGGCCTTACCCATTAATTCTGTTGTCTCTTTAAAATCATTTAAAGATTCATCAGCAACAGTTGGTGCAATTTCTGACAACTGCTCAAAAATCTCTTCATGACGTACTCTTGAAGCAATAATCAGATCAGGATTTAGTTTCGCAATCTCCTCTAAATTCGGTTGCGTTTCTTGTCCAACGATTTGAACATCTCCTAAATCATCTTTTAAATAATTATAAACCGGTTGCTCTAACCATGATTCAACAGCACCGACCGGAATAACTCCCATTGCTACAGCTGTATCGGTAGCTCCTTGATATAATGTCACAATTCTTTCAGGTGTTCCTTGAATTTCTGTTTCTCCAAGAGCATTTGTTACAACTCGAACCTCACCGTCTGTTTCTACTTGTCCTTCATCCTCTACAATCGGCTCTTCTGTGCTATCCTCTTCTGCCTGATTGCCACAACCGACTAATATTGCCCCAATAAGAAATAAAGACATTAAAAATAAAATAACTGATTTTTTCGACATATGTATATCTCCCTCTTCTTTTATATCGATAATGAGAATCATTATCATACTCAATTGAAGTATAAAAGATATTCTAATTCAGATCAATACAAATTTGTAAATTATTATTTTATTCATTCAAACTGACATTATTTTAAGCGAAAGAATTCTCCGACTCCAAGTGACCCAAACACAAATTTAGCGTATCTAATGCTAAAAATGCCTGTGAGTAACAATTCCTCACAGGCATTTTGTCTACGGTCTTCCCAATTAAATTCTAAAAATAGAATCCTTACTTCCATCACTATTTTGACTTTACTTCAGCTGATTCTAATACTTGCGTGATGTTCTCCTTCAGTTCTTTACACTGCTGGGGCAATGTTTTAGCGAGCAGGTTATTTATCATACCTTCCATCATCCCCTTACCGACCATTTGGAGATTAAACTCTATATCGGTCGTTTGCTCATCAACGACAGCCGCTTTAAACGAACCAGAGCCAACAATTCCCTCCTTCTTTGCTTTCAATGTAAAAGCAAGTTCTGTCGGTTCTGTAAATTCTGTTTTGGTAACTGTGAATTCAACATCTCTTTTAAACATACCTGCCTCAACTTTTAAAGTCCAAAGAGAAACTTCTTCATTAACCTCTTGATAATCGACATAACCAGGCATATTGACTGCCCAGTTGTTCATCTCCTTCACAAATCCCCAAACGTCTTGAATATGGCGTTGTACTCGTCCTATTTCCTGTGCAGTTGTCATAAGTTTATATCCCCCTCAACAAAAATGAATATTCCGACAATATACCCTATATGATAACCCTTACATTAGAAATTTTCTACTATTTTTATTTATAAATTACTCAACTTTCGCATCGAGAAAATCCGTTCAACTAATTGGCAGAGCGAAAGGGAAGCTCTTAAACAAATCAGTGTGGATGCTCTGTACGTTAGCTAGATGATCGAGCTTGTTTCGATTGGAATCCTATCTTTTCATGACTGCAGACTTAGGAAAAAATAGGTGGCAACGACCTATTTAGTTCCATAACCAACAAAGGGAAGAAGAAGGTCCTTCCGCGTTAGAAATAGCTGATTGAGAATGGCCCTATCATCAAGCATCTCCACGACACTTAGCGGACAAAACCATACGGAGACTCCCGCAGGAATAAACCGAGCTTACTGAAAAAGTCTTATTCTCACCTTTACCGGGGAAGAATCTCAAATAATTAGGTGATTCATTAGATGATCTATTATGGCTCAGCTGGTTTTTCTTTGACCAAAACGGAGCCAGCGGAATACCCGGAGACTCCTGCGGGAGAAGTGAAACACGGGAGACCCCGCAGCGATGAGTGAGGAGGCTCCCGGTTCACCCGCGGAACGCGTAGGGTATGCAGCTGGCGGAGTAAGCCAAATCATCCAACCCTATTGTAACTAACAGAACTTTTTCAGTGGCCTCGAATAAACCGAGGAGGCTCGCCAGGTTCTCGGCAAGGACGCGGAGTATGGTTTTGGTAGCGACCGCCGGAGGGCCTCATTTTAGTGAACAGTTTCCTTCAACAGCCTACGAAGAGATGTGTTCAGACTGTCAACGATTGAACCGTCCATGTAAAGTCAATTTGAGTATTGTATCGCCCTAAAGTCAATCTCTATCAACGGTTAAGGGTCCATTATACGCTGCGAAAGTTAAGTAAATTAGAACCACTTAAGAGAGTCATTCCGCACTCCTCGTTATGCTCACTCCCTTTTTATAAATACGCTCAATAAGAAAAAGCCTGTTATCAACTTCCCTAAAAGAAGTTAACAACAAGCTTTCATCTTAACTACTAGACCGCTTTAAAAGATTTTGCTCTAAACAGAATAAAGAAGGTAATACATAATCCGATAAGTCCAAAACTTAATAGGACACTTTGAACAGGTATTCCGACTGAGACAAGCCCTGTAACAATGCCATAAGATATCGGATCAAATCCATTCATAGCCAAGAAAATAAGACTCATCACACGTCCCATAATGCGATTATCCGTTTGTTCCTGAGCTACTGTAAAAAAGGGAACATAGACAAATACCATGGAGAAACCGATAAAAAAGATCAAGAAGGTCAACCACCCAAAGTGGCCAGTTAAACTAAAGACAACAAATAAAAGTAAGGCTGCTAGCAACCCATATATCGTCGTTGCCCCTCGCCTTGTTTTTATCGTATAAATACTTAATAAAAAGCTTCCAAGCAGCATACCTGTCCCCAAACTCGCTTCCATAAAACTCAAATTAAGCGGAGAGCCATCATATATATCGACTAATAACGGTACGGCAATATGCAAAGCTCCGAACACAAAGAAATTAAGTATGATAAGAACGAATATACCGACTAATAGGAAATTTGACCTTCTTACATACAGAACTCCTTCTTTTAAATCCTTCCAAGGGCTTTGTTTTACTCGCTCTTCAACTGCCTCTTCTCGAATAAATGGTGGAAACACAAGGACGGCTGAAATAAACACTAAAATCATCGCCACAAAAAAACTACCGGCAATTGAAAAAAACTCCATCATCAGACCAGCTAAGATCGGACCAATGACAAATGAAATTTGATCGGCTCCTTGAAAGATCGCCGTAGCCTTTTGCAAATACTCTTTAGGAACAATTTTCGGAATAAGTGATGAGCTCGTTGGTCCAAAGAAGGCATCTAAAACGCCAAACAAACCGGCAATGATTAAAAGCATATAAAATTCAAGTTGATTTTGAGCAACCAGAATAAATAAAAGCAATAAAAGAATTGCCTGGATAAAATTTGTGATAAACATAATTGTCGTTTTTTTATACTTATCAGCAACAATTCCTCCAAATACCATCGTCAATAACCTTGGAATCGTAGCGGTCATTAATATAATTCCTACTGCACTTGGTGAGCCAATCTCGCTAATGGCATACCAGGACACCGTCGTTAAAAACATACTAAATCCAACAACAGCAAAAATACCTGCCGTTAAAAGTAGCACAAAAATACGACTTTTCATTAATCGATACGTTTTTTGTTCATTCATAAAAATCACCTCTCATTTATAGACTGACCCGTCAGTCTATTGTATACTATAAAGTAAGAGAAGAAATCATGTCAACTATTTTATTTGAAAGGATGGTCTTATCGTGAAAGAAAAAATATTAGAAGTTGCTAAAGAGCTTTTTATTCAAAGAGGATATAATGCAACCTCAATGGGAGATATTGTGAAGCTTTCTAATAGTAGTAAAGGAACACTCTATTATCATTTCACCAATAAAGAAGCCTTATTCCTTGAGGTTCTTAATTTAGAAGAGGGAAAATGGTTTGCCAAATGGCATGTGGAAGAGAAAAAGTGTCAAACTAATTTAGAGAAATTTTATAAATTTGCTGAATTTACCGCCACTGTTGATGTCCACTATCCACTCCGAATGGCGATAGCTGAATTTTATTCCATGCAGCACGAGTCAGAGCTCATCAATGAAAAAATTAATGAATTAGACCAACGTTACATCCTCTATTATCGGAATATGTTTGAAGCCGGAAATGAGACAAACGAGTGGAATATAGAGGATTTGGATACTTTAAGTGAGCTCGCCGCGGCCACTTTTGGAGGATTAGATATTTTCACCCAACATCTTGACCTAAAAAAACGGGCAAAGATGTTCGATAGGTTTGCCAACTTATTTTTAAAAGGGGCATCATAAATACAGCTTTAAAATCAGTGAGTCTTAATAATGAATCAAAAAAAGACCAGTGTGCTTATAAGCAAGTGACACTGGTCCTTCTAACTGAAAATCACCTTAAATAGCGGACGAACTACCTCAAATGAGTTTCCACGTGTAAAAGGTTAGAAAATTTATTTCGCTTCCTTCTCTCCACCATCAAAAATTACGAGTAATAAAAAGAGGATAAAGGCAAAAACGAGGGCAATTCCACCACCAATATAAAAACCAAGAGTAAACCCTTGTGG
The DNA here is from genome assembly GCF_047302405.1 of Alkalihalobacillus phoenicis. Lineage (NCBI taxonomy): Bacteria > Bacillati > Bacillota > Bacilli > Caryophanales > Bacillaceae > Alkalihalobacillus > Alkalihalobacillus phoenicis. The sequence goes on along the minus strand of NZ_CP154853.1, from coordinate 4,375,172 downwards.
AAGGTTAAATGGATTTAATGTGTACAACCACATACCTGAGGTTAAGCCAATTGAACCGATAATCGCCATAATCGTTTGCCAATTCGCTAGGTTTTTCCTTTTTGGTTGATAGACTTTGTAATAAATACTCCAAGAAAATAAAGTAAGCCAGCCTACTAATGAGACGTGAGCATGGATTGGTCTAAACGCATAGGATCCCGCACCCGACATATGGGCACCGAGGAACACCCCAATAATTCCAAAAATAGCCGAGAGTACTAATAAAATTTTTGCATGATTCATCAATTTGTTGCCTCCTTCTTTTATCGAAACGCTTTAATACGTAAAAGTAGCTAGATTCCGAAAAAATGACAAGACTAGCTAATTTTTGTCCCTCTTCATTCTTCTTACTAAGTAATACTTTATAGAAGGAATATGAACGGAAGATGAATAAAACGTTACAACTTTTTAAATTCCAGCCGCTTCTTTCAAACAATAGGCAGCATAACAGTAATACTTGTCCCTTTCCCTTTTTCAGAGCGTACCGTTAATTCACCATTATGTAAATCAACCACCTTTTTAACAATCGCTAATCCTAAACCGGCCCCTTCAATTTCCATCGTCCTTGAAGGATCAGCCCGATAAAAACGCTCAAACATTCTTTCTTTCTCTAGTTCAGTTAACCCCATCCCGCTATCTTCAATAGTGACCAAAACACGATGTTCTGCCGCTATCAAATCAATGCGAATGTCTCCACCTTGATGGTTGTACTTAATCGCATTACTCATTAAATTATCCCAAACACTCATACACATCGCCCGATCACCTGTGAATTCAATCTCTGATAGATGATATTGAAGCAAAATCTCCTTCTCAGACAACTTCCATTGATATCCTTTTAAAACCAATTTGATTTGCTCTGATAAGGAAAAAGTTTCTTTATGACGCGGTTGCTCCATTTGATTTAACGATGATAATACGAGCAACTGACTTGTCAAACTTGATAACCTTTCCGTCTCAGAACGAATAACTTGCAGGTGCTGACTCATTTCTTCTGTCGATAGTGATTCATCTTCCACTAAAGAAGTATAACCTTTTATATTCGAAAGAGGAGATTGAATATCATGTGAAATGGAGGAGATAAACTCATTTCTCATGCCCTCCGCTTCAGCTAATTGTTTGGCCATATCTTGAAAACTTGTAGCGAGCTCGCCAATTTCATCCTGCCTTTTAAAATCGAGCTTCACGTCAAAATCACCCTCTTGCACCGTTTTGGTGGCATGATTTAACTTTGAAAGCGGTCTAATTAAATAGTGAGCTAATGTCATTTCCAAAATCAAACTAAAAACGATCGTAAAACCTAATAGCCACGCAAATAAATAATGCATTTCACTAAAATGGAGTTTAATATCTGGTCTTAAAAATAAAGCGTATTGCTCCCCTTCATGTTCAACAGGCACCCCAATACTATTCCTTAATTCATTCGCAAAAAAGCCAGTTACAAATGTTTCACTCGGAAAATGAGCAATTCCATGAAAAGTTTCTCCATTTAAAACACGCCTTATGTTTGCTTCCTCCATCGTTTCGTCACGAAAGTCTTGTCCAAATTGCCAAGACTCCCCATCACTATTAAATAAACGCAGCTGATAACCAGTCGTGGCCAAAAAAGCTAGTGATTGTTGTAATTGATTTTGTTCGCTAACATAATCGGCCACTTCTAAAGCAATTTTTGTATATTTCTGATCATTTTGTTCCTTTAAAAAGTGTTGATAATAAACATTTGAAAGAAAAAAGGCCAACAATCCACTAATAAGCATAATGACCAATGTAAAAACAACAAAGGAGGAATATAGCGATCTCATCCTTCCTTCACCTCAAGGGAATACCCAACCCCACGGATCGTTTTTAAAGTTATTTTGTCAGTCATTTTCGTAAAACGCTCACGTAACCTCTTAATATGTACATCAATCGTCCGTTCATTTCCACTAAAATCGTGACCCCATACTTTTTCGATCAGCTGATCTCGTGTTAAAACTCGGTTTTTATTGGAAGCTAGAACATATAAAAGTTCAAATTCTTTCAATGGTAACATAAAAGTTTGACCGTGAACCTCTACCTCATAGCTTACCTTATTGATTTTAACCGGACCCGTTTGAATAATGAGTTCTGATTCCTGCTGACTACGTCTAAGCAAGGCTTTTATTCTAAATAAGAGCTCCTTTAATTCAAATGGCTTTACCAAATAATCATCTATCCCTAAAGCAAAACCTTTTTCTTTATCATGAAGTTGGCTTTTCGCCGTTAGCATAATGACTGGAATGTTTTGAGTATGTCGTAACTGTTTGACTAATTCATACCCATCCATTATGGGCATCATCACATCTATAATGACTAATTGGTATGTTTTCTGTTCTAAAAGATGTAAGGCAACTTCACCGTTTTCAGCCTGTCCTGTACGGTAGCCGTTCTCTTCAAGGTATTGGCTCACCATTTGGCGTAAATGCTTATCATCATCAACGATTAAAATCGATTGCATATAGTCACGTCCTTTCTATACTAGTTGTTATTGTAGCTGAAATTTTAATGAATAGACAGAGTGCGGCGTTTGATTTGGGTTTTGAGCTCTTATGATTGCCGAAGATAACAATTCAGACCCGCTAAGGGAATCATTGGCCCCCTATGATTCCCTTTGACATCATTTCAGACATGCTAAGGCAATCATTCGGCTCCTATGATTCCCCCTCACTCCCTTTCAAACTTGCTAAGGCAATCATTCGGCTCCTATGATTCCCCCTCACTCCCTTTCAAACTTGCTAAGGCAATCATTCAGCTCCTTTGATTCCCTTTCACTCCCTTTCAAACTTGCTAAGGCAATCATTCGGCTCCTATGATTCCCTTTGACTCGCTTTCACTCCTGCTAAGGCAATCATCCAGCTCCTATGATTCCCTTTGACATCTTTTCAGACATGCTAAGGCAATCATTCGGCTCCTATGATTCCAATTCACTCCCACTAACTCATTCATTCAGCTTCCTGAAGGCGATCCCGTACTGAAAAACCCCCTCTAAACAATCTTAGAGGGGGCAAAATCTATTTTATTTATGCTAATTAAACAGCTGCAACTTTGCTTAATGCATCTTGTACAGTTACTAATTCGTAACCTAGGTCACGTGCTACGGCTGGGTATGTTACATCACCGTTTGCTACGTTAACACCTAAAGCTAATGCTGGGTTTTCAGCAACCGCTTTTTCAACGCCTTTATTAGCAATTTGTAAAGCGTAAGGAATTGTTACGTTTGTTAATCCTAATGTTGATGTACGTGGAACAGCTCCTGGCATGTTCGCAACTGCATAGTGAACAACACCGTGCTTTTCATATGTTGGGTTATCGTGAGTTGTAATACGATCAACGGTTTCGAAAATACCACCTTGGTCGATAGCAACGTCAACAACAACAGAACCAGCAGACATTGATTGAATCATTTCTTCTGTTACTAATTTAGGGGCTTTTGCTCCTGGAATTAATACTGCACCAATAACTAAATCAGATTCTTTGACAGCATCTGCAATGTTCATTGGGTTAGACATTAATGTTTTAATGCTGTTACCGAAAAGGTCATCTAATTGACGAAGACGATCCGCACTTAAGTCGATCATTGTTACATCTGCACCAAGACCTACGGCGATTTTCGCTGCGTTTGTACCTACTACACCGCCACCGATAACTGTTACTTTACCACGTTTTACTCCTGGGATTCCAGAAAGTAAGATTCCTTTTCCGCCTTCTGGTTTCTCAAGGAATTGAGCACCAATTTGAGCAGACATACGGCCAGCAACTTCACTCATTGGTGTTAATAATGGCAATGTACGGTTCACTTCAACTGTTTCATAAGCAATCGCAATTACGCCACTTTCAACTAAAGCTTTTGCTAGTTCTGGCTCAGCTGCAAGGTGTAAGTAAGTGAATAAAATAAGACCTTTACGGAAATATCCGTATTCAGAACTTAATGGCTCTTTAACTTTCATAATCATTTCAGATTTTGCCCAAACATCTTTTGCTTCTGGAATGATTGTTGCACCAGCTTCTAAATAAACAGCATCTTCAAAACCGCTTCCAAGTCCAGCGTTTTGTTCAACTAGTACTTCGTGACCAGCGTTTTTAAGTGATACAACACCAGCTGGAGTCATTGCTACACGGTTTTCATTGTTTTTAATCTCTTTTGGAATTCCAATAATCATATATGTCATCCTCCTAAAAAGGGTTTATTAATGTTACCCCCTCAGTATAGGGTGATGATGTAAAAAAAGCATTGTGTGAGATATTAAAAATGTAAGCGTTTATTTGTGAAATTTCACAAACGGAAAATGGAACCCTTATTTTTGTTGAAGCATTTTTAAATCTAAATAAAGACCATGTTTTTGAACCGAGTCCTTTAATGAAACTTGGGTAATCTCTTGGATCCTTTTCAACCGATAATTAAGGGTATTAACATGGCAATGCAGCTCTTTTGCCGCCTCATTGACATTGCTATCCTTATCCAAGGTCACTTCTAATGACTCTAATAAATTGGTTTTATTTTCTGAATCATACTGTTTTAATCGTTCAATAATCGGATTAATAGGAATACGTTGAATCGCCTTTTGTTTTTTTAACAAATCGATGTACTTGAAAATTCCAAGCTCATGATAAAATTCAGCCTGCCCTAGTTCTTCCTCGTAAACTTGCTTTAATTGGACAACCTTTAATGCTTCTTCATAACTACTTTTGACAAATTGATAATCATCATAAGCATATCCACAGCCTGAAATGACATCACTGATTGCAAATCGTTCCTTCACCTGAGTCTTGAATGTATGAATAAACTCTTTCACATCCTTTAAATCTTCGTGACTAGAAGGAGAAATTAAAATAATAAGTTGATTTTCATCAAAGGTTTGAATAAGCAAATTAATCTTCTGCGTTGTTTTGGCGACATAAATAAGCTTTTTGGTTAAATCTTGATTCATTTCTGTAAAGGAAAAAACGAGTATAGTGAGAGGGTTGTTTGAATGAAAACCAATTTTCGTTAATTGGTCTTTAATCAGTCGATGATCACTTGCATCACCTGTAATCATTTGCCACAAAAGCTCTTGATGATTTTTTTCCTTCTTTTTCTTTTGAATATTAAGCTGAAGTAGTTGGCTCTTCGCTTTGCTTGCCGCTATCTTTAAATCAGATAAATCTTCTTTTGTTAACGATCGTCCTACCTCTAGTACCCAAATATAACCTAAAACTTCCTTATCTTTTCTAATCGATACAGCCACACGATTGCCAAGACCAATATCGTTAATTTGTGGAATAACTAGAGGTTCATCACTTTGATTTAACTTAGGGATGACGCCCTCCTTCCAAAATTTATTAATCACTCTTTCAGGAACTCTTCGTCCTATAATTGTCGAAATTCTTGCTTCATCTGTTCGGTCATCGTGGGAACTATACGCAAGCAGTTGATGGTTTGAATCCTCTAATGTAACTGGACATTTTAAACGTTCACTAATCACATCCACAAAGTCTTCTAATGAATCAAAAGGCCGGTTAAAAGGATGATGTTTATACTCACTCAATATCGAATTCTCCTTCTCATATGGAAAATTTTTGAATTATTATTTAAAAATGTAAGCCAAAATAATTTTATTCTGACAATTAAATTATAAACGAAACACATGTTACCCTAATATAGCACAGTTGAAAAAACAGAAAACAGAATTAAAGATTCAAGGAGTGAGTATTGCATGAACATTTTAGATATACTGGATTCGATAAATGCAGTATTATGGGGTCCTCCGAGTTTGATTTTATTATTCGGAACTGGTCTATTTTTAACTTTCCTCTTAAAAGGAATTCAATTCAGCCGATTAAAATATGCGTTTAAATTAGCTTTTTCTAAAGAAGGAAATAATTCCGACTCTGGGGATGGAGACATTAGTAATTTCAAAGCCCTAATGACAACGCTTGCAGCAACGATCGGAATTGGTAATATTGCCGGAGTTGCAACCGCTGTCACACTTGGGGGGCCAGGTGCGATTTTCTGGATGTGGGTCGTTGGTTTACTTGGAATGGCGACGAAATATGCCGAAGCCTTGCTTGCGATGAAGTATCGTGTCAAAAATAGTAATGGCGAATATTCTAGTGGACCGATGTATTATATTGAAAAAGGTCTTGGACCAAAATTTAAATGGCTTGCGATTGCCTTTGCTTTATTTGGGGCCTTTGCTGCTCTTGGTATTGGGAATAGTGTTCAGTCCAATTCGGTAGCCGATGTCGCGAGTAGTAGTTTCGGGGTTCCACATTGGCTAACAGGTGTCATTTTAATTATCTTTGTATCGTATCTCATTTACGGTGGTATTCAACGTATTAGTACCGTATCAGGTATATTTATTCCGATTATGGCGATCTTCTATATGCTCGGAGCTATTTTAATTATTGTTCTTAACTACAACTTAATCATTCCTTCCTTCCAATTAATTTTCCATCATGCCTTTAATCCTGTTGCAGCAACAGGTGGATTTGCTGGAATCATTGTTGCTGAAGCGATTCGAAATGGTGTAGCTCGTGGTATATTCTCGAACGAAGCTGGTCTTGGTACCGCTGCTTTAATTGCAGGTAGTGCCAAAGCCGACCACCCTGTGAAACAAGCACTTGTAGCAATGACAGGGACATTTATCGTAACAATTGTTGTGTGTACATTAACAGGTTTGACTTTAATCATTACAGGATTTTGGGATCAAACAGGTGGTCTAATATCTGGTGTTATACACGATCCTTCGCTTGAAGCAGGTGCTTTAACAGCAGCAGCTTTCGGTTCTGCCTTAGGGGTGGTTGGAGAATACATCGTCGCCCTCTCGATTATTTTGTTTGGTTCAACAACGATTGTTGGTTGGTATGTTTATGGGGAAAAATGTATCGAGTATTTAACGGGTCCAAAAGGGATTGCACCGTATCGAATTATCTATATTGCGGCGTGTGGACTTGGTACTATCGTCAGCCTACAAACCGTTTGGGCTTTTGCTGATATGGCCAATGCCTTAATGATGATTCCGAACTTAATTGCTCTTCTTTTATTATGGAAAGTCATTAGAGCGGAAACGAACGACTTCTTTGATAACCATTATAAATCAGCGAAATCATAAGAGAACAACTTAAATAAATATTATTGACTGTGTCAAATAATCTTCACTCCTCTATCGCAAAAATACTCAAAAGCGAAAGAGGGGTGATTTTTTGTGATTAAATACCACCACTCTTTATCTAAACTCCCTCCTCCACACATATAAGTTTTTAATATTCAATCACTTTTTATGACCGTTAAAACAGCATTTGCCCCTAAATTCAGATAGCACTTTCCTCAGAGTTAAATCGATTTCCCTTAAAAAGACACGATAAATATTCTCGACTGTTTCGCATAATCTTCAGTTCTCTTTCGCAAAATAGGACAAACAGCGTCAGAGGAGTGATTTTTTTGTTATTAGAGTTGTTAAACCGGATTAATTCGGTCTTATGGGGTCCACCCAGTTTAATTTTGTTATTTGGTACAGGTATATTTTTAACCTTTATATTAAGGGGAATCCAATTTCGTCATCTCATCTACGCCTTTAAGCTCGCTTTTAGTAAAGAAGGAAATAACGAAAATTCTGGTGAAGGTGATGTAAGTAATTTTAAAACCTTAATGACCACATTATCAGCAACGATCGGGATCGGTAATATTGCCGGCGTAGCGACTGGTGTTACACTTGGTGGTCCTGGTGCGATTTTTTGGATGTGGATCGTCGGTCTACTTGGAATGGCAACCAAATATGCGGAAGCCTTACTTGCCATGAAATACCGAATTAAAAACAGTAACGGGGAGTTTTCCAGTGGACCGATGTACTATATCGAAAAAGGGATTGGCCCAAAATGGAAATGGTTAGCAATAGCCTTTGCCTTATTTGGGGCTTTCGCCGCCTTAGGGATTGGAAATAGCGTTCAATCAAACTCAGTAGCGGATGTCGCTAATAATAGCTTCAATGTTCCAAACTGGGTTACAGGGATTATCCTAATTATTTTTGTTAGTGTGATCATTTATGGAGGAATTCAAAGGATTAGTGCTGTCTCAAGTTTTTTTGTTCCTCTGATGGCCGTTTTTTATATGTTAGGAGCTCTTTTAATTTTGATTTTAAACTACGACCAAATTATTCCGTCATTTGGATTAATTTTTCATTATGCCTTTAACCCAGTTGCCGCAACAGGTGGTTTTATTGGGATAACCGTTGGACAAGCGATTCAAAATGGAGTCGCTCGTGGTATTTTCTCAAATGAAGCAGGTCTTGGTACCGCTGCTCTGATTGCTGGTGTTGCCAAAGCCGATCACCCTGTGAAACAAGCATTAGTAGCGATGACCGGTACATTTATCGTTACCATAGTTGTATGTACACTTACTGGATTAACTTTAATTTTAACAGGCTTTTGGGATGCATCTGGAGGATTAGTTTCTGGGGTAACCCACGACCCAACGTTGGAAGCAGGTGCCTTAACTAGTGCCGCCTTTGGCTCAGTACTTGGCATTATTGGAGAATACATCGTATCGCTCTCGATTATTTTATTTGGAGCAACTACAATTGTCGGTTGGTACGTGTACGGTGAGAAATGCTTTGAATACCTCGTAGGAACGCGTGGTATTGCCGCTTATCGAATTATTTACATTGCCGCTTGTGGGATCGGAGCCATCGCTAACCTTGGAACCGTCTGGGCCTTTGCTGATATGGCCAACGCCTTAATGATGATCCCTAACTTAATCGGTCTCCTCCTCTTATGGAAAGTCATTCGCTCTGAAACGATTGATTTTTTTACAAACCACTTTAAATTAGCAGAAAAATAACGCTCAAAAAGCAAGGGATGAATCATTAGCCCTTGCTTTTTATCATTTATAAACCATCAAAAAGCGATTTAATTATGTACGAAGCTTATGTTCCAATTCCAACTTTTTTCATTCTCCTCTTGAAAACCCTTCCTTTTTGACCACATAGGTAATCGCTGTCGTTTTCATTAAAACCTTTGCCTCTCCTCTCATAATCGGATACTCTAATTTTTTTGTTAAGACCTTTTCCTTCTTCCAGTCCGAAAAGATCGAATCTAGCTTTTGAATCATGGCTTTAGTCGTTAAATTAACCTCTAATAATGGAGGGAGTACTTGTTCAAAAAAATGCGCTTCTTCCGTCATTTCTGTATTGATGACTAGACAAACATACCCGTCCTCTTTGACTCCTTTTTCTATCGATGCCAGAATAGAATCAAGTACATATTCTGATTCAACATGCTCCAATGCAGAAACAGCTACAACCAAATCAAAGGATTCTTTTGGAATAGGAAACATCGCAATATCCTGTTCGTAAAATTCAAGTACATCCTCCACCTGATATTGAAGACTATTTTCTTTCAGTTTTTCTATAGCTGTTCGTAATAAATCTACACAGACCACTTTCCCGTGTTTCTTCTGGATCGCTTTTGCCATAGCAATGCTATTCCGACCTACCCCACAGCCTAAATCTAACATTTTTACAGAAGCCCTTTGTTCAAAATAAGGAAGGAGCTGAAGAACCGATTGGACAGGTTTTGCTAACCATGTGCCTGCCTCATATAAATTAGCCTCTTTATAAAAAGTATCATGATACCTCTTTTCCTCTGCCCTAATATACTCAATGTTTTTCACTAGCGATAACCTCTTTTATAAAAATTTTAATTTGTAAACCATATCGCAAACAGGAAAAAAAGAACCATAAGTTTAACAATAATAACGCACGAAACACAAAAGTAAAAAAGGGCACTAACCACTTGATTATGTAAAACATTTCTCATCTATTTCACCACTTCCTATAAAAAGAAGAAAAGCGGCCACAGTTTAGCCTACATAAACCGCTTTTTTATGACTCTTATTCATTCAATTCTTTGACTGACTCAAAAATCGTTTATACCCAGCCAACGCCACTGCCATCCCAATTATCGTATAAATAAAGATCAACAGAAAAGTAATGCCTAAGCTCACAGAACTAGGTCCAACCGTAACCGCTGAGATCAACGACTGATGCGTCCAATATTGTGGAAGAAACTTTCCTATCGTTTGAACTGCTTCTGGTAGTATTTCAAAAGGCATCCAAAGGCCACCCAGAATCGCTGCTGCAAATGCAATAATTTGTGTAATCACTAAACCGGTGTTTTCTGTTTTTGAAAATACAGAAATCCCAATTCCCCAAGAAGTCACCATAAAAGCGAGACAAAGAGCAATCAAGAAATATAGAAATGGCTGTTCAATCGTTAAGTCGTATATAAAAATACCTATAAGAGATAAGACAACAACTTGCAAAAAGACGATGACCACAAAAGGAAGCAACTTCCCTAAAAAGTAACCGGGTACTGATAACGGTGTACTTGCAAGCCTTGCTACTAAGCCCTTTTCACGATCTTTCACAAAACTAATCACAATTGAAATAATGATAAAAATCGGGAAAAATACACTAAACCCAGTAATAATTTGGTTCACAACCTGTTCTCGGTCTGGTGCATTATTACCAAAGATAAACATGAATCCGACGATAAAAATAAACGGTAAAATCAACGTCCAAAAGACCAATGACTTATCTTGGAATTGCTTTTTAGCCTCCATTTGTGCGACTGCCCACATAAAACCCTCTCCTTATGCCGATTTATCTCTTAATTCTGTCCCAGTTAATGAAAAAAAGACATCCTCTAACCTTGGCTGCATTAATGATAGTTGATTTGGTTCTACACCTTCGACCTCACATTTTTTAGCCAATAAGGCAAGCTTCTTTAACGGTTTATCCGTCTTTATCACAAACCCACCATCTTTTTGAAAGACCTCTTCTTTATCAAGGAAATCATCAGGCAGTTCTCCTTTTATAAAAACTCCTGAGCCAGCATAACGACTTAATAATTCGTCAATACTTCCTTGCTCCACAACCTTACCTCTATCAATAAAAGCTACATAATCACAAAGACCTTCTACTTCCTCCATATAATGACTTGCGTAGATGATCGTCTTCCCTTCTTGCTTTAGCTTTCTAATCAGCTCAAAAATATGACGACGTGACTGCGGATCGACTCCAACTGTCGGTTCATCCATAATGACGATTTCTGGGGAATGAAGCAAAGCACACCCAATATTTAACCGCCTCTTCATTCCTCCCGAATAGGTCGTCACCTTCGATTTAGCCCTTTCCGATAAGCCAATATCTTCAAAGATAAGCTGCTGACGTTCTTGCAATTCCTTCCCTTTTAAACCATAAACCTGTCCAAAAAAGTTCATATTCGCTTGAGCCGATACGGTCTCTTCTAAACAAATATCTTGCGGTACATAACCAAGTGAAGGCTCTCCCTTATTATAAAGACTAACCTTTCCATCAAATTCTTTAAGTACACCCGCTAAAATTTTCATCAAAGTCGATTTCCCTGCTCCATTCGGTCCTACTAACCCAAAACAAATCCCCGTTGGAATCGTTAAATCGACCTTCTCTAAAGCGACTGTTTTGTCATATGTTTTACTAAGCCCACTAATTTCGATCATTCTTTCACACCTCTTTATGATTGATTTTGTGAAGTTCATGATGATCCTTTTCTTTGTCCAAAATCACCAATTTGATGATTAAGAGCAAATCTTTCAATTTCCAACTCCATTCCTTGAGGCAAAAAACGTATCAGACGCCAGGTAAAGCCACTTTCCCTTGTAATGAACACACTCTTATTGACACCACTATCTTTTATATGAATCATTTTTATTTTTTCTGGGGTTACTGCTGCATGATAAACTTTCAAATGATAAAGTCTAATTGTCAAAGCGATGGTCTCTTTATTGATGTTTACTTCAAAACGTAAACACAAAAGGCTTAAACAGAGTAAACTAAGAAACCCATATAACCAAACAAACGCAATATGTGTACTTGGCATTTCGATATAATAAATTTGTAAAGTAAACATTATAAGGGAGATCAGTAAGAACACATACCCTGGAAAAGTTCGATAATGGGCTTTATAAACCACAATCTTTCACCTCATATTCATTTAATATCAAAACCCACTCACCGTTTCCCCACGTACAGGATCTTTCTCCCCTTCTAACCGAATGCGCAGCGAGCTTGCTTCAAGCCAATTTTCGCTATCTGCCACATGATAATGGATATGCGGTTCACTCGAATTCCCAGAATTTCCGACTAATCCTAATCGTTCGCCTGCCTCTACTTCATCTCCAACAGCGACCACAATACTACCCTGTTTAATATGGGCAAGAACACTATATTCATCATTCTCATGTTTTATCACAACATGATTTCCAAGCGGCATTTCAGTATTCATCTCCGTATTTGGCACATTATCATGTACACGATTCTCGACCGAGACGACCTTCCCGCTTAACGGAGCAACAACCTCTTTACCAAATATAAAGTAATCCTCATTTTCTATGCCTTCCCCTTCAAAGGATTGATCGCCTTCCACTTGGATTAAATCATATGCATAACGCTGCACATCCAACGCATAATGATAATTTTGCAGTTCATTCAGCCCTCCCCAAAACACGTACATCTCCTCATTGATTGGCATTTCGTATATGTTTTCTGTGTAATTTTCATCATCATCAATGCCAATTGTAATAGGGGTTAATTGAATACCCTCTATTGTCATATCGTCGCCATAATAAACACGTATCCCTTTATCTCCTTCTTCGCTCACCCATAAGTATTCGTCCATACCCTGAGTAGCTAACTGGGATAGTTGTTCATAAGACGCTACTCCTTCATTAAAGCTAGCCCCAAGCTCCAAAAATTGTTCTAACGTAACCGCCAACTGAAACGCTTCATTCGTTTGGTAATAAATCGATTCAAACTTCCCATCTAAAAACTGTTCGCCAAAAAGCTCTGGTTCTATCACTTCCAAACTCTCACCTTCTTCCACCTTCTCATTGCTACAACTAATCAACATTATGAAACAAATAAGAATCCATTTACTTTTAACAATTAATTTCAACGTTTATCACCTTCACTCATTTCTTCTTACTCAGATACGTATTTCCAATAGAATAGTTTCGAATATTTAAAATTATCTATTGTTATTACTTCGTTTATTCCAAACCAAATCCTTCCATTATTTTTCAAATAAAAAACTCCCTTTTAAACAGGAGGGAAGTTTTCAGCATCTAACAAATCATTCATGAAAATGATACAAGCCTCGTATAGTTATAAAAGGATAGCATACCGTCAACAAAACATAATGATAAAAGGAGCTTAATCAATGGAGAATTGGATTATATCTGTCATGGAACAGTTAGGATATATCGGTATTATGGTTTTAATCGCTTTAGAAAATCTATTTCCACCGATACCGTCTGAAGTTATTTTAACTTTTGGTGGGTTTATGACGACACAATCAGATATGACATTAATCGCTGTGATTTTCTTTGCGACCATTGGCTCAACACTTGGCGCGGTTATTCTTTATTCGATTGGCTCTTTGTTAGGCTTAAAAAAAATGGAAGAGCTTGTGGAAAAGTACGGTCACATTATTCGCCTCACGAAAATCGACCTCTATCGTTCTTATGATTGGTTTGACCGATATGGGCCATGGACCGTTTTTCTCTGTCGTCTTCTGCCTTTAATTAGAAGTTTAATTTCTATCCCCGCTGGTATGGCGAAAATGAACCTTAGCTTGTTTATTTTGTTATCAGCACTAGGTTCACTTATTTGGAACACGATAATTATTAATATTGGAGCCCAAGTTGGAGAGTCTTGGGATTCTGTTCTCGTATATATGAACGCATACTCCAAGATTGTCTACATCATTATCGCTTCACTAATTGCCTTTTCTCTTATTCTTTTTATCCGAAGAAGGTTTTTCACGAGATGATTTAATCACTCTTTAATTTATACAGCAGAGGCGTCTCAAAAGCTCTTCCATATGCTTTTGAGAGCCCTTTTTGTAATGATTAACTTTATTGATACGACCCGTTTGATTAGTCCCTTGACTTTCGGTTTCGGTCTTCGATTATTCGTATTCTTATTTTTAAAACTGACCAATTTCATTACCTATTCTCGGTTATTCGCACCCTATTTTTGAAATCTGACTAGTTTCATTACCTATCCTCAGCTATTCGTACTCTAATTTTAAAATCAAACTAGTTTCATTACCAATCCACCCTTATTCGCACCCTCATTTCTCAATCTTGCTAGGTTCATTACCAATTAACCTTTATTCACTCCCCACCTCCCTCCAGATACAATCTCACCGCCTAAAAAACAGCTTCCCGCAAAGCTTCACCTAATTATTACCATATAAATATATGAAAGCGATTAAATAATTGATTGAAATACAGTTTAGTAGAAGCTATAATAAAAAACGTGTTGTATAACTGATCATCCGATCACATGATGATCAGTCGGATGAGTGAAAGGGGATTATTTACATATGGGTTCTGGTTTATTAGCATTACTTGCTGTAATTCCAATAATTACTGTCTTTTTCTTTTTAGTTATTTTACGTTGGCCCGCTAAACATGCTATGCCTATAGCGTTTGTTGTAACCGGCATCATTGCATTCTTTGTTTGGGAAACACCATTCAATGTGATTGCAGCTGCCAGTATGAAAGGGCTATCAACAGCGATCGAAGTCTTATTTATCGTTTTTGGTTCTGTATTATTATTAAACACACTTAAGCAAAGCGGTGCGATTAATACGATTCGTCAAGGGTTTATTGATATTTCACCTGACCGCCGGATTCAAGCGGTTATTATTTGCTGGTTATTCGGTTCATTTTTAGAAGGAGCTGCTGGCTGGGGTGCACCTGCAGCAATCGTTGCTCCATTACTTGTGGCCATCGGGTTCCCTGCTCTTGCTGCTGTAATGGTTGCACTTATTTTACAATCGACTCCTGTCTCTTATGGTGCGGTTGGAACACCAATCTTATCTGGTGTCCAAAGTGGTTTAGCAGGTGCTGAAAATGTTGCAGCAGAAGTCGCTTCATTAGGTATGACGATGGACGAATATGCTCGTATGATTGGTGGTCAAGTCGCCATTATCCACGGAATTATCGGAATATTAATTCCACTCTTTATGGTGACAATGTTAACTTTCTTTTTTGGAGAAAAACGTAATTTGAGAGCTGGATTTGAGGTCCTCCCATTTACACTATTTGCTGGTATCTCCTTTACGATCCCATCAATGCTTGTAGCCAATTTACTTGGACCTGAGTTTCCGTCTCTTTTAGGTGGATTAATCGGTCTTGCTATTGTCATTCCATTAGCGAAAAAAGGATTTTTAATGCCTAAATCAACTTGGAATTTCAAGAAAGAATCTGAGTGGGATCCAGAATGGACGGGTTCGTTAAAAGCTGAACCATTGACAGCCCCAACTGTAAGTGGCTTTAAAGCATGGCTCCCATATATTGTCATGGCTATTATCCTAGTGGTAACCCGCATTAATGTCTTACCATTTGGGAATTGGTTAAAAACATTAGAAATTTCCTTTACAAATGTATTCGATTCAGAAATATCATTTGCGAGTACACCATTATTCTTACCAGGATTTATTATGGTGGTCACCTCATTATTTGCCTACATTCTATATAGTATGAACAAAAATTCTTACGGCCGAGCTTTTAAAGAATCGAGTGGGATGATTGCTAAAGCAGCGCCTGCACTATTGTTTGCTGTTCCTATGGTACAAGTATTCATTAATTCAGGAGCAGGAACTGAATTAGCCAGTATGCCGATTGTTCTGGCTGAATATGTTTCCAATTTAGCAGGTGGCATGTGGCCATTATTTGCCCCTGTTGTAGGAGCGTTAGGTGCATTCGTAGCGGGGAGTAATACGGTTTCAAATATGATGTTCTCTCTATTCCAATTTAGTACAGCAGATAACATCGGTTTAAACCCTGCCTTTATTGTTGCCTTACAAGCAGTCGGTGGTGCAGCAGGTAACTTAATCTGTGTTCACAACGTTGTATCGGCTTCAGCAACTGCCGGTATTGTCGGTAAAGAAGGATTGTTAATTAGAAGATTGTTAATTCCACTTGCTTATTATTTAGCATTTGCCGGTGCAATCGGATATGTTTACTTTTACGGAGTTGGGTTTAACATCGGAACGATTATTATTGTCGGGATTATTGCCCTCTTAATTTTCTTAGCGGTTAAAAATCGTAAAAAATCAAATTAACCATAAAACAGCCATGCTAACGTGGCTGTTTTTTTATTTCCGCAAATAAAGTTGACCTAACGAGACATTCTCTCAGCTTGACTCAATCTTTTCAGTTAAAGTCTGAACCTACACCGGTGCTCTGCTCCATTGCTTCTGAATTTTCCACCCTAATTCTCCTCCTTAACCATGAAATCAAAAAAACGCCTCAAAGACCAATGCCTTCTTTGAGACGTTCCATTATTTATAGACTATCTATCTGTTTAACTTTAAGCCCTCTTATCCTATTTTCCCATCCAACCAGGCTTACCAAAACCTTTAAATTTCTCATCAATAATTGTTTCAAACTCTTCAGATTCAATCACTTCTTTAATATCTTGAACAAATTGAGCATCCGCATCCGATGTGTTAACCGCAACGACATTCCGGAATTGCTCAGGCATATCTTCTAGGATTAATGCTGCTGTTAAATCAAAATCCGCTGCTAAGGCAAAGTTTCCAGGTACAGCTGCTGCATCTTCATTTTCAACTAGGCGGGCTAATTGACCAGCTTCAACTTCTGGTAACTTGAGATTTTTTGGATTCGCTGTAATATCTTTAACCGATACACGTAATGGGTCGACATCGCCATTCACTTCAATCAATCCTGCATCCGCTAAGACACCTAATGTACGAGCTAAGTTCGTTGGATCGTTGGCAATCGCAATCGTGCTTCCATCTTCAATGTCTTCAAGTGAGTCGAATTTATTTGAATATAGACCCATTGGTGCAGTTGGTACAGCAATTAAATTAGTTAACTCTAAATTATTTTCTTCTGCAAATGACTCTAAATACACCGTATGTTGAAATAAATTCGCATCTAAGTCGCCATTAGCAAGAGCATTATTGGGTTGGACATAATCCGTAAACTCACGATTTTCAACTTCATATCCTTTTTCCTCTAATAATGGTTTAATCGCTTCATTTACCATGTCACTATATGGACCTGTTGTTGCCCCAAACATGATTTTTGTTTTTTCACTGTCTCCACTTTCTGTATCTCCTGTAGTTGCTTCAGAGCTTCCACAAGCCACTAAAAAAGCCATACTCCCTATAATCAATGCTGATTTTAAATAATTTTTTAACATCATTTTCTTCCCCTTCTCCACTCTATTTTTTATATTTAACGCTTGTCTACTGATTTTGCGATAAAATCCCCAAAGTATTGAATTGCTTGAACTAAAACAATTAAAATAATAACGGTCGCAAACATGATTGTATCTTCATAACGGAAATAGCCATATCGAATCGCAAAGTCACCAATTCCCCCACCGCCAACGGTTCCCGCCATGGCTGAGTATCCAATCAAACTAATCGCCGTAATCGTTAATCCACTAATCAAACCTGGTTTGGCTTCTGGCAAAATAATTTCTTTAATAATCAACCATGGTGAAGCACCTACCGCAACAGCCGCTTCAATGACTCCTTTATCAATCTCACGTACAGACGCCTCCACAATCCGAGCGTAAAAAGGAATCGCGGCAACAGATAGGGAAACAGACGCAGCAAGTGGTCCAATCGTCGTTCCAACAATCATTCCAGTCACAGGCATTAAGAATACGATTAAAATTAAAAACGGTACCGAACGAACGAGGTTAATGATAATTCCCGAAGCCACCTTCACAAAACGATTTTCTAAAAAGAGACCTTTATCGGTTACGTATAATAAAATTCCAAAAGGCAATCCAACAATTAAACCGACTGAAAGTGAAATACCAACCATAATCATCGTTTCAAGAAAGGCTTGATTAATCTCTGGTAATAATTCAATGATTCGATTAACGTCTAGCATCTTGAATCACCTCCACAAAAACGTGCTCTTCTAAATAAGCAATCGCTTTTTTGACTTCCTCTTCTTCCCCTACTAGTTCGAAAATAAAAATTCCGAGCGGTGCTTCACCGATGTATTCGACCTTTCCGTGTAAAATATTGCCTCGAACAGAGAACGCTTGAAGCATGTCCGATACGACAGCATCACTGGCAATCCCTCCACGGAACTGCAAGCGTAAAATCGTACCTTCACATTCAGAAAGAAGCTTTTGTGGCAATTCGAAATCAAGGACCGTTTGAATAAATTTTTTCGTTAACTCATTTTGAGGTTCAGCAAAAACGTCATATGTTTGACCTTCTTCCACAATTTCTCCGTCCTGCATGACGGCACAGCGATGGCAAATTTCTTTAACGACTTCCATCTCATGTGTAATTAACACGATAGTAATGCCAAACTCACGGTTAATTCGTTTTAATAAAGCTAAAATTGACTTTGTTGTTGTCGGGTCGAGGGCAGATGTCGCTTCATCACATAATAAGACTTTTGGATTGTTGGCAAGTGCCCTGGCAATACTGACACGTTGGCGCTGTCCCCCACTTAACTGAGCCGGATATTCATTCGCTTTATCAGCTAATCCCACAAGGTCTAATAGTTCCGTGACACGTTCCTTTCTTTTATGCACACTTTTCACTCCAGCAGCCTTTAACGCAAAAGCGACATTATCAAAAACAGTCTTCGAAGCCACTAGATAAAACCCTTGAAAGATCATCCCAATCGATTGTCTCGCTTCTCTTAATTCCTTGCTTGAAAGACTTAACAAATCCACATTATCAATATATATATGTCCAGATGTAGGACGTTCTAATATATTTAAGCAGCGAATCAATGTACTTTTCCCAGCACCACTATAACCAACGATTCCAAAAATTTCTCCTTTTTTTATATCAAGCGAAACTTCCTTCAATCCGATAACTTCTTTTGTTTTTGTTTTAAAAACTTTATTTAAATTCTCAACTTTAATCATCTTCAACCTCTCCCATACATAACAAAACCTTACCAATACAAAAAACCACTTCCATTCAGAAAGAGGCTGATTTAACACTAAATCTTTATCTTCCAGAATGCACCCATTCTGCAGGAGGTAGCACCACTCCACTTGGAAGGTTGCTGTGACTTCACTAGGCCTGTTCCTTCAGTCACTCTTGATAAAATCTATTTGATTTAAATAATAGAATAATCGGAATAAAATCATTTGTCAATCAAATTTTATTATTTCGGTAAAGCGTTAATGAGTGAATCCAAAAACTTTCTTAAAAAAGAGCTTGTTTGGAAATTGACGATTCCATCGATAGGTGTCATAATTATCCGAATATAAAAATAAGATGCCCATTTATAGCAAAAGGAGTTCAAAATGGAGACAATCCAAGTACAGGGTGCCCCTAACTTTTATCAATGTCATCAAGGTGTATTACATAGCTTACCAGAAAAAATAAAGAAACATGGTGCAACAAAAGCTCTTATCTTGCATGGGGAAAAATCATGGAACGCCGCTAAATCCTTTCTCCCTTTGTGGCCTATTTCTGTTACTCACCTTTCCCATCGTAAAAAATGTACACACGAGGAAACAAAACGTATTTCTGCAGTGATCTCTGAAGAAAAAATCGATTTAATCATTGCGGTCGGTGGTGGGACTTGTTGTGACTTAGCCAAAGCGGCCGGACATACTACGAATACAGACGTCATTTTAATACCCACACTCGCATCCAACTGTGCAGCTTGGACACCCTTAAGTGTTTTTTATGATCAGTCTGGAAATTTTGTTGAATATAAAGTTTTTCCAAAATCAACCTATATGGTTTTAGTTGAGCCAGCCATTATTTTGAATTCACCAAAGGACTATTTAAGAGCTGGCATTGGCGATACACTAGCCAAATGGTATGAGGCAGACGTTTTAATTCGACCTCTTTCCGAAAAAACGATTCCCATTCAAATTGCTCATCATGCTGCAAAACTTTGTAAAGAACAACTCATACTGGACGGTGCAGCCGCTCTTTTGGCACAAGAAAATAACCAGTTATCAGATGCTTTTATTCGTGTCGCTGAGACGATTATTTTAGCAGGAGGAATGGTTGGGAGCTACGCCGATCAGTACGGTCGTATTGCTGCGGCTCATTCGATTCATAACGGCTTAACCAAAGTAACCGAAACCGCATCAGTCCTACATGGTGATAAAGTAGCCTATGGCATTCTCGTCCAACTTGTATTAGAAAAACGGTTCGTTGAAATCATTAAATTATTGCCTTTTTATAAAAGTTTATCCTTGCCCATCTCTTTAAAAGAACTAAACATCCAAGAAGAACGACTTGAAGAAGCAACTCAAATCACCGCAACGGCTTCCACTCAAGCTGATGAATCGATTCATTTAATCGGTGAAATCAATCCAAGTGACGTAGCTAAGGCGATGAAAGAACTTGAACAATGTGTCAGTCAATATTCCTCCATATAGTCAAAATAGACAACGAACAAAAAAGCCTTGAATCCTAACATTCAAAGGCTCTTTTCTGATTTGGTAAAAAGAAGAGAAACGACTATCGCACTTACCCCTGCGGTTAACTTTCCAATAATCATTGCAGAAACCATTTCTTGATTCATACCGGCTACAAACCCTAGATGTCCACCAAAAACAAAAGCACCACTTACAGCAAAGGCAATATTGACCACTTTGCCACGCTCATTCATATCTTTAAGCAATGCAAACATCGGAATAATGTGGGCAAGAGAGGCAATCACCCCTGCTGTCGACTGTTCGTTTAATTTCACCAGCGAACCCGCTTTATTTAACGGTCTTGATAAAACCTTTGTCATGACCGCAACAAAAGGAAAGGCACCCGCTAAAACGATGGCGATTAATCCCACTGTTTGAACACCGTCAGCTAATGGTGCTAACCCTGGAATCAAAATAAAGCCGGTTAATGTTTCAATCGCAATCGCAACAAGACCAAAAATGGCGAAACATGTAATGAACGTTCCAAATATTTGGAATAGCTTAATCATTTGTTTCATAAAAAAGATGAGCCCACTCATAATAATGACCGAAAACAAAATAGGAATAATTAAATTCCGTAAGATAAGTTCCATGTCAAAACCGGCCACAAGTCCACCGACCAAACAGCCGATTGGAATCGTACAAAGGCCAATTAAAATACCTTTTGCAAAATAAGGGTGATCGTTTTTTTCGATTAAACCTAGAGCAACTGGAATCGTAAAAGCAACAGTTGGACCAAACATCGTACCGAGCATTACCCAAGCAAACAGCGCGGCCTCTTCTGATTGGGCCATCTCTTCCGCCAACGCATATCCACCCATATCTAGAGCCAAGATCGTATTCGCAAAAGTGGCTGGATCGGCTCCAACTATTAAATAGAGCGGGCTTATGATCGGAATCAAAATACCCGCTATAACAGGAGCTAATGAAACAATACCTACGATAACGAGGGCAAGTGGCCCCATTGCCATAATACCTTCCTTGAATTTTCCCCCTAAGCCAAGTCGATTGCCAATACAGTAATCAACAGCCCCTAAAACAAGAAAAATGGCTAAAATACTGATGATGACTTCATTAATGCTCATTTTATGTTTCCTCTCTCGTTCCTACTATATATAAATGAAAAAGGCTACGCATCGTTAGCCCTTAATCATTTGTTTCATATAAAATCATTCCGGTCTGTGCGGTATCATAATTTCCTAATGATGTAATTTCATCTTTAAAGCTCTGTTTTTTCATTATCGCCTTTACACGACTAATCAGTTCTTTATTTTCAGGTGTTTTTAATAAAACTAAATCGTATCTCTCTATAATGAGTGGAATAAAATCTAAATCAACCATTTTTGCGACTTTTTCGATACCAACCCCAACATCTGCCCTCCCTGCCGCAATTGCTGAAGCTACTCCTAAGTGACTCGATTCGACTTGTTGATAACCATTGACTAGACTTGGCGAGATATCATTTAACCTTAGCTGTTCTTCCAATAAAATTCTCGCACCTGAGCCAATTTCGCGATTGATAAAACGTAACTTCTGATTCTTTAAATCAAGCCAACCTTTGACCGAAAAAGGATTTCCCTTTTGTACCATTAACCCAGCTTTTCGCGATAAAAGGTTCAAAATGATATACGAATGACCGATTAAGACCTTGCGCACATATGGAAGATTATACTCGCCGCTATCCCCATCAAACATATGGAGACTGACGATGTCACAATCCCTTTTATACATATTCATTAACCCATTTAAACTACCTTCATTTGAACGTAAGGCCGTAAGATCTCCGTTTGTCTCCAACTGCTTACCGAGTATATCCAATACGACATCTTGACCACTAATTAAAATCTTCCTCTTAGCTGATTTCCCTTGATGGGCATACTCTTGCGTAGTTATAGGCATACTTTCGATGTTTCTTGGTGCTTTCTTTCCATTTATAAAAAGTTGCAAATCCTTTGATTGAATTCGCATTTGTCTACCAACTTTAAAAGAGGGTAATTTGCCTTTTTTAATTAAATCATAAACCGTTAGTTTCGAAACTTTTAATAAACCGGCCACTTCCTCAACTGTATATGAGATTTCTTGCTCCATCATTATCCCTCCTCATTCTATTGTAATCTTAAATAGGGGACGAGAAAACATTTGATTAAAATATATCTAGCTTTTCATAATTATATCTAGTTATAATAAGTTATAAATAAATATAATTAGTGATAAATCTAATTCATTTTTAGGAGGACATTATGAAAAAGTTTTTATCTATACCCTTGTTTTTATTACTTTCTTTTGTTTTATTTGCATGCTCAAATACAACTGAAGAAGTAGAAAAACCGACTGTCGAGCTAACGATATCAGCTGCGGCAAGCTTAAATGATGCTTTAAATGAGGTTCAAGAAATCTTTGAAGAAGAATATTCGCACATTGATCTCTTATTTAACTTCGGAAGCTCTGGTACGTTACAACAACAAATTCAACAAGGGGCACCTGCCGACCTTTTCTTTTCAGCAGCAGAGGATAAATTCGATGAATTAGTCGATGAAGGCTTAATTGATGAAGAAAATGGAATTGATTTAGTAGGAAATGAGATTGTTCTAGTCACTCCAAGTGAATTCCCTAATGATATTCAGACTTTTACCGACTTAGAAACAGCCGATACGATTTCAATTGGAACACCAGAATCGGTTCCGGCTGGACAATACGCTAAGGAAATGCTTGAAAATATCGACGTTTGGAATAGTATAGAAGAGAAGGTTGTCTATGCAAAGGACGTGAGACAAGTGTTAACATATGTTGAAACAGGTAATGTCGAAGCTGGGATTGTTTATCATACAGATGCTCTTATTTCAGATAAAGTCAATATCTTGGAAAAGGCAGAGGAAGGCACACATGCACCAATTATTTATCCTGTAGGCGTATTAAATAACAGCGCAAACCTAGAGGAAGCGTTGATTTTTTATGAATATTTACAATCAGAGAAAGCACTCGAAATCCTCGAAAGCTACGGATTTTCAAACTTAGTCCAATAAAATGACTGATTTTTGGACTCCAGTCAAGCTTTCACTAGGTGTTGCTTCTTTATCATTACTTATTGTGTTAATTTTAGGAATTACAGCGGCTAAGTTTATGGCTAATCGCACGTTTAAAGGAAAATCGGTCATCGATACCCTACTCTTATTGCCACTCGTATTACCTCCATCAGTCGTCGGATTTTTACTAATTGTCATCTTTGGTAGACATTCCTTTATCGGACAGATCGTTCAATTTATTACGGGACAACCGATCATTTTTACCGTGACAGCGGCTGTTATAGCAGCTACAGTTGTGGCGTTTCCACTTATGTACCAAGCCACACTCGCTGGCTTTGAAACGATCAATAAGGATATTGAAAATGCAGCCCGTGTTGATGGAGCTGGTGAACTAAAAGTCTTTAGTCTTATCACAATGCCTCTCGCTTCTAAAGCAATCATTTCTGGAGGCATTTTAAGCTTTGCAAGAGCCCTCGGGGAGTTTGGAGCAACACTCATGTTTGCCGGAAACCTCCCTGGACGGACACAAACGATTCCAACCGCCATTTATATGGCGATGGACAGCGGTAATATGACCTTAGCGTGGCAGTGGGTCATCGTCATCCTCTTGATTTCGTTTGGCATGTTGATGGTCGTTAATTTTTTGAAGAGGAAATATTAAATAATAGAAATACGTCGTTTAGGATATACGAGACTAGATGGCGTTTTTTTATTGTTTTTAAACGGCACTGTGGGCGAATAATAAGGAAAAGAAATCTAATTCTTGTCGTACGATGATTGGAAATGTTCTTATTACAGTATCCGAACGACATTGCAGAGAACAACTAATTGGGTAGATTAAACATGTAAAAATTATTACTCAACTTTCGCATCGAGAAAATCCGTTCAACTAGTTGACAGAGCGAAAGGGAAACTCTTAAACAAATGCCCTTGACACGTTTGAAAAGCGAGAACGTACTATCACACAAAACGGATAAACTGTGCAGTAAAAAAAAATATGCCCTCCGGCGGTCGCTACCAAAACCATACTCCGCGTCCTGCAGGAACCTGGCGAGCCTCCTCGGTACACCTGTGGGGTCTCGCTCCACGGTTTATTCCTGCGGGAGTCTCCGTATGGGTTTGTCCGCTAAGTGTCGTGGAGATGCTTGATGATATGGCCATTCTCAATCAGCTATTTCTAACGCAGAAGAACCTTCCTCTTAACTTTGTTGGTTATGGAACTAAATAGGGAGTTGCACCTATTTTTTCCTAAGTCTGCCGTCATGAAAAGACAGGATTCCAATCGAAACAAGCTCGATCATCTAGCTAACGTACAGAGCATCAACACTGATTTGTTTACAACTGGAACGGATTTAGTCATGGAAAGAGAAAAATCATTCTCAAGCTAATGTACGTTGAAGTCATGACTGTTTTTTTATTCAATGAGAAAACCGAACCTAGATTCGATTCCAGTATCTAGCGGACAAACAGACACGGAGACTCCCGCAGGAATAAACCGTCCAATGAGACCCCGCAAGCGTGAAACGCTGAGGAGGCTCATGAGGTTCCTGCAGGACGCGGAGTGTCTGTTTGGGAGCGACCGCCGGAGGGCCCAATTTTAGTGAACAGATTCCTTCAACAGCTACGAAGAGATGTGTTCAGACTGTCAACGATTGAATCGTCCATGTAAAGTCAATTTGAGTATTGTATCACCCTAAAGTCAATCCCTATCAACGTTTAAGAGTCAATCATACTCTGCGAAAGTTGAGTTATTACTAATTGAAAAATCAGTAAATAATGATATAATTTAACTATCATACATAGAAAGTGAGTGATTATATATGACAGTCTGCTCTTATTATCACACGAATGAATTAACTAAAGGGGAGAATTCAAAATAATATTGTGATTCTTCCATAATCGATTGGAGGAATAAAATGTTTAGTCATTATGGTCCACTTTGTACGGAGCTATACAATTTAACAAAGCCTGTTGGACACTCGATCTCAGGTGACATTGAGTTTTATTTTGAGAGACTGAGTGGAACGAAAGGACGGATTCTTGAAGCTGCTGTCGGTTCTGGTCGATTTTATATTCCTATGCTTGAGCAAGGTTTTTTAATCGAGGGCATCGATAACTCTCCAGATATGCTGAGCTCCTGCCAGAAGCAGTGTGAGGAAAGAGACCTTTCCCCTACATTATTTAAAGGTGATTTAAGTGACTTCGCTTTACCCAATAACTATGAGGTGATTGTCGTTCCCTCAGGATCTTTCTGTCTAATTGAAGATTACCAGGATTCTGTGAACGCTTTGGGTTGTTTTTACGACCATTTACAACCGGGCGGACGATTAATTATCGATTTGCTCTTGTTAGATGGGTGGAATCCGCTCGAAAATGAGGTCAAAACTTTCCCTATTTCTAATGATGAAGGGATACTGTTAGAGTCGCGTGCTAAAGAGATTGATTGGGTTAACCAATATCATGTGACATATTTAAAGTATGAAAAGTGGCTCAAAGGAAATTTAGTAGCTTCCGAATTACAAAGGTTTGCTGTGAGATGGTATGGCGTAAAAGAGTTTGAATTGCTTTTACAAAGAATAGGCTTTACGAACATTACGTACTCAGCTGATTATCATTTTAAGAAAGAAGCGACTACCTCAAGTTCTATCGTTACATTTGAAGCGATACGCTAATAGGATAGTTGCTGTAACTAAAAATAGGTCAAAATGAAAACAATAGTTATGAAACCTCAAGAGAATTTGCGACGTCTCACTTAAATAAAAAGCAAAACTCTTGGGGGCTAAAAATAATATGAAAAAAATGATGTTACTCGTTCTATCAATGGCCTTTATATTTGGACCTTTATTCGGTTGTCAATCAAACGAAAACAATAAATTAGCAGCTAATGAAATAGTGAAAGTTAGTCTCTCTACGTCAAATGGCTTCGGTCATGTCAATTCAGACTTTTTGGCTGAATTTAACGATGTCGAGACGATTGAGCTTTTCGCAAAAATCTTTTCAAATGCGGTTAAAGAGCCTGGCATCGTCAATATGGCAAAATCAGAGTTTGATGTGGAAGTTCTTTATACAAATGGGGATAAACAAGGGTACCATTTATGGGTAGGAGAACCTGGGCAACTCAGCTCCTTAATGGACATTACAGATACTCACACGATTTATACGATTTCAGAGGAAATGAGTCGGAAGTTAATGGAGTTCATAGAAGAATTAATTTAATGGGAACTTAACAAAACGGTCTTAGCTCTTTTTTTGAGAATAAGACCGTTTTTTATTTCTTATAACCGGTTATTTCCCCTCACCAAGCTTAGCCATATTGGCATGAATCGCTTGCATGACCGCTGAGCGGAATCCACTCTCCTCAAGAGCCGCTACCGACTGAATCGTCGTGCCTCCTGGTGAACAAACATCATCTTTAAGTTTAGCTGGATGCTCGCCTGTTTCTAAAACCATCTTCGCTGATCCAAGTACAGCTTGGGCCGCGATTGTATAAGCTTTTTCTCTTGGCATTCCATATAGAACAGCGGCATCTGCCAAAGCTTCTATGTACATATAAATAAAGGCTGGCGATGAGCCGCCAACTGCACTCGCCGTATCCATCAACGTTTCATTAATCACTTCTGCCTTTCCAAAACTTTCACATAAAGTAATGATAGCTTGCTTATCTTCCTCTGTCATTAATGCATTAAAACTCAGTGCTGTTAGTCCTTCTCCAACAAGCACAGGTGTATTTGGCATTGCTTTTGCCATTTTGACTTGCCGCTCAAATCGCTCTTCATTTGCAGCAATCGATTGTCCGCCTGCAATTAGGACAATAATCTGCTCCTCTTGAATATCCTCTTTTATTTCATCAATGACTGATGCATATTGATCAGGAGTGATTGAAAGAATGATAATGTCACACTTTTTAGCCACTTCAACATTCGACTCGGCGATTTGTATACCGTATGTTTCATGAAGTTCTACTAATTTTGTAATGGTCCGATTCGATGCAAATATATTAGCGGGATTAATGATTTTTGATTCAACTAGTCCACCAATCATTGCCTTAGCCATATTGCCACTGCCGATAAAACCAACTTTCTTATTCATAATAGCACCCCTTCTTTAATTCACTAAGCGAGTTCATTGTAATATAGGAAACATAGGAACTCAAATGCTACGTTTATTGGGGACGGGATGTGTTCGGTGTTAAGTCGCTGAAAAAGTCCTGTTAGTTAGAAATAGGTTTGGAGCATTTAGCTTACTCCAGCAGAGGCCATAACTGATCATTTAATGAAGCTCCTAATAGTTTGAGTTTCTTCCCCTTTATGGGTGAGAATGAGACTTTTTCCATGATGGAATTTTTCAGGTGATTCATCCAACAAAAGAATGAAATCCACTTTTTCAGTAGCCTTATTCATTTTTGGTGCCGTCACTTCGTCCAAATCCAAAATACATCATCCCAATGCATGTGTTGTTAAGCACCAAAAAGCCGTCTCAAAAGGTCTAATACCTTTGAGACGACTTCTATTTGAACTATTTAAGCTTTTACTTTTTCTTTTTTAATCTGCTTACTGCGCAGCTGACCACAGGCTGCATCGATATCAGTACCGTGCTCCAAACGAACTCCACAGTTGATGCCTTTTTTCTTTAATGTATCAAAGAAAATGCGGATGTCGTCGTTGTCACTACGTTGATATTGACCGTGCTCATCAACCGGATTGTAAGGAATTAAGTTCACATAAGTTAACTTTCGACGTGAAGTTCCGATTAGATTAGCTAGCTCTAAAGCATGCTCTTTCTGATCGTTAACTCCTTTTAATAAAATATATTCAAACGTAATCCGACGATTTGATTTTTCTAAATAATAATCGACCGAATCCATTAACTTCTCAATTGGGAAAGCTCTGTTCACTTTCATAATTTGCGTTCTTAGCTCGTTATTTGGAGCGTGTAAAGAAATCGCTAAGTTTACTTGTAATTTCAAATCAGCAAATTCATAAATTTTTGGTACGATTCCACTTGTCGAAACGGTAATATGACGAGCACCAATTGCCAATCCTTTTTGATCCTTCACAATTTCAAGGAAATCAACCATGTTTGTAAAGTTATCAAATGGTTCACCAATACCCATGACCACGATATGACTCACACGCTCATCATTATTACGTGTATCCAAGTGTAGTTGAACTTTCATAATCTGTTCCACAATTTCGCCACTTGTTAGGTCACGGCTTTTTCTTAACAAACCACTCGCACAGAAGCTGCAACCGATATTACATCCGACCTGTGTCGTAACACAAACCGATAATCCATACTTATGCTTCATTAATACCGTTTCAATCAAATTGCCATCTGCAAGCTTTAATAAAAACTTAATCGTGCCATCTTTTGATTCTTGCTGCAGATGAACGTTCATCGTTTCAAACGCAAAATTTTCTTCCAATAGCGCTAAACAATCTTTATTAACATTTGTCATTTCTGAAAAATCCGTTACACGTTTGCGGTAGAGCCAATCCCACACTTGCTGTGCTCTAAATTTCTTATGTCCACGTTCTAGTAACCACTCTGTTAACTGTTCAATCGTTAACCCATAAATGGACTGTTTTACCATGATATTACCCTCCGATACCACCTCAAAATGGACCTCATTCTAATTATAGGCTCGCCAATCTTTTGCCCTTTCAAACTTAGAATTCAAAGGATTTACTTTTCTACATTTCGATAATGGTCAAATTTTTTGATCACAAAAGCCCCAACTACTGTTTTAACCAGAGCAAGTTGGTGTCAATTGAGAAATTGGCATGATTATATAAAAACAAGACATCTGTGATATTTTGCTCTTTTACTACCTCATACATATTATCACGATAATAGCGTAAGTCAACCATATGAATTTCTTCAAAATGACTTGCAAGCAATGGAGCGATAACATGAGCATACGAATCCTTTATTAAAAGGAGCTTTCTCCCATTATTTACATCCGATTTTATTTTTACATATCGATGCTGACCATTTAGAAAAAGACCATACTGATCTCGTTTTTTTAAGTAATCCCATTCATAAAAGGAATGTTCTATTAAACCTGAGTCAGGATAATGAATTTGATAGCGTGGACCATCGATTAATTGAAAAATTTCAATTTTATCTGCTTGAATCCAACCGAGAGGAGCTTTTGTATCATATGTTCCATAAAATTGAGAAGAAACTTCCTCTATTTTGTAATCATGAATATCATGTGGTGTCAAATTCATTTCCTCGGCAATTTTTTGATAAGCATAAAAGGCCCCTCTCATCGTCCAATGATGATCGGTACGAAAATAAATCGATTCGTCTTTATGTTTCGCTAAGACCTCAAAACCATTAATGACATTCATTTCTCCTTCCAAATAAGCTTCAACATCCCTTTGTGCCGTTACCTGTGAATCATTGATAACAAAGCTTGGCAACAACTCTGGATACATTTCAATGGAAGTAGGGGCTAGAAATACATACGATTGTATCCCTTCTGCCTTTTGGGCGAAATAAGACAAATACTCAAGGTTTTTTTGAAATTGTTCAGAAGAATGAGCATACGCTTCCAATAAATACTGATTAGCCCCAAAATAAATTCCTTTGCTTTCTTTTTTATTTGTCCAGTACTCTACATTTGCCTGTGTGATCATCCACAAATCCTTCCAAATAAACTGATCCGTTACATATGTTTCGATCTCACTCGTAAATTGACCATCCACTAACCGAGTATAGGAAAATGACGGCTTTTGTGCTAAATAACGATTTTCTAATTCAGAAAAATGGCGACTTTCACTAAAAAGATTCCAAAGTAACAAACCCGATATAAACAATACGAATAAAGCAATTCGAACCCTTTCCATCTTCCACCTCCTTAAAATCGGAAATAAAGGAACGGATTAAACGATTCACTCACTAAATAAGCCGTTGATAAAAACAAAAGAAAAAATAAATAAAAAAGCGAAGCCGCTTCAATTAACCACTTTACCGACTGACGACTTTTAAAACGGCTCATTTTTTCTGAAATAAAGGTCCAAGTTGGGAGCGACGCTAATACCATAATGACCAATAAAACAAAGTGACGATAAAACTCATATATAAAGGCTTGATTCACAATGGAGTTTCCTAATAAACCAAACATTGCCTGTAAATAAAGAAAACCAAGTGAAAAGTCCTCAAATACGAACAACACCCACCCTATTAATATGAAAAAAATAAAGTAAAAATGCTGCAACGATTTTGGGGCTTTTTCTAAAATCTTTAACCATCCTGCTTTTTCTATTGCAATAAATACACCAAAATACAGTCCCCACAAAGCATAATTCCAACTCGCTCCATGCCAAATTCCGGTTAAACCCCAGACAATAAATAAATTACGATAGAGCCTCCATTTTCCGTTTTGACTACCTCCAAGTGGGATGTAGACGTAATCTCGAAACCAGGCACCAAGTGTCATATGCCATCTACGCCAAAATTCAGAAATGCTCCTAGCAACATACGGGTAATGAAAGTTTTTCGGGAAATCAAAGCCAAACATTTTCCCAAGACCTATCGCCATATCGGAATAACCACTAAAATCAAAATAAATTTAAAAAGCGAAGGCGATGATCCCAAGCCATGCTAATAAAATCGATAGCTCTGAAGGGTCCTGTGCCGCCACCTCACTCCAAAGTAAACCAATATTGTTAGCAAGTAATACCTTTTTGGCGAGCCCAATGATAAACAATTGAACTCCTTCCGAAAATTGAGTTGCTTGAAACTTTCTCTCAGTCAACTGTAAAGCAATCATTTTATAACGGACAATCGGCCCTGCAATGAGTTGTGGAAATAAACAAACATATAATGCAAGAGTGAGAGGGTTTCTTTGAGCAGAAACACGACCTCTATAGACATCAATCGTATAGGACATCGTCCGAAAAGTATAAAACGATAAACCTATAGGTAAAGGAAGTTCAAGCAAGGCGATTTGTATGCCAAATAGACCGTTGACTGTCTCGATTAAAAAGTCCCCATATTTAAAAAAGGATAAAATCAGAACATTAATCATAATAGAAGAAATTAGTCCGAACTTAGCCTTCTTCTTATTATTATCTCGGTATCGTTCAATCCAAAGCCCATGCCAGTAATCAACAAAAGCAGAAAAAAGCATTAAGAAAATATAAATCGGTTCACCCCAAGCGTAAAAAATTAAGCTTACGACTAATAAAATGGCATTTTTCCCTTTTCGTGGGCACAAATAATAGAGTGCCAATGCGATAGGAAGAAAATAAAACAAAAAGGTTAAGCTACTAAAAACCATTGGATCACCCCATACTATTCCCGTGTATGTACAGTCTCCTGCACAATAAAACAATCCCCTTTAAAACAGAAAAAGGCACATGCAGTATGCACCTTTTCTCCCCTTTTTTATAAATGTTCCTCGAAGATCGCTTCTAATTTTTCTGCATCATCATATGTGACATAAAGAATAAACAAACCTTCTACTTTGATAATATTATTTTTCACCTTTTCGTATTGGTCTGGTAAATAAGACTCCCAGATTCGATGTTGATTTTCGAGTTCTCGCTCTAAACCTTCCTGTAAAGCGGCAACTTCTGTTTCATCTGCTGCCTCTAATAAAATAATTTGATCCGAATTCACATTCATTGCCGCTTGGAGCACGTAACCATTCGCTAATTGAGAAGCATCGATGTTCATATTTTCAAGTAACATTTCTACAAGCGGGTCCTCTGTTGCCATTTCATCCGTTAAGTTAGTCTCCATATACATTTGCAGTTGACCATCTACATAAACACCTTCCCCTAAACCAGCCTCCTGTAAATCCTCGGCAATCTGGTCTTTAATGCTTGAAAAGATATCTTCTAATGAGGCTTCTCCCGACTGGTTGTCTCCTCCATCATTATCTCCACTGTTACAACCAATTAAAGTAAAAACAAGTAGAGCCATTGTTAATAAGCGTAAAAAATTTTTCATGATGTCCTCCCTTTGCTCACTTTCATTCATTTATATAACTATTTAACGCCTACAAAATGAAGCGGGTTTCAAAAAATGAGCTTATTTTTTTGTCCTTTTCAAACCATCGCTATACTTCCTCAAGTGCCTAGCGATTCTCCCGACTTGCAGCAAAAAAAGAAACGGAGGACAACTGTTCTTTAGAATAAATTTTGCTCATCTAGCTTATTCCGCCAGCTGCATACCCTACACGTTCCGAGGGTGAGTCGGGAGAATCCTCACCGCACGTTCAAGAACCACCATGAACGATTGTTTTAAATTTGACCTTGTCGGTAATAGGTTAAGGGTAACGTTAAAAAGGAGGTTCTAAATGTCAGCAGAAGTCATTGGTTTTAGTTTTATCATTCTTGGTATTTTACTACTGATCGGTAAATGGATTCGAATATCTACCCCTTTTTTACAAACTGTTTTTATCCCAAGTTCTGTATTAGCTGGATTAATAGGATTGTTATTAGGTCCTGAAGTTCTGGGATTATTAAATATCGACTATTTGGAAGAAGGAGGGCTTTTTCCAGAAGAGATGTTAACAGTCTGGGAGGCCTTACCTGAGTTATTAATTAGTGTCATCTTTGCCTCATTATTTATCGGTAGCACGATTCCATCGCTTAAAAGAATGTGGGAAATATCCGGTCCTCAAATTACCTTTTCTCATTTTCTTTCTTGGGGGCAATATGTGATCGGTGCAGCTCTTGCCCTTTTTATTTTAGTTCCGATTTTTGATATGAACCCTGCTGCAGGAGCTTTATTGGAAATAAGCTTTGTCGGTGGACATGGTACTGCGGCTGGACTTTCAGGTACGTTTTCTGCGGTTGATTTTGAGGAAGGTCGAGATCTTGCTGTTGGTTTAGCCACAGTTGGTGTCCTTTCAGGTGTTTTTATTGGGATGATTTTGATTAATTGGGCTGCTCGAAAAGGAAAAACAGAAATTCTAAAAAGTCCTGAAGATATTTCAGAAGAGCAAAAGAAAGGTTTATTGAAAAAGGAAGAACAAAGTGAGGCCCCTGCCGGTCAAAAAACGACTAGATCAGAAGTCATCGAGACGTTCACTGTTCACTTTGCTTATATCGGTATCGCGATCGCAATCGGATACTTGCTGCTAGAGGGGTTTATCTTAGTTGAAGAAGCTTTATGGTCAGATTCCATTGAACTATTTGTCAACATGCCGTTATTTCCACTAGCGATGGTTGGAGCAGTCATTGTTCAGGTCACTTTAGATAAAGTGACAAAACGTCCCATTTTAGATCGAGGTTTAATTAATCGCATTCAAGGATTTGCCCTTGATTTATTAATCGTTTCTGCCATCGCTACTTTATCACTGACAGTGCTTGGTGATTATCTCCTTCCGTTTATCCTGATGTCAATTGTCGCTATCACTTGGACGGTTTTATGTTTTCTATTTGTCGCACCAAAAATAATGCCTGATTACTGGTTCGAACGAAGCATTGGTGATCTTGGACAAGGTCTTGGTTTGAGCGCAGCCGGATTACTTCTTATTAATCTTGCTGATCCTGAAAATAAATCACCTGCCAAGGAAGGCTTTAGTTATAAACAACTTCTCCTCGATATTTTTGTTGGAGGTGGAATTGTGACAGCCGCATCCATTCCGTTAATTATCGCCATAGGCCCTGAGCTATTTCTAACCATTGCTTTTGTTATCATGCTTGGCTGGCTGTTGCTTGGATTACTCTATTTTGGTAAAAAGAAAACGAAAGGTTAGAGCTCATCAATTATGTAAAAAGGTCAAGTTATCTCGCCCAATAGTTTATTTTCACTTTTGCTCGGGAAGAGAGTGTTTAAGTAATTTCAATCACTCAAGCTCAAATATTTTTTCTTAACTTAATCTGAAGGAGGAAAAACATGAAAAGCAAACGAGATCAAAAGGATGAACAGTTAGAATCCTATCGAGTGCGAGATAGCGGTCAACATATGACTACGAATCAAGGGTTAAAAGTTTCTGAAGATGAATTCTCGCTAAAGGCTGGTGAACGTGGACCCACTCTCATGGAAGATTTTCACTTCCGAGAAAAGATGACCCACTTTGATCATGAACGAATTCCAGAAAGAATCGTTCATGCCCGTGGCTTTAGTGCCCATGGTGAGTTTGAAGTCTATGAATCTATGAAACGTTATACAAAGGCTAAATTCTTACAAGATCCTCATACAAAAACCCCTGTATTTGTACGTTTTTCTACAGTTGCGGGCTCAAAAGGTTCAGGTGAACTCGCTCGTGATGCCAGAGGGTTTGCGACCAAATTTTATACAGAGGAAGGCAACTATGATTTAGTCGGAAATAACATCCCCGTCTTTTTTATCCAAGACGCGATGAAGTTTCCCGATTTGATTCATGCGGTTAAACCTGAACCCCATAATGAAATCCCACAAGCCGCCTCTGCTCACGATACGTTTTGGGACTTTGTCGCAAACAACCAAGAAACAGCCCATATGGTGATGTGGACAATGTCCGACCGAGCGATACCGAGAAGCTATCGAATGATGGAAGGTTTTGGTGTTCACACATTTCGTTTAATCAATGAAGAAGGACAAGCTCACTTTGTTAAATTTCATTGGAAGCCTATACTAGGTGTTCACTCGGTTGTATGGGATGAAGCCCAGAAAATAAACGGAAAAGATCCGGATTTTCACCGAGCTGATTTGTATCAAGCCATTGAGGAGGGAGACTACCCTGAATATGAATTAGGAGTACAAATCATTAGCGAAAAAGACGAGTTTATTTTTGATTTTGATATTTTAGACCCGACCAAACTTTGGCCAGAAGAAGACGTGCCCGTTAAAATCATTGGAAAAATGACGCTAAACCGTAATGTCGATAATGTGTTTGCTGAATCAGAACAAGTAGCTTTCCACCCTGGTCATGTTGTATCTGGTATTGATTTCACCAATGATCCGCTGTTACAAGGGAGGTTATTTTCTTACACAGATACTCAATTAATTCGATTAGGGGGACCAAACTTTCATGAATTACCGATTAACCGTCCTATCTGTCCATTTGCTAATAATCAACGGGATGGTTACGGCAGGCAGACGATAAATGTTGGCCAAGTGAGTTATCATAAAAATTCCCTTGCCGATAATACCCCTGCGCCAGCTGCACCTAAAGACGGTGGCTATGCTCATTACGAAGAAAAAGTAGATGGGCAGAAAGTACGGAAGAGGAGTGAGAGCTTCAAAGATCACTTTTCCCAAGCAACCCTTTTTTGGAATAGCATGAGTGCACCTGAGAAAAATCATATCATTGAAGCCTTTAGCTTTGAGCTAGGAAAATTAACAAACAAAGATATCCAACAACAAGTTCTCGATATGTTTGCACATGTTAATTTAAGTATGGTTCAAAAAATTGCTGCTAATATTGGAATCACACCTCCTTCAAAAGGTGGATCCAACTATACAAAATCTTCAGCGGCTCTCAGTCAAAAAAATACCATTAAAAAAGCTCATTCACGAAAAGTCGCCATTCTTTTAGGGCAACAGTTTAATGGCAAAGAAGTCCAAGAGATTAAAGAAAAATTAAAAGAACAAGGTGTAACAGGAGAAATTATCGCCGAATCATTAGGAGTATTTAAAGGCGATGACAATGAGGAATTAGAAGCCGAACACTCTTTCTTAACGACTGATTCTGTTTTATTTGATGCCGTATATGTAGCCAGTAGTAGTGCCGAAAATCGCTCATTCCATTTGAAAGCCACTTACTTTATTAAGGAGGCATTTACCCACTTTAAACCAATCGGAGCTACGGCATTAGGAAAGACTTTACTTGAAGACTTAAACATAAAAAATTCCGATGGAGTGATTATCCAAAACGAAGTAGAACCTTTCATCTCAGAATTTACAAAGGCACTTGCCCAGCATCGCTTTTGGGAGCGTGACGTGGGTTAATGGAGAAGTTTTGACTCTATTAAATGCTCATAACTACACATAAAAAGAAGCTGTCCCAGGGGGTTCAGCTTCTTTTTCTCTCTGATGAAGAACTGTAAGTAGAGGCACCAATCACTGGTTTTTCGAACAATAATGGACGCATTTTGTGGTTTTCATTACCTATTCTCTTTTATTCGTACCCTAATTTCCGCATCTCTAGGCTTTCATTACCTATTCCATCTTATTCGCACCCTAATCTCCGCATCACATGATTTTCATTACCTATTCCACCTTACTCGCACCCTAACCCTCTCATCACATGATTTTCATTACCTATTCCACCTTACTCGCACCCTAACCCTCGCATCAAGTGACTTTCATTACGTATTCTCTTTTTTCACCAAAAAAAATAACCTCACGCCGTTTTGACACGAGGTTATTATTAATTAGAGGCCATTTGAGACGTCCCTATCATTCTAAGTCTCTCTTAAACACCTGAATACGCCATAAATCCACCATCAACAGGAACGGTAATACCCGTAACAAAACCAGAACTTTCCTTATCAGCAAGCCAAAGCAATGTACCCAGCAAATCTTCTGGAACACCGAATCGACCTTGAGGAGTGTGGGTAATAATTTTATTCGCACGCTCTGTTAAGCTGCCGTCTTCATTCGTAAGTAGGTGACGATTTTGTTCCGTTAAGAAAAATCCTGGTGCGATCGCGTTCACTCGAATTCCAGCCTCAGCAAAATGAACCGCCAACCATTGTGTAAAGTTATCAATCCCTGCTTTAGCAGCACTATATGCAGGAACTTTGGTCATTGGCGAAGGGGCACTCATGGAAGAAAGGTTAATAACAGCAGCCCCTTTTTGATTAAGCATTTGTTTGGCAAAGATTTGTGTTGGGATAACCGTCCCGAGAAGATTAAGTTTAAAAACGGAATCAAAACCGGCAATCGTTAAATCAAAAAAACTTTTAATCTCACTATTTTCAAGGTCTCCAACACTATATGTTTCCGTCTGTGTAATAGCGTCTGTGTGATTACCACCCGCACCATTTATCAACAGGTTACACGGTCCAAGCTCTTTAAGGACCACTTCACTTGCAGCCAACACACTTTCTTCTTTTAAAACGTCGCAAGAAATAGAAATCGCGGTTCCCCCTACTGATTCGATTTCTGCAGCCACTTCTTGCCCTTTCTCCTTATTACGGTTTAAGATCGCTATTTTCATACCCTGGTGAGCAAGCTCCTTAGCCATTGCCTGACAAAGTACACCACTTCCCCCTGTAACAACAGCAACCTTACCAGCAAGAGATTTATGAATCGGAAGCATTGTCATCTCCCCCTTTTTTCACTAATTCATAAGCGTCCCAAAGCCCCCATAAATGCATAATCCCAAGGGCACGATCATATAACCCATAACCAGGTCGGCATTCCTCATTCCAGATATGACGCCCATGATCGGGACGTACATAACCTGTAAAGTCATTCTCATGATAGGCCTTTACAACATCAGCAATATCGACTGAGCCATCTTGCGTACGGTGAGATGTTTCAATGAAATCTCCATTTTCATACACTTTTACATTACGAATGTGGGCAAATGGGATTCGGTCAGAAAAACGACGAATAATACGAGCAATATTATTCTTTGGATTAGCACCAAGCGAACCACTGCACAACGTAATACCATGTGATGGACTATCCGATATAGATAAGAATTTCTCAACTGCTGCTTCACTCGTAATGATTCTTGGCAAGTTAAACACAGACCAAGGTGGATCATCCGGATGAATCGCTAGTTTAATATCATGCTGTTCTGCAACTGGAAGCACTTGTTCTAAGAAGTATTGCAAGTTTGCCCAAAGGTCATCCTCACTCACATTTTTATAGGCTGTAAAAGAGTGCTCAATATCTTTTAGTCGTTCTGGTTCCCAACCTGGCATTGTATATTGGGAGGGATTATTCGTTGTTTGTTTGATAAGCTCTTGCGGATCCATTGAATCTACTTTTGCCTTTTCATAAAATAAAGCTGTTGATCCATCTTCCATCTCTTTGAATAAATCTGTACGTGTCCAATCGAAAATGGGCATAAAATTATAGCAAATCACTTTTGCTCCAACTTCAGCGACATTACGAATACTTGCTTTGTAGTTTTCAATGTACTGATCGCGTGTCGGTAAGCCTAGTTTAATGTCTTCATGAACATTAATGCTTTCGACTACATCAAGATGAAATCCGTAGGCATCAGCCTTTTCCTTTAAAGCAAGAATCTCATCAAGTGGCCATACTTCTCCGGCAACACGATCATGCAGTGCCCAGACTAAGCCTTCTACTCCTGGAATTTGCTTAATCTGTTCTAATGTAACTGAGTCGTTGTTCTCTCCATACCACCTAAATGTCATACGCATAGCTATTCACGTCCTTTTTTAATTTAAAAAGTTAAAACGATTTTTCTTACTTCTTCAGGATGCTTTTCTAATAACTCAATCGCTTCTTTTATTTCTGTATAAGCGAATTGATGGGAAATCACAGCACTCGGATCTATTCTTTTATGATTCACTTGCTCAATCACACCTGGAAATTGATTTGTCTGTAACCTTGAACCGACCACCGTTAATTCCTTCTTTGTCAAAGCAAGAGATGGAATGTTTGATGGGCTTTCATTAAACCCTAAAGTCACAACAGTCCCAGCTGTTGAAGCAAGAGTCACAGCCTGCTCAAACGTTGCAGCGGTCCCTACCGCATCAATCACAACATTGATCAATTCCCCATTTGTCTTTTCCGTAATTACTTTTTCAACATCCTCTTGACCAGGATGAATAAGATAATCGGCTCCAATTGATTTAGCATAGTCGAGGCGGTTATCGTTAAAGTCCGAAATAAAAACAGTCGCTCCTTTTTGTTTCGCCATGATAAGACATGCGATTCCAGTTGGACCTGCACCCATAATAAAAACGGTATCACTAGATTGAACATTCCCACGAAACATTGCCTGTGCCCCAATTGTCATTGGTTCAGCAAGGGCTGCTGCTTCAAACGAAACATACTCTTCGACTTTATGCCACTTCTTTTCCTTCGCTACTATCCACTCTCTCATTCCCCCATCACGATGCACACCAAATACTTCAAGGCTTGTACAAACATTTGGACGACCTTTCCGACAAGCATAACAAGTTCCACAATAAGAAATCGGTTCAAGAGCGACTCGATC
Organism: Alkalihalobacillus phoenicis; assembly: GCF_047302405.1. Taxonomy (NCBI): domain Bacteria; kingdom Bacillati; phylum Bacillota; class Bacilli; order Caryophanales; family Bacillaceae; genus Alkalihalobacillus; species Alkalihalobacillus phoenicis. The sequence goes on along the minus strand of NZ_CP154853.1, from coordinate 4,335,516 downwards.
TCCAGGCTGCAAATGGGACACCGCTGACCCTACTTCTTCCACTATTCCCGCTACTTCATGACCAATCACTCTTGGGTAAGTCGTAAAAGGATTACTTCCATGATAAATATGCATATCTGACCCACAAATTCCTACTGCTTTCACCTTTACAAGAACATCATCATCCTCTTTAATATTCTGCTTTTCCATTTCGACAATATTCAATATTTTGGGTTCTATTACTTGAATGGCCCGCATTTACACTCACTCCTTATTCAAATAAACTTGGCAGATATAACGACAAAGCCGGGATATAAGCTACTAAAATTAGAACAAGCAATGCGACGCCCAAAAATGGAACTAGCTCCTTGACTGTTTTCCCAATTGGAACTTTAGCAAAGCTTGAAGCAACGAATAGGCATACACCTACTGGTGGCGTTGACAATCCAATCATAAGTGTAAGTACCATCACAACTCCAAAATGGACTGGATCCATCCCAGCACTTGTGGCAACAGGTAGAAGAACAGGGAATAAGATGACTAATGCCGCAATCGTCTCCATAAACATACCTACAACTAACAGAAGAATAATGAGTAGAAAGATAATAAAAATTGGATTATCTGTAATGGACAATATGCCGTCTGCAATCAGTAATGGGACACCTTCACGAACAAGGATCCAACCAAACAAATTTGCAAACCCAACAAGCAATAAGATCGATGCCGTTGAACTAATCGTATTAACAAGTAAAGAAGGAATTTCCCTTGGATTAAGTTCACGGTAAACAAAACCGCCAACAATAAGTGCATAAATCACACAAACAACGGCTGCTTCTGTTGGAGTGAAATAGCCACCAAGAATTCCCCAAAGAATAATCACAACCATGAGGAGTGCCCAAAATGCTCCGAAAAAAGATTTTGTCACAGTAGAAATGGGTTGACGTTCCCCTTTAGGATAATTTCGTTTAACCGAGATCACATATGTAATGATCAGAAAGCCAATGGCAAGCAATATCCCCGGAATCGCACCAGCTAAAAATAAATCACCGATTGAAACGCTTGCAAGTGTTCCGATAATGATCATCGGTAAAGAAGGCGGAAGCATCGGTCCAACTGTTGAAGAAATGGAAGTAACTGCAGCTGAGAAACCGGAACCATACCCTTCTTTTTTCATCGCTGGGATCATAACAGAACCAATGCTCGCCGTATCAGATAATGCCGTCCCGGAAATACCAGCAAAACCAAGGGAAGAAGTTACATTCGTTAAGGCTAAACCTCCTCGAATATGACCAACGCACGCTTTAGCGAAGTCAATAATTCGTGTTGTTATTCCACCAGCGTTCATTAAATTTCCAGCAAGAATAAATGCTGGAATAGCTAGAAGTACAAAAGAATTAATACCCGCAAACATTGCCTGCGGAATAATAGTCATTGGAATCCCTGCTACAATTAAATACAAAAGCGAAGCAAGCCCTAAACTAAAAGCAATCGGTATTCCAATCAAAATAAACAATAAAAATGAACCTACTAGTAATAAAGACATCACAGCTCTTCACCTTCTAACTTCACGTTTTTAAAACGGTCAATTATATAAATAATGGAATAAACCATGATAAGTACAGCAAGGATAGGAACTGCAACATATACATAGCTCATTTGCATACCAAGAGTTGGCGAAATAAAATCAAGTCCAAGCTTATAGAAGTTAAGTCCTTCTATAAATAGCACAATTCCAAACAGAAAAATGATTGATGAAATGAAGATTTCATAATTACGTCTACCTTTTTCAGGGAGTAGCATAATCAACATATCAACACGAATAAACTCATTTTTACGAATCGCAAGTGGTGCAGCAACCGTTATGGAATAGACAAATAAATAACGAGAAAGCTCTTCTGTCCAAATCGGATTATAAGGTAAATACCGACAAATAATTTGAAGAACTACTACTAACAAAAGTGAGGTAAATATAATGATAGTTATATAGGATAGCCATTTATCAAGTATAGTAGCTACTTTCATTCCTTTTCCTCCTCACTTTCTTCCCCATCTGCAACGATTTCTAGGTAAAGTTCATATTGCTCTTCCCCAAGACTTTTCTCTAATGCTGGGAGCATCGCTTCACGGAAAGCTTCTTGATCAACATCTTCATTGAATTCCATCCCTCTTGATTGTAGACGTTCATTTACTTTTTCAGCGTCACTTTCAAGAAGCTCACGAGCAAATAATTCAGCCTCTTCTGCTGCCTCCAACACCGCCTGTCTCTGACTTTCTGGTAATGCGGCTAACTGTTCATTGCCGACAACAACATAAATCCATGAGCGAACATGTTCGGTTACATTTAAGTAATTCTGAACCTCATAAAATCCATTGCTGTCAATGAGATCATTTGGATTTTCCTGGCCATCAATTACACCTTGCTGCAGTCCTGTAAATACTTCATTTAAGCTAATCACTTGAGGGTTTGCACCGGCCGCTGCCCATGTATCTAGGAATAATGGTACATTAGGCACCCGCATACTGAACCCTCGGAGATCCTCTGGTGTCGAAATTGGATAATTAGACGTTACATTTCGCGGTGCTCGCTCCATGTAAAAAAGAGGAGTCAGGCCAACATCATCGATGATATCTTGCTTAATCTTTTTCCCTATTTCACCTTCAATCACGCGACGCATATGATGCTCATCTTGAAATGCATATGGAACCGCTAACAAAATAGCGTTAGGTGTCCACACTTCAAGTGTTTCACCGGTAATCGTTAAATCTGTTGCTCCAAACTTAATCGAATTAATACTATCAACTTCATTTCCTAACTGGCTATTCGGATAGATATCAATAATGACTTGATCATCCGTCTTTTCAGCGACAAGTCTAGCAAACTCCTCTGCAGCTTGATGCCATAAATGACTACTATCAGAAATATGCGTCATTTTCCAATAGGTAACATTGTCGTCTTCTCCATCAGAATACGTAGACTGTGAACAACCAACAAGCAATAAAGCACTGATTAATGCAAATATTCCAATTACTCTTTTCATTACTTCCTCCTCACTCCCCCATGAATACGATTTCATAAAGCTTATCAACTAGGAGTTCTAGTTGAAGTATTCTGGATGCTTTTGTTTTATTTCATATTGATCAAAAGAAACGAGTCTCAAATGTTCACGCATTATTTTCTCAGCACTTTCTTGGTCCTTTTCTTTTATAGCTGTAAACAATTGACGATGATGTTCAGTTAAAACATCCCAATTGTAGCGTGAGTTAATACTAAGCTTAAGAATTCGATTCAAATGGATATTCATTTTTTGAATCGCTCCCCAAACGCGAAGCTTGTCTGTTCCTTCCGAAATTAGCCTATGAAAGTCTTGATCAAGCTGAAAATGAGCTTCCTCATCTTTTGCTTTTCTCACCATTTCTTGCTGTGAAAGATTCATTTCCATTTTCTCAATAGCACCATTTGTGATCTTTTCACACGCTAGCCGGATCATAGCCACTTCAAGATGCTCACGCATAAAACGAGCATTTTCGGCATGTTCTATATCAATCAAAGTTACAAACGAGCCTTTCTGCGGCAAAATTTGTAAGAGCTCATCTTCAGACAATTTTAGAAACGCTTCACGGACTGGTGTTCGACTTACCTCTAATTCATCTGCTATTTCCTTTTCAGAAATAGATGAACCTGGTGCTAAATCTAGTGTCATAATTCTTTCTCTAATAATCTCATAGACAAAATCCCTTGTAGAATAGCGGTTTCCTCGTTGCATCATTAATTTATTCACAGGTGCTCACCTCCTTGTAAATTCATACTACCACACTTGTATGGTAGTGTGGTAGTATGAATTTAAATAAAATGTAAATGCTATCATTTTTCGTTGAAGGAGGGTTTATTAATGACGAATCATTTAATTAATGATAAAGATTTAGCTGAACTAGTTATCAAGCTCTTTGTGAGTAATGGCGTAAACAAAGAAGAGGCCGAAATCGTTACAGATGTCCTTATCCATGCGAATTTACGAGGGGTCGACTCTCATGGTGTACTCCGTGTGGAACATTATATTAAGCGGATTCAAGAAGGAGGATTAAATGTCCAGTCCAAACCTAACTTAACTGTAACGAGTCCCTCTACCGCTATCTATGATGGGGATAATGGATTTGGACACGTCATATCTAAGAAAGCAATGGAGCAAGCTATTGAAATGGCTGAGACAACAGGAATTGGTGTTGTGGCTGTCCGCAACAGCAGCCATTGTGGAGCCCTCTCCTATTTTGTCAATCAAGCGACAGAGGCAGGATTAATTGGGGTAGCAATGGCTCAAACCGATAAAATTGTCGTCCCATTTGGAGGAGCAGAATCATTTTTTGGGACAAATCCAATCGCTTTCGGATTCCCCGCTAAAAAAGAACGATCCGTCATTCTTGATCTAGCTACGAGTAATGTCGCTCTTGGAAAAATTCTAAACGCACGGGAATACGGTACAGACATTCCGTTAGGATGGGGTGTAGATACCAATGGCATAGAGACAACCGATCCAAATTCTGTTGCTTATCTATCACCATTTGGTGGTCCAAAAGGTTATGGGCTAGCGTTTGTCGTCGAAGCCTTTTCTGCCCTCCTGACAGGGGCTGCTTTTGGCCCTCATGTCTCCAAAATGTATGATGAGTATCAAAAGTATCGGGAACTTGGGCAATTTTATATGGTGATAAACCCAGCCAAGTTTGTAATAGCTGATGTCTTTTTAGCAAGAATGGATCAAATGATTCAAGAACTACGTGCTGTTAAACCAGCCGATGGTTTTGAGCGGGTCATGGTTCCAGGAGAACCTGAAGCAACTACTGAAGAAAGTAGAAAAAAAGAAAGAATTCCTTTACCAGAAAGCGTTTGGCAGTATTTAAATGCGGGCATAACCTCTTAGACTAAAAGTCTTTTCTCAAAATGGGTACTTAGAAGAATAATAGTTGCTACCGTTTATAATGTTCTTAAAAAAAGTGGTTCTGTTCAAAAAGGAGGATAAAACATGAAAGCTGAAGTCGTAACATTTGGTGAAACGATGGTTTTATTTGAAGCAAAAGAAGCGGGAAAACTAAGTTATGTAAACGAATTCACTAAACGTATTGGTGGAGCCGAATCCAATCTTGCCATTGCTGTTCAAAAATTAGGACATAAAGCCTTGTGGATGAGCAAAGTAAGTAACGATGAACTCGGTACCTTTGTCGTGAAATCGATTCGGTCTGAAGGTGTCAATACAGATTATGTCACGAATACAAGTGAGGCTCCTACAGGATTGTATATAAAAGAAAAAGTTCGACCAGAAGAAACGAATGTGTATTATTATCGAAAAGGATCGGCTGCAAGTCAGTTTTCCGTTAATGACTTAGCAATCGGACAAATTAAATATGCTAAAATCCTTCATCTAACAGGGATTACACCTCTATTGAGTGACAGTTGCGAGGAGGCTGTAAAAAAAGCCATTCAAGTGGCTAAAGAGAACAATATTTTTATCTCCTTCGATCCCAATTTAAGACATACACTCATCAAACAATATGGTGAAGAAAAAGCTAGAACATTGCTGCAAGAGTTAACAGAAAAAGCCGATTTAGTTATGCCAGGCTTAGACGAAGCTATTTGGATGTATCAATTAGAGGATGAAGAAGAAATCGCTCGCCATATTTTGAGCCGTGGTCCGAAACAAGTCGTCATAAAAAACGGAGCTGAGTATTCTTTTTTTGCCGAAAAGAATGGCGATAGTGGTCGTATCCCTAGCTACGGGGTCCATCGAGTCGTCGATCCAATTGGAGCAGGAGATGGTTTTGCCGCTGGTGTCTTAAGCGGTCTTCTTGAAGGGAAACCTTTAAAACAAGCTGTCCAAATGGGCGCCGCCGTAGGAGCATTAGTAGTATGTTCATTAGGGGATGTGGAAGGAATGCCAAGCAGAGAAGAATTAGATGCTTTTATTAATCAAAAAAATAAGCCTACATCAGGAGGGGTTTTCCGATGAGTCGATTAGAAACACTACTATCATCTGGAGTTGTGGCAGTCATGCGTAAGCTGCCAGTGGAACATGTGGAAGAAATTGCCCAAGCATTAGTTGCAGGTGGTATTACAGGATTAGAAATTACCGTTGATTCAGATGATGCATTTAGAACGATTACCAAATTACGAGCGAAATTCGGTGAAGAGGTGGTAGTCGGAGCGGGTACCGTACTTGATGCTGAGACCGCTGTGAAAGCGATTGACTCTGGAGCTGAATTTGTCTTTGCACCAACACTCAGTGAAGCCACCATTCGAGCAACGAAACGATATGGCAAGATTATGATTCCAGGTATTTTTACGCCAACAGAAGCATTACAAGCCATTGAATGGGGTGCTGATGTCGTAAAAGTTTTCCCTGCGGATGTAGTCGGGGCAAACTTTATTAAAGCCGTCACAGGTCCACTTAACCATATCAAAATGATGCCAACTGGTGGAGTTAACTTAGATACGATTAAAACGTTCATAAAAGCCGGAGCCGTAGCGGTAGGGGCAGGTGGTTCCTTATTTCCAAAGAACTTAATTGAAACACAAGATTGGATTGGACTTCAACATCATGCCGCACAATATGTAAATAAGGTGAAGGAAGTTAGATAGAAGGCTATCACACGCCTTCTTCTTTTTATTGTAAAATCATCTAAATTCCAACACCGTTACATGGCATAATTATTTTCCAAAAATCACGTGATGTATCAAAACAAAAGATTAGCATTCCGTTTCAGCCTTTTCATTGATTGTTAATCTCTTCACTTCATTCCATTCGTCTCTTAGCCAATTGTCTCTTCCACAATAACAGACCATCCTTTTCCTTTATAGGCGTTGTAACCCTCTGTCAGGCTATAAGCATAGATACAATTATTTTCAATCGTATACCCACGTGTTTCTTTTCCGGATAAAATATGTTGTACGGCTTGTAAATGAGTCAATTTCTTTTCTAAAATTTCCTCTTTGTTTTTTGAGGCAATAATGTAACCTTCCGAATTAATAACCGCAATTTGGCTCTTTTGGTCAAGTTTCACTCGCTCAATAATATCAAAAATAAAATCCCAATTAAAACGGGTAGAAAAAACCCCAATCGCTTCCCCATCCTCATTCCGAACCGGACAAGAGTAAGCAATCGTATGGCCACCAATGGACGGTGAATAATAGAGATCAGATACATAAACATCGTCACTCTCGATTGTTTTCTCAAACCATTCACGCCCAGTCATATTTTGTCCAACTAACGATTCATCCTTTGCTGTAGCTACAACATTTCCCTTTAAATCAAGAACCAACAACTCGAAATAAACTTCATAAATCGTATAAATATTCTCCATTAAAGCTCGAGCTACTCGTTGTGTCTCCTCACTTCGGTGCGTAAGGCTTCTCATAATCGCATCAAATGTCGCCCATGCTTGAACGTCACAATTGCGTTCAAATAAATTACGATCAATCTTATCAATCGTATCAAAAGCGACATCCACTGTTCGCACAGCTATAATTTCATTAGCTTTTTGCTGGACCCTTTGAATTAACTCTTCACTTTCATTACTCGCATTTAAACTATCTTCGGCGAATTTCTTTATTTCCGTTGCCACAACCGCGAATCCACGCCCTGCAGCCCCTGCACGAGCAGCTTCAATCCCTGAATTCAAAGCTAAAATATTCGATTTAATCGAAATATCCTTAATTTTTTTCATCGTATCCTGCATATTCTTATTATCTTCCTTTAATTCGTTCATGAGCTTGGATACATTTAAGTTATTTACAAGTACCTTCTCCACTCAAACCAACTCCTTTAAATAAAACAAAATCAAACATATAGACCTATGACAAAACAACCATGATTTAACAGTGATTATATCACAACTACTAGTTAGAATGTTCTGAACATATAAATTTTTATAAGGAACCCTAAGTTTGAAGGTTCTTGCTACCGATTGCTTCTGACTTTTCGGTGTTAAGTCTGAATCTAGGCACCACTCACTCTCCCTCTTTTCTCTATGCCACCCCTCACACTCAAAAAAAAGAACAACTCAATGAGCCGTTCTTTTTCCTTCTTATAAATTATCAAAGAAAAGTCTCACAACATCTGCACCGCCGACAAACGTTCCGAGTGCACTCCCAATGTTGGCTAATACAACAATTAATAGGATTCTTGTGACGTTATTCCGCCAAAAACCTTTCGCTGAATGGACGTCCTTTGATAAATTCTCAAAATCTCTAACGCTCGGTCGTTTAAAGTAGGCTTGAACTAGTCCAGCTACTAAACCAGCAGATAAAAATGGATTAAGTGAGCTAAAGGGTGCGACGACAAAGGCTGAGACAATGGCTAATGGATGACCTAATGCCACTGCTGCTCCAATGGCTGCAAAAGAACCATTCCATAAAATCCAGCTCATTGTTTGCTGCATCCCTGCTTCAGGATTAGAAAAGAAGGTAAAAGCAATAATACCAATAATCAATATCGGGATCATCCAGCCAACGACTTTTGGCCATTTCGCTTTTGGTGGTCGTTCATTCAACTTCTTTAAATTATGGTTATTATGTATTTCCTGAGTAATCCCCGGTACGTGAGCGGCTCCAAGTACAGCCACGACCTTATCACCTGGTGCTTTCTTTATATGTTCTGCTAAATATTGATCACGCTCATCAATTAAAGGCTTTTTTAAGCGTGGAAAGGATTCTGTTAAGTCTTTTAGCATAGCATTCAGCATATCTTGTGACTTCATCTTTTCCATCTCTTCTTCTGTGAGCGTCTCTTTACTAAAAATCGACCCAGTAATTTGATACATTAAATCAGCCTTGCCTTTAAAACCAATTTGATGCCAGATTCGAGCAAAGGTCGTTTGAATATTACGGTCAGCTAAAACGAGCTCTGCCCCTGTTTCTTTTGCCGACTCAATCCCTTGAATCATTTCTTGACCAGGCTTAACACCAAACTGAGCGGCCATTCTATTTTGGAAAGAGGAAATCGCTAAATTCATTAACAGTAACGTCGCTTTTTTCTCTTTAATCACTTTGAAAATATCCATGTCTTTCCATTTGTTACCGTCCATAATTGATTGATAACGCTGCTCATCTAATTCAATACAAACGGAATCCGGTCGTTCCGTTTCAATTACTTCCTTTACTTGTTCAGCACTTTGTTTTGATACATGGGCGGTCCCAATTAAAATAATTTCTTTCCCGTCCACATGTAGCCGCGTAATATTCTCTTCGGACATCAGTTCTCCTGCCTTTTCGAGTATTTTTTTCTATTATACATCTTTTCAACCCCGTTGTATCTTCCAGAACAGAAGATCAATGCCTACACGAAAGAAAAACATCTTTTTACATACAAAATAAGACTCAATTAGAAAAATTATTGTGAAAATCCTTCTACACATCGATTCATTCTTATAATTGAATCTTAAAAAGCGAATTCATTCGTTTAAGAAAGGGAGCAATAATAAAAAAGGATGACATGACGAAGCAAAAATTTGAGGAATAGAAGAGAAAACTCTAATAGCTCCCATACCAGAAATAAACAAATCTGCAGAGTATATCAATAAATTGGGTTATGGAGAAAAAATCGACATTATCTTTATAATAAATTTTTCACTAAAAATAAAAGTAGAATCCCACTTGTAAAGGTAATTTCAGAAGGGATCCCTAGCTATATTACAATAAACTAAACAAAAGTCGATAATTCTATTTATTGTGACCAAAATAGGCCTACGCAAAGGGTTAGATCATGACTTGTAATGCTGCTCCTATTAACCCTGAATCGTTTCCTAGTTCAGCTTTCTTAATTTTAACTTTTTCAATTAGTCGTCTTAGCCCTTTTGTTTGTAACTCTTGTTCAAGTCGTTGTATAATCCACTCGCCGTCACTCATCACTCCGCCCCCCATTATGACTACTTCAGGGTTAAAAGTATGAATTAAATTAATGATGCCGTATGCAAGGGCGGTAATCATTGATTCAATGACCTGCACCGCGTATCGATCACCTTGATGGTAAAACTCTATTACCGCTTCACTATTTAGGATAGTTTTAGCCTCGTACTTTTCCAAAAGCTGCTCCTCTTTTAATAATTGCTTCATTTGTTTCTCAATCCAAGTCCCCGATGCGTATGTTTCTAGGCAGCCTCTCAACCCACAATTACAAAGAGCACCGTTCATATTAATCGAGAAATGACCTAGTTCAGCTGCACCTCCCCAGTGACCATGTAGAAGCTTACCAGCCGTCATGACTCCCCCACCAACTCCTGTCCCTAAAGCTAAGCAGACAATTTCCTCATAGTTGCGCCCGGCTCCAACGACTTTTTCAGCTATCGTCAACACATTAACATCATTATCAACGTGAACTGGCAAACTCGTATAAGAATGGATAATATCACGTAAAGGGATGTCATTCCATTCTTTAATATTGGATGTACCAGATATAATTTTTCCTTCCTTTACATCGACTTGACCTGCACTACCAATGCCAATCCCACTTACCCTTAACTTTCGTAAATCCGACCATTCAAGCAGTTTCAAAATAACCTCTTTTAAGTCAATTAAAATTTGCTCCTTGCTTTCTTGTGATGTATTTATTTTGAGCTTATGTTTAACTTCCCCATCTCCTCCGACAATACCAGCGGCAATTTTTGTTCCACCTATATCGATTCCAATTGCAAATTCCATAGATTAGCTCCCCTCTGCTTGCTCACCATTTTCACCAAACTTAATAATGAATAAGAGACACAGGAGCAATTCCTTTAAAAGGCTTTTCCCCCTCAATTAGACTCTTAAGAGCATAGATGACTTCTTCTGTATTGCTATAAGTTGCAATATAACTTTCAACACGAGTCTCTTTAGGAAAATGATGAACGATTTGTGGGTTCCACAAAGAAACAACGATAATGTTATCTGTCTTTTCAGAAATTTTTTGATACGCCATTGCCCATTCCTCACCTAAAGTTCTACGTTCATTAATGAGGAAGAGCACAGTCTGATTTAATTCAAGTGATTCACTTATCTTACTCATTTCCATTAGAGATGGTTTTTCCTTTTCTAAATAAACAACTTCATAGTTCCCATCGTTAAACACGTATTCGACAATTGCTCTTCTGTCACCCATATAGTTCTCATCATTATACGTTTGTTGACTAATGACCTTGACTTTTTGATGCCCCAAGATTGGGATTAGACCTCTCTCGTTTCGTTGCAATGTAACTCCCGCTTCAGCTATCTCGAGCATTTGTTTTCGATAATGCTCTTTCTGTTTTTTAAAAGCTAAAGAGCTATGAGCTCCCATTTGTTCTTTTCTCATCCACTTATCTTTATAAAATAAAATCCTCTCAACAGCAACATTAACTACCGCTTCATCTAACTCACCACTAAAAACAGCCTGAATAACACGTTCCATCATCGCACTTTGTGAGGTTAAATCTTGACCGCAAGCCAATATAATATCTGCTCCTGCTTGAATTGCCTTTACCGTCCCTTCTTCTCTTCCATAAAACTTCGCAATCGCATCCATTTCCATTGAATCTGTTATAATTAAACCTTTAAATTGATACGTTTCTCTTAATAAATCCGTTAAAATTGTTTTACTTAATGTTGCTGGATATTTTTTATCAATGGCCGGGAAAACGATATGAGCAGTCATAATTGCGTCCAAGCCTTCTTCTATATTTTCTTTAAAGGGTAGAAGTTCATGCTGCTCAAGCTCTTCAAGACTTTTATTAACAACAGGAAGGCCAAGATGAGAATCAGTTGCTGTATCACCGTGACCAGGAAAATGTTTGGCAACGGCAATAACTCCAGCATCATGATATCCACTAACAGCGTGTTTACCGAATATACTGACCTCTTGAGGGGAATCACTAAAGGCTCTTGCTCCTATAACAGGATTTGCTGGATTATTATTCACATCAATGTTCGGTGCATAATTCATTGTAAAACCTAGTTCAATTAATTGCTCCCCCATTACTTTGGCAGCATCATATGCATATTGTGCTTCTCCCGTAGCAGCAATAATCATATTGCCTGGAGATAACACCATGCCCTCCCATAGATAAGAGATTCCCCCTCCCTCTTGATCAATCGATATCCATAAAGGTGGTCTGTTATGCTCACTTGCAAGAGCTTGAATTTGCTTGTTTAGCTTTACAACTTTATTATTGTCTCGTAAATTTCTTTGAAACAAAATAACCCCGCCTACATTCCACTCAATAATTGCTTGCTTGAGCTCCTCAGTCATTTCCTCTCCCGCAAAGGCGATTATAAACATTTGACCAACTTTTTCCTTTAAAGACCAAACTTCCACTTTCATCCCCTCGATTCCTTCGATTTGGGTTGTGCAAATAAACCTGTTTTTGAATAGTTTAATGAAAAACCGATTTCAAACATTCTTCTCCAAGGAAGATAGACATTCTTCAATTGAATATATCCCTCTGATAAATCACTTAAATATTCCTCAATAAATTCGTTAAGTTCTTTCTCTACTAACGACGTAATATCAACAACTTGCTCCTCTAAAAATCTAGGAGTCAGTCCAAGCGTTGGCAACACTTCATAAGAAACATACTTTCTCACAACAGATTGATAACCCCAATCCTCTACTAACCTTGAATAAAAAAAGGTCCGATCATTGCGTTCATATTCAACTGGTTTATTAATCGGATTTGTACGGTAATAAGAGGATATTATCGCATGGGCAACCACCGTTCCCATCGTATTACCGTTTGTATTCCATCCCGCATAAGCTATTAAGCTCTCTAACATGCCTTGCTTTTTAACTTGCTTTAACAAAGAATGATCAGCCCCATTGCAAATCGCGACATCCGCTAAGGCAACTCTTACTCCTTTTGCTACAAAATGCTTCATAACTTGAATAAACTCACGATTATTGACCTCTGAAAAATAAGAACGATGCCTCTTATCATAAGAGAAGCTCGATTCAGCCATTGTTTTTGGTGTATCGGCTGGGGAATGAACCATTAAGAGAAAATCATTTTCTTTTTCATTATGAATAATGACACCACCCGCTGCTGTAATATGTGATTTAATACTTTCTCCTAAACTACGATCCTCGTATCTTGGTATAACAAATGGACCATTTATTGACGAATATCGTAAAGCGATTTCTGGCGTATATAAATTAGCTTCACAAAATACACGGGCAAATAATGTACAGGCAATTTCATCTGCTCCAGGATAAACAGCCACTCTATCTGCAATATTTCTTTTTTCAATCTCATAAGTTAGTTGACGTTGTTCCATTGCTGAAAAACCGTACTCGGCATTATCATCCAATGGAATGATTAAATAATCAATCTCCTCTAACTCCACCATCTCGAGAACCTTTTTTGTTAACTGTGCATTTTGATTTCTTCTTTTAAAATAATCATTCAAAATATGATCCGGAATATCCTTTTTCAGTTCATCTAATTCAGTATTTTCACCGTCCGTTGCTAAAAGTTGCTCCCTCTTATCACTCAACCAGCCTAATCGATGAATTTCAGCACCATATTGCTCATAATAATCAGGCTCCTCTTCACTGCTACTATAAGCTGGCACCCGCATAATAAGGTCATAGGCGAAAATTTGCAACGATGGATTAAGCTTTTTCAATTCTTTTAAACTATGTAACCTTGCCAAGCACTCTTCCACTGAATGATTATGCAACCTAGATGGCACAATCCCCCCATAAAGAAGCATATCAATAGAAACAATTGCATATTTAGCCTCTGTAGCTATCGATTTTAACCAATTAACGATTGATTTAGTTTGAGCAGGCTTTTTCATATCCCCTAGCATTCCTCTGCTTGGTAAAAGCATTTCCAAATCAGTCATCGCCGCTAGTGTTTGTGGATAATCGTAATTACAAGGTCTTTCATCTAATGGAACATAAATTACTTTTGTCATCTTCAATACCTCCTAATAGACTCATTACCACCAGTTGTATTTTTCTAAATAGATTGAGTCAAAGATCATAAATCGGTCACTTTTGCCCTGACAAAGCTCAATCGCTTCTTTAAACCGACTGTAATTTCCCTCATAATCAAAAACGAATAAACTAGGCAAAAGAGTGACTTTATTAGCAGTTGCTTGCTTGCTCATTTCGATTGCTCCTTCTACACTCTTCCATTCCTCTAACCCTTTATTTTCAGCTTCTGCTTTGATCAAATCAGCGTAATAACAGCCCACCATTAAGAAATCAAGCTCATCTGCTATTCCTGTTTGATAATAATCCTTATTAACCCATTCTAAGTCTGCACGATATTCTTTACTCCCCCAATTGACCCCTTCATGAAAATAATCTGGATACCAAGATCCAACATATAAACCAAAGAACATAAGAGGATTAAATCCTTTCACTAAATTTTTTGCTTTTAAAATAAAACCTTTTGTTACACTCGCCCGCCACGTAAGCCATTCTTGGAATAGTGGTCCAGGCTCAAATCCGCTTGCTAGTGGTGTTAAAATATCTGCTGGCCAATTCTTTACTTTGATTTGGCTTGCCTTCTCAAAAATCTCACAGCTAGTTAAACTGAAATCAGCGTAGACATTAGGGTAGCGACATCGATCTAAGATAAATCCTTCCCCTTGATAATTAGTTAAAATCTCTTGCATAATAGAAAGCTCATATTGCTGAACGTCTAATAAGGCAGGATTCACAAAAATACCTTGCTCTGTATAATTTTCCGCTTTTGTGTATACAGGCTTTCCCTTTTCAAAGTGATAGTATTGAATTTGCCAATTTGTATTAAGATGACATTTTCGATTTTTAAAAACAATACTTCCTTCTGAAAAAATATCGCATTTTATAAGGACTTTCAAATTAAATTGTGAGGCACTCTCACTCATGAGCCTAACGTAATCCTTGTCTTTCCAGTTACTAAATCTCTCCCATTCACTTATATGTGGAGCAATTGAACTTGGGTAAGTGACAAAACCATAAGGAGTTTTTGCATCAATAACAACGTGAGTAAATCGTGCTTTCTTAGCATTTTCCATGTATTTTGTTCGATAGAATTTGTCTAAGAGATTTTCACTATTCGCCATAAAATCAATCCAAAGCACGTTTGTAAGGATCTCGTTTTCCATCCTTCTCCCTCTTTTCTTTTTAAAAGAGATTAGTATGAAGAAATGGTACCTAAATTAGGTACCATTTCTTCTGTTTTTCGTTTACCTGTTGCTGTACCATTCATTCACTTCATCAGTCCACTCTTGCCCACCATCACGATACCATCTGTCAACAAAATCATCGAAGGCGTCAATTGAACTATTTCCAGCAATTATATTTGCAAATACTTCATCTTCCATTGCATTTAATTGTCCTCCATATAAACCACTTGAACGTGTTGGTGGACCATTATATTCAGAGAACATAGCGTTTTCTTCAATCTTCGTCACATTATCAAATAGATTAAATTCTAATCCTAAGGAATCTAAACGGATTTTGGTTGTTTCTGGGTCTAAAGGTTCAACCGTTGTATACATTTGACGGTACAAATGCTCATTATGCTTTTCAAAATCAGTTGTTGCCACATCATCTTTTATTTCCCAAACATCGCCTTCAAATCCTAAGAAAATTTCTCTAAATCCGTCTGAAACGATAAAGTCTAACATTCTAACTACAGCTTCTGCTTCATCACTCGTAACGGGCACAGCATTATAACCACGAACTAATGCACTTCCTGCTGTTCCTGAATCACCATTTGGTCCTACTGGATATGGTAGTGGCACCCACTCAGCGGCATCATTATTTTGTGAATTTGTTAAAATCGGTCCTCGTGTATCCCACCATGCAGCTGAGAATAAACCAGTTCGATCATTGGCGACCTTTTCACCAAGAACGGTTAAGTTATTGGAAGGAAACTCTTTGTCTAAAATTCCTTCCTCATACATATCAGCTAAAAAAGATAATGCTTCTTTCATTTCAGGAGTTGTACTCGAATAAACCAGTTCTCCGTCACTCTCTACCCACTGGTTTCGTTGAACTCCAAAGGCACCTAAGATAGGAGCAATTCTTCCTAAAGCGTCTGTCATAATATAGCCCGTGTTGTTATAACTCTCTTTAAACGCTCTTAACACCTCAACATATTCATCTAATGTTTCTGGTTGTTCCAAACCTAATTCGTCTAACCAATCTTGTCTCACATAAATGATTTCCGTTCCAGCTTCTTGGAGAATATGCGGAATTGCATACACCTTACCATCTATCGTTACAGCTTCCCAGGCTTCAGCTGGAATTAGCTCTAAGAGGTTTTGGCCATACTGTTCCACAACTTCCGTTAGGTCTGTTAAAGCATTTTGATTCACATAGTTTACAAACCATGTCGCATCAGGGCTATAAATCATGTCCGGCAAATCATTCCCTGCCATTAATACATTAAGTCTTTCCATATACCCTTCCGCAGGTGGGATTTGTACGTTCACCTCAAGGTTTGTATTCTCTTCAATAAAATCTAAGTAAGGGTTGTTGCCTTCATCCATCCCACTAGGAAAGCTTCTTCCATAATTATTGACGACAATCTCAATTGTTCTTAACTCCTGAACTAGTTCTTCACCTTCACCATCTGTACCAGGTTCAGAGTCATCAGTACTACCAGTATCTCGATTCGTATCTTGTGAACATGCCGCAACAAACATTAGACCAATCAAACAAAAAATTAAAAAGTACCTTTTGCTCAACATTCCTTTCATTTTTTCATTCCCCCTTAATATTTGTCCAATCAATAAATCCGGGCACAAGCGGTTTAGTTCTATGATGTATCTACCCCATCCAATCACCCCCTGTAATTTTGAATGAGTCAACCTTTTACAGAACCTAACATGACACCTTTAACAAAGTATTTTTGTAGAAATGGATACACAATAAGTATTGGGACGGTACTCGCAATTAATGCTGCTGCTTTTAGTGATTCGGTCGCTAGCAATTGCTGTTCAAAATTATCACGTAAACTTATATCAGACTGATCGAACTGAATTAGCTCTCGTAAATAAACTTGTAAAGGGTATAAGTTTCGATCGCTTATATAGATCACGGCATCAAAGAACGAATTCCAATGAAATACCGCATGGAATAAACCAATTGTTGCAATAACAGGCATCGATAAAGGAATGACAATTCTAAATAAAATTCTTATATTCGATGCTCCATCTATCTTGGCTGATTCTTCTAACTCAGCCGGTACACTTTGAAAGAAATTTTTAACAATAATTAGATTAAAGGCACTAATTAATGAAGGAATAATATAAACCCAAAATGAATTTAATAACCCTGTTTCTCTAACAACCAAATAAGTAGGAATCATTCCTCCATTAAATAACATCGTAAAAACGATTAAAAACAGGATTAGCCCTCTGCCTTTTATATACGTTTTCGAAAGTGGATAGGCCATTAAGCATGTAAAAAATACATTGAAGAAAGTCCCTACTACTGTTCTTGCTACACTGACAATAAAAGAGTTAATAAAATGAGCGTCCATAAAAACTTCTTTATACGCATGAAAAGTAATTTCTATCGGGAAGAAAATAACTTCACCTGATACAATTGCTCGATGGCTACTTAAGGATTGGGCAATAACATGCATAAAAGGAAATAGACAAAGCAGGGCAAAGGCTCCTAAAAAGATTACATTAAAAATCGAAAACGCTTTCTCACCTTTCGTTTGATATACAGCCATGGGTAACCCTCCTTACCACAATCCATTTTGTCCTAATTTTTTGGCCATTTTATTAGCAGACACGACTAATATTAAAGCAATGACTGATTTAAATAGTCCAACCGCCGTTGTATAACTAAATTGACCTTGTGTAACCCCAACTCGATACACATAGGTCTCAAATACATCACCGACGTTGTATACGAGTGGATTTAAGAGAATAAATACTTGTTCAAAACCAACTTCTAAAATATTGCCCATTTGTAAAATAAATAGAATAACAATAGTCGGTAAAAGACAAGGTAACGTAATATGCCAAGTTTGTTGCCATTTATTAGCCCCATCCACTCGTGCCGCTTCATAAAGCTGTGGATTAATACCTGCTAAAGCAGCTAAATAAAGAATCGTTCCCCATCCAACACTTTTCCATAAGTCACTTGTAACGAGTACAGTTCTGAACCAGCTATCATCCGCAATAAAATAAATCGGGTCGAAACCAAAAAACTGAATAAAATGATTCACAATACCAGTAGAAGGCTCCAAAATGTTAATCATTATCCCGCCGACAATAACCCAAGATAAGAAATGAGGCATGTAAATGACGGTTTGTATTGTTCGTTTATACAACATATTTCTTAATTCATTTAGCATTAAGGCAACAATAATAGGTGCCGGAAAGCCCCAAAAGAGTTTGTATAAACTAATTAACAATGTGTTAGAGAAAATTCGATAAAATTCCTCCGTCTGAAACATCCGCTCAAAGTGCTTCCAGCCAACCCATTCACTCCCACTAATTCCGGCAAAGACACTATAATCTTGAAAGGCAATAACAACACCCCACATCGGAACATATCTGAAAATTAGAAAAAATAAAATCCCTGGGATCATGATCAAATATAAATCCCAATGCTTTAATAAAGCATTTTTAGTCTTTGGTTTTATCTTCGGCTCTAGCTTCGGTGTCTTTTCTAAGTTTATCGATGAGCTTTTTGCCATTTATGAAACCTCCTCTCATAGCAATTTTTCCTTTTGCTTTAAACGGCATGAATACTTGGCCAAGTCAGCTCAATTCCTTCTTGTATTAGATGTTTTTGAAATTGTTCTAACCACTTTTTATCATTTCTGACTTGTCGTGGTGTCACCTTATTTCGAATACTAAAAGCCACTAAATAACCACTTACTTCCCCAATATTCCATTCGACCGGATGCAAGCGATAACATCCATTTGTGATGTGCGTTACACCAATATTTTTAGAACCAGGGAGTAAGTTATTAACTCTTACAGGAATTAAACTACCTAACGGGATTTGAAATGGGAGGCTCGAAATATCAATAAAGGACGATAATCCCGTACTTGGATGAAGGTCGATGCGGTAGCTTCCAATCCCAACTGAATCTTGGAAAATTTCCGCCCCTGCCTCTCCTCTCACTTCAGTACTAATATGCTGCTCCAACACAGTAAACTCCGTCTTCATTCTTCTCGATTCTCGAATATAAGGGAACATCGCCAACCCATCATCTGTCCCAACTACGTCATTCCTCAACCTTAATCCAGGATATCCTGCTTTCC
This sequence comes from Alkalihalobacillus phoenicis, assembly GCF_047302405.1. Classification (NCBI taxonomy): domain Bacteria; kingdom Bacillati; phylum Bacillota; class Bacilli; order Caryophanales; family Bacillaceae; genus Alkalihalobacillus; species Alkalihalobacillus phoenicis. The sequence goes on along the minus strand of NZ_CP154853.1, from coordinate 4,316,312 downwards.
CATCAGGTCTTGGTGCTTCCGTCTGTAACCAGTAAAGCAATGACAATGATAGTTGCTTCGCTTGTTTTAAGTGCTTTTGACGCTCGTCTTCCTCTACATCAATAATAGGACCTAACCAATAATCATTTTGCGGCCAATTAATTAAAGAAATATCTCCTTCGTATAAATCAGATGTAAATTGTGACTTATCTATGATACGCCGATACTCCCATAACGGAAATTTATCATTTTCTTTAAAAAGACCATATGTAATTGGCTCTAACGTAATAGGGTTAACCGCCGTCCAGTCTAGAAGCTTATTAGGCCAGAAGGACGCTTGATAATTCGACCAAAATTGATAGCTTTCTGGTTTTTTTATCGTAAAATCTTCTCCCTCAATGTAATCTACTGCAAAGCATTGGGTAAAAGCTTGCATATCCATCGGGTCTGACTCTCCTGTTAATGCATGTGGTTCACCTGTTTCCTTCTGAGACTCAGCACCTGTGACATATTCGCCCCCCGCTAACGGCAGGACATCGCCACAATCGGTTGCATCAATAAAATAAGGAGCTACTAAAGTGTGAGTTTGCTGCCTAAACAAATGCTCGACTTCAATTGCTTGAACATCATCCCCATTTGTTTCAACTTTTGTTAGTTTCGTTTCCGTTAAAATCATTAGCCTTCCGCTATGTATATACGGGGCTAGCATTTCATGAAGAACAGCTAATGCCGCTCTTGGTTCACACGATATTCGACTCACAATCGCATTTCCTGGATTAAATCTAGGAGTATTCCTTGTTTGCTCGGTTAGCGAAAAATGTTGTTGATAATAACCACGGAGTCGATTGCGAAAGACTCGGTAACTACTCGTACAACCAAAGCTTTCGATCCAACGGTGTTCGTCTGGTGGAACAGCTTGGTTTGTTAGCTGACCACCAATCCATTTTGTTTCTTCCGTCATAACAACTCGACAGCCCGCCTTTGCTGCTGATAAGGCAGCGGCACAGCCGCCCGTACTCCCCCCGATAATAATGACATCCGCAATAATTTCTGTATTCATTAATAAAACCTCCTAGTATAGCTTGTCGGATACTGATTTCGCTGTATTCTTTAAAGCCTCCTGAGAACGTTCTTTATTTTGTAGTTCAATATATCTCGTCAAAATGTCAAGAACATGCATTTGCGAGATTATGGAAGAAAGTGCTCCCCCATGCAAGGGGCTTTCCTTTGTTGATGTTAGCAAAACAACATCTCCATATTTTGTAATTGGTGAGCGCATATGATTTGTAATACAAACAATAAAAGCTCCCTTTACTTTTGCAATTTTTATTGCATCAACTAAATCTTTTGTACTCCCTGAAGTTGAAATACAAATTACAACATCTCCTGGTCCTGCTAATGAACTGTTCATGGCAATTAAGTGTGCGTCGGCTGCCGTTAAACTATGATAGCCAAGTCTCATAAAGCGATACTGAGCTTGCTGAGCCATAATTCCTGATGCTCCAACACCAAATACATAGAGCTTTTGTGATTGAATAATTTGCTCAGCTACTCGCTCAACCGCTTCTGGGTCGATTAACTTCATCGTATTTTGCAGCATATTTGTATTTGCCGAGGTAACTTTTTTTGCTAAAGTAGAAACATTGTCTGTATCCTTCACTTCTTCTATTTCTTCTTCCTTCGACGATTGTTCTGTGGCACTTTGGGCAACAGCAAGCTTAAAATCTTGATAACCCCTATATCCTAATCTCCGACAGAAACGAATAACTGTCGTTTCACCAACTTCAGCTTGTTCAGCAAGGTCTGAAACAGACCAGTAAACCACTTCTTTTAGTCTACTTTTCACGACTTCTGCTACTTTTTGTTCGGACTTCGTTAATGAATTAGCAATACTCGTAATCATCATTTCTGGACTTATTGAATAACTAATTTTTTCCATCCGTTCATCTCACCTCTTCATTCTAAAATGACTTATAGATACTGTTTGACATATAAAAGAGTTTTGTCCATATGCTCAATAATGGCCATATCATGCCCTGAGAAAGGATAAACCTCAATCGACTTTTCCGCATTGATCCTGTTATACACTCCATAAATAGGCATCGGTGGGCAAATTAAATCCTTCAATCCTACTGAAATCCTTGTTCTACATGTAATCTGCTCACATAGATTCAAATTATCAAAGTAAGTTAGATTCTTATAAACAGTTTCCACATATTCGGGATGGCGATGAAGAAATTGCTCAACAATCGTCAACGACCCTTCAAACTTTTGCTTCATTGCCAACTCGATATCGCACATATTAGGTACATCAGCTACGGCTAACTTTGGGCGATCGTCTAAAGCAGCTACGGCTAATGTAATGCCACCTCCCATACTTGCCCCCATAACCCCAATACGTTCTTGGTCAACCTCAGTCCTTGTACAGACAAAATCTATTGCTCGAATGGCATCAACATAAACTTTTCGATAATAATAATCTTTTTTATCTAGAATGCCTTTCACAACCCAACTGCCTAGTTCATCAGAGGTATAACCTGAAAAATCACCGCTTCTTCCTTGCCCTCGACAATCAACCGCTAAAACAGCATAACCTTGTATAAGCCATTTCATATAATGTGAAATCGAATTTTTATGCCCACCATACCCATGAAAAATGACTAAACAAGGCAATGATCCTTCATGTTCTTCTGGCACGATATAAAAAGCTTGGAGAGGTGTTTCATCAAACCCTTGATAGCTAACTTCGTAGGCCTTTATTTGTTTAATTGGATAATCTACCTCCTGCAATGTTTCATTTAATGGTTTCAAGTGTGCATCTCTTATTGTATCTGTCCAAAATAAATCATGATTCGCCTGTTTAGTTAAAATCGGCTCATACATCTCTAACTGTTCAATCGTTTCCTTCAAATACTTCATGTCTTATCACCGACTTCCCTTATGATGATGAATTCTTGTCATTTACGTTCTAGCATTTAATGTTTCATTGGCTTCTTGAATAGCTTGATAAAACCTTTTTGTTATAATTTGTGGCCTCGTTATCGCCGCTCCCACAACAACAGAGTAAGCACCAGCATGTAAAGCATTTGCTGCTTCATCAGGCGTTTTTATATTGCCCTCCGCCACGATCGGCACATCTGTCGCTTTGGACAACTTCTCTATTAATGGAAGATCCGGGATGACCCGCTCCTTTGTATAAGACGTATAGCTTGATAGTGTCGTCGAAACTAGATCAACTCCGGCTTCAATGGCCGCCATGCCTTCCTCATATGTAGAAACATCGCCCATTATTAAACAAGTGCTAGATTGATGTATGTATTGGACGAGTTCCTCGAAGCTTTCTTTATTAGGTCTTTCCTGAAAGGTAGCTTCAATCGCAATGACATCTACCTCTACTTCAATTAAAGCATCGATTTCTTTCAGTGTTGGTGTTATAAAGACTTTGCTATTTTCATAGTTTTGTTTTATTAAACCAATAACCGGTAATCCAATTTCCTTTTTGATCGCTTTTATATCGTTTACACCATTTGCTCGAATCGCTGCTGCTCCGCCTTCTTTGGCAGCTAATGCCATTTTCGCCATAAAATTCTCACCATGCAACGGTTCACCTAGTAGAGCTTGGCAAGAAACAATCAATTGACCTTTAATACATTTCATAAAATCCTCTCTATTCATCACGTAAACACCCCAACTTTTATCGACTTTAACTTACTCATATTTTCAGAACAGCTTCTTCCTTTTGCTCCCCTTTTTCCTGAAGATCTTCTACTTTAACAAATGCCCGATAGCTAACTAGCATTAAGCCAAATGCCAATGCACTACCAGAAAATAAAGGAATTAACCCTGGTAAAGCTCTTAAAATAATTGCAGCTACACCAATCATTAAAATATACGAAATCACAACAAGTGGATTCAAAACCATAATGAGAAGAGACGATTTATAGTATCGCCACCACTTATTTTGATATTGCACATAAACAGGAAACAAAAAGAAACCTAATAGAAGATAAATGAATGTTACAACCCAGAAGAAGTAATAAAGCACTAAGGTGATAATGGTTGAAGGAGAAGAAAAATATAGGATATCGATGTATAAAATAAAGCCGATTAATAAATAGCTAAGTCCGAGCATATTGCCTTTTAAAAATTCTTTTTTAAAAGCATGAAAGAAAGTAGAGAAAACTGGAACTTCTAGATTTCCTTGCACCCATTGGCGTACAACGGTGAACATGGCAATTGTTGCGGGAAAAAAGCCAAAAATGATTAAACCTAACGCAATAAATAGAAGCCAAAGTAAATTAATATAAGCTAATCGAACGAATAACATAGAGAATTTATAAAAACCACTCATAAAACTTTCTTGATTCAAAATAAACACCTCGCTTGTAAAAAGTTATCTATGAAGAGGCTTGCACATATTCATTAAATAAAGTGGATATTTCCTTCTTTTTTAAATATTATTTTGGATTATACCTCCAATTATAAATTCACCTCAACTTTTTGTAAACTATTTTTTAAAAATATTCAGATATTTTAAATAAAAAACTGGCTCTTTTCTAAATAGAGAGCCAGTTTAAAAAATCTATTAACATTCTCACTTACTGAACCATTTATTTGAGGACAAAAAACGGACTCGAGCCTACCATTTAAATCTTCCTCACCTTAACTCATTAGCAGCAGTTAATAGTTGCTCTGCATGCTCTTCATTAATATGCTTTCCTTTATGACGATTAATATGGTCTTCAAATCGCGACAAGGCAGCAAATGCTCTTTCTTTTTCTGCCTGAGCCCTCGAATCATCTCCTTTTTCGGCATGCTCCTCCATCTTTTTAAAATGCTTTTTCGTATTATCTAAGTGTGTGATTAACGAATTTCTAATACCTGGAGGATGCTTAACAAACTCCTGTACCATTGCTTGTATTTCATCAATTTGTACAAAATAATCAACCTTTACACCTATCATCATAAGCTCTGTATAATGAGTTTGATATTCATCAACCATCACTTGAACGGTGACTCTATTCTCTCCTTCAGTAATCGGAATCTCTATTGAGAAATCACCACTATTTTCTAAGTCTACTAGTATATCATTTATGCTCACATTTGCTACTCCTGGACCGACTACATCGATATTCCCTTTAAATTCAACAGGACCGACATTGAATTCCTTGCCATCATAATCAAGAAATCCTCTGTATAAGGCGGCTCTCACCTCATCACCAAGGTTATATGTGTGAGCAACTAGCTGTCTTTTTTCCCTCAAACCCGAACCATCAAGTGCAGATATAACAAAACCACCCTCTGGAATTAAACGATTATTATCTTGAACATTTACCCAACTCCAATTTAACGCCTGCTGTTGATTAACCATTTCAACAACAGTTCCTGTTTCATCCACAACCGCCTCTACTCCCCATGTATTCGTTCCAGTCGACGGTCCAAATTGACTCGAATAAACATTCAAGTTATTATCATTTCGATTCACATTAAGAAAATCACCAACGATCGATTGCTCATTATTTTGTGGATTACTGATGCCAAGTTCATAGTTTTTTACATACTCAACATCGGCAATTGATGCTTTAATGACATCAAAATTAGCTTGTGAATAATCAAAAAGCATAAGCCCATTCGTATTATTTAACCCCGCTTGGAATACTTCCCTTTGTAAGGGTGGATCTTGAACATTGACAAGTGCCATTCCCGCATAAAGTGGTATTTCTCCGTTGGTTAAAACATTTCCTAACGTAATGTACCTTTTTACTTCATTAGCGGTTCTTTGATACGTGCCAATCATTAAGAAATCTAAGTTGTCTGTATATCCTGTTTGGTAATAGTCATCCGTGTAAAGACTTGATTGTGGAAATTCTAAACGCTCGTCATATTCAAAATTTGGACTGGCCCAGTTCACTCCATTTAAATAATAGGATTCGTACCACGAGCCTACATAAGCAGACAAAGCAATATTTCTATCTTCTTGTTCATTGTAAGAATCAACCAGATTTCGTACTTCTTCAGTAAAGCTTTTAATCACACTTGAACGGTACGTATACCATTCATTAATTAAAGACCCATCCACACGGTTTGAACCATCATAAGTAAATACATCTGCGGGCCAATTTGTTAAACTCTTGCCCCTCTCATTCAAAAACTGTTCAAATTGCTGTTTCGAAATTTCGCTAAAATCGGCAAAATAGTTATCATAACGCCCACGATCTAATAAAACTCCGTCCACATCATAATTTTTAATTACTTCTTCGAAAGATTTCAATTGGTAATCACGAACTTCTGGATTAGCCGGATTAACAAAGGCCACTAATGCTCCACTTTCTCCATACTGACTCTCCCTTAATCTTAAAATTTCCCCTCCATCTTCATATCGATAAACCTCTTCTTCCCATTCCAAGTGATTATCTAAAACAGCAAATTCATTATGAGCAATCGATCCTTCTGCAAATACATTTAAAGCGGCATGAATTTCTAATCCAAGCTCATGACCATGCTTAATAAATTCCTCCAAAAGATCTAATTCTGGATTAGCCCCCGCCCTAGCGGAGGCCGTCATTTCACTCACATAAGGGCGATTTGTTAAATCATTTTTTTGATAGGCAGCAAAACCTTCTACACCTTTTACATCTAAGGCAACCGCTGTAACACCAGCCTCTTTTGCTTGTACGAGCATTTGATAAATACTTTCAGAAGTTTGGAATCTCCTTGCATTTGGACCTTGTTCGACCCATAGAAAGACGTGCTTGTCCAAAGTTTGCTCATCCTTATAAAAAACAACTAATGATTGGGTATCATTAAGTTCTCCCTCTTTATAAATAGACACGTCTATATAATTCACCTTCGAATCTAACAAATAGTCGTAACTAAATTCACCATTGGCTGACAAAGGTACTTCGACCCCATTCACATCAAGACGGTAGGAATAATCTTCGTCAAAGTTTCGAATAGAGCCTGAAATCATTGTGCCTGCATTTGTCTCTGTGTAGATCGCTTGGTTAATTAAAATAACACCTGCAAGCGGCCCTTGTCCTGTCATTAGATCAGTAACAGGTATGACTTCATCATTTCTCCTCAACTTAATGACATCTCCAAGCTTAAAATTCGTCGCTAAAAACTTCCGGAAATCTTTATTCGCCCAAGAGTCATCATGAGCTAATAAAATATAACCTCCTTCAGGAATATCAAGGTACTGTTCATCCTCCCAATCTGGTGCCTCACCATCATTTGAGGGGTTAATTACTTTTGTTACTCGATTTTGATGATCAATTTGCACAGCGACCCATAATCTTTTTACTAAAATTTCGCTCGCATATTCCGTGGTAAAAAGACTAATAAAATCCGATTTTTCTTCAATACTTTCATCAACATAATTAATCTCCTTAGTCGGCCCTCTCGTCCCTATACTTATATCCTCTGGTGGTGCTTCGACTTCAATTAAGTCATCCTCATTTGCTTCAATTGCTGTCGGTACAATGAACAGTAAAGATAATATGCCAATTAAACTAATCCACCTCTTCATCCCATCACCCTTTTCCATTTTTTATTACCCTAATTCAAAATTTGTTTTTGTATGACATAACTATTAACGACACACAAAAAGGAATTATCCACCAATATAAATAAATAAAAAGGATAATAACTTCATATTAAAAATTTCAAGCTCGGTTGTAAATAAAATTATTCAGAATTTTAAGAATTTAATTCGAAAGTCTCAGTTGAAGTTTGTCGATATTTCTCTAAACAAGTCAAATCAATAAAAAAGCCATCTTCTGGCTCCATCGACAAAAGTTAAGGCTTTGGTTATTGCATATAAAATCCCACATAAACATTACCCTTAAAAGCACGACAAAAAAGAAGTATATGATATAGATGGCCGTTGTAATGATTCCACAAATCAGACCAGCAACAGCCATTCTTTTTCCATCATCTTGACTAATATTAATTTTTTTAAAATCAAATGTAGCTAATATAATCGCGAGAATTCCAATCACTATGCCAACATACGGAATAATGAATGATAAAATACCTAGTATTATTTAGCTAATTACTGTTCCATTTGTTTTCCGTACTTTTTGATTGGTGATGTTATCCAACCCCGTTGTATCTTCCAGAACAGAAGATCAATGCCTACACGAAAGAAAAACATCTTTTTACATAATGAGTGCCGATTAGATAAACCTATAAAATTTAAAATTATTTACTGAATTCACAGCTCTTATGTAAAAAGATTTAAGTTTCTTCGTGGTGAAAAGTTGGACGAAAGATAACACCAGCGATGATGAGGATGAGCAATAAACACCCAATCGCGTAGTATAAACTTCCTTCTCCCATCCAATCGATTAACACTCCTCCTATCAAAGGACCAAGCATGCTGCCTATGCTAAATGAAATCGCGATTAATACATTCCCCGTAGGCAATAATTGTTTGGGCAATAAATCAGCCAAATACATCAGACCGAGAGAATAAAAAGAGCCAAGTAATCCACCTGAGACTAAAAAAGCGGCTATTAGTAAAGGAATATGTTGCTCATATTGTGGAAGCGTTAGAAAAATTACGGATCCAAGAATAGCGAGAATAAGTAGCACTTTTTTACGTCCTACTCGGTCACTTAGGATACCGAGCGGAATTTGGGTAATAACTCCTCCGATAACAAAGGCCGGTAGTATAAAAGAAAGCCACTCGACATCAATCCCGATACGCAAAGCATAGATTGGATAACTACCATGTATGGTGGCCTCCATAAAACCAAAAGCCAGAGGAGGTAAAAAAGCAAACCAACCATATTTGACGACCAGCCAATAGCGTCCAAGTGTCCCTGACTGTTGAATCGTCTCAACTGTATTATCAGGCCACTCATTTCGAATTTTTAACAAAATAAGCCAAATAACAGCACAAAATAGAGCGGCAATAACAAAGGGCAATCGTTCATCTACAGATAGCAAATTAGTCATCAGAGGACCTCCCGCAAAGCCGGCACTAAATGCCAAACCGTAAATGGCAATATTCCGTCCGCGGACTGCCTTTGAACTTGTTGATGTAATCCAAACTTGTGTCGAGAAATGAACCATATTATCTGCCACACCGATAATTAAACGGAGTACAAACCAAAACCAAAAACTTTGCCATAATGGAAATAACAACAATGTCGCAATAATAACGATCATTCCGATTGATATAACCGGTTTATAACCATATTTACGAACAGGGTGCTCAATAAAAGGGGAAGCAAGTAGAATTCCTATATAGAGAGCGACAGCATTCATCCCATTCATTGCTGAAGAATACCCTGCTTGTTCAAGTAAAATGGCAAGTAGAGGTAAGAGCATTCCCTGAACAAAACCAGCAACAAAGACCATGACGACTAGCATAATTAAACGAAGATTTGGTGAGTTGTTCTGTGCTATAGACAAGCAAGCTCCTCCTTTCTGTCATAACCTTCGTACACTTTTTTAATAGACTTAGTTGATTGGTTAAAGCATAAGACTCCCAATCAATTATTGAATATGTATCGTATAAACTGCCCTATATATGAGCTAAGAAAGCCCAGAAGAAGCAATCCTATATGGGAGCACACCCAATTATCTAACAATCCCCCTTCGTAATACAACAAAAAAAGGTGAAAAGTTTTTAATCACCTCTCACCTTTTTTTAATTTCTTGAATTGTCTATAACATAGAGCATCCATATCATTCTAATCATCCAAATAACAAACGACCTTCTGCTCAGTCATCTCCTCTATTGCAAACGCGATCCCTTCTCGACCTAGACCAGAGCCTTTCACTCCTCCAAACGGCATCGCGTCAATTCGATAGTCACTACTATCATTGACCATTACCGCCCCAACTTCTAATTCAAAAATCGCTTTTTGTGCCGCTTTTAAATTATTAGTAAAAATACCTGCTTGTAATCCATAGTCAACCGCATTCGCTTCTGCAATGGCCACATCTAAGCTACCGACAGGAAATAACATGACAACGGGGCCGAAGATTTCTTCTTGAGCGATCGGGTCAAGCCGGTTTACATTCGTTAAGACGGTTGGCTCAACAAAATTTCCTACTCTTTTACCACCCGCTTTTATAATCGCTCCTCGAGTTGTAGCATCTTTGATAAGTCGCTCAACACGAATCGCTTCTTTTTCATTAATAAGCGGTCCTATGTCTGTTTGTTCCTTTAATTTAGGACCCACCCTAACATGTTTTGTTTTCTCCACAAATTTTTCTTCAAATTGCTCATAAATTTCGGCTTCCACATAAATCCGTTGAACACTTAAGCAATTTTGACCCGCTGCCCAAAAGGCACCTGAGACGGTGGAATCAACCGCCTTTCCTAAATTGGCGTCCTTTAATACAATAACCGGTGAATTGGATCCGAGTTCCATACTTATTTTTTTCAATCCGGCTTTTCGTGTAATCGCTTCTCCTACTTCACGGCCACCTGTAAAGCTGATCATTCTGACACTTGGATCTGTGATTAAAATATCACCAATTTCACGACCATACCCGCTCACAACAGAAAGAATTTTTTCGGGAAGACCAGCATATTCAAACGCCTCTGCTAAAAGCAATGCACTTAAAGGCGTTTCAGTTGCTGGTTTAACGATAATCGCATTCCCTGATGCAATCGCAGGACCGACTTTGTGTGCGACTAAGTTAAGTGGGTCATTAAAGGGTGTAATCGCTCCGATAATACCAATCGGACAACGATAATAGTATCCATGCCTTGTTTCACTTCCCGGCATTTGATCAAAATTAATCGTTTTCCCTTCAATCCTCCTCGCCTCTTCTGCACTAATCCGTAACGTTTCAATGGCTCTTGTTACTTCTTTTTTTGCTTCTTTAATCGTTTTACAGCCTTCATTAGCAATCGTTATCGCAAATTTCGAAAAATGATCCTCCACATAAAGAGCCGCTTTTCGAATGATGTCCATCCGTTTATGAATTGGCAATTTAGCCGCAAGCTTAGCTCCTTCCTTTGCCTCTTCTATACAAAAAATCATATCTTCTACCGATGCAGCTGGAACCGTTTCTATGATCGTATTATCTTCAGGGTTTCGCACTTCAATTTGCTGCTCTCTCGTGACCCATTTTCCAGCTAAAAACATCTTTTGATTCATTAGTTTAAGTTTCATACAATATCCTCCCCTCTTATAGAATCCCTACCTTTTGACGCTGACGTTCGATATGAATGAGATCAATTAACAAGGAAAATCCCGTTTCTACTTTCCCTGCCCCCGCACCGCTTAATGTCACTGTACCGAGCAAATCACATTGATAAGCTATCGCATTAACAGCACCATTTATCGCTGCTAACGGATCTGAAAGCAATACTTTTTCTGGTCCTACTTTAGCTACAACAGCCCCCTTTTCCTTTTTTACTGTTGCAATCAGCTTCCAGCGCTTTCCTTCTTGTTTTGCTTCTTCAATCATTTCAGGCGTAATTTCTGTAATCCCATTGCAGCTTACATCCGCTACGGTTAACGGAGTATTCATAACATGATTTGCTAAAATCACGATCTTATATCGGGCATCATATCCTTCCACATCACTCGTCGGATCAGCCTCCGCATAACCTAATTGCTGCGCTTGGACAAGGGCATCTTCGTATGACATGCCCTTGTGCTCCATTTGCGTTAAAATAAAATTTGTCGTTCCATTTAAAATGCCACGGATCTCCGTTATCTCGTTTCCAGCCAATGTCATCTCCGGCATCCTAAGGGCAGGCGTTCCACTCAAAACTGTTCCTTCAAATCCCCATTGCACTCTATGTTTTTCCGCTAAAGCCGTTAGCTCTTGATAAGCTAAGGCAACAGGTCCTTTATTGGTCATCACAACGTTTTTCCCACTTTCAAAAGCCGCTTCACAATGGGAGATAGCTGGTTGACCAGTTTCTACATTTGTATAAGAAACTTCAATAATCGTATCGGCATTCGATTCTTTAATTGTCTTCAAACTATCCCATCCACGTATTAATCCAGTTGTTTCAGGATAGGCGTCAAGAGAGCCTGTTTGTTCGACAACCTCAAGTACCTTCTTTATATCTAGACCTTCTGGATGGTAGAGTGCTCCCTTTTTAAAATCAGAAATGGCTACTAGCCTAGCGTTGAACTGCTCTTGTTTTAATAATATTTCTTTTTTATCTCGTAAAATTTCTGCTAACCCTTGCCCTACTACCCCAAATCCAATAAAGGCTAACTTATGCACCATCTAACTTGCACCTCCCACTAATTTTGATCGACTGCCTCATAAAAATCGCTGAAATAATCTAATGTTACCTGAGTCATCATCGCCGTTCCTACTACTAGTACTCTTTCGTCGAGATCAAAGATCGGTGTGTGTAAATCTCTTTGGATTCCATCATCTGTCGCACATCCAAGGAAAAACATCGCACCGGGTACCTTTTGGGTGACATAACCAAAATCCTCACCACCCATACCAAACTTCTCATCAACGATTTTTATCGTCGGCCTCATTTTTTTAGCTGCTGCAGTAAATAGTTGATTGAGAAGGGAGCTATTATATAAAGCAGGCTCCCCTCGGGTAACCTTCAATTGATACTGCCCTCCTAACGGCTCTAAAATCGCAAAGGCTTTCTTAAGCTCCCTTTCTAATAAATCACGAATTTTTGGTTTATAGCTTCGGATTGTTCCCCTCAACAATACTTCAGAAGGAATAATATTCGTTGCTGAGCCTGCTTTTATTTCTCCAATACTAATCACGGCTTCATCCAATGCTGATATTTTACGTGCGACAATGCCGTGCAGTGACTGCAATAATAACCCTAGCATCCATGTCGGGTCCGTAGCCTTTTCCGGATAACCACCATGACCACCTGTGGCGATGATTTGCGCTTCAAATTCATCGACATTGGCCATACTGTAGCCATCATGCACTTGCATTTCTCCTACCTGCAGCCAAGGACACATATGCAGAGCTAATGCCGCATCAACCCCCTCATAGGCTCCTGCTCTTATTAAATAAGGGGATCCAGATAACCCTTTCTGATCAGGTGTCTCCTCTGCTGGCTGAAAAACAAACTTAATCGTCCCGTTCCATTTCCCGTCCCCCGCTAAGTCGGCTAATAATTGAGCTGTTCCTAACAGAATCGCTGTGTGCGCATCGTGACCGCACGCATGCATCACTCCATCCCGCTTAGAACGATAGTCAACCGCTGTTTCTTCTTTAATCGGAAGAGCATCAATATCAGCACGTAAAGCAATAGTAGCACCATCACCACAAGACAGCGTTCCGATTACACTCGTTTCAAGGCCAATCCCCGTCTCTACTTTGATTCCCGGGATAGAAGAGAGGGTCGTAGCGATAAATTCAGCTGTCTTGAATTCTTGAAAACTCAACTCCGGAAATTGATGAAAATGACGCCGCCACCGCACAAGCTTCTGCTCGATTCCACTTGCCTGCTCAAAGATCGTTCGCACTTCTCTCCTCTCCCTTCTTCTTGGCTCTCTTACACTTGTAATCCCGCTTCTACTTGTTTAAAAGCTTGAGAGAAATCTTCTATAATATCTTCAATCGCTTCTATTCCGCACGAGACTCGAATTAACCCTTCTGGAATTCCCATCGCTGCTCGCTCTTCTGGTGTACATTCAACATGACTCGTCGTTCTGGCAGGACCAACGGTTGTTTCCACGGCCCCAAGATTGGCAGCACGATGGGCATATTTTAGTTTTGGCAGCAGCTCTCGAACAGTATCAATTCCACCTTTCACGGCAAAGCTTAACATACCGCCATAGCCTTTCATTTGTTCCTTGGCAATGTCATGATTTGGATGGGTTGGCAAACCAGGATAGTAGACGGCCTCTACCAAATCTTTCGTTTGTAAATATTTTGCTAGCTCCAGTGCATTAAAACTTTGCTCTCTCACTCTTAAATGAAGTGTTTTCATTCCTCTTAATGTTAAGTAAGCAGCCATTGGATCCATCGTGGCTCCATTAATTTCGCGATAATGATAGATTTTTTCAACTAATTCCTCAGCCCCACATACAACGCCTCCTAAAGCATCCGCGTGGCCTCCGAGAAACTTGGTCGCACTATGAATCACTAAATCTACTCCAAGAGCAAGTGGATTTTGATTAATCGGAGTGCCAAAAGTATTATCGACAACCACAAGAGCACCCGCTGCTTTACCTGCTTTAGCCATCCGTTTAATATCCGTAATTTTCACAGTAGGATTGGTAGGTGTTTCTAAATATAAAATTTTACACCCTTTTGCCACCTCTCCTTCAATCTGAGCATGGTCTCCTGTTTCGCATAAGACGACATCGATTTGCTGTCTCGGCAAAAACTCTGTGAAAATTTTATTCGTGCCACCGTACGTATCTTTAATCGAAACAATTCGATCACCAGGCAGCAAAAAGGTCGCTAATGTATTGCTGATCGCCGCCATGCCTGTCGAAAAACTCGTCGCTGCCTCTGCACCTTCTAAAATTTTTACTTTATCTTCAAACGATTGAACGGTTGGATTTGTATTGCGACCATAAATATGGCCTTTTTTCTTACCAATGGCGACATCATACCACTCATCCATATCGTCATAATTGTAGGCCACACTTAAAACGACCGGTACTTGAGTAGCTCCATGTACTAAATATTCCTTTTCTCCAGCCCAGACCGCATTTGTCCCTGCTTGCACCTTCTTTTCCATCTAATCACTCCCACTACTCATATTTTTATTGGTTTTCCCTTTAGAAAGTTTGTGTGTAATAAAAACCGGGCTGTCGATTACGCATCCCGGTTTGTTTTTGTTCATCTCATCGATCCAAAATATTAAATAACAGGGTTCAGCTTCTCAAAAGTCATGCCGTCTTTAATGACAAGTTCTCTCGGTAAATCAACTAATGGCTCACAACCAGTCGGTGTCACGCGAAACGATTCACTAATTTCAAAGCTGTCACCTTCTGACCAAATGGCCGGAATTAAATGAAACGTCATATTAGGCAGGAGTATCGTTTTGTCACCTTTACGAATACTCGCCGTATGCTCACCCCAATCTGGTGGGTAATTAAGCCCCATAGAATAACCGAGACGCGACTCCTTAGTCACCCCATATTTCTCAACGGTTTGGCGCCAATTCGCTTCAACTTCCTCACATGTCACACCTGGTTTAATAAAATTCAAACAAGCATTTAATCCTTCTATAACAATATTTGAAAGGTTTTTCATATTCGCAGTCGGCTGCCCTATCTGTACCGTTCTCGCAATCGGTGCATGATATCGTTTATAACAACCCGCTAATTCTAAAATCACGTTTTCCCCTTTTCGATATGGCTCATCGGTCCACGTTAAATGCGGCGTTGATGTTCTTTCCCCCGCTGGTAAAAGTGGCACAATAGCCGGGTAGTCGCCACCATATTGAGCGGTACCACTTAATTGAGTGTAGCTAATCTTTGCGGCGACATCACAGCCACGCACACCTTCATCCACCATCTCAATTCCTTCTAACATCGAATGTTTAGCAATAACGGCCGCTCTTTGAATCAATTCAATCTCTCGAGGAGACTTGATCAACCTAACCCAGTTAACGAGTAATGTGGCATCTATAAATGTGGCATTCGGTAAGCCTTTAACTAATTGTTGGAAACATTTAGCTGAGAAATAATAATTGTCCATCTCCACCCCAATTTTTCGTTTATCCTGTCCGATCTGAGTTAAAATCTCAGCGACAAAATCCATTGGGTGACGGACATCAGATTGAACATACGTATCTGGATACGGAATAATATTTTCGTGATATAACCAAGTTGTTACTTTTGCTCCATTGGCATCAGCCGTTCGACCAATCCAGATCGGTTGTTCTTCATCATCAAATATCGCGAGAATTTGATCGACATAAAAGGACCAACCATCATAACCAGTCAAGTAGTTCATATTCGCTGGATCCGTTACTAATAAGACTTCTATCCCTTTAGTCGCCATACGTTCTTTCGTTTTTTTCATCCGCTCCTGATACTCCAATAACTCAATAACCACAGGAACACCCCTTTCCAGCAAAATCAATATTGACAAAATATTCTGTTTCTAATTTCATTATATCGACAAAGCATCAAATTGGATATTCGCCAAAGTGTATGAATTTTCTAATATTATTTCAGTCAATTTATCATACAGCCTTGTCTGATTATCTTTCACTACCAAAAAAGGCCCTTCTGTTAAGTAGCTTCTTAACAAAAGGCCCTCTTTACTAATCCTTTAATTCTCCATGAAACACTCCGCCCACTCTCCATGTTTTAATACTCAAATCCAAGAGAAATAGGTGGTCAGGATCATTAAGGGAAAGGTTTGTTAGTGATTCAATTTTCCGCAAACGATAAAGCAATGATTGTCGATGTAAGTTAAGAGATCGAGCGGTTTGACTCACATTTCCACGATACTGATTGAAGGCGACAAACGTTCCAACTAAATCCATTTGCCTTTCTTCATCATATTGCACTAGCGGCTCAATGGTATCAATAATAATTTCTCTCATCTCTTCATTTTTAGTTAACTGCAACAGGACACGGTCAACTCTTGTTTGTTCAAACCAAGTTCGATGATGATGTTTATCTTTCACACGACCAATTTGCAGAGCGAGTTTGGCTTGCCTATAGCTTTCTTGGAAATCTTCAAACCGTTTTTTTCTTTTACCTATTCCCCAAGAAATATAAACATCCGGCATTAAATTATTCAATCTTCTGTCAACTATATCTAAATAATCAGTCGCATATTCATGTTCGGTTTGATGTTGAATTTCTAAATAGAGCGTAATCATCTCCTCATCTCGGGTCAGCATTATTTTTCGCCCGAGCGATTGAGCCGCATAAAGCATCTCCTCTTCCATATAATAAAGCATGCTTTTACGCCAATGTTCAAATGAGTCAATCATCTGCTCCCTTTTTTCATACAAAGACTTTAAATTTTCAGGTAATCCTACGATACAAACATAGGCAAGGTTTAATTGATATTGTAGCAAACTCGCTCTTGATTGAGCCTGTTCATATGTTTGAAACCCTCCCTTAGCAAGCTCTTCAACAAAATCACTCCTTAACCGCAGCTTCGTTTCTTCAATCGCATTTTTCCGTGAAAGCCAAAGAGCAATAGTCGTAGCCGCATGCTCTAATATATGAGTACGATTATGAGTTAAAAAGCTAGAAGCCTTTATATGCTCAGGAATAAAAACAAATAAATAGCCTTGTGCCTCACCAGAAATTTGCAAAACCGGAACTTGTAAAATATCTCTTTTCTCATATTGAATGAGATCAAATTTTTGCATAAACGGATCTTGATTTGCTGGCGTTACATGTTTAATCGGTAAAACCCCTTCAAGAACAAGCTGCTTCCACTGTTGTTCAAAATCGCGATCGTACTGTTCGCTCTCCAACAAATTGCCAAAACGATCGGTCAAATAAATCTTCGCATAAATTTGTTCCTCGATATAAGCTAGCAAGTCTTCCAAATCACGTTCTGTTAAAATAAGATTTAAAAGATCTTGCTGAATTTTCTCAGACTTCTCTCTATCTTTGTTAGCTGTTATATTTAGTTCCTTCATGACCATCTCCACAATATTGGCAAAGCGGATTTCCCAAGGAACAATCATTAAAATAAAATTATTCTTTTCAGCAATCTCAATCGCCTCACGTGGAATATCAAAAATAAACCTTCCCAGTGCAACCATCAAAGCGGCCGCTTCTGATTCGATTACATCTTCCACAAACTGGGTAAATAAATGAGGGTCCTGCTCACAACCAATCGCGGTCGTCAAAACAACTTCATTTTTCCTAACAAAATTCTCAACAGGTAACTCAATGACTGATATCCATTGGATTTTTTTCTTTGGAGCTAACTTTTCACCTGTCACAACCTCAACACCGTGTAATAAATCATCCTTTAACACATCCGCCACTGTCAGAATAGCCGTTACCTCCCTTATTTTGTTATAAAAGTTATTCCTTATTAAGATCGATCTTAAAGCCAAAACAAGGAAATGACAATGTTGAATTTTGAATGCATGAAGGGCATCTATGCGTACTACTTGTCATTACATTCTCATTAATATTCAACTGTACCAAGACTTTTTTGATTAATATATCTTAAAGCACCCATAGATTGTAAGAGCAATTAATTATATAGAAGTTTCACATGTAAACTTGCCAACCTAAATGGTTAAAACCACAAGCTCTAAAGTACTTTAGTAACATATTAGTATACTAATATTAAAAAATATGTTAAATTATTGAAAAATATGGTACGTTAGTTGTGCATCAAAAAAACATACTATTGGAGGCTTTTTCTATGAAGAAATTAATCACACTATCAGTTTTAACAGTAGCAGCAATTTTTGGATTTAATGCCGAGTCCACTGATGCAGCATATGATACTGGCATATCCATGTCACACCCTTCTTCTATTTCAGGTGCTAATGCAAACACATCTATTACTTTAAATTTTTCTGGCGACAGAGGAACAGGTAATTTATACAGATGGGTATTCATTCCTGGAGATGGTTCCACTAATAATTCTGGTCAAACTAGTGCAACAAGAGTTGTAATTCCAAAGACGTACTCCTTAATAAATCGAGATATTGCAACTTATAGAACTCAGGCTAATGTGTCTGGATTTAGTTATGCAAATACAGCTGGATCGATTCGACATACGAGATAATATATTTATAACGGCAGTAGGATAAATCCTGCTGCCGTTAGATAAAAATAAGGAGCGAACTCAAATGATTCATCTACATAATGTTACTTATACTTATCAATCTAATCACAGTACCCCGGTTCTTCAAGATATTTCTTTACATATCCCCAAAGGCTCATGGATTTCCCTTGTTGGTCCATCTGGTTCCGGTAAAACCACACTCTTAAAGTTAATTTCAGGAGTGACTTCTCCTACTTCCGGCCAAATTAAAATTAACGGAACAGATATTACAACCTTCTCTCCAATCAAAAGAAATGATTATTTACGTTCACAAGTAGCATCCGTTTATCAACAATTTCGTTTGCTTCCCCAATTTACCGTTTTAGAAAATGTGATGCTCCCCCTTATCCCTTATGAAAAAAAGAAAGTCATTAAGTATCGTGCACAAGAGTTAATTGATAGAGTAGGATTAAGTCACCGCCTCCATCACCTTCCCTCTCAGTTATCTGGTGGAGAGCAACAACGAGTTTCGTTTGCTCGAGCCCTCATCACACAACCTTCTATTCTTTTATGTGATGAACCGACTGGTAATTTAGACGTGAAGAACCGAGATAATTTATTACAACTCATCCGTGATTTCCACCGTTCAGGTCAAACCATTATAGTGGCCACACACGATCCCATTGTATCGACTAATGGAGACTATTTATTCCAAGTCCATAATGGGACCATTCATGAAGGAGAAATCACTCATGCTTCGGTATAGTTGGAAATCTATTACACGAAATCCTATTCAATCATTTTGGTTTACGCTAGCTTTTTTAACGATATTTATGGCCCTTCCGCTTAGTTTATCCATGCTTAATCAATCACGAGCCATCATCGATACAAATATTCAAGAATATGCTAGAGGTAGCTATGATTTACTCATTCGACCAAGTGGCTCCCAATCAAAAGTGGAACAAGAAATTGGGGCGGTAGAAGAAAACTACTTAGCTGTAGGGTCAGGAGGAATCACTCTTGAAGAGTGGCAGGCAATGAAAGAGCTTGATCACATCGACATAGCGGCTCCGATTGCCTCTTTAGGCTATTTTGCTGGTGAACAAAATACGATGGAATTAGCCAATCCTGAAACAAGTTCTTTTATCGAGCTAGAGTATCAAACTTCTGATGGTGTCAATCACTATTCATTAGGCTCAGGTGGTTCCTATTATTTCCTCGAAGAGAACGATTTCTTTGAAGGATTTGATTATGTTGAACAAAATACAAATTTAGATTATTTAAATCTAGGAGCAAGACCTGTCTTTAAGATGCCAACAACGTATCACCTGATGGTTGGAATTGATCAAGAAGAAGAAGAAAAGTTAACAGGGATTGATTTATCAGCCTTTCACGAGCCAATCTCCCCCAATTTAATTGCGGGCTATCAAAGCTTAAATGTTGGCAAGCATATCCCGGTTATCTACTTAGAGGATACGCATGTTTCTTTGGATGCCATTGTCGATGTCACTAGTCTAGATTGGTCAAGTGCTCAAACGAAGCACTTAAAGAATGAACTAAATGTAGAGCCTGATTTATCGTTTGTTTTTTCGGAAAATTATTATGAATTATTTGATCAATTTAAAGATATCCCCAAACTTAATAAAGAAACCTATTGGCTTCAACTGACGGAACAGATCAACCCCTTTCAATATACCCCTTTTTCAATTACTTATGATGGGCAGATTAGCACACCTATGACCTTTGCTTTTGGTGTAAGTGAATCCTCCCGTTTTTATCATACGGAGAAAATTGATTATGAAATTCTTGACCAGAATAAATTGAGCGTTAAACAAATTCAGTCAGAATCTGAGGTCCCGGTCTTTAGAGAAATGAAAGAACAGGGTGGTGCGGCTTATGAGTTAGCAGAAATCCCTTTTTTGATTTATCCTGTCGGAAGTTTTACGACGGAAGAATATCAGTCTTCACTTTCCTCGAGTCCTCTTGGGATTTATCAACAAGCACCTTCTACCTTAAAAAAGGACGGAACCACCTTGCATGAAACCTTGACACCTGGGAGTTTTGTCAGTGCTCCGGCTCAAGGTTTGGTCAGCTTAGAAAGTGCCGTTCACATTAAAGGAGAAAGTCCAATTGATGCCATTCGAGTAAGGGTATCTGATATTACTGCTTACGATGAAAAAGCGATTAATCGAATCAGTGAGGCTGTGACCGAGATTTCAAAAATAGGTGATTTTCAAATTGATGTGGTGGCCGGAGCCTCTCCAACCGATATGGAAATGATCGTTGAAGGTATTGGGGAAGTGACTCAGCCTTGGACTAGTTTAGGGGCAGCCACTCATATACATGATGGATGGAATACAGCAAATGTGATGATTTCAAGTATGCTGATTATCGTCAGTTTTGGTTACTTAAGTAATCGTTTTTTATTCAGAAGGTATACGAAACAAGAAGAACATCAAATTTTATTTGATTTAGGTTGGAAAATGAAACATATTCAACGGAATCATTTGCTCGAACAACTGTTACTAATGTTCTTCGCTATTGTAGTAGCACTCATCATCTTTACCTTTATCGACTCTACTATTTATCACTATTTGGCAGCCACAATTCTCTTAACACTTTTGGTTTGTATCGTGCTTTCGTATAAAAAAGAGAAAGCTAAAGTTACGTCACCGAACGTAAAAATTGGTCAACCGATTTGGTTACGAAATTTAGTGCATTATCGAAAATTTTTATGGTTAACATTTATCCAGCTTTTATCTGTTTCGATTTTATCGATATTTGTATTAGCTACATTAGAGGCGACGATTGATTTAACAAATGCTACGTATTTAGGTCAATTTATTAATAACTCTTTAAGTTTAGTCCTGCTCTTTATTATGATCGCCTCTTTGTTCCTAGCCTTTTTATCCATTGGTGAGAGTACGACAGGTTTTCTCCTTTTGAGGAGTGAGGAATTAATGACTTTAAGAGATATAGGTTGGAAAATAAGTGATGTTCGAAACTTATGCTTAAAGGAATCGGCTTTCTGGTTGAGCATTGCTATTTTTAGCGGGACACTCATTAGTATTCTTTTATTAAGTATCCTATTTTCATTAACTTGGAAGTTAATTTTTATTTCGATAGCTATGATGCTCTCTTTAATATTTATAGCAATCTTTATTGCTTACTTATCTATCCGTTCTTCCGTTAACAAACTGGTTAATTAAATAAAGACCTTTTTCATTATCCCTCCTAAAAAGCAGGTAAGTAGTTCTCCACGAACCACTTACCTGCCCTTTAAATTCTCATTTAATCAAATCGACGTCTTTTATAAATCAGCACCGTAATCACGATCGTTACTAGTGCCCATATTCCTAGAATCACTAAATTTTCCCCAACTGGCAGTCCTTGATGCAGATTAAGGACGAGTGTCGCAAATTGTCCATCCGGTAAGTAAGATAGAATGTTATATAACCACTCAGATTCAAAGAAATTGCGAAACAATGAGCTCATTCCAAAAATAATTAACACAGGCATTCCAACTACTGTTGTTTCCATAACCGTCCGCGACATCAACCCGAGTATCGTTCCAATCCCAATATAAATGACTAAGCTAATAAAAATAGCCACGATAAACAATAACGTATTTTCAGGAATCGGAAAGCCACTTATCAAAATCACACCAGCAATCATGATGGCCGTAAGAACTGCAGAAAGCAAACTTTTCCCAATAAACACTTCCGATGTACTTAACGGTGATAATAATAAACCTCTTAACGTATTCTTTTCTTTTTCTTCAGCAATCATCGCCGCCTGAACAAATGAGCCGACAATAACCATTGCTAATGTAATCGGAACAATCGAAACGATAAGTTCTACCTCTTCTCCTCTGCCGAACAGAAAAGCAAATAGCAAAGGCATTATGGCCGTTGACAACATATATGAATTTTTCATTAGGTCTTTATAGTCTTTAATAAAAATCGTTTGAATTCTTTTAAGGGATAGCATTAAATTAGCTCCTTTCCTGTTACACGTACAAAAATTTCACCTAATGTAGGCTCATTTGAATGGATCGCCTTTAATTGGTTCGTTGTAATGGCTTGCTTGATCAATTCGGCTCCTTCATGATCTTTGTCTACCGTTTTTTCACTTCCATCTTTTAGCAACAATGTAATAGACGAATCCGTATAACCTAATCGTAAGTTGGAAGGAGTATCCATCAATCTAATTTCTCCCTTATTAAGGAAAGCGACACGATCACAGATTTTCTCAGCTTCATTCATATCATGAGTAGTTAAAAATATCGTTGTCCCTTGCTCATTCAGTTTTTTTAATGAACGGTGAATTCGTTCTGTACTAACAGGATCAAGAGCAGAAGTTGGTTCATCAAGAAATAACAATTCTGGTTGATGAAGAATTGTTCTCGCCAAAGTGACACGCTGTTTCATCCCTTTAGAAAGTTTACTTACTTGCATTGGGCGTTCTTTTAACAAGCCGACCTCTTCTAATACTTCATCAATTCGATCATATTTGACACTATATAAATCACAATACATTTTTAAATTATCTTCAATCGATAATCGCTCGTATAGTCCTGTATTATCCGTTAATACCCCAATTCGTTTCATTTGGGAACCCTTTTTTAATTTCTCCACAGGTGCACCAAATACTTTCACTTCCCCATTAAAAGCTGTTAATTGAGCGGTTAAAATTTTGATTGTTGTCGTTTTACCAGAACCACTCGGCCCAAGAAAGCCAAAAGTTTCCCCTTTCTTAATGGTAAAAGAAACGTTTTCTAAAGCCTTTTTCCCTTCAAAATCTTTTTGTAACTGTGAGACTTCAATAATATTCTCCATATAATTCTCCCTTTCCGTTTTCCTATTTGCTTGACTTCAGTTTACGCCCGAGAGCCAATTGCCGCCTTAAAATAACGGTAAAAGGAGTAAAAATGATGATGAATGGAGACATTTTATCGATAAACAAACAGGTATATCTTATGTTAAAAATCCAAACGAAGGCCGCGGAGTATGACCTAACCTTAATAAAAAAAGAAACCTTCTAGGTCGGCCTCGTCTATAGGTCAAAGCAGGGGACATACAAACGACACTTGCCGACAATTTCCGGGGAAATAAAACTTAATTACATTCCTAAAACCTCTTTTAAATCATTAAGTTTCCCTTTTGATAACGGAATATTGCTTTTATTTCGATCATCCAAAATCAAACTATAGCTGTTTCTAGTCCAAGTCATGACTTCTCGTACCTTTTGTAAGTTGACAATATAAGAACGATGACAGCGGAAAAAGCCAAATGGTTGGAGTCTTCCACTTAACTGATTTAATGTGATCGTACAAGGAAATGATTCTCCCTTTACATGTAAATGGACGGTTCCATCATTGCTTTCGATATAATCAATTTCAGTAGGATCAAATAAGATAACTTTCTCTTCGACCTTGGCTGGAATACGTTCGAGTTGCACTTGAAATGATTGGGCTTCACTCTTTTCTGCAGTAGTACTCTCATTTACACCTTGTTCAGAGACAGGTGCTTGAAGCGGCATTGTACTCGTTATTTCCTCGCTTTGATCTAAAACCTCAATTTTTTTCATCCCATCTTCATTTAAGCGATAAACCTGATTGGTTAAAATGATTGCACTTTCCATATTACTAGTAAGAACCAATGAGGCTACCCCCTCTTCGGCTAGCTCGGTAATTAACCTTCTTAAGGTAATTTTGCTTTCTAAATCGATGTTTTGGTCTGGTTCTTCAAAAATAAGCAAATCTGGTTGATGAATCATTGCTTTTACAAACGATAAACGTCGTTTCGCTGAAGCGTCGAGAAATTTGATTTTACTGTTCTTAACCGCTAATAAGTTGGCTTTGCGAAGATACTCATTTACATCTGTATCTACGTCATACAAGTTTTTAAAAAGTTGTAGGTATTCAAATGGCGATAATCGCTCGTAGTACCCTTCTTCATGCATCACCACACCTATTTTCCGATTATATTTATTCCAATTTTTAGGGTGTTCAAGTCTGAAATAACGAATTTTCCCTGTAGCCGAAGACTCTTCTCCAATCAAGAGCTTCAACAACCTTTTGCCAAGGTCTCGTTCACAATGTATCGCTGCTACCTCTCCTTTTTTAACTTCAAAATCAAACGGATGGAACCATATTTTATTGCCTTCTACGATGCTAATATTGACTAATTGGATAAGTGAGGTTGACATTGCTACATCTTCCTTTCTGAACAGGCATAAATTCCCTTTATTACTATCATACATATTATCAACTATAAAGAAAACTCGTCCCATCCTTAACTAAAAACAATGACTAGCCCTCGTTCCCTTTAACTACTTACTTAATAAAAGAATCTTTTAAAAGTGTTCACTTGTTCAATTTCTGAAATGGGCTAAAGAGGTGTATAATAATAAAGTATGTTTTTGACTGGACAGACCTTCTGATAGATGAAGGTTTTAATTGGAGTGAACAAAATGGAAGCAAAAAAAGTATTGCCAATATTATTTGCGATTATGTTTTTAGTCATGGTCGGGTTTGGGATTATTATTCCCGTCATGCCGTTTTATGCCGAGGAGCTTGGGGCTTCCCCAACTCAATTAGGCTTGTTAATGGCCGTCTATTCTTTAATGCAATTCATTTTTGCACCGATGTGGGGGAGAATCTCCGATTCGAATTGGCCGAAAGCCCGTATTATTAATTGGAATTGCTGGTCTTTCTTTATCTTTCTTTTTAATGGCCTTTGCTTCCACTCTTTGGATGCTGTTTGCTGCTCGTATAATCGGTGGCTTTTTGTCAGCAGCAAATATGCCAACTGTTATGGCTTATGTAGCAGACGTTACGAGTGAAGAAAACCGAAGTAAGGGAATGGGAATTGTCGGTGCTGCTGTCGGTTTGGGATTTGTCTTTGGTCCGGGAATCGGTGGGATTTTTTCAGACACGAGTTTAACGATCCCCTTTTACCTTGCAGGTGCTTCATCGCTTATTACTTTTTTCCTTGTATTGACTGTATTAAAAGAATCCTTAAGTAAAGAAAACAAGGGAGAGTCGAACCGAAGTCGACCGTCCCTAAAGTCGGCCTTTAACGGACCGACCTCAAACTTATTTCTCTTACAACTTTTTGTCACATTATCGCTCGCAGGCCTTGAAGCAACCTTTGCCTATTACGCTTTTGAAAAAGCTGGCCTTGGCCCGGTTCAACTCGGATATATATTTATGATTATGGGTTTTGCTGGAGCCATCGTGCAAGGTGGTTTAGTCGGGCGCTTAACGAAAAAAGTCGGCGAAGGAAAAGTGATTCAGCTCGGGATTTTTATTTCGGCTTTAGGTTTTGCCCTTATTTTATTTATCGATAGCTTTGTGACCGCCGCTATCTTTTTATCCATATTTGGAATAGGAAATGGCTTTATTCGTCCGAGTGTTTCTTCCTTAGTAACCAAAAGAGCCAAATCTGCTTATGGCCAAGTAACCGGCCTTTTATCTTCCATGGATTCCCTTGGTCGGATTATCGGTCCACCACTTGGAGGGTTATTATTTTCCATCGCGATTAACTTACCTTTTATTATTGGAATGATTTTATCGCTTATCGCGTATTTCATTTATCGTCTCTACGCTCACCAAGTAAACAAAGAAGAAAAATTGAGTCCATCAGGAGAATCGGTTTAGAGAAAAAAGGGGCTGCCATTAGGTTCATTTCGAAAACCTAATCGGACAGTCCCTTTTCTCTTTTTATAATAGGTAATCAAAAAACCTTGTGATATAAGATAAGGCTTTAATCTTCCTAACTTTCCAACCACTCACATCAGCCTCCTCAACATTAGGATCAGCTTCATACCCATCACCCAAAACCCGTAAACTTTTCTGTTCCATCGCATAATCAATCTCTTCCTGTAAATGCCTAGCAAACGGTTCACTATCAATCAAAACCATTACCTCTGTATTTAAAAAAGTACTTCTCGCATCTAAATTAAAGGAACCGACTAAACTAATTTTTTGATCAAAAATATACGTTTTTCCATGTAACGACTCTGTGTTTGATTGGAATTCATATAAGGCATTGGATTCCACTGCCAAGTGATCACGATTTGGATAGTACCCTGAAAAAGCGACAGCATTAGGAGTCGAAGCAAATGAGTTCGTCATTAACTTGATCTTTTCTATCTCCACTTCGCTGTCTTCTAAATACGCAAGCATTTTTTTCGTTGGAATAATATATGGACTCTCCATATAAACAAAACCTGATGCGTTTTCTAATTGGTGAATGAGCTCTAACCAAATGATGGGCTCCTTATTCAGTCGCTCAATTGGACTATGCAGAAACTTGACCTGATTTGCGGGAAAAGATGTCGCTAACCAATCGACTTCCTCTAAAAAATATTGAGGATATTGTTCAACAGCTTGCTGATATGTTTTTTTTACCTCTTGTTCTCGAGCTTTTCCTTTATTACGTTGCCTTTTCGAAACATCGGTTACAACTGCTTTTGTATAATCGTGGTTCCAAACCATATCATAATATTGCCCTACATCAAATAAAACACTCTGTTCATATCGTTCTTCATCTGTATTCATCACAATGACATCGCGATCATTGGTCGCATCTTTTGCACCTTCTGGACCAAAATAACGGTCGCCAATATTTCTACCCCCGACCATTACCATCTCATTATCAATGACTAATAATTTATCATGATAACGATTATTCCATGTCCACGGTTTGAGTAAGTTCAAAGGTTCGTAAAACTGATACTCCATATTGGGATGCTCAAACATCGCATAACTTAACTCACGAAGGTCTGAATTCCACTTATTGACGATCCCGTCTAAAAGAATTCGGACATGAACGCCACGATCAGCTGCTTCAAACAGAGCTCCAAAAAATAAATCAGCATACTTCCCCTCATGTACAGCATATGAAGAAATTTCAATTGATTGTTCAGCGTGATCAATCAATTGAATCCGAGCCATTCCCGATTCAAAACGATCCTGTACGAGCATGACCCGATCATCGGATTCATTCTCCCCACTTTCAAATGTGGGTTGCCAATCCGGGGCAGTTGGTGTGTGGATTTTAAAAACAAGAGTTGTCGAAATCAAAACATACCCAACGTATAGGAGAATTAATATAAAAGTAATCTTTAACCATTTTTTTATCATAAAATCGAACCTTTTCTGCTTTTTTATAGCATATGAAAGAAGATGGAAAAGCATCCCTATTAAATGGGATAGCATTTTTCGACGTTAATGTAAAAGCCAATCACTGCCTTGGTTTTTCGTACTGTAATTTCTCAAACTCAAGTCAAGTCCTTCATTCTGTGTAAATTATGGTTAGTAATGTTTTATGGTTTTTCTGAAGGAAGGGGGTACCCCCTTCCTTCAGAAAAACCTGTCGATTCTATTTTCGGTTCTTTTCACTTCTGTTTTCTCAATTAAGATAGGATGTTCTTTTGTGATTTACGCTCATCTAATTCTATAAGTAAAGCACCAATTAATCGGAATGCCGAGTTGTCATTTGGAAAGATTCGTATCACTTTTTCACGACGACGTATTTCTTGGTTTAAGCGTTCAAGTGAATTAGTTGAGCGAATATGACGTTGCCATTTAATCGGTTCGTTCAGGAATTGGATGGCATCTTCAAAACCTTCTTCGAGTTTCGTTAAAGTTTTTTGTAACTTACGATTTTCCTTATAGGTTACCAGAAATTTCTCTAATTTCTCTCTTGCCATTTCAGCGTCCAGTGAGTTAAATATATCTTTGATAATGGCTTTTTCGATTTCCATTCCTTTCTTCGGTAATTCACTAAATAAATTTCGTTTGAAATGAACGGTGCACCTTTGCCAGGGAGTCCCTACAAACACAGTACTTATCGCTTTTTTGAGACCTTGGTGTGCATCTGAAATCATGAGTTTAGGTGACGCTAGCCCTCTTTGTTTCAAACTCTGCAGAAACTCTTTCCATGCTTCATAACTCTCTTGATGACTAACCATGAACCCGATGATTTCTTTCTTGTTTCGGTTCGTAAAGCCCTGGGCAATATAAACAGCCTTAGACACGACCTTTTGGTGCTCTCTTACTTTTATATACATCGCATCCACAGATACATAAGGGTAATACACCACGTTCAATGGGCGGATTGACCATTTTCTGACAACGGGATCTAACTTTTCTGTCATCGATGATACAAAGGACTTTGATACGTTTTGACCACAAAGTTGTTCGACGATATGCGTTACTTTACGTGTAGAGACCCCTTGAATGACCATCTCCATCATGCTTAATACCAAGCTTTGTTCAACCCTTGAATACCGCTCAAATAGGCTTGGAGAAAATTCTCCACTACGTGTCCTCGGAACTTTTAGAGTAATTTTCCCTGAACTTAAAATTAACTCACGCTCATAATATCCATTTCTATAATCGACTCGACTTTCTATCCGCTCATAGGATGAGGCTCTTAAATAATCATCCTGCTCTTTCTTCATAATTTCATTAAAAACTAATACAATAGCTGCTTTTGTAATTTCATCTAGATTCGAATGATTGATTTTCCCTGTTAAACTTTCCAAATTTAGGTTAAACTGTACTTGGGTCATCTTTTTCCTCCTGGTTTTGTTTTTTAGCGGTAAAAAACATTCTAACCAAAGGGAATTAAGATGAACCCTTTTTCTTTTTACACAATTATACGGACTTAATCCAAACTCATGATTCTCCTTACTTATCCCGGCCTTTCCGCACCCTAATTTTCCAAGCTCGTGATTTTCATTACTTATCCCGGCTTTTTCTCACCTTAATTTATCAAAACCACGATTCTCATTACTTATCCCAGATTTTTCGCACTCTAATTCACCAAAACCACGATTCTCATTACTTATCCCAGCTTTTTCGCACCCTAATTTCCCAAACTCGTGATTTTCATTACTTATCCTAACTCCCCACACTAAATAATCCCACAAAGCCAGCTAGTGACCTTATGGGACTATAGGAAAACTAGATTCACTGCGTCCTTTAATTATCGCTTCCTCACAAAAACAACCTTTAAATAATCACCCTCACGATATTGTGGATGGATTTTGAAGTCTGCTGGTAAGGAAAATTCTTCTTCGATTTTGTACTTTGTATTCGTTTGTTTAAAGGCCTGATCAATAAAATCTTTAAATTTCTTCATATCAAAGGAAGCACTATTTGTCGAAGCAACTATGGCCCCTCCTTTTTCAGTAATCTCAATCGCTTCCTTTAGAAGATTCGTATAATCCTTCGCGGCACTAAAAGTAAACTTTTTAGAACGAGCAAAACTGGGTGGATCAAGCACAACAAGATCAAAGGTCTTCTCCTTTTTCTTCGCATATTTAAAATATTTGAAGACATCATCAACTATAATATCTTGTGCTTCATAATCGACACCATTGACACTGAATTGCTCGATCGTTTTCGCTAAACTACGATTGGCTAAATCAACGCTCGTCGTTTTAAGTGCTCCTCCTAACGCGGCATAAACAGAAAAAGCCCCCGTATAAGAAAAAGTATTCAGCACCGTTTTACCCTCTGCATAATGGTCACGGATCGTTTTCCGAACCTCACGCTGGTCCAAAAAGACACCGACCATCGCTCCGTCGTTTAAATAGATCGCAAATTGAACACCATTCTCCTTCACAATAAGCGGGAACTCACCGCGTGTGCCTGCGACAAAATCATCTTCTTCTATGTACTGCCCACCCGTATTAAATCGTTTCTTTTGATAAATTCCTTTGTAATCCACTGTGTTTTCTAATGCGGCAATAACATCCTTCTGAAAAGAAAACATTCCCTCACTGTACCAGCTAATTAAATAATAACCATCAAAAAAATCAATCGTTAAACCTCCAACACCGTCTCCTTCTGCGTTCAAAACTCGAAACGCATTTGTATCGTCCGATTGAAACAATTCTCTGCGCTCTGCTACTGCTTTTTGAATTTTTTCTTCAAAAAATGATTGATCGATTTTTTCTTTTTCTTTATTCGTTAAAATCCAACCAAAGCCTTTATTTTGCTTCCCATAATAACCTTTCCCTAAAAATTGATGCTTATCATCAACTAACTTAACGAGGGTCCCTTCCTCTGTCAGTTGATTAATATTCTCTAATGCCTCTTTAGAAATAAGAGGATAGCCTGCTCGATATCCTTTTAAAAATTTGGGCTTTACTTTAACCGTTACTTCTTTTCTCATGATCTTCATCCTTTATGTATCCAACATATTGTATTCAGTTTAACGTTTTTACTTTTCAATAACCAGCCTTCCAATTCTAGCGACCATGACATTGGTATAAAGAGCACTAAAACCTTGTAGCATTATCTCACATAAATGACCTGCTTAAAAATGTAGCCACTATAATAAATGATTAATCCCCTATTTATTCATCCGATGAATCGGATAAACAAAAGTTAACATAAGCACTTTTACACTTAAATTATTTATATAAACCTAGCGTCAGGTATTTTTACATTCCCAATTAACTAACTTAACCAAATGGAGTAAATAAATTTAGATGAATTGAACATCCACATCCCACCATGTCAATGCTACTCTTTTCTTAATCACATTTCAATGTAAGGAACGACAATATAAGCGATGAAGCCAATTCTCCAAGAAAGGATTGAAGATATATGAGTTTAGACTTATTAAATAAACGAGTGCAAAAAGATCTTTCTTATCTAAATTTTGGAGGGGCTGATTGGCTAACTCCTACCACCCACTCTGATGAGCATGTTTATGATGTGGTCATTGTCGGTGGGGGTCAAAGTGGGCTTGCGATTGCCTTTGGTTTATTAAAAGAACGAATTTCCAATATATTAGTGCTTGATGAGAACAAAGAGGGACAGGAAGGACCTTGGGTCACCTATGCCCGGATGGTTACACTGCGAACGCCAAAACAGCTCACATCGATTGACTTAGGTGTCCCATCTCTTACGTATCGAGCTTGGTGGGAGGCCCAATATGGCGAGGAAAGTTGGGAAGCTATCGACAAAATTCAACGTCATGATTGGATGGACTATTTGCGCTGGTTTCGTCAAGTGTTACAACTGCCTGTTGTGAACGAGACAACGCTAGAGCTTGTAGAACCAGTAGAAAAAGGACTTCATCGTTTACATTTAACAGGTCTAGGAGCACCTTCTAAACAAGTCTTAGCACGTAAAGTTGTCCTAGCAACAGGGATACAAGGTGGAGGACAATGGCATATTCCGGCGATGATTTCAGAGAACCTCCCACAACATTTGTATGCTCACACATCACAATCCATTAATTTTGAACATTTAAAAGAAAAAAAAATAGCGGTTTTAGGCGGAGGAGCTTCTGCTTTTGATAATGCAAACTACGCTTTAACAGAAGAAGTTACCGAAGCCCATGTCTTCGTGCGCCGAAAAGAAATGCCGAGAATAAACCCAATCCGACAAATGGAGCTTTCCGGAATGATTGAGCGTTTTGCCGCATTAGAGGATAAGGATAAATATGAAGCAATCGCTCATTTTTTCAACCATAATCAACCACCAACAAATGATACTTTTAACCGTGCTCTTGCTTGGCCTGGGTTCCAATTACACCTTGGCTCCCCATGGCTTTCGGTTGAAGAAACAACAGAGGGTGCAAAAGTGACAACCCCAAAAGGAACGTATACGTTTGACTTTCTCATTATAAGTACAGGTCTCTTAACCGACCCATCCTTACGTCCAGAACTGGCTTTAGTTGAAGAACATATTGCCCGCTGGGGAGATAAATTTCGAGCAAAAGACGAGGTGAAAAATGACATCCTCGACGCTCATCCTTATTTAAGCTCTGGTTTCGCCTTTTTGAGTCGAACGACAGAAGGCACGCCAAAACTACACGGTCTTTTCTCCTTCAACTATTCAGCGTTAATAAGCTGTGGAATTACCGCTTCTGCACTATCAGGAATGAAGTTTGGGATCCCTCGTATTGTATCAGCTATTGCGGACCAGCTATTCATCGACGATCGAAAAGAAATTTTGGCGAATTTTTATAACTATAATGAAGCCGAATTTTTGGGAGAATGGAAACAAGAGGAGCTCACTTCTTTTAAGCAAAAATAAGAGCCTATGAATATTGCTCGTTTCTTTTTAGAGGGAGTAGGCTGTTTAATGTTATTCCCTATGTAGAGTCAATAAAAAGGTTAATTAAAATATTTTAAAACAAAGAACCTTGCATTATAAGAATGCAAGGTTTTGATTCGTTTACTATTGGTGAACAAATGTCGTCCCTCACACAACAATAGTAAATGTTTCACAAAATAAACACTTTAATTAATCTCTTCCCTTCAACAAGCAGGACCGTTGGATTGAGTTCACCTGATGTAATCATTTTAATAAGTAATGGCAAATAGTGAACAACAGGCACTTACATCAAGCAAAGCTTTCAAAAAATCACTTTTCTTATGATTAGTTAGTACAATCCACTCATCCTCTTAGAATCCATTAATAATTTTTTACTTATTGGTTAATCCTATTCAAAAAAAATGTCATTCAATTCAGTTCTTATTCCACTAATTCACTGCCTCAAATAAAAATTTTGACAAGCTTAAACACATACAGAGTAAGCGTTTTCTTACTTTCTTAAAGATATTCCCAAATTAATGCTTTGACAACTGCTTCAAAATGAGGTAAATTACCTAATGGACGAACATTAATATTATCTTAACGATAAAATATTCGTATTTAGAGGTGCATATAATGGATAACGTATTTGATTATGAAGATATTCAACTAATCCCCGCAAAATGTATTGTGAACAGTCGTTCTGAATGTGATACGAGCATTACATTAGGTGGTCATACATTTAAATTACCGGTCGTACCAGCAAATATGCAAACGATCATTGATGAAAAAATCGCCATTAATCTAGCTGAAAACGGGTATTTTTATATTATGCATCGTTTTCAACCTGAAAAGCGTGCTGATTTTATTAAAGACATGCATAACAAAGGGTTAATTGCTTCGATTAGTGTCGGTGTAAAAGATGATGAGTATGATTTTATTGTACAATTAGCAACGAAAGAGTTAATTCCTGAGTTTATTACAATTGACATTGCTCATGGACATTCCAATGCTGTCATTGAGATGATTCAACATATTAAAAAACATTTACCAGCAAGCTTTGTTATCGCTGGAAATGTCGGAACTCCTGAAGCCGTACGTGAACTTGAAAATGCAGGTGCTGATGCAACCAAAGTTGGAATTGGTCCTGGTAAAGTATGTATTACGAAGATTAAAACAGGTTTTGGTACAGGTGGTTGGCAGTTAGCGGCCCTTCGTTGGTGTGCAAAAGCAGCGAGTAAACCGATCATTGCCGATGGTGGTATCCGTACTCACGGTGACATTGCAAAATCAGTCCGCTTTGGTGCTTCAATGGTCATGGTCGGTTCACTATTTGCAGGACATGAGGAATCTCCAGGGGAAACGATTGAAAAGGACGGTAAGCTCTATAAAGAGTATTTCGGTTCGGCTTCTGAATTCCAAAAAGGAGAAAAGAAAAACGTCGAAGGTAAAAAAATGCTCGTTGACCATAAAGGCTCTTTACAAGATACGTTAAATGAGATGGAGCAAGACTTACAATCATCTATCTCTTATTCTGGCGGAAATAAACTTGAGGCGATTCGTAACGTTGATTATGTCGTCGTCAAAAATTCGATTTTTAACGGTGATAAAGTTTATTAAAAAAATAATAGGGCTGTGCAAAAGAGATAACATGACTTTCGCACAGCCTTTTTCTTGGTTAAGACTTTCTTGTCTCAATTCCCAGCTTTCACCTTCAGCAAGATCAGTTTTTCCATCAAAGCATAGGGCAGTAATCTCTTAAGATAATAGAGCAAACCTATACCTTTTCCTACTGGATAGCGCAGCTTTGGTTTCTTTTTCTGAGACACCTTCATGACTAATTGAACGACCTCATTAGGGTCACCTGCATTAGCAGACGCTTCTTTTGCTTGATTAATCACTTTTGCTTTGAATGGCGACTGCTCAAGATTATATTTTTCAGCATCCTTTAATGACTTTTCCCAAATTCTCGTTTGATAAGAGCCTGGTGCAATTAACGATACGTAAATTTGCTCACTTAATAGTTCAATTCTTAAGCTTTCACTAAATCCTTCTAAGGCATACTTAGAGGCACAATAAGCAGACAATCCCGGAAAAGCAATAAAACCACTTACACTACTAATATTAATGATCTTCGCAGGTGCAGATTTTTTTAATAAAGGCAGAAGTTCCTTTGTCACTAAAAAAGCTCCTGTTACATTGACGTTAAATTGTTCCTGCCATTCATCTAATTCCAGATCATTAAAAAAACCAGCCTGACAGTAGCCTGCATTATTAATTAATATATCTAATTGCCCAAATGTAGCTGTTAATTCTTCTGCCACCTTCTTAACTTCTTCAGGATTAGTAACATCCATTTTTTTTATATGTAAATGTTCTTCAATACGAAGTTGAT
The DNA here is from genome assembly GCF_047302405.1 of Alkalihalobacillus phoenicis. Classification (NCBI taxonomy): domain Bacteria; kingdom Bacillati; phylum Bacillota; class Bacilli; order Caryophanales; family Bacillaceae; genus Alkalihalobacillus; species Alkalihalobacillus phoenicis. The sequence goes on along the minus strand of NZ_CP154853.1, from coordinate 4,281,228 downwards.
GGGCCTGTTCAACAAGCTCCAAACGATTTTCTAACTTTCTCATCGTCGCAACGACTGTATATCCCTGCTTTAATAATTCAATTGTGATCAAAAAGCCGAAGCCACTGTTTGCACCTGTTACTAAGGCAAGTTTCATTGTTTCCCCATCCTTTTCTCTAAATAAATCTCTCTACTAACAAATAAATCGCTGTAAAAAATAATAGAATATATGTAAGAATACGGAAGGTTCTTTGATCCATTTTCCGATACAGATATTGTCCCACCCATAAACCACCGAGAACAAAAGGTAAACTTATAACCGTGGAAGTCCAAACAACCTGACTCGTCCCAGCAAATATCATTTGGATAACAAAACTAACAAAATAGATAAATAAATAGAAAGCTAGAGTTGTTGCTCGAACGGTGGCTTTTGATGTATTTGTACTTAAAAAATAGAGCAATAATGGTGGACCAGGCATGCCAATCGCCGTAGTCAGAGTACCTGTGATGCTACCGACTCCATAATCCCTTGACTGTTTTTGTTTAATTCGAAATGAGAAAAGGAGTAATAGCGTTAAACATAGAATAATGATACTAACCCCAACTTTTAACAACGAAATATCAACAGTTAAAAAAATATAGATTCCCAGTGGCAAACCAGGAAGGCTTCCGATCACTAAACGCCTTAACATCCCATAATCAATATCAGAATTTATTTTTCTAAATAGAAGCATAGAGATAATAAGTGATACTAATAAATTAATTTGAATAGCTTCAAACGGCTCAAATAAAAGTAATAAGAAAGGAGTAGCTAATATTGAAAAACCGAATCCTGAGCTAGTTTGCAAGATTGAAGCAACAAGTATGATAAAAATAAATAGAACTAATTCCATAAACACCTCTCCATTAGAACGATGCGTTACTATTATCATATAGGAAAAAGGGTATAGTTACCATAAAATCAGTAAAGGAGTTGAAACAAAATGTATCAACAATACTGTCGGACTTACCAAATGATAATGCGGACCTTCACTACTTTTTTAAAATGGAGGAAACCTCAACTAATTGAAGGAGTTGGAAGTATAAATAACGTCCCCTCTTATATCATAAATCAAAAAATAAATCATCTATTTATCGTCACCGATAAAGGCATTGTCTCCTCAGGATTAATGGAACCTTTGCTCATACAATTAGATAAAACAAACATTCGTTACGATGTCTTTAGCGACACAAAACCAAATCCAACGATTGATTTAATAGAAGAAGCTCTACAACAGTACAAAGAGCTTCATTGTGACGCTCTTTTAGCCTTTGGTGGCGGCTCTCCAATTGATTGTGCAAAAGTTATTGCCGCTCGAGTCGCTCAACCGAATAAAAAAATAAGTGAATTAAAAGGGGTAATGAAAGTACAAAAAGAAACACCACTACTTATCGCCGTTCCAACTACAGCCGGAACAGGTAGTGAAGCGACACTAGCTGCCGTTGTTTCCGATGCGAAAACGTTCGAAAAGTATGCTTTAATGGATCCGGTGTTAACACCAGACATCGCCGTTCTTGACCCCAACTTGACCATTAAACTGCCGAAAAACTTAACAGCAGCAACAGGCATGGATGCGTTAACACACGCAATCGAAGCCTATATTGGCAAAAGCACTACATCCGAAACCGAACAGCAATGTTTAGAAGCGGTTAAACTCCTCTTAGAAAATTTATATGAGGCTTATGAAAATGGGGAAAATATCAAAGCACGCGAAAAGGTGCAAAAGGCCTCCTATTTAGCTGGGTTAGCGTTTAGCCGTGCTTATGTCGGAAATGTGCATGCTATCGCCCATACTTTAGGTGGGTTTTATTCAACCCCTCACGGATTAGCCAATGCGATTATATTGCCTTATGTATTAGAAGCTTATGGGGAAAAGGTCTATCCTCGTTTAGCTAACTTAGCAGACGCTGTCAACTTAGTTGAGTCAACCACTCCGATAGCCGATAAGGCTGTGGCATTTATTGAAGCGGTTAAGAATTTAAATGATAAGATGGGTATTCCAAACAAAACAAAAGTGGAAGATAAGGACATTCCATTAATGGTAAACCGGGCTTATACAGAAGCAAACCCCCTTTATCCAGTTCCACAAATTTTTAACAAAAGCCAATTTGCTCAACTTTATCAGCAAATTCGCGAAAGTTAAACCACAGCATTCGATCTGATGTTCCTCAAAAAGAGTACGAAGCTAGTGCTCCAAGAAAAAACGATGAGAGGTGATTTAACCTTCTCATCGCTTTCCCAATTCATTTATTGTATCCTATGATGGTCTCTTTTTATTTATTTTCATGGTGAACGAGTGCTCTTAATTCCGCACTTAATTCTTTTATCTGTGCGATTGATTCGTTCATTTTCATAATTAAATTGTGCTCACTTTCCAAGGTTGATAATATCTCTTCTGTTGATGCGGCATTTTCTTCTGATATATTGGCGACATTCTCGATTTGTGCTTGAACATCCATAAAATGTTCAGTTGCCCCTTTTATTTCATCCATTCCTTTTGTGAGCTCCACATTCGTCTGTTGATAAGAATTTTTTATTTCGTAAAAGAAGTCAGCAACATCTTCAAGTAAATGTGCTCCTTCTTTAACAGCCCGTTCACCTTCCACTGATTTCTCTTGGGCAAGTTGCGATTTTTCAAAGAGTGTCGTGGTCACATCTGTAATCGTTACGGTTATTTCTTCACTTTGCTCCGCTAATTTACGAACTTCATCAGCGACTACCGCAAACCCCCTACCATGTTCCCCTGCACGGGCCGATTCAATCGCAGCATTTAAAGCTAATAGATTCGTTTGCTCGGCAATCTTCTTGACGCCACCTAACAAACTATTTACTTTCGTTAAGCTCTCCTGTAAATCAGAAACGGTTGTTGTCGTTAAACTAATTGATGAATGCATCGTTCGTACATGATTAGACACTTGTTTTATCTTTTCTAAACCGTCCGCTACTCGTCCATTCATTGAATCTGATGTTTGGACAATTCCTTCTGATATCGTGACTGTTTCATTAGCTTTTTGTAATGAATTCCCCATTGCTATATTCACCACATGGAGACTGTTCGATTCCTCCTGGATCGCTTCGGTCATTTGCTGTACAGCATCAAGCATATACTGACTGGATTCATAAATAGTCTCGATATTTGTATTAAAGTGAGTTACGTTATTCTCTAATTGATCCGTCCCTTTTTCAATTGCTCCGAACGTCTCTTTGAGCTGTTCTAATAATTGGTTAGCCCTTAATTCCTTCTGATACGATTCTTCAATTAATTCACGTCCCCATTTGGTTAATAAATATAAGACTACTAAGATACCATTGACCATTGCTAAAATCGTAACCATCGCCTTAAGTTGATGGTCCGCACCAAGTAATTGCTCTGGTCCAATAAGATAAATTGTGATTAAGCCAATATTTAGAAAGATACCGAAATAGAGAATCAAATTTTTCTTAAAATAAAGGGCGACAACACCAATTGTGACAATAATTATATAATGTTTATTTAAAGTGAAGCCGTCTAAAACAAGAAGGATAAGAGCCGCACAATTTGGTATCAGAGCAAATGAAAACCCTTTCAAATATGCTGAAATTGGTAAGAAATAATTCAAAACACTTAGTAAAACAATCCCTGCACAAGCAATTACTATAGGAATAGTATCTTGTAACCCTCTGTCCATGACAACTGGAACAATTAACAACAGCACCAAAATACAAATTAAGGTTAAGCTGACAAGATGAACTCTTTTTGTGTTATATGCATCATGTATTTCCATCTTTTCCCTCCTCTTCTTTCCCCTGCTATAAATTTAACTACTAATAATTTTATCCTAATATAAATGTCCTAGTTTTGATAGTCTTTATTTATTCGACAAAAAAAGCCGGTAGGAGGAACACTCTAAGTTTCCCCTACCGACTTTTTGTTTAGCTCAATCTTTTCTCAATCTCTTCAACTAGAGCACTGTTTTTATCTAATCCTGTTACTTCAACAATGACTTCTTTTAGCTCTTTTTGAGCCAACATTTGTTGTAACTTGACACTTTCCTCGTCTGATTGGACATCAAAGTGAAACGCTGCTTGGATTCCTTCTAATAAGGCTTTTGGTTCATAGCCGAGTTCAACTAATTGACGGGCTGGTTTAATAAATCTTTCATTAAAGCTAAGCTTTCTAAGTGGACCTCGGCCGACTCGTTTGACATCATCAGAGAGATATGGATTTTTGAATCGGTTTAAAATCTTTTCGACATACTTTTTATGCTCCGCACGATCAAAGCCGTACTTCTCAGTTAATAAGGTGGACGTTTCCTCTAAAGCCCCTCGGACCTTATGTTCAATTGTCTCATCGGCAATCGCTTCATTAATCGCTTCAATTCCTCTAGCGTACCCTAAATAAGCAACCATCGCATGTCCTGTATTAACCGTAAAAAGCTTTCGTTCAATATAAGGCGCTAAGTCCTGAACATAAGTAACACCACTAATTTCAGGTCGGCTTGTATGAATCGCCGCTTGATCAATAACCCACTCATAAAACGGTTCAACCGCTACCGTAAGAAGCTCTTCATGCTGTTGATTCGGTACAATTCGATCAACGGCTGAGTTAGGGAAGCTTGTGACCTTTTCAATCTCAGTGATTTCTTGTTCCGTCAAATGTGTCTCGATATGAGATTTTAACGTCTCTGTTGCTCCAATTGCATTTTCACAAGCTATGACAACTGCTTCTTTCCCTCGGCGTTGCTTTAGTCCTTTTGCAATCGGCTCAGCGACAAATTTTAAAATATTAGGTCCTACGGCAGTTGTAATAATATTAGCAGAAGCAATTTCCTCAATCACTTGTTCTACTTGAGTTTGACTATTTAAGCCTCTTACATTCGTCACTGTTTCATGCTGTCCATTTTCTTCTGCAATATGAACTGTATAAGCTTTTTTTTGATTTAATTCGTCAATAATTTCAGCATTTACATCTACAAAAACAACCTCATAACCTGAGCGATGCAAAAGAGCACCGATAAACCCTCTCCCGATATTACCTGCTCCAAAATGGACCGCCTTCATCATTAGTTCACCTCTTCGAATAGGGCTAATACTTCACTCGGCTCTGATGCCTCAACAATTTTATTTACATTTTCTTCTTCTGAACAAACAATGGCAATTTGAGATAAGATTTCTAAATGCTCATCACCAATTCCGGCAATTCCAACGACCAATCGAACTTCTTCACCATTCCAATCAATTGGATCTTGATAAATTTGAACCGCTAAACCAGACGCTATTACTTCTTTTTTTGCATCGTCTGTTCCGTGTGGAATCGCCAACATATTGCCCATAAACGTCGAAGTGAGCTCTTCCCTTTCTAACATTTTCTCGACATAACTTGGATTTACATATCCCTTTTCCGTTAAAATGGCACCGACTTCTTTAATTGCCTCTTCTTTCGTTTTCGCTTGACCATTAAATTGAATGTTTTCTTTTGCTAAAATTTGTTTCATTTTGTCCACTCCTTTTGTAAAGTTTCCTGCAAAAATTCTTTAAAACGATTTGCAAGAAATTGTTTTATCTCTAATTCTTTCTCTTGTTCAAATAAATGAGTTGATTGCTCACTTTCAATAATTAACGCACTAATATAACTTAACAAAGCTAATCGATGCTCTGTAAATGTTTCGGGTGCTAATAAAACTAAGATTCTTTCGACTAAAATGCTTTGGTTATCCATCCCTCGTCTTAAAAGAGGCTCTTGCAATTGATATATAGAGAAAAATGGCTGATTGATTTGCTGATGTCTCGTGTGAAATAAAGCTAATGATGTACCTGGTATCGCTAGTCCGCCTAATTTTTCTCGTTCAAGTAATGCCTCTAAAACATCCTCAGAAGACTGAATAATCTTCTTATGTTGATACGATTTACATAGAGCGGCTAAGTTATTCTCTAATAGGTCAGGTTTTAATTCTTTAAGCTCGAACTGTTGCAGAACGATTTGGATATCCTCATTAATGTCTCCAACCACTTTAAAAAAATGCTGATTGTATGATTGAAGTGTTCCTTTTTTAGGCTGAAGAACGTTCTCTTTCCAAACAACCGCTTTTTCAGTTAAGACGTTATCAAGATAATTTCTAATGGTTTGCACTTCATCCTTTGACAGAAATGGCTTCACATGAAAGTAATGGCCGATTCCTTGTAATGGAACCGTTGAAATGACTAGATCATAATCATGGAGTTGAAGCTGCCCTAATTCAAATAGAGAGGCATTCTTCAACATCGTAATCTCCGGAAATTCCTTATTTAATCGACTTGCCAACAACTTTGATGAGCCGATTCCACTAGAACAAATAACCAATGCTTTTAATTCAGCTTTTTTACGCCTAATTTCTAATACAGAACCAAAATGCATAACAAGGAAACCAATTTCTTCATCTGGAATATCCAACGAATGAAAGATACGTTTGGCAACCATTTTGACGGCATGAAAAAGCTCTGCGTAATCGTCTTTTATTTTTTCTAAAAGAGGATTATGAATTTTCATCCTTTGACTCATTCGATACATTGCCGGTTTTAAATGAGCGACTAGTCCTTGGTAAAGAGCATCGTCTTCTAAAAAGAGATTAAGCTCCTTCCCTACTTCATCAATAAATTTCTTGACCGTCACAGCTAATTGTAAATCTGAACCTTCTAATACCTCTTCTTTTTGATTCATCCATTTTACAGCTCGCAAATGCATCGAGATATAGCCCACTTCTTCATCTAGGATTTGGATACCCATCACTTTTTCAAGTTCACCTGCTAAAGATTTGGCAAGGTCAAACTCTTTATACGTTTGCAAAGAATGGAGATACTCTCCTCTTAACTCAATTCTCTCACCTTGCTTTAATCTCTCAATCGCCAATGTAACATGAACGATTAAACCAACATATGAACTATCAACCATTTCCTCAGCTACGGTAATCCGCCATTTGTCGATCGTTTCTTTTACCTTTTTTACAGTATCCAAATCAACATAATGCATCAGCCGCTTTAAGACAACTCTTGAAATAGCCGTTTGTTCTTCTTCCACACCACTGAGGATTTGATAAAAGTAATCCTCATTTAAATTTTCACTAATTAATTTACTTAAAGCTCTGCGTATAATAACTTCATCACCGACTACCTCAACCCCATAACCCCGTTTTTTTATGAGGGTCAACTGGAATTGACTTAGCCACTTCTCTACTTTAATTAAATCATTACTGACGGTGGCGACCGTCACATTCAATTCATTCGCTAACGCAAATAACTTTACAGGTTCTCGCACGTGTAAAAGGTGAGAGAGGAGCACAACTTGGCGCTCCTCTGGGGTGTATTCTTCATGGTCTAATGTCCCTAGAAAAGACATTAAATTTACGCGGTCATCTAGATTTCCTACAACCCCAAACCCATTTATACCTTTTTTTAAAGATAAGTTAAACTCAGCTAATATATCCTCAATTCCTTTAAGGTCACGTTGGATCGTGCGCGTACTAACTTCCAACGACTTAGCTATATCAGATAATGGTATTCCATCGTTCTGCTTCACTATTAACGTTAAGATCGAACGTTCTCGTGCGGAAATGTACAACGCAACTCCCTCTTTTCCCTTATTTATTTAGTCGCTCAATTAACTCATCGTACTTTGGACTGTTTAAGAAATGCTCTACTGAGATATGCTCCGCATTTGGATTTTTTGCACGAGCACGGTCTGTTAAATCTTTGTGAGTAATTACTACATCCGCATCCGCCGGCAAATTATTAATAGATGTATTCGTAACATCCATCGTAATTTCTGCTTTCTTTAACTTATTTCGGAGTAAAGAAGCCCCCATTGCACTTGAACCCATTCCAGCATCACAAGCAAAAACAATTTTATTAATGTCTGTTTTTTCTTGTGCTTGAGTTGCATCTACTTTTTGTTGTTCAAAAGAAGAAGCGACACTACTCTTTTTCCCTTTTAAACCTTCCATTTTCTCGGCAGCAGACGATAAATCCTCTTCTTCTTGTTTACCCGTTTTTAAAATAATCGATGCAATTAAGAAGGAAACAGCAGTCGCCACAATTACACCGGCTAAAACAGCAAAGTATTCTCCACGTGGTGTCATCGCCATTAATGCGATAATACTTCCAGGTGATGGTGTTGCTACTAACCCTGCATTAAGTAATGAAAATGTAAAGACTCCACTCATTCCACCTGCAATCGCTGCCAAAATAAGGGCAGGTTTCATTAAAATGTATGGGAAGTAGATTTCGTGAATTCCTCCTAAGAAGTGAATCACAACGGCACCAGGTGCTGATTGTTTGGCCATCCCTCTACCAAATATACAAAAAGCTAATAATATACCAAGACCAGGACCAGGATTTGTTTCCAATAAGAACAAAATCGATTTCCCTGCTGAAGCTGCTTGATCAAGAGCGATCGGACTTAGAATACCATGATTAATCGCATTATTTAAGAATAATACTTTCGCTGGCTCGATAAAAATACTCGCAAGTGGCAATAAGCCTAAATTAATAATTGTATTTACGCCATTTGCCAACCAACCGCTTAACGTAACGACAACTGGTCCAACCCCACCAAATGCTAAAATGGCTAAGATGGCCCCTAAAATTCCTGATGAAAAGTTATTAACAAGCATTTCAAAGCCTGATTTCACTTTTCCTTCTACTAACTTATCAAACTTTTTGATTAAGTACCCACCAAGTGGTCCCATAATCATGGCACCAATAAACATTGGAATATCAGCACCGACAATAACCCCAAGTGTAGCCGTGGCACCGACGACGCCCCCGCGGACATCATAGACCATCTTACCGCCCGTATAACCAATTAATAAAGGTAGTAAATAAAGGATCATTGGATCAACTAATGATGCTAAATTTTCATTAGGTGTCCAACCAGTCTCAATAAATAACGCTGTAATGAATCCCCACGCGATGAACGCTCCAATATTCGGCATAATCATGCCACTTAAGTTACTTCCGAAACGTTGAACCTTTGTACGAAAACTCGTTTTTTCCGACATATTCATCCTCCTTTTATGATAAAGAGTTAGTAAAGTTAAGATAATTTCTACCTTAAGAGTAAACGCTTTCTCTGTTGCTCTCAATCAAATCAAAACACAATTTCGTCACAATTAAAGATGACAAAATTTAATAAAGCTTTTGTTCTAAGTCTCTTTTTATGAGCAGCGCCTCTATCAAGCACTGAAAAATGGTCTACTCGTTAAAATAGGGTGTCATTAATTAGTGTACTCGACCAGTAGGATACCCTATGTTTCGTTTTAAACTATTCCTTATTTTTGTGCTTTAACGATTATCTAATTCAAAACAAACAAAACCTCCAATAAGATTGATTCACCTTACTGGAGGTTCCATAAATATACTTTCTTTAAAAATCCCTCTTTACAATCAAACCTTATTTACTCGCCTTTGAACCTCTTCCATTTTGTTATAAAAACTTTTTTCCATATCAATCTCGAAATAGTTGGCAAACTTTATAATATAAGCAATACAATCAGCCAGTTCTTTGCTGATGTTTTCTTTATGTAGTTCTTTGGCTCGGATAAATGCTTCTTCTTCGGTTAGATTCTCGGATTGTTGAAGTTGTTTTGTCATTGTAAAAATCCCTCTAAATTCTTCTGCCACTTCACTGACCTCTGTTGTTAGGAGCATATAATTGTTCAAAATCGCCATTTTTGACTCGAGGAATTCTCGATTTGGAATATCCCAATTTTTTTCTTTTTGAAAATCTTTTAAATAATGCTGAACTTCCTTCATCAAACAACCTCTCCTTATTCAGATTTTTCTTTTATTTTAGCATAAGGATTACCAATTACAGATTTTTCGCACCCTAATTTAGTGATGCTTGAGGTTAATTACCAATCATCACTTTTTCGCACTCTAATTTAGCAAATCCTCGAGGTTCATTACCAATCACTTCTTTTTCGCACCTTAATTTGGCCCATCCTCAAGCTTCATTACCAATAAAAACTTATACGAGCTGCTTACCTAACGAGCTGGAGAAAACATAAGAAAAGAACCCCGAGACGTTTCCACACGACTCGAGGTTCTTTTTCAATTAAAGCTCATTATTCATGTTCTTCACTATGCTCATCATGATTCATATCCGTACTCGTTAAAGGATTTTCCCCTGTAATGAGGGTGAAGCCGATAATCACAATGGCTAAATATGCTACCCCGCTCATGATCCATGTTTTCATTTTCATTATGCTTCACCCTTTCTTGTTAACTTAAGCCTTTGTAATCGTAGGGCATTTAACACAACGGAGACCGAACTAAAGGCCATCGCTGCTCCAGCCACCCAAGGAGCAAGCAAGCCAATTGCTGCAATCGGAATCGATGCGGTGTTGTAGAAAAAAGCAAAAAATAGGTTTTGCTTAATATTACGCATCGTTTTTTCACTTAGTTCGATACTATCCGTAACACTGTGCAGGTCACCGCGCATAAGCGTAATGTCTGCAGCCTCAATCGCCACATCTGTTCCTGTACCAATTGCCATCCCGATATCGGCTACAGCTAGGGCAGGAGCATCATTAATTCCGTCACCAACCATCGCAACCTTTTTACCTTCTCCTTGGATTTTTTTAATTTCATCTGCTTTTTGTTCTGGAACGACCTCTGCAATGACACGCTCGATGCCAACCTGTTTGCCAATCGCTGCTGCGGTTCGTTTGTTATCTCCAGTTAGCATAATCACTTCTAAACCAAGGTCATGCAGGCGCTTAATCGCTGCTTTTGATGTTTCTTTGACTGTATCAGCAACAGCAACCATTCCGGCAAACTGACCATCGATTGCGACGAGCATCGCCGTTTTTCCTTGTTCTTCAAGCACACTCATGCGTTCTTCAAAATGATCGATTTCGATTTCTACATGGTTCTGAGCCATTAAATGACGTGTTCCAACCAAAACCTTTTTTCCTTCGACTCCTGCTTGAATTCCATAACCAGGTACCGCTTCAAAAAAACTAACTGCCTTCAAAGAAATACCCTTTGCTTGCACGCCTTTGACAATGGCTTCAGCAAGTGGATGCTCTGAATTTTTCTCAGCACTAGCTACATAAGCTAACATTTCTTCTTCATCGATTTCGGAAGCGACAACGACATCGGTTAATTCTGGTTTTCCTTTTGTAACTGTACCCGTCTTATCTAACACAACCGTTTGAATTGAACGAGTATTTTCTAAGTGCTCTCCACCTTTAAAAAGAACACCCATTTCTGCCGCTCGTCCTGAACCCGCCATAATCGATGTCGGTGTTGCCAAGCCAAGAGCACATGGACAAGCAATGACTAAAATTGTAATTAAAGGAACAATTGCTGAACGAAAGTCTCCTGGAGCAACAATAAAATACCAAACAAAAAATGTGACAACCGCTAATGCAACAACGATCGGTACAAAAATACCGGACACTTTATCGGCAACTCGTTGAATATCAGCCTTACTTCCTTGAGCCTCTTCCACAACCTTGACAATTTGGGCAAGAGCCGTATCTTTGCCTACCTTTGTTGCCTCTATCTTCAATAAGCCATTTTTATTAATTGTCGCTCCAATCGCGGTATCGCCTTGCTTTTTATCAATAGGAATACTTTCACCTGTAATCATTGATTCATCAACGGCAGATTGACCTTCTACAATCTTCCCATCGACTGGAATTTTTTCTCCTGGACGCACAATAATCATATCACCAACGACTACTTCCTCAATCGCAATCTCCACTTCTTCACCATCACGAACGATTCTCGCTGTCTTCGCTTGCATCCCTAATAGTTTCTGGATTGCTTGACCAGTACGTCCCTTCGCTCTTACTTCAAATAACTTTCCTAAAATAACAAGCGTAATGATGACAGCTGCTGCCTCAAAATACAATTCAGGCATCCCTTGCTGACCTTGGGCAAGCCATTCCCAGCCTAAGAAAATGCTATAAAAATACGCAACAGTTGTTCCAAGAGCAATTAAAACGTCCATATTAGCACTTTTACTTCTTAAAGCTTTATAAGCCCCCCGATAAAATTGGGCACCCACAATAAACTGAACCGGTGTTGCTAAAGCAAGCTGTACCCACGGATTCATAAACATATCAGGCATATAAATGAAGGAAGTAAACTGAAAATGTGTGACCATCGTCCATAATAAGGGCAATGTTAGGATCGCTGAAAAAATAAATTTTCCTGTTTGATGAGTAATTTCTTTTTCTTTACTGCTTTCCGTTTCTTCTTTTGACGTTTGTTTCTTTAAACCATATCCAATTTTCTCCACTTTTCCGACCAGATTATCGATCGTTACTTCATTTTGATTATATTCGACGGTGGCCGTTTCTAAGGCTAAATTGACATTTACACTTGTGACACCCGCCATTTTTGATAAACCTTTTTCAACCCGAGTTGCACAAGCCGCACACGTCATCCCTGTGACATCAAAGGTTTCTTTTTCATGAACAACGCCATAACCTAATTTCTCGATTTTATCTTCAAATTGTTGAACATCTGTTTTTTCAGCGTCAAAAATGATTTTCGTTTTTTCAACAGCATAATTAACATTTGCCTCATGTACGCCTTCCATCTTGGATAAACCCTTTTCAATTCGATTCGCACAGGCGGCACAAGTCATACCACTTATTTGTAAAGATACTTCTTTGGCTTTCATCTGAGGTCCTCCTCTAACAATATAAAAAGCATTGTCTCTAACAGACATAGCTGAACTTAATTCTCTATTTCCCTAAAATAATCATTCACATACGTATATAAACGGTTCTTTATAAAAGGCTTCTGATCCCTTTTGGCTTGAATTAAATCCACAGCAAGCTCAGGTGTCATTTGCTGATACCATACACCTTTTGGGTATTCGATTACAATGGGCCCCTTTTTACATTGCCCATTACAAAGTGTCTTGGTCGTATGAATTTGTGTGTGAAGCTGACATGATTTAATTGTTGAGCGAATTGACTCTGTCACGGATTCCGCTCCCTTTTTCGTACACGAATTCCCATTACACAAAAGAAAATGAGTGGAAACTGTACTTAAGTTCATTTTGATAACTCCTTAACTAAACTTATTAAAGAATGAATTGGAACTGGCATTTCAATAATGGCTGTTTCTCTCTATCACCAATATACTATACCCCCCTAATGTATTTCAAGTACTTTAAGAAAATAATTAAATTTGTCTATCACTTAAATATGGCCTTACAACTATCATCACTCGCTCTTTAGTTGAAATACAGTCTTTGTGCATCTTTAAAACTATACCCTCACTATGTATATTAAAAAACCACTGGAAATTGGTCAGCTATAATTACTCTGTGACTTCATTTCACACCGTATCAATCAGTACTCAGGATGACATACATAGCCAAATGCAATTTAACATCCCTTATAAAAACTCGCTCCATCAATAAAGTTCGTCAGTATAAGAAACAAAAAAGACGTCTCAAAGCTTTAGTTAGCTTTTGCGACATCTCCTGATATTCCGAGGTTACGGAAAAACGGTCTACTCGTTAAAGTATGGTTACATTAGTTAGCTTACTCCGCGAGCTGCATGCCCTACACGTTCCGCGGGTGAATCGGGAGCCTCATCGCTGCGGGGTCTCCCGTATTACACTTATCCCGCAGGAGTCTCCGGGCATTCCGCTCGCTCCGTTTTGGTCAAAAAAACTAGCTAAAGCCATAATGGACCATCTTATGAATAGCCTAAAGGTTTGAGATTCTTCCTAGTTAAAGGTGAGAATAAAACTTTTTCAGCGACCTCTGATATTCCTATGGTGGTTATTGGTGATTCTCATAATGGTTGTGTTGACTTTTTATGAGTTATTCCCTATCATCTTGTCCATTTTCAACCGTTTGACTACTCAAGTATTCATTTGGTTCTCCACCGACAGCGTTATGGTTTTTAAACTGGCTTAATCGACCATTTCTATGCTCTCCACTATTTTCATTTTCCTTAAATTGATTGTTATGCTTTTTATTGTGTTTACCCATTTTACACCTCGTTAAAAATTTTAATATATACGATCCTCTCAAATCAGTGAACCAGTCCTATTGTCTGTTTACGAACTAAAAATTATACGAGTCAAAAAAGACTTTTGCATAATAAAATTTTCTAAAGGATTATTATTTTATTGGGTAAGAGAATTTAAAGAATAGCATGAGATAGGCTTCTTTTTCACCTTCTTACTTCCTTATACGCCGTACTTCAGCTAGCTCGGCTCCTTTTCCACCTTCTTGATTCCTTTTACGCCGTACTTTCGCTAGCTCGGCTTCTTTTTCACCTTCTTGATTCCTTTTACGCCGTACTTCAGCTAGCTCGGCTCCTTTTCCACCTTCTTGATTCCTTTTACGCCGTACTTCGGCTAGCTCGGCTTCTCCCAAACTAAAAACGCTTAATCATTTCCTATCCAACAAAAAGAGATATCCAAAAGCTCCACTGCATTTGGATACCCCTATAATGTATAAAACGAACTTTTCCAAAACGACTTAACTTACAGCTTCTTTTTTTCTTCTAACACGCTCTCTCCATGTTGGTATAACAATGGATAATGCGGTCAGGACAAATAACGTCATAGCAAGTGGACTGCTTGTAAAAATATTCCAAGACCCACCTGAGATCGTTAATGATTGACGTAGTGCTTGTTCCATCATTCCTCCTAAAATAAAGGCGAGAATAAATGGAGCAGCCGGAAATGCAAATATTCGCATTAAATAACCTAATATTCCAAAAATAACGAGTAAATAAAGATCAAAGGTACTAAAGCTGACGGCATAAACCCCAACTAAACTCGAAATAATCACTAATGAAATTAATAACGGACGTGGTACTTTTAAAATTTTTACAAAATAAGGTATTAATGGTAAATTTAAAATTAATAAAAAGACATTCCCTATATACATACTCGCTATAACGCCCCAGAATACCGTGGGGTTCTCTGTCATTAATAACGGACCTGGCTGAACACCAAGAACGAGAAAGGCTCCTAGCATGACAGCCGTTGTTCCTGACCCAGGAATCCCTAGACTTAACAAGGGTACAAAAGCTCCACTTGTTGCTGCATTGTTCGCCGTTTCAGGTCCGGCTAAACCTTTAATTGATCCTTTCCCGAATTCTTCAGGCTTTTTGGCCATTTTCTTTTCGGTAATATAAGCGACAAATGACGAGATCGTTGCTCCTGCACCTGGCAAAACGCCAAGGATAAATCCTAAGAATGATTGTCTTGTCATGGGACCTTTCATCTCTTTAAAATCTTCCTTTGTTAACTTCAAACTCCCAATATTATTTAAACCTGACAATTTTTCTTTTCGATTTAAAATTAAGAAACAAACTTCTGCTATCGCAAAGACACCGAGGGCAATAATTAAAAAGTCAATTCCATCAAGTAAGTTCACACTTCCAAATGTAAATCGACTCGTTCCCGTTTGTGAATCGATACCGATTGTCACAATCATAAATCCAAATACAGCTGAGATCAGAGCTTTAATGGTCGACCCTTCTGATAAACTCGCGATCGCTGTTAAGCCGAGTAACATTAAAGCAAAATATTCAGGTGGGCCAAATACAATAGCCACACTAGCAAGCATTGGGGCAAACATCATTAATAAAAGAACACTGACCGTCCCTCCAACGAAGGAAGCAATGGCCGATATCGCCAACGCCTTTCCAGCTTTCCCTTGCTGGGCCATCGGATATCCGTCGAATGCTGCGGCAACCGTTCCTGCTACACCTGGTGCATTTAATAAAATGGATGTCGTTGAACCCCCGTACATCGATCCATAATAAACACCAGCCATCATCACTAGAGCAATCGTTGGATCCATTCCATATGTGACTGGAATCATAATCGCAATCGCGCTAATCGGTCCAAGGCCAGGAATCATCCCAATTAGCGTTCCTACTAATACACCTATAAAAACAAATAATATGGCTTCCCAGCTAAAAGCTACCTGGAAACCTTGTACGATTCCATCAAACATTGATTGTCTCACTCCTTTCCATCATTTCTTAAAATGGGAGAATCCCTGCAGGTAAACGGATGGCTAAACCGTAATTAAATAAACTATATGCACTAATTGAAAAAATACAGGCCGTTACAATATTTACAACCCATTTTTTATAACCAAGAAATCTAGAGCAAACGATAATAAAGACTGCCGTCATAATGACAAACCCTACGACCTCCAGAACCGTGATATAAATAAGAATAAGGGTCATGACGCCAAGTAACATAAGAGCCTCTTTTTTCGGAATCACTCGTTTTTTCTTTTGTTCCTCCGTATCAACATCTTTACTAAAGAAGAACAAGATAGAAAGGAGTAATAAACAAAACCCCAACATCTTTGGAATCAAATCGGCATCTACAGGTACAAACGCATACTCAGGCAAACGAAACGCCATGATTAAATAAGCAATCGCTACAACAATTAATACGATAGAAATCGTTTTATTCATAGTTAATCTCATAATGCCCCCCTTAATCATTTAAAAATCCTAACTCTTTTAACAGGACTTCTAAATCATTTGATTGTTCATCCAAAAACGTTTTAAAATCCGTACTATTCATGTATTGCTCATCCCATCCATACATGTTTCTAATTTTCTCAAAGGCTTCAGAATCAGATGTTTCCTTAAAAATTTTCTCATAATAAGCTAATTGTTCTTCCGTCATATCTGGTGGTCCAAAAATGCCACGCCAAACGACAAATTCAGCTTCTATCCCTTGCTCTTTTCCTGTTGGTAATGTTTCTAAAAATTCATCCCCTTGTAATCGCTCCGGCGCTGTTATTCCGAGAATTTTCATTTTCCCTGCCCGAGCTTGGTCTGCTGCATCTGATACCCCTGTTGAAACGACATCGACACTACCATTTAACACAGCTGTCATCGCCCCGCCATCTTGGTCAGATATATAACGAATCTTTGTAATATCGACGCCGGCCGCTTCAGCAAACATAATAAACTGCATATGATCCATACTGCCCGGAGAAGAAACTCCGACAACGGTTACATCTTCAGGATTCTCTCTCATCTCTGCAAATAATTCGTCAAGAGTATCCCAGCGAGCATCTTCACGAACGGCAAAGGCACCATAGTCGGCAATCAGATTGGCAATCGGGGTAAAATCTTCGTACCCGTATGGTGACTGTCCATTAAGGTAGACAAAATGTAACGGTGGCGAGCTAATGAATAAATTATGTGGATCATTTCGCTTATGAACATAAGCCCACCCTACTGCACCGCCTCCCCCTGGTTTATTGACAACACCAAAACCACGTGTACTTAGGTTTTCCTCATCGATCGTCCGCGCTAACATTCGAGCGGTCGTATCCCATCCCCCACCCGCGGCGGCTGGGGCTATGATTTCAATCGAACGATCTGGTTCCCATTCTCCCTCTTCATTTATCGTTCCACTTTGAACAGGCATCGTACAGCCTACTAATATAATGAGCCCGAAGAGCATCATGGTTATTAATCTCGTTTGCAATGAAAGTCCCCTCCTTCTGTATTTTCACTAATTCTACTTTTAGTGATTGAATTTGTAACCGTTTTCAAATTATTGTTCATTAAGACTATTCTGAATGTTTTGTTCATTTTGTTCACAAAAAAAAGCCTTCAAAGGAATCTATGTCCCTTAAAAGCTCCTGCACACCTGTATACAAAACACCTCTTTATTTTTTCTTTACCGCTTGATACTTCCTCTCCGGGCGTCCGACAATTCCGTAGACCAGTTCCGCACGTGCTTCATGGATTGAAATTAAGTACTCTAAATATCGCCTGGAAGTTGTTCTAGACGCTCCAAAAAGGTGCCCTAATGCCTCTGCTGTTATACCTTCCGTTTGTTGTCTCAATAAATCCTTCACCTTCTCAAGTGTCAATTGATCGATACCTTTAGGGAGGTCCACATCCTTCGCTTTTTTGGCCATTGGTTGAAAGATCTCATCCAATAATTGCTGAGTAACATCATTGCTTGTATGAAGAAGCTGTTGATTTTTCTTTGCCTTAGCAACCGCATCAGCTAGTCGTTCTAAGGCAATGGGCTTCACTAAATAATCGACTACTCCATATTGGTAAGCTTTTTGTAAAACCTCTTTATCAGTAGCAGCTGTAATCAGCACAATTTGTAAACCTAAACATGCTCCTCTTAAATCATCCATTATATTTATTCCGAGCTCATCCGGTAAATAGACATCTAATAAGACTAAGTCTGGCTGTTTGAGTTGAACTAACTCTAACGTTTCCTGTGCTGTTTTAGCAACGGCGATGACATTGACACCTTGGATACTTTGTAAATATTGTCGATGAATATCGGCTACTCGATAATCATCCTCTGAAATCAAGACATTCATTGTGATCCCCTCTCACCTTTGGAATATATACATTAACAATCGTCCCATTTGGCTCGTTCTTCGTTATTTCTATTGAACCCTTTAATTCCTTTAATGCCGCCTGTACTAGGGCAAGTCCAAACCCACGATGCCCACCTTCTTTTGTTGTAAAACCTTGCTCTAACACCTTGTCGATATTTGCTAAAGCAATTCCAGAGCCATTATCTGCAACTTCGATAATTAAATCGTGACCAATATCCGTTAAGAAAATTTCGACCTTAGGTTCAACCACTTCGCTCACTGCATCAAAAGCATTATCTAATACATTACCAATGATCGTAACTAAAGGGGCTGTTGTTTCTACTGGCCACACATCGTTCAACATACTTTCTTCATTGAGTAAAAAGGTTATTTTCTTCTCAGAAGCCTTCGAGAGTTTCCCGATTAAGATGGCTTGAATCGTCGGATCTTGTATTTGTTCAAATAAAACTTGCTCATATTCTTTTTGCTGCCCTATTTCTTGATGAATAAATGTCATCGCTTTTTTTGTATGCCCAAGTTGTAACCACCCTGAAATCGCATACAATTTATTCGTATATTCATGTGTTTGAGCACGCAAATCTTGAGAATACTGCTGTACTTCTGACAATGTATTTATAATTTCTTGAATGCCTAGCCTATCTTGAAAACTAGCTACTTTCCCAGCATAAATGCCATCATCATCGATTGTTTGATACCGAACTAGCAATTGCTTCTCTTTATAAAACGTTTCATATTGACCTGTCGCCTTTTCGCTTGCTAGCACATAGGCTATTTCAGATTGGGACATCACTTCTTGAATGGGTCGTCCCACTGCATCTGAACTTATTCCTAAGATTTCTTTAGCGGATTGATTAAGAACGGTGATACGACCCTTTTGATCGGTTGCGATTAACCCTTCTTTAATCGACTCTATAATAGCTCCTTTTTCTTTATAAATACGGGCAATTTGATAAGGCTCTAATCCAAAAGTATCACGACGAATACTTTTTGCTAATATAATGCTTCCGACTAAACCGACCATAAAGATCAATACTAACCAAAGCACAAAGCCCATTAATCCTTGTCGAAAGATCGAATCAACATATGAAATCATAAAACCGACCGAAACAACACCAATAATCTGACCGTGTTCATCATAAATAGGGGTTTTCCCTCGAACCGAGGCACCAAGCGAACCATCTGCTAAAGAGATGTAACTATCCCCGTATATAAGAGCCCCTTCATTATCTCCACCTATCATCTCTTGTCCTACTTTATCAGGCTCTGGATGGGTATAACGAATTCCTTCAACATCACCGATTACGATAAATTCCGCACCTGATTGAACTCTTATACTTTCTATTAAAGGCTGGATTTCTTCAGCATCACGATCGGTCGTAAGCACTTGTTTCACTTCAGGAATTTCAGAGACAACAATCGCAGTCGTTAACGCTTGATGACCAATTAATTCACGAGCCTGCTCTCGCTCAATATATATATAAACAGCTGTCACCATAAACATAATAATTGCGATTAATATACAAATAAGGATCATGAATTTTCGTTCTAATGACCAATGTTGATTCATCCAGCACCTCCCAGCTTCCTTTAGTATATCTACCGTTCAAAAAAAGTGATAGTCCGCAAAGTAGGAATTAGAAAACAACAAAAAACGTTGAACCGTGCAAAAAGCAAGGTCCCACGTTTTTACTCTTTCTTATGGAATCATGTTACCTGCTGCTGAATATAGCTCGTACCATTCTTCTCTCGTTAATTCAATATCTGCCCCTGCTGCAGATTCTTTTAAACGTCCTATATTTGTTGTCCCTAACACGACTTGAATATTGGCTGGGTGGCGTGTAATCCAAGCGACCGCAATCGTTGTCGGAGATACATGATATTTTGTCGCAAGCTTTTCTAACACTTGATTTAATTCAGGGTACTTTTTCGTGTCTCCAACAAATGGGCCATCAAAAAAGCCGGATTGGAAGGGCGACCACGCTTGCAACGTAATGTCGTTTAATCGACAATATTCTAATGTGCTACTCGCACGGTCAATGGCATTATTCGTATTCATATTTAAAGACATTCCTGAATCAATAAGTGGTGTATGTGCAAGGCTAAACTGGACTTGATTAACAACAAGCTTTTGGTTAAGACTTTTTTGCAAAAGTTCGATTTGCATCGGATTATGATTCGATACACCAAAATAACGGACCTTTCCAGACTTATGAAGTTGGTCAAACGCCTCGGCCACTTCGTTTGGTTCCATTAATGGGTCAGGTCTATGTAGCAATAAAAGATCTAGATAATCCGTTTGTAATCTTCTTAAAATTCCATCAACAGATGTGAGAATATATTCTTTTGAAAAATCATAATAGCCCGTTGCTCCCTTGCGGATACCACACTTGCTTTGAATGACCATTTCTTCTCTTATAGACGAATTCATAGATATCGCGTTCGCAAAGTGCTCCTCACATTTTCCGCCTCCATAAATATCAGCATGGTCAAATAGATTAATTCCTTCCTCCATCGCGGTTCGAATAAGCGTTTCTGCCTCTTTTAATGAGAGGTTGGCAATTCTCATATTTCCCAACACAATATTAGAAACTTGTAAGTCTGTATTTTTTATATCGATTTGCTTCATAATCAATTCCTCCTTAAGCTATATTCTTAGTTAATAGTTTACTACATATCTTAATGAACATCCTACCCCTACCACTCCAAAAAAGCGCTAGTTCTTTTTTGATATATAGTTCTAACCTTAGCTAAATTTAAATATATTTGATTTTAAGTCTAACAGAAACGAACATTTGGGTATTATTTTGGAGGGAACCGTAATGGTGGCAGAGGAAAAAATAAAAGGAGTCAAAAACTCCTATATGTTACCGAGAATTGTCGCATTTATTCCAGCTCATAATGAAGAAAAGTCAATCCGTGATTGTTTAGCCGGATTGGGAGATCAAGTCTTACCAAAAGGAGTTCAATTAGATGTGATCGTCATTGCTGATAATTGTTCAGATCAAACCGTCACAAAGGCAAAAGAAGCAGGGGAAGAATTTAATTTGAATTTGACTGTGGTCAAGACCGAAAATAACAAACAGCGAAAAGTAGGGGCGTTAAATACCGCATGGAAAAGGATTTATGGTGATCATTTAGATTTGTACAATCTGCCCTTAACTCCATACCAACAGAAATATAAAGAGTCGGTTAAAGCCATTTTAGGAATGGACGCAGATAGTAGACTTGCCCCTAATGCCCTTATCCATCTGTGGGAAGGATTAATGAGTACGCGAAATATTGGTGGAGTTATGGCAAAATATACGATGAGAATGCCTAAAAGAAAAAGCTCCATCTCAAAGTATGATGTTGACTACGAGGACAAACTTGCTTCAGGAGAATACGGTGGTCCTGTTACTAGATGGTGGACACATCAACAAAAACAAGACATGGCTAGTTGGTTAATAGACTTACAGTATCATGGTGGTAGCACTTATGTACTTGGAGGACAGGCCACTCTTTTTCGTCCAGAAGCTTTGCAGGAAGTAGTTGACGTCAATAAATTAGATGGGCCTTGGCAAAATGATAGTGATGTGGAGGACATGCTTTTAACTTGGCAGCTTCAACGAAATAAATGGAAAACACTCATCAGTCCAAATGCACGGTGCTTTGTCGATGCAATGAAAACCTATCATACTTACCGTCAGCAACGGAATAAATGGAAGTCAGGAACGGTTGATTTACTAACAAACCAAGATATTGGTGTCAAATCACGACATCGCGGTAAACTTTGGCGTTCACAATTAAAAACCTTGATGGAGTTAATCGTTCGCATTTTATTCCTTTCATTGCTTATATTATCTCTAGCTACGGATCAATTTTATTGGCATTGGATATGGCTTATACCGATTGTATCTGCTTCCTTGCTCAATATTA
Organism: Alkalihalobacillus phoenicis; assembly: GCF_047302405.1. Taxonomy (NCBI): domain Bacteria; kingdom Bacillati; phylum Bacillota; class Bacilli; order Caryophanales; family Bacillaceae; genus Alkalihalobacillus; species Alkalihalobacillus phoenicis. The sequence goes on along the minus strand of NZ_CP154853.1, from coordinate 4,258,941 downwards.
TACTCGCTCTGAAAACACCTATGCATCGACCCATTGATGTTATCTTAGCTGGACTACTTATTAGCCCCGAAATCTATTTATGGGTCAACCTTATTACGTCTTCACAAGTTTGGTTAGAAAAGCTTTCAGCTAATAAAAAAGATGGCTGGGCCAATCAATATAATGCTGAATCTGGTAAAACAAAAAGTAAACTATTAGAAGGAATTCTTATCATAATCGCTATATTTACTAGTATTCTATTTTTATGTATCTATTTCAGAGACTTTTTAACAAGCGCCTCCGTTCAAGCTGCCGTTCAACCTTATTTAATGACCGGTTGGGTTATACTAACACTTCTCACGATTTATGCTACCATAATTATGCTTTATCAAATTTGGACCTTAAGAGGAAAATATACAGCTTAATCTCCCTCTTTAAATTTATTTAAAGAAACATTTACTATATAATAGAAAAATATAAATTTTCTGTATATATAAATGGAGGGGTTTGATAATGAACACATCTATTCAAAAAATTGGACAAATCGGGGTACCTGTCAAAAAATTAGAACGGGCGATTGAGTTTTACCAGAAAAAACTTGGTCTCTCCTTACTCTTTCACACTGATAGTATGGCTTTTTTTCAATGTGATGGACAAACTGTGCTTCTAACATTGCCAGAAAAAGAAGAATTTGCCCACAAGAGCTCTGTCCTCTATTTTCAAGTCGACGATCTTAAAGAAAGCTACGAATCGATGTTAAACAATGGAGTATCTCTTATTGATGAGCCACATTTTGTTGCTAAAGTTGGTACCAAAGAAACTTGGATGGTCTTTTTTCAAGACAGTGAAGAGAACACACACGCTTTAATGAGCGAGGTCCAAACAGGGGACTAAGCTTACGACTTTCGAACCTTTCCAAATCAATCAATAACGCCCCAAAAAGAAGCACAGATCAATTGATGATCCTGCTTCTTTTTTCTACTTATATCTATCGATTTAATTCCTAAAAGCAACTAACCGCTCATTCATCTCTTTTGTTCCACTATACACTGATTGATAAACCTTAAAGAGTTCTTGATACGTCTTGACATTTTCCTCATTCGGTTCAAACTCTTTATCGACCTGTAAAAAGGCATCTCCACATTGCTTCAATGTTTCGAACCAGCCACATCCGTAAGCGGCAAGCATGGCGGCACCCATCCCTGGTCCTTGTTCACTCGATAGTTTCACGACTTTTGCATTAAAGACATCCGCTTGGATTTGTAACCATAAATCACTTTTAGCACCTCCACCAATGGAGGTAATCGTATCGATTTTCTTGCCATAACTTCTAAATATCTCAACCGACTCATTTAAAGAGAACGTAATTCCTTCCATAACGGCTCGAACAAAATGAGCCTGTTTATGAGAACCATCGATCCCAATGAAGCTAGCACGAATAGCTGAATCAGCATGAGGTGTTCTTTCCCCAACAAGATATGGTGTAAAAAGTAACCCATTTGAGCCGACCGGAACCTCTTTTGCCCCTAATAATAAATCGTCAAAGCTCTTATCTTTTGCAAAAGTGTCCTTAAACCAACTGAGGCTATAACCAGCTGCTAAAGTAACGCCCATCGTATAAAAGCTATTTGGTACACTGTGGTTAAAATAGTGGACCGCTCCTTCAAAGTCTTTATCACTATCTGACTCAAAAGAGAGAACAACACCAGAAGTACCAATGCTTACAAGCGTTTTACCTTCTTCATTCACTCCAGCTCCAATGGCACCACACGCGTTATCAGCACCGCCTGCAAACACACGAGTTTGATATGAGAGGGCCGTTTGCTCGGCAACTTCAGCTAAGATCAAGCCCACTTCTTGGTGTGAATCTACTAATGGAGGAAAAAAACTTTCTTCTAGCTCAAACACACTCGCTAGTTTTTCACTCCACCTTTTATTCGTTACATCCAATAGAAGTGTTCCAGCTGCGTCTGAGAATTCCATGTGTAGGTTCCCAGTTAGCTTCAAGCGCACATAATCCTTCGGTAATAAAAAGGTCGTCGCTTTAGCAAATAACTTAGGTTCATGTTTTTTGACCCACAAGATTTTAGGCAACGTAAACCCTTCTAAAGCTGGATTTTTGGCAATCTCAAGTAAGGTTTCTTCACCAAATGTTTCATAGATCAAGCGACATTCTTCCGTTGTTCTTGTATCATTCCAAAGGATTGCGTCTCGAAGTGGCTCGTGATTTTCATCTAATAATACGAGACCATGCATTTGTCCAGAAAAACTTAGCCCTTCAATATCTTCGGCGTTTCCTCCAAAACCTGCCACCAACTCAGAAAGTCCTGCGAGTGTTTGTTCCACCCAGTCATTTGGATTTTGCTCGCTATACCCGGCCTTTATTTGCTTTAAAGGATACTCCTTTGAGACCTCATGGACAACTTCCCCAGCTTGGTTGACGAGTACAACTTTGACTGCACTCGTCCCCAAATCAACACCTAAAACATATTTCATCGTTATCACATCCAAGCCATCTTTTATTAGAAATTATTCAGCATATGCTGTTAATAAATACTGGTTAATTGTCGATTTGATACGCTCTAATTTACCAGATGATTGTTTGATCTCGCCTAAATTTAACGCATATTCTTCAAGCTCTTTTAAACTAACTGTACCGTCAACAATTTGTTTGCCAATTCCATCCGTAAAGCTTTGGTAACGATCTTCAATAATATTTTCTAATGCTTTGTCATCAAGTAGCTTTTTCGCCACTCTCAATCCAATCGCAAAGCTATCCATACCAGCAATATGAGCTTCAAATAAATCTTCAGGTGCAAATGAACCTCTTCTCACCTTTGCATCAAAGTTCAAACCTCCACTACCTAGTCCACCATTTTTTAAGATTTCATACATTGCAAGCGTTGTTGCATATAAGTCTGTAGGAAATTCATCTGTATCCCATCCTAAAAGTGGATGACCTTGGTTTGCATCAACAGAACCAAGCATACCGTGAATACGGGCATAATGAAGTTCATGTTCAAATGTATGACCCGCTAATGTCGCGTGATTCGCTTCAATATTAAACTTAAACTGCTTCTCTAAACCATAATGTTGTAAAAACGCATATCCACTCGCTACATCAAAGTCATATTGATGAGAGGTTGGCTCTTTTGGTTTTGGTTCAATTAAAAATTGTGCATCGAAGCCTATTTCCTTTGCATAATCAACAGCTAGATGGAAGAAACGGCCAAGATTATCTAACTCTAATTTCATATTTGTATTTAGAAGCGTTTCATACCCTTCACGTCCACCCCAGAACACATAGTTTTCTGCTCCAAGTTCTTTACCTACTTCAAGTCCTTTTTTCACTTTGGCTGCAGCATATGCAAACACGTCCGCATTACTAGACGAAGCAGCTCCATGTACAAAGCGAGGATTAGAAAAATTGTTCACTGTGTTCCAAAGCAGCTTGGTTTTGCTATCTTTCATATAATCTTTAATCATACTTACGATAACGTCTAAGTTTTTATTGCTTTCTTGTAAGCTGTCCCCTTCAGGAGCAATATCAATATCATGGAAGCAAAAATACGGTACACCTAACTTCTCAAAAAATTCAAAGGCTGCTTCCACGCGTGCTTTCGCTAAGTCAAGTCCTTGCAAATGATTCCAAGGTCTAAGTGCTGTTCCAGCTCCAAATGGATCCGATAAATCCTCTGTGAAAGTATGCCAGTAGGCGACTCCAAATCTTAAATACTCTTCCATTGTTTTGCCATCAATTATTTCGTTCGGATTGTAAAACTTAAAAGCGTATGGATTCGTTGATTTTGCACCTTCAAATTGAATTTTGGACATGTTAGAAAAATAAGTCATTGTTAATTCCTCCTCGAATATATTTTAAGTTTATCGATTAGACAAACAAAGTAACGGAACTTGATTTAAAATCTTCATTAATTCCTATATAATAAAAGCAGCATTGATAAGGAGGACAGCTATGAGCCAAGCACTCTATCGTCTATTAGAATGGATCACACGATTTGCCTACATCAATTTATTATGGATCGCTTTCACTCTTGTAGGAGCCGTTATTTTTGGCCTTTTCCCTGCAACCATTGCGATGTTTACCCTCATAAGAAAATGGATTATCGGTGATCATGACAAGCCAATCTTTCCTAGCTTTTGGAAGGTTTATAAAGCTGAATTTATAAAAAGCAACCTTTTAGCCATTTGGATCTATATCGCCTTTGTCATTATTGGCTATAACCTCTTTTTCTTATATTTGAACATCGGACAACAACTAACATGGGCGACAGCTCCACTTTTTGCTGGAATGATATTATTTGTACTGTTTCTTTTTTATTTGTTTCCAGCCTACGTCCATTTTGAGCTTAAGACTCTACCCCTTATCAAAAATACTTTTTTAATGATGCTCGTAAGTCCTTTGCAATCGTTAGCGATGCTCATTAGCATTGGTTCAACTTCTTTGATTGTTTATGTCTTTCCAGCAACTGCTTTTATTTTTGGAGCTAGTTTTTATGGATTTATTACCCTTTGGTTTGCCATTCAAGCTTTTAACAAGATTCAAGATAAGCAACAATTAGGACAAAGTTAGCTCCATTTTGTCCTACCCTTTAACGGCACTTGATGATATACCTTCAACGATTTTATTACTAAAGAATAAGAAGGCAATTAAAATCGGTAATACACTAATAACGAGTGTCGCCCCAATTGCCCCCCAATCCGTCATATACTGCCCAACAAAATTCTGTATTCCTACCGTTAACGTTTTATATTTATCGGAACTAATAAAAGTGTTAACAAAAACAAACTCATTCCAGTTATAAATCATATTGATGATTGCCGTTGTCGAAAGAACCGGTGTTGTGAGTGGTAAAATAATCGTAAAGAATAAGCGATGTAAGGAAGCTCCATCAATAATAGCTGCTTCCTCTATTTCCTTAGGAATCGTGTAATAGAACCCTAAAAGAATCATCATCGTAATCGGTAAGTTATACGCTGTATAAGTAAGAACAATCGACCAAGGATTATCAATTAAATTAACATTCAAAAACATACTAAAGAGTGGGATAAGGGCAGAATGAATCGGGATCATTAACCCAATCATAAATATCCCTAGTACAAGTTTGTTTAACTTCCAATTCATTCTCGTAATAACAAACACGGCCATACTTGCGAATAATAATGTTAAGAGAATGGCGACACCTGTAATCCAAATACTATTAAAAAAGTAATTGCCAATCCCCGCCTCCCACACACTTAAATAATTTTCCCATTTAATCTGTTGTGGCAAAGCAAACGGATTACCTGCAAATATTTCACGATTATCCTTTAATGAGAAAAGAAATAACCAAATAATCGGAAAGACTTGAAATATTGCGACACCAATTAAGCAGAAATAAAGTAAAAAATAGCCTAACTTCCTCATCAAATCACCCCATTAATATTGAATTTCTTCTTTATCGGCCGTCGCTTTTCGAACGATATAGGTGACGACTAGTGTAATGACAAGTAGCATAAATCCAACGGCACTACCATATCCGAAGTTATAATTCCCAAAAGCAAGCTTATACATATACGAAGCCATTACTTCACTTGCTCCATTTGGTCCTCCTCCGGTCATTACATAAATCAAATCAAAGTACTTTAATGATCCGACAACCGCAAGAACAATGGTCACCTTCACGACACCCATAATTAAAGGAAGTTTAATCCGATAAGCGATTTGTATAGGGTTTGCTCCGTCAATTTTTGCCGCTTCAATAATGGATTCTGGTATTCCTTTTAAAGCCGCATAATAAATTAAAATATAAAAACCAGCGTACTGCCAAAGTATCGGGATAAAAATCGAATATAAGACAATGTTTGGATCGGCTAACCACAGTGGTGGGTTTTGGACACCAAACCAGCTCAATATCGTATTTAACATTCCATTTGATGGGTTATATACTTTAATCCAAAGTTGGGCAATAGCAACCGACGATAAAAGCATCGGGATTAAATATAATTTTCTTAAAAGGTTAGCCCCTTTAATTTTTGAAGCTAAAATCATTGAAACAAGTAGATAAATTACTAAGCTCAAAGTAGAAAACAGAGCTAATATAAATGAATGCCCAGCACTTTGCCAAAACTTACTATCCTGAACAACATTTATATAGTTATCGAGTCCGATAAATTGCATCGCACCGATTCCATCCCATTTCATCAATCCGTAATAACCTGTTAAAACAAGTGGGATAAAAATTAATATACCTACTAATAACAATGCTGGTAGAAGATACAGTGTTATAAACAACTTATTGGACATGACTTTGTTCATTTCACACAACCCCAATTAATAAGAGTGGAAAAGGGCCTTTCCATTGGAGAAATAGCCCTTTATTAAGATTAAAACGTATGAAATCCTTAATCAAAACTTGATTATTCTTCAGCTAAAGCCCTTTCATGTAACTCAACAAATTCCTCAGGTGTAATTTGTAAACCAAATAAAGATTGAATTAAATCTAAATGAGTTTGTGCTGCGGCTGCTGACATTTGAACATCTGCATAAAGAGTTAAGTTCGTTGCCTCATTTAAATCGTTTAATACTTCAACATACATATCTGGTAAATCTAAGCTATCGCCATCGACAATCGTGGCAGGAAGAACCCCAGCTTCTGATACAGCTCTTTCTCCCCATTGCTCAACAAAATATTTCGCAAATTGCTTCGCTTCATCTTGCACATCAGAGTCTTCACTTACGAATAAACCAACTCCGGGTCCGCCAACAAAGCTATTCGTATCTCCAGTTCCAGATACGGTCGGGAACTTGAAATAACCAACACTGTCTCTGAATTCCTGTGGTACATCTTCGTTTGTTGTAAAGTTAGGTAAATCCCAAGTAGCAATCATATACATGGCTGCTTGCTCATTCATAAACATACTTTTCGCTTCTTCATCGGCTAGTCCATTAAATCCACTAATAAATGAATCGTTTTCGACTAATTCTTGAACTTTTGCCGCTGCTTCTACTAATGCTTGATCTTCAAATGAACCTGAACGATCAATCGCACTCGTTAATGTATCACTTCCACCGATTCGGTCAGCAAAATACATATACCACATAGAACCTGTCCAACGGTCTCGATTTCCTAATGCAATCGGATTGACATTATTTTCTTTAAGAGTATTCACAACTTGTTCTAATTCTTCATATGTTCCTGGTGCTGTTAAATTATGTTCATCAAAAATCGCTTGATTGTAGTATACATAAACCGTATTTAGTTCAAGAGGCAATCCATATGTTTGCCCATCCTTTTCATACGCTTCAAGTGTCCCCGCAACAAACTCTTCTCTTAACCCATCATCTAATAGATCATCTAATGGAGTAAATTTATTTCCTTCAACAAATGGATCTAAATAACCAGCAGCCCACGTCATTCCGACATCAGGAAGTTCATTTGAAGCTGATAGGATTGTAATTTGATCCTTATACTGCTCATTACTTAATACTTGCAAATTAATGTTAATCTCGTTCTCTTCTTCAAAGTCTGCAATAATCTCATTTACAATTCGGTAATGTTCAGCAGAGCTACCTTGTGGCCATAAATGCATAAAATCAACCGTTGCCGTTCCTGCCCCGCCCGTTTCGTTATCGGACGCATTTGAGCAACCGACTGCTAAAAGCAATACCATAAATATCGCAACTATAATTGTAACCGCTTTCCTTTTAGCCATTGCATTTCCCCCCTTGAATGTATAACGTAGTTTAACCTAACTACAAATTTAGAATATCACGCAAAACATCGTTTGTCTAGTGGATAAACTAAGTGTATAATAAATTTATAGGTTTTATATTTGTAGTATTAGGAAGCGCTTATACTCGTTTATACTATAATGATTAACAATGAGTGCTATTTACAATAAAGGGGTGATTATTTGATTCAGACGTATAATCAACATGTAGTCAAACAAAGAAACAAATCGCTTATCCTCAACTCAATTAAAGATTCCTACCCGATATCAAGAGCCGCCTTAGCTAATCAAACGGGGCTTAACAAAGGGACTGTCTCTTCATTAGTCAGTGAACTATTAGAAGAAGAGTTAATCCTCGAATCTGGGCCAGGAATTTCAAGTGGTGGTAGAAGGCCCGTTATGCTTCTTTTTAATCAAGCAGCTGGCTATTCAATCGGGATTGATATTGGGGTTAATTATGTCCTTGCTATTCTTACTGATTTACAAGGAAAGATTTGTTATGAGAAGCAAATTGAAATACATGAATTAACTTTTTCAGAAACAACTGAGGTTTTATTTAATGTAATTGATGACATATTTGCCGCCGTTCCTAAAAGTCCCTATGGCATTGTTGGAATTGGAATTGGTGTTCCTGGTACGGTAAGTAAAGATGGAGAAATTCTACTTGCTCCTAACCTCAACTGGAAAAATATTAATTTAAAAAGTTTGATCGAACAGAAGTATAACCTCCCTGTTACGATTCATAACGAAGCGAACGCTGGTGCTTATGGGGAAAAGAAATTTGGAGCAGGTCAAGAGTTCACTAACCTTATTTATATAAGTGGTGGAATTGGAATTGGTGTCGGCCTTATTTTAAATAATCAGCTCTATTTAGGTCAAAATGGTTTATCTGGTGAGCTCGGTCATATGACGATTAATACAGATGGACCACCTTGTAATTGTGGCAGTAAAGGCTGTTGGGAATTATTCGCTTCAGAAAAAGCTTTATTACAGTCGGCCAAAAATGAAGGGATTACAGCAGCCGACAACAGCCATTTATCGCTTGAGTCCTTAATTGCATTAGCCGAGTCTGGCGACGAACAGACCATTGAACTCATCCAAAAGCTTGGGAGAAATTTAGCGATTGGACTAAATAATATCATTAACATTTTTAACCCTGAACAAATTATTATTGGTAATCGCTTAGCCTCCCTACAAAAGTGGCTATCAGAAGAATTAAAGATTCAACTAGATAAATCTTCTTTAACGAATCACCAAGCAAATATGAACCTACAATTTTCTGAATTAGAAAAGCGTTCTGCAGCACTTGGTGTAGCAGCCTTTTCAACGGAAAACTTCATCAAGATTAACTTAGAAAGTAACTAACTCAACTTTCACATCAAGAAAACCCGTTCAACTAGTTGGCAGAGCGAAAGAGCAGCTCTTAAACAAATGCCCTTGACACGTTTGAAAAGCGAGAACGCACTATCACACCAAACGGATAAACTGCGCAACAAGAAAAAAATAATAGGCCCTCCGGCGGTCGCTCCCAAACAGACACTCCGCGTCCTTGCCGAGAACCTCATGAGCCTCCTCAGCGTTTCACGCTTGCGGGATCTCATTGGACGGTTTATTCCTGCGGGAGTCTCCGTGTCTGTTTGTCCGCTAGATCATGGAATCGAATCTAGGTTCGGTTTTCTCATTGAATAAAAAAACAGTCATGACTTCAACGTACATGAGCTTGAGAATGATTTTTTCTCCTTCCATGACTCATTCCGTTACAGTTGTAAACATATCTGTGTTGATGCTCTGTACATTAGCTAGATGATCGAGCTTGTTTATCCTGTCTTTTGATGACTACAGACTTAGGAAAAAATAGGTGGAAACTACCTATTTAGTTCCATAACCAACAAAGTGAAGAAGAAGGTCCTTCTGCGTTAGAAATAGCTGATTGAGAATGGCCCTATCATCAAGCATCTCCACGACACTTAGCGGACAAAACCATACGGAGACTCCCGCGGGAATAAACCGTGGAGCGAGACCCCGCAAGGCTTGCCGAGGAGGCTCGCAAGGTTCCCGCAGGACGCGGGGTATGGTTTTGGGAGCGACAGCCGAAGCTCTTCATTTTACTGCACAGTTTCCTTCAACAGCCTACGAAGAGATGTCAACGATTGAATCGTTCATGTAAAGTCGATTTGAGTCTTGTATCGCCCTAAAGTCAATCTCTATCAACGGTTAAGGGTCCATTATACACTTCGAAAGTTGAGTAACTAACAAACATAGCTTTTTTAACTTAATCACTTATGAGAGGTGGAATTATCATGTCCTTCATTCAAAACCCTATCTTAACAGGTTTTAATCCTGATCCGAGTATTTGCCGTGCAGGTGAAGATTATTATATTGCGGTTTCTACATTTGAATGGTTTCCAGGGGTAGGCATTTATCATTCAAAGGATCTTAAAAATTGGAAACTCGTTTCAAGACCACTCAATCGAGTAAGCCAACTTAATATGATGGGTAATCCAGATTCAGGTGGGGTTTGGGCTCCTGCCCTCTCCTACTCCGACGGAAAGTTTTGGTTAATTTATACGGATGTAAAAGTAACAGAGGGTCAGTGGAAAGACTGCCATAACTATCTTGTTTCATGTGAAACAATTGATGGTGAATGGTCTGAACCCGTTCATTTAAACAGCTCTGGTTTTGATCCTTCTCTCTTTCATAATGAGGATGGCAAAAAATATTTTGTCAACATGGTTTGGGATCATCGTTTACCTAATCACAGCTTTTACGGAATTGTTCTCCAAGAATTTGACCCAGAAAAACAAAAGCTTGTTGGTAAAAAAGAAATCATCTTTACAGGGACAGATATTAAATTAACGGAAGCACCTCACTTATACAAAATTGGTGAATATTATTATTTACTAACTGCTGAAGGTGGCACAAAATTTGAGCACCAAGCGACGATTGCTCGCTCAAAAAATATTTGGGGACCATATGAAGTTCATCCAGAGAATCCATTGATCACTTCTTACACTTCGCCAAGGAACCCATTACAAAAAGCAGGACATGCCTCTATTGTCCAAACGCATACCGATGAGTGGTTCCTTGTCCATTTAACAGGTCGACCACTACCAAGAGAAGGTCAATCTTTACTACTTCCGCGTGGATATTGTCCACTTGGTCGTGAAACGGCGATTCAAAGATTAGAATGGAAAAACGACTGGCCTTACGTTGTCGGTGGAAATGAACCAGCTCTTGAAATACAAGGTCCTAACATCCCAGAAACAGCTTGGGAACAAGAGGATGTTAAAGACGACTTTGATGCCAAAGAGCTAAGCCTTCACTTCCAATCATTGCGTATCCCACTAGGAGAAGACATTCTCTCCCTTAAGGATAACCCAGGACATTTACGCCTTTATGGGAAAGAATCTCTTACATCTAAGTTTACGCAGGCTTTTGCCGCTAGAAGATGGCAACATTTCCGCTTTCATGCCGAAACAAAAGTAAAGTTCCATCCAGAAAGCTTTCAACAAGCAGCTGGTCTTGTAAACTATTACAATACTCAAAACTGGACCGCCCTACAAATCACATGGCATGAAGAAAAGGGAAGAATTCTTGACCTCATGACATGCGACAATTTCACTTTTGCTCGACCTTTAGTAAATCGCGAAATTATCATACCCGATGAAGTCGATTACGTTTCTTTACGCGTTGATGTCGAAACGGACATTTACCGCTACTCCTATTCATTTGATGACACGAACTGGACTCAAATCGAGATCGATTTTGAATCCTATAAACTATCAGATGATTATATTCAAGGTGGAGGCTTTTTCACCGGAGCCTTCGTTGGAATGCAATGCCAAGATACATCTGGTGAAAACTTACATGCTGATTTTGATTATTTTAGTTATGAGGAAACAAAATAAGTGGAAAAAAGCTGTCCAAATTGGGCAGCTTTTTTTCTTTAACATTTTAAAAAGTCCTGTTAGGTAGAATAGGTTGAGATAATTTAGTAAACTCCGCTCGCTCCGTTATATTGGCAACGAGATCTCACTCCACACATCTTATTTAAAGGGTATCAATATATTCTTTTATCAACGGTAATGCCGCTCCAATTGCAACAGCATCATTCGTTAATTTCCCTAATGAAATAAACTTGTTTTCATCTGGAAAAGCACTTTTATCTTTAACTAATTGATTAATGTGTAATAAATCTTCTTTCGTTATAAAATTTAGGATGTCTCCTCCAATTATAACCTGATTATCTAAGAACATATGAAAGTTATTGATAGCCATAGCTAAGGAGTCCATAAAGGCATACCAAATTTGATTTGCTCTCTTATCGCCATTACGTAAACAATTGATAAACTCTTCCATTGTTGAGCCGTATTGAAGAGCAAGAGCATTTAAAGAACAGTAAACTTCTACACAACCCTTTTTCCCACAATAACATTCTGGACCACTCGGATTTAGGATGGTATGTTCAATCGTTCCACTTCTTCCATTCGCTCCATTATACGGTTGTCCATTCATAATCAAGGCGCCACCTAAATGTTCGCCTACAGAAAGAATAATGGCCTCTTTAATTTCAGGTTCCACCCATTGCTCTGCCGTGGCTACACACTCTGCATCATGAACAAAACGACATGGGAAATCAAGATACTTAGCGATGGCTTTAATGTCTAAACCTGTGCAATTTAAAATCTTCCCATATAAGACGGTTCTACCATCATGAGAAATTAATCCTTGAATTCCAAGTCCAATCCCTAAAATTCGGCTTTTATCAAGATTTCTATTATGAATATAGGACTTAATAAAGTCAGCTAAACACTCAAAGTAAGTATCGGAGTATTGAAATGCTAACCTCTTTGTTTCTTGTAATGTTACATTTCCTAATAAATCTAACGAAACAATCTTCACCTCTTGTTTGGAAATTTCTACTCCTAAGGCTATTTTAGCAGATGAATTAAGCGAATATGCTATTGCCTTTCTCCCTCCCTTAGAAGAAAACTTTCCTTCCTCAATAATTAAATCCTGTGATATCAAGGCTCTAATGTTTTGGGTAACTGTTGGTAAACTCAAATTTAATTTGTAGGCAATATCTTGTTTTGAAATTTTTATTTGCCTTTTTTTTGAGTTATAAAGCAGGTGAAAGATATTTGAATAATTTGTTTTTTTGATATCTATCACAGAAAAATCATCCATTTAATTCACTCCATGAGTTGAAATTCTCTTCTTGAAACCATTCTATAATTAGTTTAAATGAATCAAACTCTTGACACAAGAAATGAAAACGTTTTAAAATGAATCTAGTTTTATAAAACCGTTTTACAAAACTATATAACGAAAGAGAGTGATAGAATATGGGGATCATTGAAAAATTTAAATTAAACGGTAAAAAAGCGTATGTGACTGGTGGAGCTCGTGGTATTGGTAAAAATATTGCAACAGCTTTAGCGGAAGCTGGTGCTGATGTTGCGATCGTTGACATTGATATTGTTGAAGCAAAAAAAACGGCCGATGAAATTCAAAAAATAAATCGAGTCGAAACAATGGCCATTCAAACAGATGTAACAAACCCAAATGACGTTAACGAAATGATTGACCAAATCTTAACTCAGTTTGGCAAAGTTGATATCGCTTTCAATAATGCCGGTATATGTATAAACACCCCTGCGTCAGAAATGACATTAGAACAATGGCAGAAAGTAATTGATATTAATTTAACTGGTGTATTTTTAACATCACAAGCTGTCGGAAAAGTTATGCTAAAACAAGGAAATGGTTCGATTATTAATACAGCCTCAATGTCTGCTCACATTGTTAACTTCCCACAACCTCAAGTTTCATATAATGCTTCAAAGGCTGGCGTCGTTCAATTAAGTAAGTCGCTTGCTGTTGAGTGGGCAAAGTTTGGTGTACGTGTTAATACAATTAGTCCCGGCTATATTGGCACAGAATTAACTCTAAACTCACCAGACCTACAACCTTTAATTAAACAATGGGAAAGTATGTCTCCCCTTAGTAGAATTGGAAAACCAGAAGAGCTACAAGCCATTGCGGTTTACCTTGCAGGAGATGCAAGTCCATTTACTACAGGTTCTGACTTCGTTATTGATGGAGCCTTTACAAGCATTTAATTATTACACCTACATAAGGAGTGATTACATTTGAATTATCTAATTGGAACAGATATAGGAACGTCCGGAACAAAAAGTATATTAATGGACACGAATGGAAACTTACTTGCACAGGATCTCGTTGAATATGGTCTGTTAACACCAAAACCTTTATGGGCTGAACAATGGCCTGACTTATGGGTGAGTGCTGTAAAGCAAACGATCAAAAATGTTGTACAAAAAGCGGGTGTTGAACCTGCCAAGATTAAAGGAATCGGAGTAAGTGGATTATATGGTGGCTCTGGTATCCCCCTAGATGAATATATGAAACCAGTAAGACCATGTATTATTTGGATGGATCGCCGTGCTACCGTGGAGACAAATTGGGCTATTAAGAATATTGGTGAAGAGAGATTACAAGAAATCACAGCTAACGGAGCTGATCCCTACTATGGATTTACAAAGATGCTTTGGATCAAAAACAATGAACCTCATAATTGGGAGAAGATAAAGTTGTTTCTCCCCCCGAGCCATTATGCAATCTACCAATTAACTGGTGAAGTTGCGATTGACTACTCATCTGCTGGTAACATAGGTGGAATATTTGATATGAATACTCATACGTGGTCAAAAGAGTTATTACAGGATATGGATATACCTGTTGAAATGATGCCAGAGAGAATAGTTAATTCTACGGAAATTGTCGGTCGAATAACAGAGGAAATAGCCGATGAACTTGGTTTAGAATCGGGTACCCCTGTGATTAGTGGCGGGATTGATTGCGGGGCTGCAAATATAGGGATGGGCATATTTGAACCAGGTGTTTACACTGCGGCAATTGGAACTTCCATGTGTGCGGCATTAGTAGAAAATGCCCCTTTAAAAAAACAAGGCTTAATCGTATGGCCATATCCATTTAACTCTAAAGAACTTAGTTACAATTTCAGTGGTGCTGCTACAGCAGGAGCACTAACAAGATGGTTTAGAGATCATTTTGCTGAATTAGAGATGGATAGACAAGAAAATGGTGGGACTAATGCTTATGAGCTATTAAATATTAAAGCAGAAAAGATACCTGCTGGAAGTGAAGGGCTAATCGTTCTTCCTTACTTTATGGGGGAAAGAAGTCCAATCTGGAACCAAGACGCGAAAGGAACCATTTTTGGGCTGTCACTAGCTCATACAAAAGCACATATTTATCGTGCCTTTATGGAGGCTGTTGCTTATTCATTACGTGAAACGATCGAAAGCACTGGAAAAGATCTAGGAGAATACATTATTATTGCTGGCGGTGTCACAAAGTCAAAGCTCTGGAAACAAATTTTTGCAGATGTTACTGGTTACCCAATCGTTACTCCTACCTATGATACGGAAGCGAACCTCGGTGATGTTATGTTAGCTGGGCTCGCAACAGGTGAGTTAACTGTTGATGATGTGAAGAAATGGCAAGTATTAGATGAAAAAGTGTTTCCTAATCCAAACAGCCAAAATGTGTACGACCAGTACTATAATCTCTATAAAAAAGTGTATCTTGATTTGAAAGAAAATATGAGCATCCTATCTGAAATTGTAGATAGACATAATTAGGGGACCCCTTCTATGAATATCAGTGAGAGAAACGATTCAAAAGAATTAGAACTACTAGTTAATATCATCGGTGGTTTCAATAATATTAAAACGATCAATTACACAAATAAACGTGCTGTCATTAAGTTAAAGCAAGCGTTGGATAATACGGCTCTTGAACACTTGAAGTCTTCTAAAATTGTTCATTCCTTTATCCTTTTAGAAGATACATTAGAAATTATTCCAGCGACTTTACCAGCCGAGCCTTTCGTTTCAGAGTTAAAAAAACAATTCAAGCATAAAAATCATCAAAGTATTTTAGACAAAACCATCGACTTCATAAGTTCTATCTTTCTTCCCCTCTTACCTTTGTTTGCAGGAGCAGGAATCTTAACCGGATTACTCATCTTATTAACAACATTCGGCTGGTTAAGCGAGACGAGCGACACATATTTGATTTTATCAAGTGCAGCCAATGCGGTCTTTTACTTCTTACCTGTCTTAGTCGCCTTCTCGACAGCAAAAAAATTAAATGTGAATCCATTTATTGCGGCGATGTTAAGTGCAGGTTTAATTGAACCATCGCTCATAGATTTATTACAAGGAGAGACGAGCACAACTACATCCTTTTTAGGAATTCCTGTCGTGCTAATGCAATATTCTGCAACAGTCATTCCAGCCATATTGGCAACTAGCTTTTATTCAATCGTTGAGAAACTTATTAAAAAGTATACTAAAGAAAACTTCCAACTTGTGTTAATTCCGCTTCTTTCCCTAATCATAGTTGTACCGATTACTCTCATCGCATTCGGTCCTTTAGGAATTTACTTAGGTGAGGCCTTGGGGTATGTTGTGAATGGATTGATGAGTGTAAATGGATTAATAAGTGGTGCGATTATTGCAAGTGGTTGGATGATTTGTGTCATTTTTGGACTACACTGGGCCCTTTATCCCATTATCATCAGTAATATTGCTATACTCGGATATGATTTAATCCTCCCACTTACTGGTATAGCCAACTTTGCCATGTTAGGTGCTACATTAGCTGTCTTCCTAAATACAAAAAACCAACAACGACGCTCCATTGCAGCATCAGGATTTGCCTCACTATCACTAGCAGGTATCGCTGAACCTAGTCTTTATGGGGTAACTTTACCATTAAAGAGACCATTTATTGCCTCTTGTATCGGGAGTGCGGTTGGTGGTGCAGTCGCGGGCGCCTTTCAAACAAAAACATTAGCACTTGTTTTTGTAAGTATTCCTTCACTACCTGCCTTTATCACTGATACATTTATTTATTTTTTAATTAGTATCATAATTGGATTTGTTGTAGCATTTATTGCGACATTAGCTTTAGGATTTGATAAGAATAAGTAGGCTCTTGCCATTCTTAAGTGCATCAAGAAAAGGGTTGTCCCATAAGGTCATGAAAATGAGTTTATGGAGACGACCTTTTTTTATTTAAACTATTTCATAACTTAAAACCTTAACCACTAGCACTCAACTATTAGTTTTATATGTAAAATTCCTATGCTAAAACCTTTGCTGATTCTAATAAAACCTTGTTACATAAACAAGAAATAGCATACCAAATCATTGTGAATTGATACGCTATTTCTATTGTTCTTTCTTAATTTAGAGTAAAACAGCCATGGCTTGCCTATCTCTGAATTAATCCTTTTCCCTCAAAATATTGTAGGCTGCACAGAAAACCCCGAATAAAATACCCGTTATCGGAAATATAATCCAGTTAATATGCCACTGATTAAAGACTAATCCACTAATCAAAAAAATACAAACGGCTAGCGGCCAGACGATTACAGCTACAGCACTAATAATACGACTTTCTCGTTTTTCCTGTTTTGTAACTGGGTTGATTTTCAAAAGTTTTTTATAAGCTTCATTTATACCGCCAAAATGAATGAAGATATAGATCGCTATCGCTACGATTAATAATAAAACGACTACCCCGTATTTTGAACCATTCTCATTTAAAGCTAACGCCAAAAATATAGCAGCCGGGGATAAAATGATGAATGTTACACCAATAATAAAGGCCTTAATAAACCTAGGTTGGTAAGCATCCTTTTTATCTTCAATTCCTTTTTTTAGATAATCGGGTAATTCAAAGCTTCCTTCTTGCTCAATGAACGAAAATTTCTCCATTTTCATCCCACTATAAATAAATAAACCCACTGCTATGGCGACACATAAAAATAAAGGAATAAACCCGATCATACGACTTGTTCCTTCTGCTATTCCAGAGAGATACCCTTCCTCCATCAGCTTTAGAACCAAGACTAGTGAAGCAGATCCGAAAATACACAAAAATACTCCAAATCCTATTAGTCTACTCGTTTTTTTAGTTGTTGCGATATAGGTATCCACATCTTCTTCTGTTAGTAATGGATAGACTTCTTCCCCGTCCTTATCTATCGTAATCTCAAACTCCTCAATAATTTCATCAATATTACCAAATTCAGAAATGACTACTCCAATCGCTTCATTTTCCGATTTCCCATCTTTTTTTAGTTCAAAATACTTCTCCTCCATATTCGCTAATAACTCATCTTTTAGCTGCTCCATCTGCCTCGTTTTTGGCAGTGTCCCAAACATATTATCGAGATAACTTATGATCGTATTCATTAATCATTCCCCTCCCTAATAAATCGATTTATAACTTCCTTTGTTAACTCCCACTCCTGGCATTTCTCTTCATAATATGATAAGCCAGCTTTTGTAATCTTATAATAAGTACGCCTTTTACCGAATGTTTCTTCTTTATGAAAAGATTCTATATAACCATTTTTTAAGAGCCGATTAAAAGCGGAATAAAGGGTCGTTTCTTTAATTACATATTTATCTTCTGAAAGTTCTTTAATTCTTTTAGAAATTTCATAACCGTATGATTCATTATCTAATAACAAATAAAGAATAATCGTGTCATTATAACCACGGATCACATCACTACTAATCAAATGGAATCTCCTTTCTCACGACAATCTGTATTACTTCGACTGTCGTACTTCATCTATCGTAGTAATTTCAGTTTATCATGTTTACTACGACAGGTAAAGTAAAATTCAACTAAAAATTGGAATTAATTTAATCGAACTTTTATAAACACGCCTTTTGGATGAAATAAGAAAACGTATACTGGTTGAATTAGTAGGAATGAATATGTGAAGATTCTAAGGGAAAAAAGCGTATAGATACTGAAAAACGGTCTAATCGTTAAAATAGAGTTCCATTAGTTAGCTATACTCCGCCAGCTCCATACCCTACGCGTTCCGCGGGTGAACCGGGAGCCTCCGGGTATTGCGCTGGCTCCGTTTTGGTCAAAGAAAAACCGGCTAAAGCCCAAATAAATCAGCTAATTGTTTGAGACCCTTCGTAGTTAAAGGTGAGAATGGAACTTTTTTGATTGAGGTTCTTCTCCTTAAGTCATATAAATTCGACCTTTAAGACGGTACATAATAACATCAGCATATAAAAGACGTATTCTAGAGTCGCCCGTCGAAATGCATCAATTTTTTCACAGGAAAAAAGGTTATTGAGAAACTACCTCAACAACCTTTTAACGATTCTCTAACTTTCTAGCTGTTTCACTCTTCTCTACTTGCTGTTGGTCTTTAAATGTTCCGAGCGTACGATCAATCGATGTATGGGTTACGCCGTACCAATAATTTTCATTTTTGAAGTGATGTAACAGATGTGTTCTTTTTAATTTTTTTCCGAGTTTAGTCAGTGGTTGAATCGGTCTATGAGCTATATAATGCTTCCACTCATAGTATAAAAAGTAGATAATCAGTCCGGTCAAATAAGCGATCGTTAAAGGAAAACTGAACGTAATGGCATAGACGACAGAGCCGATAATGATAAAGCTCGGTAAGCTAAACCAAAGCGGCAAAAAGAGCAAATGTAACTTTTCCGGATCGGTGTGATGGTCAAAATGTAAACGCTTAATTAATTTTAGTAAAAAGGGCTGTTTTGGTGTCCTCATATGGAAAACAAATCGATGAACAACATACTCACTCATCGCATATGTCGCCATTCCAACAATCAGCATAAGCCAACCTACGACACTCGCCAACTGTGGTACCGTCCACACAAGACCAACGGCAACTAACAGCACCATAACAAGCACATCCGGATATAAGAAAAACTCTCTGAACCACTTTTTCATCAGCTTGCCCCCATTCGTTCCCCTTTTCATTAACTTATTCTGTAAGAGCACCAATAGTCCTGCTTTTAAAGATTAAATTAGCGAAAGTACTCCATTCATAAAAAAGGACGATTCATTGTTGTCAATACAACTCGAATCGTCCTTTACTTTAAACCTTATTCAAAAGCAGGAATTGCCGTTTCATCATAATTTTCTTCTAAAAATTGGCGTACTTCTGGACTCGTCATTGCTTCAGCTAGCTTTTGAATGGGCTCCCAATCCTTGTTATCTTCACGAGCGACTAATGTAATCGCAAATTCATTATCGATTCCTTCCGTAAGTAGCGCATCACTTTTTGGTGTTAATCCAAGTGGTGAAGCGTACGCAGGAGTCATCACAACCGCATCTGCATCATCATATGTTCTCGCAAGCATTAACAAGTCGACTTCTTCAAAATTATAGTTTTTTGGATTATCGATAATATCAGCTTGAGTATAATAAGTATCTGTTTTTTCTTGCAATGTAATCACTTCATGCTGAGCAAGCAATGCTAATGAACGATCGATATTTGAAATGTCATTAGCAATCGCAACCGTAGCACCCTCCGGTAAATCATCCATTGAATCATACTCTTTCGAATAAATACCATAATTAGCGAAATAAATAGGCACGATTGGCACAAGCTCTGCCTCATTGTTTCGATTGAATTCCTCCATATACGGTACATGTTGGAAGAAGTTCGCATCTACTTCACCTGCTGCAAGAACACTATTAGGTTGAACATTATCACTTAAAACAAGAATTTCAAGCTCAATGCCTTCTTCTGCTAATGTTGGTTGAATCAGCTCAAGGATTTCTGTCATTGGCGGGATGAGCGAAGCAATCTTTAATGTAACTTCTTCTACCTCTTGATCGGCTACATCTCCACCATCATTCGTTTCATTATCTTGGCCGCAAGCAGCTAAAATTAATATAAATACCGACATTAACGCGAATATTTTCTTCATTGTCGTTATCCTCCTTTTGTTTATCTTTTATCTATCAATCTTGATACTGTTGTTCCGGTAAATTGGATAAGCTGTACCAGTATGACCATAATCACAATAACATATAGCATTAGATCTGTTTTAAATTGTTGATAGCCGTATCGAATCGCAAAGTCGCCAATTCCTCCACCTCCGACCACTCCCATGATCGTCGAATAGGAAATAAAACTAATAATCGATGTCGTCAATCCGAGCACAAGCCCTGAACGTGCCTCTACATAAAGGAATTTAAAAATAATTTCCCTCACAGAAGCCCCCATTGAAATGGCCGCTTCCATCACCCCTTTTGGTACATCCAAGAGAGACTGTTCCACCAAGCGAGAATAATGAGCGATCGCAATAATCGATAGAGGAATCGTCGCCGCTGCTGTCCCAATAGCTGTTCCAACGATCAGCCTTGTAAATGGGATTAGAAAAACGACTAACAATAAAAAAGGGAAAGAACGAATAATATTAACCAACAAATTAAATGTTGAGAATACAAATTGATTCTCCAGAATTTGTCCCCTTCGACTTAAGAAAAGCAATGTTCCAACAGGAAGTCCTAAGAGAATGGCCGCTAAAATCGACACACCTACCATAACAAAAGTTTCACCAATAGCCTGCCAAATCACAGCTTGATATTGAACTAATACCTCAGGCATGGTCACTCTCACCACCCTTAGTTAGCTGTTCGACAAAGTATTTAGGGTCAGTGCTAATTTGAGGGATCCCTTTTGGCTCATTTGATACAGTTTCATAAACTTCTCCATCAGCCATGACCGTAACACGAGTACAAATACTTTTAATGACATCCATCTCATGACTAACAATCACAATCGTCACACCAAGATTTTTATTAATATTATCTAATACACGTAATATTTCTGCTGTTGTATTCGGATCAAGAGAAGAGGTCGGTTCGTCACATAACAAAACTTGCGGTTTATTTGCTAACGCCCTCGCAATGGCAACACGTTGCTTTTGTCCTCCGCTTAATTGGGCTGGATATTTATCAATAAAGCTTTCCAATCCAACAAATTGCAGACACTCAATCACTCGGCTTTTTCGTTCTTTTTTGGGATAATTAGCCAGTTCTAACGAGACTACGACATTTTCGTATACTGTTTTATTGGCCACCAAGTTAAAATGTTGAAAAATCATCCCAATCGACTTCCGAGCTTGGCGAAGCTTTTGACTGTTCAAACTCGTTAACGTTTGACCATTGACTTCCACTTCTCCTGTGTCTGGTGGTTCCAATAAATTCATTAACCGTAGTAAGGTTGATTTACCAGCTCCACTCGCCCCAATAATTCCATAAATTTCTCTTTTATCTATCGTTAAAGACACCGATTTAACGGCCTCAAACCGTGCGTAATTTTTGCTTACATGACGTAATTTAATCATAAAAAAACCCCTTTCTATCGGTTGAAAGGTGATTACAACGTTCATTATTATAGCTTAAATGAGAACGGATGTCACTTTGAGAGTTTTATCATCAAAAAACAGCTTGTAGACAACCCTATAATAGATTTTGTCTACAAGCTGAAACTATGCTTTCTAACGAATATATTAGATTAAATTATCCCTTCTTGTTCGTACAATTAATAAAAATAATCCTACAAATAAAGATATCACTCCAATTAACAATATGTTATAAACAGATGTTGCAGTATTCGGTAACTCGGTGCTTTTCTTATTGTCTTCTTCTGTCACCAAGTCTTCTTCTTTCTGGTCGTTATCTAATTCACCTTCTCCTTCACGCTCATCTTCTCCTACTTCTGTGTCTGATTCTGTTCTTTTATCGTCTGAATCAACTTTGTCTTCAATGTTTTCTTCCTTTACTTCTTCTGGCGAAACCATTTCAAAAATGGTAAATGTACTAAATTTGTTGATAGTAAATTTAATTCCAATAGGTTGTCCTTCTTCATAAACAATTTCACCCTGTACTACTTTTGTTTCTCCATCAGTATGCTCAATAAAGATTCTAAGCATATCCAAGTTAATACCGTCGTATAAAACATCATCTAAAGGAAGAATAACTTCTGTATCAAATCCATTATAATTAGTCTCAATTTCTCTAGGTGTACCTAATATTTTTACTTCCTTGCCATCTTTTAGAGCTACTTCTAGCTGTTTACTTAATACTAGTCGTTCCCATACCCTGGATTTTTCTTCCTTATCTCTAAGAGGTACTATGCGGAAGAATAATTCTATTCCCTCTTGTTGAATTTGTAATAAAGATTCCTTTGACAAAGATAATATTCCTTGGTCCGTTTTAATTATTAAATCTCCAGCTATTCTTTGAACTATATCAAATGGAATTTCTATAGCCAGTTCATCAGCTAAATTATTTTTATCATCTGATAAGTAAATGGTTATATTCTCTGTTGTGTAAGCTGGAATAATTGAATCATCCACTACTAGCTTATCAATACTACTTAGTATCAACCCACTATCGCGTGCAAGTAAATTTATTCTTTGAATAGCTGATACATTCGTATTATTTGAACTCATATTAATATTTACTAGTCTTCTAGAATCTTCTACTACAATATCTCCTACTAATTTACTTTTTACTACTAGTAAAAATGTTCTTTCTAAATGTTGATTATTATTTTTAATTTCTGCCGTCATGATGACGGAGCGATCCTGGTTTTGTCGATTGACCTTACCCATTTTTCCATTAGGCAAAATAATATTTGAATTACTAGATTTCCAATAAATAGAAGACCCATAATCCCCTTCTAATAATAATTGAAAATCAACAGTTATACTTTCCCAAGAATTGTCCCCAACAAACATAAATGCCTTTTCTTTTGTTAAGGAAAGTGTGTCGACATGTAGTCTATGCAAATTTGTTAAACTTTCGTTACTTGAAACATCTTTAACTTGATTTATTACTTGAGCAATGGCCTTATTTTCAGACCTTTGGAATAACTCATTTTCTTTTGGAACGTCCGGCTTTACTAATTCTTGTATCGATTTTTCAGCTAATCGAACATACAATTTTTGTTTTTTATTCTCTTCATTGCTTAACTGGGAAATGGCATTTCTAATACTATTAATATCTTCGGCTATTTCTAAACTTATATGACGTTTAGGATCAATAACCGCTTCAACTACTTGATGATAAAGTTCGCTTTTATCCACTTCCTCTAATTGGCTAATATTAATATTTTTTAAAATCTTTCTTGCTGTTTCGATACTCCTCATATTCTGTATTTCTTTACTTATTTTCTCTTTGATTATTCTATTACTCTCTTTTTCTAAATCATTTACAACATCGATTAATCTCTTCGTCGCTTTTTCAATCGCTTTTGTGTTTGGTGACGTTGTCGTCAAAGCTTCTTCTAACGCTGATTTCGCTTTTTCGACTGCTTTATACAACGGTGCTGTTTCACTTCCGCCTGCTTTTGTATAGCGTTCTTGGTTCGTTTTCGCTTTGTCTTTCGCTTCATTCGCTGCTTGGATCGCATTCTCTAGCTCCAACGCTCCGCTTGCTTTTTCCAACTTTTCGATCGCTTCTACCAATTTCTTTGTGGCTTTTTCTATCGTGTTTGTATTTTGTGGTGTTGCGGACAAGGCTTCTTCTAACGCTGATTTCGCTTCCTCAACTGCTTTATACAACGCGGCTTTCTCGCTTCCTCCCGCTTTTGTATAACGCTCTTGATTCTTCTTCGCTTTGTCTTTCGCCTCATTCGCTGCTTGAATCGCATTCTCTAGCTCCAACGCTCCGCTTGCTTTTTCCAACTTTTCAATCGCTTCTACCAATTTCTTTGTTGCCTCTTCAATCGCTTTTGTGTTTGGTGGCGTTGCGGTTAGGGCTTCTTCTAAGGCCAATTTCGCTTCCTCGACTGCTTTATATGGTGGAGCCGTCTCGTTTCCTCCTGCTTTTGTATAGCGCTCTTGGTTCACTTTCGCTTCGTTTTTAGCCACATTCGCTGCTTGGATCGCATTCTCTAGCTCCAACGCTCCGCTTGCTTTTTCCAACTTTTCGATCGCTTCTACCAATTTCTTTGTGGCTTTTTCTATCATGTTTGTATTTTGTGGTGTTGCGGACAAGGCTTCTTCTAACGCTGATTTCGCTTCCTCAACTGCTTTATACAACGCGTCTGTCTCACTTCCTCCCGCTTTTGTATAACGCTCTTGATTCTTCTTCGCTTTGTCTTTCGCTTCATTCGCTGTCTGGATCGCATTCTCTAGTTCTAACGCTTTGCTCTCTTCTTCTAACTTTTCGATCGCTTCTACTAATTTCTTCGTCGCTTTTTCTATCGCTTTTGTGTTTGGTGGCGTTGCAGCTAGGGCTTCTTCTAACGCTAATTCCGCTTCCTTGACTGCTTTATATGACGGTGAGGTCTCACTTCCGCCTGCTTTTGTATAACGCTCTTGGTTTGCCTTCGCTTTGTCTAAAGCTTCATTCGCTTTCTTGACGGCATTGGCTAGTTCTAACGCTTTACTTGCGTTTTCTAGTGACTCTATTGCGTTTTGTACCATTAACACTGCATTTTTTATATTAGCTCTATCTTTCACTTCATTTTCTAATAAATTTTCTAAATACATTTCCGTAACTTCTAAGTACATAAAAATAATATCGCTAGTAGTACCACCAGCATTAACATAACGCTCTTTTACTCGTTCAGCTATATTAATAGCTTTTGTATTCATTTTTTTACTTTCTAATTTATCTACTTCTATGATGCTTATTTGAATGGTTTGATTAGTTTTAAAAGATTTATTATAAATAATTATATCTAGATTAGATAATTGACCTGTTTCATTCTTTTCCTCACCTAATACAATTATGCCATCCACATCATATACAATAACGCTTGCTCCAGATGGAACATTCCTCACATGGACTACATTTGTTGCCGACTCAGCAAGTACTTGTTCCTCTGCTAATTGATTAGAGCGCACTTGTGCTACTTTCTCCGCTCTTTCACTTTCTGAAAATTTCGGGAACGTATAAGTAACTTGCACGATTTCCCCTTCTTCTAAAGGTACATCGACAAACTGAATCGTCCCACTGACATTTTCTTTTATTTGGATAGGAGTGTCTTCCCCAAACTTATACAAATTAACAGTAGTATGTGCGGGAACATTTTGAATGTCGACCGTGTTGTCCGTCGCATTGACGACAATATCTTCTGGCATCGGTGCTGATGATGGATCATATGTTGCTTCTGTTATTAGAAACTCACTTTCTAATTCGCCTGGCTTTTTTAACGTCACTTGAATCGATTGTTCATGATCAAGAACATTCGAAGCCGTAATAATCAACTCATCAGATCCGCTCCCATTCGTCGCTTCTCCAATTTTGTCACCTGACATGTTATAAACTGTTACCGTTGCTCCTTGTGGTACATCTTTAACGATAATCTCATTTGTTGTCGCATTCGCTCGAATTTTCTCTAGTAACAAAACTTCCGTTTGATTCTTTACGAGAACCTCCTGCTTTTCACTTTCTAATTTCCCTTCAGTTGTTACTGTCACATCGACTTTTCCAACATCCATACCTTCTGTTGAGAGCGTAATTGTACTCGTTTCTGGATTTTCATTCTCCCCAAAGCCAATTAAGTCTCCCTCTTTTGAATACACTTTCACTATCGCGTTTGCTGGAACATTTTGAATGTGTACTTCGTTTGTTGTCGCATTCGCAATAATGTCCTCTTCCTTTAATAACTGACTGCGAACTTGGGCTGCTTTAGCTATTTTTAAACTTTCTTCTTTATCTTCTTCTGTGAAGGTGACTTGAATCGTTTCCCCTTCATTTAACGTAACATTTGTAAATACAACCGTACCATCGACATTTTCTTCGGTATAAAGTAATTCATCCCCTTTATACAGTTTCACCGTTGTATTGTTCGGAACCTCTTTCACTTGAACGGTTCCATCAGTAGCATTCGCAATAATAGCATCCTCATTTGGAGGATTTGTTAATTCTTTTTCTACTTCTCCTGGTGGAGGTGGGGCAGTCGGATCCTTTTCAATTGGCCCGAAAGGCTCTCCATTCTTCAAGGTAATTCCTGGCTCTTGATCAACAAACAAATAAGGTGAAAGAGCAGTGTCTGATAAATTAAAGACGACAAACCCTAAACGGTATGTACCCGCTATATCGGCTGTAAGACTAGCTGTTTGCCACCCAGTACTACCATAATCACCTGTTGAATAATTACCCGTCCCTAAAACCGTCGCTCCTAATATACCTACGTCTGCTTTTACTCCGTTAACGATAGGCACACTAGTTGGGTTATCTATATTAACGAATGAAACAAATGAGGCATCGTTAAATGGACTATAATCCGTTGCGATATAATTCCAAGACATCGTAAATGATTCGTTAGCACCTAGTTGTATATCTTGATAAATATAAGCAAAATTTGTTGTGTTTGGAAATTGTCCGAGAATGTAAGCTTTACTAGCTTCTGATAGTAATAATTCATCAGATACCAGATTAAAAACATTACTACTACCTGAAGGAATTAAAACAGCCATTTTCGTTTGATATGGTTCTACTGTCCATTGATTCTGCCCAGCTGAATAGACACCACCTGTTGTGCTCGTTACAGTTCCATACGTTTTCCAGCCTTCAAGATTTTGCTCAAATCCTGGATTAATAAAAGAACTGTCAGTAACTTGTATCATCGTTACAAAACTTTCAAGTTCTCCTTTTTTAGTGATAGTGACACCAATTTTTTGTAAATCAAGTAAATTTGGTATTGTAAATATGGCATCCTCATTTGATGGACCCGTAGCATATTCACCGATTTTTTCGTTTGTATCTACGTTATAAATGGTAACGATCGAATGAGCTAATACATTTTTAACGGTTACCTTATTTGTATTTACATCTGTCATAATACGGTCAGCCTCTACTTCAGTACTGCGAGCTTGGGCTTGTTTTGCCGTTTTATCACTTTCTGCTTTATTAGCTTCGGTAAAAGTAACATGTACCGTTGTTTCAGGAGTGAGCGTTATGTCTGTAAAAATGACATGACCATTCGTCACTGTTTCTGTACGAACTTCCTCTTCCCCAATATATAGTTTTACAGTCGTATCGGAAGGAACATCAAACACTTCAACTGTCTGATCACTTACGTTAGCCAGTATGTTGTTAGCTGAAGGTGCTGTTGTTTGTGTAACTTCTTCGACAACATATAATGTTTTGTTCATCGTTATCGTTACACTCTTTATACTATCCGTTGGTAAACCTCCGTACTCGACAATATAACCATTAACAGGTTCTGTGTTAGAAAAATCATTCCATTTTCCATACTGTCCCCAGTGCGGCGGAGTTGGACCAAAAATATGGGCAAAGTGTTCGCTTCCATTATTATTTGGTTCTCCTGCTAGCCAGTTATGATAATGTCCACCTACTGAACTTCCATTAGCTGCTCCTGACCAAAATTGGGTTCCTTTTTCTGGACCTGTCACCCAATGCCACTTTCCTTCTGCATCAGCTTGGCTGTTAAATGTAGGCGACCCTAATGCTTCATTGAGCGTTTCATAATCATCAGATGCACCAATCCAACCTTGACCTGTCGTTTTTTCTTTTACAAAGTTATTTTCCTCTTCACTGGTAATCGTCGCTAAATAGCCTTGACGTCCATATAAATTACGCTCTTCAGCTGCAAGTTTTGCCTCTTTCCACGAAATCCCTTGTGCAGGAACAAACTCGTAAAAATGTTGCGTTGGTTCAAAGTACAATGCATTTCCGATTGTAAAAACAATCAAACGCTCTTCTAAGTTTGTTGATGTAGTGGAAAACTCCACACTTCTTAAGGCCGCTTGATAATTTTGAAGCGTTGCATTTCCACTAAGAGTTAAGACCCCATTAGTTTCATTATAATTTCCAGTAATCCCACTTTGATTACTAAAATGCAACTTATCCCCTTGCTTAACGTTATTAATAATAACCGTTGCACTTTCTAAAGTAGATATATCAGAAATAGAAATTGATAATTCTGGATCTACCTTCCCTATATTTCCTCCAACTTCTACTGATGGCACATAAGATGAAGCAAAAATACCGTTGCCTTCAGCTATCACTTTTTGTACATTTATATTAGCAAAAGATGATAGGACAATTAGGATAGCTAAAAAGACCTTTAAAAATTTGTTTAGTGTTTTATTTCTTAACATATTAGTTGCCAACTCCTTTCTTCATTAAAAAATTTTTTTCTTTCGTAAAATAGTAGATTGCTATGTTTTAAAAAGCATTCATAATAATATAAAATAAATATAAGAGCGGTTTCATTCCATACTTCATAATCATCGAGTGTTTTAGATAGTTTTTCATCAACTCCTTTTCAAAAAAAAGCATTTTATTTGTATAACTTGAAAAAATAGGCATAACCCTCTTAATAAGAGGTAAATCCAATTCCCTAAATCACTTCGACAAAATTTGAGTTACTTCTATCCTAATTATAAAGTAGTAATAATAGCCTAGACTATGTAATTTTTTTAGAAACTAGGTAAAAGTTTCTTAACCTTAAAAGGCGGAACATGACATGAAAATTAAAAAAATTTATTTTCTAGCTTTCTTTCTATCAATTTTTACTTTCACTCCCCCTATAGTCGAGGCTGGGGATAACTATCAACACGAAATAAACCAGGGACACTTAGACATTAGCGAAGTTCCACTGGCTAATCAGGTTATAGCTTTGGAAGGGGACTGGGCGTTTTATTGGAATGAATTATTAACCCCAGAAGACTTTAAGCCTCATACCTCTAGATTAAATAACCATACATATATTCAAGCACCTAGCACCTTCGAAGAGGCTGAATATTCAGGAAATAAAACCCTTTCAAACACTGGGTTCGGGACTTATCATCTAAGAATGACCGTAAATAAAGAAGACATCAACAAACTAATGGCTTTGTATATACCATCCGTCGCTTCCTCCTTTAAATTATGGGTAAATGGAGAGCTGCTTGCATCAAATGGTGTAGTTGGTACTGACAGACAAAGTATGAAACCAAAATCCTATTCTCAAACAGCTTCATTTGTTCCACAATCGACTGAAATTGAAATTGTTATGCAAGTTTCTAATTTTTCGCAAAGAAAAGGTGGAATGTGGGCCCCAATTAAATTTGGTATTGCTCAAGAAATTAACAAACAAAGGGAATTAAATTTTATTCAAGAGTTATTTATTGCTAGTACACTTCTTGCTCTCGGTTTTTATCTTTTGTCTTTCTACTTTTTTCGAGCAACAACTAAGCTACCTTTATTTTTAGGTCTTTTATGCCTTTTCATTTCAATCCGTACTCTTTTGGTTGGAGAAATGTTACTTATATACTTATTTCCTACTTTTTCATGGGCAGTAAGTGTTAAATTAGAATATCTAACCATTTATGTTGGGCTTATGGTCGTTACGATTTTTTTATTCTATCTCTTCCCTAATGAAATGAATCGTAAAGTCGCTCATGTGCTCGTTGTTATTAGCATTTTGTTTAGTCTGACTACACTATTTCCAGCTTATATTTTTACTCACTTTATGAAAGCTTTTGAAGTTTTTTTAGTAATTACGTTTTTCTTCTATCTTTATACCGTTACACTAGCTTTAACTCGAAAAAGAGAGGGAGCCTATCTAAATTTCTTCTCAATTTGTTTCTTAATGTTAGCAGCAGTTAATGACATCTTGTATTATAATTCTTTGACCCATAGGGCAGACCTTACGAATGTTGCTGCCTGCATCTTTTTATTTGCCCAAACCATTATAATTGCTAAAAAGAATTCAAAAGTCTTCTCTCAAGTAGAATCATTATCAGAAGAAATCCAAAAAGCAAATACAAAGTTAGAACAAAAAGTTAAGGAACGAACACTAGAGTTACAAGAAAAAAATGACAAACTCCAATCTATTGAACAGTCCAGAAAAGAGTTTTTTTCTTCTGTTGCTCATGAAATCGGTACACCTTTACAATCGATTCAAGGATATATTCAACTTATACAATCGAATTTACAATCTAAAGAGCTGGAAAAATATTCGAACATCGCTTATGAAAAAACAAAGTTACTTAACCATTTAACAAAAGACTTACTTGTTCTAGCTAAAATGGATGAAGGCTATTTTGAGTTTATTTTTGAAGAAACAGAACCAGTTCCCTTACTTGATTATTTATTTAATCGCTTCAAATTTGATATAGAAAAAGCAGGGATAAATTATGAATATATACAGCCGTCGAATCTTCCAGAAGAATATACATTATTGTTGGATATCGATATCGTTCGTTTCGAACAAGTTATCTCTAACATCATAAGCAATGCTATAAAGTTTACTCCACAAGGTGGCTCTATTCTTATGAAAGGAAGCTTTAAAAAGGAAACGGAATATCAAAAAGAAGTGGGAATCTTTCAAATTGAGATATGTGATAACGGGGTCGGCATAGAACCTACATTAGTTCCAAATATTTTTAAACGTTTTGTTAAAACTAAAGACCCCTTAATTAAAAATTCAGGATCTGGTATAGGCCTCGCCATTTGTAAAGAAATTATTGAAAAGCACGGAGGAACTATTTCAGCTAAAAGTGTTCTTGATGAAGGAAGTTGTTTTTTGATTAAACTTCCTGTGCAAGTAATCAGAAAAGCGTAATCTTTTCAGGAAGCTTACAGTTATTTTTATAAACTCTAGATAAGCTGGCTACCCGACGTTTTCATCAAGGTCTGAAAATAAAGAGTAGTTAAGTTGTTTTTATAAAAATTTAAAGGAGACTCTAAATGAACTCAACCATTTTAATATTAGAAGATGATATAGATATTCAAAATTTTTTAATGACCGCTCTTCAGGCTAACGGGTTTGATACGATTGCTAGTTCGACTGGGTTTAGTGCACTGGAATTATTTAAATCGGAACAACCAAATTTAGTCTTGCTAGACGTTCAACTGCCTGATTTAAACGGGTTTGAGGTTTGTAGAAAAATAAGGGAACTTTCCAATGTCCCTATCATCTTTGTTAGTTGTTTAGACGATGGATTTGATGTCATTCACGGGTTAGAGTTAGGTGGAGATGACTATATAACAAAACCATTTGATTTGTACGAACTTACTGCCCGAATTAAAGCAAACTTGCGAAGAACTCCTATTATAAATGAAAGATTAACTCATAACCCTCTCTCCATTCAAATGCCAGAGAAATTAAAGACGAATAAGATTACTTTCAACTTTCACACACAAATGGTTTTAGTAAACGGCGAGAACATCTACTTGTCCAATAAGGAATTCCAAATATTATCAATTCTCGCCCAATATCCGAACAAAACATTTAGTGCACAAGAACTGTATACAATGATATGGGGGGTTGAAAGCCTTGGAGAAACAAGAACACTGAAGGTCCACATTAGCAATTTAAGAAAAAAATTAGAAAGTTCCACAGGCCACTCAACAATAATTAAGACAGTTAAGGGATTTGGATACCAGCTTTGTACTGATAAACTTTAACCCCATAATCCGTAGCATAAATGAAATAGGCTCTTTTGTATTCGGTAATATCACCTTCAAAATCTAGGAGCATTATCTTTCTGCTCCTAGACAATCATTATATCCATATAATTAAAAACGCAGATCTGCTTATTCACTACCCCATAAAGTGCCGTAAACACACACGATACTTAATTATAGTCGTGTATACTCATAATCATTAAACTACCCTTCTCCTCCACTTGACTGTAACGTAACAAACTTTCAGCAAAGAACTCCTTACTATACACTCAACCCTCTTACCGACTCACGTTCAATTAAATCAGCATCAATACTTATCTTTTCTGTTGAAATCTCTTTGTCTTTGAGCTTCGCAATAATACGGCTAATCGCATAGTCTGCCATCGTATCTTTTCGTACACGCATCGTTGTAATTTTCGGTTCGGAGAAAATACTATGAGTGACATCATCAAACCCAATCACTGAACAAGTCCCTGGCACAGACTTCCCATTTGCTTGTAGCTTTTTAATGAGATCATATGCCGCTTTATCATTGTTACATATAAATGCAGTCGGCAAATCGTCCCCTAATTTATAATCAATTTCATTCTTTTCATCGTCACGCTCTTTGATCATATATTTCTCTTTCACTTCTAAATCATATTCAAACATCGCTTTACAGAAGCCTAAGTATCGATCCATAATGCTTTTTGTCATTTTCATGTTACCGACAAATCCAATTTCACGATGTCCCTTGCTAATTAAATAATTTGTCGCCATATAACTTGCCTCAAAGTTATTCGTCACAATACTATCGAGCTCCAAATCACGCATCGTAAAGTCAACGAGTACAATTGGAAGGTCATACTTCATCATTTCTTGAATGTATTCCTCCGGTAACTCCCCTAAAATAACGAACCCATCAGCCTTTTGTTCTTTACAAATATTCGGCAACTCTAAAACCTTTAATTGCGACTTACGTACGACTGATAAAAATAAGTTATATTGATTCTCCTCAGCTGCTTGATACAAATGCTTAAAAATATTTACATAAAAATTTTCATCTTTTTCTAAAAATAATTCTGAAACCAATACCCCAATATTATTGGTAATCCCCGTTTTTAACGTTTTAACCCCAGGATTATAACGATATCCTAATTCATCTGCCACTTTTAATACCTTTTCTTTAACTTCATCAGATATATCATTTCTATTATTAAATACTTTTGAAACCGTTACTTTACTTACTCCAACAATATCAGAAATATCTTGCATCGTTACTTTCTTACTCACTTCCCACACTCCTTAATAACGTAATAAAACAACTCATCTTTAGTTAAACTAATGTAAAATAGTTACATCATCTTCTTTTTTATATAATTAAATTAACATGTTACGTAATTTTTGTACACAATAAACAACTACATTATATAAATTATAACTCATAATTAAACAATGTAAGCGCTTGACACCCTATTTAGCACTATGCTAAATTTTAAATACAAACAATTTAAATAACGTTATTAATAACGTAAATTTTATTTAGTGAGGGGATAAATAAATGGCTCTTTTTAAAAAAGTAAAACTTGTAACGATCCTTGTTGTATCTCTTCTTCTATTTTCCGCTTGTAGCAATGGAGGGAAGAGTCTTTGTGGAGAAGGAAACAATGTTTTTACCTTCGCAACTTGGGCTGCTGGAGAAGAATTGAAAGAATTTAATGAAATTGTAGATCGCGTTAATGAAAACGCTAATGGAGAATACACAATTAAAACTTTAAGTATTCCTTCTGACTACTATATTAAAATTTCAACACTAATTTCATCGAACAACTCACCAGATTTCTTCTGGATGACACAGGAATTAATTTCTCGTTATGCTGATTTAGGTGCAATATCAGACCTTTCAAGTCACCTAGAAGAAAGTGAAAATTTAAAACCTGAATATTTTTATGAAGGCGTACTAGCTTCGGCAACACATGATGACAAATATTACGGTGTACCTTGGATCGCTAACCCATTAATGATGTATTACAACAAAGATTTATTTGACGATGCAGGCATTCCATATCCAAGCCCAACGGAAGATTGGACTTGGGATGAATTCATTAAAATTGCTAAGCAACTAACCACTCAAAAAGAAGATACTAACGGAAACAACTATCAACAATTCGGAACCGTGGTAGATGGTTGGCCGAACATTGAAACATTTATTTGGGCTGGTGGTGGAGACATCATTGGAGAAGACGGAGAAGAAGTTTTATTAGACTCTGCAGAATCGTTACAAGGATTAGATATTTTAAACGATATTCTTGTTTCAAACATTACACCATCTTATGCAGAAGTATCTAGCTTAGGGTCGAATAATGTTTGGTTTGAAAAACAGCGTTCTGCCACTTTCATGGGTGGTATTCAAGATAACTTTGAAGAAAAAATTTCTAAATTGCCTGCTGATGAACAGTTTGAAATCGGTTACGCTCCGATGCCAGTTGGCTTAGATGGACAAGCACACTCGTTTGACTGGACCGCTTCAACCGTAATGAAAATAGAATGTAGTGATGACGAATTAGCTTTCCAAGCATTAGAAGATATGACATTAGAATTCTTTAAATGGAAAGTCGCTTCTCCCCTACAAGGACAAGTCGATAAAGTAATCGAAATCGATCCACTTAAAGAGCCTGCTTTAGAAACGATTGAGCATGCGTTAAATATTGCCCGCTCAGCAAATTACATTTCTGAATGGAATGTTATTAATAACAGATTATGGGTTGAGCTTTACACAGGGATGTTAAATGACCCAGGTGTATATGACTACCATCAAAAAGCAAAAGAAATTGCGGAATTTTCGCGTGAACAAATAGCGAACCGCAAATAAAACGGAGGATAAACTATGCCAAAACAACGTGTCGGGTTTTATTTTATACTCCCTTGGTTGATCGGATTAATTGCCTTTACCATCTTTCCAATGCTTGTTGCACTCTATGTATCGTTAACTGACTGGACAATCATTGGGACACCAAACTTTATTGGCTTTGAAAACTTTGAAAGAATTTTTAACGACCCAATGTTTTATGAATCTTTATGGATTACGGTAAGATATGCGATTTTTGCTGTTCCTTTAACGATTGCGACTGCCTTTATGGTAGCAGTGCTCTTAAATAATAAATTGCGATTTGTTGGTATATACCGAACGATTTTTTATATGCCAGCCATCGTATCAGGGGTTGCCGTTGCAATTGTTTTCAAATGGGTGTTGGATCCAAATTATGGCGTAATCAACTCTCTCTTAAACCTTATTGGACTAGAAGGACCTAACTGGTTATATGACCCGAACTGGGTCCTTCCCTCCTATTTAGTCATGGCCTTATGGGGGGCGAGCGGAGGATTACTCACATACCTAGTTGGATTAAAGGATATTCCACAAGAACTATACGAATCGGCAGAATTAGATGGGGCGAACTTTTTGCAAAAGGTTCGACACATTATGATGCCACTCATAACACCGATTATTTTTTATAACATGATCATGGGAATTATCGCGGCATTTAGAAAGTTTACGGACGCCTATATTTTAGGTGGGGCAGGTAATCAAGGGACGTTCTATATGGTGTATCTATATGAACAAGCCTTCTCTTTTTACAATATGGGATATGCTACCGCACTTGCTTGGGTACTATTCGTTATTATCCTCGGCCTAACAATTATAGTTAATGTCAGCAAAAAATATTGGGTTCATACAGGATAAAGGGGTTGTACGAAATGAACAAAAAGAATAAAAAGAGTCGGATCGGAAAGTTCTATCTATACTTCTTCCTCACATTAGGATCGGTCGCGATGTTACTGCCATTCTTTTGGATGTTAAGTACAGCTCTGAAACCAGATAGTGAGATTTTCACTGTACCGATAAAATGGCTCCCAACGGTCTTATATTTAGAAAACTTTGTTAGAGCTATGGAAGTTATTCCGATTGGCAGATACATGTTTAATACATTCTTAATTGCTGCCCTAAAAATTGGTGGAGAAGTCTTTGTCTCAGCTTTAGTTGCATACGGCTTCGCACGTTTTAAATTTAAATATAAAAACGCCTTATTTATGCTTTTACTTGCGACAATGATGCTTCCTTACGAAGTAACAATGATTCCAACGTTTATCGTTTGGTCAACCCTAGGATTTTCCGATAGTTATGTACCATTAATCTTACCGGCTTACTTTGGTTCAGCTTCTTTTATCTTCTTCTTACGAATGTATTTTGAAACATTTCCAAAGGAGCTAGAAGAATCAGCAATTCTCGATGGGGCAAATTATTTTCAAATATTCATCCAAATATTTATTCCATTATCAAAAGCTGCTCTTGTCACAATTGGACTTTGGTCGTTTATGGGTACATGGAATGACTTATTAGGACAACTTATTTACATTAACTCACCAGACAAATATACAATCCAACTTGGACTTGCTTCTTTTAGTAACATGACTGGTGAGACTTTATGGGGCCCATTAATGGCCGCATCATTCTTGGCCTTACTACCTGTTATTTTATTCCTACTGTTTGCACAACGTTATTTTACAGATGGAATTAAAATGTCAGGAATTAAAGGATAAAACATACACGACATTTAGGGGGAGATTTACATGTTGAAAAAAGTTTTTATGTCCATCGGTTTTATCGCAATTCTTGGCTTAGCAGTAGGTTGTCAGCAACAAGAAAGTGCTGAAGACTTATTCTTCTACACACAATCAGCAGAAGAAATTGCTGATTGGACTTCTATGGTAACACCTGGTGGCGGAGAAGGTTCTGCTTCTCTTGGTGACGACGTAGCGATTGTACAAGCTGCAGAAGATGGTTGGGGTGGCGTACAATCCGAGCCTATCACGCTTGATTTCTCTAAGGATCCCATGTTCTTCATTCAAATTAAAGAAAGTGCTGATGAATTCCAATGGGGAGCAAAGTTTGTTCCAACTACACCTGAGATTGAAGAGCATGCATGGGGCGTATATTTAATTGAGGATAACAACTTTAAATGGAACAATTATGCTGCAGTAGATATCGCAGACAAAGTTGGCGAAGACTTTATCAGCTTATATGGTGAAGAAGTAGAAGGTGTGATTTGGGTGTATGCAACTGGCGGCCCTGAAGCTGAAGTAGAAGTAACAGAAGTTAAAATGTTAAATCAACAATAATTTTATTAAGGGGGAATGTTGTATGAACTTCCTTAATAGAAAAATAGGTTTACTTGCAATGGCCATTATACTCGTAATGGCCGTTGCTTGTAATAAGGAAGAGACTACGATGAATGAATCGAGCTTCAACAAAAACCTACAACGTGTCGAGTTATATAATCAAAATACTCCAAAAGACTATAAACTAATTAACTGGAAAGAAAGAGCTATGCTATTTGATGAACTTGTATTCAACGCTGAAGCAGATGGAAAGTACCTCCCCTTAATATGGGAAGATACAACCTATCAATCTTTTGGTCTACCCGCTTATGTCGGGGATGGGCGTCTTCACAATGACGGAGCACAGGAAGCTGTCACGAATATTGCTGCGATTGTAAGTGCTAGTCTCTTAGGCACTGATAAGTCAGGAGACAAAAATTATGTCGAGCAATTAAGTGCTTTTTTTAGTGAACAAGAACAAATCGTCTTGAATAACCCGGCTGGTAGCAGTGAGACGACTTCGATGTGGTACTTGCTATACCCTACCATCCTCTTTGCACATGTATCTGATTTATATGAAGACGAAGACGTGTTACGTGAGCAAACATTAGCAGCCATCGAAAGCTGGTATCAAGCTTACGTAATTATGTACGATACTGGCGAACCAGACTTTGACTATACTGGGTTCAACTTCTTAACAATGGAACCGTATCGTAATGGTGTATGGGAGGAGCCAGACAGTGCCGTCGGAATTGGTCTTCTTATGTATTACGGCTACGAAATGACAGGCGATGAGAAATATCTTGAAGCAGCCATCAACACGATGGATTATATGGAAACTTATTTTGGTAGTCCATTATATGAGGCCTTAATGTACTTTGGCCCTTATTTAGCAGCGAAATTAAACGCTTTCCACGGAACGAATTACGACATTGAAAACTTCTTAAATGATAATTTTAATGCTTCTTCTATTCCACGTGGTGGCTGGGGTTCTATCGTTGGTCATTGGGGCGAATATGATATAAATGGGTTGTACGGCTCAGCATCAGACGGTGGTGGCTACGCATTCTCAATGAATACGTTCGCAGCAGCGGGAGCGATTGCACCGACTGTTCAATACGACCCTCGCTTTGCCAAAAGCATCGGGAAATGGATGTTACATGCAGCGAGTAATTCACGTTATTATTTCGCAACGGAAACAAACCCAACCAATCAATCTTGTACGTATTTTAACAATGAATGTAACGACATCGACCCGTTAATTAAAAAAGCGATTCCATATGAAGGAATTAGAAAAGATAGCCAAGGACGTACCCCATGGTTTGGCGGAGACCCGACTGTCTATGACTGGGCAGAAACAGACTTTTCTTTATATAGCGGAGCACATACTGGCATTTTTGCTGCACTAATTGAAGAAACGAATATTGAGAAAATCCTTCGTTTAGACTTACAAGCAACACAATTTTTTAATGAACATGATTTTCCAACATCTTTGTTTTTCAACCCATATGAAGAAAAGAAAGAAATTGAATATGAGGTTCAATCAGAAGATGCGGTTGATTTATATAATTCCATGAAAAATTCGATTGTAGCATCAAATGTAACAGGTGCTACAAAAGTGACCATAGAGAGCGATGATGCTCTCGTTCTTATTGAATTACCAGCTGGCTCAACGATTCAAAACGAAGATAAAAACTATTACGTCGACAATAAGTTTATCTCTCGTGATGTTGCAACGATAAATATTGTTAATCTCAATAACAACGATAGTGTCTCAGGGAAGTTCACCGTTGAGCTTCTTATCGCCGCTAACTATGAAGCAGAAATAGACAAAGTTACAGTTGAAATTGACGGAGAGTCTTTTACATTTAAAGCAGATGAGAAAATAGAGCTTCATACTAAAGATTTCTCGAATGGAACAAAACGCCTTTCAGTGGTAGCAAAAACTACTGATGGTTCTATAGACAAAAAATCTTTACGACTTCAATTTAAGTGAGTATCATTCCAAAAAGGTAGGTTAACAAAGTGAGTATTAAGATCAGTAGACATCTAAAAAACCCAATCATCAAAACAACTGACGTAAAACCATCTCGTTTAGATTTTCATGTAGATGGTGCCTTTAACGCAGGAGTAACGGAATACAAAGGAGAAACGATTCTATTACTTCGTGTAGCTGAAAGTGTAAAGACTGACAACGAACTTGAAGTCAAACTTCCTTTTTTAGAAAAGAATAAGGATAATAAATACTCTCTAACAGTTAAAACATTGCATAAAGAAAACGATGCTCATTTATACGACTTTTCTGATTCAAGAGTCATTTTGAATCGTAAGGACAACCCTAAAACCGTATACTTAACATCGCTTTCTCACCTTCGAATCGCCCGCAGCACTGATGGGGTACATTTTGAAGTAGAGGACAAACCGTTTATCTTCCCTGAAGGCAAGTATGAAACATGGGGTATTGAAGATCCACGTATTACTAAGATGGAAGATTGGTACTACATTAACTATACAGCTGTATCAAAATTAGGAGCAGCAACTGCTCTTATTCGTACGAGGGATTTTATCGATTATGAACGAATGGGGATTATCTTCCCTCCAGAAAATAAGGATGTGTCTATTTTCCCAGAGAAAATAAACGGTAAATACATCGCCTACCATCGTCCAGTACCGAAAGCATTTGGAAATCCCGATATTTGGATCGCGACTTCCGATGACTTGCTTACTTGGGGGAACCATCAACACCTTTTATCCGTAGCCGAAGATGATAACTGGGAAAATGGACGTATTGGTGGCGGTGCACCATCCTTTAAAACAGAAAAAGGTTGGGTTCATATTTATCACGCAGCAGATAAGGACCACCGTTACTGTTTAGGTGCTTTTATTACGGATTTGAACGATCCAAGCAACATTATTGCCAAAACAAGTAAACCGATTTTAGAACCAACTGCAGATTACGAAAAATACGGCTTCTTCGGTCAAGTTGTGTTTACATGTGGTGTAACCGTTAAAGAGAACCATGTGAAAATATACTACGGGGCATCTGATGAAGTCATGGCTTTAGCAGAAATAACTATTGATGAACTATATGTCGCTTTAGGACTAGAAGATGAGGAGGAATAGAAACGTGACCTTACAATTAGTGAATCAACTATTACAACAGTTTCGAAATGGACAATCAGTACTAAACAATCCGTCGAAAATTCTATTCGAAGGGGTCGAAGGCTTTGATGTATACAATCCTACTGCACCCTTTAAATGGAATGGAGAAACATATGTAATCGGACGAGTAGAAAAACGGGATAGCGAGCATTCAAAAGCTGTATTTTTTACTTTAAATGACAAAGGAAACTATAGCCCTAAAGCTGAAATTCCTCAATATACATTACAAGATCCTTATGTTTCATTTATTGATGATAAGATTGTCTTTGGAGGAACCGAAATTTTCTCTCATCCTGAGGATCCGAACCATCTCGGCTGGAGAGCGAAATTTTACTATGGCACTGACTTAACAAACTTAGAAGAGCTAACAACTGGTCCTGAGGGTATGAAAGATATTCGGATTGTCCAGCTTAATGATGGCAAGATCGCGGTCTTCTCTCGTCCTCAAGGTCAAAAAGGCGGTCGTGGAAAAATTGGATTTGCAATTATAAACAAATTAACCGACTTAACAGCTTCTGTCATTTATGATGCACCTCTTTTGGAGCAATTCAATGATGAAGAATGGGGTGGCTGTAATGAAGCGACGCTACTTTCCAATGGAAAAATTGGGGTCCTTGGACATATCGCAAAATTCTCAGAAGGTGATGTACGCCACTACTATCCAATGACATTTTGTCTCGATCCTCTCACAGGAGAATACTCTGAAATGAAAATCATTGCCGAACGAGCAAACTTTCTACCAGGTCCAGCAAAACGACCAGATTTAGAAGATGTTCTATTTAGTGCAGGGCTAGTACGAAATAACGCTGGGAAAGCGACCCTATATACCGGTGTCAGCGATGCAGAGGTACAATCGATTGATATCATAGATCCATTTTTAGAATACGAAAAAGAATAAATAGATTGACGAATATCCGTTAGGCTGTTGAGGAAGTCTCGACAGCCTTTCATATATTAAAGGAGTATAAATGATGAGCGTCTGGTGGAGATCTGCTGTTTTTTATGAAGTGTATATGCCAAGTTTTGCTGATGGAAACAAAGATGGAATTGGAGACTTTCAAGGCTTAACGGCGAAGCTTGATTATTTTAAAGAACTTGGGGTAAACGGTCTATGGCTCACTCCCTTCTATCCATCTCCCAAAATAGACAATGGCTATGACATCTCCGATTATTATAACATCGATGAAGATTATGGAACGATGGATGACTTTGAACATTTTCTTACTCAAGCCCATAAACGCGGGATTAAAGTCATTGCCGACTTAGTGTTAAACCATACATCCTCTGCCCATACGTGGTTTCAAGAGGCGCTCTCTTCTAAAGACCATACGAAGCGAGATTGGTATATATGGAAGGACCCTGTTAACAGCAAGGAACCAAACAATTGGGAGTCGTTTTTTGGTGGTACAGCTTGGGAATATGATCAAGCTTCTGGACAGTACTATTATCACGCGTTCGCAAAAGAACAAGTGGATTTAAATTGGGCAAACCGAGAAGTCAAAGAAGCACTGTTCGATGTAATGAAGTTTTGGTTAGATAAAGGCATTGATGGCTTTCGATTAGATGTGATTAATTTCCTAACAGTGACGAATACATTCCCTGATAATCCTGTTAATGTTAAAGGAGAGCAGATTCATAAATACGATAAAGACCAAGAAGGAATTCAGCATACCATAAAGGAAATTTCTGCGTTTATTCACCAAAATTACAGAGATAAATTCCTCGTTGGAGAAGTTGGTTCTGATGATATTGACGTGCTGTCCCAATACGGTGGAGCAAATAAATTAGATGTTGTTTTTAACTTTAATATAGGAAGCATCGAAACTTACGATGTTAACAAGGTATTCTCAGCATTGGAGAAAACTGAAGAGGTCTACCAAGAAGAACAAATTCCAACCCTCTTCTTTGGTAGCCATGACATGCCAAGGTTTATTTCACGATTCGGGAAAGAAGGAGAGGAAGAAGCAAGAGCTAAACTATTTGCAACGTTCATGTTAACAGCTAAAGGTATCCCCTTCATTTATTATGGCGATGAAATTGGCATGCGTAACCTTATCTTAGACAATATAGAGAAGATGCGTGATGTACAAGGAGTTACAGCATATGAACTAGCAAAAAAGGAAGGCAAAACCTCAAAGGAAGCACTAAGTTTCGCTAATGAAAAAGGAAGAGACCAATCACGCTCCCCTATGCAATGGTCTGATTCTCCATACGGTGGTTTTTCCGAAGTCCAACCATGGATTGAAGTAGCTGACAGTGCCTCAACTATTCATGTTGCAGCACAATTAAAAGAAGAACAATCACTCTTCCAATTTTATAAAAAGCTTATCTCCATAAGAAAAGCTTACGACGTTTTCACCTTTGGTACCTATGAGCAATTAAACATACAAAATGGAGTGATAATGTTCATTCGTAAGTGGAACGAAGAACGTTTTTGTGTGCTATTAAACTTCAATGAAGAGGAAGTAAGTTTTTCATTACAAAACATCGTACTTCATCACTTTTTGTTATCTAATCATCCAAGAGAGAGACTAGACACTTCTGAAATCACCCTTACTCCATATGAAGCAATTATTGCAAAAGTAAAATTACGTACCTAGACATACAAAGGAGCACTTTGGAAGGCTGTTGGCCTTATCATCATGATTTTCTAGAAGGGCTCGCCTCATGAACAGCTCTATCGGATAGATACGGAATAGTATAAATGAATGAAATAAATAATGCGGTTTCTACAAATTATTTGGAGGTTATTATGTATAAAAATGAACCCATCTTTTTGCAACCTATTTTTCAAGAAAGAATTTGGGGTGGAAATAAATTGAAAACGGATTTTGGCTATCATATCCCCTCTAACTTAACTGGAGAAGCTTGGGTTATCTCTGCACACCCTCATGGACCAAGTATTATTAAAAATGGCCCACTTAAAGGAAAAACCTTAATCGATGCTTGGAATGATCATGGTGAGCTTTTTAACAAAAAGCCAGATAATGTAGAGGAATATCCTTTATTAGTTAAACTATTAGATGCTGCCAATGATCTTTCTGTACAAGTCCACCCCGATGATCAATTTGCTCAAAAAGCAGAAGGCGTCCCTTACGGAAAAACCGAATGCTGGTATGTAGTAAGTGCTATTGAAGGTGCAAAACTCGTGCTCGGTCATCACGCTAAGTCAAAAGTTGAGTTAGAGAAAATGATCGACAA
Source organism: Alkalihalobacillus phoenicis (assembly GCF_047302405.1). Classification (NCBI taxonomy): domain Bacteria; kingdom Bacillati; phylum Bacillota; class Bacilli; order Caryophanales; family Bacillaceae; genus Alkalihalobacillus; species Alkalihalobacillus phoenicis. The sequence continues at coordinate 4,215,435 of NZ_CP154853.1, read as the reverse complement.
TGGCCAATGGAAAGACCTATTAAGACAAGTTAACGTTCAAGCGGGCGATTTTGTATACGTTCCAAGCGGGACGATACACGCAATTGGAGAAGGGATTGTTATTTTAGAAACGCAACAAAGCTCAGATATTACATATCGTGTATATGATTATGATCGTACCGATGCAGCCGGCCAAAAGCGCGAGCTCCATTTGGACAGATCTAAGCAAGTCACAACTGTACCACATGTAGATGCAGCTGTTGAACAGACCGAAAGAATAATAGATGGCTTAACGGAAAAAAAACTAGTAGAGGAACAGTATTTCACCGTGTATCATTGGAAATTAAATGGAACGGCTAAACTGCCATTAACACATGATTTTTTACAAGTGAGTATAACGGACGGTAACGGCTCGATTATAATAGATAAGCAGTCATTCCCTCTTGAAAAAGGGACACATTTTATCCTCGCAAATGGACTAACTTCATACGAGCTTAGAGGAAATGCCGAGTTTATTGTCTCACATGTTTAGAGAGCTTTGCTTTGACAGTTCTTTCAAATCCTTTGAAACAGTATTAATATACTAGATATTTAGCTTCCTCCGTGAGCTGCATGCTCTGCGCTTTCTGCGGGTGAAACAGGAGCCTCCGTTGCACAAGTCACTTCCGGGTCTCCCGTTTCACACTCTTCCCGCCGCTAGCAGAACTAGACCTATATCAAACCCGTTTAAAACCCTTCTCATGCTTCAACAGCCATTCTTTTCTCCACAAACCACCTGCATATCCAGTTAAACTCCCATTTGAACCAATAATTCGATGACAAGGAATGACAATACTTAACTTATTTCTACCATTTGCACTTCCAACCGCTCTAATCGCTTTTTCATTCCCAATTGAAAGGGCAATATCTTTATATGAGCCTGTTTGAGCATAAGGTATTTTTGTTAAAGCCTTCCATACTCCTTTTTGAAAATTGGTTCCTTCAAGCAAATATGGAAAGGTAAACTCTTGACGTAACCCTTTAAAATATTCATCAAGCTGCTCATAACAATTGGTTAATACTTCTGGAACTTCATCCTGACTAATATGTTCGACTTTATCCCTTTCAGAGAACAAAATGGAATAGACCGCTTCACCTGTTCCAACTATTTCTATAACTCCAATTGGCGATTCGTAGTCTAATTTATGTAGCTTATTCATACAATGACCTCCATAAATAAAAGGTGGCATATGCGTGCCAACCATCCCAATTTGTTGCTAGCTCTTTGATTTCTTCAATCGTAGGCTTTCGCTCAAGACCTAGTTGATATTTTAAGGCATTATGTAGACCTACATCTGCTATCGGAAAAGCAACAGGATCTTGTAAACATTTCATGATCACATAATCTGCCGTCCATTCTCCTACCCCTCTGAACTCGATTAAAAATTTTTTCATTTGCTCGTAATCTTGTTTTTGCTGCAACATTTCTTTTGTTAGTTTACCATCTGTAATGGCCTTTGCTATGCCGATAATATATTCAGCCTTCCTCGTCGCAAATTGAAGTTCTCTCAGCTCATCTACATTTATACTTATGATTTTCTCAGGAGATGGGAATACCCAGAAATTATCTCCTTCAAAAGTTAGGTTTTCACCAAAGTGCTCGACAAATCGTTTCTTTAAAGTATAAGCAAATGTTAAATTAATTTGTTGGCCTATAATCGCCCAAGTTAGTGCTTCAAATAAATCAGGGATACCTATTATCCTTAAACCATCATATTTTAAGGCAATAGACTGTAAGACCTTATCTTGTTGAGCAATCTGATAAAATGAACGAAGGTCTCTCTCTAAATCAAACCATTGCCATACAAATTGAGCGACTTCTTCACGAATACAGAAAGTGGTACTGTTTGCGGGGAATTCTACTTGAATTATATGTGAGGTACTCCTGATCCTTAATAAAATCAACGCTCCTCTCACTTTTATTAACTTATCTAAATACCCATCTCTCACCTGATGCAAGATTTCTTGCTCAGACCTCTCTAAAAAAGTTAAACATTCCTTAAAGTTAAATTCAGCTGGCGGGTAAATTTCAATTGCCGTTTCTAGGTCATTCCATCTCATTGCTGAAGCTCCTTTGTCCCTTTTTTCGATATTCACTCGGGGTACAATGTTTCAAATGGCGAAACACTTTATAAAAATTGGATGGACTTTGAAAGCCTACCTCATAACATATCTCAAGATTCGTTTGAACGGTGTTGGTTAAAAGATGTGTCGCTTTATCTATTCGTATTTTTTCCAAATAAGAACGAGGTGTCTCTGACATTTCTTGTTTAAATAACCGTTCCAGATAATAGGTACTTATACCAACATGATTTGCAATATCTTGTAATTCTAACTTTTGATGAAAATGATTGACTAAATACGTTATAACATTTCTAACCAATTCAACCTGAGGAGAATGAGCAGATTCTGGCTGACACCTTTTACAAGCACGAAAACCTGCTTCTTTAACTTTTTTGATGTCATAAAAGAATTCCACATTTATTTTTTTAGGTTTCCTCGATCGACAAGAAGGCCGGCAGAAAATTTTCGTTGTTTTTACCGCCGTAAAAAACAACCCATCATATTTACTATCGCATGCAATGATTTTCTCCCACATTTCTTCAAAAGAAAGATTGATTTTCTCTACCATTATCCTCTCCACCCTTTCTAGGTTACTAGTTACATTCTACTCCTCTATTTATCAGGGCGAGTCTTTCTAAACCTATTACATTTAGCTCCAAATTTATTTATTAAAGTTATTATCATTTTATCAAGACTATATTTATTATTTCATCCTCATTCTTGCTCTTATGGTCTTTGTAAATTAAAAAGAGAAGCCATTTTATACTTCTCTTCACAATACCCATTATTAATTTGTATTTTCTAGTATGTTTCGAATTTTTTCTGTATAAATTTCATCTAAGTGTTCTGTTGTATATTCAAAGTGTTTTATACTCGACACTTTAGGAATGTCGCTATTTACAAATTCACGGTCAAGTTCTTCGATGATAAAATACTCATGTTGATTATTCTGAACTCCTCCCGCTTCTGTTAAATCGATTTTTTTGCCATCCGCTAATTCAATTATGTAAAAGAACTGTCCCTTTGAATGTTTAAATGGTATATAAGAATTTTTTCCATACACTCCTGTACTAACCTTTACTACAGCTGCATGACTATATTCTCGCCCTTGTGGATACAAAAATGAATAATCAATAATCTTATTGTTCGTCACAACAGTAACAGCCGAAACGATTATATAAAATAAAACGATATTGCTAGCTACAAATAAAGCATAAATCGATTTTTTATTCCTTTTAAAGAAGTTATCTTTTGAATTGACTTGTTTAATCCCCTTTTTCTTCCTAAAGCGTTTCTGCAAAAAATAGAACATAATAAAAAATAGATACAGTTCATAAATCAAAACAAATATTGAAGCTGGATAATTAAATGTCCATATTATATAGTCTGTCGGCACAAACAACCTTTTTTGAATAGCTCCAATTAAAAAATATATCCCTATGGTTAATAGAACTATAGCCATTATCATAAAAATATATAAGCCAATTTTTAAAAAAATTTTCAAGAAAACAACCCCTTCATACAAAACCTAACGATTAAAAATACCGCTCATCATTTTACTATATTCCCTAAATATGGTCATTACAGGTCAACAAAAGACTCTAAAGGAAATTTACGAACTAAAAAAAGCGGCAAAGACAATGAACTGTACTTTGACGCTTCAATCACTCTTATTAAAAAGAACCTCACTCTATGCTTGCTTTAACATACGAGGATTTCTTTTTGAATCTGTTTGGTTATTATCGTTTAAGCCGAGCGACTCCGCTGTGGAAGTGTGAATTTCTTCTAGAAGCTCAGGGTTATCCATTAATGTCACACCATAAGATGGAATCATTTCTTTTATTTTCGGTTCCCACTCTTTCATATGTTGCGGGAAACATTTTTCAATGACTTCAAGCATAACATGGACGGCAGTGGAAGCACCTGGAGAAGCCCCTAATAAGGCGGCAATCGAACCATCTTCAGCACTAATGACTTCGGTTCCAAATTGAAGCGTTCCTTTTCCATCAGCTTCCGTGTCTTTGATCACTTGCACACGTTGACCAGCAACTACTAAATCCCAATCATCACTTTTAGCGTTCGGGACAAACTCACGTAACTCTTCCATCCGTTGTTCTTTTGATAACATCACTTGCTGAATCAAGTATTTCGTTAATGACATATTCTTGGCTCCGGCCGCCAACATCGTAACCAAATTATCTGGTTTTACCGATGTTAACAGATCAAAGACCGACCCATATTTTAAAAACTTAGGTGAAAAACCAGCAAACGGTCCGAAGAGCAACATTTTTTTATTGTCGATAAAACGTGTATCCAGATGTGGGACAGACATTGGTGGTGCACCAACTTTAGCTTTCCCATATACTTTGGCATGATGCTGCTCTGACACATCTGGATTATTACAGACCATAAAAATTCCACTTACCGGGAAACCTCCAATATGCTTGCCTTCAGGAATACCCGATTTTTGTAATAAATGCAGGCTTCCTCCGCCGCCACCGATAAAGACAAATTTGGCTGTATGACGGTCAAGAGAACCGCTTTCATGATTCCGTACTTTTAATTCCCACAAGCCATCGCTCGTACGTTTTATATCTGTGACACTATGTTTATAGTTCATCTCGACACTTTGCTTCTCTAATTGATCAAACATCTTACGCGTTAAAGCTCCAAAATTGACATCTGTTCCAGAATCAATTTTTGTGGCCGCGATCACTTCATCCGATGGACGGTCATTCATAATAAGCGGAATCCATTCCATCAGCTTTTCCGCATCATCAGAAAATTCCATTCCCTTAAATAAAGGATTTTCTGAAAGCGCTTTAAAACGTCTCTTTAAAAAATCCACATTTTGTTGCTCTTGTACTAAACTCATATGAGGCAATAATCTGATAAAATCCTCTGGATTCTGAATCAGATTATGATTAACAAGATTAGACCAAAACTGCATAGAAACTTGAAACTGTTCATTAATTTTTATCGCTTTGCTAATGTCGACAGATCCATCCGGATTTTCACTCGTGTAATTAAGCTCACACAGTGCTGCATGCCCTGTTCCTGCATTATTCCATTCATTAGAGCTTTCCTCTCCTGCGTTTGAAAGCTTCTCAAATACTGTTATTTTCCAATCCGGTACTAATTCTTTCAGAAGTATCCCCAAAGTCGCACTCATGACTCCGGCACCAATTAATATAACGTCCGTTGTATTTTGTTTGTTCGTCATGTTTTCCTTCCTTATACGTTAAAATTCGCAGAAAGAATGTAAAACACTAGGTGTCCCACATCATTTCTAGATTAATTACCTAATCATATTGTATCACTATTGTTAGAAATTTAAAATATTTCTTGCGTTTTTACACAGAGTAAAAGTTTGTAAATACAGAAGTAATATGCGGTATGTTTATTATATATTTTCAATACATGGGAACAAACCCATAGCCAAATGAGAAAAATGGCTTAGTCTATATCATCGTCATCTTATTTTTAAATTTTTGTTGACTTTTTCACACAATCCCTCTAAGATAAAAATTAATTCTTGTAACAATTGAATAGCTATACATCATTTTCTTATCAAGAGAGATCGAGGGAAAGGCCCTATGACGTCTCGGCAACAGATTCTATATTAGAAAACTGTGCCAACTCCTACAAATGCTTAGGCATTTGAAAGATGAGAAAAAGATCGTTTCTTTTTATAGAATCCTTCTTTTTCTTATTTTTTGAGAAAAGGAGGGATTTTTTTGTTGGGTATTTTTATTAGGTGTTGTTATAAAATAGGTTGTTCATTTTCGAATCTAGTTTAGAAAGTTCGATGGATGCATCATTGTCTACAAAGAATTGAAGAACTCTTCAGGAGGTCAACACATGATTGAATTTATTGATGTTTCCAAGACTTTTATTCTCGGAAAACGAGAAGTCCATGCCGTTAAGAATGTTTCCCTATCGATTAACAAAGGGGAAATCTTCGGAATTATTGGCTTCAGCGGAGCAGGAAAAAGCACACTACTTCGCTTAGTAAACATGCTTGAACGTCCCACTTCTGGCACTGTTTTTATCCAAGATATAGATGTCAGTAAGCTATCTTCTAAGGACTTACGAACAAGACGACGTAATATTGGGATGATTTTTCAAAACTTTAACTTATTTAACTCACGTACAGTAGCTGGGAACATTGCCTACCCATTGAAATTGGCTGGTGTTCCCAAAAAAGAAGTCAATGAACGTGTAACAGAATTATTGAATTTTGTTGGACTTGCCGATAAAGCAAAAGATTTCCCCGATCAACTGTCGGGCGGACAAAAACAACGAGTCGGTATCGCAAGAGCTCTTGCCACTTCACCAGATATTCTTATCTGTGATGAAGCAACTTCTGCACTCGATCCAGAAACGACTGCTGAGATTTTAAAGTTGTTAAAAAAAGTAAACCGAGATTTTGGGATCACGATTTTATTAATCACCCATGAAATGCATGTTATCCAATCGATTTGTGACAAAGTAGCGATTATGGAAAACGGAGAAGTCATTGAAGCTGGAAGTGTGTTTGATACGTTCACTGATCCACAACATCCAACAACCCAGCGATTCATTCAATCGGTTCAACAAGACTTACCATCTAAAACTATTTTAGAAAAGTGGCGAACACGAGGTGGTGGGAAATTGTATCGAATCATCTTTAAAGGAGATGTTTCCAATGAGCCCGTTCTATCAACAGTTACTAAAGAACACGGTGTTGATTTTAATATCGTCTACGGTTCAGTGCGAGAGCTACAAGAAAAGCTGTTTGGAAACTTAATCATCTCCTTTATTGGAGAACAGACAGCGATTCAAAACGTATTAAATACACTAAAATCTATCGTGGAACTTGAGGAGGTAACAGAACATGAATGTTGATTGGACCACTTTTTGGCCCCGAATATTAGAAGGTACTGGGGAAACACTCATCATGGTCATCGCCACTCTCATTTTTGGCTCCATCATTGGAATCACGTTTGGACTGCTTCTCTTTGTCACGAGAGAAAATAATATTTTAGAAAATAAAATCGTCTTTCAAGTATTAAATATCATCATTAATATTATTCGCCCCATTCCATTTATCATCTTCTTAGTTGCCATCTCGCAACTTACTAGACTAGTAATGGGGACGACAATCGGAACGGCAGCAGCTATCTTTCCAATGACCATTGTCGCAAGCTTTACGATTGCCCGAGTCGTCGAAAACAACTTAGTCAGCATTGATCCTGGTGTCATTGAAGCCGCACAAGCGATGGGTGCTAGCCCGCTTCGCATCATTTTCACTGTTTTGATTCCTGAAGCACTCGGACCGCTCGTTTTAGGCCTTACTTTCGTAACAGTCATGCTCATCGATTTCTCAGCCGTTGCTGGAACAGTCGGTGGTGGTGGTCTTGGACATATCGCAATGACTTACGGCTACCAACGATTCGATGGAAGTGTCATGCTAGTAACGGTTTTAATTTTGATTATCTTGGTACAAGTGGCCCAATGGATTGGAAATACCCTTTCGAAAAAAATTATGCGTCGTTAATCTACGCCAAAAAATAAAGAAATTTAAATTATGAGGAGTTGTTTTGAAATGAAGAAATTTTCGATTTTATGTTTGACTATATTAACTGTTTTAGTGCTTGCTGCTTGTGGTAGTAATACGAGTGGTGCAGATAGTAGTGATGATGAACCCATCAAAGTGAAAATTGGGGTAAATGGTTCAGACGGTGCTCAGTGGCCGATTTTAAAAGAGAAAGCCGCTAAAGAAGGAATTGAAATTGAACTCATTGAATTTGCCGATTATACCTTGCCGAACAATGCGTTAGCACATGGAGAAATTGACATTAACGCTTTCCAACATATCGCGTTCCTTGGACAATATGTCAAAGAAAGTGGTGAAGACATTTTACCAATTGGTTCGACAATGTTTGCACCTATGGGTCTGTACTCAGAAAAGATTGAAGACATTTCCGAACTTAAAGAGGGTGATAAAATTGCGATCCCAGATGATCCTTCTAACCAAGCTCGAGCACTCCGTCTCTTGGAAAGTACCGATTTAATTAAACTGGCAGATGATTTTGGGATGTTTGGGGATCCTTCAAAAATTACGGAAAATAAATTGAACTTGGAAATCATCGCAATGACAGCTCAACAAACTCCACGTGTTCTACCGGACGTTGCTGGTTCTATCATAAATAATGGAGTTGCGGGTCAAGCAGGACTATCACCAGCTGATGATCCGATTTTGAAAGAAGATGAAGATAATGACGAGATCCACCCTTACGTTAACATCATTGCAACAAGTGCTGAAAATAAAGAGAACGAAACTTATAAACGTGTTGTTGAGCTTTACCAAGAAGCGGATATTGAACAAGCGATCAAAGAGGACACAAACGGCGGATCAATCCTTGTGAAATTAACGCAAGAACAATTAGATGCTGCTTTTGAAGATTTAAAAAAATAAACTTTGAGGGGGAGTTACAATGAGCGTTACAAACTACTTGAAAGACGTACTATTTCAATCCGTTGAAAATAACCGTGAGCTTTACATTAAAACGAGTCAAGACATTCATGCAAACCCTGAAATAGGAAATCAAGAAGTGTATGCTAGCGGGAAACATGTTGAGATTTTAGAAAAGGCAGGTTTTGAGGTCACAACAGCTGTTGCAGGACATGAAACATCCTTTTATGCAGTAAAGGATAGCGGACAAGACGGGCCAACTGTCGCTTTTCTGGCCGAATATGATGCCCTACCTGGAATCGGCCATGCTTGCGGTCACAACATTATTGGTACAACGAGTGTGGCTGCTGGTATTGCCCTTGCAGAAGCCTTACCTGAAATTGGTGGCCGTGTCGCCGTATTAGGCACACCAGCCGAAGAAGGTGGACCAAACGGGAGTGCAAAAGGAAGTTTTGTCAAACATGGCTATTTGAAAGATGTAGATGTTGCCCTTATGCTCCATCCTTCAGGAAAAACAGCCTTAACTGGTGAAACCCTTGCCGTTGACCCACTCGAATTTCATTTTTTCGGAAAACCTGCACATGCAGCCGGTTCACCAGAAAAAGGAATCAATGCACTGGATGCTGTCATCCAATTGTTTAATGGTATCAATGCCCTACGCCAACAGTTACCATCCGATGTCCGTATCCACGGCATTATTACACACGGTGGCGATGCACCAAACATTATTCCAGAATACGCCTCAGCCCGTTTTTATATTCGAGCTGAAACATGGAGTAAGACGGAGGAAGTATCAACAAAAGTCCGTGCTATCGCTGAAGGTGCTGCATTAGCTACAGGAGCAACGGTAAAAATTGAACGTTTCCAAAATGAAGTAAAAGATTTTGTCCTTAATTCCGTGTTGGATCAAACTTTGCACGAAGCACTCGAAGCACTCGGCGAAACCGTGCATACAGAAAAACGTAAAAGCAAAGGCTCCACAGATGCTGGAAACATTAGCTATGAAGTACCAACTGCCCACGGCTATATTAAAATTGGTCCAGATGATCTCGTTGGCCATACGGTCGAGTTCAGAGAAGCCGCTAAATCAGAGCAAGGCAATCAAGCTCTAATCACCGGGGCGAAATCACTTGCCTCTACTGGTTACCGTTTGCTAACCGATTCCGAACTTCTACACCGAGTGAAAAAGGAATACGATCGAGCCCTTACTGCAAAAGAATAAAGGAAAAAAGCTGAAATGGTGTCAAATCGTTTCAGCTTTTTCCCTGTATCACCTAGAGCTAATTAACTTCTTCTAAATATCGTTCATAAAAGTTTGTGATTCATCCTTAAAATAAAGTATAGTTAGTATCTATAATAAAACAATCATCTGATTAAGGGTGTGTCAATATGCGTATAAATAAATTCATAAGTGAATCTGGAAAAGCATCCAGACGAGGTGCTGATAAATTAATTACTGCTGGGAGAGTTACAATTAATGGAAAGCGTGCAACGATAGGTAGTCAAGTTGAACCTGGCGACGACGTACGAGTAGACGGAAATCAAATTCGAGTAGCGAGGAATAATGTTTATATTGCCTTAAATAAACCTGTAGGTATTACTAGTACAACAGAAAAAGGGGTAAAGGGAAATATTGTTGATTTAGTTAATCATCCATTAAGAGTATTTAACATTGGACGCTTGGATAAAGATTCAGAGGGCTTAATACTGCTTACGAATGATGGCGACATTGTTAACGAAATTCTACGTTCTGAAAATAAGCATGAAAAAGAATATATCGTTTCCGTAGACAGGCCCATTACTCCTGAATTTTTAAAAAGGATGTCAGAGGGTGTCAAAATATTAGGGACGAAAACACTTCCTTGTGAAGTCGTTCAATTATCAAAATTTGATTTTCAAATCATTTTAACACAAGGACTAAATCGTCAAATCCGCCGCATGTGTGCTGAACTTGGATACGACGTTTACCGATTACAAAGAACGCGTATCATGAATATTCATTTAGGTAACCTCCCTCCTGGACAATGGAAAGATTTGTCCAAAAAAGAGCGAACTCAATTATTTAGAGAATTAAACTATGAGCCAAAAGAATGGTAAAAATGACGGAACTTTGAGTTTAGATAGGATTGGCGTTTGAATAAGAAGAGTTGGATGACTTTAATTTCTAGTCATCCAACTCTTTTTTAGGTAGTTTTGTCCCTACCTCTTTCGTTCTATTTATTGAAATCATAGTGGATCATGTTTTATTCACCGCTCCGGAAAACATCTACTTTTTTCACCTCAGAACTTAAGGTTTAAGTATATCAAACCAAATTTGAATGGATGTACCTAAAATGAGTATCGCCAAAATCGATTGTAAAACCTTTGTATTCATTCTTTGCCCAAGTTTCGCTCCTAGAGGTGATGCCATGACACTGGCGATAATCATGACAATAGCTGGACCATAGAGCACTTGGTTAGTCACTACTTTCCCAACAGTAGCCCCGATAGAAGAAATAAACGTAACGGCTAGAGAAGTCGCAATCGTCACTCGTGTTGGTAGTTTAAAAACCGTCAACATCATAGGTACTAACAGAAATGAACCCGCTGCCCCAACAACACCTGAGGCAACCCCTACGATAAATGACAAACCAGATGCGAGAACGCGATTAAAAGATATCTGTTCTCCTGACTGAACCGGTAATTGCTTTTTTGGTAAAAACATCACTATAACAGCAATCGTAGCAAGAATAGCATAAACGACATTCACTGAGCTTCCCGAAAAAAGGGTTGAAGCGAACGCACCTATAAAACTCCCAATTAAAATACTTGTCCCCATATACACCACTAATTTTCGGTGTATATAGCCTGTTCCTCTGTATGCCCATACACCAGCTATGGTGGCAAAAAAGACCTGAACGGCACTAATTCCAGAAACCTCATGTGCTGTGAATGCGGCAAATCCTAATAATGGAGGGATAAAGAGAAGCATAGGGTACTTGATAATTGCTCCCCCCACCCCGACCATCCCAGAAAGAAAAGACCCGAAAAAGCCAATGAGGAAAATCGTGATGACAAAATATATATCCATGTTTATCCCCCTATTGACCAAAAGAGGCAATATCCCGCCCCCTTCTCACCGTCAATCATTCGCCTTTCTTAATATAGAACGTGAACACACCACCGTCTTCTTTTGTTTGTAGTAACTCGTGACCTGTAGCTTTGGCCCAAGCTTCAAAATCTTTTAATGCGCCTTGATCCGTCGCTTGCACCTCCAAAATATCGCCAACATGTAATGCTTTCATTTCCTTTTTTGTTTTAACAATTGGCAGCGGACATGCCATACCTTTTACATCTAGTACTTTGTTTGCATTCATTTCAAAAACTCCTTCTTATTGTTTTTATCTAATGGCACAACGATTTGGGCCCATTTCCATTTCACGCTGTTCCTCTTCATTTGGTGCTTTTTTCCCCATATTGGTTTCCCGAATTTCTTGATAAGCATTCGGATGCTGCGGTAACTGCTCGGTTACCAGAGAGCGAAATGTCTTTTCATCTTCTACATTTAGTCCGTGATTCCTTTCGAATAGAACCCCTAGCTTTTCTGCCACACTTCCATCTTCATTTAATTCATCAATCATCATAAAATGGGCAGGCAGAACGATTAAGTCAGATGAAAGAGCATGATACTTTTCATAAAGAGAGCTTCTTAAATCTCCTACCCAATCTTCTGCTTTCCCTGCCAAGTCCGGTCGCCCGATCGAATCAATGAATAAAATATCTCCTGTTAACAAGTACGCATTATCAATGATAAAGGAAGTCGATCCAATCGTATGACCAGGTGTATACAGTGGATGAATACTAATCGCAGAAGCACCAATCTGGATTTGCTTCCCTTCCTCAAGTCGAGTAAAAGGGAACGTTACTTCTGTAGCATCTTTACTTGGAAGCCAATAGCTCGCTCCTGTCTGCTCTGCAATCGTCCGACCGCCCGAAATATGATCTGCGTGTAAATGTGTATCAAGCACATAGGAAATGGTCACACCCTTTTCTTTGGCAAAAGACAAATAGGCATCGATCATCCGAGCAGAATCAATAAGAAGCGCTTCCTTCCCTGAGAGAACCATATAGGAAAGACAGCCCTTTCCAAGGCGTACAAATTGATATAATTCTCCTCCCTCTTTTAAATCTGCCACTTTAACAGGTTCTAAATGCTCACTCCACGCTTTCATGCCACCAGCTAGATATAAGACATCGAACCCTTCATCTGCAAGCATTTCTCCAACCATAAGAGACGATCCTTCTTTTGCACATACAACGAGAATCGGTTTATCTCGTGGAAGCTTTGGTAATATCATCTCCACACCATCGATTAAATCGAAATAGGGAATATTCAAGTATTCGAAGTGTTCTCCTTCGACTTTCCAATCTTCAAATGCCGCTTCCGTTCGAACATCTAAAATGAAAAGAGCCTCTTTTTGGACGACTTTTTTAGCAAGCTCTTGTGGATTCATCGTTATGACATTCACCTTAGTTGCCTCCTTCTTCCTTCCACTTATTCATACCAGGTACTACATTAACAACACGCTTGTAGCCACTTTTCACTAACAAATGTGCGGCCATATCACTTCGATTCCCCGTGCGACAGACCACATAAATTGGCTTTTCTTTATCCAACTCACTCACTCGTTTTTCTAGTTCCCCCATTGGAATGGAGACAGCACTTGGAATATGGTACTCGTCAAACTCATTCTTTTCCCTGACATCCAGAATAGTTAGAGCCTCACGATTATTAATTACTCTTTTTAAATCTTCATTATGAATGATGTGCGGAAACGTATGCTCTTCCTCTTTATCACCACCCGAACGTAGGTAATGCTTTAATGTCGTTCCTTCTTCTATAGTCCCAACATACTGATGACCAGCTTTTTGTGCCCAAGCTTTTAAATCGGCTGTTGAACCTTGATCAGTGGATTGCATTTCAACAATTAAACCAGGCTCAATATCGTTCATGGCTTTTTTTGTTCTGACAATTGGCATTGGACAAGCTAACCCTTTAGCATCAACAAAAATATCGTGTTTCATATGTTCCACGTGAATCATCCTCCCATTTCTTTCTTTTTTTATACTAAAGCAAGCTTGTTGTTGTCTCACTTCTCGGCTTCCATTTAAATAAATAAGTTAACGTTTCCGTCTTCGGCCTCAGCTAAATAAGCAGCAACACCTGCATATTGGACCCCATCTCTAAGTTCTTCTTTTTGCAAACCTAATAAGTCCATCGTCATTGTACAAGCAACTAAATTAATTTCTTGTTCTTCCGCCATTTCAATTAAGTCACCTAATGGCATCGCATTATGCTTTTTCATCACTTTTTTTATTAACTTTGGACCGATACCAGCGAAGTGCATTTTGGACAATCCCATTTTCTCAGCACCACGTGGCATCATTTTTCCAAACATTTTTTCCAAAAAGGTTTTATTCGTTTGGATAGGCTCATCTTTTCGCAGTGCATTTAATCCCCAAAATGTGTGAAAGATCGTTACCTTATGATCGTAAGCCGCCGCACCATTTGCAATAATGTAGGCAGCCATCGCCTTATCGTAATCACCACTAAATAAAATAATATTAGTTGTCTTTGTTTCGCTCATACCGACACCCCTTATACATATACCCCTATAGGTATTATTAATATTAAAAATTTTTTCTAAGATAGACTGGTAACGCCTATCTTAGCGACTTTTAACGAGCAAGTTCACTGCCTGATCAACAAACTCTTTTGTGTCTTCACCATCTTCAATCGCTCTTTGGACACATGCAACAAGATTCTCACTCACAATAACACCCATTGTTCGATCAATAGCTGTTCGGGAAGCTGACAGTTGCGATACTACGTCACGACAATCTTGCCCTTCTTCCATCATTTTTAATACACCACGAATTTGTCCTTCTATTCGTTTCAACCTATTTTTCATTTGGTCATTATATTCCATCATGTTTCACCTCACTTTATAAGCTTATGAACATACTATATACCCCACTAGGTATAATGTCAACTTTGTTAATCTCGTCTTCAGGCAAGGCTCCCCTTCACATAGGCCAAACGATTAGAAAGGCTTACTTCCTGTCGAACAGCTTCTCCCATTAAAAAGCAGAAAAAACACCAATCTTTCTTAAAGAATCAGATTGGTGCATTTAATTTTTCATATATTTTTAGCATTTGTTGTCTTTCTTCATCTGTTAACTTCTCGAATAGTTTTCTACGCAGCTTTTGCCCTTCTATATTTGCTCTATGAACGATTTCGATACCTTCTTCGGTAATTTGCAAATAGATGATTCGACGATCGGAGGGATCTATGATTCTAGAGGCTAATTTTTTTTGAACAAGCTTTTCCGATAAATGTGTTAAAGTGGGCGGCGTTAACCCTAAAACCCTTGCAATATCTGATGGGCGGCTTTTCCCGTTTGCCTTTAGATGGCCCAGAACAAGAATATGAGAAACACCCAAATCTTCATTAAATATTTTATTCCACTGGATAATTAATTTATTTGTCACCTTGTCCATATTATGAATGATTTGAAAAACAGTCTGTTCTTCCATTGCTTGATACCCTTCCCTCTATTAGAAAAATTCAGCTTTTTGCCAAGTCTTGAATCCTTCTGACGTGATAATTAAAGCCTCTAATCAAATTAGAGGCTTTATTATCATACCATTCTATTTAGCTGAGAAGCCACCATCAATAACCAATTCTGCACCTGTAATGTAAGCTGAATCATCAGATGCTAAGAATAATGCTGCATTGGCAATATCTAAAGGCTTACCTAATCGTTGTAACGGTGTTGCTTGAATTAAGTGACCAAGGAGCTCCTTTGATGTACTTAAGGATTGTGTCATCGGTGTTTCGATAATGCCTGGAAATAAAGCATTAACCCGTACGCCGTGGATTCCAAAGGTTGTTGCAGCCGCTTTAGAAATGGCCCGAACTGCCCCTTTAGACGCTGAATAATGATTAAATCCTTGACCGATTTGGGCTGTATAAGATGAGATATTAATGATCGAGCCTTTCTTTTGGGCTACCATATATGGAGCTACATGTTTCATACCCGCAAATGGACCAAAGCCATTGATCGCGAGCATCTTTTGCCAATCATCTAGATTAATTTCTGGATAAGGCTTTTCTGAAGATATCCCCGCATTGTTTACAAGAATATCAATTTTCCCAAAGCGGTTATTTACTTCTCTCGCAAATTCCTCCCACGATTGATCGGAAGCGACATTTAATTTCATACCGTACACATTTTGCTTTTTACTTGCCCGTTCAAGTGCTTCTTCATTAATATCTGCAGCAATAACGATAGCACCTTCTTGACTAAACAAATCAACCATACTTTCGCCAATACCTGAAGCCCCTCCAGTGATAATGGCTACTTTATTATCTAATCTTCCCATGTTAAACCTCTCCTTAACGTAATTTGATCGAACCACCATCAACCATCATCGTTTGACCCGTTATATAGTTAGAGTCATCGCTAGCCAAGAACACGGCAACGCGACCAATATCCTCTTCAGGGTCACCAAGACGGCGCAATGGAATTCTATTAATCATGGCATCATATAATTCTCGAGCATTTTCACGCCATTGCTCGACACCAGGTGTCAATGCAATTGGAGATATAATATTTACATTTATCCCCTCTGGTCCCCACTCATTAGCTGCGACACGTGAAATAGCTCGAATCGCTTCTTTAGCAGCAGCGTAAGAGGTTTGGGTTACTTGTCCATCAAGTCCAGCACCTGATGCAAAGTTAATAACCTTACCTTGAGATTTCTTTAGTTCCGGATAAGCTGCCTGCATGAAGTGAAATGTTGGATAAAAGCCAGTACCAAACGATAGATCGAGAAGTTCTTCTGTTGTTTCTGTAAATAGTGCCTGTCTTGATGCATGTGCATTATTCACTAATATATCTAATTTCCCGAACTTTTCTATAACAGCATCTACAACTTCATAAACATTTTCCTTTTTAGAAATATCTTTGATGAAAAGTAATCCTTCTGTATGTTGATTGATCTCAGCCAAGGTTTCTTTTCCTTTTTCCTCATTCACATCTACAATAACGATATGAGCACCTTCTTTCGCCATGGCAAGAGCCATTCCTCTGCCGATACCAGAAGCACTACCAGTAATAACTCCAACTTTCCCTTGTAGCTTCATTCTTTTCAACCTCTTTTCTGAATATATTTAGATATCTAAATATCAGCAAATTGTATCCTCAAACTTGAGATCAACATCTAATAGGGACAACTGACGTAAGTTAACTCCAATGTCCTTCCTGCTCCAATCTCTTTTTATCTTTATAAGCAATGAAGACACATACAATACTAATAACTAACATAATGATGATTGCGTATAGTACAAGAGTATAACTGCCTGTAAAGTCAAAAACATAACCGTAGGCTGGCAAGGCAACGATAGAGGAGATAGCTAATCCCATCGAAGCCGTTGAGTAAATTTGACTATATTCTTTATTCCCAAATAAACTTGATGTAAGAGCTGGTACTAATGTACCGATTGATGAAGAAATTACCCCAAAAAGTCCAACAGCGAGCGTGATGAGCACGACACTTGATTCAGAAAGTAATAAGAAACCGATCGAAAGTAATCCAGCAGTCATCGCTAAAATAGCTGTATTTTTGGAACCAATTTTGTCACTTAGGAAGCCAATTACCAATGACCCGATCAATATCCCAATCATATAGGTTCCCATTACATTGCCTGCAAAAGTAACATCAAATCCTTTGTTGATTAAATAAGTTGGTACATGCATAGAAAAGCTGGCAATGGAAGTAATAAGAAAGAAAAAGACAATT
Source organism: Alkalihalobacillus phoenicis (assembly GCF_047302405.1). Lineage (NCBI taxonomy): Bacteria > Bacillati > Bacillota > Bacilli > Caryophanales > Bacillaceae > Alkalihalobacillus > Alkalihalobacillus phoenicis. The sequence goes on along the minus strand of NZ_CP154853.1, from coordinate 4,198,051 downwards.
AATGCGTAAAAAGCTGGAGATTTCTTCGCCACTGACATCGCCACACCTTTTTCCTCTGTTTCACTTGCCGCTTGATTTCCATTCTGTTCCTTGACTTCCATTCCAAAAGGAAGCAGCCCCTTGGCCTGAGGTGACCGTTTGATAAGGAGCAAAACGACTGGAATCACAATAATCATAACCGTAACTCCAACTATCATATAAGCGGACCTCCAGCCTTGATTAGCAATCAAATTACCGACAATTGGCTGTGAAATCGCACCAAGTGCTCCTCCAGCGGCAGTCATAATCCCAAGTGCTAGTCCATTACGCTTTTTAAACCACTGATTAATGATAACCGGTCCTGCAATAACCGTTATAAATACTCCGCCGACCGCTAATGGAACAGCTAGGATATACCAGCCCCATACAGAACTCATTAAACCAAATAATGCAAAAGCTCCAGCTTGAAAGATGATTCCAATGATTAGAATAAAACGCGTATCATATTTCGCCATCAATTTACCGCCTATTGGTAAAAAGAGCATCGTAACAACGGCCGAAACACTAAAATAAAGTGTTAAATTTCCCATCCCAATTCCAAGTTCCTGTGTAACAGGTGACAAGAATAGGCCGGCAGAGTTATTTAAACCGCCTTTTCCTAATCCGACAATGATACAAAGTGCAATTAATATCCACCATGCATAATGAAATTTACTTTTATTCACACTCACATAGTAACCCCATTTCTTACAGTTCACATTATTTAAGACATATAAAATCATTAAAGGCAGTTTTTAGATTTGCACTTTATTCATATAATCTCTGAAGTCTGGAGTACTAGGATTTCCAATATAATGCCCACCTTCGACTTGGATCGTCTGACCCGTAATAAATTTTGACTCATCCGAAGCGAGAAATAATACAGTATAACCGATATCATCAGCTTCACCATGGTATGGCAACGCATTATATTTCTCGAAAATATCCAATACTTCATCTGACATATTATTTTTGGCAGCTGGAGTTAAAATCAACCCAGGTGCTACCGCATTACAACGAATGTGATCTTTTCCATATTGAGTAGCAATATATTTTGTAAGATTCACAACAGCCGCTTTTGAAGCTCCATATGCCACACGGATCGCATCTCCAGCAAAGCCTGCCATCGATGCCGTGTTAATAATCGAGCCACCACCGGCCTTGATCATATGTGGAATGGCATATCTGCTACCTAGTAACACACTTTTTAGATTGACATTCATTAGACGGTCCCATTCTTCAAGGTCGATATTCACCACATCTAAATCCTTCTTCAGATTCGTTAAGCCGACATTATTAAACAGCACATTGATCTTGCCATAATGCTGAACTGCTTATGAAACCGCTTTCTCTATTGTCCCGCCATCTCCTGCATCAAGAAAGATACCAACAGCATCTCCACCTTGATTCTTAATATCCTCTGCTGCTTGTTTCGCCCCTTCAAGGTTAAAGTCTGCAATGACGACCTTGGCACCTTCCTTCGCCAATAAAGTAGCTGCCGACAACCCTATACCTGAAGCACCACCAGTGATTAACGCTACCTTATTCTCTACTCTCCCCATTGTTCCAAAAGCCCCTTTCTTAAAAGATCCTTTTTTACTACAGCAAATGTTGACTTTCTCATAACACTCACAATAAGCCTCTAGTCTTGCAACATTATTGGCTTGCATATTTACAAAACTTTCTCCAAATTGCTCATTGCTATGAAATCGTCATAGGAAGATGGATTATCTGATAAAAAATACCACTCTTCCTTGCTACATCTAGATATCTATTTCTATCCAAAACTATTAGACATCTAAATATTAGTCAACTAAATAGTAACTGAATAATGAAACATTTGCAATAAGTATTAGCTAACCTCGCCTAATAGTTTATCCTCACTTGTGAGATGATTTTTTTCCTTATCTATGAGGCTGATATGATCTGTATATGAGCATCAATTGAGCACTCTGTATTTGTTTGGGATTCTCATTTACTTATTTCTGGCTTCTATCACCGTCATTAATGATGAGCCCAAAAAAGAATTCTCTCAACTTTTTCTAAATAGTCAATGGCCTGAAATATACCTGTTTCATTTATTAGGCTCAGCGTCTCCGTTAGTACACTAACATTTGTAAATAGTATTTTCGATACTAACTCCAAGCTCTTGCTCTTCCATTATATTGTAATTTTAACTGTAATTTGTGGGAAGACACTGAAAAAGCCTCTAACTAATTCCAATATCCGAAACGAAGCGAGCGGAATGGCCGGAGACTCTGTAGGATTAGTGACGGATGGGAGAACTCACAGCGTTTAGCGAGGAGGCTCGAGACTCACCCGCGATTGCTACGAGCATGCAGCTCACGGAGTATGCTAACTAATATAACCATATTTTAACGAGTAGTCCGTTTTTCAGTGGTCTCAATTTGTGGCGCATGAAGGCTTTCTACTTCTTCACGCTGTGCGTAGAGTCGTAATTTAAAAAGAATTCCATCATAAGTTTTTTGTATAGAGCTCTAATTTCAATGCTTTTACCTGCCTGATTCTTTTATTGCAGAAATGAATGGAAGCACACTATCAGAAAATATGAAGTTGGAATGACTGGTGAATTTTTGGAAAATCTTTATTAAAAAAGAACCGATCATCAACCCTAAAGAAGCAAAATTATTCTTCTTACCTTTACTTTGTATGCAGATGGTAAAGGTTTAAAAGCTATTGCGAATCACTTAAACAAAACAAGATATAACTCTTATTGCACAAGGTCACAATCAAACCTTACCAAGCTCGACCCAGTTGCATAGATAAAATCGAGCTTGATTTTGATTTCATTGAGGACAATGCCGAAATCATCTACTTTTAACAATTAATTCTTATTTACAAAACAACTCTTAATCATTCGCACGTGAAGCCCCTCTCTCATATGCAGTTGGGGCATCCGCTTCTCCCCTCACCTTTTTGTTTGCTTCAATATTTTTATTTATGAGTGATTTCCATTCCTGTTCATTTTTTCGCAATCGTCTTCTTTTTTTCTGTGTTGATTTCTTTATTTGATTGAGAATGATTTCGCCTGTTCCTGAATAGGGAATATGAAATTGGTCGGCGATTGCATCTCCTTGTATTCGTCTAGCTACTGTATGTAATAGTGTTCTCGTTATTTTAGGAGGTAGGTTCGTCTGTTCCTTTAAAGCATTAACAATCGTTATTAATGTAGCATTCGTCAACGCTAGTGATGCTTCGTTTGGAGCTTTCGTTACACTTTGCAGTAATTCATCAATTCTTTCAGCGGAGGCATGATCTTTAATGCCAGAGGTTAATCTTTCTGTTACCCCTAGCAGCCTTCCTAAATGCTCCCAGTAGAAATATAGTTTTTCTAGTTCTTCTGCAGTAAGTTCATAGCCTAACATAGCCGAAAACCGTATAAGACGTAAAAGTGAAATCAATCCACGTCCTTGCCAAATCAATTTGATTAATGGCCACACCTTCTTTTGATTCATCGAACCCTTTTTCACGGGCGACATTTCTCATATGAGCATGTAGCAAACGTACATATAAAGTATCAACATAGCCAGCATTTCCACGACGTAATGAACCTGGAAGTGTAGCTGTATACAACCACTTTGATGTTTCAACAAGTCTGCGTTCAGCCCCTATATTCAATCTACCTGTGGCTGTTAACACATAAGCGATGGATGGAGAACTGTAAACGCGCAATAAACCTCCTGCACTTAGTGAAATCGTATGAATATATCTTGGAATTGTAAAAAAAGGAAGACAAGCTTCCTCCAGTAAATAATCATCTGTTTGATTCGCAATTTCTTCAACCTCAGTAAAAAAACTAATAAGAGCAGGAGTTGGATCACTTACTGCTCGTAGACCTTCTTTAGCAGCTAACCTGAATTGTTCATGACCTTTTTTCATACCAATGTCATGCATCTCACTAACAAGAGCATCTGCCAATGGATCACCAGTATTTAATGCCCAATTGATTAACATCATCCTATCTTGACCAAATTGGGCAAAGATTGATTGACAGGAAGGACGAGTTGAAGGCCAATCCGTAGGCTTTTTGAACATGTTCATATCTCCTTTACTATAAAATAAATGATTGGCATTACATTTAGATTTAGTATCCTTATCATTTTACGCTAACACATGGAATTACCTGGATCAATGAGCACAAAATAGGGGGTTAGAATGGGGGGATTTTTATACTATATAAAAGTTAGTCGAACATCCCCACAGGTTACCGCTCCATAAATAGGGCGAGGCTCGCAAAGGAGTCTCGCCCTATTTATTCCTATCATTACAGTGTAACACTTCATTCAACAAGCTGTAGTTCATGATTTTATTTTCAAAACAGGCATATTATGATATATCTAGTCATCTAATTACTGGTTAGATGCTTCTAAATCTACTATGATCTAGCCTTTCTCATCTAATAAAGAGGTTAGGCCGCTACCTTATAGATTCCATACAATTCAATAGTGGACACCGGTTTCGTGGCCAACCCAAATATGGCAAAGAACGTTCCGATTATGTTGCACTAATTTCTGCAAAACGTTTATTTTTTTTCTTCAATGATATAGTTTCATCGCTCCTTCAGGTTTTTTTGAAAAGAACTACTCATTTTCAAGTATCTACCTTAAAAGTCACCTTTTATTCGGGGTGCGCAGTACTGATTTTACACTGCATGGACGACTAACTATCCAATCCGTTTCTCTTATAAGCATAAACAAAGATACCTGCAGCCATAATAAACCAACCAAAAAGAACGGTGCTATCAAACAGATTCCATTGGTAGCTACCATGAGCAAACAAATCACTTGCAAAATTGGTTAATACACCGGTATACGTGTAGTCCACAAGGTAAGCGATATCTTCTTTGAGAAATTTGATTACCGGTACAGAAGTAAAAATAAGGGTTACAGGCATACTATAGAGAGCTGATTGGGCCTGGTTTTTAGCCAAAATACCGACGATATAGCCAATTAATAGACTAATTAAGCTAGCGACAGTCGTCATGATGATGTAACTGGCTAAAGGCACTTCTGTAAATGATACGCCACTAGCAGGAATCATGATGATATTGGCTACCATGAGAATTAATAATGGTGGTATCAACGTTCCGATTAAATATTCTAATCCGTTAACGGACGATGTCATTAAGACTCGTAAGGTGTTCTTTTCTTTTTCTTCAGCTAAAGGGCTACTGCTCATAGAAATACCCGCGATCGCAATATTAAATATAAGCCCAAAGCTAAGTACAAAGGCACCCGTTGAAAAAACAAAACCTGCTTCATTGACATCAACGTCTGGCATTACATGTCTCATCGCAAAGGCAAAAATGATTGCTAAGACTGGTCCTACAATAACACCGGTATTACTTAGTATCGTTTGAAATTTCATTCCGATTATCGCATTAACTTTTCTTAATGAAATGTTCATAGTAATTCCCTCCCTGTTACTTCTAAGAAGACTTTTTCTAATGTCGGTTCACATGAATGAATTGTGATAAGCTCGTCCTTCGCCATCCATTGTTGAACCTTAAGTGTCGTCTCTTCAGAATGTGGTAATATGAACTCTTTCCCATCTGTTAACTGTATTTGGTATCGTTTATTGCGATTGTACTTAAGGCAGACATCTTTCGGAACTCCGTGCTCGACAATAAGACCCTCATTTAACAGAGCCACGTGATCACAAAGTTTTGTTGCTTCATCCATGTTATGGGTAGTTAGGAAAATAGCCGTTCCACTCTCTTTTAATTCGTTTAGAAGCTCATGAACGGCTTCAGCTGTACTTGGATCTAAACCACTCGTAGGTTCATCTAAAAAAAGTACTTTCGGTTGGTGTAACAAAGCTCTTGCGAGAACCAACCGCTGTGTCATTCCTTTCGATAATTGGTTGGCCAATTTATTTTTATGGTCAGATAAACCAACTCTTTTTAAAAGGAAGTCAATACGTTCTTTTCCTACATCTAAAATTTTTGCAAATAATTTTAAATTATTATAAACCGTCATTTTTTCATATAATCCACTATTATCGGTCACAATTCCAACTTGTTCATAAATACTTTTATTAATTTGTTCAACAGGCTGCCCTAACACATAGGCTTTACCTGAAGTTTGTGCTAATTGTCCTGTTAATATTTTTATCGTTGTTGTCTTTCCTGAGCCAGATGGGCCGAGAAAGCCAAAAATTTCACCTGCATGTACTGAAAAAGAAAGATCTTTTAAAGCAGAATGTTCTTTGAACTTTTTCGCTAAATGTTCAACGTGAATGACTGCTTGCTTTTCCATTTTCTATCCACTCCTAAATGAAGATATTTCGTTAGACCTTCTAAATCGTTTTATCTAAAATCATTTTTTCTTTAGAATGTCCATCTGCTCATAAGTTTAGTGAACAGTGAGGGAAAAGTCGTAAAAGTCGGATGAACAGTACTTAAAAAAGCTCAAATGTACAAAAAAGAGGCTGAAATGAACTCATTTCAACCCGAGTAGTACGTTAAAACGTAATTAATTGTTTCATTTCCTCCAAACGATTGCGTGAAAGAGGAAGCTTTGCATGGGGATTGCCTTTCAAAATTAATGTATAGCTATTTTTCGAATAGCTAATTAATTCAGAGACACGTTGTAAATTTACTAAATAGGAGCGGTGGCATCTAAAAAAACCAAATTTTATTAGTTTCTCCTCTAATTGATTCATCGTTAAGTCTGTTGGAAAATACTCATTTCCAATTTGAATATTACTGACACTGTTAATGCTTTCAATATAATCAATCTCATCAGGGCTAAAGAAAATCGTCTTATCCGCCATTTTACAAGTCACTTTAAAAACATTCTTCGGTTGAATCGTTTCACTCTCACTTTTTTCCCGGGAAATAAAATCCGATTCTTCGACAAGATCCGTCTTTTCTAACCCTTTTGAACGGTCATAACGATAAATTTCGCTACTTAAAAGTAATAAATCCTCGATATAATTCGACGTGAAAAGGGTGGAGATATGATATGAGCGAAGGTGTTCGACTGCTTTTAAGTAGAGTTCAATTCCTTCATCTGTTAAATTATTTAATGGATCTTCAATCAATATAAGCTCCGGCGAAAATAAGTACATACGAAATAAGCTCACTCTTTTTTTCTGTTCTTTTGTCAGCTTCTTTATTTTCGTTTGCCAAACATCCGATAGCGAAAATGTAGCAATATACTCTTCTAGTGGGGCTTGAAAATCAGCTATTTTCTTAAAGAATTTCAAGTAGCTTTGAACGGTCATCGTCTCATATAAGTCATCATCACTTTTCTCTGTCAAGATTAATTTTGTATCTCTTTGAATATGTCCACTAGAAGGAATTTGATTCCCCACGATGAGTTCAAATAACATCCCCGTTTCCTCACCAGACATTTTAATGCCAATTTGAGAGGTTTCTTCAATCGCTAATGTGATATCTTTTAAGACCGTTCGGTTGCCTTCTTGTTTTAACACATTCTCTAACGTGATTAATGTCATGGTATACACACTTTCATTTTTTTATTTATGAACATTATTCAATTGAGTGACCGTCACTGCAAGGTTGTAAAGGAAACTTCGCGTTGGACCTCGATTTAAACGATGCGGGTTTTCCGATTTGCTGCCACTACTCCACCTATTTATCGTATGGCTCACCGTAATTTAGCTAAATGAGGTTTTCTAAAATATTTATTAAACCATTAATACAAATTTCCAAAAGTAATAACAGGGATTTAAAAATGATGTTTGGAAAGTAAAAATGTCTTATTTATTGAATTTTAAGTTAGTGGCAACCATATTGTAAAGATTGTCCCTTTCCCCTTCTCACTTTTTACTTTTATTCTTCCTTTATGTAGCTCAATCATATGATAGCTCATCGATAATCCTAGACCTAACCCGTTTTTTTTCGTTGAATGAAATGGAGTAGATAGCTTTTCTAAAGTATCTTTATCCATTCCAGCTCCATCATCTCTGATTGTCATTTCAATCCCATTATCAGATTGACTCTGATGGATATCAATTGATATGTTGCCATCAAAGTCGATGGCATCAAAGGAGTTTTGTAAAATGTTTAGAAAAACTTGCTTGATTTTATCCTTATCTACATTAATTTTATCTTTATAAAAAGCTTGATAATGAATCTTTATGTTTTTATTTCTAAAATCATTTTCCATTAACGTCAAAATATCTTCAATAAGTTCATGTATGCTCACTCTAGATTTTGAGACTTCTTTTGCATCAGGTTTAGCCATCATCACAAATTGCTGAACAAGATTTTTTATTCTTTCTAATTCACTGAAGATGATTCTAAAATATTCTTTTTGCTTGTCATTATCTGTTCTTAAATTTCCCTTAAAGACTTCTAATAAACCTATGATTGAGGTAAGTGGATTTCGAATCTCATGAGCAAGTCCGGCACTTATTTTTCCTATTGCTGATAATTTCTCACTTAGCATAAGTTGCCTTTCTAAAGCGAGCCTTTCTGTAATATCTCTAAACTGGCCAAATACTCCATTTATTTGGTTGGATTCATTATAAATTGGAAATGAGTCAAATAAATACGTTTTATTTGATATGGATATTTCTATATCTTCGTACTTTTTACTACCTCTCAAAACATTTCCCATATATCCTCCGATAACTGCTACTTCTGTAATTTGGCGATTACATATTTCTTCTTTATTGCAAGATAATACTTTCTCAGCAAAAGGATTTATTTCGACTATTTTTCCGTCCTCATTCGCCAAAATGACCCCGTTTCGACTATTTTCCATTAGCACTTGATTTAAGACTAATAATTTCTTATTCTGCTGCTTTACTCTCACTTCCCGTTCTATAGAATCTACAGCAGACTGGAGAAGCGCTGAATGGAAAGAACTTGCATGATGAGCGGCCATCATCACCGAAATGGTCCCGCTTATCTTACCTAATGAATAAAATGGGACAGAGAAACAAGCACTTTCATGCAAACAATGAAAGAAATGATCTGGCCAAATGAGTTGGGCAGATTGTCCCATTTTTAATGCCATTTCAATACTATTCGTTCCCACCTCTTCTTCCTTTAATCTGATTCCAGTAGATAAACCTAATGATTCAATTTGCCACTTAATCATTTCATCTCCGTACAACTCTATAATGTATCCTTCATGATCCGTAATAACGATTAAAACAGCTGTCTGTAACCGTCAAGTAGTTTTGAACACTTTTTGCTCATTAATTTTGAACACTTTTCGCTTGAAACAAAGACTCTCGATACTTAATTCTATGGCTAGCTCCATCAAAGTGAACAACTTCAGAGCGATGGAGAAGGCGATCTAAAATCGCCGTTGTTATTCCTTTGTCTCCTATTAGTTCTCCCCATTCCTCGGGTCCTTTATTTGATGTAAGAATAATAGAACTTCGTTCATAAAGATGATTAATTAGATGGAAAAAGAGATTAGCTTCATTTTGATCCATGGCCATATACATAAGATCATCAATTATAATCAGATCAGCTTCTCTAATTCTCTTCATTTTCAGTTGGGATTTACGGAGATACTCCTCACTTTTTAATAGAGGGATTAATTCTCCCATGGACACAAATGACACACGGTGCCCTTTATGAATAGCTTCTAACCCAATCCCAATAGCTATATGCGTTTTGCCAACACCTGGTGGCCCTAAAAATAGTAGATTAAAAGATTCATCAAGCCAAGAGAGCTCTTGGAGCTGTCTTAATTGTCTCTTACTAAGTGATGGCAATTCTTTAAGATCAAACTCATCAAGACTTTTTTGATAAGGGAACTTTGCCCACTTCAAGTGTTTTTCGATCATCTTTTCTTCTCGACGTTTTTCCTCATAAGAAAGTAATTCCCGAAGAAACTCTTGATAGGTCCATGAGTGTGACTCTGCTTTCCGCAAAAAAGAAGGCAGCTCCTTAGATGTTTCGGACATTCTTAAATGATGCAGTTGTCTTTGTAAACTCTCTACTGAGTATTCCAACTTACACACCTCCTAAAATCTTAAGATAACCATCTAGTTCTCTAACCAATGCTTTTTCTTTGTAGTAAGTGGAGGACATTTCTACAGTTGGAATATCAGTTGAGGGTATAATACTCTCTTGATCTTGAATCCTCGCTAAATGTCTAACGACATCATGAAAATCATTGGCACTCCATAAGGTCTGCTTAATACAAATTTCTAAGGCAGTTTCAGTAAATGGTTCAAAGTTCTTTACGGCTCTGCTTAAAATCTGTAACTGATCTCGCATGTATCTCGGATATCGCTTTTCAACTTCTTCAAGAAATAGTTGAATCTTATCCTGTTCATCAAAAGAAGCTTTTATCGTTTCCATATATGCTTGTATACCTTTTGACTTATCTCTTGAATGATCCGAGTTCTTTATCAACTGCCCTTTTCCTCTTGAAAGAGGATGGGTAGCTAATTGTTTACCTCCAGGGGTCTTTTCGATAATAAGTTCTTCCTTATCAATTCGAATATAGACGGTATTATCTCCCTGTGGTTTATAAGTTCCAAGTGGTAGCGAGTAACGATTCGATTGAAATTTGATAATATTGTCCTTATGGACAGTTCTTGTTATACTTGTTCCATGGTTACTCTCGAAAGAGAGTAAGGAGGAGACTTCTCGTAAGTGTGGCTTTTCCAGGGCAAACACTTCGACAGGTCTCTTTTTTATTGTGTTATGTACTTGATAGTTTCCTTTTCTATCAAGCCAAGCTAAACATTGCTCATTCCAAGTTTCTAGCTGATGATACACTCGATTTTTCGCAAAGTTTCTTTTAATAAATTTCACCACATTTTCAATCTTACCTTTCGTTTCTGGATCTGCTGCATTACACAAATAAACCGAAAACCCTCTTTGTTGTTTATAAGCTTGAAACTCTTCCGTATATATAATGTCGCCTCCATTTTCACTTACTGTCATAAGCTTATCTTGGTCATATACAATCTCGTCTGTTCTGCCTCCATAATACTCAAATGCATTCTCATGACAACGTAACACATCACGAGTAGTAAAAGGTCGATCTTGCCACTCCGCATATTTATAACGTGAGTGAGAAAGTACAAAGGCAATTACATATATTTTTATCCATTTCCCTTCAAAAGTCTTAATCTTTAGTTCTCCAAAATCCACTTGCATTTGTTTTCCTTTTGGCAATTCTTCTATTGCTTCATAACTTCTAAACATGACGTTTTTAGGTATATGGTATTTCTCCCGAAGTTCTCTAACATATGTACGAACCGTACTATCACCTATATCAGTGAACGAACAACGTTCCTCTAACCAATCAGAGATTTGTGAGGCAGATAAATCTGGATGCTCTTTTAGCCAGCCTAAAATTTGATTCTCGAAAGGATCAAGTTTTCTTTTTCTTGTCTTTAAGTCATCCACCCACCTATAAGCTTCCTCAAAATCTTTTTCTAGATATTCATAAACGGTTGTTCTGGATAATTTGCATTTTCTTGCAATAGCTGCAACTTTAAAACCCTGTCGTTTCAATTGATGAACTTCTACAATCACTTCTAATTTCAACACCTTCCCGTTCCTCCAGTACCTCAGTCATATTCATACTTCTTGATTTTAACTGATTGGAGGTTAATTAGCAGAAAGTGTTCATTTTTATCAAGCAAAAACTGTTCAATTTAGTCTAGCAGTTACACTGTCCCATCTAATTCAGCTATTTAACTTCATCATAAATGTTCTTGCTACAGAAATGGTATCATCAAGCATCCTCTTCCTTTGTTCCAACTCACTTTTAGGCAACTTTTCTTTAGGAGCTGAAAAATTATGAGGATTCATTTTTTTATTAAGACATCTTTGGTGTGAATTATATATATAAGCAATTCTAGATTCTATTATCATTAAAGCCACCATCTACCATTTATTTTGTAAGTTATTCAATTCAACCTATTAAGGATATCATTATTTTTTCATATAGGAATATGTGCTTATAAATAAATTGTAATAGAAATGCTATTGATTTCAATCTCATTTATCTCATATGGAATATGTGCTTATAAATAAATTGTAATAGAAATGCTATTGATTTCAATCTCATTTATCTCATATGGAATATGTGCTTATAAATAAATTGTAATAGAAATGCTATTGATTTCAATCTCATTTATCTCATATGGACAATTTAACAATTGTCTTATACTCTTTAGTCATTTCTCTAAAGCAGGAGATGGCGAATATGTAAGAAGATTAAATAGATAACTTGAAAAATTAAATGTGAGAGCGTTAGATTCCTAACTATATAACTTGCAAAGGCAAAGAGGCTTTCCTACTTAAAGAATTTCGCAGTTACTTATGATACGGTTCGGTTCTCTTGGATTTTTTTGAGATAATTAAAAGAATGAAGTCCATCCATCTCACTTCCTTTTCAATAAGAATTCTGATCCTTGAATAAGTAACTAGCGAAAGTAAAATAAGCGGAGATTTTTCGGTTATATGCAGAATGGAGCTCGTTTCGGGGTAAATAAGAGGAGGGTTTTCGATTATGCAAAGCAAAATCTCCATTTTCACGTTTTTCGAATCGATAGGCGAAGCGCTTTCTTTTCCATAAAATACTTATTATGTTCTAGCCTCCCCAACCTTTAGGAGAGGCATTTGGTTAAAACCTCATTTACTTATGATACGGTTCACCGTAATGATTTAAGGGTAGCTAAAAGTTAAGGACTCTATCATAAATATAGGTTAAGGAAAACATCCCATACTTTATTCTTTATCTAAGTTGTCATTAAATGTTTATTTCAAAAGAATAAACATTTATCTAAGAAACGAAGTGAATGTCTTGCAACAATAAAGTACGAAAGATTACCTATAAAATTTTCAGGGTGACAAATGTTAATGGTCTAGTAGGTTAAATCCACATGTGTAGAGTTGATAGTACTTACAAAATAGGCTAATTTATAATGGGAATAGGACTTGCCTAGATTAGAGTATTATCCAGATAAAAGAAAGAAAACAACATTAGAGGTACTTTCCTAAAAAATTCAGGTTAAAAGGCTTACTTTAGTGCTGCCCTCTTGTCCGAATTTAGTTATCATACAAGAAAAGAAGCAAGTAAACTAAATAATATAGATACTTGCTTCTTTCTTTTATAACCATTTACTTCTTTCTATTAACTCTTCTTTGTGAGAGTTTTTTCCAAATACTTCTCAATATACAAACTTCTTCATTACTAAATCCGTGGTGTTTAATAAGTAACGCTTGATCAATAATATCAAGCACCTTTTCTATATCTCGCTTTCGAATAAGCTCATCAATCTCTTCAAAGTCAACCGATATTTCTCTTAATACTGGTATTTGAATCTCTTCAATTTCGGAAGGTTCAAACGTCATTACTCCCCCTCCATAGCTACGTCCTGTAATCTCAGAAAAAGCAAAAGTCAGTGAATTAAGGAATGATAGAGTTGCTAGCCCTTTATTAATATCATCTTTAAACCTCACTCTATGAATCGTATCTGTTGATGAAGCCCCTGTCTCATTCAATACTATTTTAGGATAATCTCCGACTTGTCTCATTGCAAAAGCATCTGGCACCCATCTAGATGGCGTTATATACCAACGTTTCCTTATTCGAGTTTTATATCCTAAATTAAACCCTTGCTCTTCTCCATATTTAATGTATTTTTGGCATACTTCAGGTAGGTTTTGAAAATCTTCATCGGGTGGTAAAAATAAGTGAACCGCTTTTTGAGTTTCTGAGTTTTCTTTATAATCGTCATCTGAAAATGTGATACCTTTTAGCTGATTAGACTTACTAGTAACCGGGATTGTATATTCTTCCAAACCCCATTCTTTTACTTGTTCTTCCTTCATCATAAAGAATTCATTTCTACCCGTAACTAACCCAACGTCAACATCTAATATATCAACACAAGACATAACTCGAGGGTCGGTTTTTAAGCGTTTTAAAAGATCAATTTCATCTTCATCAAGAAAATATTTCGTCCACTTTTCTGTGCTATGATCAATAGGTTTAACATTCGAACCATTTATTTCTGCAAAATCCAAATCTTTCAACTCGCCCAAGTTTTCACATTCTATTACTCTTATACCCCTTCCATGCTCAACTTTCTTTTCACATAACAGCAATACCACTTCCTGTTGAATGTTTTCAAATACTAGTTTTTTAAATGTAACAATTGTAATGCGTTCAAAAAACTTTGACAAAAATACCCTAGTTTCTGATGCATATTTAACCTGAAAAAGTTCCGCAGGTATAACCATCCCTAACCTGCCATTGTCATTCAGCAAAGATGCTGACACAACAAGAAATGGAACCCAAATATTTGTTAACTTATTTGGATTTAGTCCAAGATTCCTCATCATTTCAATTGCCAGTTCTCGATGTTCCTCTGGGAAATTCTGATACCGAATAAATGGAGGGTTTCCAATTATAACATCATAATTACAAACTTTATTACTCTCGACATACTGAAAAAAATCACTGTTTATAATTGTTTTTGACTTGAGACCTAAAGTTTTTGCTCTACCCTCTGCTTTCAGAGCCTCTTCTTCAACCAATTCTATTCCTTTTATTTTACCATCAAGCTTTTTTCCATCGATACCAAGTTCTTTAAATCTATGAATTGCTGACTCAATAAAACTGCCATCACCACAACTTGGTTCAAGTACACTGTTGGTACTTTTTTGTATACTCCATTGGCACAAAAAATCTGCTATAGCTTGAGGGGTATAATAACCACCTCTTAATTTTTGTACACTTAGATTTTCTTTAACTTGCCCCATTATTCGTCTGCTCCTAACTCAGTTGTAAACATTTCATCATTCATTACAGTTTGAAATTCTTCATCATTTATTTCATATAATTCATTAATAACTTGAATAAGTTGTCCAAAAAGCACATTCTCTTTTCTTCTTAGAACGGTTCTTTTTGATCCATAATTTGCTTTATTCAATTTGATCTTAGTTTTAATTAAGTTTTCAACCGTTTTTACAATAATATCGTATTTCTCTACTTCATCAGCTTTATTAAAGTCGATTTTTCTTATCGGCAAATTTTCTATAAACTGCTTACCATGTGAGTAATATTCTCCACGGAATTCACTAGCTCCTGACTTTACCATATTTTCTATTAAAGGATGCGATAATATTCCTAAAAAGTAAAGTAAGGAATACTTTGATTTATTAAGTAAAGCATAGTAAGGGCCATTCCCACCACCAGTAAACTGCAAATCACTTTCATCAATCCCATATGGTGCCTCAGTTGCTAAAACTGACCATATTAATTTAGGTATATGATGAAATTTCGCTAGACTCTGAGAACGCCCAAATTGATACCATTTGGGTGTTTTCCCTTGTAAACTGCGTTTTTCTAAGATTCCTTTAAATTTATTCAAATATGTCCAAGCTAATGGGAATCTAGTTTTGAAATCCTCTTCAATTAATAATTCAGCAGTGGTTCCATTAATTGTATAAGGGAAAATCATCTGTGCGTTTGCCTCCACAGTATCGAAAAGACCAAAGGACAAATCATAAATTGCAGAAAGACAAATTCCCTTTTCAACTTCATACCTTTCTCCACTTTTAGTAAAAATAAAAGTATCTTGAGTTTCTTCTTCTGGTTCAAAAATATAAATTTTATCAGCACTTGTTTGAAGTCCAACAGTTATTTCAGCAACCTCTTTTAAAGGAACAAATAGATCATTATAAAATTTATTAAAAACAGCTTCTGTTTCAGGTGAAAGGAATACCCAAGGTGTTGAATTAAAGTTACTTGATTTATACTGAAGAAACCCCTCCGTATCCGCCAACATTTCGGGAGATATTTTTTTAATTCTCTTAAATTTAAAAGTACTCATTTTTTCCTTTTGTAGGATAAGCACTGCTGTATATGTTGACCTTTCAGGAAATACTTGAGCAACACCAAAATGAATAATTTTTGAAAGTTGACCATAACTTGTTATAAAGTCTCGTAGTTCTTTGCCTCCCTTCGTCAAAAAGAACTTGTGCGGTATTATATACCCCAAGTAACCACTTTGATTAAGAAGTTCTAATGCACGTTGAATAAACACAAAATATTTATCAATTGTTGCTTTTTTAGCAACTCCAAATCCAGAAATTTTTGATTGATAGTACTTAATTTCCTCAGGGCTATATTTTTGTAGATTTTGAATGCGAACATAAGGTGGGTTCCCCACTATGGCGTCAAATCCGTTTGTTTCTATAAGAAACGGGAACTCTTTTTGCCAATCAAAAGGTTTAACTTTATATAATATTTGATCATCTTCTAGAGTTTCTGGCATAAATTTATAAAACTTACTATCAACTACAGAGTTACCACACTTAATATTTTCTTTCAAACTAGGCAAAATTTTTCCAGAGTAACGATTAATAAAGCTTTCTACAGTTGCTTCATTCTCCCCCTCTAGTAATTTCAACAACAAACTAAACTCAGTTACTTCAGCAGCATAAGGATTAATATCAACGCCATATATGGTGTTTTCTAAAATTTCACGTTTTGCTTTTAATGTTAGAGTTTTTAAGTCTCCATCCACCTGGTGAATTATTTCGTGATTATTTAAATTTTCTTTTATCGCCTTTTCCATTCCTTTTTTAAGGATAAAATCATATGCAGAAATCAAGAAAGTTCCTGAACCGCAGCATATATCTGCAACTTTAATTGAACAAAGTTGTTCAAACGACATTTCTTCAATTAATGGTGTCAATGTATCTTGTACAATCTGTTCTACAATAATTTTTGGTGTAGGCACCACACCATTTGAAGCATATACTTCTGGTGATTCTAAAATGTGGAATTTCCGACCCTTTTCAATCGTTATTCTTCTTCCTAAAAACCTCTCATATATCTGGCTTAATATAGTCGAGTCTACCACAGAAAAATCATAAGGGCTTAAAGGAAAATATAATTCGTTAAAAATTTCAATTAATACATCAGCATCTATATCTACATTTAGAGATATCGTATCTTCAATAAAATCAAAAAGTCCAGAATTGAATTTCTTGTCTGATTTAATAAATACATTTTTCAATTCGTCATAATTTTTTATCCCTTTCAAAGTTTCATATTTTTCGATAGTTCTATCTTCGCATATCCTTAGAAAAATAATTCGATTAAGTAATCTTTGTATAATATAGTTAATATCATCCTCATTAAGGTTCTGATTTTTATTAATAGCAGATACAGCCAGCCTTTCCCTCCAACTTTCGATTTGCTGTAAGAAATACTCATCAAATGTTTGTCCAATTCTCTTATCAACATCAAACATACTATCTAATGCACCTGAATTAGCAGCATCGAAGGAAATCATTTCTTTAATCTCTTCAAAAGCATCTACAAACTGGTCATAAGAAAATATTTTGTATCGGGCTACATGCTCATTATCAGACTGCTCTGGCTTAAATCGACAGTCATAAATTATAATATGCTCAAAATTTGTAAGAACTGATATTCCTAGATTAGCACTCCATCCATATCTTCTTGCCTGAAATGCAGCCTTAGATGACTTCAAAATATTAACCGAAGGCTTTTTTACCTCCACAAATAATTTACGAGTCCCATTTATTCGTAATGTGTAATCTGGATTTTTTTTTGAAGATTCACCTTCAACTTCTATATACTCTTCCTGAACTACATCTCTTAAAAACTGTGTTTTCCCTTTTTCATTATCTACATCCCAACCTAGAAATTTCAATAAAGGATCTATAAAGTCATTACGAACTTGCGTTTCATTAAAAGTTGGTTTAAGGTACGTTTCACGATCCGATTTATATTTTTCAACTAATAGTTTTATTTCCATTAATACCACCTCACATATGTATGTTTTATATCTAAAATTCACAAAACGAAGATATCCAATTTATTGTGTCTCAATTATACCGAACGTAAGTTCTCTCGTGTGGCGATTCTTAAAGAAAAAATATATTTTTTTTGGGAATATATTTTGTGACAAACAAATAGTTATACTTTGTTATCGTCTCTTACATACTCAACAATATCTTCAATATTACAGTCTAACTCCTTACATATCTTACCTAAAACCTCCATTGTAACATTCTGGTTTTTACTTAACCTAGCAAGAGTAGAAGGCGTTATGCCAATGGCATCTCTTAGTGCTGTCTTATTCATTTTTTTATCAATTAATAGTTTCCACAGCTTATTATAAGAAAAACCCATAAAATTCCCTCCAACAACCATATATATATTTATATATTTTTTATATTTATAAGTGTACCATAAATTCATAAACTCATATTACAAAAACAATCTAATAATGACTTAGCATCTTTTGTTAAATGAAGGAAAATCTCTTATTAAACCTATATTTACGTAAAACTCTTATCCATATCTATTAACAGCTATTCTTGTATAAAAGTCAGACCCCTATTACAAGAAAATCCCCCAAACCATTAGTCTGAGGGAACAATAAGCACACTTCAATATTTAGTAAAATCCATTTAAACCTATTACTTTACTTTTTTCAGATCGGATGTCTCAACTTCTGTATAAATAATGTGTAAACAATATTATTGGAGTAGGACTTGCCTACCTGGATATATCACTCCAAGGTTTGACGCTGCAGATTAATAACTGACTGTTTTAATTTTTGATCTTCCTGTCCTTGTTTCCAAACACTCCAGAACTTAAGGCTATTGGACTTTGGTTTAAAAACTGGTTGCTCAATTTTTATCCTAAAAGGTAGTATACATGAGTCCCCTACAACAATCCCTTCACCAACTCCTAGGATAGGAAGAACTTCTTTTATTCCCCCTAAGTTTTCAGGTAATAAATTACTTACAGCATTTTTATCTGACTGATTTGCAAGTCTTAAAGCTATAACATTATTACATTGACTCATAATTGTAGTATTTAATTCTGAAGGACGTTGACTGATAATAGTTAAACTGACACCATATTTACGTCCTTCTTTTGCAATCCTTTCAAAGTGTTCAAGTGCTCTCACTTCTGAAGCATTGGCTAGTTGTTTTGCCGGTAAATATAAATGCGCCTCGTCACATATTAAAGAAATTGGATACCTTCTTTCTGAGGGCGTCCACTGTTGAATTTGAAATACAATTCTAGCCACCAAACTAATAACAATTGGCAGTATATCTGATGGAACTTCTGAAAAATTAATGATTTTAACACCACTATTATCTTCAGCTGAAGGTTCCATCAAATTTTTCACTAATTTTATTAAATAATCTGAACTACCCTTTTCCTCATCTAAACTAAATAAAAATCCATATCTTCTATCATCCATTTTAGATATTATTCTGGGAATAAACCGGTCGAATTTCCCTTTAAAAGGTCCGTTAACCATTCCTCTACTTCCTTGAACCCTCTCATTGTTTAGCTCTACTATTTTTTCAATAACATAATCTAATTTATATGGTATTGGACTATCAATAGTAAACGTTTCAAGTTCTTCCTGCATATTCAATTCTTCTAGATAATTTCTCTTAGCTTCCAGTACTGTTGATGAAAAAACCATTGCTTGGTTTGGAGCATTCTCATCTGTTCTATCTAAAATTAAAGCAAGCATATCTTCATAACCTAATAACCAATAAGGTAAATATAAAACTTCTTCAGAACTTTCATTTAAATCACCAGGACCCGCAATTCTGAATTGCTTTATTTTTTTATGTTTTGCTAAAGGGGCATACTCTCCATGAAGATCGAAAATAATCATATTTGCATGTTCTAAAGAAGCTGCTTGCTCTACTAATTTAGCCACAGTATAGGACTTTCCAGAACCTGTAGATCCAACTATCATTGCGTGCCTTTGGAAAAAAGCATTTCCATCAAGTATAGCTTTAGATTCATTAGATATAGCATAAGCTCCCAAGGTAAGAGGCGAATCAGTTGAGGTGTTTTCTGATGCAATGAGGGTTGTAAAAGAACTCAAATACTTTCCTGATAGATAAAAACAATCAGCACCAATTTCAGGGAGTACTTCAACTGCACGTGTAAATTGGGCACTTTTTCTTTCTGCATTTGGCCCGTATAAAGTCCCAAGCGCATTAATAATAGCAGAGTTGCTTACTTTTAAGTTCACACCGCCATCTATCGAATATTGCGTAATATCATCTATTCTTAATACACGATCAATTCTACCAATTAGACGTACATTAGGATTCGAAGTATGCAAGATGACAAAACCATTTACATTTAACGATTTTAAGATATCATCATCTGGAATATTAATTGTTACACTATAACTATCAACTTTAACAACTTGTCCTACACTTTCCTCACGCGGTATTTCAAACAAAATTATGCTCTCGTTAAACATTCTAATTCCCCCCATGCCATATCTAATAACCCTTTAAATGTCCAACAACATTTTTCACAATTCTCCTCTTTAACTATGTCACTATAGAGTTTACTTCCACTATCTAATTCTTCAATTGCTAAATAATTTATTATCTTTTTTTGCTCTACAATCTCTAAAAATGAATCTGATAGTTTCTTTGCTATTATTATTTTATAAATTGTTTTATCCACCAGTAAAGAAGTGAATGATCCTTGAATATGTATATCATTAAAACCAAACCCATAAAAGATCACGCTTCTTGTTTCTTGAATAGAAAGATTCATTTCAGCAATAATATTATTATATGGCTGTTGATGAGTCTCTAAATATTTACCTATTCCAGGAGTTACAATTACAGGATGCAAACCGTTTTCTCTTAACAGTGGCAGATCAGAATAACCAATGTTAGAGATACTAACAAACCTACCATATTTCCCCTTGAACCAACTTAGTGATCCATGTGGTTTAAACACCTTCAAATGACAAATTTCCTCTCTTGTAGTACTGCTATTTCTTCCTCTAATTTTTAATTCTATCATTCTTGAAACAAATTCATTATAAGAGATTGGATGTGAAACAAGTCCTGTATTAAACCCATCCCAAACTTGTAAGCCTGCAATTGAGGCAGAAAATTCTATAATTTGATCGTAATTCGTCGTTACTACATTTAATACTTTATTTTTAGTATGGAGATATTTTTTAAAATACCTAACAAAACCACAAATGTCTTCACCTGTAGCTATTTTCATCATAGCTTTCTTTTCATCTTTCGCTATGCAAGCCCATGTTTCTTCCACAATTGAAGTAGTTAGAAAATCAGGAATTACTTGTACAGATTGTAGAGCAGATTCTAAATCTAATCCCTCTTTCAATAGATTACTTATTTTTCCCCAAACAGCAGCATCTTCACCCACTAGACCTAGAAGATTTTCTTGCAGGAACTCAGAAAGTTGATACATTCCAGGTAAACCTGCGCCACAAGAAGAACCGCTTCCAACAACCAGTAGAGGATTTTCTGAAATCGCCTGTTCAATATATGATACTAGCTTCATTTTTCACCTCCTGGGCTTTATATTTCAGGTTATTTTATTAGAAAATATCAAATCTTAATTTATAACAAATTTTTCTTCAAGCTTTACTTTCTCCCTGAAAAATAATGAAAAAATTTAATATTTATTTACTTAATTCGACACAATTCATAAATTCCCTTTTATTTGAATTTATAAAAGTCTTTTGTCACATTATAATAGTTTTATTTCGCTTATCTCACTCTAGGCTATTTCTACATTTTGTTGTTTATCCATAAGTCTCCCTTTAATGGCTCTAAAGAACCCACGTTTTATTATAATGGACTTGATTCCTGATTATAGGATACTGCGATACTCTAATTAGAAAATCAAAAGAAGATGAAAATATGAAAGAAACAAAATTGATTGCAAATAACCTTACTATGATAATAGAGAAAAAGTACCTAATAGTTTGAATATACCCCTTATATCTCCACTAGTCTTCGTCTACATAAAAACCCATCAGTCTACTAATAAAATTTATGTAGAAAGGAAAATAATATAAATTTTCTACCCCTACTAGGTATTAATTTTTTATTATCTCTATAAATAATTGTGCCCCGGGTATGCCAATTATTAAAGAAGCATTAAAAACTCTCTTTTTATTATCTATTAATGAGCTAATACCCTTCGGGTATTATAGAGACGTCCTCCTGACAAAAATTCCAACAACATCCCGATCTCTTGATTTAAAATAACTTTTTAAAACCTCAAAACCTTCCCCTCATACTTTCTATTGGAATAAGTGGAAATCACTTATTTCATCTTTTCTAATTTATTCTATATCTTTTTTAGAGGAGGTATTATAGCTATTCCATAATCATTTTATAATACTCGAAAACATTATTTTAACCATTAAAATCGGAAGGATGGATAATCGATGTATACTTGTTTTTTATGTAACGACACTATTACTGACGCCTTTGTAGGTTCAAAAAACGAGACACAATTTTATTCTTGCTTTAAATGCTTCATACAAACGTTAAAACCTTTTAAATTTGAAGAAGAGTTCGTTTACTACCCTTCTTTTGGGATGCGAGATATTCAACTAAAGGATTCTGTTGTCTTTTATGACAATGATGGCCAAGAACTTGCTAGAGTCTATTTGGAGGCTTATGAAGAAGGGTTTTTAAGTTACTTAAAAGAAGAAATAGCTAGAGATTTAAACCTGGCTGTTGAAGACATTACATTAGTAATTGAACCCCATGATGTACAGTTAAAGAAATAACAAAACGGGCAATGATTGCCCGTTATCAAAACATTAGGGGGAATATTATTCACCGAATTTCAAACAAATCTTTTCATATTCAAGTGGAGACTCTAAACTTGCCCCTGTTAAAAAATTAAATATAATTAATTGATACAATCGAAAATAGATTGATGGTTTCATTGGAAAGTGGGCAACCATTGCCCACTCCCCTTGCTCATAATCAATATTGATCATTAGAATATTCGATAGTTCAGATGGCTATGCATTCAAGTAACTTATGTTTTAATCCTACTTGTATAATCTCATCATGACTTAAAACAAGAGTATTCCAGCAGTACCAGTCTAGCTGTTCTTCAGTAGCTTCTCGAATAAGGACCTTTAGATACTCACGGACTGTTACATTTAATTTTGCTTCTTTTATTTCAACTTCGATAGCATTCAAAAAACCACCATCTGGGAAACCCTCCAAAAGACAATAGTCAAGATTTTCCCTGAACATTTCTTCTGTAGCAACATCAATAAACTTACACATTTCTTCGGCATTAACTGGAACTTCAAGACACTTATGTCCTTCATATGAAAGCTTAACAGCATCGTAAGAAGATTCATTAACATGATTACGACCAAATATTTCTTCTGCTTCTTTCCCAAGACAGGTCTCACATATAATACTCCCATCATAACATTCTGCAAAATCACCAGTAATTTCTACATTACATTCAATACACTTTTTCACAATATCACCACCTGTTTTAACATTCAAAATCAACTTTTCAATTAATATAAAATGACAAAAGGTTAGCATCTCTCTTTATCACCGCAATTTGGTTTTGGTTTAAAAAAAGTTGAGATTCTCGATTTTATTGGCTATGACATACTTATTGATTTTATAGGATTTGGAATATATTTGATTCCCCAATCTTTTGGAATCGTCACAGGATTTATATCTATGTCTCTACAAGCCTTTTCATAGTTCCTGAAGGTATTTAAGCTTCCTTTAACGATTGTCTTTGTATGGGCTAGTGTTGTACCATCAACAAACTGCTGCCTCGCCTTTGATATACTCCTTGCCTGTGCAATAAGCTTGAGCCATTTCACAATATTTTCCTTCTTTCTAGTATTCCACTTTTTCGACTCTACTATTTTTATAGCCTCTGCTAAAGAATGATAATCAGCTCTGCCAATTACACTGTCATAGTAGGATAAAAAGGCCCATTCTGCAATATCTGAACGTAAATAAGTATATAAATTACCTCTACGTGGTAGATCAAATCTTTTTCTTATATGCTTCAACTTGTTATGATTTAGACACTGCACCTCGATTCGATAAATGTTTTGAGCTTCTTCTAGCAGATATGCATCAGAGGAATCTACACTTATCTTTTTTGATACATGATCGAACTTATCGTAATAGTTCAATACTACACTTTTAGACTTTCTATAGGAGCTTCCTGGCTTTTTTACTGGATCAGTATAATGATATGGATCTTTTCCTTTCTTGGCTAACGCTACGCACTCTTTTACATATTCAGACGTTAAATTCATGGTAAAGTCTATACGTGATACAGGCCATCTCTTTGAACGGGGAAGTGTAATGGATATACTTTCAATTGCATTATCTAAGGTACTTCTTAGCCTAGTAACAGAATCGGTTGTACATTCGAACACATCTATCGTTCTTTTTTCTTTTATAAGCGACTGCGGCTCTACCCTCAAATAGATTCTGTAATATCCGTTACTGGTATAAGAAATGGAGCATAGAATTATACCTGGTATGCTCAAAGGCAGTTCTATCACACCTCTTCGTCCCTTTAACTTTCCAAGCACTTTTTGTATCTCTTTCATCTCATAATACTCAGAAAGCACATTAATAGTCTGTAATTCGTTTAATAGCTTGTTGATTTGAAAAGTATGAATCAAAAAATCACCCCTATTATGATATATCCGGAACAGAGTATTATCATTGTAGTCCTTGATACAACAGCAATAATACTCTGAACAGGAGTTGTTAATTTGTGTGACATACC
The DNA here is from genome assembly GCF_047302405.1 of Alkalihalobacillus phoenicis. Lineage (NCBI taxonomy): Bacteria > Bacillati > Bacillota > Bacilli > Caryophanales > Bacillaceae > Alkalihalobacillus > Alkalihalobacillus phoenicis. The sequence goes on along the minus strand of NZ_CP154853.1, from coordinate 4,173,437 downwards.
CTGCTTCTTTTTTCTTTACTGGTTTTAACTCGTTATATTCAGTGCAATTTAATTAATTTTTCCGTTTATCAAAAATTAATTCAGTATAATTCCTGTTCCACTTTCAAAATGCTTTGTTCCCAGTCCTTTACGATTCCTGGATGTTTTTTTAGGAAATCATAAATAATCTCCACCTTTTCAGGTATAGCCTCTATTTCTAACTTTATGATTCGAGCTGTTTCACTGTTTTCAAAGAAATAGGCATATGGCTGTTCAAAGATTTCCATTACCATAATTAATTGCTCAGCCTTTACCTTTGTTTTTCCTGTCTCTAATCTCCAGTATGCCGAGAGATCCATATCCATCAATTTAGCCATTTGCTCAAGCGTTAGTTTTTTTTGTCCTCTTGCTTCTCTTAGCATGTTGTGATTAAATTTCATAACATCAAATCCTTTCATTAAGTTCTAATAGCTTTATTACTTGGATTTTGAGTTATATAATATGTTTTTTTGAAAAATGATAGTTGAATCGCAAACAAATAGTATTACCTTTTGATTTTGTTTATATCAACATGCTCCTAGAACTATTTACTAGTAGGATTACTGGATGTTGAGAAATCAACATATTCTAATCCCTTTATTTTCAAGGCTTTATCATTTGAAATCTTCCTTTGAAAAAACGTTGATTTTATCACGTTCTTTTCGTTTTTATAAAAAGATACAAATTCCTTCGATTTCACCTAGTTTTAAAGTGATTAGAACTAATATCTGTTTCAGTTTGTGAAAGGACTAATCATTATTAATGTACTTTGACTAACCCTTAACTTGGTCAAGAGATTTTTTTGATATTAACTTTGCTATTATTTTCTGATTCCAATACTTTCTAGTAATTTCTCTAACGCTCTATGTATTTCTACTTTTTCTAGCGTCAGTGTATATACCTTACTTATTAACCTCGCTTCTTTGACTGGCTCGCCATGTTCTAACCTGGTTAATCTCCCTAGGCTTACTCCCGTTTCTTGAGCTATGAATGATCTAGATAATCCTAACCTCTCTCGCCACTCTAATAGCTGCTCACCTTCTTCAACCCACTTTTGCCTCGTTCTTTGAAACTATCCCATTTTCATCAGATTATTGTTCATTTAATTAGTCCTCCTGGTATTTTTACATACAAAAAACGCCCAGTTCGTCAATATATTATCAATAGTCCAACAAAGCAGTTGAGCTACCTATACTTGACGCCTGAGCGTTTTATCAGAAAGTGTTTTATAATTTTCATTTTTCTTTTCGTGAAATTTATCTTACAAAAATTATCACAAAAGGTCAATACTTTTTATTTTTCACAAGCAGATGGGTAACAAAATTTATGCCAATTTAATATGTTCTGCTTTTATCAGTGCTTCGTATGATGCTATAGCAACTTCTAAATGCTTTATTGATGGTTTTGATGTAAATAAAGTATATTGAAAAAAACCTCCAATCCAATAAAAAGGGGCCAAAATTTTCGATTGAATAAGAAATACTTCATATCCTAAACAAATACTAAGCATCGTTAATGTAATAAGGTCTGAAATAAAGAATGAAAGTATGAAATAAGTAACAAATACAAAGACCACAAAATTTGTCCCACAATGGGCATGAATCCTTGATTGTTTAACTACATCTGATATAGCTAAGCTAGACAGTGTACTATACGCTGTATCTGTCATATGCTCAGCACCATGATACTTGCCAAGGTTACTAAGTTTAATAACAACTCCAAAAATAACCATTATGATAGCTATTAGCAATAAAAAATGATTTTGAATTGTCTCTACTATAATTGGGAAAACAGGTATTGACGAACCACTCGAGTTTTTTCCGCTATGACTGGCCAACAGAAGGAAAATTAAAAGTGGAAGAAAAACCATTAGATAGATCTTCCACATAACAATCAAAGGTTTTACAAATAAGTATAGTCCACGAATAAATGGTAATCTATTAATCAAACTCTCAAACTTAGGAGCAACCTTTCGCTTAGATACATTTATAGTAATCGTTCCATCTTTATTCCTTATGGCTCTTGAACTAAAATTCTCGGAATAAAAAACTACACTTTTAAAACCAGCCGCACCACCTTTAATTATTGACATACATACCTCCGCTAAGCACTTTTATGTTATAAACCAATTTATTACTATTCTAATAAGGAATCACAATGAGGGCAACCATTGTCCACTGGATTATTGATTCTTTGAAAATATTATTTATTGACAATAATTTTTACTTTATATAGAATCAAGTTGTACTCAACTAAAGGTTATTTTGACACTCTTTCTTACTCCTTTATACTGGGGATGATAATCTGTGTTGGTTGTTCTTACTCCCTTACTAGAATAAGAACAGTAAAATAATCTCTCCACTACTACAAATGACAATTTAAAAATGTATAAAAACGCTCGGCTAAGCATGTACATTTTTGATTTCCCATGTATATTACAACTTTACATGGAGTGGCGGGCATGATAGCCTTGATTGGCTAGCCAGTCCTTGAGGATACTGGCTTCCTGGCTATATAGTCATGCCCGCAGAGGCTCCGTGTCAAGTTGTAATTATCCACTCGCTTGTATAAAGGAAGTTAATATGAGCAAAAGTGTACATGCTTATATCATCAAAAATGGACATTTAGATACGAGCATTTATACACTACATAGACAAAATGCTTCTGCATTAATTCACTATTTTACAAACTCCATATTTCCTAAACTTGTTAATGTTAAATTCAATAAACAGTAATTACTGCACTAACAAGACAAGACACACTATTAGTATTCTTTAAAATAAATAAACACACCTGATAAAAACGTAACCATACGTATAAGACACTTCGTTATTTTTAAGCTGTCATCTATACGTGGTAACGTTTTATTTTTTATAAAAAGGGATCGCACTCAAGATTGAGCCAGTCCTCTCTTTTATCAAACTTACCCGTCCGACAGAAAGTTAATTTTTTCAACAATTATTTCGGAGGGGTTAGCATGGAAAAAGAGACTAGTCAAACAATTCAAACTGATAAAAAGGATACTATGGATGTCATATCAGCATTTATTTATAAAGCCATTTCTAATAAATTGCTTTCTGAACAAAACAAGGAGCGTGTATAAAGATGAATAAAGAGATAAAAACAGTTGGTCTTTATATACGAGTTTCGACTCATAAGCAGGCGGAACTCGGTTTTTCATTAGATGGACAAAAAGAGGAAGGTATTCAAGAAGCCCACAAACGCTTTGGTAATAACGTTGATATAAGATTTTATGTTGATGAAGGGATAAGCGCAAAATCAACAAATGATAGACCTGAATTAAACCGTATGATGCATGATGTTAAAAAAGGCGACCTGCATGCTATCATAGCTTATAAAGTTTCCAGATTGAGTAGAAACCTTTCAGATTCATTGTCCCTTGTGGAAGATATACACCATTCAAGTGTAATATTTATCTCCATAAAGGAAGGTGAATATGGAACGCCTCATGGAAATTTGCAATTCAATATCTTATCATCAGTCGCACAATATCAAAGAGAAGAGTTGGCTGAAAACGTAAAAATGGGAATGACACAAAGGGCTAAAGAGGGTAAATTCAATGGTGGTAGAGTTCTTGGTTATCGGAGTGAAAATAAAGAACTTATCGTTATTCCGGAAGAAGCTGAGATAATTAAATTAGTCTTTAGCAAATATGTCAATGATAACTGGGGTACAAAAAAAATTGCTAACCATCTCAATAAAACTGGTCGGCGAACAAAAAACAATAAAGAATTTACTCAATCCACTGTAAATGCTTTATTGAAGAATCCTATATATAAAGGATATATCCGCTTTAATCAGGTAGTAGATTGGGAAAAAAAGCGAAGAAAAGGTACGAACCCTAATCACATATTAGTTAAAGGAATTCACACATCAATCATTGATGAAGAAACTTGGGATAAAGCTGATGCATTAATGAAAAGGCGTTCAACAGGCACACCTCGACAATACACTGGAAAATTCCCTTTGACATCTATAGCAAAGTGTCCTGAATGTGGATCATATATGACAAGTATGTATGGATCGAAACGTAAAGATGGCACTAAGTTACGTTATTATGTTTGCGGTCGCTATCATAATGGTGGAAAAGCAGTATGCAATTCTAACACTGTAAATGCTAGTGTACTAGAACAATCGGTTTATGATAGGCTTGCTAAGGCATTACAATCCGAGTCCGCCATCGATGCAATCACAGATTCAATAAATAAGCAGATTGTTGAACAATATACGAAAAATGATATCAGTAACGAAGCTAGCATAATAAAAAAACGTATAGCTGAATTAGATTCCCAAAAGAAAAGAATTCAGTGTTTATGGCAAACTATTAATGTAGGGTATGGCAATTAATTTCTGTAGGGCCCGGAGGGCCCTGCAGAAATCAAAAAAAACACTTGCCAATCATCTCAATTAAAAATACACTTCCTGTTGGGTAATCTAACGCAGGAGGTACTTTAGGAGATGTTGGCAGTGGCCGAAATTAATTATATCAGACACGAGATTAATAGAAAAGGTAGTAATTATCACGCTTTAGCGAAGAGGTTGGGACGAGATCCTCGTACGGTTAAAAAATATGCGGATTTAGAGGATATGAGTCCCCGATCTAGAGGGATACAGAAGCGTCCATCAAGGGTAATGGATCCATTTAAAGAAACGGTGGATCAGTGGTTAAAAGAAGATTTCAAACAGAAGAAGAAATTCAGACGAACAGCTAAGCGTATCTGGGAGTTATTGGTGAAAGACCATGGCTTTACAGGGTCTGACCGCACCGTACGTCACTATATTTCTAAGCGTAAAAAGGAGCTCTTAAATGAGGCGAGTGAGGCGGCGTTACCTCTAGAACATCAACCAGGTATGGCTCAAGTAGACTTTGGAGAAGCACCTTTCATCCATAAAGGAGAACAAGTGACGCTCCCTTATCTTGTCCTATCTTATCCTTATAGTAATAGTTTTTACTTTCAAGTGTTTCCTTCCCAAAAGATAGAGTGCTTTTTAGAAGGAATGAAACGTATTTTCCATCATGTCGGTTCTGTTCCCAAGGTGATTCGGTTTGATAACCTGTCTGCCGCCGTGAAAAAAGTCTTGCCAAATGGGGAACGGCAATTAACAGAGAGCTTTGAAAACTTCGTTTCCCACTACGGGTTTCATTATGAGTTTTGTAATCCTGGCAGTGGGAATGAAAAAGGACATGTAGAATCCATGGTCAAATACGTTCGAAATAATTTCCTCCTTCCCGCCTTGCCCGTTCTTCATATAGAAGATTTAAACGGGGATTTCTGGAAACAAGCAGAAGTGGACAGGCATCGTCCGCACTTCGATAAAAGAGAATCCATTGAGGAATTGTTTCAAAAGGACAAGCAGGCTAGCTATGTGTTACCAACGAAAGCCTATGAATGTGTACGGTATGAGACACTTAAAGCTGATAAATATGGGTATGTTCATTTTGAGAAGAATCAGTACTCAACATCGCCAAGATATGCCTTACAGAAGGTCTTGATTAAAATTCACTTTGACCGTATTGAGATTCTATCCGACATGAATGAAACGATCATTAGTCATTCTAGAGTGTACGGGGTTTATCGTAAATCGATGGAATGGCAACCGTACTTACGCTTAATGGCCAAACGGCCTTTGGCATTAAAGTACACGACGTTCTATTCGCAGTTACCTGACGAATGGCAAAGGTATTTTAATAGATGTACAAGTACCGAGAAATCCGACGCCTTGAAACTATTATCTTTCGCTTTAAAAGACCGCGGGTTTGAACAGATTACAGAAGCTCTAACCATCGCCTCAGAGCATGGGCACCCTTCTGCGGAATCGATCAGCCAAGTGTTTTATCAATTAATCAACGGCCGTGGGATTCGACCGACCATTAAACCTAAGCAAACCTTACCATCTATGCCAAAGGCATCAAGAGGACTGTCTCATTACGATCAACTTCTCAAAGGGGTGAACTCCTAATGCAGCCGTCTATATCGGAATTAGCTAAACGCTTAAAGCTTAGTTGGATTCGAGAACACTATGATGAAATAGAAGCTTCTTCTAATGAAGACTATTTACGGATTCTGTTTGAAAAGGAGATTGAGCAAAGAGAGGAGCGAAAAGTAAACCTTTTATTAAAGCAAGCGACTCTTCCTAAGATGAGCGGAGTGCCTTTTAATTGGAAAGATGTTGTCCTAACGCCACAATTAACGCAGTCTTATTTACTAGAAGGATTATTCTTGGAGAAGCAGGAGAACTTAATTTTTTATGGTGGAGTAGGCACAGGTAAAACCTATTTATCTTCCCTTATTTCGTTACAGTTGATTCAACAAAGAGGGTTATCGGTCAAGTTTTATACGGTAGCGACGCTGGTGAACAAACTACTAGAAGCTCATGAAAAAGGGACATTAAGCAAAGTATTTAAGCAAATGGAGAAATTGGATTTACTCGTTTTAGACGAGTTATGTGAAGCTTTGCATAACTCGTCTTATGGAAAGTCAAATATTATGTGGAGTTGAATGCTGAAACCCATGTTGAACCGAAGATTTTCAACATCCAACTTGGCATAATTAATATCTAGATAAATTCCTTTAGCCAGCTTAATAAATCTTTTTTGTCTTTGGATGTAAGTTTTTCATCAGGTAGCACATCAGGACTTGCTTGCTCAATAGCCCTCCGTTTGATTTCAGGGTTTGATTTTGCATAAACTTCAGTTGTTGTAACCGATGCATGTCCTAAAAAATCCCTTATGTATATTAAATTGACTCCACTTTCTAGTAAATGCATGGCTTTACTATGTCTAAATACATGTGGAGAAACTTTGGCTGGAAATAAATCAGAATGTTTTACTTTAGCTACCAAAATATATTTGTTTAAAATATAAGATAGGCCTGCACGTGTGAGTTTTTCTTCCCTTTTATTAAAAAACAAGGGTGCAAAAATTTTCGTTTCATTGAACAAACCGTAATCATTTATATATGCTTTTAAAATACTTATTGTTTGTGGCATTACCGGGATAATTCTAGTTTTTTCACCTTTTCCAGTTAATCTAATTGTTGCTGGTACTTTTATTCTTAAATCACTTACAGTTATATCAGCTAATTCTTGGACCCTTGCACCTGTATCATAAAGTAGTGAAAGAATGGCTAAATCCCTTCGACCTTCCTTTTTAGAAATATCAGGTATAGACAATAACTCTTTAATTGCTTCTATAGATAAGTAGTTCATTTCAACAACAGGTTTTTTTTTCGAACTTACAGATAAAATTGAATTGCACAGTTCCATATATTCTGGAGCCTCGATCTGTACATACCGAAAGAAAGAATGCAAAGCAGCCAATCTTTGATTTCTAGTTGAAATAGAATATTTTTTTGTGTCTTCTAACCAAAATAAAAACTCTTCAATCATTTTCCTGTTCACTTTAGAAAAACTTAATTTTTCGGGTCTAACACGAAGCACATCATTACAGTATCTGAGAAAAATTGTAAAGGTATCCCGATATGACTTAATGGTATTATCACTGTATCCTGTTTTATAGGGTATATATTTAATGAAATACGAAGATAGGTACTTTCCAAAATCAGTACTATGCATCTGTTTTCACCTCCGGGAAAACGTCATCATAAAGAGGGTTAAGGGAATCAATGATTTGTCCATAAGCTTCTTCGGTAAGTCGTAAATATTTTTCTGTGCTCTCAATATCCCGATGACCTAAGTAAGTACATAAGATCGGTAGAGCACAATAGATGTCCTGTCCATTCTTAACCATCTTTTCTAGCGAATGTACTGCGAAAGTATGCCGTATATCATGTACTCTAGGACCAACTTCGTTAGCTGTGAATATTTCTGCTGTCTTCATAAAATGTTTGAATTTCACATAAACAGGGGTCTTGTTATATTTTCCTTTATCCCGTGAGGGATAAAAATATCCATCGCCATACATATCGAATTCCATTTTCGAAGCATATTGGCGGCAATATTCGTTTAATGACTTCGACATAGGAATTAGTCTGCTAGTATTATTTTTTGCTTTTGTAACTGTAAGTATCCCATTTTCTATATCAACTTCTACCTTTTTCAACGACAATGCTTCATTGATCCTTAGTCCACATCCATACAACATCCTAAAAAGCATTGGATAAATCAAGTGATAATACTTACTCGATGGGTTATACTCCAAATTATCTACAACTTTTAATATCCTAACAATTTCTTCGTGAGTGAAAATATAAGGAGTAAATGTATTTGTAATGGGAATTAATTCTTTCGGGTGTATGTAAAAACTAAACCCAATGCTATTCATAAATATAGAAAATTGTCTAATAAGGCTCATTCTCATATGCTGAGTTTTGGGTGCTTCACTACCTCTTCTACTAACATAGTCTTCGACCATTTCTTTATTTAGTTTTAAGGTAGGCATATTATATTTTTTGAAAAAATCATCCATGTATCTTAAATTATAAAGTGACGATTCTCCAAATTTATAACCAAGATTTCTTTTATAATCGACATACATCGGACAGTATTCTTTAAATGGACCATCAAAAATGAACTGTTTTTCTCTATCTTTCATAAGGCACCTCCAATGCTACTGATCGGAGTTGTTCTATGTCGATACGGAGATACAACTTCGTTGTATTTGAATTTTCATGCCCTAATACACCTGTAATAACCGGAAATGGGGTATTTTGTTTGAGTAAATTGCTCGCCAAACTATGTCTCAAAGAGTGAAGTCCGTGTTTTCTATTATTAATAGTGATGCCGGAGGTATCCATGTATTTATTGATGGTACTCCAAAATACATGACCTGTGGAAAAAGCTGTGAAGGGTGCTCTATGTCGAATGAAAATATGAGGGTCGTTTGAGGATGGTCGACTATTTTTCATATAATCAATCAGTGCAAATTTTAAGTTTTCTGTTAATGGAAGTTGTAATGGATTTTTTGTTTTTTCTTGTATGAATTCAATTGTATCTAAATGCCATCTTATGTTTTCAAATTTCAAATGTTTTATATCGCCAGCACGCATGCCTAACTGCACTGCCAATATCAGAACTATATAGTCTCTGCGTCCAATTTCTGTATTCCGATCCACCTCTAATAGAATTTTGTGTATTTCTTCTATTGAGTAATAGGAAGGAATTCGTTCAAATTTATTTGAGAAAATAACAGGAAATAGCTGATCTAATTGATGACTAATATACCTTTTCGAAACGAGAAAAGCCAAGAATTCTCTCAAAGTAAACATAATACCAGTTTTTGTGGAGCTTGAATAATTACTCAATGAATCTAAGTACGCCAAGACATCATAAGGAACCAAATGATTGATGTCAATAATTTTTTGCTCATCAAGAAAACACAGAAAGTGTATAATTTGAATTTGTTTTCCTTGTATAGTACGTTTTGAAAATTGTCGATCTTTTTGTAGGTAAAAATATTCATTAAGGATGGGGCTAAACTGGTCAGGGACTTGTCGTCCTACTGGTTGATGACATTTATGAAATAATTTATGTTGGCGAAATTCTTCTAATACTTTTATGCACCTGACTATAAAAACCTCTGAACTGGTCAGTCTCATACCTTCTTCAATACCATAATTATCTGATAAAAAAGCTTTTCCCAGCTCTAATGAAAAATTAATCTCATTCTTAGTTTTAGCATAGGTCTGTAGGTGTTTCCATTTGAGCCTATAACGGTATAATGTCCCTTCGGAATAGTTCAATTCATTTAGATACAGAGTTGCCTGTTCAATCAAATTAGACAGTGAGATGTTTGTAGTATCAGTCATATGTTCCTCCTTAATATAGTTGATACTACTATAAACATAAAAAATATTATGCAAACTTGAATATTGAAAAACCATTGAAAAATAAGGATTTCAACACTTAACTTTACATAATAACTGACTTTCCATAAGACGAGCTAGGTTATATCCCTTTACACAAACAAGGGGCGGAGTTATTATTTCAAGTCATTTCATTGTGTTATGAGAAAACGAGCATTATCATTACGAGTAATTTGACGTTTGGGGAGTGGAATCATGTTTTTGGAGACCCTATTTTAACGGAAGCCGTTATCGATCGTCTCATCCATCACTCTCATTTAGTCGTCTTTAACGGGGAAAGTCACCGTTATAAGGAATCGATGATACATCAATAAAAAAGATTGGCAAGTGGTTACATATTTAATTGCCGTTTTATACATTTCTCACTTGCCAAATACAATTCAGGACGATGTAATGACTGGATCAATGTTTTACACACCAGAAGAAGCTAAAGAAAGAATCACTGAACTCCGTATGGAAGAAACTGATTTAAAGGATTCATTAGCCAAGCTACTAAATGAGCAAAAAGCAAACAACAATATGGTAAAAGAGATCAGTGGTGACTTTATACGGGAGCAACTTAAAGAATTTCTAACGCTTAAAGAGCAATTAGATATAATGGAGTTCAGACAGCTTCTTGTAGCATCTATCAAAAGAATTGACATTAGCAATAAAAAGCTTAAAAATATTCAATTTTCTTTTATTGCTCATATACCAAAGGGTGGGGGGTCAAATGATCCCCCATTACATAATACGATAACTAACAACTCCCCAGTCATCCTTAGGGGTTTATATTTTAAAGAAAACCGCTACCTATTTGTGGTAAGGTTCACCCTTAATAATCCGAAACGCCCGATACACCTGCTCTACTAACACAAGCTTCATTAACTGATGAGGAAACGTCATTTTAGAAAAGGATAACTTTTCATTAGCTCGTTGCAACACTTCATTAGATAGTCCGAGTGAACCACCGATAATAAAAGTAACTTTACTTTTGCCGTATGTTGCGAGATTGTTGAGGTTTTGGGCGAGTTGTTCTGAGGTAAGTTGTTTGCCTTCGATTGCTAAGGCAATGACGTGGCTGTCAGTGGGGATTTTGTTTAGGATACGTTCGCCTTCTTTTTGCTTCACTTGTTTTTCTTCTGCTTCACTTAATTTTTCAGGTGCCTTTTCGTCTGGAACTTCGACTAAATGAATTTGGCCGTAAGCTCCGAGTCTTTTTGTATATTCTTCAATTCCTTGTTTTAAATATTTTTCTTTTAATTTTCCGACTGAGATAATCGTGATATTCACAGTGTGTATAACTCCTTTTTTATTTTTATCCACAGAAGTTATCCACATATCAACAGGTTGTTTTTCTATTGATTTGATACGCTATATTTCGCCTCGTTTTGACAAAACTCGCATGCTGTGGATAAATCTTGATCTTTTGTTAGTATCTCTATATTAGGGGCCACTTCTTTTTCATCAATAATCATTTCCATTGCAAGCTCTACATGCTCTTGACAAGCCATTAACTTCATTTTATCCGTCCCTTCTTTTTTCCGTTTTTTATTATAGCATATTCTAATTTTAGATGTGGATACTTCCCAATATATTCTTATCCACAGGTGCAACCTCAGATTCTTTTCGCTCTTTTTCGACCTATCCCACTATCTCTCTTTTTGCCCATTGAAATTTGCAAGTGTAGAATAGCTGAAAGAAAGTACTTTCAAAACGTTTATCATGATGCGTTAATCCAAATGTAATCACTTCGGCCTCGCTCCGGGGAGACTCCACTGCAACCACTGAAAAGGTCCGGTTAGTTAGAATAGGTTGGATCATTAAGCCCACTCCACGTCTTCTCATCATCAAAAAAGCTCATCAACAAACCTCATTAATGAGACTTGTCGATGAGTGAGATTTCATTTAAAAACTTTCTTGTTCTTGTAACGTTAACGTAACCGTTTCCTTCTCGCCGTCACGATAGTACACCACGTCAACCTCTTGACCAACCTCGGCTTCGGTATATAAAAACTTGCGTAAATCATGGGTATCATTTACCTCGACGCCACCGATTTCAACGATTACATCATATTCCTGCATATTGGCACCTGCTGCAGGTGACCTTGGCGAAACGCTTGTGACAACAACTCCTCCACGTACGTCCGTTGGGAGGTTTAATGTTTCTTGCCAATGAAAGCTTTGAATTTGATTTAAGGAAATAATCCCTACCCCGAGCTGTGGACGCCTTACTTCTGAGAATCGTTCTAGATCATCAATAATAGGCAAGGCGATTGCCGTTGGAATTGCAAAACCAATGCCTTCTACGGCACTTTGGGCAATTTTCATCGAGTTTATTCCAATGACTTGGCCTTCTATGTTTAATAAAGCCCCACCGCTATTTCCTGGGTTAATCGCGGCATCCGTTTGAATAACCTCAGCATGCCAATCGACTTGACCGTCCCCATTTGTATCGACCGGAATGCTTCGTTCAGTACCGCTAATAATTCCTTGGGTCACTGAGCTTGCAAATTCAAGACCGAGCGGGTTTCCAATCGCAATAGCTGGCTCACCGACACGGAGGGTATTAGAATCGCCAAATTCCGCAACTGTATCCACTTCACTGCCATCGATACGAATGACCGCTAAGTCTGTTAACACATCTTCGCCGATCAGTTCTGCCTCTACTCGTGTGCCGTCTGAAAGGCTCACTTCAATCGTATTAGCTCCTTCGATCACATGTTGATTTGTCACGATAAAGGCATGTTCATCTGTGATTTTATAGACGACGCCTGAGCCTGTTCCTTCACCTGACATCCCTAAAAAGCCTGCTTGTTGAATATTAACAACGCCAACAACCGCATCTGAAACATTTTCAACAATTCCCGTTATGTCCGTATTAACCGAATAGGAGACAGATTGTAGATCACTAGTGTCATTTGTTCTATTTTCCTCGACATCTTGATTCGTTTCTTCATTTGAATAAATTTCATATGGCAACCAACCTAAGTTTGCTAGCACTGGAACCGAAAATAAAACGACAACCGCTCCGATAATCGCTCCTAAAAAAGCCGACAAAGCCGTACTACGTCTATTACCACTTCTTGTAGTTCGTGTTTGTCTCACATGTTCGTCATAATACCCCATAATAACAGCCTCCTAATAGGAACATTGATTCAATACTTATTAGTTAACTACTATTTTGACTAAGTCATCATCAAAATGTCCAATAAAATGCTTTTAAAATCCCTATCTATTATTTCCGATTTCGTTCACTTTCAAACGTTCAAACGACGGTCAAAGCGGTTGGTTCCACTGGGTCGGTATCATACAGATCAAATTGATCATTGACTGCTTGATCTTGTTCTTTTAAAACTTGCTCAACGGTCAAACGAGCTAAATCTTTCATATTATTATCTAAGCTTAAATGCGCTAAATAAATTCTTGAAGTGGCATCTGTAATCACATCATTTAAAGCCATTGCCGCATCTTCATTTGAGACGTGACCGACATCACTTAAAATGCGTCGTTTAATGCTCCACGGATACCTACCCATTTGTAACATATTAATATCATGGTTTGACTCAAAAACAAACATATTGGACCCACGAATCGTTCCTTTAATTCGTTCACTTACATAACCCATATCGGTTGCTATTGTTAGCTTCCTCCCTTGATGATGGAAAACATAAAACATCGGCTCAGCCGCATCATGTGAGACACCAAATGACTCGACCTCAAGATCAGCAAAGCTTTTCACTTCCGCGACTTCAAAATGAAACTTTTGCTCGTTTGTAATAACCCCTAGATGCCCTTCCATTGCCTGCCATGTTTTCGTATTCGCATAAATCGGCAAACGATGCTTCCTCGCAAAAATCCCGACTCCTTTTATATGATCACTATGTTCATGAGTGACTAAAATCCCATCAAGCTCTTTTGGATTCCGGTTAATCTTTTGAAAAAGCTCTTCCATCTTTTTTCCACTCAAACCCGCATCCACTAATAAACGTTGATTTTCTGTTTCTACATACATCGCATTCCCCGTACTACCGCTTGCTAACACACTAAAACGTAACGTCATTCCTGTTCACTCCAGTATCTCTCAACTCATCCTCTAAAGTATCTATTCTTCCTCAGCATCATCGACGGTTAAATGTTGGACATCTCCTTCAATCGCATGAACTAAATAACTTTCTTCACCTACTTCAATTAACCACATCGGTGCATACATTAAATCATCATTTTCTAATGAAAAACGATTATAATAACCATACTCAATTTTATTAATCGTATCACCAATATTTAAAAGCTGACTATTTAATAATACTTCAACCGCCTTTAAACTTGATAAAATTTCACTTTCACTACCATGTTGTTCAAACTCTATAAAACGTTGACTATAGCCAATAATTTCCCAATCGTCATTTAACTTTATCGTTAATGGTTCATAATTATCAGAGTACGCGGTATGCTGATTAAAAGTTTGATAAAAATAAATGTGCATAAGCTCTTTATGACGACCACCATATTGATAATGAGCTCCACCATTGACATGATCTAATAAAAATTGATTCAAATCTTGAGAAAATTGTTCCCTTGATAATGGATAAGGGGCATTTAAAATCGAGGTTAACACTTTGCCATCCTCACTCACCTCGGCAAATTGATCACTTAAATATTCGAGTTGCTGCTCATTAAATCGTTGATTGCGACCAATAATATGATAGTCTTTGCTCGTTACTTCAGGCAAGTCCCCTTCAATCGTAATGTTATTTGTCTTAAGTCGCTCTTGTAATGTCACTTCGGGTATGGAGCTTATTTGATAATGTTCATTTTTTTGAATTAATTGAAACGTTAAAAAAACATTAAGGAAGAGAAACGTAATAATAAAAATCGTTTTAGTTCTACTCCAATTCATCTCGATTCTCCCCCACTACATCTGTTCTCTCTTCGTCACTATCGCCTAGCTTTCTCCAATTTCCCTCATACTTAATAAACCAATGTGGTTCGATAGTAACATAAGAAGTCGAACTACTTTCCATCTCATAACCAATGAGCATTTTTTCTACTTTATCAAGTTCAAAAAACTCTTGTTCCTTTAATCCCGCTAACATTTCAGGACCTGATTGAAGTTGTACCGTATTCGTTTCAAAAGACAGGCTTTCAATACTAAATAACGGGCGAATATATCTTGACGTCTGTCCACCAACACGAGATACTTGTAAATTCATTAAATCGTCCTGTCCCTCATACATAATCACCGGTAGGTTTTCTAGCTGCAAACGGTATTCCGCCTTCGCTTCTGTTTCCGTCAATAATGACCAATCTGATAAATAATAAGAATTGGTCCAGCCATTATGACCATTAATATAATCAAAGCTTGAATCGACAATATGACGAGACGTAACATCTTCAGATATGGCTGGATAACGGAAATCAAAATCCATAAAGTCTTCGTTACTCGAAGTGGTTAAAATACGGCTTCCATCTGTATAAAAACGTTGTCCATTTGCCTGTCTACTTTCACTAATGGAGCTAGGGACAGGGAATAAAAGCTGTTGGAAAAAGTCAATATCAATCGAAGGGGCGGTATAAGATAGCTTTTTCCCTTCGTATGGTTCACCGGGTACATATAGCTGTTCCTTCAATTGCTCATCCAATTGTTCTCTCACACCAACAGCTGGGATAAATTCCTCAACTTCATTAAACATATTTTGGGCAAACATATGATAATCCAAATTAGAACGGAGGACGACCACATCTTGGTCAATGGCTGAATAAAGCTGCATGAACATATTGGCTCCATTTGGATTTTGATAAATATAAATACGATTAACCGCCGTCAAAGGAACTATTACTTCATCTTCTTCGTTAATAAACAATCTCATCAAAACATTCGTAGGAATCGCCGTTGGAAAAATAATTTCTAACCCTTGCTCCCCTTGTTCATTTGGGAAAGGATCACCTATTGGTGTCGTCTCCATCTCGATATTAGAACGAAATATCCGTTGATAAGTATCACGATATTGCTCACTATCTGCTGGGATCAAATAATAATCGCCCCCATTATGAACAACAAGTGCTTCTGCCGCAATCACGTCTTGTATAGATAACGAGCGACCACCAACTAAAGTATCAGGAGTGGTCAAATTATCTCGATCGGGATTGTCAAAGTCAGGCTGAAAGGTCCATAATTCCCATGTTAGAACAAGACTTAAGGTGACAAGACCAATTAATATCCAGTTTTTCACTTGTTCGTATCTCACCAATTACCCTCCTTATTTTTCGTAAAAGGTAAAGTAAAGAATATCGTGGTCCCTTGTCCATACATGCTTTCCACCCAAATCTCTCCATGATGAGCATGAACGAGCTCCTTAGCAATAGCAAGACCTAGTCCTGTTCCCCCAATACTTCTTGCTCTAGCCTTATCAACTCGATAAAAACGATCGAATATTTTTTGCTGGCTTTCTCGTGGAATTCCCATTCCTTCATCGGCAATACTAACACGGATATTTTGACCATAATGCTCGAGTGTAATCGTCACATTTCCACCTTCTGGGGAATACTTCATTGCATTCGAAATAATATTATCTATCACTTGTGTTAATTTATCTCGATCCATTTTGACGTACGTAAGTTGCGGCGAGATCTTACGAATAAAATGGATGTTTTTGTTGGCCGCAATCATATCAAAACGATCGATCACTTCATGTAAATATAAAACAAAATCAACCGTACTAAAATTTAATTGATAATCACGGCTATCAATTTTGGACAGCTGTAATAAATCGTTGACGAGACGTATCATTCGTTCTGTCTCATTTTGAGTGACCCCTAAAAAACGTGGACCTAAGTCTGGATCACTAATCGCCCCATCTTCTAATGCTTCCAAATAACTTTTCATCGTCGTCAATGGCGTTCTTAACTCATGAGAGACATTTGCGACAAATTCACGTCTATCTTGTTCGATTTGCTCTTGCTCTGTCACATCATGCAAAACCGTAATCACACCATTAATCGGTCCATCATTTTCTTGAATAACCGAAAAGTTCGCTTGTAACATATAATCGTTTTCTTCATCACTAAAATCAAGAATCAGTGATTCATCATGATCAAATAAATCATCGACGACATAGTCTTCCGCAAGCTGCAACACTTCTGTAATCGGTTTACGAATGACCTCATAAGTCGCTTTTCCTAATAACTCCTCGGCTCGATTATTCATCAAAATGACTAATCCTTTAGCGTCAGACGCGATCACACCATCCGTCATATGAGCAAGTACAGAGCTTAATTTCTTTTGTTCCCGGTCCCGTGTCGCTGTCGCATCTTGTAGCTTGGAGGTCAAATCATTAAATGATGTTGCCAGCTGACCGATTTCATCAGTTCCATAAACTCGAACTTTTCGCGAAAAGTCACCATGACCCATGCGCATGGCCTGTTTTCTCATATCAATAATTGGTCCAGTAATCGTCTGAGACACTAAAATGATTAAAATAACTGTAATCCCTAACGCTATAAAAGTACCGGTTAGCAGGATGCCATTAATTTGTTCCATTTGTAAATAAATTTCTTCCATCGAAGCTTGAATATGAATCGCTCCAACAATAACCCCATCGGCCGTTATAATCGGAACACCCATCGAACGAACAATACTACCAGTCTGCTCATCGACAAAGTTTCTTTGATCAGCAGTTCCAACTAATGCTCGTTTTATAAGGACATCATTTGATTGTTGACCAACGATATTACGTCTTGATAAATCCGACGTACCAACGACCACTTGATTAGCATTAACGACAAGTACCTCAGACTTATCAACATTAAAAAAGTCACGCAAAATGGAAGTTACCTCTGATTCAACGGCATTTGGTTCACTATCAATCATAATTTGAGCCAAATTATAAGCGAGAAACTCCGCACGATCAGCTAACATTTGATGATGGTTTTCGCTTAATTGTTGCTCTAATTGTTTCGTAAAATAAACACCAATAACTTGCATCGCAATTAAAATTAATAACACATAAATAATGATTAGCTTGAATTGAATCGATTTAAAAAAGCCAACCTTATTTTTCATTAAGCTTGCTCCAATGGGTCAGGAGAAGCCAAATAATACCCTACTCCTCGACGGGTAATAATCCAAGTTGGAAAGCTAGGATTATCCTCTACTTTTTCACGTAAACGACGAACCGTGACATCAACCGTTCGAACATCACCAAAATAGTCGTATCCCCATACCGCTTGCAACAAATGCTCACGCGTCATAACTTGTCCGAAGTGTTTGGCTAAATAATGAATCAGTTCAAATTCACGGTGTGTCAATTCAATCGTATCGCCTCGTTTTTTCACTTGATACGCATCTGGATAAATCGTTAAATCACCAATGACAAGCTCCTTCTGTGCTGTCGTTTCATCGGCACTTACTTTATGACGGCGTAAATTCGCTTTAACTCTCGCTAATAACTCTCTTGTACTAAATGGCTTTGTCACATAATCATCTGCTCCAAGCTCCAAGCCTAACACTTTATCTATTTCAGAATCCTTTGCGGTTAACATAATAATCGGTACATCTGACTTTTTACGTACTTCACGACAGACTTCCATCCCATCTTTATGTGGTAACATAATATCTAATAAAATTAAATCCGGATCAAATTTATCTACTTGTGCTAAGGCCTCTATCCCATCATAAGCACAAATAACCTCAAACCCTTCTTTTTCTAAGTTAAATTTTAATATATCAGCAATTGGACGTTCATCATCTACAACTAAAATTCGTTTATCCATCTAACAACGCTCCTGTTCTACACTTAATACGTGCTTTCTCTAGTTTATCATAAGTCATGGTTTTCCTTTAGTAGTTCACATTCTTACTTGTACCACTTCTTGACGATCCGTTCAATTCCCTTCTAACATATGAAGCAACTAAAAAACTCCGAGAGTTAGATTCCATTTTATCATTTAGCTTACTCCACTCGCTGCATGCCCTACGCGTTCCGCGGGTGAACCGGGAGCCTCCTCACGACAAGTCGCTGCGGGGTCTCCCGTGTTTCACTAATCCCGCAGGAGTCTCCGGGCATTCCGCTCGTTCCGTTTTGGTAATCCAACGCATAGAATAACATTGAATGAAGTTTCTTCTCATTTAGTCTTAGAATCCTACTTTTTCAGTGGTCTCCAGGACGCGGAGCATGATTTTCGGGAGTGGTGAATTGAGCACCATTCATCGCCATCCACTTTGGTTCTAATAAATAGAAAGAAAGCCAGTAACATTTGACTCGTAAAAATGTTACCGGCTTTTCCTATCAGAGAAGGGGTTTGTCCCAGCCTCTTTCTTCATTATGGTAAATAGTCCATCGGATTTAATAGACTACCGCCACGGGTCACTTCAAAATGAAGATGAATGCCCGTAGAATCTCCAGTAGAGCCCATTACCCCAATTTGTTGGCCTCTTGTAACACTCTGACCAACTTGAACACTCGTCGATTTTAAATGAGCATATAAAGTCTCTAAGCCATTATCATGACGAATACGAATATAGTTTCCATAACCTCCACCACTTGTGACCGCTGTAACGGTTCCACTTTCAGCCGCATAAATACTGTATGAGCTTGGTCGGGCGATATCAATTCCTTTATGATAGCTTCCCCAACGCTTTCCTTGATGACTTGAAATATAACCACCATCTGCTGGCCACGCTAGTTCTGATCTTTCCTTCGTTCCTTTTCTAACGACTTCACTAACGGGCTCTTCAATAACTTGTTGATTCAACACTTCCTGTTCAACCATTTCGCCATTTAGTCTTACCGTTTTATATTCAACATGTTGTAAGCCAGGGATCCCTTTTCGCTCGACTTTCTCTTCCCCTTTAAAAAGGTTGCTATCTTCTTTAACCTCTATGTCAAAGTCAAGCTCTTCT
The DNA here is from genome assembly GCF_047302405.1 of Alkalihalobacillus phoenicis. Taxonomy (NCBI): domain Bacteria; kingdom Bacillati; phylum Bacillota; class Bacilli; order Caryophanales; family Bacillaceae; genus Alkalihalobacillus; species Alkalihalobacillus phoenicis. The sequence goes on along the minus strand of NZ_CP154853.1, from coordinate 4,153,694 downwards.
TCTACTTTACTATGCTCGACAACTTCAATTTCTAAATATGGCTCTAATGTTTTTATTTGTAATTTATCCCCTGCTCTGATCACACTCTCTTTATTTAAATCCTCATTGAATGCAAGCAATTCCTTTATCGATAAATTTAATTCAGATGCAATTGTACCAAGAACATCGCCTTCTTTTACCTCATAATAAAATTCATTCTCTTTTCCTTGTTCTATTTCTTCAAATGCCTCTTCCACAGTGCTAACTTTTTCAGGTGAAACGAGCACTTGTTTACTTTCAATGTCCGTTGTAAAAGAAACCGAATTAATGAGCTTTTCTTCCAATTCTAACCCAATCTCTTTATCATTCATTTCGTTAGTATGAACCGGTTCACGCTCGCCACTTTCTGAAGAGGGCAACTTCCTCGCTACTTCTTCTTCATTCACTTTCAATGAACCTTCTTCTTGTAAAGAAAGCACATACTCTTCAAAAGCTTCCTCTTCAACTTGTTCTAAGACCATTTGCTTTTTTAACTGTGCGACTGCCTCTTGTTCAGCCAAATAAACAACCTCGTCTTCCTCAATCACAAGAGCTGTCGCCACAGCCTTTACCGTTAGTAACTCAGCTAGCTTTTCTTTCGTTTGTTCCGTATTCGCATTTGGGATAAAAACGAGCTCAGGTATAACATCAATCGTCTCTTTAAAATCAAAGGTTAGCCCGAAATGTCGCTCTTGCTCTTCTTCTAATAGCTCATTTAAAAAGCCCAAGTAATCTTCTTCATCATCGACTGTCCCAATAAACTCTTCTTCAAGATAAATATGATAAACCTTCTCCATCATCAAATCTGAACTAGCCAACACATTAGAGACACCTGAAATCGATAAGAGCAATACCATCGCTAATATCCAGTGTTTATAAATAGGTTGCTTTAAGCGTAAATCAACTGCTTGCTGTTTTTCTACTTTATTCCAAACTATCATAATCCTTTTAAAATCCTCTCGCCAATTGCCTGTAAACGTACAATCAGTTCTTTCTTATAATCTAATAATCTAGCTTTTGTATTTGAAATTTTCTTATATAAACCAAATAAACCTCCCCCATTCTAGCATAATTCTAATTAAGGTGAGTCAATATTACTAAATGAAATTGATTTGTAATCTTTTTGGATAAAAATTCATGATAAAAGTCTGCTTTTTCACATTAGCCAGCTTAATCAATAGTGAATAACCTAATTCTTTCTTTTCCTACTTCTTAAAATGACTATAATCACTAACAGCACCAACAGGGCAACTTATTGATTTTGCAACTATTCCCTAAAAAACAAAAAAACCGTCACATACCCTAATCGGATAAGAAACGATTTTAACTTCTAACAGGTGCACTTTTACGGTAACAAGTATAAAAGGCAGATAGGAGTTTTCCTATCTGCCTTTTATACAACTAATAACCATTCAAAAAATTCTACTAATATTTATCCAAATAAAAAAGCATGCCATTGCATACTGAACAAAAAGTAAAATCTATATAAAATGCCGACCAGAGGACTTGAACCCCCAACCTACTGATTACAAGTCAGTTGCTCTACCAATTGAGCTAGATCGGCATAAAAAAATGGTGGCTTGGGACGGAATCGAACCGCCGACACATGGATTTTCAGTCCATTGCTCTACCGACTGAGCTACCAAGCCAACTTAAAAATAACCGAAATATAAAACTCATGGCGGTCCGGACGGGACTCGAACCCGCGACCTCCTGCGTGACAGGCAGGCATTCTAACCAACTGAACTACCGGACCGTATTAAAGATAAAATAAAAATTGGTGACCCGTACGGGATTCGAACCCGTGTTACCGCCGTGAAAGGGCGGTGTCTTAACCGCTTGACCAACGGGCCAATACACTTAAAATTTAAGAGTAATGGTGAGCCATGAAGGACTTGAACCTTCGACCCTCTGATTAAAAGTCAGATGCTCTACCGACTGAGCTAATGGCTCCTATTATCTTGCTTGTCTTACTCGCCTTAGCGACAAGATTTATAATACCACAGACAAAACACTACTGCAAGTATTTTTATAAAATATTTTTATTTTTTTTGTGGAAACACAAAATTTCTAAAACAACCTTCATTAGCATATCGAAAACGTAGCGAAAACACAAGCCTTTCCTTGCATTTTCGCCGTTTTCATTTTCTTAACTAGTGCAATTAAGCAAAAACTCCACGAACAAGATTTGTTTGGTTACGATCTGGTCCAACAGAGAAAATCGTTAATGGAATACCTGTTAATTGGGAAACACGCTCAATATAATGACGAGCATTTTCTGGAAGTTCATGTAAAGATTTTACTCCTGTAATATCTTCCGTCCAACCAGGTAATTCTTCATAAACAGGTTCACATTCTGCAAGAACTTTAAGACTTGCAGGGAATTCTTCGACAACTTCACCACGATATTTATAAGCGGTACAAATCTTTAATGTTTCAATCCCTGTTAAAACGTCGATTGAGTTTAATGAAAGATCCGTCAATCCACTCACACGACGTGCATGGCGAACGACAACTGAATCAAACCAACCAACACGACGTGGACGGCCTGTAGTTGTACCATACTCATTCCCAACTTCACGAATTTGGTCACCAATTTCATCAACTAACTCTGTTGGGAATGGGCCATCACCAACACGAGTCGTATAAGCTTTTGACACCCCAACCACATGATTAATTTTTGAAGGTCCTACACCTGAACCAATAGTTACTCCACCAGCAATTGGGTTAGATGACGTCACAAATGGGTATGTACCTTGATCAATATCAAGCATAACCCCTTGCGCTCCTTCAAAAAGAACACGACGGCCATCATCAAGAGCATCACTTAAGACGACAGATGTATCACAAACAAGCTCAGCAATTTGTTGACCATATCCATAATACTCTTCTAAGATTTCTTCTTTTGTAAAACCAGTCGTCTCATAATATTTTTCAAAAAGACGATTTTTCTCTTCTAAGTTTCGAACAAGCTTCTCTTCAAATACTTCTTTATCTAAAAGATCAGCAATACGAATTCCGATCCGAGCCGCTTTATCCATATAAGCTGGGCCGATCCCTTTTTTCGTCGTCCCGATTTTGTTATCACCTTTACGCTCTTCTTCCACAATATCTTGTTTTAAGTGGTAAGGTAAAATAACATGGGCACGATTTGAAATTCTTAAATTGCTTGTATCAATATTACGTTCATGTAAATAAGTTAATTCTTCGACAAGTGCTTTCGGATCAATCACCATTCCGTTTCCAATTACACATACTTTATCTTTATAAAAAATCCCTGATGGAATGAGATGAAGTTTGTACTTTACTCCATCAAATACAATCGTATGTCCTGCATTATTTCCACCTTGATAGCGAGCGACAACCTCTGCTTTTTCTGAAAGATAATCTGTTATCTTTCCTTTTCCTTCATCGCCCCATTGTGTACCAACTACAACAACTGATGCCATCTGTTGCACCTCCGCCTCGGACGTACGAGCCGAGTATTTTTATTCAAAAACCATTGATTAGTATAACAATTTAAGGGTGAAACGTCAACAAAACACGAACATTATTGTAAAATTATTTTTAGTTTGTTCGTGAAAACACTCAAATAATTCTAATAAATGAAAGCTTTTTCAAGTTTAAATGCACATCCTATTATTTGCTACACGCTGCGATTATATGTATAAACCCTTTCATTGCTCATTAGCCTTTTATTCGTACTAATTTCCCTAGCACTCTCTTTTCATTACTTATCACCATCAACAAAACAAACATCTTTCATTAACAAAAAAGGACTGTCTCAAATGGTCGAATGACCTTTTGAAACAGTCCTGCTCTTTAAACTAACCTAATCCAATTCCAGTGGCAGCTTTATCTTAACGGCTCCACAATAACACAATCAAACTTAAGCTCCTGGCGGCATATCTCTTTCGTCATGACGCCGGTCTAAATTCACGAATTTATTATATTCTTTTACGAATGCGAGTTCGACCGTCCCAACTGGACCGTTACGCTGTTTCGCGATTATAATTTCGATAATGTTTTGATTTTCAGATTCTTTATCATAATAATCATCACGATATAAAAAGGCAACGATATCGGCATCTTGCTCGATACTTCCTGATTCCCTGATATCAGACATCATTGGGCGTTTATCTTGCCTTGATTCTACGCCACGAGATAGCTGTGAAAGGGCAATAACCGGCACTTCTAACTCCCTGGCAATCCCCTTTAATGTACGTGAAATCTCAGACACTTCCTGTTGACGGTTTTCGCCACTACGGCCATTCCCTTGAATGAGCTGCAAGTAATCAATCATAATCATACCAAGACCGCTTTCTTGTTTTAAACGACGGCATTTAGCTCGAATTTCACCAACTTTGATTCCGGGGGTATCATCAATATAAATACCCGCTTTCGCTAAACTTCCCATCGCCATCGTTAACTTTTGCCAATCCTCAGACGTTAAGGCTCCTGTTCTCATACGTTGGGCATCAATATTCCCTTCTGCACACAACATACGTTGCACAAGCTGGCTCGCTCCCATCTCCAAACTGAAAATCGCGACATTCTCATCCGTCTTTGTGGCGACGTTTTGAGCAATGTTTAAAGCAAAGGCTGTTTTACCAACAGAAGGTCTGGCCGCGACAATAATTAAATCGTTTCGCTGAAAACCAGCTGTCATTTTATCAAGCTCAACAAAGCCGGTTGGAATCCCAGTAATATCGCCTTTTTGATTTTGAAGCATTTCAATGTTTTCATATGTTTCAACAAGTACGTCTTTGATGGAAACAAAGGCACTTGTATTTTTACGTTGAGCTACATCTAAAATCGTTTTCTCTGCATCATCTAAAATGGCATCCACTTCATCTTCACTCGTGTATCCTTCTGCGGCAATATTGGTCGCCACGCGGATGAGACGTCTTAAAACCGATTTTTCTTCAACGATGCGGCTATAGTACTCCACATTAGCAGCGGTAGGCACGGCATTTGCCAAATCAGCCAAATAAGCCATTCCACCAATGTCATCTAGCCATTTTCGGTCCTGAAGCTCTGAGGTCAACGTGACTAAGTCAACAGGTTCTCCCTTTTCGGCAAGATCAAGCATGATTTCATAGATTCGTTGATGAGCCGCTCGGTAAAAATCTTCTGGCTGTAAACGCTCAGATGCCGTAACGAGAGCCGTATCCTCTAAAAAGATCGCCCCCAATACAGCTTGCTCAGCTTCTATATTTTGCGGTGGTGTGCGGTCAGCAAATAAATCACTCATACTCAATTTTCCTTTCTCAGGAATCGCTCTGTTAACAATAACTGCTTCTTATTGTTCGACAACATGAACCTTAACAGTAGCAATAACCTCTGGATGAATTTTAATCGGCACATTTGTATAGCCTAAAGAACGAATCGGATCATCAAGCAAAATTTTACGTTTATCTACTTTTAGTTTCATGGAAGCTAATGTCTCCGCAATTTGTTTAGTTGAGACAGCCCCAAACAAACGGCCACCCTCACCTGACTTTGCCTTAATCGTCACTTCTGCTGCTTCTAATTTCGCTTGATACGCTTTGGCTTCCTCTAACTCTTCTTCTGTCTTTTTTTGAACACTTTTCTTTTTCGCCTCTAAATCTTTTACATTAGAGTTTGTTGCTTCTACTGCCAAATTTTTTGGTAATAGGAAATTACGTGCATACCCTTCTGACACGTTTTTCACTTCGCCTTTTTTTCCTTTTCCTTTTACATCACTTAAGAATATGACTTTCACTTTAATTTCCCCCTTCTAATGTTTCATCAATCACTTCTTGCAATTTTACTTTCGCTTCTTCTATTGTAACATTTTCTATTTGAGTAGCAGCATTTGTAAGATGGCCACCACCACCTAAATGTTCCATAATGAGTTGAACATTTACGTTCCCTAAAGAGCGTGCACTAATCGAGACACAGCCATCCGTACGGTTGGAGATGACAAAAGAAGCGTCTACCCCTTTCATCGTCAACAATGTATCCGCCGCTTGGGCAATCGTTATCTGATTAAAGGTCTCGTTCTCATCTGCCGTAGCAATCGCATATCCTTGGCGATAGTATTCCGTATTTTCGACCAGCTGTGCTCTTTTCACATAGTGATCCAAATCTTCTTTTAACAAATTTTGAACAAGCGTCGTATCCGCCCCATTGGAACGTAAATAAGAGGCCGCATCAAAGGTTCTCGCGCCTGTTCGATTGGAGAAACTTTTTGTATCGACAACAATTCCAGCTAAAAGAGCCGTCGCTTCTAAACGATCGAGCTTCAATTTCTTTGGTTGATATTCTAATAGCTCTGTGACAAGCTCTGCTGTTGATGAGGCATAAGGTTCCATATACACGAGAACAGGATCATTAATAAATTCCTCGCCACGACGGTGATGATCAAGGACAACAATTCGCTCAACCCGCTCTAATAACTTCTCTTCAATTACCATACTCGGCTTATGCGTATCGACAATAACGAGTAAGGTCTTTTCTGTTACTTCCTCTAACGCTTCTTCTGGAGTAATAAATTGCGACCATAAATGATCATGAACTTCAATTTCCTCCATTAAACGTCCCACATCAGGATTAACATCGTTAGAATCTAAAATCACATAACCTTCCTTTTGATTCACTTCCGCAATTTTTAACACACCAATAGCGGCACCAATGGCGTCCATATCAGGGTTTTTATGGCCCATCACCATCACTTGATCACTATCTAAAACAAAATCACGTAAAGCATGGGATATCACTCTTGCTCGAACACGCGTCCTTTTCTCGACCGCATTCGATTTGCCCCCATAAAAACGAAATTTCCCATTTTTCTGCTTGATCGCGACTTGATCTCCACCTCGACCTAACGCTAAATCTAAGCTTGATTGAGCCAGTTGACCTAATTCACGAATTGACGTATCCCCCGTACCAATTCCAATACTTAACGTCAGTGGGACTTTTTCTTTTCCTGAAATTTCACGAACTTGGTCTATAAGCTCAAATTTATTTTGTTCAATCTTTTTTAAAACACGATGATTCATAATCGCGATAAATCGGTCTGAGGATGTTCGTCTGAGGAAAATATCATACTCCTGTCCCCAATTATTAATCGCTTGAGTGATTTGACTTACTAGCTTACTCCGAACTTGCTCCTCCAACCCTTGGGTCACATCATCATAGTTATCAAGTAAAAGAAAGGCGACGACCGTCTGCGTGTTAACAAATAACCTTTTAGTTTCTTCTACTTCTGTCACATCAATTAAATAAAACAGGCGTTCATCTTGTTTTAACTGGACATGATAGGAATTGGACTCGATCGAAATAATCTCTTCATCTATATTCTCTTCAATCATCTCAACTAACTTTTCATGAACTTCCTGTAAACCTTCACCGATCGTATCTTTGTCGATAATTGAGCTTACAAACGGATTCATCCACTGAATTTTTAAATGCTCGTTATAAAGAAGCATTCCAACAGGTAAATTCAAAACCGCTTCTTCTCCGGCCTTTTGGACACGGTAGGAAAGAGTCGAGACATACTCCTCCATATCTTTGATAAACGCATCTTTCGCTTGCCAAGCATAAATCAATAGACCTAATAACAGAATGAAAGTAATAAGACCGAGCTTCCAATTATAAAATGTTACGATCCCTACTAATAATCCGGTGAAAAGAAACAAGCCGATTACATGATATCCAGACAGGTGTCTCAGTAAGAACTTCGGCATATGGTCAGCTCCTATTTTTTCTTCTTATTCTTAATCCACGTTCGTAAATCAAAGCCTAGATCGATTATCCCTAGAATTTTGACGATTTCCATTAATGGCGAAAACAAAAAGCAAACAACGACGATGACAATAGGCCATGCTTTTGACTTATTGACTGTATGAAAATAATTAAAAATAAAACTAAACCCTTGCACAATCATCACAAACCCAAGAAGAAAGTAAAGGTTAGTAATAGCTAAGAACATCGTTGTTCCTTCTTCAAAGCCAATTAAGGAAAGTATCATAACAAGTAAAAAATACCAAATAAAGGAACGCGGAAACTTCCACTCTCTAAAAGGTGGCATCTTCTTATACTTAAATCCAAGACGTTTGAGTACCATATTACTTAAAGCAACCGTTATTACAGCTATGGTAACCCCACTCATCACAATCATAAGGGGAGCTAAATAAAGAAGTAAATCAGCCATTTGATACATTTGCTCAATCGCTTCTGTATTCCCCATCGAACCTAAAGTCGACTTAACAAAATCAATTTGAAGATACATTGAATCACGCCCAGCGGTCATTGGATCGATACCAAAAATCGCAGTACTGACCACATAAGCAATCACCATAGCGGTCGTAAAGGTCAATCCAGCTCCTAATATTTGAGAAAAACCACCTAAATTACGACGATAAATCTCTCCTATCACAAGCCCGCATGTTCCAAAAAATAAAGCAATTAACAACCCAAGTGGCCCTGTTAAAATAAGAGCTAAAAACATCGCAACAAGCCATGTAATTCCATTCGCTTTTAAGCCAGCTCGAACTCCAAATATGATAAAGGGTAATGGTAAAAACCATAAAAATAAAATTCCTAATATAGGGATAAATAATGTAGCTAAAAGAATAATTGAAAAAAGCGCCGCCATCATCGCTCCCTCAATTAACGTTCGTCGTTGTTCCACTAGTTCACCTCATTTTGCCAAACTCATAAGTTTTAGCTTCTTCAAGTTGAAGATGTTTCAAGGTAAACTAAAGCATCCTTAACTATAAAATACGCAAAAATGAACGCAATTATCGAAACATCTTTCACAGTTTTCCATATCTTTGTCTATTTTAGCTTATTTAAGTCTTCAGGGAAAGCGATCACCTATTATATAAGTAAAAAACCCCCGTAATGGAGGTTTTCGACAGTTGAAAGAATGGCTCATTCCTTTCAATTCATGGCAGCCGAAACAAGTACCGCCTTTATTCACTTAAACGGTCGCTTTTTTATTAACTTTCCCAAGTAAGTAAGCCACGAAAAATCCTAATATAAAGGTAATGATACAAATACTGATTTCCGCCAAAGTAGCTGGAATACCAGGATAAATAACAAATACAGAACCGGCAACCGCGCCAATCATGACCGCATAAGTTAAACTCTTATGGTAATAGAAGAAATATCGAACGATCTTACTCGTAATTAATAATCCAAGTAAAACACCACTACCAACCGTAATAAGGACCGGCATATGGAAGGTCGAAACTGCTTCAATAATCGTGGCATACACACCTAATATTAAAAATATTAACGATCCACTAATTCCCGGTAAAATGAGGGCTGTACTCGCAAGCCAACCAGATAAAAAGAGTAATACATACGTTTGCCACGTAAAAATTTCAATAATATTCCCTTTATCCTCACTAGCTAACGCCGTTAACCCGACTAATGATAAGGCAATCAAAAACAAAATATAATGTTTGGCTCCAAATTCCTTTTTATAATCAACATCCCTTAATAAGGTAGGAACGATTGCTAAAACGAGACCCATAATAAAAAAGAAAGTTGGATGTGGCTGATGTTCAATTAACCACCCGATCGCACGTGCTGCAATTAATATTGCTGCTCCCATTCCTAGACCAACATTAATTAAAAAAATGAAATGACGTTTCCACTCTCGTGTCGTAATTCCATTAATCGCTTCAATTAACCTTTCATATAAACCTATTAATAGAGCAACTGTCCCCCCGCTTACACCAGGAATAACTTCAGTAAGTCCAATTAACATTCCTTTAAAAAAACGCTCCAACTTAAACAAAAACTCAAATCCTTCCTATCTCATCTCTTCGTTCCATTAAGCTTGTTTTACTTTACTAATAGTATCATTTTTTTTCTCAAAAAAGCATCGAGTTTTGTCAAAGATAATAAAAGGGATAAACATATTTTACAAGTATTCAAACCAACTACATTTCGCTAAATCCACTTGCCCTTCTTTGATAAAAGGAATACCTTCTTTTTCAAGTAGCACCCTTTGCGGAACACCTTGAAAAACTGATTCAGGAGGTAAAATCCCATCTTTTTTTACAACACGGTGAGCAGGCACATCATCTGGCGCTTTACTTAAAGCCCAACCAACCATACGAGCATGATGAGGAGCATCCAAATAACGAGCAATTTGTCCATATGTAGCGACTTCTCCCTTCGGTATCTGTTTCACCGTTTTATAAACCCGTTGAAAAAATGGCTCCATTTATTTATTTTCACCTCTTTCAAAGCTAACGTACTTATGACGATTTGGTAGTGGAGTTCATGCATTATCTATAAGCCTGTAATCAAACTATTTTATAGAAGTTGAAATCACTAAAAACGGGTTACTTGTTAAAATAGGGTTACATTAGTCAGCTTTAGTAATCAAAAAAAAACAATTTGTGCCAACTATTAGCCAATAACTCAACTTTCGCAGAGTATGATTTCTTAACCGTTGATAGAGATTGACTTTACATAAAAGGTTCATCGTTGACAGTCTGAACATATCTCCTCGTAGGCTGTTGAAGGAAACTGTTCACTAAAATGAAGCGCTTCGGTTGTCGCTTAGGCCCTCCGGCGGTCGCTCCCAAACAGACACTCCGCGTCCTGCAGGAACCTCATGAGCCTCCTCAGCACGCTTGCGGGGTCTCATTGGACGGTTTATTCCTGCGGGAGTCTCCGTGTCTGTTTGTCCGCTAGATAATGGAATCGAATCTAGATTCAGTTTTCTCATTGAATAAAAAAATAGTCATTACTTCAACGTACATTAGCTTGAGAATGATTTTTCTCCTTCCATGACTCATTCCGTTACAGTTGTAAACAAATCAGTGTCGATGCTCTGTACGTTAGCTAGATGATCGAGCTGGTTTCGATAAAAATAGGTGGCAACTATCTATTTAGTTTCATAACCAACAAAGGGAAGAAGAAGGTCCTTCTGCGTTAGAAATAGCTGATTGAGAATGGCCCTATCATCAAGCATCTCCACGACACTTAGCGGACAAAACCATACGGAGACACTCCCGCAGGAATAAACCGAGCTTACTGAAAAAGTCTTATTCTCACCTTTACCGGGGAAGAATCTCAAATAATTAGGTGATTCATTAGATGATCTATTAGGGCTCAGCTGGTTTTTCTTTGACCAAAACGGAGCCAGCGGAATACCCGGAGACTCCTGCGGGAGAAGTGAAACACGGGAGACCCCTCAAGCGATGAGTGAGGAGGCTCCCGGTTCATCCGCGGAACGCGTAGGGTATGCAGCTGGCGGAGTAAGCCAAATCATCCAACCCTATTGTAACTAACAGAACTTTTTCAGCAGCCTCGAATAAACCGTGGAGCGAGACCCCGCAAGGCTTGCCGAGGAGGCTCGTCAGGTTCTCGGCAAGGACGCGGAGTGTCTGTTTGGGAGCGACCGCCGGAGGGCCTATTATTTTTTCTTACTGCACAGTTTATCCGTTTGGTGTGATAATACGTTCTCGCTTTTCAAACGTGTCAAGGGCATTTGTTTAAGAGCTTCCCTTTCGCTCTGCCAACTAGTTGAACGGATTTTCTCGATGCGAAAGTTGAGCCAATAACTTTAAGTTACTTCTCCTTTAGTTATAGAACAAAGCAGTAGGTTATCTCGTACATTGTTGTTCAAACCATTAAGCAGAAAAAGCGGACTGATTCTCTTCATGAACATGTCAAATTGGAAAAAATTCATCACCATCCATCTGAGAAAAGATCATGATGAATAATTATTTGTGCTTCCTTAAGAAGAAACATAGAAGAACGGACCTCATGCCACAAAGGATTCTTAAGCTCCCGGGAGCGATCGGTTTTCCTCTTTCCTTGTCGAAAGAGGTTAATGATACATTTTTGGCTTACCATGAATCCACCGAATTTCAGCATGATTAACGGGAAAGGTATAAAACATCCCCTTCAAAATTATACAATTTCCTGTGTATAAATCGTCTGTAACTGCATGATGATAATAAGAAACTAAAAAGAGACTAATATTCTTAAGATTATAACGCACTATCCTTTTCATCTGCTCGTTTAAACGGTATTATAAGATTATACATATAGATATTATTTCGTTTGATATAAATTGAAGGAGGCTTCTCTTTTGAAAAAGGTAATACCTATTAAACAAATCCTTAAAATCATAGGGATTGTAGCTTTTATTGTACTTGCTTTTGTCTATTTCTCTGCTCTAATGCCGATTTTATTTGCGATACTTGCGGCCTTAATTGTAGAACCTTTTGTACGGTTACTCCAAAAGTGGTTTAAAAGCCAAAAACGGTTATTACCTGTTACAATTGTTTTTTTAACCTTTCTCTTTATTAGTTCAACCATACTTTATTTTACGATTGCCCGAGTTTATAAATCCTTTTATGAATGGTCGTTACAAATTCCTCAATATGCACTAGAGCTTCAAAAGTTTATTGATGGATTTATTATTGAGTTCAATACATTAATTGCAGAATTTCCACAAGCAAATGTCATTATTCAAGAATTAGAGAATCAATCGGCCGGCTTATTCGATACCGCAGTCCGGATGACATCTCAGCTTGTGACAATGATTGGAACATGGTTACAGTCGATCCCGAATCTATTATTTGTCTCATTAATTTTCTTAATCACCTTTTTCTTAATTAGTCTTGATTTACCAAGGTTGACTAAAATGTTTTTCCAATTATTTAAACCAGAAACATCAACGAAGTTACAATACATTTCTCAAAAAATGGGAACGGTTTTCCTCGGTTACTGGAAGGCTCAATTTATCCTTTCTGTTGGTGTTTTTATTGTTACGTATATTTCATTACAATTTATTGCACCAGAACTTGCACTATTTATGTCCTTCTTTATCTGGATTGTCGATATTATCCCACTTTATGTAGGGCCCGCTTTAATTTTAGTGCCTTGGGGTATTTTAGCGATGATTTTAGGCTCCGCTCAACAAGGGATACAATTAATGGTGTTAGCACTCGTTCTCCTTATTTTGCGTCGTATTATTGAACCGAAAGTTTTAGGAGATTCGATTGGGTTAGCTGCCTTACCAACTGTGCTATCCATGTATTTCGGGTTTATCTTTGGTGGGGTAATGGGTTTAATTGCTGGGCCATTCGTTTACATCGCCTTTAAATCAGCCATTGAAGCTGGCTTATTTACCTCAGAAAAAAAAGAGGAAGAAACGATTGATACACCTCCTGCTGATGACTTAGATGATCTTGAGCCCGAACAAGAAAAACCGACCGACTAAAAATAAAACTCCCCAGACAGGATGATTCCTTCGGGGAGTTTTTATGTTTTCTTATGCCTTTGCCAATAATGAATCGCCAGTTGCGTTCGATCTCTTAGTTCTAACTTATCTAAAATAATGGAGAGGACATTTCTGATGGTTCCTTCACTTAAAAAAAGCTGGCTCGCAATTTCTTTATTGGAAAACCCTTCGACCACAAGTTCAACAATATCGCGTTCTCGTTCTGTTAATCCTTGAAAATTGAATTCATTCGGTTGCATCAATGTTTTGAGTACATCACTTGCAAGCACCGTCGAACCCGTTTTGAGAGCACGAATTTGTTCTCCCATATGGTCAATCGATGCTGATTTCAATAAATAACCTTCTGCCCCAGCCTTTAATGCTAGACGAATATTTTTTTCATCTCGAAAGGTGGTCAGCATCATAACTTGAACATGTGGCCACTTCCTTTTAATTTCCTTCGTTCCCTCAATTCCGTTCATCCTTGGCATCTGAATATCCATCAAAATCAAATCCGGCTGGCTACCTTTGCAAAAGTCAATCGCTTCTTGTCCATTGTTCACTATTCCAAGAACCGTAAAATCCTCTTCCTTATCTAATAACAATTGTAAGCTTTGACAAACTAACGGGTCATCATCAACAATTAAAATCTTCAATTCTTCAACCTCCCCGTTGTAATTGGTAACACACAAACTAGCAAATAGCCGTTGGAGCGATCAATCGTCAAACTTCCTTTTAAAGCACGTGCTCTTAACTGCAAGCTTCTTAGTCCGCTCCCATTTTTAGATTTCTTTTTGACCGAGCCATTATCTTGGACTCTTAGCCTCGCAATCGTCTCCGTAATGTCTAAATCAACCTCAACTTTTGTTGCATTACTATGCCGGACTACATTTGTTAAAGCTTCCTTTAAACAAGATTCAAGTAAAACCGAAACATGAATGGGAGCCAGTTCAATATTGCCAGAAGACAGAAATTTAACCTCTAATGATTCAACATCGTTAATGATCTGCTCAAACCTCTCCATCTCCATTAAGGTGACAGGAGTCATATTATGAACGGTTTCGCGGAGCCTTTTGGTACTTCTTGTTATTCTTTCTTTTACTTGTTTGAGCATCTCTATTGCTTTTTCCTCATCATCGACATGTTCATATGCTTGTAAAGCAAGTAACGCTCCCGTTAAATCATGCCCTAAATGATCGTGTAAATCCCGTGAAATTCGATTACGCTCTTTCACTTCGGCTATCTGTGCCACCTCACTATACGCTTCTAATAAATCTAGTTTTACTTGCTCTAATTCATAACGAGCCCTCCGTTCAAAATCTGCTTCTAAGAGAGACTCTGAGCGATTTTTAAATGCATAGTAGGCAAAAAGCCCAAAAAAGAAAGCTTGAAGCAAATACCAAAATAGTAGCCCAGTTAAATGCCCTTGCAAAATGATAATGAGTCCTACTGGAATAACAAACAACCACTTCCCTTTTAAAGAGAATTCAAATAATGGGAATGATAGTCCAAAAATAAAAGCAGGATTAAACGGAACAAAAAATAAACAAATGGACGTATCAATGATTATCGTCCATACAGGCAATTCATAGCGATAACGTAAACAAACCATAATTGCTAGTAAAATAATTAAGATAAAACCCTCTATCCCTTGCTCCCCTAAATACCAAAGATGTGTAAGAACAATTAAATTAAGAAATCGCCATCCATTTACAAACCAAATGGGGTCCTCTAATTTTTCCATCTCACACATCTCCTCTCGAAAAAAGTTATGCACATGTGGATAACTTTTATTGAATCCTTCTTATACTACCTAATATTAAAAAGATAACCGCGTATAATAAAAGCATACCATTAACTAACAGAAAATCACTCAAGTTTTCTCCTAATACAATCCAATTTAACCCTTCCATTAACCAATAAGTCGGAAAGAGAACCGCTAACTTTACTAACACATCCGGCATCATCTCAATCGGAATTAACAAACCTCCCATTAAAGCTAATAAGCTAATCAACGAAATGAAAATCAGAAAAGATGTTTCTTTGCTACGAAAAAAAGAGATCCAAGCTAAGGCAAAAGCTAAAGCCGTTAAACTAAAGGAAAGAAATAACCCAAATAATAAAAATGGTTGATATAGCTCTTGCCCATAAAGCAGTCCACCATAAACAACAATAAAACTTTGAATGACCATAATGATAAAATAAGCGAGTAAATTTTGTGACAAATACTGAAAATGGGTTATTGGGGCAACCGCTAGCCTTTTCACAACCCCTCTTGTACGGTCTTCCAAAATAATACTCGTTAAACGCATACTAATAAACATAATTAAAATCCCAAAATACTGATAGCCAAAAGGAAAAAGTGGCCAATGTTCAGCTGCTGGTAAAAAGATACAAACAACGGGGGCTAGCATTAAAAACAGCATATTTGTTTTGTTTGAAAAGCTTCTTTTTAAAGCATACTGAAAAATCGTCACTTTATTTTTCTCCTTCCGATCAAAAACATGATCATAAATGTCACAATAATTGCTCCTATTAAGATAAGGACATTAAACCATGCCTCACTCCCATTCCCCATTTGTTGATACCAAATCGCTTCTGCCGATAAAACAAGAGGATTTATATACGTATTTACAAAGGTAAAAAAAGCATGATCGGGCATCGGGAAAAACAAACCAGCTAAAACGATAAATCCAACCCCATAAACCTCACTTAATCTTTCAGCAATTTTGTAGCTTTTTACTGAGAAAACAAAGATTAAACAAATAATACTAGATAAAATCGCCATTAAGGAGATGACAAATAAAGCCCACAACCAACTTCCCCAATCCACTCCTAATACTAACTCGCTATAGATGACTAAAATAAGGCCAAGCATAATGGAATAAAGCGTTCCACACATTGAGATTGAAAAAGCGTACATAGACCGATTAAACGGTAATACTTGAATACGCTCCTTTCGTTCTGAGAAAAAATCCGGGTGTATATAAGCCATCACAACCGCTCCCCCAAAAAACTGAAAAGCGAGTGTCATTAAGATGGCGGATTCATTGATGACAGGTACTCCTGTTTCGGTTGTTATATCATTAAAAATAAAAGCGAAGACGGTAATTAATACTAACGGAACAATTAATAAGAGTAATAAAGAAATATAATCTCGTAATAACCTTAAAGCCGTATAAGGTACAGTGGAAAGAACTCGCATTAGCTCTCCCCCCCATCTCTTAATTTCTTCCCTGTTAATGTCAGGAAAACATCCTCCAAGTTCGGTTTGTCTGCTTGAATACCTATAATCCCAACATGTTCTTTAACAATAGAAAGAATCCGATCAAAATGCCCTGCACCGGCTGTAGAAATGACGTGAATTTCATTTCCAATCGATGTGACTTGCTTGACTCCAGCTAAGCTTTTAATTTGCTCTAATGGTACTTGTTTTGCATTAATGACTTCAATTTTTATTTTCTCTTCATGCTGAATGTTTTTAATTAACTCCTGCACTGTTCCTTCTGTAATAATTTGCCCCTGATCCATTATTACAACTCTTGACGCAATCGCTTCGACTTCTTCCATATAATGAGTCGTATATAAAATCGTCGTCCCTCGTCTTTTTAATTCCTTGACCGCTTCTAAAATATGATTTCTAGATTGCGGATCAATGCCAACAGTTGGTTCATCCATAATCAAAAATTGAGGATGATGAGTCAGTGCGCAGGCAATATTTAAACGACGTTGCATCCCTCCCGAAAACTTAGTAGGAAGTTCTTTTGCATGCTCCGTTAAACCGACAAATTCTAACGCTTCCTCGACTCTTTTTTTACGTAACTCCCCTTTTATTCCGTAAACACCCGCAAAGAAGTTGAGATTCTCCTTAGCCGTTAATTCAGGGAAAACGGTAATTTCTTGTGTCACAAGCCCTAACTTTTCTTTATTTTTATTTTGAAAGGGCTGCTTCTCTTCGTCAAAAAGCACAATCGTTCCTTGGTCAATTGGGACCATACCCGTTAAACTTTTAATAAGCGTTGTTTTCCCCGCCCCATTCGGTCCAAGCAACCCAATAATCTCGCCTTTTTGTATATCTAAGTCGATATAGTCTAACACCACTTTAGAACCATATCTTTTCAAAATTCCTTGCATCGAAGCAATCGTCATGACCATCACCCTTTTCTTCATTGATTACCCTCAGTATGACAAGAAAGAGATATTGACAATAGTTACATTTGTCATCGAAACATATGGAACGACTTTTCATGACTATTTTTCCGTTATTCGTACTTTAATTTCGCACATCTCGATTTTTCATTACTTATTCTGATTTATTTGTACCCTAATTCCACACAGCTCGGCTTTTCATTACCTATTCTGATTTATTCGCACTCTAATTCCGCTCAGCTCGACTTTTCATTACCTATTCCCAATTATTCGCGCCCTAATTCCACACAATTCGGTTTTTTATTACCTATTCATAATTATTCTCACTCTAATCAAAGCAATCCTCCCTTTTCATTACTAATTAGCCTAATATGGTTCCTTTGATTTACACGAATGAACATAGTCTCTTCATCTCAAAAAAGACTTCGCAAAAGGTCAGATAACCTTTTGCGAAGTCTTTAAAAAATTTATTATTGGTCTGACCAACGTTCAACAGTTACCTCAAAAACATGGTCGTCCTCTTCAAATGTATAGATGCGATTTTGTGTTTGGCGTTCTCCTATTAAATCAACACCTTCACTTTTTTGTTCCCGTTTCGCCCAATCGCCTCTTGTAAACTTATACTCTACCATTTCAAAAGGTCGACCTTCGATAGTAATTTCATAATGATCACCAACAGGCTCTAAAATCATATCCGGATCAGCTTCATTCCATCCATTAAATTCTCCAACAAGATAAATATCTTCTTCCTCTGGAGTATTTTTCGGCAAGGTGACTTTAAAAGTGACGGAATAATCTTCATCAGGAATTTCCACTACTACTTCCTCTACTGGCAAAATTCCCTTATCAGAATGAAGAATAATCGTTTGATACGGAGCAATGGTTACTTCATCTCCACTTCTATATTCTGAATTTTCCCGTAACTCTTGAACATCATCAGTGATCACATCTACTGTTTTCTGCTCATTTCGTTGATTATGAATGATCGTTAATTGATAATTTACCTCGTCCGACTGAACAGTATATCCATATAAACCAAGGTCTTCTAGAAAATCGATCAATATCATGATTATCGATAAAGGTAACTTGGTCTAGTTAACTGAAAGAATTACTATTATTCATTCAATAGTTTAAAAAAAGATTTTCCTCATAATTTCATCTAGTTTTTCGTGCTTAAAATAACCATAGACAGCACAACGCTCCAGCTCTAACGGAGTGATTTCTACGAGTACTTGAAATAACTCTTAACGACTCTACCCAATAGGGTACAACGGTAAACAAAAACGTCTGAAATCCTGCAATTTAAAGGATTTCAGACGTTGAGTTTAAAGCTACCCACAGTTTCTAGGAGAAAAGGATGGCTTAATACCATGTTTTTTGAACATATATTATGGTTTTTTATTTTACAGTATTGTATGGAGTTATGTTTTTTTGAAATTTACTTATCATTCATCTAACTTATTACTAGCTTTTTGGCTTTGTAAGCTAAATACTTCAACTGTATCATTCATTTCTTTACGAGCAATTTCTATTTTATCAAGTAAAAGTTCCTTTTTAATTATCTCTACACATATCAATTACCCATAATTCAATTCTATAAATCTTCTCAAAGGTCTTTTTAACCTATTCATTCTTTAGTATTCCCCCGTTTGTTTCAATTACTTTCTTATACCAATAAAAAGAGGCTTTTCGGTATCTATTCAACGTCCCATTACCATCATCATCTTTATCCACATATATAAAACCATAACGTTTTTTCATTTGACCAGTTGAGGAACTAATAAGATCAATTGGGCCCCAACTTGTATAGCCTATCACCTTAACACCATCTCTTATTGCTTCTTTAACTGCTAAAAGATGATCATTAATGTATTTAATTCGGTAGTCATCATCAATAATGTTGTCTTCTCCAACCTGATCGACTGCCCCTAACCCATTTTCAACTATGAATAAAGGAAGATTATAACGTTCATAGAGTTGATTTAATGCATACCTTAATCCCTTAGCATCAATTTGCCAACCCCAATCTGAGACGAGAAGGTTTGGATTTTTAACTCCACCAAAGATGTTTCCTTTTGCTTTTGCTTCCTCATTGTGCTCTAAAGCTGTACTATAAGTATTACTATTGTAGTAACTCAAGGCAATAAAATCAACTTTATTTTGTTTAAGTAAATCTTCATCACCTTGTACAGTCTCTATTTCCACATTATTTTCTTCAAAAAACCGTTTTATATAATAAGGATAACTTCCTTTTACCAGAACATCACCAAAGAAAAAGGTTTTTCTATCATGCTCCAATGTCTTGAAAGAATCTTCTGGCTTAGAGGAATATGGATAATTTGCTGAACCAGCTATCATACAACCTATTTTTGCATCTGGAATGATCTCTCGACCAGCTTTAATAGCAAGGGCACTTGCAATAAATTGATGGTGTGCAGCTTGATAAATTACTTGCTTTTTGTTTTCATCGTCTTTAATAACACAACCACCCCCTAGGTATGGAACATGAGCGATCATATTACTCTCATTAAAAGTTATCCAGTACTTTACCTTGTCTTTATACCTATCAAATAAAGTCCTTGCATATTTTTCATAAAAATTAACTAGCTTTCGATTTCTCCAGCCTCCATAATTTTGCAAAAGAGCAAAAGGCATTTCAAAGTGTGAGATTGTTACAATAGGTGCTATTCCATATTTCAATAATTCATCAAATAGATTATCGTAATATTGAAGACCCTTTTCGTTTGGTACAGAATCATCACCATTCGGAAAAATTCTAGACCAAGCAATAGAGGTTCTAAAACATTTAAATCCCATTTCTGCAAATAACGCTATATCTTCCTTATATCTATGATAAAAATCAATCGCTTCATGGGTAGGATAAAATTTATCTTCTAACTTTATTTCTTTTATCTCCCCATCATAAATTTTGAACCTATAAGGAGCAGATGGAAGAACATCCGCCGTAGATAAGCCTTTTCCATCCTCTCGGTAAGCACCTTCAACTTGATTTGCGGAAACAGCTCCTCCCCATAAAAATCCTTCTGGAAATTCTTTAATGTTATTATTCATCCCTAATCCTCCTATATAATTAAATAAACTTTAAACTAAAAAATGTAGGCTACTTAACAAGTTATTTTAATAGTGTCATTAATTTCTCTCTTGCTTTAACATCCGAACTATTATTCTCTACTATTTCAAGATAGGTGCTAGCATTAGTTATAATGATAGGTGTAGTAAGCTCATAACCTGCTTCTTTAATTTTTTCCATTTCAAATGTAGTCAATAGATCTCCACTCTTTATTTCATCCCCCTGTTTAACAAGAGAATTAAAGTATTTTCCTTCTAACTTTACAGTATCAATCCCGACATGAATGAGAATTTCAGCTCCATTTTCAGAAGTAATTCCTATTGCATGTCCTGTAGGAAATAAAGTTGTTACCGTACCAGCCACAGGTGAAATCACTTCACCCACTGTAGGTTCAATCGCAATTCCCTTTCCCATTGCACCGGAAGAAAACACGTTATCATTTACCTGATTTAAAGGCTTAATTTCACCCGTAAGAGGACTATTAATAACTTCTTTTTTTGTTTCAGATTTTTTTGTTTCAGTATTATTTACTTCATTTACTTTTACTCCATGTTCTTTTACTGCTTTACTCTCAAATCCTAGGAAATAAGTAAGAAGAGTTGCCATTGAAAACGAAACAGCAATCGCAATTACATAAGAAAGCATCGGAGTAAATACCGTTATTGAAAATAAACTTGGAAACGCAAATGCTACAGATTTAGTACCAAGAGATCCAGCAATCGCGCCCCCAACGGCACCAGAAATTAAAACGTAAGGAATCGTACGTTTATATCTTAAAAATAAGGCGTAAATAATAGGTTCTGAAACTCCAGCTAATAAACCAGGTAATAATGTAGATCCAGAAAGTGTCTTAAGCTTTTTGTCCCTAGTACGTAAAAATATTCCTAGTGCTAAACCCATCTGAGCAAATACAGCACTTGCGGTCATGGCAGATAGTGGATCTCCACCGTATTGAACAAGATTTTGTATCATGATTGGTACAAGTGCATGATGAATACCAAAAATCGTAAAAATTGACCATGAACTTCCCATAACAACTCCAGTAAGTAAACCACTTTTATCCATTAGAAAGGCAACAAAATCACCAATAGCCGTCCCTACATATAAGCCAAATGGACCAAAGACAAGAACTGTAAAAGGAACCATAACCAATAAAGAAATCATCGGATTTAAAAATAATTGTAAATGTTGATTGATATTATTTTTCAGGAATTTATCAAGCAGGGAATAGATAGTTACAGCAATAAAGATCGGAAATACTGTAGCCGAGTACGTAGCAACTATAACCGCCATTCCAAGAAACGTAACATCACCTTCAAAATTTGCTAATTGAGTAAAGTTCGGTTCTAACAATGCAGCACCTATTAACCCCCCAATGTATGGGCTCGCACCAAGTTTAGTTGCTAAGCTAATTCCTAGAAATATAGGCAAGAAATAGAAAATGGCATTAGAAGCAGCGTATAAGATTAAATAAGTACTACTTTCTTCTGAAAGCCAGCCTAACATTGTTAGAACTGTAAGAAGCGCTTTTAACATTCCAGATCCAGCAAGAGCACCAATTAATGGTCCGAAACTCCCGGATATAATACCAAATACCTTAGTCATTACAGTTTCCTTTTTATTTGACGAGCCACCAGAACTTCTATTAGTTATTTTTCCGACTTTTGTGATTTCATTGAAAACATCTGAAACATGTGTTCCAACTACTACCTGAATTTCTCCTCCATTTTTCACAACTTTAAATACTCCATCCAAAGACTCCATTTTGCTTTCATTTATTTTAGATTCATCCTTAACTTGAAACCTTAGACGGGTTGCACAGTGAACGAGACTAGTAACATTTTCACTACCACCAATCTGTTGCAGAATTTCTTTAGATAAATTAGTATATTTCATTTTTGAATACTCCTTCATTTATTTACATTTTTTCTAAAACGAGTAATAAAAAAACCTAAACCAAACAGTCATTTAAGAAAGTTTGATTTAGGTTTTGCCCTTGTGGTAACACCCTAAATAGATTATTCACTTTTTCTTGTTATTCTTTCAATGTGGATGGTCAAATACATCTTTTCTTCGTTAGTTAACTCATACGTATATTTATTTTCTATAAACTTCTTAATTTTCTCTGAGCAACTATATGCATTGGGATATTTACCTTTAATAACATCCAATAAATCGTCGTCACTGGATCTATTATAGTGGTTACCTTTAACTAACCTCTGAGCAAAGAATTTCAAATGGGTAATAAAACGATAATAATTTAGAGAATTTTCATCAAACTCAATCTTAAAATGATATTTCAGGAGCGTCAAAATTTCTTGCATAACTTTAGTCATATTCTTAATATTAGGCATTTCTTCATTTAATTCAGCATTAACAATGTGAAGTGCTAAAAAACCTGCTTCGTCTTCTGGTAATATGACCCCAAATTGTTCACAAATCATATTCAAAGCTTCCATACCGATTTCATATTCCTCTTTATACAAATGTTTCGTTTCCCATAGCAACCCATTTTTTATAGGTAAATTGCTTTTAAAACGTTCAATTGCAAAGTGTATATGGTCTGTCATATGGAGATAAATACTTTCATTTAAATGTTTTCCCAGCTTCATTTTTGCATATGCTATTATATTTTCGGAAATTTCCATATATTCAATAGGTATACTAGTTATCAAGGTTTTAAACTTTTTATTTATATCTTCGTTTTCTAAAGTGAAAATCTTTTCAATTTGAGAATCGATAATCTCATCCCCGATAGATTTGTTAAAGGCGATACCGCGCCCAATAATTATTATTTCCTTTTTATCTTTTATAGCAACAACTGCATTATTGTTTAACACTTTATTAATTTTCACTTTAACCACCTCCGATATAAAAAAGGCAAAACCATCACCTTTTTAGGTAATCGGTTTTGCCTGATTTAACAGTAACAACCCGTTCTGTATACGCTATCACAATAGTAGCATAATTTTTTTGAAATAACAACAATAATAAATAAATTTTTTGGAAGCATGGGGACGGTTCGAGACTGGTGAAAAAGTCAATTGTGAACAGTTGCTTCCTAAAGAAGAACTTTTTATTGCAAATAGAAGAAATCCTTCGGATTTAAAACAGAAAAAACCTCCTAAATGGTATAATAAGTGTGACCAAACACCAACCATTAGGAGGTTTTTCTTATGCTTCGACAAGAGCCAAAGCAATTAAGTTTTCACTCAGTATTATACAATAAAATCCCAGAGAATCATATGCTTAAGAAGATTTCAAGAGTAGTAGACTTTAGCTTTATCAACGAGTTATTAGAGAATACATATTGCAAAGAGTTTGGGCGTCCTGCTAAAGAGCCAGAATTAATGTGTAAGCTTCTTTTTCTTCAATATTTATATGATCTATCAGACGAAAAAGTAAGGGAGGAAGCAAGCTTTAACCTTACATTTATGTACTTTCTTGGTATTAACCCAGAAGATACTCTTCCTAATAAAAGCCTTCTATCTAAGTTTAGAACTCAACGTTTAGGAGAATCGACTTTAGATGAAATTATTATAGAAATAGTAAAACAATGCGTTGAAAAGGGTATTCTTAAAGGAAAAAGTGTAAGTATAGATGCAACTCATATCGAAGCCAACACTAAGAAGAAAACTCCTGAACATTTAATGAAACATCTTGCGAGAGGAATTATTCAAACATATACAGAAGAAACTGGACGAGAGTTAGATAACATTCCTACGGTACCAGAGTATCAAGAAATTAAAGATCATCGTGAAGCGAAAAAGGTTATGAAAGACTATTTAGAAACGGTCATAGACGAAGCAGAAAAACAGTCTGAAACTAAACATGATAATACTCATAAAGCTGTCAATAAGGCTAAACAAGTTTTAGAAGATCCGAAGTTTATAAATCAAAAAGGAATACGTTCCATTATCGATGAGGATGCTAGAGTTGGACGCAAAAGTAAATCGCAAGATTTCTTTGGCTTTAAAACGGAAATTGTTATGACAACTGATGAACGCATTATTACTTCCGTTAGAACGGCTAACGGTTCCTATATGGATGGAAACTACGCTAAGGAAATGCTTGCAGCAACAAAGAAGGCAGGTATTGCAATTAATGAAGTATATGGTGATAAGGCGTATTTTAGAAAGTCTATTTTAGATGACATTAAAGAGACCCCGGCAAAAGCTTTTATACCAGTAAGTGCATTAGTGTATAGAATTGATGAAAGTCAGTATACATATAACAAAGATTCCGACGAGTGGCAATGTATTCAAGGTAACACAACAGTTGAAAAGAAGTATTATAAATCGAAGCGTAAGGATGGTGTAAGGGAAGGTTATAAATACTATTTTGAATTACAACAATGTAAGCAATGCCCACTAAGGGAGGAGTGTACCCAAAAACGGGCTAGAAGAATTCTTACAGTGGGTAAAAATACAACAGAGTTTTATGAAATTTCTCAGTATCAAAAAACTGAGGAGTTTCTAGAAAAGTATAAAAAAAGAGCTTCAATTGAAGGAAAGAATGCGGAGCTCAAAAGGTTTCATGGCCTATCTCGTGCTAGGGGGTATGGTCTATTAGGTGTGTCTAAACAATCTAAATTGGCTGCAATAGCAGTCAATATTAAAAGAATAGCAGCTTTAGTATCATAATAGAAAGGAGAAAACCGTAAAGGTTTTCCCCCTTCAGAGTTAGAATCATTAAAATTCTTTGGATTTTAATTTTTGAACCTAAAATTTTTGCGCTTAAATAAAATTGGCTAATTATAAACGGTACTTTTTCACCAGTCTCGAACCGTCCCTATGCTTCACTTTTTCCTTTGCTCTTTTAATACGCTCAATTGTTCGATCACAGTTTTAAAATTTTTCTTTTGTTCTTCTAGCTCACACCTAAATGTCCGAAATGGATCCCCGTCACTTCGAATTCGCTCTAATACGTGTGGAACGGTAAATAAATTCGGATTTAAATTATCATCAACCTCATCCCAATATAAAGGAGTCGCAATTAACCCTCGTTCATGACCACGAGGCGAATAAGGAGCGATAATCGTTTTCCCCTGATCATGTTGCAAATAATCAATATATAAACGTCCGTTTCGATTTTTCTTTAATCTCTCTAACGTAAATAACTCTGGATTTTGCTCACAAATATATTCACTCACAAACTGACAAAATAATCTTGTCTCTTTATAAGTGAATGACTCTTCTGGCAAAGGCAAATACAGTTGGATACCCTTATTTCCAGACGTTTTCACAAAAGCGTTCAGAGAGAACTGTTCAAAAACTTCTTGCATTTTTTGGGCTGCTATTATCGCAAGCGAAAATTCATTGACACTTGGTGGATCGAGATCAAAGACAATTTCACTTGGTTTTATTTGGTCTTTTTGTTGAAAGGGAATATGAAATTCCAATGCCAATTGATTGCCGAGCCATAGCAAGGTCTCAAGATCATTACAAAGAATATAGTCAATCTCCTCGACGTGAAAAGTTTGAACAAACTCAGGAGCATAATCGGGACAGTTTTTTTGATAAAAAGCTTCACTATTGGCCCCATGTGGGTACCGGATCGTCGTTAATAGTCGGTCATGCAAAAAGGGCAATAGATAAGGGAACACGGACTGCAAATAATATAAATAGTCCTCTTTTACAAGCTCTAATTTAGGCCATATTGGTTTAGTTTCACTCGTTATCTTTACTTGTTCTGGAAAAGGAGTAAGCTGGCTTTGCAGATTTCGCCACGTGCAGTTCTCAGGTTCTTCTTCTAACAAAAACGAGTCAAACAGCGGCTCCCGCAAATGTTTCCCATCAAATCCAACACAGCCAATCTTTACACAAATCGAAGGCGGCAGTTGCCACACCTCCTTTTGAATAAGCTCACCGTTTTTTTGAAAAAGAGTCGCCAATGTCCTTTTCTCTTCTTCCGACATCCCATGTGAAAAGGTAACCACTTCAACTAATGTCTCCCCTTTATAAACAGACCCTTTAAAGTAACCATTCTGTTTTTCATAACTCGTCAACACAACATGAACAAATCGATAATTTTTATATTTGAACCATTCTCTTGAACGCATTTGCGTATAGACACTCTTCTTCTTTTTCGCAACAATCCCTTCACTAAAATGAGCTTTCATAACTCCTGTAACCTCATCTAAATCGTTAAAGGTTTGAATTAATTGAAAGGCTTCTTGTTGTCCGATTGAAGTAAAAAAAGCCAAAAGTTCTCTTTTTCGCACTGTTAAAGGCTTCCCTTCAAGACAAATTCCTTTCTTTTGTAAAAAATCAAACACCAAAAATTGAGTGGGCAATCGTCCAGAATATTTACTTATTTGACTTTTTGTTCTCAACTTTCCCCTTCGCTGCACAATTTTGAAATCACTGTGATAGGGATTGAGTAGATAAACAAGTTCACCATCCAAAATGAGTGGTAGATAAGTTTTTATTTGTTCATAAATACGTTCACTATCTTTAATAATTTCAGGAAACATCGAAGACAAATCTTTTCCATTTCGACTTAATAGGCGGGGTGTTTTCTCTTCCCATTCCAATAAACAACGAAAGCCATCATATTTAATTTCATAAAGCCAATCATCACCTATTGGCAAGTCCGTAGTCGTCGTTAAAAGCATTGGTTTCAAGCAAATATCCCCCCACTCTTTTTACGACTAGCTTTTACTCGTGATACATAAATTATGATGTTCTTCAACATATTAAGAAGAAAAGTAGGTGCCTACATGCATACAGTTTGGAAAGGTAGTATTAGTTTCGGTCTCGTGAACATCCCCATTAAACTTCACACAGCAACAGAAAATAAAGACATTAAACTAAGACAACTACACAAAAAATGCCATACCCCCATTAATTATCAAAAAGTTTGTCCTGACTGTGAAGAAGAAGTGAAAAACGAAGATATCGTCAAAGCATATGAGTATGCCAAAAATAAGTTTGTCATTTTGGATCATGAGGAACTTGAGCAATTAAAAAAAGAACAAGAAGATAAAGCAGTTGAAATCATTGATTTTGTGAAATTAGAAGAAATTGATCCGATTTATTTTGAAAAAAGTTATTTCCTCGCCCCTGATAGTGGTGGTGGAAAAGCCTATGGATTATTACGTGCCGCTCTTGAAGAGTCGGGAAAGATTGGGATAGCAAAAATCATCATACGTTCCAAGGAGCAATTAGCCATTGTCAGAGTCTATAAAAATGGATTAATGATGGAAACGATTCACTTTCCAGATGAGGTACGAAATATAGCGGATGTCCCAAATTTACCTGACGAACAAAACATCGTAAAAAAAGAGTTGGATGCCGCTCTTCTTTTAGTCGAACAATTAACGACTACTTTTGATCCTGATAAGTATCATGATGAATATCGAACAGCCTTAATGGAATTAATTGAAGAAAAGAAAACAGGGAAGAAAACCGTTACCCATACAGACAAAAAACAAACTAAATCAAATGTGACCGATATTATGTCTGCCTTGCAAGCATCCATTGATAAAACAAAAAAGAAAAAGCCAGCAGCGAAAAAGAAAACAACAACGAAAGTAAAAAAGAATGCTTAATTTGTCTTACTCGGCCAGCGGAATGTCCTACGCGTTCGCTGGCTCCGCTTTGGTCAAAGAAAAAGCTACTGAAGCCATATTCGAACCGTAATTAGTAGAATTTATGATTTTCATTACGTATTTCCCGTTATTCGTACCTTAATTAAAACAACCCTCAACTTTCATTACCAATTACCGTTCTCTTATAGTCGTATGAGCGTTTTATATGGTTTGAGGTTTATTGCCTCAGTTCTTAGTTCTACTTCTTTTCCCCTCCCCTTAATTATTGGAAATTAATGCACTTGATTCCTGCATTCATCCATAGAAACGTCTCAAAGTCTCTTTTATACTAAAAGATAGACAAATTAAAGGGTGAGTTAAATGAATCAAGAGCAATTTAAAAACAAGCTAAATGAATTCCATAATGACTCCAATCATTTAAGCGATGTCATGGTTCAATATTTAAAATGGAATGCACAACTAAACTATGAAACAAAAACGTTTCAGTGGCTTTATTCCAATGTGATGTTAGTTGCGTCTTTAGAAAATAAACAGGTCGAACAGATCTTGATATCTGAGCTTGAAAATAGACATTCTTATTATGAGGTCATTAACCTTATTAAAAGTGAGGAAGAAATTTCTTTATTTAATCAATTCACTAATATGGTTCCTTTGTTTTATACGAATTAACAAAAAAATGGCACGGTGGATGAGTCATCCTAAAAGAGACTCCTCAAAGGGTTTTTTGACCTTTTGAGGAGTCTTCAAGAATCTATTTATTGGTCTGACCAACGTTCAACGGTTACCTCAAAAACATGGGCATCCTCTTCAAATGTATAGATGCGATTTTGTGTCTGGCGTTCTCCTATTAAATCAACACCTTCACTATTTTGTTCCCGTTTCGCCCAATCGCCTCTTGTAAACTTATACTCTACCATTTCAAAAGGTCGACCTTCGATAGTAATTTCATAATGATCACCAACAGGCTCTAAAATCATATCTGCATCCGCTTCATTCCATCCATTAAACTCTCCAACAAGATAAATATCCTCTCCCTCTGGAGTATTTTCTGGTACTGTGACTTTAAAAGTTACGGAATAATCCTCATCTGGAATTTCCACTTCTACTTCCTCTACTGGTAAAATTCCCTTATCAGAATGAAGGATAATCGTTTGATACGGAGCAATTGTAATCACATCACCACTACTAAATTCAGAATGTGACCATAGCTCTTGAACATCATCAGCGATCACATCAACAGTTTTCTGCTCATTTCGTTGATTATGAATGACCGTTAATTGATAATTTTCCTCGTCAGAATGAACGGTATATCCATATAAACCAAGGTCCGTTGCGAAAGATTGATACTCTCCTGTAAATAGCATTGGATTTTCTGTTCGAATTTGAATTAGTTTTTTATAATGTTCATACATACTTTCTGCTTGGCCTTGTTGCTCTTCCAAAGAGATTCCATCATTCGGGTGAGTAAATTGACTTGGATGAAAGAAATGCTCATCCATGACCGTCATCCCATCCCCTTCAGCTGCTGCATACCATTGGAAAGGCTCGCGACGATTATCATCTGGTCGTTGCCCTTCTTGTCCTAATTCATCACCGTAATAAATAAAAGGTGTTCCTGGTAAAGTAAATAAAAGGCTTGCTGCTAATTTTGCTTGTTCTTCACTACCAAGACGGGTCATGACACGATCCATATCGTGATTGCCAATCATCGTTGAATCAATAGCAGGTGCCTCTCCTCTACTATTTGAAAAACGATCATAACGATTGTGAGCATCATTTAATTCTGCAACAATATCAACCGTCATTCCATTCGCCATCCCGATAATCTCTTCCGTTAAAACAAAGTTAAAGTGGGACTCTAACGCACTATAATAGAAACTAATATCCTCCCAACTATGGTACCATGTCTCACCTACGATAAAGGCTTGAGGGTTTTCTGCTTTAACATGTGTATTAAATTCACGCCACCACTCAATCGTTTCATTTCGATCGTCATAAATATCGGCTACAGCGTCAATTCGAAAACCATCGACCCCTTTATCTAACCAAAAACTCGCCATTTGTTTAATTTCCTCACGGACGGCCGGATTATCATAATTTAAGTCGGGCATGTCGACATTAAAGTGTCCGGAGTATATTTGACCATCTACTTCATGCCAACCTTGTTCCCCATTAGGCTCTTCCCCATTATAAGATTCATGATTATCCCAAATATAATAATCACGGTATTCACTATCTGGATTAGCTAAAGCTTCTTGAAACCACTCATGCTCATCAGATGTATGATTCACGACAAAATCAATAATCACCTTTAAATCCCGCTCATGTGCTGCATTCAAAAAGCTCTCAAATTCCTCCATCGTTCCATAATCTGGTTCAACCCCATAATAATCGGTCACATCATAACCATGATAAGACTTGGAATCCTTCATCGGCATTAACCAAATCGCGTTAGCTCCTAACTCTTCCACATATGAGAGCTGTTGTTCAAGCCCAGCAAAATCACCGACCCCATCTCCATCTCCATCAAAAAAGCTCCGGACAAAGATTTGATAAAAAATCGCTTCCTCTGCCCAATGATAGTCTTGCTCTAAATCAGCTAAAGCAATAATTCGCTCTTCCTCAACGTTTTTTTCCTCTTTTTCGTCTACTTCTTCGGCTTCCTCTACATCGATATTTGCCTCATCCGTCGGAGAACAAGCAAACAAAAAGAGACAAAATGTTGATAGAAACAGAAACAACATCATTTTTTTTAACATCTTTTTACCTCCATGCGATATTTATTCGTCGACCATATACTTATTGATTGAAATTCACTTCTACGATTCCAGTAGAATTTTCTGGTGTTCTATAGATATGGTTGCCTCCACTTTCCCAGCTTACATTTCCATTTTGATCTTTCATAATATATTTGTACTCTATATCTTGATTAGCAGGTACACTCACATCATAATACCAAGTGGGATATGAATATAAAATTTGATTAAACATAGGACCAATTGCTTTATCAGGATCCCAGCTCCCTAATTCAGGTACATGCCCAACTACGTATAGATTTTCTCCAACAGACGTTTCGGCTTGATTCACAACAAATCTTACAGATGTTTGTGAACCAGTTAATAATTCAAACGGATAACCATTACTGCTTTCACCTGAGTTAGTCCTTACGGTGATACTATTTTTTCCACCATTATGCACAGGCAGTTCGGCTATGATTGTATCATCACTCCAAGACAGTACATTCATAGTTGAACCCGCAAAAGAAACATCCCCCGTACTATTTCCAAAACCTGAACCATCGATTCTCACTTCATCTCCTGGTTTCCCAATAGGAGGACCAATTTGTCCAATTTCCGGTGCTATATTCTGACCATTCGAATACTGCCAAACACTGACTTCACCTGGAGCTAACCAAAAGGGCTGAACAGACCCATTTTGATCGACGGTTATCGATTGACCGTCTAAAAGACCTGACAGCTCATCTTCATATAATTGCGGAGGCATATCCGTTACTAAACTACTAATCTGATAAGAATGGTTTAAATTCCGGTTCAGAGCAACAAGGGCATATTCGCCATTAAATGAACGCTCATAAATAAATACATCTTCATTAATCCATCGTTCAGTCGTATCACCATAAGCAATCGCCTTATTTTCTTGTCGCAGTGATGAGAGGCGTTGAATGATTTGATAGGCAACGGTTGATTGATCAAATGTATTCATCATTTGCCGATTATCTGGGTCCCCATCACCTGTCATATAAATTTCAGTACCATAATAAATCGTCGGAACTCCTCGAGATGTCAACAAAAGGGCTAAGCCTAAATCTGTTGGACGCGTTGAGTGACCACTTCTAGAAAACCGATTAATATCATGGTTATCGATAAAGGTAACTTGATCTTGCGGCTTTTCGTAAACGCTTTCAGTTTCTCGCAACACGGTTTCCAAATCATACATCGTTCCATCGTTATTTCTTAACACATCTTGGACGACTTGTGCGTAACGAAAATCTAACGCACTCATCCCGCTATTATTAATAAAATAATGATACTCATCACTTCCACTGGCACCTGTAAACCATTCTCCAAATGTAAAGACAGGATTATAATCATAGATGGAGCTAACAAAATTCTTTTGCCACCCTACTGGCATATGGGCTACGGCATCTACCCGAATTCCATCAATCCCTAAATCTAACCACATTTGAATCGATTCTTTTAAATAACGATCAATAAATGAATTTTGCTGGTTTAGACTAGCTAAATCATAAAGATTTCGATAAATACTGTCTTCATAACTTGAGAAATCTGAACCTCCATTTGTATAAAAATAATCGCCACTATCATTGGAATAATGACCAACTAAACGACCATTATCATATAACGCTCCATCCTCAATATCGACAGGAGATGTATGGTTAGGAACAAAATCGATGATTACTTTTATATCATGATTATGAGCCGTTTCAATTAATCTCGAAAAATCTGCCAAACTACCAAAAGCAGAATTTGTTCGTTTAAAATCTCTACCCCAATAACCATGATAAGATGCAAAACCCCCTGGGTGAGGCTCCATAACATTTTCAATCGGTGGCGAAATCCAAATAGCCGTTATGCCCATATCCAGCAAATAACCGTCCTCTATCTTTTCAATAATACCTTGCCAGTCTCCGCCACAATATTTGGTTAAATCTAGACAACCTGGACTAAACAAAGCTCCTTCAGGATTATTCGTTGGATCGCCATCAAAAAAACGATCCGTAACAATTTGATAAATAACTTCTTCTGCATAATTAATATTGTTTAAATTTTCATTTGCCCCTGCCTGCCCTGTGTTAACAATAACTAGAAAACTAATCAAAAATGAAATCATAAGTGAAAAAGAAAACTTTCGAATCATTCTCAAACCACCCTTTGAATTAGTTTTTGGAAAAGCACTCTTCCATTAATTGATTCATTACACTTACTTTGTAAATAAAGATCTCGCTCCCCTTTATCATGCAATCGTTTGCTCTAGTAAACGCTTTCATACCAATTTAAACATTGATTCTCTCAATTGTAAATACTTTACTATAATATAAACCATACGTTTACATAGTTCGTCCAAATGACCTACGTTTGCACAAATTTCGCAAACATTCACTTCCTTCTTTTCCACTTGTTACTTTCGTTGATTAAGAAACCCTTGCTTTCATGTTGTTAAAAGTACATCCCATTTCCATAACATAGTTTCACCCCCTATGTATCCACACATCACAAACTACAAAAAAAAGACATATTAGGTTCATCCCTAACATGCCTTTTAGCTGCTAATTAGTTTACATCATTAACATACGGTAATAAAGCGATTTGACGAGAACGCTTGATTGCAGCAGTTAATTGACGTTGATATTTAGCTGAAGTTCCAGTTACACGACGAGGTAAAATTTTACCACGCTCTGAAATGAAACGTTTTAGTAAATCAGTATCTTTGTAATCGATGTGCGTAATTTTGTTTACTGTGAAGAAACAAACCTTACGACGTTTTGGACGACCACGACGAGCCATTATACAGCACTCCTTTCAAATTTTTATTCTATATTATACATTCCGTTTATTCACTAGAGGTAGGGTTAGAACGGTAAATCATCATCTGAGATGTCAATTGGCTTGCCATCGTTAGCAAATGGATCATCATTAAATCCACCAGATTGACGATTTGATTGCTGATTCCCTTGCTTAGCGTAGTCATTTCCACCACCAGCAGGTGCACCATAGAAATCATTATTTCCTTGGCTTTGTCCTTGACCACCTTGGTTTGCACCACGTGGCTCTAGGAATTGCACACTGTCAGCGACAACTTCTGTAATGAAAACACGACGTCCTTCATTATTATCATAGCTTCGCGTTTGGATTCGACCATCGACTCCTGCTAAGCTACCTTTTTTAAGATAGTTCGCCACATTTTCAGCTGGCTTACGCCAAATGACACAATTAATAAAATCAGCATCACGTTCGCCTTGTTGATTGGAAAATGTACGGTTCACTGCGAGTGTAAAATTCGCTACCGCTACTCCATTCGGTGTATAACGTAATTCTGGATCGCGTGTTAAACGACCGACTAATACGACACGGTTCAGCATCCGTACCCCTCCTCGAAAAATTTATTACTGTTCGTCTCTTGTAACAAGGACACGAATAATGTTGTCATTGATTTTTACAAGACGGTTAAATTCGTTAATCGCATCAGAGTTTGCAGCAACGTTTAATAGTACGTAGAAACCTTCACGATAATCGTTGATTTCATACGCTAAACGACGTTTACCCATCTCTTCAACTTTTTCAATTTCAGCACCATTAGTAGTTAATACACCATTAAAACGTTCGATTAACTCTTTGTTTGCTGACTCTTCTAAGTTTGGAGCGATAATGTACATAATTTCATACTTACGCATTCCGGTCACCTCCTTTTGGTCTAAGCGGCTCCTACACGGAGCAAGGAGCAAAAACTACTCTACTGAGTCATTTTACTCGCATTATTGAATTATATCAGAATGCCTTGTCCGAGGCAAGGAAATTTCTTAATAGTTGATTTTAAATCGTTATATTTCTCTCCTATTTAATGTCAATGGAAATATAAATCATTTGATGGCTTGATACTTGTATACACTGTCAATTGTATACCCTATACTTTCTGCAGACGAAATGAAGCATATGTAGCCATAAATCGGAGCCCACTAGAAAAACAACCTTTCCTTATAATTCGTTTAGAACATGCTGAAATGGCCCTCTAGCGGACGAATTCGGATGGGTGACTCCTAGGCCTTCATTAACCGCAAAAAAGCTTGTCAACGTCCCCAAACGAAACTTAATCGACAAGCTAAAAAATAACCTCTTATAACACTTATTCTACACATTAAAACGGAAATGAATGACATCGCCATCTTGTACGACATAGTCTTTTCCTTCAAGACGAACCTTCCCATTTTCCTTGGCTTGTCCCATTGAACCAGCTTCCATTAAATCATCATAAGAAACAATCTCCGCTCGAATGAATCCACGCTCAAAGTCTGTATGAATGATTCCAGCTGCTTGTGGTGCTTTTGTTCCTTTACGATATGTCCAAGCCCGTACCTCTTGAACACCAGCTGTAAAATACGTTTCTAACCCTAATAACTGATAAGCTGCTCGGATTAATTGATCTAACCCAGACTCTTCAATACCAAGCTCTTCCAAGAACATCTGCTTTTCCTCGCCGTCAAGCTCAGCAATTTCAGATTCAATTTTGGCACAAACGACGATCACCTCACTATTTTCAGCTGCGGCAAATTCCTTTACTAGCTTCACATAGTCGTTGTCCCCATCACCTAATAAATCCTCTTCACTCACATTGGCAACATATAATACAGGTTTGCTCGTTAATAAATGTAACTGCTTAACAATTTTTTGCTGCTCTTCACTAAATTCAATACTTCGAGCCGGCTTTTCTTCTTCAAATGTTTTTTGGAGAATTTCTAAGACTTCAAGCTCAGCAACGGCTTCTTTATCCTTCGTTTTGGCCAACTTACCGACACGGGTGATTCTTTTTTCAATACTTTCTAAGTCGGCTAAAATAAGCTCTAAATTAATGACCTCGATATCACGGATTGGATTTACACTTCCTGAAACGTGCGTAATATTGTCATCAGAAAAACAACGAACAACATGTGAGATAGCATCGACTTGGCGAATATGTGATAAGAACTTATTTCCAAGTCCCTCTCCTTTACTTGCTCCTTCTACAATCCCTGCAATATCAGTAAACTCAAAAGCGGTTGGAACTGTTTTCTTTGGGTCTACTAATTCTGTTAACTTTTGCAAACGGTGATCAGGCACTTCCACAATCCCTACATTTGGATCGATTGTACAGAACGGGTAATTCGCTGATTCCGCTCCCGCTTGAGTTATTGCATTAAATAAAGTTGATTTCCCCACATTTGGGAGACCTACAATTCCTGTCGTTAATGCCATTGAATCATTCACTTCCTTTATTTGAATAAATATCTATTGAGCCATTGAATATAAGTCCTTTCAATTATAGGAAGAAGACCACAAAAAAACAAGACAGATTGGAGGAGACGCCCCATTCTGTCAATGTATCGCCCTAATTTGATGATTCGAGAACTTTTTTCAACTTCTTGCTAAATTCTTTTCGAGGTAGCATCACACTATGCTGACATCCAAGGCATTTAATTCGAACATCCATCCCCATTCGAATTATTTTCCAGCGATTTTCACCGCACGGATGTTGTTTTTTCATCTCAACAACGTCATGCAGAGTAAATTCCTTCTCAGCCAACTGCTTCGCCCCTTTCAATTCATTGCTATAGTACTCTCTATTATACACCAATGTTAAAGGAGTGGAAATGATTGAACTCATTCAAGTTTATTTCGAACGGTACGATGATTTAAAATTGGATATAAAATAATAGAAGATAAAAGATAAAGATTGAGAACACCATATAATGGGTATAAAACACTAATTAAAGTAGAAAAGCCAAACATTGTTAAGGGGGCCATAATCGCCACTAACAATAGTGCAAGCATCCATGCTGGTGATTGAATATATCCTCTTATTCTTGAAATAATACCAAACACACCAGATGCAGCTGTTGTATAAATTGCTACCCATAGAAGCCCAGACATGACTAAAACCATATAATAAGGGTAGTGTTTCAGAATCGCAAATAACGGAATTTCATAAACGACTAACTCATTTGCCACTTCTAATAAAGAACTATTGTATAAAAAGGTTAAACTTCCTAAAATCACCCCACTCCCAATACTAGCAATTAAGATTTCTCCTTTTTGCTTTATCTTCTGACCAATTGCACC
Organism: Alkalihalobacillus phoenicis; assembly: GCF_047302405.1. Lineage (NCBI taxonomy): Bacteria > Bacillati > Bacillota > Bacilli > Caryophanales > Bacillaceae > Alkalihalobacillus > Alkalihalobacillus phoenicis. Next base: position 4,116,807 of record NZ_CP154853.1, on the reverse strand, counting down.
TAAGACAGAAATTAAAGGAAGAATATTGAGAGCGGTAAACGTAAGTGAGCTGGGCCAATTGCTTTGGTTTCCATCAATAAAATGAAGGGGAAAACCATGTAAGGATTGAAAGGCTAATAAGACCCCTACTAAGGCAAAAATAAGGAGAGGTGTAATAACGGTATGAATTGTCGTAATCCCGTCCGTATCCCAAATAAATAAGACTACAACAAATGCTGCTAGAATAACCACTCCCGCCCAAAATGGAAGGTGAATCACTTCTAATGTCGCTCCTCCACCCGCAAGCATAATGACCGTAGTAGAAAATAAATAAATCATAATCATCACATCATATAATTTGGAAATCCGTTTTCCCATTAAAATATGTAAAACAGGTAGATAATGAACCGATTGATGTTTAAAACTAATATGCATGACCACATAACAACAAATGATAAATAGAACCATAAAGAGAAAAATGGCTAGTCCACTTTCTGCACCAAAAAATTCCCAAATTTCTCTTCCAGATGCATATCCAGCTCCGATCATCGTTCCAATTATTAAAAACATCCACATGAGTCCATTTCTCACCATACGCGCTACTCCCTTCACACTCGTTATCTTTTTTCTCTTTCATGTATAGAAATGCAAAGATAACCGTATACTGTTACTACTATGGCGAAGGAGTCGAAAATATGAGTACAAACTATCGGTTGTTTAGTAAAAAAGCTCCCCCCTTTCGAATGCATATGGATCATAATGATATACACAATGAATTTGCAAAGGCACTTACCTTTTATATTAACAACCAGCTAGACTCGCCTTTAGTCATTGTTTGTATCGGAACAGACCGCTCCACTGGGGACTCTTTAGGTCCTTTAATAGGTTCTAAGCTTGAATCTTTTAATCTTAAAAACTTTTATATTTATGGAACCTTACAAGACCCGATTCATGCGGTCAATATGCATGAAAAAATACAGAGAATTGAACAACTTCATGACAGGGCTTTTATTATCGCAATTGACGCTTGTTTAGGAAAAATGAAAAGTGTTGGGGATATTACATTAGCACATGGTCCTGTGACACCAGGGGCTGCCGTAAAAAAGGATTTACCACCCATTGGAGATATTCATATTACAGGAATCGTGAACATTGGTGGTATGATGGAATATTTTGTTTTACAAAATACCCGCCTTTATATGGTGATGACAATGGCTGATGTCATCGCTACTTCAATTCAGCAAGTGGATCAACAATTGAGTGAATCGCCAGAATTAGAATCAACCTTTGAAACGACCTTAAAAAAGCGTCGAAATCTGTCTAGTGCTTTTTCATTTATGAACACTGAAAAATTCAAATTATAATTTTAAAACTAAAGTATGTTACTCTAAAAAAGCTGTAAAGAACAATAGTTCCTTACAGCTTTTTTGAAATATTGATAGTTTTTTTATATCAATAAACAAGTTGAACCCCTTTTATGTTCTAAAACAGCGTCCGATTTCTGCAGGGGGAAGGGCAAGCTACCGAAAACAGGCTGCTCGTTAAAATATGGTTACATTAATTAGCCTACTCCGTTCGCTGCATGCCCTACGCGTTCCGCGTGTGAGTCGGGAGCCTCCGGGCATTCCGCTCGCTCCGTTTTGGATCATAAAAGAACAGTTCGTGTCTATGAACAACTGTTTACATAGAAGCCTAATAACCTTTGATTTTTCTAATGGAAATCTGATGTCGAGACTTTTTCATTGACTTCAATAAGGACAGGTGGAAATCCCTCCAGAGTGGAGCCTGAGCAACCTATCAAAGCTACTTTTTTAACTACATAAAGCTTTTATACTTATACAAAATGAAGAACAGTCACGATGACTGCGACGACTAATATACTTGGTAGAAGGTTTGCCACCTTTACATTTAATAGCCCTAATATATTGAGGCCAATTGCGATAATCATTATTCCACCTGTAGCTGTCATTTCGACGATAAAGGCATCCATAATTTCTGGTGGAACATATTGATTAATTTGCCCAGAAAATAAAGCAATTGTTCCTTGATAAAGTACGACAGGTATAGCTGAGAATGCGACCCCTATCCCTAATGTCGAAGCAAAAAGAAGAGACGAAACACCGTCTAACATTGATTTAGTAAATAAAACCGAATGATCACCTCTAAGTCCACTATCGAGGGCTCCTAAAACAGCCATCGCTCCGACAACATAAATTAAAGTAGTGGTCACAAATGCCTTGGCCACTGTCCCTTCTCGCTCTGACCCTATTTTACGCTCTATCCATAATCCAAAACGATTTAAATATCCATCTAAGTCCAGTATTTCCCCAATTATTGCCCCAATTACTAAACTAGTAATGACAATTAAAAATTGCTCACTTTTAATCCCCATTGTAATGCCTAATATAACAACAGCTAACGCAATGGCTTGCATGATTGTCGTTTTCATTTGTTCAGGAATATTTCGAACCGTTAACCCAATAAGGGCGGCAACGACAATAGCTGCTCCATTCACTAATGTTCCAGTTAATACCATCTACTCATCCACTGGCCTCTCATTATGATATTTTCTATTTCCAATAAACCAACACTAAGACCGTGATTATTGAAACGCTGTTACTATCTCTTCTATGGCTTGTACAAACGTTTCTACCTCTTCTTTTGTATTATATGGTCCAAAGCTGACTCTCACTAGCCCCGTATCAATTGTGGCTAATGAATGATGGGTTCTTGGTGCACAATGCAATCCTGCTCTAACACCAATTTTATAATGTTCATCTAAAATTATCGCAAGCTCATGACTACCAATTTGTTCTAAACGGAAAGAGAGAACAGCTAAACGTTTTGTTAAATCAGTAGGTCCATAAAAACTGATCCCTTCGATCTTTTTTAACCCATCTAAACAACTTCTCATTAATTCTTGTTCATGCTTATAAATAGATTCAATTCCGACCTTGTTAAGTTCATCGATTGCTTTTGATAACCCAGCAATACCAGGCGTATTCAACGTGCCAGCTTCATATCGTTCAGGCCATTGTAACGGTTGCTCAGGGAGCTCTGAATAGCTTCCTGTTCCACCGGTAATTAATGGTTTTAATCCATAGTCTTGTTTACTAATTAAAACAGCTGTTCCTTGTGGCCCTAACATACTTTTATGTCCAGCAAAAGCTAATAAATCAATACCTTGTTCTTCCATGGAAATAGTAATCGTACCAGCTGTTTGTGAAGCATCAACTAAAAAGACGGCACCTACCTTTTGAGCAATTTCTGAAATAGCCTTTAAATCAATTAATGCTCCCGTTACATTAGAAGCGTGTGAAACAGCCACCATTCGTGTACGAGGGGTTACGACCATTTTTATTGCTTCGGTTGTAATAAGACCGTTTTCGTCTGGTTCTACGTACGTAACATCTATACGCTTCTCTTCAACCATACGATTAAGTGGCCTTAATACAGAATTATGCTCAAACGCTGTTGTAACAACGTGCTGTCCTTCTTCAAAAGGGAAACCAAGAATCGCTTGGTTTAATGCCATTGTTGCATTTTGATAAAACCAGACATGGTTTGGAGAGGGAGCTGAAAAAAAAGTCACAAGCTTTTCTCTTGTTTCTTCAATTGTTTTCCCTGCCTGTTTAGATAGGAAGTGCCCTCCCCTACCAGGGTTTGCCCCATATTCATTTACCGCTTCAAGCATCGCTTCCCCAACTTCTTTCGGTTTCGGAAAAGAGGTCGCGGCATGATCGAAATAAATCATAATCCTCTTCCTTTCATCAAATCGAAATATCTTCCCTATCATACCAAATTTAAAACAGAACTCAAATAAAGGAGTTCTGACGGTATGTAGACTTTACGTAAGGATGGAAATCCGTATAAAAAGAAAAGCCATCTGAATTAGATGACTTCCATTTATATTATGACATAGATTCTTGTTCATCTGCATTTTCCATTAATTGCAGAATACGTTCTAAATCCTCTTCCGAAAAATAATCTATTTCTATTTTTCCTTTTTTCTTTCCAGGTTTAATTGTAACAGATGTACCAAAGCGTGCTTTTAATATATCCTGTCTTTCTTTCAAAAATGGAGATAAGCTTTGTTTCTTCTTCTTTGTTTCACGTGAAACATTCTCATTCATCCGTTGAACCATTTGCTCCACTTCACGAACACTTAATTTTTCCTGTAAAATTACTTCAAGTAACGAGGAGATTTTTTGTTTATCTTTTAACCCTAAAATCGCTCTTCCGTGTCCCATTGATAGTTTTCCATCTGAAATAAATTGTTGGACAACTTGAGGTAGCTGCAATAAGCGGACATGGTTCGCAATATGGGGTCTACTTTTCCCTACTCTTTTAGAAAGCTGCTCTTGAGTAACTTTTAAATGTTCCATTAAACGTTCATATGCTAAAGCTTCTTCAATTGGATTTAAATCTTCTCTCTGAAGATTTTCAATTAAAGCAAGCTCCATCATTTTTTCTTCACTAAGTTCTTTAACAATGACAGGAATTTCATTCAATCCTGCTGCCTGTGCTGCACGGAATCGTCTTTCACCAACAACAATTTCATACCCTTTTATGCTTTTCCGAACCGTGATTGGCTGTAATATTCCATTTTCTTTAATGGATACAGCTAATTCTTCTATTGCTTGGTCAGAAAATGTTTTTCGAGGTTGATAGGGATTTGGACGTAATTCTGTTAAAGGCAATTCTTCAATACGAGACTCTTTTCCCTCTTCATGTTCAGGAAAAAATGCTTGCAAGCCTTTACCTAACCTTTTCGCCACCGGCAACCACTTCCTTTGCTAATTCTAAATAGACTTCAGCACCACGGGACTTCGGATCATATATAATAATAGGCTTTCCATGACTTGGGGCTTCCCCTAAACGGACATTACGAGGAATAATCGTATCAAATACCTTTTCTCTAAAGTATTTCTTCACTTCGTCAATCACTTGAATTCCAAGGTTCGTCCTAGCATCCAGCATCGTTAATAAAACTCCCTCAATCGCGAGTTCCGTATTTAGATGTTTTTGAACTAAACGGACCGTATTTAATAACTGACTAAGCCCTTCTAATGCATAATATTCACATTGAACTGGGATTAAAACGGAATCAGCTGCCGTTAACGCATTAATCGTTAATAATCCTAAAGAAGGCGGACAATCAATAAAGATATAATCATAATCATTTGAGATGGTCGAGAGAGCTCTTTTTAACCGAACTTCACGAGAAATGGTTGGAACTAGCTCGATTTCAGCACCTGATAACTGTATTGTAGATGGGATAATATCAAGGTTTTCGACCGTAGTTTGTTTAATGACTGTTCGAGCCTCTGTATCTTCAACAAGCACATCGTAAATACATTCTTCTACATCGCCTTTTTCAACTCCGGTTCCACTTGTTGCATTTCCTTGTGGATCAATATCAACAAGCAACACTTTTTTGCCAATATAAGCAAGACAAGCACTGAGGTTAACCGATGTTGTTGTTTTCCCTACTCCACCCTTTTGATTTGCTACAGCAATGATCTTAGCCACGCTGTCACCTACTTTCCATCCAAACATTCGCTTTTTACTTATACGATTTTATTTTAACACAGTTTTATAAAAATCGTTTTATAAAGTTACGATAACATCAAAAAAAAACAGTAAATCTTCTGAAATTAGTTCTCAATCCCTAGAAAACAAAAAAAATAACCTATCTATATTGATAGATTATTTCTACTACAATTCGAGGCCACTGAAAAACAGTTGACTCGTGGTTACATTAGTTAGTCTACTCCGTTCGCTGCATGGCCTACGCGTTCCGCGGGTGAGTCGAGAGCCTCCTCGCTAATCGCTGCGGGGTCTCCCGTCCTTCACTATCCCCGCAGGAGTCTCCAGGCATTCCGCTCGCTCCGTTTTGGTACATAAAAAAACAATTTGTGCCTATCAACGACTATTTACATAGAAACCTAATAGCCTTTAATTTTTCTAAGAGAAATCGGATGTTGAGACTTTTTCAGTGAAACATACGATTACTGTTGAAGTCTCGTGTATTCCGTCCGCTATGTTAGTTAAAACTTCTATTATTTTTATCAAAAGACCTCAATTCCAAATTTCTCCTAAAAGAAGCTTTGTTTCCGACCTAAAATAACCTATCTAATTGATAGATTATTTCTTCGGTATACGAATGGTAAATTGATAAAAGTCATCATTTTCTTCTTCATCTGTATCCACATGGAGTCCACTTTTTAACACCATATCAACAGATTGTCGAATTGTATTCATAGCAATTCGCATATCTTTTGAATAGGATTTTCTTGTTGCTTTTTTCTTTGGCTCTTTATCATTAACCTCAAGTAAAAGCTTAACTCGTTCTTCTGTTTGTTTTACATTTAAGCTTTCATTTATAATCATTTCTAGCACTTTATTTTGTAACAACTCATCTTTTAATACTAATAATGAGCGGGCATGTCTTTCTGATATTTCTTTTGTTAAAATCGCATTTTGAACAGATTCAGGTAAATGTAATAAACGTAATTTATTAGCAATTGTGGATTGTCCTTTTCCTAAGCGTTGTGCTAGGCTCTCTTGTGTTAACTGATGTATATCTAAAAGTTTTGCATATGCAATTGCCTCTTCAATAGCTGTTAGCCCTTCTCGTTGTAAATTCTCAATTAAAGCAATCGATGCGGTTTGAGAATCATTAAATTCTTTAACAATTGCGGGGATTTTCTCCCACCCCAATGAAGTAACAGCTCTCCAACGACGTTCTCCAGCAATAATTTCATACTTACCTTCTCGTTGACGAACAACGATCGGCTGGATCACCCCATGTGTCCGAATCGTTTGAGCTAATTCTTCAATACGCTCCTGATCAAAAATGGTCCGTGGTTGGAAACGATTTGGAACGATATCAACAATTGCGACCTCTTTTATTTCCTCGCGCTCGATTACTTCTTCTTCTGTCACTTCATTTTGCTTCTCATTAAAGCCGAATAGGCGTGAGAACGGCTGCTTCATCGCCTAACACCACCTTTGATATTAACCATCCCTACTATATTCGACATGATTAAAGTCATTCCTTCTTCCCCTATTCGATTATCGATTTTCCGCAAAAAATTTATCTTCAAGTAGACCCCTCCACTGAACAAAGATGATGTTTCACGTGAAACATTTTAAATCTATTAAACTATTAAGAAAAACTATCTTGATGCCATCCCATAAGGTCTTTTGACTTCATAGATACAGCATCATTTTTTAGGGCAAGTCCTATCACTAACTGCAATAGTGCCCGTTATTTACTTAAAGGCTGTTTATTTGGTGTTCCCGGTTTTCGTGGATACTTCTTGGCTGTTTTTTTCTCTTTTTTGATGATCACAATATGTCGATCACTATTTTCTTCCGGTAATTCGAACTGAAAGGAATCCATCACACGTCCACCTAATGACTCAATTGCAAATAACCCTTCTGATAGTTCTTCTTGTGAGCTCGCCCCTTTTAAAGCTACAAAGTCGCCTCCGACCTTCACAAGTGGTAAACAAAGCTCTGACAATACGGACATTCTTGCTACAGCTCGTGCCATAACTAAGTCATACTTCTCTCGATGTTTTACATTTTGACCAAACAATTCAGCTCGATCATGATAAAATTTTACATTTTCTAATTCAAGTTCGTTTGCTAAATGTTCAAGAAAACCAATTCTTTTATTTAACGAATCGACAATATGGACATTGAGTCCTGGATGAATAATTTTTATAGGCAAACTTGGAAAACCAGCCCCAGCGCCTACATCAATAATATTTTGACCTTCTTTAAAGGAATAATAGAAGCAGGCCGAAATTGAGTCATAAAAATGCTTCAAATACACATCCTCTTCTGAAGTAAGAGCGGTTAAGTTCATCTTCTCATTCCACTCCACCAACACTTCAAAATAACGTTGGAATTGCCACTGCTGTTTCTCGTTTAATTGAATGCCTTTTTCTAATAATGCTTCTACAAATGTTTCTTTGTTCATTTAAGCCTCCATATGAGCTTAGAGACTACTGAAATAGTCTTGTTAGTTAGAATAGGGTTTGATGATTCGGCTTACTCCGCCAGCTGCATACCCTCCCTATCCGTTCCGCGGATGAACCGGGAGCCTTCAGGTATTACGCTGGCTTCGTTTTAATCAAATAAAAACTAGCTAAAGCCATAATGAATCATCTAATGAAGAACCTAATTATTTGAGGTTCTTCCCAGTTTTAAAAGCGAGAATTAGACTTTTTCAGTGACCTCAGCTTAGTCTATTTTCGCTAAACGTCCTTGTTCGATATACACAAGAAGAATAGAAATATCAGCTGGATTAACACCAGAAACGCGAGAGGCTTGACCGACTGATAATGGTCTCACCTGACTTAATTTTTGTTTAGCTTCAGTCGCTAAGCCATTAATTGCAAAATAATCAAGATTATCTGGGATCTTCTTCTTATCCATCTTCTTTGCCCGTTCAACTTGCTGCAATTGCTTTTCAATATAGCCTTCATACTTGACTTGGATCTCAACTTGTTCCGCAATGTCTTCATTTATATCTTGTTCAGAAGCTGGAATGACAGATGCAACATCTTGGTACGTAAGTTCTGGTCGTTTTAAAAACGCAGATGCTCTCACTGCTTCTTGTAAAGGTGTAGAGTTCGCTTTCTCTAAAAGATTGGCAACCTCATTAGAAGGTTTAATAATAATCCCTTCTAAACGCTTCTTCTCTTCTTCTATAGCTTGTTTCTTTTGCTCAAAGCGAGCAAAGCGTTCATCACTAATGAGACCAATTTCATAACCTTTTCTCGTTAAACGAAGATCAGCATTATCATGGCGAAGCAATAAACGATACTCTGCACGCGAGGTTAATAATCGATAAGGTTCATTTGTTCCTTTTGTTACTAAATCATCAATTAATACACCAATATACGCTTCAGAACGATCTAATATTAAGCCTTCTTTATCTTTTGCTTTTCTAGCCGCATTAATACCAGCCATAATTCCTTGACCAGCAGCTTCTTCATAACCAGATGTGCCATTAATTTGGCCAGCTGTAAATAAATTCTCGACTTTTTTTGTTTCCAATGTAGGCCAAAGCTGTGTTGGAACCATCGCATCATATTCAATCGCATAACCAGGACGCATCATTCGAACATTTTCAAGGCCAGGAATCGATTTTAACATTTTTAATTGAACATCTTCAGGCAAACTTGTTGATAAACCTTGAACATAAACTTCCGTTGTATTACGACCTTCTGGTTCAAGGAAAATTTGATGTCTTGGTTTATCATTAAATCGAACAATTTTATCTTCAATAGAAGGGCAATATCTTGGTCCTGTGCCTTCAATCATTCCGGAATACATTGGTGAACGACTTAAGTTCTGATTAATAATTTCATGTGTTTCCGTACTCGTATATGTTAACCAGCATGGCAATTGATCGGTAATATATTTAGTCGTTTCATATGAGAACGCTCGTGGTTTATCGTCGCCCGGCTGAATCTCTGTTTGATTATAGTCAATCGAACTTCCATTAACCCGAGGTGGCGTCCCTGTTTTAAACCGCACTAAGTCAAAACCAAGCTCTTTTAAGTGCTCCGATAATTTAATCGATGGTTGCATATTATTAGGACCACTCTCATAAGAAAGCTCGCCCAAAATAATTCGCCCACGTAAGTACGTACCTGTCGTAATGACAACTGATTTACTACGATATTCTGCCCCTGTGTTTGTAATAACCCCTTTACAAACACCCTCTTCTATAATTAAACGATCAACCATACCTTGACGTAGCAATAAATTCTCTTGCTCTTCAATTGTTTTTTTCATTTCATGTTGATAAAGGAATTTATCCGCTTGTGCACGTAAAGCCCTTACAGCAGGACCCTTACCAGTATTTAACATACGCATTTGGATATGCGTTTTATCTATATTACGCCCCATCTCTCCACCAAGCGCATCAATTTCACGAACAACAATCCCTTTTGCAGGTCCCCCTACTGATGGATTACACGGCATAAAGGCGACTGCATCTAAATTTAATGTAAGCATTAAGGTGTTGGCTCCCATGCGGGCAGCTGCAAGTCCAGCTTCAACCCCTGCATGACCTGCACCAACGACGATTACATCAAACTCTCCACCTTGATAGTTCATCTGCTTTCCCTCCTTTTCTTTCGTTCCTTATTTTCCAAGACAGAACTGCGAGAACAGTTGATCTAATAAACTGTCCTGAATGGTATCTCCAATAATTTCACCTAATATTTCCCAAGTTCTAGTCACATCTATTTGCACTAAATCGATTGGTACCCCCATATCAATTGCGGCAACAGCATCCTCAATTGTCGACTTAGCTTGCTCTAACAAGGCAATATGACGTGAGTTTGAGACGTATGTGACATCCTCTGCTTCCATGCTGCCTGAGAAAAATAAGTCAGCGATGGCCTGTTCAAGCTCCTCTACTCCCCTATCTTCTATTAAAGCTGTCGTGACAAGAGGACGACCTTCATTTAACTTTTTTACTTTTTCTAGATTAATTTTTCTCTCTTGATCGGTTTTATTCACAACGACAATGACATTCATCATCTGTACAGCTTCGAATAAAGCTTCATCTTCTTTTGTTAATTCATCTCCATAATTTAGAACAAGGAGAATTAATTCAGCTTCTTTTAATACTTGCCGCGAGCGTTCTACCCCAATTTTTTCAACAATGTCTTCTGTTTCTCGAATACCAGCTGTGTCTACTAGTTTTAGTGGTACCCCTCTTACATTGACATACTCTTCAATTACATCACGAGTCGTTCCTGGTATATCAGTAACAATCGCTTTATTTTCGTGGACAAGGCTATTTAATAAGGAAGACTTCCCAACATTTGGTCTTCCAATAATAACTGTAGATAACCCTTCTCTCACAATTTTTCCTTGCTCGGCTGTGATTAACAACTTCTCTATCTCACTTATAACAAAGCCAGCTTTCGTTTTTAATAAATCATGAGTCATTGTTTCCGCATCATATTCAGGGTAATCAATATTCACTTCAACATTGGCGACCGTTTCTAATAAGGCTTGACGCAAGACCGCAATCTTTTTTGATAACCGACCTTCTACTTGATTTAAAGCAATACTCATTGCTTTATCTGTTTTCGCTCTTATAAGATCCATAACCCCTTCTGCTTGCGAAAGGTCAATACGCCCATTTAAAAAGGCTCGTTTTGTAAATTCACCTGGTTCTGCTAGTCTTGCTCCATGTGTTAAAGCGAGCTGCAACACACGGTTAACCGACATAATTCCACCGTGACAATTAATTTCGACAACATCTTCTCGTGTAAATGTCTTTGGTGCTCTTAAGATCGAAACCATCGCTTCCTCTACCCGCTCATCTGTTTTCGGGTCAATCAGATGCCCATACACAATCGTATGAGACGGTACATCCTTTAACGTTTTTTTTCCTGTGTATATTTTATCTGCTATAGAAATCGCTTCATCACCGCTTAAACGAACGATACCTATCGCTCCTTCTCCTAAAGCGGTCGATACAGCTGCAATTGTATCAAACTCCATTTAACCTTCACCTCAATGCTCACATGTCACTAATTATAATGAATAGCGGATACTACCTTTTCAAAATTCCGTCTGTGCCTCTAAAAATTATTTTATTTTTTCCTCTATTAGACACCATTCTATATCCTTCTATTTTAACCGATCGCACGCAAAATTTCTTCCTTTATGTTTGTTCTTATCCACATCTATTTAGTTTATCCTAAATAACGTCAAAATAAGCTAATAATCCACATGTGTATAACAACATTTATACCATTTATACACAGGAAGACTCCCTAATCTTTTACATTATCATACGAATACAACAATGAAAAGTTTCTATCTAGGGAGCTACTAGTTTACAAAATAAAGAAAACCCTCTATCGATGTGATAGAGGATTCTGACAATCCATTTTATTTGGTTTCTGGGACGATGACGATATGGCGATTAGAGCCCTTACCTTGCGAATACGTATCAACTCCAGAGACATTCTGTAACGATGTATGAATCACCTTACGTTCTCCTGCATTCATCGGCTCTAGTACCACTTTTTGCTTCTGTCTTAAAACCTTCCGGCTGACACGATGAGCTAATTGCTCTAAAGCTTCTCTTCGTTTCGCACGGTAATTCTCTGCGTCTAGTTGGATGCGAATATAAGAGTCATCCTGCTTATTAGCGACTAAATTCGTTAAATATTCCAAAGAGTCTAACGTTTGACCTCTTTTGCCGATTAAACGTCCCATATCCTCTTGCCCAATGATTTCAAATAAAATAAAGTCACCTTGTTCCTTCTTTTCGATTTCTACCGAAAAGCCAATCTCTTCAATCATCTCTTTAAGAAAGGTATAACCTATCTCAACCGCATCAGGTTTGATGTAAGCTTCAATAATCGCAGGTTTTGTTCCAATAATACCTAAAAAACCTCTTTGCGGTTGTTCAATCACTTCATAACGAAGACGTTCCTCTGTAGTCCCCAATTCATTCAGTGCTTTTGAAACAGCTTCTTCAATCGTTTTACCTGATACAGTTAATTTGGTCACTTTTTCTTCCCTCCTGAATTTGCTGTTACTTCTTTTTTCTTACCTGCATTCGGACCAGTAATAAAATAAGTTTGAGCAATCATATATATATTACCAACAACCCAATATAATGTAAGTGCTGCTGGGAAGAAGAAGGCAAATACAGCAATCATTACAGGCATGACAACTAACAATACCTTCATTTGTGGGTTATCTTGTACCATCATCATTTTTTGCTGGATAAAAGTCGTAATACCCGCAATAAACGGTAAAATATAGTCAGGTTGATCAAGAGCAAACCATAAGAAAGACCCTTCGCCAATATCTGTTCTCATAATGGCATGGTATAATCCAAGCAAAATCGGCATTTGTACTAAGATAGGTAAGCAGCCCGCTAACGGATTAACCCCTCTCTCTTGCCATAAAGCCATCATCTCTTGCTGTAGTTTTTGTTGAGTCTTTTGATCTTTGGCACTATATTTCTCTTGTAATTTCTTAATTTCAGGTTGAATTTGTTGCATCGCTTTGGCACTTCTTGTTTGTTTAATCATTAGCGGTAACATCACCGTTCTTAACATAACGGTAACTGCCACGATTGACCACCCAAAGCTGCCATTAAACATATCGGCCAGTTTAATAATTAACCAAGATAATGGATAGACAAAATAGGAATTCCATATTCCTTCACTTTCACTCGTGATTGGCTGCTCAATTTCAAAACACCCAGTTAATAGAACAAGCATTCCAATCGTCACTGCTGCAAGGCTAAACTTCTTGAGCACAAGCTCTCCTCCTTGTTCATCTTTCATTAATATATATTGAAGCCCTATATAAAACCAGAAAAGGTTATTTCCCTCTCCTTATATATCGGCCTTTTCTTAATATGTGATGAAGACTACTTTCTACTTCTGAAAACTCCATTGTTGCAACTGGTTTTCTAGCAATCACTACATAATCATATCCAATATGTAGTCTTTCTTTATTTTCTTGGAAAAAAGCTCGAACCATTCGTTTCACTCGATTTCTTGTCACCGCATTTCCAACCTTTTTGCTAACAGACAATCCGAGTCGAAATTTATCTTGTCCCTCTTTTGCTAATGCGTACAATACAAACTGACGATTCGCAACAGATGTTCCTTTATTAAAAACAAGCGAAAATTCCTCATTCTTTTTGATTCGTTGCTCTTTATTCATTCCATTACACCTCAAAACGGTTCACTTATAACCTCTTTTAAAACCGTCTTTTATTTTAAACTGGAAAAAGACCACTGAAATTCAGTGGCCTATGCAGATAACACTTTTCTTCCTTTACGACGACGACGAGCAAGTACTTTACGTCCGTTCTTAGTGCTCATGCGGGCACGGAAACCATGTACTTTTTTACGTTTACGATTATTTGGTTGAAATGTTGGTTTTCCCATTTATTACACCTCCCTCGAGGATATACTCCATTGTAAGACTCTATAAAAGACATTCTTGTAAATTATACGGAACATAAGGGCATGTTGTCAAGGTTCCATTTAGAACTCCCTCAATTTCAAAGTCCCACTTCAAAATCCCTTATCCATATTAGCATATTCCGGTTCAATTTACATTGTGGATAAATGGTAATCGACAATCTTCGCCCTATCCCCAGACTTATCGACAGATTGTACACATATCTTGTGCTGTGGACAACCACAAACCACAGGATGTTGTGGTTTGTGGATAAACGAAGAAATCCGTTGCGGTGTAAGGTTTTTTTTGCTATGATTAATATGTTTTCACTCGTGGACGACTAATTATTGTCATAAACCTGTCCACAGCCTGTGGGTAAGGTTGTGGACAGGTTTATGTTTCTGTGTGTACTTTTTCCACAGACTCTATGGATATGTATAAAACGACACTTTTCTACTATATTATATTTATCTCCACATTTTCTACGTTTTTATGTTTATACAGTTTTATTCACTAGCTTATACAAAGCTTATACAACATAGAATAATGATGAACTCTGTGATTTCTTTTTGTGACTTAAAACAATTCAAGATAGCAGAGATTTTTAAGTTTTATGAGGCTTTTAACCCAACTAAAATAATGATTACAAAGATAGGAGGTTCATCCGTTGGAAAATATTCATGATTTGTGGGAGCGGGTCTTAGCTGAAATTAAGAAAAAAGTAAGCGAACCTAGTTATGACACTTGGCTAAAATCAACAAAAGCCAGTGACATCCAAAATGATGCGATTACGATAACAGCACCAAATGAATTTGCCCGCGATTGGTTAGAAGACCACTATTCTGAATTAACATCAGATACAATTGAGCAATTAACAGGGGCGAGATTGATACCTAAGTTTGTTATTCCTGAACATAAATCTGATGATGATTTATTTCTTGAACCTATTCCTAAAAAGAAAACTGTAACAGAAGCAAATTCGGCAGCCCTATCAACAAAGTCGATGTTAAATGATAAATACACATTTAATACTTTTGTCATCGGTTCCGGAAATCGCTTCGCCCATGCCGCTTCACTTGCTGTGGCAGAAGCACCAGCAAAAGCGTACAATCCCCTTTTTATTTATGGTGGTGTTGGTTTAGGAAAAACACACTTAATGCATGCGATTGGTCATTATGTGATGGACCATAACCCAGATGCAAAGGTTGTCTACTTGTCTTCTGAAAAATTTACGAACGAGTTTATTAACGCGATCCGTGATAACAAAGCCGTTAATTTTCGCAATAAATATCGAAATGTCGACGTCTTGCTAATAGATGATATTCAATTTCTTGCTGGAAAAGAACAAACACAAGAAGAATTTTTCCATACATTTAACGCTTTACATGAAGAATCTAAACAAATTGTCATTTCAAGTGACCGACCGCCAAAAGAAATTCCCACACTTGAAGACAGATTGCGCTCACGATTTGAATGGGGATTGATTACTGATATTACTCCCCCCGATCTGGAAACAAGAATCGCGATTTTGCGTAAAAAGGCAAAAGCTGAAAACTTAGACATTCCGAATGAAGTGATGCTTTATATTGCTAATCAAATCGATACGAATATTCGTGAATTAGAAGGGGCCCTCATTCGCGTCGTTGCCTATTCATCATTAATTAATCAAGATATGAATGCTGATTTGGCTGCAGAAGCTTTAAAGGACATTATTCCAAATTCAAAACCTAAAGTCGTGACAATTATTGATATTCAAAAAGCAGTAGGTGAACATTTCCAAGTGAAGCTGGAAGATTTTAAAGCGAAAAAACGAACCAAATCCGTTGCATTCCCCAGACAAATCGCCATGTACTTATCAAGAGAACTTACAGACTCCTCTTTACCTAAAATCGGAAGTGAGTTTGGGGGGCGTGATCATACAACCGTGATCCATGCCCATGAAAAGATCTCTAGGTTACTTTCAAGCGATCAAGATTTACAAAAAAAATTACAAGAAATTAGCGAACAAATCCGCTCGTAGTGGAAACTGTGTATAACTCACCTTAATTCATACACAGTTTATTAACATGTGGATAACGCGGTGTGATTGAGTTTCTCTTAGTTACCCACATAATCACAGGCCCTATTACTATTACTACTATTCTTTTAATAAAAAAGATCTATAAAAAGGAGTTACTTTCTATGCATTTTTTGATTGAACGCGATCGATTTGTTCATGACGTTCAGCACGTAGCTAAAGCCGTTTCGTCTAGAACAACAATCCCGATTTTAACTGGAATTAAAATTGTTGCGACAAAGGACGGTGTCACCTTAACTGGAAGTGACTCTGATATTTCGATTGAAACCTTTATCCCTAAAGAAGATGAAGAAAAACAATACATTACACTCGAACAAGAAGGCAGTATTGTTTTACAAGCAAAATATTTTGCGGAAATCGTAAAAAAATTACCTGGTGAAGAAATTGAATTAATCGTACAAGATCAATTTGCAGCAACGATTAGGTCTGGTTCTGCTGTTTTTAATTTAAATGGCTTAGATCCTGAAGAATATCCTCGTCTTCCACAATTAGAAGAGGAACTCTTATTCCGTCTTCCGCAAGATATGTTAAAAAATATGATTCGCCAAACCGTCTTTGCGGTGTCCACTCAGGAAACACGCCCGGTATTGACAGGTGTAAACCTAGAGTCGAACGAAGGTGTGCTACACTGTACTGCAACAGATAGTCATAGATTGGCCATGCGTAAAACAAATATTGAAAGAAATGACGAAAGCCTTGCTTTTGAAAATGTCGTGATTCCAGGTAAAAGCTTAAATGAATTAAGTAAAATTATTGATGAAAGCAATGAATTTATCGATGTTGTTGTCACAGAGAATCAAATTTTATTTAAATTAAAAAATTTACTCTTTTTCTCAAGGTTGTTAGAAGGGAAATACCCTGTAACCAAAAATATGATTCCGACTCAAAGCAAAACAACGATTCAATTAAAAACGAAACCATTGCTGCAAACACTAGAACGGGCATTATTGCTATCACGAGAAGCTAAAAATAATGTGATTAACTTAAAAACACTAGAAGAGGGCTTAATTGAAATCACCTCAATCTCACCAGAAATTGGGAAAGTAACAGAAAGAATTCAAAGTCAATCGTTCGCAGGAGAAGAAATGCGTATTTCCTTTAATGGGAAAAATGTTATTGATGCTTTAAAAGTTATTGATAGCGATGAAATTAAAGTTGAATTTACTGGTGCGATGAGTCCATTTGTGATTCAACCAATCGAACAAGATCATTATTTACATTTGTTCTCACCGGTTCGTACTTATTAAACCGCCTATTCATCACCTTTTTTTAGATCAGACTTGGCTAGAATCGTTTCGTTTAGTACAATAGAGACAAGAGAATAAAAAACGGCTAAAGAAAAGACAGCATTTCACTTTCATGATTTGCTGTCTTGCGTTTGATTACGGCAATTACGGATAATTATGTACGGAAAGAAGAGTGAAGGTATGGAGCATATTTCAATTTCGACAGAATACATCACACTTGGTCAATTATTAAAAGAGGTAGGTGCAATTGATACGGGTGGAATGGCAAAATGGTATTTAGCCGAATATGAAGTTCTTGTGAATGGAGAGTTGGAAAGTCGGCGTGGAAAAAAACTTGTTAATGGTGATCGTATCCAACTCGCGGATGGAGCTGAATATGAAATTACAGCTAACTAGAGGATTTTCTTATGCATATTAAATCACTAACGATAAAGCATTTTAGAAACTATCAAGATGCCCAAGTTTCTTTTGATCCCAAAGTGAATGTTTGTATCGGTGAAAATGCTCAAGGGAAGACAAATATCATTGAAGCCATTTATGTATTAGCACTTGCTAAATCACATCGAACGTCTAATGATAAAGAACTAATTAGCTGGGGAGAAGAGTTTGCAAGAATTCAAGGTGAAGTTATTAAAAAGGGATCCCCGCTCAAATTAGATGTCATCATTTCGATAAAAGGGAAAAAGGTTAAACTAAATGGGTTAGAACAACGTAAATTAAGTGAATATATTGGAGCTGTCAATGTGGTCATGTTTGCCCCAGAGGATTTGAACCTCGTTAAAGGTAGTCCTCAAGGTAGAAGGAAGTTTATTGATCGTGAATTAGGTCAAATAAATCCACTTTATTTATATCATTTAGGCCTCTATCAAAAGGTACTGCAGCAACGAAATCAATTGCTAAAGCAGCTGCAAATAAAAAAAGGCTCGCTCGAGATGCTTGATATCTTAACCGATCAAATGATTCCGTTAGCAGCTGAAATCATTCAAAAGCGCTATCGATTTCTTAAACAACTACAAAAATGGGCAGAACAGATCCATTCGGATATTAGCAGAGGGAAAGAATCGCTTAAAATTACATATTTACCATCCTCTGGTGTATCAGAAGAGCTTGATTTGACGAAAATAAAAGATATACTCTATCAAACTTATCAAGAAAAAAAACAAAAAGAAATTCAACGTGGGGTCACATTATTTGGTCCACATCGTGATGATTTAGGGTTTGAAGTGAATGGAAAGAACGTACAAACCTTTGGCTCCCAAGGGCAGCAACGTACGACAGCTTTATCTATTAAGTTAGCTGAAATTGAATTAATTCATTCCGAAATCGGTGAATATCCGATTCTTTTATTGGATGACGTCCTTTCAGAATTAGATGATTATCGTCAGTCTCATTTGATTGAAACGATTCAAAAACGCGTTCAAACGTTTGTAACAACAACAAATCTTGCGGGTGTTCATAAACAAGCCTTAGAGCAAGCTTCCATTTTTGAAGTGGAACAAGGGACGATTCATCCAAAATGATGAGGTGGTGATACGATTGTTTATCCATTTAGGTGGCGATATGGTCGTTCGTGGAAAAGAAATTATTGCGATTTTAAGTCGAGATGTGCAAGAATCATCTACTGTCACAAGTACTTATTTAAAACAAGAGAAAAAGCGAAAACAAGCTATTGTGATTAGTGAAGAATTTATTAAATCGATTGTTATTACAGATCATGCAGTCTATTATTCGCCTGTATCATCGGGTACGTTAAAAAAACGTGCATCGGTTAATGTTGACCTTGATTTCACAGAAAAAGAGTGAACAGCTGATCTGAACAACGATGTGTTAGCTGACGATAAATAGAAAGCGAAAGTATAGAGAATGAAGGTGAAGAACTTGTCGAATGAACAACATTCTGAACAACAATCCTATGATGCGAGTCAAATACAGGTCTTAGAAGGGTTAGAAGCCGTACGAAAAAGACCTGGAATGTATATTGGCTCAACGAGTGCTCGTGGCCTGCACCATCTAGTTTGGGAAATTGTCGATAATAGTATTGATGAAGCAATGGCAGGATTTTGTGATCAAATTGATGTTTTGATTGAAGAGGATAACAGCATTACGGTCATTGACAATGGACGCGGTATTCCAGTAGGGATTCATGAAAAGATGGGGCGACCAGCCGTTGAAGTTATTATGACGGTCCTGCATGCAGGAGGAAAGTTTGGCGGCGGTGGTTATAAAGTATCCGGCGGGCTGCATGGGGTTGGTGCATCGGTTGTTAATGCGTTATCGACAATGTTAGAAGTCGAAATTGAAAGAGATGGGAATCTTTATCATCAAAAATATCATCAAGGTGTCCCTGCGGCAGACTTAGCAATTATTGGACAAAGTGAGAATTCAGGAACGAAAACACACTTTAAACCTGATCCGGAAATTTTCCAAGAAACGATTGTTTATGATTATGATACGTTGGCTCTTCGTTTAAGAGAACTAGCCTTTTTAAATAAAGGCTTAACAATCACAATAACGGATAAACGTGAGGATGGTAAGTCAGCTAAGTATTATTACGAAGGTGGTATCGCTTCATTTGTTAAGCATTTAAACCGTACAAAAGAAGTGCTGCATGATGAACCGATTCACATTGAAGGCGAAAAAGAGGGCCTAAACGTAGAAGTTGCTGTGCAGTACAATGACGGCTACGTTGGCAATCTTTATTCCTTTGCGAATAATATTAGCACTCATGAAGGTGGAACACATGAGTCTGGTTTTAAAACGGCTTTAACTCGGGTGATCAATGATTATGCGAGAAAAAATAGTCTTGTTAAGGAAAATGACCCGAACTTAACAGGTGATGATGTTAGGGAAGGACTTACAGCCATTATTTCTGTGAAAATTCCTGATCCACAATTTGAAGGTCAAACAAAAACGAAATTAGGTAATAGTGAAGCAAGAACGATTACGGATTCATTATTTTCAGAGCATTTTTCACGCTTTTTAATTGAAAATCCACAAGTAGCTAGAAAAATTGTCGAAAAAGGTTTAATGGCATCTCGTGCTAGAGAAGCAGCCAAAAAGGCACGTGAATTAACGCGTCGTAAAAGTGCGTTAGAGGTAAGTGCCCTTCCAGGTAAATTAGCTGATTGTGCTTCAAAGGATGCTTCTATTAGTGAAATATATATCGTTGAGGGTGATTCGGCTGGTGGTTCCGCTAAACAAGGTCGTGACCGTCACTTCCAAGCGATTTTACCTTTACGAGGAAAAATTATTAATGTTGAAAAAGCAAGACTTGATAAAATTCTCGCCAATAATGAAATTCGAGCGATGATTACCGCTTTTGGTACAGGTGTTGGTGGAGATTTTGATATAGAGAAAGCAAGATACCACAAAATTATTATTATGACAGATGCAGATGTGGATGGAGCTCATATTCGAACATTATTGCTTACTTTCTTTTACCGTTATATGAAACCACTTATTGAGTATGGTTACGTGTATATTGCGCAACCACCTTTATATAAAGTGACACACGGAAAAGAAATTCAATATGCATATGTCCAAAAAGAACTAGATCCGATTCTAAAATCATACCCAGAGAATGCCAAAATAGGCATTCAACGTTATAAAGGACTTGGAGAAATGAATCCAACTCAGCTTTGGGAAACGACAATGGATCCAGAGCATCGTACTCTCCTGCAAGTCACATTAGAAGATGCGATTAAAGCCGATGAAATCTTTGAAATATTAATGGGTGATCGTGTCGAACCACGTCGTGACTTTATCCAGGAAAATGCTCAATACGTGGAGAATCTTGATATCTAGTTGGAGGTTTAAGTAATGGCTGAACAGGAACAATCAAGAGTTAAAGGAATAAACATAGCCAAAGAAATGAAAACATCGTTTATGGATTATGCGATGAGTGTAATCGTCAGCCGTGCTTTGCCTGATGCACGAGATGGTTTAAAACCAGTACACCGTCGTATTTTATATGCGATGAATGATCTTGGAATGACAGCTGATAAAGCTTATAAAAAATCAGCACGTATCGTTGGGGAAGTTATCGGGAAGTATCATCCACATGGTGACTCCGCTGTATACGAAACAATGGTAAGGATGGCACAAGATTTTAGCTATCGTTATATGCTTGTAAATGGTCATGGTAACTTCGGTTCAATTGATGGAGACTCAGCTGCCGCTATGCGTTATACAGAGGCGAAGATGTCGAAAATCTCGATGGAGCTTATCCGTGATATTAATAAAGATACGATTGATTACCAAGATAACTACGATGGTTCAGAAAGAGAGCCTGTCGTACTACCAGCGAGATTTCCAAACTTATTAGTTAATGGATCTTCTGGTATCGCAGTTGGGATGGCGACAAATATTCCTCCGCACCAATTAGGAGAAGTGATTGATGGCGTCTTAGCGTTATCTGAAAATCCTGAAATGGACATTGCCGAGTTAATGGAGTTTATTCCAGGACCCGATTTCCCGACTGGTGCTGAAATTCTTGGTCGTTCCGGAATTCGTAAGGCGTATCAGACAGGTCGCGGTTCCATTACTTTACGTGCAAAATCTGATATTGAAGAACATAATGGCAAACCGAGAATTATCGTTTCTGAAATTCCTTATCAGGTTAATAAAGCGAAGTTAATTGAAAAGATTGCTGAACTTGTTCGTGATAAAAAAATCGAAGGCATTACCGATTTACGTGATGAATCGGATCGGGATGGTTTACGAGTTGTCATTGAGTTAAGACGTGATGTAAATGCGAATGTATTGCTAAATAATTTATATAAACAAACATCTTTGCAAACAAGCTTTGGAATTAACTTATTGGCTCTTGTAGACGGTAGGCCAAAAGTTTTAAATTTAAAAGAGTGTTTGGAAGAGTATTTGAAGCATCAAGTTGAAGTTATTCGCCGCCGGACTTCGTTTGAATTAAGAAAAGCAGAAGCGAGAGCTCATATTCTTGAAGGTTTACGAATTGCTCTTGACCATATTGATGAGATTATTAGCTTAATTCGTGCTTCGCAAACAACTGATCTTGCCCGTAATGGTCTAATGGAGAATTTTCAATTAAGTTATGAGCAAGCTCAAGCGATTCTTGATATGAGACTTCAACGTTTAACAGGCTTAGAAAGAGATAAAATTGAAAGTGAATACCAAGAGTTATTAGCCCGAATTGCTGAATTAAAGGCGATTTTAGCTGATGGTGAAAAGGTATTAGAAATCATTCGTGAGGAGCTTTTAGAAATAAAAGCGAAATACAATGATGAGCGTCGTACAATTATCTCGATGAATGAGGACCAGTTTGAGGATGAAGACTTAATCCCACGTCAAAATATCGTGATTACACTCACTCATAACGGATATATTAAGAGATTACCGATTTCTACATATCGTAGTCAAAAACGTGGAGGTAAAGGGATTCAAGGGATGGGTACTAATGATAATGATTTCGTTTCCCATCTGTTCACAACGAATACCCACCATACGATTTTGTTCTTCTCTAATAAAGGGAAAGTGTATCGTTTGAAAGGATATGAAATTCCTGAATTAGGAAGAACGGCAAAAGGGATTCCGATTATTAATCTCCTGCAAATAGATTCTGATGAATATATTAGTACCGTTATTCCTATTGAAGAGTTTAAAGACGATGAGTTTTTATTCTTCTTAACAAAACATGGTATTGCGAAAAGAACCCAGCTATCATCATTTGCAAATATCCGTAAAGGTGGATTATTTGCAATCAACTTACGTGGTGAGGATGAACTTCATGGCGTTCGTTTAACAAATGGCGAAAGAGAAATCATTATCGGAACAAAAAATGGAATGGCGATTCGTTTCCATGAAGAAGATGTTCGATTAATGGGACGTACTGCTGGTGGAGTAAAAGGGATTTCTTTAAAAGATGATGATTATGTTGTTGGAATGGATATTATTGAAGAGGGACATCAAGTCTTAATTGTTACTGAAAAAGGATATGGTAAACGAACACCGATTGAGGAATACCGTATTCAAAACCGTGGTGGTAAAGGAATTAAGACTTCGAACATTACTGATAAAAATGGGTCGCTCGTCGCCTTAAAAATTGTATCTGATGACCATGATATTATGATTATTACGGTTAGTGGTGTCATTATCCGTACACAAGTCGAAGGGATTTCCATAACTGGACGTAATACTCAAGGGGTTAAAGTGATTCGAATTGATGAGGGTGAAGAGGTTGCAACTGTAGCCCGAGTTGAAATCGAAGACGAGGAAATTAATGATTTAGAAGATGAAGTTGAATCCAATGTGGAATCAATGGAGCAAGAAGAATTAAGTGAAGAAGTAGAGACTGTCAAGGAATCTGATGAAGAAACCGATGAGTCATAATGTAAGACACATATCTAAAGAAAAGTTGGATGGGAAACCATTCAGCTTTTTTTGATTCTATTAAATCAGTAAGCGACTTAGAATGCGTATGTAATAGTTAATAAAGCCGAGTATATTTCAAATAATCTAAGAAGCATAGAATATTGACCAATCTCAATAATGCACTTATACTATGTATGTAACTAAACATACCTTTTTACTAGGGATAAGAGATATATGTATAAACATTACAAAACCAATGGGAGGTTAAGATGAAAAAGTTAGCATTTATTTCATTTATATTTATTTTAATCACTTTAGTTGCTTGTTCAGGACAATCGAATGAGTCAGAGGGAAATACAGCGACAGAACAAGCAAGTGGAGGAGATTTAGTTGTTGATTTAACTTCTGCACCAGTCTCATTGGATCCACATGCCGCAAATGATGGGAACTCATTATATGTTATGAGTGCGATCTATGATACGCTTGTTTTTCTCGATAAAGATTTAACATTAAAACCAGGTTTAGCAGAAAGTTATGAACAAATTGAAGATACGGTATGGGAACTAAAGTTACGCCAAGGGATTGAGTTTCACGACGGAACACCATTTAATGCAGAAGTCGTAAAAGTGAACTTCGATCGTATATTCGACAAAGATGTCGCATCCCCTGTCGGTTTTCTTTTTGATATGGTAACAAATGTAGAAGTAATTGATGAGTATACTGTACACATTGAAACAGAATTTCCTTTTGTAGCGTTACCAGCTCATTTAGCACATCCGGCAGGACATATGATTAGTAAAGAAGCGATTGAAGCTGATTATGAGGCAATGGAAAATGGAGCACCGCCTTTTGCTTATGTAAATGAAAATCCAATTGGTACAGGTTATTTTAAATATGAATCAAGTGTTCCAGGAGAAAATGTTACGTTAACTAAAAATGAAGACTACTGGGATATTGAAGCGAATGTTGATAAGGTTACATTTAAAGTTGTTCCCGAGGATCTGACAAGAATTGCTGAATTACAAACAGAAGAGGCCGATATTATTTATCCGGTAAATCCAAATGATATCAATCAATTAGAGAATACGGATGGTACGGTGGTTCAGCAATCAGATAGTTCAAATTTAACGTATATTGGCTTTAATTTAGAGGTAGAACCATTTAATGATAAACGGGTAAGGCATGCCATCACAATGGCCATTGATAAAGAAGAATTAATTGATGGGATTGTAGATGGAGTGGCTTTACCGGCACAAGGGTTTTTAGCTCCGACCGTTTATGGATATTCAGATGACATTACTCCACTAACTTATAATGTTGAAGAAGCCAAAAGTTTATTAGAAGAAGCTGGTTATGCTGATGGTTTCCAAGCAACGATTTTAACAACTGATTTGCGTTCTAATATTAACATTGCTGAATATGCTCAAGCACAATTAGCTCCACTTGGCATTGATTTATCGATTCAAATTGCTGAACAAGGTGCTTATCTTGATGCAACAGCAAAAGGAAATCATCAATTATTTGTTGGAAGTTGGGGAACTGTTACTCTTGATGCGGATTATGGGCTATATGGGATGTTTCATTCGTCTAATGTTGGAGCACCAGGTAACCGCTCATTTATCCAAAATGATGATGTGGACGCTCTATTAGAAGCAGGGAGAAAGGAAATGGACGAAGCTACACGTTTAGAATTATATAAAGAAGTGCAACAGTTACTTGTGGATGAAGCACCACTTGTACCAGTGTACCACTCTATTTTATTAACTGGCTTACGTGACAATGTAGAAGGTTATTTCCAATATCCAAGTAGTTTCTTATTTTTACGTGATGTAGAATTAAAAGAATAGATAGTTGTTTTCGAAAAAGTCACCAGCCGATTTAAGAGGAGCTGGTGACTTTTTTATGTGACTAGACAATCGGTAGGGAGATTCTGAGCTGTTAAGATGAATACAAGTGGTTAATAGAAAGGGAGTTAGTCTCTTGCTAGGAGTAAGTATTTAAAGAAATAACTCTCCTTGTAAAAGCTCATTGAAGATGGAAAGTCCATTTAGTTTTTAGTCCTATACAACAGCTTGTGAAAATGAGATGGAGAATGGTTTTGATTTTTAATTACTCACCTTTCGCATCGAGAAAATCCGTTCAACTAGTTGGCAGAGCGAAAGGGAAGCTCTTAAACAAATGCCCTTGACACGTTTGAAAAGCGAGAACGCACTATTACACCAAACGGATAAACTGTGCATTAAGAAAAAATAGACAATGCTCTTCTTCGGCGGTCGCTCCCAAACAGACACTCCGCGTCCTGCAGGAACCTCATGAGCCTCCTCAGCACGCTTGCGGGGTCTCCGTGTCTGTTTGTCCGCTAGATACTGGAATCGAATCTAGGTTCCTTTTTCTCATTGAATAAAAAAACAGTCATGACTTCAACGTACATTAGCTTGAGAATGATTTTTCTCTTTCCATGACTAAATCCGTTACAGTTGTAAACAAATCATTGTTGATGCTCTGTACATTAGCTAGATGATCGAGCTTGTTTATCCTGTCTTTTGATGACTACAGACTTAGGAAAAAATAGGTGGCAACTACCTATTTAGTTCCATAACCAACAAAGTGAAGAAGAAGGTCCTTCTGCGTTAGAAATAGCTGATTTGGAAAAAGCAATATCATCAAGCCTCTCCCCTACACTTAGCGGACAAAACCATACGGAGACTCCCGCAGGAATAAACTGTGGAGCGAGACCCCACAGGTGTACCGAGGAGGCTCGCCAGGTTCCTGCAGGACGCGGAGTATGGTTTTGGTAGCGACTAGCCGAAGAGCTTCATTTTAGTGAACAGATTTCTTCAACAGCCTACGAAGAGATGTGTTCAGACTGTCAACGATTGAACCGTCCATGTAAAGTCAATTTGAGTATGGTATCGCCCTAAAATCAATCTCTATCAACGGTTAAGAGTCAATTATACGCTGCGAAAGTTGAGTTAATTATTTATTTTTAATAAAACTGTTGCAATGTAATAAGATACTATGGTATATTATTTCTTGTCGCTAAGACGCACAGCAAAAACAACTCATTAAACAAAATATTTTAATGAAAAAAAGTTGTTGACTTGAATGAGTCGAAGTGATATATTAGATAAGTCGCCAATGAGCGAAACAAGTTCTTTGAAAACTGAACAAAAGCCAAGCGAATTAAAGAGATACAAGGTATCTCGTCAATGTTAGTCATTGAGAAATCAATGCAAATGGAACTTCAGTGAAAACTGAAGCTAGCCAGCAAAAATGAGCGAATCAGCTTATCCTTTAACGGAGAGTTTGATCCTGGCTCAGGACGAACGCTGGCGGCGTGCCTAATACATGCAAGTCGAGCGAACCAAAGGGAGCTTGCTCCCAGAGGTTAGCGGCGGACGGGTGAGTAACACGTGGGCAACCTGCCCTGTAGACTGGGATAACATCGAGAAATCGGTGCTAATACCGGATAATCAAAGGAATCACATGGTTCCTTTGTAAAAGATGGCTCCGGCTATCACTACGGGATGGGCCCGCGGCGCATTAGCTAGTTGGTAAGGTAATGGCTTACCAAGGCGACGATGCGTAGCCGACCTGAGAGGGTGATCGGCCACACTGGGACTGAGACACGGCCCAGACTCCTACGGGAGGCAGCAGTAGGGAATCTTCCGCAATGGACGAAAGTCTGACGGAGCAACGCCGCGTGAGTGATGAAGGTTTTCGGATCGTAAAGCTCTGTTGTTAGGGAAGAACAAGTGCCGTTCGAATAGGTCGGCACCTTGACGGTACCTAACCAGAAAGCCACGGCTAACTACGTGCCAGCAGCCGCGGTAATACGTAGGTGGCAAGCGTTGTCCGGAATTATTGGGCGTAAAGCGCGCGCAGGCGGTCTTTTAAGTCTGATGTGAAATATCGGGGCTCAACCCCGAGGGGTCATTGGAAACTGGGAGACTTGAGTACAGAAGAGGAGAGTGGAATTCCACGTGTAGCGGTGAAATGCGTAGATATGTGGAGGAACACCAGTGGCGAAGGCGACTCTCTGGTCTGTAACTGACGCTGAGGCGCGAAAGCGTGGGGAGCAAACAGGATTAGATACCCTGGTAGTCCACGCCGTAAACGATGAGTGCTAGGTGTTAGGGGTTTCGATGCCCTTAGTGCCGAAGTTAACACATTAAGCACTCCGCCTGGGGAGTACGGCCGCAAGGCTGAAACTCAAAGGAATTGACGGGGGCCCGCACAAGCAGTGGAGCATGTGGTTTAATTCGAAGCAACGCGAAGAACCTTACCAGGTCTTGACATCCTTTGACCACTCTAGAGATAGAGCTTTCCCCTTCGGGGGACAAAGTGACAGGTGGTGCATGGTTGTCGTCAGCTCGTGTCGTGAGATGTTGGGTTAAGTCCCGCAACGAGCGCAACCCTTGATCTTAGTTGCCAGCATTAAGTTGGGCACTCTAAGGTGACTGCCGGTGACAAACCGGAGGAAGGTGGGGATGACGTCAAATCATCATGCCCCTTATGACCTGGGCTACACACGTGCTACAATGGATGGTACAAAGGGCAGCAAAACCGCGAGGTCGAGCCAATCCCATAAAGCCATTCTCAGTTCGGATTGTAGGCTGCAACTCGCCTACATGAAGCCGGAATTGCTAGTAATCGCGGATCAGCATGCCGCGGTGAATACGTTCCCGGGCCTTGTACACACCGCCCGTCACACCACGAGAGTTTGTAACACCCGAAGTCGGTGGGGTAACCTTTTGGAGCCAGCCGCCTAAGGTGGGACAGATGATTGGGGTGAAGTCGTAACAAGGTAGCCGTATCGGAAGGTGCGGCTGGATCACCTCCTTTCTATGGAGTATTTAACTCTAGTCGAACTTATACATCTTTGATGTGTAAGGCGCTTCGGTCTTTTTGTTCAGTTTTGAAAGAGCTAATCTTTCAAATTTAAAACAGCTAAGACGTTTGAGAATATCGAACATCTAAGTCTGTTGGCAAGAAGCAACAAGGAGTTCAAGGACATGAAATTCTGGTGACTCGGAGCGTGCTTTAGCACGTGAGAATCGGAAGAAGGAAATGGACGAAGAAATCCGCCGTTGATTCGCAGCCAAGTGGTTCTTTGAAAACTAGATAATAACGATAAACATGATTAATTCATCGGAGTCTATAACGATAGACGAACGAGAATGTCAAGAATTCATATCAAACCTTTGATAATACGACCAAAGAGATTCGAGCAATCGAAAATCGGAAGTCAAATTTGGTCAAAAGCAACAAGGAGATCGAGGAAACGAAGCTTCGAAAGAATGGAGCGTACATCCGTACGTGACATGACTGAGAAGGTGAAGTGGACGAAGAAATCCGCCGTTGATTTGCAGCCGAAATGGTTAAGTTAGAAAGGGCGCACGGTGAATGCCTTGGCACTAGGAGCCGAAGAAGGACGCGACGAACGGCGAAACGCCTCGGGGAGCTGTAAGTAAGCTTTGAACCGGGGATATCCGAATGGGGGAACCCACCATCTTTAATAGGATGGTATCCATATCTGAATACATAGGGTATGAGAAGGCAGACCTGGGGAACTGAAACATCTAAGTACCCAGAGGAAGAGAAAGCAAATGCGATTTCCTGAGTAGCGGCGAGCGAAACGGAAACAGCCCAAACCAAGAGGCTTGCCTCTTGGGGTTGTAGGACACTCTATACGGAGTCAAAAAGAAACGAAGTAGGTGAAGCGACCTGGAAAGGTCCGTCGAAGAGGGTAACAACCCCGTAGCCGAAACTTCGTTTCCTCCAGAGTGGATCCTGAGTACGGCGGGACACGTGAAACCCCGTCGGAATCCGGGAGGACCATCTCCCAAGGCTAAATACTCCCTAGTGACCGATAGTGAACCAGTACCGTGAGGGAAAGGTGAAAAGCACCCCGGAAGGGGAGTGAAAGAGATCCTGAAACCGTGTGCCTACAACTAGTTGGAGCCCGTTAATGGGTGACAGCGTGCCTTTTGTAGAATGAACCGGCGAGTTACGATGTCGTGCAAGGTTAAGCTGATAAAGCGGAGCCGTAGCGAAAGCGAGTCTGAATAGGGCGAATGAGTACGCCGTCGTAGACCCGAAACCGTGTGATCTACCCATGTCCAGGGTGAAGTTCAGGTAACACTGAATGGAGGCCCGAACCCACGCATGTTGAAAAATGCGGGGATGAGGTGTGGGTAGGGGTGAAATGCCAATCGAACTCGGAAATAGCTGGTTCTCCCCGAAATAGCTTTAGGGCTAGCCTCGAGGTGAGAGTATTGGAGGTAGAGCACTGATTGGACTAGGGGTCCCCACAGGATTACCGAATTCAGTCAAACTCCGAATGCCAATTACTTATCCTCGGGAGTCAGACTGCGAGTGCTAAGATCCGTAGTCAAGAGGGAAACAGCCCAGACCATCAGCTAAGGTCCCCAAGTATACGTTAAGTGGAAAAGGATGTGGAGTTGCTTAGACAACCAGGATGTTGGCTTAGAAGCAGCCACCATTTAAAGAGTGCGTAATAGCTCACTGGTCGAGTGACTCTGCGCCGAAAATGTACCGGGGCTAAACGTATCACCGAAGCTATGGATTTACACCTTCAGGTGTAAGTGGTAGGGGAGCGTTCTAAATGCAGCGAAGTCAGATCGTGAGGACTGGTGGAGCGTTTAGAAGTGAGAATGCCGGTATGAGTAGCGAAAAGAGGGGTGAGAATCCCCTCCGTCGAAAGCCCAAGGTTTCCTGAGGAAGGCTCGTCCGCTCAGGGTTAGTCGGGACCTAAGCCGAGGCTGAAAAGCGTAGGCGATGGACAACAGGTTGAAATTCCTGTACCACCTCCTCACCGTTTGAGTAATGGGGGGACGCAGAAAGATAGGGTAAGCGCACTGATGGATATGTGCGTCCAAGCAGTTAGGCTGAGAAGTAGGCAAATCCGCTTCTCGCGAAGGCTGAGCTGTGATGGCGAGGGAAATTTAGTACCGAAGTTCCTGATTCTACACTGCCAAGAAAAGCCTCTAGCGAGGTGAGAGGTGCCCGTACCGTAAACCGACACAGGTAGGCGAGAAGAGAATTCTAAGACGCTCGGGAGAACTCTCGTTAAGGAACTCGGCAAAATGACCCCGTAACTTCGGGAGAAGGGGTGCTCTATTAAGGTGAATAGCCTGAGAGAGCCGCAGTGAAAAGATCCAAGCGACTGTTTAGCAAAAACACAGGTCTCTGCGAAGCCGCAAGGCGAAGTATAGGGGCTGACACCTGCCCGGTGCTGGAAGGTTAAGAGGAGGGGTTATCCCTTACGGGAGAAGCTCTGAATTGAAGCCCCAGTAAACGGCGGCCGTAACTATAACGGTCCTAAGGTAGCGAAATTCCTTGTCGGGTAAGTTCCGACCCGCACGAATGGTGTAACGATTTGGATACTGTCTCAACGAGAGACCCGGTGAAATTATAGTACCTGTGAAGATGCAGGTTACCCGCGACAGGACGGAAAGACCCCATGGAGCTTTACTGTAGCTTGATATTGGATGTTGGTACAGTTTGTACAGGATAGGTAGGAGCCTTGGAAGCCGGAGCGCTAGCTTCGGTGGAGGCGTCGGTGGGATACTACCCTGACTGTGCTGACATTCTAACCTCGGACCGTGATCCGGTTCAGGGACAGTGTCAGGTGGGCAGTTTGACTGGGGCGGTCGCCTCCTAAACAGTAACGGAGGCGCCCAAAGGTTCCCTCAGAATGGTTGGAAATCATTCGTAGAGTGCAAAGGCAAAAGGGAGCTTGACTGCGAGACCTACAAGTCGAGCAGGGACGAAAGTCGGGCTTAGTGATCCGGTGGTTCCGCATGGAAGGGCCATCGCTCAACGGATAAAAGCTACCCTGGGGATAACAGGCTTATCTCCCCCAAGAGTCCACATCGACGGGGAGGTTTGGCACCTCGATGTCGGCTCATCGCATCCTGGGGCTGAAGTAGGTCCCAAGGGTTGGGCTGTTCGCCCATTAAAGCGGTACGCGAGCTGGGTTCAGAACGTCGTGAGACAGTTCGGTCCCTATCCGTCGCGGGCGCAGGAAATTTGAGAGGAGCTGTCCTTAGTACGAGAGGACCGGGATGGACACACCGCTGGTGTACCAGTTGTTCCGCCAGGAGCATCGCTGGGTAGCTACGTGTGGAAGGGATAAGTGCTGAAAGCATCTAAGCATGAAGCCCCCCTCAAGATGAGATTTCCCATGGAGTTAATCCAGTAAGACCCCTTAGAGATGATGAGGTTGATAGGTCTGGTGTGGAAGCGTGGCGACACGTGGAGCTGACAGATACTAATCGGTCGAGGACTTATCCATTATTATTCTTGACATCATGTTTTATCAATTATCTAGTTTTGAGAGAACCCTCTCAACAGTTTGGTGGCGATAGCGAAGAGGTCACACCCGTTCCCATGCCGAACACGGCCGTTAAGCTCTTCAGCGCCGATGGTAGTTGGGGGTTTCCCCCTGCAAGAGTAGGACGTTGCCAGGCGATAAAACACATTCCAGTAGGGATGTGTTTTTTAGTATGCATAAAGAGAACGCTCGGGCGCTGAAGAGCTCTGGCCCGAGAGGGCAGCATCTGCGGAGGATAGGCTTCTCAAAGAAACCCTCATGAAAACCATCATGGAAAAAGCCTCATGAATCAACCAGGAGTCGGGTGTGAGACGAATCGGTTGTCTTCGTGTCACCTCGTGAGAAGCCTCGAAGAAAAAGCGACATGTCCTGCTTCCCTGAAGAAGAGAATCGAAGAGACAGTAGGACGTTGCCAAGAGATAAAGCACATTCCAATTAGGGATGTGTTTTTTTAAGGTGATTAGGAATATATAATGTTTTATTGACTTGATAGGATAAAACCGTATTTGAATAAACATAAGATGAACAAAACAGGACAAACTGTATATGAAAAAAGAAAGGAGATGACTAATATGACAAAAAAATATAATAAAGGAAGCCGTAATCAAAATGCTCCACAATTACATGGGCAAACACCTATTAGTGGAGACAACAGTAAAGGAGTTAAAAGAAATAAAGATCAGAGTTCTAAAACCGAAGAGTAGTTTAAGTAATTGTTCAACGTGAAAGGTCTCAACAAATGGATAAGTAGAAATAAAACCGACTCGCTCTTCTTTATGCGGCACGTTAGCTTTAATTGAGAAGCTATTACGTGTCGCTTCTATATATTTACGGGGGCAGTTTATTATTTGCTACGGAAATAGACTTGCTTTCTGTGGCCCGGTGGTAAGCCTCCTCGAACTTACGAAAGACCACTGAAAAAATTTCATTACGATACGTGGATCCAGATGAAGTTTTGTTACCAATAAAAAACACTAAAACGGAGCCAGTGGAAGACTCGCAGAATGCTTAGGGTATGGAGGTGGTGGAGTAAGCCAAACCATCCAACCCAATTCTAAATAACAGGACTTTTCAGTACCTCTTTTTGTACTGCAGGTCTCACCTTTGCCTTTGATCAGTCTAAGCATAGTTCTTCCGCTAAGGTTGTACATTATTCGCATTTTTGTTGAACATTTTAGCTTTTTCCAACTCCTTTATTCATAAAAGGTTAAGGTAACAAAAGCTCTTGAAACAACTGTATCGATTTTTGAGGGACGATATCAAGGAAAGCTAAAATAAAGGGTAAGTCGTTTCCATCAAAGGTTGAGAGTAAATCACTCCACCATTCCGTTTCATATCGACAGATCATACTTAAATTATAAAGAAGTAAATAATGAGAAGCGATTTCGGGGAATGGAAGATACTTGTCCTTTTCTGTAAAAAGAAAATAATTCTTGTTTAAGTTTTTTAGAAATGGTGTTCGGCTTTTCTTTTTTATAACATTAGAAGGAATTTTTAAAAATTCTTTTGTTTCTGTCATGTTTATATGACGTATATTTCCGAAGGAATCTTTTATATTATTTTCAAGAAATTGAGTAAAACGATTTGCTGTCATATGGTAGGAGTCTAGTATATCAATTGGAATCAAAATATGAGCTTTGTCTTTTTTTAAAGGAAATGCTTCTTTTTTTTCGCTAAGTGTTTCAAAAAGGGGATGAAGATCGGCAATTTGTATTAAAAGATCTTTCATCAAAAGTTTCTCTCCTTCAACATGTTTCATGTGAAACAATTGAAAAAGAAAGTGGCTAAACAAGCCATTTCGTTGAATTTTGACTTCATCATCTAAAAAGCGGTAAGTTGTTTTCTTTCTTTTTCGTGTTGTGACTCCATGGGCTAATACTTGGCTATTCGCTGGGTATTGATCATCTTTTGTTAAAATAACGGCTTTCATCAATTGAATAAAACCGTAAAATAAGAGAAGGGGTTTTATTTCTAAAGGTGCAGCTTGAGCTTGTTGGTAGTATAAACAACCATGCTTTAAATGTGAAATAAAGGAATAGCAAGTAGAATAGCTTCTTTTATCAGGATAAGCAATGCCTGCCTTTTGATAATGTTTGGTTAAAATCTCACGTGAATATTCGGTAGAGAGATAGGGTAAAAAAGGATGAGTAGCTTCCATATTCATGACAAAACCTCTTTTGTTAGTAAATTCAGAAAAGTTATATTAATTTTCTGATCTTGACAGTAGTTTACCCAGTTGATAAGCTACTAATAATATTTTACGTAAAAACCTGTAGGGGAAGGGGAATTTAATCATGTGGGAGACTAAATTTGAAAAAGAAGGTTTAACTTTTGATGATGTATTGCTAACACCAGCGAAGTCGGAAATTTTACCTCGAGATGTTTCTGTTAAAACAAAACTATCAGATAATTTGCAATTAAATATTCCAATTATTAGTGCGGGTATGGACACTGTAACAGAGGCAAAAATGGCGATTGCAATCGCACGAGAAGGTGGACTTGGAATCATCCACAAAAATATGTCGATTGAAGAGCAAGCGGAACATGTTGATCGCGTAAAACGTTCAGAAAGTGGAGTTATTACAAATCCATTTTATCTTACTCCAGATCGCCAAGTTTTTGATGCAGAGCATTTAATGGGCAAATATCGTATTTCCGGTGTGCCTATTGTAGATGAAAATCAAAAGCTGGTAGGCATCCTGACGAATCGTGATTTACGTTTTATTGAAGATTATTCGATTCGAATTGATGAAGTAATGACGAAGGCAAATTTAGTGACTGCTCCTGTAGGAACGACTCTTCAAGAAGCGGAAAAAATTCTACAACAGTATAAAATTGAAAAACTTCCACTTGTTGATGATGATGGAATTTTAAAAGGACTTATTACGATTAAAGACATTGAAAAAGTTATCGAATTCCCTAACTCGGCTAAGGATGCTCAAGGACGACTTGTTGTGGGTGCAGCTATAGGCGTTAGTGCAGATGCTGATACACGGATTGCGGCATTAGTAGAAGCTGGCGTGGATGCCATTGTCATCGATACGGCTCACGGTCATTCTAAAGGGGTTTTAGATAAAGTACGAGCTGTACGTACCCAGTATCCTGATTTAACGATTATCGCTGGTAATGTGGCTACAGCGGAAGCGACAAAGGATTTAATTGAAGCAGGGGCAAGTGTTGTGAAAGTAGGAATTGGACCTGGTTCTATCTGTACGACACGTATTGTGGCTGGAATTGGAGTTCCACAAGTAACAGCTGTCTATGAGTGTGCAACGGAAGCACGAAAACATGGGATTCCAATTATCGCCGATGGTGGGATTAAATACTCTGGAGATATTTCAAAAGCACTAGCGGCTGGTGGGCATGCTGTTATGTTAGGAAGTCTTTTAGCGGGTGTTTCTGAAAGTCCTGGTGAAAGAGAAATCTACCAAGGACGTCAGTTTAAAGTATATCGTGGAATGGGGTCTCTTGGAGCAATGGAAAAGGGAAGTAAGGATCGTTATTTCCAAGAAGATGCTCAAAAGTTAGTTCCAGAAGGTATAGAAGGGCGTATTCCTTATAAAGGGCCATTAAGTGATACGATTCATCAGTTAATTGGTGGTTTAAGAGCAGGTATGGGTTATTGTGGAACTGCGACATTAAATGAACTACGTGACAATAGTCAATTCATTCGTATCACAGGGGCTGGTTTACGTGAAAGCCATCCACATGATGTTCAAATTACTAAAGAAGCACCAAACTATTCTTTATAATAGAAAAAATGGACTATAAAAAGTTATTAAATTGTAAAATAGATAGGGTGATCTCTATCTATTTTTTTATGCTTGGATATGGTAAGATTAAGTTTATGTGAAACGTTTGTGGAGGTGTAGTTGTGAACAAAAATGCAACAAGAAGATGGTTTACAGCATTAATGGCTGTAATCCTAGTCGTAACGATGTTTGGACAAGCAAAACCTGCGGAGGCTGCAGTAGATTTAGAGGCAGAGACCGCCATTTTAGTAGATGCGAAAACTGGAAAAATCCTATTCCAGAAAGATATAGATAAGGTTTTACCAATTGCTAGTATGACAAAAATGATGAGTGAATATCTCATTTTAGAAGCACTCGATGAAGGGAAAATTACAAAAGATCAAGAGGTACCAATTTCTGATCATGTACGTGCCCTTTCCTTACATGTTAATTTATCTAATGTTCCATTACGTCAGGATTATCATTATACGGTTGAACACTTGTATGAATCGGTTGCTATTTATTCAGCTAATGCTTCAACGATTGCTCTGGCTGAACTTATCGCTGGTTCAGAAACAGCTTTTGTTCAAATGATGAATGATAAGGCGGAAGAACTTGGTTTAGAAGATTATGAGTTTGTCAATTCATCAGGATTAAATAATCGAGACCTTGCAGGAAATCATCCAGAAGGAACGGATGCTGAGGCTGAGAATATGATGTCTGCTCGTGCAACTGCGCAGCTTGCTTATGCCTTAATTCGAGATTATCCAGAAGTATTAGAGACGGCGAGTATTCCTGTAAAAGAATTCGATGCAGGACCGGATGAATCAGTAACGATGCAAAATTGGAACTGGATGCTCCCATCAATTGTCCCACAGCATGATTATGAAGGTATTGATGGATTAAAAACAGGTTTTACGACTGCTGCAGGGAACTCCTTTACAGGGACGGCTAAACGAGGAGATATGCGTTTGATTTCAGTTGTCATGAGAACTGAAACGCGCGATGATCGTTTTAATGAAACGGCAAAATTATTAGATTATGGTTTTAATAATTTTAGTTATACAGAAGTAGTGCCAGCAGGCTTTATTCCTGAAGGGGAAGAGCTTGTACCTGTTGTATCAGGGAAAGAGAAGGAAGTAAAAGTATCAAGCACAGAAGCGTTAGAAATAGTTGTTCGTAATGGTGAGGAAGAATTGTACGAGCCTGTATTAAGTTTAAACGCTGAATATTTAAATGAAGATAACAAACTTGTTGCTCCATTTGAAGCGGGTGAAAAGGTAGGAGTGTTAACACTAAACTATGCAGGTGAGAATGAGGAAGACTATTTATTTGCAGATGAGAGTGTTTCTGTTCCAGTAACAACTGATGAAGCTGTTGAAAAGGCAGGATGGTTCTCAATGATGATGAGAAGTATCGGTGGATTTTTCTCAGGAATTTGGAACTCTGCTGTTGATATGGTCCAAGGTTGGTTAAGTTAAGCTTACTTACTGCAGTCAATTAAGATGACTTGAAGCGAACGGTGCAGTATTATATTGAAGGTAATTGGTTAGACTAGTTAATATTAAAGGGACAAATTAATTATTAACATGAATTGACATTTGTTCTGGTCTGCATTACTATCTTAATATGGTTTTAAAAAAATGATTTCATATATATGAAAAAACGTTGATAGGAAATAGTACAAGGATTATTTTGTTCAGAGAGTCGGTGGATGCTGTGAACCGATCAAAATGTCTTTGGAATCCATCCTGGAGTAAGCTGGTGGAAAGTGGAGTTTTAACTAAAACCAGTTCGGTTTATCCGTTATCATTACTTAAGCTGGCATTTTGATTAATTCTAAATGCAATCTGGGTGGCAACGCGGGTGTAAGCTCGTCCCTTCTTCTTTTATTAGAAGAAGGTTTTTTTTCGTTTATAAGGAAAGGTTTTTCATTTTTAAATTGTGCCTTTCACAAAATAAGAACCCATTAAAAGGAGGATATAAGAGATGTTAGATATTAAAAGATTGAGAAATGATTTTATTGTGATAAAAGAAAAGTTACAGACAAGAGGAGAAGATATTTCTGGACTTGATCAATTTGAAGAATTAGATGAAAAGCGCCGTGCTTTAATTGTAGAAGTTGAACAGTTAAAAAGTCGTCGTAATGAAGTATCAGAAGAGGTCGCAAAATTAAAGCGTGCCAAAGAAGACGCTGATCATTTAATAAAAGAAATGCGTGAAGTATCTGAGCGAGTAAAAGGATTAGATGAAGAATTACGTGCAGTTGAAGGACAACTGGAGCACTTATTACTAACGATTCCTAATGTTCCACATGACAGTGTTCCTACCGGTGAAACTGAAGAGGATAATGTCGAAATTCGGAAGTGGAAGGACGTTCCGCAATTTTCATTTGAAGCAAAAGCTCATTGGGATATTGCAACCGATTTGAAGTTAGCCGATTTTGAACGTGCCGCTAAAGTAACAGGCAGCCGTTTTACCTTTTATAAAGGAGTGGGTGCAAGGCTAGAGCGTGCATTAATTAACTTCATGATGGACTTACATCAAGATGAGCATGGATATGAGGAACTATTACCGCCATATTTGGTCAATCGTACAAGTATGACAGGAACAGGTCAATTGCCAAAGTTTGAAGAGGATGCTTTCAAAATTAGAGAAGAGGACTATTTCTTAATTCCAACTGCTGAGGTTCCTGTAACGAATATGCACCGTGATGAGATTTTAAATGTGAACGAGTTGCCGATGGGATATACGGCTTATAGTGCTTGTTTCCGCTCTGAAGCAGGTTCTGCTGGACGTGATACTCGTGGATTAATTCGACAACACCAGTTTAACAAAGTAGAGCTTGTTCGTTTTGTTAAACCAGAAGAATCTTATGAGCAGTTAGAATTATTAACCTCTCATGCTGAGAAGGTTTTACAGCTACTAGGTTTACCATATCGTGTTTTAAGCATGTGCAGTGCTGACTTAGGTTTTACGGCAGCAAAAAAATATGATATTGAAGTATGGTTACCAAGCTACGGAGAGTACAAGGAAATTTCATCTTGTAGTAATTTTGAAGATTTCCAAGCAAGACGGGCAAATATTAAATTCCGACGTGAAGCAAAAGGTAAGCCTGAGTTTGTTCACACGTTAAATGGTTCAGGTTTAGCAGTTGGTCGTACAGTTGCTGCGATTTTGGAGAATTATCAGCAGGAAGATGGTTCGGTTGTTATTCCAGAAGTATTAAGACCGTATATGGGGCAAAAAGAAGTCATAACAAAATAAATGTTAGGATGAAGACGAGTAAGGGGCCCCTTGCTCGTTTTTGTTTAGAACACTCAGTTTAGAAGGAATTTTGTCGAATTTATTTTTCGGGAAATAAAAATGGCCTTATTAAG
Source organism: Alkalihalobacillus phoenicis (assembly GCF_047302405.1). NCBI lineage: Bacteria > Bacillati > Bacillota > Bacilli > Caryophanales > Bacillaceae > Alkalihalobacillus > Alkalihalobacillus phoenicis. The sequence continues at coordinate 4,077,706 of NZ_CP154853.1, read as the reverse complement.
ATTGAACTTAACAAGGCCATTTGAAATATTATACGTACTTAGGTTCTCTAGTTCCAGCTTCAATCTCTTCCATATAATGACAGGCTGATTGATGACCTTCTTTCATGAAGTCTGTTGTCCGTAACTCAGGTGTGTCTGTTTTACATTTTTCGGTTGCAAATGGACAACGAGTATGAAAACGGCAGCCTGTAGGTGGATTAATCGGTGAAGGAACATCACCTTGTAAAATAATTCGTTCCTTTTTCTTTTCAGGGTCTGTTGAAGGAATCGCTGATAATAAAGCTTTTGTATATGGATGCTGCGGGTTTGTAAATAGAGACTTTTTGTCCGCAATTTCAACAATTCGACCAAGGTACATAACGATAACTCGATCCGAGATGTGACGAACAACACCAAGGTCATGTGAAATAAACAAATAAGTTAATTGAAACTCACGCTGCAATCTTTTTAATAAGTTAATGACTTGAGCTTGAATTGATACATCAAGAGCCGAGACCGCTTCATCACAAATGATTAGCTTTGGATCAACTGTCAAGGCACGGGCAATTCCGACACGTTGACGTTGGCCACCACTAAATTCATGAGGGAAACGGTCAATTTGGTGAGCACCAAGCCCAACTGTTTCCATTAACTCACGAATTCGTTCCCCACGTTCATCTTTAGGTAATACTTTTTGAATGATCATTGCTTCTTCTAACACCTGTCTGACGGTTTGACGTGGGTTAATGGAAGCGTAAGGATCTTGGAAAATGATTTGTAAGTCTTTTCTTTTTTTACGCATTTCGCTTTTATTTAATGAAAGTAAATCTTCCCCATCAAACTCCACTTTTCCAGCAGTAGGTTCGTCTAAACGAAGAATGGCTCGTCCTGTTGTTGACTTACCACAACCAGATTCCCCTACAATAGAAACCGTTTCGCCTTCATAGATGGTAAAGGAAATATCATCAACTGCTTTTACATGGTTAACAGTACGACCAAGAAGGCCGCCTTTAATTGGGAAATACTGTTTTAAATTTTCGACTTTAAGTAGTTCTTTTTTCATAGACGTTTACCTCCGGGTCGCCATCCCACTCTTCTGAGTAAATCCAACAGCGAATTTGATTTCCATTTTCGTCTTCTTCAAGTTGCGGAAGCTCTTTACAAATATCACTTGCATAAGCACAACGTGGAGCAAATCGACAACCGGTTGGCATTTCAGCGGGACTTGGTACAGAACCAGGAATGATTTCTAACTCGCCTTCTACATCTTCATCATGTCGTGGTAAGGAATTAAGAAGCCCTACTGTATAAGGATGTCTCGGGTTGTTAAATAAGTCTTTTACAGAAGCATATTCAACGACTTTTCCGCAATACATAACTGCTACATAATCACATGTTTCGGCTACAACACCTAGGTCATGGGTGATCATAATAATCGACATTCCTAGACGGTCTTGTAAATCTTTCATTAATTCAAGAATCTGAGCTTGAATTGTTACATCTAAAGCTGTTGTCGGTTCGTCCGCAATTAACAGCTTCGGGTTACAGGCTAGGGCCATTGCAATCATGACACGTTGACGCATTCCTCCAGATAATTCAAAAGGATATTGGTGGACACGCTTTTCAGGAGACGGAATTCCGACAAGTTTCAACATATCAATTGATTTTTTTATTGCTTCCTTTTTACCAAGCTTTTCGTGAATTTGAAAAGCTTCGCCAATTTGTTGACCAACTGTATAAACTGGGTTTAAAGATGTCATTGGTTCTTGGAAAATCATTGAGATGTCATTTCCACGAATTTTTCTCATTTGAGCTTCTGATTTTTTTAATATATTTTCACCGTTAAAGAGAACTTCTCCACCAACTACTTTTCCGGGATTTTGAATTAAACGTAAAATTGATAATGATGTAATACTTTTACCAGAACCAGATTCACCAACGATCCCAATCGTTTTCCCTTTTGGAACTTTAAAAGAAACACCATCAACCGCTTTTACTTCTAGTTCACTCGTAAAGAATGATGTTTGCAGGTTTCGAACATCAAGTATTGTTTCATTTGTGCTCATTGAATTTCACTCCCTTTCAACAAAAAAATCAATCTAAATCAATACGTTTATTTAAGACACGATAGGCAATATCTACAAGTAAGTTTACGAGTACAAAGAGTAAGGAAACGACAAGAACAGTTCCTTGAACGATCGGGAAATCCCTTGCTAATATGGCATCAATCATTAAACGTCCCATACCATTAATCGCAAAAACTTGCTCCGTAATAACAGTACCACCTAGTAGGGAACCAAAAGATAAACCAACAACGGTCACAACAGGAATTAAAGCGTTCTTTAAAGCATGTCGATAAATAACGATTTGTTCTTTTACCCCTTTAGCACGGGCTGTTCGAATATAATCTTGTCCAATAACTTCTAGCATACTTGAACGTGTCATCCTTGCGATAACCGCAGCACCAGATGTCCCAAGAGTAATAACTGGTAAGACCATTTGTCTAAATTCACCCCAACCAGAGGCTGAGAACATCCCAAAATCTACGGCAAAGTATTTAATTAACATAAGGCCAAGCCAGAAGTTTGGCATCGATAATCCTAAAAGGGCAACTAGCATAATCCCCGAATCGATATACGTATTATGTCTAGTTGCTGAAATAACTCCAGCAATTAATCCTAAAAAGACACTTAAAATCGTACTATATAAAGCTAACTCCACTGTGGTCCAAAAACGTAGCATAATTTCACTCGTAACATCACGACCACTCCGAATAGAGCTTCCTAGATCTCCTTGAACCGCGTTACTAACAAAGTTCCAATATTGAACAGGAACGGGATCATTTAAGCCTAAGCGCTCACGCATTTGTTCAATTTGTTGTTGTGAAGCACTTTCACCAGCGATAATTTGAGCTGGGTCACCTGGAATAAGGAACATTAAACCAAAAACTACAATAGATACCCCAATGAGGACAGGGATCGTTTGAATGAGTCGACGTATGATAAATTTAATCAAAATAGCTCCTCCTTTCTATGCTTTCATTTTTGGATCAAGTGCATCCCTTAATCCATCACCGAAGATATTAAAGGCAAGAACGACGATAACAATCATCATACCTGGGAAAAAAGCAACATGACCTGCTTGATATAAATAACTTCTTCCATCACTTAACATAGCTCCCCATTCAGGAGAAGGTGGCTGTGCTCCTAAACCAATAAACGATAAACCGCTTGCAGTTAAAATCGCGGTTGCGATACTTAATGTTGTTTGAACAATTAAAGGTGACGTAACATTTGGCAATATATGTTTAAAGATAATTCTGAAATCAGATGCTCCCAGAGCTTTGACCGCATCAATATATTCTAACTTTCTCACTGATAGTGTCGAACCACGAACTATACGGGCAAAAACAGGAATAGAGAAAATGGCCACGGCAATAATGACATTTTCAATACTTGGACCTAATACAGAAACAATCGCTAAAGCTAAAAGAATACCAGGGAAGGCAAGTAAAACATCCATAATACGCATAATAATCGCATCGGTTCTTTTGCCATAATAACCAGATATAATCCCAACAACTGTTCCAATAATCGCACTAACAAATACGGATACAAACCCAATTGATAAAGTAATTTTCATACCATGAATAATGCGGCTAAAAATATCACGACCATGATGATCTGTCCCGAACCAGTGATCGGCCGATGGTGGAGCTAGTTTCATCGAATAATTCACTTGGCTAGGTGAATAGGGAGCGATATATGGTCCGATGATTGCGACAATTATGAAGAATAAAATCAAAATTCCACCAAACATCGCGGCTTTATTTTTACGCAATTTTTTAAAGAAGGTTTTCCAGCTCTCTAATCTCGCATTTACAGGAGGTGGACTAGAAGTTGAAGGTGTATTCACTTCTTGACTCATAGATTGTTCATCCTTTCTTGTAAAAATTATAATTTTTCAACAATATTCTGTGAAAATAGATACCGAATGATTATATCACGATAAATAATATTAAAAAAATAAAAAAATTTTAAGAAAATAATAAATATACTAATAAATTTAGACTATTAAGTTAATTAGGTAGATTCTTGGGAGTCCTTTATTTATTAGTAAAAATAAGTAAAAACGTGGTTTTTTCTAAGGATAGTTGTATGAATTTTTTTGTATTTACTTGTCTTTTAGGATTTAATAAGTTATATTGATATTGTTAATTTCACAAAAAAATCTAACAATTGTAGGAGGAATACACAAATGAAAGTGTCAAAAAATTCATTTTTCTTGACGCTATTAGTAATGTTTTTGAGCATTGTCTTAGTAGCGTGTGGAGCAGGAAATGATACAAATGAGCCCGATGATTCTGCAACAGGCGAAGAAGGAACTGCGGGTGGAACTTTAATTATTAATCAAAATTCAGATGCGGTTTCATTAGACCCTCATGGTTCTAACGATACGCCTTCAAGTAATGTTGCCTATAATATTTATGAAGCTTTAGTTGTACAAGATCAAGATTTAAACTTAACACCTGGACTAGCTACAGAGTGGACTCAAGATGAAGAAGACCCAACTCGTTGGGAGTTTCAACTTCGTGAAGGAGTAACATTCCACGATGGTTCAGAGTTTAATGCTGAAGTAGTTAAAGCGAACATTGAACGTATTCTAGATGGAGATGTTGCCTCTCCACGTTCATTCTTATATGACATGATTACGGAAATTAATGTTATTGATGATTATACAATTGAGTTTATTACTGAATATCCATATGCTCCATTAGCAGCGAACTTAGCTCATAATGGTGGTGGTATGATTTCTAAAGAATTAATTGATGCAGATTATGCAGCTATGGAAGAAGGAAGAGATCCAGGTGCTGTTATTAATGAAGGTCCGATTGGAACAGGTTATTTCAAATTTGAAAACTGGAATCCAGGACAAGAAATTAATTTAACTCGTAATGAAGATTATTGGGGTGAAAAAGCGAAGTTAGATGGCGTTACATTCCGAGTGGTATCTGAGCCAGGTACACGTCTTGCGAACTTACAAACAGGTGATGCTCATATCTCTCACCCAATCATTCCATCTGATGTTGCTCAAGTAGAAGCAATTGATAATCTTGAAATTACACGAACACCATCTGTTTCATTATCTTATTTTGGTTTTAATGTAGAAAAAGAACCTTTTGATGATGTAAAAGTTCGTCAAGCGGTTTCAATGGCTATTAACAAAGACGATATTATTAATGGTGTGTATGATGGTGCTGGTATTCCAGCGATTGGACCTCTTGCTCCAGCTGTATTCGGATACAGTGAAAATGCAGAGCCAATTCCTTACGATGTAGAACGTGCGAAAGAATTATTAGCTGAAGCAGGTTATGAAGATGGTTTCTCAACAACCCTTTGGACAAATGACAGCCCAGAGCGTACAAACGCAGCAGTTGCTGTACAAGCTCAATTAGCTGAAATTGGGATTACAGTTAATATTGAAGTTCTTGAGTGGGGTGCGTACTTAGAGCAAACATCTAATGGTGAGCATGAGATGTTTATCCTTGGTTGGTCGACTGTAACGGGTGACGGAGACTACGGAATGTATGCGTTATTCCATTCTTCTCAACACGGTACTCCAGGTAACCGTACATTTATTGACAATGCTGAGTTAGATGATTTATTAGATCAAGCTCGTCGTAGTTCTGATGAACAAGAGCGTTTAGAATTATATGAGCAAGCTCAAGAAATCTTAATTGAAGAAGCACCAATGCTATATATCCATCACCAAGAGTTCTTATTAGGATATAGAAATGAAGTTCAAGGTCTTGTTCAAACACCAACTGATATTCTACTATTAAATGAAGTAACGATTCAGTAGTAAAGAATAAAGCTCACAGGAATTGGGTTATCTGTGAACTTCAAGCTTGTCGACAACGATAAACAGTCGACAAGCTCTTTTACATTGTGAGAGCTGTGAAATGATTTCTGTGAAAGTAAGGTGTTAATTAAATAGGAAAGGCTACTATCATAATAAGTTTTATGAAAGCATCCGTTTTAATTTGATAGCTCTTTATTTATTATTTTTTAAAATTGGCTTGATATTTTATTTTAGTCATGTTAAGATATTTCTTGTCAGTAATTGATACGGAGGAATACCCAAGTCCGGCTGAAGGGATCGGTCTTGAAAACCGACAGGCGGGTTAAACCGCGCGGGGGTTCGAATCCCTCTTCCTCCGCCATATTTTAATGATACAACACTGCCATCTCGGTAGTGTTTTTTGTTTTATTTACAATTAGCAAGCAAAATAGAGTAATCTGTCTTTCTCTTATTAATGGAAGATTCACTTTATAACAAAGATTTGATAGAGTATATAATAGAAGTTAAAGGGTAGTTAAGGTGGAGAGTGTATGTTATCTTCTGAAGATAATAAATGGATGAAACTTGCTTTAGAGGAAGCGGATAAAGCGGAAAAATTAGGTGAAGTACCGATAGGGGCGATCATCGTCAAAGGTGAAGAGGTTATTGCGACCGCTTATAATCGCAGAGAAATTGATTCGCAAGCGACCGCACATGCAGAATTACTTGCGATTCAAAAAGCTTGTCAGAATCTAGAGGCATGGAGACTTTCTGGTTGCACGCTATATGTCACTTTAGAGCCTTGTCCAATGTGTGCTGGGGCCATTATTCAATCGAGAATTGATCGGGTTGTTTTTGGTGCTTACGATCCGAAAGCAGGGTGTGCAGGATCGTTAATGGATTTATTACAAGAGCGGCGATTTAACCACCAAACAGAAGTCGATAGTGGGTGTTTAGCTGATGAGTGCGGGGGGAAGCTATCCAACTTCTTTAGAGCGTTGAGGCAAAAGAAAAAGGATTTAAAACAAAAGTAATCATTTTGTTTGTTAATGGATGATTTGTGATGCCCCTTGCATTTTTGGGTCAAACCATCTATACTTAATTATGCGTCGGATTGACGCAATGAATATTGTTATTCAATTTGCCGTGCTAGGCGGGGAGGTAGCGGTGCCCTGAACTCGCAATCCGCTGTAGCGAGGTTGAATCCCTTTTTGAGGTTTTATCATCGTTTGGTCTGACCTAAGTAAGTGGTGTTGACGCTTGGGTTCTGCGCAATGGAAACCCATGAACCCTGTCAGGTCCGGAAGGAAGCAGCAGTAAGTGGACCCTTCCGTGTGCCGCAGAGTCGCCTGGGCTGAGCTAACTGCTTAGGTAACGCTTAGGATGATATTATCGAGGAAAGGTGCACGGTATCAAATTTTATATAAAGAAAAAGAACACAGTTTTCTGCTGTGTTCTTTTTCTTATTCATAAGAAGAGGGCGTCGCAGTTTGGATGAGGAATAATATTTCTCTTCCTCGCTTGTGAGCGAACGGTCTCCGCTTTTCATGATCCAGCTATGGTTGGCAGGAACTCGGGAAAAATCCGCCCGTCTTTAGAAGTCAAAAAGCGACTTCTGCAGCCGTTCTAGATTTTTCGTCGTTCCTAACCGCCAACCTCCGCTTTTCATGATTTAGCTGCGACCGTTACAAGCTCGGGAAAAATCGGCCTGTCTATTAAAGTCAAAGAGCGACTTTTATAGCCATTCCTGTATTTTTCCTCGCTTGTGAGCGAACGGTCTCCGCTTTTCTTTTTGAATTGTGGTTGTGGGGAGGATATAATATTTATATAGAAGATTAGTGTAAGGGAGGAGGGTGTTAGGTGAGTTATCAGGCTTTATATCGGGTGTGGCGTCCACAGCTTCTTAAAGACGTGGTCGGTCAACAACATATTACGAAAACACTACAAAATGCTCTCGTACAAAATAAATTTTCGCATGCGTACTTATTTTCAGGTCCGCGAGGGACAGGGAAAACAAGTGCGGCTAAGATTATTGCAAAAGCGATCAATTGTGAACAAGCTCCAGTAGCAGAGCCTTGTAATGAGTGTAAGGCTTGTAAGGGAATAACGAGTGGGGCAATTGTTGATGTTATTGAGATTGATGCAGCATCCAACAATGGTGTCGATGAGATTAGAGATATACGAGATAAGGTGAAGTTCGCTCCAAATGAAGTTCGTTACAAAGTTTATATTATTGATGAGGTACATATGCTTTCCACTGGGGCTTTTAATGCTTTGTTAAAAACACTAGAAGAACCGCCTGCCCATGTTATCTTTATTTTAGCGACGACAGAACCACATAAAATTCCTTTGACGATCATATCTAGATGTCAGCGTTTTGACTTTAAAAGAATTTCAAATGAAGCGATGGTCGGTCGGATGAATGAAATTTTGACCCATGACGAAATTGAGGCAGAAGAAGAAGCGCTTATGATGATATCTCGAGCTGCAGAGGGTGGAATGAGGGATGCACTTAGTTTGCTCGATCAAGCGATCTCTTTTGCGGAAGAAAAGTTAGTTTTATCTGATGTCCTCACAATAACAGGGGCGGTTTCAGAACAAACCCTTTCAAGTTTAGTAGTGACGATTCAAGAAAAAGAAACAGCAAAAGCACTAGAGTTACTTGATCGGCTTATTCAGGACGGCAAGGATCCGCATCGTCTCTTAGAGGATTTAGTTTATTATTTTCGTGATATTCTTTTATTTAAAACAGCACCAAACGCAGAACATCTATTAGAACGTGCTAAAGTAGATGATAGGCTACGAACATTAAGTGAGCAATTTCAGCTCACTTGGTTATATGAAGCGATTGAATTGTTAAATACGAGTCAACAGGAAATGAAGTGGTCGATCCACCCAAAAATCTTTCTTGAAATGGCCCTCGTGAAGTTAATGAATCAACAAACAAAACAGCTGATGGAAAAAGAGGTAAATCAACCAATTTCTCCTCAAGTGGAAGAAAAAATAACTCAACTTGAAAATGCATTAAGAAAAATGCAAAATGGAGGTGGGGTAACACCATCTCAACAAGAAAAGTCAGAAGGTAGACAAAAAAGAGTGAGGAAACAGGCACCGCAAGCTAGGATCTCATTATCGAAGGCAACGGAAATGCTAAAGACAGCGAATAAGGTGAAGTTACAAGAAGTGACAAGTAGTTGGGGGAATATTATGGAGCGTGTTAAAGCTCAAAATATCCCTGCAAGTGCTTGGTTAAGTGACGGGCAACCAGTTGCTGCATCAGACTCAATGGTACTCTTGTCATTCCAAAATGAAATGCACCGTGATATGATGGATACAAAGTTTCGTGAATTTCTAGAGGTGGTCTTAAGTGAGCAGCTAGGAAAGCCTTTTGGTTATGTGACGCTGTTAAATAGCCATTGGGAAAAAGTGAAACAAGATTTTGTAAAAGGTCAAACAACTTCAAGTGAACAACCACAAGCAGACCCACTTATCGATGAAGCAATCAAAATGTTTGGCGATGAAATTGTTGAAGTGGTTGATTAATGAATATTTAAGGAGATGGATACGATGAAGAACATGGGAAATATGATGAAGCAAATGCAAAAAATGCAGAAGCAAATGTTAAAAGCTCAGGAAGAATTAAAAGAAAAGACGGTTGAAGCTACAGCTGGCGGTGGGATGGTAACCGTTATTGCGAGTGGAGATAAAAGAATCGTTGATGTGAAAATTGCTGAGGATGTAGTGGACCCGGAAGATGTTGAAATGTTACAAGATTTAATTTTAGCGGCTACAAATGAAGCATTAAAGCAAGTAGATGAATTAGTAGAACAAGATATGGGTAAATTCACAAAAGGGATGAATATTCCAGGAATGTTCTAGGAGGTTAGGCTTTGCAATATCCTGAACCGATAGCTAAACTAATTGAGGGTTTTATGAAATTGCCGGGTATCGGCCCAAAAACAGCTAGTCGTTTAGCTTTTTTTGTATTAGATATGAAGGAAGATGATGTTCTTGATTTTGCTAAATCATTAGTAAATGCGAAAAGGAATTTAACGTATTGTAGCGAATGTCATCATATTACGGATATTGATCCTTGTCGCATATGCGAAGATAAGGCACGCGATCGTTCAATAATTTGTGTGCTTCAAGAGTCGAAGGATGTTATTGCGATGGAGAAGATGAAGGAATATCATGGACTTTATCATGTGCTTCATGGAGCGATTTCACCGATGGATGGGATTGGTCCTGAAGACATTAAAGTACCTGAGTTGCTGAAAAGACTTCAAAGTGATGAAGTTCAAGAAATTATTATTGCAACAAATCCAACGATTGAAGGAGAAGCAACTGCTATGTACATTTCTAGGTTAGTTAAACCAACTGGAATTAAAGTAACGAGAATTGCTCACGGACTCCCAGTTGGAGGCGATTTGGAATATGCAGATGAAGTCACTCTTTCTAAAGCGATGGAAGGTAGAAGAGAATTATAAGGTGGTCGATTAGCCGTGTTTTTTCGAAAAAGAGGGAAGCTTCGTCGGGAAGAGGATGAACGTCTACTTCAAGCTATCGATCGAATGAAAATGAAGTATGATAATCATCGTCATTATTTGGAGCATAGTTTTGATCCATCTGATGATTCGATTAAACAAATGAAATTAGTAGAATCACTTTATTCATTTCTTATCCGAGAAGCAAGAATTCGTCAAGTAAGAAAGAACAAGCTTTAGGCTTGTTCTTTTTTTTCTTTTATTTCATATATATATCCATAAGACGAGCTCTTGTGAGGTGATATGATGGGTCCTGGTTGGGTTGTAGGTATTCTTTTAGGGGTAGTATTGTTATTGTTGTTAATAGGTGCTCCTTTAAAGCCGCTAAGGTTTATTGGACAGTTGTCAGTGAGGTTTATTATTGGTGCGTTATTGTTATTCTTTATCAACGTAGTAGGTGCTTCATTTAACTTCCATATTCCGATAAATGGGATTACAACTGCTGTTTCTGGAATTTTAGGTGTTCCAGGAGTCGTTTTACTTATAGTAGTAAAGCAATTAATTTTATAATAAACGGTGAGATAATTCTTTACTGGAGGTTAGTAGAAATCAGCGTTGAGGCGTTGATTTTTTTATTTTATAATATTTTTTAAAAAACTATTGCATGATATTAGATTACTATGGTATATTATTTCTTGTCGCTAAGACGCACAGCAAAAACAACTCATTAAACAAAATATTTTAATGAAAAAAAGTTGTTGACTTGAATGAGTCGAAGTGATATATTAGATAAGTCGCCAATGAGCGAAACAAGTTCTTTGAAAACTGAACAAAAGCCAAGCGAATTAAAGAGATACAAGGTATCTCGTCAATGTTAGTCATTGAGAAATCAATGCAAATGGAACTTCAGTGAAAACTGAAGCTAGCCAGCAAAAATGAGCGAATCAGCTTATCCTTTAACGGAGAGTTTGATCCTGGCTCAGGACGAACGCTGGCGGCGTGCCTAATACATGCAAGTCGAGCGAACCAAAGGGAGCTTGCTCCCAGAGGTTAGCGGCGGACGGGTGAGTAACACGTGGGCAACCTGCCCTGTAGACTGGGATAACATCGAGAAATCGGTGCTAATACCGGATAATCAAAGGAATCACATGGTTCTTTTGTAAAAGATGGCTCCGGCTATCACTACGGGATGGGCCCGCGGCGCATTAGCTAGTTGGTAAGGTAATGGCTTACCAAGGCGACGATGCGTAGCCGACCTGAGAGGGTGATCGGCCACACTGGGACTGAGACACGGCCCAGACTCCTACGGGAGGCAGCAGTAGGGAATCTTCCGCAATGGACGAAAGTCTGACGGAGCAACGCCGCGTGAGTGATGAAGGTTTTCGGATCGTAAAGCTCTGTTGTTAGGGAAGAACAAGTGCCGTTCGAATAGGTCGGCACCTTGACGGTACCTAACCAGAAAGCCACGGCTAACTACGTGCCAGCAGCCGCGGTAATACGTAGGTGGCAAGCGTTGTCCGGAATTATTGGGCGTAAAGCGCGCGCAGGCGGTCTTTTAAGTCTGATGTGAAATATCGGGGCTCAACCCCGAGGGGTCATTGGAAACTGGGAGACTTGAGTACAGAAGAGGAGAGTGGAATTCCACGTGTAGCGGTGAAATGCGTAGATATGTGGAGGAACACCAGTGGCGAAGGCGACTCTCTGGTCTGTAACTGACGCTGAGGCGCGAAAGCGTGGGGAGCAAACAGGATTAGATACCCTGGTAGTCCACGCCGTAAACGATGAGTGCTAGGTGTTAGGGGTTTCGATGCCCTTAGTGCCGAAGTTAACACATTAAGCACTCCGCCTGGGGAGTACGGCCGCAAGGCTGAAACTCAAAGGAATTGACGGGGGCCCGCACAAGCAGTGGAGCATGTGGTTTAATTCGAAGCAACGCGAAGAACCTTACCAGGTCTTGACATCCTTTGACCACTCTAGAGATAGAGCTTTCCCCTTCGGGGGACAAAGTGACAGGTGGTGCATGGTTGTCGTCAGCTCGTGTCGTGAGATGTTGGGTTAAGTCCCGCAACGAGCGCAACCCTTGATCTTAGTTGCCAGCATTAAGTTGGGCACTCTAAGGTGACTGCCGGTGACAAACCGGAGGAAGGTGGGGATGACGTCAAATCATCATGCCCCTTATGACCTGGGCTACACACGTGCTACAATGGATGGTACAAAGGGCAGCAAAACCGCGAGGTCGAGCCAATCCCATAAAGCCATTCTCAGTTCGGATTGTAGGCTGCAACTCGCCTACATGAAGCCGGAATTGCTAGTAATCGCGGATCAGCATGCCGCGGTGAATACGTTCCCGGGCCTTGTACACACCGCCCGTCACACCACGAGAGTTTGTAACACCCGAAGTCGGTGGGGTAACCTTTTGGAGCCAGCCGCCTAAGGTGGGACAGATGATTGGGGTGAAGTCGTAACAAGGTAGCCGTATCGGAAGGTGCGGCTGGATCACCTCCTTTCTATGGAGTATTTAACTCTAGTCGAACTTATACATCTTTGATGTGTAAGGCGCTTCGGTCTTTTTGTTCAGTTTTGAAAGAGCTAATCTTTCAAATTTAAAACAGCTAAGACGTTTGAGAATATCGAACATCTAAGTCTGTTGGCAAGAAGCAACAAGGAGTTCGAGGACATGAAATTCTGGAGACTCGGAGCGTGCTTTAGCACGTGAGAATCGGAAGAAGGAAATGGACGAAGAAATCCGCCGTTGATTCGCAGCCAAGTGGTTCTTTGAAAACTAGATAATAAGATAAACATGATTAATTCATCGGAGTCTATAACGATAGACGAACGAGAATGTCAAGAATTCATATCAAACCTTTGATAATACGACCAACGAGATTCGAGCAATCGAAAATCGGAAGTCAAATTTGGCAAAAAGCAACAAGGAGATCGAGGAAACGAAGCTTCGAAAGAATGGAGCGTACACCCGTACGTGACATGACTGAGAAGGTGAAGTGGACGAAGAAATCCGCCGTTGATTTGCAGCCGAAATGGTTAAGTTAGAAAGGGCGCACGGTGAATGCCTTGGCACTAGGAGCCGAAGAAGGACGCGACGAACGGCGAAACGCCTCGGGGAGCTGTAAGTAAGCTTTGAACCGGGGATATCCGAATGGGGGAACCCACCATCTTTAATAGGATGGTATCCATATCTGAATACATAGGGTATGAGAAGGCAGACCTGGGGAACTGAAACATCTAAGTACCCAGAGGAAGAGAAAGCAAATGCGATTTCCTGAGTAGCGGCGAGCGAAACGGAAACAGCCCAAACCAAGAGGCTTGCCTCTTGGGGTTGTAGGACACTCTATACGGAGTCAAAAAGAAACGAAGTAGGTGAAGCGACCTGGAAAGGTCCGTCGAAGAGGGTAACAACCCCGTAGCTGAAACTTCGTTTCCTCCAGAGTGGATCCTGAGTACGGCGGGACACGTGAAACCCCGTCGGAATCCGGGAGGACCATCTCCCAAGGCTAAATACTCCCTAGTGACCGATAGTGAACCAGTACCGTGAGGGAAAGGTGAAAAGCACCCCGGAAGGGGAGTGAAAGAGATCCTGAAACCGTGTGCCTACAACTAGTTGGAGCCCGTTAATGGGTGACAGCGTGCCTTTTGTAGAATGAACCGGCGAGTTACGATGTCGTGCAAGGTTAAGCTGATAAAGCGGAGCCGTAGCGAAAGCGAGTCTGAATAGGGCGAATGAGTACGCCGTCGTAGACCCGAAACCGTGTGATCTACCCATGTCCAGGGTGAAGTTCAGGTAACACTGAATGGAGGCCCGAACCCACGCATGTTGAAAAATGCGGGGATGAGGTGTGGGTAGGGGTGAAATGCCAATCGAACTCGGAAATAGCTGGTTCTCCCCGAAATAGCTTTAGGGCTAGCCTCGAGGTGAGAGTATTGGAGGTAGAGCACTGATTGGACTAGGGGTCCCCACAGGATTACCGAATTCAGTCAAACTCCGAATGCCAATTACTTATCCTCGGGAGTCAGACTGCGAGTGCTAAGATCCGTAGTCAAGAGGGAAACAGCCCAGACCATCAGCTAAGGTCCCCAAGTATACGTTAAGTGGAAAAGGATGTGGAGTTGCTTAGACAACCAGGATGTTGGCTTAGAAGCAGCCACCATTTAAAGAGTGCGTAATAGCTCACTGGTCGAGTGACTCTGCGCCGAAAATGTACCGGGGCTAAACGTATCACCGAAGCTATGGATTTACACCTTCAGGTGTAAGTGGTAGGGGAGCGTTCTAAATGCAGCGAAGTCAGATCGTGAGGACTGGTGGAGCGTTTAGAAGTGAGAATGCCGGTATGAGTAGCGAAAAGAGGGGTGAGAATCCCCTCCGTCGAAAGCCCAAGGTTTCCTGAGGAAGGCTCGTCCGCTCAGGGTTAGTCGGGACCTAAGCCGAGGCTGAAAAGCGTAGGCGATGGACAACAGGTTGAAATTCCTGTACCACCTCCTCACCGTTTGAGTAATGGGGGGACGCAGAAAGATAGGGTAAGCGCACTGATGGATATGTGCGTCCAAGCAGTTAGGCTGAGAAGTAGGCAAATCCGCTTCTCGCGAAGGCTGAGCTGTGATGGCGAGGGAAATTTAGTACCGAAGTTCCTGATTCTACACTGCCAAGAAAAGCCTCTAGCGAGGTGAGAGGTGCCCGTACCGTAAACCGACACAGGTAGGCGAGAAGAGAATTCTAAGACGCTCGGGAGAACTCTCGTTAAGGAACTCGGCAAAATGACCCCGTAACTTCGGGAGAAGGGGTGCTCTATTAAGGTGAATAGCCTGAGAGAGCCGCAGTGAAAAGATCCAAGCGACTGTTTAGCAAAAACACAGGTCTCTGCGAAGCCGCAAGGCGAAGTATAGGGGCTGACACCTGCCCGGTGCTGGAAGGTTAAGAGGAGGGGTTATCCTTCGGGAGAAGCTCTGAATTGAAGCCCCAGTAAACGGCGGCCGTAACTATAACGGTCCTAAGGTAGCGAAATTCCTTGTCGGGTAAGTTCCGACCCGCACGAATGGTGTAACGATTTGGATACTGTCTCAACGAGAGACCCGGTGAAATTATAGTACCTGTGAAGATGCAGGTTACCCGCGACAGGACGGAAAGACCCCATGGAGCTTTACTGTAGCTTGATATTGGATGTTGGTACAGTTTGTACAGGATAGGTAGGAGCCTTGGAAGCCGGAGCGCTAGCTTCGGTGGAGGCGTCGGTGGGATACTACCCTGACTGTGCTGACATTCTAACCTCGGACCGTGATCCGGTTCAGGGACAGTGTCAGGTGGGCAGTTTGACTGGGGCGGTCGCCTCCTAAACAGTAACGGAGGCGCCCAAAGGTTCCCTCAGAATGGTTGGAAATCATTCGTAGAGTGCAAAGGCAAAAGGGAGCTTGACTGCGAGACCTACAAGTCGAGCAGGGACGAAAGTCGGGCTTAGTGATCCGGTGGTTCCGCATGGAAGGGCCATCGCTCAACGGATAAAAGCTACCCTGGGGATAACAGGCTTATCTCCCCCAAGAGTCCACATCGACGGGGAGGTTTGGCACCTCGATGTCGGCTCATCGCATCCTGGGGCTGAAGTAGGTCCCAAGGGTTGGGCTGTTCGCCCATTAAAGCGGTACGCGAGCTGGGTTCAGAACGTCGTGAGACAGTTCGGTCCCTATCCGTCGCGGGCGCAGGAAATTTGAGAGGAGCTGTCCTTAGTACGAGAGGACCGGGATGGACACACCGCTGGTGTACCAGTTGTTCCGCCAGGAGCATCGCTGGGTAGCTACGTGTGGAAGGGATAAGTGCTGAAAGCATCTAAGCATGAAGCCCCCCTCAAGATGAGATTTCCCATGGAGTTAATCCAGTAAGACCCCTTAGAGATGATGAGGTTGATAGGTCTGGTGTGGAAGCGTGGCGACACGTGGAGCTGACAGATACTAATCGGTCGAGGACTTATCCATTATTATTCTTGACATCATGTTTTATCAATTATCTAGTTTTGAGAGAACCCTCTCAACAGTTTGGTGGCGATAGCGAAGAGGTCACACCCGTTCCCATGCCGAACACGGCCGTTAAGCTCTTCAGCGCCAATGGTAGTTGGGGGCTTCCCCCTGCAAGAGTAGGACGTTGCCAGGCGATAAAACACATTCCAGTAGGGATGTGTTTTTTAGTATGCATAAAGAGAACGCTCGGGCGCTGAAGAGCTCTGGCCCGAGAGGGCAGCATCTGCGGAGGATACGCTTCAAAAACGAGAACTTCATGAAAACCCTCATTTGAAAGGCCTCATGAATCAACTAGGAGTCGGGTGCAAGACGAATCGGTTGTCTTCGTGCTGCCTCATGAGAAACATCGAGGAAAAAGCGACGTGCCCCGCTTTCCCGAAGAAGAGAATCGAAGAGGCAGTAGGACGTTGCCAAGCGATAAAGCACATTCCAATAAGGAGTGTGCTTTATTGTGTTTACGGAGTAAGAAGGCGTATTTTAGTCGAACTTTGTATGGTTTATGGGAAAGAAAGACCAACGTCAGAAGTGGAATTATCCTATAAGCTTGCATTTGGGACAAAGGGTGGGCTATTCAGCTGTGATTTGTCCAATAAATAAGGTTTTTAAGACAAAACGGACCTGAACAGCACGAGTTTGTCCAATAAATGAAGCTTTTAAGACAAAGGGAGATCATTCAGCCCTAGTTTGTCCAATAAACCAAAGTTAGAATAGAAAAAAAGATACTAAGGAGATTATAGGTAAGCAACCTAAAGTAAATGGAAATATTAAGGGTGGGATGGAATTATATATAACTTCTCCTCATTGGTTAGGTGCTTCTACAGAAGGTAAAGGTAATTGTTACAGAAAAATTTGTGAATCAGACGATATTTTTTGATTTTCTAAATGATAATCAAATCGTTGCCATTATAGTCTGTGTCAAACAGCTTATTCCTTTTTTAAAGGGATAGGCACTTAATTGCAACTTTGTGAATAAGGTTAATCAAAGGGGAAAAAAGGAGAAAGAATGGTAAGAACGGAATTTTTCAAAAAAATTATGTATGAAAATTTAGAAATTTGCCGACAATGATGCTGGGGGTGTTTTAATGAAAAAAACCGGAGTCATTCAATTGCGGCTTGGTGAAGTTTGTATGATTTGCGAAAAGCCACAAAAAGCAGGAATACATGTCATTGATTCTTTTTTATGTGAGGCGTGTGAACGGAAGATTATAAACTCTAATACGAGTGATTTGGATTATAGTCATTACTTACATCAGATGAAAAAAATCCATTCTCATAGTGAATTAAACTAGAGACCATTTTCTTAACTGAAAGTGGTTTTTTCTTGTGTGCCCTGTATTTTTTCTCACTTCTGAGCAAACGCCCTTCGCTTTTCTAGGTCGAGTTGCGGTCAGCAGGAACTCGGGAAAAACCGCCCACCCTTAGAAAGTCAAAAAGCGACTTTCACGGCTGTTCTAATTTTTCCTCATTCCTAACCGCTGCCCTTCGCTTTTCTTTGTCCAGCTGCGGGCGTTAGAAGCTCGAGAAAAATCGGTCTGTCTATAAAGCCAAAAAGCGGCTTTTTAGCCAGCCCTATATTTTTTCTCACTTCTAAGCAAACGCCCTTCGCTTTTCTTTGTATATGCTCGGGGTGGGGGTTTCATATATAATAGTAGAAAAGAGAGTAAGGAAATGATGTGAATAGATGAGGACGCCATTAATTGATACGATACAGAAGCATCGTGAGAAACAGTCCGTTTCCTTTCATGTACCTGGACATAAAAATGGGGCGGTATATCCGAAAGAACTGTCAGATTTTCAGACGATGATGAGTTATGATGTAACCGAAATTGAAGGGTTGGATGATTTACATGATCCACAAGGTCCCATACTAGAAAGTGAAAAGCTGCTTGCTTCTTTCTATGGGACCAAAAAATCCTATTATCTTGTGAATGGTTCAACGGTTGGAAATTTAGCAATGGTTTATGCTTTTTTTCAAAAAGGGGATTATGTGTTTGTTCAACGTAATTGCCATAAATCCGTTCTAAATGCGATCAAAGTAAGAGAAGTCGTCCCTGTATTCCTTGAACCTGAGTATGATGAGCTGACGGGGCAAGCAGTCGGTATAGCTTCCTCAACCCTTGAGTCAGCGTTGAAAAAGTTTCCTGACTCAAAGGGAGTTATTTTTACATACCCTAATTATTATGGAGTCAGTTTATCGCTAAAACCGCTTATTCAAATAGCAAAAGAATCTGATTTAAAAGTAATAGTTGATGAAGCACATGGGGCTCATTTTATTTTGGGAGATCCTTTTCCACCATCGGCGATTACATTAGGGGCAGATATGGTTGTGCAATCAGCTCATAAAATGTTACCTGCATTGACGATGTCAGCCTATTTACATGTCTCTCATTCAGTGAATAATGAGGAAACGAAGAAACTTCAACAAGCGTTAGCTATTTTTCAATCAAGTAGCCCTTCCTATCTTCTGCTCGTTTCTTTAGAAGGGGCAAGAGCTTTTTTACAATCTTTAAAAAAGGAAGATGTTGAGACTGTTATAGCAGGGGTAGAGCGGTTAAAGGACGAATTAAATAGTATTCCGCAATTGGAAGTGGCTCAATATGAGAACTCAAGCTTACAAAGCGATCCATTAAAGGTTACAATAAGATCAAAGACTAACTTAACGGGTTTTGAATTGCAGCGCCTCTTTTCAGAATATAAGTTGGAGACAGAGTTAGCAGATGAGTATCACGTATTGCTCGTATGCGGATTTGTCGCTCCAGCGAATCAAGCGATAATGAATATTTCGTTATTAAGAGAGCGATTAAAGTCAAAGCCCGTCATTGAGAAACATAAAATGAAAGTCGAACAACGGGCAGAAAAGATTTCAACCCTACAGTTATTAGAGACAGAACGTTACGAAACAACGGTCTCAAAATGGAATGAGGCGGTAGGTAAAGTGGCAGCAGAGACGGTCATCCCTTATCCACCAGGAATTCCTATATTGTATCCAGGGGAAAAAATTCAAAAGTCCGTACTAGAACAAATAGAACGATTAGCAAAAGCAGGAGCAAGATTTCAAGGTTATGATGCTGAAAGAGATAGTATTTTGACAATAGATTTGGAGGAAGTGTGATGTTAAAAGGCTGGTTTATTACAGTCGAAGGAGGAGAAGGTGCTGGTAAAACAACAATTGTTGATAAAATTGAGCATTTTTTAACAGATGAAGGGTTAGATGTTGTGAGAACGAGAGAACCCGGTGGGATTAAAATCGCCGAAAAAATTCGTGAAGTCATTTTAGATGTAACTCATACAGAAATGGATGAGCGGACAGAGGCGTTATTGTATGCCGCCGCTAGAAGGCAGCATTTAGTGGAAAAGGTGTTGCCGGCATTAGAAGCGGGTAAAGTAGTCATATGTGATAGATTTATTGATAGCAGCTTAGCTTATCAAGGTTATGCGAGAGGAATTGGCGTCGACGAAGTACTCTCAATTAATGAGTTTGCAGTGGAAGGGCATCTACCAGAGTTAACGTTGTTTTTTAAAATTAATCCTGAGGTCGGGTTAGCGAGAATTTCACGTGATAAAAACCGAGAAGTCAATCGGTTGGATAAAGAGAAATTAGACTTTCACAAAAAAGTGAAAGAAGGATATGATAAAGTAAACGAAATGTATCGTTCACGAATAGCGGTAATTGATGCCGAGCAAACAGTAGAGCATGTGTATCAACAAGTGATTCATGTGATTACGGCTCATGAGAAATTTAAAACGTTAAAGGAGATGGGGTAAAGATGAAACTTGTGATGGCTGTTGTACAAGATAAGGATAGTAATCGTTTGTCAGATGCGTTAATAGAAGCGGACTTTAGAGCAACTAAGCTGGCGAGTACGGGCGGATTTTTAAAAGCGGGAAATACGACTTTTTTGATTGGGACTGAAGACGAAAAGGTTGAAGGTTTAATGGAAATTATTAAAGAAAATTGTAAGAGCAGAGAGCAGCTTGTCGCACCCATTTCTCCTATGGGTGGAAATGCCGATTCATATGTACCATACCCAGTTGAGGTGCAAGTAGGTGGAGCAACGGTTTTTGTGCTTCCTGTTGAGCAATTTGAACAGTTTTAAAGGGTGATTATATGAATAGAACTTGGGCGGACTTAGAAAAAACACAACCAAAAGTCGTTAAGATGTTAAAGCGTAGTTTGGAGAAGAACCGACTCGCTCATGCATATTTATTGGAAGGAAGTAAAGGGACGGGAAAATTAGCCGTAGCTCTTCAGTTAGCGAAGAGCTTCTTTTGTCAAAATAGACAAGCTACCGCAGCCGAGCCTTGTTTAACTTGTGTGGACTGCACCCGAATTGAGCATGGAAACCATCCTGATATTCATATGATCGAACCAGATGGTTTATCGATCAAAAAACAACAAGTAGAGCACTTACAAAAGGAATTCACTTATCGTGGGATGGAATCAAAAAAGAAGGTCTATTTAGTGCAGGATGCTGATAAAATGACTTCAAGTGCAGCAAATAGTTTACTTAAATTTCTTGAAGAGCCTGAGGCACCGACTCTTGCCTTGCTTTTAACAGAAAAAGGGCAAGCGATTTTACCAACGATCCAATCAAGAAGTCAGCAGCTGACGTTTTCGCCTTTACCTCGTGATGAGTTTGTTGCGAGGTTAAGAGAACAAGAGCTTTCAGAAGGGATTTCCAATATATTGGGAAGTCTGACAACAAGTTTTGATGAAGCGATTGAATTAACTAATGGTGATTGGATTGCACAAGCAAGGACCGTAGTGATACAATTAATGCAGGAGCTATATGATAGACCTAATCAAGCGTTTTTTACTGTTCAAGAGAAATGGGTTCCACTATTTAAAGAGAAAAAGGAGCAGGAGCTTGGTCTGGATATGATACTCTTATGGTTGAGAGACCTTTTATATACACAGGTCGGCAAGGAAGTGGAGACCTTCGTTGACCAAACTAATTTATTGCAACAACAAGCACTCTCTAGTTCGCAAGAGAAATTAAGTAAAAGCATGGCGGCTGTAATAGAGGCAAAACAGTACTTACATGCTAATGTTAATTCACAGCTTTTGATGGAGAAGCTGTTGCTTGACATACAGGAGGGATAACGGTTTGCATCAGGTTGTAGGTGTCCGTTTTAAAAAAGCAGGCAAAATCTATTATTTTTCCCCAGGGGAATTCGAACTGGAAAAAGGGGAAGCGGTTATTGTGGAGACTGCCCGTGGTATCGAGTACGGGCGTGTCGTTATTGGGGTAAAGACAGTAGGTACAGAAGATGTTGTTTTACCGTTAAAGCAAGTTATACGAATTGCAACAGCTAAAGATAAATTAACGGTTCAAGAGAATCGTGAAGCTGCACGTAATGCTTTAGGTGTCTGTACGGAAAAGATACAAGAGCATAAACTAGATATGAAGCTAGTAGATGTTGAATATACATTTGATCGAAATAAAGTTTTATTTTATTTTACAGCGGATGGAAGAATTGATTTCCGTGAGCTTGTTAAAGATTTGGCAGCGATCTTCCGGACGAGAATCGAATTAAGACAAATTGGGGTTCGAGACGAAGCTAAGATGCTTGGTGGAATTGGCCCTTGTGGTCGTGTGTTATGTTGCTCATCTTTTTTAGGTGATTTTGAACCCGTTTCAATTAAGATGGCAAAGGATCAAAACCTCTCGTTAAATCCTGCGAAAATATCGGGATTATGTGGAAGGCTTATGTGTTGCTTGAAATATGAGAATGATATGTATGAAACGGCTAAACAGGAGCTACCTGATGTCGGTAAAAAGATCTCGACCCCTGATGGTATCGGGAAGGTAATTGGCTTAAATATTCTGGAGCAAATAGTTCAAGTAGAACTATTTGAAGGTGAGAGAGTATTAGAGTTTACCTTGGATGAGCTAGTGAACCGAAAGGCAGCAGCTGAAGCCGCAGAATAATGAGGTGGAAAAGACGTGGACAAAAAGGCAATTTTTACTGAGGTGAGCAATATTGAGGTGCGAATTGGGGAGCTTCATCATGAAATGGGTGAATTGAAAAAACAGCTGGCCCATCTTTTAGAAGAAAATCAAGCATTAAAGATGGAAAATGAAAAATTGAGAGAGAGACTTGATTCTCAAACGGAACGAACAACAACGGCGAAAAAAGAGAAAAAGAAAACGGTTGTTGGTGAAGGATATGATAACTTAGCTCGCTTGTACCAGGAAGGCTTTCATATTTGTAATACTCATTATGGAAGTATTCGTTCTGATGGTGATGATTGCTTGTTTTGCCTGTCCTTTTTACATCAAAAATAAATCTATGTCTACCTCAAAGGGTCCTCCAATTATAAGGAGGACTTTTTTCCACTTTAAGATAGTTAAACCATACAAAAAAAGGAATGCTTTTGTTATGAGGTTAAACTAAAAATATGGTCTAAAATTATTTATGATATATAAGAAGTAATAGATAAGTTCCTATTATGAAAAGAATAAACGATGACAAAGATAGTAAAAAGTGAGGAAAAAGTAAGATGGAAAAAATAACAAAGGATGAACGACTTGATTATATTAGTGGAACGGACTTAAAAATTATTCAAAGCCCTTCTGTCTTTTCATTTTCAATCGATGCGATTCTTTTAGGGAAATTTGTACGAGTTCCTATTCAGAAGGGAGCTATTCTTGATCTTTGTACTGGCAATGGGGTCATTGCTCTTTTGTTAACAACTCGAACGAAGGCGACGATTGTTGGAGTTGAGCTCCAAGAACGACTAATTGATTATGCTCTCCGAAATCGACAGTTGAACGAAAGAGAGGAACAAGTACAATTTGTCCAGGCCGATTTAAACCATTTACCAGCTTCTCTTCAAAAAAAGAAATATGATGTGGTGACGTGTAATCCTCCTTATTTTGAGGCGGGACAAGCACTAGAAAAGAATCTGAATGAGCATCATGCCTTAGCAAGACATGAAATTGCTTGTACACTTGATGATGTTATTCGAGTGTGTAGTGAGCAAGTAAAGTATAAAGGGAAAGTGGCAATTGTTCACCGACCAGAGCGGTTAGCAGATATTTTGGAAAAGATGAGAGCGTATCGGCTTGAACCAAAAAGAATGCAGCTGATTCATCCGAAAGAAGGAAAACCAGCCAATATGGTCTTAATTGAAGCCATAAAGGAAGGACAGCCAGGCTTGGAAACGCTTTACCCGATTACGATTTTAAATCAGTCAGGTGGATACTCAGACGCTTTTAAAGAGGTGTATATCGAACAATGACATCTCATGTTGTATATGTGTTAGAATGTGCGGATGGTAGCTGGTATACAGGATATACAAATCATTTTGAGAAGCGATTAAAGAGACATGAAGAAGGAAAAGGAGCCAAATATACGCGAGGAAGAGGCCCTTTTAAAGTGATCCATGTAACGGAATACGAAACAAAATCAGAAGCATTAAAAGCAGAATATGCATTTAAGCGATTATCTAGAAAAGAGAAAGAACGATTGATTTATAGTGAAAAGGGTGATTTCTATGAAAGAACAGACGAGTTTTAAAGAGGAAGGCAAAATAGGAACGCTTTATCTTGTTCCGACACCGATTGGGAATTTGGAAGATATGACGTTTCGAGCGATTCGTATGTTGAAGGAAGCAAATGTGATTGCTTGTGAAGATACTCGCCAAACAAAGAAGTTATGTAATCATTATGAAATTGAAACAAGTTTATTTAGTTATCATGAACATAATAAAGCTAAAGCAGGCGAACAACTTTTGAAAAGGTTGCAATTAGGGGAAACAATCGCTTTAGTTAGTGATGCAGGGATGCCAGCCATATCTGATCCTGGTTATGATTTAGTGCAACTCGTATTGAAGGAAACGGATATTCCAGTCATCTCTTTACCGGGGGCAAATGCTGCTTTAACAAGTCTAATTGCTTCTGGTTTACCGTCCGAACAATTCCAGTTTGTCGGCTTTTTACCAAGACAAAAGAAACGAAGGCAGGAAGTATTAGAAGAAATTCAATATCACAAGGCGACCTTGCTTTTTTATGAAGCTCCGCACCGTTTAAAAGAAACCCTTCTTGCTTTATATGAACATTTGGGCAATCGGCGCTTGTCTATTTGCCGAGAATTAACGAAACGATTTGAAGAGTATCAAAGAGGGACGTTAGAGGAAGCCCTGCAATGGGTCGAGCAAGGAGTAGTGAAAGGGGAATTTTGTCTTGTTGTGGAAGGAGCAAATGAAGAAGCCGAACAGGAAAATAAATGGTGGGAGGCACTTTCATCGGTCCAACATGTCGACCATTATATTTCTTTAGGTATGACCTCAAAACAAGCGATAAAACAAGTGGCCGAAGAACGTGATGAGCCTAAAAGGGAGATTTATCAACAATATCATCAATAAATAGGTAAAACGAGAGGAGTAGAGGCTATGTGAATAACACCTCTTGTTTCACCTACCTCAAAAGAAAAAAGACTCTGATTTAAAAAATCGAGTCTTTGGGTGTCATCATAATAAATTAAGCTTCCGTTTTTGCAACGTAATCTTCAAGGCTTTTTAGGATTTCTTTTGCACCTTCGGGGCTTAAAATAATCTTTCCGCCACCGATAGATAGGTTATCATCAGATACTTCACCAGTAATTTGGCAAGTCATGTTTGGCTTGTACTTTTTAAGGATAATACGATCATTATCAACATAAATTTCTAAAGCGTCTTTTTCAGCAATATCAAGTGTACGACGTAGTTCAATTGGAATAACTACACGTCCTAATTCATCAACTTTACGAACGATACCTGTAGATTTCATTTAAATCGTCTCCTCTCAGACTATTAAAATTTATTTTTATTGTGTCATTATTCGACATTTTTCTATCTGAACTAAGAATACCAACGTTTCCAAAACAAGTCAATTAATATTTCTTGAATTCCGTATATTTTTTATGAAAACTTTATAAGGAAGGGTAAAAAAAACCTTTATATATAAGTATTTTCATAGTGAGAGGTTGGATAAAATTGTTAAAAATTAACCAAGACTTTTTAGATAAGATAAAGAAAGTGAACCTATCATTTCGACAAAAATATAAGTCTACTAATACAGATAAATTTAATATTCGACAAAAATTGACTGAATCAAATGTGGATATTCGACAAATATCAACATTTGACAACGAGTCTTTAAGTGTTTGGCTAGGTGGTGGATTGTTAGGAGCTGTAGATGGATCGGTTAATCAAACGAAAGGGGAACCGCCCCATCTAATTTATTTTTTCCAAGCACTGGCTAAAACGACGACTGGGTATGAATGTTTTGTATCGGATGTTTATTTTCCATTATTAGATGATGAAAGGATGGAGGAGGAGGAACTAGAAGATACGAAAAAGAAACGCTCGCATCTACTAGCCAAACAAGAACTAACTGCGGCCTATCAGTTAATAGAAGTGCAAAATTTGAAAGTATTAATGATGGATGGGGCTCTCTATCATTACCGGATTGATGCTCCATTAGAATGGGACAAATTAAAAGAAAAGGCATTAGCCGATCACGTCTTACTTGTTGGGGTCTCAGAGGAGATTACGACTAGTAACTTAGTTCGACTTGAGGCGTTTCAGTCGTTGAAGCAAGATGGTTATACATATGATCGTGATTTGCTTTTTGGCGTTCTTCATCAAGGAGAAGCTATTTATATAGAAGAAATCCAACATAAAGCTGGTTTACAATCCGTTTGGATGAGGTTAGGAGCAGACCCTCAAATAACGGGATTTGATATGTTGGATGAACAAGCTGAGCATAAATGGGAAATGGCTCGTCTATTAGCGACACTAACCCCTAAAAACGGGAGAGGGATTCCTTTTTGGCTTGATCATATTGACCGTGAAGTACGGGTAACCGATAAACTAGTTGAGGCCTTAGTCGAACAATATATTGATCCGGAATTGAAACAGCGATTTTTAAGTAAAAAAAGACAAGGAAGACCATATTAAAGGGGGATGAAAGGATGCAAGTTGTTGGTGTTACCACTCAGCATGAAGTGTATGTGGCTTCAAAAGAACATAAATTTCGAATGAATGAAATGGTTGTCATTGAAGATGACCATCTTAACCAACCAAAAGGAGAGGTTGTCGAAACATTTTCCTATAATCGTTATATTCCCATGGGGTTTGATAAAGGGTTAGTTGATGATCAAGTTTTAAAAACGCTTGAGCATATTGGGTATGATATTGGGGCTGATGATATTCATTTGGCTAAAGTCCGTTTGTTTGAAGAGGCGATTCAACCATTACAAACAGGGGCTCATGTGAGACATCCTGAGTTTTATGAGATTGAATCATTATTAGTGACAACAACAGCCAAAAAAGGCATGGTTTTAGGCGAAGTGAAGTCAACTGATTATGTCGCTGAGACGCTACCTGATCATTTACAAGGACTTGTGTCGATCCAAGAAAATGATATAAAGAGGGAGCAACAAGGGATTCCGTTTATATTTGATATTCGAGCGATGCAACAATATCCACATATTGGTGTATTTGGTGGCTCTGGTTCAGGGAAGTCTTTTGGATTACGTGTCATGTTAGAGGAACTCATGAAATTGCAAATTCCAACGCTTGTATTTGACCCGCATTTTGAAATGGATTTTTCCGTACAAACAGAAGGGATAGGAACGGTTCCAAACTATAAGCAACGTTATATGGTCGTGCAAATTGGACGTGATGTCGGCGTCGACTTCTCAGCGTTGTCAACGCGTGATGTGGAGCGTTTACTTGCTGCATCAGGAGCATTAACAGAATCGATGATTAATGTCATTCAATCTGTGCATAAACGTAAAGATAGTTACCAATCTTTTAGTGATCGCACCGCCAATTTAGCAGAGGCACTTGAGCTTGGCAAACAAAAACTTGAGTCGATTTTACATGATGGTGGAATGACAAGGGATGAGCTGCAACGATATCATACATTTAAAAAGCTTTTAGACCAATATGGCAGTTTGCCGCTCTCTTCTGTAAAGGGAATTCAATGGCGAATGAATCGCCTCTATCAGGCTGGGCTTTTTCAACATAATATTCGAGCGATTGAGCAAGGGATTCAGGCGGGACAGTTGGTTGTTGTACAAGGAGCGGTCTGGCTCTTGCAAGTTTTTTCAAGCTATGTCATTGGATCCTTGTACGGGAAGCGTCGCTCTTATAAAGATGCAAGGTTACAGCAACAACAAGGTGAGTTTTTTCCACCATTTGTAATAGTAACAGATGAGGCTCATAATTTTGCTCCTAAAGGCTATGAATCGCCTGCTAAGTCTGTCTTAAAAGAAATTGCTCAAGAAGGACGGAAATATGGGGTATTTCTGATTTTTGCGACACAAAGACCGACTTTATTAGATGAGACGATTACAGCACAGCTCAATTCTAAATTTGTCTTTCGAACGGTTCGTGGGACTGATATTCAGACAATCAAGGAAGAAACCGATTTAACGGCAGAAGAAGGCAAACGACTTCCCTACTTACGTTCGGGCGATGTTTTTGTTTCCTCAGCCATTATCGGGAGAACGATGGCGGTTCGGATTCGACTTGCCCACTCTTCAAGCCCACATACATTAAATCCTTTTGATGAGTTAAATGAAATGAAAGAAACGGATACGGAGAGTTTAATGGAAGCATTAGACGACTTTCTTCCATTAACTGAAATTCAACTTATGAATCAGCTGTCTGAGCTTAATCAAAAAACATCCAAGTCATGGGATGTGAAGGAATGGAAAAATAAGCTCAAGAGTTTAAGCATGGAAGGGCATTTAAAGGAAAACAAAACACCATTTGCCCATATTTATGATCGCCCTTGACCATCTCATTAGGTTCTCCGAATAAAAAGAAGTCTTCTCTGAGAAAATCAAAGGTAATTAGAATTCTATGTAAACAGTCATTCATAGGCACAAACTGTTTCTTTATGAACCAAAGCGGAGCGAGGAGGCTCCCGATTCACCCGCGGAACGCGTAGGGCATGCAGCTTATACTAACTAATCTAACCATATTTTAACGAGTGTAGACCGTTTTTCAGTGGCCACGTGAAGCTCGATTCCGTAAATTTGGATATGAGTGTTAAGTCGATTTGTCCAACGAATAGTGAATGCCTTTTAGCAAAGTATTTGATCGTTTGAGACAATAGAAATCGTGTGAATCTTTTAATCGATTATTTAGGATTACTTAATTGATTGTTAGGTATATTTTGGGTACAATTATGGAAAGATTGATTTATATAGGATTCCGATGAAGAGATGAGTATAATACCTAGATTTATGAGCAGGTGATGCACAGAGAGCCGGGGAAGCTGAAAACCGGTATAAATCAGTGTTAGAAGATGGTCTCGGGAGGAACTTACATTCGAGTGCCTCGTAAAAGGCATAAGGGTGTAACGTAGCTGGCGTTAACAGATTTGTCAAATGACATTTAGAGCCCTTTTTATGTTTTACGAAGGGGAAATTGGGTGGTACCACGTGAGAAACGCTCTCGTCCCATGTTGGATGAGGGCTTTTTGTATTGTTTTTAACTTGAAATTATGAGGAGGCGTCTATTTTGACAGCAGAAAAGAAAAGTTTTTATATTACAACCCCAATCTACTATCCAAGTGATAAGCTTCATATTGGCCATGCGTATACAACGGTTGCAGGGGATGCGATGGCAAGATATAAGCGTATTCGTGGTTATGATGTTCGTTATTTAACAGGGACAGATGAGCATGGACAAAAAATTGAACAAAAAGCCGAAGCAAAAGGGCAAACACCAAAAGAGTTTGTTGATGAAATTGTCGCAGGCATCCAGCAATTATGGAAAAAACTTGATATCTCTTACGATGATTTTATTCGAACAACCGAAGTGCGTCATAAGGAAATCGTCGCCCAAATTTTTGAGCGTTTCCTCGAGCAGGGAGATATTTATTTAGATGAGTATGAAGGCTGGTATTCAGTTCCAGATGAAACGTTCTATACAGAACTGCAATTAGTCGACCCAATTAAAGATGAGAATGGACAGATTATTGGCGGGAAAAGTCCTGATAGTGGTCACCCAGTTGAGAAAGTTCGGGAGGAATCTTATTTCTTCAGAATGAGTAAATACGCCGACCGTCTGCTAAAGTACTATGAAGACAATCCAACCTTTATTCAACCTGAATCGCGTAAAAAAGAAATGATTAATAATTTCATTAAACCAGGCTTAGAGGATTTAGCTGTATCGAGAACGTCCTATTCTTGGGGCGTTCAAGTGCCAAGCAATCCAAAACATGTGATTTACGTTTGGATTGATGCCCTTTGTAACTATATTACGGCCTTAGATTATGGAAAAGAAAATGATAGCTTGTATCAAAAATATTGGTCAGCAGATGTTCATTTAGTTGGAAAAGAAATTGTCCGTTTCCATACGATTTATTGGCCAATCATGTTAATGGCTCTTGATTTACCATTACCTAAAAAAGTATTTGGTCATGGGTGGTTATTAATGAAAGACGGAAAGATGTCTAAATCAAAAGGAAATGTGGTCGATCCGGTTCCATTAATCGATCGTTACGGCCTTGATGCTCTTCGTTATTATTTATTAAGAGAAGTTCCGTTTGGTTCAGATGGGACATTTACACCAGAAGGATTTGTGGACCGTGTTAATTTCGATTTAGCGAATGATTTAGGAAACCTTTTAAATCGTACGGTCGCGATGATTGATAAATATTTTGATGGAGAAATTCCAGCGTATGTTAAAGATGCGACGCCATTTGATGCCCCTCTTCTAGACCTTGTTGACGCTACCGTGAAAAAAGTGGAAGATTCAATGGAAGAGATGGAGTTTTCGGTCGCTTTAACGGCAATTTGGCAAATGGTGAGTCGAACAAATAAATATATTGATGAAACTCAACCATGGCTACTTGCAAAGGACGAGTCGAAAAAAGAAGAGCTTGGTTCTGTTATGAATCATTTGGCCGAGTCGCTTCGTTACATCTCGATTTTAATTCAACCGTTCTTAACGGAAACCCCTGCAAAAATTTGGTCTCAACTAGGGATTACAGAAGAGCAAACAACATGGGATTCCTTATCACAGTTTGGTCAATTAAACGCTGGGACAAAAGTAGAAAAAGGCAACCCAATTTTTCCTCGTTTAGATGTAAAAGAAGAAGTTGGTCATATTGTTTCCCAGATGGGGGGCGTTTTGTTATCAGAAGATGAACAGAAGGAAAAAGCAATTGAGCCAGTTGTAAAAGACAATGAAATTACAATTGATGATTTTACGAAGGTAGAACTTCATGTCGCTGAAGTATTAAAAGCGGAACAAGTTGAAGGAGCCGACCGTTTATTAAAAATTCAGCTTGATGTTGGGTTTGAACAAAGACAGGTTGTTTCTGGTATCGCAAAATATTATAAACCAGAAGAGCTAGTCGGTAAAAAAGTCATTTGTGTAACAAATTTAAAGCCAGTGAAATTACGTGGTGAACTCTCACAAGGGATGATTTTAGCTGGATCTAAAGGAAAGAAGCTCCAACTCGCTACAGTGGATGGATCATTACCAAATGGGGCAAAAGTAAAGTAATTGTAATCTAATTGTTATATAGAGAGAAGATCACTCTTCTCTCTATTGTTATTTCAGAATATTATTTTGGGGTGATAGTTTGTTAAAGGAGTGGTATGAATGTTTTTTGATACACATGTTCATCTGAATGCCGATCAATTTGATGATGATCTAGAGGAAGTCATTCAGAGGGCAGAAAGGGCCGGTGTGAAAGAGATGGTTGTCGTCGGCTTTGACGAGAAGACCATTAATCGAGCTCTTGACTTAATAGAAAAATACGATTATCTCTATGCCGCAGTTGGTTGGCACCCGGTTGATGCGATTGATATGACGGAGAAGCATTTAAAATGGTTGGAGGAACTTGCTGCTCATCCGAAAGTGGTCGCCCTAGGAGAAATGGGGTTAGATTATCATTGGGACAAGTCGCCAAAAGAGATTCAAAAAGAAGTCTTTCGTAAACAAATAGCATTAGCTAAAAAGGTTCAACTACCTATTATCATCCATAATCGAGATGCGGATCAAGATGTTGTTGATATTTTGAGAGAAGAAAAGGCTGAAGAAGTCGGTGGAATTATGCATTGCTTTGGTGGGAGTGTAGAAATAGCCACCCAATGCTTAGATATGAACTTTTACATTTCTTTAGGAGGGCCTGTAACATTTAAAAATGCGAAGCGTCCAAAGGTAATTGCAAAAGAAGTTCCACTAGAGCGTTTGTTAATTGAAACAGACTGCCCTTATCTTGCTCCTCATCCATTTCGTGGAAAAAGAAACGAACCTGCTTATGTGGAATTAGTTGCCAAAGAAATCGCTGAATTGCGCGAGATGAGTGTAGAAGAAGTTGCTTTGCAAACGAGAGAAAACGCAAAAAAAATATTTAAGATTAAATAAACGAGTAAATGGACCAAGGTCAGGTCCATTTTTTTGTTCGATTTTTGTTGTAATATAGATTACATCTTCATTACAATTTGACAAATGGTGTAGGATTTTAAAGGTGTGTGATGTATTAGTTTAATAGGGTTTTTGTCGTATTTTGTATATGCTTGTCCTCTTTTTGCTAAATTCGTTTTCGTTCTACAATTTCGACGTTATACATACAGTGGACGTGTCGATATTTTTTTATTTCCCTCGTTCGAAATTTGGTGGATAATGAACAGCATGCGGGAGAGATATGAAAATATAAAGTTGACAAAAGAGGAGGTCAGTGTTTATAATTCGGACGTTGAGAGAGAGGAGTTTATGACATGGTAGCAAACATACGTAATCTTCTACCAGGTAAGCTTACTGGAAAGGGATTATTCATCTCCGTCATTAGTCTCATTCTCTTCGTTGGCGTAATTATTTACGCTGTATACGAGGTGACAAAGGCCACGGTTGAAATTAGCATTGATGGCGAAGTAGAGAGATATGATACACACGCTAGCACACTTGCTAATTTCATGATGGAGCAAAACTGGAATGTCCAAGAGCATGATCTTATAGAACCAGCACTTGATACGGAAATTACTGGGAACATGGAAGTCGTTTGGAAGAAGGCGAAGGAAGTGTTTGTAACGATTGACGGGCAAGAAGAGACAGTATGGACGACCAGAGATACAATTGAACAACTTCTTGAAGATTTAGATATAGCATATAAGGAACATGATGTGATACAACCAGTCCTTACAACAACCATAACGGAAAATTTGGAGGTACAATATGAATCGGCCTTCCAAGTCGTGTTAACGAGTGACGGGGAACAACAAGAGTTTTGGACAACTTCGACGACTGTCGCTGACTTTTTAGAAAAAGAAGATGT
Source organism: Alkalihalobacillus phoenicis (assembly GCF_047302405.1). Lineage (NCBI taxonomy): Bacteria > Bacillati > Bacillota > Bacilli > Caryophanales > Bacillaceae > Alkalihalobacillus > Alkalihalobacillus phoenicis. The sequence continues at coordinate 4,045,089 of NZ_CP154853.1, read as the reverse complement.
GTCTTTAGGTGAACTTGATCGTGTGGAACCAGCACTCGAGGAAAAGCTAGAGCAAGAAGCACAAGTTAAAGTTGTGCGGGTAGAAAAAGTCACCGATGTAGTGGAAGAAACGGTCTCTTTTGGTACAGTGACTAAAAAAGACAATACACTTGAAAACGGAAAAGAGAAAGTCGTGGATGAAGGCGAAGAGGGAAAAGTTGAAAAACACTATGAAGTCGTGTTTGAAGACGGTGAAGAAGTATCCCGAGAGCTTGTGAAGGAAGAGACAGTGAAAGAAAGTGCCGATCGTGTGATTGCGGTTGGGACGAAACCAGAACCTGTCCAAGTTGCTAGAAGTTCCACACCATCATCTTCTAACCAATCAAGTAGTAATAATAAGAGTGAGTCCAGCCAATCAAGTAGTTCAGCATCTGATAACAAGACGTTTACGGTAACGGCTACGGCGTATACAGCTGGCTGTAACGGTTGTAGTGGCGTCACAGCAACAGGCATTAATTTAAAAAATAATCCTAATATGAAAGTCATTGCCGTTGATCCGAACGTCATCCCGTTAGGTAGCCGTGTTGAAGTGGAAGGCTATGGCGTGGCGATTGCTGGTGACACTGGTGGTTCCATTAGCGGAAATAAAATTGATGTTCACGTTCCAACAAAGGCAGAAGCCCAACGTTGGGGCCGCAAACAAGTGAAGATAACCATTCTGGATTAAGCTTATATGTAAAGTACAGGGCAGTAGCTCTGTGCTTTTCTTTTTTAGTGGTTTCGAAAACCCCTGGCTATGCCGGGGGTTCTAAAAAGCTTCAAGCGTGGTATTAAAAAAAAACCTCACTTCATGGTAGGATAAAGTTGGTTTCCCGACCGCTTCATCGCACCAAAGAAGGAGGTATGCCCTGTGAAGGACATGAATAGTTTAGCACACACAACATGGAATTGTAAGTATCACATCGTGTTTGCACCAAAATACAGAAGACAAATCATCTATGGAAAATACAAAAAAAGTATCGGACAGATCATAAGAGATTTATGTGAAAGAAAAGGGGTCGTGATTCATGAAGCAAATGCTTGTCCGGATCACATCCATATGTTAGTAAGTATTCCGCCGAAGTTAAGTGTGTCACAATTCATGGGGTACTTAAAAGGGAAAAGTAGTCTCATGATATTTGATCGACATGCCAATTTGAAGTATCGCTACGGGAACAGGAAGTTTTGGTGTAGAGGCTTCTATGTTGATACAGTGGGAAGAAACAAGAAGCAGATACAAGAATACATTAGGAATCAGCTAAAAGAAGACTATATGGGTGATCAGTTATCATTGTTCGAAGACTATGACCCGTTTACCGGAGAGAAAAATAAGAAGAGATAAAGAAATTCTTTAGAATTAGTGGGTGAATGTGGTGCAAAAGGGAAACCGGTTCAGTGGGCCTTTAAGGCCTAGGCCGGTAAGAAAGGCTTTCAGCCGCAGAGTAAACCACCAGTTCACACTGGTGGTTTTGATTGCTCTTTTGGAGTCTCTTTTGGCGATTATTACTTTGGATGTCGTTCACAGTTGTATGGACGGGGTTGATGTGTAAAAAGAGACGGAAAAACACCGACAAACAGAGAAAGTCTAGCTAAGTAACTCAACTTTCGCAGCATATAATTGACCCTTAACAGTTGATAGAGATTGACTTTAGGGCGATACAAGACTCAAATGGACTTTACATGAACGGTTCAATCGTTGACAGCCTGAACACATCTCTTCGTAGGCTGTTGAAGGAAACTGTTCAGTAAAATTAAGAGCTTCGGCTGTCGCTCCCAAAACCATACTCCGCGTCCTGCGGGAACCTTGCGAGCCTCCTCGGCAAGCCTTGCGGGGTCTCGCTCCACGGTTTATTCCCGCGGGAGTCTTCGTATGGTTTTGTCCGCTAAGTGTCGTGGAGAGGCTTGATGATAGGGCCATTCTCAATCAGCTATTTTTAACGCAGAAGGACCTTCTTCTTCACTTTGTTGGTTATGAAACTAAATAGGGAGTTGCCACCTATTTTTTCCTAAGTCTGTAGTCATGAAAAGACAGGATAAACAAGCTCGATCATCTAGCTAATGTACAGAGCATCAACACTGATTTGTTTACAACTGTAACGGAATTAGTCATGGAAGGAGAAAAATCATTCTCAAGCTACTGTACTTTGAAGTAAGGACTATTTTTTTATTCAATGAGAAAACTGAACCTAGATTCGATTCCATGATCTAGCGGACAAACAGACACGGAGACTCCCGCAGGAATAAACCGTCCAATGAGACCCCGCAAGCGTGAAACGCTGAGGAGGCTCATGAGGTTCCGGCAGGACGCGGAGTGTCTGTTTGGGAGCGACAGCCGGAGGGCAGCATATTATTTTTTTCTTGATGCACAGTTTATCCGTTTTGTGTGATAGTACGTTCTCGCTTTTCAAACGGGTCAAGGGCATATGTTTAAGAGCTTCCCTTTCGCTCTGCCAACTAGTTGGCAGAGCGAAAGTTGAGTAAGTAATATTCTGTATTTTTGCCGCTAGTAGGAACTTTTCATAAAAAATGATAAACTAAAGAAACTATTTTGTTGATTAATCAAGTACAATCTGGTGGCTTAATGTTTGGGAAGGCCATTTCGGTTTAAACTGTAAGGAGCAAACAAATGAAAATCAAAGAGGTAATCGTTGTCGAAGGTCGAGATGATACGGTAGCGATAAAAAGAGCGGTCGATGCTGATACGATTGAAACAAATGGTTCGGCTGTTAATGAGTCAGTGCTCATTAAGATCGAGCTAGCTCAGGAGCGTAGAGGTGTGATTATTCTAACAGATCCTGATTATCCAGGAGAGAGAATACGAAAAATTATTAGTGCGAGAGTAAGTGGGTGCAAACATGCTTTCCTCCCTAAAAAAGAAGCTCTTTCAAAAAAAGGAAATAATTTAGGGGTTGAAAATGCGACACCTGAAGCGATTCGTAAAGCACTTGAAATGGTAAGGGAAGAGTATGAAGAGCCGGCTGAACAAATATCAAAACAAGATTTATTACAAGCAGGTTTAATAGCAGGGGCGAAAGCTAAAAGTAGACGTGAGCGATTAGGAGAACGGCTCGGTATTGGTTATGCGAATGGAAAGCAGCTTTATAACAGATTACGTACGTTTCATATTAGTTCCCAAGAATTCGCCAAAGCTCTTAAGGATGTTTATTTAGAGGAGGAAAATTGATGAAAGACATTGCAACACCAGCAAGGACGCGCGAGATATTAGAAAAATATGGGTTTCATTTCAAAAAAAGTTTAGGACAAAATTTCTTAATTGATACGAACATTTTACATAATATCGTGGCAGCTGCTCAGTTAACACCGGATTCAGGTGTGATTGAGGTTGGTCCTGGTATCGGGGCTTTAACAGAACAAGTTGCCAAGAAGGCGAAAAAAGTTGTGTCTTTTGAAATTGACCAGCGTTTGTTACCTGTATTAAAAGAGACATTGGCTCCATATCCACACGCTGAAATTATTCATTCAGATGTATTAAAGGCCAATTTAAAAGAGACGATTGAAGAGAAGTTTGAGCAAGGGCAGGATCTAATGGTCGTTGCCAATTTACCGTATTATGTGACGACCCCAATTTTAATGAAATTGTTAGAAGAGAAGCTGCCTATCCGCGGAATCGTCGTCATGATCCAGTCAGAGGTTGCGGAGCGTATTTCAGCGAAGCCAGGAACAAAGGAGTATGGTTCATTATCAATAGCCGCTCAATTTTATGCGAAGGCTGAAAAAATGATGACTGTACCAGCTTCTGTTTTTGTGCCGAAACCAAAAGTGGATTCAGCCGTTTTGCGTCTGACAATTCGTGAAGAACCACCCGTTCAGGTTCAAGATGAAGAGTTCTTTTTTAAAGTTTTCCATTCGAGTTTTGCCAATCGCCGTAAAACGTTATTAAACAACCTCATTCATAATTTAGCCTCGAAGGAACAAAAACCTGAGGTGGAAAAAGCATTAGAACAAGCGGGAATTGACGGGAGACGTCGGGGCGAAACGTTATCGATGGAGGAGTTTGCCACATTAAGCGATGCTTTATTAGAGCACCTAAGATAAGGACGGCTAGATATTGTTAGCCATAAAGCGGTTTTTACGGGTGTACTCGTAGGAGACCGCTTTTTTGGTGTGCAGAGGAAATTATATAGTTTTTAATATGAGGAGAAGCCAAAGAGGTGGTAATGAATCCTAAAGTAGAAAAAAGCCGAGCTAGAGGGGATTCGGCGTGTAATGGATGGTAAAGCATGAAAAAAAGCCGAAATAGCGGGGATTCGGCGTGTAATGAATGGTAAAGCGTGAAAGAAAGCCGAGCTAGAGAGAATTCGGCATATAACGAATGGTAAAAGCATGAAAAAAGCCGAGCTAGCGGGAATTCGGCGTGTAACGAATGGTAAAGCGTGAAAAAAAGCCGAGCTAGTTTAAACACGGCGTTATATGAATCCTAAAGCACAAAAATAAGCTGAGGTTCCTTACTCAGCTTATCGCGATATCTTTCCAATTCTTTTCTTTTTGTCGAGCTTACGTTAAAATATGTGGTCGTATTTATATCTTATGTCATCATTTTTTATTGGGTGGTTCTTCTTACTTGATATACCTTAAGAATAACCGTCCATCTTTTTAGGGTCAGCCCTGCCCACAGGACGTCGCGAATTTAGCGTTGTTCATTAGTGTTCTCACTTGTGAACAAACGCCTTCCGCTTTTCGTTGTCCGGCTACAGTCAGCAGGAACTCGGGAAAAATCGCCCATCCTTAGGAAGTCAAAGAGCGACTTCCACGGCTGTTCTTATTTTTCCTCGTTCCTAACCGCTTCCTTTCGCTCTTCATTGTCTAGCTGCAGGCGTTACAAGTTCGAGAAAAATCGGTCTGCCTATAAAGTCAAAAAGCGACTTTTTAGTCAGCCCTGTATTTTTTCTCACTTGTGAACAAACGTCTTTCGCTCTTCTTTTCAATTCACAGTTTTGTTGTTTCTGTCATAGCCTATGGGAGAGGGAGGCGTATCGATGAAAATTAAAGTAGGCGATATTGTGGCTCGTCATTCCTATAAATGTGATGTGTTTTTTCGTGTGATAAAAATGGTAGATGGTCAGGCAGAATTGGCCGGAGAAGATATGCGCTTGCTAGCGGATGCTCCTCTAGAGGATTTAAAGCTTGTCTCTGCCGAGGAGCGTATTAAAAAAAGAGAGCAAGTAAAAGAAGTTGAGGAAAAGTCGTACCGTTTGTTTCGGCAAGATGCTAAGTTGATGAAGCAACGGAGTGAATATGAGGGAACAGACCACTATAATACTGAACCATCTTATTTTGAGCTTAGAGGTCGTGTTTTGCATATAGATGGGGATAGTTTTTATTTGAGAAAATGCACGGAGTTGTATCAGAAGTTAGGTATACCGGTTTATGGAGTCCACCTTCAGGAAAAGGAAATGCCTGAGCAATTGGAATCTTTGCTTGAAATGGTGCAACCAGATATCCTTGTCATTACAGGTCATGACGCTTATGTGAAATCAAAAGGAGAGGAAGAAGAAGTTCGAGCTTATCGCCATACGAAGTATTTTGCTGAATGTGTGAGGATTGCTCGGAAGTTCTGTCCGCATCGGGACCAGCTTGTTATTTTTGCTGGGGCTTGTCAGTCTCATTTTGAAACATTAATTAAGGCAGGAGCGAATTTTGCAAGCTCTCCAGAAAGAATTAATATTCATGCCTTAGATCCGGTTTATATCGTCGCTAAAGTGAGTTTAACGTCATTTATGGAACATGTAGGGTTATGGGATGTGATTCGCAATACGATTACGGGAGATAAAGGTCTCGGCGGAATTGAAACCCGTGGAGTCATGCGTATTGGTCTTCCATATATAAAAAACCAAAAAGATAAATAATAAGAACTGTCTCATATGGTCGATAACTTGGACCGATGTGACAGTTTTTTTGTAGGGAAGATAGTCAGACGAAGGTACTGTAGCTTTAGAGTTCAAGTAAAAAAGTTCACGCCCCCCTTAATTAATTACATTATTTGAAGAAATTATAAAAAAGGTTAAATATTAATATAAACCGGCACTAAGCGACTTTATTTTAACGAGGATATGATTTTCTAATAAATGGAAGCGTATTCATACATATTTTTCATGATATAGACCAAAATATAGAAATAATAGAAGCAAAATAAATTTTTAGGGGTCTTTCGGACGAAAGTTGTTGACAACATTCTTGTCCAATTGATATAATTTAAAATTTATTTGACTTTTTTTGTAGGATGGTGTAAAATAGTAATTGAGTGAGGTGGGGTGTACAAATGGGAAAAACGTTGGTAGACATCAAGCGAGCTTTAGATGCAAATGTTGGAAAACGAATTACAATTAAGGCGAACGGTGGGCGTCGTAAAACGATGGAACGGTCTGGTCTTCTTGAGGAAACATATCCTTCAGTGTTCATCGTCAAATTAGATGAACAACAAAATGCGTTTGAACGCGTTTCTTATAGTTATGCAGACGTTTTAACAGAATCTGTAGAATTAATGTTTTGTGAAGAAGGCGAAAATGGGGCTATAAGGGCATAAGTGCATCACACAACTTCTTGTATTTAGTAAATACAGGAAGTTTATTTTTTTTTTATGAAGACATACTAAAGGTGTCGTTGTTCCTTATTAAAAAAAGGGGTTGTTTTCCTTGAGTAGAAGAAGAGGAGTCATGTCTGAACCATTTAAAGAAGAATTGGCGAAAGAGCTTGGTTTCTATGATACCGTACAAAAGGAAGGTTGGGGCGGTATACGAGCAAGAGATGCAGGGAATATGGTTAAACGTGCCATAGAAATTGCTGAAGGGCAGTTAGCGAACCAACGACAGTCAAAATAATATAGGTCAACGACAAGAATCTATCTCAAAAGGGTTTCCTTTTGGGATAGGTTTTCTTTTTGAATAAAAACAGAAATATCATCGGCGATAAGTTTATAACTCAACTTCCGCATCGAGAAAATCCGTTCAACTAGTTGGCAGAGCGAAAGGGAAGCTCTTAAACAAATGCCTTTGACACGTTTGAAAAGCGAGAACGAACTATCACACAAAACGGATAAACTGTGCATCAAGAAAAAAATAATATGCTGCCCTCCGGCTGTCGCTCCCAAACAGACACTCCGCGTCCTGCCGGAACCTCATGAGCCTCCTCAGCGTTTCACGCTTGCGGGGTCTCATTGGACGGTTTATTCCGGCGGGAGTCTCCGTGTCTGTTTGTCCGCTAGATCATGGAATCGAATCTAGGTTCAGTTTTCTCATTGAATAAAAAATAGTCCTTACTTCAAAGTACAGTAGCTTGAGAATGATTTTTCTCCTTCCATGACTAATTCCGTTACAGTTGTAAACAAATCAGTGTGGATGCTCTGTACATTAGCTAGATGATCGAGCTTGTTTATCCTGTCTTTTCATGACTACAGACTTAGGAAAAAATAGGTGGCAACTCCCTATTTAGTTTCATAACCAACAAAGGGAAGAAGAAGGTCCTTCTGCGTTAAAAATAGCTGATTTGGAAAGAGCCCTATCATCAAGCATCTCCCCTACACTTAGCGGACAAAACCATACGGAGACTCCCGCAGGAATAAACCGAGCTTACTGAAAAAGTCTTATTCTCACCTTTACCGGGGAAGAATCTCAAATAATTAGGTGATTCATTAGATGATCTATTATGGCTCAGCTGGTTTTTCTTTGACCAAAACGGAGCCAGCGGAATACCCGGAGACTCCTGCGGGAGAAGTGAAACACGGGAGACCCCGCAGCGATGAGTGAGGAGGCTCCCGGTTCACCCGCGGAACGCGTAGGGTATGCAGCTGGCGGAGTAAGCCAAATCATCCAACCCTATTGTAACTCACAGAACTTTTTCAGTGGCCTCGAATAAACCGAGGAGGCTCGCCAGGTTCTCGGCAAGGACGCGGAGTATGGTTTTGGTAGCGACCGCCGAAGCTCTTCATTTTACTGCACAGTTTCCTTCAACAGCAAACGAAGAGATGTGTTCAGACTGTCAACGATTGAGTCGTTCATGTAAAGTCAATCTCTATCAACGGTTAAGGGTCAATCATACGCTGCGAAAGTTGAGTTTATAAATTATCAGATAATTAAATTATTTAGCGGTGGAAGGTTTAAACTTTCTTGTAGGTGGAATAATAATACTACCAATCAATCATAAGGAGTGTTGATAATGAGTTTACAAGAATATATTGAATCGATTAATGAGATGTTAGAGAATGCAAAAGAAGAAACGGTTGAAAAGTTATCTTAAATCTATGTATCTATAAATTAAAAAGACTAGAATGAAACTCCCTTTAGCGAATAATTCATTAAAGGGAGAATTTTTTGTCTAACGATCACATGAATTTTGGGTGGGGAAGTTCTTTATGGCTTGTTTGTATTGAAGGTGGTATGTTGATTAAACAAGTGATAAAATAACGTAAGCAAATGGAAACTATAGAAGGTGACGATATTGAAGTATTCGATTAAAGCCCCAGCGAAAATTAATTTGACGCTTGATACATTGAAAAAACGCTCAGATGGTTATCATGAAGTAGAGATGATTATGACAACGGTTGATTTAGCTGATCGACTTGATTTATCCGATCGAGAGGATGGAAAGATTGTCATTGATGTGTCTGAAGGTTTTGTTCCGAATGATCATCGTAACTTAGCCTATCAAGCAGCTGATATATTAAGAAAGCACTGTAACATTACTCGTGGTGTTTCGATCTATATTACAAAAAGGATCCCTGTATCTGCTGGATTAGCAGGTGGAAGTAGTGATGCGGCGGCTACTCTAAAAGGTCTCAACCAACTGTGGTCTCTAGGTCTTAGTTTAGATGAACTTGCAGAGCTAGGAGCAAAAATTGGTTCTGATATTCCTTTTTGTATTTATGGTGGTACCGCTTTGGCTACAGGAAGAGGAGAGAAAATTGAAAAGATTGCCTCGCCTCCACCATGTTGGGTAATATTAGCTAAACCGCCTATCGGTGTATCCACAGCAGACATATACAATCGTTTAAACGTGGGTGAGATTGTACACCCTAATACACCAGAAATGATACAAGCGATAGAAAATCAAGACTTTCAAAGCATCTGTGCGGGGCTTCATAATACATTAGAAAGTGTGACCCTTGATTTATATCCAGAGGTGAGAAAGATCAAAGAGCAAATGCTTAAATTCGGGGCTGATGGTGTCTTGATGAGTGGAAGTGGACCAACTGTTTTTGGGCTTGTGCAAAAAGAGTCTCGTTTAAATCGTGTATACAATGGATTAAAAGGATTTTGTAGTGATGTGTATGCGGTTCGTCTACTTGGCTAAAAGACTTGATAAAATCCGTACATTAATGGTATGTTTATTATAAATATTCGGATTTCGTGGAGGTATTATGAAAAAACTGAAAAGAAGTGGAAGATTAGTGGACATGACCTATTTTCTTCTACAACATCCACACGAGGTAATTTCACTTACTCATTTTGCGGAGCGTTATCAGTCGGCGAAGTCTTCGATCAGTGAAGATCTAGTAATCGTCAAAGATATATTTGAAGATGAAGGTTATGGCTCTTTATTAACGATCCCAGGAGCAAGTGGGGGAGTAAAGTATATTCCTAAAGTAGGCAAGGAGGAAGCGGTTGAATTAGTCAATACAATCATTGAACAATTGGCTGTTTCTGATCGAATTTTACCTGGTGGATACTTGTATATGATGGATGTGTTAGGAAGTCCACGATTTAATAAGGCGGTTGGTCGCTTATTTGCCGGGGCTCTTGCTAATAAAAAAATCGACGCCGTTTTAACAGTCGCAACGAAAGGAATTCCTCTCGCTTATGCGGTAGCAGACTATTTAAATGTTCCTGTAAGTATCATTCGTAGAGACCATCGAGTTACAGAGGGATCAATGGTTAGTATTAACTATGTTTCTGGCTCTTCTAATCGAATTCAAACGATGACTTTAGCAAGAAGAAGTATTGCTCCTGGAGCTAGGGTTTTTATTGTTGATGATTTTATGAAGGCTGGTGGTACGATCCGTGGTATGATCGATTTATTAGCTGAATTTGAAGCGGAATTAGTTGGAATCGGTGTTCTCGTTGAATCAGTAGAGGTAGAAGAAAAATTAGTTGATGAATATATTTCGTTAACTAGAATTTCTGATATAAATGTACAAGAAAAAATGATTAAAGTTGAGGCAGGCAATGTATTGGACCAGCTTGCTTCTATACCAAAGGGGGATAATCACTCATGAAGAAAGTTTATACGAAAGAAGCACCAGATGCGATTGGACCATACTCACAAGGAATTGTCGTCAATAATTTATTTTTTAGTTCAGGTCAAATTCCGTTAAAGGCAGATGGCGATTTGGTAAATGGCGATGTCCAAGAACAAACTCATCAAGTATTCCAAAATTTAAAAGCAGTTTTAAAAGAAGCGGGTTCTTCACTTGAACAAGTAGTGAAGGCGACTGTGTTTATTAAAAATATGGATGAGTTTCCGTTAATTAATGAAGTGTACGGAGAATATTTTTCAGAGCATAAACCTGCCCGCTCTTGTGTAGAAGTGGCAAGACTCCCTAAAGATGTGCTAGTGGAGATTGAGGTTATTGCACTTGTGACAACATAAATTATCATAATTAGGCTGTGCTAAGGTCATTAAATGGACTTTAGCACAGCTTTTTTTGGTTATTAGTCCATATTGATTAGGTCCAAAAATAAAAAATTGATAAAAAAGGAGAATTTTTCTCATTTTTAAGAAGGATTTCCTAAATTGATCTCGAAATGTAATTACAAGAATAATCAAAATATAGGTGGTGGCCCCAACATGCAAGTAACTGACGTGAGATTACGTAGAGTCAACACAGAAGGCAGAATGCGTGCAATTGCCTCGATTACGATAGACCATGAGTTTGTTGTCCATGATATTCGTGTTATTGACGGCAATAATGGATTATTTGTGGCAATGCCTAGTAAACGTACTCCAGATGGAGAATTTCGTGATATTGCTCACCCAATTTCTTCTCAAACACGTGAGAAAATTCAAACAGCTGTGTTAGAAGAGTATGAAAGAGTTGGAGAGTTTGATGGAATTGAATATGAAGAAGCCGGTGCTTCTTAAACAATAAGTCTCACTATTTACAGTGAGGCTTTTTTTTGCTTAGTAATATGTGGTAGTGGGATACCGGAAGACTCCTGTAGAAATAGTGATATACTAGAAGGAGTTTTCAGTGGTTTATCCTAGTTTGGTATAAATTCAAATTATTAGAAGAGTTACTTAAATTAACCCTATATATGTATTTTGCGTGACACTGTACTCACCAAAAAAAATCAGGTTCGCTTTCACCTTGAAATAGAAGCGATTTTGAGATATATTCGTAATGGAAAAAAAGGTTCGTTTGGGAGGATGCAATGAGTAATCGATATGCTATTATATTAGCAGCAGGTCAAGGTACACGTATGAAATCGAAGCTGTACAAAGTCCTTCATCCTGTTTGTGGAAAACCAATGGTTCAGCATGTAGTGGATCAAGTAAATCGTGTAGGCTTTGACGAAAAGATAGCCATTGTAGGTCATGGTGCAGAAGTCGTTCAAGAAGTGCTTGGTGATCAAGTTTCTTATGTTGTTCAAGAGAAGCAATTAGGGACCGGTCATGCTGTGATGCAAGCGGAACAATTATTAGCGGATAAAAAAGGTACAACAGTTGTTTTATGTGGAGATACACCACTTTTAACAGAAGAGACGATTGACCAGTTACTACAAGCTCATGAAAAGGAATCAGCAAAAATTACTGTATTAACGGCCATTGCTGATGAGCCTACTGGGTATGGAAGGGTCATCCGAAATCAAAAAGGATTTGTTGAACGAATTGTTGAACATAAAGATGCGTCAGAAGCAGAAAGAAAAGTGAACGAAATCAATACAGGGACTTACTGTTTTGATAATGAAACATTGTTTGCGGCCTTACAAAAAGTGGGGAATAACAATGCTCAAGGTGAATATTATTTGCCAGACGTCATTGAGATTGTTCAATCAAATGGTGGTAAAGTTGCCGCTTATCAAGCCAACACGATGGAAGAAACAATGGGTATTAATGACCGTGTCGCTCTCAGTGCGGCAGAAGCGGTTATGAAAAAAAGAACAAATGAAAAATGGATGAGAGCTGGGGTTACGATTATCGACCCAAATCAAACGTATATTTCAACAGATGCTATGATTGGTGCAGACACGGTTATTTATCCAGGAACGATGATTGATGGTGAGACGATTATTGGTGCGGACTGTGTAATTGGACCTAATAGTGAATTAAAAAATAGCCGTATTGGAAATAGGACGGTCATAAGACAATCCGTTGTTTCGGATAGTGAGATTGGTGAAGAAGTACAAGTTGGTCCTTTTGCCCATATTAGACCTCAATCTATTTTGAAAGATGAGGTAAAAATAGGGAATTTTGTTGAGGTGAAAAAAGCAACCATCGGTAAAGGAAGTAAAGCCTCCCATTTGAGCTATATTGGTGATGCCGAAATCGGTGAAGATGTGAACTTTGGTTGTGGAGCGATTACGGTTAACTATGATGGAAAAAGCAAGTATTTAACCAAGGTTGAAGATAGAGCATTTATTGGTTGTAATGCTAATTTAATTGCACCCGTTACAGTTGGGGCGGATACATTAGTTGCTGCAGGATCAACGATTACGGATGACGTACCAAGTCATGCGTTATCGATTGCGCGTGCACGACAAACAAACAAAGAAAATTATCAGAAATAACTTTATCTGAACGAAAATTGTGGAGGGAACGACATGCCTAAATATAGCGATCCAAGTTTAAAGGTTTTTACGTTAAATTCTAATAAAGGGTTAGCCCATGAAATAACTGAACATATTGGTGTGACAATGGGTAAAAGTTCAGTTATGCGTTTTAGTGATGGGGAAGTTCAAATCAACATTGAAGAAAGTATTCGTGGTTGTGATGTTTATTTAATCCAATCGACGTCAGCTCCGGCAAATGAGCATATTATGGAACTATTAATTATGATTGACGCATTGAAGAGAGCATCGGCTAAAACGATTAATATCGTCATGCCTTATTATGGATATGCACGTCAAGATCGTAAAGCTCGTGCTCGTGAGCCAATTACTTCTAAACTTGTAGCGAACTTATTAGAGACGGCTGGTGCGACTCGTGTTTTAACTTTGGATTTACATGCCACTCAAATTCAAGGATTCTTTGATATTCCAGTTGATCAATTAATGGGTGTTCCTATTTTATCTGATTACTTTAAAGCAAAACAATTAGAAGATGTTGTAATCGTTTCTCCTGACCACGGTGGTGTAGTACGTGCTCGTAAAATGGCGGACCGTTTAAAAGCACCGATTGCGATTATTGATAAGCGTCGTCCGAAACCGAATGTATCTGAAGTTATGAATATCGTTGGTCACATTGAAGGAAAAACCGCGATTATAATTGATGATATTATTGATACAGCTGGAACGATTACTTTAGCTGCAAATGCTTTAATTGAGCATGGGGCAAAAGAAGTATATGCTTGCTGTACACACCCTGTTTTATCAGGTCCAGCAATTGAACGTATTAAAAACTCTAAAATTAAAGAGCTAGTCGTGACTAATTCAATTGTTTTACCAGAAGATAAACAAATCGATAAAATCACACCGTTATCGGTTGGGCCACTTATGGCAGAGGCGATTATTCGTGTCCATGAACATGCTTCAGTCAGTACATTATTTGATTAAGCACTAGAAACTTCCAGTATTTTTTTGAAAACGGGTTTGAATCTCATTGATTAGGGGAACACATATGTAGAGAGAATATTTGTGTAAATCTAACTTGAGGTGATAAAAATGGCTACAGTATTAAAAGCAAATCGACGTGAAAACTTACAAGGTTCTACGACAAGAAAGTTACGTACAGAAGGCTTTTTACCAGGTGTTTTATATGGAAATAAAATTGATAGTCAACCCGTATCCGTCGAGTCTGTTGAATTTTTAAAAACAGTTCGTGAAGTGGGGAAAAACGGAATTTTCTCATTGGACGTAGATGGAGGCAAAAAACATCAAGTCATGCTATATGATTTACAGACGGATCCTATCAAAAATGAGTTTGTTCATGCTGATTTTTTTGAAGTCGATATGACATCTGAAATTGAAGCTGAGGTTTCCATTCATTTAATAGGAGACTCACCTGGAGCAAATGCAGGTGGAATCGTTGCTCATATGATGCATACTGTTGTTGTACATTGTTTACCTTCAGACATTCCAGAAAACATCGAAGTCGATATTTCATCTTTACATATCGGTGATGCCATCCAAATTGCCGATATCCGTGATCGAGTTTCTGTCGACATTAAAAATGAAGATGAGGAAACGATCGTAACCGTCCAGGCTCCTGCAGCAGAAGTCGATCCAGACGAACCAGTAGAGGCTGAGGCAGAACCAGAAGTAATTAATGAAAAATCTGACGATGAATAAGTAACATTTACTTAAAAACATGATAAAATAAATCGTAAAAGGTATAGTCTTCTGACTATACCTTTTACTGAATGAACGAGTGTTAGGGGCGGTATTCAATGAAGTTAATCGTTGGGCTAGGAAATCCAGGCGAAAAATATGCAGGAACAAGGCATAATATTGGTTTTGATATCATTGATTCGTGTGCGAAAACATTAGGGATTGAACTGAATCAAGCAAAATTTAAAGGGATCTATGGTACCGGTGTCGTTAATGGCGAGAAGGTGTACTTATTAAAACCGCTTACATATATGAATTTATCAGGTGAATCGGTTAGACCTTTAATGGATTATTTTCAGATTCCACTAGAAGATCTAGTGGTTATATATGATGACTTAGATTTACCTGCTGGAAAAATTCGTTTAAGAAAAAAAGGAAGTGCTGGTGGGCATAATGGTATTAAATCATTAATCCAACATTTGGGAACACAGGAATTTAACCGAATTCGTGTTGGGGTAGATCGACCGAAAAACGGGGAACCAATTGTTCAGTATGTTTTAGGGAAGTATCATCCAGATGAACGTCAAGCCATCGCTGAATCGATTGAACAAGCAACTAAGGCGGTTGAAGCTTGGACGAGTGCTTCTTTTTTAGAAGTGATGAATAAGTTTAATTAAGTGGTCGAATAGCCTCCGTAAAACTAGTTCATACTAATCATAAAAAAACTTCTTTCAAAAAAAGAGACAGTAATAATGTTTACTGGATTCATTCGTCTAACCATCTATTTGCGAATAATAAACGTACAGATGGAAGATTCACTTTATTTGCAAGGGGGAACTAGTTATAATCAAAGGAGGGTTGCCAATGGCGATCTTTTACCAATGCCGCCATTGTGAGATGAAAATTGGCCAAATTGATGAGAAAAAAGTGGATAGTTTAACTCTTGGTTTTGATCAGCTAAATCCAGAAGAACGAGAGAACGTGTTAGCTTATCAAACAAATGGAGATATACAAGTGAAAACGATTTGTGAAGATTGTTTTGATGCGTTAACGATTAATCCAACCTTCCATGAAATCGATTCATTTATTCAATAATCTGTAACGATTCTAACTTTTTCGTCATGTACGGGAATAAGTAGAAGAGCAGAGAAGCTTTGGCAAACAAGCCAAAGCGTTTTTCTGTTCATTTGTCGCACTATTCATTCTTTGATAATAAAAGGGTTTATCTAAGCAAAAAGGAATATATATAAGCTTTAAAGAGTACGTTTTATGTATCAGCACAGGTTAAAAAAGTGTAAAAAAATGTTTGTTTTTCTAGTGTTGAAAAGGAATGTTAGTAGGGAATGTGGATGTCTTTTTATAAAGCGATCGAATCTAAAGATTGAGGAATCATGTTGAAAGCAGGGGGAAAAGGATGTTAGGATTGCAAAATTATATTAGGAATAATGAGGAGATTAGAGCGGTTGTAGATGGAATCGATTCTAGCTTAAGAGAACAGTTGCTTTCAGGGCTATCTGGTTCGGCAAGAACAGTTGTCATGGCAACGCTTTATCGAGAAACAAAGCGTTCTCAATTAGTTGTGACCCATAATCTATACCAAGCTCAAAAGTTATATGAGGATTTAGTGGAGCTTATGTCAGAAGAAGAAGTTCTGCTCTATCCAGTTAATGAATTAATATCAGCTGAAATCGCGATCGCCAGTCCAGAGATGAAAGCTCAGCGAATCGATGTTTTAAATAAATTAATAAGTGGTTTTAAAGGAATCGTCATCGTGCCTCTTGCAGGGATGAGGCGTTTATTACCTCCGGCTTCATACTGGCGTCTGAGCCAGCTTCATTTAAAAAGAGCTGATGATATTGGTGAAATTCATACTTTGTTAGAAAAGTTAATTACCATAGGTTTTGAACGTGTTGATATGGTGAGTTCCCCAGGTGAAGTCAGTGTTCGTGGTGGGATTGTTGATATATATCCTTTAACGGAAAGTGATCCGATTCGATTGGAGTTATTTGATACAGAGATTGACTCAATTCGAACATTTTCCATTGATGATCAGCGTTCAAAAGAAGAACTTGCAGAAATCACAATTGGTCCGGCTGAAGAAATCTTATTATACAAAGATGATTATGAGCGTGCGAGTGTAGCCTTATCGGAATTAATGCATGCAAGTATTAAAAAAGTAAGAAAAACGGAAACAAAAGAAAAGATCTCTCGTCATATTTCGTATGAAATTGGACAGTTAAAACAACAGACTCCATTTCAAGGTATGTATAAATATATGGCTATTTATTACGATGCCATTCATTCGATTATTTCGTATATGGAAGAGGATACGGTCGTCTTTGTGGACGAGATGAGTCGGGTCAAAGAAATGGCAGAATCCTTACAAAAAGAAGAAGCGGGGTGGAGTACCGCTTTATTAGAGCAAGGAGAAATTGTTCATGGTGTAACATTATCAGTCGATGCCATTGAAGAATTAAGAAAGTCAACTTTTCCACTTAATTATTTATCGTTATTTATTAAACATGTGCCATCAACGAATCCACAAAATATTGTTAATTTTAATTGTAAATCGATGCAGCATTTTCATGGACAGATGCAATTGCTCGAATCGGAATTAAAAAGGTGGCAAGTGGCAGGATATGCGATTGTTTTTATGGCCGGAACAAAAGAGCGAGTGAATCGTTTATCCTTGAATTTAGAGGAAGAAGGAATAGACGTTCGAGTCGTTGAGCAAAAAACAGAGCTCACAAATGGTATGGTTCATGTTATGACGGGAACGTTGCATAGCGGATTTGAACTCCCTCTTCAAAAGCTGATTGTCATAACAGAGGAAGAAGTGTTTACAAAACAGACGAAAAGGGCCCCAAGAAAACAAAAAATCTCCAATGCCGAACGTATTAAGAGCTATTCAGAGTTAAAAGTTGGTGATTTAATCGTTCATACTAATCATGGGATCGGAAAATATTTAGGGGTCGAAACATTAGAGTTTAATGGTTTGCATAAAGATTATTTGCATTTACGTTATGCAGGTAACGATAAGCTCTATGTTCCAGTTGAACAAATTGACCAAGTTCAAAAATATGTCGGCTCGGAAGAAAAGGAGCCGAAAATTTATGCTCTTGGTGGGAGTGACTGGAAAAAGGTTAAGAAGAAGGTCCAATCCTCTGTTGAAGATATTGCCGATGATTTAATTAAACTATATGCGGAAAGGGAAGCGAGTAAAGGATACGCTTTTAGTAAAGATGGTCCTGAACAAGCGGAATTTGAATCGTCCTTCCAATATAGGGAAACCGAAGATCAGTCAAGAACGATCGAAGAAATTAAAGAGGATATGGAAAAAGAAAGACCAATGGATCGTCTTTTATGTGGCGATGTAGGGTATGGAAAAACGGAAGTCGCAATTCGAGCGGCTTTTAAAGCAATTAATGATGGGAAACAAGTCGCGATTCTTGTTCCAACAACGATCTTGGCTCAACAGCATTATGAAACAATTAAGGAACGTTTTTCGGAGTACGCAATTAACATTGGCGTCTTAAGTCGTTTCCGTTCAAGAAAAGAACAAACAACGACATTAAAAGGCTTAAAGGCTGGTTCAATCGATCTCGTCGTTGGGACGCACCGACTTTTATCCAAGGACGTCGTATTTAAAGATTTAGGTTTATTAATCGTCGATGAGGAACAACGATTTGGCGTTACGCATAAAGAGAAAATTAAAACGTTGAAGGCGAATATTGATGTTTTAACATTAACGGCGACGCCAATCCCAAGAACATTGCATATGTCGATGTTAGGAGTACGTGATTTATCTGTTATAGAAACACCTCCAGAAAATCGTTTTCCCGTCCAAACATACGTTGTTGAAAATAATGCAGCCCTTATTCGAGAGGCGATTGAACGAGAGTTGACACGTGGTGGCCAAATCTATTTCTTATATAACCGAGTGGAAGACATTGAGCGAATGACGGAGCAAATCTCAAGCTTAGTCCCAGATGCCAAGGTTAGTTATGCTCATGGTCAAATGAATGAGCGTGAGTTAGAAGCAGTGATCCTTGATTTCTTAGAAGGAAATAGTGATGTGCTCGTGACGACGACGATCATTGAGACAGGTGTAGACATTCCGAATGTAAATACGTTGATTATTCATGATGCTGATAAAATGGGACTATCACAGCTTTATCAAATTCGTGGACGAGTTGGACGATCTAATCGGGTCGCGTATGCTTATTTTACGTATCAACGGGATAAGGTTTTATCTGAAGTCGCCGAAAAAAGATTACAGGCGATCAAGGAGTTTACGGAGCTCGGCTCAGGATTTAAGATTGCGATGCGTGACTTAACGATTCGGGGAGCGGGTAACTTGTTAGGTTCCCAGCAACATGGCTTTATTGAGTCGGTTGGTTTTGATTTGTATTCTCAAATGCTCAAAGAAGCGATTGAAGAACGTAAAGGCGATAAACCAAAGGAAAAACCATTCCATGTAGAGCTCGATGTCAAAATAGACGCTTATATTCCAGAGTCGTATATAAAAGATGCGAAACAAAAAATTGAGATGTATAAACGTGTAAAAGGAATCGAGGAAATAAAAGAACTTCAAGATTTACAAGATGAAATGATTGACCGCTTTGGCGACTATCCGAAAAACGTCGAATACTTATTACGTTTAACAAAAATTAAGCTGTTATCAAACGATTTAAAAGTAGAACAAATTGTAGAGAGCAAAGATTCGATTCAGATGTTATTAGCGGAAGAGAGCTCAAGTATGATTGATGGAACGAAATTGTTTGAGATCGTCAATAAATTAGGTCGAGAGGTTTCATTAGGAACATCTGGTCAGAAAATTAAATTTGCGATTAAAACGAAGACGTTAAATGATGACCAGATTGTCGACTATCTTGAACAAATTGTCGTTGGAATTCAAAAGGCTCGTAAAAGAAAAGTACAGCAATCGTCCTAAAGTTTCTGTTTAGAGCACTAAATGATGTTGGTGTTTCCTAGTTTTGTAAGAAAATGTGGTTAAAAAACGCAAAATAAGAAAACAAATTCATAAATTGGTGAATAGTTCTTCCGAGTAGAAAGATAATAAAGGCAAGAACTGAAAAGATTCACATATTTATATTTGACAGCTAGGACATTACATCTTTAGAAAGCGAGGCATTGTTGCATGAAAGCTACAGGAATTGTACGACGCATTGACGATTTAGGTCGAGTGGTTATTCCAAAAGAAATCCGTCGCACTTTAAGGATTAGAGAAGGCGACCCTCTTGAGATATTTGTTGATCGAGACGGAGAAGTCATTTTAAAAAAATACTCCCCCATTTCGGAACTGGGTGATTTTGCAAAAGAATATGCAGAAGCCCTTTATGATAGCTTAAAGCATAATGTATTAATTGCTGATCGTGATACATATATTGCGGTAGCTGGGGCATCCAAAAAAGAATATGCTAATAAAAGCATAGGTGAGGTTGTTGAAAAAGTTCTAGAAGATCGACAATCCAAATTAGAGACGAACAGTGGAGAATATCAACTCGTTGGAGAAAATACAGAATCATTAAAGGGTTATGTCATTGCTCCGATTATTGCGAGTGGCGATCCAATCGGTGCCGTCGTTATTTTCAGCAAGGAACAAGCCTTTTCCGGTGCTGTTGAGCAAAAGTTAGCAGAAACGGCTGCCAGTTTCTTAGCTCGACAAATGGAACAATAATCGTAGGTCTCCTAGAAAGACCTTAAGTCAAGTAGATGAGGAATGTGCGAGAGCCTCATCTACTTTTTATTATGGCTATTTAAATATGCGTTATGAGGTGGTTTGGTGTTGTGTCGTGTCGTAAAGGGTGAATAGCGTCCTGGTTTCGATGACAATTACATAAATGATGTCGTGAAGGGTGAGAAGTGACCGAATTTGGATGAGGATTCCATAATTGATGTCGTAAAGGGTGAGAAGTGACCGAATTTGGATGAGGATTACATAATTGATGTCGTAAAGGGTGAATAGCGTCTTGATTTGGATGAGAATTACATAATTGATGTCGTAAGGGTGAGAAGTGACTGAATTTGGATGAGGATTACATAATTGATGTCATAAAGGGTGAATAGCGTCCTGATTTGGATGAGGATTACATAATTGATGTCGTAAAGGGTGAGAAGTGACCGAATTTGGATGAGGATTACATAATTGATGTCGTAAGGGTGAGAAGTGACTGAATTTCGATGAGAATTCCATAATTGATGTCATAAAGGAAGAATAGCGACCCAATTTAAAAGAGAATTACATAATAGCCGTCGCATCTAGTGATTTGTACGGCGATTTCCTGCTTCTATCAAAAGTTTTACGTCAAATCGTCCATCCTTAGGAAGTCAAAGAGAGACTTCCACGGCTGGCCTTATTTTTCCTCGCTTCTAGGCACGCGCCCTCCGCCTTTCGGTGTCTAGCTGCGGGCGTTACAAGTTCGAGAAAAATCGTCCCATATCATAAAGTCAAAAAGCGACTTCCAAGGCTGCCCTTATTTTTCCTCGCTTCTAAGCACACGCCCTCCGCTTTTCGGTGTATGATAGGGGGGAGTGTTTGTTAGGGGGATTTGGAGTGCGAGGTGTTAGACAGGCTGATAAGGGTGAGGATTTTTTGCGTGGAGCCCTGTTGTTATCAATTGCGGCGATTGTGGCGAAAATATTAAGTGCGGCTTACCGGATTCCTTATCAAAATATCGCCGGTGATTTAGGTTTTTATGTGTATCAACAAATATATCCGTTTTATGGGTTAATGGTGACCTTGTCTATGTATGGATTTCCGGTGGTTTTATCAAAACAAATTGCGGAATATAGAGCGAGTGGGGAGCGAGAGGGACTAAAGGCTTTTGTATCGCTGGCTTTTTATGGATTACTTTTAGTGGCCGTTTTAGCAACAATTTGTCTTTATTTTTTTGCACCGGCAATTGCTCATCTAATGGGGGATGTGGCGTTAACGGAACCATTACGTGCGGTTAGTTTCGTTTTTTTATTAATGCCGTTTTTAAGTATAGGGCGTGGTATTACGCAGGGACAGCAGAATATGCTACCAACTGCTTTGTCTCAAGTAAGTGAGCAGTTTGTCAGGGTTGTTGGGATACTTATTTTTGCGATTATTTTATTATCATTAGACTATGGACCTTATGGAGCGGGAGTGGGAGCTGCATATGGGTCATTGGTTGGCGGAGTTGCGGCGATTGTTGTTCTTTTCTTTTGTTCAAGGAAGATTGTGTGGTCGGATTGGTTTCAATTGAAAGAGATTCGATTTGGAGTGTTCTTAAAACAAAGTATCTCCTTTTTTAAGCAAAGCTTTTTTATTTGTATGGGGGCGTTGACGTTTATCTTTTTTCAATTTGTCGACGTATTTTCAATGATTCGTTTGCTAGAAGGGTATGGATTAGATTCGGCTGCAGCTTATTATACAAAATCTTTATATGATCGGGGTCAGCCTATTTTACAGTTGGGAACGATTGTGACGACAACGTTCGCTCTTGCTTTAGTTCCACTATTGTCAAAAGCACGCTCGGAAAAAAATCAGAAACAAATGGTCTTTTACCGAAATTTGACGTTAAGAGTGACGATTTTAATAGCAGGGGTGGCGACTCTTGGATTAATCGTTATTATGGAGCCGTTGAACAGCATGCTTTTTACTGATCGGATCGGCAGTGATGTCCTTAAGGTCTTTTCGCTTGCTGTTTTTACGAGCGCTATATATATGACGGGCGCAGCGATTTTACAAGGGTATGGTCAGGTTCATTTACCGGCCATTGCGGTTGTGATTGGTGTTGGGTTAAAACTCTTATTAAACCTTATGTTTATTCCATTGTACGGTTCTTATGGTGCTGCTTATGCCACGGTCTTTTCTTTTGTGGTAATGGCAAGTAGTATGCTGTATGGAATATATAAGCATGATCAGTCGTTGTGGGGAAAAGGCAAACCGTATGCGGCTGTCCTCTTAACATTCGTTGCCCTTTATGCGACAACCACCATTTGGGGAACCTTTTTAGGCGGTTTACTTGAGCCAAGTCGATTACATGATACAATATTAGCACTCAGTACTGTTGTGATCGGTGCAGTGACTGTATCTATAAGTGTAATTGTTTTACCCGTTTTTAATGATAAGGAATGGGAATCAATCCCGAAATTAAATAAAATGAGAGCTCGGTTTCGTAAAATTTAGCTACGCCTGTTAGAAGCTCGAGAAAAATCGGTTCGTCTTATGAAGACAAAAAAGCGACTTTTTAGTCAGCCCTGCCCACAGGATGTGGGTACAAGGCGTTGCGACAGGACGTCGCGAACTTAGCGTTGTTCCTTAGTGTACTCACTTCTGAGCAAACGGACTTCGCTTTTTAAATAAGGAGTGATTAGATGAATAAAATTAGGGTATTAGGATTAGGGGCAGGAGACCTTGAGCAAATGCCGTTAGGGTTATATCGTCAATTAGTAAAGGCTAAAAAAGTCTATGTCCGGACAGAAGATCATCCGGCTGTGCAGCAATTAAAAGAAGAAGGTCTTGAAATGATTTCGTTTGATGCTATTTATCAAAAGCACGATCAATTTGAGCAAGTATATGAGGAGATTGTTGCGACTCTTTTAACAAAAGCTGCCGAGGAGGAAGTGTTGTATGCCGTTCCAGGCCATCCGTTTGTCGCAGAGCGAACCGTGCAGTTACTCGTCAATAAGGCAGAGAGCGGAAAAATAGAAGTTGAATTTTTAGGTGGACAAAGCTTCTTGGATCCAATGTATAATGCGTTAAAAATAGATCCGATTGAAGGGTTACAAATTGTCGATGGTACGGCGCTGCATCGTGATGAATTGCAAATTAGACATCATCTCATTATCGTCCAAGTGTATGATGCTTTTATCGCCTCAGAAGTGAAATTAACTTTAATGGAGCTTCTACCAGATGATTATCCAGTCTATATAGCAACGGCTGTTGGTTCAAGTGAAGAAGTCATTCAAGAGGTGCCTCTATATGAGCTTGACCATGTAACGACTTTAAATAATTTAACGGCTGTCTATGTACCACCTGTGCAGGATGCGGCACTGTTGTCGAAAGAATTTAGCCAATTACGTACAGTGATTGCAACATTACGGGGTCCTGGTGGATGTCCGTGGGATCAAAAGCAAACACATGAGTCGTTAAAAAAGTATTTACTTGAAGAGGCATATGAGCTTCTTGAAGCCATTGATGAACAAGATGATGAACATATGATTGAGGAACTTGGTGACGTCCTTTTGCAAGTAATGCTCCATGCTCAAATTGGTGAGGATGACGGCTTATTTTCGATTCAGGATGTGATTCAATCGCTTACGGAAAAAATGATTCGCCGGCACCCACATGTATTTGCTGATACAATCGTGCAAGATGAAGAAGAGGTCTTATCCAATTGGGAAGACATTAAACGTTCAGAAAAAAGCGATGAAGAGGCGAATGCTTCGATTATGATAGAAAAACCTGCCGGGCTGCCTGCGCTTATGACAGCATTAAGTATTCAAAAGGCTGCGGCGAAAGTGGGCTTTGACTGGGCCGATCCCAAACCAATGTGGGAGAAGCTGCAAGAAGAAATCGATGAATTTTTAATTGAGGTGAAGCAGGAAAATAAGGAAGAGATGCTGAAGGAATTAGGGGACATTCTTTTTGTTATCGTTAATTTATCGAGATATTATCAATTAGACCCTGAGGATGCGCTGCGTCTAGCTAATCAAAAGTTTGTCAATCGATTTAAAGAGATTGAAAAAGAGTTGGTTCAAAGAGGAAAAACGTTAGAAGAAGTAACATTAGAAGAAATGGATGAAATTTGGGAGCAGAGTAAAGCAAAATTTAAATAGAAGGTGATAGCATGAGGTTAGATAAGTTTCTAAAAGTATCAAGATTAATTAAAAGGCGGACATTGGCAAAGGAAGTATGTGATAAAGGAAGAATTGCTGTAAATGGTCAAGTCGCTAAAGCCGGTACAAACGTTAAACCAGGGGACGAGCTTGAAGTGAGGTTTGGACAAAAAATCGTAACGGTAAAAGTGGATGCGATTAAAGAAATGGTCAGAAAAGATGAAGCGGCCATGATGTACACCATTATTAAAGAAGAGCAAGTTAATCCATCTTAAAATGAAGTCCGAGTGGCATGAAACTAAGCCCGTTTGAATACCTTTTCTTCAAAGTGATAAAATTGTCCGTCCGAAGTTAAAACGATTTTATCTCAACTATTTCTATTTAATCTAGCTGCGTCCGTTAGAAGCTCGAGAAAAATCGTCCGACCTCTAAAGTCAAAAAGCGATTTCAAAAGCCGCCTGCCCACAAGGCATTGCTCCTTAATATTCTCACTTCTAGGCAAACGGACTCCGCTTTATATTAAAGGGGGGGTATTGTTGACGGTTGCTTATCCGTTTTTTAATCATTTGCCACAGCTAACGACATTACGGACAAGATTAAGAAAAGTAGAAGCCGCGGACCGACTCGATCTCATTTCATTAAGTTTAGAGCGGCAATCTAGCTTTGTGTCAGCCGAGCAAATTGTCAGAATGAAACATGAGTCAAATGAATATGTAGATTATCTACTAAATTGTTATAAGAAGGGCCAACCTGCACCTTGGGGAATTTTTGCTAAGGAATCAAATCGCCTAATTGGCGTATGTGGGTATGTGAATTGGCTGCCTAAGGAAGGCGCTGCAGAGATTGGCTATCAACTTGATCCAAATTATTGGAAACGAGGGCTCATGTCTGAAGTTGTGCAGGAAGTGATTGATTTTAGCTTTAACCAACTCGGCCTTTGCCGGATTGATGCCAAATGTTTGGCGAGCAATTTAGCATCGATTAAATTATTACATAAAGTCGGGATGATAAAACAGGAACAAAAACCGTCCTATGTTTGGTCCAAAGGGCACTATGAAATGGTTGAATTTTATTCAATTGGAAAAGATGTATTTAGAAGCAAAAATGGGGTATAATCTTCATTTTAATTATCTTTGTAAGTAAGGAAGGTTCTAATATGTGGAAAGAGTTTAAGGAATTTGCGATTAAAGGAAATGTAGTCGATTTAGCGGTGGCTGTTGTAATAGCAACAGCATTTGGAAGTATTGTTTCGGCGTTAGTAGATAATATTATTATGCCATTTGTCGGAGTGCTTGGTGGCGGAGTTGATTTCTCTAACTTAAGTTATTTGGTAGGAGATGCTGTCATTCAATACGGCCTCTTCATTCAGGCGATTGTTGATTTCTTTATCATCGCTCTTGCGTTATTTGTTTTTGTAAAAGTGATTAATCGTTTAAAACGCAAAGAAGAGGAAATAGAAGAGGAAGAAGTGGACCCTCAAGTAGAACTTTTAACAGAAATTCGAGATTTGTTAAAAAAAGAACAGAGTCATTAATTAGTTAGAAAGGGCACAAAGTTTACCGATGGGTAGGTTTTGTGCTTTTCAAGTTTTTGCAGGCGTGAGTGCTATTAACTTGCAGCGGTAATACTTTATGCTTTTTAGTCTTTGTCGTTTGATATACTCCTCTCACTGCGTACCCTAGGCTTTCCGCGGATGATTATGAGTCACTTAGGGGCACGTTCCCTATTATTGAGTTCACCGGAAAATATCTATCTCTTAGAGAAGATGTATCATTTAGTCTACTCCGCCAGCTACATACCCAACGCGTTCCGCGGGTGAACCGGGAGCCTCCTGATATGAACGAAACTGTCAAGGGCCCTCCTCATAACCAAGGTTTTATCCGTTTTTGGCCAATCTTAACTAGAGAAGCGGTATTTGCTTCTTAAAAATGGATGGCTTGGAGCCTTTTAGGCTTTCAATGTCCTTTCTTTAGCCTAACTACTCCACTTCAACTCTTAGGAGGTCTGTCAAGCGGGTTCCTTGACTGGCCTTCTAAGTAGTTGAGACACTTAAGGTTAGCTAAAGATAATCGTCTTTTATTCCCTCCTAAAAGTCGGATCTTTGTGAAGAAAAGGACACGGCACGAAGGCAAAAACGTTAACGACGATTTTCATCCTGATATCCGTGGGTTTTCACATAGTATCTTTCCGTATAAAGGCCATTCCACTAACTCGCGGCGTGCGTTCTCCCTAAAACGGGATAGCACAGAGGAGGCACGTGGATTTTCCTTCCCGGTGTTACTCTTTGCCTTCGAGCCCTATCCTTCTTATCTAGTTGATATTGATTTCTCTATTTTGTTGATTTCTTATACTTTGTTTAGTTGGCTTTGAGCGGCGGTGCTAGGCACATGTCGGCTAACAGCCCAAATAAATCCTGCTAACTCTCTTGCCACCGCTGTTATGACTTTCCCACTTTCTTTTCCACGCGATAATAAACGATAGTAGCGCTGGTTCAGTCGATTCTGTGCTTTCCACGATAGAGCTTGTATGGACGGATCAAGCTTCTCCAACCTCTTTTTCAAACGACCTTTTACCGCTGGTTGGTAACGATAACTCCAGGCCGATTCTACTAATAAGCGACGGACATGACGATTTCCCGTTTTGGTAATCTTCCCTTGGTACCTTCTATCTCCGCTTGAAGATTCACTCGGTACTAAACCGACATAGGACATGAATTGCCTTGGGGTGGCAAAGCGTTCAAAAGATCCTATTTCTGCCACGAGACTCGCAGCCGTGATTAAAGCAACCCCTCTGAGAGATTGTAACGTTTGAATAGCTGATGCATGAACGCCTTCTTCTGCTTCTTGTTCGATTCCTTCCTCATATCGTTTCAATCTTTGTTCCAACTCTTTTAACTGATGGTAATACTCTTGAAAAACGAGATTTAAGTTTGGGTGCTCAAATGTCAAAGCATCTAACCAAGCGTAATACTTCTTCGTCCACTTTTTCACCCCTTCAGGTGGACGCTTTTCATTACGCAAGAGAAACTTTGTTAAGCGATGTTTGGAACGTAATTCATCTTCTTTGGCATCTTCACGTGCTCGAACTAAATCACGTAACGCTTCATCTTCAGGCGTCGGAATGTAGATGTTCGTTAGTTCTCCCGCACGATAAAGTTGGGCGAGCCTTAAAGAATCCCTTTTGTCCGTTTTGACTCGGTCTCCTGCTTTTTGGGGGATCAAGGAGGGAGCGATCACCTCACAATAGACCCCTAAAGATACACATAAGCGATACAGCCCATATCCAGTCGGTCCCGCTTCGTAACAAAAACGGAGCGTGTCGACCTCTCCTAATTTTTTGATAAGCTTTTTAATCGCCTCTGGTGTATGCGGAATCATCCCCATATAACGAGGGGCATCCCGACCTTCTTCCGCCACCGCTACCGCAATTTTTTCTTTTGATACGTCTAAACCAACGTATTTTATGGTATCCTTCATAATAACTAGCTCCTTTCGTAATGTAGCTCTGATTTGGTTTGGTTAATTCTTCTGTTAATCATTCTAACCAAATTAACCTACGCTGTTACGAGTAAGGGGCTAGTTTCGTTCATGATAACTCGCTTATCGCTGCGGGGTCTCCCGTCCTTCACTATTCCCGCAGGATTCTCCGGGTGTTACATTGCCTCCGTTTTGCCTACTGAACTTGTTATTGTTTTTTAACAGATAACTCAACTTTCGCAGCGTATAATTGACCCTTAACCGTTGATAGAGATTAACTTTAGGGAGATACAAGACTCAAATTGACTTTACATGAACGGTTCAATCGTTGACAGTCTGAACACATCATCTCTTCGTAGGCTGTTGAAGGAAACTGTGCAGTAAAATTAAGTGCTTCGGCGGTCGCTCCCAAAACCGTGTCTGTTTGGTAGCGACCGCCGGAGGGCATATTTTTTTTCTTACTGCGCAATTTATCCGTTTTGTGTGATAGTACGTTCTCGCTTTTCAAACATGTCAAGGGCATTTGTTTAAGAGCTTCCCTTTCGCTCTGCCAACTAGTTGAACGGATTTTCTCGATGCGAAAGTTGAGCAGATAAGAATAAGACTGCAAGGAACGTGCGGTTGAGTCAATTGGTTAAATCGAATTAAAAAGGAAGGCTTGTTCTATTTTATTCTTCTTGCTCATAAAGTGTAACAAATGCATGTACGAGGAGGAGATAACGTGGATCAATATCAATTTGGCTCACCGATGGGACAAGAAAGACAGTCAAATGATCATGATATTATTTTAAAAAGCAGAAAGCATTTAGATATTACAGGGGTAAAGCAAGTAGAAAGCTTCGATAATGAAGAGTTTTTACTTGAAACCGTTATGGGCTTTTTATCGGTCAGAGGTCAAAATCTTCATATGAAAAACTTGAATGTGGAACAGGGGATCGTTTCAATAGAAGGAAAGATTTTTGACTTTGTTTATTTGGATCAAAACAGTCAAGATAAATCTAAAGGTTTTTTTGGGAAGTTATTTAAGTGAGTTTAACGGTCCAATTTTATACGATGCTATCGATGTTTGCTTTTGGCCTTTGGGTCGGAGCATCCATTGATACGTATCGCCGATTTTCTAAGGAAAGGTCCTCCTTCCATTGGCTGACTGCCTTAAATGATTTAGTGTTTTGGCTACTGCAAGGCTTTTTACTCTTTTATGTTCTTTTACAAGTGAACAATGGAGAAATCCGTTTTTATGTATTTTTAGCGATCTTATGTGGTTATGCAGCCTATCAAGCTTTATGCCGTCAGCTCTACTTAAAAGTATTAGAATGGTTGATTCAAGCATTCATTTCCATATACAAATTTATGACAAAACTCTTAACGATCTTATTGATTAACCCGATAAAATACGTATTGAAACTCCTTTATTCCTTATGTATGATGATAATAACTACATGTCTAACCATTATATTCTTTATTTTAAAAACGGTTTGGAAAATAATTAAATGGGTATTAAATAGTATCTTAAAAGTGACGATGCTATACAAATTAACAGATAAACTCCAAATTTGGCTCAAACCGTATGTAAACAAAATAAAGGATTTATGGGAAGCGATGGGGAAGAAGTTGAAGAAGAAGAAGGATTAGGGGGTGATTGAGTGATCTCAAATCAGAAGTCAACCATTCGTGAAATTGATTCAGCTTATAAGCAACAACGGGAACAGGAGCTAGCGATTCAACAAAAAAAACGTCGAGGTTTAATGAAGCGCCTAACTGCTATTGGGATCCTGGGGGCACTATTTGCTGCTATTGGTGGGATCTTACTTTATAATCAAATGGTTTTAACTACCGAAAAAAATGAGGAAAAAGCTGCACTTGAGCTTGAATTGGAACAGTTGAAAGCAGAGCAGCAATACTTAGAACAGGAAATCGTCAATTATAATGACTTAGATTATATTGCTGAGATTGCCCGCAGAGATTATTTCTTCACGAAAAAAGGTGAAACTCTTTTTACTCTGCCAAATACATCCTCGGATTGACACCTTTTTTTCTCATCGGGTATAATATATTCAAATGAACATTTCTAGATTTCTTAAGGAGGATCTATTTTTTCATGTCAATTGAAGTAGGCAGCAAATTACAGGGTAAGGTTACAGGGATCACTCATTTTGGAGCATTTGTCGAGCTGCCGGGTGGTTCAACAGGCCTTGTACACATCAGTGAAGTAGCTGATAATTATGTCAAGGATATTAACGAGTTTTTAAAGGTAGGCGACGAAGTACAGGTTAAGGTCGTAAACGTCGAAAAGGATGGAAAAATTGGTTTGTCAATTCGTAAGGCGATAGAGCGACCAGAAGGTTCAGAACGTCCAGAAAGACCAGCCCGTTCAGAACGGCCAGCTCGTCCGCAAAGACCAGCTCGTCCAAGTCGTCCTTATCAATCTTCACAACGCTCACAAGGTCAAGGGGCACGTAACAATCATCGTCCAGGTCCATCTTTTGAAGATAAGGTGAGTCGCTTCTTAAAGGATAGCGAAGAACGCCTAACGACATTGAAACGTCAAACTGACTCCAAGCGTGGTGGTCGAGGCGCTCGTAGGGGGTAATTTGTTGCCAGATCCTATTGAACGATAAATGAACGGGAGCCTAGATGGGCTCCTGTTTTTTTTGTGTGAAAAAAGATGGAGAGTGAAGGAAGGTACAGACTTAAGGCTAGCCATTTTATATTATCTTAAAAATACTATTGACTTCCTCGTTTAAAGGATGTATATTAATACTTGTCGCAAATGACATTAACAAATATGGCGGTGTAGCTCAGCTGGCTAGAGCGTACGGTTCATACCCGTGAGGTCGGGGGTTCGATCCCCTCCGCCGCTACCAAATATAACAAGTACACTTCATCATAATAGTGATGAGGTTTTTTTGTGTCTAAATCGGTCTATTATATTATGGTCGACTCTAAAAAAATGAAACCTTGAACAATATAGCTAAACGCCGCTCTCCTTCGACAAAGAAACTTCCGCTTTTACCAATCTAGAGCTAGTAAAAAACCTTTGTCTACCCCCATTATTAAAAAATCAACCATTAATTTTAAAAGTATTCATTTTTTCTCTCCACAGCATTCATCAGTAAACGTACAAATCCATCAATAAATTTTCTGATTTCTTTGACATTTGTGTGTTGTCTTGCGAATTAAGATGAAAACAAGCCGAAAGGAGTCGAACACTTTTTTGATTCGACTTTGTCATTTTGACAAAAAATGAGAGTTTCATCTGTTTATAATAAAACCACATTTCAAAAAGGATGGTGGTTCGTAATGATGAAACGAATGACAAAAGGTTGGTTGGCATTAAATAAGAGTTCGATGGTCTATGATAGAGTGGCAAATGGAATGGGAATCGTGGCGGAGAAAACAGAAAATATCATTCATAAACTATTTTACCAGTGGGGATTGTTAGTGGTGATAGTAGGTTTTTTATTAGGACGAGCCATGATTTTATCCGAACTAACCCCTTTTGTGCTCCCTTTTTTAGCAGCGGTTTTTATGATAAAGCGGGAACGGGCGGGGGTGGCATCTATCTCATTGCTAGCAGGGGCCCTCCTCAGTTATCATGGTGAATTTATATTCGTCCTCTGTGCAATAATCGGGTACGTCCTCATTCAGAAACTAGTCACGAAATTTTCTGATGACCCAGTTAAACTCCTTCCTTATACCGTGTTTGTGACTAGTATCTCGACAAGGTTACTGCTTGTCTTTATCATAGATGGTTCGATTACAAACTATGCCCTCATGATGGCTACTGTAGAAGCGGGATTAAGTTTTATTCTCACGATGATTTTTATGCAAAGTGTACCGCTTGTTACTTCTAAAAAGCTTCAACATCCGTTGCGTAACGAAGAGATTATATGTCTCATTATTCTCCTAGCTTCTGTTATGACAGGAACAGTCGGCTGGTCCTTTTATGAGATGTCGGTTGAACATGTATTAGCACGTTATCTAGTCTTGATCTTTGCCTTTATTGGGGGGGCAGCGATTGGATCAACTGTAGGGGTGGTGACAGGACTTATCTTAAGTTTGGCTAGTGTCGCTAGCTTGTACCAAATGAGTTTGCTTGCATTTGCCGGGCTACTCGGTGGTTTATTAAAAGAAGGAAAAAAGGTAGGGGTTGCCCTTGGTTTATTAGTTGGAACTCTTTTAATAGGAATGTATGGTGACGGAGCGGCCGATATAACCGTGACGTTATTAGAGTCTTTAGTGGCCATTCTCATCTTTATGATGACGCCAAAAGAAATGATCTCTAAATTAGCCCGCTATATTCCTGGTACAACTGAATATTCAAAAGAACAGCAGCAGTATCTGAGGAAAATTAGAGATGTGACTGCTGGGAAAGTCGAACAGTTTTCGACCCTTTTTCAAACGTTATCACAAAGCTTTCAGACTGGAGCGAATGACGCTGTTTCTTTAGAGGATGAAGAACGTCAATTTGATTATTTCCTCAGTCAAGTCACCGAAAAAACGTGTCAAACATGCTTTAAAAAGGATCGTTGTTGGGTGCAGAATTTTTCTAAAACGTATGATTCGATGCAAAATTTGATGCTCGAAACAGAGAAAAATGGACATGTCAAAGACAAGGTGTTACAAGCTGAGTGGAAAAAATATTGTATTCGTCCTGAAAAGGTGATCGATACAATAAAGCAGGAACATAGCTCTTATATGGTTAATCAGAAGCTTAGAAAGCAGGTGATGGAAAGTCAAAAACTTGTAGCGGATCAACTACTAGGTGTATCACGAGTGATGGGTGATTTTGCAAAAGAAATTCAAAAGGAGAAGCAGGCGTTTCATAATCAAGAGGAAAGCATTTTAGAAGCGTTACGAAGTGTGGATTTAGAAGTAGGGCATGTGGATGTATATAGTTTAGAGAAGGGGGCTGTTGAAATTGAGATGAGTGTCGCTTTTGACGAAGGGCACGGTCAATATGAAAAGGTTATTGCTCCGATGTTATCGGATTTATTATCAGAAACGGTAATGGTAAATAGTGAAGAAAGGGCGGTATATCCGAACGGCTATAGCCATGTTACGTTTGTATCAGCAAGGAGGTTTGTTGTGGAGACCGGGGTTTCCCATGTGGCAAAAGGAGGTGCTTGGATATCGGGTGATAGTTATTCGACGATTGATTTAGGTTCTGGAAAGCATGCAATTGCGATCAGTGACGGAATGGGCAATGGCGAGCGTGCTCATTTTGAAAGCAATGAAACATTACAGCTTCTTCAGAAAATCTTACAATCTGGAATTGAAGAGACAGTGGCCATTAAATCTGTGAATTCGGTTTTATCGATTCGAAATAATGATGAAATGTTTTCAACTTTAGATTTAGCGATGATTGATTTATATGATGCTCATGCGAAATTTTTAAAAATTGGATCGATTCCAAGCTTTATTAAGCGAGGTTCACAAGTGATTAAAATTGAAGCGAGTAACTTGCCGATGGGCATTATTCAGGAGTTTGACGTTGAAGTTGTTTCGGAGCAGTTGAAGCCAGGTGATTTATTAATTATGATGAGTGATGGTATTTTTGAAGCTCCTAAACACGTTGAAAATAAGGATGCATGGATGAAGAGGCTCATTAATGAATTGACGACACATGATCCACAAGAGGTGGCGGATGTCATTTTAGAAAAGGTGATTCGTTCTGGTAGGGGGGCGATAGAAGATGATATGACAATCGTTGTATCAGAAATAAAGAGCAATACACCAAAATGGGCTTCGATCCCGATTTATAAACAAACGAGAACGATGAGGAAAAAAGCTCAGTAAAGGTTCTTACTAATATAAAAGCGGTAAAGGTGGTGGTTTGTTTCATTGCTTTATTACAGGTCAAAATGGTCAGCATAAGGTATATTTCCTTTACTAGTGGTTAAGGATGGTAACAACGATCCACTAGGGAGGGAAAAAACGAGATGTCAAAGGGCACATTAAGACAAATATTACTACTAACGGATGGTCATTCAAATGATGGAGAAGATCCAGTGGCTATAGCGGCGCTTGCACGAGAACAAGGCATAACGGTTAATGTTATTGGGATTGTCGACAATAACCATTTAAACGAGCAAGGGATGCAGGAAATAGAGGCCATTTCAGACGCAGGTGGTGGCGTTAGTCAAATCGTTTATGCTAAGCAGTTAGCGAAGACTGTTCAAATGGTTACGAGAAAAGCAATGACACAAACACTCCATGGAGTAATCAACAAAGAGCTTAGTCAAATATTAGGGAAATCACAAGAGATGGAAGACTTACCTCCTGAAAAAAGGGGCGAAGTCATGGAGGTAGTTGATGAACTTGGTGAAACGATTAATCTTGAGGTTCTAATTCTCGTAGATACGAGTGCTAGTATGAGAGAGAAACTTCCGATGGTGCAAGAAGCCTTAACTGATTTATCGATTAGTTTAACGTCAAGAATGGGAGAAAATCAATTTTCGCTGTATTCATTTCCTGGGAAACGAAAAGAAATTGATCGTCTAATGGATTGGACTCCGAGGCTCGGTGCTCTAACGGGTATTTTTCACAAATTATCATCTGGTGGGATTACACCGACTGGACCAGCTTTAAAAGAAGCAATGGGTCATTTTAGAAAAGGACGTTCAAGAAGGAGTTTGATGGAGAGTGAAGAGCAACTCTTTGAAGAACCGGGCAGCTAATTTACCATCAGGCTTTACTCTTGTCGGCAAATGGCACTCGAATCCATATACAATTAGACGGAAGCTTGGGTCAGGTGCGACAGGTACCGTTTATTTGGCGGAAGACGGGCTGTCGCAAATGGTTGCTCTCAAAATTGCTGTTGATAATATGGCGATTACATCGGAAGTAAATGTGTTAAAGCACTTTTCAAAAGTTGATGGAAAAAAACTTGGTCCAAAATTGTTAGATGTTGATGACATGATGACCGCAGATGGTACGTTGCCTTTTTATGTGATGGAATATTTAAAAGGCGATTCTATTATCCAATATTTAAATGGGAAAGGAGCTGAATGGCTAGGTTTATTTGTTGTTCAGCTTTTAGGTGATCTAGAAGATTTACATGTCGAAGGTTGGGTTTTTGGCGATTTAAAACCAGATAATTTAATGATTGTTGGACCACCACCGCGTGTACGCTGGATTGATGTCGGTGGAACGACCTTGCTTGGGCGTTCAATTAAAGAATATACGGAGTTTTACGATCGTGGTTATTGGGGACTTGGTACGAGAAAAGCAGAGCCAAGTTATGATTTATTTGCTGTTGCGATGATTATGATCAATTGTGATTATTCGAGTCGTTTTGATAAAGGCACGGATGCCAATCTTGAATTATTAGAAAAAAAAATTAACCAAAAGGAAAGGTTACAACTTTTTAAACCGATACTGTTGAGGGCATTGACAGGGAAATATCAACGAGCAAGTGAAATGAAGCAGGAAGTGGTTGAGCTTCTAGCTGCACCTAATAAAGAGAAGAGAATGACGCATAAAAAAAAGGTGAAAACGGTTAAACCCCAACAGGTAAAAAAGAAAAAAAGAAGAAAATCCAAAGGTTCCTCTTATATCGTTGAAATCTTTTTAATCATCTCTTTAATTATTTTAGTTTATATCCTATACTTATTTGGACAAACGATGTAAAGAGTAGGATGGAGGGACCCTTTACATGAAAGCAGATCGGATGATGGATATATGCTTGTTGGCCGGAGAGATTATGCTCACATACGGAGCAGAAACATATCGAGTCGAGGAAACATTAGAAAGAATGGCCAAAGCGTGCCATTTTAAAAATGTTCATTGCTTTGTCATGACGACCGGTATTTTCTTATCTTTTGAAGAAGAAGGTAAAGATGATGTGATGCAAATGGTTCGGGTCGATGATAGGCTGCAGGACTTAAATAAAATTTCGTTAGTCAATCAAGTTTCTAGGGAGCTTGTAGCAGGAGAGATTGATGGCGAGAAAGCGTGGAAGCAGCTTCAGAATATTGCGAAGAGCTCGATTAGCTACCCTCCATATTTAATTCATATTGCTTCGGGTGTCGCTGGCGGCACTTTTTCCTATTTATTTGGAGGGAATGTTTACGATACATTACCGGCTTTTATTGCTGGTTTTACGGCGAGCTGGAGTTTGCTTTTATTGCAGGAGTATTTTCAGGTTCGCTTCTTTGCTGAATTTATGGCAGCTTTTCTCGGTGGAGTGGTCGCTATTCTTCTTGTGATAGTTGGAATCGGAGAAAATGTAGACCAAGTGATCATCGGTACTTTAATGCCACTTGTTCCAGGGATTCCGTTAACGAATGCTGTTCGTGATCTCATGTCAGGTGATCTAATCGCAGGCTTATCGCGCGGAGCAGAGACATTTATAACAGCTTTATCAATTGCAACGGGGATTGCCCTTGCTATTGCTTTGTTGGTTTAGCTGCCCTGCGCATTTCGTGTCTAGCTGCGGGCGTTAGAAGTTCGAGAAAAATTGGTCTGTCTATAAAGTCAAAGAGCGACTTTTTAGCCATCCCTGTATTTTTTCTCACTTCTGAGCAAACGCCCTGCGCATTTCGTGTGTCTAGCTGCGGGCGTTAGAAGTTCGAGAAAAATTGGTCTGTCTATAAAGTCAAAGAGCGACTTTTTAGCCATCCCTGTATTTTTTCTCACTTCTGAGCAAACGCCCTGCGCATTTCGTGTGTCTAGCTGCGGTCAGTAGGAACTTGGGAAAGGAGTGGGATGAATGATTATTGAATTAATTGTTTGTTATTTTGCGACAGTGGCATTTGGGATTATTTTTAATGGTCCGCTACGAATTATATGGATTGGTGGAGTCATTGGTGCGATGTCATGGTTTATTTATTCCACTTTGCCGACTTTTGGAATTTCTTTCGTATTTGCAACAGCGGTCGCTGCATTGGTAGCAGCAACCTGCTCGCATTTGCTCGCGAAATGGTTTCGAGTGCCGGTTACTATGTTTAGTATTCAAGGAATTATTCCCCTTGTCCCAGGGAGCAAAGCTTATTATACGATGCTTTCCTTTTTAGATGGGGATTACATAGAAGGGATTCAAATTGGTATAGATACGATGCTTCAAGCGGGAGCTATTGCTGCAGGGTTAGTTTTTGCTTTAGCGGTCTTTTCATTTGGCAAAGGAGGGATTGGTCAGCGTTATGAAGCAAAGCGTTCATGATTTTGTAGCAAAGAACCAACTTTTTACACATATTGATCAAGTCATTGTTGCGACTTCGGGTGGTCCAGATTCGATGGCCTTGCTGCATTATTTATGGGAAAGACAGACCTTGTTTTCGATTAAGGTAAAAGCTGTTCATGCCCATCACCAGTTAAGGGGAGAAGAAGCCGATCAAGATGAACAAATGGTCTCTAAATTTTGTCAGGAAAAAGAAATTCCTTTTGAGACGAAAAGGTTAGAAGTGACTTGCTATGCAAAAGCCGAGGGTATCGCCACACAACTTGCAGCTAGACAGTTAAGATATCAATGGTTACAAGAGTTTGTTACGGCCGAGGATAGAGCGATAGTGACGGCCCATCATGCAGACGATCAAATTGAAACCATTTTAATGAAACAAATTCGTGGCTATATCCCATTACAGTCACTGGGGATTAAAAAGAAGCGACCATTTGGAAATGGATATCTTATCCGTCCTTTTTTAGGAATAACAAAGGAGGAAATTGAGAACTATTGTAAGGAAGAGCAGATTCCTTTTCGAGTCGATTCTAGTAATTATTCGTCCAAATATACACGTAATCGATATCGAAAAGAAATTCTTCCATTTATTAAAGCTGAAAATTCACAAGCTCATTTCCATATTCAAAGGCAAAGTGACTGGTCAGAGGATGATCATCACTATTTACAAGACCTTGCAAAGGACGCTTTTCATACGGTTGTGAGTAAAAAAGAAGAAGGTTTTGTCACGATTTCTCAAGAACGTTTTCAAGTGTTACGCATCTCTTTACAAAGAAGAGTGATTCATCTAATATTAAGTTATCTTTATGGGAAAAACTCACCATTTATATCCTCTATACATATTGAGCAAATAATTGAATTGTTCAATTCTAAAGAACCTTCTAAGCAAATTGACGTAGGACAAGGTTTAATTGTTTATCGAGACTATCTGGTGTGTCATTTTTCAAGGAAAGATACATATCATGTTGAGGCAGGCTCTTATTACAATCTAGAGGTACCTGGAAATGTACATACACAATTAGGTGATATTTTTGCTTATGAGTTACGAGAAGGGGAGCAAGATATAGTGCGGGATAAGTACTTTTTACAACTCCCGGCGAATATTCCAACCCCATTTTGTATTCGTACAAGGCGACCTGGTGATCGGATTGAAGCTAGAGGGATGAGTGGAACGAAAAAGCTTAATCGATTGTTTATTGATCGAAAAATTAGTCAATCATTACGAGACAGATGGCCGATTGTTTTAGATGCACATGGTCAAATCATTTGGGTTCCACTTTTGATGACAAGTCGGGTAGCTGATCTTGATAGTGAAGGAACGAAAAAAATTGGATTAATGTATAAACCAACGGATGAAATATTATCTCTGTTCGGTCGTAATTAACGGGAGGGTCATAAGAAATTGATGAAAGACGAGATTAAAGAGATTTTAATAACGGAAGAAGAGATTCAAGAAAGAGTTAAAGAATTAGGTCAAGCTATTACCGAGGAATACAAGGATAAGTTTCCTTTAATGATTGGTGTTTTAAAAGGTGCTATGCCGTTTATGGCCGATTTATCGAAACGAATCGACACCCATCTTGAAATGGACTTTATGGACGTATCAAGCTATGGAAAAGGAACAGTTTCTACAGGTGAAGTAAAAATAATTAAGGATTTAGATGCTTCTGTAGAAGGAAGAGATATTTTGATTGTAGAAGATATTATTGATAGTGGTTTAACTTTAAGTTATTTGATTAAACTATTTCTTTATCGGAAGGCAAAGTCTGTTAAGGTTGTGACTTTGTTGGATAAACCAGAAGGTCGTAAAGTTGATTTAGTACCTGATATTACTGGATTTACGGTTCCTGATGCGTTTGTGGTTGGTTATGGACTTGATTATGCTGAACGTTATCGTAACCTCCCTTACATTGGCGTCTTAAAACCTGAAATTTACGAGAGTTAATATTTGTGAATGAAATAACAAATGTGATACGATAAACGAAGCTTTATTGCACGCGGGAGGAGGTCAAACATGAATCGAATTTTTCGTAATACGATCTTCTATTTACTCATTTTCCTAGTCATTATTGGGATTGTCGGGTTATTTAGTGGTGATCAAACAAAAACGGAAGCTATTTCGTTCGATGAATTTACAAACCATTTAGAACAAGGGAATGTGACATCGCTCACAGCCAAACCAGAAAGACAGGTTTTATTAATTACTGGACAACTTGCTGGTGCTGATGAAGATGAATTTTTCCAAACATACGCATTGCCAACAGAGCAAAATGCGGAGTTATTAACGAGTGCCCCAGATTATGAGGTACAACCGGCTGACGAAACTAGCGGTTGGGTGACATTCTTTACGGGAATTATTCCGTTTATTATCATCTTTATTTTATTCTTCTTCCTACTTAGCCAAGCTCAAGGTGGCGGTAGCCGAGTGATGAACTTTGGTAAGAGTAAGGCGAAAATGGTAAGTGATGATAAGAAAAAAGCAAAATTTAAAGACGTAGCCGGAGCTGATGAAGAAAAAGCCGAGCTTGTTGAGGTCGTAGAATTCTTAAAAGACCCAAGGAAATTCTCAGCGATAGGAGCTCGTATTCCTAAAGGGGTTCTTTTAGTAGGTCCTCCAGGTACAGGTAAAACATTACTAGCTCGTGCCGTTTCTGGGGAAGCTGGTGTACCATTCTTCTCAATCAGTGGTTCGGACTTTGTTGAAATGTTTGTCGGTGTCGGGGCTTCGCGTGTTCGTGACTTATTCGAAAATGCGAAAAAGAACGCACCATGTATTATCTTTATTGATGAGATTGATGCTGTAGGTAGACAACGTGGAGCAGGTCTTGGTGGTGGTCACGACGAACGTGAACAAACATTAAACCAATTACTCGTTGAAATGGATGGATTTAGTGCAAACGAAGGTATTATCATTATTGCGGCAACAAACCGTGCTGATATTCTTGACCCTGCCTTATTACGTCCAGGTCGATTCGATAGACAAATTCAAGTTAACCGTCCAGATGTACGCGGACGTGAAGATGTTTTAAAGGTTCATGCTCGTAATAAACCTTTAAATGATGATGTTAACTTAAAAACGATTGCGAATCGTACACCAGGTTTCTCAGGTGCCGATTTAGAAAATCTTTTAAACGAAGCCGCTTTAGTTGCTGCTCGTGACGATCAAAAGAAAATTAGTATGATTCATATTGAAGAAGCAATTGACCGTGTCATTGCTGGTCCTGCTAAGAAAAGTCGTGTGATCTCTAAAAAAGAGAAAAACATCGTTGCTTGGCATGAGGCTGGTCATACTGTTGTAGGTGTTAAGTTAGAAAATGCGGATATGGTCCATAAGGTAACGATTGTTCCTCGTGGAATGGCTGGTGGTTATGCGGTCATGTTACCGAAGGAAGACCGCTATTTCATGACAAAACCTGAGTTGCTTGATAAAATCATTGGGTTACTTGGTGGTCGTGTCGCCGAGGAAGTTCAATTTGGTGAAGTGAGTACAGGTGCTCATAACGATTTCCAAAGAGCAACTGCAATTGCCCGTAAAATGGTGACAGAGTACGGTATGAGTGAAAAACTAGGACCGTTACAATTTGTTTCTGGTTCAGGTGGTCAAGTATTCTTGGGCCGTGACATTCAAAATGAACAAAGCTATAGTGATAAGATTGCTTATGAAATTGATTTAGAAGTGCAGCGTATCATTAAAGAATGTTATGCGCGTTGTAAAGAGATTTTGATTGAGAACAAAGCAAGCCTAGATTTAGTGGCTGAAACCTTATTAGAACTTGAAACGCTTGATGCTGAGCAAATCCAATCATTAATTAATGAAGGGAAGCTGCCGGAAAATCATCATTCCAATACAGTTCTTGATTCAGCTGATGATGAAGATTCGACATCAAAAGATAATGAATCAGATGTAAAAGTGAATATTCACTCGAAAAAAGAAGAGGCAGAAGAAAACGTTGAAAGCGACGAAAAACGCTCTTCTGATGATTCAAAAAAAGGTGAATAAACGATAAGCTGAGAGAGGGTGTCAAATTCGACAACCTCTCTTTTTTCATTCATAATAGGAAAAGGAAATGCGATGCCCCATGATTTTTTAAACATTATTTTATAAAAATGCGGTGATACGTAAATGATTTTAGTAATGGACATAGGGAATTCTAATATTGGGCTTGGAGTTTATCGGCAGGATAAGCTTGTCTTTAATTGGCGGATGGCTACAAATCGCCAAAAAACAGAGGATGAGTATGCGGTCACTTTAAAAAGTTTGTTTGACCAAGCAGAAATAACATTCCGTGATGTTGAAGGGATTATTATTGCATCGGTTGTTCCGCCGATTATGTATACGATGCAGCAAATGTGCAAAAAGTACTTTGCTCTTGAACCATTAATCATTGGACCTGGTATTAAGACAGGTTTAAATATAAAGTATGATAATCCAAAGGAAGTCGGGGCTGATCGAATTGTTAATGCGGTCGCAGCGATTGAAAAGTATGGGTCCCCACTAATCATTGTCGACTTTGGTACGGCTACGACCTATTGTTATATAAATGAGCATAATCAATATTTAGGTGGAGCGATTGCACCTGGCATTTCAATTTCCACCGAGGCGTTATTTAGTAAGGCGGCAAAATTACCGAGAATCGAAATATCAAAACCGCCCCATGTATTAGGAAAAAATACTGTACATGCAATGCAGTCTGGCATTTTTTATGGGTATGTTGGACAAGTAGATGGGATTGTGAACCGAATAAAAGCTGAATCTAAGTCAGTACCTAAAGTGATCGCAACAGGAGGTTTAGCAGAATTAATTTCGGAACAATCAAAGTCAATTGACATTGTTGATAAATATTTAACTTTAAGCGGTTTGCATAAGGTATATAAGAAAAATATAAAGTAAGGAGTTATTAGTATGAGTGATTATTTAGTAAAAGCAACAGCATTTGAAGGGAAAGTGAGAGCGTACAGCCTTGTAGCGACAGAAATGGTTAATATAGCTGTAACGAAACAAGATACGTGGCCAACAGCATCGGCTGCTTTAGGGAGAGCGATGATGGCTGGAACGATGATGGCAACGATGCTTAAGGGGGAGTCAAAGTTAACGGTTAAAATCGAGGGTGGCGGACCAATTGGAGCGATTATTGTCGATAGTAATGCCAAAGGACAAACGCGTGGTTATGTTACGAACCCTCATGTACATTTTGATCTAAATGATCATGGCAAACTTGATGTTGCTCGTGCGGTTGGTACAAACGGCTCGTTATCTGTCGTCAAAGATATTGGGATGAAGGAGCCTTTTACAGGAAGTGTTCCGCTTGTGTCAGGGGAGCTTGGAGAAGATTTTACGTACTATTTTGTTTCATCCGAACAAACACCATCTTCAGTTGGAGTGGGCGTACTTGTAAATCCTGATAAAAGTGTATTAGCTGCAGGTGGTTTTGTCATTCAATTAATGCCCGGTGCGGATGATGAGGTCATCACTGAAATTGAAAAGCGTTTGAGTACGATCCCACCAATTTCCAAATTAGTGGAGCTTGGAATGCCACCAGAAGAAATTTTGTATTCCTTATTAGGTGAAAATAACGTAAAAGTATTAGAAACAATGCCAGTAGAATTTTCTTGTTCTTGCTCACATGAACGTATTGCTAATGCCATTATTAGTTTAGGGAAGCAAGAAATTCGTGATATGATTGATGTCGATGGCGGGGCTGAAACTTCCTGTCATTTCTGTAATGATGTATATCAGTTTAGTAAAGAAGATTTAGAAGAGCTTTATCAAGAAGCCAATAAATAAGAGAATCATTACAGGGTTGTCCGAGCATTTGCAAAGGGATGACCCTCTTTATTATGGTGAAAAGGGAAAGGTTCATTTTGTAAGATGAATTTAGAAAAAAATGGGCGGAAAACGGGTATTTATTAATTGACTTATCAGAAAACGTTTGCTATCATTATGTTAATAAAACCAATAAATTTACTTGGAATTAGGAGGCGTATTTATGAAAGTTGTTAATTCAGTAACAGAATTAATCGGTCAAACTCCCTTAGTGAAATTAAATCGTCTTGTGTCAGACAAACATGCAGATGTTTATTTAAAATTAGAATTTATGAACCCTGGAAGTAGTGTTAAGGATCGTATCGGTTTAGCGATGATCGAAGCGGCTATTAAGTCAGGGGATTTAAAAGAAGGAGATACAATCGTTGAGCCAACTAGTGGGAACACAGGAATTGGTCTTGCGATGGTTGCAGCGGCAAAAGGATTAAAAGCGAAACTTGTTATGCCTGAAACGATGAGTTTAGAGCGCCGTAACTTACTTCGTGCATATGGTGCCGAGCTTGTATTAACGCCTGGTCCAGAAGGGATGGGCGGTGCGATTCGTAAAGCGACTGAGCTTGCAAAAGAAGAAGGCTACTTTATGCCGCAACAATTTGAAAACGAAGCAAACCCAGCGATTCACCGTGAAACAACAGGTAAAGAGCTACTTGAACAAGTGGATGGTCAAATCGATGGTTTTGTATCAGGTATCGGTACAGGTGGTACGATTACCGGTGCAGGTGGTTATTTAAAAGAGCACTTCCCTAACTTAGTCATTGCAGCTGTTGAGCCAAAGGATTCTCCAGTTTTATCTGGTGGAAAACCAGGTCCACATAAAATCCAAGGGATTGGAGCAGGGTTTGTTCCGAAGATTTTAGATACAGAAGTGTATGATGAAGTGATTCAAATTTCAACCGAAGAAGCATTTGATTATGCTCGTCGTGCCGCAAAAGAAGAAGGAATTTTAGGTGGAATTTCATCTGGAGCAGCAATCGGTGCCGCCCTTCAATTAGCGGAGAAGCTTGGAGCGGGTAAAAAGGTGGTTGTCGTAATTCCATCAAACGGTGAGCGTTATTTAAGTACACCATTATATAATTTCGAAGACTAATTGATATCAAAAGGGGGCTGTCCCAAAGTCATGAAAATGATCTTTGAGGGTTCAGCCCCTTTTTGAATGCATATAAAGTGTGATGGAGGCAAGCACCTACAGGCTGGATTTCTATCTTCCCTTTCCTGAGGCAACTGAAAAACGGTCTATTCGTTAAAATGTAGTTACATTAGTTAGCCGACTCCTCGAGCTGCATCCCTACGCGTTCCGCGGGTGAATCGGGAGTCTCCGGGCATTCCGCTCGCTCCGTTTTAGATCATAAAAAAACAGTTTGCTCCTATGAATGACTTTTCACATAAAAACCTAATAACTTTTGATTTTTTAAAGGAAATGCTGGTGTTGAGACTTTTCCAGTGGCCACCTGTAAAATGAATAGAAGTGGAATCCTGTCTAGTTCGGCGTATAAGAATAACTAGTCTTTACCAATACTTTTTGCAAAGCCTGTTAATCGACGAGTTTACTTTATGGCTTTCTATCATGTAAAATAGAGCAAAAGAAGAGGGCAGGAGTTGGTCCGGTGAATCAAAAATGGTCGACATCATCAACTTCTTTTCATATAGAAGAAAAGAATTGGTTTGAACGATATAAGCAATTAAGTAAAGACGAGCCACATCATGTTTTATTAGAAAGTGGACGTAATGGCACATATAGCATTATCGGATTACGTCCTTTTGCTATTATAAGTGGCAAAGGAAATACATTAACCATT
Source organism: Alkalihalobacillus phoenicis (assembly GCF_047302405.1). Classification (NCBI taxonomy): domain Bacteria; kingdom Bacillati; phylum Bacillota; class Bacilli; order Caryophanales; family Bacillaceae; genus Alkalihalobacillus; species Alkalihalobacillus phoenicis. The sequence goes on along the minus strand of NZ_CP154853.1, from coordinate 4,000,528 downwards.
GAACAAGATGGGAAAATAAGAACTAAACAAGGCGAACTATTGCCATTAATGAAAGAAGAGCTTGCACCATATCAAACGAATTATCTTGAAGGATTACCACCTTTTCAAGGGGGAGCAATCGGATATTTAAGCTACGACATTGTGCGTGAGTTTGAAAAGCTTCCTATAGAGGCCGAGGATGATTTGAAAATTCCTGAACTGTATTTTATGCTGTTTCATGAAGTTTTTGTGTACGAACATCAAGCGGAAAAAATGTGGGTGATCGTAACAGGTAAGGAAGAGGAGAAAGCAAAGTTACAAGAGCGGGTGGCCTTTTACGAAGAGGAGTGGCAGAAGCTTGGTTCGTTTCGTCCATGGGTCATGACGGGCGATTTAACAAAGGATAGACCAGTAAGTTCGTCGTTAAATGAAGAGAACTTTGCTGAAGCAGTGGAGAAAATAAAAGCATATATTGCAGCGGGTGACGTATTCCAAGTGAATTTATCGGTCAGACATGATCAAGAGATGGTCACAGAACCGATGCACGTATATAATGTACTTAGAGAAATTAATCCATCCCCATATATGTCTTATTTTCAAACGCCCGATTTTCAGTTTGTTAGTGCATCTCCAGAGTTGCTTGTTAAAAAGCATAATCAGGAAATAAGTACAAGACCGATTGCTGGTACTCGTTCTAGAGGAAAAGATGAGGAAGAGGATCAAAGATTAGTAAATGAATTATTAGCGAATGAAAAGGAAAGAGCCGAGCATGTAATGTTAGTCGATTTGGAACGGAATGACTTAGGTCGAGTTTCAGAATATGGGAGTGTGGAAGTGAATGAGCTTTTAGTGATCGAAAAGTATTCCCATGTGATGCATTTAGTTTCCAATGTTCGCGGGAAATTAAGAGAAGGACATGATCTTTATGAAGTGATTAGAGCGACGTTTCCGGGCGGGACGATCACGGGTGCTCCGAAGATTAGAACGATGGAAATCATTGAAGAACTTGAGCCGGTTCGCCGGGCGGTCTATACGGGCTCGATTGGCTGGATCGGATTTAACGATGAAATGGAATTGAATATTACGATTCGAACAATTGTTTGTAAAGATAATAAAGCGTATATCCAAGCAGGTGCTGGAATTGTTATTGATTCTAATCCTGTCTTTGAATATAAAGAATCACTAAAAAAAGCGAAAGCCTTATGGCGAGCGCTAGAGTTGAGCGAAGCAGAGTTAAGAGAAAAAAAAGTACAGATGAGCTGAGGAGGAAAAAAGATGATTTTAATGATTGATAACTATGATTCTTTTACGTACAATTTGGTCCAGTATTTAGGGGAAATGGGTGAGGAGCTCATAGTCAAACGGAATGACCAAATAACGATAGCGGAGATTGAGGAACTTGCACCAGACTACTTAATGATTTCGCCTGGTCCTTGTAGTCCGAATGAGGCCGGGATTAGTATGGAGGCAATTCGATATTTTGCGGGGCGCATTCCGATTTTTGGTGTGTGTTTAGGTCATCAATCGATTGCTCAAGTGTTTGGGGGCGATGTGATTAGAGCCGAGCGTTTAATGCACGGGAAGACATCCGAAGTGACTCATAACGGAAAAACCGTATTTACAGATATTCCAAGTCCGTTTGTTGCGACACGTTATCATTCGTTAATTGTCAAAAAAGAAACCTTACCTGATTGTTTTGAAGTGACGGCCGAAACGGCGGAAGGAGAGATCATGGCGATTCGCCATAAGGAGCTCGCTGTAGAGGGTGTTCAATTTCACCCGGAGTCGATTATGACGAATGAAGGCAAGCGATTATTAAAGAACTTCCTTGAAGCCTATCCAAAGGAGTCTCAATCATGTACATCTATTTAAATGACCAAATTATTGACTCCAAGGAAGCAAAGATTTCTGTGTTTGATCACGGTTATCTTTACGGAGTCGGATTATTTGAGACATTTGCCATCTATGATGGTCATCCATTTTTATTGGATGACCATTTTCTCCGTTTACAAGAAGGGTTAAAACATATAGGCATTGACTGGTTTATGGAAAAGGAAGAGGCTGTTAGCATTCTGCAACAATTATTAAAGGCGAATCGATTAAAAGATGCTTATGTGCGGTGGAATGTGTCAGCTGGTCCGCAAGAAGTTGGGCTTTTTACAGGCGTATATAAGGAGCCGACTTTAACAGTATTGGTAAAACCTTTGCCAGCAAAAAGAGCAACACCAAAAAAAGTAGAGATTTTATCGCTTAGAAGAAATACACCTGAGGGAAGATTTCGTTTAAAGTCGCATCATTACTTAAATAACCTTTTAGCGAAAAGAGAAATGGCTCATAATAGCCCTGATGTTGAAGGGGTTTTTCTAACGGAAGAAGGTTATGTGGCCGAGGGGCTAGTGTCGAATCTTTTTTGGGTAAAGGATGGACAAGTATACACACCAACTGTTGAGACAGGCATATTAAACGGGGTAACGCGGCAATTTGTGATAACATTGTTAAGAAAAGCAAACATTAAAGTTAAAGAAGGCTTTTATCAATTACATGAGCTAGAAGCAGCAGATGAAATCTTTATGACGAATTCAATTCAGGAACTTGTACCATTGAATTTAGAGTTTAACAAAATAGATGACTCTCTCGTGTTTGAACTGCTCGAGCGGGAATACCAATTAAGCAAACAAAAGAAGCTGTGGAGTCGTTATGAGCTGTAAGGGGTGTGAGGAAATTTGGATACTTTATTAAAAAGGAATCGTTCGTTATTAGCGGAAGACCGAACATATGTGATGGGAATATTAAATGCGACACCAGATTCTTTTTCTGATGGCGGTAAATACAATGGGATTGAACGAGCGGTAGCAAGAGCAAAACAACTGGTCTCAGAAGGGGCCGATATGTTAGACATCGGTGGTGAATCGACACGACCTGGTTTTGAATATGTGGAGATTGAAGAGGAAATTAAGCGCGTCGTCCCTGTTATTAAAGCCGTAGCTGCTGAAGTCGATGTGCCCATTTCGATTGATACTTATAAATCAGAAGTAGCTAAGGCGGCATTAGAAGCAGGGGCATCCGTTATTAATGATATATGGGGAGCTAAAAAAGACCCAAAAATGGCTGAGTTAGCGGTCCAATATAATGTTCCGATTATTCTTATGCATAACCGGGAAGATGGTATATACCAGGAACTTATTTTAGATATGATAAAAGATTTACAAGAAAGTATTGATATTTGTTTGCAAGCGGGTGTACCAAAAGAACATATTATTCTTGATCCGGGCATTGGTTTTGCCAAAACATATGAGGAGAATTTGAAGACGATGCGTCACCTTAGTGAGTTCGTAGCGATGGGCTATCCTGTCTTATTAGGAACATCAAAAAAGTCACTCATCGCCCAAACCTTAAACTTACCCGTTGACGAAAGAATGGAAGGGACAGGAGCTACTGTCTGCTATGGGGTGGCACAAGGTTGTCAAATTGTAAGAGTGCATGATGTGAAAGAAATGATGAGAATGACCAAAATGATGGATGCGATGCTTGCAAAAGGAGATGCTCGAATTGGATAAAATCTATTTAAATGAATTATCGTTTTATGGATACCATGGGGTCTTTAAAGAAGAGCAAGTGCTCGGACAACGGTTTCAAGTCGACCTTATTTTAGAATTAGATTTAAAAAAAGCAGGCGAAGAAGATGACTTAGAATTATCGATTAATTATGCGGATGCTTATAACATAGTAAAAGAAGTTGTGGAGGGGAAACCATATAAGTTGGTAGAAGCAGTCGCTGAAAATATTGCCCAGTCTTTATTAGCGGTCTTTTCGCACCTTCACTCTTGTACAGTGAAAGTGATTAAACCAGATCCACCGATTCCTGGACACTACAAATCAGTCGCCATTGAAATTATGAGGGAGCGTGAAAATGGATAATAAAGTTTTGCTTGCTCTTGGTTCTAATATTGGCAATAGACAAGAGTATCTAAAACAGGCTCTTGCTTTACTTCAGGAGCACACGCATATTCAACTAAACAATCAATCACCTATTTATGAAACTGAGCCAGTTGGTTATGTCGATCAACAGCCTTTTTTGAATATGGTCGTCGAAATTTCAACGAGTTTAGAGCCATTGAAATTATTGGAAGTAACTCAGTCGATAGAATTAGAGTGTGGACGCAAGCGTGATGTGAGGTGGGGACCCCGAACATTGGATCTTGACATTCTACTATATGATGAAGAGAATATGGAAGTGGAGAACTTATCAATTCCTCACCCTAGAATGTTTGAACGTGCATTTGTTATGATACCATTATCTGATTTGCAACCTGATCGTATTATATGTAATCAACAAAAAACGGTGGGAGAGATTGCTCAATCTTTACCTGATAAAGAGGGTGTTAAGCGTTGGATTCCGAACTTTTAGGAAGAAAAATACGAGCCTTTCGTAAGTTGAAGGGGTATACACAAAAAAGCTTCGCAAAAGAATTAGGTATATCTGTCTCTGTTCTTGGTGAAATTGAAAGAGGAAACCGTGTTCCAGATGATTATTTGATAGAACGTATTGTTGTGACGTTAAATATAACAGAAGAAGATATAAAGATTGATTCATGATGGAGGTGAATCTATTATGTTAAAAATCGGCGATATTGAAATGAAAAACCAAGTCGTACTAGCTCCAATGGCGGGCGTATGTAATCCGGCCTTTCGTCTGATTGCCAAGGAGTTCGGTGCTGGATTAGTATGTGCGGAAATGGTTAGTGATAAAGCGATTTTGCATAAAAATGCGAGATCATTAAGTATGTTATATGTAGACGAGCGTGAAAAACCATTAAGTTTACAAATCTTTGGTGGTGAAAAAGAAACATTAGTAGAAGCAGCAAAATTTGTAGATGAAAATACGAATGCTGACATTATCGATATTAATATGGGCTGTCCTGTACCTAAAATTACAAAATGTGATGCAGGTGCGAGGTGGTTACTTGACCCAAATAAAATATATGAAATGGTTGCGGCAACCGTTGATGCGGTTAAAAAGCCCGTAACGGTTAAAATGAGAATTGGTTGGGACGAGGATCATATTTTTGCGGTTGAAAATGCTCGTGCAGTTGAGCGTGCAGGAGGGAGTGCGGTTGCCGTTCATGGCCGTACCCGTGTTCAAATGTACGAAGGAGTAGCGGATTGGAATATTATTAAAGAAGTAAAAGACGCCATTAATATTCCTGTCATCGGTAATGGGGATGTAAAAACACCACAAGATGCTCGTCGTATGCTTGATGAAGTTGGAGTGGATGGGGTAATGATTGGTCGTGCGGCACTCGGGAACCCTTGGATGTTATACCGTACGATTCAGTATTTGGAAAAGGGTGTATTGCACCCAGAGCCAGGAGCCCGTGAGAAGATCGATGTTTGTATGTTGCACCTAGATCGTCTGATTGATTTAAAAGGTGAGTCAGTAGCGGTTCGAGAAATGAGAAAACATGCAGCGTGGTATTTAAAAGGGCTTAAAGGAAGCGGAAGAGTACGGGACAAAATCAATCAATTTGAAACAAGAGATCATGTAGCCGAGACGTTATATGCTTTTGTTGAAGAGGTTGAAGAACAAATGGCTCAGCAAGAAATGAGTGCTGTTTGACTTTTTCTGTAGACTTCACTATAATCCGTGTGAGATCATTAGACTGCTGGTATCAACTAGCAGTCTTTCTACATAGCAGTGGCAAATGCTATTGAATATATAGAAGGTGTATAACTTTTTTCATATTGAGCAATAGTGTTTTTAATAAAGTATTTTAGTAGTAAGTATGTGAGTTAAAAGAGGAGATGAAGAGTCGTGAGTCAAGAACTGGAATTAAATGATCAATTGAAAGTACGTAGAGAGAAATTAAGACAACTTGAAGAGCAAGGGCTTGAACCATTTGGTGGGAAGTTTGAGCGTACACATACAGCCGTTGAAATGGCTAATCAATTCTCAGAAAAAACAAAAGAAGAGCTAGAAGAAGAATCGCATGAAGTGATCTTAGCTGGTCGTGTAATGACTAAGCGAGGAAAAGGAAAGGCAGGATTTGCTCATATTCAAGATTTAACGGGCCAAATCCAAATCTATGTACGAAAAGATGCAATTGGTGAAGAACAATACGCGATCTTCAATACAATTGATATTGGTGATATTGTTGGAATTAAAGGTGCTGCTTTTAAAACTAAAGTAGGTGAGCTGTCGATTAAAGTGACCAACTTTGATTTATTATCTAAATCATTGCGTCCACTTCCAGATAAATTCCACGGTTTAAAGGATGTTGAACAGCGCTATCGTCAACGATATGTAGATTTAATTGTCAACCCTCATGTGCGTGAGACGTTTATTTTAAGAAGTAAAATTTTACAATCTATGCGCCGATATTTAGATGGAGAAGGCTTCTTAGAGGTGGAGACACCAACGATGCACTCCATTGCTGGTGGAGCATCTGCCCGTCCGTTTATGACTCATCATAATGCATTAGATATGCAGCTGTATATGCGTATCGCGATTGAGCTTCATTTAAAACGTTTAATTGTAGGGGGATTGGAAAAGGTGTATGAGATTGGTCGTGTCTTCCGAAATGAAGGTGTATCAACTCGTCATAACCCTGAATTTACGATGATTGAACTTTACGAAGCGTATGCAGATTATAAAGACATTATGCGATTAACGGAAAATGTGATTGCTCATATTGCCGAAGAGGTTCTTGGAATGACAACGGTGACTTATGGTGAATATCAAATTGACTTAAAACCAGAATGGAAAAGAGTTCATATGGTTGATGCAGTTAAGGAAGCATCGGGTGTTGACTTCTGGCAAGAAATGAGCGACGAGGAAGCTAGAGCCTTAGCGAAAAAACATGGGGTACATGTAAAAGAAACGATGACTTATGGTCATGTTGTTAATGAATTCTTTGAGCATTTTGTTGAGGAGAATTTAATTCAACCAACTTTTATTTATGGACATCCAGTCGCGATTTCTCCATTAGCGAAGAAAAATCTTGAAGATCCACGTTTTACGGATCGCTTTGAGTTGTTTATTGTGGGCCGTGAGCATGCCAATGCTTTCTCAGAATTAAATGACCCAATTGATCAAAGACAACGTTTTGAGCAACAATTAGTAGAACGTGAACAAGGTGATGATGAAGCCCATATGATGGATGAAGACTTTGTTGAAGCGTTAGAGTATGGCATGCCTCCAACGGGTGGCTTAGGGATCGGTATCGACCGTCTTGTTATGCTTTTAACTAACTCACCGTCGATTCGAGACGTTCTTCTATTCCCGCAAATGCGCGGAAAAGACGTAACGGAATAAATTTAATGCAATTGAAAGAGGGTACTGTCCCATAAGGTCATGAGAATGACCTTATGAGGGCGGTCTTTTTTTGCTTTCTAATGAGAAAGAAGAGTCACGCAGGAAATTTTTTTGCTCTAAAGCAAAAAGAAAAGTGAAACTTAGCGGACGGGATAGGGACGACTTCAATAGGAAGGATAGAATAGACTGAAATCCACGGGTCAGCTAGTTAGTTAAGTGCCCACCTTTCCTCTTGCTTTATTGGATAGAAAGAGGGGGGGCCAAAAGCTATACTTATGATCTTGTGGGCCGCTACTTTTTTATGTTTAGATAGGCACGAGAAGGTGAATGAACAGTAGTGAAGAGCTGATGGATAATTGAACAATTTTTCTTTAGATTAGTTTGGATAATAGGAGCGATAAAAGGAAATTATAATTTTTATGAGAAACAAGGCTAGTCTTAAGGGCTAAAAAGAGTTAATATAGATAACATGGATTTCTTATGTTCAGTACAATTTATCACTAGATGGTTTCCGATTTCATTTTGAAAAATGTTTTCTAAATAAGTAGTGAATGGTATCTTGACTGTCGTTTGATATATTCCGTTTTGATAGAGTAACGTCGAGATAAAACTTTTTTCGATTTTTATGTAAAAAGGTATTGATCCTATCTAATAATAATGGTATATTATTTCTTGTCGCTAAAACGAAAACAACTTAGTTAAAAAATAAAATTAAAAAAGTTGTTGACGAGAGTGATTGAGAAATGTTAAGATAATCAAGTCGCTATTAAAGCGAAACGAGTTCTTTGAAAACTGAACAAAAGCCAAGCGAATTAAAGAGATACAAGGTATCTCGTCAATGTTAGTCATTGAGAAATCAATGCGAAATGGAACTTCAGTGAAAGCTGAAGCTAGCCAGCAAAAATGAGCGAATCAGCTTATCCTTTAACGGAGAGTTTGATCCTGGCTCAGGACGAACGCTGGCGGCGTGCCTAATACATGCAAGTCGAGCGAATCAAAGGGAGCTTGCTCCCAGAGGTTAGCGGCGGACGGGTGAGTAACACGTGGGCAACCTGCCCTGTAGACTGGGATAACATCGAGAAATCGGTGCTAATACCGGATAATCAAAGGAATCACATGGTTTCTTTGTAAAAGATGGCTCCGGCTATCACTACGGGATGGGCCCGCGGCGCATTAGCTAGTTGGTAAGGTAATGGCTTACCAAGGCGACGATGCGTAGCCGACCTGAGAGGGTGATCGGCCACACTGGGACTGAGACACGGCCCAGACTCCTACGGGAGGCAGCAGTAGGGAATCTTCCGCAATGGACGAAAGTCTGACGGAGCAACGCCGCGTGAGTGATGAAGGTTTTCGGATCGTAAAGCTCTGTTGTTAGGGAAGAACAAGTGCCGTTCGAATAGGTCGGCACCTTGACGGTACCTAACCAGAAAGCCACGGCTAACTACGTGCCAGCAGCCGCGGTAATACGTAGGTGGCAAGCGTTGTCCGGAATTATTGGGCGTAAAGCGCGCGCAGGCGGTCTTTTAAGTCTGATGTGAAATATCGGGGCTCAACCCCGAGGGGTCATTGGAAACTGGGAGACTTGAGTACAGAAGAGGAGAGTGGAATTCCACGTGTAGCGGTGAAATGCGTAGATATGTGGAGGAACACCAGTGGCGAAGGCGACTCTCTGGTCTGTAACTGACGCTGAGGCGCGAAAGCGTGGGGAGCAAACAGGATTAGATACCCTGGTAGTCCACGCCGTAAACGATGAGTGCTAGGTGTTAGGGGTTTCGATGCCCTTAGTGCCGAAGTTAACACATTAAGCACTCCGCCTGGGGAGTACGGCCGCAAGGCTGAAACTCAAAGGAATTGACGGGGGCCCGCACAAGCAGTGGAGCATGTGGTTTAATTCGAAGCAACGCGAAGAACCTTACCAGGTCTTGACATCCTTTGACCACTCTAGAGATAGAGCTTTCCCCTTCGGGGGACAAAGTGACAGGTGGTGCATGGTTGTCGTCAGCTCGTGTCGTGAGATGTTGGGTTAAGTCCCGCAACGAGCGCAACCCTTGATCTTAGTTGCCAGCATTAAGTTGGGCACTCTAAGGTGACTGCCGGTGACAAACCGGAGGAAGGTGGGGATGACGTCAAATCATCATGCCCCTTATGACCTGGGCTACACACGTGCTACAATGGATGGTACAAAGGGCAGCAAAACCGCGAGGTCGAGCCAATCCCATAAAGCCATTCTCAGTTCGGATTGTAGGCTGCAACTCGCCTACATGAAGCCGGAATTGCTAGTAATCGCGGATCAGCATGCCGCGGTGAATACGTTCCCGGGCCTTGTACACACCGCCCGTCACACCACGAGAGTTTGTAACACCCGAAGTCGGTGGGGTAACCTTTTGGAGCCAGCCGCCTAAGGTGGGACAGATGATTGGGGTGAAGTCGTAACAAGGTAGCCGTATCGGAAGGTGCGGCTGGATCACCTCCTTTCTATGGAGTATTTAACTCTAGTCGAACTTATACATCTTTGATGTGTAAGGCGCTTCGGTCTTTTTGTTCAGTTTTGAAAGAGCTAATCTTTCAAATTTAAAACAGCTAAGACGTTTGAGAATATCGAACATCTAAGTCTGTTGGCAAGAAGCAACAAGGAGTTCGAGGACATGAAATTCTGGAGAATCGGAGCGTGCTTTAGCACGTGAGAATCGGAAGAAGGAAATGGACGAAGAAATCCGCCGTTGATTCGCAGCCAAGTGGTTCTTTGAAAACTAGATAATAAGATAAACATGATTAATTCATCGGAGTCTATAACGATAGACGAACGAGAATGTCAAGAATTCATATCAAACCTTTGATAATACGACCAACGAGATTCGATTCATCGAAAATCGCAAGTCAAATTTGGCCAAAAGCAACGGTAAATTTATTTTTACGTTGATTTGCAACCAAAATGGTTAAGTTAGAAAGGGCGCACGGTGAATGCCTTGGCACTAGGAGCCGAAGAAGGACGCGACGAACGGCGAAACGCCTCGGGGAGCTGTAAGTAAGCTTTGAACCGGGGATATCCGAATGGGGGAACCCACCATCTTTAATAGGATGGTATCCATATCTGAATACATAGGGTATGAGAAGGCAGACCTGGGGAACTGAAACATCTAAGTACCCAGAGGAAGAGAAAGCAAATGCGATTTCCTGAGTAGCGGCGAGCGAAACGGAATCAGCCCAAACCAAGAGGCTTGCCTCTTGGGGTTGTAGGACACTCTATACGGAGTCAAAAAGAAACGAAGTAGGTGAAGCGACCTGGAAAGGTCCGTCGAAGAGGGTAACAACCCCGTAGCCGAAACTTCGTTTCCTCCAGAGTGGATCCTGAGTACGGCGGGACACGTGAAACCCCGTCGGAATCCGGGAGGACCATCTCCCAAGGCTAAATACTCCCTAGTGACCGATAGTGAACCAGTACCGTGAGGGAAAGGTGAAAAGCACCCCGGAAGGGGAGTGAAAGAGATCCTGAAACCGTGTGCCTACAACTAGTTGGAGCCCGTTAATGGGTGACAGCGTGCCTTTTGTAGAATGAACCGGCGAGTTACGATGTCGTGCAAGGTTAAGCTGATAAAGCGGAGCCGTAGCGAAAGCGAGTCTGAATAGGGCGAATGAGTACGCCGTCGTAGACCCGAAACCGTGTGATCTACCCATGTCCAGGGTGAAGTTCAGGTAACACTGAATGGAGGCCCGAACCCACGCATGTTGAAAAATGCGGGGATGAGGTGTGGGTAGGGGTGAAATGCCAATCGAACTCGGAAATAGCTGGTTCTCCCCGAAATAGCTTTAGGGCTAGCCTCGAGGTGAGAGTATTGGAGGTAGAGCACTGATTGGACTAGGGGTCCCCACAGGATTACCGAATTCAGTCAAACTCCGAATGCCAATTACTTATCCTCGGGAGTCAGACTGCGAGTGCTAAGATCCGTAGTCAAGAGGGAAACAGCCCAGACCATCAGCTAAGGTCCCCAAGTATACGTTAAGTGGAAAAGGATGTGGAGTTGCTTAGACAACCAGGATGTTGGCTTAGAAGCAGCCACCATTTAAAGAGTGCGTAATAGCTCACTGGTCGAGTGACTCTGCGCCGAAAATGTACCGGGGCTAAACGTATCACCGAAGCTATGGATTTACACCTTCAGGTGTAAGTGGTAGGGGAGCGTTCTAAATGCAGCGAAGTCAGATCGTGAGGACTGGTGGAGCGTTTAGAAGTGAGAATGCCGGTATGAGTAGCGAAAAGAGGGGTGAGAATCCCCTCCGTCGAAAGCCCAAGGTTTCCTGAGGAAGGCTCGTCCGCTCAGGGTTAGTCGGGACCTAAGCCGAGGCTGAAAAGCGTAGGCGATGGACAACAGGTTGAAATTCCTGTACCACCTCCTCACCGTTTGAGTAATGGGGGGACGCAGAAAGATAGGGTAAGCGCACTGATGGATATGTGCGTCCAAGCAGTTAGGCTGAGAAGTAGGCAAATCCGCTTCTCGCGAAGGCTGAGCTGTGATGGCGAGGGAAATTTAGTACCGAAGTTCCTGATTCTACACTGCCAAGAAAAGCCTCTAGCGAGGTGAGAGGTGCCCGTACCGTAAACCGACACAGGTAGGCGAGAAGAGAATTCTAAGACGCTCGGGAGAACTCTCGTTAAGGAACTCGGCAAAATGACCCCGTAACTTCGGGAGAAGGGGTGCTCTATTAAGGTGAATAGCCTGAGAGAGCCGCAGTGAAAAGATCCAAGCGACTGTTTAGCAAAAACACAGGTCTCTGCGAAGCCGCAAGGCGAAGTATAGGGGCTGACACCTGCCCGGTGCTGGAAGGTTAAGAGGAGGGGTTATCCCTTACGGGAGAAGCTCTGAATTGAAGCCCCAGTAAACGGCGGCCGTAACTATAACGGTCCTAAGGTAGCGAAATTCCTTGTCGGGTAAGTTCCGACCCGCACGAATGGTGTAACGATTTGGATACTGTCTCAACGAGAGACCCGGTGAAATTATAGTACCTGTGAAGATGCAGGTTACCCGCGACAGGACGGAAAGACCCCATGGAGCTTTACTGTAGCTTGATATTGGATGTTGGTACAGTTTGTACAGGATAGGTAGGAGCCTTGGAAGCCGGAGCGCTAGCTTCGGTGGAGGCGTCGGTGGGATACTACCCTGACTGTGCTGACATTCTAACCTCGGACCGTGATCCGGTTCAGGGACAGTGTCAGGTGGGCAGTTTGACTGGGGCGGTCGCCTCCTAAACAGTAACGGAGGCGCCCAAAGGTTCCCTCAGAATGGTTGGAAATCATTCGTAGAGTGCAAAGGCAAAAGGGAGCTTGACTGCGAGACCTACAAGTCGAGCAGGGACGAAAGTCGGGCTTAGTGATCCGGTGGTTCCGCATGGAAGGGCCATCGCTCAACGGATAAAAGCTACCCTGGGGATAACAGGCTTATCTCCCCCAAGAGTCCACATCGACGGGGAGGTTTGGCACCTCGATGTCGGCTCATCGCATCCTGGGGCTGAAGTAGGTCCCAAGGGTTGGGCTGTTCGCCCATTAAAGCGGTACGCGAGCTGGGTTCAGAACGTCGTGAGACAGTTCGGTCCCTATCCGTCGCGGGCGCAGGAAATTTGAGAGGAGCTGTCCTTAGTACGAGAGGACCGGGATGGACACACCGCTGGTGTACCAGTTGTTCCGCCAGGAGCATCGCTGGGTAGCTACGTGTGGAAGGGATAAGTGCTGAAAGCATCTAAGCATGAAGCCCCCCTCAAGATGAGATTTCCCATGGAGTTAATCCAGTAAGACCCCTTAGAGATGATGAGGTTGATAGGTCTGGTGTGGAAGCGTGGCGACACGTGGAGCTGACAGATACTAATCGGTCGAGGACTTATCCATTATTATTCTTGACATCATGTTTTATCGATTATCTAGTTTTGAGAGAATCCTCTCAACAATTCAATAGACATCACGTCTATTTGACGAAGAGACCCTTCATAGGGGATCGGACGTCAAAAGTCTGGTGGCGATAGCGAAGAGGTCACACCCGTTCCCATGCCGAACACGGCCGTTAAGCTCTTCAGCGCCGATGGTAGTTGGGGGCTTCCCCCTGCAAGAGTAGGACGTTGCCAGGCAGATATATTTGGAGGATTAGCTCAGCTGGGAGAGCACCTGCCTTACAAGCAGGGGGTCGGCGGTTCGATCCCGTCATCCTCCACCATTTAATTTTGCCGGCCTAGCTCAATTGGTAGAGCAACTGACTTGTAATCAGTAGGTTGGGGGTTCAAGTCCTCTGGCCGGCATCGTAAGATGAGCCATTAGCTCAGTCGGTAGAGCATCTGACTTTTAATCAGAGGGTCGAAGGTTCAAGTCCTTCATGGCTCACCATTTTACAATTTGCGGGTGTGGCGGAATTGGCAGACGCGCTAGACTTAGGATCTAGTGTCTTATGACGTGGGGGTTCAAGTCCCTTCACCCGCATTTATATACGAGCGGAAGTAGTTCAGTGGTAGAACACCACCTTGCCAAGGTGGGGGTCGCGGGTTCGAATCCCGTCTTCCGCTCCATAGGTTGTCAATAGCCGGGGTGGTGGAATTGGCAGACACACAGGACTTAAAATCCTGCGGTAGGTGACTACCGTGCCGGTTCAAGTCCGGCCCTCGGCACCATTTAAAATATATAAGCGCCCTTAGCTCAGCTGGATAGAGTGTTTGACTACGAATCAAAAGGTCGGGAGTTCGAATCTCTCAGGGCGCGCCATTATATTTTAAAACGAATAAAACGGGAAGTGGCTCAGCTTGGTAGAGCACCTGGTTTGGGACCAGGGGGTCGCAGGTTCAAATCCTGTCTTCCCGACCATCTAAAATGGGGCCTTAGCTCAGCTGGGAGAGCGCCTGCTTTGCACGCAGGAGGTCAGCGGTTCGATCCCGCTAGGCTCCACCAAAAAAAATTAAAAAAGTTGTTGACAAAACAAAGATGATTTTGTTACACTAATCAAGTCGCTATTAAAGCGAAACGAGTTCTTTGAAAACTGAACAAAAGCCAAGCGAATTAAAGAGATACAAGGTATCTCGTCAATGTTAGTCATTGAGAAATCAATGCAAATGGAACTTCAGTGAAAACTGAAGCTAGCCAGCAAAAATGAGCGAATCAGCTTATCCTTTAACGGAGAGTTTGATCCTGGCTCAGGACGAACGCTGGCGGCGTGCCTAATACATGCAAGTCGAGCGAACCAAAGGGAGCTTGCTCCCAGAGGTTAGCGGCGGACGGGTGAGTAACACGTGGGCAACCTGCCCTGTAGACTGGGATAACATCGAGAAATCGGTGCTAATACCGGATAATCAAAGGAATCACATGGTTCTTTTGTAAAAGATGGCTCCGGCTATCACTACGGGATGGGCCCGCGGCGCATTAGCTAGTTGGTAAGGTAATGGCTTACCAAGGCGACGATGCGTAGCCGACCTGAGAGGGTGATCGGCCACACTGGGACTGAGACACGGCCCAGACTCCTACGGGAGGCAGCAGTAGGGAATCTTCCGCAATGGACGAAAGTCTGACGGAGCAACGCCGCGTGAGTGATGAAGGTTTTCGGATCGTAAAGCTCTGTTGTTAGGGAAGAACAAGTGCCGTTCGAATAGGTCGGCACCTTGACGGTACCTAACCAGAAAGCCACGGCTAACTACGTGCCAGCAGCCGCGGTAATACGTAGGTGGCAAGCGTTGTCCGGAATTATTGGGCGTAAAGCGCGCGCAGGCGGTCTTTTAAGTCTGATGTGAAATATCGGGGCTCAACCCCGAGGGGTCATTGGAAACTGGGAGACTTGAGTACAGAAGAGGAGAGTGGAATTCCACGTGTAGCGGTGAAATGCGTAGATATGTGGAGGAACACCAGTGGCGAAGGCGACTCTCTGGTCTGTAACTGACGCTGAGGCGCGAAAGCGTGGGGAGCAAACAGGATTAGATACCCTGGTAGTCCACGCCGTAAACGATGAGTGCTAGGTGTTAGGGGTTTCGATGCCCTTAGTGCCGAAGTTAACACATTAAGCACTCCGCCTGGGGAGTACGGCCGCAAGGCTGAAACTCAAAGGAATTGACGGGGGCCCGCACAAGCAGTGGAGCATGTGGTTTAATTCGAAGCAACGCGAAGAACCTTACCAGGTCTTGACATCCTTTGACCACTCTAGAGATAGAGCTTTCCCCTTCGGGGGACAAAGTGACAGGTGGTGCATGGTTGTCGTCAGCTCGTGTCGTGAGATGTTGGGTTAAGTCCCGCAACGAGCGCAACCCTTGATCTTAGTTGCCAGCATTAAGTTGGGCACTCTAAGGTGACTGCCGGTGACAAACCGGAGGAAGGTGGGGATGACGTCAAATCATCATGCCCCTTATGACCTGGGCTACACACGTGCTACAATGGATGGTACAAAGGGCAGCAAAACCGCGAGGTCGAGCCAATCCCATAAAGCCATTCTCAGTTCGGATTGTAGGCTGCAACTCGCCTACATGAAGCCGGAATTGCTAGTAATCGCGGATCAGCATGCCGCGGTGAATACGTTCCCGGGCCTTGTACACACCGCCCGTCACACCACGAGAGTTTGTAACACCCGAAGTCGGTGGGGTAACCTTTTGGAGCCAGCCGCCTAAGGTGGGACAGATGATTGGGGTGAAGTCGTAACAAGGTAGCCGTATCGGAAGGTGCGGCTGGATCACCTCCTTTCTATGGAGTATTTAACTCTAGTCGAACTTATACATCTTTGATGTGTAAGGCGCTTCGGTCTTTTTGTTCAGTTTTGAAAGAGCTAATCTTTCAAATTTAAAACAGCTAAGACGTTTGAGAATATCGAACATCTAAGTCTGTTGGCAAGAAGCAACAAGGAGTTCGAGGACATGAAATTCTGGAGAATCGGAGCGTGCTTTAGCACGTGAGAATCGGAAGAAGGAAATGGACGAAGAAATCCGCCGTTGATTCGCAGCCAAGTGGTTCTTTGAAAACTAGATAATAAGATAAACATGATTAATTCATCGGAGTCTATAACGATAGACGAACGAGAATGTCAAGAATTCATATCAAACCTTTGATAATACGACCAACGAGATTCGATTCATCGAAAATCGCAAGTCAAATTTGGCCAAAAGCAACGGTAAATTTATTTTTACGTTGATTTGCAACCAAAATGGTTAAGTTAGAAAGGGCGCACGGTGAATGCCTTGGCACTAGGAGCCGAAGAAGGACGCGACGAACGGCGAAACGCCTCGGGGAGCTGTAAGTAAGCTTTGAACCGGGGATATCCGAATGGGGGAACCCACCATCTTTAATAGGATGGTATCCATATCTGAATACATAGGGTATGAGAAGGCAGACCTGGGGAACTGAAACATCTAAGTACCCAGAGGAAGAGAAAGCAAATGCGATTTCCTGAGTAGCGGCGAGCGAAACGGAATCAGCCCAAACCAAGAGGCTTGCCTCTTGGGGTTGTAGGACACTCTATACGGAGTCAAAAAGAAACGAAGTAGGTGAAGCGACCTGGAAAGGTCCGTCGAAGAGGGTAACAACCCCGTAGCCGAAACTTCGTTTCCTCCAGAGTGGATCCTGAGTACGGCGGGACACGTGAAACCCCGTCGGAATCCGGGAGGACCATCTCCCAAGGCTAAATACTCCCTAGTGACCGATAGTGAACCAGTACCGTGAGGGAAAGGTGAAAAGCACCCCGGAAGGGGAGTGAAAGAGATCCTGAAACCGTGTGCCTACAACTAGTTGGAGCCCGTTAATGGGTGACAGCGTGCCTTTTGTAGAATGAACCGGCGAGTTACGATGTCGTGCAAGGTTAAGCTGATAAAGCGGAGCCGTAGCGAAAGCGAGTCTGAATAGGGCGAATGAGTACGCCGTCGTAGACCCGAAACCGTGTGATCTACCCATGTCCAGGGTGAAGTTCAGGTAACACTGAATGGAGGCCCGAACCCACGCATGTTGAAAAATGCGGGGATGAGGTGTGGGTAGGGGTGAAATGCCAATCGAACTCGGAAATAGCTGGTTCTCCCCGAAATAGCTTTAGGGCTAGCCTCGAGGTGAGAGTATTGGAGGTAGAGCACTGATTGGACTAGGGGTCCCCACAGGATTACCGAATTCAGTCAAACTCCGAATGCCAATTACTTATCCTCGGGAGTCAGACTGCGAGTGCTAAGATCCGTAGTCAAGAGGGAAACAGCCCAGACCATCAGCTAAGGTCCCCAAGTATACGTTAAGTGGAAAAGGATGTGGAGTTGCTTAGACAACCAGGATGTTGGCTTAGAAGCAGCCACCATTTAAAGAGTGCGTAATAGCTCACTGGTCGAGTGACTCTGCGCCGAAAATGTACCGGGGCTAAACGTATCACCGAAGCTATGGATTTACACCTTCAGGTGTAAGTGGTAGGGGAGCGTTCTAAATGCAGCGAAGTCAGATCGTGAGGACTGGTGGAGCGTTTAGAAGTGAGAATGCCGGTATGAGTAGCGAAAAGAGGGGTGAGAATCCCCTCCGTCGAAAGCCCAAGGTTTCCTGAGGAAGGCTCGTCCGCTCAGGGTTAGTCGGGACCTAAGCCGAGGCTGAAAAGCGTAGGCGATGGACAACAGGTTGAAATTCCTGTACCACCTCCTCACCGTTTGAGTAATGGGGGGACGCAGAAAGATAGGGTAAGCGCACTGATGGATATGTGCGTCCAAGCAGTTAGGCTGAGAAGTAGGCAAATCCGCTTCTCGCGAAGGCTGAGCTGTGATGGCGAGGGAAATTTAGTACCGAAGTTCCTGATTCTACACTGCCAAGAAAAGCCTCTAGCGAGGTGAGAGGTGCCCGTACCGTAAACCGACACAGGTAGGCGAGAAGAGAATTCTAAGACGCTCGGGAGAACTCTCGTTAAGGAACTCGGCAAAATGACCCCGTAACTTCGGGAGAAGGGGTGCTCTATTAAGGTGAATAGCCTGAGAGAGCCGCAGTGAAAAGATCCAAGCGACTGTTTAGCAAAAACACAGGTCTCTGCGAAGCCGCAAGGCGAAGTATAGGGGCTGACACCTGCCCGGTGCTGGAAGGTTAAGAGGAGGGGTTATCCCTTACGGGAGAAGCTCTGAATTGAAGCCCCAGTAAACGGCGGCCGTAACTATAACGGTCCTAAGGTAGCGAAATTCCTTGTCGGGTAAGTTCCGACCCGCACGAATGGTGTAACGATTTGGATACTGTCTCAACGAGAGACCCGGTGAAATTATAGTACCTGTGAAGATGCAGGTTACCCGCGACAGGACGGAAAGACCCCATGGAGCTTTACTGTAGCTTGATATTGGATGTTGGTACAGTTTGTACAGGATAGGTAGGAGCCTTGGAAGCCGGAGCGCTAGCTTCGGTGGAGGCGTCGGTGGGATACTACCCTGACTGTGCTGACATTCTAACCTCGGACCGTGATCCGGTTCAGGGACAGTGTCAGGTGGGCAGTTTGACTGGGGCGGTCGCCTCCTAAACAGTAACGGAGGCGCCCAAAGGTTCCCTCAGAATGGTTGGAAATCATTCGTAGAGTGCAAAGGCAAAAGGGAGCTTGACTGCGAGACCTACAAGTCGAGCAGGGACGAAAGTCGGGCTTAGTGATCCGGTGGTTCCGCATGGAAGGGCCATCGCTCAACGGATAAAAGCTACCCTGGGGATAACAGGCTTATCTCCCCCAAGAGTCCACATCGACGGGGAGGTTTGGCACCTCGATGTCGGCTCATCGCATCCTGGGGCTGAAGTAGGTCCCAAGGGTTGGGCTGTTCGCCCATTAAAGCGGTACGCGAGCTGGGTTCAGAACGTCGTGAGACAGTTCGGTCCCTATCCGTCGCGGGCGCAGGAAATTTGAGAGGAGCTGTCCTTAGTACGAGAGGACCGGGATGGACACACCGCTGGTGTACCAGTTGTTCCGCCAGGAGCATCGCTGGGTAGCTACGTGTGGAAGGGATAAGTGCTGAAAGCATCTAAGCATGAAGCCCCCCTCAAGATGAGATTTCCCATGGAGTTAATCCAGTAAGACCCCTTAGAGATGATGAGGTTGATAGGTCTGGTGTGGAAGCGTGGCGACACGTGGAGCTGACAGATACTAATCGGTCGAGGACTTATCCATTATTATTCTTGACATCATGTTTTATCGATTATCTAGTTTTGAGAGAATCCTCTCAACAATTCAATAGACATCACGTCTATTTGACGAAGAGACCCTTCATAGGGGATCGGACGTCAAAAGTCTGGTGGCGATAGCGAAGAGGTCACACCCGTTCCCATGCCGAACACGGCCGTTAAGCTCTTCAGCGCCGATGGTAGTTGGGGGCTTCCCCCTGCAAGAGTAGGACGTTGCCAGGCAGATAAAGCACATTCCAATAGGGATGTGCTTTTTTTATGCATAAAGAGAACGCTCAGGCGCTGAAGAGTTCTGCCTCGACTAAAACAATAAATTAGGGGGATGAGAACTAAAAGAAACCATATTAAAAGATAAAATCAGCCTTCAGACTGAGCCAATTAGAAAATTTTATAGACTATAATTATAAGTAGAAAAGATCGAAAATTGAATAATTTATATTTTCTGATCAATGCAAATTTGGAAAGATGTTGTTGATAAAAGCAAATTAAATAGTAAAGTTTATATCGGAAAGGGAAAATATTCTAACCATGTTGATAAAAAATCTTAATACTAGAATAGATTCATTAGATATCATAAGAGGTATCGCTTTATTTGGAATTTTATTAGTAAATATGCCTTTGTTTCAAACACCAAAATTAATAGCTGATCTTAATTTTGTAACCTTTCCATTATCAACTACTGATCAGTGGCTGCGAATATTATTAGATGTATTTATTGAAACAAAGTTCTTTTCGATCTTTTCAATATTATTTGGTTTAGGCTTTTATATATTTATGAAAAACGGGGAAGAAAAGGGAAAACCTTATGTTAGGATGTATGTTCGAAGATTACTTTTCCTAGCGATAATAGGGTTCATTCATATTATTTTACTATGGTATGGAGATATTTTGCTTACATACGCATTAGCGGGTTTTCTTCTAATCATTTTTTATAAACAAAGCTCCAAAGCTTTGCTTATTACATGGTGGGTTCTTACGGTAGTTTTAATAAGTCTGTTATCATTGAATTTCTTTGCATCTCCAGTGGAAGTAGAGAAAGAATTACTCGTTTTACAAGCAGAGGGTACTGAAAAGGTAGAGCGGGCGATTGACTATTACCAGGATTCGAACTATATGGAGTGGATAAAGTATCGATTTCATCATGAGTTTATACCGATTTTAGAGAATTTACCCTTTTCTATCTTATCAGCTTTTTATATGTTTCTTGTTGGACTTTATATTGGTAAACGAAATCTCATTAGTAATTTCCAGACGAATAAACGTTTTCTTAAGTATGTCTGGTGGATTACTTTAATTATTAGTTTGCCGATTTCAATTTTTATTGTTTTATTACACTTAGATTTGTTTAACTTGGGTGTTTTGACTCATATCTATTTACAAACTATGATAACGATTAGTGGGCTAAGTGTATCCTTGTTTTATCTTACTAGCTTATTATTCCTACTGCAACATAGGTTTTGGGCAAAGAGCCTAAGTCCATTTAAGTATGTTGGCCGTATGGCTTTAACTAATTATTTAATACAGTCTATAATAGGAATTTCAATTTTTGTGGGTGCTGGGTTGTTTGGTGAAATCAATCTAAGAATAGGAATAGGGCTGAGTGTCATGATCTTCTCTCTTCAGCTTATCAATAGTTATGTATGGTTAAAATACTTTCAATATGGACCGTTAGAATGGTTATGGCGTTCCTTTACTTATGGGAAGTTACAGCGTTTAAAGTAATTGCATAGTTAGCCAAAAAACCAGTTATTTAGTAATTACTGGTTTTTTTGTTATGTAGAGTTGTTAAAGAATGTTTCCAAAAACGTATGGCTATACTAGGTGGTGTAAGTTTGTTGCACTTTTTTTGGCTGTTGCTTATAATGTACATATAGTCAAAGATAGTCAAAGTCAAAAAATGTAGGTTTATGTCAATTGTTGTATAGAGGGGAGGGGTGAAGTTGAAAAATATTTCAGATATTATTGAGGGCTATTTAAAGAAAATTCTCTTAAATAGTGATGGAGATATTGTCGAAATAAAGCGAAGTGAGTTGGCTCGTCAATTTCAATGTGTACCTTCCCAAATTAATTATGTGATCGGCACTCGTTTTACGATTGAAAAAGGGTATTTAGTTGAAAGTAAACGAGGGGGCGGCGGTTATATTAGAATCATTAAAGTCCGTCCTCATAACGAGATGGCCTTGTTTGATCAAATTATTCAATTAATTGGTAGAGGGATTGATCAGCAAGCGGCTGAAAATATCATTATTCGTTTGTATGAAGAGCAGGCGATTACCAAAAGAGAAAGTAACTTAATGTTAAGTGTTATGGAGAGAACGAATTTTCAGACGTCGATTCAACATAGAGATGAAATTCGGGCTAATTTATTAAGGGCGATGCTAAACACATTAAAGTATATTGATACCGAAGACTGATGTGAGGTGGTGATGAGTGGTGAAGTGCCAAGATTGTCAAGAAAGACCGGCTACATTACATTTTACGAAGATTATTAACGGTGAAAAAACAGAATTCCATATATGTGAGCAATGTGCTCGTGAAAAAGGGGAGCAATTCCCTGGAACGAATAGCTTCTCTATTCATCAATTATTATCAGGATTATTAAATTTTGAGCAACCTGTACAAGGGAAGGCAGCCCAGATTCATAATTTAACTTGTGAAAACTGTGGGATGACTTATGAGCAGTTTACAAGAATCGGTAGGTTTGGATGTGCGAATTGTTACGAAAGCTTTCAAAGCAAATTAGAGCCTATTTTAAAAAGGGTTCATAGCGGCAACAAAGCACATACAGGGAAAATACCTAATCGAATTGGTGGAAGTATTCAGCTTAAACGAAAAATCAATGCATTAAAAGAAGAGATGAAAAAACATATTGAACATGAAGAGTTTGAACAGGCAGCCCATATTCGTGATGAAATGAAAAAAATAACGGCCCAATTAAATAATCAAGAGGAGGGATGAGCTAATGTCACTCCAACGTTTTATTTCTGAAGCCATTAGTCCTTGGATGAAAGAGTCTGGATGTGAATCTGAAATTGTGTTAAGCAGTAGAATGCGCTTAGCGAGAAACTTAAAGCAATTTAAATTTCCTTTATTAGCGTCGACAGAAGAGTCTCACGCGATTGTGAAGTATGTGGAGCAGGCATTACAAGAGAAAGAAAATGAAAAAATTGGTCCTGTTGAGCTTTTATTAATGGATGAACTACGGGTAAATGAAAAGCGAGTCCTTGTAGAAAAACATTTGATCAGTCCTAGTTTAGCGGAACAATCTAAGTGTGGAGCCGTATTATTAAGTGAAGATGAATCGGTAAGTATTATGTTGAATGAAGAGGATCATCTTCGAATACAATGTTTATTTCCTGGGTTTCAGCTATTAAAGGGGTTAGAAACGGCAAGTTCTATCGATGATTGGTTGGAAGGGCAATTAACTTATGCATTTGACGAGACACATGGTTATTTAACGAGTTGCCCAACAAATGTAGGGACAGGGTTACGAGCATCTGTGATGATGCACTTACCGGCTTTAGCTATGACCCAACAATTAAATAGAATTTTACCAGCAATTAATCAATTAGGTTTAGTTGTTAGAGGAATTTATGGGGAAGGTAGCGAAGCTTTAGGTAACCTATTTCAAGTTTCCAATCAGTTGACGTTAGGAAAATCCGAAAAAGATATCGTGGAAGACTTACGGGGAGTCGTTTTACAACTGATCCATCAGGAGAAATCGGCTCGGCAGTATTTAATGGAAAATTCTAAGCTTCAGCTTGAAGATCGAGTTTATCGCTCATATGGGATTTTATCTAATAGCCGGATCATAGAATCTAAAGAAGCAACCCAACGATTATCAGATGTCAGATTAGGAATTGATTTAGGGTTAATCGAAGGGATTTCAGGGAATATACTCAACGAGTTAATGATTTTAACCCAACCCGGCTTCTTACAACAGTTTGCAGGGGATGTATTGAATGCTGATCAACGTGATGAGCGGCGAGCAGCATTAATACGCGAGCGATTATTGTTAGAGGAAAAGACAGATAATTAATGATGGAGGTGGACGTCAATGATGTTTGGACGTTTTACAGAGCGAGCACAGAAAGTATTAGCATTGGCACAAGAAGAAGCGATTCGCTTAGGGCACAATAATATTGGCACAGAGCATATTCTTCTTGGATTAATTCGTGAGGGAGAAGGAATTGCGGCAAAGGCCTTACAAGCTTTAGGGTTAGGTTCTGAAAAAATCCAAAAAGAAGTTGAGACTTTAATTGGCAAAGGCCAAGAAGGGTCCAAAACGATACATTATACACCTCGTGCGAAAAAAGTAATTGAATTATCGATGGATGAAGCTCGTAAGCTTGGTCATTCCTATGTTGGCACGGAGCATATCTTATTAGGGTTAATCCGTGAAGGCGAAGGGGTAGCAGCGCGAGTTTTAAATAATTTAGGAGTGAGCTTAAATAAAGCCCGTCAGCAAGTACTACAGCTATTAGGTAGTAACGAAGTAGGGAGCTCCTCTCAGCAAAGTGGGGCAGCAAGTCATGCAAGCACGCCTACTTTAGACAGTTTAGCCCGTGATTTAACGGCGATTGCACGAGAAGACGCATTAGACCCTGTTATCGGTCGTAGCAAAGAAATTGAGCGAGTGATTCAAGTTCTGAGCCGCCGTACCAAAAACAACCCCGTTTTAATTGGGGAGCCAGGTGTCGGTAAAACGGCGATTGCAGAAGGGTTAGCTCAATCGATTATTGCCAATGAAGTACCTGAGACGCTACGAAATAAACGAGTAATGACTCTTGATATGGGTACGGTTGTGGCGGGAACAAAATACCGTGGTGAGTTTGAAGACCGTTTGAAAAAAGTCATGGATGAAATTCGCCAAGCAGGCAATGTCATTTTATTCATTGATGAGCTTCATACATTAATCGGGGCTGGTGGGGCAGAAGGAGCGATTGATGCTTCCAATATTTTAAAACCTTCTTTAGCCCGTGGAGAATTACAATGTATTGGGGCCACGACTTTAGATGAGTATCGTAAATATATTGAAAAGGATGCGGCTCTTGAGCGCCGTTTCCAACCAATTCAAGTAAATGAACCAACTCTGGAAGAATCGATTCAAATTTTAACCGGATTGAGGGACCGTTATGAGGCCCACCATCGTGTGACGATTACAGATGATGCGATTTCTGAAGCTGTAAAACTATCAGATCGTTATATTACGGATCGTTTTTTACCAGATAAAGCGATTGATTTAATTGACGAAGCGGCATCGAAAGTGCGTTTACGTTCTTATACAGCACCACCTAACTTAAAAGAGTTAGAGCAAAGATTAGAAGAGACTCGTAAAGAAAAAGATGCTGCGGTTCAAAGCCAAGAGTTTGAGAAGGCTGCTTCATTAAGAGATTCTGAGCAACGTTTACGAGAAGAAGTCGATGAAATGAAAAATGAATGGAAGAAAAAGCAAGGCCAAGAAAATACAGAAGTAGTTGTCGATGATATCGCACAAGTTGTAGCGAGCTGGACAGGAGTACCTGTTTCGAAATTAGCTGAGGAAGAAACGGAGCGCTTACTACGAATGGAAGAAATTCTTCATGGTCGTGTGGTTGGGCAAGAAGAAGCAGTTGTTTCTATTTCAAAAGCCGTACGCCGTGCGAGAGCCGGGCTTAAAGATCCAAAACGACCGATTGGTTCCTTTATTTTCTTAGGGCCAACAGGAGTCGGAAAAACCGAATTAGCCCGTGCCGTTGCTGAAACACTGTTTGGTGATGAGGATTCTGTCATTCGAATTGATATGTCTGAGTATATGGAAAAACATGCGACAAGTCGTTTGGTTGGTTCTCCTCCTGGATATGTAGGTCATGAGGAAGGTGGCCAATTAACGGAGAAGGTTCGTCGTAAGCCTTATTCGGTTATCTTGTTAGATGAAATTGAAAAAGCCCACCCTGAAGTATTCAACATCTTGTTGCAAGTACTTGAGGATGGACGTTTAACGGATTCAAAAGGTCGTACAGTTGATTTTAGAAACACAGCGATTATTATGACTTCAAACGTTGGAGCAAGTGCTTTAAAACGTAATAAATACCTTGGCTTTGCGATTGAAAGTGAAGGTCAAGAGTATAAGGATATGAAAGATAAAGTAATGGGTGAATTAAAACGTAGCTTCCGTCCAGAATTTTTGAACCGTATCGACGAAATTATTGTTTTCCACTCATTAGAGAAAAAACATGTCCGTGAAATTACAAATTTAATGGCCGAACAATTAAAGAAACGTCTTTATGAACAAGGCATTGAATTAGAATTAACGGAAAAAGCATTAGATAAAATTACCGATATTGGCTATGACCCAGAGTACGGGGCCCGTCCATTACGTCGTGCCTTACAAAAACAAGTGGAAGATCGTCTTTCAGAAGAGCTTCTAAAAGGAACGATTTCTAAAGGGCAAAAAGCGGTAATTGATGTGAAGGATGATGCCTTATACGTTGTCACAAAAGAGGACGCAAAGGTTTAACAAGTAAATAGGTGGAGTCGAAAAAGTCGATTGGTTCAGTGAATGATAAGTGTGCATCAGTGAAAGAATAATAGCCCTAGTGTTCACTCACCTAAAGATGTACAAAAGTTATAATAAAAGCCAGGGGCTGTCATAATCTCCTGGCTTTTTGCCATAGACTAAAAGGTGTCATACATGATATTCGTTAAAAAGTAACATCATATGTAAAAAGAGTTATATATTGAACTTTTTTATAAAAATCTTTGCTACAATAAAGGCAAGTAATGTGCAAGGAAGTAGGTTGATTAAGTGGCAAAGAAGAAAACTAAATTTGTTTGTCAAGAATGTGGGTATGAATCGGCAAAATGGATGGGGAAATGTCCTGGTTGCCAAGGTTGGAATACGATGGTGGAAGAGTTTGACCAAACGGCAAAGCCCTCTAGTAGAAGCTATGTAACGTCGGCCAATCTAGGAACGGCAAAACCACAATCAATTACCAAAGTTGAAAGTGAAAAGGAACCTAGAATTAATACGACGATGGTGGAACTAAATCGAGTTCTAGGAGGAGGAGTCGTTCCTGGTTCACTTGTTTTAGTTGGGGGAGACCCGGGTATTGGTAAGTCAACCCTCCTTTTACAGCTTTCATCAAAATTAGCCGAACATAATCAGAGGGTTTTATATATATCGGGTGAGGAGTCGGTCAAGCAAACGAAGCTTAGGGCTGACAGATTGAATCTTAGCACAGCAGAATTATATGTATTAGCAGAGACTGATATTAGTTTTATTGAAAAAGCCATTGATGAGGTGAATCCAGTTTTAGTCGTCATTGACTCGATTCAAACGGTTTATCAAGAGGAAATTGCTTCAGCCCCGGGAAGTGTAGCCCAAGTTCGAGAATGTACAGCCGCATTTATGAAAATTGCTAAAACAAGAGGCATTTCTATTTTTATTGTCGGTCATGTTACGAAACAAGGTTCAATTGCGGGTCCGAAGTTGTTAGAACATATGGTGGATTCCGTGCTCTATTTCGAAGGGGAGCGACACCATACGTATCGAATTTTAAGAGCAGTCAAAAATCGTTTCGGTTCGACGAATGAGATGGGCATTTTTGAAATGAAGGAGCTCGGTTTAGAGGAAGTGTTAAACCCTTCTGAAATCTTTCTTGAAGAACGTTCCCAAGGGGTAGCAGGCTCAATTGTCGTTGCATCGATGGAAGGTACACGTCCTGTGTTAGTCGAGTTACAGGCTTTAATAAGCCCGACAAGCTTTGGGAATCCAAGAAGGATGGCAACAGGAATTGACCATAATCGTGTTTCTTTATTAATGGCTGTGTTAGAAAAAAGAGTTGGGTTATTATTACAAAATCAGGATGCCTATTTAAATGTTGCTGGTGGGGTCAGGTTAGATGAGCCGGCCATTGATTTAGCGGTAGCAATTAGCATTGCGTCTAGTTTCCGTAATCAAGTCACAAATCCTATGGATGTTGCCATTGGCGAGATAGGGCTAACGGGTGAGATAAGAAGGGTTTCGAGGATTGAACAACGAGTGAAT
Source organism: Alkalihalobacillus phoenicis (assembly GCF_047302405.1). Classification (NCBI taxonomy): domain Bacteria; kingdom Bacillati; phylum Bacillota; class Bacilli; order Caryophanales; family Bacillaceae; genus Alkalihalobacillus; species Alkalihalobacillus phoenicis. The sequence continues at coordinate 3,973,105 of NZ_CP154853.1, read as the reverse complement.
GAAGCGGCCAAATTAGGTTTTAAACGAGCGATCATCCCAGAAAAAAATATCGGTGGATGGAGTGTTCCAAAAGGTATCAAAGTGATTGGAGTTTCAACATTAGAAGAAGCATTGGATGCAGTGTTAGGAGGGTAATTGGAGAATGGATGAGCGCAAGAAGGGAGATTTTATTCAAGGTGTCTTAAGACTTGTTGCACCAGGGACGGCGTTAAGAGCAGGAATTGATAATGTGTTAAGGGCGAACACAGGAGGTCTAATTGTTCTTGGTTATAACAACGAAATGATGAATATTGTGGATGGTGGTTTTTTTATCAATTGTGACTTCTCACCTGCTTATTTGTATGAATTAGCTAAAATGGATGGAGCCATCATATTAAATGAGGATGGGACGAGAATTTTATATGCTAATACACAGCTTGTTCCAAACAACGGAATTGAATCGAATGAAACTGGGATTCGCCACCGAACAGCAGAGCGTGTCGCTAAACAAACAGGGAATTTAGTGATTTCAATTTCGCAAAGACGAAATGTTATTACGTTGTATCAAGGTGAAAACCGTTATTCTTTAAAGGATATTGGTGTGATTTTAACGAAAGCAAATCAAGCAGTACAAACACTTGAGAAATATAAAGTTGTTTTAGATCAAGGCATTACAAATTTAGGGGCTCTAGAATTTGAACAACTTGTCACATTTCAAGAAGTGATTCAAGTGATCCATCGTGTTCAAATGGTTTTGAGAATCAAACGTGAAATTATTAATTATGTGAATGAATTAGGGGATGAAGGTCGCCTTATTACGATGCAGTTAAATGAGTTAGTATCAAATATTGAAAAAGAGGCTATTTACTTATTAAAGGATTATGTGAAAGAAAAGAAAACGGATGTCTATGACACGTTGCGTGAATTAACGAAAGTCGAATCACCCGAGTTACTAGACGATAACGAGATTGTCAAAACATTGGGTTATAGTCGAATGGCTAATGTGCAAGAGCAATCTGTTATGCCAAGAGGTTATCGAATTCTCCATCGAATTCCGCGCTTGCCTACACTCATTATTGAAAATTTGATCGATAAATACGGCGATTTGGCTAATATTATGTTTGCAAGTATTGATGAATTAGATGAAGTAGAAGGAATTGGGGAAGCAAGGGCTAAAATGATTAAAAATGGCTTAAATCGCATTCAAGAACAGTTGTTCGTTGACCGCCATATCTAATATTGAAGTGGCGTGATTTCCTTAAAAATGATGTCCTTTTCAAGAAAAAATGCCGATAAAGATGGAATTTTATGTGAAATGCAGTTTGCTAGGTTTTGATTTATGAAACTTGTCTATAATAGTTACAAGGAGGTGAAAAAGAAGTGTTGAGAAGGATAATTCAATTATGTTTTATATTAGTTGGTGGAACGTTAGGTTTTATCTATATCCCTGAAGTTATTCAATTATTGGATTTAGGTTCTGGTTGGGTGGCATCCCCATACGTAGGCGTCGTCATTGGTGCATTGCTATTATTTATAATTAGTTTATGGTTAGCCGATCATTTTGTTGGGTTTATTAAAGTTCTTGAAGAAGCAATTGTTAAAGCACCTGTAACAGACGTTCTTTTTGGTACGATGGGGTTAATTATTGGACTTATTGTGGCATTTCTTATTCCATTAAATGCAGTGGAAATCCCTGTAATTAGCACGATACTTCCAATCTTTCTAACGCTTTTGTTAGGGTATCTTGGGTTCCAAATTGGCTTTAAAAAACGTGATGAACTTGTTCAAGTTTTTACGGTGACAAAGCAGCTAGGTAAAGATAAGAAAAAAGATGATACGAAGACAGACTCTGATCTTAAAATATTGGATACCAGTGTCATTATCGATGGACGTATTGCCGATATTTGCAAAACTCGTTTTCTAGAGGGCACTTTAGTGATTCCTGGTTTTGTTCTAGAAGAATTACAACATATCGCTGATTCTTCTGATGTTTTAAAACGCAATCGAGGTCGTAGAGGTTTAGATATATTAAATAAAATTCAAAAAGAACTCCCTATCAATGTTGAAATTTATGAAGGGGATTTTGAAGAGATTCATGAAGTGGATAGCAAGTTAGTGAAATTAGCGAAGATCACTTCGGGTATTGTAGTGACAAACGACTTTAACTTAAATAAAGTGTGTGAGCTTCAAGGTGTATCAGTGCTAAATATAAATGATTTAGCAAATGCTGTTAAGCCAGTTGTTCTTCCTGGAGAAGAGTTAAATGTTCAAGTCATTAAAGACGGAAAAGAGCATCATCAAGGTGTTGCTTATTTAGATGATGGAACGATGATTGTTGTAGAAGGCGGAAGAGACTTTATTAGTAAACATATCGATGTAATCGTGACGAGCGTTTTACAAACGAGTGCGGGTCGTATGATTTTTGCTAAGCCTAAAGTATTGGAAAAAGCTCTATAAAAAGAGTCACAATAGAGTAGGGCTAACAAGATAAGTCTTATAATAAAGTAGGTGAGAAGCCCAGTGTGCTTTTTCATCTACTTTTTTTGATGGTTTTTATTGGATAATGATTACGTTCGTCAAACAAGTGAATATTTGGAGGCTGCAGGTTATTGTTACGAGCCATTTTTAGCAAGTAAGGTTTATTAAATCAATTTTTTCGTAATCATGCTAAAATAAGAGCAAGAAAATGTGAAATGGAGAGAATGTAATGAGGTATAGTCTCATTCTTTTGGCAGCTGGTCAGGGGAAACGGATGAAAGCAGGAAAGAATAAGTTATTAATTGAACTGCAAAATCGTCCACTTTTGTTACATACGTTGACGCTTTTTGAAGAAGATCCATGGTGTGATGAAGTCGTTTTGGTCGCTCATCAGGGTGAAGTAGAGCTTCTAGCCGATTTAATTGATGGGGATTGTTACGAAAAAACAAAAAAGATTATTCCTGGTGGGGCAGAGCGGCAAGATAGTGTAAAATGTGGATTAGATGAGATTGAAGATGGGAAAATGGTTTTAATCCATGATGGGGCAAGGCCATTTGTGAAGCGAACCGTTATTCATGAATTAGTCGAAACGGCCGCAAAGGATGGGGCGGCGATTGTAGCTGTTCCAGTAAAAGATACGATTAAAAAAGTCGAAAATCAACAAGTAGTAGACACACTCGAACGTTCAGAGTTATGGTCTGTCCAAACACCACAAGCTTTTCAAGTTGATTTAATCAAACAAGCCCACAACAAGGCATTTATAGAAAAGAAGTTAGGAACGGATGATGCGAGTCTTGTTGAATGGTATGGCAAGCCAGTAACAATTGTGGAAGGTGACTATTTTAATATAAAAATTACGACACAAGAAGATCTATTATTTGCTGAAGCAATCATTGGAATGGAAGTGAGGAATGAAGATGTTTAGAATAGGGCAAGGTTTTGATGTACATCAATTAGTAGAAGATAGACCACTTATTATAGGTGGGATTACGATTCCTTATGAACTAGGTTTATTAGGGCATTCAGATGCTGATGTTTTACTACATACAATTGCGGATGCTGCACTTGGGGCGATTGGGGAAGGTGACATCGGCAAACATTTCCCAGATACATCAGCAGAATTTAAAGATGCCGATTCAGCGAAGTTATTAATCGATGTATGGCAAATCGTGAAGGAAAAAGGGTATGAGCTAGGCAATTTAGATTGTACGATTATTGCTCAACGACCAAAGATGGCTCCTCACATTGAGTCAATGAGACATCGAATCGCTGAACTACTGGAGGCCGGTGTTTCGCAAATCAATGTAAAGGCGACAACGACAGAAAAACTTGGGTTTACAGGCCGTGGTGAAGGAATTGCTTCACAAGCCGTCATTTTATTACAAGCAAAACAAGGGTAAAATAGTTAGTGCTAAAAGGGTAAGGAAGAAAGATGTTATCCAATGCTTCGCTTCGGTTGCGCTCCGCGGAACGCGTAGGGTATGCAGCTTGAGGAGTAAGCTAAAGTGTCGACTGTTTTTCAGCCGCCTCTAAAGAAAGATCGACACTTGACGATTGCCCTTTAGTTGGTGCTAAAATAAGAAAAGTAAAATGAGTACATGTTGCTCATATAATTAGAAACGGAGAGTGTAGAAAGATGACAAAAGATATTCGCGTACGTTTTGCCCCAAGTCCGACTGGGCATTTACATATTGGTGGTGCACGCTCAGCCCTATTTAACTATTTATATGCGAAAAATCAAGGTGGACAATTCATTTTAAGAATTGAAGATACCGATCAAGCAAGAAATGTGGATAGTGCGACGGAGAAGTTATTGGAGAGCTTAAAGTGGCTTGGTATTCATTGGGATGAGAGCATTGATGTAGGGGGCCCTTATGGTCCTTATCGAAGCATGGAGCGTACGGACATTTATCAAGAGTATTTAGAAAAATTACTTGCTAAAGGCAATGCTTATTACTGTTATATGACGGAAGAGGAATTACAAGCAGAGCGCGAAGCACAGCTTGCTAAAGGTGAAACGCCAAAATACAGCGGACGCGATCGTGATTTAACCGACGAACAAAGAAAAGCTTATGAAGAGAAAGGGTTAAAACCAGTCATTCGTTTCCGTGTTCCTGAAGGAAAAGTGATTAAAATTGAAGATGCCGTTCGTGGTGACGTTTCCTTTGAATCAGACGGAATTGGTGATTTTGTTATTGCCCGTAAAGATGGCGTACCAATGTATAATTTTGCGGTTGTTATCGATGATTATTTGATGAAAATTACCCATGTCATTCGTGGAGAAGAACATTTATCGAATACACCACGCCAAGTATTATTGTATGAAGCGTTAGGCTGGGAAGCCCCAACCTTTGCCCATGCTTCCTTAATTCTAAATGCTGATAGACAAAAAATGAGTAAACGTGATGAGTCAATTATTCAATTTGTTGAACAATATAAAGACCTTGGGTATCGTCCAGATGCGATCGTTAATTTCCTTGCTTTACTTGGCTGGTCTCCAGTTGGTGAAGAAGAAATTTTCTCATTAGAAGATCTTGAGAAGCAATTTAGCCTAGAGCGTGTCTTGAAATCACCAGCCGTCTTTGATACAGATAAATTAGCTTGGATGAATAATCAGTATATGAAAAAAGCTGATTTGGATGAAGTTCTAGAACTGACTGTGCCCCATTTAGTGAAAGCTGGTCGTCTTCCTGAGGCGATGAGCACTGAACAAGCTCAGTGGGTGAAACGTCTTGTCGGACTTTATCAAGAGCAACTTCACTATGGTGCTGAAATTGTAGAGTTGACAGAGTTGTTCTTTAAAGAGGAAATTGAGTATAATGAAGAAGCACAAGCTGTTCTTGATGAAGAGCAAGTTCCAGAAGTGATGCAAGCCTTTTTAAATGAGTTGGAACAATTAGAGGAATTTGTGGCTGCGAATATTAAGAGTTCGATCAAAGCAACCCAAAAAGCGACTGGGCAAAAAGGAAAAAAATTATTTATGCCAATTCGTGTCGCTACAACAGGTCAAACACATGGTCGTGAGCTTGATGATTCGATTGAACTTCTTGGCAAAGAAATAGTTGTAGCAAGATTGAAAAAATTAGTATAACATTGAATCAAAATGACATAGACTGTGATGATATGTCATTCTAGATTTTAATAGAACAACGTGTTGAGAGGGAAAAGTAAGAAGTCTTTTCTAACTTGAAAGAGAGAATCACCAATGGCTGAAAGTGATTTAAGTAGAAGCTTCTGAACATGCACCCTTGAGCCTTTTCTTGAAATGAAGTAGGGAAAAGCGTGTTGCGACGTTATACGCAAAGTTGAGAAAAATAATGCCGGAGATGTGGCATTATTGAAACAGAGTGGAACCGCGCGTTAGCGCCTCTGTGCACGAAATTGTGCATAGAGGTGCTTTTTGACTTTTAGAGGAGATAAGCGTCATCAAATAAACTAAACGCTTTGCTTATAATGGGGGATGAGTGGAGATGAAAAAAAAGTTTCAAACTCTATTAAATGATATAGATGTTGTTTTTGACCAAGATCCTGCCGCACGTAGTCGGTTTGAAGTAGTTTTCACTTATTCAGGAGTCCATGCGATTTGGATGCATCGTTTCGCTCACTGGCTATGGAAGAAAAAGTTTTATTTCATTGGTCGGTTGTTATCACAATTGAATCGTTTTATTACGGGGGTTGAAATTCATCCAGGAGCAGTCATTGGGCAACGAGTATTCATTGATCACGGTATGGGAGTTGTGATTGGCGAAACATGTGAAATTGGAAATAACGTCACCATTTATCAAGGTGTGACTTTAGGTGGTACAGGGAAAGAAAAAGGGAAGCGTCATCCAACTGTAGAGGATGGAGTGCTCATTGCCTCTGGCGCTAAAGTTCTTGGTTCTTTTACAATCGGAGAGAATGCACGAATTGGGGCTGGCTCAGTTGTGCTTAATGAAGTGCCGGCGAATTCAACAGTTGTGGGGATCCCAGGTAAGATTGTTGTTCAAGATGGAATCAAGGTCGAGAAAAGCTTAAATCATCATATGCTGCCAGACCCAGTCGCGGATAAATTGAAAGAGTTAGAAGACGAAATATCGAAATTGAAAAAAGAGTTAGGGCAAGAAAGAAAAAATAATTTTTAATGAGAACATAATAGGTAAGAAAGAATATATTATAGGCAAATGTCGAGGATGTATATAGGAGCCTGGCATTCTTAACCATTCATAAAGAGATAGGTATTTTAATTAAAAGGAGAAGGTCGTATGTCGATCAAACTTTATAATAGTTTAACAAAAAAGAAAGAAACATTTGTGCCGATGGAAGAGGGCAAGGTAAAAATGTATGTTTGTGGACCAACCGTTTACAATTATATTCATATCGGAAATGCAAGACCGCCGATCGTTTATGATGTTGTACGAAATTATTTGAAATATCGTGGTTATGACGTGCATTTTGTTTCAAATTTTACTGATGTGGATGATAAAATCATTCGAGCTGCTCATGAATTAGGTGAGGATGTATTTGAAGTAGCAAATCGTTTTATTCAAGCTTACCATGAAGATACATGTGCTTTAGGTGTAAAGGAAGCGGATGATCACCCGAGAGTAACGGAAACAATTCCTGAAATTATTGACTTCATTAAGCAGTTAGTTGATAAAGGGTACGCTTATGAGGCAGATGGGGATGTTTATTTTAGAACAAGAAAATTTAAAGGTTACGGAAAGCTTTCTTCCCAGTCGATTGAGGATTTACGTTCAGGTTCAAGAGTTGAAGTTGACGTGAGAAAAGAAGATCCGCTTGATTTTGCTTTATGGAAAGATGCAAAGGCAGGAGAAATTTCATGGGAGAGTCCGTGGGGGAAGGGTAGACCAGGGTGGCATATTGAATGCTCAGCGATGGTTAAAAAATATTTAGGTGACACGATCGATATTCATGCGGGTGGTCAGGATTTAACGTTTCCGCATCACGAAAATGAAATCGCTCAGTCAGAAGCTCTAACAGGAAAAACGATGGCCAATTATTGGTTACACAATGGATTTATTAATATTGATAATGAAAAAATGTCGAAATCACTAGGAAATTTTGTTTTGGCCCATGACATGATTCAACAGCATTCACCAGAAGTCATCCGATTTTTTATGCTAACTGCTCATTATCGTAGTCCAATTAATTTTAGTGATGAGCTTTTAGAGGGAGCGAAAAGAGGGTTAGAGCGTCTAAAAGGGGCCAGAAAAAGTTTAGAGCATCGTTTTAAACAATCAGCTGACTTTGGTGAAGCAGGGGATTGGACCGAAAAAATAGAAAAAGCAAAAGTGCGTTTTATTGAAGAAATGGATGACGACTTTAACTCGGCTAATGGGATTTCGGTTTTATTTGATTTAGCAAAGGAAGCCAATCGTTACTTACGAGAAGAGCAAACATCCAAAAACGTCTTGCGAGCCTTTATGGAAATGCTTGATGAATTATCATCTGTGTTAGGGATTAATTTGAAAGAAGAGGCAGAAATGCTTGATGCAGAAATTGATGCCTTAATTGAAGAGAGAAATGAGGCTCGTATCACACGAAACTTTGCTCGAGCAGATGAAATACGTGATTACTTAAAAGAAAAAGGGATCATTTTAGAAGATACGGCTCAAGGTGTACGATGGAAACGAGGATAATATGAAGTTAATTGAACCAAATATTGATTTAAAACAACTAAACCCGCTCGCCCTTGCTTATATGGGCGATGCGGTCTTAGAAATGTATATTCGCTACCACTTAATCGCTCAAGGGAAAGTACGTCCTCATCAGCTGCATAAGGAAGCTACGGGTTTTGTATCGGCAAAAGCCCAGGCGGCCGTTGTTCATCAAATGATCGATGATGGCTTTTTTTCAGAAGCTGAGCTTGCAGTGGTGCGGCGCGGTCGTAATGCAAAGTCGGGGTCGGTGCCAAAGAATACGGATGTACAAACTTATCGTTATGCAACGGCTTTTGAAGCGGTTCTTGGCTATTTATATTTACAAGATGAGTCAAGTCGACTAGATGAGATCATTGCGAAAATGTTAGTGTTACTGCAAGAAAAAGAAGGAGGTGCAGCCAAGTGAGTGAGGAATTTATTGTTGGGAAAAATCCCGTTATAGAAGCGTTACGTTCAGGCCATACAATTAATAAAATTTGGATTGCAGAAGGTTCTCAAAAAGGACAAATGACCAAAGTAATAGAGCTTGCCAAACAGAATGGAATACTTGTGCAGCAGGCACCTAAAAAAAAGTTAGAGCAGCTTGTTAGTGCAACGAACCACCAAGGAGTTGTCGCTTCGATTGCGGCTTATGAATATAAGGAGATCGATGATTTATTTGCTTTAGCAGAATCACGTAATGAAGAACCTTTTTTCTTATTACTAGATGAATTAGAGGACCCCCATAACTTAGGTTCTATTTTAAGAACAGCGGATGCTGTCGGTGCTCATGGTGTGATTATTCCGAAAAGACGTGCCGTTGGTTTAACTCAAACGGTTGCGAAAGCGTCGACTGGAGCGATTGAGTATATCCCGGTTGTTCGAGTGACGAATATGGCGAGAACGATGGAAGACTTAAAGAAGCGTGGTTTATGGTTTGTTGGTACAGATGCAAAAGGCAGCGAAGATTATAGACAAGCTTCCTATGATATGCCTGTAGGCCTTGTTATAGGTAGTGAAGGCAAAGGAATCAGTCGGTTGATTAAAGAGAAGTGTGACTTCTTGATTCAAATTCCGATGGTTGGTCAAGTCACATCATTGAATGCTTCTGTAGCTGCGAGCTTGTTAATGTATGAAGTATACAGAAAAAGAAACCCGCTAGGTCATTGAAGGCAATGAAAGATATTCTGTTAGTTGATGGTTATAATATGATAGGTGCGTGGCCGAAGCTGCGCACCTTAAAAGATAAAGACTTAGAACTTGCAAGGGATCAGTTGATCGAGGTAATGGCTGAATACCAAGCTTACACGGGTTATGAAGTGAAAGTAATCTTTGATGCTCATATGGTTGAAGGTGTTGGAAAAAAGTATAAAAATTACAGAGTTGATGTGATTTATACAGGGAAAAATGAAACGGCTGATGAACGGATCGAGAAGCTTGTTTCCGAATTAAATCGCCTTGATCGGACGATTCATGTGGCCACTTCGGATTTTACAGAGCAGTCGATCACATTTGGAAAAGGGGCTTTGCGTAAGTCGGCGCGAGAGCTTTTAACGGAAACAGAAATCATGCAAAAAGGCATTCATCTTGCTGTCGAAAAAACGAAGAAAAGCCAAGAATCAACAAATCTCACGCTTACTTCAGAAATGGCAGAAATTTTTGAAAAATGGCGTCGAGGGCTATAAAGAGGAGTTGACCTTCTAGAAAAGTGTGCTATATAATGTTTCTATAATTTAACAAGCACCTAGGTCGGGGGGATTGTTTTGAACATGGACCTTCAAGAAACTGTAGTAAAGCCGAATTTAGATCAGTTTGATGATGACCAATTAGTAGGACAAGCACGTTTAGGTAATGGAGCGGCACTTGAGTATTTAATCAACAAGTACAAAAATTTTGTAAGAGCTAAAGCACGTTCTTATTTTCTGATTGGTGCTGATCACGAAGACATTGTGCAAGAAGGAATGATCGGTCTCTACAAAGCAATTCGCGATTTTAATGGCGAGAAATTATCATCGTTTAAAGCTTTTGCAGAACTATGTGTAACAAGGCAAATAATTACGGCGATTAAAACGGCGACAAGACAAAAGCATATCCCGTTAAATTCGTATGTATCATTGGACAAGCCCCTTTATGACGAAGAATCCGACCGTACACTACTCGACGTAATTTGTGGAACACGTGTAACGAATCCAGAAGAGTTGCTTATCAATCAAGAGGAATTTGCTGACATTGAATTAAAAATGGGTGAGATCTTAAGTGATTTAGAACAACAGGTTTTGATGCTCTATTTAGACGGAAGAACTTATCAAGAAATTTCAGAAGATTTAAACCGACATGTCAAATCTATTGATAATGCCTTGCAAAGAGTAAAGAGGAAGCTAGAGCGATATGTTGAATTAAAAGGTGTTACTTTATAAGGATTAAGACCGGTACCTGCTAGATGTGCAGGTACTGTTTTTGTTACAGGCCCTCAGAATGAGAAGGGAGATCAAATAGACTTCTCTATCTTTTCGTTCATAGGCCACTGAAAAAACCTCCTGCTTATCCTTGACGAGAAAGAACCCGACTCACCCGCGATTGCTGCGGGCATGCAGCGAATGAAGTAAGCTAACTATGTAACCCTATTTTAATGCTCAGAGTGTTTCGGAGGTTTCTTTCCTCGCTACTTACAGGCTCTTAATTTGATAAAGGAAATCTCTATTAATTTGGAGATTGAATTGACACTCAATTTTAGCTGTGCTAGAGTGAAAATGTGTGTATGTACGATCTATTAGGAGGTGGCAGACGATGTCAACTAAAGTGGCACTTGCCTGCAGTATCTGTCAATCTCGTAATTATTCAACAAACAAAAATAAACAAACTCATATGAATCGAATTGAGATGAAGAAGTTTTGTAAAGTTTGTAATGAGCATACACTTCATCGCGAAACGAAGTAAGAGACATTTCTTTTTTAGAAATATTCTTCTTTATCTTGAAGCGTTTGTATGAGCCAGATATAGACTTATTTCTTTTTGAGGAGCATCTTAGCCCATTGAAGGTGGAGAGAAATAAGTCTCTTTTATACTAAAAAAAGCAAAAAACTATCACAATAAAAATATGCGTGAATCGGAATAGATGAGCTTTCTTTTGTCTATATTGATTGGTGTGCTGGAGGTGTCTCGTTTGGCAAGTGAGAAAAGTAGTGGCAATTTTTTTGGTGGTGTAGTTCGTGAAATGAAAAGAGTTTCTTGGCCAACAAGGAAGGAACTCACCCGTTATACGATTGTGGTTGTCACAACTGTATTGATTATGTCTATATTCTTTTGGCTTGTAGATTTAGGTATTTCAGCTATTGTGGAACAATTGGTTCGCTAATAAGGTGGTTTAAGAGTGATTGGACTCATTAGGGCTTTTCTTTTTGAGGAGCCAGTCTCTTTTAAACTTTATGAGGAGGGAAGGACACTACCGTCCTAAAAAGCATGGAAAAAAACTGGTATGTTGTTCATACGTACTCGGGGTATGAAAATAAAGTAAAAGCGAATTTAGAGAAGCGTCTTGAATCAATGGAGATGACGGACAAGATTTTTCGCGTTTTAGTTCCTGTGGAAGAAGAAACTGAAGTGAAGAACGGGAAAACTAAAACGGTTTCTCGTAAAGTATTCCCAGGATATGTCCTTGTTGAAATGGCAATGACAGATGATTCTTGGTATGTAGTGCGAAATACACCTGGTGTGACAGGATTTGTTGGTTCAGCGGGAGCTGGTTCAAAACCGACAGCTCTTATGCCGGATGAAGTTGATCGTATCTTACGACAAATGGGTGTCGATGAACCGAAAGCTGAAATTGACTTTGAGTTAAAAGAGTCTGTTAAAGTGAAAGAAGGTCCATTTGCGAACTTTGTTGGTTCTATTGAAGAAATTTTAGCGGACAAACAAAAGCTGAAAGTTCACGTGAATATGTTCGGTCGTGAAACACCGGTTGAACTTGAATTTAATCAAGTGGAAAAGATTTAATTTGAAAAAAACTTGAAATTAATCGGTGAAGGTGATAAAATCTTCATGGTTGATAGTGGTTTATTTACATGAGCCAATCGGGTGCTTGAATGCATCCGTTTTTTGAGTGGGAGGGTGAAACCCGGATACCACATCACGGACTAAGGAGGTGTGTCACGTGGCGAAAAAGGTAATTAAAATGGTTAAGTTACAAATTCCTGCTGGGAAAGCAAATCCAGCACCACCGGTTGGGCCTGCATTAGGTCAAGCAGGTGTTAATATCATGGGATTCTGTAAAGAGTTTAACGCTCGTACTTCAGATCAAGCTGGTCTAATTATTCCGGTTGAAATTACGGTATTTGAAGACCGTTCGTTTACATTTATTACGAAAACTCCACCAGCTGCAGTTCTACTTAAGAAAGCAGCAGGTATTGAGTCTGGTTCTGGTGAGCCAAACCGTAATAAGGTTGCAACAGTCAAGCGTGATAAGGTACGCGAGATTGCTGAAACAAAAATGCCTGATTTAAATGCAGCTGATGTTGAAGCAGCAATGCGCATGGTAGAAGGTACTGCGCGTAGCATGGGTATTGTGATTGAAGATTAATTGGTAAGACTCGTGAGGTTGCGATTGAGGGTCATCCTCATATCCTAATTTATTAGGTTCGCAACCTTTCATAGTGGGAGGTCCTACCGCTAAAACCACATTCGAGGAGGAAATTAGCATGGCTAAAAGTAGTAAAAAATATCAAGATGCTTTAAAGCTAGTTGATCGTGACGTATCTTACTTAGTTGAAGAAGCAGTTGAATTAGTTAAAAAAACAGCAACAGCTAAATTTGATGAAACAGTTGAAGTGGCTGTACGTCTAGGGGTAGATCCTAAAAAAGCGGATCAACAAATCCGTGGTGCTGTTGTACTTCCAAACGGAACAGGTAAAACTCAATCTGTATTAGTTTTCGCTAAAGGTGAAAAAGCCAAAGAAGCTGAAGCAGCTGGAGCAGATTATGTTGGAGACGAAGATTTCATTAACAAAATCAACCAAGGTTGGTTTGAGTTTGATGTAATCGTTGCAACTCCTGATATGATGGCTCAAGTTGGTAAGCTTGGTCGTGTTCTTGGACCAAAAGGTTTAATGCCAAACCCTAAAACAGGAACAGTTACATTTGATGTAACTAAAGCAATCAACGAAATTAAAGCAGGTAAAGTTGAATACCGTGTTGATAAAGCTGGTAACATTCACGTACCAATCGGTAAAGTGTCGTTCGAAACTGACAAATTAGTAGAGAACTTCAAAACAATCATTGATACATTAATGAAAGCTAAACCAGCAGCAGCAAAAGGTACTTACGTAAGAAACGTAACGGTTGCTTCAACAATGGGTCCTGGAGTTCGTGTTAATGCTACTGCGTTAACAAAATAATTGTTGACATTTTATTTGAGTCCAAGTATACTCTTAGGAGTGTGCTAAGGCATAATAAATAAATTTAAACATTCATACCGTAGACAGTAGGGGCGTTCACGCTTAATCATCCTACCGAGGTAAGCGATATAGATTCTTAATAAAAGAGTCCATAATGCCCTCATGTCTATACATGGGGGCTTTTTATAGCTTAAACGTAAAACGTCCGGGTATGGAATTACAAACTCTAGGAGGTGTAACAATGAGCGTACTAGAACAAAAACAACAAGTTGTAGCGGTTATTGCAGGGAAATTACGTGATAGCAAATCAACAGTTGTTGTTGACTATCGTGGATTAAACGTAGCGGAAGTAACTGAATTACGTAAGCAACTTCGTGAAGCAGGTATCGAGTTTAAAGTATACAAAAATTCATTAACTCGTCGTGCGGCTGAAGCAACTGAACTTACGGAATTAGACCAACATTTAGTAGGGCCAACAGCGATTGCTTTTGGTTCGGAGGATGTTATTGCTCCTGCGAAAATTATCAATGACTTCGCGAAAAAACACGAAGCTCTTGAAATTAAAGCGGGTGTTATCGAAGGTCAAGTTGCATCTGCGGAAGAAATCAAAGCGCTTGCGGAACTACCGTCACGCGATGGACTTCTTTCTATGCTTCTCAGCGTACTTCAAGCACCAATGCGCAACATGGCGCTTGCTACAAAAGCAGTTGCCGAGCAAAAAGAAGAGCAAGGAGCTTAATATTAGCTTCAGCTTAACTTAGAAATAAAACACTCAAAAACAATCTATAGGAGGACTATAAAATGAGCAAAGAGCAAATTATTGAAGCGATTAAAGAAATGACAGTTTTAGAGCTTAACGATCTTGTTAAAGCAATTGAAGAAGAATTTGGTGTTACTGCTGCTGCACCTGTAGCAGTAGCTGGTGGAGCTGCTGACGGTGGCGCTGCTGAGCAAACTGAGTTTGATGTAATTCTTACATCTGCTGGTTCTTCTAAAATCGGCGTAATTAAAGTGGTTCGTGAAATCACTGGTCTTGGTCTTAAAGAAGCGAAAGCCGTTGTTGACGGTGCTCCAGCTCCTGTTAAAGAAGGCGCAAGCAAAGACGAAGCTGAAGAAATCAAAGCTAAACTTGAAGAAGCTGGTGCTTCTGTAGAAGTTAAGTAATTTGATAAAGTGAAAAAGACTCGCGTCAAAGCGGGTCTTTTTTTCTCTCTATACCTTACTCAAACTATACTATTTTGAGGGAAGATGAAAGGAACGTTAATCATGTCAGAACATTATTATTCCAATAAACCAACTACAGAAAGTGAAGAGAAAAAGTGGGACACAACATTAAGTGGGTTTCATTTTGCCTTCACGACTGATCGAGGAGTATTTTCAAAAGGTGAGGTTGATTTTGGTAGTCGGTTTTTGCTAGAAGAATTAACAACACCGATGATAGAAGGAGATATTTTAGATGTTGGGTGTGGTTATGGACCGATTGGGTTGACGATTGCCAAAAAACATCCTACTCGAATTGTATGTATGGTCGATGTAAACGAGCGGGCTTTAGAGCTTGCCCGGCGTAATGCTATAAATAATCATGTCGATAATGTTTCGATTTTTGTAAGTGATTCTTTTTCGGCGGTTGAACCGACTGATTTTGCGATGATTGTAACAAATCCTCCGATACGAGCGGGAAAAAAAGTCGTTCATGATATTTTAGCAAGAGCGTATGAGCATTTAGCGACAAATGGAGAACTTTGGGTAGTTATTCAAAAAAAGCAAGGCGCTCCTTCGGCAGTTGAAAAATTAGAGCGAGTATTTGGTAATTGCTCTATTGTAAAAAAGAAAAAAGGCTACTATTTGTTAGTTGCAAAAAAAATTGACTGAGACTTTGTTTTGTGGTATTGTTATTTAATGCGTATAACTACCTATTTTTTGTTGAACAAAAAAATGAATTGTCAAGGTTTATTTTGATTAGAACAGGAATTTTTTGGTTATACTAGAATAATCAAATGTGAGAATGTCATTATGGTTTTATTTTCAAAGCCATATTTCTTTATGTAATCTTGTTATATGACGTAACAAGGTCTTTACTTGCCTTCTTTTATATTTGAAAGAAGATAAGATGTAAAAACTTTTAAAATTTTTCTCTTTATATGATAACTTCAATGATTGCGAAGCAGGAGAAGTGAGCAATTTAGAGAAGTCAATTTTAGATACTATAACGCTAGATTTGAGGGGTGAATCAGTTGACAGGTCAACTAGTTCAGTATGGACGCCACCGCCAACGAAGAAGCTATGCAAGAATTAATGAAGTTTTGGAGTTGCCGAACTTAATCGAGATTCAAACAGCTTCTTATCAATGGTTTCTTGATGAGGGACTTCGTGAAATGTTCCAAGACATTTCCCCGATTCAAGACTTCACAGGGAATTTGGTTTTAGAATTTATTGACTATAGCTTAGGGGAACCTAAATATCCAGTCGATGAGTCTAAAGAACGTGATGTTACATTTGCTGCACCTTTACGTGTAAAAGTCCGTCTTATTAATAAAGAGACTGGTGAAGTAAAGGAGCAAGAAGTATTTATGGGTGACTTCCCACTTATGACGGAAACAGGTACGTTTGTCATAAATGGGGCAGAACGTGTTATTGTCTCCCAGTTAGTTCGTTCGCCAAGTGTCTACTTTAGTGAAAAAACGGATAAGAACGGGAAGAAGGGCTTTACCGCAACTGTTATTCCAAACCGTGGAGCTTGGTTAGAGCTCGAAACAGATGCGAAGGATATTGTTTATGTACGTATTGACCGTACAAGAAAAATACCCGTAACGGTTCTTTTACGTGCATTAGGGTTTGGTTCTGATCAAGAGATCATTGATTTATTAGGGGAAGATGAGTATTTACGTAATTCCCTTGAAAAGGACAATACGGATAGCTCTGATAAAGCCTTATTAGAAATTTATGAGCGTTTACGTCCGGGAGAACCACCGACTGTTGAGAACGCCAAAAGTTTGTTAGATTCACGTTTCTTTGATCCAAAGAGATATGATCTAGCGAATGTTGGTCGTTATAAAATCAACAAAAAACTTCATATTAAAAACCGCTTATTTAATCAACGTTTAGCGGAGACGCTTATTGACCCTGAAACAGGGGAAGTGCTTGCTGAGAAAGGGACTGTGCTCGATCGTCGTACTTTAGATCGTATTATTCCTTACTTAGAAAACAACGTTGGTTTCAGAAAAGCTCGCACAACTGGTGGGGTAGTAGGTGATGAGGATATTGATCTTCAATCTATTCTTATTTATGCCCCAGACGATGTTGATGGTGAAATGCCGATTCGCGTAATGGGTAACGGTATGATTGATCGTGATACGAAGCATATTACACCAGCTGACATTATTGCTTCAATCAACTATTTCTTTAACTTATTGCATGGAGTAGGCGACACAGATGATATCGATCATTTAGGAAACCGTCGTTTACGTTCTGTTGGTGAGTTATTGCAAAATCAATTTAGAATTGGTTTATCTCGTATGGAGCGTGTTGTTCGTGAGCGTATGTCTATTCAAGACCCGAACATGATTACACCACAAGCTCTGATTAACATTCGTCCTGTAATTGCGTCGATTAAAGAGTTCTTTGGTTCTTCTCAATTATCGCAATTTATGGACCAGACGAACCCTCTAGCGGAATTAACACATAAGCGTCGTTTATCGGCATTAGGACCTGGTGGTTTAACACGTGAACGTGCTGGATTTGAAGTGCGTGACGTTCACTGGTCTCACTATGGCCGTATGTGTCCGATTGAAACACCAGAGGGTCCAAATATTGGGTTAATTAACTCCTTATCCTCATATGCAAAAGTGAATGAGTTTGGCTTTATGGAAACTCCTTATCGTCGTGTTGACTCTGAAACAGGTAAAGTAACCGCACGAATTGATTACTTAACTGCAGATGAAGAGGATAATTATGTAGTCGCTCAGGCGAATGCTCGTTTAAATGATGATGGTTCTTTTATTGATGATAATATTATTTCCCGCTTCCGTGGTGAGAATATTGTTGTTTCAAAAGACCGTATTGATTATATGGACGTTTCACCAAAACAAGTTGTTTCTGCGGCAACATCGTGTATTCCGTTCTTAGAGAACGATGACTCCAACCGTGCCTTAATGGGAGCGAACATGCAACGTCAAGCTGTACCGTTACTTGTACCAGAAGCACCGATTGTGGGTACAGGAATGGAGCATGTTTCTGCCAAGGATTCTGGGGCTGCGATTGTATCAAAACACCCTGGTGTTATAGAACGCGTAACAGCGAGAGAAATTTGGGTACGTCGTTTAGAAGAAATGGACGGCAAACAAGTAAAAGGTGACTTAGACAAATATCGTCTTCAAAAGTTTGTACGTTCTAACCAAGGAACAAGTTATAATCAGCGACCGATCGTACGTGAAGGTGACGTTATTGAAAAACGTGAAATCTTAGCTGATGGTCCTTCAATGGAACAAGGTGAGATGGCTTTAGGTCGTAACGTTATGGTTGGGTTTATGACTTGGGAAGGTTATAACTACGAGGATGCGATCATTTTAAGTGAGCGTCTTGTAAAAGATGATGTATATACGTCTGTTCATATTGAAGAATATGAGTCAGAATCTCGTGATACTAAGCTTGGACCTGAAGAAATTACACGTGATATTCCGAACGTTGGGGAAGATGCGCTTAAAAATCTTGACGACCGTGGAATTATTCGTGTTGGGGCAGAGGTAAAAGACGGTGACATCCTAGTTGGTAAAGTCACTCCTAAAGGGGTAACAGAATTAACGGCGGAAGAACGTCTATTACATGCTATTTTTGGTGAAAAAGCTCGAGAAGTTCGTGATACTTCATTACGTGCTCCTCACGGTGGCGATGGAATCGTACTTGACGTAAAAATCTTTAACCGTGAAGATGGCGATGAATTACCTCCTGGTGTAAACCAATTGGTCCGTGTATACATCGTTCAGAAGCGTAAAATTAATGAAGGCGATAAAATGGCTGGTCGTCACGGTAACAAAGGGGTTATCTCACGGATTTTACCGGAAGAGGATATGCCTTATTTACCAGACGGTACACCAATCGACATTATGTTAAACCCACTTGGGGTACCTTCACGAATGAATATCGGACAAGTGCTTGAGCTCCATTTAGGTATGGCAGCTCGTAAACTAGGCATCCATGTTGCTTCTCCAGTATTTGATGGAGCAAATGAAGAGGATGTTTGGGGAACACTTGAAGAAGCGGGTATGGCTCGTGACGGTAAAACGTTATTATACGATGGTCGTACAGGTGAACCTTTTGATAATCGTGTATCTGTTGGGATCATGTACATGATCAAACTAGCACACATGGTTGATGATAAGCTTCACGCACGTTCGACAGGACCTTACTCATTAGTAACGCAGCAGCCATTGGGTGGTAAAGCTCAATTTGGTGGACAGCGTTTTGGTGAGATGGAGGTTTGGGCACTTGAAGCTTATGGTGCAGCTTACACATTACAGGAAATTCTTACCGTTAAATCAGATGACGTTGTTGGTCGTGTGAAAACGTATGAAGCGATTGTAAAAGGTGAAAATGTTCCAGAACCAGGTGTACCAGAGTCGTTTAAAGTATTAATTAAAGAGTTGCAGTCACTTGGTATGGATGTGAAAATGCTCTCTAGTAACGAGGAAGAAATTGAGTTAATGGAACTTGATGATGAAGATGATCAAACAAGTGAGAAGTTAAATCTTAATTTCGAAGCGAATGAATCAAAAGCTTAAGTAAGAAAAGCGAAAAATGGCGTTTAGGAACGAGGTAATAGATACTCCTCCCTAACAGGTGGGTTGATATTACCCAAGTTCCTGTCATTTGCAGCTAGACCATAAGTACGCAGGGAGTGACTGTCTCACAACCTGTGGGCAAGGGACTAGTATCACTAGATCCCTTTTCCCTTCTTCTCATCGGTAGTTGGGGCTGAGAAGTTGCGGTATAAAATGTTCGTCAATTCCGTGTTTTGCACAAGACTTGGAAACTAAAAGGGAGGTTGGCCCCTTGTTAGATGTAAATAACTTCGAATATATGAAAATTGGTCTTGCTTCTCCAAACAAGATTCGTTCTTGGTCAAGAGGAGAAGTGAAAAAGCCAGAAACGATTAACTATCGTACATTAAAGCCTGAAAAAGATGGCCTTTTCTGTGAACGTATTTTTGGACCACAAAAAGACTGGGAATGTCATTGTGGAAAATACAAACGCGTTCGTTATAAAGGTGTAGTTTGTGACCGTTGTGGCGTAGAAGTTACACGTTCAAAAGTACGCCGTGAGCGCATGGGACATATTGAACTTGCTGCACCTGTTTCGCATATTTGGTATTTCAAAGGAATTCCAAGTCGTATGGGTCTTGTTTTAGATATGTCACCACGTTCCTTAGAAGAGGTTATTTACTTTGCTTCTTATGTTGTTACGGATAATGGTGATACACCATTAGAAAAGAAACAACTTCTATCTGAAAAAGAATATCGTGCTTATTACGATAAATATGGTCGTTCTTTTACTGCTCAAATGGGAGCGGAAGCGATTCGTAAGCTGCTAGCGGATATTGATTTAGAAAAAGAAGTGGATTCATTAAAAGAGGAACTTCTTACGGCTCAAGGGCAACGTCGTACTCGGGCGATTAAACGTCTTGAAGTATTAGAAGCATTCCGTAATTCTGGAAACGAACCATCTTGGATGATCTTAGATGTACTTCCTGTTATTCCACCTGAATTACGTCCGATGGTTCAGCTAGATGGTGGTCGATTTGCGACTTCAGATTTAAACGACCTTTACCGTCGAGTGATTAACCGTAATAATCGATTAAAGCGCCTATTAGACTTAGGAGCACCAAACATCATTGTTCAAAATGAAAAACGGATGCTTCAAGAAGCGGTTGATGCTTTAATTGATAATGGTCGTCGTGGTCGTCCGGTAACTGGACCAGGTAACCGTCCGTTAAAATCCCTTTCACATATGTTAAAAGGGAAACAAGGACGTTTCCGCCAAAATTTACTAGGTAAACGTGTTGACTACTCTGGACGTTCGGTTATCGTTGTAGGACCTAACTTAAAGATGTATCAATGTGGTTTACCGAAAGAAATGGCACTTGAGTTATTTAAACCTTTTGTTATGAAAGAGCTTGTTAGCAAAGGATTAGCACATAATATTAAGAGTGCAAAACGTAAAGTTGAGCGGGTCCAGCCTGAAGTTTGGGATGTCTTAGAAGAAGTTATTCGTGAACACCCAGTTTTACTTAACCGTGCACCAACGCTTCACCGTTTAGGGATTCAAGCGTTTGAGCCAATCCTTGTTGAAGGTCGAGCTATTCGTCTGCATCCTTTAGTATGTACGGCGTATAATGCCGACTTTGATGGAGACCAAATGGCCGTTCACGTACCTCTATCGGCAGAAGCTCAAGCAGAAGCTCGTATTCTAATGCTCGCTGCACAAAACATCCTAAACCCTAAAGATGGTAAACCGGTTGTTACACCGTCTCAGGATATGGTTTTAGGTAACTATTATTTAACAATGGAACGTGATGATGCAAAAGGTGAAGGGGCAACATTTAAAGATACGAATGAAGCGTTGCTAGCTTACCAAAATGGATATGTACACTTACATTCCCGTATTGCAGTTCCAGTTTCTTCTTTAAATAAACCAACATTTACAGAAGAGCAAAACAATTTGTTGTTATTAACAACAGTTGGTAAATTAATTTTTAATGAAATTTTGCCTGAAACATTCCCGTACATTAATGAGCCATCTGATACGAATCTTGAAGTGGAAACTCCAAGTAAGTATCTTGTGCCAAGTACAACTGATGTAAGGACAGAATTCTTAAATAGAGACGTTGTATCTCCATTTAAAAAAGGTTTCTTAGGTAATATTATTGCCGAAGTATTTAAGAAGTTTAAGATTACAGAAACTTCTAAGATGCTTGACCGTATGAAGGATTTAGGATTTAAATACTCAACGAAAGCTGGTATTACGGTAGGAGTTGCCGATATCGTCGTTCTTGCTGAGAAGAAAGAAATCTTAGCGGAAGCAGAAATAAAGGTAGACCGTATTACAAAACAATTCCGTCGCGGTTTAATTACGGAAGAAGAAAGATATGACCGAGTTATCTCTGTATGGAGTAAAGCCAAGGATGTTATTCAAGATAAGTTAATGCTTACACTAGATAAGCGTAACCCAATCTTTATGATGAGTGACTCTGGTGCCCGTGGTAACGCCTCTAACTTTACACAGTTAGCGGGTATGCGTGGATTAATGGCCAATCCATCTGGACGTATCATTGAGCTTCCAATCCGTTCAAGTTTCCGTGAGGGTCTTACGGTATTAGAATACTTCATCTCAACACATGGTGCTCGTAAAGGTCTTGCCGATACCGCCCTTAAGACAGCCGATTCAGGTTACTTAACTCGTCGTCTTGTTGATGTGGCTCAAGATGTTATCGTGCGTGAGACAGATTGTGGTACAGACCGAGGCCTAGAGGTAGCAGCGATTAAGGAAGGAAACGAAGTTATTGAAGATCTATACGATCGTTTAGTTGGTCGTGTCGCATTCAAGACAGTTCGCCATCCTGAAAGTTCTGAGGTTATTGTTAAGAAAAATGATTTAATTGATGAAGATGTCGCCAAAGCGATTCTCGATGCAGATATTGAGAAGCTTCATATCCGTTCTGTATTTACTTGTGATACGAGACATGGAGTATGTAAAAAATGTTACGGTCGTAACTTAGCGACTGGTAGCGATGTTGAGGTTGGAGAAGCGGTAGGAATTATCGCAGCTCAATCTATCGGTGAGCCAGGAACCCAGTTAACGATGCGTACTTTCCATACAGGTGGGGTAGCCGGAGATGATATTACACAAGGTCTTCCGCGTATTCAGGAGCTATTCGAAGCTCGTAATCCGAAAGGGCAAGCGGTTATTTCTGAATTTGAGGGAGAAGTTGTTGATATTAAGGAAGGCGACAAACGCGAAGTTACTTTAAAAGGTCCTATGGAAACAAAAGCATATGCTATTCCTTATGGTTCTCGTATTAAAGTATCCGTTGGTGATGTTATCGAACCAGGTGGAACATTAACTGAAGGTTCGATCGATCCGAAAGAGTTATTAAAAGTAAAAGGTGTTAATGGCGTACAAGAATACCTATTACGTGAAGTGCAAAAAGTATACCGTATGCAAGGGGTAGAAATTGGTGATAAGCACGTTGAGGTAATGGTTCGTCAAATGTTACGTAAAATCCGTGTTGTCGATGCTGGTGAAACGAAAGTATTACCAGGATCACTTATTGAAATCCAACATTTCAATGACGAAAACCGTGATGTATTAATTGGTGGAAAACGTCCGGCAACAGGTCGTCCTGTCTTACTTGGTATTACGAAAGCATCGCTTGAAACAGATTCATTCTTATCGGCTGCTTCGTTCCAAGAAACGACACGTGTCTTAACAGATGCGGCGATTAAAGGAAAACGTGATGGCCTTCTTGGACTTAAAGAGAATGTTATTATCGGTAAGCTTGTACCGGCTGGAACTGGTATGAACCGTTACCGTAATTTAAATATCCTTTCTAAATATGAGGAAATGGATGCTGTTAAGGAAGAGAATCAAGATTTAGAAGAGTTAATTACAAACGAATAAGTTTAATGTGACCTGTTGGATTCTAGTGAAGAATCCACGGTCACGACCTTATCTGATTTAAAAATTAGCTTCTTATGCTAGATACAGCAAATTTATTACAATAATAGGTTGACATGAAGATATCGACGGTGATAAGATATCAAAGTGTGCCAAAGGACGTATTGCTTTGGAGGATTATACATGTCTTATGAAAAAGTAATGCAGGCTAATCAACTAGTCATAGGTACGAAACAAACGTTAAGATCTTTAGACAATGAAGAAGTATCAGAAGTGTACATTGCCAAGGATGCTGAATACCGGATTATTCATAACGTAGAAGCATTGGCGAAAGCAAAAGAGATACCAATCATATATGTCGACTCAATGAAAATGCTTGGCAAAGCATGTAAAATTGAGGTAGGAGCAGCTACGGTTGCGATAAAGATATAATAATGTTTTTGCCAATCGGGGTCTACCGTTTGGCAAGAACTTTACTTTTGCCAAAATATGAACCACCAGGAACTGTGGTCTTATTTTATGAAAGGAAAGGAGGAACAAAAACATGCCTACAATTAACCAGTTAATTCGTAAAGGTCGCGTTGATAAAGTGAAGAAATCAGATTCACCTGCACTTAATAAAGGCTACAACAGCTTTAAGAAGTCTCAAACAAATCTATCTTCACCACAAAAGCGCGGAGTTTGTACTCGTGTTGGTACAATGACACCAAAGAAACCAAACTCAGCACTTCGTAAATATGCTCGTGTTCGCTTAACGAACCAAATCGAGGTTACTGCTTACATCCCGGGTATTGGACATAACTTACAAGAGCACAGTGTTGTGCTAATTCGTGGTGGTCGTGTAAAAGACTTACCAGGGGTACGTTATCACATCGTCCGTGGAGCATTGGATACAGCCGGTGTTCAAAACCGTATGCAAGGACGTTCGAAGTATGGTACAAAGCGTCCAAAAGAGAAAAAGTAATAAATTGATAATAAGTACTTTGTTGAAAGGAGGGGAATGATATGCCTCGTAAAGGACCCGTAGCTCGTCGTGATGTGTTACCTGATCCAATTTATAATTCAAAGCTAGTTACTCGTTTAATCAATCGCCTAATGGTAGATGGTAAGCGTGGTGTAGCTCAAACGATTTTATATAACGCGTTTGAACTAGTGAAAGAACGCAGTGGCAAAGATCCTATGGAAGTATTTGACCAAGCGTTAAAGAACATTATGCCTGTACTTGAGGTTAAAGCTCGTCGTGTTGGTGGTGCAAACTATCAAGTGCCGATCGAAGTTAAACCTGAGCGTCGTACAACTTTAGGTCTTCGTTGGTTAGTGAACTACTCTCGTCTTCGTGGAGAAAAAACGATGGAAGAGCGTTTAGCTAACGAAATTCTTGATGCTGCTAACAACGCTGGAGCATCAGTGAAGAAACGTGAAGATACGCATAAGATGGCTGAAGCGAACAAAGCGTTTGCTCACTATCGTTGGTAAGATTGGTTTTATTATAACTAATTCAATTGCAGGAAGGAGAAATACAATATGGCTAGAGAATTCTCCTTAAAAGATACGCGTAATATCGGCATCATGGCTCACATCGATGCCGGTAAAACGACGGCAACTGAACGTATTTTATACTACACAGGTCGTGTGCACAAAATTGGTGAAACACACGAAGGTGCTTCTCAAATGGACTGGATGGAGCAAGAGCAAGAGCGTGGTATTACAATCACGTCTGCTGCGACAACAGCACAATGGAAAGACCACCGTATCAATATCATTGATACTCCTGGACACGTAGACTTTACGGTTGAGGTTGAACGCTCATTACGTGTACTAGATGGAGCTGTGGCGGTACTTGATGCACAATCTGGTGTTGAACCGCAAACAGAAACGGTATGGCGTCAAGCAACTACTTATGGTGTTCCTCGTATTGTTTTCATTAACAAAATGGACAAAACAGGTGCAGACTTCATGTACTCTGTTGGAACATTACGCGATCGTTTACAAGCGAACGCACATCCAATTCAATTACCAATTGGAGCTGAAGATGAATTCACCGGCTACATTGATTTAATTGAAATGGTTGCTCATATTTCTAAAGATGACTTAGGTCAAGACTGGGAAATTACTGAGATTCCTGCTGATTTAAAAGATCAAGCAACTGAATTGCGTGAGTCTTTAGTAGAAGCAGTCGCTGAGTTAGATGAAGAACTTATGATGAAATATCTTGAGGGTGAAGAATTAACAAATGAAGAGCTTATGGCTGCAATCCGTAAAGGAACTTGTAATGTTGAGTTCTATCCAGTCATTTGTGGTTCTGCTTTCAAAAACAAAGGTGTTCAAGCACTTCTTGATGCAGTTCTTGCCTACCTACCATCACCGCTAGATGTAGCGGCGATTCGTGGACATGTGCCAGATTCTGAAGAAGAAGTAACTCGCGAACCTGGTGATGATCAACCATTTGCAGCACTTGCGTTTAAAGTAATGACAGATCCTTTCGTAGGAAAACTTACATTCTTCCGAGTGTACTCTGGAACGCTTAACTCTGGTTCTTATGTGCGTAATGCAACTAAAGACAAGCGTGAGCGTGTTGGTCGTATCCTTCAAATGCATGCTAATTCTCGTGAGGAAATCTCTACGGTTTACTCAGGTGACATTGCAGCGGCCGTTGGTTTAAAAGATACAACAACTGGTGATACTCTTTGTGATGAGAAAAACCTTGTTATCTTAGAGTCAATGCAGTTCCCGGAGCCTGTTATTCACTTATCTGTTGAGCCTAAGTCAAAAGCGGACCAAGATAAAATGGGTATCGCTCTTTCTAAACTTGCAGAGGAAGATCCAACATTTAAAACACATACTGATGAAGAAACAGGTCAAACAATTATCGGTGGTATGGGTGAACTTCACTTAGATATCATTGTTGATCGTATGAGACGTGAATTCAAAGTAGAAGCAAATGTTGGTGCTCCTCAAGTATCTTATCGTGAGACAATTCGTCAAACGGCACAAGTTGAAGGTAAGTTCGTTCGTCAATCGGGTGGACGCGGTCAATTTGGTCACGTTTGGGTTGAATTCTCACCTAACGAAGAGGGAGCAGGTTTTGAATTTGAAAATGCTGTTGTCGGTGGGGTAGTTCCGCGTGAATACATCAGTTCTGTTGAAGCGGGTATTTCAGAAGCTCTTGATAATGGTATGATCGCTGGTTTCCCAATCATCGATATCAAAGCAAAACTTTACGATGGTTCTTATCATGATGTCGATTCATCTGAGATGGCGTTTAAGATTGCCGCTTCTATGGCACTTAAGAATGCTAAATCAAAATGTAGCCCAGTTTTACTAGAGCCACTTATGAAAGTGGAAATCGTAATTCCTGAGGAGTACATGGGAGATATCATGGGAGATGTTACAGCTCGTCGTGGACGTGTTGAAGGTATGGACGCTCGTGGTAATGCACAAATTGTTAAAGCATTTGTTCCATTAGCTGAAATGTTCGGATATGCTACTTCACTTCGTTCTCGTACACAAGGCCGTGGTACTTACTCTATGTTCTTTGATCATTATGAAGAAGTGCCTAAGAGCGTTGCTGAAGAAATCATTAAGAAGCAAACAGGTCAATAAAAACCGTTAAGAATTGTTTCTTGTATCAATTTGTTGTATTCTAAGAAAGGTGTTATTCAACAATTAATGGGTAATTCACCTTTCTTATCCATAAAAAATTTAAATACTTATATTAAGGGAGGAATTGAATCATGGGTAAAGAAAAATTCGATCGTTCCAAAACACATGCCAATATTGGTACAATTGGACACGTTGACCATGGTAAAACAACACTAACTGCAGCAATCACTACTGTACTTGCTAAAAAGTCTGGTAAAGGAACTGCAATGGCATATGACGCAATCGACGGAGCTCCAGAGGAGCGTGAGCGTGGTATCACAATCTCAACTGCACACGTTGAGTACGAAACTGATTCTCGTCACTATGCACACGTTGACTGCCCAGGACACGCTGACTATGTTAAAAACATGATCACTGGTGCTGCACAAATGGACGGAGGAATCTTAGTAGTATCTGCTGCTGACGGTCCAATGCCACAAACTCGTGAGCACATCTTACTTTCTCGTCAAGTAGGTGTACCTTACCTTGTTGTATTCTTAAACAAATGTGACATGGTTGATGACGAAGAGTTATTAGAATTAGTAGAAATGGAAGTACGTGACCTTCTTTCTGAGTACGATTTCCCTGGTGATGACATTCCTGTTATCCAAGGTTCTGCTCTTAAAGCATTAGAAGGTGACGCTGCTTGGGAAGAAAAAATCGTTGAACTAATGAACGCAGTTGACGAGTATATCCCAACACCTCCACGTGACACTGAAAAGCCATTCATGATGCCAGTTGAGGATGTATTCTCAATCACTGGTCGTGGTACGGTTGCTACAGGTCGTGTAGAGCGTGGACAACTTAATGTTGGTGACGTTATCGACATCATTGGTCTTGCTGAGGAAAAATCTTCTACAACTGTAACTGGAGTAGAAATGTTCCGTAAGCTTCTTGACTATGCTGAAGCTGGCGACAACATTGGTGCATTACTACGTGGTGTATCTCGTGATGATATCCAACGTGGACAAGTTCTTGCTAAGCCAGGAACAATTACACCACACACAAACTTCCAAGCTGAAGTTTATGTTCTTTCAAAAGAAGAAGGTGGACGTCACACTCCATTCTTCTCTAACTACCGTCCTCAGTTCTACTTCCGTACAACTGACGTAACTGGAATTGTACATCTTCCAGAAGGCGTTGAGATGGTAATGCCTGGTGACAACATCGAAATGACTGTAGAATTAATTTCACCAATCGCGATTGAAGAAGGTACTAAATTCTCAATCCGTGAAGGTGGACGTACAGTTGGTGCTGGCGTTGTTGCAACAATTACAAAATAATTAACGGGTAACCGTTAAGTAAAGGAGCACTCTTAATAGGGTGCTCCTTTTATAATGGAGTAGGATATAAAAGGAAAAACTATTTTTAAAATAACCTTGCAAATATGTAGATGTATCTATATAATAGTAGAAGTGTGATTAACGAGATAAATACTTGATTTGTGCACTTCTTTCAAGTATAATGTTGAATGTTGGTCATTGACAGCGATGATGCGGAAGGTTGCTGACACACCAGGCCCCTTTGCCATGGCACGGTGTAGGAAATTTTCGCGGAGTATGTCTGTTTATAAAAATGGACGAAAAAGGAGGGGCTATTATGGCAAAGCAAAAGATTCGTATTCGTTTAAAAGCGTATGATCACCGTGTACTAGATCAATCAGCAGAAAAAATTGTAGAAACGGCAAAGCGTTCAGGTGCGCAAGTATCTGGTCCGATTCCGCTTCCAACTGAAAAATCAGTTTACACAGTTTTACGTGCGGTTCATAAGTACAAGGATTCTCGTGAACAATTCGAAATGCGCACGCATAAACGCCTAATTGACATTGTGAATCCAACTCCACAAACTGTGGATGCGCTAATGCGTTTGGACTTACCGTCAGGTGTAGATATCGAAATTAAATTGTAATTTTTAGACTGTAGATAGTCTTATATGAATAGAGAAAATGGCAAAATACATTATATTTTTATAGGAGGTGTTTCGGATGTCCAAAGGAATCTTAGGAAGAAAAATTGGTATGACTCAAGTATTTGCTGAAAATGGTGAAGTTATCCCAGTAACAGTAATTGAAGCTGAGCCAAATGTTGTTCTTCAAGTGAAAACTGTTGAGTCAGATGGTTATGAAGCGATTCAATTAGGATTTGCTGATCAGAAGAAGTCAAACATTAATAAGCCAGCTGAAGGTCATGCTGCAAAAGCAAGCACAACACCTAAGCGCTTCATTAAGGAAATCCGTAACGTAAGTCTTGCTGAGTATGAAGTAGGGCAAGAAGTTAAGGTAGATACATTTGCAATTGGTGAATCAATTGACGTAACAGGTATTTCTAAAGGGAAAGGTTTCCAAGGCGCAATCAAACGTCATAACCAATCTCGCGGACCAATGTCTCACGGTTCAAGATATCACCGTCGTCCTGGTTCAATGGGTCCTGTTGCTCCGAACCGTGTATTTAAAGGTAAATTATTACCTGGACGTATGGGTGGAGAACAAATTACGATCCAAAACTTAGAAGTCGTCAAAGTTGATACAGAACGTAATCTTCTATTAGTAAAAGGAAATGTTCCTGGAGCTAAGAAAAGTTATGTAACTGTTCAAAGTGCGGTTAAAGGAAACTAATTAACACTGTAAGAAAGGAGGCCACATCATGCCGAAAGTAGCATTATTTAATCAATCAGGTTCACAAGTTGGAGACATCGAGTTAGTTGAATCAATCTTTGGTTTAGAGCCAAATAAAGCTGTTTTACACGACGCTATCGTGATGCAACAAGCATCTTTACGTCAAGGAACTCACAAAACAAAAGGACGTTCTGAAGTACGCGGTGGAGGTCGTAAACCATGGCGTCAAAAAGGAACTGGTCGCGCTCGTCAAGGAACTATCCGTGCACCACAATGGGTTGGTGGAGGCGTAGTATTCGGACCAACTCCACGTAGCTACAGCTACAAATTACCGAAAAAAGTTCGTCGTTTAGCTATCAAATCTGCACTTTCAAGCAAAGTGAAAGCAGCGGAAATCGTTGTTTTAGAGGATCTTAAGTTTGATTCTATTAAAACAAAAGATATGGTTAATGTTTTAGCTGCATTATCTGTAGACTCAAAAGCATTAGTTGTTACAGCTAACTATGATGAAAAAGTTGCATTGTCTGCACGTAATATTCCTGGAGTAACAATCGTTACTGCGGAAGGTGTTAATGTATTAGATGTCATCAAGCATGATAAGCTAATCATCACCAAAGAAGCCGTTGAAAAGGTAGAGGAGGTGCTTGCGTAATGTCAAACGCTCGTGATATCATTAAGCGCCCAGTTATTACAGAACGTTCAGCTGATTTAATGAGTGAAAAAGTTTACACATTTGAAGTGGATGTTCGTGCGAATAAAACACAAATCAAAGATGCGGTTGAAGAAATCTTTGAAGTGAAAGTTTCTAAAGTGAACACGATGAATTACAAAGGTAAATCTAAGCGTTTTGGTCGTTACACTGGCTTTACAGCTCGTCGTAAAAAAGCTGTTGTCACTCTAACACCAGATAGCAAAGAACTTGAATTCTTCGAGGGAGTTTAATTTTTTAAAGAAGGAGGTAACTGAACATGGCT
Organism: Alkalihalobacillus phoenicis; assembly: GCF_047302405.1. NCBI lineage: Bacteria > Bacillati > Bacillota > Bacilli > Caryophanales > Bacillaceae > Alkalihalobacillus > Alkalihalobacillus phoenicis. The sequence goes on along the minus strand of NZ_CP154853.1, from coordinate 3,942,717 downwards.
ATTAAAAAGTACAAACCGACCAGTGCCGGTCGTCGTGGTATGTCTGTTCTAGATTTCAAGGAAATCACGACGGACAAACCAGAAAAATCATTGCTTGCACCGCTTCATAAAAAAGGCGGACGTAACAATCAAGGTAAATTAACTGTACGTCATCAAGGTGGCGGTCATAAGCGCCAATACCGTGTGATTGACTTTAAACGTAATAAAGATGGAATTCCAGGACGCGTTGCTACGATCGAATACGATCCGAACCGTTCGGCTAACATCGCTTTAGTCAACTATGCAGATGGTGAAAAGCGTTATATTTTAGCGCCTAAAGGTCTTAAAGTTGATATGATGATTGAGTCAGGCCCTAACTCTGATATTAAAGTTGGTAATGCTTTACCACTTATCAATATCCCTGTTGGTACTGTTATTCATAACATCGAATTAAAACCAGGTAAAGGCGGACAATTAGTTCGTTCTGCAGGAACAGAAGCTCAAGTTCTTGGTAAAGAAGAAAACTATGTTCTTGTACGTTTAAACTCTGGTGAAACTCGTTATATCTTAGCTACTTGCCGTGCTACAATTGGTCAAGTTGGTAATCTTGAGCACGAACTTGTGAATATCGGTAAAGCCGGTCGTTCTCGTTGGTTAGGCAAACGCCCAACTGTTCGTGGTTCTGTAATGAACCCTAACGATCACCCACACGGTGGTGGTGAAGGTAAATCACCTATCGGACGTAAATCTCCAATGTCACCATGGGGTAAACCAACTCTTGGTTACAAAACACGTAATAAAAACAAAGCGTCTGATAAGTATATTGTCCGTCGTCGTAAAAAATAACGGGATTAGTGCTGCGGTTCTAAGGTAGAACCGTGCGCCGATCACGAAGGGAGGATATCTCATGGGTCGTAGTTTAAAAAAGGGACCTTTTGTCGATGATCATTTAATGAAAAAAGTTGAAACGATGAACGAAGGAAATGACAAGCGCGTAATTAAAACTTGGTCACGTCGCTCAACAATTTTCCCTGACTTTATTGGTCACACGATTGCCGTTTATGATGGTCGTAAGCATGTTCCTGTATACATTTCTGAAGACATGGTAGGACACAAACTTGGAGAGTTTGCACCTACTCGTACGTATAAAGGTCACGCTGCTGATGATAAGAAAACAAGACGTTAAGGTGAGTTAGAGAGGAGGTCTTTAGTCTATGCAAGCTAAAGCTGTAGCCAAACAAATCCGTATTGCTCCTCGTAAAGTTCGTTTAGTTGTTGATCTTATTCGCGGCAAGCAAGTAGGTGAGGCGATTGCAATTCTTCGTCACACACCAAAAGCTGCTTCCACAGTAGTTGAGAAACTTCTTAACTCTGCGATTGCGAATGCTGAGCACAACTATGAAATGGAGCCAAATAATCTTGTAATTAGTGAAGTGTTTGTCGATGAGGGAGTAACGTTAAAACGTTTCCGTCCACGTGCACAAGGTCGTGCTAGTCGTATTAACAAGCGCACAAGCCACATCACACTAGTTGTAACAGAAAAGAAGGAGGGATAAAGCGTGGGTCAAAAGGTCAATCCTGTTGGACTTCGAGTAGGCGTTATTCGTGACTGGGAGTCAAAATGGTACGCTGATAAAGATTATGCTGATTTACTACACGAAGATATTAAAATTCGTGAGTACATCGAAAACCGTTTGAAAGATGCTTCAGTTTCTAAAGTTGAAATTGAGCGTGCTGCAAACCGCGTAAATGTAACTGTATCTACTGCTAAACCAGGAATGGTTATTGGTAAAGGTGGATCAGAAGTAGAAGCTTTACGTAAAGCTTTAAATGAACTAACTGGTAAAAGAGTTCATATTAACATTTTTGAAATTAAACATGCTGATTTAGATGCTAAATTAGTAGCTGAAAACATTGCTCGTCAATTAGAAAATCGTATTTCTTTCCGTCGTGCAATGAAACAAGCGATTCAACGCACAATGCGTTCAGGTGCAAAGGGTATTAAAACTCAAGTATCTGGTCGTTTAGGTGGTGCTGATATCGCTCGTGCTGAACATTATAGTGAAGGAACTGTTCCGCTTCACACTCTTCGTGCTGATATTGATTACGGTACAGCAGAAGCAGATACAACATACGGTAAACTAGGTGTGAAAATCTGGATCTATCGCGGTGAAGTTCTTCCAACGAAAGGGACGAACCAAAAGGAAGGAGGCAACTAATCATGTTAATGCCAAAACGTGTGAAATATCGTCGTGAACATCGTGGAAAAATGCGTGGTCGTGCCAAAGGCGGTACGGAAGTACATTTCGGTGAGTACGGTTTACAAGCTCAAGATGCTTCTTGGATTACAAACCGTCAAATCGAAGCGGCTCGTATTGCGATGACTCGTTATATGAAACGTGGTGGTAAAGTTTGGATTAAGATTTTCCCATCTAAACCTTACACTGCAAAACCTCTAGAAGTTCGAATGGGTTCAGGTAAAGGGGCTCCTGAAGGTTGGGTTGCTGTCGTTAAACCTGGAAAAGTTATGTTTGAAATCTCTGGAGTGTCAGAAGAGGTAGCTCGTGAAGCGTTACGTTTAGCTTCTCATAAATTACCTGTTAAATGTAAATTTGTAAAACGTGAAGAAGTGGGTGGTGACGCAAATGAAAGCTAATGATATTCGTAACTTAACCACTGCTGAAATTGAGCAAAAAACGAAATCACTTAAAGAAGAATTATTCAACCTTCGCTTTCAACTAGCGACTGGTCAATTAGATAATCCAGCCCGCATTCGTGAAGTTCGTAAAGCAATTGCTCGTGCAAAGACAGTTTTGCGTGAACGTGAGCTTGGAATTAACAACGGCTAAAAGGAGGTTTGCTAAAATATGGAACGCAACCAACGCAAAGTATATAATGGGCGCGTTGTTTCTGACAAAATGGATAAGACCATTACTGTTCTTGTCGAAACATACAAGAAAGACCGCCTTTACGGTAAGCGTGTAAAATATTCTAAGAAATTCAAAGCACATGATGAAGATAACAAAGCTAAAATTGGCGATATCGTTAAAATCATGGAAACTCGTCCATTATCAAAAGATAAACGTTTCCGTTTAATTGAAATCGTTGAAGAAGCGGTTATCATTTAATAGATGTTCTTTAGTTGAAGGGAGGTAAGATCGCATGATTCAACAAGAATCTCGTTTAAAAGTTGCTGATAACTCTGGTGCTCGTGAAGTGCTAGCTATCAAAGTTTTAGGTGGTTCTGGTCGCAAAACAGCTAATATTGGTGATGTTATCGTTTGTTCGGTGAAACAAGCAACACCAGGTGGCGTTGTCAAGAAAGGTGACGTTGTAAAAGCTGTTATTGTTCGTTCAAAAAGTGGTGCTCGTCGTAACGACGGTTCATATATCAAGTTTGATGAGAACGCAGTTGTAATTATTCGTGATGATAAGAGCCCTCGTGGAACTCGTATTTTTGGACCTGTAGCACGCGAACTTCGTGAAAATCAATTCATGAAGATTGTGTCTCTTGCTCCGGAAGTTCTTTAATCACTCATTAATGAGAAGGCCTGTCAAGGAGGTGCGAACATGGCAAATATGCATGTCAAAAAAGGTGACACTGTAAAAGTGATCTCTGGTAAAGACAAAGGTAAGCAGGGTGTTATTTTAGAAGCATTTCCGAAAAAGAATCGTGTCCTTGTTGAAGGCGTGAATTTCGTGAAAAAACACGCGAAACCGTCTCAAGATAACCCACAAGGTGGTATCTTAACGCAAGAAGCGCCGATTCATGCTTCAAATGTAATGCCAGTTGATCCTAAGTCTGGTGAACCTACTCGTGTAGGATATAAAGTAGTAGATGATAAAAAAGTACGTATTGCTAAAAAGTCTGGCGAAGTTCTAGATAAGTAGTCAGGTTGAAAGGAGGTTAATCCTGTGAATCGTTTAAAAGAAAAGTATTCAAATGAGATCGTCCCTTCTCTAGTAGAGAAGTTCAACTATACTTCAGTAATGGCTGTGCCTAAACTTGATAAAATTGTTGTCAACATGGGTATTGGTGATGCTGTTTCTAATGCAAAAGCTTTAGATAAAGCTGTTGAAGAGTTAGGACAAATCACTGGTCAAAAACCACTTGTAACAAAAGCGAAGAAATCAATCGCTGGTTTCAAACTTCGTGAAGGAATGCCTATCGGTGCGAAGGTTACTCTTCGTGGTGAGCGTATGTATGCATTCTTAGATAAATTAGTTACTGTTTCTTTACCACGTGTACGTGACTTCCGTGGTATCTCTAATAAAGCTTTTGATGGTCGTGGGAACTATACTCTTGGTGTTAAAGAGCAATTAATTTTCCCTGAAATTGATTATGATAAAGTGGATAAAGTACGTGGAATGGATGTTGTTATCGTAACAACAGCTAACACTGATGAAGAAGCTCGTGAATTATTAACACATATGGGAATGCCGTTCAAAAAATAATACGGTCACCTAATAAGAGGAGGGAAAACATTGGCAAAGAAATCAATGATTGCAAAGCAAAAACGTACACAAAAGTATAAAGTACAAGAATATACACGTTGTGAACGTTGCGGTCGTCCTCATTCAGTTATTCGTAAGTTTAAACTTTGCCGGATTTGCTTCAGAGAACTTGCGCATAAAGGGCAAATTCCTGGTGTGAAGAAAGCTAGCTGGTAAGCTCAAGAACGGGAAGGAGGTAAAAACAAATGGTCATGACAGATCCTATTGCAGATATGCTGACTCGTATTCGTAATGCGAACACAGTTCGTCACGAGAAGCTAGAATTGCCTGCTTCAAAGGTGAAGAAGGAAATCGCTGAAATCTTAAAACGTGAAGGTTTCATTCGTGATTACGAATATGTTGAAGATAATAAACAAGGAGTTATCCGTATCTTCTTAAAATACGGTCCAACAAACGAACGTGTAATTACTGGTTTAAAACGTATCAGTAAGCCTGGTCTTCGTGTATACGCAAAAGCCGGTGAGCTTCCTCGTGTACTTGGTGGACTTGGTATTGCTATCGTTTCTACTTCTAACGGAGTGTTAACTGATAAAGAAGCTCGCAGCCAACAAATCGGCGGAGAAGTTTTAGCATACGTTTGGTAAGAAGATTCTTTAATTGAACGGAGGTGTATTGTATGTCTCGTATTGGTAATAAACCAGTTGAAGTTCCAAGTGGTGTTACAGTTACTCTTGATGGTACAACTTTTACAGTTAAAGGACCTAAAGGTGAATTAACACGTGAACTTCATTCAGACATGAAAGTAAACGTTGAAGAAAAGCAAATTACAGTTGAACGACCATCTGATAAAAAGGAGCACAAAGCTCTTCATGGTACAACTGCTAGTTTGATTGGCAATATGGTAGAAGGAGTAACAAAAGGTTATGAGCGTGGTTTAGAATTAGTCGGTGTCGGTTACCGTGCTACTAAATCTGGCCAAAAGCTTGTACTTAACGTTGGTTACTCACATCCAGTTGAAATCGTTCCTGAAGCAGGAATCGAAATCGAAGTTCCTTCAAATACGAAAGTAATCGTAAAAGGTATTGATAAAGAACGTGTAGGTGCTGTTGCTTCTAACATTCGTTCTGTACGTCTACCTGAACCTTACAAAGGAAAAGGAATTCGCTACGAAGGTGAACACATCCGTCGTAAAGAAGGAAAAACTGGTAAATAATCATTAAATTACGGAAAGGACTGACGTTCAATGATTACGAAGCCTAATAAAAATACGGCACGTAAGAAAAGACACGCTCACGTTCGTCGCACAATTACAGGAACTCCTGAACGTCCGCGCTTAAATGTATTCCGTTCATCTAAACATATCTATGCTCAATTAATCGACGATGTAAATGGTGTTACTTTAGCATCTGCTTCATCTTTAGATAAAGAGTTAGGTTTAGAAAACGGTAGTAATACAGAAGCTGCTAAACAAGTAGGAGCACTTGTAGCAAAACGTGCAGTTGAGAATGGACATAAAGTCATTGTCTTTGATCGTGGCGGTTTTATATACCACGGACGTGTAGCAACTTTAGCAGACGCAGCTCGTGAAGCTGGTCTAGAATTTTAAACAAAAAAGGAGGGAAAACGAATGCGTCGTATTGACCCTAATACGTTGGAACTTGAAGAAAAAGTAGTAGCTGTCAATCGTGTAGCAAAGGTTGTTAAAGGTGGACGTCGTTTCCGCTTTGCTGCATTGGTTGTAGTTGGCGATAAAAACGGTCATGTCGGTTTCGGTATGGGTAAAGCTCAGGAAGTTCCTGAAGCTATCCGTAAAGCGGTAGAAGATGCGAAGAAAAACCTCATTGAAGTACCAGTTGTTGGTACAACAATTCCACATTTAGTAACAGGACATTTTGGAGCAGGTCGTGTATTATTAAAACCAGCTTCAGAGGGTACTGGAGTTATTGCAGGTGGACCTGTACGTGCGGTTCTTGACCTTGCAGGTGTAGGTGACATTCTTTCTAAATCACTTGGTTCAAATAATCCTATCAACATGGTACGTGCTACTATGCAAGGATTATCAAGCCTTAAGCGTGCTGAAGAAGTTGCGAAACTTCGCGGTAAATCAGTAGAAGAACTGTTAGGATAAGGAGGGACATTAAATGGCTAAGAAATTAGAAATTACCCTCACTCGTAGTCTTATCGGTCGTCCGAAAGACCAACGCGTTACAGTTAACACACTTGGGTTACGTAAAATGCATCAAACAGTAGTTCAAGAAGATAACGCAGCGATTCGCGGTATGGTAAATAAGGTTTCACACCTTTTAACAGTAACAGAGATCGAAGCATAATATCATTATTCTTATTAATGAGGAGGTGTCGACATGAAACTTCATGAGTTAAAACCTGCAGAAGGATCACGTAAAGTTCGTAACCGCGTAGGTCGTGGTATCGGTTCTGGAAACGGAAAAACATCAGGTAGAGGACACAAAGGTCAAAATTCACGTTCTGGTGGCGGTGTACGTCCAGGTTTTGAAGGTGGTCAAAATCCTCTGTACCGTCGTTTGCCAAAACGTGGTTTTACTAATCCAACTCGTAAGGAATTTACGGTTGTTAATTTAGATACTCTTAATCGTTTTGAGGAAGGTACTGAAGTAACACCTGAATTACTAATTGAGTCTGGTACTGTGAAAAACGTTAAATACGGTATTAAGATTTTGGGTAACGGTAAAATTGAAAAGAACTTAACGGTTAAAGCCAATAAGTTCTCGGCCTCAGCTGTAGCAGCAATCGAAGCTGCTGGCGGAAAAACAGAGGTGATTTAATGTTCCAAACGATCTCCAACATCATTAGGGTGGGTGATATCCGTCGTAAGGTCGTATTCACCCTTCTTATGCTCATTGTATTTAGGATTGGGAGCTTTATTCCTATACCAGGTTCTAATAGTGATGTACTAAACTTTGTAGACCAAGCTAATGCTTTTGGTTTTCTCAATACGTTTGGCGGGGGAGCATTAGGGAACTTTTCAATTTTTGCAATGGGGATTATGCCATATATTACTGCCTCGATCGTAGTGCAGTTATTACAAATGGATGTAGTTCCTAAGTTTGCAGAATGGGCAAAACAAGGAGAAGCTGGAAGACGTAAGTTAACTCAGTTTACTCGATATGGAACGATCGTTTTAGGATTCATTCAAGCGTTAGGAATGTCGGTTGGGTTTAATGCTATGTTCCCAGGATTAATTCCTAACCCATCAATTCCAATGTATATATTTATAGCTCTCGTTTTAACTGCTGGTACGGCATTCCTTATGTGGTTAGGTGAACAAATTACTGCATATGGTGTCGGAAATGGTATTTCTATCTTAATTTTTGCTGGTATTGCTGCTGGAATTCCAAATGCGGTTAACCAGATTTACGCACTTCAAATTGAAAATGCAGGTGACCAATTATTCCTAAGCATTGTAACCATTTTGTTATTATTGCTTGCGATTTTGGCAATTACAGTTGGAGTAATATTTATACAGCAAGCATTAAGAAAAATTCCAGTTCAGTATGCAAAGCGTCTAGCTGGTCGTAGCCCGGTTGGAGGACAGTCAACGCATTTACCAATTAAAGTAAATGCTGCAGGGGTAATTCCGGTTATCTTCGCATTATCGTTGTTTATGTTCCCACCAGTCGTTGCAGGATTTTTCGGTAGAGATAATGCTGTTTCAAACTGGATTATTACGTATTTCGATTATACTAACCCTGTTGGGATGATTGTTTATGCGGCATTAATTATTGGGTTTACGTATTTCTATACATTTGTTCAAGTTAACCCTGAGCAGATGGCTGAAAACCTTAAAAAACAAGGTGGCTATATCCCAGGCATTCGTCCAGGAAAATCAACACAAACTTACTTAACGCGCATTTTATATCGTTTAACGTTTGTTGGCGCAATCTTCTTAGCGGTTGTAGCAATTCTTCCGGTCTTTTTTACAAAGTTACTCGGGTTGCCACAAGCAATTCAAATTGGTGGAACTGGATTGTTAATCGTAGTTGGTGTAGCATTAGATACGATGAAACGTATTGAAAGTCAATTAATTAAACGTTCATATAAAGGGTTTATTAAGTAAAAAGGGGAGCAGGGTAAGAAGGCTTTCTCGTCCTGTTTCTCTTAGTTGTTATAATGGATATTGGAGGGATATTAGTGAATCTTATTTTAATGGGTTTACCAGGCGCTGGTAAGGGAACTCAAGCTGAGAGAATTGTAGAAAAATATCAAATTCCTCACATTTCAACTGGTGATATGTTTCGTGCGGCAATTAAAGGCCAAACTGATCTAGGTGTTAAAGCAAAATCTTTTATCGATGCGGGTGAGTTAGTTCCTGATGAAGTAACCATCGGTATTGTACGCGAACGTCTTAATGAAGATGATTGTAAAGATGGCTTTTTACTTGATGGTTTTCCTCGTACTGTTGCACAAGCAGAAGCATTAGAAGATATTCTGTCATCAATGGGACGTAAGATTGATTATGTTTTAAATGTTGATGTACCGGAGCAGCTGTTGATGGATCGATTAACAGGTCGACGGGTATCACCTACATCTGGAAAAACGTATCACGTGATTTTCAATCCACCTAAAGTGGAAGGTGTATGTGACCTAGATGGTAGTGAATTAATTCAACGTGACGATGACAAACCAGAAACGGTTAAGAAACGTCTTGAAGTGAATCAACAACAAGCACAACCTCTTATCGATTTTTACTCGGCAAAAGGTTATCTTGAAAATATTAAAGGTGACCAAGACATTAATGTTGTTTTTACTGATATTGATCAATTATTAAGAGGAATTCATGCATGATCATTTGTAAAACCGAGCGCGAGCTTGAGATAATGCGTGAAGCCGGTTCGATTGTTGCTCTTACACATCAAGCGTTACAAGAATATATCAAGCCTGGTGTAACAACAATTAAACTAGACAAAATAGCTGAAGAGTTTATTCGTTCTCACGATGCAACACCCTCTTTCAAAGGCTATAATGGATTCAAAGGTAGTATCTGTGCTTCAGTAAATGAAGAGTTAGTACATGGTATTCCAGGGAATCGCGTGCTGAAGGATGGCGACATCATCAGTATTGACATCGGGGCATATTACAACGGATATCATGGTGATTCTGCTTGGACATATGCAGTAGGGGATATTAGTGATGACGACAAGAAATTGCTTGAAGTCACGGAAGCTTCCCTTTTCAAAGGTCTAGAACAGGCACAGCCTGGTGGTCGGCTATCAGATATATCTCATGCGATTCAGTCATATGTAGAGCCTTTTGGTTTTTCGATTGTGCGTGAGTATGTTGGACATGGCGTTGGGCAAGACTTACATGAGGATCCACAAATCCCTCATTACGGTCCCCCTGGTAAAGGACCACGTTTAAAACCAGGAATGGTTTTAGCGATTGAACCGATGGTGAATGCTGGTTCGCGATATGTGCGAACTCTTGCAGACAACTGGACGGTTGAGACAGTTGACAAAAAGAATTGTGCCCACTTTGAGCACACTATTGCGATTACTGATTCAGGCTTTGAGATTTTAACAAAAGCTGATTAGATTTCGATAGTTTTGAAGTGATTAACATGTGACTAATTAAAGGTTGCATATAGGTGAGCAACTTTTTGTATATACAAGATTTACTGAAGGAAGGAGCGTGAATACCTATGGCGAAAGAGGATGTAATTGAAGTTGAAGGTACAGTAATTGAACCACTTCCTAATGCAATGTTTCGTGTAGAGTTAGAAAATGGACATAAAGTTTTAGCACACGTATCGGGAAAAATTAGAATGCACTTTATTCGAATTTTACCTGGTGATAAAGTGACTGTTGAACTTTCACCTTATGATTTAACTCGTGGACGAATTACTTATCGTTATAAATAAATAGCGTTCATCGTTAACAAAAAACGTTGTTCGTTTTTGAATTCGATCTGTTTAAGTCAATTTAAATCTCATGCACTCCGTACCATAAGGAGGTAACAAAAATGAAGGTTAGACCATCTGTCAAGCCGATTTGTGAAAAGTGCAAAGTCATCCGTCGTAAAGGGACGGTTATGGTTATTTGTGAAAACCCGAAACATAAACAAAAGCAAGGTTAATATAAGGAGGTGCTAATTAATGGCACGTATTGCTGGTGTTGATATTCCTCGTGACAAACGTGTAGTCATTGCACTTACGTATGTCTTCGGAATTGGAAAAGCTAAATCAACAGAAATTCTTGCACAAGCTGGTGTTTCAGAAAGTACACGCGTTCGTGACTTAACTGAAGAAGAGCTAGGTCGCATTCGTGAAGCTGTAGAAGCACACACAGTAGAAGGAGACCTTCGTCGTGAAGTTTCTCTTAACATTAAACGTCTAATTGAAATTGGTTCGTATCGTGGTATCCGCCACCGTCGTAGTCTACCAGTTCGTGGTCAAAACTCTAAAAACAATGCACGTACGCGTAAAGGTCCTCGTCGTACTGTAGCGAATAAGAAGAAATAAGTAAGGGAGGTCGTATAAGCAATGGCTAAGAAAACGAATACTCGTCCAAAGCGTCGTCAACGTAAAAATGTTGAATCGGGTGTTGCACATATTCGTTCAACATTCAACAACACTATCGTGACGATTACTGATGTACACGGTAATGCAATTTCATGGGCAAGTGCTGGAGCATTAGGCTTCAAGGGTTCTCGTAAGTCAACTCCATTTGCTGCTCAAATGGCGGCAGAAGCTGCGGCAAAAACAGCAATGGAAAACGGCATGAAAACAATCGAAGTATCTGTAAAAGGTCCTGGCGCGGGTCGTGAAGCTGCAATTCGTTCATTACAAGCTGTCGGACTAGAAGTCAACATGATCAAAGATGTGACTCCAGTTCCACATAACGGCTGCCGTCCGCCAAAACGTCGTAGAGTGTAACGGAATCAATCATTGTATAGATTTCCTGAATGTGTCAATAATGGATAAGACGGAAAAAAATCCAGTTGGCAAGTAAGGTGAAACGGTTGGGAACTGCCTAATGGGATGTCCGGTTAGGCTTTCCTAACAGTCTACCGGAGTTCGACGTTTTGAAGGAGGGTTTGTTTAATGATTGAAATCGAAAAGCCAATTATTGAAACGGTTGAAGTTAGTGAAGACGCAAAGTACGGAAAGTTTGTAGTAGAACCACTAGAACGTGGGTATGGTACAACTCTAGGAAACTCCTTACGTCGTATTCTTCTATCATCACTACCGGGTGCGGCGATTACTTCAGTACAAATTGATGGGGTTTTACATGAGTTTTCTACAATCGAAGGGGTTGTAGAAGACGTAACAACAATCATCTTAAACTTGAAGAAGCTAGCACTGAAGATATATTCAGATGAAGAAAAGACTTTGGAAATTGATGTACAAGGTGAAGGAGAAGTAAGAGCGGGAGATTTAACACATGATAGTGATATCGAAGTGTTGAACCCTGACTTATATATTGCTACCTTAGCAAAAGGTGCAAACCTTCGTATGCGTTTAACAGCCAAACGTGGCCGTGGTTATGTATTGGCTGTGGGAAATAAAAATGAAGATCAACCAATTGGTGTTCTTCCGATCGACTCGATTTACACACCAGTATCACGTGTAAACTATCAAATAGAAAATACTCGTGTCGGTCAAGTGACGAATTATGACAAACTTACTCTTGATGTGTGGACTGATGGAAGTATTCGACCTGAAGAAGCGGTTTCTTTAGGTGCGAAGATTTTAACAGAACACCTTAACATCTTCGTCGGTTTAACGGATCAAGCACAAAATGCGGAAATCATGGTCGAAAAAGAAGAGGATCAGAAAGAAAAAGTTCTTGAAATGACAATTGAAGAGCTTGATTTATCTGTTCGTTCTTATAACTGTTTAAAACGTGCGGGCATTAACACTGTACAAGAGCTTACACAAAAAACAGAAGAAGACATGATGAAAGTACGTAATCTTGGACGTAAATCTTTAGAAGAAGTTCAAGAGAAGCTTGGTGAACTAGGTCTTGGTCTTCGTAAAGAAGATTAAGTTTAGGCAGCAATGATTTACATCATGAATTGACTTTTATACTTGTTCTCTTTTAGGGAAAAGTATTGATTAAGGGAGGGAAACGAACTATGGCATACGCAAAATTAGGCCGTGACAGTGCTGGACGTAAAGCACTTTTTCGCGACTTAGCTACTGACCTTATTATTAATGAGCGTATCGAAACGACTGAGGCGAAAGCAAAAGAGCTTCGTTCAATCGTTGAGAAAATGATCACTCTTGGAAAGCGTGGCGACTTACATGCTCGTCGTCAAGCGGCAGCATTTATTCGTCGTGAGGTTGCAGATGAAGAGTCTGGTCAAGATGCAATCCAAAAACTTTTCTCTGATATCGCAACTCGTTATGAAGAGCGTCAAGGTGGATATACTCGTATTTTAAAACTTGGACCTCGTCGTGGAGACGGTGCTCCAATGGTCATTATTGAGCTTGTTTAACGTTTTTACGTTAGACGGCTCTCTATAAATGTTTACGATTAGGGCACGACAGAATGAGAGCACTTGCTGCTCTTACTGTGGAGCCCTTTTTTTGTTATACGAACTTATTCTATTGCCTTAAGGCATGGGGGTGGACTTTAGGTGAATCACCTCATCTTATTTGACAAAGTTACTTATCAATATGATGGTAGCGAGGAAGCCGCAATTAACGAACTGTCTATATCGATTCGAGCAAAGGAATGGGTATCGATTGTTGGACGGAATGGCTCGGGTAAATCGACGCTAGGTCGACTAATGAATGGACTTAATCAGCCAACAGAGGGCACCATTTTGATTGATGGTTTACAAACGAGTAAGCCCGACGATTTACGGGGGATCCGTCAAAAGGTCGGGATGATTTTCCAAAACCCTGAGCATCAATTTGTGGCGACAACCGTAAGAGATGACATTGCATTTGGATTAGAGAACCAAGGAATGCCACGTGAAATCATGGTCAAGAGGATAGCTCATTATGCCAAGTTGATCGGTGTTCATGAATTAATGGATATGGAACCACATCGCCTTTCAGGTGGACAAAAGCAACGTGTGGCCATCTGTGGTGTATTAGCCTTAGAACCAGAAGTTCTTATTTTTGATGAAGCTACTTCTATGCTCGATCCTAATGGAAGGGAAGAAGTACTAGAAATTATGCGGATGCTAAACGAGCAAGGCATCACGATTATCTCCATTACTCATGATATGAAAGAAGCAGCTGAAGCAGAGCGAATGATTGTACTTGAACAGGGAAAGATTATTGCTGACAAAAGCCCTCTTGCTCTTTTTCAAGATAAGAAGATTGTTCAAAAAGCTGGGTTACGACTTCCCTTTATTGTCGCTCTTCAAGAAAGACTACAAAGTTATGACCGTAGCGTGTATCCACCTGTATTAACCGAAGAGGAGTTGATTGAGGCATTATGGACATTAAGCTTGAACAAGTAGAGCACCTCTATATGGCTGGAACTCCTTTTGAAAAAAGGGCTTTAACTAATGTAAATGTTGAAATTCCATCTGGCTCTTTTACAGCCGTGATTGGGCATACAGGTTCAGGGAAATCGACCTTTATTCAGCATTTAAACGGATTGTTAAAACCAACTAAAGGCACGGTTCAGGTCGGATCGTTTGTTATAAAAACAGGTGAAAGGTTTACCGATTATAAGTCACTACGTCAAAAGGTCGGGATGGTCTTTCAATACCCTGAGCATCAGTTATTTGAAGAGACGGTCAGAAAAGACATATGTTTTGGACCGAGAAATTTTGGCATGAGTGAACAATTGGCAGAGGAACGAATGATGGAGATTTTACCTAAAGTCGGTTTAGACGAGAGTTTGTTGGATTCTTCTCCTTTTCAATTAAGTGGTGGGCAGATGAGGCGTGTCGCAATAGCGGGAGTACTCGTTAGTTTGCCAGAGGTTTTGGTTTTAGATGAGCCAACCGCTGGGCTTGATCCAGAAGGGCGTGAGACGATGCTTGATTTGTTTTCACGTTATCATCAGGAACATGACACGACGACGATATTGATTACCCATCAAATGGAGGACGCTGCCCGTTATGCCGACTATTTTATTGTGCTCGATCAAGGAAAAGTTGAAATGGTCGGTACTCGTGATGAAATCTTTCGCCAAGTGGATAAGCTAAGAAGTTTCGGTTTGTCTTTACCAGAGGAAGTCGAATTTCTGTATGCTTTTAAAGAAAAATTTTCACTCACAGACGATGAACTTTATTATGACCTCGATAAAGTGGTCGCTTATATTGACCGGCACTTAAGTGAAAGGGAGTCAACCTAATGTTTAGTCATGTCATTATTGGTCAATTTGTGCCAGTGGAGTCTTTTTTACACCGGTTAGACCCACGGACGAAAATTATTGCCGCTTTTTTGCTTATGTTGCTCGTTTTTTTGACGTCGAATTGGTATGGAATGTTTTTATTTGTTGGGTTTGCTATTTTTTTAATGTGGCTATCGCATATTCCGTTTTATTTTCTCTATCGAGGGCTGAAGCCGATTTTTATTCTTGTCGCCTTTACGTTTCTTTTGCATCTTTTTATGACAAAAGGGGGAGCTGTTTGGTTAGAGTTAGGGCCTTTATCGGTGCACGAGAATGGTTTTAACCAAGGGACCTTTATCGCGGTACGGCTAATATCGATTGTGGCGATTACATCTCTAGTGACGTTGACGACAAGTCCGATGCAATTAACAGATGGGTTAGAGCAGCTTTTAACGCCGTTAAAGAAAGTTCGATTGCCTGCCCATGAGTTTGCTTTAATGATCTCGATCGCTCTTCGGTTTATTCCGACCTTTTTACAGGAAGCGGAGAAAATATTAAAGGCTCAAATGGCTCGCGGTGTTGACTTAACGTCAGGGCCTTGGAAAGAACGAATTAAAGCATTAATGCCTTTATTAGTACCGTTATTTATGAGTGCCTTTAAGCGAGCAGAGGAACTTGCTTTGGCGATGGAAGCGAGAGGTTATCAAGGTGGCGAAGGTCGAACGAAATTAAGGGAGCTTGTTTGGAGCTGGCGGGATACGTTTAGTCTTTTGATCTGTATCGTTTTAGGAATAGTGATTATTTGGTTAAGAATGATATAAGGAGATACTTCCAATGAGAAAAATTGCTTGTAAAGTCGCCTACGAAGGCACTTATTTTGCAGGGTATCAAGTCCAGCCTGGAAAACGTACAATCCAAGGGGAAATCGAAGCCAACTTGAAAAAGATTCATAAAGGTGAGGAGCTTCGTATTCATTCTTCGGGGCGGACGGATTCAACGGTGCATGCGACCGGACAAGTGTTTCATTTTGAAACGAGTCTAGAGATCCCTGTCTCACGTTGGGCAAAAGCACTTAATGCCTTATTACCTAATGATATACGTATAATAGAGGCAGTAGCAGTCTCAGAAGATTTTCATGCTCGCTATTCGGCTATCTCCAAACAATATCGGTATCGGTTACTTCCAACTAAGGAAGGAGACCTTTTTAGAAGAAATCACTGCTATCATTTTAAGGAAACACTAGACATCGAGGCGATAAAAGAAGCAGCACAACATATAGTGGGCAGACATGACTTCAGTGCCTTCTGTGCGGCTAATACGAGCGTTGTTGACAAAATAAGGACGGTGACAAGGCTTGAGCTTCAACATGTGGGTGATGAGCTATTGTTTATCGTAGAGGGCGATGGATTCCTTTATAATATGGTCCGAATCATGGTCGGAACTTTGCTTGAGGTCGGCACCGGAAAACGCGATCCGCGTGAACTTCAGGCAATTATAGAAGGGTGCGATCGGACAAAAGCAGGCAAAACTGCACCTGGTCATGGACTGTATCTTCATCAAGTAAATTACTCGGAACCAATATTTTCTTGAATAGGATAAAAAAATAAGAATAAAAGCAACGAAGCCGTGTGTAACGTGTTGACATTGGGTTTCAGATATTATATGATGTTAGATGGTAATTCTAAAAACCCACTAGCCCCGGGTTGCGGAATGTTACAAGAGACAATGGTTTTAAGTAAAATAAAAAAGAAATGAACGCGAGCGTTTTTAGGAGGTAAAAAATCATGCGTACAACATATATGGCAAAGCCAAATGAAGTTGATCGTAAGTGGTATGTTGTTGATGCAGAAGGTCAAACACTTGGTCGTCTAGCTTCAGAAGTTGCTTCTATCCTACGTGGTAAGCACAAACCAACATTCACTCCACACGTTGATACTGGTGATCACGTAATCATCATCAATGCGGAGAAAATCGAATTAACAGGTAATAAATTAAAAGACAAAATTTACTACCGTCACACAAATCACCCAGGTGGTTTAAAACAAACAACAGCTGGCGACATGCGCGCAAACAAACCTGAGCGTATGCTTGAACTTGCAATCAAAGGGATGCTTCCAAAGAACACTCTTGGTCGTAAACAAGGCATGAAACTTCATGTATTTGCTGGTAGCGAACACAATCATCAAGCTCAAAAACCAGAAGCATACGAACTTCGTGGTTAATAGATAGGGAGGGTATTATTTTGGCACAAGTACAATATTATGGTACTGGTCGTCGTAAGCACTCTGTTGCTCGTGTACGTCTATTGCCTGGCGACGGTCGTGTAGTTATTAACGGCCGCGAAATGGATGAATATTTTAATCTTGAAACTTTAAAGCTTATCGTTAAGCAACCACTAGTTGAAACGGGCGTTGAAGGTCAATACGACATTCACGTTAACGTTAACGGTGGTGGTTACACTGGTCAAGCTGGTGCGATCCGTCACGGTATCTCACGTGCTCTACTTACTGTAGACCCAGATAACCGTCCAGCATTAAAAACAGCTGGATTCTTAACTCGTGATGCACGTATGAAAGAACGTAAAAAATACGGTCTTAAAGCAGCACGTCGTGCACCTCAGTTCTCGAAACGTTAATCTTTTCAATCAAAGAACTCTTTTCCCTGTTTGGGGAGAGGGTTCTTTTTTATGCTGTTTAAAACTTGCTGTGCTAAAGTCAGGTTTGAATGGTAAAGCTTTAAGGGGTGGATTATTGAACGAAAAGAGAGTTCTCTTTATCCAAAATCAATCCTGCTTATGAATCATTTCGACAACGCAAACTGCCTTGAAATTTAATCAAACATGAACCTATAAAAAATATCTTAAGCACTCCCCGTCCTTTTCCTCTAAATTAGTTACCTGCCCAAAACAATTCTAGACATATGCATATACTGTTACCATTAGTTAATCCAGCTGAGCCTGTGAGAAGCTCGAGAAAAATCGTTTCGTTTGAGTGAAGACAAAGAGCGTCTTCATCAGCCGACCCTGCCCACAGGACGTGGGTACAAGGCGTTGCGGCAGGATGCGCGAACTTAGCGTTGATCCTTAATGTTCTCGCTTCTGAGCGAACAGGCTTCGCTTTATATTCAATCTAGCTACGTCCGTTAGAAGCTCGAGAAAAATCGGTCGTCCTATAAAGTCAAAAAGCGACTTTTTAGTCCGCCCTGTATTTTTTCTCGCTTCTGAGCAAACGGGCTTCGCTTTATATTAAAGGAGGTAAATGATGATGAATAATCAACATGAACATACGTTTTATACGGGACAACAAATGCCGGTTACTCATTCAATTGACCATTCACTGGTGAGAAGACCTTGGGGTGGACGCCCCGGTCGTCGTCCTGGCGGTTGGGGAGGCAGACCTAGACCAGGAGGCTGGGGAGGGCGTCCTGGCTGGGGCGGTGGACCTGGTTTCGGCTTTGGATTTGGCGGACCATTTGTCGGAGGGTTATTAGGAGGATTAGCAGCTGGTACATTGCTGAATCCGTATTATGGACCTGGACCGTATTATTACCCACCGTATCCATATTACCCAGGTTTTTATTAAAAAATCTCGTCCGATTAGAAGATCGTAAATTATTGGAGGATATAGATAGGTAAATGCTTATTAGTTACTAAGGGATAAAAAAGGGCATATTACGAAAGCTCTATCTTAGCGACTTTTGAAAATAGCTAGAATAACTCTATTTTGATAAAACATATACATGGTAGAAAGCAGAAGAGAAATACCTCGACAAATTCGTTTATTTGTTGGTGGAAACATCTCTTCTCTTTTTTAGGGAAAAAAATGGACGAGAAGTGTTTTATTCATTTAGGGGGGATTTAAAGTGAGTCGTTTTCTTAGGGGAGCTATGTTATTAACGGTGGTATTCTTTTTAGTTGCTTGTGGTAACTCAGATGCTGAAGGTGGGGCGGTTTCGTTATATTCACCGGAAACACCAGATATGACGCGTGAAATTGCCGAAGCATTTGAAGCAGAAACAGGAATACCGGTCAATGTGAACTATGCAGGGACAAATGTATTAGTAAATCAAATGATTGCTGAAATGGATAACCCACAAGCGGACGTTTGGTATGGTGGGGGCGGCATTTTACCTTTTGAGTCTGCGATTGAAAGGGGTTTCATTGGAGCTTATACACCTGAACTTGCCCAAGATTGGGACGTTTACCAAGACGGAATTAAAATGAGGCATGAAGATTATCGTTGGGTTGGTCTAGAAGTATTTGTTCTGGGATTAATTTATAATACCGATTTAGTTGATGAATCCGAATTGCCGCAAACGTGGGACGAGTTATTAGATGAGAAGTGGGCAGGAGAAATTCAAATTCCAAACCCAGCCGCATCCGGTACAGCTACTTTGCTTGTATTAAGTCAGTTAATGGACAAAGGGGAAGAGGCTGGTTGGGAGTACTTTGATGCGTTAGTTGAGAATGTCAGCAGTTTCCCTGACTCTGGTGGAGCACCCGCACAAGCCGCCTCGACGGGGGAAGCGTCTATCGGTGTAGGGTTTGACTTTATGGCGTACCAAATGAAGGACCGTGGCGAGTCGGTTGATTTCCATATTCCTGAAAACACACCAGTACTCGTGAACCCTGTCGCGATTATTGAAAATGGTCCAAATCCAGAAGGGGCTCAACAGTTTATCGACTTTATGCTGTCGACAGAAGGACAACAAATTAAAGCCGATTGGTTCCATATTCCAGTTGATCCGGAAGTTGAAGGGAAATCCCCTCTAACGCTGGAGAGCTTAAAAGATCATGCGATGGATTTAGATATTGACTGGGTTGTAGACAACTATGATCGCATTCGAAATGAATGGAGAGAACGATATCAATAAGTCAATTGTTTGGAAAGTGAATCTAGGAGGGCAATTTTATGAGTGGTGTAGTGGTAAACAATCTAATCAAAAAATATAATAGCGATGTTACCGCGTTAAATCATGTAAATATTGATATTAAAGAAGGGGAGTTTTTTGCCCTTCTTGGCCCTTCGGGGTGTGGAAAGACGACTACGATGCGGTGTATCGCCGGATTTGAAACACCAACATCCGGTGAGATTTTTATTAATGGGCAAGTGGTCAATCATGTTCCCGCTAATAAACGAAATTGTGGAATGGTGTTCCAAAGTTACGCTTTATTTCCGCATTACAATGTTTTTGAAAATGTCGCTTATGGATTAACGATTCGGGATCTTTATCAAGGTGGATTTGGCACAAAAGTAAGTAGTTTTGCCCGCTTACTAAGCAGACGTTTAGCGAAACCACCAAAACATATAGTGAATAAAGTTTCGGAAGCACTCGATTATGTAGAATTAGGTCATTTAGCTGAGCGGGGTACGAGTGAACTATCTGGCGGACAGCAGCAGCGTGTTGCTTTAGCTAGAGCGCTTGTGATGGAGCCATCTGTTTTATTAATGGATGAGCCGTTATCTAACTTAGATAAAAAGTTAAGAAATACGATGAGAACGACGATTAGAAGAATCCAACAAGATGTCGGGATTACGACGATTTTTGTGACCCATGATCAAGAGGAAGCGATGAGTATGGCTGACCGTGTGGCGGTGATGAAGGACGGTGAAATTATTCAAAATGCGACACCAACTGAACTATATAGTCATCCAGTGAATCCCTTTGTTGCTGATTTTGTCGGTTCATCGAATCTATTCCAAGGAACGATTGTCGAAAGAACGACAACAGGAAGTGTCATTCAAGTAGATGGATTTGTCTTGCGATCCAGCTTTTCTAAGGAAGCCAACGATATGAACGTATTAATTCGTCCAGAAGGTATGAATGTCTACCACAAAGATACTGAAACAAATCATGTAAATATAATAGAAGGTCAGGTACTTATGCATACTTACCTGGGGCCAAACATTCGTTACGATGTAAAAGTCGGTGAACACGAAGTAGGAATCGAGAAAATCTATGTTCCTGGAGAACGTGTGCTAACGAATGGAGAGGATGTGAAAGTTACCGTTGATCCAGAGAGGGTGTTATTAATATGAGTAAAAAACGCCACTCTTCTAAAGGGCGGTTCTTCTCAAGATTTGATAGTTTATCGTTAATGAAATGGGTCGTCATTGCTTTTTTTGCTCTATTTCTCGTTTTGCCATTATTCTCCGTGTTCCTTGTTAGTTTTACCGGACAACCCGTTAATATTTTAGGTTCGCTTGTCAATCCGGATATTTTCAAAATAAATCTCGAAAGACTGGCCAATGCCTCTTTTGAACATTATGAGAAGTTACTGGTTGGAGGGACATACTCCAATGCTCTTTTGAACAGTTTGATGCTTTCGTTAGGTGTGTCTACCCTTGTGATCCTCATTTGTTTGCCGATAGCTTATGGTTTTGCTCGGACGACGATGCCGTTAAAGAAATTTTATGCGGCTTTATGTACATTACCAATCATCGTCCCTACATTTATTTCGGCTGCTGGTTTTATTATTATGTTCGGACGTACGGGTTGGGTAACGACCTTATATCAATCATTAGGTGGAGACGGAAGTCTATTTAATGTTTATTCAATGATGGGAATTGTGCTCGTCCAAATCTTTTTTTCTTCCCATTTGCTCTTTGGCCAATGGTGGCTGCTTTTAGATTGAGTGATATTTCATTAGAAGAAGCCTCACAAAATTTAGGAGCGAAAAACTGGATTACAATGGCCTTTGTTACACTTCCTTTGGCAATTCCAGGGATCATCTCAAGTGCTTTATTAATTTTTACAGTGAGTTTCTCAGACTTTGGAACACCAATCATTTTGGCTCCAGACGGCTTAAACTTAATCGTTGTTGAGGCTTATCGTGAAATTTCCGGCTTTTTTAACTGGGCTGGTGCTTCCATTTTAACGGTCGTGATGGTCATTGTAGCGGCTTTCTTCTTTTGGTTGCAGCGTCTTGTCACCAAAGGCAAAAATTATGGTACGTTATCGGGTAAGCCAAAACAAATGAAGTTAAACGATAACAAGTGGGTGACAAACGGTTTAGCGATTTATACGGGTTTAATTGTGTTAATTCCTCTACTCGCTGTTTTATCGGTTGGCTTACAATCCTTTGCGACAACATGGGGAGCCGATTTATTACCTCGTGGTTATACATTGAATCATTATCAAACAATTTTTAGTCGTTCAACGAGTAACATTTTGAATAGTATTGTTCTGGCCATTGGGGCCTTAGTCGTCAGTGTCATTGTTTCGACACTCATTTCTTATTTTGTTGTTAGGCAGAACGCGGTGAAGCTAGACTTCATTTCGTCTATTCCATTAATCGTTCCAGGTATTGCTTTAGGGATTGCTTATATTCAAACGTTTAACACGGCTCCCTTACAATTAACAGGGACGGCGACTTTATTAATAATTGCTTATGCGATTAGGCGGATGCCTTATATGATTCGTTCGACGATGGGAACGATGATGTCGATTAAACCAGATATTGAAGAAGCATCGGTCAATCTTGGAGCTTCAAAGTTAATGGCAATAATGACGGTTGTTGGGCCCTTAATGCTACCAGGGATTGCAGCCGGTTCGATATTAGTGTTTGTGACGGTTATTAAGGAAACGAGTGTGACTATTTTGATGGCTCCATCTGATTGGGCTCCGATGAGTCTCGTCGTCTTCCAAAATTTATTACGTGGAGAAGTGTACACGGCTTCAGCTATGGCGATTTTAATTATCGCCATTGTTCTCGTTTTGCAGTTTATCGCCAATAAAATGACGAAAAACTCCTTATATTAAGTAGGTGGCATGAGCCAAGGACAGATAACGTTTTTTATAATTCTTCAATTATGTGGAAATTATGTTGGTGATTATCGGAAAATAAACCATTGCATGAGTCAAATGCTTGCTCCTCATACTATAAAAAAGCAATGAGGGGAGTTGGTGAGGGTGACTACTGTTATTACAAATTTGTCGGATAAAAGAAGGCAGAAGCAGTGGCGTTTTGAACGGGGGATTTTAAGGCGTTTATCGATTAAAGGGTTAAAACAACATGTTGAACAGCATTTTCGACCGATTATGCCGTTTCAATTTTTAGTGAATCCATTTCTACTTGATCCTGTGATGGATTTAGGTATTGATGCCTATTTAATTGGGGCTGAATTTAGTCGGATTTGTTATTTAGGTGAAACAGATGAAGAGGTAAAAAAGCGTTGTGAATTAGAGTTACAGGAATTATCACACTCTTTATTTCATATTTTATACGGTTGGTTTGATACGAGTGGATATGGTCATGAAGAATCTTTATCGATTGCCTCGGATGCTTTTATTGATTACTGGTGGGAGCGAGGCTTACAAGAAGGGAAAAAGAGGTATCGAATGAAATTGCATTAAAAGTTTAAAAAGGCTCTCATATTATTCTCCTTGTCCCAATATACATATAAGGAAAGGGACAGGAGGGAATTGTGTTGAAGGAGTCGGTGAAAAATTGGCTAAAAGGAGCTGCATTTGCGATAGGGATTGTTGCTCTCCTTTTTATTATTCAATTTCAATTTATAAGCAATGATTCATGGTCCACCTGGAATCTTCCTTTATCAGGAAAAGTGATTATAGTCGATCCTGGGCATGGTGGAATAGATGGAGGTGCTACATCTAAAGATGGGGCACTTGAAAAAGATATTTCATTAGAGATTAGTTTGTCCTTACGCGATTATTTACAGGAAGCTGGTGCTCTCGTGTTAATGACAAGGGAAGAAGATGTCGATCTAGCGAGTGAGGATACGACAAAAGTTAGGAAAAGGAAACAAGAGGATTTAAAACGAAGAGTAGACATCATTAATGAATCGGACGCTGATTTATTTGTGAGTATTCATTTAAATGCCATTCCTTCACCGAAGTGGAGTGGGGCACAAGTTTTTTATCAACGAGCGATTGCTGGAAATGAAGAGTTGGCCAAGTTTGTGCAAAATGAACTGACGAGAAATTTAGAGAATACGACAAGGGTCGCAAAACCAATTCATAATGTATATTTATTAAAGAACGCCGAAATACCTGGTGCTCTTGTGGAAGCTGGTTTCTTATCGAATGAGGAAGAGGCCCAATTACTGACAAAGGAAAAATATCAGGAGAAAGTCGCGGCTTCGATTTATCAAGGAGTGCTTCGTTTTTATACAGATGAAAAAGTACCTGAACAATAAGGGAAGTTTTGATTGCATATCTGTAGGGGTCTCCGGGCATTCCGTAGGCGCCTTTTTGGTTCTTCTCCAACTTTGTTCAATTAATCCCGTTTTAATAGGGGGGTGTTGTCTGAGAGGAGAGTTTTATTTGAACTTTTTAAAGTGCAAGCGTTTACGGCTCAATCCTTCTGTATGCTATACTAGAAAGGTCGAATGAAGTATGGGAGAAGGATGGTGTTAGTTGTGTTGACAGAAGCAAAAGTAAGAGAAGCGTTAAGTCGAGTGAAGGATTGAGACTTAAATAAAAGCATTGGCGAAACAGGTGGAATTCGTGAAATTAAAATAAATGAAGATAAAGTCAGAGTTAAAATCGCTTTATCTCGAATGGGATCTGGTTCACAATTAGAGGTTCAGCAAGAGGTTGTGAATGTCATCAAAGGTGAAGGAGCTTCGTCAGTCGGGCTTCGTTTTGACCAATTAACAGAAGAAGAAATTGAAGTGGCTGGGGGATTCCCAAAACCTAAGTTTGAAGGTCCGGCTCTACTCGACCCTGATAGCCCAACAACATTTATTGCGGTTACAAGTGGTAAAGGTGGAGTGGGAAAATCAACGGTATCCGTTAATTTAGCAACCTCGCTTGTTCGTTTAGGCAAACGGGTTGGAATTATTGATGCTGATATTTACGGGTTTAGTGTGCCTGATATGATGGGAATTGAAGAACGTCCACAAGTAAAGGCGGATCGCATCTATCCAGTCGAGCGTTTTGGAGTGAAAGTAATCTCAATGGGCTTTTTTGTCGAAAATAACGCTCCTGTGATTTGGAGAGGACCGATGCTCGGTAAGATGATTAATCAATTTTTCGCCGATGTTGAATGGGGAGAATTAGATTATTTAATTTTAGATTTGCCTCCTGGTACAGGTGATGTTGCTTTAGATATTCATACGATGTTGCCACATTCTAAGGAGATTTTAGTGAGTACGCCACACGCTACGGCAGCTTTTGTTGCTGCTCGAGCAGGAGCCATGGCGATTAAGACCCATCATGAAATAATTGGTGTGGTCGAGAACATGTCTTATTATGAAAGTCAAAAAACAGGCGAGAAGGAATATGTATTTGGTCGTGGTGGTGGAGAACGATTAGCGGAAGAACTTAAGTGTGATTTGCTTGGACAAATTCCACTCGGACAACCTGAGATTGATGAAAATGACTTTGCGCCATCGATTTACGAGGAACAGAGCCGTATTGGTTCAATCTATATGGGAATTGCGAAAAGGGTTACAGAAAAGACAGTTAAATAAAAGCCCAAAAACCATAGATGGTAACATTTTGCCCTCTATGGTTTTTGTTATGCTTTTTGTACGGACTATATATGTTTTTCGTTTGTTATTGAAGTGACGGAGACCTTATTCTCCTCCTTGTCCACCAGATTCTTCGCTGTTTTCGCCAGAACCACTGTCCCCACCAGATTCATCTTGTTTTTCTAATTGCTCTTCAGTCACTTTTGAGAGGATGTTATTGACTTTTGCGATAAAGTAAGGGCTCTCAAAGGCTTCTGCCATGACGGTCATCTGTTGCTCGCGGTATTCTTTTGACTTTAAAAGTTCAAGAATCGAATCTTCCACTTCTTTATCAGTAAAAATGGCAATCATCATTGCTTGATACTCAGGGTCCTTCATTAATCGTTTAAGGATTTTCTCATTTTCGGATTGCATCGTTTCTGCAAAAGTTTTCGCAAATTCAGGCTCTTGCATCAGTTCTTGCCAATATTTCTTTCCTTGCTCAGACGTTAATGTTTGTTGAACGGTTTGCTTGACAAAAAGGTTATCCATTACGAGGTCATGTCGAACCTCTTCTTCCGTCATTATTTCGTGTATCGCTTGTTTCCCCTCATCGGTTTTAAGCATGTCGACCATCATTTTTTTCATGTTGTCATAGTCGGCATTACTGCCATTTTCTTGAGCGGCAGCACAAGCGGATAGGAGGGTGATTAGTAAACAGAGAACAAGCAATTTTTGAAGGACTTTCATACTTGTTGCTCCTTTCATTCATTTTGTCATTAATTTGAGACATTTTCTTAAATTTTATGCATGAGGAATAAGATAAAGTGGTAATTAGCTTTTATATTTTGTTACAATCGTATTGTAGGTTTTAGGAAAGATGGAGGAAAGCGTCGTGAATAGTAGAAAAGTTGTTTACTTATTTTTTTCCACCTTATTGGTAGGTAGTATAAGTGGTACGCTCGTCGGAATCTATTTTGATTACGATGTTCTTTTTGGTGAGGGCTTCGCGAATTTATTTTTCGGGCTACTCTGGATTATTGGGATTACAGCAGCTTTTAGTTTAATTGCTCAAATGGGTTTTTTCGCGTACTTAACGGTCCACCGATTTGGTTTAGGGTTATTTAAGACAGCCAAGCTTTGGAACTCGATTCAAGTAGTTGTGATTGCTTTTGTCTTTTTTGATTTAATTTATTTTAGATACTTGGCTTTTGCTGAAGGTGGAGAAACGATTTTTCATTATATGATTATGCCGATTATCTTTTTACTTTTTAGTTTGTTAATTGCTTATATTAAAGCGAAAGAAACGAATAAAGGGGCATTTATCCCTGCATTATTCTTTATTTTCGTCGTGACGACAATCGAGTGGGTACCAGCTTTAACGGATAACAATCCGAAGTGGCTTTGGATGTACTTTACGCCACTGATTGCTGCAAACACTTGGCAAATTTTAGTTTTGCACCGCCTGCAAAATAAAGATGATGGCAAAAGTAAATTAGGAAACCCTAATTCTGAACCTGTCGTAACGAATACAACTAAAAATAAAAAAAAGAAAAAAGGTCGAGCTAAATAGTAGCTTGACCTTTTTTCTTATATATCAAAAGAGTTCTTACTTAATTTCTTCACTAGATGTTTTGGCGTTCTCCATCATCTGGTCTACTGAAATAAATTGAAAACCTTTATCTTTTAGCTCTTTAATTACAATCGGTAAAGCTTCATGTGTTTGTTTAACGGAGTCAGAAGCATGGAAGAGGAGAATATCTCCGCCTGTTGTTTCGTCTAAAACATTTGAAACAATTGTCTCAACTCCAGGGTTTGTATAATCCTTTGAATCGATGCTCCAATGAATGATGCTCAATCCTTGTTCGTCTGCTATATTAAGTATCCTTTTATCAAAATCTCCATTAGGTGGTCTTAATAAATGTGGTGATTTACCAGCTAAATCAGTTAAGATGCGTTGACTAGTTTGGATATCCTTAGTGACTTTTTCGTCTTCCCAACTTGTATAATTTTTGTATTGATATCCATGACTACCAAGCATGTGCCCTTTGTCGATAATCTGTTTGGCTAAGTCGGGATATCGTTCAGCCCATGAAGCTGATACAAAGAAGGTCGCCTCCTTGACTCCTTGTTCCTCTAATATTTCTAAAATGGGACTAACGCGCTGTTCCCCCCAACTAATGTTGAAAGTTAAAGCAACTTCCTTCTGTTCAATTTCCGCACGGTAAAAGGCTTGTGGACCCTCAGGTGTTGAAAAAACTGGTAGTTGTGTGCGTTCTACGTACAAAAAAACAGCGGCCATAAATGCAGTAAGAACAATGATTGATAAAGACTTTAATCGTTTAGCATGAAATACCCAAAAGAGATTCATTCTTACTCCCCCTCACTTTTTCCCTAAAATATCTTTATTCAAAAAGGGGACAAGATATGAATAAAAGTTCGTTAGAAAGAAAAGAATTGTAAGGATACCATTTTTTACTTGAAAAGTGGGAGTTGTTCAGTTACTAAAAGTCGAGTTGAGGTGTCGGTTATGTTGGGTTTTCTGCTTACGTCTAAAGAAGTACAAGAAATTGAGTATTTATTAAAGCGTGAATTAGAAGAAATATTGTTAGATTTAACAGACGCGCGGATTGATAATGTGGTCAAAGGAGCCATGGTCGAAAAATATGATATTGTTTACGGGATATATAAACGAGTTGTCTCTCCTGAAGATAGAATAAAGTATGCTTTGCCTCGTGCGAAAAGAGAGTACCAATAAAAAACTAATAAATAGTTAATATGTTTATGGAGCGAATTATAGAGTATGAAGTAATGAAGGAAACGTGGTGGTTAGACAGACTAAGTTTTCTTTTTTACTTTCTATTTGATTTTGTTAGAAGGGGGTTTGTGGAGGATGTTTCAAAAATTAATTTAAGTTTTTTTGAAAAAAGTGTTGCAGTCACTCTCTGAGGATGGTATATTAATTCTTGTCCCAAAGAGGACACGAAACAAATTAAAAAAAGATGTTGACAAACGAATTACTGTTTGTTAAGATTTAAAAGTCGCCAATCGGGCGAAACAAGTTCTTTGAAAACTGAACAAAAGCCAAGCGAATTAAAGAGATACAAGGTATCTCGTCAATGTTAGTCATTGAGAAATCAATGCAAAATGGAACTTCAGTGAAAGCTGAAGCTAGCCAGCAAAAATGAGCGAATCAGCTTATCCTTTAACGGAGAGTTTGATCCTGGCTCAGGACGAACGCTGGCGGCGTGCCTAATACATGCAAGTCGAGCGAACCAAAGGGAGCTTGCTCCTGGAGGTTAGCGGCGGACGGGTGAGTAACACGTGGGCAACCTGCCCTGTAGACTGGGATAACATCGAGAAATCGGTGCTAATACCGGATAATCAAAGGAATCACATGGTTTCTTTGTAAAGGATGGCTCCGGCTATCACTACGGGATGGGCCCGCGGCGCATTAGCTAGTTGGTAAGGTAATGGCTTACCAAGGCGACGATGCGTAGCCGACCTGAGAGGGTGATCGGCCACACTGGGACTGAGACACGGCCCAGACTCCTACGGGAGGCAGCAGTAGGGAATCTTCCGCAATGGACGAAAGTCTGACGGAGCAACGCCGCGTGAGTGATGAAGGTTTTCGGATCGTAAAGCTCTGTTGTTAGGGAAGAACAAGTGCCGTTCGAATAGGTCGGCACCTTGACGGTACCTAACCAGAAAGCCACGGCTAACTACGTGCCAGCAGCCGCGGTAATACGTAGGTGGCAAGCGTTGTCCGGAATTATTGGGCGTAAAGCGCGCGCAGGCGGTCTTTTAAGTCTGATGTGAAATATCGGGGCTCAACCCCGAGGGGTCATTGGAAACTGGGAGACTTGAGTACAGAAGAGGAGAGTGGAATTCCACGTGTAGCGGTGAAATGCGTAGATATGTGGAGGAACACCAGTGGCGAAGGCGACTCTCTGGTCTGTAACTGACGCTGAGGCGCGAAAGCGTGGGGAGCAAACAGGATTAGATACCCTGGTAGTCCACGCCGTAAACGATGAGTGCTAGGTGTTAGGGGTTTCGATGCCCTTAGTGCCGAAGTTAACACATTAAGCACTCCGCCTGGGGAGTACGGCCGCAAGGCTGAAACTCAAAGGAATTGACGGGGGCCCGCACAAGCAGTGGAGCATGTGGTTTAATTCGAAGCAACGCGAAGAACCTTACCAGGTCTTGACATCCTTTGACCACTCTAGAGATAGAGCTTTCCCCTTCGGGGGACAAAGTGACAGGTGGTGCATGGTTGTCGTCAGCTCGTGTCGTGAGATGTTGGGTTAAGTCCCGCAACGAGCGCAACCCTTGATCTTAGTTGCCAGCATTAAGTTGGGCACTCTAAGGTGACTGCCGGTGACAAACCGGAGGAAGGTGGGGATGACGTCAAATCATCATGCCCCTTATGACCTGGGCTACACACGTGCTACAATGGATGGTACAAAGGGCAGCAAAACCGCGAGGTCGAGCCAATCCCATAAAGCCATTCTCAGTTCGGATTGTAGGCTGCAACTCGCCTACATGAAGCCGGAATTGCTAGTAATCGCGGATCAGCATGCCGCGGTGAATACGTTCCCGGGCCTTGTACACACCGCCCGTCACACCACGAGAGTTTGTAACACCCGAAGTCGGTGGGGTAACCTTTTGGAGCCAGCCGCCTAAGGTGGGACAGATGATTGGGGTGAAGTCGTAACAAGGTAGCCGTATCGGAAGGTGCGGCTGGATCACCTCCTTTCTATGGAGTATTTAACTCTAGTCGACGAACAACTTCGGTTGTTTGCGCTTTGGTCCTTTTGTTCAGTTTTGAAAGAGCTATTCTTTCAAACTTAAAACAGTTAAGACGTTTGAGAATATCGAACTTCTTAAGTCTGTTGGCAAGAAGCAACAAGGAGTTCGAGGACATGAAATTCTGGAGACTCGGAGCGTGCTTTAGCACGTGAGAATCGGAAGAAGGAAATGGACGAAGAAATCCGCCGTTGATTCGCAGCCAAGTGGTTCTTTGAAAACTAGATAATAAGATAAACATGATTAATTCATCGGAGTCTATAACGATAGACGAACGAGAATGTCAAGAATTCATATCAAACCTTTGATAATACGACCAACGAGATTCGAGCAATCGAAAATCGGAAGTCAAATTTGGCAAAAAGAAACAAGGAGATCGAGGAAACGAAGCTTCGAAAGAATGGAGCGTACACCCGTACGTGACATGACTGAGAAGGTGAAGTGGACGAAGAAATCCGCCGTTGATTTGCAGCCGAAATGGTTAAGTTAGAAAGGGCGCACGGTGAATGCCTTGGCACTAGGAGCCGAAGAAGGACGCGACGAACGGCGAAACGCCTCGGGGAGCTGTAAGTAAGCTTTGAACCGGGGATATCCGAATGGGGGAACCCACCATCTTTAATAGGATGGTATCCATATCTGAATACATAGGGTATGAGAAGGCAGACCTGGGGAACTGAAACATCTAAGTACCCAGAGGAAGAGAAAGCAAATGCGATTTCCTGAGTAGCGGCGAGCGAAACGGAAACAGCCCAAACCAAGAGGCTTGCCTCTTGGGGTTGTAGGACACTCTATACGGAGTCAAAAAGAAACGAAGTAGGTGAAGCGACCTGGAAAGGTCCGTCGAAGAGGGTAACAACCCCGTAGCCGAAACTTCGTTTCCTCCAGAGTGGATCCTGAGTACGGCGGGACACGTGAAACCCCGTCGGAATCCGGGAGGACCATCTCCCAAGGCTAAATACTCCCTAGTGACCGATAGTGAACCAGTACCGTGAGGGAAAGGTGAAAAGCACCCCGGAAGGGGAGTGAAAGAGATCCTGAAACCGTGTGCCTACAACTAGTTGGAGCCCGTTAATGGGTGACAGCGTGCCTTTTGTAGAATGAACCGGCGAGTTACGATGTCGTGCAAGGTTAAGCTGATAAAGCGGAGCCGTAGCGAAAGCGAGTCTGAATAGGGCGAATGAGTACGCCGTCGTAGACCCGAAACCGTGTGATCTACCCATGTCCAGGGTGAAGTTCAGGTAACACTGAATGGAGGCCCGAACCCACGCATGTTGAAAAATGCGGGGATGAGGTGTGGGTAGGGGTGAAATGCCAATCGAACTCGGAAATAGCTGGTTCTCCCCGAAATAGCTTTAGGGCTAGCCTCGAGGTGAGAGTATTGGAGGTAGAGCACTGATTGGACTAGGGGTCCCCACAGGATTACCGAATTCAGTCAAACTCCGAATGCCAATTACTTATCCTCGGGAGTCAGACTGCGAGTGCTAAGATCCGTAGTCAAGAGGGAAACAGCCCAGACCATCAGCTAAGGTCCCCAAGTATACGTTAAGTGGAAAAGGATGTGGAGTTGCTTAGACAACCAGGATGTTGGCTTAGAAGCAGCCACCATTTAAAGAGTGCGTAATAGCTCACTGGTCGAGTGACTCTGCGCCGAAAATGTACCGGGGCTAAACGTATCACCGAAGCTATGGATTTACACCTTAAGGTGTAAGTGGTAGGGGAGCGTTCTAAATGCAGTGAAGTCAGATCGTGAGGACTGGTGGAGCGTTTAGAAGTGAGAATGCCGGTATGAGTAGCGAAAAGAGGGGTGAGAATCCCCTCCGTCGAAAGCCCAAGGTTTCCTGAGGAAGGCTCGTCCGCTCAGGGTTAGTCGGGACCTAAGCCGAGGCTGAAAAGCGTAGGCGATGGACAACAGGTTGAAATTCCTGTACCACCTCCTCACCGTTTGAGTAATGGGGGGACGCAGAAAGATAGGGTAAGCGCACTGATGGATATGTGCGTCCAAGCAGTTAGGCTGAGAAGTAGGCAAATCCGCTTCTCGCGAAGGCTGAGCTGTGATGGCGAGGGAAATTTAGTACCGAAGTTCCTGATTCTACACTGCCAAGAAAAGCCTCTAGCGAGGTGAGAGGTGCCCGTACCGTAAACCGACACAGGTAGGCGAGAAGAGAATTCTAAGACGCTCGGGAGAACTCTCGTTAAGGAACTCGGCAAAATGACCCCGTAACTTCGGGAGAAGGGGTGCTCTATTAAGGTGAATAGCCTGAGAGAGCCGCAGTGAAAAGATCCAAGCGACTGTTTAGCAAAAACACAGGTCTCTGCGAAGCCGCAAGGCGAAGTATAGGGGCTGACACCTGCCCGGTGCTGGAAGGTTAAGAGGAGGGGTTATCCTTCGGGAGAAGCTCTGAATTGAAGCCCCAGTAAACGGCGGCCGTAACTATAACGGTCCTAAGGTAGCGAAATTCCTTGTCGGGTAAGTTCCGACCCGCACGAATGGTGTAACGATTTGGATACTGTCTCAACGAGAGACCCGGTGAAATTATAGTACCTGTGAAGATGCAGGTTACCCGCGACAGGACGGAAAGACCCCATGGAGCTTTACTGTAGCTTGATATTGGATGTTGGTACAGTTTGTACAGGATAGGTAGGAGCCTTGGAAGCCGGAGCGCTAGCTTCGGTGGAGGCGTCGGTGGGATACTACCCTGACTGTGCTGACATTCTAACCTCGGACCGTGATCCGGTTCAGGGACAGTGTCAGGTGGGCAGTTTGACTGGGGCGGTCGCCTCCTAAACAGTAACGGAGGCGCCCAAAGGTTCCCTCAGAATGGTTGGAAATCATTCGTAGAGTGCAAAGGCAAAAGGGAGCTTGACTGCGAGACCTACAAGTCGAGCAGGGACGAAAGTCGGGCTTAGTGATCCGGTGGTTCCGCATGGAAGGGCCATCGCTCAACGGATAAAAGCTACCCTGGGGATAACAGGCTTATCTCCCCCAAGAGTCCACATCGACGGGGAGGTTTGGCACCTCGATGTCGGCTCATCGCATCCTGGGGCTGAAGTAGGTCCCAAGGGTTGGGCTGTTCGCCCATTAAAGCGGTACGCGAGCTGGGTTCAGAACGTCGTGAGACAGTTCGGTCCCTATCCGTCGCGGGCGCAGGAAATTTGAGAGGAGCTGTCCTTAGTACGAGAGGACCGGGATGGACACACCGCTGGTGTACCAGTTGTTCCGCCAGGAGCATCGCTGGGTAGCTACGTGTGGAAGGGATAAGTGCTGAAAGCATCTAAGCATGAAGCCCCCCTCAAGATGAGATTTCCCATGGAGTTAATCCAGTAAGACCCCTTAGAGATGATGAGGTTGATAGGTCTGGTGTGGAAGCGTGGCGACACGTGGAGCTGACAGATACTAATCGGTCGAGGACTTATCCATTATTATTCTTGACATCATGTTTTTATCGATTATCTAGTTTTGAGAGAACTCTCAAACAAAAGAATAAATTTCATCAAGAATTGATTTGGCAAAGAGAACCAAGAAATTCGAGGAAGCGACTGACTGAAAGAATGAAGTGTACACCCGTACACGACATGACTGAAGGAGGGAAGCTGACGAAGAAGTTCGCCGGTTATCTTGAAGCCAAAAAAAGTCTGGTGGCGATAGCGAAGAGGTCACACCCGTTCCCATGCCGAACACGGCCGTTAAGCTCTTCAGCGCCGATGGTAGTTGGGGGCTTCCCCCTGCAAGAGTAGGACGTTGCCAGGCGACTTTTTTTTATATTTTTTTATTGTTCCACAGTAGCTCAGTGGTAGAGCAATCGGCTGTTAACCGATCGGTCGTAGGTTCGAGTCCTACCTGTGGAGCCATTTTTGTATTATTTTATATATTTTCGGGCTTCCATAGCTCAGCAGGTAGAGTGCTTCCATGGTAAGGAAGAGGTCACCGGTTCGAGCCCGGTTGGAAGCTTTGTATAACAACATAGATAAATTACATCATTTTAGAGCGGTCTCTTATCGGGGTCGCTCTTTTAGTATGAAGAAGAGATGTGTTTTTGTTAAAGACGGGTTTGGTTGTGAATTTATTCACAAATACGTAATCATTTGTATAAATGCCAAACTCTATTATCATTTATAATAAAGGTAGAATTAGAAATAATCTAATTCTTTATCATAGAAGGGGGAATGAACTATGTATAAACGAATTTTGGTGGGTGTGGATGGTTCAAAGCAGTCTGAACAAGCTTTGCTAAAAGCAATTGAATTAGCGACGGTTAATAACGCTACATTAATTATTGGTCATGTAATAGATGTGAAAAATCTTCCAAGTGGCTCACATTCGTTATACACGGGGAATCTCATTGTTGCTTGGGAGAAAAAGACAGAGTCTATGCTTCAGGTGTATAAAGAGCAAGCGCAAAAAAACGGATTAGAGAATGTTGAAACTTATTATATAAATGGTAATCCAAGAGTAGATGTATCGAATAAACTTGTCAAAGAAAGGAATGCAGATTTATTAATTACTTCAAGGACAGGTAGGAATAGGATTGAAAAGTTTTTAACAGGTAGTGTGGCTGAGGCATCTATCCGAAATGCTCCTTGTGATTATTTAATGGTTAAGGATTGTGAGGAAAGTAGTTTAAAATCCTATAAGAATATTTTAATCGCGGTTGATGGTTCAGAACAAGCTGACCATGCTTTTGAAGAAGCAGTAAGGATAGCTAAACAAGTGGGGGGATTTTTAACGATCGCTAATGTTATTCCGAATATGGTATATGTAAATGGAGCGTTATCCTCTGTTCCATTGTCTGTGAATAATAAAGCGATGAAGCAAAGTGAAGAGCTGGTTCAAAGGTATAAAGAAAAAGCTGAAGCAGCTGGAATTACAAAAGTGCAAATTGATATATCAATAGGTGACCCTCGTGATATGTTGACGGGGATGGTCCCGAGGGAAGTAAAGCCAGATCTAATGATTTGTGGGGCAACAGGTCAAAGTAGGTGGATTAGATTCATGGTAGGTAGTGTAGCCGATGCGATGCTTAGACACGCAAAATGTGATGTTTTAGCTGTTAAAAAATAATAATGATAAAACTAAACCCCCAAGTGATTGGCCTATCGTTTGGGGGTTTGGCTTGTAATCATTTTCGTTGATCAGGTTTCATATCATTATTTGCAGTAAGAAGCGCCAATGATGACGAGTAGGATGAATAGAACAACGATTAGCGCAAACCCATTACCACAACCGCCACCATGACCTGCAACTGGTGCATAGTTATAACCACATCCGTAGCCAGCTCCGCCGTAGAATCCCATAAAAACACCGCCTTTCATATGGGGATATTACACGATATGCAGATAGCTAGTATAAGGTTTTAGGCAAATGACACTTTATTTAGGTTCTTGCTTATTGCTGATGGTGTGTTAAGAGGTACTAAGAAGCAGGTGACATCAGTGGAAATCTGAAGGAAAGGGTACTTGTTGTGCCAACTTTCCATTAGAGAAATATAATATATTAAGCACGTCCATCTATTGTTTTGTTTACTTGGAATGTGTTTAAATTCAGTAGTTAGGAGAGGAAAGCAGATGGAGAAGTCTCAAACGGAGAAGTCCCTATCGCAGCTTTCGAAGGATGTTGAACAATTGAAATCAAAACAAGAGACATCAGATAGTCGTATCACTAACTTAGAAACAAAAGTTCAACTACAGGAGCAGGCGTTGGGCAACTTGGTAAAGAGCCTTGATAAAATCGAGGAAAACACGGTTTGGTTAAGGCAGACGATAACTAGGGCAGTTATTTTTGGTTTAGTAGGTGTTGTTTTTAGTGTCCTTACAGCTGTGATTATGTGGGGCTTACGAATTGGTTAGGGGTGACAAGGGGAACAGTTCGAAAAAGCTTTATTTTATCAAGGTAGGGGAAATGGTCGGTCCTCTTTCAAGGACCGGCGATTAATCATTAGACGAATCGCAGAAGAAAAGTGGAGAAACCTTTTTGTTTTAAATTTTTTTTATAATTTCATCTCTTTTTAAGCCGGTTACTGCTCCAATTAGTTGTATGTCAATACCGTAGTCTAACATACATTCGGCTACTTCTAATTTAGTTTCTGCTTGTGCAGATGTTCGCACGTATTCTAGAAGGTGAAGTAGCTTTTTTTCATTTATTTCACTCACTCTCTCCATAAAAATTCACTCCTAGTTATGATAATGTTAATCCTTATTATACGAACGTAAGTTCTTATTTTCAAGGTATTTCTCATTTTAATAAGGAAATAAAAAAAATATAAAATTAAGCTTGTTTTTTTGTGTGGAATTAGTTATAATATTTTTTGTCAGTAAGAAATGTTTATTATGGCCCGTTGGTCAAGCGGTTAAGACACCGCCCTTTCACGGCGGTAACACGGGTTCGAATCCCGTACGGGTCACCAATTTTTAATTGAAGTATAAAAGACTGTTGTCGAAGAGAAGCGAAAAGATCGAGGATGGGAAGTGTTCGAGGGAAGGAGCGTACACCCGTACGTGACTGAAGGAGAAACACGAACTAGACGAAGAAATTTGAAGCTTATCTGAAGACAAAATGGAGGATTAGCTCAGCTGGGAGAGCACCTGCCTTACAAGCAGGGGGTCGGCGGTTCGATCCCGTCATCCTCCACCATTTAATTATTATGCCGGCCTAGCTCAACTGGTAGAGCAACTGACTTGTAATCAGTAGGTTGGGGGTTCAAGTCCTCTGGCCGGCACTCTTTTGTGGAGGGGTAGCGAAGTGGCTAAACGCGGCGGACTGTAAATCCGCTCCTTCCGGGTTCGGCGGTTCGAATCCGTCCCCCTCCACCATTTTGATTAATGGGCTATAGCCAAGCGGTAAGGCAACGGATTTTGATTCCGTCATGCGTTGGTTCGAATCCAGCTAGCCCAGCCATTTTATCTTTGTTAGAGATAATTTTGAGCCATTAGCTCAGTCGGTAGAGCATCTGACTTTTAATCAGAGGGTCGAAGGTTCAAGTCCTTCATGGCTCATTTTTGAATGCTGCTTAAGCTTAAGTAGCATTTTTTGTTTAGCTAAGAGCGTGTAAGAACCCCGCCGCTTTTCATTTCTTAGAAGTACATGCTGTTATTTGTGCGGATGTAGTTCAGTGGCTAGGCTTCATCTGTTTTAAAGCCTGTATTATTTCATCACTGGAATAATACAGGTTTTTTTAAAATGAAAAAGAAACCTTGAGATAAGGGATTATCGAAGGTTTCTTCTTTTTTTTATTGTTTCAATTATTATATATATTATGGAAACTAAAATTTGATTTATTAGGATGAGCGAGGTTGAATCATACTTTGGTATTGATGAATTAATAAATCTAACTGCTGGCTACATGAGATGATTTCGTTCGATTGAAGGTTCGATTCTAATGCTAATTTATTAAGCTTGTCTCGATTTTTTTCGATATCATTCAAAAGTCTGTCGATTGAGGCATATTTTTTCATCTTTGTAATCCCCTTTACAAAAATATAAGTTTGTTCATATACCTTTATAAAAACTGTTCCCAAATAAATTGTATGATAAACATAAAAAGGAAGAAATTTTAAAAATTCGTGGTAAAATAAAAAATAAGTGAAACTTGTATCGAATTGATTCGTAAACCATAGTAGAGAATAATAGGGGATTTGCAATGGATAAATTAGTGAAAAGGATCATAAAGGAAGTGAAGAAGGGTGACGAGCAAGCATTTGCTGAGCTAGTTGAACTTTTTAAAGATAAAGTATATCAAGTGGCCTATCGTATGGTTGGTAATTCTTATGAAGCCCAAGACGTGGCACAGGAAGCGTTTCTTCGTGCCTATACAAATATTGAACAGTATGATATTAATCGGAAGTTTTCTACTTGGCTATTTCGAATTGCCACTAACGTAGCGATTGATAGGTTACGAAAAAAGAAACCAGATTATTATTTACAAGAAGAAGTAAAAGGGGCCGATGGGCTGACATATGAATCCCAAATAGCGACAGATGAAGCTTTACCTGAGGAGCAGGTCGTGACATTAGAACTTCAAGAATGGGTTCAAGATGAAATTAATCGGCTACCTTTAAAATATCGAACTGTTATTATTTTGAAGTACATTGAGGATTTATCGCTTAAAGAGATATCTGATATTCTTGATATGCCTGTTTCGACAGTGAAAACGAGGATACACAGAGGACGGGAAGCTTTAAGGAAACGGATGAAGGATGTATAGAGAGGAGGAATGAAGATGCGATGTGAGCGTCAGTATAATGAACTAATTGATAAATATTTTGATGGAGAAGCAACAAGTGAAGAAAAGCTTGAATTATATAGACATACGGAGAAATGTGAAATATGCCGTGAACATGTGAATCAATTAAGAAAGGCGATTGCCTTTGTTCAAAGTGCTTCACATATCGAAGCACCTGAGGAGTTTACGAATAAAGTCATGGCGAACTTGCCAAAAAAGAAGACGACATCAAAATGGAAGGGGCATTTAAGAAAGCACCCGCTCATAACAGCTGCTGCTATCTTTTTTCTCCTAATGACAGCAAGTATTACGTCAATGTGGTTTGAAAATCAAGAAGGGATTTCTGTAAGTGGTCCTGGCAACGTAATTGTCGACCATGAAACCGGCCAAGTTATCGTTCCGGAGGGAGAAATCATTCATGGTGATTTAACGGTAAAAAATGGAAATTTTATTGTGGAGGGTGAAGTGAGAGGGAATGTTCTATTAGTGAATAGTGAGCCTTACTTAGCTTCTGCTGGCCATGTTTCAGGAGAAATTAGTGAAGTAAATCAAGCTTTAGAGTGGGTTTGGTACCATATAAAATCATTTTTTACAGAAGTTGTCTCGATAACGAATAATAATGATTATGAAGATTAAGTGTGATTTCTATTGTTTATTTGCCTCAGGTGCTTATAGTGCCTGGGGTGTTTTTTTAAGGTTTAGGGGACGAACTAAGGGGGCTGAAACATCTTCATCGCAACATTAGTAGTAAAGTCTAAGATCGTTAGGTTTTTTTGGAAGGGTGGGTCGAGTATATTTGGTGAACGTTATTTTGGCACTACTTGTGTTAGAATCTCTTAAATTCTCTATTCCATTAAAAATGAAATGGAAATTGGCCTAAATCCTTGTTATGACAGTAATCGTTCGGATTCGGTTGTGAAGGGAAACTATGCTATAATAAAGAAAAGTTAAGGAAATAAAAGGATGCATTTAGTGGTATTTGCTTATACTAGAAAGACATTCCTATTTCCTAGAGTATACTTTCATAAGATTTGGCTAGTTGTTAACTTTGATGAAGGTGGAAGCTGGATTTCTTTACTGAAAGGAAGAGCCTTTTTATTTTTTTACATTTTTTTAATAGTTGCTATAAAAGCATAAATGAAAGCAAAGATAGATAACTGGATGATTTGGTTTGGAGGGTAGTCATGTTCCCATTTTTAGAAGATATCGTTATATTTGAATATTTAGGTCAAATTGTTGATATTTTACTTGTTACTTACGTTATATATAAATTAATTATGATTATTCGTGGAACGCGGGCAGTGCAATTAGTAAAGGGAATTACGGTGGTTCTTGCTGTCTGGTTCATTAGTCGTTTATTTGGTTTAAGGACATTAGAATTTATTATGACTCAAACGGTGACTTATGGGGTGCTGGCGGTCATCATTATTTTCCAGCCGGAGTTACGAAGAGCCTTGGAACAATTAGGGCGAGGAAGATTCTTTTCTGGCCGAAGTGCCCCACAGGAGGAAGTGAATCAGCGCTCGGTTGAAGCGATTATTAAAGCTTCTACATACATGGGGAAACGCCGAATCGGGGCCTTAATGTCAATTGAAAGAGAGACAGGAATGACGGATTATGTGGAGACAGGCATTCAGATGAACGCTAACTTAACTTCTGAGTTATTAATTAATACGTTTATTCCAAATACGCCACTCCATGATGGGGCTGTCATCATAAAAGATAATCAAATTCTAGCGGCAGGCTGTTATTTACCACTTTCTGAGAACCCTTTTATTTCAAAAGAATTAGGGACAAGGCACCGTGCGGCATTAGGGGTAAGTGAAGTGACCGATTGTTTAACGGTTATTGTCTCCGAGGAAACTGGAAGTATTTCTTTAACGAAAAACGGAGAGTTGCATAGGGATATTGATGAGGATAAACTAAGAGATCTCCTAAAAGATGAGCTAGATAAATCAGTACCGACCCAATCTTCTCGTTGGCAGTGGGGAGGGAAGAAAAATGGATAAGTTATTTAACAGTCATTGGTTCGTTAAAATCATTTCCTTTTTTATTGCGT
Organism: Alkalihalobacillus phoenicis; assembly: GCF_047302405.1. NCBI lineage: Bacteria > Bacillati > Bacillota > Bacilli > Caryophanales > Bacillaceae > Alkalihalobacillus > Alkalihalobacillus phoenicis. Next base: position 3,902,510 of record NZ_CP154853.1, on the reverse strand, counting down.
TAATGCTTTTTACGATGGTGAATTTAGATAATGTTAACAACCAACCCGGATTATTACCGACTTTATCGTCAAGTACACATACAGTTGGTGAGGTTCCTTTAACGGTTTATTATGATGAGGAAAATTATTCGTTAATCGATCAAACGGAGACAGTCCAAGTGACATTAACAGGGAGTCAAACGGCGATTCAGATGTTTCAAATGATGAGACCAAACTATGAGGTTTTTGTTGATGTTACGGCTCAAGAAGAAGGCACGCATACATTACAAGTGGAGCATCGAGGTTTTCGAAATGATGTTACAGTAGCCATTGTACCTGAATATGCAAGAGTTGTTTTACAAGAGAAGCAGACATACTCTTTACCGGTAACGGTAGAGTTAGTAAATGAAGAAGAAGTTGAGGAAGGTTATTCTGTTGGCACACCGATTGTCACGCCTGTTAACGTGACGGTTAAAGCAGCAAGGGATGCCGTGGCGGAGGTTGCAACTGCTAAAGCATATGTTAATATAAGTGAGGCAGATGGTTCTATAGAAGATACGGTTCCAGTTAAACTGTATGACCGTAATGGCAATGAATTATCGCTTGAAACGGAGCCTTCCATTGTTGAGGTAAAGGTGCCGATTACGAGTCCAAATAAGACCGTACCAATTAAAATCACGCGTGAAGGTGAATTGCCGGATGATTTAAGTTTGGAATCTTTAATAGTTGAACCGCGAGAAGTAACGATTTTTGGACCTACAGAAGTTATTGATGAGATTGATGTATTAGAAGGCATCATTTTAGATTTATCCGAATTAGAGGATGGAGAGCCAGTTGAATTGGAGATTCCTTTGCCAGAGGGCATTGAACAAGTAGAACCAGAAACGTTAATGGTAACCCCGACGATTTCAGAGAAAGTGGATAGAGAATTTGAAGATTTAAGTTTAGAGATTGTGGGTGAATCTGCCGGTACAACGGTCTCGTTAGCGAGTGGAGAACCGTCTACCATTTCGGTGGTAGCCCGAGGAGCTCTTAGCCGACTTGAAGAACTAACAAGAGAAGACATCCAAGTGTTTATTGATGTTAGTCAAGAAGGAGAAGGCGAACACGAGGTCGAGGTCCAAATTAATGGACCAAGAGACTTTGCTTTTGTAGCTAGTCAAAATAAGATTACGGTGAATATCAGGCTAGAAGAATCTGATGATTGATAGGTCTTGAAGGAGAGAATGAATAATATGGGAAAATATTTTGGAACCGATGGTGTTCGTGGTGTGGCGAATACCGAATTAACACCAGAATTAGCTTTTAAATTAGGAAGAATGGGTGGACATGTGTTAACGAAAGATACGACACATCCACGAGTGGTTATAGGGCGAGATACAAGAATTTCAGGAGAAATGCTTGAAAGTGCGCTTGTGGCCGGATTATTATCAATCGGAGCTGAGGTAATGCGACTTGGTGTTATTTCAACTCCAGGTGTGGCCTATTTAACAAAAGCTTTAAGTGCCAATGCAGGTGTGATGATTTCGGCTTCTCATAACCCTGTTCCTGATAATGGGATTAAGTTTTTTGGTCCAGACGGATTTAAATTAATGGATGAACAAGAGGCGGAAATTGAAGAGCTACTCGATAAAGCTGATGAGTTACCACGCCCTACAGGAGGAGCACTTGGACAAGTAAGTGATTATTTTGAAGGTGGACAGAAGTATCTTCAGTTTTTAAAACAAACGGTGCAACAAGATTTCTCAGGGGTTCACGTAGCGCTTGACTGTGCCAATGGAGCGGCGTCTTCCATTGCCCCGTATTTATTCGCTGATTTAGAGGCGGATATTTCGACAATGGGAACTTCACCAAACGGAGTAAACATCAATGAGGAGTGTGGATCAACACACCCTGAGAAGCTGGCAGCTTTTGTTGTTGAAAAAGAAGCCCAAATCGGTCTTGCTTTTGACGGTGATGCTGATCGTTTAATTGCGATTGATGAAAAAGGAAACATTGTCGATGGGGATCATATCATGTTTATCTGTGCGAAGTTTATGAAGGAGCAAGGCTGGTTAAAGCATGGAACGGTTGTCTCGACTGTCATGAGTAATCTTGGCTTTTATAAAGGGTTGGAAGCAGAAGGTATTGAAACAAAACAAACGGCTGTTGGCGATCGTTATGTGATGGAGGAAATGAGAAAAGGTGACTTCAATCTTGGTGGTGAACAGTCTGGCCATATTATTTTCTTAGATTATATTACGACTGGCGACGGTTTGCTTTCGGCGCTTCAACTCGTCAATATTATGAAAGCGACGAATAAACCATTATCTGAATTAGCGATGGAGATGGAGACGTTTCCACAAGAGCTTGTTAATATCCGTGTGACAGATAAACATGCGGTGACAGATAACGAAAAGGTCAAAGAAGCGATTACAAAAGTGGAAGAGGATATGAATGGGGAAGGCCGCGTTCTCGTTCGTCCTTCTGGAACAGAGCCATTAGTACGTGTGATGGTTGAAGCGAAAACAGAAGAGCTTTGTCAACAATTTGTCACATCCATTGCTGAAGTCGTTGAGGCGGAAATGGGCTTAAACGAATAGCTTAGAATGATATGCATAAGTGCACCTTCCCGGACACTTATGCATATTTTTATGATGAGTAACGAAAAATACTCATACCACTAGTAATGATTTTGTAAATTGACGTTCGGACAACTTTACGATATGATTAAATTCGATTCTATGATGGAAAGGTGGATTAGGATTTTAATCATGATTGAAGCGCCAGGACTGTTTTTGAACGGAAAGAAAAGCAGTTGACGAGGTGAGGGTTTATCGATTTTTTCGGCGGATGCCCTCCGGTTGCCGCATGACGACCGTTAAGCTTTTGTAAAAAACGAAGAGGTGACTCTTTGGACAAAATCAAAAGCTGCATGCCCATAAAAAAATGAAAAGAGTGGGGGCGAGTATGTCCCTGAATGATTGCTTGCCCCCAATTATGGGAGGTAACTTATTATGTGTGGAATTGTCGGTTATATTGGAACAAATGATGCGAAGGAAGTTCTTTTGAAAGGTTTAGAAAAGCTTGAATACCGTGGCTATGATTCAGCCGGGATTGCCTTAGTTGCGAAAGAAGGAATCGAGGTATTTAAGGAAAAAGGACGGATTGCGACTTTACGTAGTGCGGTTGACGAAAAGGCTGCCGGTACAGTAGGTATTGGGCATACACGTTGGGCAACACACGGAGAACCAAGTCGGATTAATGCACATCCACATCAAAGTAAAACTGAGCGATTTACATTGGTTCATAATGGAGTCATTGAAAACTACGAACAGCTATCACGCGAATATTTAACAGATGTTCAACCAGCAAGTGACACAGACACGGAAATCATTGTGTTATTAATTGAGAAATTTGTTGGAGAAGGCCAATCTGTTGAAGCCGCATTTAGTCATACATTGTCTTTATTAAAAGGCTCTTATGCGATTGCTTTATTAGATGGGGAAAATAGTGAGATCATCTATGTCGGCAAAAGTAAAAGTCCTTTATTAATTGGTGTTGGTGATGATTTTAATGTGATTGCATCTGATGCAATGGCAATGCTACAAGTGACAAAGCAATTTTTAGAAATCATGGACGAAGAATACGTGATTTTAAGTCGCGATCATGTAGTAATTAAAACATTAAATGGTGAAACAAGAACACGTGAGCCATTTACTGCTGAATATGATGCAAGCGATATTGAAAAAGGCACATACCCTCATTACATGTTAAAAGAAATTGATGAGCAGCCTTTTGTGATTCGCAACATCATTCAACAATACCAAAATGAAGACGGAACAATTCGTTTAGATGATGATATTCGTGACGCCATGAAACAATCTGATCGTATATATGTAATTGCGGCAGGAACGAGCTATCATGCTGGTCTTGTTGGAAAGCAATTAATAGAAAAAATAGCAAAACGTCCAGTAGAAGTGCATATTGCCAGCGAGTTTTTATATAATATGCCACTTTTATCGGAGAACCCACTCTTTATTTTTATTTCTCAAAGTGGAGAAACGGCAGACTTACGTGGTGTGTTAGTCGAAGTGAAAAAACATGGATACCAAGCCTTAACGATTACAAATGTTCCAGGCTCCACACTTTCACGTGAAGCAGACTTTACGTTACACACTTTTGCAGGACCAGAAATTGCAGTAGCCTCCACAAAAGCTTACACGGCTCAAATGGCTGTCTTTACATTACTTGCTGTTGATACAGCGAACGCACAAGGAATTGAGCTTGACTTTGATCCATTACAAGAGCTAGGTATTGTCGCCAATGCGATGGAAGTTCTAACCGATCAAAAAGAAAAGCTAGAAAAAATTGCTCGTCATTATTTAGCGGTATCAAGAAATGCCTTCTTTATCGGCCGTGCCGCTGACTACTATGTATGTCTAGAAGGAGCCTTGAAGTTAAAGGAAATCTCTTATATCCAAGCAGAAGGATTTGCCGGAGGAGAGTTAAAGCACGGAACGATTGCCTTAATCGAAGACGGTACACCAGTTATCGCTCTAGCAACACAAGAGCACGTAAACCTAAGCATTCGCGGAAATGTTAAAGAAGTCGCTGCACGTGGCGCAAGCCCATGCATCATCAGCATGGAAGGAATGAACGAAGAAACAGACGCATTCGTCATCCCAGCCGTCCACGAATTCTTAACACCACTTGTGTCGGTCTTACCATTACAGTTGATCGCTTATTACGCAGCCTTACATCGTGATTGCGATGTTGATAAACCACGTAACTTAGCTAAGAGTGTAACGGTGGAGTAGGTTTGGGGAAGCTGTTTGTGAGTTATAATTAATCCTGTCACTAATTACAACAACGAATATCACTTAATTATAAGATAAGGTGACAGAAAATGATAACGTGATACAGCAGAAAATGTTGCTGTATCACGTTTTTTATGGATTGGAATATTTCTATTTGATAATAAAACATAATTGAACTTGGATACGCTTAACAGAAAAAGTAAAATCGAATTATAATAAACTTTGTCACTTTTCGGTAAGAACCTACTATTGGTAGATTGTTTTCTCCTTATTCTAAACTTCCTCTTATCTTTTTGTATTAGCTTGTGGGTTATGCTGTATAACCCTTGCCAATAAACCAATAACCATAGTCCAAAAAATAATAAAGCAGTCGATAAGTAAGTATCTGCAAAGTTACCTAAACTTCTAATGAAATATTGTGCAGTTGCATACTTCTGGGCAGGGGCAGATAGTATCATCAGTACAACTAACAACCCAATGTATGCCCATCTTAGTTTGGAGTCTCCAGGCTGCCACTTAGAAAGAGTATTTTATCTTATTCAGTATCTTTACTTTTATTTCCTGATTTTGTTAAACTATAGGCGGTAATCCACGATGTAATCGGAATAATTAATGCCACACCGATGCCCGCCGATAGAATAGTAATCATTTCGGCAACAAACACCTTGGAATTTGCTATTTCACCAATTGAATAAGATAATTCCTTAAACCAAATTAGGAGTCCTAAATAGGCCCCGAAAAAGGCAAAGAACAAAGTGTTTGTGCTTGTTCCGAGTATATCCTTTCCGATACTAATACCGGCTAAGAATAAATCTCTTCTATTAATATTATGATTATGAATGTAAATTTCTCGCAGCGGGGAAGAAATCGAAATGGCCACATCAGTAATCGCTCCGATGGTACTCATAATAACCACGGCCGCTCCAATTTTTACAAAATCTACTCCTAGATGCAAGGAAAATACAGTAAGCTCATCTATTTCTTCCTTTCCAAAACCTTGGATCATCGTATTTTCTGTAATGATAATGATAAACAAAAGTAAAATGACCGTCGTAATAATCGTAGCAATAAAGGCAGTTATCGTTTTACTATTAAGTCCATTAATGTAAAAGAGGTTGATACAACTGACCACAGCACAAGCTATTAACGTTAAAAGTATCGGATCAGCATTAGGAGCTGTCATAAATAGAATCGTTAAAAGTAGAACGAATAGATTTAGAAATATGGCAATAAAAGAGCGTAAGCCTTGTTTTCCACCAATAACGATCATTAAGAGAAATAAAATAATGGCTAACGTTACTAACATATTCATGCTTTAGCCCTCATTCGATTTACAAAGAAAATAGAAGTGTATAGCCCAATCGGAATTGCTAGCACAATCCCAATCCCACCAGCTAATGCCCGAGCCAATTCTAGTGAGAGATTAATCGAAATGGTATAGCCAAAGGGAACACTATTCATAAAATACAGTATTAGTATTGGTATAGAACCACTAATATAGACGAAGAATAAAATATTTGTCATGGTTCCCATTATATCTCTTCCAATCCCCAATCCTGAAGTTTTGAGAGCTTGAACTGAAATTTTCTTATTCTTTTCATAGAGGCTGAAGATGGAAGAAGACATCGTTATTGCTATATCCATTACAGCGCCTAACGACCCAATTAATACTCCCACCATAAACATCATTTCTGGTGGCCGAACAAAAAATTGCATTCCCTCGTATCTAAGGCCTGCTCCTTCTGTTATTGCCATGACAACATATGTAATGATTAATAAACTAAAAGTTCCTAGTAATGTCGCTACAACTGCTGCATACGTCTTTAGATTAAATCCATTAACAATTAGCAAGGAAATTACCGTAAATAATATGACACTTATACAAGAGATAACAAGCAAATTGATTTTGTAGGTACTTAAGTATAAATCTAAAGCATAGGATAACAAAATTGCATTAATCACCAAGCTCACAAGGGAAAATAAGCCTTGTTTTTTACCAACTAAAAGGAGAATAAAGATAAAAATCCACGCTACATACAGTACATATTTATCTCGCTTTACATCTTCAATGGTTCCTGTTAAATAAGTACTTCCATCTTCTCTTTCATCTATAGTGACAAATACCTCGTTCTCTACTTCATATTGTTGGTCATAGGCACCAGACGTTGAATACTCATTAACTAACTGGATAAGCTGGCCTTTTTCCTCTCCATTTTTTATTTCCGCTAGTATTGTTTGAGTGAAAAGGATATCCTTATTTCCATGACGATCTATCACTTCACTTGACGCTACTAAATTCGTTTCTACCAATTGTGCAATCGAGCGTTCATATAATGAATGATTGTTCTGAACAAAAGAGAGGGATGCTACAAAACAGATACCTAAAAGGATAAAAACAATAATGTATTTATTGTTTCTTTTAGTAAAAAAAGTTCGTTTAAATTTCAAAGAAAGACCTCCAATTAAATGAGAATGCAACCTTAGCCTATAATGCTGGAATTAGAATAACAGGAATTAATTCTCACCGTCAACTGGTTTACAATCTTCTCTCTTTACGAAAGAACCAATTATTATTGAAGGAATATTCGGTACAAATCAAATTAGAAAAGGAGGAGAAATCGATTGTTTTGGGGAAGAATGGATTTAAAAAATTTAACTAAATGAATTGTAATAGCGTTAAACCTCGAAGGTTTAACGCTATTGTTGTTGATGTTCTAAAGGAGTAGAAACGCTGTAAGAATTAAAGTTGATAGAAGACAAGTTTGAGAAGAAATAAACTTAAACTATAGGTTTTTTAATTAAAGAAGCTATCAAATATAGTGTAATAAATTTAATGCCTTAGAAATAGAAAGAATATATGAATTTAACTATTTAAAAGTGGTCTTTTCCTGAAGGTACATTAATAGTTCGACTTGTAATTTCTAAACGTCTGCCCTCTCCATAAAATGGCAAGAGCAATCATTAATCCAACAATAGAAAAGGAAAAAATGATTAATTGAATATCAAATCCACTAGAAACGAGTAAAGTTACGCTTGCATAGGCAAGCGGATCAAACCCGTTCATTGCTAAGAAGACAATACTCATGACCCTTCCCATAATGCGGGGATCCGTATCTTCTTGTGCTGAAGTGAAAAATGGGATGGCCACAAATGTCATGGTAAATCCTATTAAGAACGCTAATGCTGTCAAAATATACAAATTAGGAATTTGACTAAAGGCTATAGCTACGATTAATGTTGCAATTAATCCAGCAATCGAGGTTAATCCCCTCCGGCGTATTTTGACCACACCGATTATGACTGTACTTACTAGCATCCCAACCCCTAAAGCAGCTTCGATGTAACTAAGGTTAATAGGTGTCCCTCCATACGTCTCCACTAAAATCGGGATGGCAATGGATATCGCTCCAAAGGCAAAGAAGTTTAACGTAATTAAAATAAGGATACCTGTCATTAAAAATTTACTTGCTTTTACATAGGAAAACCCTTCGATGAGATCTTTAAGCGGTGTTTGTTTAATTGTATTGTCTACGGGACCTTCATTTAAGAAAGGTGGAAACATAAAAAAGGCAGACAAAAGAACAATAATAGCCGAGACTAAATAACCAGTTGTTACGCCAGCGAATTCCATAACACTCCCAGCTATAATAGGTCCAATAACAAAACCAATCTGACCCAATCCCTGAATAACGGCATTAGCTTGTTTGATTTGGTTTTTCTGTACTATTTTTGGGATTAAGGATGTCCCAGCTGGTCCAGAAAAAGCATCTAATGTTCCAAAAAAGAATCCCAAAATAATCAGGTATCCAAAGGTTAATTGATTGGCATTGTTCAATAAAAATATGATAACTAGTAATACTCCTTGGATTGAACTCGTACTGAACATAATGGTCGTCTTCTTGAATTTATCCGCGAGAACCCCACCAAAAGCCATCATGAGAATACGTGGCACAGTAATGGCAATAAGTATAAGGCCCAATGAACTAGCAGAACCTAAATCAGAAATGACAAACCAAGTTGTTGTCATAAAAAACATGCTAAAACCAATAATCGCTAAAAAACCACCAATAAATAGAAATATAAAAGGGCGATTTCGAAATAATGATTGTTGTTCCATACATAACCTTCCTCTCAAACTTAATATAGAACCAATCATAGCTTGTGACGTAATGTCGTAAGCAAGCTTTTGTTTTTTTAGCTTAAATATATTATTAAAACGATTAACAGGGATATTGATTGCGACGTTACGTCACAGTATATAATTCAGTAAGGAGGGAGGTCTTAATATGGAAGTAACAATTGGTCAGTTTGCAAAATTAGTAGGTTCAACGGTGAGGACACTACGGTACTATGATAAAATCGGGTTACTTACTCCGAAAAATTTGAATAAAAATGGTCGAAAAGTATATACACGATTAGACTGGGAACTTTTTCAGCAAATAATGATTTTAAAACATTTTGGTCTATCTTTAATTGAAATAAAAGAACAAATGACTAACCAGAAGTTAAAAAATCGAGAGTTATTGTTAGTACAGAAGCAGTTAATTGAAAAAAAACAAGCGGAATTAAATGATAAGTTAGAAGTAATTACAAGAATGGAGCGGCTATACAACATTGAAGGGATTTCTGAGGAAGAATTAGATGAATTTGCTTTTATTATGCTTGATTTATTTAGGCGGGAAAAATCACAAATACAAGTATGGGAAGAACATTTTATAGCTGACAAGCAGCTCATAAAAGAAATAAAGTTGCTTCATGATCCTGAATATAAAGAGAAAATAGATAGAGAAACATGGCATTTAATTCAAGCGATTAGAAATGCTATTCAGTCTAATGATTCAACAAGCAGAAAAAAAGTACGAGAAATTCTAACAAAAATGGATAACTTATTTCCAGCGAGTAAACGCTTTTTAAATCTTACTGATGATGATCATTTTATTTCCAAGCACACTCATGAGTTTAATAATTATTTCCCTGAAGACATAGCTAGATATATTTATAAGGAAATGAAAGCGTATTATGATGATAAAGAAAATAGTAGAGGAAAAGATAATAATAAGTAAGATAAAATGGGTTCTTCTAATTTAACGTAAGATGTGGGTTTGTGAGGTATCTTTGTCAAAGCTACATACGGAGGTAACCCAATTAAAAAATCGGTATCCAAAGTAGATGAAAGAGAGAAGGGGGAAAACAGGAAAGCGCTATGAACTCAACCTTCATTCAATCGTAAAATTAATATAAATTCAGGCTGGATTCAATACATTATTAAATATCTTTTAGAGTATTATAAGGAGTTGATTTAGGGAGAATTCAACTGTTAAATGGTTAAGAAGAAGTAATCTAAAAAAGAAACTATAGCTGCTTAATCCATTAATTAAACGTTTATTTAAAATGAAAGTTTTCTTATTTTATCCATAGTGTCTCGGTCATTGAGGGATTAACAAATACGGTGATTGCCACGGTTCCGGTTGGAAATGAACCATGGGGGATTGGAGTGAACCCTTAGTTAAACATGAGAGCGGGAAGCAGATAAAAGCCCGTGAAAAAGGGATGACTTTTTCACGGACTTTATGTTTTAAAGTTTAAATGAACTCTTTAATGAAACGATGAGATTAAAAACGGGTTTTTCCGTTGTGGTGTCTTTTGGATCGACATTAAAGTAACCATGTCTGAAAAATTGAAACTTCTCTTGTGCTTGAATATCTTTCATTGTTGGTTCAATAAAGCCTTGAAGAACTTGTAAAGATTGTGGGTTGATTTGCTCAAGGAAGCTCTTTTCCGCGCCCCCTTCATTGTTTAAAAGGAGTGGCTCATATAAACGGAATTCGGCTGGTATCGCTTGTGTGGCTTCGACCCAATGAAGCGTTCCTTTTACTTTTCTTCCGGTGAACCCATTCCCGCTTTTGGTTTCAGGATCGTACGTACAATGAATTTCGATCACATTTCCTTCTTCGTCCTTAATTACGTCTTCGCACTTAATGAAATAGGCATGTTTTAAACGAACTTCGTTACCTGGGAATAAGCGGAAATATTTTTTCGGAGGGTTCTCCATAAAATCTTCTTGTTCAATATAAATTTCTCTAGAAAATGGGATTTGTCGCATGCCCATTTCTGGATTTTCTGGATTGATTTCGGCATCCAGCATTTCTACTTGTCCTTCTGGATAATTCGTAATCACGACTTTTAATGGGCGGATGATTCCCATCGTACGTGGAGCCTTCAATTTTAAATCTTCACGTACAAAGTAGTCTAGCATTTGCGAATCGACTTCTCCGGATCCTTTTGAGACGCCTGTTTCTCTTACAAATGTACGGATCGCCTCAGGTGTATACCCTCTCCGTCTTAACCCAGAGATCGTTGGCATTCGTGGGTCATCCCAGCCGTCGACGACTTTTTCGTCTACAAGCTGTTTCAGCTTTCGTTTACTCATAACCGTATTTGTAATGTTTAAGCGTCCGAATTCCGTTTGTTCAGGAATATGCTCCATCTCGCATTCAGCGACTACCCAATTATAAAGCGGGCGTTGATCTTCAAATTCGGTCGTACATAAGGAGTGGGTTACACCTTCAATCGCATCCTCTAACGGATGAGCAAAGGCATACATTGGATAAATGCACCATGCATCGCCAGTGTTATGATGTGTCGCATGGGCAATTCGATAAATGACCGGATCACGCAAGTTGATATTTGGTGAACTCATATCGATTTTGGCACGTAAAACTTTTTCACCGTTACCGAACTCCCCGTTACGCATTTGTTCAAAAAGTTTAAGGTTTTCCTCGATTGAGCGATTTCGATAAGGACTGTCCTTACCTGGTTCTGTTAACGTTCCACGGTATTCACGAATTTCCTCTTGGGTCAAATCATCAACATAGGCTTTTCCCTTTTTAATGAGTAGAACAGCTCGGTCATACATTTCTTGAAAGTAATCCGAAGCAAAGAAAAGGCCATCCCATTTATAACCTAACCATTCGAGATCTTCTTTAATGGCGTTAACATACTCGGTGTCTTCCTTAAGGGGATTCGTATCATCAAAACGAAGGTTCACTTTCCCGTTAAAATCATTAGCTAAGTCAAAATTGATCACAATCGCTTTTGCATGCCCAATATGTAGGTAGCCGTTTGGTTCTGGAGGGAATCGAGTGACGACGTGGTCTCGTTTGTTTGTTTCTAAGTCTTTCTTTATTAAGCTCCGTAGAAAATTGGAATTTTCCATTTTGTATCATCCTATCTTTAAAATTCTATGTGCATCATTTTTCCATATTATCTGTTGACCATATTGTATCACAAGTCATTGTATGAGCAAATGTACGTTTAATGATACATTTGGCGATATTCAGTAGGCGTTATTCCTTCATGTTCAAGAAAGCGTTTGTTGAAATAACTAATACTTGTATAGCCTGATTGTTCGGCAATTTCTTTAACCGTCATTTTTTTATCTTTAAGTAATAATTGTTTGCTACGTTGTAATCTGCATAATGTAATGAATGCCATCGGTGTCATCTGTGTCGCTCGTTTAAATAATCGACAAAAATAGTAGGTGCTAACCTGTGCTTCATTTGCCCAATAATCCAACTCAAATGGTTCACATGCTTTGCTTTGCATTTGTGGCAAAAGGGTATGAATTCGATCATCTAATTCTGCTTTTTCTCCTAAATGTCTGGGCTGAACATTTGTGATGAATTCGAGTAGAAAAGCATAAGTGGCCGTTGAAATTTGTGAGAGCTGTAGTAAACAATGTTGCTCTGCCTTATGAAGAAGATGTTCATGGGCAGCTTCTAAATGGGCGATTTGTTGAGATTTCCACAAGATAAATCGTTGAAATCCTTTTTCGGAAAGAAACGATTGAAGGTGGTCCCCGTAAAAGTGAACCCATCTAATATCCCAAGGATCCTCTTCGCTACTATAATAACATTGCTGTTGCATCGGAAAATATAAAAAAGCATCCCCTCTTTTGACTAAAAAGCGTTCGTGATCGATTTCAACGTAACCAGTTCCTGAGAGAATAAAATGAATGCTAAAGTTATTTAATGTTCCTACTTTTCTCGCTACATAATGTTCTACATCATCCCGATAATGGCCAATCGATTCAGGGAGAATGAGATATTCGTGTTTTGTTAATGTAGGGAATAGTGTTTGTCTGCGCATCAGGAAGCTCTCCTTTTGGTGATGATTTAAAACGTATTTTAGAGTTGATGAATGAATAGAGAGACAGAACATGGTTATAGCAGATGAACGAAAAGTCGCCCTCCTTTTTTATGGGCAATATTGTTTTATCGTAAGTCAATAAGCTTATATTTTTATTTCATTCTTTATTTATTATACTAGCAATATAGTGTTAAGTAAAAGGAGGCTTACAATGGAAAAGATTCGTTGGGGGATTATCGGAAGTGCGAATATTGCCAAGAAAGCAGTGATTCCAGGTATACAGCAATCAGAAACAGGAGAGGTTGTGGCGATTGCTAGTCGAACGAAAGAAAAAGCAGAGGAAATGGCACAAGAGTTATCGATTCCAGTAGCTTATGGAAGCTATGATGAATTATTAGATGATTCAACAATTGAAGCCGTTTACATTCCGCTGCCAAATCATCTTCATAAAGAGTGGACGATTCGAGCAGCTGAAGCGGGCAAGCATGTGTTATGTGAAAAACCAGTCGCCTTAAATGGAGAAGAAGCGAAAGAAATGGAAGAGGCTTGTGAAAAAGCAGGAGTCATATTGGCTGAGGCTTTTATGTATCGATACCATCCCCGTTATTCGATGATTAAAGAGGTAATGAATTCAGGGGAAATTGGTGAGATACGTGGAATACACGGGGCATTCACCTTTAATAACGCACAAAATTCTAGCAATATTCGGTATAAAAAAGAATGGGGCGGTGGTTCATTATATGATGTCGGTGTTTACCCGATTAGTGCAGCACGAATGTTATTAGGGAAAGAGCCTCAAGCAGCAACCGTTCATGCTTTCTTTTCTGAAGAGCATGATGGTGTTGATATGATGGCATCTGGACTATTGGAGTTTGAACAAGGTGTTGCATTGACCTTTGATTGTGGGATGTGGGCGGCTTTTCGAAATACGCTTGAAATTGTTGGGGCAGAAGGTCGAATTGAAGTTCCTTCAGCGTTTATTACGGATCAATCAGAGGGAGATCATTTTTTTGTGATTACGAATGATGGAAAAGTAGAGGTTGAAGTACCGAGGCTTAATCAATATGCATTGCAAGCAGATGCGATTGGGAATAGGATTCGTAATGATGTTCCACTTCCATATCCAGCTTCAGACGCTGTTTTAAATATGAAAGTAATCGATGCGTGCTTATTGTCAGCCGAAGAACGTCGACGAATTGAAATCAAGTAGGAGGGTTTTACTATGAAAACGATTCGCATTCAAGGATTAGAGAAACCAGTATCTGTACTGATTCAAGGATCCGATTATTTTCGCCCAAGTAATTATGAAACCGTTTGTGAAGTGTTAGATCGCTTTTTTTCCATTGGTGGAAATACGATTGATACAGCTCATGTCTATTGCGGAGGAGAGAGTGAAGTGGCGATTGGACAATGGATGAGGGAGCGAGGCAATCGTGAGGACGTCATTATTTTAACGAAAGGTGCTCACCATGATCAAAATGGTTCACGGGTCAATCCGGAAGCTATTTCAAAAGATTTGTTTGAAAGCTTAGAACGTCTTGGAACCGATTATGTTGATTTATATGCCCTGCATCGTGATGATCCGAATGTTCCTGTTAGTGAAATTATGGATGTGTTAAATGAGCATATTGTAGCTGGAAGAATCAAAGCAATCGGTGGGTCGAATTGGACGGTCGAGAGGATTCAGGAAGCTAACGAGTATGCAGCTTCTAAAGGACTGATTGGCTTTACATTTAGCAGTCCGAACTTGAGTTTAGCTAAGCCGAATGAACCGTTTTGGTCAGGGTGTGTTTCAGCAGAAGCAGATGATTGTAAGTGGCATAAAGAGCAACAAATCCCAATTCTTTCATGGTCTTCCCAAGCGCGAGGCTTTTTTACGGGGCGCTTTTCTCCTGAAGATCGGAGTAATAAGGATCTCGTTCGAGTTTTTTATAATGAAGCAAACTGGGAGCGTCTCCGTCGGGCGGAAGTTTTGGCGGAAGAAAAAGGGGCTACAGCTATACAAGTGGCTCTTGCTTATGTGCTCAATCAACCATTTCCGACAGGGGCATTGATTGGTGCACAAAATGAACATGAATTGCTTTCATGTCTAGAAGGCTCAGAGATCCGGTTAACAGAGGACGAGGTACGTTGGTTAGAGGATGTAGATTTACTAGTAGAGAAAAGATAAGTGGTTATAAATGGATATTGGGTGGTAAAGGTATTGCTTCAATTGAGAAGGAATGCCTTTCTTTTTGGGCAAAATACGGAAATCAAGTAGAGATTACAGGTTATAACGGTTTTTATATCGAAACAAAGGTAAAGAAGGAATTTTGTGCCTATTACAGAAAGGAGAAAAGAAGGTTATTATTGATTATTCAAAGGGATGAGGGGAGAAATAATTTGAACCAAGCATTGTTAATCATTGATGCCCAGCAAGAGTTAATCGATGGAAATCAACAAGAGAAAGCGGTTTTTAATAAAGAGCAGCTAATCAAAACGATTAATAAAGTGATTGAGAAAGCGAAAAAACTCGATATTCCAGTTCTATTTGTGAGAGATCTTGATGTCGCTGAAGGGAGAGGGAGTGGGTTTCAAATTCATAATGAAATCGATATGCCTAATGAAGCAAAATTTTTTGATAAAACGGCTACAAATTCCTTTTATGGAACAGGTCTTCTGGAACACGTACAATCTCAACAAATTGAACATATTGTTATTATGGGGTGTGAAACTCAACATTGTATTGATAGTGCAGTCAGAACAGCAACTATTCAAGGAATGGATGTAACCTTGGTTGGTAATGGACATTCAACAAAGGGAAATGATGTTTTAAGTGCAGAACAAATCATCAATCATCATAATAGTACGTTGCATGGTCATTATAACGTTGACCACTTTTCGGTTGTCAGAAAGGCGGAAAAAGACTTATTTGCTCCAACTCATGATACATATAGATAATCGAAGGATAAACTAAAACGATTGAAAATGGTTGAGCAGGAATTGTTTCCTGTTCAACCATTTTTATTTTCTTCATCTATTTTGATCCATTTTTTAGGTGTTTGTTTCTTTGAACTGAAGTGAATTAACGTATCGGAAAAACAATCAAGTAAGGCAATAAAATGTTCCTTGGAGGACTCTGGAATTTGATCGGCGATCCAGAACATTTCGTCGAAACATTCTTGGCGGACAAATTCGGTATATTGCTGATACACTTCATATCCTTTGGTAGATGGTTTTATATAAATATCTTTGCGATTTCCGCTCAGGTGGTATTTTTCAAGTAAGCCTTTTTCTGTGAGATTCTTAGCATTTTTAGAAAAGGCACTTCGACTAACTCCTAATCGTTCCGCCATTTCAGACATTTTCTCATCCTTATCTTCTGCTTCTATAATGTATTCTAAAGTTTGAACTTGTGAAGCAGAGAGAAGAACATCTGTCCCGTAAGCAAACTGTCGTTTATACGTGTTTGAGTAAGCATTGCCATATTTAATGATTTTCTCTATCAGTGCTCGATGATTACCCATCCATTCTAGTTTCATAAATAAACCCTTTCCTTGCCTAAGTTTATGTCACTAAAATGGATCATATCATACCTCAATATTATTTAGTAGAGAGTTGACTGGTTATACTCGTTTTTCAATCCACGAAATGGCTTCTTCGATTACTTCGTCACGGCACGTTTCATTAAAGATTTCATGCATGAGCTGAGCGTAAATTTTTAACGATTTATCTGTGGAAGCGATATCGCCGTATACGATGCGGGAGTCCTCTTCACTGATAAGGCCGTCATTGGCACCATGCATGATGAAGACAGGGTCAATGAATTGCTGCGCATTTGCTTTTAACCATTCTACACCTTGAATAAGGTTGTTTAATAGGTCAACAGATATTTGTTTTTCAACAAGTGGATCATTAACATAAGCGGATACAACCTCAGGATTACTACAAACTCCGTCGCCTAGTTCATTTGGAAGATATGTGCCTGAAGGAAGATTGATTGGTGTGTCACCAAAAATCTTTTTCGTATAACGAGTTAATGCGCCTGATAAGACAATTCCCTTTACTTTGCCGGGATATTTCGTGCCAAAGGCAGTCGAAGCAAATCCTCCCATGCTATGACCGATGACAAAGACAGGGATAGTTGGATTCTCTTGTAAAGCGATATCGACATTCGCATTAACATCGTCAATAATGACATTAAAATCACTATAAAATGTCCGCTTACCTTCTGATCTGGCATGGCCGCGATGATCAAAGCGATAGACGTTGAAACCACGTGCGTTGAGTGTATTCGTTAAATAATCATAGCGGTTCAAATGCTCACATAAGCCATGAACGATAACGACAGCGGCTTTCGCTTCATCTACTATATCCTTTCTCACATAAAGCTTTGTACCGTCAAAGGATGGAAACATTGTTTCAGTCATCATATTCATTCCTCCATTATTATTGTTTTCTTGAGAAATTAAATTGTTTCCTAAGGATACAATGATCATAACACCGTTGGAATTATCTGTCCACAATAAAATGAAAGGGTTATCATAGGTGGTTAGCCTATCTAGTGAGAAATGATAGATACAATCTTTTGATGAACCTTTTTACTTGGACTAATCAACATATCAAAAAAGGATGAATCCAAAAATGAGTGGAGCCAGCCTTTTTTTGAAACGACTATTAAAAAATCGCCTAAATTTAATGTTCCTTCATTTCTTCAACAATTTCCTCACCACTAAATTGAGAAGGGTAGTAAGGGGGACAATTCGTTAATTCATTTAAAAGAGTCTCATGCTCATCATCACCAAAATAAATATGGTAATGTTCAGCTTTTGTTGGGGAAATGCTATGAGCGCTGAATTGGACATGTTTTGGAACACCATCTTCTTCGCCAACTAAGTTAAATAAATAACTCCTCTATTTCCAGACTCGTAAGTAAAGATTTCATACCCGTTATATGTGTATTCTCCTGTTTTTGCTTCACCATTTTGATAGAATGTCATCGTGTTATCTGTAATGACGATACGTTCCATTTCAGTTTCATACCCAACTGTGTAATAGTCTTTGTACTCTTCAAATGTTTTATCTTCGCTTGCATCTGCTTTATTTTCTAAAACTTAAGTACAATCTATATAGCAGGCTCACTAGGAAATGCAATAATGAAGTATATTCTTGAAGCTAAATGGATTGAGAAATCAACTAAAAGTCGGTATCTGAAGTGTAAGAAAGAGAGAAGAAAAAGCGGAGAAAAGAACTATGCACTCAACCTTAATTCAAAAGTAAAATCAATATAAATTCAGGCTGGATTCAATAATAAGCCAGTCTTCTTCTTTCCTTCAAAGCTCCCCGTAATCCTTTTCCCAATAAAGCTTTCAATCATCTTCTATCTTGCCTTATTTTCTCTAGTCTATTTGTATAAGTCCACAGAATTCCTGTTCATTTTCAGGCATTTATCTTTTAATCTTCTTTTCCTTACTTATGATACAAGCCATTCATATAAAGGTAAGTTAATTGTTCTCTAATTTCTTGTATTGAAAAGTGGCTTTCGCCTATTACACTTTCCCACATAAACATTTCATTTGCATAAAACCACCCGCGAGCGATAAGGGTTGGATCAAGATGGTTAGAGGCTAGTCCTTTTGATTGAGCGAAGGTAATGTCTTTAGTGATACTTGTAATAAATCGTTCTTGAATTTCACTCCAACGTTTAGCAACCGCAGTGGAGATACCTCTAGCTTCGTTTAAGACGCTCATCATTTCTGCTTCTTGTTTGGCTAATGATAAAAACAGTTCCACTTGTTCTTGAATACAGCTCTGTGCTTCTTCAACGGTATTGGGTACAAATGAACGCTCAGCAACTTGATAAAATTGGTTCATGAGTTCATCGACTAATTCAATTAAGATCTCATCTTTGTTTTTGAAATAAACATAGGCTGTGCCATATCCAAGACCTGCTTTTTTGATAATTTGTGAAATCGTTGTTTTTGTAAAGCCTTGTTCAATAAAACTCGTTCGACCAGCTTCAAGGATTCGAAGGCGAGTTTGGACTGCTTTTTCTTCTCTTAATGACAACGCTTTCTTCATTAAGTCCTCCTCCTTTTTTCTTTAAAGTGTATTACATTATTTTAATGACATCAAGTCGTTGACATGATGTCATTAATTGTTTTATAGTAAGGGCATAAGGATTCTAACGTTCAGAATAAATTATCTGAAAAAATGAAAGGTTTAAAAAAGGAGGTCTATTATGACTCAGCAATTAACTTATGAAATGGCAATAGACTTAGATAAGCAAGATTCTCTAGCTTCATTTCGAGAAGAGTTTTATTTACAAGACAATCAAATTTATTTAGATGGTAATTCTTTAGGCTTATTATCCAAGCGTGCTGAGAAAACATTGCATACACTAATTGATTCATGGAAAACATTAGGAATTGATGGCTGGACGGAAGGCAATTATCCATGGTTTTATTTATCAGAATCATTAGGCGATAAAATGGCTCAACTTGTCGGGGCTTTTGAAGATGAAGTAATTGTAACCGGTTCCACGACAGCGAACTTACATCAGCTTGTCGCTACTTTTTATAAACCAGCTGGAAAGCGTACGAAAATTTTAGCGGATGAACTGAATTTTCCTAGTGATATTTATGCCCTTCAAAGTCAAATTCAACAAAAGGGCTTCGATTATCACGAGCATTTAGTTCAAGTGAAAAGTGCAGACGGTCATACGTTAAAAGAAGAAGACATTATTGAAG
The DNA here is from genome assembly GCF_047302405.1 of Alkalihalobacillus phoenicis. Taxonomy (NCBI): domain Bacteria; kingdom Bacillati; phylum Bacillota; class Bacilli; order Caryophanales; family Bacillaceae; genus Alkalihalobacillus; species Alkalihalobacillus phoenicis. The sequence continues at coordinate 3,882,856 of NZ_CP154853.1, read as the reverse complement.
CGATGACCGATGAGATTGCTCTTATTCTATTACCGAGTGTTCTTTATCGTAGTGGTCAGATACTTGATATGAAGCGTCTGACAGAAGAAGCTCATCAAAGAGGGATTATTATCGGTTTTGATCTTTGCCATTCGATTGGCTCGATTCCGCATGAACTGAGCGAATGGGGAGCCGATTTTGCCTTTTGGTGCACGTATAAGCATTTGAACGGAGGGCCGGGATCGGTTGGTAGCCTTTATGTAAATCGCAAGCATTTTGGTACAGCACCAGGTCTTGCTGGCTGGTTTAGTTCGAAAAAGGAAAAGCAATTTGATATGGAACATACGTTAACTCATGCGGAAGATGCTGGAGCTTTTCAAATTGGTACTCCGCATGTTCTCAGCCTAGCTCCTCTAATTGGTTCACTGGAATTATTTCATGAAGCTGGTATTGAGCAAATTCGTCAAAAATCGTTAGCTCTTACTCGCTTTATGAAGGAGTTAATGGAGCAAGAATTAAAAGCTGAGCAGTTTGTTTTCCGTAATCCTGATCAAGATGATAGACGTGGTGGTCATTTATACATTGAACATCCAGAGGCTGCTCGTATTTGTAAAGCATTAAAGGATGAAGGTGTCATTCCAGATTTCCGTACACCAAACGGAATCCGACTAGCACCAGTTGCTCTTTATAATTCATTTGAAGATGTTTGGAATAGTGTCCAAATTTTAAAACGAATTATGAAAGAAGAACTATATAAGAAATACGAGAATAAGCGAGGAGTCGTGGCGTAATGAACCAGGCAAAATGGATCGATATTTCTCAACCATTAGATGACAAGCTCGCACATTGGCCTGGAGACACACCGTTTCAATATGTAACGGAATATACGAAGGAACAAACTGGTTCGGTGAATATTGGAAAAATGACAACGAGTCTCCATTCAGGGACACATGTTGATGCACCATTTCATTTTGATAATAGTGGTGCCCGTATTCTTGATTTAGATATTGAGCGCTTTATCGGGAAAGCTCGTGTGATTGACGGTTCCTCTTATACGATGTTAAATGAAGAGATGTTTTCCCATTTTGATTTAGATGGGGTGGAGCGTCTACTAATTAAGACGTCGATTCCGAATAATCCAATTCATTTTCCAGCGGATTTCCCGTCAGTGACTGCTTGTGGAGCTAACTATTTAGGCGATAAAGGGATTAAGTTGATTGGGGTCGATGTTCCTTCTGTCGATCATCCTGATAGTAAAGAATTAAGTGGACATCATGCTCTTTTAAAAAATGATATAGCGATTTTAGAGAACGTAATGCTTGATTCTGTTTCTGATGGAGATTATGAACTAATTGCTTTACCACTTCCTATAAGAGAGGGGGATGGCAGCCCCGTTCGTGCTGTTATTCGCCCATTACTTTCAGATGAAAAAGGAGAATGATGATGACTGAAAATCCAAAAACGACTGCAAATGAAAAAGGAATTTATACGGACTTTAAGAACAATATGACGTATGGGGAATACTTAAAGCTTGATCAAATTTTATCAGGACAAGAGCGTCTTTCCGATCACCATGATGAAATGCTCTTTATCATTATCCACCAAGTAAGTGAATTATGGATGAAGTTAATTTTGCATGAAACAAATGCAGCGATTGAATCGATTCAGGCAGAAGATTTCCAAGCATCGTTCAAACGTTTAGCCCGTGTGTCAAAAATTCAATCTCAAATTATTCAAGCTTGGGATGTTTTATCAACGTTAACACCAGCTGAATATATGGAATTTCGTGATTCACTTGGCCAAGCATCAGGGTTTCAATCTTATCAATACCGTAAAATAGAATTTGCACTAGGTTATAAAACGCCACATATTTTAAAAATTTATGAAAAGGATCCAATCTTGCATAAAGAGTTAAGTGATGCTTTTCATAGCCCTGGTCTTTATGATGTTGCGATTGAAGCTTTGTCTAAAGCTGGATTTTCGATTAATTTGGATCTCCTTAATCGTGATTACTCAAAACCGTATGCAGAAGATGAGAGTGTAAAGCAAGCTTGGATGGCTGTATATCGTGATGTTGATAAGCATTGGGACTTATATCAGTTGGCTGAAAAGTTAGTCGATATTGAAGATTGGCTTCAACAATGGCGTTTCCGTCATATGAAAACGGTAGAGCGGATTATTGGATTTAAAGTGGGGACAGGTGGTTCTTCTGGCGTTAATTATTTAAAGAAAGTACTAGATCAACGCTTCTTCCCTGAATTGTGGGATTTACGAACAGAACTATAAACTTTCGATTACGCTAAGGGGGGGAACAATATGGGGGAAAAAAGAGAACAATGGTCTTCTAATATTGGATTTATATTTGCATCTGCGGGAGCGGCCATTGGCTTAGGAGCTATTTGGAAATTTCCTTATGTGACAGGTACAAATGGAGGAGGAGCTTTTCTCCTCGTCTTTATTGCCTGTACATTGCTAGTCGGTTTACCGATGTTAATTGCTGAGTTTGTGATCGGTCGTGGGTCGAAAAAAGAAGCGGTTTCTGCTTATCAAAAGCTGGCTCCTAATAGTCGTTGGGGGCATCTTGGTAAGCTAGGCGTTGTCGGTTGTTTTTTCCTCCTCTCTTTTTATTGTGTTGTCGGTGGTTGGGTGCTTATTTATACCGTATTATCACTGACAGGACAAATTATTGGACCGACTACTGATTATGCTCAATTGTTTGGTTCAGTTATTAGTACACCATGGGTAGGACTTCTTGGATTATTTGTTTTCTTAATTTTGAATGTAATCATTTTATCACTTGGGATTAAAAATGGAATTGAACGAGCAAATAATGTTTTGATGCCATTGCTCTTTATCTTTTTTATTATCTTAGTGATTCGTTCGTTAACATTAGAAGGGGCAAGTGAAGGGGTGCGGTTCTTCCTGCAACCAGATTTCTCTAGTTTATCAGCAGAGGGTGCCCTTTATGCACTTGGGCAATCATTTTTTGCTTTAGCGGTTGGTTTCTCTTGTTTAGTTACATATAGTTCTTATTTAGATAAGAAGGAAAGTATTCCGACGGCCGCTGTCTCGGTTGTCGTGATGAATTTATTTGTCTCTATCTTAGCGGGTTTAGCGATTTTTCCAGCCATTTTTGCTTTAGGTTATGAGCCGACGGAAGGACCAGGTTTGCTTTTCGTTATGTTGCCTGCCGTTTTTTCTGAGATTATATTTGGCGAAATTTTTTTAGCGTTATTTTTGTTACTATTTTTATTTGCTACTCTCACTTCTTCCTTCAGTCTGCTAGAAATTATTATTTCAGCATTTACTGAAAAGAAGGTAAGCACTCGTAAGAAAATAACGATCATTTCAGGTTTAGTTGTTTTTGTCGGTGGAATTCCAGCGGCATTAAGCTTCGGGCTATTAGAGCATGTTCAGATTTTTAGTTTATCGATTTTTGATGCGACCGATTATTTGGTTAGTAACATCATGCTCCCAATTGGATGTCTATTAATTTCCTTATTCATTTCATTTAAAATGGAAAGAAAGCTTATGGAAGCGGAATTTTTAAGCGGAAATAATCTTTCCAGTCAATTGTTTAAAATCTGGCTCTTTTTAATGAGATTTGTTGTGCCTCTTGTCATTATCGTTGTTCTGATTGTTTCATTAGGGATTTTTTAATCGTAGAAAGCTCGATCGCTTAGGTGATTGAGCTTTTTATTTTAGACTTTAAGGAAGTTTATCTTTATTGATGGAGTAAATGATAAAATTAATCTGCAAGAATACATTGACATTATGAAGGAAATTTTAAAAAAGTGAATTGTGCTGAGCATTTCACTTTATTTATTTACTGAATATCGTTATATTCAGATATATAGATTTATAGATTTATATTTTATCCAAACTTATCTCTGGATTTATGTATCTATATTATAGACACTACTTATCTAAGGAGGTGATTTCGAAAAAGAATCATTTTCATATGTTTTTTAACTAATATATTGGTAATTCTAGATATATAGATTTTTAGAGTAAGTGACTTAATAAGTTATAGGGTCTTTGATATTCGTTGGTTTGGGGAAGTAAACCTCTACTGATTGAAGTTTCACTTATGATTATTGGTTTATGCGTCATTCACTATTTTTTATTTAAAAAAGAGGAGGACAAAATTATGTCTAAAGAAAATAATACATCAAAAAAACAACTGGGTTCTATTCCAATCTCTATACTTGACTTGGCGACAGTCAGTGAAGGAAGCACACCAGCTGATGCTTTTCGAAACACGCTTGACTTGGCACAGCATGCGGAAAACTGGGGGTACAATCGGTACTGGGTAGCAGAACATCATAATATGAAGCCAATCGCAAGCTCAGCTACATCGGTTCTCTTGAGCTATATAGCGGCTGGAACATCAAAGATTCGACTTGGTTCTGGTGGAATTATGTTACCTAACCACTCTTCCTTAGTCATTGCAGAGCAATTTGGCACATTAGAGTCCTTATATCCTAACCGGATCGATTTAGGGTTGGGGCGTGCACCAGGTACTGATCAATTAACAGCAAGTGCTTTAAGAAGAAATAGAAATGTTGAATTTCCTGATCAAGTGAATGAATTGATGGCTTATTTTGATCCAGCTAAATTTGCTTCAAATAATCCAGTAAAAGCTATTCCAGGTGAAGGATTACAAATCCCTATATGGCTATTAGGGTCAAGTGATTTTAGTGCCCATTTGGCAGCCCATCTTGGCCTTCCATTTTCATTCGCTGGTCATTTTTCTCCATCTTATACATTTCCTGCTATTCAGGCATATAGAGAGAATTTTAGACCTTCAGAGCTATTAGAGAAACCATATGTCATGATGGGGATGAATCTTACAGCGGCAGATACCGATGAAGAAGCACAATTCTTGTTCTCTTCAACAGAACAACATTTTCTCGGACTTGTTCGCGGTAATCCGGTGGCTATCCAACCAGCAAGGGATATGAATACGGTCTGGAACGAACATGAGAAAGCGGCCGTCTATCAATCAATAAATGGAAGTATTGTAGGTAGCCCTCAAACAGTTAAAGAAAAACTCGAGAAATTTATAGATAATGCTCAAATAGATGAAATAATGCTGACATCTTATATTTATAATCATGAGGATCGTCTAAAATCATATGAAATTATCAGTGAGTTCATAAATAAAGATTGATAAATTCAAACGAACATTCAGTGGAGGTAGCTGTTAGTTAATGTGAGATAAAATTCTAGGGGGAATGAATAATGAGTACGGTTAATCAAAAAATGAAACAATCCAATCGCGATGAAATTAGTGAGGTCTTTTCTCAGTTTGCAAAAGCGTATGAAGCTGGTGACCTCTCATCCATCAAACATTTATTTTTAGAAGAGGTAAAAGCGAGTTTTAGTAATCATGGAAATTTCGAAAGTCGAGATGCAATGATAGAAGGATTATCCAATTCGTTGGTCGCTGCTGATATCGCACGACATTTTATAGGGAATGAGTATATTGCAGTTGCAGCAGGAACCGCTCAGCAAAGTGCATATCTTACGGCAATCGTTGCAGATGATCGGGGAGGGCGATTAGAGTCAAGTTGGTTTAGTGGTCATTATGCTAATACGTATCAGCACACGGATGAAGGTTGGAAAATCGCAACTATACGTTATGAATTAGACTGGAAAATAGGAAATCATCAAATGATTAGGGAATGGGAAAATCCAAGAGATTCATTAGGTTGGAATCCAAATGTAAAATTACCTTATATTATTAGTGGTATCGATGCACCATGGCATGCTATACCTCATCCTGAGGAGGCGTATTCTGATGAAGTTCGAATCTTAGACGTTTTTACTCGCTATACTTGGGCCGTTGATCAGTGGGATATTAGCTTGCTTGCCGATATTTTGACAGAGGATATCGTGACAGATGTAGTACCGTTTGGTGAAGTAATTGGACGAAGAAATTTCATGACGACCGTTCAGACGTTTCGAACTGGACGTGTCGATCTTCATCATGTGATCGGTGATTACCGAATTGAAGTAAACGGGGATAAAGCTGCCTTGCAAATATATCGTTTAGTTCCATACAATGTAACAAAAGAAACACTAGACAGAAATATTTTTGGTGCAACTTATAATTGCTCATTACGCCGCGAGGACGGTATGTGGAAACTTGAAAAATTCAGTTATACAGAGGGACAATTGTTTGAAATTCAGTAGTAGGTGACATTCTGAGTATGAAAAAAAGAGAATTTAAATTTTGGTTATGTGATATATAGCAAATCCAACTGTTCACTATAAATGAAAGAAGGAATTTATCTTGAAAAACATTTCCCTATCCGTCTTGGACCCGTCTTCGATTATAGAAGGAGAGTCTGCAAAAGAAGCTTTGGAAAACACATTAAATCTAGCAAAGAATGTTGAGGCGTTTGGTTATAAAAGGTATTGGTTAACAGAACATCACAACTGGGCAGGAATGGCTAGCTCTGCGTCATCATTAGTGATCGGGCGTGTTGCTTCTGTTACGAACTCAATCCGAGTTGGGTCAGCAGCGACTTTACTGTCTCATTACTCGGCTTTATCTGTTGCGGAACAATTTGGGGTATTAGAATCTTATTTTCCAGGTAGAATCGATTTAGGACTAGGCCGAGCACCTGGAACGGATCGTAATACAGCGTATGTATTGAATCCACAGACAGAGAACTCGCCCGAATATATAGATAAAGTTCAAGAACTGTACAGTTATTTACACGGTTCTGGAACGGTTACTTCAGATGGTCATTTTGAATTCCATGCAATACCTGGTGAGAATACAAAAGTTCCCATTTGGTTTCATGGTTCAGGTACTTATAGCGCCCAATTGGCTGGGAAATTAGGATTGCCATTCTCATTTGCGAGTCACTGGTCACCAGATAACTTGGAACTAGCCTTGAAAACATACAGAAATAGCTTTCAACCTTCCGTTCATTTAGATAAGCCTTATGTTATGGTCGCAGTAAGTGCCTTTGCAGCAGAAACGATGGAAGAAGCTTCCGAATTATCCTCTTCTTTATATCAAAAATATTTATTTGAATCGCGTGGAGCACCGAGATCTCTTCAACCTCCAATTAGTATGACTGAATTGTGGAATCAAGGGTGGAGTAAATATGAGAGGTCGGCTGTACAATCGCAACTAGCCGAAATGATTATCGGGGATAGACAAACCGTTAAAGAAAAAATAGAAGACTTGATTCGTCGTACATCTGCTGATGAAGTGCTCGTTCAATCAGAAGTATATGATCAGCAAGCACGAATCAGATCTTATGAGATTATATCTGAAATCTTTCAACTACAAAATCTGTCGTAACAGAAAATCTAAGTTACTGTGATATTGGGATAGGAAAGGAAAATTCTTTTATCGATGGAAATCGAGAACACTTTTTTCGATTGTTTGATGATCTTCTTCATTGACTGATCTTTTATTTCAGCAGATGATGTGGAGAAGATCATCTGTAAGTTCTAAAGAAAGGAGATCAATAAATGAAGGAGGGGCAACAGGGAATGATGGATGAGAAATTTGTGGATATGTTTAAAGCCTTATCCAATAACACTAGATTAATCATTTTACAAATGCTAAAAGAACCGGATAAGAATTTCCCTCCTCAAGCTCATAAGGAGAAGGAGGAATTTCTGGGAGGTGTATGTGTCAAAGATATTCGGGATAAAATTAATTTAGGACAGTCAACAACTTCGCAGTATTTGTCACTGTTACAGAAAAGTGGACTTTTGGAAATGAAACGAATTGGACAGTGGACGTATTACCGAAGGAGCGAAAAGGTAATTAGACAATTAGAAAGTTTTATTGGGGAGAGCCTGTAATGCATGAGGAGGAATTAAATTGGGCCTAGAGCAGAATGGGGCATTTAATCGAGTGTATCAAAAAGATAAAATGACCCTTGGATTTACAACACCTTTTGAACCTATGTCAACGGAGCTTCCCAAAATGGCAAATACGGTAGAACTCGCCCGTAAGATAGAGGATTATGGATTTTCAGCGATTTGGTTAAGAGATGTTACTATGCAGGACTTGAAAATCAATGATCAAGGACAAGTATATGATCTATGGATTTATTTTACTTACCTTGCTGCACGTACCGAACATATTGCCATAGGTACTTCAAGTGTTGTACTTCCGTTGCGTCATCCTGTTCGGGTGGCAAAAGAAGCAACATCTATCGACCAATTGTTCCCTGATAGAATTATTATGGGAATTGCTTCAGGGGATCGTCAAAAAGATTATACGGCTTTGGGAGTAGATCGAGAAAGTAGAGGGGAATTATTTCGGGAGAGCTTTGATTTTCTAGAGCGATTATTAAAAGAAGAAAACCCATCGATAGATTCAGAATTGGGTTCGATCGATGGAAAAAGCATGAAGCTAATGCCTAAGCCAGTTACTTCGATTCCGACGATGGTGACAGGATTTAGCCAACAATCGATCGAGTGGATCGCCGAACATGGTGATGGTTGGATTCAATACCCAAGAAGCATCGCGGAGCAAGCTTCATTAATCAATGATTACCGCACACTTTCTGAAATAAAACAACCAGGGATATTTAAACCATTTACGCAAACATTATTCATCGACTTATCGGAAAATCCCGATAAATATCCAACGCAAATACCCTTAGGTTACCAGCTAGGTCGAAACCATTTGTTAGAATTACTCTATAAATTTCAAGAAATTGGCGTAAACCATCTAGTATTCGTTCCATATTTCGCTAGACGGCCAATGGAAGAAATGGTTCAGGAAATTGGAGAAGAGGTATTACCCCATTTTCCAACCCATGAGTTTAATATATAAAAGGTTGAAAGAATGATGCTTAGGAGTATGGTTATGAAGGAATTTAGTGACAATATTATAAATAAAACAGATTTGGATTTTTTTAGGTATTGTCAAGGTCAGTATGGTATTAATCGGGGAGTCTATAACACGATTGAAAATTGGTTTTATAACAAGAAAATAGAAGAGATTACAGTTAGAAGAAAATATGTTCTCCAATTTCTTCAATTTGTCTACGGAGATCAAAAGGGTACTGGAAAATTGGGGAAGGGTAAGGTGAGTGATAACCTGCATCAGTTTTGGAGTACGATAAACAACCATGCTGAAATAATCAAATAGAGTTTTTTTAAGTTGGTTTCTTTATAAAATCAAGGAGGTATAACTATGCGGGCTTTTGCATTTGATGCATTCGGTGGTCCTGAGGTTTTGCAAGAGTATGATCTAGAAGTACCAGAAGTAGGAGAAAACGAAGTATTAATTGAGGTAGAAAATGTAGGAATCAGCCCATATGATTTTCATGTTCGTCTTGGAGAACAAGAGGGAAAACGTCAACATCCTAAGCCGTTTGTTTTGGGGTGGGACATCTCTGGAGTTGTACGTAAAGTTGGAAGAAACGTTCAATTATTTAAAACAGGCGATGCGGTTGTTGCAATACAAGATTTAGAAAAGAATGGAGGATATGCTGAATACACTGTGGTGAATGAAGAAACAGTGATTAAAATGCCAGATTCACTTTCTTTTGAAGAAGCGGCAACGATTCCTATTAATGGTTTAACGATTTATCAAGCTTTGGTTAAAAATGCAAATATTTCACAAGGTGATCGAATACTCATCCATGGTGGCGCAGGTGGTATTGGGATTTTCGCTATTCAATTGGCCAAAGCAAATAGAGCTTATGTCGCTACCACTGCGAGTGAACATAATCATGATTTTTTAAGACTGATCGGTGCAGACGAACTCATTGATTACCGCAAGGAAGATTTTACGAATGTTATTTCAGACTATGACATTGTGTTAGATACACGAGGTGGAGACACGTTAGAGCGGAGTTATGATGTGTTAAAAGCAGGAGGACATCTCGTTTCGATTCGAAGTCGAGTCGATGAAGAAAAAGCGAAGGAGAAAAATATTAAAGCTTATTTTTGGGATATGGACATGAATCGAGAGGATCTTATCGAGGTCGTGAAGTTATATGAAAATGGAAGTGTAAAAGCCTACTTTGATACGATCTTTCCATTATCGGAAGTGCGTAAGGCTCATGAGCGTAGTGAAGAAGGACATGCAAGAGGGAAGATTGTTTTGAAGATAAAAGAGTAATAATAGCGTTAAAACGAAGAGTAGATACTCACTTTCATTTATTTGTAAAGCTCTCAAGTTAATTGAGAACAGGTTCAGTTTGGGAAGAGAAAACCTAAATTCATAGGTGAAAGAGCATGATTTTCGGGAGCGATGAATAAAAAGCCATTCATCATCATCCACTTCGTTTCCAATAAATAGAACGAAAGCCGGTTACATTCATACCGGCTTTTCATATAAGAGAAGGGTTTTGTCCCAGCCTCTTTCCTACGTTTAGTCAAGGGGTTTCTGATCCATGTAGGTTAAGGTAATTAATTTCTGCAGGGCCCGGAGGGCCCTGCAGAAATTAAAAAGCACTTGCTGATCAACTGAATAAAATTAGACTTTTTGTTGGGTAATCTAACGTAGGAGGATACTACTTATTTTATTTTCTAGTACGACTACGTATGATTAGGCATAAGAAATAAACCTCAAGTCTAGTTCATTTAAAATGAGGTTCATGTGATATAATACTTTTATTGGTCCGTTGAGACCGCGTGCGAGTAATCGTACTTTGTATCATTTCTAACCATGGAATGAATACACTTTATAAGCTTGTTCATACAAGCGACAATGGCAACCTTGTCCTTCTTGGGGGTAGGTTGCTTTTTTAATTTGTAATAGTAATCGACAATGTGATTGGGAGCTGCCTTTTGTTGGCGAATCATGTTTCGGATAATTATATATAAAATCTTTCTCCCTTTGGGATTTCCGCGTTTATTGATATGGTCCTGTCCATGATATTTACCTGATTGATATCTTCGAATATCAATTCCAACAAAGGCATTCACTTGTTTATGGGTGGAGAAGCGGGATACATCACCTAGTTCCCCCATGAGCAGGGCAGCACTTATCTCACCGATACCAGGAAAGCTGATGAGCCGTTCGAATTCAGGAAGGGTTTTAGCTTCTGCAATCATCGCTCGGGACGCGTGTTCTTTTTCTTCTAATAGGTGAAGTAGCTGACGTGCATAGTACTGTACTTTTTGAGTTTGAACACTGTTGGACGGCACAGCTGGATACGATGATTGTGCGTACTCCATAATGGTTATGGCTTTTTGTTTCGCTCGTTCCTGTGATATTTTTTTCTTCGTGTGATTCACTAAAAGATCCTTAATCTTTGTAATACTGGAACCTAAAACAAGATCAGGGTGAGGGAACAGTTCAATCAGTGTTAACGCGTATGGGGTGAGTCTATTTGAGAAGAACTGTTCAAGCTCTGGAAAACTCATATGCAGGGCATTGTGTAAGTACATACGCATACGTTTAATTTGTTCCTCTATTTCTTGATAAAAGCGAGAGAAATCACGCAGATTTTGATAGACATCCGATGGATGGATCTTTTCTTCTCTTCTGTGATGGGTGTGAGATTGAGCTAACATATGTGCATCGTGCTTGTCCGTCTTCCAACTTCTGAGTGTATTTTGTTCGAGTTGCTTTTTAGCTGCCAAGGGGTTTAAGAGACAATAAGGCAGTGCATTCTTTTGGCAAAATGTTTCAACCGGCTTTGAGTAAATACCTGTGGATTCGAAAACCACTGTCACCTTCCCAGGGAGGCTTTGAATTTGATGGAGCAGCTGTTGAAACCCTTTAAGATTATGGGCAATCTCTTGTTCATAAATGCATGTTTGATTTTGATAGATGACGACATAACTTCTCCCCATTGAAACATCTAAAGCAGTTACAAATTCCATGTTTTCTCCTCTTTTCATACGAAAGTTGAAAGTTCTTCACTTATTCATTCCGATTCCCATTTCCTATACACGAGCTCAATGGCCCCAACATACTTAAAACTGATTCAGTAATGAAAGTGAAGAAGCTCGGTTTGATTTCCGGATTCTGAATCCCTGAGGCTTTGGTCGAGCTTTCTTTCACCTCTCACTATACTCCTAAAAGAAAAATAGTGGGTAAAATCATCCGTCGATGATCTTACCCACTAATCTTAGTATGTTTACTCATATTTTATCCCTTTTTGAAATTATGTATCTGTTAGCATAATAAAAGTTTTCAACCAATGTTAAAGCAAAGTTAATAATTGTTCTGGAACTAACACTATCTTTTTATTTTTAAATTCGCTAATAGGCTTCCAATATAATTTAAACGGCACTCCATTATCCTCCACCCCCATAAAAGAAGGTTTCTCATAAAAGGACTTGTCAACAAATTCTGCGTCATATACAAAGGCTATTTCATGCCCAAGGTCTCCGTTATATGTAAAGATATTTTCAATGGCTCCTAAAAACTTTTCATTTGTTATGCTTGCTCCAATTTCTTCAAGAACTTCTCTCTTTAATGCATGAGAACTGGTTTCTCCGTACTCTAGCCCTCCACCAATTGGACGATAATAATATTCTTGCTTTAACTCGTCAAACCCTTCGCAAACAAGTATTAAATCGTTTTTCCTGAATAGACAAATAGCAATGGCTCGAATTTGCCCTTTTTTCATCTGATTTTCAACCCCCTTCTTCCGGTAACTGCATCGATAAATAAAGAATTACCATCATTTATTTTAACATTAAATCCCAAATTACTTATCATGATTTTGAAAATGGTAAACCAAGACTACTTCATTTGGTCAGCTTTTCTATTAATCTTAGAAAATTAGCTCTATATTGATAGGTGAAATTTGGTATTATTGTATTGAAGAGGATTTTTTTGGAGGGTGAATTTTTTTAATAGATGAAGCTATGGTTATTAATGCTTTTCACCATAAAAAGTATGTTAAGAATATGAAAATAGAAAGTAGAACTATAAAAGGAGTCGTTTTCGTGAAAAGATGGATTCTTAGTGTTTCTCTATTGATGGTCGTTTCTTTAATGATTGCGACTGTGTTTTTTCAAAGGTTAGAGCCGGTGATTCCGAGACAGCAAGCCTTACTAAATCAGGTTGAAAATCAAGATGATGCCGAAGAACAAGAAGATTCGGAGTTAATCTTATATCCCGTTACCAATGATCCGATCAGTTACTCTTTACAATATGATGCACTCCATGTGACGTTTAATAGCGGAAATGATTGGGTAGAAGTTCCCATTGAAAAGGACATGCTATTTCAAGGGGAGTATACTGGAGACAAACAAAGGTTAATCGAAAATAGTTTTTTACTGACGGAAGCACAAACAGCTTTTATTTTTTCCGAGGGGGAGGCTGGTTCGAAAGACGTATTTATCATGCGAACGTTAGATCAAGGGGATACGTGGGAAGAGATAGGTGTTGGAGGACCTTATCCTTCTTTACGTTTTAGAAAAATCGATTTTATAGATGAGCATTTTGGATATGTAATCGTTACAGGTGAAAGGACCATGTCCTTTGAGGCGACCTTTGTTTTTATTACGAAGGATGGAGGTGACCATTGGGAAGGAACAAATCTCCCAGATACTGCGAGGTTAATCGTGGATGGTGGTTTTGTAGATGAATCGACTGGTTTTCTTTCCTTCGGTGGCTTTAATCCAGAAGAACCAGCTCTCTACGTTACCCAGGATGGTGGAGAAACGTGGATGGAAGCGATGATTGCTGTCCCAGAGGAGTTCAAAGAAATATTTATAGTGGCAGAAACACCAAAAAAAGAAGATGATCATCTCGTTATTTTGCTTAACCAAGGACCAAATGGTGACTATATAGGTGGTAAGGTGAAAGGGAAATTTATTTCGCTGGATGATGGACTAACGTGGGAGTTTGCTCAGGAGGTAGAGCTAAATGAAACCAACTAAAGGAAAAATTATTGGAGCAATCTTGTTTCTTATAAGCATTGGCTTTTTTACCGTACAAATAGCATATTTCTACGCTCATCATAGATTTCAAGTGGAATATATCGATAACCGGCTCTTTTATGTGATTACCATTTTGTGTGTGATTTGTTTAGCGCTAGCTCTTTTTCTATTACTCTCTTTTTCAAAAAAACAATTGGTCATAGGGGCAAGTATTGTTTCGAGCCTTCTTCTTATTCAAATTGTTCTCTTATTTATGAGTAATCAAGATATAAAGAATATAACGAGCATTTCTCCTAATTTTAAACAAGTTCTTTCCTTGAAAGAAGATCCAAAAACAGGAGAAACGGTTTATTATCGCTCCTACTTCGGTATTTTAGGGAGACCAATCGAAGTCTTGCCTTATGAGACAAATGGAGAGTTTAAGGTGGATTGGTTAGCAAAGGACGTTGCAGCCGTAACATATACGGCTGCAGATGGGATGTTACAACAATTTATTGGAACTTATGGTGAGCGTGGAAGAGGAGGCTCCTATTATTATGTGGGTCCAGAGATACATGGTGTTTGGCAAGGGACGGGAGTGGAGGTCATGAGCACCTCGGAAGGAATCTCGGTGATCATGGATGGAGATAGGGAACTATTTACCTGGGAAAACGTCTTTCAATTTGGTACGTTGGCGATTGTTTTAAAAAAAGATGATGAAGCAGCTTGGACACTATCTTTAAATGAAAACTTTAATTTCCATACAGAGGCCTCCATACCTGCTTCTGGAAATATAACGTTGTATGAAGCAACAATGGATAAAACGGTACCATTTGTTTTAGAGAGGATAGGAGACTATGAGGAAAACTAAACCGTTAGGCATAAGGGAATAAAAAGGATAACTGGCCCCCAGTACAGCAAAGCTCTAACTCACTGGAGGTCAGCGTATTATTAAAAAAGAGGGGAAACATTGAGGAATTTAGCCATTTGATATCATTTGTTAAATGAACTTCATTAGATAGGTTTTATAATTGTTACTTAAAACCTTCTTGGAAAATATACATTCTGAACGCATCACGGTATTGACCTTCTACAAAAAACTCATCTTTTAATTCTCCCTCAATTTGAAAGCCGGCTTTCTTATAAATGTGAATGGCTTTATGGTTTTCTGTATCGACGAGTAAATAGAGCTTGTGCAAATTTAAAATATGGAACGCGTATTTCATTGCTAAATGTGTGGTTGTTAAGGCATATCCTTTTCCTTGTGCATGAGGATCGATAATAATTTGGAATTCTGCTCTACGATGAATATAATCAATTTCAACTAATTCGACTAACCCAATTATTTCAGCATGATCTTCTATAATGAAGCGTCGTTCATTTTGTTTGTGAATATGTTTGTCAAATAAATCTTGTAGCTCAACAAAGGCTTCGTACGGCTCTTCAAACCAATAGGACATGATTCTCGCATCGTTGCTTAACTTATGAACATATTTTAAATCTTCTCGTTCTAGCGGTCTTAATTTAACCGTATTTGTTTGTTTCAACGTCATTTGCTTTCACCTCTAATCATTTGAGCTTAAGAATTTTTCATAATATATATAAGTAGGTACCGTTAATGAGCAATCTTTCAGTAGTAAATGAATGATATTCATTCATTTTCCTATTGTATAAAGGAAAATGTTAAGCGTCAAGTAAAAGGGTTGGTTGGAGGATTTTTAAAAGTTATCTGAATGATACGTTTAATCAACGGTGGAAAAATAAAGTTTAAATGGATTTTTTATGTAATTGTTCCTTGCGAAGGTATATAATAGCCTTATACTAAATTAAGGGGTGTTGCTTTATGAGTCAAAGAGTTTCTTACTATGAGATTGCACCTGATGGTATAAACATTATGATGGATATGGAAAAATACACGAAAAAGACAGGAATCGAACGAAAACTTCGTGAGCTTATTAAAATTCGTGTTTCTCAAATGAATGGCTGTGCCTATTGTTTGAATATGCATACAGTAGACTCTCGAAAAATGGGTGAAACAGAACAAAGAATATACTGCGTTAGTGCTTGGCAAGAGTGTGATTTTTATACAGAGGCAGAAAAAGTAGCTTTAGAACTGGCAGAGCATGTGACATTAATTCCAACCAAACGTGTTCCAGATGAGCTTTATCAACGAGTATGTGAACACTATGATGAGAAACAGTTTGTTGATCTTGTACTGATCATTAATCAAATCAACAGTTGGAATAGAATTTCTATTGCTATGGGTAACAGAGCCACTTAAAAGTAATTACTGTGAATGTTTTTTAATAAGCGATTGTAGGCGAAAACAGTTAGAAGATGATTAAATTCCCCCCTAGTACATCCATTCTCTCTCAAATCCATTTTAACGTAAAATTTCCATTTCCCTTGGTTCAAGAGAAGATAAAACAGTTGTACCATTGGCATTGTGAAATCGTTTATCATCGAATGGATTCGGTGGACACTCGAGTGATTGTAGTTGCTGGGGACGGTGGTTGGTCAGAAGGTTTTGATGAAGTTAATGATCTATCAAGACTTCCAGACAATTTTAGCGGAGGAATTTGGACAAATCGTATTGAGCGAATAGGCCCATGGTTAAAAGGAAAAGAGATAGGGGCAGATTAGCATAAACAAATATATTTACCGTACTATTAATATTGAATTTGGTATACTTTAATTGATAAGCTGGAGAAGATAGTGAGGTAAATATAATTTATTAACTTGTAAAGGGAGTGTGTTCATTATGGTTGGTGTAGAACTTGATATGGTTGTGAAAGATAGCTTAAAAGCATTGGAATTATACGAAAATATATTTGATATCGAGCGTATTGAGGTTTCAGATTTTCCGCGTGGTGAAAATGAGGTTGTTTTTAGCCTTTATAACGTTCACTTTCATATGTTAGATGAAAACCCAGACTTCCATTTAATCGCACCAAGTCCTGATGACCCTAAAACTAGTTGGGTTAATGTGACGGTTCCAAACATTAAGGAAACCTATACAAAGGCGATGGATTTAGGTTGTACAGAGATTCAACCAGTGACTGAGATTCATGATTACGGAGTATCGAATGCGATATTTACGGATCCATTTGGTTATGTATGGATGCTACATCAAGTCCATAAAGAAGTTAGTCATGAAGAACGTATAAAGCTCTGGGAGGAAAAAAAGAAGAGTTAAACATGGGTTTATTAATATAACCCTAAAAAATAGTATCCAAAAATGGATTCCTTAACTTTAACGGATAACCTCATTGCATTTTTAAAATAACTTTAGTAACCACCTATCTGTTTATTGATAGGTGGTGATTGGGTTTGTGTTAAAAATGAAATGATTTTATTTTTCAACACTATGTAGATTAATGAACGATTGAGTGACACATGGTTATTTCGTTAGAGGGTAAGTTTGTTGTTGAAGAGAGAGGAAAACTGAGGATATATTGATGAATTTAAGGACATAGGAGGTAGGTATACAGGTGGATAAATATTAAAGGGAGAGGCTTCCGCTGTCGCTGCAGAAATAACGCTCCGCGTCCTGCGGGGAGCGCTGAGCCTCCTCGGCCTGGCCTGTGGGGTCTCAGCCCTGCTCCTAAACCCCGCGGGAGTCTCCGCGTTATTTCTTCCGCTGGGAAATAGCAGTGCCAACTTAAGTTTTCATTCTAGCTGGTGTCGGGGCGTCTTTTGTATCGCTATGTTGGTTTATATAAACAACTCAAATTTCGCATCGAGAAAATCCGTTCAACTAGTTGACCGAGCGAAAGGGAAGCTCTTAAACAAATGCCCTTGACACGTTTGAAAAGCGAGAACGTACTATTACACAAAACGGATAAATTGTGCATCAAGAAAAAGATAATATGCTGCCCTCCGGCTGTCGCTCCCAAACAGACACTCCGCGTCCTGCCGGAACCTCATGAGCCTCCTCAGCGTTTCACGCTTGCGGGGTCTCATTGGACGGTTTATTCCGGCGGGAGTCTCCGTGTCTGTTTGTCCGCTAGATCATGGAATCGAATCTAGGTTCAGTTTTCTCAATGAATAAAAAAAGAGTCATTCCTTCAACGCACATTAGCTTGAGAATGATTTTTCTCCTTCCATAACCAACAAAGTGAAGAAGAAGGTTCTTCTGCGTTAGAAATAGCTGATTGAGAATGGCCCTATCATCAAGCATCTCCACTACACTTAGCGGACAAAACCATACAGAGACTCCCGCGGGAGTAAACCGCGGAGCGAGACCCCGCAAGGCTTGCCGAGGAGGCTCGCCAGGTTCCCGCAGGACGCGGAGTATGGTTTTGGTAGCGACAGCCGCAGCTCTTAATTTTACTGAACAGTTTCCTTCAACAGCCTACGAAGAGATGTGTTCAGACTGTCAACGATTGAACCGTTCATATAAAGTCAATTTGAGTCTTGTATCGCCTAAAGTCAAACTCTATCAACGATTAAGGATCAATCATACGCTGCGAAAGTTGAGTAAATAAGTTAAATCAAGCAGAAGCTCGAATAGGTATGCTTCAGCTGTGCTCCAGAAATCGCTTTTCGTACTTCGGCAGCTCGGCCCTGCTCCAAAAAAATAGGTTAGTAAAACAGACAGGGGCAGTTTAGCTTGATAAGTGAGTGTTTCTATATTTTTAATAAAATATACAGATGGGAGGTATTCATTTTGAGAATGGAATTAAAAGAAACGTATGCCAAGAAGATTCTGACTGAAGCTAAGGGTTATTTGGATGTTGGTTTTACTCATTCTTTGAATCCATATAGTGGATGTGCGTTTTCTTGTAGGTATTGTTATGTAAGAGAAATGCCGATCCAAAGATTTAAAGAAATTCCTTGGGGGGAATGGGTCGACATAAAAATTAATGCTGCGGATAATTACCGAAATGAGATCATAAAGCTTCGCAAAAAAAACAAGCCTATAAATATATTTATGTCTTCTGTGACAGATCCTTATCAACCAATCGAACGTAGGGTGATGGTTACTCGAAGATTATTAGAAGAAATGATTGAAAACCCTCCTGATTTTATTCAAATTCAAACGAGGAGCCCGCTCATTACTAGAGACATTGATCTGTTAAAGAAGCTAAAAGAAAAGTGTGATCTCCTTGTATCCATGACGGTTGAAACGGATAGAGAAGATATCAAGCAATTATTTTCTCCTTATGCTCCTGGAATCAAATTACGTATTAAAGCGTTAAAAGAAATTTATGAGGCGGGAATATCTACCCAAGCCTCGATATCGCCAGTATTACCATTTACTCCTGACTTTCCAAGCGTTTTGGATGGGAGCGTAAAACATATTTGGATTGATACTTTGAGTATTGGGGATGGTTCCATGGGGAGACGTTCTGAGAGGTTAGGAATGCCAAAGTTATTTGAGGAGGAAGGGTTATTGAAGTGGTATCGAAAAGATTTACATGTAATGGTAGAAAAATATTTCAACAAATTTTACCCTAGTGACATGGTCCGCATTTCTAAACAAGAAGCCTTTCCAAAATTAAAATCATAAAAAGTTAATACGAGTCCTGCAACTTTTATATTTTTAACGTTTCTTATACAGAATATGAGGACAGTTACATTCAGCTGAAGGGTTTTGTTACTTAATCAATAGCGGAGTACTCATCCTAGAACCTAGTAACGAAACAGCTTTATTTGATAAAGGTAAAACATTGACAATTTATATGTATTGTTGTTATCTTATAAGCAACAAAGATTCGTATTTGAATCCAAGGAGGGTGGATGCTTTTTTTGGGATATTTGTTTTTTAATAAGAACAATTTATTTCTATTCGGAATAAATTTAAATAAAGACACTTCGGTTATCGATTGGGAATTTGTATAATTTATCTTCGGAAAAAAATATCATATAAAAAAATTTTGGAGGAAAAATAAAATGAAAAATAAATATGAAATGGGTACATTATTTTTAAGATTGGTATTAGGTTTGATATTCTTTGTACATGGATTTGTGAAATTTCAAGATGGAATTGAAAATACAGCAGGCTGGTTTGACAGTATTGGATTACCGGGGTTTTTAGCTTTAGTTGTAGCATTGGTAGAACTCATTGGGGGACTTGCGTTAATTCTTGGTTTATTTAGCAGAGTTGTATCTGGTCTATTAGCTTTAATAATGGTTGGAGCCATTGTAAAAGTAAAACTAGCGGCTGGCTTTTTAGGGAATGGTGAAATGACTGGATACGAATTTGATTTAGCCTTATTAGCGATGGCTGTATTTATTGCCATGAATGGCTCCAAGGCACTTGCTTTAGATCAACTTATATTCAAGGGAAAAGAATCCGAAAATAGAGCCAGTATGTAGGCAAAATAAAAAGTAGATAAGAAATATTGGAGTTATGATATTTCTGTTTCACCAGAAGTACCACCAATAAAATCAAGTGTTTAAAAACTTAAAACGAGAAACTAGAAGGTGGAGTAATTTATGACTCATACAAAGTTTGGATCAAAGGTTCATTCAATCCTAAAAGATAAAGTTGAATTAATCAATACAAATAAAGGGGCGATATATCTAGTTGGACCAATAAAACTTCCGATTAATTTGGATGGAGAAACGGTTATCTTTCAATGGTATTCTTGGTTGAACTGTGATGAGGTTACAGATGATTTTGATCGAATTATTGAAAAGTTATCTTCAGTTAATTTGGCTGAATTACAGCAGTCGAGTGTTTTAACATACGGGGATTTTTCTCATGGAGACGATGCACTAATAAGAATGCATTCTATTTGCCATACAGGCGATATTTTTGGTAGTAAACGATGTGATTGTGGTTATCAATTAAAGCAGTCGATGAAAATGATAGTCGAGCATGGAACAGGTGCTTTATTTTATTTAGCGAATCATGAAGGGAGAGGGATAGGTCTATTTAGTAAGGCGTTGGCCTATATACTTCAAGAAAATGATTATGATACGGTAGAGGCAAACCAAGCACTTGGGTTTGTGGATGATTCTAGAAACTATAGTGATGCGATACAGGTTCTAAAAGCATTGCGTCCTAAGCCTGTGACACTCATTACGAACAACCCTAAAAAGTTAGAAGCCTTAAAACAATCTGGACTTCCTGTTTCTGGGAGAATAGCTCTTTGGGGAGATGTTTCGGAATTCAATGAAAGGTATCTTGAAACAAAAATAAATCGTTCTGGACATATAAAAGAAGGGACTTGTCCTAATGACTAGTGATGAATTATATATGGACTTAGCTTTAAATAATGCAAAAGCAATGAAAGGACAAACGGATCCAAATCCTTTGGTCGGTTCTGTCATTGTGAACAACAATCGTGTAATCGGTCTAGGCGTTCATCTCAAAGCAGGCGAACCACATGCTGAAATTCATGCTCTTCGAATGGCAGGTGAAAACGCAAGGGGTGGTACACTTTATGTGACTTTAGAGCCCTGCTCGCATCATGGGAGAACAGGGCCATGTGCAATAGCCATTGTAGAGGCTGGGATAAAAAAAGTAGTTATTGCTACTCTAGATCCAAATCCAGTCGTCTCAGGAAACGGAGTAGAAATCCTTCGAAATGCTGGGATTGAAGTAATAATTGGATTCCTAGAAAATGAAGCTAAAAAGATGAATGAAGTATTTAATAAATTTATTGTTCAACAAAGACCGTTTGTTACACTGAAATCAGGAATTACTCTAGATGGGAAGATTGCTACGTATTCCTCTGATAGTAAGTGGATCACATCAGAAGAAGCTAGATTAGATGTCCATCACCTAAGAAATGAGAATATGGCGATTCTCGTTGGGGTAAACACGGTAATAAAAGATAATCCAGAGTTGACGGCGCGTATACCAAATGGTCGAAATCCAATTCGGGTTATTGTAGACTCAACTTTAAAGATTCCAATCGATTCAAAGGTAATTCAGGATAATCAAGCTGAAACATGGATCTTTACAAGTGAAAGTTATGATTGCGATAAGCAAAAAACGCTTATTGCTTTAGGAAAAAAGGTTATTGCAACTAAAGGAAAAAACACGGTGGACCTTACTGAACTTGTTGAAATTTTAGGTGAGAATTCAATCTCTTCATTATTGATTGAAGGAGGGGGAGCAATTAATGCTTCTTTTCTAGAGAGCCAATTAATTGACAAAATCATCCTATATTTTGCTCCTAAATTAATTGGAGGAAAATTAGCACCGACTTTTTTAGAGGGAGTAGGCGTAGAGAAGATGCAAGATGCAGTCAATCTTGTAGATGTAGACTTTGCGAAAATAGGAAACGACTTTAAATTTATTGGCTACCCAAATTACAAATAAATTTCTATTATGAAAAAATAAAGGATATAAGAAATAGGTGTCTCTTTAAATAATATGTATAAAAAGAGCCGAAGATGGTTGAAGGATCATTTTCGGCTCTTTTTGATTTCGGGGTGTGTAGACAAACACCAAGATAAGTGATTGGGCTTGTTGAGAATAGGAATAAAAAAAGAGATAGCTTTTATAATATATCTTTCAATTCAGTATCTGAATAAATGGAAATGAAGACGACCGCTTTCTCATCGCCAATGTTTTTCACAAAGTGTGGGACACTAGCATTCCAACTAAAGGAATCACCTTTTTCTACAATAAAGGAGTCCTCACCTTGTTCAGCTAGTATTTTTCCCTCCAAAACTAAATGGCACTCTTCTCCTTCGTGTGCGTGTGGCTCTCCAATCGTAGAACCAGGAGGAAACTCGACGATCAACGTTTTTAGCCCACCTTTAGAGGCTAGATGTTCGATTTTTAAGTTATTAAAAGAAGAATTTGTTCTGGCATCCTTTCTTACGACACGCATATGTTGCTTCTTTTCTAACAGTAGGTAGGGCAAAGGAACTTTTAGAAAGTCTGCAATTGTACTTAAAGTACTAATAGAAGGTGATGTATTATTATTTTCAACATTACTTATAAATCCTTTGGAAAGACCCGTTTTTTCACACATTTGAGCAATTGTTATTTTTTTTCTATTTCTTATTGCCCGGATTTTTGTACCGATGTCCAGTTGAATCACCTCATTGTTTACTTTTATGAAACATATATATATATTAGCAAAAAACATATTGACATACTACATCCTTATTGTTAATGTTATATATAATGCCCTATTCATTTAAGATAAGGTAATTGAGTAATGAAATAAATATTCAAGGAAAGTATATAAAGTTTAATTAAAGGTTCTTGCATTCAGATATAACATATAGTATCATACTAGAAAACGCATACAAAACGGATTGTGACTGTTAAATCAGGCAAAACCGATTACTTGTTAAAGAGTATGGTTTTGTCTTTTTTGTGATTGGAGGTATAAATAAGTGAAGATTGTTAAAATCCTAAATAACAATGTAATTGTCTCTTTAAAAGACGATGAAGAGGTTATCGTTATGGGCCGTGGAATAGCATTTAACAAACAGGCCGGCGAAGAGGTAAATCAAGAACAAATCGATAAAATCTTCACTTTAGAAGACGCTGATATCACAAAGAAGTTCAAAACTTTTATTGCGGACATACCAATAGAATACATGGAATTATCAGAGGAAATAATTAATTATGCGAAAATCCAACTCGGTAAGAAATTGAATGACAGTATTTACATTTCTTTAACCGACCATATTCATTTTGCGATTGATCGTTATAACAATAGCATTCCAATTAAGAATGCATTGTTATGGGAGACGAAGCACCTTTATAAAGAAGAGTTTGAAATCGGAATTGAAGCTCTAAATATGATATTTGAGCAGTTCAATGTTATTTTACCAGAGGATGAAGCGGCTTTTATTGCTCTACATCTAGTAAACGCTCAGTTTAATGAAGATATGACCAATATTGTTGATATGACAAAAGTAATACAAGATATATTAACGATAGTGAAATATCATTATAAACTTGAATTTGACGAAAGCTCTTTAAATTATTATCGTTTTATTACACATTTGAAGTTTTTTGGTCACAGGCTAGTAAAGGGAAATCATTATAATTCCGAACAAGGTGATGACCTCTTAAATGTAATTAAAAATAAGTATCCTGAAGCGTATAAGTGCTCAGAAAAGATAAAAAGATTTGTCGAAAAACAATACAGGTATGAGCTAACAGAAGAAGAAATGCTTTATTTAACGATTCATATAGAAAGAGTAGCAAATAAATAAAATACCGATAATTAGGGTTGTAACTAACAAGGCAAAACCTAAATTGAACTTTCGAGATGAAAGTTTCAATTTAGGTTTTTTCTTTTGAGAGGAGTGGTAAATATCAATTTAACAAATGATATTAATTGGGAGACAAAACTACTTTGTGCGTTATACATTTTAACAACCAAACACAAAAATTAGGAGGGTAAACGATGAGTTATGAAAAATTAGCAAAAGACATCGTACGCGAAGTTGGTGGCGAAGAAAATATTTCGAGTTTAGTCCATTGTGCGACTCGTCTACGCTTTCAATTGAAGGATACAAGTAAAGCGAACAAAGAAGGACTGGAGGAAATGGAGGGCATCCTAAGTGTTGTACAAGCGGGAGGCCAAACCCAGGTAGTTATTGGTTCGCACGTTTCTGATGTTTATAAAGAAATTAAAAAGAATGATAACATAGGTGAAAGTAATTCTAATTCACCTAAAGGAGAAAAGGGAAGTATTACTTCACAAATTTTTGATGTGATATCACGAAGTTTCTCACCATTACTGGGGGCACTTGCTGGAGCTGGGATGCTGAAAGCCTTGTTAGTTGTTCTGACAAGTCTAGGGTGGCTTTCAACTGAAAGCGGCACATATTTTATCCTGTCAGCTGCTGGAAACGCTGTTTTCTTCTTTCTTCCTATCTTTTTGGGAATTACATTAGCGATTAGGTTAGGGGCAAATCCTTATGTGGGTGGTTCGATTGGAGCTGCACTTCTTGAGCCAAACATTACAGGTTTTCTGGCTGAAGGTGGGGCTACTTCATTTCTAGGTATTCCTGCTATTATTGTTGATTATTCATCAACCGTTTTTCCTGTTTTTATCGCCGTTTGTATATATGCAATGGTTGAGAAGTTATTAAAGAAGTTGATTCATAAAGAATTACATTTGTTTATGATTCCTATGTTGGCATTGATTCTTGTAGTGCCGTTAACTGTTTTAATTTTTGGTCCATTTGGCGTCTATGTTGGAAATGGAATTGGTGCAGTTATTGGATTTTTAGCTGAACGAAGTGGGTTAATTACGGGAGCCGTAATGGGGGCTAGTTGGACATTCTTAACTTTATTTGGATTACATTGGGGACTTGTACCAATTATTATCCAAAACCTTTCTGCTGGAGGGGATCCATTGTTATCAATGCTTGCAGCTGGAGTCTTTGCACAAATAGGTGTAGCAACTGGTATTTTCTTTAAAACAAAAGATAAAAAATTAAAAACATTAGCTGGATCTACCCTTCTTCCTGGTACATTAGCTGGTGTTACTGAACCGATGCTTTATGGTCTTATTCTCCGCTATAGAAAAACATTAATTTATGTGGCAGGTGCTGGAGCAATTGGTGGAGCGATAAACGGTGTCTTAGGTTCACAGTCTCTAGTCTTTAATTTTGTGAGCTTTCTGTCAATCCCAGCGTATTCACCTATGGTTTTCCATATGATTGGTGCGTTCACAGCTTTTGCATTAGCTCTTTTAGCAACGATTATGTTAGGTTTTGAAGTCAAAGGTAAGAAAGAAAAAGAAGTAACAGAAAAGACAGACCCTGATACTCAGTCTCTAACAAGGAAGGAAAGTATTTCAAGTCCGCTAACTGGTGAGGTGAAAGCGTTGAAGGATGTAAATGATCCTGCTTTTGCATCTGAAGCGATGGGAAAAGGAATTGCTATAAAACCAACAGTAGGTGAAGTAGTCTCTCCAGTTGAAGGTACAGTAACCGCTGTTTTTCCAACGGGACATGCGATCGGCATTACCTCAAGTAACGGAGCTGAAATTTTAATTCATGTAGGTATTAATACTGTTCAACTAAATGGGAAATTCTTCACGCCCCTTATCAAACAAGGAGATAGTGTAAAACAAGGGGACTTATTAGTGGAATTTGATCTTGAAAAAATAAAGGAAGCTGGATTTGATGTGACCACTCCTATTATTATTACAAATACAGAGAAATATATAGAAGTTGTCGGGTCTAATAAGGAAGTTATTCAAGCGAAAGAAGACTTATTAACTCTTGTTGTATAGTTTTAAGGGTATTTGGATACCCATTTTAATATAATATTTTCTTATTGGAATCCGTTTTTTTAATGGTCTTCAATAATAACCACTCATCGTGTGAAAGTTAAATTCACACGATGAGATAAAAAGAATAATTTCTTTATGAACATAGGAGGTAATACAGATGGTACACAATAAGAAATTTCCGGAAGGTTTTCTATGGGGGGGGGCAACTGCTGCCAATCAGATGGAAGGTGGCTTTCATGCAGGGAATAAAGGTTTAAATATTGCGGATGTTCTTCCTGGAGGAAAAGAAAGGTTAAAAGTATTAAAAGAGCCTAATTTTAATTTTGAACTTGATTATGAAAAATATAGCTATCCTAATCATGAGGGAATCGATTTCTATCATCGATATAAAGAAGATATTGCGTTATTTGCTGAAATGGGGTTTAAAGTATATCGGATGTCGATTGCTTGGACGCGAATTTTTCCAAATGGAAATGAACTAGAAGCAAATGAAGAAGGCCTCGATTTTTATGACCGTGTCTTTGATGAGTTAGCTAAGCATGGAATTGAGCCAGTTGTGACGATTTCTCACTATGAAATGCCTTTAAATCTTGTGAAAAATTATGGTGGTTGGAGAAGTAGAGAGGTAGTTACATTTTTTGAACGATATGTTAATGTGATTTTTAATCGTTATAAGGATAAAGTGAAATATTGGATGACGTTTAATGAAATCAACAGTGCTTTTCACTTTCCGATTATGAGTATGGGATTCTCTGTTGGAAATGAAGAAAATAAGCATCAATCTATTTTCCAAGCTTTTCATCATCAGTTTGTTGCAAGTAGTATAGCTGTAAAGGCTTGTCATGAAATTATCCCTGATGCTCAAATCGGTTGTATGCTTCTTTTTGCTCCTGTTTATTCTTATGATTGTAATCCGGAAAACGTTTTGTATTCATTACAAGAGGAGCAAATGTTGAACTTCTTCTGTGGGGATATCCATGTACGTGGAGAATATCCAGCGTATTCTAAACGCTTTTTCAAAGAGCATAATGTATCATTAGAAATTCAAGATGGAGACCTAGAATTAATCAAGGATCATACCGTTGATTATATAGGCTTCAGTTATTATATGTCACAAACACAGACTAAAGACAAATCTGGCCTTGAGAGGACTCCTGGGAACCTTTTAGAAGGTGTTAGAAATCCATTCCTTACAGCAAGTGACTGGGGTTGGGAAATTGATCCAGATGGATTGCGTATCAGTTTAAATAAGCTATATGATCGTTATCAAATTCCTCTTTTTGCTGTAGAAAACGGATTGGGAGCATATGACAAAGTGGATGAAGATGGTTCCATTAATGATGATTATCGTATTGATTACACTCGTAAACATATAGAAGCAATGCGTGAAGCAATTGAAGATGGCGTTGAACTTATGGGGTATACGAGCTGGGGATGTATTGACCTTGTTAGTGCATCAACAGGTGAATTCTCCAAACGTTATGGCTTTATTTACGTAGATAAGCATGATGATGGCAGTGGAACTTTAGAGCGTAAAAAGAAAAAATCTTTTTACTGGTATAAAGATGTAATCAAAAGTAATGGAGAAAATCTATAATAGATTAAAAAAATTTTAAAAAGGCACTCTATAGAAAGACACTAAAAATGTGTTCTCTCTATAGGGTACTTTTTTGTATCATTTGAATGGTTCTTTAGGTTTCTATTTTCGGTGAGATTCTGATTCTTCTTCCACATCTCTTTTCTCCCATCCCGTCCTTTTCTTTAAGAGTAGTATAATAAGTAGAGTAGCATTTATAGAGTTAGGGTTGGTCTATTTATATAAGGCTAAGGGTGAAGCTGTACAAGTTGTACGCTCCACCCTATTATTGTTTACTTAGAATTAGAAGTTGACCTATAAAGAGAAAGTCCAGTGTATACCTGTTCCTAAGATAGGTATAAATAACTCAACTTTCGCAGCGTATAATTGACCCTTAACCGTTGATAGAGATTGACTTTAGGGCGATACAAGACTCAAATTGACTTTACATGAACGGTTCAATCGTTGACAGTCTGAACACGTCTCTTAGTATGCTGTTGAAGGAAACTGTGCAGTAAAATGAAGAGCTTCGGCTGTCGCTACCAAAACCATACTCCGCGTCCTGCGGGAACCTGGCGAGCCTCCTCGGCAAGCCTTGCGGGGTCTCGCTCCACGGTTTATTCCCGCGGGAGTCTCCGTATGGTTTTGTCCGCTAAGTGTCGTGGAATGCTTGATGATATGGCCATTCTCAATCAGCTATTTTTAACGCAGAAGGACCTTCTTCTTCACTTTGTTGGTTATGGAACTAAATAGGTCGTTGCAACCTATTTTTTTTCCTAAGTCTACAGCCATGAAAAGACATGATTCAAATCGAAACAAGCTCGATCATCTAGCTAACGTACAGAGCCTCCACACTGATTTGTTTACAACTGTAACGGAATGAGTCATGGAAGGAGAAAAATCATTCTCAAGCTCATGTACGTTGAAGTCATGACTATTTTTTTATTCAATGAGAAAACTGAATCTAGATTCGATTTCATTATCTAGCGGACAAACAGACACGGAGACTCCCGCAGGAATAAACCGTCCAATGAGACCCCGCAAGCGTGCTGAGGAGGCTCATGAGGTTCTCGGCAAGGACGCGGAGTGTCTGTTTGGGAGCGACCGCCGGAGGCATTGTACATTGTATATTTTTTCTTGATGCACAGTTTATCCGTTTGGTGTGATAGTGCGTTCTCGCTTTTCAAACGTGTCAAGGGCATTTGTTTAAGAGCTTCCCTTTTGCTCTGCTAACTAGTTGAACGGATTTTCTCGATGCGAAAGTTGATTAAATAAGCCTCTATAAACTGTTCTACCTCAATCGCTTAAGCTACTTCTTCCGTGAGAGTCTTTCAAAAGTTTAAACTTCTAGTTCCATTAACCGATCGTGTTGACGAGTCGATGTAAACTCAGGTAATTTCAACGATTTAAATTTGTCGCTATTCGTAATAATGACTGGTGTAATAACATCAAACCCAGCCTCTTTAATGGCTTCAATGTCGAACGATATAAGGAGATCACCTTCTTTAATTGTATCGCCATCATTTACATGAGAAGTGAAATATTTACCTTCAAGTTTTACAGTATCAATCCCAATATGAATGAGTATTTCCACTCCAGTGTCGCTTGTTAAACCAAGTGCATGCTTAGTATGAAAAATAGTTGCGACTGTTCCGTTGATAGGAGACACTACATGTCCATCAGATGGCTCAATGGCCAGCCCTTTCCCCACCAATCCACTAGAAAACGTAGAATCGTTGACTTGTTCTAAAGGTTTTAATACTCCGTTGATTGGACTAGTAATAACACTTGACTTCATTATAGAATTTTCTTCTACGCTTTCCGTTGCCGCTGCGGCCTCTGTCTTTGAATTTGAGTCTGTTGCCATTTCTGGTTCCTTAAAGCCAAGGAAATATAGGGCGATAAATGGTACAACAATTGCCATAATCATCCCAATGATCGCAAAGGTAAATGTTTCTCCAAAAAACATTGGAACACCTTGTATCCCTGTTTTTACAAAGATATAAGCTTTCGTATCAAATGCCATCATGAAAGCCCCAGCAGTACCACTACCGATCATAGCGGCTATAAATGGTTTTTTCAGGCGAAGATTAACCCCATACATTGCCGGTTCTGTAACTCCAAAGAGGCCAGTAACACCAACAGATGCTGAAAGAGATTTTAGCTTTTTGTTTTTTGTGTAAGCGAAAACGGCGAGTGCTGCTGCACCTTGAGCTATGTTGTTTACAGTTAAAAGCGGTAAAATGTAGTCAAAGCCATGAGTTGCTAGTGACTCTATGAAAATGGGAACTAATGCATAATGCATCCCAGTCATAACGAGTAAAGGCATAAATCCTCCAAGTACCAAACCAGCTAATATTCCTGCATGAGCAAATAAAAATTCAATACCTGTTGCTAAACTGCCTCCTATAATTATTCCAATTGGACCTATAAAAGTTAAGAAAATGGGAACTGAAATTAATAATGTAATAGTTGGGACAAAGATAATTTTTAATGTCTTTGGTGTAAATCTGTCGACGATTCGTTCTATATGTGAAGCAATATAAATCGTTGCAAACATTGGGATAACAGAATAAGCATACGTAGCAGGGGTAACAGGAATGCCCATAAATGAGAGCGTTTCACCCGCAGAATTGGCCTCAGCTAATAAATTTGTTAAATTCGGGAAAAGAACAGCACTAGCAATAGCTACCGCGACAAATTGGTTCATTCCAAACTTAGCTGCAGCACTAAATGCGATTAGTAAAGGAAGAAAATAAAAGGCACCATCACTTAAAGCCATAAAAATTTGATAAGTTTCGCTCGTCGCTGGGACTAAATCGTATGCATCGATGACAGACATAACACCTTTAAGCATTCCTGCCCCTACGATGGCTGGCAGGATCGGCACAAATACGCCTGCCAATACATCAAGAAATCTGCTGATGATATTTTTATTTTTCCCTTTTGATTTGCCTTGATTTCCTCCAGCTGAAAAACCAGTTATTTTTATAAATTCTTTATAAACATTTGATACATCATTTCCAATAATAATTTGGAACTGACCTCCACTGGATTTAGTAGCCATGACCCCATCTGTATTCTCTAGTTTAGTTACATTTACTTTGCTTTCATCTACAAGGTTAAAACGAAGTCTTGTCATACAATGGGTAACATGTTCAATATTATCTTGCCCGCCTAAATGCTTCAATATTTCATTTGATAGCTCACTATAATTCATAATCTTTCCTCCTTATTTTTCAATAAAAAAAACCTAAATTGTATACTTTTCTGGACAAAAATCATAATACCCAAAAAGTACACAACTTAGGTTTTGCCTGCTTAACCAGTAACAATCCCAGTTCATTTATATTCAGCTCTTAACGTCACCCGGTGGACATGTAATGTTAAATAAACCCTTTCGTCATTTGAAATTTTCCAGTCGTAATTTTCAGCAAGATGCGTCGCTATTTTCTCAGTACAGGAAAAGGCTTTTTCATATTTTTGTTTTACTTGATCAAATAGAAATCCGTCTACCCCATCATAAGAGTCTGCTTCTTTTCGGATATACCGAAGAGCAAAGAATCGTAGGTGTGTAAGAAACCTTTCATAATTAATTGTCTTTTCGTCAAGGTCCATCCGATAATAATATTTTACAATGTTCAAAATATTATTAACCATTTTTGTTGCAGCAACCATCGATTCTAGGCCCTCACCAGATACTTGGCTATTTACGAGATGTAGGGCAATGGAGCCAGCCTCATCCTTACCAAGTTTTATTCCGGTCTCTTCTTCAATGAATTCTATAGCCTTTTCCCCAATTTGAAATTCTTGTTTATAAAACTTTTTAATTTCCCACAACAAGGCATTTTTTATATTTAAGCCTTGTTTATAACGTGTAATGGCAAAGCTAATGTGATCAGTTAACGAAACATATAAATGATCATCGACTTTGTAAGGTAGCTGCAACTTTGCATAAGAAATGATTTTATCAGTTATGGCTAAGTACTGGTCTGGAATATCCTGTAATAATTCTACTAACTTATCAGAAATTCCATGATTGCCTAATACGAATGTTTTTTCAATTTTTTCCTGATCGATTTGGTCACCTACCTTTCTTTGAAAGGCAATGCCTCTACCCATAACAACCAATTCATTTCCAGTTGAACTTTCCGTTAAGACGACATTATTGTTTAATACTTTTTTTATATCCATATCACACGCGCCCTCATAAATAAATTTTGTTTTGGTAGAAAAAAAACCCAAATTTGTCTATAAGAATACCAATTTAATGGATTCTTAACACAAATTTAGGTTTTGCCTGACGGACAGTAACAATCCTAGTTTATTTGTAAACGCTTAACTAATTTTTATCATACTAAAAATAATGTGTCAATATAAAAAATGAATTTTCTTTTGGAACTATTGTTATGTTGAAAAAATTAGTAAATATTTTCAAAGGGATTTACTTCAATATTTAATATACTTGATTGACATCGTTTTCAATTAAACCTATAATACAAATAAATTCATAATAAATACAGGATTGTAACCTTTCTGGGCAAAACCTAAGTTGATGATAGTATTGCAGTTTGCAATATTGTCACTAACTTAGGTTTTTTTGATATTAGTTATGGAGGTGAAAAGTAAAATGTCATCCACTAAGGTTTTGACTCTATAATTTTTGTCTAGTTATAAGAAACGAACGGGAAAGTATTGTTTGAAAAAGAAGTAGTAGGATTGTCAAATAATAAAAAGTGAAAAACACATGGTGAAATAATGAGTGGCCACTGAAAAAACAGTCTACTCGTAAAAGTAGGGTTACATTAGTTAGCCTACTCCGCGAGCTGCATGCCCTCCCATCCTTCACTATTAGGCAGTCCGCTCGCTCCGTTTTGGTCATCAAAAAAAGATTGGGGCCAACTTTTAGCAAATTACTTTGGATGAAGTTCCTTTTCTTTTAGTCATAGAATCCTACTTTTTTAGTGGCTTCAAATAATGTAGGTTTGTACATGGAATGGCAGTAAGGACTTTTTATACTTTGACTTTACGAATATCTTATATTGGAGGGTTTTCAACTATGTTTCAAGTAAAAGCAAAATTTCCGGAAAATTTCTTATGGGGAGGGGCAACAGCCGCTAATCAATTCGAAGGAGGAAGCGATGTCGGCGGTAAAGGCCTTTCTGTCTCTGATGTGTATACATTTGATGAAAATATGCCAAAAGAGCATTTGTCTGATCAATGGCTTAGGATGACTCGTAAGCAAGTAAAAGATGCTCAAGATTCTTCTCGTAATAACTATTATCCAAAGAGACATGGAATAGACTTCTACCATAATTATAAAGAAGATATCGCTTTATTTGCTGAAATGGGCTTTAAATCATTTCGGATGTCCCTTGCTTGGACACGCATTTTTCCGAATGGGGATGAAGTGGAGCCAAATGAAGAGGGACTAGCCTTTTATGATCGTGTGTTTGACGAACTAAATAAATATGGAATTGAACCAATTGTCTCGTTATCACATTATGAAATGCCACTTTATCTTGTGACGGAATATGGGGGATGGGAGAACCGAAAGCTAATCGATTTCTTTGTTCACTATGCGAACATCGTTTTTGAACGATATAAAGGGAAAGTGAAGTACTGGATGACTTTTAATGAAATCAATTCTTGTAAGCATCATCCCTTTGTAAGTCTTGGGGTGATAGAAGAAGACCATCCTTGTTTGGAACAAGCGAAAGTTCAGGGCGCCCATCATCAATTTGTTGCGAGTGCATTAGCAACGAAAGCCTTGAAGGAAATTGACCCTAAGGCAAAAATGGGTTGTATGGTCAGTTACACGGTATTTTTCCCTTATAGTTGCAATCCGGATGATGTTCAGAAAACAATGGAAAGACAACGTGATGCATTATTATTTAGTGATGTTCAGGCGAGAGGTTATTACCCTGAATATACAGCCAGAATGTTTGCCGAGAAGAATGTCGTTCTGAATGTTGAACCTGGGGATGAACAAATTTTAAAGGACTATCCAGTAGATTACATATCCTTTAGTTATTATATGTCTAGTGCAGTCAGTGCTCATCCAGAAAAACTTGAAGGAGCAGTTGGTAACTTATTAGTTGGAGGAATTAAAAACCCACACCTGCCGGCAAGTGATTGGGGATGGCAGATTGATCCTAAGGGCTTAAGGATTGCTTTGAACCAACTGTATGAACGCTATCAAAAGCCATTATTCATTGCGGAGAATGGACTAGGAGCCATCGATACATTGCAAGAAGGTGATGTTATAAACGATGATTATCGAATTTCTTATTTAGGAGAACATATTAAACAGGTGAAAGAAGCTATTGCAGACGGTGTTAATGTATTTGGTTACACAAGCTGGGGTTGTATTGATATGATCAGTGCTTCAACTAACCAAATTTCAAAACGGTATGGTTATATTTACGTTGACCAGGACGACATGGGCAGAGGTACAAAACGTCGCATAAAGAAAAAATCATTTGAGTGGTATAAAAATGTTATTACTAGTAATGGAGAACAATTAGATTAGTAAGTGTTAAACCGTCCTATAGAGGGGAGGGGGGAGCATTTTATTAAAAGCATTCTTCTCATACTTTTAATAGAAAGGGAGTTGTGTAGAACTGAATATTAAATTCAATCTTTCACAGCTCCCGATAAATGTTGAACTAGTTAAGTATCGTTATATCAAGATTTATCGAAGTTTCGTTCGAAAAAAGATCTTAAAGATCATTTTTTATATAGTCGGCAAGCCTTTTAATATTTTCTTCATTCCTTCGATAGTAAGTCCATTGTCCGTGACGCTCAGCTTCTAAAAGCCCTACTTTCTGCATCATTTGTAAATAGTGTGATACGGTAGATTGTGACATATTTGCTTTTTCTTGAATATCACCTACACATACTCCTCCTTTTTCACTTATATTTTTTGACATATGCATAGACGGCTTATCGAAATGTTCCATTGGTTCTTTCAACCATTTCAACATTTCTAATCTTGTTTTGTTAGCTAATACTTTAAAGATCTCAATTGAATTTTCCATGATCATAAGTTAACCAATTAATTTCGATATGTCAAATATGATAGAACCAATACTAAAACCAGTAGATGTTTACAAGGGAATCTACTGGTTTGTTTATTAGTGGTTTCGAAAACCCCTGGCTATGCCGGGGGTTCTAAAAAGCTTCAAGCGTGGTATTAAAAAAAAACCTCACTTCATGGTAGGATAAAGTTGGTTTCCCGACCGCTTCATCGCACCAAAGAAGGAGGTATGCCCTGTGAAGGACATGAATAGTTTAGCACACACAACATGGAATTGTAAGTATCACATCGTGTTTGCACCAAAATACAGAAGACAAATCATCTATGGAAAATACAAAAAAAGTATCGGACAGATCATAAGAGATTTATGTGAAAGAAAAGGGGTCGTGATTCATGAAGCAAATGCTTGTCCGGATCACATCCATATGTTAGTAAGTATTCCGCCGAAGTTAAGTGTGTCACAATTCATGGGGTACTTAAAAGGGAAAAGTAGTCTCATGATATTTGATCGACATGCCAATTTGAAGTATCGCTACGGGAACAGGAAGTTTTGGTGTAGAGGCTTCTATGTTGATACAGTGGGAAGAAACAAGAAGCAGATACAAGAATACATTAGGAATCAGCTAAAAGAAGACTATATGGGTGATCAGTTATCATTGTTCGAAGACTATGACCCGTTTACCGGAGAGAAAAATAAGAAGAGATAAAGAAATTCTTTAGAATTAGTGGGTGAATGTGGTGCAAAAGGGAAACCGGTTCAGTGGGCCTTTAAGGCCTAGGCCGGTAAGAAAGGCTTTCAGCCGCAGAGTAAACCACCAGTTCACACTGGTGGTTTTGATTAAAATGGATTAAATTTAAGGATATTATTTTTCACCGCTAAGCTTTACGAGAATTTTTGCCTGTGTTTTATCGTTAGTTAACGCCTCAAAGCCATTTTCAACAATGTTATCTAATTCAGTAAGACTCGTAACAATTTTATGGGGCTCTAATTGTCCAGAGTTCATTGCATTGATTGTCTTCCTGAATGTTGATGGTGAGTAAACGATAGAGGCTTTGATAGTAACACCTGTGTTCGTGATTTGCATTGGGCTCCATTGAATTTCTCTAGCAAAGATTGATACAACATCTACTACTCCTTGTGCTTTTGTTACATCAATTGCTTGTTTGAATGTAGGAGCTACACCGGCTACCTCAAATGCTACATCTACCCCGTCAGGACAGAGATTACGGATTTCCTTTACAGGATCGGCATTTCCAGAGTTGATAATATGAGTAGCGCCTAATTCTTTCGCTTTCTCTAAACGGAATTCTGCTATATCAGTAACAAAGATCTCACTTGCCCCTGCGGCTTTAGCAGCAAGAATGGTCAATAATCCGATTGGACCAGCCCCAAAAATAGCGACAGTATCACCCAATTTCACACCAGCATCAAGTACGGCTTGTACCGTTACCGCCATTGGTTCAACTAAAGCACCGTCCTGTAAGGATAAATGTTCTCCTAATAAATAGGCATTATCTTCTGGTACAATTGCATATTTTGTAAATCCACCGTTACCGTTGAGCCCAATGAAGCTCATACCATCGTATCGGTCCACAGATTCGTGTTTATTTCCATGTGTAATGGTAGGGTTGATGGCAATGCGGTCTCCGACTTTTACTGAAGTTACATTCGAGCCGGTTTCCTCTACAACACCTGCGAATTCATGTCCCATTATTACTGGGGCAATGTCACCTGTAAACGGGTCTGGTTGCTCTGTATTGATGAAGATTGGTCCGTGTAGATATTCGTGCAAGTCACTGCCGCAAATTCCTGCCCATGCGACTTTCACTTTTACTTCATTTTCTTTAAGTTCTCCTAAATCAACTTCCTCGACTCTAATATCTTTCACACCATGCCATATTGCTGCCTTCATAAATGACTCCTCCAATTATTTTAAAATTGATATCCACAAAATAACATCTTTAATAGCCGTATGGGCATTGTCGAAATCTTTCATTTCAATCCACTTGATAAATGTACGAATGGATGGATGATAGGCTTCAATTCGTTCCAAGTCCCACTTCGTTTGTGCTGCAACATTTGTTACAAATGTAGTTTCTTTAAAGAATCGAAAGACTGCTACATTTTCTGCTACTTCAAAAAATAATTGTAAAATGTGTGCAACTGCAAGAACATATTCAAAAACCTTTTTCTCGGACTTTCTTTGTTCCAGTATCTCAAAACGCCGCATGAGTTCTTGATGTGCAGTAGCAGACCATTTTTGTTCACATTTTTTAAGAGCAAAATATAACAAGTGGTTAAGCGCTTCCAAATAATCTTCCAATTCCTGATCTGAAATCGTTTTAACTTTTACGCCTTTATGTTGTTCCTTTTCGACTACACCGTCTTTTTGTAAGAGATAAAGAGCCTCACGAACAGGTGCATGACTGACTTGTAATTCTTTTGCTATTTCTGCTTCTATTAAGCGTTGACCTTGATTGTAATATCCAGAAAAGATGCGAGCTAATAATTGTTCGGCTATTTGTTCAGCCAGTGTTTTTTTGATGAAATCCATTTAACCACTCCAATAAATTGATACTTTCTATTGTAATAGTTTTATGGATTGAATGGCTAGTAAAGGTTATAAATTATGGATTATCTATTATCGATAATAGATAATTTAATATTAATATAATTATGAAATACTTTCAATCCTTTAGCTCTATCCAAGTGTTCATGTTAAAGAGAAGTGATGTGCTTGAAGAAACAGCCTCATTATCCGCATCGTGAGGGTGAGTGTGTATAAAGTTTAATAACAAGAAGTAGAAAAATGTCTTGCACCGTGGTTTTTTATGATATAAAATGTGAGAAAGCGTATACAAGATGGATTGTGACTGTTAAATCAGGCAAAACCAATTACTTTCTAGGAGTATGGTTTTGTCTTTTTTGTGATTGGAGGTGTTTAAAGTGAAGATACTGAAAATATTAAACAATAATGTCATCGTCTCATTAAAGGATAGGCAAGAGGTTATCATCATGGGGCTGGGAATAGCATTTGATAAACGTATTGGTGATGAGATAAGTGAAAAAAAGATCGATAAAATCTTTACTTTGGAAAACAAGGATATTACACAGAAATTCAAAACGCTCATTTCCGAAATCCCAATGGAATACATGGAAATCTCTGAAAGAATCATAAGTAACGCCAAATTACAGCTTGGAAAGAAGCTAAATGATAGTATTTATATCTCTTTAACGGATCATATCCATTTCGCCATTAAACGCTACAATAATCATATACCAATAAAAAATGGACTGCTTTATGAAACAAAACACTTCTATAAAGAGGAGTTTGAAATCGGTTTAGAAGCATTAGACATGATTTGTGAGCAGTTTAATGTCATTCTACCAGAGGATGAGGCCGCCTTTATGGCCCTACATCTAGTCAATGCTCAACTCAATGAAAATATGTCAAATACGGTGGATATGACCAAGGTGATTCAAGATATATTAACGATTGTTAAATACCATTTTAAGATGAACTTTGACGAAAGTTCATTAAATTATTATCGATTTATTACTCATTTAAAGTTTTTCGCACATAGATTAGTAAAGGGTAATCATTTTAAGGACAATCATAGGGATGACCTCTTAAATGTTATTAAAACAAAGTACTCCTACGCATATAAGTGCTCTGAAAAAGTGAAGAAGTTTATTGAGAAGCAATTTAATTATGAGTTAACAGATGAAGAAATGCTTTATTTAACTATTCATATAGAAAGAGTGGAAAAAGTGAATACAGGATTCTATTCTAGGGTTGTAACTGATAAAGGCAAAACCTAAATTGAGCTTTCAATTGTGAAGGCATCAATTTAGGTTTTTTTTTATGGAAGGGGTGATGAAGAGCAGTCTGGATAAGGGTCATGGCTGTCATCTTTCCGATGTTTTTTAGGAAATAGTAAGAGTAATTAAAAATTCTATTAGGAGGTTATAAGGAATGACTAGAAAAAATGTATTTCTTAAATTAGTAGCATCTTCTCTACTTATATGTTTATTTACAGGTTGTGCATCAGAAAATGAGGTGAGTTCGAATGAAGGGGAAAGTGAAGTGATTTTAGGAAAGCTTTCTTCAGAAAATGTAACATTAATTACGAAGGTGCTTCCACTAGGTGAAGTAGTCTATGCAATGGCAGCCGATTTTGGAGATGAAATAGATGGAGCAACACTAGATCCTTCGAGTTTTGAAGTGGAAGTTGCTGTCGGCGATGACATAGAAACACGAACGATCACAAATGTATATACAAATGATCAAATGGAAATTAGTGACGTTGGTCGAGCTGGAAGATACGTGATTATTGAAATGGATCCTATTGAAGCAAGTGCAAGTACTTTATCTTTTAATATTGATTCTTTCTTAAATACTAGAAATGAGTTGAACTACTTGTTAGTTCAAAAAGAAACTATTTTAACAGTAAACGGGACAGTTTTTGAAGCTTCTGAGGAAAAAATAGAGCACACTAATGAAGTAACACCGATCGTTGATGAATTTGGAAAGTTCACTTATCAGGATGATTTTGGTAATGAAATGCCATATCGCCTTTTTGAGCCACAAACGGAATCGGATAAAAAATATCCACTAGTATTATTCTTACATGGTTCAGGTGAACGAGGAAGTGATAATTCCTTACAACTTTTAGGGAATGAAAGTGCATTAGTATGGGCTACACCAGAACAACAAGCTAAGAATCCAGCTTATGTTTTGTCTCCACAAGCCCCAACCCAAGAAATATTAACTACTTATTGGGCCGACGAACCAAATTATTCTATGGTAGAAGAATTACTTGTAGAAACAATAGAGAAATATCCGATTGATACTAACCGTATTTATGTAACGGGTGTCTCTAATGGTGGAGTTGGGACATGGCATATTGCAATTCAAAACCCGGAATTATTTGCTGCGATTGTTCCTGTGTGCGGATATCCAGATGTTGCGAATAATGAAGTTTTAGAACCTTATGTTCCTTTAGAAGATGCTTCACTATTGGAAGGGATTAAAGATTTACCAATTTGGGTTTTCCACGCAGCAGATGATGAGCTTGTAGATGTAAATTATAGTAGGGATGCAGTTGCTGCTATTGAATCTTTAGGAGGTTCTTCGATTCGTTATACTGAGTATCCAGAAGGAGAAGTAGAACCGAATGGACATCATGCGTGGATTCCCGCCTACCAAAACCAAGAAATGATTGATTGGGTATTCGAACAATCCAAGTAATTAAATAGTAATTAGCAATCACGGAAAATAATCTATTAAAAAGGGGAACAAAAATGTTTAAGTGGAATAACATAGTACGCTTCATGTTAGGGATCACAATATGGATGATAATAACTGCTTGTTCAACTGAAACAGAAAATGAGAGCAAGGAATCAAATGCTGAGCTAGAAAGTGTAAAATTGAACCCATCAAAGCCTATTAATGTAAGTGGTGGTCAAATCACAGGAGTACTATCTTCTAATTCCGAAGTAGCGATATACAAAGGAATTCCATATGCAGCACCACCAATTGGAGATTTAAGATGGAAAGAGCCACAGTCTGTTATTCCATGGGAAGGTGTAAAGGAAGCTAGCCAATTTGGACAGAGCTGTATCCAGCCAGAACAAGCCCCATTTATGATGTGGTCAGAGGAATTTATTATTAATACATCAAAAGGATACTCTGAAGATTGTTTAACATTAAATGTATGGACTAACACCGATTCAACTCTAAAAGAACATCCTGTGATTGTATATATTCACGGTGGAGGAAATACAACAGGAGGTTCATCAGTTGAAGTATATGATGGAGAGGCTATTGCTGAAATGGATGCGGTTTATGTAAGCATCAACTACCGGCTAGGAATTTTGGGGTTCCTAGCACACCCAGAGTTATCGGCTGAATCTATAGATGGAGTATCTGGAAATTATGCATTGCTCGATCAAATTGCTGCTTTAGAATGGATAAAGAACAATATATCTGAATTTGGTGGCGATCCGAATAATATTACAATTATAGGACAATCAGCTGGCTCGATGAATGTAAATATGCTAACCTTGTCACCTAAAGCAAAGGGGCTTTTCAAAAATGCTGTAGCTATGAGTTTTAATGTATTAAACAGCGAGTTTGATACTTTAACTGAGAAGGAGGCTGAGGCCTCTAAATTGTTCGAAGGGAAAACATTAAAAGAAATGAAATCTATGCCTGTAAACGAATTGCTAGCTTTAAATTATAGTGGTAGTTACAATATCGACGGTAAAGTAGTGACAGATAACCCGGTAAATGTACTTAAGGAAGGTAATCAAAATGATGTTACTATGATGAGTGGTAACGTAAAAGGTGACATAGGAATAGATGGAATCCTTCCATTATCCAATATATTTGAACTTCCAACTACTATTAGCAAAGAAGATTATGAGGATTTAGTTGAACATGTATTTGGCAGTAAAGCATCAGAAGCTCTTGCTTTGTATCCAGCACCGGATGACGATGCAATTAATCCATTTAATGAGATGAATCAAGATGCGATGATGGCAGCACAACTAACTTTTGCAAAATTGAGAGGTTTACAAGGAAAAGCTCCAACGTATGTTTATTATTTTGATCATGTAATGCCAGGAAATGAATCAGGAGTGTACGGAGCATTCCACACGGCAGATGTACCATATTTTTTAAATTACTTCTCTCCACTTAGAGAGGAATTCTGGACTCAAATGGATTATGATTTAGGGGAGTTGGTTTCTGAATACTTAGTTATCTTAGCTAGGACAGGAAATCCTAACGAGGAAGAGCTGGAAAGTTGGAAGGCATATAACGGAGATATGTCCTTTATACATTTTGGAGAGCAGGTTACGACAACTAGTTTAAGTGATGAAAAGGGAGAATTTTGGAGGGACTATTATAATCGTTTATTTGGTCTGTAAGTAGAAATAAATCATACAGCTCTTGAGTTTTGCAAAAGGATAAAAGCGAATGATTAAGTAAATTAGAGGTATTAAATGATAGTCGAATTAA
Organism: Alkalihalobacillus phoenicis; assembly: GCF_047302405.1. Lineage (NCBI taxonomy): Bacteria > Bacillati > Bacillota > Bacilli > Caryophanales > Bacillaceae > Alkalihalobacillus > Alkalihalobacillus phoenicis. The sequence continues at coordinate 3,841,243 of NZ_CP154853.1, read as the reverse complement.
TTTCTTTGTTTCTTTACCATTTTTTTCGACTTTAGTAGGTCCGAAGATAAGTAAATGGAGAAGGGGATAATTAAAAATGAAAAAGAGATTGTTTTCAGCATTAGTAGGGGGAACATTATTGTTTGCAGGAGTAGTAGCTGGTTGTTCAAGCACCCAAGAAACGAACATTGATGATGAAGAACCGATCGAAGAATCCATTCAGACTTCCACTTCGCCAGCGGTTACTGTGCTTGGAGGGGATTTCACTTTTCCGAACAAGATTGAAGGAATGCCTGCCAAATTATCAGAATTCGAAGATCTAGAAATCGGTTCGTTCGAAACTAGTGATGGCGTGAAGTTATCTTATTGGACAGCCGGTACAGGTGAGCCGCTAATCCTTCTTCCCGGGTGGTCAGTTAATGGTGCACATTTTCTGAACGTGATGTATCTTCTTCACGACAACTACCGCGTTTATACACTTGATCCTCGTAACCAAGGATTATCGGAAGATGTCAAATATGGAAACCGTATTTCCCGTTATGCTACCGATCTTAAGGAGTTCTTGGATCATATCGATGTAAAGTCTGCAGATTTCGCGGGCCACTCGATGGGGGCTGCTATGTTGTGGAGTTATATTGACCTTTACGGAACTAAAGGAATTAACAAGGTCGCTTTTATTGATCAACCACCAGTAATTGTTCCTACTCCTAGTATGACTGATGAGGAACGCGAGGAGTTATCGGTACCTTTTGAATCATCGGAGCAGTTACAAGATATTCTATCATCTGTAGATTTTTCTCTGATGGATAGTTCGAGTACTCCATACTCCGAAAATACGGCGAGTCTATCTAATCAGTTTGCCAACAATGATATGGATTACTTAATTCGTGTAATGTATAATCACGGCACTAACGATTGGCGAGACGTGATTGAAAATAAGATTGATGTACCGACTGCAATCTTTACGGGAGAACTTAGTATATATTTAGAAAATCAGCGTTGGATACATTCTGCTATTCCTAACTCTACTCTTTATGTTTATTCAGAGGAGGAACATGGGGATCATAGTTTAATGGAAAAGAATCCGGAAAAATTCGCCAAAGATCTACAGGAATTCTTGGAGTATTAAATAAAAATAACAAAACTTAGTAGTTTACTATTGTGACAGATTAATCTTTTTAAAGAACTAAAAGTAATATGGCAGCTCACGAATGTGACTGCCATATTTACGGTCTATAGAAGATGTTGTTAAAAAGTTTTTACTTTTAAATTTACTAGGATGAGAAGAGGTGGAAGGCAAAGTGTTCACCAGAAAAGCTACAAGTTATCTCTTAGATGAGTGAGCATAGGTTGAAAATTATAAGTAAACATATCCTAAACTACTTGATAATTCCCTCGCTGTTTTTAATACTTCTTTCGTTACCTGAGAATCCGGTGAGATATCTAATACTCCAGATAACCCGATCACACATATAGCAGCAACGAGTTCATTTTTCTGATCAAATACGGGTGCAGAAATAGCAGCTATTCCTGGTATATAAGATGTAGTATATGAAAAATTCATTTTTTTAATATTTTCGATTGTTTGATTAAACTCATCAACGTTTACAGAGTATTTTTCTATTTCATTTTTAATGATATTTTTTGTTTTTTCAGGATGATAATACGTAGCAAAAATCGTACCAGTAGCACTTGTTGTTAGAGGGGCTACAGACCCTACTCTAACATTCACGTTAATGGGCTTTTTGCTCTCTTCCCAACTTATAAAAATCGGCCCTTCATTCTCAACCCAAATAGCGAGGGATACTGTTTCATCAAGTAATTCATTCAATTTCTTAATATAGGGCAATGCTTTAATACGGATATCAACTTTCTCCATTCCACGTAAACCAATTAACGTTAGTTCACTCCCAAGTGAATAACGAAGATCCTCGCTTTTTTCGAGAAATCCAATTCGACATAAACTTATTAAGTATCTATATAATTGGCTTTTAGGCATATTGCATAATTTAGAAATTTCTGTAATTGTTAATGGTTCCTCGGTGTTTGAAATCTCCTTTAATATGGAAAATCCTACCTCGATCGATTGAATGCCCTTTTTATGTGTTTCTTCAATACTCATTTTCATCCTCCATTTTCTTAGACACTTACTAACAATCATTCATATTTTATCAAACAGTTAACCATTGGTAAACTTCATTAGTATTAAATGGCTAAGGCATTTAATATGAGTAGTTTAAAGAATCTGAAAATTTGTTGACAAGATAACGCTTACTTATTATACTGAACATAACAACCATTGATTAACAATGTTAACCATAGTTGAACAATATAAAAAGGGAGAGATTATTATGAAATTTGGTTATTTTACTTTGACAGACAATCCGATTGAATATGGGGATGAGCGTAAAGATCCGAACCAGATGATCAAAGACCTTGTTGATCAATGTGTTTATGCAGAGGAATTAGGTTTTAATTCGGTATGGGTTCCGGAACATCATTTTAGTGTTTTAGGAGTATTACCTTCACCATCAGTATTTTTATCACACGTCGCTGCGAAAACTAGTAAAGTACAACTTGCTCCGGCAACTGTTTTATTACCTGCAAATCATCCGATTAGAATGGCAGAAGAATACGCGTTACTTGATCTTTTGAGTGATGGAAGAGCGATTTTTTCAGCTGGCAGAGGGTATGATGAGCGTGAGTATGATGTATTTGAAGTCAGTTTTAATGATAGTAGAGATATCTTCTTTGAACAGTTAGACATTATGAAAAAAGCTTGGACCCAAGAGTCTATCTCATATAGTGGGAAGTTTTATAATTTCCCTGAAGTGGAATTAACACCTAAGCCAGTACAAGATCCTCACCCGCCTATTTATGTAGCCGCTTTCAGTGAGCCGTCGGTTTTAAAAGCCGCAGAAATGGGAGAGAATGTCATTTTTGCTCCGTTTGCTGCTTCAATGGTTTTTGGTAGTATTGCCAATGCGGTTAACCGATTTACAGAGGCTTCTGAGAAACACGGTTTTTCGGGAAAACAGGCCAAATGTTCTTATTTCTTAAATGTAACCGATTCCGCGATTGAGGCAGAAAAAACGAAGGAGCGTATGCTTAAATATTTTACCGGTTTAGTACCAGCATTCCCAAGTGATCCTTCAACGGCTCCACCACATATTCGTTATTTTGTAGATATTGTAGAGAAACTGAAGAATATGAAAACAGATGACTTAAGTGAAAATAGTATTATCGTGGGTGATGCCGATTATGTCACAGCAAAACTAAAGGAAATTGAGAAATCAGGAATTGAGGAAGTGATTATCTATTTCGATTTCGGGGGACTTTCACACGCTGAGACTCTTAAAGCAATGGAGCGGTTTTCAAAGCATGTTATGCCACATTTCGAAAATAGCCCTGTGAAAGTTGAAACGAATATTTAAGGAAGATAAGAGAGAGTGGCGATTCGTCATCTCTCTTTCTATAAAAATGAACAGAAAAAGAGGTGAAGAGAATGAGAGGTGCTCATGTTGAAAGGGTATTGAAAAAATTAGAAAAAGGTCATTTAGTTATTCTAGTTGATCAACAAGGTCACGGGAAGCTTATCAGTCTAGTAAATAAAGTTACAGCAGAGGATATTAACTTTATGGTAACTAATGCTAGAGGCCTTGTAAGTGTCGGGATAAAGCCGGAAAGAGCAAAGGAATTAGACATAATATTACAGCAAAATTGTAATAGTGATGAATTTACGCCAGCATTTGCTGTAAGTGTTGACGTCGAAGGAACAACTACTGGTATTTCCTCTTTTGAAAGACATGAAACGATTAAGGCTCTAATCGACGATGATAGAAAACCAAGCGATTTTAAGAGACCCGGGCATATTTTCCCTGTCATTTCGCATAATGAAGGAATTTTTGGAAAACAAAGCCATGTGGAGGCGGGGATAGAACTCGCCATAATGAATAGCTCTTATCCTGCGATTGTCATGTGTGATGTTTTAAATAAAGATGGTGAAATAGCTAGTAGCGAGGAACTTAAGGCATTCTCAGAACTTTACCAATTAGAGCTTTTAACGATAGATGAGTTATTAAAATATTGTTTGGATCATAAATCGATTGTTGAGAACGGAGATTACTCTCCATTCAAAAGTCGAATGGGGGAGCTTGATTCGATGTTAGTTACTAATCGAATCGATCAAAAAGTTGATTATGTCCTTACTAATAGGAATCTACAATCAAAAAAAGTAACCCCAGTGTATATTCATAAACAATGTCATTGTCCTCTAAGATTATGTGACTGCCAGATAGATTTAGAAAAATCGATTCTAAAGGCAAAAGAATTTGGCGGTTTGTGTATTTGTTTACAGGATAGGAGCGACCACTCCTTATTAAATGTAAGGGATTACGATGGAAATACGTATTTCGTTCTAAAAATATTAGAAAAGCTCGGTGTTAAAGAATTTAGATTAATGAATGAATTCAATTTAAATAGTGAGATGATTGGCGCCAGTTGTTTGCAAATTTTTGAAAAGGATCCTGACTATAGAATTGTAAGAGAGAAAGTAGTTTAAGCCTATAGCTTTTACACAAATGCTTATTTTTTAGTAGGGTTAAAAGGAGGGGAACTATGTTAATGAATCTCGAAGAACTCATTTTAGATTGTTTAGAAAAACACCCTGGTGCAAGTTCAAATACAGTCACGAGGTTTGTCGACAAGGAACAAAATATAAATATCGATCAATTTAAGCCTATCATTTTTAAGAAGATGAGAATCTTAAAAAAAGATAGACGAATATTAAATAAAGGTAATTCATGGTATTTGATGAGAAGGAAATAAACTGAATTTAGTGAAGATTGAAGGGGGAGTTTTTAATGGAAAATACGTTAAGTCAAGTAGATCGTTTTAAAGAGGTAATGGGAAATTATCCTACTGGGGTGACTGTGGTAACAACGAATGACGATAAAGGGGTTCCTTATGGACTAACGGTCAATTCATTTGCTTCAGTTTCATTAGAGCCGTTATTAATTTTGTGGTCAATCGATCATAGAGTATCATCACTTGAAACATTTAAAAAGACGGAAAAGTTTGCTGTTCATGTATTAGCAGCTGAGCAACAGGACATTTGTCGATTATTTGCTAGTAAAGAAAAAGAGCGTTTCAACAGCTGTGAATGGAAGGTCTCAGATTTGGGTTTACCTATTATTTCTGGTGTATATGCTACACTCCAATGTAAAAAATTCAAGCAAATAGAAGCTGGTGATCATACGATTTTAATTGGAGAAGTATTAGATATTAATATTAAGGAGCAAGAACCAATGTTATATCACCGTAGAAAATTTGGTCGAATTCCCACCGAATTTTATCGTCAATAATTATTTTTTCACCTAAAGACTTTAAATGGCTAGCTATTACTCTATTATCTTCATCTACTTAGAGTTTCGTGTTCATTATAACTCAACTTTCGCATCGAGAAAAACCGTTCAACGAGTTGGTAGAGCGAAAGGGAAGCTCTTAAATAAATGCCCTTGACACGTTTGAAAAGCGAGAACGCACTATCACACAAAACGGAAAAACTGTGCAGTAAGAAAAAATAATAGGCCCTCCGGCGGTCGCTCCCAAAACCATACTCCGCGTCCTTGCCGAGAACCTGACGAGCCTCCTCGGCAAGCCTTGCGGGGTCTCGCTCCACGGTTTATTCGAGGCTGCTGAAAAAGTTCTGTTAGTTACAATAGGGTTGGATGATTTGGCTTACTCCGCCAGCTGCATACCCTACGCGTTCCGCGGGTGAACCGGGAGCCTCCTCACTCATCGCTTGAGGGGTCTCCCGTGTTTCACTTCTCCCGCAGGAGTCTCCGGGTATTCCGCTGGCTCCGTTTTGGTCAAAGAAAAACCAGCTGAGCCCTAATAGATCATCTAATGAATCACCTAATTATTTGAGATTCTTCCCCGGTAAAGGTGAGAATAAGACTTTTTCAGTAAGCTCGGTTTATTCCTGCGGGAGTGTCTCCGTATGGTTTTGTCCGCTAAGTGTCGTGGAGATGCTTGATGATAGGGCCATTCTCAATCAGCTATTTCTAACGCAGAAGGACCTTCTTCTTCCCTTTGTTGGTTATGAAACTAAATAGATAGTTGCCACCTATTTTTATCGAAACCAGCTCGATCATCTAGCTAACGTACAGAGCATCGACACTGATTTGTTTACAACTGTAACGGAATGAGTCATGGAAGGAGAAAAATCATTCTCAAGCTAATGTACGTTGAAGTAATGACTATTTTTTTATTCAATGAGAAAACTGAATCTAGATTCGATTCCATTATCTAGCGGACAAACAGACACGGAGACTCCCGCAGGAATAAACCGTCCAATGAGACCCCGCAAGCGTGCTGAGGAGGCTCATGAGGTTCCTGCAGGACGCGGAGTGTCTGTTTGGGAGCGACCGCCGGAGGGCCTAAGCGACAGCCGGAGCGCTTCATTTTAGTGAACAGTTTCCTTCAACAGCCTACGAAGAGATGGGTTCAGACTTATCAACGATTGAATCGGTCATGTAAAGTCCATTTGAGTCTTGTATCGCCCTAAAGTCAATCTCTATCAACGGTTAAGGGTCCATTATATGCTGCAAAAGTTGAGATTATAAAGTATATGATATAAACTTTTTTCTTATTTTTATCTCGTTTGTTTGATATAGAGGAGATGATTTTATATGTCCATAGGAATAAAAAAAGCTATAGTGATCGTATGTTTCTTGCTCTTAACTATTTCACATTTTGACTTCTGGTGGTTTGGGAAGACAGAGCCTATAATATTGGGGTTTATGCCTATAGCATTATGGTTTCAAGTATTAACTGGCGGAATTCTTGCTTCTGTCTTTCTTTTTTATGCCTATAAAGTGATCTGGCCAGATATTCCTGATAGTTTTGAAAATGAAGAAGAAGTAACCCTAAACAGGGAGGACAAATAATGGATAATCGTATATTAGTCGTTTGTCTTGTTTCTATCATTTATATGATTTTCATTATTGGAGTTGGTTGGATTTCTCAAAAACGGACGAGTAAAACGGGTGAGGATTATTTTTTAGCTAGTCGATCAATATCAGGTTTTTATTTGTTTTGTGCGATAATAGGGGCTAATTTATCAGCATTTGTTATGATGGGAATGCCAGGGGCTGCCTATCATAATGGGTTTGGTATGTACGGATTAATAATGGGTGCAGGTTCATTTTTGATAGCGTTTACAACTTACTATTTTGGGGTTAGAATTTGGATTTTGGGGAAGAAATTTGGCTATAGTACCCCAAGTGAATTATACGGTGATCGTTTTAAAAGTAACGGTGTTTCGAATATCATGTTTTTAATCTTTGCGATCTATACGATACCATATATTGTTACAGGTCAAATTGGTGCTGGGGCTGGTTTTCAAACTTTTACAAATGGAGTCATCCCATATTGGCTTGGTTCCCTCATTATAACGGTTTTAGTAGGTTATTATGTTTGGGGTGGGGGAATGAGGGGAACGGTCCTTACTAATACGATTCAAGTCTTAATTTTTACGGTTTTCCTATTGCTTGCTGTTATTTTGCTTTCAAAAGAAGGCGGTGGTTTTTCCGGGATGACCGAAAGAATATTAGCTGAAAAACCTCATTTACTTCAGAGAGAAGGAATTCCTTCATTTTCTTGGCAAGTCTGGTTTAGTCAATGGCTCTTATTTGCGTTTGTTGTACTCAGTTTTCCGCATGTTTTTATTCGCCTTTTAGCAGGAAAAAATAGTAATGCACTAAAACAGAATAGCATTATGTATCCGCTTGGAATGGCATTTATTTATATTTTAGCGGTTACGCTTGGGGTGTGGGGAGCAGTATTAATTCCCGGATTAGAGGGGAGTGCCTCAGATAATATTGTCTTTTTACTTACCTTTGAATATTTACCGATTTGGATGAGTGGACTAGCTCTTGTAGGGCTTTTCTCGATGGTAATGTCTACTATGGATGCACAGCTTTTGACAATGAGTAACTTGTTTACAAATGATATCTTAAAGAAATATGGAAAGGTAAAAGGAGAAGCTACTTCAGTCGTCTATGGAAGGTTGTTTGTTGTGCTCATTTTAGCGGTTTGTTATTTAGTATCGTTAATTAGACCGGCAAGTGTTTTTGAAATAGCTAATTTGTCATTTACCGGAACATCGGCAATGATACCAGTTATAGTAGCATCACTTTACTGGAGAAGGTTGAATAAAGCCGGAGCAATTGCTTCTTTACTTACTGGTGCTATATTAGTACCTGTGTATTTTTTAACAAACTGGCTACCGAATTTTGGATTTTTACCAATTGTTCCTGTATTAGTTTTATCTACATTTGTGATGATATTAGTCAGCTATTTAACAAAACCTGAATATGAAAATGCTGATAGACACTTGAACTTCTTAAAAAAGTTTTACAATAAGGATAAAAAGGTTGGAAATGGGTCGATAGAAACTATCGTAACGAAAAAAGTTCAATAAAACTAAGACTTACTTATCGTTAAAGGACTCTTCAATGATTAATATTCTATTTTTTCTGACAAGTCATTTACAAATGTATTTACATCGTTTATATTATAAATACAGAATAACAATAATCCAATCGTGTTAATCATTGGTGAACTTTTAAGTGAGGAGGTAATGTACAGGTTTAGATGAAATTTTGGTAGAATATCTATTACAAAAATCCTTTTAATCGAATTATTTGGTTGATCTATTTTGTAAGCGTTTTAAAGGAGTGCCTTCTCGTTTATTGGACGACTTAAGAATACGTAAGTCTAATGATTATAAAGTTAATTTTTGTTAATCCGAAAGGGGATAAATAAATGAAAACATTAGCGAAGAATAAAGTAAATCTATTAATCAATAACCGAGAAATATCAACCCAAAACTACTTTGAAGTCCGAGATCCAGGAAAACTAGATGATTTAGTCGGTGAAGTAGCTTTAGGTACTAATAAAGATGTGGACGACGCGGTGAAAGCAGCACATCATGCATTCTTATCGTGGAAAAATATTAATGTTCAAGAACGGATTCGATTAGTGTTATCTGCTGCAAAAGTGTTAGAGGATTCTATGTCAGAGTTAAAGGAACTTTTGGTCAGAGAGCATGGTGGGGTTTTATGGGAGGCTGAAACCGATTTCTATTTAGGGAATGGAGTATTGAATTATTACGCGAGTATTGCTGAAAGCTATCTGAAAGCTGAGCAAACAGAAGATGAGAATAGTTGGATTAGTGTTGAAAAAGTACCAAAAGGTGTAGTTGGTGCAATCGTTCCTTGGAATATGCCGATTATCTTGACGATGATGAAATTAGCACCTGCTTTAGTTACTGGTAATACGATAGTTGTTAAACCATCACCAACAGCCCCAATCGCTTTAAGTATTCTTCTACAAAATATGGCTAAAGTATTACCTGATGGTGTTATTAATGTGATTCACGGTAATGCAGAGGTAGGCTCAGCTTTAACACAGCACCCATTAGTTAAAAAAGTAGCTTTTACAGGTGGAACTGAAACAGGAAGGCTCGTTGCTACTAATGCTGCTAAAAGTTTTAAAACGGTCACATTGGAATTGGGTGGAAATGACCCGGCTATCATTCTAGATGATGCTCCAATAGAAGCGATTATACCAAAGTTATTAAAAGGTGTTTATACAAGAAGTGGTCAAATTTGTTTTGCTGTTAAGCGAATCTATGTTCCAGAAAATAAGATAGATAAATTCTATAATACTTTCTGCGAATATGTTGACGAATATAAAGTAGGGCATGGATTAGATGAGCAAGTATCTTTTGGCCCCCTTAATAATAAGAAGCAATTTGAGAGTGTTAAGAATTTAATTGAAAAAACAAAGCATAGTGGAGTTACTGTCAGGGAGCTTGGACAGAAAATAGATCCAGATAGTTGGGAAAATGGCTATTATATATTACCTCATGTTGTAAAGGATATCACTCAGTCATCTTCTTTAGTATCTTGTGAACAATTTGGACCTGTTATTCCGATCGTTTCCTATAAGACTGTTGATGACGCGATAGAAATGGCAAATGATTCAGAGTATGGATTGGGTTCTTCTGTATGGTCTAGCGATTTCGAGCAAGCATTAGGTGTTGCAAGAAAAATTGAATCTGGTTCCACGTTTATTAACACCCATAGTTTTGAATCACTATCATTAGGTATGCCATTTGGCGGTGTTAAAGACAGTGGGGTCGGAAGAGAGCTTTCTGGAGAATCAACATTATCCGCCTATATTGATTATCATTCTATTCGTTATTTAAAGTAATAAAAATTTGGGGGGATAAAGATTGAAAATTAAAGCGGCAGTTGTTCATGAAACGGGTCAAGAATTCCAATTTGAAGAAATTACATTAGATAAACCGAAGTCGGGTGAAGTCTTAATTAAAATGGTTGCATCTGGAATTTGTCATACAGATGTTTCGGCACAACATCAACTTCTTCCTGTTCCACTTCCAGCTGTACTTGGGCATGAAGGGGCAGGTATTATTGAAAAAGTTGGAGAAGGTGTTAAAGAGTTAAACCCTGGAGATCATGTCGTGCTATCATATGCATCTTGTGGGCATTGTGAATATTGTCTGACTGGACAGTCTTATGCGTGCGAACATATTCTGGAAGCAAATTTTTCAGGAAGAATGGATGATAAAACTCATCGTCTCCATCAAGACAATCAAAATATGTCTACTTTCTTTGGACAGTCTTCTTTTGCAACTTATGCAGTCGCAAATGCCCGTAATGTTGTTAAAGTAGATCATGAAGTTGACTTGCGCTTGTTAGCACCGCTTGGTTGTGGAATCCAAACTGGAGCAGGAGCAGTTCTGAATATTTTCCAGCCGCCTTCTGGTTCTAGCATTGTGGTTTTTGGAAGTGGAACAGTCGGTATGAGTGCACTCTTGGCTTCTAAGGTAGCAGGGTGTACGACTCGAATAGTTGTTGATATTCATGATTCACGTTTAGAGCTAGCCCAAGAACTAGGGGCCACACATATCCTGAACTCTAAAAAGGTAAATGTTGTTGAGGAAATAAAAAAAATAACAGGCAAAGGTGCGAACTTTGCTATTGAATCAACAGGAGTTCCTGAAGTGTTAAGAGATGCAACACAATCATTAGCTCCACTTGGTAAAGTTGGCGTAATCGGTGCTCCTAAGATGGGAACCAACGTCCACTTGGATGTAATGGATTTATTAATTAATGTGAAATCAGTTGTAGGTGTCCATCAAGGGGGGAGTGTCCCCAAAATCTTTATTCCAAATTTAATCAAATTATATAAAGCAGGTCAATTTCCTTTTGACAAATTGATAACGCTTTATCCGTTCGCAGAAATTAACAAAGCAGTAAGTGATACAAAGAATGGAACGACTATTAAACCGGTATTATCAATGTAAGCTAACTAGATGTTTAGTAGGAACTAAGTGTAGAAGAACACCTTATCAGTAAATGGGTAGGGAGTTCTTCTTTCTTTCACTACTAATGTAAAATTATTCTGAATATTATATAGACAAACAGAACGTCGTTTGTTAATATATTTTGTAAAGGTTTTCATTTTTCGTACAACTTGGACATCTTGTCTGATAACCTTATAACATTCATGGTGAGAGGATTTTAGTAAGCGCTTTCTCTTTGTGATGTGATTTTCGGTTATCGTACATATACATAATCAGGTTGTCAGATAACCTATGTTGTCAGATAACTAATTTTTAATCAGGTTGTCAGATAACCATATAATTGAATCAGTCGATCTGGGGGTGAAGGAGAACAAAAGGAGAAATCAACGTTATAGGATTGGAAAAAAGGCAAGGACTGACCTAATAAAAAAATTTAAAGATGTAAATTTGCTTTGAAATGGAGGAGCATTTATGATACCGATTAAAAGTACATTGGACCGTATTCCTGGTGGAATCATGATTATTCCACTAATCCTAGGCGCATGTATTAATAGCTTTGCCCCAAATTTATTACGAATTGGAGGATTTACAGAAGCATTATTTGTCAATGGAACTGTCCCGTTAATTGCTTTTTTCTTTGTTTGTATAGGGGCTGAAATTAACTTGAAAACGGCAAAAGGTGCTATGTTAAAAGGAACAACGATGTTAGTTACAAAGTGGGTCATTGGTGCTGCAGTTGGTATCCTTGCCTATATGCTTGCTGGGCCAAATGGGTTGTTCTTAGGTCTTGCCCCTCTTGCTATCATTGCGGCTATGACAAATAGCAATGGGACGATGTATATAGCTATTGCTAATCAATTTGGAAAAAAAGATGATAGAGCGGCGATTGGCGTTTTATCGTTGAATGATGGACCGTTTTTAACTATGTTGGCGTTAGCTGCGTTTGGAGCTATGGGTTTTGGCGGTAACCTATTCTCACTTTTAGATTTTATTGCCGTTCTTTTCCCGCTTATATTAGGAATGATTTTAGGTAACCTAGATACTAATATGAGGGAATTTTTAACTAAAGGTGTCGACGCCCTTATTCCATTCATGGCTTTTGGACTAGGTATGGGCATTAGCTTTAGTTCTATTCTTGAAGGGGGATTAGCAGGAGTTGTTTTAGGTGTACTAGTTGTGTTTTTAACTGGTACTGCTTGTGCTTTTATCTTCTATAAATTAGGTTGGAATCCAGTTGTAGGTTTAGGGGAAGGTGCTGTAGCGGGTAATGCGATTGCGACTCCTGCTGCGATTGCGACTGTGAGTGCCACTTTTGCCTCTGAAGTAGGGATTGCTACGGTTCAGATTGCTGCTGCTTGCGTAACCTCAGGACTGCTGTTGCCGTTCTATGTGGCTTTTCTAGCAAAGAAATTAGAAATAAAAGAAAAAACACAACAACAAATAACCATTCAAGAAAAAGAGTTAGCCTAGCGATGAGGACACTGAAAAGTCTACTATGAGTTTCCCATAGTAGGCTTTTCAAACAGGGAAATACCTTATAGTTCAAAGGAAATCAACTTAACGAAAATAGTCAAATAAATAAAACCTTGCTGCCGGCAAGGTTTTATTTATGGTTTATCTTCTATTTTAATATAATTAAACAGGTTGAGTTGTATATGGTGAATTGTAAATGCGGCCTGACTCTCTGTTTGCTTTATCTCTTGCTTCTAATTCTGCCTCTGAAAGCTGCCAGCATAGTCCGCCAATCGGTAAAAATAAATCGATATCATTTGCTGATTCAACGGCAAGCTTTATATCCTTTGTTAAGAATGTGTAGACATCCTTTGTTCCTGCTAATGAATGCGTTTGCATCATATTGCCGAAATAATCCCAGTTTTCAACTATAAAGCTATTTCCAGTACTTAAATGGGCAACTTCCATAAGCTGCTCTTCAGAAATACCGTATCCTTTTGCTAATTTGACTGCCTCTAAAGCTACTAGATTATTACAAAGTGCCATGAGATTATTGGCCAGCTTAATCGCTTCGCCAGAGCCAGTTGGACCAACATAGAATACATTACTTCCTAAACAGTCTAAAATAGGGCGAATTCGTTCGAACAATGTTTTATCATTACTTCCAACCATAAAGGTAAGGGTACCTTCAATTGCTCCAGGTTCGCCACCACTCATTGGAGCATCAATTACGTTAACTCCCTTTTTAATGGCTAAGTCCGCCATAGAAATAATGGTTTGTGGATTAACACTACTGTTAATGATAATTAATTTTTCAGGTGTAGCATATTCTAATAATCCGCCTTCTCCAGCAATAACAGACTTAACTTGATTATCTGTGAGAACGGATACAAATAATGTTTCACTTACTTCGACCAGTTGTTTTAATGATTGAACAGGTTTTGCCCCGAAGGCAGCAACATAATCTAATGCTTCCTGTTTCTTGTCATAGACAAATACTTCATAGTTACCCTTTATTAAGTTATGAACCATGTGTCTCCCCATCGTCCCTACGCCTATAAATCCAATCCGTCCTTTATTTGTAGTCATATCATTTCTACCCCTTTCGTAACGTTGCTTTCTTGTTAAAAATTCTTTTCTTCTCAAATTGTTACTCGTTTGCATTAACCTCCTCACCTTATAGTCTGATTAATATATTATAAGGTTATCTGACAACTAATAAGTGCGATTATCAGACGACTTAATAACAAAAAAATAACATCAATAGTTTTGATATTATTTTTTTGTTATTAAATAGCCGATGTTCTAATATAATCATACTAAAATATGGTATTATGTATATAAGGTTATCAGACATGAAAGGGTTAACTTTCTGAAAAATATAAATATTATATGAACATATATTAACAAATTATGTTTTAAGAGTCTATATCTAATTTACCGAAAATTATATTTGTAAATGAAGGAGGAAAACATGCAACCACTTAAAATGACTTCATTAAGAATTTATGAAAAAATTGCTGATCATATTAAACAACAAATTTTAGAAGGTCAACTAAAGCCAGGAGAAAAATTACCTTCCGATAAAGAATTGTGTGAGCTCTATTCGGTTGGACGTTCGACACTCAGAGAAGCACTGAGTGCCTTGAAAATTATGGGGTTTATTGAAACGAGGCAGGGGGAAGGGAGTACTGTATGTAAAATTGACCCCCAACATATAGGGATGCCAGACTTTACGGGATTACTTTTGAGTGACAAGTCTATTTTAGAATTAGTGGAAGCACGTAAATCATTAGAAATTTCTAATGTCGAGTTAGCAGCGTCCAAAAGAACGGATAATGATTTAAAAAAGTTTGAAGAAATTATAAATCAAATGGAATTAAAAGTATTAAATAAAGAGGAAAGTGAAAAAGAAGATATGATCTTCCATCAAACAATAGCTAAAGCAACGCAAAACTCGATTATGGTTCAACTAATAGAGACCATTTCTATACAAATGGAAAAAGCGATGAGGGAAATACGGAGAATGGGATTCATTAACCCAAAATCAACGAACATTCTTTTAGAAGAACATAAAAGGATTTACCAAGCTATTGCGGAACAAGATGTCGAGAAGGCTCATAAAAGTATGAAGGATCACTTAGAACGATTTGAGTACGAGTTACAAAATTATATGGAGTCAAAATATAACTAGTTTATTTTTATTTACCAAGAGTTTGCCAGAGGGGAAAACCCTCTGGTCTTTTTTTATGATTAGTTTTTAGAAAATTTGGATTAATATATAGACAAAAAAAGGGGAATGTGTTATTTTTCTATTAAGCTTCTATCTTATTCTTCTAGTTGTCTGATAACCTTATAACTGAAGGTCTTCTGCTTAACTTGTCTGATAACCTTATAGGTAGAGGTTGTGAATCGTCCGAATGGACTATTTGATATTAGATTGGACAATATCGAGATTTTCTTAATCCGATTCAAAAGTAACTTTTTTCGTATATATAGGATGCAAAAAAAAGAAAGCGCTTAATTAGGAGTTCTGATTTTTATCGTTACGTCTAAATTCAGAAGGGATAATCAAAATGAATGTAAACAATCGAGTCATTTTA
This sequence comes from Alkalihalobacillus phoenicis, assembly GCF_047302405.1. Lineage (NCBI taxonomy): Bacteria > Bacillati > Bacillota > Bacilli > Caryophanales > Bacillaceae > Alkalihalobacillus > Alkalihalobacillus phoenicis. The sequence goes on along the minus strand of NZ_CP154853.1, from coordinate 3,825,811 downwards.
GTTACAGGTGCTGGAAGTGGAATTGGGAAAGGGATTGCTAAAAAGTTAGCTCAAAAAGGTGCCAAAATAGTTATTAATGATGTAGACATCGAAAAGGCTAAAAAGGTTGCAAGTGAAATAAGTGAAAAAGGTCAAACTGCGATTGGTTTAAGGGCAGATATCACAAAAACGAATGAAGTCCACGTAATGGTAGAGGAAGTCATAGAACGATATGGAAGAATTGATGGCTTAGTCAACAATACGGGAGTTGTTAGAGATAACTTGATCTTAAATATGCCAGAGGAAGATTTTGACTTTGTTATGGATATTAATTTAAAAGGTGCGTGGATTTGTTCAAAGGCTGTCTTAAAGCATATGAAAGACGCAGAATATGGACGAATTATTAATATTTCCTCACGTGCTTGGTTAGGGCAGGTTGGTCAGTCGAACTATTCCGCATCTAAGGGAGGTCTTGTAAGTTTAACTCGCTCCCTCGCGCTTGAATTCGCGAAATTTAATATTACGGTAAACTGTATTGCCCCAGGATTAATTGATACACCTTTAATTAGAAGTCTTCCTCAAAAGGTACAAGATAATCTAATTAAAGCTCAGCCTACTCCATTAATTGGAGAACCAGAAGACATAGCTAATTCAGTTTTATTTTTCTCATCAGAGGAAGCTAGATATGTTACAGGTCAAGTATTACATGTTGATGGAGGTAAAAGCTTGGGAGCAAGAAATATATAAGAGATCATATTAAAAGTAAGGAGAGATATAAATGCTGCCATTAGAAGGTATCAAAATCCTTGATTTATCAAGAACCCTTGCTGGCCCCTTCTGTACGATGTTATTAGGTGATGTAGGAGCAGATGTTATTAAAGTGGAACAACCTGGAACAGGGGATGAGGCGAGGAAGTTTACTCCACCTTCATGGGATGGAGAAAGTTGTTATTACCTTACTGCAAATAGAAATAAAAAAAGTATAACGGTGGATTTAAAGAGTGAAGAAGGGAAGGAAATTATTTATAAGCTCGTCAAAGAGGCGGATGTATTAGTGGAAAATTTCCGAACGGGAACTCTCGATAAAATGGGTTATGGGTATGAAGAATTAAAAAAAATCAATCCAAGTTTAATTTACTGCTCCATATCTGGTTTTGGTCGGACAGGTCCTGAAAAGGATCGAGCAGGTTATGATTTATTATTGCAAGGTTTTGGGGGGTTAATGAGTATTACCGGTGAGCCGGATCGAGCACCCGTAAAGGCAGGGATGTCGATTGTAGATTTAACAACAGGGATGTTTGCAGCCTACGGGATACAAAGTGCTCTTTTTTCAAGGCTAAAGACAGGTAAAGGGCAGTTCTTGGATGTTAGTTTGTTAGATGGTCAAGTTATGCTGCTAAATCACATGGCCACCGGATATTTAGCAACTGGAAAACCAGCGGGAAGAATGGGTTCGGGTCATCCTACGCTTGTTCCCTACCAAGCATTTCAAACAAAAGATTCAAATATTGTGCTGGCCGTTGGTAACGATCGATTATGGGCGAAATTCTGTAAGGCTATGGGTTGGTTGGATTTATTGGAAAATGAACGTTTTCAAACAAACCAAAACAGGGTTACCAATCGAGAGGAGCTAATTCCAATCCTGATGAGCAGGTTTGTTTTGATGGAAAGTGAGGAGGTATTTGAAAAAACAGAAAAGGCTGGGGTTCCGTGCGGTCCAATTCATACGATTGATCAAGTGCTCAACCATCCTCAAATTATTGAAAGAGAAATGATAATCGATGTGGAACATCCACAGATTAAAAATTTAAAAATGCCGGGTTTTCCAGTCAAATTTTCCGATACACCAGGTCAGGTAAGACAATACCCGCCATTGCTTGGGGAACATACTGATGAGGTGCTGTCACAAATAGGTTATACAGAGAAGGAAATAGCGAAACTGAAAGCCGACCAAGTAGTGTAAAAACTAGATGAAATGATTCGGATAGGTTGTCTGATTATAGGATTGTATTTGTAGGCATTCTTGAATGATGATGAATAAAACAGGGGAAGTGATGAGATGGCTTATGCAAGGTGGGAAAGAATAGGTGAAAATAATACAATAGGAAAAATCGTATTAGATCGACCTGAAGCCCGTAATGCATTTAATACTGAAATGGGAATAAAGATCATTGACATCTGTAAGGAAATTTCTAATAGTGATGTTCGCGTTGTGTTGCTAACTTCGTCGGATTCTAAAGCATTTTGTTCGGGAGCTGACCTTAAAGAAAGAAATGGAATATCTGAAGAGGAATTTCATCGTCATCATGAAATTTTTGTGAAGATGTTTAATTCAATTGCCGATTTACCACAGCCGATTATTTCTGTAGTAGACGGATTTGCACTAGCGGGTGGATTCGAATTAGCCCTTAATTGTGATATGATTCTCGCTTCAGAAAATGCGGTCTTTGGTCTTCCGGAGGTAACTCGAGGAATTATGCCGGGGGGAGGAGGTTCACGCTTGTTGCAACGTAGGGTTGCTACGCATATTGCAAAAGAGTGGCTTTTTACCGGAAAACGCGTTACAGCTGAAGAGGCTAACCGGGTAGGGTTATTAAATGAGTTAACAGATTCAGCCGTATTACAAAGTAAAGCTATTGAGCTTGCTGAACGTATGGCAAAAAATGCACCGATTGCTGTTCAAAACTGTAAATCGTCGATTAACGATTTACATGGAATGTCTGATAAAGAAGCAAGAAAGCAGGAGGATGTTTACTACAGTCGTTGTTTGACTACGGAAGATAGATATGAAGGCATCCGAGCTTTTGTAGAAAAAAGGTCCCCTGTATTTTCAGGTAGATAGTCTATAGCTGTTTAGTTATTTTTGAAAAGAAAGGGTGATTCTATGACAATGAAATCTCTTATTAAAGAGCGTGCAGGACAAGGCCTTACATATCGTCAATCTGAAATACCGAAGCCTAATCGTGGAGAAGTATTAATTCGTATCAAGCTATCGGCCATATGTGGATCGGATCTTCATATTTACCAGTGGAATGATTGGGCGGCAGGTGTTGGTATTAAAGTTCCTGGTATAGCAGGACATGAATGTACTGGAGAGGTTGTTGAACTTGGGTTAGGTGTTACATCTCTTGTTGTTGGAGACCGAGTAAGTGTAGAAACTCATATACCATGTGGCGAGTGTGAATTATGTTTAAATGATAACCAACATATTTGTGAGAATTTAACATATTTTGGTCTTCATACTGATGGTTGTTTTGCCGAATGGGCCGTTGTGCCAGAAGTGTGTCTGCGTAAAATCCCTGATTCGATCCCAGAAGAAATTGGAGCGATTCTTGAACCTTTAGGAGTAGGAGTACATGCTGCTCAAGTAGGTGATGTAAAGGGGAAAAGGGTTGTGGTTCTAGGGGCAGGTCCAATTGGTCTGTACTCAGCATGTGCAAGCCAAGCTTTAGAAGCTGAATCAGTCTATATCAGTGATTTAAGAAAAACGAGATTAGATGTTGCTTCTCAATGTGGTGACTTTAAAGTCTTTAACCCAGTTGAGACGCCAATATCAACTTTATTTAGTGGGAATAACAAAGTTGATGTGATAATAGAAACGACAGGAAGTGCTCGTGCCTTTAACGAAGCGTTTCCATATCTGAAAAAGGGTGGAACAGCTGTGATGGTTGGGCTGTTCCCAGGAGAGGTAGCAACTGATTTATCAAGTTTGGCAACAAAAGAAATCACTTTGCGAGGAATTAGTGGCCGCGAGATGTGGAGCACATGGGATTTAATGGAACAACTTTTACTTGAAAATAAATTAAATGTTGCTCCTTCCATCACTCACCAATTTTCATTAGAAGATTTTGAAGAAGCTTTTAAGGTTGCTTTAAATGGAGAAGGGGTAAAGGTATTATTAAGACCGTAATTCATATCAGATTCGTATAATTATAGCTTTTATATTAATAAATTTAGGAGTGATCAAATGAAAGTTACATTACATCATTATAATTTTAGTACAAATAATGTAGAAGAAATGTCCTCTTTTTATAAAAATGTATTAGGTTTAAAAGAAAGTATGGAAATACGTGGGGAGAGAATTACGGATCAAGGCTATGGTGGTGATACCCGATTTTTATTAGCAGGGGGAGATTATCAAGTTCATATTGCGACGAGGGATCTATTTAATGGTTTTAAAACAGGACATTATGTCAATCCGCTTCTAACAGGTCATTTAGCCTTTCGTACAGACAACATTGAAGAATTAAAAACAAGATTAGATAAACATAATGTCCCTTATTCAGATTTTGGAGAATGGTCGATTAAAGGTTGGTATCAAATCTTTTTATATGACCCAGACGGTAATTGCCTTGAAGTTCAACAAGTTGATGCAGAGCCAGAAGATCATAAAATGGATATTCAACTGCACCACAGGAATTTCAGTACAAATCATGTGGAAGAAATGACCTTTTTTTACAGGGATATATTAGGTATGACTGAGAGCACGGAAATGAGTGGGGGAAGAATTTTAAATCAGTATGATGGGGAAACAAGGTTTTTAGTAGACGAGAACGGAAATCAAGTTCATATCGCTACAAGGGACCTATTAAATGGCCATAAAACAAAACATTATGTCAACCCTCTTCTAACGGGACATGTAGCTTTCCGAGTGGATGACATCGAGGCTGTAAAGAAGAGATTAGTAGAGCACAATGTAGCTTTCTCAGATATGGGAGAGTGGTCGATTGAAGGTTGGTATCAAATTTTCCTCTACGATCCAGATGGAAATGTACTTGAACTTCAACATATACGCGAGGATTAAATATTTACACAAGAGGCTTGAACAGTCAATATTGTTCAAGCCTTGATCTCGCTAGAGTCTAACGGTCTTAGATAGAAAGAGGAATGGTGTCTGTTATGGTTATGTATCGCGAGTTTATTAAAGGGGGAATAGAGCAGTGAGTGAAAGAGTGGTAATGGTAGAAGGTATTCGTACAGCAATTGGGCGATATGGAGGAAGTTTAAAAGACGTTAACTCAGGGTATTTGGCCTCACATGTCATTGAAAATCTAATATCAAAAACTCATATTTCTGCAGATAAAATTGATGAAGTAATCTTGGGTGAAGTACGACAATCGACAGAGTCATCGAATGTTGCACGTGTAGCGGCTATTCGAGCTGGAATTCCAGTAGAGTCGCCAGCATTTACCGTTAATAGATTATGTGCTTCAGGAATTCAGGCTATTGCATCGGGTGTCCAACAAATACAATCTCAACAGGCAGAAATTATTATTGCTGGAGGAACGGAGAGTATGAGTCAAACACCAATCTATTTACGTGGTGCGAGATTCGGCGGAGACCAGACGTATCTTGTTGATTCAAATAAAGAAGCAGGTCATCAGCCGAAAGAGATCTATGGTGAAGAAATGGGAATGGGCATGACTGCAGAAAATGTTGCCACTAAATTTCATATTTCCCGTCAAGAACAGGATGAATTTGCTCTTACTAGTCAAAAAAGAGCTTCGGAAGCTATTAATACAGGTAAATTTAAAGAGGAAATTGTTCCTGTTGAAATAAAAATGAAAAAAGGAAGCCATATCTTTGATACCGATGAACATCCACGAGCCGAGACAACATTGGAAAAACTTCAAAGTTTGAAGCCCGCATTTAAGCAAGGTGGGACAGTGACAGCAGGGAATTCTTGTGGGCGAAATGATGGAGCAGCTGCTGTTTTATTAATGTCTGAATCAAATGCAATGAATCTTGGTTTACAACCGAAGACAGCGATTGTCGATTGGACATCTGTAGGGGTCCCCCCAGAAATCATGGGGGTTGGTCCGATCCCGGCCATTCAAAAGTTATTGGAAAGAACAAACTTATCTATTGAGGATATCGATTTATTTGAAATTAATGAAGCATTTGCTGCACAAGCTTTAGCCGTTCAAAAAGAGCTTTCAATTGACCCGGCAAAATTAAATGTGAATGGTGGTGCGATTGCACTGGGTCATCCTGTAGGGGCGTCCGGGGCAAGAATTGTCGTAACGCTCATGTATGAGCTACAACGCAGAGGTGGACGATACGGTATTGCATCGCTATGTGCAGGAGGTGGTCAGGGAATGGCCATATTAATAGAAAATCTAACGTAAAATTAACAATTAAATTCCCATTGTTAAAAGCAGATACCATTGTATATCTGCTTTTGTTTTTGGGTGGAAATATATTTCTATTGTGATGCTTTCCTGTAACATACCTTTTTCGTTAAGGGTACATTTGAGCAAATGAACATGTACACCTTGTTTTACCAGAGGAATAAATTTCATTTTCTAGATCATAATAAATTTGAGACTCTAGTGTTATTTTTAAATATCATTCGATTTCGTTCTTAATTAATGGGTTCCTGTCAGTTTTTATCCTCTCTACATACATCAGCAGTCTTTTAAGAAAAATATCCTTTTTCTTTGGCAAGAATAAAAATTTTTTTTTTGCTAATTTACCCCCTTTCTTCATATTTAATATAGGAAATTAAAAGTAAGAGAAGGCAAGACTAACTTTGGTGCATGGTGGTTTAATTTGCGTTATAATCCTATTTAGTTCTTAATAAATGCTCTGACTAACATATGTATGAACAAATATCTTAAAGCTTTTTAAAGATTAGGATTTAAGGAGGTATGTCGTTTGACTGTATTGCATTGGGCTACAATTTCGCCGTTCTTATTCGCGATAATAGTCCCTTTTCTTTTTAGGTACGCAAAAAAAATTCATACAGGTTGGTTTGTATTAATACTGCCACTTGTATTGTTTGGTTATTTCTTGCAATATCTTTCAGTTACATCCAACGGTAAAGTGGTCGAACACACCGTACAGTGGGTACCGTCTTTAGGAGTTAATTTCACGGTTTATATTGATGGTTTGAGTTTACTTTTCCTTTTATTGATTTCTGGGATTGGCTCTCTTGTAGTCCTTTATTCAATATTCTACTTATCAAAGAGTACTGAAAAGCTTAATAACTTCTATGTCTATCTGCTCATGTTTATGGGAGCGATGTTAGGAGTTGTTATCTCAGATAATTTAATCGTTCTTTATATTTTTTGGGAATTAACAAGCTTAGCTTCATCACTCCTTATTAGTTATTGGTTTACTCGGGAGAAATCGACTTATGGAGCATTAAAATCCATGTTGATTACAGTGTTTGGTGGCTTCGCAATGCTTGCTGGGTTCTCTCTTTTATATGTAATGACCGGAACATTTAGCATTCGTGAAATTATTGCTAGTGTAGATTTAGTAGTATCTAGTTCTCTTTTCTTACCTGCAATGCTATTGATTTTACTGGGGGCATTTACAAAGTCAGCTCAATTTCCATTCCATATCTGGTTACCAGATGCAATGGAAGCCCCAACTCCTGTTAGTGCATATTTACACTCAGCAACAATGGTTAAGGCAGGTATATATTTAGTAGCACGTTTAACCCCTATTTTTGGTGGGGCATCAGAATGGTTCTGGCTATTAACCGGATTTGGTTTACTGACTTTAATTTGGGGTTCTGTATCTGCAGTACGTCAAAAAGACTTAAAGAGTATTTTAGCATTTTCAACGGTTAGCCAGCTCGGGTTGATTATGAGTTTATTAGGTGTTGGGTCAGCGGCTATTTATTATGCTGATACCCCTGAACCTGCTTACTTTGCGTTTCCAATTATGGTAGCAATCTTTCATTTAATTAATCACGCTACATTTAAAGGCAGCTTGTTTATGGCCGTAGGTATCATTGATCATGAAACTGGTTCTCGTGATATTCGAAAACTCGGTGGATTAATGACGATTATGCCAATAACGTTTACCGTTTCATTAATTGGACTAGCTTCAATGGCGGGTCTTCCTCCATTTAACGGTTTCTTAAGTAAGGAAATGTTCTTTACAGCCTTATTACGTGCTCAAGAAATTGGTGCATTTAATATGGAGACTTTTAGTATCATCTTGCCAATTGTAGCTTGGGTTGCAAGTATCTTTACATTCTTGTATTGCTTAATTATGTTCAGTAAGACATTTTTAGGAGAATTTAAGCCTGAGAACTTTAAAGTGAAAGTTCACGAAGCACCAATTGGCATGTTAATCAGTCCTATTATTTTAGCGTCACTCGTCGTCGTGTTTGGTTTATTTCCGAATATTCTTTCTTACACACTTATCGAACCGGCTATGCGTTCAGTATTACCAATGTTACTTGAACCTGGAGAAACATTCTATGTTGATATTTATATGTGGCACGGATTTAACACAGAATTATTTATGACAATCGGTGTTGTAGTTGTAGGAATCATCCTATTTATGTTAATGAAAAGATGGGCAAACACAAAGTTCTATTTATCTGAACGCGATCCGCTTAACTGGTATTATGATAAAGGCTTTGATGGTGTCATCAAAGGTTCGCAAGCTGTAACTCGTGTACAAATGACCGGATTATTACGTGATTACTTTGCATATATGCTCATCTTTATGATTCTGCTATTTACTTATACAATGGTTCGCTATGACGCGTTTTCTATCGATATGACAAATGTTTCATTTATTCACCCTTATATGTGGTTTATCTTTGGAATCATGATTCTTGCGACTTTAAGTGTGCCATTTATTCATAATAGAATGGCTATTGTTATTGTTGTTGGTGTCATTGGGTTCTTATTAGCCCTTGTGTTTGTTGTCTTTAGAGCTCCTGACCTTGCATTAACACAACTATTAATTGAAACGGTAACGGTTGTTTTATTTATGATTGTGTTTTACCACTTGCCTGAATTGAGGAAAATAAAATCTAAACCAAGATTTAATATTGTGAATCTTATCATTTCAGCGGCTGTCGGTATTCTTGTTACGACAATTGCGTTTAGTGCTCTAGCATTAGGAAACGAGGCTGGGATTGAGTCTATTTCTCAGTATTATATTGAGAATTCTAAAACTTTAGCAGGTGGATACAATATGGTTAACGTTGTTTTAGTTGATTTCCGTGGACTTGATACGATGCTTGAAGCGTTAGTATTAGGTATTGCAGCACTAGGAATTGTTGTGTTAATTAAATTACGTATGAGTGGGAGGGAAGATGTGTGAAAAATATAAAGACAAATGATGTTATGCTACAGACTATCACTCGTGTCGTTGTTTTTATTATCCTAATCTTCTCTGTATATCTCTTTTTAGCGGGACACAATAGCCCCGGTGGAGGCTTTATCGGTGGATTAATGACAGCTAGTGCATTATTACTTATGTATTTAGTATTTGATATTAAAAGCATTAAAAAGACATTAAAAATTAACTTTGAAGCCGTAATTGGTATCGGATTAATAATAACAATTCTTACAGGGTTTATAGGTGTGTTCAGTGGTGATGCTTATTTAACTCAGTACTTTGAATATTTTCAACTACCTATTCTTGGCGAAACAGAGCTAACAACGGCCCTTCCGTTTGATCTTGGGATTTATTTAGTTGTTGTTAGCATTGCACTCACCATCATATTAGCAATTGCGGAGGATGATGCGTAATGGAAATACTAATGTCCATCACAGTTGGTGTCCTCTTTATGGTAGGAACCTATTTGCTTCTATCAAAAAGTTTACTAAAAGTAGTCATTTCGTTAATGTTACTTTCACACGGGGCACATTTACTTTTGTTAACAATGGCTGGATTACAATCAGGAGCACCACCGTTATTAAGTCTTGATGCAGAGTCTTATACAGACCCATTGCCTCAAGCATTAATTTTAACAGCAATCGTAATTAGTTTTGGGGTCACTTCATTCTTACTTGTGTTGGCTTACCGCACATATAAAGAGCATAAAACAGATGATTTGGACCAGTTAAGGGGTTCTGCAGATGAGTAATTTAATCTTATTACCTATTTTAATCCCGTTTTTAATCGGAGCTATTTTAATTTTATTTGCAAAGAAGATCAGAATTCAACGCTTTATTAGTGGGTTAACTGCGATAAGTATGTTCCTCGTATCAATCTTTCTTGCTATACATGTCTATCGGGAAGGAATTGCTGTACTAGAGCTAGGAAATTGGCAAGCGCCATTTGGAATTGTCATTGTAGCTGATATGTTTGCTACAATGATGGTGGTATTGTCTAGTATTGTTGGTTTAGTTTGTTTATTCTTTGCTTTCCAAACACTTGCAACCAAGAGGGAAAAAGCTTATTTTTATCCATTTTATTTTTTCTTATTAGCAGGCGTGAATGGTGCCTTTTTAACAGGTGACTTATTTAACCTATTCGTATTCTTTGAGGTAATGTTAATTGCCTCTTATATCTTAATCGTCATTGGAGGTACTAAATATCAGTTACGAGAGTCATTCAAATATGTTGTCATGAATGTATTTGCTTCGATTTTATTCCTAGTTGGGGTAGCTTATATTTATTCAGTAACTGGAACGTTAAACCTTGCCGATTTAGCAGTTAAAATCGAAGGGCTAGAGCAAGTCGGTGTGTTAAATGTTATCGCGGTTATCTTTTTAGTTGTATTCGCGATGAAAGGTGGGTTATTCCCATTATACTTTTGGCTACCTCGTTCTTATTATGGCCCACCAGCAGCCATTGCAGCACTATTTGGAGCACTCTTAACAAAGGTTGGGATATATGCGATCATGCGTACTTTCACTCTCGTTTTCACCCATGATCCTAACTTTACCCACACCCTTATTTTAATCTTAGCCGGTCTTACTATGTTCTTTGGGGTATTAGGAGCTGTTTCTCAATTTGACTTCAAACGAATCTTGTCTTACCACATCATTAGTCAGGTAGGTTACATGGTTATGGGCTTAGGTATTTTTACACCACTCGCGATTGCCGGAGCCATTTATTATATAGCCCACCATATTATCGTGAAGGCTGCGTTATTTTTATTCGCTGGTGCTACCCAAAAAATAACTGGTACGACCGATTTAAAAAAAATGGGCGGTTTATTAAAAACACATCCAGTACTAGCGTGGCTATTCTTTATCTCAGCTATCTCATTAGCAGGAATTCCACCATTAAGTGGTTTCTTTAGTAAATTTGCATTAATCTTAGCGGCATTTTTAGAAGAAAACTACCTGATTGCGACTGTTGCATTAGTTGTCGGTTTACTTACGTTGTTTTCAATGATGAAAATCTTTATGTATGCATTTTGGGGAGAGCAAAAACATTCAGAAGAACAAGCACAAATGAAAATTGGAAAACTTTTAATCCCTATTATTCCACTTGTTGCTTTGACAATTGGATTAGGTTTATTGGCAGAACCCATTTTTCAATATTCACTTCAGGTTGCCGAACAATTGTTAGATCCGACAATTTATATCGATTCTGTTCTTAAGGAGTAGTTGCTATGGCTTTTCAAATCTTATTAAATCTTTTAATTGCATTTGCTTGGGTGAACTTTCAACATAGCTACACAGGCGTCGATTTTTTAGTTGGTTACGTTATCGGGATTTTTATCTTGTTTTTCTTACGTCGCTTTATGAAATTTGACTTTTATATGCGTCGGGTATGGGCGATCATTAAACTAGCTGTTTTATTTATCGTCGAGCTTATCAAAGCAAATATAGATGTTGTACGCGTCGTTTTAAAGCCTAAATTAGACAATCAACCTGGGATTGTCGCGGTACCGACTAAATTAACAAATGACTGGGAAGTTTCGTTACTTGCAGCGTTAATTTCCCTTACCCCGGGTACTTTATCAATGGATTTCTCTAAAGATGGCAAGTATATTTATGTTCATGCTTTAGATATTCCTAATAAAGAACAAATGGTTCGTGATATTCATGATTCTTTTGAACGTGCCATTATGGAGGTGACTCGGTAGATGTTTGAAACGATCCTGTTTGGCGTTCTCATCATAATGTCACTCTCTTTATTTATTTGCCTGATACGTACGATTATTGGACCAACTACGTCTGATCGAATTGTAGCCCTAGATACATTTGGAATTACGTTAATTGGCTTTATTGGTGTGATTATGCTTCTACAAGAAACGCTAGCTTATACAGAGGTTATTCTTGTTATTAGTATCTTAGCGTTTATTGGAACAGTAGCGATGTCTAAGTTCATTGAAAGAGGTGTTATTATTGACCGCGGTTGAGATCCTCGTCAGTATTTTTGTTATTATCGGTGCTCTATTTAGCCTTCTAGCTGCTGTTGGTATTATTCGCTTACAAGATGTATACAGCCGAATTCACGCGGCATCTAAAAGTGCAACACTTGGTGTCATGTCGATTATGCTAGGTACCTTTTTATTTTTCTTGTTAGGGCATGGAGAATATGTTGGCAAGATTCTCTTGACTATTTTATTCGTCTTCATGACTGCACCAGTAGCAGGGTTAATGATGGGACGTTCAGCCTATCATGCGGGTGTTCCATTATGGGAGAAAAGCGTTCAAGATGACCTAAAGAAAATGCATCAAAAAGGACAATAAAAGGCAAGTAAACTTGAATATAATCTTATTAAATAAACAATATACGAACGGCCTTATCTCGATTTCTAAACGGGATAAGGCCGTTCAATTTTTGTTGAATGCTTTAGCCTAAAGAAAGTTTCTCGAGTGATGCAGAATCTGGAAGCCGACAACCTTTACTATTCTAGAACCTCAACATTTTTATTGATATAATGAGGGAAATGCAGGAATTAGTGAAGAGGGAGGAGATTGAAATGGCGACTTTGAGAGCTGGGTATGGTCTAGATGCTGATGGATTTATTGTGAGCGATGTAAGTAAAGATAAAATTAATAATGTCTATATGCCTTGTATCATGGAATCTGTCGAGAGTCTTAGAAAGGTGTTTCAGCAACAACTGCACAGTGTTTATGTGTATGGTAGCGTACCTAGAGGTGAAGCGATTGCTCTTAAATCGGATTTAGACCTGATCGCTTTGTTTGATAGTGAACTTGGGTCGGATAAGTTAGATGAATTGAGGGAACTTGCTAGAGAGCTGTCTCAAAAGTACGGTGCTCTTGTTCGTGATGTTGGGATAGCTGTTGCCTATTACGATTATACAATTGATCCCTCAAATTATTATGAAAATGCATTTCTTAAGGAACTCTGTGTTTGTGTGTACGGAGAGGATTTAGGAGAAAGATTTGGACCGTATAAACTTACATCAGAGATAGCTATCCGCTTCAATGGAGATATTTATGCGGCTCTTACTCGGACGTTAAATAGGTTAGAAACAGCTGCTAACAAAGACTTTAAGACATTTTCACAAGGCTTCTGTCGAAAGCTCATTCGAACCTATTATTCAATGGTGATGGTACGTTCTCAAATTTGGTCGACACGACTCCACGAGCAAGCTGAAGTCGTTATACATCACTATCCAAATAAAGAACCTATTATTCGTACCCTGCTAAAGTGGATAGATGAACCACCAACAGACCGCGAGACTGTATATGAGCTGTTTAAGCGTGAGGGTGAGTGGGCAAGTGCTAACTTTACCGAAGAAGCCAATATTTCACCTTAATATAGTGAGAGCAATACTTGAACAATCGTATTGCTCTTTTTTATGGAATAAATGAGGGGTATAGTGACAGAAGACGGCCTAGCTATTGGCTATAAATAATATCTCAGTTAGTTTATGATGAATATATATGACATTAAGGAGTAGATGACAGTGAGCTTTTCTTTTCCTTTCTACTTAAAGGCTTTAAAAAAAGAAGTTTTTCTATTAATTGGGTTGCTTGTAATACTTGGATTTACGTATCCGTATTGGTTATTCTATCCAATTTACTTATTTATTGAATTACCACCTTTAGCGATGATCTTATTATCACCACTCGTTTCAGCCATTTTATTTTCAATAGGTGTTTTGATGTTACATGTTAATATAGCTAAAAGTATGAATCAATTTAATCAAGAAAGAAGTGTGACTAAAATCATTGTTGATTTGCAGTTAAGGACTGTTGGGGTTATTTATATATTTATATTGGGTGTATATTCAGTTCTTCTTCTTTTTAATTAATAGGAACATTATAAGATGATAAACAACGGGTACAGGCATTACGCCTGCACCCGTTTTAAAATTAATTTAATTAACGATAAAAATCGATCTTTGATAAACGGTCAGAGATTTCTTGATTGATTTTCTCTTGTCTGATGAGCTGTTGAAGCTCTTCTTCCGTATAAGACCGCTTTTTAATCGTAATGGTAAATACGAGAAAATGAAACGTCATACGATTGGACCTCCTTTAGCATACTCTTTCAGGTAAATCCTTTCACCAGTGCGTACCAGTCTAATAAAACAATATCAACATGAATAAAAAACATGTATTATCCCCCCTTTTTTTAGTTTTGACTGTTTGCTTGAATTGAAACGAAATAACCTATATATGAAAACCCAACTTTAGCTGGGGAATCAATAAAAAAAACCACAGGGGATCTGTGGTTTTCGCCAATATAAAAAACCACAGAGATCGCCCCTGTGGTTGGATAGACTAAAATGAGCCTTACTAGATCAATGCTTTGGATTCCAAGACAGGTAACGATGATTATATAAAGTTATGTTGTAAGTTTTCTTAGATTGTAATTTCAACATGTTCATCTACCTCCTTGGATTAATTTAACAACTTACATTATTGTAACTAATTTTCTGAATAAAGTAAATAGTTTTTTGTGGATAGCAAAAGATTGGGTTATTTAACTATTTAAAGAGCATGCACCTAAAATAAGGTCATTACATATTACTGTAAAAAAGTGGGTGTGACAATGGGGTTGAAAGTCCTTTTTTTGGGTGACATAGGGATTGATGATATTATTGCACTGATCTATGCTCATTTAAATGATGACATTGATGTAGTTGGGATTGTTGCAGATTATGGGAATGTTTCAAGGGAAGATGCTGTTGCGAATGTTCATTATTTGTATGATGTAATGAATATTCCTACTGATGTACCGATCCTAGGAGGAGCGGAAATTCCAATGACGGGTGAAACGCCCATCTTTTATCCAGAGATTCATGGAGAGTATGGTATGGGGCCAATCGTACCTGGAACGTTTGAGGGTGTCATTGAAAACTTTTATGAAATTGTTAAGATTGTTGAAACTTATCAGGATGATTTAATCATTGTTAATGTGGGAAGGCTTACCTCCTTAGCAAATCTGTTTATTCTATATAATACGCTGATGAGTAAAGTGAAAGCTTTTTATATTATGGGGGGAGCTTTTTTAGTTCCAGGAAATGTAACGGCTGTTTCAGAAGCTAACTTCTATGGAGACCCTATTGCGGTTCGAATTGTCTTAACATATGCTCATAATCTTACTATCATCCCTTTAAATGTTACGAATAGGGCAATTGTCACACCAGAAATGGTGGACTATATCGATTACAAAGGACAAGTAAAAATTGTCAAACCTTTATTAGATTATTATTATGCTTTTTATAAAAGCCGAAACCCACAAATAGAGGGAAGTCCGGTTCATGACGCACTTACTCTCATGGCCCCGCTTCACGAAGAGATGTTTACTTATACTACTTCACTTGTACACATTGTAACGGAATCTGATGAGATCCATAGGGGCCAGAGCATCGCTGATTTTCGTCCTCAAGTACAATTAGATGAATCAAAAAGGCATCGGATCGCTTTGGATTTTGATTATCATAAATTCTTTAATCACTTTATGAGTGTGATGACAGGGGAATCATTCAAATGAAATTGCTCAATTTTTATTTGAAGGTAATAAGATAGGAGGTTTCGAATAAAGTTGGAATGTTTTTGCTCTAGATTAATTATCTAGAGTTTTTTATTGAGTAAAAGCAATTGGGACCTTTATTCGATCGGCATTTTATATAAGGTAAGGTTTAGTAGAAAATCATTAGGTGAATTATGGTAAAATGATCAAATAAGTAAAAAAACATTAGGGCGGTAGTGGTAAACCTATATGATACAGAAATATCAGACTAGAATAGTTGCTGCTTTAACAATTATAGCTATCTTGGTAATATTCATCGTTCATACTGCTATAACTATTTGGGCATTCGGTGAAGAAAATCAGTTAGTCGAGACAGATGTGGCTGTTGTATTAGGGGCTGCTGTCTGGGAGAATGAGCCATCACCTGTTTTTCGTGAAAGGATTAATCATTCGATTTGGCTTTACGAAAATGATTACGTGGAAAAGATTATCTTTACTGGAGGGAAAGGTGAGGGCGATGATTATACGGAATCAGAGATTGCAAGGGAGTATGCAATTATAAAAGGGGTCAAGCCGGACGATATATTAGTAGAAGATGTATCTACAATTACAGAAGAAAATCTTCAAAATGCTTTTAGTCTTTCTAATGAACACGGATTCGATACCTTTACGATTGTTAGTGATCCCCTACATATGAAAAGAGCGATGTTAATGGCTAATGACATTGGAATGGAAGCGTACTCAGCGCCTACGCAAACTTCGGCCTATACAACTTTAAAGAGTAAAATTCCATTCTTAGCACGTGAGGTTTTTTTCTATATTGGTTATATTTTAAGTATGTTTTTTAGATAAGGTAACGAGAGTATCTGCGAGGATAATGATTGGAATATTGACCTGATGAAAAAATGAAAGTGAGGATATTAACATGACAAAGAGTAATAAAGTCGAATTATCACAAGAACAGTGTGAAGAATTATTCAAAGTGTTAAAAGGCCGTTTTGAGAAAAACCTGAATCGGCATAAAGGTCTTGAATGGGGGAAACTCCAAGAAAAATTGGAAGCGAATCCCCAAAAGCTGTGGTCGCTCAATGAAATGGAGAGAACTGGCGGTGAACCAGATGTCGTTGGTTATGATCAGGAGTCAGACGAATATATCTTTTATGATTGTTCAAAGGAAAGTCCTAAAGGGCGTAGAAGTGTTTGCTATGACCTTGAAGGATTGGAGTCTAGGAAAAATCATAAACCAGAAAATAACGCTATTGATATGGCAACTGCAATGGGTATCGAACTTTTAACAGCAGAACAATATCAAGAATTGCAGAAACTTGAAAATTTTGATGTGAAAACGTCGAGCTGGGTACGAACACCTTCTGATATTAGAGAACTTGGCGGTGCCCTTTTTTGCGATTATCGTTTCGGCCACGTCTTCGTGTATCACAACGGAGCGTCCTCTTACTATGCATCCAGAGGGTTTCGTGGTTCGTTAAAGGTTTAAGCTTTTTAAAGTTAGCTTCATTTTAATTCAATTCAATATAAAATCAGGCTGGATCTTATCAATAGGTCCAGTCTATTGTTTGTTGTTGGAAATGCCGAAACCGTATGGATTCAATTACTTTGCAAATTAAAGGATGAATCTACTTCAAGAAAATAATACTAATGTTATTATGTAAAAACTAATTGACTAGACACCATTAAGTGTCATATAATCATGACACTTAATGGTGTCCAATTTATAAAAGAGGTGGGAGGACTATGAATACTGCTTACCAAGAGCGTGACGTTTATGTAGCCATTGCCGATCCGACAAGACGTAAGTTAATACGATTGTTGGCTGATTCAGATGAGGTACCCCTTTATGAACTGACTCCTCATTTTCAAATAGGACGTACGGCCGTTTCTAAACATTTGGCTATTCTTAAAAAAGCTGATTTAGTAATGAACCGTAAAATAGGTAGAGAAACAAGGTATCGATTAAATGCAGCTCCCTTACAAGAAGTGAAGGATTGGTTAGCCTTTTATGAGAAGTTTTGGAATGAAAGAGCGATATTATTAAAGAATATATTGGAGGAATAGATAATGGCAGATTTATCATTAGATTTTCAATTCAAGAGTCCGATCGATAAGGTATGGGATGCTTTAACCCATTCGGATACACTGGCCCAATGGATAATGGAAAATAATTTTAGACCAATCGTAGGATACAAATGTCAGTTTCGTAATGAGGAAATAGGTTTAGTTGTTGATAGTGAGGTATTGGTAGTGGACAAGCCTTATAAATTATCTTACACATGGGTAGGTGGACCGATAAACACTATCGTTACATGGACATTACAACAAGAGGGTGAAACAACCCACTTACATCTTGAACATTCAGGATTCGAAAAAGAAAATCAAGCGTTCAACGGTGCGAAATATGGCTGGTCAAGTATGGTCGATGAACTTAAAAAAATGTTAGAGGACGTGTAAGGTTGAGTCTTGGATCTTTTGTTTGGAAAAAAGCAAGGCTGGGACAAAAGAGTTTTTACTAATAACTCAACTTTCGCAGCGTATGATTCACTCTTAACCGTTGATAGAGATTGATTTTAGGGCGATACAATACTCAAATTGACTTTACATGAACGGTTCAATCGTTGACAGTTTGAACACATCTCTTCGTAGGCTGTTGAAGGAATCTGTTCACTAAAATGAAGCTCTTCGGCTGTCGCTCCCAAAACCATACTCCGCGTCCTTGCCGAGAACCTGGCGAGCCTCCTCGGTACACCTGTGGGGTCTCGCTCCACGGTTTATTCCTGCGGGAGTCTACGTCTATTTCCTCTGCTAATGTTGTGTTTTGTTCGCATTCTCGGTTAAACACTTTCGTTTTGTCCAAGTGCCAATAGAAAAGGAGATAATGAAATGAGTTTTCTTAAAGATACATTATCAATATTCAAAAAAAATGAGCTGTTATTTTTAGAAAGATATAAAGAATCAGAAGATGTTTATACCTTTTTATTTGAAAAGGAAAAAGATTTAACTTGGAAAGCCGGTCAACATGGTTTGTTTTCAATTACTCATAAAAAGATAAAAAATGGTACACGACCATTTAGTGTTGCCTCTGTTCCAACAGAGGATGTTGTAAAAATTACAACAGGCATTAGCGATAAGCCAAGTGATTTTAAAGCGGCTTTGTTAGAATTAGAAAAAGGGATGAAAGTTAATATGAGTGGCCCTGTAGGATCCTTTTATTTGAAAGACAACAGTCACTCACTCTTAATTGCAGGTGGCATTGGCATTACACCATTTCGAGCCATTGTAAAACAATTAGAGGCAGAAGAGAACGGGGGCGACAAACGAGTAAAAATTCTCTATTTAGATAGTGCAAAATCATATATATATAAGGATGAACTTGATGAAACTGTCCATAATAACTCAATAGATGTATCTTATCTTGAATCAAGGGATGAGTTATATCAAGAAATAGATAAGTTTATTACCACATATAAGAATGATGGTAACTATTTTATTGCAGGCTCGAAGTCAATGGTAGACTCAGTTACTACTCATTTAAAAAATAATAATATCTCAAAACGGAATATTAAGAAGGATGCCTTTTGGGGAATTAATTAAAAAAAAGGATAATTATATTTATTTTCGTTTTCAAACAGATACTATATGCGGTATAATACGAATGTACGTTCTTGTTTTTAAAAAATGAAAAAAGAGGTGTCGTTTATGATTTTAGGAGTTTATGCGTATTTAAAAATGGATGGTAACGGGAAAGAGGCTGTGAAATTTTATGAAAATGCATTGGAGGCAGAAGTTCTAGGAGTTCAAACTTACGGAGAATTGCCTGACAACCCAGAATTTACCCTACCTGATGAAGCAAAAGACCGTGTCATTCATGCCCAATTAAAAGTTGGCAATACATTCCTAATGCTATCTGATACATTCCCTGGTCAACCATATGAAACTGGAGCACAAGTGGACGTAGCGATTACCTTAAGTGATGTAGAAAAATCAAAAGAAGTATTTGGTAAACTTGAGGTCGGTGGCGAAGTAGTGATGCCACTTCAAGAAACTCCGTGGAGTCCTTCATATGGACAAGTAAAAGATAAATTCGGCATAACTTGGCAGATTTCCACAGTGGAAGAATAACTTTTATACTTTGCTGTACAAGTAGTAAAAGTTTAATCAATCGATCAATTAAATTTAATATAATTTCAGGCTGGATATATAGTAAATCCAGCCTTTTTGTGCACTCTTCCTTTTTAATGTTATCTGGTCACTACATTATAAATGATGGATGTGTAGGAGAGAGGAGTTAAAATGAAATCGGAAAGTTTGTTCAGAGATATTATGAACAAGGTTGGAAGTATAGATAACTTTGTTCTAAAACGAGAAGTCCAAAATAGTGGAGCAAAAGGGGAAAATGGCTCTTAGAGTTTATCCGAGTTGGATAACTGAATTGAATACAAATGCTGCTAGAACTCAAAAATGGCAAGTAGAATATTTTATTGATTTATCAAATAACTTCGAAGTTGAAAAATTAAAGAAATTGTATTTTTTATAATTAACGAAATTAAAAAGAGCTAATCCCTCAAAGGTCATTTTCATGACCTTTTGAGGCGCCCCTTTTTGCTTTGATTACGTGAAATGCCGGTTTAGCTTACTTATTAAATGTTGATTTACTTCTATTTTATAGTAAGTAGCTAATATTTTATTGAGTTTTTCCGCCAATGTTAAGGCATTTTTATAGGCAATTTTCAGCTCATTTTCATTTAATGTTGAGGTGATTGACACATAGTCACGGTAAGACTCACTGCTTAAGTCTTTTTCTAAATTTTTTGTACTGTTTAACCAACGTTCAACTGTTTGTTCTTTCACTCTGAGTAATTGTAATAAGAACTTTTGTACGTGCGTTAAAACTTCTAGAGAACGTGCTGATTCCCCTCTCTCCAATACATTCACACCCATCAACCAAGCATTTACGAAATTATTAAAGGCAAAGTTTACATTCTCATCAGTCAATCGGTCTGGTCCAGCACCACTTAGAGCATCAAGTAAAGGCCTCAATTGTCCTGTCGAGTCGTAAATATACATAGACTCCGTATTTGGAAAAACACCAGTTGGTTTAAAACTTTTAATAATTCCTATTTCGGATAGAGGAAGAAAGTGAAACTCTCCACGAATCAGAGTAGAAAAGATGGCTACCTCTGTGCCATACTCATTGTAAAAAAGTAAGTCGACAGGGGAGAGTGCAGAAATCCAAGGTCTTGAGCTGAATTTTTCGACCTTATCGTCTGCTATGAATATATAAAACTCTACATCAGAATACTGGTCCCCTTCACCTTTTATAAAAGAGCCATACATCATACACGCAGCAATTGATTTATCTTGAGTACATTTTTTTGTAACACTTTGAATGATTTTATTTTGGATTAACATATTTCCAGCCCCTTATTTAATTATTTTCTGTTTACATAAGGGACTTATCAACTACAGGACAGCATGAGCAACACATATAGAGAATGCTCCTTTCGCTATTTAGTCAGTATGAATATAACATATAATCATAAAGAGTGGTCATTTTCAATTCAACAAAAGATGGGAGGCTACTCAAGTAAAGTCCACACTAAATAGACCTACTTCATGGTAATATGAGATTGAATATAATTGGTTAAATTTACGAAAGACGAAAGGTGAGAACAATGGAAATTCACTTTACCGAACAAGCAAAAAAAGAACTGTTAAAACACTTCGAATCTAGTACAAGTTATATGTGTTTATATTATGAGTTAGGTGGATGTTGTACGCCCCTTGATGGGGTTATCCGCTTGAAAAAGATAACATCGATACCAGATAGTCATCTAAAAATATTAACAAATGGTATACCTGTTTATACAGAGCGATCGAATTTAAGGTTTTTAGAAGAGAACCTGATCATTGATTATCAACCAAATGGATTTGTAGTTAAAAGTAAAAACCAAATCTATGGATATTCATTGCGGATCGAAAAATAATTCTTTAATCATGTGCACATGGCGATTGGTAATGAAACTTGTGGAATGTACACAGGCTTCTTCGTGAGATATTGAATGTTATAAAAAGTGACGCATTTAATTCCTTTATTACATAGGGTATATATAATTAAATAAACACTAAAGGTGGTGCGTTATGGAAAACGAATACGGTGTGTTAGAAAAAGTGATTGTGTCCGAACCTCAATATATGAGAATTACGGAAATTATTAATGAAGTACAAAAAAAGTATGCAAAAGAAAACATCGATACAACCGCTGCTTTGAAACAACATCGTGCGTTTGTCAAAACATTAAAAAATGAAGGGGTAGAGGTTCTGTATTTGCACAACCATAAAGAGTTAAATGAACAAGTGTTTACTAGGGATTTAGGCTTTGTAGTTGATAAACAATTATGTGTGTCAAATCTAAAAGTACATATTAGGAAAAAAGAAACAGACTTTTTAATTCAAATGCTTAACAAGCAAAAACTTGATTATTATGAATTTCAACATGAAATTGAAGGTGGGGATGTTCTCGTTCACCAAAATACAATTTTCATTGGCATAAATAACCGGACAACAATGGATGCTGTGAAAGAAATAAAACAGAAATTTCCAAGCAAACAGGTCGACGTCATACAGTTAACAGAAGGAATTTTGCATTTGGATTGTGTATTTAACATTATTGACGAACAAACAGCTCTCATATATAAAGATGGAATAGATCAAGAGTCCTTTTTGAGGATGAAGCAAAAATTCAATCTCATTTTGATTACAAAAGATGAACAAGAAAAGATGGCAAGCAATGTATTGTCGATCGGAAACAGAAAAATTATCACTCTATTCAATCAAGAAAGAATAAATACTCTTTTGAAAAGGCGTGGATTTACTGTGATGGAGCATGATTTATCAGAAATTATTAAATCAGGTGGAGCGTTTCGTTGTTGCACCTTTCCGATTATTCGAAGGTGAACAGTCATGTATCGTTTTTTTATAAGGGGGAAAAACCATGCACTGGCAAACAAAAGAAAAGCGTCTAGCATTATTAGAAAAATTAGTTTCTATTCCTAGCATTTCTCGGACTAATGAAGAAAAGGTGGTAACAGATTTTCTATATAAAGAGTGTATGAAACTTGATTTTTTTCAAAAACATCCAGACTTCATGAAAAGTTGTCACTTTAACGATAATAGTTCTTATTTTTCCGCATTATCGAAAAGAAAGGATCAGAAAAAAACGATTATTTTAATCAGTCATTTTGACGTTGTAGGAGTAGATGACTTTGGTTCGCAACAGGATATAGCCTTTAATCTATCAAAAATGACGGAATTTTATCGGATTAATCGAAAGCTTTTATCTTCTCACGCTCAAAAAGAAATGCAGGACGGGGATTGGGTTTTTGGGCGCGGAACGATGGATATGAAAGCAGGTCTTGTCGTTGGAATGGGTATTTTAGAAAAAGCCACTTTAGGGGAATGGGATGGAAATATTCTGCTCATTACGGTATCTGATGAAGAAGTAGGGTCCAAAGGGATGTTGCATGCTGTAGAAGAAATAAAACAGTTAAAAGAAACACATGATTTAGAATATGTCCTATGTTTAAATACAGAATCTTCTTTTAAGGAAAACCCCTACGATCAAAATAAATACTTATATACAGGTACAATCGGAAAATTAATGCCTTCTTTTTATTTTAGAGGAAAAGAAACGCATGTAGGGGAACCTTTTGCGGGTTTAAACTCTACTTTTATGTGTTCCATTTTAACAAATGAACTAGAATTGGCTGCTGATTTTCAAGAAGAAGTAGAAGGAGAGAAAACACCAGTTCTCACTAATTTAATGATGCGAGATTTAAAGCAACATTATAATGTTCAAACCCCCGTTTCATCAGTTAGCATGTTTAATCTTTTGTATATGGAAGAGTCTCTTGCTTCTATTACCAATAAACTCCTCAAAAAAACAAATAACATTGCCGAACAGATTATGACTTTATACAAACAAAGGGCCGATAAAGTAGGGCTACAAACCATTCCATTTAAGGTGCAAGTATTTACTTGGGAAGAATTATATAAAAAAGTATCTAATAAAATAGGAATAGACAAAGTGAACGGTTTAATTACTCAAATACTCGAGGAACAGGCAGAACGAGATGAAAGAGAAGTAAGTTTACACATTGTGCATACATTAAGTGATATTATAGATTCGGAATCTCCTATGATCATTCTGTATTTTAGTCCTCCATTTTATCCAGCTGTTTCCTCGAGAAATAATCAATTAGTAAAAGATTTATCCATGTTTGTTAAAACTTATGCGAAAGAGAACCATCAAATCACGTTAGAAAATCGTTGTTTTTTTCAAGGACTGAGTGATTTAAGTTATGTTTCTTTAAGTCATGATAAAGTGGAACCTTTAACGAATAATATGCCTTTGTTTGGAAATGGATATGATATTCCATTCGAGACGATTAAAACATTTGATTTTCCCGTTATGAATATAGGTGGGTATGGATGTGATCCGCATCAAAAAACAGAACGATTGGAGTTGGATTTTTCATTTCAAATATTGCCTGATTTATTAGAGGAACTACTAAAAAAAGTATTTGAATGACCTTTATCATGTATACACTTTACATGTCAGAACTTTGAAGACTTAAAAAAGCAGTACATCTAGAAAAAAATACTCTCTGTATGTTTATTACTCCTAAATGTAACCCTACTAAAACGCAGGTACAGAGAGTTTTACGATATTTTTCTTGAACCATTTTGGATATTTTTAAGTTCTATACTCTTATGGTTATCACACCAAACTGAATCGAAATCTTTCATAATGATTAATTGTGGAGATTGATGAGTTACTTCTAAATCATTAGCAACTTGTTTAGAAACTGGTTTAGAGCGTACAACATCTATGATATATACATCCACACTGTCTTTATCATATTGACTATAGAATTTTTCGAATTCACTGTAGGCACGCTGGCAGATGACGCAATGCTCATTGTATTTTAAAATAATAGCTATCCTTTCTGATGACTTCATATATATTTCTTCCCACTGTTTAAGGGTTTGGATTTCTTGAATTTTATTCACGTTAGTGCCTCCGTATTTGGTATTAGTAAATGACTTAGGATGCGACCATTTCTTTCAGTTAAGAAAGGGCTGCATCTTTTTTTGCATGATTAATAAACACTGATTATCCGACTTTTTGGTATATCAATGCATAACAAAAAACAATTGTCTCTTTCAACGCTGACGAGGTTAGCTGTCGGATTCGGGCATAAGAGTCGCCCTACGGCTGGCAGAAGTCAGTCGATTCACCCCTAGGATTACGCTATTCTGTAATCCCTAAAAATTGGGTCCCCCGTTTCGTATGAATTAAGCGATATACGAATTGTTCTAAAACATAGCTTTTTCATTTGTAATAAAAGATGTAAAAAAATCCCCCTTTTAAGTGTATGAAAAAAGTTAAATATAATGGATTGACCATAGATTACTCCTGAGTCGTTATGTTGTAAAGTCGTTAAAAGTCTAAAAAGCAGTGGATTTTAGGTGTTTTTATTGGGTTTGAATGGATTAACTTAGTTTTTCTTAAACTATCTAACAAATCCTCTTGTTTTTAAAAAATGAGATGTTTTTCTTCTTATTTAAAAATAGAATTAAAAAATTATTTATAATAATGATTATACAAATTTATCCCAAGTATATATTGACAATTGACTAACATAGGAGTAGATTACTAGTTATGCTTAAGTAGAAAAAATGAAAATGAGTCAATTGATTAGTTGAGAAAAGTCGTTTAAACTTGCGTGTGGCTGTTTTTTTATGGAAGTAAAATATTTAAGAAGCAGGATAAATGGACTTTATAGAGTAAATGATCTAGGGAAGATATTGAGTAAAGTAAAATTACAATGACGAGGATAAAAAAAGAGAGATGTCTTGTGATTGACACCTCCCTTCATTTTGAAGCACTTATTAGAATTCTTTTAATGATAACTAGAGTAACCGTACGTAGTTATCTCATAAAATCTTCTGGAAAGATGCTCAAGTCAATATCAAAAACGATCGGTAACATTAAATAAGTAAACATAACGATTAGAATCGTTGAGAAGACATTTAGAGCAAATCCAGTTCGGACCATTTCGATAATTTTCAACTTCCCTGTCCCGAATATGATTGCATTTGGAGGGGTTCCAACCGGTAGCATAAAGGCACAGTTAGCGGCAATCGCACAAGGGATCATTAGCGCAAATGGATGCACATTGATGGCAACAGCTAAGGAAGCGAGTATTGGCATAATCATTGTCGCGGTAGCTGTATTAGAGGTAATCTCTGTTAACATCATAATTAATAATGTCGCCCCTGCAATAATCATTATCATATGAAGACCATCAAGTACGGTAAGCTGTTCTCCTAACCAAGTAGATAAACCACTTGATTGGAAACCAGCAGCAATCGCAAGCCCTCCACCAAACAGCAATAACACACCCCAAGGAATATCTCTTGAATCAGCCCAATCGAGGATGCGGGCACTCGCTTTACCAGGGATTAAAAATAATAGAATGGTTGCTATCATAGCGATCATCCCGTCTGAAATTCCTGTTAATTGCAAAATCAGTGCACTCTCTCCATTCCAGAAAAAGTCTTTCGTAATCCACATAAAAGCGGCAAATATAAAAACAGTTGCAACTATCCCTTCTTCATAGGAGATAGCTCCAAGCTTTTTTCTCTCATCTTGGATCAGTTCTTTTCCACCTGGAAGATGTTTGAGATTTATTTTAAAGGCGAATTTTACTAAATAGAACCAAGTACAAAGAAGAATGATAATCATGAGTGGTGCAGCAAACATCATCCAAGATGCAAAGGAAACCTCTACTCCAAATAATTCTCTTACTTGACCAGCAAAGATGATAGTGGGTGGTGTTCCGATTAAAGTTGCAAATCCACCAATTGTCCCGGCATAACCTACCCCAAAAAGCATTGATTTTTCAAATTTAGGTAAATCAGAGTTATCCTCTTTTAACGTTGCGGCTACTTGTGCCGTAATCGCAAGAGCCATTGGAACCATCATCATAACAGCCGCTGTGTTCGACACCCACATTGATAAAAATCCAGTTGCCACCATAAAGCCAAGCATAATTCGTTGGGTGCTCGTTCCGATAACAGCAATGATAAAAAGAGCAATCCTACGATGTAAATTCCATTTCTCCATCGCTGTAGCAATAAAGAAACCACCTAAAAATAAGAAAATAATATCATTCCCGTAAGAAGAAGCGACATCAGGACCTGTCATTGTTCCTGTCAACGGCAATAAAATGAGTGGCATCAAGGACGTTACAGGAATCGGAATCGCTTCTGTAATCCACCAAGTAGCAATCCATAATGTAGTTGCGAGTATTAACCGACCTTCTGATGTTAGCCCTTCAGGATGGAAAAAAAGAAGGGTTAAAATAAATAATAATGGACCTAATAATAATCCGACTAGTTGACCTCTTGTATAAGGTTTTTTCTCATCTGGTTTTGGTTTTATAGGCTTAATCTCTTTTTGTTTCAGTTGTTCGTAGTGACTTGATTCTTTTTTTAGAGCATTGCTGCCTTTTTTAGCATAAGCAAAAACATTGAGTGCATCTTTTGTTTTTCTATGTTGTTGCCACATTTTTCCCCAAGCAAGTGAGAAACCTTGTTTCATCGTAACCACCTCTTCTATGAAAGTGTGAAAGCGTTTACTATATTTTTCATTAAATGAGGGATTACGTCTAGCTTATTTAATTAAATGAAACCAGCTTCTAAAAATAGAGGGGCATCTTTAGTAGTTTTATATTTTTGTAAAGGTCTTCCAGAGATTTGATAGACGAGCTCTGTTTCGATTAATTTTTCTTCTTCAAAAAAACGCATGTATTTACGCAAGGAAACGTGTGATATTGAACATTTTTCGGCAAGTTCAGCTGCCGTAAGCCAGTTATTTGTTGCGATTAAACAGCGAATTACACGAAATGCTGTTACTTTTGTAATCCCTTTAGGTAGAGTGTAGACAGGATTTTGACCGCCTTTATGTAAAAGTCTATCAACCTCTTGCTGTGAAAAGATTTGACTAGTATCAAGTCTGTTGGCCCGATAGCGGCTTAAAGCTTCTTGAAAACGTGTAAAGGAAAAAGGTTTGATCAAATAATCGATTACTCCAAAACGATGACCCGTTTGAACGGTTTGAGCATCATTGGCCGAAGTAATTAAGATTACATCTATATTTTTTCCTTCTGCTCGAATTTGTTTCAGTAAGTCGAGTCCATTTTTGGAACCGATATAAACATCAAGCAGGAGCAGGTCGGGTTGATGCTGCTGGAGTTTTGTTAATCCTTCTTCTAGTGAATGGGCTTCACAAATGAGTTCAAATCCGTCCACTTTATTTAAGAACAAACGGTGAAATCGA
The DNA here is from genome assembly GCF_047302405.1 of Alkalihalobacillus phoenicis. NCBI lineage: Bacteria > Bacillati > Bacillota > Bacilli > Caryophanales > Bacillaceae > Alkalihalobacillus > Alkalihalobacillus phoenicis. The sequence goes on along the minus strand of NZ_CP154853.1, from coordinate 3,797,802 downwards.
CTAACATCTAAGTCATCCTCAATCATCGCCACTTTAATCATTTTCTTGGCTCCTTTCTGTATATGGAATGTGAACCGTAATAATCGTCCCTTTATCTTTTTCGGATAAGATGTCTAATGTTCCATTAAGGGGCTGAAGTTTCTTTTGGATATTGGCAAGTCCATAGCCGTGATCGCCTTTTTTTGTACTTGCTAGGAATTGCTGTTTTTCGTTTGCAGAAAAACCAATTCCATTGTCTTCAATTACATAACGGAGTACACCACCCACTTGTTTTAATGTGAGCGTCAAGCTTTTGTGGTCCTTATGTTGCATCGCTTCCCATGCATTATCAAAGGTGTTACCAATGACGGTAACCCAGATGTCAGTGAAGTCAGCACTCATACTTGGCCAGGGAGTCCCACTTTGGATATGGACATGAACCCCCATTTGTTCCAGCCAACCGATTCTTTTTGCTAAATAGTGAGCAATACTCACATCTTCGACAAGTTGTTTCACTTGGCTAGCCGCACTTGCGGTTTTTATATGGTAACGTTCAGAAAGGTCTTCAATATAATCTTTTAATTCTTCATATGATTCTGTTTCGACCATTGCTTGAATAATATGGAGCTTATTCATAAATTCATGTGTTTCACTTCTTAAGCTATGAGCATAAACCTCTGCTCCAATAAGATGCCTCACGATGTCATGGAGGTGGCTGCGTTCATTAAAAGTCGCCAATGCACCAACACATTGATGATTGACATACATGGGCACTCGTGTGACGACGGTTTCGACATCACCTCTTTTAATTAACTCATGATCAACCGTAGATGTTGCCATTAGGGCCTCTTGAAGTTTTAACTCAGGCCAAATGAGATCAATAGGAGTATGCTCAAAAGGGCCTTGGTAACCAGTCCGCTTTAGAAATTGTTGGGCTGCATCATTGGCTAAAAGGACTTCTCCAGCATGATTAATCGCTAAGATTCCGTCATTAACTGCTTCAAGCATAGAGTTCCGTTCTTGGACGGCTAAAGCAATTTCTTTCGGCTCCATACCATTTAATGTTTTCTTCAAATGATTTGCTAAAGACCAAGCACCGATAAGACCAAGGATTAAACTTATTGTTGTAATCATAAGCAGGATGATTTGATTATCTAAAACGGCATTAGCAATCGCATCAGTTGAAATGCCTACAGAAACAGCCCCAATTTGATTTCCTTCATTATCCCAAACTGGATGAAAGGCACGCATGGACGGCCCTAAGGTGCCGACATTTTCAGATGTATATTTCTCTCCTGAAAATACTTGTTCGGCATCTGTCCCGACAAAGATTTGGCCAATTTGTGTGCTATTAGGGTGGGTAAAGCGTATTTTATTAGTATCCATAACGACAATATATAGTAGATCATTTTCTTCTCTAATGATCTCGACATAATGAATTAATTCTTGATTCGTTTCTCCGGCTAAAAGTGAATTTTGAACTAAGACGTTGTATGCAACATGACTGGCACTAAGCTGAACCTTTTCAGCCAAATACTCTCTTGTGTTATTTGTTTGATTATGAGCAACAAACATACTTAAGATCAAAAGAGATAGTAAGACAATTAAGCTTGAAAATAACATGACTTGTCCTTTGAGTGGAACCTGTTCCCATAACCGTTTCATAAACTTTACTCCTTTAACTGACCTAACCGAGTTTAAATTGAACTTTTAATCTGTAATAAAAGGGTTCATTTAGTGCTCTCAATAATATGAAATAATATGAAAGTGATTGTCTGTGAAAAAAAGCTATCTGATTTTTTCTTTAGGTGAAACTTTAAAAAAAGTCTATTCTGAAAATAGAGTTTTGTATTTTAGTATTATACTTTTTATGGTTTGTGTCAATGGTAAGAGGGGGTAAGGCAGGAATGAAGAAAATATAGGAATAAAAAGTACTCTTGATAGGGATTGACTCATTTAGTGGGGTAAATAAAAGGGGCTGTACTAAAAAGTCATAAAAATGACCTTTGAGGGTTCAGCCTCTTTTTGGATGTATATAAAGTGAGAGGTAAGACACCGCTCCCTGGAGAGGCCACTGAAAAAGTAGGATTCTAAGACTAAATGAGAAGAAACTTCATTCAATGTTATTCTATGAGTTGGATTACCAAAACGGAACGAGCGGAATGCCCGGAGACTCCTGCGGGAATAGTGAAACACGGGAGACCCCGCAGCGACTTGTCGTGAGGAGGCTCCCGGTTCACCCGCGGAACGCGTAGGGCATGCAGCGAGTGGAGTAAAGCTAAATGATATAGCCATATTCTTACGCTCAGAGTTTTCCAGTGACCTCCTCCCTAGATGGGGTCTCCTTATCCTTCAACAAGCTGATAATAAGGTTTGCTTTATAAATTTTTAGGGCGAGATATATACTGGGCGTCGTATGTGGTGAATTATGACACGGAATTAGTCTGAGTTCCATAATTCATGTCGTATTGGCACGTTTATGACGCGATATTAATGGGAGTCTCACATATCGTGCCGTATCGAACAATAAACGACGCGGTATCTAGTCTGAGTTCCGAATATCATGTCGTATCGACCATGAGATAAGGCAAAAACAAGGATTAAAGAACTTGGAGAAAATAATAATGAAAGTTAATTAAACGTTTATTTAACTAAGGACGCAAAGTATTAGTAATTAAAATAACTGGAGGAGGAATCATTAATTATGAAACCGAGAATTACTGTTATTACATTGGGTGTAGATGATTTGGAAAGAGCGTTACAATTTTATCGAGACGGACTGGGGTTTCCGACAGAAGGCATAGTTGGTAAAGAATTTGAGCATGGTGCCGTTGCCTTTTTTGATTTACATAGCGGATTAAGACTTGCCCTTTGGAAACGTGAAGACATTGCCTACGAGACAAAAGTTGCACAGACTCCAGCGAGCCCTACTGAATTTACGATTGGTCATAATGTAGGGAGTAAAAAGGAAGTTGATCTCGTAATGGTACAAGCCAAAAAAGCAGGTGCTACGATTACAGACCAGGCACACGATACTTTTTGGGGAGGCTATTCTGGTCACTTTCAAGACCCAGATGGACATCTGTGGGAAGTCGTCTGGAATCCGCAGTGGGAAATCGAGGAATAATTTACACATTAGCTTATACAATAGCCTTAAAGTAAATGTCTAATGTTTTTTAAAGATAATGCTAATAATATAAGCTAAAAAACGGCCGACTTTGTCACTTGCATAAATGTCATATACTTGAAATGGAATAAGAAAAGGAGTGACATTACTTATGAAACTGAATCATTTAAATTTAACGGTTACTAATGTAGAGGCTGCGAGAGAATTTTTAGAAACCTATTTTGGAATGACGTGCGAAGGAACTCGTGGAAATGGTTTTGCGGCTATGTTTGATGAAGATGGCTTTGTGCTAACATTAATGAAAGGAAAGTATGTTGAGTACCCTCAAACCTTCCATATCGGATTCCCCCAAGAGAGTAAGGAGAAGGTTGATGAAATTTATAAACGTTTGAAAGAGGATGGATTTGAAGTAGAGCCACCTATTGAATCTCATGGATATACTTTTTATGTTCAAGCACCGGGAGGGTTTACCGTTGAAATCTTAGCCTAATTGTATAAAGGTTGACTATTAAGACGATAAAAATAAGAATGAAAGCAAATGGTGGAGATATGTTCCACCATTTTTTATTGGTGTGCGGTATCAGGACTTTTAAATAAACATCCATAAAATGCTCGTAACTAACAGATATAAATTCCTCCTATTTACTGAAAATAAAAAGTAATAGTGTACTCTATATGAAATTATGATACATTATTTAAGGTTAATATGGTATGCTATTTTATGAGAGTAATAGATAGGAGGCGTTATTTTGAATAGAGAACTAGCATTAGAAGTAGTACGTGTAACAGAAGGAGCGGCTTTGGCTGCGGCAAGTTGGTTAGGACGTGGAGATAAAATGAGTGCCGATGGAGCAGCTACCAACGCCATGCGGTCCATCTTTGATTCGGTTAATATGAAGGGAAAAGTTGTCATTGGTGAAGGTGAAATGGACGAAGCACCGATGTTATATATTGGAGAAGAATTAGGAACAGGAGAGGGACCGGAAGTTGATATTGCGGTTGATCCGATTGAAGGGACAAATATCGTAGCTAAAGGGTATTCTAATGCGATTACGGTGCTCGCGATAGCGGATAAAGGGACATTATTACATGCTCCTGATATGTATATGGAAAAAATCGCCGTTGGTTCTGCGGCTGCTGGTAAAATCAACATCAATGACCCCATTGAAATCACGATTGATATTGTCGCAGAAGCAACGAAAAAAAGAGTTCAGGATTTAACTGTGATGGTTCTTGAAAGAGAGCGTCATCAGGAATTAATCGAACGCATTCGTCAAAAAGGGGCGAGGGTTAAGTTATTTTCCGATAATGATATTAGTGCAGCAATTGCGACAGCTTTTCCTAAAACAGGTGTCGATTTATTTGTTGGAAGTGGTGGTGCACCAGAAGGCGTTATTGCGGCAGCTGGATTAAAATGTCTTGGCGGAGAATTACAAGGTCGATTACTTCCTGAAAATGAGGCTGAATTTGAAAGATGTAAACAAATGGGGATTGAAGACCCGACAAGAGTGTTAACCTTAAATGATCTAGTTGCAGGTGATGATGCTATTTTTGCCGCTACAGGGGTAACTTCAGGAGACATTTTAGAAGAAGTTCGATTTTTAGGCGATCATTTAGTGGAAACACATTCGATCGTCATGCGTGCAAAAACAAAGACGCTTCGTTTTATCAATTCCGTTCATCATCTTGATCACAAACCGTATGTGAATAAAGATAATATTTAAAGATAGGTAGTGTATCTTTGAAATAAAGAATTAAAAAAGTAATCCATCTTAAATAATCGAAGAACCGTCATTTTGATAGATGCATAATCAAAATGACGGTTTTTTGTGGATATTAGCATGAAGTAACGTGAAATGCGAAAAAGGGAGAGGAGGCCGAGTCGTAAAAAGGCAGATGCGACGCCTAATATAAATTCTTTAGCAAATTTAGACATATTTTCTCTCAAAGTACACAAAATACATAACATGTTCATCTGTAAATAAATATTCATGATAGATCGGAGGGAATCACATGAAACTTTTTAGTAAAACTCTACGATCCATCTATAAAAAAACGAAAAATGAGACGAATACGGCTTCCGAAGAGTTGGTCTCTCCAGAAAATACACAGCTACATCTCTTCACGTCACTTGAAGAGAATATGAGTCATATTAAAAAAGTTTTGGGTAATAGTTCTGATATTGTGATTCGTCCCTTTAAAATCGGACCTCATAATGAATACAAGTTAAGTTTGGTCTATACGGTAGGACTTGTGGACAGTGGTCAACTACAGGACCTGCTTGAGACCTTAATGTATCGGTTTAAACCAAATGATTTAGATAAGAGTGAAACAGGTCAGCCTGCTTCCTTTATTGACTCGCTAAAGGAAAAGAGTGTGACAGTCGGAGAGGTAGATGAGGTCAATAACTTTCCTTCTTTAATGGGAGGTGTCCTTTCAGGAAAAACTATTATTCTTGTTGAAGGGCAGTCCAAAGGCATTTCAGTGAGTATTAAAGGGTTTGAGAAGCGTGGTGTTGAGGAACCACAATCGGCTACATTAATTAAGGGACCTCGTGATGGATTTAATGAAACACTCGCAACGAATATAGCTCTCATTCGAAGGAGAATCCGTAGTTCTAACCTTTGGTTTGAGTCGATGGAGATTGGAAGAGTAACGAAAACAGATGTGGTTATAGCTTACATTAATGGTATTGCCAATGAGGATATCATCAAAGAAGTACAGAAGCGTTTAAAACGAATCGACATTGATGGGATTTTAGAAAGTGGCTACATAGAAGAGCTGATTCAGGATGAGACCTACACACCTTTCCCTACTGTTTACAGTACCGAGCGGCCAGATTCTGTTGCGGCTAAACTACTTGAAGGAAGAATCGCAATTTTTGTGGATGGAACACCATTTGTCATGGTAGTTCCTTCATTATTTATTGAATTCTTTCAGGCAAGTGAGGACTATTATCAACGAGCAGATATTGCGACGCTGTTGAGGGTATTAAGGTTTTTTTGCTTTTTTATTGCTTTACTTGCACCAGCCTTTTATATTTCTATTTTAACCTTCCATCAAGAGATGTTACCGACACATTTATTAATTGGAATTGCGGCACAGCGGGAAGGTGTTCCCTTTCCAGCTTTTATTGAAGCTCTTATGATGGAAGTTTCTTTTGAAGTTCTTCGTGAAGCTGGTGTTCGAATGCCAAGGGCGGTAGGACAAGCAATGTCGATTGTAGGTGCTTTAGTGTTAGGTCAAGCTGCTGTTCAAGCGGGAATCGTATCACCGGTAATGGTGATTGTCGTAGCGATTACGGCTGTGGCTAATTTTTGTTTTCCATCGATTAATATGGCCATTTCAATTCGAATCATTCGTTTTGTGATGATGAGCCTTGCAGCAGCTTTCGGATTTTTTGGAGTGATGTTTGGGTTAATTATCTTGGTGATCCATTTAAGCGGCCTTCGTTCATTTGGTGTACCGTATACAGCTCCTGTTGCCCCGTTCATTCTTCAAGAACAAAAAGATGTGTTCGTTCGAGTCCCGTGGTGGGGGATGTTTTCTCGTCCCCGTTTAATTAGCCGTAAAAATGTCATACGTGAACAAAACAATCCTACCCCAAAGACCGAATCACGAAAGGGGGATAACACGTGAAAAGGACATTGTTATTTTTGTTTTTGACTGTTTTTCTCTTAGCGTCATTGAGTGCTTGTTGGAATCGTCGAGAAGTGACTGATTTAGCTATCGCTGTTTCATTAGGAATTGATAAAAGTGATGAAGGTCATTTCATTGTGACAGTGCAAGTACTTAATCCAAATGAAGTGGCTGCAGTTGAAGGTGGTGGTGGGTATGATAGTCCAGTTACTACCTATTCAGCAAGTGGGGAAATGTTATTTGAGGCATTAAGGAAACTAACAAAACAAGTACCACGAAGTATTTACCTTGCCCATATTCGTATGATTGTTTTTGGTGAGAAATATGCAAGAGAAGGTATCTATGATTCACTGGATTTCTTATCTAGAGACCATGAAATGAGAACGGATTTTTATATCGTAGTAGCCAAAGATAAATCAGCCAATGAAGTCCTTTCTACGTTAACTAGTATTGAGAAAATCCCAGCTGATAAATTGCTCTATTCTCTTGAATCATCTTCTGAAAACTGGGCTGTATCGAGAAAAGTGCAAATGAATCAACTTATAGATGAAATTTTGATTACTGGAATGGATCCAGTACTTACCGGAATTACAACATTAAAAGAGTCGAGTAAAGGTGATACTTTTGATAATGTCCAGACTGTCAATCCTGAGGTCACTTTAATGTACACTGGCCTTGCTGTTTTTCGACAAAATCAATTAATTGGTTGGCTAACTGAAGATGAAAGCAAAGGATTTAATTATATTAAAGGAGATGTTCAAAGTACCGTTGTCGTTACCGAATGTGGAAATGGACAAGCTGGTATTGAAATGATAAACATGGATTCCACGATTAAAACAAGCGTTGAAGGCAGTAAGCCGGCTATCTTTATTACAATTGAAGGGAAAGGGAAATTGGCCGAAATCAATTGTAAGCTTGATGTACAAAAACCAAATACAATCAATGAGTTAGAGAAGCAGACGAATAAACAAATCGAAAGTGATATCAGAGATGTTATTTTCAAGGCACAAAAGGAATTTAGCTCTGATTTTTTGGGGTTTGGACATCAGTTGTATAAAGATTTTCCTGATGAATGGAAGAAGTATAAGGGTAGTTGGGAAACAGAGTTTGCACACGTTGATGTAGAAGTTAAATCAAATATAAAGGTTCGTGAAGTTGGTTCTATTTCCAACCCTTTTCTTTATGAAAATGAGGAGGGGTAATCATTAGCTTATGTTGGTAACTGTTGGAATTATTATAGCGCTAGTTGTCATTATGTTACTTCAAGTACCGTCGCTTTTGAAAAATAAGATGATAAAAGAGACTTGGATTTTCTCTTTGTTAATGTTATTTGCAACTTTGATCATGATCGGGAACATTCATGACTATCCAATCCCAAATCCGTTGGACCTAATTGGATGGTGTATGGAACCGCTAAATAAGTTATTTACATGGATTTTTGATTAAGAATGGAGGGTCACTTTGCTTGAAAAAGGAAGAATCAGTCCTTTGCAGCTAACCGTCTTTGTTATATTATTTTCAGTTGGTACAACCATTCTTCTTGAACCAACTAATCAAGCTGAAATTGCTCAACAAGCCGCATGGATTTCCACTCTATTAGGAGTTATAGTGAGCGTTCTGGTGGCTTGGTTTTATGTAATATGTGCAAGAAATATTGGGGATCAATCCTATGTTCAATATTTGCAAAAAGTATATGGAAATGTGATTGGAAAGTTTATGATTTTATGTTTTATATTTTTCGGTTTTATTGGAACAACTACTCTGCTTTTTCATGTTGGTACGTTTGTGTCTACGCACATGCTACCTGAGACACCAATTGAAGTGTTAATTGCTATGTTTGGTTTTCTTATTTACTTAGCAACAAGAGGAGGGTTAGAAGTCTTAGCAAGGTGTGGTGAGTTACTTCTTCCATGGTTTCTTTTATTATTTATTGCCATGGTTGTTTTTATTACACCTAAACTGGAATTTGAAAGATTGACTCCGTTATTTGATGTAAGCATCAAGCAGTTGGCATCAGGAGCATTTGAATTTGTAAGCGTTGCTACTTTCCCATTAGTGGTCTTCTTGATGTTCTTTCCTAAAAATGTGAGTAATTTGAAAAAGGTAAAGCATTACTTTTTAGGAGGGATGTTTCTTGGTGGATTTTTTGTTTTCATTGCTGTCTTGTTGTCGATTCTTGTACTTGGAGCTGATTCAACGGCACGGCAAATGTATCCTAGCTATGTTCTAGCTAAATCAATCAATGTTGGTGACATTATTACAAGGATTGAAGTGATTATGGCTGGTATGTGGATGATTACAATCTTTTTTAAAATGTCCCTTTATTTCTATGCTACGACAGTGGGATTAGCAGAGTTTTTTAACCTTCAAACATATCGGCCAATTGTTTTGCCAATTGTTATTTTGGCGGTGGGTTTCTCGACAATTATCTACCCAAACGTTGCATTTATGAGTTCGTGGGATAGTAAATATTGGGCTCCTTATGCTTTCACAATGGGTGTCTTGTTTCCACTTTTAACATTAATTGTTGATAAACTGCGGAATCCTCGAAAAAATCAAGTGCAGCAAATGTAAATGCTTTTGGAATGGGGGGGCTTTGTGCAGGCGGTGGCTGAACCACAGCTCGAAACGCAAATTCCATACGAAAAAAGGAATAACCCATCAAAATCATTTTATGATGACTCAATGGGTTATTTTTTAAGGGCTTTTGAGATGCCCTTTTTTAATTTAATAATAAATTATTTTTCTTTTGTAATTTCTTGTATATGATGAACGATTTGCTCGAGTTCAAGTACAAGAGATTCAAGTGACTCTGAAATTTCTGCTAAGGTATTAGTAGCATGTGATTGATGTTCAGTTGAAGTCAAAATACTACTAATATCTAAATGAAAACTAGAAGCTATTTCTTCGATTAGAATAAACTGTTGTTTTGTTTCATTTGAATTGTTAAGTAATTGAGCAGACGAGTCAACGGTCAATGCACTCTTGGTGTTCACTTCATTAGAAGAACCAATCATTTGTTCAAGAACGTTTTCGGTTTCTGTTGAGCGGGCTAGCCCTTCTTGGACGTCTTCTAGACTATCGCTCATTTTGTTGGCAATTTGCTCAATTTGTTCTTGTAGTAAGCGAACGACTTGTTGGCTTTCGTTAGCTGCCTCATTTGATTGTTGAGCAAGCTTTCGAACTTCCTCTGCAACAACAGCAAAACCTTTCCCTTGCTCACCTGCTCGAGCAGCTTCAATAGAAGCGTTTAAAGCAAGCAGGTTTGTTTGATTGGCTATGGTTGTAATGGTTCCGATGAAGGTTCCAATATTTTGGGATTGTTTGATTAATTGCTGAACAAAGAGATCGACATGCTGAACATTCTCTGCAATTTGTTCCATTTGTTTCTTTGTGTGTTGTACGACTTGTTTCCCTTTTTGGACTTGTTCTGAAGTATCTAAAGATATTTTTTGAACAGTATCTGCAGTCTCCTTCACTTGTTTAAGTTGATTTAACATAGATTGAATTTGGGTGACACCGGTTGAAATTTGTTTAAACTGTTTGTCTGTACCTAGTGAAATGGTTTCAACGGAAGAGGCAATCTCATGACTTGTTTTGTTCGTTTCCGTAATACCATCTTGAAGCTTGTGAACAGAAGTAAGTACGGAACCACTTCGATTATTTAGGCGTACTAACACATTATTTAAAGCATCTTGTTGTAGGGTGACTTGTTTTTCGTAGGCGTCGGTTTTTATTTTTTTAGTATGAATTAAAAGAATCGTAGCACCACTTGTTAAAAGAAGGTAAATAGCATGAATAAGCAATAAGCTAAATTGATAGTCAGAAGTACCACAGAGTAATTCTGGAAAGAAGAAGTAACCAGCTATGTGATGAATGGCAAATATAGATGTGCTATAGATGACTAATTTCATTTGATCGTAATATCCTAGTAAGGCAATAACCATAAATATAGAAAAATGATATTCGACAAGACCATTACCGCCTGCAATGATAGAAATACTACTAAAGGTAAGTGTTGTGACAATAAGCCAAGGTAAGATAGGAGATTTTTGATTTTGTTTATAAGCAATAAAGCTGATTATCAATAATAAAATCGGTAAAAGAAAAAGAATATTTTTAAAAAGGAGCAAACCGCTAGATAGTTGGCTAATTCCTTGTAAAAGAACATATGTATCTAAAAATCCAAAGAAGCGATGGGAAATATGGGTGAATAGTGATAGTAGGACGATTAAAGTAGCTAAAAAAAGCATTGTGGTATTTTTATTTAGTGAAGTCAATTGGTTATTCTCCTTTATCTCAATAGTTGTTGGGAGCTTATCTTCAATTAATAATAAGGTGACTAACTAACCTATTATAATAGATATAGTTCAAAAGGTCTATTTGTAATCGTTGCTAGAAGGAGAACATTTTTTAATAGAAGTTAAAGTTTTACAGAATGGTAACTTCAAATTCCTATTAATATGTGATAATTTATAATTGAAACGACTCGTTATAATGAATCGAGGTATCTAATGAATTTTTTTCAAAAATTGATAGAGGTATTTATCATATCGATGAGACTTGGTTTGACCTCATTTGGAGGGCCAGTCGCCCATCTAAGTTATTTTCATCAAGAATATGTGAGAAGAAGAAAGTGGCTGAGTGAAAAGGATTACGCTGATTTAGTGGCGTTGTGTCAGTTTTTACCTGGTCCTGCTAGTAGCCAAGTTGGGATTGGAATTGGTGTGATGCGAGCCGGAGTTATTGGAGGGTTTATCTCTTTTTTAGGGTTTACTTTTCCTTCTGTGTTCGCTTTAATCTTGTTTGCACTATTTGCTCAGCAAGCTGGTGTTGCTGATTTTGGTTTTATCCACGGTCTCAAAATTGTAGCCGTCGTTGTTGTTGCCCATGCGATCATTGGGATGGCTCAAAACTTAACACCTGACGTTAAGCGAAAATTGATTGCTCTTTTTGCTCTTCTATTCACTTTGTTAATCCCAAGTGCTCTGGCTCAAGTTGGGGCCATTTTTGGAGCAGCTGTCGTCGGGTATTGGCTGTACAAAGGGAAGACCGTAGAAAAACCTGGAGGAGAATTAATATTTCCTCTTTCAAAAAGATTCGGTATCATTTGTCTTTCGTTATTTTTCGGTTTACTCGTTGGTTTACCGATTGCGAGTTACCTTATTCAATCGAATTGGTTAGCAATGATAGATAGTTTTTACCGAGCGGGATCATTAGTTTTTGGTGGGGGACATGTTGTTCTACCACTATTAGAGCGAGAGTTTGTTCCGACTGGTATGATTAGTGAGCAAGAATTTTTAGCAGGGTATGGAGCGACACAAGCTGTACCTGGTCCGCTATTTACATTTGCTGCATACATTGGGGCGACCATTTCTGGATGGTCAGGTGGTGTAGTCGCAACGATAGCGATTTTTACACCAGCCTTTCTTCTTATACTAGGTTGTTTACCATTTTGGAATGTCTTAAGGCAACATAAAAAAGTCAACGCGGCATTATTAGGGGTAAATGCAGCGGTTGTCGGCATTATTATCTCGGCCTTTTATGAGCCGATTTGGACAAGTGCGATTCTATCTTCGGTTGATTTTGCATTTGCCGCTATCTTATTCAGTATGCTTGTTTATATGAAATTACCTCCATGGGTTATCGTTCTGACAGGAGTGATAGGAGGTACCATTTTAGCAGCTTTAGCCTAATAGAAGTCAGTTACTTTATTGAAAAAAAGTGACTGGCTTCTTTAAACTGGCTTTTAATTAAACGTTTATTTAAAACGTGAATTGATGTGAAAAATTAACTTATTTAATTTGGTGATAAAATAAATAATCGTTCTTGACCTTCACGTTACGTAAAGCTTTATGATGAAATTATCAGGAGGTGAATGCATGGAATATACGATAAAAAAGGTCGCGGAAATGTCAGGTGTTAGTACACGAACGCTGCGTTATTACGACGAAATTAATTTATTAAAACCAGCAAGAATTAATTCATCGGGTTATCGTATTTACGGGGAAAAAGAGATTGATCAGCTGCAGCAAATTCTCTTTTATCGTTCAATTGATATGAAACTAGAGGACATTCAGACCATGCTTGCGAAACCTGACTTTGATGTTCAGGTTGCCCTCCGCTCTCATTATGAAGAATTGCTACAAAAGAGAGCACAGATTGATCATCTGTTGACGACAGTGGCAAAATCGATACGTCACCATAAAGGAGAGATTAAAATGAGCGATCAAGAGAAATTTGAAGCGTTTAAGCAGGATAAATTAGCTGAAAATGAAAAAAGTTATGGCAAAGAAATTAGAGAAAAGTACGGTAAACAATCAATCGAAGCTTCCAATCAGAAGTGGATGAATATGAAGGAAGGGGATTTTGAGAACATGCAAAAAGTGGAGGGTGAGATGTTTGAAGCATTAGTTCGTTTAGCCAAAACAAACGTCTTAGAATCGGCTGATGCAAAAACGGTTTATGAAAAACATAAAGAATGGTTGAGTTATTCGTGGCCAGAGTATTCAACGGAAGCCCATGTTGGCTTAGCGGAAACGTATGTTGCCGATGAGCGTTTTGCAGAATATTATAATAGCAGAGCAAAAGAACAAGTGGTCGAGTTATTACGTGATGCGATTGTTAAATATGCAAATTGAACTACCCCCATTAATCCAATTTTCGGTCGGATTGAAGTGGGAGATTCTTGGGAACAGAGCGTACTTGCCAGCGTATTTCTTTGCCAACAGAGGTTTCTCTTATGGACCAAGCTATCCCCGTAGATTCCTACGGTTCTTTAGACTCGTTTAAGCTGAAGCGAGTATTCGTAAACCTTCAGCTAATAGATTTCGACTGGCATTTATATCTCTGTCGTGATGTTGATGGCACGCAGGACAAGTCCAGACTCTTATTTCAAGAGACTTCTTGCCCTCTTGATGTCCGCAACACGAACAGATCTGACTAGATGGAAACCACCTACTTACTTTCATGATCGTTTTGTCGGACCATTTCGCTTTGTATTCTAATTTCGTGACAAAAGCAGACCATGAGACATCAGAGATGGACTTAGCCAATTTATGATTGCGTAACATTCCTTTCGTATTCAAATCTTCTATACAGACAATATCGTGGTTTTTGATGATTTCTGTACTGAGTTTGTTCAGGAAATCGTCACGCTGGTTCAGGACTCTTTCATGTAATCTAGCAACTTTTACCTTTTGTTTCTGATAATTTTTCGCATCCAAAAGTTGGACACCCTTCTTTTTTGCACGTAACGCACGTCTTGAAAGTTTTCGCTGTTCCCGTTTCAGTTTCTTTTCCATTTTGGATGTGAACTGATGATTGTCCACCTTGCGACCATCCGAAAGAATCGCAAAGTCCGTGATGCCTAAGTCTAGGCCAATCGATGTTTTCGTTTTCTTCATGGGTTCGACTTCTACTTCTGCAAGAATCGAGACAAAGTATTTCCCGCTTGGATTTCGTCTAATGGTCGCGTTCAGAATACGACCTTCTACCTCACGACTTTTAGCAAACTTCACTAGTCCAAGTTTAGGTAACTTGATTTTGTGGTCAACGATAGCTATATTCCCATTCGTGTGTTTCGTGGTATAAGATTGAACAGGGTTATTCTTTGATTTAAAACGTGGTGCTTGATTTTGCTTTTGGAAAAATCGTGAGTAGGCATCCGCAAGGTTTTTAAGGGAGGACTGAATCGCAATGCTGTCCACTTCTTTTAACCACGTCCATTTTTTCTTTAGCTGTGGTAATTGAGAAGAACAAGCCTGATAGGTTAATCCTTTCCCTGTTTCTTTGTGCGTATGATTCCACTCTGCTAGAAAGTGATTGAATACAAAACGAGAACAGCCAATGGTTTTGACAATCAAGGTTTCTTGTTCTTTGCTTGGATAGATACGAAACTTAAAGGCTTTGTTGACTAGCATGGCTTTCACCCCTTAATAACAGAACGTTTGTTCTTATCTTATCATTAAAAGGAGCGTTTTGGCTACCACTAACCGACATTCATCTCCCACGTATCGTTGGGCTACTCTACATACAACGATTGAGGATGGAGTCTTCTGTCGGAAAGTAGGTAAATAAAGAGTAAAAAGTGATCGGTAATCGGTCACTTTTTTTGTGTGTTGTCATTGTTTTTATATTTTGAATATTGTTGTAATATAGTAATGAAGGAGTGTGAAACATACATATGGCAATTTTAGCAAGAATGATAACGATTATGCTTTCATCTATTTTATTTTCTACTGTGGTTGCGTTTATACATTACATACCTGTTTCTCGGCAAGAAGAAGGTGGCGATTACTGGAGTTTTTTAGATTTAGTGTATTTCAATTTGCAATCAAGTATCCTCATTTTCACGGCCGTAGCTCTTATTATTTACTTTTTTGATCGACAGTTAAAGAAAATTGAGCCCATTAAACGCCAAGCGAGAACCATTATACATTTAGTTGGCGGTTTTTTATTTGCGATTGGTTTCTTATTATTACTTGATAGTGTTGGAGTTGCTAGTTGGATGACTTTGATTCTAATCGCAGGAGCAGTGTCTGTTTTGCATTATTTTGTTTTATCGGGAGCTAACAAGTTATTGGTAAAAGAGTAAAGGAGAGGATAATTAGTTGGAGAAGTCTAATGCGATGGTTTACTTTTGGTTGGCGGGAGATTCCTTTCCGGTTGAAGAGGTGACGAGGAGGTTGGGAATTATACCGACCGAATCGTATCGTAAGGGTGATGTCATTCGGTACTATCCAATTTATCATACAAGAATCGAAACAGCCTGGAAGTATGGAACAGATTATCAAGAAACAGTTGATATTGAAAATCAATTTGCTCAAATTATCTCGCCATTACAAATGAAAAAAGAGGAGCTAACGGCGATTATAAATGATTATTCCATCGAAGCAGGAATTACTATCGTTTTGAATATTTTAGAAGGTCAGACACCAGCTCTTTTTTTTACGAAGGAGGTCATTCAATTTGCGGCAGAGCTTCAGCTAGAAATTGATGTTGACCTTTACGCGTATCCATACAAAGAAGATCAAGAAGATTTGTTCTAAATGAACAAATCTGTATCTAAACTTTAAAGATGTGTATCCTCCATGGCAGATGAAAAGTCACCTAGCTGGGAGGTTTTTTTATTGAAAGACAGTCGTAAATTCGGTCAAGTATAAGTCAGAATCGTGAATTTTTGCTGAACTGAGTTTACTTTGTATCTTTGTAAGGAATGATAAAACTAATACAAATCATTGAGGAGGGCTGATTGTTATGAGAGACGCTATTAAAAAAGGAATGGCTTTAGGGTTTGGTTTGGCAGTCGCAAGTAAGGAACAGGCGGAAAAAGTTTTTGATGAACTTGTTAAAAAAGGTGAACTAACGAAGCAGGAATCGAAGGAATTTATGAATACGGTCATTGAAAAAGGTGGAGAAAAGCAGGAGCTGTTCGATAAAAAGCTACAGGAACAGATGAAAAAGATGTTAAGTGAGTGGAATGTGGCCACAAAGGATGAAGTAGAAAAGTTAGAACAGCGAATTATACAGTTAGAACTTCAATTAAAAAATAAAGAATAAACGAACAGCTATATGAATGACTGGATAATTAATTAAGGGAGGGATTCGTATTTTTGAGAGACGGTTTCGCCACATACATCGTTATCGAGAAATTGCCGTCGCCTTCTCCCGCAATGGATTTGGCTATTTAGTAAAAGAATTAGGATTACATGAGTTTTTGTCATTACCGAAAAGGATGTTTACCAAAGATCGGAAAGAAGTGCAGACTAAAACAACTGGTGAGCGAATCCGTTATTTTTTAGAAGAACTTGGTCCTACTTATGTTAAGCTTGGGCAAATTGCTAGTACGCGTCCTGATCTCATTCCAGTCGATATTGTCAAGGAATTAGAAAAACTTCAAGATCATGTAACCCCATTTTCATATTCCGAAGTAAAGGAAATCATTGAAGAAGAACTCGAAATGGAGATGGAAGAGCTCTTTACTGAGTTTCATGAAGAGCCACTTGGTTCTGTCTCGATTGGGCAAGTACATTATGCAGAATTAAAGTCAGGTGAAAAGGTCGCGATCAAAGTTCAACGTCCAAATATCGAAAAGATGGTTAGGACAGATTTAGAGATTTTGCAGGATATTGCTGAAATAGCTGAACATAGACTTGAATGGGCCGCTCAATACCAAGTAAGTGATATTATTAAGGAATTCTCTACCGCTCTTTTAGCTGAGCTAGATTATTATTTTGAAGGAAGAAATGCGGGAAGAATTGCGAAACAATTTAATGATGTCGACTATATTCGTATTCCGAATGTGTATTGGGATTATACGACAAAAAAAGTTTTGACAATGGAGTATGTTCAAGGAAAGAATTTACTTGATCTTGAGCAATTACACAAGCAAGGATTTAATACAAAATTAATTGCAGAAAGAATTGTTGAGTCCGTTATGCAACAAATTCTTATTGATGGATTCTTCCATGGTGATCCACATCCTGGAAATGTAACAGCCTTGCCTGGGGATGTTGTCGTCCTAATGGACTTTGGAATGGTCGGGCGGTTAACGCCACATATGAAGTCAAATCTTGCCTCATTAATCATTGCTATGATGAATCAAAGTACCGCTGGGATTATTAAAGCGATCATGCGAATGGGGATTGTTCCAGATTCTGTTGATATTGAATTGTTAAATGCGGATGTCGAGCTTCTGCGAGATAAGTACTATGATATTCCGTTAAGTCAGGTTAGTCTTGGTGAGGCAGTGACCGATTTATTTTCTGTTGCCCACCATCATGAAATTAAAATCCCTTCTAATTTAACCTTAGTTGGAAAAGCACTTCTCACCATGGAAGGATTAGTGGAAAGACTTGATCCAGACATAAGTATTATCGATATTGCTGAGCCATTCGGACGGAAATTAATTATTGAACGATATCGACCTGATAATCTTGTTAAGGACTCCTTTAATCATTGGACTGAGTACTGGGAGCTATTTACCGAAGCACCGAAGCATATAAAAGATGTGACGGCCATGCTGAAAAAGGGGAAGGTTCCGATTGAAGTGGCATTTCCAAAAGCGGAAATGTTTTTAAATAAACTTGACCGAGTGAGTAACCGTTTATCGTTTGCGATTGTGTTGCTTTCATTTAGTATTATTATGGTTGGTCTTCTGATTGGTTCGGCTATTAGTAGTCAATCCTCTTTGCTTTGGGACATACCAGCTATTGAAGTTGGATTTGTGATTGCGATGCTGATGTTCGTTTGGCTCATCTTTTCGATTTTTAAGTCAGGTCGCTTTTAGCAGAAGAATGGTAAAACGAGACGAGATGCTAGAGAGGGGAATCTTTGTAGCATCTTTTTTATAAGTTGCTTGATACTCTTAGGATGATTCATTCATGTTAAAAGAATATATAATCAATAACCTGTAGTTCAACCTAGATGACAAATTAAGAATGATAATCGTTGTTCAGTTACATACTATCTGTAATTTGAAAGTCATTGAGGTGGTTTGTAACATGCCTATTTTAGAAATAGAAGATACTACTTTGTATTATTCCGTAAAGGGTACAGGAATTCCGCTCGTTTTTATCCATCCACCGCTTCTGACGAGTGCCAATTTTATGTACCAATTAGAAGGGTTATCGCAATCGTTTAAAGTGATAACTTTTGATATTAGAGGTCATGGAAGAAGCGGCTATTCAAAAGAGGAGATCACCTACCCGCTTATTGTCGAAGATATGCTGAAAATTTTAGATCATTTAGATATAGAAAAAGCATTTATTTGTGGATATTCAACGGGTGGTTCTATCGTTTTGGAGTATTTATTGACAAAACCTAATCGGGCGTTGGGTGGCATTATTATTAGTGGTATGTCGGAAGTGCGGGATTTTTATTTAAAAGAGAGAATAACCTTTGCCGTCAAACTAGCAGAAAAGAAAAGAGTTCCTTTTTTGAATTTGGCCATCACATGGGGAAATGCGGATAAACGACAAGCATTTTTTCGTTTGTTTAAAGAAGCATCACGGGGAGAAGTTGAAAATATTCAACAATATTACCGTTATAGTTTACGCTATAATTGTACGAGGATGCTGCCTAAAATTGATTTGCCAGTTTTGCTTGTCTACGGTACAAAAGACAAATCTTTTCATCGGTATGCCAGGCTTTTGCATAAAAAGATTCCTCATAATCAATTAGTTTTTTTAGAAAATGAAAAGCATCAACTTCCAACGAAAGCTGCACTTAAATTAAATGATGTTATTCATCAATTTGTTTCTCACCAATCAAACGGTTCAAAACTTGATAAGGAAACATGAGAACAAAAACAGGCTCACCTATTTAAGGTGGGCTTATTTCTTTAGTATTAAAAAATACTTAGGTCTAAGTTGTGTTAATGTTTATTTACCATTTCTTAACAAAGAGAGAGTAGGATGTTTAAACTCTTTTAGGTAATATAAAAAACGTAAGCTGCTTCATATTATCACTTTGGAACGTAAAGAAAAATCAAAGGGAGATGAGTAGTGTATGAAAAAGAGTTTAAAAAGAATGGTAATTGTCGCATTAAGTATCGGATTGGTTGTTTCAGGTTTGGCACCTAGTGCTTCTGCACAAAAAAAGGATGAGTCCCTCTACCCGGTACCAGCTTCAAAAATTCTTAATGTTGCCCATCGTGGTGCTTCTGGTTATGCCCCTGAGCATACATTGGTTGCTTATGAGATGGGGGAAAAAATGAAAGCCGATTATATTGAAATTGATCTTCAGATGACTAAGGATGGCGTTTTAATTGCGATGCATGATACGAACGTTGATCGTACGACAAACGGTTCCGGTGCAGTCGCAGATATGACACTAGAGGAGATCAAAGAACTAGATGCAGGTTCTTGGTTTAATGAAAGGAATCCAGAAAAAGCGAAGAGTAAATATGTCGGTTTAAAGGTTCCAACTCTTGAAGAAGTGTTTCGAAAGTTTGGACGTTCCTCATTATATTATATTGAAACGAAGTCGCCTGAGCTTTATCCGGGGATGGAAGCCGAGCTACTTAGACTTTTAGATAAATATAACTTAGCAGGTGTGAATGGTCGTTCAAGTAAGGTGATGATTCAATCGTTTATCCCTGAAAGTTTAATAAACATCCATGAGATGAATCCGAATTTGCCATTGGTTCAACTTCTGAGCCAGCCAGTTTTAGATGAGGGGGCAGATGCCCAGTTAGAAGCAATAAAAGAGTATGCGATTGGTGTCGGGCCTAGCTTTACAAGAATTACAGAGGAATATGTACAAAAAGTACATTCGCATAACTTGTATATCCACCCTTATACGGTCAATACGAGAGAGGCGATGGAAAGAGCATTAGACTGGGGTGTGAATGGACTTTTTACCGATTATCCGGATGTGTTTAGAGAAGTGATTAAAGAACATAAAAAGAGATAATACAGTAATGATTCTGCTGTTCATTCAAAAAAGTAGGTGAAGGTGCTCATAGCCATACACCTACTTTTTGTTAAGTCATTAGATAAAGAAGTGATTTTTGCTAAAATTTGAGAGCTTTTATTGAACTCTTTCTACAATCGTTGCTACACCTTGACCGCCGCCAATACATAAAGTCGCGAGGCCAACGTTACTTTGTCTTCGTTGCATTTCATGTAAAAGGGTGACGAGGATACGAGCGCCACTAGCACCGATTGGATGGCCTAAAGCAATCGCTCCACCATTTACATTTAATTTATTTGGGTCAAATTGTAATTCTTTTTGTACTGATAGAGATTGAGCAGCGAACGCTTCATTTGCTTCGATTAAATCCAGGTCTTCAATGGTTAATTTCGCTTTTTCTAGTGCCTTTTTAGTTGCGGGAACTGGTCCGATACCCATAATTTTCGGATCAACACCACTGCTTGCATTACTAAGAATACGGGCAAAAGGTTTAAGTCCAAGTGCTTTTGCTTTTGACTCACTCATAACAATCATACAAGCAGCTCCGTCATTAATGCCAGAAGCATTCCCCGCTGTCACGCAGCCTCCATCACGTTTGAAGGCAGGGCGGAGCTTTCCGAGACTTTCCAAAGTCGTTTGCGGTTTAATATGTTCATCAGTTGAAACGAAAATAGGGTCACCTTTTCGTTGTGGGATCGTGACTGGAACAATTTCAGCATCAAAAACTCCAGCGGAATGGGCGGTCGCTGCCCTTTGATGACTTTGCACAGAGAAATCGTCTAATTGTTCGCGCGTTAACTCATATTTTTCTACTAAATTTTCAGCGGTTATTCCCATATGAATGTCATTAATTCCACATGATAATCCGTCGTGAACCATACTATCAATCAGTTGTTGATTACCCATTCGTAAACCAGATCTCGCATTCATACTTAAATAAGGAGCCTGGCTCATATTTTCCATTCCACCTGCTAAAACGACTTCCGCATCTCCTGCTATAATTGCCTGTGTGGCTAAGTGGATCGCTTTTAAACCAGAACCACATACTTTGTTAATCGTCATGGCTGATACGGATTCAGGAATACCTGCTTTTAGGGCCGCAAGTCGAGCCGGATTTTGCCCTAGACCTGCTTGAAGAACGTTTCCCATGATGACTTCATCGATTTCTTCAACGTTTAAATTAGCACGGTTAATGGACTCTTTTAAAACGAGTGCTCCTAAGTCAACTGCGGATACGTTTTTTAATGAGCCAGAAAAGCTACCAATCGGTGTTCTGACGGGCTGAATGAGGACAACATTTTCTGCCATTATTCTGCCACTCCTTCATTCACTAAATGATCGGCTACGGTAAAGTTAGCTTCGGTAATGGCTCGAATTTCCTCGACCGTTTCGTCGCTAAGGATTTCTGTTAAGACCATTCCGTTATCTGTAAAATCAAATACAGCTCGGTCGGTAATGAGACGGCTGACGACTTGAGTTCCTGTTAAGGGGAGGTCGCATTCTTTTTTGACTTTTGCTTCTCCAGCTTTATTAACGTGATCCATAATGACAATTACTCGTTTGGCACCTTGGACTAAATCCATCGCTCCGCCCATGCCTTTGACCATTTTTCCTGGGATCATCCAGTTTGCTAAATCACCAGTCTCGGAAACTTCCATTCCCCCAAGAATGGCGAGGTCAATATGCCCGCCGCGAATCATTGCGAATGATTCAGCATTATCAAAATACGAGGCACCGGTCATCGCTGTAACGGTTTCTTTTCCGGCATTGATTAGGTCTGGATCTTCCTCTCCTTCATACGGATAAGGTCCAATACCGAGTAGGCCATTTTCAGATTGCAAGAAAACGGTTTTTGTGTCTGGGATTTCATTAGCTAAAAGTGTAGGCATACCAATTCCTAAGTTGACATACATGCCATCCTCAATTTCTTTGGCAGCACGTTGAATGATACGTTGACGAGCTGTTAACATCTCCATTCCCCCTTATGTTAATTCGTTTGTTTTTGACGAGTTGTTTTTCTTTCAATTCGTTTCTCATATTGATCGCCTTCTACGATGTGTTGTACATAGATGCCAGGAGTGTGAATGAAATTTGGATCAAGTTGCCCAGCTTCGACGATTTCTTCGACTTCTGCAATCGTCACTTTTCCTGCAGCTGCTGCTAATGGATTAAAGTTTCTCGCTGTTTTGCGGTAAATGAGATTACCGAATGGGTCACCTTTCCAGGCTTTTACAAAGGCTACATCGCCAGTGATGGCTCGTTCTAACACATAGGCTTTTCCGTCAAACTCCTTTATTTCTTTTCCTTCCGCGACTTTTGTACCGACACCAGTTGGAGTATAGAAGCCTGGGATTCCTGCACCACCAGCACGAATTCGTTCCGCCAATGTACCTTGTGGAACGAGTTCTACCTCAAGTTCACCGTTCAAAAATTGTGTCTCGAATAATTTATTCTCACCTACATAAGAGGCGACCATCTTTTTGATTTGACGATTTGCCAGTAATAATCCTAAACCCCAATCATCAACTCCACAGTTGTTGCTAACAAACGTTAAGTCTTTTACACCGCTATCTGCTAAAGCTAAAATGGCTTTTTCCGGAATTCCGCATAAACCGAAGCCGCCCGCGATAATCGTATCGCCATCTTTAATAACAGAGATGAGATCTTCCATTGATTCTGCACGTTTTGAGCTCATACTTTACACTCCCTTATTTTAAAAAATTCAAAGATTATAAGTTATATTGAAAGCGTTTTCTTTGTATCTACTTTACTAAATGTCAGACTATTAGTAAAATGAATAAATATTATAACTATCATTCTTATTTGGAATAAATGAAAGGTGATGACCTTATGGATATTAAACAAGTGCGTTGTTTCCTAGAGGTTTGTAGCCAGCTCAGTTTTTCAAGGGCTAGCCAAAAACTACATCTCTCGCAATCTGCTTTAAGCAAAATCATTCAAAGTATGGAGGACGAACTAGGAATTAAATTATTCGATCGCTCTACAAGGCATTTATATATTACGGACGAGGGAAAGGCTATTATTCCTTATGCTAAAAGGCTTCTACTAAAAATGGAGGATTTTATGAAGGTTGCTTCTGAACAGCATCAAGCAACAACAGGTCACGTGAAATTTGGTCTGCCACCTGTAATTGGTTCTAGTTTTTTTCCGAGTGTCATAGCTCAATTTCGTAAGGCGTATCCAGGAATTGAGTTAGAGATTGTGGAAGAAGGATCAAGAATCGTGGAACAAAAGTTACTTGATGGTCAACTGGATGTGGGGGTAGCGATACTTCCACTTGATAAAGAAAAGTTTGAAGTACAGCCGATTATTGAGCGGAAATTAAAGCTTGTTTTGCCAAAACATCATCGTTTTGCTTTGCAAAAGGCGGTGAAATTAAAGGATTTAAAAGATGAGGAATTTCTCATGTTTAGTCGGGGGTTTACCCTTTATGATCGAGTTCGTGATGCCTGTATTAAAGCTGGGTTTGAACCGATTGTCGTGCAAGAGAGTAGTCAGTGGGATTTTATGATTAAGATGGTTTCAGTAGGAAATGGAATATGTGTGCTACCGGAAACAATTTGTGAGCATGTTCATCTTTATGATTGTACAGCTGTTGATTTAATTGAGCCCGTTATTGAGTGGAATTTAGCGTTAATTAGGCGAAAAGATAGTTATTTATTTTCGACTATGAAGACATGGATGGAATTTGTGTCAGTTTCCCTTAAGAATCAACAACAAAATTCTTAAAAAACAGTACAAAGCTTCGTTAAAGCTCTGTACTGTTTTTTTAGATTAAAAGAATAACAAACCAATTGTGATTGGGATAAAGGCCCAGAATAAAAGGATCAAACAAAAGCCCATAATGTCACGTACTTTTAATCCAGCAATTGCTAAAATCGGTAAGGCCCAGAATGGTTGAATCATATTTGTCCAAGCGTCTCCCCACGCAACGGCCATTGCAATCTTTGCCGTATCGGCACCTAGTTCAAGTGCAGCAGGAATCATAATGGGTCCTTGAACTGCCCACTGTCCTCCACCTGATGGGACAAAGAAATTGATAATACCTGCACTAATAAAAGTTAAAATAGGTAAAGTTGTCTCGGTTGAAATGTTAACAAACCAAGTAGCAATTTGTGCAGATAAGCCAGAGGCACCCATCATCGCCATTATACCTGCATAAAATGGGAATTGAATAATGATTCCACCTGCATTTTTGACCCCTTGGGTAACCGCATTCAAAAATCTTTTTGGCGTACGATGAAATAGAATCCCTAAAAATAACATAGTGAAATTAACAATATTGATATTTAAATCGAGCCCATTTGAAGCAAAGTGAAAAATGATGTAGATTAGACCAAATCCGCCAACTAGAAAAGAGAGAATTTGGCTGTTTTCTACACGCTCTGCCGGTGTTAAAGGTACATCAGATGTAGCCGCACCCTCATTTTTATTGTTTGCTTCTAAGAAAGCTGGATCAATAATCGTTTTGTCTTTAATTGATTTTAATGAAAAATAGTTGATGATTGGCAAAGTTGCAATTAAAGTGACGACGATAAAGATATTATAAGGAGTTAATAATGTTTGAGTAACTGGAATGGAACCGATTGTGTCAAATAAAAAATGATTGTCTGTAGCGATGGTTAATGGGATTGAAGCGGACAAACCACCATGCCAGACAAGAAAACCACTGTAAGCGGAAGCAACGAGTAAACGATAATCTACCGTTGGAACTTGTTTCACAACATGTTTAGCAAATAATGCTCCAATCACAAGACCAAAACCATAGTTTATTAAGCAAGCTACTGATGCCACGATAGTTACGAGTACGATTGCTTGTCCCGGTGTGTTCGCTACTAAAGCGAGCCTGCCTAGCAAGTTAGTAACAATTTTAGAGCTTGCAAGTATATATCCTGTGATAACGATAAGAGCCATTTGCATCGTAAAGGCTAATAAATCCCAAAAACCCGATCCCCAATGATTAACCATATCGACAGGAGTACTTTCTGTCATAAAGATACCAAGAATAAAGACGATAAAAGTTAATAACAAGGCAAAAATAAAGGCATCAGGTAAATAGCGTTGAACCATTCGATCGAAAAACCTTATCAACCCACCGAACATTAAAAATCACCTCTTATAATTTTTTATAATTTCGAAATGAAAAAAAGACTGCGGATATAAATAACAAACAAATTATGAAAACGCTTTCTGAACTTATAATTTTTATTTATATCATAGGTTTTAAAGATGTCAATAAGTGAATTTATAAAAAAAGAAAAAGAGTTGATCGGGTGAAAGAAGATAAATAAGTTGTTCTTTTTGTATTTTAAAATAATAAAATTTCTCTTTGATAAGAGATGAAAATATTATTATTAACTAATCTTAAGAGTTTAACTATGTTTGTAAAAAGGGTCATTAAATTGTTTTGAATATATTTATATAATGAAATTTTCTTTTTCTGGACATGGTGTTTTTATGGTTTTAGTAGGAAATACAATGAAAAATATTTTTATAAATAAACATGCTTCTTGTTGGAAGTTAATGACCAACCTTGTTAGATGACTGTAACTAAATTTAGAAAGAAGTGATTAATAGACTTTTGAACGTTTTAATTATATAGAAATTTCCTTTTGGTTATTTGTTTAAAAACATTAATCAATAATCTTAAAGTATATGACGGATAATGTTCAATAAATGCTCTAGTGGATGACTCAACCTCATCATTTGCATGAATGATGTAATCTAAAGGTAGAAAGTAATAATAAAAGACGATCGATTGAAAGGGTGACTTTAAGGATGGAGCATTTAAATCAAAATCGAACGATTCCACTTTTTGATTGTGATTATGAACAATTTGATCAGCATTTAGAGTTTTATACAGCACTTGGGTTTGAAATTACGTATTATCAAAAGGTCCCATATCGATTTGCCTCTGTCGTACATTCAATAGCGGAGTTTGGTTTTTATGGTGCTAATAAGAAAAAAGAGACGATCAATGTTGGTGGCTGTAGTATTGTTGTACCGAATGTTCGTGAGGTTTATCATGAATTAAGAGCGAACTTAAAGCAACATTACGGGAAAATTCCATCAAAAGGAATTCCACGTATCTCACGCTTAAATGAAACGGTAGAAGATTGGCGGTTCAACATAACGGACCCGAATGGGAACTATATTATTATCTGCGAAGCAAAAGGAGATTCGGCAACTCTGATGGAAACGGAAGAGGAGCGGGTTAAGCATTTATCGAAATTTGAAAAACTATATAAACAAGCGTATCGTTTAGCCTACTCTAAGGAAGATTTTCGAGCGGCAAGGAATTTATTAGAAGCTGCTTTTAAAAGACATGGCGAGGAGCTTTCTCCAGAATTAGTTATTAGAGGAAAGGTATTGCAAGTCGATGTTCTTAATGAGTTGAGTGAGCTAGCGAAAGCGAAAGAAATTCTGAAGCAATTAGATGATCTCCAAGTGGCCATCTGATATCAATGATGAGCTTGCAGAAAGGTTTCGTGATTTAAAGGAAGAGCTTTTGTAATTGAATGAAAGCAGCATTCGATATGAGGGCTTTCTTAAGTTGAAAAAGGTGAGCCTATGAGCTTTATTACTTTTCATTTGCTAAAAGATTGCTCATAATAAGAGTCGTATCATTTAACAAGTTTATGACACGGAGGGATAGTTAATATGAAAGTTGTGGCTATTGTTGGAAGTCTTCGCCAAGAATCCTTTAACAGAAAATTGGCAGAACATATTAAAGAACGTTACGTCGAAAAGTTTAATTTGGAAGTGCTCACTTTGGATGAGTTGCCATTTTATAACCAGGATGTTGAAAAGGAACCACCATTAGCTGTCGTTACGTTTAAACAAAAGGTAAAAGAAGCGGATGCTGTTATTTGGGTGACGCCAGAATATAATGGTACGATTCCTGGAGTACTAGGAAATGCGATTGATTGGTTATCGAGAGTGGACCAGGTGATGGTTGGAAAACCTTCTTGGTTAATGGGGGCAGCAACAGGGAATCTTGGAACGGTAAGAGCTCAATTGCATTTGCGTGATATTATGTTTTCGCGTGGAATTTCTTCGCCTGTTTTGCAAGGTAGTGATGTGTTTGTTGGAGCGGCTCATGAAAAATTTGATGTTGCAGGTAAGTTAGTCGATGTGCAAACCATTCAATTTATAGATGCTGCCGTAGAGAATTTCATTCAGTGGATGGAAAAGCATTATTTATAAAGAATAAGTGTCGATGGCTGATTCATTTAATGCTTAAAAAGGGAAGGACAGGGCTTCAGTAATAAAGAGGCTCTGTCCTTTTTTGGGTAGGTATTTTTATTATATCCTAAATGATGAGAAATTATATGGTAGTTAGCCTGTTAAATAGAGAGAGCAACTATTTCTATTTATACGGATAACTGTGATCTCTATTTAAAAATCCTATCACATTGGGTGGCCACTGAAAAAGTCTCAACACCAGCATTTTCTTTAAAAAAATCAAAAGTTATTAGGTTTTTATGTGAAAAGTCATTCATAGGAGCAAACTGTTTTTTATGATCCAAAACGGAGCGAGCGGAATGCCCGGAGACTCCTGCGGGAATAGTGAAATACGGGAGACCCCGCAGCGATGAGCGCGGAGGCTCCCGGTTCACCCGCGGAACGCGTAGGGCATGCAGCTCGAGGAGTCGGCTAACTAATGTAACTATATTTTAACAAATAGACCGTTTTTCAGTGGCCTCTCACATTGGTAGGGTTATTTTTCTTTAAGCTGTGAAGTTTTAGTTGCTGTTTAATTAATGGGGGTTAATGAAATGGAGGAGGGATGTGGATGATTGTATCGAATAAATGAATATGGAGGAGTTGGACTAGCTGAAAGTATTATGTAGATAAATTGCTTGGAGTGAGAAGTGATGAAAATAAAATCGATATTGCTTTTGTGTATTTTATTAATGGGTTGCCAAAACCAAGCAAAGAGCATGGAAGAGGACTTAAGGCCATTAACACAAGTTGTAGGGAGATTATTTTCTCATTGAAATCGTAACGCCAACTCTGGTAGCGGAAGGGCAACAATTTGTTGTAGAAACAAGTTTGACTTATTTGGGTGAAGAAGAAGTGGAGCTCAGTTATAATGGGCCAATTCGCATTTATTTTGATGGGAATGCTTATGAATATGCTTATACAGAGGATGAACATTTTCGAATAATCAATCAAGGTTACCAATTTAAACAGGAGACTGAATTGGAAGCAGGAGAAGGGGGGACATATCAAATGATTTTTGATCCTCATTTTAAAGTTAATGGTAAAGATTATTATATTAATGATATTGAGGTTGAACCGATTGAAGTTACAATTAAGTAACTCTTCTGAGAGAAGGATTTAAGCGATAATAAAGCTAGTTAAATAATTTCACTCAAACTTTGTTCAAAAACTTTAAACAAACGTTTAATTAATCGAGCATTTCCTTGATTTTTAAGGAGATTTTTAATGTTATGGAAAGAGGCCAAGTGAAAATGAACCATTTAACGATCGTCGGAAGATTACTTGTTTGGGGCGGGTTTATCCTTTTTATAGGGGCATTATTTGTAAGGTTAAAAGTATTTCCGGAAGTGCCTGAGTTGTTTCAGCCACTAACGTATCCAACTCTCATCATTGGTATGGTTTTACTTTTGACAAGTAGCTTTTTTCGGAAACGGACATGAATGAAAGGGTGCTATATTTATGGATAGTGGAAACAAATGAGCGATTTTTTTCTATTCTGTTAGCGGTGTTAGAAACAAAAAAGAGAAATTAACATGAAGTATAGGTTATTAAAAGAGAGGGGGAAAGGTAGATGAGCCCAACAGATATCACTATTAAAAAATTGGAGAAGTCTAATTGGGAGCAAGTCCGTGAAATATATATAGAAGGTCTAGCTACCCGAAATGCGACTTTTCAAACAGAAGCACCTTGTTGGGACATTTGGGACGAAACCCACCATCACGTCGGACGACTTGTTGCAGTGGTAGATGGAAAAGTAGTTGGCTGGTGTGCACTAACGCCCATTTCGAGTCGGCCTGTTTATCGTGGTGTGGCAGAGGTTAGTATTTATATTTCGAAAAAATATACAAATAAAGGGATTGGAAGTCAGTTAATGAATAGTTTGATAAAGGGTAGTGAAGCCCAAGGAGTTTGGACATTACAGGCTAGTATTTTCCCTGAAAATGAAACAAGTATACTTTTGCATAAAAAGTTCGGTTTTAGGATTGTGGGCCGTAGAGAAAAAATCGCTCAACTTGATGGCATTTGGCGAGATACGATTTTGGTTGAACGTAGAAAAAGAATCAACTATTAAACCGTCCCAGCTGGTAATACGCGATGAGACGGTCCTTTTGTCTCCAAAGGAGTCGTTGCGGAAAATGTAGGATATTAATAACTCTTTTTATTTCGTAACTCATCACGAATGTCTCTTAAGAGCTCATTCCGTTCTTTAAATGATTTAAGTACTAAAACGGTCACAACGACAACAAAAACAGGGACAGCTAAGGATAAAAGTAGACTAAAGATGCCAAATAAAGCAAATTCCATTTAAGTTCCTCCATTCAGAAAAATAATTGAAACTTGTTTACGTGTTAACGGTAGGGAAGGTTTCGTTAGATACATTATTATTCATTATGCTAAGATGAAATTATACAGATTTTAGGAGTGATGCCTTATCGGAATGAATTTTCATGATCAGAAAAATCGAAGTTCCTATATGACTAGAAAGGCAGATCAAAGTTGGTTAAAGTCGTTTCAGCAACTCGTTCCTATCACTAAAGTGGAGCGAGCAATTGATATCGGTTGTGGTGGCGGGATTTATACGAAGGCTTTATTAGAGATGGGGGTTCAATCAGTTATCGGTATTGACTTTTCCGAAGTAATGATTGAAGCAGCAAAGGAAAACTTGCAGGATTATAACAATGTCTCTTTTCAAAAAGGAACGGCTTACGATTCTCAAATTGAAACCGATTCTGCTGATTTATTATTAGAACGGGCACTAATTCATCATCTCGATGATTTAAATGCTTGTTTTAGTGAGGGATTTCGTATTTTACGAAGAGAAGGACATTATTTAATACAAGACCGAACCCCAGAAGATTGTCTCCTGCCTGGAAGTAAAGAACATATAAGAGGCTACTTTTTTGAATTATTTCCTCATCTAATTGAAAAAGAAAGTGCAAGAAGATATACAAATGAACAAGTTATATCTGCATTAAAACAGGCCGGTTTTTCCAAGAACACAGAAGTCCAACTATGGGAAGTCCGGGAAGAATACAAGGACAAGGAACAGCTTTTGAATGATATCCGTGAGAGAACAGGAAGAAGTATTTTACACGATTTAACGGACGCACAGCTTCAGGAGTTAGTTTCGCATCTTGATGAAGTATTTCCTTCAGGTGAAGTGATTGTCGAGAAGGATCGCTGGACGATTTGGAAGGCACAAAAGGAATAACATCTTTAATTATGTAAAAAGAGAAGTATGACTTTGATGGAGAGCATCAACTTTAGTTTAGTTTAATTAAACATTTGATTAACCCGTACTTCTCCTGATGTCTTTGACTTGTTTAGGAATACTTTCTATCTAATTATTAGTACTAAACAAGGAAAAGTGATCCATATAAGGGGAGTGTTTAACATAATATTTAGATTTACGAAATAAAATAATGGTGATACGAGTAGTGCCTTTTAATAGTTAAAGTATGGGGAGCGAATCGAATGCAAATGGATGATCGGTTTTATTTAGAGTTAGCTTTGACAGGGGCTGAGCTAGATTTTGCTAAAAATACTTATCCAGTCGGAACAAAACCATAATCATGTTCAAAAATTAAGGAAAGCGATTAAGCAGCTATAGGAGAAATGACTTTGATGCGAAAAACTAATATTCAACCGTACAGATTAGAATGGAAGCAGGCTTACTTGGAGGAAGAGCAACTATTAAAGGAGATTTTTAACAAAGAAATCATTGAGATTTTTCATATCGGTAGTACTTCCGTTGCGGCGATTTTATATGCAAAGCCGATTATTGACATTTTAATTGAAGTAAAAGATATCAATAATGTCGAACAAAAAAATCAAGTGATGCAACAAAATGGTTATTTAGTCAAAGGAGAGAACGGGATTTCTGGTAGAAGGTATTTTTCTAAAGGCTGTGGCAATACAAGAACACATCATATTCATATTTATGAAACTGGAAATTAGCGAATTAGGGAACATTTAGCTTTTAAAAGTTATCTGAAGGCTCATCCAAAATTGGCGAATCAGTATGGTGAATTAAAAATGGCCTTACGAAAAAGCAAGTTTTACCTTATTCGAATTGGTTTGAGCTAGAGTATCGAATCAATGATGAGAGATTGAAGTAAAAATAAACGAATGGCCGTATGACCATTCGTTTACAGTGGCTGTTCGTTCTAATCGGACTTTTTATTCTGTTCGTCTGAATATACATTGCCGAAGACGAATTTTCTCATATAGGTTGCCACTTCAATAGGAGATTGTTTCATACCTGTGTCGAGCCAATGTTGGATGACCCCTAGCTGGGATGAGATCGAAATGGCACTTATGTAATCGATGGGGACTGTTGCTGGAAGGGAGGCACGATGTTCCTTAATCAACCTTTCCATATTCTCCATCATTTCTTTTTTTAGCTTTACGTGAAAACTGGGATCACCTTTAGGGCCAAGCAATACCGTCATTAATTCGGAATGCTCTTTGACACACTCAAGTAGTTTGACCATGTAAGGAGAAGGCTGGTTCATTAATTGTCTATTTTTGCGGAAATCCTTTTGACTTAAAAAGGTTTGGATACGTATCTTTTTTAACTCTTCGATAATTTCCATTTCACATTTTTCGAGAAGATCGTATTTGTCTCGATAGTGTAAATAAAACGTTCCTCTGTTGATATTCGCTAGCTCAGTAATATCTCTTACCGTTAATCCTTCAAATCCTTTTTTCAGGATGAGCTTGGTTAAGGCATCTCGTATCATTTTCTTGGTACGGATAATCCGACGATCTGTTTTGGGTCTATCCAATTCGAAAACATCCTTTGAAAAATATTTTAATTATTGAACAGAAGCTAATCTTATGTTGAGAAAGTAACAATCTTACCCTTTTTGTTTATTGAATTATAAATCGAGAGGACTATAATGGTCAATGGAGGCATTATCGAACACGGTGTTGATAATTGCTGATTTAGAAATGGGGAGTAGAGATGCAACAACAAAATGATGTGATTAAACCCGATTATACGCTTATCGTCGTATTATTAGCGGGGGCCTTTGTCGCTTTTTTAGCGAATACATTGTTAAATATAGCTTTACCTACAATTATGGAACAGTTTCAAATTTCACCGTCGACCGTTCAATGGGTCACGACAGGATATATGCTAGTAAACGGTGTATTAATACCGATTACGGCTTTTTTAATCCAAAGATTCTCAACGAAAAAATTATTTTTAGCTGCGATGATTCTTTTTACGGCAGGTACACTTGTTGGTGGATTTTCCCCTAGTTTTGCCTTCTTATTAGCTGGGAGAATGATACAAGCATCAGGGGCTGCGATTATGATGCCTCTCCTT
Source organism: Alkalihalobacillus phoenicis (assembly GCF_047302405.1). Lineage (NCBI taxonomy): Bacteria > Bacillati > Bacillota > Bacilli > Caryophanales > Bacillaceae > Alkalihalobacillus > Alkalihalobacillus phoenicis. The sequence continues at coordinate 3,765,061 of NZ_CP154853.1, read as the reverse complement.
ATGAATGTTATGTTATCTAGCTTCCCGATTGAAAAAAGAGGACAGGCGATGGGTGTTTTTGGATTAGTGATGATTTTTGCACCAGCAATAGGTCCAACACTTTCTGGTTATTTAATTCAACATTATGATTGGCCGATATTATTTCATATTATTTCTCCTATTGCGTTTTTAGTTTTAATTGTGGCAGCCTTTAAAATCAAAGAGAAAAATGACCAAATGGAAATCAAGATTGATGTCTTTTCTGTGATTTTATCGACGCTAGGCTTTGGTGGAATTCTTTATGGATTTAGTTCAGCGGGAGATAGGGGTTGGTCTGATTTAGTTGTCCTACTCACATTAGGAGTTGGATTTATTGCTTTAATCATTTATATTTTAAGGCAGTTTAAGTTAGAAAAACCAATGCTTGATTTTCGAGTCTATCAATATCCGATGTTTTCACTTTCATCAGCTATTTCCATTACGATGAATTTAGCCCTTTTTTCGGGAATGCTTTTAATGCCGATTTACTTACAGATCATTCGTGGTTTTACGCCATTAGAAGCAGGGTTATTAATGCTGCCAGGAGCCATTGTAATGGGGATTATGTCCCCAATTACAGGAAGACTGTTTGATAAGTTTGGAGCTAAAGTTTTAACGATAACAGGCTTATCGATTACGCTCGTATCGAATTATATTTTTAGTAATTTAACGTTAGAAATTCCTTATTCTACTTTAGTGGTGATATTTACATTACGAATGTTTGGAATGTCGATGGTGATGATGCCGGTTATGACCAACGGCTTAAATCAGCTTCCAAGTAGGTTGAATCCACACGGAACAGCTATGAATAGCACCTTAAATCAGGTTTCGGCAGCGATTGGTTCTGCGTTATTAGTTACGGTCATGCAAACACGCTCAAATTTTTCAGCCGAGCGATTGACGGAAGAACTGACGTCAAACAACACAAGTGCTGAAATGGTTCAACAAATTGCTATTTTATCGCAGCTAGAAGGGATTAATTTTGCCTTTTTTGTTTCGACGATTATCCTTGGGTTCACCTTACTTCTTTCTTTCTTTATAAAAAGAGCACAGCCATCTGAAGAAGATGATCCTGAGAAACAAGTCATCAAAAGTTTATAGGATGATGAGCAAAATGTGAAAGTTCCTCAATTTTTTTGAAATGAGGAGCTTTTTCCAGTTGAATAAAAGGAAATTAACCTAAAATTAAAATCGGAGGTAGATATGTTAAGAAGAATGGATGTTGAGAAGATAGTCGATAGTCTGGCCCTTTCCGAAGAATATAAGGAAATTCAAAGAATACAAACAGAGCATAGATTAAAACTGGCTCAATTCTGGGGAATCGAAAAAGGAAATAAAGTATTAGAAATTGGTTGTGGGCAAGGAGATACAACAGCAGTGTTGTCTTATCTTGTTGGAGAAAGTGGCTATGTTTATGGCATTGATAAAGCATCTGCTGATTATGGTGGACCTTTGACATTAGGTGAAGCGATTGGTATTTTGCAAAAATCGTCATTAGGAAAGCCGATTCAGGTCGAATTTGATTATGATATTTTGGCGAATGATGTTCATTTCCCGGAAAATATGTTTGATTGTATCGTATTCTCGCACTGCTCTTGGTACTTATCTTCACAGCAAGAATTGGTTAACTTATTCAAAAAAGTAGGTAGCTGGGGCAAAAAACTTTGTTTCGCAGAATGGAACCCTGAATTATTAACATTAGAACAATACCCACACTTGTTGGCTGTGCTTATACAGGCACAAACGGAAGTGTTTAAAGAAAAAAGTACCGCAAATGTACGTACTGTATTTACACAAGAAAATATTCAGAATGCAATCATTCAATCAGGTTGGTCATTAGATAAGGAAACAGTTATTTCTTCGCCGTTATTACAGGATGGTGGCTGGGAAGTGTCACAAGTTTTAAATGATGCAGATGAAGGGTTGAATTTAATCAAAGAGATGCCCGATAAAATGAAGCAAGTTTTATTAATGCAAATATCCTTGTTAAAGAAGGTTAAAAAGGAGCAAACGGTTAAACCTTTATCTACTTATGCCTTTACAGCTCGAAGTATTTAATTTGTAATTTGAATGGTTTACTGAATCGTAAGAAGAATATTATCTTTCCCGATTTTATATAGAACATTCTTTTTGAAAAGAGAATTTTTGAAACATCTTTGACCAATTTTTTCATCACATGACTTGTTTTTTTCAAGGGCATACTTTGTGTACAGTCCATTGGAGAGGTAGGTGAGAAAAATGAAAAAAATGGTATTAGGTGTGGTTTCAGCTGCATTAGCTCTTGGTATGCTTACAGGTTGTGGGAATGTCAACGAGCCTAATGATCCAATGTTGGATGAAGAAGTACCAACAGAAGATCCTTATATTGAGGATGGCTTAGATGATAACTTAGGTGAAGAGGAAATAAATGAAGGTGTTGATCCTCAAGGGTTCCGTGGGAACTCGAGAAGAGGTATTGATCGAGAGCGTATGAATGATTATTATCGTAACTAATCATTAGAATAGACCCTTGAGCCACTTTGATGGTTCAAGGGTTATTTGTGATTATAAGGGATTCTTTTAACTAATGAGGGGAAGTTTTATCGAAATGGTATATGGTAAATAGGAGGAGAAAAATAAAGCTATTTTGGGGGAAACGATCTATAATAGGAATATTCATTTAACAGGTCGTACAATTTGTGGATGATTTTGTGGGCGAGATTTTTGAGCCCTTTTTGTTTTGGTCAAAACTAGCTTGAGCTAGTAAGTTTATCACGTAAGGAGGAGTTAGTGAGATGATACAAAATCCAACAGGGAAAAAGCGAATTGCTTTAGCGTTTATTTTAAGTTCTCTTGCAATATTAGGTCCTTTTAATATTGATATGTATTTACCGAGCTTTCCTGAAATAGGAGCAGATTTAGGAGCTAGTGCATCTTTAGTTCAGTTTAGTTTAACAACATTTTTAATTGGGTTAGCAGTTGGACAAGTCATTATTGGTCCGATAAGTGATTCTGTTGGACGCCGAAAACCACTCTTAATTTCATTGACATTGTTTTCTGTTGCATCGTTAGTTTGTGCTCTTGCACCTAATATTACCGTTCTTATTATTGGTCGTTTATTACAAGGATTAACAGCATCAGCTGGGATCGTGCTTTCTCGGGCGGTTGTGAGTGATGTGTTTACGGGGCGTGAATTTACGAAGTTTTTTGCTTTATTAATGGTTATTAATTCAACAGCTCCAATGATTGCCCCGATGACAGGGGGAGCGGTTTTGTTATTACCATTTGCCACTTGGCATACGATCTTTTATTTCCTTAGTGTTTTAGGATTAGTAATTGTTTTTATTGTGGCGACGAAATTAAAAGAATCATTGCCACCTGAAAGAAGGCAACCGAGTTCTATTGGACATTCATTACGAACAATGGGTAGTTTAATGCGAGACCGGTCATTTATTGGTTATGCATTAATAGTAGGAATTATTCATGGTGGAAGCTTTGCCTATGTAGCAGGAACTCCATTTGTGTACCAAGGTATTTATGGTGTTTCTCCTCAAGTGTTTAGCATTTTGTTTGGGATTAATGGATTAGCAATTGTTGCAGGTAGTTTTACAATTGGTCGATTAAGTGAAAAATTTCATGAAAGAAGCTTGTTAAGGGTAGGAGTCTTAATTGCTGTATGTGCGAATTCGCTGCTTTTTCTCACAGCGATTGTTCAAGGTCCATTAGCGATGGTTGTTTTTTCAATTTTTGTTTATATGGGTTCAATTGGAATGATTATTACAAGTGCGACTACATTAGCGATGCGTTCACAAGGTCATAGAGCCGGGAGTGCGAGTGCTGTTGTAGGAATGTTGCCTTTATTTGTTGGTTCGCTGATGGCTCCACTAGTTGGAATTAATGAAAGCTCTGCCGTTCCAATGGGGGCAATTATGTTTACGACATCATTTATCGGCTGCATCATTTTCTTTACATTGACGAAAAAAGAAGTCGTATTAGAAGAAGGTCATTATAAAAAAGCGGTAGCGGAAGGGTAAACATCAGATTTTCTGAATAAATGAGTTGTTAGTATAAGTGTTTGCCACTAGTTCAGTCGAGCTAGTGGCTTTCCTTTTTAGTCGATTTCAATTCTGTTCGGATTGCAGTTTACGATTTACCAACAACGACCTCTAAATCAACGGTAATCGCTGAAGCGGAATATTCCCTTATAAATTGTTCTATTTTATCCTCATTTGCTTGCCATGTTAGTGGTGTCATGTTTACTAAAGAACGGAGCTCATCTTTGTTTAATTTTTTCGTGTAAGTCAATGGGTGACGTTCGACTTGGTGAAAGTTTTCATAAAAAAGAGTTAAAGTATTATCGTTTTGATATTCTTCCTTTTCTTGTTTTTGGAAAAAGAACTGTCTTAGCTCCTTTAAATAGGAAGGGCGAGGAATCACTTTTATAACGATGCCATTCGGTGCGAGCAAACGTCTAAATTCTTTATAATTTGAAGGCGAGAGAATGTTTAACAAAACTTGAAAACTTAAATCAGCAAATGGTGATTTCGCTAAGTCCCCCACAAGCCAGACGTTTCCTTCATAATTTTTGGCGGCTTGTAGAATTCCATCCTTCGCAATATCTAACCCAAAACCTGTGAATTGCTCTAAACGGTCCTGTGCCAAAATTTGTGCAAGGTGAGAACCTTCCCCACAACCAATATCTAAAATGGTTCTACTTTGAACGCTATGCTCAAAAGTCTCATTATGAATAATATCCGTTATTAGCTTTTGCAACGGGCTAAAAAAATCAGTTTTTACAATTAAATGATGTCGATATTCAAATAAAGTCTTATCATAATGGCTATTGGATTGCTGTACTAACAAATTTAAGTAGCCTTGTTTGGTAAAATCAAAGGTATGGTTATTTTGGCATTTAAAACTTTTTAACTCAGTTACAGCAATAGTTTCCTGACAAATTGGGCATTTAAATAAGTGCTCAAACTGTTGAACAAGTTCAGCACTTTTTATTTTTTTGCTTTTTGACACAACGACTGACACCTCTTTTTAAGAAAAACATCTTGCTCGAATTTTACCATAAAGTCATAACGAACATGAAATGAATTATTGTGCTTGAGGAAATGGTTGGGCATGATGGAGGAAAAAGGAGAGGAAGCTCGTTCAGAAGAGGATGGGCGAGGTTAGTGTGAAAAAACCTCGCCCAAAACATTAGAACCATAAAGATGGAAGCCATAATACGAGCTGTGGAAAGTAAGTGATGATGATAAGAACAACAATCGCCACACCTAAAAATGGCCAAATCGCTCTCGTTAGTGTTTCGATTTTTACTTTTCCAATGGAAGAGGCAATAAATAAACCTGTGCCAATCGGAGGCGTAAGCAGTCCGAGTGCTAAGTTGAAGCAGATAATCACTCCAAAGTGAATCGGGTCAATCCCAAACTGAGCGATAATGGGCATAAAGATAGGAACTAAAATGATTAAAGCGGCAATACCGTCTAATACCATTCCAACTAAAAGTAGAAAAAGATTGACGATTAATAAAAATAAAAGTGGGTTTTCAGTAATCGAAACCATCCATTCAGCAAGTGATTGTGGAATACGTTCAAAGGTTATCGACCAGCCGAAAAGATTGGCCATCGCAATTAACATCGTAATCGTTGCCGTCGTAATGGCGGTATTAATCATAATTTGTGGGAAATCTTTTACCTGAAGCTCACGATAAAAGAGAGCACCTACTACTAACGCGACAGCACAAGCAATGGCCGCTGACTCAGTTGCTGTAAAGACACCACTTAAGATCCCGATAATAATAATGGCCGGTACTAAAAGAGCTGGGAGCACCTTTAAGAAGTTGGTCATCATTTCACTAGCACTTGCTCTTTCGGAACTTGTCCATTGCTGTTTGAAACCAATGAAAGCAATACATAATATAAAACCAATTCCGAGTAGAATTCCAGGTAAGACCCCAGCTAAAAACATTTGGCCAATTGAAGCTCCGGAAGTAACGCCATATATAATAAACATCATACTCGGTGGAATAATCGGTCCTAACAAACCAGCTGCAGCCGTTGTCGCTGAGCTAAATGACTTAGAGTAACCTGCTTTTTCCATCGCGGGAACCATAATTCGGCTCATCATGGCAATTTGGGCAGTGGCTGACCCAATTATAGAAGCAAGCATCATGTTCGCTAAAACATTAACATAAGCAAGTCCACCTCGATAATGACCAATAATCGTTTTAGCAAAATCAATTAATCGTTTCGTAATGCCTCCTGAATTCATTAATTCACCAGCCATCATAAAAAGGGGGATGGCTAATAATCCATAACTTTCAAGCCCTGAATACAAGCGTTGGGGAGCGGTATCTAAAAGACCCATATTTCCACTAATGATAATATAAAAGACGGTTGTAATTCCAAGAACAAAGGCAATCGGTACGCGTAATAGCAGAAGGGCAATAAAAATAATAAGAGCAATCAACATAAGTTAAGCTGCCTCCTCTGGTTGAGTTTTTAAATTTAACAAAAATAAATGGATAGAATGAATGGTTATAAACGTAAAGCCAACGGGGACACTTAAATACGGAAAGACCATCGGCATTTGCATCGAATTAGAGTATTGTAAACTTATCGTTGGTGAACCTAACCAACGTACGGATAAAATTAAAATAAACACGGAAAATAATAGGACAGACAAAATACTAATAGAGATTAACCATTGTTTTGTTTTTCCTCTTAAACGATCGACTAAAATGGTAATTGAAGCCGACTCCTGTCTTTTAATCGCCATACTACCACCAATAAACGTTAACCAGACGAGTGAATAAATCGCCATTTCATCTGACCAAACCAAAGGAGCATTTAGAACATAGCGATAAATAACGCCAAGAAAAAGGGCGATCAGCATGACGATACTAAATAGCATAGCTAGACATTTCTCAATACTGTAGACCCAATTGCTAAGTTTTTCGATCGTTTTCATGATGCTCCTCCTTTTTGAGGTAATTCTAAGAAGTCCTCGACAATCGACGATTTTTCCATAAATTCCTCTTCAATATTTTCTTTAATTTGTTGAAAGGATTCTAAATTATCGAAGTATTCAACTTGCACACCAGCCTCAATTAGGGTTTGTAAATTGGCTTCTTCTCTTTTAATCGCTTCTTCATTACCCCAATCGGCAGCAATTTGCATCGCCTCTAAAATGATTTTTTGTTCTTCAGTTGTTAAGTCATCAAAAACATGCTGACTCATCGCGACCAGTGAAGGAAAGGTCATATGGTTGGTTAACGTTAATTTATCAGCATTTTCGTAATACTTTTCTGCGACTAAGGCATCTAAATCAATGTCCAGTCCATCAATAACCCCTGTTTGTAGAGCGGTATAAACTTCCGATAATGGCATCGCGGTTGGTCCGACCCCTGTTTGTTTCCAAAAGCTCTGCATCGCAGGACTTCCGATGATTCTTAGCTTTTGTCCTCTTAAATCTTCAGGAGAAAAGACATGGGTGTCCTGCATTAAAATATGTCGGTTTCCAGCAAAGACAAAGTCTAGACCTAAAAGACCTTGTATTTCTAATTCTGCGAGCATCTGTTGAACAGGCTCTGATTTTCTCACTTCATTTGCTTCGGTTAAGGTTTCAAATTGAAAGGGCATAAACCAAGCATTAAGAGAGTCTTGACGAGTGGCCATATAGGCATTTGTAAAAAAAGCAAAATCCAAAGCCCCTGTCTCCATTAATCTGGCCATGTCTCGCTCTTGCCCTAATTGGGATGCTGGAAAAATATCAACTTGCATTTGGCCTTCAGATAATCGTTCAAGCTCTTCACCGAATTTCAAAGCGGTTTGATTCCATATATGACCACCTTGGACGACATGGCCAATTTTAAATATACGAACGCCTTCTTCTTCATATTTAATGGAAGTTGCTTCAGAAGAGAGGCAGGCACTAAGAAGAAACAAAAGTGCTGATAGGATAAGAAATTTTCTCGAGATTATTGATAACGTTTTCATTACTTCCTCCAATCTGTTTTTAAAGCGTTTTCATTGAATAAGCTATTAAAAGGGCCTTTTCTTGAATGAAGTGAATCTGTTATTAAAATGTTGAGAAATGGTAATAAATTCATTATTTATCTATATAGTGAATTAGTTTCACTATATAGATTTTATGTTTTTATTATATAACAGCAAATGTTTGTGTCAACATAATATTTAGAAAATTATTATTGTTAGCTCTATTTGGAAAGGAGCGTCGTTTGGTCGTTGCAGGTTCTCCCATGTTATTAAAGGTAAGAATGAAATTTTTTTAGTGACCTAAGACAAAAATTGGAGGCTAAAAACAATTAAGATTGCCATCGCAGTCAAAAAACCACTGAAAAGGTTGAAGAGGGCCTTTTCAGTGGTTTTTCTACTTATGTTTGGGCGGTATAACCGAAGCCCTCAGATAGTTCATCTGAAATACTCTTTAACATTTGACTTAATGGATGGTCAATAGTCGTTGGAATTAATTGCATAAAACCAACAATCGTAATCGCTCCAATTAATTCATGATTATAGTTGAACAATGGAGCTGAGATTGAGGAAACATAAGGAACTAGCGGTTCTTTAGCAAAGGAGATATTCGTTTCTTTTATTAAATTTTCCTCTTCTAATAAAGACCGTTTTTCCTCATTGTTCATCGCTTCTAACTCATTTGTTTTCCAGTCTGACTTAAGGCTGCTAGAGTGAAAGACAGAAAAAATCTTACCGCTAGAAGAAAGAATGGGGAGCTTTGTCCCAATGTTTGCTCCAATGTTTATTCCGTTATTTGAATTCGAAATATTGGCAATGACAGGTCCGTCATTTGTCCAGACAGCTAATAATGCAGAACTTGATGACTGGAGGCTCATTTGTTGTAAATAAGGGGTCACTTTGCTGATAATATCTTGATTTCCAATTGCGGCCATTCCGTATTCAATCATTTTGTTCCCGAGTGAATACGTCCCGTGTTTTTTGTCTCTGTTTAATAACCCTAAATGAGTGAGCGTATTTAAGTATTTATATAGATTGCTTTTGGTAATTTGTGTTAGTTCTTGGATTTCAGTGAACTTTAAAGCATCCTTTTTAGCGATTAAGTCTACTATACTCATTCCAACTTGTAATGACTGAATCATAGACGGATTCTTACCATTCTCCATTATATAGACCCCTTACAATTTAAAATTTCTCTTAGTATAGCAGAAAAAATGAGAACGTAAAAATAGAGGATTAGACGTCAGAATATTTTATTATTTAATATTGACAGATAATTAAAGGGGATATATTCTATAAATAGAGAACTTGGTTTACTTTTAAGGGACTTTTATTCAATCACAATTAGGGCAATTGTTAGATAAGTAAAAATTGAAAAGGAATGGTTTGTGTTCTCTTTTTGTAAATGTTCAGTTTTGTTATGTTAGCGTTTACAAAAATAGGGTGAAGGAAAGTTACAGAAAAAATTTTTAGATGAAGAGAAAGGGAGATGACAAATGAAATTAATTACATTTAGTAAAGAAGGAATTAAACAACATCCAGGGGCAGTTGTTGGAAATGAGGTTGTGGACTTACATGTTGCTTACCGGGCTTACGTTGCGTCAGAAGGGAAGGTTCGGGCACAAGAAATTGCGGATGCTTTTGTCCCAGCTGAGATGACCGGTTTTTTACAAGGTGGAAAAGAATCCATGCGGCTTGCAGAACAAGCCATCCAATATGCATTAGAAAATAAAACAGATAATGGCTATCGCTTAGTTTACAACTATGAGGAAGTGAAGGTTGAGGCACCTGTTCCCACACCAGGAAAAATCATATGTGTCGGACATAACTACCGTGATCACATTTTAGAAATGGGTCGTGAACTTCCGAAAGCTCCAGTTGTATTCGCTAAATTTTCAAATACAGTCATCGGACCACAAGATGATATTCCTTTTTATCCAATCTCTGAGATGTTAGATTATGAGGCAGAATTTACATTTGTTGTCGGTAAGCGTGCACGTAATGTAAAAGAAGAAGATGCCCTTGAGTATGTAGCTGGTTATACAATTGCCAACGATGTCACTTATCGTGATATTCAACGACGTACACTTCAATGGTTACAAGGAAAGACTGTTGATGGAAGTGCACCGATGGGACCTTGGCTCGTAACAGCTGACGAGATTAATAATCCATCTGGTTTACAAATGGTCTTAACCGTAAATGGTGAAGAACGGCAAAGGGCTAACACTGATAATCTTGTATTCTCTGTTCAAAAATTAGTTGAATTTTTATCAAACTTAATGACGCTTGAACCTGGAGATATCATTCTAACAGGGACGCCAGGTGGTGTCGGTTTTGCCCGTGAACCTAAAGTATTTTTAAAAGATGGGGATGTCGTAAAAATCGAAATTGATCAAATTGGTGCATTAGAAAATAAAGTTTCACATGTGGAGGAGGAGTAAGAATGGCAAGGGTAAATGAAGACATACAGACGATAAATCATTTAATTGATGAAATAAAAGAAACGGTTAACGGTCTATCTGAAGAGACAATTCGTTGGAATCCAACGGTAGAAGAGTGGTCAATTATGCAAATTCTAACTCATTTAGAAGAAGCTCTTCCTTACTGGTGTGATGAAATTGAGCAACTGTTAGAAGAGCCAGGAAAAGAGTGGGGCAGAGGACTTCAACATGAAGGGCGTCTCGCAGCGGTTGCACCTGATTATGTTGACAGTAAATTGATTGAAGACGTATTTAACGGTTTAGATAAAGTAAAAGTGCGTATTGAAACAACGTTACTAAAATTAAATGAAGAAACATTAGCACAGGAAGCTCCAAGCCGCAATCCTCGTTTTGGTACGAAACCGATATCTTTTATCGTTGATCATCTCTTAATTGAACATACAAGAAAACACCTTGGTCAAGTGAATCGTAATTTGTCAAAGGTAAACGAATCTAATTAATTCGTTTAAATAAAGGCTGCTCCAACACAATGGTTAGATTATGTGAATCTATGTCCAATCATTCTTTCTATATAATAGCCAAACGAAGCTAGAGGAATTTTAAAATTATTTATATTTTTCATTTGATTCCAGTTGTAGGTGTGTGACAACTAGAAACGATTGGTATAAAAGAGTCTTCATAAAAAACGAATGAAAAGAGGGAATAAGGATGGCAGAGAAAAATGATTATTTTAAAAGTAAAATTGTGCAGGATTTTACCCAAGATATTCGTCAATATAATTTAGGACCTCTATGGGAAGCGATTCCCGCCCTTATGCATCATCAACCAGAGCCAAACGCCCAAGCGTATCTTTGGAAATGGGAGCTTCTTGAAAAAAAACTAGGAGAAGCGGCCCAAATTTTCACACCGGATCGCGGGGGGGAGCGAAGGGCAATTTATTTGCAAAACCCTGGTTTAGACTATCGTCAGCCTTGGGGATGGGCATCGACATCACAAACACTGTATGCCGCCGTTCAATTGTTACAACCGGGAGAAATTGCTCCATCGCATCGTCATACCCAAAATGCGATGCGGTTTGTTACCCATGGTGAAGGAGCCTATTCCATTGTTGAAGGAGAGCGTATCTTCATGGAAGAAGGAGATTTTGTCATTACACCTAAAAATCTTTGGCATGGACATGGGCACGAAGGAAAAGAAAACATGATTTGGATGGATATTTTGGATATTCCAACGATCTATATGATGGGGGGGACTTTCTTTGAGCCTTATCCGGATAAAATTGAACCACCAAGTAAACCAGATAATTACTCAGCCCAACGTTATCAAGGGGGGATGGTTCGTCCAATTTCTGATCGTCATCCACAAAAAGCCCCACTTGGTGCCTATAAATGGAATTCGACGGTAGCGGCTATTGATGGATTAGCAAAGTTTGAGCCGGATCCGTACGATGGGTATGCCGTGGAGTATATCAATCCATCCAATGGACAAACAGCCAATCCAAATATGGGAGCTCGGTTACAAATGTTACCAAAGGGCTTCCATTCAAAAGCACATCGCCATACGCATTCGACGATTTATCAAGTCTACCGAGGAAAAGGATATAGTGTCATTAATGGTGAACGTTTTGATTGGTCTCAAGGCGATTACTTTGTGATACCAAATTGGGCCGTTCATGAGCATATAGCCTTAGAAGAGACTTATTTCTTCTCGGCAAATGACTTACCGATTATGGAGAAGTTTGACTTAGAACAAGAGGTCGCATATGAGAGCAACAATGGACATCAAGAAGTGAGAAGCGAATTTAAACCTTTATTAGGGTAATTAATTTCTTCTTTAGGGGGGGAAGAGTATGGTGAATGTAAATAAGGATGTACTTGTGATTGGTGGAGGAATTGGTGGAATAGCAGCAGCCCTAGCATCAGCAGAAGCTGGCCATAAAACGAAAATCTTCGAACAAGCATCGCAGTTTGGTGAAATTGGTGCCGGAATTCAAATGGGACCAAATGCGATGGCAGTCCTTGAGCGTTTTGGCGTAGCGGATGAAATTGCCAAAGTGGCTGTTTTTCCAAAAAGATTAGTATTAAAAGATGTCTACACAGCTAAGGAGTTAGCGAGTCTTGATTTAGGTGATGAATTCAAAGCGAAATATGGTTTTCCATATATCGTTTTACATCGTTCAGATTTACATCATGTTTTATTAGAAAAAGCCAAAAGTAATGATTTAATTGAGCTCGTCAATGATCAAGTAATTGAAAACGTCACACAAGACGAAGCGAGTGTAACGGTGACGAACCGAAATGGAGAATCATTCGTTGGGAAAGCGGTTATTGGGGCAGATGGTTTATGGTCCAAAACACGTAAACACTTTATTCAAGATGAAGCCATTTGTTCAGAATATGTTGCTTATCGTGGGACGGTTCCTATTAAAGAAATAAGTAACGATGCCGCCATGGATGATGTGATTATGTGGATCGGCCCAAACCTTCATGTTGTTCAATATCCTGTACGTAAAGGAGAATTATATAATCAGGTTGTTGTATTTAAAAGTCCTCATTACAACCCAAATTCTGATGATTGGGGAACACCTGACGAAATGGATCAAGTATTTGCAGGCTGTCACACACTAGTAGAAAATGCATTATCGTTTATTCAACGTCAAATTCGGTGGCCGATGTATGATAGACTCCCACTGGAAAATTGGACCGATCGCAAGTTCACGTTATTGGGAGATGCAGCTCATCCGATGCTTCAATATTTAGCACAAGGTGGATGTCAGGCACTTGAAGATGCTGCGTGTTTAGCGAATATGTTGCATGAGTATGATGAGAACTTTGAACAAGCCTTTTTAGCTTACCAAAAAGAAAGAATTCCGCGTACCTCAAAAGTTCAATCAAGTGCTCGTATGTGGGGGGAAATCATTCATGCTGTTGACCCGGCTGCGATTCTTTTAAGAAATGCCCTTTTAGAAACAAAAGAAGGGAAAGATTTTGAAATGGTCGATTGGTTGTACGATTATAAAAAAACAGCAGCTCCTGTTAAATAGTATAAAAATATAATCTGATTGAGTGGGGAGAGTAGCCTAAAAGAGGTTACTTTCCCTATTTTTAATCATACTTGTTGATTTAAAGCCGTCGTTCATGTGAAATTATGAATCTGTGAATAATATTACAAACTTTCCCCTAATTCATGTTAAAATAGTAGCATTACTATATTTACAGGGGGATCGAAATGGGAAAACGAATTTTACTTTTCTTATTAACAAATATTTTGGTCATGACGACAATTATGGTCGTCTGGTCAGCAATTATTTACTTTACAGGTTGGGATTTATCGTTCCAAAGTGATGGAAGTATTAACTTTGCAGCGATTATGCTCTTTAGTATTATTGTTGGTTTTGCAGGTTCCTTTATTTCATTAGGGATGTCTCGCTGGGTTGCGAAAATGATGATGAAGGTCAAAGTGTTGGATCCAAACGGAAGCTTATCACCAACAGAACGCTCTGTTGTTGAAAAAGTACACCGCTTATCACGCGCGGCTGGATTAACTCATATGCCTGAAGTCGGAATTTATCAATCTCCAGAAGTGAACGCATTTGCGACTGGTCCATCTAAAAAACGCTCACTAGTAGCTGTTTCAACAGGTTTATTACAAGCGATGGACGAGGATGCAGTTGAAGGCGTTATCGCTCATGAAGTTGCCCACGTTGCGAACGGTGATATGGTGACAATGACTCTTTTACAAGGAATCGTCAATACATTTGTTGTCTTCTTATCTCGAATTGTCGCGATTATCGCATCCCGAATTGTTCCTGAGCAATATTCTTTTATTGTTCATTTCGCTTCGATTATTATTTTCCAAATCCTGTTCTCTATTCTTGGAAGCATTGTTGTTAATGCGTATTCTCGTCACCGTGAATTCCACGCCGACCGTGGGGGTGGCGACTTAGCAGGGAATGATAAGATGGCTCACGCTCTTCGTTCATTAAAGGCTCACGTAAACCGTGCGAAGGTTCAAAATGATCGTACAGATGATTCTGCTGTTGCGACAATGAAGATTAGTGGTAAAGGTGGAATGAGTAAATTATTCTCCACTCACCCTGATTTAGATGAGCGTATCGCTCGTTTAGAAGCACGTTAAGATTGATAAATGTTTAATAACTACCTCCATTAGTAGGGGTAGTTATTTTTTGTTTTCCTGATGGAAATATTAATTAAACGAGGGAACGTTGTTATGGCAAATGCTGTGACAGCTTTTTTGAGTTGAGAGGTAGTTTTGTGGCTTTGAGCGTTATAGGACTGAGGGGACGCTATTGTTCAGGAAGAACATCCCGCTCGTTAATGCTATTCAAGCCGGCTATATCCATATTAATTAAACGTTTATTTAATTTGAAAATAGAGTAGTATAGTTAATTTTTAGGGGATGTGATGGTTGGAAAAAATAAAGTTTTTATGAAAAAAATAGAGTTTAATACATAAGGTGGTTGACTCTTAAATCATACTCAAATATGTTTAAAAGCAATTAAGAGCAAATGTTCACAATTTTGATTTTATTAATTTGAAAGCGTTTTAATTGAACTGTGAACTTTGACTAGTAATTAAATTGAGTTTGCTGGAGGTGTAATTTTTTAAAAAGGTGAAGTTCATTTATTTGGTTTTTAGAAGGAAATAGAATGGAGGTAGTTTTGTGAAAAAAACGATTTTTTTAATGTTAGTGTTGATAACATTTTTGTGTGTTGGTTTTAATTCAGGTAAAGGTTTTGCAGAGCAACCAGAATCGTCTTATTGGTATCCTGAGACATTGCTAAATTGGAGTCCAGAAAATGACCCTAATGCAAAATTTAATCGAAGTACGGTTCCTCTTGCTAAGCGAGAAACATTATTTAAAATGAATGATTCACAGCAAAGCGATGCTAAATTAGTTGCTTTATCTGCTTTAAATCCAAATACGAGTGGTGTTCCTTCACAAGGGGGGAAAGAGTTTTTTGCGAACACATTTAGTTACTGGCAGTATGTTGACTTAATGGTGTACTGGGCAGGGTCTGCTGGTGAGGGAGTCATTACTCCTCCAAGTGCAGATGTGATAGATGCTTCCCATAAAAATGGCGTTCCGATTTTAGGAAATGTGTTCTTTCCTCCAAAAGTGTATGGAGGAAAAGATCAGTGGGTGGAGGAAATGCTTTCTCAAAGAGAAGATGGAAGCTTTCCAGCGGCAGATAAGTTATTAGAAGTAGCGGAGTATTACCAATTTGATGGATGGTTTATTAATCAAGAAACAGAAGACGGAACGCCGGAAACGGCCCGGAAAATGCAAGATTTCCTCATCTATTTACAAGAGAATAAACCTGAAGAGATGCATATTATGTGGTATGACTCGATGATTGATGATGGCCAAATTCGTTGGCAAAATTATTTGACGGATAGGAATAAAATGTTCTTACAGGATGGGGATACTCGCGTAGCTGACAGCATGTTTTTAAATTTTTGGTGGACAAATAATAGTCAGAAACGCTCCTATGATAAGGCTTTAGAAATTGGACGAGAACCGTATGATTTATATGCTGGAATTGATGTTGAAGCAGATGGAACCAATACATTTGTGGAGTGGGGGAACTTATTTCCAGATGGTGAGTCCCCGTATGCTTCATTAGGGATTTATCGACCAGATTGGGCCTTTAAATCAACAGAAAATATGCAGGATTTTTATAAGAGAGAACAAGAGTTTTGGGTAGGACAAGCAAATGATCCAACAAAGACTGATGAGAATCCAGATCATTGGAAAGGGATGGCCCATTATTTTACTGAATCAACGGTCATAAACGAACTTCCTTTTATCACTCATTTTAATACTGGAAGTGGGGAATTCTTTTCCATCAACGGAGAGGTACAGTCTACCCAATCTTGGAATAATCGTAGTTTACAGGATATTTTGCCTACTTGGCGTTGGATTAGAGAGAGTAAAGGAGAACCACTTGAGGTAGATTTTGATTGGGAAGAATCCTATTATGGAGGAAGTTCTTTAAAGGTTTTTGGAGAGCTTTCTAAAAAGAATGCAACCCATATCCAATTATACAAAACGAACTTATTAGTAGAAAAAGATACGGAAATTGCGGTTACTTATAAAACATTAGCGCAAGATCCTAATTTTAAAGTGGGGATTAGTTTTACTGACGCTCCAGATCAGTTTGAATTTTTTGATGTAAAGAAGAAAAGTAAAGGAAAATGGACGACTGATCATGTGAAGTTGAAGCCATTTAAAGGCAAAAATATCGCTACGATCTCTTTATTTTTTGAGAGTAAAAAGGAACTAAAAGATTATCAGCTAAATATTGGTGAGTTGAAAGTGATGAATAAGAATGAAGGAGGAAATAAACCTGCTAGACCAAGTCAGTTAAAAATTAGTGACGTTACATTTAATGATGGTTTATATGCAAATATTGCTTTGCAATGGCAGTTGAGAGAACGAGATGTTCATCATTACGAAATCTACCGTCACTATGAAACAGGAGAAAAGGAATTTATAGGAGCTATACCGAACTCCGTTTTCTTTATTCCAGATTTGAAGCGAGAAGGGAAGGAAAACCAAACGACACTTGAAGTTGTAACAGTCAATAAGCACTTTGTTCGGAGTGAACGTGGACAAAGAGTTGTCTTGGATTGGCCTGATTATCCTGCCCCAAAGGCTAATTTTTCGGTGAGTAAATCAGTTGCTGCACCAGGAGAAGAAATTCAATTCTTTAATATGTCCTCTGAAGTGACGGAATCAGTTGAGTGGGTTTTTGAAGGAGGATCTCCTTCAGCTAGTACAGAAATGAGCCCGATTGTCACTTATGAGGATGAAGGAACGTTTCCAGTAAAATTGATTGCTAGAAACAGTGAAGGTGAAGATATTCTACTAAAAGAAGATTATATGACGATTTCTGAAGAGGCAAAAAATCTAACCAACCTTGCATTAAATCAAACGGCTACAGCGAGTGGAGAGTGTGCTCCAAGTGAGGGGCCTAGTAACGCTGTGGATGGTAAGGTAACGGATAATAGTAAGTGGTGTGCGATAGGATTAAACCATTGGCTAACGATAGATTTAGGAGAAACTCATCGTTTGGCAGAGTTTATTATTAAGCATGCCGAAGCTGGTGGGGAACCTTCTGCTTTTAATACTCGATCTTATTCAATAGAAGTAAGTGATGATGCAGAAAGTTGGAGGGAAATAGTGGTGATGACAAATAATACTAAAGCGATTAGTGAGCATCGAATCCCTCTTACAGAAGCAAGATATGTTCGATTATCGATTCAACAGCCAACTCAAGGTGGGGATCAAGCTACAAGGATTTATGAGTTTGAAGTTCATGGTTTTTAGAGACGTTTATAAATGGGTGTAGTGAATTTTTTAATGTCAATTTTAAAGTTTTCATGTGTTTATTAAAGGACTTGGATGAAACGTATTCCAAGTCTTTTTTTTCTTTATATGATAGTTGATAAGAGTAATGTAAGCGATTTCTAATTATGGGAGGGGCGAAGTGAATGAAGAAACTTCCAAGTGGATTTCTGTGGGGGGCTGCGTCATCTGCACCTCAGTTTGAAGGAGCAGGAAATGAAGGAGGAAAAGGCAATAACGTTTGGGATTACTGGTTTCAAGAAGAACCAAAAAAGTTTTATCAACAACTAGGGCCAAAAGAGACGTCCAGTTTTTATCATCAATATAAAGAAGATATTTTATTGATGAAGGAAATTGGTTTTAATTCATTTAGAACATCGATTTCATGGTCGAGACTAATCCCAAAGCGAGGGAAGGTAAATCAAGAGGCTATTATTTTCTATCGAGAAGTTTTAAAAAGGCTAATAGAAAATGGGATAGAGCCCATTATTAATTTGTATCACTTTGATATGCCTTATCGACTTCATATAAAAGGTGGCTGGGAGAACCAAGAAGTTGTGGAAGAGTTTATAGAGTATGCGACTGTCGCATTTGAGAATTTTGGCGACTTAGTAAAAAAGTGGGTAACTTTTAACGAGCCGATAGTACCCATTGAAATGGGTTACTTAAATAATATGCATTTACCAGCCATATTTGATTTTACCCGTGCATTTCAAACGGGTTTTCATACACAACTTGCTCATGCTGGAGCTGTTAAGACTTTTAAAGAAGGAAACTTTCAAGGCGAAATAGGCATTATTTTGAATTTAACACCTAGTTACCCTCGTAGTCAGTCTAAAGAGGATCAAGAGGCAGCCTTTTGGGCCGATATTATTTTTAATCGTAGCTTTTTAGATCCGAGTGTACATGGTACATACCCTCCTGAACTTTTACTCTTGATGGAAAATGAGGGAATTAACATTGTTTATACAGAGGAGCAGTTAGAGTTAATAAAAGGACAGCGAGTGGATTTTCTTGGTGTAAATTATTATCAGCCTAGAAGAGTGCAATCAGGAGATGTTCATTCAACATCTGTAAATTTATTTAACAAATACTTTCAACCATACCACTGGGAAGAAGCAAAAATGAATCCACATCGTGGTTGGGAGATTTATGAAAAAGGTTTATATGATATTGCGATAAACATAAGAGATTATTATTTCAACATTCCTTGGTTTGTTGCAGAAAATGGGATAGGGGTGGAGGGTGAAGAAGCTTTTATGAGTGAAGAAAGTGTCGTACAAGATGATTATCGAATTGAATTTATGACCAATCATCTTAATTGGCTTCAACAAGCGATAGAAGAAGGAGCAAATTGTTACGGATATCATGTATGGACCTTCATTGATAATTGGTCTTGGCTCAATGAATATAAAAATAGATATGGTTTAGTGAGGTTAGATTTAGAAACAAAGAAACGTCATAAAAAGAAAAGTGCCTATTGGTTTAAAGCTTTAGCACAATCCAATCAACTACCGGAAACATGGTGATATGATGAAGTATTTATTAACAACTGATATCGGTGGTACTTTTACAAAATTAGCGCTTATTTCAGTTGATGGTCAACTAAGAGAGAAAGTGGAAATCAAAACACCAAGAACTTTTCTGAAGTTTGCTCAATTGCTCATTGATTATTATGAACAGCATAAAAAAGCATATCCGATAATGGGAGTAGCAATAAGTAGTCCTGGCAGTGTTACAAAAGAAGGGGAGGTCTATGGATATAGCTCTGTTCCTTTTATTCATGAACAAAATATGAAGGTTTATTTTGAAACCAAGCTGAGGTTACCTGTCACAATCGAAAATGATGCTAATTGTGCAGCTCTTGCGGAAATGTGGAACGGGGCTGCTGAAGGGGTAAACACATATGCTTGTATCGTATGTGGGACTGGTGTTGGTGGGGCTTTTATTATGGATAAAAAGCTTTATCGAGGTGCTCATTTACATGGTGGAGAATTTGGATACATGATTTTATCACGTAATGAAAAGACAGGGCATCGTCAGACGTGGAGTGAATTAGG
The DNA here is from genome assembly GCF_047302405.1 of Alkalihalobacillus phoenicis. Taxonomy (NCBI): domain Bacteria; kingdom Bacillati; phylum Bacillota; class Bacilli; order Caryophanales; family Bacillaceae; genus Alkalihalobacillus; species Alkalihalobacillus phoenicis. Next base: position 3,745,189 of record NZ_CP154853.1, on the reverse strand, counting down.
TTCTTCATCTGCCATTGTTAGCAGATTACAGCAAGTAGAAACTACAGAGAAATGGACAGGTCCTTTAGTATTTCAACAAGCTGAGAATAATGAAGAGGCTAAGAAGTCGTTAGACGTATTTTTTCAAACACTAGCTATTGGAATCTTTAATATTCAATACATGTTAGATCCAGAGAAAGTATTAATCGGTGGAGGGATTACGAGACAACCTACATTTTTAAGCCGTTTGAACGTTTATTTAAATGAATTATATGTAGAAAAACCTTATGCAGAGGTACGGGCTTCTGTATCCCTATGTCACTATTTAGATCAGGCTCAGTTATTTGGTGCTGCTTATGTATGGTTTGAGGAAGTAGAGGGGGGAATAAAGTGAATCGACTAGGTGGATTTTTTACTGAAGCGAGCTCTTGGATTTGGAAAATTATGCAGCTAAATCTCATCTGGATAGTACATATTTTTTTAGGTGGCATTATTTTGGGGGTATTTCCAGCAACGATAGCGATGTTTTCGATAACGAGAAGATGGCTCAATGATGGTTTAGATGAGCCTCTTTGGCGCAATTTTCATTCTTATTACCGGAAGAACTTCTGGAAGGGAAATGGTTTAGGTTGGATTTACTCTTTTATCGGTGGATTTTTATTATTTGACCTTTACTTAGTGACTCAAATTAGAGGGTTTGTTGCCTTATTTAGTACGATGGTGATTTTACTTTTACTAATCGTCTATCTTTTCTCTTTTCTTTATTTCTTTTCCTACTATGTCCATTTTAAGCATACGTTTAAAAGTTATTTGATTCAGCCTTTTATTATTACGTTAATTAGTCTAAAACAAAACGTACTCATTGCGATTGGCTTAATAACGATCGGTTATTTAATTTATCAACTTCCAGGATTAATTCCATTTGTTGTAGGGGTCATGCCAGCATACTGGGTAATGAAGATTTCATTAAATCATTTTCAAAAGATGGAACTTAAAATGGAATAATTTGAACGGAGGAATATCATTATGGTTAAAAAAACAGCACATATCATCTCCCATTCCCATTGGGATCGTGAGTGGTATATGTCATTAGAAGAACATCGATATTATTTAGTCAAACTCTTTGATGATTTATTAGATACGTTAAAGAAGGATGCTAGTTTTTATAGTTTTCATTTGGATGGCCAAACGATTATGGTAGATGATTATTTGAAAGTCCGTCCACATAAAGAAGAAGAAGTAAAAAAATATATACAAGAAGGAAGGTTAGTTATTGGTCCTTGGTATATTTTACAAGATGCCTTTTTGACGAGTTCTGAAGCGAATGTAAGAAATCTACTCTATGGTATGAAAGAGACGCGGGTTTTAGGGCAAGAAGCAGTGATTGGTTATTTTCCAGATACTTTTGGTATTTATGGTCAAGCACCGCAACTTATGAAACAAGCTAATATTGAGGTTACGGCATTTGGAAGAGGTGTTACGCCTACAGGATTTAATAATCAAGTTTTTCATAGTGATGATTATTCTTCTCCTTATTCTGAAATGATTTGGGAGGCTCCAGATGGCTCGAGTGTGTTAGGGATTTTATTTGCTAATTGGTACTCGAACGGAAATGAGGTGCCCATCGATGCGAAGGAAGCAAAACAGTTCTGGAACCAAAAGTTAGGAGATGCGAGTAAGTTTGCTTCGACTTCCCAACTATTATTTATGAATGGATGTGACCATCAGCCTCTTCAGAAGGATATTACGAAAGCGATAGAGAGAGCAAATGAGTTATTTACTGATGTCACGTTTAAACACTCTAATTTTTATGAGTATATCGAAGCTTTGAAAACTGAATTGCCAAAAGAATTACAAACGATTCAAGGTGAACTTAGGAATCAAAAAACAGATGGTTGGTCTACTTTGGTAAATACAGCTTCGGCTAGAATTTATTTAAAACAAGCGAATGATCGTTGCCAAATTTTATTAGAAAAAGTAGTGGAGCCGCTGGGTCTCTTAACAAAAGATCATGCTTTTCATCGTGATTTTGTCGAGTATTATTGGAAATTATTAATGGAAAATCACCCTCATGATAGTATCTGTGGTTGTAGTGTCGATGAAGTTCATCGTGAAATGGTGACCCGTTTTGAAAAAGTGGAAAAAGGGGCATTGAAGTTTGTTGAAGAACAAGCACGCGAAATAGCGACGAATATTCAGACCGTTCATGAACATAAATCAGCTATACCTCTTGTTATTCTCCATACGAGTGGTAATAGCACAAGCCATGTCATTACAAAAAAGGTGGCGATTAAAAAGATTTATTTCGATGAAGTGAACTTCAAGGATATTCCAGAAACCTTAAAAGCAGATTCGCTTCCTTTTTTTCAGATTGAACTCGCAGATAAAACCACCTTACCAGTGTCAGTAAAGGATCTTGGCGTGAATTTTGGCTATGAGCTGCCAATGGATAAGTTTAGAAAGCCTTATTATGCTCGAGAGATTGAAGTGAGCTTTTTATTAGAGTCTCCTATTCAAATGGGTTATGAAGTTTGTTACTTAGTACCGAATAATAAGCAAGTAAAGGTTGATGGAGAAGGTAAGGGAATTTGGAATGCTCAAGCAAATAAGTTAGAAAATGAGCGACTTAGTGTGATGATTCATGAGGATGGCACGTACTCAATTGATGATAAACAAACGAACTATCAGTATCGTCAGTTAGGTGTTTATGAGGACATAGGTGATATTGGGAATGAGTATATGTTTAAAGCATCTGGTGATGGCAAGAAGGAACGAACAAAAGGCAAAGCGACTTCGATTCAAGTTCTAGAAGATAATATAAACCGAGCATCGATCGTTATTCATTCAACCCTATCTGTTCCAATTGAAGCGGATAAGCAACTAGAGACTGAGCGAGCAAATTTAGTTTGGCACCCGGAACGACAGTCTCAAAGAAAAGAGGAAAAGACGGAGCTTGCTCTTGAGACTATATTGACTTTGGAGCGGAGAGCAACAGGTTTGAAGGTGAAAGTGACGATTCATAATACAGCAAAAGATCATCGCTTGCGGGCTTTGTTTCCAGTAGGTGAAGGGAATCGCGACCATTATGCAGATAGTATATTTGAAATAGTGAAACGACCGAATCAACCTGAAGAAATGTGGTCTAATCCCACTTTTGATCAACATATGCAACGATTTGTCAGTTTAGATGATAAAAAGAAAGGGTTAACGATTGCAACAAAAGGATTACATGAATATGAAATTATCGAAAATGGTACGATCGCCGTCACATTGTTAAGGTCTGTTGGTGAACTAGGTGATTGGGGTGTGTTTGAGACACCAGAAGCTCAGTGTCTGGGAAGGAATGAGGCAGAATTTATGATTATTCCTCATCAAGGTGATGTGCTATCTTCTAACGCATACAAGACAGCTTATCAATATCCATTGTTACCAACAGTGCTTCAAATTGAGCAAAATGAAGGGGGACAACCACCGGAGAAAAGCCTATTTGAATGGACTGGCGAAGGTTTAGTATTAACAACAAATAAGCCTTCAGAAGATTTAAAAGGCACCGTGCTTCGATGGGTCAATGTGCTAGATACGGATCAGGTATTAAACCTAAAAATGAGTGAAGCACAAGGAATCTATCGTTCTACTATTTTAGAAGAAAAAAAGGAGCGAATAGCTCAAAATTCAGTAGATTTAATCATAAAAGCCAAAGAGATTATCACTTTATTTATTGAATACTAGACTAAAAAAAGTGAAGGAGAATGGATGATGAATGTGAACCCGAATAATATTCCTCTTTCTTTTCAAAAAATCATTGCTAGGGTGAATGAAGCTTTTCCCGAGGATAGAGAGATACAAAAACTATTTAAACAGTGTTTTTTAAATACGTATCAAACTACGATTAAACAAGATGAAGAAGGAACGTTTGTCATTACTGGTGATATACCTGCCATGTGGTTACGAGATTCGTCGGCACAAGTAAGACCTTATTTAATTTTAGCGAAAGAAGATCCAAACGTAGCCAAAATGTTAAAGCAAGTAATCGAACGACAATGGAAGTACATTTTACTCGATCCTTATGCGAATGCATTTAATCAAGAAGAGAATGGCAAAGGGCATCAGGATGATCAGACTACTATGAATCCGTGGATTTGGGAAAGAAAATATGAAATTGATTCATTATGTTATCCAATCCAACTGACTTATTTGTATTGGAGGGCGACTGGTGATCAATCAATCTTAAATGAAAAATTAACGGAAGTATTGCAAATGATTTATAACGTATGGAAAGTAGAACAAGAACACGAGGATAAATCCCCATACTCATTTGAACGAGAGAACTGCCGTGTTTCAGATACGCTTTTACGTGAGGGAAAGGGAGGCTACTCGGTCAAAACAGGCATGACATGGTCAGGGTTCCGTCCTAGTGATGATGCATGCTTATATGGGTATCTTGTCCCAGCGAATATGTTTGCTGTAGTCGCACTTAATTACGCTCACGAAATGCTTTTGGAAATGAAGGAAATGGACTTGGCTAATAAAATGAAGCAATTATCGAAAGAGATTCAAACAGGGATTGAAAGTTATGCTAAGGTGAATCATCCTATCTTTGGAGAGATGTATGCCTACGAAACAGACGGTGAGCAGAATTTCAACCTAATGGATGATGCTAATGTGCCGAGCCTTTTATCGATCCCTTACTTGGGTTATACAGATAGGACTGATTTAACCTATCAAAATACGAGGAACTTTATTTTGAGTCGTCATAATCCTTATTATTATGAAGGAACTGAGGCAGAAGGGATTGGGAGTCCACATACACCTGATCATTATATTTGGCCAATTGCCTTAGCTATACAAGGAATGACCTCTACCTCTCAAACAGAAAAGAAAAGAATTTTGGAGTTATTTAAGAAAACCCATGGTGCCACTTATTATATGCATGAAGGCTTTGACGCGGATCGCCCTCATGAGTTTACTCGTTCATGGTTTGCTTGGGCAAATTCCATGTTTAGTGAATTTATTTTAAGTGAAATCGGCATTTATGTACCTGGTAGTCCACTTAAGAAAGAAACAAATGTAGAGTTCTACAGTTAGGGGGCCCTGATGTTTTATCGAATAGAAAAACTAGAAAATAGAATAAACGAACTTGACCGGTTACGTTATCGTGATATAAAAATGGTAAACTCGTTTTCGACTTTTGAGCCAATGAGAGGCGAGGAGAACCTTCTTCCTGAAGGTTATTCTGATCAAAAGATGAGTGTAAATAGTAATTGGTCTGGAAGAGACCGTTATTTATGGCTTCATACGACATTATGTATTCCAGAAAAGTGGCTCGGGAAAAAGAGTGTTTTATTTTTAGATTTAGGACGTACAGGAGGAGGGAATAACTCTGGGTTTGAGTCACTCCTGTATGTGAACAAAAAGCCTTTTCAAGGGGTAGATTCTAATCATCGAGAGGTTATTTTACCGCAGATAGAGAGTGAGAATATAGAGATTGACATTCAGCTATGGTCTGGTTTAGAAGGTGGAGGTCAGCCGAGTGAACAGCATTATCTGATAAAAGAAGCGTGGTATGGGTGGTTAGATGAAAAAATGGATGAGCTCTATTTTAAATCTAAAGCTCTATTAGAATCGATCAAGATTCAGAATCCTCACGATTCAACACGTTCCAAACTTCTTTCTATCCTCAATCGAGCTTTTAATAAATTAGATTGGTCGATGCCAGGGAATAATGCTTTTTATCAAACAGCCTATGACGCATTAGAAGTTCTTCATAATGGATTGAATGAAATTCCGAAGCATTCCGATGTGACTGTGCATACGATCGGTCATTCTCATATTGATTTAGCTTGGTTATGGAGAACAAAGCATACGAAGGAAAAAGCGAAACGGACGTTTTCGACCGTTTTAAGATTAATGGAGCTTTATCCAGACTATGTTTATTTACAAAGCCAACCGCAAATATATGAATGGGTCAAAGACGATGACCCTGAATTATTTGCAGCGATTAAAAAGAAAGTGGCTGAAGGGCAATGGGAAGTCGAAGGAGCGATGTGGGTAGAGGCAGATTGTAATATTCCTTCTGGTGAATCCTTTGTAAGACAATTGTTATATGGTAAGAAGTTTTTTCAGAAGGAATTTGGTAAAACCAATCGGACCCTTTGGCTTCCAGATGTGTTTGGATATAGTTGGTCGCTTCCCCAAATTTTACGTAAGTCAGGAATCGATACGTTTATGACAACGAAAATAAGTTGGAACCAGTATAATAGGATGCCCCATGATACCTTTCAATGGAGAGGGATTGATGGCACCGAAATTCTTACTCATTTTATTACAACTCCAGAGCCAGGGAGGCCGGAAGATTCTTGGTTTTATACTTATAATGGCTTAATCACAGCAGAAACCGTAAATGGGATTTGGGAAAAGTATCGTGATAAAGACCTTAATCAAGATTTGCTGCTAGCTTACGGTTATGGTGATGGCGGTGGTGGCGTCAATAGAGAGATGCTAGAGATGAAAAGACAATTTGATCTCATGCCAAACATGGCCAATGTTCAGTCGACAAATGCAGATGCTTACTTTAATTTGTTACATGAGAATGTATCGGCAACAGATGACTATGTACATACATGGGACGGGGAATTGTATTTAGAATATCACCGCGGAACTTATACAAGCCAAGCTAAAATGAAACAAATGAACCGACGTTTGGAGTGGGGATATCGAGAAGCAGAACTAAGTGCCGTATGGAATGGCATTCTAAATGAATGGACTCAGTACCCATCTAGTTTAATAGAAAAGGGATGGAAGCTCATTTTATTAAATCAATTCCATGACATTATTCCGGGCTCATCGATTACAGAAGTTTATGAGGATGCCCATCAAGATTATGAACAAGCCGATAAAATTAAAGATAAAATATTATTCAAGCACCAAGAGGAAAGTGTTGAGTCATCAGATACAGATTGGACCTATTTCCATCCAAATCAATATGAAACGCCAACTCTTGTCGTTGTTCCACCTAATGATAAAAAACAAGCTGACTTTTATCGCTTGAATGGAGAAGTAGTAAAATCTCAGAAATTAGCTAGTGGAGAAGACCTTGTGCTTGTTGAGAAAAGCCGACCTTTCGCTTACCAATCTTTTGAAGGGGTAAAAGATATAAAGGAGCAAGCTAAGGCATTAAGTGAGGTTCATTTAGAAATGGGAAGTTGGATTACGCCCCATTATGCGATAAAGTGGAATCAAGATGGACAATTAACAAGTATTTATGATAAAGCAGAAAAACGTGAAATGATTAAAGCTGGGCAGCAAGCGAATGTGTTTAAATTGTATGAAGATAAGCCACTTGCTCACGATGCATGGGACATTGATTTATTTTACCAAGAAAAATCTACTACTATTCATACGCTTATGGGGTGTAAAATAGTAGATAATGGACAATTAAGAACAACCATTCAATTTAATTGGAAGAGTGAGCATGTGGAGGTCGAGCAATATATACATTGTTATCTTCATACAAAAAGAATTGACTTTGAAACAAAAGTCAATTGGAAGGCTCGTCAACAGCTATTAAAAGTAGAATTCCCGGTTAATATCCGTTCTACAGAAGCGATTTATGATATCCAATTTGGGAATGTAAAGCGCCCTACACATTGGAATACGTCTTGGGATATGGCCAGATTTGAATCTGTCGGTCATAAGTGGGCCGCATTAGCTGAAACGAATTACGGAATTAGTTTAATGAATGATAGTAAGTATGGTTATTCAATTAAAGATCATACGTTAGCTCTGTCTTTATTAAAAGGAGCACTCCATCCGGATCCATTAGCAGATCTAGGGGTGCATCATTTTGTTTATTCGATTTATCCTTTTGCAGGCGTAGCGAGTAAGCATCAAGTTGAAAAAGAAGCGGTCTATTTAAATACTAAATTAATGGCCTATTCAGGCAAAGTAAAAAAGGAATATGAACCGTTGTTTTTATCTGTTTCAAACGACCAAGTGGTGATTGATACCGTCAAGAAATCAGAAGAACGTGATTCTGTTATTATCCGATTACATGAAATGGAAGGCTCTCAAATCGAGGTAGCACTAGAAAGTTCATTTGAAATAGATAAGTGGAGAGAAGTCAATCTATTAGAAGATGAGTTTTATTCAGCGTTTGCTGTGGAACCTTTAGTCCTTTCTTTTTCTCCTTATGAAATCAAAACAATTGAAATGAAGCTTATGAAATAAAAAAGGCAGAGACTAATTTGATTAGTCTCTGTTGCTGTTATCACGATTGGTAGGAGTGAAATAAATGAAAACGCATTCAATGTTAAAAAAACTAAGTGGAAGAATGTTTTATCGTGTATTTTTAACATACTCTACGATTATATTTGTTGCGATGGCCATCCTATTTGTTTTTCTTTCTGAATATTATTCTGATTTTATTATTCAGCGAGAGGTAGATAAACAAGAGACAATCGTGAATCAGATTAAAAATGAAATAAATGAAAAGCACCAATTTGTGAATCAAGGTATACGCCAGCTGTATTTAGAAGAAAGGTTAATTGAAGACTTGGCTTTTGCTCTACAGCATGATTACCAAGAATACATAGGCTATCGATTAGATAAGTTTTCCAATAGTGATTCATTTGTGCCTTATAATTTTGATATTTATGTAAAAAATTACTTTTCAATCGATCCAGATGTAGTGGCTCTTGAAATCCGAAATGAAAGTCTAGGGACAGAGTATATTTATTTATATAATCATAGTAAATGGCACCAAACAAAATTCAATAGCGATATTGAGATGAACATAATTGAACAGCACCATAATAATGTTTATATTGTTGAGGAACAAATAAATGATCCGGTATCACTAGAAAGACTCGGAAATGTCTCTGTGTATTTTACATATGAAAATTTAAATCGGTTATTATCTTTACGAGAAGATAATGTGCAAGGAATGGTGTTTATAACGGATCAAGATATGAATTTATACTATTCAAATAATCAAATACCAATAGGGATTATAGAGCAGTTAAATTATAGTTCCACCCAGACTCAAATCAAATTAGATGAAGTGTATTATGTTCATTCTTCCATTGAAACGACGAGCGGACTGATGGTTACCGCGATTATTCCTAAAAGTGAAATGGTCCCCTTATTAACGTATAGGTTAACTATTTTATCGCTTATATTGCTTTTAACTTTTTTTGCTATCGCACTACCATATTTTTCATTAAGAGGTTACTCCAAAAGGGTTAATCTAATCGTCGATAAAATGAGAGAGGTTCAAGCTGGAGATTTAAAAGTGAGAATAGAGACAAAAAAGTATGACGATGATCTTACCATTATTTCAGATACATTTAATGAAACATTAGAAGAATTAAATGAATATATAAATAAAGTTTATTTTTCTAAACTAAAGCAAAAAGAAGCGGAACTGGCTAATCTACAAGCACAAATTAATCCTCATTTTTTATATAACACATTAGAGGCAATTAGAATGAAGTCACTAGCAGAAGGCGGGAAAAGTTCGGCTGAAATGATTGTGCAGCTAGCCACACTATTTAGGTATTCATTAAAAGCCGCTGATTTAGTTACGATTAAAGAGGAGCAAAATCATGCTCATCAATATATTGAGTTATTTAAAAGTCGGTTTAAGAATCAATTAAAAAGTGATTTTCATATAGATGACAAACTTAAAAACTATTATGTGCCACCATTTATTTTACAACCACTTATTGAAAATTTCTTGTTACATGGTTTTCGAAGAGGGAGTGAAGAGAATCGGCTAATTGTCACTCTTGATGAAAATGATGGTGTACTTAGTATGGAGATCTCAGATAATGGTAAGGGTATTGAACGAGAAAAGCTACTTGAAATAAGAAAGCGATTGGAAAGGGTCGAAGGTTCATCAAGCTCGATTGGTTTAGGAAATGTCCATCAAAGAATTCGACTGAAATATGGGGCGAGTTATGGTGTTAGTATTGAAAGTACACTTGATATGGGGACAATTGTAAAAGTAAGATTACCAATTGTAAGTGAGGTGTTATTTGATGATAAGAGTGATGTTAGTGGATGACGAGCCTCTTATTCTAGAAGGACTAACCAATATAATAGATTGGGAATCTTTAGGGTATGAGGTTGTAGCGACAGCTAGAGACGGTCAGGAAGCTTTAGAAATGGCAAATGATATAGTGTTTGATGTTCTAATAACAGATATTAGAATGCCTGAATTAACAGGATTAGAGTTGATAGAGGAAATAAATAAAAAAAGAAGATATGTAAAAACGATGATTTTATCAGGGTATCAAGAATTTGACTTGGTCAAGGAAGGTCTAAAGCTAGGGATTGAAAATTACTTACTTAAGCCGATTAAAGAAGAAGAGTTAGTGTCGTCTCTTGCACACATAAAAGAGAAAATAAATAAAGTTGCTCTAGAGGAACAATCAACACTTGTATTGCGGGATCATGTTATTTGGAGATGGATTGTAGGGAAGATAGAGTATGAGGAATTTATAGAGAGAATATCACTTTATCCTGAGCTACAATTAAGGTTACCTTTTCGGTTTGGACTGATTAAGTTAGCGTGGGAAGGGCAAAACGATCACTTTTTGTACTCATTACAAGTGAGAATTGAAAAGGAGACAAAAGCGGTTGCAGTTATTACACCATCAGGAAATATCTTTTTGATTTGGCATGGACAATCGACTCAAGGGGAATGGGAATTTGTTAAAAAGCAACTATTATTATTGTTAAAATCATTATCGGTGAGTGAAACACCCATTTTTGTTTATAGTCGAATAATAGAAGCGATGGAACTCGTGCAACAAGCTTATCGTGATTTAGATATGAGAAGTGAATTGAAAATGCTGCTCCCGGATAAGGAGTATGGTATTACGGATAAACTGTATTTAAATGGAAACGGGGAGGCTCCTTCTAGTCATAATGAATTAGAAAGTTATTTAAAGCCTGAAATGTTGGAGCATTTAGCGAACAGGCGATATGATGTCGTAAGGTTGACAATGGATGAATTATTGATGAGTTTAGAATGCGAAAAAAGTCCATTAGTTATGAAAAGTGTTTTATTAGAATTCTTCTTTCAACTAAAGAATAAATTACTTATTTCTATGGAGTATAATCAGTATATTCAAATGACTTATCAGATTATATATATCCAGTCACGTCAAGAAGCTATGAAAATAATTGACCAATGCTTTCAGCTATTGGATCAAGAATCTTCTCAAGAAAGTGCTGAATTTAGTCCGATCATTCACACGATTGTTACTTATGTTCATCAGAATTATGCGGAAGATATGTCATTAAAAACATTAGGAAATTCGTTTCATATTAATCCTATTTATTTAGGTCAGTTGTTTCAAAAGGAAGTAAATAGTTCATTTACAAAATACTTGAATAAGTTAAGGATTGAGCGTGCGAAAAAGTTATTAATGAATTCCTATGAAAAGGCAGGGCATATTGGGAAAAAAGTAGGTTATACAGACGCCACCTATTTCTATAAGCAATTTAAAAAATTTGAGCATATGACACCCTCTGAATGGCGAAAACAAAATATACATCATTAATGATAGTGGAATAAAAAGCGGCATGATTCTTAGAACGGATTGAATCATGTCGTTTCTTTATGTTTATTACTCAACTTTCGCTGAGTATGATTGACTCTTAACCGTTGATAGAGATTGATTTTAGGGCGATATCATACTCAAATTGACTTTACATGGACGGTTCAATCGTTGACAGTCTGAACACATCTCTTCGTAGGCTGTTGAAGGAAACTGTGCAGTAAAATGAAGAGCTCCGGCTGTCGCTCCCAAAACCATACTCCGCGTCCTGCGGGAACCTTGCGAGCCTCCTCGGCACACCTGCGGGGTCTCGCTCCACGGTTTATTCCCGCGGGAGTCTCCGTATGGTTTTGTCCGCTAAGTGTAGGGGAGATGCTTGATGAGATGGCCATTCTCAATCAGCTATTTTTAACGCAGAAGGACCTTTTTCTTCACTTTGTTGGTTATGGAACTAAATAGGGAGTTACCACCTATTTTTTCCTAAGTCTGTAGTCATCAAAAGACAGGATAAACAAGCTCGATCATCTAGCTAATGTACAGAGCATCCACAGTGATTTGTTTACAACTGTAACGGAATGAGTCATGGAAGGAGAAAAATCATTCTCAAGCTAATGTACGTTGAAGTCATGACTGTTTTTTTGTTCAATGAGAAAACTGAACCTAGATTCGATTCCATGATCTAGCGGACAAACAGACACGGAGACTCCCGCAGGAATAAACCGTCCAATGAGACCCCGCAAGCGTGAACGCTGAGGAGGCTCATGAGGTTCCTGCAGGACGCGGAGTGTCTGTTTGGGAGCGACCGCCGGAGGGCAGCCTATTATTTTTTTCTTGATGCGCAGTTTATCCGTTTTGTGTGATAGTACGTTCTCGCTTTTCAAACGTGTCAAGGGCATTTGTTTAAGAGCTTCCCTTTCGCTCTGCCAACTAGTTGAACGGATTTTCTTGATGCGAAAGTTGAGTTTATTAGTTAAAAAGAAAAGGTGGGAAGTGGGTGACAAAGCTTTAGAGAATACCAATGTTGTGATGATTTCCTCTCGTGTGACAACATGTATTTATTTTGACCAGTAAATCTAAGATATCTCAACTATTCTTGTTGTAAGGGTTTTCATATAATTAGATTAATAAGAGAATAGACAGGTTGGAAGGAGGAGAAGGATGACACGTTTTAAACAATTTGGAAAAAATATTTACAATAACCGTATATGGTTACTGATGGTATTACCGGGACTTATCTGGTTCATTGTCTTAAAATATATCCCTATGTTTGGTCAAGTGATCGCTTTTAAAGACTTTAGGTTTCATCCGGATGGATTTTTTGCCAGTGTCTACCATAGTGAATGGGTTGGCTTTGAGAACTTTAACTTTTTATTTAGTACAAATGATGCGTATGTTATTACGAGAAATACCGTATTGTACAACTTAGTTTTTATTGTTTTAGGTTTAATTTTAGCTGTCGCAGTTGCAATTATATTAAGTGAACTTACGAAACAAAAGCTTGCTAAAATTTATCAAACGGGCATGTTATTCCCACACTTCTTATCATGGGTCGTTGTTAGTTACTTTGTCTTTGCTTTTCTAAGTGTTGATAGAGGTTTATTTAATAGTGTTTTAGAGTTCTTTAATATAGATGCCGTTTCATGGTATAACGAACCATCCTATTGGCCTTATTTTATTGTCGCGATTAGCCAATGGAAAGGTGTGGGTTTTAGTAGCATTGTTTATTTGGCGGCTATCGTCAGTATTGATCGAAACTATTACGAAGCGGCCATGATTGATGGGGCAAATAAATGGCAACAAATTCGCCATGTGACAATCCCAATGATTATGCCACTTATCGTCATTTTAACGATTTTAAATATCGGTAGTATTTTTAGTGCGGATTTTGGTCTGTTTTACCAAATACCGAGAGACTCGGGTCCACTTTATTCTGTGACAAATGTTATTGATACTTATGTATATAGAGGGCTTATGACCATGGGAGACATTGGGATGAGTACAGCTGCGGGACTATATCAGGCGACAGTCGGATTTGTCTTAATCATCGTAACTAATTATGTGGTTAGAAAAATTGATGAGGATAACGCTTTATTTTAGGTGATTGGATCCGGTTTAAGAGTGACAACGATATTTATTGAAAATAGTTTGAACGCTCTTATAAAAAGTTAGATAACGCTTAGTGGAAGGGATGTGATTATATGAAAACTCCACCTAATATACCTAAAAGAAAAGTGAAAAATATAAGTTTTAAGTCAAAAAAAACCCCCACATATAATCCGTTTGGATTTACAGGAAAAACTAGTGTGTTTATGCACTTGCTGTTAGGAACATTTGCTTTCTTATGTGTGTTTCCATTTTTATATGTAATCATAATCTCGCTGACGAACGAGCAGTCGTTAGCTACATATGGCTATCAGATTATTCCAAAAGAATGGAGCTTTGATGCCTATCAATATTTGTGGCAAATTAGGTCGCAGATTTTTCAAGCATATGGGGTCACCATTTTTGTCACCGTTGTCGGAACAATTATTAGTGTGTCTTTAATTGCTTTATATGCCTATGCGATTTCAAGAAAACAATTTATTTATCGAAAGCAGTTTACCTTTATCGCTTTTTTTACGATGTTGTTCAGTGGCGGGATGGTGCCTTTTTATATCGTAATGACCCAGTTTTTGGGATTGAAAAATTCCATTTGGGCACTTATTCTTCCAATGGCTGTTAATGCTTTTTATATCATTATTATGAGAACTTTCTTTATGCGTACTGTGCCTGAGGCGATACTTGATTCAGCTCGTATTGATGGAGCTGGAGAATTTAGAATATTTCTAACGATTGTTTTGCCGCTTTCCGTGCCGGGAATTGCGACTATTGCTCTTTTTAGTACGCTTGCTTATTGGAATGATTGGTTTAATGCCTTGCTGTTTATCGACAGCCCTAATTTAGTTCCATTGCAATCTTTATTAATGAGGATTGAAAGCAACTTAGACTTTATTCGTCAGAACGCGATGATATCCAATCAGAATAGTGCAATATTGGCGTCTATCCCACAAGATTCAGCTAGAATGGCGATGGTTGTGATTGCCACTTTGCCAATTGCTTTATCTTATCCTTTCTTTCAAAAGTATTTTATTAAAGGCTTAACAATAGGAGGCGTCAAAGAATAATATTTTTCAAACAAGGAGGAAAAATGAGTTTATAGAATTATCTATTCTTCCTTTTTTGATATAAAGCATATAACGATAATGAAATGGGGGATGTTCATGAAAAGGTTTTGGTTATTAGTTGTAGTATTCATGATGACTGGTATTTTGCTAGCTTGTAGTAATGAGAACACAGAAGGAAATGCTTCAGATGCTAAAAATGATGGTTCTGAAGTAACAAACGATGAACATGTAACATTAGTTTGGTATTTAATTGGGAGTCCACAACAGGACGTTGATTTGGTTATGGAGAAAGTCAATGAGTATACCACTGAAAAAATTAATGCCTCAATTGATTTGAAACTACTTGATTGGGGGGAATTTGATGAAAGAATGCAAATTATTACAACCTCAGGAGAAGCGTATGATATCGCCTTTACAAGTTCGTGGGCAAATAACTATTCCTTAAATGCTAGACGAGGAGCCTTTTTAAGTTTAAACGAATTGCTTGATGAATACGGGAAGGAAATGAAGGAACTAATTGACCCGGCCTTTTTAGAAGGGGCTCAAATTGATGGAGAACTTTATGCGATTCCAACGAATAAGGAAGTTGGACAACAAGCTGTTCTTTCATTTAATAATGAACTTGTAGAGAAGCACGGTCTAGATATTTCGACAGTCCGATCCCTTGAAGATTTAGAACCGTTATTAGCGGTTATTAAAGAGGAAGAGGCAGACGTTACACCAATCGCAACATTTGATGCTTATCTTCCATTTGATTCAATTCTACAAGAAGAAATGCCGTTTGCTTTTCGTTTAGAAGGAAATACAGAAGAAGTCATTAATAAATATGAAGAAGAAGTCACTTTAAATACTTTAAAAACGATGCATGAATATTATCAAAAAGGATATATTCGCCCAGATGCAGCTACGAGTACAGATTCTTGGCCTTTGGAAACGCCTAATTGGTTTGTGCGAAAAGAACTTTATCAACCATATGCAGAATCTATTTGGACAAGATCAGCTGGTTATGAAATTGTAACAAGTGAGTTACACGAGCCTTATGTATTTAATAATTCAGTTACAGGATCGATGCAAGCTATATCAGCCACATCCAAAAACCCTGAGAGAGCGATGATGTTTTTAGATTTATTAAATTCAGATCCTTATTTAAGAAATTTAATAGATAAAGGAATCGAGGGAGTTCACTACGAGGTAAATGAAGACGGAACCATTACAGATTTGCCTGCTCGAGTAGAAAGTTATAATATGCCTAGCTTTGCGATTGGAAATCAATTAATTTTGAAACTTTACGAAGATGACCCAGCCGATAAATGGGAAGCTTTTGAGGAGTTTAATCAAAATTCAGTTCCATCACCGGTATTAGGATTTTATTTTGATTCTAATCCAGTACGAACTGAAATAGCGGCTATTGCCAATGTTACAAGTGAATTTTCACCAGCATTACTTAAAGGAGCAGTGAATCCAGAGCAGTATATTCCGGCCTTTAATGAAAAGCTATATGAAGCGGGTATGCAAAAAGTGTTAGATGAAATTCAACAACAGTATGATACATGGAAAGAAAGTCAGTAATTAAAATCGCCAGGGTGGAATAACCTTTACAAAATGATGAAGATAAAGGTGTCTCAAAAGGTTGCAGAGCCTTTTGGGCATCTTCTTTTCTTAAAGGGGAGGGAAATTATAGTGCTGTACGGTGCAATTGAGGCTGGAGGAACTAAGTTTGTGTGTGCCATTGTAGATGAAGCAGGTTGCGTTCATTCTGAAGTCAGTTTGCCAACAAGAGACCCTGAATTAACTTTAGCTGATGTAGCTCATTTCTTCCGTGAATTTTCACTTACCTCTATTAGTATTGGTAGCTTTGGTCCAATAGAGTTAGATTTGCATAAAGCCAATTATGGAGAAATATTAAATAGTCCAAAAATGTTATGGAAAAATTTTAATATCTATAGGGCCTTAAAAACTCTCTTTAATATTCCAATTTTTCTAGATACGGATGTTAATATGGCTGCTTTAGGAGAGTATTATTGGGGGGCTGCTAAGAATAAAGACAGCTGCTTGTATATAACGGTTGGAACAGGTATTGGGGCTGGGTTTGTGCAAAGAGGTGAAACGTTTAAAGGAAGATCGCACCCTGAAATGGGACATATCTTTGTACCAAGACATAATAGTGACTTATTTGGAGGAAGTTGTCCGTATCATCAAGATTGCTTAGAAGGTTTAGCGTCAGGTAGTGCGATTGAAGCGAGATATGGAAAGAAAGGCAATGAACTTCAAGACAATGGGGAAGTTTGGGATTTAGAAGCATACTATATGGCCAAGGCAATTGTTAATTATAGTTTAATTCTTGCACCAGAAATCATTATTTTGGGAGGCGGAGTTTTAAAACAATCGACATTGATTCCGTTAATAAGAAGTAATGTAAATAAAATGTTGAACAAGTATATCAGTATTAATTGTATGGAAGAGTATATTGTTTCACCACAATTGAATGATAAGCAAGCGATATTAGGGGCGTTGGCATTGGGGACAAAATAATAGTTTTGATTATTTACTGAATATTCAGTGAAGTGGAGGTAAATTCTTATGAGAGAACCGTTATTTTTAGAACCGATCTTTCATGAACGTATTTGGGGTGGGGAAAAGTTAAAAAGCGAATTTGGATACGCCATTCCTACTAATAAAACAGGTGAATGTTGGGCCATTTCAGCACACCCGAATGGGCCATGTCCAATTAAAAATGGGAAGCTAGAAGGTCATACTCTTAATCAAGTGTGGGAAAGCCATCGGAAATTATTTGGATATGAGGAGGGTGAGCAGTTTCCTTTGCTCGTAAAAATCCTTGATGCTACAGAGGATCTATCAGTCCAAGTTCATCCAAATGACAATTATGCTTCTATTTATGAAAACGGTCAATTAGGAAAGAATGAATGTTGGTATATCATTGATTGTGAAGAAAATGCTGAAATTATATTTGGTCATAATGCGAGTTCAAGAGAAGAGTTAATAGAACTGATTAATCAGGAAGATTGGAATGCGCTGTTGAGGAGAGTAAAAGTAAAGCCTGGAGATTTCTTTGTTGTACCAAGTGGAACGATTCACGCGATTGGAGCAGGAATCACGATTTTAGAAATTCAGCAGAATTCAGATCTGACCTATCGAGTTTATGATTATAACCGTACGGACGATAAGGGCAATAGACGCGAAGTACATATCGACCAATCTATTGTGGTGACAACAGTACCACACCAAGATATGCAACGTAAGCAAGAAGTCATTAGAAAAAATGGACTTACACAAGTTTGTCTTGAGCAAGGAGACTATTTTACAGTCTATCATTGGGAGTTATTCGGAGATTTTTCCGGTAAGATTGATAATAAATATTTACTTGTGAGTGTACTAGACGGAGAAGCTACTTTAATCGTGGAAGGAAGCACATATGAAATAACTAAAGGAGCCCATTTTATCCTGCCAACGACACTATCAAACTATCAATTAAAGGGAGAAGCGGAAATGATTGTTTCACATACTTAATCTGAATGTAGAGGCTGGGACAAAACCCTTAAAAAAGAGTTAGATGACTAGAAATGACGGTCATCTAACTTTTTTAATGGAAATTACTTATTTTATATTACAAAAGGAATGAGAAGACTTATCCTCTTTCTTAGCGGAGCATGATTTTCGGGAGCGGTGAATAGAGTGCTACCCACTACGATCCCAATAAATGTTACCTGTCTTTCGTATCATAGGAGTTTTTTGTCCCTATCTCCACTCAAAGATTTTAATTAAACATTTATTTAACTGCTCAATATCCGAGTTTCGTATTAACCTTCTATCAACTTACTTATTTTTTCATTCCGACTCAGTTGCTCATGACTATCAGCTAAATCATATTTCTTTAACAAATGAAATAATTCATTTAACGCGACTTGGCTCCGTTCCGTTTCCAAATAAGCGGTACACTTTTGATAAAGAGCGGATGGTAAAAACTGTTGCTGAGAAGCTAATTTTGCTTTTACATCTTCTAATGGGTGATCGAGCTTACAAGAACTCATTTTCTCTCCTCCTTTACAGTTTGATTTTCTAAGACAATTCTTTCTGGGTGCGAGTAAATATTAAAAGAGCCGTTCCGTATAAATCCAATGGCGGTGATGTTCAGATCCTCTGCAAGCTTAATCGCTAAATCGGTGGGCGCTGATTTCGATAATACGATTCCAACTCCTATTTTAGCGGCTTTTGTTAAAATTTCAGAAGAGATTCGTCCACTAAACACAAGGATTTTATCCTTGACCGAAATTTGATTTAATAAGGAATAACCAAATAGTTTATCGAGGGCATTGTGACGACCAATGTCGGTGCGACTGACTATTAACTCGTTGCTAGAGCAAAGGGCTGCATTATGAACCCCACCTGTTTGTTTGAAAACAACACTTTCAGATTGCATTTTTTTCATAAGTTGGATACACTGTTCGGCTGTTATCTTCGTTTTTGACATCGATGTTTTAGCTGTTCTGACATCGTTTTGAAAATAAAATTGGCGACTTTTCCCGCAGCATGAGCCAATAAATCGTTTGGAGAATGTCTGTTGGCTAACAAATTTATCTTGAATTAATTCGATGTGAGCGAAGCCAGCCCCAATATCAAGCTTAAAATCTTTAATTTCTTTTCGGAAACGGATGACGCCTTCAGAAGCCAAAAAGCCGATGACGAGTTCTTCTAAATGGAATGGGCTACATACCATCGTTGCAAACTCCTCTCCGTTTATCATAATGGTTAAAGGGAATTCAATGACGATTTCGTCTTCTGTTTCTATAAATTGCTTGTTTTGATATTTGATGATCGACCTTTTGAGACTTAATGACTCCTCCATTTAAATCTACCCACTCTCTGTCAAATGATTGATTTTATCTAAACACAATCTTGTGATGGTGACAAGTGGTATCAAAACGAATGAGATGATTGATAAAAGTTCTTTAAAAAGCGTAAATTATATTGAAAATGGTTACAAAACAAGTTATGATTTAGGGAAGAAGCATTCATAAATTTGTAACATTTAAGTGCAGGAATAGCGACCCTGTTGCCTGGCTTGAATCGTTACATACTGAAAGCGATTTCTATTGGGATTTAAGTAGCGTTCCCTGCTTAAAACTAATCGTCGCCACTTTTAAGGATCTATAGCTTATTTAGCTATATTCTTTAAAAGTGACGACGATTTTTTTATTATGACATGAGGAGGAAAAAGAAAGTGAGTGAACAAGTAAAAAAGACAAAGAATAGGTGGCTGATTGCTCTTGCTGCTGTCGGTATCCATATTTCTATCGGTTCCGTTTATGCTTGGAGTGTCTTTACAAACCCACTACATGACCAGTTTGGTTGGGGGTTGAGCTCTATTTCTTTAACATTTAGTATTGCTATCTTATTTTTAGGTCTTTCAGCAGCATTTATGGGTCATTTTGTAGAGAAGTATGGTCCAAAAATTTCAGGGATTGTATCAGCTAGTTTCTTTGGAGTAGGGATGATAGGATCTGGTTTTGCAACAGCGATGGAATCGTTATGGCTCTTATATGTCTGTTACGGGGTTTTAGGAGGAATTGGTTTAGGTGTTGGTTATATTACACCAGTATCAACCTTAGTAAAGTGGTTCCCAGACCGTCGTGGATTAGCTACAGGTCTTGCGATTATGGGATTTGGTTTTGCCGCAATGATTGCAAGTCCTATTATGGGATCGTTAATTGATTCAGTTGGGATTTCATCGACTTTTTACACATTAGGTGCGGTTTATTTTGTGATTATGATCTGTGCGGCTCTTTACTTAGAGCGTCCACCTGAAGGGTATATGAGCGAGTTTGCAGCAGGGGGAACAAATGTGAAGCCTGACCTTGCCCAGTTAACAGCAAATGAGGCGGTAAAAACAAGACGTTTCTGGTTTTTATGGGTGATGCTTTTTATCAACGTAACCTGTGGAATTGCGATCTTAGCGGTTGCTTCACCAATGGCCCAGGAGCTTGCGGGGTTATCAGCAGCAGCGGCAGCTACAATGGTTGGAGTTATGGGTGTCTTTAATGGTCTTGGTCGTATCGGTTGGGCCACAGTATCTGATTATATCGGTCGTCCGGCCGTTTATACGACATTCTTCGCGATTCAAATTGGAGCATTCTTTATCTTACCAAGCATTACAGCAGCAATCGTGTTCCAAGTGATTTTAATTTTAATCATGACCTGTTATGGTGGAGGATTTGCCTCGATCCCAGCGTATATTGGTGATATTTTCGGTACGAAACAGCTTGGAGCGATTCACGGCTACATTTTAACAGCTTGGGCAGCAGCAGGACTTGTTGGTCCAACAGTTGCCAGCTGGATTCGTGAAACAACCAATAGTTATGCGGGAACACTTTACATTTTCGGTGCCATGTTTATAGTTGCATTAATTGTTTCTCTTGTGATAAGAATTGATATAAAGAAATTAAAAGAGGCGAATAATTCAAAGCAGTTGGCTAGCTAAAAACTGGATGAACGTTTGAATGAGCCATAATCTTTGAGCGAGGGTGAATAATGAATAAATACGAAGCTGAATTCAGTAATCTTGTTCGTGCTTTTCGTAAAAAACATATGGGAAAAGGACCGAGTAAGATAAACACAACGTTCTGTAAACACTGGGCGATCTGTGAAATGGAGGGAAATCTTTCACCTGTGGAGAAGTTTATTGCATCCGCAGATGAAGGTAAACAAATGCTTCGAGCGGCTAGAACTGAAATGGTCAAAGATATGTATCGGAAAAACAGACCATTTGAAATGGAAGAGTTATTACAAAGTAACTTAGTGGACCTCTTTGTTGATATTGATATTGAACGTGACTTTGGAATGTCTATCTTTGTCTTTGACGAGAACATTGAAGAGAAGTTTAACAATAAGAAATAAAATTGGTTCGGGCACTTGGTAGCGCTCCTGCAAAAGGCTAAACCATCGTTTATCTACTAAGGCTCGTTTATTAGTTGAACGGTGGTTTTTTGTCTTTGTAGGAGCATAAGCCAGTACATTATGAATACGAGTCATCATATGCTTGTATTAAGTAGAAATTTTTTTGAGGAGTGATTTGTTATGGGGAAAACAAAACATACAGGCCCAATTAAATTACCGAAAACCCTTACACCTGATTTATGGGTTAGTAAGGTTCCGTTTGGTCTTGGGAAAGTAAAACCACATCATATTCGTGAAACGATGAAGGTCGTTTGGCATAATAAAGATAACTTAAATTACGCAAAGAACATTATTACAAAAGGGGTTTGTGATGGCTGTGCACTAGGTGTTTCTGGACTTTATGACCAAACTCTAGCAGGGCCGCACGTTTGTACGACGAGATTAAATGTTCTACGTTTAAATACAATGCCAGCGATGAAAGAAGAAATCGTTCACGCGGACATTGATGAATTAAGAAAGTATACAAGTGCCGAGCTCCGTGAGTTAGGCCGTATTCCATATCCTCTAATCCGCCGTCCTGGAGAGCGTAAATTCTCTCGTATTGATTGGGATGAAGCGATGGATATGATTGCTGATAAGATGAAAAAATTAGATCCAAAAAATTATAGCTTTTTCTTAACATCAAGAGGAATTACAAATGAATCTTATTATGTAGCAGCAAAAGTATCTCGCTTCCTTGGAACGAATAATATTGATAATGCCTCAAGGATTTGTCACTCTCCGTCCAAAACGGCATTAAAACGGTCGCTTGGGATTGGGGCATCAAGCTGTAACTATAAAGATTGGATTGGCTCTGACGTGATTGTTTTCTGGGGCTCGGTTGCAGCCAATAACCAGCCTGTTTCAACAAAATATATGTACGCAGCTAAACGAAAAGGGACAAAAATTATTTGTATTAACCCATATCGTGAGCCGGCTATGGAAAACTATTGGATTCCATCAGTGGGAGAATCGGCGTTATTCGGAACAAAGCTTGCTGATGACTTCTACCAAGTAAACATTGGTGGCGATATTGCGTTTATGCATGGAATTATGAAGCATTGGTTTGAAATGGAAGAAGAGGAGCACGGTTCAGCGGTTGATCATGACTTCGTTCAAAAGCATGTCAATGGTTATGATGAATTAAAACAAAAGGTAAATGAACAATCTTGGGATGAAATCGTCGAGTCTTCTGGTGTAACAAAAGACCGTATCGGAGAGCTAGCACTGTTACTTGCGAAGAGCAAATCTGGAATTTTTGTTTGGTCTTTAGGTTTAACAATGCATACATTTGCTTCCGATAATATTTCACAAGTAGCTAATCTTGCTCAACTACGTGGTTTCTTAGGGCGTGAGCATACAGGAGTAATGCCAATCCGCGGTCACTCAAGTGTTCAAGGAAGTGGAGAAATGGGAGCTGACCCATTCGTATTACCTGGTGGAGATTTTGATGAGAAAAATATTGAACGGATTGAAAAGCTATGGAATTTTGAGCTTCCTAAATGGCAAGGGGATGTTTTAGGTGTTTCCCTAGAGAACTGTTTATTACCGGAGGATAATGAGCGCAAAGTGAAAATGTATTATTTATCCGGCGGTAATTTCTTAGAAACAATGCCTGATCCAAAGTTTATTGAAAAAGCTCTTTCAGAACTCGAAATCCGTGTCCATCAAGACATTATTTTTAATACATCTACCCTTGTCGATGCAAAAGAAGCGGTCATCGTGTTACCAGCGAAAACACGTTATGAGCAAGATGGTGGTGGAACGTCCACTTCAACAGAGCGTATGGTTTATTTCTCTCCAAAAATTGAGGGAAATAAGCAAGAAATTGAAGAAGCACGTTCGGAGTGGAAAATTTATATCGACTTAGCGAAGCGAGTTAAACCAGAAACAGCTCATCTAGTCGACTTCAAGGATGGCCAAGCGATCCGTGAAGAAATGGCGAAAGCAAACCCGAATTACGAGGGCGTTCAACATTTGAAAAAACAAGGTGATGTCTTCCAATGGGGGGGAGCTTGGTTATGTGAGGATGGCATTTGCCCAACTCCAGATGGAAAAGGAACATTAATTCCTGTTGATATTCCAAACTTAAATAAAGTATCGGGTGATTTCTATGTAACAACGAGACGTGGAAAGCAATTCAACTCAATGGTTTACAGTGAAAAAGATGGTTTTAACGATGCCGAGCGTTATGATGTCTTATTAAATGCAGAGGATGCAAAAGATTTAAGCATCACAGAGCGTGAATTAGTCGTTGTTTACAATCAGCATGGTGTATTTACTGGTAAAGCTCGTTTTGTTGATATTGCCCGTGGCAACCTAGAAGTTCACTTCCCAGAAGGAAACTTCCTATTACCAAAAGGGGTTTATGAGAAGTTGGCTAAAATCCCAAGCTATAATGTCGCCGTTAAATTAGAAAAAGCAGAACGGTTCAATGCCCGTAAAGATATTCAGTATTTAGAGAAAAAAGTAGATGACTTAGAAATGACAGCTGAATAAGGATAAATCTGATGGAGTTACTGATAAGGTTGAATATCTTATCAGTAGCTTTTTTTACATGTTTAAAAAGCAGAGATAAGCTGCGTTTATCAGGTCATTTTTATCACCTGATAGGACACTCTAATCGATGAAATCTCTTAACAAAAAATTTTAATTGACATCCAATAGTCTGAAAATTATAATGAAATCGAAAGCGCTTTCGAAAGTAGGTTTGAATGAATATGACAACAATTTATGATATTGCTAAAAAGACAGGATTTTCGATCACGACTGTATCAAGAGCTTTAAATAATTATACAGATGTCAGTGAAAAAACGAAAAAAATCATCTTAGATGCTGTAGAGGAGATGGGGTATTACCCAAATTCAATTGCTCGATCATTAACGACCAAAAAATCTTGGGCAATTGGAGTTATTTTTGCAGAAGATCTCGGGTTAGGCATAAAGCATCCATTTTTTAATGGCGTCATTGAAGGATTTAAAAAATATGTTGAACGATTTGGTTACGATATTATCTTTTTAAGCAAAAAGGTTGGAGGAGAAACGAAAAGTTATATTGATCATGCTCTCCACCGTGGTGTTGATGGAGTCGTAGTCTTTAGTTCACATTATGATGATCGTGAAGTGAATAAATTAATAGACTCTGCTCTTCCTAGTGTTGTACTTGATTTACACAGTAATAATACGAGTGTTGTTTATAGCAATAATTATCAAGGGAGTGAATTAGTCGTCGATTACTTACATTCACTTGGACATCGAAAAATTGCCCATATTTGTGGACACAAAACTACATTTGCTGGTACTGAAAGATCTAAAGGGTTCTTTAATAGTGTAGAACGATTGCAATTACAAATTCCTAGTGATTATGTTGTTGATGGCGGATTTTTCTCTTATGAAGGAGGCTATCAAGCAATGAAAAAACTCCTTGCTTTAAAAGAGAAGCCGACAGCTGTATATGTTGCAGGAGATACAATGGCAATTGGCGCAATGCGCGCGATTCAAGATGAAGGGTTAAACGTTCCTGATGATATTTCAATTGTTGGTTTTGATGATATTGAATTGGCAAAGTACGTATCACCAGCCTTAACGACGGTGAAACAGGACATGGACTTACTTGGTGAAAGTGCGGCAGAAGTATTAATCAAACAAATGAATGAAAAGAATAAAGCCTATTCCGCTGTTAAGATTCCAGTTGAACTCATTAAGAGACATTCAACAGGACCTGTTAAGCATCATAATCATTAGAGGATTGTATCCATTGTGAGATGGATACAAACTTGTCATTAAGGGTGAAAGCGGTTTAGATTTTAAATCATATTAAAAAAAGGGATGCTTCAAGATTAGGGGAGGTGAGAAATTAAAAGTAAACATTTAGGTTAGAGCATTTGTGAAAGCGTTTTAAATTGATTTCGGACTATTATAATCGGTTACACCATTTTTTTTTACTCCTTATCGAAAGCGGTTTCGGAAAATTATAAAATAGTGGGGGTTTTGTAAAATGAGAAAATTAACCTTATTGTTCATTGCACTTTCCGCTTGCCTTGTATTTGTTGCCTGCAGTAGTTCTAGCGGTGGAAGCAAAGATAAGCTTGTTATTTGGTCCTTTACAGATGAATTAGAAAACCAAGGGGCGATTGCAGCGTACGAAGAGAAGTTTGGAGTTGAAGTGGAATTAACGATTATCCCAATAGAAGATTATCCAACAAGATTAAGACCTGTTTTAGAGAGCGGACAAGGGGCACCAGATGTCTTTACTGGAGAACTTGCGTTTATTAAAGATTGGGTCGAACAAGAATATTGGGAAAATCTCTCTCAAGAGCCTTACAATGTGGAGGATTTTAAAGAAGATTACGTTGAATACGTGTTCGAATTAGGAAGAAATTCACATGGAGAAATAAAAGCGGTATCATGGCAAACGACTCCTGGTGGAATCTTTTATAGAAGGAGTATTGCCCAAGAAGTGCTAGGAACAGATGATCCAAATGAGGTTGGACATATGTTTACGACGATGGATGGTTTATATGAAGTCGGAGACAAAATGAAAGCAGCTGGTTATCGTTTATTTCCAGATGAGGGGGCCATTCGGTGGTTTGCTCAAGGGCAAAACCCTGAAGCATGGGTGAATGAGAATGATGAATTGATTATGACTGAAGGCCGCATGAATCATTTTGATTATGCGAAAGAACTACGTGAAAAGGACTTAACGGCTTTTGCTCCAGAATGGTCACCTGCTTGGTTTGCCGCAATGGATGGACCAATTAATTATAATGCTGGCTGGGATGAAGTCGATGAAAATAATACAAATGAAGTAGAAGTCTTTGCGTATGCATTGCCAACATGGGGTCTTCACAGTGTGTTGAAAGAAAATACAGAAGAAACCATTGGAGATTGGGCTTTAACAAATGGACCTAACCCTTATTTCTGGGGCGGAACATGGTTAGGGATTTATACGAACTCTGATAAAAAAGAAGAGGCGTGGGACTTCATTCAAATGATGACCCATGACGATGAATTTTTAACGGAATGGGCTTTAGAAACTGGGGATGTTTTATCATATTTACCTGTCACAGAAAAGATCAAAGATGACTTTAGCGAAGAGTTTTTAGGAGGACAAAATAACTATACCTTTTTCTTAGAAGAAGCTCAGTCGATCAACCCTGGAATTGTCACTAGATACGATCAACAAATGGATACACTCTTCGGAAACGCAGTGTCTGAATATGTAGAAGGATCAAAAACAAAAGAAGAGGCAATTCAAGAGTTTTATAATTTAGTTCGAAACGCTTATCCACATATTACAACACCGGATCAGCAATAGAGTTTGTATCATTTGGCCTACTCAACCAGCTGCATGCCCTACGCGTTCCGTAGGGCATGCAGCTCACGGAGTAAGCTAACTAATGTAACCATATTTTACTGAGTAGACCGTTTTTCAGTGGCCCCTTTACTAGTATTGCAGGAGTCTCTGTATGCTATTTGAAAGAGCTGCTTTCTTGTTTTTTATACTAGGTTGCACTTAAAAAAGCATGAATGTTTTCTATGAAAGAAATTCTTCTTATTCAAGCATCAGCTTAAATAAGAACGGAGAAGGTGTTTATATGAAAAGAATTGACTACTATGGGTATTTGTTTATATTACCATTCTTTCTTGTTTTTGCGACGTTTAGTATCTACCCTATTGTTCTAACTTTTTATTATAGTTTTACGAATTATTCTGGTATGGGTACACCCGAATTTATTGGAATTG
This sequence comes from Alkalihalobacillus phoenicis, assembly GCF_047302405.1. Classification (NCBI taxonomy): domain Bacteria; kingdom Bacillati; phylum Bacillota; class Bacilli; order Caryophanales; family Bacillaceae; genus Alkalihalobacillus; species Alkalihalobacillus phoenicis. The sequence goes on along the minus strand of NZ_CP154853.1, from coordinate 3,717,787 downwards.
CTAATTATTTAAGGTTGTTTACGGATACGTATTTTGTCCAAGCCTTTTTTAATACGATCTATATTTGGGGAATTAACTTTTTCTTTCAGATTATTATCGCTTTATTACTTGCCATTTTGTTTTCGGATATTCGTTTAAAGTTGAGAGGATTAGGATTATTTAGAGCCGTCTTTTATTTACCTAATTTGATTACGATAGCTTCTGTTGCCCTCTTATTTGGGATTTTACTTGGATGGCATCATGGTACAATCAATCATTTATTGCTTCAGTTAGGCATTATATCTGAACCGATTAATTGGCTTAATAATCCAACGACAGCAAGATGGTCAGTTGCCTTAATCGGTGCATGGATGTGGTTTGGTCATACATTTATTATTTTGATGGCAGGTATTTCAGGTATTTCAAAAGATTATTATGAATCTGCTCTTATTGATGGTGCTAATCGTTTCCAAACGTTTACGAATATCACGATTCCTTTACTGAAACCCATCTTGCTCTACGTTTTGATTACCTCTTTAATTGGTGGATTACAAATCTTTGACCTGCCAATGCTTATTACCGATGGATTAGGCTCACCAGAGGGGTCACTGAATACGATGGTTTTATATTTGTATAATCAAGCTTTCCGTTACAACAATTTTGGGTACGCTGCAGCGGTCGCATATGGATTATTTGTGATAACGGTCTTTTTCTCGTTTGTTACATTTAAATCCATGTATCGTAATAGTACAAAGAAGGGGTGAGAAATAAATGACAAAACAAGTAGTCGTAAAAGGTGTGATTTATGCCGCATTAATATTGCTTGCGATTATAAGTCTCATCCCTTTTTATATGATGATTATTAATGCGACGAGAACGAACGGGGAAATATTGCAGCAAGGATTTACGCTAATACCTAGTGGAGCATTAAAGGAAAATTATGATTTGCTTTTAAGTTATATGAATGTTTGGAGAGGTTTTTCGAATAGTTTGATTGTGGCTGTCAGTGTGACGATTTTGAATTCTTATTTCTCCGCACTAACGGCTTATGGTTTTGCTATTTATAATTTTAAAGGGAAAAACGTCCTCTTTATCACAATATTAGTTTTAATGATGGTTCCAGGCCAATTAGGATTAATCGGATTCTATGATTTAATCAAAACAATGGGATTCTTAGATTCCTATGTTCCATTAATTGTACCCTCTATTGCCGCACCATTTGTTGTCTTCTTCATGAGGCAATTTCTTGTTTCAACATTGCACATATCTCTAATTGAAGCCGCACGAATTGATGGAGCAAGTGAACTGCATATTTTTCATCGAATTGCGATGCCAATAATGATGCCTGCTATTGCGACAATGGCCATCTTTACTTTTATTGGTTCGTGGAATAATTACATTCTTCCACTTGTTGTGTTATTCAGCCCAGAAAAATATACTTTGCCTGTTATGATGGGAGCTTTAAGGGGTTCACAAGTGGCTCAAAATTTAGGGGCTATGTACTTAGGAATTGCCATATCTGTTGTACCTATTATGATCGCATTTCTATTTCTATCAAAATACATTATTAGTAGTATTTCAGCAGGAGCTGTTAAAGAATAATAGAAGAGGTGTTTACAATTGTCACAATTTGAAAAGAACTTTATTTTTGGAACCGCGACTTCCTCCTATCAAATTGAGGGGGCCTTTAATGAAGGAGGGCGAACTCTATCCATTTGGGATACATTTTCGAGAAAAAGAGGAAAGGTATTAAATGGGGATACGGGTGATCGAGCTTGTGAACACTATTATCGTTATGAAGAGGATATAAATCTTATTAAAGAACTTGGGGTTGACTCTTATCGTTTTTCCATCGCTTGGCCAAGAATCTTTCCTGAACAAGGATTGTACAATGAAGAAGGAATGAATTTTTATAAATCATTGTTAAAAAAATTATGCGAGGCTGGGATTAAACCAGTCGCGACTTTATATCATTGGGATTTACCAATGTGGGCACAAGATAAAGGTGGCTGGGTGAATAGAGAATCTGTCGCTTGGTTTTTGGAGTATGCAATGAAATGTTTTGAGGAATTAGATGAATATGTTTTTACTTGGATCACTCATAATGAGCCTTGGTGTGCTAGTTTTTTAAGTTATCATTTAGGAGTTCATGCCCCTGGACATACAAATATAGAAGAAGGATTAAAGGCAGCTCATCATATTTTACTCTCACATGGAGAGGCAGTGAAGGTGTTTAAAAATAAACTTGAGCTGGAAACTCCAATTGGGATTACCCTTAATTTGGCCCCGGTCTATCCAGCATCTGATACATTTAACGATCGAATAGCTGCTAATAATGCGGATGGCTACACAAATCGGTGGTTTTTAGATCCACTCTTTAAAGGTGCTTACCCACTAGATATGGTCAATTTATTCTCTAAACATGTGCATGATTTTCAATTTATTCAAGAAGGAGATTTAGAGACCATTTCTATTGATTGTGACTTTTTCGGCATTAATTATTACGCTCGCGAGTTAGTCGAGTATAATAGTTTATCCACAACCTTATCCTCTTCTGCTTTTTCAGATTTCAAAAAAACAGGAATGGGGTGGGATGTTTCACCTAAAGAGTTTAAAGAACTTATTGGCCGATTAAGAAAAGAGTATACAGACTTACCAATTTATATTACGGAAAATGGGGCTGCCTATGATGATGTTCTCGAGTCTGACGGACGTGTTCATGATAGAGAGCGTACCAATTATATAGAGCAACACTTAATGGCGGTTCAAGAATTAAATGATGAGGGAATGAATATCGCGGGGTACTATCTTTGGTCTTTATTCGATAATTTTGAGTGGGCGTTTGGTTATGAGAAGCGTTTTGGGATTATTTATGTTGACTTTGAAACGCAAAATCGATATTGGAAGGACAGTGCCTTACGTTATAAAGACATCGTAAAAAGGCGTTCATTAATATAAATGTTTGAACGAGGTTTGTCTCAATAGCCTAAAAAATAAAAGTGTACGAGAAGGAAATCCCTTCTCGTACACTTTTTTTAGTTGTGGAAAAATATAGAAGGAAAATATCTACATAAAATGCCAAATGTAGGGGAGATTGAAAACAAGTCATACATTTATTTACTGGAAGGAGTGATTAAATTTGGAAGGGAAAGAACCGAAATCTACGATGTCAAGGAGACGTTTTATTCGTAATTCAGGATTAGTTGCGGGAGGTTTAGTCGGTGGTGGAGTGATTGGTGGATTAATTGGTGCCAATACGAGAACCGGAGAGCAAGCGGTTAATCCTGAAACGGGTGGTGCCCAAACAGGGAAGGTTATTAATTTTCAACAAGCCCCTCTTTATTTTTCAAACATGGAAAGGTTTGCTGTACTTGAAGCCGCTTGTGAACGAATTTTTCCAGAAGATCAAAATGGGCCAGGTGCGATTAGCTTAGGCGTTCCTTTTTTTATTGACCATCAGCTTGCTGGGGCGTGGGGATACAATGCAAAAGAATATATGCAAGGTCCGTTTTACCCTGGTTCAGAATTCCAAGGGTATCAAACCGCTTTGTTGAGACATGAGGTTTTTGATGAGGGCATTACCGCAATTGAAACATACAGTCATACTCACTATGACGGAGCTAAGTTTGTCGATTTAGATGATGAACAAAAAGATGACGTGTTGAGTCAGTTTGCAGATGGAGAAGTGGAAATGCATGGTGTCACTTCGACCACATTTTTTAGATTACTAAGAGCAGCTACACTAGAAGGTGTATACGCAGATCCAGCCTATGGTGGAAATAAGAATATGCAAGGATGGAGAATGAAAGGGTTCCCAGGTCATCAAATGAGTTTTTTAAATCAAATTGAATCTGAGGAATTTATTGAGATTGAACCTAACAGTTTGCGTAATTATACAGACCATCATTAATTAAGTTAGAGGAGGCTTTAGTAAATGGCGACAGAGTTACCGAAAAAAGAGGCAGTTATTGTTGGGATGGGTTGGACGGGTAGTATCATTGCTGCTGAGTTAGCGAAAGCTGGAGTAGAAGTTGTCGGTTTAGAAAGAGGAAAAGAAAGAGGATTAAAAGATTATTATGTTGTCCATGATGAACTACGTTATGCGATTCGTTATGATCTAATGCAGGACTTGTCAAAGGAGACAATCACCTTTAGACATGATTTAGATGAACGAGCCTTGCCAATGCGACAAATGGGTTCTTTCTTATTAGGGGAAGGTTCAGGTGGTTCAGGTGTTCACTGGAATGGGCAGACGTATCGGTTTTTGCCCTATGATTTTCAAATTCGGACCCAAACGATTGAAAAATATGGGGAAGAGAAAGTCAATCAATTAAACTTACAGCTACAAGATTGGGGCATTACCTACGAGGAGCTTGAACCGTATTTTTATGAATTTGAAAAGGCGGCAGGTATTAGTGGTGAAGCAAATCCTATAGGTCCAGAAAGAATGGATGAGTATCCCAATCCTCCCATGAAAGAAACACCGATTACAGCGAAATTTAAACAAGCGACCGAAAATTTAGGCTATCATCCATTCCATGTGCCTTCATCGAATATGAGCCAAACATATGAAAATCAATATGGGGCTACTTTATCTGCTTGCCAATATTGTGGGTATTGTGAACGTTTTGGATGTGAGTATGGAGCGAAAGGGGACCCGACAGTAGCGGTCATTCCTTTTGCTAAAGAGACAGGGAATTTTGAAATTCGTCATTTTGCTAATGTGACAGAGGTTATACATGAAGGTGGAAAGGCAACTGGGGTTCGATACATTGATGTGAAAACGAAAGAGGAATTCATTCAACCAGCAGATATCGTCATATTGTCGGGTTATGTGATGACCAATACAAGACTGCTGCTTACTTCGAATTTAGGACGTCCTTATAATCCGGAAACAGGAGCAGGAGTGATTGGTAAAAATTATTGTTATCAATTATTGCCTGGTGTAACTGGTTTTTTTGATGAAGAAAGGTTTAATACCTTCATGGGAGCTGGTGCATTAGGGGCTTGTATTGATGATTTTAATGGTGATAATTTTGACCATGCAGATTTGGATTTCATTCATGGCGGAAACATCGCCTGTACGCAAACAGGAGCAAGGCCGATTGCTTCGAACAATGTCCCAGCAGGTACTCGTAGCTGGGGAAGTGAGTTTAAAGAATTATCGATTAATTATTACACTAGATCGATCAGTATTTCTGCACAAGGAGCCTCGATGCCTGTTCGTGAAAACTATTTAGACTTAGATCCTACTTATAAGGATGCATATGGATTGCCGTTATTACGGATGACATATAACTTCACGGAGCAAGATCGTAATCTTTATCATTATATTGGTGAAAGATTGGATGAAATTATGCTGGAGATGGGAGCATCCCAAATTTCTGAAAGATCGAATTTAGAAAACTATGATATCGTCCCTTATCAAACGACCCATAATACAGGAGGGGTTATTATGGGGGATGATCCGGATACATCAGCGGTCAATAATTATTTGCAAATGTGGGATGCAGAAAATGTCTTTGTAGTAGGAGCATCCGCTTTTGCACATAATAGTGGGTATAATCCAACAGGGACCGTTGGTGCACTGGCCTATCGTGCAGTGGAGGGAATGTTGAAATACCGTGAAGAGGGCGGAAACTTAGTTTAAAAAAGGAGGAAATAAGATGGGGATTCCTAATATCGGAATACCGGGTTTAATAATCATTTTAGTGATTACATTAATTATCTTTGGGCCTAAAAAGTTACCAGAAATCGGGGCGGCGTTCGGACAAACTTTATCTGAATTCAAACGTTCAGCTAACAGTATTATGTCTGATGACAGTTCATCAACAGAAATGAATAAAGAGAAAGATACAAAGGAAAATCAGTAGCTGGAACAAGATAAAAAAAGGGATGATTTTATGCGGGGTGAACAAGTTGAAGCTCAGCAATCACTTGTTGAACATTTAACAGATTTACGGAAGGCAGTTCTTTATTCGGCTATTTTCTTCGTACTGTGTTTTATTGGGATTTTATTGTATATCAATAAGGTAATCCCTTTCATTACAAATGATCATAAACTAGTGATGCTCGGACCTTTAGATGTGATTCGATTTTATACAGGGATTGCTGGAAGTCTTAGCCTCGGGCTTTCCGCTCCTTTTATCGGTTATCAAATATGGAAATTTGCCAAACCAGCGTTAACGGAGCAAGAGAGCAAAACCGCTTTAACCTTTATTCCAAGTTTATTTATTAGTTTTATTTTAGGGTTATCCTTTGGGGTACTAGTCATTTTCCCAACCGTCTACTCCTTTTTAATGGGGTTAGGAGTAAAAAACTTTGAAATAATGATTACGGCCAAGGAGTATTTCTCTTTTTTGATGATGACAACGATTCCGTTAGGTTTCTTATTTGAAGTTCCATTGTTGATGATGTTTTTAACAGCGATTGGGGTCGTGACACCTGATAAACTAAAAGAAGTAAGGAAGTACGGTTATGTTTTGATGGCTGTCGTTTCGGCTCTCATTACACCACCAGATTTTATCTCACAACTAATCGTGTTAGTCCCGTTAATGTTGCTATATGAAATAGGCGTTATTTTATCAAAAGTGATGTATAAGAAGCGGATGCGAGCAATGGAAAATGAGAAAACATTGGTTGTGGAATAAGGAATTTAAATTTAAGTTAGTAAATCCAACAAGGCCACTCAAAAGGTTAAATAAACTTTTGAGTGGCCTTATTATGGTTAGGGGTACGTCTGACCTCAGTACCTTTTTAAATTCGTTCTTCCTTTTCTATAGTTGGAGCAAGAATATGAACGGTTTCTGGGTATTTGATGCCCATGCCGGTGTTTAAGCATATTACTTTTTCATCGGGTTTGATCCAACCGGAAGAGGTTAGTTTTTTCACTGTTGCAAAAGTAGCGGCCCCCTCAGGACAAACGAAAGCTCCTTCAAGTTTGGCAATTTGGTTTTGTTCAGCTAAAATTTCTTCATCATTAATTGCAACGGCTGTTCCATTTGTCTCATAAATCGCTTCGAGAATAAGAAAATCACCAAGTGCTTTTGGCACGTTAATTCCAAAGGCAGCTGTTTGAGAGTCTGGCCAAAATTCAGCTTCCCTCTTATTTTCTTCAAACGCTTTAACGATGGGGGCACAGCCAGTGGCTTGGGTAGCAACTAGTCGTGGGAATTTATCCTTTTTGACCCAACCAAGTTCCATTAACTCTTTTATAGCTTTGTAAATTCCAATTAATCCAACTCCACCACCGGTTGGGTAAACGATAACATCGGGAAGCTCCCAATTCAGTTGCTCGGCCATTTCTAAGCCCATCGTTTTCTTCCCTTCAATACGGTAAGGCTCCTTAAGAGTGGAGACATCAAACCAGTCTTTTCCTTGAACAGAGTTGGCGACGACTTTTCCGGCATCGCTTATCACGCCATCAATTAAATAAAGGCTGGCTCCAGAGATAAATACCTCGCTACGGGTAATAAGAGGGGCGTCGAGTGGCATGACTACATGACTTTTAATACCAGCTCTTGCTGCATAGAGAGACCAGGCTGCTCCGGCATTACCGTTTGTAGGCATCGCAATTTCTTGAATTCCTAACTCTTTAGCTTTGGAAACTCCAACAGCTGAACCACGTGCTTTAAAGGAACCTGTTGGAATAAGACCTTCATCCTTCATCCAAAGATTTGTTAGACCGTATTTCTCACCAAGCTTGTCCATTTTTATTAATGGAGTCATCCCTTCACCAAGACTAACGATATTCTCCGCAGATTTAACGGGCAGTAGCTCGTGATAACGCCACAGATTTGGTTCCCTTTCTAATAGGTCATCTTTGGTAAGTGAATCTTTTAATTTAGTGTAATCATAACTAACAAGTAGAGGAGAACCGCAAACGCATAAATTTTTTGGCTCATCGACAGAAAAGGTATGAGCACATTTTGGACAAAACAGGTGTGAAACATAACTGAAACTCATAAGGTACCTCCTTTATATAAAGAAAATTCTTACTATTTGTTTTAGGGTAATAAGTAGAATAAAGTATGGATATCACATATTTATAAAAAAAGCATCCCAGTAAAGAGTTAACCTTATGCTAATAGGAAGGGTAAGGTTTGTCAATGAATAAGAATGGAGCTTCTAACAGGCGTAGCTAGATTGATAAAAAGCGAAGCCTGTTTGGTCAGAAGCGAGAAAAAGTGTAGTTGGTGCACTCCGCCAGCTGCATACCCTACGCGTTCCGCGGGTGAGTCGGGAGCCTCCTCGTTAAACTGCGGGGTCTCCCGTTCCTCACAAATCCCGCAGGAGTCTCCGGGTATTCCGCTGGCTCCGTTTTGGTTAACTAAAAACGATAGGTCCAAATAATAATGAACACATTTTGATTGATTTTCTTAATCAGAAGTATGAGCCCTACTTTTTGGTGACCTTCCTAAAGTGTGGTGGCGATTTTTCTCGAGCTTCTAACGGAAGTAGCTAGATTGAATAAAAAGCGAAATCCGTTTGGTCAGAAGCGAGAAAAAATACAGAGCGGCTGTTGAAGACGCTTTTTGTCTTCATAAAGACGACCGATTTTTCTCGAGCTTCTAACGGAAGTAGCTAGATTGAATATGTAGTAAAATAAAAAGACGATACCGATTGGTTGATGAGAAATATGGAAACGTGTTTGCATAAAGAAATAAATATTAAAGAAGAACGTACTCCGATGATTGAGGAAATGGTTAAACTGTTTGTCAAATTGTTGTTAACTATAAATAGAGAAATAAAGCTGTGTTTTTGAGTTTAAATTAAACCACAGTTTTTTCTTACTTAGCCGTATCTAATCGTTATCCTTTTTCGTTTATTACAGTAAGGGGATAAAAGAAAGGAGGTAATGAAATGGCGAAAGCTTGGCTTAAAATGGAGGAAGAAAACAGTACAGGGAAAATAGAAGAATTTGAACGAAAAATTCAATTACTATACCCAAACCTCTTTCAATATTGTTTGCGGTTAACGAATTCAAAATGGGATGCGGAAGAATTATTGCAAAATACACTCGTCAAAGTATTAAAATCGCTTAACGATAAAGAATTAACCTATGCTTATTTAGCAAAAATTGCCTCACATACTTGGATTGATAGTTGGCGAAAGCGAAAAATAGAGGTGGAGCATAATGTAGATCTTACGCAAATCAAACAAACAGAAAAAGTCGATTATATGGAAGTAGAAGCTGCTTTAGAAAAATTAGCGTACGAATTAACGAATAGGCAACAAGCATTAATTCTTTTGGTTGATGTCTTTCAGTGTACGCTCGCTGAAGTTTCTGACATGTTTCAAACGAGTGAAGGAGCAATTAAATCTGCCCTACATCGGGCGAGAAAAAGACTTGATAAACTTTCAAAAAAGGAAGCCGTTCAAAGAAAAACATCGGCTCTAAGAGTTCAAGCACTATTAGAGGCTGTACGGACACAGGATTTAGCCTCCATTGTATTGTTAGGAACAGAAGAAGAAAGTTATTTACAAATGGTTCACAATCATCAACAGCACAAGCGTATGTTTCAAGCGAAACCACAGCTACGAGACCAGCAAGAACCTACATTATTAGCGGCTTAATTTAGGAGGGACAAAGATGAGTTCTTATATTCCACATGTAATAGAGCAAACTCAATCAGGTGAAAGAGGCTATGATATTTACTCACGTTTGTTAAAGGATCGTATCGTATTTCTTGGATCGGCAATTGATGATCAGGTGGCTAACAGTGTTGTCGCCCAGCTCTTATTTCTCGCTTCTGATAATCAAGATAAGGACATTTCCTTATATATCAATAGCCCAGGAGGTTCGATAACAGCAGGGATGGCGATATATGATACGATGCAATATATTAAACCAAATGTCAGTACGATTTGTACGGGAATGGCAGCTTCAATGGGGGCTTTTTTACTCATTGCCGGACAAAAAGGAAAACGGTATGCCCTTCCAAATTCGGAAGTCATGATCCATCAGCCGAGCGGTGGGGCACAAGGGCAAGCTACCGATATCGAAATCTCAGCAAGACGTATATTAAGAGCAAAACAGCAGATGAACGAAATTATCGCGGAAAGAACCGGGCAACCTCTTGAGAAAATAGAGCAAGACAGCGATAGAGATTATTTTATGACGGCGAATGAAGCTTTAACGTACGGAATCGTGGATAAAATTATTGAAGCGAAATGATTTTGTAATATCGGTTAATAAGATTGCTTAAATGAAAGAATATATTTTAAGATAAAGAAACCATTTTCGAGTCTAATGGTTTCTTTATCTAGGTTAAAAAAATTAAAGTTAAAGTTTAATCGGCTTATAGGCCAGAGCTTTATCGACTATTTCTTCTGAGGTTAAGCCATCTTCCCAGAAAATATAATCAGTTATTTTAGGATCCAGCACTGCCTCTGTTAATGTTTCAATCCAAAAGTCCATCTGATGTTCACCAACACTAAGGTTGTTTATAATCTTCTCAACTAATTCAATTAACTCAGTTCTTGATAGCTCACCGGATTTTATCTGTTTGTAGGACATTGCCCTTTTGACAATGTTTTCTGGAGTATTGTCAGTCAAAAACAACACTTCTGCATTTGGATAAGGTACTTTTGTTTGAAACTCTTTCATTAAATCTTCATACGGTTGAGCTGCTTTTTGCCGATACCCAATCTCTTTGGCTAGTTTTAAAATTTGTTTTTTGTTGATTCTCCTACTCATTTCGAATTCATCCTTTCCTTTATCTTAATTAACATAAATCACTTCCAAAGTTACAGTGTATATGGATGGTTCTATCCCATTTTTTAAGATCCCTTTTTTCAAAAAGAAAAAGTTAGGTTTGATATCGTTAGAATTGTACAATAGTGATAAAAAGGTGGTAAAGAGATGGCAAAACATTATGAAGAAACTATCCGTCAACCTAAAAAAATACTAACTCCGGCATCTGGTTTTCTAAAGAATTATACCCATACTCTAAACCCTTATGTTGGTTGTTCTTTTGCTTGCTCTTATTGTTATGTGCGAAAGAGTCCAGTTGGGGTTTTTCGTGGTCAAGAATGGGGGACATGGGTTGATATTAAGGAGGTTTCTAAAGAGAAAATTAAAAGAGAAATTGTAAATCTAAGAAAAAGAGGTAAGGGAGTGACGATTTTTATGTCGTCTAGTACCGACCCATATCAGCCAACTGAATATACACAAGAGGTCACGAGACGTCTGTTAGAGGGGATGGTTGAAGAACCACCTGATTTTTTATTTATTCAAACGAGAAGCCCACTTATTACGAGAGACATCGATCTTTATAAACAGTTAAAGGGAAGGTTTAGAATTAGTATGACGATCGAGACTGATCAAGAAGCCGTTCGCAAACGTTTCACACCGAGTGCTCCACCGATCCAAGCCCGAATGAAGGCGTTAGAAGAATTAAAAGCAAACCAATTACCGATTCAAGTAGCCGTTTCACCTATCCTGCCATTTAGTGAACAATTTCCAGAAAAACTGGCCTCGTTAGTGGAGCAAATTGTTTTAGATGATTATGTAAGTGGTGATGGTAGTGGTGGAAGAAGAACGGAGCTGTTGAAAGTGAAGGAGCTTTACCAAGAGGACGAGCTTAATATTTGGTATCAGAAAGAACTACACAAAGAAGTTTTGAAAAAGATGAAGAATGCTTTTAGTGAAGAGTGCATTTACCTTAGTCAAGACGGTTTTAAACCATTTGTATAAAGGATGATAAACTCAATTAAGAAAATTTGCACTTTGTTTACGATTATTGGAGTGTTTATCACTCCAAATCGGCTTCCCCTAACGGTGTCATTAGTCCATCGATGCTTTTTTGATTTTTCTCTTTTCGATATTTGATTAATCCATCCTCTCCTTTTTGATCGGCCCATTTGACTAAAGTTTCTCTGTCTCCTTCATATCCATAAAATGGGACTCCAAATCCACAAGAAGTTTTAACTAGTTCGATTTTCAATTTAATGATTTGCCTCGCCCCATGTAAGAGGTCAAAATTTGTTGATAAGGTCTCCCAGTCCGGTGAAGTCGGTAAAATGGTTTCTCCTTTTCCGTATAATCTTAAAATCATTGGAGCTCCTTCAAATGCAATGAACATGATCGTCAGCCGACCGTTTTCATTAAGATGAGCACTAGTTTCATTGCCACTACCCGTTAAATCCATATAAGCCACTTCTGATTCAGATAAAATACAAAAGGAATTGTAACCTTTAGGAGATACATTGACATGTCCTTTTGGATCGGTAGGAGCGGAGGCGACAAAAAATAGCTTTTGTTTTTTTATAAAATCTTGATGGGGAGGTAATAAATGTGGAAAATTCTTCGCCATATTCTCATCATCCTTTTAAAAAAATTTATACAGAAACATATTCTTTTTTTAAAGTGAAATCCCTTTGTAAGAGAAATTTTATTTTGTGTGCTACGGGAATCGAGATTGGTTACAGTCGTCTCAAAACACGAAATTCATTACGTATATCACTACGAACGTAATTTATTTCATAATGATATTGTGGTAAGAAGAAAAGTAATTCATCGGAAAAGGTAGAATGATGCAGGAATTATATAAAAGGTGTAGAAAGAAATTAATAGAGAGAAATAAGGAGAAATTCAAACTCAAATAATCTTTTTTTAAATGTTAGTGTATTTAAAACGTTCGTATAAAATACACTAATTAAAAAGAAGGGACTATTACATAAAAGGATTGATTAAAAAGGGGGAGTAAGAAATGGTGAAAGAGGTAGTCATTGTCGATGCAGTTAGGACGCCGATTGGGCGATATAAGGGAGGGCTTAAAAATGTCCGTCCTGATGATTTAGGGGCGATCGTGATTAAAGCGTTAGTAGAAAGGAACCCCGAGTTAAATCCAAATGAGATTGAAGAGGTGATTTTTGGGAATGCCAATGGGGCAGGTGAAGATAATCGAAATGTTGCCAGAATGTCTGCACTATTAGCTGGCTTACCGGTGGAAGTAGGTGGAACGACATTAAACCGTCTGTGCGGTTCTGGCTTAGATGCAGTCAATTATGCGGCCCGTTCGATTGCAGTAGGAGATGGGGATGTTTTCATTGCAGGAGGTACAGAGAGTATGACTCGTGCTCCATTTGTCACTGGGAAGTCTGAAAGCGATTACCCCCGTGGCAATATGACGATGTATGATACGACTATTGGATGGAGATTTATTAACCCTGCCCTAGATGAAATGTATGGGACAGACTCTATGCCGCAAACGGCGGAAAATGTCGCTGAGCAATTTAACATTAGTCGCAAAGAGCAAGATGCCTTTGCTTACCAAAGCCAACAAAGAGCTAAACAAGCAATGGAGGAAGGTAAGTTTGCGAATGAAATCGTACCTGTTTCGATCAAAGACCGTAAAGGAAATGTAACGGTTATTCATCAAGATGAACATCCAAGACCAGAAACGAGCTTAGAAAAGTTAGGCACCTTAAAACCACTTTTTCGTGATGGGACGGTTACTGCCGGGAACGCATCAGGGGTTAATGATGGAGCCGCCGCCTTATTAATGATGAGTGCAGAAAAGGCAAAGGAGCTCGGACTGAAACCTTTAGTGAAATATAAAGCCTCCGCTGTTGCGGGAATTGAACCAAGAATTATGGGTGTTGGTCCAATCTATGCGACGAGAAAAGCATTAAGTCGTGCTCGTCTAACGATCCAAGATTTGGGGTTAGTAGAATTAAATGAAGCCTTTGCATCTCAATCATTAGAATGTATCAAGCAGCTTGAGCTTGACCAAGAGATAGTTAATGTGAACGGAGGAGCAATTGCTTATGGTCACCCATTGGGAGCGAGTGGAGCCCGTATTTTAACGTCTTTAATTTATGAAATGAAAAAACGTCATGTTCAAAATGGACTGGCGACGATGTGTATCGGAGTCGGCCAAGGGATTGCAACGATTGTCGAAAACATCGATTAAATGAGTTTAGAAAGGAGCGTATGCTTTTATGGGAAAAGTGCTTTATGAAGAGAAAAATCAAATAGCTTATGTAACAATAAACCGGCCAGAAGCGTTAAATTGTTTTGACTATGAAACTCTCGTACAGTTGCAGAAGATTGTAGAGGGGCTTCATATTAATAAAGAAGTTCGTGTTGTCATTTTTACAGGTGCGGGGGAAAGGGCTTTTAGTGCCGGGGCTGATCTAAAAGAAAGAAAGACATTAAATCAAACAGAAGTTAAACGTAATGTGAAAGCAATTCGAGATGTTTTTTCAGCGATCGCGGCTCTGCCACAACCAACGATCGCCGGGATTAATGGTTATGCTCTTGGTGGAGGCTTTGAGTTAGCTCTTGCTTGCGATTTTCGTTATGCGGTTCCAGCTGCGAAAATCGGCTTAACAGAAGTGAGCTGGGCCATTATCCCAGGAGCTGGGGGTACTCAACGGCTATCAAGATTAATCGGTCCATCAAAAGCGATGGAACTCATTTTAACAGCTAAAAAAATTGAAGCAAAAGAGGCATATGCTTTAGGTATTCTAAATGGGGTTGCTGAAAGTTCTCAGCTGATTACAACTTGTGAGGAGCTAGCCAGTGCCATTACTGCAAACGGCCCTATAGCTGTTCAACAAGCAAAATATGCGATTTTACATGGCAGTGAAGTTAGCTTACAGTCTGGTTTAGCTCTCGAAGAAAAAGCTTATGAAGTGATTATCCCAACTAAAGATCGAATGGAAGCCTTGGAGGCCTTTATTGAAAAAAGGAAACCGAATTTTAAAGGAGAATAATCAATTTTTGCTGAACAATTTAGCTGAATTTGCCCTATCAAAATTTCAAAATGGCTTTGAGGAATAAGTTCTCAGAGCCATTTTGTTTAGAGTCAAAAGTACATATTTTATTAATTTTCGGATTCTAATTCAGCTTTATATTCTTTTCCTTTATCTTTATACGTATCGATCGTCATTCTAATGACTTCTAAATCTTTGTCGGTGAGCTCACGTACGACTTTCCCAGGTGATCCCATCACCATCGTACGAGGCGGGATTTTCTTGCCTGGTGGAATGAGGGCATTTGCTCCAATAAAAGCTGATTCTCCAATCTCAGCTCCATCCAATACGGTCGCTCCCATCCCAATAAGAGCACCGGTCCGAATCGTGCATCCATGAAGGATAACATTATGACCAATTGAAACCTCGTCTTCTAAAATCGTTGGAAAACCTTCGTAATTATGAACCGTACTATTTTCTTGAATATTACATCGATCACCAATACGGATGGGGGCTTCGTCTCCTCTAATAACTGTATTGAACCAAATACTAGATTCTTTTCCAATTGTGACATCACCAATCACATGGCAACCCGGAGCAATAAAAGCGCTTTCATCAATTGTTGGTTTTGTTCCACGGTAACGATAAATCATAATAACCCTCCTAAACTATTTTATAAGACAATCTTAATATAACATTTTTAAGACGAACGTTGTTATTTCCTATACTAATTTCATCCTTTTTTGCTTATGAAGTTATGAACTATGAATATTTAAATCGGTATGAGGTATGTACACTAGGTATCAACCTCTTTTTGAAGACAATATCTAAGGTACTAAACTATTTCTGCTAAATTCCACAAGTGACGAGGGGGAAATCCCCTGCCGCTTTATAGAATCTCACATATATTGCTAGTACATCGGTAGATTATTTCTATCGATGAAATATTAATATAGAGGGGGAAAAATGATGTGTAAAAATCATTATGGCAGTGGCAGTAAGTGGGATAATGAGCCGATTCGTGTAGAGTTTGATCCATTTACAAGGCAGTATCACCCAAAAGGGAATAGTAATGTTCTTGGAGCAAATATGTCGAAGGTATTAGGTGTTCAAGGTGGTAAACGACCTAATCTTGACTGTACAGAGTTATCTTTTAAATATAAAGAAAAAGAAAGTAGTGGAGCGTTTCGTGCTCTAAACATTGATTATGTCGAATGTACTCCTGTAGCTGATGAATCCGATAATGACAATGATAATGGCAATAACGGTTGGGTTTGCTGTAAACGAGTTTCACCTTCAGTCTAGCAACCTTAATGGAAGAACACGCGAAGCTAAGTGAATATTTTCTGCCAACTAAGTGAATTGGGTATAAAGTATCATCTACAAACTCCGATATAAGTTATAAAGCTTATGATTAGGAGATTTGTCATGAGAAACTTCTATATTATTACACTTTTATTTTCTGTTACTAGTTTAATAGCGTGTTCAAACCAAGAAGTAGTAGAGGTTCAAATAGAAGCATCCCCTGCGACGGTTGCAGCTGAAGTATGGGAATATCAAGCTCAGGTGATAGATTGGTTTCTACCGGTAGAACATTCAAAAGAACGGGTGGAAGAGATTACTCATATTATGCTTCATTTCACGAATAACGCCTCAAGAAATACAGCCAACCCTTATGATTTGGACGAAATTTATCAGTTGTTTATTGAGTATGAAGTATCTGCTCATTATATGATTGATCGAGATGGGGATGTGTATATGTTAGTTCCAGAAGACCGAGTCGCCTTTCATGCGGGACAAGGAACGTTGGAGGCTTATCCTGAATATGAGAATCAACTTAATGAATATTCAATTGGGATTGAGCTATTAGGAATTGGGACAAAGGAAGAAATGGTTTCGATAATGACAGATGAACAATATGAGCAACTCTCTCCTGAAACGATTGGTTTTACGATGTCTCAATATCGTTCATTGAATGAATTATTAGCCGATATTTATCAAAGAAATTCTGAGATTAAGCGCGATCGAATCCACTTAATTGGACATGATGAATACGCACCAGAACGGAAATTTGACCCAGGTTCTTTATTTGAGTGGGAACAAATTCAGTTTTAGACTAGTGATTTAGGGTAGAACCGCCACTATCCTTTTTTGATAGTTTTAAACAAGTGTTTCCTCTTTTAGTTTCACTTAGTAAAGTACAAAAAGCTGGCAGCTTAATATAAGTTGCTAGCTTTTTGTTTTGTTGTTGTGAGGTTGTGAAGCTGAACGAATTGGTAATAAAAAATGAGTTTGTTGAGAATTACGTTGCGAATGGATAAGTAATGAAAAATGCCGAATGACAAGATTAGAGTGCGAATAGTAGAGGATAGGTAATGAAAAAACAGTTTGGCGAGGGTTAGGGTGCGAATAACAGAGAATAAGTAATGAAACTTGAGAATGGTGAGGATTAGGGTACGAATAATAGAGGATAGGTAACGAAAAAGGAGTTTGGTAAGAATTAGGGTGCGAAAAACCGGAGATATGTAATGAAACTCACGTAAATGCAAATTTAGGGTACGAAAAACAAGAGGCTCATAGATTGATAATGACAATTAGTGGTCTATTTAAACAGAGTGAGAGCCAGCAAATTAACTAAGTAATTTGCTGGCTCGTTTCTTTTTCTCTATGCACATCAAAAGAATGTGTTCCAATTTCAGCACCGTTTACAAATAGAGTTAAGCGATGTTTACCTGGATAATGTTTTCTCGTCGAAAGGTCTTTAAAGGAATGTTTGCGGGTATATTTATGCTTCCCGGGTTTGAAGCTTTTTTCGGTTAACTGAAATAGTTTACGGGAGCTCTTGCCAGTCTTTTTAACAAAATCGATAGCAAATTCAATTCTTAATTTTATAGGGTGCTCGGAATGGTTGTTAACATTGAATGAAAACGGAAGAATTTCACCAATATGAACATCATTAGGTACAAAAAAATCAGTTACTTCAATATCGTTGCTCAAATGGAAACCAAAAAGGGTAAGGATGTTTGGGTCTGCTTTTTTTAGTAACGTTCGGCAGCCATGCTTTAAAATCCAATCGGTTCGCTCATTGTGACCGTACCATTCTTTAGCCAGTTTCTTTACTAGTTCCGGATGATCCTTTGAAATGTCATTTAAATGATTCGCTACGCTTTTGCGGACATAGAGACTCTCATCCTCTTTTAATCCCGTTAAAATCGGCAGCACTGGTGTCGGATCGGCTTTTAGCTGATGTAACGGTTTAGCCCAAGGAAGTCTTGGTCTAGCTCCTTCACTGGCAAGCCTACGGACGTGTTCATTTTCATCCAATGCCCATTTGGCCATCACCTCGAGCATTTCCTCTGGTCTTTGCTCAATATAAGGACGTACTGCAAACTCTGAACTTGAGTAAGGAGTAAAGGCTTTTAAGGCTTGAACAGATAAATCCCAATTATTTAAACCATACACTTCAACAAAGTCAGGGAAAAACAAATAACCAAAGCCTTTACATGAAGGGGCTATTTCCATTAAATAATTGATGGCGTCTGCGTATGAGGGGGTTGTATGATCAATTGCTTTTGAGATCTGCCTGATTCTTTGTTTTAATTCAAGCTCGTTCCAATTTGAATCAAAAACAAAATCATAAAAAGTTTGCTCGGAAAAATCAGGATAAATGGATTTTAGTTGCTTTGTAAAAGGAGCTAAATACTCCTTCGTATAAAGGTTCTTTAAAGGTTCCATAGTTACTCCTTTTAGTTAATGTCATTCGTTTTATTATAGAACGTATATTCGTATTAAGCAAATAGGATAGAAAAAAGCTCGAGAATTTTTTCTCGAGCAGTTAAGAATATCGTTTTCTTTTAAAAGGCGCCATTACCGCCCCCACTACCGCCAGCTCCTGAACCGCCCCCAGTATAAGAACTGCTTCCACCACTACTATCAACATTCAATGCATCACTAGAACGTCGGGTCGTTTGGGAGATCATTGCCCCGAGGTAAGCGTAAGCAAGAATGTCGCCATGGCTATAAAGTGTGTTAGAAGTTGCAGTAGTAGTTCCTTGATTTTTGAACGTTTCGACGAGCTTATCATTTGTTTTCATAAATTTTTTATTTTTGGTCCCAAGGTTATAAATAATCGCTTGTTTGAGCTTATCGGGCTCCCAATCTGACCACTGTTCTTGCGGAGTTTGCAAAAATTGTTCCTGGAATTGCTTCCACTCATAGACAATTTCCTCGCCAAGGACGGTTTTTGCTGAATAAAAGATACTAAAGAAGATAAAGTAAAGCGAGAGAAATAATGTGATGATAAAAGCTAATGCCATCCCGTTCATCGGAAACATGACTAATAATGGCAAGGTGCTAAGACCGACAATAAGAGAAAAAATTCGTGTCTTACTTTTGGAATCAATTAATGGATGTACTTTTGTTTCTTCTTTTACGGCTTTTATCCAATTTTGATAATCCTTCATAAACGATTCACGGTTTTTAGTGTTTTTTGAATAGGAATCCATCTCGGAAAGAGCGAAGGTTTCCCCATTACCGATTGTTTTAAATAGCCAATCGACAAAGGCTTTTTCTTGTTTTAATAAGTCTTCCGTCTGAATCAGAGTAAATTGTCCTTCTTTTTCCTCGCGCACGGCCCCTTTTCGAACTAGGTCTAATAATGTAGCCGCAATCGCTTCAGGAGGGAGCTGACTATAGTTCGTAAAGTAGATCGTTGCTGGTAAACTTAAAACTTCTTTCGGATGTTCCTTTGTTTGGGCGTACTGCACATGCATCTCGTTTATGGTTTTCTTTTTAATAATGTACGCATAAAGAAGTAAGCTAATCGCGATCGCTATCATAATCGGTAAATAATAGCTGGAAAAAGCAAAGAGGTTTTCTTGGCTCTCTTTCTTTTTTTCCGCTGCGATCATTAAGGCCTCTTTTTCATTTAGAAAGTCTTCTCTCACTGTGTTTGAAGAGGTTGCAGAAGCTGATGGAAAAAGAGCTGAATCAAAGGCAACGTATACACTACCGTCTTCATTTGCATCAATTGTACCTAATTCAAATAGGACCGAACCATTTGTTTGAATGGTTTCTTTTTCAAA
This sequence comes from Alkalihalobacillus phoenicis, assembly GCF_047302405.1. Lineage (NCBI taxonomy): Bacteria > Bacillati > Bacillota > Bacilli > Caryophanales > Bacillaceae > Alkalihalobacillus > Alkalihalobacillus phoenicis. The sequence goes on along the minus strand of NZ_CP154853.1, from coordinate 3,698,021 downwards.
TGCTTTATCTGTTCCGTAAGCAAGTACATCGCTTGTCTCATTAGGTGGGTAAACAGAGATGGTAAAATTAGTGTAAGGTGTCTCGTTATGTTCATCAAAAAACGCCCATGCAAATGTCGCCAAATCCGCATAAACATCTACAGCACCGATGATCGTATAAGTTAAAGTGAAAGTAACTGTTTCGTGCTCGCCACTACGATAGATTCGATATTGACTAGCGTCTTGTTCAACTGTTAAAGGTCGTTCCCCCTCGAAGGCTTCAAAATTAGCAATGGTCGTTTCTTTGGCAGGAATAAGCTGACGTATCATTCCATTAAAATCATCATCAAATTCATATATAAACGTTTCTTCTACATAAACTTCACCGTTTTCCTGTAAGTAGACATCGATATGACTATCTGTAATCGTAAAATCAATGGCTAAAGCACTTGTTGGAAAGATTATCATGAGCAAGGGGATTAATAATAATAGCAACCAATTTCTGCGCATTTATGTCACCGTCCTTTGTGTTTCATAATAACTATACGATTTAAGCAACCAAAAAGTTTCATCTGCACTTAAAAAGACGTCCCCTTTAATCGTTAAAAAGAGCTATGCTATAATGTGATTGATGTTCATAGTTTGGGAAGTTTTTCAAAAAAATATGTAACTTTTGGGAGTTTGTTATCGTATGAAAGAAAGAATTTTATTTGAGAAAGAGGAGAGCAGATGTTAGAACGTATTCAAGACCCAAGTCAAAAGATCTCACCTGATGCGGTCAAGGTTTGGAGAATTTCAGCTTTGGTCCAGCATATTATTAGCATTCTCGTGTTAGCTGTTATTCTTTTTTTACAGCAATACTTTGAATGGTTTGATTGGATTGGTTATGTTGCAATTGGTTTATTAGTGATTGATGTGTTATATGGTATTTTTGCTGTGTTTATTAGACCGACATTGCTGCAACGAACGTGGCGTTATGAAGTCGACGAGGATTTTATTCAATTAAAATTTGGAGTGTTTACGAAACGACACTACATCATTCCGATGGTGAAAGTGCAATATGTAAATACAAATCAAGGTCCATTGTTAAGGTATTACCATCTATCAACATTAACAGTTGGGACAACCGCTTCTACTCATGAAATTCCAGCGATTCCAGAGCAAACAGCTCAGGCGTTACGTGGAAAAATTGCTTCATTTGCTGATCTTGGGGAATCCGAGCAAGAGTGGGAAGAAGAGGAGTTGAATCACGATGAGGAGAGATGAACCCTCTCAAGGACAAACAAATCAAGGCCAGCGTTTGCATCCTCTGTGGATTCCGTTTTCTATCTTAAAATCGATTAAAGAATTGTTAATCCCGATTATCCTTTTCTTTTTTGTGAACGCGGGGGAACCCTCTATGTTTACCCGAATTGCTCAAATTGGAGTGGGGTTAATTTTCTTGTATATGCTCATTTCGTTAATTTTTAAATGGATAAATTTTAGATATAGTTTTAGTGGTGATGAATTAAGAGTAAATGAAGGACGATTTATTCGTAAGAAAAGATTTGTTCAATTGGAAAGAATTCAAGGTGTGCAAATGAATACGCATTTTTTGCAGCGTCCGTTTGGTTTAACGACGGTTACCTTGGATACAGCGGCAAGTTCAAGTGACTCTTCAATTAAGCTTGAATGTATCAAACGTGAAGATGCCTTATGGGTGAAAGATTATATTGCCACATATCGTGAAAAGCAGAAAGAAGTTCACGTAGACGAAAGAAGCGATGAATGGTCTGAGGAGCCTATTTTGCAGGATGACAAGAAGCTCCACTATCAAATTAGACCAAAAGAAATAGTGTTTGCGGCCTTTACGTCGATGAGCGTCTTAGCTTTAGTCCCGATTTTATTTGGTTTTTTAGCTCAGTTAAGTGATGTTTTGTCGATTGATGAGTATGTAAGTGAAGCTTATCAATTTATTAGTCAAACGTGGACCTTTATTTTATTTGCCATTTTAGTGTTACTTGTAATTTCTCTGCTCTTCGGTTTAATTACGACTTTTTTAACGTACGGAAATTATCAAGTTGAGACAAATGAGGAACGAATATTTGTAAAAAAAGGGGTACTGTCTCAAACGGAGTGGACGATCGCTAAAAATAAAGTCCAAGCAGTTAAATTTACGAAAACCTTTTTGCGGCGCTGGTTTGGTATTGTCGGGGTGGAGCTCGTCTGTGCCGGTGCATATGGAGATGAAAAGGTAGAATCAACGATGTTATTTCCATTTATCTCAGAAAAACGAGCCAGAGCCATGCTACCGGAAGTGCTTCCTACTTTTAAGATAGAAGAAGGAATGAGGAAGTTACCGAAGCAAGCTTTATTTGTTAAGTTAATGAGACCGAGTTACTTTTGGTTGATTGCAAGTGCTGTGTTGTTTTATTTCTGGATCGAACGTTGGTATTTATCACCGATATTGTTAGTGCTAATTATTTTCTTAAGATATATTGATTATCGTCATAGTGGACATGGGCTGTTCCATCCCTTTATACAAATGAGGTCAGGTGCCTTTTCTGTTGAAATGGTGATTGCTGAAAAGAAAAAGATTGAAGAGGTGGGAATTTCTCAATCCAAATTGCAAAAGTTATTTGGTCTATCTACACTTACAATTGCAACACGCGGAACACCAGTTCATTTTTCATCGATTCAAGATGTTCCCCTTGAGGAGGCATATGAGTATTATGATTGGTATCAAAAAAGGCTAAAAAAGCAAGTTGAGATAGAACAATGCCCGATTCAATCAGAGTAAACCAAAGTAAGTAGTGGGACTTTCCAAAAATGACTTTGGGAAGTCTTTTTTGTTTGAACTTTGATAAGAGCCTTTGGTAAGGTCACTAAAAAACGATCTACATTCTAAAATGTAGTAACATTAGTTAGTCTACTCCGCCAGCTCCATACCCTACGCGTTCCGCGGGTGAATCGGGAGCCTCCTCGCTCGCTGCGGGGTCTCCCGTATTTCACTTATCCCGCAGGAGTCTTCGGGTATTGCGCTGGCTCCGTTTTGGTTCATGAAAAAACGTTTGTTGCTATGGTTGACGCTCTAATGAATAACCTCATTTCCTAGGATGCTTTCTCGTCAAGGATAAGCAGGGGACTTTTTCAGTGGCCACTCCTTTTGTGAATCATAGACATTACTAATGGCTAAAGATAGGCCCTGTAAAATGGCGAATAAGGGAATTCCATTACTAATTCGAAGTAATAGGTAATGAAATTTAGGAAAAGTGGGAATTCCATTACCAATCCGGAGTAATAGGTAATGAAATTTAGGAAAAGTGGGAATTCCATTACCAATTCGAAGTAATAGGTAATGAAATTTAGGAAAAGTGGGGATTCCATTACTAATTCGGAGTAATAGGTAATGGAATATAGAAAAAGCGAGGGTTTTATTACTAATTCGGAGTAATAGGTAATGGAAATTAGGAAAAGAGAGTATTCCATTACGAATCCGAAGTAATAGGTAATGAAATTTAGGAAAAGTGGGGATTCCATTACTAATTCGGAGTAATAGGTAATGAAAAACCGAAAAAGCAAGGATTCCATTACTAATCGCCAGTAATAGGTAATGAAATTCAGAAAAAGCGAGGATTCTATTACTAATGGTCAGCAATAACCAAAGTACACACTTCACTTTGCATTAAAAGTTACCATTAACCTTTCTTATTTGAACTCCATATAATTATTTAATAAAATAGGTGGGTTCAGCCTTAAAGTTGGGCTTTTAAGGCTTCGATTTCGAATTTATGTTAGGATAGAAAAAGATAAAATGAAGATGTTTAAATGAGTGGAAGGCACTTATATAAAATGAAAAAATTTATAAAGGATGATCGGTTATGATTACGTTAAAGTCAAAACGAGAAATGGCTCTTATGCACGAGGCAGGAAAGTTACTCGCTAATTGCCATAAAGAAATTGCTAAACTCATTCAGCCTGGCATCACAACAATGGAAATTGATGAGTTTGTCGAAAAATATTTAGCGGAGCATGGGGCAACGCCTGAACAAAAAGGGTATCAAGGTTATAAGTATGCGACTTGTGCGTCTGTAAATGATGAGATTTGTCATGGCTTTCCTCGCAAAAAAATGCTGAAGAAAGGTGATATTGTTACGATTGATATGGTCGTTAATTTAAATGGAGCTCTAGCTGATTCAGCTTGGACTTATGCAGTCGGTGAAATTACCGAAGAGAACCAAAAGCTCTTAGACGTAACAAGAAAGGCATTGGATTTAGCGATTGAGCAAGCGGTTGTTGGCAATCGGACTGGAGATATTGGTCATGCGATTCAATCCTATGTCGAAGCAGAAGGGTTTTCAGTGGTAAGAGACTTCACAGGACATGGAATCGGGCCGACCTTGCATGAAGAGCCACAAATTCTTCATTACGGACAGCCGGGAAAAGGGTTACGTCTAAAAGAAGGAATGGTTATCACAATCGAACCGATGGTGAATGTAGGAAAATGGCAAAGTAAAATGGATAGCAACGGCTGGACAGCAAGAACAACAGATGGGAAACGTTCAGCCCAGTACGAGCATACCTTAGCGATTACAAAAGAAGGTCCCATTATTTTAACGGAACAATAGTTAAATATATTATAAAGAACCAGCCATTTGAGTCGCATTTGCTACGATTAATGGCTGGTTCTTTGTCGGCGTTTCTAAGTCGGAGTATCTCTTCAAAACAGAACTACCCCTTGCGATTTATTTTTTCAATAATTTCATGTAAATCATCTGGTTTATAAAATTCAACAGGTGAGACCCCTTTTTCAAATTGAATAGCTTCGGCTTCGACTAAAAGCACGTAACGACCATTTAATTTTGCTAGATGGAGGTTCTCGCCAAAATCGGCAAGGAGGGCCTTTATCTCTGTTTCGCCAAGCTTCATCTTAATTTCCGCTTCAGGAGTTTGTTCGACGATATGAGCTGAAGCTTCCATTACCTGATGGGTATCAAGCCTTTCGCTAATTTCTCTTTTTTCACTCGCTTCCCAAATTTCTAATTCATGCTCGAACTTCTGCCGTTCTTCGTGATTGTCGGAAAAACTTTCGGTTACATGCTCTTGAACGATATTTAAAACTTGGGACTTGATAATGGTTGGCATTGCATCACCATATTCAACATACTTTAAAAAATCCTCAAAATAACGAGCGTGTGAAGCTTGATGAATCTTCACCTCTGCTTCTTCAATCATGCCTTCTTCAGGCATAAAAGGATATTGAATCGACTTCATGTTCTTGGTGGTAATGGCATGTTCCACTTTTCGAATGAGAGAGGCTTCATCTGAAATAGTGGCTACTTTTGGTTCAAAATCACATTTCATAATAAAAACGAAAGCATCATCATAAAATTTTCGTGGAACAGCGGTTGCTACTAAAAAGGCACCACCCCGAACGGCACTCGTTTCAAGATAGATTCGGACAAATTTCTCAGAGACTTCTTGAAAGTCCATCTTTGATTCGGCTGTTCGTGCACGATAAAAAAGATTGTAGTTCGGATTGGATGTTAATTCATGACCAGGTTCGGTCACAAAACGACCGATCTTGGTTGGGACTTGGTCTGATTTAGGGTGACGCTCCACTTTTCGATTGACGATTTTTTTGAGTTCGCCATCTAAAAAATCTTTTAACTGACTTTGCTCAAATTCAGCTTTATTTAATGTTTGAAAATGTTTATAAAGCTTATTCGTCTGCTCACCTTGTCCATCAATTTGCACGACATAAAAAGATAAAAATTGTATCTCAAAATCCAAATGAATCCCCATCCTTTATTAGCATAAACGTATCATTTTACGATTTTTTCAGTATAGAAGCTGGGGCGTGTTTCGTCAATTCTTAGTAAAATCGTCTCCCCATTATTTTGACTTTCTCTTATCAATTTTGGTATCTTTTTCTTATTGAGTATTTGCTATGAAGGGGAGGCGTTCGAAATGATGAAGAAATGGATGGTGGCTCTGGCTGCTTGTATGTTAATCATGTTCGTTACAGCTTGTGGACAAGCCGAAAATAATAATGAAGGTGAAGAAGTAACAGGTGAAGGGAACGAAGCCAACGAAGAGGTTTCAACTGTTGTACCTGAAGGCCAACAGCCGATCGTGACAATGGAGATGGAAAATGGCGAGGAAGTGGTCATTGAACTTTACCCAGATGTCGCACCTAAAACAGTCGATAACTTTGTTAACCTTGTACAAGATGGTTTTTATGATGGTCTTACATTTCATCGTGTCATTCCTGGATTTATGATTCAAGGAGGCGATCCTGACGGTAACGGTTCGGGTGGACCTGGTCATACAATCGAAGGAGAATTTAGTAGCAACGGTTTTGAGAACGATTTAAAACATGACCCTGGCGTGCTCTCTATGGCACGTAGTCAGCATCCTGATTCAGCTGGATCGCAATTTTTTATTATGGTTGAAACCTCGCCTCATTTAGACGGTGATTATGCAGGCTTTGGGAGGGTCACTGAAGGTATGGATGTTGTTAATAAAATTGTCGCGGTTGAAACAGACAGTCGCTATATGCCGGTTCAAGGGCAAGAGCAAGTAATTAAGCAAATGACCGTTGAATTTGTTGAAGTGGAATAAAGGCAATAAGTAGTTCCTTGGTACATTTTTTGTAGCAAGGGCTCTTTTTTATATCTTAATAAAAGGAAATATCGCTTGACAGTAATTTGGAAATTATATTATTCTAATGAAGAATAAATATGATGAAAGGGACAGGTACCTTATACGATGAAGTTTTAATCCTATTTTTAGAACATTATTTGTGAGTTTAAAAACAAATTGATGAACTAGATAGGGTTAGTCTGTCCATTTTTAAGGTAATGTCTTTTTATTTGAATGAACTACATAAGTAAGTTTTTTTAAGCTTCTTTGGATTTTGCTGTTCATAAAACCTTGAAAATTTTGGAATTTGAATGATAACCCTCTCTAGAGATCTAGGGAGGTTTTTTGATGTTATTTTTAGAAATAGGTCACTTAGAAAAAAGCTATGGTGAGCGTTTATTGTTAGAGATAGAGCTGCTTCAAGTTTATAAAGGAGATAAAATAGGCGTTGTAGGTAAAAATGGGGAAGGTAAATCGAGTTTATTAAAAATCATTGTTGGGGAGTTGGAACCAGATAAAGGAGCCGTTCAAATGGACCATGCCTTTGCTTATATCCCCCAGCTTGAAGCAGTACCAGAGTTGGAGTCAGAAGTATTTCAGAAAGAAAAAATACGCTGGTCTGTTCCGAACAACCCTTCTGAAACCCTTAGTGGAGGAGAGATAACAAGGAAGAAGATTGCTGAGGCATTCGCCAAGGAACCGAATGTGTTAATTGCAGATGAGCCGACGAGTCATTTAGATATGCAAGGAATCGAGGAATTAGAAAATCATTTTAAAAAATTTAAAGGGGCGTTGATAATCATTTCCCACGATCGACAACTGTTGAACACGATCTGCACAAAAATTTGGGAGATTGCCGATGGAAAGGTACGTGTTTTTGAGGGGAATTACGAGGCCCATTTGGAGCAGAAAGAACAACAGAAAGAGAGAAAACAGTTTGAATATATTGAGTACGAAAAAGAAAAAAGAAGGCTTGAAGATGCGGCTAAAGCTCAAAGTCAGAAGTCAAAATCATTAAAGAAGGCTCCTTCTCGGATGGGTAATTCAGAAGCGAGGCTTCATAAAAGAAGTGTTGGAAAGAAGAAAGCTAAACTGGATAGAGGCGTAAAAGCGATTCAAACAAGATTAGAACAATTAGAGAAAAAGGAAAAGCCAAAGGTGGAGGAGCCTCTCCAATTTGATTTAAGTTCTGTTTCCTTCGTTCATAGTAAAAATGTCATTCAATTTGATGAGGTTGAAGGTAAGGCTGGCGATAGACTGTTATTCAATCGACTTAATGGAACCATAAAACCTGGAGCAAAAGTAGCGATTATAGGTGGAAATGGCTCAGGAAAATCAACCTTATTAAAAATGATATTCGCACGTGAAAATGGGATTCAGCTATCAAAAGTAGCCGAACTCGCCTTTTTTTATCAAAAGCTTGAACATTTAAATCCCAATCAAACGATTTTAGAAAATGTCCAGGAAACGAGTGACTATCCAGAGTCTTTCATTCGGACTGTGCTGGCACGCTTGCTTTTTAAAAGAGACGATGTTCATAAAAAGGTGTATATGTTAAGTGGGGGAGAAAGGGTCAAAACCTCGCTAGCAAAAGTATTCTTAAGCAAGGCGAATGTTCTATTATTAGATGAACCGACCAATTATTTGGATTTACCAACTAAAGAAGCTCTCGCTGAAGTGTTAAAGGCATATCCTGGCACCATTCTTTTTGTCAGTCACGATCGCTATTTTATTAATGAGTTAGCGAGTGACAAATTAACGATAGATAATGGAATCGCTCAGCTAGAATCAAGAAATAAACAAACTCATTCAATAATGAATCAAAGCACTGAAGATAAACTTCGATTGGAATTAGAAATAACGGAAACGCTAAGCAAATTATCGGTTGTGCTTAATGAGGATGAGAAAGCTAAGCTCGAGCAACGCTTTCAACAGCTGCTAAGGCAAAAGAAAGAATGGGGGTAATAGGCTGCGGAGATTCAATTTGGAGCAGACGAGCGTATTGAAAAATTAATCTAGTTGATTCAATTGAATAGCTGTAAAAAACAACCGACAGTAAAGTCTAGAATAGACTGTCGGTTGTTTCATTCTTCACTTAATTCCAATCAATATCGATTTCTTTGACGCCGTTAAATTCGACCTCGAGATCAAAATCAACAACTTGGTCCTCAGTTATGTTAAAGTGCTCTAAAACGAGGCTAATAATGTCTTCATTGCTCATATCTGAATGTAAGGAAAGAGATGTTAACAAATCTTCAATCACAGGCCTAGCTTCTTCTCCCGTTAAATTTTCACCATCGGCTTGATATTTTGCTTCGATGCCATTTCTTTCTTCTTCATATTCAATATCAATCAATTCATTATTTTCGGTTGTATCGATTTCGAGGCTAAAGTCTGTAATTGCTCTGTCAGATTCAGGAGTGGTCTCATTTACTTCTTCATCGGAAGACTGCTCTCCATCAGGTTCGGTCATATCGGTTTCTGGGTCCCCTATTGGCTCATTGGGTATCTCTTCATTTGTTGTATTACAAGCAGCTAAAGTAAGCAGAATAAGTAATAGTGTGGCATAGACTAATCGTTTTAACATATGTATTCCTCCCAAGACTTTGTTTTTTGTTAGCTTGATATGGAAGTATACCCAGTTTTGCTAAAATTAATCTTAAATGGACTCTGTTGAGTTCCTCGTCAATAAAAAAGACCACTCAAAAGGCCGGGTAACCTTGTGAGATAGTCTTAATTCTACTATTATTTAAAGATTAAGAATAAAGAGTGTAAGTCCGTTTTATTGCTTATTAAATCTTGCAGGGTGTATTTTTCTAAAACGTGTAAAAAGGCTTGTAGAGCTTCGGATAAAATTGGTTTTAATTGGCACGCGGGGCTTATAATACATTGGTTTTGCTCATGATTAAAGCATTCAATTAGGTCAAGACTTTCTGTACTTTTAATCACAGCTCCTAAAGTAATTTGTTCGGGTGGGATAGCCAATTTAATGGACCCTTTTTTACGGTCAATGATTTCAAGATATCCAGTCACTTCAAGCTCACGAGCAACCTTTTTAATTTGACTAGTTGGAAGGTTGTAAGTTGTAGCAATTTCTTTCATTGTGACAATGGCCGTTACGTCCATTTGACTGCCTAAATATATTAACGTTCTGAGTGCATAATCAGATTTAGTAGTTAGTTGCATCGTATTCACCTCTATTTTGTAAGCTTTTTGAGAAGGTGACTTAACATAAGGTGTTGCTGTTTGATTGAATCCGATCAAATTGTCTAAAAAGCTTGTTATCATTACTATACTATAATTTCTTTTTTATATGGATATAAAAGTAAAAAATAGGGCTAATTTTTTCTATAAACGAGAATTTTCGAAATATAGATAGTTGGTTGATGGTAATATGTAGGTGGAGGTGGTTTTATATGTCATTTCAATTTACAGCCATTGATCATGTTCAACTTGCAGCCCCTAAAGATTGTGAAGGAGCAGCACGAAAATTTTTTGTCGAACTGCTCGGAATGGAAGAAATCGAAAAGCCAGTAGAATTAAAAAAGAATGGCGGAATTTGGGTCACGGCGGGGAATGTTCAACTTCATATCGGTGTAGAATCAGATTTTAAACCAGCCAAAAAAGCTCATCCAGCCCTTTGTGTCTCCTCGTTATCAGCTTTACAAAAACATCTAGAGCTTCATCATATTCCTTTTCAAAACGATGATAAAATTCCTGGAGTCGCAAGGTGCTTTATCTATGATCCATTTGGTAACCGCATCGAATTAATTGATGAAAAAAAGTAAAGCAAATTCGGAGCTGTTTAATGCAGCTCTTTTGTTTTGTAAATAAAAAGGAGCTTGTAAAATAAAAAAACAGCTTTCTTTCCAATTTATTTAGCAATTGTTAAACTAGGATAAGGGATTATAGATAATGTAAGAAAGACTAGTCTAGTAAGAGTGAAAGGTGTACATAATTTAATGAGACATAAACGAATTTTATTGATGGTATCGGTCGAAGCCGAACGTGAAGCGATAAAAAAAGCAATTGGTGAGCCAACCTTTATTGACGTTGAAGTGATGGGGGTTGGGCCCACTTTAGCAGCTGCTACTACAACAAAGATCTTAATGCAACATACTTATGATTTAGTATTGAATCTAGGGATAGCAGGTGGTTTTAAAGGACGAGCTCCAGTTGGTTCTATTGTTGTATCAACTCAAATGGTCGCTGCTGATCTAGGCTCAGAATCACCAGATGGGTTTCTCCCAGTTGAGCAGCTGAATTTAGGTGTGTCCATCATTGAAGCAGAACAAACGGTAAGTCGAAAACTTTTAGAGGCTCTCACTAAGAAGGGGGTATCCAGTTTTAATGGACAAATTTTGACGTTGAGTACCGTGACTGGGACGAATAAAACAACTGAGCAACTAATGGAACGTTTTCCAGAGGCGAAAGCGGAAGCGATGGAAGGGTTTGGTGTCGCTACAGCAGCTAGGCTCTTTGAGATACCTGTAATCGAAGTCCGGACGATTTCTAATGAGGTGGGTCCAAGAAATCGTGAGGCATGGAAGTTAAAAGAAGCATTGAGCTTATTAGAAGTAGTGAGTGAAACATTATTGGAGGTTGTACAATGACAAAAATTGCATTCTCACCTTGTCCAAATGATACGTTTATTTTTCATGCAGCCGTATTTGGCCATGTCGATGCACCAAAGCTGGAAGTAACCTATGCCGATATTGATAAAACCAATTATTGGGCAGCAAATCATGAAGGCCCGGAAATCATGAAAATTTCTTATGCAGCACTTCCCTGGGTGTTAGAACATTATCGCCTTATTCCATGTGGAGGAGCATTAGGACGTGGCTGTGGCCCTCTTGTGTTATCCAAAGAAAAAGGAAAAAGTCCTAACGAGTTATCAGGAAAAAGTGTAGCGGTTCCTAGTGATCGTTCCACAGCATATTTACTTTTTCGACTTTGGGTGAAGCAACAAGTAGAAGGCGGTGTTGGTGAAATCATCGTAATGCCTTTTGATGAAATTATGCCAGCTGTACAAAAGGGAGAAGTAGATGCTGGTTTAGTTATTCATGAGGCACGTTTTACCTATCAAAATTATGACTTGGAACTTGTTGAAGATTTAGGGAGTTGGTGGGAAGCCGATACAGGGTTACCAATACCACTAGGTGCGATTATTGCTAAAAGAGGATTAAATCATCAAGAGATTAGTAAATGGGTGAGATCCTCAGTTGAATATGCATGGCGAAATCCGGAGGCATCTAAACAATATGTGTTAGAGCATGCTCAGGAAATGTCTGAAGAAGTGGCCCATTCACATATTGAGCTTTATGTGAATGAATTTTCAGCAAGCCTAGGTGAAGATGGATATGCCGCGGTTGAGTCCTTATTAGGAAGGGCGATGGAGGAAGGGCTTGTTCCGGAGTTTGACTTAAAAGAACTACGTGATTAACAGAGCATTATTGAGAAAGGCTGTCTCAAAAGGGTCATTTGACCTTTTTGAGTGGCCTTTTTTTGTTGATAGGGGATTGGTAATGAAGGAAGTTGATTTTGGGGATTACGATACGAATAGAGAGTGATAGGTAATGAAACTGCTGAATTGTGCGGATTAGGGTGTGAAAAGAGGGTAATAAGTAATGAAGTATCTGAATTGTAATGATTAGGGTATGAAAAAAGGATAATAGGTAATGAAACTCCTAAATTGCACGGATTACGGTACGAATAGAGGGTAAAAGTTAATGAAAGCAAAGCGAAAAAAGACTCTCAAAATGGTTTTAGGAGTCTTTTTTCTCACTTCTAGGCAAACGCCCTCCGCTTTTTATTAATCTAGTTACGGAAGGCAGAAGCTCGGGAAAAATCCGCCCATCCTTAGGAAGTCAAAGAGCGACTTCCAAGGCTGTTCTAGATTTTTCCTCGCTTCTAACCGCCTTCCTCCGCTTTTTAAGATTTATGTTCTTGGATGAATGCTTCGACTTTTTCCTTGACGAGTTTAATGTTGTCGATTTTATTTTGATAACAGGCTTCACTTAAATCGACCGGATATTCTTCAGGGTGAAGGGTACGTTTATACTCATCCCACAGTAAGTGTAATTGGCTTTCTGTGTAGCTGCGTATTTTTTGTAGTGATGGCAATTCATATACAAACTTCCCGTCTTTGAAAATAATCTCATGCAAATCAATCGCATCAAAATGACGTACATATTTGCTAATAAACGTATGAACCGGATGGAACATATGCAGGACTTCTTCGTTTTCAGGGTTCTCATGTTCGAGGGCAATATAATCTCCCTCTGATTTTTTCGTATAACGGTTGATAATTCGGTACACTCTTTTTAGTCCTGGTGTCGTTACTTTTTCCGGATTTCCACTAATTTTGATCGTGTCTAACATCGTTTCATTCTCATCTTCTATTGAGACGAGCTTATAAACAGCACCTAAGGCTGGCTGATCGTAGGCAGTAATTAACTTTGTGCCGATTCCCCAAATGTCAATTTGAGCTCCTTGTTGTTTGAGGTTCATAATCGTTGATTCGTCTAAGTCATTTGATGCGACGATTTTGGCATTGGGATAACCGGCTTCATCTAACATTTTCCTTACTTTTTTAGAAAGGAAGGCCAAATCTCCGCTATCGAGTCGAACCCCTTTGAAGTTAATTTTATCACCAAGTTCATTGGCTACTTTGATCGCATTCGGTACGCCTGATTTTAAGGTGTTATATGTATCAACCAAAAAGACACAGTCTTTATGACGACGAGCGTACTTATGGAAAGCGGTATATTCATCACGATACGCTTGGATCATCGAGTGGGCGTGTGTTCCGGCAATAGGAATATTAAACATTTTTCCGGCTCGAACATTTGAAGTAGCATCAAACCCTCCAATAATCGCGGCACGAGTCCCCCAAATGGCGGCATCCATTTCTTGAGCACGTCTTGTGCCGAACTCCATCGCTGTTGCATCACCAAGAACATGTTTAATACGAGCTGCCTTTGTGGCAATCAATGTTTGGTAATTAACGATATTTAAAATCGCTGTTTCAATGAGCTGAGCTTCTACTAAAGGGGCTTCAATACGAATTAAAGGCTCATTGCCAAAGACGATTTCTCCTTCTTTCATGGAACGAACTGTACCAGTGAATCGAACGGTTTTTAAATAATCGAGAAAATCTTCTTTATATCCACAATCATCACGTAAGTAGTTAATATCAAACTCACTAAAGTGAAAGTTTTGAAGGAAATCAACAACTCGTTCCAATCCAGCAAAAACAGCATAACCATTACCGAAAGGAAGCTTACGGAAAAAAAGTTCAAAGACCGCTTTCCTTTCATGAACATTGTCTTCCCAATAGGTTTCGGCCATATTAATTTGGTATAAATCAGTGTGTAAAGCTAAACTATCATCTAAATATTGCTTTTTCATTCTGGAACCTCCATTTGTTTAAACCATTTAAGAAGCTTACGGTTTAATTACCTTTGCTCCTAAACTATTCTCGAAATGGCGCAAGGCCCATTCATGACCTTGTGCATCAAAGCTTGCAACGGCATTTTCATAAATAATGACTTCAAATCCTTTATTATAAGCATCCACTGCCGTATGAAGAACGCAAATATCGGTACAAACTCCAACTAAATGAACCTCTGTAATGCCTCTTTCACGTAAGACAATTTCTAAATTTGTCCCAGCAAAGGCAGAATATCTTGTTTTGTCTATCCATTTAACATGAGGCAATTGTCGAAATTGTTCATATACCTTTGCTAACTTTCCGTATAAAGCTCGTCCTTCTGTCCCTTTTATATTATGGGCAGGAAAAAGTTTGGATTCTGGATGGAACGGATCGTCTTGTTGATGGCAATCAATAGCAAAGATCGTGAAATCACCTTGCTCAATAAATGTTTTGGTTATTTCAGTAATGGCATTTTCAATGGCTTGACCAGGTTCTCCACAAGTAAGAGCCCCGTCTGTTTGCACAAAGTCATTTGTATAATCGATATTAATGAGTGCTTTCGTCATTTATGATACCCCCTTATTGTATGGTTCATTGCCTCCTTTTATTATAATCCCTTTAAGCAAGTAAAATAAAGGAAGAGCTAGTAGGTGGTTTTAAAGCGATAGGGTGAAGGGAATAGTAGAGAATTGGTTACGGAGTGAAGCAAATATAATTAAAAAACTTATGCTTAAAAAAGTTGAGCAACGCTGTCAAACTGGATATGGCCGTGGTAGATGTGTAAAAAAAGCCGAGTAAAGCCGTCGAACCGCAGTTGGATATGAAATAAACAAAAAAGTGATGGCTCCACCTAAATCTGTTTTGAATATATTCTCTCCTTCTTCAACCGAATTAGCTACTTTTTTTATATTTTCTAAAGGGAAGGTTGGGAATCTTGACATCATATTAAAATATGATATTGTAGGTATACGGGGTATATGTATAAAAGAAACGAGGTGGAGCTATGAGCGAACACTCTGCGAAGAAGACGGTACAGCCAAATAAGCAACAATTACTAAATCGGCTTAAGCGCATTGAAGGGCAAGTCCGAGGCATTCATAGTATGGTTGAATCGGATCGTTATTGCGTTGATATTTTAAATCAAATTGCAGCAGTGCAAGCGGCTCTAAATAAAGTCTCTGTTGCTTTGACAGAAGATCATACCCATCATTGTGTATCAAAAGCGATTCAAGAAGGCAATGGTGAAGAAGCAATTGATGAATTAATGACAGTCGTAAAAAGAATGATTCGTTAAAAAGTAGAGGAATTTTTTTTAGAAGTCTGAATAAACATAAAGAGACATAGGAGGAAGATTAGATGAAAGAAGTATTGAATGTTGAAGGCATGTCATGTGGTCATTGTGTAAAAGCGGTGGAAAGCAATGTTGGCGAATTAAGCGGTGTTTCCCAAGTGAGCGTCGATTTATCGAATGGAAAAGTGGAAGTACAGTTTGATGCTGATAAAGTAACGTTGGCTCAAATTACCGAAACAATTGAAGAGCAAGGATATGACGTAAAATAAATCGATGAGGCCTCTTTGTTTATACATACAAAGGGGCCTCATTGTGTAGTTACGGGGGTGTAGTGTTTGTCTGTACAAAAGGAGATGACCCTTCAGATTGAGGGGATGACTTGTGCAGCATGTGCAATTCGAATTGAAAAAGCTCTTTCTCGAATCGAAGGGGTTTTTTCAGCAAATGTGAACTACGCTTTAGAAAGATCGACAGTCACGTATAACCCCAAAGTGGTGGGGAGTCAACGTTTTGCTGAAGTTATCAAAAAGTTAGGTTATCATGCACTTAATAAAGAGGAAGAAAAGGAAAAAGAAGCTCTAAAGTTAAAAGCCTATAAAAATCAATTAAGGTTATTTTCGTTTTCACTTTTTTTAACACTTCCTTTGTTTTGGACAATGATTACCCATTTTCATTTCTTGTCGATTTTGTACATTCCACAAATTTTAACCGATCCTTTTGTCCAGTTTATGTTAGCAACACCTGTCCAATTTATCGTGGGAGCCCCATTCTATGTCGGGGCGTATCATGCATTAAGAAGTAAAAGTGCCAATATGGATGTTCTTGTTGCGCTAGGGACGAGTGCGGCTTATTTGTATAGTGTTTATCTCATGTTTGAAGCAAGAATAAATGGACATGTAGGGATGGTCGAACTATATTTTGAAGCAAGTGCTGTCATTATTACATTAGTGATGCTTGGGAAGCTTTTTGAATTAAAAGCAAAAGGTCGAACAAGTCAAGCGATTAAACAGCTCCTACGTTTACAAGCAAAAAATGCCCTTGTTATACGAAATGGTCAAGAACAAATTGTTAAATTAGAAGAAGTGATCGAAAACGATCTCGTATTAATACGTCCTGGAGAGAAAATACCGGTGGATGGGACGATTGAATCCGGGAGCACGGTTGTTGATGAATCGGTCATTACTGGTGAAAGCTTACCAGTTGAAAAGAAAGTCGGAGATACGGTCATTGGAGCTACTATTAATATCAATGGTGCAATAAAAGTGAGGGCGGTGCGAATTGGCGAGGATTCTGCTTTAGCTCAAATCGTTAAAGTGGTAGAGGAAGCACAAGGTTCAAAAGCAAACATTCAAAGATTAGCGGATCGGATTGCTGGAATTTTTGTCCCAATAGTCATTATGATAGCTTTGCTCGTTTTTACGATTTGGTATTTTTTCGTGATGCCTGGACAGTTAGCTTCTGCTCTTATCCCTGCGATTTCGATTTTAGTGATCGCTTGTCCTTGTGCATTGGGACTAGCAACCCCGACATCGATTATGGCTGGGTCGGGACGCGCAGCTGAGTTTGGACTTTTATTTAAAGGTGGAGAGCATTTAGAAAACACACAATCAATTGATACGGTTGTATTGGACAAGACGGGGACGATAACAAAAGGGGAACCAACTTTAACAGATGTTATCGCTTTTAATCACTATCCGCGAAATCAATTATTAAAAATAGCAGCAGCTGCGGAAAAGAATTCTGAACATCCATTAGCAAAGGCCATTGTCACGGCTGCTAAAGCTCAGAAGCTTCTTATCGAGGAACCGGACTTTTTTGAAGCGATACCAGGTGGTGGGGTTAGAGCAAATCATGGCGGCAAGGAGATTTTAATAGGGACTCGTCGCTTTTTTGATAGGGAAGGTATTGATAGAGAAAAGGCGGAGCTGAAGTTAATAGAGTTAGAAGAACAAGGGAAATCAGCTATTTTATTAGCGTGCAATCGCCGCTTAATTGGGCTATTGGCTGTTGCTGATATTATAAAGCCAGGTTCAAAAGGGGCTATTAACCGTTTACGTAAACGAGGAATAAATGTCCTTATGTTAACGGGCGACAATGAAAAAACAGCTAAAATGATTGCTAAACAAGTAGGGATTGACCAAGTGATTGCCGAGGTTTTACCAGAACAGAAAAGCGAAATAATTAAAAAGCTACAACAGCAAGGTCAAAAGGTGGCGATGGTTGGCGACGGCATTAATGATGCCCCCGCTTTAGTCGTAGCCGATGTTGGAATGGCGATTGGAACTGGAACAGACATTGCCATTGAAGCAGCGGATATTGCTTTAATGAAAGATGATTTACACTCAGTGGCTGATGCCCTTTCCATTAGTCATATAACGATGCGAAACATTAAACAAAATTTGTTTTTTGCTTTTATTTATAATTTTATTGGGATTCCAATCGCAGCTTTTGGTTTACTAGCTCCTTGGTTAGCGGGAGCAGCGATGGCATTTAGCTCTGTCTCGGTTGTATTAAATGCTTTAAGACTACAAAAGCTCCGTATTCATAAGTGAGACTTCTAAGAAGCTGATGATTTGTAAAAATTTGTTTTTAAAGTCTAGCGATTTTCGTTATAATAAAAGAAATATCGAGCGTACTAGAGGTGAGTGGATTGAGAGAGGAACAAGAGGATACCGTCTTACTTGAACAAGAAAGCTTGGATGCAATCAAAAAAGAACACGTTCAAAAATCGAGTGAGCCCAAAAAAGGGTTCAATCATTTTCTTCTCCATAAAACCCCGTACATCCTCTTTGCTTTAGCCATCTTATTATTCGGAGGCTATCACTTTCTAGTAAAATAAATCAGAAAGGAGTTGTACCTATATAAGTCAAATAGACTTTGTAGGTGGCAACTCTTTTTTTACATGTGAAAAGAGTATTCAAAATGACATATGGGCTTATGCCCATGAATGGTTTCACTGTTTTCTTTTAGAGTTCTCATAGATATTCACCATGTTCATGAGCGATTTTGAGATTGCCCTTTCTTCTCTTGACAGAAAACTAGGTGATAAATTATGGTTATGAACAATGTAGTGGCGAAAGGGGTAGTACGTATGAGTGATTTATTTTTAAAAGCAGTAGAACAAAGACGAACGGTTCGAGTTGTCGAAAAGGATTCACCGATTTCGGACGAAAGAATTATTGAGGTTGTTTCAACAGTTGTTAAGCATTCACCGACAGCTTTTAACTCTCAAAGTAGCACTGTGGCGATTTTATTTGGGGAACAGCACGATACATTTTGGCAAATGATCAAAGACATATTAGAATCAAGTCTTTCGCGAGAACAATTTGAAATAACAGAAAAGAAATTAAATGGAATTCAATCAGGTTATGGCACGGTCCTCTTTTTTGATGATGAAGAAATAACAAATGCCTATGAAAAAGAAAAGCCGAAATTTAAAGGGAAATTTACTGCTTGGTCTGAACAATCATCTGGAATGCAACAATTGGCTGTCTGGACAGCATTAGAGCAAGAAGGTTTAGCTGCATCGATTCAGCATTATAATCCGCTTGTTGATGAAAAAATGAAAGAGAAATGGGACATTCCAACAAATTGGCGGCTGATTGCCCAAATGCCATTTGGAGTCGCAGCCGAGAACCTAGTGGAAAAAAGGTTCTTACCCATTGAAGAGCGAGTGAAAGTTTTTAGGTAATGTAGCTTAAGTACGGCTAACGGGAAACTCGAACTTAACATCAGAGCCGGATCCAATCTAATTTTAGATAAGCATAGCTTTTAATTGACAATAATAATCTTTCTCAATTATGATAGGGAGAGATTATGAGCTTTTGGGAGAGGGGTCTTGTTATGTTTTTTCAAAATAAAAATATTCTTGTTAAAGAGGGTACATCCAACTTAGTGGTCGAGCGATTTAGCGGTGAAGGGGTTATCGAACAGCAACCAGGTTTTATTGATATGTCCGTTCTTGTAAAAAAGCAGCGCCGTGGCGATGAAGAAGTGATTGTAGTGATTCGTTGGGAATCAGAACAAGACTGGAAAAACTGGGAAAAAAGCGATATTCATCTTGAAGGGCATCGTCAAAGCCGTGGTAAACCAAAACCAGAGCATATTATTGAGATGAGTCAAAATCTATATGAAGTAAAAGTTTTCAAAACAGCTAGATAATGAGTACATATAACCATCAAACTTCACAACATTATGTGAATTTTGATGGTTTTTTCATTTTTTCCCACTTATTAAAATAAGAATGAGTACTTACGTTTATACTGAGTATAAGAAAAAGCGGGGAGGCTCTCAAAATTGCTTGATTATATATTACTTCTAGTAGGATTTGTTGTACTAATCGGAGGAGCAAACTATTTTGTGAATGGTGCGTCCACTATGGCTAAATATTTATCGATTTCTCCACTCGTCATTGGATTAACGATTGTTGCCTTTGGGACAAGTGCACCAGAGGTTATCATTGGTGTACTTGCGGCTTTGAGAGGAAGTTCAGAAATGGCGATCGGTAATGTTGTTGGTAGTAATTTGTTCAATATGACCTTTATCGTTGGGGTTATGGCAATTATTAGTCCATTAGCGGTCCAAGATAATACGATTCGTAAGGAAATTCCGTTTACGTTACTTGCCAGTGTTTCTTTGCTTATCTTTATGAATGATAGAGGGTTACATTCAGGAGCGATGAATGTGATTACCCGAAGTGAAGGGATTATCTTTTTAATTCTTTTTGCTGTGTTTTTATACTATATATTGGAGGTTATTCGTAAAGAACGGATTCAAGATAAAGGAAAACGAGCGAAAGTTCCTCGTGAAGAAAAGAAGTGGGGAAAAGCGATTGGTATTTCTATCTTAGGTTTAATGGCCATTTTACTTGGAGGAGAATTTGTCGTTTCAAGTAGCTCAGCGATTGCACTTGACCTTGGTATGAGCGAAACATTGGTTGGATTAACAATTGTAGCAATTGGAACTTCAGCCCCAGAATTAGTGACAGCTATTATTGCTGCGATAAAAAAAGAGAGCGATATTGCCTTAGGAAATATCGTCGGCAGTGGTGTCTTTAATATTTTATTTGTGCTCGGAGTTGCGGCCACTATAACCCCACTAGCAGTTGATCCTAGAGTGATTCTTGATGTGATTATTTTAATTATTTTTACGATCATTTTACTTGTCTTTTCTCGGACTAAATATATTATTGGAAAAGGTGAAGGCAGCATTTTAGTGCTCATTTATATCGTTTATTTAATTTATATTATCATTCGAAACTAAGATTGGATGGTCTAATTATAAAAATAGATAATAAATATGTAGTAAGTTCCCTTGTCCAACTTAATGTTTTCTTTACAAGACATTAACCATTTGTTTACTTTTGTCATTTACAATAAACAATGTATGAGGGATTTTAATTTTGGGGTTAGGAGTCGATTGGATTGGAGAGCGGAGTGCAAGTTGTAGAATGGGTTCAGTACTTAATTCTCGGTTTAATTCAAGGAATCACAGAACCGATTCCTGTCTCATCAAGTGGTCATCTCGTGTTGGTACAATATTTTCTCGGTTTAGAAAGCAAAGGATTAACTTTTGAAGTATTCGTAAACTTCGCCTCATTATTTGCCGTTATTTTTATTTATCGTAAAGATCTAATTCGTTTAATTGGTGGGGCATTAAAATATATTCAAACAAAAAGCCCAGAACATGAAAATGATTTTCGTTTTTGGGTGTATCTGGTTATTGCGACCGTTCCAGCAGCGATTGCGGGTTTATTGTTAGAAGATTGGATTTCAACGCAATCAGGAAGAATCAGTATCATTGCGGCCGCTTTATTAATAACAGGTGTTGCTCTTTTTATCATTCGAAAACTTAAAGGGACAAAAACGGAATCACAAATGACATTAAAAGCCGTTATTATCGTGGGATTGGCTCAAATGGTTGCCTTAATGCCAGGAATTAGCCGTTCAGGGGCAACGATTGTCGCAGCGTTGGGACTAGGTTGGACAAGGGAGCTTGCGTTACGTTTTTCTTTCTTTTTATACATTCCAGTGAGTTTGGGTAGTGGGATTTTAGCATTAAACGATGTTTTTAATGACCCTTATTTTTCTGATAAAGCTTTTGGATATGGGATTGCCTTTGTGGCTTCATTATTCGCTTCTTATTTTGCTTTAAAAATCTTTATTAATATTATGAAGAGCGGGAAATTAATTTATTTCTCCATTTATTGTTTCGTCGTTGGGTTCGGAGTACTTGGGTATTTGGCATTTAGTTAATCTGATGGGCGGGATGAATGGCAATGCCAGTTATCAGGTGATTGCATTGGAAGTTATGTGATACGACGCGAAATGTGGGATATAAGATGAGCGGTGAGTCGTAAAGCGGAGGATACGACGCGAAATGTGGGATATAAGATGAGCGGTGAGTCGTAAAGCGGAGGATACGACGCGAAATGTGAGATACAAAGTGAGCGGTGAGTCGCAAAGCGGAGGATACGACGCGAAATGTGAGATACAAAGTGAGCGGCGAGTCGCAAAGCGGAGGATACGACGCGAAATGTGGGATATAAGATGAGCGGTGAGTCGTAAAGCGGAGGATACAACGCGAAATGTGGGATACAAAGTGAGCGGTGAGTCGTAAAGCGGAGGATACAACGCGAAATGTGGGATACAAAGTGAGCGGCGAGTCGCAAAGCGGAGGATACAACGCGAAATGTGGGATACAAAGTGAGCAGCGAGTCGCAAAGCTGAGGATACGACGCGAAATGTGAGATACAGAGTGAGCGGCGAGTCGTAAATCACCAAATATGACGCAAACTGTGGAACTTAACTTAGGAATCTTGTCGCTAGAATGTGCTTTTGGCACATTCTATGTTCTGAGCAGAAGAACTTTATATTTCAATGAAAAATCCTGTGTGCACATACAGGATTTTAACATGTCTCAAACTAGCGAAATCTTTCAAAAAATATTAATCAGTAACAACTCGAATTTGGATTCCATTGGGGTCAATGAGTGATAATTCTCCTTGCTTAACGTGATAGTTGATATTTTGCGATTGAAGATGTTGCTCGAATTGATTCATTTCTTCTTTTGTTGGAAGGACGATCGTATAATAGTCGAGCCCTACTGCAGCAGCAGGTCTTAATGGTGCTCGCTCACCTGCCCAACGATTGACGGCAATGTGGTGGTGATAGCCGCCAGCAGACATAAAGACAGCCCCCATTCTACTCATATCTAAGGTAACATCAAATCCAATGATCTTTCTGTAAAATTGAACAGACTCTCTTACTGAATGAGCATGGAAATGGACGTGTCCAAGCTTAGTAGTAGATGGTAAGCTCTGAAGTTGGTCATGAAGAACGAGGTCAAGCATGGACTGAGCATCAACAGGCTTTGTTGTCATTATATAATGGCCATCCTCATTTTTTTTCCAGTTCTCCTTAGGACGGTCTACATACACTTCAATGCCATTTTGGTCAGGATCGGATAAATAAAAGGCTTCACTGACTAAATGGTCTCCTGAACCAAGAGGGATCTTATAAGAGAGAATATTTTTTACTAATAAACCAAGCTCTTCTCGAGAAGGTAGCAAAAGAGCGAAGTGGTAAAGACCGGCCGTACGATTAGGTGGAAGGACTTTTGCGTCATCAATTTCATGAAGAATAAGCAAAGGGTTCTTCTCATCGACTGTAAGATAAGCTTTGTTTGCCTCTTGTTTTAACAGCTTAAAACCAATGACTTTCTCATAAAATTCAATGGAACGTTCTAGTTTACTTACTTTAATTTGAAATTCGCCTAGCTTGATTGCTGGGTGAAGGGTATATGGCATTGAAAATCACCTCTATTAGTTTTTCTTAATCAAAGTATGCCTGAACTCGACTAAGTTGGAAAGTACGCACAAAAAGGTGTTATAGTATAAAAAAGTATACTATTAGAGAGTAGAGGTGAGGAGCATGTCAGCATCTTGTAAAGCAGATACAGCGTTAGAGGTTTTAGTTGGGAAGTGGACTCATAAAATATTGTATCAGCTGATCCAAAATGAAACGATGCGGTTTAATGAATTAAAAAGAGCTATTCCAGGTATTACTCAAAAAATGCTCACGTCACAACTTCGAAATTTAGAGGAACAGGATATCGTGACTAGAAAGGTGTATGCAGAAGTACCTCCTAAAGTAGAATATTCATTAACAGAATATGCCCAATCACTCATACCGATTTTAGAAGCAATGGATGAATGGGGTCAAAGGCATACACGCCACTTAGAAAAATTAAAAACAGATAATGGAAATTGATTTAAGGGTAATCAGGATTAGAGCTTGATTGCTTTTTTAATTCAGGTTAATTGAAAAAAGTACATGAAAGGAGTAGTCAGCTTTTTTGTACTTTTTTTCTGGGTACGATACACTAAAGGGAGAAATAGAAAAAAACATTGACAGAAAGGGCGATAATTGTGGAGAGAAACAAAAAGATTCAATTAATTGCACTTGATATGGATGGAACATTGCTCAATACCAATCATGAAATTTCGGAGGGAAATCAAAAAGCAATTCAAGCCGCAAAAGAGTTAGGGGTTCATATCATCTTAAGTACAGGTCGTTCTCTTTTAACAAGCAAGGAATATAAAGAGGCTCTAAAGTTGGATTCTTATCACATCACTGTGAATGGGAGTGAAATTTGGAATCCCGCTGGTGATATCATGGAAAGAGCGACCCTTACGCATGAAGATATTGAACATTTGTATGGATTAATGAATGCTCATAGTACCAATTATTGGGCCGTGACCGAGCATAAAGTATGGAGAAATGAGTTCCCAGAGCAATCAGCTGACCATTCTTGGTTAAAATTCGGATTTCATTTTGAAAACGAAGAGGTTCGAGATGCTCTTTTAGAAGAGCTGAACAAGCGTGGGGGATATGAAATTAGTAATTCCCATCCATTAAATCTTGAAGTAAACAAGATCGGCATTAACAAAGCAAACGCCATTAAAAAAGTTTGTGAAAAATTGGGTATCACGATGGATGAAGTTATGGCATGCGGAGATAGTTTAAATGATTTAGCGATGATAAAAGAAGCCGGCTACGGCATCGCGATGGGCAATGCTCAAGATGTAGTGAAAGAAGCGGCCGATTGGGTCACATCGAGTAATAATGAAGACGGAGTCGCCAAAGCGATTGAACAATTTGTATTAAGTAAGTGAAATATTTTGCTGAAGATTGAATAACTGAATGGAATAAAAAAGTGTTAATGGAGCCGGAGTAAATGGAGTTTATAAAACTGCATCTACTTCGGTTTTTTTGTGTTCAAAGTAAAAGCAAAAGAGGAGAGAGGTGTATATTTTGAATAGTGATTCGTAGTGAGAATAGTCGATTTTCTTAATTAAGGTACGAAAAACGAGCAACAGGTAATGAAAGTCACGGCTAGCCAAAATTAGAGTACAAATCCGCCTGTCATCAGCCGACGTGAGGGGCATTGCTAATGGGAGAAGCAAAAAATATCTTCAAGTTCTAAGTAAATTAAGAGAAAACGTGGGAAATCACCGTTTTTTGGTGAAAGTTGTCAATTCAAAGCATATTTATGGGGAAAAATTGGAACCCTTAATAAGGTATCAAAATACTGGAGATGTTCTGGGTTTCTCTATACATATAATGAGCAGGTGGATTTGGATGTTTTTTTAATACCGTCCAAAGTTCGAAAGCATCTGTACGGAGGAGGTATTTACGTTTTGGAGATTAATGAATTATTAGGCTCTGGTCTTGTCTTGCTTTTATTGTTTTTTGTTGGTTATTTTGGGACGAAATTTAGAATCCCAAGTGTCATTCTTTTTATTTTATTAGGTATTGTATTAGGTGGTTTGTTAACGGATAATCATTTATTACATTTTGCTGGTGAGATAGGGATTGTATTATTGTTTTTTATGCTTGGAATGGAGTTCCCGATAAAGCAGCTTTTAACGGTTGCGAAAAAGGTGTTAGGACCAGGTGTATTAGATGTCGTTCTTAGTTTTGGTGTTACGGTTTTAATTAGTGCTTTAATGGGTCTTGATTTTCTCTCGTCATTTATTGTAGGAGCGGTTGTATATGCGACTAGCTCATCGATTACAGCAAAATTATTAGAAAGCTCCAATCGAATGGGAAATCCAGAATCAGAATTGATGTTAGGTATCCTTATCTTTGAGGATTTAGTCGCCCCGATTATGGTAGCCATATTAGTTGGGCTTACATCAGGGCAGGCTGTCTCATTGGCTTCAATGTCTTGGTTAGTCGTAAAAGTGATCGCTTTAGTAGCAGGAGCGATATTAATTGGCCGCTCTGTTTTTGTCCATTTAGGTCCTTTCTTTAGACGGCACGTAAATGGGGATGGTATTATTTTATTTGTAACAGGGATTGCCTTAGCTTATGGCGGACTTGCTCTATATTTAGGTTTATCAGAGGTGTTAGGGGCGTTTTTAGCGGGAATTATGATGGCTGAAGTGAGAAGAACTCATGAGATTGAGCAAATTGTCGTTCGGTCACGTGATTTATTAATGCCACTCTTTTTCTTATATTTTGGAACAACGATTCAATTTAATGAAGGAGTTCCTATGCTTGGCTTATTATTCGTCATATTGATTTGGTCGATTTTAGCTAAATTGCTGGTCGGTGTAATAGGTGGTCGTTGGTATGGCTTGTCGAAACGTGTCTCATTGCGGGCTGGGCTATCCTTGACCCCAAGAGGGGAGTTTTCGATTATAATTGCGGCACTAGCTTCTGTATCATTAAAAGCTTTTAGCAGTGTCTTTATATTAGCCTCTGCTATGATCGGAATTGCCTTGTTTCAATTTGCCCCCGATATATCTAAGAAAATTTACGGAGAGCCGAGTTCTAAGGATGGGGTAGAAGTCTCTCAATAAAGGAAAAGTGAGTGATGAATATGAGCTCGATGAGAAACATTGATTTAAATCAATTAAAAGCGGTCAAAGATGAAATGACTAGATTTTTAATGGCCTATAAGTTTGCATTAGATGAAATGGGAACGAAGATCAATATTTTGCAGCAGGAGTTTGAATACATTCACGAATATAACCCAATTGAACATACGAAATCTCGTTTAAAAGAACCAGAGAGTATTTTGAAAAAAGTGATGCGAAAAAATCAATCCTTTTCGATAGAAAATATAAAGGAAAACATTCAAGATATTGCAGGCATTCGAATTACTTGTTCCTTTATTTCGGATATTTATGTAGTTGCTGATATGTTAAAAAGGCAAAAAGACATTGTCGTACTGGAAACAAAGGACTACATAAAAAATCCAAAGCCGAATGGCTATCAAAGCTTGCATCTTATTTTGCAAGTACCGGTTTATATGTCTGATCGGGAGGAGCTTGTAAGTGTAGAAGTACAAATTCGAACGATTGCGATGGACTTTTGGGCAAGTCTCGAACATAAAATTTATTATAAGTTTAATAAAGAAATTCCTGTACAGTTATCGGATGAGTTGAAAACAGCGGCCACGACTGCCGCAGCTCTCGATCGTAAAATGGAGCAGTTACATAAAGAGGTTTCTGAAATAAAGAAGTTAGATGGAGATGAAAGTTTAAACCATTTGCTAGATATTTTTGGAGTTGAAGGACAGAGGCTACAAATCCCAAATGATCTAATTAAAAAGTTGGAAGGTATAACAGAAGGAAAAAAATAAATAAAAAAGCCTAAGCCAGAATCAAACAACGATTTGTTGCTTGAAAATAGCTTAGGCTTTTATTAATTAGACTTAAAGGGACTACGGTTATGTTCATACGTTAAAAATTCGCAAAAGACATTAATCGCTTGTTGTGGCTCTTCTTCCAATGAGCGAATGTATCGTTTTTTTACATCTTCCATTACATTGGAGCTTTTTTCAATTCGATTCTTCATATATGCAATACCTGTACGGTGTACCTCTTTAGTTTTAATTGAAGACTCTTTTAATAGAGCAAAGCCTAAAGCTCCCAAAATGGCATAAAGGACGATAGGAATCATCTTTGGTGCTGTATCAGGAACAATTGCTACTAAAAAGAAAATGTTAATAATCGAAAATCCAATTAAGGGGAAGGAGACAAAGCTAAAGCCAAGGCTCTTCTTTAACATTGGAGCGATATGTTCTTGAATCTCTTGAATTTCTTTTTGGATAAATTCAGGTGCTTGCCTGATTGAAAAAGGATTCATGGTATTCCTCCTCAACTCACAAGAAATGATCTTCCTACTCCTAGTATAAAGTACAATACCCACTTAGGACAAATGAAACACACAAGAAATTGTCTAAATTTTAATTAAATATCTTTTGGTCCTGTCGTTCTTTTGATAAAGAAAGTTAAAATCAAGGCAACGATCGCAAATATAAGACCTACTTTAAAGGCAGCCTGCACACCGGCTGTTAAGCTCATAGCAAAATCATTTAATGTAGGCTCACCAGTAACATGGTCTATTAGATAATTACTTCTTCCATTTGACATAATGCTGATAAACAAGGCAACGCCAATTGCACCTGCTACTTGCTGAAGAGTATTTAAGATCGCTGTTCCATGAGGATAATATTTTCTTGGTAATTCATTTAAACCATTTGTTTGAGCAGGCATCATAATCATTGAAATCGAGGCCATTAATAAACAATGGTAAATGACAAACAGATAGACCGGTGTAGTCGTCGTAATCGTCGTAAATAAAAATAAGACAATTACGAGTAATGCAGCTCCAGGTCTAACTAAAAATTTTGGTCCGAACTTATCAAATAATCTTCCCATAATCGGTGACATTAATCCGTTCAGAAGACCCCCTGGTAACAAAGCTAAACCAGCTGCGAAAGCTGTAAGTGCCATTGCTCCTTGTAAAAACATAGGAATTAATATCATCGTTGAAAACATTGACATCATCACAATGATGAGGAGAATCGTCGTGAGCGAAAACATAGGTGATTTGAAAGCACGAACGTCTAACATCGGTTCTTCCATCTTTAATTGCTTCCAAACAAACAAAATAAGGGAGAGAACCCCGATGATAATCGTGCCATATACTTCTGGATTCGCCCAACCACCAGTTCCTTCTCCGGCACTACTAAATCCAAAGACAATTCCACCAAAGCCTAAAGTGGAAAGAATTATTGAAATAATATCTACTTTTGGTTTCGTTACATCGGTTACATTTTTTAAGAAAATGAAGGCGAAAATAATCGAAAAGAGGGCAAAAGGTATAACGGAAAAAAATAACCATCGCCAGTTTAACGCTTCAAGAATAACTCCTGATAGGGTGGGTCCGAGTGCTGGTGCAAACATGATAACTAAACCCATCGTTCCCATTGCTGCTCCACGTTTTTCAGGTGGATAAAGAACTAAAATTGTATTCATCATTATCGGTAGCAATAATCCGGTTCCACTTGCTTGAATTAATCGGCCAATCAATAACGTGGTAAAATTGGGGGCAATACCACTAATTATCGTTCCAATAGTAAATAAAACCATGGCGCCAATAAACATTTGTCTCGTTGTAAACCAAGAGATTAGTAAAGCCGATACCGGAATTAAAATCCCGACAACTAACATAAATCCAGTCGATAACCATTGAATCGTCGCTTCGCCAACTTGGAATTCCTCCATAAGCTTTGTTAAGGCAACGTTTAATAAGGTCTCGTTCAAAATCGCAAAGAAAGCACCAATAATAAGAGCAATCATAATCGGAGCTCGTTTGATATCCGGTCGCTCTTTAAATTTTATATCTTCAGTTGTTCCAGTATTCACAATGTTCCTCCTCCACTAAAGTGGTTCTTTAGTATTAATCGAATCATGCACTGTTTGATTATGGCTTGAAATGAATGGGGCAAGTCATTTTTTAGCATAACCATAAAGGTGTATTTATCCTCAAATATTTGCTTCCAAGATAAGTAAGCTTTTAACAGTCTAGATAATGATAATGAGTTATGAAGAAAGCGTCAATTATTTGAACTTGAGTAAGGGTTTATATTTAAAAAGAAAAGAGACTGGTAACATTTTACTCGTTTTGTCCCAGCCTTGGTTAATTAATTATTTATTTAAACTCGTCATTGTCCAGTTGGCAACAGTCTCCTCCTAATTTATATATTTTAAGAATTTTCGAATAAAAAACTTGATTTGTGTATTTTTTATTAAGTGCTCAACTTTCGCAGAGTATGATTGACTCTTAACCGTTGATAGAGATTGATTTTAGGGCGGTACCATACTCAAATTGACTTTACATGAACGACTCAATCGTTGACAGTCTGAACACATCTCTTCGTTTGCTGTTGAAGGAAACTGTTCACTAAAATGAGGCGCCTCGGCGTGCGCTACCAAACAGACACCAGACATGGGAGTGATTTATGCTCTACTTGTTTCATGCCCTCCGGCGGTCGCTCCCAAACAGACACTCCGCGTCCTGCCGGAACCTCATGAGCCTCCTCAGCACGCTTGCGGGGTCTCATTGGACGGTTTATTCCTGCGGGAGTCTCCGTGTCTGTTTGTCCGCTAGATACTGGAATCGAATCTAGGTTCGGTTTTCTCATTGAATAAAAAAACAGTCATTACTTCAAAGTACATTAGCCAAATCAGTGTTGATGCTCTGTACGTTAGCTAGATGATCGAGCTTGTTTCGATTTGAATCATGTCTTTTCATGACGGCAGACTCAGGAAAAAAATAGGTGGCAACGACCTATTTAGTTCCATAACCAACAAAGTGAAGAAGAAGGTCCTTCTGCGTTAGAAATAGCTGATTGAGAATGGCCATATCATCAAGCCTATCCCCTACACTTAGCGGACAAAACCATACGGAGACTCCCGCAGGAATAAACCGTGGAGCGAGACCCCACAGGTGTACCGAGGAGGCTCGCCAGGTTCCTGCAGGACGCGGAGTATGGTTTTGGGAGCGACCGCCGGAGGGCAGCCTATTATTTTTTTCTTAATGCACAGTTTATCCGTTTGGTGTGATAGTGCGTTCTCGCTTTTCAAACGTGTCAAGGGCATTTGTTTAAGAGCTTCCCTTTCGCTCTGCCAACTAGTTGAACGGATTTTCTCGATGCGAAAGGTGAGTTAAGTGGTATAGAGTTTTCTTTATTTCTCTATACGCAATTTTAAAAAAACGGGATAAATATACTAGAACATTAGTAATAAATCTGAAAGAAGTGTCGATATAATAAAGAGGAGCTTTCTGACTCGTGATCGAAACGAAAAGGGGTATAAAGATGAGTTTATTCAATCGAAAAAAACTAAAACATGCCAATGACCGAAGTGCAGAATGGTTAAAACAATTAAATTCCATTGAACTAAATGAAGATGCTATGAAATACTTTAAGGTTTATCAAAGCTTAAGCTATTTAGGGGTTAATGAAACGGATATGCGGATACTTCGTTGGTTAAAGCCATTTGTAGAAGAACAACTCGATGAAATTACGGAACGTTTTTATTCGATTATTATCGAGCAAGAGAATTTACTAGAAATTATTGAAAGGCATAGTACGGTCGAGCGCTTAAAGGAAACGTTAAAAATCCATATTTTAGAGCTGTTTAGTGAAGACATTGATGCTAAATTTGTGGAAAAGCGTTCACGGATTGCGAAAGCTCATGTACGGGTTGGTTTGGAAAGTAAATGGTATGTGGCTGCCTATAATCAATTACTAATCATGTTTACAAAATTGGTGGAGGAACAGCGTCATAATGGTTTAGATTCTGTCAGAGCACTAACCACGATTTATCGCATTATTAATTTTGAGCAGCAACTCGTATTAGAAGAGTATGAAAAAGAAAATCAACGACTACACGAGTTGGAAAAAAGGGAAAAAAATCAAATCATTGAAAAATTAAATGAGCACGCCACAGCTTTGGCAAGCGTTTCGACGGAAAGTGAATATGCCGTAAAAGAACTCGCAACTCAAGCTGGAGCCGTTGGTGGATTAGCGAAACAGGGAGCCGAATTGGCGAACAATGCAGAGGGACATGCTACTAACGGGAAAGAGCAAATGACTAAACAAGCTAACAATATGGAAACGGTTATGACTAGTATTGAAGAAATTGCGAATGGCTCACAGCGTTTGACCACTTTTGCAGCAGAAGTCCATAATGTCATTGATATCGTCGAAAGAATCGCCGAACAAACAAATCTGTTGGCGTTAAACGCGTCCATTGAAGCGGCCCGTGCCGGAGAATATGGAAAAGGTTTCGCCGTCGTTGCGGATGAGATTAGAAAACTATCAGAACAAACGAAAAGCACAACGAGTAATGTATCTGAACTCATTACAAGAACAAATGAACAAATTGAAACGGTATCAGAGCGTGTGTTTGAAGTACGATCTGTCGTTGGGAGCGGCAGGGAGGGTATGAAAGAAACTGAGCAGTCCTTCGATGAAATTTGGACTGCCATGAAGAAGTTAAAAGAACAAAATGGACGAATGGAAAAAGAGTTAGAGAGCCTTGTAACAGCCGTAGGAGAAATAGACAAAGCCTCGACAGAAGTTTCCAGCTCTGCAAAAGAATTAGAATTACTCGGTGAGCACTAATATAGTCCGAAAAGAAAATGAACACTTAAAAGTGGATGTCCGTTAGGGTGTCCCTTTTTAGAATGTAGAAAAAAAGAGGTTAGCGAACATTTTCGCTAACCTCCTCGTGATCACTTATCCGTTAACAATCGTCCCGCCATTAATATGAAGCACTTGTCCAGATACGTAAGAAGAATCTTCCGAGGCTAAATAAACATAGGCAGCTGCTAGTTCAGCTGGCTGTCCTGGTCTTCCCATTGGCGTATCGACACCGAATTTAGCGACATCAGATGCGGGGAAGGAGGCTGGAATTAATGGCGTCCAAATTGGTCCAGGAGCAATGGCATTAACTCGAATTCCGGTTGATACGATACTCTCGGAAAGAGAGCGTGTTAAAGAAACAATCGCTCCTTTTGTTGCCGAGTAATCGATTAACACTGGATTTCCTTTATAGGCGGTAATAGAAGCTGTGTTGATGATTGTACTACCCTTTTTTAAATGGGGCATGGCGGCTTGAATAAAATAAAAGTAAGCAAAGAAGTTGGTTTGAAAGGTTCGATGAAGCTGTTCAGATGAGATTTGTTCGATTTTTGTTTGGTAATGTTGTTCAGCTGCGTTATTTACAAGGATGTCAAGTTGTCCAAAAGTATCGATGGTTTTTTGAACGGCTTGATGACAAAAAGATTCATCGCCGACATCTCCACTAATCAGTTCACATCTACTCCCTTTGGCTTCCACGATCTTTTTCGTTTCCACGGCATCTTCATGTTCATCAAGATAGACTATTACAACTGAAGCCCCTTCTTTTGCATAGGCAATCGCGACTGCTCGTCCAATACCGCTATCACCGCCCGTAATTAAGGCGATTTTATTTTGAAGTTTTCCACTTCCTACATAATTAAGATTATCGAATATTGGTTTAGGGTTCATCTCGGATTCATATCCGGGTTGTCTTTGTGTTTGTCCTGGTTGCCCTGAAGTTTGCATTTGACTAAAATCTTGTTTACTCATAAAATCGCTCCCTTATATGATGATGGACGGTATGATTCTTTCATTTCCCGATTTTCTTAAAAGAAAACAACCACCATTAAGCATAAGTAGTTTCTCTTTACTAGAAGTAAATTATTCCTTTTTGAATGAAAACGTTCTATTCAATAAAAATTTAAAACATGAAGAAAATAATTAATTGTAAGCGTTTATAAAAACTGTCTATTATGAGTAAAGCTTGATTTGTTATGGTATAATCTTTACGGAACAGTTGGATAATGATCCTTATATTAAGGGTTAATGGATAGAAAGGGTGTGTGAGCGTTATGTCAAAACAACAAATCGGTGTTATTGGTTTAGCTGTAATGGGCAAAAATCTCGCTTTAAATATTGAGAGTCGCGGCTACTCTGTATCTGTTTTTAATCGTTCATTTGATAAAACAGAAGAATTTTTAAAAAATGAAGCAGAGGGTAAAAATTTTAAAGGGGCAAAAACGATTGAGGAATTTGTGCAATCACTAGAGTCTCCTCGTAAAATTTTATTAATGGTTAAGGCGGGAGCTGCAACAGATGCAACGATTGAATCGTTAAAACCATTCCTTGAAAAAGGAGATATCCTTATCGATGGTGGTAATACTTATTATGAGGATACGATTCGTCGTAATAAAGAATTAGAAGAAGCAGGCCTTCATTTTATTGGGACAGGTGTTTCCGGTGGGGAAGAAGGAGCTCTTAAAGGACCTTCAATTATGCCTGGTGGACAAGAGGAAGCTTACAAGTTGGTAGAGCCAATCTTAACCGCTATTTCAGCAAAAGTTGACGGCGAACCTTGCTCGACTTATATTGGGCCAAACGGAGCTGGTCATTATGTTAAAATGGTACATAATGGTATCGAATATGGCGACATGCAACTTATATCTGAAGCCTATTTTATTCTAAAGAACTTATTAGGCTTAGAGGCGAACGAGCTTCATGAAGTTTTTGCTGAATGGAATAAAGGTGAGTTAGACAGCTACTTAATTGAGATTACAGCTGATATTTTTACAAAAGTAGATGAGGAAACAGGTAAACCACTTGTTGATGTTATTTTAGATACAGCTGGTCAAAAAGGAACAGGAAAATGGACAAGTAAGTCAGCCCTTGATTTAGGTGTTCCATTACCAGTTATTACGGAATCGGTCTTCGCACGTTTTATTTCAGCAATGAAAGAAGAGCGTGTGAAAGCGAGTAAAGTATTGTCTGGACCTGAGGTTAAACCTTTTGCTGGTGACAAGAAGACCGTTATTGAAGCGGTTCGTAAAGCTCTTTATATGAGTAAAATTGTTTCATATGCACAAGGTTTTGCTCAAATGAAAGCAGCATCTGAAGAAAATGATTGGAATTTACGTTACGGCGATATCGCGATGATTTTCCGTGGTGGTTGTATTATTAGAGCTCAGTTTTTACAAAAAATTAAAGAAGCATACGATAATGAGGCTAACTTAGCGAATCTATTATTGGATCCGTACTTTAAAGAAATTGTAGAAAACTATCAAGGTTCATTACGTGAAGTATTAGGATTAGCGATTCAGTCTGGTATTCCGGTACCTGCTTTCTCAAGTGCACTTGCTTATTATGATAGCTATCGCACTGAGACGTTACCAGCTAACTTATTACAAGCTCAACGTGACTACTTTGGAGCACATACGTATCAACGTATTGATAAAGAAGGCGTTTTCCACACAGAATGGTTTGAAAAATAAAAGCAATATCAATCCACTCTTTTCTATGTGATTAGGAAAGGGTGGTTTTTTTGACCTTGATTTATCTATTAAGTAGGTCGGACGGTTTGGTACAATATTTTATGAATCGTAGGATATGCCGAACGATATATTCTGAATATATTGTCATAACATGGCGATTAGTGTTATGATTGATAAGTTGATGAAAAATTATAAATTGATATTACAAAGATAGACAATATTTTTGAAAAAATCAGAAAAAAATGTTGTTATTAGTAAGTTTATAATATATTCGAAAATGATAAAAATACCCATATTTTCTAGGCATAAGTCCTAGCAATCGACTGAGAATGGAAATTCATTAGGGATAATTAATGTTTATACTAGGGTTAGTAGAAAAGAAGAGAGGTGAGTGAGTGATGAAAAATAAGAAACTAATCGCAGCGTTTGTTATTGGTGCTGTACTAATCGGAGCTGGAGTCTTAGCAGACCCATCAGCTTTAGCAGTAGACAGCTTAGTCATTAATATCTTACCACATGCTCATTAATTATAAGTGAATACGCACGAGATGAAAAAGACTATTTCACAAGGTTATTCGACCTTTGAGTGGTCTTTTTTTGTTAGGAAGAGTATTGTTCGAAAGGTTGGTTAATGAAACGGTTGGATAGGGGAAATTAGGATGCGAATCTAGGCCATTATTGAGGGGCTGTGGACAAAAAGAAGCCCTTACTATACTTTAGTAAGAACTTCTTTTACTTGTTGTTCGGCAATATTGACTAACTCATCTTTCTTTTCTAGTCGAAATAGGACGATGGCTTGTTCAATCAGTTCTTTTCCTTGGTTTGTTTTATCTTCGACTAATAGACAATACCCTTTATGATACGTACATTCACCTAAAAGATATAGTAATCCATTTTGAATACAAAGTTTTCTTCCCTTATCAGCTAATTCTATCGCATGTTTAAAGTTTTTTAATACTGCTTCTGCAATGGCGTAATTATATAATAGACGAACTTTAATTCGAGGGTTTAGGTCTGGAATATGGTTTGTTTGCTGTAAAGCGCGCTCATAATAATCAATGGACAGTTTAACTTCTCCTTTTAATTCATGAACCGCTGCGATAGAGTTGAGAATTTGAATTTCCTCTTGAGAATAACTCCCTTTTCCGTTATAGGTTAATTCTAAAGCTTGAAATAATAGTTTGAGAGCGAGAGTGTAGTCTTTGAAAACGTAAGCAATGGCTACACCTTTATGCCATAAAATAAATTGTTTCATATCAGGGCTATCAAATAACGGTTTACCTTCTTCGGCTAAAATCAGTTTATAAACTTCTTGATATTTTCTGTCCACGGTGTTTCGTCTAATCTCTTGAATAAAATCTTGAATATAGTCATATTGCGGATTGTCACCTGCTTGAAAAAAATGATTCATATCGACACCGAGTCGTTTAGAGATGGAATGGAGTGTGGTCGATAGTGGGATGAATTTTCCAGCTTCAATATTACTTATTTGTGCCTGTGTACAAATTCCTTCCGCTAATTCACATTGAGTAAGGCCTTTGAGAGAGCGGTAAAACTTAATGTTCTTACCTATCGTATCGATGTTAATTGAAATCACCCTCTTTAGTCAGTTTCTTAAATAAGTAAAGTCTTGTCATCTATAGTCATTTTACCATAATGATAGAGGCACTAACATTATTTGGAGTTTTACAATAATTATAATATTTACTATACATTTTTTGGACTAATATGTCATGGATGATTGGGCCTATCTATTCGAGTGATTTTGTCATATTTTTTATATCAAAATCATGGGAAGTGAGAAAGGGGAACCTGATAAGTATAGCTTAAAAAAAAGCTCAAAAGCTATTATCAGGAGCTTTTGAGCTTTTTTTGATGGTTTTTTCCACATGTTATTTAACTAAGTGCTTTTTTATTATCTAACGTTTGGTGAAAGACTTCGGTTTGACCATTGTGAATATTATAATAGACAACCAATAGTGCTGGAGTTAAATCAACGTCATCAAAGGAAGTTAAATAGCTCTGTAGATGAAATGGAACTTGCTCGATCACGGTATGTTTGTATAACTCATTTTCACTTAAGTTTAATTCGACAAATTTTGGCCCGAATTTTTCAGGAGTGGCGATAATTTCGTCGATGAGCTTTCGTTTCTCTTGTTTTTCGGTCTTATTTGACCACCATGTTTTTCGTGGTTTTTGCTTATGGTTACGTAAATAATCATATTTTAGTAGAGATTTAATTACTTCTAAATCTTTTACTTCTTTGTATTCTAAAAATTGTTCTAACCGCTTAAAGAGATCTTCTAATTGATGGCCAATTCGACTCCACCCTTGTTTGTCCCAAAAAGCCCCAAATTCTTGAAAGAAATCAAAAGGCGTATGAAATGTATTTTTCACTAAAAAATGTATTGTTTCATCCATACGATGATTGTTCCAATATTTCTCTAAAACATCCTCAACTTGTTTAATTTGAATCATGTCATCAAATGAAAGTACATTATTTTTTACAATTTCATAAGGGGAATGATCCATATAAACATAACCATATTGTTTAGCGTTAATACGTAGACCTGTTCCGCGTAACATTTTGAGAAAGCCTAATTGTAATTCCTCTGGTCTAAGGGCAAAGACATCATTAAATGTTTTTTTGAAGCTATCATAATCTTCATCAGGCAATCCAGCAATTAAATCAAGATGTTGATCAATTTTTCCTCCATCACGGACCATCGTGACGGTTCGTGTTAGTTTGTCAAAGTTCTGCTTTCTTTTAACGAGCTCATTTGTATGATCATTTGTTGATTGTACTCCGATT
Source organism: Alkalihalobacillus phoenicis (assembly GCF_047302405.1). Classification (NCBI taxonomy): domain Bacteria; kingdom Bacillati; phylum Bacillota; class Bacilli; order Caryophanales; family Bacillaceae; genus Alkalihalobacillus; species Alkalihalobacillus phoenicis. The sequence continues at coordinate 3,660,684 of NZ_CP154853.1, read as the reverse complement.
TCAAATCGAAACAATCCTTTTGGGGCATTGTCATTTAAAAATTGAATGACTTCTGGTCGCATAATATCGGCTGTGATTTCAAATTGAAAAACGGTTCCAGGCAAGTGTTCATCTATTAAGAACTGAAACATTTCCATTGCATAGCTGCGACTAATATTAAAGGTTCTATCGACAAATTTAATCGTTTTGGCTCCGTTTTGCATTAAATAACGAATGTCGTCCTTTATTTTTTCGCGGTCAAAGTAACGAACGCCGACTTCAATTGATGATAAACAAAATTGACAACTGAACGGGCAGCCACGACTAGTTTCAATATAAACAACTCTTTTAGAAAGCGATTCTTTGTCTTCTTCAAATCGAAACGGTGAAGGAAGGTCTTTTAGATTTACTTTATTGACTTGCGGGTTTATTTTGATTTCGTTATCGATTGTACGATAAGCAATTCCTCCAATACGATTAAACTGCTTATCTTGATGTAATTCATCGAGTAATTGTTTAAACGTTTGTTCCCCTTCTCCGATAATAATGATGTCGACATTATGTAACCGTTCCATCCAATGCTTTGTATCATAAGTTACTTCTGGACCACCTAAAACAATGACAATAGAAGGATCCACTTTTTTCAAAATCTCGACGACTTTAATTGTCTCTTCAATATTCCAAATATAGCAACTAAAGCCGATAATTTTTGGCTTTTTTTGAATTAAATCACTGGCTATATTAATGACAGGATCGTTAATTGTATATTCAGCAAGTTGAACTTTGTAATCTGGTTCGGAATAAGCTTTTAAGTAACGAATAGATAAACTAGTATGGATGTATTTGGCATTTAAGGTACTTAAGATAATGTTCATTGTTTACACCCCTTTTTTATTCTTTATAAAGTAAAGGATTAACTATTTAAAATTCATCGTGTGGTGAGTATAGTTATTCCTTTATCGCAATCACTATATTCTCGAAATGAATTTAAACAAGCAAAAAAGAGAGCTAATAAGTTGAGGGAGCTCTCTTTGTATATAAATGTTCATCAATTAATATAATGATGTTTAGGTCATGTGGATTATGTTGGTGAGAATAAAATGTTCTAATCATCATTTCAAATGTTCTATTTCTATACCCATGTTTCTCCCCAAGATTGGATTGCCTCAATCACAGGTTTAAGGGCAAGGCCTTTTTGGGTAAGCTCATATTCAATTCGAACTGGCTTTTCTGGATAAACATTTCGTTTAACAACATTTAACTTTTCCAGTTCTTTCATACGTTCTGTTAAAATTCGATCACTCATTTCAGGGATCTGTTCTTTTATTTCTTTAAATCGTTTTGGACCATCAAGTAATACTCGAATAATCAAGCCAGTCCATTTTTTTCCTAGTAGTTCAATAGCAAGCTCATATTTAGGGCACATTTGACTATAATCCATTTTTTTCACCTCGATCATGTTTAGTTTACCACAAATTAGAGTTATAAAGAAATAAGTGAGAAAATGAAAGGAGGAAGTGAAGTATGGCTAAATTTTCAATTTCTTATTATAGTCTCAACTTTCGCATTGAGAAAATCCGTTCAACGAGTTGGCAGAAGGGAAACTCTTAAACAAATGCCCTTGACACGTTTGAAAAGAGAGAACGTACTATCACACAAAACGGATAAACTGTGCATTAAGAAAAAATAGACAATGCTCTTCTTCGGCGGTCGCTCCCAAACAGACATGGTTTTGGTAGCGACAGCCGAAGCTCTTCATTTTAGTGAACAGTTTCCTTCAACAGCCTACGAAGAGATGTGTTCAGACTGTCAACGATTGAACCGTCCATGTAAAGTCAATTTGAGTATGGTATCGCCCTAAAATCAATCTCTATCAACGGTTAAGAGCCAATCATACTCTGCGAAAGTTGAGTTATAGTGTATAGAATCATGGTTATAATAGGGCAAGAGACGACTAATATTGTACTTGCTTTGTATGTGCATAAGTTCTAAAAGTCATGCTATACTACTATTCGTAGACAAGGAAGGTGAACAAGCATGAAGATGTCAAATAAGGCATTATTTATAGCGATTACGTCGGTTGTTGTTTTATATGGAATTTTATATTGGATAATTGGAGATATTGTGACTAGGTAGGAAGTTTTTCGAGAAGCTTCCTTTTTATTTTTGTTTTCGACAAAAAAAGTTGCCCATTTCCCAGGGAATATGTCATTTCCGCTGTCGTGCTGCAGATGTTTTGTCGAATGAATTTATCTTAGCATATTCCTCCAGCTTCCTCCCGCAGGAATCACAGATACGGTCGTAATTAAAAGTCATTTGGATAACTATATATTGAACATCAAAAAAGCTTGTCGACTCTCTCTTTTACGAGATCTTGTCGACAAGCTGGGCTCATTATTAATAACGAACTTTTTTTGATTAAGTTAAGATGTGTGATAAGAACATTGTGGCCGTTCCAAAATAAATGAGTAAAGAAAAAATATCATTCAAAGTGGTGATGAGTGGCCCAGAAGCGACTGCAGGGTCAACTCCGACACGATAAAGTATGAGTGGAATAATCGTTCCGGCCATCGTTCCAATAATTAAAGAAAAGAATAAGGAAACTCCAACAACCGCACCGAATAATAGGTCAGCTTGCCAAATAGCTCCAATCGTTGTAATTAAGGCTGCACATGTTACCCCGATAATTAAACTAACACGTAGCTCACGAAAGATTAATTTTGTGACGACTTTTTTATTCATTTCAGAAGTGACAATCCCTCTGACCACGACGGCTAATGATTGAGTACCGGTGTTACCAGTCATCCCGGCAATCATCGGCATAAAGAAGATAAGAGCGACTAATTGTTCAAGTGTTTCTTCAAAGAAGTTTAAAATACTCCCAGAGACTAATCCGATAAATAAAAGCAAAATGAGCCAAGGTAAGCGTCTAACAGAAGCCGTAATGGCCTTTGTATTGAAATCGATATCTTTACCTGAAGCAGAAAGCTTTTCGATATCTTCATTGGCTTCACGAATAACGACGTCAAAGGCATCATCAACGGTAATAATTCCTTGTAAGACATTATTGTGGTCAACAACCGGTACGGCGATAAAATCGTAACGTTCAATGATTCGAGCGACCTCTTCTTGATCCGTCTCAACATTAACCGCTACAACACGACTAAACATTAAATCTTCAATGATTTCATCGGTATTTGCTATTAACAAGTCGCGGTATGAGACAACTCCTACTAATTGTTTTTCATCATTTATGACGTATAAATAATAGATGTTTTCTGAGAAGCTCGCATATTCCTTTAGTTTATCGACCGCTTGCCTAACAGTGTAATGAGCGTTAATCCAAACAAATTGGTTATTCATCAATCCACCAGCTGTATCAGCAGGGTAGCTCATTAAGGATTGTAGTTTTTCTGAATCCTCTTTACGCATTACGTCGAGGAACTCTTGGATTTTATCTAAGGATAATTCATTTAATAAATCCGCTAGATCATCATTGTCCATTAAATTCATTACTTTAGAAGAACGTTCAATTCCGAGCTTATGCAAGATTTCAATTTGCATTTCATAATCAAGCTCTTGGATAAGATCGGCAATTTGTGAAGGTGTTAAAAAAAGTAAGAATTTATGATGATGTTTTTCAGGTAGCCCACGATATAGCTGGGCGAAATCATATGGGTGTAATTCTTCCAATAATAGTTGAAAGGAACTTCTTTTTCCTTCCCTTAAATATTTTATGACTAATACTAGTAGTTGATCTTCTGTCATATTTACAGACATAGAAGCCACCTCTTTTCATTTCAGGATACCTATCTTACTCTAACTAAAAAAGGGCATAAAGTAAATTACTCATCCCACATTTTTTATCGATCTTTTTACCGTGTTAAAAATAGGATATCCGATTTGTGTCCGGAATAATTATAGAGGGACAAATTAGCATGGAGGGTTAAGGCCTAATAACCTTTTACCCTACAAATATACAAATGAAACGGGTAGAAAATAGATGAATGCATTTGACAATGAGAATCAATATCATTTAAAATGGTTTTAAGTTATTTGATAATCATTTTCAATTACAAATTATCAATTTAGCTACGTCCGTTAGAAGTTCGAGAAAAATCGGTCAGCCCTGCCCACAGGACGTGGGTACAAGGCGTTGCGACAGGACGTCGCGAACTTAGCGTTGTTCCTTAGTGTTCTCACTTCTGACCAAACGGACTTCGCTTTTTAAATAAAGGAGGGAAAACAATGTCATCCTTATTAATTGTCGGTGGTGATCGTCTAGGAACGATCCCTAAGAAACTAGAAACATTAGGTTTTGAAGAGATCATTCATTTTAGTGGTAGAAAAACACAAACTGTCAAAAAAGAAATTCCGTGTCATGTTGATCTTATCTTAGTGCTAACGGATTTTATAAATCATAATTTAACATCAGCTTTAAAGAAAAGAGCCTCTGAACAAAATGTGCCGATTTGTTATGCCAAGCGATCGTGGTGTTCTATTTATCAAGCGATTGGCAAATGTGAATTGCAATGCTCGGACACTTCAGGTTGTCCATGGAAAAAGTAATCATTAAAGGGAAGTAAACTACATAAAAAGTCAGAACAATTTGTCATTTGTGTGGTTTGGTGTTTTACTCGTTGAAACTGATGTTACTCTCTTGTGATTTGATTAAATTTAGTTAAGGAAATTTTGATACAAGTCTTGGGCGTATTGGTCCCCTTTTTGAATGTTAAAAATTGAAAGGCTGTGTTAAAAAACCTCCTCTGATATGAAAAGCCGGTCACATTTTACAACGAGTGAAATGTGACCGGCTTTTGTTGATTCGATTGTTGCATTATAGGTCTGTTTAGAAAAAGAAGCGATTTAAAATTCCTAATAATACTAAGACCCCTAACACCACCCAAAATATCTTTCCAAATTTAAAGCGTCTAAATGACTTCTTCTGCCAACGATTAGGATTAAAGCTGACTTCATTCGGATCCGTATAGGTTTGATAGCGTTGATACGGCTTGACCCCGATTAAGATCAAAGGAATGACCAACGCTCCTCCAATCGCACCAAAGATATGGGCATAAATATTAATGTTCGGATTTACGAATGTCATCACTAAACCGATCACTAAAATCGTCATAATCATTTGTGAGCTCGTTTGGTCGATGAGATCTTTTCGGTTTAAGACAATGTAGAAATAGGCACCAAATAATCCGAAAATTGCTCCAGAAGCTCCTAAGTGTGCATAGTAATCAAGACCGCCAACATAGTACGTCGCGATATTGGCAATGATCCCTGATGATAAATAAAGCAAGATAAACCTGAACTTGCCAAGCATTTGTTCAAGTGGTGGACCAAATAAAATAAGAGAGACTGAATTAAAGATGACATGCATAAATCCGACATGCATAAAGATTGGTGTTATGAGGCGCCAGTAATCGCCATTGTGAACAGCCAAATTGAGACCGACTCCGTGATAATAGATCCATTCGCCACCTGGTAAGAGATTAATCCAAAAAAAGATGAGCACGTGGATGGCCACTAAAATTGTGATGATGGGGTAGTTCCTTTTAAAAGTTTCGAAGTTTTCCGTTCGAATAAACATCGTCTTCCTCCTATTAACATTCGCTATTATGATGTAGTATATCAAAAATAGTGAAGATTAAGCTTATGATAAGCTTATGTAAAAAGAATGTATAATACGATTAAAGATAATGATGAAAATAAGCAGGGAAATGTTTGAATGAAGGAAATGAGGTTTTTAAGATGATTATCGGTACAGGGATTGATATTGTAGAATTATCAAGGATCAAAGCAGCGATGCAAAAAAATGAGCGATTTGTAGAGCGGATTTTAACAGAAGAGGAACAAAATAAATTTGTCACTTTAACGACAAAAAGAAAAATAGAATATTTAGCTGGAAGGTTTGCTGCTAAGGAAGCTTTTGTTAAGGCGGCAGATACTTCTTACGGCTGGAAGGATATAGAGATATTAAATGATTCAAATGGAAAGCCTTATTTAAATGCATCCTTTAATGGAGTGGTTCATGTCTCAATATCTCATAGTGAATCTTATGCGATTTCTCATGTAATTATTGAACGCGCCTCAAGCTAGTCTGCATATTCATCGAGGTTGTCTCATATAGTTGTAATGCGGATGGGAGAGTAGGGAAAATTCTCTGCTTTGGCATCAAATGAGACAAAGGGGTGAAAGCATGAAGAAGGTAAGTTGGTTTGTCATTATGAGTTTGTTAATAGCTGTAATCCTGGTCGGGTGTGGGGAAAAATCTCAGCAAGACATCATAACGGACCTTGAAAACAAAATGTCGGACATGGCAGGCTACAAGTCACAAGCTACGATGACATTGCAGACAGGAAAGGAACCACAAACGTATGAAGTAGAAGTATGGCACCAAGCAGAAAGTTATTATCGCGTGGCACTAAACAACGATAATAAGGATCAAAGCCAAATCATTCTTCGTAATGATGAAGGAGTGTTTGTTTTAACACCTGCATTGAATAAGAGTTTCCGTTTCCAAAGTGATTGGCCGAAAAATAGTAGTCAAGTCTATCTTTATGAATCATTAGTCCATGATATTTTGCTTGATCCAGAGCGTACTTTTACTGCAACAGAAGATCATTACATTTTTACAACCAATACGAACTATCAAAATAAGAATTTGAACACACAGGAAGTAACACTGAATAAGAAGGATTTATCTCCGGTACAGGTGAAAATTATGAACACTGATTTAGAAGTGCTCGTTCAACTTGATTTTACAGGTTTTGAGCTTGATCCAAGCTTCAATATAGAAGAGGATTTTGACATGAAGCGTAATATGACGGCCGCCCAGATGAATGACGTTCCAGCGATGTCTGAAGAAGTGGAGCCGATGATGGCTTACTTCCCAATGTATACTCCTGAAGGTGTGTCGGTTGAAACATCGGAAAAAGTTCAGTCTGAAAATGGTGAACGTTATATTATTAAATACTCCGGAGAAAAATCATATACGCTTATTCAAGAACAAACTCAAGTGGTCCCAGCGATGGTACCAATGAATGTAACTACCGGTATTCCGGTTGATTTAGGTTATACAGTAGGGGTTATGACAGAAGAATCTCTAATGTGGTCTTATAACGGAGTCGATTTTGTATTAGCATCCACTGAACTGGAGCAACAAGAGATGATTGAAATTGCTCAATCCGTTTATGGCTCTGAAGAAAAATAAAATATCACAGTTTCTCAAGACTCAGCTTACATTTATAGCTGAGTCTTTTTATGTTTTTAAGTTTCATAAAATGGAATGAAATGTTCATACTACAAATAGAATTAAATCGATTCCAATGTTTGGATATCACTTTTGTTGCATTGACAAGCTAATCGCTCAAAATCATAATAAATATATTAAAGTATTATTAGTTGGATGGTGTGAAATGTGAGTAGTCAAAATAACTTTTTTCGAGATACTTGGGCGGAAATTAACTTAGATGCAATTGAAGCCAACATTAAAGCAGTTAAAGAGTTTTATCAATTTAAAGAAATGAACATTATGGCTGTAGTGAAAGCGAATGGATACGGGCACGGTGCGATTGATGTGGCTGAAACCGCATTAACGGCTGGGGCTAGCCATCTAGCTGTAGCGATTTTAGATGAAGCATTAGAATTGAGACGAGCAGGAATTACAGCTCCTATTTTGGTGATGGGCAGAATCCGTCCAAGTGATGCGGAAGTTGCTCAAAAGAATGATATTACGATTACGGTTTTTCAACTTGATTGGATTGAGCAAGCAAAGCCTTTATTAATAGAGGACCAAAATCCGCTTAAGGTTCATATTAAGCTTGATACAGGCATGGGACGTATCGGTTTACGAACACAAGATGAATTAATGATTCTTTCAGAGCAATTAAATGAAATTAAGGCACTTGAATTGGATGGGGTGTTTACTCATTTTGCGACGGCAGATGAGTTGAATACGGACTATTTTATGAAGCAGTATGAGCGTTTTGAACAAATGTTAGAAAGGCTGAAGGAACGACATATTTCTATTCCACACATTCATTGTGGAAATAGCGCTACGGGTTTGCGGTATCCGAATAAAACGTTTAATATGTTCCGTTTTGGCATTTCAATGTATGGCCTTACTCCTTCAATTGATATAAAAGATCAATTACCTATTAAGCTTCAACAAGCGTTTGCTTTAAAAACGAAGCTATCTCATGTCAAAGAGCTAGAGGCGGGAGAGAGCATAAGCTATGGGGCGACATATACGACCAAAAGTAAGGAATGGATTGGCACGTTGCCAATTGGCTATGCAGATGGTTGGATTCGAAAAAATAGCACAAATGGAGGTTTTGTTTTAATAGGAAATGAAAAAGCCCCATTTGTAGGAAGAGTTTGTATGGATCAATGTATGATCAGGTTGCCTTATAAAATGGATGTTGATACAGAAGTTACTTTAATTTCGTTTGAAGACGAATTATCGATGGATGTAGTTGCGACTCGTTTAGAAACGATCAATTATGAAATTCCTTGTGTGATAACCGACAGAATTCCAAGAGTTTACATGAAAAATGGTAAATGTGAAAGAATAAAAACAAAATATGACAATATATCTCAAGAAATTTTCTGACAGTTTCCAAAAGTGCTTTGCAATTCAATAGGGTCAATGGTATGATTAATTTTGGATAAGATGTACGTATAAATGATAATATACATTGATATATGTAAATAAAAAGTCGTTGTTGAATGTCGGGGGTGGATCTTAATGCCGGATAAAAAGATGAAGGAAATTGTCGTTAATTTACCACAACATTTGTTAAACGAGGTGGACAGTGTGATCAAGCAAGAAGGTGCTAATTACAGCGAATTTATGTCTCAAGCATCAAAGCTGTATTTACGTGAACGAAAAAAACGCCAAATTCGAGAGACGATGCAGCAAGGTTATATGGAAATGGCCAAAATAAACCTTCATATTGCATCGGAAGCTTTTCTTGCCGAGGAGGAAGCAGAGAGTACTCTTGATCGCTTAGTGAGTGGGGTGTAGCCTTTGATTGTAAAAAGAGGCGACGTTTACTTTGCGGATCTCTCACCAGTTGTCGGTTCTGAACAAGGTGGTGTTCGTCCGGTACTCGTCATACAAAATGATATTGGTAATCGATTTAGTCCGACGGTCATTGTTGCGGCTATTACCGCCCAAATTCAAAAGGCAAAGCTTCCGACGCATGTTGAAATCAGCGCAAAGAGGTATGGTTTTGACCGAGATTCGGTTATTTTATTAGAGCAAGTTCGAACAATAGATAAGCAACGATTAACGGATAAGATTACCCATTTAGATGACGATATGATGAATCGTGTAAATGAGGCGTTATTCATTAGCTTAGGTCTTATTGATTTTTAAAAAAGATTTTCAATAACGAAACTCCGTTCATAGAAACGGGGTTTTTATTATTTTGGAGAACTAATGGCTAATAGTTGACAAAAAGTATGGAGAATTGTGTTTTTTGAACAGGATTTTTAGGAGAAAAGGTCGTACTTACTCTCATATACGAAAATTTTGCATGGTTTTGGATTTCGTGGAATAATAATATTAGCTGATTAAAGTCTGGAGGAACATATATGCAATCCTATATTGTATCGTCTTTGTTAGAAAATCGAGAAACTATATTAGAGAGGTGGGGGCAAGAACTCCAAGATATTAAACAAGAAGAATATCTGCAATCGATCTCTGATTCAACTTATGAAAATATGAATGCCGAATTTATGGATTTTCTATTAAAGAGGTTAGAGTTTGATAGTAAGCAGGCAAATGAAAAGGTAAGTAAGTTTACAGATAAATATATACTGAATGGATGGCCACTCGCTTATTTTACAAAGGGATTACAAGCTTTCCGTCGTGTACTCCTTAGTATCTTAACAGAGCAAGAATCGGATGTAAGTGCTCTAATGGAAAAATTTAATGAGATTGATGAATGGTGTGATGGGGTCGTTAATCAATTGGTTCATGATTACACTGGTTCATGGCAAGATGTTTTTGAGATGCAAAAAGTGTCTTTGATGGAACTTTCGGCACCGTTGATTCCAGTATTTGAGGATATTACAGTCATGCCGTTAATTGGAACAATTGATACAGCTCGAGCAAAACTTATTATGGAAAATTTACTTGAAGGGATTATTAACCACCGATCACAAGTGGTACTAATTGATATAACAGGTGTACCTGTCGTTGATACAATGGTTGCACATCATATTATTCAAGCGTCTGAAGCGGTTAGACTTGTTGGAGCTCGATGCATTTTAGTAGGGATTCGTCCTGAAATCGCTCAAACGATTGTGAATTTAGGGATTGATTTGACGAAATTCCCTACTAAAAGCACTCTTCGTAAAGGAATGGAAACAGCATTAGAGCTAACAAATAAAAAGATCGTCAAGTTATAAGGGGAGGTAATTATGAGAATTCCGATTTTGAAACTAAAACAATATTTATTAATTAGTATTCAAGTCGAACTAGATGACCAAACGGCATTGCAATTCCAAGAGGACTTATTAAATAAAATTCATGAAGAAGAATCAATTGGAGTAGTCATTGATTTAACTTCTGTTGATATGATCGATTCATTTATTGCAAAAGTTCTTGGAGATGTAGTCGACATGTCTAATATGATGGGGGCTCGTGTAGTGTTAACGGGAATTCAACCATCAGTAGCTATTACCTTAATTGATATGGGAATTAAATTAGAGGATGTACCAACTGCGCTCGATTTGGAACAGGGCCTTGCTAAATTGCAAATGGAACTGGAGGTATAATCATGAAAACCGAATCCTGTGTAGAGGTAAAAAATGAATGGGGGATCGTCGCAGCAAGACAAGCTGGACGAACGCTCTCTAAAGAGATTGGATTTGGAACAGTGGACCAAGCTCGAATCACAACGGCGATATCAGAATTAGCTCGTAACATCTATCTATACGCAGATGAAGGGCAGATTTGTTTAGAGACGGTTGAAAAGCCGTTTAAGATGGGCATAAGAAAAGGTATTCAAATTATTTCAAAAGATTCAGGACCAGGCATTGCTGATATTAGACAAGTGATGGTCGACGGCTTTTCAACTTCAAGTGGATTGGGAGCAGGATTACCAGGAGTGAGAAGATTGATGGACGAGTTTGATATTGAATCGAATGTAGGGGAAGGAACGACGATTCGTGCGACTAAATGGCTCCGATAGGAGAGTGTTAAATTGAGTGACAAGACGATAAATATTGAACAACGCTATAAAAAAATAGTAGAGACATTCTTAGATAATAAAAGTGAACTAGGATTATATCAAGCACAACAATTTAGCAAATTGCTACTCGCGGATCAAGTGTCACCAGAAGAGTTTATTGACATTCATCGTGCTGTTCTGGATGACCTTTTTCCTTCCATTCCGGATGAAGTGCAAGATTCTTTTGATTTGTTGCTTGAAGTTATGATGAGTTATGGGCTTGTTTATCGGGAGCATCAAATTCTTAAACATCGCCAGCAAGAGCTAGAATCAGAAATTGAAGTGGCGGCGAGCATGCAACAGACGTTATTACCAAAAGAAGTTCCCGAAATTTCACAATTGGACATAGGGGTCATTTCTATTCCTGCCAAGAAGATGAGTGGAGATTATTATCATTTTGTTCAAGGTGGGGAAAATACGATTGGAATTGCGATTGCGGATATCATTGGGAAAGGTGTACCAGCCGCCCTTTGTATGTCCATGATTAAGTATGCGATGGATGGTTTGCCGAAAAGAAGGTTAAATCCAGCACCATTGCTAGAAAGTTTAAATCATGTTGTCGAACAAAATGTGGATGACAGCATGTTTATTACGATGATGTATGGCGAATACAATACAGCTACAAATCGATTTCAGTATGCTGGTGCGGGTCATGAACCTGGGTTTCTTTATCGTGTAAAAGAAGATATTTTTGAAGATCTATATGCTAAAGGTTTAGCTTTAGGTATTTCTAAAGTAAATAAATTTAAGGAATATCACCGTGAAATTGAAGTAGGTGATTTTATCGTTCTTTTATCAGATGGTGTAACCGAATCGGTTATTAATAATGAATTTATTGAACGAGAAGAATTGACGCGTTTAATGCGTGGGTATATGAACGGTTCTGCACAAGAAATGGTTGATGGGATTTATACGGAATTAGAAAAAGCACAAGATTTTAATTTAAGAGACGACTTCACCTTAATTGTTATCAAAAGAATGGTTTAACCTAAATCAAAAATGGGTATTGCATTTATTAGTTATTTCAATAGCGAACGATTTAAAAGGGGGAAGCGAAAATGAATTTAGAAATTAAACATTCATTAAAGAGTTCAAATCATGAAGTGCTTCATTTAATTGGAGAGATAGATGCCTTCACGGCACCGAAGTTAAAGGAGACATTATTTCCTCTTGTGGAAAAAGAGGGATTGCTCGTGAAAGTAGACTTAAGTGAAGTGAATTATATAGATAGTACGGGATTAGGGATATTTGTAGGTGCTTATAAAGCATCACATAATTCGAACAGTAAGTTACAGCTAATTGGTTTAAATGAAAGAGTGTATCGATTATTTTCGATAACTGGGCTTGATGAAATAATTGACATTGTACCTGAGAAGAAGGAGGGAGCAAGATGAGTAATCATCAAGTAGACCACATCGAGATGCAAGTGCCTGCGAAATCAGAATATATCGGGGTTGTTCGTTTGACGCTTTCTGGTGTCGCTAATCGACTAGGTTTTTCTTATGATGATATTGAAGATATGAAGATTGCGATTGCTGAAGCATGTACGAATGTAGTAAATCATGCCTATGAAGGTGATGGAATAATCAATATTTCTTATCGGATATATGAAAATGAAAAGATAGAAATAATTGTTTCAGATAAGGGACAAAGTTTTGATGTGAACAAGGTACATGAAAAGTTAGGCCCTATCGATGCGAAAAAACCAGTGACGGAACTGAAAGAGGGAGGTCTTGGATTATATCTCATTAATACTTTGATGGATAAAGTAGAAATTCATGAAGAGTCAGGTGTCGTTGTGATAATGACAAAATTCATGCAAGGGGATGAGGTGGAACAACATGTCAATGGATTCCCATCCGCGCGAACAGAACAAAGATAAGGTCTATCAATGGATTAAGCAATATCAGCAGAATGGAGACGTCCATGTTCAGACAGAGATTGTGAAACATTATGAAGGTCTTGTCCGTTCGCTTGCTAGAAAGTTTTCAAAAGGGAAAGAATATGATGAAGATTTAGTGCAAGTCGGTATGCTTGGGCTTTTAGCTGCTATTAAGCGCTATGATGAGGAATTCGGTCGTAGTTTTGAATCGTTTGCAGTCCCGACTATTGTTGGAGAAATTAAACGTTTTATACGTGATAAGACGTGGAGTGTTCATGTTCCTAGGCGTATTAAAGAGCTCGGACCGAAAATTAAAAAAGCGGTCGATGAGTTAACGACATCCTTGCAACGTTCTCCGCTTGTTCATGAAATTGCTGGACATCTAGAAGTGACGGAGGAAGAAGTTCTAGAAACGATGGAAATGAGCAAGAGCTATCAAGCGTTATCTGTGAACCGTTCACTAGAAGCCGATCAAGAAGGTGGAGAAGTTACGATCTTAGATTTGGTCGGTAATGATGATGATGGTTATGATAAAACGGATAAAAAGTTATTGTTAGAAAAGGCTTTTGAAGTATTGAGTGAACGTGAAAAGCAGATTTTACAATGTACGTACTATGAGAACTTAAGTCAAAAGGAGACCGGTGAACGATTAGAGATTTCACAAATGCATGTATCCCGCCTGCAAAGACGCGCGATTGAGAAGCTCCGTGAATCAATTCGGATTGAACCGTCGGAAATACTATAATGATTACTTTTTATGAGAATAAAAACTTAGAGGTAGCTGCCTTTCAGCAAGCTAAAGAAAATATGGCTTACTGCGGTGATGGTCATCTAGTCATAACAGAAGAAGATTATGCAGTATGTGCAGTAGTTGATGGTCTAGGAAGTGGTAAGGGAGCATTTGAATCAGCTGATGTGGTGATTAAAGAAGTAGAGCGAAATCATCATCTTTCTCCAAATGATATTGTGAATGCTTGTAATAAACGTTTACTTGGGAAGCGAGGGGCTGTCATAACCTTAATGAAAATTGACTTTAAACATAATGTTGTTTATTACAGTAATTATGGGAATGTCAGTTTTGTTCTTTATTACCCTGATGGAAAAATGATTCAGCCTATTCCAAAACGAGGTTATTTATCAGGTCGTCATGAGCGTATAGAACTTGACCGTTACCCTTATGAAGAAGGCAGTACATTTATGGTTTATACAGATGGTGTCAAAAAGCCTCCAACAAAGGATCGGTTAGTTGGGTTGAATAAAGTAAAAGAAGAAGCAAAAGCTTTATTCGGTGGTGCTATATTTGCACAAGATGATGTTACATTACTTATCGGTAAATTACACTAGACCTTCTATTTGGAAGGTTTTTTGTTTTGTTGAAATTGGTTGCGTGGGGCCATGCATATATTATGAACAGAAATTATGCTATGATAGAAGTATCCATTTTTTGGCGAAAAGGTGTGGTTAAGAATGAATGAAGAGCTTCAGAAAAAGATGATTGGACAAATAGTTGAGGAAGTATCCGTACAATCAAAATATGTACATAATTTAATTAAACTTGTTGATGAAGGTAATACGGTACCATTTATTGCGAGGTATCGAAAGGAATTAACGGGTGGCTTAGACGAGGTTCAAATTCGAACGATTGTAGAGAAATGGCAATATATGAATCAATTGGAGTCGAGGAAAGAAGAAGTGATTCGTCTTATTGATGAGCAAGAAAAGCTTACTCCAGAACTTCAAAAGCAAATATCAAAAGCGAAGAAATTGCAAGAAATTGAAGATTTATACCGACCATATAAACAAAAGCGTCGTACAAAGGCAACGGTCGCAAAAGAAAAAGGACTTGAACCTTTTGCGAAGTGGTTATTTGAGTTACCGAGTCGTGGTTCAATCGATGAGGAAGCCAAAAATTATTTAAGTGACGAGCATGAACTGAACGAGATTCATGAAGTAATTGCAGGTGCGAATGATATTATAGCAGAGTGGATTTCTGATGAGCCTGATTTCCGTAAATCGATTCGGTTAATCGGTTTACAAGATGGCAAGGTACAGTCATCTGTTAAAGATGAGGAGTCGGACGAAAAGAAGGTTTTTGAGATGTATTATGAATATGAAGAGCCAGTCCGCTCTATAGTGCCACATCGAGTGTTGGCATTAAATCGAGGTGAAAGTGAAGGGATTTTACGAGTTAAGATTAGTTTGCCGGTTGAGAGGATCTTAAAGCATTTACAACAAAAAATTATTTTTAAGTCGACTATTGCGAACGATATTTTAAGTGAAGCGATTGCCGATGGATATAAGCGGTTAATCGAACCTTCGATTGAACGCGAGTTAAGACAGGAATTGACGAGTAAAGCAGAAGAGCAAGCGATTCATATTTTTGCTGAAAACTTAAAGCATTTATTGTTGCAACCACCTATTAAAGAGAAAATTGTGCTTGGAGTTGATCCAGCTTACCGTACGGGATGTAAATTAGCGGTTGTTGATGCTACAGGGAAGGTTTTAGACATAGCGGTTATTTATCCTACTCCGCCAAGAAATGAGGTCGACCGGGCCAAAGAGGTAGTTAAACAACTAATTAGCAAACATCATGTAAATATGATTGCGATCGGTAATGGGACAGCTTCTCGTGAATCCGAACTATTTATAGCTGATGTGATCAAAGAGTTGCCTGAGTCCATTTATTATTTAATCGTTAATGAGGCAGGAGCAAGTGTCTATTCAGCTTCTGATTTGGGGCGTGCGGAGTTCCCGGATTTAAAAGTAGAAGAGAGAAGTGCGGTTTCAATCGCTCGTAGAATTCAAGATCCGTTAGCTGAGTTGGTGAAAATCGATCCGAAATCAGTAGGGGTTGGTCAATACCAACATGACGTTTCACAGAAAAAATTAAATGAGTCACTTACTTTTATTGTTGAAACGGTTGTGAACCAAGTAGGGGTTAATGTGAATACGGCATCCATTTCCTTATTGCAATATGTAGCCGGTCTTTCAAAGGCTGTAGCAACTAATATCGTTAAAAAAAGAGAAGAAGAGGGACGGTTCCTTAATCGAAAACAATTGAAAAAAATTCCGAGATTAGGGGCGAAAACATACGAACAGTGTATTGGTTTTTTAAGAATTCCATCTGCTGAAAACCCGCTTGACCAAACGGCTATTCACCCAGAAGCTTATAAGGCAACTGAGCAATTATTAAATAAGCTAAATTTAAATGCGTCTGATATTGGCTCAAGTCATTTAAAAGATGAGTTAGATAAAGTGAATATTCATCAATTGGCAGACGAACTTGATATGGGGATTCCGACCATTCAAGATATTATTGATAGTTTAATTCGACCATCGAGAGATCCGCGTGACCAAGTGACAAAACCACTTTTAAAACAAGGAGTTATGCAATTAGAAGATTTGACAGTCGGTATGGAGCTGCAAGGGACAATACGAAATGTCGTCGACTTCGGAGCGTTTGTTGATGTAGGAGTGAAGCAAGACGGCCTTGTGCATATTTCTAAAATAGCTAACCGTTTTGTCAAGCATCCGTTAGAGGTTGTATCAGTTGGAGAAATTGTGACTGTATGGGTTGATAGTGTTGATGTAAAAAAAGGTCGTGTTGCCTTAACGATGCTACAACCAGAAAAACAACTCGTAGGAAGTTAAATGTTTTTTAAACTAAAAAAGAACCCTTCATATGAAGAGGGTTCTTTTTGGTATTAGAAAAGTGAAAGTTAGCACTGATTCTGATTGTGAAGGGGGGACTAATTTGAAATCTAATGCTATGTTTGGTCATCCCCTATTTTTAGACTTGTTCTTCGATAGATACTTAAATTTATTGGAGTGGAACTTTTTTGGAGTAAAATAGAGGGCTTAATAAGGGAATACAGAATTAACGGTTTGTAAGTTAATTAGAATGTATATTTTTATCTCGGTTCGAACTTTTTTGTTGGTAATAAAACCAGCACTGATTTAAAATTTTGATTTGATATTCATTTTTCTCTGCGTACGCACGTTGTAATTGATTCATTAACCACGAGGGCATAATCGCCAACTCCTTATTTTATGTGTTAATATATTTAATATATGCATGGATGTTTGTCAATGTTGTATGAATTTTAAAGGTAAGGGTGAATATTTGTGGAGCAGGAGGTTTTACAAAAGCTTGTTGAGGATATTTCAAAGCAATCATTTGGGAGGCACTTTTTACATGAAGCTAGGTTCAACCCTCGGCTACGGACAACAGGAGGCCGGTATCTTTTAAGAACGCATGATATTGAGTTCAATCCTAAACAATACGATTTATTTGGCATGGATGCATTAATCGGGATTATTAAGCACGAGCTTTGTCATTATCATTTACATATACAAGGGAAAGGGTATATGCATAAAGATGATGATTTTAAGCAATTACTTAAAGAGGTTGGAGGATCAAGATATTGTGAAAGAATACCTGAGAGTCAAAACCGTATTCTTATAGAGGTGGTTTATCAATGTCAGTCATGTCGACTTATTTATAAAAGAAAGAGAAGAATTAATACGAATAAATATGTTTGTGGCAAGTGTTCGGGGAAATTAAAAAAAATTAATAAAAAATAGTTGATCAAATAATAACCCTGTGATATATTATAGAAGTCGCTAAGACAGCGGTGAAAAATTACATAAAAATGTTGAACGTTTCATCATTATATGTTAAGATGTTTAAGTTGTATTATTCCACA
Organism: Alkalihalobacillus phoenicis; assembly: GCF_047302405.1. NCBI lineage: Bacteria > Bacillati > Bacillota > Bacilli > Caryophanales > Bacillaceae > Alkalihalobacillus > Alkalihalobacillus phoenicis. Next base: position 3,642,865 of record NZ_CP154853.1, on the reverse strand, counting down.
GTAGCTCAGTGGTAGAGCAATCGGCTGTTAACCAATCGGTCGTAGGTTCGAGTCCTACCTGTGGAGCCACGGAGAAGTACCCAAGTGGCTGAAGGGGCGCCCCTGCTAAGGGTGTAGGTCGCGCGAGCGGCGCGAGGGTTCAAATCCCTCCTTCTCCGCCATTTATATGGCCCGTTGGTCAAGTGGTTAAGACACCGCCCTTTCACGGCGGTAACACGGGTTCGAATCCCGTACGGGTCATTGTTTTATTTAATTAGAGTTTAGTTGTATTGAGATGTGTTATGAATAAGTCAAATCAGCGAAAACTCGAAACCTATTTTTGAAGTGTTGTGGAACTTTTAAAAGCTGTTATCAAAGAGAAGTTGGAAGTTCGAGGGTAGGGAGTGTTCGAGAGAAGGAACGTATATCGGTACGTGACTGAAGGAGAATCATGAACTAGACGAAGAAATTTGAAACTTATCTGAAGGTAAAGATGGAGGATTAGCTCAGCTGGGAGAGCACCTGCCTTACAAGCAGGGGGTCGGCGGTTCGAACCCGTCATCCTCCACCATTAATTTTATTTGGTCCGGTAGTTCAGTTGGTTAGAATGCCTGCCTGTCACGCAGGAGGTCGCGGGTTCGAGTCCCGTCCGGACCGCCAGTTTACTCTTTCGCGGGTGTGGCGGAATTGGCAGACGCGCTAGACTTAGGATCTAGTGTCTTATGACGTGGGGGTTCAAGTCCCTTCACCCGCATTATATTTTATACATTCACGCGGTTGTGGCGGAATGGCAGACGCGCTAGGTTGAGGGCCTAGTGGGAGTTAAATCCCGTGGAAGTTCGAGTCTTCTCAACCGCACCATAAAGCGTTTGTTTTAAAACAATTATTGACTTGAAAGATATTTATTGCGGGAAGTGGCTCAGCTTGGTAGAGCACCTGGTTTGGGACCAGGGGGTCGCAGGTTCAAATCCTGTCTTCCCGACCATTCTAATTTTAAATCGCGGGTGTAGTTTAGTGGTAAAACCTCAGCCTTCCAAGCTGATGTCGTGAGTTCGATTCTCATCACCCGCTCCAAATTAATATTTTGGTGGAACGTGCTTTTTTTTATGCCTTTTAAGGGGCCTGTAGCTCAGCTGGTTAGAGCGCACGCCTGATAAGCGTGAGGTCGGTGGTTCGAGTCCACTCAGGCCCACCATAATATTTTAAAAAAAGTCTTGACAGAACGAAATGTTTTGTATAAGATAGAAAAGTCGCCAATGAGCGAAACGAGTTCTTTGAAAACTGAACAAAAGCCAAGCGAATTAAAGAGATACAAGGTATCTCGTCAATGTTAGTCATTGAGAAATCAATGCAAAATGGAACTTCAGTGAAAGCTGAAGCTAGCCAGCAAAAATGAGCGAATCAGCTTATCCTTTAACGGAGAGTTTGATCCTGGCTCAGGACGAACGCTGGCGGCGTGCCTAATACATGCAAGTCGAGCGAATCAAAGGGAGCTTGCTCCCAGAGGTTAGCGGCGGACGGGTGAGTAACACGTGGGCAACCTGCCCTGTAGACTGGGATAACATCGAGAAATCGGTGCTAATACCGGATAATCAAAGGAATCACATGGTTTCTTTGTAAAAGATGGCTCCGGCTATCACTACGGGATGGGCCCGCGGCGCATTAGCTAGTTGGTAAGGTAATGGCTTACCAAGGCGACGATGCGTAGCCGACCTGAGAGGGTGATCGGCCACACTGGGACTGAGACACGGCCCAGACTCCTACGGGAGGCAGCAGTAGGGAATCTTCCGCAATGGACGAAAGTCTGACGGAGCAACGCCGCGTGAGTGATGAAGGTTTTCGGATCGTAAAGCTCTGTTGTTAGGGAAGAACAAGTGCCGTTCGAATAGGTCGGCACCTTGACGGTACCTAACCAGAAAGCCACGGCTAACTACGTGCCAGCAGCCGCGGTAATACGTAGGTGGCAAGCGTTGTCCGGAATTATTGGGCGTAAAGCGCGCGCAGGCGGTCTTTTAAGTCTGATGTGAAATATCGGGGCTCAACCCCGAGGGGTCATTGGAAACTGGGAGACTTGAGTACAGAAGAGGAGAGTGGAATTCCACGTGTAGCGGTGAAATGCGTAGATATGTGGAGGAACACCAGTGGCGAAGGCGACTCTCTGGTCTGTAACTGACGCTGAGGCGCGAAAGCGTGGGGAGCAAACAGGATTAGATACCCTGGTAGTCCACGCCGTAAACGATGAGTGCTAGGTGTTAGGGGTTTCGATGCCCTTAGTGCCGAAGTTAACACATTAAGCACTCCGCCTGGGGAGTACGGCCGCAAGGCTGAAACTCAAAGGAATTGACGGGGGCCCGCACAAGCAGTGGAGCATGTGGTTTAATTCGAAGCAACGCGAAGAACCTTACCAGGTCTTGACATCCTTTGACCACTCTAGAGATAGAGCTTTCCCCTTCGGGGGACAAAGTGACAGGTGGTGCATGGTTGTCGTCAGCTCGTGTCGTGAGATGTTGGGTTAAGTCCCGCAACGAGCGCAACCCTTGATCTTAGTTGCCAGCATTAAGTTGGGCACTCTAAGGTGACTGCCGGTGACAAACCGGAGGAAGGTGGGGATGACGTCAAATCATCATGCCCCTTATGACCTGGGCTACACACGTGCTACAATGGATGGTACAAAGGGCAGCAAAACCGCGAGGTCGAGCCAATCCCATAAAGCCATTCTCAGTTCGGATTGTAGGCTGCAACTCGCCTACATGAAGCCGGAATTGCTAGTAATCGCGGATCAGCATGCCGCGGTGAATACGTTCCCGGGCCTTGTACACACCGCCCGTCACACCACGAGAGTTTGTAACACCCGAAGTCGGTGGGGTAACCTTTTGGAGCCAGCCGCCTAAGGTGGGACAGATGATTGGGGTGAAGTCGTAACAAGGTAGCCGTATCGGAAGGTGCGGCTGGATCACCTCCTTTCTATGGAGTATTTAACTCTAGTCGACGAACAACTTCGGTTGTTTGCGCTTTGGTCCTTTTGTTCAGTTTTGAATGAACTTTGATTCATTCTTATATAACTAAGGTGAATGGTTTATTCCCGAAGTTTTATTAGAAGTTATATATGGGCCTGTAGCTCAGCTGGTTAGAGCGCACGCCTGATAAGCGTGAGGTCGGTGGTTCGAGTCCACTCAGGCCCACCATATATACTCATCCTAATAAGTGATAAGTGATGCTTATTTTTTGTCTGGAAAAGTAGTTTAATAACTAAGAAAAGGGCAAAAGAAATAGGATTATCATTTACAAATAAAGGGCAGAGAGAACCGAGTAGTTCGAGGAAACGAATGACCGAAAGATTGGAATGTATCTTGATACATGACATGATGGAGGGAGTGAAGTTGACGAAGAAATACGAAGGTTATCTGAAGTCATATTGGGGCCTTAGCTCAGCTGGGAGAGCGCCTGCTTTGCACGCAGGAGGTCAGCGGTTCGATCCCGCTAGGCTCCACCAATTTTACACAAAACGACAAAGAAAATCGAAATCATCGATTATCTAAGTCTGTTGGCAAGAAGCAACAAGGAGTTCGAGGACATGAAATTCTGGAGACTCGGAGCGTGCTTTAGCACGTGAGAATCGAAAGAATGAAATGGACGAAGAAATCCGCCGTTGATTCGCAGTCAAATGGTTCTTTGAAAACTAGATAATAAGATAAACATGATTAATTCATCGGAGTCTATAACGATAGACGAACGAGAATGTCAAGAATTCATATCAAACCTTTGATAATACGACCAACGAGATTCGATTCATCGAAAATCGGAAGTCAAATTTGGCCAAAAGCAACGGTAAATTTATTTTTACGTTGATTTGCAGCCAAAATGGTTAAGTTAGAAAGGGCGCACGGTGAATGCCTTGGCACTAGGAGCCGAAGAAGGACGCGACGAACGGCGAAACGCCTCGGGGAGCTGTAAGTAAGCTTTGAACCGGGGATATCCGAATGGGGGAACCCACCATCTTTAATAGGATGGTATCCATATCTGAATACATAGGGTATGAGAAGGCAGACCTGGGGAACTGAAACATCTAAGTACCCAGAGGAAGAGAAAGCAAATGCGATTTCCTGAGTAGCGGCGAGCGAAACGGAATCAGCCCAAACCAAGAGGCTTGCCTCTTGGGGTTGTAGGACACTCTATACGGAGTCAAAAAGAAACGAAGTAGGTGAAGCGACCTGGAAAGGTCCGTCGAAGAGGGTAACAACCCCGTAGCCGAAACTTCGTTTCCTCCAGAGTGGATCCTGAGTACGGCGGGACACGTGAAACCCCGTCGGAATCCGGGAGGACCATCTCCCAAGGCTAAATACTCCCTAGTGACCGATAGTGAACCAGTACCGTGAGGGAAAGGTGAAAAGCACCCCGGAAGGGGAGTGAAAGAGATCCTGAAACCGTGTGCCTACAACTAGTTGGAGCCCGTTAATGGGTGACAGCGTGCCTTTTGTAGAATGAACCGGCGAGTTACGATGTCGTGCAAGGTTAAGCTGATAAAGCGGAGCCGTAGCGAAAGCGAGTCTGAATAGGGCGAATGAGTACGCCGTCGTAGACCCGAAACCGTGTGATCTACCCATGTCCAGGGTGAAGTTCAGGTAACACTGAATGGAGGCCCGAACCCACGCATGTTGAAAAATGCGGGGATGAGGTGTGGGTAGGGGTGAAATGCCAATCGAACTCGGAAATAGCTGGTTCTCCCCGAAATAGCTTTAGGGCTAGCCTCGAGGTGAGAGTATTGGAGGTAGAGCACTGATTGGACTAGGGGTCCCCACAGGATTACCGAATTCAGTCAAACTCCGAATGCCAATTACTTATCCTCGGGAGTCAGACTGCGAGTGCTAAGATCCGTAGTCAAGAGGGAAACAGCCCAGACCATCAGCTAAGGTCCCCAAGTATACGTTAAGTGGAAAAGGATGTGGAGTTGCTTAGACAACCAGGATGTTGGCTTAGAAGCAGCCACCATTTAAAGAGTGCGTAATAGCTCACTGGTCGAGTGACTCTGCGCCGAAAATGTACCGGGGCTAAACGTATCACCGAAGCTATGGATTTACACCTTCAGGTGTAAGTGGTAGGGGAGCGTTCTAAATGCAGCGAAGTCAGATCGTGAGGACTGGTGGAGCGTTTAGAAGTGAGAATGCCGGTATGAGTAGCGAAAAGAGGGGTGAGAATCCCCTCCGTCGAAAGCCCAAGGTTTCCTGAGGAAGGCTCGTCCGCTCAGGGTTAGTCGGGACCTAAGCCGAGGCTGAAAAGCGTAGGCGATGGACAACAGGTTGAAATTCCTGTACCACCTCCTCACCGTTTGAGTAATGGGGGGACGCAGAAAGATAGGGTAAGCGCACTGATGGATATGTGCGTCCAAGCAGTTAGGCTGAGAAGTAGGCAAATCCGCTTCTCGCGAAGGCTGAGCTGTGATGGCGAGGGAAATTTAGTACCGAAGTTCCTGATTCTACACTGCCAAGAAAAGCCTCTAGCGAGGTGAGAGGTGCCCGTACCGTAAACCGACACAGGTAGGCGAGAAGAGAATTCTAAGACGCTCGGGAGAACTCTCGTTAAGGAACTCGGCAAAATGACCCCGTAACTTCGGGAGAAGGGGTGCTCTATTAAGGTGAATAGCCTGAGAGAGCCGCAGTGAAAAGATCCAAGCGACTGTTTAGCAAAAACACAGGTCTCTGCGAAGCCGCAAGGCGAAGTATAGGGGCTGACACCTGCCCGGTGCTGGAAGGTTAAGAGGAGGGGTTATCCCTTACGGGAGAAGCTCTGAATTGAAGCCCCAGTAAACGGCGGCCGTAACTATAACGGTCCTAAGGTAGCGAAATTCCTTGTCGGGTAAGTTCCGACCCGCACGAATGGTGTAACGATTTGGATACTGTCTCAACGAGAGACCCGGTGAAATTATAGTACCTGTGAAGATGCAGGTTACCCGCGACAGGACGGAAAGACCCCATGGAGCTTTACTGTAGCTTGATATTGGATGTTGGTACAGTTTGTACAGGATAGGTAGGAGCCTTGGAAGCCGGAGCGCTAGCTTCGGTGGAGGCGTCGGTGGGATACTACCCTGACTGTGCTGACATTCTAACCTCGGACCGTGATCCGGTTCAGGGACAGTGTCAGGTGGGCAGTTTGACTGGGGCGGTCGCCTCCTAAACAGTAACGGAGGCGCCCAAAGGTTCCCTCAGAATGGTTGGAAATCATTCGTAGAGTGCAAAGGCAAAAGGGAGCTTGACTGCGAGACCTACAAGTCGAGCAGGGACGAAAGTCGGGCTTAGTGATCCGGTGGTTCCGCATGGAAGGGCCATCGCTCAACGGATAAAAGCTACCCTGGGGATAACAGGCTTATCTCCCCCAAGAGTCCACATCGACGGGGAGGTTTGGCACCTCGATGTCGGCTCATCGCATCCTGGGGCTGAAGTAGGTCCCAAGGGTTGGGCTGTTCGCCCATTAAAGCGGTACGCGAGCTGGGTTCAGAACGTCGTGAGACAGTTCGGTCCCTATCCGTCGCGGGCGCAGGAAATTTGAGAGGAGCTGTCCTTAGTACGAGAGGACCGGGATGGACACACCGCTGGTGTACCAGTTGTTCCGCCAGGAGCATCGCTGGGTAGCTACGTGTGGAAGGGATAAGTGCTGAAAGCATCTAAGCATGAAGCCCCCCTCAAGATGAGATTTCCCATGGAGTTAATCCAGTAAGACCCCTTAGAGATGATGAGGTTGATAGGTCTGGTGTGGAAGCGTGGCGACACGTGGAGCTGACAGATACTAATCGGTCGAGGACTTATCCATTATTATTCTTGACATCATGTTTTTATCGATTATCTAGTTTTGAGAGAATCCTCTCCATAGTTTGGTGGCGATAGCGAAGAGGTCACACCCGTTCCCATGCCGAACACGGCCGTTAAGCTCTTCAGCGCCGATGGTAGTTGGGGGATTCCCCCTGCAAGAGTAGGACGTTGCCAAGCGATAAAGCACATTCCAATAGGAGTGTGCTTTTTTATATGCATAAAGAGAACGCTCAGGCGGTGAAGAGCTCTGGCCCGTAGGGGCAGCAGCTGCGGAGGATAGGCTTCAAAAAGAGAAACCTCATGAAACCCATCATTGAAAAGGCCTCATGAATCAACCAGGAGTCGGGCGCAAGACGAATCGGTTGTCTTCGTGCCACATCGTGAGAAACATCGAGGAAAAAGCGACATGCCCCGCTTCCCTGAAGAAGAGAATCGAAGAGGCAGTAGGACGTTGCCAGGCAGATAAAGCACATTCCAAGAGGAATGTGCTTTTTAATTTGCATAAAGAGAACGCTCAGGCGGTGAAGAGCTCTGGCCCGTAGGGGCAGCATCTACGGAGGATAGGCTTCAAAAAGAAAACCTCGTGAAATTCTTCATGAAAAAGCCTCATGAATCAAGCAGGGAGCGGGCGTGAGACGAATCGGTTGTCTTCGTGCGACCTCGTGAAAAGCTTCGAGGAAAAGCGACATGCCTTGCTTCCCTGAAGAAGAGAATCGAAGAGACAGTAGGACGTTGCCAAGCGATAAAGCACATTCCAATAGGAGTGTGCTTTTTAATATGCATAAAAAGAAAGCTCAGGAAATAACGTGGTCGGGACAAAACTACCTAAAAATAAGTTGGATGACTATAATGACAGTCATCCAACTTTTCTTATTGAAGATTTTACATTTTTCATATCAGAGCAGGTTTTTGTCTTAGCCTCTTTTAACATGCCTAAATGTTAAATATAAGAGAGAATAATTTTAAGTACATAATAAAGGTCTAGTAGCTAGAGAGTGAAATAAAAAGTAACCAGGTCGGAAGGTCTGGTAACTGTCAAAACAGGTCATGAAATACAGTGAAATATAGTAGTAATATATTATTTTAGTATAAATATATTTATATGTTATTTACTAGATATGTATTATCGTTTATTCTAACATCGCAGCTATTGATTATTTTGAATATTCATAAAATATATACTAGAAGTCATCTAATATTCATTTTTAAAGACACTATTGATTATTACTAGGTCTCTCCTCTTAATTTTATGATTATTTACACACCCAATGTTTATAAAAAATTTGGAGGTGATACTTCGACGCGTATCTTCCTATTCTTTGAGCTTGATGTATTCGAAAAATTGAATTGATTTTTAGTATTATTTTCTATGACTCTATTAATTTCAATAAATAATAAGGAGGAAAATAATTTGAAAAAGCTATTTAGTAAAGTGGTGGCGAGTGCTGCTCTATTGTTTTCTATAACCTTAACGACTACATCAGTATCTGCTGAGGAAGAAAAGAAGCAATATTTGATTGGTTTTGAAAATCAAATCGAGGTATCAGAGTTTATAGAAAGCAGTGAAAAAGTAGATGGAGAAATGTCGATATTAGCAGAAGTGAATAATGAAAAAGTGGAAATGGAGCTTTTATATGAATTTGATTCAATTCCTGTTGTTTCGGTGGAGCTAAGTCCTGAAGATTTAGCTGAATTAAAAGCTGATTCGTCTATTTCTTTTATTGAAGAAGATCTTGAAGTTTCTATTGCTAATCAAACAACCCCTTGGGGGATTACCCGTGTACAAGCACCTTTTGCTCATAGTATTGGTTTAACTGGTTGGGGAGTAAAAGTGGCCGTTCTTGATACAGGAATTGCTACACATCCAGATTTAAACATTAGAGGAGGAGTGAGCTTTGTTCCAGGGGAGCCAACTTATCAAGATGGGAATGGACATGGAACCCATGTTGCTGGAACAATAGCAGCATTGAATAATTCCATTGGTGTCATCGGTGTTGCTCCAAATGCAGAACTTTATGCAGTAAAAGTGTTAGGTGCTAACGGAAATGGATCGGTCAGTTCTATTGCTCAAGGTCTTCAATGGAGTGCAGAGAACGGAATGGATATTGCCAATTTAAGCCTTGGTAGTCCAATGGGTAGCCCAACACTAGAATTAGCGGTTAATCAAGCAACTGCTGCGGGAGTACTTGTGGTAGCAGCTACAGGAAATAATGGATCTGGAACAGTTTCTTATCCAGCTCGTTATGCTAATGCACTTGCTGTTGGTGCAACTGATCAAAATAACAATCGTGCAAGTTTCTCTCAGTATGGGACAGGCTTAGATATTGTAGCACCTGGTGTGGGTGTGCAAAGCACATATTTGCAAAATCAATACGCAAGTCTTAGTGGTACCTCAATGGCCACTCCTCACGTAGCTGGAGTGGCAGCACTTGTGAAAGAGAAAAATCCAACATGGTCAAATATAGAGATCAGACAGCATTTATCCAATACTGCTACACCACTTGGAAATCCAACTCAATATGGTAGTGGTTTAGTTAATGCAGAGGAAGCCGTAAGATAAGTTACAAAAAGATGTGAATTTGTAAACATACATATTCACATCTTTTCTTTTATATAATAGTTTAGAATCTAATAGAATAAAAATTATAAATATTTATGATATTATAAAATTATAGCAATTTTTAAGGGGGATATCTTATATTTATTTGATTAAATTAAAAAGGTAGGTACATATAATGAAAAAGCTATTGTTAACAGGCTTTGAGCCATTCCTTGACTTCTCAATCAATCCAACGATGAAAATTGTGGAGGAATTAGAAGGGAAAGAAATTGGACAATACATCATTACCTCGAAAGTGTTATCCGTTGATTTTGAGTTGGCAGGTAAGCAATTATTAAAATATATAGATGAGAATAAACCAGATGCGGTTATTTCCCTCGGTCTTGCTGGTGGTAGGTATAAAATCACGCCAGAAAGAATTGCGATTAATGTTAATCACGGTTTAGCAGATAATAAGGGACATATTCCAATGGATGAAGTGATTCAAGCTGGAGGACCAGACGGGTTATTTTCTACTTTACCTATCAGTTTTATGGTCGAGCAATTAATACATAATGGACTACCTGCTGAGATTTCTAATACGGCTGGGACTTATTTGTGTAACCATGTTATGTATCAAGCTCTTTATTATACAAAATCAAAAAAACTTTCTATTCCAACTGGTTTTATTCATATTCCTGCCTCACATGAATTGGCTATCAAACACGGGAGAATCCCAAGTTGGAGTCATGAAGATTTAAAGAAAGGGATCATAATTTGTATTAAATCTCTTATGAATTCTTAGTAGATTTGTAGACTCATATACACTATTAGATTACCTTAATTTGTGGCTCTGAAAATGGGAATAGGGTGTAATAGGGCTATATGTAAATGATTTTATTTAGGATAGGAAAGAGTGGTTAAAGAGTGATTTTATTCTGACTGTACTATTCTATATTGGAGGATGGATGTGACACAGCTTCAAAAAGAAATAAACAATGAAAAGGCTTTGTGGGCTTTGTTTTTTGGGGTTGTTTTAGTTGCGGTAAATTTAAGAGCTCCGATATCAGCGATTGGTCCAATTTTAAGTTCGATCCAGGAAAGTCTTGGTTTAACTAAATCGATGGCAGGGAGTATGACAACGATTCCCCTTATTGCTTTTGCCCTTTTGTCTCCTTTTGCTCCGAGGTTTGCTAGAAGATTTGGAACGGAGAAGACAATCTTTGTTGCTTTGATTGTATTAACAATTGGAATAGCGGTACGCATCTATCCGAGCATTCCATCTTTATTTATTGGGACAGCTTTTATTGGGGCGGCGATTGCTATTTGTAATGTTCTCCTGCCTGCGATTATAAAGCAGCATTTTCCATTACGGCTTGGGTTGATGACAGGGATTTATGGGCTTGTTATGAATGTAACAGCAGCTCTTTCTTCTGGTATTAGTGAGCCGCTATCCTTATATTTTCATTGGAGTGGGGCGTTAGCAATTTGGGGGGGGCTTGCTGTGATAGCCCTCATCGTCTGGGGTTTTCAGCTCAAAAACAATCAGCCAATAAAAAAAGGATTAGACAAAATGGGGGCTGTTTCTTTTCGATTGCGTACATCATCGTTAGCTTGGTTTGTTACGGCTTTTATGGGGATCCAATCCTTTTTGTACTATACAGTTTTGACATGGCTTCCGCAGATTCTCGAGACATATGGATATAGTTCAATAGCGGCAGGCTGGATGTTAGCGACCATGCAAGGAGCTTTATTTCCGATGACGTTTCTTATCCCGATTCTTGCAGGGAAAATGAAAGATCAACGATTTTTATCTGTAGCTACAGGCATTTGTTTTCTAATATCAAGTGTTGGTTTGTTAATGGGATTTTGGCTACCAGTATGGGTTTTATTAATGGGAGTCGCATGTGGTAGTGCTTTTGGATTGGCGATGATGTTCTTCCCTCTTCGTACTAAGGATGCTCAGCAAGCGGCCAAGCTATCAGGAATGGCTCAATCCTTAGGATATTTATTGGCAGCATCAGGTCCTGTTTTATTCGGCTTTATCCATGAACTATCTGGTGGATGGAGGGCACCGATGATGCTCCTTATTATTCTATCAATCGTCATTTGTTTTATCGGTTTTAAAGCGGGAAGCGGCTTTGTTGAAAGAGAAAAATGAAGAGTGCAGCTAAGAAAAAACAACCCAATCAATAGATAATGGGTTGTTTTTAATTTCTTATAATGCTTGATCATCAACTGATTCAAGCCAGTCTTCAATGGTTTTCACTACTGTTTCAACCATACCTTCTTCAAATGGAGAGGCGAGGGAAGCGGCTTCTACTAATTCGAGGAATGACTTTGAACCACCAAGCTTACATAGGTTTAAATAATCATTCCATGCTTTTTCTTTATTCTCCTGTGATCTTTTCCAAAGCTGAAAGGCACAAATTTGGGCAAGAGTGTAGTCAATATAATAAAACGGTGATTTGTAAATATGACCTTGTCTTTTCCAAAAGTTCCCCTCTTCTAAATAAGCATTGCCATCATAATCGCGATGTGGCAGGTATGTTTCCTCTAACTGTTTCCATGCTTGTTTTCGTTCAGTTGGTGACCATTCAGGGTTTTCATAAATAAGATGTTGAAATTCATCGACAGCGACTCCATATGGTAGGAATTGAAGGCCAGTCGCTAAATGGGAATATTTGTACTTATCCGTATCTTCTTTGAAAAATAATTCCATCCACGGCCATGTTAGAAATTCCATACTCATCGAATGGATTTCACAAGCTTCATGAGTTGGGAATAAATATTCTGGTATCCCGATATCTCGACTTAAATAGCATTGAAAAGCATGACCAACTTCATGGGTGAGAACATCGAGATCATCAGAAGTACCATTAAAGTTAGCAAATATAAACGGGGCTTGGTAGTCCTCAATAAAAGTACAGTAACCTCCCGCTTCTTTTCCCTTTTTCGCTTCTAGATCCATTAAGTTTCGCTCAAGCATAAATTGGAAAAATTCCTTCGTCTCTGGAGACAGTTCTTCATACATCTTTTTCCCGTTATCGATAATCCACTGTGGAGAGCCTTTTGGTTTGGCGTTCCCAGTTTTATACTTGAAATTCTCATCATAAAATTTTAGTGAATCAACGCCAATTCGGTTCGCTTGTTTTTTATACAGTTTAGAGGCGAGTGGAACGATCACATCGCGTACTTGTTTACGAAATACTTCAACCATTTCTGCATTATAATCAATTCTTAACATGCGGATATAGCCTAGCTCTACAAAGTTTTTATATCCAAGTGTGGTCGCGATTTCATGGCGAACTTTAACTAATTGATTGTAAATTTCATCAAATTTATCTGAATGATTTGCATAAAAACCAAAACTAGCATCAACGGCTTCTTGTCGAATATTACGCTCATTGTCCTGTGTAAATGGAGCAAGCTGAGCGAGTGTGTAACTCTCTCCTTGGAATTCAATTTCTGCCGAGGCAACAAGCTTTGCATATTCGGACGTTAGTTTATTTTCTTTTTGAAGTAGATGAATCACTTCCGGTGAAAAAGATTTGATTTGAAAATCAGCAATGTCGAATAATTGTGCTCCCCACTTCTTTTCGAGAGCTTCACGGAATGGAGACTTAATTAACTCTTGATAAAGAGTAGTATTTAGTTCATCCAATTCTGGTGAAATTTCATCAAAGAAATCGCGTTCCTTTTGATAAAAATCATTTTTTGTATCAATGGATGAACGAATATAAGTAAGTGTATGCATCGTGGAAAGCTTACTTCGAAATTGATTAATACTTTCGAGAGCCGTTGTCGCTGCCTTCACATTTGTTGCATTGGTAAATTCTTTTAGTAATAATTTAAAATCTTCTTTTACAGATTGTACATTCGGTCGTTCATATGTATAGTTTTCAAAACTTTTCATGGTCATCCCCCTTTATCTTATATGTATTCGACATTCTTTTTTTAATCCTTTAAAATAATTGCTTTTTTCAAATAATATTTGTTTAGTTGGAAGGGTGGAGTCATTTGTGAATGATTATAACTTCATCCAAAACTAGGTTTAAAGGATAAGGGCGTTAGTGCACATTTAGGTATTGGTACGTATAGTATGTGAAGAGATGGTTACTAAGGAAGTGAATAGCAGTGAGGATACATGTAACGAAAAGTGGTGAATCATTAACGGAACTAGCAAAAAAGCATCATGTGGATGTAGAGGATTTAATCTTCTATAATCCACATATTTTAAGTGTGACTAGTGACAAGGAAGGGGTAGAAGTGAACATTCCATCTCCTCGAATAGATATAGAGGCAAAGGATTTACCTTTATGTCCTTATGGAGAACCAGAGGACCCGCTCGATCATTGGATTCCAACGACTTCTCTTGCCAAAATGGCTGAAACGGAATATGACGTTCTTGTGGTCGGGAGTGGAGCAGGGGGAGGAGCTGCTCTTTGGCGCCTATGTGAAAATTTACTCAAGAGTGGCAAGAAGATAGGTCTAATCGAAGCTGGGAAGTTACTCCTACCAACACATGCTCAAAATTTAGTAACGGTGAATGAGGAACGTTTAGCGAGGTATTTATATAACCCAAAGATCTCGACGTTATCTTCAAAGTATTCTTATGAGTATCCTGGAGCGATTCAAGTTGATGCATTAGGAGGAAATTCTTTATTTTGGAGTGCGGTGACCCCGCGTATGGATCCTTCTATTATTGAATCATGGCCTCTCTCTTTGCAAGAAATGAATAGGTATTATGATCTCGCTGAAAACGTGATGAATGTGACTGAGCAATTTACAGTAGGTTCTTTGGTTACGCAATTCTTTCTTGAGCAGCTCCGAGCAAATGGATATAGAGAAGCCGAGCCAATACCGATGGCAGTAGATTTGCAAGCAACTCAATTTGGTCGGATTCAATCAAGTGTTTATTTTAGTTCGATTGTGTTGCTTGGGAGAGCTCTAAATTATGGAGCATTTGATTTAGCGATAAATGCACGGACAACAAATATATTTGCAGAGAATGGTAAAGTGCAAGGAGTTAGAGTGATGTCAGAAGAAAAGCAAGTATATGATATAAAAGCAAAGCATGTGGTCATAAGTGCAGGAGCATTCGAGTCACCACGACTTTTGCTTCATTCAGGACTTAGCGGAGCGGTTGGACATTATTTGACAAATCATTCTTATATTCGAGCAACGACCCAAGCCGATAGTAAGTCATTTTCTGATCCTTTAGGTACACTTGGAATTCTTCTTCCTCAAAGTGAACATCGTCCTTATCAAATTCAAGTTCACGGGCCAGGTAGCTATTTTTGGTACCCTTCTCCTTATGTTACTTGGAAAACTAGAGCAAGTAAATATGAATTTACCGTGTGGTGATCATGGTGAAGAAAATCAATTCAATGTATTTGAAATTTCTTTAGAAAATTATCAGCTCTCTCCTAAAATGAAAGGGGAACAAGTAGTAACTGATATTTCCCTTGATTTAGATGTGGTCATACGTGAATTGCTATGTCCGGTTGAGCTAGAAACGGTGGAGCAAATTGAGGAACTTGTTGTAGAAATTAAAGACTACATAGAAGATGATTTAAGAAGTGTAATCACTACGTTACAAGACAAAAAAATAGATGTAATTAATGTAGGGCATGAAATCAATATGAAATCTCCAAGTAAGTGGAAAGAGATAAAAGGAGATTGGGATGACTTATTTGCAAAAAGCGAGTTTGTCTTCGATATTTCAATCGATATTGAAGGTTCGGGTATTATAGATTACACTCCTTTTGTGAAATTCAATCAATGATGGAGGAGGCTTTTAATGTTTGAACGAGTGTTTCTCGTTGTATTAGTATATATAATCTTGTTTTCGTTTGATTTATCGAGATTTAGTACGCAGGAAAAACGAGCAAAATTTATTTATTCAGTCATAATTCTAGCCTCTCTATACCAAAGCATTGATTTTATATGGGATGCCAAATGGCCAAATGTCGTGGATTTTATTAATATGCTCTTTTGGGAGCCGGCTGAAAAGATAGTTGATTATTTATCATCATAGAGTAAAGGAAGATAGCGATGAAAGTGAAGGGAAAAGATAAGGAGTCAGTTAGCGATAGGCAAATGTCATTCTTATTTATAAGCTTTTTATTAGGATCAGCTATCGTTAATATCCCGTCGCCACTAGTAAATAGAGCCGGTAATATGGCATGGTTATCACTTATTATTGCTTTTTTGATTAGTATTCCTTTATTACTATCTATTCTTTTTTTACATCGCCAATCTGCGGAGAAAACATTTGTTGAACACTCTAGGAAAACTCTTGGTAATTTTGGGACTGGGCTCATTGTAATTCCTATTTGTATAATGTTGTTTTTAATGATCACATACATCATGTTTGATGTCGGCCTTTTCTTAAATAATACTTTGATGTTAGAGACACCAGCATCGATTGTACACCTGTTTTTGTATATGGTTTCTGCCCTGACTGTTTATGCCGGTATTGAAGTGATGGGGAGAATGTTTACGATCCTGTTTGTCTTTATGATTGGGGCATTTATTCTCTTTCTGTTGTTGATTATGCCTCAGCTTCAACCTGACTATCTCCTACCTTTATTTTCAGACGGACTAAAGCCTATATTCCACGGAGTCTATGTCAATTACGGATTTCCATATGCGGAAGTTGCCATTTTCGCACTGTTACTTTCTTTTACTCATTCTGATAAAAAGAAAGGGTTGAAGAAGGCAATGTTTCGGGCTTTAATGTTACAAGGGTTGTTTTTAATGATGGCTATTCTTTTAACCATTATGGTTTTGGGGCCGACAGGAGCGGATATAAAATATTCTTTATTCTATATCGCAACATTAATTGATATTAAAGAGGTTTTTACAGGGGTGGAAGCTATTGTTGCGATGACATGGATTCTTGGTTCATATATGAAAGGGACGATTGCGTTGTTTGCCTTAAATTTTACATTCTCGCAATTGTTAAAACTTAAAGATGAAAGAATGTTAATCTTTCCCATTGCCTTATGTTCTTTTTTTCTTTCCATATCGACGTTTGACCATGAAAGGGAATTCCATGTTGCGGTTTCAACTGTCTATCCGTTATTAATAACCGTTATAGCTGTATTACCGATTCTTTTTGTTGTCGCGATGACATTTCTGAGACAGAAAAAAAATCAATCAAAAGGAGTTTAGTACTTCGCAGTTCGAATATGACTTCCTCAAAAATTGTCGCCACCTTTTTTTAGAAAGAATAAAGAATCCAAACGGAGGAGCCCATGGAATGTATAGTACCTTTTGGAATACATACAGCCTTCGAGGCAGTTTCGGTTGTTTTTGATTATTCTGATGGAGTTGAGCATAGCATGTAGAATGAAACATATATTATAGAGTCTAAAGTGATAATTTGAATTATTGAATATTAATATGAGTTTATGGGGTTAAAGTAAGTCCGTACGAGATAATAAAAGAAGGGAGGAGAAAAATGAGGTTTCGCAAAGTTGGTAAAGAGATGATGGAAATTGAAGAAAAGGACTTATTAGCTTCTCCAGGTTTAGCAATTTACACAGTAAGAGAGGCATTTAGTCAAGATTATTATACTACGTTGAAAAAAGTAGCTGAAATAGGTTACCGCACACTTGATTTATATGAATATGAGCACATACCACCAAATGAAATGAAAAGAACATTGGATTCTCTTTAATTACATGGGGTTTCCTTATTTATCGAATCTGACCTTCTAGAAAGGGAATTGCAAAAGCATATTGATTACGCACAAAAGATTGGTGCTTCTTATATTGCAACAACGGCTCCAGAAGAGACTTTTCATAGTGAAGCTAAATTCAAAGCACTTAGCTCTTTTTTAAATTATGCAGCAAAAGTGGCTAAAAAACATCAATTAAAACTTGTCTATCACCCTCATGATTGGGAGTTTTTAGCCTATGGTAGTGAGCAATTTGTCTTGGATCGGTTGCTGAATGAAGCAGGTCCTGAATTGGGGTTAGAATTGGATACGTATTGGATCAAGATGGCCGGGGAAAACCCAGAACAGATTCTTAAAAGGTATGAGAGACGTGTGCCTCTTATTCATGTTAAAGACCTTGATAAGGAAGGGAATTTTAAAGAGGTAGGTTCCGGAATCCTGGACTGGCCGTCTATATTCACTGTAGCTCAAGAGGTAGGTGTACAATATTATTTTGTAGAACAAGATGTGTCAGAAGATCCTTTTAAAAGTATTAAAAAGAGTCTCCTATATTTGAAATCATTATAATTTTTATTCCTTTTACAATCTCTTCTTTTATCCACATATTGATAGGTGTGATGGAGTATTCTTTTTCCGCCTTATTTAATGAGCTTTTTTTCAAGAATAATTTTGTGCATGCCCTTTTTATCCGTATAGGTTTCGAGCACATCAAATCCGTTTTTAATATTTAAAATTAACATGTTCCGCCATTTATTCATTGTTTTTGTTTGGACGATTTGGTAACCATATTCTATTAGTAGGTCATGTTGCATTTTCATGAGAGTAGAAGCGATGCCGTAATTACGATAATGAGGGTCCACACCACCAAGCCAGCTATAGAATTTCTCTTCAGTTAATTCATAGCCGATTTTATAGCCCACGAGTTGGTTGTTGTTATAAGCTAAATGGATGAGAATGTTAGATTGTTGTCTCAATTTTCCGATAAAATTGGACTTTTGAGCAAAAATTTTCTCATGGAGACGTATAAGTTGGGTTGATTCTTTTTCAGTTGGTAGGGATTCTAATTGAGAGAACGATAGGTTCATTTATTACCTCCTTATTTGTTTTGAAAAGACTGTCTTCATAATGATGTACTCTTATGGGACAGCCTCATTTTACAACTTCTCCACATTAACCGATTTAACATAACGGATTTTTTTTATTATATAATAGACATCGGTAATGTACATTTTACTTGGTACGGATATTTTTAAATCGATTAGTTGATTGCCGTTATCTAAGTCTTTAACTTTGACCGAGCGGATAGAAATTTCTTTTTTGCGTCGATTTTTTCTTTTTTTCGTAATGGGTTCAGTAGCTTTTTCTTCAAGTATTTCTCCTTTTTGCTCAATGGCTTCGATAAGTTCTGTCATGTTTAGATTCGGTTCCATCACGATTTTTAAGGCAACATCATCCTGTTTAAGAGTTGGTGGTCCAACTGTTTTTAACAATGAAGGGATGATATTAATGGCAATAAGGATTAGAAGAACCGTATAGAATGATTCAAGATAAAAGCCGGCACCAATCGCAATACCGAGTCCAGAAGCTGCCCAAATCATGGCGGCAGTTGTCAAACCAGAAATAACGTCATTGTTGCGGCGGAGAATAACCCCAGCTCCAAGGAAACCGACTCCACTAACAATTTGGGCGGCAAGGCGCATCGGGTCCATATTTGTTGATAATCCTTCTGCTGAATATTTAAAAAATGATTCAACTGAAACGATCGTTACAAGACAGCTAGCAACACAGATGACCATGCTTGTCTTTAAACCTAGAGGCTTATGCTTCATTTGACGATCAATACCGATGACTAACCCTAATAACAGAGAAAGGCTAATTTTAATAACGAATTCTTGAATAAGCATAATTATTCCTCCAGTTTAGGTCTATAATCTTTCATTATGAGTTAAATTGGAAAAACCTTCAACTTCTTAATGGAAAACTTTTTTCCTTATTCATTAATATATGTAGAAAAGCATACTTTATATGAGGTGGCATAATGTTTTTAATTTTTTTTGAAGAAAAGCTTGCATTCCTTTTTATAGCATGGTAAGATATATCTTGTGTCAGAGAAAAGTCTGGTGGCGATAGCGAAGAGGTCACACCCGTTTCCATGCCGAACACGGCCGTTAAGCTCTTCAGCGCCGATGGTAGTTGGGGGCTTCCCCCTGTGAGAGTAGGACGTTGCCAGGCTATATTTGATACATACATAATA
Organism: Alkalihalobacillus phoenicis; assembly: GCF_047302405.1. Lineage (NCBI taxonomy): Bacteria > Bacillati > Bacillota > Bacilli > Caryophanales > Bacillaceae > Alkalihalobacillus > Alkalihalobacillus phoenicis. Next base: position 3,623,603 of record NZ_CP154853.1, on the reverse strand, counting down.
TCCAGATGATTGGGTATCTTAACTTTATAACGTCGCGGGGTGGAGCAACGAGCATTACATCAATGAGTAATCTCCGAGTAACATCGACGCAGCAAACTTCGAAGCATAAGCTAGAAGAGGAAGATGTCCTCATCAATGAGAAAACATCATCCATTAACTTTATAACGTCGCGGGGTGGAGCAGTCTGGTAGCTCGTCGGGCTCATAACCCGAAGGTCGATGGTTCAAATCCGTCCCCCGCAATACCATAAAAAATCGAAACAGTAGCCTGTTTCGATTTTTTATTATGTGCAAAATAGAAAAGGATAACTTGTAGTGGAGAAGAGTGGGAGGCAAGGAGGTCAGTTTGAATGCCGTCGTTTAAGTGCTATATTAGAACGAATTTACAATGGCAGTGAGTAGAAAATCGATGTGAATCATGCGTAATAGGAAATGAAAACCCGAAAAATCCAAAATTTCAGTGCATATCATTCTTTATAGGCAATAAAAAAGCCAAAGTGTCACAGAAAGAATTATTCTGGGTAGATTAACTCTTTGAACTAGGATTCCTGCAAAAAATCGGCTAAACTGTTGAGAGATGAATTTGCTTCGGTATTAGCTGTATGTAGGAGGAATGGATGATGGATGATGAATTTGCTTTTATTGATAGTGTGACACCTAAAGGAACAAAACAACATGGGCTAGTCGTTGGGATTGGTGATGATGCGGCAATGTATCAGGCGACTGATGGCTTTAATCAAGTCATTTGTGTCGATACGATGGTTGAGGGAATTCATTTTCGGAAGGACACATTAACTCCTTATCAAATTGGTCGTAAAGTGCTTGCGATTAATTTGAGTGATCTTGCGGCGATGGGAGCGATTCCGCGGTATTTTGTCGTTTCCATTGCGGTTCCGTCTACATGGAATGAAGAGGAGTTGCAAGAAATTTATCTAGGAATGAAGGAATTAGCGGACCGATATGATGTTGATTTAATTGGTGGAGATACGGTTTCGACAAACTCGGGACTCGTGTTAACGATTACGACTACAGGTGAAGTGGAACAAGGGCGAATGCTTTTAAGAAGCGTGGCTAAACCTGGAGATATCGTTTTTTTAACTGGTGAAGTTGGGGTCTCCGCTGCGGGACTTGACCTCTTAAATGAAATGGGATTAGAAGGCCCTTATACAGAAGAAGAAATGAAATTAGTCAAAATTCATCAAGAGCCAAAACCGCAAATTGAAGCGGGGCGAATTTTCGCTGAAATCAATGAACGAGTCGCTTTAAATGATGTTAGTGATGGGGTTGCAAGTGAAGTGAATGAATTAGCGACCGCAAGTCAGGTGATGATTGAAATTGATGCTCAGTGCTTGCCGATTCAATTAACAACTAGTTACAAAACGAGAGAACAAGCTCTGGAGTGGGCCTTATTTGGCGGGGAAGACTTTCAACTGATCGGAACAACCTCGGAAACGACATTTCCAAAGTTGGCACAACTGTTTGAAGAAAAAGGAATACAATTAACAGCAATTGGTAAAGTTTATGAGGGAAAACCAGAAGTTTGGTTAAAGGATCACGATAAAAAGGGTAAACTGGATCGAAAAGGTTATAACCATTTTCAAAAAGGTGATAAAAATGAATGAATATATGAAGAGGACAAGTTCACCGGAAGAAACGATGGACTTTGCGACAAGACTAGGACAGCATTTGAAACCAGGAACGGTCCTTACATTAGAAGGGGACTTAGGGGCAGGAAAAACCCATTTTACGAAAGGGTTAGCCAAAGGACTTGGTGTTAAAAGAGTTGTAAATAGCCCGACTTTTACGATTATAAAGGAATATAAGGGGAGTATGCCTCTTTATCATATGGATGTCTATCGACTAGATAATAGCAGAGAAGATATAGGGTTAGATGAGTATTTTTATGGGGAAGGACTTACCGTTGTTGAATGGGCGAGCCGAATTCAAGAGCAACTGCCAAAAGAGCGTTTAGAGGTTGAGATTTTCCGTGTAGGAGATACAGAACGAAAAATAGTAATTCGTCCGATTGGGGCGGAGCTTGAGCAATTATGTGAGGAGATCATTGTATGAGTAAAGTATTAGCGATTGATACATCATCATTTGTCCTAGGAGTCGCTATTATGGACGGTGAGCGTGTACTAGGAGAGATTGTGACCAATAGCAAAAAAAATCATGCATTACGTTTAATGCCAGCTATTTCAAAGTTAATGGAAGAGTTGAAAGTTGCACCTAAAGAGCTAGAACGGATCGTTGTCGCGAATGGGCCAGGCTCTTATACAGGGGTTCGAATTGGTGTCACAACAGCGAAAACATTAGCATGGTCATTAAATATTCCGCTCGTGATGGTGTCTAGTATTGAGGTTATGGCACAAGCGGGGAGGTTTTATCCAGATAAGATTGTTCCGTTAATTGATGCGAGAAGAGGTCAAGTGTATACGGGACTTTATGAAGCGTATGAAGATGAGGTAAAACCACTTGGCTCGGACAAGCTTGTTTTGTTAAGTGATTGGCTTAATGTTCTAAAAGCAGAGGGGGACTCTGTTCTTTTTGTCGGACAAGATGTGGAATTACACCGAGATGTAATTGTTGAGGCTCTTGGTGATAAGGCGAATTTTGCGCCAGTGTCGGTTCAATTACCAAGGCCAACAGAATTGGGTTTACTCGGTCAAAAGAAAGAAGTTGAGGCGGATGTTCACGTCGTAACACCGCAATACTTGCAATTAGCTGAAGCAGAAGCGAAATGGAAAGCTGCGCAAGAGGGGAAAAGCCATGATTGAACAAAATAAAGCATCAATACGCTTTATGACAAAGGATGACATTGAAAAAATTGTAGAAGTGGAACAAAATGCTTTTACAACGCCATGGACACATGAGGTTTTTGAGCAGGAGCTAGAGGTGAATAAATTTGCTCACTATTTAGTATATGAAAAAGACGACAAGCTTGTTGGTTATTGTGGGGTTTGGATTATAACAGAAGAAGCTCAAGTAACGAATATTGCCGTCCATTCTGATTTTCGTGGTCATGGATACGGCGAGGAATTGCTTGACTATGCCCTGAGTTTTTCGAAGTTGATGGGGGCGAATCGTATCTCTCTTGAAGTTCGTTTGTCCAATATCGTCGCACAAAATTTATATAAAAAATTAGGCTTTCAGCCAGGTGGAATTCGAAAAAATTATTATGCAGATAATCAAGAAGATGCATTAGTGATGTGGGTGAAATTATGATAAAAGAACGGGAACTAATCTTAGCGATAGAAACGAGCTGTGATGAAACTTCAGCAGCTGTGATTGAAAATGGGGATACGATTTTAAGTAATGTCGTCTCCTCGCAAATTGAAAGTCATAAACGTTTTGGTGGTGTTGTGCCAGAAGTAGCGTCAAGACATCATGTGGAACAAATCACTTTAATTATTGAAGAAGCGATGTCAGAGGCTGACGTCCAATTTGAAGATTTATCTGCTGTTGCGGTTACAGAGGGTCCAGGACTAGTGGGGGCTTTATTAGTTGGAGTTCATGCGGCAAAGGCGATTGCGTTTGCTCATCAACTGCCACTTATCGGTGTCCATCATATTGCCGGTCATATCTATGCGAATCAGTTAGTAAAAGAGCTCCAATATCCCCTACTTACTCTTGTCGTCTCAGGTGGGCATACAGAGCTCGTCTATATGGAGTCAGAAGGTCAATTTGAAATCATTGGCGAAACAAGGGATGATGCCGTCGGTGAAGCCTATGATAAAGTCGCTAGGACGTTAGGATTACCGTATCCAGGTGGTCCGCATATTGATCGTTTAGCAGCTGAAGGTGAACAGGCGGTTGAGTTACCGCGAGCTTGGCTTGAGCCAGATTCCTATGATTTTAGCTTTAGTGGCTTAAAATCGGCGGTTATTAATACCGTTCATAATGAGAAACAAAAAGGAAGAGAAGTAAATCCAGCAAATGTTGCTCGTGGTTTTCAGGAAAGTGTAATCGATGTCCTTGTGACGAAAACAAAAAGAGCAACAGGAAATTATCCAGTAAAACAGCTTTTGTTAGCAGGTGGGGTGGCAGCTAATAGTGGACTTAGAAACGAGTTAGAGACTACATTTTCCGATTCGGAAGTTGAATTAATCATTCCACCACTCTCATTATGTACGGATAACGCCGCGATGATTGGAGCTGCAGCAAGCGTGAAGTTCAAACGTCAGCAATTTAGTGATTATGCCTTAAATGGCAATCCTGGATTAGATTTAGAAAGTCAATAAAAATGAGCCTTGAAGTTAAAAAACCGTTCTTTTTAAATGGTTGTGCAAAAAAACCATTTTTCAAAAGAGCGGTTTTTTTGTCATTTGTAATGATGGAATCAGTAAAGAAAGGAATGACGAAAGAAGAAGCTCGGCTATTCCTAATGATACTTTAGAATAGTAAAAAAACCCCTTTTATATGTTGGTAGTAACAATTCTTTTAAAAATAGTCTTTTAAAACAAGTTTTCTTACATAAGATGGCAGAAATTGAGTCATACTAAAGAGAAAAGACCCAGTCTTATAGTCAAAAAAGTTGTGCACAAAAGTTGTTAACAAAACTGTGGATAATGTGGATAACATAAAAAAACTACTGATTTAAAAAGAGCTTAACTGTGGTTAACTGAATTTGTGGATAACTATGGGGTGATCGTGGATTATTATAAAAAGTATGATAGTAATAGGATTTGTCCTGTGTATAAAGTTGTGGGTAGTGTGGATATGTCAGAAAATATTGAAAGGTAGAACGTATGTTTTTGAAAAAAATAATCCCGCTTATTCTTTTTTTCTTTTTTATTGTTATTTCGGTTGGTGAAGCTTCAACGACTGACCTGTCCGCTTCCGAACATCATACTATAGTCATAGTTCCACACTTTTCATTTGAGGATGCCAAAGCATTAATTGAAAAGGAAGAGGAACCTTTTTTATGGACTAAAGCGAGTATCGGGGCGATGAATGTTCGACCAGATGGTGCTTATCAATATTTGAATAATATGGTCACACTTGCTACGGGAGCGAAGGCAAAAGGTGTGGATATGTGGAATGCATATGAAGAAGATGAAACCATTCAAGACGTTCCATTAGAAGAAGTGATGTTGCAAGTAATAGGAGAAGAAGGTTTGGAAGCGTCGGGTGTGTTATTACATCCCTTGTTTTATAAACTGAAAACGATTAATGCAAACACATCTTACCGTGCACAAATAGGTCAACTTGGACAAATATTAAAAGAAGATAATGTAGAACGATTTGTTTTGGGGCATAGCGATACGATCGATAACAAAATAAGGTACGGTTCGCTGTTAACCATTGATAACGAAGGGAAAACAAATGGGGGATTAGCCAGTGCTGTGAAGGACAATCGTTATGCTCCTTTTGCGATGGAGATGGATACAGAATTTATTCTGAATGAGTTAAATCAACGGCGAAATGAAGTGAATCGTTCCTTTTTTGTGATTGAATGGGGGGATCTTTTTCGTCTAGACCAATTAAAAGCGGAAATGAAACCAAACCATTATCAAGCTGTAAAAGAGAGGCAATTAGATCGCTTACAATATTTTTTGAAGGAATTGATTGATGGAGGGAAAGGTTCCGTTTGGTTGTTAGCACCAATGATGGACACGGATTCTTTTCAACGGAAAGAGCAGCTCGCCCCTGTTTTTTATTGGGGGGAAGAGGTGGACGATGGTGGCTTTTTAACATCACCAACAACAAGGCAAACTTATTTAGTAGGCAGTATTGATTTTGTTCCAACGATTTTGTCACAACTGAAATTGACACAAGAGGATTTGATGTTACCGGGCAAACCGATTGTGATCGAGCGTTCAGAAAAACTGTCTCATGAAGGGCTTTTTTCAGAAGTAAAACATATTGTCCAAGTATTTAAAACGCGTTCACGGGTACTTTCTATCTTTATATTAAGTCTTGTTGCCTTACTTTTTGCGGCAGGTTTTGTGTTTATTTTTTTACGGAAAAACCAACTTGCTTTGATGTGGGTTAAGGTGACTTTGCTTGCGGCTTGGAGCTCTTTATTGTTTTTCCTTTTATTGGTTCCCTTCAGTCGCTATTTAAATGAGGTTGGTTTCTTAGCACTTTTAATCGGCTGCTCGATGTTATTAGGTTTTCTTATTTACCGCTTTTGTAAAGCCCCTATTTCAGTAGCCGCAGGACTCGTTTTTGTCGCTCTTACAGTCGATGTTTTAACAGGAGGCACCTTGATTCAACGTTCTTATTTGGGGTTTGATCCCATTATTGGGGCGAGGTATTATGGCATTGGTAATGAGTATGGCGGCGTCTATATCATTGCGGTCATGGCGATGCTTGTCCATTTTTTAAGTCGGAAAAAAAGAGATCTCTTTCTTGTTTCAACTGTGCTGCTATTTTTACTATTTGTCCTAGCTTCACAAGCATATGGGACCAATGCAGGTGGAACATTATCGGCCGCAATTGCCTATGCTGTACTTGTGATGAAGATGTATAGTGGCTCTATCCGGACAAAAACATTGTGGATGGCAGGCTTTTTGGCTCTAATTGGAGGAGTCGCTCTATTGTATATGATGCAATTGTTAGGAGTGCAAAGCCATATTGGATTAGCTTTTGAACGGTTACTTAGTGGTGATTTTATTTATATTCAAGATATGATCATTAGAAAACTATCGATGAATTATAAAATTTTAAGGCATTCCAATTGGACGTTGCTTTTTGCGACGAGCTATCTCGTTGTCGCGGTGCTGATCTGGAGAACGAGAAAGCAATTTTTGGATGTTAGAAAAAGGCTTTTTTTACAAGCGGGAGTGATCGCATCGATTGCTTTGCTATTATTAAATGATTCTGGTGTTGTAGCGGCCGCAACCTCGATGTTTTGTGTTGTTGCCTCTTATTGTTATTGGCTTTTAGAAAACTTTCAGGTGACGATGAATCCTGAGTTGGATTATCGTAAAGAAAAGGAAAGTCCAACGGAAAGTTCGTCGTAAAGAAGAAAAGAAACCACCTTTAGCAGTCGATGTCTACTGTTCAAGGTGGTTTTTAATTAATTTTCGGTTTGTAATGTTTCCCATTCTTCCATAAGTTGTTCGGTTTCTGCTTTAGCTTTGTCAATTTTGGTTTGAATTTCGAGAGCTTTTTCGTGATCGGCGTATACTTCTGGGTCGCATAGAAGCTCTTCGCTATCTGTGATATCTACTTCTAACTTTTCGATCGTTGTTTCAATTTCTTCAATACGCCTTAGCCTTTGTCGCTCTTGACGTTTGGCTTCTTTATCACGAGTAAAGGAAGTCGTTTTGGCCTGTTTTTCCTCAGTCGCATTTTCTGCTTCCTTCAAACGAATACGTTCCTTATTTTCCGCTTTCTTTTCAATATAATAATCATAATCACCGAGGTAGCTGATGACCGTGCCAGAATCAAGTTCAGTGACTCGAGTCGCAATCCGATTTAAAAAGTAACGGTCATGTGAAACAAAAAGAAGGGTGCCAGGGTAATCAATGAGGGCGGATTCAAGCACTTCTTTTGCATCAAGGTCTAAGTGGTTGGTCGGTTCATCTAAAATAAGAAAGTTCGCTTTTTGCATCATTAGTTTCGCTAAAGCAAGTCGAGCTTTTTCCCCACCACTTAAGCTAGAGACGGGTTTAAGGACATCGTCGCCACTAAATAAAAAGTTTCCGAGCACCGTGCGAATTTCTTTTTCAGGATGATGAGAATAATCATCCCAAAGCTCATGTAGTACTTGTTTATTCGAATGCAGCTTTGCTTGTTCCTGATCGTAATAGCCAATCTTGACATTACTTCCTAATTTAATCGTGCCCTTTGTTTCTTTTAATTGTTTTGTAATCGTCTTGAGCAAGGTTGATTTCCCAGCCCCATTTGGTCCAACTACAGCGACACTTTCCCCTCGATTGATTTCAAGTGATAATTCAGAGAAAATGGGCATCTTGTCATAGCAAACTTCTAAATCAGAAATACGTAATACTTCATTTCCGGATTGTTTTTCAATATCAAAGATAAAGTTTGCTGACTTTTCTGAGCCACTTGGACGGTCGAGCTTGTCGATTCGCCCGAGTTGTTTACGACGGCTTTGGGCTCTTTTGGTTGTTGAGGCCCGTGCGATATTTCTTTGCACAAAGTCTTCAAGCTTAGCAATTTGTTCTTGTTGTTTCTCGAATTGTTTTAATTCTAGCTCATATCGTTTCGCTTTTTCATCTAAATAAGCACTGTAGTTTCCTGGAAACTTGGTCGATTTCGTTCGTGAGATTTCCACAACTTGTCCAACGACTTGGTCTAAGAAGTAACGGTCATGCGAGACGATTAAGATAGCCCCTTTGTAATTGGATAAGTATTGTTCGAGCCATGTTAACGTCTCGATGTCTAAATGGTTGGTTGGTTCATCCAAAATTAATAAGTCAGGTTTTGTTAATAAAAGTTTCCCTAAAGCTAAACGTGTTTTTTGTCCACCACTTAAGTTTGAAATTTTCGTATCATAACGAAAAGAAGAGAAGTTTAATCCCGAAAGCACACCACGAATGTCGGCCTCGTATTGATAGCCACCTTTATCTTTAAAGATAATTTGCAATTCATCGTATTCACTTAAAATTTTCGAGTAGGCGATTTCATCTTGTTGTAGCTTTGGATCGGACATTTGTTGCTCAAGTGTTCTCAGCTTTTGTTCCATTTCAATCAATGGAGCAAATACGGTGAGCATTTCATCCCAAATGGAAAGGGTTGATTCTAAGCCGGTATCTTGGGCTAGATATCCGAGTTCGACTTCCTTAGGTTTAATAATATCGCCACCATCATATGAGAGCTGTCCTGCGATTATTTTTAAAAGAGTTGATTTCCCGGCTCCGTTCCTTCCAACTAAGGCAATTCTTTCCCCAGTTTGTACTTCTAGCTTTATATTTGATAAAATTGGTTCAGCACCAAAAGATTTTGAGATATTGACACATTGTAAAATAATCATTTAAGATCCCTTCCCAAAAAACGCTTTTGTTTATCGTTCCTTTACTAAGTAGAATAAAGTTGAAAAATACAATAACTACTTATTAGTGTAGCTTAAATGGCCGCTTTCAACAACTTATTGACTATTGAGTCTAGGTGGTTACATCAGAGGAAAAATGATGTACAATAAGGATGTTTCAAAGTTAAGTATGGGGTAAGGTGTAAGAGAAAAGGGAGGGCTGCTTATGAAGTCTGAGCAAACAAAGATACCTCAAGCGACGGCAAAACGGTTGCCTTTATATTATCGGTTTCTTGAGAATCTGCAGGCCTCTGGAAAGCAAAGAGTTTCATCTACTGAATTAAGTGAAGCGGTAAAGGTAGACTCGGCCACGATTCGGAGAGATTTTTCATATTTTGGTGCGTTAGGAAAAAAAGGTTATGGATATAATGTAAGTTATCTACTATCTTTTTTTAGGGAAACGCTTAATCAAGATGAATTAACGAAGGTCATTTTAGTCGGAGTCGGAAATTTGGGGACAGCGTTTTTGCATTATAACTTTTCGAAAAATAATAACACCCAAATTGTCATGGCTTTTGACGTCGTTGAAGAAAAGATTGGTCAAGAGATGGGGGACGTTACAATTCACCATTTTGACACATTGAAGGAAAAGCTCCCTGATGATGTGACAGTGGCGATTTTAACGGTACCTGTTAACGCTGCTCAAAACATTGCGGACAAGCTGGTAGAAGCGGGAATACAGGGGATTTTAAACTTTACACCTGCTAGGCTCTCAGTGCCTGACTATGTGAGAGTTCACCATATTGACCTATCTGTGGAATTACAGTCTCTTGTTTATTTTTTAAAGCATTATCCAGTATAATAGAAGAAGCTACACAAGGTTGTACAAAGGTCTCACAAAAATTAAGGAGGTGCATCCTTCATGCCACTATCAGCAGGAAGTATTGTACTTATCGCACTTGTTGCATTGCTTATCTTTGGTCCTAAAAAATTGCCAGAACTCGGGAAAGCGGCTGGAAATACATTGCGTGAATTTAAAGCAGCCACTAAAGGACTAGCAGATGACGATGATGATGATACAAGTAAGAAAAAAGCGACACGTCAAGACTCTTAATACAGGAAGGGTTTAAAGATGGATACACAGCATATGTCGGTCATGGACCATATTGTGGAGTTGAGACGAAGGATTGTCCTGTTACTCGTCTTTTTTGCAGTAGCGTTCATCGCCGGCTTTTTTTTAGCGACACCACTAATCACATATTTAACAAATGCACCGATGGCTCAAGGTTTGCCGATGAATGCTTTTAAGATGACGGATCCTTTTCGGGTTTTTATGACATTTGCGACAGTCATTGCCCTTGTTTTTATTTTTCCGGTCATTCTCTATCAACTTTGGGCTTTTATTAGTCCTGGGTTACATGAAAATGAGCGAAAGGTGACGTTAGCCTATATTCCATTTGCCTTTATCCTATTTTTAGGTGGGCTTTCCTTTGCCTATTTTGTTTTATTCCCCTTTATCATTCAATTTATGGGGAATTTATCAGCACGACTTGGCATAACGGAGCAGTATGGAATTAACGAGTACTTTCATTTTTTATTTCAAATTACGATACCGATGGGGATTTTGTTCCAACTACCTGTTGTCGTCTCTTTTTTAACGAGATTAGGTCTAGTTACTCCATCTACTTTATCGAAGTTACGTAAATATGCTTATTTTGTCTTACTCGTTATCGCCGGCTTTATTACACCACCTGATTTAATGTCGCATTTAATGGTTACCGTTCCATTGCTTTTACTTTATGAATTTAGCATTTGGTTATCTCGGATTGCCTATCGTAAAGTGTTAAAAGCTCAAAAACTACAAGAAGAAGAACTAGAGCGAACAGAAGCACAATAATAGTTTGCGGGCTTAGTTTATAGGATGCTAAAGTTATAAAAATGGACTTTGGCGAGCGATTTGGGCTCTCTCTTAAGGTTATTGGACCTTTTGAGAGGGCTTTTTTGAGGAGCGGAAGCATGGTTCTCGTGCTTCCTTAGCGGCAATGAAGTCAAAAGCATATGAATCAAAGGCGCAAAGGGAGTCATAAGGCGGCTATGAAGTCAAAAGCCAGTGAATGAGAGGGGGAAAGGGAATCATAGAGCCTGTATGAAGTCAAAAGCCAGTGAATGAGAGGGGGAAAGGGAATCATAGGTCAGCTATGATTCCAAAAGCGATTGAATTAAGGAAGCAAAGGGAATCAAAGAGCTCGTATGAAGTCAAAAGTATGTGAATGAGAGCTGCAAAGGGAATCATAGGACGGCTAATGATTTCAAAAGAGATTGAATTAAGGAAGCAAAGGGAATCAAAGAGCCTGTATGAAGTCAAAAGCACATGAATAAGAGCCGCAAAGGGAATCATAGGACGGCAATGATTCCAAAAGAGATTGAATTAAGGAAGCAAAGGGAATCAAAGAGCCTGTATGAAGTCAAAAGCACATGAATAAGAGCCGCAAAGGGAATCATAGGTCAAGCTATGATTCCAAAAACCATCGAATCAGTGCCCCAACAGATCTAAAAGCCCATTCTGAAAAAAAGTTTGTGAAATATTGAACAAGTTGTGAAGGTTTCTCTAAAAGGTAGATTTCCTAGTAAATACGTCATATACTAAGAGTGTAATCACATGTGAAAACATTCACAAACTCAGAAGAGCAATTATTCATAAGTTTAAATACAAATGGAGGAGGAGTTATCATGTTAGGAGAATTTTTAAGAAATAATAAAATTGTGGCGATGGGATTAGTGGTGTTGAGATTGGTGTTAGGTTGGGCTTGGTTGAGTGCAGGTTGGGGTAAAGTAACTGGTGGCTTTAATGCAGGTGGTTATTTACAAAATGCAGTAGCGAATCCTGTTTTAGATGGTGAAGTGGCTAAGTATCCATTATATGTAAGTTTCTTGGAAAACTTCGCTGTTCCAAATGCTGAAATTTTCAGTCTCGTTGTAGCTTGGGGTGAGGTGTTAGTTGGACTTGGATTAATCTTAGGGGTTCTAACCTCTGCAGCAGCATTCTTCGGAGCCGTAATGAATTTATCTTTCTTGTTTGCTGGAACCATTTCTTCAAACCCTTGGATGTTACTCGTATCCTTTATCATTATTATCGCAAGTGCTAATGCTGGAAGATACGGTGGAGACCGCTACGTATTACCGTATTTACGCTCTAAAATGAAATTAAATAAACGTTCATTTAAAATGAAAAACTCAGACCAAATGAAAGAAGCGGTGTAAGGGAAATACCATTCAATTACGAATAGCACCCCAATTGTGAGTCTTCCTGACAATTGGAGGTGCTATTTTCTATATAAAACGAGTGAAAATGAATAAGCTGTTTATGACAATTCTAAAGTTTTGGGCGTTTCCTCTCCAATATTCATTATGCGAAATACGGAGGGGGTTATTTTTAATAAAACATAATGGGGATCATTTGGTCCTTCAAACCAGTGTGTCCATTTGTCTTGCCACCATTTCTGTTTCTCCGTTGAATCCGTTATCAGTTCAGCCTGTCCTTCAATCTCTAAATAAGAATCATGAAGCCCTTCACCCGTATAGCCTATTAATATGTGAACGGCTGGATTTTGTTTAATCGATTCTACTTTATGTGTGTTTAAATCAGTCGGTGTATAGAGGGTAAAGTGTTCATGATAAAAGCTCATAAATCGACTTTGTGGTTTATTGTCCACAACAGTTGCTAGTGTTCCTATTTTGTCTTCGTCTAATATAGATAATATTTCATTTTGTACGTTTGAAGTATTCATGTCATGCTCCTTTCAAATTGGCTTTTTATAGTTTGCCGAAAGATGCCTTTTTCATTCGGGAGGGGGGAAATGGAAACGAAGGAATTTAATTTGAAGTAACTCGCATAGGGCAGGCATTTTATAAAAAATATATGTAAAAACGTGCTATACTAATTATGATGAAAAATTTCGAGAGGCGAAATGGTGTGTTCAGATGAAGGGAAATCAAAAGTGGATGGTTGTGGTGGCTGTTTTATTAGGATCATTTACGATGATTTTAAATAATAGCATGCTTAATCCGGCTATTCCGACATTTATTGACGTGTTTGAAACAGATGTTGTGTCAGCTGGTTGGATTATTACGATATTTATGGTTGCAATGGGAATGACCGTACCGGTGACGGGTTATTTAGGGGACCGTTTTGGAAAAAAGAGGACGTATTTAATTGGATTGGCTCTTTTTGTCGTCGGTTCGATTATCGGTACTTTTTCCTGGAATTTAAGTTCCTTAATTACCTTCCGTGCTTTGCAAGGGATTGGTGGAGGGATTATGATGCCACTATCGATGGCATTAATTTTTGAAGCGTTTCCGAAAAGAGAGAGAGGGCTTGCGACGGGTGTATGGGGAATTGCCTCGATGATGGCCCCAACGATTGGGCCGACCATTGGTGGAATCCTTTTAGAAACAACAAGTTGGCATTATCTTTTTATAACAAATGCTCCATTTGGATTGATTGGATTATGGTTTGCGTGGAAGTATTTACCTAATACTACACCGAATCGTCAAGTTCAGTTTGATAAGCTTGGTTTTTTTCTTGTCACCTTAGGGGTAGGAAGTATTCTTTTTGCGTTTGCACGAATGTCCACTGTGGCTGATTTAACTCACCCGACCAATTTAATGTTATTAATTGTGGGAATCATCTTGATGTATTTATTTGTAAAGGTGGAAAAGCGGGTTCAACAGCCTTTGCTTGATCTAAGTTTATTTAGAATTCCTGTTTACACATATAGTATTTTGCTGACAACAATTTCTTCTATTGGCCTGTTTGCAGGGATTTTCTTAATTCCATTACTAATTCAGCAAGCCTTTGGTTTAAGTGCGATTGTAACAGGATTAGTCTTTTTACCATCGGCCTTATTTACGGGGATCTTTATGACCGTAGGGGGACGGATTCTTGATACTAAAGGCGCTAAGGGTGTGATCACTTCTGGGTTATTGATTCTCGCTGTTGGTACGCTAGTAATGGGCTTTATGAGCCTTGAAACATCACTTGCTTTTATTATCTTTTGGATGGCGATTCGTGGAATTGGAAATGGACTTAGCTCAATGCCCTCTACCACAACAGGGATGAATGCTGTTCCCGATCGGTTAGTATCAAGAGGGTCTGCCTTAAATAATGTAGCGAGGCAAATGAGCTCTGCCTTTGCCGTTGTGTTTATTTCGATTTTTTATGAAGTGAGAAGAGGGCAGGTTATGACATCAAGTAGTACTTTTTCACTCGAGCAAGCAAGTGTACAGGCGATTAATGAAGCGTTTATATTCGTTGGGATATTAACTTTTTTAACCATTCCGATTGGATATATGCTTGAGAAAAAATCGAAGGAAGAAGACCTTAAGGAACGAAAAATGGAAGAAAAAAAGCAGGCAGTTCGTTGATTGAGGCTCACTCTGTTAAAGGGTGAGCTCTTGATATATTGGTGATTTAGGGGGAGAAAAAATCTTAAGTTGCTGCTGTTCATCTATTAATTTTCTTGACATAATCACACACTGGTGCACAATATAAAGAAGAAATAAATGAAGGAGCATTCACTATGATTCACGTGAAGAAAGCGTTAAATAATAATGTCATTATCGCAGAGCACCCAGATTATGAAGAAATTATTTTAATTGGTAAAGGGCTCGGTTTTGGCAAGCGTGCTGGTGACATCGTAGCTGGAGAACGTGCGGAGAAGTTCTTCGTTCTAAAAGATACGGAGGAACAAAAGCAATATTTAAAGCTACTTGAGTATGTTGATGAGACTTTTATTGAAATGATGGATGCCATTATTACCAAAATAGAAGAACGGTTTAAAGTCGAGTTGAATGAGCATATTCATGTAGGATTAACTGACCATCTCTTTTTTGCGATTAAACGAATTAGAGAAGGATTAGGGGTCAAAAATCCGTTTCGTAAAGAGACTGAGCTTGCTTATCCGAAAGAGTATGCAATGGCAGAAGAAATTGTCGAATCACTCAGCGATTGGCTGAAGCTCCATATTCCAGAAGGGGAAGTAGGTTTTATAGCTCTCCACATTCATAGTGCCCTTACAAATAGGGAGCTTGCGGAAATTAATAAGGAAACCCTTCTTGTTGCTGATTTAGTTGAAGTTATTGAAGAGAATCTTAAAATAAAAGTTGATAAAAAAGATATGAACTATTTGCGTCTTGTTCGCCATATTTATCATACGATTGAGCGTGTTCAGGCTGAAAATTATATGGAGGAACAGGAAGCTTTGAAAAAGGTGTTGCAAGAACAATATCCTGTATGCTACAATTTGTCATGGAAATTGATGAAAGTCATGCAACAAAAATTAAAGAGATCTGTACCGGATGCAGAAGCGGTTTATTTGACACTTCATTTGCAAAGATTGATGAAAAGATAGCAAATTTCTTCTCCATGCATTAACTGGTATGTCTCATAACTTTATAAAACACCAAAACGAACATTTTCCGTGTTACTGGTTAAGCAGGCATGAGCGAAAAGGTTGTATAGGGTGTGAATAACTAGGGAAACTTAACCATAATTTGGTTGGGTTCCCTCCCGATTCACATGCTGTATTGCTTTTTTACTCATGCTTTTTTGTTGTTTTGAATTTATCTTTTCATTATTTGTTGTTGATAAAAATATATAAAAAGGAGATGGTTTAGAAATGTTTAAAAAAGCTTTCGGACAGTTACAACGTATTGGTAAATCATTAATGTTACCGGTTGCGATTTTACCAGCTGCTGGTTTGCTACTAGGTTTCGGTAACGCAATGAGAAATCCGAGTATAACGAACATCATGCCATTTTTAGAAAATGACTTTTTTAATAGCATGGCCATTATGATGGAAGCGGCAGGCGGAATTATTTTTGATAACTTAGCTCTCATATTTGCCCTTGGAGTGGCCGTTGGATTGACAAACGGTGCTGGAGTTGCGGCTTTAGCGGCTCTAGTTGGTTACCTCGTTATGAACGTAACGATGGGAGTTATAGGTAATTTGACTTTGGAAAAGGTATTAGAAGGAGGAGACCCAGCCTTCGCACTAGTGCTTGGGATTCCAACGCTACAAACAGGGGTATTCGGTGGTATTATTATCGGGGCACTCGCTGCTTGGGCTTATAATAAATACTATGAAATAGAACTACCTGCTTTCTTAGGATTTTTTGCAGGAAAACGTTTTGTTCCGATTGTTACAGCTTTTTCAGCTTTCTTTATCGGGGTTGCTTTATTCTTTGTATGGCCTACGATTCAAACAGGCATGAATATGTTTTCTCAGTTTTTAATGGAAGAGGCAATGACTGCTGCCGTATTCTTCTTTGGATTTATTAAACGATTGTTAATTCCATTTGGTTTACATCACATTTTCCATGCACCGTTCTGGTTTGAATTTGGTAGCTATCAGACAGCTGCTGGAAACATGGTTTATGGAGATTTGAACATCTTCTTTGCTCAACTTCGTGATGGAGTCGAAATTACAGCTGGACATTTTATGGCGGGAGAATTCCCAATTATGATGTTTGGACTTCCAGCTGCTGCACTTGCGATGTATCATCAAGCACGACCAGAAAATAAAAAATTAGTCGGTGGTTTATTAGGTTCTGCGGCTCTAACTTCCTTTTTAACAGGAATTACAGAACCACTTGAATTCTCATTCTTGTTCTTATCACCATTATTATTCTTTTTCCATGCTGTTTTAGATGGATTGTCGTTTGTGGTTCTCTATTTCTTAAATATTAATATGGGGTATACATTCTCAGGGGGAGCCATTGACTTCCTATTATACGGTGTCTTGCCAGGCCGTGAACCTTGGTGGGTAGTAATTATAGTTGGTCTAGTGTTTGCCGTTATTTATTATTTCCTTTTCACTTTTATGATCAAGAAATTTAACTTAATGACACCAGGTCGTGAAAAGAATGACGATGCTGTAGAGGGTAATACGAAAAAAGGTAAAGCTGGAAAGACTGAGCTACCTTTTAATGTGTTAAAAGCTCTTGGTGGTAAAGAAAACCTAACACACTTAGATGCTTGTATTACACGTCTTCGTGTTTCAGTAGCAGATATTGATAAAGTAGAAAAGGATCGTTTAAAAGAACTAGGTGCATCTGGGGTTATGCAAATTGACAAAAACATCCAGGCTATTTTCGGACCACGATCAGAGACAATTAAAGGTCAAATTGAAGATATTATTGCAGGAAGAACACCAGTACCGGAAGCAGAACCTGAAGAGAAAGCTGCATCACCATCTGTTGAAGTATCAGCCGAAGACATCGAAGTTGCGGTGCCAATGACTGGTGAAATTAAGTCAATTACAGAAGTACCGGACAAAATGTTTGCTGAAAAAATGATGGGTGACGGATTTGCCATCGATCCTTCGGTAGAAAATGGAATTATGACTGTGACGGCTCCAGCCGCAGGAAAAATTGTCAACTTATTCCCAACAAAACATGCGATTGGACTTGAGACAGATAGTGGCAAGGAAATCTTAATTCATGTTGGGATCGATACTGTAAATTTAAAAGGTAAAGGGTTTGAAGCCTTAATCGAACAAGGACAAACAGTCGATCAAGGGCAACCATTACTAAAAGTTGATTTAGACATTGTGAAAAAAGAAGCAACTTCTGCTGTAACGCCAATCGTCTTTACAAATTTAGCCGATGACGAGTATATCGTCATTGAAGAAGGCTCAGCAAAAGCAGGAGAAACAAACCGTATTCGAATCGCCAAAAAATAACGATTTGATATGAGGGAGGAGACTTCTCAAATGGTCAGTTAATTTTGACCGTTTGAGGGGTCTTTTTTTGTTGTTGGGTGTGGGTTTAGTAATGGATTTATTGAGTTGAGGGGGGCGGGGTGCGAATCAATGAAGCCGAAAGCGATTGAATAAGAGCAGCGAAGGGAATCAAAGGGCGTCAATGAAGCCTGAAGCGATTGAATGAGAGCGGCGAAGGGAATCAAAGGGAGTCAATGAAGCCTGAAGCGATTGAATGAGAGCGGCGAAGGGAATCAAAGGGAGTCAATGAAGCCCGAAGCGATTGAGTCAAAGCCGCAAAGGGAATCAAAGAGTGCCAAAGAAGCCCGAAGCGATTAAATAAGAGCCATAAAGGGAATCAAAGGCCGCCAATGAAGCCCGAAGCGATTGAATGAGAGCGGCGAAGGGAATCAAAGGGAGTCAATGAAGCCTGAAGCGATTGAATGAGAGCGGCGAAGGGAATCAAAGGGAGTCAATGAAGCCCGAAGCGATTGAGTCAAAGCCGCAAAGGGAATCAAAGAGTGCCAAAGAAGCCCGAAGCGATTAAATAAGAGCCATAAAGGGAATCAAAGGCCGCCAATGAAGCCAAAAGCGATTGAGTCAAAGCCGCAAAGGGAATCAAAGGCCGCCAAAGAAGCCCGAAGCGATTGAATAAGAGCAGCGAAGGGAATCAAAGGGAATCAAAGGGAATCAAAGGCCGCCAATGAAGCCAAAAGCGATTGAATAAGAGCTGCAAAGGGAATCAAAGGCCACCAAAGAGGGCTAATAGGTAATTAAAAGCCAAAAAAGCCACCGAAAAGTTCATAACAAACTTTTCGGGGCTTTTAAATCTTCCATTTTAATCAATATTCACATTCAATTTTCCTTCAGCGAGTTCGCGTGTTTCGTTTCCGAAGTTATCGACGACTTTTACTTCGATTTCGGCTCCTTCTACTTTCACATTAGAGGTAGCGGTCCAATAACCGACGTAATAACCTTCTGATTCCTCACGCATTGGTAACTCATTTACATTTTGTACATTCGTAAGTGGCATCCGAATCGCAAATGTCGCATCGAGTCCAGGTTCACTTGTGAATTCGATTTTGACGGTTTCGCCGGCCTTTAAGTTTTTATCTTCTGATGGAGTTAAATCAGAAATGGTTGGAGCTGTAAATTTAGCCGTAATTGTGACGCTTGTCGAAGCCTCATTCCCAGCTAAATCAATGGCTGTTATTTCAATGACATTCTCGCCTTCATCTAATAAAACTCGTTGAGAGAATGAACCATCTTCATTGACGCTAACGGACTGACCATTAACAATAACCTCGTCAATATTCTCATCTTCAGCTGTTCCTGTGACAGTTACTGTTTCACGATTGGTTTTTGAACCATCAATGGGCTCATCAATCGTTAAGACGGGGTTTGTTTGATCGAGTACAATCGTAACAGCTTCAGATTCCGGACTTTCTCCGGCTTCAAGGAGAGCTTTTGCTGTGATTCCATTCTCGCCTTCCGCTAAATGTACATCTACTTCAAATTGTCCAGATTCATTAGTTGTCGTTTGAGCGACCTCTTCTCCGTGATTGAAAATGGCGACATCAGTTGATGGAGCGGACTCACCCGTAACAACAATTGATTCTTCATTTGTATAGGTTCCCGTTTCAGGCGACGTAATCGTTGGAGCTGTTAACTCATAATCGACAAGAGCACGGATCATATAGTTTCCTTCTGCTAATGGTGCTTGTGACCAAGCTCCACCAACATATTGCCAGCTACGTTCAGCATTTGGACCGTCTTCATCGGTCGCAAGCCCAGGTGTATTAGGGTTCGGATGGTTTTGGATATAGACTAAGTAGAAGTCACCTTCCACAACTAATCCATAATCAGATAAATCAACTTCCGTCCACGTACCATCACGATTAGCGGTAGCATCAATTGGATCCATTAAACGATTTCCAGGAGCCCCGTCTGGACCAGTGGCATCATAGACTGTCACTTGAAATTCGGTTCCACCAGGTACTGGCCATTCCGTATCCCAGAAGCGGAAAAGACCACCTGTGACCATTGCGGAATCCTGACCTTCCTCTAAGGACATTCTGACTGCCCATCCGTTACCTGCATCATAGAAGGCACGAGCATTTTCGGCTGTCCCATCGTCATAGCCAATTTCAGCTCCGTATCCGATAAATGGAGTTAGAGTAAAGTCTTCTACAATCGTTTCTCCACCTGTAATCGTAATCTCAACTTCAGCGCTATGGTATTGTGGAGCAAATACATATAATGTATACGTTCCTTCATAGGCTGTTAAGTCATATTGTCCGTTTTCATTTGTTTGTACAGGAACGACATTGGCATCTTCCATCAGCATAAGGGTTGCATTGGTGATGGATTCACCTGTTTGCTCATTCGTTACAGTACCTGATACATTTCCGGTCGGAATTTCTTCCAGGA
This sequence comes from Alkalihalobacillus phoenicis, assembly GCF_047302405.1. Lineage (NCBI taxonomy): Bacteria > Bacillati > Bacillota > Bacilli > Caryophanales > Bacillaceae > Alkalihalobacillus > Alkalihalobacillus phoenicis. The sequence continues at coordinate 3,603,471 of NZ_CP154853.1, read as the reverse complement.
TAAAGTTAGCAACCGCTTCCTCTTCGTCAGCGATCGATACGGTTTGTTCGGCTGAACGGAATCCGTAGCTTTCAGCTCTTAAAGTGAAATCACCTTGAGCATGAAGAAGGCTGTACGAACCATTTGCAGGATTTGTTGTCACCGAACGACCCGTTTCCATTACGTGAACATGTGCTTGTAATGGTAGTAATGTTTGAGTTGGTTCTGGATTTTCGGCATCTGGCTCTTCAATAGGTGGTTTTTTTCCACCATCTCCATCATCCGGTTTAATTTTTTCAGCATCGATTTTTTCTTTAATATAGTCAATTTTATCAACAATCACTTGAACTACTTCTGTTACTTTTGATTTAATTCTCTTTAACGTATCATTAATAATAGAAGAGAATCCAAAACCAGTAACGGAATGAGTAGTAGTATTTTCATTGACTGTGTCAGCTTCTTCTTTTGGCTGTTCAACGCCTAATTGAGCGGCTGTTGAACCTAATGATTCTGATGAAATTGTGACGTCATCAATGTATAAGCCAGGGCGAACAACACTGAAATCAGTTGCTAAGTTGTAGGCGACATAGAGACGGTCGCTGTCATACTCAGTTAAATCGATTTCAACATCCTCCCAATCTGATGACACGCCATTAAAACGAACCGCTTGTTCCCAATTTTCTTGGTCCGTAGAGATAAACACATGTCCGAAGTCATAGTTTAACTCAATATTGTACCAAGCTTTGAATTGTAAATAAGCTGGCTCTCCATCTGTTAAATCAACTGGAGGCATAACGAGAGTCATATTAGCATTATTCGGGTAGTCAGCTTCTAAGTCTGTCCCATAGACTTTTTCACCAGAGGCGGCTGCGCTAGGGCCAGACTGTGGTACACCCCATTCCCATACGTCATTTGCTCCAAAGGAATACCAACCTACTGGATATTCTTCAAAGTCTTCAAAATATCCAACGGAAATACCTGGAGTGATGGATATCTCATAAATTTCACTTTCTGTTGTTAAGCCGACAAAATCAGTAACGACGATTTGATATTCAAGTGTATCACCAGAAATATCTTCGCCTGGAATCGTTACCGTATAAGTTCCTTCGAGGTGATTTCCTGAAAGGAGTTCTGCTTCAAGGGCTGTCCAGTCTCCGTCCACTTCATAACGAACCTCAACACTTGTGACACTGACATTATCTTTTGCGACAATGGCAAGTGGTAAATCCATATGAGAATAAGATTCAGATGGGCTCGTATGTTCAAAGCTAGGAGGTTCTGAATCGTCACCCTCTTTAGCGACTTGACCACTTACATAACCGAGACCTGTAACGACAGAAGACACAGCATCAAAAGCGTTGACTAATCCGTAACCATAACCGTGGTTAGGGGTAGTTGGATACTCGTCATTTGTCATTGGAATCGTTGTTTCAAGCATAATTTCTTCCAGTTGATCAACGGTTAAGGAAGAGTCAGCTTGTAATAATAAGGCAACGACTCCGGCTACGTGTGGAGAAGCCATTGAGGTACCATTATATCCACCTTGATAGATACTTCCAGGTACGGCCGAACGGATATTGACACCTGGTGCACTTAAGTCAGGTTTGATTTCATCATATGGTGATGGACCTCTTAAAGAAAATCCAGCAAGGTTATCACCAATATCTGTTGCCCCTGCTGCAAATGATTCTGGGTAGTTCGCAGGCACGGCTACTGAACCAGGGCCACCAGGGTTAAATAGGGTAGTATTACCTGCCGCGAATTGAGGGAAAATGCCAGCGGCACGCCAGTTTTGAACCATTTCACGATACCATTCATTCATCCCTGGTCCACCGCCCCAAGAGTTGTTGACCACATCTGGAGCCATATCAGGGCGCGGATTTCCATCTTCATCAGTAGGGGCTAAGATCCATTCTCCAGCAGCGAGTAAATCAACATCTGTACCACCTGCAGCAGTAAATGCTTTGACGGCAATCCATTTAGCTCCTGGAGCAACACCAACAGCGTTTGAGCCATCTGGTTCAACTCCAACCATTGTGCCAGTAACGTGTGTCCCATGCCCATCGTCATCGTATGGTGTAGATTCTCCAGCAGTCGCATCGAACCAACTAAATTGATGATCGGGGTTATTAGGATCTGCGGCGTCAAAACCACGATACTGTTCGATTAAAGCCGGATGATCCCATTGAACACCTGTATCAATCGTAGCGACAACAGTACCAGAGCCATCGATACCCATATTCCAAACCTCTGGGGCACCGACTCGTTCAATATTCCATTCAATGGAGCTTGTTTCGATTTCAGCAGGAGTTAATTCTGGAGTTTGTTGTGTAGGAGTCATGAGTTGTCTTGTTTCATTTGGAAGTACTTTTGCCACTTCAGGTCTTGCGGCAAGATCTTTCATAACATCCTCCGTTGCTGTTACGGCAACAGCATTGACAATATAGAAGGATTTATAATCTTGAACAGACTTTGTTTCTTGTTGTTTTTCTAACCAAGCGAGTATTTCATGCTGTGTTTCCATACTTGTTGCTTTTAAATGAGAAACAACAGCTGAGCGTTGCATTAATTTCTCTTGTGAAGGAGAAGCTTTTTGTTGGGTCGCGATAGACATCGCATCTTCTGCGACTTTCATCGTATCTACTTGTTCATCTAGTTTGACTAAAAAAGTAACATATTCTTCTTTTTCAAATTCAGAAAGCAGTCGATTACTAATTTTTTCTTGAACAGATGCACTATCTTTGACAGAAGTGTGTGGTGAACGGTTTGTCTCAGCCAATGCGTGATAAGGTGTTAACATGGAGAAAATAAGAAGTGATGCTAATAGGATAAGGATGAATCGGTTCTTCTGAAATTTCATTTACATATTCCACCTCTTCTTCATTATTTGGTAAAAAGCGACTTGACCTTCACCTCCTAAAAAGAAATTTGTAATAATATGTAAGTGTCGTGGTTGTTTTTTTATCTTAATCTATCAAAACTTGAAAGAAAATAGCATTTCCTATATTTACTAAAAAAGTAATTGGTAGAAGTTTTTCTAACTAGTACGTAATGATTAGTAGAGCGAAATATTAGATAGTCTAATTAGGAGGAATTATACGGGTCGAAATTAATTAATATGAAAAACTATGATAAAAACAGGAATTAACCTTGGAGAGATTTAAAAGATCATGATTTTTATTAAAAAAAATGGTTTGAAATTTAAAGAATGGTGGAAAAGAAGTGTAGTTTAGAAAACAAAAAACGGAGGACTTCCATATGACAAGACAAATTGTAAGTTCCATTATTATATTATTTGTGGCCTTTGTTATTGGGTATGATATTTTAACGATGGATGCGAGGGAATTAGAGCATAACCGCTATAATAATAACATTGATTATGGAATGGATTTATTTGTAGAGTTTGATGGAAGTGTGTTGAAGGTAAGTGCTGATGAAGAAAATAACGAGCGATTAGTGTTTGGTCCAAAGGTTTCCTCTTATCAAAAATTTTGGAGAATGCGCTTATTTGAAACAGATAAAATAAGCGGTACCGAAACATTTGTAAATCAGGACCTTGTCATCGAGCTTAGAGGGGATAACGAAACAGAACAATCTTTTTTTAATTGGTTAGAGGAACAAGGGGATCTCATTATTTTAAATGAAGACGACCTTTTAGTGAATGAGGAACAAATAAGAAAGCATCTGCTTAGCTTTATAGTAAGCAGCGACCATATCGACAATTAGTTTTTTGTTTGTTAAGGATAAGGTGAGAGCATAAAAGACGACAAAGTTCTAAAGGAACTTTGTCGCTTTTTATTTTAAAGGGCATTTTGTTAGTTACTCAACTTTCGCATTGAGAAAATCCGTTCAACTAGTTGGCAGAGCGAAAGGGAAGCTCTTAAACAAATGCCTTTGACACGTTTGAAAAGCGAGAACGCACTATCACACCAAACGGATAAACTGTGCAGTAAGAAAAAATAATAGGCCCTCCGGCGGTCGCTACCAAACAGACACTCCGCGTCCTGCAGGAACCTCATGAGCCTCCTCAGCACGCTTGCGGGGTCTCATTGGGCGGTTTATTCCTGCGGGAGTCTCCGTGTCTGTTTGTCCGCTAGATAATGGAATCGAATCTAGGTTCGGTTTTCTCCTTCCATGACTAATTCCGTTCCAGTTGTAAACAAATCCGTGTTGATGCTCTGTAGGTTAGCTAGATGATCGAGCTTGTTTCGATTTGAATCATGTCTTTTCATTACTGTAGACTTAGGAAAAAAATAGGTGGCAACTACCTATTTTTTTCCATAACCAACAAAGTGAAGAAGAAGGTCCTTCTGCGTTAGAAATAGCTGATTGAGAATGGCCATATCATCAAGCCTCTCCACGACACTTAGCGGACAAAACCATACGGAGACTCCCGCGGGAATAAACCGTGGAGCGAGACCCCGCAAGGCTTGCCGAGGAGGCTCGTAAGGTTCCCGCAGGACGCGGAGTATGGTTTTGGTAGCGACAGCCGAAGCACTTCATTTTAGTGAACAATTTCCTTCAACAGCCTACGAAGAGATGTGTTCAGACTGTCAACGATTGAACCGAACATGTAAAGTCAATTTGAGTCTTGTATCGCCCTAAAGTCAAACTCTATCAACGCTTAAGGGTCAATTATACGCTGCGAAAGTTGAGTTATTTATTATCATTTTCGTTATTGCTTTGTTGCATCTTTTTAATGATTTTTCGTAGTTGGAAATAACGGATAGCTAAGAAATAATCAAACGCAGCGAAGCCCATTAGAAGAATCGTCCAGACATCCCAACCTGACATATTGACACTTCTAATCGCTAGCATAATGAAGAGTGTTCCCATTGAAAAATAAACAATTGATATCGTTAAAGGTGAAAATCTCATAAAAGTCCTCCAATAAATAAAGCCGCTTGATTAAGTGATTCTTGCTGCTCTAATAGTTCATTGATAAAATCGCCAAGTAGGAGATTGAGAATGACGGCGATTGTATTAATCGCAATATGAGCAATAATCGGAACGAGTATTCGTTTTGTTTTGACATATAAATAAGCAAAGACAAAGCCCATGGCCGTATAAATGAGTAAATGACTAAAGTCAAAATGAACTGCCGCAAAAATAATTGAGCTTAATACGGCTGCAATTGGGAAATTAAATCGTTTATAAAGTGCTCCAAAAATAATCATCCGAAAAATAATCTCTTCTAAAATCGGACCAATAATGGAGACAATCAGAATCATTAATGGAAAGGTTTCGATCATGGCAATGATTTCAGCTGTATTTTCCGAACCAGGCTCAATTCCAAGAACCATTTGTTCCACAATATTAGCAAGGATTTGACCACCATAAGCCATTAAGATTCCTAATAAGGACCATCCAACCGCCTGCCAACGTGTCGAACGACCTGGGGTGCTATGGCGATTTTTCATATCTGGTCTAAGTAATAGTAAGATGATAATCAAGCCTAGTGAAAAGGAAATAATATGTGCTAATCCATCAACTTGACCTTTCTCAAGACCTAAGAGTAGAAGGAATTCGGCGATCGGAATCGCTGCAAGTTGGGCGATTAGTATGTATGTAAGGATTACGAACCAATAGCGTTTTGTCATTTAAAGTCTCCTTTATTCATGTTTCCTTCATTTATATTACCACAGCTCTTCATTTATCGCAGAAGATAACTCTTCTATATATTATTTTTATATCTATGAGTGGTTTTCATACAGGAATGAAGAGATATGACGAAAATTATCGATAAAAAAAGCAGAAAATCTAACGCAAAATACTTGCAAAAGGTGGATTGAATGATTATTATAATAATTGTGTTAGCACTCAAAAGGTTCGAGTGCTAATAATGAAACTATTACATATTATCTATTTGAAGGAGGTTGTTTTCCTTGTTAAAGCCATTAGGTGATCGTATTGTGATCGAGCAAGTTGAAACTGAGGAAAAAACAGCAAGCGGTATCGTATTACCAGACTCTGCTAAAGAAAAACCACAGGAAGGGAAAGTTGTTGCTGTAGGTGCTGGACGTGTAGCTGATAACGGTGAACGTATTGCACTTGAGGTTAAAGAAGGCGACAAAATCATTTTCTCTAAATATGCTGGAACGGAATTAAAGTACGATGGAAAAGAATACTTAATCCTTCGTGAAAGTGATATTCTAGCTGTTATCGGTTAATAGAACAAATTTGGGCACGGACCCGTTTATATTTATGATTCTTTTAGGAGGTAGAGACAATGGCAAAAGAAATTAAATTCAGTGAAGACGCACGTCGCGCAATGCTTCGTGGTGTAGATACATTAGCAAATGCCGTAAAAGTAACGCTTGGACCAAAAGGACGTAACGTTGTTCTAGAAAAGAAATTCGGTTCACCACTTATTACAAATGACGGTGTAACGATCGCAAAAGAAATCGAATTAGAAGATGCATTCGAAAACATGGGTGCTAAATTAGTAGCAGAAGTAGCAAGCAAAACGAATGATATTGCTGGTGACGGTACAACAACTGCGACTGTTTTAGCTCAAGCGATGATTCGTGAAGGTCTTAAAAACGTAACATCTGGTGCGAACCCAATGGGTATCCGTAAAGGGATTGAAAAAGCAACAGCTGCTGCGGTTACAGAACTTAAAAATATTGCGAAACCAATCGAGGGCAAAGAGTCAATTGCACAAGTTGCGGCTAACTCAGCAGCTGATGAAGAAGTTGGACAAATTATTGCAGAAGCAATGGAACGTGTTGGAAACGACGGCGTTATTACAATCGAAGAATCAAAAGGTTTCTCTACTGAATTAGAAGTAGTAGAAGGTATGCAATTTGATCGTGGTTTCGTTTCTCCATACATGGTAACGGATTCTGATAAAATGGAAGCGGTTCTTGAAAATCCATATATTTTAATTACGGATAAAAAGATTGCAAGCATTCAAGAAATCTTACCAGTTCTTGAGCAAGTGGTTCAACAAGGTAAACCAATTCTTATCATCGCTGAAGATGTTGAAGGGGAAGCTCAAGCAACATTAGTCGTAAATAAATTACGTGGTACATTTAATGCGGTAGCCGTTAAAGCTCCTGGATTTGGTGACCGTCGTAAAGCAATGCTAGAAGATATTGCGATCTTAACTGGTGGGGAAGTGATTACAGAAGATTTAGGTCTTGACCTTAAATCAGCGAACATTTCTCAACTTGGTCGTGCAAGCAAAGTCGTTGTGACAAAAGAAAACACAACGATCGTTGAAGGTGCAGGCGAACCAGCTCAAATTTCAGCTCGTGTCAACCAAATTAAAGCTCAAGCAGAAGAAACAACTTCTGACTTTGACAAAGAGAAATTACAAGAGCGTTTAGCGAAATTAGCAGGTGGAGTGGCTGTTCTTAAAGTTGGTGCCGCAACTGAAACAGAACTAAAAGAGCGTAAACTTCGTATTGAAGATGCCCTTAACTCAACTCGTGCTGCTGTTGAAGAAGGTGTCGTAGCTGGTGGTGGTACAGCTCTAGTTACGGTTATTGGAGCAGTTAAAGCTGTAGATGCAAAAGGTGATGAAGCAACTGGTGTGAGCATCGTTCTTCGTGCACTTGAAGAGCCAATTCGCCAAATTGCACACAATGCAGGTCTTGAAGGTTCTGTTATTGTAGAACGTCTAAAAGGCGAAACAGCGGGTATCGGTTTCAATGCAGCAACAGGCGAATACACTGACATGATTGCAGCGGGTATCCTTGACCCAGTTAAAGTAACTCGTTCAGCCCTACAACATGCAGCAAGTGTATCGGCGATGTTCTTAACAACTGAGGCAGTAGTAGCAGACTTACCAGAAGAAAATGCACCAGGAATGCCTGATATGGGCGGAATGGGCGGAATGGGTGGAATGGGCGGCATGATGTAATAATGCCCCTCTAACCCTTGGTATATAAGGATTTTTTAGTGAGTTTAGAGTGGTTTGCTAACATTGAGAATATTAACGGAGGCTTCTCATGAGTTCATTGAACTTGTGGGAGGCTTTTTTTTCATTACTTGTGTCACATGAAGGTAAATATTTTTGTTAATTTGATCGTTTGAATGCACAAGTGTCTATACTCAGAATGAGAGAGACGTCAGCTTCAGCAAAATGCAGTTTGAACTTAAAATGGGTCAGTAAATCTTGTAAAGGCTCACTTTAATTTAAAATTAAATCAATATATAATGAGAGTACACCATAATATAAAAAGTGCGTATGAAGTTAATGAGCAACATGATGACCCAGTACCGGACGAATTCTACAATAGGACAGGCAATTATGGATGGAATTCTGCAAGGTTATAAGAAATATCTTCAGGAACAAAGAGGAAAATGTACAACTATGTATGTAGGTACTGTTATACATGGACCAAAGGAATTCATAATAATAATTATTTGGATGAATATTCAGAATGCTAAGTGGGGAAATCCGCTGAATCTGGATATACTTGTGGTATCTTCAGGTTGGTCATGAGCGAACTGAAAGCATATTGCAGTAGATATATATAATTATAAAGTTAGATGACATATGATGGTCATTACAGATTGATGAAGGAGTTTAGTCTATGCTAACAAGGATTGAACAACGGTTTTATGAAAATGATAAGATGCGAACGAGTCAAACATACTCGATTAAAGATTTTATATTATGAAGTTTTACATTTCGGAAACTAAATAATCAAATTTAATTATATGTTTGAGTGAGAGAGGTGAGGCCAATGTTCGAACGAATAAATGAAAAGAAAGCTCTGCTAGATGCTAATCGACCATTACCTAAATATACAGTCAAAAGTTTACGTGAAAAGCTGTTACTTGATTGGACATATAATACAAATGCAATTGAAGGAAACACGTTAACTATTAACGAAACGAAGGTAGTACTAGAAGGTATTACTGTTGGTGGCAAAACACTACGTGAACACTTGGAAGTTATTAATCATCGGGATGCTATTTACTTTGTAGAGGAAATTGTACAAAAAGGTGAACCTTTGTCAGAATGGCAAATTAAGAGTTTACATCGACTTGTGTTAAAAGGGATCGATGATGAATATGCTGGTGTCTATAGGGATCAGCAAGTTTTTATTTCGGGTGCTAAACATATACCGCCGGCTCCCTTCCTCATCAAAGAAGAGATGGAACAGATGATGGTCTGGTACGAACAAACAGAAACGCAAGAATGGCATCCGGTTGTTCGCGGGGCTATGTTACACGCTATCTTTGTTGGAATTCACCCATTTATTGATGGAAATGGTCGAACATCACGTTTGTTATTAAATTTAGAACTTATGAAAAATGGTTATCCACCAATTGTTATTAAAGCAGAAAATCGAATAGCTTATTATGGAGCATTAGATAAAGCTCATATGCTAAAAGAATATGATGACTTTATTCAGTTAGTCACCAACGAAGTAGAAGACTCGTTAAACTTATATTTAAGTACAATTAATAAAAACGCTTAGAAAAGTAGACAGTAGAGTTGTCAGTTTAGGTTAACACCCCTATAGCCTATAGCATATTTTGTGCTACCAACAATTTGTTAAAGAAATATTTATTTCTTAATTCACTTTAAAATTTTTCAATTCTTTGTCTATACGGCTACGTTGCTATTATATCATAGTAGGGTTTGTGTCTTAAAAGTATGTAGTAGACGGTGGTAAGCATTCGGTGTCCGATGGCACTGAGTGCTTTTTTCTTTCCTCTTCGTGTCTGCCGCAAATGATCAAGATCTAATCGATACACTTGTTTCCCTACCTCTAGAAATGATCTCAATAAACGGGAGAAAAATGGACAGGACTTAGAAAAGTATGATAAAGCTCAAAGAATTATCAGAACGACCATTTATAGAGGCTATTCATGATGAATTAGCAATCCGAAACTTCAATGTTGAGTTGGGTTCAATGGATTATGGTCTTGATATTGATAGTATTATCGGGTTCGATTTCATGAAGGGAGTGTGTCTTATTCTTGACTATTACAAGATATGGCATATAAAAGATTCAAGCTTTCACTTTTTCCTTTCTAAATCGTTTACTCTTATTTATTTAAACCCCATTTTTTTACAAAATTCAAAAAATAGATTTTATAAAAGTTACCTATTTTATTCTTCAAAGTTTATATGGTAAAGGTATGATTGGAGAATTGAGAGCGATTAACAAAAAGCGAAAGTCTGGTAAACAGATTAGTATATTACGTTTGTAAAAAGTAATTGAGGCTGGGATAAAACTAAAGTGTTTAACCGAGAATACGAACTATACACAACCTTAGCGAGTCTAATTCTAGAGCTCATGCTAAGGCTAAATAACCAGTAAGTTCGAATTCCTCATTTGTAAAAACTCTTTTTCCGAGCCTCTTTTTATAGGCTTTTAATTAAATCTTGAAATATTACTGAACCAAATTGTCAGTTTTAAATTTCTTACAAATGTATCCTACCAAATCTATCGCCTATAGTTACACTATTATACTTCTAACCAGTTTTGTGACCAATTTTCCATCTCCCGCATGAGAGGTTCAAGGGCAATTCCTTTTTCAGTCAATGAATATTCGATTCGAACTGGAGTTACTGGGAAAACTTCTCGTTTTACAATACCTTCGTTTTCAAGAACTTTTAACCTTTCTGATAGGACCCTACCACTCACGCCGATTGATGATTCGATATGGCAAAAACGTTGTGGACCAGATAGAAGCTGGTAAATGATTAAACCTGTCCATCTTTGGCTCAAAAAACCCATCGCTTTTTCAAATCTAGGACAAATCGACTTATCCAATTAAATCAACTCCTTATTTATATAGTATAAACTGCTTAGAGAAATAATTGAATTACCTTTTATCATAAAGTTACTTGACTACTTCTATTTATAATAATATACTAACTTACATAAAGTAATAAACTAACAAAATGTTTTTGATGATTCATTAGGAGGCAGCTAAAATGAATTTTCATCGTGGACCTATTACATTTGTCGGTCAGGTAAATTTAAAGATACAAAATTTAGAGCGTTCTATCGCCTTTTATAAAGAAGTCATTGGCTTTAAGGTGCTTGAACAAACGTCAAGAACTGCTACATTTAGTGCGGATGGAAAAACAGCTTTATTATCAGTGGAACAACCAGAGCATGTAGTTGCAAAACAAGAAAGAACGACGGGGTTATATCACTTTGCACTTCTTCTGCCTAAGCGAACTGATTTAGCCAATATAGTACAACATTTTGTGAAAATAGGGTTACAGTTCGGTTCTTCTGATCATCTTGTAAGTGAAGCTCTCTATTTATCTGACCCAGATGGAAACGGAATTGAAATCTATGTAGACCGGGATCCCTCCGAATGGAATTGGAAGGATAAGGAGGTAGAAATGACCGTTGATCCATTGAATTTTCCTGATCTTTTATCTATAGGAAATGAGCAGTTGTGGAAAGGTCTTCCGATTGAAACGACTATGGGCCATATCCATTTGCATGTATCGGAATTAAGCAAGACAGAAGAGTTTTATATTAAGGGGCTTGGATTTGAAGTCGTAAATCAATTCGGTAATCAGGCACTTTTTATTTCGGATGGCAAATACCATCATCATATAGGTTTAAATACTTGGAATGGTGTCGGGGCATCTGCACCTCCTCGTAATAGTGTTGGTTTAGAATCATTTACCTTAATGCTTTCAAGTGAGGAAAAGAAAAATAAAATGATTGCACAATTGAAGGGAATTGGGGCATCTGTTACAGAAGAAAATGGTTCTTCGATTACAACAGATCCATCAGGAAACCGTATACGCTTAATCGTGAAAAAGTAGCAAGGGGTTTATGCATGAGAAAGAAAGTATTAAAAAAATAGCAATTGAAATTGGGATTTATACTACAATAACCCCAAAATTAGAAGGCTAGAAAGTTAATTAAATTAAAAAAATCATAGAGGAGAATGAATAATGGTCCAAAAATATGAAGTGAGTTTATTCATTATTCGAGTAGTCTTAGGAGTAACTTTTTTAATCCATGGTATAGCTAAATTTCAAATGGGACTTGGTAATGTAGCAGGATGGTTTGAAAGTATTGGTCTTATGGGCTTCTTAGGTTATGTTGTTGCATTCATTGAACTTCTTGGTGGAATTGCCTTAATAGTAGGGATTGGAACTAGAATGACCTCAGCGTTAATTGGTTTTATAATGCTAGGTGCGATCTTTACTGTGAAATTACCACTTGGTTTCCTAGGAGCTGAAGCAGCAGGTTATGAGTTAGATATCGTTTTATTGGCAATGGCAGCTGCACTTGTTATTAGTGGGAGCCAACTACTTGCATTGGATCGGAAGCTATTTGGGCATAAACGAGAAGTTTAATACCAGAATCAGTGCTTAGCCTATATGTTCTTTGTGGAAATTCACTTATTCTAGACTGATAAAATGAAAAATATATTGGGGAAATCATATATGAAAATGTTAGTTACAGGAGCAACAGGAAAATTAGGTTTTAAAATTGTCGAGACTTTATTAAAGAAGATACCAGTAAACCAATTAGCTGTTAGTGTTCGTAATCTAGAAAAAGCAGAAGGGTTACGGGCTCGAGGAGTTAGTTTTGTTCCAGCCTCTTTCCTACGTTTAGTCAAGGGGTTTCTGATCCATGTAGGTTAAGGTAATTAATTTCTGCAGGGCCCGGAGGGCCCTGCAGAAATTAAAAAGCACTTGCTGATCAACTGAATAAAATTAGACTTTTTGTTGGGTAATCTAACGTAGGAGGATACTACTTATTTTATTTTCTAGTACGACTACGTATGATTAGGCATAAGAAATAAACCTCAAGTCTAGTTCATTTAAAATGAGGTTCATGTGATATAATACTTTTATTGGTCCGTTGAGACCGCGTGCGAGTAATCGTACTTTGTATCATTTCTAACCATGGAATGAATACACTTTATAAGCTTGTTCATACAAGCGACAATGGCAACCTTGTCCTTCTTGGGGGTAGGTTGCTTTTTTAATTTGTAATAGTAATCGACAATGTGATTGGGAGCTGCCTTTTGTTGGCGAATCATGTTTCGGATAATTATATATAAAATCTTTCTCCCTTTGGGATTTCCGCGTTTATTGATATGGTCCTGTCCATGATATTTACCTGATTGATATCTTCGAATATCAATTCCAACAAAGGCATTCACTTGTTTATGGGTGGAGAAGCGGGATACATCACCTAGTTCCCCCATGAGCAGGGCAGCACTTATCTCACCGATACCAGGAAAGCTGATGAGCCGTTCGAATTCAGGAAGGGTTTTAGCTTCTGCAATCATCGCTCGGGACACGTGTTCTTTTTCTTCTAATAGGTGAAGTAGCTGACGTGCATAGTACTGTACTTTTTGAGTTTGAACACTGTTGGACGGCACAGCTGGATACGATGATTGTGCGTACTCCATAATGGTTATGGCTTTTTGTTTCGCTCGTTCCTGTGATATTTTTTTCTTCGTGTGATTCACTAAAAGATCCTTAATCTTTGTAATACTGGAACCTAAAACAAGATCAGGGTGAGGGAACAGTTCAATCAGTGTTAACGCGTATGGGGTGAGTCTATTTGAGAAGAACTGTTCAAGCTCTGGAAAACTCATATGCAGGGCATTGTGTAAGTACATACGCATACGTTTAATTTGTTCCTCTATTTCTTGATAAAAGCGAGAGAAATCACGCAGATTTTGATAGACATCCGATGGATGGATCTTTTCTTCTCTTCTGTGATGGGTGTGAGATTGAGCTAACATATGTGCATCGTGCTTGTCCGTCTTCCAACTTCTGAGTGTATTTTGTTCGAGTTGCTTTTTAGCTGCCAAGGGGTTTAAGAGACAATAAGGCAGTGCATTCTTTTGGCAAAATGTTTCAACCGGCTTTGAGTAAATACCTGTGGATTCGAAAACCACTGTCACCTTCCCAGGGAGGCTTTGAATTTGATGGAGCAGCTGTTGAAACCCTTTAAGATTATGGGCAATCTCTTGTTCATAAATGCATGTTTGATTTTGATAGATGACGACATAACTTCTCCCCATTGAAACATCTAAAGCAGTTACAAATTCCATGTTTTCTCCTCTTTTCATACGAAAGTTGAAAGTTCTTCACTTATTCATTCCGATTCCCATTTCCTATACACGAGCTCAATGGCCCCAACATACTTAAAACTGATTCAGTAATGAAAGTGAAGAAGCTCGGTTTGATTTCCGGATTCTGAATCCCTGAGGCTTTGGTCGAGCTTTCTTTCACCTCTCACTATACTCCTAAAAGAAAAATAGTGGGTAAAATCATCCGTCGATGATCTTACCCACTAATCTTAGTATGTTTTATGATTAAAATCTTTTAAGACCTTTTGGAGAACTTCTTTATGAAGAAGTTGAATTTATGGATTTTTTTTTCTTAATAAATACGGAGTGTGCGGCTGTAGCCTTAATCATTTGTATGCTTAGTAATAATATTAGAATATGCCACGAAAAAAATATATTGATTATTCATAAAAGAAATAGTATTCTGACGTAATATCTTTTTTTAAAGGGGGATAGGATATGAGGCAATTAGATGCAGTTGAAGCTATTTCAAAAAGTTTAAAGAAAGACAGTGCAGTAAAAGCTATCTTTGTGAAGGGATCCATTGGAAGAGGAGAATTCGATGAACAATCCGATGTCGACCTTTATTGTTTGGTAGAAGATACGGAAGTAGAAGAGTTTCTTACCCGTCGAATGCAGCACCTTGGTAAGTATAGAGAAATCTTGTTTTATGAGGATTTATTTATTATCGCTCCGCAAGTAATTGTTGTATATGATAACCTTTTGCATGTCGATTTATTTACTGTAACGGAAACCACGTTTAAGAAGAAGGATTATTTTAAAGTTATTTATGATCCTGATAATCGATTAAAACCTTTTAAAGAGGACCAGAATTTACTTTTATCTGAAGATGAATTTGATACACATACTTATGATCTCGCTTGGTTTTTGTTTCAATATAGTAAAGCAAGAAAAAGAGGAAATGATTTTTGGGCAATTGAAATGTTGAACTTCGCTATGCCTAACCTTGCAAAGATTTTGTTACATCGTTATGAGCCAAATCGTGCTCAATTAGGAATAAAGACATTACAGCGGTCATTACCTATAGAGGTATCTGAAAAACTGGAAGATATATTAAATAATATGACTCCGACTAACCATCAGAAGGGAGTTGCCTTACTTGTTCGGCTCTTAAAAATGGAGTTAAGTTGGATTGAAGCGAATTTATTAAAGGAATCGCAATCTAGACGTTTTATTCGGTTTATGATTGAACAATTAGATACATAGAGAAAGGTTGGGGAAGCGATGTTTTATTATAAAGTGAATGAAGATACAATGTTACGTTTATTTGAGGTAAGGCATGCTGAGAGTTTGTTTCAACTAACGAAGGATTCAAAGGAACATCTAAGAGAATGGTTACCTTGGGTTGATTATATAAAAGAAGTGAACGATTCAAAGGGTTTTATTGAAAGCTCATTAAAACAACTTGGTCAAAATAATGGATTTCAAGCGGGTATTTGGTATAAAGGTTCTTTAGCTGGTGTAATAGGGCTACATGAGATTAATTGGCCCAACAAAACAACATCGATTGGTTATTGGTTGGGCCATAAGTATGTAGGAAACGGATTAATGACGGATTGCTGTCATGCTGTGATCAAATATTGTTTTGAGGAGCTCGTTCTCAATCGAGTCGAAATAAGAGCAGCAACTGGTAACAAGAAAAGTCAAGCTATTGCGGAAAGATTAGGGTTTCAGAAAGAAGGCTGTATTCGAAGTGGAGAGTTTTTATATGATCGCTTTGTCGATCATTATGTGTACGGGTTGCTGAAGGAGGAGTATAACAATTGATAGATTAAGCTGAAGTGAGAAAGGGGTAGGTAACAGTGTATTAACTATTTGTTTACTCGATTCATGATTTTTACGACAACTTTAAGATAAATAACTTTTAGGTTTAATGAGGTAACTATGGATACTTTAACTATTACGATTACGATTATGACAATGGGTATCATGATAGCATTAGGAGCTTTTGTCGCTTCAAGAGTGCCGGTTACATTACAAGCTAAAGAGCTTTTAATGTTTATCATCATTAACCTCGCTGTACCGTCTATTATTTTAAACGCGGTATTTAATACTGAAATTGATGAAAATGTCTTTCAGCAGGTGATTATAGTATTTGTCGTTTCTGTAGTGTTCAATGGACTAGGCATATTAATAACGATTTTGATTGGTCGTTTAATAAAGTTTGAACCATCACTTGCAACGAAGCTAGGCTTATTAGCTGTTTTGGGGAATGTAGGTTTTATTGGAATTCCTTTAAGTGCGACCATCTTTGGTCCAATCGGGGGATTACTTGCTGCAGTTTTTGATGCGGGAATTGATCTAGTTTTATTCTCTCTAGGAATTTACCTTTTACAAAGCGAAAAAAGGTTTCATTTCAAACAGTTAAAGGCGTTAATTAATGTTCCCTTAATCGCCATTATTTTAGGGTTAGCCTTTGTTATAAGTAATCTTGAGGCTCCTTTTGTTTTTAAGCAATTATCTTCTATCTTGTCTGGACTAGCCGCACCTTTAGCTATGTTGTATATTGGCTTTTTATTATATCCTTTCTTACGTAAAGAACAACCATTTTATTATAAAGAACTTTGGTATCCATTAATTTTAAAGCTCTTACTATTCCCAATATTGGCGATTTTTATAATGACTTTACTTCCTCTCGAGGATTTTATGAAGCAATTACTAACAATACTAATTGCGATGCCAACTTTTATGTTAGCTTCAGTCGTTTTCTCTAGGTATTCGGATGGCGATAATTTAGCTGTTATCACAACCGTTGTGAGTACTTTATTATCATTGATTACAATACCTTTAGTAACGCTTATTGCCAGTATTTTTATATAGTTAAATTAGTAATACATTTAAAATTTCTAATTAGGAGCTTGGCCTTGAGTTCTTTTTTCAGTTATCAGTTCAATTCCACACTCATAAAGGTTAGTTTAAATAGAGAGCCTTTTATAAAAGACTGAAAATAAGACATCACTGATCAGAAGTTATCTTTTCTGAACAGTGATGCCATCATATTTTTTGATTAGAAAGGTCCCCATCCGATAAAATGGGCAATGAGCAGGAATGTACATCCTAGTACAAGCCAAATGAGCATTAATGGAAAAATGAATTTAATCCATTTCCACCAAGAGACACCGGCAATGGCGAGTGCGGCCATAATATGTCCAGATGTTGGGAAGAGCAAAGTGGACATCCCGTCTCCAAATTGGAAAGCAAGCGTTGCGGTTTGTCTTGTAATGCCTAGAATATCAGAAAGAGGAATCATAATTGGCATGGTAATCATGGCTTGTCCACTACCAGATGGAACAAAGAAGTTAAAGACCCATTGGGCGAAAAACATCCCAATCACGGATAGTTCAGATGGTAATGTACTGACAACAGTAGCTAGAGCATAAATAATCGTATCAATTATTAAACTTTCTTCCATAATAACGACCACACCACGGGCAATGCCGATAATCATCGCACCCATCATCACCTGTTTAAAGCCTTTATTAAACGATTCACTAATGCCTTCTCCAGACATACCTGCTATAACCCCTACAATAATTCCGAGTATTAAAAAGTAACCAGCGAGTTCGATAAAGCTCCATCTAAAGGTTAAAATTCCAGCAACAAGGCCAATGAATAAAAGAATGGCAGTGACACCGGCAACTTTTTCACGGAATGTTAATGTAACGGTTTGTTCGATTTGGTTTTTGTTTGCTTCATATTCTTTACGATCTTCTTCAACTAATTCTGGGTTTTTCTCTAATTTTTTTGCGTAAAGCATTAAGAAAATAGAAGAGACGAGAACAATTGAGATTATAACTAAAAAGCGATATCCTGCCCCAGAATACATAGGTAACCCAGCTATTTCATGAGAGACTCCGACTGTTCCAGGGTTTGTTAAGGCTGATAAGAATCCAGCTGTTGGACCAACCAAGGCAATGGCAGTCGCTAAAATTTTGTTGTAACCAAGTTTAATCATTAAGGGAATAAGAATAGGAACATAGAGTAAACAAAGCTCAGGTGTACCAACAAATGCTGCTAAAGTGGCAAAGGCTGTAATCAGTACAGGAATAATGACAATTCGTTTTTTTGAAAAGGCACGTATTAATCGATCAACCCCAAATTGAATGAGTCCAATGTTTTGTAAGACCATAAACGATCCACCAAGAACAAAAGTAGCAAACACAACAGGTGCTGCTGCCATGAAGCCAGTCGGAATCGCTGAGATGAAATCAATAATGCCAATGGTTGCATTTTCAATAAAAGTAAATGATTCCGCATCGATCGTTGTTTGGCCATTTTCCCCGACGGTTCTCTCATATTCGCCTGAGGGGATAAAAAAAGATAAAAGGCTCATAAAGGCAATAATGCCAAAGAGTATCACATAAATATGGGGAAACTTTAATGGCTTCTTATTTTCAGGTTCTTTTAAAATCAAACGTTCTTGCTGATGAGCTACCTCTTTTTTTAGCGAATTCTGATTCATATTAATGCTCCTCCCTATGTATAGAAACGATTATGGTGTCGCAACAAATTGTTAATAGTTGCTATTATAATGAATCGATCATAAATGAAGTGTTAATATGTTAAATATTCTGACAGTGAAATTAAGGAAGGGTTATGTTATATTTTCTTACGTTCTAATGCTCAAATAGTCATTTTAGTAGAAGAGATATGCCTTTTTAGATTAGTTAAGATGAATAAAGGAGGGTCTTACATTTTTCTAATGTAGGTAATAGCTAAAAATATAATTAGTTAGAGTACATGAGAGAATATATGATGGAAGAAGTAGGTTGATTTTTCGATCAAATCATGTAGTATGTATTTTAAATATGGATGTTTTCAACCAAATATTGGTCTGTTATTCTTCGAGGCTACTTTAAAGAAAGGAGGTTAATAGGATGAATATCATCGATAATCGAGGCGAATCACATGAGTGGTTGCTTGTCATTGTTGTTATCTGTTCTTTCCTTACTTTTAAAAGGATTTGTAAGTTAGAACAGTATAAAAATAAGCTGCATGGAAAATTCAAACCTTATTAGGGTGCATTTAAAATCTATGTATTTATTTCTCTAGTTATTATTTCTAGAAAAACTTTAAGATAAATTACTTTTTGGTTAATGAGGTAACTATGGATACTTTAACTATTACGATTACGATTATGACAATGGGTATCATGATAGCATTAGGAGCTTTTGTCGCTTCAAGAGTGCCGGTTACATTACAAGCTAAAGAGCTTTTAATGTTTATCATCATTAACCTCGCTGTACCGTCTATTATTTTAAACGCGGTATTTAATACTGAAATTGATGAAAATGTCTTTCAGCAGGTGATTATAGTATTTGTCGTTTCTGTAGTGTTCAATGGACTAGGCATATTAATAACGATTTTGATTGGTCGTCTAATAAAGTTTGAGCCATCACTTGCGACGAAATTAGGCTTATTAGCTGTTTTGGGGAATGTAGGTTTTATTGGGATTCCTTTAAGTGCGACCATTTTTGGTCCAATCGGGGGATTACTTGCTGCGGTTTTTGATGCAGGGCTTGATCTAATTTTATTTTCTCTAGGAATTTACCTTTTACAAAGCGAAAAAAGGTTTCATTTCAAGCAGTTAAAGGCATTAATTAATGTTCCACTAATCGCCATTATTTTGGGTTTAGCCTTTGTTATAAGTAAGCTTGAGGCTCCTTTTGTTTTGAAGCAATTATCTTCTATTCTATCAGGATTAGCCGCTCCTTTAGCTATGTTATATATTGGCTTTTTATTATATCCTTTTTTACGTAAAGAACAAGTATTTTACTATAAGGAACTATGGTATCCATTAATTTTAAAGCTATTGATATTCCCACTGATTGCTATTCTTATAATGACTTTACTTCCACTAGAGGATTTTATTAAACAATTACTAACAATACTAATAGCGATGCCAACTTTTATGTTAGCATCAGTTGTTTTCTCTAGATATTCGGATGGCGATAATTTAGCTGTTATAACAACCGTTGTCAGTACTTTATTATCATTGATTACCATACCTTTAGTGACGTTTATTGCAAGTGTTTTTATGTAGCATAATGTATTAATAATTTCAGTTGAATTTATGGGAAGTGGGAGAACATCGGGAGGGAAAAGAGGAAGGCGTATAGAGGAAATAGTAATAAGGATGCTTCGTCTTGCACGAAGCATCCTTATTATTGCTCACTCTTATTTAATTTGACTAATTCACCGGTTTCAAAAGCGATAGCGATGCCAAAAGCAATAGTATGAATAATGTAGACACCAGTGAATAGGAAGAAAGCTAATGATGCTCCTTCAACTATAGTAATGATAAACCAAGCAACTAAGATGGTAACAAAACTGACATTCCATGCCATGGCTTTGGCGAAGGAAGTGATTTGTTTATGACGCTCATCGTATAGGTATTTCTTTTGGCCATTCCGTCTAATAAAATACCATGTAATCAATTGAATAATAATAGCTATGAATATCCCTGAAGAAGCCCATAATAGATTACTCATTTAAATTCTCATTCCCCTCAAAAATAAATAAATCTTCAATCGTACATTCAAAAAGTTGAGCTAATTTGTGTGCCAAGACAAGCGATGGTTTGTATTTCCCTTTTTCTAAAGAAATGATTGTTTGTCTAGACACTTTTAGACGTTGAGATAATTGCTCTTGAGTGATTTCTTTATCGATACGTTTTTCACGAATTAGTGTTTTCATGTTCTCTCCTAAGTAAAGCTAACTTTACGTATAGTTTACTTTACGTATAGTTTACTTTACATTGTCATCGTTTGTAAAGTGTTAGGAGGTGAAATAACAAATAAACCCATTTTAGCGATAATACCGAACAAATTACTACTTTATAACTCAAAAATCAGACCCCTTTAGTAAGGTTTTAACTCTCTTGTTCAGGTAGATTCGATGTGACATATGTTTGAGCTAACAAATCATGAATGGAACGTTTGTCTTCCCTTGTTGAGACAAGATATATACTTACTATAAGAAGAATTCCAGCAGAGGAGCTATATAGAATGGGGATAAAACACCCTCTTATTATCATAGAAGTAAAGGTTAATTTCCCCCCTGATATTTGTGAAATTCTAATCCCGAATAGCCGTTTTCCAATTGTATAACCATTCCAAAAAATTGGCAGAAACACTGCATATAAGTATGAAAAAACGACTGCTATGAGGAACATAGACAAATCAAGAAATAAATGAATGATAAATGAGAAAATAAAGGTAATGATCAGGTCAGTAAAAAGTGAAATAGCTCGCATATATACTCCGACAGGGCTATCAACTAAATGATTCATTGAAAATCTCCTTCCTACTAAAAATACTTAAGTGCCTTTTTTTAGTTATACCCGATAACGCAGTCTTCGTTTATACTAAAATGGTAGTCATAAAGTAATGGATATTGGAAAAGAGGTAGAATGATGATTTTGTTTCTAATGTTCTGCGTTATCGCATATGTCATTGGGTCTATACCTACCGGGAAGATAGTGGCTAGACTCAAAGGTGTAGACATTCAAGCGGTGGGAACTAAAAATATAGGGTCAAGTAATGTTTATTTAAATTTAGGTAAAACAATGGCAATCATCGTTTTATTAGGAGATATGGGGAAAGCGTATTTTATTGTTACTTATGCAGGTCAATTATTTGATGGTGGTCAAGCAATGGTTATCGCTTTATTTGTCATTATTGGAAATTTAAAATCTGTCTTTTTAAATTTCACAGGTGGAAAAGGCGTTGCGACTAGTTTAGGAATCTTTTTGGCGACAGAACCGATTGCTTTAGTGTATCTTGGCGTATTGTGGCTAATTGGACTAGCATATAAAAAATACATCCTTTTTGCAGGGCTTGCAGCGATTTTGATTATCCCTTACCAATATATTCGGTATGAGGGGCAAATAGCGGTCATATCAGCATTTCTTATTATCTTATTTATGCTTTTAAAACATCATGAAAATATTGGATGGGCACGAGAGGAAAAAGTGTTTTAGAGCTTTTAATTAGTCGTTTCTTTTCTTTGGGTAGACTCAAACTTATTGTAATCTAAAAATAAATACTCATGACAAAAACCAGTAGCGATGTTTTTACTGGTTTTTTGCCTTGGAGAACTTTCTTCTTTTTCTTTTCGCATAAATATAGAGACATCCTAAATAGGCGATCATCATGACAGAAACTGATATTCTCCACTCTCCATATTTTTCAGGAGAAATATGGTGCGTATTGTTTGTAAAAGAAGCAAGGAGCCATCCACCAAATATTGTTAGCCCAAGTAATAATAACACGCCGCCCAAATTTGTAAATTCGTTAGGGTACTTTTCACTTGTAGCCGCAATTTCTTTTTCGGGTATCGCCAAATCTTTTTTAGTAAGTCTTTTTTTCTCGCCTTTAACTAGTAGTTGAGTAAAGGTTAGTATGAACCATAAGAAAAAAAAGGAGAATAAGAGCACGATAAACACTTGACCACTAACAACCCCGAGGAAAAACAAACTACTACCAATTAAAAAGAATAAAAGAGTAACAATTAAAAGAGCAATCAAAATATTCACCATCTTTAAACAAATTATACCATTGTCTTTGGTGATGTTCTTTTTTTTAGATGAAAAATAAGGAAATGAATGAGATTTAATGTTTACTTATGTTCGTTTATGTGTGATTATTAAAGAGTAAAGGAGTGAATGGAAATGTTATCACAGAAGCGTCATGAGATGTTATTAGCTTATTTAAATGAACATAAAGCGGTAAAAGTTTCGGAAGCAAGTGAGCTTTTAGGTGTTACCGAAAAGACAATTCGCCTTGATTTAGAAATGTTAGAACATAAAAAGCTTTTACGTCGTGTGCACGGAGGGGCGGTATTAGAAGAGACAAAAACCAGCCTTTTTCCGGTTGAGGGAAGAAAGCTTAGTCATATGGATAAGAAACAGGAAATCGCCGAAAAGGCGTTATCTCATATTGAAAAAAATGAAGTCATCTTATTAGACGGAGGTAGCACGGCACTGGCTTTAGCTCGGTTACTAGGAGATTTTCCGGTATCGGTTTTGACCAATGATATCCAAGTAGCTCATGAATTATATCCAAAAGAAAACGTTCAACTCGTCATGTTGGGTGGGGTAAGACTTGAAAATTCACCGGTGATTTATAGCCAACAAACGACCGATATGTTGGAGTCGATGTTTGTGCAAAAGCTTTTTTTAGGGGCAACAGGTGTATCACTAGAGCATGGCTTGACGGTGTTAAAAAGTTACCATACAGAGTGGAAAAAGCAAGCGATTCGTAGTTCGAACGAAACTATTTTACTCGCTGATTCAACAAAATTTGGTCAAGTGGGTCTCATGAGGTTTGCCCAAATAGAAGAGGTGGACATGGTTATAACTGATTCATCACTAGAGCTGTCATTTAAGGAAGCTTTTAAGGAAAAAAATATTAAAGTATTATAAGAAAACATTTGCTGGTTCTGAAAAAGAATGATAAAATCAAACTTAAACGAACATAAATGAACATGAAAGGGTGGGTGGCATATGTTTAATCAAAATTTCTCGTTAAAAGGAAAAACAGCTCTTGTAACAGGGGCTAGTCGTGGACTCGGACAAGGAATGGCCATTGGTCTTGCTGAGGCTGGGGCGACAGTCATTGGGGCAGGAGTAAGTGAAATGGTCGAAACAAAGCAAAAGATAGAAGAGATCGGTGGAACCTTCTATTCTTTGAAAGCGGATTTATCTGCTGAAGGTGGAGCAAAAACATTAGCTGATCAAGTTCTAGCAAAATATGAAAACGTTGACATTTTGATTAATAATGCTGGAATTATTAGACGTCACGAAGCAGAAAATTTTAGTGATGAAAGTTTCAGAGCGGTTTTACAAGTGAATTTAGATTCTTTGTTTACGCTTTCGCGTGAGCTCGGTCGTCATATGATTGAAAGAGGAAATGGCTCGATTATTAATATCGCCTCTATGCTGTCCTTTCAAGGTGGACTAAGAGTTCCTGCTTATACGGCAAGTAAACATGCAGTGGCAGGGTTAACAAAAGCATTAGCCAATGAATGGTCGTCAAAAGGAGTTCGTGTCAATGCAATTGCCCCGGGATATATGGTGACAGATAATACAGAGGGGATTCGAAATGATGAACAGCGTTATGAATATATTAGCTCCCGTATTCCAATGGGAGAGTGGGGAAAGCCAGAAGATTTAAAAGGTCCCGTTATTTTCTTGGCATCAGATGCCTCCCGTTATGTGAATGGCCACGTGCTATGTGTTGACGGGGGTTGGATGAGTTCATAATGGATTTAAATTTGGGGAAGTAGGTGTTCTTATGAAAAACGGACTGGTTACTTTTGGCGAAACGATGATTTTATTTGAGGCAGAATCAGAAGGTGGTTTTCGTTATACATCTCGATTTATAAAACGAATGGGTGGAGCAGAATCGAATGTGGCCATTGCAGCAACCAAGTTAGGACACGATGCAACTTGGATGAGTAAAGTTAGTGATGATGAATTAGGTGAATTTGTTGTTAGGGAATTACAAGCTGAAGGCGTTAACACTGCTTATGTAAAAAAGACAACAACGGCACCGACAGCTATTTATATAAAGGAACGAAAACGAGCGGACCAAACAAATGTTTATTATTTTAGGCATGGTTCAGCCGCAAGTGAATTAACGGCGAGCGATCTTGATTTTTCAGTGATCGAACAAGCCAAGGTTTTACATGTGACAGGGATTACCTTGCTATTGAGTGATTCATGCTATGAGGCAGCGTTGGAAGCTGTATTGTTTGCAAAAGAAAAAGGAGTATTTGTTTCGTTTGACCCAAATTTACGTTTTGCTCTTATTAAACGAGTCGGCTGTGATACGTCTCGCGAAAGAATACTGACTATTGCAAAATTAGCTGATCTTGTTTTGCCTGGACTAGATGAAGCGAGCTGGCTATTAGGGGAAAAAGAAGAACAGGAGCTTGTTCAAGAGTTTATGACACTTGGTGCGGGTTCCGTTGTTTTGAAAAATAATGATCATGAGATGCTGTATGCGACGAAGGAAGAGAGTGGAAAACTATCAGGTTTTCACGTCGAAAATGTTGCCGATCCAGTTGGGGCAGGTGATGGTTTTGCAGCGGGTGTTCTGGTTAGTCTTTTAGAAAATAAACCGTTAAAGGAAGCGGTTCGATTTGGTGCTGCTGTTGGGGCCTTAGTTGTGCAAACGAAAGGTGATTTTGAAGGAATGCCTGAGCGTAAGGAAGTAGATGCCTTACTTAATCAAGATAATAAGGTGAATGGGGGCGTATTAAGGTGACGGTTTTAGAAAATTTGCTAGATTCTGGTGTGTGTGCGGTCATGCGAAAGTTACCTGTAGCCGATGTTGAGGCGATTGCAACGGCTCTTGTTGATGGTGGGGTCAAAGGGCTCGAAGTAACGCTTGATTCTGAAGATGCGTTGTTCATTATTAAACAACTCAGTGAAAAATTTGGAGATACGGCGATTGTTGGAGCAGGAACGGTGCTTAATGCAGAACAGGCAGAGGCAGCGATTGAAGCAGGAGCAAAGTTTATATTTGCACCGATTTTAGATAAGGAAACAATCGAGGTGGCGAAAAGTCATGGTGTGATTGCCATACCGGGTGTGTTTACGCCAACAGAAGCTCACCATGCGATGAAGTGGGGAGCCGATGTGGTAAAGGTCTTTCCAGCTGAGTGTGTAGGTCCATCTTTTATTAAATCAGTCAGTGGTCCACTTTCACATGTCAAAATGATGCCGACTGGTGGAGTTAATTTAGATACAATCGATTCATTTATTAAAGCTGGTGCTGTTGCAGTCGGTGCAGGTGGCTCCTTGTTAAATGCGGATTTAATCGCAGCAAAGGACTGGCAAGGCTTGCGACAACTAGCTTCTGAATTTGTCGGCAAAGTCCAGGAAAGCCGTGGGAATTCAAAAGTTTTAAAGTAAAGGTTTGAGCTGGACGGCGATGATGTGTAAAAAGGAAAGCCGCCCACCGCCGTTTATATATGTAATATTGAACTGTATCAATAAAAAATATGAGGAGGAAACATAAAATGGATATTCGTTATGAGGTAAGTCCAAGAGATGTGAAACGTTATACGACAGAGGAGTTAAGAGAGAGCTTTTTAGTTGACTCGCTTTTTAAAGAAGGTGAAATTTCATTTACTTACTCGCATTATGATCGTCTTGTTATTGGGGGAGCTATTCCAACAAAAGAGGAGCTTACTCTTGATGCTGGGGATGCCCTTCGTACGGAGCATTTTTTAGAGCGTCGTGAAATTGCTATTATTCACATTGGTGGAGGCAAGGGTACGGTTAAAGTAAATGGGGAGTCTTATAATCTAGATAAACGCGATTGTTTATATGTAGGGAAAGATAACGAACATGTAACCCTCCATTCAAATACACCGGAGGAGCCGGCTCGTTTTTACTTAGTATCAGCAACTGCTCACAAAAATTATCCGACTCGCTTATTACCAATTGCTGAGGCTGAGCCAACTCGTTTAGGTAGTGATGCGGAATCGAATAATCGGACGATTTATAAATATGTACATGAGGATGGCATTCAAAGTTGTCAACTAATGGTTGGGATGACATTACTTGAGCCGAATAATATGTGGAATACGATGCCTGCACATGTTCATGATCGTCGGATGGAAGCGTATTTATACTTTGATATGGAGCCAGCTTCACGTGTATTTCATTTTATGGGTCAGCCGAATGAAACTCGTCACTTGCTTATTCAAAATGAGCAAGCCATCATTTCGCCACCTTGGTCGATTCATTCTGGGGTCGGTACGAGCAATTATACGTTTATTTGGGCCATGGCTGGTGAAAATTATACGTTTAAAGATATGGACTTCGTACCAGTAGAGGAGCTGAAATAAATGATTACGACAAATCAGTCGTTTATTCATGATCATTTTATGTTGCAATCAAAAGCGGCGGAAAAGTTATATCATCAATTCTCGAAAGATTTGCCGATAATTGATTACCATTGCCATGTTTCGCCTTTTGAGATTGCTGAAAATCGTCGCTATGAAAATATATCTGAGCTTTGGTTACATGGCGATCATTATAAATGGCGAGCAATGCGGACAATGGGTGTAGATGAAGCCTACATTACTGGAGATAAAAGTGATAAGGAGAAGTTTTTAAAATGGGCGGAAGTGGTGCCATATACGATTGGAAACCCTCTTTATCATTGGACACATCTTGAGCTAAAACGATACTTTAATGTTGATGAACTTTTATCGCCCAAAACAGCTGAACGGATTTGGGAGCAAACAAATGAAATTTTAAAATCAAATACGTTCAGTACTCAAGGAATTATTAAACAATCAAATGTTGAGTTGATTTGTACAACAGACGATCCGATCGACACATTGGAAGCCCATGAAGCGATTCAAGAGCAGGAAGTTTTTGCGACAAAAGTGATTCCAGCATTTCGTCCTGATAAGGCACTGTTTATCACATCGCCAACGTATTTAAACTACTTAGAAAAGTTGGAACACGCTTCAGAGAAACCGATTCAAAAGTTAAGTGACTTGCTCCAGGTACTTGAAGATAGAGCTTCCTATTTTCATGAAAGAGGATGCCGTTTATCGGATCATGGAATTGAAACATTACCTTATACACCTTGCACTGAATCAGAGGCAAGTACCATTTTTGAAAAAGCATTGAATCAGGAAACGATTACGGTCAATGAGGAGAGACAATTCCAAACATTTGTCCTGCTATTTTTAGGGGGAATTTACCATAAGTTAGGTTGGACTTTGCAGTTTCATTTAGGAGCGTTACGAAATAATAACAGTCGAATGTTTGACAAGCTTGGTGCGGACACAGGGTATGATTCTATGGGTGATTTCTCCATGGCACGTGATTTAAATCAATTTTTGAATGAGCTTGATCAAAAAAATCAGCTGCCAAAGACGATCATCTACACTTTAAATCCGATTTATAATGAAGTCATTGCAACAGCGATCGGTAATTTCCAATCTAGTGGTACTGTCGGTAAAATTCAATTTGGTTCTGGTTGGTGGTTTAACGATCAAAAGGAGGGCATGGAAAAACAAATGCGCGATTTAGCGAATATTGGGTTACTCAGTGCTTTTGTCGGCATGTTAACCGATTCACGGAGCTTTCTTTCCTATACTCGTCATGAATATTTTAGACGAATTTTGTGCAATATGATTGGCAAATGGGTTGAGGATGGTGAAGTTCCTTATGATGAGGAATGGCTTGGTCAAATTGTGCAAAATATTAGTTATCATAACGCTAAAAATTACTTTCAGTTTTAAATCAGTGTGTACTCGTTTCAGGGTTAAACCGACTCCGCTTAATATGTGGGGTGATTGCACTTGAAAAAAATCATCCTTTTAGGTGGAGCTGGAACCATTGGTGCGGTACTAGCTAAAAAGTTACAAAATGAATATAAAGTGATCGTGATGGATAAACAAAAGCCCAATACAAATGTGGAGTTTATTCCGGTTGATGCGACGAACTATAACGAGCTGTTTAAAGCGATACCAGGTGACGCCGATACAATTGTCAATCTGTTACGGATTGAGGCTTCTAGTGGGGTTGAAAGTATTGACGAGTTTAATCACTTAACTAATGTGTTTTTTCAAGCGAGTTATTATGTTTTGATGGTCGCACGAGAGAAAGGCGTTCGCCGTGTTGTCTTTGCTAGTAGTAATCACGTCACGGATGGTTATGAAGAAGATGGGTATTCGCTTTTATCTCGTGAAATTACAGTGGATGATTTTCCGAAAACGAAATGTCTCTATGGGGTTTTAAAGTTTGCTTCAGAACAGCTAGGTCATTTATTTGCAGAAGAGGGAAAACTCTCGGTAATTAACTTACGAATTGCTTCCGTACCTGCTAAAAAGAAAGGGAGTCCTGATACCGACCGGTTGAATCGAACGCTCCTTTCTGATTATGATTTAGTTTCACTTGTAAGAGCAGCCATTGAAACGAAGACCTATTTTGGAACTTATTACGGTGTGTCTAATCATTTAAATAAACCATGGAGTACATTAAATGCCTATCAGGATTTAGGTTTTCTATCAAACCTTTGTAAAGGGATGGAAGAAGGGGAAGGGGTCTGACAAGTTCTGTCAGGCTCTTTCCGTTGTAAAAAAAGTAAGACGTCATTGACAAAAGAGCAAAATTTAATCAAACTATTCAAATAAGTGATAGTCTCCTTTAGATAAAGAAAATGACTTTCATTTTCTTCTATTTATTATTTCGTTCTTTCATTAATTACCTAAAGGAAATGATAGATTATTGTCGAATTTCTATTAACAGCTTATGTGCATATGGTCGACTAGACTATTGGATATTCTATTTTTAAAAGCGGTTACATAAATAAGGGGAAACCTTTTACTCTTTGAAAATAGCGATTTATTTTAATTATTTTCAAAGTTGAATTTTTCAAGTTCAGAGCGGGCACTTAATGTTGACAAAGGTAGTTGATTCACCTCTGACATTTAAAATAAGTCATGAGGGAGAGGGGTGAAAGACAATGCATCGTAGTTTATGGATTAAGTTATTAATCTATGGAGGAATCGTAGGAACGATACCAGTTATTATCGTAGGCGTATTTGCGTATATACAATCAACAAGTCAAGCGGAACAAAGAGTAGAGAATGAAAAGATGGAACTAATTCGACAGGTTCAATCGAATATTGAACAAGTCTTAACCACCGTTCATCATTCTTTAAATAATACGATTGAATCGCCTACAATGGAAACTGCGATACGTCGTCCGCTTTTAGCGGATGATTTTATCGTTTATCGAGACTTGCGTAGCCAACTTATTAAACTGCAGTCCTTTGATACAAAAGTAGAAGAGACGATCGTTCTTAATAATGATCAAAATTGGATAGCGACCAATCAAGGAATCAAACGCTTTAATGAGCACCCCGACTATGAACGTTATTTAACTTATTTTGATTTGCCATATGATACAACATGGCAACTACTTGAAACAGATTCTTTTGAAGAAAAGATCATTCGGCGTAATTGCCCTTATAGCATTAGTTTAATTAAAAAGCTCCCAGCACGGATGAGTGATAAATTTGGACTAGCTTTTGCCAATATCCCAATGTGTAGCATTCGTGATTTATTGGGGAGTGAGGGTGTCAGTGATGAACTAATGATCTTAGATGAAAACAATCGAATCATCGTTCATTCAAATGATGATGCTGTTGGAAAAACGTTGGCAGAGATAGGCTTTTCTGAACCTGAATGGGAAGAAGGGGAAGAAGCAGGTCGTTATATTGTCGATAATGATCATGAGTCTTATGCCCTTACGTACTCAACCTCAGGATTTTCAGGGTGGAAATATGTTTCAGTCACATCAATGAAAGAGCTATTGAGTGAATCTAGAAGCATTGGTTGGTTTACTTTTTATGTTGTATTAACGATGGTGGCGATTACGGCGCTTGTCGTCTGGGCTTTTGCGAATAAGCTTTACTCACCTGTTCAAAAGCTGGTTTCATCGATTAATCAAAAAGGGAATCGAGCTACTGATGAGAAAGATCGAACAGAGTTCCAAGTGATTGAAGATCATCTTCAAGAACTATTTTCGTCCAAATCATCGCTTGAACAAGAGTTAAGCATTCATTCTCAGCAATCATTAATGTTATTTATTATTCGCTTATTTCAGGGGCATTTTTCAGAAGATGAAATGAAAGAACGATTAAGGCTTTACGAATTAGAAGAACGAATGTCGTCTTGGAATTATTTAAGTGTGTTAGCGATTCATTATGAAAAACCAGGTGAGGAAGAAGACCAACAAGAAAAAGAACTAAGAACATTTGCGATCCGCAACATTGTTGAGGATACAGTTCCTGAACCATATCGTTTGCCAGCCGTTTGGGTCGATGATTTACTTGTTCTGTTAATTGGGTTCACTGAGCACGAGGATGGAGAAGGGGAAAAATCAGTTTATTATTGGAGTGAACAAATTAAATCGTATACACAGCGATTTATAGAAGCGGAAGTCAGCATCGGGATAAGTGCACCGTTTAAAGATTTACCGCGGGCAAGTATCGCCTTTATGGAAGGGAAAGAAGCATTAACACATCGACTTAAGTTTTCGGAAAATGTGATTATAAATTATAAAAGCATTGAAGCTAAGGAAAAGGCGACCATTTATCAACATCCGACTCAGATTGAGGAAGAGTTACTGCTTTCGATACGGTTGGCCGATAAAGAACGTGTTGATCATTTGTTTAGCTCTTGGCAACAAGAAGTGATGAAAGAAGGGCATAGTATTGGTGAAGTGCAAGTTTCCTATATGCATCTTCTCAATAAGTTGTTGCGGCTATATCAAGAAAGTGGCATGAAGCGCTCGGAGATTCTTTTACAAGAAAATGTGCTTTATCAAGAAGCTTTAATGATTCGTAGTCAAGAACAGATGAAACATTGGTTTGAGGTTCAATTACTTAATCCTTTAATCGCGGCTTTTAATGAAGTCAGTGAATCTCAATTTAAAAATCTCTCAGAAAAGATGATTGATTATATTCATCAGTATTATGACCAAGCGATTACGTTAGAGCAATGTGCCGCTGACTTACATTACAATGCAAATTATTTAAGCAGTGTATTTAAAGAAGGAACAAAAATGACCTTTAGTGAATATTTAACTCAGTATAGGTTAGCAAAAGCGAAAGATTGGTTAGTGAACTCTGGGCGTTCGGTAAAAGCGATCGCAGAGGAACTTGGATACAATAATTCACAAAACTTTATTCGCTCCTTTAAAAAGTTGACAGGAAAAACGCCTGGTCAATATAGACAGGAAAAGCAAGCAGATTAACAGCTCATTTTTGGGCTGTTTTTTTGATTGTTCAGATAAAAGAATAGGAGGATGAATGTATTTGACTTTGTAATGTTTGAATGTTCGACATAAATGCTGGATATAACACGAGTAATCATTCTATCAGATATGGCTGAATAGCCTGATAAATCAAGGTTTTCTGATAAGATGATTATTCAAGAAAACGATTCAGAAGGATAGAATTGAAACATAGATAGATAAGCTTTTACAAGTAGAGATTTCGGAGAGGACGCAACGTAACTTAATAAAGATGGGGGTTTATTGATGAAGAATTGGAAAAAGTGGTGTCTAGGAATTGGTTTACTAATCATCTTAACTGTTATTGCTGCTTGTGGAGGAAACGGTAATGGTAATAATGAAAGCGCTTCCTCTGAGGCGGGTGGAGAAACGGCAAGTGATGAACCATTTAAATTTTCAATCATGGCAAACTTGCACACAGCTGAAGTTCCAGATAAAGCTGTGCAAAACTTATTAGAAGAAGCAACGAACACCGTAATGGATATTCAATGGGTACCAGACAATAACTATGAAGAAAGATTAAACACAGCATTTGCAACGGGGTCACTTCCTCAAGCCGTTTATATGAAAAACCAAACAACATATAATCAGTTTAAAGACGCGATCAGAGACGACCAGTTTTGGGAAATCGGTCCATACTTAGATGAATTCCCGAATTTACAAAACTTAAAACCAGAAGTAGTTGAAAATACGATGGTTGATGGTAAGATTTATGGTCTTTATCAAGGGCGACCGTTATCACGTTCTGGAATCATTTATCGTAAAGATTGGGCGGATAATCTTGGAATTGAAGCTCCTACAAATGTAGAAGAATTTATGGAAATGGCCAGAGCGTTTACAGAGGATGATCCAGATGGCAATGGTCGTGACGATACATTCGGTTTAACAGACCGGAGCGACTTAGTATATGGCGCCTTTAAATCAGTATCCTCTTGGTTTGGAACTCCAAATGGTTGGGGTGAAAAAGACGGACAGCTTTTACCGGAATTTATGTTTGATGAGTATATGGAGACATTGGAATTTTTTAGAGAGATGCATTCGAACAAATTTATGAACCAAGATTTCCCTGTAACAAGTAAAAATGACCAACAAGCACTTTTTAAAAATGGAACAGCTGGTATTTATGTAGGTTCAATGGGTGATGTCGTTTCTTTATACGCTGAGGCTTCACAAATTAATCCTGATATTGTCTTTGATGTTCATAATTATGTAGAAGGTCCAAACGGAGAATATAATATTTGGGCTATTCCTGGATATGGAAATTTAGTTATTTTCCCTAAATCAGCAGTACAAACAGAAGAGGAACTTAAAGGGATTTTATCTTTTTATAATCAATTAATGGAACCAGAAAATGCGAACTTAATTTACTGGGGGATTGAAGGCGATCACTATACAGTAGATGGTGACCGTGCTGTTCCTAGTGAGGATACTCAACGTACAGACCGTGAAGTGAAACCATACCAATCGATTGAAATTGGAGAGGCGGACACAAGTGGTCGTTATCTTGGAAAGAGTATGTATGATGTGAAATTAAAAGCGGATGAGTTAGAAATCGATAATGAGCAATATTTGATTCACGATCCGACAATTACACTTGATTCGGCAACAGAGCAAACTCACGGTGAGCGCCTGCAACAAATTATTAATGATGCCACTTACCAATATATCCTTGGTCAAATTGATGAAGCTGGTTTTGAGAATGCGATTGAAACATGGAAAACACAAGGTGGAGATAACATTATAAACGAATATAACGAATCCTATCAGCAATAAATGATTGAAGCTGGGACAAAACGAAAGGGTTTAACTTTAACTGAGAATACGAACCATATACAACCTTAGCGAAGGAAATAGACGTAGGATTCTGTGGAAATACAATCTAATGGTTAAGCACCTGACCCTTCCTCGTGCGGGAGTCTCCGTGTCTTCTGTCCGCTTGAAA
The DNA here is from genome assembly GCF_047302405.1 of Alkalihalobacillus phoenicis. Lineage (NCBI taxonomy): Bacteria > Bacillati > Bacillota > Bacilli > Caryophanales > Bacillaceae > Alkalihalobacillus > Alkalihalobacillus phoenicis. The sequence continues at coordinate 3,569,655 of NZ_CP154853.1, read as the reverse complement.
TAGGTGAATCATAGAGACGCTTCTTTAGTAACTCAGACTTCCAAGTAGGTAACTAGTTATCGATTCAAACAATCGTTTCCTTAACCAAAACGGAGCCAGCGCAATACCCGAAGACTCCTACGGGAGAAGTGAAGAGGTCACTCAAAAAGTTTTATTATCGCCTTTAACTAGGAAGAATATCAAACAATTAGGTTATTCGTGGATGAGCCATTATTGCTTCAGTTGGTTTTTCTTTTACCAAAACGGAGCCAGCGCAATACCCGGAGACTCCTGCGGGAGAAGTGAAACACGGGAGACCCCTCAAGCGAAGCGAGGAGGCTCCCGGTTCACCCGCTATTGCTGTGGGTATGGAGCTGGCGGAGTAAAGCTAACTAATATAACCATGGTTCAACTATCATTAAGTTCAGACTTCTCATCGGAAAAACCCTTTTGTCCCAAACTTTTCATCACGAATCATTTTATGAGTTATTAATCTGTAAGAAAAGAGGTGTGCTATGGACAACCCGATAGTAGTGGAAAATAAGAAACCAATGCAGACAAAGCCAGAAAAAAGAAATGAATTGTGGAGAAAAATTGTTAAGAATAAATGGATTTATCTAATGATTGCTCCAGGGATTCTCTATTTCTTTATTTACAAGTACATACCAATGTATGGGTTGGTCATTTCTTTCCAAGATTATAAACCTTACTTAGGAATTTCAGGCAGTGAATGGGTTGGTTTCGAGCATTTTCGTCGCTTGTTTGCCGATCCGGATTTCTGGATGATTTTCCGAAATACATTGATGTTATTTGTTTTACAAGTCCTGATTGCTTTCCCAGTCCCGATTATTTTAGCTCTTATGTTAAATGAGTTAAGAAGTCGTTGGTATATGAGAAGTATTCAAACGTTGATTTATATCCCGCATTTTATGTCATGGGTTGTTATCGTATCGATTAGTTATGTGATGCTAACACTTGACGGTGGTATTATTAACAGTATTTTAAGAGCACTACAATTTGACCAGGTGAACTTCTTATTGAATCCAGATTGGTTTAGACCAATGTACATTATACAAATCATTTGGAGAGAAGCTGGTTGGGGCACGATTATTTTTATTGCTGCGATTGCCTCGGTTGACCCGCAACTATATGAAGCGGCGAAAATGGATGGGGCCAGTCGGTTACGACAAATGTGGCATATTACGATCCCGGCCATTCGAAGTGTCATCATTGTTCTGTTAATTCTGAAAATTGGAGATGTACTTGAACTAGGTTTTGAGCATGTCTATTTGCTCCTAAATGCCTCAAACCGTGAAGTAGCTGAGATATTTGACACATATGTGTATACAGCTGGTTTAAGACAAGGTCAATTCAGTTATAGTACGGCGGTTGGTTTCTTTAAGGGGTTTGTTGGACTTATCCTCGTAGTCGGGGCCAACTGGTTAGCAAAAAAATACGGCGAAGAAGGCGTTTATTAGAAAGGAGGCATTTTAAATGGTTGGGGACAAAACGATATCCAGTCGATTATTCAATGCCACAAATATGTTCATACTTGGCGTCATTGCCTTGCTTTGTATTTTACCCTTTATTCATGTGATTGGGAGCTCCTTTGCAACAGGTGCAGAGATTGCTCAGCGAAGCTTTTTACTCTTTCCGACACAATTTAGTTTAGATGCTTATCGTTATATCTTTTCAACGGATACGTTAATGCGTGCATTAGGTGTATCGATTGCTGTGACACTCGGCGGAACGCTTTGGAGCATGCTATTTTCCGTTCTTACCGCATATGGATTGTCACGTAGAGATTTAGTTGGTCGACGTTTTATTATGTTCTTTATCGTTTTTACGATGTTGTTTAATGGTGGGATGATTCCAACTTTTTTAGTTGTTAAAGAAACAGGGCTGATTGACTCATTGCTAGCACTTATTATTCCAGTGACGATTAATGCTTTTAATATGATCATTTTACGAAGCTTCTTTATGAACTTACCGAGTGGTCTTGAGGAATCAGCAAAAATTGATGGCTGTAGTGATTTTGGAATCTTGTTCCGGATTGTTATTCCATGTTCATTACCTGCGATTGCGACGATTTCCTTGTTTTATGCCGTAACGTATTGGAACACGTACATGCACGCGATTTTGTATTTAAATGATCCGAGTAAGTGGCCAGTTCAAGTGTTATTAAGGCAAATTGTTGTGCTAGCAACGGGATTAAATTATGACGGTTCTGAATATACGAGCGTTCCGCCACCGGAAATTAGTGTAAAAATGGCCGTAATCGTTGTAGCCACGTTACCGGTTTTACTTGTCTATCCATTTTTACAAAAGTATTTTGCTAAAGGTGCCTTAATTGGTTCGATGAAAGGGTAAGCATTTATGCATGAGGTTGATCGTTTTTTGCAAGTGCTTTATCAAAAAGAGTCGAGGACCGTTGTGGGGAAAAAGGAACGGAAGGCTTACCTCCAAAAAACTATTGGTACGTTTGAGCCACCAAAAGAAGCGGATGCTAAATTACTTTGGAAACAAGTGACAAATCGATATGTCGAAATGGCTTATGTACTCCCAACGACGAATGGGCTGCAGCTTTCTTTCCGGTTATTAGAACCGAAGCAAAAAAAGGACGATTCACCGGTAATTATCGCCTTACATGGACATGGAAAAGGGGCGGAGGAAGCACTCGATCCAAATAGCATTCATAATGGTTTTGCCGAGACCTTAGTGGATCAAGGGGCGACGGTCCTTCTCCCCGAGCTTATTGGTTTTGGAAGGCGGAAACAAGAAAGTGAAGAAGGGGAGAATAGTTGCTATACGCTAGCCTCTCATCTCTTATTATATGGAAAGACATTAGCTGGATTGAGAGTATTTGAATGTAAAAGATTATTAGATTGGTATGAGAAAAAGTATCATGTCTCACAGTTTGGCTGTTTCGGCTTTTCGGGAGGCGGACTGATTGCTCTTTTACTCTCGTGCTTAGACGAGCGAGTGAGAGCCACCGTTTTATCTGGGTACGGAAGTTTGTTAAGAGATAGTATTTTAACAAGAAGACATTGCTTGGATAACTATATTCCAAATGTACTCTTAATAGGTGAAACAACTGATTTGATTGAACTAGTGGAACCGAGACCGATATTGATTGAAAGTGGTCATGAGGATCTTCTATTTCCAACACAATCGATCCAACAATTAGCCAAATCACAGCACCATGTAACGTTGGATTCTTTTGATGGAAAACATGAAGTGAATGGAGAAAAGTCGATCCCATGGTTGCTGGAACAAATGAAGAAGGAGAAATGATAAATGAAGACATTTCAAAATCCTGTCATTCCAGGTTTTTACCCGGACCCATCCGTCTGTCGAGTGAATGAGGACTATTATTTAGTCACTTCTACATTTGAATATTACCCAGGAGTTCCTATTTTTCATTCGAAGGATTTAGTGAATTGGACACAAATTGGTCATGTACTGGATCGACCTTCTCAATTAAATTTAGATGAAACCCCTAATTCAAAAGGGATTTATGCTCCGACTATTCGTTATCATAATGGGCTCTTTTATATGATTACAACCTTCGTGGTGAGTCAATTAGGGGAACGCCGTAATTTTTATGTCACGGCAGAGGATCCGAGTGGGCCGTGGTCAGAACCAGTTTGGTTAAAAGGGGCACCAGGCATTGATCCCTCCTTATTTTTTGATGAAGATGGGCGAGTTTATTACACAGGTAACCGCGTCCCAAAAGCAGGACAAACGCATGCCAAACATATGGAAATTTGGTTGCAGGAGCTCGATTTGAAAAAAGGTGAACTAATCGGAGAACCTGTTGGAATATGGGATGGAGCGTTAAAAAATGCCCATGCTCAAGAAGCGCCACACTTATATAAAAAAGATGGTTATTATTATTTACTTATTGCGGAAGGAGGCACGGGTTTTACTCATGCCGTAACGGTTGCAAGAAGTAAATCGCTTACGGGACCGTATGAAGCGAATAAACGAAATCCGATTTTAACGCATCGCCACTTAAGTAAGGATTATCCGATAACGAATGTCGGTCATGCTGATATTGTCGAAACACAAGACGGAGAATGGTGGTTATTTTGTTTAGCTTCTAGACCTTATGGCGGCGGTATGTTTAGGAATATGGGACGTGAGACCTTTTTAGCCCCGATGATTTGGGAGGATGGGTGGCCAGTCATGTGTCCGGATACTGGACGGATTGAAGAAATCATGCCAGGTCCTTCGTTACCAAGAGAGGAAGCCGTCGATTTCCAAAAATATGATCACTTTGATTCAACGGAATTAGGGTTGGAATGGAATATGATTCGTACACCGAGAAGAGACTTTTACTCATTAAAAGAACGTGATGGTTATTTACGTCTCAAGTTGCGACCTGAAACATTGAATGAGCAAGTTAGCCCGAGCTTTATTGGAAGAAGGCAACAGCATAAAAGTTTCACTGTGACGACATTATTAGAATTAGATACCGTTCAAGAGGGAGAAGCGGCTGGTTTAACGTTATTCCATACACAAGAAAACCATTATCGATTTGAGCTGATTCAAAAAGAAAAGCGAATGATCCAACTCGTCAAAATGGAAAATGGAAAAGTGGATGTGGTTGCACAAGAGGTGTTCGATGCTAGTTCCATTGAATTAAAAGTGACAGCCGATTTGCAAGAGCTTCATTTTTCATTTCGAGGGTCAGAGGCAGGGTGGAAGCTTTTAGCAGAAAATCAAGATGGTCGTTTATTAAGTACTGATCGTGCCGGCGGTTTTGTTGGGACATATATCGGAATGTTTGCTACGAGTAATGGGCAAGAAAGTGAAACTGTCGCCGACTTTGATTGGTTTGAATATAAGGAGGAGAAACAATGACAAATGCTGAAAAAATTCAAAATCAAACACCATTAGAATGGGGAAAAAGGGCTTCTGAAAGCATTATGAATCAATACAAACCGATTGAGATGCCACCAGCGAATCGTTGGCATTATCATCAAGGGGTCTTCTTATGTGGTGTGCATCGTATTTGGGAGATGGAAAAAGACGAGCGTTATTTCGATTATGTTAAAGAATATGTGGATGACCTAATCGATGAAAACGGGAATTTTTTATTTGCGCGTGATGAGCTTGATGCGATTCAAGCTGGGCTATTATTGTTGCCTTTATATGAAAAAACAGGTGAGTTTCGTTACAAAGAAGCAGCCCGTAAGCTTAGACATTTATTAAATACAATTAACCGTAATCAATATGGTGGCTTCTGGCATAAGGACAAATATCCGAATCAAATGTGGTTAGATGGTTTATATATGGCAGGACCATTCGCTCTTGAATATGGTCGATTATTTAATGAACCAGAATTAACCGAGCTATTCCTTAGACAAGAGGCACTCATTCGTCAATATACAAAAGACGAAGTGACTGGACTTTATATGCATGCTTGGGATGCGAGTAAGCAAGTGAGCGTTTGTGATAAAGAAACAGGTAAAACAACAGAAGTATGGGGGAGAGCTCTTGGTTGGTATACGATGACGCTTGCCGATGTTATAGATTGGCTCGGTGAGGAGCATTATAAACAGCCTGAACTTGTTCGTGCATTTCAAGAGTTAATGACCAATTTATTGACGTATCAAGATGAAAAATCTGGTCTTTGGTACCAAGTTGTTGATAAAGGAGATCAACCAGACAACTGGTTAGAAAGTTCTTGCACGAGTTTATTCGTTTATGCCTTAGCAAAAGGGTATCGTCTTGGATTGTTAGACGAAATAGCTTATAAAAAGGCCGAAAAAGGATTGGCAGGAATTATTGAGCATTCTATTGAAACGGATGAAAAGGGCGAATTGTTATTAAAAGATATTTGTATTGGCACCTCTATTGGATTTTATGAGGATTATGTGACAAGACCGACAAGTGTGAATGATTTACATGGAGTGGGAGCGTTTGCTCTTGCTTGTACAGAAATTGAAAAGGCACGACAAATATAAGTAAGGGCGGGGAAGGTATGAAGCGATTCTTTTTTTTCATCAGTATAAGCATATTGCTTATGAGTTTAGGGGCATGTAATAACACGAAAGACGAACGCCTTCATGTCATGGCCTTCTCCGATGAACTTTATGAAAATCAGGATGTGCTAAGTGAGTTAATAGAAGATGAGAATGTTCAGTTTACCGTTTATCCAACGATTTTGGAAAGACTGATCGTTGAGCTCGCTGGACATGACGCTGATATTCTTTTTGTAGAAGAAAGTATAACAGAACCGATGGACCCAGAAGGCCTTATTTCCTTAGATGAGGTGGATGGCACACGATTTGTTCTAAGGGATGAGGAGTATGTAGCCGGCCTGTCTTTAAATGAAATGTTTGATGGGGTTGTTGAATTAGAAATCAAGCATATGGTAGCAGTGCCGGTATACAATGAGCGGCAAACAGAAGCGTTGGCATTAGTGAAAAAATGGCATGAGGAGGAGTTACCATGGAGTTAAGTGGCATTTGGGGGAGTTTTTATCGGATATCGGTCGTGATCTCTAAAATGGCTTACGTCAATTTATTGTGGATTGCCTTTACGTTACTTGGGTTCGTTGTATTAGGAGTTGCTCCGGCAACGGTCGCTTTATTTACGATTACTCGTGATTGGGCCAAAAAAGATTGGGACCAACCGGTATTTAAAACGTTTTGGCAGACGTATAGGGAAGAATTTTGGAGAGCGAATGGAGCAGGAATAGCCTTTTTTGCTATCGGCTTTTTACTCTATTGGAACTTTACTTTATTTGCTGGAGCAGGGGTCGTGATGCTCATCGTTCGTGGTATTTTACTCATAATCACCGTCCTCTTTGGCTGTATGCTTGCTCTTTTCTTTCCTACGTATGTTAGCTTTCATTTAAAAGGATTACACCGAGTACGGGCCGCATTATTAATTGCCTGTGGCCATCCTTATCACTTGATTTTAATCGCTGTTAGTCTATTTATTCTTCAATCTATTTTTATGTTTATTCCTGGACTTATTTTATTTTTCGCAGCAGCGAGTGTTGCTTATCTCATTTCATGGATTTCACACCGGATTTTTGAAGCAATGAAACAAAAACAACTTTCTCAAAATGAAGCTCCTCAACATGGGTGAGCTCAGAAGGGGTGCGAGATGAAGAAAATAGTCGTTTGTGGCCTTAGTAATAGGGCCCTTAAGATGTTTATAGAACCGATTTTGACACGATTTCATCATGAAAATCAAGTCGTTGGTTTGTTAGATTTTGATACGAGAAGATATGAAGTTTGTATAGATACGTATCCAGAACTTGCTGGGGTTGGCTTTTATACACCAGAGCAATTTGAACAAATGGTGAAAGAAACAGGTGCGACAACGGTCATTGTCACAAGCCGCGATGACACCCATGTGGATTATATTTTACGTGGTCTTGCGTTAAACCTAGATATTATTAGTGAAAAGCCAATGGTGACAACGAGTGAGGATGCAAGAAGGGTCCTTGAAGCAGAACAAAATAGTAAAGGAAAGGTTACGGTTGCTTTTAATTATCGTTATAGTCCGTACCATATTAAAATCAAGGAATTAATTCAGTCAGGTAAAATTGGCAAGGTCACATCAATAGATTTAAATTGGTATATTGATACGTATCATGGCTCAAGCTACTTCAAGCGTTGGAACAGAGAACGTGCCTTTTCCGGAGGGCTTTCTGTGCATAAATCGACACACCATTTTGATTTAGTTAATTGGTGGATTAACCAACAGCCTGAAGAAGTGTTTGCTTTTGGAGATTTACATTATTACGGACAAGAAAGCGAGTTAAATCCAAGCCCTCGAGACGGCAGACATTGCGGAACATGTAGTGAGCAGCAAAACTGTTCTTACTATCGCCGTTGGTTTGGTCGTAGTGACACAACGGCCGCGAAGGACGACCATTTAATGGCGGGACAGGATTTAGGAGCTTATACAAATTACCGTCCAGATTCCTGTATTTTTGATAGTGAAATTGAAATAGAAGATACGTATGTCGCAACGGTTAAATATAACAAAGGCGCTTTACTTAGCTATTCGATTAACTTCTCTGTTCCTTATGAAGGCTATCGTCTTGCGATTAATGGGACAAAAGGGCGCATTGAAACACAAGAATATCATGCCCCTTCTAGAACGCCATTCCCTGTTCCAGAGCAAACGATTGATTTTATCCCGCTCTTTGGCTCGAAGGAAATTATCCATGTTGTCAAAAATGAGGGGGGTCATGGTGGGGGGGACCCGTTAATTCAAGAAGATATCTTCCTTGGTCCAGACCCGGCACGTCCGTATGAAATATTAGCAGGGGCCGAGGCTGGAACTTATTCAATCGCAGTCGGTGAAGCGGTCTGGAAATCGACGAAAAGCGGCCAACCGATCAAAATTAAAAGCTTGCTCACGGAAAAAGAGGAGGTGTAAAGATGGACCATTTACTCATCCATGCTAATGATGATGTCCTTGTTTTGTTAAAAGACTATCAAAAAGGTGAAACGATAGAATTTGATAGTCAAGTGATTACATTGAAGGAAGACGTTGCCCGTGGTCATAAAATCGCTCTCCATGACATTCAGGTTGGTGAACCGATCCACAAATATGGGTTTCCGATTGGTTTCGCTAAGGAAACGATTGAACTTGGCTCTTGGGTGCATACCCATAATACAAAAACAACTCTGGATGGCACATTAGATTATGAGTATAAACCAAACCAAGCGGCAGCCACATTAGAACTAGAACAGAAAACGACAACGAGAACGTTTAAAGGTTTTGTTCGAAAAAATGGTGAGGTCGGGATTCGCAATGAAATTTGGGTGATCAATACAGTTGGCTGCATTAATAAAACGGCTGAGCTCGTTGCCCGCTTAGGTAATCAAGAAGGGTATGAAAATATTGATGGTGTCTACCATTATCCACATCCATTCGGCTGTTCACAATTAGGCGATGATTTAAAACATACGCAAGCGATATTAAGCAATCTTGTTCAACATCCAAACGCGGCAGGAGTGCTTGTCCTTGGATTAGGTTGTGAGAACAATTATATTGATTTATTTAAAGAAGCGATCGGTGATTATGACGCTAGGCGGGTAAAGTTTCTTTCCGTTCAAGAAGCGGCAGATGAATTAGAGGAAGCTTCAGACCTTGTGACAGAAATTGCTGAGCTTGCGAAAGCGGATGTACGGACAGAATTACCGGCTTCTAAATTAAAGGTTGGTCTAAAATGTGGAGGTTCAGATGGGCTTTCTGGTATTACCGCAAATCCACTTGTCGGGGCGTTTTCCGATCGTTTGATTGCACAAGGTGGGTCGACGATTTTAACAGAGGTTCCCGAAATGTTTGGAGCAGAGACCATTTTAATGAACCGTGCCGCAGATGAACAAGTTTTTACCGATATTGTGGAAATGGTTAATGGCTTTAAGGACTATTTTATTAGACATGGGCAAGTTGTTTATGAAAATCCATCACCTGGTAATAAAAAAGGTGGGATTACAACACTTGAAGAAAAATCACTTGGCTGTGTCCAAAAAGGTGGCTTTGCCCCAGTAGCTGATGTTTTGCCGTATGGAGGGCGTGTTCGGAAAAACGGGTTGACACTCGTACAAGGACCAGGAAATGATCTCGTTTCGGTCACAGCCCTTGCTGCAGCTGGAGCTCATATTGTGTTGTTTACAACCGGAAGAGGGACACCATTTGGCGGTCCAGTCCCGACTGTAAAGCTCTCCACAAATACGCCACTTTACGAACGTAAGAAAAATTGGATTGACTTTAATGCCGGACAATTGGTAGAAGGCAAAGAGATACATGAATTGGCTGATGAATTATTAACATACGTCCTTCAAGTCGCTTCAGGAGAAATCACGACACATAATGAACGTAATGGCTTTAAGGAAATTGCTTTATTTAAAGATGGAGTTATTTTGTAAGTGGGAGGCCAATTATGGATAAGACGGAAACAAAACGATTAACAAAAAAAGCAGTTAATTTAGATTTTGTGCAAGGCAATGAGACGATTGTGCAAATTGGTGAAGGGAATTTTATGCGTGGCTTTCTCGACTGGATGTTTCACCAACTTCATCAAAAGGGATTATATGATGGAACGGTTGCCACGATTCAACCGACACCGCATGGGAAGATAGTTCCAGTATTAGAAGCACAAGATGCTTTATACACGACCATTTTACGTGGCAAGTTAGACGGCGAGATAGTCGATGATGCGGAGTTAATTCAATCGATTTCTAGAGGGATTAATCCATATAGTGATTGGGATGAAGTGTTGAAACTTGCTTATTCCCCACATGTGAAATGGATGTTTTCTAATACAACGGAAGCGGGTCTCGTCTATCAAAAAGAAGACTATGAACGAGGGAAGTCCCCGCTATCGTTTCCAGGGAAAGTGACCGCCTTTTTATATGAACGCTTCCTCTATTTTGATGGAGCGCATGAGGCTGGGATAAATCTCGTACCATGTGAATTAATTGAGGATAACGGCCAAGTCTTGAAACAAATTGTCAGACGAATCGCTTTTGATTGGGAGCTTCCTGACGCCTTTATGAAATGGGTCGATGAGGCGAATATTTTTTGCAATACATTAGTTGATCGGATTGTGACGGGATTTCCGCGTGGTGAGGAAGATGTTTGGGCTAAAAGGCTTGGATATGAAGATCATTTATTGACGGTGGCCGAACCCTATCATTTATTTGTGATTGAACCTGAGCGCCCAATTGCTAATGTCTTACCGTTTCAAGAAGCTGGCTTAAATGTAAAGTGGGAAAATACGGGTTATTATCGTGAGCTCAAAGTTCGTTTATTAAATGGGTTGCATACGATGATGTTTGCTGCTTGTTATTTGGCAGGAGAAAAGACCGTAAGTGGAGCACTAGCCAATCCGAAATTACGAACGTTTATTGAAGCAGGGTTAAAAGAGGAGTTGTTGCCAGTCGTTGCGGCAGAGGAAGCGGAAAAATTAGCCTACGCTGAAACGGTATTGGAACGTTTTGAGAATCCATTTTTAGCTCATCAATTAACCGATATTGGGATGAATGCGATTTATAAATTTCAAACGAGACTCCTACCGACATTAGCAGCTTACGAGCAGCAAAATGAGGAGCCCAAACGTCTATTATTTAGTTTAGCTGCCTTGCTTGTTTATATGAAACCAGTTGGAAAAGATGGAGCGTTTTTAAAAGGAGATTTTGGTGGAACAAGCTATACAATTCGTGAAAATGAAGGAACGATGAGTTTATTAGAAGAGCAATGGTCAAGTTTCGATAACGGCTCCCAGTCGCTTGAAGAGACGGTTTCTTTATTGCTGCAAGCAGAAGAGCTATGGGGACAGGATTTAAGTCACTATTGTAAACTAGTTAGTCTATATGTTGACGCTTTATTAAATAATGGAGCTTTGTCGGTTATCGAAAGTTTGTAGAATGATAGGGGCAGAGTGTTTTAAGGACTTGAAGTCGTTTGAGACAGGGAAGCCCAAATTATTTAATAAAAAATATAGGAGCTAAGCAATGAAATTTACATTTAAATCGATTGCTGATCAACGTCAATTTTCCCCTCTTTCAGTCAATGCTTGTTTTAAACTAACAAGTGGGGAGCATTTTTTACCAGGTCAATACCATGATGAACAAGTGCCGTCCTTTTTAATCAGTGTTCCAAAAGGGATTTATCAATTAAAAGCCGAAGTTGAGCCACATACGACCGTTAAGCTTCTGACCGGTCAGCTTGCACTTTCGCCAAGAAAAGAAGCTTTTATTATGACAAATGATGTGTATGTAGAGCACGATCAATTTGAAATAGCTTGGTGGGGAAATGGTGTTGCTTCGTTAGAATTGGTCCCAATAAAGTTGTCCCATAGAAAAATGGTCTTAATTGGTGATTCAACGATGTCTGAGCATCCGCCAGGTCATTATCCACAGTATGGTTGGGGGCAATTACTTGCGGAGCAATTGCGAGACTACCCAACATTAAATATTGCTCAGTCAGGTCGGAGTTCCAAAAGTTTTCGAGAAGAAGGCCATTTCCAACGAGCCCTACAGCATCTTGAAGCAGATGATTTGCTTCTTATTCAATTTGGCCATAATGACCAGAAAACGGATCAGCGTGGGACAACACCAGAAGAATTTAAGCTCAATCTCAAACAATATGTTGAGGAAGCGAGAAATAAAGGAGCCGTTCCTGTGTTGCTTTCTCCGGTACAGCGTCGTTATTTTTCAGAAGGTGGAAAAATACTCAATCCGCATCAAGGTTATGATGAGAAGGTAGCTGAGTTAGCAAGCGAAGAAGAAGTCGACTTTATTGATTTAACGAAATTGAGTTCAGAAGCTTATCAAAGGCTTGGTAAAGAGGAGTCGAAAAAATGGTTTATGTGGCTCAAGCCGGGGGAAGCACCTAATTACCCAGAAGGAAATGAAGATAATACACATTTTTCAGAGAACGGGGCGAGAGCGATTTCTGGGATTGTGATCTCTGAACTTCAGAAGCAAAATCTATTATAAAGACGTTCCAAATGACTTATTAGCTTAGGCTAGTAAGTTTTTTGAATTAAGCAGGAAATGAAAGCATCAAAGAAGAAGAAATGTAGAGTGACAAAGCTTGAGCGAATCGACTTCATATACGAGGTCATGATTTTGCTAATATGAAACGAAATAGGACTAATCGAAAATGATTGAGCAGGTCGTATTAATTCAAGGACTGATTGAAATGAGCGAAATTGAGAAATGAGTTGGGACTGATTGAATGTGAAGAAACCGTTTGTAGTCATGATTATCTTAGTAGCAGTCGGAGCTATCATTTATTTTCCTTTTTATCAAAATAGTGAAGAACCCGATAGTGTCGAAAGTAGAGAGCCTATAGAAACGGCAGCACTAAATACAGAAGAAACAGTGGAAGATGAAACTGAACCAATTATTCAAGCGATCGAGGGTGAAGATATCGAAGCCCTTCTGCCTTTAGCGATGAGTGAAGAAAGTGTTCAAAACCGAATTCATCACATGTCGCACGGTTATATTCACGCCCGGCAAAAATGGGGGAAGTTTGAGGTAACCCAAGAGCGGCTTGAGAGATTAATAGAAGTGATTGAAGAGAATGACTATGAAAATGAAGAGCTTTATTTAGAAATATTAACACGTTGGACAGATGGAGACTTCTCAAAGGCGGTAGAAGATCATAATGCAATTTGGCGTTTACAAAATGGTACAGTTGGTGAAGCCCTTCGTCTCTTAAGTGCAGATGAAAGAGAAAAGTATCAGGAGCAACATTTTGACCAAGAATAGGCGATTGATTTAATGGTAGCGTAGTTCCTCATGCAGAGCGGAACTACGTTTTTTATTGTCTTTATTTTTAAAGCATTAAACAGGTTGAAATCGGTTATATATCGACATCCACCTACATAATGATAAGAAGGAACTTTTACTGATAGTAAATAAACAGTATGTATTAATTGTTTTGTGACATTCTTAATGTTAAAGGAAATGTCACTATATTTATTCTAGCTACGTCCGTTAGAAGCTCGAGAAAAATAGGTTCTGGATGAACGGACTTCGCTTTATTTTAAAAAGGGGTGATAAGATGACAGAAGAAGTAAATCCTCAATTAGAAAGCAATGATGCGGGCCCTAGTCGTGTGATGAAATGGATTTTTGGTGGTCTTGAAGCATTTTGGGGAATTCCATTTATTGGTGGTCTCATTATTCTTTCGCTTGCGTGGATTCCTCTTGGGATCATGTTGATTTTACATATTATTGGATTAGTTTTTGCCTCTAAAGAAAACAGAAGTAAAACGGGTCATATTTTAGGAATCTTAGCATCAGCACTCGGATGGATTCCAGGCGTAGGAATGATTTTGCATATTTTAGCGGCGATTTTCCTTATGATTGAAGCTGGGAAAAATAATTAAACAAATTGGTTGAAGGTTCTGTATCAATAAAATATATAAGTCCGTCGATGAGGAGTTTAGGAGCCTTTCATCGACTTTTTTTATGGGAATTAATTCTTTGAGGTAAATAGAAAAAACAGCTGATTTTAACTTCAGCTGTCTCGACAAAATCCGGGAGGTACCACCTCGCTTAATGCTCACCGTGATCGATAGGTGGATTCGGTCTAGGTCTTGGCCTTTCAATCGGTGTCCCATTATCGTGGCCGTACCCGTGTCCTGGAGGCATTGGACTCGGGTTGTTATCGGTTGGGTCGACAACTCTCATTGGTCGCATCATATCGTAATCTTCATGTTCTAAAATATGACAATGCCATACATACAGGCCTGCATATGGAGTAAATCGGCAAATGAGCTTCGTGATTTGACCAGCAGGAGCTGCAATGGTATCTTTCCAGCCTCGCTCATTTTCCTTCGGAGGAATGAGTGGGCCGATAAGTTGGATTTCTCCGGTTTCATTATATAAAGGTAAATCAAACGCTTGATGGCCGATCACTTGAAATTGAATTAAATGAATATGCACAGGGTGTGGAAAATTGGTCACATTTATGATATTCCATATCTCAGTAGCTCCAAGCTTTGGGTTTTCTGTGATTGGGTCATGCCAAAAATGATTATCTAATAAAAGGAGTGCTCGACCGATATCATCGACACCACCATTTAGTGTCAAATTTCGGATCTTCGTTACGTCATTTTGTCTTAAACAAGGAATCGTTGATAGATGCTTTGGGAGCCGGCTTCTATCACGCCCTTTGAGAGGTAAGATCACTCGAAATTGCATAATATCAGCAATGGGGTTTTCTGGGTCCGCATTTGGCCCGAGGTTATTTCTTAAGGTGATCGTTTCCCCCACGTGTTTTGAAAAGTCGATAATCACTTCAATTCGTTCAGCGGGCTCGAACTCGAATTCTTTTAGAGGAACTGTTCTTCTCAATAATCCGCCATCAGAAGCAATTTGATAAAAGGTTTGATCGCTATCTAGGAAAAGTGTGTACCCTCGTGAGTTCGAACCATTTAAAAGTCGAAAGCGATATTTTCTAGGCTCTACTTCTAAATAAGGCCAAACCTTTCCATTGACTAAGATTGTATTTCCCCCAAAAAAAGGGACGATACAAGGATCTGGAAAATTGGGTCCAGGATTATTGGGTTGTCTAGGGTAAAATAAGGAACCATCCTCTTCATTAAAAGTACGATCTTGAATTAAGAGGGGAATATCATAGTCTCCACTTGGCAACTTTAATCTATCTTCATCCTTATCGTGAAGTAAATATAGCCCTTCTAAACCAGCATAAACATTTAATCTGGTAATGCCCATCGCATGATCGTGATACCATAATGTTGCCGCCCTTTGTGCATTCGGATATTCATAGATTTCCCGTTCAAATAATGGCCCCTTTTGTTCGAACCCTCGTGTATACCAAGCTTCTGGATAACCATCACTATCTGCTCTTGTTTCAGCTCCGTGTAAATGAACGACTGTACGAACTTCTGGCTCCATATCGAGATGGTGGATCGATTTATCTATCGGTAAAAAATGTCTGTCAGGCAAGTTGTTGATCCATTTGACGTGAACTGGTTGGTGTCTTTGGGCATGGATCGTTGGCCCAGGGTATTGACCGTTATAGCCAAATAATTGTGTTGGCTCTAAATCTCTGTGAAGCTTCTGAGTAAATTCTGTCATTTCAATTTCATAATGAGCTCCTTTATCATCAACATGTGTAGGTTGTGCTGCCTCCATAATCGGAAGGGTGTCGACAAATTTTTCTAACGCCATCAAGTTCAACTCCTGTTTCTAGGTATTAATCTATTTTATGAACGAGAGAAGATTGTGCTTAGGCAAATGCCAGGTGTAGATGAAAGTAAATATTTAATTTTTTTGTCGATGAAAAGCAGAGTAGTCATTAAGAGAATAAAAGTCTTAGACCAAATGAAGTTAAAAGTTGATCGAAAAAGAGGTGAAAGGGAATCAAAGGGGGGCAATGAAACCGGAAGCTGCTGAATCAGAGGGGCAAAGGGAATCGAAGGCGACCAATGAAGCCGGAAGCCGCTGAATCCAAGAGGCAAAGGGAATCAAAGCCCGTTAATGAAGTCAAAAGCCGCTGAATCAGAGGGGCAAAGGGAATCGAAGGCGACCAATGAAGTCAAAAGCCGCTGGATCCAAGAGGCAAAGGGAATCAAAGGGTGGCAATGAAGCCAAAAGCCGACAAATCAAAGCCGCAAAGGGAATCAAAGGCCACCAATGAAGCCAAAGTCCGACAAATCAAAGCCACAAAGGGAATCAAAGAGAGCGAATGAAACTAAAAACCGATCTGAAAAGGGTACAAAGCCATTATTCAAACTAATGAATATACGAATTGATCACTTGTCTTTCCAATATATTAATCTAGATTATTTCGTGGTAAATATATAGAATAAAGGAAGTGAGAATTTAGAAAAATTAACCAAACGATTGGCGAGGTTTAAATGTGGAGTTTCTTTTTGTTTGTAGCTCTTTTTATAGGATGTTGAATCATTATTTAATATTTCGCTATTTCGTTAATGAAAGGATTGATCGAAGTGTCAGAACAATCAGCATTGTCTGTTGGGGAAAGTGACTCATTTTCACAGCAGCAAGAAAAAGTATATAAACGTACATTGTGGATTGTCGTTATTTCACAAATTTTTGGTGGAGCTGGTTTGGCGGCTGGAATTACGGTTGGGGCATTACTGGCACAGGAAATGCTTGGTACAGATGCATATGCTGGGTTGCCAATAGCGTTATTTACATTAGGATCAGCATTAGCGGCTTATGTAGTCGGTCGTTCTACGCAACAATTTGGACGCCGCTTAGGATTATCCCTAGGCTTTTTTACTGGAGGAGTAGGAGCAATTGGGGTTGTTTTTGCGGCTCTTTTTGGTCAAATATGGCTATTATTTCTTTCTTTATTTATATATGGAGCGGGGACAGCGACTAATTTACAAGCCCGATATGCGGGAACAGACTTAGCTAAACCGAGACAACGAGCAACGGCGATTAGCATAGCGATGGTTTTTACGACCTTTGGAGCGGTTGCAGGACCAAATCTTGTCAGTGTTATGGGGAATTTTGCTGAGCGGATGGGGATTCCTTCCCTTGCTGGTCCTTTTATTTTGGCAGCTGTAGCTTTTCTGTTAGCTGGACTTGTTATTTTTGTCTTGTTAAGACCGGATCCTTTTCTTTTAGCGAAGAAAATAGAAAAGGAAAAGAATGAGCGTAAAACGGAGGAGCAACGGGCGAACGAGCCTGTTGAAATTTTTAATAAAAAAGGTGTGATTGCTGGGGCAACTGTAATGGTATCCACCCAAATTGTAATGGTCGCGATTATGACAATGACACCTGTTCATATGGGACATCATGGGCATGGTTTAAGTGAAATTGGATTAGTGATTGCGGTTCACGTAGCGGCGATGTATTTGCCATCTTTAGTTACAGGAGTATTGGTGGATAAAATTGGACGGAAGATAATGGTGCTGGCTGCGGGCGTGACGTTAATTTTAGCGGGGGGCTTTGCCGCGTTTGGACCTGCAGATTCCTTAATGAATTTAATGATTGCTCTTGCTTTGTTAGGGTTAGGTTGGAATTTTGGACTAATAAGTGGAACAACGATCATTGTTGATGCAACAACAGCGACAACTCGGGCTAAGACTCAAGGAACTGTTGATGTTCTAATTGCTTTAGCAGGAGCATCTGGTGGAGCGCTTTCAGGGATGGTTGTGGCTCATTCAAGTTATGCCACGTTATCATTAGCAGGTGGTGTTTTAGCCTTTTTATTCATTCCATTTGTCGTGTGGATGTTAAGAAGGTAGGTAGTGGCAGGGAGTGGTTTCGCATTTTTATGATAATAAATAAAGGGCATTAGGTTGTTGGTATCGTTTCCTAGCAAATTTCCTTCCGAATAAGAGGAGAACGGTCACTCGAAATGGAATACATAATAAAGAGATAAAATGGTAAGATGTTTCGACTTTATGTATGAACATGAGGCCGGTTTGGATAGGAAGGACTTGGAACTACTTAACGAAAAGAAGTAGGAGGTTTTTACACATGTCAGCAACTTCAGAGATTCTAAAAAAGACAGAAAAATATGGGGCTCATAATTATCATCCACTACCTGTTGTGCTCAATAAGGGAGAAGGAGTCTGGGTTTGGGATCCAGAGGGCAATCGATACTTGGATATGCTTAGTGCCTATTCGGCGGTTAACCAAGGGCATTGCCATCCTAAGATCACTCAAGCCCTAAAGGCTCAGGCGGATAACATTACTTTAACATCAAGAGCTTTTCATAACGATCAACTTGCTCCTTTTTATGAAAAAGTAGCCCACTTAACGAAAAAAGAAATGATTTTGCCAATGAATACAGGGGCAGAGGCGGTTGAAACAGCGGTGAAAGCTGCGAGACGATGGGCCTATGATATAAAAGGCGTGAAAGAAAATCAAGCCGAGATTATTGTTTGTGAAGAGAACTTTCACGGGCGAACGATGACAGCCGTTTCGCTTTCTTCAAATGAAGAGTATAAAAGAGGATTTGGACCAATGTTACCTGGTATTAAGGTTATTCCGTATGGCGATCTAAATGCTTTAAAAGAGGCAATTACGGAAAATACAGCTGCTTTTCTATTAGAGCCAATTCAAGGAGAAGCAGGGATTATTGTCCCTAAAGAGGGTTTCTTAAAAGAAGCTTTTCAAGTTTGCCAGGAGCAAAATGTTCTTTTCATTGCCGATGAAATTCAAGTCGGGCTAGGGAGAACGGGAAAAATGTTTGCTTGTGACTGGGAAGATGTTGAGCCAGATATGTATATTTTAGGGAAAGCCCTCGGTGGTGGGGTATTTCCGATTTCAGTAGTAGCGGCTAATCAAAACATTTTAGGGGTATTTGAACCTGGGTCACATGGGTCAACTTTTGGTGGAAACCCACTAGCGTGTGCGGTTTCAATCGCGGCTCTCGATGTGATTGAGGAAGAGAAATTGGCCTGGCGTTCGTTTGAGCTAGGCGAATATTTGAAATCTGAACTAGTGAAAATAGACAATCCTCTTATTAAAGAAGTTCGTGGAAAAGGTTTATTTATCGGAGTTGAGCTGACAGTACCAGCTAGAAAATATTGTGAGTCGTTAAAAGAAGAAGGCCTTTTATGTAAGGAAACACATGAAAAAGTCATTCGCTTTGCCCCGCCACTAGTTATAAAAAAAGAAGAGTTGGACTGGGCCCTTGAGCGGATTAAAAAGGTATTGAGTAGTTGAGCTGGTTTGAAGGATAAAGTAGAAGAATAGTATTAAAGAAGCTTGTGGGTGATGGTTTTGTACCACTTACAAGCTTCTTTTGTTGTTTGAAGGCCTTTTTAAATGAAGGGTTATACGCCCTGTAATATGAACGCTCATCAACCGAAAAAAGGCTTCTCAAAAGGCGATGTAGCCTTTTGAGATAGTCCTTTCTAGCTAACATTAAATGAATATTAATTCTTATAAAGCATCTGAAACGGTTTTTGGTTGTAAGAATAATAATAAATGATCGGGTCCGCCTGCTTTAGAGTCTGTACCAGACATATTAAATCCACCAAATGGTTGATAACCAACAATGGCCCCTGTACAACTACGGTTGAAATAAAGGTTGCCGACATGGAACTCATGACGAGCTCTTTCAAGGTGTTCACGGTTATTAGAGATAATCGCTCCTGTTAGCCCGTACTCTGTGTTATTAGCAATTTCTAAAAGTTCATCAAAATCCTTCGCTTTTGAGAAGGCGACAACCGGTCCGAAAATTTCTTCTTGCATAAGTCGTGCATCTGGGGCAACGTCTGCAAATACGGTTGGATTCACAAAGTATCCTGTTGAATTATCGCCTGTTCCGCCTATCATTAGTTTCCCTTCAGAAGACCCAATTTCAATATATTGCTTCACTTTATCAAAAGCGGCCTGGTCATTAACTGGGCCCATATAGTTTGTATAATCAGTAGGATCACCAACGGTTAATTTCTCTGTTTCTGCGACAACTTTTTCTAACACTTCATCATAGACATCCTCGTGTATAACGGCTCTTGAGCAAGCTGAACATTTTTGTCCAGAGAAACCAAACGCCGATTGTACAATCGATTGGACAGCTGTTTCGATATTGCTGTCGTTATCAACGATGATTGTATCTTTTCCGCCCATTTCAATCGCTACACGTTTGAACCACTTTTGGCCAGGATGTACTTTTGCAGCCCGTTCATAAATGCGTACGCCAACATCTTTGGAACCTGTGAAGTTAACAAAAGCCGTTTTCGGATGGTCAACTAAATAGTCACCGATTTCAGAACCGCTACCTGGAATGAAGTTGACCACTCCTGCTGGCAGTCCTGCTTCTTCTAAGATCTCCATAAACTTATAAGCGATAACAGGAGTTGTACTTGCTGGTTTTAAAAGAACGGTATTACCAGCGACAACGGGTGCAATCGTCGTTCCTGCCATAATCGCAAAGGCGAAATTCCAAGGAGAAATCGTTACTCCAACTCCTAATGGAATGTAGTTGTATTGATTATGCTCGACTTGTTCACGACTGTGAATTTTGACGCCATCTTTTAAAGAAAGCATTTGTCTGCCATAATATTCGAGGAAGTCGATTCCTTCCGCTGTATCGGCATCCGCTTCTTTCCACGGTTTCCCAGCTTCATAAACAAGATAAGCTGAAAATTCATGTTTTCTTTTACGAATTAATCCTGCCGCACGGAAAAGAATCGCCGCACGTGACTCAGCTGACCAAGTTTTCCACGTTTTAAAAGCTTCTTGAGCCGCTTCATGGGCTTGCTCCGCATGATCGCGAGATGCTTTTGAAACATAGCCGACAATTTCTTTATGATTGGATGGGTTCTCCGAAACAATTTTATCCTCGGTAAAAATTTTCTTCCCACCAATTACAATCGGATATTCTTTTCCTAATTCTTTCTTTACTAATGTTAAAGCTTCCTTAAATGCTGCTTGATTGGTGCTATCGCTAAAATCTGTAAATGGTTCATGTTTGTAATCCCAAGTCATGAGAGATCATCCTTTCGATTTCGAATTTTAAGTAAAGCTTAAAGACAAATATTTTTTATGAATTTTGTCTATTTGATTGTCTAATGAACTATTATGCAATTTATATGCCAACTTTTTTATTTAACGAACCAAGAAGTGTTCATTGCTGACAGATAGCTTTCTATTAAAATATAATGATTTATTTTAATGTAATCGTTTAATATGATTTATACATAAGTGTAAATGTTTAGACAGTTTTGTTTATTTATTTGACTAAAAACAGATTTGCTGGCTGAATAACTAGTAAAAAAATCAGAAAATATAAAAAATTAGGAGAAAAACTGTTTTAAAGCTCTGAAGTACTATGGGATTTTTAGATTGAAAGATAAATAATGTAGGAAAAGTCAGGAGCAACAAAGGGGGAAAGGCCAATTAAATTCAAGCTTTAGGCAGCAAAGTCATTCAATGTTTTTTAGGTAGGTAAATAAGAACAAAAAACTAATCCGGAAGATAGCCGAAGAAAAGAGGTTATCATTCCGGATTATTTACAAGGATACTTAGAATAGGTTATTAAAAAGGAACACTAGTTTAATTTGTATTTTTTCATTTTGTTATATAATGTGGCTCTTGATATTCCTAAGATTTTGGCAGCAGCAGAGCGGTTGCCGTATGTTTTGTCTAGGGCACTTACAATTTGCTCTTTATTAATAGAGTGACTAGTATCTTCTATAGTAGGAGTACTTTCACCTAGTGGCTCAGTAAGTTTCGTTTGTTGTGATTCGAAAAAATTTGGAGGCAGATGTTTAGCATTAATTGTATCAGTATCACTTCCGAGTATGACGAGACGTTCAATGATATTCCTCAACTGTCTAATGTTTCCTTGCCAACGGTGTTGCATAAAAGCATACATCACTTCCGAGTCGATATGTGGTGCTGGTGTTGAGTATTTAAAAGAAAACTCTTTCAAAAATAACTGGACGAGAGCTGGGACGTCCTCGATTCTTTCCCGTAGAGGAGGGACGTGAATCGCGATCACATTAAGGCGGTAGTAGAGGTCCTCTCTAAAGCGACCATTTAAAACCATTTGCTCAATATCACGATTCGTAGCCGTAATGATGCGAACGTCAAATGGGATCGATTCCGTTCCACCAACACGATAATATTGTTTTTCTTGAAGAACGCGTAATAATTTTACTTGGAGCTCCAGTGGCATCTCACCAACTTCATCTAAGAAGAGGGTACCCCCTTTTGCTAAATCAAATTTCCCCTTTTTACCTCCGCGTGCAGCTCCGGTAAAGGCCCCTTGTTCATAACCAAAAAGCTCACTTTCAAATAATGCATTCGGTATCGCTCCACAATTGATCGCAATAAAGGGCTTCTTGTTCCGTTTGCTTGCTTGGTGAGTACCTTCTGCAAAAAGCTCTTTACCGACCCCGCTTTCACCCGTAATTAGAACGGGGGCATCTGTACTAGCAACTTTTTTAGCTAATGTAATGGCTTCTTGTAATTTGGTACTTCTACCTTTTATTTTTTGAAAAGATGGCTCGGCTTGCCCATTTACATTCTGCTCTAAATCATGCAAGTAAGCCGTTGTTTCAGATAGGTGTTCATTTAGTTTCACCATATCGGTAATATCACGTTCAATGGAAAGACCGCCAATAATCTTATTGTCGACATAGACCGGTGCACTGTTAATGAGTACATGTACGTTCGGGCGTGGTTGATTGTATTGTTGATGAACACCAAGCTGCGTTTGCATGGTTGATAATAAAATAAGAGCTTCTTTCTCGAAAAAGTTGGTAATTGGTTGTCCGATAATTTCTTCTTTTTTTAGTCGATACATTTCTTCTGATTTGCGATTCCAAGCACTCACATTTCCGTTTGTGTCTGTAATCGCAATCGCATCTTCCACATTCGTCAGTAAAGTGTCGTAAAAGGCACTTATTTCTTTTGTATATTGAAAAAGCTTTAGGACAAAATCATCCATAGATACCCAGCCAACTAAGTTTCCTTCAACGTTTTCTAAAAGAAAATCCTGACCGAGTTCGAGCGTGGGCAAGTCAAGGATATGCAAATCCTCAGAAACTATTTTCATCTCATTGATTGGTAGACGTTCGGTTAATGGTTTAGCCATTTCCTTAAGTTGAAAAGCTGTTTTCAAATGAAAGCCCTCCTAAATGTAAACTCATTAAGACAAATGTGTATAACTATTTTCTTCATCATAAACAAAAATGTCTAATAATTCTATATCTTTTCGCTTTCAAATACAGGAAGTTTTTATCTTTTTTAATAGACAAAGAAAAAGACGGGAAAATCGGCATGAATTTTAAGAAGGAATAGTTTATTAGAAAAACAATTATTTGGCGCGGAATTTGCAATAGATAGAAGTATATAAGTTGTGGAAAAGGGACGTAGCACACACTTGCAAAGACTTTGTTTCATATTAAATCCAGCTACGTCCGTTAGAAGCTCGAGAAAAATCGCCCATCTGAATGAAGACAAAAAGCGTCTTCATCAGCTGTTCTTATTTTTTCTCACTTCTGAGCAAACGGACTTCGCTTTATATTAAAGGAGGAATTGGTATGATGGTGGTTGAAAAGGTTTCGCGGAATTTCTTTTTGTTTTTATCGCATAATCGATTGATTAGTAGTGGGGCAAAAAAATGGGGCTTGAAATTTGGCGCTTCCCAAGTTGTGGCAGGAGTTGCGATTGAAGAAATGATTGAATCATTAAAAGAATTAAATCAAAAAGGACTTGTTTGTACAGTCGATCATTTAGGCGAGTATGTGCAGAGTAAAGAAGAAGCTTTAGAGTCAACAGCTATGGCGATTCAGACGCTTGAAGCGATTGCGTCTTCAGGAGTTTCTTCACATATGTCGGTCAAGCTGACCCAACTTGGACTTGATATAAATGCGGAATTTTGTTTAGAGAATATGAAGAAGATTGTCGGTGTAGCCAAAAAACATGATATCTTCATGAGGATTGATATGGAGGACTATACGAGGTGTCAGAAAACACTAGATATTTTAGCCGAGTTAAGGAAAGATTATGAAAATATTGGAACCGTGATTCAAGCTTATTTGCATCGAGCTGAAAAAGATGTAGACGAATTACAGGATCTTAGCTTACGATTAGTAAAAGGCGCTTATAAAGAGCCAGCCAAGGTTGCTTACCAAGAGAAAGAAAAAGTTGATGAGAATTATTTCAATATTATAAAAAAACATTTGTTAAATGGAAAATATACAGCAATTGCTTCCCATGATCATCATATAATTAAGAAGGTGAAAGCGTTTGCTAAAGAGAATAATATTCCTAAGTCACAGTTTGAGTTTCAAATGTTGTATGGCATGAGAACGGAAATGCAACAAAGTATTGCCGATGAAGGGTATACGATGAGAGTCTATGTACCGTTTGGGAAAGATTGGTATGGTTACTTTATGAGGAGATTAGCTGAGCGGCCGCAAAATGTAAAGTTTGCTCTCCGAGGACTCTTCTCAAACAAGTAAAATCTTGTAAGGAGTGAACGAGGATGCTTGATTTTAGTTTGGTTCAAAAGCAGCGTACTGACTTATATATGACAACAGAACTACGTCACGCCATATCCTTGCTTCAACTGTCAACGCATGAATTAATTGCTCATATTGAAGAACAAGCGTTAGAAAATCCATTATTGGAAGTTGAGTTGCAATCTGAAAAAGAGGCCACTAAAAATGACGAGTTTCAGCCGGATTATGAGGTGAGAAAAGCTCGACAATCAAGTGGAGTGGAAAGTGAGACAAATTGGCTTGAACAAATTTCTGAAGAGTCAACAGGTCTACATCCTTATTTAATTGAACAAGCTAGATTTTTGCCACTTACTAGTATTCAATTTGAGCAGCTATGTTATTTTATTAATCATTTAAACGATGATGGTTATTTATCCTATCCATTAGATGAATTGTGTTCAGAATTAAAAATATCAATTGAAGAGGCAGAGGAAATATTATCGACCTTACAGCAGTTTGAACCATACGGAGTTGGAGCAAGAACACTAAAGGAATGTTTGTTAATCCAATTGCAACAGTTAGAATCTCGTCATCTCTTAGTTGAGCAAATTGTCGTAGAGCATCTTGACAATTTGGCGAATAAGAGATGGAAGGAGATTGCCAAAAGTTGTTCGATAAATCTTTTAGAAGTGCAACAAGCTTATGACTTCATACAGCAACTTCAGCCGAGGCCAGGTTTAAATTTTCAATCAAGTTTAACGAGATATGTAACTCCAGATGTGAGTGTTTATTTAGATAAAGAGACAAATGAAGTTAAAGTCCATGTTCATATGGAGAGAATCCCACGTATCACGGTGAATCAGCAATATGTAAAGATGATGCATAATCCAAATGAAGATGTGACTAAATATGTTCGCTTGAAGCATGAAGAAGTAAAATGGCTGTTAACGAGTATTGAAAAAAGACAATCCACATTAAAAAGAGTAACGGAAGTGATTGTTCGTCATCAAGCTGATTTTATTTTCAAAAATGCTTCTTTAAGGCCTCTTATTTTAAAGGATGTAGCAGATGAGCTAGAGATTCATGAATCTACAGTGAGTCGGGTGACAAGTAATAAATATTTACAATCGCCAAAAGGATTATTGGAATTGAAAGCTTTTTTTTCATCGGCTGTAAGTTCTAATCGAGAGGATTCAGCAAACACATCTGAATCGATAAAGCAGTTATTAAAGCAGTTGATTGCAAAAGAAAATAAAGAAAAGCCATTGTCTGATCAGAAATTGGTCGACTATTTGCAAAAGGAACACCAAATTGAAATATCGAGAAGAGCGATTGCTAAATATCGTAATGAATTGAGGATACCGTCTTCTAGCAAACGAAAACGATATGCCTAGTTGAGGAATGGTTTTATTGTAAATGAATGAAATAAGGTCTAAAACTTCTATTCGAAGCATTTGCTTTTTGATATAGAAGTTTTTTTATAGAGTTGAAACAAAAAGGTGTTGATAAACGTATAATTAATAGGTTGCTTATAGAAATTATTTTTTAATGGAAGAGTGTAGGGGTCTATTTATTTTTGTTCGTCTAATGTTATAAAAGGCACATCATGTAAAAGTAAAAAAAAGATAGTAATCTTATCGATAGTTATGTAGAATGTATGTATTATTTAATTTGAAAAAAATAGGTTATTTTATCAATGTTGTCAATTTATGTGAATGGAAATTTGTGTCTTGTTTATGGTGTATCTGTAGGGCTCCCAATTCTTCTACTTGGGGAATATCCGTCTTAAGGCTGAGAACCAATCACCCTCAAGATTGTTCTCTTTATCTTTTTTATTGATGATAATGTAAGAGGGAAAATTGTTTTGCATTCATTCTATTTTATTTATTTTATTAAGCCTTTAATTGAGGAGCAAGGGTTGATTTCTATGAGGAAAAGATATATTTATATTTTATTATCTGACACAGGTACTTTATTTGCAAAGGCCATCAGACTGTATACAAAAGAACAATTGAATCATGTTTCGATTTCATTTAATAAAGAACTTACTGAGGTTTATAGCTTTGGAAGGAAGCGCCCACATAATCCATTTGTTGGTGGATTTGTGAAAGAAGATATGCACTCATTTATTTTTCAAAGAGCTAATTGTGAAGTCTATCGTTGTGAGGTTAGTGAACGTGATTTTGAGCGAATGAAACGGAAAGTGGAGCAAATTTCGATTCAACGCGAAATGTATCGGTATAATATTCTTGGTATGATTGCTTTAATGTGTAAATATGATTTTAAGCGCAAAAATGCATTTTTCTGTTCTCAGTTTGTAGCGACCGTATTAAATGAAGGGGAAGTTCCGATTGCGAAGTTTTCACCGAACTTAATGCAACCACGTCATTTTCCAGAATCAGAATACTTAGAGCAAATTTTCGCCGGTAAAGTAGGCTATTATCCATATTTAGAAGAAAACAAACGAATAGAACTATTCCTAAAACCAAGCCGATTTGAGAAGAGTGTCTGAGAAATGGGCAATGGGTTAGTGAAAAGGTATCAAGTCATATTAAAAGATATAGTTAAAATAATGGAGACTATTTTAAAAGGTCATGTGACTCATTGAGTAGTCTCTTTTGTTGAGTGAAAAAGGATACGAAAAATTTGTGAATGGCAATAAAATAGTGTAGTCGCACTGGCCCGTACGTTTTAGGAAGAGCGAATTAATTCATATTATAATCTGGAAAGAAGTCTTTTTGTCTTTTTTGATAGAAAATGAAACTTATTCGAGCGGTGACTGATCTTTCATTTGATAATATTAAAAAAGGGGCTGGACCCTCAAAGGTCATTTTCATCACCTTTTGGGACAGCCCCATTTTTTAAAAGTCTCTCTCCTTTAGTTCGTTTCTTTCGCTGACACGATCATTTTTGCTTGCTTTCTTGCCGCTATGGGGGTGTTTTATTTGTATCCTCCGCCATAGCCGCCTCCAAAGCCACCACCGCCGCAGCAGATAATGATGAAGAGGAAGAGTACGATCACAATGGCAATACCGAATCCGCCACCACCATAGCCACCGCCGTAGCCACCACCATAGCAAGGAGGAGGTGGAGGAGGAGGACAATAGTTATATGGAGTATAACCGCCACCATAAAATCCCATGAATGAACACCACCTTTTATTGTTTCAGTAAGAAACTCATAGCTTCTTGTAGTTTATTTTATGGTTGACAACCTTAAAGAGTGAAGGACGGTCATGAGATTGGGTATTTACCTAAAAGGACTTATATTTTTCGAAATTATGAAAAAACGTCTTGCAATTGTTGGAAATATCGGCTAAGATTTTGAATGTAATCAAACTAATTATTTTTAGAAAAGGAGGAGCGGGACAATGCGTACATTCATTACATTTGATCAATTTCATTATCACAACTGTATAAAAGTGCCGTCTCCTTTTCTTTGTATACACCAATAGGGGTTTGTATAATGGAGGGCGGCTTCCTAGTCGTCGTTTATTTTATTGATTGTGCTATTTGTTTATGGTGAGCAAAGCATATCGCGACTAGCGGTATGCTTTTTTGTTGGCCTGAAAAAGGCTCCTACTGTATGAATACAGAGTTTGATCAAGTAAACGAAGGAGGAGAAGGATGATGATAGTGCCTAGAGCTCAAATCTTATCAATGGGAGAGTTAGAAGGCGGTTAGTTGAACGAAGAGGGAGGAAATTGGATGTTTAGGATTTTTAAACAATTATCATGGTTTTTTAAAGAAGAGTGGCGGAGGTATACGATTGCCTTATTGCTTCTAATACTAGTTGGAATTATTGATATTATCCCACCAAGTTTAATTGGGCGGGCGATTGATTATTTTCAAATGGGTCAATTAAGTGGGTCTGTTTTTTGGACACTCATTGGGGTATTTGTCATTGTGACGATTGTCAGTTATGGCTTTACGTATATATGGATGTCTAAGTTATTTGGAGGTGCCTTTGTCCTAGAAAGGAAGCTTCGGAAAACGTTTATGAGACATTTATTAAAAATGGATCCACCGTTCTATGAAAAGCAAAGAACGGGCGATTTAATGGCGAGAGGAACAAATGATTTAAAGGCTGTTTCGATGACGGCTGGTTTTGGAATTTTGACGTTAGTTGATTCGAGTGTCTTTATGTTAACGGTTTTAGTAGCGATGTGTATTTTAGTAGATTGGAAATTAACGCTCGCAGCGATTTTACCGTTACCGATTATGGCTATTTTTATTTCAATTTTAGGAAAGCAAATTCATACTCGATTCACATCTGCACAAGATGCCTTTGGTAAGTTAAATGACCGTGTTCTAGAATCGGTTGCAGGGATGAGAGTCATTCGAGCGTTTCGGAAAGAACGCCTTGATGAAAAGAAATTCCGAGATATGAGCGAAGATGTGTATAAAAAGAATCTTCAAGTGGCTAAAACGGATGCATTATTTGAACCCGTGATAAATATTTTAGTGGGGATGAGTTATGTAATAGGAATTGGTTACGGTTCTTACCTAGTGTTTCAACAACAAATTTCATTAGGTCAACTTGTCACATTTAACATTTATTTAGGGATGATGATTTGGCCAATGTTTGCAGTAGGGGAGCTTATAAATATTTTGCAACGGGGAAGTGCATCTTTAGATCGTGTTAATCAAACACTAGCGATCAAACAAGATGTTGTCGATCCGGTAAATGCTGCTATCCAGCCATACCCTGACAAAATCAATTTTAATGATGTTACATTTAAATACCCATCCACTAAGCATGCACAGCTTCAGGATGTTTCGGCATTGGCTCATTCTGGTGAAACGATTGGAGTTGTCGGCAGGACGGGTAGTGGGAAAACGACCTTTGTAAAGCAATTATTAAAGTTTTATCCGATGGGTCAAGGAACCATTAAAGTTGGGGAGCATTCAATCGCTGATCAAACGAAGGAACAAGTTCGATCTTGGATCGGCTATGTGCCACAAGAGCATATTTTATTTTCTCAAAGTGTCGAAGAAAACATATTAGTTGGAAAAGATGGTGCATCGGAGGAAGATCTTGAGAAGGCGATTCGTCTCTCTGCTTTTGAACAAGATTTAGCCTTTTTGCCAGAGGGATTGGAAACACTTGTTGGAGAAAAAGGAGTGGCTTTATCTGGAGGCCAGAAGCAACGAATTTCAATTGCTAGAGCCTTGATATCAGACCCTGAAATATTGATTTTGGACGATTCATTGTCAGCTGTTGATGCCAAAACGGAAGCTTTAATCGTCAAAAATATTCAAGAAGAGCGTAAAGGGAAAACAACGATTATTACAACGCACCGTATGTCTGCGGTTGAGCATGCCGACTTAATCCTTGTGTTTGATGATGGGAAAGTGGTAGAACAAGGAACACATGAACAACTTATTCAACAAAATGGTTGGTACAAAACACAAGTTGATAGACAGACATTATCTACAGGAGGGGGTGCTCTTGCATGACAGTAGGAAAAAGACTTTATCAATACGCCCTTTCGAGTAAAAAAACGATCATTTTTGCTCTCATCTTATTATCTGTCAGTGTGGCGGCAGAGCTAACAGGTCCTTTTATTGCAAAGACGATTATTGATAATCATATTATGGGGATAGAGGAGCCTTGGATTGAAACGGTCGAGCAGGAACAGGCTGTTTTATATAATGATACATGGTATATACGTGAATCTCGACTATCAGAGGGAAGTGATAGGGGGGATACGATTCAAATCGTACAAATTGGTTTAAATTTTTACGTCACTAACCAGCTTATCCCGTTTGATGGTGAAAAGAGTTTTGAAAACGGAGAACTGACGATTACAAATGCTGATGACACTTTTGTTTCTGAAGCGGTTGCATTATCTGCTTCGGAAGTGATGGATTTTTATAGACCGGAAATTATGCCGGTTGTGTATTGGCTTTTATTTTATTTAGGCTTAATCATTTTTGCTTCGTTCTTCCAATATGGTCAACGTTTTTATTTACAAAAGGCTGCGAATCGAATTATTCAAAAGCTGCGGACGGATGTATTTAACCATCTATCCCGTTTACCTGTTCGTTTTTTTGATAATTTGCCGGCTGGTAAGGTCGTTGCGCGCGTTACAAATGACACGGAAGCCGTACGAGAGTTATATGTCGCCGTGTTAGCAAATTTCTTCTCAAGTGTAATTTATATGATTGGGATTTATACGGCATTATTCCTTTTAGATGCTAGGTTAGCGGCAGGGGCACTCGTTCTTATCCCGATATTATGGGTCTGGGTTGTGCTCTACCGTAAGTTTGCGTCTAAATATAATCATGAAATTCGTTCGAAAAATAGTGAGATTAATGCGTCGTTAAATGAATCGATTCAAGGGATGGAGATCATTCAAGCCTTTCGTAAAGAAAAAGGTCGCGAAAAAACCTTTGGCAAATTGAATGATCAGCATTTTACGGCTCAGAATAAGATGCTACGTTTAAATTCTTTAACGTCACATAATTTAACAGCTGTGCTTCGAAACATGATTATGGTTGGGTTAATCTGGTTTCTAGGAGGAGCTCAAACGGGTGTTGGGGCTGTTTTAACATTAGGTGTTCTCTACGCGTTTGTTGATTATATTAACCGTTTATTTGAACCGATTAACCGTATTGTGAACCAGTTAGCAAACTTAGAGCAAGCTCGTGTCGCTGGGGAACGTGTCTTTGAACTTATGGATAAAGAAGGCGAAGATGTAGCAGAAGAAGTTATGAAGCGTCCAAAAGGTGAAATTACATTTGATGATGTAAGCTTCAGCTATAAAGAAGATGAATACGTCTTGAAACATTTATCCTTCACCGCAAAACCTGGTCAGACGATCGCTTTAGTTGGTCATACTGGTTCAGGGAAAAGTTCAATCATGAATCTTTTATTTCGTTTTTATGATTGTCAAAAAGGGGCCATAAGGTTAGATGGTCAAGATATTAAGGACATTCCACGTCAGACATTACGTGAGCACATGGGGATTGTGTTGCAGGAACCATATTTGTTTACGGGGACGATCGAAACGAATATTACGTTAAATCGAAATGATATTACGAGAGAAGAAGTGGAGCATGCCTTAGAATTAGTTGGTGGCAAACAAGTCTTTTCACGACTGGATAATATTTTGGAAGAAGAAGTAAAAGAAAAAGGAAGTACTTTATCAAGTGGGGAAAGACAGTTAATTAGCTTTGCCAGAGCATTAGTTGTCAATCCTGCGATTCTTGTTTTAGATGAAGCAACATCGAATATCGATACGGAGACGGAAACCATTATTCAAAAAGCGATGGATACATTAAAAGAAGGGCGTACGACTTTTATTATTGCCCACCGTCTATCGACGATTAAAAACGCTGATCAAATTCTTGTGCTCGATAAAGGAAGAATCGTTGAACAAGGTACACATGATGAGTTAATGGAGCTCGAACAAAATTATGCGAAAATGTATCAGCTTCAGCAGCAAGTAAAAGAAGAAAGCAAAGTAGGTTAAGGGTTCTAATCTTTAATAAACTTGGAACAGAAAGAAAATTGATTGAAATAGCATTCTCATAAAAGGCTGTCCCATAAGGTTATGAAAATAATCTTATGAGGGCGGCTTTTTTGTGTTTTTAAAGGTAGAAAGTGGGAAATACACTGCTAATCAAATAATCAAAGTTAAAAAGGCTCGCAGGCTCCCGTCCGTTAGTTAAACATTACCTATAAACGTGGATAGGTAATGAAAAGGAAGAGTGTCTCCAATTATGGTGCGAAAAAAGGGGAATAGGTAATGAAAAAAGAGAGTGCCTCCAATTACGGTGCGAATAAACAGGCGTTTTTAAGTAGCTGCCCTTTTATACGAAATCACTATTTTGAATTTTTTGTAAATGTTGGCATGACCTCTATCACAAATGGTATTATGGAAGTACTCCAAAATAAAAAAGGGGAAAAAGGTAGGTTTTACTCACTTTTTGTAGAATATAGTCTCTGGGAGATTAGTAGGATTTTTAGAATAAGTCTATTAAAGGCATAAAAGTATGTATAGATTGATTGGATTTTGACTTTGAATATTGGACAAGGAGAAATGGAGGCACGGATGACAACATTACACCAAATCGAAAAGGTCATAAATAATATAGAAAAAGTGGTTGTAGGGAAGAGGAAAGAAATTGAATTATGTTTAGTTGCTTTAATGGCAGATGGTCATGTTTTATTGGAGGATGTTCCAGGAGTAGGGAAAACGATGCTTGTAAAATCGATGGCACGTTCGGTTGGAGCTGAATTTAAGCGAATTCAATTCACCCCTGATTTATTACCCTCAGATGTAACGGGAGTTTCCATCTATAATCAACAAACACAAAGCTTTACCTTCCGACCGGGGCCGATTATGGCGAATATCGTATTAGCAGATGAGATTAACCGTACCTCACCCAAAACACAAGCCGCTTTATTGGAATCTTTAGAAGAAGCAAGTATTACTGTTGATGGCGAAACGAGAGTCCTGCAAAAGCCTTTCTTTGTAATGGCAACCCAAAACCCAGTTGAATATGCAGGAACCTTTCCGTTGCCAGAAGCTCAATTAGACCGTTTTTTAATAAAACTTCAAATTGGTTATCCGAGCGTTAATGAAGAATTAGAAATGTTAAGGCGGATAGATGAAGGGCTACTAATAGAAGAAATTGATTCGGTCATTTCTACTGAGCAAGTGCTCGCTTTGCAAAAACAAGTAGGGGAAGTACTAGTTGATGTCCATGTTAAAACCTATATTGTGCGTTTAACACATGCAACGAGAGAGCATCGTTCGGTAGAGCTAGGTGTCAGTCCGCGTGGAACGATCGCTTTAATGAAAGCTGCTCAAGCGTATGCTTTAATTCAAGGCCGAGATTACGTCATCCCCGATGATGTACAGTATTTAGCCATGAATGTGCTCTCTCATCGGATTATATTAAGTACGGATGCAAAAATGGCCAATATTACCGTGGAGCATATTGTGAAGGATATTTTAAAACGCGTAGAAGTCCCAGTAGCGAGAAGAAGGTTAACGACATCGTGAACAGGCGAGGAATGAAACAAACATTAAAGGAGATTTTAAAATACATTTTGTTCCTTTTAGTGGCTATGATCGTTTTGATTTATGCGATGTTTCAAGGTGGGTTTGTCAGTTGGTTCTTATTTTATAGTACGATCACGGTATTAGGCCTCACGTTGCTCATGTCGTTGCTCCCAGTTAAGGGTTTTAAGGTTGAGCGTGTGATTCAACCTACTGTAGCCAAAGGTGGGGATGACTTGCTCGTAACGGTTACGGTGAGAAAGTCTTCTTTCCAGCCATTCTTTTATATGCATGTGTTTGATCACGTGTCAGCCGACTTAGGTGAGGTTCAAAACCCTAGTGCTTT
Organism: Alkalihalobacillus phoenicis; assembly: GCF_047302405.1. Lineage (NCBI taxonomy): Bacteria > Bacillati > Bacillota > Bacilli > Caryophanales > Bacillaceae > Alkalihalobacillus > Alkalihalobacillus phoenicis. The sequence goes on along the minus strand of NZ_CP154853.1, from coordinate 3,535,912 downwards.
CTTTTTCTTTTCTTTTCAAAAAAAGTTTCAATATCGGTATTCGATTCATAATGTTAAACGGGGTCAATACGAGTTTGATAAAGTGGAGCTAATCTTTGGTGATTTATTTGGTTTTTTTGAAAAAAGAAAAGCGATTGTAAGTGAAACGATCGTCAATGTTTATCCACGTTACCAAAAAATTAGAGAAGTGCCACATGGAAAACAAGTGGAATCGATTGAGGGAAAACTAAGAGCGAAGGAATTAGGGGAGGAACGAAATCTATCGAGTGTTCGTCAATACATTCCAGGTGATCGATTAACGAGTATTGACTGGAAACAATCGGCTCGTTCGACACAATTAATGACAAAGGAATTTGAATCCTTTCGTGGTGAAGGTATTGTCATTGCTTTTGATCCTTATTTGTCTGCACAGACAGAAGAAATGTTCGAAAAATCAATTGAACTAACCGCTTCCTTACTCGTTACTTTTATGGAGAGTCAAGGTTCTGTTCAGCTTGCTGTTCGACTAGATGATTGGGTCTCGCGTGTTGTTTCATCCAATCAATTGTATAAGGGTTTAGAGTTGTTAGCACAAATTGAAGGAACAGGTAAGGTACTGACTTTTGGAAGTGTTTATGAACAATGGAGAGGAGCGACCGTTTATTTTGTTTGTGCTGAATTAAGTAAAGACATGCTCCCGGCATTTGAAAAGTTAAGGCAGCAGCAAATTTCGCTTCAAGTTTGTTTAGTTCGAAACAACGGGCGTAATCAATGGATGATCAATGATTTGGAAAGACTCGGAATCAAAACTCATATTGTTCAGTTGTAAATTGTTTATTTTGGGAAGGGGGTAGGGCTCAACATGTTTGGAAAAAAGAAAATCGAACTTGGTAGGGACTTCCTCCTTTATGGTTTAAGTTTTCTTCTATTGGCAGAATGGATTTTGCCTTTACCACATATTGCGAATACGGGTTATATCTTTATTTTTCTTATCGTGACTGCTCTCTTTTTTGCAATTACATTTTGTCAGTTGCCACTTTACCTTTCATTAGGATTAAAAGTCACGACCATCATAGTGGGCTTAAATATTATGTTCTTTGATGATTCTTTCTTTTCATTAGGATGGGTAGGAATCATTATTCGAGATTTAAGTGTCAATATAGGAGCGATTTTTAGTGGGCAATGGTATGAATTAACCGATATGTTTAGAAGTTTTTTATTCTTTTTATTATTGGCGATATTAAGTTATTTGCTCTTTTATTGGACTGTTATTGTTAGACGAATTTTATTCTTTTTTATATTTACGGTTATTTACATAGCAGTGATTGATACATTTACGGTATATGATGCTACTTTTGCGATTATTCGAACGTTTATTATTGGCTTCTTACTTGTTGGCTTATCATCGATTTATCGAATGATTGATAAAGAGAAATGGCTTTCGTTTTCGAAAGATGTGCCAAAGCGTCTCGTCATGCTGATGGTGGTTTTACTAGTGATAGCGAGTACGTTTGGAATCTTGTTACCGAAATACGAATCACAATGGGATGATCCTGTCCCGGCTTTACGCCAGATGGTAGGGCTTAGTTCAGGAGGTGGAGCGACCCAAAAAATTGGGTATGGAGCAAACGATACCCGTTTAGGAGGAGGGTTCGTTCAGGATACGACACCTTTATTCCACGCTGAGACAACGAGGAGCCATTATTGGCGCGGCGAAACGAAGGATTTTTATACGGGCCATGGTTGGGAAGTAGGAACTCCTGAGCCGGAGAATGGATTTAATACGATTGTAGGCGGTTATGGACGGAACTCAGAGGCCGTTGAGTTTGAACAGTTAACAACAACGATTTCATTTGTAGATGACGAAAGAGCTGTTTTTCCTCATTTATTTTACCCTGGTGAATTTCTAGGGATGATCGATTATTTGTCTGAGTATGCTTTATGGCAGTATGACCCATTTACGGCTAAAGTATCGACTTACAACGGGGATAGAAGTGGAGAGGAAGTCGCTCTTTCTTCTTATACACTTGAGTATGAATATCCGACCTTTTATTTAGAAGAGCTTCGAAATTTATCGAGGAGTGCACCAGCTGATGTTGTTTCTACTTACACACAGCTTCCGGAAACGGTTCCTCAGCGTGTTTATGATTTGGCTGCTGAAATCATAGCAGAAGAGACGAATGTTTATGACCAAGCCAAGGCGATTGAACGTTTTTTGGCAGGGCCTGATTTTGAATATGAGACGGAGGATGTTCCGGTTCCGGCGGAAGGACAGGATTATGTCGACCAATTTTTATTCGAAACACAAAGAGGCTACTGTGATAACTTCTCGACCGCGATGGTTGTGATGCTGCGAGCAAATGACATTCCAGCTCGTTGGGTAAAAGGGTTCACAAATGGAGCTTTAATTGACTCTGAATTTGGGCAGCAAATTTATGAAGTTACGAATGGAAACGCACATTCATGGGTAGAAGTTTATTTTGATGAAGTAGGTTGGGTTCCTTTTGAACCAACCAAGGGATATAATCACTCATTCGAATTTATTTCGTCACAAACAGAGTTAGATGATGCCATTGATGCGGAGGATGCTCCAGAGGTTGAACAAGAAGAAGAGGACCTTCCGGACGAAGATTTAGAGCAGGAGGAGGAAGAAGAACGAGAAGAAGAACAAGCAGCTGGTAGTTCTAGTTCTGGCTCTGATTTTCATATTAATTGGATCCCTATTGTGGTGATGGTTATTTTGTTGCTTATCCTTGTTTTTATTTTTAGGAAAAAAATGATTCGTCAATATCTTTTGTTTCGTTTTAAATATCGAGATGATGAACAGGCTTTTGTAGAAGCGTATGAAAAGTTATTATGGTATGCCGAGTATTGTGGTTATAATCGGATGGAAGGCGAGACTTTACGAGAGTATTCAAAGCGGATCGATAAAGAAACAGGTGTTAACGGCATGTTCATTTTAACTAAAGCGTATGAACCGATTTTTTATGGTGGAAAGCTAGGGAAGACAAGCTGGAAGGAGCAAAAAGAACGTTGGATTTATGTTGTTCAAAAAATCACCGCTTGACCAGCTTTTTTCCTGTTGTTAAAATGTATCCGTGCTTAAAAAATAGTGTATAGAGTAATAACCTTCGTATATCCTTAGGAATAAGGCCTAAGAGTCTCTACCGGATTTCCGTAAAAAATCTGACTATGAAGGCAGAATAGACATGCTAGAATTCTGCCTTTTTTTCGTTTGTTTACATAGCGATTGGCAGATTCTAGCTTTTTTCTGTTTATTATGGAAATAGGTGTTTATCATATTCTTAATGTGAACGAATGTCGGCTCACGACCTATATCAATTATCGTTTGTTTTTTATAAGCAAAAGAAGCGCAAAATAATTGATAACGGACACGGTTTTGCGAGAGTCTATTAGTGTTGGATAATCCTTTTTGAAGGAAGAGACATATGAGTCGGAATCATTCTATGCAAGAATATTGTCTTTGCTAGAAAGACAAAGTTATTTGAGCGATATCAATTTGAGAAAAGGTGGGAGAAAAATGAATGAATTGAATCAAGAAATCGTCGTTGTTCTAGATTTTGGAGGTCAATACAATCAATTAATTACACGTCGTATTCGTGATTTAGGGGTATATAGTGAGCTTCATTCACACAAAATTACGGTGGAAGAACTAAAAGGCATGAATTTAAAAGGGATCATTTTCTCTGGTGGTCCTAATAGTGCCTATGCAGAAGGTGCTCCGCATTGTGACCCAGCTATTTTTGATTTAGGAGTACCGATTCTGGGAATATGTTATGGAATGCAATTAATGACTCAGCATTTTGGCGGGAAAGTTGATGCGGCTGATCACCGTGAATATGGAAAAGCTAATATTAACGTTCAAAATCAATCAAAATTGTTTATGGGGTTACCGATTGAACAAAGTGTATGGATGAGTCATGGGGATTTAATTTTAGCTCCACCATCTGGATTTGTAGTCGACGCTTCTAACCCATCTTGTCCGGTAGCGGCGATGAGTAACGAGGAACGCAAATTCTATGGAGTTCAATTCCACCCTGAAGTTCGCCATTCTCAATTCGGTAATGAGCTATTAAAGAACTTTGTTTATGAAGTGTGCCAATGCGAAGGCGAATGGTCGATGGAGAACTTTATTGAGATTGAAATTGAAAAAGTAAAAGAGCGTGTAGGGAATAAAAATGTCTTATGTGCCCTTAGTGGTGGTGTAGATTCTTCCGTTGTTGCTGTTCTTCTTCATAAAGCTATTGGTGACCAATTGACGTGTATGTTTATTGATCATGGTTTATTGCGTAAAGATGAAGCCGAAGGGGTTATGAAAACTTTTAGCGAAGGATTTAATATGAAAGTGATTAAAGTTGATGCCAAAGAGCGCTTTATGAGCAAGTTAAAAGGTGTTTCTGATCCAGAAGAAAAACGTAAAATTATTGGAAATGAATTTATTTATGTGTTTGAGGAAGAGACAAGCCAATTAGAGGATATGGATTTCTTAGCTCAAGGTACTCTTTATACAGATATTATTGAAAGTGGTACAGATACAGCTCAGACGATTAAGTCGCATCATAATGTTGGTGGATTACCAGAGGATATGAAATTTGAGTTAATTGAACCACTAAATGCTTTATTTAAAGATGAGGTTCGTGCTGTTGGGACAGAATTAGGTATTCCTGATGAGATTGTTTGGCGCCAACCATTCCCAGGTCCTGGTTTAGGAATTCGTGTTTTAGGTGAAATTACCGAGGATAAATTGGAGATTGTTAGGGAATCTGACGCTATTTTACGTGAAGAAATTAAAAAAGCTGGTCTTGATCGTGAGGTTTGGCAATATTTCACGGCATTACCAAATATGCGTAGTGTAGGTGTTATGGGAGACGGCAGAACCTATGACTATACAGTGGGAATCCGTGCAGTGACTTCGATTGACGGCATGACATCGGATTGGGCCCGCATTCCATGGGATGTGTTAGAGTTAATTTCGACTCGTATTGTGAACGAGGTAAAGCATGTTAACCGTGTTGTTTATGACATAACATCTAAGCCGCCAGCAACAATCGAGTGGGAATAAACGAACGATATTGTGAAAAAATATGACAATGTTCGGATTTATCATTGACAAAAAATTGACTGATTGATAAAATTCATTTGTGATAATTAAAAAGATCAAACAACCATGTCGTATAACTGCAGGAATAGGGTCTGCGCGTTTCTACCAAGCTACCGTAAATAGCTTGACTACGATTTCAGTCAATCAGTCTTTATATATGAAACCTTAGTACGGAAGTCTAGGGAGTGAATGTATAAAACTTTTGTCGGAATTTGTAGCTTCGGGTAGAACTGTACTCGGAGCTTTTATTTTTCTCCGATACGATTTCTGTTTTATGCCATGGTGAGATTGAGGAGGAAATAAATTGGAACGTATAGCTCAGTTCTTTAAGTTTAAAGAAAATAACACAGATTTACGTACAGAATCAGTAGCGGGTATGACTACTTTTCTTGCGATGGCTTACATTTTATTTGTAAACCCAGATATTTTAGCTGCTGCTGGTATGGATCAAAATGCGGTCTTTGTAGCAACGGCCTTATCTGCAGCAATTGCAACATTAATAATGGGGTTACTTGCGAACTACCCGATTGCTTTAGCGCCGGGAATGGGTTTAAACGCATTTTTTGCATTTTCAGTTGTTATTGGAATGGGTATTGATTGGCAAGTAGCATTATTTGGAGTTTTTTGTTCTGGTATCTTATTTATTATTCTTTCTGTAAGTAACATTCGTGAAACGATTATTAATGCTATTCCAGCAGAAATGAAATACGCAGCAGGTGCTGGTATCGGGCTTTTTATTGCTTTTATTGGTCTACAAAATACAGGAATTATCGTTCCTTATGATGCGACGATTGTAGCGTTAGGTGATTTATCTAACCCTTCTGTGTTACTAACGATTTTTGGTTTAGTTGTAACAGTTATTTTCTTAGTGATTGGATTAAAGGGTGGAATTTTCTTCGGGATGGTTGTGACAGCTGTTGTTGGGATGATTTTTGGAATTATTAACACACCTGATAGTATCGTTGCACCGATTCCGAGCTTAGAACCGACGTTTGGTCAGCTTTTTAATATTGATTTCTCATCTGTGTTTACTTTACAGCTATTAATTGTTATTTTAACTTTTTTATTCGTTGATTTTTTCGATACAGCTGGAACTCTTTATGGGGTAGCAAACCAAGCAGGGTTTATTAAAGATAATAAATTACCACGTGCTGGTCGTGCTTTGCTTGCTGATTCGACAGCAGGACCAATTGGTGCAGTTTTAGGGACATCAACTACAACTTCTTATGTTGAGTCTGCAGCAGGTGTAGGATCTGGTGGACGTACTGGTTTTACATCAGTTGTTACTGCGCTATTTTTCCTTGTTGCTTTGTTCTTCTCGCCATTACTTGCAGTTGTTACACCTGCTGTTACAGGGCCAGCTTTAATTTTAGTCGGGGTAATGATGGCATCGGCCTTAAAACAAATTGATTGGAATCGATTAGAAATTGCGATTCCGGCTTTCTTTACGGTTCTCGCAATGCCACTTACTTACAGTATTGCAACAGGGATTGCTATGGGCTTTGTCTTTTATCCAATTACGATGATTTGTAAAGGTAAAGGAAAAGAAGTTCATCCACTAATGTACGGATTGTTTGTTGTCTTCTTACTATATTTCATTTTCCTTAAATAGATAAAAGTAAGGAGGGCTGTCTCAAAAGCCCTTAAGATAGAAAAAGCCGATGTCTTTTACAATGAGTAAAAGACATCGGCTTTGATTCTTTTTGAGTGGTTTTAGTTTTGGGAATGCTAAAAGGATTAGAGTGTCGTTTGGATTAATACTAGTTATTTTAAAAAAAGATAAAAAGATCATAAAAAACTATTGCATAATGATTATATATCATGGTATATTATTTCTTGTCGCTAAGACACACAGCAAAAACAACTCATTAAACAAAATATTTTAATGAAAAAAGTTGTTGACTTGAATGAGTCGAAGTGATATATTAGATAAGTCGCCAATGAGCGAAACAAGTTCTTTGAAAACTGAACAAAAGCCAAGCGAATTAAAGAGATACAAGGTATCTCGTCAATGTTAGTCATTGAGAAATCAATGCAAAATGGAACTTCAGTGAAAGCTGAAGCTAGCCAGCAAAAATGAGCGAATCAGCTTATCCTTTAACGGAGAGTTTGATCCTGGCTCAGGACGAACGCTGGCGGCGTGCCTAATACATGCAAGTCGAGCGAATCAAAGGGAGCTTGCTCCCGGAGGTTAGCGGCGGACGGGTGAGTAACACGTGGGCAACCTGCCCTGTAGACTGGGATAACATCGAGAAATCGGTGCTAATACCGGATAATCAAAGGAATCACATGGTTTCTTTGTAAAAGATGGCTCCGGCTATCACTACGGGATGGGCCCGCGGCGCATTAGCTAGTTGGTAAGGTAATGGCTTACCAAGGCGACGATGCGTAGCCGACCTGAGAGGGTGATCGGCCACACTGGGACTGAGACACGGCCCAGACTCCTACGGGAGGCAGCAGTAGGGAATCTTCCGCAATGGACGAAAGTCTGACGGAGCAACGCCGCGTGAGTGATGAAGGTTTTCGGATCGTAAAGCTCTGTTGTTAGGGAAGAACAAGTGCCGTTCGAATAGGTCGGCACCTTGACGGTACCTAACCAGAAAGCCACGGCTAACTACGTGCCAGCAGCCGCGGTAATACGTAGGTGGCAAGCGTTGTCCGGAATTATTGGGCGTAAAGCGCGCGCAGGCGGTCTTTTAAGTCTGATGTGAAATATCGGGGCTCAACCCCGAGGGGTCATTGGAAACTGGGAGACTTGAGTACAGAAGAGGAGAGTGGAATTCCACGTGTAGCGGTGAAATGCGTAGATATGTGGAGGAACACCAGTGGCGAAGGCGACTCTCTGGTCTGTAACTGACGCTGAGGCGCGAAAGCGTGGGGAGCAAACAGGATTAGATACCCTGGTAGTCCACGCCGTAAACGATGAGTGCTAGGTGTTAGGGGTTTCGATGCCCTTAGTGCCGAAGTTAACACATTAAGCACTCCGCCTGGGGAGTACGGCCGCAAGGCTGAAACTCAAAGGAATTGACGGGGGCCCGCACAAGCAGTGGAGCATGTGGTTTAATTCGAAGCAACGCGAAGAACCTTACCAGGTCTTGACATCCTTTGACCACTCTAGAGATAGAGCTTTCCCCTTCGGGGGACAAAGTGACAGGTGGTGCATGGTTGTCGTCAGCTCGTGTCGTGAGATGTTGGGTTAAGTCCCGCAACGAGCGCAACCCTTGATCTTAGTTGCCAGCATTAAGTTGGGCACTCTAAGGTGACTGCCGGTGACAAACCGGAGGAAGGTGGGGATGACGTCAAATCATCATGCCCCTTATGACCTGGGCTACACACGTGCTACAATGGATGGTACAAAGGGCAGCAAAACCGCGAGGTCGAGCCAATCCCATAAAGCCATTCTCAGTTCGGATTGTAGGCTGCAACTCGCCTACATGAAGCCGGAATTGCTAGTAATCGCGGATCAGCATGCCGCGGTGAATACGTTCCCGGGCCTTGTACACACCGCCCGTCACACCACGAGAGTTTGTAACACCCGAAGTCGGTGGGGTAACCTTTTGGAGCCAGCCGCCTAAGGTGGGACAGATGATTGGGGTGAAGTCGTAACAAGGTAGCCGTATCGGAAGGTGCGGCTGGATCACCTCCTTTCTATGGAGTATTTAACTCTAGTCGACGAACAACTTCGGTTGTTTGCGCTTTGGTCCTTTTGTTCAGTTTTGAATGAACTTTGATTCATTCTTATATAACTAAGGTGAATGGTTTATTCCCGAAGTTTTATTAGAAGTTATATATGGGCCTGTAGCTCAGCTGGTTAGAGCGCACGCCTGATAAGCGTGAGGTCGGTGGTTCGAGTCCACTCAGGCCCACCATATATACTCATCCTAATAAGTGATAAGTGATGCTTATTTTTTGTCTGGAAAAGTAGTTTGATAACTAAGAAAAGGGCAGAAGAAATAGGATTATCATTTACAAATAAAGGGCAAAGAGAACCGAGTAGTTCGAGGAAACGAATGACCGAAAGAATGGAATGTATCTTGATACATGACATGATGGAGGGAGTGAAGTTGACGAAGAAATACGAAGGTTATCTGAAGTCATATTGGGGCCTTAGCTCAGCTGGGAGAGCGCCTGCTTTGCACGCAGGAGGTCAGCGGTTCGATCCCGCTAGGCTCCACCAATTTTACACAAAATGGTTCTTTGAAAACTAGATAATAACGATAAACATGATTAATTCATCGGAGTCTATAACGATAGACGAACGAGAATGTCAAGAATTCATATCAAACCTTTGATAATACGACCAACGAGATTCGATTCATCGAAAATCGGAAGTCAAATTTGGCCAAAAGCAACGGTAAATTTATTTTTACGTTGATTTGCAGCCAAAATGGTTAAGTTAGAAAGGGCGCACGGTGAATGCCTTGGCACTAGGAGCCGAAGAAGGACGCGACGAACGGCGAAACGCCTCGGGGAGCTGTAAGTAAGCTTTGAACCGGGGATATCCGAATGGGGGAACCCACCATCTTTAATAGGATGGTATCCATATCTGAATACATAGGGTATGAGAAGGCAGACCTGGGGAACTGAAACATCTAAGTACCCAGAGGAAGAGAAAGCAAATGCGATTTCCTGAGTAGCGGCGAGCGAAACGGAATCAGCCCAAACCAAGAGGCAAGCCTCTTGGGGTTGTAGGACACTCTATACGGAGTCAAAAAGAAACGAAGTAGGTGAAGCGACCTGGAAAGGTCCGTCGAAGAGGGTAACAACCCCGTAGCCGAAACTTCGTTTCCTCCAGAGTGGATCCTGAGTACGGCGGGACACGTGAAACCCCGTCGGAATCCGGGAGGACCATCTCCCAAGGCTAAATACTCCCTAGTGACCGATAGTGAACCAGTACCGTGAGGGAAAGGTGAAAAGCACCCCGGAAGGGGAGTGAAAGAGATCCTGAAACCGTGTGCCTACAACTAGTTGGAGCCCGTTAATGGGTGACAGCGTGCCTTTTGTAGAATGAACCGGCGAGTTACGATGTCGTGCAAGGTTAAGCTGATAAAGCGGAGCCGTAGCGAAAGCGAGTCTGAATAGGGCGAATGAGTACGCCGTCGTAGACCCGAAACCGTGTGATCTACCCATGTCCAGGGTGAAGTTCAGGTAACACTGAATGGAGGCCCGAACCCACGCATGTTGAAAAATGCGGGGATGAGGTGTGGGTAGGGGTGAAATGCCAATCGAACTCGGAAATAGCTGGTTCTCCCCGAAATAGCTTTAGGGCTAGCCTCGAGGTGAGAGTATTGGAGGTAGAGCACTGATTGGACTAGGGGTCCCCACAGGATTACCGAATTCAGTCAAACTCCGAATGCCAATTACTTATCCTCGGGAGTCAGACTGCGAGTGCTAAGATCCGTAGTCAAGAGGGAAACAGCCCAGACCATCAGCTAAGGTCCCCAAGTATACGTTAAGTGGAAAAGGATGTGGAGTTGCTTAGACAACCAGGATGTTGGCTTAGAAGCAGCCACCATTTAAAGAGTGCGTAATAGCTCACTGGTCGAGTGACTCTGCGCCGAAAATGTACCGGGGCTAAACGTATCACCGAAGCTATGGATTTACACCTTCAGGTGTAAGTGGTAGGGGAGCGTTCTAAATGCAGCGAAGTCAGATCGTGAGGACTGGTGGAGCGTTTAGAAGTGAGAATGCCGGTATGAGTAGCGAAAAGAGGGGTGAGAATCCCCTCCGTCGAAAGCCCAAGGTTTCCTGAGGAAGGCTCGTCCGCTCAGGGTTAGTCGGGACCTAAGCCGAGGCTGAAAAGCGTAGGCGATGGACAACAGGTTGAAATTCCTGTACCACCTCCTCACCGTTTGAGTAATGGGGGGACGCAGAAAGATAGGGTAAGCGCACTGATGGATATGTGCGTCCAAGCAGTTAGGCTGAGAAGTAGGCAAATCCGCTTCTCATGAAGGCTGAGCTGTGATGGCGAGGGAAATTTAGTACCGAAGTTCCTGATTCTACACTGCCAAGAAAAGCCTCTAGCGAGGTGAGAGGTGCCCGTACCGTAAACCGACACAGGTAGGCGAGAAGAGAATTCTAAGACGCTCGGGAGAACTCTCGTTAAGGAACTCGGCAAAATGACCCCGTAACTTCGGGAGAAGGGGTGCTCTATTAAGGTGAATAGCCTGAGAGAGCCGCAGTGAAAAGATCCAAGCGACTGTTTAGCAAAAACACAGGTCTCTGCGAAGCCGCAAGGCGAAGTATAGGGGCTGACACCTGCCCGGTGCTGGAAGGTTAAGAGGAGGGGTTATCCTTCGGGAGAAGCTCTGAATTGAAGCCCCAGTAAACGGCGGCCGTAACTATAACGGTCCTAAGGTAGCGAAATTCCTTGTCGGGTAAGTTCCGACCCGCACGAATGGTGTAACGATTTGGATACTGTCTCAACGAGAGACCCGGTGAAATTATAGTACCTGTGAAGATGCAGGTTACCCGCGACAGGACGGAAAGACCCCATGGAGCTTTACTGTAGCTTGATATTGGATGTTGGTACAGTTTGTACAGGATAGGTAGGAGCCTTGGAAGCCGGAGCGCTAGCTTCGGTGGAGGCGTCGGTGGGATACTACCCTGACTGTGCTGACATTCTAACCTCGGACCGTGATCCGGTTCAGGGACAGTGTCAGGTGGGCAGTTTGACTGGGGCGGTCGCCTCCTAAACAGTAACGGAGGCGCCCAAAGGTTCCCTCAGAATGGTTGGAAATCATTCGTAGAGTGCAAAGGCAAAAGGGAGCTTGACTGCGAGACCTACAAGTCGAGCAGGGACGAAAGTCGGGCTTAGTGATCCGGTGGTTCCGCATGGAAGGGCCATCGCTCAACGGATAAAAGCTACCCTGGGGATAACAGGCTTATCTCCCCCAAGAGTCCACATCGACGGGGAGGTTTGGCACCTCGATGTCGGCTCATCGCATCCTGGGGCTGAAGTAGGTCCCAAGGGTTGGGCTGTTCGCCCATTAAAGCGGTACGCGAGCTGGGTTCAGAACGTCGTGAGACAGTTCGGTCCCTATCCGTCGCGGGCGCAGGAAATTTGAGAGGAGCTGTCCTTAGTACGAGAGGACCGGGATGGACACACCGCTGGTGTACCAGTTGTTCCGCCAGGAGCATCGCTGGGTAGCTACGTGTGGAAGGGATAAGTGCTGAAAGCATCTAAGCATGAAGCCCCCCTCAAGATGAGATTTCCCATGGAGTTAATCCAGTAAGACCCCTTAGAGATGATGAGGTTGATAGGTCTGGTGTGGAAGCGTGGCGACACGTGGAGCTGACAGATACTAATCGGTCGAGGACTTATCCATTATATTCTTGACATCATGTTTTTATCGATTATCTAGTTTTGAGAGAATCCTCTCAACAATTCAATAGACATCACGTCTATTTGACGAAGAGACCCTTCATAGGGGATCGGACGTCAAAAGTCTGGTGGCGATAGCGAAGAGGTCACACCCGTTCCCATGCCGAACACGGCCGTTAAGCTCTTCAGCGCCGATGGTAGTTGGGGGCTTCCCCCTGCAAGAGTAGGACGTTGCCAGGCAGATAAAGCACATTCCAAGAGGAATGTGCTTTTTAATTTGCATAATGAGCATAATTTGTGTCGCATTAAGGGATTTACGACGCGAAATCGATTTGAAGTTCACAATTCGAGTCGTAACTGAAGATTTTCGAAGTAGAATCAGTCTGAGTATCACAATTCACGCCGTATCATGGAATTTACGCCGTGAAATCAGTTAGAAATCGACAATCCAAGTCGTAACAGATAATTTAGTACACGACTCGCTACTTCTGTTACAAGTTTCGTATCAAATCGACCTTAGCTCTAATATCTCTTCTCTCAATTATACGAAATCTGATTTCACAAAAAAGATATCACGAATAGCTCTACTCCCTTGAAATTTTGAATGGTACAATATAAAAAAACAGAACATTTAATTTATTGAATTTAATATAATCTAATTATTAATAGGAGAGATGAGATGAATCAGGCGTTATTAATCATTGATGCTCAGCAAGAGTTAATGGATGGAAATAGGGATGAAAAAGAAGTGTTTCAAAAAGATAAGTTAATTGCTAATATAAATAACGTCATTGAGCAGGCGTTAGTAGAAGGTGTACATATTATTTTTGTAAGAGATAAAGATGTTGCTGATGGTAAAGGGGCCGGTTTTCAGGTTCATAAAAAAATTAAGATACCAACTAGTCCAGTCACTTTTATAAACAAAGAGGCAACGAATTCATTTTATAACACGAGTTTGCTTCCACTTTTACAAAGGAACCAAATAGAACACTTGGTGATTATGGGGTGTAAGACCGAACATTGTATTGATACAGCGGTTAGAACGGCTACAGTTAATTCTTTTGATGTAACCCTTGTAGGCGATGGACATTCGACGACAGACTCGAAAACATTGTCTGCTGAGAATATCATTGCCCACCATAATGAATTGCTTGATGGTCATTATAACGTAGATAATTTTTCGGTTGTTAGATATAGTAATGAGAACTTATTCGAACCAAACCATAATCAGTATCGGTAGTTTTCTTTAAACCTGCGTTGATTTATCAGGTTAATAGAAAGTAGGGGGGATAAAGTGAACCTGATCGCAACTGGAAATACAGCCAAAATATATCTTCATGAAAATAAAATCTTCAAAATATATAATGATGAATTGCCTGAAACCGAGTCAATACATGAAGCCAATAAACAAAAGTGGGCGTACTCTTTTGGGCTCTCTGTCCCTAAAGTATTGGATGTTACAAAAATTGAGGGAAAACAAGCACTTGTCATGGAGTATAGTAGGGGAAAGACATTAGGCGATTTTTTATTAGAAAACAAGGAACAAGCAGAATATTATATGAACCTATCCATTGGTTTTCAACAACAAATTCATACGGTTGTTCCGGACACTACATTGGAATTGATGACGGAAAAGCTCCAGCGTCAAATAGAGGCTGTTTCGATTTTGGAGCAAAGGCGAAAGGCTACATTAATTAAAAAGTTACATTCTATCCCATTTGAAAAAAAGCTCTGCCATGGTGATTTTCATCTATTTAACCTAATTAAGACGAATAACGGAGTAACTATTATTGATTGGGTAGATTCTAGTGTTGGCGATATTCGTGCGGACGTCTATCGAACCTATCTTTTGTATTCACATTTTTCATTAGAATTAGCGGATATGTATTTGCGACTTTATTGTGAGAAAAGTGGACTGTCAAAAGTCGAGATTTTTCAATGGGCACCGATTATTGCAGCGGCAAGGCTAGCTGAAAATGTCACATCTGAAAGTTCTGAACGTCTTTTGGAAATCGTTAATCAATTCTGCCCGTTATAGTTTTAATAGAGGAATAAGACTTTTATTAAGGAGCAGCGGTAGGGAGAATGGGTATATTTTTTGAAAAAGCGACTAAACCTTTGTTAAAACCTTTTATGATTGCGAGGATAGTCGTTTTATTTATGATTTTTATTCAGTGTGTTTTTGTTTTCCAAGGTGAGCGATTTTATAAGTACTTTGTTTTATCGGGAGCATTCATCATATTGGCACTTATTACTTTTTGAATAAAGGAAGATGAGGGCTGTCTCAAACCCTTAAATTAGAAAAGGTTAGTAAAGTGGACATTGAGCGGTGTCACCGCTTCAGAAAACACGATCCCCGTCAACCGCCAGACGCTAAGCTTAGAGGACAAGATAGAGTAGCCGACTCCTGTAGACGGAAAGGGTAGGCTACTAAAAAAGTCCCATTCTCAATTTTAACTGAGAAGAACCTCAAACCATTAGTTGATTCATTAGATGATCTATTATGGCTTTAGCTGGTATTTGTTTGACTAAAACGGAGCCAGCGGAATACCCGGAGACTCCTGCGGGAAAAGTGAAACACGGGAGACCCCACAGCGGCTTGCGTGAGGATGCTGTCCCGATCTAGGAAACCGGTGTCTTCCCACTCACTTTATAACATTCTAAAAGGAAGCTAATGAGAGACAACAAGGTAATAGACCATATCAAGAGTGTTTTTGTATATATCTTGAATAATTCACCATAATATTACCGATCTTTCTATACAATCCTGAAAAAAAATTTAAGATAAGATAAGGAGTGAACATATTATGAGAACGAACTTTTTTTGTGATTTCCTTTTGATATAAAAAGGAGATAAAAACATTAATAACGAATAATGATTAACAAAATATTTACTTTTGAAGGAGGTTTATTGTTGCTAAGTGACGCGATAATGATGTGGGTCTTGATTATGATAATGGCCAGTCCTTTTATTTATTTATGTTTAGGGAAAAGAAGATTTGCGATGATAAATGCTGTTTTATGTGTGTTATATGTTTTTATTTGGTATAACTCATCAAAGTATAAAGGCAGTTTGACCTTGAATATGGAGACGATTATTTGGCTTACCTTATTACTTACACTCATCTTGTTTTTGGGGGTAGCGATATCTTTAGTGATGATGCAATGGTTTGCTTTAAAAAAGAGTACTTTAATTGTAGTTGCTTTCCTCGTTTTAGTTTTAGGTGTCATGCTTACATCGTTTATTAATGATGGAGCATTTAAACTATTAGAAGTCACGTTGATTGTCGTTGTGCCAATGTACGTTTTTAGTCTCCTTCTAATAGGGGTGATTAAATTTGATAAAGAACATAGAACCGTTGAACGATTGTTAAAACACCCCAATCAAGTAGAGTGAGGTGTTTTTGGGTGGTTCTTAAGAAAGTTCCTTTATTTTTTTAGTAAGTTCATTAAACTTTTGATCGAGTTCTGTATATTCTTTACTGCTAGGGCTCATAAAGCTCAGTTTACCTAACACTTCCTGTCGTTCTGTTTCAAGTTTTAACCTTAATTCTTCAACATCATTTGTTTTGGGTGAGGATTCGTTTCCATTCAGCTGCTTGTAGATACCTTTCTCAGAAAAAATAAGATTGATGTCAGTTGTTTTTTCGAGAAAATAACGATCGTGGGAAACGATCAGCAGTGTTCCTGTATACTGTGCCAAAGTATCTTCAAGCTGTTCACGAGAAGGTAGGTCCAAATGATTGGTTGGTTCATCTAATATAAGGACATCTTTTTCTTCTAAAATATATTTCATCAACTTAACCTTCACTCGTTCACCCATACTCATATTTTCAATCGGTTCTGTCCATTGCGAAGCACTGAAGCCTAAATGTTTCATTAAATTTTGGACATGACCTCTTCCTGAAAAAGTTTCCTGATAAAATAGTTGATCTGGCGTTTGCCGAAGGGGAAGGTCAAATACCTCCTGTGTTAAATAACCTATTTTAGCTGATGGAGAAATCCAAATATCCCCTTCTCCAGTCTCTTCTCCAACAATCATTTTCAAAAAAGTTGTTTTTCCACTTCCATTTGGCCCCGTTACGGAAACTTTTTCACCGTGTTGAATCGTAAAATGAACATTTTGAAATAGGATTTGCTTGCCAAATGTTTTAGCTAGATTTTTGACTTCTAAAAATCTTTTCCCAACTTTGTGGGTGGATTCCATCGAAAACTGAACTTCATATTCAGGCTCAAGTGGTTGAGCTTTGATTCTTTCTAGTTCTTTCTCTAATCGTTTTTGCTTGGATTTCGCTTGTGAATCTAGACGTTTTGCTTTAACACGATAATATTCTTTGAAGCCTTCTTTTTTAGTCGATTGTGCATGACCTGATTGAGCCCATGAGGTTAACTGATTCATTTGTCCTTCAATGCGCTCAACCATTTTTTGTTGCTTTTCGTATTCACGTTGCTGTGTTAGTCTTTTTTGTTCGCGTGCTTCCATATAACTTGAGTAATTGCCTGTATGGACGTATACCTTTTTATGCTCAATGGACCAAATTTTTGTTGCCACTTCATCTAAAAAATAGCGATCATGTGAGACTAAAATAACGGTACCGTGATAACTTTTTAGTTGTTTTGTTAAAAAGTCTAAGCTTTGTTGATCAAGGTGATTGGTCGGTTCGTCGAGTAATAAAAGGTCGGTTCCTTTTGCTAAACCTCTAGCAAGGCGTGCTTTTAACTTTTCTCCGCCACTTAATTGTGCGTAAAAGCGAACTGGTACATCCCATTTCTTTAATAGGATTTCTTCTTGATTGGTGATGTTATCAAAAGAATGGGATTCGGTTTCTTGCTCAACGATCGTGATTTTGAGATGGTTTTCTATTTGCTTGATTTGCCCTGTTGTCGGGACTAAATCACGATTTAATAGTTGTAACAAAGTCGATTTCCCAGCTCCATTTTTTCCAATGATCCCAATGATATCCCCTTGTTGAATATTTGTGTTCACCTTCTCAAAAATAGTCTGATCATTTATTTCATAGCTGATATTTTGTAGTTGTAATAATTCTTTCATTAAAATTTCCCCCTTCTTTTTTAGGAGAATAAAAAAATCCTCCCAATAGACATGGAAGGATTAGTCGCATTTTAACGTACCTAAATGAAGCCATATAATCATATAGCTCAAACGTTTATAGAAAAATGGGCAGACTAATCCTATGTTTTATAATCTGAAATATACGATTTCAAATGTAAAAAATAGGTTAGTTATCCATCGTCCACCCATCATTCCTTTCCGTAAATAATAATAAAATTGTAGCATGAATAAAATATGGATGCAATAAGTCATAAATATCCTATTAAATGTCATAGGCCATACGTAGAGTTTTGTCGATTGATGCTAAAAAAATGTTCTAAATTTAAAAGGGAATGTCCTATTATAAGAGTCGATAAATAATAAAATAATCGGGTGTTTGTTCTCAATTAAATGAGGGGAAAGAGTGAAATGAGAGAAAGAAATATGCGATTTTTTAAAATCTTTTTTTTATGAGAGAGTCGAATTAAATTTGTTGTTAGTCGCTATATATTGTGTTAATATGTGATAAGAACATCAATATATTGACGATGGTGAAGGATTTGTCAAGCCCTAATTTCGCACACTTTTAAAAGTATATACGATATAAGTAGATAAAACAAATCTATTACTCACGAAAATATTTCTATATGATCGAGAGGCTTATAGAATAGGGCTTTATCTCTTTAATTTGTCTAGGTTTGCTTATGAATATGAATAATAATATAAAAGAATGGTGGTCATAATTATGTCAAAAGTGACAGTGTATACAAAAAACGGTTGTCCGCAATGTGAAATGACAAAAGTCGTTTTAAATGGAGAAGGTATTGAGTTTCAAGCTTTTAATATTGAAGAAGATCAAAAGGCTTTTGATTATGTTGTGAATACCCTAAATTTACGTCAAATGCCAGTTGTTGTGGCGGATGGGACAGAACCATTTACAGGATTTCAACCAGATAAGTTAAAAGAATTGGTGTTGAATTAAATTGCTCATTGCCTATCTTTCTTTAACGGGGAATGTTAGAGAATTTGTGGAAAAAACAGGTGAGAAATCTGTTGAAATTAATTACAGCGACCCTTATGAAAAAATCGATGAACCTTTTATTGTCGTTGTCCCTAGCTATGACGAGCAAATTACTGAGGTAGTTAGCTCATTTATTGATTATCAAATGAATAGGAGCCATTTAATCGGGTTCGTAGGTAGTGGTAATTTGAATTTTGATGGGGATTATTGTTTTAATGCGAAGGACTTGTCCAAAAAGTATAATAAGCCATTATTATATACATTTGAATTTAGTGGGACGAATAATGACTTACTGAATTTCAAGGAGGAATTGAACCACTATGCAGGCACCGGAATTAAGTAAAAAGGTAAAAGAGGATACGTATTTTACCTTAAACAATCTATTGAACTTGCCAAAGGAAGGCAAGATTCAAATTGATAAAGATAGAGAAGCCGTGAAAGCTTATTTTTTAGAATATGTAAATCCGAATACTGTCTTTTTTCATTCATTAGATGAGAAGCTCGATTATTTGATTGAGAATGACTATATAAAAGAGGATTTTTTAAATAAATATGACCGAAAGTTTGTTAAAAAAGTATTTAAATCGATTTATAATCATAAGTTTCGTTTTCGTTCTTTTATGGGGGCTTATAAATTTTACTCCCAATATGCGATGAAAACCGATGATGGGCAGCGTTTTTTAGAAAGATATGAGGATCGTTTGGCTTTTAATGCTCTTTCGATTGCGGATGGGGATGAACAATTGGCTTTAGATTTAGCGGAGGAATTAATTAACCAACGTTATCAACCAGCCACTCCAACATTCCTAAATATCGGTAAAAAGAGATCAGGTGAAATGGTGTCGTGTTTTCTATTAACGGTTTCCGATGATATGAATTCCATTGGTAGAAGTATTAATTCAGCATTACAACTATCTAAATTAGGTGGCGGAGTTGGAATTAGTTTATCGAACGTCCGTGCAAATAATGATCCAATCAGAGGCATTTATGGACTAGCTGATGGGGTAGTACCTGTCATGAAATTGTTTGAGGATGCTTTTTCTTATGCCAATCAAGGCGGAGCAAGAGATGGTGCCGGGGTTGTTTATTTGAATATTTTCCATCCTGATATTGTTGATTTCTTATCGGTCCGAAAAGAAAATGCGGATGAGAAAGTAAGAATTAAGACTTTATCGCTTGGCCTCGTTGTGCCTGATAAATTTTATGAACTAACAAAAAGCAATGACTTTATGTATTTATTCTCACCACATGATGTGGAAAAAGTGTACGGCAAGCCTTTTTCTTATGTAGATATCACCAAAGAATATGACAACATGGTCGACAACCCTGAAATTCGAAAATCGAAAATCAAAGCGAGAGATTTAGAGACGGAAATTAGTAATCTTCAAAATGAGAGTGGCTATCCGTATATTATTAATATCGATACGGTTAATCGTGAAAATCCGATTGATGGACATGTGATTATGTCAAATCTTTGTACTGAAATCTTTCAAGTGCATAAGGATTCTATGATTAATAATGACCAGACATACGCTCAATTAGGAAATGATGTTAGTTGTAATTTAGGTTCAACAAATGTCGCGAACTTAATGAAATCTCCTGACCTTGGGAAATCGGTACGAACGATGCTTCGTGCTTTAACATATGTGACAGACCATTCAAGTATTGATGTCGTTCCTTCTGTAAAAAATGGTAATGATATGTATCATTCAGTCGGTCTTGGAGCGATGAATTTGCATGGTTTCTTAGCGAAAAACCAGATTTATTACGGATCTCCTGAAGCGATCGAGTTTACGGATATTTATTTTATGTTATTAAACTATTGGACACTCGTCGAAAGTAATCAAGTTTCGATTGATACAGGAAAAACCTTTTACGATTTTGAAAAGTCTAAATATGCAACAGGTGAGTATTTTGATAAATATTTAGCGGAAGAGGACTTTTCGTTTAAGCATGAGAAAATAAAAGAAATCTTTGAAGATATCTTTATTCCTCGTCACGAAGATTGGGAGAAGCTTAAAGCGTCCGTAATGGAACATGGGATTTATAATGCGTACCGACTCGCTGTGGCCCCTACTGGCTCGATTTCTTATGTGAATGAAGCAACCGCCTCAATTCATCCGATTACGCAAAGGATTGAGGAACGTACAGAGGGTAAACGTGGGAAAGTGTATTATCCAGCCCCTTATTTAACGAGTGAAACGATTCCACATTACGAGTCTGCTTACGATATCGATCAACGAAAGATTATTGATACGTATGCGACCGCACAAAGGCATGTAGACCAAGGATTAAGTATGACCTTATTTTTAAGATCTGAATTACCAGAAGGGCTATATGAGTGGAAAGTTAACAGTGAGTATCCGACGAAAAAAACAACAAGAGACTTAAATATTTTAAGAAACTATGCATGGAAAAAAGGCATTAAATCCGTTTACTATATTAGAACCTATACGGATGATGGAACTGAAGTTGGTGCCAACTATTGTGAATCGTGCAGCATTTAGGGAGGTTTTAATTGGTGACGGACTATGCAGCTTATGAAGCGGTCAATTGGAATAATATAGAAGACGCGATCGATAAAATCACCTATGAGAAGTTAACGGAACAATTTTGGTTATCGACTCGTATGCCAGTATCGAAAGATCGTTCAGATTGGACAAAGTTACCCGATGAAGAAAAGCGTTTAGTGGAGAAAGTATTTGGTGGTCTAACGATGCTTGATACTCTTCAATCAGAATCAGGTATTGATGCACTAAGGAAGGATGCGAAAACTCAACATGAAATTGCGGTGTTAAATAACATTCAATTTATGGAGTCTGAGCATGCACGAAGCTACTCTTCGATTTTTAGTACGTTAAATACGAAGAAGGAAATTGAAGATATTTTTAGATGGGCACGTGAAGATGATTTTCTGCAAACGAAGGCTCGTATTATTGATGAAGTGTATAGAAATGGTTCAGCTCTAGAGAAAAAAGTAGCAAGTGTTTTCTTGGAATCATTCCTCTTTTATTCTGGTTTTTATACCCCACTCTATTATTTAGGTAGAGCGAAACTGATCAATGTAGCTGAAGTCATTAAGTTGATTATCCGCGATGAATCGGCACATGGGGCGTATATCGGTTATAAATTCAAAGTCGGATTTAATAAACTATCCGATTCGGAAAAAGAATCGTTAAAAACGTGGACTTATTCATTGTTGTATCAATTATATGAGAATGAAGTGAAATATACAGCCTCCCTCTATGACCAAGTCGGATGGACAGAGGATGTGAAGGTCTTCTTACGTTATAATGCAAACAAAGCGTTAATGAACCTTGGGTTATCTCCATTATTTCCGGATACAGCGGATGATGTGAATCCGATTGTCATTAATGGATTATCGACAGGTACAACGAATCATGATTTCTTCTCAACGGTTGGAAATGGTTACTTGCTTTCAGTTGTTGAGGATATGGACGAGTCAGATTACGATTATTAAAAAGAGAGAGGGACTAGTGAATTTAGTCCCTATTTTCTTTGTTACGAAAAAGGAGAATAAGATGTCAACAGAGCAAATTAGAATTAAATATTTTAATGATAATCTTGTAAAGGCTGATAAAATCGTTCAAGGCGATTGGATTGATTTACGTGCAGCCGAAACAATCGAGTTTAAAAAGGATGAATTTAAATTAATCCCACTAGGAATTGCGATGGAGTTGCCAAAAGGATATGAAGGCCATGTTGTTCCGCGTTCAAGCACGTTCAAGAATTTCGGCATTATCCAAACGAATTCTATGGGGATTATCGATGAATCGTATAAAGGCGATAATGATCAGTGGTTTTTCCCAGCATATGCCTTAAGAGATACGGTGATTGAGAAAAATGATCGGATTTGTCAATTTAGAATCATGAAAAAAATGCCAGCGATCGAATTTGTAGAAGTTGAAAAACTTGAGAATGAAAACCGTGGTGGACACGGTTCAACTGGAACGAAATAAAGATAGATTCGATACTAAATATTTGCGATGTATTTACCTTTAGATAGTTTTATCTAAGGGTTTTTTTTGGTTTAAGGAGTTTCTAGTGAGTTAGGTAGTTTGGATTTGGACGTGTATTAGGGTTTATCGGACATAAAGAGAGAATCATCTGTAGAAAGTTGTCCTATAGAACCTGTTTCTGAGACAAATAAAGAAAGTTTAGCTTCGACTTGTCCTATAAACCAAGGTTCTAAGACAAACAAGGGAAGGAATGTTATCGACTTGTCCTATAAACCAAGGTTCTAAGACAAACAAGGGAAGGAGTGTTATCGGTTTGTCCTATAAACCAAGGTTCTAAGACAAATAGGGAAACAGCAGCTACCAGATTGTCCAATAAAACAAGTTTTAGGGCATTTTACTATTGTTGGACATTAGAGGCATTTCTTTAATTGAAGAGCATCAAAAAAGAACAGCTTACGCGACTGTTCTTTTTTTCATCATTAATAAAATTTGTGAGACGGCGGCAAGGACCGGCAGTTCGATAAGTGGACCAATCACTAGTGCTAAGGCGATAAGAGGTTGTTCGGGAAAGGCTATGACGACGATAGCTAAGGCGATCGGTGAATTCCGAGCGATAATCGTTAAATTTAAACTTGTCGTGTCCTCGAATGAAAATTTGAGAACCTTACCAACTGTTTGAGCCACAATAAAATTGATACTAAAGAAAAGCAATAAAGGAATCAGTAATAAATAAATAACCTCTAAATTTGCTAATAAATAGGAGCCTTGTGAAGCGAACATTGCGACTATCGCCAATGATAAAAAGATGATTTGTGATGTTGCAAAAAACGGTATGATCTTTTCTTGGAGTATGTTCTGTCTATTTTTGAATAGATAGCGTGTGACTGCCGCTAAGAAAAGAGGAAGTAACAGTACGAAAACAACACTTTCAATAATCGATGAAAAGGCGACCGTCTCCATCGTACCAGCAAAAATAAAAAAATAAACAGGCAATAGAATGACTTGTAAAATTAAGTTAACGGGTAAGACAGATGTGGATAAAGCAATATTTCCTTTCGCAATCGAAGTAAAAACTAAATACCAATCTGTACAAGGTGTGACGAGCAGCAAAATAAACCCAAGCCATAATGCCGGGTGATCGGATAGAAAGACAGCCCCTAGTAACCAAGCGAGAATAGGCGTCCAAATAAAGTTAATAAGTACATTTGAGCTTAAAAAGGGAATGTTTTTAAAAGCTTTTTTAAGATTATCAATGGGAGTTGTTAAAAATAAACCGTATAACATGAACAATAAAAACGGCAAAATGAATGAACCTGCTTGGGTTTCGATATAGGGGACTTGACCAAAAAGCAGTCCAATTCCTACTGCTAATAAAATAATGAATGTTTGAAATTTTTCAATGATGCTCATAAAGAGTACTCCTTCTTACGATTAATACTTTTATTAAAATCATATCATATTTACATAGGGAAATAGGAATCGAGGAGATTGGATGCAAGAGATTTAATATAAATCTTGGGAGGTTTATAAGGTTCAAGAAGAGGGTGTGACAAGAGGGAGAAATCATAGAACAGAGTAGAAAAACCATGTCTCCAAGGGAACATGGTTTTTTAGGTTATGATTTATCACTAGATGAACGGTTTTTTGTTTTCTTTTTGTTCCGCTCGTCTTTCATTTCTTCTTCTATTTCTTCAAGTGGTAAGTCATCAATCGGCATGATCAATTGATCGACTTCCTCTTGAGATTTTTTGTCTTTTTTAAATTTATCAGGATCATTTTTTCTTGTTTTGTTTTTATCGGTTGTCATTTTATGTTCCTCCTTCAAGGCTTTTTCTTTTCGGAGTTGCTTATAAAGGCTATTCCCTTTGGCCCTTTTTTTAAACAAGTCTTCTCATTAAAGGGGAAAAAAGATAGCTGAAGGTTAATTCAACTTTTGAGAGAATTGCTGAAAGACAGCCTTTGTAGGTTCTGGGTATATCTCACGTCCAGCAATCGTGTTAATGACCTTTTGGTTTCGTAAAACAGAGAGTCCGAGATTTGTGGCACTAGCCCCGTGCGAATGCTCGATGTTTGTGAGGGTGAATAGAGCATTTTTTCGTTCTGTTTTAAAGGTAAGGCGGTAATCTTCTGTTACTTTAAAACGCTTGTCATCTTCCCAAAGGATTTTATCTTCAAATCGATTTAGCCAATCAGGTAGTTTTGGTTTGTAGCCTGTGGCGAGTATGAGCTTTTCTGTTTCGTACGTAAAATCGTGATCTTCTTGCCATTGTGTACACGATAATTGATACGTTTTATTTGCCTTTTTGATGCCGTTCAACTCAGTCGTTGGTTGAATGGTGACGGCAAGCTCTTGCTGAATCGAGCGATTGTAGAGTAAATCATAAATGCCTTTTAAGATTTTTGGATCGACACCATTTCGGACGGGATCAAGCGTATCAAGTGCATCCAACCGTTGCTCAAATGGCAAATGATGAAAATAATGAACATATTCTGGTGAGAAAACTTCAGTCCCAAGCTTGGCCTCTTCTTTTTGAAAAAAACCACCTGAGCGCGTGAACCAAGTTAGCTCATAGTTATAATATTTTTGTTCCAATAATAAATCATAAAAAACCTCCGCGGCACTCTGTCCAGAGCCAGCAACTGTAATCGATTTACTTTGTTTTAAATTCTTTTCGTACTCAAGATATTGACTCGTATGAAGGACATCTTCACTTGGGTAACCTTCAAAACCATCTGGTACATTAGGAACACCGCCCGTCCCTAAAACGAGATGTTTACAGTAGTAAGATTGCTTTTTACCATTTTTAGGATGGAAAACAACAACTTCATAATACGGCTTTTCTATATTGGTATGATCGAGTACATCAACCACTTGATGACCAAAGTGGCAAAATTTGAGCTGAGAGAGAACCCATTTACAGTATTCATTGTATTCTTTACGAGGAATATCAAATCGATTAAAAAAATAAAACTGGTATAAACGGTTATGTTCGTGCAAATAATTGACAAATGTATAAGGACTTTGTGGGTTAGCGAATGTGACGAGGTCCGCTAAAAAGGGAGTTTGTAAGTCCATTCCCTCAATTAACATTCCAGGATGCCATTCAAAGGAATCTGATTGCTCGAAAAAGAGAGCTTCTATTTCATCTATAGGCTCAATAAGGGCAGCTAGACTTAAATTAAATGGACCAATTCCTACACCGATCATATCGTATATTTTTTGTTCGTTCATTGCTCCGCTCCTTTTGGGAATTCCTTTAATAGTTTGTATTTTCCCCATTTTCTCTTAAATGAAACGAATCTACTCTAAAGAGAAAACTTCCATTTGCCAGCTGCAAACTTTTTGAGTATAATATCTAGAAATATATTTGTCTGTGAGGAAGAGAGTAGTGATGGGGTAGTTTAAGCGAGTTAGGGTTGGTGTGAGCCTAATAACGAAACCATGATGAAGCGCACTTCTGAGATGCATCCTGAAATAACTAGTAGGGATTGCCGGTGCTAGCCGTTATCTAGTTGAAAGTAGGTTCGTATTTTGAACAATCAGAGTGGTACCGCGGGTAAATCTCGTCTCTAAATAATAGAGACGGGATTTTTTTGTGAAAAAAATGAAAGAGGTGTAGAGATAATGGAAGCAAAGCAACTATATGCAGAGAAAATAGAAAAGGCGATTAATGGTGTAAAAAAGAAAGAGGAGATTGAGGGATTAATAGAGAAGCCTAAATTTGAGGAGCAAGGAGATTTAGCTTTCCCTTGTTTTGTTTTAGCGAAGCAGTTGAAGCAAGCTCCAGCTAAAATCGCTGAACAATTGGCTAACCAAATTCAGGCATCCGTTTTTTCCAAGGTGGTCGCGGTAGGGCCTTATGTGAATGTGTTTTTAAATCGAGCGGAAATGAGCAAGAGTATTTTGTCGAAGGTTTTAGCTGAAAAGGAGTGTTTTGGTGCTCAATCGATAGGTGAAGGCCAAGTGCTGACGATAGATTACTCTTCACCCAATATTGCAAAACCTTTTTCAATGGGGCATTTACGTTCAACTGTGATCGGAAATTCACTGGCTACGATTGCTGAGAAAAATGGCTATCAGGTCGTTCGTATTAATCATTTAGGTGATTGGGGTACACAGTTCGGTAAGCTCATTACTGCTTATAAAAAATGGGGCGATCCTGATATGATTAAAAGGAATCCGATTAAGGAACTACTTGCTTTGTATGTGAAGTTCCATGAAGAAGCAGAGGAGAACCGAGAGCTTGAAGATGAAGCAAGAGCTTGGTTTAAGAGGTTAGAAGATGGGAATGTCGAAGCAACAGAGCTTTGGAATTGGTTTAAGGATGAATCATTACAAGAGTTTGCGAAAATCTATCAGCTGTTAGATGTCCCGTTTGATTCCTATCATGGGGAAGCTTTTTACAATGACAAAATGGACGGGGTTATTAAAGAACTAGAGAATAAAAATGTGTTAGAACGTTCAGATGGAGCGGACGTTGTTTCATTGAAGAAGGAGAATTTACCGCCTTGTTTAATTCGGAAATCAGATGGAGCGACCCTTTATGCAACAAGAGATTTAGCCGCCGCCATTTATAGACAAAATACGTATCAATTTTCTAAATCATTTTATGTGGTCGGCCATGAACAGAGCTTACATTTTCAACAAATTAAATTAGTATTAGAAAAGCTTGGCTATGATTGGGCCAAGGAAATGGAGCATATCCCATTCGGGTTTATTTTACAAAATGGCCGCAAGATGTCGACGAGAAAAGGTCGGGTTATTTTATTAGAGGAAGTGATTAAAGAAGCAATCGATTTAGCGAAGCAAAATATTAATGAAAAGAACCCAAATCTTGAAGACAAAGACGAAGTGGCCAAACAAGTAGGGGTTGGGGCGATTATTTTCCATGATTTAAAAAATGAAAAACAGAATAATGTCGAATTTTCATTAGAAGATATGCTTCGTTTTGAAGGAACAACGGGTCCTTATGTCCAATATACACATGCAAGAGCTGGCTCAATTTTGCGTAAGGCGAAGCTTGGGGAAGTATCGTCTCCGGAAGGTGGTTTGGACGATTCGTATAGTTGGGCCGTTCTGAAGCTTGTCGATCATTTTCCGCATGTCGTGGAAAGAAGTTTCCTATTAAGGGACCCATCAAAGGTAGCCAAATATGTCCTAGAGTTGGCTCAAGAATTTAATAAATATTACAGTCATGTCAAAATCTTAGTGGAGGACGAACATTATGAAGCTCGTTTAGCCTTAGTGAAAGCCGTGACGATTGTCTTAAAAGAAGGATTACGATTACTTGGAGTCAAAGCACCAAAGCAAATGTAAAAACGAGGGAGAACATAAGGAGGAACAGCCATGTCGATAACAATTGAAGGCATTTATGTTGGAAAGCCAAGGGAAGTCATGATGAATGGTAAACCAGTCAAAACGAGTATATATAAGGAACCACTATTTTCAACAGTACAGGTGAATTCATTAGGGATTATCGGTGACACGCAATCCGATCTAGTTCATCATGGTGGAGTGGATATGGCGATTTGTTTATATCCGGCTGAACACTATTCCTATTGGGAAGAAAAACTTGGTCGAAATCCAGGGCAATCAGCTTTTGGTGAAAATTTAACGGTTTCTGGGTTAAGCGAGCAAGATGTGCAAATAGGTGATGTGTATAGAATTGGAGACGTCTTACTTGAAATTAGCCAACCACGTTCCCCTTGTTACAAAATTGGCCTAAAACACAATGAGCCAAAAATGGCTTTATGGGTGAATGAAAAAGGCTGGAGTGGCTACTATGCCCGCGTGTTGCATGATGGAGAGGTGAGTGTGGGAGACGAGTTGGAACTAGTGGAGCGCCATGCTAAGAATCCGACGGTTTTGGACGTAAATAAAGCAAGGTATTGGAAAGAAGCGACATCAGAAGATTGGCAGGAGCTTGTCAAAGTGAGACAACTTTCCCAAGAATGGCGCGAGCATTTTCAAAAAAGATTGGAAAAGCAGAAATAAAAACGGAACCCACATTCAATTGACGTTGGCTGTGGGTTTTTTGTGTTGATTTTAGGAGTTTTTGAAGTATGGAGGGATGAATGAGTGGATAAGTAATGAAAAAGTGCGGAGTGGGGAATTAGAGTGCGAAAAAATGTGAATAAGTAATGAAAAACCGTGCAGAGTCAAATTACGGTGCGAAAAAAGCACATTAGGTAATGAAAATCCAAGTTGTTCTATATTACGGTACGTATAACCAGAAAAGAAGTAATAAACTGGAAACCGAGACGACATGAAGGTACAAACTAGAATAAATTAACTAATACTGGAAAACCTAAACTATCAAAATAAGGATAGGGGCTTAATTATGGTTAGTATTTTATCGGTAGGAACCTTTCGTCCGCCCAATAGGTTGACTCAGGATTTAACGATGGAGTTTGCGAAGGAATTGTTTAGTGAAAGTTTTTCAGATATTAATCGATTGCTGCCCGTTTTTAAAAATGGGCAAATTGATGAGCGACATTTTGCTGTTCCAATTGAATGGTTTGAGGAAAGTCATACTTTACAGGAACGTAATGATTTATACATCGAACTCGCCACCGAATTTGGGGTCGAAGCTATAAAGACTTGCCTACAAAATGAAGCGTTCCTCAAAGAGCCAATTGAAGAAAAAGAAATCGATGCGATTGTACTGGTGACGAGTTCAGGTATGTCGACGCCGAGCTTAGATGCAAGAATTATGAATCAAATGAACTTTTCCCCTCATACAAAAAGAATTCCGTTATGGGGATTAGGGTGTGCCGGTGGGGCAATTGGAATAAGTCGTGCCTTTGAATATGCTCGTGCGTATCCAGAGCAAAATATATTGGTCTGTTGTATTGAACTTTGTAGCTTAACTTTTCAAAAAAATGACCGATCAAAAAGTAATTTAATCGGTGCGTCTCTATTTGCTGATGGTGTCGCTTGTGCGTTAATTTGTGGGGAACATTCTTCATTAATACAAAAGGCAAAAAATCCCCTTCGTCCAACGATTACTGCAACACATTCGACTCTAATGCCAGATTCAGAGGGGATTATGGGCTGGGATGTGAAGGATACAGGCCTTCATGTTGTATTCTCGCGTGATATTCCTAGTGTCGTGGAAAATTGGTTTAAACCAAATGTAGAAGGTTTTTTGCATGAGTACGGCTTAGAAATAGGTCAAATTGATTCTTTTGTTGCTCATCCAGGTGGGAAAAAGGTACTTGATGCTTATGAAGCGTCGCTGGCGATTCCGACGACCTTAACAGAGGAAGCGAGAGATGTATTACGAATGAATGGCAATATGTCGTCGCCAACTGTTTTATATGTACTCGAAGAATGTATGAAAAAGGAACGGCAATCAGGTGATATTGGTTTAATGGCGGCGTTAGGACCAGGCTTTTGTTCCGAACTTGTTCTGCTAAAGTGGGAGGGAGTTCATTGAGTATATGGATTTATATTTTCCTTGGCTCTATTGTGTTTCAAAGAGTGTTGGAGTTGATGATTGCCAATCGTAACAAACGTTGGATCGAGAGCCAAGGAGGATTTGAAGTGGGGAAAGAACATTATCCTTTTCTTGTCTTATTGCATGTAGGTTTCTTTCTTTCCTTAATTAGTGAAATGGCAGTGAAGCAACCTGAAATGGTG
This sequence comes from Alkalihalobacillus phoenicis, assembly GCF_047302405.1. Taxonomy (NCBI): domain Bacteria; kingdom Bacillati; phylum Bacillota; class Bacilli; order Caryophanales; family Bacillaceae; genus Alkalihalobacillus; species Alkalihalobacillus phoenicis. The sequence continues at coordinate 3,505,791 of NZ_CP154853.1, read as the reverse complement.
AAATGGGCGGCGATTCCGTTTTGTCTATTTATCAGTGCTCAAATTGTTCGGGTCTGGGCTTTGTCATCGCTCGGGCGTTTTTGGAATACACGAATTATGATTTTGCCGGGGGCGAAGGTTGTGACTAAGGGACCTTATCATTTTATGAGGCATCCTAATTATGTGGTCGTGGCTGTCGAGATTATCAGTTTACCTATTATTTTTCAAGCGTATTGGACGGCCTTTTTGTTTACGATTTTAAATGGAGTCGTCCTTTCGATTCGAATAAAACAAGAAGAAAGAGCCCTTCAAGCAGATACGAACTACAATGAAATTTTTGAAAATAAAAGTAGATTCATTCCGAGTTCCGATGATTGACGTCACGATGTCGCTCAAAATGTAATGGGGAAGCCACTGAAAAAATTTTCATCTCATCTTTTAGAGAAAGTCTAAGGAATTTGGTTTCTAAGTAAATAGTCGTACATAGCTCAAACTGTTTTTTTTATAATCCAAAACGGAGCGAGCGGAATGCCCGATTCACCCGCGGAACACGTAGTGCATGCAGCTCGCGGAGTAAGCTAACTAATGTAACCACCTATTTACGAGTAAACTATTTTTCAGTCGCCTCTTTAATAGGTGTTGTCAGTCTTCCTCAGACACACTACAATATGGTGTATGTCGGGCATGAAATTCCGAACAAAAAAAGAAAACAACATAAGTAATGTTCATATAGGGGGAATGTATGTGAGTCAAAAGAAAAAAATGAAGTTTGAGGTTCAGGAGGGGGAGTCGATTGCTGGTTGTCTTGAACGGATGGATAAAATGGGGTATAGACCGATAAGGAGAATGGAGAAACCTGTATTCTCGGAGGAGAAACAAGGTCAAAATGTCCACTATGAGCCGATAAAACAAGTGATTGTCTTTGAAGGGTTATTAAAAGAAGACGAACGATAATTATTTTATGATAGTAAATGTTCGATTTTTCGTTGACATCACGGTGAGTTACTTGTAAGATGAAGGTGAAAAGAACACAAATACGAAATTACCTCATATAATCCTTGGGGATATGGCCCAAAAGTTTCTACCTAATAACCGTAAATTATTAGACTATGAGGGAAAGTTCGGCATTCATTCATCTTAATGTCCTAAAATGAATGATTTACGTTTGGATAAAAAGCGTAGAATTAGCTTACTTTCTCTCGAAAAGATCGATGATAAAGAACCTAATTCTATGTTTTTTTATGTTTAAGTAAAGGATTGACCAAGGAAAATAATAGATTGTTGGATAGGGAGAGATTGAATATGGATCCGGTTGTCGGTGTCATTATGGGAAGTACATCTGATTGGGAGACGATGAAACATGCCTGTGACGTATTAGAAGAGCTTGAAATTCCTTATGAGAAAAAGGTTGTATCCGCTCATCGTACACCTGATTTAATGTTTCAATATGCAGAAGAAGCAAGAGTAAGAGGTTTAAAGGTGATTATTGCTGGAGCTGGGGGAGCTGCCCATTTACCAGGAATGGTAGCTGCTAAAACGACGTTACCGGTCATTGGTGTTCCCGTTCAGTCAAAAGCTCTACAAGGATTAGATTCCTTATTATCGATCGTACAAATGCCAGGTGGTGTACCAGTTGCAACAGTCGCCATTGGGAAGGCAGGAGCAACAAATGCTGGTTTACTTGCCACTCAAATCATTGGCTCTTTTAATGAAGAAGTTCAATTACGTTTAGAAAAAAGAAGAAAACAAACGGAACAAAAAGTGTTAGAAAGCAGTGATACATTATGAGTCAGCCTTTAACACCAGGAGCAACTATTGGAATTATTGGCGGGGGTCAGCTTGGAAGAATGATGGCGATGGCAGCAAGACAGATGGGGTATCGGATTGCTGTACTAGAACCAACGGCTGATTCACCTTGTGGGCAAATAGCAGATGTCCAAATCGAAAAAGGTTATGACGATTTAGATGGGGCAAAACTACTCGCAGATGTGTCAGATCTTATAACATATGAGTTTGAAAATATTGACCAGAAGACAGCTGGCTGGATGGCTGAACAATGTTTTTTCCCACAAGGGGATAAATTGTTGAAAATCACACAGCATCGTTTAAAGGAAAAGCAAGCGATTGAAGCATTAGGTGTTAAAGTCGCTCCGCATCGTGCTATTTTAGCGGAGGAAATGATTACACAAGCTGGTGAAGATATCGGATTTCCAGCTGTTTTGAAAACATGTCGTGGTGGTTATGATGGCAAAGGGCAAGCGGTTGTCAACAATCATGAGGAGCTTAATGAAGCGGCGAGAAGGTTACTCAAGCACGGTGAACTAGTATTAGAAGCTTGGATTCCGTTTCAATGTGAGGTTTCGGTAATCGTTACTCGGTCAACGACTGGAGAAGTGAAGACTTTCCCAGTAGCGGAAAACATCCATCGTAACAATATTTTATATCGTTCCATTGTTCCAGCAAGGGTCTCACAGGACATTCAAGATGTTGCCAAAAGAATGGCTTTAACGATTGCGGAAGGGCTCGGGTTAGTCGGAACGCTCGCTGTTGAATTTTTTGTCGGCTCTGATGGTACCCTTTTTGTAAATGAACTTGCCCCAAGACCTCATAACTCTGGACATTATACGATTGAGGCTTGTGAAACTTCTCAATTTGAACAACATATTCGTGCGGTTAGCGGTTGGCCACTTGGAGAAACAACGTTGCATAATCCGGTCGTGATGGAAAACATTTTAGGTGAGGACTTGCCGCAAGTTTTAGCCAATATTGAGCAATTTAATGATATAAAGCTTCATCTATATGGAAAAGCCGAGGCAAAAGAAAAAAGAAAAATGGGACATTTAACCGTAATGGCTAAAACCGTTGAAGAGGCATTGCAAAAATTAGATGAACGCTCATAATAAAGAAGGTACGAAAAAGATAATTGGAGGCATTAAATTATGATTGAACGTTATACGAGACCTGAAATGGGAAATATTTGGACGGACCAAAACCGCTATCAAGCTTGGTTAGAAGTTGAAATTGTTGCTTGTGAAGCATGGGCAGAGCTTGGCGAAATTCCAAAAGAAGATGTACAAAAAATTCGCGAAAATGCAAGCTTTGATGTAAACCGTATTTTAGAAATTGAAGAAGAAACACGTCATGATGTCGTTGCATTTACTCGCGCTGTTTCGGAAACGCTTGGCGAAGAGCGTAAATGGGTCCATTACGGTTTAACGTCTACAGATGTAGTAGATACGGCCCTTTCTTACTTATTAAAACAAGCAAATGAAATTTTACTACATGACTTAGAAAATTTCTTAGAGATTATTAAAAACAAAGCAAAAGATCATAAATATACGGTAATGATGGGACGTACGCATGGTGTCCACGCTGAGCCAACAACTTTTGGATTAAAGCTTGGCCTTTGGTACGAAGAGATGAAACGTAACATCGAACGTTTTAAACAAGCAGCTGAGACCGTTCGTGTCGGAAAGCTTTCTGGTGCGGTTGGAACGTATGCCAATATTGACCCGGCGGTTGAGCAATTAGTTTGTGAAAAATTAGGTTTAGAGGCAGCACCGATTTCAACGCAAACCTTACAACGTGATCGTCATGCTCAATATGTGAGCACATTAGCCCTTATTGCGACGTCAATTGAGAAATTTGCAGTTGAAATTCGTGGGTTACAAAAAAGTGAAACACGTGAAGTGGAAGAGTTTTTTGCAAAAGGTCAAAAAGGTTCTTCTGCAATGCCACATAAACGTAATCCAATTGGTTCAGAAAATATGACAGGTCTTGCTCGTATTGTTCGTGGACATATGTTAGCGGCTTATGAAAATGTTCCATTATGGCATGAGCGTGATATTTCCCATTCGTCAGCAGAGCGTATTCTGTTACCAGATGTGACAATCGCCTTGAATTATATGTTAAATCGTTTCGGAAATATCGTGAAAAACTTAACCGTCTTCCCAGAAAATATGAAACGCAATATGACAAGAACATACGGTTTAATTTACTCACAACGTGTACTTCTTTCTTTAATTGATAAAGGTCTTGTTCGTGAAGAAGCGTATGACCTCGTTCAACCAAAAGCGATGGAAGCATGGGAAAAGGGTATTCAATTCCGTGAACTAGTGGAAGCTGAAGAACGAATTACTTCTGTATTATCACCAGAAGAAATTGAGGAGTGCTTTAACTACGAGCATCATTTAAAGCATGTTGACACGATCTTTACACGCTTAGGAATTGATGAGTAAGACAATTAGGTTATTCATTAAATGAGCCATTATGGCTTCAACTGATTTTTCTTTAACCAAGCGGTGCGAGCTTAATGCCTGGAGACCCCGTAGCGATTCGAGGGGCTCCCGACTCACCCGCGGAACGTGTAGGGCATGGAGCTGGCGGAGTAAACCAATTAAAAAGAACGACTGTCTTACATTGGTTACCACTCATTGCTTTTGATTATTCTTAATATTTATGCATATCGCATTTACCTGTGTTTTTTGACTTTTAACTATTACTTTAGTGGAGGCTCCAAATGGAAAAACAACAACTCCTATATGAAGGAAAAGCGAAAAAGATTTATCAAACGAATGAAGCAAATATCCTCTGGATTGAATATAAGGATGAGGCAACAGCCTTTAATGGCGAAAAGAAAGATACACTCGCTGGGAAAGCTCGTTTAAATAATGAAATTTCTTCTCTTATTTTTACTCAGTTAAAGGATAAAGGAATTGAGAGCCATTTTGTTGAGCGGCTATCGGAAACAGAACAGCTCGTGCAAAAGGTTGAAATTGTTCCATTAGAAGTGGTTGTTCGTAATATTATTGCAGGAAGTATGGCAAAGCGTCTTGGAATGGAAGAGGGAACCCCGCTCGGAAAGCCGATTGTTGAATTTTATTATAAAGATGATGATTTAAGAGACCCGCTGATTACAGAAGCCCATATTGAACTACTTGAGGCAGCATCAGATGAAGAGGTAGCTCAATTAAGAGAGATGGCATTAGCGGTAAATGAACATTTGATTGCTTTATTCTCTGAAATTAACATTCGTTTAGTAGATTTCAAGCTTGAATTTGGTCGGACGGTGGAAGGTGAACTTCTTTTAGCAGATGAAATTTCGCCTGACACATGTCGTCTTTGGGATAAAGATACAAATGAACGCTTTGATAAAGATTTATTCCGTCGCAATTTAGGTAATTTGCAAGATGGTTACGCTGAGATTTTAGCTCGACTCACGCAACATTCGTAAACTTCACTAAATCATAAAAACCATTCTAGGAGGACTTATCCATGTTGAAAGTAAAAGTATTTGTCACGTTAAGAGAAAGTGTGTTAGACCCACAAGGAGTAGCAGTTAAGGGAGCTCTTCACACGATGGATTATAAAGAAGTTCAAGAAGTGCGTATCGGTAAATATTTGGAACTTCAATTAGAAAAAACGGAAAATGTAGAAGAACGTGTTAAGGAAATGTGCGAAAAGATTCTTGCGAACACAGTGATTGAAGACTATCGTTTTGAAATCGAGGAGGTCGTGCCATCATGAAATTTGCAGTAATCGTTTTTCCTGGATCCAATTGTGATTCAGATATGTACCATGCAATTAAGGATGGTTTAGGAGCGGAAGTCGAATATGTTTGGCATGATGAGGCTTCACTTGAAGGTTTTGACGGAATTCTTTTACCTGGTGGGTTTTCATACGGAGATTATCTCCGCTCAGGGGCAATTGCTCGTTTTTCAAAAGTGATGAACGCGGTCATCGAAGCGGCTCATGCTGGTAAACCTGTACTTGGCGTTTGTAATGGTTTCCAAATTCTTCTTGAAGCAGGTCTCTTACCTGGAGCGATGAAACGAAATGAAGGGTTAAAATTCATTTGTCGTCCGGTTCAGTTACAAGTTGAAAATGCTAGCACGATGTTTACAGCTGGTTATACAAAAGGTGAAGTTATTAATGTTCCTGTTGCTCATGGGGAAGGAAACTATGAATGTGATGAAGAAACACTTGCGAGATTAGAAGAGAATAATCAAGTCGTTTTCCGTTACGTTGATGCGATTAATGGGTCTAGAAATCAAATTGCTGGAATTACGAATGAACAAGGAAATGTACTAGGAATGATGCCACACCCAGAGCGTGCGGTAGAAGAGATTTTGGGTAGTGCCGATGGATTAAAATTATTTCAATCGATGTTACGAAATTGGAGGGAAACTCATGTTACAACAGCTTGAGCCAACATCTGAACAAGTAAAGGAACAAAAATTGTATCGTGATATGGGCTTAACAGATGAAGAATTTGCCCTTGTGGAACAAATTTTAGGACGTACACCGAATTACACTGAGACAGGAATTTTCTCTGTTATGTGGTCTGAGCATTGTAGCTACAAAAATTCGAAGGTTCTGTTAAAGAAATTCCCTGTTGATGGTGAAAAGGTTTTACAAGGTCCTGGAGAAGGGGCGGGGATCATTGATATTGGGGATGAGCAGGCGGTTGTTTTCAAAATAGAAAGTCATAACCATCCATCCGCGATTGAGCCTTATCAAGGAGCTGCAACAGGAGTCGGTGGAATTTTACGCGATGTTTTCTCGATGGGAGCTCGTCCAATTTCGTTATTAAATTCATTACGTTTCGGAGAATTAACCTCTCCAAAAGTGCGCTATTTATTTGAGGAAGTTGTTGCTGGCATTGCTGGTTATGGAAATTGTGTCGGTGTACCAACGGTTGGAGGAGAAGTTCAATTTGACTCTTGTTATGACGGCAACCCACTTGTAAACGCAATGTGTGTCGGTTTAATTAATCATAAAGATATTCAAAAAGGCCAAGCAAAAGGTGTTGGCAACACGGTTATGTATGTTGGTGCTAGTACAGGGCGTGACGGAATTCATGGAGCTACCTTTGCTTCTGAAGAATTAAGTGAAGGTTCAGAAGCGAAACGACCAGCGGTTCAAGTGGGCGATCCGTTTATGGAAAAATTATTGCTTGAAGCTTGTCTAGAGCTTGTCCAATGTGAGGCGTTAGTTGGAATTCAAGATATGGGAGCAGCCGGACTTACTTCATCTTCAGCAGAAATGGCAAGTAAGGCAGGGTCAGGAATTGAAATGAATCTTGATTTAATTCCGCAACGAGAAGCTGGCATGACACCATATGAAATGATGCTTTCAGAATCTCAAGAAAGAATGTTACTAGTTATCAAAAAAGGCCAAGAGGATGAAATTAAAGAAATTGTTGAGCGTTGGGGATTGCTTTGGGCCGAAGTAGGCCATGTAACTGATGATAAGAAACTTCGCCTTTTACATAAAGGAGAAGTGGTTTCAGAAATTCCAGTCGATGCTTTAGCTGAGGATGCACCTGTTTATCATAAGCCATCAACTGTACCAGCTTATTACGAAAAATTCCAACAGCTTGAGCAAGTGATTCCAGTGATTGAAGATAAAAAGGAAACATTATTAAAGTTATTAGCTCAGCCAACGATTGCGAGTAAGGAATGGGTATACGACCAATATGATTACATGGTACAAACGAATACAGTTGTTAGCCCAGGTTCAGATGCTGCGGTCGTTCGGATTCGTGATACACGTAAAGCTCTTGCGATGACAACTGATTGTAATTCTCGTTACTTATATTTGGACCCAGAAGTGGGCGGCCAGATTGCTGTCGCTGAAGCAGCTCGTAACATCGTATGTTCAGGCGGTGTGCCACTTGGTGTGACGGATTGTTTAAATTATGGTAGCCCGGATAAACCAGAAATTTTCTGGCAGCTAGAAAAATCAACAGACGGAATGAGTGAAGCGTGTCGTACGCTCGAAACACCTGTTATTGGTGGAAACGTCTCTTTATATAATGAAACGAATGGGGAAGCGATTTTCCCAACACCTGTTATTGGAATGGTTGGCTTAATCGAAGACATTGACCATATTACGACCCAAGCTTTTAAAGCGGCGGGCGATTTGATATATGTGATTGGGGAAACGAAGCCTGAGTTTGCCGGTAGTGAATTACAAAAACTTTTAGAAGGCGAAATCTCTGGAAAAGCACCAGCTCTTGATTTAGAAGTGGAAAAAGCAAGACAAAAGAAATTATTAGCGGCCATTCAGCAAGGCCTTGTTGCATCAGCCCATGATGTTGCAGAAGGTGGACTAAGTGTCGCAATAGCTGAAAAAATGACATCAGGAAATGTTGGGGCGAGAGTTACTTTAGCAGGAGATGTTGTCACGGTTCTATTTAGTGAAACCCAATCTCGTTTTGTCGTTACGGTAAAACCAGAAAATCGTCTTGCCTTTGAAGCGGCTGTTGCTGAAGCGACTCTAGTCGGTGAAGTAACTGATGAAGCGCGTTTAGTGATTACGGATGAGTCAAGTAAGATCGTGGTTGATGCCACTCAAGAAGAAATTGTGACATCTTGGAAAGGGGCTATCCCATGTTTGCTGAAATCAAAGGCTTAAATGAAGAATGTGGTGTGTTTGGTGTTTGGGGTCATAAGGATGCCGCACAGATTACGTATTATGGACTTCATAGCTTACAACATCGTGGTCAAGAAGGAGCAGGGATCGTTGTTTCAAATGGCGAGCATTTAAAAATTCATAAAGGTTTAGGTCTCGTAAACGATGTGTTCCGTCCGGAAACTTTGGCTGAGTTACAAGGGACATCAGCCATTGGTCATGTGCGGTATGCAACAGCAGGAGGTGGGGGTCTCGCAAATGTGCAACCCCTGCTTTTCCGCTCTCAAACAGGCGGTCTCGCGATTGCTCATAACGGGAATCTCGTAAACGCTAATAATATGAAACGCCAACTAGAAGCACAAGGGAGTATTTTTCAATCGACCTCAGACACGGAAGTTTTAGCACATTTAATCAAAAGAAGTGGGTTTTATAGCTTAGAAGAGCAGTTACGCAATTCATTAGCGATGCTCAAAGGAGCTTATGCTTTTACGATTATGAATGAAAAACAGATGATGGTCGCTCTTGATCCGAATGGTTTGCGTCCGTTATCGATTGGACGTTTAGGTGATGCCTATGTTGTCGCGTCTGAAACATGTGCGTTTGATGTAATTGGGGCCACTTATGAGCGTGAAGTGGAACCAGGGGAGCTTGTCATTATTGATGATAATGGATTACGTTCCACACGTTTTGTCAATAAAACGGCTCGTTCGATTTGCTCAATGGAATATGTATATTTTGCACGTCCAGACAGTAATGTCGATGAAATTAATGTTCATACTGCCCGGAAAAATCTAGGAAAACAACTAGCAATCGAATCACCTATCGAAGCAGATGTTGTTACAGGTGTGCCTGATTCTAGTATTTCAGCGGCGATTGGTTATGCCGAACAAACAGGTATTCCATATGAGCTTGGCATGATCAAAAACCGATATGTTGGCCGAACGTTTATCCAACCGTCACAGGAATTACGTGAGCAAGGCGTTAAGATGAAGCTATCGGCAGTGCGTGGTGTTGTAGAAGGTAAACGGGTAGTCATGATTGATGATTCAATTGTTCGTGGGACAACGAGTCGGCGTATCGTTAATATGTTACGTGAAGCTGGTGCTCTTGAGGTTCATGTTCGCATTAGTTCACCACCGATTAAAAATCCTTGTTTTTACGGCATTGATACATCGACAACAGAAGAATTAATTGCTTCCCAACACTCGATTGAAGAAATGCGTGAAATAATGGGGGCCGATTCTTTATCGTTTTTATCAACTGAAGGGCTAATGAAAGGAATTGGACGCTCAGATAGTGAAGCAAACTGTGGTCAATGTTTAGCCTGTTTTACAGGACAGTATCCGACCGAAATTTATTCCGATACATTGCACCCACACGCAAAGGTTTAACCTCACACGGGTTGAGGCAACTGATAAACTCTCATGCTGCCCCGCGATTGCTGCGGGCAAGCAGCTGGTGGAGTATATGAAAATGATCTATCTTCTAAACATATGAAAAATTAAAAACATATAGTAAGTAGTTAGCTAAAGTAGGAGGCAATTAAACCATGTCCGAAGCGTATAAAAAAGCAGGCGTTGATATAGAAGCAGGTTATGAAGCAGTGAATCGAATGAAAAGCCATGTGGAAAGAACCTCTCGATTAGGTGTCATGGGTGGTCTAGGTGGGTTTGGCGGCATGTTCGACCTTTCTGCTCTGCAAATGAAGGAACCGATTCTCGTTTCTGGAACAGATGGAGTTGGCACAAAGCTTATGCTTGCTTTTATGATGGATAAACACGATACGATTGGGATTGACGCGGTTGCGATGTGTGTCAATGATATTGTCGTACAAGGAGCAGAACCCCTTTATTTATTAGATTATCTAGCTTGTGGAAAAGCGATTCCGGAAAAAATTGAAGCCATTGTTAAAGGGTTTGCTGATGGTTGTGAACAAGCAGGATGTGCCTTAATTGGTGGGGAAACAGCTGAAATGCCTGGAATGTACGAGGTTGAGGAATATGATTTAGCTGGTTTTGCGGTAGGTGCTGTTGAAAAAGCCAATGTCATTACAGGTGACAAAATCAAAGCGGATGATGTCGTGCTCGGGCTTGCTTCAAGTGGACTTCATAGTAATGGTTTTTCATTAGTAAGGAAAGTTTTGTTAGAGGATGCCAAGCTAAGTTTGCAAGACGAGTTGCCGACACTTAATCGAACATTAGGAGAAGAACTTTTAACACCAACGAAAATTTACGTGAAACCACTTTTAGCTTTACAAAAAGAGTTTGATGTCCACGGTTTAGCTCATATTACAGGTGGAGGTTTTTATGAAAATCTTCCACGAATGCTCCCAGAGGGCTTAGCGGTGGAAGTTAGTGAAATTTCATGGCCTGTGCCACCTATTTTTTCAATCATTCAACAGTATGGCGGGTTAACCGAGCGTGAACTATTCTCTACTTTTAATATGGGAATCGGAATGGCAGTTGTCGTTTCTGAAAAGGATGCGGACAAAGTGCTTGAATTTTTACAAAAAGAAGGAGAGCAGGCCTTTGTGGTTGGTCGAGTGATTGAAGGTGAAGGGGTTCATATCGGGGGCATTGATTTATGAAAATAGCTGTGTTTGCTTCAGGTAGTGGCTCCAATGCAGAGGCTATTATTAAGGCGACAAAAACTGGGAAATTACAAGCGGAAGTGGCACTCGTTATTTGTGATAAACAGGGGGCGAAAGTGGTGGAACGTGCAGCCAACTACAATATTCCTGTCTATGAATATATGCCGAAAAACTTTCCGACAAAGAGTGCGTATGAAGAAGAGGTTGTCCGTCATTTAAAAGAAAACGAAATTGATTTTATCGTGTTAGCAGGGTATATGCGATTAATCGGAACGACACTTCTTACTGCTTATGAAGGGCGTATTGTCAACATTCATCCGTCACTATTACCGGCATTTGCCGGGCTTGATGCGATTGGCCAAGCGTTTGAAGCTGGGGTGAAAGTTACTGGGGTTACAATCCATTATGTTGATGAAGGAATGGATACGGGACCAATCATTGCTCAAGAGGCAGTTCAAGTTGAGGGGAATGACACGAGAGAGTCATTAACGAAAAAGATACAAGCTGTGGAACACAAATTGTATCCAGAAACATTACAAGCAATTTTTTCCTTACATAAGGTGGAAGGGGAGTAAGATGACAAAGAAAAGAGCATTAGTGAGCGTATCGAATAAGGAAGGCATTATAGATTTTGTTAAAGGTTTAGTGGAGCGAGGCTTCGAAGTTGTTTCAACTGGTGGGACAAAAAAAGCGATTGAAGATGCGGGTGTTCCAGTAACTGGTATTTCTGAAGTGACAAACTTCCCAGAAATTATGGATGGTCGTGTGAAAACCTTACATCCAAACATTCATGGTGGTTTATTGGCCATGCGTGAAAAGGAAGATCATGTCGCCCAACTAAAGGAACATAATATTACGCCAATTGATGTCGTTTGTGTCAATCTTTACCCATTTCAAGAAACGATTGCTAAACCGGAATCAACTTTTGCTGATGCGATCGAAAACATTGATATTGGTGGACCGAGTATGCTTCGTTCTGCCGCAAAAAATAATAAGCATGTTACGGTCGTAGTCGATCCAGCTGATTATGAAACGGTTTTAACAGAATTAGATAGTGGAGCTACAACAGAAGCAACACGTCGTAAGCTTGCGGCAAAAGTATTCCGTCACACAGCAGGGTATGATGCTTTAATTGCCCAGTATTTAACAAAAGAAGTCGGAGAAGAAAATCCAGAATCATTAACGGTTACTTACACGAAAAAACAAGACTTACGTTATGGGGAAAACCCACATCAACAAGCTGTTTTTTATGAAAAGCCATTAGCGGACGATAATTCGATTGCTAAAGCCATTCAGCTTCATGGCAAGGAGCTCTCTTATAACAATATTAAAGATGCAGATGCTGCGTTAGCGATTGTGAAGGAATTTGATCTGCCAGCAGCGGTTGCCGTCAAGCATATGAATCCATGTGGTGTTGGAACAGGTGAAACGATTGAAGCGGCTTATGAGGCAGCTTACCAAGCGGATCCAGTTTCTATTTTTGGCGGGATTATTGCCTTGAACCGTGAAGTGGACCAAGCGACAGCACTAAAATTGAAAGAAATCTTTTTAGAAATTATTATCGCGCCATCCTTTACAGAGGAAGCACTGGATGTATTAACATCTAAGAAAAATCTTCGTTTATTGACCATTGATGTAGCGGCTAAAGAGAAAAAAGAGCAAGTGATTACATCGATTCACGGTGGTTTGCTTGTACAAGATGAAGATCGCTATGGTTTTCATGAGGCTACGATCTCAGTACCAACGGAGCGTCAACCGAGTGAAGAAGAATGGGCAGCATTAAAGCTTGCTTGGAATGTGGTAAAACATGTGAAGTCTAATGCGATTGTTTTAACGAATGATAAGATGACGGTAGGAATCGGGGCCGGTCAAATGAATCGTGTCGGAGCGGCTAAAATTGCGATTGAACAAGCAGGAGAAAGAAGTGCTGGAGCTGTCTTAGGTTCTGACGCCTTTTTCCCAATGAATGATACGGTCGAAGCAGCTGGAAAAGCAGGAGTTACCGCTATTATTCAACCAGGTGGCTCGATTAAAGATCAAGAATCGATTGATAAAGCGAACGAATATGGCATCGCAATGGTCTTCACAGGAGTTCGTCACTTTAAACATTAATCAAAAGTTAAAAGGCTCAAATAAAAGCTCAATAAAAAAAGAAGGCACTGAAAAAATCCCATGCTCAACCTTAACAGAGGAAAATTATAAATAATTGGTTATTCATTTAGAAGATCTATGTCGCTTTAGCTGTTTTTTCTTTGACCAAAGCGGAGCGAGCGCAATACCCGGAGACTCCTGCGGGATTAGTGAAGTACGGGAGACCCCGCAGCGACTAGTCGTGAGGAGGCTCCCGATTCACGCGCGGAACGCGTAGGGTATGGAGCTGGCGGAGCAGTCTAATTAATGTAACCATTTTTAACGAGCAGATCATTTTCAGTGGTTTTATAAAAAAGGGGACATTTTTGTGAATGTATTAGTTATCGGTAGTGGCGGAAGAGAGCATACGATCGCTTGGAAATTTTCAAAAAGTAAACATGTCTCAAAGGTATTTGTTGCACCAGGTAATCCTGGGATGGTCGATGTGGCCGAAGTCGTAAATATCGCTGAAGCGGCTCATGAGGAAATCGTCAAATTTGCGATTCAACATGAAGTAGAACTCGTCTTTGTCGGTCCAGAAGTACCACTTTTAGCTGGCTTAGTGGATCGTTTAACGGTTGAAGGCATTCCAACATTCGGACCAAATAAGGAAGCCGCTTTATTAGAAGGTAGTAAATCTTTTGCGAAACAAATGATGAAAAAGTACAATATTCCAACCGGCGATTATGAGAATTTTACAGATTATGAAAAAGCAGTTGCTTATGTAAAAGAGCAAGGGGCTCCGATTGTCATTAAGGCAGATGGTTTAGCGGCAGGCAAAGGAGTCGTTGTCGCTTTTACTGTGGAGGAGGCGATTGCTGCTTTACAGTCGATGCTTCAAGATAATCAATTTGGCGATGCAGGTGCCTCGGTTGTCATTGAAGAATATTTAGATGGTGAAGAGCTTTCCTTAATGGCTTTTGTTCATGGCGATATTGTTGTACCGATGGTGGGAGCACAAGATCATAAACGTGCCTATGATCAGGATGAGGGACCAAACACAGGTGGAATGGGAGCTTATTCTCCAGTACCTCAATTTACCGAAGAAGATGTTGACCGTGCGGTGAAAGAGATTTTACAACCAATGGCCGAGGCGATGATTCAAGAGGGACGTACATTTACAGGGATTTTGTATGCCGGTCTAATGATGACAAAAGAAGGCCCTAAAGTCATTGAGTTCAATGTTCGTTTTGGTGACCCAGAGACACAAGTTGTTTTACCACGCTTGAATTCTGATCTTTATGAAGTGTTACAAACATTATTAGCTGGAAAAAGACCTGAATTGGACTGGTCAGATGAGGCAGTACTTGGTGTTGTTCTAGCAAGCAAAGGGTATCCAAGAGCATATGAAAAGGGTATTTTAATTAAAGGATTAGAAAACATAAAAGAGCCACATCTTCTTTTCCATGCAGGGACTAAAAAAGAAGAAGAACAATGGGTGACAAACGGAGGGCGTGTCCTATTAGTCGCTGGAAAAGGTAAAACCATTGCTGAGGCACAAAAAGAAGCTTATTCAGCGGTAAAAGAAGTAAAATCATCTGGCTTATTTAATCGTAGCGATATAGGGCAAAAAGCGATTTCCAAAGTCATTTCATCATAAGTTAAGAAAAATGACCATTTTAAAGAGGAATTCGTTGTACCTCTTACGAATAATACAGTATGGGATGGCATATACATGTTCCCATACTGTATTTTTATGATTATGAAGGATTAACCACTTCGTTTGGTGATTCTTGCTTATACTCTTTTTGTTTTTGCACTAAATAAATGATAGGGCAAAAGCGAGTAATCCCTTCTGCCACCTTCATTGCCCCTATTAGACCGGCAATTATAGGGAAATCACGAGTATGGCGGTTGGCACATTTTGAGCCTGTCCATGCTAAAATAACAAAACCAATCGTAATTCGAATGAAAGCACCACATATTCCAATATTTTGTTTCAAAAGAAAAACCTCCTAAAAGTATAAAGCGAAGTCCGTTTGGTCAGAAGCGAGAAAAAGTGTAGTTTGTTTACTCCGTCAGCTGCATGCCCTACGCGTTCCGCGGGTGAGCCGGGAGCCTCCTCAGCTATTTGGATATTACTGGATGAATACCGAGAAAAAAGCTCTTTTTTTACGATTTAATGTTACAAAGTAATGACTTTTTAAAAAATGTGTGAAAACATATCACATAGATGTTAGTCTTTAACAATTTATGTGGTACTATAGAAAAAACTGATTGGAGAAATGAGTGATTGCACATTATGACTGAGAGATTGAATCGATCGACAAAGAAAAAACTACGACATCAACTCGCTGTTGTTAAAGGTGAACAGGCACCATCACTTGTTTTAAAGAATGCTACTTATTTAAATCAAGCTCGTCAGAAATGGCTTAAAGCAAATATATGGATTTCCGAAGACACCATTGTTTATGTGGGAGATGAAATGCCGCCTGTTTTACATGATGCGGAAGTCGTTGATTGTGAGAACCAATTTATTGTTCCTGGTTACATTGAACATCATGTTCACCCATTTCAACTTTATAATCCCCTGAGCTTTGCAAAGTATGCATCTATAACAGGTACAACAACACTGATAAGTGACAACTTAATTTTTCTATTGGCCCTAGAAAAAAAGAAAGCGCTTACTTTAATTAGCGACTTAGATAAACAACCAACCTCCATGTATTGGTGGTCACGTTACGATCCACAGACAGAACTAGCAAATGAAGATGCGATTTCGAATTCAAAAATGAAGGAGTGGCTTGAGCATCATTTAGTCGTCCAAGGGGGAGAGCTAACATCTTGGCCCAAGGTATTAAGTGGAGACGATGCAATTCTTCATTGGATCCAAGAAACAAAACGACTTCGTAAACCAATCGAAGGACATTTTCCTGGAGCCTCAGAAAAAACACTAACCCAGATGGCTTTAGTTGGTGTCACATCTGATCATGAATCAATTACTGGAAAAGATGCGTTAATGCGAATTAATATGGGCTATTACACGTCATTACGCCAATCCTCGATTCGACCAGATTTGAAAAAGATTTTAATCGAGTTACAAGAGTTAGGTCTCGAGCGCTTTGATCGCTGTTTGATGAACACGGATGGTTCTCCGCCTTCCTTTTATGAGTCTGGCGTGATGAATCATCTCATTCAAATTGCGATCGACAATGGCGTTCCGCCGATCGAAGCTTACAATATGGCGACGTATAATGTGGCCCGCTATTATAATTTTGAAAATAAGCATGGTTTAATCGCGCCAGGTAGAATGGCGAATTTAAACTTTTTATCTGCAGAAGATAACCCAACACCTGTTTCCGTATTGGCAAAAGGGCAATGGATTGTTCGAGAAAATAAAGTAATCGAACGTGATGATTTCTTCCCATGGAAAGATTACGGAGTCGATAAAGTTGAATATAATTGGGATTTACATGAGGATGAGCTTCACTTTTCGATGCCAATGGGAATTGAAATGGCTAATGCAGTTATTTTGAAACCTTATCATATTTCGATTGATTCAACGACAAAAGAATTAAGCCAAGAACATGATGAAAGTTTTTATGCCCTTATTGACCGCCATGGGAAATGGCATATTACGACGATGATTAAAGGATTTGGAAACCAAATTTCTGGTTTAGCAAGCTCCTATAATAATTCAGGCGATGTTATCTTAATCGGTAAGAGTATTCCAGATATGGTTTGTGCGTTTAATCAAATGAAAGAACAAGGTGGAGGAATTGTGCTTGCCGAAAAAGGTGAGGTTATCGGAAATATAGAGCTTCCTTTGCTTGGCATGATGTCTAATAAATCGATGGAAGAAATTATGGGAGAAGAAAAGCACTTAGTTTCTTTATTACGAGAACGAGGATATAAACACGAAGACCCAATCTATAGTTTACTCTTTTTCTCTTCAACCCACTTACCTTATGTTCGTGTGACTCAAAAAGGAATTTATGATGTCAAAAAGAAAACGGTATTGTTCCCGTCTATTATGCGTTAAACTAAAAATAGGTTCTTTAGCCTGATGCTAGGATAAAGAAAAATAGGGAAAAGGTTGTGGGAAAAGAGGATGAAATATTGGATTGGAATAATTATGACTCTACTCATAATAATCGCTGGATGTAGCGAACCTCATGCCGAGGAAGAAAGTCCTAATCAAAATGAACAAATACCAGAAGATAATGAGGAGCCGGAAGTCCCTGAATCAGAAGTGATGTTAACGCATCCTTTAACAGGAGTAGAAACGGATGTCATCAATAATAATCGTGTGATTGGGGCGGTTATCAATAATTCTCCGGCTGCTCGTCCGCAGTCGGGGCTATTAGAAGCGGATCTCATTTATGAAGTATTGGCAGAATATGAAGTAACGCGTTTTGTGGCTTTGTATCAAAGCCAATTACCAGAACGGATTGGACCTATTCGAAGTGCAAGGCCTTATTTTGTTGATTTATCAGATGGGTACGAGGCGATGCTTGTGATCCATGGCTGGAGCCCAGACGCACAGACGATGCTTACAAATGGTACGACAGATTATTTGAATGGATTATATTATGATGGCACCTTATTTGAACGTTCAAGCGATCGTGTCGCCCCTCATAATTCGTACTTATCATTAAATCATTTAATGGAAGGTATGAAACTAGAGCAATTGGAGTTTGAGGCTGAAGTTGAGCCAAATGTCTTTTTAGATAAAAATGTTGAGGTTTCTGGTGAGGAAGCAACCGAAATATCCATTAATTATTTAGATTTATATAATGTCCATTATCGATTAGACGAGACAAAAATGACTTATTATCGGTATAATGAAGAGCAGACAGTCGATTATGAAACAGGGGCTGCCATTGAATTAGCTAATATTTTTATCGTTGAGGCCACGCATCAAGTTTTGGATGAGGCAGGAAGACGGTCTGTTGATCTCGAATCAGGAGGTAAGGCTTTACTGATTCATAGTGGTAAAATACAAGAATTAGAATGGGTTAATAACGCCGGACGAATTCTTCCGATAAAAGATGGGGAAATCGTACCTTTTAAGCAAGGTCAAACGTGGGTAAACATTATTCCTGATTCTCCCGGTCTTAAAGGAAGCGTAACTTATTAATAGAAGACAAGAAAGGGTGCTTACCGTGCAAATAAATAAATTAAGAGGCAAAGAGCTCGACCAATTATTTAATGCCATTTTGTCATTAAAAGATTTAGAAGAATGTTATGAGTTTTTTGATGATCTTTGTACCATTAATGAGATTCAATCTCTTGCACAGCGTCTCGAAGTAGCTCGTATGTTACAAAACGGATATACATATCACAAAATTGAAACAGAGACGGGTGCAAGCACAGCGACGATTTCACGAGTGAAGCGCTGCTTAAACTATGGAAATGATGGTTATAAAATGACTCTAGATCGTATAAAAGAACAAGAAACAGTTGGAGAATAACCAAGTTGCATATATTTCTAAAAGTTAGGGACAAAACTAGCTAAAAAAGAGTTGGATGACTTAAATGACGGTCATCTAACTTTTTTTATTGGAAATTCCTTATTTTATATTCAAAATAGAATGGAAAAATTCACAAGTATAAAAGGAGGAATCCTAATCTTAGCGGAGCATAATTTTCGGGAGCCGTGAACATCGCTCCATGTCCACCTCTAACTAATCTCATGCAAAAATAATCACTGCCGATGTATTTTACAACGAGTAAAATGCATTGGCTTTTTCTATTTAAGGCTTTTGGGACTGTTCCTTTTGGGGAAAAGTAAGTAGTCGGAAGCGGAGAGATAATTTTATATTACATTAAAAAAAGCTAAAAAGCGTAGTCTGTCTAAATTGAAATAAAATTTTATAAAAATATGTTATATATTGATTTATTATTTCAGATGATAGTATAATAAAAACGTTAAAAACTATAAGAGGTAGATGAGTATTAAGGGAGATGTTATAAATGCTAGACAAATTATCAACAGAAAAACGAAATGAACGAACGATGAAGATGGATGAAATGTCTACGTTGGAAGTACTGAAGATTATGAATTACGAAGATCAGGCAGTCCCTCATGCTGTTAAGGCAGCTATCCCTATAATAGAGAGCTTAGTAGAACAGACGATTCAATCCTTAAAAAAAGGAGGAAGAGTGATTTATGTTGGGGCTGGAACGAGTGGACGCTTAGGTTTATTAGATGCTGTTGAATGTCCACCAACTTTTGGAACCGATCCCAAAGTCGTCGTTGGATTAATCGCTGGGGGAGAGGAGGCTTTTGTAAAAGCAGTAGAAGGGGCAGAAGATTCATTAGAACTAGGGAAAAGTGATTTACAACAAATAGAACTCAGTAACAATGATGTTGTCATTGGAATAGCAGCAAGCGGAAGAACCCCTTATGTGATTGCAGCTTTAAAATATGCTAATGAAGTAGGTGCTGTAACAGGGAGCATTTCTTGTAACGATGATGCTGAAATTAGTCACTTCGCCGATTATCCAATTGAAGTAGTGACTGGTGGGGAAGTGCTCACGGGTTCTACAAGATTAAAAGCTGGAACAGCCCAAAAGCTAGTGTTAAATATGATTTCAACGGCTTCGATGATTGGAATTGGGAAGGCTTATAACAATTTAATGGTTGATGTGAAACCGACAAATGAGAAATTAGTCGTTCGTGCAAAGCAGATTATCATGCAAGCAACAGGCATAGATGAAAAGAGAGCTGCGGAAGTGTTTAAGCAAGCAAATAGTCAAGTAAAACCAGCGATCGTTATGATCTTGGCTGATGTTTCTTATGAGGAAGCATTGGATCGCTTAAATAAAGCGGAAGGGTTCGTCAAGGGAGCCATTTCAGATAATTAATAGGGGGGAAAGAATGATGAAAAAAGAACAAGCCATTGCCGAAGGAATTTTAAGCAATGTTGGGGGAAAAGAAAACATTATTAGCATTACGCATTGTATGACCAGAGTTCGATTGAAGCTTAAAGATGAGCAAAAGATTCAATTAAGCGAGGTAAAGAAAGTCGATGGTGTCATGGGTGTAGTAGAAGATGAAACTTTGCAGGTTGTCGTAGGTCCAGGAACAGTTAACAAAGTTTCAGCTGAACTATGTCAACTTACAGGACTAACACTTGGGAGTGAACAATCTGATTCGGTAGAATATCCGGCAAAAAATAATAAAAAACGCTCACCGATAAAAAACTTTTTGAAAAGAATTGGGAGCATCTTCATTCCATTGATTCCAGCTCTAGTCGCTTCAGGTTTAATTAATGGAGGGGCGAACTTTGCTCAAAATGCCGGAGTTGATCCTGAAACGACATGGCTACAAATTCTACTTGTCATCGGTGGAGGAATTTTCGCCTTTTTAGGGATCTTGGTTGGCTGGAATACGGCAAAAGAGTTTGGAGGGACACCTGCACTAGGAGCGATTGCTGGTATCCTCATAATTAACCCTGCCCTTGCAAACATCACTTTGTTTGGAGAACAATTAGTACCTGGACAAGGGGGACTTTTTGCGATTATATTAGCAGGTTGGTTTATGGCTGTTGTTGAAAAATTTGTTCGAAAAGGGGTTCCATCTTCTCTAGATATTATCCTTACTCCGTTTATCACAGTATTGTTTGTTGGGGTTCTAACAATTATTGTTCTTCAACCAATTGGGAGCTTTTTGTCAGATGGGATTACACAAGGAATTCATAGTGTATTAGATGTCGGAGGAGTATTTGCAGGTGCGATTTTAGCCGGAACATTTTTGCCGCTTGTTATGATCGGAATGCATCATGGATTAACACCTATTCATTTAGAGTTCGTAAATATAATGGGTGCGACCCCACTGCTGACGATTTTAGCAATGGCTGGTGCTGGACAGGTAGGTGCTTCCATCGCTGTCTATGTGAAAACAAAAAATCAACGTTTAAAAAATACAGTAAAAGGTGCATTGCCAGTTGGGTTTCTTGGAATTGGAGAGCCACTCCTTTATGGGGTAACGCTTCCGCTTGGACGCCCATTTATTACCGCGTGTTTAGGTGCTGCAGTTGGAGGAGCTTTTCAGGCTGCTATGCAAACGGCTTCATTAGGGATTGGAGTGTCAGGTTTATCACTTCTTCCACTTATTGCTGATAATAAGTATTTTCTTTATTTCTTAGGACTTGTCATTGCGTATACATTTGGTTTTCTGTTTACGTATGCATTTGGATATAAAGAAGAAATGGCTAAAAACCTGGAATAAGGTTGTCATCAATCTAGCTGCGCCTGTTAGAAGTTCAAGAAAAATCGGCCTGCCTACAGGAAGTGGGTACAAGGCGTTGCGACAGGACGTCGCGAACTTAGCGT
This sequence comes from Alkalihalobacillus phoenicis, assembly GCF_047302405.1. Classification (NCBI taxonomy): domain Bacteria; kingdom Bacillati; phylum Bacillota; class Bacilli; order Caryophanales; family Bacillaceae; genus Alkalihalobacillus; species Alkalihalobacillus phoenicis. The sequence continues at coordinate 3,484,397 of NZ_CP154853.1, read as the reverse complement.
TGATCTTTAGTGTTCTCGCTTCTGAGCAAACGGACTCCGCTTTTTATCAATCTAGCTCCGCCTGTTAGAAGCTCAAGAAAAATCGGTCTGACTATAAAGTCAAAAAGCGACTTTCTAGTCAGCCCTGTATTTTTTCTCACTTCTAAGCAAACAGGCTCCACTTTTTATATTAAGGAGATGAGGAAATGATGCGTGGGGTGTCTATCTTTTTGGGGCAACGTTCACAGGAACAAATAAATGAATACCTTACAACGATGAAGGAACATGGATTTCAAACTATCTTTACGTCCCTTCATATACCGGAAGACGACTCATCTATGTATATAAAAGAATTAAAGCAGTTAGGTGAGTGGGCAGTTCAACATAATATGGAACTGATTGCTGATATTTCTCCGAGTTCATTATCTCTATTAGGCTCTTCCATTGAGATAAAAGGATTAAGTGGGTTAAGAATTGACTATGGAATTGGGGCTGAGGAAATTGTTAGGCTTTCAAAGGTCATGCGAGTCGTTCTTAATGCCAGCACACTAACGGATTCCTTTTTTGAAGAGCTATTGGAAAAAGGACTGAATCTTGCGAATGTAGAAGCATGGCATAATTATTACCCGCGACCAGAGACAGGCTTAGCCAAACATTCGTTCATTCAGAAAAATAGGCAACTGAAACAATGTGGTATAAAGATTGCCGCCTTTGTCCCTGGCGAAGGAGAGAAAAGGGGGCCAATAAATAAGGGATTGCCTACACTTGAGCAGCATCGTCACGTTTCGCCTTTTGCCGCAGCAGTAGAACTATGGCGAGAATGCGGGGTAGATAAAGTCATTATAGGTGATCCATGGCTCTCTAAAGAAAGTGCTCAAACGTTCTCTACCTATGATAAGGGCGTTATCACGTTTCGAACAACGTTCTTAAAAGCGAGTGAACCAACAAAAGAACTTATTGAACAGGTACATTATGAACGGCTGGACTCTGCTCGAGATGTTATTCGTTCAGCTACTTCTAGGAGTTATGCTCAAACAGGTAAGTTTCACGTACCGATAGTTTCAACAGTGGAACGGCCTAGAGGAAGTATAACAATTGATAATGAACGATATGGACGTTATCAAGGTGAATTGCAAATTACTAAAAAGTCGTTGCCAGCACATGATGCCGTTAATGTTGTTGGTTATGTTGTACCGGAAGATCAGCTGCTTTTAGATGTCATTAAGCCAGGTGAAGGCTTTTGCTTTCGCTGTACTGAAGCATAAATTAATTAAAGATATACTAAGATTAGTAGCATAGATCATGGCCTGTGCTACTATTTTTTTATTTTAGGGTAACTTTCATTTTGTCCAAATAAAAACACTTCCAAGTAATAACTCAACTTTCGCATCGAGAAAATCCGTTCAACTAGTTGGCAGAGCGAAAGGGAAGCTCTTAAACAAATGCCCTTGACACGTTTGAAAAGCGAGAACGTACTATCACACCAAACGGATAAACTGCGCAGTAAAAAAAATATGCCCTCCGGCGGTCGCTACCAAAACCTTACTCCGCGTCCTTGCCGAGAACCTGGCGAGCCTCCTCGGTACACCTGTGGGGTCTCGCTCCACGGTTTATTCCTGCGGGAGTCTCCGTGTCTGTTTGGGAGCGACCGCCGGAGGGCCTAATTTTAGTGAACAAATCCCTTCAACAGCCTACGAAAAGATGTGTTCAGACTGTCAACGATTGAACTGTTCATGTAAAGTCAATTTGAGTCTTGTATCGCCCTAAAGTCAATCTCTATCAACGGTTAAGGGGCAATTATACGCTGCGAAAGTTGAGTAATAAGAGTTAATCTGTTTAAAAGTAAAAGCTTTCCCGGTGATTTCCTTACGAACCAGGTGCATTTTGAATCAATTCATACTACAATAGGAAAAATGTATATTGAGGCGGGTGTGCTTATGGTTCCTAAAAATGAGTTGAAAAATAAGATTGCTGCAGCAGCTAAAGCAGAAGAGGCTGATTTAATTTTAAAAAATGGAAAAATCATTGATGTGTTTACATTATCGCTTTACGAGGCAGATGTGGCGATAAAAAACGGCTATATTGTTGGAATTGGTTCATACGAGGAGGCAAAAGAGATCGTCGAATTGAACGGTCAATACATTTCGCCTGCTTTTATAGATGGTCACGTTCATATCGAATCTGCGATGGTCCCCCCAGAAGAATTCGCCAAAATCGTCGTTCCAAGAGGAGTGACAACGGTCATGGCTGATCCTCATGAAATTGCCAATGTCGGTGGATTAAGTGCGGTCAAATATATGGTCGAAGCGTCTAAGGATTTGCCTCTTGATGTAAAAGTCATGGCCCCATCATGTGTACCAGCGACTTCTTTTGAGAATAATGGAGCGGATTTAACAGCAAATGATATTGATTTATTATTTCAAAATAAGGAAGTGCACGGTTTAGGAGAAGTAATGGATTACCCTGCCGTTCTTTCAGGTGATGAATCGATGCTTCAAAAGCTGAACATTGCCAAAAAGAACGGAGCAGGAATTGACGGTCATGCAGCTGGTCTTGATGAGGACGGCTTAAATGCGTATATGACGGCGGGAATCCGCAATGATCATGAAGCAGTAACAGCAGAAGAAGGGTTAGCAAGACTTAGACGGGGAATGTACTTATTAATGCGGGAAGGGACAGCAGCCAAAGATGTTGAAGCATTATTGCCTATCTTAACCACTGCTAATGCAAGGCGTTGTGTATTTTCAACTGACGATAAACATTTGGATGATATAGTTGAAAAAGGAAGCATTGATGCAAGTGTTCGTTTGGCGATTCAACACGGTGTTGACCCAATTCAAGCGATACAAATGGCAAGTTTAAATGCAGCTGAATGTTTTGAACTGAAAGAAAAGGGTGCGATTGCCCCAGGATACGAAGCAAACTTTTTGATTGTGAGTCACTTAGAGAATCTTGAAGTTGAACAAGTTTTTGTGATGGGGGAAAAGGTCGCAGAAGATGGCCATCTAATAACTGAATTACGCCATCAAGTAACCCCACCTCTTGCATTAACCGATAGTGTACGTTTACGTGATTTTACTCTTGAATCATTAGCATTGTCGCTTGAAGAAGGCAAAAAGGCTAATATTATTAGTACAAAACCAGGCTCGATTATGACGGAACATTTAAAAGAAGAAGTGGATATGGAGGACGGGTTGTTTAGAAGCTCGGTTGAAAAGCATCTTTTAAAGCAGGTCGTTGTCGAGCGTCATCATAATTTGGGGCATGTCGGGGTTGGTATTGTTAAAGGAATCCCTTTAAAAGAGGGAGCAATTGTCTCAACCGTTGCCCATGATTCTCATAATATCGTGGCCTGCGGTGTCGACGATCAAAGTTTATATACAGCGATCTCTCATGTAAGAGACATTCGTGGTGGGATAGCAGTCGTAAGGGGAGACGAGGTTTTAGCATCGTTGCCATTAGAGCTAGCTGGGTTGATGAGCTTAAAACCATTTGAAGAAGTGTATGCCCGTTTGAAAAAGATCGATCAAGCCTTAGAGGAGATTGGTTTTGAGGGGGACTGGAACCCGTTTATCACTTTGTCCTTTTTAGCACTTCCAGTTATTCCGGCGATTAAATTAACAGATAGAGGTTTGTTTGATGTCATTAATTTTACTCATATAGGAATTCAAGAATAACGAGAAGAAGCAAAAACGGCTCCATCCTTATTGACAGGGGAATATTTTTTAAAAATGAAACTATTTGTCTGAAGGTGACGTAAATAGAATTAGATAAGATTGATCTAATAAAAGGGGGCGGCAAGATGTTAGTTGTCACGACAAATGAAGTAGCAAACTATACGGTTGAAGAAGTATTAGGTTTTGTTGAAGGTGGAACGGTGCAAACGAAGCATATTGGGCGTGATATTACAGCTTCATTAAAAGGAATCGTTGGCGGAGAGATAAAAGGCTACAGCGAAATGATGGAAGAAGCTCGCAGTTTGGCAGTGGAAAGAATGAAAAAAGCTGCTGAGAAAAAAGGAGCTAATGCGATTATCGGGTTTCGGATGCAAACCTCAACGGTTATGGCAAATGCATCTGAGATTATTGCATATGGAACAGCCGTTATTATTCGGCCAAAATAGTCATTGAATTTATAGTATAAAAACCATTTTGATCTCTCGAAATGGTTTTTATATATTTAAGCCTCTTTTTAATTCGTTTTTCTATTGTAACTATGTTAAAAGTTCATTGACTCACACTTTATAATTGGTTGGGATAACATAAAAGAACTAATTATTTGCACCGTTCCTTTTTCATTTGTTTATTTATCAGGGAAGATAGATGCGTTTTTACTTAGAAGGCGAGCAAAAAGTTAACGAGACTTGCTCTTCACAACTTGTCCCTTTATACTATAGTTATAAGTGAAAATGATTATCAATATTAATTGATTCCGATAAAAGAATAATGAATAGGTGGTGCTTAAAATGGGAGTTTTTATGAACGAAAAAGTGAGTACGCTTTCGACATTAATTCGTGAGCGTCGAAGCATACGTGATTTCAAAACCGATCCAATTCCACTTCAGGACATGGTGGAGCTTTTAAATGACGCAGTATATGCTCCAAATCATGGGAAACGTGAGCCGTGGCGTTTTATTGCTTTTGAAGGAAAAGGAAAAAAGAAATTTGCAGAAGCTGTGATTGACACATATAATGCTGAGCAAAAAGAGAATAAGGCCACGGCAATGGAAAAGTATTATCAAGATATACCATTGCATCTTTTAGTAGTTATGCCAGAGGACCCAAGACAGAAAAAATGGGAAGAAGACATTTGTGCCGTATCAGCTATGATTCAAAACTTCCAATTACTAGCTTGGGAAAAAGGAATAGGAGTTTGCTGGAAAACAAATGCTTATAATCTCGATCCTATTTTTAGAGAAGCGGTAGGGGTTCAACCAGGAGAAAAAATCGTGGCAACTTTGCATATCGGTTATTATGAAATCGTTCCAAAAGCAAAGCAACGAACATCAGTCGAAGATAAACTAGTTGTAATTAATGATTAAGTGAATGGATATAAAAAAAGACAACAAATTGCTAATGGCAGCTTTGTTGTCTTTTTTTTTGATGGAAATGAAAACCGCGTTTTGGCCGTCGCTGATGTGAAAAAAGAGCCGAGCAACGCCGTCACCCCCCGTTTGGCCAGCACTGATGTGAAAAAAGCCGTCAACTCCGGGTTCCCCCAATGTTATGTAAAAATAGAATCTGATTCCCATTCTTTTCTACAATTTGGTCACAGGATAACGGGGAAGAAGCAACGACAACAGTCTTTATCTTTGATATAATGACGAACAGAATAAGTCTATTTTAATTGGAGTAGAATGGTTAAAAAGATTGTAGGGAAGTAGGAGATTGAGATGCTAAACTATCAAGAGTGGCGTCATGTTTTTAAATTAGATCCGAATCGGGCGTTGACAGATGAACAAATAGAAAGAATTTGTGAATCGGGAACAGATGGAATTATTATTGGAGGCACGGATGGAGTGACTCTTGATAATACGTTACACGTAATGGCTAAGGTGCGTCGTTATGCGATTTCGTGTGCACTTGAAGTATCTAATGTCGATTCGATTACTCCAGGTTGTGATTACTTTTTTATTCCGTCTGTGATGAATAGTGAAAAAAGAGAATGGATTTTAGGCCAACATCATCAAGCGATTAAAGAGTTTGGGGCGATTATGAACTGGGATGAAGTCGTAATGGAAGGCTACTGTGTTTTAAATCGCGATTCAAAGGTCGCTGAGTTAACAGAAGCGAATGTTGATTTAGATCAGGATGACATTATTGCGTATGCAAGAATGGCTGAAAACCTTTATCGTTTTCCTGTTTTTTATTTAGAATTTAGTGGCATATATGGCGATGCGGATACAGTGAAACAAGTGTCAGCGGTATTAGAACAAACGAAGCTCTTTTATGGTGGAGGTATTCGTTCTGAGGAGCAGGCGAGACAAATGGCCGCTTATGCTGATACGATTGTCATTGGGAATTTAATATATGAAGATTTTGAGGCAGCCTTAAAAACCGTTTCGGCAGTTAAAGGTGCATTGCAATAAGGGTAGAAATCTATTATGATAAAAAATAAGAACATTTGTTTGGTGGTGAGCGTATGCAAGAACGAATTATCGATAAAATGCTAGCAGGGTTGAATCCAGAGCAAAAGGCTGCAGTGAAGCATACGGAAGGACCGTTGCTGTTAATGGCAGGGGCCGGAAGTGGAAAGACGAGAGTGTTAACGCATCGAGTAGCCTATTTATTACGTGAGAAAGGAATTGCTCCTTGGAATGTATTAGCGATTACTTTTACAAATAAAGCAGCACGTGAGATGAAGGAGCGTGTCGCGAAACTTGTTGGGCCAGTAGCAGAAGATATTTGGATTTCGACCTTTCACTCCATGTGCGTGCGCATTTTAAGACGAGATGTCGACCGGATTGGTTACAGTCGTAATTTTACAATTCTTGATTCAGCCGATCAGCTTTCGGTTATTAAGCAAATTTTAAAAGAAAAGAATTTAGATCCAAAAAAGTTTGACGCAAGAAGTATTCTGGGAACGATTAGCAGTGCCAAAAATGAACTCACTAAACCAAAAGAGTTTGTCGCAAGTGCAACCCAGCTGTATGAGCAAACAGCAGCAGAAGTCTATGTTGAGTATCAGAAGCGTTTAAAAAACAATAATGCAATGGACTTTGATGACCTCATTATGAAAACGATCGATTTGTTTAAGCAAGTGCCTGAGGTGTTAGAGTTTTACCAACGTAAATTCCAATACCTTTTAGTAGATGAGTATCAGGATACAAACAGGGCCCAGTATTTACTCGTCAAAATGATCAGTGATAAGTATCAAAACCTTTGTGTTGTCGGAGATTCCGATCAGTCGATTTATCGCTGGCGTGGAGCCGATATTGCGAACATTCTTTCCTTTGAAGAAGATTATCCAACTTCAACGGTCATTTTACTTGAACAAAATTACCGTTCAACGAAAACGATTTTAGAGGCGGCGAATCAAGTCATTGGCAATAACCGTAACCGAAAGCCGAAAAATCTTTGGACGGAAAATGACCAAGGGAATAAAATTAATTATTACGCAGCAGGAACGGAACAGGAAGAAGCTCAGTTCGTTGTAGAAAAAGTACGTGAAGCAACGAGAGAAGAAGGTTTCAATTATTCTGAGATTGCGGTTTTATATCGTACGAATGCTCAATCTCGTGTAATTGAGGAATTTTTTGTGAAATCTAATATCGAATACAACATTGTCGGCGGAACAAAATTCTATGACCGGAAAGAAATTAAAGACGTGCTTGCGTATCTTCGTCTGATTTCTAATCCGGATGACGATATTAGTTTAAGAAGAATTGTCAATGTTCCTAAGCGTGGGATTGGAGCGACAACAGTTGATAAGCTTGCTTCTTATGCGATTGCAAATGGGCTTTCTATTTTTTCTGCCCTTCAGGAAATTGAGCAAACCGGTGTAACTCCACGTGCGATGACGAAGCTCAGAGAATTCCGCGATCAACTTGGGCATTGGATTCAAATGCAAGATTATTTATCCGTAACAGAGCTTGTTGAGGATTTATTGGAGCGGACAGGCTATCGTGATGTTTTAAAAAATGAACAGACGATTGAAGCACAAAGTCGTTTAGAAAATATCGATGAATTTATTACAGTAACGCAAGAATTTGAGAAAAGTAATGAAGACAAAACTCTTGTTGCCTTTTTAACCGATTTAGCCCTTGTTGCCGATATTGATCGACTTGATGATGAGGAGGAAGAGGAGAAAAAGAAAGATGCGATTACGCTAATGACCTTACACTCAGCCAAAGGGTTAGAATTCCCTGTCGTTTTCTTAATTGGTATGGAGGAAGGCGTTTTCCCACATAGTCGCTCTTTATTTGAAGAGGATGAAATGGAAGAAGAGCGTCGTCTTGCGTATGTCGGGATTACTCGTGCTGAGCAGCGCCTTTATTTAACGAATGCAAAGCTGAGAACGATGTACGGTCGGACTAATTCAAATCCACCTTCTAGATTTATTAAAGAAGTTCCAGAACATTGCCTCGAGCTTTTACATGAGGAGCAAAAAGCAACACCTGCGTGGATGAAAACATCTAGGCCACAAATGAGACAAGCTCCTACCCCACATCGTCCACAGATGACAGAAACGGGTGGAGACACATTTGAATGGAAGGTCGGCGATAAAGCCAACCATAAGAAATGGGGAGTTGGTACGGTCGTAAGTTTAAGAGGTGAAGGCGATTCATTAGAATTAGACATCGCTTTTCCACAGCCGACAGGGATTAAACGTTTATTTGCTAAATTTGCTCCGATTTCAAAGCAATAAGAAAGGACGAAAGCTATGGAAAGACAAGAGGCAAAAATCAAGATAAATGAGCTGAGGGAAGTATTAAATGAGTATGGGCATTACTATTATGTGCTTGATAATCCGGTCGTATCTGATGCCGAATACGATCAAAAGCTCCAACAATTAATTGAATTGGAGGAGCAATTTCCTGAATTAATCACCGATGACTCTCCAACGGTTCGTGTAGGTGGAGAGCCCCTTCCTTATTTCGAAAAAGTGGAGCACCGTACGCCAATGTTAAGTCTTGGTAATGCATTCTCTGAACAAGATTTGCGTGATTTTGATAAGCGGATTCGCAATCAACTGGGGGATGACGTTGCTTATACTTGTGAGCTGAAAATTGACGGGTTAGCGGTCTCTTTAACGTATGAGCAGGGTCGTTTTGCGCGAGGGGCAACAAGAGGGGATGGAACGGTTGGCGAAGACATCACAAATAATTTAAAGACGGTTCAAGCCATCCCGTTACGATTAAAAAGAGAAGTGACGATGGAAGTTCGTGGCGAAGCGTATATGCCGAAACGATCATTTTTAAAATTAAATGAAGTGAGAGAGGCGGCGGGAGAGGAGAAATTTGCTAATCCTCGTAATGCGGCAGCCGGTTCTTTAAGACAGTTAAACCCTAAAATTGCTGCGAAACGAAACTTATCGATGTTTTCGTATTCGATTGGCTACCTTGATAATGACGACTTAAACTCTCATTATGAGGCGTTACAACTCATTAAGGATTTAGGCTTTAAAACAAATCAAGAAACGACCCTTTGCGTGAGCATTGATGAAGTGATCGAGTTTGTACAGGGCTGGTTAGAAAAGCGGCAGGAGCTCCCTTATGAGATTGATGGGATTGTCATTAAGCTTGATTCGATTGAACAGCAAGAACAATTAGGTTTTACCGCTAAAAGTCCACGTTGGGCGATTGCCTATAAATTTCCAGCTGAAGAAGTCGTAACAACTTTAAGAGAGATTGAATTAAGTATTGGTCGGACAGGTGTTGTGACCCCGACAGCGATTTTAGATCCGGTGATTGTCGCAGGGACGACTGTAAAGCGAGCTTCTCTTCATAACGAGGATCTCATTCGAGAGAAGGATTTAAAATTAGGTGATTCGGTTGTGATCAAAAAGGCTGGAGATATCATTCCAGAGGTTGTCAACGTCCTAACGGACAAACGTGATGGAAGTGAACGCGAGTTTTTGATGCCGTCTCATTGTCCGGAATGTGAAAGTGAGCTTGTTCGTTTAGAGGGCGAGGTAGCTTTAAGATGTATTAATCCTCAATGTCCTGCACAAATTCGTGAAGGGTTAATTCACTTTGTTTCGCGAAATGCGATGAATATTGATGGTCTAGGCGAAAAAGTCGTAGCGCAATTATTTTCATATAAGCTGATTCAAACTGTTGCGGACTTGTACAGGTTAAATCGGGATGAGTTATTAGAGTTAGAACGAATGGGTGCTAAATCAGTGGATAATTTATTAGCGGCGATTGAAGCATCTAAGGGGAACTCACTCGAACGTCTTTTATTTGGTCTAGGCATTCGTTTTGTCGGAGCTAAAGCTGCGAAAACATTAGCGGCTCATTTTGAAACAATCGAGGCTTTACAAGGGGCTGGCGAAGAAACTTTATTAACGATTGATGAAATCGGTGAAAAAATGGCTGGCTCGATTCATTCTTATTTTGAACAGCCTGAAGTCACGGATTTAATCGAGCAATTACGTTCATTAGGAGTTAATTTAACTTATAATGGGCCAGTCGTTTCTCAATCAGAAGACGTATTGGAAGAAAGTCCATTCCTTCAAAAGACGGTCGTTTTAACGGGGAAATTAGAGCAGCTCACTCGTAATGAAGCGAAGGAAAAAATTGAGGCGTACGGTGGTAAAGTGACGGGAAGTGTAAGTAAAAAAACCGATTTAGTCGTTGCGGGTGAAGAAGCTGGTTCGAAGCGAACAAAGGCAGAAGAGTTAGGCGTGCTTATTTGGGATGAGCAACAATTAATGGATGCTTTTTTTGAGCTTGAAAATAAATAAACAATAGGGGAGGAGGGGTATGATGAAGAAATGTTTACTTTTGATGAGTGCAATGCTCCTAGTTTTATCAGGCTGTATCCCAATTTTACAGCCCCAAAATGACGATATTAGCATTGAGGACGAACCAGCAACCGAGAACCAAGATGTTGCAGTTATCCCTCATATCTCAAATTCAGAAGACTATTATCGGAGCATTTTATATGACGGGGTTTATCCTCATGGGGAAACGAGAGGACTCGGGACATCTCTTGTATCAAATCGTCTTGATTTAGATCAATTTGAAATTGGCTTAACAAGAATGGCTCAGGAGTATTTTGATAATGAACGTTACTTTTTCCGTGAGGGTCAGTTCTTGTCTAGTCAGGAAGTCAATAGCTGGATCAGAAGATATGATGAAGAAAATAACCCATCTGGTTTAAATCCAGCACTATTTGGGGATGAAGATACGGATAGGAGAGAACGAGAAGAAGAAAGCCCAAGATATCTTTCACATTTGATCGAACATAACTATTTAGTAGAGAAGGATAACGGCAATTATGAAGTCGGTGGGATTGTGATTGGTCTGTCGTTAAATAGTGTGTATAACTTTAATGTAGATACAGATAGTGGACGTTACTTCTATTCCATAGAACTAGAAGATGATAATATTTTAGAAGAGGGTCAAAAGATAGCTGAGGAAGTTGTGAATCGAATTCGTTCAAGTAACCGCGAAGACGGGGCCTTTCAAAATATTCCTATCGTTGTTGCCCTATTTCAAGAACAGCCACGTCAAGCGGCAGTACCTGGAAACTATATTGCACGGTCTATAGCAGAGCCGAATGAGGGATTATCAAGGTGGCAGGATATTAATGAACAGTATTACTTGTTTCCATCTACAGAAGCAAACCGTGATGCCAGAGGCGACGCCGATCAATTTAACTTGTTTAAAGATGACATTCAAGGCTTTTTTGAAACGTATGTCGGTGCGGTTGGAAGAGGTTTTTACAATAATGATCAATTACAAGAGTTGACTGTTGAGATTTCCTTACAATATCAAGGGAAAACGGAAATTGTTGCATTATCTCAATTTGTGGCGAATCGAATAAAGCAGCGTTATCAAGACACTTTAAAAGTAAATGTTTATATAAACTCGGTTGGTGGAAAACAAGAAGCACAAGTCATTCGAAATCCGAATGAAGAACCACTGATTCACATCAATCAATAGACTCCTAATTATTAGGGGTCTTTTTTATAAAATTGTTATCAATTAGGTGGCTTAGTTGGGCTTACTTCTATAAAAAGTAAATGACTGAAAAAATAGAATAAATAGATAAATAAAACTTTTAGAAATGTCGAAATATCTTTTCGTACAAAGTATGACAAAAATCGATTTTTCGTTAGAAAGATGTTTATTATTTAAGTTAAACATGATATATTTAGGACGTTTCTAAGTAAGACATCAGAAGTCTGATCTCTTATAGGAAATTCCTTAATGAATCTTATACATTCATAATATGATAGCGGTTTATTTGGAGAGTAATCAAATTATTAGGGAATAAATATGCCATAAGATCTAGTCATTTTTTAATAAAGAGATTAGAATAAATCCTAGCAATAGTTGTCACACTAAAATGGTGAGCGTACTATTGAAAGTTACTGCTATGATATGAATGTGTATAAGTAGTAATTAAAAAAAGAGGGGGATTCATTCAATGAAAAAGTGGTTACGTAATGCAACATTAGGTTTAGCTGCTACTGTCGCTCTAACAGCTTGTGGTGCTGGGAACGATGATAACGGGACAAGCACTGGTGGGGGCGAAAGTACAGAGCCAAGTGATTTTACTGTAGGGATGGTAACAGATGCAGGTGGGATTGATGATAAATCCTTTAACGAGTCTTCATGGAATGGTATAAAAGATTTTGGTGAGAAGTTTGATCTTACTGAGGGTACAAACTATTCTTATGTTCAATCAGGTAGTATTCCTGATTTTGAGCCGAACTTACGTGGTTTAGTTCGTGAAGGTAAAGAATTAGTCTTTGGTGTAGGCTTTTTGATGGAAGATGCGATGAGAACTGTCGCGAGTCAAAATGAAGATGCACAACTAGCGATTATTGACATGGTCGTTATGAATGAAGAAACTGGCGAACCGTTCGAAAACGTTGCACATATGACGTTTGAAGAGCATGAAGGTTCTTTCCTAGTTGGTGTTGTTGCTGCTTTAGAGTCTGAGACTGATCAAGTTGGTTTCATTGGTGGAATGGATAGTGACCTTATTAAAAAGTTCGAGAATGGTTTTAAAGCCGGAGTGAAGGCTGTAAATCCTGACATCGAAATTGCCGTTCAATATGTAGGTGACTTTAACGATTCAACTACAGCACAACAAATCGCAAACACAATGTATAGTCAAGGTGCTGATATTATTTATCATGCTGCTGGTGGATCAGGTAATGGTTTAATTACAGAAGCAATCAACCGTGCACGTAATGGTGAAAATGTATGGGCAATTGGTGTTGACCAAGACCAATATGAAGATGGAATTTATGATGGCGAAAAGTCCGTTATGCTTACATCAATGGTTAAACGTGTAGATGTTGCGGTTGCCGATGTTGCGGAAAGAACAATGAATGGCGACTTCCCTGGTGGAGAAATTCTTGTCTATGGTTTAGAGGAAAATGGTGTCGGTATTGCTGAATCTACTCAAAACTTATCTGATGGAATTGAAGCACAAGTGAACGAATATCGCGATAGCATTTTATCAGGTGATGTGGAAGTTCCAACGACAGATGCAGAATACGAAGAGTATTTAAACGGTCTTTAATTTATAATTAAAAGAAAATATCAACAAAGGCTAGTGCTACACTAGCCTTTGTTGTCAGTAATATGAATAAGATGAATGTAGGGAAAATGATGAATTGAACCGTTCTCCCAATTCATCATTCGCCCTATAAAATGCTAGAGTGTTGATTATGAGCGGTAAGGAGTGAACTAGGTGAGCTATGTAATTGAAATGAATAACATCCGTAAAGAATTTCCAGGAATTGTTGCGAATGATAATATCACCTTACAATTAAAAGAAGGCGAAATTCATGCTCTTTTAGGAGAGAATGGAGCGGGGAAATCAACATTAATGAATGTTTTATTTGGCTTGTATCAGCCTGAAAAAGGAAACATTCGTGTCCGTGGTGAAGATGTCAATATTACCGATCCTAATGTTGCTAATCGCCTTGGAATAGGTATGGTTCATCAGCATTTTATGTTGGTTGAGAATTTTACAGTAACTGAGAACATTGTTTTAGGAAATGAACCGACAAAAGCGGGCCGATTAAATATTCGAAAAGCAGCAAAAGAAGTAGCGGAGATTTCTAAACAATACGGTCTTAAAGTGGACCCGCATGCCAAAATTGAGGATATCTCAGTAGGGATGCAGCAACGTGTCGAAATTTTAAAGACGCTTTATCGTGGGGCGGAGATTTTAATCTTTGACGAACCGACAGCCGTGTTAACACCACAAGAGATTCAAGAGTTAATTGGCATTATGAAAAAGCTTGTCGCAGAAGGAAAGTCGATAATTTTAATTACACATAAATTAAAAGAAATTATGTCTGTTTGTGATCGTTGTACCGTCATTCGCCGTGGTAAAGGGATTGGCACAGTCGATGTTAAAACATCAAGTGAAGCAAAACTTGCTGAAATGATGGTTGGACGCGAAGTAAACTTCTCTGTTGAGAAAACACCAGCAGAACCAAAAGAGACTGTGCTTAAAGTTGAAAATGTCACGATGAAAAATAGTCGCAAAGTGGACGCATTAAAAGGGTTGGATTTAGAAATTAGGGCTGGAGAAATTGTTGGGTTAGCTGGAGTTGAAGGCAATGGACAGTCAGAGCTAATCGAAGCGATTACAGGCTTACGTAAAGTTGATAGTGGACATATTTATTTAAATAGCAACGAGATCACTAATAACCCACCTCGAAAAGTGACAGAAGCAGGTGTCGGTCACATTCCAGAGGATCGTCATAAACACGGCCTTGTTTTAGATTTTTCAATTGGTGAAAATATTGTGTTACAAACATATTATAATGAGCCTTATTCAAAAATGGGAATTCTTCAGTATCCAAAGATTTATGAGAAAGCTCGTGAACTAATTGACGATTACGATGTGCGAACACCGAGTGAATATACAGAAGCCCGTGCATTATCTGGTGGGAATCAGCAAAAAGCGATCATCGCCAGAGAAGTGGATCGTTCACCAGACTTCCTTATTGCGGCACAGCCAACACGTGGTTTAGATGTAGGGGCGATCGAGTCCATTCATACGCGTTTAATCAAAGAACGAGATAAAGGGAGAGCCATTTTACTTATGTCGCTTGAGCTTGATGAAGTTCTAAATGTCAGTGATCGAATTGCGGTCATATACGATGGGAAAATTGTTGATATTGTTGATGCTGACAAGACGAACGAAAAAGAACTTGGGTTATTAATGGCTGGAGGTAAGCGTCAGAAGGATGGTGAAGAGAATCGTGGATAAAAGAAATAAATTTGGGAAATTAAGCGGTTTGCTAATTCCAATCATTTCAATTTTCTTAGGGGTTTTAATCGGAGCAATTTTAATGCTGATTTCTGGCTATAATCCGATTGTTGCCTATAGTGCGTTATTAAGAGGGATCTTTAGTGATACATACTATATTGGCGAAACAATCCGAGCGATGACGCCACTCATCCTAGCGGGTTTAGCTGTTGCGTTTGCTTACCGGACAGGTTTGTTAAATATCGGGGTAGAAGGACAATTAATCGTTGGCTGGCTTGCGGCGGTTTATGTCGGTAGTGCTCTTGATTTACCGATGATTATTCATTTGCCCCTGTCGATTTTAGCTGGTGCGGTTGCCGGAGCACTTTGGGGCTTCTTGCCAGGCTTTTTAAAAGCTCGTTTTGAGGTTCATGAAGTTATCGTTACCATTATGATGAACTATATTGCTCTTTATAGTGCTAATGCGATTATCCGTGCATTCTTAATTGTTCCGGGGGAAAGAACGGAAACCATTTATCCATCCGCTTCTTTACAATCGGATTTTCTTCAATCGATAACGGATTACTCACGACTACATTATGGTTTTGTTATAGCCATTTTAGCGTGTGTCATCATGTGGTTTGTATTATGGAAAACGAAAAAAGGTTATGAGCTGAGAGCAGTTGGTTTTAACCAACATGCTTCAAAGTATGCAGGTATGAATGTAAAAAGTAATGTTGTCCTCGCCATGGTTATTTCAGGTGCCTTTGCAGGTGTCGCAGGTGCGATGGAAGGATTAGGTACTTATGGATATATGTCGATTTTAAGTGGCTTTAGTGGAGTAGGGTTTGATGGAATCGCAGTTGCCTTATTAGGGGCTAATACGGCCATCGGTGTTTTCTTATCTTCCTTCCTATTCGGAGGCTTACAAGTTGGTTCCTTAACGATGCAACAACAAGCTGGAGTGCCAATGGAATTAGTTGATATCGTTATCGCTTTAATTATTTTCTTTGTAGCATCAAGTTATATTATTCGTTGGGTTACGAACCGCATTAAGAAAGGAGGAATTTAAAGATGGATATTATGCAAGTTCTTGCACTTGTCATCCCAGCAGCTATTTATGCTGGAGTTCCTCTTATCTTAACAGCATTAGGTGGTTTATTTAGTGAAAGAGCCGGTGTTGTAAACATTGGTCTTGAAGGGTTAATGATTTCTGGAGCTTTTATCGGGATTGTGTCGACTCTATGGTTAGAGGGAGCTGGAGTTGGTGCGGCGTCCCCGTGGATTGCTCTTATCATCGCAGCCATTGTCGGATCAGTTTTTGCATTATTTCACGCAGTTGCATCTATTTCGTTCCGTGCCGATCAAATCGTTAGTGGTGTTGCGATTAACTTTTTAGCTCTAGGTCTTGCGATTTTCTTAACGCGTTTAATTTTTGGAAGAGGACAAACGGATTATATTCAAAATCGTATTTTTAGAACGAATGTGTCTGGATTAAGTGAGATTCCAATTATCGGACCATTGTTCTTCTCAAATGCCTATGTCACTTCTTATGTCGCTCTTGCTTTAGTTTTTGTCGTTTATTATATTATTTTTTATACGCCATTCGGTTTAAGGCTTCGTTCAGTCGGGGAGCATCCAATGGCAGCTGATACGATGGGCGTAAACGTTAATAAAATGCGTTATGTAGCAGTTATGTTAAGCGGAGCATTTGGAGCTCTTGGTGGAGCTGTATTTGCGGTAACTGTTTCTGGAAACTTCTCTGCGACAACGATTGTAGGACAAGGGTTTATGGCTTTGGCTGTCCTCATCTTTGGTCGTTGGAATCCACTCGGGGTTCTTGGAGCTGGACTATTCTTTGGACTTGCTCAAGCGTTGAGTACAACAGGTGCTCAGTTGCCATTTTTCTCAGAAATCCATCCCGTCTTTTTATTAATTGCACCATATGTGTTGACGATTATTGCGTTAACTGGTTTTGTCGGTAAAAATGCGGCACCAAAAGCAATCGGAAAACCATATATTAAAGGTTCAAGATAAAGTTTCATAAGTTTAAAATGAGTAACTCTCGTTTTTAGTTTAACTAAGAACGGGAGATTTTTTTTGCTTAAAGTAGTTGAAAAAGAGCTTCGAAATAGAATAAACTTGTTTTAATGGGATTTAAATACAGATAATTATGATAATTAATCTTCATTTATTTTTTTGAATATATATAACGAAAAATACATATATGGACAAAATAAGTCTATTGTTATGCATGATTATTCATTTTAAAGTTGTTTTTAAAATGATTACAATGTTCTGATTTTTGTGGTGTGTTATGATCGATTCTGTTGTTTTAACCATTTCTAAGAAGGGTGTTTAGCTTTCAAGGAATTTGGGTATGCATAGACGTTGTATAAAATCCTGTGAGGAGGTGTCTTGGTGGATTATACATTAACAACGGCGACATGGATTTTATTATTGGTTCCAATGCCATTATTAATTGTTTTATCCATTTTACAGTGGATCATAAAGAGAGGAGAATGACATGGGTAGCATTAGTCAAGCAACATTTATAACATTTATATTTTATATGATACTTTTATTAGCATTTGGTTTATATGCTTATTTTAAAACAAAGGACTTATCCGATTATGTATTAGGTGGTCGAAAACTTGGAGGGGCAACAGCTGCTTTAAGTGCAGGGGCTTCTGATATGAGTAGTTGGCTATTATTAGGTTTACCAGGGGCTATTTATGTTGGTGGTATGAATGAAATATGGATCGCAGTTGGTTTAGCTATTGGTGCGTATTTAAATTGGCAGTTTCTTGCGAAGAGATTACGTCTTTTTACAGAAAAAGCGAAGGATTCAATTACAATACCGGACTTCTTTGAAAATAGATTTGAAGATAGCTCCAAAGCGTTGAGAGTGATTTCCGCTATTGTCATCTTAGTATTCTTTACCTTTTATTCCTCATCAGGACTAGTAGCAGGGGCGTTATTATTCCAATCGTCATTTGGGATGGGGTATACGGAAGCATTATGGATTGGGGCTTTAGTAATTGTTTCCTACACATTTATCGGTGGATTTTTAGCAGTAAGTTGGTCGGATTTATTTCAAGGAACGTTAATGTTTTTAGCTTTAGTTATTGTTCCTGTTGTCGCTGTCACTGAAATTGGGGGCTGGAATGAAACGGTTCAAGCTATCGGTCAAATTGATACTGCCTATTTAGATGCGTTCCAAGGTGTTGGTTTTATCGCAATTATTTCTTTACTTGCTTGGGGGCTAGGTTATTTCGGACAGCCACATATTATTACTCGATTTATGGCGATTAAATCCACGAAAGAGCTTCCGAAAGCCCAAGCAATCGGGATGACTTGGATGATTTTATCATTGTTTGGTGCGGTCTTTACCGGACTAGCGGGTCTTGCTTATTTCTCAGAATTTGGTCCGGCCGGAACAGCTTTACCAGCAAATCAAGAAGAAACAGTGTTCATTTTATTCACACAATTATTAATGAATGAATGGGTAGCTGGGTTTTTAATTGCCGCGATTTTATCAGCGATTATGAGTACCATTGATTCACAGTTACTTGTATCATCTAGTGCTTTAGCTGAAGACTTTTATAAACCGTTTTTCAGAAAAAAGGCGTCGCCAAAAGAATTAATGTGGGTTGGACGTATAGGTGTATTATTAATTGCTTTTATTGCGATTCTCCTTGCTTACAATCCAGAGAGCTCTGTCCTTGAGCTTGTCAGTTATGCATGGGCAGGGTTTGGGTCAGCCTTTGGCCCGGTTTTATTATTAGCTCTTTTCTGGAGACGTATGACTCGTAACGGTGCGTTAACGGGAATGATTGTCGGTGGTTTAACGGTTATTATTTGGGCTGAACTTGAGCGAATTGTCGGTTGGTTTGGTGTATCTGCAGAGAGTTTTAATGAAATTGCTTTCTTTAGTTTATATGAAATCATTCCAGGCTTTATCTTAGCGGGATTAGCAGCGATTATCGTCAGCTTAACAGGAAAAGAACCATCCAAAGAAATCCAAGCTCAATTTGATGAAGTGAAGCAATTGAGTGATGAGTTGAAGTAAGATCTAGATAAAGAAAAGCAAAAAACCTCTTGGCTGTATTGGCTAGGAGGTTCTTTGCTTGCTTTTAGTTTGCCGGTGATGTTGTGTAAAAAGAGAAGAGAAACGCTGTCGAAAAGAATTTAGTCGTGCTTGTTGTGTAAAAGCGGCCGAGGAACGCCGCCAAAAAAGTAGATAAATCTCAGGGTATTTACCTTGTTCCTTACTTGGCTTTATTGCCTATCCTATCGGAATTTGGTATTATTAATCATATTGTCAAGATGCTCGAAAATGAAGGGGGGAAGCGAGTAATGTCTCAAATTTCAAAGGAGCAAGTGAAGCATGTTGCCAATTTGGCACGCCTTGCGATTACAGAAGAGGAAGCAGAAATGTTTACAGAGCAATTAGATAAAATTATATCTTTTGCTGAACAATTAAATGAATTAGACACAGAAGGTATTGAACCGACAACACATGTATTAAATATGACAAATGTTCTGCGCGAAGATAAGTCAGATGCGGGTTTACCAGTAGAAGAAGTATTAAAAAATGCACCGGATCATGAAGATGGACAAGTTCGTGTTCCATCTATTATAGATTAATAAGGAGGGTAGGCTTCATGTCATTATTTGACTTACCAATGTCGGAGCTCCATAGCAAGCTCCATAAAAAAGAATTGAAAGTATCGGATCTCGTTGATCAATCTTATAAACGAATTGCCGAAGTGGAAGACAAAGTAAAAGCGTTTGTCACACTTGATGAAGAAAAAGCACGTACATATGCCTCCCAGCTTGATGAAGCATTAGGAACGGACCGTTCATTTGGCACTTTATTTGGAATGCCAATTGGTGTAAAGGATAATATCGTGACAAAAAACTTGCGGACTACTTGTTCAAGTAAAATTCTTGAAAACTTTGATCCTATTTATGATGCAACGGTTGTGCAAAAGCTACAACAAGCTGAAGCTGTGACAATCGGTAAATTAAACATGGATGAATTTGCGATGGGTTCATCAACTGAAAATTCAGGTCTACAAGTGACGAGAAATCCTTGGAATCTTGATTATGTACCTGGTGGCTCAAGCGGTGGTTCGGCGGCTGCTGTTGCAGCGGGTGAAGTTCCCTTTTCATTAGGTTCGGATACAGGTGGTTCAATTCGTCAACCAGCGGCTTATTGTGGCGTCGTCGGCTTAAAACCTACATACGGTCGTGTATCGCGTTTCGGTTTAGTCGCATTTGCCTCATCTCTCGACCAAATTGGACCGATTACGCGCAATGTAGCGGATAATGCCTATCTCCTCCAATCAATTTCCGGACTTGACCCTATGGATTCAACATCAGCCAATGTCGAGGTTCCTGACTTTTCTTCTAAGTTAGAAGAAGGTGTGAAAGGTTTAAAGATTGCGGTTCCTAAAGAGTATTTAGCTGAAGGGGTCGACCCAGAAGTTAAACAGTCCGTACTTGATGCATTAAAAGTATTAGAGGCTGAAGGAGCCGTTTGGGAAGAGGTTTCATTACCACATTCTAAATACGCTCTTGCTACGTATTATTTAATTTCATCATCAGAAGCATCCGCTAACCTTTCACGTTTTGATGGAGTTCGTTACGGTTATCGTACGGATGATGCGGAGAACTTAATTGATATGTACAAGAAAACTCGTGCTGAAGGTTTTGGTGATGAGGTCAAACGTCGAATTATGCTTGGAACATTTGCCTTAAGCTCTGGTTATTATGATGCTTATTACAAAAAGGCTCAGAAAGTACGTACGTTAATTAAACAAGACTTTGAAAAGATTTTTGAAGACTATGATGTCATTGTTGGACCAACAACACCAACACCATCGTTTAGACTCGGCGAAAATACAAAAGATCCAATGACGATGTATGCGAATGATATTTTAACGATTCCAGTAAACTTAGCGGGTGTACCAGGAATTTCTGTACCATGTGGCTTTAAGGATGGACTTCCTTTAGGTTTACAAATTATCGGCAAACACTTTGACGAAGTAACGGTTTACCGTGTTGCTAATGCCTATGAAAAGGCAACAGACTATTATAAACAGAAGCCAGAATTGTAAGGGGGGGAATAAGCGATGAATTTTGAAACAGTAATCGGACTTGAGGTCCATGTTGAGTTAAAAACCGAGTCAAAAATCTTCTCTGCTAGCCCTAATCATTTTGGTTCTGAACCAAACGCAAACACGAGTGTAATTGATTTAGGCTATCCAGGTGTCCTGCCAGTTTTGAACGCAAAGGCCGTTGAGTTTGGGATGAAAGCAGCGATGGCTCTAAACTGCCAAGTAGCAACAGATACAAAATTTGACCGTAAGAACTACTTTTATCCAGATAACCCTAAGGCGTATCAAATTTCGCAGTTTGATAAACCAATCGGGGAGCATGGTTGGATTGAGATTGAAGTTGGCGGTAAGAAAAAGAGAATCGGTATTACACGCATTCATTTAGAAGAAGATGCAGGTAAATTAACGCACTCTGGTAATGGTTATTCACTTGTTGACTTTAACCGTCAAGGAACACCATTAGTTGAGATTGTTTCGGAGCCGGATATCCGTACTCCTGAAGAGGCATATGCTTATTTAGAAAAATTAAAAGCAATCATTCAATTCGCTGGTGTGTCCGATTGTAAAATGGAAGAGGGTTCTTTACGTTGTGATGCTAATATTTCTCTTCGCCCAGTCGGTCAAGAGCAGTTCGGTACAAAAGCAGAATTGAAAAACTTAAACTCGTTCAACTTTGTTCGTAAAGGGCTAGAGTATGAAGAAAAACGCCAAGAGCAAGTGCTGTTATCTGGTGGAATCATTGAGCAAGAAACACGTCGTTTTGATGAGGCAACAGGTAAGACACTTTTAATGCGTGTTAAAGAAGGTTCTGATGACTATCGTTATTTCCCAGAGCCAGATTTAGTCGCTCTCCATATTGATGAGGAGTGGAAGGAACGTGTCCGTGCGTCGCTCCCTGAATTGCCAGATGCTCGTAAAGCTCGTTATGTCGAAGAGTTAGGCTTACCAGCTTATGATGCGGTCGTTTTAACGCTAACAAAAGAAATGTCGGATTTCTTTGAAGAAACGGTTGCTAAAGGTGGAGACGCAAAGCTTGCATCAAACTGGTTAATGGGAGAAGTTTCAGGATACTTAAATGCTGAACAAAAGGAGCTTGCAGATGTTGCGTTAACTCCTGAAGGTTTAGCAAAAATGATTCAGTTAATCCAAAAAGGGACCATCTCGTCTAAAATTGCGAAAAAAGTGTTCAAGGATTTAATTGAAAAAGGTGGAGACCCAGAAGAAATCGTCAAAGAGAAAGGCCTCGTGCAAATCTCTGATGAAGGTGAGCTTCTGAAAATGGTAACCGAAGTCCTCGACAACAACCCACAATCTATCGAAGACTTCAAAAACGGAAAAGAACGTGCGGTTGGCTTCCTAGTCGGCCAAATTATGAAAGCTTCAAAAGGGAAAGCTAACCCGCCAATGGTCAATAAGTTATTACTAGAAGAAATAAATAAACGTTAAACATGAGAGGTTGGGGCCAAAACACCTCTTAAATAAAAAGCCGGTGACATTTTACTCGTAAAATGTCACCGGCTTTTATTATCTATATTGGAATGGAAGTGGAGGGCGATGAAGCCACTGAAAAAAGTCTTAAAGGGAATCAAAAGCCGTCAATGAAGCCCGAAGCCAGCAAATAAAAGTGTCAAAGGGAATCAAAAGCCGCCAATGAAGCCCGAAGCCAGCAAATAAAAGTGTCAAAGGGAATCAAAAGCAGTCAATGAAGCCCGAAGCCAGCGAATAAAAGCGTCAAAGGGAATCAAAAGCCGTCAATGAAGCCCGAAGCCAGCGAATAAAAGCGTCAAAGGGAATCAAAAGCCGCCAAAGAGCCCGAAGCCAGCAAATAAAAGCGTCAAAGGGAATCAAAAGCCGCCAAAGAACCCGAAGCCAGCGAATAAAACTTTCTATAGCTAGTTATGTCCCAGCCTCTTTTAAGCTTTCCGCGGCTTCCATCACAAAAAAATAAAAAATTTTATTCACAACTGTAGGGGAAACTGAGAAAATGAACGTCTAATAGGTAGACAGTGAGAAGGGGGGAGAGCGGCTCTATATGGATGAGTTAGTAAAAAGGGCTCAGCAGGGCGATGAGTGGGCGTTTCGACAAATTGTTGAAGAGCATCGAGCTCATGTGATTCGTGCGATTATGCCTGTAATTAAAAATGTTAAAGATGCCGAAGAGTTAGCTCAAGATGTTTTTGTCCGCGTGTTCTATGCTCTCCCCCAGTATGAGGCACGTGGATTTAAGACATGGGTTACGCGAATCGCTGTCAATATGGCTATCGATGAAAAAAGGAAACGAGCAAGGCGGAAAGAAGAGGCTCTCGGTGATTGGGAAGGCACGACAACAAGCAATGAAATCGAAGAGCAGTTGATTAAAAAAGAAACCAAACGAATCGTACTTGAAAAGATGGAGTCTGTTCCAGAAAATTACCGCAATGTATTAATTGCTTTTTACATAGAAGAAAAAAGCTATCAAGAAATTGCCAATGAGCAGAAGGTGGAAGTGAAAACGGTGGAAACGAAACTTTACCGAGCGAGGAAATGGGTTAAAGACAGATGGAAGGAGGATGAGTTTCGATGAGTCATAATCGATTTACAAAAGAAGATTGGATTCTGTATATAAATGGTGAGGTAACAAGAGCAATGGAAGAAACAATGGAGGAGCACCTCTATACGTGTGACGAATGTTTGGATGTTTATATGGTGGCATTAGAAAAGATTGACGTTGCTACAAGTGAGCCAGCGATATTTGTTGATGCTGTAATGGAAAAAGTCGAGCCGCTAGCAAAAGCTCAGCAGCATCTTCAGATAAAAGATATCACAATAGAGCAGAGCTCCAAAAATTATCAACGACATGAATTACCGAAAGTGGCGAATGGGGATAACCAATTCATTCATAGAAAATCAGCAAAAGCGAAACCGAAAAAGAAACAAACTCTCCTTCATTATGTGTTGGCGGCTTCGCTTACTTTTGTTTTGATGACTTCCGGTATATTTGAAGAGATTGCCTTTGGTTCCGACCATCTTGAGGGCATTCATGATGAGGCATCACCACGTAGCGATGAAGAGATACCTCTACCGGTTTCAGAGCGCGTATTAGATAAAATTACATTAGTATTTGATAAAATGACAAACGCAGAAAGGGGCGGTCATCATGAATAGAAATAATTTGGTAGCATTCTTTTTAGCCTTTATCCCAGGTGGGAGCTTCTTTTACTTAAGAAGACCTATTATGGCGTTAATATATGTAATACCGTTTACAATTCTTTTTTCATTTGGGATAATAATGGTTTTTGATCTTGGCTATATTGCAGGAGAAGCCCTAATTGCTTTCTTTTTAGCGATGTGTGTATGGTTCGTTCAATTTATTCATTCCGTTATTAATGTACTAAGGAATCAAAGTTATGAACCAACAGAAGGGGAGGTCCAACAAAAAACAGATGATAGTGAACGACTGTTTATTACGTTTATGTCACTCATTCCCGGACTTGGCCATATGCAGCTTGGTTTAATGAACCGCGGATTAACGTTAATGGTCGCCTTCTTTGGTTTAATCACAATGGTTATTTTTACAACGGTTCTTACCGGACAAGGTGTGTTTATTGTCTTCTTAGGATTGCTGCCAATTATTTGGATTTTTAACCTATTTGATGTCATTCAATTTGTGAATAAAAAGGGAAAAGGCGAAGAACTTGTGGACCGATCGATTTTAGAGGATATAGAAGCGAATAGAATTGGGAGAAAGAGTAAACCAATTGCGATGTTATTTGCGATTTTTCCAGGGGCTGGTCATTTATATTTAGGTCTGCAACGACGTGGATTACAGCTTATGGCTCTGTTTTTAGTCGGCTTATTTTTAATGGATTTATTACGTTTGACGATGTTTCTGTTCTTAATTCCAATTATTTGGTTTTATAGCTTTTTTGATGCCTTACAAAAGGTGGCTCAATACGATGAAAATTTAAAGGATGTACCGATTTTTACAGCCTTTCAAAATTACCAAAAGTGGATTGGGATTGGGGCCATTTTACTTGGTGGTTATTATTTATTTGATCAAGTACTAATTCATGCATTAGCTCCAACATTTGAACAATATTTTGGAATGGATTTACGTTTTTGGTTTTATAACTATTTTCAAACATTTATCGTCTGCACGTTATTAATTGCAGCCGGAGTATATTTGCTTTCTGGTTCAAAAAAACAAGAGAAAAAGGATATGGAAGGGGAGTCTGAGGCTTGAAAACTTGGAGAGTTGGCTCATTTTCAATGGGCATTACATTAATATTACTTGGAGTCGTTTTAGTAGCATCAAACTGGCTCAATGTGAGTATGTATGAATTATTTATGTCATGGTGGCCGTTTTTACTAATCATTGTGGGGACGGAAATGCTCGTCTATTTGAAAAAAAGAGATGATGAGGATGCACGGATTAAATATGATTTCCTTAGCATTTTCTTCGTTGGAATTATCGGAACGATTGCGTTAAGCTTTATGTTTTTATCGGTGTCAGGTCTGATGGAGGAATTCCGTTATTCAATTGGTCATAAAACAGAAACGACTCAAAATTTACCTTCATACTCTGAGGAAGTGGCCGGGAGGTACGAGCGAGTCGTTGTTGAAGCCGATGGCCAGGATTTAAATATCGAAGCGTCAGAGCATGATGCTGTAGAGGTGTTCGGAACTTATCAGAGCATTAATGAAGAGACGGTTGTGGCCAAAATCGAGGATTATTTACAAACGCATATTAAAGGAGGCACGCTTTACATATCACTAAAGGCGTTACCGACTGTGAAAGGTTTATACAATTATCAACCAGAAGTACGACCGACCCTGTTAATTCCGAATGAATTGGAATTAGAAGTCCGTGGTCAAAATTACAACGGAAAAATCAATTTGTATGCAAGTGATTTATCCGCTGATTGGACGATTCAGTATGAAGGACTTATTGAGACATATGTAAGTGAACAAAGCGACGTGCTTTTAGAGGGCGATCAGCTCTTCGTCGACAACGCTGGCTTGGAAGAAACAACCTACAAAATTGGAGAAGGCCAAAATCGTATCAGTTTCACCGCTGGCAGCTCGATTATGGTCTATACACAGCCATAATAGGCCAAACACGTCCATTCATCTAATCTTGCTCTAGGTTTAACTTGAATACTAGCCGGTTTATCCCCTTAGTTTTTCGGCTCTTTATTTGAGCGGCATTTGACATGGTGTTGTGCCTGTACTGCTTACTGTAATCGTTAAAGATGACGGGCTGAGAATAATCAACAATCATGACAATTTATCGAATCTATTGTGCGAAATTTGTTGTTTGGGTCCATTTTGATGTAAAATAGTCTTTAATGTATTAATTACAATATGTGGAACATAGAAACTTGGCTTCTGGTCAGGTCTTCCAAGCATGGGAAAATGACGATGCATGAAAAGCATAAAACGATGAATCGACTCATACAATGACAACACATTTAGACTTGTACTGTTAAGAGAAAATAGGGGGATATTTATGAAGCGAGCACGTCTGATCTATAATCCAACTTCAGGTCGTGAACAAATCCGAAAAAGTTTAGCCTATGTCTTGGAGCGTTTAGAAACCGCGGGCTATGAAACATCGGCACATGCGACAACAGGAGAAGGCTGTGCGAAACGAGCAGCAGAGAAAGCAGCAAAAAATGGATATGACCTTGTGATCGCAGCTGGCGGTGACGGTACCATTTTTGAAGTAATCAATGGTTTGGCTCATTTAAAGGAAAGGCCGATGATCGGGTTAATCCCTGCCGGAACAACAAATGATTTTGCAAGAGCTTTAGGTATTCCAAAAGATATTGAAAAGGCATGTGATGTCTTGTGCGGCGATCATATTGAACCAATTGATATTGGGAAAGTGAATGATAAATATTTTATTAATATTGCCGCAGCAGGAGCTTTGACGGAATTAACGTATGAAGTTCCAAGTAAGATGAAAACAATGGTTGGACAATTGGCTTATTATATAAAAGGTTTGGAAATGCTACCGCAAATCAAACCAACATTTGTACGAATTGAGTATGATGGTAAGCTTTTTGAAGGCGATATCATGATGTTTCTTGTTTCTAATACGAACTCGGTTGGAGGCTTTGAAAAACTGGCTCCAGATGCATCTCTACAAGACGGAATGTTTGACTTTATTATTGTTAAAAAAACAAGCTTTCCAGAATTTTTAACGTTGGCGGGATTAGCATTAAGAGGAGAACATCTCAATCATTCAAAAGTACTGTATGTACAGGCAAACCGTATCAAGGTTTTTGTTGAAGATGAGGATATGAAATTGAATTTAGACGGAGAACATGGCGGAAAGCTACCCGCTGAATTCGTCAACCTGTATCAGCACTTTCAAATGCTCACACCAAAGGAACGGAAAAATAAGCAATAAACAGACAACAAGCATCCCAAGCGCTCAGACTTATAGGGATGCTTGTTTGATTAATTGCTAGCCGTAATAATGTTTATTTTCAACATTAAAACATGTTAATATGAACATATAATCAGCATTTAAGGGGCGTAACTAATGACAAATCAATATAATGATCTAGATAAAGAAACGTTGTTTATCGTATCGCAAACTTTTAAGGCTCTTGGTGATCCGACACGAATAAGAATTTTACATCTTCTAGCGGAAAAGGAATGTTCGGTAGGGGAGATTGTGGAGCAGTTAGCCTTAGGACAATCAACGGTTTCCCATCAATTACGTTTTTTGAAAAATTTACGACTTGTGAAATCACGTAGAGTAGGAACATCTATGTTTTATTCTCCGGAAGATGAACATGTTTTGGAAATCCTTGTGAAAACGATTCAACATTCCATTCATGATTAAGGGTGTTTTAGAGCTTTAGTCGATTTTTAAGACTATAAATTTAGAGGAAAGTATGTTATTATCAATATATGAATACATGTTCATATATTGATAATAGGTAGAGGAGTGATAAAATGGGTCACCATCACGGGCATCATCATGCGACAGGTCAGGAAAATAAGAAAAATTTAGTTATCGCGATGATCATTATTGGAAGTTGGATGTTTATTCAATTTCTTGGAGGGCTTTGGACAGGGAGTTTAGCTCTTTTAGCTGATGCGGTTCATATGTTTAATGATTTCTCGAACTTGTTCATCAGTTTATTAGCGATTATTTTAGCTGCCAAAGCGGCAACTCATAAACGCACTTTCGGTAATCATCGCTATGAAGTGTTATCATCTTTGTTTAATAGTGTAGCATTGTTAGTCATTGCTGCATTTGTGATTCGTGAAGCGATTGGTCGACTAATGTCACCTCAAGAAGTCATGGGGGGAGCGATGATGCTAATAGCTTTCATCGGTCTTTTAGCTAATATTGGAGCTATGTTTGCTCTCATGCGAGGAGATGTGAAGGATAATCTTAATATGCGCGGTGCCTACTTGCATGTCCTTAGTGATACATTAGGATCGGTCGCTGCGATAATTGCTGGGATTATTATTTATTTTACTAGTTGGTATATGGCCGACCCTATTTTAAGTATAATCATTGCTTTAATGATTGCTTTTTCAGGCTTCCGCTTGTTGAAGGATACGGTTCATGTACTGTTAGAGGGCACTCCTGCTAGTATTAATGTTGTAGAGGTTGAGAATGATTTACTGGCAATTGAAGGGGTTACAAATGTACATGATCTTCATATTTGGACGATAACATCAGGCATTAACAGTTTGACAGCACACCTCGTTATTGACCCTTCTTATTCAGAAGAACATCATGAAATTTTGTTACAAGCGAATCACTATATTAGAGAAAAGCTTCATATTGAGCATAGTACGATTCAAATAGAAAAAGAAGATTTGAGAGAATGGGAGCACCCTAGCATATAAAAGCAGGGAGCATTTACCTGAGGGGCTGGGCTTATCTAGGTTCAGGATTCAATCTCAAAAGAAATAAATTTAAGGTAGCCTTTTTCTGGCTGGCATCACAGAATTTAATTATTGAAAGTAACACCAAATAATAGAAAAAAACCGAAACATTCACTGAAGAAGTTTCGGTTTTTCATTTCGATAAGTCTATCTTTTGAACAGTTTACTTCGACTCTGCTGTACCTAGAGCTTCGAGTGCCATTTGTTTGTATTCGTCTAATCCGGAACTAATCGCGAATTCGGCCACGTCAATTGGGTATGTGGAATGCAATTCAATAATATGCTCTTTCATTTTCGGCCATGTATAGCCACCGGTTTGCTCGTAATAATAGAGTAGCTTATCAAGAGCTTCTTCACCAAAGACCATATAATGTGGTAAAAAGTCCTTCGAAATATCGGCAACTTGTGCTTCGGTCCAATCGATCATACCGGTAATCGCTCCTTCTTCGTTAATGAGCATATGGCCAACATGGTCATCACCATGAAGCATTCCTGTTTGCTTTGGCCACATTTCATCGTTAGCTAGCCACCTTTGCCAACGAGACCAAAGTTCCTTACTGATTGGGAATTCTTCTTTCACTTTTAGCATTCGTTCTTGTATTGTTGCTCGAATTTGTTCAGGTGATTGAACGATAATCTCACTTGGAAGTTCCGTCTCGCTTAAAGGTAATTTATGCAACTCAGCTAGACAATTTGCTAAAGACTGATGGTAACTTTCAGGGACATTGTTTTCATCCAGTTCATAAACATAAGCTTTCTTCTCCATATCGATCGTGGCTGCTGGAACACCAGATAATTGCTTATAAGCGATCAATTCTGGCGTGTGAACTTCCCAAATTGGGACTTCAAAGGAAACGTGGTGGGCGATATAATCTAGCGCGATTTTTTCTGATTTTGTTTTCGGAAAGACGTCTTCTCGACGGGGAATCCGAAGTAGCCACTTTTCGCCTGTGATGGATTCCGCTAAGGTGACCTGAAAATCTAGACCAGATTCGTTTATCTTAATCGTTTCTTCTTTTAATTCAATGCCATTTTGTTTAGCTCTTTTTATTATTTCATGTACTGGAATCGTATTTGTCATTTTAAAACACCTCTTATAGTAAGTTTAAATTTTGATTTTCAATTTTATATTGTTGATTGGCGACTTGCTTGACGAATGTACGGTCATGGGAAACGAGTAAAACGGTACCCGCGTATCCATTAATAAATGCTTCTAAAGCGTTCAGACAATCGACATCGAGAAAATTTGTTGGCTCATCCAAGACGAGCACATTGTATCGGCCGAGGAAGAGCTGGCACAAAATAAGGCGAATACGCTCACCACCACTTAAGCTACGAACATCTTTTTTAATATCATTACCTGAAAAATTCATCGAATGCAAGGCAGCCCGAATCACTTTTTCCTCATGAACACTGCGTTCCTCGATATAGGAATAGACAGTTTCTTCTTTTTGAAAATGATAGCTCAGCTGGGCGTAATATCCGAATTCGACCTTTGGTGATATTGTCAGCCCTTCACCGCTTTGCAAAATATGACGCAGGAGCGTTGACTTACCTGAACCGTTATCACCTGTAATCGCGATTGTTTGGCTAAGTGGAAACTGGAAGCTGACGTCATCAAGTAATGTTTTCCCTTCAATCTTAAGTGTTAGACGATCAGCCATCACTGGAAATTTATTGTGAAGTTGCAAGGATGCTGGTTGTGGGAACGATATCGATCGTTCTCGTTCAGGTGCTTCAACGACCTCGAGCTGTTCGACCCTTTGCTCCAAAGCCTTTGCTGCTTTATGAATCGCCTTTTGACTCGTATCTTTTGATTTGGTCATAAACATTAAGTTCGCTTTTGCTTTTGTTTCTTTTTGAGACGTTTTTTTGCTTGCTTGTGTGACTTTTTGAGCCTTTTTCATTTTCTCTTCAGCCGCTTTTAATAAACGATTTTTATCCTTTACATATTTCTCGTGTTGCTCCTGCTGCTGTTCTTTTTCCAGCTTCTTTTGTTCGATATAATCTGAGTAATTCCCTGTATACTCGGTTACCTCTCCATCCTTCACTTCCCAAATTTTATTAACCAGCTCATCTAACATATATCGGTCATGACTGACGAGTAGGAGAGAGCCGTAATAATATTTGAGCTCTTCTATTAAAAATTGGTGCCCGCTCTGGTCCAAGTGGGTCGTTGGTTCATCTAACAATAACCCTTCATAATAAGTGGAAAATAATTGGGCCAGCTTTAAGCGAGTTTGTTCGCCACCACTTAGGTGATCATGTGCCGTTTCGGGAATCGCCAATCGTCCGAGCATTTGGTAATCAACTGTACCGACTGTTGGTGGTTCAGTCTGCTCAAAATAACCAAAGTCGACTTGATGATTGACCGTCCCTTTATTTGGTTGTAATTCTCCTTTGATGAGTTTGAGTAATGTACTTTTTCCACTACCGTTTTGACCCACAATGCCAATCCGGTCAAATTGATAAACCGATAGTTTTGGAATATCGAGAATCACTTTATCTAAAAAAGAGATTTCTATATTCGATAGTTCTAATGTTAATGTTTCCATCATAATCCCTCCCCGTTTTTTTGCATGAAAAAAATCACAAGCATCTGCCTGTGATCGGGAGTAAACGGGTACACCTTTCCGAATTCATATACACCAAAATGCCACCTATAATCGGTCATTTTTTGGGTTACATGAAAGAGACCTACTTTTCTTGAAGCAAAAAGTAGAACCATTTTTAAACATAAAAAAAGAAAGGCAGAACGAGTCGCCTTTCTACAAATAAGCATACATCGATGATGCTTAAAATTGAAGATTATTAAAAAAGGACAGACTGCTCCCGTTTACTCTGCTTACACAAACAGAGCCTTTGATCGTATTAAATTACGAATTCAAAGTTGGGAAACGCAATCTCATTGAATACATTTTTAATAATCCTCCTCCGATTTAAGATAAAACTATTGTAAAACGGCTAAATGAATAAGTCAATGGTTGAGATAAGGAGGTTACTGAAAAACGTTACTCGTTAATATATGGTTGCATTAGTTAGTATACTCCGCGAGCTGCATGCCCTACGAGTTTTGCTGGTGAGTCGGGATCCTCCTCGCTTTGGAGGAGGCCACTGAAAAACGATCTACTTGTTAAAATATAGTTACATTAGTTAGTATACTCCGCGAGCTACATGCCCTACGCGTTCCGCGGGTGAATCGGGATCCTCCTCACTTCGCTTGAGGGGTCTCCCGTCCTTCACTAATCCCGCAGGAGTCTCCAGGCATTCCGCTCGCTCCGTTTTGGATAATGAAAAAATAGTTTGAAGCCATGGCCGACTATCTTACTGAGAAATGAAGAGAGTGAGCTAGACGGTATTCGAAACTTTTTCTTTAGTTGTTGCGTAAAATAAGAAAAGCTAGTAGGTGAGGTGGTTTTTATGGAACATATTGTTTATTTTCGAGAGAACTTTTTTTCAAGTGGTTTAACCGATATTATGGATAGCAATGAGCAAAAAATTGGTTCTCTTGATTTAAAATCTGCATTTTCAACAAAGGTTTCGATATTAGATGAAAACAATATCGAAATGATGCGTGGTTTTTTTCGTGGCTTTTCAGGTAAATGGCGTATGCTTGATTATAAAGAGCGAGAATTAGGGTATGTTCAACAACAAATTTGGTCTTGGAACAAGAAGTTTTATTACATCAAGCCAGATGAGACACGTTATTTGATTCAGGCCCCAGCGTTTTCACATTCTTATCAAATTTTAAATGAAGTGGAGGAAGTCGTCGGAGAGTTTGAGCGGATTAGCTCGTTTTTTTCAGCTCCTGCTTTTAAATTAACGAATCGTTCCACAGAGCTATCAACGGAGGAATTAATTTTAGCGATTATTGGTGTTAATTCGATTCAGCGCAGAAATAATGCGGCGGCAAATAGTGGCGGTGCTTAAAGGTTGTAGGCATTTCCTAATGAGGAACAAAATATGCTACAATCACATATAGCATATAAAAAAGGACGGCAAAAATAATGAAACAAAAAGGATTACCTGTACAAAAAAATGATATCGTTGAACTTCAAATAGAAGACTTAACCCATGAAGGGGCAGGCGTAGCAAAAATTGATGGCTACGCCTTATTTATCCCTGAAGCGATTCCAGGGGAAAAGGTCAAAGCAAAAGTACTGAAAACGAATAAAGGTTACGGTTTTGCGAAACTTTTAAAGATTATCAAAGCAAGCCCAAACCGTGTGGAACCACCCTGTCCAATCTTTCACCAATGTGGTGGCTGTCAAATCCAGCATTTAAGTTATGAGGCTCAATTGAAGATGAAACAGAAACAAGTGCAGGACGTGCTTGAGCGAATTGGTGGAATTAAGGATGTTCCTGTCCATCCAACTCTCGGAATGGACGAGCCTTGGCAATATCGCAATAAATCACAAGTGCCATTTGGTGAAAAAGATGGGGAGCTCATCGCTGGCTTTTACCAACAACGCAGTCATCACATCATCGATATGGACAGCTGTATCATTCAACAAAAAGAAAATGATATTGCTGTCCAATCGGTTAAAGAAATTGCCTCTCGTTACGGGATTCGAGCATATGATGAAGAAAAACACCGTGGCACTTTACGCCATGTCGTCGTTCGCCAGGGTAAAAAGACAGGTGAACTGATGATTGTCCTCGTCACAAGAGGGAAAGAATTACCGAATAAAAAGAACATTATCGACGACATCTGTGAAGCTTTACCAGACGTGACATCAATCGTGCAAAACATCAACCCAAAACGGACAAACGTCATTTTCGGTGACGAAACAAATGTGCTTTGGGGTGAAGAATATATCCATGATTATATCGGCGAAATCCGTTTTGCGATTTCGGCTCGTTCTTTCTATCAAGTGAATCCTGATCAGACGAAGGTTTTGTATGACAAAGCCTTAGAATATGCCGATATCAAAGGGCATGAAACGGTGATTGACGCTTATTGTGGAATTGGTACGATCTCGCTATTTTTAGCACAAAAAGCGAAACGAGTCCTTGGAGTTGAAATCGTACCCGAAGCCATTAGCGACGCCAAACAAAACGCCCGAATCAATGGATTTGATAATGTCGATTTTGCCGTTGGAGAAGCTGAAAAAGTGATACCATGGTGGTATGCCCAAGGTGTAAGACCAGATGTCATCGTCGTCGACCCACCACGTAAAGGCTGTGATGACAAGTTATTAGAAACGATTTTAGCAATGAAACCAGAGCGAGTTGTTTATGTTTCCTGTAACCCAGCTACCCTTGCAAGGGATTTAAAAGTGTTAGAAGAGGGTGGTTATAAGACGAAGGAAGTACAGCCGGTGGATATGTTTCCGCAGAGTACGCATGTGGAGTGTTGTTCACTGTTAATTAGGAAGGACTAAGAATAACCTGATTTTGGCTCTGATTCTAAAGAGAACTATTGATTTAACAAAGAGAATAAATGAGGAAACCGATAAGTAATTATTGGCAACTTATCCTCACCTACCTCAATTCGGTTGATAAATTGGGGTAGGTTTTTCTTTGTTAACTGGTGGTCTTGAAAGAATCTCTATGGTCGTATAAATAACATTTGTAGAAGAAGTATAGCAGGAATCACTCTGGACAAAATATAGTTAAATTATATTAGGAGATGTAGTATGAAGAAAAAAATTAGCTTCATTTTGTTTAGTGCAGTAGTTATAACTTTACTAGTAACGGGTCTGTCTACTGTGTCAGCCGAAGAGAATACCTGTCACAATGAAATTAATAAAGACAGTATTGAATGGGTTGCTTCATTAAAAGAACCTATCACAAGAGAAGAAAAGTTGGAAAGTGCATTAACATTGGAGTTACAAAGAAGAACCCTGCTCACTTTGGAAGAGAGATATATAGAGGGTGGAAAAGAAAATGTTTATTCTTTTGAGCCTTTTCAGGTAAGTGATATTAGGCAAGATGATGGAGGGTTTATTGAAATAGATGTCGTTGCTTCGTTTCAAAAGTTAATAAATAATGAACCTGATAAAAATATAAGGAGTTTTCAAATTACTTTTAAACATGACTATAATTGTGGGTTTTTGGCCATAAAAAGTAAAGAGCTATGACAAGGATTCACTTTATAAAAGGACATTTCTAGATTAAATGGAAATGTCTTTTTAATGTTTTTAAGTGAATGAGCATAGAGAATTTCAAGACATTAAAATCGTGAAAAATGGGAGGCTTATAATTTCAGAAGAAGCAGTTTTGTTTAATAGTAAAATTAGAATTAAGGGTTATTATCAATTATTATAAAGGAATTCATAGGTGAAGCATTGAAACCATTATAATAAATTAATATTTAATTCAATATTCTAATAAAATGGGGGGATGGTTTTGATTGACAATTTACAAGCCGTGTTTATTGATAGAGATGGAACTATTGGTGGTAATGGTCATTTCGTTCATCCAAAAGATTTTTCTCCTTATTCTTTTTCAAAGGAAGCACTAAAAAAGCTAAAAGATAATGACATAAAGATATTTGCTTTTACGAACCAACATCGTATTAGTAAGGGAGATGCCACAGTAGAAGATTTTAGGAATGAATTTAATGAATTGGGGTTTGATGATTCATTTATATGTCCTCATAGTCCAACAGATAGGTGTACTTGCCATAAGCCTGGAATCGGATTGCTTTTAGAGGCTGAGCAGAAACACAGATTAGATTTGTCTAAAACCGTTGTTATAGGCGATGTGGGCTCTACTGATATGTTAGCGGCTCATAAAGTTGGTGCATATAAGAGGTTCTCGTGAGCACATGTCCTATAGCTATATCGTATCACCACCTCTCCAAATAAAGAGTTCTGACATTAAACTTACCTTTCATGAATTCAAGTCATCATATAAACAAGAACCAACAGGTATGGAATTTTCAATCGTTATTAATTAGCTACTTTTATCTGTTGATACAAGGTTAATTTTTAATTATACCAGCTACGTCTGTTAGAATTTTTGGAAAGATAGAACCACCTTCTAGGAGGAGAAAACCTAGGTATTAATTTTGACCTAACAGATTCAGAAGAGTTGAAGAAGGTTATTTTAGGGGGAGAAAATGAGCAAATTTAGAGGAATAATCTTAGAAGGTTATTCAAATGCTGGAAAAACATCTGTCTTAAAATCATTGAAACAACTTCAAGCATGTGATGATGTCGAAAGAAGTGTCATCGTTCTCAGTGAGCATTATTCGCAAATATTATACAAAGTAAATGGTGAACTGAAGTGGTTGAGCCGTGAAGAACACTTACAACTTTTAAAAGAGAGAGTTATGATGTTGAGAAAGTTAAATAATTGGGCAAGAGAAATTGGACAATCATCCGAACGTTCCAAAGGTTTATTCTTTATATTGGAAAGATTTCATTTAAATCATCGAGTGGCATTCTCGCATTCTATATCAGATGAAATCAAACAATTAGAAGCTGAACTGTTTGAAATGGGAGCCCGATGTACCTTGCTAACTATATCTCCAAATAATCTAGAGCAAAGAATAAGTAGTAGAAACCCCAATGAATGGATAGGAAAAACTGAAAAAGAAATGAAAAAGGCTTGTGATTTATTATTATCACAACAACAAGAGTATAGAAATCAAGCTGAAAATTCAATCATTCCTACAATTGAAATAAATACTGATCATAAAGATTGGGAGTCTTATGCAAAACAGATTTACTCCTAAATTCTTTAGGTTTAAAAGGGTTAATTAAAAGCTCCAGTCAGTGAATAGGAAAAACAATTAAGAGGTTACTAGAAATTGAAACGACTTTAATGAAAATCTCTCAACGTCAGAAAGAAATAGTTGAGATGAGGGTTAATGGAGAGATTACCAATGCGGAATTTCACGAACACTATTATAATTATTTTAAGGAGTGAAGTTTTTGAAAAAATTAATTTTAATTTCTTCAATTTTAATTGGTTTGTTAATAAGCATAATGTTGTTTCGATTTATTAGTACAACTTCATTTGGAGAAATGTTAGAAGAAGACATTAGCGGAACGGATGAAATCACTCATATTAATATATACTCTCGAGTAGAAGATGAGCCTTTATGGTTACAGATTGATGATCCTGAAATGATTAATACTTTAATCGAAGAACAATCAATCATTTCGATAAGAAATCAATATAAAAGAATCCATAAAACGTTAGATTATAGCATGACTATACATACAAGGTTTAATAGTTATTTCTTTGATTTCGATGATGAATATTTTAGTGGAAGGCGTTCTGATTATAAAATTATTAATGGTAGTTTTATCGAACCTATTCTTCAATTAGATGGTGACTTAGAATGGCTAACAGGTGATGAATTTTTAAACATAGATTAATTTGTAATTCAAGCAAGAGATGGCTAACTAAAAATAGCTGTTCTCTTTCTTGAAAGGCAATTTTTACGTCCCATTAGAAGACGGTTTTAAAAAAAGCAATCAAAACAAATTTATTTAGAGGAAGCGCGAAAACCGCCCTATGCTTCGAAATGTTGTAGACATGGGAACGCAAAGGGTTGTTTGTGGTATCTTTATGTAAAAAGGAAAATGGACATTATAAAGGTATGGGTGTATTAATGGATATAAAAACATTATGGGGTTTAAGGGCTCAGGAATTTTATAGAAAGATGTTCAGATACTATTCAATCATTGGTGCGAATGTTGTTTATTTTTTTCTGATTATTAGTAGTATTTTCATTTACTATTTTCATTTATTCCTTCAGTGGATACCTCCCCAAATATCTGTTGAAGTAATCTTATCCCTATTTGTAACTTACATTTTAAAACGGACAAAAGTACGGACTTTTGTTAAAAGGGCAGATATACACTTTTTGTTGCCATTAGAATGGCGGTTAAAGCCTTATTTTATTAAATCACTGCTATATAGTTTTGTTATTGATGTTATTAAATTGGTAAGTTTCATAATGGTTTTTTTATCCCTATTTTTGCACACAACGAATATAAATCTTCTCTTTCTTTTTTTGGTAGTGGGGATTGTTGCTTATAACATTTTAATGAAGTGGATTGAACAATGGTTAGAGAAGCATGGACAACTTGTGCTACATAGGTTGAATAGGTTTTTTTTAATATATTTAATGTGTTATTTTTTGTTTAAAAATGACTGGATTTATGTACTTCTATTAATGAGTATAAATTTTGTCTATTTAATTTACTTTATAAGGAAAAAAAGAAATTTGAATTGGCAGTGGCAAATAGATGAAGAAGAAAGTGCCTTATTAAGAAATTTTAAATTTATTAACTTTTTTATAGATGTCCCTAATCTTAAACGTTCTTTTCGGCGTAGACGATTGCTCACAATGATTTTGAAGAGGTGTATCCCATATAGTCAGAGTAGTACATTCTTATATTTATACTTACACTTGTTTGTAAGATACAATGATTACTTTTACCTTTATTTAAGACTGACTGTCATTGGCTTATTTGCTAATTATGCTATGCCGGCAAGTGGCTGGGTCTTTAATCTCCTCATTTTATTTATGACGGGATTTCAAGTAATTCCTTTACAACATGAAATGAAAGAAAGTGTATTACTTTATCCTATTTCAAAATCTCAGATAAAAGATTCTTTCTTAAAGTTTGTCTTGATCATACTATATGTACAATTTTTTATTCTATCTTTCGCAATGTTCATGCATACTTCTACTGCTAACTTATTCAATCTTGTCATTGGAAGTTTATTTGTTTATGTATTTGTCTATTTTTTTGTATCAAAGAGAGTCAATGTCTTAGGAAGTATCTTTAAAGAATAGCGTGGGATTCAACTACCGGGGGCATTAGCACAACTAGAAGACAGTCACTTCTTGAATGGAAGTGGCTGTTTTTGATTTTTGTATTGATTAAGGATGTCTTAAGACTAGTTAGGAACCAACATTTCTCCAACTTAAAAAAATTCTATTTATACTCCAAATTGGTATAATTTGGATGTTCCAAGAATAATCTGTTCAGCGTTCTATTATTTACTTTCTGCAATCCCATACCAAAACAAGTCCAAAATTTCATTTATTAATTGATCCAACTGTTGTTCTGTTTCAAAGTTTTTACCTGCAGTGAGCAAAGCTACAAATGAAACAGCCTGAAGACGGGCATTACTCTTTGGAATTATTCCTTTATTCATCTCGTTCTGTAGTGCTTTTTCTAATGATGAATACATTTCATCTTCTGACGTTTTCATTAGAAGCAATTGTTCAGGCGTCAATGAGATTTTTGCTTCTTTCATGAAGGAATTGATATCAATATCCACTGTTGCCTCAATATGTGCTTTTGCAAGCTTAAACATACGTAATCGTAATGGTTCCTCTGCTGATAAAATACGAACAATTTGTTGTTTGATGCGTACCATCAACTGAACCATCGCATCAGTAAATAAATCATTTTTTGTTTTATAGTAATAATAGATAGTTGCTTTTGTCACATTGCAATGTTTTGCTACATCATCCATTGAAACAAAGGTATAACCCTTATCAAGAAATAGATCAGTTGCTAAGAATAAAATTTTATCTTTTGTAGATAATCCATTAGATGTTCTTTTTGGTCTTCCTAAAGGTTTTCGTGATTGATTTCCCATAATTTTTTCACCCTACTATATAAATTCAATTTATTATAACATAATTTGAACTTGATTAATTAACCGACCAGTATATATAATTAAGTGGGATAAAAAGGAGTTGGTTTTATGTTTAAGAAATTAGGAAGTCTTGTGGCGAGCCCAAAAACTCGTTGGTTGACCATCTTCGTCTGGATTCTTATGATTGGATTATTTTCAATCATATGGCCACAAGTGAATGATAAAGAAACGACAGATAATCAGTTACTACCAGATAATACGATGTCAGTTGAAGGAAATAAAATATTGAATGAAGAGTTTTCAGATGATATTGGAGTTCCTTTATTATTAGTTTGGCACCGGGCTGAAGGGTTACAGTTAAAAGATGTGGAAATGATTCAACAACTGTATACATTGCTTGATGAAAAGCCGATTAATGAGCAAAGTTTCATTCCACCATTTGGGGAAATGCCCGCAGAGGCCTTATTAGGTAGTGTTTCTGAAGATAAAAAAGCACTTATTACACCTATTTTCTTCAATGATGAAGCCTCAACAAAACAATTACAAACTGGATTAGACGAGTTAGAGCACTTAATTCGTGCAGATATTGGTGTCGAAGTATTAGATACAACACTTGCCTCAGATGATTTAAAAGTTCGCTTTTCGGGTCCTGTAGGTATTCAAACAGATACCGTTTCATTATTTAGTAATGCAGACATTACGTTACTGATTGCAACCGTGCTCATCGTCTTTGTTTTACTTATTGTCTTATATCGTTCACCCATTTTAGCACTTGTTCCGCTTGTTGCCGTGGGAATTGCGTATGGATTAATAAGTCCATTGCTTGGATTTCTAGCAGACAAAGGTTGGATTGTTGTGGATGGGCAAGCGATATCTATTATGACCGTCTTATTATTCGGTGCGGGAACAGATTATTGCTTATTTTTAATCTCTCGCTATCGTGATGAATTAAAACAGCATGAAGATAAGTATATGGCTTTAAAGAAAGCATTAACTGGTACTGGTGGCGCCATTATGATGAGTTCGGTGACCACTGTCATTGGTATGCTTGCATTAGGTTTAGCATATTATGAATCTTATGATCGTTTTGCTGTCCCATTTAGCTTGTCTATTTTTATTATGGGAATTGCAGCATTAACATTATTGCCAGCCATTTTAGCTCTATTAGGTCGAATTGCCTTTATTCCATTTATCCCTCGTACAGAAGATATGATCGTTGAACGTGAGAAGAAAAAGGACAAAAAATTACGTCGACCGAAACCAAGTCATCGTTTCGGAAGGAAAATTGGCAAACTAGTTACAGGAAAACCGTGGACCATTATAATTGTCGCCACCATTTTATTAATGGCACTTGCAGCGTTTGTTCCTAAAATGCAATTTACATATGGTTTACTTGATTCATTCCCAGAAGATATGCCGTCAAGAGAAGGGTTTACGCTAATTGCAGAGCATTATCCACCTGGAGAAATTGCTCCAGTTCAATTAATTGTCGATACGAAAGGGAAGGAAATTTCATTAGATGATACGTTAAAAAATCATCCGCTAGTTGAAACTGTAGAAGAAGTAAAAGCAGGAAAGAACAAAACAGATTATCAGCTCTGGGAATTTACTCTAAACATTAATCCTTATTCAACAGAAGCTGTAGAAAGCATGGCTGATTTCAAACAACTAACGAGCCATGTTTTGAAGGAAGTAGAAATATCAGTAGATGAACAATCTATGTGGTTAGCTGGTGAAACGGCTACATTGTATGATACAGATCAGATTACAAACCGAGATCAAAGTATCATCATTCCTGTTCTTTTAATCATGATGGCTGTCTTATTATGTGTTTATTTTAAATCAATTGTTGCAAGCATCTATTTACTTGCAACCGTAGTGTTATCCTATTTCTCAGCGTTAGGATTAGGTTGGATTGTGCTCCATTATGGTTTTGGAGTGCAAGAAATTCAAGGGTTGATTCCACTTTATGTTTTTGTCTTTTCAGTCGTACTAGGAGCGGATTACAATATCTTTTTAGTATCAATCATCTGGCAAAAACGAAAAGTTATGCCATTAAAACAAGCGATTGCTAACAGTGTTGCAGAAACAGGAAGCGTGATTAGCTCAGCGGGACTAATCTTAGCTGGTACATTCTCTGTATTGGCTGTGATGCCCTTACAAGTGCTGGTTCACTTTGGTGCTATTACGGCATTGGGAATTTTGCTAGACACGTTTATTGTTAGACCATTACTAGTACCGGCCATTACAACTGTCTTAGGACGCTATGCATTTTGGCCAGGTAAGTACTGGAAGGCGGATGAAGAGAAAAGTTTTGATGAGCATTTGAAAATAAATGAGAGTTCAAAGGAAAGTGAAGTTTCTAAGAATGTATGATTTATTTAGAATAATATAAAATAATTTCCTGTTTAAAATTTCCATAAATGTTGACATTTTATTTTTTGTGTAATAAATTATGCTTAAGTTAATCTATTAGTGTGTTGGAGAAAGAGGACTTACACGATTACCCACCAGATTTAGGGGGGATTGGGTAGGTCTTTTTTTATGGAAGTTATTTTGTGAAAAAATAGCAAAAGGAGTAGTGTGGGTGGATACAAATTTATCTTTTACATTTGATATAAATGACGGGTTTAAGGTTTTTGCAAAAAAGTGGGTTACGGAGGAAAATCCACGTGCCATTGTTCAAATTGCTCATGGAATGGCAGAGCATATTGAAAGGTACGATGAATTTGCAAAGAAGTTAGTTGCGGAGGGTTT
Source organism: Alkalihalobacillus phoenicis (assembly GCF_047302405.1). NCBI lineage: Bacteria > Bacillati > Bacillota > Bacilli > Caryophanales > Bacillaceae > Alkalihalobacillus > Alkalihalobacillus phoenicis. Next base: position 3,442,171 of record NZ_CP154853.1, on the reverse strand, counting down.
CTCAGTCTATGGCAATGATCATCGTGGGCATGGCAGGACAGCGCAATTAAATGGGATTTCTGGATATTTTGATGATGAACAGGGATTTGAAAGGGTAGCTGGTGATATGGCCCAATTGACATCTGTTATAGAAAGGGAGAATCCTAATATCCCCATCTTTATTTTTGGACATAGTATGGGCTCCTTTTTAGCAAGGAGGTATATCCAGTTACATGGCAACAGAATTACGGGTGTTATCTTATGCGGTACTGGAGGGAATCCAGGGTTAAGTGGAAAAATAGGAAGATTGATCACGGGATGGGAAATAAAAAAACATGGTCGCCAAACACCAAGTTCTAGGATGAATAACTTAATCTTTGGTGGTTATAATAAAGCTTTTCATCCGAAACAAACTGATTTTGACTGGTTAAGCCGTGATGAAAAGGAAGTAAAGAAATATATAGAAGAGCCATTCTGTGGAGGGATTTTTACAACAGGATTTTTTAGTGATTTGCTTGAGGGCGTGGAACTTGTAAGTAGTCCCAAAAATATTAAGCGTATCCCTTCTACTTTACCAATTTTCTTAATTTCGGGAAGTGCTGATCCTGTTGGGAATGATACGAAAGGTGTGCTACAAGCTTATCAAGGATTTAAACAGGCCGGAATTGGTGATGTAACATATAAATTATACGAAAATGCCAGACATGAATTACTGAATGAAGTAAATAAGGAAGAAGTTTCTTCAGATATTATCCAATGGATTCACACACATTTATAGTCTACTATTTTGGAAATATGGCACCGGATCGACTAACTTAACAAATGAAGCCGAGCAGCCGTATAGGTATGAGGATCATTCTAGGTTAAGGTAAACACTAGTCCGTCTATATAAAACTGTCATCATCATTCAAGCCATATGGAGTTCATGGCACAACTAACTCTAAAGGAGTGAACATAATGGAAGCAGCAAAAAAATGGCTTTCTATCCCGAAAGATATTAGAGAAATGCTCGTAAAAAACGTATTTTGTAGCCATTGTGGTGTAACGGAAATTGTGAAGTATACGATACAAGAAGGAGAATATGCCCCTGTATTGAAGGGGGAATGTAAGTCTTGTAGTAGGAAGGTTGCACGTGTGATTGATTAGTAAAGGATAGAACTTTAAAAGGATGGGTAAATAAACCATTCTTTTTTGAATTGTGGTTAATGATGAAACCTTTTGGGCTTCAACATCGAACTTGCCCATGCTCTTTTGTTGGTTCAAACAAGAACACATTTGGAGGAAAAAATGTTAATTAGACAAGAAACTATAAATGATTACGATAAGGTATATGCTCTTGTAAAAGATGCTTTTAAAGTTGCGGAACATAGTGATGGTAATGAACAGGATTTAGTTGTGGCCTTAAGAGAAGGTGATGCATTTATACCTGAATTATCACTAGTAGCGGAGGTTGATGGGAAGATTGCAGGGCATGTTCTGTTTACAAAGGCAAAGGTAGGGAACGACACAGTTCTTGTTTTAGCTCCACTGTCTGTATTACCAGAATATCAAAGTCAGGGTATTGGTACTGTGCTGATAAAGAAAGGGCATAAAATTGCTGAGGAATTGGGATATAAGTATTCGCTTGTTTTGGGAAGTGAAAAGTATTACCCACGCTTAGGCTATATTCCAGCAGAGAAACTAGGGGTATTAGTTCCAGTAGGAATCCCTTCTGTTAATTTTATGGGAATTCAATTACAAGAGAATGCAAAGCCTATTAGCGGGGCTGTAATCTATGCAAAGGAGTTTGGGGTATAGGGAGCGAGTACCTAAAAGATAAAACTGGAGTTGATGTTCCAGTAAACAAATGTGACGATAGAATGAATTGATATGTTCCCGAGGACAGATAACCTGGAAGAATGGGTATTTTACTGTTTACAGGAATAGATTTATCTATAATCCTAGTAGAATGATTATTAATAATTAATTTGCACTAATATAAAAATTCCATTATATGTTATTGTAAATATGGTGATATTTTAACTATGGAGGGATAAGTATGACACGATATCGATTCGAACCACCAGTCGATCATTATAATGAAAATATTAAAGAAGTAGATGAGCAAATATGCTCTTTACTTAAAGAAAGAAAAGAGCTCTCAAATAACAATCCAGGTTTTCCTAGTAATGACTTTATCTCTTTATGGGCAAAAAAGTATCACTTTTATGAAGATTTTCTAAACAGTCTTTTTTCACTTTTGCTAAATGAAGATTTGCATAGGCCAATGGTTGAGCCAAAAGGGTTTATTAAGAATATCCCTATTTTAAAATCCTTCGAACATGATGAGGTATTTTATTCGGTTCCTTTTATTCGTCAGTATGAAAATGCAAGTGTCATCCACTTAAATATGGATAGTCATGTAGTTGAAGATTTGTTTGATGAACAGCCGAGGCCCAAAGAGTTTCATCACTTTGAACTTTCAATTGATGCTAATAATGGGATTGAATATGATTGTCGTAGCAATGGTGGAGGAGGTTCGCGTGAGCATATGTCCTATAGCTATATCGTCTCACCACCTCTTCAAATAAAGAGTTCTGACACTAAACTTACCTTTCATGAATTCAAGTCATCATATAAACAAGAACCAACAGGTATGGAATTTTCAATCGTTATCAGTTAGCCACTTTTATCTCGTGATATTAGGTTAATGTTTAATCATACCAGCTACGCTTTTAGAGGCTCGAGCAAACGGACGCTGCTTTATAAGAAGGAGGGGAACCTATGAGAAATCTAATCACAATGCCACTCTTGTTTCTGTTTTTGATATTGATCGGCTGCTCAGATGAAGAAGGCACAAACTATAAATACCTATTTGCTGGAGAAGGAGAATTTTGGCAGGCTGATTATGTATATGAGGGGATAGAAGCATTTAGTGAAGAGAATGGAAGAACCGTATATTCTAATAAATATAGGGATACGTTTACTCTGACTTTTAAGGGAGCGACTGAAGATATTCATCCTTTAGAAAAAATCGAATTTTCTTTCGAAACGAGCAATCATGGCAGTAGTAGTGCTAGAGAATTTGATAGACCACCAAATAATATAACATTTACTATAAATGGTGGTGGTAGTGGTATGAAATTAAAAGAAGATGAAGTTATACAGGTGAATGTAAAGTGGAATGAGTTTGAAGAATCGTTTGAACTCGTTAATCAAGAATAATTAAAAAAGTTGATGTAGCAGCCCTAATTTGAGCAAATTAGGGCTGCTTTACTATGTATCTATAAGAGTTACTTAACTGATAAAATAGTCGCTTTCTCGCAATTTGAGATGGCATCATTCTAATGGTTGCTTTATCGTCGTATAACACTAACATCATCGGCTGATGTAACGTTTTAATGACTTTCGTTTATTCAGAAGCCATTTTAACCATTGTTTGTAATTGAACTTCTACGTTACCTTGGATGGCTCGGCTAATCATACAGGATTTTTCTGCTTTCTCAGCAAGTTGATGTGCTAACTTGTTATCTTGGGGGGAGGCATTTTGTTTTAATACGATTTCGGGACGGTGAATAATTTTTTTATAGGTAATGACTCCTTTGGTCACATCGACAATACCAACTGATGTCATCGTTAAGTCAACTTTATCTAAGTGACTACGCTCCATCATAGCCGCTAAAGTAATGATATAACAGGTTGCGGCTGCACCAAGAAGCATTTCATCAGGGTTGGTTCCTATTCCGGGACCATCCATTTCTGGAGGGATTGAGACTTTTGTTATTAAATTTTTTGTTTCAATCTCCCCCACATCATTACGTAATCCAGGCCAGTTTGCTTTTAAATGAAACTGATGTTCTGCCAACTTTTTTCCTCCTTGTTTTGTCTTTTTTAGGATGATATTTATCTATATAATGAAATGTTTCCTATCTTAGCTGTCGATGCTCTAACCTTTGTCATTTATTGTTTTTATTCTAACCTTTAAAGGAGTAACAGTAAAATTTAATAAGCCTAAACCAATCATTTGGTCTCTTTATGAAAAAAAACCACTTACTTCGATTTGCGGTTTGGCAATCGCTACTCTTTTTTCATATTAAATTTTTCAATGGATAAACTAAAATGGAAAGGTATTTACATTGACAACTTGGTAATCTAATGATAATTTAAATTTATTATTCCGATTGATTAACTGAGAATTTAAAGGGAGCGAAAATAAATGAAAAAGATTTTGTCACTATTATTAATGGTCATGCTTATGCTTACGATAGCAGCATGTGGTACTACAGACGATTCAGCTGAAGAAAATGAAACGGCTGGAGATCAACCAGAAGAAACAGGTACAAATGAAGAAGATACTTCATGGGCTGATATAGAAGAAGCTGGGAAAATTATAGTTGGAACATCAGGTACATACTCACCTGTCACTTATTATAACGAAGATAATGAATTAACAGGGTTTGATGTTGAATTAGTAAGAGAAATGGCCAACTATCTAGATGTAGAAGTAGAATTTAGTACGATGGATTTTGATGGCATTTTACCAGCATTACGTAATGGACAAATTAACTTTGCTACGAATGACTTCTCCATTACTGAAGAGCGCTTAGAGACGTTTGATTTTACGGTTCCATATAAATATTCTTACGGCTCTATTATTGTGAGAGCTGAAGATGTAGATAACTTTGAAACAGCGAACGACCTTGAAGGTGTGGATGTAGCATTAGGCTCCCTGACAAGTAACTACGCTCGTTTTGCAGAACATATTGGAGCAAATGGAACGGCGTATGACGGAGGGGTAGAAGCGATTCTTCGTGATTTAATTAGTGGGAATACGGATGCTTACTTAAATGATCGACTTGTAATAGCACGTACGATTGAAGAGTTCGGCGATGACCGTTTAGCTGTGGCTCCTCAAGTGAAATACCACGAAACTTCTAGTGCAATGCCTGTTCTAAAAGGAAATGAAGCATTAGCCGAACGTTTAAGTGAGGCGATTGAAGCGTTGATTGAGGATGGGACGGTTGCTCGTTTATCAGAAGAATTCCTAGGTGAAGATGCCTCTCAACCTGTCGATTCTTCTGAAGTTGTTGATTTTGACTTTTAATAAAAACGGATATGTTTGGAATAACGAGGGTGTCTCAAGAGGTCGATTTTTGATTTTTTGGGACAATCCCTTTCTTTTTATGTAAAAGACTTAAGGTTTGTATGTAAGGAGGCGAAAATGTGATTGAATGGTTTAATCAAATTCAGTGGGAGCATTTATATGATCCAGAACTAGCATGGAATTCATTACCTTTTTTATTAGAAGGATTAAAAATTACGTTAATTATCTCCCTATTTAGTATGTTTTTTGCACTTATTCTTGGTATTTTATTAGGGATAGCTAGAATGTCAAAATTCTGGTTTTTACGCTTACCTGCGAAAATTTATATATCATTTATGAGGGGTACCCCTCTTCTCGTCTTTATTTTTATTTTGTATTACGGTGTACCAGTTCTTGGTGTCCAGTTCAATAGTGCTGTTGTGGCTGGTATTGTCGGGCTTAGTTTAAACTTTGCCGCATATATTGCGGAGGTTGTCCGTTCCGCCATCATGTCTGTTCCCAGAGGACAATGGGAAGCGGCAGGGTCTTTGCAAATGGGATATGTACAAACGTTACGAAGAATTATTATTCCACAAGCAACAAGGATAGCTTTACCGCCTACTTTTAGTATTTTTATGGATGTTGTTAAAGGAACATCTTTAGCTTCTGTCATAACGGTTCATGAGCTCTTATATACATCGCGTCTTGTTGCTGGTCGGACTTTCGATAGTATGACGATGTACATTACCGCAGCTCTCATTTATTGGATCGTATGTATTGTGATAGGGTACTTCCAAGAACGATTGGAAAAACGGTACAGTCGCTATTTGAGCAAACGATGAAAGGGATTTTAGTTTATGATTAATGTAACGAACTTGAATAAGAAGTTTGATGACGTCACTGTCTTACAGTCTATTGATTTTTCTGTAAAAAAAGGGGAGGTAGTGTGCCTAATTGGGCCTTCTGGTTCAGGGAAAACAACTCTCCTCCGTTGTCTAAATTTATTAGAAATACCAAATGGTGGTTCCGTTACGATTGGTAATAAAGCTCTTTCCTTTGATGGGAAATCTCCTTCTAAAAAGGATATTAAAGAGATTCGGAGCTTTTCAGGGATGGTGTTCCAAGGCTTTCATTTATTTCCTCATAAGACAGTCATGGAAAATATCATCGAGGCTCCGTTATTTGTGAAAAAAAAGAAAAAAGAGCAGTTAATAAAAGATGGTGAAATATTGCTTAAAAAAGTAGGGATGTTCGAATATCGTGATAAATATCCAGATTCTCTTTCCGGTGGACAACAGCAACGAGCAGCGATAGCGAGAGCGTTAATGATGAATCCGGATGTCATGTTGTTTGATGAACCGACTTCAGCCCTAGATCCACAATTAGTAAAAGAAGTTCTTCGGGTTATGGAGGAGCTTGCTAAAGAAGGCCAAACAATGGTGATTGTCACTCATGAAATGAACTTTGCTAGAAGGGTAGCAGATAAAGTATTATTTATGGATGGAGGATATATCGTCGAAGAAGGAATAGCATCAGACGTTTTAGAACAACCGAAAGAAAAGCGTACAAAAGAGTTTTTACAGCTTTTAGATGAATAATGATAGGTGACAAAACTGTGTGGAGTGTGAATTCCGTGCAGTTTTTTTATTTTGGAGAGGTATCTTGATGGTATTTTGAGAATGACGGCGGTGGTGTGTGAAAAGGAAGGAGGAACGCCGTCAAAAGAGAGGTGGTCGAGGTTGGTGTGTAAAAAGAGTCGAGGAACGCCGTCAAAAAGAGAGGTGGTCGAGGTTGGTGTGTAAAAAGAGTCGAGGAACGCCGTCAAAAGAGAGGTGGTCGAGGTTGGTGTGTAAAAAGAGTCGAGGAACGCCGTCAAAAAGAGAGGTGGTCGAGGTTGGTGTGTAAAAAAGAAGGAGGAACGCCGCCAAAAGAGAAGTGGTCGAGATTGTTGTGTAAAAAGAGTCGAGGAACGCCGGCCAAATCATCATGGCATCGCTGATTCATACAAAAAAGCTTGCCGACGGCCTCGTAAAACGAGACTTGGTCGACAAGCTGTACCACCGTTTAATCGTACAACGGTTTTTCTTATTTTCCTGCTAATTCAGCTTGCTTAACTTTAAGATCAAAACGGTCAGCGTTCATAACTTTCACCCAAGCAGCGATGAAGTCATTGACAAACTTCCCTTTGTTATCGTCTTGAGCATACACTTCTGAAATGGCACGTAGTACGGAGTTTGAACCGAAGACAAGGTCAACTCTAGTTGCTGTACGTACGACTTCACCTGTTGTGCGATCGCGTCCTTCATATACGCTTCCGTTTACTGGCTTCCACTCAATACCAATGTCAAGTAAGTTTGTGAAGAAGTCGTTTGTCAAAGCACCAACATTTTCAGTGAATACACCATGTTTTGTGTCACTGTGGTTTGTACCTAGTACACGCATACCACCGATAAGGGCAGTCATTTCTGGAGCAGTTAATCCTAGTAATTGTGCTTTGTCTACTAGAAGTTCTTCAGCCGTTACAGTATATTCTTTCTTTTGGAAGTTACGGAATCCGTCTGCAACTGGCTCTAATACATCAAAGCTTTCTGTATCCGTTTGTTCTTGTGTAGCATCACCACGTCCAGGAGCAAATGGTACGGTTACGTCAAAGCCTGCCTCTTGCGCAGCTTTTTCAATAGCAGCACTACCACCAAGTACGATAAGGTCAGCTAGACTCACTTTTTTATTTAATGTACCTTGAAGTTCTTCTAAAGTACCTAACACTTTTTCAAGTTGTGCTGGCTCATTTGCTTCCCAATTCTTTTGTGGTTCTAGGCGGATACGGGCACCGTTTGCTCCACCACGATTATCTGAACCGCGGAATGTGCTAGCCGAAGCCCAAGCAACTTTCACTAGTTCACTAACAGAAAGTCCTGTGCCAAGAATTTTTGCTTTAAGGTCAGCAATTTCAGTTTCAGATAAGTCATAATCAACCGTAGGAACTGGATCTTGCCAGATAAGTTCTTCTTGTGGAACTTCTGGTCCTAAGTAACGAGCTGTAGGTCCCATATCACGGTGTAGCAATTTGAACCAAGCACGAGCAAAAGCATCTGCAAACTCTTCCGGGTTCTCATGGAATCGGCGAGAAATTTTTTCGTATGCTGGGTCATGAAGTAAAGCCATGTCCGCAGTCGTCATCATTGTCGGAACTTTTATGGATGAATCTTCTACATCTGGTGCAAGATCCTTCTCTTCAGGGTCAACAATATGCCAGATCCATGCACCTGCAGGACTCTTTGTAAGCCACCATTGGTTCCCAAATAATAAATCAAAGTAACCATTATCCCATTGTGTTGGGTTTGCTGTCCAAGCCCCTTCAATCCCACTTGTGATCGTATCGCGACCTTTACCGCTTCCATGTGAACTTAACCAACCTAAACCTTGTGCTTCAAGAGGAGCAGCTTCTGGTTCTGGACCAACTTGAGCAGCATCACCGGCACCGTGTGCTTTACCGAATGTATGTCCACCAGCTATAAGAGCCACTGTTTCTTCATCATTCATTCCCATACGAGCAAAGGTTTCACGGATGTCGCGACCACTTGCAACTGGATCTGGTTTACCGTTAGGACCTTCTGGGTTTACATAGATAAGACCCATTTGTACCGCAGCTAGTGGGTTTTCAAGCTCACGATCACCACTGTAACGGTTATCCCCTAGCATTTCTGTTTCATTACCCCAATAGATATCTTCTTCAGGATGCCAAATATCAGCTCGTCCACCACCGAAACCGAATGTTTTTCCACCCATTGATTCGATCGCAACGTTACCTGTTAAAAGCAATAAGTCAGCCCATGAAATTTTGTTGCCGTACTTTTGCTTGATTGGCCATAGAAGACGACGTGCTTTATCAATGTTCGCATTATCAGCCCAGCTGTTAAGTGGAGCAAAGCGTTGGTTACCTGTATTACCGCCCCCACGACCATCACCAGTACGGTAGGTACCAGCTGCGTGCCAAGACATACGAATAAACATTGGACCGTAATGACCATAGTCCGCTGGCCACCAGTCTTGGCTATCAGTCATAAGATCATTCAGATCCTTTTTAAGTGCATCGTAATCTAATTTATTAAATTCTTCGGCATAATCGAATTCTTCACCTAAAGGATTAGACTTTTTATCATGCTGATGTAAAATATTTAAGTTTAATTGATTTGGCCACCAGTCTTTGTTTGTCGTACCGCTTGTTTTTTGACTAGTTGCACTACCGTGTGAAAATGGGCATTTACCTCCAGAATTTTCACCATGATTTGCTTCTGAAATAATATTTTTTTCGCTCATACTGATTCTCCTTTTCTTTGTGAAGATTAGTAGAAAATAATTATACAACTGCTAACAACTATCAGATGATAATTATTCTTATGTAATCATTATATTAAATTATTACGGAAAATGAAAGACTATTATTTCACAAAATCAAAATTTTTTCTGGAAATATGTGTACCATCAGGTTTTTTATAGATTTATTTTATTGCTTTAGGAGTGTTTGGAGATTTGTTTTTACGTATATACAGCTTATAGAAGAGAAAGCTTTTTTATTTGATCTGGTAAGGAAGTCTAAATTTTGACGGTTATTGTCAAATCTAGAATTATGAAGTTAGAAGTTGAAGTTTGGTTGAATTTTAATCATTTCAGTTACATTTCGTTTCTCATGTAGTGAAAATAATTGAGAAAAATAATGGGAATAAACAAATAATGCCCGGTAACAATAGAAGTACTACTTCGATAATCTAGGTAATATCTCCTTTAATTTTAAGGAGGAAATTGAATTAGCCACTTGGATAGCTAAAAAAAGTTTAGTTATTTTATTTAAAGGTAGGATAGTAAGTATTTGGATATTTAAGAAACGGGATTTTAATGATAGACTCTGCTAAAATCTCTTAAACTACGAGGGATTCTAGCGATATATTACAAAGGAATTACAATTTTCATAATAGATTGACAATTTATAAACATGATAATATTATAATGTTTAGATGTCTATATAGGTAAGGTGATATAGATTTATGCCAAAAAACGATATAGGTGTCAAAAATTTATTCATTTTGTAAGGGGGAAGAATTATTGAAAACGATTGCAGTTTCACGGAATCGAAGAGTTGTTTTTGCATTGGTGTTTAGTCTACTGCTTGTGCTCTCATCGTTAAGTTTTCTCATTCAACCGACTAACACTGTTCATGCAGAAAAAGGTAGTATTGTTTTAGGGTACTATACCTCTTGGAATCCACCGGAAAATCTGGACCCGAATAAAGTAACACATATTAATTATGCGTTCGCCGATGTGTGTTGGGAAGGCGAACATGGAAATCCAGACAATGAAGAAATTCCTGATGATGAACCGAAAACATGGTCTTGTAAAGATTTGCAAGGAAATGAAGCAGAGCTTGCAAACGGAACAATTGTTTTATACGACTATGAAACTGATTTAGTAGAATTACCGAAATTAGCTCAATTAAAAAATCAAAACAAAGATTTAAAGACTTTAATTTCGGTTGGTGGATGGACGTTATCGAATAATCTTTCTTTAGTCGCGAGAACAGACGAAACTCGTGAAACCTTTGCTCAATCAGCGGTCGATTTTGTGAGGGCGTTTGATTTAGATGGATTAGACCTTGATTGGGAGTATCCAGTGGCAGCGGGAATGCCTAATAATCATCGCGACCCGAGTGATAAAGAAAACCATACATTATTATTACAAGCTGTTCGTGATGCTTTTAATGAGGCAGAAAAAGAAGATAGCAAAGAGTATTTAGTGACGATTGCTGGTGCTGCGACATGGACCTATGCAGAGAATAATGAATTAGGGAAAATTGCAGAAATTGTTGATTATATGGCGATAATGTCATATGACATCAATGGTACATGGACTGGATTAACAGGACATAATTCACCATTGTATTTTGATCCATTAGAAGAACAAGTAAGAGGATGGAGCTTTGGGATAGCTAGTACACCAAATGTTTATGGGGCTGTACCAAAAGATAAATTATTATTAGGTTTACCATTCTACGGCCATTCTTGGGCAGGGTGTAATGAAGAAAATGATGGCAAAAAAGTGATGGAAAATGGGGCGTATCAACAATGTGCAGCTGGCTGGGAAAAACCAGGACTCGGTGGTGGAACACTCAATTATGATATTGTGAAGCCACTTATTAATCAAGATGGCTATAATTATTTCTTTGACAATGTCGCTAAGGTTCCATATTTATACAATGAAAACAAGGGTGAATTTATATCTTATGATAATGTCGAATCCCTTGGATATAAAGTTAATTTCATTAAAGAAACTGGACTTGCTGGTGCAATGGTTTGGGATTTAGCGGGTGATGATGGGGATTATAATTTATTAAAGACCGTTTCTTATGGGTTAGGTGTTTCAAATGAAGCTCCAGAGCCAGACCCAGTACCAGAAGTTGAAATTGGTCTTACTGATGATTTTGCCCCTGTTAGTGCGGGAAGTCTTATAAAAGTCTTAAAAGATGGGGAAGTAACCGGTGTCCAAATCCAATTACCTGCCGATTTACCAGAGGGCACAAAGCTAAAGATTGAGGAAGCTACGGAAGGGATGGACAAGCTTTCAAGTATAAAAGCTGATGGCCCTGTGTACACGTTTACCTTTGAATACCCAGATGGTGAAGCTTTCACGAGCGAAGAAGGGTTTGGATTAACATTCCCTGTTAAAGAAGACTCAAATGGCCCAGCACTTTATTATTTTAATAGTGAAGATGGGGAATGGAAGAAAGTTTCTGATGAAGTGGCTCAGAATGAAATTACCGTAATCGTACCCCATTTTTCTACTTTTGGAATTTTTGTAGAAGATGAAGAAATAGACAACGGTGGTTCTGGTGATGAAAATAAAGATGATGAAGACAAGGGAGACGGAACTGGAACGGATGGAGATGATGGTGACGACAAAGGAGACGGAACTGGAACGGATGGAGATGGTGATGACAAGGGAGACGGAACTGGAACTGGAACAGGTGGAGATGGTGACGACAAAGGAGATGGAATTGGAACCGGCGGAAATGGTGATAATAAAGGGAACGATAAAGGAACTGACAAAACAGATGAAGGGAAAAAATCAGGAAGTAGCAATGAACTTCCAAATACCGCAACCAATCTATATAACATATTAGTAGTGGGATTTATCGTTATTTTAGTTGGGGCTGGTCTTTTTATTTATCAAAGAAGAAGAGAATTAACAAAAGAATAAAAATAGAAAGGGCCGCTTGCAATATTGAAGCGGTCTTTACTATGGAAAGCTTACGTCATCAAAATCCATAACGTTTCTGCAACAGCAGTATTTTCTAATAACTTCTAGAATACTTGAAGGAATTTCCTATTAAAAACCAAATTATAATTTATCAGTGTTAAGGTTTAAATATACTTTAAAAACATGGGAATCGATGCTCAAGCCGTTAGCTAAAACTAGAGATGAGGAGGAATAATAATTGTTTAGTAGAAAGGAACCCTCAAAAGAAAATGTTCAAGCAGAGATTTTACTCGCTGGTCAATCCCTTTCCTTCAAACTTGATGAAGGTGAAACTTTGGAACTAATGGAGAATTTAGACGCGGTATCTTATGACTTCAAAAAGTTGGATTCGATAAAATTATATCACCCCGATGGTAGATTAAAATCTGTTATTAACTCTTTACAAATATCGAGAATTTGGTTCTCCTAATAAGATAGTAAAAAACCGTTATTTTGAGCATTTTTTCAAAATAACGGTTTTTTAATGATTTTTATTATAGAGGTGATAAGTTACTATCATGCCTTCTTCTCATCGCGAATAACTACCGTTCCCACAGCCCAATCATAAATGTTTTTCTTTCTTCGATTAGTCAGGGGTATTATTAAATATAATAAGATAGCCAGGTTGACGGCATTTAAGATAACAAAGACGGTCATCTCGCTAATGTTGGTAGGAAGCATTAAACGCCAAATCCCGAAGTGAGCGACTTCCCAAGGCAGAAATTTGATCGTTGTTCGAATAGCCGCACGTCCGATGTCAATCCGCTTGCCACTATTATCGACAACTCGTATCCCCATTTTTTTCTTTCCCCATGTTCCTTGCCAGCTAGAACATTCACATAAGATAAAATAAATTGAAACCGGAAGCGTCATCATTAAAAATCCAGTCAGTTCTGCTATTACTGGAGAAGTGGAAAATAAAGGAGAAATCAAAGAATGAAACAGAAGTGAAATAGAACCTACAACAAAAATACCGTACAAAACGATAATCAAATAATCTAATAAAAAAGCATAGATGCGAATTTTAAAAGGAGCATAATACATATTTGTAGTTCCTCCTACTATTGGTAAATTTAAAAACAAGTCTTCTTTCAAAATACTATCATAAAATTATGACAATTATGTAGCTGCAGAAAATCAATTCACATAGATTATTCGTTAATTAGTGGCCACTGGGTTCATTTGACTTAGTACATATTAAGGATTATTATTATGTTGACCGTTCGTTATAATTAGTTTGAGGAGTGAGTATACTTGAGTGAAAAGAGTAAACAAAAGGAAAAATTATTAATAACAGCTTCTCGTTTATTTCAAGCCCAAGGTTATCATGGGACTGGAGTAAAACAAATTATCGAAGAAAGTAATTTTCCAAAAGGGTCTTTGTATTATTATTTTCCGGGTGGCAAAGAAGAATTAGCCATTGAAGCAGTTAAAATGACGGCTGAGTATGTTTCGAAAAAAATTGAAATGGGTCTTAATAAATACGATGAACCATTGGAAGCCATTCAAAAGTTAATAATCGATATGGGCCAATCTTTTCAAAAGAACCGTAGTATTGAAGGTGTACCTATTGCATCAGTGGCATTAGAGTCTTCCTTAATAAGTGAACCTTTAAATCAAGCTTGTCAGAATGCATACCGCACATTTCAAGATTTATTTACACAGAAGCTAATTAATTCTGGTTATGGAGAGAAAAGAGCAAGAGAATTAGGGATAGTTTTAAACTCAATGATAGAAGGGGCTTTTTTAATTTCATTTACAACTGGAAATGCTGAATCTTTGTTTTTAATAGCAGAGCAGCTGCCAGCTATTTTAAAATAAAACCTTTGTAACGAGATTAAACCAACTTATGTGCAAGGAGAGATAAATATGAAAGTTCTTGTTACAGGAGCTTCAGGAAATGTTGGAAGATTTGTTACTCAGAAATTATTAAGGTTAGGGGAACAGGTCGTAGTAGCAGGAACAGACTTAGAGAAATTAGAGCGGTTGTTTAGTGATAGTGTATGTAAGGTCGTCTTAGATTTTACAGACCCTCATACATTTAGCGAGGCATTAAAAGGTATTGATCGGGTCTTTTTAATGCGGCCGCCATATTTAGGTAAACCTGAGCAAATGTATCCGTTTATTGATGCCATGAAAAAGCACAATATAAAGTTTGTCTCTTTTTTATCTTTAATGGGAATTGAAAATAACAAATTCCCACCCCACCATAAAATCGAGAAATATATTGAAGCGAAAGGCTTTCACTATTCACATATTCGTCCTGGTTTTTTTATGCAAAATATATCAGGAATCCATGCGGTAGAGATTAGAGAACTGAACCAAATCTTTATCCCCGCAGGAAAAAGTAAAACAAGTTTTGTTGATGCAGAAGATGTTGGTCTTGCGGTGGCGACGGTTCTCCATCAACCAGAAAAATATAAGGATACTTCTTACACTATTACAGGGGCCGAAGCTCTTAATTATGACCAAATTGCCACAATCCTGACTGAAATTACTGGCCATAAAATTCTTTATACAAGACCTGGCTTTTTAAAATATAGAAATCATTATGTTAAAAAGCGTGGGTTGGCTAAGAGTTATGTGAATATTACCCTAATGCTATATTTTATGACAAGAATAGGGACGGCACAATCAATCACAAATGACTTTATGGAGTTGACAGATAAGCAGCCATCTTCATTTAAAGAGTTTGCACAAAAAAATAAAGAAAAATTTATATAATAAGAGGAGATGTTGAAATGGGTTTCTTTGAAGATATCAAGCCGGCTTTTAAGAAAAAAGAGCTTACGTTGAAAGAAAAAGTAGCGGAAAAAAACAATGTATATACATTTATTTTGGAAAAGGCTCCTGATGTAAATTGGAAAGCAGGTCAACACGGAATTTTTGAAATATCTCATAAAAAAATTAAGAAAGCTACGAGACCTTTTAGTGTCGCTTCCACACCTAGGGAAGGGAAAATACAAATTTCCATGCAAATTACGGATACACCGAGTGATTTTAAACAAGCTATGTATGAGCTTGAACCGGGGATGACAATGAATATGCGTGGCCCCATTGGACCAATGTATTTTAACGCTCAGGAAAAAAATAATCTTATTATTGCAGGTGGACTTGGAATTACACCATTTAGAGCGATGCTTAAAGACTTGCAGTTGAGCAAAAGTGACATTAAATGTACTCTTTTATATATGGATAGTACAGGTGCCTTCTTATATAAATCAGAGTTAGATAATATTGTTGAAAATAGTGAAGATATTGAAGTCCAGTATCTTCAGCAAAGAGATTTATTGTTTGAAGAAATAACGCAATATACAACTAAACAAGGAAACGATAGTCAATATTTTATTGCAGGGTCAAAGAAGATGGTACAATCAATTTCTGATTTATTAAAAACAAATAATATAAAGAAATCAAAAATTAAAAAGGACTCCTTTAGGGGTTATAAGGGCTAATGGTAGATCAAGAGTTTAGATTTTTAATCTACTCGATACGTTGACCAATATATGTATCGGTTGCTAAAAAAAGAAGATAAGTGATTTCGTAATAGGGAGGCGTTTCTTCATGAAGGAGGGATGCCTTTTTCTTTTAATGAAGAAACTTGTTAAGTGCTATAAGTAAGTAGTAACTTGGTTGAATATGGTAATATAGAGATGTACTTTGAATATGCTTCAGATAAGAAGAGGTAATAAATGTCATTTTATTACCATCGACTTTTGGTGAGCGTGTCCTTTTTCTTTTAGTTGCTATTACAGTAGGGTTTTGTGAAGAAATTATTTTTCGTGGTGTGATGCTCACTGCCTATTTAGGAGCTGTTTTTTTCTTTCTTTTTGTACAGACGGGAAGTTTATGTTCACCTATTCTTTTACATATTCTTGTTGATGCAAAATTTGTGTTTTTACCGAATAAAAAAATTCTGAAAAGTGATAAAGAGAGTTCGATAGTGTGAAAAATAAAGAAGTATAAAAAAAAGCTGTGAAGGAGAAGTAGAAATGAATAGTAAAGAAAAAATGTTGAGTGGTGAGCTGTACGACCCGACAGAAAATGAATTAATGAGTGAACAACAGAAGTGGAATGAGCTTTTATATGATTTTAATCAAACGAGACCTTCTGAATCTGCTAAACGTGAAAGCTTATTAAAAACGTTATTAGCGGAATGTGGGGCTGATTGTTATGTAGAGCCTCCTTTAAGGGCGAATTGGGGATCGAATACACATTTTGGAAATGGTGTTTACGCTAATTTTAACTTAACGCTTGTCGACGATGCACCTGTTTATGTAGGGAATGATGTGATGTTCGGACCGAATGTGACGATTGCTACTACTGGTCATCCGATTGATTCTGATTTGAGAAAGATGAAAATGCAATTCAACTTAGCTGTTACCATTAAAGATAATGTGTGGATAGGAGCAAATTCTGTTGTACTTCCAGGCATCACGATTGGTGAAAATTCGGTTATTGGTGCAGGGAGTGTGGTTACAAAAGACATACCAGCCAATGTGGTAGCCGTTGGAAACCCTTGCAAGGTGTTACGGGAAATTGGCGAACGAGATAAGGTATATTACCATAAGGGTAGAAAGATTAACAAGTAACGAGATAGGAATTGAGATTGTTTAATCTCTGTTTTATAAATTTAAATAATGGCAAGTATAGAGCTAACCTCTATGCCTGCCATTTTAATTTTAGGGATACCATTCATTCTATGCTAGTTCCGGAGCACCACTAGGAGCTGTCTGATAGTTGAGAAGCTTTTCACGGATTTCATTAGTTAATGGTGTTGCTTTCTTATTATCAAAATTGTAACAAGCTAGTATTGCTTTACCACGTGCAACCCAGTTTTTATCCTCATCCTGTATCGCATGTTCAACATCAAAGCTTGAGTTTCCAAGTCGGCTCACCCATGTATAAACGGTGAGCTGTTGGCCATAGACAACTTCATGTAAATAATCACATTTGGTAGAAGCCAAAATCAGATTCCAAGAACTGATTTCTAAAGTAGGGTTGAAAATTTGAAAAAGTCCTGTTCTTCCTTCTTCAAAATAGGTAAAGTATGTAGCGTTGTTCACATGACCTAAAGAGTCACAATCATTAAAACGTACGATAATGTCAGTTTTAAACATCTCAACAGCTCCTTTTAGTAGGTAGGTATTTTTAAAATAATAGTAATAAATTGATTGTTCACATTATTTTAACATGAAAGGCTATCTTTACTAAGTGATTGTGAATGAGGGGTCTTCCGTCGGATAAGAATAGTGATGAGCTCTCTTCAATTTGAGTTTTTGAGATAGCATCTTTAAGATTTGTTGAGAGGTGTGTTAGTTTAATGCATAAATGTTTTTTTATGGTACTATAGGTGCTATAGAGTAAATAAGAGTGAAAGTTTTTTTGGGATTCAAGAAGAGGTATAAAGGAGGGTGACAATGAATACGAGAGAAAATGTAAAGGTAACGGAATTAATCGAAAAGCTTCCAGAACATATTCAGGAAATAACATTGAGTTTGAGAAAGACTATATGGGAGGCATCGCCTGAGCTAGTAGAAGAAGTGAAATGGTCAAAGCCGAGTTATGCTCAAGATGGACTTGTTTGTTACTTAGCACCTGCCAAAAACCACGTAAACCTTGGCTTTTACCAAGGCTCAAAACTTAGTGACACTGAAGGAGTACTTCAAGGAACGGGAAAAGATATGCGCCATATTCAGGTGAAAAAAATAGAGGATATTAGGCCAGATTTGTATACTTCCCTTATTCATGAAGCGATAGCGCTGAATAAATAATTTGAGAGGTGAGTAACTTATGGAAAAAATCTTGGAACAAAATCGTGAAGAAAAAGAATGGACGCTTATCATCGTTACTTTAATTTCATGCCTGACCTTTAAAAAAGTGAAAAAAGTAGAGCGAATAAAAGAGAAGTTAAAAACTGAATTAAATAGGAAGTAAATTCGGCAGTTGACAGTTGATCTTGTCGAAAATTCACTGCTCTGATTCGCTGGCTTTTGGCTTCTGGGGCCTATGATTCCCTTTGCGACTTTTATATGATGGCTTCGGGATTCATTGGTGCCTTATGATTCCCTTTGCGACTTTTATATGATGGCTTCGGGATTCATTGGTGCCTTATGATTCCCTTTGCGACTTTTATATGATGGCTTCGGGATTCATTGGTGCCTTATGATTCCCTTTGCGACTTTTATATGATGGCTTCGGGATTCATTGGTGCCTTATGATTCCCTTTGCGACTTTTATATGATGGCTTCGGGATTCATTGGTGCCCTATGATTCCCTTTGCGACTTTTATATGATGGCTTTGGGATTCATTGGTGCCTTATGATTCCCTTTGCGACTTTTATGTGATGGCTTCGGGACTCATTGGTGCCCTATGATTCCCTTTGCGACTTTTATATGATGGCGTTGGGACTCATTGCTGGCCATTGATTCCCTTTGAAACTTTTAGTTGATGGCTTTGGGATTCATTGGTGGCCTATGATTCCCTTTGACACTTTTAGTTGATGGCGTTGGGATTCATTGCGGCTCTTTGATTCCCTTTGCACCTCCTAATTCACTCGCTTCGGCTTCAATGACTCCCAAAATCTACTCCTGCCCTCTCCACCCTCAAAAAAGAGGTAGTTCGACAAGTGATAGTCACCTGTCGAATTCTGAAAATGAATCGAACATTTATTCATTTCTCTTTACTCTCCTTCGTTTTGTGAGAAAATAAAGGGAGTTTGAAGATGGGAGATTCTTTTATGAACCGTAAAATAATCATTATATTTATATATTTATTAGTGGCTTTATCTATTTTTGTATATGGAGAAGGGCTGCTTGTTTGGTTACAAGAGGGTGGAACGCAATTTGTCTTATTAACGATGGTGTTGGCTACATTGTTTGCCCTATTTCCAATTATTCCGTATCCGATCATCGGAGCGTTATTAGGAGCTGCTTATGGTGGGGTTTTAGGAAGTGCGGTCACGTGGATTGGTTCTTCACTTGCTTCTATTATAATGTTTGTTTTTGTCCGATATGGATATCAGGATTGGGGAATTCAGCTTTTGAATCGGTATCGTTCATTAGCAAAGGTGACGAGACTTTTTGAACAAAATGCTTTTATGACGATTTTTATGACACGATTAATCCCAGTCATTCCATCCATTATCGTCAATATCTACTCGGCCTTAAGTCAAGTTCGGTTTCTATCCTATGCGATTGCTTCATCCTTAGGGAAAGTTCCGGCGATGATCTTGTTTGCAACGGTTGGAAATTCCTTTGTTCATAACCCTAGTCAAATCTTATTAATAGCTGGAGCCTATGCCATTTTCTTAGCGGTCGTATATGGTTGCTATCGTCTTTGGCAAAAAACAGCGGTGAAAACAGAAGAGCTTCCTAAATTATAGGGGCTCTTTTTTAGTACAGAAGAAATGAATTTAATGACTATACGGATGAATGAGACCTCAATTGTTAGGACAATAATTGGAGGTGTTTTTATTATAGAAAAAACGATTAAAGGGAAAGATTAAAATCGATTTTTTCCTGTTTGAGGTTTATCACTATTTTTTATATAGTTTTGCCTCTAATTAATCCGGTTTTTTGGTTATTTCGCCTATGTTATTTTTAATATGAAAGCGTTTTAATTTAAGGCTGTAAAAGGAGGTTTTAGCTAGTTAGGATGGTAGAAAGAATTTTGTTATCACCCTTTTTGTTTTGTCAGTGTGATAGTTAATAGTAAAAGGAGGATATTTGGAGAATGAATGTAATGGGTAATATTGGTAGAGGAAGACTCCTTTGGAAAACTAGCATGAGCATATTAGCAGCGGTACTTGTTATAAGTATGTTTTTGGTGGAAACAAGTTTTGCATTCAATGAAGACAAACAAGAGGTGGATATTCAACAATATGTAGAAGAGATGCAACCAGGATGGAATTTAGGAAATACATTTGATGCAGTTGGGGAGGATGAAACAGCCTGGGGCAATCCATTTGTATCAAAGGAATTAATCAAAGAGATTACCGCTCAAGGCTTTAAAAGTATTCGAATTCCTCTAACGTTTGATCAGCGTATGGCTGAAGGGCCTGATTATACAATTAAAGAGGATTTTCTTAATAGAATTACACAAGCAGTTGACTGGTCTTTAGAGGAAGGTTTATATGTCATGATTAATGTACATCATGACTCTTGGATTTGGTTAGAGTCTGGTATGTATGAAGAATATGATGAGTCCTTCACTCGTTTTCAAGAGATATGGCAGCAATTATCTGCTCATTTTAAAGATTATCCGCTAGAACTGATGTTTGAGAGTATTAACGAACCAAGGTTTTGGGGGACAGAGGAAGAAAAAAGAGGCTTTTTATATGACCTAAATACTTCTTTTTATGACATTGTTCGAGAATCGGGTGGTCATAATGATAGACGCCCGTTGGTTTTACCGACCTTAGATTCGAGTCCTGATCATATAGAGGAATTGGAGCATTTATATGAAACGATTATCGAACTAGATGATCCATATTTAATTTCTACTGTTCACTTTTATGGATTTTGGCCGTTTAGTGTCAATGTGGCCGGCTATACTCATTTTGATAATGAAGTAAAAAATCATATTATGGAGACATTTGATCGGGTAGCAGATAAATTTACAGCCAATGGTATTCCAGTTGTATTAGGAGAGTATGGGTTATTAGGCTTCGATACACATACAGGAGTCGTTCAGCAAGGAGAAAAATTGAAGTTTTTTGAATTTATGATTCATTATGCACAAGAAAAAGAAATAATCCATATGCTTTGGGACAACGGTCAACATTTTGGACGTACGACGTTTGAATGGGCTGATCAAGAGCTCTATGACATGATGAGGGCTAGTTGGGAGTCGCGTTCTGCCACAGCCGAAGCGAATTTTCTTTATTTACATTCGGGAGAGGATATAGAGGATAGAAGCCTTGAACTTAATCTGAATGGAAATGAATTTGTGTCTTTACTTTTGGAAGGGCAACCATTGATAGAGGGAGAAGATTATGTTTTAGATGGTCAACAATTAATCGTAAAAGCCAATTTATTAGAAGAGCTAACGTCAGCTGACTCATTAGGTGAGAATGCTCTGTTAACCGCGACGTTTAATCAAGGGGCTGATTGGTATATTAAGGTCATTGTGTATGATACTCCTGTTTTGGAGAATTCAGAAGGTAACACAAGTGATTATGTCATTCCTACTCAATTTAATGGTGATGCCCTACAAACAATGGAAGCGATTTATCCAGATGGAAGTGCAGCTGGACCACATGATTGGACGACATTTAAAGAATTTGGCTATGCGTTTTCACCAGATTATGAAAAAAACGAAATCAGTTTTCCTTATGGTCGTTTTTTCGATGAATTAAATGATGGGGACGTAAATCTTACCTTCTATTTTTGGAGTGGTGAGACTTTAAGTTATCAACTTACAAAAAATGGTGATGAGATTGTCGGTATATTTGTTTCAGAGGATGAAAAGACACCACCAGAAACTGAGGAGGAAAATCCAGTACCAGATTTAGAGGAAGAAAATGATTCAGTTGAAGAAGATCAAAAAGAGGAGCAAATAAAAGAATTACAACAGAAAGTAAAGGAATTGCAAGAACAAATTAGTTCTCTTCTCAGTCAAATCGAAAGTTTAGATGAGACAGCTGAAATCTCTGAAATAAAAAGGAAACTGGAGGAGTTTCAAAGATTTCTGGAGGAAGAGCTGAACAGTTTGGAATTTGCACAAGCCTTAAATCAGATTCAAGAAATGGAAAGTGAATTAAATAGATTAAAAACTATCATTGAGGAATGGCAGAAAGAGAAGGAAAAAGAAGAAGAAATTTCCTCAACTAATAACAATGAAGAAGAAGGGTCTAGTGGAGGAGGAGCGGTAGACAAAAAGGGCGGAGACATCCTGCCAAATACGGCTACGAATGTATTTAATTATCTTCTGCTTGGAGGACTATTGTTCATATTAGGAGCGGCGCTTACTGTTTACTTAAAGAGGAGACAATCGTTTGAAATGTAGGGAAAAGGAGCTTCCAATGTGATTACACTTGGAAGCCAACCATCTCTATCTAATGAAAAGCATGACATTAACAATGGAGGTTAAATCAATGATAAGTCGTAAACTCCCGAAGGTTTGGTACGGTGGTGATTATAATCCTGAACAGTGGGATGACCCTGCTGTATGGGAAGAAGATATTCGAATGTTTAAAAAGGCAGGGATTGATATAGTGACTTTGAATGTATTTTCTTGGGCACTCAATCAACCTAATGAAGACACTTATCATTTTATAAATTTAGATGCTCATATTAATCGGCTTTATGAACAAGGGATTTATACATGTTTAGCTACAAGTACGGCTGCTCATCCCGCCTGGATGGCAAAGAAGTATCCTGACGTACGGCGGGTTGATTTTTATGGAAGAAAAAGAACATTTGGAGGTAGACATAACTCTTGTCCGAGCAGTCCCACTTATCGAGAGTATTCAGAAAAAATGGCTGATCAATTAGGTGAAAGATATAAAGGGCATCCAGCTGTTTTAATTTGGCATGTTTCAAATGAATATGGGGGTTACTGTTATTGTGAAAATTGTACGAATGGTTTTCGACAATGGTTACAGAAAAAATATGGGAGTTTAGAAAAGCTAAACCAAACATGGAATACGAGATTTTGGGGACATACCTTTTATGAATGGGACGAAATTGTCGTTCCAAATGCTTTAAGTGAAGAAGGCGAAGGGAATGTGAGTGCGTTTCAAGGTATTTCATTAGACTATCGAATTTTTCAATCTGAAAGTTTATTAGAGTGTTATAAATTGGAGCATAACGCTTTAAAAAAACATACACCAGATCTTCCGGTTACGACCAATTTAATGGGGACCTATCCAGAGTTGGATTATTTTAAGTGGGGAAAAGAAATGGATGTCGTTTCATGGGATAGTTATCCAGGAATCGATACGCCTGTTAGTCTGACAGCGATGACCCATGATTTGATGCGTGGATTGAAAAATGGTCAACCATTTATGTTAATGGAACAAACGCCGAGCCAACAAAATTGGCAACCGTATAATGCCTTAAAGCGTCCAGGTGTGATGAGATTATGGAGTTATCAAGCGATGGCTCATGGGGCAGATACGGTCATGTTCTTTCAATTAAGACGTTCTATCGGAGCTTGTGAAAAATTCCATGGTGCTGTGATTGAACATGTTGGACATGAGCGCACGAGGGTTTTTAGGGAGACAGCCGACTTAGGAAAAGAGTTACAGCAGTTATCAGATGTTTTTATCGATTCGAGGATAGAGGCAAAGGTAGCAATTGTTTATGACTGGGAAAATCGTTGGGCGATTGAGTTATCGAGTGGACCTTCTGTGTCGTTAGATTATGTTAAAGAGGTACATAAATATTATGCCGCACTGTATGAGTTAAACATTCCAGTTGATATTGTTAGCACAGAGGATGACCTTAGTAAATATGACCTTGTTATAGCTCCTGTTTTATATATGGTAAAAAAAGAGTATCACGAAAAACTAGAATCTTTTGTGGAAAAAGGAGGAACGTTTATTACCACTTTTTTTAGTGGAATTGTTAATGAACATGACCTAGTGACGTTAGGGGGCTATCCAGGAAAGCTTCGAAAGCTGCTAGGTATTTGGGTTGAAGAGATCGATGCTCTTGATCCCAGCCAATTTAATCAAATCGTCATGAAGGAAAAGTGGGGAAGGCTAGAAGGACATTATGATTGTAATCTTCTCTTTGACATTATTCATACGGAAGGAGCTGACGTAATAGCAGAATATGGCTCAGAGTTTTATCAAGGTTTACCGGTTGTTACGTCCAATCCTTATGGGAGTGGAAAAGCGATTTATGTTGGTTCAAGTGGAGAGCAGGCTTTTATAAATGGTCTCATTGAAAACTTGTGTCAAGAAAAAGGGATAACCTCCCTTCTAGTTACACCGAGTGGAGTTGAAGTAACTGAGAGAAGTAAAGAAGGAAGAGCCGTTTTATTTGTTTTAAATCATAATGACATTGAGACTTCATTCGAGGTGAAGGAAGAGTTCGTTGACCTTTTAACGGGAAGCGAGATATCAGGAACTATACAGTTAAATAAACAAGGAGTCATGTTATTAGAAAAAGTAAAAAAGTGAATCTAAAACAAAAATTAGGCACTTCTGTTATTAAAATTTACAATTCGCTCGAACAAAGGAGTTGAGGTAGCGTGATAAAAAAAGAAGTGAACAGTGAAGTTCCGGCGAGAGGATTGGTAAGTGAAAGAGCGGCAGAACGGTGGGAGGAGGCATTAGTAACAGGGAATGGCAAAATGGGTGCTTTAGTATATGGTCAACCATTAAATGAAACGGTTATCCTTAATCATGAGAAGTTATATGAGCCATTTCATGAAGAGGTTGTTCAAAATAATCATATAGCCCCATATCTAGGTGAAATTAGAGAAAGGATGAAAAGAGGAAAGTTTAGAGATGCAGCGGAATTATTTGCTCATAAGTCTGGACATCCTCTTCTTTGGACGGATGCCTATCATCCCGCATACGCACTAAAATGGAATCAATCCGAACAAGGAGTTATTAAAAACTATCGTCGCTCAGTTGATTTTGAAACCGGAGAGGTGAAAGTAAGCTGGGAAGATGAACGAGGGGGCTATGAACGTAACTTATTTATTTCGCGAGCGGATGATGTGACCGTTCTTCAGATGAAGTCAATAGGGGATGGGAAGTTAAATGGTGAGCTTTTGATTGAGGATTTAATTCATGAGGGCAGTGGAACGTATAAAGTGATGACTTGCGGAGCTCATCTATCCTTTGCTTGTAAATATACCGTCTCCCAAAAAGGATATGTGGGAAGTTCGTATATTTTATTAAAAGGAGAAAAGGGAAATATTAGTTCAGAGAATGAGCGTTTTATCATTGAAGAGGCGAATGAGATTATCGTATTTACTGAAATTATTCCGCTGAGTGATTATCAAAAGGAAGAAATAGAACAGTTAAATAAGCTCAAATCAAAACTTTTGACATTAGCAGAAACCGCATATAGTGAATTACTAAAAAAGCATGAACAGCTTCATGGAGAGATGTTTAATCGAATGAGTTTGTCTATTGGCCCCCCAGATGAAGGTGATGTGGCGACCGAGTCATTGCTTTTCAATCAGAGCCAAGAGCTGGACCAGCGTCTTTTACAGAAGATGTTTGATATGGGACGGTACGTCTTCATTTGTTCCTCTGGTGATTACCCTCCTAATTTAGTTGGTTTATGGACAGGCGATTGGCGTCCACCTTGGAGTGGGGATTTTACAACAGATGCGAATGTGAATTTAGCGGTTTCATGTGGTGGGATTGGGAATATGCGAGAAGCATTGGAAGGTTATTTTCACCTTATTGAAAAAATTTCGCCAGATTGGAAAATAAATGCACAAGTTTTGTATGGCTGTAGGGGTTTTTTAGCAGGTTCTAAAACGGATGGCAATCATAATATTCATACCCATTTTAACGTTGACTGGCCACTAGGTTTTTGGACAGCGGGAGCACAATGGTTAGTTATGCCCTTTTTTGAATGGTTTCAAATTAGCGGTGATAAAGAGTTTTTTGTTGAAAGAGCACTGCCTTTAATGAAAGAAATTGCCTTGTTTTATGAAGATTTTTTAACGGAAGAAGATGAACATGGAAAAAGCTTATTTATCCCATCTTATTCTCCAGAAAATACGCCGGTCATTTCAAAAGAATTACTTCAGCAAGGCTGGCAGACAAGTCAAGCTTCTATAAATGCAACGATGGATATCGCTGTGGCTAAAGAGCTTTTGATAAACTTAATCCAAATATGTAGTGAACTACAAATAGAGAGTGAAAATATCGAAAAATGGAAAATACAACTTGAGAAACTCCCTGATTATATGATCAATGAAGATGGAGCTTTAAAAGAATGGATTCATAAAGACTTACATGATCAATACGACCATCGCCACATCTCTCATCTGTATCCTGTATGGCCGGGGCATGAAATCACTCCTGAATTAACGCCTGAATTATTTAAGGCTTCAGAAAAAGCGCTCAAATTGAGAAAAAGAGGAAATTATTCTGCTCATGGGGTGATGCATTGTGGTATTGTAGCTGCCCGCTTAAAAAATAAAGAGTTAGTAAGGGAAAACTTAAAGCTACTTTTAGAAGGAGACTATATTTATTCTAGTCTAGTCACTTCACATAACCCCAATCGTGAAATTTATAATGTTGACGCAAATTGTAGCGTGCCAACATTAGTATTGGAAATGCTTATTTATTCATACCCAGGTATGATTGAACTATTACCTGCACTCCCAAAAGAGATGACAAAAGGTTGTTTAACAGGTGCCCTTACTCGAACCGCTGTAGAGATAAATAGATTAGAGTGGGATCTAGAAATGAAAAAAATGAAAATCGTCCTCCAGTCTAAAAAGGATCAGCAAATTGAGGTAAGAATGAGAGAAGGCCTGGCGAGTATTTCTAGTAACCATGCCCACTTAGTTCATTTAAAAGATCAAACTCATTTAACGGTGACGCTATTAGAAAATGAGCCATTAGAAATAAATATCAATTTATAAAGTATAGAAGTCGGGCCAATTAGAAGTAATCGACATAATTGGTCGGCTTTTTGTAAACCCGTATTCAAACCAAGCCTATCTGCCCTCGTCACGGAAGATCCAAGCCACCTGTAAAATAGAAACCTAAAGAACCACTGATCTGAAAAAATAATCGGATGTAGGGTTATTTTTCATCCCTTATAAAAGGCTGTAAAAAAAGGACTCTCTGGCCAGAAAGGGATATCAAGCGTGCCCCCCATCCCGGGAGCGATCGGATTTCCTCTTTCTCGTTGAAAGAGTTTTTTTAATTTCGGGCTTACGGTTATATCAAATTTTTGTATGATTTATTTAAAAATTGTTGCTGTATATTTTTTGGCTTATCTAATATAAAATGAAAATAAATATAGTTTTTTTATATAATGAAAGCGTTTTCTGTTAGAAATTAACTACATTGGAGCTCACTTATGAAGAAATTTTTTCTCAAGAAAGTGAATAATATGAAATTAAGAAATAAGCTGATTTTTTCTTTCCTAGTAGTTGTTTTTATTCCTGTTCTGATCGTGGGTCTTTTTTTGACATCTGAATTACGGAAGATGGCTTTAGATAGTACTCTTGAGCAAACGGCTTCGGATATGACAAGAATAAAAGCGAGAATTTCTGATGCCTTGATCCCACCAGCATACGTATCTAACGCTCTCCTGGTTGATCAACGATTAAAAGATATCGTTAATACAAATTATGATTCTGTCTATGAAGTAGTAGAAGCATATAGAAATTTTAATTATTTTGAAAACAATATTCGTTACTATAATGAAATTGAAAATATTCGATTTTATGTAAATAATGATTCAATGTTAAATAATTGGAGATTTATTCCTGTTAAAGCGGAAATTTTAAAGGCTGATTGGTATCAAGAAGCGATAGCAAATAGTGGATTAATGAGTTGGGGAGTTATTGAAGATGAAATAAGAGGCATCAAGAACAATTTTAGCATTACAAGAATGATACATTTTGCAGAATTTAATACGTATGGTGTTTTAGCTGTGGATATAAATACAAATTATCTTAACTTTATTCTGTCACAAGAAAGTCTTCCTATTTTGTTCTTAGATGCTAAAAATAATATCGTCGCTACGAATGTAGGCGAGCTATTAGGAAATAATTTAGAGGCTCTTACCATATCGCCTAAATTAATAAAAGGTGAATTGGGGACATTTCAAGATGTCGTATTCAATGATCCTTCTCATATTATGGTGGATGCTATTAGGGTCCCAAATAGTGTGAATGACTTAAGAATTGTTTCGATCATTACGGATGCTCAAATAATGGAAGGTGCTAATAAGTTACAGAGATTAGGTTTTATGGTGATTTCGATTAGTATCATTATCGCCCTTTTCTTAATATATGGTGTCTCACACTTAATTTCTAAACGAATATCGATATTGAGTAAGAAAATCCAAACGGTAGCAGCTGGGAATTTAACGACGTACGCTCAAGTTGAAGGGGAAGATGAAATCGGGAAATTGTCCAAAGAGTTCAATCGGATGACGATAAGTATTAAGGAGCTATTAGAGGAAGTTGAACAAAAGAATAAGGAAAAAAATGTATTAGAAAAAAGACAAAATGAAATGAAGTTAAAAATGTTAGCGAGTCAAATTAATCCTCATTTTCTATTCAATACGTTAGAAACGATCAGAATGAAAACCCTTTTAAAAGGTGAAAAAGAGATTGCCCATGTTGTGAAAAGATTAGGGAAATTATTGCGTATCAGTTTAGAAGTTGGCGGGAAAATGGTTCCGTTAAAGCAAGAAATGGATATGGTCACTGCCTATTTAGAAATTCAAAATTTCCGTTTTGATGAACGCCTCGAGTATGAGTTGAATATAGATTCAGAGTCTCTTAATATTGAAATTCCACCATTAATCATCCAGCCGTTGGTGGAAAATGCGGTTATTCATGGGCTAGAACGTAAACTTGAAGGCGGTAAAATTGTTGTAGAGACCAAAATAAGAGGAGACGAGCTATTTGTACAAGTAATTGACAATGGAATCGGGATATCAGAGAAGAAAAAAGAAGAAATCTTCTTTGTATTAACAGAAGATAACATGGAAGAGGAGAGTAGGATTGGAATAAAGAATGTCCATGAACGTATTTTATTAACTTATAACACTGGTAAAGGACTGGTTATTTTTAGTGAAGAAGACAAAGGGACTCGAATTTCTTTTACAATTCCATTAAAGAGAGCTTAAAAAAATGAAAAAAATTTATTAATTCTTTTTACATGTGAGATAACTTATTGGAAAATGTCATTGCATTCATTCTAAAATAGAGGTGGTTTTCATGTATAAAGTATTGATCGTTGATGATGAAACAACCGTTAGGGAAGGTTTAAGAGTGGTTATACCTTGGGAAGCATATGGTTTTCAGGTAGTAGCATTAGCTCAAGATGGTCAGACCGCCTTGAATATGTGTAAAGATGAAGAATACGATTTGATTATTTCTGATATTCGGATGGTGGGAATGGACGGATTACAGTTAATTGAGAATATTCGAGAGTTTGATAAAAGAATTCAATGTTTAATTTTAACTGGGTATGCCGATTTTAACTATGCGAAAAAAGCGATTCAACACAATGTAGCTGGGTATTTATTAAAGCCAATAGATGAAGAAAATTTAATAGATGCGTTAGTGGAAATAAAGCAAGAATTAGATAAAGAGAATACGGTTCAAGAATTAACCTTAATTGAAAACGAGCGAAAAAAAGAGATGTTTATTTTATCTAATGTACTGAATAGTACGTACGACAAAATGACTACTGAGAGAAAAAATCTAGCAAAAGAATTCGAAATGGAATGGGATAAATATCAAGTTCTATTAATTCGAATGGAAGAGAAAAAACCTGAAATATTTCAGATTTTGACGATAAAAGAGCAAATAAAGAATTTAGTTATTCATGACAAAGAAGCTAGTCTTTTTTTACACGAAGCTTATTTAGGCATTATTATTAATTGTAATATTTATAAAATGAGTGTGATTGAAAAGCTTTACAAAAAAATTAGCGATATATTGAAAAAAAGTGATATTAATTATACCGTCGCTTTAGGTAATTGTGTGGATTCGTTATGTGAAATTAAAGATTCATATAAAACAGCTTTAACCTTAATCGAAAAGAAGTTTTTCTTTCCAGAAGATCAATTGCTCATAAAGGGTCGAGAATTAATCAGAACAGAAAAGGAAAAATCTTCTACCCAGATGAAGGATATTATTGATAGAGTATACATGGCCTTAGAAGTTGGTGAGCTACATATGGTTGAACCAACACTATCAGGCATCTTTGATTTAGTGGATGTTCCTTATTCCGAAGAAAATGTAAAAAAGAATTATGTTTATGCCCTAACAATCGTTATGAATAAACTTCAAAAGGAAAAGCCAGAGAAAGAATCGTTTATTTCCAATACATCCGAGAAGATATTGGAAATTTATCAATTGAAAAATTATTTAGAGTTAGAGCGTTTTGTAAATTTGTTAATGGAAGAGGTTTATCGAGAATTTAAATATGATCAGGCGGATGATCAACTAAAAAAATTATTAGTCCTAATCAATAATAATTACCATGAGAATTTAAAACTAGAAAAGCTTGCAGGTCTTTTTAATTATAATAGTGCTTATTTAGGAAAGTTATTTAAAAGCTATACGGGAGAATATTTTAATACGTACCTAGATAAAGTGAGAATAAAAAATGCCAAAAAATTATTATTAGAAGGTCTTAAAGTGTATCGTGTTGCTGAGATAGTCGGTTATAATAATGTAGATTATTTTCATAGCAAGTTTAAAAAATATGTCGGATTATCGCCGTCCACTTATCGGCGAAAAGAGAAAAATAACGTGTAAAGAACCTCTTCTTTTTTTGAGAGGTTCTTTGTTGTGTAGTCTAAATACAAAAGATGATAATTTGATTCTATAAACCGATAAAAATCCCTTATAAATCAATTATGTAAGCGGATTCTTAATCCAATTATTATATGATTTTAGTAGTAATCATTTGGGTATTTGAAATGCTTTAAATTAGCTATGATAGAAGAGTAAAGAGGGAGGGATTACATTGAAAATTTCGGTCGAGTCACAGCAATCAAAAGTAGTTATTCCAAAGAAAAAAAACTTTTGGGAGACAATGAAGAAACAAAAAATCTTATACTTAATGTCAATTCCAGTCGTCATATATGTATTCATTTTTAATTATCTTCCGGTTTGGGGCTGGACGATGGCTTTTCAAGATTTCAGACCGGGAAGGGCATTTTATGAACAGGAATGGGTAGGATTTGCTCATTTTATTGAACTATTTAATGACCCACATTTTTATTTAGTTTTACGGAATACGATAGCGATGAGTGTGTTATTATTAGTGGCCGGTTTTTCGATTCCGATAATTTTTGCCGTTTTCTTAAATGAATTAAAAGATTCTATATTTAAAAGATCTGTTCAAACGATTTCTTATTTACCTCATTTTGTCTCATGGGTAGTTGTAGCAGGGATCGTAACAAAGATGCTCTCAACGGATGGTGGAGTCATTAATGATTTATTAGTAGGTTTGAACATAGTTGATAATCCGATACAGTTTATGGCAAAAGGGGAATGGTTTTGGTATATATTAACAGCTTCTGATGTTTGGAAACAAATGGGGTGGAACTCTATCATTTTTTTAGCTGCTATGGCAGGTGTTGACCCGCAATTATACGAAGCGGCGAAAGTAGATGGAGCTGGTCGATTTAGACGAATATGGCATATTACCTTACCTGGAATTCGCCCAACTATCTTAGTCATTTTGATTTTATCGATTGGAAATTTAATTAGTATTGGATTTGAAAGACAATTATTATTAGGAAATTCTCTAGTGAGAGAGTATTCTGAAGTTTTAGAATTATATGCGTTGAATTATGGTATTGGAATGGGAAGATATTCTTACGGTACAGCTATTAGCATATTTAATGCGATGGTAAGTATTGTTTTGTTGTTGATTGCAAACGGAGTATTTAAACGATATTCAAATACAAGTGTTATGTAGTGGGGGTGACTATCGTGAGGAAGAAAAAAGGTTTGAATAGAATGACTCCAGGAGAGAAACTTTTTGATTACTTTAATTATTTGTTTATGGGGATTGTTATTGTCGTGATGCTCTACCCATTTTTAAATGTTCTTGCTATATCGCTAAATGAATCGACGGATACAGTAAGGGGTGGAATTTATATATGGCCAAGAGAATGGACGTTTGATAACTATGCGGTTATATTGCGGTACGATAGTTTGGTTACTGGGTTTATAAACTCTGTTTTAAGAACGGTTATTGGGACTGTATTAGGTCTATTTGTTTGTTCAATGGTCGCTTATACTTTGGCGAGAAAAGACTTTCAAGCAAGACGATTTGTTTCCACGGTTATTGTCTTAACTATGTTTTTTAGTGGGGGATTAATTCCAACCTATATGTTAATGCGTGATTTAGGATTAATTAACACATTTGCGATTTATATTTTACCGCTTTTAGCGAGTCCATGGAATATTATCATTATTCGTTCCTTTATGGATACGCTTCCAGCTGCCTTACAAGAGTCAGCTAAAATAGATGGCGCCAATGATTTCACGATTTATTGGAAAATTATCTTACCTATTTGTAAACCTGTGTTAGCAACAATTGCCTTATTTATTGCCGTTATGCAATGGAATATGTGGTTTGACACTTATATTTATAATAGTGCAACCCCTGCTTTAACAACGTTGCAATATGAATTAATGAAAATTTTACAAAATACAGCCACAAGTGCAGGGATTGACGCTACCCGTGGTGGACAAGGGGCAGACTTGGTAAGTCGAGTATCACCAGAATCGGTTCGGATGGCGATTACGATTGTAACGATTGTGCCTATCTTACTTGTTTATCCATTTTTACAGAAATATTTTGTAAAAGGTATGACATTAGGGGCAGTGAAGTAATGAAATCGGTAACGGCTCGTCATCTTAACGAAGGGTACGAGTTGATATACAAAGCTTTTTATAATAAAGGGAGGGTTATTTTATGATGAGCAAGTACAGAAAAAGGTTTATGTTATTTTTTATCATCGGTTTATTTTTTAGCTTAGTAGCTTGTAGTGGAGGTACCGATACTACAACTGACAATGAGAATGAGACAATTGTCGATGTTGAAATTGATGGTGATTTAGAGCCGATTACGTTTAGTTTGTTTGCAGCAGATAATAATCCAGATTGGGATGGAATGAATTCACCGATTGGGCAAGAGATTTTAAAAGCAACCGGTGTTACATTAGAAACGGATTATGCCATTGGCGATCCAGCGGAGAGAATCTCTTTGTTTGCAGCTGGTGGAGATTATCCTGACTTTATGTTACCAAAAGGGGATGGCAACTTATTAGTTGAAGCTGGTGCCATGGTAGACTTAAGACCATTAATTGAAGAACATGCACCGAATATTCAAGAAATTTATGGAGATTATTTAGAACGGATGGTATGGAGTGAAGAGGATGATTCGATTTATTTCATTGGTACAAATCCAGTAGATGAAGAATATAGAACTCCAGGTAATGGATTTTGGTTACAACACGCAGTCGTAGAAGAATTAGGTTACCCTGAGATTAATACATTAGAAGATTTTGAGAACGCTATCAGAACTTATTATGAAATGTACCCAGAAATTGATGGTCAACCTACGATTCCATTCACCCTTTTAGCTGATGATTGGAGATTATTAATTTCCGTAACAAATCCTGCTTTCTTTTCAACAGGTGCACCTGATGATGGGGAATGGTTTATTGATCAAGACACCTATGAAGCAAAATTACACTATAAAAGACCGGAAGAAAGAGAATACTTCCGTTGGTTAAACCATATGAACACAGAAGGCTTATTAGACCCAGAAAGCTTTGTTCAGCAAGAAGATCAATATAAATCTAAAATTTCTTCTGGACGCGTGCTAGGTATGATCGATGCCGAGTGGTCAATTGCCGATACTCAAACAGCGCTACGAGAAGATGGCAAGTTTGACAGAATGCATGGCGTTTATCCGGTTACGTTAGATGAAACGTATAAACACGGGAACTTTAAACCTACTGGGTATCTTTCGACATGGGGGATCGGAATTACTGTCGATAATCCAGATCCAGTGCGTGCGATTCAATTCTTAGACTGGATGGCGAGCGAAGAAGCTCAAATTTTAAACAACTGGGGAATCGAAGGAGAACATTATCAAGTTGATGAAGAGGGCAACCGTTATTTAACAGAAGAACAACGAGAAGAGCGTCGAGCTGATAGCACATTTAATGAAAGAACAGGAATTAATGTTTATAAAGCTTATGGTCCTCATTATGGAAATGGTGTCTTAGATTCAGCAGGACAACCGTTTACAATCAATACACCAGAAACATTAATTGAGGATTATACAGAAGTAGAAAAGGAAGTCTTAGCCGCTTATGGAGCAGAAATTTGGAAGGATTTATTTCCACAAGAGGATGAATTCCGACCAAGACCATATGGTGCTGCTTGGGAAATTAATTATGGTGCCAATTCACCAATTGCTGTGCCATTCCAACGAGCACAAGATGTGATGTTTACGAGAATCCCACAGGTCATTTTAGCTAGTCCAGACCAATTTGATGAAATCTATGATCAGTTTATGGATGAAATTAGTACGGATGCTATTGAAGAAGCGGAAAGAGAATTTACTAAGCTTGTTCAGAACCGTGTTGAGCTCTGGGGAGGAAACTAATACCGGAGGAAATTTATAGAAATGGTCCTCTTGAATGCCCGTTATGTGACATGGAGCCGTAACGGGTATTCTATTAAAAAATGAGTGACAGAGACATTATATAAATCGCAATCGCTGTCGAGGATAAGGAGTGTTTACTAATGAAATTTACAGATGGGAATTGGCTAATCAGAGAAGGGTTTGAACTGATTACACCTGTTCAACTATTTAAAGCAACATATGATGAAACAACTCTATCAGCCTTAGTAGCCCCACAAGATCTCACCAATCGTGGGGCACAATTAGACTTACCATTACTTACTGTTGAATATTCTTCCCCTTTTGATGACGTAATTCGTGTCAAGATCGTTCGCCATAAAGGGGGAAAGCCACGTTATCCCCAATTTCCAATTCATGATCAAAGGAAACACATAAATATAACAGAGAATGACGATGAAATCTCTTTATCTAGTGGAAAGTTAACCGTACAATTGCAGAAAACAGGCGGTTGGGGAGCCCGGTACTTATATGATGGAGAATCAATAACTGGCAGCGGCTATAAAGGGATGGCTCATATAACAGATTCTACGAAAAGGACCTATATGCGAGAAGAGCTAGGTATATCTGTTAGTGAAAATTTGTATGGCCTTGGGGAACGGTTTACCCCTTTTATTAAAAACGGTCAAGTAGTCGATACTTGGAATAAAGACGGTGGAACGAGTACAGAGCAATCCTATAAAAATGTTCCTTTTTACTTATCAAATAAAGGGTACGGAATTTTTGTTAATCATCCGGAAAACGTTTCTTTTGAAATAGGCTCTGAGAAAGTATCTAAAGTTCAATTTAGTGTAGAGGGGGAGTCGTTAGAGTATTTTATTATTGGGGGTGGAAATCCGAAAAAGGTGTTGGAGAACTATACGACATTAACAGGTAAACCAGCCCTTCCTCCAGCATGGTCGTTCGGATTATGGCTGACGACGTCTTTTACAACTAATTATGATGAAGAGACCGTTAATCAATTTGTACAGGGGATGACAGAGCGAGAATTACCATTACATGTTTTTCATTTTGATTGTTTTTGGATGGAAGCATTGAAGTGGTGTGATTTTGAATGGGATAAAGAAGTATTTCCTGATCCAAAAGGAATGTTACAGCGATTAAAGGAAAAAGGTTTAAAAATATGTGTTTGGATTAATCCATATATTGCTCAACAATCACATCTTTTTGATGAAGCGGTAGAAAAGGGATATTTATTAAAAAAAGAAAACGGCGATGTTTGGCAGTGGGATAAATGGCAGCCTGGGATGGGAATTGTAGATTTTACCAACCCTGAAGCGTGCAAGTGGTATAACTCTCACTTAGAAAGACTGTTAGATATGGGGGTGGACAGCTTCAAAACGGATTTTGGGGAAAGAATTCCGACAGATGTCGTTTATTATGACGATTCTGATCCGATGAAGATGCATAATTACTATTCCTATTTATATAATAAAGTCGTTTTTGAATTATTAGAGGATAAATTAGGTGTCGGTGAAGCAACCTTATTTGCACGCTCATCAACGGCAGGTGGGCAGCAATTTCCCGTTCATTGGGGGGGAGATTGTGACGCAACCTATGAGTCGATGGCAGAAAGTCTTCGTGGTGGTTTATCGTTAGGATTATCTGGATTCGGTTATTGGAGTCATGATATCGGCGGATTTGAAAGTACAGCACCTGCTGATTTGTATAAACGATGGGCGGCCTTTGGTTTACTTTCCAGTCATAGTCGATTGCATGGGAGTAAATCGTACCGAGTCCCTTGGAACTATGATGAAGAATCAGTTGATGTCATTCGCTTTTTTACGAAGTTAAAGTGTTCGCTTATGCCTTACTTATATAACGAAGCCTTCCGTTCGTCTAAACTTGGAATTCCTATGATGCGTGCAATGTTACTGGAATATCCAAACGATCCTTCATGTGATTATTTAGACCGCCAGTATATGTTAGGGGAGTCTTTACTAGTAGCACCCGTTTTTAGTGAAAAGGGAGATGTTTCCTATTATTTACCAAATGGTTCGTGGACCAATTATTTAACGAATGAAGTGATTGAAGGTGGCAAATGGATAAAGGAGCATCATGATTATATGAGTCTCCCACTATTTGCCCGTCCTAACTCTATCATTGCAGTTGGAGATACAGAGACAAAACCAGATTATGATTATGCCGAACAAGTAGAGCTTCATGTCTTTCAAATAACGAGTTCAGCAACTTCTATCATTAGAAATCAAAATGGAGAAGAGGAGTTCACCATAATGATTGAAAAAAATGAAGCAGCTTTAAAAGTGAAGCTCAATAAAATGCCTACTAAACCGTGGAGTATGATTCTTCGAGGGATGGAATCAATCTCTAATGCAGAAGGGGTAGCCATTGAAAGAACGACATTTGGGGTAAAGTTATCATCTGAGAAAAAGGTTCAAGAGTTTACGATTCAATTGTAAAAGGTGTCTAAAAAATCGCCATATAGGGAGAGATTTCAGTGCCTCAAGCCGTAAAATTTCCATTTCAGAATACAGAGTTATTAATAGAAGAAAGAGT
This sequence comes from Alkalihalobacillus phoenicis, assembly GCF_047302405.1. NCBI lineage: Bacteria > Bacillati > Bacillota > Bacilli > Caryophanales > Bacillaceae > Alkalihalobacillus > Alkalihalobacillus phoenicis. The sequence goes on along the minus strand of NZ_CP154853.1, from coordinate 3,404,968 downwards.
AAGAGATTTAGTTAACAGATTTACACTTGATGAAAAAATAGAATTAATGATGCAACATCAGCCCGAAATTAAAAGGCTAGGGGTTAAGGCTCATAAACAAGGAACAGAAGCGGCTCATGGAATTGCATGGTTAGGCGAGGCGACGGTATTTCCACAAAATATAGGGTTGTCTAGCACATGGAACCCAAATTTAATGAAAAAAATTGGAACCGTTATTGGTGATGAAGCAAGAGTATTTTATCAAAGAAACCCTTCCAAACATGGGTTAACTCTCTGGGCACCAACGGTTGATATGGAAAGGGATCCACGCTGGGGTCGTACCGAAGAAGCATATGGGGAAGATCCAGAATTAACGGGACAATTAACAACAGAATTAGTTAAGGGAATGCAAGGCGATGATCCGGTTTATCTTAAGTCTGTAGCCACTTTAAAGCATTTTCTTGGAAACAATAATGAAATAAATAGAGGTGAGTGTTCCGCCAGTATTGACCCAAGGAATATGCATGAATATTATCTTAAAGCATTTAAGCCAGCCATTGTAGAAGGAAAAGCGAAGTCTATCATGACCGCTTATAATTCGATCAATGGCACACCAGCTCTTCTTCATCCTTATGTAGAGAAAGTAGTTAAACAAGAATGGGGAATGGATGGTTTTATTGTAAGTGATGCAGGAGATGTAGTAGGAATTGTTAATGAACATAAATACTATGAAACTTATTCAGAGGCTTTAGCTGATACGATTAAGAGCGGAATTGATAGTATTACGGATGATGTGGAAATTTCTATTCAAGCAATGAAAGAGGCATTATATAAAGGATTACTTGTAGAAGCTGATCTAGATAAAGCTCTCATTAACACTTTTAAAGTACGATTTAGGCTCGGTGAGTTTGATGAAGAAAGAAATCCCTATGCCTCTGTCTCTGAATCGAAATTACTTGCAAAAGAGCATAAGCAACTTTCTTATCAAGCAGCCCAAGAACAAGTGGTTTTGTTAAAAAATGATGGGCTCTTGCCTCTGAATAAAAGGGCGACTGAGTCGATAGCTGTCATTGGGCCACTTGCAGACGATGTTCAAGTTGATTGGTATAGTGGGACCCCGTCCTATCGGGTCACTGCCTTAGAAGGAATTAAGAATAAACTCGAAAATAAAAAGGTCACCCATAAATCTGGGAATCCTCTGATTCGAATTCGGACGGCACAAACAGGTAGTTATCTAGGGGTAAATCAGTCATTTAATCATGCTTTGGTGGCTAACTGTAAGGTTGAGGAAGCAGAGGTATTTGAATGGACGGATTGGGGCTGGGGAAGCCAAACCCTAAAATCACTATCAACAGGTAAGTTTTTGACGATAGATGAAGGGATGATTACAGCTACTGCAGATGAGGCAAGAGGATGGTTTGTGAAAGAAAGCTTTCAACTTATAGAAAGCAGTGAGGGAGTGTATAGCCTTCAGTCTTGGGACGATAAGAGAGTCGTTATCTCAGCTGCTCAATCTTTAGTTGTACAGGAACATGAACAAGAGTTGGTGGAATCGCAAGCTCATTTTGAGATAGACGTACTCGAAGATGGGATTGAAGAAGCGGTCAAAGCCGCCGCCGATCAGGATTATGCAGTCGTTGTTCTTGGAAATAATCCGTTCATCAATGGGAAAGAGTGTGTCGATCGTGAGGATATTATTTTGCCTCCTGAGCAAGAAAAGCTGCTTCAAGCGGTTAAACAAGTGAATTCAAACACAATCGCTGTTCTTGTTAGTAGTTATCCATATGCCCTTAATTGGGCTAATGAGAACCTAGGTGGAATCATGTACACTTCTCATGCTGGACCAGAGTTAGGAAATGCCGTTGCCGACGTATTATTTGGAGATTACATTCCAGCTGGTAGACTAAGTATGACATGGTATCGTTCTGTTGAGCAGTTACCTGATATCATGGACTACGATATTATTAAAGGAAAGCGTACTTATCAATACTTTGAAGGAGACGTCTTATACCCTTTTGGGCACGGATTAAGTTATACGACATTTAATTACAGCAATTTTCAAGTTAGCGAGACGACTTTAACATCAGCTGATAAAGTGAAAGTGACGATCAGTATAGAAAATACAGGAAAATTTGCTGGGGATGAGGTTGTTCAACTTTATGGACGAGCAGAACGTTCTAGAGTAAAACGGCCGCTCAAAACATTATTAGACTTTACTAGAGTTCATCTGCAATCAGGTGAGAAGAAGCAGGTTGAATTTACTGTACCTATTTCAAAACTCGAATTTTGGGATGTAACGCAAGAAAGATATTGTGTGGAAAATGGAGTGTATAGCTTAATGATCGGAAGTTCTTCTAAAAATATAGCTTGCTGTACGGAAATTCACGTTGATGGAGACAAGATTCCGGCTCGTAACTTACATGATGGAGTGTATGCGTTTAATTATGATGATTATGAGAATGTAATCATCGATGAATACGAAGGTAGGAATTATTGTATACGAACTGTGGATAAACAAGGATGGATTGCTTTTCATCAAGTGAACGGAACGACTCCTTGTCAAAAGCTAAAGATCACGACCGTCTCTCATTTAGAAGAAGGAGAAATAAGAGTGAATTTAGGCAGTTTAGATGGTGAAATGATTGGCAAGGTGATGGTTCCTCAATCTAATGATTGGAAGGAAATGGAGATTGAGATATCATCTCTATCAGATGAGAGTGATATATACTTCATATTGAATGGGGATATAAAAGTAAGTAAAGTCCAGCTCCTTTAAAAGAGCAGAAAATAAAGGGGATGCTGTAAGGAAATTAGTAACCTTATGTGACAGCCCCTTCTCCTCTTTTATTTTCACAAAAAAGAAGGTGATAACATGAAGATTAGGTTTTGTGTAGGGACGGTCATGATATTGCTATTTATTTCGGGCTGTAGTGGCCCTACTGAGAAAGAACACTTAAACATTATGGTGTTTTCTGATCTTCCCTTTTCTTATAATGAACGTATTGAAAATTACTTTGAAAACGTCAATAATGATGAGGGCATAAGTATGGAAGTACAAATGTTTTTACCTTCCCCGGAAAAACTAACGGTCGAAATGGTAGCAGGTGAGGGGGATATATATCTAGTTGAAAAATCGCTGTTTCCGATTATCTTTGATCCGGTTATTTTACATCCTCTTGATTCGATTGTAGCGGTTGTTGAAGAAGAAAATCAACATATAGGAAAAAATGAGCATACAGGAGAAGAACATGTATACGCAATGACTGTGGATAGCGATACTAGTTTTTTTCAATATTTAGAAATGGATGAATCCGGCTCTTACGTTGCCGTGATGATAAAGGAACGACCCTTTTATTCATACGGTTTTAGTGTATTAGAAGCTATGATAGATGGAGAGTCTTAATCGACTCATATGTAATATGTATCGAAATCAATACTATTTGTAGAGAAGGTGATCATCATGCAAAGAAGTTGGGTAGATTCACCGCTATATTCGATATCTGATTGGATTATGCGTTTAGCCTATATAAATTTACTATGGCTATTTTTTACGATGATCGGCTTGTTTATTGTCGGTTTTATGCCAGCTACAGTGGCGATGTTTACGGTCATAAGAATGCTTTTGCTAAAAGAAGAGAGCGTGCCGATCTTTAAAACTTTTTTTAACGTATTTAAAAAGGAATTTATAAAATCAAATATCATTGGACTTATTTTAGTTATTTTTGGTTATGTTCTTGTTATAAACTTTACGTATTTAGGGACGATTTCAGGAATGATTCATACATTATTAAGTTTTGGACTTGTATTTATAGGGTTATTTTATTTAGCTTTATTAATGCTTATATTTCCAATGTATGTTCATCTTGATTTGAACTTTTTTCATTACTTTAAACAGAGTTTATTAGTTTCTTTTATTAATCCACATATTATGATCTTTATGGCAGCAGGAATGGTGGCCGTTTATTATCTATTTAATTTTATTCCTGGATTAACTTTATTCTTTTTTGGAAGTGCGATTGCGACTTTTCTAATGTGGTCTACTATGTTAGCTTATAATCGTATTGAAAATAAAAAAAGAAAAATGGTTTCGTCAGGTTCGACAGGTGACAGGCACCTGTCGAAATTTGGAGGGTGTTAATGTGAATCAGAAAAAGCACAGTGTCAATGTAATCGATTTTGTTCGTGCGGGGCATCAATCGGTATTTGTGCAGATATCCGGTTATGATGCCGAGTTGGAGGAACCATTTACTGGTGAGGTGAAATTTTTAGCAGATAGAGTGTTTGGAGATATTATTCACCCTGAACGAACTCATTTATCTCCTGATTGCAGGGAGTATGTAGAAGGGAAGCTATTATCTAAATATCTTAATGGAGATTTTAGCTAACTCATTTGTTAGCTGTAGGATAGAAAAGGTGCTCGTTATTTCCCGGAAAATGTCGAGTCGAAATATTTGTACATGTAGAAGAGCCTCCTAACGATAGGAGCTTTTTTATTTTGGCCAAATGTGCGTTTTTTGAAAAAGATTAGCTTGTCATACAGCGATTTTGAATATTCGTATCATATTACATATTACACATAAAAATTCAGCACAAAATATGATATTACAAACTGAAAAATCGACAGTTGTCTGACACTTGTCGATTTTTTGTTCTTTAAAAAGAATTTAATCTACTATCTTTATGAAAAAGTTATTAAAATCGAGTAAAAAGGAGAAAATTAAAGTTATTTGTTCGTTATATCGGTTATTTGATTGATTTTAACAGTTTACCTTTCTCTGTCATATGAAATATACTATGCTTAACGGTTCGTTATACAGAACAAAAACAACGGATTATGGTTTGGTTGTTCTGTAAAAAGAAATGCAATATTTTAGTCAATGAAGTACCAATGACTTACTGGTTGATACCTTTGTCATAACAAAGGTTCATATAAAAAAACTACATACCCACAAGGGTTGAAAGGATGGAATCATTTATGAGTATTAAGAAAAAGTTAGGTATGGGCGTTTTAACAGCAGCACTGGGTATTTCATTGATCGGTGGAGGAACGTTTGCTTATTTTAGTGATACAGCGACGCAAACAAACACATTTGCATCTGGAACAATTGTTTTAGATGTAGATCCAACCGTTCAAATTCCGATGGAAAATATAAAACCTGGTGATTGGATGCCAAGATCATTTGAGCTTCAGAATAATGGAACTTTGGATATGAAGTATGTTGATCTTAAGACAGAGTATACAGTGACAAAAAATGGTGAGGCCGTTCCGAATCCATTAGCTAATAAATATGCGGAACAACTTTATGTTCAGTTCTTGAAAAATACGACTGGGGATGAAGATTATGAAGTATTGTTTGAAGTCTCTTTAAAAGATTTACGTGATTTAACTCCAGAGGATTTAGCAACGAAGGTAAATATAGAAGAAATTATGAAAGAAGAGGGCTATGAATATTGGCAATGGATTATTTGGCCACTATTTGGTTATTGGGTTACTGTAGATCCTGTATTTGAGGATGTACCAGAAGAAATCACAGGAATTACAGCCGGTGAGACAGCAGATTTTACCGTACAATTTAGATTTAATGATACTGGAAAAGCTCAAAACGATCTTCAAGACTTGGATTTAGATCTTACTTGGACTTTTGAAGGCTTCCAAACAGATGGAGAAGAAAGATAATAAAGTTTCAAGCTGGAAAGGTGAGCTCACCCTCACCTTTCTCCTATTTATTATCATAAATCTATAAATCCCTTTGTACATTTATGATAGCAAATAAAAAGGCCTTTATTTATAGGAGGATTAGAGAAGATGAGAAGTTTACGTGCTGTTAAGTATCGAAAAAAGTATAAGAAGTTAATTATATTAGCACAACTCCTTGCGATATGGTATGCAGTCGTTCTTTCAACAGCTGTCTTAACATCAGATACATTTGCTTTTTTTAGTGATTCTAGTCAATCCAAAATGTCCATTCAGACAGGGACATGGTGGGACGGGAGTGATTTGAGTTTTATAGGTGAAGGTGAAGAACTTGAAGCATGTGTTCCAATGGATATCACTGTAAAAATCAAAAATGATGGGTTTGACATGATTGGTTCGACGGAATATGAAGTGTACTATTCGGAAAATGGAGATCCTAAGGACAATGGCGAGAAAGTCGGTGGGGGTACCGTTGACTCGATAAAACAAGGAGAGAATATGGAACTTGTATATGAGGATGCATCCATTGGTTCCTATATATTTAAGCTCTATCAACGAGATGGCTATGATGATAATTATGAAGAACGAACAGAGCTCTGGAGTGAGAAATTTGTCATTAATGAATGTGTTATGGAAGAAGAAGAGCCTGAAATAGATGAAGAGATTGAAGAAATGGAAGAGGTAGCAGAAGAAGATTTAACGCAGGAAGAAGAGATAGAGATAGAAGATGAAGAACAGCCGACTGAAACTAAAGTTGAAGACGAAAAAACGGATTCAGAAAAAGAAAAGGCTGATGAATCAAATGAGGATAATCCAAAAGAAAACATAGAAGAAAAAGAGAATGAAAAGCCAAAAGACGAGCAACTGAAAAAGGAAAGTAAAGAAGATGAGAAAGAAATCGAGGTCAACAAAGCTGAAACGAAAAAAAAGACCAAAAGTGAAAAAGAAGAGGAAGAATCTGAGTCTACAGAGGAAGGTGACGAATAAATGAAAGTAGCCATGAAATGGAGTAGTCGTCTAATTAGCTTTGTCTTATTTGTAGCATTGGTATTTATGGTTTTTATTGTCATTTCATCAAAAGCGTCTGGGGGAGAACCAGAACTATTTGGTTACCAATTTAAAACGGTCTTATCTGGGTCAATGGAGCCAGAGTTTCAAACCGGATCAATTATTGCGGTGAAACCAGGTGGGGACATGACTCGGTTTAAAGCAGGTGATGTTGTCACGTTTATGGAAGGCGAAAATAAATTAATTACTCACAGAATCATTGATGTTGTGCATAGTGGCGAACATGTTATGTATGAAACAAAAGGCGATAACAACAATGCTCCAGATAGTGCTCTCGTTTTATCGGAAAATGTCGTCGCTGAGTATGTTGGTTTTACGATTCCGTTTGCAGGTTATGTTGGAAATTTTGCTCAGTCAAAAGAAGGAGCGGCTCTTTTATTAATCCTACCAGGGCTTTTACTCTTGATTTATTCAGGCTTCACGATCTGGCAAGGGATATCTCAACTTGAAAAAGATAATAAGGCCAGAAGTAAATTAGAGGAAGTAACAAAAGTAGAAGAAATGAAGGAATCGGTCTAGAAAATCTATCAATGCGGTCGTAAGCTTACCCATTAGCTGAAGGTGATGATATGGTAAATAAAACACGATTTATCTATATATTAGTAACAGCACTAACTGTATTTCTGCTCGGCAGCTTGAGTATCCAATATAGCCAGCAAACGCTAGCAGAAACGAATCCTATCAGTATTTCAACTTCTCCTGATAGTCTTTTATTTCAGGTCGATAACATGAAACCAGGTGATTGGGCGGAACGGAGATTAACAATTCAAAACAGAGGTTCAGAAGATTTTACGTATAATTCAGAAGTGCTGTTTCAAGGTGGTTCTAAAAAGCTTTATAACGAATTTTTATTAGAAATTGAGAATGAGAATGGTCTTTTATATAAAGGGAAGTTAAGTGAGTTCACTGGATTTGAACCAAGACACTTAAAAACATTACACGAAGAAGAACTTTTATTTATTATAAGATTTCCAACTGAGTTAGGTAACGAATTTCAAGGGTTAGAATTTGAAGTGGAGATTAAATTTATAGCAGAGGGAGCAGAACAGTCTCAAGAACCAATCGATCAAGAGGATGATACAGGCAATAATGTGGTGGCACCTCAACGACCAATTTCTGAAAGTGATCTTGGTAGAAAAGTGAAAGATGGTCAAATTCTTCCTTCGACGGCGACCGAATCTTATAATTATCTTGTTCTTGGCATTTGTATAATGGTGTTAGCCAGTCTCTTATATGTATACAATCGGAGAAAGAATGTGAATGAATAGTGCTTTTGAGCTTAGAGTAAAGATATGGGTCTAAAAACTTAGAAAAAATATGAAAGGGCAGTTCTAAAAGTTTATATGCAAAAACTTTTGGATGCCTTTTTTTGTGGTTTTATGATTATTTAGCGAATATTTGCATCGTAATTCAGGAAAGGCGAGAATTTCATTATGAATCAGAGAGAATAAGCACCCAACCCCCAGCAACTTTTATGACCAACCCACTAGGCCAACATTCCTCTTTACAAAAAAAGATGACTCAAAAGGTTTAATCCCCTTTTGAGCCACCACTTTCTTTAATCGTATACAATTCCTTTTTTATCGATGTAACGATGGTTGATAATGGTGCGTTCAAACGGTTGGCCAGCTGTTGTTTTTCCTTCAATGTCGATTGTGATCGTTTGTGATTGATTAGTTTGGTATGGAATGCTTTGAATGGTGGAGGAATCGCTCATTTTCTTATCATTAATGTAAACCGTATAAGACGTTTCACTGTGTATAATTTCGTCTTTGTCTAAATTCGTTTGTAGGTTCGATGAATTAATGTGAAGTGCTTCACTAATACCCCCTTCGAACATAGCAACTGCTAAATAAGAGGCTTCTTGATCGTGACTCATTGTCACGTTCCACATTCCTGGTTCTGGTGTTTGCACTTTAAAGTGGTGTACATATGTGCCATTAAAAATACTATGTTCAGGTTCCTTTTTAACGCTTTCCATTTGAAATAACTTCCCATCTGGTGCATGAAGTGAGGCTTCTGCAAGTTCATCACTTGCTAATAAAAATATATTTAATTCATTCACACCACTCTCGACGGTGAATGGTTGCTCAGCTTCATTTGACAATTCGCCGCCTCGAACAATCATGTTTGCCTTGTCACTTCCAGATTCAGTTGTTATGTTTGGATGATTAAGTTCCTCTTGTAGATAAGGAAAAATGAGGTGCCCTTGATTGATTTTAAAGTGATCCAATGGCAAAGAAGCGATTTCAGGGGCACCGGGTAGTCGTGCACTGTTTAACGTCACCGCTCCATCATTTGTCCCATGAATAGATAAATAAAGTCCACCAAAATACAGGACAGAGCCAAAAGAGCCCCATGAGGTTCCGGATATTGTTGAAAATGGAACAGAGCTTGGATCAAATAGTGGATCGGTTTGGCTTCGGAAATAAGCCATGTTTCCGGTTTGCAGAGCGTCTGTACCATCTGAACGCATTCCAATAATTTCTGCTAACCACCAAGCCCAAGAACTATGGGCCAAGTTTGCCAATTCACTGCCATGGTGTGGGGAACCGAGCGTAATAACTCTTTCAATGTATTCACTCGCATTATAATGAACGACGGCCGTTTGCACATCGACTCCTCCTTTGCTATGAGCAACGACCATCATTTTTTCGCCAAAGTATTGATAGATTTCAGGAAGGACTTCGGTGAGCAATTCAGCGTTATCCCAGTTTGAATGGTCGGGGTAAAGGTTTAAATAAGCAGTAGGGTGGCCATGATCATATGCTTGTTGGAACATATCGTTTGAGTCAAACCATGTAGAGGAAGAACCGTTTAAACCATGCAAGAATAGAATGGGTGTTTTTGTTTCTCCTTCTGGTATTTCACCAACTGTCCACGAGCCAGGTGGAGCTCCCGGTCCAGGTTTGCCGATACCAAGAAAGCCAGCAGATGCTTGTAAGGGGGCAAAAAATAAAAGTAGAAGCATAATAGAAATCGTTTTCACTAAAATAGGTTTCATATACCACACTCCTTTTTTGAAAAGATAATTCAGTGTATGTACGTTGAACAGTCGGATATGAATGGTTTTGTAAAGGGGACTTTTTTTCATTAAAAAGACCTTATAAACGAAAGAATCTTTATTACCGATGTTGGCTTTTTTTCTCTCATTCCTATCGAGTATCAGATATGCTCAAGAGAGTCTACCCTGTGCAACTGCATGGTGCAAAATGTCTAGTTTTAACCTAATGTATATTTCTCTTTTTCTTTCTCATAATAAAAGAAAGGAGTGATATTTATGGCAAAAAGAAATGGTAAAACAGGACCGGATCAAAAGAATAAGCAAGGATTTGACTCAAGTAAAACGGATTCAGAATTCGCCAAAGAACCTGGTAGTGCTGCTGCGAATCGAGCACATAAAGAAAAAGCCAAACAGAAAAAATCATCAAAAAACCAAGGGGAATGGAAAGGGATGCATTAATATTTTACTGAGATGATAAGGTATCCTTGTTATAGTGTTAAATAATTAATAAAAAACGGTTCTTTGCTTACGACTGCAGGCAAAGAACCGTTTCTATTTTTCTCAATAAATACTATGAACTACGTCTATCATCAAACCATCCAATTAAATGCTCTAACCGTTCTAAGCGATGTTTAGGTTTACCTGAGCGGGATAGCTCATGGTTTTCATCTGGAAAACGAATGAGTTTTGTTTCAACGCCTAAACGTTTAAGGGCGATATACCATTGTTCAGCTTGTTCCATCGGGCAACGTAAGTCCTGTTCGCTATGTAAAATAAGGATTGGCGTTTTGACGTTACGGGCATAATGAAGCGGTGAAAGTTTGATTAATTTCTCGAAATCATTCCATAAATCAGCGTGTCCGTGTTGCCATTCTGTGAAATAGAAGCCAATATCACTTGTTCCATAGAAGCTATGCCAGTTGCAAATACTGCGTTGAGTGACAGCTGCCTTGAAACGATTAGTACGAGTAATGATCACGTTCGTCATATACCCACCGTAGCTTCCTCCTGTTACAAAAAGCTGATTGTAATCGATGTAATCATAATTTTCTAAAGCATAATCGACCCCAGCGATAATGTCCTCATAATCCATACCACCGTAGTCACCTATCACAGCATTAACAAAGTCATGTCCATACCCATGACTACCACGTGGATTTGTATAAAGAACTGCATACCCTTTAGCCGCCATTAATTGCATTTCATGATGCAATCCATTTCCGTAAGCGGTCGCTGGGCCACCGTGAATTTGTAAAATCAGTGGATATTTTTGCTCCTTTTTATAATTATAAGGTTTTAAAATCCATCCTTCTATCTTTGAACCGTACTCTTGTAATAAAAATTTTCTGGGGTGCTTAAGTGAATCCCGTTATATAGTTCTTCGTTCCACTTTGTGAGTGGAGCGATTTGGCTTACATTATTTAAATCTAAAGTGACTAAATCTCCAGTCGAAAAAGGTGTTGCGAGAATAGCAACAGCTTGCTCTGGGCTGACAATATCAAAGGAGGTAACAGATGCAACAGATGGGGAAAGGGCAACAGAAACTTCACCGTCTAGATTCACCTTAAATAATTGACAATCCCCACCAATTGTCGCACTAAAGAAAAGATGAGAACTAGAAGAGTCCCAAATCAGTCGAAGCTCAGCCGTATCATATTTTGCATCAACGCCTACTAGATTGCCGACCGTGTAATCGAAATGTTCTGTTAAATTTGTGAGTTTGCTCGTTTCTAAATCGAGTAATAGAATGTTCGTGTTGCCTTGCTTTCTTTCGCCTCTTGTATGTCCCGCAATCGCTAACCATTTCCCGTCTGGTGATAGAGAGGGAGCATTAAGGTTTCCATTTCCTTGGTAAAAAAGTTTTTCTTTTTTTGAAACTATGTCATATTTCCAAATCGCAGGGAGGTAGCCCCACTCTTTATCCTCGGCTTTTGTTCCGATATAAAATAAGCTTTGGCCGTCAGAAGAGAAGCGAGGTTGTGAAAAATCATGCTCACCTTTAGTAATATTAGTATATGATTTTGCCTGGATGTCAAATAAATAAAGATGTTTTCGCTCTTCACTTAAAATCCCAACCCCGTCCATTTTATAACGAAGTCTCGTAATGACTTTTACATCACTTTTTTCATCCAGCTTTTCTTCTTGTTTTTCAGTCGCAAGCTTTAATTCACCTTTAATAGTAAGGGCAAGTTGGTTGCCAGTGGGTGACCAAATAAAATCACCAACACCTTGTTTTACGTTTGTTATTTGTATCGCTTCTCCACCATCAGCAGGAATGAACCAAACTTGATTTTTCCCTGTACGATTTGAAAGAAAGGCAATCGTACTTCCATCTGGTGACCACTTTGGAGCCGAATCTTTTACTAATTCCTCGTTTGAATAATGAGCCGTAAACTTTTTCCCATTTCCTTGTAAATCCGTTACATAGATATAAGAGTAATAGCCATCTTTTTCTTCGTCGATATGAGTTAAAACATAGGCGACTTTGTCTTTGTTTGGGGATAATTGTGGATCGCCTACAAACTTAAATTTACATAAGTCAACTGCTGTGATAGGACGCTTCGTCATGGATAGATTCCTCCGTTTGGGATCGTTCAGACAAGTGCCTGTGGTCAAGCCCCCTAAATATGGACAATAATAAATTCGGCAAATAAAAAAAATTCTAGTACAGAAACTTTGGATTATTTAATTTAATGAATACTAATAAATCGTGATTTTAGTAGAACTCAAACAGCTTTCAAGTAATTTAATAAATACAGTTTCGGAGATATCAATCCTAGTTTATATTGGCTTCGTTTTTCATTGTAATATCTCATATATTTATTCAAATTCTGTTCTAATGACTTTACTTTAATGGTTGGATAGAAACAAGGATACTCGACTTTTAAGTGAGAGAAAAAGCTTTCAATAACCGCATTATCCCAACAATTTGCTTTCCGGGACATACTTGGTATGAATTTTAGCTGCTTACTTAGTTCCAAGTAGTGAAATGACCGATAGATGTTACCTTGGTCACTGTGGATGGTTACACCGTCTAAAGAAGTAAGCTTTCGTTTCTTTTTGGCAGCCTCGATAGTAGCTCTTACAAGCTCGAAATTTGCACTAGAGCTAATCTCAAAGGCTATCACTTCGCGGTTAAAAAGATCCATGAGTGCTGATATATAGAATTTTTCTTGTTCGACCGTAACTTCTGTCACATCAGTTACCCACTTCTGGTTAGGGTGGCTAGCTTGAAAATCTCTTTGTAATAAGTTTTCATAGATATATCCAGCAGCTTTAGTCTTTGTACTCTTTGTTGTTTTAGGACGTCTTACCGAGGCTTTTAAATTGGCCTCTTTCATTAAACGGGCCACTTTTTTGTGGTTTACTAGAGTTTTTTTACTCTTTAAGTAGCCAGCAATTCGCTTAGCGCCGTACGTCCCTTTATGCAAAGAAAAGGCACGTTTAATTTTCGTGAGGATCTTTTTATCTTTACTAAATACTTGCTTGTTGGGACGTTTTAGATAAGCATAATAGCCACTTTTAGACACACTTAAAATGCTACACAGAAGGGATACGGAGTATTCCTTTCTCAAAACAGAGATAGCTTCATACTTTTTGCTTACTCGTTCTCTTTGAGAAAGGCCTGGAACTTTTTTAGGATTTCAATCTCCAGATTTTGTGTTTTAATTTGCGCTTTTAAAGCATTCATTTCAGTACTATCTGTATTCCGCTTTTTGGTTGGATTAGCGTTGGTTCTTTTAAGACCACTCTTTCCATGATCTTTATATTTATTGATCCAATTATTAATAGAATCTTGATGAACGTTAAGTTCTGAAGAGAGCTCTCGTGTAGTTTTTTCACCGTTAAGATATTGTTGTACAGCTTCTAGTTTAATTTCGGTGGTGTTATGTGTATTTTTTGTTTTCTTAGACAAAATAATCTCCCCCATAAATGTTGATAGACCGATATTTATCATACCTTATTTGTCCATTATAAGGGGGTTAATCACTGTCACCACCCGAATTTTGTCGATATTATCCAACTATACAAAATAGTCTTTCGTTTTGGAAGGGAGAAGTGTTATATCAGTCTAAATATTAGGAAGATAATGAATGTTGATAGAAAGAGGGCTGACTTGACAATAACAAAGAACATTCACTCTTCTCCCCTTGCTTACAAATATTCTGTCGGCTAAACTGTATTCAACTACACTAGATGTAAGGGGGAGATGGCTATGGATCAATCGATATTACCAGCTTCATCAAATATGAAGGAGTTTGAGAATTTTTTAAAGAGCCCCTTTAAAGTAGGGATCTTTTTGGAAACGCATATTTCTCAATTGAAAAATATTTCTAAGATGGCAAAGGCGAATGGAAAAGAAATGATCTATCATGTCGATATGATTCAAGGAATCCGAAATGATGATTACGCAACAGAGTTTATCTGCCAGGAGTTTAAACCATATGGACTGATTTCAACGAAGTCTAGCGTTATTTTAAAAGCAAAACAAAAAGGGGTTGTAGCCATTCAACGAATTTTCTTAATCGATTCACACGCTCTCGGAAAAAGTTATAGGCTCATTGAAAAAACGAAGCCTGATTATATCGAAGTTTTGCCTGGAGCGATGCCGTGGATGATTAAGGAAGTACAAGAAAAGGTGAAGACACCTATTTTGGCAGGGGGATTAATTAGGACGAAAGATGATATAAAAAACGCCCTAGCAGCAGGAGCTTCTGCTATTACGACTTCTAAGACGTCTTTATGGGATATTTATCAAGAGTAAACTAACAGAACGAAACTTGTGAAAATAAGGGGTTGACGACGCTTTCATTAATAATATATACTTTGCCTATCAAGTTAATACATGTGGCGGAGGTTAGGAGACTCACATTATGCAATTCCCTTTGTATTCGTAGAGAAGGGGGATTTGCTTAATTGTGGGTCTCTTTTCTTTTGTCAAAAAGAACGGGGAGATAAGATGTCAGCATTTGTAGGAGAGTTAATAGGTACGATGATTCTCATTATTTTTGGTGGTGGTGTGGTAGCCGGTGCTAATCTGAAGAAAACTTTTTCTCATAATGGTGGTTGGATCGTCATATCAATTGCATGGGGTCTAGCTGTTACAATGGGGGTTTTTGCAGTAGGTTCGATTAGTGGAGCTCACCTTAACCCAGCGGTTACAATAGGGTTAGCTGTAAATGGTGATTTCTTATGGGCAGATGTCCCAAGCTATATTGTGGCACAACTACTCGGTGCTTTTATTGGTGGGATTATTGTCTATCTTCATTATTTACCACATTGGAGAGCGACAGAAGATCAGGGGGCAAAGCTTGCTGTATTTGCGACAAGTCCAGCGATTCCTCACACATTTTCAAATTTATTAAGTGAGATGATCGGAACATTTGTGCTTGTGCTAGGTTTACTTTTTATCGGAGCAAATGAGTTTACGGAAGGTTTGAATCCGCTTGCAGTGGGTCTACTAATTGTTGTGATTGGAATGTCCTTAGGTGGTACGACAGGCTATGCGATAAACCCAGCGAGGGATCTTGGTCCACGTCTTGCTCACTTTTTGCTTCCGATTCATGGGAAAGGTTCATCACAATGGAAATATGCTTGGATTCCAGTAGTAGGTCCGATTATGGGGGGAGCACTTGGAGCTATATTTTATCAGGTATTTTTTATGGGGAACTTTTCAAATATCGTTTTGTTGATTTTAGCTGGTATTATAGTCATATTAGCGTTAGCTTGGACATTCGAGTATAAAGGAGATTCAAATCAGCAAGAAATCAAAAAAGTATCATAATAGAGGAGGAGTAAGAATGGAAAAATATATTTTATCAATTGATCAAGGAACTACAAGTTCAAGAGCTATCTTATTTAATAAAAAAGGGGAAAGTGTTCATACGGTTCAAAAGGAGTTCACACAAATTTTTCCTGAGCCTGGTTGGGTCGAGCATAATGCTAATGAAATCTGGGGTTCTGTTCTTGCTGTTTTAGCCGGAGTGCTAGCAGAATCAGGTGTTCAACCTGCACAAGTGGAAGCGATTGGGATTACGAATCAACGTGAAACGGCCGTTGTCTGGGACAAGGAGACAGGGGAACCGATTTACAATGCAATTGTGTGGCAATCAAGACAGACGAGTGAAATTTGTGAAGAGTTAAAAGCAGCCGGACATAATGAATTGTTTAGGGAAAAAACAGGACTTTTAATTGATGCTTATTTTTCCGGAACAAAGGTGAAGTGGATTTTAGACAATGTTGAGGGAGCGAGGGAAAAAGCGGATAACGGTCAATTATTATTTGGTACAATTGATAGCTGGCTTATTTGGAAGTTATCTGGTGGCAAAGCCCATGTGACTGATTATACGAATGCTTCGCGGACGTTAATGTTTAATATTTACGAATTGAAATGGGATGAAGAATTACTCGATATATTAGGTGTTCCAGCCTCGATGCTCCCTGAGGTGAAGCCATCGTCTGAAGTATATGCCTATACGGTTGACTATCATTTCTTTGGACAAGGTGTTCCAATTGCAGGAGTTGCTGGTGATCAGCAAGCGGCTTTATTTGGACAAGCGTGTTTTGAAGAAGGAATGGCGAAAAATACGTATGGAACAGGCTGCTTTATGCTGATGAATACAGGAGAAAAAGCAGTTCCATCTAATCATGGCTTACTGACAACGATTGCTTGGGGATTGGAAGGGAAAGTACAGTATGCTCTAGAAGGAAGTATTTTTGTGGCGGGATCGGCGATTCAATGGTTAAGAGATGGCATGAGAATGATTAACCATGCTAAAGATAGCGAAGACTACGCGGTAAAGGTTGATTCTACAGATGGTGTGTACGTTGTACCTGCTTTTGTCGGTCTGGGGACACCATATTGGGATAGTGATGTACGTGGTGCAACCTTTGGGCTGACACGTGGAACAACGAAGGAGCATTTTATTCGAGCTACTTTAGAGTCACTTGCTTATCAATCAAAGGATGTGCTTTCGGCGATGGAAGCTGATTCAGGGATTGAATTGAAGGCTTTAAGAGTCGATGGTGGTGCTGTTAATAATAACTTCCTGATGCAGTTCCAAGCGGATATTTTAAATGTCCCAGTAGAGCGCCCAAATATTAGTGAAACAACAGCTTTAGGAGCGGCTTATTTGGCAGGATTAGCAGTTGGCTATTGGAAGGATAAAGAAGAAATCTCGAAGCAGTGGGCAAAGGAGAGAAGCTTTATACCTGAGATGGAAGAAGAAAAACGTGAGCAACTTTATGCGGGTTGGAAGAAAGCCATTTTTGCGGCTACAGCATTTAAATAAGACTTTATCGTATCTATTAGAGCATAAAAGTGTTACAATGAAATTAAGTTAATAACTCGGTAGGAGATTCGGAGAGACCAAAAAGCATTATTCTGAGGGAATAATGCATTTTGGTCTCTTTTTGTGTTCTTTGAAACTAAAATTTGATCGTTAAAAAGGAGAGAATTTAAATGAATTTTTCAAACTTACAAAGAGAGTCAATCAAACAACAATTAAAAGAAGTAACATTAGATGTATTAATAATCGGTGGTGGGATAACAGGTGCAGGGATAGCCTTAGACGCTTCATCAAGAGGGATGAAAGCAGGTCTGATTGAAATGCAAGATTTTGCTTCTGGTACATCAAGTCGATCCACTAAGCTTGTCCATGGTGGTTTACGTTATTTAAAACAATTTGAAGTGAAAATGGTAGCTGAAGTAGGGAAAGAAAGGGCTGTTGTTTATGAAAATGGCCCACATGTGACGACACCTGAGTGGATGCTCTTACCGATTCATAAAGGGGGAACCTTTGGGAAGTTTAGTACCTCTATCGGTTTAAGAGTATATGATTTTCTAGCGGGAGTAAAAAAAGCCGAGCGACGTTCGATGCTTTCTATTAATGAAACCTTAAAAAAGGAACCTTTAGTTAAATCAGACGGCTTAAAAGGTGGAGGTTACTACGTTGAGTATCGTACAGATGATGCCCGCCTTACACTAGAAGTAATGAAAGCAGCCCATCAAAAAGGAGCGATTGCGTTAAATTATTCCAAAGCGGATGAATTGTTATATAAAAATAGTCAGTTAGTAGGTGTTGTTGTTCGTGATGAACTAACCGGAGAACACTATGAAGTTTATGCCAAAAAGATTGTCAATGCTTCTGGCCCTTGGGTGGATACAATTAGACAAAAGGATGGTTCAAAAGAAAAGAAATCGTTGAAACTAACAAAAGGGGTTCATATTGTCATTGATCAATCGAAATTTCCAATGGGTCAAGCGGTCTATTTTGATACACCTGATAAACGAATGGTTTTTGCGATTCCACGTGACGGCAAAGTATATGTTGGGACGACGGATACTTTTTTTGAAGATGATCCAATTGACCCGAAAATGACAGATGATGATCGTACCTATTTATTAGAGGCAATAAAATTTATGTTCCCATCGGTTTCTGTTGGCGAAGAGGATGTAGAATCAAGTTGGGCAGGAGTTCGACCACTGATTTGGGAAGAAGGAAAGGACCCTTCAGAGATATCGCGTAAGGATGAAATATGGCGATCTAAATCAGGTCTTATTACGATTGCTGGTGGGAAATTAACGGGATATAGAAAAATGGCCGAAATGATTGTCGATTTGTTAGCAAAAGAATTGAAGGAAGAGACGAACAAAGAATTTAGTGCTTGTGTAACGAAAAATATCCCGATTTCAGGTGGTGATGTTGGAGGAAGTAAAGGCTTCCAGCGTTATAAACAGGAGCAAGTGAAAATAGGAATGATGGTTGGTTTAAAACGTGAAGAAGCGGAGCATTTAGTCTCATTATACGGTTCAAACAGCCCTATTTTATTTAAATTAGTAAAAAATGATGGAAAAGAAGAAGCGGCACGTTATCAATTGCCAGTTGTCCTATGGGCGAAGTTAAAATATGCGATTGACTATGAAATGGCGGCTACTCCAATTGATTTCTTCAATAGAAGAACAGGGGCGATTTTATTTGATATTGCGACTGTGGGACGTTATAAGAATAACATAATTGATTATTTGGCTAACCAATTTTTATGGAAAGAAGAGAAAAAGGAATTTCATCTACAAGAATTAGAAAAAGCGATTAAACAAACAACGGAGGCCTAATAGTTTACCTTTTGATTTCTTTCTCAAGCTGAGTGACAGTCTAAAAAGGGATGATTTATTAAAAAATTAAGAGGTCTTAACCCTTTCTTTGTTATAATGAAGATGATTTTGGCGATAAAAGGGGACGATTTTTTGTTATTATTTATTATTTTGGTCATTTTAACGGGGCTTGTTATGAGCTGGATTAGAACGATAAAAATAAATTCAGAAAAACAAGTGGAACAAAATGAAAGAATTATTGCAAACTTAAAAGGAATAAAGGATAAGTTAACGGAGTCTCAATAAAAATAGTTAAATTTAGTAGGGTACGTCTCAAAAGCCCGTAAATATAAAAAACAGTTCGAGGAGGGTTGGGCTTCTCGAACTGTTTTTTTATGAATAGGAATATATAACCTGTTTTCAAGGACGGTAAGCCCAAACTTCATATGAATTTTTTCTTCCCCTTGTAAGTGTAAACTTTGAAAAAGAGGTTGCAGTTGTGGAAGAAGGTCATATTGAGTCGCAATTTAATTGGGGAAATAAGGGGCTTTATTACCGACTACCGCTTAATTTGAGCAAGGCCTAATTTGGCGTAACTTGGGCATAGAAGGAAGAGCCTTCTATAGTTTTAAGCCGAACCCAGGCTAACTCGACGTATAAAGAAGAGTCTTTCATAGTTTTAAGCCGAACTCGGCCTAATTCGGCATATAAGGGTGAGCCTTCCATAGTTTTAAGCCGAACCCAGGCTAACTCGGCGTATAAAGAAGAGTCTTTCATAGTTTTAAGCCGAACTCGGCCTAATTCGGCATATAAAGGTGAGTCTTCCTCGCTTTTCTTGGACGCTTACAGTTTATATGAACTGTTTAACGAATAGATGAGCATTTGGGGCTTCCTCCATTTTGGATGTTTGTTTTTATTGGTAATAACATCACCATGTAGAATAAGAGCTGTTCTCTAAAAAGTCATATGTTTGACCATTTGGGAACGTCCTTTTCGGTTTTATGTCAGGGGTCAACTTGCGAGCGGCAGTCAATCTTTTATTTAATTTTAATTTTATGTAAATTATCTTGACCTTAGAGCATACTCCAATGTTAGCCTAATGGTAAGGAGGAGAGAATATGTATATTAAAGAATTTGCTAATAAGTTTCATTTAAGTAATGATGCCGTCCGTTATTATGAAAAACAAGGTTTGCTCAGTCCTATTCGATCAGAAAATGGGTATCGATTTTATGATGAAAAATCTGAAATGCAGATGAAGTTAATACTAGTCTTAAAGCAGTTAGGATTTTCATTGCAAGAAATTGATTTCATTCTGACCCTTGAGCAAAAACCTCCTTCAATTGAATGTATGGAAGAATCATCAAAGGTTTTTCAAAAGAAGATATTAGAAATTGAAAATCAAATGGAATTTCTTCAACTTTCTTTATTCTCCTTACATAAGGCTCAAAGGATGATTGATACGGGAATGTATAGAGACAATAAAAAACTTATGGAAAAAAAGTTTGATGAGCTATATCAGCAAATGGTCAAGGGGGTTAGAGGAAATGTCGCTACAAAGTTTGATAAGGATTGAATATGCCGTTGCGTTTTTACTTTGTCTATTTCTTTACGTCCATCTAGATTACTCTTTCTTTTTATTTGCGATATTATTATTACTTCCTGATGTAACGATGATTGGATACTTCATTAATAATCAGGTTGGTGCTCGTTTATATAATGTAGGACATAGTTTTATTATTCCAATTACGCTCACGGTTTTCTCATTGTCGATGGGGGTATCGAGTTTACTAATGATTGCACTTATTTGGTTTGCACATATTTGTATGGACCGAGCGTTAGGATTTGGATTGAAGTCCAATCATCACTTTAAGGAAACACATATTCAAAGGATCTAGGTGCCTGTCACTCCTCGAACTTTGTCGAATAACAATCCTTCATTGATTATGAAGGGGTGTTATTTTTTATGCACGTACTTATTTATTTGACATAACAATTAGACGGTTGTTAGTATTATATTATCGAATTAAATATATTAATATGACATTTAGGGTTGTTGTTCATTTTGCTTTAGCATTGATTTAAGTAAGTATACTTATCATTTGGGGAGTGAGAGGAATGAACAAAGTGAAGATCGGCATTATTGGAAGTGGTGGGATTGCTGCTGCTCATGCACGAGCGTATAAACTTATGGAAGACGTAGAAGTAGTGGCTGTAGCAGATTTAATACCTGGAAAAGCCGCAGAATTTATTAAGACCTTGGAGCTTGATGGTGCTCAAGATTTTAAAAATTATAAGGACTTATTAAGATTGGACCTTGATGGAGTCAGTATTTGTACACCAAACATTGCCCATCATCAAACAAGTATTGATTCATTATTGTCTGGTAAACATGTGCTTGTTGAAAAGCCAATGGCGATAACATTAGAGCAAGCACTGGAAATGGTGCAAGTGGCTAAAGATACAGGCAAAATCCTCTCGATTGGATTTCAACCGAGATATGACCCTAATATGCAGGCCGTAAAAGAGATCGTACAATCAGGAAAGCTCGGTCATGTTTATTATGTAGAAACGGGTGGTGGTCGCCGTCGAGGTATGCCGAAGGGGACGTTTATTAATAAAAAGTTAGCGGGAGCTGGGGCTATGGCTGATATAGGGTGCTACTCGTTGGATTTAGTTTTGCATGCATTAGGAAATCCTAAACCGCTTACTGTGTCTGCTTCAACCTCGAACCATTTTGGAACGAATGCCAAGTATCATCCCGAAGCGGCAAAGTTTGAGGTAGAGGATTTTGCGGTGGCCATTGTACGCTTAGAAGGGGGAACGGTTTTAAATTTTAAAACAGCCTGGGCCATGCATATGGATACACTAGGAGCAACAATGTTTTTAGGAACGGATGCCGGTTTAAAAATCACACCAGCAGGAACAGGTCCATGGAGTGGTGTTTGGGATGGAGGTATTGGGTCTATTACCTTATACCATGATCAGGATGGTTATCATCAAGAAAGTGTCATTCCAGTGAAGACGCATCAAATAAATATATTTAATGAAAAAGTAAAGGATTTTGTCGAGGCAGTAAAAAAGAACAAGGAAGCACCGATACCTGGGGAACAAATTTTAATGAACCAAGCGATCATTGATGCGGCACTACGGTCGTCTAATCAAGGGCAAGAGGTCAAAATTTTATTACCTAAATGGTTAAAATAGATCATTTTTCCAAGGGAAGGAGTTAGGTTTTAGTTAAGGTCAAGCTAAAATGCTGACTTCTTTTAAATATCAATCGATATATGGTAAAAAAGTAGTGCGTTACTAGTGATGAACTAAATAACAATATGATATATTAATAATAGGAGGAGTTGAAATGAGCCATCCTTTAAATAACATACAAAAAAAACCAAGATATGAGATCATTTATGAAGAAATTAAGCAGAAGATTATGTCTAAAGCTTATAAAATAGGTGATAGAATACCGACGGAAAAAGAATTAATTGACTATTATAATGTCAGCAGAATTACGACAAAGAAAGCTCTAGATCAATTAGTACACGATGGATTAATTGAGAGAATTGCTGGGAAAGGTACTTTTGTTATCGGTAGTGAGGGGCATGAAACGCCAAAGTTACCTAAAAATACAAAAGGATATATTATTGGTTTCGTGTTCCCCGAAATTGAAGAAGAGCATGTCACCGGTCTTCTGATTAAATCATTAAATATAGCAGCGCGAGAATACTCAATAGATATTGTGATTAAACAAACATTTGGTAATATAGAGTTGGAAAAAGAAGCCATTGTTTCATTATTAAATCTTGGCGTAGATGGAATGATTATCCTACCTGTTTCAGGAGAATATTTTAATGAAGAGGTGCTTAAATTAACGATAAATAAGTTCCCTCATGTGCTTGTTGACCGGTATTTTAAAGGGATTCAAACAACCTCTATCTGTACGGATAACGCTAATGCAGCTAAGAATGCCGTGAATTATTTATTTGATAAAAACCATCAACAGATTGCTGTTTTTTCTCCACCATACAAAGATATATCAGCGATTGAAGAACGAGTGGACGGTTTTATCCAAGCCTATGCGGAAAGAGGGCATATGGTGAATAGAAATATCTGGTTAACAGATCTAATCTCGGAGTTATCAAGTAACAAAGGGAATGAAGAATTAATTGAGCGAGATATACAAGTGATCAAGGAGCATTTATTAAAATATCCAGAAATAAGTGCGATCTTTGCTGTTCATTACAATATTGCTGTATTGGTGAAGATTGCAGCTGATGAGTTAAATTTATTAGTGCCTGATGATTTATCGATCATTTGTTTTGACGGTCAAAGAAAAACACGAGATCGGTTTCGATTTACTCATATTGAACAAGATCAAAAAGAAATGGGCGAAAAAGCGATTGAAGCACTTGTAGCTTTAATTGAAGAAAATAACTACCCAGATAAGGTGACAATCTCAACTAACTTAGTTGAGGGAGAGTCAACAAAAATAAAGCGAGTAGACCGAGTATAAAGATAAAGACAGACTCACGAGTAAGTAACGTGGTCTGTTTTTTTTATTTGCGTGTAAATGAAAATAATTTTTATAATTTTTAGAAAATAAAGTTGACATATCATTACTTCGTGTATAACATATTATTTAAGTAATGACATGTCAATTAGGTGTGAGGTGATAAGTTAAAGAGGTGGGTGTCAGCTGATTAGGGGTTGTCTTTGAAAAAGGGAAATCAAAAGTTCACTAAAATGTAAGCGTTGACAAAAAGAGGGGAGCATTAATATGAATTTAAAAAAAGTCTTGTTTATTGCTGCTATAACTACATTTTTGACGGCGGGATGTGGAGGAGAAAGTGCATCAAATGATGAGGGAGAAAGTTTTGAACTAAGGTGGACAACATCTACTGGATATTCTCCTCAGTCAAGCATTAGTGGAACGGCCAATTATATCTCTGAAAAAGTGAGCGAGTTTGAAGCTGATTTTCCAAATGTTGATTTAAATATAGATATTCAATCGTCTAATATTGATGAAGCCATGTCTCGTTTAATTGAACAGGCAAATACTGGTAGGGCGCCAGATGTGGCTGCGATTGATGGCTACTTATTTCAACGTTACATCGATTATTTACAACCACTTGATGATTTAATGGAAGAATACGGAATTGATATTGATGATTTTCTACCGTTCGTTCAAGATGTTGTGACCGGTCCAGATGGTAAGGTTTATGGACTTTATATGGGGACAGACACAAGAGTTCTTTTTTATAACTCAGAGGTTATCAGTGAGCCACCGACAACTTGGGATGAAGCCATTGAACTTTCGTTAGAACTTCAAGAGGAAGGATATAATGGTTTACTTTTTCCAGGGGGACGAGGTGAAGGAGCTTCGATTACAACGCTTTGGCCACTTTTCTGGGCACAAGGTGGGGAGTTAGTGGATGAAGAAGGAAGACCGGTGTTTGGTGAAGGAGAAAATAGAGAAAAGATGCTCAATGTTTTATCGACAATAGAAGAAGCGGTTAAAGCAGGGGCAGCCCCGCAACGATTGGCAGGATACGGTTCAGAAAATGATTTAAATGAAGAAATTGCAACAGGTAGTACGGCGATGTTCTTAGGCGGAAATTGGCAACAAACTTTCTTAAGGGAAACATTAGGGGAAGAAGAATTTGCGAAATGGAATGTAGCACCACTTCCGCAACTTGAGGATGGATTAAGTGGAACAGCGGCTGGTGGTTGGACTTGGGGTATTTTTACAGACGATGAAGAAAAGAAGAGAGCAGCTTTTGACTTGATTGCACGTCTTTTTATTACTGAACAAGCAATGGGTGAATTTCAAAGCATTCATGGGGGACTACCGACACGTGTTTCTGTTTATGATTCAGAGTATTATGAGGGAACTCGATTTAGTTCCTTGTTTCGAGATTATTTAGAAGATGCAAATGTTCGTCCATCTTCTACTCATTACAATACAATCTCCATTCAAATGCAAATTGCCCTCTCAGATATTATTTCTGGAAATAAAACAGCTGAAGCAGCGTTGGACGAGGCTTGGAATGTGGTAAATAACGAGTAAAAAGTGAGGTTTGATATGAATAGTCAACTACAAACAAAATCTGTCCAAGTCAAACAAAGAGCATTCAAGGGTTGGGGAAATTCTCCCCTCCCTTGGCTGCTACCGTTAGCGATTATTCTACTATTCGTCTTTTTATATCCGATCTTTGAAATTATTAAATTTAGTTTTACTAATGCTTCATTATTAGAAACAGACTTAACGTTCACACTTGATTCCTATAAAAGGTTGTTTTCGTTATCTGGGTTTTATCATATGCTCACGATTACAGCCATTTTTGTTGTATGTAGCGTTTTATTCCAACTGTTTTTTGGTTTTTTAATCGCTTCTGCTATTGATCAAGGGCAAAAGTTGAAATTGAGAGGAACGGTTATCGTTAGGACGGCAGTTTTGACGGCTTGGGCCATTCCGGGAGTCATTATTGGAATCATCTGGCGCATCATGTACAACGAAACGAATGCAGGCATTTTAAATTATTTTGTAACGACGTTGGGATTCAATTCGATTTCATTTTTATCGGATCCGAATTTAGCCCTTTTTTCAGTGATACTAGCAAATGTTTGGCGTGGAACCGCATTTAGTATGATTTTAATTTATGCAGCCATTCAAACATTGCCAAATGATGTGATGGAAGCCGCAAAGATTGATGGGGCGAATGCTTTTCAAAGATTAATAAAAGTGATGTTACCGATGTTGGCTCCTATCATTCTGATCACGCTAATCATTATTTCGATCGATACCTTTAATACCTTTGATATGGTGATGGCTCTTACAGCAGGTGGACCTGGAAAAAGTACAGAAGTTATTGCTTTAAGTATTTATACGGTCATTTTTAGAGAATTTAATTTAGGTCAAGGGGCTGCGACTGCTGTTGTTCTATTAGCTATTAATGTGATTATGACGTTGGTTTATTTGAAAATGTTAGGTAGGAGGGGAGAGCAATAAAATGAGTATTCAACAAAAAAGAATCTTACAAAAGAGTGCCCTGTATTTTGGCTATTTTGTCATTCTATTGTTTTTCCTCTTTCCACTGTTCTGGATTATTTCATTATCTTTAAAAACGTCTCAAGAATTATTTGCTGTACCACCACGTTTAATTCCGGAACATTTTGCCTTTGAAAATTACAAACATGTTATTGATAATACTGGTGTTTTGAATTATTTAAAAAATTCGACTGTGATTGTATTTTATACGGTCGTTGGTGCTTTGTTTGTAGCGATACCAGCAGCATACGCCATTTCACGTTTGAAGTTTAAATTTAAGAACTCTGTACTCGTTAGTATTTTAATGACACAAATGATTTCTGCTGTCGTTATTTCCATTCCCTTGTATCGTTTGTTTGCGAAGTTAGATTTATTAAATAACTATATAACACTGATTATCGTTTATGTAGCAGTAGTTTTACCTTTTTCCACATGGTTTTTAAAAGGGTATTTTGACACAATCCCAAGAGCTTTGGATGAAGCGGCAATTATGGATGGGTGTAACAGGTGGCAAGTCTTAACAAAGATCGTGATACCGACATCTTTACCAGGGATTATTTCAGTTACGATTCTCGTGGCTGTGCAAAGCTGGTCTCAATTTGTGATTCCATTCATTTTATTGGATGATGAGAGACTTTATCCTGTTTCAGTAGGAGTCATGAATCTGCAATCGACCCAGGAAGCGGTCACCACTCATTATCTAGCAGCAGGAAGTGTATTGTCTGTACTACCAGTTATTATTCTATTTATCCTTCTACAAAAATTTATTGTAGGAGCTCTAACAAGTGGTGCCGTAAAAGGTTAACCATTTATAAAAAATGATGAGGTGATAAGGATGATTAATGTAGCCCTTTTAAGTAAATGGCATGTTCATGCAGGGCAATATGCAGAGCAAGCGTTGAGTAATGAACAAGTTTCAGTGAAGGTTGTTTGGGATGAGGATGAGGTTCGAGGAAAGGAATGGGCAGAAGAGTTAGGTGTTCCATTTGAACGTGATTTAGATATTGTTTTAGCGAATCCGCAAATTGATGCTGTTATTGTGGACACACCAACGAATCTACACAAAGAAATTATCATTTTGGCAGCTAAGCAAAAAAAGCATATTTTTACAGAAAAAGTGCTGGCGTTCACGATAGAGGATTGTGAAGAGATTTATCAAACCGTTCAAGAAAATAAGGTGAAATTCATGATTTCTCTTCCTCGATTAAATGAAAGTTATTATTTGTATGCCGAGGAAGTAGTGGATAAGGGCTTATTAGGAGAAATTAGTATGGTCAGATGTAGGCTAGCTCATAATGGGGCTGTACCTACAGAGTCGCACCCTAATGGTTGGTTACCGAAGCACTTTTTTAATGCCGAGCAATGTGGAGGAGGAGCTTTTATAGACTTAGGTGCTCATCCCATTTATTTAACAAACCGACTGGCTGGAGAAGCAACAGCTGTAACAGCAAGGTTGAAACAAACGAGCAACCATCAAGTCGATGTCAATTCAACTGTAATGGTAGATTATCAATCGGGAGCAATCGGGGTTTTAGAGACTAGTTTTCTTTCTGGTGCTAGCCCGTTCCAATTAGAAGTCTATGGGACAGAAGGAACACTATTAATAGAAGATGAAGCGATTCGAATCAAAAGTAGCCAATTAGGCGAAGAGTGGATTGTCCCATCCGATATTCCAGAACCATTGCCACTCGCTTTAAACCAATGGGTAAATTCGATTATTTCTAATGATGAACCAAATATTAAATATGAGGATGCCTTTAACCTGACGTTAATTAATCAAGCTGCCTCCCTTTCAAATCAAGAGGGGCGTCGAGTGGAAATAAACGAAATCGTCCAGCAAAGCGAACGAGTCAAATAAGTGATTTAATAGGAGGCATTAAAAAGATGGAAAGAATCGTTAAAATCGGAATTATTGGCTGCGGGGGCATTGCAAATGGAAAGCATATGCCGAGTCTCTCAAAAATTAAAAATGTTGAACTAGTTGCATTTTGTGATATTACTGATGAAAAAGCTAAGAAAGCAGCGAAACAGTATGGAAGCGAAGCGGCCACTGTTTATTCAGATTATCAGGAGCTTTTAAAGAATGAGGATGTGGAAGTTGTTCATGTTTTAACTCCAAATGATAGTCATGCGGAGATTTCGGTTGCTGCACTTGAAGCAGGCAAACATGTGATGTGTGAAAAGCCGATGGCCAAAACAGCAGAAGAAGCGAACTTAATGGTCGAAGCGGCTCGCCGTTCAGGAAAAAAATTAACGATTGGATATAACAATCGCTTCAGACAAGACAGTCAATACTTAAAGGAAGTATGTGATCGTGGCGATTTAGGGGAAGTGTATTTTGCCAAAGCACATGCTATCCGGAGACGGGCGGTTCCAACATGGGGGGTCTTCCTTGATGGAGAAAAGCAAGGTGGAGGACCTTTAATTGACATTGGTACCCATGCATTAGATTTAACTTTGTGGATGATGAACAATTACAAGCCAAAATCAGTGATGGGAGCCGTCCACCATAAGTTAAGTCAGAAAAAGAATGCGGCAAATGCTTGGGGACCTTGGGATCCAGAGAAATTTACCGTCGAAGATTCAGCTTTTGGGTTTATTACTATGGAGAATGGGGCAACGATTGTGCTGGAAGCTAGCTGGGCTCTTAATTCCTTAGAAGTCGATGAAGCAAAATGTTCTTTAAGTGGAACAGAAGGAGGGGCGGATATGAAAGACGGCCTCCGGATTCACGGTGAGAACTTTGGTAAATTATTTACAACACAGGTAGAGCTGAACAATGGTGGGGTAGCCTTTTATGATGGAAAAACGGAATCTGATGCTGACTTAGAAGCCCGTATGTGGATTGACAATATCATCACGGATACAGAACCAGTCGTAAAACCCGAACAAGCTTTTGTTGTCACACAAATTCTAGAAGCTATCTATAAATCTGCGAAAATTGGAGAGGCCGTTTATTTTTAATTGAATAGTAATAGTTATTTTTATAGGTTGTTGCAAAGGGAGATAAGTTTACCTTTTGCGATAACCTTTTCTTTTTCATCATTGTTTACAAAAAAAGCTGGAGCTTTCCTAAAAGCCCTTAAATAGAAGAAACCGATGATATTTTACTCGTAAAATACAAGGGTTTTGATTATTCTTGTATGAAATTAGCTAGGTGGACATGGAGCGTTGTTCACCGCTCCCGACGCTCCTGAAAACTATGCTCCGCTGGGATACATGAGCCAAGTCATGATTCATACTTATAAATATTAAAGCCTCTTTTGTAGCCAAATCGGTCTGTATGTTTTAGGGAGATAGAGCTGGTTCATGTTACATTCAAAAAAGGACTGGCCCCTCAAAGGTCATTTTCAAGACCTTTTGGGACAGCCTCCAACCCGTTTTAAGTAAGTTTGACTGGAGGATTAACCTTTTTTGGATATTATTAACTGTAACGGAATAAGTTTAGGATGGAGGATTGATATCATGAGGGCTAAGAAGTGGGTTCATATTCTTTATTTTGTGCTTTTAATCATGCTTACGTGTTTTTCTTTTTTTACTATTTTTAGTTTCGGTTTTGGTCCGGGATTAGAGTGGCCGATTTTTATTTTGCTCGCTATTATGGCATTTGTTTGGGCTAAAACTTATGTAAAACGCCTAAAGATGAGTCACTCCTATTTATTAATGACATCAGGAGCTCTATTAGCTTATAACTCTTTTCTTTCATCTTTAATTTTCAACCCTATAGAATTACAAAGTGGTTGGCTATTTATTGGAACACCTATAATGATGTTAATGATTTGGTATATTTTTATATATTATATGAATAAACAGAAGGCTATACATTGGTCTATATGGTTTTTATTTATTTGTCTTATTTTTTACTATGCTATAGATGTGACTATGTACTATGTGACTAATACTATTATGTGAATTTGTAACCTGAAAATAAATACAAGCGGTAAAAGTAAATTTAACTTAAAAATCAGTGAATGAGGTGAGAGTAATGCTGTTAGTTAGTGCGTGTCTTGCTGGATTTAAAGTGCGTTATGATGGACAAGACTGTATGGATAGTACGATTAAGAAATGGTTTGATAATGAAGAGGTTGTATCGATATGCCCAGAACTATTGGGTGGATTTACTACACCAAGAGAACCGGCCGAAATCATCGAGGGAAATGGTGAAGACGTTTTAGACGGCTTCGCTA
This sequence comes from Alkalihalobacillus phoenicis, assembly GCF_047302405.1. Taxonomy (NCBI): domain Bacteria; kingdom Bacillati; phylum Bacillota; class Bacilli; order Caryophanales; family Bacillaceae; genus Alkalihalobacillus; species Alkalihalobacillus phoenicis. Next base: position 3,374,892 of record NZ_CP154853.1, on the reverse strand, counting down.
AGGTCGTTGATAAGTTGGGAAGAGATGTAACAGAACTTTATCTTAATGGTGCCAAAGAAACGTTAGACAAGGCTAAAAGTGTAGGAGCTACAGCTGTAGTTTTAAAAGAAAATAGTCCATCTTGTGGTAGTTCCTTTATTTATAATGGAAAATTTAATGGGGAGAGGCTCGATGGTATGGGTGTCACGACTGCATTGTTAAGGAGGAATGGGTTAGACGTATATTCTGAAAATGAACTTTCGAAAATACTAGATATAAGGAAAGAATAGGAGCACTCCTGCAGGGGGAGTGGAAAACGGGAGACCCCGCAGCGGAGCGAGGAGGCTCCCGGTTCACCCGCGGAATAGACCAACTTAATGTAACGCTATTTTAACGATGGTGCCGTTTTTCAGTTTCTACGTTTAATAATCGGGTGTATTTATCTTTCTAGTTATTTGTTCCAAGTAACGACTTCCCAAACATGTCCGTTCGGATCTTTAAAATGACCTGTGTAACCCCACTCTTTTTAGCTAATTTAATTGTCTATTATACCTTGATTGGAAAAAAGGTTATTTCGATCCATTTTGACGATAAATAGTAACTGCTCGGCCATATAATTGGAGCTGTATTTGAAATCATTCTCAATCCATTCAATGATTATACCCATGATCGCATATGAATGATAACTTGCTAGCAATTCTTTATTTATTGTATGTGTAGAAATATAATCCGTAAGGTCGTGCAAAATTAGGTCTTTAATCACTTTATAAATCTTATGATGAAAACCAGATAAGACGTTTGATTGAACAATCAGCGAATAGAAATTTGAATATGTTAAGACATGGTCAAAAATATGAATGGCATTTGAACTTAGCTGTGACACGTCAAAAGTCTCTTTGTCTTTATACGGTTTACGATAGGAATCAATTAAATGGGTGATGACATCATCGATAATCTCTTCAAGAATATCCTCTTTGTATTGGTAATGTTTATAAAAAGTTCCTCGATTTAAGTCAGCGATTTGCACAATGTCTGTAATCGTAATTTCTTTAAAATCTTTCGTATTCATTAAGGAAATTAATGCTTCTTTTAAAGCGTTTTTTGATTTGATAATTCTTCTGTCTTTAGAATTGTTTTTTATCGACATATTATCCTCCGTTTATTCGTTAACAGACATATCGTTTCACTGGTGTTTGATAATGAACAAATAGGTCTATATTTGCGGATTGTATATTATTTCTTTCATTATTATACTATACATAGATTTAAATAAATCAACAAGTGTTCATTATTTTCATTGTGAAAACGGATTCATTTTTCGGTTTCTTGACTACGATTGAGAATAGATAACGATTAAATAGGATAATAAGGGGGCATATATTATGGAAATTAAAAATAAAGTATTTGTTGTTACTGGTGGAGGTAGTGGAATTGGACGTGAGTTAGTTCTCAATCTTCTTTCAAAAGGGGCTCAAGTAGCAGCGGTTGATTTGAATAAGAATGGATTAGAAGAAACAGTCCAACTAGCGGGGGAAAAAAAAGATAAGGTTTCCACACATGTTGTCAACATTACAGATAGAGAAGCCGTAGAGGCGCTACCTGAGCAGGTAATGGCCTACCATGGTGCGGTTGATGCCCTCATTAATAATGCTGGGATTATTCAACCATTCGTACATGTTAATGACTTAGACTATGAAAAAATTAAACTAGTGATGGATGTCAATTTCTATGGCACGTTATATATGGTGAAAACGTTCTTGCCTCATCTGCTTAAAAGACCGGTTGCCCATATTACGAATATCTCAAGTATGGGTGGATTTTTACCTGTTCCTGGACAATCTATTTATGGGGCATCTAAGGCTGCCGTTAAATTGATGACAGAAGGTTTACATTCTGAGCTAAAGGATACAAATGTCAATGTCACAGTTGTCTTCCCTGGAGGGGTTGGCACAGATATTACGAAAAATTCAGGTGCTGATACTGGTGAGAGAAAAGAAGCTACTGCTGAACAAAAGAAAAAACTATTAACACCGCAAGACGCAGCTGAAATTATTATAAAAGGAACAGAAAATAACCAATACCGAGTTTTAGCTGGTAAAGATTCAAAGCTGTTGGACTTTATTTATCGAATGAACCCTAAAAAAGCAGCTTCGCTCATCGCGGAGAAGTTGAAATAGGTACTACACTACTTGATATTTAATAAACGTAAATTTCTCTTCACTAAAAAAGACTATCTCAAAAGGTAAAAACCCTTTTGAGATAGTCTTCTATTTTGCAAATGGAACATTTAACAATTCTGGTACGGTCACGAACTCATAGCCTTGCTCTTGTAAGGTAGGAATAATTTGGTGAAGGGATTCGATCGTATTGGTTCTATCTCCATCCCAATCGGCCCCGTCATGCATCAGAATGATTGCCCCTGGTTGAACGTTATCTAATACATTAGCAGCAATGGTCTCAGGTGGGTCTTCCTGCCAGTCCAATGAATCGACTGACCAGCCAATAACTAAATATTGCATTTCCGCTAGTTTTTCGACTAGTTCATTGTATAAAAAGCCATATGGTGGACGGAATAAACTTGTTCGGTAGCCAATAATGTCATTCAAAGCATCTTCAGTTCTAGATACTTCTCTTTCTAGAGTTTCGATATCGGATTCATCAACGAGGTTCGGATGTAAATAAGTGTGATTGGCAATTACATGACCTTCATTTTGAATTCGCGTCACAATTTCAGGATAAGCAACCGCTCTTGAGCCCAATAAGAAAAACGTTGCTGGTACATTGTACTGATTTAACACATCTAATACATCATTTGAAAAACGTTGATCGGGGCCATCATCAAACGTTAACGCAATTCGATTTTGATCAGCTGGACCTTGTAAGATAAACGTGTCGGGATACCGTTCTTGTAGGAGGTTCATGTCAACAGGCTGCTGCCGTTGTCGTTCAGGGTTTTCAGGTCCTCCTCTAAGGTCAGGAAAGTCTTCATCAGGTTTATCTCGTTTGTCTTTTTTCCACCACTGCTGCGAAATATCACCTGCTGTATCCTCATTAGCAGAAACAATCATGAGATCCGTCATTTGGTAACAAAATAGAAGCCCAATAATTAACACCCACTTAACTATTCTTTCTTTCATTTATTCATCTCCTTTTTTCATTCAATGTTATTCTTGATAAAAAAGGAATGTTTATGCAAAAAGAATGAAATATTTTTGGAACTTACCAAAACAAACGGAGAACAGTTAAGAAATTATGAGACTACTGATAAGGATATTCCTTTATCAGTAGTCTTTTTTTATTGTTGGAGTGTCCTAAACTTTTATATCTTCTCGGGAATAGAAAAAAATAGATTTGTTTAAACTAACCGGAGGATTAAATGTATTAAATAAAGGTGTGGTGAAGTTGTCGAGAAAATTAAGAAAAATAAAATATCAATATTCAATGAATGAGAAAAAGAGACAACCAATTACGACAGCTTCTCCTGTTTTTGAAGAAAGTCTTGACGATAATTTACTCAAGATAAAAAAGAGTTTTGATAATGATTGTGATTTAGTAATACGAAAGCTAAGTATTAATCAATTCGAACACAAAAAAGAGATGGCTTTAATTTATATTGAGGGTATCGCCGATTGTAATGTCATAGAGGAATCGGTTATTGTCGCAATTAGAGATGAATACAGGAATAAGGAATGTTTCGAAGAGTTAATGGATTTATCAAATATTATAGAGTGTATTTCGACGAGTGATATTAAGAAGATAAATGAGTATGAGGACGCCTATGCTATTTTATTTAATGGTAATACGTTGTTGCTTGTAGATGGGATAAACGAAGCACTAGCCATTGATACGAAGAACTATAAGGAACGAAGTATACAAGAATCTGAAACAGAAGTATTAGTGCGAGGGCCTAGAGATTCTTTTACTGAAGTGATAAGGACGAATACAGCACTTGTTAGACAGCGTATTCGCTCGATCAATTTAAGAGTTGTATCGATGGAGATAGGGCGTGCAACGAAAACGGAAATTGCTGTTATGTATCTAGATAATATTACTGAACCAGAATTAGTGAAAGAAGTATTTCGACGCTTAGAAAAAATTAATATTGATTCGATTTTAGAAAGTGGCTATATTGAAGAACTGATTCAAGATGAGACATTTACACCATTTCCTACAATCTCAAGTACAGAAAGACCAGATTCGGTTTCTGGGAAATTGTTAGAAGGAAGAGTAGCTATTTTGGTTAATGGAACGCCATTTGCTCTTGTCGTGCCTGCATTGTTTACAGAATTTTATCAAGTTCCAGAAGATTATTATCAGCGTTCTGATTATATAACATTGATAAGAATATTAAGGTTACTTGCTGTGCTTTTATCTTTATTGGCACCATCTTTTTATATTGCGATTACAACTTTTCATCACGAAATGCTTCCACCAACATTATTAGTTAGTTTGTATTCACAAAGGGAAGGGGTTCCTTTCCCTGCATTTGTTGAAGCATTAATCATGGAAATTGCCTTTGAGATTATAAGGGAAGCAGGACTGAGGATGCCTAGAGCTGTTGGTCAGGCTGTTTCAATTGTCGGTACACTTGTTGTTGGGCTAGCAGCTGTAGAAGCAGGTCTTGTTTCAGCTGCAATGGTTATTATTGTTGCGATCACAGCTATCTCAAGTTTTGTGATTCCTTCCTTTAATATGGGAGCTTCATTTCGGATATTGCGTTTTCCAATGATGGCTCTGGCTGCATCGTTTGGGCTATATGGAATATCCATTGGTTGTATTCTTATTGTTCTTCATCTTTGTAGCTTACGTTCTTTTGGTATTCCGTATATGTCACCGTTTGCTCCATTTAATTTAGCCGATCAAAAGGATAATATATTAAGATTGCCACTTTGGGATATGATAGCTCGCCCGAAATTAATGAATCATCAGAATGTCAAAAGAGAGAAAGAGAATGAAAAAGAAGTTAAATCACTCTAGCTTCTGAGCAAACGGAGTACGCTTTTTATTAAGGAGGTGTGAGGTTTGAAGGGTCTGCTCATAAGAATATTGCTCATTTTTATTTTGCTTAGTTTCGTAACAGGCTGCTGGAATCGTCGTGAATTAAATGAACTTGCTATATCAGCAGCGATGGGAATTGATTATGCAGAAGATGGCCAGTTCCTAGTTACCGTCCAAATAATAAACCCAACCGCTATTGCTTTACAGGAATCAGGAAGTAGTTCTTATAGTCCAGTAGTTGCTTTTCATGGAAAAGGGGATACGATGTTTGAGGCATTACGAAGACTGACAACCCAAATACCGAGAAAAATTTATGAATCTTACACAAAAGTCGTTATATTTGGTGAGAACTTTGCAAAAAGTGGGATTTCAGAAGGGCTAGACTTTTTATTGAGGGATCATGAATTTAGAGCTGATTTTTTCTTTTTAGTAGCAAAAGATATGAAAGCAAAAGAAATATTGGAGGTCTTAACTATTTTAGATAAAATTCCAGCGAACGAACTATATCAGTCTTTACAAACTTCTCATAAAACTTGGGGTACAACCGAAACGGTCACTATTGATAATTTGATTAATGAGTTAGCGAGTAAAGGAAATGCACCTGCTTTACCAGGTGTATTTATACTAGGAAATCTTAAGGAGGGAGAATCGATTGATAGTCTGAATCAAAGTGAGTTACCAGCGATACTTGCTAATAATGATTTGGCTGTGTTTAATCAAGACCGGTTAGTTGGTTGGTTAAATGATTCTGAAAGCCGTGGGTATAACTTCACGCAAAGTGAAATTAACAGTACGATTATAAACATTCCATGTCAACAATCAGAAAACGAGAAGATAGGAATTGAAATTTTAGCCACTTCAGCAAAGGTTCAAACAACTGTTGTAGAAAATAAAATTAAGGGAGAAGTGAAAGTTTCAGCTGACGCACAAATCGGAAATACTCTATGCTCTATGAATTTTGATGAAAAAGAAACGATGACTTCCATTGAAGAGAAAACGAATAATGAAATTAAACAAGAAGTCATTGCGTCGATAAAAAAGGCTCAAGCATTAGGGACCGATATTTTTGGTTTTGGAGATGCTCTTTATCGGAGCAATTTAAAAGAGTGGAAGAAAAAAGAGAGTGAATGGAATCAAACCTTTATGGAGATGGATTTTGATGTAGCGGTAGATGTAAATATTCGCGGAAAGGGCAATATTACAAATTCAGTAAAAAAAATAATTGAAGGATTATGAATATATGTGGCCATTAAATTTTGTCATCTTCATGATAATTATTGTAGGGATAATAGAAATTCCCTATTTGCTTAAAATGAAAACGAAAAAAAGAGAGTGGTTTATTTTTTTGTTTATATTCTCGATTGGAATAGCATTACATCTTACTTTAAGTATAAGAGGGAGTTTACCGGATCCATTTGAGATGCTTCAAAAGTTATTTGGACAAAATGGTTGACCTAATGAAAAAGGAAGGGGGGATTATGATCAAAGTGGAAAAAATCTCTGCCTCTCAATTTATGGTATTAGTTTGTTTATTTATTATTGGTAGTACCGTTCTTATCTTACCAGCGGCACTTGCAGGAGTTGCCAAACAAGATGCTTGGATTTCAGGATTATTAGGGATTGGCTATAGCTTATTATTAGTATACTTTTATTCGTCTATTTGCTCACTTTATCCAAGTACAGCGTTTCCTGAGTTACTTGAAAAAATATTGGGCAAATGGATTGGCCGGTTATTTATTCTATTGTATTGTGGTTTTGCTTTCTTTTTGGCAAGTTTGACACTTAGGGATGCTGGTGATTTTCTAAAAACTCAAATCATTCCTGAAACACCTATTTACGCTATTCAATTACTGATGCTTATTGCCGTAGTTGTTGCTTTGTTATATGGGATAGAGACCTTTGCAAGAGCTTCGGAATTATTTTTTCCAATTGTTATTTTTGTTGTCCTTGTACCCGTTATTCTCTTAATGAAAGATATTAATTTTGATTACATAAAGCCAATCTTTGAACATGGTTTTGTTCCTATTTTTGAAGGTTCTCTTTTAATGATTTCCATCCCATTTTTAGAGTTAGTCCTATTGCTAGCTATTTATCCGTTGATAAACGATCAAAAAAAAGCTAGAAAATATTTTTTCATAGGTGTGTCATTAGGGGGTTTCTTTATTTTGTTAAAAGCTCTTTTAACGATTCTTACTATAGGTGTTGGTCTTACTTCCTCCATTAGTTTTCCTGCTTTTTTTTCGGCCAAAAAAATCAATATAGCCGATTTTTTGCAGCGAATCGAAGCTTTAATTGCGATCCAATGGATTGTTACATCATTTGTTAAACTGAGCCTATGCATGTATGTGGCATTAAACTTATTTGCTCGTCTATTTCAAGTGAGTTCTTACCGGATTTTAGTATTTCCAAGTGTACTAATTGTTTTAGCTATTGCTCAAGCTGTTCCTCCTTTTACAAGCTCTATTCGTGCGTATGTTGCAGAACTCTGGATTCCTTTCGTTCTCTTTTTTGGGTTATTATTGCCTCTTGTCATTTTCATTGTTGGTTTAATTAGGAAAAAACGAGAGGAGAAAAGCGTCAAGGCATAACTCAGAAGAAGAGTATGTTATGAATTAAAAATAAATATTAAAAGCTAGTGGTAGAGCGTATTCTGGAGAGTTGTATTCCCACTTCTTGCTCCGATGAATTACGGTGGGATCTATGAGGCTGAGAAATCATAGTGAAAAATGTGGTGTTAAAGAGTTACTAGATGAGAGGATAAATTCTGAGCAAATAAGTTGATTAGTTGAAGCGGCTCTTTTAACATTTATTTAACATACATCTTCATATGAAAAGTATGTAAATATCTGAGAGAAATACACTAATAATAGAATAAATCAGGAAACTGCTATATTAAACTACCTGTTACGATATGTTGAGCTTTTATTGAGGAGTGATGAAAATGAAAGAAATGTCTAATTTTCAAAGACAAATCAAAGATCATTGGTATGTAAAGTATGAAGAAGCTTCTTTTCCATTTATTCAAAAGGGATGGGTTCTTCCAGTCGAGCGCTGGGCTGATTTTGATCCATTTATTTTAATGGCTGAAGATTGGTTTAAAAGGGGAGCATTTTCAGATCATCCTCACCGTGGCTTTCAGACGATCACTTATGTTGTAGATGGGCGATTAGAACATATTGATAATGGTGGAGGACGTGATATTTTAGAGGCTGGTGATGTGCAATATATGAATGCAGGCTGGGCGGCAAGGCATGCAGAAGAAGGAGTTAAGGATGATATTGCTCATACTCTGCAATTATGGTTAAACTTACCTAAAAAATTGAGAAAAACAGAAACCTCTTATCAAAATATATATGCGGAGGATGCTCCAGTTATCGAGATCGAAGGTGGATTCGTCAAGGTATTTTCTGGTCAGTTTCATGATAGGGTGAAGGGGCCACTTGATTCAGTTGTGCCCATTACATTAGCGGAAATCAACCTTGAAAAAGGAGCAATTTACACCCATTCCTTACCTGAAATCCATAATGCATTTCTTTATGTATTATCTGGTGATTTAGATTTTGGAGAAGGTACAGATTCCGTACAATTATCTAAACATGGTGTAGCAACACTTACCTTTAATGAAAATGGAAAGGAATCAAGAAAAAGTGAGTTAAAAATAAAGGCTAACAGTCGGCGTTCAAAAGTACTCATTTACTCAGGAACTCCGATAAAAGAAGAAATTATTCCGCGTGGTCCATTCGTTATGAATACGATGGAGGAAATTAAACAAGCTTATAAGGATTATCGTGAAGGTAAATTCGGTCCACCTGCCATTTAATCATAGCCGATGACTCTCATTCACTTGGAAAGATCTTGTTCCATTGTAGAATACAGATAGCTTTGTTCTAAAAATTCGTAAAAATATGAGCATATTTTAGGGAGTTTTTTGAAGAACATGCGATAATAAATCATATATATCAAAATTAAGCTAAAAAAGGAGTAATGGCCAATGAACCATGTAACGTTAAATAATGGATTAAAAATGCCTCAGCTTGGTTTTGGAGTCTGGCAAGTGGAAGATGAGAAAGCAACAGCAGCGGTAACGAAGGCGATTGAAACAGGGTATCGCTCCATCGATACAGCGATGATTTATCAAAATGAAAAGGGTGTTGGAAAAGCTTTAAAAGAATCATCTGTCCCACGTGAAGAACTATTCATTACAACAAAGGTTTGGAACTCTGACCAAGGGTATGAAAATACTTTAAAAGCTTTTGATGAGAGTTTAGAAAGGCTTGGATTAGACTATGTGGACCTCTATTTAGTGCATTGGCCGACACCTGAATTTGACGAATATGTCGATACGTACAAGGCGTTGGAAAAGCTTTATCACGATGGTCGTGTGAAAGCGATCGGAGTCTGTAATTTTGACATAAACCATTTAGAAAGAATTTTGGCTGAATGTGATGTAAAGCCTGTCTTAAATCAAGTGGAATGCCATCCATACTTAGCTCAAACGGAATTAAAAGAGTTTTGTGCTAAACATGATATTTACGTAGAAGCGTGGAGTCCATTACAACAAGGTGGAGAAGTTTTAAACCTTGATGTGATTCAAAGAATTGCAGCTGCCCACCAAAAAACAGCCGCTCAAGTCGTCCTCCGTTGGCACTTGCAAAATGAGGCAATCGTTATTCCTAAATCTGTCACGCCATCAAGGATTGAAGAAAACTTTAATGTCTTTGACTTTGAGCTATCAGCAACGGAAATGGAACAAATTAATCAACTTGATCGTAATGAACGCAAAGGTCCAAAGCCGAGTGAAATGAATGTAAGATAAGCAAAAGTGAAGAGGGCTGTCTGATAAGGTCGTTAAGAAGACTTTATGGGAACAGCTTTTTTTGTTTTACAAATTTTTGTAATCAACAACTTTTGTAGGGCAACTTCTCATAATAATTCTCTATATTATGAAGCAGATAGAATCTCATTAAAAAGCTCGCCTTCACCGTTTTGACCAGTGCTTATGATTTTAAACGTTGTTCTTTTTTGATAAATACCGATTTATATTCAGGGTTGTTCCCATTATTATAGTTAAGAACGCGACTTCCTCCTTTATCATTAACTACTTTAATTAGGGTTCATGTTTCAATTAGAAATGAGAATAAATTCCTTTTGTTTATGACAATATAAGTATTATTAGACTAAGAGGAGATAAAGCCTGTGTTTTCAGCCGACTTTAAACAAAATAAACAAAGATTAAAGGAAATAATTGGTCACCAAGCCGATTTAGTAGTGGAACATGAGTATGTCCCGAGCTTAGATCGACATATTTCTTTTTTTTATTTTGGAGAAATTGATCCGCAGAAAATGGAAGTGTTTCTAAATTATTTTTCACAACTTCCGAAGAGATTTTTTGACAAAGAAGGGTTGGAAAAGGAATTTCATGAGCCGACGATTCGTTATGCGGAAAAAGTTGAAGAAGATATTTATGAGGCTGTCAAGGCCATTTACCAAGATCGCTGTATTTTGCTTTTAGAAAATATCCCATTTGTTTACATCTTAAATTTAAAGCATGCGTTGCGGAGGAACTTAGAAGAATCAAAAACAGAGAGAGCTATTAAAGGCCCAAAAGTTTCTTTTATTGAAGATATTCAAACAAATGTCGCACTGATTCGACGTTTTGCAGAAGATGGAAGTCTTGTTACGAAAGAACATTTAGTTGTAACGGGAAATAAACAAAAGGTCGTTAATTATGTTTATCATAAAGAAAATACGGACCCAGTAGTGATTACAGAATTGCAAGAACGGCTTAACAAAATTAAACAAGCTAATATTGAAGATTCTGGAAAAATCGAAAGTTTATTAGATAATTCACCCTTTTATTCCCCTTTTCCACAGGTTCAAAGCACCGATCGAATTGATCCGGTTCTAGCGGGGTTTGAAGAAGGAAGAATTGCAGTATTCGTTGATGGATCACCGTTTGCCTGTATAGTCCCAACGACATTGGAGCAGCAAATGCAAGCGGCGGACGACTATTATGACCGGTGGATGCTCGGTTCTACCATTCGTATCTTGCGTTATGTGGCTCTTTTTATCACTTTATTCGTTCCACCGATTTATATTGCTTTAGTTTCCTTCCACCAAGGGTTAATACCAGATGAACTATCGCTTACGATTATCAATACACGAATGAATGTCCCTTTTCCAGCAGTAGGAGAGGTTGTCGTAATGACCTTATTTGTCGAGCTGCTTAGAGAAGCGAGTATACGTTTACCAAATCCACTTGGACAAACAATAGGGCTAGTAGGTGGTGTTGTTATCGGCCAAGCGGTAGTTGATGCCCATATTGTTAGTTCCATTATGGTAATCATTATTGCAGTGACAGCCATTTCATCCTTCGCAGTTCCTATTTATAGTTTAAGTATGTCATTTCGTTTGCTTAGTTTCATTGCGATCGCTTTTTCAGCTGTTCTTGGTTTATATGGGGTTGTCTGCTTTTTTATTATCCTATCGATACATTTATCGAGTTTACATAATTACGGTGTTCACTATTTTTCATTTGAATTTTCTCTCAAAAAACATGGGTTTACTGATTTATGGTTTCGCTTGCCAACGATCCTAAAAGATAAAAAGGGGTGATATCAGTTGGATCCGAAAATACATACGGAAAAAACGGTCACAAGTTATCAACTCTTTGCATTACTTATGTCAATTATGCTTGGCGTGGGTGTTTTGAATTTGCCTAGAACCCTTACCGATAACATCCGTACAGCTGATGGTTGGATATCGTTATTTTTGGCCGGGATCATCGTTTTACTCATCTATTTATTTATCATTTTTGCTTTTAAATCACATGATATTCCTTCCATTGATGTTTATATGGAGCAGGCTTTTGGACGATGGGTAAGTAAAGTTTTATGTATTCTCATTTCCGGTTATTTTTTATTACTTACTGGATGGCAGGCGGTTGCTATGAGTGAAATGATTCGTTATTTCCTTTTAGAAAAGACACCCAATTATTTGGTCATAATTCTCATTATTTTATTGTGTGGTTATGTTGTTTATTACCCTTTACCGACACTAGTTCGCGTTGCTTGTCTTTTTTTGCCGATTGCTTTGATCGTTCTATTATTTGTCCTAGGAATTGGAACAAAAGATTCGGTTCTTTATAATATTCGCCCCGTAGCATCTGAAGGATTTCTACCGATTGTGAAAAATATACAGTATGCATTACAGTCATTTCAAGGGATAGAAGTGGTGATGATTTTGTTCGCATCTTTACAATCGAAAGCCAATCCAAATCGAGGGGGAGCCTATGCACTTGCCTTCGTTACCGTTATTTATATGGTTACGTATTTAGTTGTTGTATCTGTACTTGGTGTTATAGAAGTTCAAACCCTCACTTGGCCAACTATCACCTTAACTCATGCAGCCGAGACAAATGTACTATTTACGGAACGAATGGATACTTTTTTAATTACGGCTTGGACATTACAATTTTTTACGACTAGTATGATTGCCTTGTATGCTGCGGTGTACCTTTTAGATAAGAGCTTACCTATTCGTAGAGGATATTTACTTTTAAGTTGTACTATTATAGCTGCAGTAATTGCTGTATTGCCAGAAACGACTTTTCAAATTCAAAAAGTAAGTACATGGCAGCAGTATGTCTTTGTCTTTATCTTTGTTATATTGCCATTTGTTTGCTATATCCTCGTTTCGATCAAGAAAAAGGTGAGGGCATGAGAGCGATAGTGAAAAAAATACTTTTCTTGAGTTGTACATTGCTCCTTGTAAGCTGTTGGGACAGTTCTAATATCGAGGATGTTTCATTAGTAATGGGAGTAGGTATTGGGATAGATTCAGATAATGAGGAGAACATCGAATTGCTGACACAGTTATACTTACCGATTGGAAATGAGCAAAGCTCTGAATTAACTTATCGAAATTTACGAACAACAGGAAGAACCTCTCTAGAAGCTATCCGAAGACTTGAGTTAATAGACCAAGGAATTATTAGTGATCACCAGCTCGTTCTTGTAATCCATAGCGAAGCTTTAAAAAAGTGGACGGCAGAACAACTTATTAATCAAAAAATTAGAGATGAACGAACGAGACGTGGGATTCGAGTTTTTGTGACAGATGAACCTTTGAATAAAATCTTTACCTATCCGAATGAAAGTGGCGCTGCACCAACATCACAAATTCTTGATGCACTTTCACAGAATTATGAGCGATCCTCGGAAATTATGCGACCAGTAACTTTGGGTAAATTGTCAGATTATATCCAACGTGGTTTTTCCATTGTGATGCCAAAAGTTTCGATCGTTAATGAAGAGCTCAAGTTAAATGGGGGAGAGATTCTAAAAAACGGCGTTCATATAGAGGGGGAATTTACTCCAGAACAAATAAGTAGTCTTAATTGGTTAAGTGGTGATATAGAAGGTGGGATGGTTGATGGAGAAATCGATGGATATCGAGTCGTTTATGAAATATTAGATGCGAAATTAAAATCGGTTGAAACAAGGCTTGAAAACGAACAAGTTTTTTTTAATATTGATATGGAATCACGAGGAAGACTTGCGGAAAATTGGGATCCGAATGAAGATGCTTTTAATCCGGATTATCTCAAAAAACTAGAAGTCATATTTGAGAAACAATTAGAAGAACAAGTGAAGAAAATGATTCAACAATTGCAAACAGAATATCAAACGGATCCGATTAATTTAGTTAAATATGTTAGAGTTCAACATTATCCATTTTGGAAAGAGTATAAAGATAATTGGGACGAAATATTTGTAGAAGCAGATATTCAATATAGTATCGATCTAACGATTATAGATTTCGGAACAAAAGGAAAAGTGCAACAGGGTTAAGGGATACGTCGAATAGTAATGGTTTTAACTGATCATTTGATGTAAAGGGTATTCTAATGGAATTTGCATCGAAAAGACATTGTATTTAAAACAGCCCTACAATAATGTCTGCAAATGATGAAGGAACTGAAATAGGGTTACATTAGTTAGCCTACTCCACGAGCTGCATGCCCTACGCGTTCCGCGGGTGAATCGGGAGCCTCCTCGCTACGCTACGGGGTCTCCCGTCCTTCACTATTCCCGCAGGAGTCTCCGGGCATTCCGCTCGTTCCGTTTTGGTCATCAAAAAAAGATAGAAAATAACATTGAATGAATTTCCTTTTCTTTTAGTCACAGAACCTACTTTTTCAGTGGCCTCCAAATGATACTGTGGGCTGTTTTCTATAGTTTACTTAGACTCTTTTACGTCTTTTAAATAAAATAATGGCAAAAATAAATGATACGATCAGTAGTCCACCAAACCAGGCTAATGTTAACCAAAGGTTATTATCAATTGGTGTACCAAGCAAAAGCCCACGTAAAGTTTCAATGAGCGGGGTCATTGGTTGGTTTTCTGCAAAAGCATGTAACCAAGTCGGCATGGTTTCTGTCGGCACAAAGGCACTACTCACATAAGGAAAAAATAGCATAGGGAATGTGGCAGCGTTGGCTGTTTCAACACTTTTAGTAATTAATCCGATCGCAACAAACAGCCAATTAAGTGAGAACATATAAAGAGACAAAACCCCAATGACACCAAGCCATTCGAGAAAGCTTGCATTTGGCTGGAACCCAATAAGCAAAGCAACAAGGAAAATGACCGTCGTGGCCATCGCGTTACGAACAAACCCACCGATGACATGACCAAGCATTAAAGAGGAGGGAAGGAGAGGCATCGTCCGGAAGCGCTCAAATAACCCACCAACCATGTCTTGTGTCACACTGACTGTTATCAGAGAACTCCCAAACCCGACACAAGTAATAATGACGCCAGGAACAACATAATTAACATAGTCGGTTCCTGTCTGAATCGCCCCGCCAAAAACGTAAACAAACATGATCATAATGGCGATGGGTAATCCGATTGCCATTAATAGTGATTCTGGTTGACGGAAAGTATGTTTAAAACTACGTTGTGTCATTGTCCATCCGTCTAACAAAGCCCAATACAATTTAGATTCACCCATTTATGGTCAGCTCCTTTCGTTTTCGATTGGTGATGTCTAAAAACACATCATCTAATGTTGGTTTGCGGAAAGTAACGGATGTTGGATTGATGTTGTGCTCATGTAAGGTGTTTAATAACTGCCGTAAATTTTCCGTTGAATTGGCAATAACGGAAATGCTTCGGTCAGTCTCGTTGACTTGCCCTTGTAAAAGGGTTTGAGCGTGTTGAAATTCGCTATCCTCACTAAACGTAAATTCAAGCCTTTCTTCACCAATCATACGTTTTAGCTCTTCGGCTGTGCCTTCTACGACCATTTTTCCGCCGTCAATCACGGCAATTTTATCGGCAAGTTGATCGGCCTCTTCTAAGTATTGGGTCGTTAAGAAGATTGTGACACCGCTCTTGGCAAGGTCTTGAATCAAATTCCACATATTTCTTCGACTGCGTGGATCTAACCCCGTTGTCGGTTCATCTAAAAAGATGACGGACGGTGAAGCGAGTAAGCTAATCGCAATATCAAGTCTGCGTCGCATTCCACCGGAATAGGTTTTTGCTTGTTTTTTGGCGGCATCTGTTAATTCGAACTGTTCAAGAAGCTCAGCCGTTCTTCTTTTTACCGATTGTCGGTCGAGATGATTTAAACGCCCCATCATCATCAAATTTTCTTCTCCTGTTAGCAGTTCATCTACAGCGGCGAATTGCCCAGTTAAACTTATGATTTTCTTAACGGAATGGGCGTCACGTCTCGTGTCAAACCCTCCGACATTCACGGTGCCACTATCTGCCTGAATTAATGTCGATAAAATACGAACGGTCGTTGTTTTACCAGCTCCATTTTCTCCAAGCAAGGCAAAAATAGAGCCGCTTGTTACGTCAAAGTTAAGTCCATCAAGCACGATTTGTTTGCCATAGGTCTTACGTAAATCTTTTACCGATATGACGGTATTATTCATAAAAAAAACCCTTCCCTTTATATTGATTGACTTGTTCAGTCAATTAAAAACCAAAAATAATGACCGACTAATTTTATTGATTGATTAGTTCAGTCAACATAAATTTATAATAACACCTTCACTTTGTCAATCTTTATTTTGGGATTTTGTTAAGAGAAGGGGTTAGTTGATTAGAGTTTAACGAGTCGAAATCATTCTTAAGAGAATAGAGACTTTGTAATCAAGTTTGTCTTTCCACCAATTAGGTTCATCGGCCATGATACCTGAAATAAGGCTTAAATAAAGGGCGACTAATTCGTTAGGATCGCCTTCAATGATCTGCCCTACACTTTGTCCCTCTGTAAATATAGGGATAAAAAATTCAAAATAAAGGACGCCTGCATTTTCGGTTAAAGTTTTTACATGGTTTGGGACATCCTCTGAGTCCTCTAAGTGTTGGATGATGCGAAAAATATCACTTGTTCCAAACTCACTTGATAAAATAGCGAACTTTGTAAACTCTGTTATTTTTTCTAAAGGGGATATTGGTTTTTCGTCGAGTTGTTGCAGATATGTACGAGTTTCATCCGCATTCATTGTCCACTCAAGGCTCTGATATAGTACTTCTTCTTTTGAGTTAAAATAGTGATAAACTAAGCCATGGCTAATTCCAGCTTCCTTGGCTATCATGCTGATTTTCGTAAGTTTTACACCATTCTCGGCAAAAACCTTAATGGCAGCACGCATGATTTGTTCTTTTCTCTCTAATTTTTTTTTGTCTAAATCGGCTGCATTCAAACGGGCCATATGAATCAGATCTCCTTAATCGATAGTATTCAGTTTTCATTTTACCACGAGAAAGACAAAAATAAAAAAGAGGGACGCTGACGGGAATTTGCTCTCTATCTATTAGTTTGAGAAATTTTTTTGTTTAAGAGGGAAACTATTAGAAGCAGAGTCACGCTACTTTATGGAATGAAGTTGCCGGCTCTATTAAAGAAATGGGATGTTAGGACTAATAATCTGACTTTTGGAAATATGACTTTCGCTCTATAAAACTATGACTTTTGACCGATATAAATAAAGATAGAGGAAATTTGTTTTGTATATTGGGGGGAGCGTTTTGAATATGCAGCTAAATCAAAGAAATAAAGCGATTAAAAAGGGGTCTGTTCTTAATCGATTTACGATTAAAAACAAGTTAATCGTTGTTTTTATCATCGTGTTACTCGTCCCAACTAGTTTGATTGGGTTCTTATCTTATGAAAAAGCAAAGGATGAGATAGCCGAACAATATATGATTAGTGCTACTTCGAGTGTGGATTTTATTGAAGATTTGATTACAAGTACGATCGAACCAAAAATAGAAAACATCGATTATTTTGCAAATATTATAAGAGCAGACATGTATGAGGGGGAAGAAAGTCCAGAAGTTAGAGCATATTTTTCACAATATATGGAGTTATTTTCTGGGTTAGAAAGTGTATATGTTGGGACAGAATTAGGTGATATGATCCAAGTTCCACCTGGGGAGTATGGGGATGATTACGATCCACGCCAAAGACCTTGGTATCTTTTAGCAAGGGAGCAATCAGGAGAAGTTATTATCACAGAACCATATGTATCAGCTGACACTGGACATTTAGTTGTATCGATTGCTAGAACAACTAATGATGGTTCTGGTGTTGTTTCAATGGATATTAATTTAAATCAGTTATTAAATACGACTGAGCAGGTGAAAGTTGGAAAAGAAGGTTTTGCGATGATTTTAGACGAAAATCGTTATATTATCGTAAGTCCTACAGAGGAAATGGGCGTTCAAGTGAATGAACCCTTCATAGATAGGATGTACCAAGAGGCATCAGGGGAATTTGAATTTAGTTATGAACAGCAAAATTTATGGCTTATTTATGAAACGAATGAGATAACGGGTTGGAAAGTTGCTGGAGTAGTTGATAATCAAGAAATTGCATCCTTGTCTAGACCGATTTTGTATCGAACTCTATTGGTATTAATTCCATCTATTATCCTTGGTGGTGTTTTGGTTGTATTCCTCATTTTAAACATTACAAAACCGTTATTTAGATTGAGAGATTCTGCCGCTAAAATTAGTAAAGGTGATTTGAAAGAACAAATCGATGTGAAATCAAAGGATGAGCTAGGTGAATTATCACAATCATTTAATGAAATGGCTCGTGATCTAAAAGCAGTTATTCAAGAGGTAGCGAGTAAATCTGAAAATATGGCGGCATCCTCCGAGCAACTATCTGCTAGCTCTGAACAGTCAACTAGAGCGACCGAATATATTGCCACTTCTATTCAAGAAATGGCTGGCAGGGTAGAAACTCAAAATGAAAATTATCAATCGAATGCAGAGGCATTAAATCAAGTAACAGAAGACATTAACCATGTGACAAGTAATGCGTTGAGTGTTTCGCATTTAACAAAAGCGGCTATCGAGCAAGCGGAAGAAGGAAACCGATCCGTAGAACAAACGATGGGTCAGATGGCCTCCATTGCCCAATCGGTTGAAAAATCGAATCTGCAAATCAAATCACTGCAGGATCGCTCAAAAGAAATTGGCATGATTGTCGATGTCATTAGTGGGATTGCTAGTCAGACAAACTTACTTGCTTTAAATGCTTCGATTGAAGCGGCTAGAGCGGGCGAAAGTGGTAAAGGCTTTGCAGTCGTAGCAGCCGAGATTGGCAAACTAGCTAAAGAGTCTGACCATTCAGCAAATCAAATTGCTTCGTTGATTAAAGCGATTTTAACGGATACAGAAGAAACGGTTGATGGCATGAAGGAAGCGACCCATATCGTTGAGTCTGGTTTACAAATATCAACAAATACGACCGAGAAGTTTAAGGCGATTATGGAAGGGTTTCAGGACATTTCTCCGAGAATAGAAGAGGTTGCCCTTATTTCAGAACAAATTTCCCGAAATATAGAAGTGGTTAACTCCTCATCTAATCAACTCTTAATTATCTCAAACGAAAACTCTTCTGTAGCAGATGAAATGGCAGGAGC
This sequence comes from Alkalihalobacillus phoenicis, assembly GCF_047302405.1. NCBI lineage: Bacteria > Bacillati > Bacillota > Bacilli > Caryophanales > Bacillaceae > Alkalihalobacillus > Alkalihalobacillus phoenicis. The sequence goes on along the minus strand of NZ_CP154853.1, from coordinate 3,355,954 downwards.
GACCCAAGAGCAACTTGCCTCAATGGAAGAGATTCAAGCTACCTCAGCTTTATTAGCTACTTTAGCAGAGGAGTTACAGACCCTTATTCATAAATTTAAAATATAAAAGAAGAGAAGTATGGTCCCAAAAGTCTATTTATGAGCTTTTGGGGCTTTTGTTATTTGTAGGATGGTATGAGAGCTTTATATTAATAACAGGATGGTTTGCACCGAAATTCTGCAAAACCGAGAGTTACATGAGTAGTAAGTCGTTATTCGTATTGAACTTCCGCATTTCCTTTAATCTCAAAATTAAATTGTTGAAGAGAGAAATACGGATTTTCAGGTTACCGTACTATCTTTAGTTTGATGAAAAAGGAATAGGGTAAAGTTTATATATTTATAAAAATGATATAAAAAGAAATACGTCTTTACTGAAACTTAGTGAATCTCACACAAACTCAATCTTTTTTTACATGACGTTTAAGGGAGCTTAATAGTAATCTCCTATACTTTCAAATGTAGGTTACTAATTACTTAGGAGGAATGCGATTTGCGGACATTTAAATGGGTCGGAGTAGGGCTAAGCTTTTTAGTGATTTTAGTAACTGGTTTTCTCTTTTTTCAGCATGCTGGGGCAGAAGAGGTAGCGAATGTAAAAAAGTCCTCGGGAGAAGAAGTCGAGAATGTGATTTTTATGATTCCTGATGGATTTTCAACTGGTTATGCGACAAACTATCGTATTTATAAAGGAAAAGAAACGATTTTTGATAAGATACTTGTTGGAATGATGAAAACTTATTCAGAAGATAATTGGGTGACGGATTCAGCGGCGGCGGGAACGGCGATGGAAACCGGTGTAAAAACAAATAATGGCATGATTAGCGTAACACCTGATGGCGAAGAATTGACAACGATTCTTGAAGTAGCAAATGAGGCTGGCAAATCAACCGGTTTAGTAGCGACTTCAACCGTGACACATGCAACACCAGCTGTCTTTGCCTCTCATGTGGAGTCGAGAGGAAGTGAGGCTGATATTGCCTTACAAATGATTGAGAAAGTAGATGTTCTTTTAGGTGGAGGGAAAAATAATTTTCTACCAGAAACGGAAGGTGGAAATCAACCAGAGCGGCATGTCATTGAAGAGGCGATGATGAAAGGCTTTCAGTTTGTTGAAACAAGGGATGAATTATTAACGATTCGTGGAGATCATCAACAATTGCTAGGGCTGTTTGCCACTGAGGCGATGGCACCAGAATTAGAACGAAACCAGACAACAAATGAGCCGAGCTTAGCTGAAATGACAGAAGCCGCTATTCAAACATTATCAAAAGAAGGAAATGGTTTTTTCTTAATGGTAGAGGGTAGTCAAATAGATTGGGCTGGACATGCTCATGACGCTGCTTGGGCGATGACAGAGACGGAGGCGTTTGAAGCCGCTGTTCAAAAAGCAGTGGAATTTGCTGAGCAAGATGGGAATACGTTAATAGTCATTGCAGGCGACCATGAAACAGGTGGTATGACGGTCGGTGGTTATGATGAATATTTAGCTAATATCGACGTTTTACATGATGTTAAAGCAACAGGAAACTATATTGCTAGTCAATTAAATGAAAAAAGAAGCAATGCACATAATGTTTTGGCACATTATGCCAACACCGAGTTAACTAAAGAAGAGGAAGAGCGCATTATGGAAGCGAGTGATGATGTGCTTGTGCTTGCCATTAATGAGATCATTAGTGAAAGAGCTTATGTTGGTTGGTCAACAACGGCACATACAGGAGTCGATGTTCCACTCTATGCCTATGGCCCATCCTCTCACTTATTCCGTGGCGTTCTAAATAATACAGACATACCGAAACGAATAGCTGAGGCGATGAAGCTTGAATTAAAAGTGGGAAATCAATAATTTACAATAAAGGTGCTATGATTAGTATCGAATAAAAGGCTTAGAGGTGAATGGATCTCTGAGTCTTTTTTGATTTCCTATTAGATTTGTTTTAGGACAAAAGAGAAAGAGGAGGTAGTCAGAATGTCCAATAACCCAAGTTTAAAGGACAAAGGAGAAAGAGGAGGTAGTCAGAATGTCCAATAACCCAAGTTTAAAGGACAAAGGAGAAAGAGGAGGTAGTCAGAATGTCCAATAACCCAAGTTTAAAGGGCAAAGGAGAAAGAGGAGGTAGTCAGAATGTCCAATAACCCAAGTTTAAAGGACAAAGGAGAAAGAGGAGGTAGTCAGAATGTCCAATAACCCAAGTTTAAAGGACAAAAGAGAAAGAGGAGGGAGTCAGAATGTCCAATAACTCATGTTTAAAGGACAAAAGAGAAAGTGGAGGGAGTCAGAATGTCCAATAACCACATTTTAAAAACAAAAGAGAAATAATAAGTCTCAAACTGTCCTACAAACGCCACTCTTCCAGTACAATCACCATATATAACCTCTAAGGTTGTTATATAATTTTTTGAGCGAAATTTTAAACAACCATAAACCGCTACCTTTTCAATATAGGGTCTTTTAAGTAAAGGGGAAATGAGCAAAGAGTAGTATTCGAAATTTATACAATTAATTAAATTGTTGTATTATTTAGTTAATTTATTATATACTTCTAATGTAAGGGCTTTCAATGGAGCGGAGCAGAGGAAGCTCTCAAAAATTGGTGCAACGAAGAGGAGGATTTACATATGAAAAACAGATGGCTAATTGCTTTGGCCGCAATCTCCATCCACCTGTCAATTGGTGGTGCTTATGCTTATAGTGTTTATACCTTTCCGATCAGTCAACAAATGGGTTGGACAGCTACTGAAGTAACCATTGCCTTTACAATTATGATGGGATTAGCTGGTACTTCAGCTGCTTTTTTTGGGAAGTTCGTGGAAAAGAGTGGTCCGAGAAAATCAGCTTTAGTGGCGGCTGTCCTTTTTGGAATTGGACAAGCGGGTTCTGGTGTCGCTATTATGATTGACTCCCTCCCGTTATTTTTAGCGATGTATGGAGTGGCGAGTGGTTTAGGCCTTGGAATTGGTTATATTTCTCCTGTTTCGACACTGGTCAAATGGTTCCCTGATCGGAGAGGTCTTGCAACAGGAATGGCCGTACTTGGTTTTGGATCAGGGGCTTTAATTACAGCACCAGTGGCTGATAGCTTAATGGGCTCAATTGGAATTGAATCTACCTTTTATGTGTTGGGTGCCTGTTATTTCTTATTAATGGTAGCTGGAGCTCTTTATATCGCTCCACCAGCGGACGGCTGGATGCCTGCTAATATGAAAAAGGATATCGCGTCTGGAAAAAAAGTTGTCAAAAAAGACTTACAACAACTTACAGCATTTGAAGCGGTCAAGACAAGACGATTTTGGATGCTTTGGACGATGATGCTAATTAATACGACAGCTGGAATAATGATGATTGCAGTTGCTTCGCCAATGGCACAGGAAGTAGTAGGGTTATCAGCTGCTGCTGCCGCCACAATGGTTGGGATCATGGGGATTTTTAATGGTGGTGGCCGTTTGGGCTGGGCCGCTTTATCGGATTATATTGGGCGACCGAATGTCTTCATTATTTTCTTTATGATTCAAATTGTTGCTTTTTTAACGCTTCCATTTACAACAAGTATTATTTTATTCCAACTATTTATACTGCTCGTTGTTAGTTGCTATGGTGGTGGTTTCTCGAACCTACCAGCCTTTGTCGGAGATTTATTTGGAACAAAACAACTAGGGGCCATTCATGGTTTTCTGCTAACAACATGGTCACTTGGTGGTGTATTCGGTCCGGTAATTGTAACACAAATTTATGACCGTTCAGGCAGCTATACACCTGTATTCTTCGTCTTCTTAGCACTAATTACAGCCGCCTTTATCGTATCGATTTTATTAAAACTCGATATAAAGAAGAGTGAGCAAAAATTAGCAGCAAGTCAAAAGCAGATGATCTCGTAGGTGATGCCTGTCACCACACCCGAATTTTGTCGGAAACGATCGATTTTGTTGATTTGGATATGATTGATAAAAGGACCGTCTTAAATGGGATTAACCGTTTGAGACGGTTTCTTTGAATGGGGCGTAGAAACTTTCTAATAACAAGGGCATATGCTGAGAGAGAGCAAGAGAGTTTTGAAGGGAGAGAGAACCATGTTTAATCATATTCCATACTTTTATTATCAAAATAGGCAATTGAATCAATCCCATGTTCCATTAAGAAATCACCCATTAAGTCATTTCACCAGCGATTATGGGCCGCAACCTTTTGTTGTCAACATTGATAATGCTACAAAAAACAATCAATCATTTCGTAAGTCTTTATGGACAGGGGAGCATTTACAGGTCACATTAATGAGTATTAATGTTGGGGATGATATTGGTTTAGAAATTCATCCTGATAATGATCAATTTTTACGGATTGAACAGGGGCAAGGGCTTGTTCAAATGGGGGACTACCGAAATCATTTAACTTATGTGCAACATGTTCAGCAAGACTTTGCTATTCTTATACCAGCAGGAAAGTGGCATAACATTATTAACACAGGACAAGTGCCTTTAAAACTTTACTCCATTTATGCTCCCCCACATCACGCTCATGGTACTGTACACGAAACGAAGGCAATTGCACTCGCGGCTGAAGAGCATTAATGGTGCACTGTCACCGCTCGAATTATGTCGATTTGGAGATGAATGATTGAAGGGATGGGCCGTCTTAAACGGGATTAAACCGTTTGAGGCGGCCTATTTCTAATGCTCAGTTAATTCATTTAAATGAACTCCGTTATAAAATTGTTAAAAAATGGTTATATAACCAAAGGAAAGGAGATTATGCCCACCAGTGACGTCAAAAATAAAAGGATCTGAAAAGGGAGTTTGGACCAGCTGCTTAATCGACAAAATTCGAGGAGTGACAGAACCTACTTCCTCTCGCCGACGATGCCGTAAAAGAATAGCTTCGTTAACTCTTGAGTTACTGGTAAAAGAGTTTGGGCAATGTCTTTCCGTTGCATAAAATCTTTAAACATTTGGAGATATAGCAACATTGCTTCGTTCGAAATATTTGGATCGATATATCCTTGTTTCTTACCTTCATTGAATAATTCAATCAATCTAGGAAGCCCTTCTTTTAGATAAAGTTCTTCGACATAACTTTTTCCGCTTGAATAATCGATCATAAAATCTTGAAAAAATTTCTCTCCCATTTCGTCCGTTAAATCATTTTTCTCAAACATCATACGTTCAATTTTTTCTTTAAAAGGGAGGTCAAGATTAAATAAAGCTTTTTGTTCTTCCCAAACTAGGTCGACATAATATTTAAAAACCAGCTGAACTAAATTGTCTTTGCTTTCAAAATAATTATATATGGTCACTTGCGACACATTAGCTTTTTGGGCGATTTCGGCAATGGAAACCTTTTGAATACCAAATTCTTTAAATAAGGCTAAGGAAGCTTCTATAATATTCTTTTTCTTTTGTTCTTTTCGTCGTTCAAAACCATTCATTTCTTTCACCTCTAAAGTAAGTTTATCAAAATTATGTAATAAAACAATGGAAATAGTTCATAAAGTATTGTCAAAGGGGTTATTTATATATATTATGAACTATATAGATAAAAATATTACAAAACTAAGCAAATAAAGTCTTTTATATGAGGAGTGAAGGGTAATGTCTGTTATTGAAATTAACCATTTACGAAAAGAATTTGGCAAGTTTAAAGCCTTAAATGGAGTAAATCTTGAAGTGAAAAAGGGCGAGGTGTTTGGTTTTATCGGTCCAAATGGAGCGGGGAAATCGACAACGATTCGGGTTTTACTCGGAATTTTAAAAGCGACAGATGGTGACGCAAAGATTTTTGGGAAGGATGTTTGGAAAGATGCTGTAGATATTCATAAACGAATTGCCTATGTACCAGGAGATGTGAACCTTTGGCCAAATTTATCGGGGGGAGAAGTGATTGACTTATTTCTCAAATTACGTGGTGGAGGAAATAAGGAACGACGTGAGGAATTGATTCAAAGATTCGCTTTAGACCCGACAAAAAAATGCCGTACTTATTCAAAAGGAAACCGGCAAAAAGTGGCCTTAGTTGCGGCATTTGCTTCTGATGTGGACTTGTTTATTTTAGATGAACCAACTTCAGGGCTCGACCCATTAATGGAACACACTTTTCAGGAGTGTGTATTAGAAGCAAAAAAGGCTGGAAAAAGCGTGTTACTCTCGAGCCATATTTTATCTGAAGTGGAGAAGTTATGTGATCGAGTTGGAATTATTCGCCAAGGCCAAATTATTGAAACGGGGACGCTCGATGAACTACGTCACTTAACGAGGACGAATATGGTCATTAAAACAAGAGAACCAATCGTTTCGTTAAATGAGCTGAAGGGAGTTCACAACATTCAAGAGGTCGATTCAGAGCTTACCTTCCAAGTAGATACGGAAGAAATCGATACGGTGATTCGTCACATTAGTCAATTTGGTCTTGTAAAATTAGAAAGTGCCCCACCGGCCTTAGAGGATTTATTTATGCGTCATTATCAAGGGACAGATCACACGGCTTCTAGTGTGGGAGGTTCGGTGTAATGTATTCACGATTATTTAAGGGAACAGGAGCCATTACAAAATTGATATTGAAGCAACAACGCCTTAAAATCTTCTTTTGGTTGCTAGGCATTGTAGGTATTACGCTTGCAGTTGCAGCGGCTTATCCGAGTATTTATCCAGATGAACAGTCAAAACAAGCTTTTGCCTTTACGATGGAAAATCCGGCAATGAAAGCAATGGTTGGAAGTGGATACGATTTAGCTGACGTAACGAACGTTGGAATTGGAGTTATTTTTTCTTATGAGATGTTGCTTTTTACGGCGATCGCTGTGGCCATAATGAGTATTTTACTGGTGAGTAAGAGTACTCGTGCTGATGAAGAGGATGGTCGGACTGAAATGATTGGCTCTCTTCCTGTGGGACGTCTCGCTTATTTAAGTGCTGCTACACTTGTTTTAATAATGACTAATGGGTTGATAATTTTATTAACTGGAATTGGATTAGGTTCGCTTGGAGTTGAAGGAATTGATTTTAGTAGTTCCCTTTTATACGGTATGGTTTTAGGGGCATCAGGTCTTTTATTTGGTAGTTTTGCGATTTTATTTGCACAATTAGCGGAAACTTCAAAGGGAACAGTTGGATTGTCCTTCGCTTTTTTAATTGGTATGTATCTTGTCCGGGCAATAGGGGATGTCGGTAATGAAACGATTTCTTTATTCTCTCCCCTTGGTTGGACGGTTAGAACGTCTGTTTTTTTAGATAATGATTGGTGGCCTGTTTTCTTATTAATAGGAGTGGCCATTTTGATTGCCATTATTGGTTTCTATTTAAATGCGATTCGTGATATAGACTCAGGGTTTCTTCCTGTAAAAAAAGGGAAAAAGCATGCTTCACGTTTTTTACAAACACCCATCGGTCTTGCACTCAGACAGCAGCGCACGAATATTATTGCTTGGGCAATCGGTCTCTTTGTATTAAGTGCTACTTTTGGTTCGATTTTAGGAGAACTAGAAACCTATTTTGCTGATTTAGAGATTATGCAAGCCTTTATTCCTGAAGATTCGAGCAGTACGATGACAGAACAATTTGTTACACTTTTAATGGCGATTATGTCTTTATTTAGTGCGATTCCAGCTGTAATGGTCGTATTAAAATTAAAAGGGGAAGAAAATAAAAATCGAATGGAGTATTTTTATAGTCGTGCCCTATCACGGACTAAAGTGCTCGGAAGTTATTACGTTCTAGCGATTATAGTGAGTGTTGTGATGCAACTATTGCTGGCGATTGGCTTATGGTCGGTTGGAAGTACGATGATGGATGAGGCGTTATCATTTGGAAGTATTTTGGGTTCTGCTCTTGTCTATTTACCGGCCATTTGGGTCGTGATTGGTTTGGCTATCTTGTTGGTCGGTCTAGCTCCAAAAGTAGCGGCCGGTATTTGGGCATATATAGTGTATGGTTTTATTGTTGTTTATCTTGGCGACTTACTTGATTTTCCGAAGTGGATGAAGGCTGTCTCTGTTTTTGAGTATGTGCCACAAATTCCGGTGGATGAGATGAATGTTTGGGTAATGATTCTTTTAGTTATTGTGGCAAAAGCGATAACTATAGGTGGGTTCATTTTTTATCGGAAGCGAGATATAGCGGGGTAAGTTAATGGAGGATAATTAGGGTGAAAATGGGGTCGGGTGAGCTTCTGGAAGATTGTTTGGATCTTTTGGGGGCTTTTTTGTATATGATAGGTAATGAAAATCGAGAATGGCGCTTTTGGATTCATTGAGGGTCTTTGATTCCCTTTGAGGCTTTGATTCGCTGGCTTTCGGCTTCATTGCGGTTCTTTGATTTCCTTTATGGCTTTGATTCGCTGGCTTTAGGCTTCATTGCGGTTCTTTGATTCCCTTTGTGGCTTTGATTCGCTGGTTTTCGGATTCATTGCGGTTCTTTGATTCCCTTAGCAGCTCTTATTCGCTCGCTTTTGGATTCATTGACCTCCTTTGAGTTACTGAGATTAGGGTGCGAAAAAGGGGTGATAGGTAATGAAAATAGCGAGTGGCCGGAAATAGAGTACGAATAATAGTTAATTAGTAATGAAACTACTGAGTCGACGAAATTAGTGTTCGAATAACACCTGATTGGTTTTTATGAAAAAATAGAAACATTCACAAAATGTATAGCCGAGCATAAATATATTTACGGTGCTTATGTTTTAATAGAAAAGAACGGAGATGGTAGTGAGGAGGAGAGAATGATATGAAAATATCAGAGTTACAAGCTAGTCAATTAACGGATGTACAAAAGACGGATTTTATTTTTCGGAATATAAAGCAGGAACATCAAAATGGGGATGTTATTTTTGTCCCTGGAAGTAGCAAGGCGGTTGAGTATCGCTTACCTAAAGCAGTTGAATTATTTCGAGCTGGGAAGGCGAATAAACTTTTGTTCTCGGGTGGGGTTACGTGGCAAGGACAGCAGCTAACAGAAGCTGAACTTTTAAAGGTGGAAGCGATGAAAATGGGGGTTCCAGAAGAGGCGATTCTTGTCGAAAATGCGTCACTGCATACGAAGGAAAATGTACTCGCATCTTTGCTTGTTTTAGATAGAGAATTTGACCTTCATAATATTAAACGGGTGTTAGTCGTCACTACTTATTTACAAATGCTACGAATCTATTTAAGCTTCAAAACCTATATGCCAAGCTGGATTGAGTACTCTTTATATCCAGTCAACGACCGAACAGCAAGAGAAGATAATTGGTTCTTATCTCCTTATGGGCGATTAAGAGTGGAGACAGAAGTGGAGAAGATTATTCGATATGTAAATGAAGGAATTCTTATCGATGAAGAGGTCAAGATCTCAAACGGATAAATGGATTCTAGCAACATTATTAATAAGTTAGCCGATATGACGTGAAGTGTGAAAAGGAGGGAAGGGACCGAGTCGTAAGTCAGCCGTACGACTCGAAATATGTAAAGGGCACATGAAATCAAGTCGTAAGAGCATCCTTTTATCTCTTCTAGTTCTAGGCTTCATTCATTTTGTAGAGATTTCGTATATTCACTTTGCAATAGGCCCATTTGGATAATATCGTGCCACTTGCCATTACGGAAAAGACTTTCGCGACTCATTCCTTCTTGAACAAAACCGAGCTTTTTGTATAAATGAATCGCCTTTTTATTAAAAGAAAAAACGCGTAATGAGATACGGTGCAAATTCATTTCAAAAAACGCATAATCGAGTAATAATGACAACGATTCTTGTCCATAACCTTTGCCCCAGTAGTCTTTATTGCCGATATCAATAATGCACTCGGCATTTCGATTTTTCGAATCAATGTTAATAAGTGAAACGATTCCTATGGCGATGTCGGTGTTGACATCGGTAATCATATAACTTTTAGAGGTTGTTGAACTTAAGATCACATTCTCAACAAAGGCTTTCGTTTCCTCATATGTATACAGATCGAGTGATGGACTAGTCGAATTCATCACTTCTAAGTCATTGCGCCAACTATGGTAGATTTCGCTATCCTCTATTACCATTTTTCTTAGCTGTACTCTTTCAGATGTTAGCATACAAATCCCCCTTGAAAGTAATTGAATCTCTTATTTATACGTTGGAATAAATGATAAGTTTCATTCATCATTAGGGTTAATAATCGCCAACACTTGATGATCTTCCCAATGTCTGTTAATTTTGATGCTTTTTCTGGCGATGCCTTCCTGATGAAAGCCAGCTTTTTCTAACACACGAATCGAAGCAATATTGTGGGGTAACAGCAGCTTCAATTCGGTGCAAATGAATCTTTCCAAAAATGATAACACTATATACATATTCTTAGTGATTAAAAATCATTAGAGATTTAATAAAAAGATAAGGGAAAACCCAAGACCAACTAATATAATCGTTCCTAATAATCCCGCATAAAACACATTCAAGCCTAATTTCTTAAAGATGGCTAAATCAACGTTAAAACCGACACCAGCCATGGCCATTCCAAGTAAAAGATAAGAAACCGTAATGAGTACGTTAATTAGAGTCTCTGGCAAAATTCCGACTGAGTTTATGGCACTCATTGTTAGAAAGCCAATTATAAACCAAGGAATAGGAAGTGTTTGCGTAGTGAATCCGTGTACGGACTTATCGCTAGTCTTAGTGTTTCTATTCATATAAAATCCGATTAAAATCGCAACGGGCACTAGTAGAGCGACACGAGTGAGTTTCACGACGAGGGCAATATCTTCTGCTTCGCTTCCACCTGCTGAAGAGGCGGCGATAGTGTGGGCGATTTCGTGTAATGTCCCCCCAGTGAAGAGGCCAAATTGATAAGCCGATAGTGGGAGCATTGGAAATAGAAATGTAAAAAGAAGGGTAAAGATTGTTCCTAAAATGGCAATAACAGCAATGCTGACAGCGGTGATGCCCTGTTTCGCTTTGACGAGTGGAACAATCGCAATAATTGCAGAGGCACCGCAAATTGCTGTTCCGCATGCGGTTAAAAGGCTTAGCGTTTTATCAACCTTTAAAAGTCGTGCCAGCCCATAGACGACACCAAGTGTAGTCACAAGTAAAATCGCGGCATACAAAAAAGTGCTCCAACCCGCAAAATAAATATCAGCTATATCTAATCGCAACCCTAATAAAATAATTCCTATACGTAATAACTTTTTACTAGAAAATTCAATGCCCGATCTCCATTCATTTTTCACCTTGAGCGTATGATTCCAGATTGTCCCTAAAATCATCGCTATTACGAGCTGTCCGATAATCGTTAAGTAGGGAAGTTGAGCTAATAATGCTGAGGCAACCGCAATAATGAATGTGATTAATATACCTAAATAAAATGACTGGTCCTGTAATTGTCTATAATTCTTCATGATGTTCCCCCTGTTATGATTAAGGATACGCCAAGACTATCTATTTGTGAAATGAATATATATAATCATACTTATAGGGAATATTAATAATTGAGGGTGATGTCTGTGCATCTAGACGAATTAGAAACATTTATCACATTAGTACAAGAGAAAAATTTTACTAAAACAGCGGCTAAGCGAGCATTATCACAGCCGACCGTAAGTGTTCATATCAAAAACTTAGAAAAAGAATTTGCTACAGCGTTGATTAAACGGACAACCAAGCATGTGAGTTTAACACCAGAAGGCGAGCTTTTTTATGACAAGGCCCTGCAGATGAGGGACTTATATAAAGAGCTGCAAGAAACGCTATACGAGAAAAAAGAGCAAGCTTCCGGACTGATCCGGATTGGGGCAAGCTTTACGGTTGGAGAATACTTACTACCAAAAATCATTGCAAACTTACATTCAGATCATCCGCAATTAGATTTTCATAGCTCGATTGGCAACACAGATAACATAATAGATGCTGTTCGACGTTTAGAGGTCGATATCGGATTGGTGGAAGGGAAGAGCCATTCAAAGGATGTCATTCAAACTCCTTTTCAACAAGACAGACTCGTCATCGTCCGTTCACGGTTGTCTCCAAAAAAGATTCAAACATTGACCGATTTAGATGAACAAGTATGGATTATCCGTGAAGAAGGTTCGGGGACAAGACAATCATTTGACCATTTAATTCAAAGCCATAACATTAGGGTCGGAGCTACTTTTGTTTTTAGCTCAACCCAAGCGATCAAGGGAAGTGTCACGAGTGGAATGGGAATTGCCTTGTTATCAGAGGCGACCATTCAAGAAGAATTAAAGCATGGCACCCTTGAAATTATTCCAATTGAAGGCTTGTATGAGGAAAGGGCTTTTTCTTCGATTTTGACTAAGGGAGCAAAGCCCAGTCGGAATGTCCAGCTGTTGCTAGAATATTTATGAAGAAGAATGAGAAGTAATGATATAGGAGGATGAATATGAGTAAAAATATTAAATTAAGAGCCTTTGAGCTCTTTGATGTTTCAGCTTTGCATCACTGGCTAAATGATGAGGAGTCTATTTCTATGGTCGGAAGAACGCCTATGACTAAGGAGGAAACAGAAAACTATGTGCTCCATCTGCGAAAAGAGAATGCCCTGATCATGGCAATTGAAAATCAGGAAAAAGAGTTAGTAGGGTGGGTCCACTTATCAAATGTATCACATGGCCATGGAAGGGCGGAAATAGGGCTATTATTAGCCCCAGAATTTCGTGGGCATGGGTATGGAAAGGAAGCAATGGAAGAGATGATAAAAATGGGCTTTCACCAGCTAAGATTACATAAAATCTATTTAACGACTAGAGCAATAAACGAACGGGCAATTGGCCTTTATAAAAAACTTGGTTTTCAAGTAGAAGGTACTTTGCGTCAACATAGTTTTATTAATGGAACTTATTACGATACGATTTTTATGGGGTTATTGGCTAGTGAGTGGAACCAAATACGAAACAAAATAGAAAATTAAATAGGGAAGAAGACCATAGCAGATATCTATGCTTCATTAAAAAAAGTTCGAGAAGAAAAGATTTCCCGAACTTTTTTCTGTTTAGGGGCCTTTGAGCGGATATCTTTGTTTTGAAATGGTTAACTTTTTTCAATTTCGTAAGTAGTAATCCAATCACTATAGCTACCAACATATAATTTTACTTTTTCGTAGCCAGCTTCTTTTAATGCGGCATAGACAGGCGATGCGGTAACGCCACTTCCGCAATAAACGACAATCTGCTCATCTTTAGAGACGACTTTTTGTAACTCAGCTGTTGGGGCAAGTGTTTGTTCATTTTTTAAGTGAGCCCAAAAATAATTGCGAGCAGATGGAATGTGTCCCGGAATTTTATCAATTGGTTCAGATTCACCACGGTAACGAAATTCTTCCCTGGCATCAAGAAGGACGCCAGAGGCATGTCCATCGACCATCTTTTTAACTTCTTCTCGGCTAGCATAAATGGACGGATCCCAATTAAGAACGAGCGTTGTTTCTGGGTAGTGCGGAACAGTAGTATCAACAGCATAGCCAGCTTTTATAAGTGCCTCAAATCCTCCATTTACAACATATACATGCGGAAATTGAGCGTATTTAAGAAGCCAATAGGCACGGGTTGCGTAAGGTTCGCCGCCGTTATCATAAAGGGCAATTACTTGTTCCTTCTTTAGTCCAGCTCTTTCAAATAGTTTTTGCAAGTTCTCGTGAGAAGGAAGAGGATGTCGCCCGTTCTCACTTGATAAGTCAGACAAATCCCGATTGAGATCCCAATAAATAGCCCCTTTAATATGACCTTTCTGATAAGCATTGTACCCCGTTGTTAAATCAGTTAGTGAAAAACGCGTATCAATAAAACGTACTTCTTTTGGAAGTTCCTCGGCATTAATAAATACTGACATATTCATTCCTCTTTTCTTAATTTGACAGGTGCCTATTACCCCTCGGTTTTTGTCGAATGATGAGAAAAAAGGAACCTTTCAATCACGATGAGAGGTTCCTTTTGAATGATTTTAATTGAAGTATGCTCCTTTGTCTACTATCTTTTTTCTAACGAATTATTTCGAGCTTTCGTTTGTTCTACAAATAATTCATCCATTTCTTGGGCCAGTTGAAAATCGAGGTCAGTTAAGCCATTTTCATTCCAACTTGAGAGGTTGAGAATGACCATTTTATATTGAATCTGTATAAAGGGATGGTGATTTTCTCTTTCTGCGATAGCGGAAATATTATTTACGAATGTAATCCCATCTAAAAATTCGTTAAAGCGATAACGGCGTTCAATCCATTTAGTGTCTTTTCTTTTCCATTTAGGGACTAAGGTTAATTGTTCAGTGATTTCTTGTTCATTGAGTTTTTTCATTTCGCGATCGTTCTCCGATTGTAGATGACATCTAATCCGTTTTGAATTAATCGTACGTAACGTTCATCTTGCTTTAATTTCTCAATTTGAACCAACAGTACTTTTTTCAATGGTGATTGTGGATGATGATTTTCTAATAATTCAAGGATTTCAATTTGAAGAAGCCATTCTTCTGGAAATTCATGCATAATATTTTGAACAATACTTTGAAGAGGTGACTCTTGAAAAGTGGCTGATTCTCGTATTTGCCTAACTTCTAAATATAATTCTTCTAGCAAAGTCACGGCATTCGCTTCTTTTTCGTCCTCTTCTAGTATTATAGATTCCCCGTAATAGGAGAGATGATCAGCGGCGATTGGACGTGCGGAAACGATTTGACTTCCTACGGCTAAATCATACGTACCCCATGTCGGGTCAAATAAGACTTCCTCTTTGTAAGTCACAAGGCATTCCTCTAATGTGATTAAAACAAGAGCATCTTGATGGAAAACGAGATTAGTAACATGACCAGTAAGTTCAATGCCGCTTTCAAAAGTGATTTGAGTCTTTTTATGGACTTCAACACCTAGCTCTTTTAAACTTTGTTCCGTTTGTCCCTCTAGCTGTGTCCCTCCTAAAAGCTTTCCGATTGGTGCACCAAATCCATCAAAGTGAACCTCTTTTCCATGGTGGGCGAGCTGTTTATTCTGAACAGAAAGAGCACTAGGGCCAGAAGTTTTAACATAAATGGCCTCTCCGTCTGAGTCTTTAAGAAGCTCAGTGAATAATCCGGTGATTTGAAGGCCTGAGTTATACTCAATATGAGCAACTTGACTAGAAGCAATCGCTTTTTCAATCGATTCGGTACCACCTTGTCTGAAGGCCATTGTGTTCCCAAAATGATTCACTTCTTCAATTAATTGTTCAAAGCTTTCACAAACAAATAACTGGGTTTGCATAGAGGTCACATCATAACTGGTGGCAGCGGCATCCTCGATCGTAAATCGACGCTTTTCTACTTCATTAGATAAGCAGTGTTTGCTTTCTCCGACAGAGGATAGTAGTCCAGCCCCAAAGATTTTAGGCTGTTGAAGGTTGCCAATTAAACCAAATTCAACTGTCCACCAAAAAATCCGGGAAATTTGTTCTGATTCAGAAAGACCCGTTACAGCAGCCTGCTTTTCTTTCAATTTCTTTTTTACAGCGTCGATTTCACTCTGTGATGAAGATGGATCCTCCATCACAATCGATAGCTCTCTTGTCGCTTCAAACACTTCATGTTCTTCTTTTGTCGCAAACGCATTGGCTCCGATATGACCGATTAATTTTACAAATTTAGAGTAGGTTTCATTAAATAAAATAGGGGCGTGACCTGCTGCTTCATGTAAGATATCAGGAGCAGGTGTGTATTCGATATTCGATTTCTGACGAATATCTGTCGCAATCGGGAGGATTCCATGTGCTTGCAAATCAAAAAAAGCAGAGCCTGGAATTAATCCGTCAACAATGACGGCCCCCCAGCCGATTTTACTTAACTTTTCGTTCATGTCTTTTACTTTCGGGATGTTGTCAATGTCGATTCCTGATGATTTTAATCCAGTTGTGAATGCTTCATGAGCAATATTTTCAAGGAAATGATGATTCTGCCTCATCACATATCGCCAAACGGCATGGTCGATTGGACTGTAAGTATTGTAATGTTGCTGGGAAACAAACGATCGTAAATGTGTAGGTATTTCTTTTTTCATAATTCATGACTCCTCACATGTTTTATTTTATCGTTTTCAGACAGTACACTCCCACATCAAGAAATGTGTAAGGTTAGTTATAGCTCCTCTTGTTAATGACGAATTTGCCATTTTCGACGTTTCTTTGGTGAAAAGAAGCTATTCCGATCTCTTCGGGCTTCAATTCGGTTTTGACAAATTTGATTAGCCGCTTCAATGGTTGTGATGTCTCGTTTATCAGCTTCTTCAAAAACTTCAAGCAGTAATTGATAGATGGCTTTTGTTTTCGCTAAAACTCGTTTTTTGTTAGGTGTGTATAGTTCATCGGTTACTTGGATAATGCCACCACTGCTCACAATATAATCTGGTGCGTATAGGATCCCTTTTTTCTTTAATGTTAAAGCACTTTCTTTATGAAGGAGTTGATTATTAGCCGCACCTGTAATCGCTTTTACTTGTAATTGATTAATTGTTTGTTCATTAATGATGCCGCCAATCGCACATGGGACAAAGAAATCAGCGTCTACACTATAAATATCATCATTATTTACGGCGACGGCTTTTCGACCAAGTTGCTCTGAAATGTCGATGATTTCTTTCACTGTATCCTCGTTAATATCAGTTACGTATATATCGGCTCCTTCGTTTAATAAGTGCTCTGCGACTTTAAAACCGACTTTTCCTAAGCCTTGAATGGCAAAGCGTCTGCCAGTTAAGTCTTCATTCCCCCAAAGTACTTTTGCGACGGCTTTAATGCTATAAAGAACCCCGAAGGCCGTTGGAATCGATGTTTCGCCGCCCCCATCATATTCTTCTGGGAGACCAGCAATACAGTTCGTTTCCTTATAAGAATGAACAAAGTCATCTAATTCCGTGCCCATGTCGGTTCCTGTATAAAACCGACCATTTAGTGATTCAACAAATTGTCCATAGGCACGAAAAAGTTCAGGTGTTTTATCTTTTGTTGGATCTCCGATAATAACGGCTTTCCCTCCACCGAAGTCGACATCTGCAGCAGCACATTTGTACGTCATTCCCTCCGATAATTTTAAAACATCATCTAAAGCTTCCTCAAAGCTGGCGTAATTTCTCATTCTCGTTCCACCTAATGCGGGCCCTAATGTCGTGTCGTGAATCGCGATAATCGCTTTTAATCCGGTCTTTGGGTCGTTACAAAAAACAACTTGCTCATGATTTTTCATTTTGTCAAACAAATCGATAGAGTTGTTTGTGAAATCTTCCATTTGATTATTTGATAGTGTCATTTTTTCCATTATGATTCCCCCGTAGTTTTTAAAATAGTGAGTTTTTGATAGCGTTTACATATAATTCCGAAATGAAATAGATTCAAGTTGTTGTCATGATTTCCTCTCGCGATTCCTGTTTTATACACAGCTTGATTTTTGTGAGCTTACATATTTTGTGATAGATGAAGAGAGGTTTTCAACCGTATCACTTGAAATATTTTTCCCATTAATGAGGCAAAAAGGTTCTACTATACATTGACCACAATAATTGAGACATTGCTTTTCTACAATATTAATAGAAGGAAGACTGTTTAATTGATTCTTGAGTGTATCTGATTGTGCACTTGCATTATTAGGACAAAGCTTCACATCAAAACACAATGATTTAACCTCCTGTAGAATGTCTTATTTTTGTAGTGAGTATATGTTTGAATCAGAACTCTTGGCAAGGATCGATATGAAAGCTTAAACGCATTATTGTGGTGAAGGGATAAGGGAATAGAGCTTTTGATGCATGATTTTTTTAGGAGAAACTTGCACTATTTTTCAGTAAAGAAGCGAAGCGTCAAAGCAGGTGTTTGCAAGGATTCGTACCTAATATTATTATTTTTAGTAAGGGAAAAATATTCAATCTAGCTGCGCCTGTTAGAAGCTCGAGAAAAATCGGTTCTGACCAAACAGGCTTCGCTTTAAAAATTAGGAGGAATACTAATGGAAAATAAAGTAATGGGTAAGGCAGAGCAATTAACGGAAGATATTTTTCCGGTAGAGAGTTTTCATCATTTAGAGATATATGTAGGAAATGCTAAGCAGTCCGCTTATTATTTCTGTCAGGCGTTTGGATTTCAAATTAAAGCCTATCGTGGATTGGAAACAGGGAGTCGTGAGGTTGTCTCTTATGTGCTAGAACAAGGGGCGATTCGTCTTATCTTATCAGGTTCATTGACAGCCAATCATGAGGTTTCTGAATTTGTAAAATTACATGGTGAAGGTGTTAAAGATATTGCTTTAAAAGTATCAGATGTGGATAAAGCCTATTATGGTGCGATTGAACGTGGTGGAATTGCGATTAAAGAACCTTGGATTGATAAAGATGAAAGCGGTTACGTTAAAAAGGCGATTATTGGTACTTATGGTGATACGGTCCATACATTGGTTGAGTATGGCGATTATCAAGGCTTATTTCTACCAGGGTATCAACCATATGAGGGACCGAACTTCTCTAAACCATCTGGAATTGTCGGAATCGATCATGTTGTCGGAAATGTGGAAAGAATGGAAGAGTGGACGAATTATTATGAGAAGGTGTTTGGGTTTAATGTCTTAAAACATTTTGATGATGAAGATATTTCGACAGAATACTCGGCCTTGATGTCAAAAGTGATGATGAATGGAACGGGACGTATCAAATTCCCAATCAATGAACCAGCAGAAGGAAAACGTAAATCTCAAATTGAAGAGTATTTAGACTTTTACAACGGTCCTGGTGTGCAGCACTTAGCCGTGTTGACTAACGATGTGATTGCAACGGTGAAGACACTGCGTGAGAATGGGGTTGAATTTTTACAAACTCCTGATACGTATTATGAGGATTTAATTGCCCGAGTAGGTGATATCGATGAAGATGTGAAAAAGCTACAAGAGCTTAATATTTTAGTCGACCGTGACGATGAAGGATATTTGCTCCAAATTTTCACGAAACCAATTGTCGATCGTCCCACTTTATTTATTGAAATCATCCAACGAAAAGGAGCAAGAGGGTTTGGAGAAGGGAACTTCAAAGCGTTATTTGAGTCGATTGAACGTGAGCAAGAACGTCGCGGTAATATTTAAAAAGAGTAAGGAGATAAAATGTGTGAAGAAAGGAGTGTTCTCTTGAAGAGAGACGATTACACCCCGAGTATACAGGCTTACTTAGCGAATTTAATTGATTATGCTGGGCTTTTTCCCCCAGCTAATCTCTCTCTTGAAACATCGATTCATAATTTTGTAGATTATCAAAACGATAAAGATGCTTGGATGCTTGGTCGATTTATTATTCCAGCAGCTCGGTTAAAGGAATTGGTTCCGTACTTATCTTTATTTTCAAAAGAGAAGAGATTAGAGCTAGCCGTAGTTGGACAACGGAGCACGGATGAGGCAAGCTGTCTAAATAACTTAAGAGCTGACTTAGAAAAATGTTCTGAATTTTTAGAGGAGTTCAAAGAGGTTGTTCAAATTAATGTGTTTGAAATGCCGCTTCCTTCATCTATTCCAAGTCGCCTGTTACTTGAGGAGATTGCAATTGAAGCGACAAAACATCATGTCCAACTATTTTGTGAGCTGACTTTCCCTTTAAATGAGGAATGGGAGCAGAAGGTTGAAGAATCATTAAGACAAATAGCCAGTCACAACGAGACAAGTTCATTGGTTATTGGGTTGAAGTTGAGAACGGGTGGTGTTACCGCTGATGCTTTTCCAACACCAGAACAAGTAGCCAAAGTGTTAATCGGCTGTAGTGAGCGAGAGATTCCGCAAAAATTCACGGCCGGTTTACATCATCCCATTCGGATGCACCGGCAGGAAGTGAATACACATATGCACGGTTTTATAAATATCTTTACAGCTAGTATGATTGCGAGAATTTATCAACCATCACTTGAAACGTTGATTGAACTTCTTTCTGATGAGGAATCAACAAGCTTTAAATTTTTAGAAGAAGGTATTGAGTGGAAGGATACTTTGGTTAAAGTTTCAGAGATACAGAGATTGCGTCAAGGTATGGTTTATTCGTATGGAAGTTGTAGCTTTGATGAACCAAGAGAAGACCTTCGCAGCTTGCAATTAATATAGGATGGAGGTCAAAACGATGAAATCTTTTATTCCGGTTCATGAAAAATCGCATTTTCCGATTCAAAATTTACCCTATGGTATTTTTCGACCGCATTTAAATGAAAGCCCTAGAGTAGGAGTCGCGATCGGTGAATATGTCTTGGATCTATCGATCATGGAAGAGGCTGGACTGCTCAATGTAAAAGGGGTAACAGCGGGTGAGAAAGTCTTTAATCAACCTTCCCTTAATCGCTTTATGGCCCTTGGAAAAACAGCCTGGAGTGATGCCCGTCACCAAATTCAACAGCTATTAAGGGAGGATGAACCAATCCTACGTGACAACCAAGAGTTAAGAGGCAAAGCGTTGTTACCTTTAACAAATGTGGAATTATTATTGCCAGCACAAATTGGTGATTATACGGACTTTTATGCCTCAAAGGAGCATGCGACAAATGTAGGGACGATGTTTCGAGGCAAAGAGAATGCTTTAATGCCTAACTGGACTCATTTACCGATTGGTTATCATGGGAGAGCAAGTTCAGTCGTCGTTAGTGGGACAGAGGTCAGACGTGTAAATGGTCAAACAAAAGCAGCAACCGAACAATCTCCAAGCTTTGGGCCCACTAAACAACTCGATTTCGAATTAGAAATGGGCTGGTTTATAGGACCAGGGAATGAACGAGGAAAACCAATTCCTATTAAAGAGGCAGAAGAGCAAATCTTTGGTTTAGTATTAGTGAATGACTGGAGTGCCCGTGATATCCAAGCATGGGAATATCAACCTCTTGGTCCCTTTTTGGCAAAGAGCTTTGCCACTTCTATATCTCCGTGGGTTGTTCCACTTGAAGCATTAGAGCCATTTCGAGTGCATGGTCCGAAGCAGGAGCCAGCCCCATTGCCATATTTAACAAAAGTGGGACCGAGCTCGTTTGATGTGAATTTAGAAGTGTATTTAAAGGGAAAATCGATGTCAGAAAAAGAAAAAATCGTCGCTACTAATTTCCAGTATCTTTATTGGAGTATGGCTCAACAAATTAGTCATCATACGATTAATGGTTGTAATTTACGACCAGGTGACCTTCATGCATCAGGAACGATAAGTGGTCCAACAAAAGAAGAACGAGGCAGCTTACTTGAACTTTCTTGGAGAGGAACAGAACCGCTTGTTTTCCAAAATGGGGAAGAGAGAACTTGGATTGAAGATGGTGATGAGTTAACGATGACTGGTTGGTGCCAAGGAGATGGTTACCGAATCGGTTTTGGTGAAGTAACTGGACGAATTTTACCAGCATTTCTAGATGAATAAAATTAAATGTAGGTTGACGTATTTTTATATGTAAGCGATGATCGGGAGAGGAGTTCAACGATGCCATTTTATAAACAAATGGGGGAAATCCCTCGGAAAAGACATACGGTTTTTCGGAAAGAGAACGGAGAATTGTATCGAGAGCAAGTAATGGGGACAAAAGGCTTTTCAGGTATTCAATCGATTTTGTATCACCATCATCCACCAACAGCGATGGTCGAATCTAAATTATTAAATAGCTGTGCAGTCGAGTATGAGGAGCAGCAGGATTTATCCCCACGTCATCTCTATTCTCATCAATATACGGAAGAAACCGATGCTGTTATGGGAAGGGAATACTTTTTAGGAAATGATGATGTTTTACTCGGTGTCGTTAATCCTACGAAGTCAATGGATTACTTTTATCGAAATGGCGATGGAGATGAAGTCTTATTCGTCCATTACGGGACAGGAAAAGTAGAGTCAACCTTTGGTACCCTTTCTTACAAACCAGGTGATTATATTGTCATTCCGATCGGGACGATTTACCGAGTCGTCCCAGATGAGGTAGCGTCTAAGATGTTAGTCATTGAAACGAATAGTTGGATTACGACTCCAAAACGTTATCGAAATATTCATGGACAATTACTCGAGCATAGCCCATTTTGTGAGCGGGATTTTCATGGACCAGAAAAGCTAGAAACAAATGTTGAAAAAGGTCACTTTGAAGTCAAAACTAAATCTAGAGGCTATATGCATTCCCACCAATTCAGTCACCATCCATTAGATGTGGTCGGCTGGGATGGCTATTTATTCCCATATATTTTCAATGTTGATGATTTTGAACCGATTACTGGACGAATTCATATGCCACCACCGATTCATCAAACATTTGAAGGGAATAATTTCGTCATCTGTTCATTTGTTCCACGAATGTACGATTATCATCCTGAGGCGATTCCGGCTCCATACTATCATAGTAATGTCGATAGCGATGAAGTACTCTATTATGTAAAGGGTAACTTTATGAGCCGAAAAGGAGTAAATGAAGGGTCGATGACTTTACATCCTTCTGGAATTCCCCATGGTCCACACCCAGGAAAAATTGAAGGCAGCATCGGCAAAAAGGAAACACTAGAGCTCGCTGTGATGATTGACACCTTTAGACCATTAAAAGTCGTAAAACAAGCTCGAAAATACGAGCAACAAAGCTATAAATATAGCTGGAAAGAAGATTGATGAACGTACGCACCAGAAAAAATGAAAACGTTAAATAGGTTAGATATTTAATGAACGCAAGGTTTTTGCCTTGCGTTCAATCTCATTAATCGACGCGGAGGTCATGTATGGAAAATCAAACTCGTAATCCCTCTTTTTTAGCATCCACTTTTATCCTACTATTAATTGTTGCGATATTAGCAGTAAGCATTCTTTACTACCAAGTCGCACCACAAATTCCAATCGTTTTAGCTGCGACAATCGTCGGTTTATATGCGTATACCCTCGGTTATAGATGGAAAGACCTTGAAGAAGCAATGGTGAAAGGCATTTCAGCAGGACTACCCTCGATTTTAATTTTAATGACAGTTGGTATTCTGATCGGGGTGTGGGCAATGAATGGAACCGTCCCTACTTTAGCTTTTTATGGTTTGAATCTTTTATCGCCACAATTCTTTCTCGTTTCTGCCGTTATCTTATGTGTTATCGTGTCAGTGATGACAGGGAGCTCATGGAGTGCGATAAGTACGATGGGGGTTGCCCTAATGGGTGTCGCTTATGGAATGGGGATTTCTCCAGCGATGACAGCGGGAGCAATCGTTTGTGGAGCGATATTTGGAGACAAAATCTCCCCTCTATCTGATACGACAAACCTTACATCAGCCATTGCTAAAGTGAATATCTTTGAACATATTCGCTATATGCTCTGGACAACCATACCCGCGCTACTTATAACTTTAGCGATATTTTTGTTCATTGGACTTGATTCACGGCTTGTCAATCCAGATATCGGGCAAATGGAATTAATGGTTCACACTTTAGAGGAACAATTTACGCTTTCTTGGCTGACGTTACTATCACCACTCGCTATTATTGTGTTAGGGATGAAGAGAGTTCCAGCCTTACCTACATTGTTTATTAGTTTGCTGATTGCGATTTTGACAGGGCTTTATACAATTTCAAACTTTTCAATTGCGGAACTAATGGTGACCGCACATACGGGATATGTCGCGAACACAGGAGTTGAAGCGATCGATAACTTACTTTCAATTGGTGGATTATCAAATATGCTTTTTGGAGTATCGATTATTTTGATAGCGCTTTCATTCGGGGGGCTTGTCCAAAAGATTGGATTACATACCGTCTTAATTAATGGAATCGTTCACTTTTTAAAACGGACAGGAAATATTGTCTTGACGACTGTCTTGGCCTGTATCGGCGTTAATACAGTTATCGGTGAGCAATATTTATCAATCATGTTACCAGGACAAATGTTAGAATCAACGTATAAGAATGCCAATTTACATCCAAAAACGTTATCAAGGACACTTGAAGATGCTGGCACAGTTGTTCATCCTGCCATTCCTTGGGGAGTGACAGGGGCGTTTATCATGTCGACATTAAATATTGGTGTCGAGTATGCTTTGTTTAGTTTTATATGCTTCATCACACCGCTTATCGCTATTTTTTATGGCTATACAGGAATTTCGATCAAACATATAGAAGAAGATCCGGGTGACTCCATTGCTCAAAATGTAAAAGAGAAAAAAATGCCAGTGTGACGATATTTTTCTATAGGGGGAGCTATATGAAAAAGGATATAAACGAAGCAACTAGAGAGCAATTTTATAAGGCTGTGCTGTCACTGAATACGGTAGAGGAGTGCATCGACTTTTTTGAAGATATGTGTACACCAAAAGAGCTAGAGTCTTATGTACAACGCTTTCGAGTCGGAATACGTGTGCTAGACGGGGAATCCTATGAAACGATTAGCATAGAAAACAATGCAAGGTCGAACTTAATATTCCGCGTCAAACAATGCTTACATCGTGAAAAGAGCGGACTTAGAGTGGCGATAGAACGATTAAAAGATCAAGGTGTTATTGAATAAAACGCTTACTAGTTAATGAAATAAGTTTAGTAGAGAAGACTGACTCATAAGAGGAGCCAGTCTTCTTTTCTATGAGTCGATAGTTGTTAACTTTAATCAAGCTGCTAGACGGCAGATGCAAAAGCTAACTTTTCCTTTTGTTATTAGTTGTTAGAAGGATTCATAAAAGAAAGGCCTTTATTCGTAAAATCGTTAATCAATTGGGCGATTTCTTCAGGAGATTCTTTCATACCCTCCGCAAGCCAATGTTGGATAACTTGGATGCTACCACTCACAGTAAAAAGGGCAATATATTTTGAAGACTTTAACGGAAGATGATTTTCTTCTGTCCACTTTTTAATTAATAATTCATGAGTAATAGCCATCACCCTTTTTTGAAAGCTATTACTTCCATGGTCCCCTAATAGCGTCTGACAAACCTCACTTTTTTCGGCAACATACTCCACAATTTTTTTCGTCAACTGCAAAGTTTCACTTTCTGTCGTAAAGTTGTGCTGGCTCAACGTAAGATACATCTCTTCGATAATTTCTTCTTCTATTTTGTAAAGTAATTCATATTGGTCTTTATAGTGGCTGTAAAAGGTCGAGCGATTAATATCCGCACGTTCACATAGTTCTTTAATCGTCACTTTTGTGATCGGCTTTTCTAATAATAACTTCATGAGGCTGTCTTTTAGGACCATTCGAGTATACTGTTTTCGTCGATCTAATTTTGAGGTCATCTGTTTCACCTTCTTTTTATTTTTTAGGAGTAATCCAACAAAAGCGTCCAAAGTGTTGTTCTAGCAACATTTACAAGACAACTGTTTGTTGTATATCCAACATCGTGTAGTTATAATATTAAAGTAAAAATGAAATGTCGACAAGAAGAGGTGTGGAATGATTGACCTAACTGGAGCAATTTTAAAACATAAAAAAACAGTTGTCATTGTCTTTTTACTGATGACACTTTTGTCTGTAGGGGCTCAATTTTTTGTCTCCATAAACTATAATATGGTGGATTATTTACCTGATAATGCTGAATCGACGGTAGCAATGGAAGTGATGGAGACGGAATTTACAGCTTCTATCCCAAATACAAGGGTGATGGTATCTGACGTTTCGATACAAGAGGCATTAGTTGTAAAAGAAAAGCTTTTACATATTGAAGGTGTAACAGATGTGAATTGGCTAGATGATGCAGTCGATCTCAAAATGCCAATTGAAATGATGGATTCAGAGTTAGTAGAATCCTATTATAAAGATGGAAATGCTCTCTTTTCGATAAGCATTCGTAGTGGTGATGAAGTAGCAGTCACCGATGAGGTTTATGAATTAATTGGTGAAGAGAATGCGATGGCTGGAGAAGCTTTAAATACCGCTACCTCACAAAAAATGGCCGGGACAGAATCGATGTATGCAGCCCTTTTGCTAGTGCCGATTATTATCATCATCTTAGTCGTATCGACAACCTCTTGGATGGAACCTATTTTCTTTTTAACCGCAATTGGGGTTTCGGTTCTAATTAATTTAGGTACAAATATTTTTCTTGGAGAAATTTCCTATGTCACTCAGTCCGTTGCTCCGATTTTGCAATTAGCGGTTTCTTTGGATTATGCGATTTTCCTTCTTCATAGTTTTTCAGACTTTCGGAAAAAGACCAATTCTCCTGAAGAAGCTATGAAACTAGCAATGAGAGAATCTTTTCCAGTCATTGCGACAAGTGCGGCCACCACGTTTTTTGGGTTTATGGCCCTAATGTTAATGGATTTTGAAATTGGGTCCGACCTTGGGTTAAATTTGGTCAAAGGTATTTTATTAAGTTTTATAAGTGTGGTCGTATTTTTACCTGCCTTGACGCTATGTTTTTATAAATGGATGGATAAAACAAAGCATAAAAACATCGTTCCTAGCTTTAAAGGGATTGGTAATAAATTAATAAAGCTCAAATACCCAAGTGTGATAATTGTCTTCATTTTGATCGTTCCTGCTTTTTTAGCTCAAAGTAATACATCCTTTTTATACGGTCTAGGCGACCAACCAGAAAATACGCGGGCCGGACAAGACGAAAGAGCGATTGAAGAAACGTTTAGTCAATCAACACCGATCGTTTTATTAGTACCAAAAGGAGACCTAGCCAAAGAAGAAGAGCTCGTACAGGAATTAGAAGGAAGCGAGTATATTACTGGGGCCATCGCTTATGTGAACTTAGTCGGAGCTGCCATTCCACCAGACTTTTTAGATGACTCGATTACGAGAGAATTCTTTTCTGAAAATTACAGTCGAATCATCGTCAATACGAATCAAGGTCCTGAGGGAGAGGTTCCTTTTCAAATTGTGGAAACGGTGCGGGATACAGCTGCCGATTTTTACGGAGAAGAGGCTCTTAGTTTAGGTGAGAGTGTGACTCTTTTTGATATGAAGGAAACGGTGACGAAGGATAATAGAGTCGTTAATGTTATGACGATTGTTACAATAGCTGTTGTATTAATGCTTGTGTTTAAGTCAATTTCGATTCCAATTGTCTTATTATTAACGATTCAGTCAGCTGTTTGGATTAACTTGTCTGTCCCTTATTTTACGAATTCATCACTTGTTTTCGTGGGGTATTTAATTGTCAGCACGGTACAGCTTGCCGCAACGGTTGATTATGGAATTTTATTAATAGAAACGTATAAAGGTTACCGTAAACAGATGTCACCTGTGGCAGCAATAAAAAAAGCATTGGACGAAAAAATGTTTTCTATTATTGTCTCGGCTCTTATTTTATCAAGTGTTGGCTTTATTTTATGGATTACCTCTTCAAATCCAATTGTTTCATCGGTTGGTTTATTACTTGGAAGAGGAGCCTTACTTGCGTTTGTTATGGTCATTTGTCTTTTACCGGCATTGCTTGTCCTATTTGATAAATGGATTAGAAAAACAACGTATAAAGCTAATTATCATGAGGAGGAAAAACGATGAGAAAGAAACGTTGGATAGCTCTTACTTTGGCGATGTTGTTCATTATGCCTTCCTTTTTTGTAAATGCTGCTTCTAGTTCTTCTTCAAAAGATGAGCAGCAAACCTCTGGAGAAATGGCCTCTAAAGATGAAGTCGTTTATGCCAATTTACAAGCAAGTGGGGAAGTTCATAATGTGTATGTCGTCAATTATTTGAACGTGACAAAAGCGGGGATCGTTGAAGATTACGGTTCGTACAGCGATGTCACAAACTTAACCGATTTATCGAAAATCACACAAGAGCGAGACAAATTAGTCATTGATGCTCCGGAAGGTCCTTTTTATTATCAAGGTAATATGGGAGAACAAGTGGAATTGCCATGGAAGTTCTTACTTACTTATAAAATCGATGGGAAAGATATAGAACCAGAAGAATTAGTAGGGAAGGATGGATTGGTCGAAATCATCATCGAGACGAAGGCAAATGCCCAAGTTGATCCTGCTTTTTTTGAAAACTATTTGTTACAAATCACGTTAAATTTAAGTGAAGAAAAGTTTCAGAACATCAAGGCACCGGATGCGACTATTGCTAACGCGGGGAAAAATAAACAAGTAACATTCACCGTTATGCCTGAAAAAGAAGCGGAACTCACGGTTCAAGCAGATGTCCTTGATTTCGAATTTGAAGGAGTGGAAATAGCAGCCGTTCCTTCCTCGATGTCAATTGATTTACCTGACACCCAAGAAATGACGGGTGACATTAGTACTCTCTCTAGTGCGATTGGAGAGCTCCACGATGGGGTTGGGGAATTAAAAGATGGTGTCAACGAATTAAGTAACGGAATGGTTCAGTTATCTGACGGCTCTAAGGAGTTTAAAGGTGGAATGTCCGAAGTAGCTAAAGGCGGTGGAGAACTGGTTGCGGCGTCTGAATTAATGAATGAGGCGTTAAAAACGATTAGTCAATCTGTTAATGGCGATATGGATGAGCTTGCACTTGATGATTGGCAAGCTCTTGAGGAAGGTCTTGCTGAAATTTCGACTGGATTAGAAGAAGTATCAGAAGGGCTTCTCGTATTAAGTGAGCATTATACAATTGCATATAACACTTTAGACGATACCATGAATGCCATACCTCAGGCGGAAATTACAGAAGAAGAAATCGCCCTTCTTTATCGTAGTGATGCAGACAAAGAGATTATTCAAAAACTAATCGATTCCTACTCGGCTGCCCAAACAGCTAAAGGAACGTACTTAGCTGTTAAAGAAGGATTTGACGCGGTTGCACCAACGCTTCAAGAAGTGAGTAGTGGAACGAATGAAATGGGGACCCATCTAAAATTAATCGCAGAGGGCCTTTCGTCTAGTTTAGAAAATGTGGATATTGCTGATGCTATGCAACAATTAAAAATCGGATTAACAGAAGTTGCGACTCATTATGGTGAACTCCATTCTGGAATCAGCAGCTATACAAAGGGTATTCGTCAATTATCCAACTCTTACGATGAATTGCATTCAGGAAATGTTCAGTTAGCCAGTGGAACAAAGGACCTTGAGAGTGGCGTGAATGAACTCCATGATGGGACAGGGGAATTGTACGATGCGACCGACGATATGCCAGAGCAAATGCAAGCCGAAATCGATAAAATGATGTCCGAATTTGATAAATCTGATTTTGAGGCTATTTCTTTTGTTTCGGAGCAGAATAACGAACAAATACATGCTGTGCAATTTGTCATCAAAACAGAAAGTATTAAGCACTATGAAGTAGAGTCGAGCCAAGAGGAAACAGAAGAAGAACAAGGCTTTTGGAAACGACTGTTGAAATTGTTTGGAATAGGTGTATGAGAAGGAGAACGAAATTCAACTTGAAGAACGGAATGAAGTTATGTTAAGTGTTGGAGGAGCGAAGATAGGAATTTGTCTACTGTTGTGAATAGAGTTTAAAAAGGAGTAGCTGATGCTGCTTCTTTTTTTATCAATCAAGCTGTGCTGTTAGAAGCTCGAGAAAAATCGGTTCATCTTTTGAAGAGAAAGAGCGACTTCATAAGCCGCCCCTAATTTTTTCTCGCTTCTGATCAAACAGGCTTCGTTTTTTGTGAAAGGAGGGTAGGTTCAGACTAACCCTAAAGCTTTTCCCTAGTTTTATCCTTCCAATCGAATCTCTACAATCGTTCCGAGTCCAACATGGCTCGTCAAGTTTACTGTTCCTCCGTGTGCCTCGATGATATCTCTGGAAATGGCCATTCCGAGGCCAGTGCCGCGAATGTTGTCGGTATTTGTACCGCGGTAATAGCGTTCGAAGATTTGGTCTAGATCTTCTTCGGCAATGCCTTTTCCGTTATCTTTAATCGTAATACTGTCCGTTGTAACTCGAATATCTATCGTAATATGAGCGTCATTATGAATGAGTGCATTGTAAACAAAATTTAGAATGGAACGTTTCATCAGATGACGGTCGATCGCCCACTTCAATTTGGACGAATCACTCGTGAAGTCAATTTCGTACTGGCCAAATTGCGGATCGTTTAATAAATCAATCACTATTTCGCGGACAAAACTTTCCATTCGTGTTTCCAATAAGTTGAGCGGCAATTCTTGGTTACGTAAGCGCATCGTTAAATTAAAATCATCAAGCAAATCTTTCATATAAATCGATTGCCGTTCAATGACTTCAGCGTATTCTAAACGTTCCACCGGTGAGACATTTTGATCACGAAGTAATTCCGCATATCCTTGGATGGAAGCGAGCGGTGTTTTTAAATCATGAGAGACATTGCTAATCCATTCATTGCGCATTTTTTCTAGTTTCAATCGTTCTTCTTCATGAGCTTGTAAGGTTTTGGAGACCTCATTTAAATTGGCAAAAACCGTCTTGTAAATACCAGGTCTTTTCGTTTTTTGGACAGAAAAATTCCGTGATTTTAACTGTGAGATGCGGTTAATTAAATGAGAGACAGGTTTGGTTAAGATCGTGCTAAACAATAAGCCGACAAGCATGGCAATGAATAAATCGACGATCGTAATCGCTAATAAAGATTTAGAGGCATAGGACCAAATCGATTCGGCATCTACCATAAAAACGACTCGTTCTTCTTTAGACTGTGGGACACCGATTAAATAGCTATAAGTTTCAAACTCCCCAACGAAATATGTCGTGAAATCATCGTCCATATATTTATATTTGTGGATCAGTTCAAATGGACTATAGTGTGTCGACACATCATTTGGTGCAAGATAAGAGGATAGAACCTGTCCGTTTTGATCTAAAATCTGAATCCATCCGCCGAATGCTTGGAGGGCATCGATGCCTTCATTCGAAACAACGGGTTGCTCATTTTCGAGCGAAAGATAATGACTGAATTGGCGTGTGAAGTTTACACCTGAATCGCTAGAAACATCGTCGATCCCACGTGTTTGCTGGTAAAAAAGCATACCAATTAATATTAAAGTATTAATAAAAAGGACAATAAAGACAATGATCAGCACTGAAATCAAGTAGCGAGCTGTTAATTTCCATTTCACTTAAATCACCTATTTCACTATAAATCTATAGCCGAGGCCTTTGACTGTTGTAATAAATGTTGGCTTTGAGGGAGTATCCTCAATTTTTTCTCTGAGCCTTCTAATATGAACCATTAATGTATTATCAGCCCCATAAAAATCCTCTCCCCAAACTCTTTCGAATAATGTCTCCTTGCTTAAAATTCGGTTCGGATTACGCATAAAGCACGCCATCAGGCCGACTTCTTTTGCTGTTAGTTCAAGAATTTCCCCATTTTTAAAAACTTCTGTTTCATCTTGATTGATGTTAAAAGGACCTACAGTTGTTGTTTGATTGGTCTTTGCTTGAGCGGTCATATCGATTGTATATAAGCCTGCCCGTCTAAGCTGAGCTTTTACTCGAAAAGCGACTTCCTTTGGACTAAATGGTTTGGTAATATAATCGTCCCCGCCAATGGCAAGCCCTAAGATTTTATCAATTTCATCGGATTTAGCCGATAAAAATAAGAGCGGGATGCGTGACACTTCCCGAATTTTTTTGCATAAGTCATAGCCTTCTCCATCTGGGAGCATTACATCTAAAATGGCGATATTCGGTGAGAATGTTTGGAACTTCTCCCAGCCTTCTTGAATGGAATTCGCCAACTCGATCTCAGAAAATCCTTCTTTTGTGAGGGCAGTTTTGATTAGCTGGCATAAATCGCTCTCATCATCAACAATCATAATACGTGGTTTTTCCATCTTCAATACACCTTTCCTTCCTACTTCTACAATCTTCTTCGTTTCCTATTTGTTTCAAACAAGAGTTATTTACCAATTATCATATCCTTTTTTATAGTGAGATGCTATTTAAGGATTTTGTAAGGTAGTCGTGAATTTAGTTTAAGGATGCCTCGTTATAGTAAAGACATACGAAAGAGGTGCATAGAAATGGAATCATTATTAGCGGTACGAAATGTTGAAAAGACTTACGGAAAAGGTGCAAATCAATTTAAAGCACTTAAAGATATATCTTTTGAAATTGACCATGGTGAGTTTGTTGGCGTCATGGGGCCATCTGGGGCAGGAAAATCGACGTTGTTAAACGTTCTTGCGACAATCGATTTACCAACCAATGGAGATATTTTAATTGGAAATGACAATATTGCGAAGTTGAAAGAGGAAGCATTGGCCGATTTCCGGCGTGATCATCTTGGCTTTATTTTTCAAGATTATAATTTGCTCGATTCACTGACTGTTCGTGAAAATATTTTACTACCACTGGCGATTGCGAAAAAGCCAGCTAACGAGATTAAAAAGCGTGTGGAAGCACTTGCTGATACATTTGGGATTTCATCATTATTGGACAAATACCCTTACCAAATTTCTGGTGGGCAAAAGCAGCGTACGGCCGCGAGTCGTGCCCTTGTTTCAAACCCTAAACTTATTTTTGCGGATGAACCTACCGGGGCTTTGGATTCCAAATCGGCAACAGACTTGCTAGAAAGTTTAAGTCAGCTAAATGTAGACCATGAAACGACGATTATGATGGTGACACATGATGCGTATGCAGCAAGTTTTTGCCGCCGAATTTTATTTATTAATGATGGTCAATTATCAAAGGAACTCTTCCGAGGTACGAAATCACGCAAGGAGTTTTTCCAAATGATCTTAGATGAATTAGCACAAATAGGTGGTGATGTGCATGACGTTATTTGATATAGCCCTGAAAAATATTCGACGTAATTTTAAAAGCTATTCACTTTATATTGGAACGACTATTTTCTCCATTGTGATTTATTTTACATTTGTGACCTTGAAATATAGTGAGGATATCAGTGCCCTTTCCGAAACCTCTAAACAAATTAGCGGAATTATGAGTGCTTCGGCCTTTGTTTTAATGATTTTTGTAGCCATTTTTATTGCTTATTCGAATTCCTTTTTTATGAAAAAAAGAAAAAAGGAAGTGGCTCTTTATTCGCTATTAGGTGTTCGGAAACGTTCGATTGGCTTTATGTTGTTTTGTGAAAATATGGTGATCGGATTATTTTCATTAGTAGTTGGCGTTGGTCTGGGCTTTCTCTTATCACGTGTCTTACTGACGATTTTAATGAAATTAATGGGTCTTGATATCGCCATTGGATTTACTTTTTCAATGGATGCAGTGATGAATACGTCTATTGTTTTCTTCCTTATTTTCTTAATCACATCGCTGCAAGGGTATCGCGTCATTTATCAATTTAAGTTAATTGATTTATTTCATGCTGAGAAAAAAGGCGAAGAATTGCCAAAAGCACGAATGATAACGGCGATTTTAGGTGTGGTCACACTAGCAGGGGCTTATTGGCTCGCTTTACAAGATTTAATGACTTCACAAATTTGGCGGATGCTCGGTTTATCGATGCCCATTGTCATTATTGTTTTAACAGTGATTGGCTCAGCTTTATTATTCCACAGCGTTCTTGTGTATGTGTTATCTGTTCTGAAAAAGAATTCGTTTTGGGCTTGGAAAGGGCTTAATTTAATGACGGCCTCTCAGCTGTTGTACCGTATTCGTGGGAATGCGAAAACATTAACGATTATCGCGATAATGAGTGCGACGACAATGACAGCGGGTGGAGCGGTATTTGGGATGTACTATAATGTGGAAAAAAGTATTCAAACCTATGCACCGCATACTTTTATGTGGGAAGGCTCTCCCAAAGAGATTGAGCCAGATCTAATCGAATATGCTGAAACAATTAAGAGTAAGGAACTGCGGATTGCCCATGACTTATATGAGATGGAATATGCGGTTATCAATCAATCTACCTTTAATAGACTAGCAAATCAATTAGAATGGTCTGACATAACAACGATTCAAGATGGGGAAGTCTTAATGCTCGATGTGTTTTATGATGAGCGTTGGTCACAAAAAGAAGAATCGATTGGGATTGAGGGAAATGAATTTGTAGTGGCTGAATTATATGATCAAGCTGTATTTAATGCATTCACTGTTGGAGCAAGTACGATTGTCGTCACAGATGATTTCTACAATGAAATCACGGCAGAGGAAAAGACATATCAGGCGGTTCAAGTAAAGGATTATAAAAACCAATTAGCTTTGTCAGAGGAATTAGCCGCTTCAACTGAGAACTTCACAAGCGCGACACAAGACTATAAAAGTGCAATCGAGGCATCGGGTTCGCTGTTGTTTGTAGGAAGCTTTTTAGGACTTGTTTTCCTAGTTGCGACCGGAAGTATCATCTTTTTCAAAATGATGACCGAGGCAGAGGAAGATAAAGCGAAATATACTGTCCTTCATAAAATAGGTGTATCGCGTCTGGAAATGAAGCGGACCGTTCGCCATCAAGTGGGAATGGTTTTTACAGCACCTCTCGTTCTTGCCTTGATTCATGCAGGGGTTGCTTTAACGGCCTTCTCTAATTTATTGGCGATGAACTTACTCGTTCCTATCGCTATTTGGATGTTAGCTTATACGATGATTTACGCACTTTATTATGTTATTACGGTTCGTAGTTTTTATAAGACTTGCTACGTCCGTTAGAAGCTCGAGAAAAATTAATCAACGTAGTTCACTGGCTTTTGGTTAACCAAAACGGAGACAGTGGAATGCCCGGAGACTCCTGCGGGATTAGTGAGGAACGGGAGACCCCGCAAGCAAATAGCTGAGGAGGCTCCCGACTCACCCGCGGAACGCGTAGGGCATGCAGCTGACGGAGTAAACAAACTACACTATTCTCGCTTCTTGGCAAACGGATTTCGCTTTTCAAACGGTACACAAAGAAAATTTGGAGGGATAATTATGAAGAAATTAATGGGGATTTTACTAATTGGAGCAGGGCTTTTTGTTGGGATTATCTTAGTATTAGCAAATGTAGATTTTAATAGATTAGGGAAAGAAAATGCTTACGTGCAAATTACGACGGCAGATTCAGTCGAAGAAACCAAATTAGATTCAGGTGAAATTATGAAACACTACTTATATAAGCTCCCTGCTTATAACGAAAAAGGAGAAATGATAGAAGTTGAATTTTTCGCAGCAAAAGAACTACGTATCGATGCGTACTTGATGCTCTATTTAAAAAAAGGTGATCAAGTAACATCATATGATGAAGTCCAGTTAAATGAAATACCTGAAAGAGTAAAAGTGAAGTTGAATGGTGAGGTTTAAGGGAAGGGGACTATAGTGAAATTAAGTTAGATAAAACATGAACATGCATACTAGAAAGCAGCCTATTCACTATTAGGCTGCTCTTTTGGTGTGCATGATACCTAGGTAGTGAAAGTCCACTATAGGCTTGGTAGTAGAAAATGTTAGTTTAAGGAAAGGCTGTATGGGCTGAGCAAAGACCTAAAAGAAGCCAACATAAAAAATCATGAGCAGAGAACAAAAATGATAAATAAAGAGATAGATAAGTTTGTTAAACCAAACGAAGTCAAATACTATCCGAATCTCTAATAGTAACTTCTTAACTTTTATATTATTAGAAAATTAAAATTATATTGACTATTAAGAGAGTCTGGTTTATCATGATTTTAATATGATGTCATATGACGTCATAAAAATTTGGAGGTGTAGGAATGAAGACAGAACAAGAGACAGTCAATGAGGAAATAGGAACCGGTACAAAAGAAAAGAAAGGTGCAAAATTAAAACCAGAGCATGAAGCTGAGATTAAAGAAGTTATTGAAGTTATAAAATCGAGAAAAATCGAGAATGTGTTTTTCGTGGCTTGCGGTGGGTCTATGGCTTCCTTGTCTTTTGGTGAATATTTCTTGAGTAAAGAAACAGGTATTCCAAGTTTTGTCTATACGTCAAATGAATTTATTCACCGTAACCCTATGGCTTTAGGTGAAAATAGTTTAGTCATCTTACGATCGCACTCAGGTACGACCCCGGAAACTGTTAAAGCTGTGAACTTTGCAAGTAGTAAAGGAGCGCTCACGGTGGCGATTTCGATGGACAGAAAATCACCACTTTGCGAAGCTGCCGAATACATTATCCATTACAATTATAAAGATGGCTCTGATGCAATTGATGGAGAAACAGGCATCTATTATACGCTGATTTTCGAATTATTAAATACGTTCTCACCAAATGAAAAATATACTCGTGTGATTGAGCAACTGTCTAATTTGGACGAACTAATTAAGAAGAACCAGAAACTGTTCACAAAAGCAGCAAACGATTTTGGTGAAAAATACAAGCGTGAAAAAATAATCTATACGATGGGAAGTGGTGCTTATATACATCACGCTTACTCTTTTACAAGCTGCTTGTTGATGGAAATGCTGTGGATCCACTCAAATCCAATTCATTCTGGGGAATTTTTTCACGGCCCATTCGAAATTACCGATTTCGATGTACCTTTTCTCGTCATCAAAGGAGACGGAGCCAGCCGGCCACTTGATCAGCGTGCACTTGATTTCGTAACTAAATTTAGCGTAAAAGTAGAAGTGGTAGATGTTGCAGAATTGAACTACGAAGGAATTGACGAAGATTTGAAAGAGTATTTTGGGCCTGCACTTGTTGGTTCAGTTTTGAGACTGTATGCGGATGGTCTCGCTGAACATACTGGACATCCACTGTCTGTCAGACGATATATGTGGAAAATGGATTACTAAAATTGAGGGATTTTTATTTCAAAATTTAATCACTTTAGGAATGAAAGGAGTTTTATAAATGAAAAAAATAATCAAAGTTTTATCTTTGTCCTTACTCCTACTCCTTCTGTTGTTGTCAGCTTGTAATTCGAAAGATGTAAGTAGTGAATCGGATGGTGGAGAAAAAGTCGAAATTGACTTTTTCCACCGTTGGCCGAATGAGCCACGAAAATCGTTCTACGATAAAAAGATCGAAGAGTATATGGAAGCGAATCCGAATGTTAGTATCAATGTAGATTATGTATTGAATGATTCATATAAAGAAAAAGTCAGGGTATTGGTATCAAACGATAATTTACCGGATATATTCTCTTCATGGTCGAACTCATTCGCTGAAAATCTTGTATCTTCTGGCAGGATCATGCCATTAGATGATGTTATTGATGAGGACACTGAATGGTCATCAAAATTCATGGAATCTCAGTTTGAAGGGTTCACTTTCGACGAAAGCACGTACGGGGTTCCTTTTACAGTGGACGGCAAAGCCTTTTTCTATAATAAGGCGATCTTTGATGGAAATAATCTTATTATTCCGGAAACTTATGATGAATTCATTCAAGTCTTGGAAGAACTGAAGAAGGTAGGTTATGAAACACCTCTGATGGAAGGATTGATGAATACATGGGCCATTTCACATTATATGGGTACGATTTTCGAGCGTGTAGTTGATCCGGCTATTCTGGAAAAAGATTATAATTTAGCCACTGCCGAATTTACCGATGAAGGATACGTTAAAGCACTAGAAATTTTCAAAGAATTAACATCTTACATGGGGGAAGTTTCAACAGCTATTGACCATGAAGCTGCCCGAAATATGTTCGGAAACGGTGAAGTACCAATATTGTACATGCAGTTTGCAGAAATTAAATTAGTGGAAGAGATTGGTGGCGTTGAGTTCGGTTTCTTTGATTTCCCAGCAGTCATGGACGGCAAGGGCGATTCTAGTTCATTGACTGGTGCCCCTGAAGGATGGATGGTCAGTAAAAACGCACCAAAAGAAGCTGTTGATTTCCTTAAATTCCTAACTTCTGAAGAGACAGCTTTCGAGTTTACGCAAATAGACGGTCAATTAAACGCCATTAAAGGAGCGGTAACTCCCGAAAACGCTAATGAAACTAGTCTGGAAGCTTACAACATGGTTTTGAACGCTACCTCTACGGCCCCCTGGTTCGATAACGCACTCAATATAAACGTAGCGGATGTCTTTATGCGTGGTGGTCAGAATCTCGCGACAGGCCAGACCACTCCAGAAGAAATTGTAAAAGAAGCTCAGCAAGTAGTCTTAGACCAAAAGTAATCGTTCTAATGCATAGTAATAAGTCCTAATGTTCCCCTGAATATTAGGACTTATTTAAAATGAAAGAGGTGTATGTATGAATTCAAGGAAAGTTATTCCTACACTGTTCCTGTTGCCTAGTCTCTTGCTGTTAGGTATTTTTATTTATATTCCGCTCGTCCAAAATTTTTACAACAGTTTCTTTGATTTCAGTGCGTTTTCTCAATCGAAAGAATTCATCGGATTCACAACCTTTGAAAATTTGTTTAAAGACAAAGTAGTGATGAGCTCACTTTTAAACAATATTAAATATGCCGTTATTTCCGTCTTATTCCAAGTTTTCTTTGCATTGATACTTGCATCTGTTCTTGAAGACAAGTTATTTCGAAAAATCGCACCTGCACTTCGGGTGATTTACTTTATTCCGGTGATGATATCGGTTTCTGTCATCGCTTTACTATTTAATTTTATATACAACCCTCAGATGGGGTTATTAAATAGCTTTTTAGAATTGATTGGTCTTGAAGCTTTAACGGTTCCTTGGTTAGGAAATGCAACTACAGCCATTTACGCCGTCATTGCCATGTCACAGTGGCAAAGTATTGGATTTATTACAATGTTGTTTATTGTTGCTATACAGAAAATTCCAAAAGACTTATATGAAGCGGCTGATATTGATGGTGCCGGAAAAATAAAAAAATTTTTCAATGTAACAATACCGCAAGTAAAGGAGACAATGTTCGTTAATGTTCTCATCACGGTCACAGGATCTATGCTGGTCTTTAATGAACCTTACATTCTGACAAATGGCGGACCGGGAGTCAGTTCGATGACGATGGCCGTACACATGTACCAGCAAGGATTCGTAAAAGATAATATGGGTTATGCTTCAGCAATTGCTACCTTAATTTTTGTCTTTACTGCTTTGCTCGCTATAATCCAGATACGAGTGTCTGGAACAGGAAAGGATGATTGACATGTCCAAAGTAGATGTAAGAAGTGTATACTTAGAATACCGTAATAAAATCGTAAAACAGCACAAACCAGTTGGGAAAGTGAATATACGTACAAAAATATCTAAAAATTTGGTTATTTTAGGGTTGTTCTTACTTGCTTTTATCATTTTGTATCCTTTGTTCTGGATGATGATATCATCTTTTAAAAGCTACAATGAAATTTACAATGATGTATGGGGTCTTCCATCTGTCTGGCATTTTGAAAATTACATGTCTGCATGGTCGAATGGTATCTCTGGATATTTTATCAATAGCTTGTTTGTCACAGGAGTTACGATTGTCCTTGTCGTGTTGTTCGGTTCTATGGCAGCTTTTACGTTGTCTCGATACCGGTCACGATGGATTGACATAGTGTTGTTATTTACAATCGGTGGCCTTATGATGAATCCGCAAGTTGCATTGATTCCACTGTTCGAAATGCTGACAGCTGTAAATTTAATCAACACACATTGGGCACTAATATTCTCGTATGTTGCCTATCGTCTACCACTTACCATCATCCTGATTCGTGCTTACTTCTTGAGCATTCCACGGGAGTTGGAGGAGTCGGCTATTATTGACGGTTGTAGTGAACTTAATATTTATAGGAAGATTTATCTGCCGTTGTCGCTTCCGATTATTATGACCACGGTAGTCTTGACAGCTTACTTTGCGTGGAATGAATTTCTATTCGCTACTGTTTTCATTAATTCAGATGCATTGAAGACGATTCCTTCAGGACTGATGAATTTCCGGGATGCTCTTCGAACTGATTGGGGTGTCTTACTTGCAGGGATGGTCATAGCTTCGTTACCTATGATTATTTTACTGTTTTTCCTGCAGCGTTATCTAGTAAGAGGACTTTCAGAGGGATCAGTAAAAGGATAAGGGGGAGGATTGTACATGAAATTGATTGCCATTGGTGACAATGTAGTGGATTGTTATTTAGATCAGAAGAAATACTACCCAGGGGGAAACTGTGTAAATGTTGCCGTGAATGCCCGGAAGAACGGTGCAGAAAAAGTCGCTTACATTGGTATTTTCGCTACGGATGATAAGGCTGAACATATTAAGTATGCATTAACGCAAGAAAACATTGATTTTGCGATGTCTCGTACTGCACAAGGAATTAGTGGCCAACCTCAAGTATCACTTACAGAAGAAGGGGATAGAGTTTTCATAGGAGGGCCAAAAGATACAGTACAACACAAGTTCAAAATCCAGCTCACTAATGAAGAATTGTCTTTTATATCTGATTTTGATATTTGTCATATTAGTTGCTATTCCTCGATGGAAAGTGAACTTTTAAAACTATCGGATGTCATCGATGTAGCCTATGATTTCTCGAATAATCTAGATCTTGAATATGTGTCATCGGTTGCTCCTTATATTCGATTTGCTTTCTTTTCAGCGTCCGAATTAGCAGGTAAAGAAATTGATTTATTTATCAAAGAATTGGAACCGTTCCGCTTTAACGTAGTTGTACTAACACGTGGCAGTTTGCCTGCCTTATTCATTTATAAAGGGACTGTATATGAACAAAAACTGAAGTCTATTTCTGTTTTAGATACAATGGGGGCTGGGGATAGTTTGATTGGTGGTTTTTTAGTGAACTATATTAATGGCCTAGGAATGGAAGCTTCTATTGAAAAAGCCACAGAGTCTGCAGAAAGAACGTGTATGATCTACGGTGGTTTCGGTTATCCGATGGAATCCTAAACATTTGTTTTAAAGTTTCTCCTCATGTACAGTTAAATTAATAATCAAATCAGAATGAAATGGGGGAGTTACTATGGAAAAACAAGATGGAATGAATGTTGACAGTCCAATTCTTCTATATGAAGAAATAAAAGCTGGAATACGGGAAATGATAAAAAAAAATAATTTGAAATCTGGTCATAAACTTCCGAATGAATCCGAATTGTGTGAGTTTTTCAATGTCAGTCGAATTACAATCCGGAGAGCCATCAAAGAATTAATTAATGAAGGTATCATTGAAGTGATAAGGGGGAAAGGAACTTTTGTCAAGGCTTCCAAAAAAGATCTGCATTTGTTAAATTTGAAAGGCTTCACTGAAGGTCTATCGACAATAGAAAATAATATAGAAAAGGAAGTTTTGTCTAAGAAATGGATACAAAATGAGACTGACATTGCTAAAGCTTTCTCGTTTCAATATACCGATTTTCTTGAACTCACACGTATAGTGACTGATGCAGATGGTCCATTTAGTGTAGACTTTGCTTATTTTCCTGCCGACATATTCCCAGGGATAGAACCTCATTTGATTGATAATATTTCGACCTTTGAATTAATTAGAAATGAATATGGGATTGAATTTACAAAAGTACACAAAGAAATTGAATATGTTCATCCGACTCCAGAGATTTGTGAATATTTAGGGGTCAATAAAACTTCTGTGGTCATCTTGGTGAAAAAAGTAATTTTTGGTGCTGACTATTCACCTGTTCATTACTCCAATTACTATTTAATGGGGGACAAAGTCAAGTTTTATATTGAAGCTGATTACAAGGTAGATGAATAAAGTGTTCTAAAAATATTAAAAGGCTATTCGAGTTGTTTTGTCAACTAGGAATAGCCTTTTTAAAATGAAAAGAATACATGAGTGTCTTGGTTTGAGAATGCGAAAGGAAATAGAGGTTAAACATGCCAGAGGCTAAGAGATTAGGGTTTCACTGTTGCTTTGATTTAAAAGTGCTCGACAAGTTCTACATACTTTAGGCTCTCTCATATGTAAATGTTTCTAAAATTATGAAAGAGGTTATATAATTAAAAGCTAATACATTGTTACGACTTTTTATAAAAAGGAAAGAAGGTGAATGGAGTATGGCTGATAGGAGTCCAATTAGTCAATTGACAAATCATCTTTCTCTGCTTAATAAGGGAGGGCATATTTTGTATATGTTTAATGAAATGGATAAATATATAGAAAATGCCGTTAGCTTTATCGAGGAAGGTATAGAGGAAGGATCCATTGTTTTCATTAAAGAATCCGATGAAGTCATGGATTTAATAAAGGCTCAACTTGCAGCTAAGGAGTTTACTGAAAAAGAGTGTAATTTGATTATTTATCTAAATAACCGTGAGTTTTATTTAGACGGAAAATGGTTTAATTACACAAGAGCTGGTCAAAGTTTAATTAGTCTAGTCCAACCATACTTGGACCAAGGCTATTATATCCGGACATGGGGACATATTCCATTTCCTGATAAGGATTTTGTAGAAACGTTAATAAACTACGAATGTAATTGTGATGAATTTATTAGTGAACAAAAAATTATCTCTGTTTGTTTATTTAATGGTTTATTTACTCCTGCCTATGTACAAAATGAATTATTGAAAACGCACACACACCTTTTATTAGATAATGATTATAATCTATCCCCTTTTTATAATAAAAAACATCATGCCTCTATTTCTATTGAAGAGATTGAGAGAATTCAGAGAATAGAAGTGCGAAACCAAGAGCTTCAAAAGAAAAATAAAGACTTGGTTTTTGAGAATCAATTAATTAAATCAACAAATGAAGTCATTAAGGGAAGTGAATTAAAGCTTCGTACCTTAATTAAAGAATTACCAATCCCGATTATTATTAGAAATGAAAATCATATTCTATTTGTGAATGAAATAGTTGAAGAGGCTTTACATATTCATGAAAATCAGACAGTTAAGGAAATAAAAACGACTTTAAAGCCATTTTTTGAACAATTTGATTTTAATTTAATTGATTCCACAACCAGGGAAATACAAGAGCAACAATTTATACATATGAATGGTGAAAGGAAATACTATTTGGTTAAATCTATCGATATTTTATTTGAAAAGAAGCCAGCTATTCTTCATGCATTTGTCGATATGACACAAGAGAAAGAAAATGAAAATATGCTCATTCGCTCTGAAAAATTGCAAATAGCAGGAGAGCTTGCAGCAAGTATTGCCCATGAATTACGTAATCCACTTACTTCGATTAAAGGCTTTTTTCATATGTTAAAGAATGCTGGAGTCGAAAAAGAGATGTATTACACCATCATAGAAGATGAGCTTTCTCGAATTGAACAAATATCGGCTGAATTATTAACGTTAGCGAAACCACATTCTGAGAACCGAAAAAATCATAATCTTGTTCAAATCATCGAGGAAATTAAGGTATTGCTTACCTCTGAGGCGAATATGAAAAGCATTGAATTAGTCTTTGAGAGTCATGATAAGCAACTATCTATCTATTGTGAGGAGACAAAGATTAAGCAAGTCTTTATCAATTTAATCAAAAATGCCATTGAAGCAATGGACAGTCCCGGGAAAATTGTCATTAAGGCCGCTCAAATAAAAGAAACGATTCAAGTTCAAGTCATTGATCAAGGGTGTGGAATCTCAGAAGAATTAATTAATAAGATTGGAGAACCTTTTTATACGACAAAAGAACAAGGAACAGGTATAGGGTTAATGGTTTGCTATCAGATTATCGGAAATCATGGCGGCACTATCGATATAGAGAGCAGTATCGAAAATGGAACCATATTCACAGTTACACTACCTGTCACGATAAAAGTATAACTATTTAAAAAGCGGAGTGCTGTGTGACAGGAGTGGCTATTTTTTTGAGGTGAATTGCGACGAGAGAGCCAGTCACAATTACATAAAGCCCGTCGTAAAGCTGAATAAGCGGCGAGAGAGCCGGTCGTAATTACATAAAGCCCGCCGTAAGGGCGTATAACCCAAGTAAGGAAGGGTGAAATCTTATATTTTGCTTTCAAAACTGGTGGGTGTTCCTTTATTAAAGAAGGAACGCCTTTTTAATGTCATGAGTAGTTTTGAAAGGAATAAAGTTTCTTATTAACCGGTGATTAGTGGGGCCTTTTACGACAAACTTGATTTGAGCGCGCTTTGAATCGGAAAAGTGCCAAGTATCCTTGGAGTGAATTAAATGGAGTATTTGTC
Organism: Alkalihalobacillus phoenicis; assembly: GCF_047302405.1. Classification (NCBI taxonomy): domain Bacteria; kingdom Bacillati; phylum Bacillota; class Bacilli; order Caryophanales; family Bacillaceae; genus Alkalihalobacillus; species Alkalihalobacillus phoenicis. Next base: position 3,312,216 of record NZ_CP154853.1, on the reverse strand, counting down.
GTGTATAGGAAACCCGAATAAGACGAGAAAATATCTCTTGCTAGTTGATAATTAAATGAGTTATCTTGAAATTAATTACAAAAAAATCAGAATTTTTATAATGAGGAGTAATTTTTATGTTAATTGGACATATCAAAGAACTGATTCGTCATCCTGTGAAGTCTTTTTATGGTGAAACAGTACAGAAAACGAAGATCATGGAGTATGGGTTATATGGAGATCGTAGCCATGCTTTTATAGATGAAATGAGACGAGGGAAGTTTTTAACGATCACTCAATTTCCAGAAATGGCTCGATATAAAGCGAGGTTTGTTGGGGAAGAGACTATGGACAAATATCCTAAAGTTGAAATCATCACACCAGAAGGCAAGGTTCTGAATTGGAGGGATGAAGAATTAATCAAAGAAATAGAAACTAAATCACAACGAAAAGTCTCGCAGTCTATATTTACACCGTTGCATATACCTTTGGGGGCAATTGAAGAAGAGCATATTCAGTTAGTAACCGACACTTCATTAGATAGACTAAAAGAATTAACAGATAAAACAGAACTAGATTTTCGTCGCTTTCGCCCTAATTTACTTCTTACATTGAAAGATAAAGAACCCTTTATAGAAGAAAAATGGTTTGGTAAACGAATAAAAATTGGCTGTGAAGTTGAAATTCAAATAAAAAGGCATTGTGAACGATGTATGATTATTACGGTTAATCCTGAGGATGCCAAACGAGATTCGTCTATATTAAAAACGGTTGTAAAAGAAAGAAATAATCATTTTGGTGTTTATGCTTCGGTCATTAAAACAGGTGTCATTCAAGTAGGGGATGAAGTTGTCCTTATGGAATAGCTAGTTTTAGTAACGAGGGTAGCAAGAAGAGATTTAAATATGTTTTATATAGTTGACACAGGAGGAGTGATTGCATGATTTTAGATTTAAAAGGCGAATCTGAAATGGATGCGGTTATCGGTAGACTTTACTCAATGGTAGACGGAAATTATCAACGTTTAAAATCGATTGTCGCCGGTATGTCTCAAGAGGAGTTAGAATATAAAGGACCTAACCAGAATTTCAACAGTACCGCTCAACTGCTAAGACATTTAGCTTACGTCGATCTTAGATGGGTGTTTAGAATAAAGGGAGAGGTTATTCCTATTAAACTTGAAGAGAAATATGGACCAATGTTAGATGGAAATAACCAATTACCTGAACTTAAAGCTCCCTCTTTGACTGTGCTTCTGAATGAATATGATGAGGTCATCAGTATGATTAAATCATTATGTTACCAGTTAAAAGATGAACATCTCAATCAAATAGTGAAATATAAAAAAGGAAATGAAGCAACTGTCCAATGGGGGATTTGGCATATAGCAGACCATAGTAGGTATCACCAAGCTCACATTAATCAACTACGTAAATGGTATAGCGACTCCTGTCGTGTAAGTGAGTGAGTCTTATTCGTTTTGAGGCATTTATTAAGAATAATATTGCCAACAATTCAATCCGAATTTTTCAAAAGGACTAATAAATAATTGTCAGTCAAGAAACAGAGATTTCAACCAAAGGTGTTTATAAGGAGAATGATAGATGGCATACGTCCTCTTGGCAGTAATCATTAGTTATCTTTTTGGGTGTTTACATGGTTCGCAAATGGTTGGGAAAATGAAAAAAGTGGATATAAAAAATGCTGGGGTTAAAAATGCAGGTGCCTCTAATACGACGATACTATTAGGCTGGAAATATGGCATTATTGTCGCCCTGATTGATATTTTGAAAGCGGTTATCCCTGTCGTTACGATTCAAATTATTGGAAGTCATTATGGGCTTACAAAGGAATCAATGAATACGCTCGTTTATTTCGTTGGTTTTATTGTCGTAATTGGTCATATTTATCCAGTAACGATGAAATTTAGTGGTGGCAAAGGGACTGCTTCTATGGTTGGTGTATTACTGGCTATTGATTGGAAGCTCGCTGTAATCGGTATTATAACGTTAGTGCTGATAACTTTGATAAGTGATTATTTAGTAGTCGGGGTTATCGCTATGTATGCTGCCTTTATCATTACGACAGTTTTATTTGATTATGGAACATACAGTATACTGATTGCCATTTTATTAACCTTATTGAGTGTATATAAACATTTGGAGAATTATCATAGAATAGTTAATAAAACGGAAAGAACAATCTCTAGTATGATGAAGAAAGGGAAGTCTGCTTAGAAAGTCTTTTTTATAGCAAAAGTTTTGAAGATGAAAAGAAAAGGGGAGCTAGCTGATGCACCAAGCATTGTTTATTGATAATAAAAGGATAGAAACAAAGAGTACGCTCGATGTTATCAATCCAGCGACAGAACAAATCATTGGAACGATTGCCAATGCAGGGGCAGAGGAAGCGAGGCTTGCGGTCGATGCCGCAGCCTCAGCCCTTGAAAGCTGGAGAATAAAAACGGAGGCAGAACGTGGTGAGCTGTTACAAAAATGGCATCATTTAATTCAACAAGAAGAAAAAGAGATTGGCACTTTGATGACAAAAGAACAAGGAAAACCACTTACTGAAGCAATCGGAGAAGTACGTTATGCGAACAGTTTTCTGTCTTGGTATGCAGAAGAAGGCAAGCGTATTTACGGGGAAACGGTTCCAGCTAGTTCACCAAATAAACGGATTTTCGTTCAAAAACAGCCGATAGGGGTTATCGCAGCGATTACACCTTGGAATTTTCCAGCTGCGATGTTAACGCGTAAATTGGGGCCAGCACTTGCTGCTGGTTGTACGGCTGTTGTAAAACCGTCTGAATTTACCCCATTTACAGCGTATCGGCTTGTGGAACTTGCACAAGAAGCTGGGATTCCTAAAGGGGTTATTAATCTCATTACAGGTGATGCTGTAGCAATTGGAAAACAGTGGATGGAGGATGAGAGAATTCGTAAAGTATCATTTACGGGCTCGACTCGTGTCGGAAAACTACTCATGGAACAAGCGGCTCATACAGTGAAGAAGTTATCCCTTGAGTTAGGAGGTCAAGCCCCTTTTATTGTGACCAAAAACGCTGATATTGCTCAAGCAGTCGATGGGTTAATGGCTTCGAAATACCGCAATGCTGGGCAAACTTGTGTCTGTGCGAACCGAGTTTATGTAGATGAATCGATTCATGATGTTTTTGTTGAGGCTATGGTAGCTGAAGTGAAGAAGTTAAAAGTTGGAAACGGATTAGAAGAGGGCACAGATATTGGACCGTTAATTAACGTTGAGGCCCTTTCAAAAGTAACGAAACATATTGCCGATGCCAAAGAGAAGGGGGCCAATGTTTTATATGGTGCTGATGTAAAAGAGGAAAAAGGCTATTTCCAAGCACCAGCCCTTGTTGTAGGAGCGAATGATGATATGCTCTGCATGCAGGAAGAAACATTTGGACCACTTGCCCCAATTGCTACCTTTGCTTCAATTGACGATGTGATTCGTCGGGCGAATGAGACTCCTTTTGGGCTAGCAGCTTACGTTTTTACAAAAGATCTCTCTGAGGCTTTTAAGATTTCCGAAGCATTGGAATATGGAATTGTCGGCTTAAATGATGGCTTACCCTCTGTTGCACAAGCTCCATTTGGAGGAATGAAAGAAAGTGGACTCGGACGTGAAGGCGGGCACTGGGGAATTGAAGAATATTTAGAAGTGAAATATATATCGCTGCAATTATAGGTATAAGGCATAACACATAACACATAAACTTGGACTAGTAGAAAATAATGGCCCTGTAAGGAGAACTTGCAGGGTTATTTTGTGTTCTGGAGGAAGGGGGAGCAAAGATGTTGAATGAAGCCGGAAGCCATTGAATTAAAGTCGCAAAGGGAATCAGAGCGTGCCAATGAAGCCGGAAGCTAGCAATTTAATGGAGAAAAGGGAATCAAAGAGCTGCAATGAAGCCAGAAGCCATTGAATAAAAGCCGGAAAGGGAATCATAGGGTGCCAATGAAGCCGGAAGCCATCGAATAAAAGCCGGAAAGGGAATCAAAGGCCAGCAATGAACCCCGAAGCCATTGAATCAGAGCCGCAAAGGGAATCAAAGAGCTGCAATGAATACCGAAGCCATTGAATAAAAGCCGCTTCGGGAATCATAGGACGTCAATGAAGCCGGAAGCCATTGAATAAAAGCCGCTTCGGGAATCATAGGACGTCAATGAAGCCGGAAGCCATTGAATAAAAGCCGGAAAGGGAATCATAGGACGTCAATGAGTCCGAAAGCTATCAAATAAAAGCCGCAAAGGGAATCAAAGCACAGCAATGAATCCGAAAGCTATCAAATAAAAGTCGCAAAGGGAATCAAAGAGCCGCAATGAAAGGGGCACAGAGTTTTTTAGCCGTCCTCTTTCATTTTTAAGTCCCTAGCATTTCCTGTTTTTGGTATAATATACTTTAATAAAATATGACTATTTAAGTTGGATATTCACTTGTTAAAAAGGAAAATTTTTCTTTGTTTGTTGTAAAAAAGGGGGGCAATTATTGCAAAATATCGTTCTTTATTTGTTAAGAGCAGTCTTTTTAGTTATTTATTTTTGTTTGGAGCCACTTGCCGATAAATTCTTCAATAGGAGTCCTTGTGGGGAGTTTGCTCGTTTTTTTCACATCCTTAGTGCTAGCAATTTTCACCTCCAACAAAGTGATCGAAGTGCTTCGAGATTGAGGTTATAAAATGCTTTAATTCAAGGTTTTTGATTTTTTACTAACTGAACGAAAGGATATAGTTAAATGCTCACACACCGCCTGCTTACACAAAAAACTAGAAATCAATTAATGGAGCAAATGGATAAGGACCAGCATTTGCTTTTTTATAGTTACTTAACGCAACGAAAGGAAAGTGCCCAATTTGTTGGTCAATATATAGATAATCAATTGACGGCTGTTTTAGCCTATCTAAGTGAGCTCTCCTTTCCAGCTTTTTCTTTTTATCATATGAGCGAAAAGGAAGTCTTTTTGCCAGAACTGATCGCTTTTACAAGAGCTACTTTTCAGCTTGAGCAAAATGTAATTTGTGGTACCATCTTATCTCAACGTGACTTTCAGCTATTTCAGTCTTTTGGTCTCATTGTTGGGGAACCACAACGTTTTTTAACAATGAAACACGTCGACCAATCAAAATTGCTCGAATCTAATAAAGTTGAACTTGTGAAAGAGAAAGAGTTTTCTGAGGTGCTAGATTTTTTACAAGGCGGAGGGATGAGATTTTTTACGAGGAGTGAACTAGAACGGTGTCCTTTCCTTGGGATCAAGGATGGGAATGAATTCATAGCTGTAGGTGGTTTTCATTTTTATGATCGCGAGCTTGTCGAGCTAGGAAACATTATCACTAGACTAGATTATAGGGGAAAAGGATTGGCTAAGAGCCTGACGAGCCAACTTACCTATTTAGGGAAGCAACTTTCCGCAGATGTCTACTTAGGTGTGTTCTCAGAGAATCTCCCTGCTGTTCATGTCTATAAAAGTCTTGGCTATGAAACGACGGTAGAGCTCTGGATGGTTGATTTTACATTGTCGTAAGATTTTTCTCTACTTCAAAACTGAATTCTTTCTAGTAATCAAAAAGGCATTTCTTATCTTAAAGGTGCTTTTTTTATATGCTAGAAAAGGGGAAGTTTGTTAAAAAGAAGGACATATTCGATTAGTGTTGAATACTTGCAAGAGTAAGTAGAAAGAGGAATATTGTTTAAATAACGAGGGAGGAAAAAAGATGAAGATGAATGTTAAAGATATTTTATTAGCACAGTTAAATGCTTGTCATGAAAACACTTGGTTTGTATCATTACTCCACTCAATAGATGATCTTACAGAAGAACAAGCAAGTTGGAAACCGAGTGAAACAACGAATTCTATTTTTGAAATAGTGAATCACTTAATCTTCTATAATCAACGTTATTTAAATCGGTTTAAAGACATACCAAACGAAAGGAATGTGGAGTCGAATACTTTTAGAAATGCAGAAGGTTTAACTTGGAATGATACGGTTAAGCGGATAGAAAATATTACGACTGAATGGCAAAATGTCGTCGAGGAAGCTGAAGCTAATAAACTTGATGACATGGCATCTGATCTTGCTTACCTTACGATTCATACGACATACCATACGGGGCAGATTCTTTATATTAGGAAGTTGCAAGGCTTATGGGATTCGAAAGACGGTGTACAAGGGTAAATAGTTTCTCAGCTAATCTTTCAACCAAAATAATTGATTTTTACGGATTTTCTGATGGCTTTTGTAATAAAAAGAGGTAGGGGGTGTGCTGAACTTTGTTGCTCACATACGCCCTCTCTTTTTTGTTTATTTAATGTGATTCTTATTATATTAATGGAGCAGGGCGGGTAATATAGAATTTTTAATAGTTGATCAAAATGAAAATGAGATCTTAAGTCATTCAGGTGGAGGGAAAGGGGAACTTTTCGACAACCGTATGGTATTTACAAGTAATAAGAAGTTTGACCCTATTGATTCAGCAGTGAAAGAATTAACAATTACTCCTTATTTATTACTTCCAACTGATGGAGGAGGAGCCTGTTTGTATGAAAGTGGAGAAATGATTGAGTGGGAATTTAGAGGCCGATCTTTAAATTCAGTTGATTTTAAACCATTTAAAGTAAAATTATTACCATAAGAATAGACCAGTTAGTATTGCTAAGAAATCATTTACTACTCCTTCTTAATAAGTGTACAATTTGTGAAGAGGTGAGAGAGTAGAAAGGTAATCTATTTATTGAGGTGATTTTATTGGGCAAGAATGTGGACATTGAACAAGTGAACAAAATCGAAGGACATATGAATGAATTATCGGAACTCTTAATACAGGTAGTAGAAGATGATGCATCAATTGGGTTTTTACCACCACTGCCATTAGCGGATGCAACTAAATATTGGAGTCATGTACTAGAGCCAGAGGTGATTTTATTTGTCGCTAAAATAAATAATCAGATAGTTGGAAGTGTGCAATTGCAGCTATGTGGAAAACAAAATGGGCGTCATCGGGCTGAGATTGCGAAACTAATGACACATCCTCATTATCGAAGGAATGGAATTGGGCGTTCACTGATGGAAAAAGCTGAGGAACGGGCTAAGCAGGAGGGACGGTCGTTATTGGTTCTAGATACAAGAGAAGGAGACCCTTCTAATAAACTATATACGTCATTAGGTTATATCCAGGCAGGCCGGATTCCTAACTATGCGAAATCGGCAAATGGTGAATTGGATGCAACGATTTTCTATTATAAAGCTATGAATCAGTCTTTAAAATAAATAAACAGTAGATAATAAAGGGTGGTTGCGGATATCGATAAGAGTGCATTAAATATATGGCCTTCCATATTCCATACATCCAATATGAATAAGCTATAGGTTAAAGAAATCATTAGACCTAATAGGGAATATATGAGCATATGCCCAATTTTATTTAAGTTCCATTTCATTTTGATGATGACCATATCTATTATAATGGAAATAATAATGCCAATAATAACAGCAGGAAAAGTAAAAAAGGCAATAAAAATTAAATAAAATAATGCATCACTGTTATAAATTATGTATACGATGAAAAAAGAGCAGAGGATATAGCAATACGAAATCAATGCTGATTTAAGTCTTGCTCCTATAAACATATCATTAATGGTTTGGTAGATATTCATAGTATCACTTCCCACTTATAGAAAATATTAAACGGTAACGAACGTCATTATCTATAATGATTGCTGAGATAATGATAAGTTTCATTAGTATCACTTATTATAGAGAAGGCAGTAATATTTTAACAGGTAGCACTATTAAATGGCTTACCTGTTTTTTGTTTACTAAAAAACACAAAACAAGCATTTCAAACATTGAAGAATGTAGTTCATGTTATATCTATAATGAAATTGATAACTCAGGTGAAAATTGAGAATAGCCGCAGTGTCCATTATTAACTATTCACAATTTTATCACACTAACATGGATGATTATTCAATAAGTGGTATAATTTTCTACAAAAAAGGAGTTGATATTGTGGGCTCAAGAATTATGCACCTTATCATCGCAAACCGGGTTGCTAATCAATTATCCATTACAAAAAAATCTTCATTTTTAATAGGAGGGGTTGCTCCTGATGCTGTCTCGCCAAAAGATTTATCGCACTTTTTTGTTGGGGATTTCAGTGATTATTCAAGAAGGATTGATTTTGAAGGTTTATTACATAAATATAGTGAGTACAAACAAACCGATTATCTATTGGGGTACTACTCTCATCTAATTGCCGATGATATTTGGCTAAAGGGTTTTTATTTACCTTGGTTAAAAAACAGGTTAGAAAATGATCGAGAGGTTTTTCAGCGTTATCATAACGATTTTCATTTATTAAACGGAAAATTAATCGATTACTACGTTGTAAAAGATGAATTAGAACAAGCATTACAGCACAACAATGAAATCATTGATTTAGAGGAAGTGACAGTAGGGGATATAAGGAATTTTACTCCATATGTTTTAGAAGATATGAACTTTGAACAATCCAAGCTTAAGGAACCTCTTAAGGTATTTACCTTGGACCAAATCATTGGTTATATAGAAACCTCAGTCCAAGAGAGCATAAGGCATATTCATTTAAGAAGTAAATAATTCTTCAAAATAGGTGTGCTTCGGTTTTATATAATAATTTAAATTGAAGTTGTTATTTCCGTATTGGAAAGGAGGAGTGGCATTGAATGTACTTATTTTTATCATGTCTTATCTTGTTATAAGTCTATTAGTTTCTTTATTTTATATAGGTTTATTAATGTTTACTTTTATGATGATAAAAAAAATCTTCCATATGAATCAAGCTAAATGGGATTCTTTCTTCAAATTTAGGAAAGGAAGAGGGCTGTATTATGTAATGACTTTGCCGTATTTATTAACCCTCCTCATTATGTTTCCACTAAGTATGTATTGGTTTGACTTAATTGATTTTGAATTTAAATTGTTAAGCTCTCTTTCAATGATTATGATCTTAACACTGACTGGGATTTTTAAGTTTTCTAAACTGAAAGAGTTTATTTTGTATAAAATTTAAAAAGAGAGTGTTCATTCAGGTAATAATAGTATTGGCTAGTAGGTTACTCCACCTACTAGCCAATATTTTTAATACTAATTACCTTTAAAATTTTACTGCATTTACTGAAACTAAATGGACACTTTTTCGTCTAAAAGGTAAAGAGGAGGTAAATTATGTGCTAAATAATGAAATTTTAAGTCATTTAATGGCTGAAGATAAAAAAGAATTAATATTTGAAATGATAATGGACGAGTACGGTGAGAAGCTCATTAGATTAGCTTATGGCTATCTGAAGGATTGGGGGCTTGCGGAAGATGTTGTGCAAGAGGTTTTTATAAAATGTCATCACCGTCTTGAGAGTTTTCGGATGGACTCATCTATACAAACATGGCTTTACTCTATTACAAGCAATCAGTGTAAAGACGTTTTACGAAGTACTTATTTTAAAAGAATGATATCAAATATCTCCATTTTTAAAACGAATCCAGAAGCTCGAACAACACCTGAATTAATATTGCTTGAGCATGAGAAGGATCAACAGATGACGAATGCCCTATTAACTTTACCGGTTAAATATCGTGAAGTGTTGATTTTATTCTATTACGAAGATGCATCGATCCTGGAAATTAGTCAAATTTTAAGAACGAATGAAAACACAGTTAAAACAAGATTACATAGAGGAAAGAAATTATTAAAAAAAATGATAGAGGAGGGTCCTAGTTGGAAGAATTAGGGGAACAAATCAAAAAATCACTTAATAGAACTGTGTATAAACAAAATCGATTTTCTAAGAAACATAAGGAAAACATTCGTAAAAGGGTTCTAGTTAAAAAGAGAGCGAACAAGTTTTATCCTAGTCTTCTAATAAGTGCCGCTATTATCATTCTGTTATTATTAGCTGCTCAAGTGAGTGAAATCTTTATTCATAATGAATTTTCAAGTGCTTATAAAGAAAACGATTCAGGACCGACCTTAAATGAAATTAATCTTAAGGGTGAAGTTGATAATTTACAAAAAGAAATAGAATTACTTGAGGATTTAAATCATCGAATGTTTGGTTACGTGCACCGTTTCGAGGATCCGTATGTCGAAATGGAAGTTTTACATAAAGAGAAGATAGGAGAAGATTATTTTCTACTTTTTCAGATGGAAGATAGGTTGGAATTTTACTACAAACCAAATCCACATGGAACCGCGGGTGAGCTCTCTTCTTCTTATGAGGAAGATTATGTAGAACGCCCTATCCAAGGATTTAGTTGGTCAGGTGTAAAGGGACCGAACGAGAATATGTACTACGGTATGCTATTGAATAAAAACATTGCAACCGTACGGATAAAAATGGATTCAGTCGAACAAGAGACATTTATTTTTGAAAGGGAGAATGGAGAAAGAATTTGGGTTAGTTTTTTTGAGGATGACCCTAGTGTAACAGGAGAACACAGTATAATTTCAATTGAAGTAGTAGACTTAGAAGGTAGTATTATTTGGAATGATAGCTTTCAGAGTGGATATGTTAATTAGCAATTGAATACTTTAGATATTGGGGCTGTCTCAAAAGTTTCTGAATAAAGTATGTGTATGGGATAGGATGATGGTTAACTTTAGAAGAGCTGTTTCCAATTTTTTAACCGAGCCAGCACAATACCCGGAGACTCCCGCGGAACGCGTAGGGTATTGTGCTGGCGGAGTATGCTAACTAATGGAACCATTTTTAACGAGTAGACCTTTTTTTAGTGGCCTCAGAAGTGAAACCAGGAGCCCCCGCAGCACTTTGTCGTGAGGGGCTCCTGGTTCACTTGAGGAATGCGTAGAAGCTAAGTTGTTTCATTAAGTTACTTACCTATTCTCCCGCTTTACGTTTTCCTAATTCTTGTTCGTAAATATACAAAGCGTTTGAATCGTCTTTAATACGAGTCAAATAATCAATATGCGTTTCAAATGTTGATTCTTCTTCAACTTGTTCATCCAAGAACCAATTTAAGAACGAGAGGGTTTGGTATTCACGTTCATCTTGGGCAATTCCATATACGTCGTAGTAACTTTTGGTTACTTTACGTTCTTGCAATAAAGCAGCTTCAAATGTTTCAACTAAAGAGCCGAACTGAGCTTTTGGAGCTTTAATTTCTGAAAAAATAGCTGGGTGTCCTTTATCGTTTAAATACGTGTAGACTTTCATTCCATGATCACGCTCTTCTGTCGCTTGTTGTAAAAAGAAATTAGCGAACCCATCATAGCTAGTTTGTTGGCAATAGGCTGCCATTGCCATATAATCGTGTGCTGCTTGAAACTCAATATTCATTTGTCGGTTAAGTGCCTTAACAAGTTTTTCTGATAACATACAATCACTCCTATTCTTTTTAAGAAAAATTAATATTGAAATAACTACGGTTTTAGGGAATAAAGTTTACCTAGTAATAGAGATTCAACGAATGCCTATAATGAATCGGTAAACATTAAATCTATTTCTGAAAATCTCTTTATCTTTACCTATACCCTTAAAGCCCGATATTATAACTTAATCAGTATTCATAAATAGTACGATAGAACGAGCCATGCTACAATATATAACTTAGAAAAACCTAATGAAAATGTTGCTCTTAAGCATATAAAGAGGTTGATACACGTAGAACTGGTTGGCTCTGTTATTCAAGGGTATTTTGTAATTAAAAAACAAAAGAATACAATTAATTATACCTTATTTTGACACAATCTGCCCCTTTTAGCTTAAGAAGGTTTATTCCTCAATAGGATGAGCCGTGAATTATCATTTAATTCGACGATTATAGTGGAGAATCCTTTATTAACCAGCGATACTCTTTTTTAAGAAAAAAGCAGGTCAGTGAAAGAAGGATTGTGACATCATCATCTTCTCGGTTTTAACAAATACCTCATAAATATATACCTCATTTCAATCGCTACAATTCCTGAATTTACCTCTTAATACTTGTTCGTGGTTGTTAACCTCCTATTGCTACCATGTATCGAGTTGGAATACTTATAATTCATCAATAAAATCAGAAACAACAAAATTTTAGTTAGAGATATTTATATTTAACTTTTAGGAGAGAATAAAAACAGGAGAATTTATGTAATTCAGTTAGAAATAAAGGTGAAAAATATGCAGGAGCTAAACAAACAACATTATGATGTAATAATTGTTGGGGCAGGATTAGCAGGCTTGTCAGCGGCTAAGATGCTAAAGGAAAGAGGTGTGAATTACAAAGTGATTGAGGCGAATTCACGGCCAGGTGGAAAAGTAATCTCAAGTTCTTCGGCTGAACGTCCCCGTTATTTTGAGCTTGGTGCCCAATTTTTAAATAAAGATATGACAGAAATGGTGGAGCTGATTAAGCATTCGGGAATGGAAATTCTTGAAACCGATGTGACAGAGGATGCCGTTGAAATTGATGAAATAAAGAAAATATCGGTCGATTCGATCTTAGAAGAGGTTGAAAAAGACTTGTTCATTCAAATTCATAAAAAGGATGAACGATTGTCTGAGCTGTATGAAAAGGTGATAAAAGATAATCATATCCAAAAAATCATCCGTAGTTACCATTCAGAGCTATTTAATATTAATCCTAAAAATTTAAGTAGTAAAGCATTATTGGATGCTAAAGAAAAGTACCTATCCACTCAGAGTGACCTCACTCATCAAGCTTCAGGGCCATTGAATAATCTTGTTTTATCTTTAGAAAAAATTTCGAAAGACAAGATTGTATATGGTGAACCTGTGAATGAAGTACTAGAAATAGAAAATGGTTATAAGATTCGTTCTGTAAATCAAAAGTATACATCGGATGCAGTAATACTCGCTATTCCACCAGCTGCAGCAAGCCGGTTAACGTATAGTACGAACTTAGCTCATCATTTCGAAAAAGCTTTAAACAGTTATTCAGATGGAGCTATTATCAAAATAACTTGGGCTTATAAGAAACCATTTTGGCATGAATACTTAGCAAAAGGTAAGATGAAACGATTGAAAGGGGTCATTTATACAGAGTCGCAAGGGGTAAGTGTAATCGATTCTTCAAAAGTGGGTGATGAGAGTCGTTTGACGATGTTCATTGGAGCAGATATAGCAAGACGTCTGGCAATGAAAAGTAAGGTACAACGAATAGAATATGCTCTCGAACGATTACATGATGTATTTGGGGAAGTAGCTCGAAATTATTTAGATATGGAAGAATGCGTTTGGGTAAACGATCCATACTGTGGTGGTGGCTATAGTGCAAAGGTTCATTTTAATGGATTATATAATGCGGCCGACATCTTAAGAAAACGATATAAAAATTTTATCTTTTCGAGTAGTGAAATCTCACCAAGCTTCCCTAACTTTATGGAAGGGGCTATATGTTCCGGGAAATATGCAGCAAATAGTATTTTAGAGGTTTTAAATAAATAGGAAAACCTTAAAAGTAGGGGCTAACTATTCATTAATTTAGTAGTGTAGAAATTAGAAAAGCGGTTTTCCTAGTTTTTTAGGAAAACCGCTTTAATGATACTAAACCTCTTTTTTTAGACGTTTTATCTAACTTCTTAAAGATTTTTACCAAAGAAAGCTGTTAACTTAGATACAGCTTGTCCTACATATTCTGGGATATCGTACATAGCAATATGCGTTGCACCCTCAACTTCGAACAATTCTTTTGGTCCATTTGACAATGCGTAGAATTGGTCACTGTAACCGCGTGTATCAGCCGCATCGCCTACAATTAATAACATCGGTTGAGTGAGGTAGGTGCTAATTTGGCTTGAAGCTGAGAATGACATTAGTTTGTCCATACTTGTAAATTGGAATCGATTTGGAGAATTAGGATGCTGTGCTCTGGGTGTTCTGTAGTAGTCATAAGCTTCACGTAAAAGCACAGGTGTTTCTTCGTTAATTTCCCGAAGCGTATCAGGTGCCCAAGTAAGTTGATTCACTTCTGAACCATTTGCTTCGGCAGTACGCTGCTTTGCAACGGCCTCAAGTGTTTGTAATTGTGTTTCAACGCTTGCTTCTCCTCGGAACATGGCACCAATATCTACGGCACTGACTGTCGCTACTGCTTTGATACGACGGTCTGTTTGAGCGGCAGAAACAGCATAACCTCCACCTGCACAAATACCAAGTGCTCCAATCTTTTCTTGATCAATATATGGAAGAGTCGTCAAATAATCGATGGCACAACGTACATCTTCTACTCGAGCATATGGGTCTTCAAGTAAACGTGGTTCACCCTCGCTCTCTCCTTGACAAGACGCGTCAAATGCTAACGCAACAAAACCTTGGTCAGAAAGTTTTTGTGCATAGACTCCTGCTGTTTGTTCTTTTACTCCGCCACCAGGATGGACACTAACAACTGCTGGATAGGTTTTATTTTCGTCAAATCCATCTGGTAAATAAAGATTGCCTGCCATATTTAAAGTACCATGTTTAAACGTTACTGATTTTTTCATGTTTTTTCTCCTTCTATAAATAAATTTTTTGACCACATATATTTTGATTAGAAACAAATTCTATTAACTATAATGACAAACGAAACTATTAGTGGATCTATATAAAATCTAACTTAGTTAATCCCTTCTTTTTAAAATCTCCATCCCTTCTTTCTTTGAATATTCCTGTTTTATAATGTTACAGGTAGATAAATAACATACAGGAGAAATAATGCGTTAATATGTATTATTTCTTCTGTATGTATAATATAATAGGAGAACAGGATGTTTTCAAACGTCAATTTCGATCAATTTATGCATTAATGCACGAATGAATTGAAATTGTGCATTAATCTTCAAGAAAGTTTGGTGACTAGGACCATGACTAAAGTCGATAGAAGGATACTTAAATCTCAAGAAGCAATAAAAAACGCTTTTATTGAGCTCATGACAGAAAAAATCTTTGATAAAATTACGGTAAAGGATATTTGCGATGGAGCGAACGTTGGGAATAGAACGTTCTATTTACATTATCTCGATAAATTCGATTTACTCGATAAACTCATTGAGGAACATTTAGCTGACTTGAAAGTTATTTGCGAGCAAAAAAAAGACAAGGGTTTAGTAGAAGGTACAGTTATTTGGTTCGAATATTTTGAGCAAAACAAGTTATTTTTTTCACCTTTATTCTCAAGTAAAGGAACAATCACCTTTAGAAATCATTTTTTAGATTTTGTAATAGAAGAAATTAAAGAAAAAGTCGATTTAAAAAATGGAAAAAATAAAGGAATTAGTGAGGAAGTGTTTTTCCGATTTTTGGGAATGGCCATTGTTGGAGTCATGGAATTGTATCTGTTAGATGAAACCCCTGAAAGTACGGATTCAATAGCTAAACAAGTCAGTATGTTGCTTGAAAGGAATTTTTAAAAAGTTTATTGAAATCAAATAATAGATTGTTTATAAAGTGAGTTACTTAAATATTTGTACGTAAAAAAGGAGGAAAAAAATGAATAGAAAGTCTAGAAGAATATTTGAATATATGACAGTGGAGCAAAAGAAAGAAGCAGTATTGTTATTGAAAAAAGATAGAGATGAATTGAGTTCCGTATTTGAAGAGACAAGAGGATCTTATCCTACTATTGTAAAACAAGTTATTATTGATTCATTAGATAAATGGGAGCTAGAAATTGAAGAATTGGAATTAGATATAAAGAATAATGTAGGGGCAATTAACAATTGATTTTTTTATGATGAGGATACTGTAGAGCGATACCTAAAAAATGGTATTGCTCTTTTTCTTGTGGAGGAAGAAATTTTTAGTTAAAGAAGAATTTCCCACAAAATACGCAATCATAAATAAAAATATGTTAAGGTTGACTAGTTATTGGACCTTGCATTGTACTTAGGAGGTAATTTGATTTGAGGAATCTATTACATTTATTCTTCTTTCTTTTTATACTTGTTGGGTGTTCTACACAGACATTCGATAATGAGGATACAATTGCTCTTTTAAATGATAATGAAATTAGAGCTGAAGATGTTCTTAAGGTATACCCTTTAGAAGAGGATTTTATTATTCGTTATTTGCAAGATGAAATTGTCATTCATGAAGCAAAAGAGTTAGGAATAAAAATTACGGATGAAGAAATTGAAAAACTTAAAAATACGATCTTCCCAGGTTACGATACTTTGGAAGTGCATGAGTTCTTAGAGGTGATTGGAAATGAAGAATTTATTAAATATCAAGCTTCAAGGTTAGGAGTTTCAGAGGAAGAGTATTTTGATATTTGGTTTAACGAAACACATAAAAGGTCTGCTTATATAGACGAGTATATTGAACAAAAATTTGGTGAGCCACCTTTCGATGAATTTGATGAGTGGGCTGAAAAAGTTGAAGAGCATTTAGATAAACTATTTAATGATTATCAAACGAATGAAAAGTTAATAGTCTTATTCAGATAAGGGGGGAGGTTCAATTTTGCAAAAGTGTGAGAAGTGTAAAGAACAGTTTAGTTGAAGTGAAATATATCAATCACTTTGGTTGAATTATAATCCAATTAAATGCAATAAATGTGAATCTGTATATAAAATAACATTCTCTAGTAGGTTTATTTTTGTTTCCTTAACCATTGTACCCATGTTGATATTTGGACATTTTCTTTCGCCTTTTTCAAACATAATGCCTACTCTCGGTGTAAGTGTTCTTATAGTGCTTTTGGGTTCCTTGTTGGGACCATTTCTTGTTACTTATAAAAACCGCTAGTGAAACGACTATACTAAAATAAAGAGAGTGATACCTAAACAAAGGTATTGCTCTTTTCCTATGGATGCAAAGAGTCACGTTATTTTAAAATGCTCTTAATTTAGCATAAGAGGATATCATAAGAAAATGTATATGGAGGAATTTTATTGAAGAAAACTATGGTTTGGGAAAATATCGAAACTCGTGGACTGGAGTATATGGAATTAACATCTGATGATAAAGAAATTATTGTTAAGAGTACAATAATTAATACGACAAATCTACCTACTAAAATGGAATATAAAGTGATTTTAAATAACAATTGGACGGTTAGCAAACTCGAAGTTAAAAACAGCAAACATGGTCGAGAACTCTTTATTTCTAGTAATGGTTTAGGAAAGTGGTTTGATGAAGACCGAAGAGAGTTGGAGCATTTAGAAGGAGCTATTGATATAGATTTATCCTGCACTCCCTTCACAAACTCTCTCCCAATAAATAGAGCTGATTGGAAGGTAAATGAGCCATCGTATAGAGTCTATTGTTGTGCAGAACAATGGACAATATTCGGACTCAAAAACAATACAGTTTTTATTAAGGGTATTGTATCTTTAAAGCAAGGAGGATAAGAAGATGGTTCTTGATGAACGAAGTGCTGACATAATACGCGTATTACAACAAGCATCTCCTTTAAAAATGAGTGAACTTGAAGCGCAAACAGGTTTGACTCGAAGACAACTGCAATATGGAATAGGGAAACTAAATGATTGGTTAAAGTCATATGGGTATAAACCGATCCACTTTGACAGAAAAGTTGGATATGATTTGTCTGATAAAATTCGAGATGAGGATTTACAGGAAAAACTGACTAAACGAACTTATGTGTTTTCTGAGGAAGATCGTGAAAAAGTTATTTATCTAATGCTTTTACTCAGTGAGGAAACGCTGTCTGTCTATCATTTTCAATATATCACAGGAGTTTCTCGTAATACGATTTTGAAAGATCTGCGGCAACTTAAAGAAAAGGCACAATTACAACAACTTCAAATTATATATTCTAAGCAGAAGGGCTATCTAATAAAAGGCGATAGTAACCTAAAAAGGTACACGATAGAACAACTCATACATGATGTATTGAATAGCACTAGTAGCAACCTCATTATTGATTGTATATGGGGTGACCGAGAAGAACAAATTCAATCGATACAGTTGCAATTGGAGTCGGTAGAACAAAAATTAGGCATCACCCTTACTGATGAACGGTTACAAGAGCTGACCTATTTGTTCTTATGTACGGACCAGTTAATTGGAAAGGGAGAAGCATTAGAGTCTATCCATAGTTGGGAAGGATTGACTTCAACAAATGAATACAAACTAGTTGAGCAAATGACAAAAATGAAAACTTTTCAAGGGGATTGGAATCAAACGGAACGATTGTATGCGACGTTACACTTGCTAAGTATGAATCGAACAAAGGATGTTTCGCCGTTACAAGATGATCATGTCATTCATGAACTTTTACGAAAAATAGTGGAAGAATTTGAAAGGTTAGCATGCATACACTTGCAGGATAAGGAGCTGTTCTATCAACAACTGTATGTTCATTTTAGACCTGCGTATTATCGAATGAAGTACCGGATTTCTCTTATCAATACGATGACAGAACGGGTTCAAAAGGTATACCCGGAACTACATCATCTAACTAAGAAATCGTTATGGCCAATAGAAGAAGCTATCGGTTATTCCGTTTCAGAAGATGAGTTGGCGTATTTTACGATTCATTTTGGCGGGTGGCTTCGCAGACAAGGAGATACATTAGACGATCGAAAGCGAGCGATTGTTGTCTGTCCTAATGGGATTGGCATTAGTAACTTTTTAATCTATACCTTAAGGGAGTTATTTCCAGATATTTTATTCTTAGATGCTTTATCTGTTCGAGATGCGGTTCATTACCCTTTATCATATGATTTGGTCTTTTCAACTGTACACCTTAGAACAAAAGCAGAATTATTTGTTGTGCCACCAATTTTGGAGATGCAAGATAAGCAGAAGCTGCGTCAGAAAGTCATGCAGGAGTTATATGGATATACCGCACAAAACTTGGATGTAACTTCTTTATTAAAGGTTATTTCTCAATATGCAACGATTCATGATACTGGTCAGCTTGAAAAAGCACTTCAATCACAGATTTATACTCATACAGATAAAAGAAATAAACATTTATTGGAAGGGGTGGAGAAGCCAGTGTTAGAAGAATTACTCACATCACAAACGATTCAATTACAGTCGCGAGTTTCTGACTGGAAAGAAGCGATTCGGGTTGCATCACAGCCACTGGTAGACTTAGGAACGATAGAAGAAAGATATGTAGAGGCGATGATTCAATCGATAGATACGAATGGACCTTACGTCGTCATTACTCCAGGGGTAGCGATTCCTCATTCACGCCCGGAGCAGGGAGTCCGTTCTTTATCGATGAGCCTTTTGAAATTAGATGAAGCAGTCGATTTTGCACCAGAGAAGCCAGTTCGACTAATTGTTGTTTTGGCTGCGGTTGATAGTGAGTCCCATTTACGTGCATTAGTTCAATTAACACAGCTACTTGGGGAACCATCTAATATAGAGGATATTTTACAAAGTACAGATAAAGCAGTGTTACTAGATTATATTCATAAATATTCGAAGGAGGAAACAATATGAAGATTATGGTCGTTTGTGGAAATGGGTTAGGGAGCAGTTTTATTATGGAAATGAATGTGAAGAAGGCGTTGACGGAAATGGGGAAGACAGCAGAAGTAGATCATACCGATTTAGCTTCAGCAAGAACCGTACAAGCAGATATTTATATAGGAGCAGCGGATATTTTGGGACAATTGGATGATGGGAGTAGAACAATTGTTACATTAGAAAACATGATGAGTATCCCAGAAATTAAATCTAAGTTAGAACTGCATTTAACTTAAAGGAAAAGAGAAGAAAGGGGGAGGGCAGAATATGTTAGAAATTATTATGAAAGATATTTTGGCGACTCCAGCTATTTTGGTAGGTCTCTTTGCTCTAATCGGATTGTTATTACAACGTAAAGCGACTGCAGATGTTGTATCTGGTACTTTAAAAACGATAATGGGATTTGTCATTATTGGAGCGGGTGCGGGAGTTCTGATTGGCTCCCTAGATATCTTTAGTCAGATGTTTAATTATGCCTTTAACGTTCAAGGAGTGATTCCTAACAATGAGGCGATTGTGGCTGCTGCCCAAAGTGAGTTTGGGACATCGACTGCACTTATTATGGTATTTGGTATGGTTGCTAATATTCTACTTGCACGCTTTACACCGTTTAAATATATCTTTTTAACAGGTCATCATACTTTATTTATGGCGTGCTTGATCGCGGTTACATTATCCATTGGAGGACTGCAAGGTGTTCCACTTGTTCTGATTGGTTCCATTATTCTAGGTTTATGTATGGTGTTATTCCCTGCTATGATTCAACCATATGTAAGAAAAATTACAGGGAGCGATGATTTTGCAATTGGGCATTTCGGGACACTCGGATACTTTATCTCAGCAAAAGTTGGAAAATGGTTTGGAAATAAAGAGCAAACAACTGAACATATTAAAGTTCCCAAATCTCTAGGTTTTTTACGAGATACGTCCGTAGCTGTTTCACTTACTATGGTCATATTCTTTGTCATTGTCGCATTGTTTGCTGGTCAAGGGTATGTTGAATCTACACTCTCTGACGGCTCGAACTTTATTGTGTTCTCATTAATGCAGGCGATTACATTTGCCGCAGGGGTATATATAATTTTAGCTGGTGTAAGAATGTTGATTGCTGAAATTGTCCCAGCATTTAAGGGGATTGCTGAGAAAGTGGCCCCAAATACGAAACCAGCATTAGATTGTCCAACCGTTTTCCCTTTTGCACCAAATGCTGTTATTATTGGATTTTTATTTAGCTTTATTGCCGGACTTTTATCAATGTTTATTTTACCTATTATCGGTTTAAAGGTTATTGTACCCGGCTTAGTGCCACACTTTTTTACCGGTGCAGCAGCTGGAGTATTTGGAAATGCTACAGGCGGTCTACGCGGAGCGATATTTGGATCACTGGCTAACGGAATTATTATTAGTTTTATCCCAGCAATTTTATTAGTCTTAATGGGAGATATCGGTTTTGAAGGAACAACATTTGGAGATTCAGACTTTGGCGTAATTGGAATATTAATCTTAGCGATTTTGAAATTATTTGGAGCAGCGTAGTAAATTGGCGTTTATCAATTTATTGTTAGGAATGAGCTTTTCTATCTAGACGTTTTTCATCCTATAAATGGCTTTTGGTAGGAAGTTGAGCCCTCACTCCAGAGAACGGAGCCTGAGTGACTTAACGTGGCTACTCTCTCTAATATAAAAGGGGGCTGTCCTAAAAGCCCTTAAATAAAAAAAGAATCGAGAAGTTTCAGCTTCTCGATTCTTTTTTTAGGACAATATGGATAGAGTTTGGTTTTCGAGCGACGACTGATCGTCGCTCGCTTCCTAATATTGTGAGCGAGGGCGATAAGCCCGAGCTCCACATGAACTTTTTCTTTACCTCGTAAGTGTAATCGTCGAAAGCCCAGGTTCTGTTTGACATGACCAAATACACTTTCCACCTCGATTTTTCTTTTTTGGTAAAGTGCTCGGCCTTCTTCCCTATTTAGTTTTCGGTTTTGCTTCACTCGTAATTCTTCATCAACCGGGTTGTAATGAACCTGCCGGTTGGCTTTGGCTTTTGTACAATCCGATTTAAATGGGCAACCTTCACATGATTCACATTCATAAATCTTGAAGTCTCTTATGTAGCCATATCGGTCCGTACGTTGACTGTATCGCTTAAACAGGACTTTTCGGTGGTTCGGACACCAATAAAAATCATCGACTTCTTCATAGTTCCAGTTGTGTGGATGAAATATCTTCTTGGAATACGAACGTTTTTGTTCCTGACGAAAGGTGTTATAAGGAATGAGCGTTTCAAAAGGTTCATCTTCCATCGCCACATAATTCGACTCACTTCCATAACCGGCATCGGCCACAAGAAGTTTCGGCCAGGGTAAACCACTTTGTTTCAAGGCCTCAACATGTGGGACTAAACAGCGTGTATCCGTTGGGTTCGAGTGAAGACTGTAAAAAAGAATAAATTGGTTTTGAGTCCCGATTTGCCAATTGTACCCCGCCTTCAATTGCCCGTTGTTCATATGATCGTCCTTCATCCGCATAAAGGTCGCATCGGTATCTATTTTGGAGTAACTATTTCGGTGCCCCAATAACTGAAAGGACTTTTCATATTTCTGCAGACGTGGAAGATAATCGGTCTGGGCTTTTTTATGTGCTTTCTTAAGAGAGCGTATTTCTTGTTTCGTCTCTTTTTGCTTCTCTACATCTTGGATTTCTTCGAACTTCGATTCTTTTTGTTGGAGTTCTTCTTCTAGTGCTTGAATGACACTCTCAAGAGCCTCGCTTGAAAGCCGTTGTTTTTGAAAAAGAGGATCTTCTTTTCGGAGCACTGACGTATCGATTTGGATTTGTTCGTGGATCTCCTCTAATAGATCTTCTACTTTAGCTTGAAGTTTTTCTTCGTAGCCTTGAACACTCTTTTTCCAAACGAATGAATATTTATTCGCGTTGGCTTCGATTTTGGTTCCATCTAAGAAATAGTGCTGACCATCGATATAGCCTTCTTTGATTAATAGTTTGGTTAACTCTGTAAATAAACGATCCATCAAAGGCTTTAAACGTTCAGAGCGAAAGCGATTGATCGTTCGAAAATCTGGCGTTTGCCCCGCAGCTAACCACATCATTGGAAGGTTCTCCGTTAGGGCTCTGGCGATCTCTCGACAGGAAAACCATTTTTGGGTGTAGCCAAATAGGACAATCTTCGTCATCATTTTAGGGTGATAGGCAGGACGCCCACCTCCTTGATACGCTTCGAAGAAGATTTCATCCTTTAATCCATTCACCATATCGTTCACCACATGAACCATATGATTTTCAGGAATTAAATCAGAATAATCCATAGGAAGATAGAGTTGGTTCATGTTATAATCTTGGAAAGTAGCCTTTTGGTTACACATAAAAATCGCTCCTCTTTGGTTTGTGCTGTGGTAAGTCCATTCTAAAGGAAAGAGCGATTTTTTTGTGCTTTTTTTTGCTAGAAAATGAAAGGTAGCGGACGAGATGGGTGGCCGACTCCTGCAGGAGGAAAGGGCAGGCTGAAATCCACTGGCGTAGACAGTTAGTTCAGCGCCCGCCTGCGGAAAGCGTGCCACCCATCTCGGGAGCGGTGTCTTCCCTCTCACTTTATAATATTCAAAAAGGGGCTGAACCCTCAAAGGTCATTTTCATGACTTTTGGGACAGCCCCTTTTTATTATGGCAAAAAAGACACATAAGTAATCATTCATTCTTCATCCACTGATGCTTCTTTTGCTTTCATCACTTGAACGATAAATTCATCAAATGCATTTCCACATAGTAGGGTGATAGTAGAAGTTTTAATGAATTATCCAAATGATTTTGAAGAACCAAGGAATGAAGGTGAAGTAGTAATTGAAATATAACCAAAGGGAAGGCCTTGCTTATTGTGCAAATGGCAGGTCATGAAAGAAGGAATCTGATTAGAACGTGACGAAATATTTTGAAAGAATATTAAAGGGAGGACGAAAAAAATGACCTGGAAAGAGTTCATCAGCTCAATATCAAAAGACTATTCATTCAAAGAATCAGTAATAAAAAGTGAATTAACTCAAATAAAAGCAGAATTAAAAGTCGAATTACCCGAGGAATTATTAGAGTTATTGAAGGAAACAAATGGAGTATTTGATAATTATGGTTGCCCTTTAATCTGGTCAACTTCTCAAATTGTAAAAGAGAATTTATATTTTCGGAATGAGGTCGAGTTCAAAGATATATATATGCCCTTTGATCACTTATTGTTTTTTTCTGATGCGGGAAATGGTGATTTATTCGGCTATAGAATACTTAATGGTTGCATTCAAAATGATGATATTTATGTTTGGAACCATGAAGATGATAGCCGAAAGTGGATCGCTCCTTCGTTGGAAGCATTTATTAAAGGTTGGGCTACGGGTGAAATCTCTGTATAAGTGGAGACACTCTAATAAAGGGTATTGTCTTATTGGCTTGATAAGATAATATCCTCCCTAATTTTCCTCAGTCCATTCTTCTTCATTAATTGCCTTTACGTAATGACCAATTTCATATTCAACTACAATTGCATGCGCTCTTGATATACCTTTTATTTCATATAACTCTGTACCAATCTTATATATATTTGAAAAATTACCCGAATAACTACTTGAATGATTTTTTTCTTCATCCGAATATTTATCTACTTCTCCTAGTAATTCCCCTACTTCTTCCTGCTCTACTATTTCGTCAGTTATAACATAAGTAACTCCATTAATTTGTACAAATTCAAAAGCCCAACTATTACTAGAACAGCTTATTAGAAGTAGTGAAATGACTAAACACAATATTAATTTTTTCATTCATATTCCTCTCATACATACATAAATAAATCACTTACGTATCATTATTCTTCTTTGACTATGTAATTCCTTCTCTCATAAATACGACATCTTCTATATTTCCTAATATGTTTTTTATTACATCGTAAATATAATGACAATGAATAGCCCGATGATGGCCCCGATATCTCCTGCAAATCTTTTATTCTCTTTTCTTTTTTGAAATACAGTTATTAACTTTCCTAGTATGACTAAAAAGGTGGCAGTCGATATCACGGTTTGACTAAACGTTGAACTGAATGTGGTATCGGACATAAGCGCAATTGATATTGGGATTCCGACCAATAGTACAGCACTGAAATATAAGAGCCATTTTAATTTTTCCATTAATAAATTTACCCCCTATTATCTTAGACAAAGTTGAAACTTCTTGATATATTTTACCATATATAGGTATATGATAAATATTAATAGTTTAGAAAGGTCAGAACAAGGAGGGATTATTTTTGATAGTAACATATAGGAATTTTCTTTTATTAGTGTTAATGGTTATTTTTATTAGTGGCTGTACAAACTTAGAGCCCGAAAGTAGTAGAGAGCTACCAGAGGATTTTGATTTTAGCCTCATCTATGGAACATACGGAAAACAAAAAATAGATACTTATAATCATACTGTTATAAAAGACCTTATAGAAAATGGAATAGTGGAAGCTGATATTCCTTTAACGGAAGAAGAAATGAAGCAGATATACAATGAGATGATCAAGATAGATATAATGAGTGACCTGAATTTGGAAGGAGATAAGCAATGTGACGTTGAACCGCCTTCCATATCAGAGTGGACGATTCAAATAAATAATGAGATAAATAGCTTTGCATATGGTAATTATTGTGAACATCCAGAGGTTATTTTAGATTTAATCGAACTTGAAGATTTTATACACGAAATCGTTTCTTCTAAAGATGAATATAAAGCATTACCAGAAGCAAAGGGATTTTATGAATAGGACGTTATCTATACATGGGTATTAGGGGGACGATATTTAATGGTTAACATTAAACAAGTTCCAAATTTTTTTAATACTATTATATAGAGGGTGTATTTATGAAAAAAAATCTTAAATGGGCCATTTTTGCCGTAATGATGATGATTATTGGAGCTATTATTGCAACTATTATCGGTGCTATAGCTCTCATAGGCGTTATATATCCTTCAGGTGAAATAACGGTCACGATAGAGAATCAAACCGATCAAGATATTGAAGGGCTAATGATTGCATTTACTAACAACATTTCAGATATTGAATTACCTCCAGTTGAACCTGGTGAAGAGTATAGCTCAGATGTGAAAACAGTAGCTGATGATTTTTATGAAGGCTCAATTGAGTTAATCTATGATAGCTATAGTGAAACAATTGTTGGATATTTGGGCAGAGGTTATGGAGGAACAGTAGAGGTCATCATTGAGTCAATAGATGAAGAAAATCAACTTAACACTCGAATAACCAATAATGTGAAATAATTGAAGTAGTTCAATTCAAGGCAGCGAAAATAAGCATCGCTGCCTTGAATTTTTTCTGGCTCTCTCAAAATTAACCTACCGCAACCTACACTTCTTATCGAACCAGTTATTGTCCAGAAGCCGCCCTCGTTAATAAGCCGAGCTAACCGGAATTCGGCATATATCAAGAAGCGCTCTCTCCTTATAAGCCAAGCTAATCAAAATTCGACATAATCTCAGAAGCTGGCCTTGTTTATAAGTCGAGCTAATCAAAATTCGGCATATATCAAGAAGCCGGCCTTGTTTATAAGCCGAGCTAACCGGAATTCGGCATATATCAAAAAGCCGGCCACGTTGATAAGCCGAGCTAACCAGAATTCGACGTATATCAAGAAGTCGCCCTTGTTTATAAGCCGAGCTAACCAGTATTCGGCATATATCAAGAAGCCGCCCTTGTTTATAAGCCGAGCTAACCAGTATTCGGCATATATCAAGAAGCTGCCTCTCCTTATAAGCCGAACTAATCGAAATTCGGCACATACTCAGACTCCACTCCTCATTTTAAGCCGAGCAATGATGTCTGTGAAATTCCCCACGTATTTAAATGAAATAAATAAAAAAGTACAGATAATGTTAAAAGAGTGCTATTTGTTAGCGTTTTCATTACACTCCTTGCTATATATAATTTAGCTGAAAGATAATAAAAAAGGGCTTGAAAGGGGAATGTTAATGAAAAGTTCGTGGAAGTTAGTTACGTATCTACTAGTTGTTTCAATGGCTACAATTATGCTCGCTGCTTGTGGAAGTTCTGGAACAAGTAGTAGTGGTGGTGTGAGTGTTGGGATTGTTTTACCTACAAGGGATGAGCCAAGATGGGTACAAGACGAACAAAGATTTAAAGATGCTCTAGCAGACTCTGAATATACAACCGAGATTTTATTTAGCCAAGGTTCTTCTGCTAATGAAAAAGAGAATGTGGAAACGTTACTTAATAGAGGAATTGACGTTCTAATTATTGCTCCTCATGATGGGGCAGCTGCAGGTTCTTCTGTAGAGGCTGCTAAAGCAGAAGGGGTTACCGTCATTGCTTACGATCGTCTTATTACAGAAACAGATGCGGTTGATTATTATGTAACATTCGACAGTGTAGCTGTAGGTGAGGCACAAGGTCAATATTTAATTGAAAATGCTCAAGGCACAAACGTTCCATTATACCTTTATGCGGGGGCCTCTTCTGATAATAACGCCTTCTTGTTCTTTGAAGGAGCTTGGAATGTGTTACAACCTAAAATTGCTGATGGTACTTTTGTAATCGCTAACTCTAGTGAAGCTACTGCTTTACAAGATTCTCCTGAACTAACTCGTGAAGAAATGGGGAGAATTCTAGGGCAAATAACAACTAATTGGGATCCAAACGAAGCCATTAATAAAGCTCAAACACATTTAACGGCTGCAGGTGCCGACTTAAAAGGTGATATTGCTATCTTAGCTCCAAATGATGGTACGGCCCGTGCTATTGCTGATGTATTCTCCACTGATAGTGAGGTAACAAGCTATTTTGTTACTGGTCAAGATGCTGAGCAAGCATCGATTCAATATATAATCGACGGAAAACAATCGATGACAGTCTTTAAAGATGTTCGAACGCTAGTTGAGGATGCAATGGGGATGGCTGTTGACATTCTAGATGGAAATACACCAGAAACAACGGGCTCTTATAACAACGGTAAAGTCGATGTACAAGCAAAACAAACAGATGTCATTGTTGTAGACGAAGACAATGTGAAGCAAGAGCTGATTGACTCTGAATACTATGAAGCTAGTGAATTTACAGGATTATAAAAGAACACCGTGTTTGTAAGGAAAGGCAACTGAAAATGTCTCATTCTAACCTTTAACTGGGAAGAATCTCAATCGATTAGGTGATTCATTAGATGATCAATTATGGCTTCGACTGGTTTTTCTTTGACCAAAACGGAACGAGCGGAATGCCCGGAGACTCCTGCGGGACTTGTGAGGAACGGGAGACCCCGCAAGCGTTAAGCGAGGAGGCTCCCGACTCACCTGCGGAACGCGTAGGGCGTGCAGCGAGTGGAGTAAAGCAAAATGATAAGCCATATTCTAACGTTAGGAGTTTTTCAGTGGCCTCGATTAATCGTTAACGAGGCTCCCGACTCACCCGCGGAACGCGTAGGGTATGGAGCTGGCGGAGTATTGCTAACTAATGTAACCCTATTTTAACAAGTAGACAGTTTTTCAGTGGACTCACCCGCGGAACGCGTCGGGCATGCAGCTCGCGAAGTATGCATAACTAATGTAACCATATTTTAACGGATAGACCGTTTTTCAATCACCATTTTAAGAACATAGGGCTGTCTCGAAAAAGCCAACTTATAGGACAGTCCTGTGTTTATCGTGTCGTTAGCTTGGAGGGAATAATGATGAGCGAATATATCTTGGAAATGAATGATATATCAAAAGTTTTTACAGGTGTTAAAGCCCTTAGCAAAGTCAATTTCAAAGTGAAAAAAGGTGGAATTCACTGCTTAGTAGGTGAGAACGGTGCAGGTAAGTCTACTCTCATGAAAGTGCTTAGTGGCGTTTATTCTTATGGAAACTATGAGGGAGACATCGTTTATGAAGGCGAAGTTCAAAAGTTTAATAATATCAATGATAGTGTAAATAAAGGCATTGTCATCATTCACCAGGAGCTAGCTTTATTTCCAGATCTCACAGTTAGCGAAAATATTTTTGCTGGCAATGAGATTAAGCAAGGTGGGTTGATTGACACAAACAAAACGATAGTAGAATCGAAAAAATTGCTAAATAAGGTGAAACTTAATATTAAGCCAGAGGTACTTATCAAAGATTTAGGAATAGGTAGCAGGCAACTGATTGAAATTGCTAAAGCTTTAAGTAAGGATGTTAAGCTGCTTATTTTGGATGAGCCTACTGCTGCTTTAAATGAAAATGATAGTGAAAATCTGTTGAACCTTTTAAGTGAATTGAAAAAGGATGGCATCACTTGCATTATGATTTCTCACAAATTAAAAGAAGTGATTTCGATTGCTGATAGTGCGACCGTCATTCGTGATGGGCAAACGATAGGAACGTTTGACGCTTTAAAGGGAGAAATTACAGAAAGTAAAATTATTAAAAATATGGTTGGGCGTGAGATTGAGGATATCTATCCGAAAAGAGAAAAGAAGAATTTCGGGGAAAAGATTCTAGAAGTTAATAATTGGTCAGCCTATGACACTAATTTAAAGAGACAAGTAATAAAGAAAGCGGATCTTTATGTAAGAAAAGGTGAAATTATTGGTTTAGCAGGCCTAATGGGAGCTGGGCGGACAGAGCTTGCCCTCAGTATTTTTGGAAATGCCAAGTCGTATAAATGCCAAGGTGATTTAGTCGTCGATGGTGAATTAAGCGCATTCAAGCATCCGGTCGATGCCATTAATGCAGGGATTGCCTATGTTTCAGAGGATAGAAAAGGCGACGGGCTGTTTTTGATTCAAGACATCAAAAGTAATATATCGGCGGCAAATCTTAAAGGAATTTCTAAAAATGGAGTTATTAATCAAAATGAAGAAATAAAAATCGCCGATGTATACAAAAAGTCTTTAACGATAAAGGCTCCTTCCTTGGAACAAATTGTTGGAAATTTAAGTGGAGGTAATCAACAAAAAGTTTCTTTAGGAAAATGGCTTTTTGTGGGCCCAAAGCTTCTAATTTTAGATGAGCCGACTCGAGGGATTGATATTGGAGCGAAATTTGAAATTTATACCGTTATGAACAAGTTAATTGCCGAAGGGTTAAGTATCATCATGATTTCCTCTGAGCTCGGAGAAGTTCTAGGTATGAGTGATCGTATTTATGTTATGGCTCAAGGTGAAATCAAAGGCGAGTTGTCTGCACAAGAAGCTAACCAAGAAAAAATAATGGAGCTAGCTACGCAATAGGAGGTTAAACCAATGAAGTTATTTACCGAAGCAAGAACGTTAATTAGTGAAAATATCCGTGACTACGGAATGTATATTGCCTTACTTATTATTATTTTAACTTTTACCATTCTTACAGATGGCCTCTTTATTTCTTCTCGTAATATAAGTAATTTACTCGATTCTGCTGGATACATTGCTGTCCTAGCTGTTGGAGTTATGCTCGTTATCGTTATCCGCCATATTGATTTATCGATTGGATTTTTGGCGGGATTTTTAGGGGCTATTGCCGCTATATTACTAATGGAATTTGGTTTGCCAGTCTATCTTGTGATACCAATCATACTTATTATTGGATGTTTTGCTGGCTTATTCACAGGCTTTTTAGTAGCTAAAGTCGGTATTCCTGCTTTCGTTGCCACATTGGCGGGCTGGCTTATTTACCGAGGAGCGATCCTATTAGCAACAGAAAAAAGCGGAACAATCATTATTACGAATGATAGCTTTAATGCGATCGGCAATGGATATATCCCGTCGGTTATGCAAATAGGTGGATTGCATTTGCTTTCGTTAATTTTAGGGGGAGTAGCTATTGTCCTGTATATTTATAGTGCAATCTCTAATCGCAAAAACAAAATTAAGTATGATTTTGAAGTCGTTTCAAAGGAAATCTTTATTATATATTTAGTGTTAGTTTCTTCTATTATGGCTTGTATCACCTGGATTTTAGCAGGATATAATGGGTTCTCATGGACGGTCATTATTATGTTGCTCGTTGTGATCATCTACCATTTTATAACGACAAAAACGGTACTTGGAAGACATATTTATGCGGTAGGGAGTAACCCAGAAGCCGCTCATTTAAGTGGGATCAATGTGAAGAAAATTACCTTAATCGTATTTGGTTCAATGGGTCTATTATCAGCCCTTTCCGGGATTTTATTTACGGCTCGATTACAAGCGGCGACAACAACAGCTGGGACATTATTTGAGCTTGATGCAATTGCTGCGGCTTACGTAGGTGGCGTATCTGCAGCGGGTGGGGTTGGTAAAGTAACAGGAGCAATTATAGGTGCGATCGTGATGGCCTCGTTAACTAGTGGAATGAATCTTCTAGGAGTAGGAATTGCGTATCAATATATTATTAAAGGTGGAGTATTAGCCTTAGCAGTTATCTTTGATGTGATGACGAGAAGGAAAAGATAGTGATTTAAATCTATTTACTCTGAGCAGCAGCTTAACGAGCAAGCTTATTTCATAGAGTCTTATTTACAACTAAGATTATTATCAAAATGTCTTCCACTTGCTGATTTTGTGGAAGTCTTTTTCCTTTAGTTCTGATTTAGAAGGGGCGAGAAAAATTAAACTGATTGAACCTATGATATTGAACAATGGTAATATAGTGCTATGATGATAGTAGTTTTAGGCAAAATAAGAAAGGAACGAGCATCTTGAGAAAAAAGATAAAAATAGTGTTATTATATTCTATCTTTATTATTCTTTCTTATTATACGTATACATCAGCTGAAAAGGCATTTCGTACAGATTGGCAATTGCCTCAATCCATTAGTCAAGAAGAAAACCAGCTAAGACTTGTTCTCATCACTTATGACATGGAAACGCCATTTTGGGATAACGTAGGGAATGGTGCTCTAAAAAAGGCTAAGGATGCGGGAGTTAGCCTTGAAGTATGGGGGAGTTATGGGAATAATAAAGAAGATTTTTTGAAAAAATTTGAAATAGCGATTCATTCTAAAGTCGATGGAATTATTATTCAAGGACTTGATACAGAAGAATTTAACCAATTGTCTAAATTTAAAGCATCCTTTTATGGTATCCCGATTGTAATGGTGGCAAATGATGTCCCTATGACGGAAAGCTTAAGAAAGACGTACGTCGGTTCAGATCAATTTATGGCTGGTAAAATGATCGCTGAACAATTACTAGCTGATATGGGGACGGAAGGGAACGTCATTCTCATGTATGATAGTCAGCTAGAGCATTACCAAGAACAGCGATTGTTAGGAATTCAAGATATCCTCCTGAATTATCCGAATATTCAATTGATACATGCGGAAACAAATGATACGAGGGAGCAAGTAATTACAACGACACAAGAAATAATGAATCAGGTACCAGATGCCGATGCCTTTATCGTATTAAATGCCAATATGTTAGGGGGAATGCATCAAGAGATCGGGAGGCGTTCCCAGATGGAAGCATACTTTATCTATTCGTTTGACGATGGACCGGAATCTATGTATCTTTTACAAAATGGAATGCTTGATGGAATGATCCAACAATCTCCAGAAATGATGGGAGAGCTGAGTGTTGAATTAATGCTAGAGTGGTTAAATGGCGAAACCGTACCGTTAGACATTGAGGGTTACTTTACGGACATATTTAATTTGAAAGCGACAGACGTGCAATGAATAAAATTCAAAAGAAGATTTTGATGATAACATCAGTCGTTCTAATTATTATGGTCGTATTTTGGATAACGCTTACATTATTTAGTCATCAAACCCAGAGTCAATATAATGAAATTTTGCAACGGTATTTAAGTATGAATGAAGTGTCAAGAGCAAGTCAGCAGGTGCTTACTGACTTAAACAACTATATGATCTTTTCATCAATTGAAAATTTAGAAAAGCTTGAAGAAAGTAAAGAGCAGGTAGAAAGTGCGAAATACGAGATTTTCAAACTCAGAAATACGGAGAATAATTTTTCGATCACGAATTATATTCATTTGATTGAGAGTTTTATCGAGACAACCGATCGTCTGTTACTGTTTCAAGAAGAAAAGGATACAGAGGCCTCAGCTAAGGAATTTTCGGAAGCTAATCGTATTTCTAATTATATATCCGAAATGACCCTTTCATTAATTGATACAGAGCTTAATACGTATGACAGGTTCTATCGGGGCATTATCCAACAATCCGAAGAATTTATTAAACTAGGCATCTGGTCGTTGCTTTTGATTTCATTCATCCTCCTAATCGTGACGTATTGGTTTTCATTAAGTATTATAAGGCCAGTTCAGAAGTTGACGAAAGCGGCTAATGAATTATCAAAAGGAAATTTTGACTTACAGATTAAAGTCGACACCAATGATGAAATTGCGTTTCTAGCGAGAACATTTGACCGGATGCGTAGCAATATTAATAACTTAATTTTAGAAATAAAGCATAAAGCCGGACTAGAGAGGGAGCTCCAACAAAATAAAATCCTCCTACAAGAAAGTCAATTTCGGACGTTGCAAAGTCAAATAAGTCCGCATTTTTTATTTAATACACTTAACACGATTTCTAAGAAGGCTTATTTAGAAGGCTCTGAGGAAACGAGTGATTTACTTGTAAGTGTAGCTGGGTTGCTCAGGTACAATTTAAAACAAATAGACAGAGCGGTGACCGTAGAGGAAGAAGTCGCCGTTATTAATCAATATATGCATATTCAAAAAGCGAGATTTACAGAGCGATTGCAATTTTCTTTTGAAATAGATAAAGAAGTCCTTCATGTAAGAATTCCTCCATTAACGTTGCAGCCAATTGTGGAAAATGCTGTTATCCATGCAATCGAGCCAAAAGAGGATGGTGGTCTTATTTCGTTTCGTGTCCGCGATGATAGTGAGCAGGTAGTGATCGAAATTGAAGATGATGGTCAGGGGATGGCAACAGAGAAAATCAAACAAATTTTAGATGAAGAAATGAGCCCATCACAAGGTCACTCTACGGGGATTGGATTTAGTAATGTCGTAAAGCGTTTGCGTCTCTTTTATGGCTATGAAGATGTGATAGAGATTGAAAGTGAACTAGGTAAAGGGACAAAAGTGGTGATAAAAATAAGAAAGCAGGGAGGGGAGAGCGATGCTAAAGCTCCTAATCGTGGATGATGAAGAGATCGAACGTAAAGGAATGGAAGTCATATTAAAGAAAAATTTCTCTGACATTGTGATAGAGCAAGCGAAAAATGGCAAAAAAGCAGTTGAGATGGTTCAAAACAATCGGTTTGATTTAATCTTAATGGACATTAAGATGCCAGGAATGAACGGTCTAGAAGCGGTTGAAAAGATATCGGAACTTCAACCTCAGAGTAAATGTATCATGGTCACAGCCTATGATACATTTGAATATGCTCGTAAGGCTATTCAATTAGGGGTTAAAGATTATTTGATTAAACCGAGTAAAGCAAGTGAAATAGTTGAGACAATTGGACGAGTGTTAAAGGAAATAAGAGATGAACAGATTTCACTTGTAGCGACAGAGAGGCAAAGAGAATCATATGAAAAAACATTATCATTAGTGGAAACGGATGTCGTCACACAGTTACTATTTGATCACGTACATGAGGTCCATTTAAATATGCTTGTTGAAATGTTAGACATTCGATCGACGAATGAGATGTTTGTTATGGTCATTATGGTCCCACAACGGTCTGAACATTTATATTCGGCTGTAAAAGAAAAAGTGAGAGAAACGAGAAGTGGATGGGTTGGTGCCTTGTACGGAAATCAACTACCACTGATAATCTTTCGTGAACCAGATAAATCATTTCGTTCTCAAGCAATCATACTGGCTCGGAAGATTCTTCAGATAGAGAAACAAGAACATGAAGCAGGATGGTTTATCGGAATTGGAAGTGTCTGTCATTCATTAGAACAAATCCGACAATCATATCAGGATTCTTTAAATGCTACAATTGATACAGCGATGACTGTTAAATATCGCTTTTTTTCAGATGTGCCAGCATTTGATGGGGTTGAAGACGAACAATGGGTGAAGGTTCAAATCAGAGAGCTAGCTGATTTTATTCGTCTTGGTCAATGGGAACAAGCTAAGCTGAAAATAATGAATATGGTTCAACATTACGAGCAAGGTGGAACGGATTTGCTACACACACAGCAAGTCATATTAAGGTTGCTTTGGAGCGTCTCTAGGGTGTTAAGTGATATCGGAGTAGAAGTAGAGATTCCGCTTTATTCATATCAAACGAGCGAATATCGTCAATTACGCTTAGAAACAGGTCAGTTGCTTGAGCGAATGAGGATTTCATACGTCGATCATTATGACAGACTAGAGGCTGATACGATTCATCAGATTAAACAATACATTATCGATCATTCCCATCAAGACATTTCATTGGAATCGTTAGGGAGAAAAGTAGGCTTAAGCCCTATTTATATTAGCAAGATGTTTAAAGAGAAATTAGGGATTAATTATATTGATTTCCTAACAGAATGCCGAATTGAGAAGGCGAAAAAAATGCTTGGAGATCCAGAAAAAAGCATCAAAGAGATTACATTTGAAGTCGGCTATCATGAACCGAATTATTTTAGTAAAGTATTTAAAAAAATATGCCACGTTTCTCCAAAAAACTATCGGAAGACATTGCTTGGCAAAAGAGACTAATACTATTTTGATGAAAAAGGGGCGAAAGCCGATGAGAAAGGTGTTTCATCAAGGGTTACTGCTTCCCTTTATCTTGTTCTCTATTTTTATAGTTACAGCATGTGTTAGTGATGAACATAGTAGGATATCAAATAATGTTCCGGATTTAATAGAAGATAATACGGAGGGGATAAGCGATTCTCCTGAAAAGAAGATTAAAATAGGCTTTTCAATGGACACATTAGAAGAAGAACGTTGGCATCGAGATCGGGATTTATTTCAAAGGGCATTAGAAGCATTAGGGGCAGAAGTGGAAGTGATGAATGCCAATGTGGATGATGCGATACAAATCTATCAGGCTGAAACATTAATTAGCAAAGGGGTTGATGTTCTTGTAGTCGTTCCTAATAATGCTGAAGCGACCGCAGCTATAGTGAACAAAGCACATATGTCAGGCATTAAAGTTCTTTCTTATGACCGTCTTGTAAAAAACGCAGAAATTGATTTATATGTTTCCTTTGATAACGAGATGATCGGGGAGTTACAAGCGGAGGCTATCACGAACTTAGTACCAAAGGGGAAGTATGTCTATATTGGAGGAGCGGCTACGGATAATAATGCTCATTTATTAAAAAAAGGAGCTTTTAATGTGTTGCAGCCTTATATTGAGCGAGGGGATATTACGATTGTGTATGATCAATGGACAGCAGATTGGGATCCAGCAAACGCCTTCGTTAATATGGAAGAAGCACTAAAAGCAAATCATAATCAAATTGATGCCGTTATTGCGGCCAATGATAGCACAGCAGGAGGAGTGATTGAAGCCCTAGCCGCACAAGGGTTAGACGGAAAGGTACCAGTTGCAGGACAAGACGCTGACCTTGCAGCTGGTCAACGGATCGTAGAAGGAACCCAAACGATGACGGTCTATAAACCAATTATGACACTGGCCACAGAAGCCGCCGAACTTGCCGTCATGCTAGCAAAAGGTGAGAATATCGAGGCGATCAGGAGAATTAATAATGGAAAAATTGAGGTTCCTTCTATCCTGCTCAATCCGATCTCAGTCGATAAACAAAATATTGACCAAACGATTATTGCAGATGGTTTTCATTCTAAAGAAGATATATATAAGAATGTAGAAGAGTAAGGGTGTTTATATTGGTGATTTTAATAGAATGATATATTTCTAAAAGAGAAAGAGCAGACCGAAACGCGTCGTCAAGAGAGAGAAAGCGAATCATAGGAAGGCAATGAAGTCGAAAGAGAGTGATGGTGAGCCGCAAAGGGAATCAAAGAGTGGGAATGAAGCTCGAAGCCGTTGAACAAAAGCCGCAAAGGGAATCAAAGAGAGTCAATGAAGCCCGAAGCCCTTAAATAAAAGCCGCAAAAGGAATCAAAGAGAGTCAATGAAGCCAAAAGCTGTTGAACAAAAGCCGCAAAGGGAATCAAAGAGAGTCAATGAAGCCCGAAGCCGTTGAACAAAAGCCGCAAAAGGAATCAAAGAGAGTCAATGAAGCCAAAAGCCGTTGAATAAAAGCCGCAAAGGGAATCAAAGAGAGTCAATGAAGCCAAAAGCCGTTTAATAAAAGCCGCAAAGGGAATCAAAGAGCCGCAATGAAGCCAAAAGCTGTTGAACAAAAGCCGCAAAGGGAATCAAAGAGAGTCAATGAAGCCAAAAGCCGTTGAATAAAAGCCGTAAAGGGAATCAAAGAGAGTCAATGAAGCCAAAAGCTGTTGAACAAAAGCCGCAAAAGGAATCAAAGAGAGTCAATGAAGCCAAAAGCTGTTGAACAAAAGCCGCAAAGGGAATCAAAGAGAGTCAATGAAGCCAAAAGCCGTTGAATAAAAGCCGTAAAGGGAATCAAAGAGAGTCAATGAAGCCAAAAGCTGTTGAACAAAAGCCGCAAAAGGAATCAAAGAGAGTCAATGAAGCCCGAAGCCCTTAAATAAAAGCCGCAAAAGGAATCAAAGAGAGTCAATGAAGCCAAAAGCCGTTTAATAAAAGCCGCAAAGGGAATCAAAGAGCCGCAATGAAGCCGAAAGAGAGCTCGACGAATTTCTTTATACTTATCTTGATTTTGATAACTTAGTCTCAAGTTGAGAATGTTTATTTGTAATAATGAAGTTAATTAAACTATTTTGCAAAGGATTGATACTGTATGAAATTGACAAGAAACCCTGAGACTATTCACAAACCTGTTGCACCTTATGTACATCAAATTGAAGTTAGCGGTCCAAATAGATGGCTAACTTTATCTGGTCAAGTAGGAATGGAGGTAGATGCCACAGTTCCAGAAAGCCCTTTAGACCAGTTGGAATTAGCACTAAAGAATATTGAAAGAAACCTTGTGGCTGCTGAGATGGATGTTAATGACTTAACAAAATTAGTCTTTTATTTAGTCGGCGACTTTGAGGCAAATCAAAGAAAGAAAATAATTAATGATTTTCTTGGAGAACATCTACCTTGTACAACGCTGATTTATGTCGTTGCCTTAGCCGCACCTATATTTAAAGTTGAAATTGACGCATGGGCGTGCAAAGAAATCGAATGAATTAAAAACTCTTTTTTAAGGTTAGTATAGGCATTTTTTCATCAGGAAGAGATGCTTTTTTCTATGGTTAAAACGCTGAAGTTGGACGTAGGGATGATAGGTTTTTATACAATAAATAGAATTTTTGTATAAAATGTATGTAAAAGATATTTGGCAGACCTTATAATGGTGGTGACAGTAAGGTAGAAAATAAAATTAAATATTACAGAGAGAAAAAAGGTCTATCACAGGGGAGATTAGCAGATTTGTGCCAAGTGAGCAGGCAAACAATAAATGCAATTGAAAATAATAAATATGACCCGAGTCTTCAATTGGCTTTTGATATTGCATTCCACTTACATACATCTGTGGACGAAATTTTTAAACCTCGATGAAGGTTTGAAAATTAGAGTTGAATATTATACGAACTAGGAAGAGGGGGAAAGCAAATGAATACTAGAAAGATTGGTGGACTTATTATAGGTTTAGCCATTTTAGCTGTACTTGGTTTTACTATCTATAAAATCTTAACAGGTAAAGAAGTTGGATTTAATGAAATCATAACGTTTAGTATTTTATTTATGATGTTCTTTTCTGCTATTACATGGGGTGGCGAAAAAGAAAAAGATGGGATTTTACAAAAGGAAGAATTAGGGAAAAAATCACAGAGCAAAGTTCAAAAATTAGTTATTATATTTTAGTAGTATTGATACTTATCGCTGTCTTCTTAGACCACTTAATAAATGGTACTTATAACATTTTTTTATTAGCGGTTTTAGGAGTCGCTGTGGTTTTGTTACCATTAGTTGAATTTTTAGTTTCTAGAAAATATCAATAATGACGTTTTTTGATTATGAAAGAGATCTTTTTTATCCTACGCTCTTTGTGTCGATAGTTTAAATTAGTTGTATTTAGAAATGGTTTGTTTAATTAAATGGTGCGTTGCTCTAAGAAGGTTTAACACATTTTTTGTTTAATTTATGGAATAGTAGGTAAAATAAGGGGATTTGATATGTAACACTTAAGTAGATATATTGCTAGGAGAGATGATTAGTGAAATACATAAAGTGGATGTATATGATAATGTTTCTGATAGTGTTTACTAATTGGATAAGTGTCTATATTTTTAAGGATCAATATTCAGCGATTGCAAGCTTGGTTGGAATCTGCCTTTTTTTCTTTGGTACCTTATTTTTTATAAATGCAAAAAGTTATTTAGCTAAGAATATGTATAATGATCAACTTAAATAAGAATGATTATTCTATTGTAGAAGGCTTGTGAAAGAAGCAATAAATGTTTTATTTAAAAGACACAAACAATCTGTGATAATTTAGAAAAAGGAAGTACTTATGGTGATAATGAACAATCTAAGCTCAATTACTCCCCAAGATATAGAGGAAATCAATTCTTTACTAACTAAAACATTTGAAAATGATGAGCTTACTATTAATCAATTTTTAGACGGTTTCAAACGTGAAAATAAGCTTCTGACATTGAAAGCCGCTCAAAATGGCCAAATTAGTGGAGTCATAACATCTTGGAAAAATAAAGTTCACCCGCATAGTGTTTATATATCGTATGTAATAGACTTAGAATGGCAACATAATTTCTCTGTTGCATTAGAGCTATTCACTAAATTAAACAATCTATTAAACAGCCCCTCTATGTATCAAATAACTTTACCGGAAAAATGGCGAGAGCTCATTTCTATTTGTGAAAGATTAGGGTTTAAAGAATACAGGAAAACGTATATATCCGTATTGAACCTTCCATCAAAAATGAATCAAATATCAAATATCTCTATAGTGAGAGAGTCTATAAAATTAGTAAACCTTAGCGAAATTAAAGAAGATAAAAAGAAAAGAAATGAGTTAATTTCTTTAGTAATTGATACATACGCCAATACACATAAAGATAATCCACTTGGTATATTCGATAATAATTTTTGGGAAAAGAAAATCTTTGCAAAAGATACAATTTATGAAGGCTCATTTATAGCTATAGAAAGAAATAGAATCATTGGTTTTGCCTTACTTCATTACTCTGATAACCCTAATAGGTACGAATTTGGCTGGAGAGGTACAGTCGAGAGAGTAGAGATAAGTTTCATTCAATATTTAACATATAAACAAATAATTTACTCGAATCAAATGGGGATAATGGAGCTAGAGGGAGAAATAGATACAACAGATCCATATTCCCTAAGTATGTTTGAACAGTTTTGTATGTATAAAGAACAGTCTTTTGTTACTTTACAAAAAATAGTTAAGTGAGCAGGAGAATATTTATTCTGTATAAATCTCTTAGGCAAATTTAATATTAAATAACTGAATAATACACCTTATTTCTTGAACTACTGTAGTGGCGGCATTCCTTTCTTAATAGAGGGATGTTTTTACTTATGTCACAAATGAAGCAGTTGCAGAAGTTAGTCGGATTAACCTTTATCATTGTCCGAATAAAAGTCTCCTGATTAGGAAAGCTAATGGCAAAAAGGAGACTAATATATGAAAAAGAAATCGGTTATCCAAATTTTTTTAATGATATCCATACTTTTTTTACAAGTTCATTCTGTTCATGCAGAGAAAAGTGAAGAACCTTGGGCAAAATATCCTGACAACTCTCAATTGGATTTTGAGGATGTAGATTCATTTTATGATAAATATTTAGATGAAAAAATCTATCTTGAATATGAAAATGCAAAACTAAATATAAGAGAGAAAACTACTTTTAAGGATATTAATAAAATGAAAGAAAAAGCTGATAAATATGGACAGTCAAGATCAGGTGGTATGGGTGTTCATCCTAATAGGCAAGTATATGTGTTTGTAACGGTTTCTCAAGATGAAGAAATGAAAACAGCCGTTTTTGATGCAGAGACAAAACGCCCTTTGAATTATGATGGGCCATTAGAAAAGTAAATGTAATATTCTAGCACTCAGAACATATAGTACAAACAAATTACTTTATCAATTACGGCTAAACTGAATGATATTTATTCAATGATGCGGGCATTCCTCATTTAAAAAGGAGTGCCCTTTTTTATATGTCACAAACTGTGAATTATTTGAAGGAGAGGAAATGATTAATACATATAGAATATTAGTTTAACTGGATTGAGGAGGTAATATTTGATGGCTGATGAATTATTTGAGAATCCAAGATTAGCATATATCTATGATCCATTTGACCCTGATCGAAGTGATTTAGATGCTTATGAGTCTATGGTTAATGAGTTTGGGGCAACTTCTGTACTTGATATTGGTTGTGGAACAGGAACTTTTGCTTGTCGTCTTGCTGCTAAGGGTGTCGAGGTTATTGGATTAGACCCAGCTGAAGCGTCATTAAAGGTAGCTAAATCAAAACAATGGTCTGACCGCGTTAGGTGGATTAACGGTCATACACTTGACCTGCCGCCATTGAAAGTTGACCTTGTAACGATGACAGCTAATGTTGCCCAAGTTTTTCTAACCGATGAGGAGTGGGAAGAGACATTGCTTGTAATCCGAAGTGTATTGCTTCCAGGGGGAAGATTAGTGTTTGAAACTAGGAAACCTGAGTTACAAGTATGGCTCGATTGGAAGAAAGAGAATACATACGAGCGGGTTGATGTTCCTGAATGTGGTATGGTCGAGGGTTGGAAAGATGTCACTGACGTTCGAGGATCCTTAGTATCATTTCGATGGACTTATGTTTTCGAAAATGATAGTGCCGTAATAACGTCAGACTCGACGTTGCGATTTAGGGGTCTCGAGGAAATAACAAAATCTCTGAGCGATGTAGGACTAACTGTAGAGGATGTAAGAGAAGCCCCTGACCGACCAGGGCGAGAGTACGTTTTTATCGCACGTCGATGACAACAGTTTAAAGATACTATAAGCTACACGTAAAAATATAAAAGGGTGGAGGCGGTTGTGATCGAAAACAATGAAGTGTCTCTTTCAAACGAAAGATTATTACTAAGGAAATTTAAAAAAGGTGATTGGATTGATGTCCATAAATACGCATCACAAGATGTCGTTTGTCAATACCAACCTTGGGGACCAAATACAGAAGAAGATTCACAAGCGTTTGTTACACAAGTTATTGAAGACACTGCCAAAATACCGAGAGAAAGATTTATTTTTGCGATAGTTTACCATTCCAAAATGATTGGAGCAGGTGAGCTGAACATACGAGATTTCACAAACAAAGTAGGAGAAGTCGCCTATATAGTAAACCCGAATTATTGGGGCAAAGGTATAGCAACAGAGGTGGCTAAATTATTGATTGATTTTGGTTTTGAAAAATTAAGACTCCATCGTATTTATGCAACATGTGACCCTAGAAACATTGGGTCATCCAAAGTATTGGAGAAGGTCGGAATGACTAAAGAAGGTAGAATTCGTGAAGGTTTATTAATCAAAGATGGTTGGCGAGATTCTCTATTATATAGTGTTTTGGAACACGAGTGGAAAAGATAATGTAACAAGCCTTCGTTTCAGCTAACGAGGCAATACGTTAATCAAGGTATTGCTCTTTTTTTGTGGAACTATTGGGGTGGGTTAGTGGATGGGATAAAATCATATACATATCCAATGATTTATAATGAAATATCAACAAAACTCTAATAAACGAGGTTTCTAGGACAAAAGGAGAACTAGGAACAAGAGAGTGACCAATAAACGAGGTTTCTAGGACAAAAGGAGAACTAGGAACAAGAAAGTGTCCAATAAACGAGGTTTCTAGGACAAAAGGAGAACTAGGAACAAGAAAGTGTCCAATAAACGAGGTTTCTAGGACAAAAGGAGAACTAGGAACAAGAGAGTGACCAATAAACGAGGTTTCTAAGACAAAACCGGAATAATTAAGGAGAAATTTAATGTTTTTACTAAAATTAGTGTTAGTTGCATTGGTTATGCTTTTTTTAACTTCAGCAGTTAAGGTCATTTTAAGAAAAATATTTAATATTGAAAAAGAGAAAAAGAAGTTCTTCTCTTACAACCATTTAAACGAATTACATAAAAAGATAGATTGGGGGATCAGAATTTTCTTTTCAGTTGCCCTAGCCTTTTTCATATATTTTGAGTACTCAATAAATATTGGTCTAGTTACATTAATTTTCTACATTGGACTAGAGTGTTCAACACGGGCATTTTTTGAATGGAAATATTCAAAGAACCCTAAGCAGTCCATCATAACAATTAGTGAAGTGCTTTTGTTAATAATCGTATTAATCATAGTCATTCAGTTAGACATACTAAGTACAGTATCTTAATAGTTTTACGAGAGCTCAAAAGAAATCATGATTCTTCTGAGCTCGTATTAGTGGTTACATAATAATCGTTGACGGTGCACGACCAGCTATCGATTTCATACTTATGTTGTTTAGGAAACGTATCATTTTGTTAAATTATCAATTTTTTTACTCAATAGTTCGATTTGCTTTTCCAGTGATTGTATCCTTTGTTCTTGCTCTTGTGTTTCTTCACTTTGAGTGATGTTATCTTGAATCGCTTCATCGATTGCAATTTTAGCTGCATATGTTCCAATTGCATCACCTATCGTAACCAATACCCCGCTTAACAGAGCCAGTTTTAAACTCATCGCAAGATTGATTTCCTGTATGGTTTGTTCAGAATGGTTGTTATCCACATTTTTATTTTTCATAAATTCAACCTCAATTATTTAATGTTTACTTTTAATGTATTCGTTTATTTTAAATTAGTTAATCAATATCTAAAGCAGACGTAGCTTTCTTTGACTGCGAACTGTCGATTATATGGACTTGATTTCAGGTTGAGATATACAATGTACGTCGTATTGGATGAATTGTGTCGCGATGTAAGTGTGAGTTACACATTTTACGACTACCACATCCCTGATCGCTTTGTGATTAACGTTTTAGGGGTGTTAATGTTGAAAAAAGAGCTCGCTCCCTACCTAAAATTGTCACCTCCTGTTCATCTTCCATTCATATTGTATTCACGGTTTGTTCATCTAGCTTTCCTATACTACGGTTGTAAATCAAACGAGTAAAGGAGAGAGAAGAATGCTTCAACCTTTTAGAAAGTTAGCG
Source organism: Alkalihalobacillus phoenicis (assembly GCF_047302405.1). Classification (NCBI taxonomy): domain Bacteria; kingdom Bacillati; phylum Bacillota; class Bacilli; order Caryophanales; family Bacillaceae; genus Alkalihalobacillus; species Alkalihalobacillus phoenicis. The sequence goes on along the minus strand of NZ_CP154853.1, from coordinate 3,268,574 downwards.
AAGTTTTCAAGTAGTCCGTTTGGGGCGAAAATGGTTCTGATATTTTGGCTTGTGACCCTTGTGCTGTTAAGTTTGTTCCTGCCGTCTGCCAAAGATTATGCTGGTACAAGTTCGGAGGGCAGTGTAAGTGGGGATAGGCTGTCAGAAATTGCGGCCGAAGTAAATGCAGAGGAGTTTTCGAGTGATGATGATGGAATCCCCGCTTTATTAGTATTTCATCATGAAAAGGCCTTAAATGCAGAAGATAGAGAGAAGATATCTGAGTTAAGTAAATGGTTAGCTTCAGAGCATAAACCAGCTCATGTTGTGAGTGCCCTACCCTATCATCATTTTCCAGCAGAAATACAAAATCAAATGTATTCGGAAGATGAGACGACGATGCTTTTTCATGTTTCATTAGAGCGAGGTTTAGAAGCGAGTGAAGCAAATGAAACATTGGCTCAAATAAGGAATGAAGTTGAGGCGATTGGTCTAACTGATATTCAATTTGAAATTACGGGTCCAGCGGCAATAGCAGCAGATACGACTGCTTTATTTCAAAATGCCGACTTTGTGTTAATGTTGGCAACCATCGTGCTCATCTTTGTTATTTTGATTGCCATTTATCGTTCACCACTACTCGCGATTATGCCATTATTGATTGCAGGAATGGTCTATGGAGTTGTCGATCGGTTGTTAGGGCTTGCTGGAAAAAATGACTGGTTTGCCGTTGATTCCTCAGCCTTTTCGATCATGCTTGTTTTACTATTTGCGATTATTACCGATTATAGTTTGTTTGTGTTCTCAAGGTATAAAGAAGAGTTACAAAAGCAGGAATCTAAATACGAATCGATGAAAGAAGCGATTCATCATGTGTCAGAACCAATCTTCTTGAGTGGTGGCACAGTCTTATTAGCGATGTTGACTTTATTTGTGACCGTCTTTGAACCATATAATCACTTTGCCCCAGTCTTTTCAGTAGCAGTTGTCATTATTTTATTAGCAGGGTTAACCTTAATACCAAGCATCTTTGCCCTGTTGGGGCGAAAAGCCTTTTGGCCGTCCATTCCAAAAATAAATGAAAAAACTAAGAAACAGAGTAAATATTGGATTAAAGTCAGTGAAATCGTCACAAAAAAAGCGAGTCTCATCACTAGTTCGTTACTCTTATTATTAGCTGTCGCAGCTTTTAACACAACTACGATTAACTTCTCTTTTAATTTGATGAAGTCCTTCCCAGAGGATATTTCATCAAGACAAGGTTTTGAAATATTAGCAGATCATTTTCCAGAAGGACAGCTAGCACCTGTATCGGTTATCCTAAAGTCTGACGAGCAACTAGATTTAGACGAACCGTTTTATAAACAAGTTAATAGCTTAAGAGCTGAGTTGGAAAAGGTAGAAGGAGTCAGTATAGTAAGTCCAAAAATTACCGAGGAAATGATCGCCGGTGAGGCAAATCTACCTCGAAACTTTCTAGCAGAAGAAGAGAAAGCGATCAAATTCGAACTGATCCTAGAGCAAAACCCGTTTGAAATGGAAGCTTTAGAAACGGTCCAAACGTTAAGAGAGTTAGAAGAAACTTTGTTGGAAAGTCACCAATTCTCAACCGACAACTTCTCCCTTCATTACGCAGGACAAACAGCAGAGCAATTGGATGTTAAAGAGATGAACGAACGAGACATGATTTTCCTATTTTCCAGTGTCATTCTATTGTTAACTGTCATACTCATTTTCCAATTTAAATCGTTTTTATTGCCATTGATCATGATGGCAACGATCCTCCTAACCTATGTTGCGTCATTAGGAATAAGCTGGTGGATCTTTGAAAATCTATTAGGTTACGAGGCCATCAGTTATCGCATCCCAGTCTATACGTTCATCTTTATGGTCGCCTTAGGCATCGACTATAGCATCATTCTCATTTCAAGAATCCGAGAACAAGCTAGCCACTTCGCTTGGAAAGAAGCCATTCAACAAGGAGTCGCCAAAACAGGAAGTGTCATCGCTTCAGCTGGTCTGATCCTTGCCGCTACATTCGCCGTCCTCATGACACAACCGTTACAAGAGTTATTCTTGTTTGGATTTACAATGGCTGTGGGAATATTGTTAACGACATTTATTACGAGCACAATATTTTTGCCGGCAGTGTTGATGTTGCTGAGGAAGTGAGTGGAATAAAATAGAAGATAGAATCCGAGAGGGGACAGAAGGGCTAGTCCATGTCAGAAAAAAATTATTCTTAAAAGTGGAGAGGAGTTAGAATGGGAAATCTCGACTAACAAAGATTTTGAGCGTCAAATAGTACCCACCTTTTTTTGTAGGTGGGTACTATTTGACATTAATTAACTTTTGGAGGGGTGTATTGTAAGCTCTCCTTTCAAACGAAGCATATATACACACAGCACCTCCAAGTAAGATGCAGTATTAAATAAAAGGTTTACATCATTTGTCGGAAAATGATATGGGAAAGGTCTAGTTGGATTGGCTACACAGATTCAAAGTTCTTTTGAACTGGATCCGTATAGTGATTCGATTTTTTTATTTTCTGAACGGGATAGACTTAGTTCCTGAACAATTTGTCTTAGAAAGTCAAATTTTTTCTATTGAAGAACAAAATACTTTCATGTAAACGCATACACTTGTTTGTATAATAAGGAACGTAGATAAAAGATTTATTCAAAGGATTAGTGTATCAACGGTTAATTGAAAATAAAGGAGTGATAGAAATGGCCCGAATTATAGAGCCAAAAGAAAGCTCTAAAGGATCTACATTAAAAACAAATCGCGGAAAAAGTAGAAAACTTACTATGAAAACAAAAGAATCGTTGGCAGGTTATATATTCATAGCTCCAATGCTAATAGGTACAACAATATTGGTAATCTTGCCAATTATAGCTGCTTTTATAATGAGTTTTACAGATTGGGTATTTATCCGTGGGTTAGGAGATTTAAATTTTGTAGGTTTTGAGAATTATAAGAAGTTGGTAAATGATGAGTTGTTCATAAAGTCTGTACAAAATAATATCTGGCTTATTCTTGCTGTTCCATTAACAATGGCAGTGTCTCTAGTAATAGCCATCATCATTAACAAACATGTTTATTTATCATCATTTTTTAAAATTGTATATTTCATTCCGTACATTTCAAGTATTGTTGCTATTGCTATTGTTTATCAATTGCTATTCCACCCGTCATATGGACCAATTAACGAGGTTTTAATGGCAATAGGAATAGATAACCCGCCGCGTTGGCTAGCAGATTCGAGCTGGGCACTAGTGTCCGTTATTATAATAACCATATGGACATCAATAGGGTTTAATTTGATCATTTATTTAGCCGCTATACAAAATATTCCTCATGATTTGTATGAGGCTGCAGATATAGATGGTGGAGGAATGTGGAAAAAGTTTAGATTCATAACATTGCCGATGCTCTCTCCAACCACATTTTTCTTGCTTATAACGGGGATTATCTATAGTTTTAAATCCTTTGAGCTTATCGTCGTATTAACGAGTGGTGGACCAAGTTACTCCACATCCGTAATTGTCTATTACCTTTACGAACAAGCATTTGAAAGCTTACGTTCTGGATATGCATCAGCTATCTCTATCGTACTATTATTAATTCTTTTGATTATAACAGCTATACAGTGGATTGGACAGAAAAAATGGGTTAATTATTAAGGAAGGAGGTAGCTTAATGAAAGTTAATCTATCAAAACTAATTGTGACCTTATTCATGGTATTGGGAGGTATCGTCTTTCTACTTCCGTTCATATGGATGCTCTCAGCTTCTTTAAAACCAGAAAGTGAAGTATTCGCTTATCCAATAAAGTGGATTCCTGAGGTTTGGAGGTGGGATAACTACGCTACGGTTTGGTCAGGTGATTTTCCCTTATATTATTGGAATTCCATAAAGGTCACATTATTGACAACGCTTATTTCGACTATAGTCTCAGCTATGGCTGCCTACGGATTTTCGAAACTTGAATTCCGAGGCAGGAATGCTTTATTTATAATTGTTTTAGCAACGTTTATGATTCCGGCACAGGCCATTTTAGTACCGCAGTTCCTGTTGTACATGTATTTAGACTTGTTTGATACACATCTTGGTTTGATTTTATTAAATAGTTTCAGTGTATTAGGTACATTTATGCTAAGGCAATTCTTCGTTGGAATCCACGATGATTATATCGCCGCAGCAAAAATTGATGGAGCGAATCAGTTTACTATTTTTACAAAAGTAGCAGTACCTTTAGTACTACCAGCAATCTCAACATATGCAATTTTAAGGTTTATATGGACATGGAATGATTATCAAGGACCATTGATCTTTCTTCGTTCAGATAATCTTTCAACCATTCCACTAGCTATATCTCGTTTTGCTACTGAGAGTGGACAGCTCTACAGTTTAATGATGGCAGGTACTGTTTCAGCCATTCTTCCGCTGATCATCATTTTCTTAATTGGCCAAAAATACGTCATTGAGGGAATTGCTATGGGTGGAGTGAAAGGATAAAAAACAATTATGTAAAGGGGAGATTTTAAAATGAAAAAATTACTACAGTCAGTTTTATTCATGGGGTTTGCATTTGCCTTAATAGCTTGCTCTACTGGTACTGAAGGAGGGGAGAGCAGTGAGGCAGACAATGATACAAATAGTGATGAGCCAGTAACAATTAGATTACACCATTGGTACAATGAAGAAGCTGATAACTGGGATCAAGTAATTGCTCAGTTTGAAGAAAAATTTCCTCATATTAAAGTAGAATCAATTACTCCAGAGAATAATGATGCCAATGAAACCATGCAACAAATTGACCTTGCAACTGCTTCAGGTGATCAGTTAGATGTAATCATGGTAAATAGTCCAGCTAACTATTCACAGCGAGTTAATCATGGGATGTTTGAACCTTTAAATGGATTTATTGAAGAAGCAGGAATGGTTTATGAGGATAACTTCCGAGTAGATACATCTGTTGATGGAAATTATTATGCATTACCCGGAAAATATAATATGAGTTTTGTTATGCTAAATGAAGATGTTTTAAATGAAGTTGGCTTATCTATTCCAACAGAGTGGACTTGGGATGAATATATGGATTATGCAGAAGCATTAACAGCAGGGGAAGGACAAAACAAAAGATATGGAACATTCTTCCATACATGGGATGACTACATTCGATTAGCCACTTTTAATCAACCAGAAAATAGTAGCTTTGTAAAAGATGACGGTGTGACATCCAATATAGATAGTCCATTATTGAGACAATCATTGGAAATTCGTGAGCGAGGCCATCAAGATGGATCAGCGACACCTTATTCAGATACCATTTCAATGAACTTAAACTATCGTTCGGAATATTTCTCAGAGAGAGCAGCGATGATTATGACTGGAAGTTGGATGATTAGTGAAGCTGGAGGTATGCCAGGTGAAGAAGCTTCCTTTACAACAGCCTTTGCACCATACCCAAAAGCTAATGCAGGTGACGATATCACAACTCCTGCAGGGGCTGACTTCTTGACCATTTATTCAGGATCTGACTATAAGGAAGAAGCGTTTGAATTTATTCACTGGTACACAACGGAAGGAATCGTATTACAAGGAAAATACCTTCCAGATTATTTAGGAGCAGACATGAATGTCGTATTAGATAATTTGCTTGAGTCAACTTATTCAGAAAAAGTTAACTTAGATTCTCTTGTACACACATTAGAAGTTACTCTAGCTGCGGATCTTTATATTCCAGTACCTTTTATTAGTGAAGTTGTCACTGTCTACACTAATGAAGTTGAAAAATTCTTATTAGAAGATCAAGATATTGATATAACTATTGAAAGAGCACATGAAGCAGTACAGAAAGTAATTGATGATAATACTAATTAGAAATTAATAGATTTACATGGGAAAGGTTGGAACTACATATAGTTTCTAATCTTTCCTTTGTATTTAGTGAATAATAAATCATTTTAAACGACCTTTTTTGAGTGCTTTTTGATATGGTTGTATATTTTTTAGCGAAGTAATAATAAATCTTAATATGATTACGCTTTCATGTTACGATAAGATTATAAAATTCTACTTTGTATAGGGGATGTTTAGTATGAGGTTTATAAAAAAGAAAAACCTTAAAATTAGCGATAAATTCTCATTTAAGCATAAACTATTAATCATTATAATCCTATGTATTTCCTTTCCTATTTTATTTAGTATGGGGAGTGTTATTTATACGAGTAGTAATATTATGAAAAGCCAAACAATTGAAAATGAAAATTATTCATTAGAAATAGGGAATCTTTATATTAACAAAACAATAAGCGATATTATCCAAATTATGAATTATATTCTTTTTGATGATGAAATTAAAAGTATATTAAATAAAAGCCTTCATGAACCAATAAAACCAAGTTCGTTTTTAGAAGTGAATTCTAAATTAGACCATCTCACTAGAAATAGCAATATTAATCTATATATTATACCGACGCAAGGTGAGCAATATTTCGTAAATAAAAATTATCGTGATAAGGTCGATTTAGATGTTGCAAGGGAACGGTTTGCAATTTTAGAAAAAATGCATACATTTAAGGTTCATAGTTTTACTTCGTTAGAATTGGAGCTCGAAGGTAAGGATATAAATCAAGATGAGCAAATGTTTCTATTAGGGAGGAGGCTGATAAACTATAATAACCAAACAACAGCCTATATATTCGCAGGAATTAATAAAAATGAAATTGACAAATTACTTTCTAGTAGTGAAAAAAATGAAAATCGCAATATCTTCCTTTTAGACGAAACGGGAAGAGTTCTATACGATGAAAAAATGGATATTATAGGTGATGAATTTACACGCTTTTCTGAATTAAATAAAAATAATTCTGTATTTATTTATGAAGATGGCAATGATTACTTAATGAGCCATAGAGACATAGGTTTTGCAAATAAGAGCCTAGTAAGTTTAACTTTATACAATGAAGCAACCGCGGCGCTAGGAAAGGCCTACACGATAAATATTTATTTGTTAGGTGCTGCCTTTGTATTATTAATCGTTACTTTATTTATTGTTGTGAGTAAGTTTACCCAACCTATTGGAAAATTAGCAGGAATTGCAAAGGAGATAGAGGAGGGGAACCTCGACGTTCGATCGAATATCGATCGGAAGGATGAAATTGGAAGATTAGGAGTCGCATTTGATTTAATGCTAGATAAAATTCAAGATATGATTTATCAAGTAAAGGTTGAACAATCAATAAAACGAAAAAAAGAGATTGAAATACTCCAGGCAAAAATAAAGCCACATTTTATCTTTAATATTCTTAATACGATACGAATTAGAATGATTAAAAATGGAGATACAGAAACTTCGAGTTTAATTGTTTCCTTTAGTAAATTTTTAAGAAATACGTATAGAGGAGAAGAGTGGATTACGTTACATGAAGAGGTGAACTATACGTTAGATTATTTGAACCTTATAAATTTCATGAGAAAGCAAAATATAGAAGTTCACTTGAATTTATCTTCGTCGACATTAGGTGTAATGGTACCACGTTTTTTTATTCAACCAATTGTTGAGAATTCTTGTAAGCATGGGTTTTTAAATCAACTAGGGAATATCGAAATAAATACGAGAGAAGAAGAAAACTATGTCATTGTAATCGTTCAGGATGATGGATTAGGCATAGACGAAAGTAGACTAAAATTATTGCAAGATCATTTGAATTTAAATAAACAAAACATTGTTTCAAAATACCTTAGAGACGATGAAAAGATGTTTGGAATTGGATTAAAAAATATCTATGAACGAATGAGATTAATTTATGGTGATCAATTATCGATGAAGATTGAAAGCAAATCAAATAGAGGGACTGTGGTTACTTTTCGTTTACCGATAAAAGGAGGAGGTTTAATAAATGAAAGTATTACTAGTTGATGATAATTATCAAATGTTGGAGTTTATACATGACTGTATTCCTTGGGCTGAAAAGGGGCTAGAAGTTATCGGGTTGTGTGAAAATGGAGTCGAAGCCCTAGAATTAGCTAAAAAGAACATGCCAGAGATTGTTCTTACAGATATTGATATGCCACATATGAATGGGTTGCAACTTATAGAAGAAATTGAGAAATTAAATCCGGATATACAATCCTTGATTATTTCTTGTCATGACGACTTTCAATATGCACAAAAGGCACTGAAATTATTAGTAAATGATTATATTATTAAAGAAACAATTGAAGCTGAATCATTGATGGAAGCAATAGATAAGGTCATTGCAAAAATTAAGGTGAAGAAATCACTAGTTGAGCAAAATAGAACAATGTTAAAAAAACAATGGCTAAGAGCATTAGTTGATGGTCCCATTAACATTGAAGCAGAATGGGTGTCTAGAAGCAGAACGTTTAATATTGATTTAGAAACAAAAAGTTATATACCTGTTATTGGGTATGTGCGCAATATAAATAGCACTCTAGAACGTTTTAAGTCAGCGGATTTAATAATGTATAAAATAGATGAGATGGCACAAGAGAATAATATGGAAGGGTTTATATATGACAATTTTCAGATGCTTTGGTTTTTCCAAGACTCTAACTGTATAAAAGAAAATATTTACGAATATATTAGAGACTCTTTGTCAGAACTTCAAGAAACTCTTAATAAAAATTGCGGAATTAAGGTAGCTTTTATATATAGTAAGCCTGTGGCTACAATCCATGAATTTCAACAGTCAATCCAAAAAATGATCCAGATTAAACATGAGTGGTTTTATATAGAAGACGAAAGTGTATTTGCTTTAGAAAATATGAAAAGTTCATTCTCAACAGAGAATATTTTCTCTCAATTCCCAACAGTAGTAGATGATTTAAAAAAGTTGGTATACGAAGAGGAAGATTCTACTATTGAGCAAACGGTTAACAATTGGATTGAGTTATTAAAAGAGAATAAATATCACCCAGAAATGATTAAAAGCTGGTTAAATAATATCTTGGTCATGATTCAATTAAATAATAATTTTGTTAACTATAAAAATCAATATAATGATTTATTCCATAATGAAATAAATTCAATTGATAATATTCAGCAACTAAGAGAATATGTCTGTCAATATATAAGAGGGGTTATTGATTATGTTAAATCTGAGGGGAAATCAGAGCGACAAGAAATATGGGAAGCGAAAAAATATGTAGAAACACACATTAATGAGCGGATAACAATGGAGAGTGTGGCTCAGCACCTATTCATGAATCCAAGTCATTTTAGTAGAATCTTTAAAAAAGAGACAAATGAAACCTTCATTGAGTATGTAACAAAGTTAAAAATGAAGAAAGCTGTCGATTATTTAAAAAATACAAATAGTACGGTTGAAGAGATTTCTTATAAACTTGGTTATGAAAATACAAGTTATTTTATTAAGTTATTCAAAAAAACGAATCTATTATCTCCATTAGAGTACCGGAAAGCGAACTAATTTAAAAGCACAATTTCATACAAGGACATTTAGTCAAATTTATTCTATCATTTGTCAAAATAGCTTCATGAAATCAAGAACTCCCGTCTATAAAATGAAACTATGATTAGTTCATTGTAAAAGAGGGTGATCTCATGAGTAATGTTAATGAGGAAAATTGGTTACGAAATCGAAACGATATCATAAATCTATTTCATACGATTACTGAACCACTGAGCCCCCACTTTAGCGAGGGAAATGCCAGATTGCACTTGGGAAACACGAATGCACACTTTGGTCATGATATCGCTGGTATCGAAGGTTTTTCCAGAGCCTTATGGGGAATAGTTCCACTGCTCACAGGTGGGAAAGAAACTAAGCTATTAAATGGATACTTACAAGGAATAAAAAATGGTACTAATCCTGAACATGAGGAGTATTGGGGAGAAGTAGAAGATTTTGATCAACGTTTAGTAGAAATGGCTGTTTTTGGTTTTGCCCTAGCTCTTGTTCCGGAGAAATTTTGGACGCCATTAAATGAGAAAGAGCAAAACAATTTATATCGGTGGTTAAATCAAATTAATGAAAAAGAATGTGTCCCAAATAACTGGCAGTTTTTCCGAGTCTTTGTCAATATCGGCTTTGAAAATGTAGGGCTTCCTTATGATATGGAAAAACAAGAAGAGGCTCTTAATAAAATTGAGTCCTATTATATGGATGATGGTTGGTATAGTGATGGTGATACTGCTCAACAAGATTATTACATTCCTTTCGCATTCCATTTTTATAGTCTTATTTATGCGAAATTAATGAAGAATAAGGATCCAGAAAGAGCACAGCGATTTATAGAGCGTGCGTCAATCTTTGCAAATGATTATCTATACTGGTTCGCTTCAGATGGTTCAGCCCTACCATTTGGAAGAAGCTTAACATATCGGTTTGCCCAGGGGGCCTTTTGGAGTGCCGTTGCTTTTGCTAATTTAGAAGTTATGGACTGGGGTATTGTAAAAGGAATGGTTTTACGTCACATGCGTTGGTGGATGAACCAGTCTATTTTTTCAAAGGATGGCTTATTAACGATTGGATATACTTATCCGAACTTGGTAATGGCTGAAAACTATAATTCACCTGGTTCTCCGTATTGGGCGTTAAAGACGTTCTTATTATTGGCATTAGAAGAAGAACACCCATTTTGGCAAGCAGAGGAGCAAGCTTTTCCGAGGCTTGAAAAACGGAAGATTCAAAAGAATCCTAAGATGATTTTTATTCATAATGAGAAACAAAATCATGTGCTTTCTTTAACTTCAGGCCAATTTTTAAAATCAATTCATGGTCAAAATGATGCAAAATATACGAAGTTTGCTTATTCGAATCAGTTTGGATTTTGTGTACAACGAGGGAATGACAGTGAGGAACAGGGAGGCTTTGATTCCATGCTGGCATTAAGTGAACGGGATGGTTATTATCGTGTTCGCAAATCTTGTGAAGTGGTGAAGTGGGAGAATGAATCATTATATTCATTATGGAAGCCCTGGGATGATGTAGCTATTGAGACGTGGCTTGTTCCTATTGATGAGTATTGGCATGTTCGAGTTCATCGCTTGGAATCAGAGCGAGAATTGGATGCGATAGAAGGTGGTTTTTCTATACCGTGGGAAAAAGATACTATTTCCACTGGGAGAGGTAAGCTAAAGACTCAAGAAATGGAGAAAGGATACGTCTCATTACCGTGGGGTGTGAGTGGCATTGTTCCATTATATGGAGAGCGTCAAACAAAAGTGGTCAAAACAGAATCCGAATACGAATGTATTGTACTCAAGCCCTACATTTATTCCTTCATTAAAGGGGTTGATTAATAAAGGGGTCACTTGGTACGGTGCTGCTATTTTCGGGTATGTTGGTAATGAAGACGTCACGGAAATATGGAATGAATCCCCGAAGTTATTTAGTCGTTCAAATGATAATAATTTCGAAGTTATGTATCAAGGGGATGTTATTCACGTTATAGGAAGTTATCTATAAAAAGATTACTAGAAAATTATGCATGGGAAGTGATGAGAATGAACGAAATGGAATTGGCATGGGTTGAAAAAGCATGGAAGCAGGTGACCGAAAAAGTAGGGCGTACAAGTGATAAAATCGGTGCAAACTTTCCTCATGCAAGTGTTAAGGGGGAATATAAGCTAGAGTCGCCTAACTGGTGGACAGCTGGATTTTGGCCTGGACTTCTTTGGTTGTTGCATCGTGATTTAGATGATCTGAAATTGAAGAGAATTGCAGAAGAATGTGAAGAAAAGCTGGATAAGGTTATTAAGGATTTTTATAACCTTGATCATGATATGGGATTTATGTGGACGTTAACAAGTCTTACAAATTACAAACTTACAGGAAGTGAAGATTCAAAACGTCGAGCTTTGTTAGTGGCGACTATTTTGTTAGGACGGTTTAATACAAATGGAAACTTCATCCGCGCTTGGAATCCTTGGAATGAAGGAGAAGAAAATTCTGGATGGGCTATTATTGATTGCCTGATGAATTTGCCGCTTTTGTATTGGGCATCCGAAGAGACTGGAGATCCTCGGTTTAGAAGTGCAGCTAAAAAACATGCAGATATGGTGTTGGACTATTTTATTCGGAAAGATGGAGCTGTTCATCATATTGTTAAGTTTGATTCAGAAACGGGTGAACATTTAGAGAATATAGGTGGCCAAGGGTATTCAGAGTACTCGGCTTGGTCCCGTGGAACGGCATGGGCCATTTATGGTTTGGCGTTAAGCTATCACTATACTGGAGAGGAACGGTACTTACAAGGGTCTAAGAAGGTAGCTCATTTCTTCTTGTCTCATTTACCAGAGGATATGGTCCCACATTGGGATATGCGTATTCCGGAAGAGGTGCCCAAATACCGAGATTCTTCTGCAGGTGCTATTGCTGCCTCAGGACTCCTTTTTTTAGGGGAAAAAGTAGGAGTTAACGAAAGTGAGGTTTACCGTAATGCAGGTATTAAGATACTTCAATCCCTTTATATTAATTATGGTGATTGGGAAAATGAAAATGAAGATGGTTTGATCCTTCATGGAACAAGTCATTATCCTGAGAGAAGTAATATAGATGTGCCACTTATTTATGGTGATTACTATTTTGTCGAAGGATTAGCGAGATTAAAAGGGTATGGTGGTTTGTTCTAAAGATAATGCTAAATAAAAAATATGCGGCACAACTAATTTATTACGTTAGTTGTGCCGCATATTTTTTATCAATTCTTTTGTTATTTCCTAGATACAGGAAAATATTTGTTAGTTACTTAAATACTGTTACCTTCAAATCAATCTCATGTATTCTGCAATTTGAAAAGTTAATAATTCGCTCATTTATTTAACTGTGCAAAAAAAACAATATATGTAGTCAATATAGTGGCATAAAAAAAAATAGATATGATGGTAATATGTAAGCGTTGCCAAGTTGTTTTGGATGATTGTGATGCAAAATAGGAAATGATTCGCCTTTTAATTATCAGAATTATCAAACAAAAAAAACGATTGTTGATAGGTGTGAAGAGGTTAGAACTGATATGGGACAAGCTCATTCAGCTAACATATAAGCTTTTAATCATTGGTTACGTTAAAATGGGATGTTGATTTTATATTAGTTATATTAAAAGTTATTTAGAGAGCTGACTTTAAAAACGTTGTATGTAACTTACCGAGTGAATGTACGTGTTTGAAAATGTTCAAAGCGCTCGAAGTACCATCGACTAATACAATAACAAGGTAATTAACATCACACTTTAACAAAACAAAATGAAAGGAGGTATTGGAAAAGTCATTCATATCTTGGCAGATTTTTATGAGGGGGAAAATGGTAATGGTTTATTGTTTGAGGAATAAGGGAGTTAAAATTGGACTATCTATATTGCTGGTCTTTTCGATGTTTTTTTCTAGCATTCCAAGCCTGTTAACATATGCAAATGAAGGGAATCCAAGTGTGGCTCAAGACACAAAAGGCATTCAATCTGGAGTTCTGTGGACTGATACAGATGGGAAGGCTATTACAGCTCATGCTGGTTCTGTTCAAAGAATGAATGAAGCTGAGCTAGGTATTGATTTTACTGGAAATGGGACCATGTCTGAGGATGTTTGGGTGTGGTATGGTGAGGATAAAACAAATGCTACCCGTCCAGTAGATGGAGTAAGATTATATTTATCTGAAGATTTTATTAATTGGACAGATATGGGAATTGTCTTGCATACGCATGATAAATTACCAACGAAATTAAACTCAAGTGAAACGGAATTAGAATACGATGTTGATAGTTTAGAAGAATTAAAAGAGTGGGGGAATTTAACTGAATCAACTGAAGATGTAGCAGATTCTCAAATAAAAATGGCTAAAAACTTCTTGGAAGCCTATGTAACCGAGTGGAAGGACGAAGATAATAGGATAGCTGAAGCTTATGATGAAGAGCATTTAAAGGTCGCTTTTGAAAACTTGTATGGTCGTTACAACATTGTTGAACGTCCAAAAGTTATTTACAATGAACAAACGAAAAAGTATGTGATGGTTTATCACGCCGATGGTCCTCAAAATATAAATGAAGATCTAGTAAATTGGGTTAAAAGAGGGGCAGATCCTGACGATATTGATACCGGGAGTCGTTACGGAAAAGCACAAATTGGGTTTGCTGAATCTGATTCACCGTTAGGACCTTTTAAATTAGTGAATGCTGAACGAATGAATTGGACAGAAGGAGTGACACCAGCTCATCGATATGGTGAATCTCGTGATATGACAGTCTTTGTTGATGATGCAAGTGGTTTAAATGATAGCGGTGTCTACAATGCATATGTAGTGTATTCTAGTGAAATGAATCAAGAGATGTACGTTTCTTTATTAAATTCAGAATATACTGGTCCAGCTGTTGAAGGTGGCGATGCGGTACCAGGGGAGCACTATAATTATAGAGTGTTACCAGACAAGCATAGAGAGGCTCCAGCGATTTTTTACTTTGATGGATATTATTATATGCTGACTTCAGGAGCTGATGGTTGGAATTCTACTGATGTCATTTATTATCGCTCTGAATCAATGATTTTGCCAACAGGGGAGCAATGGGAGAAGGTTGGAGATCCATTTGCTGAACAAGGCACAAAGGGAAATGATTCTCAACCAACTAGTATCATTTCAGTAGATGATGAAAAAGGGCAATTTATATATATGGGTGATCGGTGGAGTGTAACAGGAAATGGTTCAGCCGGTAGTGATTCACGTTATGTATGGTTACCGATTCAAGTAGGAAGCGACAATACGATTAGAATTGAAAATGAAGATAGCTGGGACCCAACAAATGAGTGGTTATATCAAAAGATTACGATTAATACAGAAATCCCAGAACAAGTATTAGTTGGACAAACACCAGATTTACCAAGCGTTGTGAATGTCACAACAACTAAAGGCAATACATTTGATACACCTGTGACGTGGTCGTATCATGCTGATTCATTTTTAGAACTAGGAACAGTGACTGTGGAAGGAACTTTTCCTGAATTAAATAATAGGGTAATCAATTTAAAAATTGAAGCCGTTGAACTAGTGGTACTTGGAGAAGTCGAATTAGATACAGATGTAGTCTTGTATGGAAATGAGTATTTTCTAAATACAACGGTTCAAAATAAATCCAATTCAACTACAGAAGTAACAGTAAGAGCAAGTGTTCCAAGTAGTTGGAGTACTGAACCTGTGACATTACAGTTAGATAGTCAAGAAATGCAAGATGTTGCTATTCCTGTTAGCCCACCAAATGAAGGAGGGCCTCACTTAGGAAGTTTAACGGTTTCTATTTCCATTGAGGATAATGTCCTTGAAGAAAAAAGAGTGGATTTTGTATCTGTCCCAAAAGCAGAAGATTTAGTTTATGCCTTAGATGCAGGAACCGAATCTAGTGAAGTGTTTGAAAATTATACTAGGTTATCACCTGTTGATTTGTATGTTGAGGAAAATGGATTTGGTTGGAAGGGTACTGCTCCAGACAGTCGTGATCGCGGGGGAGTAGATGCTTTACGAAGAGATTTTATCGCTAATTTCAATCCAGCCACATTAGTGCTTGATATTCCAGCTGGAGAGCATCTCGTTTACGTGTTATCTGGAGATCGCCAGTATAGCCAAAGCAATACAGCTGTTGCTGTTAATGGAGAGAAGGTTGCGGAAACGAGGGGAACGGCTGAAGCAGAATTTAAAGTTTTGACTTTTGCTTTAGATGGTGGTGAAGAAGGAGAATCATTCGATATTGGTTTTTCAGGTGTTCAAGGAAATCATTGGGTCTTTAATGCCGCTATGGTAATGCCTTTTGAGGGGGATTTGCTTGAATATGCTGCGAATCAAATTGATTACAAAGATTTTCTAAATAGAAATGATAGCAAAGAAGAAATTAGAACAGATTTAGCATTTCCACACCTTGGGCCTTATGGAATGAATTTAACCTGGGACTCAAGTCATCCAGAAATTATTTCTAATGAAGGAGCCGTAAATCGACCTTCGTATTCTGAGGAGAACCAAGATGTAGTTGTAACTTTAACAATCTCAGATGGTTCAAAATCAGTTACAAGGGAGTTTACGTTCACTGTATTGAAATATGACTCAAGAGATGATGATCTTAGTACAATAGTGATTGATGGAAATGATATAGATGAATACAATCGTTTTAAAGGATTTGGAACCGTTACGGCTAATAACACATCACGTTTAATGATGGACTATAAGGAGGAGCACCCTTCAGCTTATTGGGAAATTATGAATAAGTTATTTAATCCAAAAACAGGTGCAGGGCTTACGCACGTTAAAGTAGAGTTAGGTGCTGATGTAGACTCATCTTCAGGAACCGAACCTGCTACAATGCGATATTCTGATGAGCCGGCGAATGTTATTAGAGGAGCTGGTTTTCAATTCGCTGCTGATGCAAAATCTATTAATCCAAATATTACAACTGAAATTTTGCGTTGGGGCGAACCTCGTTGGACTTGGGAAGGTGCGGCAAACCAAGAATATGAGGCACGTTACCAGTGGTATAAACAGACAATGGATGCTGTTTATGAAGAATATGGCTTTCAGTTGGACTATGTGGGTATTTCTCAAAATGAGAGAGCTCAGAATAATGGTCGAAATGAGTTGGAGTGGCTAAAGTATTTTACGACAACAATAAAAGAAGAGCCTAATTATGAAGCAGATTATCAAGATATTAAGCTTGTTGGGGGAGATGGATATCGCGATACACAAACCATTGCTCAAACACTTTTAGATCATCCAGATTTAATTGATGAAATTGATGTGATAGCAACTCATTATGGTTTAACAGGTTCAAATGCCTTGACTGAACTGCAAAATAAATTAATTGCTGAAGGAAAACAGCCAAAAGAAGTTTGGTCATCTGAAGGCGTTTCTCCAATGATTAATGCTCGTTATCGAATTAATATGGAGCCTCATTATCAAGGGCTTGGAGGTCAATATGGTATTGTTGATGTAACGTCCCGCATTATTTCTATGTATACATGGGAAGGAGCAGGGGAAAATCCATTAAATGCTGTTTCTTTTGACTTTCAACCTTCTGTAGGTGCTTTTTATCAAGGGTCTTCTTATAGTCCAAAACATTTAATTAGTGCATTTACTCCATGGAATGGTCATTATGAAGTCGATGGTGGGATATTAGGTGTACGTCATGTCATGAATTTTGTCGGTTATAATGACGTGAGCACAACTGAAAATGAACGTTGGCAATATATTAAAGGTGCAACATATAGCGATGGGAATTTCATGGACGGTGGAGTGGATGTCGATACGAGTACGCATAATTATATGACGTTAAAAGACTCCATAACGGATGATTATACGACCATCTTTGCAAATAATACAAGAGATGTACGTCATTATACAATTCAGACGGAAAATTTAAATGGAAAAGAGAATGCGGAAGTTTATGTTTGGGAAACACGTGGTCCAGATGAGGGCCAAGCTTATGATGCCAATTGGTTTCAAAATGTCAATGTCATTACACCGGTAGATGGTCAGTATCAAATTGAAGTGAAGCCTTATTCGATCGTAACGATTTCTACATTAGATCGAGCATCTGAAATTGAAGGTTTCGAGTATGAATCAAACCCAGTTGATCTAACAGAAGACACTATTTTGCCATTACCTTATACGGATGATTTTGAATATGGAAATTATGGTGTAGATGAAAATGGTCGTGATTATATTGAACGTCGTGGAGGTACCCCTCGTTATACGACAGACCAGCGAGGAGCTTTCGAAGTTGTAAGAGAAGCAACAAAACCTTTAAATCAAGGAAGTGCAGAACGTATTGAACGAGAAATTCCAGAAGCCGAAACTCGAGGAAATCTACTTCAACAAAAAATAACACCTGATATTATCGGAGCAGATTGGGCCGTTTGGGGTGGAACGGATGGTAGTGCGAATAATAGTAACCCACATACGAATTTTGGTGACTATCGTTGGGTGAATTATAAAGTCTCTTATGATTTCTTGTTAGACTCTCATACACCAGAAGTGTCTGGAAGAAGTAACTATGCTTTAATCGGGGTCAGACATGTAAAAGCAGGTGGAAATGATTCACATGCACCTTATAATGCACGCGTCTATTTAGATGGTACCTATGAAATTCTTCGCTTGGGAACAGTCGTTGAACACGGAATGATTGATGATTTTGATCATACAGTTTGGAATCATTTGGCGTTTGAAGCGAGAGAAAATGTCTTTACGCTTTACCTAAACGAAGAAAAGATCGCTTCTTATACAGATGTTGATGCTACAGTCATGTCTGGTCGAGCTGTAATTGGCTCTGGTTATTATGAAACGCTATTCGATAACTTAAGAGTAGATCCAATTGAAGGCTATTCTTATAAATCGGAGAAATATTCTAGTTCACAAGGAAAATTATACGAATCTGAAGAGGACGCTTTAAAGAATACGGATACGATGAATCCAATTGGTTATGTGGGCGATTGGAACTATGCACGAGTTGGTTATGGACATTATAACCGTTCACAAATGTCTACTAGCACAGATTATCCTGTTTCAAGCTTAGTATCAGTCTGGTTTGATGATGTATCAGAAGGGCTAAGGACTCAACAAATCAGGCCAAATGATATTGTAAAAGTACAAGATGATGAATCATTAATTGGCGATGAGAAGAATACCGTTTATGCATTTAGAAAAAATAACCAGTGGGGTTCGCAGGATTCGAATGCTTGGGCGAATTTTAATGATGACCCTTATATTCTCATAAACTTTACAGGTACTGGAATTGATTATCTGTCTGGAACAGGAGATCAAACGGCGTATCACTTTGAGTTAAATGGTGAAGATGTCGGTAATCATACGGTCGATACTAATACTGGTATCAGGTTTTCAATAAGGGATCTAGAAGAAGGAGATCACATATTAAAGGTTTCATTAGGCGATAACGAAAGAAAAGAAGACTTTATGGATTTCCGTGAAGTTCGCATTTACAGTGAAGGAGAAGCAGATACTTTACATCAAGTCGTTTATTCAGGCGATTGGAATTCAAACCATTTACATGCATGGGGAGAAGAAGCTTCTTCCTTTAACATTAAATTTGAAGGGACCGAAATTAAGCTATTTGGGATAACAGGCCCTTCACATGGCTCTGCCAATATTTATTTAAATGGTGAATTCGTTGGTGAGGCAAATTATTTAAATAATAGTGAAGTGAATCAGGTTGTCTGGTCTATAGCTGACCTTGAAGACAAAGAGCATACTATTGAAGTGGTTGCTCAAGATGGTTCAATTAGTTTTCACAAGGCAGAAATAAGTAATTCAACTGAAGTAAATGTAAATCCTGGTAGTGGCGATAGCAGTATGATTTTTCATTTTGAAGGGGAAGGGTTTAATTTATTCGGTTCGACACCTGCTGCTATGATTGATGTATATATCGATGATGAACTAGTGGATGGGAATTATAGAGTAAACCCTAAAGGTCAAAGAGAAACTTCGTATTATATTCGTGGACTTGAGAATGAAGAGCACACAGCTAAAATCATCGTGAAAGGTGGAACATTCCATTTAGAAGGTATGGATGTAATTAAAGGTTTAGGTGAACCCGGAGACGGAGACGGTGAACCCGGAGATGGAGACGGTGAACCCGGAGATGGAGACGGTGAACCCGGAGATGGAGACGGTGAACCCGGAGATGGAGACGGTGAACCCGGAGATGGAGACGGTGAACCCGGAGATGGAGACGGTGAACCCGGAGATGGAGACGGTGAACCCGGAGATGGAGACGGTGAACCCGGAGATGGAGACGGTGAACCCGGAGATGGAGACGGTAAGCCAGGAGACGGAGATGATAAACCAGGAGATGTAGACGGTAAGCCAGGAGACGGAGACGGTAAGCCAGGAGACGGAGATGATAAACCAGGAGATGTAGACGGTAAGCCAGGAGACGGAGACGGTAAGCCAGGAGACGGAGATGATAAACCAGGAGATGTAGACGGTAAGCCAGGAGACGGAGGTAAGTTACCGAATACGGCCACTAATGTATTTAATTGGTTATTAGTAGGGTTTATCATGCTATTAGTAGGGATAG
This sequence comes from Alkalihalobacillus phoenicis, assembly GCF_047302405.1. Taxonomy (NCBI): domain Bacteria; kingdom Bacillati; phylum Bacillota; class Bacilli; order Caryophanales; family Bacillaceae; genus Alkalihalobacillus; species Alkalihalobacillus phoenicis. The sequence goes on along the minus strand of NZ_CP154853.1, from coordinate 3,248,537 downwards.
GATTTAAAGTATATCTAAGGCGTAAAAGCATATAGACCGATTTTATTGATAAGTTAAATAAAATTAATAATTAGTTGTTTGGATAACCAAAGACCCTTAATCTCTAGATTGGTATCTAGAAGTTAAGGGTTTTTTTCTGGCTCATTCACAAGAGAAAGAGTTAAATGAATCAAATAGTTAGACAGTTAATTTTTTGATTTTATCTTTAATTAACAAAGAGCGTAATGATTATTAGCTAGTGCATTAGTCAATTATAAAAAAAGATGTGAATTTTCACAAAAATGGTTTCACAAGTACAAAAGGGGTATATGTCACTAACCATTAAAGGAGGAGATTTGTATGAAAAAGAAATGGTTAGCTTTAGTACCAGCAATTGTGCTTGCAGCTGCATCAATTGCTATTCAACCTGTTGATGCAGCCTCGGAAACGGAAGCAAAAAATAAACAGGTTCAACTTTCAGAACCCTTAATAACACCAAATTATAGTGCGTTATTCGAATGGGCACCTAAAGAGCAGCCAATACTCCAAAAAGGGCCGCAAAAGTCTTTTGAAGTGGAATTTTTACAAGTGATGTTAAACCATTTTGGATTTGATACAAACGTTGATGGCATTTTTGGTCCTCAAACTGACCACCAAGTTCGACAGCTGCAAGAGGCCAAGGGATTAGCACAAGATGGGGTTGTTGGTGTTAATACTTGGACAGTATTGCTTGACGAATATGGAGAAAAGATTTTCTCGGTAGAAAGAGCCATTCATTTTGCAGAAGAAGCTCTAAATAATGACGATCTTGTGTTTAGTAGAGTAAGTGGATATCATGAGGAATCAGATGAGCAAGGTTTTTATAAATTGAGAGCGCAAAGTCAAGAATTAATTGATGGTGGAGGTAGTGGTACGGTTGGATTCTATGATGTGTATACAAATGGAGATGTTGTAGAATCTGAGCCAAATTAACCTATGCCATTTAATCTAGCTCCAATAGATATTTTGAAAAGAAAATATGAAATTATCCTCCAAAAAAACTTTGACTGAAATGGTCAAAGTTTTTTTGTGGATTGAGGATACTTTTTTTAGGAGATATAAAGAGATTCTTGTCTAATGACTGTTAGAACTTGGTTATTATTGATAATCATTTTCAGATATTTTTATAATAGATATTGACAATCATTCTCAATAGGATTATATTCTTGATAGCGTTTAATACTGATAATTGTTATCAATATAATTATATCCTTTGCTTTGTCGGAGGTTTTTAATATTGATGCATTGATTGGAATTGAGTCAATTATATATAAACCAAGGGGAGAATAAAAATGAATAGAATATTTATGAGAATAACACTCGTATTCTTGTTTCTACTGCTTGTTAGTGCTTGCGGTCAAACGAATACTCAAGAAAATTCTAGTGAAGAGGAAAGTGACGTTTCAGAAGAAGCAAGTGTAGAGACGATTACGTATGAATCAGAGAATGGTCCAATTGAAGTTCCAGCTAATCCAGAAAGAGTTATCGTCCTCGCATTTGCCGGTAATGTGATGGCTTTAGATGTTCCTTTAGTCGGTGTTGATTCTTGGACAAAAACGAACCCTCAATTTGCTGATAGACTTGAAAATATTGAGGAAGTATCCGATGAAAACCTTGAGAAAATTATTGAGCTTGAGCCAGATTTAATTATTGCTTATTCGACTGCAAAAAATTTAAATCAACTTGAGCAAATTGCCCCGGTTGTAACGTATACATACGATGCCGTCGATTATTTAACTCAACATATTGAGATTGGTAAGCTTCTAAATAAAGAAGAGGAAGCAACAGAGTGGGTTAATGACTTTAAAGCTCGTTCTCAAGAAGCTGGTGATGAAATTAGAGCACATATTGGCGAAGACGCAACGGTTTCAGTTATTGAAAACTTTGATAAGCAACTATATGTCTTCGGTGATAATTGGGGACGCGGAACCGAAATTCTTTATCAAGAAATGAAGCTAGAGATGCCTGAAAAGGTGAAAGAAATGGCATTAGCTGATGGGTATTATGCATTATCTGTGGAAGTGTTGGATGAATTCGCAGGAGATTATTTAGTCATTAGTAAATCCGAAGAAACAGAAGGCTCTTTCCAAGATACAGAAACGTATAAAAACATTGATGCAGTGAAAAATGATCGTGTTTTTCAAGTAGATGCGAGTGAGTTTTACTTTAATGATCCATTAACATTAGAGTATCAACTAGAATTTTTTATGAAGAATTTTTTAGAAAGTGAATAAAATAGAGCTCATGGTAGGGATTCTCTTAAGAGAATTCCTCTTCGCTTTTATGGTGAGGGAGATTAGATGGAAAAAGGGTCAAAGAGGGTTCTCACATTTTCAGTGAAATTGATACTAGCAATTGTTGTAACGTGTTTTGCTTTTATTATGGCTTTAACTTATGGGGCAGCAGAAACGAGTATACAAGATGTATGGAGTGCATTGTTTAGGACAAGCACTTCAAATGTGGTAGTCATGCTCCAAGAAATTAGGCTCCCACGGATAGTCGCTGCTGTTGTTGTAGGAGCAGCATTAGCTGTTGCAGGTGCTATTATGCAAGGAATGACGAGAAATCCATTAGCAGATCCAGGGCTAATCGGATTAACGGCAGGTGCTAACGCAGCATTAGCCTTAACGATTGCTTTGTTACCAGCAGTAAACTATTTTGGCTTAATGATTGCCTGTTTTATTGGTGCTGCCATTGGTGCTGCACTTGTATTCGGAATTGGCTCCTCACAAAAAGGAGGATTATCTTCGTTTCGGATTATTTTAGCAGGTGCTGCGATCTCTGCTTTTTTGCATGCGATTGCAGAAGGTATTGGCTTATACTTTAAAATTTCAAAAGATGTATCGATGTGGACGGCTGGTGGTCTAATAGGGACCACGTGGGGACAGTTAAACATTGTCATCCCGATTATTATGAGCGGATTAATCATAGCGATCCTGTTTTCAAAACAATTGACGATTTTAAGCTTAAGTGAGGATGTGGCAACAGGACTTGGCCAAAAAACGTTTGTTGTCAAAATGGTTCTATTTATTGTTACGGTTGTCTTAGCAGGTGCGGCTGTTTCTATAGTAGGGAATCTCGTTTTTATTGGCTTAATGATTCCACACATCGTACGTATGATCGTTGGAATGGATTATCGAGCCATTATTCCAATGTCTGCTGTCATAGGGGGACTGTTTATGGTATTGGCTGATACTGCGGCACGAACGATTCATGCTCCTTTTGAAACACCGGTTGCGGCGGTTGTTGCTTTATTAGGCCTTCCATTCTTTTTATTAATCGTACGAAAAGGAGGGAAGGCAATATGATCGTAACAAACTCTTATAAAAAGCGCTATAAATGGGTTTTATCCGCTATTCTCATAGGATTAATAGGTACCATCTTAATGGGGATTAGTTTAGGGTATTCCTCTGTTTCCATTAATCGTTTAATTCCGACCATACTTGGACAAGGTTCTTTTAAGGATGAATTCGTGCTATTTTCTATTCGTTTGCCTCGTATGATCATCACACTTTTGGCAGGAATTGGTCTTGCCTTGTCAGGGGCGATTTTACAAGGGGTAACAAAAAATGATTTAGCCGATCCTGGGATTATTGGTATCAATGCTGGTGCTGGCGTAGCCATTACTTTGTTTTATTTATTTTATCCGTTGGACACAGGTATTTTTGTCTTTTTATTACCGATTATTGCTTTTTTCGGAGCGATGATAACAGCTCTACTTATTTATGCTTTTTCTTATGAACGAAAACGAGGAATTCAGCCAAGTAAATTGATTTTAACAGGTATTGGTTTCTCTATGGCACTCTCTGGCTTAATGATTGTATTAATTTCTTCGTCTGAAAGTCAAAAGGTCGATTTTATTGCAAGATGGCTGGCAGGAAATATTTGGGGATATGATTGGTCTTTAATTTTATCAATATTACCGTGGTTTTTAATTTTAATTCCGTTTATTTTGTATAAAGCCCATCAACTAAATGTATTAGGTTTAAGTGAACAAGTGACGATAGGAGTAGGCGTGCCCTTGCAAAAAGAACGCACCTATTTATTACTGGCAGCAGTTGCGATTGCCGCCGTGAGCGTTTCGGTAACTGGTGGTGTCGCTTTTGTCGGATTAATGGCCCCTCATATTGCCCGGGCACTAGTCGGCCCTAGACATCAATACTTTCTACCAATTGCGATGCTACTTGGTGGATGGCTATTACTCGTAGCCGATACAATTGGCCGAAATGTATTAGAGCCTGATGGAATCCCAGCAGGAATCGTCGTTTCTTTAATTGGTGCACCATATTTTATTTACTTATTATTAAAAAACAGTCGCACTTAGGTTTGTGAAAGTTTCAAGTCCTGATAAATCAGTCATGCTGATTTGTCAGGGCTTTTTAGTGGTTTCGAAAACCCCTGGCTATGCCGGGGGTTCTAAAAAGCTTCAAGCGTGGTATTAAAAAAAAACCTCACTTCATGGTAGGATAAAGTTGGTTTCCCGACCGCTTCATCGCACCAAAGAAGGAGGTATGCCCTGTGAAGGACATGAATAGTTTAGCACACACAACATGGAATTGTAAGTATCACATCGTGTTTGCACCAAAATACAGAAGACAAATCATCTATGGAAAATACAAAAAAAGTATCGGACAGATCATAAGAGATTTATGTGAAAGAAAAGGGGTCGTGATTCATGAAGCAAATGCTTGTCCGGATCACATCCATATGTTAGTAAGTATTCCGCCGAAGTTAAGTGTGTCACAATTCATGGGGTACTTAAAAGGGAAAAGTAGTCTCATGATATTTGATCGACATGCCAATTTGAAGTATCGCTACGGGAACAGGAAGTTTTGGTGTAGAGGCTTCTATGTTGATACAGTGGGAAGAAACAAGAAGCAGATACAAGAATACATTAGGAATCAGCTAAAAGAAGACTATATGGGTGATCAGTTATCATTGTTCGAAGACTATGACCCGTTTACCGGAGAGAAAAATAAGAAGAGATAAAGAAATTCTTTAGAATTAGTGGGTGAATGTGGTGCAAAAGGGAAACCGGTTCAGTGGGCCTTTAAGGCCTAGGCCGGTAAGAAAGGCTTTCAGCCGCAGAGTAAACCACCAGTTCACACTGGTGGTTTTGATTTTACGATAGGGGCACTTATCGTTTTAAATGAGTCCGTAGAACGGTGTAATTTAGATGGACCTCAGCAAGTCAATTGAATTACTAACGGTCTTTCTTTCTCAAAAAGAAATCTAAAGCTCTTCTAATTAAAGGGTGGAAAATAGAAATATGCCCTTCACCTTCAAACAGCTTATAATCGATATTTAAACATGGTAGGTTTTTAGATGCCAGGCGATCATACATAGTTGCTGCATCCTCGACCATGAATGAAAGTTCTTCTGAACCAATGGCAAGATATAAATTTTTTTGTTGGCTTTGTTGAGATAGCTTGCTACACGAGTCCTCTAGATTCTCCAGCAAATAACGATTTTTCCACCAGAGCGACGGGCTGCCCGCAATATAGGTTTGAAAGCATTCAGGATGGTGAAACAAGGTATGGAGTGCAAAAAAACCGCCAAGAGAATGACCAAAAATCGCTTGTCTATTGTGATTCACAGGAATACGCTGTGCAATTGCGGGTTTTAATTGCTGCTCTATAAATTGAAGAAAGGGATCGGCTCCTCCTACTTCAGGAAGTTTCATTCCCTCTGGTGACTCATCGTTCGTTGCGTGAATCGTATAATCGAAAAACCTTCTTTCAAAATCGTAGGGCTTGTCGGTTGGGTAACCGATGCCAACAACTGCCGCAGGCTCATATCTGGCATAAGTATATTCCTCCATTCGAAGAGCTTCGACAACAGAACCAAAAATAGCGTTCGCATCAAGCAAGTAAAGAACAGGGTACCCTTCTTCTGGTGCAGGAGTATCTGGTGTATGTAAGAAGATTTGATAATCTCTTTTTTCTTCAGAATACATCATGAACTTTTCAGTTTGAGCAATAGAGAATACATTATTATTGTTTTTGTGCATTTCTTTCTCCCTTCATAGACTCAGCGGCACAGGAATTTTGCTAAACGCATCAGCTATAATCATAAACAGTTATGGTCAGTATATAGTGAGGGTCGAATAATGTAAATGAGAAATGATATCAATACATTCTGAAAGTTCTCGTGCAATACGCTCAAAGCCTTTCCCTGAATAAGAGTTAAAATTTCTTTTTATAATTTTCGTAGAACATTATGTTTGTTTAATAATCATATTGTTTCGAAATTGAGTAGGAGTTTGAAGAGTATATTTCTTAAACACTTTTACAAAATAACTTTGATCATAAAAATTTAAAAGGGAGCAGATTTCACTAATGCTTAGATTTGAATAGATTATCAGTTCTTTTGCTTCGTCTATTTTTTGTTGCTGAATGAAATTTATCAGGGTTCCACCAGTCTCATCTTTAAATTTTTTAGAAAGATAGGCAGGGCTTAAATTGACATGATTGGCCAAGGTTTCTAAAGTTAAATCCTCATATAAATGGTTAAAAATATATTCCTGACATAATAAAATTGGTTTCGTATATTTAAAACGATTGACCCTAGCTACTCTATTTGTAAAATCGATGAAAATTTCCTCCATCAGCTTGGTGGTAGAATCAATATTAGTTAACCCCTCTACATGTTGTATATAAGAGTCACTTAAATTATATGCATATTTAAGGTATAGTCCTCCCTCAATTGCAGCTCTCGTTGCTAAAGTAATTGCCACGATTAATATATTCTTGTTGTTTCTTAACGAATCGTTTTTGGAAAGGGTACCATAAATGCCTCCTTTAGAATGAATTTTCATATATTGAATCATTTTCTCTTTATTTCCTAGTTTAATAGCGTGAAGAAGCTGCTTTTCAAGTAGATAAGGGTGATGATGAATAGCCTGTTCTCTTTGTTCAATAATTTTTAACTCGATAATATCGGGTATTAAAGAGAGATTAAAATTCTGATTTTCCTTAATAACTTCATTTAGAGAAAGTTGTTCGTTATATAAGAGATAATGAAGTAAAATGGCTGTGTTCAGAAGTATATTTGTATCAAATTCAAGCGCTGAATTTTCAATATCTTCATTTTTAACATTTGGCGAGAAGTAGCTTTCAGCATTTGGCCAAAGAACGAAGAGTTTGTCTTCATTATCTGGATAAGGCATTAACACGATCTTATCATTTTTTGAGTTTAAATAAGCTAATTGGACGGGCTTTTGATCTTTAATAGAAAATAGTTTGTTGACCATCTTTAGAGGGAGGGTCTTTTTTTCTATTAGAGAAGAGTATTTGCTAGTTGAAACCCATATCGTTTCTTGGTTATTTTCCAATAACAAAATGGGGATTGCTGTAGTGTTATAAATTAATTTACAAGCAATTTGAACATTATTATTATGCATTCACAATTAAATCCTTTCCGAATCTCATTCATTACAATAAAATAACTTACGGTGAAATAGTACCATTTGTCATAAAAAAATACCATATGTTAAAATGAAAACGCATTATACTTATGAAGTAGAAACGCCATATGATGATTAGGAGAAATGTTTATGTATTTAGTATTGGATATTGGTGGAACATTTATTAAATATGCCTTGATGAATTCTGGTGGAAATATTATAGATAAAGGGAGAATACCCTCTCCAAACAAGGGTGCCTTAATTAATTTAACTATTTCGGATACAGAGAGGCAGTTAGAGCGTTTTAAGGAAGTGCTTTTTTCTATCATAGATAGGCAAGATTTAACGAGTATCAAGGGGATTGCGATTAGTTGCCCAGGAACGATTGATGTTGAAACTGGAATTATTTATAACGGTGGGGATTTGTACCCGTTTTTACATGAGGTAAATGTAGTTGAAATCTTGGAAGAGCGATATGGTAAAGTTGTTCATATTGAAAATGACGGAAAATGTGCTGCATTAGCCGAATTATGGCTTGGTAGTGTGAAAGACGTAAATGATTCTGTTGTATTAGTTCTAGGTAGCGGTGTTGGCGGAGGCATTATTTTGAACAAAAAACTTCACCGTGGAGTGCATCTTTCAGCAGGTGAAGTAAGCTATGTCATGAGTGGATTAGACGCGATAACAAAAGAAGCTCAGTTTGTGGGGTTAGAATACTCCGCTGTAGAAATGGTGAAGAGAATTGCTCAAATAAAGAAGATTGAAGATCCAACGGATGGAGAGGCTGTCTATAAATATATTAATCAACAAGATAGGGAGGCGATGGAGGTATTCGATGATTACTGTACTAAGGTGGCCAGTCTTGTCTTAAATATGCAGTATATCCTTGATCCAGAAATCATTGCGATTGGCGGAGGGATTAGTGCACAACCGATACTTGTGGAGCGAATCCAATGGGTCATTGATGAAATTAAAAAGAAAAACCCATTACATGTGGCAAGCCCAAAGGTAGTTGCTTGCCAGTTTCAAAATGATGCTAATTTATATGGTGCCTTGTTTCACTTTTTTGTTAATCAGGAAAAAAAGTAAGTGAATGGACAAATATACCTATTTTAGGGGTCTCTTTTATTCGTTGTATAATAGTAAATAAATAATTATCTCAAATAAAAATGCTATGCTCGTATGGAATGAATTCTTATTTTAATAGGAGGTTTTCAAGATGGGACTATTACAAAGGAGAACGGCCATTATCACAGGAGCAAGTAGCGGAATTGGTGCTGGTATTGCGAAAGAACTGGCTAAAGAAGGGGCAAATATTGTATTGGCTGCCCGTAGTATAGACAAACTGGCTGAAGTAGAAAAAGAAATTAATGAACAAGAAAATGGAAAAGTTTTGACCGTCCAGACAGACGTAACAAGTAAGCAAAGCTTTGAAGACTTAGTTAAAAAGGCTGAAGACAGATTTAATCATGTTGATATTTTAGTGAACAATGCGGGGCAAATGCTTTCGTCTCAAGTTTGTTCAGGAAAAGTAGAAGAGTGGGAAAAAATGATCGACGTTAATATAAAAGGAGTGCTTTATGGTATTCATTCTGTCTTGCCATCTATGCTTGAACGCTCAAGTGGTCATATTATTAACATTGCATCTGTTTCCGGTATTGAAGTAACGAAGGTAAGTACTGTCTATAGTGCCACGAAATTTGCGGTCCGTGCGATTTCCGTTGGACTAGAAAAAGAACTGGCCAAAACGGGTGTCTGTGTCACCAATATTTCTCCAGGAATGGTGGACACGACTTTAGGTAACGAGAGTTCATGGAATAACGGACGTAAGAAGTTAGAGCCAAAGGATATTGCAAAAGCAGTCGTATATGCAGTAACACAGCCGGAATATGTGAATGTGAATGAAATAACCGTTCGTCCGGTTTGAAAATAAATAAAACAGAAATATCATAATCCTATCAATAAATTTCACTAGTATATGAATAAGAAGTGCTGGGACAGTAAGCCGGTAACATTTTACAATGGGTAAAATGTTACCGGCTTTCGTTGTAGAACCGAAGTGAAGGATTTTCGGATCTGCCGATTAGATTCTATGGGGTCTGTGCATAACGCGCCCGCTAGGGCACTGGGTAATCTCCGTTTTTATACATGTAGGGAATAGCGTGAAGTGAAAAGGATTTTAGTTGGTGAAAGCTGTAAATTTGACAGTAATATAAAAAGCGTTCTATTATATCGTTAATTCTAGATGTATAGAAACGAATGAAATACTGAAGATTTCAAATGATAGAAGAAATAATTTAAAGTGAATGGGTAACGATATTGTAAAAGGGGAGAGTGACAGTGGTTTTACTAAATATACTAGATTACTCACCGATATTTGAAGGGGCTAATGCACGTGAAGCCTTACTTCATACAAGGAATTTAGCACAACTTGCAGATAACCTAGGTTACTACCGTTACTGGGTTGCAGAACATCATCATGTGTTTTCTGTTGCAGGAAGTACCCCGGAGATGCTGATGATGCAATTGGCTGCTTCTACAAATCAGATACGAATCGGTTCAGGTGGGGTCATGCTGCCACATTACAGTTCTTTAAAAGTCGCTGAAAATTTTCGCATGCTGGAGGCATTTTATCCAAACCGAATTGATTTGGGAATTGGCAGATCACCAAGCTATCCAATGGTTAATCGTGCTTTGAATGAATCGAGGGGCAAGCGAATCACATATGAGCAACAGGTGAAAGATTTATATAAATACTTAACAGATAACAAAGATGGAGAGCATCGTTTTAAAGAGCTAATGGCAACACCGGTTATCGACACAACTCCGCAAATATGGATACTTGGGAGAGGGGAGGGAAGTGCAAAGATTGCTGCTGAAAGTGGAGCGGCATATGCCTATGCTCATTTTGCCCCATCTTCTAGTTCAAATGGCCAGGAAATAGTAAGAGATTATCGAAGACATTTTAAGCCCACTTATTTATTAGAAAAACCAATGGTCATGATTGCGGTCTTCGCGATTATTGCAGAAACAAAAGATGAGGCAGAGAACATCGCTCAAGCTTTCGATTTGTGGTTGCTTTCTGTCGAATCCAACCAACAGCCCCGATATTTCCCTTCTATCGAGACAGCTAAAGCTCGTGGACGAAGTGCCATTGAGGATGAAAAAATCAGCCGAAATCGAAGACGTATTATTATTGGGGACTCAATACAGGTTAAAGCAGAAATCGAAAAATTGGCTGACATGTATCAAGCTGAAGAAATCACCATTATCCCCCAATTTAATGATGCCAATAATCGATTGAAAGGAATAAGCTTATTGGCAGAAGCGTTTGGATTAGGACGATAAGGGGCTGCGTTCTTAAGAGGATGGCTAGATAGTAGCGGCATGAATTCTATTGATTTAACTACGTCTACTTATAAAAGCATTTATATTAATAGTTAAAGAACGTTCATTTATTATTAAATTATTTGTACTCAAGTTTCGCAGCGCATGATTGACCCTTAACCGTTGATAGAGATTAACTTTAGGGCGATACAATACTCAATTTGACTTTACATGAACGGTTCAATCGTTGACAGTCTGAACACATCTCTTCGTAGGCTGTTGAAGGAAATTGTTCACTAAAATTAAGTGCTTCCCTTTCGCTCTGCCAGCTCGTTGAACGGGGTCTCTCGATGCGAAAGTTGAATTATTTAGTAGATTCGTCCTATAATTATTCTCCGGTGCTTTTGGGTTTAAAGTAGATTTAGATTAGTTTTTGAAAGGTGAGTTGTATGTGAAGGAAGATTTTACTCAAGGATCGATCTATCAGAAACTTTATCAGTTTTCATTGCCTATGCTATTAACGAATTTACTCCAGGTAGCGATGCAATTGATAGATAGTCTATGGGTCGGGAACTTGTTAGGAAGTACAGCTTTTGGTGCTGTTACGATTGGGATAACGGTTTTGACGGTCGTTTTAGCATTTATACTTGGGATGAATAATGCGACCTTAACGATTTTTGCACAATTAAGAGGGAAAAAAGATCTGGATGAAATAAAATCCTATTTGAGTACATTTGTCATTATCTTAATTGTACTATCATTGGCTGTTGGAAGCTTAGGATATATTTTAATAGAACCTATACTTATTCTCCTTAATACACCGACATCTATCATACCTATTACAAAAGTTTATTTGCAAATTAATTTTATTGGAACGATATTTTTAGTCGGGTATAATTTTATCGGAACAGTGTTACGGGCGTTTGGGGATAGTCGAACCCCACTTTATTTTGTTTTATTAGCAACCATACTAAATGCCATTTTGGTTCCGTTATTTATAGCTGGTTTTGGCATGGGGATTGAAGGGGCTGCCTACGCAACCGTGTTGGCACAAACGTTAGCATTTGTATATAGCTTATTCTATTTAGCTAGAAGATATAAAAATCAATCTTTCAACCTTCAGTTACCGAAATGGATTGAAATCAAAACCATTTTACAACTAGGTATTCCCTCAGGTATACAAATGATCGTCATTTATGCAGGTATGACTGTTATTTTATCCGTGGTGAATTCATTTGGAGAAGCGGCAGTAGCGGGATTTGGTGCGGCTCAACGTCTAGATAGTATTATATTATTACCAGCAATGGCTCTTGGGATGGCCGTAAATGCGATGGCAGCACAAAATATAGGGGCTAATAAATGGGAGCGCGTATTGCAAACGACAAAAGCAGGTGTTATTTATAATATAAGTATTATGCTCGTTATCGCTGTTATCTTATTCATATGGGCAGAACCTTTAGTCAAGCTATTTATCCAAGATGTGGATAGTGTTGCATTTGGGACATTATACTTGCAGACAATTGCTTTCTTTTATCCTTTCATAGGGTTGAATTTTATTTTAAATGGAGTTGTTCGAGGGGCAGGTGCAATGTTTCACGTATTGATTTTAAATATCATTTCCTTATGGATATTACGTGTCCCGTTCACCTATTTGGGTACTTCCTTATTTGGAGAAGTAGGGATTGCATTAGGTATGGGTACTAGCTTTTTTGTCAGTTGTCTATTTTCCATCGGTTATTATCAATGGGGAAGCTGGCGAAAAAAGAAGTTATTTGCTTAAACCATTAGATTAGGTCTACTAATAATAAGTGAGATTTGGATGGGGGGACGTATTTCCGAAAGGTGGCTTCATGATTCTTAGGTTTTAAAGGGGGAGGGTGATAACAATAAGGTGAAACATACATGAAGCTAAGAATGATACAAATGATAACGAGGAAAATTAATGTTGAAGAAAGCCCACTAGAAATAAAAGATGATGGTTATGTTACAGAACAAAAAAATTCGTAATAAAAGCTTATACTAAAAAATAGAGTACCGTTCAAAAAAGGAGATATTCAGATGAAAATCAAAGCAGCAATTGCACGAAATGTCGGCCAGGAATTAAAAATAGAAGATGTAGAGTTAATTGAACCAAGAGCCGATGAAGTATTAGTAAAAATTGTAGCTTCAGGAGTTTGCCATACTGATGCTGAATCAATAAAAGGAAATGGAGCTCCTTTTCCAGCTGTATTAGGTCATGAAGGGTCAGGTATTGTAGAAAAAGTTGGTTCTAGTGTTACGAATATACAAACTGGAGATCATGTAGTGCTTTCCTATTCCTATTGTGGTGAATGTTCACAATGTTTAGCAGGACACCAAAATTTATGTGAGCGAACGGTAGAACTTAATTTCGGTGGTAAGTCAAAGGATGGGACTATCCATCTTCATCAACATGGTCATGGACTTTCTACTTTCTTTGGTCAATCATCATTTGCAACCTATTCAGTTGCAAACAAAAACAATGTAGTAAAAGTGGATAAAGATGTTGATTTAGCACTATTAGGTCCATTAGGGTGTGGTATTCAAACGGGTAGTGGTACAGTTATGAATAGTTTACGTCCTGAGCCAGGCACATCTATTGCTATTTATGGTGGGGGTGCGGTTGGTTTAAGTGCTGTAATGGCGGCTCATATAATGGGTCTAAAAGATATTATTGTAGTTGATCTTCATCAAAATCGTTTAGAGCTGGCGAAAGAACTTGGTGCTACTCATGTATTAAACGGAAAAGAAGTCGATGTTGTTGAAGAAATTAAAAAAATCACGAACGGTGGCGTTCATTATGCAGTGGAAACAACTGGTGCACCTCCAGTAATCAAACAATCCATTCATGCTCTGCGCGTTTCAGGAACAGTAGCTATCGTTGGTATGGGTGGAGATGTTACGTTAAACTTTACGAATGATATATTAATGGAAGGTAAAAAGATTGTGGGTACGGTTCAAGGAGATTCCGTTCCGCAATTACATATTCCAAAATTAATTCAATATTATAAAGAAGGTAAATTCCCATTTGATAAATTAGTGAAATTCTACGACTTTGAAGATATCAACAAGGCTTTTGAAGAATCAAAAACCGGTGTGACCCTTAAACCGATCGTAAAAATTGCCCAATAATTATAAAAAAGAGTGCTTATATTAAAGAAGAGGATTCGACATAATGAATCTTCTTTTTTAGATAGGTGCCTGTCAAGATACGGGTAGTGCCAGTTATCAAGGTGACGAATAAGCATTGATATAACTAGGTAAATTGCCGAACCATACAGCTAATAAGTTTAATTTCACAATTAGCAAAGCAATAACATTGACAATCCACTTCGATATTTAGTATTTTATAAGAGAACAAAAATTCATATAAAGAAACTAAGGTCAGTTTTGTAAGCAATGTTATTTAATTGGGAGGCTCCGCTAATGAAAACTGATATGATTTACGAACTTCGCCAGCCAAGGAATATGATTCCTGGGGAAAAATATCCTGCATTGTTTGTTATGCATGGTATAGGAAGCAATGAACAAAATATGCTTACCCTTGTAAATGGTTTAGAGGATTCCTGCTTTATTTTCAGTGTAAGGGGGCATTTACCTCAAGGACCAGGATTTTCCTACTTTACAATCCAGGGCTATGGAAAACCAAATCGAGAGGTTTTCGATGAAGGAATCCAAAAATTAACTAATTTTATCGATTATGCATCATTAAAGTATGAAATAGACCTTGAGCAAGTATATTTGTTGGGCTTTAGCCAAGGAGCGATTGTAGCCATGACATTAGCCATGACCCTTGGAAATAAAATTAAAGGTGTAGTAGCACTTAGTGGATATATTCCTCAATTTGTAAAGGAAGAATACAAGTTAAAACTGGGTGAGCATTTATCAGTGTTTATCTCACACGGAGAATATGATCAAGTCCTTCCCTATGAGTGGGGGAAGGAAAATGTCGATTGTTTTACTAAGTTCGGGGTTCCTGTAACGTTTAAAACATATCCGGAAGGACACACAGTTTCTGAAAAAAACCTTCAAGATTTCAAATCGTGGATCTTGGCTGATTTACGAAATAATGAATCCAGATCAAAACCAAATGAGCTATAGATTTTCTTATCTCTGATTATGTACAAACTTAGAGGATGAATAGGTTATATTCAGCGCTCATAATATAATTTCTTATTTAGTAGCAGTTCATATCGTTACACTAAAATAAGGGAGGAACTAAAATGAATTTTCATCGCAAACCTACAACATTCGTAGGTCAAGTTAACCTAAAAGTATTAGACTTAGAACGTTCCTTAACATTTTATAAAGAAATCATTGGGTTTAAAATATTGGAACAAACAGAACGTACTGCAAAACTAACTGCGGATGGAAAGGGAGTTCTGTTGTCAATCGAACAACCTGTTGATGTGATACCGAAACAACAGCGTACTACTGGCTTATATCATTTTGCTTTATTATTGCCTAATCGTTCTGACTTAGGAAAAATCTTAAAACACTTTTTACAAATTAAATACCCGATCCAGGGGGCTGCCGATCATCTCGTAAGTGAAGCTATTTATTTAGCTGACCCTGATGGCAATGGAATCGAAGTCTATTCCGATCGTGCTCCGTCTAGATGGACTTGGGAGCATAACGAGGTCGTAATGCCATCAGAACCGTTGGATGCTGAAGAGCTTCTAGCTGAGGCACAAGGAGGTTCTTGGAACGGACTTCCTCGTAATACGCTAATGGGTCATATTCATTTACATGTATCCGATTTAGAAGAGAATCGAAAGTTTTATGTTGAGGGACTAGGATTTGAAGTCGTCAGCCGATATGGGAATCAGGCACTTTTCATTTCAGATGGTCGCTACCATCATCATATTGCTTTAAATATATGGAATGGTGTAGGTGCTCCTCTACCACCAGTTAATAGTGTTGGACTTGAATCATTTACTTTAATGTTTCCTAATGAAGAAAAGAGAAGTGAAATTATTGAACATTTGAAACGAATGGGCTTCATTGTCACCGAAGAAAATCGTTCTTTTATTACTTCAGACCCTTCTGGAAATAGAATCCATTTGAAGTGCGGGGACGGTTCTCATGCTTCCTGACAATGTATGTCCAATATTGAGAACAAGGTCCTGAGCAGAAAGGAAGACTAGACGAATGAAATTTGATGTTAATAAAACAGCTTTACTAATTGTTGACCTTCAAAATGATAACCTTTCAAAAGGAGGCAAGTTTGAAAATTCAGGAGCTGTAGAGCACGCCGAAAAACAAAATGTAGTTGAAAATATAAGATCTATTGTTGAAAAAGCAAGAGGACTAGGGATCCCTGTTTTCCATAATCATTTTGTAGTTGAAAAGGGTGCAAAAGGCATTGGAAATAGAGCTCCTATATTTAGAGCTATAGCCGAAACAGGAAGTATAGTTAGGGGAACTTGGGGAGCTGCACCAGTTGATGGAGTAGAGGTAAAAGAAGGCGATTTTGTAATAGAAAAGTCCCGTATGAGTTCGTTTAATGGTACACCATTGGATACATTATTAAGAGGGCTAGGAATTGAAACAATTATCGTTACAGGTGTTTGGACGAACATGGCTGTAGAGCATACTTGTAGAGATGGTGCTGATTATGGGTATAATGTTGTAATTGCAACGGATGGAACTTCAACCATAAATGAAGAGTGGCAAGAAGCAGCATTAAACTATGCAATGAACAATATAGCCACAAAAATGACTACAAAAGAAATAATAAACAATATGTAAGTGCGGGGACGGTTCTCGCGCTTCCTTAAAAAGCGTCAGAAGAAAAAAGGCTAGAAACGAGGATGGTTTATGATCTTCGTTTCTAGCCTTAACATATTTAACAGCTTTCTACTATTTAAATAGAGCTCTCAACTTTTACTGGTGGATCATTCTCTTTTTTAGCTTTCATGTAGTTGAATGCATAAATGACGATGATAATCCCTATCCCAATAAAGTTCGTCATCATTTCGGGAATAATGGCTAGGATGGAAGCGGCTCCAAGTATGATTCGATTGATGACACTTAAGTTAGCCTTAATATACCCTTCTACTGCTGCACTAATGGCGATAACGGCAATTGTCGAAGTTACTAAAACGAGCCCAATATCTGAAACAGATGCAAAGGCGAACTCTGTAGCGTTAGCCGGAAGTCCAGTCGTATCAATTAACAGCATAGCGTGATCATAGACAAATATGAATGGAACAAGGAACCCTGCTATAGACAATCTAAGTGAGATTATACTTGTTCGCATTGGGTCTCCTCCCGCCAGTCCAGATGCGGCAAAGGAAGCTAGGGCTACAGGTGGCGTAATATTGGCAAAGATCCCAAAGTAGAATACAAATAAATGTGCTACGAGAATCGGTACGTCAAACATCGCTAGAGCTGGAGCTGCCATTGTCGCTGTAATAATGTAAGCAGGGATTGAAGGCAAGCCCATTCCTAATACTATCGAAGCAAACATCGTTAAGATTAACGTTAAAATTAATGAACCTTGACCAAGACTTGTAATGGCTGAAGTTAAGGTAGCACCGAAACCTGTTAAGTTGACGACACCAATGACAACCCCAACAATTCCACAAGCAATAATGGTTGAGAGAGATTGTCTTGTTCCAGTCTCTAATGCTTTAATGATATCTTTTGGATACATTCTTGTATGTTTTCTCATCCAAGATACAACAATCGAGATTAAAATGGTATAGAAAGCAGCATATGAAACAGGTACGCCAGCAAAAAGCATCACGATTAAACTAATAAGTGGAATCATTAAATGCCAGCCTTGCTTCATTACTTTTTTCACTTCTGGAAGATCCGCTTTAGGTAATCCTCTTAAATTAGAACGACCTGCCCGGTAATGCACTTGCATAATACTCGTTATAAAGAAGAGAAAGGCTGGAATAATGGCAGAAAGTGCGATCGTTCCATAGGAAATCCCCGTTGTTTCCGCCATAATGAAGGCACTGGCTCCCATAATCGGTGGTAGTATCTGTCCACCAATGGAGGAACTGGCTTCAACCGCTCCTGAGAAGTTTTTATCGTACCCTATTTTTTTCATGAGTGGGATCGTAAAAGCACCTGTACTTACAACATTTCCAACAGCTGTACCGTTAACAGAACCCATAAAGGCACTTGAAAGAACAGCTACCTTTGCCGGCCCACCTTGCTTATGACCCGCTAAAGCAAGTGCTAAATCATTAAAGAATTTCCCCATTCCTGACTTTGCGAGGAATGCACCAAACAAAATGAAGAGGAAAATAAATTGTACGGAGGCACCAATCGCTGTTGAAAATAACCCTTCCGTTTTTGTAAAAAGTTGACCGAAAATATCAGCTAAATCAAAGGGTCTAGTTAGAAACATTCTTGGCAGCCATTCTTGATGACTAAAGAATGGGTACATTAGGAATAAAAAGGCTAGAATTGGCAAAATCCATCCGGTTACTCGGCGTGCTGCTTCAAAGACTAAAATCACCGTTAAAATGGCTACCAGTACATCAGTTGTACTAGCAATTCCACCACGCGTTGTCACAATATCTTGATACACATAATATAAGTAGACAAAAGAGCCAATGCTTAGCGTAAATAAAATCCAGTCATAGAAGGGCACTTTTGTACGGTCCTGCTTTTTAAAAGTCGGATAGAGTAAGAACACCAATGCCATCGCAAATGTTAAATGAAAACTACGTTGTAAGAGAGTTGGAAGTGGATTAAATGTAATATAAAAGTGAAATAGTGCATAACCAATTGTTAGTAACCCGAAAAACCATACAAGCCCTTTGTTGCTCCATTTCCGTGTATTTGATTCGGTATCATATTTTTCCAGTACCTTTTGAACCTGTTCATCTGGAATTTCAGCATCGGTAATGGCTGTCGGCTCTAGCTTTTCATTTTTCAAAGAAAATCCCCCCTTATAAATTTCCAAATTGGTATATCGCTTGTTTTAATGATGACCGATTCGTATTGATCGAAATATTCATATAAAGGTAGTTGGCGGTCACCGAAAAACAGGGTGGTTTGTACATGTTTAGAGATGGTTAGATTTAATTCTTCATAATCAATTTGCAGCTCAATGGTAATGAAGCCATCTTTGGTTGTTGTTTCGAGCCCCTGATACGGAGTTCCGGCCCCAAATGTTTTAAATCGAGTCTCTGTTAGGGTGATTTTTTTATGATCCCTCTGGTAATGTTCAAACCACTCCTCTTTTTCAATGGAATGGATCCATCCAAGTACAAACTGCTCCTCTTTAATAAAATAAGAAGAGTCTTCACCTACTATTTCTATAATAGGGAGGCGATAAAAAAGAAGAAGAGGGAGCGCAAAGAGGAAGGCACTCCCAATCCAAATGATCGTTTTTTTACTGTTCATTAAAGTATTTTTCAGCACCAGGGTGTAATGGTGCAATAAGACCCTCTTGAGCGTGTTCGATCGAAATTTCAGAAGCGGCTTGGTGAGAGTTCACTAATGTATCCAGGCTTTCAAAGAATTCCTTTGTGAGCTTATAAACATCATCTTCACTTAAGTCGCTACGTACGACAAGTGCATTTGGAACGGCAGCAGTTGGAATCGCTTCAGCGTTAGCATATGTTCCAGCCGGAATTTCGAGTGGCATGAAGTATGGATGCTCGTCTACAATAGCGTCAACATGTTCTGGAAGCACTTTTACAATATTAATATCTAACGTCTCAGATAATTCCAAGACAGAAGCATTTGGTAGACCACTAGTTAAGAAAGCTGCGTCGATTCGCCCTGCATTCAATCCATCAGATGCCTCAGCATAACCAAGATAATCGACTTGTAAATCATCATACGTAATCCCATTTCCATTTAATAAGGCTCGGGCATTTAGTTCTACTCCAGATCCTTGATCACCAACAGCAATTCGTTTTCCTTTTAAATCTTCAAGAGTTTCAATTCCAGCATCGGTTCGTGCTACAATTTGAACTACATTTGGGTAAAGGTTCGCAATCTGTGAAATCCCTTCAATTGGCTCTGAGAAACTTGCTTCCCCGTTTAAAGCTTGACTTAATGCGTCACTCATAACAAAAGCCATTTCTACTTTATCATCGGCCATTAAGTTTAAATTCTCAGCAGAAGCTCCTGTTGTTTGTGTGCGTGAATTGACATTAAATGTGGAGGAATATTTGTCCGCAAGCGTTGTACCAATAATGTTATATGGACCCGAAGCCCCACCTGTCGCAATGGTCACAATATTTGCCTCTAACCCATCTACATCTCCGCTTGCGTCATCATTTGATCCAGAATCACCGCCACAAGCCGCAAGAATGAGAACTAGTAGACCAATAATAGGTAACATAAACCTTTTCTTTCTCATAGAAAGTCCTCCTTTTTATCATTTTCCATTTTGTTAAGCGTTTTCATTATATTTCTCGAGTAATATTTTGTCAATTGCATTTATTTATATTATTCAGATTTTTAGGTGGTTCAATGAAGCTTTTTGATACGTGCTGTTAATCATTCATGTGGACTCTTAAGACGCTCTAGCCAAGAGGGACAAGCCATTTTCCATCGTTTCTGGTTAATGAGCGAATTATTCAATAATTTCTCACCTGTTTTTTACTCATTTTGTTCAATATAGACAAGTTAGAATTATACCGTTCAATCAGAAAGAAGTGATTCTGTTTGTTTTGGATTTAATGCAATGGAATGTTCAAAGATACAAGTGGCTAGATCCGCTCTTTCACCTATGTAATAGAGATTTCCTAAACGGTTCCAAATGAATGAATCCTCTTTGGAGTCCGTTTCCTTGAAATGATTGGTGAAATTCCAGAACGAGAAGTGGATAAAAAAACACCTCAACTCTAGCCAATGTGGCGGAGAAGGGTTGATTTTTTTAATCGCTATCAGCTCTAGCGAATGTGGCAGAAAATATTACGATTATTCGTATCATTAACTTAACTTAATATCCGTTGTTTAGTGCATCAATACCCTTTACAATAAAAGAGATTACAATAAAGGTGTTAATTAAATGAAATATGTACGGGTGTTGAAATATTTGTCGATTCAAGTGATGAGTATGAAAAATTGGGATTATATAAGAAGTCAATCAAGTGTAAAATAGATTAAAACGACTAAAAAAGGAACTCTAGATTGTTATAAGTGTCTGTTACTCCTGGAATATAACGAAAATGCATCCTACTAGAGAGGGTCCTTTTCTTCATATTCTAACAACATTCGGGTAATGACAGGCATGCATTCTAAAATAAAAGAGGGATGTAAAATGATTCAAGTGAAAAGTACACCCAATTATACAGGAGTTACGATAAGTGGGGATTTTTACGATTTGGAGGCCCTTTATGATTCACTTCATGAAATTGTAGGTGATGATTGGGAGTGGGAAAATTATGAGGGAGCAAGATTAAGGGTACTTGGTGTTTGTTATGATATTCGTCATGCGTTATTGGGGCATCGTGAAGTTATGTTTGTTGAAAATGGACTTGATCAGGATAAAAAGAAAAATTTGTCAATAGTTGCAAACGACAAGAATATCTATTTAACATTTAATGTTTTATGGCCAGAAGTCTTGTTTGTTTTAATGGCTTTAAATGATTTTATAAGAGTTAATGCAAAAAAACAAGCTAAAGGCAATTATAATGTCTTTAATGATTACCGAAATATTTGGGAGTTTTCTATTATAACAGTTCGAAACTTTCAGGCGGCTATTGCAAACTGTATTAAAGAAACAATCCCAAAAACATCAATTAGTCGAGTGTTCAAACTAATGAATCATGACTATTCTTGGTCTGATCATTATGCAACACAATACCTTGATGAATTAAATTGTAAATTCATTGACATGGATGTGGAGAAGCGACAAAAAAACATTACTCTTATGGCAAAGAGACTAGCAGAGAAAGGTCGAGAGTATCAAGCAGTAAAATCAGCTGTGTTAGAGGCGGCAAGAGAATATAATTGCCACATGACAGACATAAGGGCAGCAACAGAATACCCAGAAATAATAGAATGGTAAAAAATACCTGTAAAAGTATGGGGACATGATTTAGATGAGGAGGGCATACTTAGCGGGTTTAGCACCACATGACCTACTTTTAAAATGTTGGGAATGTGGAAATCGATTTATTTTTACAGCAGGAGAGCAGCAGTTTTTTAAGAGAAAAGGCTTTTCCTATCCGAAAAGATGTAAAAAGTGTCGTAATGAATATGATGATGTGATATAGATGCTTGTCCCCTGAAATATGATGAGAAAGCATTCTCGTTAGGAGGATACTTTTTGTCATATTCTAACAAGTTTCGGGTGATGACAGGCACTTAAGCATTTGATACTATTAGTGAAGGAGGTGAAAGGGTAATGGAAGAACGTTTTAATAAGATTGAGGACATGTTATCACAATTAATTCACATGGTAGGTACGATGAAGGCTGAACAAGAAGAAATGAAAAGCGAAATAACAGGAATAAAAGCAGACTTAGGCACAGTGAAAAGAGAACAGGGAGAGCTAAAAGATACCGTAAATATTTTGAAACGTGATAATGAGCATGCGCATAAGGAAATGGCAGAAACTCTAAAGTCTTTAGAGAGCGACCAGGATTTCATATGGAAAAAAGCTGTAAAGAATGAACGTGATATTGCAAGGTATGTAAAGCCGCAAAACTAGGGAAGGGTTTACTAGTAGTGAGCGAGTCCTAGAAATCTCCAGAGTAATAGTTAAACTTCAAGAATGATCATCCTCAGACTAGAACGGCAAGCAATCTTTTTCATCGTTTACATGATTGATGAGCGTAAAAAGTATTCCACAGTAATTGCCGCATACTCGTCCTAAATTCAATTAGTCCCCATTTATGTTTTTAGTTAAAATTATACCGATCAATAAGAAAGAAGAGGTTTCGGCATAATGAATCCTCTTTTTTGTGAAAAACACGTTTCCACTTCCAGATATTGTGATGTTCTTTTTTTTTTTCGTTTCTTCTTCTTCTTTTTCTTAAAGTATTTTTTATTACCTGGTAATTCTTTGCTTCTTTCTCCCATAAATAATTCCGCGCTTGGAAAAAAGGATGTAAGATCATCAGTAACTATTTCTCCTTCTAATACTCCTGTAGAGCCCTCTTCTGAATTAGGTATATTAATTTGAAACTCGCTATACAATTCTATTGGAGGAGGAACAGAAATCGCTCCGTTTGAGATTGTGTTTAAATGAAACAATTCCCTCAAGCCATTCGATAGTAAATTTCTTAAATCTGAAGCATTCATTTGGCGATAACTTGAAGCACTGATGAGCATTTTATGAAGATAATTGGCCGCTTCCTGTACTTCACCAATAGCTGATAAAATCATTCCTAGTGAAAAGTGTGATTCCGTTTGTTTCGGGTTTAATGCAAGGGAATGTTCATAGGCACAAGCGGCTAGGTCCGCTCTTCCACCTTTGTAATATAGATTTCCTAATCGATTCCATACGAATGAGTCCTCTTTAGATTCCATTAGCGTATTCAGCAAGTGTTCTTCTGCATTTGTTGCATATTTATGTGAGCTTCCGTCAAAGAGTCTATTCTCCCCTAAAGAGAATCTACTATACTTCACTATTTGAATTAATTATCATTAAAGCGGAAATGAGCATGATCCTATATTCATTTGTAATCTCCCATTTTCCAGGTGAATTGCAGTGCTTGCAGCGAAAATAACCCGTAGATTGGACATACTCATCGATATCTGCTTGTTTATTTTTATTATAGTTCCGAAGATTGATTGTTAGATGTTCCAAATTATATTGAGCTTTCATTCCACAATTTTTGCAAATTAAAAACTGAAGGTTGCTCTCAAAAGGTGGAACAATTTTTTTGATATTTTTTGAAACTAACTGAACATATTTGCTAGGTAGAGCAGAAAGCGTTGGTAAATCGGGCACCTCTTCGTTCTTTTTTCCTGTTAGAGCACAAATAAGTTGAGGGTTAATTTATAAGCTATTCAAGGATTTGCTAAAAACATTATTATCTTATCAGGAGCTATGAAGAAGAAGGAACGTCAACAAGCACTCGAAAAGTTAATGAAGATACCTGATAGTGAGGAGAGGCTATTAATTGCAACGGGAAAATATGTCGGACCTGTCACTCCCAAAAATATGACGAAAAAGCATCCTTCTAGCGAGGGTGCTTTTTCGTCATATTCTAACCATTTTCGGCTGGTGGCAGGCATGCATTCTCATTGTAGGTATCAGAGTTGCGGTTTGAAACTGGATAAGAAAGTGGATGTACTATGGTTTGTTATGCTTAAATCCAAGTGGAAATCCGGAAATATTTACTTGTTATTTTTTGATTTGCTATAATACACAGAAAATTAAAGATTGAATTATTCTTCAATGAGATTTAAATTAGATACATACCATTAAACATATCACCTTATTTTTTGCCATTTGTTTGCGGATTCTTATATGAACATTTGATAGATATCTAACGAGACGGTAGATTGACGATGTAAATATACCATAAGCTAAAGTTAGTAACTTTTTGTTAGATTAGATGAAGTTAACAATAAGGGGGGAATAGGCGGTGGTTGAACGAGATGGGGAACAACTTTGGAAGGGCGATCATGAGTTTATGAACACTCGGGGTGTTGGAGGGATTTTAGAGCTAGTGACCCAATCTGTATCAAAACTAATTAAGGATACGGATATGGTTTTATTATACATATATGATGATAAGCAACAAGTTCTGCGGTTGGGTAATGGAGTTGGCATTGTTTCTTCCCAATTACGCCATGTCGCATTCTCTCCTGGTGAGTCTATTACTGGTTCCGTTTATATACGGAAAGAGCCACTTTTATTTCTTGAAGATAAAGAAGTTGAGGAAGCTATGGCTAATATATCTGATAGAAATAGGCACTATTATCTTGAAGGTGTTGCCAATAAAAAGGTGTATAGTTCTTTGAGTATTCCCGTTATGTTTCAACATAAGTGTATCGGGACATTGACGGTGAATCGGTGTCGAGCGAACTATCCATTTACTTCTCAAGATATGAGAGTCGCTTTAGAGTTAGTCCAGTATGGTGTCTTGGCATTAGAAAAAGAATATGAGTTTAGAAACTATCAACTTGAATTAAAAGAACGACAATGGAGAGAGCGTACAGAGAATTACTTTAAACAAGTTCTCCTTGAAGGGGGTGATATGAATCGAGTGCTAGATGTTCTTAGTCGATTACTGAATGGAATGAATGTTAAGTTCAGTGAATCTTTGGGAGAGCATTCCTACTATTATTCAATTGTGAATCAAGAGATCCACCACGGCTGGCTGCTACTGCAACGGCAACCGAATATGAGGGAGCAACATTACATCGAAGAAGCAGCGAAGACGATTGCGATCTTATTAACGTTTGATTCAAAAAAGATTGATGCAACATTAAAAAAAGAGGCAGAGTACTTTATTCAAATGCTGCAGACAGCTCATCAGTTTGACGAGAATTTTTGGGGGATGACGGCAAGTAAATATGTATACGCACTTGTTTTCTCGAAAAATAGTAAGTACGAAGTGAAGCAATATCGTACACTGCAATCGTACATACAGTCCTTTGAATCGCATTGGAAGCTTTGCAAATATAAAGAGGTATGGGTACTTTATATTGGTGTGAATAAAGAAAGGTTAAGTCGATTATTGAATAAATTGACTACTTTACAAGGAATGCAGGTTGGGGTTAGCCGCTTCGCACCACTTAGTGAGTATAGACAACTTTTTCAAGAAGCGATGGATGCTTTTGTTTCTAAGACTGATAAGAACGTCATTCATTATGATTCACTCGGATACGAACGCTTATTGATGCACCTTGATGAAGGGCAAAGAACGTCCTTTATCAACGATCATCTAGGACCGGTGATTCAGCTAGATTCCCATTATCTTGAAACATTACAAATGTTAATGAGCACAAATCGTAATCGAAAAGAAGCTGCTGAGAAACTCTTTATACATCCTAACACCTTATATCAGCGGTTAAAGAAGATAGAAAGTGCTATAGGAAAGTCATTGGACAATGAAGAGGACTGGTTGAGTGTGATGATTGCTATGAAGCTACGTTCCTTTTAACGATTGTACATAAAGTAGGGGCTTCTGGTTGTGCCCCTTGAATTTACATATTCGTAAGTCTAAACGCAGAGTACAGTTCTTGCAATGTACGTTCCCACACTATTGACATGAATAAAGTGTGCACACATCTATTTATCTTCATTTTTTAGAATATTAAGATAAAAGTAACTTGAAGATAGAAAGGTGTGAAGCCAATTGGCCAACACGTATGGAAATTATATAGGTGGAAGCTGGGTTCAATCAGAAAGTGGGAAAACGTTTAAAAGTGTAAATCCAGGTCGAACGGAAGAGATTCTCGGGTATTTTCCAGAATCAACGGTAAATGATACAAGGCAAGCCATTGACGTTGCGAGGCATACCTTTCGTGAGTGGAGTCAAGTATCACCAATTAAAAGAGCAGACATTTTATATCGGTTAATTCGTCTGATGGAAGACGATAAAGAGACATTAGCCCTCTTAATATCAAAGGAAGTTGGAAAAACGTTAACAGCAGGCGAAAAAGAGGTAGATGCGACAATCCAAGCGTTAAAGCATTTTAGTGGTGCTGCGAATCGTTTAGCCGGGGAGACGTTACCTTCTAACGACCCAGCGTATTTTACGTATACGATTAAAGAACCGCTAGGGGCGGTTGGGGTCATCACCCCATTTAATTTTCCCCTAGGCATAGGGGTGTATAAGATTGCTCCGGCGATGCTCGCAGGAAATACAGTGGTTTATAAGCCACCAAATGATACGGCTCGTATTGCGGTTGAGCTTGTTAGCCTTTTTGAACGTGCTGGCATGCCTAGTGGTGTTCTTAATTTAATCTTTGGTGAGGGTGAAGTGGTGGGAAAAGAAATGGGAGAGAACCCTCATTTAAAAGCGATCTCCTTTACCGGCTCCACAGCAGTTGGATTAAAACTAGGGCAAGCTGTCACGGCGCGTGGTGGTAAAATGCAAGCAGAATTAGGCGGGAAAAATGCGACGATTATTTTAGAAGATGCCGATTTAGAAGCCGCTATATCCGGTGTGATGATTAGTGGGATGTACAATAATGGGCAAAGTTGTACGGGAACAAGTCGAGTCATTGTTTTAAAGGAAATGGCTGATGTCGTGATTGATAAGCTTGTTAAAGCAGCCAAATCATTAAAGATTGGCTACGGACAAGATGGTGAGAACGATAACGGAGCCATTGCAAATGAGAAACAATTAAAAACGTATTTACACTATATCGATAGTGCTAAAGAAGCCGGTGCAAAAATTGAATGTGGTGGAAAACGATTAACTGATAATGGTTTAGAGCAAGGGTACTTTGTCGCACCAACGATTGTAAGTGGCGTTACTTCTGAGATGGCAATTGCTCAAGAAGAAATATTTGGTCCAGTAGTAGCTGTTATGGTAGTAGATTCATATGAGGAAGCCATTGCCCTCGCAAATGATACGACCTTTGGCTTATCGTCCTCGGTTTATACAAATGATTTATCAAAAGCTCATGATTTTATTAAGCGGATTCAGGTTGGGGTCGTCCATGTGAATATTCCGTCAAATTATTTTGAGAACCAGCTTCCATTCGGTGGGATGAAAAATTCAAGCATCGGTTTACGAGAGCAAGGATCATCTGCATTAGACTTTTGGTTGGACACAAAATCAGTTTATATAAAACCGTAGGAGGGTGTCATCATGGAAGCTATTGGAGTCATTGGATGTGGGGCGATGGGAGCGGGCATGGTTCGCAATTTGTTAGCGGCAGACTATACCGTTTATGTGAGTGATCCTTATTGCGTTCGGCAAAAAGAATTAGAGGGGCTTGGAGCCAGATTTGTTTCAAGTCCTATGGAATTTGTAAAAGAAGTAAAGGCTGTGTTTCTTTCTTTGCCCTCTCCGCAAATTTTGACAAATATTTTGCAAGGGGAAAATGGTTTATTTGCGGGGCTTCAAAAGGGAAGTTATGTTTTTGACGTTGGAACAACTGATACGGAGACAACGAAGCTCTTACATGGGGAAGCAAACTCATATGGGATTCATTTTTTAGACTGTCCTGTAAGTGGTGGGCCAGCTGGGGCGAATGCGGGAACATTAACGGTGATGGTTGGTGGGGATAAGGCAGCTTATCTTTCATCCCTTCCTTATTTAGAAGTCATCGGACAGACGATTCGATACATTGGTACATCTGGAGCAGGGCAAACAGTAAAACTCTGTAACAATATGATAGTTGCAGGGATTACAGCGCTTCTAAGTGAAACAATGATTGCGGCTGAATCTCAAGGTGTTGACGTGGAGACATTGTTTTCAATTTTGCGAGAAAGCTCAGGGAATAACCGAGTTATAGAAGTGTTTGGAGATAATCTTAAAGATAAGTCGTTTGAACAGGTGCTTTTTTCCTTAAGTCATATGGCAAAGGATTTAGAGCTTTATATGAAGATAGCGAATCAATCAGCTAGTCCTCAACCTGTATCAGCAATCGTTAATCAGCTCTATCGGTTAGCTTTACAACATAACAAAGCATCACTAGATTCAACAGCCATTTATTCAATGATTGCGAATGATTAAGAGAGGCAGGTGCTTGTATTCGTGTTACATTTAATTAAAGATTGGCGACTGCATGTATTGGTATTAGCTGTCGTCATTTTGACCGAGGCGATCGGTACGATCCGTATTCAGATTGGGCCAGGAGTTATCATGCTATTGCCAATGTTATTTGCAATAGTTATTGGATTAATTTTATATTTTACCCCGCTAGTCAAAGACAAGCAGTCAAAGCATGCAGAGCCGATTATTACTCTGAGCGTAACATTACTCATTGCCAAAATTGGTGTCACAATTGGACCTGGATTAGCCGATGTTATTGCGGCGGGACCTGCTTTATTGTTGCAAGAGATTGGAAATTTCGGAACGATCTTTTTAGCCTTACCAATTGCGGTTTTACTTTTTAATATGAAACGTGAATCGATTGGAATGGCACATTCTGTCGGACGTGAGCCAAACTTAGGATTAATTTATGATAAGTATGGTTTTGAATCACCAGAAGGAAAAGGGGTTACAACAGTCTATATTTTCGGGACGGTATTTGGAGCGATGTTCTATGGACTTATAGCGGGCTTTTTGGCAACCTTTACGCCTCTGCACCCGTTAAGTCTAGCGATGGCAGCTGGTGTAGGGAGTGGGAGTATGATGGCCGCAGCTGTTGGCTCACTCGTCGCACTTTATCCAGAACTAGAAACCCAAATCGTGGCCTTTGCAGGAGCGAGTAACTTATTAACGTATTCAACGGGAATGTTTATTAGTATGTTCATTGCCTTGCCGATGACAGAAAAACTGTACAATCTATTCAGAAAGTGGAAGGGAGAGGAGGAGAAGAAAGATGAAAAATCTGCATGAGTACTTTTTGCTAATGTTAGTTGTTGGGGTTGTAGCCTATGTTGGAAATTGGGTAGGTTACGGAGTTTTCTCATTGGAGTCGATGGCTGGAATGTTAATTCTGATTGTCATTGCTGGGTTAGGTCAGCTATTCAATAAACTGATCCCACTTAACATTCCGAGTGTAGTCTATGTGATTGCCATTGGAATTATTGCTTCTCTTCCACAAACTCCATGGGGAGGGAGTGTCATTGCATTCACAAGTGATATTAATCTACTAGCAATTGCTACACCAATCTTGGCCTATGCAGGGATTGCAATCGGACGTTCCTGGACCGATTTTGTATCGATGGGCTGGAGAGCAATGGTAGTATCTTTATGTGTATTACTTGGTACGTTAGTTGGTTCTGCGATTATTGCGGAGCTTGTGTTGAGGTTTCAGGGGATTATCTAGGTTTAACTAAATGATAGGGGTAAGATATAGATACAGTTTGCAACTTTATTGTTAATAGATAAACCGTGGTCGCATTTTGATCATGGTTTATTTTTCTTAAATTTATTAAAAAATAACGAAGGCACCATCAAGCTCTTTCAAGGGGACAGCTTAATCGGCGAAGGATCGATACAACAAACCGATGAACTAGGCTTCTCAAGAGGCAGCCTACAATTAAAATAAAACGAACAAAGCCCCATCAGCAAAGAATACGAAGTCGCATTACTGTTTGAAGGAGCAATCAGATAAGTTATCTACTTTAGGTGGTTATACGGAAGGTTTAGAAGCTTCCTTACAGGAGGAATTAGCGACGGAGTAAAGGGTATTAAAGGAACAAAGAAGTAAAGGAATAGAAGGTTCAAGGAGGAGGGGTGTCTTCTTGGGCTTTTTGTTGTGGATTTAATGAATCGAAAAATGTAGATGCTGAATAATATATTCATTTTGGAACATTAAAATGGCTCTGTTATATTAAAAGGTCATATTGTAGGCACTATGCATAATGAGTCTTTATGCTCGTATTTATTAAAGATTTCTTTGACTAGTTTTGTCGAAATAGTACAAATTTCTTGGGTTGATGTTACAATTGCCATTGTTAATATAAAAATGGGGGAATTTTCTATGAAAAAAACACTTTTTGTCTTATCTTTAGCAATTATGATGTCTATTACAACTGCATGTGGTTCTGAAGAGAATACAGATGTAGAACCACAAGAAGAAAATACTGATGAGGTTTCGGCAGACAATGTTGATGATAATGAGGATTTGATAACAGAGGTTGAAGAGGAAGAGCCTGAAGTAAGCGAAGAAACTAGCGATAGTGGTTGGGAGCAACAAGTCGGAGATACAGTCGAAAACGAAGGCGGGAAATTTACTCTCCATGCTCGCAATGATTCAACCGAGTCAATTGAAACAGGAAGCATGACGTTAAATCTAGTGCAAGTTAATGCAGTTTCAGGAGAGCTAAGTGATGAGTTCGCTTTATTTTTTGATGATGAAACAGAGCTTCATTATATTCAAATAGATGTGGAGATTTCAAATTCATCAGAGGAGACTATTAACTTTTATGCCGATCAAGCGACTATCACAACAAATACGGGAGAACAGCTTGATATGCCTGACTTTTTCTTAAGTGATCATATTGGCGGTGAATTTATAGGAGCCGTTAATAAATCAGGTAGCATCTTTTATATATTAGAAAATTCAACTGCTGATGAAATTGAATGGGTACGTATTCTCATCAGTGCACCTTCTGATGATTCTTATGAAACAGTTGGTGAAGAAATCGATATTAAAGTGGAGTTTTAAAAATGAAAGCTATTTCCATTATATTAATCGTTATTGGAGTCATTGGCCTGCTCCTCTCAACTTTAATGTTTGGAGATATCGGTTTATTAGCAGCGTTTGCCTCTACAGTAGCTATATTGTCTGGGATAGGATTTTGGATGATTGTTAAACAATTAAACGAGAAAAAATAGATTTCTAGAGCATTTGGTAAAGAGTATATAGGATAATTTTTAGGAGGTAAAGACCTTAAATTATCCTATATATATTACTTGAATTTTATTAAACAGGAGAAGACATCTATGAAAACAGTCTTATTTTTATTAGTAGTTTTTACACTATTAGGTATGATAGGTTGTTGGTATTTAACAAATCAATATAAAGGATTATTCAGTAAACGAGTATTATTCCTTCCTTTAATTTTAAGTATAGGTTTTATTGCTGGGTGTGGGAGTGGAGATGAGTCAGCTGCTGCTATTGAAGAGATGCATGCAGAAAATGAAACTCTTCAACTATCAGTAGCTGAGATGGAAGAGGAAGTTGAAGAACTTCTTTCAAAAATAGAAGAATACGAAGAACTTTTAGACGAACAAACAGAAGTAATCGCAGCACAAGAAAAAGAGCTTGAATCATTATCAAATGAAATTAGTATAGAAGAGTTAGAAGAAAAAGATAAGGAAATAGCACAATTAAAAAAAGATATCGAAACTAGTGAAACAGATATAAAAAATAAAAATTTAACGATCTCTTCTTTAGAAAAAGAAGTAAAAGTATTGTCTGAAGCAGAAAGTACAGCTAAAGTTACGGAATCATCCAGTGAATCGGAAATTGAAAATAGTTGCTCACCTGGGACTATCAGCATTAACACTGCTTCTTTTCATGAACTACAAGGAATCCATCAAATTGGACCAGATCGTGCTCAACAAATTATTGATATGAGAAGTAATCCTTTTACCAGCTACAATAGCCTTACTCGAATAAGCGGTATAGGTGATAAGAGGGTAGTAGAGATTGAACAGCAAGGGATTATTTGTTTTGATTAGGGTGTATTAGAGATGGAGTGAGCCATGTAAGGATAAGTATTAAATGTTTTCAAATGGTACACATTTAGAGTACGGAAACATTCTAATGAAAATAGAGTATTGGGAGAATCATATAAATATTGTAAACGTGAATTTCTAATATAAGGTAATTTAAGGAAAGATGTTAATGAGAATCAAGTTTTAATTCAGAAAGGTATTCATGATAATCTAGTATTAGTAAGAAATGATATTGCTGTTTTAAAAAAGCAAGATTCAAATAACTAATATGCGTTGACCACCTATCTCGATCAGGAGAAAGGCGGTCTTTTTTATATTATATTGGTTCACTGTCGCAGCTCGAAAGGTGTCGAAATTTAATCGACAAAAATCGAGTAGTGGCAGGCACTATTACTATGGGAGGAACCATAGCGGGGACAATCGAGCCATTATCAAAGAAGTGAATGAAATCACAGCAGGTTGGGTGCATTACTACGGGATAATCCATCCTTATAATACGGCTGTTTTTACTGATTTAACATAGCTCCGTAAATCTAACAAACAATAGCTTTCTAATCGTAACTAATTTAGAATAATACGTATAAAAGAAGGAGGGCTTAAAATGAATATGAATATCTTTATTATTGAAGATGACTCCCTTCTCTTAGAGGCATTAAAAGAGGGGTTAAGCCAGTGGTCTTATAATGTAAGTAGTCCAAAAGACTTCTCTCTTGTAATGGAAGACTTTGTTGCACATGGACCTCACTTAGTTTTGATTGATATACAGCTTCCTAAATTTGATGGCTTCCATTGGTGTAGAGAAATCCGTGCCATCTCACAAGTGCCTATTATTTTTCTCTCATCAAGGGATCATCCAATTGATATGGTGATGGCCATGAACTTAGGGGCAGATGATTACGTACAAAAACCTTTTCATATGGATGTTCTTCTCGCCAAAATTCGGGCGATCCTTCGCAGGACGTATACATATGAAGAAGCTTCTGCTGATGTCATTGAATGGAATCAAGCCATTATTGACTTAAAAAGTGGAGAGATTTATAAGGGTGGGAAAGCTATTGAGCTTACTAAAAATGAATTTTTTATTCTTTCCGTTTTAGTAAAATCAAATAACAAAATCATCTCGCGTCACGAACTGATGAAAATACTTTGGGATGATGATCAATTTATTAATGACAATACGCTTACAGCTAAC
Organism: Alkalihalobacillus phoenicis; assembly: GCF_047302405.1. Classification (NCBI taxonomy): domain Bacteria; kingdom Bacillati; phylum Bacillota; class Bacilli; order Caryophanales; family Bacillaceae; genus Alkalihalobacillus; species Alkalihalobacillus phoenicis. The sequence goes on along the minus strand of NZ_CP154853.1, from coordinate 3,215,380 downwards.
ATCACAAGACTACGACAAAAGCTTTCATCTCTTCATTTAGCCGATGGAATTGTAACAAAAAAAGGGCTCGGATATATGGCCATTACACTATAGGAGGGTCCAAATTGTTTATCCGTTATCTCGTTTATAAAAAGAGTTGGATCATCCTCATTGCTACACTCCTACTACTTACAAACACTTTAATCCTGTTTGATGAGGGCATTGGGTTGGAGCCCTACTCACTTATTTATTTAAATGGGCTGTTTCTCACGATCTGTGCTGTTTTTTTGGTTTGGAGGTACAAAAAAGAAACTTCTTATTATAAATCTTTACTTACGCTTTTTAACGATTTAGACGATGATTGGTTTCAAAGCATTCCGTCTCCTAAGCAGTATTTTCCAGACCAAATCTTGTACACGATTTTCCAGACCATTGATGAGCAAAGTCAAAACAAACGTCGTGAGGATTTCTTTTCTCAACAAATGGACCATAATGATCTTGCCTCTTGGGTTCATGAAATGAAAACGCCTCTTACTGCGATGAAGATAACGATTGATTCTTATCAGTCGAATGAGTTAGCTCAAAAGCTTCATAAAAATTGGCTAAAGGTCCACTTATTACTGGACCAGCAACTATACATGTCTCGATTAACCACCTTAGACTCAGATTTGTTGCCTAAAAAACTAGAAGTGATGGATTTGCTAAAAGAAGAGATTCGTGAACTATCGACCTGGTGTATGGAAAAGAATTTAGCCATCGATATAGCAGGAAAAACGAAATCTACCGTTTATACGGATAAAAAGTGGTGCGGGTTTGTCATGCGCCAGCTTTTAACAAATGCGATTAAATATAGCCCCACAAATGGAACAATTGTCATTAACGTCGATTTAGATGATAATCATTCCGTTTTCGTAAATATTAAAGATAAAGGACCAGGCATTCAACCACATGATCTCCCTCGCATATTCGATCGAGGCTTCACGGGGGAAAATGGACGTGTACAACACAATGCTACTGGTATGGGGCTTTACCTTGCAAAAGAAATAAGCAAGAAATTACATATCCATCTTGAGGTTTCTTCTGTTGTTGGAGAAGGCACCTCGGTTTCAATGTTCTTTACTAGCAACAATTCATTTGAACAAATTAGACGTGAATTAATATAAATTTAACCATAAAAAGTAGTCAGAATTTATTCGTTTTCTGCCTACTTTTTATTTGTCTAGGTGACAAAAATATCACATTCAATCCTGTTTTATCACCTAAAGCGTACGACCTAGAATCAAAACAGAACTATACTATGTGTATAACAACTTGATTGGAGGAGTGTAGAAAATGAGAATTCAAAAGACACCTAAAACCATGTTAAACGCTGAAGGCGTACGTAAATCCTATGGTTCTAAAGGGAATGTTCAACAAGTGTTAAATGGAATTAACCTTCGTGTGTTGGAAGGGGAATTTGTTGGCATCATGGGGCCTTCAGGTTCAGGTAAGACGACTCTTCTTAATACGTTGGCCACGATTGATCGTGCCACAGACGGCCAAATCTTTATAAATGAGCATGAAATTTCAAACATGAAAGATAACCAACTTTCAAGCGTGCGTCGCCGGCATTTAGGCTTTATTTTTCAGGACTATAATCTACTTGATACATTAACAGTGAAAGAAAACATTTTGTTACCTGTTTCGCTAACCAATATAAGCAAAGAGCAGGCTGAAACAAAGTTTAATGCCATAGCAGAGATGTTAGGTATTAAGGAGTTAGCAAATAAGTACCCTTTTGAAATTTCGGGTGGTCAAAAGCAACGAACCTCTGCAGCACGAGCATTAATTCATTCGCCTTCAATTGTATTTGCTGATGAGCCTACCGGAGCCCTTGATTCAAAAGCAGCCTCCGATTTATTAGAAAATATGCACAATATTAACCAAGCGCGACAGGTCACCATTGTGATGGTCACTCATGATCCATTAGCATCTAGCTATTGTAACCGTGTGGTCTTTCTAAAGGATGGAAGAGTTTTTTCTGAATTGTACCGGGGAGAGAAAACGAGAGAATCCTTCTTTAAGGACATTCTTGATATGCAAGCCGTTCTTGGAGGAGGCCACCAGAAGTGACCATACAGAAATTAGTAATCCGCAGTATGCGAAAGAACATCAAAATGTATTACCTCTATTTTTTCGCAATGATTTTCAGTATAAGTTTGTATTTTATCTTTTCAACCCTACAAAATGATCCAACCATTGTTCATATGGCTAAGACTAGCATGAACTTCTCAACGAGTTTTCAAGTCGCTGGAATATTACTCATTCTCATTACCATTTTGTTTACGGTGTATGCTACGAACATCTTCATTAGAAGACGTAGTCAAGAAATCGGATTGTATCAGTTAATTGGCTTGTCTAAGGCTTGGGTCGCTCGAGTATTAATTTTAGAACACACGATTCTTGGTCTAGGAGCTTTACTTATCGGAATATTAGTTGGAGCTTTGCTCTCGCGACTCTTTCTTTTAGTGTTTTTGAACCTGATAGGCCTTGAAGCTATGGTTGGCTTAACCTTCTCCAGCCAAGCAGTCATCCAAACAATTGCTGTTTTTACTTGCCTAATTGCTGTCACATCCGTACAGATTATCGTGACCGTTTATCGCCGTACACTCATACAATTGTTTCAAGCAAATCATAAAAATGATTACTTTTCCAAACGGCCAAGCTTCGTTTCAGGCATTTTGGGGTTAGCAGGATTAAGTCTGATAGGGTTTGGCTATTATGTGTCTACCTTGATTGTAGAGCATGCAGATTTGCTGATGTTTCTTATGTTATTAGTTCTCGCCAGTACCATATTCGGAACTTATTTAGTCTTCCATACGACCATAAGCTGGATATTGTATGTTTTTCGAAAAAAGCAAAATGGAAATCTCGGCTTATATAATAGCCTGTCGGTAGCACCCTTAATGCAAAGAATGAAAGGTCACGCCAATTCGTTAACTTTAATCACTGTATTGTCTGCCATGACCATTACAATGATTTCTCTTTCCTATTCCTTATATTATTCAACCGAAAACGATGTGAGATTGGCGATGCCTTTTGATTTTGCAGTGGAAAATATGCAAGAAGAAGCCGCTATTATCTCAAGTAGTTTAGAAGAAGAGCAGATTGAATTCGATTACTATCAACTAGATGCCATACGATTTGATGGTGCATGGGTGGAAGAGGATCGAAATGGAAACAATCGTCACAGAACGTTTATGCTTTTCTCAGCAGAGCAGATGGAACAGGCGGGAATAGATGTTGAAAGTCCCCCAGCTGGTGAAGCCATCTATTATAATACGCGAGCCATTATAGAAGGAATGGAGATTGCATTTCCAAAAGATGTGCAGTACGCGTCAAACGATGAAGAAAATCGACTAACAGTTTCCCATTTTATGCTTGAAAACGTGATGAATTATAGGTTCTATGGCGAACAATTACTTGTTTCTGAAGAAACCTTTGAGAGAATGAGAGACACCATTCAGGATGATGAGTACAAAGAATCTTTGACCTTTGAGGTGTTTCACTTATTGGATACTGAAAAATCAGATACCGCCTCTAACATCTTTCTAACGAATGTGGACAGTGACGAGTATATCACTGACTTTTATTCCGCATACGAGGAATCTCGTCAAACCTTCGGACTGCTCATTTTCATCGCCGGCTTATTAGGCTTTGTGTTTATCCTTTCAACGGGAAGTATTTTGTACTTTAAACAAATGACAGAGGCTGAACAAGAGAAAAAACATTATCGGACACTGCGACAACTCGGATTTCAAGTGAACGATATTATGAAAGGCATCATCCGTAAACAGCTCTTTGTTTATTTAATCCCTCTTGGAATAGGGTTAATTCACGCTGCTTTTGCTCTTAACGTAGGTTCTGTTCTTATCGCCGCAAGCATGCTCACCCCAATCATCATTAGTATGGCAGCATATATTGTCATCTACTTAATCTTTGCGGCGTTCACGATTCAATACTACAAAGGCATCGTGAAAGGTGCATTATAGAAAGGAAATGTGTTTATGAAAAAAATCCTTATCTTTTGTCTCGTTGTAGTCGTTACTTTTACAAGCCTATACCTTCTCTTTCGCGAAACATTCGACCGTTTTAATCCTTTGATTGCCGAAGAATATGTTTATGTAGAGGTTCAAGATGAACCTAAAGATGATAACGGAAGGTTTAAGTATGACCTAAAAGGTGTTAATGAAAACAATGAAACAAAACGAGTCGTATTTAGTTCCAGCACGAGGCTCGATCCAGGTACATTCATAAGAGTTTTCGCGAAAGGGACGCACTCAAAAGAATATGAATTTATAAATCAGGATGAAATGCCGTAGGATAATTCTTTAGCCTTCTGTGCTACTTAATTAGAAGCGTTTACTCACGGTAAACCGTAACATAAGTAACGGCGAAATGAATCACTCCTTTTACCTTGTTATGATACAATTGTATGCAATAAGACGTATAACGAAATTTAGTTATAGATATATCCCGCCCATGACATATTATGAAACAGTGTTTTAATAAGGAGTTGTGTCAAATGAATAATAATAAAAGCACCGATATAAAACGCTCATCAAAAGTAGAAAACATTCTACTTCAGATCAATAGTAAAACTAAGCTAGGCGACTTACGAAAAATCGCGAAGGACATAAAAAAAGATCACGAACTAGCTATGGAACTTTGGTCAACAGGAGAGTTTTTGCCCAGACTATTGGCCATCTTAATTATGGACAAAAAACTTCTTTCACAAGATGTACTAAATAGGCTTGATAAGGATATGCAGACTCACTCATTTGATGAGCGAAATAACTTAATGGATTGGCTAATGGCTAATCAGCTCACCAAAGACAAGAAGAACATTGCATTGATGGAGTTATGGGAAAATAGTCCTTCTGCTCTTCAAAGGCGAGCTTTCTGGTATTTTCAAGGGCGATTGAGATGGACTGGACAGACACCGCCTGATAACACCGCAGACTTACTATCTGCAATTGAAGCCAATATTACGCAGGAAGAACCGGAAGTGCAATGGGCTATGAATTTCACCGCAGGCTGGATCGGCGTTTATGATGAAAAGTATCGAGCACGTTGTATTAAACTTGGTGAGAAAACGGGTCTTTACAAAGATGAAATGGTATCAAAAGGATGTACTCCTAATTATTTGCCAGAGTTCATTACAATTGAAGTTAACAAACGAATTAATAATTAGTTACTACTGAAAAATTTATAATGGTTTGATGTGAAATTAAAGGAATTCAAAGCCTCAAAAAGGATCTGAAACTAAGTTTTCAGATCCTTTTTTGCTTGGAGAGAAGTTTTGAAATTCGCTCATTTTACTTTTGAGTTCGTTATGGTTGAACCGTATCATAAGTAAATGAGGTTTTTTAATAAAGAAGAGAACCTATTCATAGTTTAATTAGATTGAATTGGCTGCCGAGTGAGATTTTAAAATTTCGTTTGTAGAAGGATTTAATAAAGTTGTGCAGCCCTTAAATTTTTTAGTAACCAAAACAGTGGTTTCCTCTTCTATAGGTGATGATGTTATTAAAGGTGCTGAAAACCCACAATTTTCCAAACTTATCAAAAGTTAACTGTGTTATAATTGAGAAAATAACAACAATTTAGGAGGGGACTAGGGTGGATAGTTTTTGGTTTGCAATCGCAATAATCGGGGCTGCTTACTTAATCGGAGATGGGTTGAAAAATTTTAAGAGTACAGGCTCGGCGTCTTCAAATAGTAATGCTGATTCTAATAACAAGTTTGGCACAGATGATATTAATTTTTTGGGGGCACCTGAGCTGATAAAAGAGAGTAAAATCCAGAATTACATAGGCATTTCAAAAGAAGATGAAAAATCACTTGTAAAAGACTACCCTTCAGTTCCTCATATTATCGTAAACGGTCAAGTATACTTCCCCACAAGTAAGCTTAAAAAATGGATTAATGAAATACCTAATAATCAATAAATGCAAAAGCCTTCTTTAATTTTAGTGAAGGCTTTTAGTATTTTTTAAGACTGTGTTTAAGAAGCATTGGGTCTCGCACTTCTTCCACCCTCGAGTGCGAATCGTCCACCAGCTTACGTAGTTGCTATAAATAGTCTAGCAGAGCCAATCGGTTAAACTTATGGCTAATTAAGATTAATAGCACTAAAAAATAGAACCTAGTGCTATCCGAAAAATCGTTAGAATTCATCGACTGTTTATAACCACTAAAATCATGAACAACGAAAAGCATCTTCACTTTGAGGGTGCTTTTTCGACATATTTAGAGGCGTGGCAGGAACCAAAACATGGTAAAATAGAATTAGGTATAAAAATGTGATTATTTAGAGAATAAGGAAACCAATTTGAACTCTGCAGAAAAAATGTTTGAAAAGTGATTAAAAGGATAAAAAAATATTGGGTATAGTCTGCAAAGTGAACACGCCGAAGAAAGCCAACAAAGTAGTGGAAATTGACCGTGCTAAGTAGTATTTGTGAGGATTTACGCACATATTAACTACCTTTACTGAAAGTTATCAGGTGCAAACAAATTTGACTTAAAATTCAGATATTTTAATATTATTTATTCACCTAACTATATAATCGATACTATAATAAATGCCGAAATCAAATCTATTTCGAAAGACTTGCACTCTAACAAACAGTTAAAAGTCTCATGATATTGAAATAACGTTTGATAGAACAGCAATAGAGAAGATTTCGGCTTATAGAAATAAGCTAGCTCATGATAATTCAATATCAAATAGGGGATATCTTGCTGGGAGAACAAATAAAGGTACCCCCTATCACTTGAAAAAGCCAAGGTTCTTATAGATATCTTAACGAGAGTTTTGTCAGAATTAGAGTTAGTTCTATATTTGATACAATTTAGAGCTTGGTTGTCTACGTGAAAAAGTGTTTATTTTAAATGTACTTACTTTATATTTTGAGGTGGTCGTGATCCCCTTTCTATATTTTAATTTTGAGCAGTTCTTCTTGCCTCTAGTTCAGTAATAATTTCTTCATGTGGTTTTTCCCATTTATAAAATATCATTAGGATAAAAGCTATGACACCTAAGATTACAGGTATCCAAATATAACTAAATGAAATCATATTTAGTGAAGTTTGAGTTTGAGCTTTACCGGCCGCATAGCCACCAAAAGCAAGTAACCAAGCTGGTATCGCGGCACCAAGGCCTGACCCTAGTTTAAATCCAACAGAGGATGCAGATACAAGTAAACCCTGTGCACGTATGCCCGACTTCCATTCACCATAATCTACTGTGTCAGCCATTAAAACAAATAATAACCCTGCTGGTAATCCTAGACCAATTCCTCCGATTACCGTACCGATTGCAATTATCGTTATATTTTGGTCGCCTAAATAAATTACTAGTTGTCCCATGATGCTGATGATAAGCCCCGCCATGATGACTGATTTTTTACTGAATTTCTTTGTTAAAAAAGGTATACTTAAAATTCCGACAATTGTTACCATTCCTAGTGAATTGATTAATGAGACAACTCCAGGTTTACCAACGTAATAAGTAATATAATAAATAGATGCTGATAATTTAGTTATATACATCATAAAGAATACTAGTACTAATAATGACATGATAATCCAAGGTCGATTCCCTTTAATTGCTTTTACACTTTCTTTTAATGGAATCGATTCCACTTTACCTGAGGCACTATGAACACGTTCCTTCGTACCAAAGAAAGTAATTAAAAATAATACAAAGGCCAATACTGAGAAAAGAGTCATCGTATAGAAGAAACCTTTTTGTTGATCCCCAGCACCAAGATAAGCAACAAGTCCAATCAAGGACATGTTAACAATTAATCCACCAAGTTGTCCCCCAACCATACGAAATGTATTTGCAACTGTTCTTTCTTGAACATTACTTGTCATACTAGGTAGCATCGTAGCTAATGGACCATTAATGGCGGCATATAAAACACTGACAAGAATATATAAGATATAGGCATAAGTCAATTTTCCACCTTCACTTAAATCGGGACCAGCAAATAGTGCAATAGCCCCTACTGTAAATGGAATGCAAGTCCATAATATCCAAGGCCTTGATTTCCCCCATCTTGTTTTTGTTTTATCGATTAAAATCCCGAAAATAGGGCTATCAATCATATCCACAAACCGAACAATTAACATCATGGTACCAACTGCAGCCGCACCAATTCCGTATACGTCTGTAAAATAAAAGGTTAAGTAAGTAGTGATGACTGTATAAATTAAGTTAGAGGCCATATCCCCAAAACCGTAGCTGATTTTTTCACTTAAAGGAAGCTTTTGATTAGATTGTGCATCAATGTTACTATTTTTTATACTTTGCTCTCTTAATGCCATCATTTAATCCTCCTTAATTAATAATAAATAGCCTCTCAACATTTGCACGAGTCAGATGCAACGGAGCAACCAACCCACTGTAGACGGTCGCTTCAACAAGTAGAAGAAAAATTACAGCTTAGAGGATGGTCTGCACCGCTCAACAGGGATAGTGAAATTCGGCTCGGTCAAACAAATTGTTACATTGTCAAATACCCTTCACAAATCAAAAATAAAATTGCAGTTATTAACTACTTGTGCTGCCAATGATTGGTATTCATTGGTACCTCGTCTTTGCTAAGATAACCTACAAACAATCTGTTTGGATCCCACTTGTTTCTGATCGTTTGAAGTTTCTCCCAGTGTGTGTCATCAAGAAATTTAACCTGTCTCATCGTGAAGTCTGAGTCTCCGAGGTACTGTCCTATAGTTACAGGTTCCGTACGATTCATCCGTTGGGCAATCCAATTTTGAAACTCTTCATCGTTCGACTCGTCTTCGTAAATTGCATAGGTCGCAACATAATTCTCTCCCAGTAAAGAAAAAGCCATGTCAGGTAATTCTCGCAACGGTGCCATACTAGACCAGATAGAGTAGGACTTTGGCGTAGGCAGGGTGACGAATATGTCACGAATTACAGGGACTACGACTTCAGATGGTCCTTCTACCCAAGTACAGTCCGCGATGTAGCGATGATTCTCAGGATTTGCAAATTCATCTTCATCATATAGTTGCTGTATCGAGGTTGGCTTAGCCTCAATACGCATAAGAGCACGATCCACTTGGGGGAAATCCGCCAACGGGGCCAGTGCTATCTTCGCTTGATTCATCGTTTCACTGAATGCCACACCACTTACAATAAGAACAGGCTCCTTTTCATAACCGGGTATTGGCTCTGGATAGATTCTAGAAGTCGCCGCAAGCTCAACATCACTTGAAATTCCTTTATGAGTCTCTAGAAGCCATGTCATAACCTCGTCAAACAGGTCCATAGGATATACGTAAACGCTTCCGGTTATGCCCTTTGGTCGCGGAATTGTTTGCAAGTGAAAGCGTGTTACAAGACCGAAGAAGCCTGGACCAGCTCCTCGTGCTGCCCAAAACAGCTCACTGTTCTGAATAGCGTCTGCACGAACGAGTTTACCTTCAGCAGTTACAACATCTATAGCGTCAATGTATTCTGCACTCATTCCCATTCCCCGGGCGTTCCAGCCAAAACCTCCTTGAAGTAAAAATCCACCAATACCAACGGTCGCACAGTGACCCGTGGGAAAAAAACGACCTCGTGTAGCGAGAAAGGCATCAAGATCGATTCCTTTAACAGAAGGTGTCGCAGATACGATGCCAGTGGTTTCATCGTATGAGGTTTCTTGATATTTGCCGAGATCAATCAACAATGATTTATCTCTCACGCTCCAGGATGCCCAACTATGACCTCCAGACCTAACAGCCACTTGCCAGCCACGATCCATTGCTAGACGAACACCCTCGACAAGATCGGTTTCAGTTTCCGCTAAAAGAATGGCTTCGGGGTAACGATCTGGGCGCCTGGCATTAAATACTCTTCCAACCCGTGCCTCTTCATACCCAGGCTCGTCGTGAAAAATCAGCTGACCAGTGAATCGTTTCTCTAAAGCAGTGTTGTAATTTTTTTTTCCTTTTTGTGAATTCATCATTTTCTTTTCATTCATGTTAAAACCTCCTAGAATTAATAATAAATTTTACTAGCTGCATGCCAAGGTTCCGTAGGGCGTATGTCTGAAACATTAAATTGACAAGAAAGTCATCAGCAAATAACCTGATATATCATAACTTACTAGTCTTATAGTGTTTCAATAAAAAAATGTAAACGTTTTCTATATTTACTATAAAGCACTTTCATTTATTTTTATGGTATTTTTTTATTAATAATAGTATTTTTTTCTTAATATTTAATTTAACTATTGATATATTTGTCATCACCTGAATTAGTGAAAACTCTTCTTTAATGGAAAAACAAATGCCAATAGAATTTGTCAATAAGCTTTTTAAAAAAGATAGTAAGTCCGTCTAATCAGCTTATCATTCAAATGGGGACGCCTGCCTTTCAAGAACAACAACAAAATTTTTTATCACCTGTCATTCAAGCGATTATCAATTCACACACGATTGAAGTAAAGTATCACACACAGAGCCGAGATGTAACAACTAACCGTTGTCTTGATCCGTATTACTTAATTCCGCGTGATCACCGTTTTTATTTGATTGCTTATTGCCATAAGCAACAAAGGGTGCTTACGTTTAGGTTGAGTCGGATACTTAACGTCACACAGACTGATCAAACATTTGAAAAACAAGAGTTCAATGTAAAAGAGTATTTTAAACATACGTGGTCGATTATCCAAGGAACGGATAAGGTTCACTTTAAAGTGTTATTTAGTAAAGATATTGCCCGTTACATAAGAGAAGAAGAATTATTTGTGAAACCAAAGCTTACAGAGAGAGAAGATGGAAGCTTATTATTTGAAGTGACATTAAATCATGAGCGTGAGTTTTTACAGTGGATCATGCAATATGGAACGAGTGCTGAAATCCTTGAACCCGTTCATTATCGTGACAAGATGAAGGAGACCCTTCAGAGCTGGTTAAAAATGTATCAAAAATAAATCGATAAAACATGCGTTCGATGACAAACAGCTGTCAAATTCCCTTGTTATCCTATTCATGTAACGAACAATTCATGGGGGGATAACAATGAAAAAAGTAAAGTTATTTGTTTTACCATTCGTCGTAGCGGCGTTTGTATTGACTGGATGTGGAGCGGGATCAACGCTTGAGAAGGTCGAATCGGAAAATCAAACGGGTTCAGAATCAGACGCTGAATTGACACCGAATTGGTTAGAAGAAAAGGAAAATCTAACAACAGAAGAACAGATGATTAAAAGCTTTGTCTTAGATTTTTACACGACCGATGCAGAAGCAAGAGAGCAAGCCATTAAAGAATACGTTCATCCAGATTTACAGGAACTCTTTTTGTTCATTAGTGGATTTACAGAAGAGGACGAAATCACAACCATTGAAAGCGAAAAGTTCGCAGTAATTGAATCGATGGAGCACAAAGATGATGGAGAGCAAGGCACGATTGTACTGACGAGAATTGAAGATGAATCAGGCAAGATAGACGAAAGGATTTTCTTTGTCTATGAAGAGAAGCTAGGATGGATCTTCAGTCGAGGTGCAGAAGACGAAGAGATGCAAGAAGCTTTTGAAGAAATGAGAGCCCTTCTATCAGCAGAAGTGCCACCAGCTGAGTTACTCGTTGTCTATGAGCATGAGGAAGAAACAGGAGAAGAAGACTCGTCAGCTAGCTCAGACCAAGAAATTGGCACAAGAAACGAGCCATTAACCATTGGTGAGCGTGTGACGTTAACATATTATGATTGGCTTCATGGAAATGTTGAGTTAGAGCTAGAAATGCTTGAGGTTATTAGTGGGGATGCAGCATGGGAAATGGTCCGTAACGGCAACCAATTCAATGACGCACCTGGTGAAGGTCAAGAATATATTCTAGCCAAATACCATGTCGTTGTCAATAAAGTAGAAGAAGAACCATTCGACTTACACCATGCCCTATTTGACGCAGTGAGCAGTGGCGGGAATGCATATGATGACTTTATTTCCGTATCAGGCCTGGAGCCGGATCTATCGAATGAATTGTATGAGGGTGCAGAACGTGAAGGGTTTACGTACTTTTTAGTTGATAAAGATGATGAAAATCCTTTGGCTGCCTTTCAGCGACGAACGGATGCGGAGGTTTGGTTTCAGTTGAGGGAGTAGTAAGGGGAGTGGAGTGGGCCAACCGGGCAGGGATGCTTGGTTGGCATGTTAGTATAGTTTGTAAAGATCTGAAATAGGTGTATAAAAAAGAATGGATAAAAAGAACCAAAGAGGAGAGATATTCATGAAAGAAAAATCTATAACTTGATTAGTACATAGTAGACTATTGCTGAGTAGCAACGATTTCTATAACAATCGGGATATAGATTGGGTAATATTAGTATGTTCTAGAGGAGTCTAGTGATATAACTTGACGTTAGTTTAACCAATCATATTGAAGTCTTTGATACCTACATCCATCACTATGCGGATTTTTTTCATGTGAACACATACTTGCTGATAGTAAATTGACGGTGGAATGGTGTATAATATGGTAAATCATTGGCGAATAAAGGATTTACCAGTAGGTTTTTGAAACAAGACTATTGGACTGTTGAGCTGGTATTACAGAGTGATTTTACATAAAGTATTATGTCGGTGTAAAGACAGTAATTGGTCCCAAAACTTTGGTAGAATAAGTGGAGTAGGTAAGGTGCTATAAAGCCTAGTGGCTAAAGATTTTGGGGATAAATTGTAGGCAAACATTATTTTAAGTTTACAGTGACCAATTGAAATAAATAATCAAGCTCTGCAAGTTACAGTGAAAAGAGAGAACATGAACTAAAATCGTGTCATTATCGAGCTGTATGAACTGTGTGTGAGTTGTAAGATATAAAACGCCTGCTGGCAATACTACGAGGACCCATTATATGGAAAGGTCATTTTGCAATATCTTGTGAAAGTATAATAGAACAGATATACAGATCACCATAGATCCCTTTTAACGTTACGTTAGAAAAAAGACAAGAGCATTGCATGTGTGAATATAGTAAAAAACTAAAAATGGAAGGAAAACTTCAATCTTATTTAGAAGTGCTTCTAAAATAAATGTAATAAGAAGAAAAACTGGAGGAATATAAATGTCAAGTGCAACACAACGTGCCGAATTACAATCTCAAATCTGGAAAATAGCCAATGATGTCCGTGGCTCAGTAGATGGATGGGATTTTAAACAATATGTTTTAGGAACACTTTTTTATCGTTTCATTAGCGAGAACTTTTCTAGCTATATTGAAGCGGGAGACGAAAGTGTCAAGTATGCTGACCTTCCTGATGATATTATAACTAAAGAAATTAAAGAAGATGCCATTAAAACAAAAGGTTATTTCATGTATCCGAGTCAGCTGTTTGCTAATATTGCGAAAGCCGCTAACGCAAATGAAAGTTTGAATACTGATTTAGCTGCGATTTTTTCTGCTATTGAAAGTTCAGCAAATGGTTATCCTTCTGAACGAGATATTAAAGGCTTATTCGCTGATTTTGACACGACAAGTAATAGATTGGGAAATGCTGTAAAGGATAAAAACAGTCGTTTAGCTGCTGTTATTAAAGGCGTTGAAGGGCTTAATTTTGGTGATTTTGAAGATAGTCAAATAGACCTTTTTGGTGATGCCTATGAGTTTCTAATCTCCAATTATGCTGCCAATGCTGGTAAATCTGGAGGAGAATTTTTTACCCCGCAGTCTGTATCTAAGCTTATTGCTCAATTAGCTATCCACAAGCAAACAACCATTAATAAGATTTATGACCCTGCAGCTGGTTCAGGTTCATTGCTATTACAAGCGAAAAAACAATTTGATGCTCATATTATCGAAGATGGTTTTTATGGACAGGAGATTAACCATACAACTTATAACCTTGCTCGTATGAATATGTTTTTACACAATATAAATTACGATAAGTTTAATATTGTTTTAGGAAATACGCTACTAGACCCTCACTTTGGTGATGAAAAACCTTTTGATGCTATTGTATCTAATCCACCCTATTCAGTAAAATGGATTGGAACTGATGATCCAACACTAATTAATGATGAAAGATTTGCTCCTGCAGGCGTTTTAGCCCCAAAATCTAAAGCCGATTTTGCCTTTGTACTTCATGCCCTTAGTTATCTATCAAGCAAAGGTCGTGCTACTATCGTTTGTTTCCCAGGTATTTTTTACCGTGGTGGTGCAGAACAAAAAATTAGAAAGTATCTGATTGATAATAACTTTGTTGAAACGGTTATTTCTTTAGCACCTAACCTTTTTTATGGGACTTCAATAGCGGTGAGTATCTTGGTTCTTTCTAAGCATAAAACCGATAATAAAACTCAGTTTATTGATGCAAGTGGAGTAGATTTCTATAAAAAAGGAACTAATAATAACATACTTACAGATGAGCATATTGAGCAAATAATGAAAATGTTTGACAGCAAAGACGATTTTGATCATGTTGCAAAATCTGTTGAATATGATGCAATCGTTCAAAATAATTACAACCTTTCTGTTAGTTCCTATGTGGAAGCAAAAGACACAAGGGAAGTCATTGATATCAATGAGCTGAATGCAGAAATAAAAACAACTGTAGCAAAGATAGACCAACTTCGTGCCGAAATTGATGACATTATTGAGGTGATTGAATCATGATAAAGCAGAATTATATGGATAAATTGCTTGATGGGGGTGATGTTGAGTGGAAGCCTTTGGGAGAGATAGCGAAATTTCGTCGTGGCTCATTCCCTCAACCTTATGGTAAAGATGAATGGTACGACGGTGAGGGTGCAATGCCTTTTGTTCAAGTAGTTGATGTTGGGAAAGATATGCGACTTGTACAAAACACAAAAAATAAAATCTCAAAATTAGCACAACCTAAAAGTGTGTTTGTACAAGAAGGTACTGTCATTGTAACTTTACAGGGCAGTATAGGTCGAATTGCTATTACACAATACGACTGCTATGTAGATAGAACCCTTGCTATTTTCGAGAGCTTTCAGGTCGAAATTAATAAAAAATATTTTGCATATCAACTACAATCCAAATTTGCGTTTGAAAAAGAAAAAGCTCGTGGCAGTACGATAAAAACTATTACCAAAGCAGAATTTACAAAGTTTCAAATTCCCATCCCACCTCTAAAAGTACAAGAGGAAATCGTCCGTATTTTGGACGCGTTCACAGAGCTTACCGCAGAGCTTATCGCAGAGCTTATAGCAGAGGTAACAGCTCGTAATAAGCAATATACCTATTACCGTGATAAGTTGTTGACTTTTGACGAGGGTGAAGTTGAGTGGAAGACGTTGGGGGATGTGGGCGAATTTACTCGAGGCAAGAGATTTGTAAAAACCGACATGCTTTCAGAGGGGTTCCCGTGTATTCATTATGGTGAAATGTATACGCATTATAATATCTGGGCAGAAAAGACAAAATCTTTTGTTAGTCATGATTTAGCTTCAAAGCTAAGAGTTGCGAATCATGGTGATGTTGTAATTGTTGCTGCTGGAGAAACAATTGAAGATATTGGGAAAGGTACTGCATGGCTTGGCAATTCGGGAGTTGTTATTCATGATGCTTGTTTTTCATATAGAAGTTCTTTGAATCCTAAATATGTCTCATACTTTTTACGCACCAAGCACTTTCATGACCAAATTAAAAAATATATATCTTCAGGGAAAATCTCGGCGATTAATGCGAACGGTTTGAGCAAAGCAAAAATCCCCATCCCATCTTTTGAAGAACAAGCCCGCATCGTATCTATCCTCGATAAATTCGATGCATTGACATCATCAATTACCAAGGGTTTACCACGTGAGATAGAATTGCGTCAAAAGCAATACGAATATTACCGTAATATGCTTCTTAGCTTTCCAAAAGAGGAGGTAGAGGCATAATATGGGTGTTTCATTAACTGATATTGCACAAACGTTGAAAGACGCCAAACATAAAACTAAAGCTAAAGATGCGAGTGAATCTGATGTAAAAGTTCAGTTGGTTTATGCTTTTAATGGGACGGGGAAAACTAGGCTTTCACGGGAATTCAAATCGTTAGTATCAACGAAATTAGAGGGGAATAAGGAGTTAGAGTTATCGGAAGAAGTGGGTAAAAAATACCTTTATTATAATGCTTTTACGGAAGATTTGTTTTATTGGGATAATGACTTAGAAAATGATACAGAACCAAAACTTAAAATCCATCCTAATATTTTTACAAACTGGATTTTAGAAAGACAGGGACAAGATAGGAATATTATTACTAATTTTCAAAACTATGCCGATGAAAAATTAACTCCATATTTTAATGAAGAATATTCTATTAAAGATAAGAATGGGAATATTGTAACAGTAGGGGCTTTTACAGAAATAACTTTTTCATATGAACGTGGTAATGATGAGATTTCAGATAACATTAAAATTTCAAAAGGTGAAGAGAGTAGCTTTGTATGGTGTGTTTTTTATTCTTTACTTGAACAAGTTATTGATGTATTAAATGTAGCTGAACCAAGTGATAGAGAAACAGATCAATTTGATCAGTTGGAATATGTATTTATAGATGACCCAGTAAGTTCATTGGATGACAATCGTTTGATTGAATTGGCGGTAAGTTTGGCAAAATTGATTAAGACAAGTCAGTCAGACCTAAAATTTATTATAACCACACATAATCCTTTATTTTATAATGTGTTGCATAATGAGTTTAAGAAAGAGAAATTTAAAAAATATTTTCTAAAAAAAAGGGAAGATGGAGAACATGAATTAGTTTTCCAAAGGAAAGATTCACCTTTTGCCTATCACATTTTCTTAATAACAGAAATAGAGACGGCTATTGAAACAGATCAATTAAAAAAGTATCATTTTAATTACCTTAGGAATATTTTGGAGAAAACATCGACATTTTTGGGTTATGACAACTGGGGGGAACTTTTAATTAAAATTACAGAGGGAAATCCTGAACCTTATATTACAAGAATCATTAATATTTCGAGTCATTCTAAGCATTCAGGAGATGAAATAGCTGAATTATCAAATGATGATAAACGTGTTTTGAATTATTTACTAAAAGGGCTTAAGGAAAAATATCATTTTAAATAAGATGAAAGAAATGAAATTGAAGTAGGGGAGGCGGTAAATTAATGAGCGATTTCAAAGCCATTGCAGAGTCAAACAACTATATAGTTTTAGATAAATATACCAAGATAGCAGAACAAGGTGTTGGCTATCAAACGGAAGCTAATTTAGAACGTGAACTGATTCAAGATTTAGTAAATCAAGGTTATGAACATCTACCAAATGTAACCACTCCTGAAAAAATGCTTGCTAATGTCCGAGTGCAACTGCAAGGTCTTAATCGTGTGCAATTTTCAGACGCTGAATGGATTAGGTTTTGTGAGCAGTTTTTAGATAAACTGAGTGATAACCACATTGATAAAACCCGTAAAGTTCATAACGATTATATATATGATTTTGTCTTTGATGATGGGCATATTCAGAACATCTACCTAGTAGATAAAAAAAATATTGCCAATAATAAAGTGCAGGTTATTTCGCAATTTGAACAAAAAGGAACGCATGCGAATCGATATGATGTTACCATCTTAGTCAATGGCTTACCTCTAGTACAAGTGGAGCTCAAAAAGCGTGGGATTGCGATTCGTGAAGCCTTTAATCAGGTTCATCGATACAGTAAAGAGAGTTTTAATTCGGAAAACTCTCTCTTTAAATATTTACAGATTTTTGTAATATCTAATGGTACAGATAGCCGTTATTTTGCAAATACGACTAAACGTGATAAGAATAGTTTTGATTTCACTATGAATTGGGCAAAATCGGATAATATCCTAATTAAAGACATAAAAGATTTCACAGCTACATTTTTTCAGAAAGATACTTTATTGAATGTACTACTGAAATATTCCGTATTTGATGCGAGCGACAATCTGCTGGTTATGCGACCTTATCAAATTGCCGCGGCAGAAAGAATATTATGGAAAATTAAGAGTGCATACCAAGCAAAAAAATGGAGTACCATTGAAAGCGGCGGATATATTTGGCATACAACAGGTTCGGGAAAAACGCTTACGAGTTTTAAAGCAGCTCGCATGGCTACTGAACTGGATTTTATCGATAAAGTTTTTTTTGTTGTAGATCGGAAAGACCTGGATTTTCAGACGATGAAAGAGTATCAGCGTTTTTCTCCTGATAGTGTTAATGGCTCAGAAAGTACCGCAGGATTAAAACGCAACATAGAAAAAGATGATAATAAAATTATTGTGACGACGATTCAAAAACTGAATAACCTAATGAAAAGCGAAACAGAGTTACCTATATATAATAAGCAAGTGGTATTTATTTTTGATGAAGCTCACCGTTCACAATTTGGTGAAGCTCAAAAAAATATCAAGAAAAAGTTTAAGAAGTTCTATCAATTTGGATTTACAGGCACGCCTATTTTTCCAGAAAATGCGTTAGGTTCTGAAACGACTGCTTCTGTCTTTGGCCGAGAGGTACACTCTTATGTAATTACGGATGCCATTAGAGATGAAAAGGTTTTAAAGTTCAAAGTAGATTATAACGATGTACGTCCCAAGTTCAAAACGATCGAAAAAGAACAGGACGAGAAAAAGCTATCGGCAGCAGAAAATAAAGAAGCACTACTGCATCCTGAACGCATCAAAGAAATTTCACAATATATTCTTAATAATTTTAGAGTAAAAACCCATCGTCTAAACGCGAATGGAAAAGGATTTAATGCCATGTTTGCTGTGAGCAGTGTTGACGCAGCAAAACTTTACTATGAATCATTAAATAAATTACAGCAAGGAAGCAATAACCCCCTTAAGATTGCTACAATCTTCTCTTTTGCTGCTAATGAAGAGCAAACTGCGATAGGTGAAATTCTTGATGAAACTTTTGAACCTTCAGCAATGGATAGTAGTGCAAAAGAGTTTTTAAGTTCAGCCATCAAAGACTACAATGCAATGTTTAAAACCAATTATGGTGTAGAAAGTAAAGAGTTTCAAAATTATTATCGTGACCTTGCTAAACGAGTAAAAGACAAAGAGATTGATTTGTTAATCGTTGTTGGAATGTTTTTAACTGGTTTTGATGCACCTACATTAAATACTTTATTTGTTGATAAAAATCTTAGGTATCATGGTTTAATGCAAGCTTATTCGAGAACAAATCGTATTTATGATTCCACTAAAACTTTTGGGAATATTGTTACTTTTAGAGATTTAGAACAAGCAACCATAGACGCTATTACTCGTTTTGGAGATAAAAACACTAAAAATGTGGTTTTGGAAAAAAGTTATAAAGAGTATATGGAAGGATTCGCTGATGTGGCAACGGGTGAAGCCCGTCGTGGTTATGCAGATATAGTCAGAGAATTAAAGGAACGTTTTCCTAATGTTGATGAGATTGTTACTGAAAAGGATAAGAAAGAATTTACTAAACTATTTGGTGAATATTTGCGTATTGAAAATATCCTACAGAACTATGATGAATATTCCGCTTTAAAAGCTTTACAAACAGTAGATATGTCTGACCCTAAAGCTTTAGAAGACTTTAAGGCTACTCACTATGTAACGGATGAAGATATAGCTGTTATGCAAGAGACTCAAGTGTTAGAAGAAAGAGCTATTCAAGATTATCGTTCTTCATATAATGATATTCGTGATTGGTTTCGTCGAGAAAAAACTGGAAAAGAAAAAGGAAATGCCTCTATTGATTGGGATGATATTGTCTTTGAGGTAGATCTTTTAAAATCCCAAGAGATCAACTTAGATTACATTCTTGAACTTATTTTTGAGCATAACAAAAAGGTGAAAGATAAAGCATTCTTGGTTGAAGAAGTTCGCCGATTAATTCGTTCTAGTGTAGGAAACCGTGCAAAAGAAAGCTTGGTAGTTGATTTTATCAACCAAGCTGATTTAGATAGTATTCAAGATAAAGCAAGTATTATTGATGCCTTTTTCTCATTTGCTCAAACTGAGCAAAAACGTGAAGCAGAAGAATTGATTAGTAATGAAAATCTTAATGAAGAAGCTTCAAAAAGATATATTTTAGCTTCATTAAAAAGAGAATATGCCAGTGAAAATGGAACAGAGCTTAATGAAGTTCTTCCTAGAATGAGCCCTCTTAATCCTCAGTATTTAACAAAAAAGCAGAGCGTTTTTCAGAAAATCTCTGCCTTTGTAGATAAGTTTAAAGGTGTAGGTGGAAGGATTTAATAAATCTAACTTGATCCTTGCAATTTTTGATTAATCGCCTAAAAAAAGGCAGACGGGTAGTGTGGTACGGTTTTCAGATTTTTTTTAAACCGTTAACTTTAATTCTTTCAGGACATCAGAGAGTGGTTTCTCCAGTAAGGCTTGTTCATAGGCATAGACAGCGATTTGACCAAGATGATCTTTTCGAAGCTCCGAACGACGTCCCCTATCGTTAAGGGAAGTTCCTGTTGCCACTCTTGACGTTGGTACTCTAGATAGTTATAGGTCAGAACTGGATACACCAAAAACGTTCAATCCCTTTGCGTGAAAGAAGCTGGTATTCGTCAAAGCCGAGTAACTCCTTAAAATAACGATATCCGGTTTCGATATTCCACCGTACTTGATAATAGCACAGAATGGTCACGAGATTCAGGCTACTATCTGTACAAAGAAGACAAAATGGTTTTTTCCTCGAATCGAATTTGTTTTCCCAGGACAACAAGACTTTGGCACATTCTGTATCACTTAGATTGCCTTCATCCGTATAAATTTTATAGGTATGACCGTCCACGGTAACGGGGTGGAGGTCCGTTGATTCCAAATAAGTGGAGGCAAAATCAGATAGTTTGATTCCGACTCCAGCTGGGTATATCTTTCGGTTTATCCTTAAACCACCAATGAGATGAAACCCTTTCTGATAACAGGATTCGATCAGCTTTTTAGTCGTATACCAACTATCAACCAAGACGTAAACTTGTTCATCGTCACGAGCTGGATAGGAGTCGATTAACTCAATGGCCAGATCATTTTTACTCTTAAAAGAGAGCTCCTCTTTTTGGCAATAGGATTTACGGAAATAAGAGCGAAAATCCCAAGCGAAGGAATGGTTCTCACTGACGACATGAGCGGTTACTACACAATGAGCCCAGACCGTTTTCCTATCTGAGTGAGAAAAATGATAGTCGAGACCTTCCATCCGTTTCGTTGTACGATCCTTTTTACATGGTGTGTCATCGACAATGAAAAAGACAATGGGCCGTAAATCTCCAGCTTTGGACCGAGATTTTTTGATTTGATTGACGACAAACTGGAGTCTACGCCTTTTCAATCGGTTTCGGCACCAAGGGGATTCATTTAGAAAACGAGTCATGCAGCTAAGATCCCGATTTTCATTCGTTGATCGGCGAATTTGGGAGACATTTATTCTTCCGTCCGTCAAAATAATGCCATGAACAAAGGTCAACATTTGTTTCATTTGTGGTTTAGAAAGTTGTAACTGCAGGGCTAAAATAAAATTGACTATATGTGAATAGAAGGTTACCATGTTATTGGAAATTCTCCTTTTTAATGGAATTTGGGCTGGTAACCAAAATTTCACCCAAAAGGGATGAATGTCCTTTTTTATTTTCAGAAACGACAAAAGTTCTGTGCCTTACACAGGTTTAGACAAATTTCGATATGACAATTTTTTTGCAAGAGTCAAGTGTTTTAAGTATGATTCGTTTTATCTTGTGAAAGTTTTCACTTAAACTAACAGGATACTTTAATCGAATAAAAACAGTATAAAAATTCTATTTTGTTGTTTTAAAATACTTTTTTGTTTTCTTAGAAAGTACCAATTGATTTATGATGTATATCATTATGAATATATTGATTGACGATTAAATAGGTAAAAAGATATAATGATAGTACCTCAAAAATAAGAATGTATGTTTGTATTTTTGCTTTTCATCCAGATGATATTCTCTTCACATTTTCTTTTTTTTTTATTAGCCCACTTCGTAGAAAAAACATCCAGTAAACAGTACAAATGAATTAGGAGGTAAAAAGGGATGGGGAACCTGCAATCATATTTCTTGGATTTTCATGATGCAATTAAGTTGGAAATCGATGATAACCAAGTCCTGCGAGAAAAACGTGAGGAGCTACTCGAGATTTTAAAAGAAAATATCGACCTTGAAGAAGGTAAGTACGATATTTTTCATCAAGGAAGCTACACGATGCACACGGGTGTTAAGCCTTTAGAGGATGGCGACTATGATATTGATGTCGGCCTTTTGTTTAACATCTCAATTGTGGATTATCCTAACCCAGTTACAGCAAAGAAGCTTGTATATAACGCATTGAAGGATGATTATGAGGACACCGAGATGAAGTATCCTTGTGTGACTGTAAAGTTCGAAGGAGAAGGCGATGAGGACGACCGTAATTATCATGTGGACTTTACGATATATTCGAATGGAAATGATGATGGTCAAACGTACCTAGCGAAAGGGAAGCTTGGTAGCGGGAGTGACAGCAGGACCTGGGAGCATTCTGACCCAAAAGAGTTGGTGAGAACCATCAAAGAAAACCTGACGGATAAAGAAGACCGCAAGCAATTCAGAAGGGTCATCCGATATTTAAAGAGATGGAAAGATTTGAGGTTTAAGGGTGTCGTAAATCGTCCATCAGGGATTGGTCTAACGGTAGCTGGTTTGACTCATTTTTATCCGCATTTTTCTTATAACGCCTTTACAAAGACATACGATGACTTGGACGCTTTGGAATCGTTTGTTCAGAATATGATTAACTCGTTTAGTTATAGGTTTAATGATGACGGTGAATGGGAGGAGCGGTTAGAGGTGAATCTACCAACCCCTCCATATAATGATATTTACGAGAAAATGACAGGCGGCCAAATGAAGAATTTCAAGTCGAAGCTTGAATCTTTACGTGACAGATTGAAAGAGTCAAGAGATGAAACAGATCCAGTAAAGGCATGTGAGATGCTGCAAAAAGAGTTCGGAGAAGACTTCCCTGTTCCGACGAAGAAGGAGTCCGCTCAGCAGAGAGGACCTGCCATCATGGTAGACCATTCTTCAGCATGAGGTGTGTTTTATGTCAGATGATTTTACGATTGAAAGCTTGGAATTGGACGAGCTGTTTACCGAAGTAAATGCAGTAGATGTATACCAAGTAAAAAGTGAGCGTAGTCAGTTTCTTCATGCATTTGAGGGGAAGATAAGTGTGGCGGAAGAGCAATTCACGATTCAGCTTGCTCTTCCTCCTCTTTTTCCTTTGAAAAAACCAATGTACTTCCTGAAAAATTGTCAAGAAGCTGGATTCATTCCTCATATAGAACCAGACGGATTTATCTGCTATTCGCATGAAGAAGGATTACTGCTCGACAGGAACAATCCGAAGGGGATTATACATGAATCGTTTCAACGTGTGAAAAGAACGCTTGAGGAAGGCGTTCTTAAGTTGAATTTAGAGGACTTCTTGTTGGAGTTTGAAGCACTGTGGTCAAGGCAGAAAGGGATTGGCCTTGTGGATGCTATCATCACTCCCGAAGAAAGCTTCAAAAAGATATTGATTTTTAACGATGAGAAGCGAGGAAAATCCATTTTATTGGATAGTATTAATAAAAGCACCGTTCAATATCTGAACTATTTATATAGCAGTAGCAATGTGTTAGATGAGTTTAATAAGAGAAATGGAATTTATATTCCTTTGAGAAAGTCTCCCGCCTTGAAACCACCCGCATTTTGGGAGACATGGGATATCAGGGATTATCGTCAGCTTATTAACAACAACATTACAGCTTCAACCAAGAGAAGGCTGAATCAATATTTAAAAAGGAAGTTCATACAAAAGGGGAATGAAGAGTATATCATACTTGGAATCCCTATTTCCAAGGGGCAAAGAGCTTTTATAGGCTTAAAGCTTTCTGATTTCCGTGTAGACCAGGAAAAAGGAAAGAAATTTCCTTTTCTTCATCCTTTGAAGAAAAACCAGGCTGCATTTGAAATAACTCCACTGTATATCAAACGACATGATAAGGAGTATTTGTTGAATAGAACCCAGGGTCATAACAGAATCTCTGATAAGAAAGTGACGGTTGTTGGGCTTGGTTCATTGGGAAGTAGGATATGCTTTGAATTAGCACGTGCGGGTGTTGAAAAGTTCACTTTGATCGACAACGATGCTTTGGATATCGATAATGTTTATCGGCATGAACTAGGAATAAGTGATGTTTATTTTAAAGGCACCGAAAGATATTATCATTTTCCTAAGACAGAGGCGATGAAAAGAGCAATGAAGAATAAATTCCCATTCATTGAGATTAAATATGAGACCTCTGATATTTTGGACATCATTCATGAAGAACCAGGACTACTACTTGAATCTGATCTAGTCATCATCGCTCTAGGCTCTCCTACGGAAGAGTTATACGTAAATGAAATGATGCGACAGATGTATGGGGCGCCACCTATCCTTTTCACATGGCTTGACCCTCTTGGTTTAGGAGGGCATGCCTTATCGATGAAAAAAGAGGCAACAGGTTGCTTTCAGTGTTTGTTTACGCAACCGGATACCCCTAGTCGATTAATTGCTAACCAGGCGTCATTTGCCGCTCCTGGTCAAAACTTCCGAAAATCGTTAGCAGGCTGTCAATCTGTTTTCACTCCGTACGGTTCAATCGACGCCCTTGAGACAGCAGTTATGGCAACTAGGTTGGCTTTAAGGGTTTTGACAGGTGAGGAAAAGGGCAGTCCGCTTATGTCATGGAAGGGGGATTCCACGGAACTCCTCAGTCAAGGATATCAGTTAAGTCAGAGGTATGGATTTTCTTCTGAGGTATTATTTGATACGCGTTATCTATATAAGAATGAAAATTGTGTGATATGTCAGGTGGGTGAAACATCATGATTTTCTCCTTAGGTCCAACCTCAAGGTTAAAGATAAACGATGATGTTTTAGAAAAGTTTCGTACCTATCGTCAACTAGAAAACTGTGACACGGAAGCAGGCGGAGTTTTAATGGGAAGATTCATAGAAGGCTCTGATGATATCATCATTGATTTAATTACCGAACCATCAAAAATAGACAAGCGTGAAAGGTGCTTCTTTAAAAAGCATTTGGAAACCCACCAGGAACTCGTGGATAAGATTTGGGAAGAAAGTGATGGTACCTGTAATTATGTGGGAGAATGGCACACTCATCCAGAGCAACACCCTTCCCCTTCATTTCATGATAGAAGGGAGTGGAAAAAAGTGTTGAAAAAGACGCAGTGTGAATCATCATTTCTATTTTTCATTATTGTCGGTACTACATCAGTCGGAGCGTGGATGGGGAATCGGAAGAATGCAAAAATAAAAAAGTTAGAGGTGTGGAACCCATGAGCAGGGACCCTTTTAAATTATCTACTGCAGAAGACCGTTCTTTATGGATAAGTTCAGGTGGATTGTGTGCAAGATGTAAGACAGCCTTAATTCTGGATGATGTTGATGCAAAAGTAAATATTGGAGAGAGAGCTCACATTATTGGGAAGGCAAAGGGGAAAGGAAAGAAGGGTGGACCAAGAAGAGAATTTGCTGATGATTTCGGTATAACGGATGAGAATATAGATTCTCTTGAGAACCTGATGCTGATGTGCAGTCCGTGTCACCATATCATTGATACCAATGATAAAGCATACTCCCCTCAAGATTTGTTTGAAATGAAAAAAAAACATGAAGGCTGGGTAAGTGAACAGCTTTCCAAAAAAAATAAGGCGATCGTGGTGGTTCATAAGCGAAAGAACCTCATGCCTGTCGATTCAATCCTTTTATCGAAGGAAACGAACTGTTTATTGTTGGATGCGGTTTCTTTACAAGAGGAATTCGCTGATTTCACGGAAGAAGGTTGGAGTGCTGCTAAGAAAGAAAATGAGGATTTCTTCCGTAAAGTGGTGAATTCAAAGAGGGAAAATGAAGGTGCCTATCTTTTTGTTTTTCCATTGTCTCCGATTCCGTTGTTAATTCATTTGGGAAGTCTGATATCAGATACAACGGCCGCTGTCGTTCATCAATTTGATAGGGACACACAAATGTGGTGTCATGAAAATGTAAACCCTGATAAAAATGTCGTGCTACCAGAAGTAAAGGTTTCGAAAGAAGTTTATGATAAGTTGGTGGTCAGGGTACAAGTGAGCGGAACGATTCATGAACGGGATATAACAGATGCGGTAGAGGTCCAATTCCAAAGCTTGGTTATCAAAATTGATGGGCCTAAATTAAATGCTGTTTTATATGAGGATGATGTTGAAGTTCTAAAAAATGTGTTTCGCAAAGAAGTATATCGATTACAAAATGAAAATCAATATTCAGAAATTCACTTGTTCTATTTCGGACCAGCAGGGTTGGCTGTAGAACTTGGTCGCTGCATTAACCAAAACATGTTGCCACCAGTTCACCTGTATGAATATAATAACAGGTCTACTGAGGCAAAATATCAAAGAGCTATTACTATTTAAAGAACTCTTAGGAGCTACATTGGAAAAGAGAACAAACGAGTATTTTCAGAAAGGGGCTGACTGTAATTCAGTGCCTTTCTTTTGGTTCGCCAGTTATGCGCAGTATCTATAGGGTTTATATTGATTGCCTGTCACCGCCCGAAAAGGTACTATCCAGCCAATCCTGCCCTTCCACCAACCCACCCGAAACGATATAATTACCAATAAACAATAAAATTTCCTACAAAACGAAAATATCATCCAAAGACAGGTGATCAATTTGAATAAAAGCAAACGCGTTCTAATTATCGAAGACGATCCAGAAATCAGCAAACTCCTAAGCCTGATCATAACCAAATCAGATAATACTCCGACAGTAGCTTACTCCGGTACTGAAGGGCTGTTACAGCTGCAAAGTAATACATATGATTTAATTTTATTGGACTTAATGTTACCGGGGATAAATGGAGAAGAATTATTAAAACTCGTTAGGAAAGAGAGTACGATTCCGATTATTGTCATTTCAGCTAGGGTGAATATAGATGATAAAGTACAGGTGTTAAAAATGGGGCAGATGATTATATAACTAAGCCCTTTAATCAAAAAGAGGTCATGGCTAGAGTTGAAGTTCAATTACGAAAGGCAAGTGTTCAGCCAACGCGAACTGGCGAGAAAGTATGGCGAGGACTGAAAATCAATTCAGAAAAACGCTCGATATTTTTAGAAGACAACGAGCTACGCTTAACGATTGCAGAATTTGATATTCTTTGCTTATTTGTTAGTCATCCGGAGCGTGCTTTTTCGAAAAGAGAGATTTATGAAAGAGTCTGGAAAGGGACCTACTATGGTGATGACAACACGATTAGTGTTCATGTATCAAATCTTCGCAAAAAAATAGCCGAAATCACTTCTGAAGAGTATATAAAGACGATTTGGGGAGTAGGCTTCATGCTCGTCTAATTTCTTTATGATTTCTTTATGTTTTGTTTAAGGGATTTTAAAGATAGCTAAGCTAAACTAAATGTATCAAGAAATTTAGCGAAGGAGTTTACAAGATGAATCCCATTATTCAAACGTATCAATTGACGAAAGTTTTTAAGCATGAAGAAGTGATAAAACCTCTAGATTTCTCAATAAGGAAGGGAGAAATCTGTGCCTTAATTGGTAAGAATGGTGCTGGTAAATCGACGATCTTTAAAATGCTTGCCGGACAAATCATGCCAACAGCTGGAGACATTCATTTATTTGGAAAATCAGGCAAGGAAACGGCTCAAGCCAAAAAAAGAATGGGTTTTATGATAGAGTCACCTGAGTTTTTCCCGGATTTTACTGCGACTCAAAATCTAGAGTATTTTCGAATTCAACGAGGTGTCGTTGAAAAAGCACGCATTAACGAGGTTTTGCAACTTGTTGGTTTAGCGAATCAACAGAAGAAACGGTTTAAAGACTACTCAATGGGAATGAAGCAGCGATTAGGTATCGCACTTTGTCTGCTCAGTAATCCAGATTGTTTAGTGTTAGATGAGCCGATTAATGGGCTAGATGCTGAAGGGATTATCGAGATTCGTAAGTTATTATTAAAGCTCAATCAAGAAAAACAAATAACGATTTTAGTTTCTAGCCATATTTTAACGGAATTACAATTAGTAGCGACACGGTTTGTCTTTATCAAGAATGGTGTAATTGTCGATGATTTAAGTAAAGAGGCTTTAGGCGAAAAAAGTAAAAAACAAATCGAACTTAAAGTCGATCATACGGCAAAAGCAGCCCAATTGTTAGAACGAGCCTATCCAGGTATTCAGTATCAGATCCTGCCTAATCAGATCATAACGATTCAAAGTCACATAGAAGAAGGCGGCGAAATCAATCGTTTCTTAATCAAGAATGGAGTACTAGTAAGGGAGTTTCGTATGAAAGCTCTAAATTTAGAAGAGTACTTCTTAGGGTTAGTAGGAGGCGATGAAAAATGATTAATTATTTGAAAAGCGAAAATTATCGCTTGTTACGCAAAAAAGGTCTTTATCTTACGAGTATCATTTGTTTATTGTTAATTGTCGCAGCAGCTTTTGGTTTGCACTATTTTCAACAGTACGACCCGAATTTCCCTTATGGAACTAGTCTATTCTTTTATGCGAATGTAATTACTAGTGGAATACTGATTATGATTGTAGGCTTTCTCTTTAATTTGGCTCTCACTGGGAAGGATAGGTCTCTTATTAAACAACCTGTATCCTTTGGTATCTCTCGCAACACGATCTTTTGGTCAAAGTTAGTCCTAACTTTAAGTTATTTTGTGTTGCTATGTGTGGTTGGTCTCCTTTTGGTAATTGGATTAGGAGAAGGTCTTCTCATTAGCGAGGAACAATCAATCAAAAATTTCGTGGTAGCTAGTTTAAATATGGGGCCAATTGTCCTTAGTGGTTTTATGATGATTCATGTCTTGAAAATGCTGAAGGTCGGTGACGTGTATATCATTATCGTATTGTTTTTCCTTTTTATCTTATCTGGTGATTTGTTACGGTGGCTGCTTGGCTCGGTTTCGGGGTTAAATGAGTTATATAAATACGCACCAAGTACACTATTAAACGATAACTTGATGAGTTTTATGAATCAAACCGCTCAATTCGATTATCTGTTTTGGGTTACGGGTATGGTGATTTCATTAATACTTTTGCCGATAGGGGCGAATAGATTTGCTAAACAACCTATTGATTGATGAAGAAGGGATGAGAGGAAGTGAGTAACTGGTTGATCATCATTATTTTGGCGTTCCTCCTAATGGTAAGTATCGGGATGCTTTTGCTTATACATTTTGATATTAAAAGGATGACGCACCAATTAGACGAAATCATTAAAAATTTCGGTACAAATGAATTGGTTCGGACAAATACACATAATAAAAGCCTAATCCGATTTATTACGAAAATCAACCAGCTCATTCATTTATTTAAGCAAGATCAGCAACACACGCAAAAGAGAGAGAAAGAACTAAAGCAAGAAATCACCAATATCTCTCATGATTTACGAACGCCTTTAACATCGATTAAAGGCTTTTCGGAATTGTTAACGGATCCGTCTTTAACAAAAGAAGAAAAGGAAGAATTTCTAGCTATTGTTCAAAAGAAAATCGACCATCTTACCATGATGGTCGATTCATTCTATGAGCTCTCACAGCTTGACTCTTCCGATAAGAAATTCCTCATGCAACAGCAGTTTTTGGATCAGATTGTCGTAGAAGCTTTGCTCATGTTCTATGAAGATTTTGAGAAAAGTCAGTTAAATATACAGGTGGATGAAGTTTCTGTGTCTTCTATTATGGCTGACAAAAAAGCAACCAATCGAATCGTGGCAAACATAATTCAAAATGCGCTACGGTATGCGAAAAGCTATGTAACAATTACCTTTATTGAAGAAGATGGATATATCGGGTTAAGGGTAGTAAATGATGTGGAGGAGTTTGATCATGCGGAACTCAATCGAATTTTTGATCGAACATTTAGAATGGACACGAGTCGAACGGGTGGGCAGCTTGGATTAGGGCTACATATTGTCCAACAGTTGATCGACAAACAAGAGGGGAAAGTAGCTGTTGATGTGCATGAAAATGAATTTAGGATGGACGTATCGTTTAAGAAATGGGATTAAGTCAGCATGGATCCTCTATTATTAAAGTTGAAAGAAAAAAACGTAAATCTATAGAAAGCTTATGGGTGAATGTCATCACATTTTTACTCTCAGTTTTGGGAATTGAAAAATGTACCAAAAGAAGAAACACTTCTGCTTTTTACAATACCTTTCTCATGAATTATAATTGTTAATTATAATATTTGATAACAAGTTATAAACCATGGTATAAGTGTAAAAGAGCACCACTATTTTACCTTATAATTTTAATACGTTAGTTTGACGTTATATTCATAAATGAGAGGATTTGAGTTTGAATTGAGCGATAATTTTTGGCGGGATTTACCACGGCCTTTTTTTGTACTTGCACCAATGGAGGATGTGACGGATGTTGTTTTTCGCCATGTTGTGAGTAAAGCTGGTAGACCTGATGTGTTTTTTACAGAGTTTGCAAACACGGAGAGCTTTTGTCACCCAGAGGGGAGCCAAAGTGTGCGTGGGCGTTTGACTTTTACGGAAGATGAACAGCCAATGGTTGCCCATATATGGGGCGATAAGCCTGAATATTTTCGGCAAATGAGTATTGGGATGGCGGAACTTGGGTTTAGAGGTATTGATATCAATATGGGCTGTCCTGTCCCTAATGTGGCATCTAAAGGGAAGGGTAGCGGTTTGATCCTCCGTCCAGAAGTCGCTGCAGATATCATACAAGCAGCGAAAGCGGGAGGATTGCCTGTAAGTGTAAAGACAAGGCTTGGATTTACGGAGGTAGACGAGTGGCGCGATTGGCTCACACATATATTGAAACAAGACATTGCTAATCTTTCTATTCATCTGCGTACAAGAAAAGAAATGAGCCAAGTAGATGCTCATTGGGAACTGATTCCGGAAATCAAGGAACTTCGTGATCGTGTGGCACCAGAAACATTATTGACGATCAATGGCGATATTCTTGACCGTGAAGCGGGTTTGAAGCTCGTCAATGAATATGGTGTGGATGGGGTGATGATCGGGCGTGGTATTTTTCAAAATCCATTTGCTTTTGAAAAGGAGCCGAAAGACCATAGTAGTGAGGAATTGCTTGATCTGTTAAGATTACATCTTGATCTCTATGATAAATATTCAAAAGATTTAGAGCTACGGCCATTTACAGCTCTTCATCGCTTTTTTAAGATCTATGTTAAAGGGTTTCGAGGGGCAAGTGCATTAAGAAATCAATTGATGAGCACAAAGTCAACAGATGAAGTGCGTACATTACTCGATAACTTTTGGGAAGATCTTGAAGGTCAGGAACAGTAGAATGATGTCATTACTTTCAAAAAGGTAGAGATTATATTAAGCAGTAAATTGGCTGGCATGGGTGTGGACCTATTCCAGCTAGTTTTTGTTTTATGCGTTTAGTTGGAAAAGTTTCAATGAATGTCAAGTTAGAATGGGTTTTGTTCAAGTAGGTAAGTTCCACTGCTCATAAAGTATGGGCTATAGTGGTTTCTATTATGCTCTTACCTTATGAAGTAATTCGCGGATAATTTCTTGGTGTAGAGAATGGTGTTACATTCCTTTAACCTTTGACGATGTCTTTGTTCTCAATTAATCAAAATGTTATTATTAAGAGAAAAGGATCATAATGGTGGTGATAACTATGGCAAAAATCTTTTCTTCCGAAGAGCTAATGAAGTATATCTCTAATATGAATAGTGAAAATTCTGTATTTCAGTTTTCTATTCCTGGAAAAGGGAAGTTTACCCTTGTTCTTCAAGAAGATGATGAACAATCCATAAAAGCTGAAGCTGAAAAAAATCCTGAACTCAAACGTATGTTAAAGGAAAGCATGGAGCAGTACGAAAATGGAAAAGGCATGAATACGACAGAGTTATTAAGGTCGCTATCCAAAAAGGACTTTATAAGCTAATAGATAAGGATGTTGTTACTTTAGCCGTCCTTTTCCCAGGTGAAAACTAAATAGACAACACATGTGTCCATATACTTAAATGTTGATATGGTCTTTTTTTATGAATTTTCTGATGAAATGAAAGTGAGGGGTTGTGGAGTATTACGGTTAAACAAATGGGACTAAAACTAAAAGGCATAATTAAGATTTATTATGTTAAAACGTTGGAATAGGGAAAATTAAAAGAGCTTATGAGATCTCTGTCTCCTTAAAGGTGGCAGGGATTTTTAGTATCTATAGAAGCTGGAAGAATAAAATGAATATTTTAGATAATTAATCCTATTACATAAGAATCAATTCGTATAAAATAAAAGTAATACAAATGATTACAAGGAATGGTTACTTATGTTAACTGGATTATTGAATGCGTTAGTTGAAAAAACGAAAAACTTTAAACTTATTGATTCCGAGCGGATTATAAATTTGGAACAAAAAAACAAAGAACACCTATCTTTCCAATTATATGATAAGGAAATCGTTATACCGCTAACCTTAATTAAACAAGAATTCAATCGTTTTTTCGAGAGTAGAGTTTATCGAGTGGGACAAGTTAATACGGAGCCAAAAAGCTTGATAATTGCTAGTTTGTTTGCCCAGTTTCCTTTTGTAATGGTGAGTAAAAAGAATGACACTCTTACAGTGAAGTTATTAGAGTTCAAAACAGATGATTTACCGTCTGAACAAATAAGAAAAGTAATCGTATTTTTAGATGAAGTAGTTAGTGGTAAGTATGTACCAGCAAATTTAAGTAAAGAGCTAAGGGACGATCCTCAGCTGTATCGAATTAAATCGAGGGCTAGGCAAGACCTTAGAATGCTTGGATTTCTAGATAACACTCATCAAGAAAAAGATGAATTAATATTAAATTATAGCCAGGCATCAGATAAAAGTCTTTACATGCAAAAGATTATATTAGATAACAGTTTTTTTAGAATGGCAATGGATACTTTGCTTTTATTAGAAGATGAAGAGCCACGAGCTAAAAAGAGAGTTTTAATTGAGCTGGCAATGAAACTTGTTAAAAACTCTAGAGGTGAAAATTATCTGGTTGAATCTCTTGGAGTTGAACGAGTAACAAACCTTTTAAATTGGCTTCAACATTATGAACTAGTTGATGAAAATTTCCAGCCGGAAAATAAATATGGGCAAGTTGAGGGGCAAATAGATATGACTACTACAAATCTGCGCGTTACGTTTGAATCCATATTTAAGGAATACATAAAAGCAAGAAACGAAAAACTGTCTGCGGCACATCCGATGAGTCAATTAATTACAAGAAATCTAGTTGATGAAATCAAGACTTTGCCATTTATTAATGATGGATACTTAGTGAAAGCTTCGGTAGGTATGGGGAAATGGACGCATAATCCATGGTTAGCACTCATGAATAAAGAGATTACAGAGACGACACAGAGTGGGTATTATATTGTTTATTTATTCCATGAGGAAATGAAAAGACTGTATTTAACCTTTGGACAAGGGATAAAAGAAACTAAACCTGAAAGAATGGCTGAGGTCAAAGAGAAGTTTCGGGAACGAATTGAGATGGAGCCGAAAGTGAAAACGAATGATGAAATTATTTTAGGAGAAGCTCAAAGAGGGAAAGGCTATGCCAAATCCACAGCTGCCTATATTGAATACTCAGCAGATGCATTACCGCCTGAAGAGGTTTTAGTATCGGATTTAGAAAAAATGATTGGCTATTATGAGCAATATATTGAAATAGAAGAAGGAAGACCAAGGAATGAGAATACGCAATCAAATTATCAACAGGAATCTATACAAGAAGAGAGAGAAATTATAAGAGAAGAGATGGTAGATATTGAGATTCCTGAAGTAGTTGACCATATTCATTCTTACATAACTAGTAAGGGATTTTATTATGAGAAAGAAGAAGTGACGAATCTTTTCTTGTCCTTGAAAGCTAAGCCTTTTGTTATTTTATCAGGCATATTAGGAACTGGTAAAACAATGATGGTTCGTTGGTTTGCTGAAAGTGTTGGAGCGGATGAGGAAAACGGCCGTTTTACGTTAATTCCGGTGAGGCCAGATTGGAGTGACGGTTCTGACTTACTTGGCTATGTTGATATAAAAGGAGATTTTAATATCGGTCCTCTTACAAAGGTCCTTATGCGAGCTATGGATGACCCTACTAACTCCTATTTTGTTTTACTTGATGAGATGAACTTAGCTAGGGTTGAGCATTATTTTAGTGATTTATTAAGTGTGATGGAAAGTAAGAAATGGAAGGATGGTCAGCAAATTACGTCTAAAGTATTGCCGTTTGACGTAGAAGGGAAAGAGGTTTATATCCCTTCCAATCTGTATCTAATCGGGACGGTCAATATGGATGAAACGACTTATCCTTTTAGTAAAAAAGTTTTGGATCGAGCGAACACAATTGAATTCAACCGAGTTAAGCTGGACAATCTATCTTTTTTAATGGAGCAAGAAGAGAAATCGGCTGTTATTTTACATAATGATAAGTTTAAATCACAGTATTTAACGTTAAAGGACTTGTATCAGTCAATGCCACAGTTAGTGGAGGAAGTAACTCGATTTTTAGTGAAAGTCAATGAGGTCTTACAGGTGAACGGGTCTCATGTTGGTTATCGTGTACGTGATGAAATTTGTTTTTATGTTGCATATAGCCAATCTTACAATCTTTTATCAATGAATGAAGCAATTGATAATTGTTTGTTACAGAAGATTTTACCGAGACTGGCTGGTAGTGATAGTCGGATAAAGGGTGTGTTACAAGGATTATATAAGGTATTTACGAATAAAGTAATTGCAGAGGCTGCTGATATAGTAACGGAAGATATCCAAGATGCTAAATATCCAAAAAGCACTGAAAAAATAGCAGATATGCTAAGGAGGTTAGAAGACGATGGTTTCACTTCCTTCTGGATCAGTCAATAAGGAAGTTGAACTTGTTCTTATTGAAACAAATTATCTCTCTTTAGTGATTAAAGGAAAACCTTTTCACCAGCGTTATGAAGGGTTAAAGCAATACCGGACGATGGATTTTCATGATGAGATGGAATTTGACGTTTTTGGTGAAGCTGTAGGGGTTGTGAAGGTTTTTGATGTAGAAAAACAAAGCTTACAACCCTATTCAAAACAGCGGCCTATCTTTTTTGAGAACAGTAGTTATCAACTTATTATCTCTCCAAAGGGAAAGCCGAACTTAACCTTTTATCATGAACATTTAAGTTTACGAAACTCAATTAGTCGTGTTGAGATTGGTGGAAATTATCTGTTAATGGGAACTCTTAATTTTCGAAGTGAAGTAGGTCTTTCAACTTTCGAAATCCGTTCTGATGAAACAGTTATCTTAACAGTGACGATGGAAGTTTATCCTTCTAAGTTAGATTATAAAAGGGATTATAAGCAATTAATTGATGAGGTCAATGATGAGATTTACAATTTATCTTATCATTTTCTAAAGAAGACGTATTTAGGGGCTCAAATCAAACTGGATGGACGGCCATCATTAGCCGAATTCTTCCGATTAATGACCTTTCACTTTGAATCATACGTGAAGGCCATTGAGAGAATTGAAAAACAACCACATCATAAGCTTGAAAAGTCCTATAAAAAAGTGAGAGCGGACAAAATTAAACGATTAGATAGCTCAGGAAGAAGTTATTTTAGAAAGAATCCTTCAATTTTTGTACCGAGTGAAAAAGGGATAGAGCTTAAGAATCAAACGATCATTCCGCTAAAAGGATTAAATGCACAAAAGCATGTCATTTATGATACTGCAGAGAACCGTACTATTAAATGGATGACGAATTGTTTAATTGAAAAGTTAGATGGTTTGTTAAGTAAGTTGAAGTCATATGGCTGGAGGCAAGTCGATAGAAACGAACATCTTGAGAATGAAATAGAAGGAATGACAAAGGTTTTAAGGACAAAATTAACAAACAATTTTTGGCGAGCCATTAAGGGAGCTACTCAGCAAAATATAAGTCTTGTGATGCAAATGGCACCAGGTTATAGGGATGCTTTTCAAATCTATTTGACTGTATCAAAAGGGTTAGCTTTACAAGGGAAGCTTTATCAAATGTCCGTGAAGGATGTTGCGGAACTGTATGAGTATTGGACCTTTCTAAAAATGGGGCAAATTCTTACCAGTAAATATAAACAAGTAAATCAAGATATTATAAAAGTGAATCGGGATGGATTATTTATTAATTTAGATACGAAACAGTCGGCTAAAAGGATATTTGAGCACCCTTATACAAAAGAAAGAATCACATTAACGTATCAAAAGACAGAGCGAAATCCAACGACTACACAAAAGCCTGATACTTTATTAACTATCGAAAAAAAAGGAAAAGATTATCAATTTAATTATATTTTTGATGCGAAATACCGCGTTGATTTTGCTTTAGAGGAGAGTTATTACCAGCGCCGTTATCAGTCTCCAGGACCATTAGAAGAGGATATCAATACAATGCATCGTTATCGAGATTCTATTGTCGCCAGAACGAATGGGCCGTATGAACGAACAGCTTTTGGTGCCTATGTTTTATTTCCATTCGGTTCAGAAGATGCTTATACGGAGCATCCTTTTTATAAAAGCATCAATGAAGTTAACATTGGTGGGTTACCCTTTTTGCCATCTGCTACAAGCTTAGTGGAACAGCTGATTCATCATCTAATTGAAAAAAGTCCTGAAGAAATCCAAGAAAAAGGGGTATTGCCTATTGGCACAAAGGATGAATGGAGAGCAGCGGTAGAAGAGTCAGTGTTAGTAGGCGTTGTTTCAACGGAGGAACACTATGTGTATTGTAAGCAAAATGTTAGTTTGATAATACCGATGAATCAATTAAGAAAGTCATGGCAGCAATCCAAATATCTAGCTTTGTATGTTAGCCAAACAGCTAATAGAGAAAATGGAGTCGTATGTTACGGTTTAATAAGCGATGTGAACGTTATACAAAACGAAGTAAGGTTTGTGGTCGATTCCTGGATTAATTTAAAACAAGTCATAAAACCAGTGAACTATGGCATAGCGGGAAGTATGATAACCACTCTATCACAACTTAAAGAAGCAACAGAGCTCCCGGAATTATTTATGAAAACAAAAGAAGAAACACTCGTTTGGAGAATGTTAAGAAGAGTATCTGATCGAATAAAAGTGGAGTTGGATTCAAACGAACTAGACAGAGCTAATTCGATCGAAGCATTCCACTTTAAAGATATTACGGTTGAAGTTTTAAAGGAAGAGAACAGACTATGCTTTAAAAAGGATAAACATCATAAAGAAATAGCTTTAAGTGAGTTACAGGAAACACCTTCGAAAGTGTTTAGGTTAATGGTTGATTTTATGGAATTAGGATAAGAAAAGCAGAGACGAGTTTTTGTAAAAAAGGGTTTAAATTAAAATAACTTGTACTTGGAGGGGATTTAATGCCGATTGAAGTAGGAGTCTGGAAGATTAATGACGGTATTAAAAAAGTATCATTTTCAGCTATTGAATCAGAAAGGAAACTGGAAGATATTTTAGTTAAAGATCTCTCGATTATTTCTGAAGATTTATTACTTATTGGGAGGCAAATACAAACCGACTTCGGGAAGTTTATTGATATGCTGGCGATGGATGAGGAAGGCAATCTCCATATTATTGAGTTAAAGAAAGAGCGAACCCCAAGGGAAGTAGTGGCGCAAACTCTTGATTATGCCTCCTGGGTACAAAACTTATCCTTTGAGAGAATATTAGACATTTATGAAGACAAGAATAAAGAGCATTTAGAAAAAGCATTTGCCCAAAAATTTGAGCAATCACTTCCTGAAAAATTAAATGAATCACATCAAATGGTGATCATATCCTCTTATTTAGATAGCGAGACGGAAAGGATTATTAACTATCTCTCTACTAATTTTGATGTACCGATTAATGCTGTATTCTTTCGATATTTTGAAGAAGAAGGCCAGCAATTTATTACGAGAAGCTGGTTATTAGACCCTCACAATGTTGAGCAGAAATCAAGCAATAAAGAAGTAAAACAGAAGAAAGAGAAATGGAATAAGCAGGACTTTGTTGTTAATTTTTTAGATGCTGGAACGAAAAGAAGTTGGAAAGATGCCGTAAAATATGGATTTGTTTCTGCAGGTGGCGGAAAATGGTATTCACGAACCTTACATTCGTTATTTGTGGGAGCAAGAGTTTTTTGTATGATGCCAGCTGTTGGGTACATAGGAATTGGGAAAGTTATTGAAACCGCTCAACCGATAAAAGAGGTAACGTTCGATGTTGATGGGATTGAAAAAAGAATGGAAGAATTAGAGCTTCACGGTCCTGATATTTTGTACGATAAAGAGGATTTAGATAATTGTGAGTACGTAGTAAAAGTGGAATGGATCAAAACAGTACCAATAGAAAAGGCATTTAAAGAAAAAGGATTAAAGGCTAATCAGAACACGGCGTTTAAGTTAAATAGTCAGTACACTATTGATAAAGTATCAGAGTTTTTTGGATTGTAGAGATTTTAGTTTTTAATATCTTAGTAGAGATTAAATTAAAGAAAAGAGGCAGAGTTATGGCACTTATCAGACAAAATGAAATGAAAAAAATATCAAAAGTGAGAAATCGAATTCATGATGAGGTAACATGGTCTTATTCTACTTTCAATGATGGACGTAAGAAATACTTACAGATTGATACGTATGGTACTAAAACGAGAGAATTTAAAGGAAGTGTTAGCCAATCGATTCAGTTTGATAAAGAAACGGCAGAAGAGTTAATTGTGATGTTACAAAAGGAGTTTGGTCTTTAAGTAGAGAGTACCTAGTTATGCTTTTCACAGAAGGAGCTGAATAAAATGTATGAATTACATTACGATGAAACGGAACAAGTCATTTTTCAAGTAGACCCAAATGGGAAGAAAACCATAATAGCGAATGATTCACCTTCAAAACCTCTTTTTTCAAAAGAGAAGACAAAAGCTATTTATATTACTCCTCTAGAATGGGAATGTACGGGAAACCTTTATTTATATGATTTAAAAACAGGACATGAGGTAACTTTATTTAAGGCAGAGGGGGATGAGCAAGTTCCTAAATATGCTTCTTGGTTGGACGATGATAATGTACTAGCCATTATTGGTTATGGCATGGGGACAGTCTGTGTAGGTGGAAATGTCTATTCGATTAATATTCATTCCATGGAAAAAGAGCAATTAACGGATTATCCTAATGAAATTCAAATTACACGCTTTACAGTAGAGGATGATACATTGAATTTAGAAGGGATTAAATATATTGATGATGAATTAAATCAATTTGTCCCTTATCAAGAAAAAATAGATTTGCCAAAACGAGTGAGGTAAGCGAGGAGAAGTTGTGATAAAACCATAATTTCTTCTAGTACTAAGTGTTTCTGTCCTATTTACTCCAGTTTCAATGTTAGAGACGAGATGTAAACAACTGTAGCTTATAATAAAAGAAAAGAGCGGGATGAGATATGAAGTGGCAAGAACTTAGAGACTTATTTTCTGAACCGTTTGTGCCGTGCTCTTAAAAAAATTATGAAAACTATCGATGAGTAATGGAAAAAAAGAATCTTGTTGCATAATCATGTATCCTTAAAAAACTGGTCGGTGCGAACCGGAAGCTCTCATAAAATCCCTGGGAGATTCGCACTGTTTAAGTAGTTTAACAAAAACGCTTATATGACGCAGTTTAATAGTTAAATATAGATAGAAATTAACTATTTTGAGTGTCTTTTTTAGAATGATTAACGTTTAACTGCAGAGGTTCGCACTTAAAGGTGTTTGAAGTGTTGATGTATATAGCTTCAAAAACTCCGCTGTCGCACTCTATATGGGTGCGTGGATTGAAATCCAATCCAACCGAATAATGTCCCCAAACCAAGTGTCGCACTCTATATGGGTGCGTGGATTGAAATCATCGATGCCGTTGTTAGGTGCTCCACGGTCTGGGGGGCACACTCCGTATGCGTACCTGGATTAACTCCGTACGGCAATGTCTATAATATTAAAGCCCCTCAAGCCACACGTATATTGCTGCGTCAATGTAAAGTAAAAAAAACGTACATTATAAATGATGAAGATACGGCAAGGCTTCACCACCTGAGGGGTTCATAACAAGGAGGATTGAAGGATGAGTGAAAAAAGAACCTACTATCAAGTGAAGATTACGTTACAAGATATTGAACCTCCAATTTGGAGAAGATTAATGATTCCAAACGGCATTACTTTTTTTAAGTTTCATAAGATAATTCAAGCTGCTTTTGATTGGCAAGATTATCATTTGTTTTTATTCGAATTTCCGGATTACCTCATTAAACACCCTGACCCTGATATTCCGCTACATAAAGTGGAAAAGGAGCCAAAAAGGGTAAAAATTGATTCTGTTTTTAATGAGCATAAACGTTTTTTATATGAGTATGACTTTGGTGATTCATGGAGACATGACATTGTAATTGAAGGTACTGTTACAATAGATGATGACGAAATCAACTACCCTATATGTATGGCTGGTGCTAGAAATCGTCCACCTGAAGATGTGGGAGGGGTTGGTGGATATGAAGGGTTTTTAGAGATTATCAATGAGGAAACTCACCCTGAATATGACGATATGTTGTTATGGGCTGAAAAAGATACAGGTGGTCGGAAGTTTGATCCAGATTATTTTTATAAAAATGAAGTAAATCGGAAGCTTAAAAGAATCAAGTGTTAGTAAGTAATATCTTTTACATACAATGAAAATAATTCCCTATAATTGAATGTGCCTGCCCCCGATTACTGTACAGCATAACATATCGGGGTCAGGCATTATTATTTAGAGTTTAACTTAATCGTTCAAACCCCCAAGCACCTGTCGAATCCTGCATGTGCTTTTTGTCTTGTTTTGAATCTTGTTCGAGAGAAAATATAACGAGAGTGTGGATGGGATCTGACTATGGGCGATAAAATTAGCGAAAGTAACTAAAAAGATTTCGTTTTTATTGTGAATAAACAACAATTACTCATGCTTTTCTGAATGCTAAGATTAAATTAACTTAAAAACACGAAATATTCAGAAAAGGGGTTTGTCGAATGAACTATCAATTAATTCGCTGTGATATGGAGCATCCTGGTGATGTTTCAGCTTTAGAAAAATTGTTAAATGAGGAACGAGTTCAAGCAGAGGATATTAAAGCGATTATTGCTCAGACGGAAGGAGATGGATATTCGAGAGGGTATGCTACGTTGGCTTTTCAGATTCTGTTATCAGAAAGGTTGAACATTAGTCAACAAGAGGTATTTGATACGATTCCGATGATGATGATTGGAAAAACGGGTGGTTTGATGACTCCGCATTATACGCTTTTTATTAAAAAGGAAAAGGGAGAATCCAACCAAACAGGAGCAGAAAAACGGTTTGCATTTGGGGTCGCTTCAACGCCGGTTTTAAAAAAGGATGAAATTGGGACGCTAACCCAGCTCGATTTAGTAACAGAAGCGGTACAAAAGGCGATGTTAGAAGCGGGGATTGAATCGTTGGATGATGTGAAATGTGTTGAGGTGAAGGCTCCATGGGGCGTAGGGGGGACACTTTCAAAAGCAGCTTCGGCATTAGGGGCAGCTGTTGCCTTACAAGAAGTAAGTCGAGAAGACATTAGAGAAGACAGTCTCAATCAAGATCATTCTCTCTACTCGAACAAAACGTCTGTATCTGCTGGTCAAGAGCAAGTGGCGGCAAGAGTGATTGTCATGGGGAACTCGAAAGCGTCTGAAAGTGATTTGTATATTGGAGCCGGTGTGATGGAGGATGGGTTGGATTTAAAGGGTATGCAGGCTGCGTTTCAAGATGCGGGACTTAAAACAGATTCTTTTTTAACGGGTGATCAACAGGAGCAAGTCGTGAATGTTTTTGTCAATGCTGGGGCTGATGCGATTCAAACGGTTCGTGGTAAACGGCATACGATTCATACAGACGCCCTAGCCATGCATGCCGGTATCGTTGCTAAAGCGGTAGCGAATGCTGTTGTCGGCAGTTATGTTGGGGAAACCCGTATTTTATGCTCGGCTGGTTCAGAGCATCAAGGACCTCAAGGAGCCAACTTAATTGCCCCAGTTGTACGGGTTATGGAAGGGGGACGCTCATGAACTATTCGGGCTGGAAAAACTATCATGCACATATCGATAAAGGGTTTTTAATCCCACCAAATTCGTATCAAGACGAACCGGCACCGATTAGGGCGGAATGGACGAGAAATGCGAAAGTTCTGTTGTCTAAAGAAGAAATTAAAGTAGCGGCTTCATTAGCCCTTGAAAAAATGCATAAGTACGGTACGACGTATGTGAGGACGCATGTAGATGTCGATCCATTATTTGAATTACGAGCAGTCGAGGCACTTCTTGAAGTCCAGCAAGAATGGAAAGACAGGTTGGTCCTTGATCTCGTTGCTTTTAATCAAGAAGGCTTTGAGCGCTTTCCAGAGACAGAAGTTCTTCTTCGTGAAGCCATCAAGATGGGGGTGAATGGGGTTGGCGGCCATACGAGTATGGACCAAGATGGAAAAGAACATATCGATAAAATCATCGGTATTGCGGAGGAAGGAAACCTTGACTGGATTGAATTCCATACAGATGAAACCGGAAGAGCGGATGATTTTAACCTTCCCTATTTAGCCAAGGTTACAACGGAAAGAGAATTAAAAAATAAAGTGACGGCGATTCATTGTTGCTCACTCGCAAATGTGGATGACAAGGTGGCGCTCGATACGATTGAAGCGGTAGCGAAATCAGGAATGACCATTACGACATGCCCAACGGCGATTGCGACACGCTCTCTAACTAGAGTGAAAGAATTAGCGAAAGCAGGGGTGCCGATTCAACTTGGTTCCGATAATCTAAGAGATTATTTTAACCCACTAGGAAGTGGAAATATGCTTCAATATGGACAACTTCTCGCGTATGTTTCCCGTTTTTACGAGTTAAAGGAAATTGAGCAAATCATTAGTTGGTTGAATGCTGAGCCAGAGAATAAACGAGTCAAGCAACAATTAAGTCAATTGGCCATCCATCTATCCTATCCATTAAAAACGAATACCGACTTACTAGCTGAGGCACCAGCACCGCAACTGATTGAGGCCGTTCGTTAAGAATGAAATGAAATGTAAGGAGGAATAACCATGCAGTCAACAAAAGTGAAAATGGCAAATATGAGTCAAGCGGATACGATGATTAAAAAAAGGAAGGTTGAAATTCCACAATTTCTTTGGTCGGTGCTGACCTTAATCGGACTAGGGCTTTTATGGCAAGTTCTAACGGTGTTAATGGATATCCCAAGCTATATTCTCCCTTCGCCGCTTGAGATCATTAGCAAATTTATAAGTGATTTTAGTCTCATTTTCAGTCACTCCCTTACAACTCTCTCAGAAGTACTTTTAGGGTTTGGATTAAGTTTACTAGTCGGGGTTCCGCTGGCGATTTCGATTGTATACTCCCGTTATTTAGCGTCTTCTTTTTATCCAATTATTATTGCGATTCAATGTATTCCGATGGTCTCGGTTGCTCCTATTCTTGTGATCTGGTTTGGGTACGGTTTGGCGACAAAGGTGCTTCTCGCGAGTTTAATTTCCTTTTTCCCGATTGTGATTAATTCGGTTGTTGGCTTCCGTTCCCTTGATTCGGACATGCA
The DNA here is from genome assembly GCF_047302405.1 of Alkalihalobacillus phoenicis. NCBI lineage: Bacteria > Bacillati > Bacillota > Bacilli > Caryophanales > Bacillaceae > Alkalihalobacillus > Alkalihalobacillus phoenicis. Next base: position 3,171,672 of record NZ_CP154853.1, on the reverse strand, counting down.
TGACCTTGGTCGCTCGATTGGGATTTCGGAATGGAAAATTTTTTACTACTTACGACTTCCAAACGCGTTGCCTCATCTTTTTGGTGGCTTCAAGGTCGGGATTACGTTAGCCGTAGTTGGAGCCATTGTCGGTGAGTTTGTCGCGTCAGAAAGAGGGCTTGGCTATTTACAATTAACGGCCAATAATCGTTTAGATACGGTGATGGTTTTTGCGACATTGTTTGCTTTAGCACTTCTAGGGATGATGTTATTTTTTGCAGTACATCTTGTAGAGCGGTTCGTGATGCCTTGGTATAACGCGACAAAAGCGGAAGGGAGCAAATAAGATGACGACGAAATTGGAACTGAATAATGTCGGAAAAATTTTCAATACAAAATCGGGTGACGTTCAAGCATTAAAAAATATTTATCTCTCGATCGAACCAGGGGAGTTCTTATCGGTTGTTGGTCCAAGTGGGTGCGGGAAAAGTACGATTATGAGAATCATTGCTGGTCTAGAGAAACCATCTAGCGGAGAGGTCGTTATAAACGAGACTCCTTTGAAAAAAATAGCGGAAGGTTCAGCGGTTGTGTTTCAAAAAGACGTTCTGCTCGCGTGGCGGACGATTTTAGAAAATGTATTGTTTCCTTTGGAAGTGAAGGGCATTACTTGGTTTCATCGTGAAAACCACCAAACCAATCGTTCGAAGGCTTTGGAATTATTAGAATCGGTTGGGTTAAAAGGCTTTGAAGATAAATACCCACATGAACTATCAGGTGGCATGAGGCAACGAGTCTCGATTTGTCGGGCTTTAATTCAAGATCCAAAACTATTATTAATGGATGAACCATTTGGTGCGCTAGATGCGTTAACGAGAGAACAGATGATGTATGACCTTTTAAAGTTATCGAATAAGTTTGGTTTTACGACGGTCTTTATTACCCACAGTATTGAAGAAGCGATTTTCTTGTCAGATAAAGTGGTCGTCATGTCAGGGCGACCGGGAACGATATTGAAGGAGATTCCGATTCGATTAAACCGTCCACGTAATGCTCAAGCGAGAAGGCAACCGGCGTTTGATGAGCATGTACAAGAAGTACGAACGATCTTTAAATCACAAGGGATTTTAGCTGAGGCCTAATTCAAAAATAATAGGAGGTACTGATATGGTGAAGTTCTTGAAAATGATGATGCTGGCTATTCTTTTTACGGTTGTGTTAGTGGCGTGCGGGGATTCAGAGTCGGCGACAACGGAATCGGATGGAGAGCTCGAGGCTGAATCAACAATAGACGGCATTGGGGCACCGGAGACGACAGATGTTACGTTACGATTAAATTGGAAGTTTAAAGGAGAGTTTGCCCCGTTATTTGTCACGAAGGAGAAAGGTTTTTTTGAAGAGTACGGTTTAAATGTTGAGGTATTAGAGGGAAATGGGTCGGCATCGGTTATGCAAGCTGTTGCTCAAGGACAGGAAGAGTTTGGGATTACATCGACCGTTGAACCGGCTCAAGGATTAGTCGAAGGAATGCCGATTAAAATGATTGCTTCCTATATGAGCCGTTCCCCCTTTTTAATTGTGTCACACCCTGATTCGCCTGTTGAGACACCGAAGGATTTGGAGGGCAAGAGTATCTCGATTTCGATTTCATCTACTTTAACGAATGTTTTTCCAAACTTTCTGCAGAGCAATGGAGTGGATGAATCCAAAGTAAAATCATTACCAGTCGAAACATCGGCGAGAAATAGTTTGTTTTTAAATAAAGATGTTGAAGCAGTCGCTATTTTCTCAACCAATGAGTACCCCGTTTTTGAACAGCAAATGGGTGTTGAGTTAACGCCGCTTTATTTAGCCGATTACGGGTTTGATTTAGCGAGTCTGACGATTATTGGCAACGATAAGTTTATGGAAGAAAACCCTAATACCGTGAAACGTTTTCTAGCCGCTTTAAATAAAGGGTTTGAATACACATTTGAAAACACGCAAGAAGCAGCCGAAATTTCTGCAGAGCTTTTCCCAGAGGCAACCGATGTGGAGACCGCGAAAGGACAAATTGAAAGGTTAGAGGAAATCGCTTTATTTGATGGGGTTCCTTATGGGTGGATGTCGCCAGAAAACATGGAACAAACGCTTGATATTTTAGAAGAAAGTGACTTGATTTCAGAACGTTATGAGCTTGAAAGATACTTTACGAATGAGTTTTTGCCTCAAGACTAACGGAGAGTATGGAAGTCAGTCGCTCTATTTAAAACGGTTGACTGCTAAAAAGTGAGGAATTCGGAAGCGACTGAAAGGGTATCATTGCCCTTTTGAGTCGCCTCTATAATTGGGGGATAAAAATGAATTATGATCCAGCGAGGCTTTGTTCGTTAAAGTCAGCCTTACTTATTATTGATATGCAAAATGACTTTGTCGCGGATGGTGGTGCATTTGATCAAGCTGGTTTTGATGTGACGCCTTATCAAATGCTTGAGCCGACTATTTACAACATGATGGAGGCAGCGAGAGAAAGCCAATTACCGGTTGTGTTTGTTTGGATGGAACATAATGACGAAAATGACGGGAAGTCAGCTTGGAAAGAGCGGAGAGTCGCCAAAAAGCATCCCTATAGTTGCCGAGAAGGGTCATGGGGGAGTGAGCCGTATGGTCGGTTAACTCCAAGTACCGACGAGAAAGTGTTTAAAAAGTATCGCTACAGTGCCTTTTCAAATAACAGTCTTGAACAATATTTACAAAGTTTGAAAATTGAAACGTTGGTGTTATGTGGGATTAATACGAATGTCTGTGTAGAGTCAACCGCACGCAATGCTCACGAAAAAGATTTTCATGTCGTCTTAATAAAGGATGCAACCACTTGTGCTTATCAGGATGTATATGAAGCTTCTTTAAAAAATATGGAACGACATATTGGGGCTCTCACAACGAGTGAGGAGTGGATTGGTTTGATAAGAGATTTTCAAGTAGAAAAGAGCTGATACGGTATGGATATATTATTTACTCGTTGTTTTAATCCAACTTTTCCAACTTGGGTCGATATCGGAATTCGTAATGGAAAGATTGCCTATTTAAAGCCATCAACAGAGAACCCTCCTAAGGCAGAAGAAGTCATTGATTTAGGTGGGAAATTATTGCTTCCGGGGTTGGTTGAGAGTCATATTCATTTGGATAAGGCGTATTTGTTAGAGCAATTAACTGGAGATGTCACGACACTACGTCAGGCAATTGAGAAGACAACCGAATTGAAGCATGGATTTACGGCAACCGATATTGAAGAGCGCTCGCTTCGAGTCATTCGTCAAGCTGTGGCTAAAGGTGTGACGAGAATGCGCTGTCATGTTGAGATTGATCCCATTAGTCGATTAATGGGAATGGAAACAACTTTAGCTTTAAAAGAGCAAGTGAAGGATAGCATTGACCTTCAAATCGTGGCCTTTCCTCAAGAAGGCATTTTTAACGACGGAGAAACAGAAGGATTGATGGAACAGGCAATGGAAATGGGGGCCGATGTCGTTGGGGGAATTACGTATAACGACCGTGACCTAGATAAGCATCTTGATTTTGTCTTTCGTCTAGCTAAAAAATACGAAAAACCTGTTGATTTGCACGTCGACTTTTCTGATAACTCGGATGAGTTAGCGATCATGGATGTGATTCGATTTACTCATCAGTTTGGCAAACAAGGTCGTGTGTCAGTTGGACATTTGACTTCACTTGGTTCTGTTGAGAAAGAGAAAGCGGCATTCATAGCGAAGGAATTAAAACAAGCTGACATACAGGTTATTTCTCTTCCAGCAACCGATTTATATTTAAATGGCCGTGGCGATAAAGAGTGTGTGAGAAGAGGACTGACTCCGGTAAAGCTTTTGCTAGAACATGGGGTCAAGGTGATTTACGGTAGCAATAATATTCAAAATGCGTTTACTCCTTTTGGAACGGCAGACCCACTAGACATAGGGTTTTTATTGGCCCAAACGAGTCATATGGGAAGTGAACAAGATGCTAGGCAATTAATCGACATGGTAACAAGTGGAGCTGCTCAGTCGCTTGGATTTGAACAGTACGGGTTACAAGTAGGAGCTGACGCGGATTTGGTTATTTGCCCAGTGATGGACATCAGAACATTGCTCTATACAAGGCCGGAAAGAGAGCGAGTGTACAAGAGTGGAAAACTTGTGGCCGAAACAACGGTACAAGTAACCAACCATTTGAAAGGAGCCACAACGTGATTTTTATGGAGGGTAGAGCGAGATGAAAACATATTGGAAGCAAGTCAAAATAGGGGAGCATCTCTACAGACTAGAAATGGAAAATGGTTTCTTTACCGCCGTAGAACGAGATGATTCGAGCTTAGGAATAGGGGAGCAAGGATGGAACGCTAAAGGATTGCTTTATTTACCGACATTATCCGATCGGCACTGCCATTTGGATAAGCATTTTATCGGAGAAACGTGGCGTTCCCGTACCGCGATTGATACATTGCCAAACCACTTACGGAGAGAAAAGGAATTATTGGCCAGTCTACAAGGGGATGTGCTTGAGCGGGCAAGAACATTACTAAATATTATGTTACGTCATGGCACGACGAAAATTCGAACACATGTCGATATTGATCCAGCTCTTGGCCTTGCTCATTTAGAAGCCATTTTACAAGTGCGAGAGGAATTTAAGGACAGCATTGAGTTTGAAATTGTTGCTTTTCCACAACAAGGTCTCATTCGCTCTAAATCGATTGACATCATGAAAGAAGCGATGCAAATGGGGGCTGATCTTGTTGGAGCAGTGGACCCAGGTGGGTTGGATCATCAGATTGAGTCTTGTTTGGAGCACGTCTTTGAATTAGCGACCGAGTTTAATAAAGGGGTGGATATTCATTTACATGACCCAGGGCATCTAGGTTTATATACGATCGATAGAATGATGGATAAGACGGAGCAAGCTAGGTTACAAGGGCGTGTCGCTGTTAGTCATGCTTATTGTCTTGGTCACGTAACCGAATCTGAGTCTAGCGAACTTGCCAAAAGATTAAAAGAGCAAAGAGTAGCGATCATTAGTAATGTTCCCATTGATCGTCCAATGCCGAATGTGCCACAGTTAGCCGCATTAGGGGTCGATGTCCAAATCGGGACGGATAATGTTCTCGATTCTTGGTCTCCTTTTGGTGATGGTGACATGCTTAGGCGAATGAACCGATTGGCGGAACGTTTCCAGTGGATTGAAGACGATCAGCTCCTTGGAACCTATCGATTTGCAACTAAACAGTCGCTCGTACCACGTGTAGGTGCTCCGGCTGATTTTATGTTAGTGTCGGCGATGAATTTGGAACATGCTGTTGCTTCTGTACCACCGAGAGAATTTGTGGTGGTTGCAGGAAAACTCGTCTATGAAAGAGAGCAGAGTGTAAGAGCTGCTTATGAAAGAAACGATCAACTTTAGAGCCTTTGTAGGAGAGGATGAAAATGGTTGAAGAAGTAGAAAAGAGAGGGCTCAGCATTGATGAATTGTTAAAACTCGGACCACTGGAGGGTGCTGAGGTCGTTGCTGGACATACAAACACACAGAAACTGATTAGCCGTGTCAACATTATTGGAGGGCCAGATATTTTAGATTGGGTTAGAGCGGGTGAGTTCATTATGACGAATGGATACCCATTTCGTGATAACCCTGATGAATTTGTGAACTTAATTGAAAGATTACAAGAGAAAAAAGTGGCAGGAATCGGGATTAAAGTGAGAAGATTTCTCCCGACGATTCCTGAGAGTTTAATTGAGAAGGCAAATGAATTACATTTCCCCGTTATTCAGATTCCTCCCTATGCAATATTTTCGGATATCGTTCGGATCGCGATGGAGGAAGTGTTTAATAAAGAATCTGAGCATCTCATTACTCTTTATAACCGTGTCCAAGAGTTTACTGTACAAATCATGCAAGGCAACGCGATTTCAGATGTCATTTACGATTTAGAAAAGTTAATGGGAAACCCGATTATTGTTTATGATTTAGAAGGGAATATTATAGCTCCTTTAATAGAGGAAGTGCTAGATTCGGGTGAAGTGTTTAAGGTCGCCGAGGACATTGAATCAAAGACGGGAACTGGCATCACGACGATCAAAATGAGGGATGAGACGTTTCGGTGTTATTCTACCCCATTAGCGAATGAAGGATTATTAAGCTATATTCCATTTATTGCATGTATCGAAACGAATTATAAATTAACAGAAGTAGATTGTTTAACGATTGAAAAGATTAGTTCCCTTTTAAACATGGAGTTAGCTAATATAACAGCTCGAAAAAAAATCGAGAAAAAATATTTGAATCAATTTGTTCAGGATTTGCTAATTGGAGATGTATTAACGAGTAGAGATCTAGAAGTAAGAACGAGTTCATTTGATTTAGATTTACAAGATAAATGGTTTCAAGTCCTCATTCTTGCCACTGAAAAACGAGACACTTTGACGACAGGAGAAGAGCTTCATTACTTTATGAAAAACGTATCAAGTCCTCTTCATGGGAAGGTGCTTAGTACAATTTTAAATGATGAATATGTGTTCGTTGTTGTGGAAGAATCAAAAACGTTTCTTCGACAAACGATTAAAATCATTCATACCGAGTTAGAGAAATCTCCTATATTCAAAAAACACCAGCTCGATTACCGATTATGTGTTGGCGAACCTGTGCATTCAATGGAGAACATCACTAAAAGTTATCAACTTGCGGTGAATGTAAAAACCATTAGTCAGAAATTTATATTTAACGAAAGAATCATTACGTATAAAGATTTACACCTATTTCGCTTGTTGTATTTATTGCCTCAAACTAAAGAGGTAGATGACTATTTAGATGATCTAATAGGTCCACTAGAAGCTCAACCTAAAAAAAGAGAAGAGTATATTGAAACGTTAGAGGCGTATTTTCAATCCAATCGTAATATTAGGAAGACAGCAGAACAGCTTTTTACTCATTACAATACGATTGTCTATCGAATTGAAAAAATATCTTCATTATTAAATATGGATTTTGAGAATGCAGAAAGTAGTTTAGAATTACAAGTTGCCTTGAAGTTACGAAAAATGCGGCAAAGTTCAGGGCTTATTAGTCAAACGAGTTATTAAATGAAATGAATGAAATAGGAAAAGGGGAGAGCAGATGAACGATCAATGGAATGCATTTAAACACATCGGTGTAACAGGTGATGGCCCTAATAAAAAGGGAGCACTCAGTGGGGCGTCTTTTGCAGTTAAGGATGTATTTGATGTCAAAGGGGTTGTGACAGGAGCGGGTAATCCTGATTGGGAACAAACACATCTTCCTGCCACTACGCATGCAAAGGTGGTTGAGCAATTAATCAATCAAGGAGCCAAGCTAGTTGGGACAACACATACGGATGAATTAATGTTTAGTTTAAACGGAGAGAATGTTCATTATGGGACACCAGTGAATCCAAAAGCACCTGAGCGTATTCCGGGAGGCTCATCAAGTGGTTCTGCTGTCGTAGTAGCAGCCGAGCTTGTCGACTTCGCCATTGGAACGGATACAGGAGGATCTGTCAGAATTCCTTCGAGTTATTGTGGAATCTTTGGAATCAGACCGACGCATGGAGCGGTCTCAATGAATGGCGTCATTCCGCTAGCTCGTTACTATGATACAGTTGGTTGGATGGCCCGAACTCCAGAATTATTATATGAAGTTGGCACCCACTTGCTAGATCAAGTAGGAAACACAAATCCTTTTTCTAAAGTGATTATTCCGCAAGATGTTCTTGCTCTTGTTGATGAAAAATTGAAGGAACCATTCGCTAATATTGTTGAGCAATTCCAACAATCTATTAATCAAGTTGATTATATAACGCTTGATGAGGGGAACTTGCAAAATTGGTTAACGACGTTTCGAACACTTCAAGGATTTGGAGTATGGGAGTCTCATGGAGCTTGGATTGAAAAAGTGAATCCGAATTTCGGTTCTGACATTGCCGAACGGTTTAAGTGGGCGAGCACGGTTACAGAGGAAGAGGCTGAAGAGGCACGATTAAAACGAGAGCAAATTCGTCAACATGTGCTAGAGCTACTTGGTGAGGATCATGTGATTCTTATGCCAACATCTCCCGGTGTCGCTCCTTTATTACAAACAGAAGGAGAAGGACTCGAAGTGCAGCGAAACAAAACATTACAAATGACATGTATTAGTGGTTTGACCGGATTTCCCGAAGTTACTTTACCTTTACTGAACATAAATGGGACCCCTGTTGGATTATCGATTATTGCCGGTCCAGGGCAAGATTTACGCCTTTTAAATTGGGTCAAAAACAACATTACTCAACAAAGCGAACAAAAAATATAAAACGATTTTAAAAGGAGCGTAAAAGATGAAGCTAGCTACCTTGAAAATAAAAGATAAAGAAACAGCTGCTATTGCCGGAGATGATGGACTTGTCTTAATGGAAACTCTAAATGAAATAGACCAAAAAAATTGGAATACGAGCCTCCTTGAAATGATTGAATCAGGTCAAATCGATGGACTAAAAGATTGGTATAACACTGGAGGGAAGGAGTGTTTGCGTGATTGTGAGACAATCCCTTTTGAACAAGCGAAATTTGCCCCACTATATCGGCGTCCTCGAAAAATTTGGGGTGTAGGGATGAATTATTTGCAGGAAAGGCCAAATAAAAACGAAACATATCTTTCCCCGGTTAGTTTTATGAAGCCAGATACGAGCATTATCGGAATGGAGGACACGATTCAGATTCCAACAGGTTCAACGAATACAACAGCAGAAGCCGAGTTAGGCATTATTATTGGCAAGAAATGCGTACAGATTGAAGAAGAAGACGCAAGTCAATATGTATTAGGATTTACAACCGTTCTTGATATGACCGAGGCAGATATTCATGCTGAAAATCAAAGATACCTCACCCGTGCCAAAAGCTTCGATACCTTTTTAAGTTTTGGCCCGTATTTATTGATTGACGAATACGAAGAGGTTCTTGATTTAGAGGTCTCGACAGTATTAAATGGGCGCTTAGAACATCAAGATGTTGTCGCCAATATGAGATATAACCCTTGGTATTTGGTTGCATTTCATTCGAAGGTTATGACATTACTTCCTGGTGACATCATTATGACTGGAACTCCTGGTTCGGTCGTTATTAGAGATGGAGATGTGGTGGAGGCGCATATTAGTGGAGCTCCTCCTTTGGTGAATCGGGTTAGAGGAGAGAAAGTGAATGAGGTTAACTGATAACAATTTGAAAAAATATAATGAATAATAGCATTGGGAGAGCTCCAGTGCTTTTTATTTTGGATACTTAATAGATTTAACAACAAGTGTAAAAAGGAAGAAAGAAGTTATGATAAATAATAATTATAAAACAGTCGTTAAGAACCTTACTCTTAACGACTTTTCAAGTAATTAAAAAACTTTCAATAAAGAATAATCCTTTCTATATTTTGGTATTATTTTCCGAATTATCTAGCATATGAAAGGGCAAAACGAGTACAATATATATAGTAATAGCTCGAATTTGGGAGGTCATGATGTCAGATTTATTTCTTGTAATGATAATTTTAGGCTTAGGTGCAGTTGCGTCACTTATTGCTAATTTATACAAGGGGAATCGCTATAGATTAAACATGATTATCTGGGCAATTATTGTAGTAGTTTTTCTCTTGCTTTGGTATTTTAAGAGTTAAATTACCTTTTAAGCGAATTATCAGTAATTATAGAATAGTTACCATGCATATGTAAATATTACCCAAGTTTTAATGTTAGAGATGACTTATAATAAAGGAAAAGAGCAAGCTTCAAAGCCTCTGCTGTCGCACTCTATACGGGTGCGTGGATTGACCCCTTTGAGAATGAAAGCAATTCCCTATAATTGAAGTGCCTGACCCCGGTTATACTGCACAGTAATCGGGGTCAGGCACTATTATTTAGAGTTTAACTTAATCGTTCAAATTGTTTGGAATAAAGGTGTGCATATTCTCCATTCCTAGAAAGTAATGAATCATGTGTCCCTTCCTCAACAATCCCGTCCTCTGTTAAAACGATAATTCGTTTGGCATTTCTAATCGTAGAAAGCCTGTGGGCGATCACAATGGTTGTTCGGCCTCTTGCTAATCGCTCCAGTGATTCCTTTACGATGTTTTCACTTTCGTTATCTAGTGCACTTGTTGCCTCATCGAAAATTAGAACAGTTGGATTTTTTAGGAATACACGTGCGATACTTAGCCGTTGTTTTTGGCCACCAGACAGTTTGACTCCCCGTTGCCCTATTTCAGAATCGTATCCATTTGGCAAGCTCATGATAAAGTCATCGGCATTGGCAAGCTTGGCTGCTGTCCTAATCTCTTCTTCGGTAGCTTGTGGATTTCCATAACGAATATTTTCCATGACCGTACCGGCAAAAAGGTAAACGTCTTGCTCGACAACACCAATGTTTTTTCTTAAAGATTGTAGGTCGACATTACGGACGTTTATCCCGTCTAGTAAAACCTCACCGTTTGTCACGTCATAAAAGCGTGGGATAAGCGAGTATAAAGTCGTTTTACCTACTCCAGATGGTCCTACTAAGGCCACATATTCTCCAGAACGTATATGAAGTGAAAGATTAAAGAAAACGTCATTTAAATGCTCATCGTATCGGAAGGAGACTTGTTTGAACTCAATTTCACCGGATACATCCTTTAGAACTTTGGCATTTGGCTTGTTTTCAATCGTTGGCTTCATCTTCATGATTTCCATAAAGCGCTGAAAGCCTGTTAATCCTTCTTGAAGCTGGGTACTCATATGTGTCAATTTTTGAATCGGCTCAATCAGAAAGCTGATATACAGCAAGAAGGTAATTAAATCAGCTAAATCTAACGTTTGATTCACGATATTTGCACTACCAAAAATAATGAGCGTAACGGAAATCAATTGGATAACCGTTTGAAAGCTATTGTAAAAAAGTGCCTCAGTCTTGTATGTTTTCTTTCGACTAATAAGAAAACGATTATTTTCCCTGTTAAATTTTTTGATCTCCATCTGCTCGTTCGCAAACGACTTGGCTACACGGATTCCTGCCAAACTATCCTCAACTTGTGCGTTTACATCTGCAATACGTTTTTTGTTGTCTTTAAGGGCCCTATATAACATCTTATTAAAAAATAAGGCGAAAACAGCTAACAGTGGAAGAAAACAAAATACCGCAATCGTTAAGGGAGCGTTAATCATAAACAAAATCACAAATGCTCCGATAAAGCGAACGAGGTACTTGATATAGTCTTCTGGACCGTGGTGATACAATTCGGACAAAAGCAGCAAGTCGTTTGTAATACGAGACATGAGCTGACCAGTTTTTTCCTTATCATAAAAGCTAAAGGAAAGCTTTTGCATATGAGCAAAGAGCTCACTCCGCAAATCCGTTTCCATACGAGCTCCCACTTCATGACCTTTATAATCAACAAAGTAAGAGCCAAGCGTTTGAATGGCGACGATAATTAGCATCAATCCACCAATCCAATACACTTCATTTAACGCCGTCGAAAGGTCGCCCTCTAGAACTTCTTTCGTAATGTAGCGTACGAGAAGTGGAATGACCAAAGTCAACAACGAGACGATAAGAGCACAGCTTAATACGGCTATATATAATTTTAAATACGGTTTATAATACGAAAAAAATCTTTTAAATGGAAAATTCATAAATTACCCCTTTTGTGTTAGTTAGTTAAACACATATAAGGGGAAATGTTTACATTTTAAATTAGTGATTCACCCTTATATGTTGGTGTGATTATCTTCACTAAATTTCGCATGTAAATGACCTCCTCGATTATTGATAACTCTAATTATAAAGGGTGGTTTTTATTTTTGTAAGGGTAATTTTGATAATTAAGAAAATATACTTAACGGGACGGATGCCGATGAGAAGGACCGACGTATTGTGAGGTTAGGTAAAACAGAAGCTGGCTTAGACATCGTTCGTAAGGCAAACGAAAAGGGCAAAAGCTTGTCTGAAACATTGGACGAGAAAGAAGGAGAGCAAATACTCCATACTTTTAAAAAGCCAAGAGATTCGCTTTCATGATTTAAACTTGATACATGTTCTAAAGAAAGACTCCTCAACCCATGTGGCTATGAAGAGTCTTTCTTTAAATGAATCATGAATCATTCTAACACTCAGGATTTGATAGATGACTTACGAATAACGAGCTCAGGGCTAAGCTCAAGGCTTTCCTGTTGAAATTGGCCATTAATTAAATTTAATAATTGTTGGACGAGTGCTTCTGCCAATTGCTCGACGGGAACACCAACGGCGGAAACAGGGACCTCTAACTCAGCTAGCTGTGGAATATTGTCATAAGAAATAAGAGAGAGATCACGTGGAAAAGAAAGATTTGCTTGGCGTAGAGCTGATATCGTACCAATTGTAATATCATAACTTGAACAAATAAGGGCTTCTGGTAATGAATGAGCATGTAAAAAGGACGTCGTTGCTTGCGAGCCATTTATGACATCGAGTCCTTTAGTTGGAATAAAAAGTGGTGATAACCCCCGCTTTTGCATCGCTTCCGTATATCCTCTTTGTTTTGTTTGTTGACGTCTACCAAGGCCATCAATAATCCCAACATAGCCTATTTTTTTATGACCTTGACGAGCAAGCTCTGTCACAGCGAGCTCCATGGCATCTTCATGCTTGACCCCGACCGTTGGAAACTGGTTAATTCCTGGTACACCATAAGATAGTAAAGGAATATCAAGGTGAGCAGGTAATTGATTTTGAGCAATATCTTCTTCAAATAAGAGAATCCCATCGCTACGCATGTTTGAAAATAACTCAATTGCTTCCATCGGGTCATTGATGGACAAGAGCATATGCATCCCTTTTTCTCTCATTTTCTTGTTAACTTGACTAGCTAGTTCAGTTAAAGCAACTCGGTTAATCGCAGGCCAGACGAGCCCGATCGTATTCGTTCTTTTGGTTACTAAATGTTTGGCCGCAAAGTTAGGTGTATATCCGAGCTGCTTTGCTTTGGCAATAATCGCTTGTTTCGTTTCGGGCTTAACAAGCGGGCTATCATTAAGAGCTTTAGATACGGTCGAATAACTTACATTTGTCGCTTTTGCTATATCTTTAATGGTGACCATACAACTTGTCTCCTCATTGATTTAAATATCAAACTATTTTTACTGTCTATATCTATTTTACGTACTCTACAAAAAAATAACAACGTTTTCATTGAAATCGATAGCGTTTTCATTTATAGTATGAAATAACAACGTTGTTATTTTGTGAGGGGGAGCAAATTATGCGTCAATTTCTGATTTTTCTGGTAGGTGCATCTGTTCTTTTTCTGAGTGCATGTTCGTCTGTAGTTGGGGTTTCAAGTGATGTTACCGTGATGCGGTTACCTCATAATATGAATGAGAGTCATCCCATTCACAAATCTCTCGTTTATTTTACAGAATTAGTAGAGGAGAAGAGTGGGGGAACTTTACAATTTGAGATTTTTCCAAATGGACAACTAGGCTCTGAGAGGGAGGCTATTGAATTAACGCAAACAGGTGCGGTCGATGCAACAAAAGTTAGTGCAACCGCTTTAGAAAGTTTTTCACCTGTCTATGCTTTGTTTAGCATTCCATACGTATTTGAAGGAACCGAACATTATTATGAGGTGATGGAAAGTAGTATAGCGACAGATATCTATGACTCAACTTCTGATAGTGGTTTTTTCGGCTTAACTTATTATGATGCAGGTACGAGAAATATGTATACGATTAATCAGCCCATTTTGGAATCGAGTGATTTACAAGGGTTAAAAATACGGGTACAACCGAGTGAAACGGCGATTGAGATGACACGCTTAATGGGCGGAGCACCAACTCCAATGGCTTTTGGTGAAGTATACACAGCTTTGCAACAAAGGGTAATAGACGGTACTGAGAATAATGAAACCGCTTTAACTGCCAATAATCATGGAGAAGTAGCGAAGGACTATTCTTATACGGAGCATGCGATTGTTCCTGACTTATTAATCTTTAGTAAGCAACGCTGGGATAGCTTTAGTAATGAAGAAAAGGAGATTATTACGGAGGCTGCCCTAGAATCTACCCAATACCATAAAGAAATTTGGGCCGAGGAAATAGAAGATTCGACTGAAAAAGCGAAAGAAATGGGTGTAACGTTTCATGAAGATGTGAATAAGGAGGCGTTTCGTGAGCTTGTAGAACCGATGCATGAACGAGTTCGAGAAGATGAGGTAATGGGTGAGTATTATAAAAGGATTCAAGACATGATTGGCGGGGGTGGAATCAATTGATTGACACGATTAATAAAACATTAGGAAAAATTATCATGTCTTTTTCTGCAAGCATGTTTGCCATCATGGTCCTTGTTGCTGTTTGGCAAGTATTAAGTCGCTATGTCTTAAATGCACCGAGTACTTTTTCAGAAGAGTTTTTAAGGTATTCGTTAATTTGGGTGACGATGATTGGTGGTGCTTATGCCTTTCATATGAAAAAGCATATTGCGATTGGGATGGTGGTTGAGCGTTTGTCAGAAAAGGCAAGAAGAGTCGTACAAATGATCGTTCAATTGTTTTTACTTACCTTTGCATTAGTTGTGATGGTTTATGGCGGAATTCAACTTGTTTCACTAACGATGGCTCAACAAACCGTTTCATTGGGGATTCCAATGGGTTATATTTATCTATCACTTCCTATATCTGGGCTTTTGCTTACATGGTTTTGTTTAACGGAATTAATTACTGGTAAACACGGGGCGATGATAGATAGTTAAGTTTGTCATATCCATCCAATATTTCGAAAAAAGAAGGAGACTCAAATGGCCTTATTTGCTGGAATTAGTTTAATTGTTGTTTTTGTCCTTTTGCTCTTAATTGGCGTCCCTATTGCCATAAGTGTTGCAGGAGCATCGATTATCACGATGTTATTTATTGCTCCATTTGATGCAGCCATTTTTACTTCAGCACAGAAGATGGTAACTGGGATTGATAGTTTTACTTTATTAGCAGTGCCTTTCTTTTTGCTTACAGGGATTATTATGAATCAAGGCGGGATTGCCTTAAGGCTTGTAAATGTTGCTAGATTAATAACTGGTAGAATGCCAGGTTCATTAGCACATACTAATATTGTTGGGAATATGCTCTTTGGTTCAATTGCGGGTTCTTCTGTTGCATCTGCTGCTGCAATCGGAAAAGTGATGCATCCTCTTCAAGAAAAGGAAGGATACGACCGTAAGTTTTCTGCAGCTGTCAATATCGCTTCAGCACCAACGGGTTTAATCATCCCACCAACAGGTTTATTTATTATTTATTCACTTGTAAGTGGTGGAACATCGGTAGCGGCTTTATTTTTGGCTGGTTACATACCAGGTATTTTATGGGGGCTAGCAACGATGGTCGTGGCATATATCATTGCTAAAAAGAAAGGATATACGTTTATTCCGAATCAAACAGCCATTCACCCCTTAAAAGTCATTTGGAATGCAGTGCCTAGTTTATTTCTTGTCATTATTATTATTGGTGGTATCATAGGTGGGTTTTTTACAGCGACAGAAGCATCAGCTATTTCGATCGTCTATGCCCTCCTCTTATCCTTTGTTTACAAGAGCTTGACGTTAAAACAATTACCAGGGATTTTTAAAGAAGCGGTTGAACTAACGGTTGTGATTATGTTCTTGATTGGGACATCGGCTATGCTTTCGCTGGTGATGGCTTTTACAGGAATTCCTAGTGCGATTAGTTCGGCGATTCTATCATTAACGGATAATCCACTTCTTATCTTATTGTTAATTAATTTAATTCTTTTACTTATTGGGATTGTTATGGACGTCACTCCGGCTATCTTAATATTCACCCCAATTTTCTTGCCTGTTGTGATGGAATTTGGCATGGATCCTGTCCATTTTGGCGTTATTTTAATTGTGAATTTATGTATTGGAAACATTACTCCACCTGGAGGGAGTGCCTTGTTTGTTGGGAGTACCGTTGGTCGCGTTAAGATTGAGGAAGTCGTACGCCCATTAATGCCATTCTATGCAGCGGTCATTATTGTTTTACTACTTGTTACGATGTTCCCATTCTTAAGTACATGGTTACCAACACTCGCAGATTTAATGTAAGTTGAGAGGAGAGAAAAAGATTGAATATTCAAGAGAAATATCAATTTTTACTAATAGATAAAGAGAAGGATTATGTCCACTTTAATTGCAAAGAAGCTCATGTACATGCATATGTATTTGTCCTTGAGGATAACATTTTTCGTGTATTACTAGAGCGGGATGGAGGTCTTGAACTACCTGTGACGTGGAGCATTGCACCAGGCAGTGATGATGTCGAGGTTCAAGGACGTCCGCGCATGAGTACAGAAGGATTTACTTGTCCTCCTTTTGACTTAGAGGAAACGAACGAACAATTTGCT
The DNA here is from genome assembly GCF_047302405.1 of Alkalihalobacillus phoenicis. Classification (NCBI taxonomy): domain Bacteria; kingdom Bacillati; phylum Bacillota; class Bacilli; order Caryophanales; family Bacillaceae; genus Alkalihalobacillus; species Alkalihalobacillus phoenicis. Next base: position 3,155,279 of record NZ_CP154853.1, on the reverse strand, counting down.
ATTTATACAGGCTCTTTAAAGGTGATTATCAATAAAAAAGGGCTTCGGATGACTTGGTACACAATGAGTGATGGAGAATGGCGTCTTTTTACTAGTGATCGACAAACACAGGCTTATAACTTTAATGGAGAGTTAGGCTCTTCGTTAAAGCATTATTTAAAAAGAGACATCCATGAGCAGTATTATGGTTTAGGGGAAAGAACGGGGGAGTTGAACCGTCACCATGGTCGTTTTCGTAATATAACGATTGATGCGATGGGCTATGATGCCCAATTCTCTGACCCTTTATATAAGCATATTCCTTTTTATATTACACGGAATCCAAAAACAGCTTTTTCCTATGGCTTATTTTACGATAATCTGGCCCCAGGCTATTTTGATTTAGGAAGGGAACTAGATAATTATCATAATCTATACCGTTATTTTGAAGCGGAATCTGGTGACCTTGATTATTATATGATTGTAGGAGAAACGGTGCTTGATACAGTAAAGTTGTATTCTTGGATGACTGGAAACACCGTGTTACCACCGAAGTGGAGTATAGGTTATTCTGGTTCTACAATGAGCTATACGGATGCACCTAATGCCCAAGAGCAAGTAGCTGAATTTATCGATCTATGTGAAGAGCATGACATTCTATGTGATTCCTTCCAATTATCATCTGGCTATACATCTATTGAAGATAAACGTTTTGTCTTTCATTGGAATAAGGAAAAATTCCCTGAACCAAAAAAACTTGCTGCTGATTTCTTAGAAAAAGGTTTAAGGCTTGCAGCGAACATTAAGCCTGCCTTTTTAGCTGGACATCCGAAATATGAAGAGCTCAAGCAGAGCGGTTATTTTATTGAAGATGGCAAAGGCGATACAGAGAAGGCTCAGTTTTGGGATGGCGGGGGTTCTTACCTCGATTTTACAAACAAAGAGGCTTATGACTGGTGGAAAAGCCAGGTGAAAGAGCAGCTCTTAGAGTATGGAATTACGTCAACATGGAATGACAACAATGAGTACGAAATATGGAATAAACAGGCAGTAGTGAATGGTTTTGGGAATGAGTTACCTTTCCAAACGATTCGTGCTGTTTTCCCGTTATTAATGATGAAGGCTTCCTTTGAAGCTCAAACAGAATTTCAACAAACGGAACGACCTTTTCTTATTTCCCGTTCGGGTGGTCCAGGGATGCAACGTTATGTCCAAACATGGACAGGGGATAATCGGACGGAATGGAAAACGATTCGTTACAATAATAAGACAGGTCTTGGATTAAGCTTGTCTGGAATTTACAATTATGGTCATGATGTTGGGGGTTTTGCAGGTCCAAAACCAGAACAGGAGCTTTTTGTACGTTGGGTTCAAAATGGCATATTCCACCCTCGATTTACGATTCATTCTTGGAACGAAGATGAAACCGTGAATGAGCCATGGATGTATCCAGAGGCCACTACAGCGATTCGGAAATTAATTCAGCTTCGTTCGATGTTGACTCCATATTGGTATACAGCATTTTATCAAGCCAGAACCACATATGAGCCTATTATGAAACCGACTTTCTTGGACTTTGAGGAGGATTTACGTACGTGGGAGGACAATGATGATTTTCTTGCTGGACCTGCCTTCCTTGTAGCCTCCGTTGTTGAGAAGGGGGTATCGGAACGCCAAGTCTATGCCCCTAAGCATGAAGGTGGCTGGTTTGATTTTTACAGAGGGACAGCAGTAGAACCTGGTTCTGACGTCTATCTACCTGCACCTGATGATGAGACGCCTCTTCTTGTTAAAGCAGGGTCGATAATACCGATTAATACAGCGGAAAGGACTTTTAAGAATAAAGATCAAGATGAACGTGGATTTTTATTATTTCCAGCGACCTCTAGTGGATATGAGAGTGAGTATACGCTTTATGAAGACGATGGCATTTCTGCTAACTGGGAAAAGAAGCATGCTCTTATTCATTTAAAAATGGTGACCACTTCAGAAGCCATTTTAGTCACAACCGATGTACAGGAATCAGGATTCTTTCTCCCATACAACGAGGCCATCTTTAAAGTAGTACCTACTGAGACGCGGAAGCTTATAGTCAATGGACTTGAAATTCGCTCAGGGGAAAAAGGAGTTATACAATAATGTTCATTCATCAAGACTTTATGCTTCAAAATGAATATGCCAAAAAGCTCTATCATTCTTATGCTAAGGACTTACCGATTTATGATTTTCATAGTCACCTCGACCCAGTCGCAATTGCAGAGGACGCCACTTTTTCATCCATCACGCAATTGTGGTTAGAGGGTGATCATTATAAGTGGCGTGCAATGAGAGCTTGTGGAGTGGATGAGACCTTTATTACAGGAGATGCCAGTGATAAGGATAAATTCTTTGCATGGGCGAAAACTGTCCCACAATTACTTGGAAATCCTTTATACCATTGGACTCATATGGAGCTAAAACAGACATTTAAGATTGATCAATTATTAAATGAAAATACGGCAGAAGAGATTTGGGAGGAAGCGAACCGGAAGCTTCAACAAAGAGAAATAACGGTTCGTTCCCTTCTGCAAGAAGCAAAAGTGGATACCCTTTTTACAACAGATAGTATAACGGATACACTGGCAGCACATAGGAAAATTGCTCATAATCATGAGGTAGAAACAAAGGTGCTACCGACATTTCGTGCAGATATAGCCCTTCAGGTCGGAACAGAATCCTTTTGGTTTTTCCTTCAGCAGTTAGCGGAAGTGACTAAAAGGGAAATTACGAATCTAGACACCTATTTAGAAGCCTTAAAAGATCGAATTGATTTCTTTGACGAACATGGCTGTCGGGCGAGTGATCATGGGATTGGAACATTCCACTTTCTAGTGACATCCGCTCAAGAAGCTCATATTTTATTCGAACGTCTCTATGAAAAGGAGGAGCTAACTATCATGGAGACACAGAAGTTAGCTTCCTTTATTTTAGAAGAGTTGGGAAAGGCGTATGCGAATAAAGGATGGGTGATGCAACTACATATCGGCCCAATCCGTAATAATAATGAGCAGATGTACCAACAGCTTGGACCTGATAGTGGATTTGATTCGATGAAGGATGATTTGTTTGCCGAACCGTTAAATGCATTCTTTAATCGGTTAGAAGAATCAGAGGAGCTTCCTAAAACGATTTGTTACAATCTGGACTGGACAAAAAATGAAATGATTGCAGCGACCTTAGGGAACTTTCAGAAGGGTGGCATTCCTAGTAAAATGCAGCTTGGCTCTGGATGGTGGTACAACGATACAAAGGATGGAATGCGCCGTCAGATGAAAAGCTTGGCAAGCATTGGTGTCTTTAGGCATTTTGTCGGGATGTTAACGGACTCAAGAAGCTTCTTATCCTTTGCAAGACATGATTATTTCCGGCGAATTCTCTGCCAAATGGTTGGGGAATGGATGGCTGATGGAGAGATACCTGACGACGCGGAGCTGGCTGGAGAATTAATTAAAGCGATTAGCTTTAATAATGCTCAGACCTTTTTTGAATAGTGGTTCTTTTTAATGGTTTGTTACTTACCACTCTAAAAATTCCTTTGCGTGCCTCTTGATTCTGTGGAGATCTTCGTCGTTTAAAGTACTTTAGCTATTTAATAAGGAATCCCTTTTGAACAATTTTAATACCAATAAAATTAAAAAGCTTGTTCACATCTCGTTCTAAGAGAGTAAACAAGCTTTTTAATATGCTAAGATTTGTTTTGTATAATCCTTTAAGTTTAACGGTTCGTATCTTTGGAAAATGATCCAAATATCAAGATAAATGAAGGATTAAATGTAGCAACTAAGTATTTTTGTACTTGTTGAAAAAGCTCTTGATTCATCCCCTACACTCCTTAAATCCATTTCCTTTATTATTTCAAATTCACAGTAAAGAAACATAAAGATTAAAAACCTTACAAGTACATTTTCCCATTTCCTACAGTTACCTTTTTTATAGTTATGTTCTTTCTAGTTTTTAAAAACTTTTTTACCTATTTCTTTAGCCATTATGGACAAGAGGTTAGACAAACAAACCCGAATAGCTTAGGGTTTAATTGTAATCTATTTTTGTCTGATTCCCTCTAAAAATGCGATAATATAAAGTATGGAATTTTATAAGCAATAGTAACAATACGGAGGCATTAAAATGATCGATCAATCCATTAAGAACTTTATTGAGAGATATGTCCTGAAAAAAGGGGAAGAGTTACTGATTAAGGGTTTGGCTGAGGAATCGTCTCCATTTATAGAAGTAGAAATGGTAAAGAAAACCGCACGGACTTATCGGAAAGTTGGAGAATTAATGCTCTCTCCGACTGTTTATCCAGCTGCTGATAAGAGACCAGAGCCCAAACTTGAAAAATGGAACTTAACACCTAAAAAAAGGGTTCAACTTAATGATTATGATAGAACGACCCTTCAGTGGCTTGAGCAAGGCTGGATTATGAAGGAAGTGCGTTTTGAAAAAGATGAAAAAACGATTCAATCGAGTGATTATCGGATGGGGTATCGACTATTCGCCTATTTTGAACATATCTCGAATCAAAATAGAGTCGCTAGTATAGAAGAGTTTAATCTATGGAAGGAAAAACTGAACGAAATTTTACAAACGATGCCAGTGAAGCAGCATTCGAAGAGAAAAGAAGTTTCAAAGCTATTAGAAAAGTCACTAGTCTCACAAGTACATAATGACATTGATGCCGTGCAAACCGCTCTTCCATTTCCACATAAATGGAGTTTGAAAAAGCGGATTAAATTTCTTCATTTTGCTCTTGCTACCCTTCAACTCTCGAAACAAAAGGATAATTTTGATTGGAAAGAAGTGGGGGCAAGTTATTATAAGGAAATTGGTGGTTCAAAAGTATTTGATTCGAACAAAGAAGAATTTATTGCCCAATTAGAGGAGTGGGCTGAATGTCCGATTGTTAATCTCGGTCTCACGAGTCTTGGAAAAATAACGCCACTCTATTTTTCAGGAGATATAAATGGCACATACTCTTCTTATTCATATGGTCCTGTGCATAGTTTAACCGACTTAGCGATCACAGAGGAAAACTATCAAACGAAGGCAACGACATTATGGCTTGTAGAAAATCGAGCGATATTAACGAGAGTAGCTTCTGAAAAGGGATTTCTTGAAGAAATGAACACCCTCATGGTCTGTGTAGATGGTCATTTACGAACGTCTCACAGACACTGCATTCAACAACTGCTTGCTAACGGTTCTCTTAAACAGGTCATTTTCTGGTCTGATTATGATAAGGATGGGTTCCAAATTAGTAAAGAGTTGTTTCAAGCGTGTTCAAACGATTTTGACATGAAGTATAAATGGATTACCGATAGGCACAACGTTATGACGGAGATAGAAGAATTTGAAAAGTATATGGAGACATTATTAGGAGAGCGCTCCATTGAACAAGAGCAAGTGTTAGGAGGAAAGGAGGACTGGGTTAGATGGATCACTCATTAACTTCCATATTTACAGCGAATCAATCAGAGCCAGAGGTCTCTCAGTCGATGCGAGACATTGCTTCGTTAGCAGGGGTGTTAAAGGACTTGGGTTCACAAGACGCTTTTCAATCACCCGGAGAGATTCTACGTTTTTTAAGAATCATCCAGCTTATTAATGAAGAGGCACTTGGGCTTGATGACCCGATTGAAAATGAAGAAACGGTTTTTTATCGGTACCAAAATAAGTTTAATGATGAATCGCCTCCTTCTAAAAAGAGAGTGGAACAGGTTATTCGTATTTTAATTAACAACAATTGGATGTCGAAGCAATCGAAACAACTGAAAATGAGGGATTTAGGAAAGCGGATGATGGATATGCTCATCCGACTTGCGAATGATTCACTTGCTTATTATAAACATGATGATATTGGTCGTTCTCTGTTTCAGGCAAGGCGAGATGCAGAGCTTAGTGAAGCCTATGATGACAAAGGGATATCTGGTGGAAACAAGATTGCCAGTATTATTCGAAATGTCGAAAATGCGATTCAATTAATGAAAGAACGAGAGCTGGAAATGTTAGCTGACCGGAATGCTTTACCACAACTGGAGCTCATTCATGGGCTGATGGAAGATTTAGATATCAAACTTAAGGAGCGTTTTCGTCAATTCCAAACGATGGAGGAAAGTCTAGTCCTCTCATCCCTTATGCAGAAGGGAACAGGAGTACTTGCGGAAGGAACCAATTTAAGCGTTGGTATGATAAGTAAGTTTTTGAAATTTACACATATGCAGGAAACCCCTCTTTCCTCGAATATCCAACCTGAAAAAGTAAGGGAATTTATTACGAAGATGTTTGCCCCTCCATTAGATTCGGACGTTCCAAATGCCCATCAACTTCTAAGTTTTATGGAACAAAATCAATACGAAGATGAAGCAATTGATGGCCTATGGATTCCGGTGAAATTTGCAGCACCATTGTCACCAATAGCCATTGAAGAGGGGATACATTATCTTGAAACGTATGAACCGATTGAAGCTCCGCTGGAAGAAGAAGAGGAGGAACTCATCTATTCCACAGAGCTCATCTCTGAAGAAGATGTCGAAGAATTATTGAATAGTGCCAATTGGTTAATGATGAAAGAAATGATCGAGACCGAAAAAATAGAAAAGTATATAGAAAAACAAGAAGAGGCACCAATGGAGCAAGTCGTGATTGAAGCGACCTCGGTGAATTGGAGTGACGCTATTAATGCGATGACCGCGATTTCGGCATTAGTTGGAAATAAAAAAATATCGATTTCGAATGAAAAAAAGGGAGCAAGAGTGCCTGTGTATGATAGAGAATGGGAGTGGTTGAAAGATGCAGACAGAGCGAAAGTCGTCAGGAAGCGAACAACGAACAAGTCAGCAGAATGATAATAGGCCAATAACGGAAGAAAAAGAGGAAACAAATGTGAACCCTCTTAATGTGTTGCAATCCTTAAAGGGGGTATTATCAGAAAAGGAAGAGCTGGCTTTTATGAATATCCTGTTTTCTTCCTCTGCATCTATCCGTGGTGGGAATTTTGGTTTGTCTAGAAAAGAAGTGGAAAAGCAATTAGAAATTCAAGGGGACGATAAAGAATTTTATTCCTTTATCACAAGATTAAATCAAGCGGTCAGCAGGTATTTTAAAATTATTTATGATGAACGAAGAGATCAAGTGATTGTGTTGATGCGTGTACCAGCAAGGGCGGCCCGAAACACACTGACAAAAGAAAGCTTAGTGATTCTACTCTATATGTTCTATCAACAAGAGGTCCTTCAGCATGAGTTTACGTTATTTGATCAACTTTTAAATGCGTTTGGGCATGAATCAACGAAGGCCAATCAACGAATTTTAGTTAATCTTGATCCTTTGAAAAAAATCGGTGCAATTGAAGACTTTGAAACTTCTTCTCATGAAAAAGCATATGCTTTAACGGCGATCGGTGTTCACTTGTTTTCGGATTCTTTTTTACGACGCTCAACGGAATTTAGTCAATCCAACCAATTAAATAAGGACGAGGTTATGAAGTTTTTTAAACGATATAATCTTTATCAGGAAGGGGAATCCGAATGATCCCGTGGCGCTTAACTTTTTCAGGCATCCGCGATTATGAGCCAACGCAACTAGATTTGTCCGAGAAAGATCATCATGTCATGATAACTGGACCAAATGGAGCTGGTAAATCAACGATCACATTTTGTATGGGAGCTGTATTGTATTCATCGAAAGTAGATATTGAAGGGTTAAAATCTCGTAATTTACCAGAGCAGCAGACGTGGAGGGGAAAGATTACTCTCCTTTTTAAAAATGAAGGAGCAATGAAAATAGATGCCCCTACCTATATTCAATTTTCTTTGCACATCGTTCAAGAGCCAGGACAACCAATCAAAAAAGAGTTCTATATTTATGCGGGAGAGGAAATCGATCAGTGGGAAGTCCCTGTTAAATTTACCTCAGGAGACCGATTTAATAATTTTACTGCTTATAAAAAGGCACTCGAGCAAAAATACAAAATTGCTCCTGACTTATTTTATTTAATTTGGTACCAGCAGGAAGTCAATCAATTTGCGGTCATGAATCCAGAAGAGCGATTTCGGATCTTCAGTGAAATGCATGGAATCGACCGAGTACAACAAAACTGGGAAGAAAGTATGGAGAAGTTAAAGGATACAAAAGAAACATTAGGCTCTGCTGAGATTAATATGAAACAAAAAAAGCAATTACTCTCTTTATCAAAAAATGCTTTAGACCGTTTTTTGGATAATAAAAAGCGCTTAGAATCGGGTGCTAAGCTTTATATAGAATCTTTATTGCACCTAGAAGTTCATTATCAGAAGGAAAAAGAACAGTTTGAAGATATTATGGAACGAATAAGCAGTGAGATTGAAGAAGAACAGGAGCTTTTAGTAGTTAAAGAAAACGAGCAAGAACAAAATAGATTCGAATTAAAAAAAGGCAAGAGTGAGAATGAGTTACTCTCGCAAAGGTTAGAAACCGAACGAGAGAAAGAGAATCGATTAACTGAAACGATTAAAGAAAATGAAGATATTATAAATCGATTAGAGAAAGAACTATCTGTTATTTTGGAGCGAAAACAATATATTCGTCGAACAGAAGAACAAGTCTACGGTGAATTAGAGGCTTTGAACAGAGCTCAAAAAGAAACAGCTGAGTTATTTAATTTAGTCAAAAAGAGGCTAGATGAAGTGTCCGTTGAATGGCAAGCGGTTGTTGAAGAGATAACAAGCCTTAAACAAGAAATACAAGTTGATAAAGAGGCGGCCCTTACTCACGAAGAGCGATTAGCAACCTATAAGAGTAGTTACGTTGTGCAGAATAAGATTGAGAGATTAGAAAACGAATTAAAGACCAATCGAAACGAACATATTGATATAGAAAGAAGATTAACTGAGTTATCTCAGGAACTAAAACAGTTAGAGCAAAACCGTGATTTATCAGAGAGACAAATAGATTCATTGAATTTTTTTAAAACGAAAAGAATCGAAGCATACCCTCTTCGTGAATTAGTAGAGTTAGATGAACAGGCGAAACTAAAGGATGAACATCGGTTTGATGCGATCAAATACACGATATTTTTTGAAGGGAAGAGCATTAAACCACCAAATGATCTTTATCATGTCCCGCTAATGAAGTTAATTCCTGACCGTTCCGTCACTCATCTCTCTTCGCTTCATTTAAAGATCAAAAGTGGAATGGGTGCAAAAGAGCATTTAGCGATGAAAGCCTTATGGTGGATTGAACAACTGTTTGTCCAAGGGGAAGTAAAGATTGAAAATGGAATCTTAGTTGATTCATTAGGATATAGAGGTCCGCAAGAAAAAGAGCGTTTTATTTTAAGTGACAAAGCTTTACTGGCGAGAAAACAAGTGGTCATCCAGCAGATTAAACTAGCTAATGAAGACAAAATAAAATTAGATGAGAGCATGGAACAGTCTACTAAAGCTCTCCGGGACTTGAATAGCATTATACATCGTGTGAAGGAATCAGAGGCGTTTATGACGTTGGAAGAAGAACGAAGAGTACGATTGGAAAAGTTAGCTGGAAAGATTGAACAAAAGGAAGTATTGGAGTCCGAGCAAAGAGAGTTGGACGTGAAAAAAGAAAAGTTAATCCATCAGAAAATCGAGCAAGAAAATGTACTGAATGAATTAGAAAAGGAAGAACAGTTTTATAAAGAGCTTGGACAAATGTCAGATAAATACGAAAAGCTTCATAGCTTAAGGGAAAGAACGGCAAGTGATCGAAACGACTTGGACGAGCAAAAGCAACTTACGAAAGAACTGGATCAACAAGAAGAGGCTTTAGAAGCTAAGATTAGACGGTTGGAACGGAAAAGCAGTGGAATCCAAGAATCAAATTGATTCGGTGCACGATAGAATAAAAGCTAAAGGAAATCAGCTCCAAAGCTATCAAGAAGATTTAGAACTAAACAAAGAACAGATAATCAAATGTATCCAAGAGCTGAATGAAATGAAGGGCCTTGTTGCTGAAATTTATGATGAGTGCTCATCTAAGTTAGAAGGTGGGGAGTTATTAACGCTTGCGAAGTTACGTAATAACAGTGAATTAGGGAAAGCTAATTTCGATTGGGCCCGCTCTGAAGATGGGATTGACCCAGCAGCAGAGGCAAACTATGAAACGATAAATGAGGAATATGAGCGATTAGCTAATGAGTATAATCGAACAAAGCTATTGCTTGAGCAAGATACAGCACGGACACAAGAGCTAAAGAATAACCTAGAGATCACGATAAACATGCGAGTTCTAGAAATTCAACAGCGCTTTAAAATGTATATGAATGAATTTCAATTTGAAGGGGATGTTAGTTGGGAATCCTATGAGGACCGAAGACAACGGACACTTTTTAAACTATACATTAAAGCAAGAAAAGAAGGGCATAAAGGAGCCTTAGAGGATGTAAGTGTCAAAGCACGTGGGGGGAAAGTGGGAAAAGGGGTATCTGGTGGAGAAGAATCACTTAGTTCCCTTCTATTTGCTTTAGCACTCCTACAAAACTTACAAACGACCCCAGGTTTTATTGTCCTTGATGAGTTTGATAGTGCGTTAGATGAAAATAGAAAAGTAAAAGTATTTGATTTATATGTGGAACAGTTGCAACGAAAACTCATTATTTTAACGCCAAAGTCACATGAATCAACATACCATAGCCGTTTTTCAAAAGCGTTTATCGTCAAACATGACCCAACTATTCCGAAAAGCAATGTGGTAGGGATTGTGAAGGCTTAAGTATAGCCATACAAGCATATAAATAAAGTAGGGATTACAGAACGATAAATAGCTATCTTAGCAATTGAAAACAATTTATATAAAAAGTGATGAGCACAAAAAGCTACATCACTTTTTTATTATAATAAACTAACCTAAATTATTGGGACACTATAAAACACCTTCGAAATGGTACACTTAAACAAAGTACTAATTCGGAGGTGTTTTTGCATGGGCAAAAACGTATATTCAAATGAGGTTAAGTGGTCAGTTGTGAAAGATAAGATGAGTGGTCAGTTTACTAACCGTGAGATCATGGAGAAGTATGGGATTAAAAATGTATCCCAAATCAAAACGTGGATGAAGTGGTATCGTGAAAATCAGGTTCATCGATTCGAACAACCAATAGGAAAACAATATTCATATGGTCATGGGCCTGACAGTTCAAGTAATGAAGAGAAGAAAGAACGTCAAATGAATCACTTAAAACAGGAAAATGAAATCTTAAAAAAGTATTTGGAGATCGAAAAGGAGTTGAGAAAGAAATCGTCCTCCAACTAGTCCAGACTTTACGAAAAAAATATACAGTATCAGCTATTTTATCAGCTTTAAATGTTCCCAGATCCACCTATTATCGCTGGGCATCTGCGCAATCAGTCGAGTTGTCTAAGGAAGAGGAAACGATTATTTACCTTTGTGAAAAAACAAAGTATCGATATGGTCATCGTAAAATCAAGGAGCTACTAAAACGTGACTATCTGATCAAATTAAACCGCAATACCGTTCAACGGATCATGCAGAAATACCACCTTCAATGTAGAGTCAAGCAAAAAAGAAGGTGGAAAGCTCAAGGGGAATCTGTCGTTATCGCGCCAAACTTATTACAGCGAGAGTTTCACGCAAGCAAGCCTAACCAAAAGTGGGTAACGGATATTACCTACATTCAATATGGTCCAGACACCTTATATTTATCAACGATCATAGACTTGTTTAATAATCAAATCGTTGCTTATAAGCTTTATACTCATCAACAAATCCCTTTGGTGATTGATACCTTGGATGAAGCACTAGAAAAGCGAGGGAACCCTAAAGGAGTCATCATCCATTCCGATCAAGGAAGTGTCTATTCTTCTTATGCTTATCAAAATCGGATAAAAGAAAAGCATTTAGTCAGTAGTATGTCACGCCGGGGAAACTGTTGGGACAACGCTGTCATTGAATCTTTCCATTCGAACCTGAAATCAGAAGAATTTCAGTATGTTAAATTCAATTCTTTGTCTTTAGAAGAAGTAAAGGATCGTGTAGATCAATTTATGAGGTATTATAACGAAGAGCGTATCCAAGAAAAATTAGGCTACCACACACCAATAGAGTTTGGTGATATGGCAGCCTAAGAAGGTGTTTTATTACTGTCTCAAATGACTAGGTCAGTCTATAAACCCAATTTCTTTTATCCCTGAGAGAAGAGAGAGTAATATTGGGAAATTTACATCTTTATAGTTAATTAATGGTTGTTATAGTGGGTAAAAATACCTATAATGTAAGTAGGTATAAAACGGTTTCAAATTGATAAAGGCAAACTCATCGAAAGGTGGGGACGCAAAGCTATAGGGACTAACGGATCTTGATCCTATGTCAGCCAGTTACCGAATTCCCACATTAGTGCTTATTTTTAAAAGTGGCTTGCTCGGTTTCTTCGAGTGGGTCACTTTTTTTATAAAAACGAGAAGGAGGCTCAGGGATATGGTCCAAAAAAGGGATGATTCAAAAGATAATGGAGTGTCAACTAAATATATTCAACAGTTATCATCAAGTTTTGCTATATTGGAAAATATAACAGAAGGAGTTCTGGTCTTAGACGAACATTGGTGTATTATATACGTCAATCATAAAGTTGAGAGGTTTGTTGGGAAAACAAATGATGAGCTTATTGGTAATATTCTTTGGGATTTATTCCCTGAATCAAAAGTAGATAGTAATTTTAGTAAGTACGCACATCAGGCAATGGCAAAACAAGTTCCCGTTGTGTTTGAAGAATATTTTAAACCAGCGAATGTATGGCTAAAAGTTAGAGTGATACCTTGGAATAAGGGGTTAATTTGTTATTCATTTAATATTACTGAGCGCAAAAGCTTTGAGAGATCAATTGATTATATTGCTTTTCATGACTTTTTAACAGATTTACCTAACCGCAGGTATTTTGAAAAGAAGTTACAACAAATAATAGAGGAGTCGAATCAAAACAAAAGCTCCTTTGCTTTGATCTCATTAGATATGGATCGATTTAAAAATATTAATGATACATTGGGACATCATATCGGTGATCAATTAGTCATACAAATGGCTGGAACATTAATTCAACAAATGGGTTTAAAAGGATTTATTGCCAGGCTAGGAGGCGATGAATTTGCCGTCATTTTAGATAAGCAGTTCCAGACCGAAAAAGTGGTAGATAAGATAGTTAAAGATTTTATTACTCATTTAGAAGAATGTCCTTTTAAGATATCTGATCATGAATTTTATGTAACGGTTAGTTTAGGAATCAGTTTTTATCCACAACATGGTACAGATGTTCAATCCTTATTAAAAAAAGCTGATATCGCTTTATATCGGTCAAAAGAACAAGGTCGAGATACATATCGAATTTATCATCCGGACATGGATATCGACAGTTATAAAAGGTTTTCGCTTGAAAAAGACCTGCGTATGGCGATTGAAGGAAACAAGTTAGAATTGTATTATCAACCACGAGTGCAAGCAGATTCTGGAAAAATGATAGCGGCAGAAGCACTTGTTCGTTGGAGACATCCGGAATGGGGGATGGTCTTACCGAAAGATTTTATTTCAATAGCGGAAGAGTCTGGACTTATATTCCCACTGACATATTGGGTTTTACGAACGGCCTGTAAGCAAATAAAAGCATGGGAACTTGGAGGAGCTCCGATTGTTCCAATCTCTATCAATATCTCAGCTCATCAGTTTTCAGCATCAAATTTAATTGATAATATTCAACAAATTCTTAAGGGAACAAAAGTAGATGGGAAATGGATAGAAATAGAGATTGCAGAAACATCTATTTTGAATAACCAAGACTTAGTCGAATCAACGATTGCCGAATTAAAGAAATTAGGGATAAAAGTGTCATTAGATGACTTTGGAACGGGCTATTCTTCGCTTGCTTATTTAACGCAATTTAAGGTAGATGTCTTAAAGATAGATCGGCATTTTATTCGGAATATTACGACGAATGAATCTGAAGCTACTGTTGTAAAGTCAATCATTCGCTTAGGACATGGTCTAGGTTTAAAAGTAGTGGCTGAAGGAGTCGAAACACATGAGCAGCTGACTTTCTTAAAACAGCAAGATTGTGATGAAATACAAGGTTTTATTTATAGCAAACCGGTCCCTATACATGAGTTTGAGAAGTACCTCCGAAAGCCAAAGTTAGCCTTAACTAGTTATGAAATTGAAATAAATTATAAGAATAGAAGAAAATTTTTCCGGATCATTCTTCCTTTTCCTCTAAGCTCACAAATGACGATTATCAAAATAAAAGATAAAGATATTAAATTAGGCTATTCGGAGGTGGTCATTGAAGATATTGGACTTGGGGGGATTTGTTTCTTATCACATTTATGTTTAGCTGTAAATGAAGAGATTATTTATCAATTTGAGACCGAGGTTTTAGGAGAGCATATAAGGGCTTCTGGTTGTATTGTTTGGAGACAAGAGGTGGAGAGGAACACTTACCGATATGGGGTAGAATTTAATCGTGATACGAAGGAAAGTGAACAGTTATTTCAGCTATTGAATCGGCTAGCTTTACAAATGAAAAAGAGTCCACTTGTCCCAAATAGTCGAATTATTGAGATAGATAAATTTAAATATTTTAAAGAGAATATAATGAATAACTAGTCATTTCCAGTATTTAAATGGAGCTTTTCCCTGAGAAAAGCTTCTTTTTTTGGCTGTCATCAAGTAAAATGACTGTTAGATAATGAGAATCAATATCATTTGGATTTTCTTTGAAAGGAAGTTACATGATGTTAACGAAGAGGGAACTGACTCAACTGAAGAATACAATGTTTGTCTATTCTGAGATTCATTATAAACATTATGAGCCGGGTTCGGAAATGAAGCGTAAATATGTTTCAAAGCATACGCTCATTTATATCATCTCTGGAAAAGGACGATTAACTTGTAATGAAAGAACGTATGTCGTGGAGCAAGGGAAGGTCTTTTTGTTAGCTCCCGGACAAATAGTCGAAGGAGTCGTTGATTGTACAGAACCTGTTCGGTTTTATGCCATTCCCTTTTTCTATCAGTGTTTTGGAGGTGGGGCCCCTATGCAAGCGTCTTTCCCATTTTTAGACGAAGGGGAAGTTTCTATTAAAGACACTTCACAAATTCTGACTTTGTTAAAGCAAATCGATGAAAACAAAGAGACCGAAGATCCTTTGCAAGAGTGGAGGCAACGAATTCGTTTTCAAGAAGTGATGTATACCATTGTATCAAATAGGCAGAGACAAAAAGAATGTGGTGACACTCATATAGTAATCGAACGAATCGTGAAATATATCAATGAAAATTATATGAAAGAGATTTCGATCAAGGGACTCGCAGAATGGTTTGGGTTAAGTCCAACGAATTTCGCAAAAATCTTTAAAGCTTATGTTGGGGTGAAGCCGAGTCACTATCTCACGCAAATAAGAATGAAAAGGTCAAAGGAATTACTCTATTCGAATCAACGTCTAAAAGTGGTTGCTAAAAGTGTTGGTTACAACGATGACCAACTGCTGCTTTAGTCGGAGCGTTGTTAATGATTTTCGCTGATATGATCGGTAGGATTTTTCTGTCCCCTTCTGAAATCCCAGCCGGAATCGTTGTATCCGCGATTGGAGCACCGTATTTTATTTATTTGTTGATGAAGAGTCATTGAGTACGGAAGCGAGTGTGGCGTGTGGATATGCGATTATATGTAACGTAAAGTTTGTGATCCTGAGATTAGGGTACGGATAAAGGGTTATAGGTAATGAAAAACATGTGACCCCAAGATTAGGGTACGAATAACCGATTTTATGTAATAGAATATTCGCAATCAAAAGATTACAGTACAAATAACATACAGTCTCTGCAAATGATTCGCTCCAAATAGCCATTAACTTACTGATAATAGTTAATGGCTATTTAAATCCTGCGAACGGTGTTTCATGGATTCATACTGAACTGACTATTAAATTAGCAAATAAAAAGAGGAATTTTAGAATGTTTTCAGAAGGTATTTATGAAAGTTTTCATATGGGGAGGGGAATGAAGATGAAGGAGTTGAGGGTAGAGGATGTTTTGAAAGCATTAAAACTAAGATTAGATGAAAATAACTTATTACATGTCCACCGTACATCAGAAGTGATACCTAAAATGGGCTTTATATTTAATGAACCTATTACTCATCATGAGTTAGAACATTTAATCTCCAAGTATAATTTAACTTTACCGCAAGAATATAGAGATTTTCTATTAGTACATAATGGAGCAAAGTTTTTTACTGATGAATATGGCGATTCTTTTAGTTTATATTCAATTGAGGAAATGATTCATGAAAAACATTTAATGGAAGGTTATTGTGATATTCATTACTTTTTGAAAAGCTGTTACCCAATTGGATATATGACGGATTTCGGGACATTATTACTTGATCATTCTAAAGGGAAGCAAAGCATTAAAGGAAATATGCTCTTACATTCGATTGAAACAATAAACCTGAATTGTGATTTAAAAACTTGGTTAGAAAGAATGATAATAGCTCAGGGGGTAGCTTATTGGGAATGGTATTCAAAAGTGGTTGAGTTTGATTAGAGGGAAAAAGTGAAAATATGGCTCGTTATGTAATGGTGTAATACTGTCAACGTGGAACATTATAAAAGTATTAAGGAGGAAGCCATCATGTGGAAAAAAGAAATGATCCAAACAGCTCGAGGAGAGTTTGAAGTTTTCGCGAAAGGTAAAGGTGAACCAATATGTATTACTCATTTGTATAGTGAATTCAATGAGTTAGGAGCTTACTTCGCTGATGAATTTACCGATTATTTCAAGGTCATCTTAGTGAACTTAAGAGAAACAGGTCAATCATGTAAGGCAGAAGATGACCATTTACTGAGTATGGAAGAAACCGTGTTTGATTTAGAAGCGATAAGAGTAGCACTTGGCTATTCCAAATGGGCTTTCGGTGGGCATTCAACTGGGGGAATGTTAGGTTTAAAATATGGAATCCTTGCACAGGAGTCCTTAACGAAATTGATAGTGGGAGGGGCCGCAGCATCCAAAAAATATATGGAACACCCTGGTAGCATGTATTGTTCAAAATCACCATTGAACAAAAGGGTATTAGAAGTTTTAGCTATTTTAAAGACTTCTGACAATCGAGAGGAAAGAATAAGTGCAAGTACTGAATGGTCAAACATGTCTTTGTATCAACCAGAAAAAAGGGAGGAGTACTTTAAGAAGCCAAGCAGTGGTAGAACGATAGCGAAACGATTAGATTATTACTCTTATGAAGAATTACCTACCTATGATTTGGTTGAGCAATTAAAAAAGGTTAAAATTTCAGTCTTTGTTTACTGTGGTGTGCATGATGCTCAATGTCCTTATGTATTTTCAGAAGAAATTGACGCAAATTTACCTAACTCTATTTTACATACATTTGATTATAGCAACCATAGTCCATTTCTCGAGGAAAAGAACAAATTTAATCAAATGGTGATTCATTTTAAAGACATTAAAATGGGGAATTTATTAAGTGAAATGACCAATTATTCGGAAACTAAAAATTGATCTTTACGTATAACAATTAAAGTGATTCTTGCGGGAGGTCTGAAAAATGTTCGAATATAAATTTGTCAAAGTGGAACTAAGTAAATGGAATAGTACACCAAAAGAAAATTACCAAGAAATCATTACCGAGCATGCGAATGATGGCTGGAGGTTTATTCAAATATTCGCACCAGCTACCTCTGGCTATGGTTCGGCTTCGTATTTTGAAATTATTTTTGAAAGACCAAGCATATGATAGCTTTTCTCTAGTTTAGTCGTATAGTACGATCTTAACGGTTGTAAAGTGGCTAAATTAGGAAATGGGGGAGTTGGAGAAATTTTGATATTTAACGAATTTGGTTTACATCATTAGAGGTAATGGGTGGATAGATGGAATATGGTTTTTTTAGAAAAACGGAGAAGAATAAGAAAGGTATATAGTCATATTCTAGATGAACCCAAAACTCCAAATTGATTACTTTGGTTTGATATTCTTTAACATAAGGAGCTTTAAAAGTGGATTTATTAATTAATTTAAACACAGCAGTAGAATATATAGAAAAGCATTTGGATAATGACCTTGATTATGGAGGACTAGCGAAGATTTCTTGTCTCCCAGAACATCAATTTAAAAGAATGTTTTTCTTAGTAGCGGGTGTATCTATATCAGAATATGTACGTAGAAGACGTTTAACTTTAGCTGTTTTTGACTTGAAAAAAGGAAAGAAAGTAATTGATGTCGCTGTAAAGTATGGTTATCAATCCTCTGATTCTTTTTCTCGAGCGTTTCGAGCGCTTCATGGGGTGACTCCAAGCAAAGTTAAAAGTAGAGAAGTACCACTAAAAACTTTTCCTCGAATGAGCTTCCAAATTTCTATCAAAGGGGATGATGCTATGGATTATCGATTTGTTGAAAAAGAAGCTTTTACTGTAGTAGGTAAAAAGGAAACGGTGGCATATAACGGTTCTGAATTCAACCCGGCAATATGGGAGCATTTAGAAGAGATTGAACATGAGCTTAAGCCGTTTGATAATACTGCATTTTCAGGTGTCTTACATATGTCTTTAACAAAGGGTACAGGAGAAGTTGATTACTATATTGCTGTTTCTACAACTAGTCCATGTTCTCCTACCTTTGAGCAAATAAACATTCCGGCGAATATATGGGCTGTATTTATTGCAGAAGGTGAGATGCCAAAGGCTTTATTAAATACATGGGAAAAAGTATATACCGATTGGTTTCCGAGCTCAGGTTATGAATTAGCAGAAGTCCCTGAGATTGTGAAGCCTATTGATGAAACAAAACTGGAAATATGGATTCCTGTCAAGGGTAAGAATTAATGTATATAGTCAGCGTTTTTGAAGGAAGAAGGATAAATAGTAATGTTAACTTTAAATACATATAAAATGGGGTCTTGTGAGTGAATTGAGCTAACAAGCCTCTTTTTTATTCAAAATGGGAAGGTTCTCCTCGACCAAATTAGAGGAAAGTGAGATGTCTTAGGTTTGACATCTCACCATTTGTGATCAATCGTTGTTATTCTGCATTTTTTCTACATTAATTAACAAGTTGCTTCCCATCTCTTCAATTGCTTTCTCTAACCCATTTTCATTTTCCATCATGGTGGCTAAGTCAAGGGAAATGATTTGCCACCAAACTCCATATTTATCTTCTAACCAGGCACTAGCTTCACGATACAGACCTTTTCCTTCTTTTGAGAGAGCTTTCCAAAAGTTATCAACTTCTTTTTGAGTACGGCAAACTATAATAAATGATATTCCTTCAGTAAAGGGGGGAAGTGTTTCATTTGTATAAGCCCCTATAAACTGCTGATTCTTTAAGTGAAAAAAAACCTCATCGTTTTCATTTTGATGATAGGTTTTTATTGAGTGTAGAGCGCTTTGAACCTCCTGAAATAATGACTGATAAAAAGCTAAGGCTTCTTTAAGCTGCTGATCATTTGAGAAAAAAAGATGAGGAACAACCTGTTGTTGAGTATCGACCGATATAATAAGTTTCCAGTAAATCCCAAATTTATCTTTCACCCAGGCGAAAGGTTCAGAAAGTTCATCTTTAGAAAGAGGTACAACAATATCACCTGAAGTAGAAAGCTGCTGATAGATCTCATAAAATTCTTCTTGATTCTCGCATTGTGCGGATAAGGAGATTGATTTATTAAATTCATATTCTGGACCTGTTCGACCGTTTAATGCTGTAACGGATGTGCTCCCTATAGTGAAATCTACATTCATCACACTTCCTGCCTGTGCAGGGTCTATGCCACATTTAATACAATCTTTTCGCTCTTCTGGAAAACGAGTGACTTGAACGATGGCTGAGTTTTTAAATATCTTTGTATAAAAGTACGCGGCATCCTCAGCTGCGGTATTGAAATTTAACTTTAACGATATAGAAGTCAAATTATGCTCCCCCTTGTTTTTTATAAGTTAATCATGCGATATAGCATAACAAAAATAGAAAAAGAAGTTCCGACTTTTGAAGAGCATAAATGTCGGATTTACGTAATTTCCGTCCATTGTGTAGTAGACCCTTATATAAAAATCACCAAATTATATATGAACAAATTAGTGGAAAACGGATCTATTTAACGATTTTGATATGATATAATAGGAAATATTTTCAAATTAATAGGTTTTGAAAGGAGTCTAATATGAAAGAAAATCCTAATCGAGGAATTTTAATAGGTATTTTAATTTGTTTAATTTTATTAGTATTAGGTAGTAATTCATCTGATCATTACTATCCGCAACAGTTTCCAAGTCAGATTGAAACCTATTCCAATGATGAGCAAATATTCACATTAGGAGATAACAAGATTGTCATTTATTCTTGGGGAGAATTTACCGTTTTTGAGTGGGATGAAGAAAGTAAGAGCTTTAAGTGGATCGAGACATTTGATCAGTATGAGCTTCAAAACGAAATCGACATGGATAGTTTAGAGTGAGCGGCCAGTGTACTTGAAACTTTAAATAGGAGGAGAACAAGTAATGAATGATTACGGTAATGATTTATTTAAAGGAACAGCCTATTATTATTCTCGTTATAGACCATTATACCCGGCTGCATTAGTTAGATATTTAATAGAGAAGTTTTCATTAAATGGCCAAGGACATATGCTCGATTTAGGTTGTGGGACTGGTCAATTAGCCTATCGTTTTACTGATTGGTTCGATAGTATTTTAGGAATAGACCCCGAACGAGAGATGATCCAAGAAGCAAAACGATTTAGTAAAGAAATAAGAGCAGATCATTTAGAGTGGTTTAATGGTGATTTATTTAAGTACATAAATATGGAAACAAAATCTTTTAAACTCGTAACCATTGCGAAAGCGTTTCATTGGATGGATAGAGCAAAGGTGCTGGATACTTTATATGACATGGTCAGTGATGGGGGAGGAATTGCCATTATAGATAATTATAATCCTCAGCAAGAGAAGTTACTGTGGCAGAAGAAGGTTGATGAAGTAGTGAAGGAGTGGTTTGGAGAGGAAAGAAGAGCAGGTAGTACTACTTTTTCTCATCCGACTGTTAGTTACGAAGAATTGATAGCACATTCCAAGTTCGAATTAGAAACCGAACAAATCCAACCTTATGAACAAGTTTGGGATATCGATTCAATCATTGGCAATTTGTATTCTACATCCTATGGAAAACTGTCATTTTTAAAAGGAAAAGTCGATCAATTTGAGAGTCATATTAAAGAAGAATTATTGGCTCTTAATAGTAAAGGTATTTTTAAAGAAGAGATTCATCTATCGGTAAAGCTCGCGATGAAGAAAAATGCTTGAGCGGAGGGGGGGATGGGCTCAAGTGTTCTACATAGTAGTATTCTATATAAAACAAGCAATACAAGAAAAAACAAAAAAGTTTACCTTAGGAAACTTTTTTGTTTACACGCAAATGTAATTGAGTTAAAATATTTATTATAACTCCTCCTTAGGATGTTTAAAAGGAAAGGGCTTCCCATTAAGCTCTTTCCTTATTTCCCTTTAACTATCCAAAAACCGAGAAGGATGACTCCAATTCCTATACCAGTTCGCCATGTAGGAACCTCTTTTAGAAATATATAGCCAATAAGAACACTTACAAAAATCTCTAATCCTTTAGAAATAATAAGTGAGAATGTGAGGTTGCTAAAACTCTTTGCCAAAAATTTAACTCCGTAACCAACCATTAGCATTGAACTTATTAACTCAACTTTCGCAGAGTATGATTGACTCTTAACCGTTGATAGAGATTGATTTTAGGGCGATACAATACTCAAATTGACTTTACATGAACGGTTCAATCGTTGACAGTCTGAACACATCTCTTCGTAGGCTGTTGAAGAAATCTGTTCACTAAAATTAGGCCCTCCGGCTGTCGCTCCCAAACAGACACTCCGCGTCCTGCAGGAACCTCATGAGCCTCCTCAGCGTTTCACGCTTGCGGGGTCTCATTGGACGGTTTATTCCTGCGGGAGTCTCCGTGTCTGTTTGTCCGCTAGATCATGGAATCGAATCTAGGTTCGGTTTTCTCATTGAATAAAAAAACAGTCATGACTTCAACGTACATTAGCTTGAGAATGTTTTTTCTCTTTCCATGACTAAATCCGTTACAGTTGTAAACAAATCAGTGTGGATGCTCTGTATGTTAGCTAGATGATCGAGCTGGTTTCGATTTGAATCATGTCTTTTCATGACGGCAGACTTAGGAAAAAATAGGTGGCAATTACCTATTTAGTTCAACAACCAATTAGTTCAACAACCAACAAAGTTAAGAAAAAGGTCCTTCTGCGTTAGAAATAGCTGATTGAGAATGGCCCTATCATCAAGCATCTCCCCTACACTTAGCGGACAAAACCATACGGAGACTCCCGCAGGAATAAACCGTGGAGCGAGACCCCACAGGTGTACCGAGGAGGCTTGCCAGGTTCTCGGCAAGGACGTGGAGTATGGTTTTGGTAGCGACCGCCGGAGGGCATATTTTTTTTACTGCACAGTTTATCCGTTTGGTGTGATAGTGCGTTCTCGCTTTTCAAACGTGTCAAGGGCATTTGTTTAGGAGTTTCCCTTTCGCTCTGCCAACTAGTGGAATGGATTTTCTCAATGCGAAAGTTGAGTTATTAATAAGGGAATCATTTTTACATAATACCAAAGTGTTGAGAAAAAATGAGCATCTATATGTTTGGTTTGATAGGCATAGATGGAATTGATCATAATTAATCCACCGATCATCAAAAGAACTGAAATAATAACCATAATAGCCAGACTCTTACGTTTCAACTTTACCACCAAAAGAAGACTACTTGTAATTTATGGGAGAGGGAAATTGTCATGAAAAAAACGGACTATATACAATTAAAGCACTTCTCAAATGAAGATTTAGAGGTTTTAAAG
This sequence comes from Alkalihalobacillus phoenicis, assembly GCF_047302405.1. Lineage (NCBI taxonomy): Bacteria > Bacillati > Bacillota > Bacilli > Caryophanales > Bacillaceae > Alkalihalobacillus > Alkalihalobacillus phoenicis. The sequence continues at coordinate 3,132,347 of NZ_CP154853.1, read as the reverse complement.
ACTTTTAAATTGCCGGAAGAACAGGGACAATTTACATCGTTGCCGATTCATTTTCAAGAAGTAATAGAAGGACAGCACCGAATTGTGATAGTTGATGATGCTGAACCAGTTGGCTTCTTTTTATTGCATGTAACGGAGCGAGTAAAAGATTACTCAGATAACCGAAAGGCAATGCTGCTCACTTCATTATCAATTAATCATTTGAAACAAGGAAAAGGTTATGCAAAACAAGCAATGACTTTAGTAAAGGAATTTGTTGTTTCTGAATTTCCTCACTACAATGAAATCGTATTAGCTGTCAATCATAAAAATACCGCAGCTCAAAAGTTATATATAAAAGTTGGTTTCCAAGATACTGGACGGAGGAAAATGGGGCCAATTGGGGAACAATTTATAATGAGTTTAATGTTATGACAAAAGGATTTGAGATTATAAATATTTGTGAAATTTGTATTATAGAATGCTAATTGGTGAACAAGTAAAGTTTTTTAATAACCATTAGTAGCACTAGTATTCACACAATCTAAGGTGATGTTGTTCCCCTCACAAGTTGAGCGTATTTCTAATAATGTTTTAGCTGCTTTCTATACGAACGCTTTCAGTTCATATACAATATAGGAAGTAAGTCTTAAAGTAGGTGTTAAGATGAATGGAAGACAAAAGAAATTATTAGAAATTTTATTGAGGGGTCATAATGAAGCTGTCCAGCAAGTTCAGACTTTGGCAGAATTACTGGACTGTTCTGAGAAAACAGTTCGTAATGACTTGAAACAGGTTGAAGTTTTTCTTCAAGAAGTTTCAAAAGCCGTGATCGTTCGAAAACCTGGTGTAGGTGTTTATCTTGAAGCCGAACAAATCGAACGAGCACAATTGTCTAAAATGATATGGCAAAAAGCATCTCAAACACAGGGAGAGAGGCTGGTTGAAATAGGTTATCAATTATTAACGAGTGATAAACCTATTACTTTACAGAAACTGTCAGAGCGTTATTATGTTCCTAAGGCTACGATAAAGAAAGATATAGAGGAAATAACTAAATGGTTAAATCGATTTGATATTGAATTGGTCTCTAGACAAAAGTTAGGAAGCACGATTCAAGGGACAGAGCTCAAACGGAGAAGTGCACTTGCTCATTTAACCAAATTAAATGTAACTTTAGAGAATAAAGGCTATGTATTGGACCTATTCCCACCATATGAAGTGACAATTGTAAAAAACCTATTACAGAACTTAGAGAGTCGCTTTTCGATTCCTTTTGCCGATGGTGCTCTGGAAAGTTTACTAGTCCATGCTCTTATTATGATTAAACGGACTAGGCAAAGGTCTTCTGTAAGTGTTGTTGAAGTAGATAAGAGAAAGATAAAGCAAAAACAGGATTATCAATATATAAAATGGTTTACTGAACAGCTGGAACGTAATTTGAAAATCACTTTTCCAGAGGATGAGCGGGTTTATTTTACCTTACATTTAATTAGCAGCAAAAGAAAAAGAGAAGCAGGACCGGACGATTTACTTGTTGAGCAAGACTTATTAGTCAAAGTAGTAAGCGATTTAGTCAAGAAGGCGGACCGCTTAACGATGGCAGGATTTGAAGCAGATCCTTTACTTCAAAGAGGTCTTATGATTCATTTACATTCGGTTTTAAATCGAATCACATCTGGTTTTGCCATTACAAACCCGTTGTTAGTTGATATTAAAAAAATGTATCCTTATATTTTTAATATGATTATTTTGGCCTTGCAGGAAATCAAAGAAACCTATCATTTAATAATTCCAGAAGATGAGGCAGCTTATCTCGTTCTTCATTTTCAAGCTTCGATTGAACGAAAAGATGGGATTAGAGAGAACAAAAAGAGACTTTTAATTGTTTGCCACCTTGGAGTAGGGATGTCGCGTCTTTTAGAAGTCAAAATGGAGCAGTATTATCAGGACATTCATGTAATTGGATGTGTTGGGAAAGCTGATTTAAATGAATTTTTGAATAAACAATCAGTGGATATGGTGATTTCGACGGTTGATCTTCCAAATCTACATATTCCATATATTGTTATTTCGCCATTATTAGAGTCACGAGATAGAGAAAAGCTTAATCAATTTTTTGAGAAATATGAAAATGAGAAAAAAGATGGGGGAGAGGGCTCTTCCCTTTTGTCCTTAGTGAATCACGAGATCGTACACCTACATATAAAAAAGGAACATCCTTTTGAAGTAGTGGAGATGCTTGGGAATTCCCTTTATAAGCAAGGTTATGTTCATAAAAATTTTACTCACAGTGCCTTAATTCGGGAGCGAACATCAGCAACATCAATTGGTGGTGGCGTTGCTATTCCTCATGGACAACCAGATTTAATCATTAAATCAGCTATTAGTGTTGCTACTTTAGAAGAACCGCTGAGATGGGGAGATGAGCTAGTCTCCGTTGTTTTTTTATTAGCAATATCTAATGACGATTCTAAATTAACAAGAGGAGCAATTGGAGAAATCGTTGCCATTAATGAGTCTGGAGCCATGGTTCAGGAACTAATAAAAGTAAATGATGCAAAGGCATTTTTAGATATATTAAAGAGAAGAACATTGTAGAGAGTGGGGAAACCTGCTCTTTTTCTTTTTATTAAATGAGAAAAATGTCTATTGAATAAACTATTTTTACCGAAATAAGTGGTAAAAACAAAAAATATATAGGTTTTGGAAAGGCATTATAATATAGGAAAGCGCTTAAATGAATTTTGTTTTGGGAGGAAATAAGATGAAGATATTAGCTGTCACGGCTTGTCCAGTTGGTATTGCCCATACTTATATGGCTGCGGAAAACTTGCAAAAAGCAGGAAAATCACTGGGAATAGAGATAAAAGTAGAAACACAAGGCTCGATTGGTGTAGAAAATGAGTTGACAGAAGAAGATATTCTAGAAGCTGATGGTATTATTATCGCAGCAGATAAAGAAGTGTCAAAAGATCGTTTTGTTGGAAAAAAAGTAATTGTCACAGGAGTACAAGAAGGAATTCGTAAACCGGAAGAGTTAATTAATCGCTTCAAAAACGGAGATGTTCCGGTTTATAAAGCAGACTTAGCTACTCAAAGTGTGAAAAAAGAAAAGCGAAAAGAAAATCCGATTTATAAGCATTTGATGAGTGGAGTATCTTATATGGTACCATTCATCGTTGTTGGGGGATTATTGATTGCTTTGGCTTTAACGCTTGGTGGAGTCCAAACCCCAGGTGGAATTGTGATACCAGAAGATTCGGTTTGGAAGCAGATTGAAAGTCTTGGTGGAACAGCCTTTATGTTTATGGTTCCAATATTAGCAGGTTTTATTGCCGTTAGTATTGCAGATAGACCTGGGCTTGTACCAGGAATGATTGGTGGGTACATTGCAGCAAATGGTAGTTTTTACGGAAGTGAAGCTGGAGCGGGATTTATCGGAGGGATTATTGCCGGGTTTCTAGCCGGTTATGTCGTATTAGCTATTAAAAAGCTTAAAGTACCAAAAGCGATTCAACCAGTTATGCCGATCATTTTTATACCGATTATCGGTTCAGTCGTTGTAGGGTTAGCATTTATATATGTAATTGGTGCCCCGGTGGCTCAGATTTTTGAACTATTAACTTCAATGCTTGCAGGGATGCAAGGGACAAGTTCTATTATTTTAGCGTTGATTCTTGGAGCAATGATTTCTGTTGATATGGGTGGGCCCTTTAATAAAGTAGCATTTCTATTCGGTTCTGCGATGATTGCAGAAGGGAACTATGAAATTATGGGACCAATCGCTGTAGCTATTTGTATCCCGCCAATTGGTCTAGGCCTTGCTACATTCTTATTTAAACGTAAATTCAGACCGCAAGAAAGAGAAGCTGGAAAAGCCTCTTTTACAATGGGCTTTTTTGGAATTACGGAAGGGGCGATCCCTTTTGCGGCACAAGATCCTTTACGAGTGATTCCAAGTATTATGGTTGGATCCATGGTTGGTTCTGTAATTGCGATGGTGGCCAGTGTTGGCGATAGGGTTGCACATGGTGGACCAATTGTTGCAGTACTTGGGGCTGTAGACAACGTCCTTATGTTCTTTGTTGCAGCTATTATTGGTTCGGTCGTTACGGCATTAATGGTGAACTTTCTTAAAAAGGACGTAAACCTAGAACCTGCTCCGATAGCTTCTGATTCTAGCAAAAATAATGTTGCTGGTGGAGAAGAAGTTGTTGAGCCAAATGGTACAGATATGAAAGTGGAGATAAAAAAACTGACTGACATCACGAGCTATGATTTAATTGAAACGGATTTAACTAGTTCAACTCGTGATGATGTCATTGATGAATTAATAAAGAAGTTAGATAAGACGGGTGTGTTAACTTCAGAATCTGACTTTAAACAAGCGATTTTAGCTCGTGAAGCCGAGAGTACAACAGGACTTGGAATGAACATTGCGATTCCACATGGTAAATCAAAAGCGGTCAAACGCCCAACGGTTGCCTTTGGAATTAAACAGGAAGGCGTTGACTGGAGTAGTCTTGATGGGACATCGGCAAAACTTATCTTCATGCTGGCCATCCCAGAAGAAAGTGCAGGAGATGACCATTTGAAAATCTTACAAATGCTATCTCGAAAGTTGATGGATGACACTTTCAGAGAACAACTTCTTCGTGTAGCGAATAAAGAAGAGGCGTATGAATTATTGAATCAAATTGTTTAAGCACTACTTTGGAGAATAGAAACTGCTGTGAACAAAGGGTCTTCTTTTTTAAGAGATGTGCTAATATTGTGCTAGTGATAACTAAAGATGGAGGTAAGGCATGTACGAGGAACCTATTTTTTTAAAACCTGTCTTTCATGAAAGAATATGGGGTGGACAGAAATTAAGTACAGAGTTTAATTATGTGATTCCCTTTGAAAAAACAGGGGAAGCGTGGGTTATTTCTGCTCACCCTAATGGACCGAGTGTAGTTAAAAACGGGCCATTGGTAGGGAAAACATTAGCCGAGCTTTGGAACGAGCACGGACAATTATTTAATAAGGAGCAAGACAATCAGGAAGAATATCCTTTATTAATCAAAATTTTAGATGCTGCCGATGATTTGTCCGTTCAAGTTCATCCCAATGACGAGTTTGCTCGCGAGGTTGAAGGGGTTCCATACGGGAAAACAGAATGTTGGTATGTCCTTAGTGCAGAAGAAGGAGCAGAACTAATTTTGGGACATAAGGCAACTACAAGAGAAGAGCTTGAGGATATGATGGGAAATGGGCAATGGGACCATTTACTGAAGCGAATTAAAGTACAAGCCGGTGACTTTGTTTATGTTCCCAGCGGCACGATTCATGCTATTGGCAAGGGGATTGTGATTTTAGAGACTCAGCAAAGCTCCGATATCACGTATCGAGTGTATGACTATGACCGTGTGGATGCCTCTGGTCAAAAGCGAGAGTTACATTTGGAACGTTCCAAAGAAGTGACCACCGTCCCACATCAGGATGTTGAAGTCGAGCAAAGTATATCTGTATTTGGAGATTTAGCAGTAAAGAAATTGGTAGAAGAACAGTATTTTAGCGTTTATCATTGGACGTTAAGTGGGAAATCAAGTTTGAAGATGGAAGCAGATTTTTTACAAATAAGTGCCATTGAAGGACAAGCAGAAATAACAGTGAACTGGAAGGCGATATCTATTCAAAAAGGCGACCATTTTATTTTGCCTAATGGAATTAAGGAATATCAGCTCTCCGGAAAAGCAGAGTTTATTGTTTCTCATATTTAAATAGTGATTTTCTTTTATCAGCCCCGCCCATTCTCGTTTGGTAGGGGTTGATATATAATTCTCCACGATAACCCCCCGTCTATGCGACTTGATGTCACTGAGACGGGGGGGTATGTATAGGAAGAAGTTAACTTAAAGTTAGGGCTATTGCTCCTTTAATTCCTTGTTCATCATTTAATGACGGTGCTACAATAAATTGAGCCATTTCTTCTATTGTCATATAGCCATTTAATAACTCAATCAGTTTGCTCTGTACAAGTGAGTATAATTGTTTCTGCTTCATAACTCCGCCACCTAATATGATTTTTCCAGGAGACAATACTAATATGTAGTTCATGATTGCTTGAGATAAATAATAAGCTTCAAGTTCCCAAACACCGTCAACCGCAGCTAGTTCATGCCCCTTTTTTCCATAACGTTTTTCGATAGCAGGACCAGAAGCAAGACCTTCTAAACATGTCTGATGATAAGGGCAGCACCCTTCAAATATGTCGTCTACTCTCTGTTGAACCATTATATGGCCCATTTCTGGATGACTTTCTCCTAAATAGGGCCTACCTTCTTTAACGAAACCTGCTCCAATTCCCGTACCTACTGTTATGTATAGAACGCTCTTTGTTTTTCTTCCTTGGCCAAATTTGTATTCTCCCAAAGCCGCTGCGTTTACATCTGTATCTAAGAAAATAGGGATCTGATAATCTTGTTTTAATTTGTCTAAAAGAGGATAGTTTTTCCATTTTTGTTTGGGAGTGTTTAAAATAGTGCCATATGTTGTACTATCTTTGTTTAAATCAACGGGTCCAAAACTTCCCACTCCGATAGCTTCAATTGAATGAACATCAAAAAACTCTTTTGCTTGAAGTAATGTGCTTTCTGGGTCCTCCGTTGGAAAAGTTATTTTGTCTACGATCTCCCCGTGTTGATTTCCTACTGCACATACAAATTTAGTTCCACCAGCTTCGATACCACCGATTAACATGAGGTCAGCTCCTTATTTGTTTATTATTAATAAAATAACATAAAGCAAGAAAAGAGTGAATTATGAATCGATTAATATTAGGGCAATACTTCAATTAGAGGTATTGTTTTTTAGCTTAGGAAGGATAATGACAAAGCATAGTAGAAGGTATAGATTTTTAAAGTAAATTCTTGCATAAAATAACTAGAACACATGGAGGTATTTCTATGGGAAAAGTCGTTGCAATTGGTGGAGGGGAAGTTAGTTCTAGAGAAACTTTTTTAATTGATAAATTTATCGTGGAGTTTGCAAATAAACAAAATCCCGATTTAATATTTATCCCTACAGCAAGTAATGACAATGAGAACTATTCTAATGCAATTAAAGAGCTCTATGGTAAGAAGCTTAATTGTAACGTCGATGTCTTAAATCTTATTAAAGAAAACTTCTCTTTTGATGTGCTTAAAAGAAAGTTATTGAGTGCAGATATTATTTACGTTGGTGGTGGTGACACTATAAAAATGTTAAAAGTTTGGGAAGAAAAGAAGGTGAATAAAATTCTTATTGAAGCATACCGAAAAAACAAAGTAATGGCAGGCTTAAGTGCAGGCGCTATTTGCTGGTTTAAAGAGGGGCATAGTGAACGAGATGATGCAGTTAATGCTCGAGGGTATTGGGATAAGGAAACACCAATTGGGTTAGGTTTAATACCAGCCATTCATTGCCCGCACTATAATGAAGCGGGGAGTGAGAGTTTTGATAAACAGATGAATCAACAGTTGTTGCCTGGTATAGCTATAGATAACAATTGTGCCTTTGTACAAAAAGATAATAAATACAAAATTATAAAAGCAGAATCAGCTAGTAAGGCATATTTATTTCAAAGTTCTAATGGAATAGTGAAAAAAACTGAATTAACTTCTACAGAATTTATGCCAATTAACCATTTGTTTTAATATTAACTCGTATTTGTAAGAAAACTAGATAAAAATATTCCGTAAGGGGGCTTTTTTGAATTATCCTATAAGAGTAAGAGCTGGTGCAGTAATTATAGAAGATAACTCAATTTTATTAATTGAATTTAAGGATGAAAATGGAGTGCATTATAATTTGCAGCTGGTGGTGTAGAACAAGGTGAATCGATTATTGAAGCGGTGAAAAGAGAAGCAATGGAAGAAGCGTGCGCTGATGTGGAAGTAGGTTCAATAGCGTTTGTTTATGAATATGCCCCACATTTGAATGCGAATAAATTTGGTGAAACTCATTCTTTGCATCTAATGTTAGAATGTAAGATAAAAGAAGGAAGTAAACCCAAAACACCTGAAAACCCTGATGAAAACCAAACCAATGTAAAGTGGATCTCATTTTCAGAATTATATAGTATTATTTTATATCCAATGTATAGTTGAGTACGCTGAAAGAAAAAACAATATAGAACTAATAGAAGAGCCTACACTCGAAGAATATCCCAATATATAATCATTTTAAATCGATTATACAAAACGAGACATAGAAAGCCGGAGTTGATTCAAGATGATCAAAGCTGTTTTATTTGATTTAGACGGAACTTTATTAAATCGAGACCAATCAGTTAGTAATTTTATTGAAAAGCAATATGAGCGATTGAATAAATGGGTAGGGCATATCAGTAAAGATGCTTACATAACAAGGTTTTTAGAACTGGAAAAGCGTGGGTATGTATGGAAGGATAAAGTCTATCAGCATTTAGTAGATGAATATGAGATAAAAGGGGTAACGCCTGAGTTTTTATTAAAAGACTACATGAATGAATTTAAGCATCATTGTGTCCCTTTTCCTAATCTTCATCGTATGTTAGAGCAACTGAAAAGTAGCAATTACACTTTAGGTATAATTACAAATGGGTATGGACAGTTTCAAATGGATAATATAAAGGCTTTAGGGATTGAAGGATATTTTGATGTTATTTTAGTATCTGAATGGGAAGGGATAAAAAAGCCTGACCCGAAAATATTTCAAAGAGCGTTGAAGCGACTTAAAACTTCTCCTAATGAAAGTCTATTTGTAGGTGACCACCCTGAAAATGATGTAAGGGCAGCACAAAATGTAGGCATAAAGGGAATATGGAAAAAGGATATTTACTGGAATCATGTTGCTGCTGATTTAATTGTTGATGACTTGGTGGAGTTACCTTTGATGGTCGAAGGGGTAAATCGAAGTTTTTGTTAATGGTGTGGTGATTAGCTGAAATAAGATAGTTATTTCTTGTTAAGGACGAAACGGAGGGCATTTGTTCCCTACTTAAATTTTCCATCGTTATTCAAAACAAAGGGTAACATTCAACATGTTGAGCCGTGGTAACCCTTATCTTCTATTTCCTCAGCTTTTGTTGTACTGTTTTTGGAATTCTGATCTTGTTAATGACGCAGTTTGCTCATCCTCCTTTTATCAGCGTTGATCCTTTAAACGCCATTGCCAAATCAACATTAGGAGAAAAGAAGCTCATTTGTCTGAAAAAAATTATTTTTTTAGCAGGGATAATAGTATATGTAAAGAATTATATATAAAAGGGGTGTAAATTAATTACATAGTAAAAAGCTAGTTAAGAAGAAAAGAGGAGATAAAATGAGTGAAAGTGTGTTGGTTGAAAAAAACAATGAAATCGCTACCATTTATTTAAACGAACCGGATTCGTTAAATGCGATGGGATTAAAATTGATTAAGGAATTGACGACGGTGTTAAGAGAGTTAGAAGAGGACCGTTCGATTAAAGTCGTCATTTTAGCGGGTAAGGGTAAGTCTTTTTGTGCCGGTGGAGATATTAAAATGATGGCAAACGAGGACCTTACTTTATTAAAAACTAAAGAAGTGATTGATGATTTTACTGGAATTGTCGCAACGATGCGCAAGATGACAAAGGTAATTATTGCGGCTGTACATGGTTATGTTGCTGGGGCTGGAATGAGCTTAGCTTTAGCAGCTGATCTGATTTTAGCGGAAGAGGATAGTCGTTTTGTTTTGTCGTTTAAAAATATCGCTTTAATTCCAGATCTCGGCATTCATTATCATTTACCGAAAGTGGTCGGTGAATTGAAGGCCAAGGAATGGATTATGCGTGGAGTGAATTTAACAGCGGAAGAAGCCAAAGCAGAACGACTAGTCAGTGAGGTTGTCACAAAAGGAGCGTTATTGGAAACAGCGAATGGACTAGCAGCCGAAATCGCTAGTGGTCCAACTCAAGCCTTCGTCAGCTCAAAACGAATTATTCATGATTCTTTTGATTCGTCGTTTGAAGAAGTAATAGAAAAGGAAAATGCTGCACAAATTATTATGCGTGGAACGGACGATCATCGTGAAGGGATTCAAGCCTTTTTCGAAAAGCGCCGTCCAAAGTTTTCTGGGAAATAGATTTATATGATAAAGAGAAAGGAGCTGTCCAAAAGGATCATGAAAATGACATGATTGGGTTCAGCTCTTTTTCTAACTATTGAAGAGTGAGCAGTCATGAACTTTCATCCGCTCGCTTTCCGTGGACGAACCGCTGAGGCTTTTATTAAGCTAACTGAGTTTCCTTCTTTATACTATTTTGAAATTGAATTCGATTCTCTGTTTTAACATCAAAAAAGTGGATTTTATCCATATCCAAAGTTAGTAATAGATCTGCACCGCTAGATAAATCGGTGCGTGAAGGGATACGGGCAATTAAATCTTGGTTTTCAATTTTTGTATAAAGGTAAGTTTCTGAGCCCATTAACTCTGCAACTTCTATTTTGGCAGTGATTTTTTCTGGAGTAGTAATTCTATTGAAAAATTGACTATCATATATATCTTCAGGACGAACTCCTAGTATGATCTCTTTATTTGAATAGCCTTGTTCTTCTAGTGCATTTACATATTTTATAGGGAGCTTGAATGAAACTTTATCTGATAATATAAAATGCTCATTTTGAATCGTACCATGTAAAAAGTTCATGGCAGGAGAGCCGATAAAACCGCCAACAAATATATTAGTAGGGGTATCATAGACTTCTTTTGGTGCTCCAACTTGTTGAATCACACCGTCTTTCATAATGACAATCCTTGTAGCCATTGTCATAGCTTCTGTTTGATCATGGGTGACATAAATAGTGGTCGTTTGCAGACGTCTGTGGAGTTTGGTAATTTCGGCTCTCATTTGAACACGGAGTTTAGCATCTAAGTTAGATAGGGGTTCATCCATTAGAAATACTTTTGGATCACGAACGATCGCTCGTCCTAAAGCGACTCTTTGGCGTTGTCCGCCAGACAAGGCTTTAGGTTTACGAGTTAACATTGACTCTAATCCAAGAATTTTGGCTGCTTCTTGTACTCTTTTTTCAATTTCACTTTTCTTGAATTTTCTAAGCTTGAGGCCGAACGCCATATTATCATAGACGGTCATATGAGGGTAGAGTGCGTAATTTTGAAAAACCATTGCTATATCACGGTCTTTAGGGGCTGTATCATTCACTCGTTTATCTCCAATATATAAATTGCCTTTTGAAATCTCTTCTAATCCAGCAATCATCCGTAATGTCGTTGATTTTCCACAGCCTGATGGTCCTACGAAAACAATGAATTCTTTGTCTTGAACATGAAGATTAAAGTCGGTTACAGCTGTTACGTCTTCGTTATACATTTTATAAATATTTTCTAATACTATATCAGCCATTAGGATTCCTCCTTTTTATTTATATAAAACATTATAACGAATCCTAAGAAGCACTTGTTGTAGGATGGAAGTTAATCAGACAAACAATATAAAAATATGAAAGTGTTCTAGGGGATTGTGGTTTTGAAAAGTTATTGCAGATATATTAAAGTAAGAACTAAAAACAACTGAGTGGCTGCGGATTTAAAATCAAATATAATGAAGTGGGCGAGAGTGACTTTTTAGAATCCGATTATTTCATCGATGATAGCTAATGAGTAAGTAACCAGAACTATTTAAAAGGGAGATGAACCATTCGTGTACGAGCTGAAAACAAAAGAAACCGACCATGATGTCATTGAGTTTATTGAAAAAGTTGAAAGTCCTAAGAAAAAACAAGACGCTTATGAATTATTAGACATTTTTACGGAAGTTACTGGTTACGAGGCAAAAATGTGGGGGCCAAGTATTATTGGCTTTGGTTCCTATCATTATAAATATAAAACCGGTCACGAGGGAGATGCACCGCTTGTTGGCTTTTCACCACGCAAAGCCAAAATCAGTCTCTATTTTGCAACCGGTGATGCTAAACGAGATGAATTATTAAAAGATTTTGGAAAACATACATCAGGAAAAGCTTGTGTTTACATTAATAAAATAGCCGATATTGATGTTGATGTATTAAAAGTATTAATTAAACAGTCAATCACATTTCTGCGAGAAACTTATCCAGAAGAGTGAGGATGATTGTGTATAGTTATGAGCGGATAGGCTGTCTAGGAGCTGGTTAGTGAGCTTTGGGTGGCCTTTTTTGTATAGGCATTTGGCGGAGCTGAGTGGCCTAATTATGGTGCAAATCCTGATTTATTCGTACCGTAATGGGCGGAGAGTGAGAATTTCATTACCAATCCCATGTGATACGCACCGTAATCGGAGGAAAGTGAGAATTTTATTACCAAAAGTGTGTGATACGCACCCTAATGAAGCCAACCGATAAATTATAATCCCAATCCCCACTTCCACCGAAAAACTAGAGCCCTCCACTTACCTAATCAAACTGTTTCGCGATACATCCAACTATTGAGATAGAAAAATGCGGTTGGTAAACCTCCAAAGCGGATAAAACGTTTCGCTGTTTTTTTGAGTCCTTTATCTTGCTGTACTTTATTATCAGCTAAATATATGGCGATAAGGCCTTTATTAATCAGTTGATGGAACTTCCAATCTGGTAATGTTCGTATGCTCTCCTCGGCTTTTTCTTTGATAAATTTAAACCGTTCAACCATTTGTTCTTCGTTGTCGTAATAAAAAATAAAGTTGAGGTCGCCGCCGATTCGATCCTCTTCTTGATCGATAAAATAATCGAGTAGAATATGAAGACCTTGAACCCAAGGGAAGTAGCCATTTTTTAAGGCTTCGAATTCCTCTTTTTTCATCTCACTCTTTGAAGCGTAGGCAACAAGACAAAAGATTCCTAAAGTAGAGCCCGCACATGCCGAAAATTCGTACCAGGTCATCGGTGGTAACTCATGTTTATGGTGCTCATGCCAATTTTGAAGCAACTCGACACGCTTACTCTTTTCCACATGCTTAAATACTTGTAAATCACAATAATATCCGGCTAATTGGTGCAAGGCATCTTGGCAATTTGGGAACCCAGGTAATTGCTGGAGAACTTCTTGGCAAGTTAATATAAGTGAAGCTAAATACCCCCCATCGTCTTGGTCAGCGCGAAGGTGATAATAGTTTTCGGGTTTGGCTCCAGGGGTTAAGGCGTGAAACATGGACTGATGGAGAGCTCGGAAATCTTCTTCTTTTAAAGAAGTACTCCTGTCACAAAGGTTATCTAAGTAATCACTTATGGTTTGATAGGCGACGATAAACCGTATCACTCTTTGACGTTCGTTTCCTGCGAGTAATCCATAAACGGCTCCACCGTCACAATGAAATGCCTTCTCTTTTAGACTTGTTACTGCTTGTGTTCGAAGTTCTGAATTTGGGATGTTTATCGCTTTTCGCCTCCACTCATCTAAATAGAAACGGACTTCTGGAAATGTTTCTTTTTTCACTTTATAAAGCATCGTCCAAGGGGTCTTAGGAATTTTCATTGAACACACTTCCTTTTTTAGTCATTTGGAGTAATATGCCCCATTTTATCCTCGACCATGCTTAGGGAAATGACCTGCTAGATATTTCCTTTTTTTACTTTGTCGGTATTTCTTGTAAGAGCCCACACATCTTTCGTTTAGTAACATAGGGTATGAATTGAGGAGATTAATGGGAGAGGGGTGTCAGTTATGAAGAATAAGAAAGGATTTTTGTTGTCTTTTGTTGCTTTCTTTGCCATTCTTACCGTCTTTGGTTTTATTTTCTTCGTTCAATCAACCCATTCCAATACAGATACTCAAGGAAATGAAGAGGCTTCAACAAATGAGAATATAAAAATATCAAACAACATCCAAAACTCTGTTTCAAGTGATTCAGAAGTGGAGATTGAAAATTCCATCACAAATAATGCAGAAGAGGGAGAAGTCGATATCGAAAATGAAGTCATTAATGATATAAATGACTCAGGTTCTGCCACTCTTCGTAATGAGATTGAGAATTTCTTAACAGAAAATCTAACAGGATCGCTCAATAATAGTATTGAGAACATTTTAAATGGTGACGGAAATTATGATGTTGAAAATAACATAAACAATGATATTAATGTCAATATCAATGTTCAAGTCAATAACGAGGTTAACAATCAACTTGAAAATAATGAGGAGTCCAATCATAACGAGGATTCTGATAATCAAGATGAAAGTGATAATGGAAAAGAAGAGGGAAATGGAAATGAATTGGTTTGGGGAATTGACTCCGCTAGTGAAACGACAGAACCTTTTTATGCCTGCGTGCAAGAGAATTTTGGGGATCCTCAAGTAGTCGGTCGTTATTTAGGCGATAAAGAAGGGGTATCCTATGGTTTAACAGATGAACAAGTTGAGTTGATCCATTCAAATGACGCTCAAATTTTATTAATTTATAATCAATTTGAGGATGCGACTGGGTATGATAATGGGGTCGCACAAGCACAAGGAGCGATCGAATTAGCAAATGAAATTGGGGCACCAGATGGTGTTGCGATTTTTGCTAATATTGAACCGATCTACCCTGTCGATGCAGCCTTTTTAGAAGGTTGGTATGATGAAATCAGTGCTTCTTCCTATGAACCAGCTATCTATGGAATTTTTGCATCAGACGAAACGTTAACAGCTGCTTTTAATGAAGCCGTTGAAAATAATTCAACTATATTAGCCGATACGTTTCTTTGGTCAGCCGCTCCAAATATCGGGATTACGACGGAGGAGAATGCACCAGAATTTGACGTAGAAGCCCCTGAAGATTCTTTGTCTTATGGTTGGCAGTACGGGATTGATGCGGAAACATGTAATATTGATACAAATCTATTTCAATCCGAATTAACCGATGCCCTTTGGTAATGGAGGCCTATAAATTTTGAGGAGATAAAATAGGATGGAGAAAGCACTGTGTGAATGGACTAACTAGGTCAGTCACGATATTTCAAGTGTATCATCTCTAGCTAAAAACCTTGATTGCATAGATGCGACAAGGTTTTTTAGCATGAATTTTTTAGGAGATTCTGCTGAGAAAAATAGCTAAGAGCTGTATTAAGGTTATTTTTTGATAATCATTTTCAAAATAATCATTGATAAATCGTAATGATTCCGATATAATCCAAATCATAATGATTACGATTTGTGAACATTATAATGTAAGAAGGTTTTTATACATATAACTAAACGTATACAAGGAGATAAAAAATGAAGAAGTGGTTTTATATTTCGATTTTATTCGCATTATTCGTTATTTCTGCATGTACCGATGAGAAGAGCAATTTAACTTCGGTGAAAGAAAAAGAACTAACCTTTTTGTCCAATTTCACATTAGATACTTTTGATCCTCATTTATCGTGGAATACGCTTCGGGCAGGTATTACAGAAACTTTAGTAAATCTATCAGATGATGGTGAGCTCTATCCAGGTCTTGCGGTGGGGTGGGAAACAGAAAATAATGGACAAACATGGATTTTAACGATTCGCGATAATGTTACATTTCATAATGGGGTTTCCCTTACAGCTGAAACGGTGAAAGCTTCGATTGAGAGAAATCTTGAAGTGAGTGAGGCGATGAAATTAGCTCTGAAAATTGAGAAAATAGAAGCGGACGGACAAACATTGACGATTTATTTAGAGGAGTCCCTTTATTCATTTCCTTCAGAACTTACACATCCGAATACTTCTATTGTGGAAGTTGGATCAGAGAATATTGATAATAAGCCAATAGGTACAGGACCATTTCAATTGAAAGCTTTTGAACCAGGCTCAAAAGCTGAATTAGTAAAGTTTGATGATTACTGGGATGGTGAACCAAAGCTCGACCGTGTGCATTTTATTTTTAATGCGGATGAAAATGCTCGGACGGCGGCTTTACAATCTGGAGATGCGGATATTGTCTATCGTCCAGCACTAGAAAGTTTAAGAATGTTAAGTGAATACAGTGATATTGACACAATCGTATCACCAAGCTCTCGTTCTACTATGCTTCTTTATAATACAGATAAGGAAACAGTAAGTGATGTGAATGTTCGCAAGGCAATTAGTTCACTTGTTGATAGAGAGCAAATAGTTTCAGATATTATGTCCGGTAACGCTATTGTGGCTAGTGGACCATTTTTAAAAAATACACCTTTTGCAATAAGTGAAGACGAAAAAGCATTTAATCGACAGGAGGCTAAGGAATATTTAGAGGCTGCTGGGTTTGAAAATGAAAATGGAAAAATGATGAAGGATGGAGAAGAACTAACCCTTAAACTAGTTACCTATTCTTATCGTCCTGATTTACCTTTAATAGCTCAATATTTAGAATCAAATGCGAAAGAACTTGGCTTATCGGTGGAGATTTTAATAGTTGAAAATATTGATGAACAGCTGAATTCAGATGATTGGGATATAGCGATTTACAGTGCTAATACGAACCCTCGTGGTGGTGCTAGTTATTATCTTAATGCGGTTTTATATCCGGGTGGTTCTGTTAACTTTAAAGATTTTAACGACACAAAGTTAATAGAAACCATTGATACGTTTAATCAAACTGAAAATGAAGAGGAAAGAATTCAACTTGCTAAAGAAGCAATATCAATAGCAAGTGAACAGGAATATATCTCTTTTCTCGTTCATCCAAGTAATTACGCGGCCTATAAGAGCAATGTAAAAAATTATAGTCTCAACATAGGTGAGTTTTATATGTTGACGAAAGATATTGATGTGATGGAGTAATGAAATATGTATTAAAGAAATTACTTGAAATGGTTACATTTTTACTGATTCTTTCAGTTGTCAGTTTCACTTTCATGAAGCTGGCACCTGGGGATCCCGTTCGAGTAATGTTAAAAACAGAAGATGTTTCAATAAGTGAAGAGCAACTTGATGCGTATCGAACAGAGCTTGGATTTAATGAACCGGTATTGAGACAGTATCTGGAATGGTTAAGCCGATTTTTTTGACTTTGGAGAGTCTTATATCACTAAACAAGCGGTTAATGAGGAATTGTTAAGTCGCTTACCGTCTACTATCTTACTTGCTGGTGCATCTCTTCTGGTTATGTTAATAGTGTCTTTCCCTCTTGGGGTCTTGGCTGCACTATACCGAGATAGTTGGGTTGACTATATGAGTAGACTTGTAGCTTTAGTTGGAGCGGCGATTCCTAGCTTCTGGCTAGGACTAATTTTTGTTCAAGTATTTGCAGTGAAATTAGGATGGTTTCCATCTATGGGGAAAGGTTCATGGCAGCATTTAGTGTTGCCATCTTTGACACTTGGTTTAGCTATGTCGAGTGTATATATGCGATTGATACGTGCCAATTTAATTGAAAGTTTAAATCAAGAATTTATAAAAGCGGCACAAGCGAGAGGTTTGAAAAAAAGTAAAATTTTGTTTCAGTATGCGTTTCGTCATTCATTAGCACCTATTATTACTTTACTTGGAATGTCACTAAGTAGTTTACTAGCAGGGACAGTGGTAATTGAAGTAATTTTTTCCTATTCAGGGGTAGGGAAGTTTGCGATAGATGCAATTGCAAAGCGTGATTACCCAGTTATTCAAGGGTATATATTGTTAATGGGTGTATTTGTTATTCTAATCAATTTATTAGTGGATGTCTGTTATCGTTACATCGATCCGATGATTCGTGTTAAAGAGGTGAAAAAAATATGAAAAAGAAAGTCGTTATTGGTTTTTTTATAGGGACTTCTCTACTGTTGATTTGTTTGCCTTATTTAGCACCAAATGACCCATTAAAAGTAGACATGTCTGCACGGTTGTTAAATTCTTCACATGCGAATTTACTAGGTACGGATCATTTAGGAAGGGACTTGTTTTCTCGTATTTTAGCAGGTGCTCAAATGACAGTCGGAACAACCTTTATTATTTTAATGATTTCTTTAATGATTGGTGTCCCTCTTGGGCTTATTGCAGGTTTTCGAGGCGGCATGATCGATAAAGTCATTATGAGAACCGTTGATGCTCTGCTCGCTTTTCCTGATTTTATCATTGCTATTGTTATTTGTGGGATCTTAGGAACAGGGATGACG
The DNA here is from genome assembly GCF_047302405.1 of Alkalihalobacillus phoenicis. Taxonomy (NCBI): domain Bacteria; kingdom Bacillati; phylum Bacillota; class Bacilli; order Caryophanales; family Bacillaceae; genus Alkalihalobacillus; species Alkalihalobacillus phoenicis. Next base: position 3,114,342 of record NZ_CP154853.1, on the reverse strand, counting down.
AATTTAATTATCGCGATCGTATTCGTAAGGTGGATTAACTACGCTCGTATTATTCGGGGAACGGTTTTATCAATAAAACAGACTGATTATATTGCAATGGCACAAATAAATGGATTATCAACTTTTTCGATTTTAAGAAAACATATTTTTCCTCATATTATAGGGACTACAGTCGTTTATGCATCACTTGATATCGGAAAAATTATTTTACTAATTGCGACACTTTCCTATATAGGACTAGGTGTGCAACCACCATATGCTGAGTGGGGATCAATGTTAAATGAAGCAAATGCCTATTTTTACATTGCACCACAATTAATGGTTTATCCAGGGATAGCGATTGTAATAATCGTATTAATTTATAATTTAATAGGGGATGCTCTACGTGATGCTTATGATGTTAGAAAAAGTGAGGTATCTTCATGACGATTTTGGAATTAAATGGTTTGACGATTGAGTCAAATGAAAAACTGATTATCAATAATGTTCATTTACACCTCGAACGTGGACAATGGCATTCCATTATTGGTGAGAGTGGTAGTGGTAAAAGTGTGACAGCAGTGGCAATTGGTCGAATGCTTCCTCAATCATTAAAAATTAAAAGTGGAAAAATCTTATTGGAAGGACGCAATATGAAGACCTTTCCTGCTGAGGAAATGCGCTGTATAAGAGGCCACCGTATTTCTTATATTTTTCAGGGTTATACATCATCCTTTGTGCCATTTCTAAAAATTGAAAAGCAATGTGAAGATATGCTCAAAGCCCACACAAACTTAACAAAAAGAGAACGTAAAATCTTAATGCTAAATGCATTTAAAGAATTAAATTTACCGGCTGAGACGGTGTTAAAGAGTTATCCTTGTCAGCTGAGTGGGGGTCAATTACAACGAGCTGCGATCGCCCTTGTTACGATGCTTGAGCCGAGTATTATTATTGCAGATGAACCTACAACAGCACTCGATAGCATATCGGCAATGACGGTTTTGTCATTATTAAAGAAGTTTCAACAAGAGCACGGGTGTAGCATTTTATTCATTACACATGATTTGCGACGTGTAAAGCGTTATACAGATTTTATTTCCATTATGAAAAATGGAGAAATCGTAGAGCAAGGCTGTAAATCTCGTATATTTGATTCCCCGCAGCATGAATACACAAAGCAGCTTTTTTCAGCAATCCCGTCATTATATGAAACAAGAGAACGGCTATTACTTGAAGAACGAATGAAGTTGGTGAATTGATTGTTACTACAGTTACAAAACATTCATAAACATTTTGATAAAAAAGCGACTGTTTGTGGAGTAGACTTAACCGTTAAGAAAGGGGAATGTGTCGGCTTAGTTGGAGAAAGTGGTAGTGGGAAAACGACACTAGCCAAATGTATCTTAGGACTTGAAGAGATCACCTCTGGTAAGTTGCTTTTAGAAGGTAGACCTCTTCAAAGAAAGAGAAATCGGATAGAGCGTAGTCGTATTCAAGCGGTGTTTCAAAATCCATCTGCTTCTATGAATCCTAGAAAGAAAATAATGGATACTTTAATGGAACCATATGATACTTTAAAAATGAAAGAAATTTCATTTTTACATAACACCACTCGTATCGATACAGCGAAACACCTTTTAGAAATGGTAGGAGTACCCGATTATTATCTTCAAAAGTATCCCCATGAATTAAGTGGGGGTCAGAAACAACGTGTTATGATAGCTAAAGCGATTAGCACTCAGCCAGATTTAATTGTATTTGATGAACCTACAGCAAGCTTAGATGTAACGACCCAGGCCAAGATTTTAAATTTACTTAAAGATTTAAAAGAGAATTTGTCTATTTCTTATTTGTTTATTTCTCATGATTTAGCAGCTGTACGTTTTATGAGTGAACGTATTTACATTATGAAAGAGGGACGAATAATGGATGAGGCGACGAAGGAAAATCTCTTCTCGAAAGAACTTCAGCCTTATACCAAACAATTACTTTCAGCTTTTGGGGATGAACGGAGTGAAAGACTCTTATGAAATATGGGCCTACTTCAATTCGGATGTTGCAATTATATATGTTAGCAACTCTTTTCTTTACAGCTAATTCCATATTAACCGTCATTTTTCCTTTACAAGCAGCTGATGGTGGGATGTTAGAAGGCGAAATTGGTATTATGATGGGCTTTTATATTTACATGTATGATTTTACGGCCATGGGCAGGGCAAATGGTTGCTAAATATAGTGTTTATAAAATAATGAAATGGTTATTAATCGGACATGCTTTAACATTAATGATTTATATTCTGTTTACCGTCGATAGTTTGTATGTCGTACGGGTAATGCAAGGTGTCGTTACGGCTTTTTTCTCAATGGCTATGCAGTTAGGGATTACAGAAGTATTAAAGGATCGGGATCGTGGACAAGGAATGGCCATGTATTCATTATCTACCGTTATGCCTAGCCTTTATGGACCAGCACTAGCTCTTATGCTTTGGGGACAATGGTCATTAGACATATTATTAATAACGGTTGGTATATTAGCGATATTGCCTTTCCTCTTTTTTGTAAAATCGCCTCTTCCCAAAAGAGAGCAACCGAATGCTTCATTTTCATTAAAAGAATTATTTGTAGAAGCAATAGCGTTACGAAAAAATAAGGCATTGCTAATCTCCTCCATTACAATGGTCATAGGTTCAGCCATTTTTGGTGCTTTGACAATATTTATTCCTCTTTATATGGTAGTGGAAGGGGAGGGCAATGCTCCTCTTTATTTGTTTTTACAAGCTCTTGTAGTAGTAGGTAGTCGTTACACTCTTAAGAAATACATTCCATCTGATGGAAAATGGCATCCAACTTTTATATCTCTTGTCCTATTGAGCTCAACAATGGGGACGCTGATTTTAGCGTTTGCCTCATCTTTAGGTAACTTTGTTTATGTAGCAAGTATATTCAATGGTTTTGCAACAGCGATGCTTTATCCAACCTTGACAACGTATATTTCTTTTGTCATTCCAAAAGAAAAAAAGCATGTTTTATTTGGTCTTTTTTTAGCCTCTTATGATCTTGGTTTTTCATTAGGCGGATTGATATTAGGGTTTGTTGTGCAGTTTACTTCATACAGCACAATGTTTGTCATTTGTTCATTTATGACATTGGCTGTTATATTCGTTATTTATTATTATCGCTATTCAATCGACAATGAGCCTAATATACATTTAGAGGCGAAAAAGATGATAAGGTGAGTACGGCTATTGTGAGGTACAGATGAAATAATTTCTGTCATGTACTAAACCATTTTTTTACTCACCTCTGTCTATCTATCATCGTTTGTAGTGTGACAAACGTATATCCCTTTTCACGTAGTTCATCAATAATCTTCGGAAGTGCTTCAACCGATCCATCCAAAAGCGGTTCATCTGATTGGAAGTTATGCTGCAAAATGATCGCACCGGGGAAGACTTGGCGGTGTACAGTATCTAAAATTTGTTCGGCGGCTTGCCCGCTCCAATCGAGAGTGTCGACGGACCAAAGGGTGTTTTTAATGCCGAGCTCATTAAAGATGACCGTATCCGCTTTAGTGTAGGATCCATAAGGTGGGCGGAACAGCATCGGGGCTCTGCCAACTGTTTTTTGCAATGTTTCTTGTGTAAGTTGAATTTCTTCACGAACTTTTGATGACCATAATTCTTTCAAATTTGGATGGCCCCAGGAATGATTCCCAATCCCATGCCCTTCATCTACAATTCTTTTCATGATTGAAGGGGAGACCATGATTTGTTGTCCGACCACAAAAAAAGTGGCATGAACTCGCTTTTCTTTTAAAATATCTAAAACAATTGGTGTATAGTGCTGATCTGGTCCGTCGTCAAATGTAAGGGCAACGAGTTTTTCTGACGTATTTCCTTGAGCGAAATGGTTTGGAGTCACTTGGATGTTGCTTTGGATATATGTTCGCGATTGCTGTGAATGATAGGTAACATCCATTCCTAATTTTTGAGAGACAGTCACTAGTGGAACAAAAGGGGTTCCCTCATAATCAATCGTTTTTGCGGGAAGAGCTTGTCTTTCCCATTGATTGTTTTTCTCATTATAGATTTCGGCATAATCGTTTCCGATTGGTAAAGCCATTTTTTTCTGATTGGCTTGAAAGACGACTGATTGATATTGCTCGTTCCAATTAACGAGTGCCCCAGTATGCTTCATAAAAAGAGCAGGAACTAAAACATGACCTTCATTCATAATATATTCTGTTTCAAATGGTTGGTCATCAATGACAATCGTCGCTTCATCTAGCATCGAGTCTTGAGCAAGAGCGGAAGTTTGAAATATAAACACGATAAGCGAAATGAAAAGGCTAAATGTGAGTATACGAAAGTGTTGCAGTTTCAAGGTGTTCATTCATTGACAACTCCCTTAAATGCTAAAATATATGAAATAGAATGGATTAATTCCTTAAGCACATTATTAATAGCTTGGCTAAAAATGGTAAGAGTTATTCTGATTTTTTGCATTTGGTGGAAGAGTAGGTGGTTGGGCAAATTCATCGAATAAGACAAATGAGAGTTTCCGCATGTTCTCATCTGTTAAGACAGTGGATGCCTCCTTTTATACTGTAAACGGATAAACTGCACATCAAGAAAAAAATAATAGGCCCTCCGGCGGTCGCTCCCAAACAGACACTCCGCGTCCTGCCGGAACCTCATGAGCCTCCTCAGCGTTTCACGCTTGCGGGGTCTCATTGGACGGTTTATTCCTGCGGGAGTCTCCGTGTCTGTTTGTCCGCTAGATAATGGAATCGAATCTAGGTTCGGTTTTCTCGTTGAATAAAAAAATAGGCATGACTTCAAAGGACAGTAGCTTGAGAATGATTTTTCTCCTTCCATGACTCATTCCGTTACAGTTGTAAACAAATCCGTGTGGATGCTCTGTACGTTAGCTAGATGATCGAGCTTGTTTCGATTTGAATCCTGTCTTTTCATGACGGCAGACTTAGGAAAAAAATAGGTGGCAACGACCTATTTAGTTCCATAACCAACAAAGTGAAGAAGAAGGTCCTTCTGCGTGAGAAATAGCTGATTGAGAATGGCCCTATCATCAAGCCTCTCCCCTACACTTAGCGGACAAAACCATACGGAGACTCCCGCAGGAATAAACCGTGGAGCGAGACCCCACAGGTGTACCGAGGAGGCTCGCCAGGTTCCTGCAGGACGCGGAGTATGGTTTTGGTAGCGACAGCCGAAGCGCTTCATTTTAGTGAACAGCTTCCTTCAACAGCCTACTAAGAGATGTGTTCAGACTGTCAACGATTGAACCGTTCATTTAAAGTCCATTTGAGTATGGTATCGTCCTAAAGTCAATCCCTATCAACGGTTAAGAGTCAATCATACTCTGCGAAAGTTGAGTTAGTAACTATATACAAATATATATTGAGTGAAGAGAGGGGATGGGCATAATGTTACTTACTAAATATACTCCCATTGGAAAAGTAATCTTTGTAGCTGGGTTCCTTTTGTTTATGTTTGGAATAATCTTACTGTTTGATTTACTGAAAATTTCCTTTCAAAATAAAGTAATTTCTTATTTATTGGTATCAGGAGGAGCGATATTGCTAGTATGTTCTTTTTTTCAAAGAAAAGAAAAATAACGGGGGCTGAATGTTATAAAGTGCGAGGTAAAACACCGTATTTCTTTGTATAGTTAAGGAAGTATGAATGGTATATTCTTAAGGAATTTTAATTTTAATCATTTTGTTTTTCGACCTAAAAAAGTTAAACTAAAGCTAAGACAGATGATGAAAAGGTGAAACTATGTCAGCACATAATCATGAGAAAATGGGATGGAATTTAGACAATTCATATAGCCGTTTGCCTCATGCCTATTATAGTAATCAAAGTTTAAATCATGTCAGGGAGCCTCGTTTAGTGATCTTGAATAAGGGATTAGCTCAAGACCTTGGTTTAAATGAAGCAATATTGGCGGAAGAAGGCATTAACATTTTGGCTGGAAATAGGGCTCCAGACGGGGCAAACCCGCTGGCTCAAGCTTATGCTGGTCATCAATTTGGTAACTTCACGATGCTAGGGGACGGCCGTGCAGTTTTGTTTGGGGAGCAAATCACACCAAAAGGGGAGCGTTTGGATATTCAACTGAAAGGTTCAGGGAGAACGGTTTTTTCTCGGGGAGGCGATGGACGGGCAGCTCTAGGACCGATGTTGCGGGAATACATCATGAGTGAAGCGATGTTTGGTTTAGGAATTCCAACAACCCGTAGTTTAGCAGTTGTGACAACGGGTGAACCTGTTTACAGAGAAACGACATTGGATGGGGCGGTTTTAACGAGAGTCGCCGCAAGTCATATCCGAGTGGGGACTTTTCAATACGCAGCTCAAATGGGGGAATTTGATAATTTAAAAGCACTTGCCGATTATACGATTCAAAGGCATTATCCAAAAGTAGCTGAAACCAAGAACCCGTATCTTTCTTTGTTAGAGAACGTGATCGATCGTCAAGTTGAGTTAATTGCAAAGTGGCAATTTGTTGGTTTTATACACGGCGTAATGAACACTGATAATATGTCAATTAGTGGAGAAACAATTGATTATGGTCCATGTGCTTTTATGGATACTTATGATCCGGCGACCGTCTTCAGCTCGATTGATCAACAAGGGCGATATGCTTACGGCAATCAGCCGTATATAGCCGCATGGAATCTCGCTAGGTTTGCTGAGACGCTCATCCCATTACTTTCAGAAGACAAAGAACAAGGCTTAGAGTTGGCACAACAAGCGATTGAAAGCTTTGGTCCTTTATACGAGCAAGCTTATTTAGCCGGAATGTGTAAAAAGTTAGGTCTTTTTAAAAAAGAGGAAAAGGATGAGGAGTTAGTCAAAAAATTGCTAAGGTTAATGGAACAACATAAGGTCGATTACACAAACACATTTAGGGATCTAACTATAGAACAATATGAGCAAATTGATTTTTATCAGTCAGCAGAATTTAAAGAATGGCACCTACAATGGCAAGTAAGATTAGATAATCAAAAAGAAAGTAAACAAGAAGCCAAACAATTGATGAAATCCAGCAATCAAGCAATCATTCCCCGGAATCACCGAGTCGAGGAAGCATTAGAAGCGGCAGTGGTGGATGAGGATTTTAGTGTAATGGAAAAGCTGCTAGAAGTTCTAGCTAATCCTTTCGCTTATTCAGATAAGCAGAATGAATTCACAAAGTTACCTGAGAGTGATGAAGGGTATCAAACGTATTGTGGAACGTGATTGGAGAAGATTTATTTAGAAGAAAGATTAAACGCGGGGGAAAATTAAGAAAAAAAAGACTGAGACATAACTAGCTATAGAAAGTAGAAAACGAATCAAAGAACATATTTTAGTTGTTTGTCGGTTCGAATAAATAGAACGAAAGCCTGTGATATTTTATGAGTAAAATGTCACAGGCTTTTCATATTAAAGGAGTTTTTTGTTCTAGCCTCTTTCCCTTGATTAAGCTATAAACTTTCTTATAGTTTCATTGCTGGACCAAAAAATTCATAATGAATTTGGTTATCTGTGATTCCCCACTCTTTTAAAGATTCGTTAATCACTTTCATAAATGGAACGGGACCACAGAAATAGAAGTCAGCCTCTTTATGTTGAATAATGGACTGTAACCAAGCTAAATCAATAAATCCTTCCTTTTGAAACTTTTGCTGCTCGTAGTCTGACTCTGTTGGCGATTGATAACAAACATAGGATTTAACGTTTGGATTTTCAGTTGAAACCTGCTCAACTTGGTCGTGTAGAGCATGAGTCTCACTATTCATGGTTGCATGAATAAATGTGACCTCTCGTTTAGGATGTTGCTGTACAGCCGTTAATAACATGCTCATCATTGGCGTTAATCCTACCCCACCACTTATTAGAACGACAGGTCGCTCAGTTGTTGTGTCTAGTACAAAGTCACCAGCAGGGGCACTGAGTTCGAGGGTATCTCCTTCTTGAATTTTTTCATGTAAATAATTGGATACTATACCATTTGGTTTGTCTTTTTCATTTTCACGCTTGACGCTAATACGATAATAATCTTTTCCAGCGGCATCCGATAAACTATATTGACGGATATGAGTATAATCTTCTCCAGCAATTTGGACTCTTACACTCACATATTGTCCTGGAAGAAAAGAGGGAATAGGCTGGCCATCTTCTGATTTTAGATAGAAGGAGGTGATCAGGCTGCTCTCTTTTACTTTTTTGGATACGATAAAATGACGGAAATCCTTCCAGCCGCCTTGTTGTTGCTCAGCTTCCTCATACATCTCTTTTTCAATGCTAATAAAAGCATCGGCAATGACACCATAGGCCTCTCCCCAAGCTTGCAAGATTTCATCAGTAGCAGCCTCTCCAAGTACGTCTTTAATTGCTAAAAGCAGATGCTCTCCAACAATAGGGTAGTGCTCTGCCTTTACTCCTAAACTGCGATGTTTGTGAGCGATTTGTTTTACAACTGGGATAATGTTTTCTAATTGGTCAATATGAAGGGCTGCGGCATAAACGACATTTGCTAAAGCGGCTTGCTGACGGCCTTTCTTTTGATTAATATGGTTAAAAATATTTAATAGTTCGGGATGATTTTGAAACATAAGCTTGTAAAAACGTGTGGTAATTTTTTCTCCATGTATTTCTAAAACGGGGACAGTGGATTTAATAATAGCGATCGTTTTTGAATTTAGCATGTTTGGTCACGCTCCTAAACGGTAATTTGAAATAATCTTCTCTTTATTAATATCAGTTTAATTGCATAAAAGATATATTTTAAATACATCTTTAAAATTTTGACACATTTGTGTTCACCAAATTGTACGAAAAGAATTATGAAGGGGGTTATGATAAAATGAAATAAATAATTGGGAAATGAGGGGAAGTCATGCGGTTAACGAACTACACAGACTACTCTTTACGTGTGTTGATCTATCTTGCTGTTAATAAGCAAAAGCCTTTAGTCACAATTCAAGAAATTGCTGATGCATATCATATATCGAAAAATCATCTTATGAAGGTCGTCCATCAACTTGGGAAAATGGGGTATCTTGAGAATATTCGTGGCCGAAATGGTGGGCTGAAACTAGCTAAGTTACCAGTGGATATTAATATAGGAGAAATTGTCAGGCAAACGGAGGATGATTTCCATATGGTAGAATGTTTTGATCCGAAGAAGAATGCTTGTGCACTAGCACCAGCTTGTACATTAAAAGGGGTATTAAAACAAGCAACTCAAGCCTATTTAAACGTTTTGTATGGATTTACATTAGAGGATTTAGTGCATAACTCGGATTCATTGATGGAATTATTAAATCAACATTCACATAAAGTAGGTGATGGAAGCTGAAAGAATTAGTAGGAAACTGTGAAAAGTGTCAAAAGGAAATTTATTGTTTAGATGGATTTCTAAACGGAGTAGTTATTGATGAGGTGTTATATTGTTTTTTATGTGAGAAATGAAAGAAGTTAGTTTGTTAGAAAGCTAGAATTGAAATGTTACCGGTTTTCGTTCAATTTATTAGAACCAAAGTGGATAGCGATGAATGGTGCTCGATTCACCGTTCCCGAAAATCATGCTCCGCGTCAATCACAAGGCACCGAACTAACTTTTTTATCAAAGAGTGGATTTCGGCTTGCCACTACAACCGTTACAAGAAAGGTGAATTGGGCCATTCCATAAACAGGAGTCATATAAGAATTAGTTGCTGTTAATAAGACATAAATCCCGTTGATTTCCTGCATTTCACGAAAAGCTATCGTATAATCTTTACCATTGAGCGATTCATGGATTAACCCATTTTTGGATTGGATCATTGTATTTTTGAGGGGAGCAGGAATTGATGGAATCGTACCTTCGCTTACCTTAAAAGGGATAATTTCTTGATCAGCTATGTACAGAAAATCAGTCTCTAATCCATCTGAGTTGAGTGTCTCTTTTTGGTTACGGACACTTATTTCAAGTTGTTGCATAAAGTATTCTTCATCGCTAACATAAACAAATTTTAAATTTTCTGCTATGTATTTTATCATGTCTGTTTCACGAATTAACCGATTTTCAATCATTTCAGTTGTTAGTTTACTAGCTTTGGAATAAGAACTAATTCCAACAGCTGTTATGGAAATAATTAATAATGAGATAAATAAAATAAAAAGTCTAGTCTTTAGTTTGGATGTAGACCATTTCATGCTGAACCATTCCCCCTAATACTATATACCTATATAAATCTTACAGGAGCATTGTAAATGAAATGTAAGGGAGGGATGAAGAAATTATTAATTTTTCATTTGGCAATAAATCGCTTCTAGCATGTCTAGTTATCTTTAATCAACGTTGTACCTTTCTTCGGTCAAAATCTCCTCTAATTTCTCTCGATATTCTTTCGATAATAGTGTGGCTCCTGAACGTATGAGACCAGCATATTCAGCACTCGGTTTTATTTCTAGCACCTCTTTTTGAACGATTGTATAAGTTGATACATCAATAAACCGTTTTTCGTTGTATAGCTCGACCGGTAAAACGATCCGTTTGTAAAAGCTTGGTGCACCTTCTCTCCGATCGAGTCCTTTAAAATCAGCAACCTTAAAAACAATCCCTTCCAAATAATCCATAGGAGCAGTGATAATATCAGCGACCCCGCCTTGACGATTTTCTGAGTATTTTGTGAAGGCTAGACGATAATGGTTTAGTTTGGCAGGACCAACAACTTCGGCCACTACATCTCTGGCAATATCTTTTAAATCCATACAGCTTCCGTAAGCGAAATAATAAGGCAATTTGAACACTCCTTTTATGGTCTTTTTTTATTCTATTCATAATGTTATAGATTTATTTCGAGCACGTAAACGCCTCTTGTAATTCCTTAGTCCTATAAATTGTTAGAATCAAATGAGCGAAGGGAATATAAATGGCCCTTCGAAGGCTGAAATATGTAGATAATGGAAGGGGGTTCTTGCAAACTTTATAGGTTAAAAGAAAGAACTTAAAATAAAATCTACTTTTGTCTAAATCAGTTCAATATCAACAGTCAGCTAGCGGATGTTTGGGGTTGATTTACATACGTTTTCCCCAAAAAACATTATCATTAAAAAAATACAACAAAAAATTAAATCTAAAATGACGGTTGACAGTTTGAACGATTTAATTTTATACTTTGAATTATCGGAATATTAATCCATTAAAGAAGGAGGGGCTAGTTACACTGAATGCAAATATGAGGCTACATATCAATTGTGATTAGTGAGGTAAGAAGAATTGGCTAGATTAAAAGATATTGCAGAGCATGTTGGCGTCTCAATTTCAACGGTTTCTCGAGTGATTAAAAATGATACATCACGTAATGTACACCAAGAAACACGGAGGAAAATTTGGGAAGCCGTTAAAGAGTTAGGGTATGTACCAAATGAAAATGCAAGAAGTTTAGTAAGTAATGTGCTTAGCAAAAGTTCGAAGCGTACTCACAAAGTTGGTTGGGTCGCTAATCTTAAAAGTGCTGAAGTGAATCCGTATTTTTCAAATATTTATAGTGGTGTCTATAATGCTCTTTCAGAGGCTGGCTACACCTTTGTAAACGTTTACAAAGAAGAGCTTCAGAATGAGACAACTCTTGTGAAAACGATCCATGAGTCAGGAATCGAAGGATTAATTTTAGTCGAACAATTAGATGATGAGACTTTGAATTATATTACTAAATATGTACCTGTAGTAGGAATAGACTTCTTTTATACGGATAAGGATATGTCAGTCATTGATTATGATCGGATCTCAGCTGTCAAAAAGGCTGTCCAGTATTTAGTTGCTAAAGGTCACACAGAGATTGGGTTTATCGGTGGAGGAACAGGCGAAAATTATAAAGATTTTCGAGCAGAAAAAAGATATAGAGGTTATCGATATGCAATGGAAGAAGCAGGTCTTCTAATCAATCCCAAATGGGTAGTTAATACATGCTGGAAATTAGACAGCAGTTATGAAGGGATGAAGAAGATTATTGCAAATAGTAATGTCAACATTCCAAGTGCAATGGTTTGTGCTAGTGACTTGTTGGCGATTGCAGCAATGAGAGCAGTAGTGGCGCATAAACTAAGTGTACCAGAGGATATAGCGTTTATTGGGATCGACAATATTGAGCTATCGAAGTATTCAAATCCACCATTAACGACCATTGCTATTCCACAAACTGAATTAGGTGAAATGGCTGCGAAAACATTAATAGACCATATTGAAAAAAGAACGGTTATTCATGTAAAAGTTCAATTGCCGAACCAATTGGTCATTAGGGATTCAACAAATTAGTTTAAAATTTTTTTAGTTTATTGGAAAACGTTTGGCTTATTTTGGGGAAAAGATGAAGAGGAATCTTTATTAAGAATGACTTAATTATATATTGAGCAGATGAATTTATATGAGGAGTCGATGAAATGAAACAAGTAAAAATAGGTATTATAGGAGCTGGTTTACGTAGTGGGATTGCGAAATACTGGCATGAACCTAATGGGAAATCAGTGATTGTCGCTGCGGCAGATAAATCGCAAGAACGTTTGGATCGATTTGAGGAAACGATTAAGGAGGAAGTTTTTGTAACGACCGATTATAAGGAGTTGCTTCAACATCCTGAGGTGGATGCAGTAGCTGTTTTATCACCTGATTTTTTACATGAAGAGCATGTGATTGAAGCATTGAGGATGGGGAAGCATGTGTATTGTGAGAAGCCTCTAGCCATTACAGTTGAGGGTTGTGACCGAATTATAGCGGAACAGAAAAAATCAGGGAAACATTTAATGGTCGGCTTTAATATGCGTTATATGCCGATGTATCAGACGATGAAAGAAATTATTGACTCAGGTGTAATTGGAGAGTTAAAGACTGTTTGGGTGAGGCACTTCGTTGGTTTAGGTGGTTATTATTACTATCATGACTGGCATGGGACGTCTGAAAATACGACCTCATTATTGTTACAAAAAGGGTCTCATGATTTGGATGTGATTCATTGGATTACGGGACAATATACGAAAAAAGTGACAGCGTTTGGCGGATTAGATTATTTCGGTGGGGGACAACCAAATGACTTAACTTGTCCAACCTGTGAAATTAAAGACACCTGTCCAGAGGCAAGCCTGCATACATTAACACAATGTGCCTTTCGTAAAGAAATTGATGTTGAGGATAATAATATGGTGATGATGGAACTTGAAAATGGAATTAAAGCTTCTTATCTCCAATGTCATTTTACGCCAGACTATCAAAGAAATTATACGTTTATTGGAACGAAAGGAAGAATTGAAAATTCAGAGCTTGAGAAAAAAGTGTTCGTCAAGACGCGGAAATCTAATTCTTGGCATGAATTTAGTGATATTACTTATGAGATGAAGGAAACGACAGGTAGCCATGGTGGAGCCAATCCGAAAATCTGTAGTGATTTTGTTGAATTAGTGCTTCATAATAAACAGCCTTTGACAACTCCATTTGCAGGAAGAATGAGTGTTGCGGTTGGATGTGCGGCGACAGAATCAATTCGAGCAGGGGGGAAAGTAATGGAAGTAAGCCAAGAATTAAGCCACATAAGTTGAAAGGAAAGTATCACTCCAAGTAGTTGATATTTTTTTAGACAAACTTGTACCAACAACCTATTAACCTGTTATCGGTTCTTATTGGATTAAAAATAATCATATTGGAGGAGAAAATCAAATGAAAAAAGTGTTAATGATTGTTGCTGCTTTAATGTTCCTTGTGGCTTGTTCGAATAGTGCGGGTGGGGATGAAAAAGTGACGTTGTCCTATATGGTTTGGGATTTAGATCAAATGCCAGCACTTGAACAAATTGTGGAAGAATTTAATGAAGAACATCCAAATATCACGATTAATATTGAGAATACTCCTTTTGCACAATATTGGGATAACCTTGAGATTGCAGGTACTGGGCAATCATTACCGGATATTTTTTGGATGAATGGACCGAATATTAGACTATTTGCTGAGAATGATATGTTGCTCAACTTGGATGAATACGTTGCAAAAGATGGCTATGATTTTTCAAACTATCCAGAGACGTTAACTAGCTTATATAGTGCCGGTGGAAGCCAATATGGGATCCCAAAAGATTATGACACAATTGGATTATGGTATAACCGTGAACTTTTTGATGAGGCGGGAGTCGAATATCCAAATGAGACGTGGACTTGGGATGATTTAGTTACAGCAGCAAAAGAAATAACGGATACGGATAATCGTATATATGGGATTGCCGCACATTTAAATTCTCAATCAGGTTTTTATAATACGATTCATCAAGCTGGTGGTTATGTCATTGATTTAGAAACAAATACAGCTGGCCATAACACACCAGAAGCGATCGCAGGTATTAAATTTTGGACCGATTTAATTCATGAGTATGAAGTATCGCCAACGATTCAACAAATGACGGATACCCCTGCATCAAGTATGTTCGAGTCTGGCAATGTCGCGATGTTTGTATCAGGTTCTTGGTTTGCTCCTGTTTTCTCAAATAATGAATTCATTAAGGATAAAGTCGATGTCGCTCCATTACCAATGGGAGAAAAAAGATCATCGACGATTCACGGACTTGGGAATGTAATCGCTAGTCATACCGATCACCCTGAGGCAGCCTGGGAGTTCTTGAAATTTTTAGGTTCGGAAAGAGCGGCTGAAATCCAAGCGGAAACAGGAACGGTTATTCCAGCGTATACAGGGACTGAGCAAAAATGGGTCGAATCATTACCGAATTTTAATGCCCAAGCCTTTATAGACCAAGTTGAATATGCGGATCCACTTCCGAACTCATTGCACACGCGGACTTGGCAACAAGTGGAAACAGATTATTTGAACCGGGTATGGGCAGGAGAAGTGACCTATGAAGAAATTGCTGATGAACTCGCAGAAAAAATTGAAGAGATTTTAGAAAACGAATCGAAATAATTTTGCATTTGCGTAGGGGTGAAGCGTGAACAAGGCCTTTTATTCACCCCTCCACTTTTGGCTTATTCAAATGGAATGAGGAGAGATAGTATGTTGAATACGAAAACCGTCTCGCAAAATAAGTTGAGTCTAAAACTAACTCCTATGAAAAAACAAGATTATATGTGGGCTTACCTATTTATCGCACCGTGTTTTCTAGGGCTATTCATCTTCAATATCGGACCAATCTTTTATACCATTTACCTTTCATTTACAGAGTATGGTTCCTTTGGTCAAGTGTCATGGATAGGATTAGAAAATTATGTACGTTTATTTCAAGATCCAAATATTTGGATGGCTTTAAAGAATACTTTTACCTTTACGGCTATTGCTGTACCAACTAGTGTTTTTTTCTCAACGGTTGTCGCTGTTTTACTCAATCAAAAAATTCGTGGTGTAACGATGTACCGAACGCTTTATTTCCTACCTGTTATTACAATGCCAGCAGCAGTAGGGATGGTTTGGAAATGGTTGTACAATGGAGATTACGGCTTAATTAATCATGTACTTGGATTTTTTGGGATTCAAGGACCTTATTGGCTAGTTGATAGTAGCTTTGCTCTTTATGCAGTCATCATTGTCGCGATTTGGTCTACAATTGGTTATAACATGATTATTATTTTAGCTGGTCTTCAAAATATATCACCGTCCTATTATGAAGCAGCTGAAATCGATGGAGCAGGGCCGTTTGCCAAATTTGCGAAAATTACGGTTCCTCTGCTGACACCGACTTTGTTTTTTGTAAGTGTGATTTCGATTATTAGTACATTACAGACTTTTGAGCTTATTTACATGATGGTTGGAATAGATAGTCCTGTGGCATTTGACACGCAAACACTTGTGTATTTGTTTTATCGTGAAGCGTTTATTAACCATGATTTAAGTTATGGAGCGACGATTTCCATTAATTTATTTGTCATCATTTTAGTCGCAACCATTTTCCAGTTCTACTTCCAAAAGAAATGGGTTCACTACAACTAAGGAGGGTATCATGAAGCTAAAATCAAATCGTGCGTTAATCATTCATTTGATCCTGTCCATTGGTGCGGTGTTAATGATTATCCCATTTATTTGGATGGTCTTAACTTCCTTAAAAACGATGGGAGAGGTGACACAAGTTCCTCCTACTATTATTCCGAATGAGTGGAACTGGGGTTCTTATGTTCGAGTCTTTGATTATATGCCGTTTTTACAGTTTTATTGGAATACGATTATGATGACTGTAGGTCGAACGGTCGGGCAGCTAATTATTTGTTCATTTGCCGCCTATGCGTTTGCTAGAATTGTTTTTCCTGGAAGGAATGTCTTATTTATTATTACACTATCCGTTTTAATGGTTCCGCTTCAGGCTTATGCAATTCCACAATATTTAATTATGGTAGAGTTGAACTGGTTAAACACTTTACAAGCTTTAATTGTTCCTGGTTTATTTAGTGCTTTTGGGGTTTTCCTTTTGCGTCAATTCTTTATGGGATTGCCAAAAGAGTTAGATGAGGCGGCAAGAATTGATGGCTGTAATCATTTCCAAATCTTTTTCTTTATCTTATTGCCATTAACAAAACCGGCGTTGATTTCACTCGCTATTTTCACGATGCTTTGGTCATGGAATGATTTATTATGGCCATTAATTGTTAATAGTTCACAAGCTAAATTACCACTTTCAGCAGGTCTAGCCGCAATCCAAGGACAATATTCAACGAATTTCCCTGTACTAATGGCCGGTTCGTTACTTGCAATTTGGCCAATGGTTCTTATTTTCATCTTCTTACAACGTTACTTTATCGAAGGAATTACAATGGGCAGTTCAAAATAAACAGATTGATAGAAAGAGCAAACAGGATAAAGTAAGTAGGAACAAGGTGGTTGGGTTGACGTGTTGACAGGGGAGGGGTATAATCAATTAAATTAATTAACTAACAATTATTACTATTCAATCGACTCATTGAGAAGAGATTGAATGTAAGCGAGAGGAAGAAATTTGTTATGCCAGGGTTACAACATGATAGTTTAATCCCCCTTTACCACCAATTAAAAGAAGTGTTAATTTCGACGATTAGTGAAGGGGGTTGGAAGCCGGGGGATAAAATTGCGTCAGAAAATCAGCTAATGGAGCAATATGGTATTAGTCGGAATACAGTTAAAAAAGCAATAGAAGATTTAGTGAAAGAGGGAGTGCTTTACCGAGTTCAAGGGAAAGGAACTTATGTAGCTAAGCAAAAACTAGAGCAACCTTTAACTGGTTTTTATAGTTTTAGTAAGGTTCTGAAAGAAAAAGGAATGAATCCTTCTGATATAATTGTTGAGGTAAAGGAAGTTGAGCCAAGCAAGGAAGTAAAGCAGGCTTTAGTGTTAGAGGAAAAGGAGAAAGTTATTTTATTAAAACGAATTCGGTGTGCGAATGATGAACCGATCGTTTTGGAAGAATCGTTTTTACCGAAAAAAGTGGTCGGTAAGATCGAGCTCTTAAAAGAGGTTGGGACTGTATCCTTATACGACTTATTAGAAAGAGAATTTCAAGTGTTTGTGACGAGAGCGAAAGAAGCATTTGAGCCTATTTTAATGGAGGAAGAGGCTAGTCAGTTACTTCAAACAGAGAAAGGTTTTCCAGCGCTATTACTTGAGCGAACGGCCTATGATTTAAATGGTATCCCTGTTGAATTTTGTCGTTCTATCGTACGTGGAGACCGGTGTAGATTTTACACAGAATTAATTTAGAAGAAAAATCATAGACATGTTTGTTAAAAGTCTATGATTTTTTCTAAAACTAACTTGTACCAACAACCCATTAACGGATGAGGAGTGAATGATGTGTCATTAGTTTCTACTAAACAGTTATTAGAGGATGCTTATCAAAATCATTATGCCATTGGAGCTTTTGGAGCTCATAATTTAGAGATTATGAAGGCGGTTATTGCTGGAGCCGAGGAAATGGGTTCTCCAGTTATCTTACAAACAACACCAGGTACAATTAAATATGTGGGCATTGAATATATGAAAGCAATGGCAGAATCAGCTGCCAAACAAGCTAAGGTTCCTGTGGCTCTACATTTAGATCACGGTGATTCTTTTGATATCGTCATGAAATGTTTACGAGCAGGCTATACGTCAGTGATGATAGACGGTTCTCATTTAGCTTTGGAAGATAATATTGAACTTGTAAAAAAGGTGACAGAAGTTGCTCATTTGCTCGATGTACCAGTTGAAGCGGAGCTTGGCACAATTGGTGGTGTAGAGGACGATTTAGTCGTAAATGAAGAGGAAGTCATTTATACCGATCCAAAAATGGCTGAATTTTTTGTAAGGCAGACTGGTATTGATTCATTTGCTCCTGCCTTTGGAACGGCTCATGGCATGTATAAAAAGGAGCCAAACTTACAATTTGATTTATTAGAAGAAATCAACGCACGAGTCGCTTGTCCAATTGTGATGCACGGTGCTTCTGGTATTGCAGATGATGTAGTACAAAAGGCATTGGATTATGGGGTTTCAAAGGTTAATTTTTCAACGGAATTAAAGGTCATTTATGCCAAAGAGCTGCGTCAATATTTTTCCGAACATCCAAATGAAGATGATCCGAGAAAGTATTTTGTACCGGGCGTCGAAGCGGTAAAAGCACTCGTGAAAGAAAAGATAACCGTTCTTCAATCTAAGTCAAAGGGTATTCGCTATGATTACAACAATCACACTCAATCTAGCATTAGATAAAACGTATTTTCTATCGAATTTTCAAAAAGGGAAAACGAATCGAATTAAACAAGTACATGAAGAACCTGGTGGCAAAGGGATTAATGTAGCTAAAGTTTTGCAAACACTTGGATATGAAGTAAAAGTGTCAGGTTTTAGTGGCGGGTTTACTGGCTCGAAAGTTCAGAAATTACTAAATGAAAAGTTAATTACGCATCAATTTATTCAAATAGAAGACGAGTCAAGAGAATGTATCAACTTAATCGCTGACGTAAATGGTCAAGAGACAGAGCTATTGGAACAGGGACCAACTATTCAACCATTAAAATGGGAAGAGCTTTGTCAGTCTGTCCAACAATTGGCGAGCCAAAGTGAGTTCGTTGTCTTATCAGGTAGTTTACCAAAAGGAGTTCCTATTAATGCCTATGGACAATTAATAAATATCATTCATCAGGCTGATGCGAAGACGATATTGGATACGAGTGGAGAGCCTTTTCAAGCCGCAATTAGTGAAAAGCCATTTTTGATTAAACCAAATGAGCATGAATTAGCACACTGGTTAGGAAAAGAAGAGTTGTCTAGACAAGATATGATATGGGGAGCGGAGAAGCTACATGACCATGGAATTCCACATGTTTGTCTTTCATTGGGGGCAAACGGTGTCTTCTACATTGGTGAAAAAGGTCGATATAGCCTTACTCCACCATTGCTGGAGGTGAAAAATACAGTAGGCTGTGGAGATGCGATGGTAGCTGGATTAACAGCAGGCTTTCTCTCGAATCTATCGATTGAACAAACGTTGAAATTAGGTATTGCATGTGGAATGTCTAATGCTCTTCATTTATATGCAGGATGTATTAAGGCATCAGATATTAAGAACTTTCAAGACGAGATAAAAATAGAGAAGTTATCATGAATTTATTTGGAGAGGATGAAGAAATATGTATACGTACCAAGAAATTAGTGAGCAGGCAAATAAAATGAAAGAAACGTACGAGATTCTAAACAAGCAAAAGTTTAAAAAAGAGAGCAGGGATATGCATTATTTTATTGGATGTGGAACGTCCTTTTATCTAGCTATATCAGCTGCGAAATACTTTCAAAGCGTAACAGGACAATTTGCATCGGCCGTACCTGCATCTGAAATTTTTTTGAATCCGGACGTTTACTTTACCGAAAATAAAACGTATAAAGTGGTCGTTATTTCTCGCTCAGGAACAACGAGTGAGGCAGTGGCTGCATTGAAGTTTATTAATAAGCAACCGAATACTAGTTCATTTGCTGTTACTTGTTTTGAAGAGAGCCCTTTGGCTGAATTAGCAGACGAAGTTATCGCTTTAGAACATATTAATGAAAAAAGTGTTGTCATGACACAATCATTTACAAACATGTTATATGCCCTGCAATTATATACAACTAAACTAATGGATGCAAAAGAGGATTGGACAGAATTGAAGGAAATCCCTAGAGCTGTCGGTGACTTACTTTTAATGCAAGATTCAGTCAAGAGGTTTGCTGCTGAGTTAACATATAAACGATTTATTTATTTAGGAGCTAGTTACTATAATGGGTTAGCCAAGGAAGTAACGTTGAAGTTAAAAGAAATGACACAAACGGAATGTGAAAGTTATTCAAATCTCGAGTTTCGTCATGGACCGATTTCAATTGTTGACGACAAAACGGTCGTTGTTGTGATGTCACAAAAGCAAACAGAAGATTTAGATCAAGATTTAGTAAAAGATATTCAAAAATTAGGAGGAAAGGTTTTAGCACTCGGCCCTTACTCCGAAACTTTTGAGGCGGATTATACATTAACAATAGGTCAGGAAATCTCAGATCGAAATCGACTAGTTTTATATGTTCCACTATTACAATATTTAGCTTATTATCGAGCATTGCGACTAGGCTATGATCCAGATAAACCAAAAAACTTATCACAAGTAGTCGAATTAAACCTCTAAATGTAAGGAGAATAAGCCTTGAACTATATATTAACAGCTGACGTTGGAGGAACCAAGATCGCAACAGCCTTACTGAATGAAGCTGGAGTTGTGTATGCACAAAAGATCCTACCTAGTTTGACAGAGAATGCCGAGACAATGTATGAACAACTTTTATTAGCGTTTCAATATGTGATGAATGAAGCGGGTGTAGTGGAAAAAGAGGTTTGCTTCATTGGAGTTGGTCTTCCCGGTAAAGTAGATGTAATCAGAGGTATGGCCATTTTTCAAAATAATTTACCTTGGCGGGACTTTCCACTCGTTTCGAGATTACAAACTAATTTCCCAACATCTGAAATTACGATTGATAATGATGTATATATGGCGGCAAAAGGGGAATGGTTCGCTCATCAATTAAAAAATGAGTTAATGGCTTTTGTAACGATTAGTACAGGGATTTCCGCTTGTTTTATTCAAAAAGGCGAAGTGATTCGTGGAGCAGGAATGGCTGGAGAGATTGGGCTTACTTATGTTGGCTGCGATGAGAAAGAAACGTTAGAAGAAAAGGCATCGGGGACATCTCTTACTAAAAAAAGCGTTAATCGCTTGAATTTACAATCTAAAGATGCGGTCAAACAATTAATGGACAGTTTTTTGCAGGGTGACCCTTTGGCTAAAGAGATAGTTACCCATATGACTCGAGATATGGCAAAAGGGCTGCATCAAATCTTTTGTGTACTCGATCCCGATATCATCGTACTAGGAGGCGGAGTGGTGAATCACCAACCTTGGCTGCTAGATTTCATCAAAAAAGAGCTACAAAAGCTTGTTGTAAATCCTGTTCAGAGTGGGATTGAGAAGCGATTAAGAGTAAGTAAGTTAAAAGAAGAAGCGGGTCTTTTAGGAGCGTCGATTGCAGTAAATGTTAGGAAGACAGGTGCTATAAATAAAAAATAGGAGCTATCAATTTAAAAGGCTTATTTGGGATGGCGGTGGTGAAACTTACAGATTCTGTATCATTGATATTTAACTAAATTATGAGGAGGTCATTATGAAAAAAACAGTGCAAATCGTATTAGTATTCATTTTTGTTTCATTATTAGCTGCATGTGGAGGCTCAAGTGATTCATCTTCTTCAGATGGTACTGAAAAAATCACTTTATGGTATTGGAATCGAGGGCTTGATGATAGTGTATTAGAGAAAGTAAAAGAGGAGTTCCCAGATGTTGAATTTGATGCACAAAAGCTACCACCTGGTGGAGACTATAAAACCAAACTTCAAACATTATTAGCATCCAATAGTAATGATGATGCTCCTGATCTTGTATTAATGAATATTTGGGTTTCAGAATTTTTACCATACCAAGATAAATTCTTAAATTTATATGAATATGGTGGAACAGAAATCGAGGACCAATACCCGGTTTGGAAAACAAGTCAAGCGATTACAGGAGATGGTGAACATATGATCGCTGTTCCTGTTGATACGTCACCAACTGCTTTTTTCTATCGAGAAGACATTTTTGCTGAAGCTGGAGTTGCCCATTCACCAGAAGAGCTAGCCGAGAAGATGAGTACATGGGACGGTTATTTGGATGTTCTCACAACATTAAAGGATAAAACAGGTACTTATGCGATTGGTTCAATTGGAAATGCTTTCTCGAGTGCGATGAATAAGAGCGAGCAAAGGTATTTTAATACAGAAGAAGAATTTATTGGCAACCAAGCCCATGTTAAAGAGGTATGGGATCAAGTTATTGAATTGTATGAAAGAGGGTTAATTGCAAATAACATTGGTGCCTTAACACAAGAATGGAATGCTGCGATTAACAATGATGATATTGTAGGTTACGATGGGCCAGTTTGGGCAAAGGATATTTTAATTGATTCGACTCCAAGTACGAGTGGTCAATGGAAGGTAACTCGTTCGCCATTGGCAGATGGGAATGATGGTGGCTCATTTTTAGCAGTTTTAAGCTCTACTAATTATCCAGAAAAGAGTGCAGAAATTGCAAAATTTATTAACAATGCCGAAAATCAAGTCGAGTCATATAAAAATGTGAGTTTATTCCCAGCCCATAATGAGGCACTTGAAAGTGAAGAAATTTATCATGAAGAAGAATTTTTTGGGGGACAAAATACGACTGAAGTATTTGCACAATCAGCCCAAAATGTTAATGAAGCTTATCGTGGCTCAAGAGAATCGATTGCGTCATCCGCTTTTTTAAACGAACTAGAACTAGTTGCGACACAAGGAAAAGAACCAGAAAAAGCATGGCAGGACGCATTGGATAAAATTGAAAGAGATTTAAGTTTATAAAGGGGAAGAGAAGGTGAACTGTTAGGCGGAAGACAAAGGTGTATATCCGCTGTTTTGAAGCATATATCTGCTCAGGAACGCTTGATCTAACAAGAGTTTCCTTTTCATACGGCCATTTTGTTCATAATCTATAAGGAGAAGGTGAACTTCTCCTTTTTTAAAAGGGTGATGTGTATATGAAAGTAGAGACGGCCATCTTTAATCACAAGCAAAAAAGAAAAGAAACATGGAAAAGAGTAAAAGAAAACAAAGGAGCCTATTTATTAATCTCTCCTTTTTTTATCATTTTTGCGATATTTGGAATTTACCCGATTCTTTTCTCCTTTTATTTGGCTTTATCGAGTTGGGATGGAATTGGACAAATGGAGTTTGTTGGGTTGCGAAACTTCGAATTTCTGATTAGAGATCCCCTTTTTTGGAAGTCAATAGCCAATACATTTATCATTTGGATCATGTCAACTATACCAATGATTTTATTGGCTTTAGTGATAGCCTTTTTGTTAAATTCAACTTTTGTGAAATATAGGAACCTTTTTAAAACACTATATTTCTTACCTAATGTAACAGCAATTGTAGCCGTGGCTATCATTTTTGGTGTCATTTTTACACCTGGTTATGGGCTTATAAATTATTTTATTACGAGCCTCGGATTTGAAGCGATCAATTGGCATGGAAATTCAGTTGCTGTCAAAATTGCGATATCAGTCATGATTATTTGGCGTTGGACAGGTTATAACGCGATCATCTTTTTAGCAGGTTTACAGAATATCGATCAATCATTATATGAGGCTGCTAGAATTGACGGAGCTACTACTTTTCAAATTTTCAGAAAAATAACAATTCCGTTATTGCGTCCGGTTATCCTTTTTGTTGTCATTACTTCTACGATTGGAGGTATGCAAACATTTGCCGAGCCACAAATATTAGTTGGCAATTCTGGTGGTGCAGGTGCAGGTGGGTTAACGATTGTCCTTTATTTATATCAACAAGCATTTGAGAAAGGCTTGTATGGCTATGGTTCTGCAATAGCGATTGGTTTATTTATTGTCATCATTTTATTCTCATTACTTAATTGGATGATTGTTCAACGAAAAAAATAGAAGGGAAGGTGTAATCGTGAGAGGAATGAAATCTGTAGGGCTTTACACTGGGCTAATTATAGGAGTCCTTATATCTGTTTTTCCATTCTATTGGCTAATTGTTTTAGCAAGTAATCCTTCAAGTGCTGCCTATGCATTTCCACCTATCTGGACATTAGGTAATCAATTAATTGAAAATATACAACGAGTCTTTTCCGAAGTAAACTTTTTTCAATCTATGATGAATACCGTTGTGGTTGCATCAATATCGACTTTTTTTACTCTTTTCCTAAGTTCTTTAGCAGGGTTTGTATTTGCCAAATTTCATTTTCCAGGTAGAAAGTTCTTATTTATTTTCTCACTTGTGACAATGATGATTCCGGCTCAGCTTTCACTCATACCATTATTTTTAATGATGCAAAGCTTTGGTTGGATTGATAGCTATAAGGCTTTAATTATTCCCGGTTTAGTAAGTGCATTCGGGATTTTTTGGATAAAACAGTATGCGGAAGGAGCCATTCACGATGACCTTTTAAATGCAGCAAGAATAGATGGCTGTGGCATTTTTCGAATGTATTGGAGTGTTGCCGTACCGATTCTAAAACCGGCATTGGCTTTTTTAGGAATCTTTAATTTTATGGGAGTTTGGAATGATTATTTATGGCCATTAATCATTTTAAATAATCCAGATAAATACACGTTGATGGTAACATTATCTAATTTACAAGGGCTACATACAACTGATTATGGTTTAGTGATGACAGGGACTTTATTAGGGGTTATTCCGTTAATCATCCTATTTTTAATAGGAAGCAAGCAATTTATTTCAAATATAGCGGCTGGGGCGGTTAAGGATTGAGCTGTTTTAAGTGGTAGAAAAAAGGATTTTATCGAGCTACGTCCGTTAGAAGCTCGAGAAAAATCGCCCATCTGAATGAAGACAAAGAGCGTCTTCATCAGAGGTTCTTGCCCACAGGACGTGGGTACAAGGCGTTGCGACAGGATGGAGCGAACTTAGCGTTGATCCTTAAGTGGACTCGCTTCTAAGCAACGGACTTCGCTTTATAATCAATCGAGCTACGTCCGTTAAAAGCTCGAGAAAAATCGCCCATCTGAATGAAGACAAAGAGCGTCTTCATCAGCTGTTCTTATTTTTTCTCGCTTCTAAGCAACGGACTTCGCTTTATAATTAAGGAGGTTTTAACGTGGCTGGACTAAGTGTGGTAGGAAAGGACTTTTATTTGGAAGGAGAGAAAATTCAGTTACTATCAGGGGCGATACATTATTTTCGAGTCGTTCCAGAGTATTGGGAGGACCGATTACGTAAGCTCAAGGCTGCTGGCTTTAATTGTGTGGAAACGTATGTACCGTGGAATTTGCATGAGCCGAAAGAAGGAAGCTACTTTTTTTCTGGAATAGCAGATATCGAGGAGTTTATTCGAACAGCAGAGTACGTCGGATTATATGTTATCGTAAGACCGAGTCCATATATATGTGCAGAATGGGAATTTGGCGGCTTGCCTTCGTGGCTATTAGCAGATGATAACATGAGACTTCGCTGTAGTTATGAGCCTTTTTTTAAAAATATTGACCGTTATTATGATGTCTTAATCGAAAAGATCGTGCCCTATCAGTATTCAAATGGGGGACCGATTTTAGCTGTTCAAATCGAAAATGAATATGGGAGTTACGGCAATGATAAAGCCTATTTAAATTATCTAAAGGAGGCTTTAATAACGAGAGGGATTGATGTATTATTGTTTACTTCTGATGGCCCAACTGAACGAATGCTTGATGGAGGAGCGGTAGATGGAGTTTTACCAACTGTGAATTTTGGTTCAAAGCCGACAGAGTATTTTAATGTCTTACAAAAATATTTTCCGGATATTCCTAACTTCTGTATGGAATATTGGAATGGCTGGTTTGATCACTGGGGAGAGAAGCACCATACAAGAGATGTGGAGGATGCTGTTCAAACCTTTGAAGAAATGCTCAAGCAGGGAGCTTCTGTTAATTTTTATATGTTCCATGGTGGCACGAACTTTGGCTTTTATAATGGGGCAAATTATGGAGAAAAATATCAGCCAACCATTACAAGTTATGATTATGATAGTCCATTAAGTGAAGCAGGGGAATATACACCCAAATATCATCAGATTCGTAGTTTGGTTGCACAGTATAAAAATGAGGAGCTTCCTGATTTACCATCTCTTGTGGAGAAGAAAAAATATGGAAAAGTAACCCTGAATCAATCGTTTAATTTATTTTCTACATTAAAGGATATTAGTGAACCGATTCAGAGCATCTATCCTGAGACGATGGAAAAGCTTGGTCAAGCTTACGGGTTTATTCTCTATAGGACAACAGTTAATGGAACAGGAAGTAAGGTGAAGCTATCGATTCAAGATGTAAGGGATCGAGCTCTTGTTTATATAAATGAGGAATTCCAAGGGGTTATTGAGAGATGGGGAGATGACGTATTAGAGGTGGAGCTTCCGGATGGGGAAGTGCAGGTTGATTTACTTGTTGAAAATTTAGGGAGAATTAATTATGGATCTAAACTTAAGGATCCAAAAGGGATTACGGAGGGAGTCCGATTAGATTATCAATTTATTTTCGGATGGACGATCTATCTACTTCCATTAACTAACTTAGAGGGGCTTTCGAATACAACTGAAGTAAAAACAAATCAACCGTGCTTTTATAAAGGAGAATTTGAGGTAGATGAGGTTGGAGATACATTTGTCGACACGAGAGGGTGGAAAAAAGGAGTTGTTTTTATTAATGGTTTTAATTTAGGACGTTATTGGGAAATCGGTCCACAACAAACCCTTTATTTACCTGGTCCATTATTAAAAAATGGAAAAAATGAATTGATTTTATTTGAACTACATGGCATTGCTCGCCCCGAAGTATCCTTAATCGATACCCCTATTCTAGGTTAAAGCGAAGGAGTAGCGAGGAAGGGAGAAGAGAGTTTAATGTAGGAAAGTTATCGTAATCAGAAATATATGTTTGACATTATTTGAATCGCTGCTGCTAAATTCAGTAGCGGTTTTTTCTATAGATGTGCTTTTTTGAAGCATAGATGGTAGGTGTCTTACAATTTTTGCTAAATGATAAATGTGTTAGGGCTAATAGCAAGGGTCTAAAATAATAGAATGAGAGCGGCCCTACAAAAGGTCACTCTCTTTTTTAATTAATTTAATTAATAGAAGGATCTTTACACTTTTTTTACAGGATATCCTTTCAAGAAAAGCGAATATAGGGTAAAAGTCAAAATGGGCCTTTTTAAAAGCAAGAGGTGATAAAAACTTATTACCATTTCTTTTTTGGCACATAGTGGCTTATACTAAGTCACGCTCCTTTTGATAATAGCAAGAAATCAATCAATCATTGCAGTCATTTTTGGAAATATGGAAGGAGATAGGCTCATGTCAATAAAAGCCATTTTTTTAGATTTTTATGGAACGGTTGTCCATGATGTCGGGGAAGTGATTTACGAGGTTAGTTTAGAAATTCAAGCAGCCTCCTCGATAAAAGATATAAGTATTACGGAAATTGCTACATACTGGTGGAATCAATTTTATCATTTATTCACAAAAAGCTATGGTGTAAACTTTTTGTCACAACGACAGGTCGAAATTATTTCTATACAAAAAACGTTGACCCATTTTCAAGCTCCTTTGGATGCACTCATTTTAAGTGAAAAAATGTTTGACCAATGGAAGCGTCCAACTATGTATGCTGATGCTATTTCCTTTTTTGCTATAGTCGATTTACCGGTATATATTCTCTCTAATGTTGATCGTGAGGAGCTTATGGAAGCACTCAAGTATCATGAAATAGAAGTGAATGGAGTGATTACAAGTGAAGATGTACGCTCTTATAAACCGAGACCGGATATGTTTGAGGAAGCCTTAAGGTTAGGAAAAGTGAGAGCGGAGGAAGTTTTACATGTAGGAGATTCATTAACACAGGATGTTCTCGGGGCTCAAAAGCTAGGGATAAAAAGTGTTTGGTTGAATCGAAACAATCAAATGTCATTAAATGAAATTGAACCTGATTTTGTGGTGAATGATTTAACAGATGTCATTAGTTTATGGAATAGAGTGAATGTTTGATAAAGAAAAGGGTTCATTTTGAAAAAGGAGTTCAAGATGGCTTCTTTTTTGATTAATAAGAGGTTTTTCTAGCTTATGAATCCTAAAGCAATGGAATCAGGGGGGCAAAGGGAATCAAAGAGCGTGAATGATTCCAAAAGCGATGGAATCAGGGGGGCAAAGGGAATCAAAGAGCGTGAATGATTCCAGAAGCGATGGAATCAGGGATGCAAAGGGAATCAAAGAGCGTGAATGATTCCAAAAGCGATGGAATCAGGGATGCAAAGGGAATCAAAGAGCGTGAATGATTCCAGAAGCGATGGAATCAGGGATGCAAAGGGAATCAAAGAGAGTGAATGATTCCAAAAGCGATGGAATAAGAGCCACAAAGGGAATCAAAGCCCGTCAATGATTCCAAAAGCGATGGAATAAGAGCCACAAAGGGAATCAAAGGGAGCCAATAATTCCAAAAGCGATGGAATAAGAGCGGCAAAGGGAATCAAAGAGTGCCAATGATTCCAAAAGCGATGGAATCAGGGGGGCAAAGGGAATCAAAGAGCGTGAATGATTCCAGAAGCGATGGAATTAGAGCCACAAAGGGAATCAAAGAGTGCCAATGATTCCAGAAGCGATGGAATAAGAGCCACAAAGGGAATCAAAGCCCGTCAATGATTCCAAAAGCGATGGAATAAGAGCCACAAAGGGAATCATAGAACCCCTATAATTCCAAAAGCCATAGAATTAGGGAAGCAATGGCAATCATAGGGCATTAATTCGACGAGTGTACGGCCACTTGTCGAATTTGTATTCACTCCCTAACTAATAACTCCTCCACTTTTTAAAATGTTATTCTAAGATAAAACTCCCCTCATCCCTCGCTTCATTTTTTGGTATAGTAAGTGTAGGGATGATTTAAGATGGAAAGAGGGTAAATAGATGGGCAAAGACGACTGAGGGTGAATGGCTACATAGTGGAATTTTACTTTTATATGACTTGAGGCAATCGAAAACTATTTTTACATACTTGGAGGAATTATGAAAACAGACGTTCAAATTGCACAAGAGGCGAAGATGCTTCCAATTAGTGAAATGGCAAAATATTTGGAGATTAGAGAAGAAGAGTTAGAGTTATATGGTAAATATAAAGCAAAGGTTTCATTAGATGTGTTATCAAGATTAGAAGACAAGCCGGATGGGAAGTTAATTCTTGTGACCGCGATTAATCCTACACCAGCAGGGGAAGGGAAAACAACGGTTAATGTTGGACTTTCCATGGGATTAAATAAAATTGGCAAGAAAACGATTACGGCTTTAAGAGAACCATCGCTTGGTCCAGTCTTTGGGATAAAAGGTGGAGCAGCAGGTGGAGGGTATTCTCAAGTTGTGCCAATGGAAGATATTAATCTTCACTTCACTGGAGATTTTCATGCCATTACCTCAGCTCATAATTTACTTGCTGCCTTACTTGATAACCATATCCATCAAGGGAATGCCTTACATATTGATCCGAAGAGAGTCATTTGGAAAAGAGTTATGGATATGAATGATCGGGCACTCCGTAACGTCGTGATTGGGTTAGGTGGAAAATATGATGGTGTCATGAGAGAAAGTGGATTTGATATTACGGTTGCTTCTGAAATTATGGCGATCCTCTGCCTTTCTTCAAGTTTGACAGATTTAAAGGAACGCCTGTCTAGAATGGTTGTGGCCTATACTTACGAAGGAAAGGTTATTACTGCTGAAGAACTGGGGGCAACAGGAGCAATGGCCTTGTTATTAAAGGATGCGATTATGCCAAACTTAGTTCAGACGATTGAAAATACACCTGCATTTATACATGGTGGACCTTTTGCAAATATCGCCCATGGCTGTAACTCTGTAATGGCGACAAAAATCGGTTTGAAATTAGCTGATTATGTTGTAACTGAAGCTGGGTTTGGGGCCGATTTAGGAGCGGAGAAATTCTTTGATATTAAAAGTAGATATGCTAAATTAGAGCCAAGTGCGACGGTCATCGTGGCGACCATTCGTGCTTTAAAAATGAATGGTGGAGTAGCTAAAGCAGAACTCGCTCATGAAAACTTAGCGGCACTTGATGCTGGAATCGTGAATCTAGAAAGACATTTAGAAAATCTAGCTAAATTTGGTGTGCCGACAGTAGTTGCGATTAATCAATTTCCAACAGATACTGAATTAGAAATTGAACGCCTAAAAGAGAGATGTGCGGCTAAAGGAGTTGACGTCATTCTCACCGATGTATTTAGGAAAGGTGGAGAAGGAGCGACCGATTTAGCTCATAAAGTCGTCGAAATTTGTGAAACGAAAACGTCTACTTATGCACCTCTTTATGATGTCGATGGTACCATTGAAGAAAAGATCAAGACGATAGCGACCGAGATATATAGAGCTGAGCAAGTCGAGTACACACCAGCTGCGAAAAAACAAATTACGGAAATTGTCGCCCTTGGTTTAGATAAATTACCGATTTGTATGGCGAAAACCCAATATTCCTTCTCTGATAATCCAACTTTGCTTGGAGCTCCGACTGGATTTACCTTAACAGTAAGAGAGTTAAAAGTTTCGGCAGGTGCTGGTTTCATTGTCGCTTTAACAGGTTCGATTATGACGATGCCAGGCCTTCCGAAAAACCCAGCAGCTAATGGAATGGATATTAATGAAAGCCGTGAAATAATCGGTTTATCTTAAGTTTAAGGAATCATTCGTTTATTTGGACCAGCTTACACCGAACAATGATCGTCAAAAGGAGAGGGGAATAATGAAAGCTCAATTACTTTGGGAACATAGCGGAGAACTTTTAGAAGGTCCGATATGGGATGAAGAGTCAAAGCAACTGGTGTTTGTTGATATTAAGCAACAGCAATTGTTATTCTTAGAACCGGAAACTAGGCAAATAAAAAAGTTTCCTTTTTCACATCCTGTCACGAGTGTAGGAAAAGTAAATGGGCAAGAGTGGCTTATTTCGACTGGAAATGAGCTCGTTATCTTTGACACAAAACGAGAACAGTCTAGAAAAATAGCTGCAATTCCAGCAAAAAAGTGGATGCGTTTTAATGATGGGAAATGTGATCCTTTTGGCCGGTATTGGATTGGTTCAATGTGCGAAGGGAATGAAACTGAAGTCGCTTCTCTTTATGTTTTGAGTGATAAGAATAATCTAATTGAGGCAAGAGTTGGCATGACCATTTCGAATGGACTTGCATGGAATGAAGAGCTGTCTCTGATGTATTTTATTGATACGCCCACCCAAAAAGTATTTGCCCAAACTTTCAATCAGGAGACTGTCTCATTACGCGAGGCGGAGTCAGTAATCGATTTATCATCTGAAAAGGGCTATCCAGATGGAATGACCATTGATGCGAGTGGGGATTTATGGATTTCAATGTGGGGTGGGGGAACGGTTCTTTGTGTCAATCCTCAAAAAGGGGAAGTTATCGATCGGATAGAGGTAGAAGCGGACCAAGTAACGAGTTGTACGTTTGGTGGACCAAATTACGATACCCTCTTTATTACAACTGCTCGTATAGGTCTAAGTGACGAGAGCTTGATGGAAAAACCTTTAGCGGGTTCGGTTTTTTTATGTGAAATGCCTGTAAAAGGGAAACCTCTCAACAAAGTTTCGGTTGGAGTTTGATTTTACTTGAACATTTCCCTAGAAATAAAAAAGCGAAGTGTCAGAAAGTTCTTTCTGATTGCTTCGTTTTTTGTTTTGTGAAAATTGGAAACTGAATCAGAGTGTCGTTGGCCAGGGATGCTGTCTAAAAAAGAGAAGAGGAACTCAATCCAATCCTTCCTTGTATATTGATATAAATTTCAACTAAATTCTCATCTTATATAAAAAGAAGATCCTCTTGCTCGCGAAAGAAATCTACTTGTTTTTGAAAGTTTGTCGTGATAAAATCTATCATTTCATTTTGCTCTTCCTCTAAACGTTCTGGATAAATGAGATAAAAGTGCTGTCTGATTTGGTTTTGATAAATTTGGTAGATTGATAATTGGGATGTGTCTAACCAGAGGCTAGAACGTGGTAACAGAGTGTAACCAACACCAGCTCGGACGAGAGTCTTAATATCCCAAAAATTTTCGATTTCAATGATTTGTTTGGGGCGTATTTTCAATGCACGAAAAACATGCTCTTCAATCAGTTCTCTTAAAGGGTAGCCGCGTTGAGGAATGATAAAACAAGCATCTTTTAACAAATAGCTTGGGTCTTTTATTTCTTCGTTTGTTTTAGGACCGACTAAATGAATCGGTTCATTAAAGAGTTCAATTGATTTTAGGTTGTCTGGTAAATAATCATTTTGATGGACAATCGCCATTTGAATGACTTCACAGCTCGTAAGCATGGGGAGCTCAATGGAGGAATTAAGTCGAATTCTCCAATGTTTATAATGTTTTTGTTTCTCCATCATTGGCTGTAAAATTGGGGAGATCAGACCCATGACAGGGTGAGTCACTCCGAACTGAAAGACATCAGTTGTATCTTCAAAATGGTCTTGTGTAATTTTAATTCCTTCATTTAAAGTCAGTAAGCTTTTATAAGCAAAATAATAAAATTTTCTTCCGGCGATCGTATACTCAGTTCCGTTGCTCGTTTTCGTAAATAATTTTGTCCCAACTTCATCTTCAAGCTGTTGCAGACGTTTCATAATAGTTGAGTAGGAAAGTGGATAAGTAAAAGAGAGCTGATTAATGCTTCTTGTTGTTGCTAGGGACATAAAAAGTTCTAGGTCTAATTTATCCAATGAGTATTCCTCCTTCAACCTTTTGTTTTTAACATCATATAACGATTTGCCCTCGTTTTATTTAATGTTGTCAGATTATCTTTCGTTGATTTTCACTATTCAAATCTCTACATGAATGTTTCTTTTTCTTTCATGAATAATTAGAGTGATAGATAGGAACGCAAGAATGGCTAGCTGAAAGAGGATCTAGAAATTGTCCTAGAGCCAGCTCTTGAAAAATAAGGCCTGGAAAACTCCAGACCTGTTGGCATTTCTTTATTTTGTTATCACTTCTTCATCGACTTTAGCAAAGGCGATCTTGTCATCATAAATTCCTGTCTCTAATGTATCCATATAGTCAAGCGTGTTAGTTAGCGACAGGATATCGGCGTATTTTGCTCGCATGTCGTAAAGGGCTAAAGCGTGGGAAGCTTCACCACGATCAAAGGTACATTCTTCCACAATTCCTACTCGGTAATTAAAGGAAAAGGCATCGACGACAGAAGCTCTAACGCAACCACTTGTTGTTGTACCAGTAACGATCAGGGAGTCGACACCTAAATTTATTAAATGTGTCATAAGGTTTGTTCCATGGAAGGCACTTGGTTTTAACTTTTCTACCAATAAATCAGTCGGTTCAGGAGCAATTTCTGCGACAATATCATTTCCACGGAAACCAGGGACTCCTTGTGTTTGTTTCATACGTGTGTTTTTTAATACCCAGCCACCACGGTCGAAGTTATCAGGACGTGGATCAAATCCAGTCGTATAAATAATCGGAATTCGTTTTTTACGAGCATGAGCGATTAAAGTTTGAGTATGTTCAATGGCATCCCACGCTTCCTCACCACAGCTTAAATTCCATGTTTTAATTGATTCTTCAATCGGTTCACGCTTATGTCCACAAAAATCATAACTAACATCGATAATCAAGAGGGCAGGTTTGGCACCTAATCCAGAAGTCTGTCCATATCCTGCATCTCCAAATACTCGTTTGTCACGTTCTGTTAAAAAATCATCCCATACTTTTTTCATCAAAATTCCTCCTTAGTTATCTAAAAATGAGTTGTCGACGATGTCTTCATAAGAAATTTTTCCAGGTTCAAGCATTTCGGCATGTTCAACAATTTTTAAATTGGTTTCAATTGATTCTTCCGCAATTTCACCGGTTGTTGACCAA
Source organism: Alkalihalobacillus phoenicis (assembly GCF_047302405.1). Lineage (NCBI taxonomy): Bacteria > Bacillati > Bacillota > Bacilli > Caryophanales > Bacillaceae > Alkalihalobacillus > Alkalihalobacillus phoenicis. Next base: position 3,080,318 of record NZ_CP154853.1, on the reverse strand, counting down.
TGCTGGTCTAAAATAGCCCGCTCTAACATCGCTTCCAGTAGGGCCTCATCCATCGTTGGAAACTCGCTACTCGCAATTTCAAGTGTTTCTTCTGGGTTGCTTTCAATAAAAGCAAGACCTTTTTTCATTCCTTTTATAAAAGCTTCTACTTGCTCTGGATGTTCTTCAATTGTTTCTAATTGAACGTTAATGGTCGAATAAGCATATTCTCCTAATTGTTCTGGGATGCTGTAAAATGGTTCACCCCAAATGCCTTCATCCAGACCTTGTTGTAAAATGGGGTCTGCTAAAATCGCAATCTCACCGCCACCTTCACTGATAACGCTAGGGATAGAGGATTGATCGACTTCAAGTAAAGTTACATCTCGGTCTGCGTCTAATCCCCACTCATTTAATAAATAGCGAGTGATGGAGTTTGGAGTGGAACCGTACGGGTTGGTGACGATCGTTTTTCCTTTCACAAACTCGGCAATATCTTCACCAGGTGTTAGTCCTTCTTTGGCAACGGCATAAACATTCCCGCGGTTCACGACATTAATGATGGCTCGAATATCAGCATTTTTTGCTTTGGCAAAAGCGTTATGTTCAGGGCCACCGATAAAAGCCCATGCTTCACCAGTTAACACGGCATTTGTATGAGCACTACCACCAGAAAGAGTCGTAATTTCAATATTGACTTCTTCAAAAAAACCTTGATTAACAGCAACATATAGAGGTAAATAACCAAAGTTGCGCAATGGCTCCGCAAGGACTAAAGTGGGAACATCTTTGTCTGAATTTGAGTCTGCTGCATTTGTGTTTCCTTCATTTGAAGAACCACAAGCAGTTAAAAAGAGCACTATACTAAAAAAAATGAATGAAAGAACCGATTTTTTCATAAGAAGACCACCCTTTCTATTTGTGTAAAATTCCTTGTAACAATCGCTTTTCAAGCCAAGAAACAAAAAGGTAAAGAATAATAGATAATAACGATAGGTTAAAAATTCCCGCCCAGATAAGGGAGATTTCATATGTTTGACCTGCATAGAAAATCATTCGTCCTAACCCATGAGAGGAGCCAATATATTCCCCAACTATTGCTCCTGTTAAGGCAAGTCCGATGTTAATTCGAAGGGCAGAAATAATGGCGGGCATTGTCCACGGAACAACGACCTTTGTAAACACTTGCCATTTGGATGCACCGAGTGAAAAAATCATTCGAATTAAATCTTTATCAATTTGCTTCATGCCGTTATAGGTCGTGAGTGTTGTAATAATAATCGTAATGGCGATTGCCATCGCAATTTTAGAGCTAAGTCCAATTCCAAAAATTAACACGACAATTGGAGCGAGAGCTAATTTCGGCATTGCTTCAAAGATGATTAAAAACGGTTCAGCAACTTTGGCATAATATTTGGACCACCAAAAAGATAAGCCGATAGCAGCACCACCTAATGTTCCAATAACAAATCCATATATGGTTGATTGGAATGTATAAAAGGTGTCATACCAAACGGAGCCATCTTGAGCAATGATGATCCAAGTGGCAAAAATTTCAGAAGGCATACTCCAAAAGAAGGAATTGATCCAACCAAGTCTTGCACTAAGTTCCCATAAAGCAATAAAAATCAAGAAAACCGCTAAACGACCAAGCTGTAAGGACCATTCAGAAGGCTCTTTATCAATGGATGACCAATTGACTCTTTTTCGTTTCCTTTGTTTAACTGATGTCTTTTTAGGGAGTGGAATTTCACTAACAAACTTTATTTGTTCAGACACTTTTGTAACCTCCTTTTAGGCTCCAGCTCTTTGACTCTTAATCACTTCCTGTGACAATAAGGCATGGGCTTCTTCTTTTAAACGAATAAAATCAGGTGAAGTCGTGATCGTCGGTTTTCTTGGTCTTGGCAAGTCTACTTTAAGTTGATGTTTCACTTTGCCTGGTCTTGCCGTCATAATATAAATTTCATCTGATAAATAAATCGCTTCATCAATATCATGAGTGACAAATAATATTGTTTTTTGAAAGTCATCCCACAAGTCGAGTAACCATTCCTGCATGTTGGCTCTTGTTTGGGCATCAAGCGCTCCAAAGGGTTCATCTAATAAAACAACATCTCGATTGTAGAGCACGGTCCGAAGCAAGGCAGCACGTTGTCTCATTCCGCCGGATAGTTGAGAGGGATAGCTATTTTCAAAACCTTTAAGTCCATATTTTTCGAGTAGTGGCAAAGCGATTTTTTTCGCCTCAACTTTAGGTACTTTTATAATTTCCATCCCTAATATGACATTGTCTAAAATCGTTCTCCAAGGCAAAAGGAGATCTTTTTGTAGCATGTAACCTACAAGTCCAGTTTCGCCATTGACATTAGTTCCATCAATTATAAGTTCGCCGTCGGTTGGTTCATCCAGGCCCGAAATAATATTAAATAGCGTTGATTTTCCGCAGCCGCTAGGACCAATGATGCTAATAAATTTATGATCAGGAATTTTCATATCCACACTATCTACAGCGGTGACCTCTTTCCCTTTAGAAGAAAATCTTTTCGAAACGTTTTTTAATTCAATTTTGTAAGATATGGAAGAACTCAATGTACGACGCCCCCTTTTATTTGTTACAAGCATCTTATCACTTTAAATGATTAAACCGTTCACGAAGAATTAATGAACGCTTTGATAGATTTTATGACTTTCTTTTTGTTTAGAATTTTCGGGAAACGATTGACCTTTTTCATTTTTTATCGTTAGAATGTGAATTAAATGATTTGAGGAGGACTAAAAAATGACAGTTGAAGAACGAATAAAAGATTTAGGATTAGAATTGCCGACACCAAATAATCCGATGAATGGGTACGTTTCAGTCAAACAAGTGGGGAATCTATTATTCACCGCAGGACAAGATTGTCGCCTGAATGGGGAGCTAGTTTATAAAGGGAAGTTAGGCAAGGACCTTAATGTGGAGGAAGGACAAAAGGCTGCCCGAATTGTGATGATGAATCTATTAGCCGCCGTCAAACAGCATACCGGAAGCCTAGATTCTATTAAACAAATCGTGAAAGTACTTGGATTTGTTAATTCCACAAACGAGTTTGCTGACCAACCACATGTGATAGATGGCGCATCTAATCTTCTTATTGAAATGTTAGGAGAGAAGGGAAAGCATGCACGCTCAGCCATTTCAAGTAATTCATTGCCATTCCATACACCGGTTGAGATTGAGATGATTGTGGAATTGGTAGAGTAACGCCGTCCACGCCCTCTCGCTCTACCAAATTGCAATAAATCTAACTATCGGCTTTTCATTATAGGTTTCTAGTTCTACAATAACAATATGTAACTCTTTTATTTGAGAGGGTGGAATGAATGAAACCTAGTAAGGAAAGTTTAATTATTGATGAGATCAATAATATGATTGCGGGAAAAGAGGTTCTTCCTTTGGAGAAGTTGCCTTCTGAAAATGAGCTCGCTGATCGATTTGATGTTCCACGTTTGACGGTTCGAAATGCTTTAATTCAACTAGAACTTCGTGGTAATATTGTGGCGAAAAAAGGAAAGGGGAGGTATGTGAGAGAACCAGCTTCCTTAATCCATTTACATTTAACCGGTGAAGAAAGCTTTTCCGATAAAATGAAGCAAGCTGGGTATTCGTTACGAACGGAAAATATCGTTTTTAAAAAGATGGAATTTGATGAGGGGCTGTATCAGGAGCTTGAGGTTCGTGAGGAGAATTCGATTTATGAGGTGGCGAGAGTTCGTTTTATTGATGAGCAGCCATTAGCCATTCATCGTTCTTATGTGAGTGATCGTACTTTTCCGTTGATTGAAAAAGATGGACCTATGATTACCTCGATGTTTTCGTATTATCGTCAATTCGGATATACCCATTTTACAAGTAGTAAATCGTTATTAAGTATCGTTTACCCTACGGCTGCCGAACAAGAACTTCTTAACATGCCAAGTATGATTCCGCTTATTTTATTAGAGAGCAATACGGTCGATGAGCAGACGGGAAAGCTGCTAGAGTATACGAAAATCTCGTACCGGAGTGATAAGTTTAAATATAAATTATCAGCAGATACATAATCAAAGTCATCCTTATGGGTGGCTTTTTCTTATGGATAAAAGAGTAACTTCACAAAAAGTAAATATTATTAACGTTTCATCCATAAAGTTTACGGAATGTTATGAAACCCTTAACGTTCATTAGCCTGGCGCCAAGTTATGATCGAATTAACAAGGAGGGGATCAAAATGAAGAGAAGAAGAAGGACAAAAATCCTTATTGAAGGGGAGCCGATACTAGCTAAAGAAATGGCTAAAGAAATTACAGACAAATATAAATGGCAACAGGTCGTTGAGCCGAGGATTGGATTGACGATGGTGAAGGTGAGGGAAACCGCTCAAAATTCCCTTTTCTATTTAGGAGAGGTTTTAATGTCTGAGGCCAAAGTGGAAGTTCAAGGAGCTATTGGGATTGGCTTAGCGATGGGAGATGTTCAAGACTTCGCTCAGCACTTAGCGATTATTGATGCGGCTTATGTTCTAGAACTTGAAGAGACAAAAGGATGGAACGATAAGCTTTTGTTAGAAGAGAAGAAAATAGAGAGGGATCGAGCAAAGGAACAGCATCAATTATTTCAAACAAAAGTTAACTTTGAAACGATGGATATAGATTAATGGAGGCTAACGACTATGTTAAAAATCGATGAGGTCCATGATTTGCAAAGAGTGTTTAGAGAAATTCTTAAAGGAATGTCGCGTCCAGGAACGATAACGAATGTGTTAAAAGCTGATTCTGATTATAAACAACATGAATATCCGTGCTCGTTGCCAACCTGGTTAACGATTTTAACTTTGCTAGATTCTGAAGTCAGCTATACCGTTTTGTCAGAGGAGACGGATGAGATAAAAAATAAAATTTCGGCTTATACGTTAGCAAAATATACAGAAGTCGCTCAGGCTGATTTTATTATCGTGCTAAAGGGTTGTGATGAGTCCATTATAAAACGTGCTTTATCGGAATGTAAGATTGGAACGTTAATCGATCCCGATCAGGCGGCGACTTGGGTCTTTGAAATTGAATCGATTTCTTCTCATCGTCAGCTGCAATTAAAAGGACCAGGAATTAAAGCGGTAAAAGATATCGAAATAGCTGGTATGTCTAATATTTGGAAAGGACGCTCTGAAAAAGTGAAAGAGTATCCGCTCGGAATCGATATGATTTTTGCCGACCAGTATGGGAACCTCGTTTGTATTCCGAGAACAACAAAAGTAGAAGAGAAGGTGAGCGAATGGGTTATGTAGCGGTTAAAGGTGGGACGAATGCGATTGAAGCCTCGATTCAGCGCATTCGATATGAGCGCTTAAAAGAGGAAGAGATGATTGAAGTTCAGACGATTTTAGCGACGATGAAACCGTTAATTGATCAAATCATGTCGGAAAGTAGCTTGTATTCACCAGAATTAACAGCCCTTGCGATTAAACAAGCGCAAGGAAGTATGGAAGAGGCGGTTTTTCTCATGAGAGCCCATCGTTCAACCTTACCGCGTCTCTATTTTAGTGAAACGATTGAGACAGATGAAATGTTTGTAAGGAGAAGAATTTCCGCTAGTTTTAAGGATATACCAGGGGGTCAATTGTTAGGGGCCACAAATGATTATACCCATCGACTCCTTAATTTTGATTTGTTAAAGGAAGATATGGTTGAAAATAGTGAATGGCTAAAAGTATTTCGAGGTCAATGGGATAATGCTCAGTCAGCTAATGAGGTCGAATATTTTCCGAAAGTTGTCGAGTATTTACGCGCAGAGGGTTTATTTCCAAGTTATGAAAAAAACAATGAAGCCCCTTTTGATATTACGAAACAAAGCATCACATTTCCAGCACCAAGAAGTGCCAAATTGCAAACTTTAACACGTGGACAAACCGGTGCGGTGACCTCATTAGGGTATGCCTCCTTACGAGGGTATGGTCAAGTTCACCCCAATGTAGGAGAGGTGAGGGTCGGAGAAGTTCCTGTTTATGTCTCACATCCAATGGAGGTCGGGACCGATCCTAATGAAGATTATTACTTAGGGGAGGTTACGGTTACGGAGGTCGAGTCCTTTGTTCCGGTTAAGGTTAAAAATAAAGCTAAAAAAGAAGAACTACAATTTGAAATAGGGTATGGTATGTGCTTTGGTCAAAATGAAACAAAAGCGATTGCGATGAGTATTTTGGATCAGTGTCTAGAACATCCTGAAGCGTCGTTTCCAACCCATGATGAGGAGTTTGTTTTGTTACATATTGATTCGGTCGAGTCAACGGGGTTTATTTCACATTTAAAGCTTCCTCATTATGTCACTTTCCAATCTAAATTAGATAGTTTACGAGAGATTAAAAAAGGAGGAAATGAGCGTGAAAACTAATCATCATTTTGCTTTTTTTGATGAAGGATCGAAAAGGGAAATTCGAAGAGCGTTATTAAAAGCTGTTGCGATCCCAGGTTATCAAGTTCCTTTTGCCTCAAGAGAAATGCCAATTGCTCGTGGTTGGGGAACGGGGGGATTGCAAATCACTCTATCGATTATCGGAAAAACGGATACGTTAAAGGTGATTGACCAAGGGGCAGATGAATCGGTTAATGCGATTAATATTAAAAAGCTCGTTCATTTAACAACCGGCGTCGATATAACCGAGCAAACAGACGAGGCTTCGATTATTCAATCAAGACATCGTATTCCTGAAGTTCCACTGACAGAGGATCAAATTCTCGTTTTACAAGTGCCTGCACCTGAACCGTTACGAAATGTCGAAGCGAAGGAACATCAAACGAAAATTCTTCATGCGGAAGAGGAATATAGTGGAGCATGGTTAATGTTATTTGAGCAAATTATGAAGTATGGAAGAACATCGACAGGGGCGGATCATCCCGTTTATGTAAACAACCGTTATGTGATGGCTCCGAGCCCAATTCCGAGATTTGATAATCCGAAAATGTATCAGTCGGATGCTCTTATTTTACTTGGGGCAGGAAGAGAGAAAAAGATTTATGCTGTTCCTCCGTATACAAATGTTCACTCATTGGCGTTTGAGGATTACCCGTTTTCCGTTGAATCATTCCCAGGAAAATCGTGCCGTTTATGTGGGGCCGAAGATATTTTTTTAGACGAGTTACAAGATTCCGTAACGAATGAGACGATCTATCAGTGTAATGATACGAGCTTTTGTTTAGAGCGTTTAAATGAACAAAAAGAAGTGGAGGCTGAAAAAATTATGTTTGAGAAGCCAAGCTTGTCTGTACGGAATCTAGAGAAGCAATTTGGGGAAGGGTGCCCCAGTTGCTCCGATGTGAGCAACCGCATCTTAGAAAAAAATTATTGCCCTACTTGTGGAACGGTTTATGCTTGCCAAAATGTTTCCTTTGATTTGTATCCAGGTGAAATTCTTGGGGTGGTCGGTGAAAGTGGTAGTGGAAAGTCGACGCTGATGCAATGTTTATATTTTGATTTAGAAGTTACGAGTGGAGAAGCTCATATTCAAGCAGAGGAATGGCAAGCGATGAATTTATTTTCCTTATCGGCTCAGCAAAAAAGGTTTATTCGAAACCATCATTATGGGATGGTCTATCAAAATCCAGTACGTGGGTTAAAAATGGATATTTCCTCGATTGGAAACATTGCAGAAAAATTAATCGCAGCCGGCCTAAGGAATGTTTCCGAAATGGAGAAGATTGGGGCGATGCTTTTGGAAAATGTACAAATCCCCCTTAATCGTAGAAAAGAAGAGCCAAAAAACTTTTCGGGGGGGATGCAGCAGCGTGTTCAAATCGCCAAGGCCCTTTCCAATAATCCGCCGATTTTATTTTTAGATGAAGTGACGACTGGACTTGATTTATCGGTTCAAGCAAGTGTTTTGGATTTAATTAAACAAATTCAAAGAGATTTAGGAATTAGAATGTTAGTCGTTTCCCATGATTTAGCCGTCATCAAAATGCTCGCCGATCGTACGATAGTGATGTTAAATGGAGCGATTATTGAAGAAGGCTTAACCGACCAAGTTTTAGAGGATCCACAACATTCTTATACTCAACAGCTTGTTTATTCTTTGTTATAGAAGGAGTGGTCATATGTATATTATTTGCAATGGGTTAGTCGTAACGGAGGATACCATTTTAGAAGGGTATGCCGTTGTTGTGAAGGATGATTTAATTACAGCTGTTATTGATGAAAGAGAGCTCGAACACTATCCAAATGCAACTTGTATTGATGCAAACGGAGGGTATATCACTCCTGGATTTATTGATATTCATTCAGATTATATTGAATCGATTGTCTCTCCAAGGCCGACTAGTATGATGGATGTCGATACTAGTTTAAGAGAAGCGGAAAAAATCTTAATTGGCAATGGGATTACGACGATGTTTCATTCGTTGTCCTTTTACCGTGAAGATGTGTTTACTCATAAGCCGATGCGCTATCCAGAAAATGTGCAGAAGCTTGTCGATGCGATTCATAAAACGCATCATAATCCTCATTTGATTCGCCACAGACTTCATGCACGATTTGAGATTGATAATTTATTAGAAATTGAACAACTGAAACAAAACATCAAGGATGGAAAAATTCATCTTCTCTCCTTTATGGACCATACACCAGGTCAAGGACAATACCGAAATATAGAAATGTATCGGGATACTTTACGTGGATATCGTGATGTATCTAATGAAGAGCTTGACCAAATTATTTCAGAAAGGCAAGAGGCAACTGTAATGACGGTCGAGCATATGAAGGAGGTTGCTGAATTTGCGATTCAACAAGGGATTGCGGTTGCTTCCCATGATGATGACAATGAACAAAAGATTACGGTGGTAAAGGAGTTCGGAACGACGATCAGTGAATTTCCGATTACGCTTGAGGTTGCTAAAAAGGCAAAAGAAGAAGGGTTATTAACGATTGTTGGTGCGCCAAATGTGATGTTAGGTGGCTCGCATTCTGGAAATTTATCAGCTAGTGAAGCAATCAGGCATCAATATGCGGATATTTTATGTAGTGACTACTATCCATCTGCTCTCCTACACGCGGTTTTTACTCTTCATGAAACACATGGGCAGAATTTAGCGGAGATGTTTCGTATGGTTACACTAAATCCTGCTAAAGCTGTTAACCTTGAGCACGAACTTGGTTCGATTGCACCTGGTAAAAAAGCAGATCTCTTAATCATTGAACGAATGGAAGATGGTTATCCAATGATTACGACGACGATGGTGAATGGTGTCCTTTTGACCCAAACGAAATATCGAACAAACTCTTACGCACAGGAAGTGATCGGATGACGATTTTAACCATTGAAAACTTTGGAAAATCCTTTACTATTTCTTATCAAAATAAACGAATTGAAGCGACAAAAGGTGTTCATTTTTCGCTTGAGGCGGGAGAGTTTATCGGCATTATCGGAAAAAGTGGCAGTGGAAAATCGACTATCTTAAAAAGCATTTATCGAACCTATTTACCTGATAAAGGTGAAATTTATTATGAATCAGAACGATTTGACAAGATTGATTTGCTTCAAGCGAGCGAACGACAAGTTCTTTATTTAAGAAAACATGAAATCGGATATGTCTCTCAATTTTTAAATGTGATGCCTCGTGTGACGTCAAAGGAGCTCGTAATCCAATCGGCGTTAGAAATGGGCAAATCAGAAGCAGAAGCGATTGTAGCTGCCGAAAATATTTTAACTCATTTTGAATTAGATTCTTCCTTATGGGATACATATCCTAACACCTTTTCTGGTGGGGAAAAGCTAAGGCTTAATATTGCGATTGCAACGGTGAAACGACCGAGAATCCTTTTGTTAGATGAACCGACGGCAAGTTTAGATAAAAAATCGAAAATAAAGGTGAGGGAAATGATTGAAAAGTTAAAAAAGGAAGGAACGACCCTTATTGGCATCTTTCATGATCTCGAGTTTATGGATGGTTTATGTGACAAAGTCTATGATATGCAATCGAAAAGTTTGACGGTTACTGGAGTAAGGATATGAGAGCCGATCTACATGTACATAGCCATTATTCCGATGGTTCTGATTCGGTGGAAGAAGTGCTTCAAAAAGCGAGAAAAAATGACATTAGCCATATTAGCTTTGTTGATCATGATACAACAGCAAGCTTGGAGGAGGCCCTAACATTAGGAAAGCAGTACGGAATAGAAGTGATTCCAGGAATAGAGATTTCGGCCTTCGATTTTCAACGGAACCGAAAAGTCCATATTCTTGGATATGGATATACGGAGAAGGCGACTCATATTCAACAATTATGTAAGCCACTGCTTGAGCGGAGACACCATCATTCGATCTGGCAAATGGAGCAGATTGAGAAGGCAGGTTTTAAACTAGACCGACAGTCCATCTTTGAATATGCGAATACGAGCAATGTCATTTACAAACAGCATATTATGCATTCTCTGACGATGCAGTCCTTTTATTCAAGGGACTATCAAAAGCTCTATCAAATGTTATTTAAAGGTGGAGTGGCCAAAGGTGACATTCATTATGTCGACGCGCTCGAAGCGATTCAAGCGATCAAAGCGGACGATGGGATGGCCGTATTGGCCCATCCTGGTCAGTTAGATTCCTATGAATTTGTTCCAGAATTAATCGAGGCTGGTTTAGATGGAATTGAACGTAATCATTTTGATCATTCTAACGAAGATCATCTTCGCGTTGAAGCGCTTTGTGAGAAATACAATCTATTTATGACAGGTGGATCCGATTATCATGGTTCTTATGGGAAGCCTGTCGAGGTTGGAGAGCTGATAAGTCCTAAAAATAAAGTTAATGTAAAAGAGAATTATACTTATCGTTAAATAACGGTAAATATAGAAAAAAATGAAATCAATTATGTTTTAATAAAGTTGGTTATAAATTCTTTGAAACTTAAGACGGAATCTATTTTACTATTTATTTAAAAAGGGGCTAAAAGTGATGATGAAAAAGTATGGGTTAATCTTTATGGTTATGATGGGGTTGTTTCTATTAATCGGTTGTTCAGGAGAGAGTAATACGGGAACGGCAGCTAATAGTAATGACAATACTACCAATGATTCAAGTACTGAAAATGAGGTTGCTGTGGATGAAAGTAGCGGAGAAATTGATATGGTATGGTATCCGAATGAATCTGGTTCTGATATGAAAACAGCACGAGATGAAATTGGGGCAATGATTGAAGAGGCAACAGGCAAGACCGTCAATCATCATTTAACAACGGATTATGCGATTGCGATTGAGACGATTGTTAATAATAATTCAGCGATTGCTTTTATGGGAGCACAAGGTTTTATTGAAGCACAAAATCGAAATGAAAATTTAAAGCCATTAGTCGTAACTTCAGGTGGGTCTGGAACACTAGATGATGCCGTTTATTATAGCTGGTTAGCGGTTAATTTGGATGAACAAGATGATTTTAAAGTGGACGGTGAGTTTTCTTTAGATACACTTCATGAGAAAACAATGTCATTTGTTTCGAATAGTTCAACTTCTGGTTTTAAAGTTCCAGCTGCAGATATTCTCGGTCACTATCAACCTAAATCAGATTTTGCTGATTTAAGTGAGACAGATTTAATGGAGGGGGGCCCATTATTTAGTCAGGTGCTTTTCGGAAACTCCCATCAAGGTTCAGCCGTTAATCTCTTAAATGGACGAGCAGATGTCGCGGCATTCTGTGATTCATGCTTGGAAAACTATGTGGAATTAGTTGAAGGTGAAGAGAATACGGTCGGTGCGATTTATCAAGTAAAAGATGGGGCGGCAGAACCCTTTAACACAGTACCAGAAGCGGAATTTATCATTATGCATGCAACGCCTGTCTTAAATGCTCCATTTGTTGTAAACCATGAATTACTAAGTGAAGAGGAAATTCAAAAATTGAAAGATTTAATGACTTCAGATGAGGTAGCCAATAATGAAAAAATATTTGTTCCTTCTGATAGTGGGAATTCTGGATTATTTTTCAAAAGTGCAGAAGAAAGATTTGTAGAAGTAGAGAATGAGTGGTTTGATCCTATTCGTGAATTATCCAATTAATTTTGAATAAGAAAAGGGGAGTGAATCACATGGCCTTACTTGAAGTGAACGGAATTAGTAAATCGTATCAAGCGAATATCCAAGTGTTAAAAAACATTGAGTTTTCAGTTAACGCAGGAGAGTTTGTCTCAATTATCGGGCCATCAGGTGCAGGTAAATCGACACTGCTACGTTGCTTGAATCGATTAGTAGAAGTTAATAGTGGTGAAATTTTATTTAATGGGTTGGATGTAACGAAATTAAAGCGTAAAGAACTGCGTCAGCTCCGGACGAATATCGGAATGGTTTTTCAACATTATAACCTCGTTCCACGGTTAACGGTCATTGAGAATGTGTTACATGGACGTTTTGGTTATAAGTCAACATTGGCTGGGATGTTAGGGCATTTTACAGAGGAGGAGAAGGAAAAAGCCTTCTCCTTACTGAAACAAATGGGAATTGAAGAACATGCGTATAAACGCTGTGACCAATTGAGTGGTGGACAGCAGCAGCGTGTAGGGATATGCCGAGCGTTGATTCAAAATCCGAAGTTAATTTTATGCGATGAACCGATTGCTTCACTAGATCCGAATGCATCCAAAGTTATTATGGATCACCTGCGTTCGATTACGACTGATTTAGGAATCACTTGTCTTGTTAATTTACATCAAGTTGAGGTTGCCCAAGATTATTCAGACCGGATAATCGGTTTGAATAAGGGCGAGGTTATCTTTGATGGAAAACCTATTAGACTTGATCGAACAATGATTGAACATGTATATGGAATGGAGTCAAGAGAATTAATTACAGTGTAGGGAGAAAAAGAGATGGATAAAAATATTATTCGGAAACGAAAATGGCAAGGTACCCTTATCTTTTTCGCCGTCATTTTGATTAGCTATGCTTCAGCTGTGGTGACAAATTTTGATTTAATTGATGGAATGGCGACATTGCCAGCTGCTTTTCAATGGATCATTTCAAATTTAATGATTACAGCGGATGCCTTCGAAAAATTGCCAGGCATTATGGATAAATTGATTGAGACAATTTTTATGTCGATTGCGGCTACGACGATTGCGGCTCTAGTATCGATATTCTTGGGATGTATGGGCTCAAAAACGACGAGAACAAATGGTGCTTTGAGCGTATTTGCTAGATTTATCGCCTCGGCCTCTCGTAATATTCCTGTTGTGGCTTGGGCATTGATTTTGCTCATTTCATTTGGACAAAATTCAATGACTGGTTTTCTAGCATTATTTGTTGGGACGGTTGGGTTCCTAACACGGGCCTTTATTGAAGCGATTGATGAAGCAGACCAAAGTGCGTTTGAAGCCCTTCAAGCTTCTGGGGCGACCTATTTTCAAATTGTCTCAAAGGCCGTTCTCCCCCAATGTCTCCCACAAATGATAAGTTGGACATTATTTATGGTTGAAACGAATATTCGAAGTGCAACACTAGTGGGAATTTTGACTGGAACGGGAATTGGTTATACGTTCGATTTATATTATAAAATGCTAGACTATGAGGCTGTCGCCTTGATTACGATGACGATCGTTATAGCGGTAATTATGATTGAACTGGCATCTAATCAAATACGAAAGGTGATTTTATAATGGAGACAGCTTATATTAAACGTACGAGAAACGGAAAAATAAACATTAAAGCTGGTAATAAAATAACAAGTGTTATGAACTGGACGATTTTAGGATTAACCGTTTGTACGATTATTGCTTTCCTTTTATTTGATTATACTGGTTTAAACTGGTCGACGGCTATTTCTGAAACACTATATAACCTCAAAACAATGTTTTTAGAACCACAGCTTAATCATTTCAGCTGGGGAGAGGCCTTTTATCAAATTGGCGTGACGTTAGGGCTTGCCGTTTTATCGACGGTTATTGGTGGGGTGATTGCCTTTTTTCTAGCACTCATGTCTGCTTTGAATTTATCAAAGGCTTGGCTATCAAAGATGATTCGAGTGATTATGGCTTTTATTAGAGCTGTCCCAACCGTACTTTGGGTGCTAATTTTTGCGATTGCCGCAGGGCTTGGTAGTGAAGCGGCGATATTAGGTATGCTCTTTCATTCCATCGCTTATTTAACAAAAGCTTTTTCAGAATCCTTTGAAGAAGTTGACAAAGGGATTTTGGAAGCTTTGAGGGCAACAGGGGCGAGTTGGTGGCAAGTGGTCAAAAATGGGGTTCTGCCAACGACCTTTACATACTTATTATCATGGACATTCTTAAGGTTTGAAATCAACTTTGGCGTAGCGGTTGCAATGGGAGCTGCAGCCGGAGCAGGTGGAATTGGCTTTGAACTGTTTATGGCTTCAGGATTTTATTTTGATTTAAGAGAGGTTGGCTTCATCACTTATTCGATATTAGTAGTGGCGTTAGTTTTAGAAATTATTTCTACGCAGATGAAAAAGCGTTATTTTCCAGTGACAGCAGAAAAATAAAAGACTTATATAAATGAGATGGGCCTGATGAAATTCTGATGTGATTTCATTAGGCTTTTCTTATATTTTTGTATATAAGTTAATTGAGACTGCTACCCATTGGTCTTGACTTTCTAGGGGAAGCCAGAACCACAAGCCCGCTTTTCGGTCCCTTTGTGAGGGGGAGGGTTAAGCCTCCACGGTTTTGTTTTACTTGAAGCCACTAAATCCCACGCGAGTTTCCGCTTCGTTTTTTATGTTTAAGATCGTATATAAAAGGAATTATAAGTATGTCGATTTAATGACAAAGTTTGTGAAATGTTTCACAAGTTATTAGAATAAAGTTATAATAAAACTGTAATCAGAAATGAAAGGCACTAATAAATCTTAAGTATTTTGAGAGGATGATTGTAATGAAAAATACGGATAAAGTAAACCGCGTTGTTGTGATTGGAGCAGGATTTGTGGGGAGCAGTTACGCTTTTTCAATGATGAACCAAGGAATAGCCGAGGAGTTAGTCATTATTGATTTAAATAAAGAGAAAGCAATCGGTGATGTAATGGACTTAAACCATGCCGTAGCCTTTTCAGATTATCCAACAAAAATATCTTTTGGTGATTATAGTGATTGTAAAGAGGCAGATATTGTTTGTATTTGTGCGGGAGCCAATCAAAAGCCAGGAGAAACACGCCTTCAACTAGTCGAAAAGAACCTTCGTATTTTTAAAGGGCTTGTAAATGATGTGATGGAAAGTGGATTTGATGGAATTATCTTGGTCGCAACAAACCCTGTTGATATTTTGACTCAAGCGACTCAAAAATTTAGTGGCCTTCCAAGACACCGAGTTATCGGTAGTGGAACCACTCTAGATACAGCCAGATTACGATTTATGCTTAGTGATTATTTTAAAATCTCGACTAGTCATATACACGCTTATATTATGGGCGAGCATGGTGATACATCGCTTGCAGTTTGGAGCACCGCAACCGTTGGAAATATGCCGATTACACAGTATTTAAAACAAGATGAGTCTTATAAGATGGAAGATCTTGAAGAAATTTACGAAAATGTACGTGATGCGGCTTATCATGTTATTCAAAAAAAGGGAGCAACCTACTATGGCATTGCGATGAGCTTGGTACGAATCACAAAAGCCATCTTAAAAGACGAGAATGCAATATTAACGGTTAGTGCGTATCTTGATGGTGAATATGGGGCAAAAGATGTTTGTATTGGTGTACCAACTACGGTGAATCGGAATGGGATTCGTGAAGTGACGGAATTAAACTTAAGTGAGAAAGAGCAAGAAAAGTTCACTCATAGCGTGGAAACTGTTCAAAATATTTATCGAGAAGCGATCGAAAAAGTGTAAAAATCTAAATTAATACGTAGGGAGAAATGACCTCATGTGGTTCCAACAATATGATCCATTAGGCAATGAACTATTTAGTGCCTTGGTAGCAGCTTTGCCTATTATCCTGTTCTTGTTGTTTTTGACCTTATTTAAGATGAAAGCCATCTATGCGGCGGGTCTAACGCTTGCCGCTAGTGCTCTTATCGCCATGTTTGTATTTGATATGCCAGTTCTAAATGCACTCGCCGCGATGTTAAACGGAATAGCTAATGCTCTTTGGCCAATTGGATATATCGTCATTATGGCGGTGTGGCTTTATAAAATTGCGGTGGAGTCAGGGAAATTTGATATTATTCGAGGGAGTATTGCAACGATCTCAGAAGACCATCGTATACAGTTGTTATTGATTGGATTTAGTTTTAATGCTTTCCTTGAAGGGGCTGCCGGTTTTGGAGTACCGATTGCGATAAGTGCGGCCCTCCTTGTGACGTTAGGTTTTAAACCAATTAAAGCTGCCGGCCTGTGTCTAATTGCGAATGCGGCCTCAGGTGCCTTTGGGGCAATCGGGATTCCAGTCATTACAGGGGCACAAATAGGTGGATTAGAAACGCTTGAATTGTCAAGAATGCTTGCCTGGATGTTACCTGTCATTTCCTTTAGTGTCCCGTTTCTATTAATTGTCATTTTAAATGGTTTTAAAGGGATGAAAGAGATTTTTCCAGCTATTCTTGTTGTAAGTGGTGTGTATACAATTGTTCAAACATTGACGATCATCTTTATGGGGCCTGAACTTGCCAATATTTTGTCGTCATTATTAAGTATGGTTGCACTTGCCTTATTCTTGAAAAAATGGAATCCGAAAACTATTTATCGTGAGCCAGGAGCAGAAGAACGAGTGCCATTACAATCTTATAAATTCAAACAAATTGTTGTAGCTTGGTCTCCTTTTTATATCTTAACGGCGATTATCGCCTTATGGAGTTTACCTGGATTTAAGGCTTTATTTGCTCCGGGGGGAATGCTTGATTTTACAACGATTCGCTTTCCAATCCCAGGATTACACGAACAAATTGTTCAAAGCCCGCCTATTGTGGCAGAGGCTACACCAGTTACAGCGATTTGGAACTTAAATTTAGTTTCTGCTACAGGAACCGCTATTTTAATCGCGATTATTCTAACAAGCATTTTATTTCCTGCTTTATCAGCGAAGCAGACTTTTTCAGAATTAGGAAAGACGGTTAAAGAATTGTGGATGCCTATTCTCACTATTTGTTTAGTTATGGCTTTTGCGAATCTGTCCAATTTCTCTGGTTTAAGTGCATCGATAGGAATTGCGCTCGCGAAAACAGAAAACTTCTTCCCGTTTGTGAGTCCTATTCTTGGGTGGATTGGCGTTTTCTTAACAGGCTCTGTTGTTAATAACAATGCCCTATTTGGAAGCTTACAAGTTGTGACGGGAACACAAATCGGAACATCTCCAGCTTTACTAGTGGCAGCTAATACAGCAGGAGGCGTCATGGGTAAATTAGTTTCGCCTCAATCAATCGCCATTGCCGCAGCAGCTGTTAGTCAGACAGGAAATGAATCTTCCATCTTTAAGTACACGTTAAAATACAGCTTAATGTTGTTATTTATCGTTTGTATCATGACCTTTGTGCTATCGTTGTTTTTCTAAAAGGCTTTAAGAAAAGACAGGTGAATTTAGGTTCATCTGTCTTTTTTGTCTGTTTTTTTCTTCATTAAGGATTTATAATTTAAATAATAATTATGCTCAACTGAAACGGAGTCCATTCTTTTATGAAAAAGATTGCATTTATCATGTATCAATGTTTCCTATTTATATTACTGTTACTCACAAATCTTTTTTTATCTCCATTTATTAAACCGCCTTTCTCTTATATAGACTTAATTGCAGGGGTTTTACAAGGTGTTATTTGGTTGATTGTTATTTATTTCATTCCTATACTGTATAAACGTTCTAGTATGAGGTTAAGGAATAAAGTGTTTTGTTCAATTACTTCATTTATTTTAGCAATTATATTTATAGTAGCATTGGAAAATATATGGTTTGAAATAAAAGGTGAGATGTTATTCAATGTGCTTTTCTTTAATTGAAAATAAGCGGGGCTGCCCAATTAGGTCATGGAAACGACTTTATCTGGGCAGTCTTTTTGTGCTATCTAATTTGGTCTCCTTTATTACATAAGTTCTTTCAATCGTTTAATAACTGTGTGAACTGTTATTCGATGAAAGGAGATAAGTTCTCCTTTAAAAACAACCGAGTATATGCCATAAGGGGTTGGGGCTAATTCCATTAATTGATTTCTCGTTTTTAAGTCGATGATATTCACAGCGATTCCTAATGTGCTTGCAGCTGTTTTTATATTTTCTGTAGCAATTTCAACATAAGGGCATTGAAACGAACGTAATATAGTTAGTCCCTCATATTTTTGAGTTCTTTCTTCCCAATTAGTAGGGAATGTCGGGATTGAATCGTTTTGTTCTAATGGATAAACGAGCAATTCGAAGTGATGAGGACCTATCGCCGTTTGTTTGAACTGATTTTTTATAAAAATTTCTTTGCTTGGTGTCCAAGAGGTTTCTGGGTTTGTTAAAACAATCACACCACTCTTGGAGGATGCTTTTGCTTCTTGAATACATTTTTGAATGAGTTTTGTACCATAGCCTTTGCCATTTTCACTTACCCATAAACAATGGATGACTAAATAGTTTTCAGCAAAAACAACACGAGATGAATTCTCACTTGCTGTATATTCAATAAACCCGACTTGTTTTTTATTTTCAATTAATTGTACATATTTCAACCCCTCTTCAAACCGCTCGTTCAGCCATTTATTCTTATTTATGTATCCATTCGACTTCTTTTTACTTCTAAGACAGAAGCTACCAATCCCTTCTAACAGTTGGCTATCCATTTCTAATAATTGTGTATTCGACATCTAGAGCCTCCTTTGAATTATAACTATTTCTACAAGTGGAAGGGGATTTCCTTTTTAGGAACATTCGTCGTTAAAATGAGAAGGAATAGATGGTGATAGGTAATGAAAAAGTGGAGTTGTGTGAATTAGGGTGCGAATAAATAAATATTAAAGCGAAAGTAAACACAGGCAATAAAAAAAGGCGCTTAAATCGCGCCTTTTGTCACTTCTGAATCCATAGTCAGTTTTTTATTTAAATGCAGGAGCATATCCGCTGTCATTTTGTCTAAATCGTATTCTGCTTTGAAACCCCATTCGTCGCAGGCACAAGTTGAATCAATGGCATTTGGCCAGCTTTCGGCAATTTGTTGTCTGATTGGATCGACGTTGTAATCCATTGTGAATTCTGGCATTAATTTTTGGATGGATGCTTTTACATCTTCAGGTGCAATACTCATCGCACTAACATTGAAAGAATTTCTATGTTTAAGCTTAGCAGGATCTGCTTCCATTAAGTTAATAATTGCATTTAAAGCATCAGGCATATACATCATATCCATATAGGTGCCTTCTCCGATGTAAGAAGAATAGTGACCTTTTTTGATCGCTTCATAATAAATTTCCACGGCATAATCAGTTGTGCCGCCGCCTGGAGGAGCCACATATGAAATGAGGCCAGGGAAACGTAGCCCTCTCGTATCGACCCCAAATTTTTGGAAGTAGTAGTTACATAATAGCTCACCAGACACTTTGTTGACACCATACATCGTTGTTGGTTGTTGAATCGTATCTTGTGGTGTACGAACCTTTGGTGTTGATGGACCAAAGGCACCGATTGAACTTGGGGTGAAAAATTGTGTATTCAACTCTCTTGAAACTTCTAAGGCATTGACAAGTCCACCCATATTTAAGTTCCAAGCTAGAAGTGGTTTTTGTTCCGCTGTTGCTGATAATAGAGCGGCTAAGTGAATAACCGTGTCAACATTATGCTTTTTAGCTGTTTCAAAAAAGGCTTTATCATTTGTAACATCTAATTGCTCAAATGGTCCGCTGTAAACAACATCACTGTCGTTTTTATTGATGTCTGTTGCGATGACATTTTTTGCCCCGTAACGATCTCTTAAAGTCATTGTTAGCTCTGATCCAATTTGACCTAATGCACCAGTGATTAAGATTTTTTTCATAAGAATTCCTCCGCTCATCCGTTTTGAAGTTAATGTTTTTAGATAATGTTCATTTCTTTTCCGACTTTTTGATAAATCGCAATCGTTTCATCTAACATTTCTTTTGTATGTGCGGCTGTTGGCATATTACGAACACGACCAGTACCTTGTGGGACAGTTGGGAAAACAATCGATTTTGCGTAGACGCCTTCTTCATTTAGACGTTTACTGAATTCTTGTGTTTTCACTTCATCACCGATAATACAAGGAGTAATTGGTGTTTCGCTTTCACCGATGTCAAATCCGAGTTCTTTTAGACCTTTTTTCAAATAATCTCCGTTTGCCCAAAGCTTCTCTTGTAGCTCTGTGCTGTTTGATAACACCTCAACTGCTTTAATGGAAGCAGCTATATCGGCTGGGGTTAGGGCTGTTGAGAAAAGGAACGGACGGCTACGAACTTTTAACCAGTCAATCAAATCTTTTTTACCTGCTACATAACCTCCGACAACACCAATTGCTTTTGAAAGGGTTCCAATTTGGAAATCTACTTTGTCAGATAAACCAAAATGTTTTACTGTTCCGGCACCATTACCAAGAACCCCTGACCCATGGGCATCATCGACATATGTGATTAAATCAAACTCTTCGGCGATTTGTACGATTTCTGGAAGTTTTGCGATATCTCCATCCATTGAGAATACACCGTCAGTAATGACCATTACTTTGTTGTATAAACCAGACTCTGTCGCTTCTTTTGCTTTTTGACGTAAGTCTTCCATATCAGAGTGCTTAACGCGAATGATCTTTGCTTTAGAAAGACGACAACCATCAATAATCGATGCATGGTTTAATTCATCAGAAAGAATCGCATCATTTTTATCCATTACAGCTGAAATGGCAGCCATATTACAGTTAAATCCTGATTGATAGGCAATTGCGGCTTCTGTATGCTTAAACTCGGCTAATTTTTCTTCTAGTTCATCATGTAATTTTAAGGTTCCGTTAATCGTACGAACGGCTCCAGCGCCAACTCCAAAATCAGCGATTGCTTTAGTTGCGGCTTCTTTTAAGCGTTCATCTGTTGCAAGGCCGAGATAGTTATTAGAAGATAAGTTAATTAACTCTCTGCCATCAATTTTGATAATGGGACCGTTTGCACTTTCTAGAGAATCAATAGTGTTATAAAGACCTTTTTCTTTTAAATCATTTAAATTAGTAGATAGAAATTGTTGTAATGTGTTGCTTGACATATGATCATCTCCTCATCATTTTTTTGGTTACAATCCATAGAAACAAATGTTTATTTGCAGAGGACAAAAAATGTGGTTTGTCTAAAAAAATCATCTTATTTGCTTATAATTTAACATATATCATTAATATTGTATATGCAGAAAGGACAAAATTGATAAAATTCCTTTTTCAATTACGACCTAAAATGAGTTTCCTTATTTATATCCTTTTCAAAAGAGAGAAAAGAAATGATGTTAATAATTTACAAACTTTAAAGGCTCATGTTTTTCGAATTTAAGGTGTTCAATAAAATGCCCAATTTTACTTTTTGTGCTGTGGTACAATTAAGAGGGAGTAGATATGTGTTGTATAACGGATAGGGTATTTCATCATATAAATGAAAGAGAGACTGGTCGCCCATGAAACGAGTAACGTATTATGAGGTGTGAATATTGAATAATCAAAATCAGATCAAAGAACATTGGGGACATTTATCAATTACTGAATTAATGGATTTGAACCAATTATCGTTAACCGAATTATTACATCTCGCCTTTGAGTTGAAATTGTATCAATTGGAAACACCAAACATAGGTCGAAGGTGGACAGAAGATGAAGAAAGATTTCTCGTACAATATTCAAAGGAACTGTCTGTTCGAGAAGCGAGTAATTTGTTGTATCGTTCCCATTATGCGACGTATCAACGTATTCGCATTTTAGGGTTAGACGAAATGATTAGGCAAAAATAATAGACAAGGTCATTAAAAACAACCTATTACAAATGTTGTGTTGACGTAATTTTTGGAAAAGTATATAATTTCTGTGAAACTTAATATAAGTAGCTAGGGGTGCCCAATGAGCTGGGCTGAGAGAGAAGTGCGCTGAAACTTTTTGACTCTTTGGACCTGATCTGGATCATGCCAGCGTAGGGAAGTTAGTCGTTTATTTAATTTTTTTTTAACTTCTATGAGTTAAGTAAACCAGGTCCATTCATGTGTATTGGATCTGGTTTTTTTGTGGCTTCTAGTCAAACGGCCTCCGCTTTTTTGGCGTGTTCTACATCGATCCACTACAAATCAAAGGAGCGAGTAGAATGTCAACATCTTCAGTGAATGAGAAGAATTTATCGATTATGTCTAGTTTTGAAGGAAGTAAAAAAGTGTATTTGCAAGGTTCACGACCGGATCTTTTAGTGCCGGTACGTGAGATTCAGTTGAGTGAAACAAACATAAATGGAATAAATGTGGAAAATGAACCGTTGCAAGTTTATGATACGAGCGGTCCTTATACAGATGATAACTATCACGTTGATTTAAAAAAAGGATTACCAAGAATTCGTTCGGCTTGGATTTCTGAACGTGGAGACTGTGAAGAGTATGATGGTCGGCAAATGAAACCAGAGGATAATGGAAGAACAAAAAATACAGTTCCATTACCAGAAATGAAACAAAGGCCACTCAAAGCAAAAGCGAACCAAAATGTCACACAACTTCATTATGCTCGTAAAGGGATCATTACCCCGGAAATGGAGTTTATTGCGATTCGTGAAAAAATGACGCCTGAATTTGTGAGAGATGAAGTGGCAAAAGGGAGAGCGATTATTCCTGCCAACATTAATCATCCCGAATCAGAACCAATGATTATCGGGCGAAACTTTCATGTGAAAATTAATGCCAATATTGGTAACTCCGCTGTGACCTCATCGATTGAAGAAGAAGTGGAAAAGATGATTTGGGCGACACGGTGGGGAGCTGATAATATTATGGACCTTTCAACCGGAAAGAATATTCATACGACAAGAGAATGGATTATTCGAAATTCGTCAGTACCGCTTGGAACGGTCCCGATTTATCAAGCATTAGAAAAAGTGAATGGGGTAGCAGAAGACCTTACGTGGGAAGTATATCGTGATACCTTAATCGAACAAGCGGAACAAGGCGTTGATTATTTTACGATTCATGCTGGTGTTCTTTTAAGATATATTCCATTAACGGTGGAGCGAGTAACGGGCATTGTTTCAAGAGGCGGGGCAATTATGGCTCAATGGTGTTTAGCTCATCATGAAGAGAGCTTTTTATATACGCATTTTGAAGAGATTTGTGAGATTTTAAAAGCCTATGATATTTGTATTTCCTTAGGTGATGGACTGAGACCTGGTTCGATTGCTGATGCTAATGACGAAGCCCAATTTGCTGAGCTTGAAACATTAGGTGAATTGACAGAACGGGCTTGGAAACACGATGTTCAAGTCATGGTCGAGGGTCCAGGACATGTTCCGATGCATTTAATTAAGGAAAATATGGATAAACAGCTCGAGCTTTGTAAGGAAGCACCGTTCTATACACTTGGCCCGTTGACAACGGATATTGCTCCAGGTTATGACCATATTACATCAGCCATTGGAGCAGCGATGATTGGTTGGTATGGCACGGCGATGCTTTGTTATGTGACGCCTAAGGAGCATTTAGGCTTACCGAATCGTGATGATGTAAGAGAAGGAGTGATTACGTATAAAATAGCGGCCCATGCTGCTGACTTGGCGAAAGGTCACCCAAATGCGAGAGAACGAGATGACGCTTTATCTAAAGCTCGATTTGAATTTCGTTGGAGAGACCAATTTAATTTATCACTTGATCCTGAAAGAGCTCTTTCCTTTCATGATGAATCATTACCAGCAGAAGGAGCCAAAACGGCTCATTTTTGCTCAATGTGTGGACCGAAGTTTTGCAGCATGAGAATCTCTCATGACATTCGAAAAAGCAACGAGGAAGTGAAAGAAGGCTTTAAAGAAAAATCCGAAGAGTTTCGGGAAAAAGGCAGTCAACTCTACTTATAGGGGCTGATTAAAATAAAGGTGAATCAATTAAAGGCCACAATTCTAGGATACCAGTCATCGATTAAAGAGCTAGAAAAATTAATTGAACAAATTCAAGGCGAATGTGACCATCATTATTCGGGAGATACGTATATGGTTCAATGCGACAAGTGTGAGAAAGTGAAAATTTTATATTATTAAAAAAGGGGGCTAATCTAGCCTCTTTTTTATGAGTGAAAACATGTGAAATTCGGATGCATGGATGTTTAGGAAAGAAAGTCAGAAGCATGGGGAGAGGAAAAGGGTTTAAATAAAAGTAATTCTTTATTTGTGTTAAAATAATGGGATAGAAGTTGGACGAAGAAAGAGGATTTGAAAATGATTAATGTGACGGAGTTTGCTCACTCTTTAAACGGGATGAAATATGTCGATTTATTCGCTGGTATTGGTGGTTTTCATTTGGCGATGAAGTCTTTTGGGGCTGAATGTGTCTATGCATCTGAATGGGATAAGCATGCCCAAACGACTTATTCGGAAAATTTCGGCATCCATCCAGAAGGAGATATCACACAAATTGAGCCTAGCGAAATCCCAGAGCATGACATTTTATGTGCGGGTTTTCCGTGTCAGCCATTTAGTATCTCGGGAAAAAGACAAGGATTTGAAGATACGAGAGGAACGCTGTTTTTTGATGTTGCAAGGATTGTGAAGCATCATCAACCGAAGCTTGTTTTGATGGAAAATGTCCGTAATTTTGCCACTCATGATCAAGGGAATACATTAAATACAGTCAGAGAAACACTTGAGCAGATTGGCTATCAATTTTGGCATCAAGTTCTTAATGCGAGTCAATTTGGTCTACCGCAAAATAGAGAACGAATTTATATGGTGGCGATTCGGAAAGATTTACAAGTCGAGTCTTTTGCCTTTCCGAAACCTCCTAATGACCGTGTCATTTTAAGAGATTACCTTTTACATGATGAGAAAACAGACCATTATGTGATCAAAAGGGACGATATGACCGTTGACTTTGATAAAGTACCGGCCGAATCTTTACTAATGGAGTATATTTTAAAGCCTGTTCGAGTTGGGACGATTAATAAAGGAGGACAGGGTGAGCGTATTTATAGTGAGCTAGGCCATGCGGTTACTTTATCTGCACAAGGAGGCGGGCCTGGAAGCAAAACGGGTTGTTATCTGATTAACGGTCGAGTTCGTAAATTGGCACCAAGGGAATGTGCCCGAATTCAAGGGTTTCCAGAGGACTTTAAAATTCCAGTCAGTGATGGTCAAGCATGGAAACAGTTTGGGAATAGTGTTCCAATTAATGTGTTACAGTACATAATACTTGCATTGCTCGAAAATAAAGTATTACACGAAAATAAAGTATTACACGAATCGATAGTAGGAATTGAAGGTTCCTCCTTTCAGTTATCAAGGCTTTAACATTTATAGCAAAAAAACACTTAGCGGTCTCGGTTGTAAAAAGTAGTATCGTATAAATAAATTTGAACGATTTATTCGGAATTTAGACAAGGATTGAACCTTTTTACGTCGAAATGAATGTTAGAGTAGCATCTTAGTCTTTACCGCAAAAAGATGAGGGGCTGATAATATGAAAGTGGGAATAAGAAAACTTAGTTTAAAACAGAGAATTTCAGCGAAAACAAGTGTCAAACATTATGTCGTTCATCGCCCAGGAGTTCGAACACCTAAAACTTATGGATGGATTACGACTCCGAAAAAAAATAGTCATTATAAAATTTATCAGCGTACAACATTTTTTAAGGCGTTCAAAAAAATATTCAAATAAGAAAAGGCTATGTTTTTAATTTCCATTTTGATTGAAATGGTATGACAGCCCTCAAAACGACAGGGAAATAGAGCGATTCCACAAGATGTGCGATTCTTGTAGAATGGCTCTTTTTTGTATGATATTTATACGAATATAAATGTCATAAGGCCGTATAGTTAAAAAGAGTGCTTTATTTTGCTTTGAATTGACCATTATATATGAGTTCTTTTCTGCTTTTAATTCGCACTATTCACATAGGAGATTAAGTGATGAGGATTCAATTGAAAGTGATTCAATGCTGTGCCTTTTTGTGTTTTTATAAAGTTTATATAAGTACGTATGTTCCTTATTCTTTAAACTTTTTTAAAGTAAAAGAAAGATTTTTAAAGAGGTTTTCCTTAGTGAAGGGTCTTATAATGACATCAAGGGATTTAAAAGAAAGCGTTTTCTTTTGGGGAGTGGAATTTAAAAACAAGGGAGGTATTCTAGCAAAATTTAGTTTTGACTAAACAGGCTAGGAGAACAGAATGAAAATAACGGATATGACGGTTGAAAGATATGTACAGATGGGGAAATCAGATATGGCTTTTAGTGGACATGAGATTGTCATTGTCAATGTAGAAACTGATCATGGTGTAAGTGGGACAGGGTTTTTAAGTACACCAATATTTCCACATGGCGTTGCCAGTGATATTGCGGTTACCTTGTTAAAAAGAAATTTTCGCAACTTAATTTTAGGAGAAAATCCACTGCATAATGAAAAGCTCTGGTGGAAAATGTATGATGCCCCTTGGCGATTTGGAATGCGAGGAATGATTAGAGATTGTGTGGCGGCCGTTGATTTTGCCTTATGGGATATTAAAGCGAAATTATTAAATGTTCCTTTAGCTGAATTATTTGGAAACAAACGAGACCGTGTTTTAACGTATGCGAATGTAGGGCACCAGCTTCCACCAGATGAGTTGGCACAAGTGGCTGTAGAATATGTAGAAAACGGACATACCGCAATAAAAATTAGAGGTGGTTTATCGGCAGTCTCATTAAAAGAAGCAGATAAACGGGTTGAGGCCGTTCGGGAAGCGGTTGGTGACGATGTGAAATTAATGGTCGATATAAATGGTTCCTGGGATACGGAAACAGCTATACAGCAAGTGAAAAAATGGGAAAAGTTCAATCTGTATTGGATTGAGGAACCTGTTTCTCCTGAAGATATTAATGGATATGCAAGAGTAAGAGAGCTCGCTGGTCATACGTATGTCGTTGGTGGAGAGCAGCATAGTGGCTTGAATGACTTTAGACAATTAATAGAAAAGAAAGCAGTTGATATTATTCAACCTAATGCGATGGCAACTGGGGGAATCACCGATTGGTTAAGGATTTACAATTTTGCAACCGCATACAATATTCCGATTTCACCATGGAACTTACAGCAAATTCATGTTCATTTAGCGATAGGAAACTCTAATGTAAAATGGGTGGAGTATTTTGCGACCGACCGAGATTATTTCCAAGACAAACTGATTAAAGGGCCAGAATTTAAAGAAGTAAGAGATGAAGGTGGCGTTTATTTATTAGCACCAACAGAGCCTGGTATAGGGATTGAAATTGATGAAGAATTAGCGGAGAGAACGATTGTGAAGGAATTTGTTTAATTGCCCAAAAAATTTAATTAAAAGGGGAGAGCATTTGTGAGGCTAAACTATGTTTGTCTGCTCATTGTTGGCATTTTTTCGATGATATTAGTTGGGTGTTCATCCGGTGATACACAGGCAGATGGAGAAGCGGGAGTAAAATTAGATGGAAATGTTGAGCTCATTGTCCCTGCAAGTACGGGTGGAGGAAGTGACATTAATGCAAGAATTCTTGCGGAAACGATTAAAGAAAATGATTTAATTGATCGAAATATTATGGTTGTTAATAAACCAGGTGGGAGTACAGCTGTTGCTCACTCTTATGTATATAACAAAAGTGGAGCTAACAATACGATCTTAACCTGGAATTCCAGTCAAATCATAAGTCCAATTATTAATCAAAACAATATTACGTTAGAAGATTTTACTCCACTTGGAACACTTACGCTTGATAGTTATTTACTCGTAGTCAATAACGATAGTCCTTTTGATAGTTTTGAAGAGCTAATAGATTATGCACGGGAGAATCCGGATACGGTTACGATTGGTGGGACAGGGCAAGGAACTGAACTTCATATTTTAAGTCATTTAATTAATAAATTTGGAGAAACTGAGTTGAAGTATATTCCATTTGACAGCGGTGGTGAAAGTCTTGCTTCATTGTTAGGTAACCATATTGATGTTAATCTTGCAAATCCAAATGAAGTCCAATCTCAAATTGAAGCCGGACAATTAAAAGCACTCGTTTCATCTTCTAGTGAGCGCTTAAGTGGTGTGTTGTCAGATGTACCTACTTTTGAAGAACTAGGATATGGAGATATTCAAGTTACTTCTTTTAGAGGTTATGTAGGGCCGCCTGATCTAACCGATGAGGAGATAGCTTTTTGGGAGGATGTTTTAAAAAAGGCTCATGAAACAGAGAAGTGGCAAAAAGATTATGTGGAAAGATATGAGCTCACATCTGAGTATTTAAATGCTAAGGAAAGTGAAGTTTATTATCAAGAAGTATTTGATATGTATTATCAAGCAGCAGTAGAAATGGGCTTAATAGAGTAAGGAACATATAAAACTTTGAAAACAAAGGGGTTGTTTTCATGACTAGGCTGCTTTCTGGTTGTCTTTTCATTTTTGGAATAATGGCTGTTTTTCTAGGGTTATATCGCTATGACTTTTGGACAGCAAGTACTCCAGGGAGTGGTTTTATTCCGACTATTGGAGGAGCGATATTAACTTTATGTAGTTTGATTATCTTTATGAAAAATACGAAACAAAAGTCCAATTTAAATAAAAGGCATATTTATCCGGTTATCGGAATTTTAATCATGATGGGTTTAATTCAAGTTATTGGAATGATTCTTTCAATCGCCATATTTACGGCTATTTGGTTAAGAATCGTAGAACGATATCCAATGACACGTGCTTCCATTTACAGTCTAACAACAACTGGGGTGATTTACGTCGTTTTTAAAATCTCATTAAATGTTCCACTTCCACAAGGACTGATCGGAATATAGGGAAGGTAGGAAAAGAATGGAAACATTAGAGCTTCTTATAAATGGATTTGCTCAAGCGATTACGCTTCAAAACTTCTTAGCTGCTTTAATTGGAGCCTTACTTGGAATCTTTATTGGCTCTATCCCAGGCCTAGGAACACCTTTAGGGATAGCTCTATTGCTTCCTTTAACTTTTGGAATGGAGCCAGTTACAGGGATTATCATGCTTGCTGCTGTCTATTATGGGTGTATGTATGGTGGAGCTTATAGTGCGATTTTATTAAATATACCTGGTGATGCCCCGTCTATTACAACATCATTAGATGGGTATCCGATGACCCAAAAAGGAAAAGCAGGAAAAGCATTATTTTCTGCTAACCTTGCTTCCTTTGTTGGGGGGACCATCGGAATTATCGCTCTAACATTTCTGGGCCCTATGTTGGCGGATTTTGGTTTGGCTTTTGGACCTGCTGAAATTGCTTTAATAATTCTATTAGCTCTTTGTTCAGTAGGGTGGCTACTCGGGGATCAACCAGCAAAAGGTATTGTCGCAACCGCATTAGGGATTCTACTTGCAACGGTTGGAGTGGATACAATATCAGGTCAAGCACGGTTTGCCTTTGGATCCGATAATTTGTTAAGTGGTCTAGCTTTAGTTCCAATGGTGATTGGAATGTTTGGGTTTAGTCAAGTGATCTCAATGGCTGCCACTAAACTAAAAGCAAACCACAAGACAAAAATAACGATTAAGGAAAGTATTCCAAATAAAGAAGATGTGAAAAGAAGTTTTCTTCCTTGGATTCGTTCTAGTAGTTTAAGTACGATTTTAGGGGTGCTACCTGGAGCCGGTCCAACTACAGCTGGACTACTCTCCTATGTCCTTGAAAAACGTGTAGGGAAAAATAAAAAGGAAATGGGAAAAGGGGCCATCGAAGGAGTTGCCGCCGCAGAGTCAGGGAACAATGCAGCCTCGGTAAGTGCCTTTGTTCCATTATTATCACTCGGTATTCCTGGTTCAGCCACAACGGCGATATTATTAGGTGGTCTCATTATGTGGGGACTTGACCCTGGACCGTTGTTATTTACAAGCAATCCTGATTTTGTCTGGGGCCTCATTTCTTCCATGTATATAGGGAACATCATTGGTTTATTAGCAGGTTTGGCTTTAATTCCTTTTTTGATGAAGGTCATACTAGTACCGAATTCATTAATGGTCCCAATTATTACAATCATTTGTATGGTTGGAACTTATAGTGTCAATAACAATATGTTTGATGTTTGGGTTATGATTATTGCTGGAGTGATTGCCTTTTTACTGCAATCCAATGATTATCCAATTGCACCACTTCTATTAGCTTTTGTCTTAACACCTAGATTAGAAATGTCAGCTAGGCAAGCGCTAAATATTTCAAATGGGAATATGAATATTTTTATTAGTAGTACCATTTCAATCGTGCTTTTAACACTGATTATCCTCTTTATTATTGGGCCACTTATCTTAAAAATAGTGATGAGAAAGAAGCAAAAAAAAGAAGAGCTTACAATGTGATGTAAGCGTTTCAAAAGAAGCACATAATAAAGAATCTACCTTTTGATAGAATATAGTTTCTTTGGTCTCCCTTTCTCTGAGTATTCTAGATCTAATTCGATTTCATCAAGTTGTGTCAGGTATTCTAAATATTTTCTAACGGTTAAAGTAGAGATTTTAACGGCTTGACTCAGTTCTTGTATCGTATATGAAGAGTCCGATTGTACTAATTGTTCTCTGATTAGTTTTAACGTAACTGAGTCAATTCCTTTTGGTAATTCCATTGGTTCGTTATTTGATGAAAGGTAGAGTTGATCCAAATCCGCTTGACTAATTTTTTTCGATTTATCAAAAATGTAATTCCGTTTTTCATAAAAGGTAAGTGAAGTTTGAAATCTCTCATAGCCATATGGTTTTAAAATGCAGTCTACGATCCCTAACCTCATCGCTTCTTCAATAATATGGGGTTCATCCGCTGCTGTAATTAAGATGACATCAGTATCTAATCGGTTTGTTCGCATCTCTTTTAGCAGTTCAATGCCATTCATACCTGGCATAAAGACATCTAATAAAAGAAGTTGTGGCTTTAATTCGCTCACCTGCTGAATCGCCTCTTTACCATTTTGAACTAAGCCAATCAGGTTGAATGTTGGGAGTCTCTTTAAATAATCGGCATTAATTTTAGCTACCATAGGATCGTCCTCGACAATGAGCGTAGAAATCATGACATCACTCCTTTTTGTTTGGGAATACGAACAGTGAAACAGGTACCATCTTCTTGAGAAAAGTGGATTTCACCACCTAATAGATTTTCTGTATGATGCTTTACTAAGTATAACCCGAAACCTAATGTTCCTTTGGAAGAATGTCCTTTGTCAAAAATATAAGGGACGTCGTTTTCGGTGATACCGCTTCCATTATCTTCTATTAAAATCGTAATTACATCATTTTTATCTAAAAGCGTTAAGTGGACTTCACCGTTAGGCTGGTTTTTGACAGCATCAATTGAATTTTGTAAGAGGTTGCCCATGATAAGGACTAAACTATCAACAGAGATGTTAGCTGGTAGTCGATGAATATGACTTCCTGGTGATATTTTTAATGACACATTTAGCTCAAGTGCTTGTTGAGTTTTTCCTAATAATAAGCCAAGAATTTTTGGCTCTAATATGTTACGAGTTAAATATTCTAGTAGTTGCTGTTGCTGCTTATTTGTATTAGAGACATATTCTAATACTTCATCATAACATTGTAGCTCGATTAAACCAGTTATCGTTTGTAATTTATTTGAGAACTCGTGCGTTTTGGCACGAAGACCATCGACATATTGTTGAACACCGGTTAGCTTTTCAGCCATATGACGCACTTCTGAAATGTCACTAAATGTAATAATATGGCCCCATATTTGTTCATCACTGTTTTTCATCGGGTAATGATTCGCTAAAACAGGAGTGTTATGGACATTAAGCTCTAAATCTTTTGTTTCAACGTTCGAGTTATCTTTTATGATGGAAAAATCTTTCACCAAATTATAGAGGCTTTCATTATCTAAATCGTTTGGGAGAGATAGAATATCTTTGGCCGATTGGTTAATTAACCTTAGTTTATTCTTCTTGTCAAATACGATAATTCCTTCATTTAAGGATTCAAAAATCTTCTCTCTTTCGATAAAGAGCTTGGCAATTTCGTCAGGTTCATGATTGTATAAGATTTTCTTAATCTGACTAGATAGCATGATGGAGGCGATGATTCCGATTGAGAATGCTATAAATAGACCTAAGATAATAGAATCTAAGTTTCTTTGAATAAAGTTATTAATATTTTGTTTTAGATAACCAATTGCGATTACCCCAAGCTGTTCATTTGTATCTGGATCAATCACAGGGACCCAAGTCCTTAATGTCGGACCTGAAATACCTTCTGCTCTTGATATGTATGATTCACCTTGAAGAGCTCGGTCAACATCATCGCCAGTTACGGTTTGACCGATTAAGGATTGATTAGGATGAAATTTTCGTACACCGGTTTGATCAACTAAAACGATCATAATTTCATCATCAGCTTTGTCTAAGTATTGATGATACATATATTCAATTTCTGAATATGAGCCATCTTCCTTTAATGCTTCTCTTACAGCTGGAAGATTTGATAGAAAATGGGTTAATTCTAGAGCGTTTTCACCAATTGATTCTTCTATCGAATCGGACAATATTTTGTAATAAGAAAAGGCCGAAATTATTAATACAACTGCAACAATGGAAGTGGAAAATAAAGTGATTTGCAGTTTAAGGGGAAGGTGCTGGATATATTTCTTATACATGAGTTCCCTCCGGAATTGTGTCTCAATTTTAATCTGAATATTAAGAGAAGTATAGAGTTAAACAAGATTATTTGCAATCAGATAAAAGTATGAAATAAAAGAATATCCACTAAAGGTGTCGATACGTGAGATATACTTGTTCTTTTTAGTATTGATGGTACATAAAATAAAAGTTACGTTTTCAGGTAAATCAAGAATTTCATAAGACAGAAAAGTTAAAATATTTAAAATATATATTGACTTAACAAATCTTGAGGTGATAATCTAAGTGTTGTAAACGTATACATTTACATGTGAAGGGATACTAGGTAGACGGGTGAAATAATAAAAGACTAGAGGTTTCTATATTTCTATGATGAACATGTAGTTCACTATATGAACAATGTATAGTTTGACATTTATTTTAAGTGTAATATTTTTTATTCTCAAAATGAACTTAATGTTCGGAGTGTGAACATTGAAGATGGGGGTTTCTCTATGGATGATCAATATATATTAAAGACTTTGTCAAATGCAATAGATGTATTAAGTTTATTTGAGCATCATATTTCATTAACACCGAAGGAATTAGAGGCAAAATCAAATTTAAATCGAACAAACCTTTATAGAATTTTATATACATTAAGACATAAAGGATTGTTAGAAATTGATAGTAAGTCGGGTGAATATAAAATCGGAATGCAAACAATTAATTTAGCATCACTTGCACTGCAAAGAATGGACATAAAAACGATATGTCACCCTTTTTTAGAAACATTAGCTGTAGAGCTAAACGAGACTATTCACTTAGTTGTTAAAAATCAAAATTTAGCCACTTTTATTGATAAGGTGGAATCAAGAGAAGATATAAACATGGGTTCACATATTGGTTGGACGGCGCCGCTTTATTCTACTGCTTCTGGAAAATTATTAATTAGTCAAGAAACAGATGAAGTGATATTGAAATATTGGAGGGAAACTACTCATAAAAGCTATACCGATCATACAATCAGAAGTTCTGAACGTTTTATAGAGAACATTAAAGAAGTTCGTTTGAATGGTTTTGCATCAGATAATGAGGAAATGGTCGAAGGGCTAACTTGTTTTGCGGTTCCTATTAAGGGACACAGTGATAACATTATAGCTTCTATTAGTGCATCTGGGGCTACTTCTCGTATGAAAAAAAACAAAGAAGATGTTTTATATAAACTATTGCAGGTTTCAAATGAAATCTCAAAAGCAATCATTAAAACCCCTCAAGGAATCTTTTAGAGAAAGTAATACTTGATTATTCAATTACGACTAATGTCGTTAAAAATAAAAGGAGGGCTTTATAATGAAAAAAATAGTTGTATTTTTTACTCTTTCGTTAGTTGTATTTTTGTTTGGTTGTGGTGATACAAATGCTAGTACTTCTGACGAGGAAGTAACTTTAAGGTTAGGACACATTGCAACCGAAACAAATCCATATCATTTACTTGCTTTAGAGTTTAAGGATTTGGTAGAAGAACGTACAGATGGAAAAGTGAAAATAGAGATTTTTCCTAATGCACAACTTGGAGAGGAAAGGGAATTAATAGAAGCAATGACATTTGGAAATCTGGACATGGCAGTAATAACAACTCCTCCTGTTTCGAACTTTGTTACTGAATTTGGTGTCTTAGATATACCATATCTTTTTGAAGATTGGGACCATGTTGATAAATTTTTAGATTCTGATATCGCAAATGATTTATTAAATGAGACAGAAAAAATTGGTATTACAACATATGCATTTATTCCAAGAGGATTTAGAAGTGTAACGAATTCTATTCGACCTGTTTATTCACCTGAAGATATGAAAGGGCTTACGATTCGTGTGATAGAGAGTGCGGCATATTTAGATACGATAAATGAAATGGGAGCAACTGCTACTGGAATGAACTGGGGAGATACTTTCACTGCAATGCAACAAGGAGCAATCGATGGTCAAGAAAATGACTACACTATTAATTATACTCAAAATGTATTTGAGGTACAGAAATATCTTTCACTAACAGAACATATAATTGCCATCAATACCCTAATGGGCAGTGATATAAACATTAATAAACTATCTGATGAAATTCAAGAAATTATTAGAGAATCAGCAATTGATGCCGCTGAAAAGATAAGAGTGCATAATTATGCAGAATTAGAAAATTTAGAAGCACTGCTAATTGAAAAAGGTATGGAAATAAATGAAGTAGATAAAGAGAGTTTTATGAACAGTGTACAGAATACTCAAAATAAATATAGTGAAAAATTTGGTGAACAGTATTTTCAAAGGATAAAAGATCTAAATTAATCAAATGGGTTGGTGATTCTAGTAAAACTTTATTGAATTTTAAATCAATAAGAAGGTGAGACAATAATGAAAGTATTAAGTAAAGTAAGCTTTATCGTTGACCTTATTTGTAGACATTTAATTTCTTATCTTCTGTTTGTTATATTTATCGCTATGTTTATACAAGTTACGGCAAGGTTTGTTTTTAATACAGGTACTTTTTGGACTGATGAACTGGCACGCTTTTCTGTAATTTGGTTAGTTTTTTTGGGGGCTGCTGTCACTATTAAAGATAAATCAATGATTAAGATTGATTTAGTACAGAATTTAAAGCCTAAAATAAATGGATTCTTGAATAAGTTTAAACTTCTATACTCGTTTATTTTTAGCGTAATGCTGATTGTAATTGGATGGCAAACAATGTTGTTAGTTATTGCTCAACGATCACCAAATATAGGAATATCAATGAGTTATATTTATGCAGCTTTACCTGTTGCCTGTATTATAATGGCTTTTCACCTTCTTTATTTATTATTACAAAAAAATAAGAAGGGGGAGGAGCTCAAATGATTTGGATTATCCTGATTTTAGCTTTTATATTGATGGCTATTGGTTTGCCGGTAGCAATAACTATTGCATCAGTTTCATTAATATATATTTTGTTTAGCGGTATACCCATTAATATTGTTTCACAGCAATTGATAAGTGGAGTAAACGTAACAGCATTATTGGCAATCCCTTTATTCATACTTGCTGGAGATATTATGGGAAAGGGTGGGCTTGCAACTAGAATGATACGGTTAGCAAGTTCTATTGTAGGAAGAGTTAGTGGTGGGTTAGGAATAGTAGCTATAATAGGGTGTTTGTTTTTTTCGGCAATATCTGGAAGTGGGGTCGCTACAGCAGCTACTATTGGCAGCTTAATGATTCCTGCGATGGTTCAGAAAGGTTATGATAGGAACTTTGCAACATCTATAGTTGCTACAGGAAGTCCATTAGGAGTAATACTGCCACCAAGTATTTCTTTTATTATTTATAGTAGTTTAACGGGAGCATCAGTTGCAGATTTGTATAGAGCTGGATTATCTGCCGGAATTCTTGTAGGAATTGCTCTTATTATTTTATTCTACTTTTTATCTAAGAGGCAGGGCATTTCTTCAGATAGTAGTCCATTTTCCATCAAGGAATTGTGGAATTCTTTCAAAAACTCTGTATGGGCATTGGTAACACCGATTATATTAATTGGGGGCGTTTTCGGGGGGATTTTTACACCAACGGAATCTGCTGCAGTTGCTGTTTTTTATGCTTTATTTGTAGGCATATTTATCTATCGAGATTTGAAAATAAAAGATCTATTTTCTATTTTTCTAAGCTCTGCAAAAATGACAGCTAATGTTATGTTTTTAATTGCTACTGCTACTTTGTTAGCTTGGGTTTTAACAGCTGAAGGCATTCCTCAACAGATGGTTCAAACTCTTTTAGCACTATCGGATAATCCAATCATCATCATACTTGTAATAATTGGCTTAATCCTATTAATTGGCTTATTTATGGAAACAGCAGCTGTATTAATAATATTAGTTCCTTTATTTCTTCCAGTAGTCACAAGTCTAGGCATGGACCCTGTACACTTTGGTATCGTTGTAACAGTTGGTACAGCAATTGGTTTAGTCACCCCTCCTTTTGGGATGTGTTTGTTCACTGCAGCAAGTGTAGGGGGAGCTAATATTGAAAAGGTTTCTAGGCAGGCATTTATCCCTATATTAGTGATGATCTTAATTTTATTGGTCATAACATTTATTCCTAGTACTGTCATGTTTTTAATTGATTAAGATTTGCTTAGGAGGACTGATGATGAAAATTGGCATTGCTGGTGCAGGTGCAATGGGGTGTCGTTTTGGAGCATTATTATCAGAGACCAATAATGAAATTATATTAATTGATCGATGGGCTGACCATATTGAAGTAATAAATCAATCTGGTCTTGAAGTGAAAAGTGAGAGTGGTAGTAAAATATATTATTTAGAAGCCTCGTATCCTGAAAATACAATCGGTTTTGTCGACCTTTTGATTATTTTCACAAAAACTATGGATACAGAAGCTATGATTAATAGTTGTAAACATTTAATAGGAAACAATACTCTACTATTAACTTTACAAAATGGTTTAGGGCATATTGAAATATTAAATAACTATGTTCCAAAAAATAGACTCATTATTGGAGTAACTACTTATGGGACTAAACTGTTAGGTCCAGGAAAAATAATAGCTGAAGGAACGGGGAATGTTCAAGCCATGTTATTAAATGGTAGTCATTCCGAAGAATTAGATTCAATTATTGATTTATTTAATCAATCTAAAATAAGGACGGAAAAATCAGATGATGTGCTTCATTTGATTTGGAAAAAGTTAGCGTTTAATTGTGTACTTAATACAATATGTACTTTGCAAAATCAAACAGTAGGCTCGATTGGAAAATACGCAAAAATAGATGAGCTAATTAGTTTAATAGTAGATGAGATAATATCTGTAGCTCATGCAGAGAAGATAAAGTTAATCAAAAGTGAAATTTTAATAATGATTAAAAATGTTTTTCCTGAAAGTGTAGCTGGTAATCATATTCCATCTATGGTTCAAGACATTGAGAATAGGAGAAAAACAGAGATTGATTTTTTAAATGGAGCAATTGTAAAAATTGCAAGAGACCATGGAATTAATGTACCAGTTAATCTTTTAATATATCATTTAATCAAAATGAAGGAAGAGAATCAATTCGTATCCGAATATTTAAAATAGATGAAAAATACTGAATATAATGATATTTATTGTTGGAAAAATAACATATTAAGTGAGGTTAAATTGATGAAAAAAATATCAATTATAGGGGCAGCTGGAACACTTGGAGCAAGTGCGGCGATGATGGTTGCCTTAGAAGATTATGCTGATACATTGTGTCTCATCGATGTAAATGAATCGCTTCTTGATAATCATATTATGGATTTTGAAAATGCTTATCCTCATAAGTCGATTTATCGTGGCGAATATTCTGATCTCGAAGGTTCTTCTATCATTATTATTACAGCGGGGGTACCTAATCGAAATGATGAAACATCGAGGGATGCTTATTTGCAAGATAATTTAAAAATATTTGATGTGATTGGACGTAATATTTCTAAATATGCTCCTAATGCCATCATTATTACGGCATCAAATCCAGTAGACGTCTTAAATTATTATTTGCATAAAAAATTCTCTTTTAAAAGAAACCAATTAATTGGCTATACACTAAATGATTCTAGTCGTTTTGCTTGGGCTATAAATAAAGTCCTGAATCAAAAGGAACAGCTCTTTAGTCCAGTCATTGGTGAGCATGGCGAAACACAGGTTCCGGTTTTCTCTCATGTCAAAAAGAAAAATGAAAGATTTGAAATAAAGGAACAAGAAAAAAAGAAGATTGTCTCTGAGATTAAGAGCTGGTTCGTCAAGTTCAACCAATTAAATGTGGCCAGAACAACGGGGTGGACAACTGGGGTTGGAATAGTGGAAGTGGTAAAGGCGTTATCAAAAAAGGAAGAAAGTTTAATTATAGGATCCTCGCTTCTTGATGGAGAATATGGCTTACATGATGTAAGTATTGGCGTACCTATACTGTGTAATCAAGAAGGAATTCAAAAAGTGATTGAATGGGAATTGACGATTGAAGAAAAGAGAGCATTTGAACAGTCGGCGAAAAAACTAACTGGGTTAATTGAAGATATTTATCACTATTAATAGGAGGGAAAGACATGGAAAACTATAAAAAATTAGTTCGAGTTATGGATGATGATGGAGGATTACAAGAAGGGGCAACAGTTGATTTATCTAATGAGCAATTAAGAGAACTTTATCAAAAAATGCTGTTAGCACGTTTATTTGATGAACG
Source organism: Alkalihalobacillus phoenicis (assembly GCF_047302405.1). NCBI lineage: Bacteria > Bacillati > Bacillota > Bacilli > Caryophanales > Bacillaceae > Alkalihalobacillus > Alkalihalobacillus phoenicis. The sequence goes on along the minus strand of NZ_CP154853.1, from coordinate 3,041,392 downwards.
TGCTTTTCGTCTCCAAAGACAAGGTAGGATAGGAACTTATCCTCCTTTCAAAGGGCAAGAAGCCGCACAAATTGGCAGTGTCTATAATCTAGAAAAAGGTGATTGGTTGTTCCCTTATGGACGTGATTTAGCTGCTTGTTTTGCATTCGAAAAGGACATGAAGAGTGCTCTTCTTTATACGATGGGGCATAAAAATGGAAGTCAGATTCCCGACGGAGTTAATATTTTTCCATTAGCGATCATGATTCCCCCACAAATCTTGCATGCAGTAGGAGCTAGTTGGGCGAGCAAGTTAAAAGGAGAAGATCGTGTATCTTTAGCTACCTTTGGAGACGGAGGGACGTCCAAAGGTGATTTCCATGAAGGGTTGAACATGGCATCCGTTTATAAAACACCTACTGTTTTTCTTTGCATCAACAATCAATGGGCGATTAGTGTCCCGATTGAAAAACAAATGGCATCTGAGACGGTTGTTCAGAAATCAGTAGCGTACGGTATGAATGGTGTTCGTGTAGATGGAAATGATGTGTTAGCCGTTTATCAAGTGACAAAAGAAGCCGTTGAACGTGCTCGAAGTGGAGAAGGTCCAACATTAATTGAAGCGTTAACATATCGGGTTGGTCCACACACAACTTCTGATGATCCAACTAGATATCGTGAAGATACAGAATCGAAGGAATGGGAAAAACGCGATCCAGTAGCCTTGTATAAAAAATTTCTAATTAAGCAAGAACTTTGGTCGGAGGAAGAAGAACAAGTGAAGGTAGGTGAAATGAAAGAATTAATTAATCAGGCCTTAAAAGAGGCAGAAGCTACTCCTAAAACAGAACTATTAGATGTATTTGAACATGTATTTGAAGAGCCGACAGATGAATTAAAACGACAAAAAGAGCAAGTCGAGAATTTATATTTTGTGAAAAAGTAGAAGGAGGGAATATCATGGCACAAAAAACAATTGTTCAAGCAATCAATGAAGCGTTGGATCAAGTAATGGAAAAGGATTCGACGGTTATGGTCTTAGGGTTAGATGTTGGGAAGAACGGAGGCGTTTTTCGTGTAACCGACAAATTGCAAGAAAAGCATGGAGATACTCGAGTTGTTGATACACCAATTGCTGAGTCAGGTATGGTCGGGACGGCGATTGGGTTAGCTGTGAATGGTTTTAAACCGATTGTTGAAATGCAATTTATGGGCTTTATTTATTCAGCAATGGATCAACTATGTTCCCAAGCGGCTCGAGTCAGAACACGTACTCAAGGTCAATTTTCAGTTCCAATGGTCGTGCGAGGACCATTTGGAGGAGGAGTTCATGCATTAGAGCTACATTGTGATAGCTATGAGGCCTTTTTTGCTCACACACCAGGTCTAAAGGTTGTTATTCCAAGTAATCCATATGATGCAAAAGGTTTGTTAATTTCAGCGATTAACGACCCTGACCCCGTTGTCTTTTTTGAACCGATGCGAATTTACCGTTCGATTCGGGATGAAGTACCTGAAGAGATGTATCAAATTCCACTCGGTCAAGCGAATGTTTCCTTAGAAGGAGAAGATGTTACGATTATTAGCTGGGGAGCCCCTGTTACGACAGCGAAACAAGTGGCCGAAAAAATGAAAGTAGAAAAAGGCATCTCGTGTGAAGTCATTGATTTACGTTCATTAGTGCCATTAGACGTCGATACGATTATACAATCTGTGAAAAAAACAGGACGTGCTATCGTAATGCATGAAGCCGTAAAAACAGGTGGTTTTGGTAGTGAAGTCGCAACGAAAATTATGGAAGAGGCCTTTTTATATTTAGAATGTCCAATTGAGAGAGTGACAGGTTTTGATACACCTTACCCGTTCTCGCAAATCGAAAAAGAATGGATGCCAAATGAAGACCGATTGAGAGAAGCGATTCATAAGGTTTTAAATTATTAAGGAAAAGGTGGGGAAAAAATGGTCTATGAATTTAAATTACCTGATGTTGGGGAAGGGATCGCAGAAGGTGAAATTATTAAATGGTTTGTCGAGCAAAGTGAAAAAGTTGATGAGGAACAGTTAATAGCTGAAATTCAAACGGATAAAGCCTTAATTGAAATCACCTCACCTGTATCAGGAAATGTAAAAGAGATATTATTTAATGAAGGAGATGTGGCTGAGGTTGGCTCTGTTATTATAAGTTTTGATTTAGAAGAAGTTAACAAAAAGGAGCCAAGAAAGCAAGAGGAGCCAAGACGATCAAATAATCAAATAGCAACGAGTGCCAAACCAGCCGAACAGACTATAGTAGGAAAAAGAAGAGTCATTGCGACACCAACAGTTCGACGTTTGGCCCGCGAAAATAAAATCGACCTTCAGCAAGTGAAGGGAAGTGGAGAAAACGGTCGAGTTCTCAAAGCAGATGTTGAGAATTTTATAAATCACAATGACTCTTCAGACGAGCAAGTGGAGAAATTAGTAGCGGCAACTGCAGAAGTGAATGAACAAGAAAAAATAGTTTCGTTAAATCGTGAACTCGAGCAACTTGTAGGCAACGGATTAAAAGAAGAAAGAATACCGTTAAGAGGATTACGTCGTAGTATTGCAAAAAAAATGACGACCTCAACGAGTACAGTAGCTCATTCTAATATTATGGAAGAAATCGATGTGACGCAACTCGTTCAGCTACGTAAAGAAATGCGTGAATATGCTTTAGAGAATGATGTGAAATTAACGTATCTTCCATTTGTCATTAAAGCAGCAGTATCTGCTTTGAAAAAATTCCCTTACTTAAACTCTTCTTTAGATGATGAGACAGAAGAGATTATTTTAAAATACCAATATCATATTGGCGTGGCAACGGATACAGAGAAAGGACTTGTTGTGCCAGTTGTGAAGAATGCGGATGAAAAAAGTTTGCTTCATATGGCCAAAGAAATTTCGCAATTAGTTGAGAAAGCACGCAATCAGAAATTATCTGTCTCCGAAATGACAGGTGGGACGTTTACTGTCACTAATATCGGCTCGACAGGGGTGGGACTATTCGGTACACCTGTTGTCAATCATCCCGAAGCGGCGATATTAAGCATTCATCGCATCCAGAAAAAACCGATTGTAGTTGATGATAACAAAATAGAGATACGAGATATGCTTGGATTAAGTTTAAGTTTTGACCATCGAATCCTTGATGGAGCGATGGCTGCTTATTTCTTGAAACAAGTGATTCAATATTTGGAGAACCCGAGCACGATGTTTTTGGAGATGATTTAAGAACTAGAGCAAATATTTTAAAGGCTGGAGGTTCTATTATGGTAGTAGGAGAAATCATTAATGAAGTGGATGTGTTAATTATTGGTGGAGGTCCAGGTGGTTATACGGCGGCTATTCGGGCTTCGCAATTAGGAAAAAGAGTAACCATTGTTGAAAAAAATGATTTTGGAGGAGTTTGTTTAAATAAAGGTTGTATTCCTTCCAAAGCTTTAATTTCAGTAGCCAGAAAATATGATGATTTGCAAAAATGTAATGAATATGGCTTAGAAGTAGAGGGGGCAAAAGTCCATTTTAATAAAGTTCAAGCTTGGAAGAATGGAATAGTCGAAAAACTAACGAGTGGGGTTAAGGGCTTATTAAAAGGGAATCAAATTGAAACAGTCGTTGGAGAAGCTTATTTTATAAGTCAAGATGAGGTTCGGATTGAAAATGGCTATAATAGCGACCGTCTTAAATTTAATCATTGTATTATTGCGACCGGTTCCACCCCATTTGAACTACCGGGAATACCATTTCGCGACCGGATTTTATCGTCAACAGAGGCACTAAGCCTAGAAGAAGTACCGAAAGAACTCATTGTCTTAGGTGGAGGGTATATTGGAATTGAACTTGGTCAAACGTATGCTTCATTTGGAAGTAAAGTAACGATTTTAGAAGCCCAGCCATCTATTTTAACTGGCTTTGAACCAAGAGCTGTTAAATTTGTTCAGCAAAGTTTAGCAAAAAAAGATGTAGATGTGAAAGTATCCATCCAAGTTGAACAAGTAAATCAAGATGGTGAGAAAGTGCACATTCAATATAAGGAAAAAGGAACAACTTATTCCATTAGTGGTGACTATTTACTAGTGACCGCAGGAAGGAAGCCGAATGTCGAAAACTTATCTTTGGATATGTTAAAAATGAAGGTAAGTGAAAGTGGGCATATCGAGGTAAATGAGCATTGTGAGACAAGTATTAAAAATATATATGCAATTGGCGATGTTGTCCGTGGTCCGGCTTTAGCTCATAAAGCTTCTTATGAGGGAAAGGTTGTCGCAGAGGTCATTGCGGGACAGTCAGCGGCGGTTGACTATCAGGCGATACCGATTGTCGTTTTTTCTGACCCTGAGATTGCTTCCGTCGGTTTAACCGAAGAGACGGCATTGAAGGAAGGGTATAATATTAAGGTCGGAAGGTTTCCGTTTGGTGCTAACGGTCGTGCTCTTTCATTAAACGCTTCAAATGGTTTAGTGACGGTCATCATCGAAAAAGAAACCAATTTGATCCTAGGTGCTCAAATTGTTGGGAAAGAAGCATCAGAATTAATAGCGGTTGTGGGATTCGCGATTGAAATGGGAGCAACCTCCTTTGATTTAATGAATACGATTCATGCACACCCAACGATTTCAGAAACATTAGTGGAAGCAACGGAATCGGCGGTAGAGTTAGCGATTCACACGTTATAAAAGTGAAAGAAGTGTTCGCTCATTTTGAGGTGAATGCTTCTTTTTTGTGAAGCGGCTGGAATATAAGTGTTTTATTAGTGATATGTGGGGACATGTTATGACGGTGAGAAAAACCGACCGGGATAAGTAATGAAAACTTGGAGTTGAAGGAATGAAAGTACAAATAAATCAAAATAAGTAATAAAAATCTTATCTTCACTGGATTACGGTGCGAATATAACTTTAAATTCACCAAAAAGCAGATGAGTCGCTCTTGTGGCTCACATCTACTTTTAATTTCCTCGTATAGTGTTCTTTTTTACTCGCCTAAATCCATTTCGCGTAACCAAATAGCTAATTGAAGTGGGATAACGTCTCTTAATTCTTGTGGATTATAGCCGGTAATTTCTTTAACCTTTTTCAAACGGTAAATGAGCGAGTTACGATGGATAAACATTTTTTTGGCACAATCACCGATGTTTAAATTACACTGGAAAAAGTGGTTCAGTGTCTCCATTAATTTATCAGAAAGATTATCTAAAATTGGTTCGTAGTATCTTTTTTTGGTTTCATTGTCTAGCAGATAGATGAGTGCTTTTGATTTAATTTCAGTATAAGAAATAAAAGGTTTGTCTCTCTCTCCTAATGAGATCGCATGGATGGCTTCTTGAAAGGAGAGGGGAATTTCCTCTATTAAAGGAATGGAACTGCCACAGCCAACACGAGCAGTTATCCCTTTTAAGGCAAAGTGATCAATCGTTTTCTTTAGTTTCTTTTGAACGTTTTCTATTTGAATTCCAGTTGTTAAAATATACATTTGTTTCATCCCTAAAAATCCAACAAAGGTTTCCTGAAAAGAAAATAATTGTTCAAAGACTTCCATTAGCTGACTTCGTTTTAAGGAAGATGATGAGACTTCGAGAATCGATACTTGGTACGGTGGCTTCATTGTCATATCAATTAATTCGAGCTTTTGTTGAAGCGTTTTCAAATTGAAGCTTCCTTTAATGAGCGAATCGAAAATTTGATCCTTTAATCTTTGTTTCCACTCTAATTGTTCCATCAAATAAGCTTGTCTTAACATAATTTCGGTATTCATTTTGACAAGCTCTCCAAATTCTCTTATTTCATCTGGGGTGCCAGTTATGCCAATAACTCCAACAATATCATTTTGAAATTCTATGGGTAAATTGATACCTGGTAAAGAGCGGTTCCATTTTGTTCGATCTTCTTGGTGAATGATTAACGTTTTCCCTGTTTGGATGACTTCGATGGCACCATCATGAACTTGATTGACTCGCGATGGGTCAGCAGAAGCAATAATTGTCCCTGTATTGTCCATAATATTGATATTTCGATTTAAACGAATGGTCGTTTGTTCGACAATGTCTTTGGCAATTTCTTGAGTTAACATGAAGTCCTCCTGCGAAATCGGTATTTTTGAATTATTTCGATAAATCAGCTCTATTTTGTTAAGAATAAATGAAAAATAACTGAATTTGTTCACTTTTTTTGTTTATCTTGAACGATGATTATCAAGTTAACGGTGTTTATAATTATGATTATAAGAAATACGTTAGGTGGGTACAAGATGAAAATTGTAATAGCTCCAGACTCATTTAAAGGAAGTCTGTCGGCTGTAGAGGCAGCAAGAGAAATGGAAAAGGGAGTAAAGAAAGCGTTATCAAAATCAGAGACAATATTAGTCCCGGTCGCTGATGGTGGAGAAGGAACGATGGAAAGCTTAGTCGCTGCCACAAACGGAGAGATTGTTGAGGTCACAGTAAAAGGTCCACTACTACAACCTGTTAAAGCAGCATATGGTGTTTTAGGAGATGGAGAGACATGTGTTGTAGAGATGGCAAGTGCCTCAGGGTTAATTTTAATTGCAGCCGAAGAAAGAGATCCGATGTTCACAACAACGTATGGTACTGGTGAATTAATTAAAGCAGCACTTGAACAAGGGTATCGAAAATTTATTTTAGCTATTGGTGGAAGCGCTACCAATGATGGCGGAGCAGGAATGCTTCAAGCTTTAGGAATGCGTCTTTTAGATGGAAAAGGTAAGTTAATCGGTTATGGTGCAGCAGAGCTAGGCCGAGTAGAAAAAATTGATGATCAAGGATTTGACCATCGGATAGAGGAGTCGGAATTTTTAATTGCATCCGATGTTCAAAATCCGTTGATTGGTCCGAATGGAGCCTCATATGTTTTTGGTCCACAAAAAGGGGCAACATCCAAAATGGTTGAACAACTTGAACATTCCTTAACTCGTTGGGCCGACTTAATAGAAGAGAAAAAAGGGGTCCGTCTTCACGAGAAGCCAGGTGCCGGTGCGGCAGGTGGAATTGGCGGGGCGTTTCAAGCTTTTTTTCCATCAACAATGAGGCGTGGAATTGATATCGTGATTGAATATACAGAGCTTGAGAAAAAGCTAAGTGGAGCCGATTTTGTTTTAACTGGAGAAGGACAAATTGATTCACAAACTGCTTCAGGAAAGACACCAATGGGGGTTGCTGAAGCAGCACAAAAACAAGGAATCCCAGTCTTTGTGATTGCAGGTTCCATTGGAGCTGGAATTGAAGAGCTGTATCAATATGGAATTACGAGTGTGTTTAGTCTAGTAAACGCTCCAATGACGTTAGAAGAAGCAATGGAAGGTTGCCGTCATTATTTAGAATCGACAACTGAACAGATTACTCGCACATTTTTTGCTTCATATGGAAACAAATAATTAGTCTTGCTACGCCTGTTAGAAGCTCAAGAAAAATCGTTCGCCTTTATGTGGGTACAAGGAGTGGGAATTGACGTCGTGAGCATAGAGTTAATCCTTTTGTAACCCTCCCTTCCATTAGCGAAATAAATCAAGTTATCGAACGTAAAGAACTAATTTTTTGCAGTCATTTTATATTAAAGGAGGGTCTTATCGATGTTATTTTTAATTATTGCTTTAGGAGTATTACTAATTGTAGTAGCAACGAGTAAGTTTAAGATACATCCGTTTTTATCATTATTATTAGGTACATTATTTGTTGCTTTTGCTTCTGGAATGTCTTTCGATTTAATTATTGAGAGTATTAATGGTGGATTCGGTAATTTAATGGCTAGTATTGGACTTGTAATCGTTTTTGGTACAATCATTGGGGTTATTTTAGAAAAAGCTGGAGCTGCTTACAGGATGGCAGAGGTTGTGTTACGTGTGATTGGGCCAAATCATCCGCAACTCGCGATGAGTATTATTGGATTTATCGTTTCGATACCTGTCTTTTGTGACTCTGGTTTTATTATTTTAAACAGTTTAAGGAAAGCGTTAGCAAAACGAGCAAAAGTCGCAATGGCTTCTATGTCAGTCGCCTTGGCAACAGGTTTGTATGCTGCTCATACGTTAGTTCCACCTACTCCAGGTCCGATTGCTGCCGCCGGTAACATAGGGGCAGATGCTTATTTAGGAACTGTGATATTAATTGGTTTAGTTGTTGCGATTCCGGCAACACTTGTTGGTTATTTATGGGCAGTAAAAGTAGCCACAAAAATTGAAGTACCAGAGGATGTAACCGCAACTGGTGAACAGTTTGATTATGACAATGTTGTTGCTTCATTTGGAAAAATGCCATCCACATTCTCAGCCTTTTTACCGATTGTTTTACCGATTGGCTTAATTGCTTTTGGGTCCGTCATTTCTCTGATTGGTTGGGAAGGATGGTTTGCTGAATTATTTACCTTTATAGGAAAACCAGTTATGGCTTTATTAATTGGGGTGATTTCGGCTTTACCATTATTGCCAAAATTTGATGAAGAGACGTTAACAGGTTGGATTGGAAAAGGATTAACAGATGCAGCACCCATTCTATTAATTACAGGTGTCGGTGGAGCTTTTGGAACAGTTATTCGAAATTCAGGTGTTGAGGACATTATTCAGAGCTGGGATATGACAGGGATATTTACGGGTGTATTGTTCCTATTAGTACCATTTTTAATTGCCGCAGCTTTAAAGACGGCTCAAGGTTCATCGACGACTGCACTTGTTATTACATCATCATTAATAGCCCCAATGTTGCCAATTATGGGCATTGAAGGTGCTGTTCCATTAGCATTAGTTGTCATGGCAATTGGTGCGGGGGCGATGACCGTCAGTCATGTCAACGATAGTTATTTCTGGGTTGTGACACAATTTACGGGTATGCAAGTGAATGATGCCTATAAAGCCCAAACGATGGCGACGTTGCTACAAGGATTAGTGACGATTGTTGTGACAATGGTGCTTTGGTTAATACTAGTTTAAGAGAGCTGAGACGGTTGGAAGATTTACCTCCAACCATCTTTTTTTGCGTAAAGTTTAATAGAAAAGGGCAAATAGTATCTAGAAACTGACTATACGGCTGTGAATCGTTAAACATACTATATATAAAGTATGAGGAGAAAGGAGGAGGTTTTAGGATGGCACTTCAAATTATGAAAATTAATTTAGTTGGAGACGTTTCTGTTGATGTAACTCCTGATTTACAACAGTTTTTTTATGTGACTGCAGCAGACATAGCACCTGAAGGAACATTAACAATTGACGCGACTGATTTTTTCGGAAATGATGGGGAAGCAGTTACAGAGTTTCCAGAATTAATTGAAGGAAATAGTTATGTCGAAGTTTATATTAATGGAGTTTTACAGATGGCAGATCTTTATTCTTATACACCGGTGGATGAGGTGGAGGAAGACCCAGGTGAATTGACGATTACACTTCCTGAAGGGGAAGATGAAGGTATTTTAGCTGGTACATCGATTATCGTGAGAGTGATGAATTACAGCTCAACAGGAACGGTGGATTTTGAAACTTAATAGGTAGAGGAAAACCCCAATCAAAAGCAAATAAATTGCAGGATGATTGGGGTTCCTTGTAGTGGGGCATCTGTGGTTAAAAGGGTTAACTTTCCATTTTCGATTTTATATAAAATCGGAGGTTGGAGTATTCCGTTTATAAAAAAATTGATCACCATGGAATCCTTTGGAGCGATAATTTTTGAGCTCTCGTATTCTGTTAACCTATCTGAATCAGTGAATATAAATTGATTTTCTCTGGCAATCGCATAATAAATAAGATTGCTTGGTTTTGTGCTTTTAGAAGGAGTCAGGGGTTGGCTGGAAATACGATAATCCAACATAATATCTTTACGTGTCCAATCATAAATTTTTTTTGTTTTTATGATCTGCTTGTTTTTAGGTTGCCTCATGAATTCGTCACCTCTTGGAACATCTTTAATGGACAAATGAACCTTTATTCATCCTATGCATTCGCCAAAGTGACGTGTGTCGTTTTTTTAGATAGTGTTATTTGGTGTATAGAAAAAAACAGCCCAGTACGAGAATCAATTCGTACTGGGCTGTTAAATATTAGGTTAATTTATTAAGCGACATCAGGTTTCCAATCAGAAACATCGTCTTCAATTGGGATATTGTTTTTGCGGTTTCTCGCAGCAAACTTAAAGAATAAGAATGTGAGAAGGACCGTGAAAATACCACCAAAGATAAGAGAGATATTCATTGGTAAGTTAAAGCCAATTGGTGCATTTGCAATATAAGTAGATGCTGTCATTGTCATAAACCATGCTGGGAAGATGGCAATCCAGTAATTGCGTTTAGCGACATATAAGAACATCGCTCCAATCCAAAGGGCAATAACAGCCGTCGATTGGTTAGCCCAGTTAAAGTATTGCCAAAGCATTGTAAAGTCAACAGTTGTTAAAATGATTGACGTAATAAATAATGGGGCAGCAATTAACATACGGTTCATGATTTTCTTTTGAGGTACTTTAATATAGTCCGCAATAATCATACGAGCACTACGGAATGCAGTATCACCAGATGTAATTGGTAATAAGATGATTCCAATTACAGCAATTGTACCGAAAATAGAACCCAGTAACAAAGTAGATACTTCATTTACGATACCACCAGTACCAATCGTGTTAATCAATTCATTTAATGAAACAGGTCCATCAAATAGGCTCATAGCAGCAGCTGCCCAAATCATTGCGATAATACCTTCTGCAATCATAGCTCCAAAGAATATACGACGACCTTGACCCTCATTTTGTGTTGTACGCGAAATGATTGGTGATTGCGTTGCATGGAAACCAGATAAGGCACCACAAGAAATTGTTAAGAATAATAGTGGGAAGATAGCAGCTCCCGCTGGATGTGTATTGGTAAATGATAATTCAGGAATTGGAGCACCAGTCACAACAAGAGCACCACCAACACCAAGTGTACTTACTAATAAGATAGCTCCTAAATAAGGATAAAACGTACCGATAATTTTATTAATAGGTAAGATCGTTGCTAATAAGAAATAAATAAAGATAAGGACGACGAACACAATGACGGGTATAACACCGTTCGTTAAGTCGTATAAAAGGCCAGCAGGTGATGCAACGAATACTGTACCTACTAATAGTAGTAATAAAATGGAAAAAGCGTTCACGACATGTTTCATCGCTTTTCCTAAAAATCGTCCAGCAAGTTCTGGTAAGTGAGCTCCACCGTTACGGATCGAAATCATACCCGTTAAATAATCGTGAACCGCTCCGGCGAAAATACAGCCTACTACAATCCAGATGAAGGCAACTGGTCCGTATAAGGCCCCCATAATCGGTCCAAAGATTGGCCCAACACCTGCGATACTAATTAATTGGATCAGTAAATTTTTATTTTTGTGCATTGGTAAGTAGTCGACACCATCGCCATTAGAGTACGCAGGAGTGACTCGCTCTTGCTTTGGTTGGAAAATTTTCTCAACAATTTTCCCGTAAGTAAAATAACCTATAATTAATAGTGCAATACTCACTAAAAAAGTAATCATAATTTGTTCCTCCTAATCTTTCGTATGCGTTTTCATAGACCAAGTGTACATAAAACCTTCACATTTGTGAGCGTTTTTGTGACAAGATGCAAAATAATGAGATTAAGATGTCAATATCTTAATCTAAGATGCAGGATCAAAGTTCGATGAAATTCGACAAGTGACAGGCACTTATTGAAAAAGTGTGGGAGAGGGAATCATAGAGGGACGCTGAAGTCGGAAGCCGTTGAATAAGAGCCGCAAAGGGAATCAAAGAGTGTCAATGAAGTCGGAAGCCGTTGAATAAGAGCCGCAAAGGGAATCAAAGAGTGTCAATGAAGTCGGAAGCCGTTGAACAAGAGCGTGAAAGGGAATCAAAGGCGGTCAATGAAGCCTGAAGCAATTGAAAAAGAGTGTGAAAGGGAATCAAAGGCGGTCAATGAAGCCTGAAGCAATTGAAAAAGAGCGTGAAAGGGAATCAAAGGCGGTCAATGAAGCCTGAAGCAATTGAAAAAGAGAGTGAAAGGGAATCAAAGGCGGTCAATGAAGCCTGAAGCAATTGAAAAAGAGCGTGAAAGGGAATCAAAGACCGTCAATGAAACCCGAAGCAGTTGAAAAAGAGCGTGAAAGGGAATCAAAAGCCGTCAATGAAACCCGAAGCAGTTGAAAAAGAGCGTGAAAGGGAATCAAAAGCCGTCAATGAAACCCGAAGCAGTTGAATAAGAGCCGCAAAAGGAATCAAAGCCGTCGATGAAGTTCGAAGCAGTTCGACAAGTGCCTATCACTTGTCAAGTTAAGGTACGAAAAAAAATAGCTCAAACCATAACTGCAATTAACAAACAGTTATAATCGAGCTACCTAGGGTTAAATGTTTATAATTCAATTTTCGCTCTTAACGGTTTTACATAATTTCGGCTGACAGGTATCTGTTCGGTGGAGCCTCTTAACTGGAGTTGATAGGCTCCATTAAACCATGGATTCATTCCCGTTATATAAGAAGTGTTGACAAGATAACTTTTATGGACACGGAAAAAGGAAAAAGGTGTTAGTCGTGCTTCTAATTCCTTTAAAGTCATTTTGGTTTCATATGAATGCTCACTTGTTACCACCTTCGTACTTTTATCATCACGATAAACAAATTGAATTTGTTCAGGGGCGAGAAAAATAATGGAGCCTTCCGTTTCCACTGCCAATTTCCCTTGACTGACCTCTGTCGTTTCTAGCTGTCCAGTCGTACTTAACTTTAACGTTTTGATATGTTCAATTGTTTCAGTGAGCTGCGATTCGTCGATCGGTTTTAATAAATATCCTTTTGCCTGAACTTGAAAAGCTTCGACAGCAAATTGGGGATAGGCAGTCGCAAAAATTACATATGGGGGACTTTGCATTTCTTTTAAGACAGAAGCAACCTCCGTACCAGTCATACCCGGCATCTCGATATCAAGGAAGAGAAGTTCAGGCTGCAATTCTATAATTTTAGCAACGGCTTCGTGACCTGTGGAAGCTTGTCCGATGATTTCAATTTCTGAATAAGCTTGTAATAAAAAGATTAGTTCTTCACGGCTATATTTTTCATCATCGACAATTAGTGTTCGAATCGGTCGTTGGTTCATTGTTTATCTCCTTTCTACTCATTTTGGGGATTGTAAAATAAATAGTCGTTCCTTCATTTATTTTTGATTGAATTTGTAAAGCCGATTCGGATCCGAATTTCATTTGTAAACGTTTATTAATATTATAAAGCCCAATCCCAGTACCAGAAGTGGAAGGAGCTATCTTTTTGCCAAGCCAATCCATTTCTTTAGTGTCAAAACCTTGTCCGTTATCTGTGACAGAAAGCAGAACTGTCGTATCTTGCTCTTTAATCGCTATCGTTAAATGACAATGGCCTTCTTTATCTTTAAAACCATGCTTAACGGCATTTTCCACGATTGGCTGAAGTGTGAGAGGAGGAATGGCTGTATGTAAACAATGTTTATCAATATGATAAGAAATGAAAAAACGTTCTTCAAACCTAGTTTCTTCAATTGATAAATAAGATTGAATATGTTTTAGTTCATCTTCGACTGAATGTAGGCTCGTTGTAGTTGATGACACATTTTGTCGTAAAAACTGAGATAAGTTATGAAGCATTTTTCGAGCTTTATCTGGATCCATCCGTATTAATGAAATAATCGTGTTTAGTGTATTAAAAAGGAAATGCGGACTTATTTGAGCTTGCAGGGCATTTATTTCCGCTTCTTTTGCTAATTGATAAGAGCGATCCGCTTCTGCTAGCTCCAATTGACTGCTTAATAAGTTCGTTAAGCCAGCTAACATTTCAGTCTCAAGTGGCGTAATTTCTTTTTCGGAGTGAAAATAAAATTTTAAGGTTCCAACAACCTCATTTCGGATCGTTAATGGGGCGATTACAGCTGCTCCTAAAGGACAATTTGGTTGATTACAATGAATACTTTTATCGTTAGCAATCACCATTTCTTTTCGTTTTATCGCTTCCCAAGTAATTTGTGTTTGAATCGGGAGGTTGGCGATATGATGATCATTCGCTAAACCAATATGGGCAAGGATCGATTTTTGGTTGGTCATCGCTACTCCAGCGACGTTTAATTCCTTGTAAAGAATGGTACAAACTTCTGAAGCAGATTCAGTATTTAATCCTCGTTTTAAAAAAGTTAACGTTTGTTCAGCAATTCGTAAACTTTTTTGTGCTTGTAACGCTCCCATTTTATGCTCAGCTCTTTGTACATTTCGGATGATTAAAAGAAAGAGCATACATCCTAATCCATTGGCGACAATCATCGGTATCCCGATCGTTTGGACTAAATCGATTGCCTGTGATGTCGGTCTAGCTAATAAAAGAATCAAAATCATCTGCACGGTTTCGGCAAAGGCACCAAGAAAAAAGATCAGTTTTGGCTGAGAGAGTACTTTGGGATTCTTTTTTGAATAATAAGCAGATAAAGCCCCAGCTAATATTGTTGCTACACCGCAGGCGAACCCAGTAAATCCACCAAGTAACATACGGTGTCCACCGGCAATGAGCCCAGCTCCAATTCCCACTTTGTAACCACCGAATAACCCTGCTAAAGTGACCCCGATTACACGAAAATTAGCGATCGCCTCATCATCAGATAAGCTAATGAGAAAGCGGTTTAAATCTAATGATTCAGAGCGGAAAGTGACCCCTGAATACGTGCCGATAATTCCAAAAAGGCTAAAAAATATAATAGCTGTTAGTTGCTGCTTCCCTGTAAGCTGAGACGAATAAATCATATCCTTAAAAAAACGCAGCCTAGTGGCAATAAAAGCGAGCATGACAATCAAACCAAGTCTCTCTAACATTAAGAGCAATAACTCAAACAATTTCATCACCTATTTTTCCTTTTTCATCTTCAAAAGTATAGCAAATTAATTGATTTAACAGCAAATGCATTTAAATAAAAAAGGAATAAATATTATCGCTTGTGGGAGAGTAGTAGCTCATGGAGCGGTGGGGAACTCTAGAAAATACTCTGCTCCATTCAAAAAATAACCCCCAGAACCGCAACAACGACTCTAAGGGTTATACTTCTATTTATAAATTTTCTGAACATCACTGTATTTAGGTAAGGTCCAGTTAAATCGTACCGATAACATTCTCAAGACGACGATAATAACAAAGAGAGTGTAGAACATATATGGTGCCGTTATGAGTCCTAAACCGATAAGGAGTCCAGCAAGCATTGCCCATAATGCATAAATTTCATCTCTAAAAATAACCGGTTTTCTGCCAGCTAACACATCTCGGACCATTCCTCCACCTGATCCGGTTAAAACTGCTGCCGTTGCAACTGCCACTAATGGTAAGCCATTTTCATTGGCAAGCATGGCTCCTTGTATCGCAAACGCAGCCAGTCCCATGGCATCAAAAATGATGACCCGTTTTAAATAATTGATCCACACATCTTTTAATAAGAAAACAATAATAATGGTGACAAGGGCTAAACTAAATAGAAGGGCTTGATCCCAAAGGAGAGAAACGGGAGCTCCTATTAATAAGTTTCGAATCGCACCTCCACCAAAAGCTGTTACAAAACCTAAAACTAAAACACCGAGAATATCATATTTTTCTTCAATTGCGACGATTGCACCACTAATGGCAAAGGCAATTGTTCCAATAATATTAAGTGTTTCCCAAACCATTTTCACTTCACCTACATCAATATTAATTTTTCGGGATGCAAAGGCTCTCTTTACACACGCGATTAAAATTGTAACATTAAAGCGAATAGATTCAAATGGTTAATTTAGTTAAGAGTAAAGGATTAGAGCAAAAAGGTAGTGATTGGTAATGAAACTAGAGTGAGGCAGGAATTAGGGTACGAAAAAATGGTAATAAGTAATGAAAGTAGCCACATGGCGAGATTAGGGTGCGAATAAACGGTAATAGGTAATGAAACCAGCAGAATGACGAAATTAGGGTATGAAAAACCCATATTCTGTAATGAAATCCTCGCTCAGCAAAAATTACGGTACAAATAATTACAAAAAAAGGTAGATGCACGAGTAAAATAACTCACATCTACCTTTTCTTTAGTTAACTTCAACTGATTTATGAAATTGGTTTTTTAATAACGCCATAAATGACTCCGGTTATAACAGAACCAATAAGAATGGCTAATGCATATAGTCCGATATAAGAGAAAGTCGATCCGTTCACGAGGAACATCGTAAAGATTCCACCGTGTGGAGCAGGTAAGGCAATTTGAAATAAGCCTGTTAATCCACCGGCAACCGCAGCACCAATTACACTAGCTGAAATGACACGGATGGGATCGGCAGCAGCAAATGGGATTGCTCCTTCTGTAATAAAGGATGCTCCGAGAATATAATTTGTACGACCTGATTCTCGTTGTTGTTTTGTAAATTTATGTTTCCAAAAGGTTGTCGCGAGCGCTATACCTAGTGGTGGAACCATTCCGGCAGCCATTACCGCTGCTTGTGGACCAAGGTTTCCAGCATCTAGCATCGCAATACCAAAAGTATAAGCGGCTTTGTTAATTGGACCGCCCATGTCAATTGCCATCATGGCTCCAAGGACAATTCCCAAAATGACCATGTTTCCTGTCCCTAAATTCCCAAGCCAGTTTTGTAAACCTAAATTGACAGAGGCTAATGGGGCAACTAAGAAAAACATGATGCTACCTGTGATTAAAATATTGAGTATTGGTGTAAACAGAATCGTTCTAAGTCCTTCTAATGATTGAGGCATTTGTGATAATAGTCTGCGCACGAGTAAGGCAACATAGCCAGCTAAGAAACCGGCAATTAATCCACCTAAAAAGCCTGCATCATTATTGAATGCCATATAACCCGCAATTAAACCTGGAGCAAACCCTGGACGGTCAGCGATACTCATCGCGATAAAGGCAGCGAGCACTGGGATAAAGAGGGCAAAGGCATTCTCTCCACCAATGGTCATAAGGATTTCACGAATAAAGTTATCTTGCCCAAAGAGAGTTTCAAAGACAAAACTTAAAGCAATTAAAATACCACCACCGATAACAAATGGTAACATGTTGGAAACACCGTTCATGAGATGTTTATAAATACTTGCCCCAACAGATTTTTTACTTGCATTGGTATCAGCATCATTTGATTGATTACCACTTCCTCGGTAAGTTGGTTCTTTTCCAGAAAGGGCTCGGTCTATAAGGAGACCAGGTTTACGGACACCATCAGCAACAGGAGCGATGACAATTCGTTTGCCATCAAAGCGGTCCATGTCGACTTTTGTATCTGCAGCTACAATAATTCCGTCTGCTTTTTCGATGTCTTCTTTGGTTAGTTTACCTTTTACTCCACCAGAGCCATTTGTTTCTACTTTAATTTTATAACCGCGTTCCTTTGCTTCTTTTTTTAGGGCATCGGCGGCCATATAAGTGTGAGCAATACCAGTTGGACAGCCTGTTACACCTAATAATAATTTTTCAGAATCTTCGGAAACGCTTGCATTTTCTTCCTCTTGTTCTATTTTTGCTTCTTCAGCCTCTTTATTGTCTATGGTTGCAATAATATCTTCTAATGAAGCAGCTTCTAGCAAGTTTTTACGGAAGTTTTCGTCCATTAAAAAAGTAGATAGTTTTGAAAGAGTGGCTAAATGTTCGTTATTAGCTCCTTCTGATGCAGCAATCATAAAGAATAAATGGCTTGGTTGTCCATCAAGTGCTTCAAAATCAATGCCAGACGTTGAGCGACCAAACGCAATAGCAGGAGTTTTGACAGCAGCCGTTTTGGCATGCGGAATGGCAATACCTTCACCTAAACCTGTTGTACTTTGTTGCTCACGAGTAAGGATCGCTTCTTTATATTTTGTTCGATCGTTTAATTTTCCGGCCTCATCAAGTTTGACGATTAATTCATCTAGAACTTCTTCTTTTGAGGAGGAGGAAAGGTTAAGAATCATTGTGTCTTTTTTTAATAGATCAGAGATTTTCATTTCTTTTTTCCCCTTTCGTTATAGCTATTTATTGTTGATAAGGTGTAATTTGAATGTCAGCTAGCAAAGACTCGACTTTTGGACGTTTGGCTAAGCCGGTGGAGAAGGCAGTCGCACTTCCTGTTGCAATCGCAAATCGGAAGGCATCTGCAAGTTCCATTCCTTCTTTTTGGGCACTCACAAAACCGGCAACCGTTGAATCCCCAGCACCAATTGAATTTTTGACGATGCCATTAGGGGTATTAGCGGTTAGAATTTGTTTTCTTGTCGCCAATAATGCACCGTCTCCAGCATAGGTCAATAGGACGTAATCAATACCTGAATCAACTAAAGATTGAATGTGAGGTACGGCATTTTCAAAGGTTTGAATGGAATCGCCCACAAGTTCTGATAGTTCGTGGTGATTGGGTTTAATAAAAGTCGGTTTTGCCTGAATTGCTTCTACTAACGGTTGTCCACTCGTATCAATAAATACTTCAACCCCACGCTTTTTTAACAAACTTGTCCAGTGTTGATAGATAGTAGGCGGCAGTGAATTTGGGACACTTCCTGAGAGGATCACGGTATCTCCATGAACCATTTTTTCAAATTTTTTCTCTAGATCTCTAACATTATCGGAAGAGATATTCGGTGAGACACCATTTAGTTCAGATTCAACGTCACTCTTTATTTTGACGTTAATTCGGGTGTCACCTTCGACTTGAATAAAGTCGGTTTGAATGCCTTCTTGCTGGACGGCCGATTTAATATATTCACCTGTAAAGCCACCAATAAAACCAAGGGCGCTGCTTGGATGACCGAGATGTTTTAAAACACGTGAGACATTAATTCCTTTTCCACCTGGGGCTTTATGGTCTGCCTCGGAACGGTTCACCTCATTTGTTTTAAATGAATCAATGGAGACGAAATAATCGAGTGCGGGATTGAGTGTTACTGTATAAATCATATGTTTACCACCTCTAGTTTGGTCAAAGCTGTTATTTGCTCGTGAAGCAGAGAGTTTTGCTCCTGCATGTACTGGCTTGTAATAAGGGTAACTTTATTTAAATCAGTAAGCTTTGAAAAAGTAACATCTCCAAATTTTGTATGATCAGCTAGCACAAAAGCTTGGCGACCACATTTGATCGCATGTGATTTAATAAAAGCTTCCTCAGGATCTGGGGTTGTACAACCATCATCTGCTGTAATGCCATTTGCTCCTAAAAATACATAATCAAAACGGAATGTCTCCATCGTTTCGATTGCACTTCTTCCTACAAATGCATGAGTCCCTTTTTTGACATAGCCACCAAGTACATGAGTATGGATATCAGCATCAAGCAAGGCCGTTATGTTTGTTAGTCCGTTTGTGACGACTTCAATGTTTTTGCCCTTTAAAAAAGGAATCATCTCAAAGGTTGTACTTCCAGCATCTAAAAAAATACAATCTCCATCTTGAACAAAAGTGGCTGCTTTTTTAGCAATTCCAACCTTTTCATGACGGTTTTTGAGTGATTTTTGAGCCATTGTTGGTTCATCTCTTTTGTTTGAACGTAACGTTGCCCCACCGTGTATACGTTTGAGTTTTTTCTCTTGTTCAAGCTCGGTTAAATCACGACGTATTGTTGATTCGGAGGCACCGGTATCAGCAATAATCTCTTGAATTTTAACAACTTCATGTCTTTTAAGAAGGTCGAGAATTCGTTCTTTTCTCTCCAATGTCAACATGAATATTCACCTCTTTTGTCGTTATAATTTTATAATACAGTCAAAATCATTCATTATCAATCATTTTCGTTCATTGTTTATGAAATCGCTTTACTTATTTTTGAGAGCGTTTAGATTCTAACTATTCTGTTATGACAAAACATTTCCATTAAAAAGACTTAATAAAAAGGGCAATTTATTCGACACAAAGCAACAAACTTCATGTATGATAAGAAAGGTTATTTTCATATGAGTGATTAACTGTATCAATGTTTATATAGGTAGGAATTTATACATTTATTATAAAGGGGTTAAAAAAATGGGATCTCAGAATCATACAGAGGTTAAAATTACAACGGCAGATCCGTCTGCTTTAGGTTTGTTTGGACTAGCGATGGTAACGTTGGTTGCCTCATCACAAAAGTTAGGGTTAACGGATGGCTTGTCACTTATCCTACCGTGGGCGTTTTTCTTAGGAGGAATTGCTCAATTAATTGCGGCGATGCTTGATGCTAAGCATAACAATATTTTTGGAACGACTGCTTTTGGAGCTTTTGGTTTATTTTGGTTTGGAGTAGGGACTACGTGGTTAATTCAAATGGGTGTTTTTGGAGAAACATTATTAGCCCATGCCGATTCAAGACAACTAGGTGTCGCTTTTATTGGATATTTAATTTTTAGTTTATTTATGACAGTCGGAGCGTTAGAAACAAATAAGGTCTTATTCTTTATTTTTGTCTGTATTGACTTCTTATTTATTGGCTTGTCTTTAAGTTCTTTCGGTATTATGTACGAATTTACATCGATGCTAGCGGCGATTTCCGAATTAGCGATTGCCCTTTTATCTTTTTATGGTGCAGCTGCGATCGTGTTAAATACTCACTTTGGAAAAGTCGTTTTACCAAATGGAAAGCCGTTCGGGATTTTTAAAAAATAAATATGGATAAGCTGTTCCTAAGAGTTGGAGGGGATGTAACGAAAAAAGTCGTTACTCTTTGAAAACTTTAAAAAGTCTCTGTAAAATCTAACATGATTTTACAGAGACTTTTTTTTGCTTAAACGAGTTAGTATCTGAGTTTCATTAACACTTCTTTAATTTCTTCATCAGCCATGACGGTTTTTTTATAGCGTTGGGTGATTTTAGTTAACGCAACATCATGGTAGAAGAATTCAGTAAAGAATTTAACTAGTGGCGGTGACTGAGTTCGAATCGCTTGCCAATTAGAATCTTCAATACCAGCAAACATCATTTCCTGGTCGTCAATAATAATAATTCGACTGCGTTCAAGTGTGTTATGGCTTTGGTCAGGGATAAGGGTGGAGACGGTTGGGATGAGCGTCTCCACTTCTCCGATTACATGGATAATCACCTCTAAACCTTCTTGATATTTTTTTTCTAACACGGGTAAGTATGTATCCAAATCATCCGCCCATGCAGAAATAAAGATGGTCTGTTTAGCTGCTTCTGATAATTCCTTCATTAATGATTGGATCGAGTGATTTTCTTTTAAACTCCATACTCGATCATCAGCTTCCATTTCTTCCACGTTAATTTTTTGAAGTTCTTCAATATTTAATTCAAAATCTGATTTTAACTTGTCGATTAATGCATCCAGAGGCAAAGCTATGTAAAGGCGTTTTTTCTCGACAGTAGTCTCTAATATAATGCCTTTTTCTGATAAGCGATGGAGAACTTCATATACTTTTGAACGGGGAACTCCGGAACGTTTAACGATGGCAGTCGGATCAAGTGCTTGATTAATAGTAATAAGAGACGAATAAACTTGACTTTCATATTGGGTAAAACCAAATTGCTGTAGCATCTGAATCCTCCTTTTTTACGGATAACTTTACTCATAGCATAGACTATACACTAGTTAATTTCTACTTGTTTAACTGCGTTACTTATGTTACCTTTCTAGTGGTAACTTAAAATGAGGTGTTTAAATGGATAAACGAGTATATTTATTAACGATTGTTTCGTTTGTGGTTGGGTTAGTTGAATTGATTCTTGGAGGAATTCTTGATTTAGTCGCTGTTGACATGGGGGTTTCTTTAGGGAAAGTTGGGATGTTAATTTCAATATTCTCTTTAGTTTTTGCTATTTGTGGACCGATTTTATTAACGGCTACGGCAAAGATTGAACGAAAGAAGTTAACGTTAATTTCTTTATTGATATTCTTTTTAGCGAATTTATTAGCTATTTTTAGTAATGGTTATTTTATGCTGATGATTGCTCGGATTATTTCAGCGATGAGTGGCTCGTTGCTAATTGCTTTGTGTGTGACGATCGCATCTAATATTGTTTTAAAACAGTACCGTGCACGTGCGATTGGGATTGTGTTTATGGGAATAAGTGCTTCTTTAGTTCTTGGTGTACCAATAGGGCTAATGCTAGGGAATGCTTTTGGTTGGCGTGCACCTTTTCTTATGATTACGATTTTAACGGCAGTATCTCTTATTGGTATTTACTTTTTTATGGAGCGAATGGACCCGAAACCAAGTATCCCATTAAAAGAACAGTTAAAGACCTTAAAAAATGGCAAACTGTTATTGATTCAGCTTACTTCATTTTTATTTCTTGCTGGACATTTAACACTGTATGCTTACTTAACGCCTTTTTTACAAATGACAATGGGACTCGATGGAACTTGGATTAGCTTGATGTACCTTATCTTTGGAATTGCTGCCATTATTGGTGGGGGAGTTGGAGGGATGTTATCTGATCGTTTCGGCCCTCAAAAAACTATCATTGGAATCATTATTGTATTTGCGATATCGCTTTTTACAATTCCATATACAACAAGTGTTTTTCCACTATTTTTACTCGTCATGATGGCTTGGAGTATGCTTAGTTGGGCCATTACACCAGCGATACAAAGTTATTTGATTGCATCAGCCCCAGAAACATCAGATATCCAACAAAGTTTAAATAATTCTGCCCTGCACTTTGGAATTGCATTTGGCTCAATGATGGGGGGAGTTGTGATTGAACGTGCGACAGTTGAGATGAATGCAACAGTTGGAGGGGCTTTAGTACTTGTTTCATTGCTAATTATTTCTATAACGATGAAAACGAAAAAGCAGAATGTTATTGCGGATGACTCCACTAGAGCGGCGATGAAAGAGTATAAAGCAAATTAAGAATAATCGTCAGTGCTTACGTGGCGAAGAAAAAGTGCATGTGGAGCTCTGGCTTATCGCCTTCACTCATAATATCAGGCAGTAAGCAGTGATCAACTATTACTGGAAAACCAATCTATATTTATAATCTCCTAAAAAAAGAATCGAGAAGCTAAAACTTCTCGATTCTTTTTTGATTTAAGGGCTTTTGAGACAGCCCCTTTCATTGTCATTTCAATTTTTTAACTATTGTTTGTTTTAGCTTTGATCTTTCGTTTGTTAATTAGGAAAAATGCTGCTGCTGTAAGTAAAAGAACGGATCCTATCAGCAACCAATTATAATAGGCTGTAGCTGTATCAGGTAGTTTTTGGCTATTATCGCCTTTGTTATCACTACCTGGTTGCCCTGGTCCACCTGGTTGTCCCGGTTCGCCCGGTTCGCCCGGTTGCCCTGGTTGTCCCGGTTCGCCTGGTTCGCCCGGTTCGCCCGGTTCGCCCGGTTCACCTGGTTCGCCCGGTTCACCTGGTTCGCCTGGTTCGCCTGGTACTTCGATCTCAGTCCCATCAGCCCAATTAATGAGTGTCATATTAGGGTAGTAGGAAGTTAAGATACGAGAGTATTCCCAACCGTTCATTTCTCCGAGTTGATAAGCACCGAATTGACTCATTCCGACACCGTGACCGTAACCGCCGCCATAAAAGACAACTTGTCCATCTTCTAAATCTAAGCTAAAGAAAGCGGATGGAATGATTGAAAAGTTAGACAGTGTCATTCCGTATTCAGTTTCCCCTTGTTTAGCACGATAGAGGATAACATCATCTCCACCAGTGTCAACCGCACGTGGTCGAATAAGAAAACGAATATTATACTCTTTTACAATTTGATATGTGCCAGTTGTTCCTTCGATGATGAGTGACATTGCAATTCCACCATCACCACGTTCTGACACATACATATCAACGAATTCACCGATACCTTCAGTAGGAATTGGTTTCGAAACAAAGTTTTCGTTTTCGTCTTTTGTTAAGACAAAGTCACTTTGAGCGGCATATCTTTCGTGAATATTTGCATTAATCGTATTCGCTAGTTCTTCATGAGATAAAGCGAACATCCAGCGGAAATACCATGATTCGCCATCATAACTTTCATAGGATAAATCTTTGTAAAATGCATTTAACACTTCTTCATCCGATGTATCAATATCAAGCATTTGCCCTGGGTTATTTGGATCAAATGTGTGACTTTGAGAAATGAGATAAGGTGTGACAGAACTAGGAAAGTCGCCATTTCCTTCTGACCAAACTTGGTGTTTAGAGGCACCAAAACCACTTGATGTAGAATAATAACGGGCATCTACTAAATTCCCATCTTCATCAACCATAACGATCCCTTTTGTTTCGTTTACTGCCTGAGTTGAGGTTTCATTTTCATCTACATTGTTGTAAACCTGACTTAAAACACTATCTACAACAAAATAACCATTCGAAGTGAAACCGGTACTATAGAACCCTCGTAATGCATATGTTCTTGCCGCAACAGCTTGAGCTTTTAAAGCATTTAAACCGAAGAATTCGGGCATCTCACTTGGTAAAACTTGATAAAGATATTCTTCAAAATCTACTTCATTTATGACCCGAAGCTTTCCTGCAATCGGAGAGGCGGTGATTTCGAATAATCCTCGATAAGAGGGCACTCCTTGTGCTCGTGTAAAAGAAGTGACAGAAATTTTGTCATCATTAGGGTTTACATAAAGACGATTATTAGAAGAATAAATGACATCCCCGCCTATACTTACCGTTGTTACCTCATTCTGAATAGCAATAACAACTTCTGTATCGGCATCAATCGAAATGGTCTCTTCTGCTACTTTATCTTCAATGGTCAAACCATCCGTGGATTTGACAGAAAAGAAATCATGGTCAATCGAAGCAAAGTTGTCATTCATAATTCCAACACGCATCAATTCTACTGGGGTTATACCAGTAATTTCGATGTTTTCGATTTCACCTACTTCATTCAAATGAACAGTCACATTATCTGCACCAACACGTACATCATTGTAAGAAGCAGGCTGTGACACACCGTCAATCGTTCTCATAATTTCAACATTAGAAGCTACAGGTAAAATTCCTTGTAACTCTAGCTCAATAGAAGACTGTGTTTTCGACATGATTTTTTCGTTAAAAGTCGTTTCTCCTGGTGGATCGATAGGAGGTTGTACGTCCGGAATTTGATAAATATCAAAAAATTCGATCTCTTGATAGTAGAGTTTAAGAATGTCATCATAACTCCATCCTAAATTTTTGCCAAGATCGCCAGCACCATATTGACTCATTCCAACACCGTGACCAAAACCGCCACCAAAGAAAGTAATGTTGCTTAGTCTAGCGCCTTCTTCCTCATCGACGTCTAATTGCAATGTAAAGGAGGAGGAAGGTAAGAAAGTAAAGTTTGTCCGTGTTGCATGATAGTCTTCACTTCCGCCAGTCGCTTGGTGAAGAATCGCATCACTACCACCTATATCAGAACCTAATAGACCGATAGAAAAACGAATATTTAATTCTTTTATAATCTTATAGGTTCCCGTTGTCCCTTCAACAATGAGTTCTGTTACAGCTCCTCCTTCACCACGTTTTGCGATTGTTAAGTCAACAAGCTCACCAATTCCCTCTGCTGGAATCGGTAAAGAAACAAAATGACCATCTTCATTTAAAGTTAAGACAAAATTAGGGTCAGCTGTTTGCCTTGTCGTTAAATTTTTATTTAAAGAGTTTGTCAGTTCTTCGACGGTTAATTCAACTTTCCAGCGATGGAATAAAGAATCATCCCCATAACCACGTAAAGATAAATCTCTAAAAAACTGATCCATCACGACTTCATCACTTGTATCAAATTCAACAATTTCTTCAGTTATTTCGTCATAAATATGACTGGAAGCCATTAAGTAAGGAACCACGGCACTAGGGTATGTTCCATTAGCTTCAGACCATGTTTCATGTTTGGTTTGACTGTAACCACTAGAAGTGGAATAAAAGCGAGCATCAATTAATTCCCCATTATTCATCATGACAAGGCCTTCTGTTGCATTAACGGCTGCTGATGTCGTCGTATTTTCTGGAATATTATTATAAACTTGACTCATCACACTATCTACGACTTGGTAACCTTGGGCTAAGAAATCAGCTCTGAAAAAGTTTGTTAAGGCATATGTTCTAGCGGCAACTGCTTGAGCTTTTAAAGCTTCTTCACCAAAACTAGCTGGCATTTCACTTGGAACGACTTGATATAAATAATGTTCCATATAAACTTCATTTAAAACACGAATTTTTCCATCTGTTTGAGAGGGGGTAACTTCAAAAAAGCCGCGATAACTAGGTTCATATCCAGATGCTCTTGTATGAGAAGTAACTTCAATTTTATCGGCTTCGTCAAGAGAGTATACATAGATTCGATTTTCTCCCGAATAAATCGTTCCTTCAGAATGGGCGACTGAAAGTTCTGTACCATTTCGTGTAATAGTAATACTTTGATTGGCCGGAATCTCAAAGCTTTCATTCGCTATTTTGTCTTCAATTAATAAACCAGCTGCTGATTTTGCCATAAAGGAGTCGTGGTCTAATGAAGCAAAGTTCGTTGTATGTATACCGACCCGAATGTTTTTAATAGGTGTCTCTCCATAAATATGGATCGTTTCAATTTGCTCTGCTTCGTTTAAATAGACTTTAACGTTTTCGGCACCGACTCGTACCTCAGCTAAGGAAGTTTCAATCGCTTGTCCATCTTTTACATAAAACACTTCATAATTATTAGCTAAAGCAAGTTTGCCTTGAAGCTCTAATTCAAGTAAGAGATTATGAGAATCTTTTGACATAATCTTTTCAATAAATGACATAGATGATTCACTAGTAGAAGATGTCTGTTCACTTGCGAAAGCTTGGGGAATATGACCAAATGCCAAGAGAATAATTAAAAAACCACACATCATTCTTGATAACGCTTTCTTTTTCATGGAATTCCTCCTAAATTATTAATATGGTGAAGACATGATCAAACGAGATAAACCTCCTTTCGACTAATTAAGTCTCATTATAGAAAAAGAATTCTGAAAATTCAACACAATATTTCACTATTATCTTAATTTTTACAAAATATCATTTTATTACAATGTCGAAAGTTTGCTAGAGTTACTTGATTTAACGAACTTTGCTAATTTATGTCATAGCTCTTTTTAAAATCCTCTTATCCTATTGGTTTTGTTATATTTTATTAGGAGTGAAATTAAAATTTGAAAAATTCTAAAAAAAGTATTGAAATTATGTTTTATAAATAATATTATAAAATAAAAATAATATTTCATTACATCTATAGAAATTTGGTGATTATATGGAACTCGATTTATCAGGATTAACGACAGAGAAGAGAAATGAACAAACGCTTAATATCGATCAGCTATCAACTTTAGAAGTTTTAACCTTAATGAATAAGGAAGACGAAACGGTTGCTTTAGCTGTTAGAAAATGTTTGCCTACCATAGAACAAGCGACAAATGTTATCTATGAAGCTATGAAAAAGGGTGGTCGCTTGTTCTATGTTGGAGCTGGTACGAGTGGAAGGCTAGGAGTTATTGATGCATCAGAATGCCCGCCGACATTTCGGACAGAACCTGGCCTTGTACAAGGAATTATGGCTGGTGGGGAAAAGGCGATTACGACAGCTGTAGAAGGCATAGAGGATCGACCAGAAGAAGGAAAAAGAGATTTAGAAAACGCTCATTTTGGAGTTGATGATGTTGTAGTAGGAATTGCGGCAAGTGGACGTACTCCATATGTGATCGGAGCTATTGAATATGCAGCATCCTTAGGGGCGAAAACCATCGCTTTAACAGCGAATACAAATTCTGAACTAAGCGAAGTGGCAGAGTGTGCAATTGAAGTTTCGGTTGGTCCTGAAGTGTTGACTGGTTCTACTAGGTTAAAGGCAGCTACTGCTCATAAGATGGTCTTGAATATGCTCTCGACAACCACAATGATTAAATTAGGTAAAGTGTATGAAAACTTAATGGTCGATTTAAATGCAAGCAATTTGAAGCTCAAAGAACGGGCAAAAAATATCGTGATGAATGCAACAGGTGCATCAGAAAAGAAAGCTGGATCGACTTTAATGAAAGCTAACAATGATGTAAAAGTGGCGATTGTGATGCTCCGAGGGAATGTAGGATATGAGGAGGCATTGACACTTTTGCAGCAAGGTAATGGATTTGTCAGGAAGGCAATTGAACTGACCCAAAGAAATTAACCACGGTATTACTCTTAATAGAAGGTCATTTCTTCTATTGAGATTAAACATATTAATCATGCAGGTAGGGGGATTCAAGTGAAAAAGATGAAAAAATCATTGATTGCTGGAGCTGTTATTTTAGGGCTTACTGCACTGACGGCATGTGGGGGTAATTCTTCTTCAACAGATGTTGAGAATTGGGAAGAATGGGAAGGAACGATTACGGTTTGGGATGGTCCAAGGTGGGATGATGCAGATGAGAATAAATTCCACTGGATCGAGGAAAAGGCAGCAGAATTTGAAGAAAAATATCCTGGTGTTGACATTAACATTGTTCAGCAGCCTTGGGCGGAGCTTGGAGATAGTCTGAGCGTTGCCATTGCAGGAAAAACATGGCCAGACATTGCTCCGATTGATATTAGTGGCGGTACAATTAGTTTGAATCATATTGAAGAAGGCGTGATTGAGCAAACAGATGATTTATTTACTGCTGAAGAGTGGGAAGATTTTTATCCAAATGCAATTGAAGCCTATGAGCACAATGGAAATATTTACGGAGTACCAACGTCAATTAGCGTACAAACTTTACTCTTAAACTTAGACATTTTTGAAGAAAAAGGAGTTGAGCCGCCAGTCGATGGGCGTTGGACGTATGATGAGTTTGTTGAGAAAATGATCGCTTTAACAGACGGAGATGTTTATGGTTTCTCTACGTACATTATGCCTGGATATTATGAGGCTTGGCCATTCTTATTTATGGATGGTGGATACCCATTAAATGATGATTTAACGGAGTATACATTCGATGCTCCTGAAGCTGTAAGTGGATTACAAAAATTGGTTGATTTGAAATTAGAACATGGTGCGGCACCTGTTGAAATGGGAAGTGCTGATGTTGGAGGAACATTCCAAGCGTTTGCAGCTCTAAATCAGCGTACAATTGCTGTTCAGCCATGGGCAACATGGGCGATTAGTTCTTTACAAAGTGAAGAATATGAGATGAACTTTATGGTTGCTGAATATCCAATTGGTGATTTAGGCGAGCCGGTTACATTTGGTGGTGTTGGTGGTTATGTGATGTTCCATCAAGAAGATGAAGCGAAGAAAAAAATGGTTGGCGAATTCTTGAAGCTTGTCTCAAGTGCCGATGAACAATATGTAATGGCACAAAATTATGGTACATTCCCTGCTCGTATCTCAACAGCAGATATGGATCCGTTTGCCGATAATCCTGGAATGGCTGCCGCACAGGAACTAAGTGACCAAGTCATTCCAATTCCGCGCCATCCAGAATGGGCAAGAATTGATGAAGTGATTCAAAGCCAGCTTCAATTGGCGGCTAATGGTGAGAAAACACCACAAGAAGCCTTAGAAGATGCACGTTCTGAAGTAGAAAGAATTATGGGTAATTAATTAGATTTTACGAAAGCTCTTCTTTCCAGTTGAAGGGAGAAGAGCTTTTATTTAAAAGTTTATTCTGAAAATTATGTTTATTATTCTAGGTATACGAAGACTCCTGTGGAAACGTGCTGATGATATGATCTCAGAGTGAGTTCCAATGAATGAGGAAGCACAGCTGTTTGGCCGCGGAAGCAAAGTGAGCAATTTTATCAAGTAGAAATTGAGAGGGGGAGCAAAAATGGAGACAAACCCTAATATGAGTCCAACTGAAAAAATCATTATACCGAAAAAAACGTTGTGGGAAAAAATAAGAAAAAACAAATCAGCCTATTTTTTTCTTTTACCGAAGTTAGTTTTCTTTATTATTTTTATGTTCATACCAATCGTCTGGGCGTTTGTTATCTCCTTTCAAGATCGTGGTGTTTTTACCATTGATTATGTCGGGTTTAAGCATTATATTGACGCATTTCAAAGCCCTATTTTTAGAGCTGCATTATGGAACACGCTCATTTATACACTTGTGACTGTTCCTGCCTTTATTATTACGGCCTTAGTAATTGCTGCCTTAATTCATCCTTTAGGCAGAGTATCACAAACTTTTTTTAGAGCGGCCTTTTACCTTCCTACTGTTACTTCAATGGTTATTATCGCAATGGTTTGGCGTTGGATGTATAACTATCGTTTTGGTTTATTTAACTACATAATAGGGTTCTTTGGATTTGAGCCGGTAAACTGGTTAGCTCAAACTTCGACAGCATTGCCATCTTTAATGATTATGTCGATACTTATACCTCCAGGCTCTGGGATCATTATCTATTTAGCGGCGATGAACAATATAAATCCTTCCTTATATGAGGCGGCTGATATTGATGGAGCAAGTCCATTTCAAAAGTGGGTAAGGATTACGTTACCTCTGTTAAAACCAACAACCTTATATTTAGTTATTATTAGTACAATTGGTTCATTTCAAGTCTTCACTCAAATTATTATGATGACAGGCGGTGGACCTGGTTATTCAACAGAGACCGTTGTTCATGTCATTTATAAGACGGCATTCCGAGATTTTAATTTTGGCTTGGCGTCAGCCCAATCTGTGATTTTATTTATTATTCTGATGGGCTTTGCGATTGCTCAATTTAAAGCATTAAAAACGGATAAATAGTGAGGGGGATGAGAATCGATGTTAAATAAATTAAAAAAACCAATAACGTTAATCGTATTAACGATGATCGCTATCGTCTCTCTCTTGCCTTTATATTGGGTATTTTCAACGGCTTTACAGTTACCTAGTTATCAAAATGAAGAGATGGATACGCCGATGTCCTATGTGGAATCAGCCCCACCAAAGTTATATCCAGTTGGGATTACCGAATACATCTCCCAATGGCAAAAGAAAAGAGCGGCTGAGCGTGCAGGTGATTATGCCCAAGCGGAAGTTCATAGCGATTTAATGACAGAAGTGAGGGAGAAAACATTTAGCTCTTTTACCCGGCTATTTACGACGACCCCTATTCTAAAATGGCTCTTTAATAGTATGTATATAGCGATAGTGACAACCGCAATCATTGTGCTATTAGATACGATGGCCGGTTATGTCTTTGCTAAAAAGCAATTCCCTGGGAAATGGATTTTCTTCTGGGCCATTATCGCAACAATGATGATTCCAGAGCAAGTTACCCTAGTTCCAACCTTTATTATTGTCCAAGAGCTTCAACTTTTTGATACGCACTGGGCGTTAATATTACCAAATTTAGCGATGGCTTTTGGGGTTTTCTTAATGCGGCAATTTTTATTATCTGTACCTGATGAATTAATTGAGGCCGCGACAATTGACGGGGCAAGTGAGTTGAAAATATTCTTTAAAATTGTTATGCCACTTGCGGTACCGGCAATGGTAACCTTAGGTATTTTTACATTCGTTATGATTTGGAATTCCTTCTTATGGCCAATTATTGTCATCAACGATGTCGATTTGATGACATTACCAGCAGGGTTAAAGACATTACAAGATGCAAACTTAACGAGCTTTAAGTTCTTAATGGCCGGTGCAACAGTCGCCGCCGTTCCAATTATTATCTTCTTCCTCATTTTCCAACGTTACTTTATTAAAGGCTTAACGCTTGGTGGAGTGAAGGAATAAGGTGGAGATGGAATCAAAGAGAGCGAATGATACCGAAAGCATGTGAACAAAAGCGAGAAAGGGAATCAAAGAGCCCGAATGATTTCCGAAGCACCGGCACAAAAGCGAGAAAGGGAATCGGAGCCGGCGAATGAAGCGCGAAGAACGTGTACAAAAGCGAGAAAGGGAATCAAAGAGCCCGAATGATTCCCGAAGCACCGGCACAAAAGCGAGAAAGGGAATCGGAGCCGGCGAATGAAGCGCGAAGAACGTGTACAAAAGCGAGAAAGGGAATCAAAGAGCCCGAATGATTCCCGAAGCACCGGCACAAAAGCGAGAAAGGGAATCGGAGCCGGCGAATGAAGCGCGAAGAACGTGTACAAAAGCGAGAAAGGGAATCAAAGAGCCTGAATGAAGCCCGAAGCACTGGCACAAAAGCGAGAAAAGGAATCAAAGCCGGCGAATGAAGCCCGAAGAACGTGAACAAAAGCGAGAAAGGGAATCAAAGAGCCCGAATGATTCCCGAAGCACCGGCACAAAAGCGAGAAAGGGAATCAAAGCCGGCGAATGATGCCCAAAGCACGTGAACAAAAGCGAGAAAGGGAATCAAAGAGCCCGAATGATTCCCAAGCACCGGCACAAAAGCGAGAAAGGGAATCAAAGCCGGCGAATGAAGCGCGAAGAACGTGAACAAAAGCGAGAAAGGGAATCAAAGAGCCTGAATGAAGCCCGAAGCACTGGCACAAAAGCGAGAAAAGGAATCAAAGCCGGCGAATGAAGCGCGAAGAACGTGAACAAAAGCGAGAAAGGGAATCAAAGAGCCCGAATGATTCCCGAAGCACTGGCACAAAAGCGAGAAAAGGAATCAAAGCCGGCGAATGAAGCGCGAAGAACGTGAACAAAAGCCAGAAAGGGAATCAAAGAGCCCGAATGATTCCCGAAGCACCGGCACAAAAGCGAGAAAGGGAATCAAAGAGTCCGAATGATTCCCAAAGCACGTGAACAAAAGCCAAAATGGAAATCAAATAACGCACTAATAAAAAATGGCATTTTATTAAAACAATCGACAAAGAGGTGAGAATGGTGACGCCAATCGTATTACCATTAACAAAGGAAAAGGTGCTTGCTGTTGGACTTATGTCAGGTACATCTGTTGATGGAATTGATGCTGCATTAGTTGAAATTAAAGGTTCTGGATATGCAACAGAAGTTCAGTTATTAGGTTTTCAAACGCTTCAATATGAGGAAGAGCTCAAACAGAGGATTCTGCGTGTTTGTCATCCTGAAACGTCTTCGGTCGATGAGGTTTGCCGTTTAAATGTGCTGCTAGCAGAAAAAATGGCGGAAAGTGTATCGCTTGTCTTAGAAGGAACTCCTTATCATCTAAAAGATTTAGATTTTGTGAGCTCGCACGGACAGACGATCCATCACCTTCCTAATGAAGGAGCGACCCTTCAAATTGGGGAGCTTGCGGTTATTGCCGAGCTGACAAAAACGGTAACAGTTGGCGATTTTCGACCAAGTGATATGGCGGTAGGAGGTCAAGGAGCCCCACTTGTTCCATTTGTTGATGACATTCTCTTTCGAAGTGAGACTTGTGGGAGAGCGTTATTAAATATTGGTGGAATGGCTAATTTAACTGTTTTGCCAGCCTATTCACCAGGGGAAAAGCCTTCACATGAAGTATTGGCCTTTGATACAGGGCCTGGAAATGTCTTAATCGATGAAATGGTGCGAATTGGTTCAAATGGAGCGAAGGATTTTGATGAGGCAGGGGAGCTTGCCCAAAAAGGCCAAGTTGATGAGGAGTGGCTTCAAAAGTTAATAAGGGAAGACGCTTTTCTTAAACTTCCTTATCCTAAAAGCACTGGTAGGGAATTTTATCATCGCAATCTAGCTGAAAAAATCTGGTTAGAAGGCCAGGAGCGTAAATTAGAATTTGAGGATATTGTCGCAACGGTCACAAGCTTTACCGTTTATTCGATTACTAGCACAATTCAACAACAACTGGACCCACTTTATGACATAAAAGAAGTGTTTGTTGGTGGGGGTGGGGTGCATAATCGTTTTATAATGGATCACTTACAAAAAGGGTTAAAGCGCCCTGTCAAATCAATGGAGTTTCTTGAGTTTTCAAGTGATGCTAAAGAAGCGATTGCTTTTGCGATTTTAGGAAATGAGTTTTTACGTCAGCAAACGAATAATACACCATCAGCGACAGGTGCTACAAAGGCGGTTTCGATGGGGAAATTAGTTTTGCCCTTTTAAGTGGTTTTGTGGTGAAAGAAACTGAGCATCTGATTTGAGCTCAGTTTTTTTGCACATAACTGAGGATAAATAGTCAACTGTGATGAAGAACGAAGGGGGATTATGGTGAATATCCAGTATCAACCGGTCGATTTAAATAAATTTAGTGAGCTTGGTAGGGAGTGAATATTTTGGAAAAAAGAGTTCGAGAATTTATAGAAAAGGAGATTAACCTCAAGCATATTCCTGGGGCAGTGATCCATATTTCTCATCAGGGGAAAGTGCTTTATGAAGAGGCTTTAGGACATCGGATCGTTTTTCCTACAAAAGAAAAGATGGCCTTAAATACGGTTTTTGATTTAGCTTCATTAACAAAGGTTGTGGCGACGTTACCAGCCATTTTGAAACTGATTGAATTCGGGGAAATTCATTTAGATGACCGTGTTAAAACGATTTTACCTAAGTTTGCAACAAACGGAAAAGAAGACATAACGATTAAACATTTATTAACACATACTTCTGGATTACCGGCCCACCGTCGCTATTATGAAGAAAAACTAGAAACGGAACAAATAATGACTCAGATTTATCAAGAGTCGCTCGTTTCGGCCATTGGTGAAAAAGTCATCTATAGTGATTTAGGCTTTATTACGTTATATCAAATCATTGAAGCGGTTACCGAAGAAAGGTTTGAAGACTTTGTCCAAAAGGAAGTCTTTGAACCTTTAGAGATGAAGGAGACAGGGTTTAACCCGACCTTTAGCGAAAAAAGGTATGCAGCAACTGAATATAGTGAAAGCCTCCAAAGCTATAAGCAAGGGATTGTTCATGATGATAATACGGAATTTATGGGTGGAATAAGCGGGCATGCAGGACTTTTTTCGACAATGTCGGATTTAACCCATTTTGCTGAAATGATCGCAAGTGATGGAGTTTATAAAGGTAAAACGATTTTATCTGCCCCTTCTCTACAAATTTCAAGAAAAAATTATAGTCCGTTTGATTCAGAGTTTCGTGGACTTGGCTGGATTTTAAAAAGCAACATTGTCTCTTCTTGTGGTGACTTATTTTCACCACAATCATACGGTCATACTGGTTTTACAGGTACGAGCATTTGGTTTGATCCAAAGATCGATCTTCGTGTCATTTTATTAACAAATCGAGTTCATTATGGAAGAAAGGATCCGATTTTGCGTCTGAGACCGAGATTTCATAATATCGTTCGCTCTTATTTTAAATAAAAGGAAGGTGTCTATTTAATTATGACGTCATTAAGTTTAGAAGAAAAGTTAGGTCAATTATTTGTCGTCGGTTTTGATGGAAAAAAAGTACCGAAAGAGATGAAGCAGTTTATTCAAGATTATCATATTGGTGGGATTATTTTATTTGCACGAAATATTGGGACACCTGAGGAAGTACTTGCCTTAACAACGGAATTGCAGCAAATCGCTTATGAAGCAAAACAGGCTTACCCGCTTCTAATTTGTGTTGATCAAGAAAATGGTATCGTGCGTCGAATTGGAGACGGGACGACCATTTTACCGGGGGCGATGGCGACGGCTGCTACAGGAGATATAAAAAATGCTTTTGAGCTTGGGGTAATATGTGGTGAGGAGTTAAAAGCTCTCGGTATTAACTGGAATTTAGCTCCGGTCCTTGATGTTAACAATAACCCAGATAATCCGGTCATTGGTGTCCGCTCGTTTGGTGAAAAAACGGAGCAGGTTGCAGCGTTTGGCAAAGAAACGATGAAAGGACTGCAAAAAGCAGGAATGGTCACAACGTTAAAGCATTTTCCTGGTCATGGTGATACAAATGTTGACTCGCATTTAGGAATGCCCCAAATTGAGCATTCTCTTGAACGATTAGAGCGAATCGAATTGGTTCCTTTTAAAGAATGTATTCAAGCTGGTGCTGATACCGTGATGTCTGCTCATATCCATTTCCCTGCACTTGAACCAAATGAGGAGACACCTGCGACTTTATCAAAAAATGTGATTACAGGATTGCTGCGTGAAAAGCTTGGTTTTAATGGGGTTGTGACAACAGATTGTCTCGAAATGGATGCAATTGCTAAAACGGTTGGGACGGAAAAAGGAGCGGTTGGGGCTTTAAAAGCGGGAATTGACGTTGTGATGATTTCTCATAGATTGGATAAACAAAAAGGAGCGCTGAATGAAATCAAAAAAGCACTTGCCAATGGTGAATTAAGGGAAGCACAAATCGATGCTGCTTATGAACGAATAATAGAATTAAAGAAAAAGTATACGAGTTGGGAACAGCTAGATTTAGCAAATGAACAATCCGTATCCAAAATCGTTGGTTCTAAAAAACATGAAGAAAAAGCGCTGAATGTGTATCAAAAAAGTGTCACTCTTGAAAAAGGTGGGGCTCAATTGCCTTTAAAAAAGGAACAAAAACGGTTAGTCATTGAACCCGAAAATACAATTTTAACAAAAGCAGAAGATAAACAATACGCTCATTCAGCATTAGGTTTAGCTATCCAAGAATACGTTACGGAAGCTGATGTCATTTCATTGCCTGTATCACTAGAGCAATTAGTTCAAGAAGTAGCCCCATATGAGCAAGTCATAATAGGTCTCGTTTCGGCTTCAATTGATGCAACACAAGTAAAGGTTGTTCAAACATTGATTGATTTAGGTAAGAGTGTCGTTGTTGTGGCGATGAGAAGTCCTTATGATATTAACATTTTACCAAATGAAATCGATGTCTATTTGAATACGTATGAGTTGAGTTACCCGGCTTTATCGACGGCAGCAGCGATTTTGTTTGGTGAGCTTGAGCCTGTCGGAAAAGCTCCAGTGACGGTCAAAAAAGCGTTCATTTAGAAGAATATTGAGTGAAAATCGAGAAGCATATGAATGAGGAAGAAATGGAAAACGATTACGACGAAAAGAGTCAATCCGAAATCAGTGTGATGCGATAAGAAATCTAGTATAATGACGTTAAGAATATTTTGATGGAAAAGGGTTGATACGAAATGTCATTTATGACGGGTGGCCTTGTTATGTTAACGGAAATGTTGCCAAAATTACCTCCTTCTGAGAAAAAAATTGCTGAGTATCTTATTGAGCATCCACAGGAGTCTATTTCGTTAACAGCACATGAATTAGGGAAAAGAAGTGCCACAAGTAGTGCTGCCGTAATTCGTTTATGTAAATCATTAAATTTAAAAGGCTTACCCGATTTGAAGTTACGGATTGCAGGAGACCTACAAAAGAAAACAGAGCACGGGCCTAGAGATATTGAACCGAATGAATCGGCAATAACGATTATTGACAAAATGACGAGCAACTCGATTCAAACGATTCGTGAAACAGCCGATCTATTAAATATTGAAGAATTAGAAAAAGCGATTGAGAAGTTAATTAAGGCAAGACGTATTCACTTTTTTGGGATCGGAGCTTCTGGAATTATCGCCCACGATGCCCAGCAGAAGTTTTTACGTATTGATAAAACAACGTATGCTTTTACTGATGTTCATATGGCGACGACATTAGTCGCAACCGCAACCGATGAAGATGTGGCGATTGGAATTTCTTTTTCTGGTGAAACGAGAGAAGTTAGTCAATTTTTAGAGGTTGCTAAGAAAAAAGGGCTGTCCACAATAAGTTTAACGAAGTATGGGCAATCGCTCGTCAGTGAAACAGCCGATATTCAGCTTTATACATCGGCAACAAAAGAACCAACCTTCCGAAGTGGTGCAACGTCATCGCGAATTGCTCAACTCCAAGTCATCGACATTTTATTTATGTGTGTCGCTTCCTCTCAATACGACAAGTCTGTTAAACATTTAAATGAAACAAGAGATGTTGTAGAAACATTACGTTTCCCAAGTAAAGGTAAAACAAGGGTTAAGTAGATATAGTTAACGAGTGGTTTTGTTGATGCGTTAAAGGAAAAATAGGTGACTCAGCGAGGGATCCCTCAATGGGTCACTCTTTTTACATTTTGCAGCATGGGCGACTCTTGGAGTGGAAAATAAGAAAATTTGTTAGTTATAGTAAGACAAAGTGAGGAATGAACAGAGGTGAAAGGAATGCGCTTATTACCTGAACTTGCCCAAAAGGTTATTGATGAAGTTCGTTTAGTCATGCATGAGAGTATGATTGTCGTTGACGAAAAGGGAACGATCATTGCGGCAACTGAGTCGAACCGAGTTGGCGATTTTCATCAAGGTGCTTATCATGTCTTAAAAACGAAAAAGAAGCTCTATATTAATGAACAGAATAAGGAACGATTCAAAGGAGTCAAATATGGAATCAATTTACCTTTAATGTTTGAGCGGAAAATTATTGGTGTAATTGGTGTAACTGGTCACCCAAGTGAAATCGAACCATATGCTGATTTGTTAAGAAAAATGACTGAGTTGATGATTAAAGAAACGTATCATTTGGAACAAAAAGAATGGCAAACGCGTGGACTTGAAGCTTATTTTAATGAATGGGTCATGCTTAAAGAAGTGGATGAGGCTTTTATTAAACGTGGTCAATTGCTTGGGATTTCGATTGGTTTCCCTTACATCTGTATTTTAATGGAGGCAAGTGACGAGGACGGGCAAGCTGTATCTTTTTTTATGAATGAATGGTTTCAAAATCAATTTCCCCATCGAAGTGAAGATGTCTTGATTCGGTGGCGAGATGGCCGCTTTCTATTGTTACGTGCTATAGAGGGTGAGAAGAGTTGTAAAGATGAAAGGTTAGCAGCTGAATTAATTCGTTGGAGAAAAGCCTTTTTGAAAAATGGAGACAACCGACGCTTCTCTATTGGTGTGAGCGAATCAGTGGCAACGTACTCGTTAAAACGGGCTTATCATGAGGCAAGTAAGGCAATAAAAGCCGCAACTGTTGAGAAGGGCATTATTTATTATGAAGAGTTATTGCTTGAGATTATAGGAGCAGAGGTGGATCATTCCGTCAAAGGTGAGTTTCTTGAACGAGTACTTGGCCAATTGGAAACCGATCCAGAGTTACAAGGGACGTTACGTACTTATTTGATTCATAATCAATCCATTGTCGATACGGCAGAAGCTCTCCATATACACAAAAACACTCTCCATTACCGCTTAAAGCAAATCCGTGAATTAACCGGAATCAACGCAAAAGAAACGCTCGGACTGACTTTGTTTTATTTGGCGTTTTCTTTTCGAGGAGAGCTTTAAGGGAAGGTGATATGGGATTTATAGGACAAAAGGGAAGAAGCCGGGTGTTGAAATGACGCATAACCAAGGTTTATAGGACAAAAGAGAAGGAGCCGAGTGTTGAAATGACGCATAACCAAGGTTTATAGGACAAAAAAGAAGAAGCCAAGTGTTGAAATGACGCATAACCAAGGTTTATAGGACAAAAGGGAAGGAGCCAAGTGTTGAAATGACGCATAACCAAGGTTTATAGGACAAAAAAGAAAGCACTAACCTTTAAAATGGCACTAAAACGGAGTCCTTCCCTTATTTTCGCTATCTTTTCTATTTATTATTAGCATTCTCATAAGCTTCTAATAATAGATCAACGATATGAATAGCACGCATTTGCTCGTTCAGGCCTTCTTTTTCTATCCCGAGTTTCATTTGTAATAGGCAGCCTGGGTTGGCAGTTACAATTGTTTTGGCTTTTGTCTTTTTAGTTTGCTCCATTTTGTAATCGAGGATTTGCATCGACATTTCCGATTCGACGATGTTATAAATACCAGCGGAACCACAACAGCGATCGGCATTTTTCATTTCAACAAAATTGGACCCTGAAATCGATTGAAGCAGTTTCCTTGGTTCGATGAATGTTTTTTGTCCATTTCGTAAATGACAGGAGTCTTGGTACGTTAAAACTTCCTCATTTAACTGCAATGGTAATTGATCAAACTCTAACTCGATTAAAATGGAAGTGATGTCTTTAATTTTGTTGGCAAACTCCTTGGCACGCACTGCCCATTCGGGATCGTCTTTTAATAAATGATCATAATCGACTAAAAAGGCTCCACAGCCACCGGCATTTGTAATAATATAATCGACTTCGGCTTTTTCGAAAGCTTCGATGTTTTTCTTCGCCATTTCTTTCGCCTTCATTTTTTCGCCACTATGACCATGAAGGGCTCCACAACAGCCTTGCGTTTGGGGAATGACAATTTCACAGCCAGCATATTGAAGCAGCTTTTTGGTGGCTTCATTGGTTTTCATAAAGACGGTGTCCATTAAACAACCACTAAAAAAGGCAACATTTTTCTTTTTAACCGCAAGTGGCTCAAGATGTGTTGGTCTATTTTTCATTTCTTTTTGTCGAGGGGCATGAGGGATGACTTTCTCCATTAATTGCATCGAATCGGGAAGAACTTTAAGAATGCCTGACTTTCGTGTAACTGTACGGAGCCCTGATCGTTGATAAAAACCTAATAAACCAACTAGACCAACCATGCGACTTTGGTGTGGGAACAGCTGATTGAAGACGACTTCGCGTAAAGCTTTGACTGGTAAGGATGGCTTTTTATTTTGATAAATGATATCGCGGGCTTCTTCAAGTAAATGCCCGTATTTCACACCTGAAGGGCAAACCGGTTCACAGGCCCGACAGCCAAGGCACATATCTAGGGATTTTTTCACTTCCTCATCTGGTTCGATCTCACCATCCACGACGGCTTTCATTAAGGCAATTCGCCCACGTGGAGAATGAAGTTCGTTTTTTCCTGATTCGATATAGGTTGGACAAGTTGGCAAACAAAAGCCACATCGCATACAGTTTAACAATTCATCATAGTCCATCTTCTCTTGGAATTGCCTTTGGATTCTTTCTTTTTCGATTGTGTTCATGTTTGATTCACCACAATTCTTTTCCGTGTCGATTTAGCGAAGATTTTACTCGGATTCATAATATTGTTGGGATCAAAGGCTTGTTTAATGCCTTGCATTGCGGCAATTCCTTCCTCGCCTAGCTTTAAATGAAGGTAAGGTGCCTTCATTGCCCCGACTCCATGCTCACCTGTAATCGTGCCGCCTAATGATACGGCTTTTTCAAAAATCTCTTGCAAAGCTAACTCCACACGGTGTATTTCTTCCGTATCCCTCGCATCAGTCATACAGGTAGGATGCAAGTTGCCATCTCCAGCATGGCCAAATGTACAGATTTCAACCTTATATTTGGCTGCGATCTCATTAATGGCACGCACCATATTGGCAATTTCAGAACGAGGAACGGTTGCGTCTTCTAAAATCGTTGTTGGTTTTAGACGTGCTAAGGCGGATAAAGCTGAGCGTCTAGCCGTGCTTAATTTCTCCGCTTCTTCAGCAGATTGAGCCATATTGACTTCGATAGCACCATTTTCTTTACAAATGGTGACAATTTTGTCCATGTCTTTGATAACGGATTCCATCGGGCCATCCTGTTCAATTAAAAGAACCGCTTCCACATGTGTTGGCAGGCCGATTTTCGAAAAGTCTTCTACAACTTTTAAAGTCGGTTGATCTAGAAATTCAAGGGTAGCTGGAATGACACGGTTCGCAATGATTTTAGAAACGGATTTTGCAGCCGCATCCATACTTTGATAAAGAGCAAGAACCGTTTTTTTCGATTCGGGTTTCGGTATTAATTTTAAAGTCGTCTCCGTAATAATTCCAAGCGTCCCTTCAGAACCAACAAAAAGGCGAGTTAAATCATATCCAGCTACATCTTTTGCAAGTTTTCCACCAGTTCGAATGATTTCTCCGTTCGGTAAAACAATCTCAAGGCCGAGTACATAATCACGTGTCACTCCGTATTTTAAGCCGCGTAATCCGCCTGAGTTTTCATTAATATTCCCACCGATTTGTGATATTTTCATCGAACTCGGGTCCGGGGGATAAAATAATCCAATCCCTTCCACGGCTTGGCTCATTTCGAGTGTGTTTACACCAGGCTGAACGGTAATTGTTAAGTTCTCCTCGTCAATTTCTAAAATTTGATCGAGATGTTTAAACAAAAGCACGATTCCCCCTTCAAGTGGAGTCGTACCAGCACTTAGGTTAGTACCTGAACCACGGGGAACGATTGGGATATGGTAGGTATTACATAGTTTGACGATTTGAGCAATTTCTTCTTTATTTCTTGGTGAAACGATCGCATCTGGCATCGCCTGAAATTGTGGGGTTGCATCAAAGGAATAAACGAGCTTACTAGCGGGTGAATCTTCATAATTATTTTCTCCGACAATCATAATGAGTTCTTTTTTGATTTCAGTTGTTATCATAAAAATAACTCCTTTCCAAAACGTAATCGCATACATTCATCATAAAGGGATTTTGGGTGTTTATATATGTATATTTGTACAAATAAATGGGTTTAATTAAAATTACTATTGTGTTTTAAACCAATTGGGCGATGTTGTTATAAAAGGTATAGACAACTATATAATAGTTCCGCTATGATGAGGAAAAGAAGATGGAGGCGATTCCATGTATGTGATTGGTATTGATGGCGGGGGAACAAAGACGACAGGTGTTCTAGTAAGTGAAAAAGGTCATGTCGTAGCTGAAAAAACGGTTGGTGCGACAAATCCAAATAGCGTAGGGATGGAACAGGCTAAAGGCGAACTAAAGGAATTGCTATTAGCGTTAAAGGAGCAAAATGAGCAGGCCTATCAACAAGTAAGTAGTTTGTTTGCCGGACTTTCTGGTATGGAGGGAACCAATCGTCAGGAAGTGATCAAAGCGTTTCTTCAGAAGGTTATTCCAAATGTTCAGGTCGAGGTTGATAATGACGCGATTATTGCTCTTTATTCAGGAACGATGGGCTTACCTGGGGTCGTGCAAATTTCGGGAACAGGTTCGATTACATACGGTGTAGATGATAATAATAACCGCTATCGTGTCGGTGGCTGGGGCTATCTAGTCGGGGATGAAGGTAGTGGTTATGCGATTGGGAAAGCGGGCGTTAGTGCTGTGTTTCAAGCTTACGATGGAACAGGGACGGAGACTCTATTAACAAAGCTGATTCTGACTCACTTCCAAATAGATAATCCGACAGCACTCATTCCCTTTATATATGGAGAAAAGGCACGTGAAACGATTGCTTCCTTAAGTCGACACGTGATGGCAGCTGCTGACGAAAAAGATAAAGTCGCACTACATATTTTAAAAGAACAAGCCGAATTACTTGGTCATCAAATCGCTACATTGATAAAAAGAGGAAATGTTCGAATGGATACCAGTTTGCCCATCGTGTTAACTGGCGGTGTCATGAACCGAGCCGATTTACTCCAAACGGGAATCGAAACACAATTGAAAAAACATCAGATCAATTCATTTCATTTTGTCTTACCACAAATTGCCCCAGTAGGTGGTGCTGTGATTGCCGCGTTACGGGTTGAAATTGGTGAGGTAAATGAAGATTTTATTGTGAATTTTATTAAAGGTTAAATGAAGAACTTTTAGTTGTTGGAATGAAGAAAGTAGCTTAAAATTAAATCATAAAAATTCTGATAATATAGAATTTTTTCTAGTTTACAATGTAAGTGCGAATCGGTAGTGAACATAAATTAGTAGGGGGATTCGCACCAGTTTTTTTGAAAATTTGTTCGATTTAATTGTAAATTACAAATGAAAAAGGAATGAATGCGACTAATTATTGCAAAATGATACGTTTCATGTGTTAGTTTGTACTAGTTTTCGCAGTCGCACTCTTTATGGGTGCGTGGATTGAAATTTAAAGGTTTGTCCTATTCTTTGACGAAAAATAAGTCGCACTCTTTATGGGTGCGTGGATTGAAATAGCTGCCAATAACCAAGGTTATGACGGTACACTTGTCGCACTCTTTATGGGTGCGTGGATTGAAATCAGGCATTTGTTATGGTGTTAATTAATGTCCTTAGGTCACACTCTACATGGGGGCATGACTTGAAATGAGTAGGATGGTGATTAAACTCATGCCTCAAATAGATTTGCATTTATAAAAGAATTATAAGTTCATCGAAAAGGGACGCACTCATATAGGTGTGTCCCTTAAATTTATTGAATTGAAATTCTTCGTTTTAGTTCTTTTTTTGAAAATAGTATATGACCATGATAAATCGTGTCAATAAAAAATATTAAGGTCCAAAGCATGACGATGCTATAAATGGTT
Source organism: Alkalihalobacillus phoenicis (assembly GCF_047302405.1). Lineage (NCBI taxonomy): Bacteria > Bacillati > Bacillota > Bacilli > Caryophanales > Bacillaceae > Alkalihalobacillus > Alkalihalobacillus phoenicis. The sequence goes on along the minus strand of NZ_CP154853.1, from coordinate 2,997,472 downwards.
CCATTTGGATAAGGACTGATTTCGTAAGAACCGCTCTCAAAACAAGATAAATCAAATAAATAGGAAACAGCTTCGTCAAAACTGTTTGTTCCCATTGAAAAAAAGATAACTTGGGTGCAGAAGAAAGCAAGGGCATGAATCATAGATGAAGTACGGTATTTGCGAGCAACATATTTTGGATCTTGCTGTTTCTTGATCGATTTATAATCTTCTTCTATTATAATCTATTTGAGTTTAAAAAAAGTAGTTTTAATCTCTCGGTGTTATGAGTAGAAAAATAATCAGATTATTCAGTTGGGTATAATAGACTAGTTCTATTTATTGGTATATAATAACTATAATATAAGTTAATAACAAAACGATACCCTAGAGAACAGCAAGAAAATCATAATATTGGTTTTTTGCTGTTTTTTGATTTAAGAGAGGAGGATTTGATGGACTTTATCGCACATGTTCGTGAATCTGATGGAAAGATCCAAACTGTTAAAGAACATTTACTCGAAGTAAAACAATTAGCAGAAGGGTATGGCGAGAAAATAGGAGTTAAACATATCGCTGGATTAGCAGGCTTACTGCATGACCTAGGTAAGTATACATGTGAATTCCGAGATTACTTATTGAATGCAATTGAAAATCCAGGTGAACCTTCTAAACGAGGAAGTGTTGATCATTCTACAGCTGGTGGTAAGTTACTTTATGAAATGTATCATTCTAATAAAGCAAAAGAGAAGATGTGGTATTTAATTTTATCAGAGGTCGTTGGAAATAGTATTTTATCTCATCATTCTTATTTGCTAGACTTCCTAACCCCACAGTTAGAATCAAATTATTTATATCGTGTAAAAGAAAAGCCTTTCCCTGAGTTTAGTGAAACAAAGAGACTATTTTTTGAGCATGTAATGAGCGAATCTGAATTTAAAGAGTATGTGGATTGTGCAGCAAAAGAATTAGAAGTTTTTAATCAAAAAAAACCACTTGAACGTGAAAAAAATCTAATGTTTTTAACAAAATTTATCTTTAGTGCATTAATTGATGGGGACAGGACGAATACACGTCTGTTTGAAGAGAATGCTTCGTATGAATTAGAGGTTGATACGGAAGAGCTTTTTCAAAAGTTTTATCATAGGTTATTGAAGAAGATTGATTCATTCAAAAGAGAACAAGGTGAATCAACTCCCATTAATAAGTTGAGAAGTGAGATGTCTGAACAATGTGCAAAATTTGCTGAACGTCCCTCAGGTATTTATACTCTGTCGATTCCAACGGGTGGAGGGAAAACATTAGCAAGTTTAAGGTTTGGCTTGCGGCATGCTTTATTACAAAAGAAAAAACGGATTATTTATATTGTTCCGTTTACAACAATTATTGAACAAAATGCGAAAGAAGTTAGAGAAATTTTACAGGATGATGTGAACATATTAGAACATCACTCAAATATTATTAACGATTCAATAGATGGTGTTGATGATGAAGCAGAAGATGGAAGGGTCTCAACTAAGCAAAAACTAAAGTTAGCAAAGGACAATTGGGATTCTCCTATTATTTTTACAACAATGGTTCAATTTTTAAACGTGTTTTATGCGAAGGGGAGTCGTAATTGTAGAAGGCTACATAATCTTAGTGAGTCAGTGATCATTTTTGATGAAGTTCAAAAAGTTCCTACCTCGTGTGTTTCTGTTTTTAATGATGCCCTTAATTTTTTGAAGGATTATGCTCGTTCGACGATGGTTCTTTGTACAGCGACTCAACCTGCTCTAAATTTCGTTGAGCAGAAGTTGGAGATAACACATGATGGTGAAATGATCGCACAAGTTGATAAGGTAATTGATGCTTTCAAACGAGTGGAAATGATTGATCTGGCTTCAGAAAGTACTTTTACAAATGAGAAGCTTGTATCGTTTATTGAAGAACAGATGAAAGAAAAAGAGAGTATCTTGGTTATTTTAAATACAAAATCAGTAGTCCGAGATTTATATGAGAAGTTAAAAGAGCTCGGTGGGGATGTTTCTCTTTACCATTTAAGCACTTCCATGTGTGCGGCTCATCGTAATAAAAAGTTGGATGAGATGAGGGGGAAATTAAAAAATCGAGAAAAAGTATTATGTGTAAGTACACAACTGATTGAAGCAGGAGTAGATATTAGCTTTCAATCAGTTGTACGTTCTTTAGCTGGTTTAGATTCGGTTGCCCAAGCAGCAGGTAGGTGTAATCGTCACGGTGAAATGGACGGGCTTCAATCCGTTTATATGATTGAGCATGAAGGAGAAAACTTGGACAAATTACCAGAAATACAAGCAGGGAAAACTGTAACAAAGCAAATTTTAAAAGATCTAAAAAGAGATTCAACCGTGCATGGTGGGCATCTCTTATCTAGGCAAGCGATGGAAAGGTTTTTTCAGGTTTATTACACAGAATTAAAAGTGAGCTTAAATTACCCAATTACTAGCCTTGGGACGGACATGGTTGACTTACTGTATGCACCAAGGAAGAAAAATAAATATTTAGCAGAAGCTCGTTCTTATAACAAGAAATTCGATTTGTTTTTAGCAAACAGTTACCGAGCAGCAGCTGAGAACTTTCAAGTAATAGATAACGTAACAACTTCTGTACTTGTTCCTTATGGTGAAGGAAAAGAGATCATTGCTGAATTAAATAGTTCAAAGTCGATTAAAGAGTATGCTCATTTATTAAGAAAAGCACAATATTATTCGATTAATCTTTATGAACATGAGAAAAGAGAATTAACACAAAATGGTGGGCTTATATCTTATCTAGATGGAGAAATTTTTGTGCTAGTAGAAAATGCATATGATCATGAGTATGGGTTGAATACAAAAAATGAAGCACAAATGAGTGAGATGTTTTTTTGAGGAAAATTATATTTTGTAGTATAAGATTGAATTATCAGATAAAACAAACCTTTGCAGTGTAAGAGGGAATGAACCATTAAAAGTGTTTGTTTTAAAACTACAAAAGGAGGGAAGAAAAATGCGAAATTCAATTGAGTTTGTTCTTTGGGGTGATTATGCTTTATTTACGGATCCGTTAATGAAGCTTGGTGGCGAAAAGATGACCTATCAAGTGCCAACGTATCAAGCCTTAAAAGGAATTGTTGAATCCATTTACTGGAAGCCGACAATTGTGTGGTATATTGATGAACTGCGGATTATGAATCCGATTAAAATGGAATCTAAAGGGATCCGCCCGATTGAATATAGTGGAGGAAACACACTAGCGAATTACACGTATTTACAAAAGCCTAGATATCATGTGAAAGCTTATTTTGATTTTAACTTTCATCGTCCAGATCTCACTTTTGATCGTAATGAAAATAAGCATCATAATATTGCGAAACGTGCTTTAAAGGTTGGAGGTAGAAGAGATATCTTCTTAGGAACAAGAGAATGTCAGGGGTATGTAGAACCGCATCCATTTAATGAAGGTGAAGGGTTTTATGATGATTATGGTGAGATTCACCTTGGCCCGATGGTTCATGGCATCAGCTATCCTGACGAAATAGGAAGAGATGAAATGGAAGTAAGATTATGGAGTCCAGTTATAAAAAATGGTGTGATTAAATTTATTCTTCCTGAGCAATGCCCGCAAGTGCGCTCCTTGGGTCAAATGGAAGCTAAACACTTTGACGAAACGAATGTCCAGTCTGTGGAGGAACTTTCAAAGGTGTTAGAAGGAGAGATGAGTGAATGAGTTTATTTCTAAGTCTCTATCAAACATATCAAAATAATTCAAGTGAAGTCGGTGACCATAAACTAAATCGATTTGCGAAAGAATATACATTAATTCCGGTTAGTCACACTACCCAAACAGCTCATATTGAAGTGCTTGTGACAGAGGAAGGTAAGTTCCATTCGGCCGAAATTATTCCTAAAGGTAATGGAAATACGTTAATTCCTGCAACAAAAGAGTCGGCGAGTCGTGCGGGTTCTGTTATAGCACCTTATCCTCTTCATGACAAATTAAGTTATGTTGCTGGTGATTATGTTAAATATGGAGGAGTGATAAAAAAGGAAGAACCTTATTCAGCTTACATTGTTCAATTAGAAGAGTGGGCCAACTCACCTCATAACTATTGGATGGTCAATAGTATTTTTAACTATTTGAAAAAAGGTAGGTTAATTGAAGATTTAGTCAATGAAAAGAAACTTCATCTTGATAGTGCAGGAAAGCTGATTACTTCATGGGATAAAAAATATGAAGAGCTATTTGACGGAAAACCTGATATTTTTTCTGTTGTTGCTGGAGGACAAGAAGGAGCGTTTATTCGCTTTAGTGTGTATTCTCCAACTAAAGTGCTACCAAAAGTGTGGCAGTCAAAAGAGGTGTTTGATTCATTTACCTCGTTTTACAATCAAAGTTTAGGTGATGAAGATTTATGTTATGTATCAAACGAATGGCTCCCTAAAACGAATCGACATGCCAATAAAATTCGAAACGCTGGTGATAAAGCTAAGTTGATTTCAGATAATGATAAGAATGGATTTACGTATCGTGGAAGATTTAGAGAGAGTGATCAAGTCGCTACTATTAGTTATGAAGTCTCTCAAAAGGCACATAATGCATTAAAGTGGTTAATCAATCGGCAAGCGAAAATTGTTGATGGTCGCGTTTTTTTAGTATGGGGGAATCAAGTTCCTGAAGTTCCTGATCCGACTAGTGATAGTTTTGATATTTATGAAGAGTGGGACGAGTCTCCAGAAGAGCCGATTCAAGTAACTAATACTCATCAGAACTACGCTACTGAAGTAAAGAAAGCATTATCGGGCTATATAAATCGATTAAAAGAACTTGATACTAATGAACAAATCAATATTCTCGTATTAGATTCAGCAACAACAGGTCGTCTTGCGGTTTTGTATTATCGTAATATTCAAAAAGAATTATATGTAAAAGGTCTAATTAATTGGCATTCAAGGTGTAAGTGGCTTCACAGGTATCGAAAGGATAATGAAGGCAAACGAGTCCACTTTATCGGTGCCCCATCGACAAAAGACATTGCCTTTGCTACATATGGACCAAATGCCAATGAAAAGGTTGTAAAAGGATTGATGGAACGGCTTTTACCTTGTATTGTCGACGAACAACCGATTCCGTCTGATATTGTTCGAAGTGCCATTCAAAGAGCTTCAAATCCAGTTGCGTTAGAAAATTGGGAATGGGAGAAAACATTAAGTATTGCATGTGCACTTATAAATAGTAAGGAGGACTATGATATGGCCGTAGATAATAATAATGACGATCGCAATTATCTTTTTGGTAGATTGCTAGCAGTTGCCGATGTATTAGAAAGAAACGTCTTAGACAGCAATGGTGAGAAAAGGGCAACAAATGCCACACGTTATATGAACTCATTTGCGAATCGCCCAGAAAGAACTTGGAAAACGATACAAGCAGCTTTACAGCCCTATTTGGCGAAATTAGGAAAAGGGGCGACAAGATATACGAGAATTATTGATGAAATCTCATCAAAATTTAAGGTGGATGATTTTAACAACCGTCCATTAACAGGTAAATTTTTATTAGGTTTGTCAAGTCAACGTCACGACATGTACCAGAAAAAAGAAAAAGTGGAGCAAAATGAAGGGAGAAATGAGTAATGAGTACATTAAATCACAAAATTGATTTCGCCGTCGTCTTTACTGTAACGAAAGCAAATCCAAATGGGGACCCGTTAAATGGAAATCGTCCGAGACAAAATTACGAAGGAAAAGGAGAGGTATCCGATGTTGCCTTGAAACGAAAAATCCGTAATCGTTTGATGCAAATGGAAGAGTCTGTCTTTGTTCAGTCTAATGATAATAAAGTAGATTCTTATGGTAGTTTAAAAGAAAGAGCAGAGGCGATTCCAGATTTACAAAAAATAATGAAAGATAAAAATGGCTCTAGTGATGCTTTTGCCTTATTAGCTTGTAACGAATGGATTGATGTACGGAGTTTTGGACAAGTGTTTGCCTTTAAAGGGTCTGGTGGGAAAGGGGTTTCTGTTGGTGTACGTGGACCAGTTTCTATTCATACAGCAACAAGCGTTGACCAAATTGATATTACAAACATGCAAATTACCAAAAGTGTTAATTCAGAACCAGGAACAGCTAAGGGCTCCGACACAATGGGAATGAAGCACCGTGTCGATTTTGGAGTTTATGTGTTCAAAGGAAGTATTAATACTCAGCTAGCTGAAAAGACAGGTTTTTCTAATGATGATGCTAAGAAATTTAAAGAAGCTTTAATTACTTTGTTTGAAAATGATGCTTCATCTGCACGACCAGATGGAAGTATGGAAGTAAACAAGGTTTTATGGTGGGAGCATAGTTCTAAGTTAGGGCAATATTCTTCAGCTAAAGTACACCGTACATTAAAAATTGAAAAAAATATAGAAGAACCGAGGGAATTTGAAGATTATACGATTCAAATTGATGAGCTAGATGGTCTTGTACCTGAGGTAATTGATGGCCTTTAATGAAGAAGATAACTATTTAATGTTATCGGGTATTCAACATTTCCAGTTCTGTAAGCGTCAATGGGCGTTAATTCATATTGAACAGCAGTGGGAGGAAAATGTTAAAACCGTTGAAGGGCAGCATTTGCATAAAAGAGCAGATGACCATACAATTCGTGAAAAACGTGGCGACAAATTAGTTGTACGAGCTATGCCGATACAATCGAGAGAATTAAAAATAACGGGTGTTTGTGATGTAGTTGAATTTAGAAGCGATGCAAAAGGTATAGAAATAAACGGGGTAAGTGGTACCTACTTACCCTATCCCGTTGAATATAAGCGTGGGAAGAAAAAACAAGGTGAAGAAGATTTATTGCAGCTAGTCGCACAAGCGATTTGTCTTGAGGAGATGTTATTGTGTGAGGTGGAGTATGGCTTTTTATTTTATAATGAAACAAAACAACGGATTAAAGTATCTATTACGGAAGAATTAAAAGACAAAGTAAGGCAAACTACACACGAAATGTATCAATATTACAAACGGCGTCACACGCCAAAAGTGAAAACCGGAAATTTTTGCAAAAGCTGCTCCTTGCAACATATCTGTCTGCCAAAATTGATGAATAAACAATCAGTAAAAAGCTATATTGAAGGGAAAATAAAAGGATGAGAAAGCTCTTAAATACGCTTTTTATTAACCAAACAGATGTGTATCTATCATTAGATGGTGACAACGTCGTTCTTTTAAAAGATGAGAATAAATTGGGCAGAGTGCCACTTCATAATTTGGAATCCATCGTCACTTTTGGGTATACAGGTGCAAGTCCTGCGTTAATGGGATATTGTGCTGACAGGAATATCTCGATTACTTTCTTAACCATGAATGGGCGCTTTTTGGCAAGAGTGATAGGTCAGAGCCGTGGAAATGTGACGTTAAGGAAAAAACAGTATAGGATCTCCGATCATGAAACAGCATCTGCCCAAATCTCAAGGAATTTTATTATCGGGAAAATTTTTAATAATAAATGGATGATAGAAAGAATGACAAGGGACTATCCGCTTCGTCTGGATATACAGAAGTTTAAAGAAGTTTCCAGGCAGTTATCAACGATCATAGAAGAGGTAAGAATCTGTGAAGATTTGGAGCGTTTAAGAGGGTTAGAAGGGCAAGCTGCGATTAGTTATAATCGACTGCTTAATCAAATGATTTTACAGCAGAAAGAAGACTTTTCTTTTAAAGGCCGCTCCCGCAGACCGCCGCTTGATAATGTGAATGCTTTATTATCATTTGCTTATACAATGTTAGCAAATGATACAGCTGCTGCATTGGAGGGAGTTGGCTTAGATGCGTATGTCGGCTTTTTACACCGAGATAGACCAGGAAGAGCTTCATTAGCTTTAGACGTAATGGAAGAGCTACGTGGGGTTTATGCGGATAAATTTGTATTGTCACTTATTAATAAAAAAATTGTGAATAAAGATGATTTTTCGAAAAAAGAAAATGGAGCGGTGATTATGACAGATGAGGCAAGAAAAAAATTTTTGACGGCCTGGCAAAATAAAAAACAAGAAAAAATCACGCATCCATTTTTAGGAGAAAAAATCACTTGGGGACTAGTACCACATGCCCAAGCTCTATTATTAGCACGATACCTTAGAGAAGACTTAGATGAATATCCACCATTTTTATGGAAGTAGGGGATAATCTATGTTGATTTTAATTACTTATGATGTGAGTACGATGACAAGCACTGGACAAAAGCGTTTACGAAAAGTCGCAAAAGTTTGTCAAAACTATGGGCAGAGAGTACAAAATTCAGTATTTGAATGCATTATTGATTCAACACAATATACAACCTTAAAGCATGAGTTGACCTCTATCATAAATCCTACTGAAGACAGTCTCCGTTTTTATAGGCTTGGAGATAATTATAAAAACAAAGTGGAGCACATTGGTGTAAAAGAATCTATTGATGTTGAGGCACCCTTGATTTTTTAACGAATTTAATGAGGAAAAATGGAAGTGCGAATGGGAGGCGATCATCATTTCCTAGGGAGATTCGCACCTGAAAAATACGTGGGATTTTGTTGCAATTTGTCGGATTTTTTATAATGCTTTAATTTATGAATAGTTATTTGTGGAAATGATTTGTAATTAGAGGTGATTTTCTTTAATTTGAGTCATTTTCGCTGTCGCACCTCGTGTAGGTGCGTGGATTGAAATTTTCGATTGTTCTATTTTTTTTTACCTTGTAAAGGTCGCACCTCGTGTAGGTGCGTGGATTGAAATAACTTGTCCTTCCACAATCGAATCATCCGACCGATGTCGCACCTCGTGTAGGTGCGTGGATTGAAATATATACCATACTATCTTAATAAAGAAATAATCAAGTCGCACCTCGTGTAGGTGCGTGGATTGAAATCTTTTAAGAGTAACGCATCTACAGTCATGCGTTATGTCGCACCTCGTGTAGGTGCGTGGATTGAAATAGTCGGAATTAGCCATATTGAAGACTTGACGATGTCGCACCTCGTGTAGGTGCGTGGATTGAAATACCTTGACTATGATCTATTGTAAATCCCATATTGTCGCACCTCGTGTAGGTGCGTGGATTGAAATGTCCAAAAAGCTAAATGATTGCACAGAGCTAAATCGTCGCACCTCGTGTAGGTGCGTGGATTGAAATAACTGTTTCTGCAATATGGACAAATATAAGAAATGGTCGCACCTCGTGTAGGTGCGTGGATTGAAATATGACGAGGAATTACTACCAAAGAAAATCCTAGCGTCGCACCTCGTGTAGGTGCGTGGATTGAAATTGCAAAGAATTTAAAAGTGTATAAATCCCACTTGTCGCACCTCGTGTAGGTGCGTGGATTGAAATATGTTTTCGCCCGAAGAATATGATTTTGAGATCAGTCGCACCTCGTGTAGGTGCGTGGATTGAAATCGTCAGCCGCAAAAAACTCCACAAAAATACGTGCGTCGCACCTCGTGTAGGTGCGTGGATTGAAATAAGAGGTAGAAGATGGGAAAAGGAAGTTGGTTGAGGTCGCACCTCGTGTAGGTGCGTGGATTGAAATGTGCAAGCCATTGGATGAAGTTGATTTTGGAGAAGTCGCACCTCGTGTAGGTGCGTGGATTGAAATAAAAGGTAGTAGTTCAGTACCTATATTTACACGTGTCGCACCTCGTGTAGGTGCGTGGATTGAAATAAAATGCTAAACCTCCTAGTTTGTGGTACAATACCGTCGCACCTCGTGTAGGTGCGTGGATTGAAATCTCTAAATACATTAGCTCATCTAATTCGCAACCGGTCGCACCTCGTGTAGGTGCGTGGATTGAAATTAAGTCTTGCACTTTTGATACAAGCTCATCTATATCAAGTCGCACCTCGTGTAGGTGCGTGGATTGAAATCTTGGTTTAGGAGAAAGTCTTAATTTCACATGGGGTCGCACCTCGTGTAGGTGCGTGGATTGAAATCGAGATGAAAGTGGGGTAAATCCATATACTATTGTCGCACCTCGTGTAGGTGCGTGGATTGAAATTTCCCCTCCTAATCGTTATATTTGCTAATCGTTGTCGCACCTCGTGTAGGTGCGTGGATTGAAATAATAATTAAAGGAAGCATAGTTATGACCGTATCGTCGCACCTCGTGTAGGTGCGTGGATTGAAATCTTTCCCGTGGATTTGTTGACTTAGAACGACAAGGTCGCACCTCGTGTAGGTGCGTGGATTGAAATAGCATTAATTTTTTCATCGTCTACATAAATGTTAGTCGCACCTCGTGTAGGTGCGTGGATTGAAATTTCCCCTCCTAATCGTTATATTTGCTAATCGTTGTCGCACCTCGTGTAGGTGCGTGGATTGAAATGACCCAGATGCAGACTACCATGTGACCTACATCGTCGCACCTCATGTAGGTGCGTGGATTGAAATAATAATTAAAGGAAGCATAGTTATGACCGTATCGTCGCACCTCGTGTAGGTGCGTGGATTGAAATCTTTCCCGTGGATTTGTTGACTTAGAACGACAAGGTCGCACCTCGTGTAGGTGCGTGGATTGAAATAGCATTAATTTTTTCATCGTCTACATAAATGTTAGTCGCACCTCGTGTAGGTGCGTGGATTGAAATTTCCCCTCCTAATCGTTATATTTGCTAATCGTTGTCGCACCTCGTGTAGGTGCGTGGATTGAAATGACCCAGATGCAGACTACCATGTGACCTACATCGTCGCACCTCATGTAGGTGCGTGGATTGAAATAATAATTAAAGGAAGCATAGTTATGACCGTATCGTCGCACCTCGTGTAGGTGCGTGGATTGAAATCTTTCCCGTGGATTTGTTGACTTAGAACGACAAGGTCGCACCTCGTGTAGGTGCGTGGATTGAAATAGCATTAATTTTTTCATCGTCTACATAAATGTTAGTCGCACCTCGTGTAGGTGCGTGGATTGAAATATCGCGCTGCATGACATTATCTTGATTAAATTGAGTCGCACCTCGTGTAGGTGCGTGGATTGAAATTTTGATCATATTTCGTACCTCATAACATCCGCTGTCGCACCTCGTGTAGGTGCGTGGATTGAAATCAATGAGTTTGTATTTATATGTCTATGGTGTTGAGTCGCACCTCGTGTAGGTGCGTGGATTGAAATTTATGCTCTGTCCCAGAAAAACAAATACGGTGAATGTCGCACCTCGTGTAGGTGCGTGGATTGAAATTTTTCCACCTTTAGCAATCATTCGCCAGTGTATTGCTGGAAAATGACATAAAAGTAGATCTTAATGTTTCTTATTTTACGATTGAAAAGCAGCAGCAAAAGACAGCTAATTGTCTGTATAAATGTTGATAATAGTAGTAACTAACTAGAAGAAACGAAACAAATAGATATTGACAAATTTATAAATAAAATCGACACACTCTCACCCCTCGTTACACACTACCAACAAGTAAAAAAACTGAAAAAATGTTGCTACTTTACAAAAAGAACAGTTCACCATAAAATTCCAAGGATACGAAACAGCTAATTAAAACATGCAACAAACATTCCATCAAGAAATAGATATCCTACATAAAGAAGGCCAGCAACACAATCATTAACCCTTTCAACTTCAAGAGTACTTCAATACGTTAAAGTGACGAAATGCACGAGTGCTGATATGGTATTGAAAGCATCAAATAGTCCACATCTTCTAGTCACCTATTGTTGATCAGAATAGCTTATACTGGAGGTTATACTATGAATGATGCGGACAAAGGGATAAAGGGAAAGAAGAAAGTGCTTTGGGTATAGAAAGAACATTTGTATAACTGTCAAAGTGGCGTAGAGAAGGTTTCTATTAGGAACTTGTGGGGTGAATACTGAGTGTAGCCTCGAGACTCTCAGCTTGGGGTCGTTCATATTTACTTCCTGAATGTTAAATAATCTTAGCAGGTGGGAGCCCTAGAATAATAAATTAAAGCAGATAAGAGAGTAAAAACTTTCTATCTGCTTTAAATTAGTACATAACCGATAACATAACTACAAACCCTATTCTACTCCTTTTTTAGTTCTTCGCAATTTAAATTGAAAGATATCATTTCTAAAATAATCGCTACTATACATGACAGGTTCATTTAGTTCATTATAATGAATCTGTTCCATTAAAAGAACCGTTGTTTCTGGATAAACAAGCAATTGCTGACAGAGCTTATCTGTATGCAGGGGAACGATTAATTCACTGTCACTAGTTAATAATTTTATATTACATTCCTTCTCGAGAAATTCAGTTAGTGAACCATATAATTCTTTCTTCTCAAACGCATCACCGATTAGCGATCTTGCCATGACATTTTGTGATAAAACAACTGGTTCATTATTTGCCATGCGAATTCTTTGATGGAAAGAAACCGGTGTGCCAACTTGAATCGATAATTTCTCCGCCCAGTCAGCTGTACATTCAACCGTTTTGGAGAAATCTTTTCTTTCTCCTTCCTCAAGTCCGGCTTGTTTAATTAAATCGGATATTTTCGTTAGCGTTTCTAAACTACTAGGGATTGTTGGTAACATTTTTGTGATAAATGTACCTACTCCACGCTTTACAACAACTACACCGCGCTGCTCCAGGAGACGGATAGCAGAACGAAAGGTTTCTCGACTTACATTGAAGTGTTCAGCCATCTTAATTTCTGATGGCAGTCTTTCCCCTGGTCGGTAAATCCCGTTTTGAATATCTTCCATTATTTTATCGCTAATTAATTGATAAGTAGATTTTGTTTTCAATCTATCACCTCTATACATCTCTTTTCCATTATATAAAAATTTATCATACTTATAAATTGTTTTTTATTAATAAAACAGTTATTTACGTTACTTTATATTTAGATTAACAATCTCTTAATATTATGATGTTACTGTAGATGTATAGACAACTTGGAGGTGAAAGTATATCAGTAGATTGAATAATTGCTTTTCTGATTTATGCATTGTAACAGATTTAGACGGAACATTGCTCGATGATGACCAACAGATTTCAAATAGAAGTCGGCAAACGATTGCTGCATTTCAAAAGGAAGGAGGAATTTTTACGTTCGCAACTGGTCGGGTACAAACATCAATTGTTTCCTTTGTTGAACAGTTGAACATTCAATATCCGATCATTACACATAATGGTGCACAAATTTTTTGCCCGAAAACGAAACGTGTTATTTATCGTCAAACATTACCGCTAAATGATTCGCTCAAAGAAATGTTGGCAAAATTAGAAAACGTAGAAATCATGTATTTTATCGACGAAGATATCTATACAAATGAAAAAGGACCACTAATTTCATTATTTGAGAAAAAAGAAAAATTGACAGTGTTAGAAGTACTACCACTTCAGATAGAGAGTGTGTCTAAAATTATCATTGCTCATAAAAATCAAACGTTTTTAACGGCGCTTGAAGAACAAATTAAGATTAAACACTTTTGTCTTAGTACTACATTTTCTGAGCCTGAATATTTGGAATTACTTCCGAATAATACATCGAAGGGAATTGCATTAAAACACTTCAATAAGCATTACAACCATGACAATAGAAAATTAATAACGTTTGGTAACAACATTAATGATATTTCTTTAATCAAAGCTGCAGACGTTGGAATTGCTGTGTACAATGCTCAACTGGAATTGAAACATGTTGCTACGAAAGTATTACATAAGACAAATCAGGAAGAGGCAGTTGCAGATTATATTGAAAAATTACAAATGAAAAAGGAGATGGCATAATGAAAAAACTATTATCGATGAGTTTCTTCTTCTTACTCGTCCTGGTTGGATGTGGAAGTGCGGATGAAGAGGTTGATAATGTCGGAGAAACAACGAGCAGTAAAAGTACGGAGATAAGTTTTGACTCCTATGTAACTACAGATGAGTTATATGAATTAGCTAAGGAAGAAGGAGAAGTTGTCCTATATAGTGCGACATCAGCAGGTGAACGAGTAGGAAGCGCTTTTGAAGAAGCATACCCAGGTGTGAAAGCTCTTGTAACGAAAGTTAGTGACCCAGAAATTTATGAAAAGGTTAAACGTGAACATGAGTCAGGTTTGAACAATGCAGATATCATTTTAGGTAAAGGAACAAATGGATCATGGTCCAATGATTTGCTCGAAAATGGCTATATTGCAGAATATAAACCAGAGGAAATTATGAAACATATAGACGAACCGTACAAGTCTTATAAAGGTTTACCATTAATTTCAGAAGTGATTACCATCGTCTATAATACAGAACATTATGAAGAGCCTCCTATCGACAATTGGTGGGATTTAACAACAGATGAATGGACAAGTAAAATTCTTTTGAAAGACCCGCTCTCTGCACCGGATATTCAAGGTTTGTTTATGACTATGGTGAAACATTCGGATGATATGGAAAAAGCGTATGAGGAAAAATTTGAAGAACCTTTAGAATTAAATGATACAGAAAATGCAGGCTATGAATTTATTAAACGTTTATTAGACAATGATGCTGTTCTGATGAGCTCGATGGGTGATACGGTTGACGCTGTAGCCGAATCAAGAGCTGATCATTCTGTTGTAGCAATTGCATCTACTGTGAAATTACGTGATGTCGTGCAAAAAGATGCAGCAATTGGTGTTAATACAGAACTTCAACCAAAAATATCTGTTCCAGGAACATCCAAAATCTTTGTAACAAGTAATGTAGAGAATATAGCTGCGACCAAGCTATTTATTCGTTTCATGACTGGCGGTGAGGACGGTACTGCAGAAGGGTTTGATCCATTCAACAACCCAGGAACATTTGCTGTAAGGAATGATATTGAGCAAGATAATATTATCCCTTCTTTAGCAGAGCTTAACTTATGGGAAGAAGACGAGCAATATTTCTACGAACATCAGGACGAAATGCGTAACTTTTTACTCAAAATCCAGTAATTGGAGAGATATAAATGAATATTGGAATGTCTATTCAGCAACAAGCATTACAAAGTAATTTATCAGATGAACAGAAACGGGTTTATATAGCTGGTTTTCCTAGTCTTGAGATGTATATTGATTATTTACAATCACTTGGTGTTACAAGTATTGAAGTACGAATATACGATCAAGCAGCTTGTTATGATGATTTTCAAGAGGTACTTTCCATAATCCAAAATAAAGGATTGAACATCACGGTTCATGGGGAGTTATTGAAGACGGTAGTCGGTAGTCAAGTACGCACTGACTACCCCTCGCTTCTTCCTTTACTTGCAAACTTAAACAAGCCGATTATGATGCCGATTCATGCGAGTCAAGGCTATGAAGAAGGGGTCGATTATGCAGCGAGAACAACACAAATCTTACAAGCATGGGCTAATGAATTAAATGCAAATACAAAGCAAATTCAGTTTGCTGTTGAGAATAATAGGGTGAAAAAAGTAAACGATCCAGGAAATACGATAAGAGGTATATTGGAGATAGTTGAAACACTGGATCGCGAAGATGTTGGAATATGCTTTGATATGGGGCATTATTATTCAAATATTCAACATGGTAAGGAAGATGCTCCATTTGTTTTGGAAGAGGATCCCTTGTTGAACGTATTTTGCAAACGTGTTGTTCACACACATATTCACGGAATTAATTCTGAGGGGACTACACATTTCCCGATTTGGAAAGATAGTGATCTGCTCCTTCATTCCTTTGTACAGCTGTTAGAACAGAATAATTACAAAGGTATATATAATTTAGAGTTGTCACTGGAACGTTGGTCAAAAGCGGATGATCCTAAACAATATATTGCCGAATCGATTGAATATTTACAACAAACGATAGCTCTTTGTAGGAAAGGAATAAGATAAACGATGCAGAAATATGTAACACTTATCCGCAACAAAATACATAATCCCATCGTTATATTGACGATAGCCATATTAGCCTTTCTTATTTATACAATCATTTTTCCCCTTGTAGAAATCCTTGTGACGACCTTTATGAATGTCGGTAATGATGAAGGCTTTTCATTACAAGCATGGAAATCTGTATTTGCTAGCGATATCAGTCAAGCATTAATCTATAGTCCAATAGTTCAAACGTTTCAAATTGGTATTTTTGTATCAATTATTTCCCTAGGCATAGGATCTCTTTTAGCATGGGTCGTTATACGAACGGATTTGAAATATAAAAAACTGGTTAGCTTTTTGCTCATTTTGCCATACATGTTACCTTCTTGGTTTAATGCGTTTATCTGGTTAATTGTGTTTAAAAATGACCGTATTGGTGGACAAACTGGGCTAATACAAGCCAACTTCAATGTAAGTCCTCCAGACTGGCTTTCCTATGGTGCAGTTCCGATTATTTTATCACTCTCAGCACATTATTATCTTTTCGCTTTTCTACTAGTTGGCGCTGCACTAAGCTCCATTAACTCAGATGTGGAAGAATCGGCAACAATACTTGGGGCTAAAACGTGGAAAGTGCTCAGAAAAGTAACTTTTCCCCTTGTAATACCAGCGATTGTCTCTGCTTTTATTTTGATATTTTCAAAGTCAATTGGTTCTTTCGGTGTACCTGCTTTGCTAGGGCTGCCCGTTCGATACTATACATTATCGACAATGATTTATAGCAATATCTCAACAGGTCAACAAGTAACGGGTTACATTCTGAGTCTTGTACTTATCGTTAGTGCAATTATCGTTATTTGGATGAATCAAAAAGTAATCAGCCGTCGCAATTACACGACGATTGGTGGGAAAGGTTCGAAACAAAAACTGATTAGTCTCGGGATATGGCGCGTACCAACGAATATTGCTATTTGGCTTTTTATTTTTTGTTTAAGTATTTTGCCAGTACTTTTATTAGGGATACAAACTCTTTTACTCAAAGATGGCGTTTATAGTCTGGATAATTTAACACTACATTATTGGGTTGGGGAATCTAATTCAGCGATAGCAAACGGAATGCAAGGTGTATTTCAAAATGATCGGATTTTCAGTGCCTTCAAAAATACAATTGTGATTTCCTTTTTTGCCGCATTAATAGCAGCAATGATCGGATTAGTTATTGGTTATTTGATTACGAGAAACAAACAAAAATGGCCATTTCGTTTAATGGATCAGCTTTCATTTTTACCAATTTTAATTCCTAGTATTGCATTTTCTGCTATTTATTTATCTATGTTCGCGAAGCCAGGTCTTTTCTTACCGTCTCTTTATGGTACAATCGCTATCCTGATTTTGATTACAGTTGTCAGTGAATTGCCACTTACGACAAGGACGGGAACGAGTTCGATGATTCAAATTAGCAATGAACTGGAAGAAGCGGGTAGTGTCCTTGGTGCATCATGGCGTACACGATTTAGGCGAATCATTATGCCATTAAGTAGAAAAGGGCTGCTAAGTGGATTTATTCTCGTGTTTATTAGTGCGATGAAAGAACTTGATTTGCTAATCATGCTTGTAACGCCAAGAACGATGACATTAACAACCTATACATTCGACCTACAAGAACAAGGGTATGCACAAACAGCGAATGCGGTAGTTTTTATTATCGTCATCTCTATCATCCTTGTATACGCACTAGTCTCAATATTTGGAAAAATTGATATAACGAAAGGAATAGGTAAATAGATGGGAACGATAGAAGTAAGTAATCTTCATAAACATTTTGAGGAATTCCATGCTTTAAAAGGAATTGATTTAACCATTGCAAACGGTGAATTTATGACATTATTAGGTCCTTCTGGTTGTGGAAAAACGACATTCCTTCGTATTTTAGCAGGATTAGAGGAAGCAAGTGATGGAAAAATAAAAATTGATGGAAAAGAAGTTGTATGTGTTTCGAAACACGTATCTCTTCCTGCAGCGGAGCGCAATTTAAACCTTGTATTTCAAAGTTATGCCCTATGGCCGCACTTAACAGTATTTCAAAATGTTGCTTTTGGACTTGAAATTAAAAAGATGCCAAAAGAGACGATTAAACAAAAAGTAGCTGAGACATTGGAACGGTTGCAAATTGCACATCTTAGTGGTCACTCCCCAAGTGAATTATCTGGCGGTCAGCAGCAACGAGTTGCAATTGCTCGAGCGATTGTTACAGAGCCGAAAATATTGCTTTTAGACGAACCATTATCTAATCTGGATGCAAAATTACGAGTTGAAATGCGCAGTGAGTTAAAAAGGCTGCATCATGAGCTGAAAACGACCATCGTTTATGTTACACATGATCAAGTAGAGGCTTTAACACTTTCAACTAGAATTGCAGTCTTTTTTGATGGGGAATTAGTACAAGTAGACACACCTCAACAATTATATAATCATCCAAAAGACTTACGTGTAGCACAGTTTATTGGAAATCCGACTGTAAACTGTGTAGAAGCAACGGTAAATGACGCTCAAATGGAAATGATCAGTCCACTTAGTACTTATAGATACGATACAAAAATCGGTTTAAAAGTAGTGACGTTAGCAACCAATCCAGAAAATATTCACATTGTTAATAAATTTGTACATGGTGCGATCGAATCAGAAGTATATTCTGTATTACCAGCTGGATCTGAAACCTATATTCAAGTACAGGTACCACAGACAGATACGATACTATCGATTAAAGAGATTGGGGAAGCGTTGTATGAAATTGGTAGTACGGTATGGATTAAAACTAATTTGGAAAAGGTACATGTCTTTGATCCAGAATCAAATAAAAAAATCCTGGTAAAACTTGATCTAGGAGTGCCGGTTACTTCTTGAAGAACTTACGCCACTTAGCAGAGAAACGAGCATCAATCAAAAAACCCTTGATAATGCCTATTGGCACCATCAAGGGTTTATAAAGTTTCCAGCATCAGACTTAAATGGAACCGTGCGTACGATCGTGTGTGGGGATGTTAATCGCCTTCTTCTATCTTGATTATTTAATTCTACTCAAGATTAGCGTGTTTCCCATACATTTTATTAGAATCTAAGTTTTTCTTCTCCATAAAGCGCAAGATTAAGGCGTCATAAAATAACAACATCGTTTGCTCAAATAGGGATCCCATTGGTTGAATGGTCTTATAGTCACTTTCCGATTGATCTTTTGTGGCTCCTGGTAACTTAACAACAATATCAGCTAACTTGGCAATAGTTGATTCAGGAGAGATGGTTATAGCTGCGACTGTACCTCCTAAGCTTTTAGCTTTTTCAGCAATGGCAACTAGGGTTTTCGTTTCTCCTGATCCTGAACCAATGATTAATAAATCGTCCTTTTCTAAATTAGCGGTTACGGTTTCCCCAACTACATAGGCATCAATCCCCATGTGCATCATTCGCATCACAAAAGATTTACCCATCAATCCAGATCTGCCTGCACCAGCGACAAAGATTTTCTTGGATTTTAAAATCTGATTTATTAACTTCTCTGCTTCTGAATCATGAATTAAGTGAACCGTTTGATTTAATTCGTGCACGACTTCGGCTAAATATTGTGTAGTCTGCATAGTTGAATTACCCTAGTTTAATTAATTTTTGCATTTCGTGTGCTGTAGCTTTTTTATCTTCTTTACTTGTGATTCCCCCACCTACGATAACTAGATCTGGGTGATGTTTAATTACTTCAGGAAGTGTTTCTAATTTGATACCACCTGCAATCGCTGTTTTTGCATTTTTAACAACGCTTTTGATCGTTGAAAGGTCTTCGAAAGAATTCTTTCCAACAGCTTGAAGATCGTATCCTGTGTGAACACAAATATAATCAACACCAAGTTCATCTAGTTCTTTTGCACGGGCTGCAATATCCTTCACGGCGATCATATCAGCAAGGATTTGTTTTCCTTGTTTTTTAGCTTCTTCTACTGCACCTTTAATTGACTCATCTTCTGCCGTTCCAAGAATTGTAATGATGTCAGCACCTGCAGCAGATGCTTGGCTTACTTCATATCCAGCCGCATCCATAATTTTTAAGTCCGCTAATACAGTTAAGTTAGGAAATGCAGCTTTTACTTCTTTCACGGCTCTAAGACCTTCATTGATCACTACAGGTGTACCAATTTCTACAACATCAATATGTTCTTGTACCTCTTTCACTAATTCAATTGCTCCCTGAATATCGACAAGATCTAAAGCTAATTGTAATTTCATTTATATTCGCTCCTTATAATTTTATATTGTGCTATGAGTCTGTTATTAGGCTGGGTGTAAATGTTTCCTTTTGAAAGGCTATTTACTGACTAGCACGTTTCTTAGTATACTGAGTATGTTATTGAATTAAAAGTACGCACTTTTACCTCATATAGTGATAAAAAGTATACTGTAGGATAAAATAAAAAGGAGGTGAATTAAATGCCAAACTTAGGCTCAAAAACATTTAACTGTGAAAAAGAATTGACACTCTCAGTAATTGGTGGGAAATGGAAAATGCTAATTTTATGGCATCTAGGTAAAGAAGGAACTAAACGATTTGGTGAATTAAAATCACTTATGCCGGGTATTACTCAAAGAATGCTTGTTAATCAATTGCGCGAACTTGAAGATCATTTAATCGTACATCGAGAAGTTTATCCTGTAGTTCCACCAAAAGTTGAATATTCATTGACTGAGTATGGAGAAAGTCTTATCCCGATTTTAGATGCTATGTATGAATGGGGTAAAGATTACATTGGAAATGTATTGGAGAAGGAAACGGAAGACAAATCAGCTACTTAGTAGAAATAAGGTTTCTTTATCGTTTAAGACAATCATAACTTACGACAGTTAGCCATTATTAACCGTACCCTATTAAAAGCCTTGAACAGTGATGTTTACATCCTCGCTGTCCAAGGCTTTTTGACTATTAAATTTATAGTATTAATTTTTACACTATGTGATTTTAGAATAACTATATGCAAAAAAAGTGCGTACTTTTAAGTATGAAACATACGTTATATACTGTTTGGGCAAAGCAATATGTTTCTAAGATAACAAGCTGCTTGTACGAAAGGAGAGATTTTGATAGGAAGGATAAATGGTGAAAGGTGTTTAGCAATCATTAAAGATAATAAAGAGTGTCCAAAAATGTGTGTTCATGCATAAATTTTTGTCATTATATATTAGAATTTGTCAAGAAAGTGAGGCGTTCTAGATGGATTCTATGACGTTTGTATTATTTGGGGCAACAGGGGATTTAGCAAAAAGAAAAATCTATCCTGCTTTGTTTAATTTATACCTGAATCAAAAATTACCGAAGTCTTTTTCAGTTATTGGTGTAGGAAGAGACGACAGTTCTGATGGTGAATTTCAGTCAAGGGTCATCGATTCCTTGCATACATTTTCCAGACATTTGCTGAGTGATAAATCTAAAAAAGAAGAATTCGTTAAGCCATTTCGTTATTACCACTTAGATGTAACGGATACTAAAGGCTATAACAAGCTGCTAGAACTCGTTCAACAAAATGAAAAAAAACAGAATATGGAAGAGAATCGAATGTTTTATTTATCAATGGCACCTGAATTTTTTGACGTCATCGCCATGAATATTAAGGATAGTGGATTGGGCTCAACAAATGGATGGAAACGACTGATTATCGAAAAACCCTTTGGACATGATCTGAAATCTGCCCAAGAATTAAACGAAAAGCTAAGCAAAGCTTTTGAAGAAGACGAAATTTATCGTATCGATCATTATTTAGGAAAACCAATGGTTCAGAATCTTGAAGCCCTGACCTTTGTTAACCCTGTATTGCAGTCATTATGGAACAATCGATATATTGCCAATGTTCAAATTACGGCGAGTGAAATGGTTGGGGTCGAAGGACGAGCTGGTTATTATGACAATGCAGGAGCCATTCGTGATATGGTCCAAAATCACATGCTGCAGTTATTAATGATGACAGCCATGCATTTGCCTAAACGGATATCCACAAATGATATTCGTAACGAAAAAAGAAAAGTGATGGAATCGTTACGTCCATTACAGAGGGATACTATTGGTGTTCATGTTGTTCGTGGCCAATATGAGCAAGGAGAAATAAACGGAGAACCTGTAAGGGCATATCGGGAAGAGCCTGGAGTGGAGGCTTCTTCACAAAATGATACATTTGTTGCAGCTCGTCTATGGATTGATAATTCCTTTTGGGATGGGGTTCCATTTTATATTCGCACGGGAAAAAGAATGGCAGAAAAAGCAACAAAGATTGTCATTGAATTTAAAAACCAGTTAAAGGATTTTGCTCATTCGGAAATGGATCAGGTTGAACCTAATCTAATAACAATAAATATTAATCCAAATGAAGGTGTATCGTTACAGTTAAATAGCAAAAATCCAATAAACGGAAAAATGGAACCGATCACAGTAGATTTTTCTGCGAGTAAACAAGACGTACCCGAAGCGTATGAGCTATTGTTATTTGATGCTCTTGTTGGGGGTTCAACATTTTTTGCTCATTGGAATGAAGTAGAACTATCTTGGAATTGGGTAGAGCCTATTTTAGCGGCATTTAAAGAAAATAGAGCTCCCCTTCATTCTTATTCATCTGGATCAATGGGACCAGAGGCTGCTCATCAATTATTAGAAAAAGATGGATATAAGTGGTGGTAAAGTTTCGAAAGATGTCATGCAAACAAGAAAAGAATTTTAAGAAAGATAAAGTTTTAGGAGGATTATTATGAAGGTTGGATTAATTGGTTTAGGAAAAATGGGATTAAATTTAGGGAAAAATTTAATTGATCATAAACATGAGGTAGTCGCATTTGATTTAAATGTAAATGCGGTGGAAGAAATGAAAGAATACGGAGCCAAAGGAGTATCAAATCTAAAAGACCTTATTCAAGCATTAGAAAAACCACGAGTTCTTTGGGTGATGGTTCCACATTCTGTTGTTGATTCCGTGATTCGTGAGATGACCCCTTTTCTAAGTGAGGGAGACATCGTGATTGAAGCTGGTAATTCTCACTATAAGGAATCCATTCGTCGATACAACGAACTAAAGGAAGTAGGTATAAGTTTTATGGATGCTGGTACGTCTGGTGGGATGGAAGGTGCTCGAAATGGAGCTTGTTATATGGTTGGAGGAGATCGTGAAGCTTGGAACATAGTCGAGCCGATTTTTAGTGATACAGCTGTAGAAAAGGGATTTATATATGCCGGGAAATCAGGTAGTGGCCACTTCTTGAAAATGGTCCACAATGGAATTGAATACGGAATGATGGCTGCTATTGGGGAAGGCTTCGAAGTATTAGAAAAAAGTGATTTTGATTTTGACTATGAGAAGGTAGCCAGCGTTTGGAATCACGGTTCCGTTATTCGTTCTTGGCTGATGGAGTTAACAGAAAGTGCTTTTTCTAAAGATTCTAAATTAGATGAGATCAAAGGGATTATGCACTCATCTGGGGAAGGGAAATGGACGATTGAAACGGCTTTGGATTTACAAGCGGCTACACCGGTAATCGCCATGTCATTATTAATGCGCTATCGTTCCTTAGACAATGATACGTTTACAGGTAAAGTAGTGGCTGCTTTGCGAAATGAATTTGGTGGACATGCTGTGGAAAAAAATTAATTTGGATAGATCCAAAAATAGCTATAAGGAGTAAATGTAAGGATGACTATTTCGTTTGATTATACCAATGCGTTACCATTTATGAAAAAGAGTGAAGTAGAAGGATTAAGTGAATTTGTAAAAGTGGCTCATGGAATGCTTCATGAAAAAAAAGGTTTGGGCTCTGATTTTCTTGGATGGGTTGATTTACCATTAACCTATGATAAAGAAGAGTTTTCACGTATTAAACAGGCTGCTAAAAGGATACAAAATCAATCAGATGCTTTGATTGTGATTGGCATAGGTGGTTCTTATTTAGGTGCAAGAGCAGCGATTGAAGCTTTGTCTCATGGTTTTCATAATCAAATAAACGGTAAGACACAAGTTTATTTTGCTGGAAACAATATCAGTTCAACTTATCTCACGCATTTATTGGAGCTATTAGAAGGAAAAGATATTTCGGTGAATGTGATTTCTAAGTCAGGAACAACAACAGAGCCTGCCTTAGCCTTTCGTATCTTTCGTGACTATCTAGAACAAAAGTATGGAAAGAAGGAAGCAAGAACACGTATATTTGCCACTACTGATCAGGAAAAAGGCGCATTAAAAAAACTTGCTGACGCAGAAGGGTATGAAACATTTGTTATTCCAGATGATGTAGGTGGAAGGTATTCTGTGCTAACAGCGGTAGGTCTCTTACCTATTGCTGTCGCAGGGCTTGATATTGATCAAATGATGGCAGGAGCTTCATCGGCTGCACGTAAATACAATAATCCTGAATTAATGACAAATGAATGCTACCAATATGCCGCTGTACGAAATGCACTCTACAATAAGGGAAAAGTGATTGAATTACTAGTTAATTATGAGCCATCTCTTCATTATGTATCCGAATGGTGGAAACAGCTATTTGGGGAAAGTGAAGGGAAGGATCAAAAGGGGCTTTTTCCTGCCTCCGTTGATTTTTCAACAGATCTACATTCAATGGGACAATATGTGCAGGAAGGTAGGCGAAACCTTATGGAGACTGTTTTACAAATTAAGAAACCTAAACTTGAACTAACTATTCAGGAAGCTTCAAACAATCTCGATGGATTAAACTTCCTAGCAGGAAAAACAATGGATGAAGTTAACAAAAGTGCATTTCAAGGCACACTTTTGGCTCATGTTGATGGGGAAGTACCTAATCTAGTAATTGAGCTCGATGAAATGAATGAATACACATATGGTGAATTAGTTTATTTTTTTGAAAAAGCTTGTGGAATTAGTGGCTATTTATTAGGAGTTAATCCATTTGACCAGCCGGGAGTGGAAGCATATAAAAAGAATATGTTTGCTTTACTTGGAAAACCTGGTTATGAATTAGAGAAAAAGGCCCTGATGGAACGCCTTTCTTTCTCTAACAAATAGATAATACTATAGTATACTGAACCTTGGCTTGGCCTTCAGTGTATGAGTATAAAATAGGTGTAACGCTCGATTTTAGATGTGAGGGCAAATTATTTTTTACCAGAAAAGAAAATAATTTTGATTAACAGCTTAGGATTAGAAAATACGGAAAGAACCAGTGTTCAAGTGCTATTTTTTGTTTTCGTAAACCCTAAATATTGCCAAAAAATAATGTAATTATGAATATTGTATCGAAAACTATTTGCTTTTCTAGAAATTGTCTGTTATTGTTAAGAAGAATTATTTTTGTTCGGTTAGAAGAAATAAGTGTTTGATTTTTTCGCCTTAGATATCTAAATTGAGCAATAATAGTATCAAAATTGTGGAAACGAATTTTCCACGCAGGAGGTAACATCCATGCAAGAAGGTACAGTAAAATGGTTTAACGCAGAAAAAGGTTTCGGTTTCATCGAAGTTGAAGGTGGAGATGATGTATTCGTACATTTCTCAGCTATCCAAGGCGAAGGATTTAAATCATTAGACGAAGGTCAAAAAGTAACGTTTGATACTGAACAAGGTCAACGTGGACTTCAAGCGACTAACGTAACTAAAGCATAATGACAAAAGGGCTCACTTGATGAGCCCTTTTTCTTTTTGATAAAAATAAAGAATGAAAGGGGGAGCATAAATGGAGAATAATAATTTTCGTCGCTTTTTATTATCTGAACCGATTTTAAAGGCACTTGAATTGATGAAACTTCAACAACCGACCGAGGTTCAGCATAAGGTGATTCCGAAGGCTCTTAATGGAGAGGATTTAATTGTTCAATCTCAAACCGGCAGTGGAAAGACACTCGCCTTTGCGCTACCTGTAACGGATAAAGTGGATTGGGCAGAGAATAAACCACAAGCACTTATTTTAACTCCGACGAGAGAGTTAGCTGTTCAGGTTCGAGATGAGGTCACAAATATTGGCCGCTTAAAAAGAATTAATTCTGTCGCCGTTTTTGGTAAGGATTCTTATTTGAAACAGAAAAACTTACTTAAACAGAAAACACATATTGTCGTTGGAACGCCAGGAAGAGTTCTTGACCATATTCAAAAAGGAACATTGTTAGTGGAAGACATTAAGCATTTAATCATTGATGAAGCTGATCAGATGCTTAGTATGGGCTTTATTGATGAAATGGAAGCGATTATTGAAAGTTTGCCAACGCAAAGGCAAACGATGGTGTTTTCTGCAACCTATCCAGATGATATTCAACAGCTCTGCTCCACTTATATGGTCGAACCAGAAGTCATTGAAATTCAAGCAACAGGGGTAACTGCGACCAAAATCGATCATTTTAAATTGTGTGTTCATGAGAAGGAAAAGTGTTCTGTCTTAAAGGATTTACTCGTCACAGAAAATCCAAATAGCTGCATTATCTTTTGTAATACACAAATCGAAGTGGATAAGTTATATCGAATTTTAAATCAGTCACTCAAGTCGCTCGGGAGATTACATGGTGGAATGGCCCAACGTGACCGATTTTTGATGATGGATCGATTTCGGAGTGGTCAATGTCGGTACTTAGTGGCGACAGGTGTAGCAGGACGTGGAATTGATGTTGAGAAAGTTTCAATGGTTATTAATTATGAAGTACCGATGGAAGCTGAAAATTATGTACATCGTACAGGCAGAACCGGTCGAGCTGGGGAAAGAGGAAAGGCGTTTACCTTCGTTTCAGATTCAGAGCGAAACGATTTAGAAGCGATTGAACAATTTATTGGCTTTATCATTGAAGAAATTCCCGTACCTAGTCAAAAAAATGTTCAAAAAAACCTACCAAACTTCCAACAAAAAATGAATGCTACAATTACCCCAAAAGTGGAAAAGGCCGATCACTTACAAGCAGAAGTAACAAAGCTCTATTTTAACGGTGGGAAAAAGAAAAAATTACGTGCCGTTGACTTTGTTGGAACGATCTCAAAAATCGCAGGGATTAACGCCGATGACATTGGTGTTATTTCGATATTAGATCAAATGACCTATATTGATATTTTAAATGGAAAAGGGCCACTTGTCCTCCAAGCAATGAGAGAAACGACCGTCAAAGGCAAACAGTTAAAAGTGCATATCGCGAGAAAATAAAAAAGGCGACGGTTGTTTGTCTTTTTTTATTTATGTTTAATGGAAAATATCCATGTTAAATGAATGTATCTTTGATGTTGAAGGTGGGAATGTTAAGGGGAAATAAGGAGGGATTAGAATGACAAGAGGTCAATCACATAATAATAAACATAAAAATAAGGCTAAATTATCTCAAACCCCTAAGCAAGAAATCATAAGTGACGGGATTGATGAGGAATATTCCGAAGAGCTTGCCGACCACGATGATCTAGAGGCACAAAAACGGGCAGCAGCTGCTGACAAACGTGCTAATCCGAATAACCATTCCTAACTAGAAAACGAGCGATAAGGAGAATATTTATGTCCGAGCAAAATAATAATCAAAAAAAAAATCGTACTAAAAATAAGGAAAGACAGAATCAAAAGGAGCCTCACATTTACGATAAAAAATTAAATGGCCCAAATCGTCCAGCTGAATAATCTGTCCAGCCTTTATAAGGACTAAGTTTTTAGTCATTCTTTTTTTGTGGAGAAAATCAAAATAATAGTATAAATAGGGTGCTCAAAACAAAATGTTTAGCACCCTATTTTTGTTGCTAACTTAATGGTGTAAAATAAAAAGTATATTAAATTAGAAATAGGATATTAGTGGGGGGAGCATTTATGACAGTGGAAAAAAATTTAAGGGTTTGTGAAAAAGGACATAAGTATTACAAAAGTAGTGATTGTCCAAGTTGCCCTACTTGTGACAAAGAGAATAAACCTGAAAGTGGCTTCCTATCGAAACTAAGTTCACCTGCTCGAGGTGCTTTAGTTCACGAAGGAATTGATACTTTGCAGAAACTCTCAAAGTACACCGAAAAAGAAATTCTAAAAATCCATGGTATTGGACCAGCTTCCTTACCAACGATGAGAACTTTATTAGAAGAAGAAGGTTTATCATTTAAGGGATAATGAATAGTGCACATAAAGTGTCCAGTGGTGGCTTCGTCTTTTTTCTGTAGATTCAACTTTCTATAAAGGTTTTTGAAATTATTTATTGAAGACTACAAAGTCAAGAATTCTAAGGGGAGATGATGATTCAATGGTTCATGCGAAAGGAATTCTTTTAGACCAATTATTGGCCAATGCAAATGACCGAAGCTGGTATGTTTCTTTTCAGGAGGCGGTAGCAGGAATTTCTGATAAAGAGGCCTTTTGGAGACCCGATGAAAGTAGTCATAGCATTGCAGAGGTAGCCCAGCACCTTATTTATTGGAATGAAACGTTACTGACAAGATATAAAAGGTCCGATTTTAATGCCGTCCAGTCACCAAAGGAGAACGCTGATACATTCACTGTTGAAAAAGATGTAGAATTTAGAGAGCTTCGTGAACGCTTATTAAATGTATTGTTACAATGGCAAGGCTTGTTGACAGAAGAACAGCTAGAATCGACAGTAAATGGGTACCCAGTCGAAGCTGAATGGTGGGCGTTAGTATCTAATGCAGCTACTCATAATGCCTATCATATCGGACAGATTGCCTATATTCGAAAATTAAAAAAGACTTTTTAAAAAGCAGTCATTATGGCTAACTTTTAAAAATTACTTCAAGAGGTTAATGGCGGGGAATCAATCGAAAAAATTCATTACTATTATGTTTAAACATCAGCTTTTTTTGCCAACCAAACGGAGCTAGCGAAATGGCAGAAGGTCCGTATCTAGCGAGTAGATTAAATGATATAAAAGTCGGTCTCCATATTGCAAAAGTTCAGAGCCCTCGTTAAACGGTGTTTCCTCTTTCCTAACCATTCCAAGCAAAGAATTTTGTTATCCTTTATAATAAGAAAAGAAAAGGCAAGTTAAGGTAAAAGGTGAATAGATGATGGAAGGAAAGAATTACTTATACATTTTTAACTGCCATGAGGATGAGCTTGAGCTAAGTTTTTTAGAAAAACGTTCGTTCTTTGGTGAAATACATAACCGTTCTGTGATCAAAAGTTCAATTGAAATCGAGCCCAGCCGAAGTCCTTTTCTCAAGGCAAGCATAAAAATTATGGCTCAGGCGAAGACTTCGAATGAATTGAAACAACAGCTCAATGGTTATCAAATCTCAAAACAGACGTTTAAAATCCTCATGTTAAAAAACGATGATTTAAGTTTGGAACAGCAACTAAATTTTCAAGAGAGAAAACAAATGGAACGAGAAATCGGGCAGTTCATAATCGGACAAGCAGATCTGAAATGTCCAGAGCAGACTTTTGCCGTGATAAAAACCGAAGATACATGGTATTTTGGTGAATATATTGAAGCAGAATCTGTCTGGCTAAAGCAACAACAAAAACCACAGATGTATTCAACGGCTTTAAACACAAGAGTCGCAAGGGCAGTCGTTAACATCGCTGTCCCAAAAATTGAAGAGCAAGTAGTGATTGATCCATGCTGTGGTATTGGAACGGTGATGGTCGAAGCTCTTTCAATGGGCATTCAAATAAGTGGCAGTGATATTAATCCACTTGCAGCAATGGGCGCGAGGGAGAATATCGCTCATTTTCATTATGAGGCGGAAGTGAAAAAACAAGATATTCGAACGATAAAAGGTTCTTATGATGTGGCGATTATTGATATGCCTTATAATTTGTGCTCCGTCGTTTCTGAAGAAGAGAAAATGGACATGCTGAAGCAAGCAAGGAAGTTTACGAAACGACTCGTTATTGTTACGGTAGAACCGATTGACTCTATATTGGAGATGGTTGGATTTACGATTAAGGATCGTTGTATTGTGAAAAAAAGTCGATTTGAGCGCGAAGTACTCGTTTGTGAATAAAAGAAGTTTCGATGTATAAAGGGGTTTATGGAGAGATGAACAATTATAAGTTAACGATTCAATACGATGGTGGTCGTTATAAAGGCTGGCAGCGTTTAGGAAATGGTGAAAATACCATCCAAGCAAAAATTGAGCATGTTATAAGTGAAATGGCAGGAGTTCCGATTGAAATTATTGGTAGTGGCCGCACAGATGCAGGAGTTCATGCATTAGCACAAATTGCGAATTTTAAAATGGAAAAACAGATGACGGAGCAGGCAGTCCAAACGTATCTTAATAAATATTTGCCACAAGATATTGTCGTCTCTCATGTAGAGCTCGTATCTGACAGATATCATGCCCGTTTTCATACGACGGAAAAAACGTATGTATATAAAATTTGGAATGAAGCTTATACGAATCCATTTATACGTAAATACAGTACTCATATTGAGGAATCATTAGATCTTGAGAAAATGAAAAAGGCCGCTCGCTTTTTTATTGGTGAACATGATTTTACCGCTTTTTCCAATGCTAAATCGAACAAAAAAACAAAAGTTCGGGAAATTTATTCGCTGGATATTACAAAGGAAAATGGTTTAATTGAAGTTCGTATTTCTGGGAATGGCTTTTTGTACAATATGGTTCGAAAAATTGTCGGGACTTTAATCGAAGTTGGGTTAGGACGAATCGAGGCAGAGGACATTCCAGCCATCATCGAGAAAAAAGAACGAAATCAGACCGGAAGAATGGCAGAAGCAGCCGGGTTGTTTTTAGTTTGAACTGATAATCGTAAAATCTCCGTTCCATGTAAAAGTGGGAGGAGTTTTTTTATTGGCGAACGTTAGGGTTCTTTTGAAGCGAAAATTCTCGAATAAAAGCCGGAAAGGGAATCAAAGAGCCGCAATGAATCCAAAAGCTGGTGAATAAAGGCCGCAAAGGGAATCAAAGAGCCGCAATGAAGCCCGAAGCCATCGAATCAGAGCCGGAAAGGGAATCAAAGGGTGTCAATGAATCCCGAAGCCATCGAATCAAAGCCGGAAAGGGAATCAAAGGGTGTCAATGAAGCCCGAAGCTCTCGAATAAGAGCCGCAAAGGGAATCAAAAGCCACCAATGAAGCCCGACTCTCTCGAATAAGAGCCGCAAAGGGAATCAAAGGCCGTCAATGAAGCCCGAAGCTCTCGAATAAGAGCCGCAAAGGGAATCAAAGACCGTCAATGAAGCCCGAAGCTCTCGAATAAGAGCCGGAAAGGGAATCAAAGGCCGTCAATGAAGCCCGAAGCTCTCGAATAAGAGCTGCAAAGGGAATCAAAGACCGTCAATGAAGCCCGAAGCTCTCGAATAAGAGCCGCAAAGGGAATCAAAAGCCACCAATGAAGCCCGACTCTCTCGAATAAGAGCCGCAAAGGGAATCAAAGACTGCCAATGAATCCGAATGCTATTAAATAAAGCCGCAAAGGGAATCAAAAGCCACCAATGAAGCCCGAAGCTCTCGAATAAGAGCCGCAAAGGGAATCAAAGCCTCACCCGGCACCCTCTAATTCGTTTTTAATAGAGTTTGTTGCCTAAATGGATGAATAAAATTAACGATTGTCTGGAAATAGCTCCCTTTGTTATAATATATGTGAAAGTATTCACAAAATATTGAAATGAGTGATTCTAATGAGGAAAAAAGTCATTTTAGCTGGTGGAACGGGTTTTACTGGAGAATACTTTAAAAGAAGATTTGAAGATTTGGGTTATCAGGTTTTAATTATTTCGCGGAGCGAGCCACATATTACGTGGGATGATAAAGAAAAGATTCTACAAGCGTTAGAAGGTAGCGATTTATTAGTTAATTTAGCTGGGAAATCAGTTAATTGTCGTTATCATGAGGCTAATAAACAGGAGATTTTGAACTCGAGGACGGAAACAACGAATTTATTAGGGGAGCTTGTGGCATCTTGTAAGCAGCCGCCCAATTTATGGATTAATTCTAGTACGGCAACGATTTATCGTCATGCAGAAGACCGACCGATGTCAGAAGCAGACGGTGAGATCGGTGAGGGTTTTTCCGTAAATGTCGCAACCGCATGGGAAGAAGCCTTTTTCTCCCATCAATTAGAGACCACGAGACAAGTCGCTCTCCGAATTGCGATTGTACTCGGGGATTCAGGTGGTGTAATGGTACCTTATCAAAATCTAGCCAAATTTGGGTTAGGTGGTCATCAAGGAAGCGGAAAGCAAATGTTTAGTTGGATTCATATTGAGGATCTATTCCAGATGATTTTATATGTTAAGGACAATACGCATTTATCTGGTGTATTCAATAGTTCAGCACCTAATCCGATTACGAATCGTGAATTTACGGCAGCTGTGCGAAAAGCCTACAATCGAAAAATAGGATTACCTGCTGCAAAATGGATGCTCGAAATTGGAACGTTTGTTTTAAGAACGGAAACCGAATTATTATTAAAAAGCCGTTGGGTCATTCCTGAAAGGTTTGAGAAAGAAGGATTTGCTTTTAAATATGCGACGATAGAAGAGGCGTTAGAGCAAATCGCCAAATAATAAAAAGGGTCTTTCCCCTCACGTTACGTTAGGGCTTACAATAGAGGTATTAAAGATGAGGTGGAGTTGAAGAAGTTGGATAAATTTTACTCAGTCGGTGAATTTGCGAAGAAAACGGGAACTTCCATCAGGACGCTTCATTATTATGATGAAATTCATTTATTGAAGCCAAATAAACATCCGAAAACGGGACATCGCAAGTATTCAGATAAGGATTTATTAACTTTGCAGCAAATTGTCACGTTTAAATGGTTAGGCTATTCGCTTGAGCAAATCGCTAAAATGCTTACGAATGAAAATGATATGGAGAGTTTAAAAGAGAGCCTTCGTTTTCAAAAACAATCTTTTGAACAAAAGAAGCGACAAATTGAAAGAGTGCTCGAAGCGATTGATCGAACCATCGAATGTATAGAAGGCAAAGAACAAATAGAGACGGCGATTTTAATCAGTTTTATTAATAGTATTCAATCAGAACATATCCAAAAAGACTGGTTTGCTAAACATACAAATGAATCGTTAGCTGAGGATTTATTTAATATAACAGAGGAAGAACAAAAAAAGCTCGACCAATTGTTCTTTTCATTAACAAACCGTACAAAATTATTGGTTGGCCAGTCTTTCCACTCTGAAGAAGTCGTTCAGTTAATCAAAGAGTATGTTGATTTTATTAGCCATTATACGAATGAAGAAATGATCGAGTTATTTAAAAATATTGAAGATAGAGAAGTCGAGGAGCTAGACGTGTATTCTCCTTTTACAAAAGAAGAAGAAAAATGGTTGTTACAAGCTTTCGCCTATTATCAAAAAGAACATGGATTACCATTTGAGATTGATGATTGGGAATTTTAAGAGATAGAAAAGATGAACATAAGCAGCTATGTAGTGAGGAATTTATCTCAACTACTAGCTGTTTTTTTTTACAAACACTCCATTGAACTCGACAAAATTTTATTGTGAATTGTCTAAATGTTATATAAAATAACTATAAGCTTAAAAGACCAGACTATTTTCCTGCTGTGACAGAGAATGAATAGGTTCTATGAACTATTAAATGAAAATAGTGGAGGTTAAATATGACGTTATTAGAGGAAATGTTGAAGTTTACGGAAGAGGAAGAAGAGATTTTACAATATCGACAAGTTCTTCAATCTAGGTACACAACAAAGAAAAGTTTTATTATCGAAGCTAGTAAGCTGTTGCAACCAGGCTCTGAAATTATGATCCGTAAGCATATTCGCTTTATTGAATTTCCAAAGCATAAACATGATTATATTGAAATGAACTATGTTTATCATGGGAGTTCGAAGCAGCTTATTGGCAATAATACGGTTCATTTAAAAAGAGGGGAACTACTTGTCTTAAATCAACATATTGAGCATCAAATTGAAATGTGTGAAAAAGAAGACATTCTTATTAATTTTATTATTCAGCCATCCTTTTTTGAGTATATTTTCTCTTTTTTAAATGTAGAAGGACCTCTTTATACTTTTTTAGTTAATAGCATTCATAATACGGATAAAATGGGTCAATATTTATATTTTAAATGTGCGGAAGAAGAGTCTGTTCAAGAATTATTGAAAAAAATTATGGAAGAAATCATCTCCCCAGGAACGTTTTCTAAACCTATTATCAAATTATACGTTGGTCAGTTAATAGTGGAATTAACAAAGAAAGCGAATACATTAGAAGGGCTACAGGAGAGTTCTCTACACAGTCAGTGGATAAGGGAGGCTTTAACATATATACATGAAGAATATAAAAATGCGACACTAAATGAATTATCTAGTCGTTTAAAGCAACCTGATTATTTAATAAGTAAAGTGATAAAGAAGAATACAAAAAAGACATTTAAAAACTTACTGCAAGATAAAAGGTTGGATGTGGCGGCAAAAATGCTAGAGCAATCAGATTTACCAGTAGCAGTTATTTCTGAGGAAATCGGGTATTATAATTTTAGTTATTTTTACAGAATATTCAAATTAAAATATGGAATGACTCCATTAAGTTATCGAAAAGAGCTAAAGAAAACATCACCCATTTAGGCGTGATGTTTTTTGTTTTTATAAACATGTGCAAATAAGGACAGTTTTTTGTCAAATAGAAATATTGGAAAAAATGATGAAACCGCTTAAAGTTATGTTATAGAAAATGTAAGGAGTGAGGTGAGCAAGCAACATGGGTGGCTATCGATTAGCTGTAGATATAGGGGCCTCAAGTGGAAGAGTGATGGCAGGAAAAATCACAGAAGGAAATATTGATTTTTTTCAAGTCCATCGTTTTGAAAATAAATTAATCATTAAAAATGCTCAATACTGTTGGGATATAAAAAGGTTACTTCATGAAATTAAAAAAGGAATTAAAAAAAGTGTAGAGATGGGACTTAATCCCAAAAGTATCGGAATTAACACTTGGGCTGTAGATTTTGTTCTTCTAGATGAAAAGGATCAACTTGTAACAGACACTGTTTCTTATCGAGATCCACGAACGAATGGAGTTATGGAAGCGGTTATAGAGGATTTTGGGAAATCATCTCTTTATGAACGGACAGGAATTGCCTTTCAGCCATTTAATACGGTGTACCAATTACTTGCCCTAAAAAAGGAAAACCCAGAAGCTTTAGATAAAGCCAAAAGTTTTTTAATGATACCTGATTACTTGCACTTTTTGTTAACCGGAAAAAAGCATAATGAATATACGAATGCAACCACTACTCAATTAGTTAACGCCTTTACAAAAGATTGGGATTTTTCCTTAATCGAGGAATTTGGGCTACCTAAACATTTATTTAGAGATTTAACAATGGCGGGAACAAATGTTGGACGTTTAACAAAAGAAATACAACAGGAGCTAGGAGTCGAGCTAGACGTGATAATCCCAGCCACACATGATACAGCATCAGCCATTGCAGCCCTTCCGGAGTGGGAGACATCCATTTATATTAGTTCTGGTACATGGTCCTTAATAGGAATCGAGAATCCATTCCCTATTTGTGTGACAAAAGCGATGGAAGATAATTTTACGAATGAAGGTGGAGTGCAGTATCGTTTTCGTTTTTTAAAAAACATTATGGGTTTATGGATGATTCAAGAGGTGAGGAGACTTCTAAATAATGAATGGTCTTTCGCTGAATTGGCAGAGATGAGTAAAAGCTCCTGTTACGATGGGATCATTGATGTCAATCAACAACGCTTTTTAAAACCAGCTAATATGATTGCAGAGATAAAGAATGCTTGTAAGGAATTGGGGTTTGCTGAACCCAAAACGGCAGCAGATTTAACGAGGTGTATTTATCAAAGTCTAGTTGATAGTTATACAAAAGCAATTGAGCAAATAGAGTCAACGGTGGAAAGGACTTATGACAAGATACAAGTGATTGGTGGGGGCGCAGAAAATAGTGAACTAAACCAATTACTTGCTAATCGAATTGGGCGTACCGTTGCTGCGGGCCCAACAGAAGCAACCGCACTTGGAAACTATATCATTCAAGCAATGACAGGTGGAGAAATTGCGTCTTTGAGTGATGGACGCCAGTTAATTAAAAATTCTATCGCTGTTAATTATTATACACCTAAAGGAAGTGGAGAGTATGTCAACAAGATTTGAAAATGCCAAAGAAGAATATGAGAGATTGGATATTGATATAGAAGCTGCATTTGAAAAGGTTAGTAAAGTCCCTATTTCCGTTCATTGTTGGCAAGGAGATGATCTGAAAGGAACAGAAACGATTAAAAGAGAGTTATCGGGAGGAATTGATGTAACAGGTAACCATCCTGGTCGTGCTAGAAATGGGGATGAACTACGAGCTGATTTGGAAAAAGCGTTAAGTCTTATTCCGGGAAAACATCGTGTTAATTTACATGCGATGTATGCGGAAACAAATGGAGAAATCGTTGATCGAGACCAATTAAAGCCGGGACACTTTCAAAAGTGGGTTGATTGGGCAAAGGAACTTGGGATTGGACTTGATTTCAACCCAACCACATTTGGACACCCCAAAGCGGAAGAAGGGCTTACCTTATCTCATCCAAATGAAGAGATTCGCTCATTTTGGATTAACCATTGTAAAGCGTCGCGTCGTATTGCCGAATATTTTGCTAAAGAATTAGGGAGTCCTTCATTAGTAAACCTATGGATACCAGATGGGTATAAAGATATTCCAAGTGATCGTTTGACACCTAGAAAACGATTAAAGGAGTCCTTAGATGAGATTTATGAGGAACAATTTGATAAGGCATTTGTGATGGATGCATTAGAAAGCAAATTATTTGGAATTGGTTCAGAAGCTTATGTAGTGGGCTCACATGAGTTTTATATGAACTATGCGAATCAAAATGGCAAACTATGCTTGCTTGATACCGGTCATTTTCATCCGACAGAAGTTGTATCCAATAAGTTGTCGGCTATGCTTCTTTTCCATAACAACCTTGCTTTGCATGTTTCGCGCCCAGTACGTTGGGATAGTGATCATGTCGTTATTTTCGATGATGAGTTACGGGAAATTGCTATAGAGATTGTTCGAAATGATGCACTCAATAGGGTGAATATTGGACTTGATTTCTTTGATGCGAGTATTAACCGTGTTGCAGCATGGGTAATTGGAACACGGAATATGATTAAAGCCTTATTAAACGCAGCCTTAATGCCGCATGAATATTTAAAAAAGTTACAGGACAGAGGGGACTTCACATCTCGCCTTGCGTTACAGGAACAACTCAAAACATTTCCGTTTGGAGATATATGGGATGAATACTGTCGTAGATTAAATGTACCAACAGAAAATGAATGGTTAAAAATTGTTCATCAGTACGAATTAGATGTACAGCTAAAAAGAGTCGATGTTGAGAAGGTAGAAAGTTAATCGGAGGAAAGAAGGGAAAACGAATGGTTAAAAATGATTGGGAAGTAAATAAAGAAAAAACAATCGAACCTGGATTAGATGAACTCGTTTATCGTTCAAATTTAATTGGTTCAGATCGAGCGGTTTGTAACTGGGGTGGCGGAAATACATCGATGAAAACAACAGAAGTCGATTTTCGTGGAGAAGAAGTCGATATGATGTGGGTGAAAGGTAGTGGTTCAGATTTAGCCACAATGAAAGCCGAGAATTTCACAGCACTCCGTCTTGCTGACATCGAACCACTTCGGGAAAGAGAGGAAATGAGTGATGAGGAGATGGTCGCTTACTTAGGACATTGTATGCTTGATCATACCCATCCGCGAGCTTCGATTGAAACATTACTTCATGCTTTTCTTCCATTCAAACATGTTGACCATACTCATCCTGATGCGATTATAAGTTTATGTTGTGCGGACAATGGTCGTCAGTTGGCTAAGGAGTTATTCGGAGACAGATTTGTTTGGGTGCCATATATTCGTCCTGGATTTACTTTATCGAAAATGATCGCTGATGGAGTCGCTGCTAACCCGAAAGCTGAATTAGTCTTAATGGAAAAGCACGGGCTTGTTGTTTGGGGAGATACAGCGAAAGAAAGTTATGATAGAACGATTGCCGTCATTCAAGAAGCAGAGGCTTTTATTGAGGAAAAGCGTTCTAGTTCTACAGTATTTGGTGGGCAAAAATCAGAACCGTTAACAGAGGATGAACGAAAGACATTATTATCACAGGTTATGCCTTATATTCGAGGGAAAGTGGCACATGATGGAACGCAAATGATTTTAACATATGATGATTCAGATTCGATTTTAGAATTTGTGAATAGTGAGCAGGCAAAAGCACTTTCACAGATTGGAGCCGCTTGTCCAGATCATCTAGTTCATACGAAAAGAGCTCCTCTCTTTATTGAATGGGAACCACAAAAAGAGGACAGGGAAGGTTTAAAAGAAGCTATTTCATCGGGGATTTCTACTTATAAAGAAGAATACATTGCCTATTTTAATCGGAATCAACGTGAAGGTGACAAGATGTTTGAACCATCACCACGAGTGATTTTGATTCCAGGCATCGGAATGGTTAATACAGGAAAAACATTAGCTAATGCAAAGGTAAGCGGTGGGTTATATACCCGTGCGATTTCGGTCATGCGGGGAACAACGGCCCTTGGTTCATTTGTTTCTCTAAATGAAAAGGAATCTTATGAAATTGAATATTGGCCATTAGAACTTTATAAATTATTACTTGCTCCAAAAGAAGCTGAATTTTCTCGGAAAGTTGCCTTTGTAACAGGTGGTGCAGGAGGAATCGGCAGTGAAACGAGTCGCCAATTTGCATCGCTTGGTGCCCATGTGATTTTAGCGGATTTAAATATTGAAGGAGCGGAAAAAATCGCTGCTGAAATCAATAATTTATATGGAGAAGGTCAAGCGCTAGCTCTTAAGATGGACGTCACAAATGAGCAAGCGATACAAGCGGCTTTTGCCACAGCAGCACGTACTTTTGGTGGAGTCGATATTATCGTCAATAATGCAGGTTTAGCAACTTCAAGCCCATTTGATGAAACTACTCTTAAAGAATGGCAGTTAAATATGGATGTATTAGGGACAGGGTATTTTCTTGTAGCAAGAGAAGCCTTTTCACAAATGAAAGTACAAAATACCGGTGGAAGTATGGTGTTTATCGGCTCGAAAAACTCGGTTTATGCTGGAAAAAATGCCTCGGCATATAGTGCAGTGAAAGCACTTGAAGCTCATTTAGCACGTTGTATCGCTGCTGAAGGGGGAGAATTTGGTATTCGCGTAAACTCAGTCTTACCTGATGCTGTCTTGCAAGGTTCGGCCATTTGGGGTTCAGCTTGGCGTGAAGAACGTGCTGCTGCATATGGCATTGAACCTGATGAGCTTGAAAATCATTATAAAAAACGAACGACTTTAGGCGTCAATATTTATCCAGCGGATATTGCCGAATCGATTTTGTTTTTTGCCTCAACTAAAGCAGAGAAAACGACAGGATGTATGCTAACAGTAGATGGTGGGGTACCTGCTGCATTTACTCGTTAGCAATAAAATGTTCCCTTCTTATATCAATACGGAGGGAGCATTCTTACTAAATAGATTGGGGTGTTCATAATGAATTTGCTACAACCGATAAAGAAACGTAAAAAAGCGAGAGTAGGAATTTATTCAGCTGGGTTAAGCGTTTATTGGGAACAATTTGAAGGTTTAAGAGAGCGTTTACATGGTTACGGTCAATTTATTGAAAAGAAGTTAGAAGACCATGCAGAGATTTTTTATTACGGAATTGTCGATTCGGAATCGGAGGGCAGAAAAGCAGGGGAATGGTTTAACCAAAATAATGTTGATATTGTCTTTTGTCATGCTGCTACATACTTTACAACATCATCGATTTTGCCGGTGCATCAAATTTGTTCTAAACCAGTAATTGTATTGAATTTACAGCCAACCGATCAGATTAATTATGAGCACACTTCAACAGGTGAATGGTTAGCACATTGTGGAGCTTGTCCTGTACCCGAAATATCGAATGCTTTTAATCGTTCCAATATTAAATTTCGTGTCATTAGCGGTTTACTTGGGTTAGAGGAAACACCAAGTATCTCTTTAACAAATGAATGTACATTTGAAATGGATGAAGCGATTTCAGCATGGAATGAAATCATGGAGTGGGTGAGGGCGGCATCTGTTATTCGTACTTTACAGTATAGTCGATTTGGTTTTTTAGGAAATACGTATAGTGGCATGCTTGATATGTATAGTGATTTTACAATGGTTCAAGCGCAAACAGGCATTCATATTGAAGTTCTTGAGATGTGTGACTTGCAAAAAATGGTCAATGAGGTAACGGGCACACAAGTGAAGGAAAAGTTAAAAGAAGTATATTCTATGTTTCAAATTAGTGAAGATTCATCAGCTGATCCGATAGCGAAACGGCCAACTGAAGAACAGATGGTTTGGTCTAGTAAGGTAGCGGTTGCTCAAGAAAGACTAGTGAAAGAATTTGATTTAGATTCTTTAACTTATTATTACCATAGTACACCAGGTCATGAATATGAGAAATTACAATCTGGGTTTATTCTTGGAAACTCCTTATTAACAGCGAGGGGAATACCTTGTGCTGGTGAGGGCGATTTAAAAACAGCAATCGCAATGAAAATATGTGACATATTAGAAACGGGTGGAAGCTTTTGTGAAATTGTGGTCGTTGATTATCGTGATAAAACGATCTTGTTAGGACATGATGGACCATTTCATATTGCCATTGCTGATGGTAAACCTGTACTAAGAGGGATGGGACTTTATCATGGAAAAGTAGGTTCTGGTATTTCAGTCGAAGCTAAAGTGAAAACGGGGCCGATTACGACCTTGAATGTCACTCAAACAGTTGAAGGGAAATTAAAGTTGATTTCAAGCGAAGGGATATCAACAGATGGGCCGACTATGAAAATTGGAAATACACAAACACCGGTGAAATTTTTGAAACATCCAGATCGTTATATGGACGAATGGTTCAGTCATGCCCCAACCCATCATTGTGCAATGGCAATTGGACATAATGCATCTGTATTTAAAAAAGTGTCTGAATTACTTAATTTAGAGCATGTAATTATTAGCCAAGAGGCGTAGAGAATAAAAAAGATTCTGGACATTCAAAAAAACGAGGTGATTGCTTTGAAACGAATAGCTTCTGTAATGACTGTTTATAAAGACCAATATACAGAGTATCAAAGACGCCATGATGAATTATGGCCAGAGATGGAAAAGGTATTAAAAGAACATGGTGTTCATCATTACTCGATTTTTTTATTAAAAGAGACTGGTCAATTATTTGCTTATTTATTAGTAGAAAATGAGGAGCAATATATGAAAATATCAGAGACAGACATCTGCCAAAAGTGGTGGGAGTATATGGAGCCGTTGATGGAGACAAATGTTGATAAGAGTCCAGTATCAAAAGAATTAAAGGAAGTTTTTTATTTAG
Source organism: Alkalihalobacillus phoenicis (assembly GCF_047302405.1). Taxonomy (NCBI): domain Bacteria; kingdom Bacillati; phylum Bacillota; class Bacilli; order Caryophanales; family Bacillaceae; genus Alkalihalobacillus; species Alkalihalobacillus phoenicis. The sequence continues at coordinate 2,956,325 of NZ_CP154853.1, read as the reverse complement.
AGTAAAGGCTCAAAAAAAAGCTTAAAGGGAGTGAAGAAATGTCAGAATATGTACTAGAGCTAAGAGAAATTACTAAACAATTCCCTGGAGTGACAGCCTTAGACAACGTACATTTTAAACTGAAAGCAGGAGAAATCCATGCCTTAATGGGCGAAAATGGCGCCGGGAAATCAACTTTTATTAAAGTTATTACAGGTGTTCATGAACCAAATGAAGGAGAAATGTTCGTCCGTGGTGAGAAGGTGGAGTTCAAAAATCCAAAGGAAGCTCAAGCTATGGGAATCGCTGCAATTTATCAACATGTAAGAGGCGTTACTTTTACAATACCCTGATTAAAAAGCGATTGTGTCTCCAACAACCGTAGGGATTGCTGCGGCAGGTAAGGTATTAACGGATAAAGGTTTAGTAGGGGAAATTGCATTAACGGGTTTAGGTTTACCAAGTGAGATGACGACTTATATTGAAGGCGGTTTCGAGCTGGCTATGTTTTTATGGAATCCGATTGATGTAGGTTATGCTACTGGGATGAACGCAAATGCGTTAGTAGAAGGTAGGAGCACAGGAGAAGTTGGAGACAGCTATAGTGCTGGAGAGTTAGGAGAGATGGAACTCAAGTATTATTAGGAGATCCATTCCGATTGATGCAGAAAATATCAATGAATGGAAAGAAGTTTACTAAAAAATTTGTTAAAGGGTCATAACTCAAAGTTGGATCACGTGTCATACACAACTTACACGAAGCCACTGAAAAAGTAGGTTTCTGAGACTGAAGGAGAAGTAACTTTAGTCAAAGTTATTTGCTTATAGTTGGTCGAAATCTTTAATGGTTTTTCTCGTTTTATTATTAAGTCTTTTGACTTTTAGTTATAGTGCGATTGCAGTAAAGGAGGGTTCTTCGATGTTAGTTTTAGATAAAGAAGTTGTATTAGATGAAGAATCACATTGGTGGAATACTCTGGCATATGATCAATATAAAATTGCTTCTTATAGAGAGTATCAATATTCCGCTTATTGGGATAAGGATTATTCCTTGAAATTAGCAAGACGACATATTGAGACTAATGAGGTTCAAACGGTTATTTTTCCTGATAAATTAAGTAGTCAAAGTAATACACATTTAAATGTCGTGGTCGGGATAAGTCATAACGATGGGCGTGTCCATATCGCTTATAATCATCACAATACGACAACTATTAATTATCGAGTTTCTGATGAAGGATTTGCAACAAATCCTCCTAATGAAATCGCAATGGCTCATTTTAGTGATAATACAAATATTTTAGAAGAAAGAACGATAACTTATCCACGGTTTTTTAATGACCAAAACGGTGAGCTGCTTTTAATGTTTAGGCAAGGGGGATCCGGTGGAGGTCATAAATACTTATATGATTTTGATTCAAGCAATAATAGTTGGAGTAAGACAGGGTTGGTTTTTTCTGGTGATGGAAATTGGAATGGTTCCACTAGTAGAAATGCCTACTTACAAGATTTAGTGTTTGATAAAAATAATCGTCTTCATGCTACGTGGGTGTATCGTGAAAATGCTTATTCACATAGTACAAATCATGGTTTGTTTTATGCTTATAGCGATGATAAAGGTGTAACTTGGTGTAACAATAGCGATCAACAGGTTGCTAACTTAAACAATAATGATCCGATTCGTGTAGATGATTCGGGTATTAAAGTTATTGATATTCCACAAAATTCTTGGGTTCTTAACCAGGCAGCTATGACTTTAGATTCGAACAACCAACCACATTTATTAATGAGCCGTTCTAAAGATATAACAACAAGTGTTCCAGAGACAAATGTTCATTACATCCATTATTGGAGAACATCTGATGGGAATTGGCATGAAAATTATATTGTTGATACCAAAAATGCGGTCGGGCATGGTGCCCATTGGACTGAAATTTTTAATTATCGTGGTGATATTGCCATTGATGAAGATGATAACATCTTTGTTACCCTTCCAATGCCTAATAAAACGTTATATGCCGCTCAAGCAGCAAGTGGAGATTGGGAAAATTGGACAACCTATGCTCTAACTATGGCTGAAGTTTCTTACCCTGAACAAAAATATGATCGTTATCGTTGGAAAAAGGAACAAGTATTGTCTGTGCCTTATACAATTGAAAAGTATGGAAATGTACAATACGTTGTTCGTGATTATACATTTAAGGAACCTCATGCTCCAGAGACACCTGAATTATAGGGGGCTAAATATGAGGATTATACGGTAACTTTAAGTTGGTCAGATGCTCCTAGTGCCAAAGAATATAAAATTTATCGGAAAGATTCTAAGAGCGAATATGAGGAAATTTCTATAGAATATGAGGAAATTTCTATAGTTAACGTTAGTGAATTTGGGAACTATGACGATTTAGCTGTTAATTATGGTGAGAGATATACTTATAAAATAAAAGCGTTTAATTCAAAAGGAGAAAGTAACTTTTCTAATGAGATTACAATTGAAACATATGAACAAGTGAATTTAGCTTTAAACTAACCGATTAGAGCTTCAAGTACAACTTCAGGTCATCCTGCATCCAATGCCAATGATGGAAATGAGTATCTGAAAATCGTGATGTAACTCCACAACAACCGCAGTGGATTGAAATTGATTTACAAGAAACAGAATCCATTAATAGGGCCGGGATTAAAGGAAGAATTGTTGTGGATAGGGTATTTTTACCAAAATATTTGATATTCAAGTATCAGATGATGGAGAGAATTTTACAAAGATAGAGTCAGTGGAACTTCCAGCAAGTAAAGAAATGCAAGTAATTGAGATAAGAGATATTGAAACAAGATATGTACGTATTCATGTAACAAGTGCTCATTCAGTATGTGTATAACAAAATAATGACTAATCAGCCGCCGGTAGATACCGAGGAAGAAGCTAAGGAAGAGGCTCAAAAGCAAGAGGAGGGTACTAGTTCTACTGAGCAAAAAAGTGATAAAGAAAAAACTAAGTCACAAGAAACATTACCTAACACAGCAACAAATCATTATCATTACATTTTAATGGGGTTAGTTTTAATGATAATCAGTTTTGTTTTAGTTTTTAGACAAAGAAACAATATATTGCAAGGGAAGTGAACATAGACAGAACTTGCTAATCTAGACGCTATAAAATCAATGGAGTGGACAGTCTTTTAAGTTCCTAAATAGAAAAGTGGATGAGAAGGTGAACCTTTTCATCCTTTTTTAGTGAAAATTTATCCGCTTTCCGGAGATAGTGAACTACAATTCCTTTTTACGATTAGTCAGGGGAGTTAATTGTTATTAGTAATGAGAACTTGAGTGCAACCGATTTTGGTGTGACGAGTTCTCATTACGATTTAATCAATTGGCCTCCTTTAATTGACATCATTATTTTTTTATGATAAAAAAATGATAGAATTAGCACTCGAACGTAGGGAGTGCTAAAATGGAACTATGTGAAAATTGGAAAGGGGAGTTTAGATTGAAAAAGGAATTTAAAGCGGAATCGAAACGATTATTGGAAATGATGATTAACTCTATTTATACTCAGAAGGAGATTTTTTTGAGAGAATTGATCTCGAATTCTAGTGATGCGATTGATAAAATTTATTATCGTGCCTTAACGGATGAGAGTATTTCATTTGATAGTGATAATTATTTTGTGAAAATTGATATTGATAAAGAAAATCGTCTTTTAACGATTACAGATACTGGGATTGGGATGACTAAAGAAGAGCTTGAAGCTAATCTTGGGACAATTGCGAAAAGTGGTTCTTTAGCATTTAAAACAGAAAATGAACTAAAGGATGGCCATGATATTATTGGTCAATTCGGGGTTGGTTTTTATTCAGCCTTTATGGTTGCTGACCATGTAACGGTAACGAGTCGTGCACTTGATAGTGGTGAAGCGTATGTCTGGCAATCGAATGGAGCAGATGGTTATACAATTGAAGAGTCTGCAAAAGAATCTGTTGGAACGACAATCGAATTAAAAATTAAGGAAAATACCGAAGATGAAAGTTATGATGAGTTTTTAGAAGAATATCGTATTCAATCGATTATTAAAAAGTATTCTGATTTTATTCGTTACCCAATTAAGATGGATGTGACGAATCGTAACCTTAAAGAGGGTACAGAAGATGAGTGGGAAGAGTTTACAGAAGAAAAAACGGTCAATAGCTTGGTGCCAATTTGGCGAAAAAATAAAAGTGAATTAAAGGATGACGATTACGAGAACTTCTATCAAGAGAAGCATTACGGATTTGATAAGCCTTTAACACATTTACATATTAGTGTCGATGGGGCGATTCGTTATCAATCGATTTTATTTATTCCAGAGTCGATGCCATTTGATTACTATTCAAAAGAATATGAGAAAGGTTTAGAGCTTTATTCAAACGGTGTCCTCATTATGAATAAATGCGCAGACCTTTTACCTGACTATTTTAGTTTTGTCAAAGGGATGGTAGACTCTGAAGACCTTTCATTGAATATTTCACGTGAGATTCTTCAGCATGACCGTCAGCTTAAGATGATTGCGAAAAATATTAAAAATAAAATAAAGAGCCAATTACAATCATTACTTAAAAATGAGCGTGAAAAATATGAAAAGTTCTATGAGGCATTTGGCCGTCAATTAAAGTTTGGGATGTATAATGACTTTGGAGCGAATAAGGATGAACTGAAAGACTTAGTCATGTTTTATTCTTCAAAAGAGAAAAAGCTTGTGACATTAGCTGAATATGTGGAAAGAATGCCTGAAGACCAAAAGTACATTTATTATGCTTCAGGTGATTCAATTGAGCGAATCGATAAAATGCCACAAACGGAAATCGTGACAGACAAAGGGTTTGAAATGCTCTATTTCACCGATGATGTTGATGAATTTGCGATTAAAATGTTGATGAACTATCAAGAAAAAGAATTCAAGTCTGTTTCAAGTGGTGACCTTGGTCTTGATTCAGAGGATACTCAAGAATCAGATGAAAAAGACGAGCAAGAGTATCAAGAATTATTTGTAGAAATGAACAAATTGCTTGATTCTAAGGTAAAAGAAGTAAGAGCGTCTAAGCGTTTAAGAACTCATCCTGTCTGCTTTGCGACCGATGGTGAGGTCACGATTGAAATGGAAAAGATTCTTCAAGCGATGCCAGATAATCAAAATGTGAAGGCGGAAAAAATTCTAGAGATTAACACAGATCATGAAGTTTTCCAATCACTTGTTCAAGCGTATGAACAAGATAAAGAGAAGTTAAATCTTTATACAAACCTTCTTTATAATCAAGCTTTATTAATTGAAGGATTGCCTTTACAAGATCCAGTTCAATTTACAAATGATATGTGTAAAGTAATGGTTTAATTTGTATGGTCGAAAAGTACTAGTGAGGTCATAACTCTACTAGTACTTTTCTTTTTTGTCTAGATAGAATATAGGAAGAAAGAGGGGAATTATGTTCAATAACTAGATGAAGGAGAACGCACACATGAATATTGTGGCATTTTCTCGATTCCAATCGAAATCCGTCTAAATTCCATGTATAATAAGTAATGTTGGGTCAAAAGTCAGTTATAATTGTCTACATTATTGAGCGGTAAGAGAGAGAAAAAAAGCCGACAAATGTCCGATTGGTTTAACTAACCATCGGTGGGTGAAAATTTGTGCCGGTGGAAGCTTCACTTTATACTTAAGTATTTTAGCAAATAGGTAAAAATAAAGGGAAAAGGAAAAAGGAGGATGAATGATGCTCGTTACGATTATTGTACTATTAGCCATTGCCATTGGATTACTAGTAGTCTCTATGTTTAAGTCTGGAAATACTGAAAAAGAAGATGAACGTATGGAAGCGTTGAAAATCTCATTTTTGGAGGAAGTTCAACAAGTTCAACAAGAGATTCGGAACGTCGAACTAGATTTGCAATTATTAGCAAAAGATGCTGGTGTTGATTTAGGCTCAGAGAGAGAAAGAAAGATAAAAAGAGACTTATTAGACTTGTATAAGCGTGGATACTCAATGGAAGGTATTGCAAACGAAAAAAGATTACCAAAAGAAGATGTTGAGAATTTACTTAGCCCCTATGTAAGAACAAAAAATGAAGGGGGGAAAGTAGTCAATGGCCTCTAAAGGATTACAAAGTTTTGCGGCGGGTATGATTATAGCTGTATCAGTATGTGGAGTCGTGTATTACACAACCGATAATTCTTCTGTAGGAGCGGAGGGAGCTATTCCTGAAGTTCAAGAGCAAACAGATGAAGAATTGATTGGGCAATTACAAGAATCAGGGTATGTCGTTCAGACGGAATCTGAATGGAAAAGTCAGTTAGAGGAATTAGAAGCGGCTGTTGTTGAGCGAGTAGCAGCTGAACTGGAAGCTGTTGAAGAGGACGTAGAAGAAACAGACGCAGACTCAGAAGAGGGCGACAACATTGTTTATCGTACGATGCTGACTGTATCACCGGGTATGACAAGTATTGATGTTGGACGTGCTTTAGAAAGTGCTAATATTATTGACAATGCTCGTGATTTCTTTAATGAAGTGGAAAAACGTGATTTATCAAATGAATTACGTCCAGGAACATTTGAAGTCGAAAGTGGTATGTCGATGGGGCAAATTATTGATATCATTTTTTAATAGTAGGTAGAAAAAGATATAGCTATTAAGTAATGTAGTTTCACTTCAGCTTGTCGACAAAGTCTCGTATAATGAGACTTTGTCGACAAGCTTTTTATATGAAAGTTAAATGTGGCTGAAGCTCAAATAGTGTGCTTCGGCTCGCGCTTCACCCATGATTGCTGCGGATATGCACCGAGTGGAATAAGCTAACTAATGTAACTATATTTTAACGAGTAGAGTATTGGAAGTTTTTTCTTCTGAATAAGGGGAATAACACTACAATATTCATAAAAAATGTTAAAATAAGAAATATGTGAAAATTAATCTTTAGAGGTGAATGCAAGTGGACAATCAATTTAATAAGGCAAAAAGTTTTGGCGAAATTCTTGATCAAACATTTCGTTTGAGTAAAAATCATTTTTCGGTCTTTTTTCTCGTTTTTTTAATCTTGTTAGGACCATTTATTTTACTTGAGGCTCTTGTTCAACTTTCGTTTGGAGCGAGTTTCTTTCAAGCGGGAGATACAGGAGCCCCTTGGTATGAAAGAATGTTTTCTGGTTTAGCTTTAGATGAGGTAGAGGGGGAAATGACTAATCTTGCTCAAGATGCTTTGGTTTCGATAATCGGTCTCATCAGTTTCATCTTTTACCCTGTTGCTCAAGCGGCGATTATCATAGGTGTTTTCTCTTTACGTTCTCAAAAGGAATTTACGGCGGGAACTTTAATCAAAAAGGCCTTTTCTCGTTTCTGGGGGATTTTAGGTAGTTCTATTCTTTATTACTTAATTATGTTTGGGATTTTTATTGTTCCATTTATTGTGATTTTAGTCGTTGGAATTTTTAGTGTGGTTTCGATTGATAATGCTTTTATAGGTATTTTAATGATGATTTTATTTATTATTGGATTCTTTGTAGCTATCGGGTATTTATTAATTAGATGGAGTATGTATTTAGGAGTAGTTGTGATTGATAAAGAAGCTCCAGGTATTGGCCGTAGCTGGAATTTAACGAGAGGCAACGGTTGGAGAATTTTAGGCCTCTTTATTGTGATTACGATTATTATGTTAATGGTTAGTACAGCAATTGAGTTTACGCTCGCCTTTTTATTAGGCTACAGTGTGTTAACATCGATGATTCTAAGCCTCGTCTCTTTGTTTGTGACAATGGTAATATCGGTGGCGATGGCGATTATATTCTTTGATTTAAAAGTAAGAAATGATGCAGACGATCTGAAGACGATGATCGATGATTATAAAACGGAATAAACGAGTAATGGTTTGATGTAAGGGGGTGTTGCTGTGATCGATCCAAACCATGCAAGAGAAGAACTGGAACATATATTAAGTGACCGTGAATATACGATTTATTATGAGGATCATAGAGGGTTAATAGAGAAAACAATAGATCGCATTATCAATTGGATTGTGGAGCAGATCTCAAAGCTGTTCCCCAATATTGAGGAGGTTGCAAATGGGAACGGTTATCTCATTTTTGGATTAGTCGTTACTGGAGTTGTGCTTTTACTGATCGCTCTCTTTTTTCTCATTAGAACGATTCAACGAAAACGTCGATTCCGAGATAATAAACCTCTTCATTCATTGTCCGAAAAAGAATGGACGTATGAAATGTATATGAAGGAAGCAGAAAACCTCGAAAATGAGGGTGATTATACAAAAGCAACACGACATCTCTTTTTAGCGATTTTATTGTATTTTGATAGAAGGGAATGGTTGCTGGCAAAACCCTGGAAAACAAATTGGGAATATTATGATGAGCTACGTTCGAGTAGTAAGGAGCGAGCAGAGCGATTTTTTGAGTTTGCTTTATTGTTTGACCGGGCGACATATGGCGATCATCGGGTAAATTTAAACGAGTATGAACGGTTTAAGCAGGAAGCGATTTCTATTTTAAAACAAGAAGAGACCGTTGTGCGACAAGAAATGGAAGGGTAAGAGTAGGAGGTGATTTTTCGTTTTGAAGTCAACATATTCAACAAAAAAAGCATGGCTTTATATCGTGATCGTCATTGTGGTTTTTTGGATTATCGGATATTTTATTTTTTCAAAGCAACCACAGGAATATCCGCCGTATCTATCTGAATCACCTTCTCCTTCAGGAACGAAAGCCATTTATACATATTTAGAAAATACGGATTTTGAGATTACTAGGTGGAATTTTGCACCTGACTTATTAGAGAGTAATGAATCAAACCAATTATTAGTGATGATTGAACCGTCTTTTATGCTTTCAAGAGAAGAAATGAATGATTATATTCAGTTTATGGAGGCTGGAAATTCAATACTGTTCGTTAGTCAATTACCAACGGATTATTTTGGCATAAAGACGGATATTTTAGGTGTCGACGAGGAGCAGGAGTATGCTGAGATCAAAAGTAACAATGAGCTCCTTTTGGAAGGAATGGTTACGACACCTTTAAGATTGGCTCCATCAGATGATGCAGAGCTATTATTGGAGGATAATTACGGGCCACTTGCGCTCCGGCAGAGTGTGGGAATGGGATCATTGACGGTGCTTATGACACCAGAGTGGTTAATGAATCATTATATTCTTGAAGCGAATCATCTGGAATTGTTTACAGAAGTTTTAAATGAGAGTTTAGTAGATACAACAAACATTGTGTTTGATGAGTACATCCATAATGTAGATGATCAAGATAGCTATTTTGCTTTTTATCCATTTTGGTTCCAATTGCTGTTTGTCCAGTTAATGATGCTGGCGATTTTTATTTTATGGATACAAGGGAAGCGTTTTGGTCCTATTTTAAAAGTTCGAGAAGAAACGGTGCGTTTTAGTGATGAGTCATTACGTGCTTTAGCGGCTTGGCATTTAAAAAGCAAACAATATCGCCATAGTTTGAACATTCAAGCTGACTATTTAAAGGTGAGTATTCAAGAGCGGTTTGGGATTTCTTATACAAAACCATGGGAAGACATAAGTGAACCTTTAGAGCGCCAGCTAGCTAATAAAGAGGTTAAAAGTTTTATAGTAGGATTACGGACGGTATTAACGAAGTCGGATTTAAGTAAGCAAGAATACTTACAGTGGTCGAAGAAAATTGAACATTTACGAAAAGAGGTGGAGGAAGGATGAGACCAGAATTAGCATCCTTTATAGAAAAATACGAGCAACGAATTTTAGGACAAAACCAGAACTTAAGGCTTTTATTATCCGCGATTTTAGCGGGTGGACATGTGTTATTAGAAGGGGTTCCAGGAACAGGGAAAACACAAACAGTACGCACTCTGGCAAGCCTTTTAGGTGGTCAATTTAATCGGATTCAGTTTACTCCTGACCTCCTGCCTAGTGATATTACAGGTAGTGCGATTTATGATTTAAAAGAAGGCGATTTTAAAACGTTAAAAGGACCGATTTTCACCAATGTTTTATTAGCCGATGAAATTAACCGAACGCCAGCTAAAACACAAGCTGCTTTGCTAGAAGCAATGGAAGAACAGCAGGTTACCATTCAAGGGGAGACCTATCCATTAGATGAAATTTTCTTTGTGGTGGCAACCCAAAATCCAATTGAATTCGAAGGGACATACCCTCTGCCTGAAGCTCAACAGGATCGATTTTTATTTAAATTAATTGTTGAGTTCCCTGAGTTTGAAGAAGAACAAAATATTTTAAAGCAAGTGATGGAAAGAAATACAAGAAATGAGCTCATTGAAGCGGTATTGTCGCTAGAAACTTTTACTGAAATAAGAGCGGACATTCAAGCAGTTAAACTTAGTGATGATGTTTTAAAGTATATTATGCAAATTGTTCGGAAAACGAGAGAGTCTGAATCGATTCGTATTGGGGCGAGTACACGTGCGGCGATTTCGATTGGCAAGGCGGCTCAAGCTTGGTCTTATTTATCAGGGCGAGATTATGTTACTCCAGATGATGTGAAGCTCGTTGTTAAACCAGCCTTAAGACATCGTATTCAATTATCTCCACACGTAGAATTGGAGGGACGGACAGTTGACCAAACAATCGAAGAGCTTGTGGGCTCGATTTCTGTTCCGAGATAAAGGCTTTCTCCCGACCAACCGATTTTTGTTTATATTAGCAAGTGTATCACTCGTTTTATTCCTAGCTTCATTTTTAGGATTGTCATGGCCTTGGATCCTAATTGTGTATGGACTTTTGTTATTAATGACTTTAATTGATCTCGTATCCTTGCCTACTAAAAAGCAAATAAACTTGACACGAACGATTCCTGATAAAGTAGAACGAAATTTGCCATTTGAAACGAGTGTTCATTTTAAGAATGAATCGACGCTAGAATTACATTTTCAAATCATGGATAGTCTTCCGCAATCATTTGAGCGACCATTTCCGCTTTCAGGTGTCATCGAAGCGGGGGCGACCCGGCGGATTCCGTATGAAACGAAGGCACCGGTTCGAGGAGATTATCAGATTGATAATTTGTTTATTCGTTATCGCAGTAAAATGGGGTTATGGGATAAACAGACTTATTTTACTGAACCACAAAGTGTCAAAGTCATTCCTGATATAACTGAAATGAAAGCTTATTTAGAAAGTGCTCAGCGCTATTTAGTTGACGAGGGCATAATTATTCGTAAACAAGCGAGTGGTGTGGGAGAGTTTTCAAAAGTAAGAAATTACGTTGTCGGTGATGATCCAAGAATGATTAATTGGCGTCAAACAGCGAAATTACGTGAAGTTATGACAAATGAATATGAACCAGAGCATGGCAAATATATCACACTTTTAATCGATTGTGGACGAATGATGGGAACAGAATTAAAACAAGGAAATCGATTAGAAAAAGCGATTGAAGCAGCTTTAACAGTAGCCGCAGCAGCTTTGAAAAAAGGTGATTATGTCGCCGTTATTGCTTTTTCTAAGAATGTAAAAGTTTATATTCCTCCAGCGAAAGGGATGCCCCATCTCCAAACAATTTTAAACCAAATTTATGATTTACAAGTAGGTGCGGTTGAATCCAATTACGCAGAGGTTTTTCATTATTTACAAACGGTTCAAAAGAAAAGAAGCTTAATTTTGCTGTTTAGTGACATCCGAACGTTTTTGTATGAAGAAAATGCCCTCCATTATTTAAGCCAGATCCGCAGGCGTCATCGCTTTTTGATGATTGGGATCGAGGATCAAACATTAAATCGTGGTGCTCAAGCAGAGCCAAACACGGTGATGGAAGCCATGACCAAAAGTATGGCCCAGCAACAAGCATTATTTAAAAGAAGAGAACAAAACCGTTGGGAGAAGCAAGGTTTAGAAATGCTCGAAGTAGAAGAAGAGCATATTGCCGTAGCAGCTGTGAGCTCGTATATTAATATGCTGAATCGCGGTTTGATTTAATTGCAAATGGTTGTTGAACGGGGAGAGGTTAGGTAGATATTGGCGGAGTAAGTCAAATTGAGACTGTAAAAGAAAAAGCGTCCATAAAATCATAAAATGACTTTATGGACCCGCTTTTTGTATTGATTTCTCTTAGCTTATTAAGTTAGTGATTGCCAAACCGCTTTTTCGCTAATAGATTCCCAACGATCACATAGAGAATAAGTCCGATAAGGGTAATAAAGGCAACAGCATATTTGACCTCTAATGAGAAATCGCCTGGTGTAATGTAACCTTCGATGAATCCAGCGATGACAAAGAGAGGAATTGTTCCTAACAAAAGTTGGACAGAGCGTTTACCTTGTTCTTTTAATTGATAGACTCTGGAATAAGGACCTGGAACGAATAATTTATAACCCATTAACAAGCCAGCTCCACCAGCAATAAAAATCGCGACTAGTTCAATGATGCCATGAGGGACAATATAAGCCCAAAATTCATAGGTCATGTTATAATGCCAAAACAGTCCTGCCAGAGCACCAACCAGAATGCCATTATAAATCAAAATATAAGCGGTCAGTAATCCAAAAGTAACACCACCAGCAAAAGCTAAAAAGGCAACTTGTATATTATTCGTTAATATCGTAGTTGACATCAAGGCTGAATCAACTTGATCGTGCCCAGCACCTAGTTGTTCTGGTCGCACCGCTTGAGCAACATCAGCTGGGAGAATAGAATAAATATAAAGGCTGTCCGTTGCGACGACGGCAAAGCCACCTAGTCCTCCTAAAAAGAAAAGAAACATCGCAATAAAAACCATATGCCATTGTTCGGTTAGGAGTCGGACAAATTTAGTCGTAAAGAAGTATTGAATTTGTTTCCAGCTCGATACTTGGTCTTTGTATAAGAGATTATGAGCTTTAGATACTAATCCGTTTAAATAGAAAGTTACATCAGCACTAGCGTAGTAAGTTTGGCTATAGGACAAATTTTGGGCAGATTTTTGATAGAGAAGTTGAAATTGTTCAATGTCGTTTGCAGATAGTTTCCTTTTATTCTTTTGCATCGTACCAATTAATTGTTCGAGTTTTTTCCAATCATCACGGTGTTTTTTCACAAATTGTTTTAAATCCATAGTGAACTCCTTTTAAGCAGGTTAAGTAGCCTATCTATTTGTCTATCTCTCATTTTTATTTGATAGTTTTATTATAGTAATAATTTATAAAAATAGAAACAGTTTCTAATTACTTTGACAACGAGGTGAATCAATTGAATCAAGAGCAAGTCGATATAAAGACCCCAGAATATGTTTCTGTACAGTTTCAATCAGCAGGTCTTGGGAGTCGTTCTTTAGCTTTTATGATAGATACTTTGTTCATTATGATCATACAGCTTGTAGTGGCCTTATTTGTTTTTTATGTGGTCTTAGATTGGGGCAATGTTTTTTTCACTGATTCTTTAGCTACGTGGCCGATTGCCCTTTTGGTCGTTTTTATTTTTTTGCTTAACTTTGGTTATTTTTTTATTTATGAATTTGTCTCAGGAGGAAGAACGTTAGGCAAAAGCTTAATTGGCATTCGTGTTATTCAAGAAAATGGGCATAGCATCACGCTATTATCTAGCTTTATACGTAATTTGTTACGTTTAGTAGACCAACTACCAGGTGCCTATTTTCTCGGCATTGTGTTTATTTTCTTCCATCCAAAACATAAGCGATTAGGTGATATTGTCGGAGGCACGATTGTTGTTCACGAACGAAGAACAAAAAAGAAAAAGAAAAAACAATCACCAATTGATAAAGAAATAGAACGTCGGCAGCTTTCCTTTAAACAATTAAAAGTGGGAGAGTTTCAACTTAAATCGTTACGTGAAAAAGAATGGAATTTAATTAAAACCTATGCGGAAAGATTCACGTTTGTTAGTTTGGCTCAACGTGAGAACTTAACAAAACAATTATCAGAAATTTTGTTTCCTCGTTTACAAGTAGATGAGAATCAACTCACCACATATGAAAAGGAAAATCAGCTATTACTCCTTTATGTAAAGCTAAAAGATGATTGGGAGTTTGATTTATAAATAGTAGGAGATAACGGGGTTAATAGGATAGAAAGAAACTCCAAACTATAATTATTGCCTACGCAATAATAAGATGTTTTGAACTCTTGTTAATAGGACAATTTACCGCTGAAAGTTTCCTTTTTGTCCAATAAACCTACTTTCCTCGCACATACTATCGCACTCAAACCAGTTCTCAAGCTATTTTAGCTGTTTTACTAGATAAAGATAAAAATCCTGAACACTGCTCAGGATTTTTATCTTATTATTTATATAAGATAGGTTCAAATTTTTATTTTAGCCTAACAATAGTAACGATGATAAGCATAGTATTTCGTTTAATTAGCGTATATTAATTTGTATGCGGTAGTGGGGAGGCATTATTTTTTTCTGAATCGCGATTTGTGTTAACGTTTCATAACGGGTTAATTCTAGAGTTTGTTTCTCTTTTTGCCACTTCTTGATTTTTCGGCCTTCTTCAGTAGTTGTTTCAATATGTCCATACTTACTCATTGTATATTGAATAAGGTCAAAAAGGTGTAAGTCTAGCTGCTTCATTTGAGTAGTGATTGAGTGAATACGTTTTTGCTCATCTCTTTCTAATGAAGAAAGGGAAATGACGACACTAACAGCCGCTTGGATTTTAGGTTGATTTTGTAAAGTAGTTAAATCAATTTGGACCTTCCTGCCAGGTTCTAAACAATAAGTACCATCCTTTAATAAGACGAGATGAAGTAGATTGTTATGATCGTCGTCTGGAGGTTTAGATGTTCTTTTTTGAATTGGAGGGACCAAGTAGCGTTTCTGTTTTCTTTTCTTAGAGGGTAATCCAATGATTTTTTTTGTCTCGACATTCCGTACCCCAAGATCTAACCATTCGTAATGGGCCTTAGAGTTTGCGGCAACACGTAACGTATATTCGGTTTTACGTTGGTTATCCATTAAATCGACTCCTTTTTCAGAGAGTAAAGCGATTAGGCTAAATCAAAAAGCCTGATACAATAGCGAATAGTAAAGGTGTAACCGATATTCGATATTAATACTTATGTGTGCTAGTAGATTTATATGCCAACCGTTTACAAAGAAGGAGATTTGTTTGTAGATTACTAGAGAGACTTTGTCAGCTTTTTAGTTCCGACCAATATTAAATGAATAACGAGCTGACAAATAAATATGAATAAACCGGTTAACAAAATGACGATATCTCGTTCAAATGGTTTAAACCAATTTGTATCATTTGGAATAAAAAGATTACCTAGTATAAGAGAGAATCCGACTGAACCAATAGTTATTATGAACATATAACGCAACTTCATTTTAATAGAAAGCACTCCTGTTACAACAATAAATAAAAGGGTAGCTAACAGTAAAAATGGAGCGTTTTCTCCATGTATATGTTGATGATATTCGTAAAAATGAAAGAGAAAAGCAGCTGGGGTTAAACATAATATGATTAGTAGAGTCCTAATAAAGGTCTTCATTAGATGATGTACCTCCCAAATCTTTTGGGTTTATTTTACACTAAATTGGGAAGCTTTGAGCGGAATCTAAGCAATTTTTTTGTTTTTATAGCCTAAAGTGTATATAGTAAAGGAAGATTTAGGTTTATGAGATGAAGGAGGAAAATAGATGACTAAATTATTGAATTGGTTTGATAAAGGTATGACGGAATTTGAATATATTCAGGCGATGAATGTACATAAAGAAAGATTGTTAACAGTATACAATGGGGTCCATTTAAAGGATGAAGAGAAGAAAAAGCTGCAACAATATCAAACGAAAGGATTAAAGGCGATCGTATTAACCGCAGATTGGTGTGGTGATGCGATGGTAAATGTGCCTATTTTGATCCGTTTGGCTAACGAAGCTCTCATTGAAACCCGCTATTTGATTCGGGATGAGCATTTAGAATTAATGGATCAGTATTTAACAAATGGGAAGTCTCGCTCCATTCCAATTGTGATTTTCTTAAATGAAAACGGAGAAGAAGTGGCGAAGTGGGGACCTCGTGCTCCAGAAGTTCAAACGCTTGTGGAAAAAATAAAAGTGGAGCAAAATATTCCTGAGGATAAAGAAGATCCTGAATATGAGGAAGCTTTTAAAGCATTTGTTCAAACGATTTCAAAAGAATTTTCGAGCAACGAGCAAATTTGGAATGAAGTAAAAATAAGTTTAATGGAAACGATTGAAAAAGCTATTTAATTTCATGATTTTTTAATAAAGGAGCCTTGAGAAAGAGCCAAATCGATTAAAGATTTGGCTCTTTTTTGAGGGGTGAATAAATCGTTTTTTGATAAGGTGAATATAGGGAAAGTACGGCGTAAAAAGAGTGAAGAAGATGAATTATAAGCCGAACAAGAGCTAGCTCGGCGTAAAAAGAATGGAGAAAAAGAATTATAAGCTGAACAAGAGCCAACTCGGCGTAAAAAGAATAGGAGAAGATGAATTATAAGCCGAATAAGAGCCAGCTCGGCGTAAAAAGAATAGGAGAAGATGAATTATAAGCCGAATAAGAGCCAGCTCGGCGTAAAAAGAGTGAAGAAGATGAATTATAAGCCGAACAAGAGCTAGCTCGGCGTAAAAAGAGTGGAGAAAAAGGAATATAAGCCGAACAAGAGCAAACTCGGCGTAAAAAGAAAGGAGAAAAAGAATTATAAGCCGAACAAGAGCCAACTCGACGTAAAAATTAAAAAGGATACAATACGCCGAATTAGCTCTCATTTTTAGCTACACTAGTATCTTCTAAATTTCACTTTTACATGTAACAGCTTAAAATAGATATTCGCTTACTAGGTCATTTTTAAGTAACGGTCACGTTCTTCATTCGGTACTAATCTTCCACCGGTTGCCCAGATGATGTGGGTGGCATTGTTCATTTTATTTTGTAAATTCTGTTTTTGTATATATGTTTGGAATTGAGAGTTATCTTGCTGAAGTAAGCCGATAAAACCGGCGGCTGCTGATGGTTCGATAAATAAATTCTCGGTTTGATAAAGAGTTTGTAAATAATGAAACAACGTGGAATCTTCCACAGTCAAAATCCCACTTAATAATGGTGTCATCACTTTGCCGATAAAAGAGGATGGACGACCAACGGCCAAACCATCAGCAGCTGTTCTTCCGTCGATACCATAGTCTTGTATTGAAATCTTGTCATGCTTTTCAGTCGCCATACCGAGTAGCATACAAGGGGCTTTCGTTGGTTCGATAAAAAAGCAGTGGACATCGTCTCCAAAAATTTGTTTTAAACCATATGTAATTCCGCCTGGAGCCCCTCCGACTCCGCATGGTAAATAGACAAAAAGAGGTTTTGCTTCAGTCACTTCAATGTTTGCATCTTCTAGCTGCTTTTGTAAATAAGAAGCGGCGGTGGCATAGCCTAAGAATAAGTCGACTGAATTTTCATCATCAATAAAGTAGCTTTTCGGATCGGTATCAGATTGTTTTCGGCCTGCTTCAACAGCTTGGCTATAGTCATTTTCATATTCGATGACATGCACTCCTTTTTCACGTAAGAGCTGCTTTTTCCATTCTTTTGCATCAGAGGACATATGAACAATTACTTTAAAGCCTATTTTGGCACTGATGATGCCAATACTTAAACCTAAGTTTCCAGTGGACCCGACTTGAATCGTATATTGATTAAATACTTCTTTTGTTTTACTATCTGCTAGTTTTTGGTAATTGTCATCAGGAGAAAGAAGTCCATTTTCTAAGGCGATGCGTTCGGCCAATGTTAACACTTCGTAAACACCACCTCGACCTTTAACAGAACCGGCAATCGCTAATTGACTGTCTAGTTTTATAAAAACGTCTCCAGCAATCGTCGCTGAATCTAAGTTTTCAAGTGCCTTTTTCATTTTAGGAATCGAGTATAAAGGAGATTCGACTAATCCGTTAGTAACTTTTGTTTCTGGGAATTGCTCGATTAAATAAGGAGCAAATCGAAGTAAGCGTTGACGGGCTTCTTCTATTTTTTCTGAAGATAATTTGTTCTTAAATTCTGTTGATGATGATTCTGTTTGATAATTAGGGTTAATCCAAAGTGTTTTTTTGTGATTTTGTAGTTCTTTTATTACGTCCGTTTGATTCTGTGCCATCATGACCCTCCAATTGAACAGTTTATAGTTGTCATTTTAACAAAAATAAGCACGCAATAATAAAAAAACTTCCAAACCGATAAAATGGTTGGAAGCTCTTTCAGGCGGCATGTTCAGTTGTATGAGGGGTCTTTTGTAAAGTAATTAAAATAGAAATAACGACAATGACAAAAAGGATATCAAAAAAAAGCAATAAGATGTTAGAGGATGAATGGTGATGGATCATCATTCCCGTCATCGCTCCCATCATTCCTCCCATAATGCCTTCAACCGTCCCACATAAAATACAGAAGGTTTCAAAATCTTTCCCGACTAAAAAGCCAATTGACATCCCGACTGTACAAGCGACCATTGTTGAAATGACAAGATCGTGACCGAAGATAAGTCCAAATGTGAGACCAAATGCCAAACTCGACATCATACACAAAGCCATAATGATCATATGCAAATGTTTGGATGAACCTTTTAGATTCTGTTTATTAGTAGTGATTTTTATCATACAAAAGAAAGTGAGAATGGTTAAAAACACCAAATTGACGATAAGGATGGTCAAAGCCTTCCCTCCTTTTTAATCAGGCCTAAATAAGATTCTGTATTATCTTATTGTAGAGGGAAGGGAAATAGACCATTCGTATAAAAAGTACTAACCAAAAGCTTATTTTGGTTAGTGCTTGGAAGAGGCGTTAATAACCTAACGAAAAATCGACTTGGTTAATGGGAAGCTTTTTATCACCTTTTAAATAGATTTCTAAATTAGGTAAGAAAATTTCTTCAATCACTCGCTCATTATAGTATCCAGTTGAGCCTGATGTGTGCGGAGTCACAATGACTTGTTCCATTTCCCAAAGTGGGTTCGATTCTGGTAGTGGCTCTACTTCAAATACATCGAGGCCAGCACCGAGAATTTCTTTATTTTCTAACGCCCATATCAGATCATCTTCTTTGACAAGCTGTCCACGACCAATGTTGATAAAAAAAGCTGTTTCTTTCATTAATTTGAAGCTCTCACGAGTAAAGGAATGTTTCGTTTCTGGGGTTAAAGGAGTAGCAACTACTACATAATCACAAAGGGGTAAAACATCCTCCAGTTCAGAACTACGATACATCCGATCGACATAATCCAAATCTTTACTGCTATTTCGTACACCTAACACATTCATATTAAAAGCTTTGGCAATTTTTGCGACTTCTTGGCCAATAGCTCCAACACCTACAATGCCAATTGTTTTACCGTGTAACTCTAAATAATTATACTCATGAAACCATTTTTTCTTTTCTTGGTTTCGGATGTATTTATGAAGGTTACGAGTTAGGCTTAACATGAGCGCAAACACTGTTTCGGAGATTGGGTTTGTATGTACACCATTTGCTGTTGTTAATAAAATTTGATTCTTTTTAAAGTAGTCAAGGGGGTAATTATCAATTCCAGCACTCCAACTTTGGAGCCAACGGAGAGTGTTCGATTTTTGGATTTGCTCGGCAAAGGACTTTTTCCAGGAAACAAGGATTTCAGCTGAATCAATATGTTCCTGCCAAATAGAAGAGTCTTTACCCACAATAATATCCCAGTCTTTTAAAGGTCCACTTAGCTTATCTAATAATTCAGGTTTTAAATCTTGAGTTATAACAATTTTTCGTTTCAAATGGATCACCCTTTTAAATTTGATAAGATTTTTATAATAACTAGCTCAACTTTCGCATCGAGAAAATCCGTTCAACTAGTTGGCAGAGCGAAAGGGAAGCTCTTAAACAAATGCCCTTGACACGTTTGAAAAGCGAGAACGACTATCACACAAAACGTATAAACTGCGTATCAAGAAAAAAATAATAGGCCCTCCGGCGGTCGCTCCCAAACAGACACTCCGCGTCCTGCCGGAACCTCATGAGCCTCCTCAGCGTTTCACGCTTGCGGGGTCTCATTGGACGGTTTATTCCGGCGGGAGTCTCCGTGTCTGTTTGTCCGCTAGATCATGGAATCGAATCTAGGTTCGGTTTTCTCCTTGAATAAAAAAACAGTCATTACTTCAAAGGACATTAGCTTGAGAATGATTTTTCTCCTTCCATGACTCATTCCGTTACAGTTGTAAACAAATCAGTGTGGATGCTCTGTACGTTAGCTAGATGATCGAGCTGGTTTCGGTTTGAATCATGTCTTTTCATGACGGCAGACTTAGGAAAAAAATAGGTGGCAACTCCCTATTTAGTTCCATAACCAACAAAGTGAAGAAGAAGGTCCTTCTGCGTTAGAAATAGCTGATTTGGAAAAAGCCATATCATCAAGCATCTCCACTACACTTAGCGGACAAAACCATACGGAGACTCCAGCAGGAATAAACCGTGGAGCGAGACCCCACAGGTGTACCGAGGAGGCTCGCCAGGTTCTCGGCAAGGACGCGGAGTATGGGTTTGGTAGCGACAGCCGAAGCGATTCATTTTAGTGAACAGATTTCTTCAACAGCCTACGAAGAGACGTGTTCAGACTGTCAACGATTGAACCGTTCATGTAAAGTCAATTTGAGTCTTGTATCGCCCTAAAGTCAATCTCTATTAACGGTTAAGGGTCAATCATACGCTGTGAAAGTTGAGTAACTAGTTTAAGAATAAAACATTCTGAACGGCTTGTCACATTATTTGGGAGAAACTATCCGAATGATATAGAAAGAGTTGGAAGGAGAAGGGGTGGTTTCGAGTTTCTTAAAAAAATCAATTGAGAAGGTTCAATTATTAATGGGAGTAGAGTCATGACCATGTTTTAATGGATTGAAAGTCGAACCGATATCCATTATTTTTGAGGATTCTTCCATAATATTAGAGTTAGTGCTAATCGTCTTGTAACAGGAATGACATATAATTTGGGTATCTAATACTTGGGGAGAAGTATTAGATTTTCTTTTGTAAAGATCTGAATGAAGAGTTAGAGAGAACTTAGGAGGTGGAAGTGTGGCAGATACGGCAATCAAACACCAAAATCGGAATCCTTACTTTGATAATGTTAAATTCTTTCTTATTTTTTTGGTTGTTGTTGGTCATGTTATTAGTCCGTTAAAAGGGCAGGAGGATTTTCTTTTTGATTTATATGCAATGATTTATATTTTTCATATGCCTGCCTTTATTTTAATTTCCGGTTATTTTTCGAAGGGCTATAAAAAGAAAGGGTACTTACAGAAGACATTTAAGAAAATTCTTATTCCATATTTTATTTTTCAAATTTTCTATTCGATTTTTTATTATTTGAATGGAGATAAGGGGTTAAGTTTTGAATTGTTTTCACCACATTGGACGTTATGGTTTTTATTAAGTTTATTTACGTGGAATGTGCTTTTATATGTATTTGGAAAATGGCGTTGGCTTGGTTTATTCATAGCGACTGCGATCGGTGTGGGTATTGGATTTATAGAATCTGTTGGAACTTGGATGAGCTTATCAAGAACATTTGTCTTTTTTCCGTTCTTCTTTCTTGGATTCTTATTAAGTAAGGAAAATTTTGAAAAGCTAAAGCAATATAAATACAGCCCGCATATTGGAATTTTTGTTTTATTAAGTGTTTTTATAATCGTCGTTGAGTTTTTTCCTGAAGGGGGAATTCCTTGGCTATTTGGTTCACAATCCTATGTAGAGATGGGAAGAGGTTATGTGATTGATGCCGCTGTTCGTTTAGCACAGTATATAGGAACATTAGTTGTGTTAGTTGCTTTTATGGCGGTTGTACCAAATAAGGAATATAGCTTTACGATAATTGGTCAACGGACGATGTCGATCTATTTATTACACGGGATTATCATTCAATTGATTCAAACGTTCATTTCAAAAAGTACCTTACATGATTTTGCGAACAACTATGCGTTATTGATCGGTTTATCACTTCTCATTTGTATCGCCTGTGGAAGTTATTATTCGAAAAAGGTATTGCCGATTTAATTCCTTATATTGTTTTACCTATGATTTAAAGCATACACATGATTGTTTTTGTGTATGCTTATTTTCTGTTCGTTCATAATAAAAAAACTTCGTGTTCCAAAATATTATGAATTAGGCTAAAATGTATAAATATATAGAAAAGACAAAATAGTTCGGGGTGTTTATGGAGGGGGGACTAGTGTGAAAATCATTTGGAGTTACATAAGACCATATCGATTTGCGATGTGGATCGCCATTTTTCTGATGTTTGTTGAGTTAATTGTTGAACTCATTCATCCATTATTATTAGCGAAAATTATAGATGATGGGATTATGCAAAATGATTTACAAAGTGTCCTTTATTGGGGGGCGATTATGGTAGGGGTTTCTTTTATAGCTTTTATCGCTGGAATTGTGAACTCCTTTTATGCTGGGCATGTTAGTCAAAGTACAGGTCTTGATTTAAGAAATGGATTATATGATAAGGTTCAGGCTTTTTCTTTTGCCAATTTACAAAAATTCCAGACGTCATCGTTAATTACAAGGTTAACAAATGATGTCACACAAATACAAAATACGATTTTTATGAGTTTACGAATTATGTTGAGGGCACCCCTTTTAGTTGTCGGTGGCGTCATTATGGCTCTGTTCATAAATGTGCATTTAGCGATGTTTTTAGTCGTGACAATTCCTATTCTGATTGTTTTTTTAGTTTTTGTGATGAGAAGAGCGTCCAAGCTATTTAAGCTCGTTCAGCAAAAGTTAGATGGCGTTAATTCAATCATTCGCGAACATTTAGGTGGGATGAAACTGATTAAAGCGTATGTAAGACGAAAACATGAGGTGAGACGTTTTACAGAACGTAACAAACAGCTAATGGAAAAAACAGTGTCTGCTTTAAGGCTTTTAGAAGCGACGATGCCTATTCTTTTATTCGTGATGAACTTAGCGATTATTGCGATTTTATGGTTTGGGCAAGCTTATATCACAGCAGGAAATGTGCAAGTTGGTGAAGTGGTCGCGATTATTAATTATGTACTTAGAATTACAGGTGCCTTAACGGTGTTTGCGATGATTATTATGGTTTTTTCAAGAGCACAGGCATCCTCAGAACGGATTAATGAAGTGTTAACGACAGAGGTCGATATGCAAGAAGAAGAAAATAGGAAAGAAGCGAATCCATTAAATTCTGAAGTGATTAAGTTTAAAAATGTTTCGTTTAAATATCCGAGTACAGGTGACTGGGCTTTAGAGCATGTGAACTTTTCGGTTCGTAAAGGAGAAACGGTCGCGATTATGGGTGGAACTGGCTCAGGAAAAACCTCAATGTTTCAGATGATTCCGCGCTTATATGATACGACAGAAGGGGATATTTTTATTGAAGGAGTCAATGTGAAAGAACGTCATGTTGATGATTTACGAAAATCGATTGCTTATGTTCCTCAGGAGGTCCTTTTATTTAGTGGTACGATCAAAGAAAACATTGCTTGGGGAAAAGAGGGAGCAAATGATGCACAAATAAGACAAGCAGCGATTGACGCTCAAATTCACGAGACGATTTTATCATTACCAGAACAATATAACGGGAAAATTGGACAAAAGGGTGTGAATTTATCAGGGGGACAGAAGCAAAGAATCTCGATTGCAAGAGCATTAATTCGAAAGCCGAGAATCTTACTTCTAGATGATAGTACGAGTGCTCTAGATGTACAAACAGAAAAAAAATTTTTAGAAGCGTTGAAACAATACGAATGTACGACGTTAATTATTACACAGAAGGTTATGAGTGCCCAAGCAGCTGATCGAATCTTATTATTTGATGAAGGAAAAATTGTGGCAACAGGTGACCATAATCAACTGTTAAAGGAATCTCCACTTTATCAAAAAATAGTTCAGTCACAAGAACGTGGAGGTGTGTTTGAAAATGCTTAAACAATTAAAAGAACCATTTGAATATGAGCGTATCCCGATTGAGCAAACGCCTCCACAAAAGCAAGCTGGACAAACAGGCAAACCAAAAGTAGAAAATTGGTATCAAACGATCAAAAGGGTTTGGAGTTATTTAGCCGTTTATAAGGTTCAAATTTTCTTTATTTTATTACTTGTTGTGGCTTCTTCAGCTTTAGCCTTAGTTGGTCCTTTTATCGTCGGACGAGCTGTTGATTTTTATTTAGTATCAAGAGAAACTGATTTTTTTGTTCAAGTACTAATTGCCTTAGCTCTTGTTTATTTCCTTCATTCCCTGACGCTTTGGCTTCAAAATTTTTGGATGGTAGGGATTGCTCAAAAGACGATTTTTACGTTACGAACTCAGCTTGTGAAGCATTTACATAAACTGCCGCTTCCGTTTTTTGATAAAAGGCAGCACGGCGAGTTAATGAGCAGAGTCACAAATGACATTGAAAATATTAGCTCCACTTTAAATAGTTCCGTTATCCAAATTTTCTCCAGTGTGCTGACCTTTGTCGGAATCATTGCGGTCATGTTATTTGAAAGTGTGTTACTGACGGTTATTACGATGCTAGTCATTCCTTTAATGTTTTTTGGAATGAAGTGGATTACAAAGAGAACATCGGTCTTTTTTAAAGAGCAACAGCGACAAGTTGGGGAAATTAATGGTTATATCGAAGAAACGATTTCTGGGCAAAAAATTGTCAAGACTTTTTCCCAAGAAGAGCGTGTGATTCGTGAATTTAGAGAAAAAAATAAAAAATTACGACGTGCCAGCTTTTGGGCCCAAACGTATTCTGGATTTATTCCGAAAGTAATGAACGTTTTAAACAACTTAAGTTTTGCCTTTATAGCAGGGATTGGAGCCATTTTAGCACTGAACGGACATGTTTCAGTCGGAACGATCGTTATTTTTACTGAGTATTCAAGACAATTTACCCGACCGCTTAATGATTTAGCGAACCAATTTAATATGTTGTTATCGGCTGTTGCAGGTGCGGAGCGGGTATTTGATATTTTGGATGAAGAAGAGGAAAAGGATAAACAAGAAGCGAAGCAAGTGAGTTCTTTTAACGGCGATGTGGAGTTTGAGCAAGTTGTTTTCTCTTATGATTCAGCTCAAGCAACGCTCGCTGGCATGAGCTTTCATGTCCCAGCTGGAAATGTGCTCGCCTTAGTCGGTCCAACTGGAGCAGGAAAAACAACGATTGTCAATTTGTTAGCGAAGTTTTATCATCCTGTTTCGGGGCAAATAAAAATTGATGGTCAAGATATTCGCTTGATTCAAACGGAAAGCCTTCGTTCACAAATGGCTTTTGTTTTGCAAGATACCTTTTTATTCGAAGCAACAATTCGTGAAAATATTCGTTATGGAAGATTGAATGCAACGGATGAAGAAGTAGAGAAAGCGGCCAAGCTAGCTAATGCAGAAGCATTTATCAAAAAAATGCCGTCTGGTTTTGATACCGTTCTCGACCAAGATGGAAGTGGAATTAGCCAAGGGCAGAAGCAATTGCTTTCAATAGCCCGTGCGATACTCGCAGACCCGGCTATTTTAATATTAGATGAAGCGACGAGTAGTATTGATACGATAATGGAAATGGAAATTCAAGAAGCCCTACAAGTGTTAATGAAGGATAGAACAAGCTTCATCATAGCCCACCGTTTAAATACGATTGAACGAGCCGATAAAATTCTAGTCATACAGGAGGGAAATGTCATCGAGCAAGGCTCACATGATGAGCTCCTTTCCAAAAAAGGTTATTATGCTCATATGCATGGGGCTTAGAGATATAAATGGAAGATAGTAAAAGCCTTTAAGGGTGCCCAACTGCATCTCTTAAAGGTTTTTTGTGTGACAATTAACGGCTTTAAGTTTTGTAATCATACAAAATATAAAAAAATATAAGGATATTTTTATAAAAAAATGGAGGTTATTAAAAGTTGATGTCGAATTATCCTTTTATATTATATGTGTGGAAGGAGAAGAGTGAGGCGTGTGTTAGTTGCAGAAAAGCTATTATTACAAGTGTTAATCGTCTTAACCCCAGGTTTTTTAATGAGTTTATTTTATAATGGAAAAAGAATGAGCAACTCTTCAACATGGTTCTTAGCCATCCTACATTCAACAGTCGCTCTCATTTGTATGAGCGTGTCTTATATTGAATTCCAAGTGCCTTGGGACTTTCGCTACATTCCTTTAATTCTCAGTTTTTTATATGGTGGGGCAAGAGTAGGGTGGATTGTGACAGCAGTTTTGGTCGGTATTAATTTATTAAATGCTTTTGATCTGTCGACGATATTGACTTCGATTGTTATCGCTATAGTAAGCCATATTATGTTTATGAGGTATCGTTTGTGTCGCTCCCGTATTACTAAAATGGCTATCCTTTTATCATTAGCATTTTTTAGTTTGTTTTTGAAATTTTTGTCAATAGCTGATGAGCTCTTCATTTCATTGGAGTCGACTGCGATGGTTCTTCTTATGAACCATATGGTTTTTTATTTTATTGCCTTTATTTTAACGACGTTATTCTCGATGCTATTATATGAATTAATTAATGAAAAAAATCGAATTTTAGGAGAAATTATTCAGAAAGAGAGGCAGAACACTGTAGCCGAATTAGCGGCTTCCATTGCCCATGAAGTTCGAAATCCGCTTACTGTCGTAAAAGGATTTTTGCAATTAATGCGAGAAGATTCTAAAAGGGAAAATGAAGTTGAATATTATAATTTAGCTTTAAGTGAGCTAGAGCGAGCAGAATATATAGTGACCGATTATTTAGATTTTGCCAAACCAAAATTGAACAAAATTGAAGTTGTGAGCGTTACCAAATGTATACAGGAAGTAGTCAGTTTATTAACACCTTTAGCCTTGAAGGAAAATGTTGAGTTGCTTGCTATTTATACGGAAAATATTGATATTAAAACAGACCGTTATCAGTTTAAACAAGTCCTTATTAATTTTATTAAAAATTCAATTGAAGCTATTAACGGAGAGGGTAAAATCAATATCAAAGTTCATCAAAATAAAGGGCAAGTTTATATCAAAATTAGTGATAATGGTAAGGGGATGAGCCAGGAGCAACTTAAACAAGTTGGTACCGTTTATTATACGACAAAAAAAGAAGGCACCGGTTTAGGGACAATGGTTTCATTTCAGTTAATTAAACAAATGGGAGGTAAAGTTACTTTTTACAGTCGTGAAGGTGTTGGAACGGATGTACAAATCGCACTACCACTTTATATGAATGGAAGAACAGTAGGTGCATGGCGGGTGACGCCTTGATGAGGATAAAGACCAAGTAATGAATGTCAAGCTTTAATAAAAAATCATTAGATTTACGGGAAATAGTAAGCTGATTAGCTTGCTGTTTTTTTGTTTTGGTGAGAAAAAAAGCCGAGCAACAGCGCCAAAAATAGAAGCGTGATAACAAACATAAATAACTCCCGCACCAAGATACTTAATATCCGGTGCGGGAGTTGAGGTTGTTTAGGCAGAATGCTGATTGGAAGCTTCGGGCTGCTGTTGCTGCATGGGTAGATTCCTATATCTGAATTTCATATTTCCGTAGATGATTCCAAAAATAATGATAACGACTCCTACCCATTGTGAGGGGAGCACTTGTTCATTTAATATCAGAATCGACATCAGTAAAGCAACCGGTAATTCAGACGATGATAAAATGGTTCCCAAACCTGCACCGACATGTGGCATACCAATTGCAAATAATAATGGTGGCAATGTAACTCCGAATAATCCTAATAATAAACCGTATGGAGCTATCGCTACGATTGTTGTTGGTTCAAGTAAAAACAACGGAGGGAAAATAATAAATGTAATAATTAACCCACCTATTGCAAAAATAGCACTTCTTTGGATTGGCGGTAATTCTCTGCCAACGTTTCCGCTAACATATGCAAAGGATGAGAAACTAATCGCTGCTAAAATTCCCCAAACTATACCTATCATTGAGATGTTCGCAAACCCACCAGATAGAACTCCCGCGGCTAAAACCGAACCAATGATTAATAGAAAAATCGAAACGAGCTTTTGCTTGCTCGGTTTTTTCTTGTCTAAAATATATTCAAGTAACGTTCCAACCCAAACGAATTGGAATAAGAAGATGATGGCTAATGAAGCATCTAATGTTTGTAACGATTGGTAATAAAAGATCCCTGTTAATCCCATAGGAATTCCGCCTGCCGCAACAATTGCAAAGCGTTTTCCTGTGACTTTCTGTTTTTTGGTAAATAATACAAGCAACCAGATTAATAGTGTTCCAATAATAAATTGACTCCCTGTAACTTCGGCGAGTTGAAAGCCTTGGGCATAAGCAAGCTTAACGAATGTTGAAAGAACACCAAAGCAAGCTCCTCCTAATAATACTGCTAACGGATAAATGGATTGTTTCATAAAAAATACACCTCAGTTCAAAAGTTGATCGTAGTTAAATCAAATTAATTTTTTTTAGAAAAAAGTAAGGATATTCACTTCATTCTCATAACTATTTATAACAGCAAAAAACCACACATCAATGAAGGTCATTAATGTGTGGCGAAAAAGAAAGGGAAGCCCCTTCTTGAAAAGTCCACAAATCCACATGGGTTTTGTATTAAATTATGTTCGTTCGTTAGAAATTCTAACAAGAGAAAAAAATAAAGTCAAGGAAAAAATAAAGAAAGGCTTCAAAAATGGTTAACTGTCTGTCATGTCAAAGGTTGCTAAGTGAAGGAATGTGAATCCGTTTCAGGAGAGAATCAGCATAGAAAAGAGGGATGAACAGTGAACTTTTCTTATCAAAACCGCACAAAAATTTTAGGGAGTATGGAAAAAAAGGAGCTTGACGTTCTGGTTATTGGTGGAGGTATCACGGGAGCTGGAATCCTTTTAGATGGACAATCAAGAGGGTTACAAATGGGATTAGTTGAGATGGATGATTTTGCAAGTGGGACATCTAGCCGGTCAACAAAATTGATTCATGGAGGATTACGTTACTTAAAACAATTCGAAATCAAACTAGTAGCGGAAGTGGGTAAGGAGAGAGCGATTGTTTATGAAAATGCTCCACATGTGACAACTCCGGTGAAAATGATGCTTCCTTTTTATAAAGGTGGAACATTTGGACGATTGACGACATCTTTTGGTCTAAAAGTATATGATTATTTGGCCCAAGTTAAACGGATTGAACGGAGAAAAATGCTTTCAAAAAAAGAAACGATCACCCGTGAACCTTTATTAAAACAAGACGGTCTAAATGGTTCTGGAGTTTATGTTGAATACCGAACAGATGATGCAAGACTAACGCTTGAAATCATCAAAAAAGCGCATGAGCTAGGGGCTAAGGCAGTTAATTACGTTGAAGCGAAACACCTTATTTATAAGGATAAAAAAATTGTCGGTGTCAAAGTGGAAGATTTACTCTCAGGGAAAAGTAAGACGATTTATGCCAAATATATTGTTAATGCAACAGGTCCTTGGGCTGATAATTTGAGAGAACAAGACCGTTCAAAGGAAGGGAAGTATTTACACTTAACAAAAGGGGTTCATATTGTAATCGATCAAAAAAAGTTACCAATTAATGATGCGATTTATTTTGATACCCCTTTTAAGGACGGAAGGATGATTTTTGCGATACCACGTGGCCAAAAAACATACATCGGAACAACGGATACGGACTATTTTGGTGATCCAAAAGAAGTGAAAATGATGAGAGAGGATTCAACGTATTTAATTCGTGCAATTAATGGTTTATTCCCCAAACAAAAGCTAAAGGAGGAGGATATCGAATCCAGTTGGGCGGGGCTTAGGCCGCTCATACACGAACAAGGTAAAGGTCCTTCTGATATTTCAAGAAAAGATGAATTATTTTTAGCGAAATCTGGTTTAATTACGATTGCAGGAGGAAAGTTAACAGGATATCGTAAAATGGCAGAAAAGACGATGGCTGTGATTGAGACTCGAATTCAAGAGAGTGAAAACCGCACACTCCCAAAAAGCGAAACTGCTAAAGTGATTCTTTCAGGGGGAGAAGTGGGTGGATCAGCTCAGTTTGAGCGATTTATCGAGAAAAATATTCCATTTGGTAAGGAAGTCGGTTTTTCTGAAGAGGAAGCGAGGCAAATCGTTGAAAAGTATGGTTCAAATTGTAACTTAATATTTGAGTTGGCGAAAGCTCATTTTTGGGAGTTAGAACGAACGGGGTTGCCTTTAGCTGTTTCCTCGACCCTCCTCTATAGTTTGGAGCATGAAATGGCCATTTGTCCGTCTGATTATTATGTGAGACGCTCATCGTTGTTACTTTTTGACATAGGACTTGTAAAAAAGACGAAAAATCGCACCTTAAATTGGCTCGGGCGAAAATTAAATTGGACGAATGAACAGAAGCGAAATTATACACGAGATTTAGATAGACAGATGGAGATTGCGACAAGTGGAATTGAAAATGACGACTACTAATAAAAAGGTTCATATATCACAAGATAGAAAAATAGCGAAAAGCAGGAAATCCCTAAAAGAGGATTTTCCGCTTTTTAATTTTTTTTAGATAAGCAGAAACATAGGAAGGGAAGCACTAGGAAGAGGACTTTGTTACTGAACAGCTTCAAAGCTGGTACCATATTTTCAGGCCTTGTCTCATATAGTGAAGTAAGAGATATAGATGAGGAGAGAAATTATGAACCGATTTGTGAAAGGTGCTCTGTTATTAATGGTTGCCGCTTTCCTAGGAGAGTGTCTAGAATTTATCATTAACATTGTGTTAGCGAGGGAATTAGGTGAAGAAGGACTTGGCCTGTATATGTCGATTTTTCCCACGATTGCTTTTATCGTCGTCATTGCGAGCCTTGAGCTTCCGATTTCAATATCTAAGTTTGTTGCTGAAAAAGAAGAGTTATTTCATCATAGTATGCTTAAACATGCTCTTCGTTTTGCGAGTCTTTGTACGATTGGTTTTATTTTAATTGCTTTCGTTTTGTTTCCACTTATCCCTGTTTTTGATCACTATCATCCTTTAGTGAAATGGTTGTTTATTATTTTAATACCGGTCATTACTTTTAGTTCTGTCGCCCGTGGTTATTTTATGGGTGCTCAAAAGATGTCAAAAATCGCCATTTCCAACTTTTTAAGGAGGGCTGTTCAACTTCTATTCCTTATCATTATTTTTCAATTGTTTCAATTTGATTTACAAACAGCCATTTTAGTCGGTTTATCAGCTGTGATCGTTTGTGAAATGGCGGTTTTAGCTTACTTAATTTTAGCTTTTGTCGGGCAAATGCGAGGGTTTAGAAAGCAGCCAAGAGCTGAAATCCCAGGGAAGAAAGTGCGAAAGTCATTATTAGAAGTCTCTTTACCGACGACTGGTTTACGAATCTTCCATGCGGCAACTTTTGCGATGAAGCCATTTTTGATTAAAGCTGCTTTAATGCGGGCTGGTTTAGTGGAGTCGATGGCTGTTATACAGTATGGCAAGCTTGCCGGGGTCGCGTTTGCGATTGGCTTTTTTCCGGCTTTTATTGCTCATTCGCTTTTAATAGTTCTAATTCCAACCGTTTCAGAAGCATATAGTAAACGGAATTATGAAGAACTTCATAATTTACTGCGAAAAGTACTGATTTTTACAGGACTATATGGTTTTCCAATTGTAGCGATATTTTATTTATATGCCGAACCATTGACGACTTTATTTTTTGAGAATTCTCCAGCTGCTGGTTATTTGCAGTTACTAGTCCCATATTTCCTTTTTCACTATTTTGTGATTCCGATGCAGGCTTATTTAATTGGCCTGGGGCTAGTGAAGGATGCTTTTATTCATTCTGTGATCACGACGATTATTTCGTTTGTGATGATGTTTACACTTGGATCCATGCCACAGTTCCAAATGGGGGGAATTATTTTAGGGATGAACATGAGTGCGGTGTTGCTGACTTTCCTCCACTATGCGACAATCTGTAAGAAGCTTGGGGTCACATGGACGCTCAAAAAAGATCGCTTAAGTGATTTACGATTTTAGTTAATTGATTTTTCGGAAAAAATCCATCAAAAATAGGATAAAAATGTTAGAATAAGAGACAAATGACGTAAAGGACAGACAAAATGAAAGTGATTACGGCAGGGTGTTTTATTATTTTTTTTATCTTATTAGAAAACATAGAATTGAGATTACATCCAGGTTTTTGGCTTTGGGTTGGGTGCTTTGTCGCTATGATGAGCACAGAAGCATTGTGGAAGAATCGACTTTATTTAGTCGGAATTCTCGTTGGTATGGTGGTAATAGCTCAGTTTATGCTTTTCTCAGTAGAAATGCAGTCTCCATGGCTAATGTATTTTTGGCTCTTATTTTTGGTTAATGATCTTGAAAAGAAGAAGTGGTTGTTTTTCCTTATAGTCGGAGTCACATTTATTCCGTTGATTTTGTATCGCGATGTTTCATTTTCGCTTTTTTATACGGCAATTTTGACCCTTCTGTTATTTAGTTTTTGGCAGAAAAATAAAATGGAGCAAGCGGCATTAGCATATGAGAAAGACTGGAAAAGCTTATTAATTGAATACAGGAAATTAAAAAGGCTATTACAAGTTCAAGAGGAAAATGCTAGAGCAGAAGAGAGGACGAGAATTGCTCGTGATATTCATGATAATGTCGGACATCAATTAACCGCTTTAGCGATGCAACTTGAAATGGTTGAAATCACCCAGGAAAACGGAGAGGTGGATGAAGTGGCTCTTCGACAAGCAAAGGAACTCGCCAAACAAAGCCTAACGGAAATGAGGCAATCTGTTCAGGCATTACGAAATGAAGAACTGAAAGGTTTTTCTTCGGTTATACAACTTATTCGCCGTTTAGAATCGGAAAGTCATATCCAAGTAAATTTAATCACGCGTAAAGGAGCTTTATCTGCCCCCTTAACGAGTGAGCAAATGATTACGATTTATCGAATTGTTCAAGAGGGGTTAACGAATGCAATGCGACATGCTCATTCAAGAGAAGTGGAAGTGATTTTTGAAGGAATCGCTAATCATGCCTTTACTGTATTGGTCAAAAACAATTATTACTCTGAAGAACGTTTTCATAAAGAGGGTTTTGGTTTAACGAATCTCAGAGAACGAGTTGAACAATTAGAGGGACGATTTACCGTATTAAAAATGAACAATGAATTTAAAATAGAAGCTTATTTACCGTTAAAGGTATCACAATCATGAGTTGAATAAGGGGACAAAGAATGGTTAAGAATCGAATTTTATTAGCGGAAGATCAAGCTTTAGTTCGTCAAGGTTTAAAAATGATGATCGAGTATTCTGGAAAAAATGAAGTGATAGTAGAAGCGTGTAATGGCAAGGAAGCACTCGAGCTCTATCCTAAACATATTATTGATTTAATTATTATGGATATCCGGATGCCCAAAATGAATGGCCTTGAGGCGACCAAAAAGTTACGGCAGCTTTACCCAAAAGTTAAAATCTTAATTCTCACAACGTTTGCCGATGATGAATATGCATTGGAGGCATTAAAGCTTGGTGCGGCTGGTTATTTATTAAAGGATGCCGACCGTGAACGTCTATTGTATTCAATTGATAAAGCTCTTGAAGGTGGAATGGCTTTAGATGAACAAGTCGCTGCAAAGGTTGTTCCGCAACTATTTATGAACAATCAAGAAAAAAAGCCGTTGCCGATTCCATTAACAGAAAGAGAACGTTCACTTGTTTTTCTAGTAGGAGAAGGTAAAAGCAATCAGGAAATTGCCGATACATTATTTCTTTCATTAGGGACTGTTAAAAATTTAATGAGCCAACTGTTAACTAAATTACAACTGCGCGATCGGACGCAGCTCGCTATCTTTGCTTTAAAACATGATATTGATGAATAATCTGTGCTCCTAAAAGTCACTTGATGTGCTTTTAGGAGCTTTTTGTTGAAGTCAAATTAATTATTTCGCTATTTCTAAAAATGACTAAAGTCACTACTCAGATAAACAGGAAATGACTTTTTATAGTAGGGCGATTTTTATGAAAGATTTAATCTATAGATAGATAACGGTAAGGAGGCTATTAGATGATTGAGGTCGTCAATTTAAAAAAGAAATACAAAAAGAACGAAGCAGTAAAAGGGATCAATCTTTTTTTAGAGAAAGGGGAGTCTGTTGGGTTACTCGGACCAAATGGAGCAGGGAAATCTACAGCTATTTCACTCATATCTTCCTTGTTAAAACCTACTAGTGGTGAAGTTCGTTTAAATGGAAAAGTAGTTTGGGAAAATTCAAAAGAAATGCGAAAAATCGTTGGTGTTGTCCCGCAAGAAATTGCTTTATATCATGAGCTTTCAGCTGAAGAAAATCTCTTGTTTTTCGGAAAGATTTATAAAATGGATTCTAACCAATTAAAACAAAGAATAGAAGAAACGTTAAAATTAGTCGGACTATCTGAACGAAAAAAAGAACGGGTTAAGACGTATTCAGGTGGGATGAAAAGGCGTTTAAATATCGCAGCTTCTATACTTCATCAACCAGAGTTTTTAATTATGGATGAACCGACTGTTGGGATTGACCCGCAATCAAGAAATCATATTTTGAATTTAGTAAGGAAATTACAAAAAGAGAGCAATGTCACTGTATTATACACAAGCCATTATATGGAGGAAGTGGAGGCTGTATGTGACAGAGTTTATATAATGGATCAAGGAAATATCATTGCTTCAGGGACAATATCAGAGCTGAAGGCAATATTATCTTCGGAGCAAACGGTAGAGCTTACGATTATGCAAAATAATGAAGCACTCTATGAACGGCTAAAACAGAATGAAGCATTTAAAGTATCACAAAAATCGGAATTGGTTTATAAAATCATTGCCCCTCATTCTTATGATTTATTTGACTTATTAGTGAACCAGTCAAATGAATTAGGTGTCAAAATTAAGGCATTAGAAGTAAAGTCACCAACATTAGAAGATGTTTTTTTACATTTGACAGGCAGAAATTTAAGAGATTAAGGGGGGAGGGGTGTGTTTTTTGCATTAATTAAAAAGGATTTAAAATTGATTTTACATGATCGGATGGAACTTCTTGTTTTATTACTGATGCCTGTTGTTTTAATAGGGATATTAGGAGTAGCAATTGGAAATATTGGTGGAAGTGAAGATCGTGCAATGCTCCATTTAGCAATCGTTGAGGAAGAAGATTTACAAGAATCATTAAGTGAATATAAAGAAATCTTGGAAAGTAGAGGATTGGAGAGTAACCAGATTAGAAGTATTTTAGAGGAAGCAAGAGCTTTTTCTATTCCTGAAATTTTGAGGGAGGATGTATTTACTGAAGAGGAATTTATGGTTCAACTTACTGAGGAGCTTTCTGAAGAAGAAGCGATTAATTCTGGGCTATATGATGGGATTTTTATTGTGGAACGAGGCTATCGTCTCGCGTTTTGGGATTATATATTTTTCCGATCAGGGGAGCTTTTACCGCTCGCGATTAAAGTCAATGAAAACCCATTTTATATGTCCATTATTGAACAAATGATGAACCACTTCTTTTTGCAAATTCATTTCGAGGTGGAATTAGCGTCATTAAAGGATCACTTTGATTTATCCCTACTAAATGAACATAAAAACTTTAAAGAAGAAATTGTTGTAGCTAATCGTTTAATTTCAGGGTTTGATTATTACGCGGTCGGCATGGTGACGATGTTTGTTTTATTTGGAACCTCCTTTATTGCTAGTTATGCAATGACTGAAAAATTTTCGCATATTTTTATGAGGTTAAAAGTGGCCAATCTCCCGTTTATTTATTATATGTTAACAAAATGGCTGTCGAGCTTTATTATCGCCTTTTTGCAAATTAGTATTATCTTTACTTTTTGTTATTTTGTTTATCAAGTTAGTTGGGATAATATCGGATTATTTCTTATCGTGACAAGTTGTTTAAGCTTGATGGTTGGAGGAATGACAACGGTTTTAACAGCGATCAACTTTTTAACAAATTCATATAGAGCGGTCAGTGCATTTTCCTATTTTGGTGTAGCCTTATTAGCGTTTATTGGTGGAAGTTTCGGATATATTCATTCTTATTCTCCAATCCTTGCTAATCTAGCAGGGGTTACCCCCAATGGAGTTGCGATGGAAGGATATTTTGTCGCGATGGTTGGTGGGACATTAAACGATATTTCATCTATTTTTCCTACCGTTATCTTTTTTTCTTTCTTCTGTTTTGTCGTCTCTCTTTTTATTTTTTCAAGAAGAGGTGATGTTCAATGAAAGCGATAATTTGGGGAGAATGGAAGCAAGTTCTAAGAAATCCACTTAGCCTGATCGGTACAATCGTCTTAACGGTCATCTTTGCGATTGTCATGGGGCAGGGAGGAAATACTACGGAAAAAACGGTACCGATTTTTTCGAACAGTTTATCTAAGGAGCAGCTTATTGTTGAAGTCAATAAATTAAATGAAGCAGAAGCCCTTCGTTTTGAAATCAGAAGTGAAACGAATATTCGCTCGGGTTTAACGAATCAAGCCTATGATTTGGCGATCCATTTAGAGGAGAAAGATTATCAATTATTTTTATCGAGACAATCCGAATATAAGCGTTTAGTAGAAGCTGAGATGACAGCTTATTTTAATCAGAAACGTCTGAGTGAAAATGAGATTGAATTAGAAACCTATTCAGCAGATGCTTATACAAAATATGAATCATTTTCTAATGAAGATGGTTTACCATTTGATATGACCCTGCATGCTTTATTCGGATTCAGTTTATTTTTTGTCTTTTATACGGTTGCCTTTTCGATTCAATCGATATTATATCAAAAGGAATTTGGTTTATGGGATCGGGTCATTCTTTCCCCAACAACCAAAACCGAAATGTATGTAGGGCAAATATTGTTTAGTTTTC
This sequence comes from Alkalihalobacillus phoenicis, assembly GCF_047302405.1. Classification (NCBI taxonomy): domain Bacteria; kingdom Bacillati; phylum Bacillota; class Bacilli; order Caryophanales; family Bacillaceae; genus Alkalihalobacillus; species Alkalihalobacillus phoenicis. The sequence goes on along the minus strand of NZ_CP154853.1, from coordinate 2,919,524 downwards.
AAATTGGTTATATCCAATTATTAATCATTTATTTTATTTTTAAGTTTATAGTGGGGATTAATTTTTATGGAGGGTTTTTAGTCGTTTTAATTGCTGTTATTCCATATTTAGTGGCTCTTGTATCTTTAGGAATTTTAATAAGTGGTCTCGTTACAAATGTCAGGCAACTAAATGGGATCGTTCCATTTATCTCGGTCAGTATGGCCATGTTAGGTGGAGCCTTTTTCCCACTAGATATTGTTTCTTCTGACTTGATTTTGTTTTTATCGAAATTTTCACCGACTAGCTACGGTTTGGAAATGCTAAAAGGGGCAACGGTATATCAATGGAGGTTTGAACAATTTCTGCTTCCTGCTTCGGTTCTATTTGGCATGTGTGCTTTCTGTATGGGAGTTGGCTTGAACTTAATGGAAAAACGAATGAAATATAAAAAAGGGTAAAGAAGCCACATGTCCGAGCTTTTGGTTTCATATGATGGAGGGAGGAGTAAAACCTTCCTCTTTTTTGTATGCACATAATACATTTGGAGGTGTTAAAGTGGGGGATTTATATAAACAAGATAAAGACTTTCTTTGGCATTCTATGAAGCCTTATAACCCTGATGAGACGGTGATTGTCAAGGAAGCAGATGGTGTCTCCGTTACGGATGAAGATGGGAAGCAATATTTGGATGCGATGTCTGGTTTATGGTGTGTCAATGTTGGTTACGGGCGAAAGGAGCTAACAGAGGTTGCAGCCCAGCAAATGAATCAATTGGCTTATTATCCTTTGACGCAAAGCCATCAACCAGCGATTAAATTAGCCGCCGAGTTAAATGAATTGCTCGGTGGAGGTTATGTCATTTATTTTTCAAATAGTGGTTCTGAAGCAAATGAGACCGCTTTTAAAATGGCAAGGCAATATCATCATCAAAAAGGAGAATCGAGTCGACATAAAATCATTTCCAGATATCGTTCCTATCATGGGAATACGATGACGACACTCGCGGCAACAGGTCAAGCGGAACGGAAGTATAAGTATGAACCATTATCATCAGGGTTTATTCATGTGCGACCACCGGATTTATATCGAAATCCATTAAAAAGGGAAGAGAGTGCGAGGGAGCGACCTGAAACGAAGGCAATTGAGGAAGCCATTGTCTGGGAAATGAAAGAGACGGTAGCAGCTTGTATTATGGAACCGATTATTACAGGTGGAGGTATTTTAATGCCACCTGATGATTATATGGGAGCTGTTGCCGATATTTGTGCGGAGAATGGTGTTCTTTTAATTGTAGATGAAGTGATTTGTGGGTTTGGACGGACAGGTAAACCATTTGGATTTATGAATTATGACGTCAAGCCCGATATTATTACGATGGCTAAAGGAATTACAAGTGGCTATTTACCGTTAGCGGCAACAGCGGTAAAAAAGGAAATTTATGAAGCTTTCCAAGGGTCAGACAAATATGATTATTTACGTCATGTGAACACATTTGGCGGACATCCAGCTTCATGTGCCGTCGCTTCTCGTAATATTCAAATTATGGAGGAGGAAAGATTATTTGAACGCTCCAAAATACAAGGAGAGAAGTTGAAGAAAAAGCTTGTTGAGCAATTAAAAGACCATGCTAATATAGGCGATATTCGAGGGAAAGGTCTGCTAATTGGTTTGGAGCTAGTCAAAAATAAGGAAAGTAAACAACCATTAGATGTGAGCTTTCTTAATAAAATCATCGCTTTATGTAAAGAGGCCGGAGTCATCATTGGAAAAAACGGGGCAACGGTTGCAAACTTTAACAATGTTCTCTCCTTAGCCCCACCGCTCATTATTAACGACGAGCAATGTGATAAGCTCGTAAACACAGTTGTTCAAGCGATAAGAACCGTATTACCGATGAAAGAATGAATAAGGTGATAAGTCATGAAACTTGGGTTTAGGGCGAATTAGGGTGTGAAAAAAGCGGGATAAGTAATGAAACTCAGGCCTAGGGTGGAATTAAGGTGCGAAAAAAGGTTAATAAGTAATGAAACTCAGGCTTAGGACGAATTAAAGTACGAAAAAGGTTAATCAAAGCCGCAAAGGGAATCAAAGGCTGTCAATGAGTCCCGAAGCCATCGAATAAAAGCCGTAAAGGGAATCAAAGAGCCGCAATGAATCCGGGAGCTGTTGAATAAAAGCCGTAAAGGGAATCAAAGAGCCGCAATGAATCCGAAAGCCATCAAATAAAAGCCGTAAAGGGAATCAAAGGACGTCAAAGAATCCGAAAGCCATCAAATAAAAGCGGGAAAGGGAATCAAAGGCTGTCAATGAGTCCCGAAGCCATCGAATAAAAGCCGTAAAGGGAATCAAAGAGCCGCAATGAATCCAAAAGCCATCAAATAAAAGTGGGAAAGGGAATCAAAGGACGTCAATGAATCCGGGAGCGATCAATAAAGAGGCGGGGACAAAACAAAAAAGTAGATGAGAGCATTGATGAATGCTTCCTCATCTACTTTTTTATTTTCGCTTAAAAGCAATCAAAATCTCCCTTTTTAGCATTTTATTAAATAGGCCAAAATGAGAACTATATTAATGTGTTTAATCGAACAAGATAAGTTGACAGGTTATCTTCTTGATACAGATTGAAACGGTTTTTATTGAATAAAGCGTTTTAATCAGGAAAAAAAGAGGAAAAGAATGGAGAAAACGAATTGAAATAAAAATATTGACGGATCATGTATATACAAGTTAAAATAAATGTCGAATCAACTTGTATATACAACATGAATTCAATTTTTTTATATTCTATGAAAACGGTAACAGGGAGGATAATATGAGCGATCCAAAAAAAGCGGCAAAGGAAATACTAGCGGCGATTGGGGGCGAGGAGAATATTGATTCTGCTACCCACTGTGTCACTAGACTTCGTTTTGTATTAAAAGATGACGATAAAGTTGATAAAAAAGCTTTGGAAAAAGTGGATGTCGTAAAAGGAACCTTTGCGACGGATGGTCAGTTCCAAGTTATTATTGGGCCGAAGCTTGTTGAAATGGTTTACAAAGAACTAACGAATGTGGCTCAAATTGAAGAAGTTTCAAAAGAGGAAGTAAAAGCAAAGGCTTCCAAAAAGATGAATCCGCTTAAACGTGCAATTAAAACATTAGCTGATATTTTTATTCCAATTTTACCTGCGATTGTAACAGCCGGTCTTTTACTAGGGATTAATAACATACTTACTGCAACAGGTATTTTTGGCGAACAATCTTTAGTTGAGATGTATCCGCAATGGGCTGACTTTGCGAATATCATTAACTTAATAGCTGGAACGGCTTTTGCTTTTTTACCTGCTTTAATTGGTTGGTCGGCTGTTAAACGTTTTGGAGGGAATCCATTACTTGGGATTGTTCTCGGTTTAATTCTTGTTCACCCGGATCTCTTAAATGCATGGGCATATGGGGCTGCACTTGAAGCTGGAGAAGTGCCTTATTGGAATTTATTCGGTCTTGAGATAGCTCAAATGGGCTATCAAGGACAAGTGTTACCAATACTTGTTGCGGCGTTTATTCTTGCTAAAATGGAGGTTTTTTTAAAGAGAAAAGTTCCAGAAGGCTTTCAATTATTGGTGGTTGCACCGGTCGCATTGCTTGTAACAGGTTTTCTTGCGTTTATCTTAATCGGACCTGTCACATTTTCAATTGGTAACTTTATTACAGATATTTTTGTTTGGGTATTTGAAAATGTCGCGGCTGTTGGTGGATTATTGTATGGTTTATCCTATGCACCATTAGTTATTACCGGTATGCATCATACGTTCCTTGCCATTGATGTGCAGCTAATTGGAACGATTGGTGGAACATTCCTGTGGCCGATTTTGGTGCTATCGAATATTGCACAAGGTTCTGCAGCACTTGCGATGAATTTCTTAGTGAAAGACGAAAAAATTAAAGGCTTATCGGTTACATCATCGATTTCTGCTTATCTAGGAATTACGGAGCCTGCTCTATTTGGAGTGAATTTACGTTATCGTTTTCCATTTGTTTTTGCGATTATTAGTGCCGCAATAGGTGGACTATGGATTTCCTGGAATTCAGTTATGGCCTTTTCAATTGGAGTAGGAGGATTACCGGGAATTTTTTCAATCGTTACGGAACAATGGGGGGTATTTGCGATTGGGATGGCGATCGCCTTCTTCTTACCGCTTATTTTAACGTATTTTTATGGCAAGACACGAAAGATTACGGATTAAAAGAATATTGGAGGTCATTAGTCAAAAGCTAATGGCCTTTTCCAATAAAAGAATACCCTAGCTACGTCCGTTAGAAGCTCGAGAAAAATTGCTTCGCTCAAACGGACTTCGCTTTATAATCAATCTAGCTACGCCTGTTAGAAGCTCGAGAAAAATCGGCCAGCCTATAAAGTCAAAAAGCGACTTTTTAGTCTGTCCTGTATTTTTTCTCGCTTCTGAGCAAACAGGCTTCGCTTTATAAATAAGGAGTGTATAGAATGAATGAATGGTGGAGACGTTCTGTTGTTTATCAAATTTATCCAAAAAGCTTTAATGATACGACTGGAAATGGATTGGGAGACATCAACGGAATTATTGAAAAGCTTGATTACTTAAAGACATTAGGTGTTGATGTCATTTGGTTAACGCCTGTTTATGCATCACCACAAAATGACAATGGTTATGATATTTCCGATTATTATGCGATTGAATCTGATTATGGAACGATGGAAGACTTTGAAAACCTACTTGAAGAAGTGCATAAGAGAGAAATGAAATTGATTATGGATTTAGTCGTGAATCATACATCTACTGAACATCAATGGTTTAAAGAAGCGAGTACATCAAAGGAAAATCGCTATCGAGATTTTTATATTTGGAAAGATCCAGTTGAAGGAGAAGCACCAACAAACTGGCAATCAAAATTTGGAGGATCAGCCTGGAAATATGATGAGAAGACAGGCCAATATTTTTTACATCTATTTGATCAAACACAAGCTGATTTAAACTGGGAAAACGAGGAGATGCGAGAGCATATTTATGAAATGATGCATTTCTGGTTTGAAAAAGGCATTGATGGTTTTCGTTTAGACGTGATCAATTTGATTTCTAAGGATCAAAATTTTCCAAATGAAACGGATCCAAAAAAGGACGGACGTAGGTTTTATACAGATGGGCCTCGAGTTCATGAGTTCCTACATGAAATGAATCAAGAAGTTTTATCAAAGTATCAAAATATGACCGTCGGGGAAATGTCCTCAACCTCCATTGAGAATTGTATAAAATATTCAAACCTAGAACGACAAGAATTAAATATGACCTTTAACTTTCATCATTTAAAAGTCGATTATTTAAATGGAGAGAAATGGGCACTTAAACCATTTGATTTTAAAGAATTAAAAAATATTCTTTCAACGTGGCAAGTAGAGATGCACAAAGGAGGAGGCTGGAATGCCTTATTTTGGTGCAATCATGATCAACCCCGTGTTGTAAGTCGATATGGAAATGATCAAGAATATCATGAGCAGTCGGCGAAAATGTTGGCTACAGCAATTCACTTAATGCAAGGGACACCTTATATTTATCAAGGGGAAGAGTTTGGCATGACCAACCCTCATTTTACTACAATTGATAAGTACCGTGATGTCGAGACACTAAATGCCTACCAACTATTAAAAGAAGCTGGAAAAAGTGAAGAAGAGATTTTATCCATAATTCAAGAGCGCTCAAGAGATAATGCTCGAACACCGATGCAATGGACTAATGATAGCCAGGCTGGATTTACGACGGGGACCCCTTGGATTGATGTCGCCGATAACTATCAAGAAATTAATGCTAAAAATGCTATAGCAAAGGAAGATTCAATCTTTTATCATTATCAAAAATTGATCCAAATGCGTAAACAATATGATATTATCACATATGGAGATTATCAATTATTGGAAGATAATAATGAACAGTTATTTGTTTATGTACGAACGTATAATAACCAAAAGCTTTTAGTAATCAATAATTTTTATGCAAAAGAGGTTGCGTTTAATGTACCAAAGGAGTGGTTAGAGAAAAACGCAACATTACTCTTATCAAATGACCGGCAAAATGATGACTTAAGTGAAGTCCTTCATTTAAAGCCATATGAATCGCTCGTTTATTTGATTGACGCATAGAGGTAGAAAAGGTGAATCTTGGTGAAGCAAAATAAATTTAAACTTATTTATGAACAATTAAAAAACGATATACAACAAGGCTTCTATCAAAAAAATGATTATTTGCCTTCAGAACACGAACTAGTGGAAAGTTTTCAGGCCTCAAGGGAAACGATACGAAAGGCATTAAAACTCTTGTCAGAACACGGATTTATTCAAAAGATCCAGGGCAAAGGCTCACTCGTATTAAATAATCCAAAAATCCAATTTCCCGTTACTGGGCTTGTGAGCTTTAAAGAATTAGCTAAATCAATTGGAAATAAGTCGAAAACAGAAGTGATTTCATTAGAGGATAAACCAATCATCGAACCATTGTTGGATGGGGCTTTCCATCCAAATGAGCGTGTATGGGAAATTATTCGTGTCCGCCAAATTGATGATGAAAACATTATCCTTGATAAAGATTTTTTGCTGAAGAGTCATGTCCCCATGATTACAAAGGAACAATGTGAGCATTCGATTTATCAATATGTAGAAAATGAATTAGGTTTAGCCATTAGCTTCGCAAAAAAGGAAATAACAGTTGAAAATGTAACAGAAGAGGATAAAAGTTTGCTTGACCTTGAAGGATTTTCGAATATCGTTGTCGTAAGAAGTCTTGTATATCTAGAAGACGCTAGTTTATTCCAATATACGGAATCTCGTCATCGGACAGATAAGTTTCGATTTGTTGATTTTGCTCGCCGAATTAAATAACTTCGAAGACTTGCTGTCACAAAAAAAGGGCAGCGAGTCTTTTGTTTGTAATAGAAAACCTTTCGCTAGTGACCTCTTGTAACATTCCTGTAATATTGAATTTTAAAAAAGGAACTAGTAGTTTAAGAGAGTAAAGTGAAAAAAGGGATTAAATCACTCCTTTTTCTAGTAATCTAAGTGTTTTATAGGAATATTAACCCGAAATTAGCCTTATTTTATATTACAAAACGAGTTGTTTTTGTAACAATAGAAATATAATTGTAATACTACTAACATGTCTTTGTCATTTTTTGATGATATACTTCAAATCGTGAAAGAAAATAAATAGATTTATAAGTTTTTTGTCGTTATACATAAAAGTTCGTCGTTAACATTAAATAAAAACAATTAATATTGACTATTACTGAAAGTAGGGGAATTTATGCGTAAGCAGAAGCATTTAATCTTGGGTACAGTTTTTGCTCTTGGTTTATCAAGTCTATTTGCACCAACTGCATCAGCAAATGCAGATTTAGACCGTATTGAGTCAGAGCGTGATACCATTCAAAGTGAGATTGCCAAGCAAGACGAAGAGTTAACAGCTTTAGAAAAAGAAATTCAGCAAATTAATGAACAAATTGCTCGAGTGGAGCAGGCGATCATTGACAACCAGAAGATGATTGATGACACAGAAGAAGGTATTGCCGTTACAGAAGCTGAAATTGCAACTCTTGAAGAAGAGATTAAGATTTTAGAAGAGCAAATTGAAGCTCGCTTTGAACTATTAAAACAACGTGCTGTTTCTTATCATCAAAATGGCGGTTCGAATTCTAATTTCTTAGAAGTTGTTTTCGGTTCTACTAGTTTTAGTAATTTTATTGACCGTGTTGTAGCTGTAACAAAAATTGCCGAAGCGGATAACACGATGATTGAAAGTTTAGAAGCAGATCAAGCAAAAGTCGAAGAGGCTCGTGTAGAGGTTGCAACTAAATTAGAAGAACTTCAAGAGAAAAAAGTTGAACTAGATGGTATGAAGCATCACATCTTAGAACAACAAGAACAAAATGAAGTGTTAAAAGCAGAAGTACAAGATAAAGTGAAATTAGCAAAAGAGGAAAAAAGTAGTTTACAAGCAAGAGATAGTGAACTAGCTTCTGAAGCAGCTAATATCGAAGCACGTCAAAACGAAGTAGTTGATCGTTCAGCGACTGTATCTTTAACTTCAGCGACAACAACAGATTCATCAACAACAACATCAAATGCATCATCAGCTTCTTCATCACCAGCTCCTGCTTCAAGTGGAAATGGTAGTATTCAAGTTGCGATGGATGCTGGTCGTAAATACATTGGAAACTCTGTCTATGTATTCGGTGGTGGACGTTCAGCAGCTGACATTGCAGCAGGTCGATTTGATTGTTCAGCTTTTGTCGCATGGGCAATGGGACAAGCTGGTTACAGTGTTCCTGCAAGCACGGATGGTTTAAGATATGCTGGTAAACAAATTGCAGCTGGGGATAGACAACCTGGAGACCTTGTTTTCTTTAACACTTATAAAACAGATGGTCACGTTGGAATTTATCTTGGAAATAATAAATTTATCGGTGCACAAAGCTCAACTGGTGTAGCGATTGCGGACATGTCAAGTGGTTACTGGAATAATACTTTCAGCGGACGTGTTGTACGCGTACATTAATCTAACAAGAACTCAGGCTTACTTTCGTTAAAGAAGGTAAGTCTTTTTTCGCTATAATGCCCTATTCCCGTTTATAATAAATTAAAACAATGGATGATAAATAGGTGTAATGCTCGAATATTGATAGGCCACTTAGTATAATAAAGAAAAGACTGATATAATAAAGGAGACTTTTATGACGAATGTATTCGATTTTTCAGTAAAGACACCAAAAGGGACCGATATTGCATTAGAAAAATATAAAGGTAATGTTTTGTTAATTGTTAATACGGCAACCAAGTGTGGCTTAGCCCCTCAGTTTAATGGATTAGAAGAGCTCCATCAAAAGTACAAAGAGGAAGGTTTAGTGGTATTAGGATTTCCTAGTAATCAGTTTATGAACCAAGAGCCATTATCAAATGATAAAATGGAAGAAGTTTGTAAATTGAATCACGGTGTAACATTTCCGTTATTTTCGAAAATTAAAGTGAATGGCTCTGGTGCCGATCCGTTATATAAACATTTAAAAAAAGCGAAAAAAGGGGTTTTAAGCTCGGAAATAAAATGGAACTTCACTAAATTTCTTGTCAATGAAGAGGGGGAAGTAGTAGAGCGCTTCTCCCCGCAAACCGCACCAGAGAAATTAGAGGGTGACATCGTAAAGCTTTTAAATGAAAAGAAGTAATCAATAGGTTTTGTGGTTCATTTTTATAAGATGAACCACTTATTTTCTTGTATCAATCGATTTATGGTGGGGATTAGGAGGAGAAAAATGTTTTCAAAGAAAAATCTTTTTAATGAAGCAAAACAATTTTTTGAAACATGCTATTATGAACTTGCAAAATCAGAGCAGGAATTAAAGAGGAGATTAAATGAAGTACATGAAGAAATTGAACAAACAGGTACTTATCATCATACATACGAAGAATTAAGTCATGGTGCGAAAATGGCTTGGCGTAATAGCAATAAATGTATTGGTCGCCTCTTTTGGGATTCTATGCATGTTCGTGATGCAAGGCATGTCGAAACAGCCTCTGATATTCACCATGAATTATTTGAACATATTCAATATGCAACGAATCATGGAAAAATCCGACCAACGATTACGATTTTTCGAGCTGATCATCCGAGTCATCCCGAAGTTAAAATCCTCAATCACCAATTATTTCGTTATGCAGGTTTTGAAACAGAAAATGGTATAATCGGCGATCCGGCTTCAATTGAATTTACAAAAGTTTGTTTGGACTTGGGGTGGCAAGGCACTAGAGCTGATTTTCAATTATTGCCAATCGTCGTACAAATAGGAGAGGAAAAACCTCAGTGGCTTGCTATTCCAGAACATTTAATTGTAGAGGTTGATATCGAACATCCGACAAATGAACATGTAACTGAACTCGGGTTAAAGTGGTATGCTGTTCCGATTATTTCGGATATGGTACTTGAAATAGGAGGGATTCGTTATTCAGCTGCCCCGTTTAATGGATGGTATATGGGAACCGAAATTGCAGCTCGAAATTTTGCTGATCCATTTCGTTACGATCTTTTAAGACGAGTCGCTAAAATATTTCACTTAAATCAGGAACGTGATTCCTCTTTATGGAGAGATGAGGCATTAATAGAGTTAAATAGAGCCGTGTTATATTCGTACAAAAAAGCAGGTGTCAGCATTGTTGATCATCATACAGCCGCCAAACAATTTAAAAGGTTTGAAGAGAAGGAAGCACAAGTGAATCGAGATGTAACAGGTGATTGGACTTGGTTAATTCCACCGATATCACCGGCAACGACTCATATATTTCATCAACAATATGAAAATAGAATCGTTACCCCTAATTATTTTCGCAAAGATGAACTTTGATAAAGGGATTTTAGGATATAGTTGCCTTTAATAAATGATAGAAATAGGCATAGGAATATTAGTCCAGTGCTTTGATAAGGAATGAATGAGAATGAGTTTATTACAAATAGAACATTTAACAAAAACATTTGGAGAAAAGGTTTTATTTCAAGATCTCAATTTTACAATTAATGAAAAAGAACGGATTGGTTTGATTGGGGTTAACGGAACTGGAAAATCATCTCTTTTAAAAGCGATCGCACGGATTGAAGAAGCCGATAATGGTAAATTTATTCATGCTAATGATTTTCAAGTCGAGTACTTAGCCCAACAGCCTGATTTAGATCTGGATCTAACTGTGTTAGAACAAATTTATTATGGAGAAACGCCTATTATGGTGACGATGCGTCGTTATGAGCAGGCATTATTTGAGTTAGAGTTATCGAATGATGAGAAAAAACTCCAAACTTTAATGAAACTCCAACAAGACATGGATAGATTAGAGGCGTGGGAAGCGAATACGGTCGCAAAGACGATTTTAACAAAACTGGGTATTAAAGAGTTTGGAAAAAAAGTTTCAGAGCTTTCTGGTGGCCAGAAAAAAAGAGTCGCGATTGCGAAGGCTCTTATTAATCCAGTCGATCTTTTGTTGTTGGATGAACCTACAAACCATTTGGACAATGAAACGATTGAATGGTTAGAAGGTTTTCTTGGGCAATACAAAGGCTCTTTTATCGTCATTACCCATGATCGTTATTTTCTTAATAGGGTAACAAACCAAATATTTGAGTTGGACCGTGGTCGACTTTTCCGTTATCAAGGAAATTATGAAGTGTTTTTGGAGAAAAAAGCAGAAAGAGAAGAAATTGAAACACAGCAGGAAAGTAAACGCCAAAATTTATTAAGAAGAGAATTAGCTTGGCTGCAAAGAGGAGCAAAAGCAAGGACGACAAAACAAAAAGCTCGAATTGACCGAGTTCATGATCTAAAAGACCAAGAATTTAAACAGGAAACGAGAGAGTTCGATTTTGCGATTGGTTCCAAACGTCTAGGTAATGATGTAATTGAATTAAAGGGAGTAAGTCATTCTTTTTCAGGAAAGGAGCTCTTTTATCCATTTGATTATTTGCTTGTAAAAGGAGAACGACTCGGAATTATTGGGCCGAATGGGAGTGGAAAGTCATCCTTATTAAACATTATGGCAGGAAGACTTCAACCTGAAAAAGGCGAGGTTCATGTCGGGGAAACAGTCGAATTTGGTTATTATACACAGGAAGACCATGAAATTGATGGAGATTTAAAAGTCATCGAATATATTAAGGAAATCGCTGAAATCGTTTATACAAAATCAGGTGATGTCATCACTGCGGAGCAAATGCTAGAGCGTTTTTTATTTCCGCGTTCGATGCATTGGACTTACATCCGTCGTTTATCAGGTGGGGAGAGACGAAGACTTTATTTACTTCGAGTGTTAATGGCAGAGCCTAATGTACTCTTCCTGGATGAGCCGACAAACGATTTAGACACAGAAACGTTATCAGTATTAGAAGATTATTTGGAGCAATTCCCAGGTGTAGTTGTGACCGTATCGCATGATCGTTATTTCCTCGATCGGATCGCCCATCATTTGCTTGTTTTTAATGGGAAAGGGGACATTAATCGTTTTCAAGGTAGCTATAGCGATTATTTGGAAATGGCGAATGAAGAGAAAGAACAAGAACAACGGGATAAACAACAGGTAGCGAAAGCTCAAGCGACTTCAACAAAAGCACAAAAGAAAAAGAAACTATCTTATAAGGACCAAAAGGATTGGGAAACGATTGAAGGAAAAATTTCAAGCTTAGAAGAGAAACTAGAGAGTATTGAAGAAGAAATTGCAGCAGCTGGGAGTGATTTTACGATGATTGAAAAACTCCTTGCTGAACAAAAGCAGCTGAATGACGAATTAGAGAAAGCGATGGAGAGATGGGAGGAGTTATCGTTACTAGTTGAGGAGTTTGAAACGGATTAATAAGGAAATGGTCTACCACATAGAAACTACTTATGTTACAATGAAAAAAATAATTAGATAACCACTAGGGGTGTCGTTTGACTGAGAGAGGTAATAACCTTAACTCTTGGAACCTGATCTAGGTAAAACTAGCGTAGGGAAGTGGTGTTTACGGTTTTGCACTTATGGATTTAGTCTGTTCATATTGTGCAACGGATGACATCCCCCTGTGGTTACGCATAGAGGGGATGTTTTTCGTTTGGAAAGAGAACGTTTAGTGATTATGATTGAGGTAGCAGTGATTGCAGGGCTCGCAACGTTATTAAGTTTAGTAAAGATTAATGCTTTTTGGCCAAATGGAGGTTCGATCTCCTTAGAAATGATTCCATTATTTATTATTGCTTTTCGTCGTGGCTGGAAAGTTGGGGTATTAACTGGTTTGATTACCGGTCTTGTTGATTTATTAATTAGTCCATACGTTGTTCATCCAATCCAACTACTGTTAGATTATCCAGTTCCATTTTTATTGCTTGGTTTTGCTGCTCTCTTTGTGAAAAAAGGTCAAGTGCCTAAAGTGACTTCACTTATTATTGGCGTGATTTTTGCAACGCTTCTACGCTTTTTATCCCATTTTGCTTCAGGTGTCATTTGGTTTTCCGAATTTACGCCAGATGGATGGAATGATTTAGCCTATTCGGCTTTTTATAATGCCTCCTACCTTGTTCCGCAAATGCTTATCACTTTAGCAGTTTTAATTATTTTTGTGAAAAGCTATCCACAGTTTTTTAATGTGAAAAAGATATAAGCTCAAAAAGCCCGTTCCAAAATGACTGTTTAGGTACTTGAAGCCACTGAAAACGGGCTAATCTTAAAAAATGGTTACATTAGTTAACATACTCCGCCAGCTGCATGCTAACAGCAATAGCGGGCGAGCGTGAGTCTCCTCACCTTCATGTTGTTAGATGCCTCAGATGTTGTTTCGTAAAATTGCCGCTGATTTTGATAAATGATGAAAAAAAGCGATTCTGTGTTTGAAGGCTATCGATAACGGTAAATGAAAGAGTAAGCAACGATAAGAATTTTACTTTAGAGGAGGAAAAACAAATGGAACAAGTGAAATGGAAAGGTAAATGGAATCAAATGAAAGGTGAAGCGAAGAAAAAGTGGGGGAAATTAACCGATGATGATTTACAACAAGTGGACGGAGACAAGGATAAGTTAATTGGGAAAATTCAAGAAAGGTACGGTAAATCCAAAGAAGAGGCAGAAAAAGAAGTGAATAGCTGGAACTAAAACGATAAGCTGTTCATTCAATCCCCTTTTTGTTCAAACAATTCGTTTAGGTTAACAAGGGATTCGCTTAGACGAATTGATTATATAGATTGACCCCTATACTGGCTATGCTAGTATAGGGGTTTTTGGTTTTGCATGAATCATTTCAAGTCTCATATACATAGCATAGAAGTTAAAACGAGGAGGGGTTATGTGTCAAAAGATGAACAGGAGCAACTGCAAAAGATTAATGAATTACAGCAAAAATTTTTAGAAACGATGCGCTCTACGCCTTATCCGCTTTACCGTAATTATGGAAAAATCACACGGTATGAAGAAATACCTATCAGTGCCCCTGAACAAAGGCAATTAAGGCAGCCTGGTGTAGACGCGTTAATGGTGCCTCTACCAATTTTGGAAAATCCTCATTATAAAGGGAGTGGAAAATTAAAGGATAAGGTTGCTCTAATTACTGGTGGAGATAGTGGGATTGGAGCCGCCACCGCTATCGCTTATGCGAAAGAGGGAGCAGATATAGCGATATCTTATTTAGATGAACATGATGATGCCAATCGAACGAAAAAAAGAATTGAAGAGCTAGGCAGGCAATGTTTATTATTGCCAGGTGATGTTCGGGAGAAAAAGCAAAGTGTGGCGATTGTTGAGAAGACGATTGAAAAGTGGAATCGTTTAGATATTCTCGTGAATAATGTCGGCATCCAATTTCAACAAAAGGATTTAACCGATATTACGGATGAACAGTTTGATGACACATTTAAAGTGAATATTTATTCGCATTTTTATACGACAAGAGCGGCATTGCCTTATATGAAACCTGGCAGTTCGATTATTGGGACGACATCAGTTGTGACGTATAATGGCGAAGAACAAATGATTGACTATACAGCTACCAAGGGAGCGATTGTTGGATTTACTAGAGCACTAGCTAAGAATGTGATTAAAAAGGGAATCAGAGTGAATGCAGTAGCCCCAGGACGGATTTGGACCCCTTTAATTCCTGCCAGTTTCACGGCTGATCAAGTTGCCACCTTTGGTTCATTAAACCCAATGGAACGAATGGCACAACCGTTTGAATTGGCCCCGACTTATGTGTATCTTGCTTCAGATGATGCCAGTTTTGTCACGGGGCAGGTTCTTCATGTGAATGGAGGAGAAGCAACTAACTCCTAATGTGACTTTGAAAGGAGGAGAAGGAATGCGATTTGAATTTAATCCTGAAATGGTGTTGCTTTTATTAAATGAATCTGATGATTTGGTCACAATGCATTATATCGATCACTCTTGGACGATGCAAAAAATAGGGCCAAGACCGCCTTTTTATACGAACCCAGTTTATAAAAGTGATTTTCCGCTTATTTAACGAGAACGATTCCACCTCCTACTTTAACAATGCTTTTTTCTTTTGCTTTCTATTTAAATACGCTAATCTATCAATAAGGAAGTAAGTTAAGAATAGTAGATGAAGTGAAGGGTGGAATCGAGATGTTACATGTTGCATGTTTTCAAATGGATATTACCCCAGGAGATCCGGAGGCTAACAGGCGGGTCGTTGAAGCTTGGGTGAAGGAACAAATGACTGTTGATGAAAATACGGATGTTTTAGTGTTACCTGAAATGTGGACGACGGCGTATCGATTAAAAGATTTAGCTAAAACAGCAGATACACCAAATGGAGAAACGATTCAATTTTTAAGTGATCTAGCTAAATTTTATCAAGTTAACATTGTTGGAGGCTCTATTGCTGTGAAGGAAGCAGGTGAGATTTATAACCGAGCCCTCATTTTTAATCGTGAAGGTGAGCTTATTTATGAATATGATAAAATTCACCTTGTGCCTATGTTAGATGAACCGAAGTATTTAACTGGTGGCAGGCAAAAGGTTGAATCGTTTACTTTGGATGGTCATAAGATGGGAATTATTATTTGTTATGATCTGCGCTTTCCAGAGCTGGCCCGTTCCTTAGCTGTAGAAGGCGTTGAATTGTTATTTGTTGTCGCTGAGTGGCCTGAGGTGCGTGCGATTCATTGGGAAGTATTACAGCAAGCAAGAGCCATTGAAAATCAGATTTATTTAATTTCTTGTAATAGAGTGGGAGAAGATGAGGGAACTTTATTTTCCGGACGCTCTATGTTTATTAACCCTTGGGGAGAGGTTATCTTAAAAGGAGCAAAAGATAAACAAGAGACTTTAAGGGCGAAATTAGAGCTTGAAGAAGTTGCGGAAATACGTGAGAATGTTCCAGTTTTTAAAAGTCGTGTTCCTCACCTTTATAAATAGGATATCTTTTAATGAAGGAGCTGTTCCAAAGTTGGAACAGCTCTTTTTTCTTTCTAATCAGAAGGAGAGTTCATCGGTGTTTAGCTACTAGAGAAAAGAAAAAATAGAGATCGGAAATAAGTTAGGTCTATTTTCAGTTAAGTTGAATAAAATAGATTATTCCTACCTAGCTGATAGGAATAATCTTGTAAAATGATCTACGATAAGAAGGGGGAGGGTTTAAGTGTTTACCATTTTAAACATTGTCATTATGCTATTATTTATTTTTGGTTTATATGTCATGCAAAAGAAGCAGATTTCCTTTTCTAAAAGAGTGTTTACGGCTCTAGGTGTAGGGATTGTTTTTGGGTTAGTACTTCAATGGGTATATGGTTCATCATCTGAGATTATCGTAGAAACGACAAGTTGGTATAATATTGTTGGAACCGGTTATATTCGATTTTTACAAATGATTGTCATGCCTTTAATTTTTATTTCAATCTTAGCTGCCTTTACGAAGCTAACGATAACGAAAAACCTTGGGAAAGTTAGTACCCTAATTATTGCTATTCTAGTTGGAACGACAGCTATTGCTGCCACTGTTGGAATCGTTACGACGCTTGGTTTTAACTTAGAAGCGATTGAAATTGAGCAAGGAGAAGCAGAAATCGCTCGTGGAGCGGCAATGGAGGAAAACTATACAAATAATGTCGAAGGTTTGACTTTCCCTCAGCAAGTGATTCAGTTGCTTCCAGCTAATCCATTTTTAGATTTTACTGGTGCTAGGTCTACTTCAACGATTGCGGTCGTTATCTTTGCTATTTTCTTAGGAATCGCTTATTTAGGAGTTAGACGAAAAGAACCAGCACAAGCTGCAATGTTTGCAAAGATTATTGATTCAATCCATGCAATTGTCATGCGTGTCGTTAAAATGATTATTAGATTAACTCCATATGGGGTGTTAGCGATTATGACCCGCACGGCAGCAACGAGTGATTTAGCTTCGATTGCCAACCTTGGAAAATTTGTTGTTGCTTCATATGTAGCCTTAATTGTCATGTTTATTATTCATTTATTGTTATTATTAATATCAGGATTAAATCCAATTACGTATGTGAAAAAAGCATTCCCTGTATTAGCTTTTGCTTTTACCTCAAGAACGAGTGCTGGTGCATTACCTTTAAATATTGAGACACAACGCAAATTAGGTGTACCAGAAGGAACAGCTAACTTTGCAGGGTCATTTGGCTTATCGATTGGTCAAAACGGTTGTGCCGGAATTTATCCAGCAATGCTAGCTGTGATGATTGCCCCAACAGTAGGGATTAATCCACTAGATCCAGGGTTTCTTTTTACGTTAATTGTTGTGGTGGCTATTAGTTCCTTTGGGGTTGCTGGTGTTGGAGGAGGAGCAACATTTGCTGCTTTACTCGTTTTATCAGCCCTAGATATGCCGATTGCTTTAGCTGGTTTATTGATTTCAGTCGAGCCGCTAATTGATATGGGTCGAACAGCTGTTAACGTAAGTGGGAGTATGACAGCAGGTACGTTAACTGGAAAATGGACGAAGGAGCTTGACGAAACGGTTTATAATGATCAAACTCAACGATTAGAGGCACAAGATATTTAAAAAGAAGAAATCCCGTAAGTCCAGAAGGGCTTTACGGGATTTCTTCTTATACAGTTGCTTTTTGTAGTTTATCAATAAACTTTAATGAACGGCCAGTCCCGATCGCAACAGATTCTAATGGACTTGGTGCAATATGAACCGGTACGGAAATCTCATCCGATAACCATTCTTGCATGCCGTTTAGTAAAGCTCCTCCACCTGTAACCATTACACCACGATCGACAATGTCACCACTTAATTCAGGTGGACAGTTTTCTAACGTCGCACGAATAGCTTCTAGTAATTGCACCATAGATTCATGTAAGGCTGATTGAATTTCAGAGGATGTTAAGGTAATCGTCTTTGGTAGTCCATTAACTAAGTCGCGACCTCTCACTTCCATCGTTAATTCTTCGTGCTCGATTGGGGTATAACCAATTTCCATTTTTACTTGTTCGGAAGTTCGTTCCCCAATTAAAATATTGTATTGTTTACGTACATATTGAATAATCGCGTCATCAAGCTTGTCTCCTCCAACACGGACAGAGTTACAAGAAACAACACCACCGAATGAGATGATCGCAACTTCTGTTGTCCCACCACCGATATCGACGACCACATTGGCTATCGGTTCGCTAACGGGCAAATCAGAACCGATAGCAGCCGCGACAGGCTCTTCGATGATATGGACATTTTTAGCTCCACAGCTCCGTACAGCATCCAAAATAGCACGACGCTCGACAGAGGTTGAGCCAGAAGGGGCACAGACGACAACATTTGGTTTTCTCATCGATAACCCTAATTTTTTACTTGCTTTTCTCATGACCGCTTTTAACAAATCACTCGTTACATCAAAATCAGCGATGACACCATCTCTTAAAGGGCGAACAGCGATAATGTTGGCAGGTGTTTTTCCAACCATATTTTTCGCTTCTGTTCCAACGGCAAGTACTTCTTTCGTTTCTGTGTTTAATGCCACAACAGAAGGCTCATTTATAACAATTCCTTTATCTTTTGTATATACCAGCAAATTTGCTGTTCCTAAGTCTATTCCGATTTCTGCAGTAGACCACATAATAGCACCAACTTTTCTATTAGAAGTTATTTTCATAGGTAGTCATTTTATCAAGCATTTTACGATTTTCATAGTGTCCTACAGCTTATCTTCTATGTAAGAATATGAGATCATTATGGGATATTTTTAATATAAAGCGTATTATTAGGAAGGGTCTTCCAAAAAAACAGCTAGTAGTCATTTTGGTGTAGGTCTTTTGTTTTGTTTTATAAAAAAGGAACCCCATAAACCTTCAGAAAAGAAGGTAATGAGGTTCAAAAATAAAGGGGGTGAGGAATAAAGATGCATTAATCTTCACTCGTTCAATAATGGTATACCCGCTCTTGAAAGTTTAAAACATAAAAATTAAAAAATTTTCATAAAAAATGTAGGTTAAAGGGTTTATCTATGCAAATAAATTCAGACAGATTAAACTATAAGTAAATCATGTTTTAAAACAGGGGTGTGTTTAGTATTGAAAATCGATCACGATGGGATTATTTTATTCGACGGAGTTTGTAATGTTTGCAATAAGACTGTTGATTTTTTGCTTAAACACGATAAGCAACAGCATTTTAAATTTGCTTCTATTCAATCAGAAATAGGCCAACAACTCATTCAAAAGCACCGTATTGACCCAGCAGTTGATTCAGTCATTGTTATTCGGCAAAATGAAGCATACCTCCATTCAGAAGCTATATTAAAAATTATTCCAAAGTTATCGTGGTATTGGCAGTGGCTACGCTTATTTAGAGTTGTTCCTAGGAGGTTGAGGGACCGGTTTTATTTTTGGTTTGCGAAAAATCGCTATCGGTTTTTTGGAACGAAATCAACTTGCCGATTACCTACAAAAGAAGAAAGGGAAAGGTTTTTGGAATAATGGCGTCTGTTTTCGAACTTAATTTAAGGGAAGAAAATGCATCCTATTTTTTTTCCTATTTAAAGGCATTATCAAGCCTTTTCTCATAAACATTACCAAAACTAGAAAATGAATATAGACAATAGTGCGAAAAAATAAACAGATTCTCATTTTACCCTTGTCCTAATGGTATTGCTTTGCTAATATAGGGACATTCGTTCATTTAAAGCGATAAAGTCTGATTGTATAATCATAGTCAATTGATGAGAATATAAGGAAGACTGGAGTATAAGAGAGAAGGGTATGAGAAGTGTGAGTCAACAACAAGAGCAATGGTCTTCGAAGCTTGGTTTTGTATTTGCCACAGCGGGGACAGCAATAGGATTAGGAGCGATTTGGAAGTTCCCATATATAGCGGGAACGAGTGGAGGCGGGGCCTTCTTTTTATTATTTTTATTATTTACTTTTTTAATTGGGTTACCTTTATTAATTGGAGAGTTTGTCTTAGGAAGAACAACAGGAAAAGAAGCAGTCTCTACTTATAAAGAGCTAGCCCCCAAATCGTTCTGGCCGATTACAGGATGGATTGGGGTTGTTGCCTGTTTTTTAATATTATCGTTCTATAGTGTTATTGGTGGCTGGAGTTTACTTTATATTTTTGAAACAGTAACAGGTCAGATGAATAACTTAACGGTAGAGCAGCTATCGAATAAATTTGGAGAGATGATTGCAAGTCCATGGAGAGCTTTAGGGGCGCAAGCTTTATTTATGCTTATGACGATTTATGTTATTTCAAAAGGGGTTCAGTCAGGGATTGAACGAGCAAGCAAAATTATGATGCCAGCATTGCTTATCCTTTTAGTCATTATCGCCGCAAGATCCTTGACTTTAGAAGGGGCTTGGGAAGGCGTTCAATTTTTATTAAAACCAGAATGGTCAAATATACAATCAGAAACGATTTTATTTGCTTTAGGACAAGCCTTTTTTGCTTTGTCTCTAGGGGTATCTGTCATGGTTACGTATAGTTCTTATGTATCGAAAAAACAGAACCTTCCATTAACAGCATCCATTATTGGGGTTATGAATATTATTGTTGCGTTACTAGCTGGGTTAATGATTTTCCCTGGTGTCTTTACATTCGGACTTGAACCAAGTGAAGGTCCAGCTTTGATCTTTGTTGTATTGCCAACGATTTTTAATCAAATGCCATTAGGAATCCTGTTTATGTTAGCCTTTTTTATCTTGTTTTTCTTTGCTGCTTTAACTTCGGCTTTTTCGTTATTAGAAATTATTGTGGCGACTTTTTCAAAAGGAGATCAACAAAAGCGTGTGAAATTTAGTTGGGGAATTGGAACCATTATTTTTATAGTTGGAATACCATCAGCTCTTTCATACGGCGTTTTAGCAGACTTTCAGCTATTTAACTTAACCTTCTTTGATTCCTTAGATTATTTAGCTAGCAATATCTTATTACCAGTAGGGGCATTATTAGTCGCTTTATTTATCACGAGGAAGGTTCCAAAAGAAAGACTGTTGAATGAAATTAAACAAGGATCAAATGTGGGCAAACGTTTCTTTGCTTGCTGGTATTTTTTAGTGAAGTATATGATTCCTCTTGCCATTATTATTATATTTTTAGACGTACTTGGTGTTTTCCAGCTTTTCTCCTAGAATTTTATAATTGTGAGAAAAGTAAAAATTGACAAAATTTAATCATATTTGGCTATGTTGATTAATAAAAGTCATGTTATGATAGAAGCAACACAACAAGATGCATTTTAAGCATCAAGCAGGAGGGACTAAGATGGATAACAGCAAGCTACAAGTTTACTTTGAGGAAAAGTTAGCTCAAGCTAAAAATCAATTTGAACGAACAATTGATTGTAAGCACACGGAGTTTGATGATTTGTACCCATACATGACTGAGCAGCCACAGTTTTTCTGGTATAAACGTTATGTAGCATGGCAAGAGTTGTTGACCATTGTTCAAACTGTATCTGATTTAGAGTTGAATTGGCAGCAGCCATTTACAGACAAACAAATTATCTTTGTAGAGTCCAAAGTAATGGATGCAAAGGTGCTAGATAACTGGTACGAACAGCAACAAGAAGAAGTGGAAACAGAGCAATCTTCTCAAAAAGAGTAGGATGGCCGTACCCTAAGTTCAATTAGAGCTTAGGGTTTTCTTTTTGCCCGTAAGATAACTTTTATAATTGGAGGCTATAATGAAAATAAAAATGATTATGTGTTTATTAATGGTGCTCTTTCTTTTAATCGCTTGTCAGACAGATAGGGGGATAGATGAAACGGAAGAGGTGGACCTAGTTCAAGAAGACCCAAAAGAGGATACTAGTGAGAATGAAATAAAGGAAACGACAGATTCAAAGGTAACGGATTTACTTGCATCCATTCAAAAAAAGAAAGAAACGGACTTAACGGAATACGAAGGACGAACAGCAACGGAATGGGGAGAGAATGTAACAGGGGTTAAAACAAGACTAAATACAGAGGAGCAAGTGATAGCTTTGACATTTGACGCTTGTGGTGGACCTTATGGAGGTGAGTATGACGAGGAGTTGATTTCTTTTTTACGTGAAGAGGAAATTCCAGCAACATTGTTTATTAATAAACGCTGGATTCTTTCTAATGAAGCGATTTTTCAAGAGCTGGTTGCCAATCCTTTATTTGAAATCGAAAATCATGGAAGTGACCACTTACCATTATCAATCGATGGTAACGAAGCTTGGGGCATTGAGGGAACGACTAGTATAGAAGAAATCGTTGAAGAAGTGCTCGAAAATCAAATCGCAATTGCTGAATTTACTAAAGTGGAACCTACCTTCTTTCGTTCTGGGACGGCCTTTTATGATGAGGTTGCTGTGGAAATTGTCGAGAAGCTCGGTTTACAAGTCGTAAACTTTGATGTGTTAGGGGATGCAGGTGCGACCTTTTCCGCTGAACAGGTACATCAAGCTTTGATGGGAGCACAGCCCGGATCGATTGCGCTATTACATATGAATCAGCCGAGCTCAGGAACAGCAGAAGGGGTTAAGCGGGCAGTCAAGGGTTTATTAGATGAAGGTTATGAGTTTGTTACACTATCGCAATACGACCTTAATTAATGTTAATCTCGGCATCTTCATGATGGTACACACCACTTAGCTCCGCTTCAATATCAAATTCTAACTCCTGATTAGTCGGGAGAGAATCATAGTTTTGAATAATTTTAAACGTTTGCAAATTTAATAAAAGATACGGATATTTATCATCCTCATCTTCAATAAGAGCGTAAAGCTTATTATCAACAGTCGCAATTAAATCACCGGCTTCTTTAACAGAACGTTTTTTATGAATCGTAATTTCCATGAGAAAAAACCTCCTTTACTTATAAAGCGGAGCCTGTTCGGTCAGAAGCGAGAAAAAATACAAGATGGCTTTTGAAGACGCTCTTTGTCTTCATAAAGACAGCTGATTTTTCTCGAGCTTCTAACAGGCGCAGCTAGATTGATTATAAAGCGGAGTCCGTTTGGTCAGAAGCGAGAATATTAAGGAGCAACGCTAAGTTCGCGTCATCCTGCCGCAACGCCTTGTACCCACGTCCTGTGGGCAAGAACAGCTGATGAAGACGCTCTTTGTCTTCACTCAGATGGGCGATTTTCTCGAGCTTCTAACGGACGTAGCTAGATTTATCTTTATTTTGAACAAAAAATGGAAAGTCTAAACAAGGATGTTGAGATATGAGTAGTGTTAAAGAGGAATCGTGTTGTAAAAGTGTTGACTCGTGGGGGGGATAAGGAAGGAAAGTCGTGCGGGTTGCAAAGAGTTAGAGACGCGGCGGGGAATGTGGGGAACAAGGAGTCGCATGTGTCGTAAAGCCGGAGATACGACAGGGGATATGGGAAAGAAGGAGTCGCAGGCGTCGTAAAGCCGGAGATACGACAGGGAATGTGAGAAAGAGGAGTTGCAAGCGGCGTAAAGCCGGGGATACGACAGGGAATGTGAAAAAGAGGGAGTCGGACGCGACGTAAAGAAGCGGATACGACAGGGAATGTGAGAAAGAGGAGTTGCAAGCGGCGTAAAGCCGGGGATACGACAGGGAATGTGAAAAAGAGGGAGTCGGACGCGACGTAAAGAAGCGGATACGACAGGGAATGTGAGAAAGAGGGAGTCGGACGCGACGTAAAGAAGCGGATACGGCAGGGAATGTGAAAAAGAGGGAGTCGGACGCGACGTAAAGAAGCGGATACGGCAGGGAGTGTGGGAAAGAAGGAGTCGCACGCGTCGTAAAGCCGGGGATACGACAGGGAATGTGAGAAAGAGGAGTTGCAGGCGACGTAAAGAAGCGGATACGGCAGGGAATGTGAAAAACGAGAGTCGCACGCGTCGTAAAGAAGCGGATGCGACAGAGAATGTGAAAAAGGGGAAGGCACATGCGACGTAAAGAAGCGGATGCGACAGAGAATGTGAGAAAGAGGAAGGTACTCACGTCATAAAGAACGGCTACGTGGCATACAAACAAAAAAGAAAATGGTGCGTTGAAGTTAATAAATAGCATACATACAAAAGGCACTTCCTACTTGAAAATGATAGGAGTGCCATTCATATTCCACTTTTATTTTTTTCTCTTCTTGTTGGCTTTATTATGGCCGTTATCGATTATTTCACTTGCTACTTCTTCGTTAAACATCGATTCTGTAGGCGTTTGATTATTGGTTTCGGCTTTATTCTTTTGTCTATTTCGTTTCTTCAATTTGATTAGCTCCTTTCGTTGTATAAAATAACATTCATTGTTACTATTTGATTAATCATTATTTCTATACAAAAGAGGGTGTCATTTTGGCTAAAGGTAAATTTTATGTTGTTTGGGAAGGTAGAAAAAAAGGGATTTTTACGACATGGGCAGAATGTGAAAAGCAAGTAAAGGGCTTTCAAGGGGCTCGTTTTAAATCATTCCCGACTGAAAAGGAAGCAAAGGAAGCTTTTGCGAATCGACCTTCTTCTTCAAGTGCTAAGAAAAGTGGCACAAAAAAATCGACAAAGACAAAAGTAGATCCATCAGAAATCATTTGGGATAGCATCTCGGTTGATGTTGGGAGTAGGGGGAACCCTGGTATTATTGAATACAAGGGAGTCGATACAAAGACGGGTGAGGTTTTATTTGCTCATGAGGAAATCCCAGTTGGAACAAATAATATGGGGGAATTTCTTGCGATTGTGCATGGGCTCGCGTATTTAAAAGAACAAGGGAGCACTAAGCCGATTTATTCGGATTCCGTTACAGGTATGAAATGGGTTAAGCAAAAAAAGGCCAATGCGACATTAGTTCGTAATAAGGAGACCGCTTATATTTGGGAACTAGTAGAACGAGCAGAGAAATGGTTACATGAAAACCGTTATGAGAATCAAATTATTAAGTGGCAAACGGAATCTTGGGGAGAAATTAAAGCCGATTATGGAAGAAAATAAAACGGAACACCAATCGAGAAAGGGTGATGCACTTGTTCGCACAATTACGTATGAAACAAAAAGAGTTTTTTTATGACGGAGAGACGAAAAAGCTTGATTTTAGATTGGCACAACTTGAAAAGTTAAAAGTTGTCTTAAAGGAAAATGAACGCTTGTTTTTTGATGCGTTAGCAAAGGACTTGAACAAAAGTAAAGAAGAAGCTTTTCTGACAGAAATGTCGATGCTCTATCAAGAAATTAATCATATGAAAAAACATCTTGCTGATTGGGTTAAACCGGAAAAGGTGAAAACGGTCGTTACTCATGTAGGGTCTCAAGGGTTTATTCAGCATGAACCATATGGAGTAGCGTTAATTATTGCACCATGGAATTATCCTGTGCAATTAGCTTTTTCACCTTTAATTGGGGCGATTGCGGCTGGAAACTGTGCAGTTATTAAACCTTCTGAATTGACACCTAATGTATCAAGAGCGATTACAAATGTTATTAATTCTGCATTTCCGAAAGAGTTTATTCATGTCGTAGAGGGAGCTGTGGAAGAAAGTCAAGCCTTACTTGATGAACCGTTTGATTATATCTTTTTTACAGGAAGTGTGGGCGTGGGGAAAGTGGTCATGGAGGCTGCGTCCAAACACTTAACACCATTAACGCTTGAATTAGGTGGGAAAAGTCCGGTTATTGTTGATAAGGATGCAAAATTAGACTTGGCTGCAAAACGAATCGTTTTTGGTAAATTCTTAAACGCTGGTCAAACTTGTGTCGCTCCCGATTACTTGTTAGTTGATGAAGAGGTGAAAGAAGAATTTCTTGCCGAGTTAAAAAAGGAAATTAAACGTTTTAAAGAAGATAAAGTGAAAAAAGGTAAATATGTACGCATTGTGAGTGATAGACATTTTAAGAGGTTGGTGAAATTTCTTGATGAGGGAGATGTCATTATTGGTGGTGAATATGAGGAAGGCTCATTGAAAATAGAACCAACTGTTATGGAGAATGTCTCGTTGACTTCGGCTTTAATGGAAGAGGAAATTTTTGGTCCGATTTTGCCTGTCTTTGTTTATCAAAATTTAAATGAAGTCTTTTCAATCGTCAGAGAACGACCGAATCCACTTGCTCTTTATTTATTTACGGAAAATAAAGAGGTCGAACAAAAAGTATTAGAAAGTCTTTCTTTTGGTGGCGGTTGTGTGAATGATACGGTCATGCATTTAGCGACCCCATATTTGCCATTTGGTGGAGTTGGTGAAAGTGGGATGGGAGCTTATCATGGCTATGAAAGCTTTAATGCATTTTCACATCGAAAAAGTATTTTGAAACAAACGACTAAATTTGATCTAGCAGTCAGGTATAAACAAAACAAATTAACGACTACCGTTTTAAAGAAATTAATGAAATAGACATTTGTAGTATTAGTAGTTAGTTATTTGTTGCTTCATATTATGAGCATGATGTGTTCTCATTTAGTGCTGTTAGTTAAATCATTCACGTTTTCAATTCTGTTTCATAGAATACAAGAAGCACCTCTCCTTCAATTCTAGCTTTCTATTTTTAGAAAGCAGGAGCGAAATGGGAGAGGTGCTTTTGCGTTGTTGAGCGATTTTTTAAGAGGTGCATGAAGCCGGAAGAAGCTAATCGGAAAGGACAAAGGGAATCATAAGGGGGCAATGAAGCCAGAAGAAGCTAATAGGGAAGGCCAAAGGGAATCATAAGGGGGCAATGAAGTCGGAAGAAGCCAATCGGGATAGCCAAAGGGAATCATAGGAAGCCAATGAAGCCAGAAGAAGCTGATAGGAAAGGCCAAAGGGAATCATACGCGACCAATGAAGCAGATAAAAGCCAACTAAGCAAGACGAATGGCTTCATTCACTGCCTATCGAGGTAGTCTGTCATAAAATAGTGTAAGCTAGACTCAATATAAATATTGGATTATACTGAATATTATTAAAAATAAGTGATGTAACCATAGATTATAAGAGAGAAGGGACGCCTTTATGCCAATACATAATGACGCACATCATTATCCATATTCGTCTAAAAGAAATGTTACTTTTGCTAAAAAGGGGATGGTGGCGACCTCACAGCCATTAGCAGCACAAGCTGGATTAGATATGCTCAAACAAGGTGGAAATGCGATCGATGCTGCGATAGCAACGGCAGCTTGTTTAACTGTTGTTGAGCCGACTTCAAATGGAATTGGCTCCGATTGTTTTGCTCTCGTCTGGGTCAACAGTGAACTTTATGGTTTAAATGGGAGTGGACAAGCACCAAAAGGGCTCTCGATAGAAGCGGTCAATCAAGCTGGACATGTAGATGAGATGCCGCGGTATGGCATGATTCCAGTGACGGTTCCAGGAAGTCCACGTGCATGGGCAGAGTTATCGAGGAGGTTTGGAAAGCTCCCATTTGCTAACCTGTTAGAACCTGCGATTGATTATGCTGAAAATGGTTACCCCGTATCACCTACCTTAGCGAAAAATTGGCAAAAAGCCTTTGAACTTTATCAAACGGTTTTAACGGATCAAGTGTTTAAACCGTGGTTTTTAACTTTTGCTCCAAACGGTCAGCCTCCAAAAGCGGGCGACATATGGCGATCTCCTGAACAGGCTGCTACATTAAAAGAACTAGCTAAGACGGAGGCCGAATCGTTTTATACCGGTTCCTTAGCTGATAAAATTAGTCATCACTTTCAAGAATATGGTGGTTTTTTAAGAAGAGAGGACTTAGAAGCCTATCAGCCAGAGTGGGTTAATCCAATTTCGATTGATTACCGTGGTTATCGCGTTTGGGAAATTCCACCGAACGGTCAAGGGCTTGTCGCTTTAGAGACGCTCAAAATATTAGAAGGGTACACTTTTAATGAAAGAAACCATGTTGAAACCTATCATAAACAAATTGAAGCAATGAAACTAGCGTTTGTTGATGGTATGACCTATATTACCGATCCAAAAGAAATGAAGGTAACTCCAGAGCAGCTTCTATCAGAAGAATATATTTCTAAAAGAAGAGAATTAATCGGTGAAAAAGCTCTTATACCAAAACCAGGTCAACCACTTGGTGGGGGAACGGTTTATATTGCAACAGCTGATGCTGATGGAAATATGGTTTCGTTTATCCAAAGTAATTACAATGGCTTTGGCTCTGGAGTGGTGGTTCCAGGGACAGGAATTGCGATGCAAAACCGGGGGCATAACTTCTCACTAAACAAAGACCATGATAATGCGTTAAGACCTGGAAAACGGACGTATCATACGATTATTCCTGGCTTCTTAACAAAAGATGATCAAGCAGTTGGTCCCTTTGGTGTGATGGGCGAATTTATGCAACCACAAGGTCATGTACAGGTCATAATGAATTCGATTGATTTTAAACTTAATCCACAGGCCGCTTTGGATGCACCACGATGGATGTGGCAAAAGGATAAGGTGGTCTTTTTGGAGCAGTCATTCCCAGCAGATATAGCGAAACAGTTAAATCGTTTAGGTCATCACATCCAAATGACAGTTGACGAAGCTCCTTTTGGCAGAGGACAAATCATTTGGCGTGATCAGGAATCAGGTGTTTTGCAAGGGGGAACGGAGTCGCGAACGGACGGCTGTATTGCCGCATGGTAGTTGATGAAAACAAATTAAATATCTGCTCATTTTAAGTTATTAAGTTCGAGGGTAGCCTAGTTATTTTACAATATAATTAGGTTACTCTCTTTTTTTGAAATCCTCATCACTTCCATCAATTTTACTTTTTATGAAGGAAAAAGGATATTTTTGTCTAAATAGGTAGTTGGTAGTACTGCTTTGTTGGAAGAGGAAAAAAAGCTTACAGTGCTTCTAAGAAAATCATCAGATTAAAGGGGTTCGTATATTGTGAAAATGAATGACATTCAAACATTAGCTCAATCATTAAAAGAAAATGTTCAAAAAGTAATTGTGGGTAAGGATGAGGTCCTTGACTTATTGTTAGTTGGATTATTTTCATCAAGCCATGTGTTATTGGATGATGTACCAGGCACGGGGAAGACTTTGTTAGCCAAAGCGATTTCTAGGTCGTTAGGGGTTCAGTTTAAAAGAATTCAGTTTACGCCGGATTTATTGCCGACCGATTTAACAGGAATTCAATTTTTTAATCAAAAGTCAGGTGAATTTGAGTTTAGAGCTGGGCCGCTATTTACGAATTTACTACTTGCTGATGAAATTAATCGAGCGACGCCAAGAACTCAATCTAGTTTACTTGAGTGTATGGAAGAGAGACAAGTGACGATTGATGGAGAGACGCATCCATTAAATCGTCCATTTATGGTGATTGCTACCCAAAACCCAGTCGAGAGTCAAGGGACGTTTCCGTTACCAGAAGCACAGCTTGATCGATTTTTGCTCAAAATATCGATGGGCTATCCTTCAAAAGAAGATGGCATTTCCATTTTAAAACGTTTTAAAGAATCGAACCCTTTAGATAGTTTACAAGCGGTTGCTAGTCAAGAGGATATCATTAAAGCACAGGACATTTACTCAGATGTTTATGTCAGTGATGAGTTATTATCATACATAATGGAAATTGTGGAAAAAACGAGAAACCATCCAGATATTGAGCTTGGAGTAAGTCCACGTGGTAGTCAAGCCCTACTTAAAGCGGTGCAAGTTTATGCGATTTTGCAAGGGCGTGATTATGTTGAGCCAGATGATATTAAGAAACTTTGTAAACCGGTCCTAAGTCACAGAATTGTTTCCAAACAGTTGTATCAAGAAGCTTCCTTGCATGATGAATTAAACGAAAAAATCCTTACTGATGTTGAAGTTCCACTAGAGAAAGAATTGTTACAAAAAGGAGCGAACAGATAAAATGGCGGTTGCTGCATTAGTGACGATTACAGCATTGCTCGTTTTTATTCAGATGTCTTGTTACCAAAAATGGGCATTAAACGATGTTGAGTACGAACGCTATATGAATGATCGAGCGGTTTTTGCTGGTGAAAAAACGGAAATGACTGAAATTATTGTCAACCGAAAGCTTTTACCTTTACCGTGGATTCGCTTGGAATCGAGAATGGATAAAAGTTTAAGGTTTAAGTCACAGGAAAACCTTTCGATTGTAGGAGAAGCCTACCATCGAAGTTTATTTACGTTAGCACCGTACCAAAAGGTGAAAAGACGTCATCTGATTGAATGTACGAAAAGAGGTTATTATCCGCTGAAATCTGTCACAATGACGAGTGGCGATCTGTTTGGTTTTGTGCAACCATTTGAGACACGAAAAGTTGAATGTGAAATGCTCGTTTATCCGAAGCTTTTAACTATAAAAGAGTTGCCGTTACCATCTAAAAGCTGGCAAGGGGATACGATTGTAAGACGATGGATTCAAGAGGACCCGTTTGTGAATGCGGGGGTTCGTCCGTATGGTCCAAACGATACGTTAAAAAGTGTCAATTGGAATGCCTCTGTTCGTACCGGTGACTTGCAGGTCAATAAAAAGGATTACACGGCTGATTATCATCTAATGATTTATATTAATTTTGATCAAAACTATCAGAATTGGTCTCGAGAGCAATATGAAGATTTAATGGAAATGGCGATATCTTATGCGGCTACTATGGCTACATATACGATAAAAAACGGGATTGAAACAGGATTTGGCTGTAATTCTTATACATTGGATACGGAACAAAAAATCACCAATTTTAAGCAACCGATTCGGATGACACCAAAGGCTAGTAAGGCTCAATTACATGCGATCTATGAAAAGTTAGCGAAGCTGCATGTAACGAAAAGTATTTCGTTTGTGCAGTTTTTGCAGCAAGATATTGAGACAAGACAGTCCGGAAGAGATATTTTTATCATAACAGAAATGGTCGATGTGGAAATGAAAAAACAAATCGAAAAACTTAAGAGATTAGGAAATTCCGTTGAAATCATTTGGTTAAAAGATGTGGGAAACAAAAAGCAAGCATAGGAGTTGGTGAGTGAAGTTGGATGTAGGGTTATTTTTTAGAAAATGGGCTAAATCATTATTAGAGCTGCTTGTTTTTTTTCCATTGCTCTTGTACATAGGGATTGTTGCTTATTCGGAGCAAGTCATTTGGGTCTGGTTCATCATCGTTTATCTCATATTTGGACTCAGTTTATTCATAGGGAAACGGCTTCAATTAAAGCAACGATGGTCACGAGTGTTAGTTGCGTTTGTGCTTGTTTTTTTTATTGCGTTCCTGTTGTTGCCGGCAAGTGGACCATCATTATCGCTCGTTTTTATTTTTTTGGTGGCAGTTAGTATGAGGGCTTTCTATTATAGCCGTCATTATATAGAAGATTTAGTACCGGTTCGATTAATGTGGTATGGGTTGCTTGGCTACTTTTTTGCGTATTTCTTTTTCCGAATGTATATGGTCTTAATGCCCTATGAAGCTATTCTGAATGGAGTAGGTGTTTTTTACGTCGTTATCACTTTATTTTATACGAATACTAGGCATTTAAAAGAAGCAACGTTAGTGAATCGGGTAAACCCATTTTTAAGTAAAGGGACGAAAAGACAAAATCGACTTTATTTAATCGGTTTTATTGCCTTTCTTTTATTTGTTGTTGGTGGACGTTATATTCAGGAAACGATTCGTTTTTTATGGAGCGGATTTGTTTATCTGATTACACTTATTTCCCCTGATTTCTCTGGAGAGTCAGATTTTGTCCCGCCCGCTTTTGAAGAAGACGAATTATCATTGATAGACCTTGGTGGGAATAGTGAAGTAGAAGGTAGTGTCCTTTGGGTTAATGCGTTTGTGCTCTTCTTCATTTTTGTCACGGTCCTTTTCTTTGTTATTTTAATGTTGAGTAAGTCTAAGCGTTTCGTAAGCTGGCTCCAAAAAGGAATCAATGGTTTCTTTTCAAATTCCAAACAAAAAGATGAGGAAGCTTTTGTTGATGAAAAAGAAAAGCTTATGACATTAAGTGATTTACGTAAGCGATGGCAGAAAAGAACAAAAGAATGGTTCCAAACGAAGCTATCGCGAAAGCTAACCATTGACGATTTCGAAACGAATCAAGAGAAGGTCCGTTTTCTATTTAGACAGTTGATGAAAAAAGAAAAGCTAAATGGTTTTTCTATTCATAAAAGTGACACAGCACATGAGCTATTGCTTTTGTTAGAAAGAGAGAAACGGACGTCTAAAAAGGAATTTCATTTAATGAATGATCGTTACAATCTAGCGAGGTATGGTCTAGATTCTATTTCAATAAAAGATAAAGATGTTGAACAGATAAAAAAATGGATTGATGAGATAAGTACACAAGCTCAAAAATAAAATAAATAGATGACTTTTTCGAACAAGTGAAGGGGGAATGAGAGTTGAGTCAACTTTTCTAAAGAAATGGCTCCTCTTTTTTCCTTTATTTTTTTATGTCGGTGCGGTCTCATTTTCTGGTGTTTTTGTCTTGGTTTGGCCAGTCTTTTTATATCTATTATTTGGGAGAGAAATGAATGAAAGTGGAGCGAGTGAGCTAGACTCAATCGTTTTTTTTATGAAAAAGAGGCCTTGCATTATAGTTGCAATCCGCCTCGGCTTTTAAAACGTCTTAATAAAATATGGCTTTCCACTCGTGTAATCCCTTTTAAAGCATACAGTTCTTCATTAATAAAATATTCAAGTTCATCAAAGTCATTCACTAAAACATGCATATGTAATGTACTAGGACCTGTCATTTGATAACAACTGGCGACTTTTGCGTTTTCTGCTAGTTCCTCAGCGACTGAAACTAACGAAGTCGGCTCGCAATCGACTTCAAAAAAAGCGGATACTTTTTTTCCGACTTTATCAGAGTTAATAACAACGCTAAATTTCTCGATGATTCCTTCATCCATTAGTTGATTGATTCGTTCTCGAATGGCGACACGTGATAACCCGAGTTCTTTGGCGATATCAACATACGACATTCGCCCGTTCTCTGTTAATAGTTCTAAAATTTTTCGATCAGTCACATCTAATTTCATCCGATTCGTTTCCCCTCAATAATTTCTTCATAATAGGATTTGATTAACCGCTTCCAATAATAGTAAAATAAATAGCTCCTTGTCTTTATTATAAGCTAATGCCAGTTTTATGCAATATGTTAGAAAAAAAGATTCGAACTAAATGAAAGTAATTATCGAAAATGGATTCCTTTTGTAAATGTAATTATAATAGATTATAATCAAATTAGTATAAAAATAGAATGATAGTTAAACAAAAGTAAAGTGAGGGAATCGTATGGATTGGAGGAAACAAAGAGATATCTTTATCGCCTTTTTTCGTTCGGGGATGCTGGGGTATGGAGGTGGTCCATCCACAATACCGCTCGTACATAAAGAGGTTGTTCACACGTTTAAGTGGTTAACTGATGAGGAATTTAGTGATGTTTTAGCACTGGGAAATGCATTGCCTGGACCGATTAATACAAAAATGAGTGGATATATTGGCTATAAAGTCGGGGGATGGATCGGATTAATGAATGCCATTATTGCAACGATAATGCCAACGGTTTTATTAATGATCGGTTTAATTGGTCTTTTAAGCCAATTTCGTGATTCTCGAATTGTGGCTGGAATGACAGAGGCTGTTGCTCCGGTTGTTGGGGTAATGCTTGCGACCTTAACTTATGGTTTTTTAAAACAATCAAAGGGTGGAATTGGCTGGGTTTGGATGATTGTGTTAACGTTCATTAGTTTAATTCTGTATCAATTTATAGGTGTTCACCCGGCCATTATTATTGCTGTTTTATTAGTTTATGCTTTATTAAAA
The DNA here is from genome assembly GCF_047302405.1 of Alkalihalobacillus phoenicis. Taxonomy (NCBI): domain Bacteria; kingdom Bacillati; phylum Bacillota; class Bacilli; order Caryophanales; family Bacillaceae; genus Alkalihalobacillus; species Alkalihalobacillus phoenicis. Next base: position 2,885,893 of record NZ_CP154853.1, on the reverse strand, counting down.
AGAGACAAACCAAAAGAAGAAGTAACGAATCAAGGGGAGGGAGAGTCATGATTTATTGGGAAATCTTTTTAGCCTTTTTTATTCCTGGCATTGTTGGGTATGGGGGGGGACCTGCGACGATTCCACTCATTCAAGAAGAGGTTGTTCATACTTATGGTTGGTTATCAACAGAACGATTTGGAGAATTGCTAGCAATTGGAAATGCTCTACCAGGGCCGATTGCGACAAAAATGGCTGGTTATATTGGCTTTGAAGTCGGAGGCGTGCTTGGCTCAGCCATTGCTTTATTTGCCACTGTTGCCCCTTCCTTACTAGCAATGGTTTTTTTACTAAGTATTTTATATAAATTTAAAAATTCACCGAAAGTTAAACGAATGACAACTTTAGTAAAACCTACGATTGCTGTGTTACTTGGAGTCATGGCGTTTGAATTTTTCTTTTCTTCTTATGAAAACTCAGGAGTATGGCAAATGGTCTTTTTAACGATTGCGAGCTTTCTTTTGTTAGAAAAATGGAAAGTACATCCTGCTTTTGTTATTGTCGGAGCTCTTTTATATGGAGCCTTCTTTTTAGGTCATACGTAAAAGCTTTTAGGTAATGTATCTCAAATTAAACAGATGGAACTTACCTGGTTCTTGCCGGTAGGTAGTAACGCTTCATACAAAAAGAGACTTCATTAAAGTTATATTAGGAAAGTAAGGCAACTGCTTGTTTTATTGGTAGAGGCCTTGTTTATTCTGATACTTTAACGCTTTACCATGTGTGTATGAATTATAAATGCCCAAAAAATATTTTCACAAAATATCTAAAAAATACTGAATATTGTAAGTATTTTTGGTAAACTAGATGTTACGCAAGGCGAAATATCTAGGAGGGGATTAAATGAAGTATCCAATTACTTGGGATTTAGAAAGCGTATTTGCAGGAGGAAGTGAATCAAAGGAGTATGTAGCCTTTGTGGAAGAAACGAATGTATACATAAAAGAGTTTAACGAACGTTTAGCGAAAGTGGACGATTCAGTAGAACAAATAGCAGAATTAATTGAAGACATTCAACAGCTTATGTTGAGAGCTAGGCAATCAGGGGCTTTTATTAGTTGTTTGAGTTCAGCAAATGTCCAAGACAAAAAAGCAATTCAATGGTTAGGAACGATTCGTACACAAAGTAATGAAATTCAACAAATTTGGACTAAGATTGAAGAAAAGATTGTCGCTTTTTCAGAAGGAAAATGGCAAGAACTTCTGCAACATGAGAAGTTACAACCGATCGTTTTCTCATTAAATGAAAGCCGTGAGAAGGCCAAGGATAAATTACCTCCTGATCAGGAAAGATTAGCGTCTAAGTTAGCGATTGATGGATACCATTCTTGGGGTTCATTTTATAATCAATTAGTTGGCGATATGGAATTTCCATTTGAAGAAGATGGGGAAGAAAAACGATTGTCAGCTGGGCAAATTCAAAATCGCATGAATCATTCGGATCGTGATATTAGGAAGCGTGCTTTCTTAGCCTCCGAAAAAGGTTGGGAACAAAAAGCGGATATGTTTGCAACGACTCTTAATTCATTAGCGGGATTCCGTTTACAGTTATATGATGCACGAGGTTGGGAAAATGTTTTAAAAGAGCCTTTAGATATTAATCGTATGCAAGAACAAACATTAGATACAATGTGGAATACAATCGAAGAAAATAAACCGATGCTTCACCAATTTATGGAACGAAAAGCGAGTCTTTTAAACATTGACGAGCTGGCATTCTACGATGTTTTTGCTCCACTACCAGTTGAAGGTGATGAGAAAATTAGTTATGATGATGCATGCGATTTAATTATTAAACATTTTAAAACGATTAGCCCTAAACTTGCCAACTTTGCTGAAATGGCTTTACGAGATGGTTGGATTGAAGCAGAAGATCGTCCAGGAAAGCGCCCAGGCGGTTTTTGCACGAGTTTACCTCTATCCGGAACTGATGGCGAATCTCGAATTTTTATGACCTATGATGGTAGTCTTGCTAATGTTGCCACTTTAGCTCATGAGCTTGGTCACGCCTATCACAGTCACTGCTTAAAAGAATTAAAACCATTTGCTCGTAGTTATGCGATGAATGTTGCGGAAACAGCGTCTACTTTTGCAGAAAATATTGTGGCTGATGCACTAGTTAAAGAAGCTCAAAGTGAAGATTTACGCCTTTCATTGTTAGAAAATAAAATTTCGCGGTCACTTGCCTTCTTTATGAATATTCACGCTCGGTTTATTTTTGAGAAAAACTTCTATGAGGCAAGAAAGAGTGGAACGTTATCTGCTGCTGATTTGAATCAATTGATGGAAGAGGCCCAAAAGCAAGCATTTGGAAACGCCTTAAGTGAGTATTCGCCAACTTTCTGGGCGTCTAAACTACATTTCCATATTACTGGAGTCCCATTCTACAACTTCCCTTACACATTCGGATTCCTATTTAGCTTAGGTATTTATAAACGAGCACTTGATGCTGGAACGAGCTTTGAGGATCACTATATTGATTTATTAAAAGACACCGCAAGTATGAAGGTTGAAGAATTAGCTGATAAGCACTTAGGTGTGGATCTAACGAAAGCAGAATTCTGGCAGGACGCCCTTAATGTTGTCAAAGAAGATATTGAGGAATTCCTTAAATTAACTGACGAAAAGATAGCTGCTAAATAAGCGGGAATGGTTAATGAATAGCTAATTTTACGAACTGCCTGTAAAGTGCTTAACTCGACTTTATAGGTAGTTTTTTTGTGGAGGAAATTTAAATTTCAATATTTAAAACGAAGAAGAAAGGAACTGCTCTAATGTCGTTTTGATGACCTAGAGTAGTTCCTTTCATGGTTGAGGAAATAAAGTTATATATTAACTACTTTTAATCGAATCGTCCGCATTTCTTTCATCAATTCGTTTTTCGATTTCAGATAATGCTTTCGGGTCGTTGAGTAAATTTTCTTTATTCTTCTTAATTAATTCCTCTAATGAAATATGTTGTTTTCTCATTAAACTCAGTCCTTTAATCAATTAAATTTCTATTTAGTACTATTATACCAGTTAATTTAACGATAAGTTGAATTAATTGTTAAAATTATTTGAAAAATAAATTAATTAAACCGCAGAAATAACTAAATGAAAAAGATTATGTACTTCTATGAAGGCTTTTTTTACATAAACTGTTATAAAAATGTGTAATGAATGGATGTGACGGTGATTTTTAATCCAAGAGCACTTAATCTAACCCAATTAGAAAATATGTTAAAGACCGAGAGCCCTGATGTTTTGACATTAGATTATTTATCAACAAGAACAAATAATTCTCAGGCGAAGGAGCTATGGCGAGTACTTGTATCAAGTAGGCGTCAACATTACGAATGGTTAAAAACATTTTTTATCACTGTGAGTGGGCGGCCTCCAGCAGTCGATCAAAATACATTTGTTAGACCTTCTTCTTATGAAAGTGGATTGAATGAACAAATTAATGAGTACCAAGAAAGGTTACGTGCTCTTAACCAGTTACTAAACGAAGCATCTAATCAATATGAATCAGAATATTTAAGGGTCCTGATTTATTATTTTGAACAGGAAGGAATACTGTTTAATCAACTACGTCAAATGCCAAGTGAATGATGTTAATTTTCTACTCATAAAAATAAACAAACTTATTCATACTAACAAGAAGAATGTGCTTGTTTAAATGTAACAAGCTTTTTAGACGGTTGTTTTTGGGGACGGAGAGTAACTGGTATACCCTCTGGTCTTATTTTAGACCATTGAAAAAAAGGTCTACTCGTTAAAATATGGTTACATTAGTTAGCATACTCCACCAGCTCCATGCCTTACGCGTTCCGCGGGTGAGTCGGGAGCCACCTCGCTAAGCGCTGCGGGGTCTCCCGTCCTTCACTATTCCCGCAGGAGTCTCCGGGCATTGCACTGTCTCCGTTTGGTTAATGAAAAAACGGTTTGATGTTATGATTGAAGCTCTAATGAATAACTTAATTGCCTAGGATTCTTTCTCCTTAAGGTTGTGCATGACTTGCTCAGCTCGGGTTGTAATTCTTCGAGAGTGAGTAAATAACAACATTCCAACAGTCAGCCTCTAAATAAACAAAAACATTCTTGATTTTAACGCTAAAACACTTTACAAAGTTAAAGTGATTTGTTAGAATATTTTTAAGATTCTTTATATAAAAGAACTTTTTGTGGAACAAAACTGAGCGAGTGTTCGTTAGCTAAAAAATAGAGAAAGGGAGAGGATCATGACGGTTTCAGAGCAAAAAATGATTGAAGATATGCAGGAGAAGCTAGAACAGTTATCACTTGAATTAAAGAAACTAAAAGAAAAGCCTTATACAAGCACACAATTTGAACGAACGGAAGCGGATGATTTTCTTCTTCAAACATATAATTAACAATAAAAACTACTCAGGATTTGATACGCTTGAGTAGTTTTTTTATTGAACAAATATCATTTTATTTCTTTTTTCAACAAATTATTGGTAAAATAATCTTATTGTATAAATACATGAGGAGGATTTGTGATGGACAATTTGGACAGGAAAGTGCGGACATCAAAAACCTGCAGTAAAGCAACCAAAGGATTATGGATAGGGGGAGCTGTTCTGTTAACAGCGGTACTCTTAAAAAAAGACTGGCGGGACAAGCTCATTTCAGAGGCAACTGAATTAAAAAAATGTTCCGTAAATGCCTATGAATTTGTTAAAGATAATCGCGAACAAATTATTGAACAAGTCCGTCACACCGCCAATGAGGTTTCTGAAGTTGTACGAGGAATTAGTGACGATGTAAAAAAAATTGGTGAGAGTGCGGCTCATTTAAAAGAAAGCTCTGAGGAGTTAATCAAAACAACAAAAGAAAGCGCACAAGAAATTAAAGAATTAAAAATAAAAAATCATGAATAAAAACCAAAAGCTTGGTTATCATAATAACCGAGGCAGACATTTATTGTTTCCTCAAAACTAATCACATATAGCAAATGTTCAAAGTTGCAATAGGAATAGAGCTATTTTTGTTGTTGTGATTACCGATGAGGTGATTCCATTGAACAGGGATAAGGATTTTTCATTTTGGTAAATCAAAATGAGATGAGGTGTCTCCAAAAGACAAAAATCGTTTCGACCCCAGATTGTTTATTGAATACAAGCTGTGATTAGAAAATGAAGGTGGTCACATTTCGTTGGCCACCTTCTTCATTTCTTAAAGGAGTGAGTTCAATGAGCGACAAAAAGAAAAGAAAACAAAAATCAGGAAAAAATCAGGAAAGTAAACATAAAACAAGTGGTTCTGCCAATAAAAAGAATACGTATCATTAATGAATTTAATGGGGGCAACTCAAACGCCCACTAATTAAAAAGAACCTCGAGTAGCCTTAAAGCTTCTCAGGGTTCTTTTGTTTATCTATTAATTACTCAACTTTCGCATCGAGAAAATCCGTTCAACTAGTTGGTGGAGCGAAAGGGAAGCTCTTAAACAAATGCCCTTGACACGTTTGAAAAGCGAGAACGTACTATCACACAAAACGGATAAACTGCGCATCAAGAAAAAAATAATAGGCCCTCCGGCGGTCGCTCCCAAACAGACACTCGCGTCCTTGCCGAGAACCTCATGAGCCTCCTCAGCGTTTCACGCTTGCGGGGTCTCATTGGACGGTTTATTCCTGCGGGAGTCTCCGTGTCTATTTGTCCGCTAGATCATGGAATTGAATCTAGGTTCGGTTTTCTCCTTGAATAAAAAAACAGTCATGACTTCAAAGGGCATTATTAGCTTGAGAATGATTTTTCTCCTTCCATGACTAATTCCGTTCCAGTTGTAAACAAATCAGTGTGGATGCTCTGTACGTTAGCTAGATGATCGAGCTGGTTTCGATTTGAATCCTGTCTTTTCATGACGGCAGACTTAGGAAAAAAATAGTTGGCAACTCCCTATTTAGTTCCATAACTAACAAAGTGAAGAAGAAGGTTCTTCTGCGTTAGAAATAGCTGATTGAGAATGGCCATATCATCAAGCATCTCCCCTACACTTAGCGGACAAAACCATACGGAGACTCCCGCAGGAATAAACCGTGGAGCGAGACCCCACAGGTGTACCGAGGAGGCTCGCCAGGTTCTCGGCAAGGACGCGGAGTATGGTTTTGGTCGCGACAGCCGAAGCGCTTCATTTTAGTGAACAGCTTCCTTCAACAGCCTACGAAGAGATGTGTTCAGACTGTCAACGATTGAACCGTTCATGTAAAGTCAATTTGAGTATGGTATCGCCCTAAAGTCAATCTCTATTAACGGTCAATCATACGCTGCGAAAGTTGAGTTAATTAGTCTAAATCATTTTTTTATGACTAAAACGGAGCTGGCGGAGTATACCAAAGCAACCAAACTTGAGACTCTTTAACAGGAGAGTATTTCAATGTATTATTTCCGCGGAAATAGTCGAATGAAGCAATAATTTTATTTAGTATTGGATATTTTATTAAAGAATCGCTCAAACTAACTTTAATAAAAATCTGAATCACAAAAAATGAAGGAGGAATCATTGATGAAACGATTTTTCGTTTTATTCATCGCTCTTTTAATCGTGTTCCCAAGTGTCAGCTTTGCCACTGATGTAGATACAAGTAAAGAAGATAAAAAACAAAAAGAAAAACAAACAGAAGAAAAGCAGTCAGAAGAGCAACCAGAAGTTGAAAAGAAATCCTTTGAAATTCCTAACTCTGTTTTGAATATTGCTAAGGATAATACGTACACAAATCCAACTCAAGAACAACCTTATCTGCAGCCAAGTGAACTGGCACAGGAGTTAATTGAGACGAGTGAAGATGTAAGCATTGAAAACCCTGACCTTGTCAAGATTTTAAATGAATCGACGATCCAGTATCCGAAGCTAGCACTTGCTTTTCGTGCGTCGATTTATTTAGGAGAGTGGCCACTTTCCTATGAGTCAGAAGCAACAGAAGTTAATTGGGAGTATCAGAAAGTGAATACTAATTATGTCGATAATCGCGGTGGAAATAATGCACATAAGCTAACGTATTATCAAGAGCAGCAAAAGAAAATTGCTGGTGGACTGACAGCAAAAATTCCAAATAGTGAAGCTGTCCAAAAAATGATGATGATTAAAGCAACAGAAGTGACCCATCTTCCATTATCTTTTGATACTGTGATCGGACAAGGAACAAAAAAAACACAAACCTATAATGTTGCTCCAAGACAGGTCGGGTATTTACATAGCTATGTTCCAGCTGTGCATGAAACAGGAAAAGTAACCTATGGTGAAGTGTATTTAACGTTTAAGGGTGGAAAGCCGACATTAGAAGTGAAAAATGTGACACAGCAAGGAATTGGTGCATGGATTCCGATCCAAGATCATTTGTCCTTTACGTTTATTGCAGCGAATCAACCTAGATAATATCCAAAAAGCGTATCCCTACTATTTTAGGGTATACGCTTTTTCTTATATATTGGTTGTTCGTTTTGTGAAATCGATTTTTGGATAATAGGCGTCTTTAACGAGGACGTTAGGTCCAAGACATTGAACACTTGGGCAATGGCAATTTAAAGATTGAGCAATATTTGATTCCATCCATGTTGTGTAGGCATCAGGTAAAGTTGTTGTTTGAATATTTCCAAGTGGTGGTGTATCACCAAAGTCGGTTACGATAATGTCACCGTCAAAAATATTCACATTTAAGCGGGAACGGCCATCAGGGTCATTACGAACCGTTACATTTTTTTCGCTAAATAACCGCTTTTGTAACTTTAAATCATCAGCATTATCACTGCATGGATAAAACGGTAGTGTTCCAAAAAGCATCCAGACATCTTGATTTCTCGAATCTAAGAGCCGGTGAATCCCAGAGCGGATATCTTCTAAAGAAGCCACTTCAAGAGCACTGGCAAAATCGCTAGGGTACATAGGGTGTACTTCATGCCGTTGGCAACCCATTTCGACAATTTGTTGGTGAATACTTTCTAAATGAGGCAAGGTCCGTTTGTTAATCATCGTTTCTGCAGAGACGATAACACCACGACTTGTTAATGCTTTTGCATTTTCAACCATCCGATAAAACATCGCATCTCTTTGTGCCAAGCTTGGTTTTCTGTCCATGACCGCAAATCCAATCTCTTGAAAATCTTCAATACTCCCGTAGTTAAAAGAAATATGTAAAACATCTAAGTAGGGGATGATTTTTTCATAGCGTTTTAAATCTAATGTAAGATTGGAGTTGATTTGTGTCCGGGCCCCCCGTTCATGAGCATATTTTAGTAAAGGGACAACATATTGATTCACCGACTTCATTGACAACATCGGCTCGCCACCAGTAATACTAAAAGCACGTAAATGAGGGATCTCATCGAGTCGTTTTATTAAGAGCTCTAGTGGTAGGGGATTGGGGTCCTTAGGTGAAAGAGTGTACCCGACAGCACAATGTTCACAGCGCATGTTGCATAATGTTGTTGTCGTAAACTCAACATTGGTTAGTTCAAGCTTTCCAAATTCTTTTATATCTTCATAAGCTTCCCAAGGGTCACGTTCTGGTGTGATTTTCGGTAAGGGTGTACGTAGCAATTTAATCCTGCTCCTTTTTATTTCAAAAATTCCTTTCCTCATCATAACGTAATTTCTTGAATTTCAAAAGCCTATTCATGAAGAGAAAAGTTCTTCCATTGAGACTCGTCATTTAATTTGTTAAACTAACAGAAGTAATAAAAAGATGTCCAAGGCGTTAAAAAACTCAAAAGTTTGAGTAAGGATAAATAATAATACCATATGATTAAAAGGAGCGACTTATTTTGGGTGGAGCGATTTATGATAAAAAGGAACAAATGAATTATTTACAAGCACGTTTTGAAATGGTGATGAATATGCTTGATGCAATAGATCCGGAAGAAGCAGGAGTAGAAGAAATTGATCGTTTAATTACAATGCTTGATGAGATTGAAAACAAATGTAAACAGTTTAGACATGATTGGTCTGAATAGTAAGGAGCGAAGTCGATGAACTTATATTTAATCCGTCATGGACAATCAGAAGGGAATCGTTTAAAAAAAATTCAAGGTACGATGGATTTTCCTTTGTCTGAAGACGGAAAAAGACAGGTTGAATTGCTTGGTGAACGATTTGTTTCCATCAAACTTGACCATCTTTATTCAAGTGATTTGACCCGGGCAAGTAGCACAGCCGATGCCATTGCAGTACGTAAGAATATGACTGTGCATAAATGGGATAAATTAAGAGAAGTCGAGCTCGGACCACTTCAAGGGAAGACACGTGTTCAAATTTATGAAGAATTCCCACAAGCAAATAAAGAATCATTAATAACATCTGGAATTGATGGAACTGAAACGGTCGAACAACTAGAAGCTAGATGTAAATATATTTTAGAGCAACTTCTTTTAGCTCATAAAGGGAAAAATATAGCCCTCGTTTCACACGGTGGCTTTTTGAGTGTTCTCATGATGTATATTTTAACAGGTGAGCAATGGGTGAATTTTCACCGTCCATTTCGCTTTGGCAATACGAGCATTACCCACCTAGAATGGCCACTTGATTCAGAAAAACCGTATTTGCATTATATGAATGATCGGCAACATTTAAATGAGCAAAATCAAGCAATGACGGATAGAAAGATTGATATTTTATAATAAATAGTGTGAACGCAATGAGGCTTAGGCTTTGTTGCGTTTTTTAGTATGTGCCCCTTCAATTTACAGACAGCTTTCCGACAATACAACCCAATTTCTACATGAACACGTTTCCATTTTTGTTCTTTAAGAAAAGTGTGACAAGCAGTATAATAGGAGAGTAATAGTCCTATTTAGTGTTTGTGTATGGGGGAAGTGTTGTTGTTGTGATGTGTGCCGATGGACGACATTTCTAGTGCTTTTATGGTTTTGAATTTCCAAATGTAAAGGGAGTTGGATGTTGTGGAGAAATTGCAAGATAGTATTTATCAGTTGATTGTAGAAACATCTACAAATTTACCAAATGACGTTAGAAGAGCGATTAAAGCAGCAAAAGAAAAAGAAAATGCTGGGACTCGTGCCGCCTTATCATTAGGTACGATTACAGAAAATATTGAAATGGCGGATGAAAATATTTCACCAATTTGTCAGGATACAGGAATGCCAACATTTGAAGTGAAAGTTCCCGTTGGTGTGAATCAAATTAAAATGAAAAAAGCGATTTATGAGGCAATAGCAAGAGCAACAAAGGATGCAAAATTACGACCAAACTCAGTTGACTCGTTGACAGGGAAAAATACAGGTGACAACTTAGGGGAAGGGACACCTGTTATTCATTTTGAACAGTGGGAAAAGGATGTCATTGATGTACGCCTTATTTTAAAAGGGGGGGGCTGTGAGAATAAAAACATTCAATATAGCTTACCGACTGAATTAGAAGGTTTAGGACGGGCGGGTCGTGACCTTGATGGGATTCGAAAATGTATTATGCATTCTGTCTATCAAGCCCAAGGTCAAGGCTGTAGCGCGGGCTTCATCGGTGTAGGTATCGGTGGAGACCGGACAACGAGCTATTCATTAGCAAAAGAGCAATTATTCCGTACGGTCGATGATGTCAATCCAAATCCAGAGTTAGAAAAGCTTGAGGATTATGTACTAGAAAATGCGAATAAACTTGGAATTGGAACGATGGGTTTTGGTGGAGAAGCGACTTTATTAGGGGTAAAAGTTGGAGCGATGAACCGTCTACCAGCTAGTTTCTTTGTATCCGTTGCGTACAATTGTTGGGCTTATCGCCGTCTTGGTGTCGTGTTAGATCAAGAAACGGGTGAAATTCAAGAATGGTTATATAAAGATGGAGAAAAAGTTGACCTAAACACAACAAATGAAGAAGTAGCCGCTACAGCTGAAGAGCAAGAGGAAGTACGCGAAGTGGTCTTACAAGCTCCGGTTACAGAGAAGCAAATTCGTGAACTCAAAGTAGGGGACGTTGTCATTATTAATGGAATGATGCATACAGGTCGTGACGCGATTCATCATCATTTAATGGATCATGATGCCCCGATTGACTTGAATGGTCAAATTATTTATCACTGTGGTCCTGTGATGGCAAAAGACGCAGACGATAATTGGACGGTTAAAGCGGCAGGGCCAACGACAAGTATTCGCGAGGAGCCTTATCAAGGGGACATCATGAAGAAATTTGGCATTCGTGCGGTCATCGGTAAAGGCGGAATGGGACCGAAAACATTAAAAGCGTTGGAAGAACATGGTGGGGTTTATTTAAATGCCATTGGTGGAGCAGCTCAGTACTACGCGGACTGTATTAAGGAAGTAAAGGGTGTTGATCTCATCGATTTTGGAATTCCAGAAGCAATGTGGCATTTAGAAGTAGAAGGGTTTGCCGCAATCGTGACCATGGATTCACATGGAAATAGTCTACACGCTGATGTCGATAAATCCTCATTAGAAAAACTCGCTCAATTTAAAGAGCCAGTGTTTAAATAATTAAGTTAAGTAGGCTCGTCTCTAAGTAAATTTAAATTTCCTTATAGACGAGCTTTTTTATGATCTCGATATGTAGAAAGATGGGAGATGAAATTCTATCGACTCACCCGCAGAGGGTGTTAACTAATGTAACCATATATGAACGAGTAGACCGTTTTTCAGCGGTCTTTTAGCTATCCTTTGATGCCTCATCAGTTTCCCTACCAATAGAAGGAATTTAATGTATAATAAACTTTTACATAAAAGATATTGTCTCATAAATGTTTTATCCTAATATCTAAAAAGAATGGGAGATAAGAAAATGGTTAGATTTGGAGTTGTGGGTACTAATTGGATTACAGAGAGTTTGCTTGATGCAGCTAAAGGTGTAACAGGTTTTGAATTAACAGCTGTTTATTCACGTGATAGTGAGAGAGCAGAAGATTTTGCAAGTAAATACGGTGTTACAAAAACGTTTACAAGTTTGGAGCAAATGGCGAGTAGCGAAGAAATTGACGCTGTGTATATTGCGACACCTAATTCTTATCATGCAGAACAAGCGATTTTATTTTTGCAAAATGGCAAGCATGTCTTATGTGAGAAACCGCTGGCAGCCAATGCAATGGAAGTAAAGACGATGATTCAAGTGGCAAAAGATCACAATGTCTTATTAATGGAAGCCATGAAATCTACGTTACTTCCTAACTTTAAAGTCATTCAAGAGCACCTAGATAAAATCGGTCCTATCCGTAAGTACTTTTCAAGTTACTGTCAATATTCATCACGTTATGATAAATATAAAGAAGGAATTGTTCTTAATGCTTTTAACCCTAAGTATGCGAACGGTTCATTAATGGATCTCGGTGTTTATTGTCTATACCCACTTATCGTCTTATTTGGCGAACCGAATGATGTGAAGGCAACCGGTAATCTACTTAATTCGGGGGTAGATGGCGAGGGAAATATCATCTTAAAGTATGACGATAAAAATGCGTCAATCATGCATTCCAAAATAACGAATTCTTATTTACCAACGGAAATCCAAGGTGAAAAAGGCAGTATAATCATTGATAAGATACATACACCCGAAAAAGTAGAAATTCACTACAAGGATGGTACGGTAGAACCATTAACAGTGGAACAATCACACCCATCTATGTATTATGAAATAAAGGAGTTTGTTGATATTATTCAGCAAGGTAGAACAGAATCAACGATAAACTCATACAAACATTCATACGTTACGATGCAAATAATGGATAAAGTACGAAAGGAAATAGGACTTGTTTTTCCAAGTGATCATAAATAAGTACCTGCTGTATTAGGTGATTCATTGACATTGATTAAAGCAAATAAAAGATAAGACTCTTTTATAAGGTCATCCCCTTATAGGAGAGTCTTTTTTTATACAAGTATATTTGATTAGTGGGGGGAGAGGAGACAGGAAAAATGCTCCTTATAAGTGAAGGTAAATCTTAAGAGGGAAAATTGAAAAACAAACACGTTGAATTATTATTTTAATTTTTCGTTATATAATGTAAAATAAAAATATAAAAGTTTAGAAAATTTCGTTTATATTTTTGAATTAGACCTTTAAAACGAAATTAGAGTATGCAAAAAAAGTGAATTTGAACATTTAGACTAGAATCCTAATTTAAGCTGAAAAGGAGAGAGTGTAGGTGGAGAAGAAAAATTTAGTTGTAGTGGGAGCGCATTGTGGGGATGCAGAAATTCAAGCGGGAGCGATCGCTCATAAGTATGCGAAAAGCGGATGGAACGTTACCTTTTTACATTTAACGGCTGGCGAAAAAGGAAATCCACCACATCTTTCCGTGGAAGAGTATCGAAATCAGAAAATCAAAGAAGCCGAAAAAGTAGCTGGAATTCTTGGGGGAAAAAGCATCACATTGGAATATAAAGATGCGGAATTAACCTTTAATGATGACATTATTATTCACGTAGCAACACTTATGCGTCAATTAAGACCGAATGTTGTGATCACACATTGGGAAAATAGCATTCATCCTGATCATAGTCTATGCCAAAGGATTGTCGAAGCTGCTCAGTTAAAGGCAGGTCTTCCAGGGTTTGATTTAGATGGTTTAAAACCACATTATTATCCGTACTACCATAGTGAAAACTGGGAAGACATGGAGGGATATGAACCAGACATCTTTGTTGACGTAACAGAAGAATTTGAGACTTATTTAGAAGCTTTATCAAACTACTGGTTTATCATGAATTCAACTTCTTTCCGATATTTTGATTATTACAAAGCTCTTGGTACGGTTAGAGGATGTTTGAATCGAACGGAGTATGCTCAAACATTAAAAATTCCAACAGGTAGAAATGTTAGAAAAGGTAAATTTATTCCAGGTTTTGAACTTTAAATTTATTTAGAAGAAGGGGATTAGGGTTGTCCTTGGAAACGTAAATTTTGATGAAGTTCTTTCCTAGTTTGTGTTTTGAAATGGAGGGATAGATATGAAGCTTGGATTAGACGTTTTTTTAGAAACAGAATTTAGCAAGTTTAAAGGAAAGAGGCTTGGTCTTGTCACGAATATGACAGGAGTAAATGAAAAGTTGCAGCCGGCGATTGACCTTTTTTATGACCATTCAGACATTGACCTTGTCGCCCTTTATGGGCCAGAACATGGGATAAGAGGGGATGCAAGAGAAGGAGAAATCGTTAACTCTTTTACTGACCCTTATACTAATTTACCTGTGTATAGCTTATATGGACAAACGAAAAAACCAACAAAAGAAATGTTAGAACATGTTGATGTAGTTGTTTTTGATTTACAGGATATTGGCTCAAGATATTATACCTTTATTTACACGATGGCTTATATGATGGAAGCTTGTGCGGAGAATCACATCGATTTTGTTGTACTTGATCGCCCGAATCCAATTTCAGGGTGTCAAATGGAAGGAAACTTGGTCGAAGAGAATACTCGTTCCTTTGTCGGGATGCTTCCGATTCCAAATCGACATGGATTGACGGTTGGAGAATTGGCTTTATTGTTTAAGCATAAATTTGGTTATGAATGTAACTTAACGGTAATTCCGATGTTAGGTTGGAAGCGCCATATGTATTTTGAGGATACGGGTTTCATTTGGGTACCACCCTCCCCTAATACAACATCAATCGATATGGCTTTGCTTTATCCAGGTACTTGTTTTATAGAAGGGACAAATTTGTCAGAAGGAAGAGGAACAACGAAACCTTTTGAATATATCGGAGCACCGTTTATTGATGGGAACTTATTAGCGAAAAGATTTAATGAGAAGCAAATAGAGGGAATCATGGCCAGACCGACCTCTTTTATCCCAACGTATTCCAAGCATAAAGATACGATTTGTGGAGGGGTTCAGCTTCACGTCATAGAGCGAGCAAAAATAAAGTCGGTTGAGATGGGCGTTCAGTTAATTGAAACCATTCTTGAATTATATCCGAATGATTTCTCTTTTATTGAAAATCAAAACGGAAAGTATTTTTTTGATTTATTAGCGGGTACTAAAACATTAAGACATTTAATAATGAAAGGTGATTTAGAGCGATTTTTAGAACGTAATCAAATAGAAGTAGAGAGCTTTAAGAAACAAGCAGAACCATACCTATTATATGATTAAAAGTGAGTGGTATTATTCGAAAGGCGATTGATATTTTATTAAATAAAGGAAGTGAAAATTTGGTCTCATTTAGATTTTATCAATCAGGTGATGAAGAACAAATTGTGCATTTATGGAATGAAACTTTGGGGAACGATCCGATTACGGCCAAACGGTTTCGAAATTTAATCTTATTAGATGCTAATTTTGATCCAGTTGGACTAAGATTGGCTTTTGAAAAAGACCGTCTTATTGGAGTCGTTTATGCGGTTAGAAGATTGTTACCGATGTATGGAACCGATTTAGAACCAGACAATGGCTGGATTCCTTTCTTCTTTGTTGATGAGAAAGCTCAAAATAATGGAGTTGCCAAACAACTGATGAAAGAAGCAGAGCAGTTTTTAAAAAATGAAGGAAGAAAGACGGTCTTCTTTGCTTCATACGCTCCTAATTATATTTTGCCAGGAGTTGATGAGGAGGCTTACCCAGATGCTTATCAATTTTTACAAAAGCAAGGTTTCCAAAAGCTTTATTCGCCGGTGGCGATGGATCGAAATTTAGTCGGTTTTAAACAAACAGAGGAAATGAAGAAGTTAAAAACGCTAAGAGAGGAAGAAGGTTATACATTTGCTCAAGCAGAGGACAAGGATCTATATGAAGTGATTCAATTCGCCAATCAAAAGTTTAATCCTGATTGGGGACGGGCGATTCGAGAAGGTGTCTTACAAGGATTACCGTTGGAACGCATTTTAGTGGCACGATATGCTCGGGAAGTTGTTGGTTTTTGTATTTATGGTGGATATGAAGGCATACCAGAACGGTTTGGTCCATTCGGTGTTGATGAAGGTCAACAAGGAAAAGGGCTCGGGAAACTTCTTTTGCATGAGTGCTTAACGATGATGAGAGCAGAAGGGCTGCATAGTGCTTGGTTTTTGTGGACAGGTGAAAAGAGTGCAGCAGGTCATTTATATAAAAAAACACGGTTTGAAATCACGCGAAGATTCCATGTTATGAAAAAAGAGATTTAACTAGTCAATTTAGTGAATGGGATTCATTAAAGGGAAAAAATTCGATAAAAAGGTGTCGTTGATTGATTAAGAGTTAATCGAAAAAGTCATCCCTCCCTAAAAATATCAGTTCAAAATGGCTCTTCTAAGGTGAATCGACCTAAGAAGAGCTTTTTCTGTTAGGGATGTTGCT
Organism: Alkalihalobacillus phoenicis; assembly: GCF_047302405.1. Classification (NCBI taxonomy): domain Bacteria; kingdom Bacillati; phylum Bacillota; class Bacilli; order Caryophanales; family Bacillaceae; genus Alkalihalobacillus; species Alkalihalobacillus phoenicis. The sequence goes on along the minus strand of NZ_CP154853.1, from coordinate 2,869,616 downwards.
GAGTATACTTTCTTTTGGTTGGCCGGCGATGATGTGAGAAAAAGTCGAAGAAAAGCCGTGCATCATTAAATTATTTGGCATAAACGATTTGAGTGCATATTAGTGAACTTAAAAAATGTTCTTTAAAAAAGGGATAAGAATGGGCAACCTCTGTTGGAAAATTTCGTATAATGAATGTGTTGGTATTATGGGGGGATGACTTATGTTATACGAAGATTTACAGAAACCAAGGATTAAAAGAACGTTTATGGTTGGTCATATTCTGTTAGGACTTTTTATTATTTCTTTTAGTTTGTATTGGTTATTCTGGAGAGAATATTGGGGAGATTTTCTTCAAGTTATTCTGATGTTAGGTATGATGATGATGATAAGTTATGCTGGTGCTTTTTGGATGAAGTATTTAACAAAACAGGGGAGTTTATCGGTGTCAGCTGATGATTTAGCCAAAAGTGAGCGTTTGCTATTGGAAAGCCCTCGTGTAATGGCGATGAGGGAAACCCATTGGCGCTACAGTATTCATTTTTTTACATTAAAAGGGAAAAGAATTGCCTATGCGGAAGAGGTGAATTCAGCTCACTTTGTATTGGTTGCTTTGTTAAGGATCATCAATTTTCGTGTCTGGCTGCAGATGGAATTTCATTTTCATTTATCGGAAACGGAAACTTTAACCTTAAAAAAGGGGACAGGGTTAAAGCCATTTTATTTATATGATCATCAAGACGAACCGCTTGCAAAGTTTACGTATAAGTGGAATGAGTTAATTAAGTCGAAAATCCATTTAGAAACACCAACAGGCGAACCACTTGCTTTATTAAATGGTGGTATTACTGGGACACAAATTGACTTAACTGGAGCAGATGGCCAAAAGTGGATGAACATCAAAGTCGGTGGTGTACCAGTTGAAGCGATGGAGCTTTTTCCAGAAGGTGGACATATTATTGATATTTCACATAGTTTATCAGAGGAAAAACGATTATTGGCCTTTGCTTCGATTGTTGCGCTCCATTCCTTTTACGGACTTAATGAATAACATACATATTGACGTGATTGTCGTGAAACACTAACAAAAAAAGAGGGAGAATGATGATTAGTGAAACGGAAAATCGCGATCCTTATGATCGTTTTTGTTAGTGCGACCTGCCACTTTGCGTTAAATGCTTTAGCGGCAAGCGACCAAACGTATAATTGGAGCTATATTCCAGCAAAAGATAATAAGCCGGTCTCAACTGAGCCTGAGTATCAGGAGTTATTAAATAAAACCGGTGGTATTTTTATCGGGAATACAGAAAAAAAGGACCTTTATCTTACTTTTGATAATGGGTATGAGAATGGTTATACGGAACAAGTGCTTGATGTTTTAAAGGAAAAAGAAGTTCCTGCGACTTTTTTTGTGACCGGACATTACTTAGAAACAGCGGCTGATTTAGTTAAGCGGATGGTCGAGGAAGAACATATTGTTGGAAATCATTCATGGCATCATCCTAGTTTGCCAGCAGTTGGTGATGGTAGGCTGATTGAGGAACTAGATGAAGTAAAAAAGAGATTTACTGAATTAACGGGAGTGAATGAAATGAATTATTTACGTCCGCCACGTGGAGAATTTAGTGAACGATCTTTAGCTCTTTCCAATAAGCTTGGTTATACAAATGTTTTCTGGTCACTTGCTTACAAAGATTGGGATGTGGATAATCAAAAAGGTGGAGATTATGCTTACAAGCAAATTATGAATAGAATTCATCCTGGTTCGATTATGCTCATTCATTCTGTATCCTCTGACAATGCCGAAGCCCTACCACGAGTTATTGATGAGGCACGCAAATTAGGGTATGAGTTCAAAAGCCTAGATGATTTAATGCTTGAAAGACAAATGGAACAATTGCCATTTCCGTGAGGAATTATTAAAGAAAAAACTCAAGCGACAGTTTGTGCTTGAGTTTTTTTGCTTTGAAAAAGTGGTGGTGAAAGGGAAGTTAAAGTATTAAAAGTGCTTATTGTAGACAAAGAAGCGGAATGAAGCCGAAAGCCCGCAAATAAAAGCGTGAAAGGGAAACAAAGGAGGCCAATGAATCCGAAAGCCCGCAAATAAAAGCGTGAAAGGGAAACAAAGGAGGCCAATGAATCCGAAAGCACATTAATAAAAGTGTGAAAGGGAATCAAAGGGAGGCAATGAAGCCCAAAGCCCGCAAATAAAAGCGTGAAAGGGAAACAAAGGAGGCCAATGAATCCGAAAGCACATTAATAAAAGTGTGAAAGGGAATCAAAGGGAGGCAATGAAGCCCAAAGCCCGCAAATAAAAGCGTGAAAGGAATCAAAGAAGTTCAATGAATCCGAAAGCCCGCAAATAAAAGCGTGAAAGGGAATCAAAGAAGTTCAATGAAGCCGAAAGCCCGCAAATAAAAGTGTGAAAGGGAATCAAAGGGAGGCAATGAATCCGAAAGCCCGCAAATAAAAGCGTGAAAGGGAATCAAAGGGAGGCAATGAAGCCCAAAGCCCGCAAATAAAAGCGTGAAAGGGAATCAAAGAAGTTCAATGAAGCCCAAAGCCCGCAAATAAAAGCGTGAAAGGGAAACAAAGGAGGCCAATGAATCCGAAAGCCAGCAATTAAAAGCCGCAAAAGTAATCATATAAGCTAGTAACTCCATCCATGCATACCCTTCAAACTAAAAAACTCACACAACACTCTTTTCAACAATGAGTATCATGTGAATTTTCTCTTCGTATGAATGAATATTTGAAAATTAACCGCGTCAATTTAAAAGTGTTTCTTGCCCAATGGCTGCTGCAATTGTTTCTAAAGTACTGACATCTGTGATATCGAAGGCAATTGGCTGTAGGCTTCGGACAACCATTAAACCGATATCCTTATTCTCATTATTTAAAATCGGAAACTTCAATTCCCCATTATAATCCCATCTTAAATCATTTTCTAATGAGGATGCGGCCACTAGTTTATGATCTAGATTTTCATACATATAAATGCCAACCCAATTTATATAAGGAACATTCTCAACTAAACTTGTGACTGTTTTCTCATAAATAGATTGTGTACTTTTTTTCTGATAAACATGTGCCATAATTTGTAATGATGCGACATCTGTTGGTATAGACAAAATCATCTCTCCTCAGTGAACCGATACGTTCAACGTTTTTCTAGCTGTACTGACAAAAACTTACCATACTGAATCGATTCTAACCGATATTATATTAAATAAGCACTGCCGTATGTCCTGTTTATTGTAACAAAAAAAGAAGGAGTATCGGTCTAGAAAGTTTAGGAAGTTCAAAGGACATGCTATAATAAGGGACGCCAAACAAGTAATTCGGGATCAATTGGACGGAGTGGAAAACATGAATAAAAAAACAAGTGTAAATAAAAGACAAGAAAATGGAGTGGTTCAGCTCAAGGTTGGTCAGCAGTTTCCATTAACGATAAAAAGGCTTGGCATAAATGGGGAAGGTGTTGGTTATTTCAAACGAAAGGTCGTTTTTGTACCTGGTGCTTTGCCTAATGAAGAGATCGTAGCTGAAGTCACAAAGGTTGGAGCGAAGTTTTCGGAAGCGAAAATTAATAAAATTCGAAAAAAATCGAAGGAACGTATTGAAGCACCATGCCCAATCTATGATAAATGCGGGGGCTGTCAGCTTCAACATTTAAAATATAAGGGTACATTACGTGAAAAAAGAGATGTCGTCATTCAAGCTCTCGAACGTTTTACAAAATTAAATATTAATCAACTCTCAATTAAAGAGACGATTGGAATGGACGACCCGTGGTACTATCGGAATAAAAGTCAGCTTCAGGTTGGGAAAAAAGGAAATCAAGTGATTGCTGGTTTATATGCGATGAAATCCCATGAACTCATTGATCTATCGGCCTGTATGGTCCAACATAAAGCAACGAACAAAGTAACCGAAGTCGTGAAACAAATTTTAACGGATTTGAATATTTCCATTTATGATGAACGCAAACGAAGAGGACTTATTCGGACGATTGTCACAAGAGTGGGCTTTGAAACCGGTCAAGTTCAAGTCGTTCTCGTTACAACTGATCCAAACATTCCAAGGTTAAATTTAATTACAGACGAAATCCAAAAACGTTTACCTGAAGTTACTTCTTTTCAACTTAATATTAATAATCAAAAAACATCATTGATCTTTGGGGAGAAAACGGTTCATTTAGATGGAGAAGAAGTCATTGAAGAAAAATTAGGCGATATTTCTTTTGATTTATCGGCACGAGCGTTCTTTCAACTAAATCCTAAGCAAACGGTTCAACTTTATAATGAAGCCAAAAAAGCGGCAAAGCTATCCGGTAAAGAAAAAATCGTTGATGCGTATTGTGGCGTTGGAACAATTGGACTTTGGTTGGCAAATGATGCAGCCGAAGTCCGGGGAATGGACGTGATTGAAGCCTCGATTAAGGACGCAAGAAAAAATGCCGAAAAGCACGGTTATGCTCATATGCGATATGAAGTCGGGCCAGCTGAAGAATGGTTACCTAAATGGGTAAAAGAAGGATGGAAACCAGATGTTGTCGTCGTCGATCCACCACGGACGGGCTGTGATGATAAACTGTTACAATCAATTATTAAGGTCAAACCAAAACGAGTCGTGTATGTATCCTGTAATCCATCCACACTCGCCAAAGACATTGAAGTATTAAGATTAAAAGGCTATCAAGTGAAAAATATTCAACCTGTTGACATGTTCCCATGGACGGCACAAGTGGAGTCGGTGACGGAGTTGGTGTTGAGGTAGAGGCACACTGTCACTGCTCGAAATTTGTCGATTAAAGGGGTGTAGGCATTTTGTTCTATAGGAGAAAGTTTTATATAGTTAAAAATGAATTTGTAGAAACTTTTAATCAACACTTTAACGAAACAAACTTGCCCAATCAGTTAAAACATGGTTCACGACTAGTTGGAAGATGGATGACCCCTCATAGTGAATCGACCACGGAAATATTTGCGATCTGGGAGTATGACAGCCATGAGAAGTATCTAGAAATTGAAGCGAATGTGAGAAGTGATCAAGAGCATGTCAAAAGAGTTATAAAGTGGTATAACAAGCATGGTGGAAGAGACTATGTGTATAGTGAATATATATTAGAAGTGAAAAATGAGCCGTTAACGTCTACTTTGTAAGAGAAAATAAGTTAATAAAACCCCTGCCAATCGAGTGAATTAAGAGTGGCAGGGGTTTTACGTATATGACTCAAATATGAATTTGGGCTGAAAGTTATCTTAGAATGCTTCTAATGGATTTATTTTATAAAAAATAACTATTTGCTTGGACGAAAAATTGCGATTGCTCATAGTTATACGTTACTTTTGAAAAGTCGAATGGTTGTCCATTTGTTAAATGAAATACAGATTCAACGAATAGTTTAGGGTCTCCTTTTTTTAATCCTAGATAATGGGCTTCCGTATCCGTCAACTTGGCGACATGAAGAAATGTATCTGAAAAACCAATCTTTAATCCTAAACCTTCCGTAATATAATTAAATATCGATTCAGAAATAATTTCATTGTTTAAGTAAGTAATGATCGATTTATTAAAATACGATTCCTCTAAGCATAATGTTTGCTCGTGAATATAACGAACTCTTTTAACATAATAGACATCGTCACTAAGTTCCATATTTAAGTTAAGCGCCGCTTCTTTTGTTGGTTTTCGGACGTCTAGCTCGATTACTTCTGATGTGATTTGGAAATCTTCAAGATTTTTTTTAAACCCCTGACTAGATAGAAGACTAATATATCCTTTTCTTTTATGCCTTCTAACAAAAATTCCACTACCTCTGACTTGAAAGACAACTCCTTTTTTCTCTAAAAGCTCTAATGATTTCGTGACTGTACTTTTACTTACCCCAAATTGAACCATCAAATCTTGTAATACAGGTAATTTTTCTCCTTGTTGCAGCTTATGTTCTTCAATATAATTTTCAATCTCGTTGGCGATGTGTTGGTATTTTAACATATACATTCCTCATTATTTAATAATCTCATTCAGTATCAAAATTATACCATAAACTTACTAAAAGCTCATTTCGTTAAAGCATGCACATATAAAATTATTATTTAGTCCTTGATGAATTGTACCGATACAATTATAATGTGAATGTATAAAAGAAGCGAGGGGGGATCTAAGGTGAGTTCAAAAATTAGGGATTATTCCCAGTTAGCCAAAGATATATTAGAGGCTGTTGGGGGAGAAGAAAATGTTGTAAGTGTTACAAGATGTGCGACTAGACTTCGAATCGTACTAAAGCGCTCTAAATCAGAGTCGAAAGCAAAAGTAGCAGCAATGCCTGGGGTTATTACAGTAGTAGAAAACAGTGGGCAATTCCAAGTGGTCATTGGTCAACATGTAGGAGAAGTTTATGATGTTTTTTCAAGTTTAGTAAAAGTTGAAGAGTCAGATAATACAAGTGAAAATAAGGGAACGATCTTAAATCGAGTTATTGCCACAATGTCTGCTGTTTTTGCACCATTTGTCTATATTCTAGCTGCAGCTGGTATTTTACAAGGTTCATTAATATTAATTAATTTATTTTCTAATACTTTTGTAGAAACGGGGACTTATCAAGTTTTAAGTTTTATTTCATGGGCACCCTTTACTTTTTTACCGATTTTTATTGCTATTACAGCATCCAAACATTTTAAAACAAACACATTTATCGCAGTAGCATGTTCTGCTGCACTAGTAAGTCCGACGTGGACAGAAATAACAACCAGAATTACAGAAGGTGAAACCATTACATTTTTAGGGTTGGCTTTATCTCAAACTGTATATACCTCTTCCGTATTGCCACCGCTATTTTTAGTATGGATTTTGTCATACGTTGAACGATTTTTAAATAAGAGAATGAACGAAGTGGTTAGGCCATTATTTGTTCCGCTCGTATGTATGGTTGTTATGGTACCTTTAACGATTTTATTAATTGGACCTGTTACAACTATGGGTGCAACTGGGATTGCAAATGGCTATAACTTCTTAGCAGAAAATGCCCCTGCTGTTGCTGGTGCTATAATTGGTGGCTTCTGGCAAGTGGCCGTTATTTTTGGAGTACATTGGGGAGTCACCCCTATGGTATTAGCTAATTTTGAGTTATACGGTCGTGACTCATTTCAAGCGTACCAAACGATTGCTGTTATCGCCCAAGTTGGAGCTGTGCTTGGGGTTATTTTAAAAGCTAAAAGTCAAGAAACACGAAAAATTGGTATTTCAGCTGGTGTAACTGGATTTTTCGGGATTACTGAGCCAGCTATTTATGGGGTCACTTTAAGATTTAAAAAGCCATTTATCATTGGGTGTATTTCAGGTGCTGTTGGGGCAATAACAGCAAGTTTCTTTAAACCCAGTTACTTTGCCTATGCAGGATTACCAGGACCATTAACGATTGTAAATGGGATAAGTGCGGACTACCCTTCGTCGATATGGGGAATTTTAATTGGTTCGGCCATTGCTCTAATACTTCCAGTTATTTTAATTCAAATCTTTGGGTACGGTGAGGATACAGCAAAAGCTGCAGGTGGAAAGAACCTATTAAATGGACAAGAACAACATACAATTAATTTCCAACAAAATAACGAAGAAATGATAAATGCTCCATTAAGTGGTCAAGTCATCCCACTTTCTGAGGTCCCTGATGAAGTCTTTAGTTCAGGTGCGATGGGGCAGGGAGTAGCAATTGAGCCGTCTGACAACAAATTATATGCTCCTTTTGATGGAACGGTTGTTATGATTGCACCGACTAAGCATGCAATCGGTTTACGTTCAAACTCTGGGGTTGAATTGCTTGTGCATATTGGTTTAGATACCGTTAAATTAGGCGGAAAACCATTTACCTTAAATATAGAAGATGGCGCTAAAGTCAAAAGAGGGGATTTACTCATCACCTTTGATAAAGAATTTATTCAAAATGAAGGCATAAAAACATTGACACCTCTTGTTGTAACGAACACACAAGCTTATAAAGAAGTAATTATCGAAATTATTAATGAGAGTAAAGTAGAGCAGAAATTATTAACAGTTGTGAAATAAGGAGGAATTGAAAATGACAACATTACCGAAAGATTTTCTATGGGGTGGCGCTTTAGCTGCTCACCAATTTGAAGGTGGTTGGAATCAAGGTGGAAAGGGACCGAGTGTTGTGGATGTAATGACAGCAGGTGCACATGGTGTTCCTAGAGAAATAACAGAAACCGTTCAAGCAGATAAATTTTATCCGAACCATGAAGCCATAGATTTCTATCATAAATATGAAGAAGATATCGCCTTATTTGCTGAAATGGGGTTGAAATGTTTACGTACATCCATTGGTTGGAGTCGAATTTTTTCAAAGGGTGATGAAGTTGAACCAAATGAAGAAGGTTTGCAATTTTACGATAATGTCTTTGATGAATTGTTAAAATACGGAATTGAACCTGTCATCACACTCTCTCACTTTGAAATGCCATTGCATTTAGCAAGGGAATATGGTGGTTTTCGAAGTAGAAAAGTAGTAGATTATTTCGTGAAATTTGCTGAAGTTTGTTTCAACCGTTATAAAGATAAAGTGAAATATTGGATGACTTTTAACGAAATCAATAACAAAATGGATGTCCATAATCCAATATTCTTATGGACAAATTCAGGTGTTGTTGTAAAAGAAGGGGAAAATCCAAAAGAAGTCATGTATCAAGCTGGTCACCATGAATTGATTGCAAGTGCATTAGCGGTAGCTAAAGGAAAAGAAATTAATCGAGAGTTTAAAATTGGAGCAATGGTTTCACATATACCTATTTATCCTTTTTCATCAAATCCTGAAGATGTGATGTTAGCTGAAGAAGAAATGAGACAACGATACTTCTTCCCTGATGTTCATGTTCGTGGTTTTTACCCAAGTTATGCGTTAAAAGAATTTGAAAGAGAAGGCTATAATATTAAATTTGAAGCTGGCGATGAAGACATTTTAAAAAATGGTACGGTTGATTATTTAGGCTTTAGTTATTACATGTCGACCACTGTTAAAAGTGATGTTGTGAACGATAATATAGGTGATGTTGTCAATGGCGGATTACCTAACGGTGTTGAAAATCCATATATTAAATCGAGCGACTGGGGCTGGGCGATTGATCCAACTGGATTAAGATATACATTAAATCGTTTCTATGATCGTTATCAAATTCCTTTATTTATTGTCGAAAATGGTTTTGGTGCAATCGATACTCTAGAAGAAAATGGCTCAATTCATGACCCACAAAGAATTGATTATTTAAAATCCCATATTGAAGCTTTAGAAAAAGCTGTCACTTTTGATGGTGTAGATTTAATGGGGTACACGCCATGGGGAATCATTGATATTGTATCGTTTACAACAGGTGAAATGAAAAAACGTTATGGCATGATTTATGTGGACCGTGATAATGAAGGAAACGGATCAATGAAGCGTTATAAAAAAGATTCGTTTGAATGGTATAAACAAGTGATTCAGACGAATGGCATGGGTTAATTACTGTCACCACCCGAAATTTGTTGAAATTTTCAACTGAATTATAATGTTCGCATCTAAATAAAACACCTGCCAATTGAGTGGTTTTCACAAAGATTGGTAGGTGTTTTTTATATAATAGGGTATTTGGTGGTTGGCGATACGTATTTAATTCTTACTCAAAAATGAATTTTGATAAAAGTTGATCTCGAATTCTTCTAATTGAGCCATAGAAAGTAGGGTCGTTAGTCGTTTTGTTAGGTCTGTTTCAAACTTTTGATACAGTTCAGATTCAAGAGATTTTTGCCAAGCGAATTGATAATGAAAAATATGGTTAGGCCCCTTTTCTAAAGGATTTAAAGCACCCTTGGTTTTTAAAGATTACCCTTTGAGAAAACGTTTGCCTATAATAGGACAAAAGAATCAAATGACCTTCTTATGAGATGAATAAAAGATAAAAATCTCTTAAAGTATTAAAAATGAATTGACTGCATAAGTTCTGAATCTTATAATTATTAATGAAAACGATTGCACTAATTTGAGAAACAGATACATATTCATGAGCGAGGGTGAGTGATGGTTGCTATTCTGCTAAATGGCTTTTTTATTTATGAAAGCGTTACCTTTTTTGTGTGCGTAAATAAAAGCATTTAGTAGATTAATAGTAAATAAAAGGATATGAGGGGTGTTTGTATTGAGGCGGCAATTAAGTAGAGGGTTTATGACCTTTTTAGTTTTTATTTTAGTTTTTTCCAGTTCAAGCTTTTTATTTCCAACTACTGGATATGTAGAAGGTTTACATGTACAAGCAGCAGAGTTAGAAATACCGGAAAATACGTTACGAATTCATTATCAAACAGTTGATGATGATTACACGAATTTAGGGTTATGGACTTGGGATGATGTCGAATCACCAACCGATAATTGGCCATCAGGTGGCATTCCTTTTGTAGAAGAGCAAATGACAGATTACGGGGCATATCTTGACATTCCCTTAAAATCTGGAGCACGTAATGTTGGTTTTCTTGTTCTTGATGTGACAACAGGTGCTAAGGATGAAGCCGGAGAGCGTGGCGGTGATAAGCGTTTAGAAATGTTCTCGCCTCATATTAATGAGGTTTGGATTCAAGAAGGTTCAGATGACATTTCCCTATACGAACCGATTGAATTAGCAGAGGATGTTGTCCGCATTCATTACAAAATAGGAGATGGAAATTACGAGAATTTAGGACTCTGGTTATGGGGAGATGTTAAGGTAGCGTCTGAAGAAAATGGTAGTTGGCCTACCGGTGCAACCGCATTTTCGGATGAACAAATTGGAAAGTATGGGGCTTATTTAGATATTGAATTGAAGGAGAATGCACAAGAAATTGGTTTTCTTCCAGTAAATAGAGACACAGGAGATCAAGAGATGGATCGCGAATTTATTAATCTAAGTAGTGCGAACCAATTATTTATCGTTGAAGGTGATGATCGAGTGTATATGAACCCGTATGGGGCTGTTGCAACAGAGCTATTGGCAGCAGAGCTTTTATCAGATACAAAGATGGTTTTAAGTTTTACCCGAACAGATGAATTAACAGAAGAAGGGTTGTTAGAAGGGCTAACGATTGAAAACCAAATAGGAGAGTTGGTAGCTGTACAAGAAGTGAATCTATTAGATGACAACAAACCGGTTGAATTAACCGGTCCATTTGATTTGGCTCAGTCACCTTATATGGTTACTTTCGAGGAGAAAACCGTAACGACAAAAGTCGGGTGGCGAATGATCGATGAAATGTACGCCTATGACGGAGAGCTTGGAGCAAAATTACATGGCGATGGGACGGCTACATTAAAATTATGGTCGCCAAAGGCTGAGAGTGTTTCGGTTATTTTATATGATAGGGAAGATCAGAATACGGTTGTAACAGAATTAGAAATGACTTTAGGAGAGCGTGGCGTTTGGCAAATTGATTTAGACCAACAACACACGGGTCTTGCCAATCTTAATGGTTATTATTATCACTATGAGATTGAACATGATGGAGAAAAGAAACTGGCTCTGGATCCATATGCTAAATCATTAGCAGCTTGGAATAATGAAGGGGATGATCCAATTGCGAAAGCCGCGATTGTGGATCCAGCTACGATTGGCCCTGAATTGGATTTTGCTCAGATTGATGGTTTTGAGAAAAAAGAAGATGCGATTATTTATGAAGTACATGTTCGTGATTTTACGTCTGACCCGAATATTGCCGATGAATTAACCGCTCAATTTGGAACATTTGCTTCCTTTGTTGAGAAGTTAGATTATATTGAAGAGCTTGGTGTCACGCATATTCAGCTTTTACCAGTCATGAGTTACTTTTTTGCGAATGAATTTGAAAATGATGTGAGAATGCTTGAGTATGCTTCGACTAATACAAATTATAACTGGGGTTATGATCCACAAAGTTATTTCTCGTTAACAGGGATGTATTCTGAAAATCCAGAGGATCCAGAACGACGAATAGAAGAATTTAAAAAGTTAATCGATGAAATTCATCGCCGTGGTATGGGTGTTATTTTGGATGTGGTCTATAACCATACGGCGAGAGTGAGTATTTTTGAAGATTTAGTGCCAAATTATTATCATTTTATGGATGCAGATGGAACATCAAGGGAGAGCTTTGGTGGAGGACGTCTCGGTACAACCCATGAAATGGCAAGGCGGGTGTTAGTTGATTCAATCTCGTATTGGGTGGAAGAGTTTAAAGTTGATGGATTCCGTTTTGATATGATGGGTGACCATGATGCGGAAACGATCCAAATCGCTTATGATAAGGCGAAAGAAATAAATCCGAATATCATCATGATTGGGGAAGGCTGGATCACCTATGTTGGTGATGAGGACGATACGAATGTCCAAGCTGCTGATCAACACTGGATGCAGTACACAGATAGTGTCGGTGTGTTTTCAGATGAGTTTAGAAATGAATTAAAATCAGGATTTGGTAGTGAAGGGCAGCCAATGTTTCTTACAGGTGGGGCAAGAAATATTGATTTAATTTTTGATAATATTAAAGCCCAACCTCATAACTTCGTTGCTGATGATCCGGGTGATGTCGTGCCATATATTGAGGCTCATGACAACTTAACATTACATGATGTTATTGCCCAATCAATTAAGAAAGATCCGGAATTCCATCAAGAGGAAATTCACCAACGCATTCGTTTAGGGAATTTAATGGTGTTAACTTCTCAAGGAACTGCTTTTCTTCATGCCGGTCAGGAGTTTGGACGCACGAAACAATTTAGAGCGGAAACAGCAGGAGCTCCTTATAAATCAACGTATATGACTGATGAGGAAGGGGACCCATTTACGTATCCTTACTTTATTCATGATTCCTATGATTCTACAGACATTATTAATCGTTTTGATTGGGAGCAAGCGACAGATGAAGCCGAGTATCCAATTAACAATCAAACGAGAGAATATACGACTGGACTAATTGAGTTAAGAAAATCAAGTGATGCTTTCCGTTTAGGAACGAAGGAATTGGTTGATAACCATGTGACAAAAGTCGAAGCTCCAGAAATAAAAGAGAAAGATTTAATTATTGCATACCGTAATGAAGCGACGAATGATGATGCTTATTATGTGTTTGTTAATGCTGATACAACGGAACGTATATTGACATTGGAAGCGGATTTAACAGAAGGAATCGTTGTTGTTGACCAAGTACAAGCAGGGACGACTGAAATTGTGGAACCCGTTGGAGTGGAATTAACTGCGGATACGATTACGATTGATCCATTAACAGCTGTTGTTGTAAAAATGGGTGATGTAGAAGTGACTGACCCACCTGAAACACCGGAGCCACCAGTTGAGCCAAAAGATTCGGATCCAGAAGATGACCCTGTTGAGAAGGAGCAAGAGCCACCGGTTAAAGACGAAAATGGAACGGGAGAGGATGACGAAAAGGAAAATGGAACGACCACTCCAGAAAAAGAGGAGCAAAAACGAGGGGAAGGCCTACCGAATACAGCCACATCCCTTTATAATTACTTAGCGATCGGAGCGGCTTTATTGCTGGCCGGTGCAGGGTTATACTGGGTGAGAAGAAGAAAGTTAAATTAAGAATTAAATAAAAGGCACCACGATTATCCGTCTGTATGGATGGATTTCGTGGTGCCTTTTTTAGTTAATGGCACACCACATCTACATATTTATGGAAACAATTCAAATGTAGCAGAGGGATAAAATAATAAAGGTTTTATCATTGACAAAGATAAAAGAAGTAATCTATAGTATTTCTATAGGAATTATTTTTTTATTTACCATTGACTGACTCATCAATCAGTTAACATAAAGGGGGGATTTCTTATCGTAAATCAGAAGGTGGATGTTTCCGAGAGAAGAGCACAATTTGAACAAATAGCTCTTCAATTATTTGCAACAAAAGGTTATCATTCAACAAAAATTTCAGATATTGTAAAGCAAGTTGGTGTTGCTCAAGGGACATTTTACTGGCATTTTTCAAGTAAAGAAGAAATCGCTTTATCGATTATAAAAGAGGGCAAGGAAAAATTGTTAGAGGTTGTTAATCGAGGCTACCGAGAATCAGCTGGTACAACAGAAGACATGCTTCAATCATCTCGAAATCTTATTTCCTCCTATTTACATTTTGCGAGTCAAAATCGTGATTTAATGGCTTTTATTTTTTTAAAAGGTCAAGGTGCGGATACTTCCATTCGAAACGAAATATCCAAAATATTTGTATCGATTGAGACGGCTTTTGCTAACAATATAAACAGAGCGATGCAATTAAAAATGTTAAAAAAAGATCAGAATCCCGAATTAAGAGCAATGATGTTAACCAGTCTTTTAAATGGGACGATTGAAAGATGGTTGTTTGGGCCGCTACGTGAGCAAGATTATACACCAGGTGAATCGATAGATATGGTGGCCGATCATCTTGTACAATTTGAATTTTTTGGTCTTTTATCAGGAGGGATACAGGATGGTAACAACGGTTAAGTGGAAAGACGAAAGCATGTTCATATCAAATGGTAAAAATGTAGAGATTAACGGAGCGACAATACATACCAATGACATAGGCTATTCTCCCGTTGAATTAATAACGAGTTCATTAGGTTTGTGTGTATTTATTTCATTAACTAAATTGTTCGAAAGGGATCAAATTGAAATTGAAAAGGAGCAATTGGCTGTTACCGTTTCGGCTTCTAAGGCAGAGGGAAGCCCATCTCGCCTTGAGAAATTTGATGTAACTGTGCAATTCCCGACTGGTTTAGATAATGCTTATCGTGAAAAGCTACTTAAGTCGGCTGAAAGAGCTTGTACAATTGGGAATACGATTCAGCAAGGTGCAAAGATCAATATGAACCAAAAATAATAGAGCATTTATTATGAGGAGGCAACAAATATGAGATTGAAAAAAACATCTTTATTAATCTTTTCGGTGCTTTTGTTTTTCGTGCTCGCAGCTTGTGGAGGAACGAATGAAGAAGAGACAACGAACGAAGAAACGACACCAGATAGTTCGGAAGAAAGCGGTGGAGAAATTCATGTCGCAGTTCCAGCACAGCCACCAACACTTGATGCTCAAATTACAGTATCATCAGTAGCCTTAAATATTACAAGGCATATTTATGAGACACTTGTGACACTTAATGAAGAGTATGAGCCGGTTCCGATGTTGGCGGAATCAGTCGATATTAGTGATGACAGCTTAACGTATACGTTTGTTCTTCGCGAAGGGTTAACCTTCCATAATGGGGAACCTGTCACAACAGAAGATGTAGAGGCATCTATGAATCGGTGGTTAGAAACATCTTCTCGGGCTAAGTTGCTTTTAGCTGGAGCGGGTTTTGAAGCAACAGATGACAGTACGGTTATCTTACAGTTAGAAGAACGGGCAGCAGATGTATTAGATATTATGGCAGGTCAAAGTGAATTCCCAGCCATTATGCCTAAAGATGTAGTGGAAGCTGCCGATGCAACAGGTGTTACAGAATATATCGGAACAGGTCCTTTTCAGTTTGAAGAATGGGCTCAAGATCAATACATTCTTTTATCAAAATTTGAAGACTATGTATCAAGAGAAGAAGAGCGTAGTGGTCTTTCAGGGAAAAAAGAAGCTCTTGTTGATGAAATCTATTTCCAAATTGTAACCGATCCTTTTACAAGAGTATCTGGATTGCAAACAGGAAGTTATGATATTGCTGATGAAATTCCTTTTGATAATTACGCTCAAGTAAGTCAAATGTCAGGAATAGAAACACATCTTTATTTAAATCGAACATTAACTTGGTTCTATAACATTAATGAGGGCCCAATGGCTGACCAAAAAATGCGTGAAGCTGTGAATACAGCTATTAATTTAGATGACTTATTATTATTTGCTTATGCAGATGAAGATTTATTTGAAACTCACCCAGGGTATATGAACTTAGCTCAAGTGAATTGGTCAAATACAGAAGGTGAAGAGAGTTATAATGTCAATGATCCTGAAAGAGCGAAGGAACTTCTAGAAGAAGCTGGTTATGATGGAGAAGAATTAGTGATTATCACAACTCGTGATTATGATTACATGTACAAAGCAGCTCTTTCTGTTCAAGAGCAGCTTCAAGCAATCGGGATGAATGTGAAAGTGGATAACTATGATTTGGCGACGTTTTTAGAATTAAAAACCGATCCAGGTGCATGGGATATGCTAGCGGCAGGAACGGGTTATGTCACCATTCCAGCTCAACTACTTGCCTTAAACCCAGGTTTTGCAGGAACCGATGATCCAGTCGCGCAAGAAATGCTTCAAGAGGTACGCTCAGCAGAAACTCCTGAGGAAGCATATGAACGTTGGGAAGAGTTACAAGCGTATTTATATGACTTTTTATCAACAACAGTTATGGGACATCAGCATGATATTATTGCCACTTCAGAGAAAGTAGAAGGATTTGAGCCATTTCAAGCACCAATCCTTTGGGGTACTAAAATCGTTGAATAATGGAATGAAAAAGGTGTGGGCTGAACCTCACACCTTTTTCCTAATACGATTAGGAAAGTCTAAGTTGGCTTCATTTGAAAGTGGATAAATCATAAGAAAGGAGTGGATTCCTTGACTGCTTATATTGTAAAAAGATTACTTTCATTGTTTCCTGTTTTATTTGTTGTATCGGTCGTTATTTTTTCTATTATTCATATTACACCTGGTAACCCGGCAGCGATGATTTTAGGTCAGGAGGCAACTGCTGAACAGATTGCCACTTTAAGTGAACAAATGGGGCTTCATTTACCTATTTATGAACAGTATTTAAATTGGGTCATCGGAGTCTTTCAAGCCGATCTTGGAATGTCTTATTTTATGCGAGAGCCTGTATTAGATTTGATTTTTAAATACATACAGCCGACACTATCATTGGCCATTTTTGCACAAATTATCGCGGTCATCATTGCGATTCCTGTTGGTATTATTGCGGCAACACGTCGTGGTTCGGTGGTTGATCAATCTTTAATGGGGATGACTTTAATAGGCATGGCGATTCCGAGCTTTTTACTTGGCCTATTACTGATGTTAGTTTTTGGCGTGTACCTTCAATGGCTTCCAATCGGCGGTTATCGTGCAATTGAAAATGGTTTTTTAGAGCATGTTAAATTTTTAATTATGCCAGCCCTTTCATTAGCCACAGTTCAAGCCGCTCTTATCGCCCGTATGACGAGGTCTTCTATGCTCGAAGTACTGAATCGTAGTTTTATTAAAACCGCACGCTCTAAAGGTTCTAAGGAACGTCGGGTTATTTTTGGTCATGCACTTCGGAATGCCTTTTTACCAGTTTTAACGGTGATTGGACAATCATTTGGAACATTGATTGCCGGTGCGGTCGTGACAGAAATTATCTTTAATATTCCGGGAATCGGTCAACTGGTCATTAATTCTGTTGAACGAAGAGATTATCCGGTTATTCAAGGAACGGTGCTTTTTATTACCGTCTCTTATGTCTTTATCAATTTATTGGTTGATTTATTATATGGTGTGATCGATCCACGTGTTAGACTCGGGCAAGGTCGGAGGGGAGAATAAGTTGATGACTGATCAAAAAGAAATGTTAACCAAGGTAAAGGTTCAGTTGAAGAAACAACAGCGTCAATTATTCTTTAAACGATTTTGGTCGAATCCATCCATTGTCATTGGAACCGTACTGATTTTATTTATGCTTGGAATTGCGACAATTGGTCCATGGCTTGTCTCGGCGAGTCCATTTCAAATGGAAGCATCAAATCGCCTGCAAGCACCAAGTTTGGGACATTGGTTAGGAACGGATGAGTTTGGTCGCGATTTATTAGCGAGAGTCGTTCACGGTGCCCAAGTATCGATTATCGTCGGTCTAGCGGTGACGCTCATTTCTGGGATTATCGGTTTAGTTATCGGTTTATATGCTAGTTATTACCCAAAGCTCGACCATATTTTAATGCGAATATGCGATGGATTAATGGCCATTCCAGGTGTGTTGCTTGCGATTGCTTTAATGGCTGCACTCGGTCCGTCACCTACAAATGTCGTCATTGCCTTGAGTATTGTTTTTACACCTAACATTGCTCGAGTCGTTCGTTCGGAAGCTTTAGTTGTCAAGGAGCAAACCTATATTGAAGCGATGTATGCTCAAGGGGCAAAGGGAACAAGAATCATTTGGCAGCATATCGCACCTAATACGATTTCCCCTTTAATTGTTCAAGCGACTTTTGTTTTTGCGGAAACGATTATTACAGAAGCAGCCTTAAGCTTTTTAGGAGTTGGTATTCCTGCTCCAGACCCTAGTTGGGGAAATATTTTATATGATGGTAAGCTTGTCATTTTCCAAGCTTGGTGGATGGTTGTTTTTCCAGGATTAATGATTATTATATCTGTTCTTGGTTTGAATTTACTTGGAGATGGTTTAAGAGATTTACTCGATCCCCATGCTAAAAGTCGAAAAAAACGTAAGCGATGAAATGAGGAACGTAAATGGAAAAGCATACACTTTTAGAAGTGAATAATTTAAAGACTCATTTTGATACGGAACGAGGATCTGTGACAGCGGTTGATCGTGTTAGCTTTGTTGTTGAGAATGGTGAAATCCTCGGTGTAGTAGGAGAATCAGGCTGTGGAAAAAGTGTCACTTCTCAATCAATTACGAGATTACATGATGAACATTTTACTTCCTATGAAGGACAGATTATGTTTAATGCTCAAAATATATTGGAGTTGCCTTTATCAAAAGTTCAATCGATTCGTGGCAATGAGATTTCAATGGTTTTTCAAGATCCGCACAGTTCCTTAAATCCGGTGCAAACGGTCGGTAAACAAATTGTTGAGGCAATTTTGTTGCATAAAAAGATGTCGAAAAAGACGGCCAAAATGGAAGCCATCGAATTATTAAGAAAAACAGGTATTCCATCACCCGAGCAACGGTTTAAAGAGTATCCTCACCAGCTCTCAGGAGGAATGCAACAAAGAGTCGGAATTGCGATGGCGTTAGCTTGTCAACCAAAGCTTTTAATAGCGGACGAACCAACGACGGCTTTAGATGTGACCATTCAAGCTCAGATTTTGAAGTTAATTTCCCAATTAAATAAAGAAACAGGTATGGGGGTTATGCTCATTACCCACGATTTAGGTGTTGTGGCTCAAGTTTGTACTCGTGTGATGGTGATGTATTTAGGGCAGATCGTGGAGGTCGCTAGTACAAAAAGTTTATTTGATGAGCCGTTACATCCTTATACAAAAGGTTTAATGGAGTCAATTCCAAAACTAGAGGGTGATCGCACGAGGAAGTTACCGGTTATTCCAGGAGTTGTGCCTTCTTTAGAAGATGTACCAAAAGGCTGTCGTTTTGCAACGAGATGTCCGTATGCTGATGCACTCTGTGTGGAAAAAGAACCACAATTAGAAGAGGTCAAAGATGGACGCCAAGTTCGATGCTGGCATTTTGAGAAATTATTAAAAAAGGAGGGGAGCTATCATGAATGAACTAGCCGTTGAAGAGAAGTATTTATTAAATGTTCAACAACTGAAAAAGTATTATCAGATTCGTGGTGCCTTTGGTCGTTTAAGCCGAGTTAAAGGTTATGTGAAGGCGGTTGATAATATCTCGTTTCAATTAATAGCTGGTGAAACATATGGTTTAGTTGGTGAGTCAGGTTGTGGAAAATCAACAACAGGCCGTTCGCTCCTCCGTTTAATTGAGCCAAGTGATGGCAAGGTCATTTATGATGGCAAAGATGTGTCTCAATTGAATTCTTCTGAGTTACGGAAAATCCGTCAAAACATGCAGATGGTCTTTCAGGATCCATTTTCATCGCTTAATCCTAGGAAGAGAATTGGTAAAGTAATTGAAGAGCCTTTAGTCATTCACGGTATAGGGAATAAAAAAGAGCGACAGGAAATGGCCTTTGAAATTTTAGAAAAAGTTGGTTTAAAACCAGAGCACTATTACCGCTATCCACATGAATTTTCAGGTGGTCAACGACAAAGAATCGGTTTAGCGAGAGCTCTTGTGTTAAGACCAAAATTAGTTATTTTAGACGAACCAGTGTCGGCATTAGATGTATCCATTCAATCACAAATTCTAAATTTGCTAGATGAGCTTCAAGATGAGTTTGATTTAACGTTCTTATTTATTGCTCATGATATTAGTGTCGTTCGACATATTTCTGATCGAATTGGTGTCATGTATTTAGGCCATATTGTCGAAGAAGCACCGACTGATCATTTGTTTTCAAAGCCACTACACCCATATACACAAGCTCTATTATCCGCTGTCCCACGTCCGACAACAGATGTAGTACAGGAACTTGTATCAATTGAGGGAGAATTGCCGTCACCATTAAACCCACCATCCGGATGTGTGTTTCATACAAGATGCCCTCATGCGATGGAACGCTGTAAGCTTGAGGTGCCTATTTATAAAGAAGTACACGAAGGTCATAAGGTTGCTTGTCATTTATATGATGAAGAGAGAAAATAATGCTAAGTAGAGTAAAAAAGGAAGCGAGCTGTCGCAAAAACGGTAGCATGAAAGCAGATGAGAAGGGGCAGAGCTTCTTGTCTGTTTTTTGGTATGGTTGCTGATTTTATGGGCTATCAGGACAAAAATGAGTAAGAGAGAGCGTCGTGAGTTGTGAGATACGACGTGAAATGTGAAAAGGGGAGGGAGAGAGCGTCGTAAGTTGTGAGATACGACGTGAAATGTGAAAAGCGGAGGGTAGGAAGCGTCGTAAGTAGTGGGATACGACGTGGAATGTGAAAAGGGGAGGGGAAAGAGCGTCGTAAGTTGTGAGATACGACGTGAAATGTGAAAAGCGGAGGGTAGGAAGCGTCGTAAGTAGTGGGATACGACGTGGAATGTGAAAAGGGGAGGGAGAGAGCGTCGTAAGTAGTGGGATACAACGCGGAATGTGAAAAGGGGAGGGGAAAGAGCGTCGTAAGTTGTGAGATACGACGTGAAATGTGAAAAGCGGAGGGTAGGAAGCGTCGTAAGTAGTGGGGATACGACGCGAAGTGTGAAAAATGAAGGGGAGGGGAGAGAGCGTCGTAAAATTGTAAAAAGGTAATGTTATTCTTTTACATAGTAAGAATTTCTCCCTTGTCCTAATTGATGATAAAATTTTAATAGAATTCTTCTAATTGTTCGGTCTGAAATGGAAGCGTTATTGAGCCATTTACTCATCTTAATTGTTGTAATTTTCTCTGCCGGAAATAGTGTGCGGTATTCTTCAATGGTTCTATAAATCGCTAAATCTAAATGTTCGTCCTTTGTACAGTTCTCACAATTAATTTGATTATAGCTAAATTTAAGAATGCTAGAGCCACAATAAAAACAATATATTCCTTTTTGCAACTCGGGTTCTGTAAATTTTGGGAGTCGTGTAAAAGGGTTGATTTGTAAATGTTGTGAAAGCAGTACATCGGAAATTTGAAGAAAAGCAGAAGAGATTTTTGTTGCTGGTTTTTGAAGAGTAGCCATAAATCGTTTTAATTGAGTAGGGAAAACAAATGAACTATTTGCTGTGTCTGCTTGGTAAAGGTGGAATTCAGGATTAATGAAGATTACAAAAGAAGAAATGGGTTGGTGATTCAATTTTTTGTCATTTAAAAACTGTCTCAAATGAGAGGATGTTTTGGTCAGTTGTGTCATCGGATTTTGAACTTCACGAGAATGTTTTTTTAACAATAAATTATCTTCTAAAACAAAATCTCCTTCATAATTTTTGATTTCAAAAAGGAGAATATTGTGAGGGGTAAAAATAAGTGAATCAATTTGTGAAATACTTTGTCCTTTTTCTAGAAGTAAATCATAAAATTGAAGCCAACTGTTTGGTAGGCTCTTCGCTAATTGCTGGAATTGAAGTTCACCTTCATATCCCTTTTCGATTGCTTGTAATCGATAACTATCCTCTTGAGAGAAGGTTTTTAATCTTTTTTTTAATATGCGTAATAAAAGCAATTCATGTGGTTGTTGTAGTGGTTTTACTATCATTTGAAGTGTATAAATCTCCTTTCTTATAGATGATTATGTTAATTCATTTTACTAGAATTATCGAATTGAATAAATTATTATGGTTGATTATCTGACGAGGTATTATGAGAAATCGAATATTAGAAAGTTAAAGAGAATTGGGACATTCGAAACAAAATAGTTACTTTTTACGACACTGAATGTGAAAAAGAGGAGAAGGGAAGTACCGTAAGTAGTGAGATACGACATGAAATGTGAAAAAGAGGAGAAGGAAAGTGTTGTAGGTAGTGAGATACGACACGAAATGTGAAAAAGGAGGGTGTAAAAGTGTCGTAAAGGGAGAGATATGACGCTGAATGTGAAAAAGAGGGAAGTAAAAGTGTCGCATCAACGAAGATATGACGCGGAATGTGAAAAAGAGGAGAAGAAAAGCGTCGCATCAACCAAGATACAACGCCAAATGTGAAAAATCAGCTTAGAAAATAGTTACATAAGTTGCTTCGATTCGGCCTTAATCCCAATCGACATAAAGCACGTCGCCTGTAACAGCATCCACATAAACCTCGACATCATCATCATGTATTTCGATTTCTACTTCATATAAAACGTTGCCTGATTTGATTTTACGCTCGACTTCATCTAATGTTCCTTCACCAAGATAATCTAAGGCAATTTTGGTTGCTTCTTCTTTTGAAATATAAGAGGTAGATTCATTTGTTTTTCCGTTATGACTCTCGTTACCACTCTTACTTTTAGTTGTCATACGTTCCATTTCTTTCATAATGTCACCATCAAGTTTGATGACTTCGCCTGTATTGGCATCGAGGTATAAATCTCCATCTTCATCATTGAGCTCTAACTCAATATCATATACGTAAATCCCTTTTTCTTTCTTTAACTCAATGTCATCAATCTTTGAATTGGGTACTAGATCGTTTGCGATTTCTTTTGCTTCTTCAACGGTGATCTTCATTTCGTTAGCTACTGGAGTTTTTAATAAATCATCATCAATTTCAATCACTTCAGCGGTATAGGTATCAATGTCGAAATCATATTCTTCTCCTTCAAATAAGACCTCAACCTCATAAATAAGTCTGCCATCTTCTTTATCTCGTTCTACCTCTTTAATGTCTCCGTCTAAAACAGAAAGGGCTGCCTTTTTTGCTTCTTCTTTAGTGATGAGCCCATCCTTTTTTTGAGTGGTTGTTTCTCCGTTGTTTTGAACAGTTGATTGAAGCACAATATTTTCTCCACTGTCATTAAAGGATGTTTGGTTAACCCCTTTTGAATCTGAATCATTTGCGGCTACTACTGCAGTTGCACCTACAGATAGTAATAATGCGGTAAACATAATCGTTGTTTTTTTCATTTTAATTCCTCCTTTTGTTCTCTCAGTTACTATGATAGTCACTGACTCTGAAAACAAGATAAAAGGAAAATGAGAATTTGATGAGAAAATGGATATAATTATTAGTAAAGAAAAATCGTCGTGTAAGCCTAATCTAATTCAACACTTATGACTTCTCCAGTCAGGGCATCAATCGTAACGAGCATATCTTCACCTGTTGCAAATTCCTCTATCTCAATTTCATACACATCACGGCCATTTCTTCTTTCTAAATCGATATCATCCACTTCCCCTTGTACTTCTGCAAGGGCAATATCAGCTGCTTCTTGTTCTGTGATAAAAGAAAGTTCTTTTCGTTCGAGAATGTAACTATTAAACTGCTCAGTCAAAATATCAAGTTCAATCGTGGCAATTCCATTCTCCTGTTCAGCTTTAATCAAATAAGTTGTTTGTTGCTCTGAATCTAGTTCAACCGTTAATAAAGTGACTGTCTCATCCAGTTCCTTTTCAATAATTTCTTGTATTTCTTGAGGGGTAAGGCGTTTACCTTCGCTTTCATTTGGTGTGCTTTCTTCTGTTGAGTCATCAAGTTGTCGCAAAGTCTGGATTGTTCCCGTTATTGCGTTCATTTCAACTAAATAAGGGCCTTGAGCTGATTCAAAATAAACATGATATATTTCCTCGCCGTTTTTATTTAATTGTTCGATCGCTTGAATCGTACCAGTGTATCTCTCAGTAACGAGATCAATAATTTCTGATTCAGTTAATAACGAGTTGGAAGAGACGATGTTCCAAGTGATAATGCTCGCTAATAGGGCGATAACAATCGTAGTAATGATAAATCCTATTTTTTTCAATTTTTCACTCCCTTTCTAACAGAGGGAATTCCACAATAAAAGTTGTGCCCACTCCTAATTCACTTTCAACTTTAATCGTTCCCGAATGACTATCGACTATTGATTTAGCAATGGCAAGTCCTAAGCCGCTACCGCCCGTTTCTCGACTCCTTGCTTTGTCAACTCGAAAAAATCGTTCAAAGATATGTTCTTTGTCTTGATGATCAATTCCTACCCCGTAATCGGTTACGGTAAATAGGGCGTGCTTATTTTTTGTCGTGAGCATCAAATCGATTTTCTCTTCACTATATTTCACTGCATTTTCTAATAAAATAAAGAGTAATTGTTTTATTTTTTCTTTCTCTGCCAAAATATAGGAGGAGTATTTTGTTCGGTCTTCAAACTGGATTTCACGCTCATACGCTTGATTAAAATGTTTCCTTGTCTCTACTATTACTTGATTGAGGTCAACCTTTTCAACTTCATTCACTAACGAATTTTCACCATTCGCTAAATCAAGCATTTGTTTCGTTAACCCTTTCATTCGTAAAGATTCAGAAGAAATGGCTTCAATCGCTTCCTCTAAAACTTCTGGCTTCGACTTTCCCCATCTCTTTAAAAGCTTTGCATAGCTACTAATGACGGTCAAAGGCGTTCTTAATTCATGGGATGCATCGGAAACAAAGCGTTGTTGTTTTTGGTAATTTTGATCAAGTAAATCAATCATATGATTAAACGTAAGACTCATTTGTCCTAATTCGTCCTTTGTTTCCTTGGAAATATCAATTTTTTTAAAGCGACCACTTTGTCTAATTTCTTCCATCGTCTGTATTAAGCTTTTGATCGGGTTTAAAATGATGTTGCTTAACGCACGACCAGCAAAATAAGAAGGGATGATAATGGCAGCACTCGCAATGAAAAGGGCAATTCTTAACAGTTGAATAGTCGATTCGTGAATATTCATTCGTTCAATATATTCCAAAGTTAACACGGAGCCATTAGGCCAAATAACTGGAGTTCTCGCTACCGCATATTTTTCTTCTCTATGAATGATCGTTTCCATTTCCTCACTTAATGAGTAAGTGGACGGAAGCTCACGTAATAAAGATAAATTTAAGGTCGTTTGTAAATAGGGGAGACCATCATCTGAAATAAGGCGAATGACGCCATCATGAACAATGGCTAACTCGAATATTTGGGTGGCATCGGCAACATTGTTTTGTTCTGAAATTTGTTTGGCCATACTCTGAGCTTGATTTAAACTACGCTCTAGCTCTGCTTGCTGAGAGAATTGTGAGAATAACAGATAAATCGCGACACTAATGATGAGCATAAGTAAAATGAGTAAGCCTGTAGAGAAAATCGTTATTTTGCGAGCGAGACTCATTGATTTTTCTCCTTTAACACGTAACCAACGCCTCGTACTGTATGGATAATAGGTTTAGCAAATGGTTTATCAATTTTTTGCCGTAAATAGCGAATATAAACATCCACTATATTCGTATCACCAAAATAATCATAGCCCCACACTTGCTCTAATATTTGCTCTCGTGACATCACTTGTTGTTGATGATCTAATAAAAATAAAAGCAAATCATACTCTCTCGCTGTTAATTCGATAAACGTTTCGTCCCTTTTGACGTCTCTTGATTTTGTGTTCACTGTTAGATTAGCAAATGTGATGGTTGCCTCTTCTAGTTTTGAATGGCCTCTTTCAACAGAAGGATTCGTCCGCAAACTAACTCGAATTCGGGCTAATAATTCTTCTATTTCAAATGGTTTAGTGATGTAGTCATTGGCTCCTTGATCAAGCCCACTAACTTTATCGACAACGGTGTCTCTTGCCGTCAGCATAATGACAGGTAAGTCAGGATCCGTCATTCTTAACCTTCTTAGAACTTCCATTCCACTTAATCCAGGTAGCATAATATCTAATAAAATCAGATCCCAATTGTTATCTTGAATATATGTTAAAGCTTGTAAGCCATCAGCCGCTATTTGTGTTTCGTAACCTTCGTGCTCTAATTCTAGCTGAAGCAATCTTGAGATATTTTTTTCATCCTCAACAATCAAAATTTTTGTAGCCATAGAAACCCTCCTACTAATAAAAAGCGAAGCCTGTTCGCTCAGAAGCGAGAAAAAATGTAGGGCGGCTGTTGAAGACGCTTTTTGTCTTCATAAAGACGACCGATTTTTCTCGAGCTTCTAACAGGCGCAGCTAGATTGAATAAAAAGCGAAGCCTGTTCGCTCAGAAGCGAGAAAAAATGTAGGGCGGCTGTTGAAGACGCTTTTTGTCTTCATAAAGACGACCGATTTTTCTCGAGCTTCTAACAGGCGCAGCTAGATTGAATAAAAAGCGAAGTCCGTTGGTCAGAAGTGAGAAAAAATACAGGGCCAGCTAAAAAGTCGCTTTTTGACTTTATAGATGGACCGATTTTTCTCGAAGTTCTAACGGACGTAGCTAGATTAAATATGATTTATGTTCAGTTTACATGAAAACATTAAAAAGAAAAATGATGCATTTGGAATGAGAGGTTTTATTAAAAATATAAAAATGGGAATAAATAAGTTGGAAAGTTCAAAAGCCCATTAATTGATTTTTCTGAACCATTATTTGACTTTTCAATAAAATAAGAGTAAACTACCGATAATTACAAATTGAATTCGATGACGAGAAAGAGTAATGATGGGATCTTATCTACAGAGAGTTGACGATTTGCTGGAAGTCAACGTTAAGACCATGATGAAAATCCTCTCCGAGAAGCAAGGCTGAGCTTAATGTTTTAAGCCTTGACGGTATTCTACCGATATCCAGGACGCGTATGATGGTACGTAGTGATTAGAATTTGAGAAAAACCCACTACTATGAGGTTTTTTTATTTTTCTTTTAATCGAATGTTATTTGTATAGATAACCCGATCCTACGCCAAGGATCGGTTTTTTTGTTTTAAAAAAATGAAAAGGAGTGAGTGGAATGAGTGATGTGAAAGAACGTGAACTGAACGTGCGTCAAGGATGGGAAAAGGAAAAAACGTTTCAGAAGTCAATCGATCAGCGTGAGGGAAAAGAGACCTATGTTTTTTATGAAGGGCCACCAACGGCAAATGGCCTACCTCATGCGGGCCACGCTTTAGGAAGAACGATGAAGGATTTTGTCGCTCGCTATAAAACGATGTCGGGATATCAAGTGTTAAGAAAAGCAGGGTGGGATACGCATGGACTGCCTGTTGAATTAGAGGTAGAGAAGCAATTAAACATTCGTGGGAAAGATGAAATCGAAAAGTATGGGGTCGAGAATTTTATAAAAAAGTGCAAAGAAAGTGTTTTTACGTATGAAAAAGAATGGCGTCAATTTACCGAGGCACTTGGTTATTGGGTGGATATGGACGATCCATATGTAACCTTGGATAACCCCTATATCGAGTCCGTTTGGAACATTCTTGCGACGATTCATCAAAAGAATTTGTTATATAAAGGGCATCGAGTTGTCCCTTATTGTCCAAACTGTGAAACGTCGTTAAGCTCACATGAGGTCGCCCAAGGTTATGTGGATGTGAAGGATTTATCGGCCACCGCGAAATTCCTAGTAAAGGGAACAGAAAATGAATTTTTGTTAGGATGGACAACGACCCCGTGGACTTTACCGGCGAATGTCGCGATCGCGGTCCACCCTGAGATGAATTATGTGAAAGCGAAAAAAGGCGAAGAAGTTTATACGGTAGCGGAAGGTCTTGTTGAAAAGTTACTCAAAACAGATTATGAAGTACTTGAGGTTATAAAAGGTGCTAAGTTAGTCGGAACAAAATATGAGCCTCCGTTTGATTTTATAAAAGTGGAGAAGGGGCATGAAGTGGTTGCGGCCGAGTTTGTAACCGATAAAAGCGGTACAGGACTTGTCCATATTGCTCCTGCTTATGGGGAAGATGACTATAATGTCATTAAAGAAAATCGCTTTGATTTTGTTCATGTTGTTGATTCAAAGGGGCAATATAAACAAAAAATTACTCCACTTGCAGGAAAGTTTGTCAAGGATTGCGATGTGGAGATTGTCAAAATGCTCGCTCAAAACAATCGTTTGTTCGACAAGGAAAGGTATGAGCATAGCTATCCACATTGCTGGCGTTGTGATAGTCCCCTTTTATATTATGCGATGGAAGGTTGGTTTATCGAAACGACCAAAGTGAAAGAGAAGATGTTAGCGAACAATCAAACGGTTGAATGGTTCCCTGGACATATGAAGGACGGACGTTTCGGGAATTTCCTTGAAAATTTGGTTGATTGGAATATCGGACGTAATCGTTACTGGGGGACGCCATTAAATGTTTGGCTTTGCGAAAGCTGTGAAGAGCAAGTTGCCCCCGATTCTTTAAACGAGTTACGGGAACGTGCCAATGTAGAGTTGCCCGAAGACTTTGAGCTTCATAAACCGTTTGTGGACGAGGTGACGTTCACATGTTCATGTGGGGGAACGATGAAAAGAACAAATGAAGTAATTGATGTTTGGTTTGATAGTGGTTCGATGCCATTTGCTCAATACCATTACCCGTTTGAAAATCAAGAAAAGGTGAAAACTCAGTATCCGGCAGATGTTGTCATTGAAGGTGTCGACCAAACGAGAGGCTGGTTTTATAGCTTATTAGCTGTTTCTACTTTGTTTACAGGTGAAGCTCCGTATAAACGCGTTCTCTCACTCGGTCATATTTTAGATGAGAATGGCCAAAAGATGTCAAAAAGTAAAGGGAATGCTTTAAACCCTGTTGAGTTAATCGAGGAATTTGGAGCAGATGCACTAAGGTGGGCATTGCTTGGCGATAGTGCCCCTTGGAATAATAAGCGCTTTTCAAAAAAGACAGTAAGCCAAGCGAAATCAAAGGTCATTGATACGTTGGCGAATGTCCATTCTTTCTATTCTATGTACGCCAAAATCGATAAATTTGATGTCAATCAGACAGATAAAGGGACAAAAACGAAAATGGATGAGTGGGTTTTATCCCGCTTAAATACAGTGGTAGGTGGGGTAACGAATAGTTTGGATGCCTATGATGTCACAAAAGGAGCAAGACTTATTGCCGCTTTTTTAGATGAGGTGAGCAACTGGTACATTCGTCGCTCAAGGCAGCGTTTTTGGAGTAGTGGCATGAATGACGATAAAAAAGCAGCCTTCCATACTTTATATGAGGTATTAACAAAAACCGCCCAGCTTATGGCTCCATTTGCTCCATTTATGAGTGAGGAAGTGTATCTGGATTTAGTAGGAGACAGTGTTCATTTAAGCGATTTTCCAAAGCCTGAATTAGCCTTAATTAATGAGCAATTAGAAGAAAAAATGCAAGCGGTTCTTCAAGTTGTTGAACTTACACGCTCGATTCGAAATGCAGTCGGAATCAAAACGAAACAGCCGCTCTCTCAATTAACAGTCCTTCCGGTAGGGACAGTGGAGGTAAGTGGTTTAGACAAATATGATGGCATTATTGCAGATGAAACGAATGTAAAACAGGTGTGTTTTGCAACGGGTGATTCAAGCTTAGTCACGAATGAATTAAAATTAAATTTCCCAGTAGCAGGACCAAAGCTCGGAAAAGCAGTGGGCGAAGTGCAAAAGTATGTCGCTCAGCTTTCACAAGAAGAAACGAGCCATTTTTTTGAGAACAATGAGCTTGAATTAACTTTAAAAGATGGAGTGAAGGTTCAATTAACAAAAGAAGATATTCTCGTCGAAACGAGTGCAAAGGCAGGATATGCTTTAGCGGAAGGTGACTCATTTAGAGTACTTCTTCATACGGAAATAACGGAAGAGTTAAAAGAAGAAGGGTTTGTACGCGAGTTCGTGCGGGCTGTACAAATGTACCGGAAGCAATTGAATTTACCAGTAGAATTACGGGTTGAATTATTTATTGGAGTAAGTGAACACGTGCAAATGACTCTCAAAAAATTCGAATCCTTCCTGTATGAAAATTTAATCGTTAAATCTATTAAATTTGAACAATCAGAGGAAATGGAAACCTTCACTGTTGAAGGAGAAGAGGTTTGTTTAAGGATAAAATAAAAAGGGTCCCTCTTAGTGGAAAAATTAAGAGGGGCTGTTTTAATTGGAGCCAATGAAGTCAAAAGAAGTAAAGTCGAGCAGTCAAAGGGAACCAAAGGCCGCCAATGAAACCGAAAGAAGGCAAATCAAGCAGCCAAAGGGAATCAAACGGAGCCAATTAAGCATATGGTAAAAAGTTTGTCTACATTCTTGTCAATGATTTACAAGGAACTTTCTAACATGGCCTTTTATCATATCTTTAATATAGATTCATTGATAGGGGGAACAAAAAAATACCTCTTACCACATGTGAGTGGTTGTAGAGGTAACTAAAAATTAATGAAATAGATTTTACTTTATTTGTAAGTTCGTTTTGAATTCGTTAACAATACTAGGTATATACATATCAATCTCATTTGGAAGCAATTAAGAAATATTCAACACATACGAAGTAATTTCTTTTAATTTTGCATCTTTTCCTGCTCCAGTAAAAACATAAACATCACAAAATCCGTATTTTTGCTCACCAAAAGTCAACACACCGTTTGTTGCTCCCGTTTTTCCATGAGTAATGATCTGGCTGATTTCTAGCTTCGTTGCCTTCTGTTCTTTCATTTGCTCAAGCACTTCTACAAATGCAGCTTTGCCTTGAAATGTTTGATTTTCGCTAACCATATTCCAAGTAATATCATCAGCCACAAAGCTAACAATGGACTCGATATCAGCTTTTGCAAAAGCAATGTTAAAATCACGTAGTTGTTCTCTCTTAGGTGAGTTACTACAGTCGTTTGGGGAAATGATTTCTAAAGAATGCTCATTTAACTTAGAAATAATCAACGCCTCCATATTAACATTATTTAGTGTTTTAATTTTATCATAAATAGGCCCGTTAAATCATGGTTGTTTCTTCTGTTAATATTTAGAGCCCTGAATATAAAACAATTAATGATCGCTAGTTCCTGTTTTCAGAACGTTGTCTTCAAAGAGTCTTTCGTTAAATAGATTCATTTGGTTTTGCTGATTTTTTGTTCGATTATGTTTAATCACATCTGCGAGAATACTAATCGCAATTTCTTCTGGACCAATCGCTCCGATTGAAAGGCCGAGTGGGGAGTGAAGCTTATTTGGAATTTTCTCCTCATTTAAAAGCTTAGCAGTTCTTTTCTTTGGACCTAAGACACCTAAATATTGTAAGTCCGTTTGTAAAAGTTGGTTGAGAATTTGTTGGTCTTTCTCGAAATTATGGGTCATAACGATCACGGAATCGTTTGGAGAAAATGAAAATTCACTAATAAAAGCGACTGGAAAATCCAGAATGATTTTATCAGCTTCTGGAAAGTGAGCTGGCTCGCAAAAAGCCGGTCGCCAATCTGTGACTGTCGTTTTGAAGCCGGATTTTGCAGCAAAAGTAACAAGGGGGCGCACATCTGGACCTGCCCCGAATACGATGAGACGTGGTTTTGGCTTTAGTACTTGGATGTAATAATGTTCATCTGAATTTTTAAATGAAACAAGACCATCTTTTTCTTGTTTCAACTGCT
The DNA here is from genome assembly GCF_047302405.1 of Alkalihalobacillus phoenicis. Taxonomy (NCBI): domain Bacteria; kingdom Bacillati; phylum Bacillota; class Bacilli; order Caryophanales; family Bacillaceae; genus Alkalihalobacillus; species Alkalihalobacillus phoenicis. The sequence continues at coordinate 2,837,913 of NZ_CP154853.1, read as the reverse complement.
TTTTTAGTTCGATAAGCTCGTGATTAAGCTTATCCCACTCACCAAATAAATGGCCAGTGTCACTAATAAAGGCATAATCGCTTACCGTATTGACAGGGGAAAGTTTTTTAATATGTAAAACCGGTATACCATTGTTTAAAAAGGACTTTACTTTTTTTAAGTGCTCCTCTAACGGAGGATTGATCGGTTCTAATAAAACGGTTATCGTCCCGCTACACCCTTTGCCTTGTCCAAAACTTAAATCATCCTCAGCACTCATATCATAAACGATCGTTTGTGTGGTCTGTTTTTTCCTCACTTCAGCCGCTCTTTCAGCTAAATCATTTTCGAGACAGCCACCACTTAAAAGGCCAACGTGGGTTCCGTCTTCCATAATCAACATCATCGCGCCCTCCTTACGATAAGAGGAACCAACGACTTCAATAATGGTGGCCAATACTTTTGGTTGTTTTGAATCTGTTACTTTATTTAAAATCTCATCTGTTTCGTTCATCCGATTTTACCTCCAGCTTTCTATCATTTGGTCAAGCTAGCAAGTTTATATTTGTTAATTGGTTCATTTTTTGATTATGATATGGTCGCCATTTTTTAGTTCAAGAATATCAGCTAAAAACACCTCGGCTAGATTATTCGAAATATCAATTAGTTCGTCTTGGTTTTTGGCGAGTAACGCCAGAGCTGTTCCACCGAGGAATCGGTGTTTGTCCGTCGTAACATACGCTAGTATTCCTTTAATCTGTCCCTCATCTTTGCTCATTTTTATCCTCCATTTCCATGTTCATGTAATAATTCTGGGTTCTTTTTGACGGTTTCTAATAAGGGTGTCATTAAGATCGTTTCTTTTAATAAATCACTGCTTTTGATAATCGGCACTAAGACGATGATAATGACACCAGATCCAGGGTTTTCGACACTGTATAATTTCTTTTGCCCGATTCTTCGGGTTGTTTCAAATAGAATCGCCTGTCTTTGGCCACCGTTAAAGAGGGGAATTTGAAAATGATCTTTAGTGGGACGAATTACTGCCGCAAGACCGTCATTTAAAAACCATTCTTTCGCTTCCTCTCGCCCAGCTAAATTGTAAACGAACATATCATTTACATATAAATCAGATCCTTTAATTTCAATCTTTCCTTCTTCCACTGTGGCAATATCGCTAATTTGTTGACGGGATGTAAAGTGTTTTAAAGCAAAAAAGACAATTAAACCAACGATAGAACCACTGACTATTTGAATCCAAAAGGCCACATCAAAAAACTCTTGCAAAATTTGAATCAACAAAGCACAAGCAAAAGAAACGAGTAAAGTGATGTAGTTTCGCGATTCAAAAATCTTGGCAATACCATCGATGTAAGCATCTCCTCGTCTTGTAAATTCATCTCCTTCCAAGTCTAAGAGGCTTTCTCTTTCCACTTTTCGAACGTCACGGAAATGTTGGGCGGCAAGACCGAGAAAGGTCACCGCAGTAAAATTTTTCGTCATGACTGTCGGAATAATAAAAGCACCAATCATGGCTGCTAAGGCTCCTGTCACAATATGAATCAAATAGCCATTCGGATAATTCGGATACTGACGATAATCTAATTTAATCGACAAATAGCGTGCAACAATTCCGATAACGGTAGCGGTAATAATAAGCACTAACATTTCCGGAGAAATAACGTCATTGTTATTGTCTGGCATGTAACCGGCTCCTTTTTGAATAAATTTGGTAATAGAGTTTGTTAATTAAAAGATTCTATTCAAGCGATCTTGGAAATTTGGGAACTGAAAATCTAGGATAAGTAATGAAAAGCTATGCTGGGTGAGATTACGGTACGAATTATGTGGGATAAGTAATGAAAAACAGTATGAGTTGGAATTACGGTGCGAAAAAGCAGAGATAAGTAATAAAAATCAGAGAAGAGCAAGATTACGGTGCGAATAGTTAGAGATAAGTAATAAAAATCAGAGCTTCCCAAAATTACAGTACGAGTTGTCTAGAATAGGCCATCTAAACTGAAACTTTGAATAATCAAAATCACCATAGTCTTGAGCTTTTATTGCGATTTTATTTTTTACGAATGAATAAGTAATTAAACGCAATAATAAAAGAAAGTATGACGTGACCGTTTATCACAATGTTTCAAAAAGGTGGCTTGAATTCATGACTGGGAATATAGGAAAGAGCATTTATAGAAAAGAAGCATTAGAGAAAGTAACAGGAAAAGCGAAATATACGGATGATATTGCTCATAAAGATTTACTTTATATAAAGTTAGTAGTCAGTACAGAAGCACATGCCACAATTAAAAATATTGATATAAGTCATGCAATGAGTGTAAAGGGAGTGCGCTCCATTGTATTAGGACAACCATTGCCACTTACAGGAGATGAGATTCGAGATCGGCCACCACTCGCTTTTAAAAAAGTACGGTATTATGGTGAACCAATTGCTGCTGTTGTCGCAAATAGTGCCGCTATTGCCAAAAGGGCGGCGGAGTTAGTCAAGGTGGAGTATGAACCATTGCCTGTTGTCAACTCGCCACAAGAAGCTCTTTCTGCAGTAGCTCCACTAATTCATGAGCATTTAGGGGCGTATGAAAAGATTGCTCATGTTTATCCAGAGGCAAATACAAATATAGCGGACCGGACGATCATTCGGAAAGGAGATATGAAGAAAGGCTGGGAGGAAAGTGAAGTAACAGTAGAATCAAACTTTTCTTTAGCACCGTCTGACCATATGGCGATGGAAACTAGATGTGTTACTGCAGAAATTCGTTCGGATGGTGCTGTTGTCCTCACTTCCGCTTCTCAGGCACCTTATATCATTAAAAAGAAGCTGAGTGATTATTTTAACCTTGAAGAAGGGAAGATTATCGTTCATACCCCGTTAGTAGGTGGGGGATATGGAGGAAAAGTAGCTGTTCAGTTAGAACTGATTGCTTATATGGCGACTCTTTCTGTGGGAGGAAGACCTGTCAAGATTTTAAATACACGTGAAGAGGACATGGCGACCTCACCGGTTCATATTGGTATGGATGCAAAAGTGAAGCTAGGAGCGACACAAGAGGGCAAGCTAACGGCAGCTGAAATTTTGTATATGTTCGATTGTGGGGCCTATTCAGATAAAGGAGCGACGATTAGTCGGGCGGCGGCGGTTACATGTACCGGCCCTTATAAGATTGATCATATTTCATGTGATTCCTTATGTGTTTATACCAATCATCCATATGCGACAGCATTTAGAGGGTTTAGTCATTCTGAGCTTTTATTTGCGTTTGAGCGGGCAATGGATATGCTGGCTAAAAAATTAGGTGTCGATCCATTGGAACTAAGAGAAAAAAACGCCATTTTACCAGGGGATACGACCGCGACACAAGTTCGCCTCAATGCAAGTACTGTTGGAAATTTACCAAAATGTATTGAGCATTTAAAGCAATTGATGAATTGGAAAGAGGGTACTGTTCAACAAATTAATGAACGAAAAGTGAAAGTAAAAGGCGTTAGTTGTATTTGGAAGACTTCTACGATTGACTCTGATGCGAGTTCAGGTGTTTTGTTAACGTTTAATCAAGATGGTAGCGTTAATATTATTTCAGGAGTCGTTGAAATTGGCACAGGCACGAAATCGATTCTTGCTCAGCTATTAGCAGAAAAATTGAAAATGGATATTAATAAAGTTCATGTCAAAATGGAAGTTGATACACAAACGACACCAGAGCATTGGAAAACCGTTGCAAGTAGAGGAACGTTAATGGCGGGAAGAGCTTTATTAAAAGCAGCAGATGATGTCATAGCCCAATTAAAAGACATTGCCTCTCGGGTTTTAATGTGTTCGGCTGATGATTTAGAAGTTGGAAATGAAATGGTGTACGTTCGTGATGAGCCAGACCTATTTATGATGGTGAAGGATGTTTGTTATGGCTATAAATATCCGAATGGTTATGGGATAGGACATCAAGTGATTGGACGTGGAAATTATACTCTTAGACATTTAACTCATCTTCATCCAGACTCAGGAGTTGGCAAGCCAGGACCGGAATATTCCGTTGGAGCTCAAGGGGTGGAAGTCGAATTTGATCTTAGAGATTACACGTATAAAATCATTAAAGCGTATTCGGTTATCGATATCGGGAAAGTCCTAAATCAAAAGTCAGCAGAAGGACAAGTAATGGGGGCTATGAGTATGGGGTTAAGCTTTGCGAGTAGTGAAACATTCGAATTTAGCGAAGATGGAAAGATGTTAAATCCGCGCTTACGAACATATGTCCCGCTACGATATGGGGATCATCCTGAATATGTCGTACAGTTTATCGAAACCCCGCATATAGATGGACCTTATGGAGCCCGTGGTGTTGGAGAACAAGGGTTAATCGGCATGCCTGCCGCCTTAGCAAATTGTCTCTCTCATGCGGTTGGGTGTGATTTGAATCAATTGCCGCTTACTCCTGAATTCATTTGGAAGGTAAAAGAAAGGGGTGGGTAATCATGTTATCTTTTGATTTTCAATATTTTAAACCAACCTCTATAAAAGAAGCTATTGAATTATTCCAAGCTTTGCAAAAGCAAGGGAAGGATCCCCTTTATTTGGCAGGTGGTACCGAAGTAATTACATTAGGGAGAGAAAATAAAATTATCACAGATGCTGTTATTGATCTGAAGGCGATTCCAGAATGTTTAATCTTAAAAAAAGAAGAACAACAATTGACATTTGGTGCTGCTGTATCTTTAACGACGATCTATGAAAAGCATTGGTTTCCTTTTTTAAATAAAGCGATTGTCGAAATCGCTGACCGAACGGCTCGAAATAAAATTACTCTAGGTGGAAACCTTTGTGCCAATATCATTTTCAGAGAAACGGTGTTGCCACTGTTATTAACAAATAGTGAAGTGGTAATTGCTGGTCCGGGTGGAGAAAGAAGAGAGCCAATCAGTAAAGTGTTTGATCAAAAAATGAATTTAGAAAAGGGTGAATTTCTTGTTCAAGTCATCACTCAAAACAAAGAGTTAGAGTTTCCTTTTCTTTGTATAAAAAAAAGAAGGCAGTGGGATGTCGGCTATCCGCTCCTCACAACGGCAGTGCTGAAAGAAAACGACTATTTGAAAGTGGCCTTTAGTGGATTATGTTCCTATCCGTTTCGGAATGAGCTTTTTGAAAAAAGTTTAAATAAGCAACATTTATCGAAAGAGGAAAGAATTGAAGAGGCACTGCAGCACATTCCTGCTGAAATTTTAACCGATACTCATGGGTCTGCTGAGTATCGAATATTTGTTTTAAAAAACACATTACTTGATGTGCTCAATGAGATGGAAGGGTAGAACATGTATAAAACGGAAATTACATTAAATATAAATGGGGAAGAGCATGAGGTGTTTATTAGGAACGCCGATACATTATTATTTGTTCTTCGCGAAAAAGTAGGGTTAACTGGTGCAAAACCGGGTTGTTTAAATGGAGACTGTGGCTCTTGTACAATCGATGTTGACGGAGATTCGATGAAAGCGTGTCTGATGTTTGCGATCGAAGGTGTTGATAAAAAAATCACGACCGTGGAAGGAGTTCAAAACGCTGAACTTCAAACTCAATTTATTAAAGAATTCGCCTTTCAATGTGGTTATTGTACACCAGGATTTATTATGAATTGTCATGCTCTTATTCAGAAATTCCCTGAAGCAGATGATGCGATTATTAAAGATTGGTTGGAATCAAATATTTGCCGCTGTACGAGTTATCAAGAGATTGAAAAGGCTATAAAAGCTTGTTTACCTAAATATAAGGAAAGTACGTAAATTTATAATATAGAGGAGTTTTTTGGATGCAACTTTATGAACAAGGGCAACAGTTTACTGAGCAAGCCCAGCAGGCATTACAGCAAGCCCAGCAATCGGTGCAGCAGTTACTTCAGCAAGCAAATCCTCAAGTGATTGAACAGGCTCAACAGCAGATCAAACAAACGACACAACTTATTCAACAAGCTCAAAATAGTACAGCACCAGCTCAGCAGCAACAATACCAGCATATCCAACAGCAATTAAAACAAGTAGAACAACTTTTAAAACAAGCAGGACAACTACAGCAATAAAGGGAATAGAAATAGCAAATGAAAGCTGGTGACATTTTACTCGTTATAAAATGTCACCGGCTTTTCAGAGCAGAGGAGGGCTTTGTCCTAGGTGCTCCTCTACATATTTAAACTAAATGACAAGCAACAAAATGCCCTGCCTCGACCTCACGAAACTCTGGCACTTTATCACGACAAATGTCTGTGGCAAAAGGACAGCGTGTATGAAATTTACATCCTGAAGGTGGGTTACTTGGATCAGGAATATCTCCTTTTAAAACAATTCGCTCACGTCTTAACAAAGGATCTGGAATCGGAACCGCTGATAATAAAGCCTTTGTATACGGGTGCAGTGGGTTTTGGTAAATATGTTCCCGTGTTCCGAGCTCCATCATTGTCCCGAGATAAAGAACACCAATTTTCGAACACAAGTGCTCAACGACACTTAAATCATGTGAAATAAATAATAATGTAATATCTTGTTCTTCTTGTAGTCTTTTAAAAAGGTTAATAATTTGAGCCTGAATCGATACATCTAATGCGGAAACGGGCTCATCGGCGATAATAAAGTCTGGATTTAAAATCATTGAGCGTGCAATACCGATTCTTTGTCGTTGCCCACCACTAAATTCATGAGGGTAACGATCGATTTGATACTCTGATAAACCACATAGCTCCATAACCTCAATAACCTTTCGCCGAACCTCACTTTTGGAAACGAGCTGATGATCGAGTAAGGCTTCTCCGATAGCATCACCAATACGGATTCGTGGATTTAACGAACTGTAAGGGTCTTGGAAGACAAATTGCATACTTGTGCGGAGATGACGCATTTCTTCTTTTGATAATTGATGGATATTCTGACCTTTATATAAGATGTCACCTTCTGTAATGTCTTGTAAACGTAAGAGGCTTTTTCCGATGGTACTTTTTCCACTACCGGATTCGCCAACAAGTCCAAAGGTTTCTCCCTTATTAATGGTAAAGCTGACGTTATCAACAGCTTTTACGACATTTGATTTTTTCTTAAATAAACCTTTTCCATCGCTAAAGTACTTCTTTAAATTTTGAACTTCTATTAAAGGAGTTTGGCTCATTCTCCATCAACCTCCTCGTATAACCAACATGCGACCCCATGCTCAGATTCGTCACGTTTAAGCGGGGGGATGGTCGTGCGACAAATGTCCATACAATGTTCGCAACGATCACTGAAATAACAGGAAGGCTGTAGATTAACTAAATTAGGTACTTGCCCAGGGATCGTATAAAGACTATCCTTCCGTTGATTAATAACCGGTTTAGCGGCTAATAACCCTTTAGTATAAGGGTGCTTAGGGTTTTTGAACAATTCAATGACTGGGGCATGCTCAATCACTTTTCCAGCGTACATGACAATGACATAGTCGGCCACTTCGGCTACAACACCTAAATCATGGGTAATGAGCAGCATAGCCATTTGCATATCATCTTTTAATTTTCGTAAGAGCTCCAGAATTTGGGCTTGAATCGTGACATCAAGAGCTGTTGTTGGTTCATCAGCAATGAGTAGCCGTGGGTTACAAGAAAGAGCAATGGCAATCATAATTCTTTGGAGCATCCCACCACTTAATTGATGCGGATAGGAAGAAAAGATTTCTGCGCTTCTGCCGATTCCAACAAGCTCAATAAGGTCAATAGCTCGTTTTTTGGCTTCTTTTTTTGATAATAATTCATGCTCTCTTAAAGGTTCGGTAATTTGTTCACCAATTGTAAGAACTGGATTTAAAGAGGACATCGGCTCTTGAAAAATCATTGATAAATTATTTCCTCGAGCACGTCGTAAGTCACCTTTGCTCATTTTCAGTAAATCTTTTCCTTCAAAAAAGATTTCACCACCGGCAACTCCTCCTGAAGAAGGTTCAATGAGGCCCATGATTGACATCGCCGTTGCACTTTTTCCACAACCAGATTCACCAACCAGACAGACGGTTTGCCCTTGTTTTATTTCAAAGCTGATGTCATTTACGGCATTGACGACTCCGCCTTCTGTTCCAAATTGTGTTAGTAAATTGTTGACCTTTAACAAAGGTTGATTATTCATTGTTTTCACCTTCTTTTCATATTAGGGTCAATCGCATCACGCAGACCATCACCTAATAAATTAATGCTTATGACTGTTAAAAATATAGCAACACCTGGAGGAATCCAAAGCCATGGGCGTTTTTGAAAGTCAATTAAGGAGTTGGCGGCATTAATCATATTACCCCATGATGCGGTAGGAGGAACGACACCTAAACCGAAGTAGCTTAAAACAGATTCACTTAAAATGGCGCCACCAACGCTTAATGTCCCACTTACAATTAAAATTGGAACAATGTTGGGAAAGAGGTGACCAAACAGTTTTCTTCTATCTCTTAGGCCGAGTGCGTCTGTCGCTTGCATAAATTCACGTTCGCGCAAACTAAGTATTTGGCTGCGAACTAATCGTGCTAACCCAGCCCAACCGACTATACTTAGCATGATCATGACGATGTATAGTCGTTGATCGGCTGGTACTTTCCATTCCGACATTACAGCGGCCATAATAAACAGCAATGGAAGACCAGGAAGTGTCATAAGCACATCTGCTGTTCGCATCACAATTTGGTCAGGTAAGCCACGATAGTAACCGGCGATCATTCCTAATGTGGCACCAATCGCAATGGAAAGAACCATCGCCCCTATCCCAACAGTTAAGGAAATTCTCCCAGCTAACATTAGTCTTGTTAACACATCACGTCCAAGGTTATCAGTTCCTAGCCAATGCTCAAGACTAGGTGGTTGATGGATGTTCGTTGGATTCACCGTGTTAGAATACGGTGAAAGCACCGGACCTAAAAAAGAAAAAAGGAAAATAAATACGAGAAAACCAAGGCCGAAAAGAGCCATTTTCTTTTTAATAAATCGTTTAAACACTTGACGCCAAATAGACGACTTTTGGGAAACTTTTAGGTTAGCTTGATCTTTTTGATTGATTATGGGAGCTTTTTCCATTAGATGATCATCTCCTTACTTTAACCGAACTCGTGGATCGGCGACCCCATATAAGATATCTGCAATTAAATTACTAATGACGGTTAAGAGAGCGATAAACATCGTAAAGCCCATCAATAGTGGGTAATCACGAACAGTAAAGGCTTGCATGTAAATCGCCCCAATTCCTGGCCAATTGAAGATTTGTTCGGTAATAATTGCCCCACTAAATAAGGCGGGGAGTTCAAAAGCAAATAATGTGATCGCAGGCAACATCGCATTTCGTAGAGCGTGTTTATAAATAACGACTTTTTCTTTTAATCCTTTTGCTCTGGCTGTTCGAACAAAATCTTGTTTAATCACTTCTAGCATATTTGTTCGGAAATAGCGAGTTAATCCGCCGATTCCAAGCATTGTTAAGACAAGGACGGGTAAGACCATATGTTCAGCAACGTCTTTGATATACTCCCAGCCGGTTAAATCACTACCGGTTGTAATCATTCCACCCGCAGGCAACCAGCCAAGGTCGACAGCAAAAAATTTGATTAAGATCAGACCAAGGAAAAAGGAGGGAGTTGCCATAGCTGCAAAGACAAGAACCGTAATAACTGAATCAAAAAAAGAATATTGTTTTGTAGCCGAAACAACACCGATGATAACAGCAATAAACCATGTTAAAACGAGTGAAGCTAACGCTACGATAAAAGAGCTCCAAATATAATTCCCAAGCACCTCTGTAACTGGGCGTTGAAATTGAAGCGAGTAACCTAAATCTCCTTGGAAGAGATTCCCCATCCAAATGAAGTATCGAATATAGATCGGTTGGTCAAATCCGTATAAGGCATATAGTTCTGCTTTTCTTTCGGCCGTTAAATTTGGGTCGGAATCGACAAAATTACCAGGCACTAAGGAGTAAAGAAAAAAGATAAGAATGGACGCCCCTATTAATGTTGGAATTAAGTATAAAATTCTTCTGAATATATAGCCTTTCAAGCTGGTACCTCCTTTATTTGAGTTTTAAGAAAGAAAAGCGTACCCGCGGGATTATGAGCGGATACGCATATAACTTACAAACTTCTACTCTGTTTCCACTACTTTTAAGTTTGGTAGACTTGGTGTAATGCCGCGAACGCCGTTAGGTTCGAACCCATCAACTCGAGCATTTGTACCTGCTAGAACTTTTCCATAAGATAAAAAGATGTATGGAGGATCTTCGGCTAGTTCTTGATAGAGCTCGTGGTATAGTTCAGTCCGTTCTTCTAAATCAAATGTACTCACACTTGCTTGAATTAACTCATCAACTCGTTCGTTTGAATATCCGTTCGTATTTTGGAAGCTGCCACCACCATTTGTTTGGAAATAACGAACTCCATCAGATGGGTCCGCAAGCATCGTTGTTGAGAAGCTTGCTAAATCATGCTCGCCATCGGCTGTACGTGCTAATAGTGCATTATAATCCATTTGTTCTGCTTTAAATTGAATCCCAATTTCCGCATAATTTTCCATAGCGATTGGAATTAAGATTTCTGAAAGATTTCCTTGCGTGACAAAATAGTAGACAACGAGTTTCTCACCATCTTTTTCACGAATGCCATCTGCGCCTTCTACCCAACCTGCCGCTTCTAATAATTCTTTTGCTTTTTCAGGGTTATAGGCATATGGTTCAACCTCTTCTGTATAAGCCCATGAGGCAGGAGAGATCGGGACATTAGCAACTTGAGCAAATCCTTGAAAAGCCGTATCAACAATCGTTTGACGATCTAAGCCGTATATAAAAGCTTGCTTGACGCGTTCATCTTGGAAGATTTCTTTTTCGTGATTAAATTTAATAAAGCTATAAGAAGAAGATTGATAGATATTAATATCGGCAAAACCTAATAACTCTAGTAATTCCAAGTTATCTGGGTTAGCTGGGAAGGCACTATAATCAACTTCTCCAGTTTGAAAGAATTGAGTGGAATCCCCTTCAGATGTTTTATAAATGAAATAATCAGCTTCAGGTTCGCCATCGTAATAAAATTCGTTTGAGGCATAACGGATTTCTTGACCTGGTAAATAGCGATCAAATTTATATGGACCAGCACCAACAGGCTCAAGGTGGTAATCGCGAATATAATCAAGCTCCCCTTTTTCGTAACGGTCACCGTAGTAAGCTTTAGAAAGGACTTGACCACCGAGTAATCTTAATGAACGATAATTAGCGACTTCGGTTTCAATTTCAATCGTTTGCTCATCGATCACACGAATTCCAGAAACCGATTCAGCGTCGCCTTCTTTATACTCCGAACCACCCGTGACTTTGGCTTCGGTAATATCAGTGACACCTGCATAAGATGGGTCATGTAGAAGAGTTAACGTAAACTCGACATCTTCGGTTGTTAAAGGAGTGCCATTATCAAATGTCAAACCTTCACGAAGAGTGAACGTATACGTTAAACCGTCATCTGAAACATCCCAATCCTCAGCAAGTCTTGCATATGGTTCACCCGATGCATCTACATCAATAAGGGGAGGGAACATAACCGCTGTTACGTTTCCGTCATAACCATTTGTATAAAAGAAAGGATTAAATACGCCACCAGGCTCTGTTAATGTCGCAACGACTGTATTTCCTCGTTGTAGGGCATTTGCTGGAATCGCACTTAAATCAGTTGCTTCAATAAATTGGTTATCAACGAGCTCAAATCCTGATTCGGTTGTTTCTATTTCGGTTTCAGGAGTGTTTATTTCTTTAGAGCTATTTTGGACACTGTCGTTGCTATTGCCACAAGCTATAAGAGTAGATAATGCAGCAATAGAAAATAAAGAAAGGACTGTTTTTTTAATCATCTTGTTCTCTCCAATGTTTTCCTATTTTTATTCGTTCACATTAATAATTCGAAGGTCTTTAAGACTAGTAGAGATACCACGATAGCCATTTGGTGCAAACCCTTCGACTCTGGCATTTGTAGCCGAAAGCACTTTAGAGTAGGACAATAAAATGACAGGTGGCTCTTCATCAAGGGCTTTATAGAGCTCATGAAAAGCAGCTGTTCGTTCTTCTAAATCAGTCGTTGAGTTTGTTGCATCAATCAACGCATCAATCTCAGAATTTCCGTAACCTTTTACAACAGATGAAGTATTTTTTGAATGAAAATTAGCGACACCATTGTAAGGGTCAGTAAGCATCGGAGTAGAGAAAGAAGCTAAATCATGCTCACCGTTATCGACGCGTGATAATAAGGCATTAAAATCCATTTGTTCCACTTGGAAGTCAATTCCTAGTTCCGTATAGTTTTCGGTGGCAATAGGAATCAAAGTATCGGAAATCCCGCCGGCACTTGTAAAATAGTACACTTGCAATTTCTCGCCGTCTTTTTCACGGATACCATTTGCTCCTTCAATCCAACCAGCTTCATCTAATAACTCTTTCGCTTTTTCAAGGTCATAGCTTGTTGTTCCTACGTCATCTGTATAAGCCCATGAAGCCGGAGAAACAGGGACATTGGCCACTTCGGCATAGCCTTGGAAATGAATGTTTACAATCGTTTCGCGATCAAGTCCTAAAATGAAGGCTTGACGGACACGAGGGTCTTCAAAGATAGGGTTTTCATGATTAAAGGTGATATAACTATAGGCAGAAGAAGTATATAAGTTAATATCAGCAAAACCTAATGACTGTAATAGTTCGAAGTTATCGGCATTTGCAGCAAAACCACTATAGTCAAGTTCTCCTGTTTGGAAAAATTGTTGAGAGTCACCCTCGGTTGTTTTATAAATAAATAATTCTACTTCTGGTTTTCCAGCAAAATAATGTTCATTTGCCTCATAACGAATTTCTTGTCCTGGAATGTATTGAACAAAACGGAAAGGACCTGCCCCAAGCGGATTCAGATGTAAATCATTAATGTAATCTAAATCCCCTTTTTTATAGTCAGCACCGTAGTAGGCTTTAGAAAGCACTTGCCCACCAAGAAGACGTAACGCTCTGGCATTGACCTCTTCTGTTGTGATTTCGATTGTACGTTCATCGATAATCTTAATGCCTGAAATAGTATCGGCATCGCCTTCCTTATAGTCCAAACCACCAATAATGTTTGCTTCGGTAATATCTGTACCTCCAGCATAGCTTGGATCATGTAACAACGTTAAAGTAAACTTAATATCTTCAGTCGTTAAAGGACTGCCATTATCAAACTTTAAGTTTTCTCTTAAGACAAACGTATAGGTTAATTCATCTGCTGAAATTGTCCAATCTTCGGCAAGGCCGGGAATGAACTCACCTAATTCATTAATTTCAACTAAAGGTGGAAACATAACAGACTGTACGTTGCCATCATATCCACTTGTATTAAAGAATGGTGTAAAGACACCACCAGGTTCTTGGAGCCCAACGACTACTGTGCCACCGCGGTTTTGAGCAAGGACTGGTGATGCGGCTGGGTTTTCAGCTGGAATAACAGTATCTGCTACAACTGTAGTTTCCTCCTCATTCTCGGTTTCAGTTGGTTCTGTCGATGGTGGAGTTGCCTCGTTTGTTGTCGTGTCATTACTACATCCAACTAGAAGAACAGTAAAACTTAATACTAAAGATGTGATAAATAACTTCATTTTGTTCTTTTTCAAATGAATTCCTCCCCTTTACCATATAATTTCGATAAAACATACCTAAATACTATGAATTGTTATCAATACTAACGATAATAATCAAACAATACGGTTCTGTCAATTAATATTTGAAAAAATATGGGAATGAATTTGGTTTTTATGTGATTTTTTATTAAATAATAAGGTAATATTACTAAAAATCTTTCATATTCTGTGTGGAGAAATAAGACTATGGGCTTGAATTAGTTTTTAAATCATTAAAAACAAGTCGGAATTGACTAAATGATAATTAGGGCATTTTAATGTGTTTTAAAAATTATAGCCTAATTAATAATGAATGATTTTAGGTAATAAAATCCCAATAAATGATAAAATAGAAGAACAAATTCCAATCAAAATGTTTCGTTTGATTTTAGTAAAAAAGAATAACTAATTATGTGAGGTGAAGTCATGAATATTAGTAAATTTGTTACACCAGAGATTATTTTCGGAAAAAATTCAATTAAACAGGCAGGAGATGCTTGCCTTCGTTTAGGGGCTAAGAAAGTCCTAATTATTAGTGATGATGGGGTTGTTAATGCGGGTTGGTTAGAAAAAGTAATGGATATATGTAAGGAATCACATTTACCATTTGCGACCTTTATCGATGTGACGACTGACCCGACTGATCATGAAGTCATCCAAGGCTGTCAAAAGTTTACCGAAAATGAGTGTGATGCGATTATTGGAGTAGGGGGTGGGAGTGTTTTAGATGTAGCGAAAGCGATTGCCATTATCGCAACAAATGGTGGTGAGATTAAAGACTATGAAGGCATCGATAAAATTAGAAAACCGTTACCACCGATGGTTATGATTATGACGACAGCTGGCTCAGGATCTGAGGTGTCGCAATTTTCAATCATTGTTGATTCTAAGAAAAAGAAAAAAATGACGATCATCTCAAAAACACTTGTGCCAGACATTGCGATTGTTGATCCATATACTTTGGTCACAAAGGATAGTGATTTAACGGCTGCGACTGGAATGGATGTTTTGACTCACGCGATAGAAGCTTACGTGAGTATTGCCGCTACTCCTCTAACAGATGTTCAAGCGAAAAATGCATTAACTTTGGTCGCCAATTATTTGCGACCATCCGTTGCTTCAAAAACGAATGAAGAAGCAAAGGAAGCAATGGCGATGGCGAGTTTACAAGCGGGACTAGCTTTTTCAAATGCCATTTTAGGTGCTGCCCATGCGATTTCTCATGCGATCGGTGGCCGATTTCCATTACCTCACGGCGAAGTGAATGCTATATTACTTCCTTATGTTATGGACTTTAATTTTATTGCGGCTCCAAAACGCTTTAGTGAAATAAGCGAATATATGGGGATTGATACGAGAGGTTTTACACAAAGAGAGGCGGGTAATGCCGCAATAGAGTTTGTGAAGGAATTATCCCATGATATTGGCATTCCTAAAAGGTTTCGGGAGGTCGGGATCACTAATGATATGGTCGATATTTTAAGTCAAACAGCCCTTAGTGATGCATGTATGATTACGAATCCTCGCGATATGAATATACATCAAGTGAAAGAGATTATCGAACAAGTTTTATAAGGTGGTGAATGATTTTGATAGAAGATAAAATCGCCAAAATAGCTCTCCTCACAGGAGTCGATTCATCGAAAAAAAATTATTATACCGAATTGAAAAAAACGGTAGAGCAGCTTGAGAAAAAGAATATGCAGCTTGAAATATTAAACGGTGTGATGAAGAGTATTAAAGTCAATATGAGAATAGATGAGATTTTAAATAATTTAATCGATAAGTTATCAGTAATTATTGAATTTGAACGATTTAGCTTTTTAATGATGAAAAATGGTTCACTTTCTTTATCTTTTGTTTATCCGACGAATAGTGTCGCCCTAGAATTAAGTTCGGTTATTCCAAAGGAACATTCCCTTTATTGGTCTGCGATTAATGAGCGACGGATACGATTTGAATGGTTGGAAAGGGAGACTACTTTTAGTGAAAAGCAATATTTAACGGTTCATCAACTAAAAAGCATTTTAGTATTACCGCTTTTTAGTAAGAACAATGAAATTGGGGTTTTAACGATTGGTCGCAAAAGTTTAAAGAATTGGGACAAAGACGATCTTCATTTTTTAGAACAATTAACGGACCATTTAGCTGCCAGCATTGAAAATGTCCAGCTGTATAATGAAGTGCTACAGGCCAAACAAGAATGGGAAAATACGTTTAAAGCTGTTGATGATAAGATTATTATTTATGATCAGAATTTAAATATTTTACAAGTAAATGACTCGGCCCAACAACTTTATAAAATAAAGCCAAAGTCAGAGCTAGAACAACTCAATCGGGTATGCTTGACCGTAGCCGAGAACACGCTGTTGTTTTTACAAGCTGACTTTCAAGAAATTCATTTACAAGATCAATCGATATTTGAGTTAACGACATATCCAATTTTGAATGAAAGTAAGGAACCACAAGGGGTCATTGCCTATCTTAAAGATGTAACGGAGAAGAGAAAAATGGAGACCCAACTTATTCATTCTGGCAAGCTAGCCGCGATTGGAGAAATGGCAGCTGGTGTTGCACATGAGTTAAATAGTCCATTAACGGCGATATTAGGCAATGCCCAACTCCTTTTAAGAAAAGTTCAGGCAGGTGATCCGAACTATATCTTATTAACGGATATAAAAAACTGCGGGGATAGGTGTAAACATATCATTAAGAGTCTATTAACTTTTTCTAGGCAGGATGAATATTCTTTTGATAAATTCTCGCTAAATGACGCGATCGCACAAGTACTTAATCTTTTAAATTATCAATTAGAAAAAAGTAGTATTAGCTTAAAAGTGGAGCTTGATAAACAGATGCCTTTGTTAGATGGAAATCAACCACAAATTGAACAAATCATTATTAATTTATTGTTAAATGCTAAAGATGCACTAGAACCAAACGCTAATTTCTCAAAACAAATATTCATCCAAACGTATGTCGACGATGATAATGTCTGTTTAAAAGTGACGGATAACGGGATTGGAATTGAAAAAGAACGGTTAACCGCCATTTTTCACCCATTTCACACAACGAAGGAATTTGAAAAAGGAACAGGTCTTGGCCTTTCAGTGAGTTTAGGTATTGCTCGAGCACATGGAGGCCATATTGGAGTGGATAGTGAACTTCATAATGGCAGTGTCTTTATTTTAACGCTACCTTTAACACAGCGTGAAGCTGAGGTGAATAAATGACTCATATTTTAGTCGTTGATGATGAAAAAGAAATCGGTACATTTTTATCCCACCTTTTTCTTGAAAAAGGATATGACGTTGATGTTGTATCTTGTGGAAGCGAATTTTTGAAAATTGAGCTTGAAACGTGCTTTTATAACTTGGCCTTAATTGATTTAAAGTTACCTGATACGAATGGATTAATGATTTTGGAGAAAATAAAACAGCATCAGCCAAATTGTAAAGTCGTGATTATGACAGGGTATAGCACGATTGAAACGGCTGTTCGGGCCATTAAATTAGGAGCTAGTGATTATATTGAGAAGCCCTTTGATGATATCGATTTGTTAGAAGAACAAGTTGAGCAACTGTTATTAAAAACGCCAACCGGAGGGGAACAACATGTAACGAATTTAGCGAATGAAGTGGGATTTATCATCGGTTCTAATCAAAAAATGGTTGAGCTTGCTGAATTAGCTTATAAAGTAGCGAATAAAAATATAAATGTGTTAATTGAAGGGGAGACAGGAACAGGAAAAGAGGTACTAGCGAGGTTTTTACATCAGGCGAGTTCAAGAAACTACTCTTCTTTTATCGGAGTAAACTGTGGGGCTTTGTCTGAATCTCTGTTGGAGAGTGAGCTTTTTGGTCATGAAAAAGGTTCGTTTACGGGTGCAACAAAACAACGAAAGGGTTTATTTGAAGTAGCTACGAACGGAACGTTATTTTTAGATGAAGTGGTTGAGGCTTCAAGTCCGATACAAGTGAAGCTGTTACGTGTACTTGAATTAAAGGAATTTATGCGTGTCGGTAGTGAAAAGGTGGTAAAAACGAATGCTAGAATTATTGCGGCTACCAATGAAAATTTATTCGAGGCAGTCAAACAAAAGAAATTTCGAGAGGATTTATACTATCGCTTAAATGTGGTTCATTTAGTCATTCCACCTTTACGTGAACGGAAAGAAGACATTCCTTTATTGCTCGATTATTATTTACAACGGTACCCAGAAGTGAAGCTATCATTTTCGGACGAAGCAATGGATTTGCTCCAACAATATTCGTGGCCTGGGAATATTCGGGAGCTTACAAATTTTATTACGCGGTTAGTTGCGATCGAGGAGACTAATGAAGCGATAATCGGAGCCGAACAGCTTCCATTGTCGATTCAACCTCAAAAGGAAACATTATCGTCCAAAACAAAATCGAGTGTAGCAGAAATGTCGCCTAATCATAAATTAAAAGAATCAATTGAGAAATGGATGAATAAGACGTTAAATAAATATGAAGCAGATGAAGTGAATTTAGAGGAAATTTTAAATGAACTGAAAGGTCTTGAGACAGAAGTAGCCAGAGCTTTTATTAACAAAGCTCTAGATAAAACGTATGGAAACCGAAAAGAAGCTTCCAAGCATTTACATATTAATTTGCGAAAACTCCGTTATTTGTTAAATGAAAAAGAAAAATAAGAGTGGATAAAAGTAGGGATAAAAACAAAAGCCTTTTGAGTTGTAATAATTCAAGAGCCATTGACTTAAAGCAAATAAGTTAATGGCTTTTTTATTATGTGGGGAGAATGGTGCTGTCCAAAAAGATCGGGACAAAAACTCGGCCTTGTACCGGAAAAATGGTTAATAGTTGCCGATTTTTTGGCAAGACATTCAAAAAGCCTCTATTGTAAACGCTTTAAAAATTGGCGCGCTTTTTGCAATTATTTAAGTGAATCAAATTTTGAGGGGAGAGGTTATTGTATGTGTAGTCAAAAAAGAATGATGAAAGCAGCTGTCGTTAATGAGTTCAATCAGAAGTTGGAGATTCAAAGTGTTCCAGTTCCAGAACTAGAGCATGGCGAGATTTTAGTCAAAATAAAAGCGTGTGGAGTATGTCATACTGATTTACATGCTGCTCATGGTGATTGGCCAGTAAAGCCGAAGCTTCCGCTTATTCCTGGGCACGAAGGAGTAGGAGTTGTTGAGGAAGTTGGCGAAGGAGTTACTTCGATTAAAGTCGGCGATCGTGTAGGAATCCCATGGTTATATTCAGCATGCGGTGAGTGTGAATATTGCTTAACCGGTCGCGAAACTTTATGCCCTGATCAATTAAATGCTGGCTATTCTGTAGATGGTGGATATGCGGAGTATTGTAAAGCACCCGCAAATTATGTGGTCAAAATACCTGGAAATCTTGATTTTGCTGAAATTTCCCCTATTTTTTGTGCGGGAGTTACGACTTATAAAGCGTTAAAAGTTTCCGAGGCAAAACCAGGTCAATGGGTTGCGATTTATGGAATTGGAGGGTTAGGACATGTTGCCCTACAGTATGCAAAAGCAATGGGGTTAAACGTTATAGCCGTTGATATATCTGATGAAAAGTTAGAATTAGCAACAAGTCTAGGTGCTGATCTAACAGTCAATGGTTTAAAGGTTGATCCAGTAGAAGAAATAAAAAATAAAGTAGGAGGCGTTGAAGCAGCGATTAGTGTTGCCGTAACGAAAAAAGCGTTCGAACAAGCGTATGGTTCTGTTAAACGAGGGGGCACTCTTGTTGTTGTTGGTTTACCTAATGACGAGCTTCCAATTCCTATTTTTGATACCGTATTAAATGGAGTAACGGTTAAAGGGTCTATTGTAGGGACAAGAAAGGACTTACAGGAATCAATTGAATTTGCTGCACAAGGTAAAGTAAGAACAAATATTGAATTACAGCCACTTGATAGTATTAATGAAGTGCTTGAGAGAATGGAGAACGGAAAAATTAATGGACGAGTTGTCTTAACAATGTCATAAATTTAGGCAAATGGAAAACATGATTAATAGTAATGGTGGTGTAGGTAGTAGTGGAAATCGAGATAACAGTGGAACCGTTATTCAAATATTGAATGATCAAATGCTTTTAGAAGTACATGTAAAGGCCGTTCAGCATAAGCTTGATCCGATTTTTATCAATATGATTAAAGAAGAAATTGAATCTCGATATCTTTATAATAAATAGTAGTTTATAAAAATGAAGGAAATAAGCTAGCTGGTTGTCATCCATCTAAGGATGTAACCAGTTCTTATTTCGAATCTATATCTATTTCAAAGCAAATTAATTGACTATTAAAAAAAATGATTATACACTCAAGGAGTGCAATCTATGAAAACGCTTTCTTTACAGGGTTTTATAGATTACTAATTTATGTCGTTTTTTTTCTTTAAGTTTGAGCTCTAAATAGTAGTTGCAAAAATGTTCAGCGAAAGAGTTAGCTTAAAGCAAATGAGGCACAAGTAGTAATCCTAAATTTGAATTGGAGGAATGAGTAATGATTTATGCAAATCCAAATCAAGACGGTTCGAAGGTTTCATTTAAGGAAAAGTATGACAATTTTATTAATGGAGAATGGGTGGCACCTGTTAACGGACGATATTTTGAAAACGTGTCACCGGTTACTGGAGCAGCTTTTTGTGAGGTTGCACGCTCAACGGCGGAGGATATTGAACTTGCTTTAGATGCGGCTCATGGAGCAAAAGTCGCATGGGGCAAAACCTCTCCAACTGAAAGAGCGAACATCCTTAATAAAATTGCTGATCGAATAGAAGAAAATAAAGAAATGTTAGCTGTTGCTGAGACTTGGGATAATGGAAAAGCGGTGAGGGAGACACTTGCAGCTGATGTGCCGTTAATGGTCGATCATTTCCGTTATTTTGCTGGCACGATTCGGGCTCAAGAAGGTTCATTAAGCCAAATTGATGATGATACAGTCGCTTATCATTTCCATGAGCCGCTTGGTGTCGTTGGTCAAATTATTCCTTGGAACTTTCCATTATTAATGGCTACTTGGAAGCTTGCGCCGGCATTAGCTGCTGGAAACTGCGTTGTGTTAAAACCAGCTGAGCAAACGCCAGCATCAATTATGGTTTTAATGGAATTGATTGGTGATCTTTTGCCGAATGGGGTTATTAATGTTGTAAATGGTTTTGGTGTAGAAGCTGGGAAACCACTCGCTTCTAATTCTAGAATCGCTAAAATTGCGTTCACAGGAGAAACAACAACAGGACGTTTAATTATGCAATATGCTTCACAAAATATCATTCCCGTTACACTTGAGCTTGGTGGGAAATCACCAAACATCTTTTTTAAGGATGTTATGGATGAGGATGATGCCTTTTTAGATAAAGCGATTGAAGGTTTTGTCCTATTTGCTCTTAACCAAGGGGAAGTTTGTACGTGCCCGTCAAGAGCCTTAATTCATGAATCGATTTATGATCAATTTATGGATAGAGCTTTAAAACGTGTCAATGAAATTAAAGTAGGAAATCCATTAGACACGTCGGTCATGATGGGGGCACAAGCTTCAACAGAGCAAATGGAAAAAATCCTCTCTTATATTGATATTGGTCAACAAGAAGGGGCAGAAATGCTAACAGGTGGTGGCCGAAATAAGATCGAAGGGTTAGAAAATGGCTACTATGTTAAGCCAACGGTCTTTAAAGGGAATAATAAAATGAGAATCTTCCAAGAGGAGATATTTGGTCCAGTTGTCTCGGTCACAACGTATAAAGATGAAGAAGAAGCTCTCGCAATGGCTAATGATACATTGTATGGTCTTGGGGCAGGGGTATGGACCCGTAATATTAATCAAGCTTATCGTTTCGGACGGAATATTGAAGCTGGACGTGTCTGGACAAACTGCTACCATGCTTATCCAGCACATGCGGCCTTCGGTGGATACAAAAACTCCGGAATTGGGCGTGAAAATCATAAGATGATGCTTGAGCATTATCAGCAAACAAAGAATCTTCTCGTAAGCTATGGAACAGACCCACTCGGGTTATTTTAAAGCGGAGAGACAAATGGTTAAACGTGTAACAGCGACAAATGAGGCGATTGATTTTATTGAGAAGTTAAAAGAAAAACATGGCCCATTGATGTTTCACCAGTCAGGTGGTTGCTGCGATGGCAGTTCACCGATGTGTTATGCCCATGGTGAATTTCTTGTTGGAGACAGTGATGTTTTACTCGGTGAAATTGCGGAAACTCCCTTTTATATGAGCAAAGCACAATATGAGTATTGGAAGCATACACAAATCATCATTGATGTTGTTCCAGGACGTGGGGGGATGTTCTCACTTGAGGGACCAGAAGGAAAACGCTTTTTAACTCGCTCTAGAGTATTTACGAAGGCAGAGTTAATCGAGTTGAATAATTAAATATAAAAGAGCAAGATGGCTTTTAGCAAGACGCTTCTAGCCCCATCATAAGTAAGGGATTGCATGAAGTCTTTAAAATGACTTCACGCAATCCCTTTTTTCTGATCTTAAATTAAAAATAATAGCAAATTACTTTCTACTGAAAATATAATCCGTGCAAAGTTGCAAGACACAAGTACTCTTCCCTTTTGAGGACAGCGAAAAAGTCTCACCAGCGGAACGCGTAGGGCCTCTAGAGCGCGGAGTAGACCAACTAATAGCCCTATTTTAACAAGTAGACCGTTATCAGTAGTCTCCTTTTTCAGCAGGAGTCTTTTTTTGTATTGAATTATGTAATTATTTTATAAAGCTTTTAAATTAAAAGGGATGTGGGAATATAATCTTAAATCCAAAAGTCGTTAAGTTATAGAGGTGGTCTTGCATGCAAGGAAGAATATTGGAAGCCCTTGAACATATTCAAAATGAAAAAAAATCATTTTCATTCGAGCAAAATGAGAAACGATCAGATGCTGTTAGCACGTATATCAATTACTATCAACTGCCGGCTGAAGGAGTTGATTATCAATATGGATATGTTCATTCAGGCAATAAAGAAATATATTTGCAGTCTTTTTCCCCTAATAACCCACGCGGGACAGTCTTTTTAATGCATGGGTATTTAGATCATTTAGGGTGTTTAAGTCATTTTATTACGTACTTGACTGGACAAGGTTATCAAGTCATCGGTTTTGATTTACCAGGTCATGGACTATCTACTGGAGAAAAGGCGTCTATTGATGATTTTCAAGAATATGTGGCAGTCTTAGATAATGTAATAAATCTTGTCATGAACGATGTCTATACGCCTTTATATTTAGTTGCACATAGTACCGGAGCGGCGATTAGTTTTTCATATTTGGTGAAACAACATCATTGTTTTGAACGTGTCGTGATGATTGCTCCACTAATTCGGGCTGCGTCATTTAGAATTTCACAAATTATGTTTGTTTTAGCTAAACCCTTTATTAAACAATTTCCAAGAGTTTTCTGGGCAAACTCAAATGAGCAAGCGTTTCTCGAATTTATAAAAAAAGATCCATTACAGGCAAAAAAACTTTCAATGAATTGGATTGGTGCCAAATTAAAGTGGTTTAATACGATTAAAGGAGGGCAGGCATGTGAATGTGATGTCCTGATTTTACAAGGTGATCAGGATAAAACGGTTGATTGGAAATACAATTTATCTTACTTAGAAAAAAGTGTGCCAAACAATGAGATTCATGTTGTAGAGGGTGGAGGACATCATCTTTTAAATGAGGTCCAGCTCTTACAAGAAAAGATTTTTAATCAAATCGAGCGGTTTTTCTCATCTGAAAAATAAAAAGGTTTTCTAGCAATGTGGCACAGCAATAAACAAAAAACTGTCTCCAAAGTTAAATTCCCTTTTGAGACAGTCACGAATAGATTTTAAGTATATTGTTGAATGCTTACAACCTCACCATTTGGGAAGTCATTGGTGTAAAGTAAGTCGCTAATGACTTTAGCCACTCTATTTGCTGCCATTAGATGACCTTCAGCTTTATAAGCTTGGAATCTAGCTAATTCAGTAAAATCAGTTTTATCGGTTGACCGAATTTCTTCTTGCATGCCAGTGTCAATAATCCCAGGGGCAAAGGCACAGACTTGTACAGGAAATGGTTGTTGCTTTTGCTCAATTGCCACCGTTTGGCTAAATAAATTAACACCTGCTTTTGAACTTCCATAGCTACTCCAACCATAAATTGGAGAACGAGAAGCTCCAGAACTAATATTAATAATTCTTTTATCGAGTTTATATTTTTCCGTTTGTTTAATAAAACAAGAGCTAAAAATCAATGGGGCTGTTAGATTGATCGAGATATTCCTCGATATTTCGAGTGGATCAGCATTTTGTATCGGCTTAATAGGTGTGATAACGCCTGCATTATTAATTAAGAAAATGCGCTCTGCTCTCTCTAAATTTACTTTTTTGAAAATACTTTTAATAACCTCAGGGATTTTCTCCGTTTCACTTAAATCGAAAGGAACATCTTCAAAAATAGCCTCTGTTGATTCAGAAAATAATTTCATTTCAGGGTTATTTGTTCTTGCTACTGAAAAAATATGAATCGGTTCTTGGAGTAATTGTTTCACAATTGCAGCTCCTAGGCCTTTAGAACCTCCAGTAATGATTGCATAGTTCATCTCTAATATTCACTCCTTTAATATAAAGCAAACAGACGTAGCTGGATTGATAAAAAGCGAAGTCCGTTTCTCGAGCTTCTAACAGGTTAGCTAAATTTCAATAAGTTTATCATATCTCTCAAAATAGCTCCTTGCAAATCTTTTTTAAAACGAGGTTTATTCTTGATTCTTCGGAAAAACCAAGTATCATAAAGTATATAACCTAATTATAGGGGAGCTGTTACAATTGAATCTATTTAAAGCTCATGTCGTTCATCCACAAACGGACGTCCCGCTAATCATTTATTTTAACAAAAGAGACGGTTTTGTAACTTTTGCAAAAGACGAAGAAGTGATCAATATTTTAAAAAATATTAGAGAAGATCTTTGGAAAGATCATGTATTTTTGCATAACTTAGAAAAAATAAACAGTCTTTGTGAAACGCAGTATCCTGTTGATACATTTGAACAAGTCTATGAATTTCTTACAAAAGTAGGTTTCAAAAAAACGGATGTAGAATTTAAACAGATGGTTTTACATTAAAAAGAAGTCCGCCCTTTCGTTTATATGAAATGGCGGGCTTTATTATAGGCAAAAAATTGTACTTTAGTGCTTATTCGTTATTTAATTAACACATGATAATACAGATAAGAGATGGAGGGGTTCATATGGAATTAGGAATCAGTACATTTGTCGAGACAACACCGCATGTAGGGACACAGACAGTCACAAGTCATGCCGAAAGAATACGTGAGGTTGTGGAAGAAATAGTGTTAGCTGATCAAGTGGGACTAGATGTTTTCGGGGTTGGTGAGCATCACCGCGAGGATTATGCTGCGTCCTCACCAGCCCCTATTCTTGCAGCCGCCGCGACTCGAACAGAACGAATACGCTTAACAAGTGCTGTGACAGTCTTGTCATCAGCTGACCCAGTCAGGGTTTTTCAAGACTTTGCAACGGTTGATGCGGTTTCGAATGGACGAGCAGAAATTATGGCTGGTCGAGGCTCCTTTATTGAATCATTTCCTTTGTTTGGATATGACTTAAACGATTATGATGAATTATTCGAAGAGAAGTTAGATTTATTATTGAAGATTCGTGATTCAGAAAAGGTAAGTTGGTCAGGTAACCATCGGGCTTCAATTAATAACTTAGGGATTTATCCTCGCCCCCACCAAGAAAAACTTCCCGTTTGGATTGGAAGTGGCGGTAACTCTGAATCTGTTGTTCGAGCTGGTTTATTAGGGTTGCCACTCGTTTTGGCTATTATTGGTGGGAGTCCAGCAAACTTTAAACCGTTAGTTGATTTATATAAAAAAGCGGTTGCTCATGCAGGACATGACTTTTCAAAATTAGCTGTTGCCTCTCATTCACACGGATTTGTTGCTGAAACAACAGAGCGAGCAGTGGAGAAATTTTACCCTTCGACCGCCCAAGCGATGACAAAGCTAGGAAAGGAAAGAGGCTGGCCTCCGTATACTCGCGATACATTTGACGCTGCAAGAAGTGTGGAAGGGGCTTTATATGTAGGCGATTCAGATACTGTTGCTCAGAAAATCATTAATTTAAGAAAAAATGTGGGGATCACGCGGTTTATGTTGCATGTACCAGTAGGTTCGATGCCACATGAGGATGTCTTAAAAGCGATTGAATTGTATGGAAAAGAAGTCGCACCAAAAGTTCGAGCGGAGGTTGCGAAGTGGGAAGAAAATTAACTCTTTTAAAAGAAGCAACCGCAACAAGTTTTTACGAACTTGTTGCGGTTGCTTTTTATGTTTAGCTTTAATTTAGATTTTGGGGGAGTTGGATGGTTAATGTTGTGCTTCGAATGTTTTTATTAAGTCAATCACTCATCTGAATCATCTACTGGATAAACCCCATTTTCATCATGCACTTCATTCCCTGTCAGCGGTGGATTGAACACACAGACCATGCGCATATCTGTTTTTGCCCGAAGAAGATGTTCATCATGTTTATCTAAAACATAAATTTCGTCTTTTTTGATTGGCCACACCTTACCGTCTGCAATCGTTTCGACTTCACCTTCACCCTCGATGCAATATACGGATTCGAGGTGGTTTTGGTACCAAATATGAGTTTCTGTACCAGCATAAATAATCGTGTCATTAACGGAATAACCCATGCCATCTTTTTTCATGACAAGGCGGCGGCTATTCCACGTTTTATCTTCATTTTTGACGTCATGTTCTGTTCCGATTACATCTGCTAATTTAACTACTTTCATGATTAAAACCTCCAAAGATTGTTGATAAAATAGTCTATTAATTGCTACAAAAGTATTGGATTAATTACTTATTACGGAGTAACAAGCTCTTTTTTTCCGATTGCAGCTCTAACACTTTCTTCAAGTATTTTAAATCCTTTTTCAAGTGTTTCATTATCAATGGTTAAGGCAGGAAATAATTTAAAAACTTCATCTTCTGGTCCTGATGTTTCCATAATTAAACCACGTTTAAAAGCTTCTGCCGCTACTTTTGGCGCTAACCCATCAACTTCTGAGCAGATACCGACCATTAATCCACGTCCACGGAAGTGTCCTTTTATTTCAGGGTAATCTAGAACGATTTTTTCTAAATAAGCTTTTGTCTTCTCAGATTTTTCCGCAATGCTTTGTTCAAACTTCGGATCTTCCCAATAAGAAAGAGCGGCAGTTGCTGTAATAAAGGCATGGTTATTACCACGGAAAGTTCCGTTATGCTCACCAGGTGCCCAAATATCAATGTCTGGGCGAATGAGTGTTAAGGCTAAAGGTAGACCCATGCCACCAATTGATTTGGAAAGGCAGACAATATCTGGCGTAATTCCAGCCTTTTCAAAACTAAAGAAAGTTCCAGTTCGGCCAATACCAGCTTGAACATCATCAACAATTAAAAGAATTCCCCAACGTTTACAAATCTTCTCTATTCTTTGTAGCCACTCGTAGCTTGCGGCATTAATACCACCTTCACCTTGGACTGTCTCGAGAATCATGGCAGCTGGAATCGCAACTCCACTTCCACGATCTTCTAGGAAACGTTCGAGATACTCCAGAGTGTCGAGCTTATCACTGACAAAGCTGTCATAAGGCATCGTCACCACATTGTGTAAAGGAATTCCTGCACCTTTACGTTTAAATGAGTTACCTGTGACAGATAATGAACCAATCGTCATTCCATGGAAGCCATTTGTAAAACTAATAATATCAGTACGACCAGTTGCTTTACGTGCTAATTTAAGGGCACTCTCAACCGTATTTGTTCCCGTTGGACCAGGAAACATCACTTTATAATTTAAGTTACGAGGTTTTAAAATGGTGTCATTAAAGGCCGTTAAAAATTTACCCTTAGCTGTAGTCGCTTTATCTAATGAATGGGTAATTCCATCTGCTAAAATATAATCCACTAATTTTGACTTCATTTTCGGATCATTATGACCATAATTTAAAGCTCCTGCACCTGAGAAGAAATCGATATATTCTTTTTCTTCTTCATCCCACATTTTTGATCCAATCGCTTTTGTAAAGACGGTGGGAAAACTTCTGCAATAACTACGTACCTCTGATTCTAATTCTTCAAATAGCTTCATATCCGTTTGTGTCATTCTTTTTGTCTCCTCCTAATAAAATATACATATACAGTGTATAGGTATTTTTGTAGTTAGACTTAGTTAAAGAGATACGTTCTTTATAATAGAATTGGTCCTACTTTAAACATAAGCTCTTCTTCGTGATTATCACCAGGGAATAATTCTTCCTTAAAATAAGGTTGAATCTCGCAGTTTGTCTTGTAAACTCTAGCCAGTTTCTTAAATAGAGCTTGAGAGGCATCATTAGACGGGGTAACCGTAGCTTCAACAAACTTGATTTTCGGTGAGACGTTACTTTTAATTAAGTAGTTTAATAAACCCGAAGCAATTCCCATACCATGAGCTGATGGTTTGACGCCGATTTGCCAAATAAATAATGTATCTTGGCGATTCGGAGGTCTAAAAGCTGTAACAAAACCTACCAATTCATCCTCACGTTTAGCAATGACACAAGTTTCAGCGAAAAAATCCGCCATCATAATGTACTTATAGGCTGAGTTTTGATCAAGAGACGTTTCATTCACAATCTCCCACATCGCAGAACCATCTTGTTTTGATGGATGTAAAAATTCGATAATTTCTGTTTTCTTTTCAGGTGCAATGACTGTTTGATTAATAATGTTCATTTCCTCCTTTACTTTAAAATGAATCATAAAAACAATAACAGACGTTTCGTAATTTTCATTCCCACTTCTCATTGCATTTAAACGGCTTTTTATTATTTTTTTAAACTACATCATTAATCTTAATTGTATCGTTTAAAAGGTGCAAATGAGTTAAATCGGTATTATCTTGCTAATAACAGCCTTAGCAACGTTCAAAGTATCTTAGGAGGAACATTATCTTATATCCTCCCAGATCGTAAGCAATTCTCACAATATTAAAAAAAGACCTATATAAACAAGTGAGAAATACCTATAATGTGGAAATTTATTACCATTATTATATGGAGTGTTCTAGAAAAACAGCGATAAAAGCGGCATTAGACAATAAAAGCCTTCTTTAGTCACCATTCTTCACAAAAAAGGTCGGTGACTATTGGGGGAGGTGATGAAACTTTGAGATTGGAGAAATAATAAGGGATAGGTAGTGAAAGAGGGTCAATGAGTCGGTAAGCGAGTGAATAAGAGCGGCAAAGGGAATCAAAGGGGATCAATGAATCCGAAAGCCAGCAAATAAAAACCGCAAAGGAAATCAAAGAGCCGCAATGAATCCCAAAGCCACCGGAAAAAAGCCGTAAAGGGAATCAAAGAGCCGCAATGAGTCCGAAAGCCACCGAAAAAAAGCCGCAAAGGGAATCAAAGAGCCGCAATGAATCCCAAAGCCATCAAAAAAAACCACAAAGGGAATCATAACTTGTGAAATCTGCGAATTAGGGTGTGAATAAAGCAGAATAAGTAATGAAATTTGAGGTTTACAAAAATTACGGTGCGAATAATGCAACAAGAGTCTCAGCTCAAAAAATAGAAGAAAAGAATACTACTCTTCTCTTCTATTTTGAAATTCTTTTATTTGTTCTTTTTTCTTTTTTTCTTTTTATTTGTTGATTCAGTTTCAACTGGCTCTGCAAATTCTTCGGCAAATTCAGTTTCTACTGTTTCGTTTACTTGATTTTGATGCTGTTTCTTTTTCTTACCCAAAGAAAACACCTCCGTTCTTTTTATTTAGTCTTGCAACCTAAATAAAAAACTTTAGTTTACATATTTTTAGGTTGAGAGCGTGCTGCACGGTCAGCAGCTCGGAACTCTGCACCGTATTGAACTTCTAATGCTTTTCGAAATGGATTACGTCCATCTTGTTGTGCTTTCTTTTTAGTCATAATTTGCTGCCCCCTTCCATCAAGATACTTTTAGTTTGTACAGTAAAAAGTAAAATATTCCATATGGATGGGAAGTATTTATTTTCAGAATCATCTAAAAAAAACGAGTCAAAGAAGAGGCTATTGAAGAATAAATTTTAAGTTGCTAGTTTGATTGAATTCTGAAATCTTGAATTTATGCTAAACGCTAAACAGTTTAGAAACAAAAAGAAGCCATCAATTAGGGCACATGATCGTACCTTAATAGATGGCTGTTATTCATTTTATCAAATTTTAAGCTTCCATTGCTTCTTGGTTTTCTATGTCGACTTGATGAGTACGGATCATATGGAAGTGGTATTGGTCTTTTTCGATTTGGAAGAGGTCGTAAAATTCACCTTCTTCGTTAAGTTGGGCATAAATATCTGGACGAATTTCATTTGCAAGTGTGCAGTACGGTAACTTTTTGGCAGCTTGAAAAGAACGGATATTTTCTTTCCGAATTCTCATAAAGACGGTTTGAATGTCACAGCTGTAAAAGAGCTCATCAAAAAAAGCATCTTTTGCAAGTTTATTATAACCTTTGCCAAAGAAGGGCTTTCCGACCCATGTTCCGAGAAATCCAGCATTGTCTGAGATATCGAATAAATTAATGGTGCCAATCGGTGCACCCCATTCATCTGTAACCGTCCTGGAAATTAACTCACCGCGTTCTTCTGCCTCAACCGTTTGTTTCGTTAAAAACACAAACTCATCATAAGAATTTGCCTTCTGGCGAACATAAGGAAATACAGCAGGATCAATTAAATAGTCGTACAATACATGGCAATCAGCAACGTCACGTTTTTTTAAGATCATAAAAAGCCCTCCTTGTAAGACGAGGGCAAATAACGATGATCCACCCTCGAATTTAATAGTCGTACATTATCAAATTCGGGGTGGGAATCGAACCCACTAGGACCAGTAAAACTGGTGGCGCACCAATTGCCTTCCCAATGTCTATATAATTGGATTTATCGGTATATAGCGTCATAATCAATGGTTAAGTATGATTAGCATAGGTTAAGTACCTTTATATATTGTTATTTCGTCAATATACTCTTGATTCCTTCTATATATTAATGTTTTTTTTGAAAAAAAGATACATTTTTTTTCAAAAATAATGTGAAAAAATTTGCCATAAGTCTTATTTTTGTAACAAATGTGTTAAGGCTTCGTTAAGGTTAGGAAATTTGAAGGAATAACCGTGTTTTAAAGCTTGTTCAGGTAAAACTTTTTGCCCGTCTAATACGAGTGTACTCATATCCCCAAGTAAAATTTTTAAGGCAAAACCAGGGACTGGAATCCAGTGAGGACGGTTCAAAACAGAACCAAGGATTTTCCCGAATTCTTTCATTTGTTTAGGGTGAGGGGAGGTGAGATTTATAGGGCCAGTTAATTCCTCATGCAAAAGAACAAACGCAAACAAATCGATGACATCATCAATATGAATCCAGGAAAACCATTGATTCCCTGTGCCGAGTGGACCACCAATAAATAACCGATAAGGAAGCAGCATTTGATTTAAGGCCCCTTCATTGGCGTGAAGAACAATTCCTAAACGACAAAAAACGGTTCTGATCCCGAACTCACGAGCACCTGCGACCTGCTCCTCCCACTGTTGAACGACGGAAGTTAAAAATTTATTATCAACAGATTTTGATTTTTCTGTAAAAGTTTCGGATTCAGAGTTTCCATAATAACCTATGGCAGAGGCACTAATGAGTGTCTTTGGTTTTTGTTCCATTTTAGAGATGATGGATAACAATTCATTGGTTGAATCAATTCGACTATTCAAGATCTTTTGCTTTTGCTCAGTGGACCACCTTTTTGCCCCGATCGATTCACCTGCAAGATGATAAATGGCTTCAATACCTTCAAGTTCTACGGCGGGGGTTGAATCTTCACTAAGCCACTTAATATAAGTAACCCCTTCTTTCGCTTCTTTATTTTTTAAACTTCGTGTTAATATTTTGATTTGATGACCTTCTTTTAATAAATAATCAACAAGTCTGGAACCAATAAATCCGGTTCCTCCTGTAATGGCAATGTTCATATGACCCCTCTTTTCGTTGAGTATACATTTTCTTTTACCGTTGTTACTCTTTGCTTAAACATTCTTTTTAAGTTGACGATTCCCTTCTTAAAATGAAATACTTTATAAGAAAGACTAGTTTACGAAATGAAGTACTTTTGTCCAAAAAGAGGTGACATTAATGAAAGTAACGATTACGAAGATTACGGCCCATAAGCGTTTTAAACAAAGGTATCATCTCTTTTTTAATAAAGGGAATGGAGAAGAGTATGGGTTTAGTATTGATGAAGATATTTTAATTAAGCGAGGGATTAAAAAAGGCCTTGAAATTGATCAAGAGGAACTAGAGCAAATTGTGGATGAGGATGAAAAAAAGAAAACTTATCATCTTAGCATTCATTACTTATCATATAGAATGCGGTCGGTTTTTGAGTTAGTTGAATACTTACAAGGAAAAGAACGAAAAAAAGAACATATTGAATATACGGTGCAATTATTACTTGAACAAAAGTTATTAAACGATGAAGAGTTTGCGAAAAGTTTTGTTCGGACAAAAAAGAATACGCAGTTAAAAGGACCGCTCAAATTAAGGCAGGAATTAAAACAAAAAGGTATCTCTGAATCGATTATTGATGTAGCTTTAAGAGAGTTTTCGTTTGCAGAACAAGTTGAAAAACTGACAAAATGGTTAACGAAACAAAAACCATCGATGAGGGAATCGGCTCATGCTTTAAAGCAAAAGCAACAGAACAGATTGCAAGGGAAAGGCTTTAGTCATGCAGTCATTCAGGTAGCGTATGATGAGGTGGAGGCAGACTTAGAGCATGATTCTGATCAAGATGTCCAGTGGAAAGCTTTATGTTTTCAAGCGGAAAAGCTGAAAAGAAAGTATAAAACGAAGTATAATACTTATGAATATGAGCAGAAATTAAAACAAGGGTTATATCAAAAAGGCTTTCCAATTGATGAAATTACCCGTTTTATTGAAAAAGACAAAGAGAGTGAGACATTTTAGGGGGAAGTATAAGAATGGATGAGAAACGATTTAGTGACATGAGTGAGTACGAGCTTCATACCGTAATACGTCAATTTAATGAAAAGGCAAAAAAGGCTGAGCAACTTGGGATGATGAATGAGTATGCGGTTTATGAACGAAAGGTTTGGATGGCTAAAGCCTATTTGCTTGATCCAAAACAATTTAAGCCAGGCAAAACGTATCAAATGTTTGATGAGGAGTCAACTTTCCAAATTTCTTACATGAATGGTCATTTCGCTTGGGGCTATCGTAATAATGAAGCCAATCTTGATGCCGTACCGATTTCTTTGTTAAAAGTAGAAATTAAATAAAAACTTCCCCTAAGAAAGTTCTTAGGGGAAAGTTTATTAAATGGTTGAGCTAGTCCATAATTTTTGTCTTAAGCACGTTTCCGTGTCTGCACGGCTAGAACAATATTATGGTAACTTTGTTGGGTCTCACCATTGACTTGGTGGAATGCACGTTTAGGGTTTGCTCTAGGTGATTGAAATGGATCTTGATAGTTATATCTCTTTTTCTCCTTACCCATAGTAAAAGCCCTCCTTATTAAGTTAACTGTCGTCAGCTTCGTTTGCCGATAGCATTCTTTCTTGTGGACGGTCCTTGATTGTCCCGTTTGCACGTTTAGAAGCGTGCTTTTCGTCTTCCAAAGATGCTCCTGAAAACTTAATGTGATTAGGAAAGTCTTTTGCTTTATTACGCATTGGATGAGCCCCCTTTCAACTAGCTCAATCTTAGTATGAGAAAAATTGCTATGCTTTATTTGTGATAATTACTTGTAAATGGAGGAAATCAATGTGGAAGAAATTTTTCAACGATTGACGGATAAATTGTTAGAAGTTAATCAAGAGTTGACAGTGAATCAAGCGAGAACATGGGTGGAAGGATTATGGGAGGATTTTGAAACAACAAGTGCAAAGGCCGGACGAACATATAAAGGGCAAGAAATGACGGAACAAATTGTTTTAAAATGGATTAGTCAATATGGGCCGCATTTACATAAATACGCCCCAAAAAATGAAAAATTTTCTCATTTGAACAAAGATGAAGGAATGAAGCATTAAAAAAGAAAAGGTGGTGAGAAGTGTTGAAATTCTCATCATCTTTCTTTTGAGATGAATGAGTAATGCTTGGTATGTCGTTGTAAAGAAGCGGATACGCCAGGGAGTGTGAAAAAAAAAGGAGCAGGGTACGTCGTAAAAGAGCGGATACGCCACGGAATGTGAAAAAAGGGAGCAGGAGTACGTCGTAAAAGAGTGGATACGCCAGAGAATGTGAAAAAAAGGGAGCAGGGCACGTCGTAAAAGAGCGGATACGCCAGAGAATGTGAAAAAAAGGGAGCAGGGCACGTCGTAAAAGAGCGGATACGCCAGAGAATGTGAAAAAAAGGGAGCAGGGCACGTCGTAAAAGAGCGTATACGCCATGTAATGTGAAAAAAGGGAGTAGGGCATGTCGTAAAAGAGCGTATACGCCACGGAATGTGGAAAAAACGAGCAGGGCACGTCGTAAAAGAGCGGATACGCCATGTAATGTGAAAAAAGGGAGCAGGAAACGTCGTAAAAGAGCGGATACGCCAGAGAATGTGAAAAAAGGGAGCAGGGAACGTCGTAAAAGAGCGGATAAGCCACGAAATGTGAGCAAGTATAAAGAAACCGTGTCGTAAATGGCTAATCTGACACGGCATGTAGAAGATTTAATTTTCGGTCAAGACATTTAATTTTTTTCTCAATGTATTTTCATTATAAACCCAGCCTGTATAAGAACTAATGATTTTCAGTTGTTCGTTTAGCTGTACGATTGCGACAAAGGGGTAATGTCCCTTGCTTCGGTATCGTAAATCAATAAATCGAACTTCTGTATAGTCATCATTTTTCTCCACTTCCCACCGATAAGTTGGGGAGAAGGATAAAAAGGCGTGTAAGTTATCGTCTTTTCTAGCTGCATTCATAATTGGCATATCCGGTATAGGTTCAAAAGGATATTGTTCAAAATAATTAATTTCATTATGGATCGATTCGGCTACATATAAGGTCTCTTTTGTACGAATGACGAGATGCCATTGATACCAACGCATCGATGGGGAGACGAATATATGTGTCGCTGTTGGGTGTAGACGTCTTGCGTGTTGAATTACTTTATTTTTCTCGTAAAAGCGCCAAATGTAATAAAGAATTAAGATACCGTAAAGTCCAAAAAAGGTTGCTACTGGTGGGCTTCCAAGTAACCACATCATCAGAGCACCTAGGTGGGTGAAAAAGATATAAGGATCGAATGTATTAATGACTCCAAGAGCGACCCATTTTTTTGAAAATGGACGAAGAGCTTGGGTGCCATATGCATTGAAAATATCAACAAATACATGTAAAAACACAGCAATAAAGGACCATAATAAAACGGTTGACCAAGCAATTCCTGGGACAAAAAGGGCAAGGGTAGCTGTAATTAATAAAGGCCATAATAATACGGCAGGGATGGAATGGGTTATCCCTCGGTGATTACGAAGGTAAACGGCATTATTTCGTAACTTTAGAACAGTATCAAAATCAGGTGCTTGCGAACCAATTATTGTGGCAATCAGAACGGTTTTTTGCATTACTGGGTCGCTTGCTACAACCGGATCAACCATCGCTAATCCACCAAGAGCAAATCCCATTACTACATGTGTACCAGTATCCATTATGGATTCCTCCTCCTTGGTGAATAAAAGCTCACCTTTTAAAGTCTGAGCTTAGGATTTTCCAATGATATCAAATCTTTTGATAAATTTCTATAGTCAAGCACTTTGAAAAGTAGCTAAATTTTTATAGTTCTTCTTTATTTATACCCGAAAATCAAAAGTTTAAAAGGCAAGGAGAAAAATCATGACAAAAGAATTACAAATCTTTATGGAATATAAAGTTAAAGAAGAAATGGTTGAAGAATATGAAAAACTAATGCGCTCTATTTTACAACAATTAGAAGTGCTGGGAGCGACAGATATTAATTGGTTTGTTGCATCGGATCAACCATATTTATATGTAGAAATGTTTAAAGTGGAAACACATAGACAATACGAGGAGATAAAACAAATCCGACAATCGGCTTTGGAACCGATCTTTGGAAAGATGGTCCCTCTGATTGAAGGTGGAGAGAAAAAAGTTCATTGTTGGGCGTTTGAACGTAAGGAGTAGTGTTATGAGTCATACAGATTTAGAAAAGTTTAATATTACAGGTTTCCAGGAAGATTTAGTTGGTTGGTTTGTTGAACATCAACGTGAGCTTCCTTGGCGTGAAAATAAAGACCCTTATCGCGTCTGGGTATCAGAAATAATGCTTCAGCAAACAAGGGTTGATACGGTAATTCCTTATTATACAAACTTCATGCGTGAGTTTCCGACTGCAGAAGCATTAGCGAACGCAGATGAAGAAAAGATTTTAAAAGCATGGGAAGGACTTGGGTATTATTCAAGGGTTCGGAATTTACAATCGGCGGTAAGGGAAGTGGTAGAACATTATAAAGGGGTCGTTCCTAACAATCGTAAAGAAATTTCCGCACTAAAAGGAGTCGGCCCTTATACAGCTGGAGCGATTTTGAGTATTGCTTATGACTTACCAGAACCGGCAGTAGATGGAAATGTCATGCGGGTGTTATCACGAGTTTTATTAATTAAAGATGACATTGCTAAACCGAAAACACGAACCCGATTTGAAGCGATTTTGTATGAATTAATTTCAAAAAAGAATGCGTCCTTTTTTAATCAAGGTTTAATGGAATTAGGAGCTCTTGTCTGTACGCCGACTTCACCAGGCTGCTTATTATGTCCAGTTCGTGAATACTGTAGAGCGTATGAAGAAGGAGTTCAAACAGAATTGCCAATTAAGTCTAAAAAGAAAAAGCAACAGCAAAAAAACATCATTGCCTTAGTTATCAAAAATGAGTTAGGTGAGTTTTTGATCGAAAAAAGACCGGAAAAAGGGTTACTTGCCCGTTTATGGCAATTTGTTAACTTTGAAACCGAAAAGTTGGAGCAAGAGAAAGTAAACATTGAAAAAGAAATTAGCAACTTTTTAAAAATGGATACATTCGAAAGTTTTGGACCACTTCAAGAGGTGGAGCATGTTTTTTCTCATTTAAAATGGCATATCCATGTCTATGAGCTGAATGTATTATCGAATGAATTAGAGCTTAGTACGGATCAACGCTGGGTTCAAAAGCAGCAGATTGAAGATTATGCATTTCCTGTTTCCCACCAAAAAATCATTGAACAACAATTAAAAATGGAGGAATGATGATGCACCTAAATTTAGCAGGCAAAACGGTCTTAGTTACAGGGGGTTCTAAAGGAATAGGTCAAGCGATTGCCTTAGCTTATTTAGCTGAAGGAGCAAAGGTAGCAGTTGTAGCGAGAAATGAAGCTGATTGGATGGAAGAATTTAAAGCTGAATATTTTCAGTTTATTAAAGCTGATTTAGCAAATGAGCAAGAACGTAAAAAAGTGGTCGAGACGTTTGAAAAAAAGTTTGGTTCCGTTGACATTTTGATTAATAACGTCGGTGGTAGTAACGGTTCAACGATTGCTGAAACGGAATTGTCTCTTTTTTCTGAAGCCATTAATTTAAATTATTTTTCGGCTGTGCATTTTAGTCAATTAGTCCTTCCAAAAATGAAAGAAAACGGTTGGGGGAGTATCATAAATATTTCTTCTATCTTTGGACGTGAATCAGGAGGGAAAGCTACATACAATGCTGCCAAAGCGGCGATGATTAGTTTTACAAAATCATTAGCAGATGAAGCGATAAAGGATGGAATTCGAGTTAATGGTGTTGCCCCAGGTTCGATTTTACACCCAAGTGGAAATTGGAAAAAAAGAATGGAAGAGAATCCTGAAAAAATGAAACAGTTTGTTAAGAACGAAATCCCTGCAGGAAGATTTGGAACCGTAGAAGAAATTGCGAATGTTGTTTTGTTTTTAAGTTCTGAAAAAGCAAGCTGGGTTGTTGGAGCCACATTAAATGTTGATGGCGGGCAATCCAAGGCGAATTTTTAAAAGACAAAAACTGTTAATGAATGGAGGTGTCTTAGAGCGAACTAACTTATCGCTTTAAGGCATTTTTTTTGAAGGTAGTGAGTGGGGGCGGAGATAAGTAACGAAACCGTAGTCGAAGCTATGATTTAGATTCGAATAAGTGGTAATTGGTAATGAAAATCGTGCGATGTCAGGATTAGGGTGCGAATAAAGCAGGATAAGTAATGAAAAATGGTGCTGCTCCAGATTAGTGTGCGAAAAGCTTTAAAAGACAAATGAGATAGTTACTCATCTGTCTTTTAATGATGATAATAAGCTTTAAGACACTAGGTTATTAATGCTCTCGATTTCTTAAATGAATTTCCTCAATAATTCTTTTCGTTTCGGGAGTGCCTAAGCGATAAAGAGCTTCATATACATCATCCATGCCTTTTTGATATTCCTCTTGATCGATATCTGTTTTGCTTTGGTCAAAGTGCTCAAAGGAAAATAAATTACTCAATTCTAAATCATGTTTTTGGACTTCATGAAGCAGGTTAGCTAAATCTTTTTTTTCGGTTTCGGTTGCTTCAATTTCATATTCGATCAGCTGCCCGTCCCCAATCTTTGTTGGACTAATATCATCCATACTAATCGGATTTAAATTAATATAATACTTTTGCTTTTCCATCAATTTGTCTCCTTTCCAAACTCCTATTTTTAGGATAACCAGGTGCTAAAAAAGGATGTATCAGAAATTAGAGAGTATATCTTGGAAAAAAGACGCCTCCATATATGAGACATCTTTAAATCATTACTTAGTTATTTATGAATTAAAATCGCACGACCATTTATTTCTTTTGCTTCCACAGCTTGATGAGCAATTACGGCGTCTTCTAAAGAGAAAATTTGATGATTGAGAGCTAGTAATTTTTGATCATGAAATAATTTACTAATTTGTTGTCCCGCTGCAATATAAGCGTCTTTTGGGACGGTAAATAAGAGTAGCCCTAATAAAGCGGCATTTTTTTGATTTAGTTGTCTCCAAAGTAAAGGTGGTGTGTTGTCATTAGGTGAGCCGATTGTAATAATTCGTCCACCATTTTGAATGATTTCAAAGTCGGTTTCCATATTATCACTTAAAGACATTTCTAAAATGAGTGGTACACCAGCACCTTCCGTTAATTCAAGCACTTTCTTCGCAACAGTCGTTTCTTTATATAAAATCACATGGTCGGCTCCGGCTGCTTTTGCAATTTGAGCTTTTTCCGCTGAACCAGCTGTTGTAATGACTTTAGCACCAATTTCTTTTGCTAATTGAATAGCGGCATATCCAACGGCACCAGAGCCCCCGTATATTAGGACTGTTTCATCGCTTTTTAACTGACCTCGGAAGAAAAGAGCTAAATGAGCGGTTAAAAAAGGCATCGATAAAGCCGCGCCATCTGCAAACGATAACGAATTGGTTAATGGAAAGGCGATTTCTGCATCAAGTGCAACGAATTCACCTGAAGCCCCTTTTGCATTCGATGCCCAAACGTGCTCACCAACGCTGTGAGATGTTACGTTGTCTCCAACTTCAATTATCGTTCCAGCGACATCAAAATGTGGAATATGTGGGAAACTGGGGACTTCTCTAATCCCTTTACGAAAATATGTATCAACTGGATTAATGCCACTAGCTTGAACTTTAATAAGAACTTGATTGTCTTTAATTGTTGGTGTGGGCATTTCTTTTACCGTTAACACATTCGGCGTACCGTATTGTTCATAAACTAATGCTTTCATGCTATCACTCCTTTGAAAAAGATACCTCCATCTTACGGAAAAAATCAAAAAAAACAAAGGAAATATACTTAATAAAAAAGGAGGAGAGCATAAAAACACCAAAAATGACCTCATATGACTTGTTAGTTTGATTTAAGAACTTGGGAAAATCGGTTAGCTAATTACCCGTATTTATGATCAAAGATGGTTCATTTATTTAGACCACCACGAGCTTCAATTTCTTCAATGATTTCTCTATGAATGGAAGACCCTTCTGCATTTAAATAAGGAACCATCTGTTGTAAATTATAGTGGAAAAAAGCTAATTCTTCTTTTGTCCACTCACTTTTAGGGAGCATTGAAAGCTCAGTCATATCACGTCCTTCATGCATCATCCTAGCCTCCTTTTTTATTATGTTGAAGATTACTTAAACTTAGTCTCCCTGTTCTATCATCAAGCTATACGATATAATAGCAAGGAATGATTAATATGCTTGGTTACGATACATATAGATTTTAGGAGGAAAAGTAATGGAACAAAAAGTAGCACTTGTCACAGGTAGTAGTAGAGGAATTGGAAAAAGAATTGCCTTGCGCTTAGCGGAGCAAGGATATGATATTGTCATTAATTATGCAAGAAATAAAAATGCAGCCTTAGAAACAGCAGCAGAAATTGAACAGTTAGGACGAAAAACATTAGTTGTTAAAGCGAATGTTGGAAAGCCTGAAAAAATTAAAGAGATGTTTGAAGAAATTGATCAGCATTTTGATCGTTTAGATATTTTTATTAATAATGCTGCATCTGGTGTTTTACGTCCTCTTATGGAGCTAGAAGAAAATCATTGGGATTGGACGATGAATATAAACAGTAAAGCGTTATTATTTTGTGCTCAAGAAGCCGCAAGACGAATGGAAAAATCAGGCGGTGGTAAAATCGTCAGCTTAAGTTCTTTAGGTTCGATTCGTTATTTAGAAAATTATACGACTGTAGGAGTATCAAAAGCGGCAGTTGAGGCATTAACAAGATATTTAGCGGTTGAATTAGCAGAAAAAGGAATTGTAGTTAATGCAGTTTCAGGAGGAGCGGTTGATACAGATGCATTAACTCATTTTCCGAATCGTGAAGAACTTTTAGCATCATCTGCAAGTCGAACACCAGCTGGCCGTTTAGTGGAACCAGAGGATTTAGCGAATGCGGTTATGTTTTTAGTTTCCGATCAAGCGTCAATGATTAGAGGGCAAACTCTTATTGTTGATGGAGGAATTTCTCTTTTAACATAAAATTAGAGAATTTATTTTGGATAGAATGATTGCCTCCTGGACATCTTAATTTTTGTGGAGGTGATTAAATGGCAAACCAAAATCAACAAAACCAATCTAAAACAAATGCACAACAAGTGAAAAAACAAAATCAAGCTTCTCAACAAAACGCTAGCTACGAAACAGAATTTGCTAGCGAAACAGATGCACAACAAGTAAGACAACAAAATGCACAATCCGAACAAAAGAAAAAACAACAATAATAAAAGGTGAAAACCCTGAACAAAAGCTGGTGCGAAGTTTCGATTTCGTGCCGGTTTTTTTATGGATACTAAATGTTTTATTAGGAACTGAAAATGATGAGATTCGTGTGACTGTTTTGTGACGCACAGCACTTTTATGGTAATGAAACAGAGGCGAATGCGAAATTAAGGTGCAAATAATCCTACATGTGTAATTAAAACTACTCGAGAAGTAAATAAAAAAGCCCAAATTCACATAAGTGCTTTTGGGTCGTTGTTATTATTTGATTAATTGTTTTATTAATTCTTTGTTACGTTGTTTAAAAATTTCATTATGAGAGGAAACCATTGCTGTTTGAGCAGCATCTGGTTGAATGTACTGTTTGGCTTTATTTACTGCGTTAGCGGCATCTTGAAAAGCTCCAGCAATTAAATGAACTTTGCCTGGGTGGGATAAGATATCACCAGCTGCAAATATACCAGGTACAGTCGATTCGCTCTGGGCTGTCCCTTTAATATAAAAATCTTCAACTAATTCAATCGGCAACGAGCTTTCTTGTAAAAGGGAGCTGTCACGTTCATAACCATGATTGATGATCACTTCGTCAACATCTATGTATGAAGTGGTGTTGTTTCGATGGTTAGTAAGTTCTACGCTACTAAT
This sequence comes from Alkalihalobacillus phoenicis, assembly GCF_047302405.1. Classification (NCBI taxonomy): domain Bacteria; kingdom Bacillati; phylum Bacillota; class Bacilli; order Caryophanales; family Bacillaceae; genus Alkalihalobacillus; species Alkalihalobacillus phoenicis. The sequence continues at coordinate 2,796,275 of NZ_CP154853.1, read as the reverse complement.
TCTATCGTGAGCTTTATTTGGAATGAATTTCGTAATAAAGCTGTTAAAGTGGCATTCACAGCCACTATTTGAAAGTTGAGTCACTTGTGCTTCATGACCAGTAAGGGCTTCTTTCCGATAAGTTAAATAAACTTTTTTCGCAATTGGTTGAAGTTCATTTGCCCAATCAATGGCCGAGTTTCCGCCACCTGAGATCATTACGACTTTGTCTTTAAAATGCTGTAAAGATTTTACCGTGTAATTTAAATTGGTAATTTCAAATCTTTCCGCTCCATCAATTTCAATTTTAGAAGGAGAGAGGATTCCACCACCAACAGCTACGATAATGGTTTTAGAATAATGTATATTGCCTGTTGCACTTTTTAAAATAAAATAACCTTCATCAATATCACGAGAAATGGAAGTCACTTTTTCGTTAAGAACAACTTCTGGATTAAAGGTAAGGCCTTGTTTTACAATTTGTTCAATCAATTTAGCTCCAGGAGTAGGAGTTAATCCACCGACATCCCAAATCATTTTCTCAGGATAAACATGGACTTTTCCACCTAAACGTGGTTGGTATTCAATTATTTTTGTTTTCATTTCGCGTAATCCACTATAAAAAGCAGAATATAATCCAGCAGGTCCAGCCCCAATAATTGTTACATCAAATAAGTCTATTGAGTGCATAAGACTCACTCCCTCCAAAACCTAGTGTATATTGATAATCATTATCATCATACACTGAATATGTATATTTGGCAATTACTATTGACAACGATTCTCAATCTGATTATAGTCAACTTGTGCTTAGTATTGATAAATGTTATCAATCGAATTGAAAATTTTAAAAAACTAATCGAATTAATATATTTTTTTGCGATAAAAATACAATGAGTTAAAGGGAGGAATAAGATGACACGACTATATACGGAAGGTTTACATATAGCCTATAGTGATAAGACAATTATTAAGGATATGTCGATTGAAATACCGGATCATAAAATTACAACAATCATCGGAGCTAATGGATGTGGGAAATCAACGTTATTAAAAGCGATGACAAGAATTATCTCGTATCAGACTGGTACGGTGGTATTAGATGGAAAAGAAATTGTGAAAGAGAACACAAAACATTTGGCTCAAAAAATGGCGATTTTGCCGCAGACACCAGAGAGTGCTAGTGGCTTAACGGTTAGTGAACTTGTTTCTTATGGTCGTTATCCTCACCAAAAAGGGTATGGCCGATTAAATAAAAAAGATCTAGAAATGATTGATTGGGCCCTCGAAGTGACTGGGTTACAAACATTTAAATATCGAACTGTCGATGCTCTTTCTGGTGGACAGAGACAGCGGGTTTGGATTGCGATGGCCCTTGCCCAAGAAACAGAAATTATTTTCTTGGATGAACCAACGACCTATTTAGATATGGCTCACCAACTAGAAGTGTTAGAGCTCTTGCAAAAATTAAATCAAGAACAAGGGCGTACCATTGTGATGGTTTTGCATGATTTAAATCAAGCGGCTCGTTTTGCTGATTATATTGTCGCATTAAAAGATGGTGAAATTATTAAATCCGGTGACTGTGAAGAAGTCATCACTCAACCAGTACTTGAAAAAGTTTTTAACATTGATGCGGTGATCGGACGTGACCCACAGACAAATAAACCAATATGTTTAACGTATAGTTTAATTAAAGGGGAAAAGGAAACGGAGAAAAATGTGGCTACTATGCCTCGTCTTGCTCAAGTGGTTAATTAGTCATACAAAATAAATAATTGTATTATTGAGGGCCTTCGTTGTTGATATCAAGACAAAAGAAGGCCTTTTTTTCTGCTATCGGGTACTTACCGTTTCAAAAGAGGTTAGAAAGCGGTATAATAGAACAGAATAGACAAATTAAGATTGAATGAAGTGTGTAGATAAGTACATGAGAGTTGGCTCACATTTAGGAGCTTGCTTCGTACAAGCACCTAGATTGAAAAGCTCTATGTATGGACGTCCAGTGAAAAGTTACACAGAAAGGAGTAACAAATGAACTTTCCCAAAGTGGGTAGTAGTATTCAGATCCATAGTTATAAACATAATGGATCTCTTCATCGGATTTGGGAAGATACCATCATATTAAAAGGGACGTCAAAGGTTGTGATTGGAGGAAATGATCGAATCCTAGTAAGAGAATCAGATGGACGTAATTGGAGAACGAGGGAACCGGCCATTTGTTATTTTGATTCTGAGCAATGGTTTAATACGATAGCCATGCTCAGAGCGGATGGCATCCATTATTATTGTAACATCGGAACTCCGTTTACTTGGGACGAGGAAGCATTAAAATATATTGATTATGACCTTGACATTAAAGTCGCTCCAGATATGACATTCAAGTTATTGGATGAAGATGAGTACGAACTCCATCAAAAACAAATGAATTATCCACCTGAGTTAGACGCGATTTTGCAACGAAGTGTCGACACATTGGTATCTTGGATTCATCAACGTAAGGGCCCTTTCGCCCCGCAATTTATTGAAAATTGGTATGAGCGCTTTTTACAATATCGATAAGTTGATAGCATTGTATTCTAGAAAAAGCCTGAGGTTCGGGCTTTTTTCAATGTTTTTGGGAGGTTTAAAAGAAGTGCATTACCTGGGGATTGGTAATGAAACTCATGGTTACGCTCAATTAGAGTGCAAATAGTCTGTTATTGGTAATGAAAAACGGGGATGAGCCAAATCGGGTTGCGAAAAGGCTATGAGCAAAATTTGAGTGATTCAAAAGTTTTTCGTTCATAATAAGACTTGAAAGGGAGGAGTGTAGATTTGGGAAGTATTAGACGCTATATGGCGTTTGTAAAACCATATACAAAACAAATTATTATCACGATATTAATTGGCATCTTAAAGTTTGGAATTCCATTATTATTGCCTTTAGTCGTCGCTTATATTATTGATGATATTATTTTAGTGGACGGTTTATCGGTAGAAGAGAAACAGTCCATGTTATTTAAAATTATGGCTATTATGTTATTTATTTTTGTAGTGTTACGCCCACCGATTGAGTATTATCGTCAATATTTTGCTCAATGGATCGGGAGTAAAATATTATATGATATTCGAGATCAGCTCTTTAGCCATATCCAAAAATTAAGCCTTCGCTTTTATTCCAATCGTAAAGTAGGGGAGATTATATCTCGAGTTATCCATGATGTGGAGCAAACAAAGAATTTTGTCATAACAGGTTTAATGAACATCTGGCTCGATTTATTTACGATTATTATTGCGATTATTATTATGTTAAATATGAATGTTTGGTTGACGCTTGTGGCCATTTCGATGTTTCCGCTTTATGGATTTTCGGTTAAATATTTTTATGCAAGACTACGAAATATTACTCGAGTTCGCTCGCAAGCATTAGCCGAAGTGCAAGGACATTTGCATGAACGTGTGCAAGGGATGAGTGTCATTCGTAGTTTTGCGTTAGAAGACCATGAACAAAAGCAATTTGCTAAACGGAATGATCATTTTTTAGCAAAAGCCCTCGATCATACGAGGTGGAATGCAAAAACTTTTGCTGTTGTTAACACGATAACCGATATTGCGCCACTACTTGTCATTATCGTTGCAGGTTATTTTGCTTTAAATAATGTGATAGAAGTCGGGGTTATGACGGCATTTGTTCTATATATGGAAAGATTATATGGACCGTTACGTCGTCTTGTAAACTCATCAACCGTTTTAACTCAAGCAATCGCTTCGATGGACCGAGTGTTTGAATTTATTGATGAAGACTATGATATTACCGACAAGCCTGGTTCAAAGGAATTAAAACATACGGATGGCAAGCTCGAATTTTCAAATGTGAGCTTTTATTATAATGACGAACATACGCCGGCGTTGAAAAATTTAAATTTAACGATTAAAAGTGGGGAAACGATTGCCTTTGTTGGGATGAGTGGTGGAGGAAAAAGTACTTTGATCAGCTTAATTCCACGCTTTTATGATGTGACTTCAGGAGTGATTTTACTTGATGGTATCGACATTCGGAACTATCAAGTAAGAAGTTTACGTGATAAAATTGGTATGGTTTTGCAGGATAATATTTTGTTTAGTGAGTCTGTGAAGGAAAATATTTTAATGGGGAATCCAGGAGCCGCAGATGCTGAGGTAATCGCAGCTGCTAAGGCAGCGAACGCCCATGAATTTATTATGAATTTACCTGAAGGGTATGATACTGAGGTCGGGGAAAGAGGTGTGAAGCTCTCAGGTGGTCAAAAGCAACGTGTTGCCATTGCTCGTGTCTTTTTGAAAAATCCACCAATGCTTATTTTTGATGAAGCAACTTCTGCCCTTGATTTAGAAAGTGAACATTATATTCAAGAGGCTTTAGAAGAACTTGCAAAAGATCGAACAACCTTTATTGTCGCCCACCGCTTATCAACGATTACCCATGCAGATAAAATTGTACTTGTTGAAAACGGCGAAATTAAAGAGGTTGGAACCCATGCTCAGTTAATGAATAATAAAAACAGCAGCTATAAACGCTTGTTTGAAGTCCAGAAATTCCAATAAATTTGCATGAGAGTTTTTGTATATATTCCTGAATGAGAACGATAAAAAGAGCTGTACTCGTGTGGGACAGCTCTTATCTGTTTATCATGTATGATGTTTTATTAAAGAAGTGTTATTCTTCGGGATTAATATCAAGTGTACTTTCCTCGGTATGATATTTAAAGAAGCTGTTAACTAAATGGTCTAAATGGACTAGCTCTTCTTGGTATTCGATAATTTGTGAAATCGCTGGGAAAGTATGCATCCATGTTTGTTCTTCAATTTCTTCTTGATTATAGTAGGTAATAAAGGCTTGTGCTAAAGATTCCTTCCCTACATCTAAATCCTCTAATGTTTCTTGAGAAGGTGAGGAAGTTACTTTTCCAACATATCGTAAAAGAATCCGATTGTGGAAATTGGTTAATAAATCAAGTTGTTGTTCAAATTGTTGTTGGATGGGCTCTGGTAGTTGTTTAATATCATCCGAGCGCCTTTCAAAGTTTTTTAGAACAAAAATAGATTTTTTTATTGTAATGAGCATTTGCCTAAAGAGCACTAATTTCCTTGCTTTACTGTATTTGTTTTTTAAGAAATAATTGCGTTCTTCCTTATATAAATTATAAAGATTGTCTAGTTTTTTCACTTGGCCATCTAATCGTTCAAGGTCACCTTTTAATGAACGAGGATCGGCATCTTGTCTTAACAACAACATAATCCATTGAATTACATTGTCTGTTTCATTTAACATTAATTGATAAAATTTTGTTTCATATCTTGGTGGAATAAAGAAAAGGTTGACAATAAAGGCTGTAAACACACCAAGCATAATAAGTAAAAATCGATCTGTTGCAAATTCGACGAAATTCGTCGTAGGGCTTTCCATAATAATAATGATCGTTACAATCGCAAGTGGAATCGTTGAAGGCTCTAACTTTAATTTAGAAATAAGGGCGATAGCTAAAATAACAACAACACCAACTACGAATGGATCATGACCAAATGTGAGCACAAAAATGACAGCTAAAATCGCTCCAATTAGATTTGCTTGAATTTGATCTAAAATTGTTTGGAAAGTTCGATGAATGGAAGGCTGAATCGCAAAAGCAGCGGCAATTGCAGCGAATGTTGCAGAATCAGAACCTAACCATAAAGCTGCATACATAGCTAATGTAACAGCAAGACCCGTTTTAAAAATACGAGCACCAAGTTTCATTTTAATAAGATGTCCTTTCTAATATCCGTTCATCTCATCACTAGAGAGAACGTGATGTAATCATAAGTACTAATCGTAAAATTTTTTTGAAAAATAGTTTTCTTCCTATTAGTTTATATCAGTACCGAACGTACTATACCGTGATTAGAAAGAAGAAGCAAGTGATTTCTTGAAAAAGATTGTGTGTAATTATTATAGTTTATGAAAAAGCTGGGTGAGGCGAAAGCTTTAAGATTATATGAACGGTGTTTAATAAATAGGACAATTAATTAAAAGAAAAGTCTGTGTACAGAACAGAGGGGATATACGTCAAGAAGTTATGAAAAGCATTTGTTATTTGGATACTTCTTTATTCATATACCCTATGTTTTTTTATTCGACTTTCTTGGCATCGTGATGTGGATTTGGGCATTGGATGAATGGTTATAAATTGTAGGAGGGAATAAACCATATAAAAAAGACTTAAAAGCAGCTAAATGCTTTTAAGTCTCAGACTCTCATTAGTCTTAAACGTGTAAGGATACGACAGAGAAAGCTTCATCTACGGCTTTTAATGTTGTTTCGATATCTGCATCCGTATGTTCTGTTGTCAGGAACCATGCCTCATATTTGGAAGGGGCTAAATTAATACCCTGTTTCAACATTTCTTTAAAGAATATTGCAAATAATTCCCCATTAGAGGCTTCGGCTTCTTCGTAATTCGTGACGGTTGTCGTGGTGAAATACAATGTTAGGGCGCCTTTTAAACGGTTTAAGCTCATGGGAATATGATGTTTTCTTGCTAGTTGGCGAATACCTTCTTCAAGTTTTTGCCCTAATAAATCTAGTTGTTCATAGACTCCATCTCTTTTAAGCACTTCTAAGCAAGCAATTCCTGCACTCATGGAGGCAGGGTTTCCAGCCATCGTTCCGGCTTGATAAGCAGGCCCAAGTGGAGCGACTTTTTCCATAATATCGATGCGACCACCGTATGCTCCAATCGGAAGGCCACCGCCAATAATTTTACCCAATGCTGTCATGTCTGGTTCAATGCCTAAATAATTTTGAGCCCCACCGTACATAAAGCGGAACGCCGTAATGACTTCATCATAAATAACTAAAGCACCTGCTTCGTGTGTTAAGTCATTTACAGCTTGTAAAAAGCCTTCTTTCGGTTCGACAATTCCGAAGTTGCCAACAATCGGTTCTACTAAGACAGCGGCTACTTGGTCGCCCCATGTATCGAGAGCTTCTTTATAGGCGTTGATATCATTAAATGGAACAGTAATGACTTCTTCTGCCGTACTTTTAGTCACACCAGCTGAATCAGGTGTACCAAGAGTGGCAGGTCCAGAACCAGCTGCAACAAGAACTAAGTCAGAGTGGCCGTGATAACAACCTGCAAATTTAATGATTTTATCTCGCCCTGTATAAGCCCTGGCAACACGAATCGTTGTCATGACTGCTTCTGTTCCTGAGTTAACAAAACGAACTTTTTCAAGAGATGGGATCGCTTCTTTTAACATTTTTGCAAAAGTGATTTCAAGACTTGTTGGAGTTCCGTATAGCACTCCTTTCTCAGCTGCGGTTTGAATGGCTTTTGTAATATGTGGATGGGCATGTCCTGTAATGATAGGTCCGTAAGCTGCTAAATAATCGATGTATTGATTGCCATCGACATCCCAAAAGTAAGCCCCTTGCCCTCGTTCCATATAAATCGGTGAACCACCTCCGACTGCTTTAAAAGAGCGTGAGGGACTATTCACCCCACCAACGATATGTTCTAATGATTCCTTATGTAATTCTTCTGATTTTGAGAAATTCATAATTACCTCCAAATGAAAGCTGATTCATAAAATTATTTTGATCGTTATTCAATCATATTATTTATGATAGAGCAACCGTAGACATTTGACTAGAGGAGACCACTGAAAACCACCTCTTATTTCAGATGAGCTTAGTTTATTTTACTCCGCTCGCTCTGTTTTGAAAGAATAGTTTGAACCCTTGAGCGACCATTTGCTGGGAAATACTAATTTCTAAGATAAAGGAGATATTGAGACTATTTCAGTGACCTCGTCTATTAACTTTAAGAAGCTGATTCAATTTCCTTAGAAGTTATTCTTCTATTTTAATCTCACAAGAGAGCGCTCTTCTTTTAATTTCCTCTAATAAAAGTTGAGTAAATTGATCATTTAAACGTAATTTCTTTGCCTGAAAGTAACTTTGGATTAATAATTCATTCGATAAGGCTTGCAGTGGGCTCATCCCCTTTTTAAAATGTTCATAAATATAGAGTCATTTCTTATATGATAGAAATCAGATAAGTTGTTTTTGGGAGAAAGTTCAGATACGCTAGAAGATATAAATTTTGAAAGGGTGGTTTTAAATGGCTATTGCAATAGGAGAAAAAGTACCAGCATTCACATTACCAGCAAATAATGGAGAGAATGTCTCACTAAAAGATTATGAAGGTAAGAATATTATTCTTTATTTTTATCCGAAAGATATGACACCAGGCTGCACAACGCAGGCTTGTGATTTTAGAGATTATAACGAGGAACTAGAAAAGCATGATGCAGTGATCTTAGGGGTAAGCCCAGATCCGTTAGCTAGACATGAGAAATTTATTGAGAAATATAACTTACCATTTCTACTATTATCTGATGAGGAGCATCAAGTTTCAGAGCTATTTGATGTATGGAAATTAAAAAAGAACTTTGGGAAAGAATATATGGGCATTGAACGTTCTACTTTTGTGATTGATAAAGAAGGGAACCTAGCAAAAGAGTGGAGAAAAGTAAAGGTGGCCGACCATGTAAAAGAAGTGTTTGATTACATTGCTACCGAGCTTAACTAATAGGAGAATGAGATTTGGAGTAACGGAGGCTAGGATATGAAAATAATTTCATCAGCCCAAATAGCAACTAACATTCAAAAAGATCTAGAAACGGTATTTCCAGAAGCCTATTTTTCTTTCTATAATAACATGGCCGAAGCGGAAGACGAATTACGAACTGCAGAAATTTTGATCACATATGGTGAAGATTTAGAGGAAAAACATATCCAAACTGCGAATAAATTAAAATGGGTTATGGTTATCTCAGCAGGATTAGAGCAACTACCATTTGCTGCATTGAAGAAAAAGGATATTTTGGTAACGAATTGTCGTGGTATTCATGCTAAACCAATGGCGGAATATACGATTGGGATGATGCTTCAAGTTGCGAGAAAAACCAAAACTTTAATTCAGCAGGAGCAAACTCACGATTGGAATCGCTCTGTCCCAATGAGCGAATTAAATGGTAAGACTTTATCGATTTTAGGGGTGGGGGCTATTGGTCAAGAGATAGCGAGACTAGCCAAAGCTTTTAATATGAATGTATTAGGCATGAACTCTTCTGGACAGGAAGTGGAAAATGTCGATCGTGTCGTACCTAAAGAGAGATTAGAAGAGATTTTAATTGTGGCTGATTTTGTTGTCAATGTGTTGCCAGCAACAGAGGAAACGAAGAAAATAATGAATGAACAACGTTTTCGTAAAATGAAACGAAGTGCAACTTTTATTAATATTGGCAGAGGTTATACAGTAGACGAGAATGCGTTAACTAAGATTATGACCGAGGGGGCGATCGAGCATGCGGTTTTAGATGTCTTTTCGCAAGAGCCGTTAGCAAATGAGAGTCCATTTTGGGATATGGACAATGTGACGGTGACCCCTCATTTATCGGGAATATCTTCTTCTTATCAGCCAAGAGCGTTTCAAATTTTTAGAGAGAATTTAAAGAAATTTATCAATCAAGAGAAACACGAAAACTTTATTAATCGAATAAACTTAAATAAAGGGTACTAAAGATTGGTCATCATTTGAGGGGAGTGAGGCGAAAAAATGAAGCTGCTTATTTGTATTATTGATGACTTCTATGCTGATGAAGTGGAAAAGAGTTTAAAAGAAAAAGGGTATCGAATGACGGAATTAGCGAGTTCAGGAGGTTTTCTTCGGAAGGGGAATACAACCTTTTTAATTGGTCTTGAAGAAAAACATCACTCGGAGTTAAAAGAAGCGTTACAAAGTTCTTGCTTAAGCATAGAGAAACGTAAACAAAAAAGAAAGAATAATCACATTCATCGCTATACCTCATTTCTTATTGATGTAAAGGACGTTGCTTTATTTTTGGAGGGCAAGTCGTTTATTAAATAAGGCTTTATGCCATAATTTGAAAAGCACTCTCATATAAGATTGGCTAATTGATAAGAGAATCCTGCCATTTTGTAATAAAATCGCCGTAATGACTAATTGACAGCCCTCTCACTTCTATACTATACTTATTATAAAGTAAGAATTGTTGTATTGAAAGAGAGGTGCATGACGATGTCAAACCATCGCTTGCAAGATGCCATTGAAGCACTTAAAAGCACACGTGTACGTATGACACCGCAGCGTCATGCTATCTTGGAATATTTATATGATTCAATGAAGCATCCAACGGCGGATGAAATTTATAAAGCACTTGAAGGGCGTTTCCCTAATATGAGTGTGGCGACTGTTTATAATAATTTACGCGTCTTTAAAGAAGTTGGGATTGTAAAAGAGTTAACTTATGGAGATTCTTCTAGCCGTTTCGATTGTGTCACAACTGACCATTATCATGTAATTTGCCAAGATTGCGGGAAGATAGTTGATTTTCATTATCCTGGTCTAGATGAAGTTGAAACGTTAGCTGAGCATGTAACCGGGTTTAGAGTCCATAGTCATCGTATGGAAATTTATGGTTCGTGTCCGGATTGTTCTAAAAAAGTCCAACATTAAGTTTGAATTAATGATTGATTGTCTTAGCGCGGCTACTTTAAATGTAGTCGTGTTTTCTTTTGGGGTATGACTTTTAAGTTAGCTTTAAATTAAACTGGGTAAAAAAGAAACAGAGCTACATGATAGTTAGCTCTGTGTCGATTTTTTATTATAATCCTCGTTAAATTCTTCACCTTCTAGGTCTTTATCCATTGTTAACGGTTGGCTACAGTGCATGCATGCATCAACACGCCCTAACACTTTGGTTGGTTTCTCGCAACTTGGACAAACAACTTGAATTGTTTTAGTTGAAAGCATTCCAATCCAAAAATAAACGAGTGTACTAGCAATAATCGCTAAAAAGCCAACCATCATTAAAATAGTCATCACTACGGGTGTAGATTTAAAGATTAAACCGAGATACATAATTAAGATCCCGATAAAAACTAAAGACAGTGCAAATGTGCGGATTTTATTGATTTTATTTGTATATTTTAGTGCCATATTTGTCCCTCCTGCGATTAGTATAGCATAGTGTACATTTGACTGCCTGTGAATATTTTTTGTAAAAAGGGTTTTGCAAGAAAGAAGTAGAAATAAAAAGTAAGACGTTATTCTCTATTTAATTATTCATATTTAAGTAAAGGTACTTAGGGGAAGGGAGTCGTTGAAATGGTAGATACAATGTTGAGGCAACTATATCAAGATCGTGCAAGTGAACTAGATACATGTGCCATTTTATTGTTAGAAAATGAGGGAGAAAAAACATCAATAACGGACGGTTTTAATGCTGTTGTTCTTATTATAAAGGAAGATGCGGCGATTCAATGGGATATTAAACACTATGTTATTGATAACAGAACAGTCGCATTACATATATTAGACAAAGAATTGATGCATTATTCTCTTATTGTTGGAAGTAATCGCCGTTTGGTTGATTGGCTAGTAAGTGGAAAGATTGTTTACGATCGTAATGAGTTTTTAGCGAATGTGAAAGAAAGGATAGAAACTTTTCCTCTAGATGATCGTGCGAAAAAGATGACCATTCAGTTCACAAAAATGTTGCGGCGATTTGAAGAGGGAAAAACACTATTTGCTCAAGGGCATTTTTTCGATGCTTATTCGAATATGATGCATGCCCTTCATCATTTAGCGAGGCTTGCTGTTATACGTCAAGGATTCTATCCAGAAATAATGGTGTGGGAACAAGTAAGGCAAATCGAGCCGGAAACATATAAGTTATACCAAGAGTTGCTAAAAAGTGAAGAAACTTTAGAAAAGAGAATTGAGTTAATGGTTTTGGCTACAGAGTTTGCGATTCATTCGAAAACAATAGAAGGAAGCCAGCACTTTATAGATTGTATTAGGCTTGAGAAAAGAGAATGGTCGATTTCTGAGCTGATGGCTTTATCTGAGGTAGAAGATTATAAAATCGATCTGGAGCTATTTCTTAATTTTTTAGTTGAAAAAAAGATTATGAGGGTTGAGTGTAAGCCTACTAAAGCAAATGGAATTGAGCATTTACGCTATCATATAAATTTTTCTTGAAAAAAGTATTGATCAATTTATTTCTGTGTGATATATTATTACTTGTCGCTGAGACAACAACGAAATAACGACTTATTATCCGAAAAATTATTTTATAAAAAATGATTGACACAAAACATCAGATTTGTTAAGATAATAAAGTCGCCAATGAGCGATATGAGTTCTTTGAAAACTGAACAAAAGCCAAGCGAATTAAAGAGATACAAGGTATCTCGTCAATGTTAGTCATTGAGAAATCAATGCAAATTGGAACTTCAGTGAAAGCTGAAGCTAGCCAGCAAAATGAGCGAATCAGCTTATCCTTTAACGGAGAGTTTGATCCTGGCTCAGGACGAACGCTGGCGGCGTGCCTAATACATGCAAGTCGAGCGAACCAAAGGGAGCTTGCTCCCAGAGGTTAGCGGCGGACGGGTGAGTAACACGTGGGCAACCTGCCCTGTAGACTGGGATAACATCGAGAAATCGGTGCTAATACCGGATAATCAAAGGAATCACATGGTTCCTTTGTAAAAGATGGCTCCGGCTATCACTATGGGATGGGCCCGCGGCGCATTAGCTAGTTGGTAAGGTAATGGCTTACCAAGGCGACGATGCGTAGCCGACCTGAGAGGGTGATCGGCCACACTGGGACTGAGACACGGCCCAGACTCCTACGGGAGGCAGCAGTAGGGAATCTTCCGCAATGGACGAAAGTCTGACGGAGCAACGCCGCGTGAGTGATGAAGGTTTTCGGATCGTAAAGCTCTGTTGTTAGGGAAGAACAAGTGCCGTTCGAATAGGTCGGCACCTTGACGGTACCTAACCAGAAAGCCACGGCTAACTACGTGCCAGCAGCCGCGGTAATACGTAGGTGGCAAGCGTTGTCCGGAATTATTGGGCGTAAAGCGCGCGCAGGCGGTCTTTTAAGTCTGATGTGAAATATCGGGGCTCAACCCCGAGGGGTCATTGGAAACTGGGAGACTTGAGTACAGAAGAGGAGAGTGGAATTCCACGTGTAGCGGTGAAATGCGTAGATATGTGGAGGAACACCAGTGGCGAAGGCGACTCTCTGGTCTGTAACTGACGCTGAGGCGCGAAAGCGTGGGGAGCAAACAGGATTAGATACCCTGGTAGTCCACGCCGTAAACGATGAGTGCTAGGTGTTAGGGGTTTCGATGCCCTTAGTGCCGAAGTTAACACATTAAGCACTCCGCCTGGGGAGTACGGCCGCAAGGCTGAAACTCAAAGGAATTGACGGGGGCCCGCACAAGCAGTGGAGCATGTGGTTTAATTCGAAGCAACGCGAAGAACCTTACCAGGTCTTGACATCCTTTGACCACTCTAGAGATAGAGCTTTCCCCTTCGGGGGACAAAGTGACAGGTGGTGCATGGTTGTCGTCAGCTCGTGTCGTGAGATGTTGGGTTAAGTCCCGCAACGAGCGCAACCCTTGATCTTAGTTGCCAGCATTTAGTTGGGCACTCTAAGGTGACTGCCGGTGACAAACCGGAGGAAGGTGGGGATGACGTCAAATCATCATGCCCCTTATGACCTGGGCTACACACGTGCTACAATGGATGGTACAAAGGGCAGCAAAACCGCGAGGTCGAGCCAATCCCATAAAGCCATTCTCAGTTCGGATTGTAGGCTGCAACTCGCCTACATGAAGCCGGAATTGCTAGTAATCGCGGATCAGCATGCCGCGGTGAATACGTTCCCGGGCCTTGTACACACCGCCCGTCACACCACGAGAGTTTGTAACACCCGAAGTCGGTGGGGTAACCTTTTGGAGCCAGCCGCCTAAGGTGGGACAGATGATTGGGGTGAAGTCGTAACAAGGTAGCCGTATCGGAAGGTGCGGCTGGATCACCTCCTTTCTATGGAGTATTTAACTCTAGTCGACGAACAACTTCGGTTGTTTGCGCTTTGGTCCTTTTGTTCAGTTTTGAATGAACTAACCTTCATTCTAATAAATAGAAGAAGAGAATCCTTTCTTTTTGTAAAGAAGAGAGAGGGAGCTCGGAATTTATTGGTTCTTTGAAAACTAGATAATAAGATAAACATGATTAATTCATCGGAGTCTATAACGATAGACGAACGAGAATGTCAAGAATTCATATCAAACCTTTGATAATACGACCAAAGAGATTCGAGCAATCGAAAATCGGAAGTCAAATTTGGCAAAAAGAAACAAGGAGATCGAGGAAACGAAGCTTCGAAAGAATGGAGCGTACACTCGTACGTGACATGACTGAGAAGGCGAAGTTGACGAAGAAATCCGCCGTTGATTTGCAGCCAAAATGGTTAAGTTAGAAAGGGCGCACGGTGAATGCCTTGGCACTAGGAGCCGAAGAAGGACGCGACGAACGGCGAAACGCCTCGGGGAGCTGTAAGTAAGCTTTGAACCGGGGATATCCGAATGGGGGAACCCATCATCTTTAATAGGATGGTATCCATATCTGAATACATAGGGTATGAGAAGGCAGACCTGGGGAACTGAAACATCTAAGTACCCAGAGGAAGAGAAAGCAAATGCGATTTCCTGAGTAGCGGCGAGCGAAACGGAATCAGCCCAAACCAAGAGGCTTGCCTCTTGGGGTTGTAGGACACTCTATACGGAGTCAAAAAGAAACGAAGTAGGTGAAGCGACCTGGAAAGGTCCGTCGAAGAGGGTAACAACCCCGTAGCCGAAACTTCGTTTCCTCCAGAGTGGATCCTGAGTACGGCGGGACACGTGAAACCCCGTCGGAATCCGGGAGGACCATCTCCCAAGGCTAAATACTCCCTAGTGACCGATAGTGAACCAGTACCGTGAGGGAAAGGTGAAAAGCACCCCGGAAGGGGAGTGAAAGAGATCCTGAAACCGTGTGCCTACAACTAGTTGGAGCCCGTTAATGGGTGACAGCGTGCCTTTTGTAGAATGAACCGGCGAGTTACGATGTCGTGCAAGGTTAAGCTGATAAAGCGGAGCCGTAGCGAAAGCGAGTCTGAATAGGGCGAATGAGTACGCCGTCGTAGACCCGAAACCGTGTGATCTACCCATGTCCAGGGTGAAGTTCAGGTAACACTGAATGGAGGCCCGAACCCACGCATGTTGAAAAATGCGGGGATGAGGTGTGGGTAGGGGTGAAATGCCAATCGAACTCGGAAATAGCTGGTTCTCCCCGAAATAGCTTTAGGGCTAGCCTCGAGGTGAGAGTATTGGAGGTAGAGCACTGATTGGACTAGGGGTCCCCACAGGATTACCGAATTCAGTCAAACTCCGAATGCCAATTACTTATCCTCGGGAGTCAGACTGCGAGTGCTAAGATCCGTAGTCAAGAGGGAAACAGCCCAGACCATCAGCTAAGGTCCCCAAGTATACGTTAAGTGGAAAAGGATGTGGAGTTGCTTAGACAACCAGGATGTTGGCTTAGAAGCAGCCACCATTTAAAGAGTGCGTAATAGCTCACTGGTCGAGTGACTCTGCGCCGAAAATGTACCGGGGCTAAACGTATCACCGAAGCTATGGATTTACACCTTCAGGTGTAAGTGGTAGGGGAGCGTTCTAAATGCAGCGAAGTCAGATCGTGAGGACTGGTGGAGCGTTTAGAAGTGAGAATGCCGGTATGAGTAGCGAAAAGAGGGGTGAGAATCCCCTCCGTCGAAAGCCCAAGGTTTCCTGAGGAAGGCTCGTCCGCTCAGGGTTAGTCGGGACCTAAGCCGAGGCTGAAAAGCGTAGGCGATGGACAACAGGTTGAAATTCCTGTACCACCTCCTCACCGTTTGAGTAATGGGGGGACGCAGAAAGATAGGGTAAGCGCACTGATGGATATGTGCGTCCAAGCAGTTAGGCTGAGAAGTAGGCAAATCCGCTTCTCATGAAGGCTGAGCTGTGATGGCGAGGGAAATTTAGTACCGAAGTTCCTGATTCTACACTGCCAAGAAAAGCCTCTAGCGAGGTGAGAGGTGCCCGTACCGTAAACCGACACAGGTAGGCGAGAAGAGAATTCTAAGACGCTCGGGAGAACTCTCGTTAAGGAACTCGGCAAAATGACCCCGTAACTTCGGGAGAAGGGGTGCTCTATTAAGGTGAATAGCCTGAGAGAGCCGCAGTGAAAAGATCCAAGCGACTGTTTAGCAAAAACACAGGTCTCTGCGAAGCCGCAAGGCGAAGTATAGGGGCTGACACCTGCCCGGTGCTGGAAGGTTAAGAGGAGGGGTTATCCCTTACGGGAGAAGCTCTGAATTGAAGCCCCAGTAAACGGCGGCCGTAACTATAACGGTCCTAAGGTAGCGAAATTCCTTGTCGGGTAAGTTCCGACCCGCACGAATGGTGTAACGATTTGGATACTGTCTCAACGAGAGACCCGGTGAAATTATAGTACCTGTGAAGATGCAGGTTACCCGCGACAGGACGGAAAGACCCCATGGAGCTTTACTGTAGCTTGATATTGGATGTTGGTACAGTTTGTACAGGATAGGTAGGAGCCTTGGAAGCCGGAGCGCTAGCTTCGGTGGAGGCGTCGGTGGGATACTACCCTGACTGTGCTGACATTCTAACCTCGGACCGTGATCCGGTTCAGGGACAGTGTCAGGTGGGCAGTTTGA
Organism: Alkalihalobacillus phoenicis; assembly: GCF_047302405.1. Lineage (NCBI taxonomy): Bacteria > Bacillati > Bacillota > Bacilli > Caryophanales > Bacillaceae > Alkalihalobacillus > Alkalihalobacillus phoenicis. Next base: position 2,779,655 of record NZ_CP154853.1, on the reverse strand, counting down.
CTGGGGCGGTCGCCTCCTAAACAGTAACGGAGGCGCCCAAAGGTTCCCTCAGAATGGTTGGAAATCATTCGTAGAGTGCAAAGGCAAAAGGGAGCTTGACTGCGAGACCTACAAGTCGAGCAGGGACGAAAGTCGGGCTTAGTGATCCGGTGGTTCCGCATGGAAGGGCCATCGCTCAACGGATAAAAGCTACCCTGGGGATAACAGGCTTATCTCCCCCAAGAGTCCACATCGACGGGGAGGTTTGGCACCTCGATGTCGGCTCATCGCATCCTGGGGCTGAAGTAGGTCCCAAGGGTTGGGCTGTTCGCCCATTAAAGCGGTACGCGAGCTGGGTTCAGAACGTCGTGAGACAGTTCGGTCCCTATCCGTCGCGGGCGCAGGAAATTTGAGAGGAGCTGTCCTTAGTACGAGAGGACCGGGATGGACACACCGCTGGTGTACCAGTTGTTCCGCCAGGAGCATCGCTGGGTAGCTACGTGTGGAAGGGATAAGTGCTGAAAGCATCTAAGCATGAAGCCCCCCTCAAGATGAGATTTCCCATGGAGTTAATCCAGTAAGACCCCTTAGAGATGATGAGGTTGATAGGTCTGGTGTGGAAGCGTGGCGACACGTGGAGCTGACAGATACTAATCGGTCGAGGACTTATCCATTATTATTCTTGACATCATGTTTTATCGATTATCTAGTTTTGAGAGAACTCTCAAACAAAAGAATAAATTTCATCAAGAATTGATTTGGCAAAGAGAACCAAGAAATTCGAGGAAGCGACTGACTGAAAGAATGAAGTGTACACCCGTACACGACATGACTGAAGGAGGGAAGCTGACGAAGAAGTTCGCCGGTTATCTGAAGCCAAAAAAAGTCTGGTGGCGATAGCGAAGAGGTCACACCCGTTCCCATGCCGAACACGGCCGTTAAGCTCTTCAGCGCCGATGGTAGTTGGGGGCTTCCCCCTGTGAGAGTAGGACGTTGCCAGGCATATATTATTCCACAGTAGCTCAGTGGTAGAGCAATCGGCTGTTAACCGATCGGTCGTAGGTTCGAGTCCTACCTGTGGAGCCAAGATTTATTCGGAGAGCTGTCCGAGTTGGCCGAAGGAGCACGATTGGAAATCGTGTAGGCGGTGTAGAACCGTCTCGAGGGTTCGAATCCCTCGCTCTCCGCCAGAAAATACTCGGATTTATATAAATAACAGATGGCCCGTTGGTCAAGCGGTTAAGACACCGCCCTTTCACGGCGGTAACACGGGTTCGAATCCCGTACGGGTCACCAACTTTTAAACTGAAGCCTAAAAGGCAGTTGTCAAAGAGAAGCGAAAAGGTCGAGGATAGGAAGTGTTCGAAAGAAGGAGCGTACATCGTACGTGACTGAAAGAGAAACACGAACTAGACGAAGAGATTTGAAGCTTATCTGAAGACAAATATGGAGGATTAGCTCAGCTGGGAGAGCACCTGCCTTACAAGCAGGGGGTCGGCGGTTCGATCCCGTCATCCTCCACCATTTAAATTTATCTTAATAATATCGCGGGGTGGAGCAGTCTGGTAGCTCGTCGGGCTCATAACCCGAAGGTCGATGGTTCAAATCCGTCCCCCGCAACCAATATTTATTTATAGTAATATAACCAATTTATACTTGGTCCGGTAGTTCAGTTGGTTAGAATGCCTGCCTGTCACGCAGGAGGTCGCGGGTTCGAGTCCCGTCCGGACCGCCATTATATCATAATATAAAATACATATTTGGCTTGGTAGCTCAGTCGGTAGAGCAATGGACTGAAAATCCATGTGTCGGCGGTTCGATTCCGTCCCAAGCCACCATTCTAATGCCGGCCTAGCTCAATTGGTAGAGCAACTGACTTGTAATCAGTAGGTTGGGGGTTCAAGTCCTCTGGCCGGCACTCTAAAAAATTTATAATAAAAAGTTGTTGATTTTTTATAGCAATTGAGGTATTATAAATAGTGTCGTTTGGAGGGGTAGCGAAGTGGCTAAACGCGGCGGACTGTAAATCCGCTCCCTAAGGGTTCGGCGGTTCGAATCCGTCCCCCTCCACCATTTATGTAGGGGCATAGTTTAAAGGTAGAACGAAGGTCTCCAAAACCTTTGGTGTGGGTTCAATTCCTACTGCCCCTGCCAAATTTAATATGGCGATTGTGGTGAAGTGGTTAACACATCGGATTGTGGTTCCGACATTCGTGGGTTCGATTCCCATCAGTCGCCCCATTTTTCTTTTGAAATATTGGGCTATGGCCAAGCGGTAAGGCAACGGATTTTGATTCCGTCATGCGTTGGTTCGAATCCAGCTAGCCCAGCCAATATGCGGAAGTAGTTCAGTGGTAGAACACCACCTTGCCAAGGTGGGGGTCGCGGGTTCGAATCCCGTCTTCCGCTCCAATTGATGGCGGCATAGCCAAGGGGTAAGGCACGGGTCTGCAAAACCTTTATCCCCGGTTCAAATCCGGGTGCCGCCTCCATCGATTATTTCTTTATATCTGCCTACATACCTAAAATGCCGGGGTGGTGGAATTGGCAGACACACAGGACTTAAAATCCTGCGGTAGGTGACTACCGTGCCGGTTCAAGTCCGGCCCTCGGCACCATATGCGCCCTTAGCTCAGCTGGATAGAGTGTTTGACTACGAATCAAAAGGTCGGGAGTTCGAATCTCTCAGGGCGCGCCATTTTATTTAACACAAACGATTCTGAAAAGAGATCGTTTTTTTATTTATTCAAATCCATAACATAACAGATTGATAAAAAATGATAGGCGACTTGTTCTTTTATGAGAGAGCAGTCGCTTTTTTTATTAGCATAACCGCTAGTTATTCCATAAATGATTTAAAAGTGGCTGATCGGTAGCTGTAAAAAGCAGCAGTAAGGAATCTTCTTACTGCTGCTTTTCTTCAATTTATTGAATCGGAGCCGAGGTGTTTACTTGTTCGTGATTTCTTTACGGCGTTAGCTCAGTTGTGATGGGTATCACTGCCACCAGCAACAGGTAGATCTAAAGTTTCAGCTAAATCAAAAATTACTTTTTCATTTCATTAATTCCTTGACTATATAAGTCTTTTCGATTTAAATCAAGGGCATCAAGACGCTTTAATAAACGAGTTTGAGTACCCGTACGGTAAGAGTGGATTTCATACGCATCTGCCGATTGGAGCTGGAGGACAAATGGGAGAACAAGAGGCCGAAGTTTTTGTTCTTTCCCTTGATCCAAGGTGTATATGAACAGAGAAGGTAAGGGATAACTTCTTATTACTTGTTAAAGAAATGACTTCTTCACTATAGAAGTAATGAAATCAAGGTTGAAAAGTGGGAACACTTCTTGTATTATTAAAAAGGATAGTTTTTAAAAGATATGACGTCTGACGTCTGATGATAAAAATAAGTGAAAAGGTTTTCAAAGGGAGTGAATTTTAAAAACTCAAAACAAAAGGAGATGGATTTTAGGACATTTATAGAAAAAATAATGATTTGGCTTTTGGGTAAGAGATTGGAAGTACGAAAAGTGTTAATCGATAGATATTTAATTTTACATCAGTAAATTTTTTTGCGAACAAGAGGTCTGACATCTGAAGTCAAGCGAATTTATAAGTGGGTTTCTAGATGATCTGACGTTCTTGTATTAAAAATGAAGGAGATTCATTATGAATGTTATTTGGGGAATCTTAGGTATATTTTTTGTATTAAGCCTTGCCTTTTTATTATCAAACAATAAAAAGAGAATAAATCTTCGTACGATAATAGGAGGTCTAATGATTCAACTCTCCTTTGCATTTATTGTTTTAAAATGGGAAACTGGGCAAAAAATTCTAAGTTGGTTGGCTTTGAAAATTCAAGACATTATTAATTATACAAATGAAGGAATTGGTTTCTTATTTGGTGGGTTGATTGGTAATGAAAGTATCGGCTTTATTTTTGCATTTCAAGTTTTAACCGTTATTATCTTTTTTTCATCGCTTATTTCTGTCCTGTATTATCTCGGAATTATGCAATGGTTTATTAAAATTATTGGCGGAGGGCTTTCAAAGTTACTTGGGACAAGCCAGGCAGAATCGATGTCCGCTGCTGCAAATATTTTTGTTGGTCAAACAGAAGCTCCACTTGTTATCCGTCCATACATTGCAAAGTTAACCCAATCAGAGCTCTTTGCAGTTATGACGGGTGGTCTTGCTTCTATTGCAGGATCAGTCCTAATCGGGTATTCATTATTGGGCGTTCCACTTGAATATCTTTTAGCAGCTAGCTTTATGGCAGCACCAGCCGGTTTAATTATTGCTAAAATTATCGTACCTGAAACAGAAACAGTAACGGAGCTGAGAATGGCTGCCAATACAATTGAAACGCAGCAAGAACTTGAAACAGCAGCTACAGCTGAAATACAACAAGATCTTCCACTTGAAGAAAAAATAGAGGTGGAAGAGGAAAAACCAGCCAATGTAATTGATGCAGCGGCAAGAGGAGCATCTGATGGTTTAATGCTTGCTTTAAATGTAGGAGCAATGTTGCTTGCATTTATCGCTTTAATTGCTTTAATGAATGGAATTCTTTCCGGAATCGGTGGTTGGTTCGGCTTTGAATCATTATCATTAGAATTGATTTTAGGTTATGTATTTGCTCCAATTGCTTTTGCCGTTGGTGTACCATGGAATGATGTCCTTCAGGCTGGTAGTTTTATTGGACAAAAAATTGTTTTAAATGAGTTTGTTGCATACGCTGCGTTTGCTCCTGAAATGGCAAATTTATCAGCAAAAACGAATATTGTTGTGAGTTTTGCTCTTTGTGGATTTGCAAATCTAGGATCACTAGCGATACTTATTGGTGGTTTAGGTGGTCTTGCCCCGAATAGACGAAAAGAAATTGCTAATTTTGGAATTCGTGCTGTTATTGCAGGATCATTAGCTTCACTTTTAAGTGCTGCAATTGCAGGGATGTTATTATAGTTTATTTTAAATGATATCAAAGGGGGGAATACATGATTGGAAGATAAGATAGTTTAGGGAGAAATAAAAGTTAATTTTCACAAGAAAATAATATGGTTTTATAAACATAAGATTCAAAAACTATTAAGAGGGTGATTATATTGTGCTAATTATCCTCTTTATAGTTAACTTATCAATACTTCATTTTTTTGAAAGAAAGGAATGAAGATGAGCCATTTAAAGAAACATAATATTTTCTTTTTTTTTGGGGTGTTTGTAATCGCTTTCTTATTGATGGGAAGAAGCGAGTTTGCCTAAGCACATTGGGCTTATTAATGATAATCGTTCGGAAAAAGAAAATGTACTCTTTCTTAGTGCGGGAGGTGAGATTTCGCCATCATTGATGTCAGGGCTTTGGTTTGGCGAGCATATGATTGTCCCTTTAAATGAAGGGCGTACTGTCGATATTAGTCAGTAATCTATATCATTCATGCAGAGTAGTTGTTGAATGTTCATCTACGACTTTATTTTTTGGAATATTGGATAAATTAAAGGGAGGAAACGAATATAATAACCGTTGAAAAACGTGGTACGATAATATAATTTGATGATTTTCAAAATATCGTATTGTTAAGAGTGGTATAGGAAGTTTAGTAGCTTTAAAGATTTAGATTTCGTAGAAGATGAGGAGAAAGATGATGAAAATAAATAAATTCTTAAGTACATGTTTGGTCGTATTAATTATATTTAATGTATTTACTTTAACTATGCCAAGAGCTTCTGCTGAAACTGGAGGAGGTCTGTTAAACCTTAGAATTATGGAAACCACTGATCTTCATGTTCATCTTGTAAACTATGATTATTACCGAGATGAGTTAACTGATGAATATGGATTAGCTAAAACAGCAACGTTAATTAAACAAGCTAGAGAAGAAGTGAAAAATAGTTTACTCTTTGATAATGGTGATTTAATTCAAGGAAATCCGCTAGGTGATTACATGGCTAACATAAAAGGGTTAGAGGAAGGAGAGATTCACCCTGTTTATAAAGCTATGAATTTACTTGACTACGATGCAGGAAATATCGGAAACCATGAATTTAATTATGGTTTGGATTTTTTAGAGAAAACGTTAAATGGTTCAAACTTTCCATATGTAAATGCTAATGTGTATTTTGCTGATGATAGTGAGGATAAAAATTATTTTACTCCTTACCTTATTTTAGACCGTATGTTTGTTGATCAGAGTGGAGAAGAACATGCATTAAAAATAGGGGTAATAGGATTTGTACCTCCTCAAATTATGCAATGGGATAAAGCACATTTAGAAGGAAAAGTCATTGCGAAGGATATCGTTGAAACAGCAGAAAAATTTATCCCACAAATGAAAGAAGAGGGCGCCGATCTGATCATTGCTATACCTCATTCAGGTTTTGAAAAAGGAATGCCAAAGGAAAAGGCAGAAAATGCAGTCGGATATTTAAGTACAGTTGATGGAATTGATGCTATTTTATTCGGTCATTCACACTCTGTATTTCCTGGACAAGGCTTTGATGATATTGAAGGAATTGATAATCAAAAAGGAACAATTAATGGCGTTCCATCTGTTATGCCAGGATTTTGGGGGAATCATTTAGGGGTTATTGATTTAGTTTTAGAACAAGTGGATGGAGAATGGAAAGTAGTTGATTCTCAATCTAGTGCTTTACCTGTTTTTGATAGTGAAGAGAGAAAAGCGTTGGTAGAAGCTGATCAAGGGATTGTAGAAGCTGTTAAACATGAACATGAGGGAACGTTAGAATATGTTCGTGGCGATGTTGGGGAAACAACGGATCCTATTCATAGTTATTTTTCTCTTGTTCAAGATGATCCATCGATCCAAATTGTCACAAATGCTCAAAGGTGGTACGTAGAAAAATATATTCAAGGGACAGATTATGAAGGAATTCCTGTTTTATCAGCTGGGGCCCCATTTAAAGCGGGTGGACGAGGGGGCCCAGATTACTATACAGATATAGAAGAGGGAACGATTGCGATAAAAAATGTGGCTGATTTGTATGTTTACCCAAATACACTAATGGCGGTTTTATTAGACGGCGCTCAAGTAAAAGAATGGATTGAAATGTCAGCTGGTCAATTTAAACAAATTGATCCAAATACATCGGAAGAGCAAGTACTATTAAATCCCGAATTTCCTTCTTATAATTATGATGTTATGGATGGAGTTACTTATCAGATTGATATAACACAACCTCCAAAATACGATCCTAGTGGAAATGTAGTTAATCCGGATTCGAATCGCATTGTCAATTTGCTTTATGAGGGGCAAGAAATAACAGCTGAACAGCAATTTATTGTTGCTACAAATAACTATCGTGCAACTGGTGGTGGAAACTTCCCTGATGTAGATGGTAGTAATATTATTATTGAATTTCCTGATGAGAGTCGTCAGATCGTTATAGAGTATATCTTTGACCAACAAACGATTAATCCATCAGCTGATAATAACTGGACTTTTGCCCCTATAAAAAGTGATGTACTTGTGACATTTGAAAGCTCACCAAGTGCCAAAAGTTATGCAGAGCAAATGGAACATATTCAATATTTAGGTACATTGGACAACGGTTTTAGCAAATACTCAATTGAATTATCTGTTGGTGATCAGGAACTAATAGAGGAACAATTGGAAGATTTTAAGGAATCAAGTCGTTTTTTGTTAATAATTCTGTTTATTGTAATAAGCGTTCTTCTAGTTGGAGGACTTGTTTGGATTGGAATAAGTAGAAAGAAGAGCATTAAGTAAATAATTAATACTCAACTCAGAATGGACACTATAAATCCCCTAGAAGAAGTGAATGTTATTCGAACTTCGGGGATTGGTGTCCTTTTATGCTATAGAAGTCTAACTAAGGTATTAATGAAGAAAATCTATCTTATAAATAGGGCTGCTAATAATATTCGTTTTAAGAAGTGCTTTTAGATGTGTTTCAAAAAAATACGAGCAAACCTTGTATTGGTAACACACTCATAATTACGTTACTAGTAACTATTAATTTAAGAGGGATTGAACTGGATTTATAAGCAATTTGAATAAAAGTACAAGCACGATTAAACATGAATTTTTGAAATAAATATAGTGAATTAGCCCAATGACCTTTATGAGATTAACGAATAAAGGTCTGATGCAATCGATTGACTTCTGCAATGATTCTCTCCTCATCGATCGTTAAACACTGCCTATCCTTTACAACTTGTTTACCACCGATAAAGACGTCACAGACATCTCGTCCGTTAGCTGCATACAATAAATGCGAATACGCTTCACTCAGTGGTTGTAAATGAGGTTTGTCTACGGGATTAATAGTGATAAAATCAGCATGCTTCTTTGTTTCAAGAGAACCGACATGACTCATACCGATCGCCTCTGCACCGACTCTAGTGGCAAGTGAGAGCACAGTTTCAGCTGGAAGTTTCGTTGCATCTTTGTATAACCCTTTTTGAAGAAGTGCTGCTGTTCTAACCTCTTCAAACATGTCAAAGTTATTATTAGAAGCAACTCCATCTGTAGCAATTCCGACTTTTATTCCTGCCTCAAGAAGCTTTACAACATCAGCAACTCCTGAACCAAGCTTCAAATTGCTAATAGGATTATGGGCGACGCGAACTTCATATTCTTTGAGTAAGCCTCGCTCTTCATCGTTTAGAATAACACCATGTGCTATAACTGTTGGCTGATCAAATAGGCCGGATCGACGAACATGCTCGACAGGACGTACTCCATACTTTTGGTTGATTTCTTCAATTTCTCCATCTGTTTCAGAAAGATGAATATGGACCATTACGTTATTTTCTTTTGCAATCCGTGCACTTTCTTCTAATGCTTCAAATGTACATGTATAAGGACTATGTGGGGCAACCATTGTTGTGAGTCGACCATCGGCGTACGATTTATATTTTTTCGCGAAGTTTTCAGCTGTTATTAAATTTTCACGTTGTTGTGATTTAGTACCAAGACTAAAGATTGTATGGGAAAAGGCACCTCTAATCCCTGAATCACCTAAAACGGCCATTAGTTGATCACCATCGAGCCCAACCGGATTAAACATATCAGAAAAAGTCGTCGTACCCGATTTTAACATTTCTAACACACCGAGTAATGTACTAATAGAAGCCATTTCCGTTGTGAATTGTTTTTCTAAAGGCCATATTTTTTCATTTAGCCAAGGTTTCAACAACATATCATCGCCAATTCCTCTTAAAATCGTCATCACAATGTGAGAGTGAGTATTAACGAGTCCAGGCATGACCCATTTTCCTAATAGATCAACGACTTGATTAACATCGGTTAACTGAGCACTAGTATAGGAGCCGATATAGGAAATGACCTGATCTTCAACAATCATAAGTCCATTTTCAAATACTTCATTGTTAAGATTCATTGTGAAAAATTTAGCATTTATGTAAGCTGTTTTCATTTTAGTACCTCCAGAGAGTTCTTGAATTAATTTCCAATATATTGTGCGTAAGGAATACTACGCTAATTTTTAATAGAAAAAAGATAAATAGAGAATGAAGGATTGATCTACATTCATTATGCCGGATAAATGCTTGCATCTATTTTGAAATGTTACCACTGTATTGGTAACTATAAATAATTTACATTTATCTGTCTCGTTTGTCAAATGAATTATGCTATAACTGACTTATTATTTAACTGTGATTAGTTCGTAGAGGAGATAGAATGGATTACTTGTAGATCAAATTTCTTATTTACAAATTTATATGGTTGAACTTATAATACGAGTCAGTGGGTTATTTTCCGCCGGGTGGGAGAGGGTAACTGAATAAGGAATGTTTTAAATGGTAAAAGGGTTTAAGAATTATTTTGATCTAGCTGGTCATGAGACTTCTTTGAAAAAAGAACTTCTAGCTGGAACGATATCATTCATTACCATTGTGTACATTATTGCTGTTAATGCAGCCATTTTAGCTGAAGCAGGTATACCATTAGAGGCTGGAATTATTGCCACTATTTTAACTTGTGTAATTAGCTGCTGGTTTATGGGATTTTGGGCAAATGCGCCAATTATCTTAGTACCAGGAATGGGGATTAACGCAATGTTCACGTATACCTTAGTCCATTCGATCGGATTGACGTGGCAAGAAGCATTAGGCGTAGTCGTTGTATCGGGAATCATTGTGACGATTATTTCTTTTACACGATTAGCAAAGTTATTACTAGAAGCTATACCAAATTCATTAAAGCACGCGATAACGGTTGGGCTAGGTTTGTTTTTAGCACTAATCGGATTAGAAAAAGGTGGTCTTATAAGGAAAGGGGAAAACTCCCTTCTTGCGTTAGGGGATGTTAGTAGCCCTTTTGTGATTGCAACCTTATTATCGATTGTGTTAGCCATTGTGTTATTTATAAGGAATGTACCAGGTAATTTTTTAATAAGTATCGTTGCTGGAACAGGGATTGCAGCTGTTTTAGGAGTTCTCCAATTTCAAGGGAATGACTCGAATCATTTAAATTTAGAAAGTTATTTTTCTTTATTTGGTGCTATTTCTTTTGAAAGGTTCGGTGACTTCGTCTTTTTAGTTGCTGTTTTTTCATTAACGATGGTTCTTTTATTTGAGAATATCGGGTTAATAAATGGGCATTTAAATATGATTAATCGACCAGAAAAATTTACTCGTTCTTTGCAAGCCAATGGTTTTTCGATTTTATTTAGTGGTTTTCTTGGGACGAGCCCTACTGTTGCAACGGTTGAAAGTACAGCTGGTATTACGGCTGGAGGCAGAACAGGTGTTACGGCAATTGTGACAGGAAGTTTGTTTTTGCTTTCTATTTTTGCCATTCCCTTTATTAAGATTATTCCAGGAAGCGCGATTGCTCCTATCTTAATTATTATTGGAGTTTTAATGTTGCAAAATGTGAAGCAAATTGACTTTCAAGATTTTTCGGAAGGGTTTCCTGCATTTTTAGTGATTGTGATGATTCCATTTTCATATAGTATTGCGGATGGAATTGCCTTTGGCTTTATTGCTTATCCAATTGTAAAGTTTGCATTAGGAAAAGCGAAGGAAGTATCTGCACCGCTTTATATTATTGCCGCATTATTCTTCCTAACCTTTATTGCACATGTTTATTAAAAATAGTTACGTTACAGCCTTATCGTTTTAGACGATAAGGCTGTTTTTATACTTTAGGAGCTCAATCTGGGGGGGAAACATGTAATAAAAATAATAATACTCGGAATCAAAAATGAAAAAGCGACATATGTAAACCTTCAGCAACTAAATAAACTAAGGAAGAAATATGGAGGAGAGCTACCACGATGAAAAAGAAGGAGAATGGAAATACTAGATTTTCATTCTCCTATCAATTCAAATTAGAAAAATCAATTGACAATCCTAGCATAAGATGGTAAGATAGTTTTTGTCAGTTCATTCAAGTTGCTTGTTTATAAGCAATCAACACATGCCTGAGTGGTGGAATGGCAGACACGGTGGACTCAAAATCCACTGCCAGCGATGGCGTGCCGGTTCAAGTCCGGCCTCAGGTATCAATTTTAAGTGAAATGGTATTTTTTTACCAGGTGTAAAAAGGATTGTGAGTTTAGTCTTATGACTGAATACGCAATCCTTTTTGTTTTAGTCATGTCTTAATCATCGTGTGCGTAAAATATTGTGCTACCTCATATTTAACCTTAAAGGAGTGTAGTAAATTGACAAAGAGAAGAAGAATAAACATTAATAAGTGGTGGTGAGTACTTTCAAACGTGCTTAGCTTTGTTTTAAAGGAGAAACCTCACTTATCGTATAAAGCGGTGCTGTAAGTAGAATCTAGCAATTGTTCAAGCGTGCTTTAGAAAGTTATAAATACTCTACTGAACCGCTCAATACTAAAATGTTTAAAGACGTTATTATCTATTGTATGAAACGCTAGGTAATACCGCAACTACTATCAACCACTGTTATAAGAAGTATGAAACAGTTCTATTTGTCCTTACATAATGAATTAATCATACCTAATCCCTCGCTTATACCCTTCAAAAGCAAGGAAAGAAAGAGCAACTAAAACCCTATATAGATGATGGAGTAAAAGATCTTTTATCCCAACCAAATAAAAAAGAGTTTGAGGCTTTAGAGATTATACTATAATATTAGTTTTTTTAGATACAGGGGTCAGGCTCTTAAAACAAAAAGTTAATTTATTTATTATTAATCTGGATTATTACAGCTTTTTTGTTTATATTAATTATAAGGAACAGATACTAGTTAATGAGTTAGGGGTGGGTATTGTTGTTAGAATTATCAATTAATGATCCTGACTATTTACGTAAGGTTTCTCATGCGTTGTCGTCAGAGGTAAGGTTAAAAATGATTAAGCTATTAAATATGGATAATATGAATATACATCAATTAGCAAATGCATTAGAGATCCCAATTTCGACAGGTGCTTCTCATGTGAAGGTGTTGGAGGAAGCTGGTCTAATCCAAACAGAATTGCGCCCTGCAAGTAGAGGGGCGATGAAGGTCTGTACACGGAATTTTGATGATATTCATATTCAGTTATGTAGTAATGAAAAATATACACAAGACTATAAAAATTTTGAGTTAGAAATGCCAATTGGGCAATATGTTGATTTTGAAGTTGCTCCAACTTGCGGGATGGCTAATCATGAAGGAATTATTCTCCCGGAAGATGAGCCTGTTCATTTCTATAGTCCAGAGCGGTCGAAAGCGCAGATTATTTGGACACGCAAAGGGTATTTTGAATATAAATTTCCGCTAGTTATTCCGCATGAATCTGAAATAAAGGCCGTTCAATTTTCATTGGAAATTTGTTCGGAGGCACCGAACTATGATCATAATTGGCCATCTGACATTACCGTTTGGTTAAATGGAGTTGATATAGGGACTTGGACGAGTCCGGGAGATTTTGGTGAGCGGCCTGGACGATTAAATCCACCTTTTTGGAAAGATTTGACTAGTACACAATATGGATCTTTAAAAACGTGGACAGTAACTAGTCAAAGAACAATGATTGATGAGTTCTATTTATCAGATGTGAAAATTGATGATCTGGGAATACTAGAACGCAATTTTATATCGTTTAAAATTGGCATTAAGGATGATGCTGTTCATAAAGGTGGAATGAATTTATTTGGTAAAGAATTCGGTGATCATACACAAGACATAAAATTAAAAATAGATTTTTCTTAATATATAACTCATTTCCGTGTAAATCTGATCGGTTATTTTTGTGTTTAGGCTATTTGGAGTTGGAGGGTTCGTATGCCTCCAGCTCCAAGTGGCTTATTTGTTTACGTTCATAGCAATAGTTATTTCCATTCATTTTTCAAAATAGCTTAATAAAGTTCATCCCCCCTAATCGTTCCTCTTTAGTGAGCATTTCTTAAATCTCCTTTTCTCCTTATCTCTACTTTCTCTATAACTTAAAATGATGGTGCGTTCTCGAAATGACACGTAGCAATAATTCTATACAGAATTCATAGGCTAAAATCCAGAATATATATATTGTTGTTTATAAACAGTAAATATGTAATTAATACATAAAACGACGAAAAAAGAGGTTGACTTTGCATTTATGAAAGCGTATTCTAAACGTATAATTACAGAAAATAAGTATTATTACAATTTTTCTGTAATTAATGAAGATAAAATTTATTTGAAAAGGGAGGAATCAATAATGAAAAAGAGCTTAATGAGTTTTTTGGGTCTAGTACTAGCTATGTTCGTACTAACAGCCTGCTCTGGCGGAGCGGGTGAAGGAGCTGGAGGGGGCGTAGAAGTACCTGAAGGGGCGACCGAGGTTGTCTTATGGAATCTATTTGGTGGTGGAGACGCTGAGTACATGCAAGAAATAGTTGAAGAGTTTAATAATAGTCAGGATGGAATTTTTATTAATAACGTTCTTCAAGATTACGATGAGTATTATACGAAACTTTTAACTAGTGTTGCATCGGGCAAAGGACCAGATTTGGCAATTTCTCATACCCATGTATTACCTGAACTAGTGAATCAAGGTCTGCTTCAAGAATTGGATACACTCGGTCTAGAAGTTGGTATAACTTGGGATGATTTCAATCGAAATATACTAGAGGCAACCATCTATGATGAAAAGCATTATGCCGTTCCTATTGATACACACGCACATATCTTTTATGTAAATAATAAACTTGTCGGGGACGCTGGTCTATTAAATGAGGATGGAACGGTGAAAATGGAACAAACACCTGATGGATTTAGAGAATTCTTCACAACTCTTAAAGAAGAATTACCTGATGATAAGTTTCCATTAGCATTTTCAACTGCCGGTGTCGATAGTTATCGTCATTGGTGGAGTTATTATACACAGCTTGGAGGCGAACATATTCTTACTGAAGACCTAGAAAATCCAGAATATGTTCTTGATGTTGATAAAGCGATTGAAGCTGCGGAATACCTGTATAATCTTTGGCATGAAGATGAAGTTATTCCATTGAACCTTGCCGATTTCTATGCCGAGTTTCAATCAGAGAATTCAGCTTCAATTGCAACAGGTGTTTGGGCAACTGGGATTTGGGAAACGACGGAAGAGTTAGAATTCACTGCAATGCCACTTCCGAATATTTTTGGACAAGAAGGTGCTTGGGGAGATTCGCATACATTTGTCATTCCTTATTACCAAAGTGCAGACACTGAAGTACAGAAAGCGGCACTTGAATTTATGGATTTTGCAACAGAGAAAGGTGCCATTTGGGCAAAAGCTGGCCATATACCTGCTAAAGATACTGTCGTAGAATCGGTAGAATATCAGGAGCTTCCATATCGTAGTGAATATGCTCAGGTCGCTAACTATGTCAACTTTCCAGACCGAACCATTTATGCACGTGGGGTTCAAGATATTATGATTCGTAACCTCGATTTGATCTGGACAAATGAAGTTTCACCTGAAGAAGCATTTAACAAAATAGAACAAGAAGTTGCTAGTCTTATAGGAAGATAAGGTTTGATTTTGTTCAACTAACATTAAATCTATAGGTGCTTTTGCTTTAATTGAAGGGAGTGTAGTGATGAATAAAAAGGCATGGGTTCAAGATTTGAAGGCAGTCCCGTTTCTATTGCCCTTTTTTATAGCATATGTAGTCTTCACCATTTTGCCTATCTTTAAAGGGTTAGAGATGAGTTTGTACGACTGGACTCTTGTTCGTAAAATGGAGTTTGTTGGATTGGAAAATTATCAAAAAATGTTTGCGGATCCTCATTTCTGGAGGACGCTTTGGAATACAACGTTATTCGTTATACTAACAACGCCAACGATGGTTCTGCTTGCTTTGGGATTAGCGTTGCTAGCAAACTTGAATTCAAAATGGCGAACCTTTTTCAGAGGGGCGTACTTTCTACCGAGTATTCTATCTGTAGCTGTCATATCCTTTCTTGTTATTTTTATGCTTCAACCATACAGTGGACTCGTAAATAACGTTTTACAAAGTATGGGTCTTCAAGTGGAGCCGTTCTGGTTGGCAGATAAATATTTAGCTTGGGTAACAATTGTGCTTGTAACTTTATGGTGGTCAGTAGGATTTAATATGATTTTATTTCTCACTGGTTTACAAGATATACCAGATTCATTATATGAAGCAAGTGAAATAGATGGAGCGACTCGGTGGGAGCAGTTTCGTTATATTACTCTCCCTCAGCTTTTACCGATTGGAAGAGTGATTTTGTTGCTGCAAATTTTAGCTTCCTATAAAGTGTTTGCACAAATTCTTTTAATTACTGGTGGGGGGCCTGGTGGTGCAACAAGACCGCTCATCCAGTATATTTATGAGACTGGATTTAGGCAAAATAATTTAGGGTATGCTGCGACTATGTCTTATGCATTGTTCTTTATCTTATTAATACTCTCAGTCATCCAACTTAGGGCTAATAGATCGGGGGAGAGCTAAATGAGTGAAGTAAAAGTATCTAAGAATCATAACTCCACTCAACCAAGCAAGAATAAAAACACAGCTTTATTACAGCGAAATCGTGATCCGATGCGCAGGCTGAAATTAACCTTAGGCTTCCTTGTAGCGATTTTGTTTATTCTACCAATCATATGGATGTTGTTTGTGTCTGTGAAGCCAAATGGCTTTTCGACGACTAACCCCCTAGATTGGTTTATGCCACCATTTACTTTTGATAATTACACGAATTTATTATTTGAAAGCTTGATTTTACGTTGGGTGTTTAATAGTTTCATTGTTGCACTCATAACCACAATATTAACATTAATTATTACGTCACTCGCAGCATTTGCGATATCTCAAATGAAATTTAGATATAAAAAGTTTATTTTCATCTTTTTCTTATTAGGTTTAATGATCCCGGGGGAAGCAACGATTATTCCATTGTATGAAATCGTCAAAAACCTCAATATGATTGACACTTATGCGGGACTAATCTTACCGATGATTACATCCTCACTCGGTGTCATTATCTTAAAGAGCTTTTTTGATGGAGTACCAAAAGAGGTTGTTGAGAGTGCCATTATAGATGGGTGTTCCTCTTTCAAACTATTTTATAAAATTGTTTTGCCATTAGCGAAACCAGCGTTAGCAGCTATCGCCATTTTTACATTTATTGGTTCTTGGAATAACTTCTTATGGCCGTATCTATCTATTTTATCGGAGCAACTTTATACGTTACCTGTAGGGATTCCGGTATTTAATTCAACTTACTCACAAGCATATGTACTTCCGATGACGGCCAATGCTATCGCTTCAATACCGGTCATCATCGTATTCTTAATTTTCAAAAAACAAATTGTGAAAGGCATTAGTTTTACAGGAATTAAAGGCTAATTAAAGGAGTGTATTACAGATGACAACAACAACAGAAAGCAAGGTTACTTACCAACGAACAGAATATCCGCGCCCTCAATTTCAACGTCAAGAATGGATGAATTTAAATGGGACTTGGAAGTTTGCATTTGATGACGACAACATTGGTGAGAAAGGGTTGTGGTATCAACAATCTTCCTTTACAACTGATATACAAGTTCCTTTTACGTATGAGACAAAAGCTAGTGGGATTGGTAAAGAGGAATTTCATCCTTATATTTGGTATCAAAGAACATTTGAAATCGCTAAAAAGGAAATCGGGAAACGAGCGATACTAAGGTTTCAAGCAGCAGACTATTTAACAAAAGTGTGGATTAATGGGGAATATATTGGTGAACATGCTGGAGGAAATGCTGCTTTTTCCTTTGATATTACAAATGCTCTCGATTATACAAAAGAAAATGAAATAGTGGTCAAGGTAGAAGACAGTCAGAGTTGTTATCGACCGAGAGGAAAGCAACGTTGGCGTGATGAGAATTTTGGTTGTTGGTATGTGCAAAATACGGGGATTTGGCAAACGGTGTGGCTCGAATTTTTACAAAAGGAGAGCATTGAAAAGGTGAAAATTGAGCCTAAATTGGATACGAATTCTGTTTTATTCGATTATAAGCTCAATGGTGAGATCGATTCGGATTGGAAGCTCGAAACGACCATTAGCTTTGCTGGGGAAGTCGTAAAGCGGTTTACAAACGTGCCAGATCGTACGAATAGTCGTGTGGAAGTCAGTTTGCTTTCTGACTTATATGAATGGAAAGTGATGCATTGGAGTCCGGAACACCCTAATTTATATGATGTGCGATTTACTTTATCTATTAAGGATCAAGTGGTCGATGAGGTGCAATCCTATTTTGGCATGAGAAAAGTATCGATTAAAGATGGTCAAGTGCTCCTCAATAATGTTCCTATTTATCAAAAGCTCTTACTTGACCAAGGTTATTGGCCAGATACGATGTTGACGCCTCCATCAGATGAAGCAATGCTAGAAGATATTGAAAAGACGATAGCGATGGGATTTAATGGGGTTCGTAAACATCAGAAGCTAGAAGATGAACGCTTCTTATACTGGTGTGACAAAAAAGGATTGCTCGTCTGGTCTGAAATGGCAGCCACTTATGAATTCTCCGATGAAGCCGTTGAAAATTTCACAAAAGAATGGCTAGAGATTGTGCAGCAACATTACAATCACCCGTCAATTATAACGTGGGTTCCCTTTAATGAATCATGGGGGGTACCAAATATTTTTAAAGATAAAAAGCAACAGGCCTTCACAGAGATGATTTATTATTTGACCAAAACGCTTGATTCAGAGCGGCCTGTCATTGTTAATGATGGATGGGAGCATACGATTTCTGACATTATTGCCCTTCATGACTATGAGGAGCTTGGTAAGGTATTCTATGAGCGTTATAAAGACAAGAGTCCAATTTTAAACAATGAAATTCCTCATAATAAACATAAATATGCATTTGCAGATGGTTATCAATACAAAGGTCAACCGATCATGATCACGGAATATGGTGGTATTGCTTTTAATGAAGCAAGTGGCTGGGGATATGGAAATCAAGTGAATACAGAGGAAGAATTTTTGAAACGGTATCGTGATATAACAGATGCGATCAAATCGCTTCCTTATATAAATGGTTATTGCTATACACAAACGACTGATGTTCAACAAGAAATCAACGGTTTGTTGAAAGAAGACCGAACACCGAAGATTGCATTAGAAAAAATAAAGGAAATTAATGATGCAGACAAAATATGGATTAAATAAGTTTTGACATAAAGTTCAGATCCTACTTATTAGCAGAGTGAAGAGAAGGGTTTCAATCAGGTGGGACAGTTTTTCCACCTGATTTTTTTCATGGTTTTGCTTGTTTAAAATGAGTTTGCTGCTAGAAACTTACTCGGAAGGAGTGGAGTTCATTGCGTATAAGGCTAATGACAATTACATTATTTTTAATCGTTAGTTTTTTGAGTTCGTGTAATGGAACGGAGGATGAAAAAGAAGTGCGATATCAAAATCCAATTGCTTTAGAAGACGAATGGGAGGAATATGGATTAGGGGATCCGTTCGTTATGAAACATAATGGAATGTACTATTTGTATGTTAGTACGAGAGATACCGATATTGGTGTCAAGGCATGGAGTTCTATGAATTTAGTTGATTGGCAATATGAAGGGCTTGTGACAGAAGAACCTGAAACGAGGGCAGCATATGCACCGGAAGTGATCTATTGGAATGGATATTTTTATATGTACACTTCTCCAGCTGGGCAAGGTCATTATATATTGAAAAGTGAGAGTCCGACCGGGCCGTTTCATTTAGCTTCACAAAATTTAGGGAAATCAATTGATGGCAGTGTCTTTATTGATGATGATGGTTCCATGTATTTTTCGCATGCAGGAACTGACGGAATTGAAGTGGCCCCGATGAGTGACCCATTAACAATAGGCACAAGTATTTTAACTGATGCTTATATGGACGGATGGACAGAGGGTTCGACCATTTTTAAAAGAAATGGGAAGTACTATATGACATATACCGGAAATCATGTATTTAGTGATGCTTACCGGATTGATTACGCAGTTAGTGAGCATCCAATTGAAGGATATCAGCTTTCGGACCAAAACCCTATTATTATAAATACAGAAGGTTCTAATGTCGGTTTAGGACATAACAGTGTAGTAAAGGGTCCGAATCTAGATGAGGATTATATCATTTATCACAACTTAGAAGGGCCGGGTATTGTAGGTCCGTTACGCCATATGAATATTGATCGAATTGCCTGGAATGGCGACAAAATGCTCGTACTTGGACCTACTTTTACCGAACAACAAGGGCCTGCATCACCTGTTTTTGAAGAGCGTTTTAATAGGGGGAAACTAGGTAATAGTTGGGAGGATATCAATGGTGGGGAATGGGGGATTGAAAATCAAACCTACTTGAGACAGACAGCAACGGGTTCGACGGAATGGCATAAACAAGTAATAAAAGAAGCAACAGCAAATGATTATACAGCAGAATTTCATGGGAAAATGGTGAACGAGAGTTTAGGAAGTTCTAGTCAATTATATGGTGCTGTATTTTCCTATCAAAATGAGAATAATTATGGAGTCGCATTATTCAGTCCGAGTGATCATGCTCTCCTTGCTCGCTTTACTGTTGATGGACAAAATTCGGATTGGTTTTCATCTGAACTACCGGAAGAGTTTGACTTTACAAAGCTTCACCAAATAAGAGTAGAAAAGTCTTCGGATTCTTTCGAAATCTATGTGGATGGTATGCATCAATTGAGTTTAACTGCTGCTCTAGATGGTGGGAAAATTGGTTATATGACTGAAGATGTTCAAGTGGATTTCGGTTACATTGCCTTTAGTAATGATGTGAATGGAAGCAGTGTATGGGATGTGTATAAACCTCTACCGGGCACAGTTCAAGCGATTCATTATAAAAGTGGTGGTCAAGGAGAAGGTTATCATGTTCTGAACGAAGAGAATAAAAATGGGGAGTATCGTTATGATGCGGTTGCTATCCAAGAAAGTGAAGATGGTGGTTATAGTGTGAGTTTAAAGCAACAGGAAGAATGGTTAGCTTATCTTGCAAATGTTTCTAAAGAAGGAACGTACCATCTTGATTTGCGATTCGCTACTGAAGATGAAGATACTGAATTAAGAATATGGCAAGCTGATCAAGATATCTCGGGTACGATTTCTCTTTCTAATACAGGAGGAGGAGCCCAAAGCTGGCGAACGATAACCGTCAAAGATCTGGAGTTGTCAGAGGGGCAACAGGAATTGAAAGTAGAGTTAGTACAAGGAGAAGTTCATTTAGCAGCTATGACTTTTTATGAGGCTGATACGGTTGAACAAATAACTGAAAATTTTACAGAAGGTTTAGAGAATGAATGGATGATGTATGAAGGATATTGGTCAGCGAGAGGTGGGATCTTTCAGCCAAGTGAGCGTAACTTTTCAAAAGCTTTAGTTGGAAAGGCAGGTTGGACAGATTATACAGTTGAAGTAGATGTAAGCTTGAACAATACGGATGGAGATGCAGGGATTCTTGTACGAGGAATGAATGCAGCGAACGGAGCAGAGCGTAATCAAAATAATGGAGATTTCCTTCAAGGTTATTATGCATTTATTAATGCAGACGGGGTGCATTTAGGAAAACAAAATTATGGATGGGAAAATTTAGCGTCTGTATCGGCCGAATTGCCAGAGGGGATTTTTCATCAGATGAAAGTAGTAGTAAATGGCGGAGAGATCCAAGTATTCGTTAATGATATGGATAGTCCTAAAATTGTGTATGAGGATACATCACCATATGCCTTTACTCATGGAAGGGTAGGGTTACGTAACTCTAATGGAATCGCTGATTTTGCTCGATTTAACGTGACAGCTAATTAGTGGATGGGGGAAGGCGTGATGTTATTACTAGTCGGTTCATCTTTAATCTTAAATACAAGAAGAAAATTGAAGCAATAACTAAATCAGAACAAAGGGATTACCCTTTGTTCTGATTTTTATTATATGGGTTTAAAACCACGTGCTCTGCACGTGTGAAAATAAAACTTCAAGAGTGGTAAAGTGACAGGAAAAAACTCCAAACGTTATAAGAGAAACGGGCCGTCAAACCAACTTCTATACGACGAACCTTAAATAATAGAATTACCTACATAAACATGGCTATACTGCTGTAAGTGTGTTATTGAATAGACTGCAGTTGAGATAAGTTGGTTTGATTAAGTATTAAATTGTTTTAACTTTAATAATTTTTAATTTCTATACATTTTTGTAGTTCTGTTGTTTAGAAGATAAAGATTATTTTTTGTTGGTTGTGATGCTAGTCCTCACTTGATATATTATGAATGCAACATATGTTAGCTAAACAAAATATGTTGCTTAATGAGTGGTTTCAGTTATTGAATTTCTGTGCAATTGGTTGCATGGAGTAATTAAAAACGATGAATTAATCAAGGGAGGATGTATATATAATGAGTAATTTTGAATTTGGTGTTTATTCTTTAGGGGATCGAATTCCAGGTGTGAATGGAAAAAGTACCACAGCTAAGGAACGGGTTGAGGGTATGATTAACATTGCTAAAATGGCCGATCAAGCAGGACTTGATGTTTTTGGAATTGGAGAGCATCACCGGTTGGATTTCGTAACATCATCATATGCAATGATTTTATCAGCCATTGCACGTGAAACAGAAAAGATTAAGCTAACAAGTGCACTTTCAGTTATAAGTACCGCTGATCCAGTGAGGGTATATGAAGATTTTGCAACTCTTGATTTACTTTCAAATGGACGTAGTGAAATCATTTTAGGACGTGGAGCTTTTTTAGAATCTTTTTCTCTCTTTGGAGCGGATATAAATAATTATGATGCTTTGTTTGAGGAAAAGTTGAAGTTATTTATGCAATTGCAAGAGAAGGAACTCATTAATTGGGAAGGGGAGTTTCGACCGGCACTTCAAAATGCCCAAATTGCCCCGAGGCCAATTCAGAAGAACATACCAGTTTGGGTTGGTGTTGGTGGTACGCCTTCAAGTGCAATACGAGCAGGAAAGCTTGGATTGAATATGGCACTTGCTTTGTTAAGTGGACAAGCTGAATCTGTAAAGCATCTCACAGATTTATACTGGCAATCTGCCAAGGAAGCGGGTCATGATTTATCAAAATTAAAGGTAGCTGTCACCGGGCATGCTTATGTAGCTGAAACAGGAGAAAAAGCCGTAAAAGAATTTTTGCCACATTATAATCAATATCTCGGTTACTTTATGAAGGAGCGTGGGCGCAATTTCTTTACAACAGAAGAACAACTAACAAAACAACGTTCGACAGGAGATATTTTAGCGGTCGGTAGTCCAGATGAACTTGCTGAAAAAATATTATATCAACATGAATTATACGGACATTCTCGATTTATGGGGCAAATAGATTTGGCCGATCAACCATTGGTACAAGTAGAAAAAGCTATTGATTTACTTGCGAATAAAGTAGCACCGATTGTTCAAAAGGAAATCGATAAAAAAACATTATCTCATTAAATAATAAAAGTTATGAGCAAAATATTAAAGCACACGTCCTCTCTTTCATTTGTGAAAGGGAGGACGGTCTTTTTGTTATCTTTACATCGTTATTTCTCCATAATTGATTCTACACCATTCATGATAATAGGTGTGATTTTAGCACCGAAATCCTCAACTGATAAATTCCTTCCTTCTTTATTCCAAGAGTAAGCAGCACCATAAATACTCCAGCTTAGCATCATTGATATTGCTTTTAGGGATTCATCATCAACTGATAAAGTTGTTTGTTTTTTTGTTTCTAGAAGGATATGAAAAATTAAAGTTTGTAGTTCTTCGATAATATTATTTTCAATTACAGGTTCCAAAGATTGATATCTACTTGAACACAGAGTTGTTAAATTTTTTTGATATTCGCACATTACCATAACGATTTTCGTAAGGGTCTCTTGATTGATGGCCTTATGACAATTTATTTTTTGTCTAAGGGTATTTCTAAATGTATCAGTTATGGTAGAGTCCAATAATTCGTATTTATCTGTAAAATGTGCATAAAACGTTGCACGGTTAACAGTTGCCTTCTCGGTAATATCTCGTACTGTTATCGCTTTAAAATCCTTTTCCCGAATTAATGTTGTAAAAGCCTCTTGAAGAAGTTGTCTTGTACGTGTTACTCGTGGATCCACTTTTTTTGTGCTCATTTAATTCACCTCAACTTGTTTATAAAAAGAACAATTATGAAGAAGTGTTGTTTTGACAACACTTCACTAATTCTGATGATTGTTGCTTTAATTATTTTATTTTATCATAGTTTATGCAACTAATGTTGTTTAAGCGTTAGATGTCTATAAACACTGTTTACCCGGAGGTGAAAAGAGAAAAAGGAGATTGACTACTTGATGATAGTACCGAAGAAATATGTTTTTTAACCTTAACCAAATTATATAAAAACTTTTTCAAATAAAGGAGTTTATAAAAATGACAAGCGTATTATTTATTAAAGCCAACTCTAGACCTATTGAGCAATCTGTTAGTGTTCAATTATATCAATCATTTTTAGAAAGCTATAAAGAATCTCATCCAGAGGATAATGTGATTGAATTGGATATTTTCAAAGAAAATTTACCTTATTATGATACAGATAAAATTAATGGGATGTTTAAATTAGCTAAAAACCTAGAATTAACTCCAGCTGAAAAGAAAGGAACTGATTTAGTAAATAAATACTTAAATCAATTCTTAGAGGTTGATAAAATTGTTTTCGCCTTCCCTCTGTGGAATTTTACCATTCCTGCAGCATTGCATACTTATTTAGATTATATAGGACAAGTAGGAAAAACTTTTAGTTATACAGCAGAAGGTCCGGTTGGATTACTTTCTGATAAAAAGGTGGTGTTGTTAAATGCAAGAGGGGGGATCTATTCTGAAGGACCAGCCAAATCGGCAGAAATGTCTGTGAATTATTTGAAAACAGTTTTAAACTTTTGGGGGGTACAAGATATTAAAACCGTTATTGTAGAAGGTCACAATCAATACCCAGACAAAGCAAAAGAAATCATCAAAGAAGGAATGAATAAAGCTGAAACAGTTGCACAGACATTTTAATTTAGAATACCTATTCCTACACTATTTACGTAGTGCTTAAAAAAGGTTCTAAAAGTGTTTAGATAAATTAAGATTAAAATCTCTGTTATGCCTTTTTGATTTGGGGAAAATACAATAGAGCTCTGAATAAGAGTGTGGAATAGTAACATATTTCATACTCTTTTTTGTTGGGACTACGGGACAGTTAAGCAGTCCTAGACATTGGTATTAGGAACGTTAATCTTAAGAAAAAGTGAGCGGAGATGAGAGAGGTTAATTGTTTAACAGTCGAAATCAAGTTTGTATTTTCTAGATACTTTTGTGGAAATGTATATTTTTTTAACTCTAGGTCATGATACGGATGTAGTCTTTTTCACAATGGAAAGGAAGCAAAAGATAAAGTGTCTAATCAAATAAATCCGGTACAACAATTTGACAATATCGAGGAATTAATATCTCATTGTTCGAAGTCTAGTGATTTTTCAAAATGGATTATTAGTGAGGAATTATCGCTAAATATTATTTATTTCAATACGCTTGTTGATGAAAAAATAATACAAGAGTACATCTCTAAACCTATTATTAATCATCTTGAGAACATTTCATATATAGAAGATATCCTACAAATCTTACCGATTAAAAATGCAGAATTGACCTTTGACATGGAGAAAATGACCCAAAAGCTATTACAGGGTAGCATTGTTTTATATTTTAAGAATATTAGCAATCAGGGGTTGATTATAAACTCGACAACTGATAATAAAGGATTTCGAGAACAAAATGATGCGGAAAATGAGTATAGTGTAATTGGGGCTAAAGTGGGATTTGTAGAAAACATCGATATAAATATTCAATTATTAAGAAAAGGTTTAAGGAACTCTAATCTGCGTTTTGAAGAAATGGTTGTTGGAACAACAGGAAACACAAGAGTAGTCTTAGCGTATATCGAAGGAATAATAAATCCTCAACATTTAAATACCGCTAGACAGCGAATTAAGGACTTAGATTATGACGTGATTATTGACAGCTCTTTGCTAGAACAAGTTATTTCTGATAATTCTAATTCTCCCTTTCCACTACTATTGACGACTGAGAGGGTGGACCGTACAATATACGGCTTAACTAATGGGCAATTATCTATAATATGTGACGGTTCTCCATATGTAATCAATGGTCCTACTTCTATTTTCGACTTTTTTGTTTCTCCAGAAGATTATCTCTTACCATGGTTGTTAGGCTCTTTTTTTCGGATGATACGCTTTTTAGGCGTATTATTTTCTATCGTAGCTACTCCTACTTACGTTGCTGTTTTAACATATCATATGGCGGTTATTCCAAAAGATTTACTTGGTCCTATCATTGATTCGAGAGCAAATGTTCCTTTTCCACCATTAATTGAAGCACTCATTTTAGAACTTATTATTGAATTATTACGTGAAGCAGGAGCTCGTTTGCCTACTAAGGTAGGACAAACGTTAGGGGTTGTTGGTGGGATTGTCATTGGACAAGCGGCTGTTCAAGCGGCGATCACAAGTAATATTCTGTTAATCATTGTTACCTTCTCTGCTTTGGCGTCCTTTACCACTCCAGCTTTCAAAATGTCTAACACGATACGCTTTTTAAGATTCCCGTTAATTCTTTTAGCGGCACTGTGGGGAGGATTAGGTTTAGTTGCAGGGATGGTTATATTATATACACATATACTTCGACTGAAGTCACTTGGCATGCCCTATTTTGCACCATTATTCCCATTCCGTTACGGTGAGTTTGTAGATGGTTTTTTTAGGTTATCATTAGAACACATTAATAAGAGACGTTCCATATTTAGGCCGTTAATCAGTTCGAGATTTCAAGCAGCGAATAAGCGTAAAGATATTGGAGATGACTTCAATAATGAATAGAGGCAGAGCCATTAGACCTTTAATCCTTTTTATAGCGGTACTCATTTTGATAAGTGGTTGCACAAGAGCCAGGATCATCGACGATGTGAAAATAATTCAAAGTATAGGATATGACTTAGAAGATGAGCAAATTATTGGTACGGGCTCTTATGTCATTTATGAAGATTCGATTGATGATTCATTGCCAGAATATTTGTTTACAGCAGAGTCCAGTACTGCTATGGGGATTCTTTCTTCCTTTACAAGTCAAGCAACTGACATCGTCGATATTATGCAATTAAGTTCGATTGTTATAAGTGAACAGTTTGCAGAAAGTGGGATTCAAGATTTATTAATTAATTTCAATAGTGAGCCTAGTATTGGAACTAATTCGCGCTTAGTTATCTCTAACCAACGAGCGAGGAGCTTTTTGGAAAAAGGTATGAATTATCCTCCGTATTACTTATCGTCTATATTGGAGCAAAATATGAGATTTGGAAAAATACCATTTTCAAATCTACATACTGTTACGTATCAACATTACAGTAAAGGGCAAGATATTTACATGCCAATAATGGAAATAATAAATGAAAGAGTGTTTCAAGTAAAGACGGTAGGGGTTTTTAAAAATGATAAATTAATATTACGATTAAATGAGACCGAGACTCTTTTATTAAAAATTTTAGTTGATGATTTTAGAGGGAACAGTGCTGATTATGAGTTTAGCACAAATGATAATAAAGATATTCTCATAAAGATTGAAAATGTTAAAAGGAATACGACGGTGAAGGATTCTAATATCAATCCGGAAGTCATTTTTAACATTAAGATTAAAGTGCTTTTAAAAGAACAAGTCCCTAATATAGCTATGGAAGTGGTAAATAACCGTATAACCGCAGAAATTGAAACTCATTTAGAAAGTGAACTAGTGTCTCTTTTAAATAAGTTGAAAAAAGAAGAGGTTGACCCAGTAGGTAACGGAGAATTATTTAGAGCCACTCAAAGAACTTGGGATCATAACGAGTTTTATGAGCAAGTTTACCCCAATTTAACATTTCGTGTGAATGCAGAAGTCAATATCGTGAATACGGGAGTAAGAAAGTAATGGATAATGAAACAAAAGTTAATTATCGTGTATCCAATTTTTTTCTGTTTTTTATGATTACCACCTCTCAGGTTGGTGTAGGGTTATTAAGTTATCAGAGTTTAATCGTGACAAATGCTCGGCATGATGGATGGCTAAGTGTCTTAATTACGGGCTTAAGTCTACATCTTATTTTGTGGATGATTTATAAAATATTAGAAGGTGAGACGAATGACATCATTTCTTTTCATAAAGCTGTTTTTGGAACCTTCATTACTAAAGTGAGCACTGTATTATTGTCGATCTACTTTCTCTCGTTATCGTTTGTTGTCTTGCGTAGCTATATAAATATTGTTCAAGTTTGGGCATTCCCAACAATAAGTATTTGGGAGTTAGCCATTTGTATATTATTGCTCATTTACTATATCGTTTCTGGGGGTTTTAGGGTTATAACAGGAGTTAGTTTTTTAGCATTTTTTATTCCTCTTTTATTATTGATGTTTAGTTTATATTTTCCTTTACGAATGTCGAATTTTAATAATATTTTACCGGTATTTAATCTTTCCTTTTTTGAATTTCTTCAATCATCTAAAGACTCAAGTCTGATCTTTATAGGATTTGAATCGTTATTGGTCTACTTTCCTTTTTTGAAAAACGGGGATCGTTCAAAGAAGTGGGCTAATGCAGGTTTAATTTATACAACTAGCCTTTACACAATCGTTGCAATCGTGAGTCTTACTTACTTTAGTTTGGAGCAAATCATTCATTATAGATGGCCTACTCTTGAAATGATAAAAATTTTCGATCTTCCCTTTATTGAAAGATTTGAGTATATATTTATTTTTTGTTGGTTAATCGTGATCATTCCAACCATTTGTGTGCCATTATGGAGTATTTGTAGAATGAATAAAAAGGCATTTAATATAAAACCGAGAATTACATTAATGATCTCTTTAGTTGTTTTATTGTTTGGTTCGATTCTTATAGACAATCATATAAAAATTGAAGCGACAAGTGAGCTAGTCTCAAATATAGGGTTTTATTTTATTTATCTCTATATTCCTTTTTTATTTTTTATAAGAGTTGTAAAAAACTAATGAAGCCGTTTTGGACAATAGAGAGGGCGGTTTTATAATGAAATCTATTTATTATGTTGAATCCAAGCAATCTGGAAGGCTTTTAGACCAAGCACAGATTGCTTCTATATCGTTCACATCTATATTGGAAGGGGCTCTTATTTTTTTCGTATACAACCAATGAACCGTGGATGTAAAAGTGTTATACATTTTTGCAGATATGTTGTTTAGAAGATAATAAGTACTTTTTGTTGGTTGTGATGTTAGTCCTCGCTTGATATATTATGAATGCAACACATGTTGTGTAACTGAAAAATGTTACTTAATGTTACTTCAGTTATTAATTTGTTGTGCGATTAGTTAGAGGTTGCTTGGAGTAATTAAGGACAATGATTTAATCATAAGGTGGAGTTAATAAAGAAAGAGGAGGAGTAAAAATTGAAAATAGTTGGTTTGGCAGGTTCTATCGTAGGGTCTAAAACACGTAATGCGATGAATTACTTATCTAAAGAGATTTCGGAGAATTATCGGGATATAGAGTTTACACTACTAGATCTGGCGGACTATGACATTCAGTTTAGTGATGGACGAGATTATTTAGAATATGAAGGTGATACAGGTTACGTCACAAAAAAGATTATGGAGGCAGATGCGGTAATTATTGGGACACCGATTTTTCAGGCATCTATTCCTGCAACATTGAAAAATATATTTGACTTGTTACCAGCTAATGCATTTCTTGATAAAGTAGTAGGTATGTTTGTTACTGCTGGTACGTCAAAGCATTATTTGGTTGCCGAACAACAATTGAAGATGGTTTTGGCATATATGAAGGCTCAAATTGTTCAATCATATGTATTTATTGAAGAAAATGATTTTTATAGAAAAAAAATTATCAATGAAGATGTGATAGTCCG
This sequence comes from Alkalihalobacillus phoenicis, assembly GCF_047302405.1. Taxonomy (NCBI): domain Bacteria; kingdom Bacillati; phylum Bacillota; class Bacilli; order Caryophanales; family Bacillaceae; genus Alkalihalobacillus; species Alkalihalobacillus phoenicis. The sequence goes on along the minus strand of NZ_CP154853.1, from coordinate 2,750,263 downwards.
ACTTAATCGTTTGATTGAAGATACAATAATTTTAACAAAAACTTATTCCAGTATTCGTAAAGCAAGAGAAGCCGAATATAACTTTTAGATAAATGTTACCTCATTAAATTAAGTGTAAGTAGCAGTAAAATTTTTAAATTAAAAAAAGGATAATTAATAAGTTTGAGTGAGTGTAAAGAAAATCAATAATAAAAAGTGGAGCGTCCTCTCTTGATAAAGGAGGACGCTCCACTTTTTATTTAGGATTGAAGATAAAGGAGGGTGCTTAATAAGAAGTCCCCCCTTTGGTTTCTTTAAACACTGTATAATTATAGCGTCTATACATTTGGTGACGGATTTATGAGTGATGAATGCAGTTGTTTTTGACAAAGAGGTCAGTCAATATGAACAATGATTCTTATCTAAATTTAAGTTAAAGTAAATATTAAGAAAAATAAAAAAAAAGAAAGAGGGATAGCGATGTTAGAAAGTCATAAAACCTTGCCAGAATTACAGAGTGAATATAATCTTACAGAGGAAAATATCTCTAATTACCGTGAAAGTGGGCATATACGTCTTAATGCGGTAGCAAAACAAGAGGAAATTGATATTTTTCATAAAATTATCAATGATGAAGTTGAAAGGTTAAACTATCAGACTAAGCCTTTAAATGAACGCGATACTTACGGGAAGGCATTTATTCAAATTGGACAATTGCGGGAAAAGAGTGAACAAGTACGTAGATTTGTCTTGGCTCGTCGGTTTGCTAAAATAGCTGCAGATCTAATGGGGGTAGAGGGAGTACGCATTTTCCACGATCAAGCCCTTTTCAAAGAACCTGGTGGTGGTCATACACCATGGCATCAGGACCAGATTTATTGGCCATTAGAGACAGATAAGACAATTACAATGTGGATGCCACTTGATGAGATTTCTGAAGAGATGGGAACGATGTCTTTTATTTCTAATTCTCATACAACAGGAGATTTAAGTCAGAACCTTTTAAAGATATCAGACGAATCTCATAATTTATTTGATCAATATATTGAAAAACAAAAGTTAGAACCAATTACTTATGGAGCAATGGCTGCAGGAGATGCAACATTCCATAGTGGCTGGACTTTGCATAGTGCTCCTCACAATCCAACAAATAGAATGCGTAAAACAATGGCGATTATTTATTATGCAGACGGAGCACATGTAACGGAAATTGGCAGTAAAGAGCGGCAAACGAATTTGGATGTATGTTTACCAGGGTTAAAACCAGGTGATTTGGCTTCTACGTCTTTAAATCCTTTAGTGTATTCGAGTAAACCTTCAGTTTAGGAGAAACACCCTGTAGTCAGAATAATAATAGAATAGATAGAACATAATTATCATTTCTTTTCATATTTGTCATAGGTTTAGATAATCAGCTAATATTATTAGTGATGCACAGGTGGTGATTATTGGTATTTAATTTGTTGATAGATATTTTGAAATTCAAGAAAAAATTGGATGGGCGATTAAATGAACACTATTTATTGGCTGGAAAAGGACGCAAGTGTTGTTCTAAAATTGTATAACAAAAAGTGGTTCGACATTTGACTCGAGGTTGTCTTAAAAGCTCCTATTGAACTTTTGAGACAACCTTTTTGAACTTTTAATTTCAATTAAAAATTATATAACGATGTAAGTAGGAGTTAAAAGAAATCAAGTACTAGGGGTGAGCTTATCGTATGTTAAAAGTAGGGGTGATTGGTGTAGGATCTATTTCCCATTCTCATCTTAAGCCGTATTTAGAAAATGAAAGGGTGGAATTGGTAGCATTGTGTGACATTAATGAAAAGCGTCTAGCTGAGAAAGGTATGCTGTATCATGTAAGCCGATTGTATAGTGATTATCGTGAACTATTGCAAAGTAAGGAGCTTGACGCTGTTAGCATTTGTACATGGAACAATTCACACGCTGAAATTGCTATAGCAGCATTAGAAGCGGGGAAACATGTTTTAGTAGAGAAACCATTAAGTATGACAGTAGATGAAGCTTTCGCGATACAACAAGCAGCAGAAAAGGCTAAGAAAGTATTACAAGTTGGATTTGTAAGACGACATGCGGATAATGCAAAGCTTTTAAAAACATTTATAGAAAGTGGGGAACTTGGAGAGATTTATTATGCCAAAGCATCGTGTTTAAGAAGACTTGGAAATCCAGGTGGGTGGTTTAGCGATCTATCAAAATCAGGAGGTGGACCATTAATTGATTTAGGTGTTCATATGATTGATATTTGTTGGTACTTGATGGGTAAACCAAATCCAGTATCAGTAAGTGGGAATACTTATTTTAAGCTGGGAAATCGCAGCCACATTGAACATTTGTCCTATTATAAAGCGGCAGATTATGATCCGGCATTAAATGATGTTGAAGATTTAACAAATGCTTTCATTCGTTTTGAAAATGGTGCGTCTCTTTTTGTCGATGTAAGTTTTACACTGCATAGCCAAAAAGACGAAATCAATGTTCAATTTTTTGGAGATAAAGGCGGTGCTGAAATCGAACCCGAATTATCGTTAGTATCAGAAAAAAATAACACGATCTTAAATATTACACCGCAAATGGACCAATTAGGCTTTGACTTTACGAAAGCGTTCACGAATGAAATCAATCATTTTGTAGACTGCTGTATAGATGGGAAAGAAACGATCGCTCCTTTAGCTGATGGTATCCAAGTCATGAAAATGTTAAATGCCGTTTATGAATCTGCCAAAACTGGTAAGGAAGTAGAATTGTAAAATAGGATTCTCGTATTAAAAGATTTGTAGAAACATTGAATTACCTCGGCATGGCTGGAATGGGAGGAAAGCAATGCGAAATATCGTCTTTATTAATGAAAAGAAACTCCATCTACAAACAATGTCTGAAACAGGAAACATGGTTCAATTAAATAATCAAATGACCGTAGTGAATGAAACATATGTAGTGGATGGATTGAACATTGATGCATATTTATTAAAAAGTAAGGACGTCTTCGTTTCATCAAAAGCTCTTCAAGGTTTGAAAGTAGCAGAAGGGCTAAATGTATACTTTGATTTAGAACAGTATCCTTTTTTTCAAAAATTAAAAGAGATGCTTGCTAACCAACAAAAAGGTATCTTTCGTTTTAAAAGAAAAGCTAACAAAAATGAAGGCGTTCATTTACTTATTGGAGATTTGTATGTTTTAGCATCGTTATTAGGTGAGCCCAAAGACATCCAAGTGAAGCGAACAAATTCTGCTGTCACACCTTATCATGTAATCGTTACAATCAGCTTCAAAGGAGGCTCGATGGCCCATGTCGAATGTACATTTACTACTGATGATCGTGAGTTTATTGAGTTTGAATGGAATGGCATCAAAACAATCATTGAATTTAATAGCATAGAGATGACAACTAATTTGGAAACGTCACTTCCTCAATATAATCTTTCCGCTATATTAGCTTCTGCCCATAAAGTCGATCAGAAATTAATGAATCGTCTTGAGTACTTTAGTAGGGTGATAATAGGGAGGGAACAATCGTGAAGATTGGAATGATGAGTTTCGCCCATATGCATGCACATAGCTATGCAAACAGTTTGATGAAGCTATCAAATGTAGAGTTAGTAGGGATCTTTGATGATGATGTAAAAAGAGGGGAAGAAGCAGCCAAACAGTATCAAACGAAGCACTTTTGTGATCAGAAGATTTTTTTAGAAGAGGAAATGGATGCTGTCATTATATGTAGTGAAAATGTCCGTCATAAAGAAATGGTTCTAAATGCCGCGAAAGCTAACAAGCATATATTGTGCGAAAAACCAATAGCAACAACGGTTGAAGATGCTAAAACGATGATTCAAGTTTGTGAAGAGCATGATGTGATTTTACAGATAGCCTATCCAGTCCGGTTTAGTTCACCAATTCAACAACTAAAACAAAGGATAGATAATGGGGAACTAGGTGAGATTGTCGCCTTCCGTACAACGAACCGTGGACAAAATCCGGGTGGGTGGTTTATTGAAAAGGCACAATCAGGAGGTGGTGCTGTATTAGATCATACAGTGCATATGGTTGATATTATGCGATGGTATTTAGGAAAAGAAGTGACTGAAGTATATGCAGTCGTCGATTCATATTTTCATGATATCGATATTGATGATGCGGGAATTCTGACTCTAGAATTTGAAAATGGTGTTATTGCCACACATGATTCAAGTTGGTCCAGATTTCCTCAATATCCGACTTTTGGAGATGCAACGATTGAAGTAATAGGCACAAAGCAAACCGTAAAGGCGGATGCTTTTAGTGAGCATTTTCGATTGTTTTCAAACGGAGAGAAGTCATTAAGTCATGTCTTTTATGGGAGGAATATGGATTTTGGTTTAATTAAAGATTTTGTTAATTGTATAGAAGAAGGAAGGAAGCCTTCTATAACAGGGTATGATGGGTTAAAGTCCATGGAGGTTGCTTTGACTGCTTATAAATCTAGTGAATTTAATAAAGTAATTTCACTATAAAAAACTCAAAGGAAGACTATTATCGAGTGGAAGAAGGTGCACATCTGTATATTTGTTTTGGGGTAGTCCAAAAAGGTGAAAACAGTCCTTTTTGAACTACCCCTTTATATGTTGAGAGGAGCTAAGGTACTTTTATTTTAGCCTATTTTCAACATAAATACATGAAATCTAAATTTTCTGATAATAAGTTATTGACAGAAAATTCTTAAAATGATACGATTTTGTTAGTTTATTTCGGAAAGCAACAAACTAAAATGGATAGGATAAAAATATTAAAGATCACATTTTACTGTGAAAAGGTAGATAGGGGGAGGAGACATGATACAAACCAGTAAACTAGCGATTGGCGTGGACATTGGAGGAACCAATATAAAAATGGGACTTGTAACTAGTGCGGGTGAACTAGTTGAGTTTCAGTCACTTTTATTAAAAAGAAACGTTTATCATTCAGCAGATATAGAATGGATTTGTAAAACTGTCAAACAGTTTATTCATAGCAATGGTATTGATGATCGATTAACAGGAGTAGGTGTAGCGAGCCCTGGGATACTTGATATTGAGAGAGGAGTTGTTGCAAATGCTGTCAACTTAGGATGGGAAAATATACAATTAGTGAAAAATATGGAACATTATTTAAACCTAGATGTGAGTTTAGTTAGTGACTCTGTAGCAGGAGCATTAGGAGAACAGAATTATTCTGCAGCAGACATGGCAGATTATTTATTTATTTGTATTGGAACAGGTCTTGGTGCTAGCCATGTCATAAAGGGTTTCTCTAATGGGACAAAAGTAGAAACGATCAATTTAGGGCATATGAGTATTATACCAAACGGGAAAAAATGCATATGTGGAAATCAAGGATGTCTCGAGAAATATGTTTCTGCTTCCGCTTTAATTGAACGAGCTAGAAATGACATGGGAGAGACAAAGACGATACTGAAGCAATATGCAGAAATTAACGGACGATTAGAGGCTCATCACATACATGAGGCAGCCTGTAAAGGTGATAGCTACTCCTTACAGCTGTTTCGGGAAGCGGGTGAATGGTTAGGGATATCGATCGTTAACTGCATTCATTTATTTGGCTCTAAAAATATTATTATTGGTGGTGGATTGAGTCGTGCTGGTACTTATTTACTTGAACCAATGCAACAAGAGATAACTAAAAGATATCCAAAGAATGATCTTCATATCTCCTTTGGAACATTGCCGACAAAATCTGGGGTTTTAGGAGCAGCTTCACTAGTATTTAAATAGATTACAATTCATTAGGAGGTCATTTAAATGCAAAAATGTAAAAGTCTTTCTGCTTTTGTTGTGGTTCTCTTTTTAGTCATCTCTATTTTAACTGCCTGTTCTTCCAGTGGCGGAAGTGCTACGAATGAACAAGGGACTGTCACACTTGAATTAGCGGTATGGGATCAAACGTTCGATCCTTTATTAGAACAGTCTATCGAAAGATTAAATGAAGATTATCCTCATATCCAAGTGAATGTTACGAATACCCCATGGGCACGGTATTGGGATCAAATCCGAACGAGTATTGCAGGTGGAAGTGGCCCAGATGTTCTTTGGATGAATGGACCAAACTTTCAAAAGTTCGCTATGAATAATCTTCTTAGCAGTTTGGATTCTTATGTTGAAAATGATGGAATGGATACTAGTCAATACGATGACAGTGTAATTGATATGTACACATTTAATGACGAACAATATGGAATCCCACATTTTCTAAGTGTAACGGTGTTTTTCTATAATAAAAGGTTATTTGATGAAGCTGGACTTGACTATCCTGATGACACCTGGACATGGGATGATATTAGAGAAAATGCAAAGAAACTGACCAAGGAAACAGACAATGGTAAACAGTATGGATTCCTGGCAAATACAGAACCTCAAAACGGTTACTATAATTTTATTTACCAAGCGGGTGGATATATCATCAATGAAGAAGGGACAGAATCTGGGTTTGATTTGCCAGAAACGCAACAAGGGTTACAATTTTTGTACGATATGATGTATGAGGAAGAAGTCTCTCCAACAATGCAACAACAAGCCGAGACAGTGCCGAATCAATTTATGGGATCGGGAATGGTTGCCATGATGCCAGCTATTGATGTCCATACTCCAGCGTTGTATGAGATGTTAGGGGATGATTTAGGAATTGCCCAACTTCCTGCTGGACCTGCTGGAAAAGCGTCCGTTGTCCATGGTTTAAGTTTTGTCATGAATTCCAACACGGACCATCCAGATGAAGCTTGGGCTTTGATTAAGTATTTAACAGATGAAGAATCCAATCTAGAACTAGGGAAATCTGGACTTGCTACTCCGACTTACAGTGGAACAGAGGGGGCTTTATTTGAGTCATTACCACTTGATTTCCAAGCAATTGTAGATAGCATGGAATTTGGAGCACCATATCCAATTTCTATTGAGACAGCTAGTTGGCAAACCGTTGAATTTGATGAAATGACCAACTTTTTTAATAGGCAGCAGACTGTCGAAGAAGCAGGCCAGAAAATCGCCGATGAGATGAATCGAATTTTAGCAGACGAACAGTAAATTGACTAATCAGGAATTGTTGAATGGATAAGAAAATTTACATCTCCTACGTTTAGAGATAAGAAATGATGGCATTTGTAGTTTTTCGAAGAGGTTGCCGGCTTAATCGTGCACCTCTTCTATAAGAAAAATGGAGGTGATATTGTTGAGTTCTTCTACAACAAAGCACAAAGGTACCTCAAAAAGAAAGCGTGAAGAAACTTATTGGGCATGGTTTTTTATTGGCCCTACTCTCATAGGTTTATTGATTTTCTATACGTTGCCGACGATTGTTGCACTTGGACTAGGCTTTACATCATGGGATGGATTGAGTACACCGATATTTAATGGGTTGGAAAATTTCACACGACTTTTCCAGGATGAAAAATTTATTCGTTCAATTTGGAATACCGTACTCTACACCTTTGTTACCGTTCCTGTTTCCATTTCGATTGCAACAGTGATAGCTGTCTTGCTGAATCAGAAAATTAAAGGTGTTTCTTTTTATCGAACGATTTATTTTCTACCTGTTATCACAATGCCAGTAGCTGTAGCGATGTTGTGGAGGTGGCTATACAACACAGATTACGGGATCATTAATTATATTTTAAAACTGGTTAATCTACCTGGTGTTTCTTGGTTACAAGATGAAAGAACGGTTCTACTATCGATTATGCTTGTTGCCATTTGGTCTGGTGTAGGATTTAACATCGTGTTGTTGATGGCAGGTCTTCAAGGGATTCCACAAACCTACTATGAAGCCGCTGATCTTGATGGGGCAAGTTCTATTCGTAAGTTTTTTACGATAACACTCCCTTTACTTACACCTAGTATATTCTTCGCTTCCGTTATTGGGATTATTAATTCATTTCAAGTGTTCGATTACATCTTTGTCATGAGTCCACGGAGCGGATCCGTTTTGGATGCAACGAGAACAATGGTATATAGCATCTATGAAGTAGGATTTACAAATTTTGAGTTGGGGTATGCTTCAGCACAATCACTTATTCTATTTATTTTTATTTTGCTCGTAACGATCATCCAAATGAAAATGCAAAAAAAATGGGTTCATTATAATTAAAAGGAGGGAGGTTACGAATATGCCGATTTCAGGAAAGCAAAAGTTTTTCATCCACCTTTGTCTTATTGTAGGAATTGCTGTTGTTATTGTTCCGTTTTTGTGGATGGTTAGTACATCACTAAAAACATTTACTGAATCGATGCAAGTGCCACCTGTCTGGTTTCCCGCTGTACTGCAATGGGGGAATTATATTGATGTGACCGAGACGATCAATTTTGCGAAAGCGTACATAAACACGACCCTTGTCGTTGTAGGTCGAACCCTTGGACAGTTAATTTTGTGTTCAATGGCTGCATACGCCTTTGCAAGGTTAGATTTTCCTTTTAAAAATGTACTTTTCCTCTTAACACTGTCTGTTTTAATGGTCCCGATTCAAATTATTATGATTCCAAGCTATGGCTTGATGAGGATGTTAAATTGGTTGGACACGTTTTATGTGTTAATTGTTCCTGGTTTCTTTAGCGCTTTTGGTACATTCCTATTAAGGCAATTTTTCATGACCATTCCGAAAGAGTTAGAAGATGCTGCAAAAATTGATGGCTGCTCTTATTTTGGGATTTACTGGAGAATATTCTTACCATTATCAGGCCCAGGACTTGTTGCCTTAACTATATTTACTGTTCAAGCATCGTGGAATGATTTACTGTGGCCGTTAATCATGACCAGTTCTAATAATATGAGAGTATTGTCGGTAGCGATGGCTACGTTACAAGGACAACATGTTACAAACTTTCCGTTATTAATGGCAGGAGCTACAATGGCGACATTGCCACTTATTATTATGTTCATTTTCTTACAGCGATACTTTATCCAAGGTATTTCGATGACGGGGATTAAATAAGCAAGCAGAAGGGTTAATAGTTTTATGGAGGCGGTCATTTTGTCAGCAGAAGCCTATTTTGAAATGATTCATAAATTAAATGAACAAATTCGAAGTACTCAGATGAATGCTATTTGTAAGACAGCAAAGAGGATAGCCGATTCAATTAAGCAAGGAGGGGTTTTGCATATATTTGGAAGCGGTCATTCTCATATGATCGGTGAAGATGTTTTTTATCGAGCGGGAGGACTGGCCTGTATTAATGCAATGTTAGAACCTTCTTTAATGGAATTGAATATTGGTCGTGCGACATTGTTGGAGCGCATGCATGGATATGGTCAAGTATTGTTATCCGGTTATAAGTTAGAAGCTGATGAAGTCCTGATTGTCATTTCTAATTCTGGTATTAATCCTGTTCCTATTGAAATTGCTTTAGAAGGTAAACGGAAAGGGTTACATGTCGTAGCGATCACTAGTGAAACTCATTCGAAACAGACGCCTTCAAGACATGAGGAGGGACTGAAGCTTACCGATATAGCCGATATTGTGATTGATAATTGTGGTCAATTGGGAGATGCAATGCTTAAGGAAGAACGGTTTGGGACTTTTTATGGTCCTACTTCAACGCAAGCGGGTATTTTGATTATGCAAATGATTATAGCTGAGGTGGTGACTATTTGTGCTGAGTCTGGATTTAGACCCCCGTTGTTTGTGAGTGCCAATCGAGAAAAAGGACATGAAAGGAATCAACAACTGGTAGAAGCTTATCAATCGCGTGTACGGTATTTTCCTAAATAACTTTAAAAACTAATAAAAGGCGAGGTTATAACGATGGCTAATCAACTAAAACTAGTAGATAAAGAAACTCTTAAAAGTTGTCATACAGAAGCTGAGTATTATGAAAACTCGTATACATTAATTGGTTTGAAAGATTATCTTCAAGGGACTAGAATTACACCGAGTGTCTCTATGAAATTAGGACAAAGAAGAGAGGTATCACTAGCTGCGGTAAACCGTAGTGGGGCATTTATCCGCTATAACAATGGAGTTATCAAGGAGTTGAAAAAAGGATATCTCCCAATTGTCTTAACCGATGTTATCGTAGATGAGGCTTTACAATATCAGACGGAAATGTTTGTTGGTCCAATTAAAAATGCCCCATTTGATGGGATGGATACAACAGAAAAAAATTATCTTAATTATTTGCGATTGAGGATGAAAAATAAATCAGGTACCAAAGAAACGGCTGAAATGAAGATAGAAATAACAGAGCACTTTTCCAAAGGAGTTCCTTCATTCAGACCGATTGAATTGAAAGATGACAAAACCCATTGGATTGGTTATGTGAATGGAAAAATTTTATTCCTATTACCAAAGCAAGTAAATGTTCATATTTCAGTTGAAAACTCAACTATTGTTTTTACTTCAGAATTGGATTCAGGGGAAGAATCTTTAGTCGATGTCCGTTTCGTTTTTGCATTAGTTAATGATGCTGATAAGTTAAGGCCTGATGTTGGTCATGATACTGCTCGTCTTGAAGTCGAACAGTTTTGGGAAGACTTTTTGAACGAAGGGACACAACTCAGCATCCCTCATAAAAAAGCTATCCATACGTTAAAGGCGTCAATTATCTATACTTTTATGACGAGAGATCGAGGTGAAATTCATCCAGGTGTTGGATTTTATGACCGGTTTTGGACGCGTGATGCCGCTTTTATCAATTATTCCGTTCAGATGCTAAATTTTACAAAGCAAGCTTTTGATACATTGGCCTCATTTTGGGAGCGGACGGAAAATGAGGACGGTTCGTTAATGAGTCATCGTGGTCAACTTGATGGGACAGGGCAAGGGTTGTGGGGGCTTTATCAATATTACATGTTGAGTCGAGATGCGGGTTGGTTAAATGAGGTCTATCCTCGCTTAAAAAAGGCAGCTGACTGGATCGTGAAAACACGAAGGAAGGACTTGCCAGTAAATGATCCTTACTTTGGGTTAATGCCAAACTCTTTAGCTGACGGGGAATGTTTATGGAATGGGGAATATCATATTGTTGGTTATGATTTGTGGAGTTTACGAGGATTAATCTGTTTTTCTAAGTTGGCTCAATATGTAGGTAAAGAAGAGGATGCTGCTACCTATTTGGCAGAATTTAAGAGCTATAAACAAGATGTACTTAAAGCTTTGGAACGGTCAGGAGTGAATTATTTCCCTCCAAGTTATGAATTGAAAGGAACCCATTGGAGTAATATCAAGTCGGTTTTTCCTTATCCTGTTTTCGATGCTTTTGATTCAAGAGTTTTGGCAACAATGGAAGAAGCAGAAAAGACGTTTGTCGAAGGTGTTTGTTCTTGGGACGGTGCGGAGGAAGATATGGGGGAAGTCATTGAGTTACCGATGAAAGCCATTCATCCTTACATGTCAACATACGTTACCCAAACACGGCTATTGCAAGGGGATTACAAGAAGGTTGCGGAGCATTTTGATGCCATGTTAGAACATACAACATCTACACATGGATTTCCAGAAGGAATCTTTAACGAATACCGTTTAGCTTGGAATGATACGTTGCCCCACATATATGGTCATGCAACTTATATTATCTTGCTTCGCCGTATGCTTATTCATGAAGAGGAACAGTCTCTACATTTAGGTTTAGGTACCCCTTGTGAATGGTTCTCAGAAGGTGATGGCATTCATATTCATGATGCCCTTACAGAGTTTGGTGCAATGAGCTATGAGGCAGTAGTTGAAGGGAAAGTGCTGCATGCCAAAATTATACCTCCAAAGAGAAATGATGTGTCCGAAATTATCTTTTATTTACCACCAAATTTTGCAAAAAGTATCGTTAAAGTGAATGGACAAAAATGTGAGCATGATGGCAGGAAGTTAAAGGTTCCAAGCCACATATATAATGAGGTAATTAAGATTGAAGCACATCAAGAATAGAATATTAAAGTGTATGTTGGAAATAGTCAATTTTGAAATGATGTAATAGCGACATACGTCACGGTTTGCTGATTGAGATGAGTGCTCAATCAGCAATCTTTAACATTAAGTAAGGTGATACCCATTGGTGTAAAAGCTACCTTTAAAAGTTTACTTCTTAAGTTTGGAGAAAGCTTCTTGTGAGTGAGAAAAACAGCAAAAGGTCGTAAGGTGCAGGCTTATCTAAACCAGAAGGGAGAAACAGTGATGAACATTTCAAAGAAAGAACCAATCATTATTGCCCACCGAGGAGCATCCAAAGACGCACCAGAAAATACTTTAGCTGCATTTGCATTAGCAGTGCAACATGGTTGTGATGCGATAGAACTTGATATCCATTTATCGGTAGACAATGAATTCATTGTTTGCCATGATGAGCACATCAATCGCACGACAAATGGCTCTGGAAAAATAGCAGATATGACCGTTCCACAATTGAAATCGTTTGATTGCGGACAATGGTTTAATGAAAAGTTCAGAGGCGAGAAAATTCCTTTACTTGAAGAGGTATTTGAGTTAGTTCCCTCACATATTTTAATTAATATTGAATTGAAAATACCTCATAAGTATCCGGACATTGAAAGAAAATTGACAAATTTTTTGATAAGAAAAAACAGGATAGATAGTGTCGTTGTCTCTTCATTTGACCATCAATGTTTGCATCGGTTAAAAAAACTAGAAAGTAGAGTGAAGATTGGTCTCTTGTATATGTCGAATTTAGTAGAGCATTATCAATATACACGCCTTTTTAATGTTCCCATTTACTCACTTCATCCCTATTTTTTGAATATTGGGGAGGAAGATATTAGAAAAGCGAAAAAAAAGAACTTAGAAGTTTATACATGGACGGTGAACGAGGAAAAGGAAATGGCAAAACTTATACAGGCTGGTGTGACCGGAATCATTACAGATTGTCCACAAAAATTAAAGTTAATAAGAGGTTAGCGGGAATGATTTATCTTTTGATTGAGAAAAGTGAATAGGATAGACTGAAATATAATATAAAAAGAAAGAGAAATGTAGCTAACTTCAACGCAAATCTGTTAAGGGTTTAAAGTACATAGGTTATAATTAATAACATTGAACGGAGTGATCATAGATCATCTATATAATTAATAGGAAAGTGCGGTGTAGTGATGAACGGTATTTCAGGTAATCCATCATATATTCGCAATATGAATCGAGCAAATGTATTGAATATTATTAGACAAAATGGACCAATTACTCAAACGCAAATAGCAAAAGCCTTAGCATTACAACCGTCAACTATTTTAAGGATTGTTCATGATTTAGTGGATGAAGAACGGATCAAGGAAATCGGAAAAAATGAGGCTGGCTCTAAAGGTGGTAGGAGAGCTTCTATGCTTGACTTGGATGAGAAAGGAGCGTATGCCGTTGGGGTTGATTTAGGTTCAGAAGAGATTATTGCTGTATTAATCAATCTTAAAAGTGAGGTTATTGCAGAAGTGAGGAAGGATCTTCCGTTTGAAGAAGGAGCACCAAGTGTTTTAAAAGTGGCTAAAGAAGTGATAGTTGAGTTACTTACCTTACAATTGGTACCTAAAGAAAGGGTAGTGGGCATCGGTGTTTCGATGCCTGGGAAAGTGGATAGCCAGCTTGGGATTTCGGTGTACGCGATTAATTTTAAAAATTGGAACAATGTACCGATACGAGAGGAATTAGAAAAAGCCTTCGATTTGCCAGTCTATCTAGAGCACGATATACGTTCTATGGCTTTTGGTGAAATGTGGAAAGGAGAAGAATGTAAAAATATTATTTGTTTAGGTTTTCGCCGTGGGATTGGTTTAGCTACTATCATTAATGGAGAATTGTATAGAGGAAGTAACGAATTTGCTGGGGACGTTGGGCATATTTCAGTTGAGCCGAATGGCCCACTGTGTAGTTGTGGCAAAAAAGGCTGTTTAGAGGCACTAACAAGTGAAGAAGCGTTTATATACAAATATGGTGAAATGATTAATCGCCCTAGTGAAGAAATAACGATTCCTTTTATTTTCCAGGCAATGAATAATGGGGAATCATTAGCATTGGAATTAATTAAGGATAAATCTCGTTATATGGGTAAGGTGTTATCTGATCTAGCTCGTGTTTTCGATCCGGAAAGAATTATTATTGGAGGAAATTGTATTGCTTCCAGTGAGCAGTTTTTAGCATTTGTTCGTAGTAGTTTTCAAATGAACCAACCTAATTACGCTGATCCTAATATAACAATTGAGTCTACTTATTTGGGTGAGAATGGTTGTGCTGTAGGTGCTGCTTTTGTTGTTTTGTCTCACTTGTTTAAAGTTACTGAATGAGCAAGTATAGAAGTGGAGTAGAGGGTAGGTTCAAATGAGTAAGTTATAAGGAATAGACCCCAAAACATTTATAAGGGTGACATATATGGACTTAAAGTTAATGAAATCAGTGTGGGGGATGACAGGAAGTTTGGAAAGCAAGCTTCAACAAATAGCCAAAGCTGGATATGCTGGGGTGGAGTCTCCATTGCCATCTTTAGAAGATGAATCCTATTTTCTAGAGCTACTAGAACGATTTAATCTTGAATTAATTGTCCAAATATATACAGGGTATTGGGATAAGGGTGATTCTTATATAAATACATTAGATGATCATAAGGCAACATTAGAGATACAGTTAGAACGAGCTAGTTTGTTCAACCCACTTCTTGTCAATTCACTAAGTGCAAAAGATTCGATGCCTTATGTTGAACAGCTTTCCTTTTTTGAACATGCAATTGAATTGGAGAAGCAGATAAAAATTAAAGTTGCTCATGAGACTCATCGCGGAAGAGCTACCTTTACTCCATGGGGAACAGCCCAATTAATAAATGATATGCCTGATCTTCATCTTACTGCAGATTTTAGTCACTGGTGTAATGTGTGTGAGTCTATGTTGCAGGATCAAACAGAAAACTTGAAAAGGATCATCCCTCATGTTATCCATATCCATGGTCGTGTAGGGTTTGAACAGGGACCACAAGTTCCTGACTTTCGTGCTCCTGAATATGAATATACACTAGTCCAACATGAAAAGTGGTGGGATGAAATTTGTACTTTTCAAAGAGAGCAAGGTTCTTCATATCTAACTTTCACACCGGAATTTGGTCCACCCGGGTATATGCATACACGACCATTTACTAATGAACCTGTTGTTGATTTATGGGACATTTGTTTTGAAATGGGGAGACGATTTAACAGCCATTTTATCCAAAATAAAAATTCGTCAAGACCCTTTAGTTAACTGAATTCATATAGATGGACAGTATGAGATCCTTTTCTTTTTTGATAGAAAAGTTGGAAATTATATGAGGAGAAGGTGGTTTAGATGAATGCTGTTTCAGATTTTATTGCTACCCCCCCAATCGTACCTTTTATACGTTTAAGCGACTTTGCGATTCGAAAACCTTGGTCGGTATCAAACCGTCGCTTATTAGATTATTTGCTTATTTATGTCCAAGAAGGGCGGTGCACAGTTAGGGTAGATGAAGTTAAATACGATCTTAATAGTGGTGACTTTTGTTTAATTCAACCGAATACGGTGCATAGCCTTCATGGTACGACAAATACAATTACTCCTTTTGCCCATATGGATTTTTTTTATAATCATAAACGAGAAAATAGTTTTCCCGTCATTGGAGGTCAATTAGATTTAACGGGTTACGAAGAGTTAATGCAACCAAAGCTAGATGATACTTTGAATATCCATGTGCCTGTGAAGTTTCATCCTGAAAATCCTATTGAATTTCGTGATAAAATGCTTAGAATGATTGAATGTTGGCAAAATGATACTTTGATCAGTCACCTGGAGGCACAGTGCCTTGCATCAGAGCTGATTTTGAGCATTTTTCAAGCGTATAGCCAAACAAACTACCAGTCTCCCTCCACTCTTCGAACATTTAATTGGATTACTTCTTATTTGTTTTTTTCTATTTCAGAATCTTTATCCGTTAGTGATATGGCCCAGCGTGCCAATCTTTCACCATCCCGGTTTAGTGCGATTTTTAAAAAGAAATTCGGCATCTCCCCATATCAATATCTTCTAAATTTACGAATAAAACATGCCAAAGAATTATTAAAGACTTCGCAACATTCATTAGAAGATATTACTGTCTATTGTGGTTTTTCAGATGTCCATCATTTCTCTAAATCCTTTAAAAAAAATGTCGGCGAATCTCCAAGTGTCTACCGACAAAATAGTTTATGGAATTAATTTTATTGAGGTTTTTTTGTTCATAGAGGAAGCAAATCATATATTTGGGTTTTGAAAATGAGGACTATATGTTTAAATGATTTGGGCACCTACTAGTCAGGGGCGAGACTACGGCAAAAGTCCTTTTAGTTAGTATAGATATGCGAACTTACATAGCTTACGAGTTCGACGGGAGCCGCCTCGCTAACATCGCTGCGGGGTCTCCCGTTTTTTACTGATCTCGCAGGCGTCTCCGGGCATTCCACCGGCTCAGATTTGGACCTTTTCTTTCTTTTACCTTTTCCGATATTCCTTTGGTGTACATCCATATGTCTTTTTAAATACCTTTGTAAAATGTTTTGAATCTGTGTAACCAATACGTTCACTAATCTCATAAACTTTTAATAATGGATTCTTTAATAGCTCACAGGCTCTTTTCATTCGGTAGGTCGTTAAGTAGCTGATAAATGATTCGCCTGTAACGTTTTTAAACAGTTGCCCGAGATAATGTTCACTTAAGTGAATTCGCTCAGCTAAATGCTTTAAGGTAAGGGGTTCCTTGTAATTTGATTGTATATAAGAGGTTGTATTTGTTATCAACCGTTCTTGATGTGTCTGTGGCGAGTTTTCCGTGATAGTGTTTTTGTTATGGTTTAGTTGCTGTTTTTTAGTGGCAAGTTCTTGTTGGACTTTTTTGACTACATTTAAAAGTTCATTTATATCTATTGGTTTTAGAATATAGCCTTTTGCATTATAATGGAGTGCTTTTTGGGCGTAGGAGAATTCCTCATATCCACTCATGATAATAACAGCTGGGTTAAGTTGGTGATCAAGAATGTGTTTAGTTAATTCTAAGCCATCCATGTGAGGCATACGGATATCGGTGAGTATGATGTCGATTGATTCTTTTTGGAGCCAGTAGAGTGCCTCCTGGCCGTTCTCTGCTGTACTAACGACATCTATATCGAGATCAATCCATTCTTCCATCGTTTTTAAACTGTCTGAAATCATCCAGTCATCATCTACAATTAGCATTTTATTCATTTATTTTCCCCCTTCTTCTTTAGGAAGTGTTATTTGTACAGTAGTTCCTTTGTTTGAAGTGCTTGTAATTGAAAGGCCAAAGGGTTCTCCGTAATGGGAGAGAATTCGGGTTTGAACGTTATATAAGCCAATTCTGTTATCGTATTTTGTTAAGCGAGCTGAGCTGAATTTTAAATTTTTGGTAATTTCTGAAATTTTATCTTGCTTGATACCGACTCCGTTATCAGCGATGTCAATGAGAACCTTATCCTTTTTCGTTCGGACGTATATCGTAATTTTTCCTTCTGAACGTAATGGGTCAATACCGTGAATAATAGCATTTTCGATGATTGGTTGTAGAATCCATTTAATCGTCGTATAGTGTTCAATGTTTGGTTCGATAATGATTTCGTATAAAAGTGGATAACGCATTCGTTGTTTTTGAATTTCTAAGTAATATTCAACATACATAAGCTCCTGTTCAAGTGAAACTTTTTCTTTAAATGAGCTTATACTTAAACGTAATAATCGACCCAATAATACAATCAAATGACTAATTTCATATTCCTTCTTTTTTCGGGCTAAGGAATTGATTGATTCGAGTGTATTATAAATAAAATGTGGATTAATCTGAAGTTGGAGTGCTGTAATTTCAGCTTCTTTCTTTAGTTGTTCTTCTTGTTTAACAGACTCTATCAGTTCTTTTATTTTTATTAGCATATGGTTAAACCCAATGGCTAAGTCACCGAAAGCATCCTTTGAATTCGTAATAAATCTTTTCTCAAAATTACCTTTTTCTACTTCTTTCATTTTTCGTTGTAGCTTGTGAAGGGGTTTAGATATTTGATGAGAGATAAAGAGTGACGCAAAAAGGCAAACAAAGATGCTCACCATAATGGAATAAAGGGAAATCTCTTTAGTGTCGGCAACTGTTTTATAAAGATGATCCACTTCAAAATACTCTACGACGTTCCAGTCTGTAAGTGGAAAATTTTTTTTATAAATTAAAAACTCTTTACCATTTTTATCTTTCAGAATGGAATTGGTAGAGTAGTTTTTAACTAAACTATGCTGGAACCCTAATGTAGAAGGAGGTGGAAGAATATAATCTTCCTCTCCGTAAATAAAAGTACCTGCTACCATTTCGGAACCTTTATAGTCATTTAAGAAACGACTAATAACCTCTTCCTTAAAATCAATAATCATGATGCTTTTTGTTCGTAGTTTATCGTCCCAAGCTTGGCTAATAAATGAATAAACAGGTACATCTTTATCGTAATTACTGTACTCTCTGAGGTGAGGTGTTGTGATCTGAGGGTGTGAAAAATCCTTTTGTTTCTTAAACCATTTTTTTTCATAGAAATTATCAGATGTAAATTCTTGGTTAAATGAATAGCCATAATGGTAGATGAATCCAGATTCGTTAATAAGAGTGACCCCTTCGAAATCAGGAAAGATGTTCTCGATGCTAATTAATAGCTTGTCGAGTTCAATATATAACTGTTGATGGGTACGAAGGTCTGAGTTTTCGCTAAACCTTGTAAATAAGTTATTCTGGATAATTCCCTGACTTAGGCGGGTAAGTTCGTTGTATAAGTTTTCCAAGGCACTCATTTTTTGATCGAGAATGGAACTTGCGTGAAAGTGTAAGTTTTCTGTCATGTTTTTTGTCGCTTTTTGATAGGTAATCCCTCCGACAATACTGAGAGGGACAATAGAGATTAGTAGAAGGCACATTAATAATTTAAAAAATAAAGAATGAAAAAACTTCATAGGGTCACCTCAGAGCTATTAATTATAATTTAATAACAATTAAACGTAGATACTTAATCAATTTCGTTTTGTCCACGTGTTTTCCTAAATAGTCGTTTTTTCTCGTATCCCCATTAAAAATTCATTCAACGTTTGTTTATATTTTTGGGTAATGAAGGAAGGAAAAATAGAATTTATTATCTTAATCAAATAAACTATTTTTATGTAAGGAGCTTTGAAAAGAGCAAAAATTGATCTTTTCATGTAAAAGGTTCATGACCTTAAAAGAGGTAACTAGTGTTAGAAATAGATTATAAGTTATAAAGAATAAAGTCAACAGAGTTTGTTAATAGAAGTGACACTTCTTCTTTTTGCCCCCTTTTTTAAAAGAAACACCCCCTTTTTTTTGACTAATATAACAATTATGATTAGTCATAACAAAAATACTAACCTTCCAAGTCGAAGAATGGTATGTTTTGAATATTAAAGGGGGGCTCATTTGATGGATAGGATGAATCGGAAAGTAATAGGTTTATTTTTCATTTTACTATTTTTGGTGTTGTTAACAGCTGGTTGTCAATCGCCGGCAGCGAGTCCAGACGGTCAAAACGATGAAGTGAATGAACAAAGCACAGAGCAAAGTGATGGAGAAAGTGGTGAGCAAACTTTAAAGCTTTTGATTCCAAATTATTACAACGAAGTGGAAAGAGAGCAATGGACACAGGTTATAGAGAGATTTAGAGAGTTGCATCCAGACATTGAGGTGAATGTAGAAAATGGGGATGTCCGTGTGGAATCGGGAAGCTTAACAGCACTACTGCAATCAAAGGTAAATACTCCTGATGCGATTTTAATGAATGCTGGTCCAAGTCGTATTTCTCTGTTATCTGATGCAGAATTAATTCGACCTTTAGATGAACTGTACGATAAAAATGACTGGAAAGGTGCGATTCGTCCGTTTGCTTACGACTTGGTTTCTGGAAATGACCATATTTATGAAGTTCCACACATGATTGATGCGATTGCTCATTTTTATAATATTGATGTGTTTGAAGAGAATGGCATTGAGGTGCCTGAAACACCAGAGCAATATTTTGAAATGCTTGAGAAACTAGAAGCTGTGAATGGTGTTGACCCGCTTACAGTGGGAGCTCGAAATGGTTATGCAATTGGGTGGTTGTTTGGCGTTATGATTGAAGCGATGGCTGGTACTGATAAGCTTGAAGAAATTCTTTACGGAGAGGGAAGTTGGAATGATCATGAAATAGTACAAGTAGCGGAAGCTCTAGTAGAGTGGGTGGATAAAGGGTTTATTCCTCAAGAAGCAGTCACATTAACGGAAGCGGATTCAAAGTTCAAATTTTTGAATAAACAAGCGGCGATTTATACAGGTGGGACGTATTTAATTACCGATCTTGCACAAGAAAACTTACAAGACAGTGTTGGATATTTTATGATGCCTTCTTTCTTAGAAGGAAATACAGCCCGACCGACTGGAGGGATTGGACAATCATGGGTCATTCCAACTGAAGCAGAGAATGTGAAGGCGGCTGAAACTTGGGTAAAGTTTATCCTTTCTGTAGATTATGCGGAAGTTGTCTATAGTTACTCTGATTATAATTTTATTTTAGCCTCTACTGCTGCTATGGATGTAGTGCCAGCTGGTAATGTATTAAAAACAGCAGCTAACGATGTTCAAGATGGCTCTGGATATAATCCTAGCGTATTTATTGGAGTGGAAACAGGAGAGAGTTACTTCCAAAACCTTCAGGGATTAGTAGGTGGACTCATTTCACCTCAAGCAGCGATGGATAACATTGAAGAAGGAGCGAAAAAAGATAAGGAAAAAGGTTTTCAACTAAGGAGATAACGCTGTTAATTAACTAAGATGAAATCATTTGGTGATAGTGATGATTTTTCAGCATCACTATTATCAAATTCTTATCTACACTTAATCTAGTCTTTACACACTTTCTTAATTTAAGGAAGGAATAATGAATCGTTAGAAGTTTATTTTTCGGAATTTTTTGTTAATGGAGGGGGACAAATGAGTGTATCTGTTAGTGTAACTTCACAGCTAGAAAAACAGAAGAGAAGAACAAAGAAGATTAGTGCGTTTAAAAAGAATATGGTAGTCGTTTCCTTTTTGGCACCTGCACTGCTTTTGTACATTGTATTCATGGCTTACCCAATGTTAGATGCAGTTCGTTATAGTTTGTTTGATTGGAATGGTGCTTCTACTTCCATGAACTTTGTAGGGTTAGAAAACTATGCTGCTCTTATGCAAGATTCCCTTTTTTTACGAGCGTTAGGTCATAATTTGTTGTGGGTAGTGCTTAGTTTGCTGTTAATGGTTTTGCCAACGCTTCTTTTATCAGTGTTAATTAGTAAAGTGAAAAAAGGACGAACTTTTTTTAGGGCTGCTTTTTATTTACCAAGTGTTCTCTCGTTAGCGGTAGTTGGCGTCTTATGGTCGAAAATCTATGATCCAACAATGGGACCAATCAATACGTTTTTAAGAGCAACAGGTTTAGAATTTCTTGCACGTAACTGGTTAGGGGAGCCAATGTTAGTCATTCCAGCTTTGGTGATTGCAAGTACATGGGCTTTCTACGGGTTGTATATGATTTTGTTTTTAGCCGGATTACAAAGTATTGACACACAAATGTATGAAGCGGCAGATATTGATGGTGCTGGCCCGATTCGAAAGTTTTGGTATATTACGGTTCCTAGTTTGAGAAATACAATGAATGTTGTTGTAAGCATGGTTATTATTCATGCATTAAAAGGATTTGCTCTTATTTGGATTATGACTCAAGGTGGTCCATTCTATATGAGCGAAGTAGTTTCGACATATGTATATAAAAGTGCATTTAGTATGAATCAAGTAAGCTATGCAGCCGCACAGAGTGTTGTGCTTGGAATTATTATTATTACGTTTACCATTGCGTTTAACTACTACCGAGAAAGGACTGAGTAAAAGTGGCCAACCTAGCGAAAAAAAGAGTTTCTGGACAGAAGGCTATAGTTATTTCTTTATCTGTTCTATTGCTTTTTATGATTACTCCAATCATTTACGCGGTATTAGCTAGTTTTAAAACTAATATGGAAATTTTCTCAAGTCCGTTTGCTCTCCCGAAAACTTGGAGTTTTGACAACATTATAAGTGCTTGGAATGTCGGAAATTTCCAACAATATTTTTTAAATAGTGCATTTGTGACAATTGGAGGAATGGTCTTAGTAGCACTTGTTGCTTGTCCAGCAGGATATGCTTTTGCACAATTATCTTTTCGAGGCAACAATTTAGTTTTTTATTTGATATTACTTGGAATGGCTCTTCCTGTTCAAGCGATTATCATTCCAATATTTTATCATTTACGAAGCATGGGGTTAGTGGATACACTGACAGGTCTTACGCTTGTTTCAGCTGGGCTTGCACTACCTTTTTCAATCTTTTTAATGCGAAATACATTTCGTGATGTTCCAAAAGAATTGCGTGAATCGTCGATGATTGATGGAGCGGGAGAATGGAGAACTTATTGGAAAATTATGCTGCCACTTGCGAAACCAGGATTAGTCGCACTATTAATTTTCACTTTTATGAATATATGGAATGACTTTTTACTTCCTCTCGTGCTGTTGATGTCACAAGAAAATTATACCATTTCCCTTGGGTTGTATTCCTTTCAAGGTGAAATGGCGACCAACTATGCATTAATTTTTGGAGGGACAGTTATAAGTATGATTCCTAGTATTATTATCTATTTAATTTTCCAACGCTCATTTGTTGATGGGATGTCAAGTGGAGCTAGTAAATGATGGTCATTTAAATAATGTAAAAGTCATCTACTTTTTCCCCACTTTTATCATTGAAATGCCACCTTGTTTAAAAAGTGTAAGCGTTTAGAATTAAATTCAACAAAACTTTTTTAAAAGTCTCTTATTACTACTGTAGTGAAAGAAAGTTGTATTCAAATTTTTACATGGAAAAGAGGAGAGCTTTATGACTGAGAAAACACAAGTTACAATAACAGATTTAAATGAAGAAAAGCATTTGCTTCCAATGGATTGGGGAGGTATTCAATGGCTTTGTGGTCAAGAAATTGATCCGAATAGTGAAATGACATTTGGGATGGTTTATATCAATGCTGGTACTTCTAATCCTAGACATATACACCCGAACTGCGAAGAATTAATTTTCGTTTTATCGGGAGAATGTGACCATACACTAGGGGATGAAAGTTATCACTTAAAACCAGGAATGATGCTTAGAATACCTAGAAATGTGCCACATAACGCGACGGTTACGAGCTGGGAACCTTGTCGTATGATCATTGTTTATTCAGCACCTGACAGACAAACAATTGGGGAATGATAGGAAGGGAGAAATGGTAAGTGGAGACAATTAAATTTAATTACGAGTATTCAAATAAGATTAATGTGGGATTTATTGGGTGTGGAGCTCATTCGTTTCGTAATGTATATCCAACATTTGATTATGCCCCAATAGATTTAGTTGCTGTTTGTGACTTAAATCTAGAAAGGGCAGAGATTTATCGTAATAGATTTGGAGCGAAAAGAGCTTATACGGATTACATGGAAATGATTAAAAAAGAAGATTTGGATGCTGTGTTTATTGTCCTTAATTTTGACAAAAATGGTCATCCACTTTATCCGAAAATATTGCCGGATCTTATGCAGGCGGGTCTGCCAATTTGGGTAGAAAAGCCAATCTCGTACACGACTCAGGAAGCAGAAAGTTTACTAGAGTTACAAGAGAAGACAGGCGTGCAAATTCTTGTTTCAAATAAACGATATTTTTATCCATCATTTGTCGGTGCAAAGAAAATTATTGAAGCTCAAGATTTTGGTGAACCGGTGTCTATGACTGGCCGTTATCCATTGACGTTAACACCATTTCAGGAAGAACTAGGTGAACGGAAAGGGCTTCACTGGTTTTTAGATATATGCCATCCAATGTCAGGAATGCATTATTTATTGGGAGATGTGAAAGAAATGTGTTTTATTGAACATCAACCAAGTGGCAACGTGCAAACGCTCTTTAAGTTTCAGTCAGGTGCGATAGGTAGCTTGCATTTACCATCAACCCAGTCAGAAACAAGCCCAAATGAACGTTATGAGATCATTGGAGATCATCAAAATGTCATTATCGATAATGCAATAAGGCTAGCATATTATCAAGGGAAAAAAGGAAGTGGTGATTATGGGAAAGCCCCATCTTTTATTGGTGATGATCCAACAAATGGACCCATTCATTGGGAACCAGAATTTTCTTTAGGGCAGCTTCATAATAAAAACCTATTTACTCAAGGAATGGTGCAAAGTGTTAATCATTTTGCTCATGCGATTTTAAATAATAAGCAAGTCGAACGAGCAACACTACGAGACGCTTGGCATTTGACCAAAATCTTTGAAGCGTACAAAAATAATAAAGCAGGCAAATGGATTGAACTATAGAAGGGGGAGGAAAACACGATGAAATTTAGTGTTGTGACAGATATGTTTGGAAAGGAATTATTTGAAGAAGCGATTGTTTCAGCAAAAGAGCTTGGTTTTGACTATGTTGAGTTAAGAGCTAAGCTTGATGGCGATACCATCGATACGATTTCAGTAAAAAAAGCGAGAGATTTACGGGAATTGGTTGAGAGTTATGGGTTACAAGTCTCGACGTTAAGTTCATGGGCTGTAAATCCATGTACCTTTTCAGGGCCACCTAAATATGACAATTATGATGACAGTCATCATCTTGAAATGACATCTCAGTTGAACCGTCTGTTTGATTTGGCAGAAGCCTTTCATGCTCCACATGTAAGGATCTATCCGTTGCACCGAAAAGCTAATTTTGATACTTTATCCTCTTTTGAAAAGCAGCAAGAGTACAATCATAATGCAAATGTTCTGTTAAGGCATGCCGAACATGCAAAACAAAGAGGAAAAATTATTTTAGTCGAAAATGAACCTCCAACATTAGCAAACTCTTGTAAAGAGCTGGGAGAGTTAATGAAGCAAACAAATCATCCCAATCTAAAATTAAATTGGGACATTGTTAATGGATGGCGTAGCGGTGAGTATCCTACTGTTAAAGCTTATGAATCAATTAAAGGACATATTGCGTCTATTCACTTAAAAGGGGCCTCAAGAGAAGTAAATTCCATTACAGAACACACACCATATGGACGTTTTAATAACTTTGCGATTGCTGGAAAAGATGACTTTAATCACGAGGAAATATTAAGTGCAGTTTCAGAAGGGGATCCAGAAGCTATTCTTACTATCGATACACATTACCCATCTTTTTATCAACAAGACAAAATCGGGGAAGTAGAAGTAATCCGCCAAACGAAAGAGTTGTTTGAAAAGATTTTAAAAGTAAATGCGTGAGGAGGAACCTATGAGTAAAAAAGTGGTGATCATTGGCTCATTGGATACAAAGGAAGCGGAATTTCGTTATGTTGATTCAATTTTAAAGAAGAGTGGTATTTCTACGATAATAATGAATACAGGAATCTATGAAACTACTTTTGAAGCTGATATTTCCAATAAAGAGGTAGCCGCTGCTGGAGGAGTTACACTTAATGAGCTTCAAAGGAAAAATGATCGTGGTTTAGCGGTTGCTACGATGGCAGAAGGAGCGTCATCTTTCATTCAAAAACTAGTTAATGAACAAAAAGTGGCGGGGATCTTTGGGATGGGAGGTACGGCCGGTACAACAGTAGCGGCAACTGCTATGAAGAAATCACCAATTGGTATTCCAAAATTGATTATCTCGACCGTTGCTTCGGGAAATACTCGTCCGTATATTGGGGAGAAAGACATAATGATGATGTTTTCTGTCGTTGATATTGCTGGTATTAATAGTTTATCCGCACAAATTTTAAAAAATGGTGCCAATGCCTTGGCAGGAATGGTTAAAGGGGCAGACATAGAAGTAGATGTTATAAAGAAACCGATGATTGCGACGACGATGTTTGGAGTGACCACTCCTTGTGTAACAAAAGCAAGAAAAGAGTTAGAAGCAAAAGGCTATGACGTACTAGTCTTTCATGCGACAGGCACTGGTGGAGATGCGATGGAAGCTCTTATTCAAGATGGCTATATTGAAGGAGTTGCAGATATCACAACGACAGAATTTGCTGATCAATTAGTAGGAGGAGTTTTCAGTGCAGGGGCACAGCGACTTGAAAGTGCGGCTATGATGAAGATTCCACAAGTTGTTTCGGTTGGAGCGTTAGACATGGTGAATTTCGGGCCACGTGACACGATTCCCGAGCAATTTAAGGAGCGCCTTTTCTATCAGCATAATCCTACAACGACATTGATGAGGACCACGGTTGAAGAGAATATTCAAATCGGAGAAATTATTGCTCAAAAAATCAATCAAGCCCCTCAGAGTTCTGTCGTTGTATTTCCAAAAGGTGGTGTTTCTCTTTTAGACAGAGAAGGACAACCATTTGAAGGAACCCAACAACGGGAGTCTTTATATAACAGTTTGAAGAAAAATCTAAATCCAGACGTTCGATTTATTGAAGTTGAAGAGGATATAAATGACCCAATAGTAGCTGATTTAATTGTTGAGCAATTGTTACAATTATTAAAAAAGGAGGTAAAGGCATGACTAGAATAAGAGAAGAAGTATTAAGGCGATTACGTGAGAACATTGAAAATAATGAAGTAATAATTGGAGGAGGAGCTGGGACAGGTTTATCTGCCAAAAGTGCAGAAAGGGGCGGTATTGATTTGATCATTATTTATAATTCTGGTCGATATCGTATGGCTGGACGGGGTTCGTTAGCAGGTTTAATGCCCTATGGGGATGCTAATCAAATAGTTATCGAAATGGGAAATGAAGTTTTGACTATTGTTGAAGATACACCTGTGTTGGCAGGGGTATGCGGAACGGACCCTTTCCGAAACATGGAGCTGTTTTTGACGCAATTAAAGGATATGGGATTTGCTGGTGTTCAAAATTTTCCAACAGTTGGTTTATGTGATGGTCAGTTTCGTCAGAACCTTGAAGAAACTGGGATGGGTTATGATTTAGAAGTTGAAATGATTAGAAAAGCACATAATATAGGCCTTGTTACGTCTCCATATGTGTTTAATAAAGAAGAGGCAAAAAAGATGGCTGAAGCGGGTGCTGATATACTCGTTGCCCATGTAGGCCTAACAACAAAAGGAGCTATAGGTGCCCAAACTGCAATGAGTCTAGATGATTCTATTAAACTCGTTCAAGAAATACATGATGCTGGAAAAGCTGTTAATGAAAATATTATTGTACTTTGTCATGGCGGTCCGATATCAGAACCAGAAGATGCGGCATATGTATTGAGTAAAACCGATGGGGTTTCTGGATTTTTTGGAGCTTCAAGTATTGAACGATTACCTACTGAAACGGCTATTTCCAATCAGGTACAAAAGTTTAAAAATATTTAATGGCTTTTGTGTTAGGACTCATAATACTTTACAAAGTAAAGTAGGTGAAAAAATGTTGCAATTATTTTTAGCTTTGTTAGCCGGGGCTTTAGTAGGTTTTGTTTTTGGGTTAATAAAATTGCCAATTCCAGCTCCCTCAGCTCTTTCTGGAATATTAGGAATATTAGGGATTTATTTAGGTTATCAATTTTTTCTATGGTTAATACCGATCGTAAAATAGAATCTTCATTAAATAGGAAGCCACTGTAGTGTTTTAAAAACTATAGTGGTTTTTAAGTGTGCCTGGCATGGGTGATAGCTAGGCAGTGAAAGTCCGCGACAGACTTGGCAATAGGGAACTGTTAGCCTAAGGCAAGAGCCGACGAATAGAAGCTGTATACAAGGCTGATTAGAGATGGGTAAGTTCGTTAAACAAAACATAGACCAATACTGCCCGAATCGTGGCCACTGAAAAAGTCCTGTTAGTTAAAATTAGTCTGGGTGATTTGGATTACACCGCCAGCTCTGTATACCCCTACGCATTACGCGGTGAATCGAAAGCCCCCTCACGTCAAGTGAGCCCATTGAAAAACGGTCTACTCGGTAAAAATATGGTTACATTAGTTAGCTATACTCCGCGGGTGAGTCGGGAGCCTCCTGATGCTGCGGGGGTCTCCCGTCCATCACTATTCTCGCAGGAGTCTCCAGGCATTCCGCTCGCTCCGTTATGGAGCATAAAAAAACAATTTGATCCTTTGAACGACTATTTACATAGATAGCCTTTGATTTTTCTAAGAGAAAGCTGATGTTGAGACTTTTTCAGTTGCCTCGACCGAATATCATAGGCAATCACCCTTGTTAGATTATTTACATATGTTGAGGTAAAAGGGTAAGAGGTGATTGGATGCGTGGAAAGGTATCAAATTATTATGCAGGTGGGAATACAGCCAAGGGATTTTATAGCTTGTATGACTCTGTCTTAGAGGGATTAAATCGCTTGTTTATTTTAAAAGGGGGTCCAGGAACAGGAAAATCATCGTTAATGAAATCGATTGGGGAAGAAATGGTGAGCAAAGGGCTCGATGTTGAATATTTACATTGTGCTTCTGATAACGATTCTATTGATGGCATCATTCTTCCACAGTTTCTCGTTGGAATCGTGGATGGCACAGCACCACATGTGATTGAACCGAAAGCACCTGGTGTCATTGAGGAATATGTCAATTTAGGTGTTGCTTGGGACTCGAAGAAGCTAGCTACACATAAAGGAGACATTCTTGCTTTGAATCAAACAATTGCTCAGACATTCCAAAAAGCTTATGACACCTTCGCCGCTGCACTGAGAGCCCATGATGATATTGAAGATATTTATATTTCCAATATGGATTTTTCTGAAGCAAATAAACTAACAGAAGAGCTAATTGCCCGTTTTTATGGAGAAGATGTTTGTGAGAAGTCAGCGAAAGTAAAGCATCGATTCTTAGGAGCGGCGACTCCAAAAGGGGCAGTTGATTTTATTCAAAACTTAACAGAGGACATCACTAAGCGATTTTTCATTAAGGGGCGAGCTGGCTCTGGAAAATCAACGATGTTAAAGAAAATCGCAGCCGCAGGAGAAGCGAAAGGATATACTGTTGAAGTGTATCATTGCGGGTTTGATCCTAATAGTTTAGATATGGTCATTGTACGTGAGAAAAACTTCGCTATCTTTGATAGTACGGCACCGCACGAATATTTTCCTGAACGTGAGTCAGATGAAGTGATCGATATGTATACAAGATGCATTGCAGAAGGAACCGATGAAACGTTTGCAAAGGATATCGAGAGAACGACGAAACCATACAAAGACAAAATGAAAGAAGGCGTTTCTTATTTAGCAGAAGCGAAAGCACTTCGCGATGATTTAGAAGCATACTATATTGAAGCAATGGACTTTACAAAAGTCGATGAAATTCAAAAGCAATTACTAGCAGAAATTAACCAAATAGTCGGTGGATAGTGTAAGATTACTTCAGCACATCAACTCGTATGTTGGTGTGCTTTTTCTTTGTGGAAATGAAAACCCTAGGCTCGGCCTAGGGTTCCAAAAAGCTTAGAGCGAGGTATTAAAAAAACTCCCCCGAGGTGCTAAAATATATTTTGGTTCGCCAACCAGAATATCAAGCATACGGAGGAGTTTTCATGTCAAAAGACACTAACAGTTTAGCACACACAAAGTGGAATTGTAAGTATCATATTGTGTTTGCACCCAAATATAGGAGGCAAGCTATTTATGGGAGACTAAAAAAAGATATAGGTGAAATTTTAAGAACCTTGTGTGAACGAAAGGGTGTAGAGATTATAGAGGCAACAGCCTGCGTAGACCATATACATATGTTGGTTAGTATTCCGCCTAAAATAAGTGTGTCTTCATTTGTGGGCTATTTGAAAGGGAAGAGCAGTTTAATGATTTTTGATCGACATGCCAACCTAAAATATCGATATGGAAATCGTAAATTTTGGTGTACCGGTTTCTATGTAGATACGGTAGGGAGAAATAAGAAAGTGATACAAGAATACATCAAAAATCAAATACAA
Source organism: Alkalihalobacillus phoenicis (assembly GCF_047302405.1). Lineage (NCBI taxonomy): Bacteria > Bacillati > Bacillota > Bacilli > Caryophanales > Bacillaceae > Alkalihalobacillus > Alkalihalobacillus phoenicis. The sequence goes on along the minus strand of NZ_CP154853.1, from coordinate 2,720,355 downwards.
GATGATATAGTGGCCGAACAATTGAGTCTTTTAGAATATGTCGACCCATTTACAGGTGAAGAACTAAAAAAGAAGAAGAAATCATACAAAAAGTAGGCCTTTGAGGTCTGGCCAGTAAAAGGAGTACACATGGCGAACCGTTCAGTAGCCCTTTAGGGTTTGGTCAGTAACAAAGGCTTTCAGCCGTAGAGCAAACCACCCGTTATCACGGGTGGTTTTGATTTTTTCGAAACTGGAAGAGTGAGTGATTCAATCGAGGGGTAATAAAGAAAACCGGCCAAAGCCGGTTTTCTTATTAATCTCACTTAGTAAAAAACGTAAACACAGTCTGTTTTTTATAGGGGTGTTTTGCTGTTAGCATGATGCTTGGCAAGATGTTGTGATGTAAGCTAGCGGGTGAACCTTGGGTTTCGAAGCAGACGCCTAAGTGTTTTTGTGAAGGACCTTCTGCTAATTCGTTTTCTTGGCCCATGGAGTTTCCTGTGTACATGACCATGCCGGGTTGATTTGTTTTGATTGTCATGACACGGCCACTTGTTGGTTCATAAATCGAAGCTTGGTTTTCCATGTTATGATCAAAAACAAAATAATGATCGTAACCACTGCCAGCGATTTTGTTTTGTTCAAAGGTGTCGTTGAAGCCGTCCACTAAGGGGCGGCTTGCCCGAAAGTCAAACGTTGTGTCCTCGACAGGAAGAATGTTTCCAGTTGGAATTAAATGGCTGTCGAGTTCAACAAAGTGACTGCTGTCTAATGTAATTTGATGGTTATCCACCGTTTCTTTTAAGTTACCATTTAAATTAAAGTACGCGTGATTTGTTAAAGTCAGGGGCGTTGTTTGGTCACTTTCAGCTTGATAATCAAGAGTTAATTGATTATCGTTTGAAAGGGTATAAGTGATAAGGAGATCCACATTGCCTGGATACCCGCCTTCTCCGTCCAAACTTTTGTGTGATAGTGTAAGCCCAATCGTGTCGGAAGTTTGAAACGGTTCCACGTTCCAAATAACCTGGTGGAACCCTTCGGAACCCCCGTGTAAGTGATTGGCACCATTGTTCGCTTCTAAGCTGTATGTTTTATCATTAATTTGAAAGGAAGAACCTTGAATTCGTCCGGCGACTCGACCAATGATTGCCCCAAAATAGTTCGGGTCTTTTTCAAAGTCTTCGTAGTTTTTATAACCGACGACGATGTTTTCGTGAAGGCCGTCGCGATTTGGGACATTGAGCTTTGTAATGATGCCTCCAAAGTTTAAGACGCTGACGCTCATGCCATTGTCATTTGTGAAGGTGTATTCGGTCCATTTGTATACGTCTTTTTGACTGAGTTTCATTGGTTTACTCCTATTTGTTTAGTTTGTCGATAAAGCGTTTGAATGAGGTTTGCTCTTTAAAGACACCCGCATCTTCTAGTACGCGAACGAATTTTTTTCCTAGTTCTTGGTGAACGACAGCTTCGGCTTGTTGCTCACTTGTGATTGTTCCATGTGATGCTTTTATATCGTTTGCCCATTGTCGGTGATAGTCAGCGACTTCATTAGCTTCGTTCAACAGAAATTTCTTAATATCTTCTAGTTCATCTTTTAATCTTGGCGGAAGAACAGCTAATCCCATTACTTCAATTAAGCCAATGTTTTCTTTTTTGATATGGTGAACATCTTCATGCGGATGGAAGAGGCCATGTGGATGTTCATTAGTTGTTCGGTTGTTACGTAGAACAAGATCGATTTCATAAACATCATCCCGTTTTCTAGCAATCGGAGTGATTGTGTTATGTGGTGTTGAATTGGTAAAGGCTAAAATGTTTGCTTGTTCGTCGTTATACGATTTCCATGTTTGCAAAACGTTATCTGCACAGTCAACAAGTTTTCCAAGTTGTTTGCTTTTTAAGCGAATGACGGATAACGGCCATTTTAAAATGGCAGCTTCAATTTCAGGATAGGCGTTTACCTTAAAAGAGTCAATTTCTGGTGCATTTGTCATCGCAAATTCGTAATGACCTGCTTGATAGTGATCATGACTTAAAATCGAGCCACCGACAATCGGTAAATCGGCATTAGAACCGATAAAATAGTGTGGAAATTTTTCCGTAAAACGAAGCAATCGTGTGAATGTGCTACGATCAATCTTCATGTCTCGATGTTCTGCTGAGAGTAAAATACTGTGCTCATTATAGTAAACATACGGAGAGTATTGTAAAAACCACTTCTCCCCTTCAAGCGGAACTTGAATAATACGGTGGTTAGCGCGAGCTGGGTAACCAGTTCGGCCGACATATCCCTCGTTTTCTTTACATAAAAGACATTTCGGGTAATGATTGGTGTTTTTGATTAGACGTTCCCGTTTAATTTGTTCAGGATCTTTTTCTGGTTTTGACAAATTGATTGTAATATCGAGCTCGCCGTACATCGTTTCGGCTTTGAACGAGATGTTCTTTTGAATACGGTTCATTTGAATGTAGTTACTGTTTTGGCTTAATTTATAGAAATAGTCGGTTGCCTCTACAGGTGATTGCTCGTATTTTTGATAAAAAGTTTTGTTTATGATGGAAGGACGTGCGATAAATGTATTCATAATATTGGCGGCTAATATTTCTTTATCGTCAAAAACATCTTCAATCACATTTTGTTCAATCGCATAGTCAATTAATTTTTCAATTAAGTTCGGAATGGTGTCATCTGTTGGTTGTGTGACTGATGCAGGGAAAGCCTCGAGTCCAAGCTGATGAATGACTTGATTTAATACATAATGTTGATCAGCATGTTCAATCAGTCCTGCCTCAGTTGCTTTTTTTATTAATCCAGCAATGTGTTCATTAATCAAATTCTACACGTCCTCTCCGTAACCTTTTGGATTGGTAGAATGCCACTTCCACGCATCTTCTATTATTTTTGTAATTGATGTACGTTTTGGAGACCAGCCAAGGATATTGTTGGCTTTATTTGAACTTGCGATTAATGTGCTAGGGTCACCAGCTCGGCGTTCTCCTATTTGGGCAGGGATTTCTTTACCTGTTACCGTTCGGGCCGTTTCTATCATTTCTTTTACAGAAAAACCTGTGCTGCTTCCTAAGTTGAAAATGTCACTTGTGCCACCATTTCTTAAGTAATTCAGTGCTAATAGGTGAGCATCGATAAGGTCTTCAATATGAACGTAATCACGAATACAAGTGCCGTCTGGAGTATCATAGTCTTCTCCATAAACGGTAATGTGAGAACGTTGACCGAGTGCGGTTTGCAAAATGATTGGAATAAGATGTGTTTCGGGACGGTGATCTTCACCTATTTCGGTCGTCTCCCGTGCACCGGCTACATTAAAGTAGCGTAAAGAAACGTAATTAACATCGTGAGCTTTGTTTGTCCAGTTGATCATTTTTTCCATCGTTAATTTCGTTTCTCCATACGTACTCGTTGGATTTGTAGGCATTACTTCTGTAATCGGTACGGCTTCGGGTTCTCCGTATGTTGCGGCAGTAGAGGAGAAGACAATTTTGTTGACATTGTGCTCAACCATTACTTGTAGCAAAACCTGTGTTCCATACACATTGTTATCAAAATATTTAAGCGGATTTTCCATCGATTCGCCGACAAGCGAGTTCGCTGCAAAATGAAGGACCGCATCAATTTGTTCTTTTTCAAAAACAGTGCGAAGAAACTCAATCTGACGAATATCGCCTTGATGAAAACGGGCCTTAGGGTGAATAGCCCCGAGATGACCAGTTTCAAGGTTATCAACAATCACGACTTCTTCGCCTTTATCAATCAATTGATAGACGGCATGTGACCCTATATATCCAGCTCCACCTAATACGAGTACACTCATTTTCATTCAGCTCCTTCATGTAATTCTTTTGCTCCATCACCAATGCTTGCTGTATAAAACGTTGCTGAATATCCGATTTCTTCAGTGTAAATCTGATTCACTTGTTGCTTGAATGCGTCAGCTTTGTCTTTTTCAACAAGGGCAATCGCACAACCGCCAAACCCAGCTCCGGTCATTCTGGCACCGACAACTCCATCAAGTCTCCAAGCAACTTCAACAATCGTATCGAGTTCAAGACCAGTAACTTCATAATCATCTCTTAACGATTCATGTGATTGATTCATTAATTGACCAAAGCTTGTTAGATCGCCTGCTTGCAATTTAGCAAGAGCTTCAAGCGTGCGAGCATTTTCATAAACAGCATGTTTGGCCCGTTTTTGATTTGTCCCAATTTGAATGAGGTGTTTCTTTTCTTCAAATTGAGTAGGAGATAATTCTCCTAGACTTTTAATAGATAATTCAGTTTGTAAGTCTTTTAGTGCCATTTCACATTGTGTCCGGCGTTCATTGTATTTAGATCCTGCTAGAGTTCGTTGTTTATTTGTATTTATGATAATGATGACATGGTCGTTTAACTGTAGGGGAGCATAGTGATATTCAAGTGTTTCGCAGTTTAGTAGTAAGGCATGATTAAGTTTCCCCATACCGATCGCAAATTGATCCATAATGCCACTATTAACGCCGATGTACTGATTTTCCACCTTTTGACCAAGTTTAACCAATTCAATGCGAGTTACGTGAAGGTTGTATAACCCTTCCGCTAAAACACCGGTTGCAAGCTCAATCGAAGCCGAAGAAGAGAGACCAGCTCCATTTGGAATGTTTCCGAAGAATAAAATATCGGCTCCATGAGTTAGTTCATGGCCTGCTTCTTTTATATAAAGGAACATCCCTTTTGGATAATTCGCCCAGTGGTGTTCTTCGTTATACGATAAATCATTTAAATCACATTCAATGATACCGTTTTCAGGGAAATTCATTGAATAAAAACGGAGCTTTTGATCGTTACGTTTCTGTGCGAGCACATATGTCCCAAATGAAATCGAAGCAGGGAAGACGTGCCCACCATTATAATCTGTGTGCTCGCCAATTAAGTTGATGCGCCCAGGTGCAAAGAAAATTCGAGGTGTGCTTGCCGTATTGAAAATGGATTGAAATTCTTTTGTTAATTGTAAAGTAGTTGTCATAATAATCTCCTGTAAATGATCTTGAGAACTTAAAGCATAATGATATATAGACTCAGATCATTTTAGTTTTATAGAGTATTACTTAATTAATTAATTTAATTAAGTTAACCAAAGTGTACAATTTTTTAGTTCATTACGCAAGACGTAGAAAGAAAAAACTTTAACGAATATTATGAAATAGTCGAAGGAAAAGAGGTGAACTGTTCATCGCTCCTCTTTGGTGTATGGTGTGGTAACTCCAAACTACTGCAGCCAAACGATTAGAAGTGGAGTAGTTATATAAGGAAATACTCCTTGCATAGCAATTGGTTATCCAATTCATTTATTGATTCATTTGTGGTATTCTTGGTTGTGCATATATTTATCAAATTGGACCTGGAAATACCGTGGAGTAAATCTTATTTGAACTAAGGCCTATTAAAGAAAGCTGTTCGCCTTTAAAAAACGTTTGTCGACCGTCTCATTAAATGGGACTTTGCCGACAAGAATAAGTAAAAAAATTTACTAAATCATTAAGTTAATTTTAAATTTACATATTGGTTTTGGCTATCGGTGTATTAAGGGTGAGGAGGTGACCGAAGTAAGTGGCAAAAATTAAAGATATAGCAGAAAAATCAGGCTTTTCGATTTCAACCGTTTCTCGGGTGTTGAATAATGATTCAAATCTTTCGGTGCCGGATGAGACGCGTGAAAAAATATTCGAAGTGGCTGAACGATTGAACTATCGGAAGAAAACGGTTAGACCTCGAGTAAAAAATATGGCCTTCCTCTACTGGTTAACAGACAAAGAGGAGTTAGAGGATGTTTATTTTAAAACGATGAGGTTGGAACTTGAGAAAATGGCTCAAGATTTTAATGTGGAACTTACAACTTATAAGATAACGGAAGGCATTGAAAGGATTCCGGATAGTATAGAAGGTTTTATTGCGGTTGGAACATTTTCAAATATGGAATTGGACTATTTAAAAGGTATAACGTTAAATGGGGTATTCATTGATTCGACACCAGATCCAAATCATTATGATTCCGTTAGGCCTGACTTAGCCCAAATCACGAGTAATACTGTTGATTTTTTGATGGCACAAGGGCACACAGAGATTGGATTTATCGGTGGGACATATCACAATCCGAACACAGATTCCGATGAAATGGATATTCGGGAGCGGACTTTTCGAGCCTATATGAAAGAAAAAGGATTGTTGAATGATGATTATATCTTTTGGCATCGAGGGTTTTCAGTGGCGAATGGCTATAATCTGATGAAAAAGGCAGTTCATCAATTAGGTGATGATTTGCCGAGTGCGTTCTTTATAGCTGCCGACCCGATTGCTGTCGGTTGTCTTCAAGCATTGAATGAAAGTGGAATTGCGATACCGAATCGTGTTAGTGTCATTAGTATTAACAATATTAGTGTCGCCAAATATGTTTCCCCACCTTTAACAACCTATCATATTGACTTACGAGAAATTTGTAAAAATGCGGTGGAATTGTTAGTTGAACAAGTGCTTGAAAAACGAAAAGTCGTCAAAACTATTTATATTGGAGCAGAATTAGTCATACGAAAAAGCACAAAGTAAAAAGAAAAATAGGATCATTTAGTCTATCAACCTGTTCAAAGGGAGTATCTTTTGAGCAGGTTTTTTGATGTACAAATATTTTCTGCTAGCAATTTGGAGTAGGTGACAATGAAAGAGGGAGCAATGCATCTGGAAAAGTGTTTAAATAACCTTCAGGAAAATAATTAAGTAAAACTTTTACTTTATTAAGTAAAATAATTGTTTACAAGTTTATTAGACGCATGCTATATTATTTTTAATAAAACGCTTCCAATAAAAGAAAGCGTATTAGAAAACAAAAGGGGAGTCGAAAATGAAACGATATAAAAAGATTTTTGGTATCTTGAGTACAGTCGCGTTAAGTTTAGCTTTAGTTGCTTGTGGACCTCAGGAAAGCAGTGAAGATAACCCAGAGCAAGCAGCAGATACAGGCTCAAAAGAATTATTAGTATGGGAAGACCAGGAAAAATCAGAAGGAATTGCTGATGCGATTGCTGAGTTTGAAGAAATTCATGATGTAACGGTTCGAGTTGTTGAAAAGCCGTATGCTCAACAAATAGAAGATTTACGCCTTGATGGTCCAGCTGGAACAGGTCCAGATGTGTTTACGATGCCTGGAGACCAAATTGGGACGGCTGTGACAGAAGGATTATTGAAAGAATTAAATGTTGGTGAGGATGTTCAATCCATTTATACGGAAGCTGCGATGATGTCGCAAATGGTAGATGGTAAAGTGTACGGATTACCTAAAGCGGTTGAAACGACCATGCTTTATTACAATAAAGATTTAGTATCGGAAGAGGAGTTACCTACGACGCTTGATGGGTGGTATGAGCTATCAAAAGAAATCACAGGTGATGGAACATATGGCTTTTTAGCTTTATTTGACCAAATCTATTATGCACAGAGTGTCTTAGGTGGTTATGGTGGATACGTGTTTGGACAAGATGCTGATGGGAACTATGATCCAACAGATATTGGTCTAAATACGGAAGGTGCGATTGCAGGTGCCGAGCAAATTCAACAGTTTTATGCAGAAGGCCTTTTTCCAGCAGGTATCATTGGGGAGCAAGGAATTAGCGTGTTAGACTCTTTATTTAGTGAAGGAAAAGCAGCAGCCATTATTTCCGGACCTTGGAATCTAGAACCATTTGCACGTGCAGGCGTTGATTATGGTGTAACCAAATTACCTGAATTAAGTGAAGGTGATAATATGAGCGCATTCATGGGGGTAAAAAGTTATAATGTGAGCTTTTACTCTAAAAATGCTGAGTTAGCAGAAGAACTTGTTAAGTTTCTAGCGAATGAAGAAAATTCAAAAACAAGATACGAACTTACACTAGAAGTGCCAGCTGTTCAGGCTTTAGCAGATGACCCAGTTGTGACAGAAAGTGATGCTGCAAAAGCGGTTGCTGAGCAATCTCAATTTTCAGAATTGACACCAAATATTCCTGAGATGAATGAAGTTTGGGATCCGATTGATGCGGCCCTTCAAACGATGGCAACAGGAAGAGCGACACCACAAGAGGCATTAGATCAAGCGGTAGAAACAATTAGAGGACAAATCGAAGCGAATCATAATCGATAATCCTTTTGAAAAAGAATGGTGTCAAACTCGATGAGTGGTTTGGCACCATTTAATCTAAAATGGTTTTGTTTCGTCATTTGTGTTTAACCAAAGAGGTGAAAAAAGTGCAACATCGAAAAGTGGCTTTATTACTGTCTATCATTCCTGGATTGGGTCAATTTTACAATAAACAATGGGTCAAAGGGATCATCTATTTAGCATTAGGGGTTTCATTCTTTCTCGTATTTGGTGATTTATTAAACATGGGGTTTTGGGGTCTATTTACATTAGGAACAGAGGTGCCGCGAGACAATTCTATCTTTTTATTAGCGGAAGGAATTATTGCCCTCATCGTAACGTGTTTTGGACTTGCCATTTATTATTTGAATCTTAAAGATGCTTATAAGAATGGAAAATTGCGTGATCAAAACATGCAGCTCTATTCGCTGAAAAGTCAGTATCGGAACCTTGTTGAGCAAGGCTATCCTTATGTAGTAGCAGGTCCGTCTTTATTTATCTTAATTTTTGCAGTGATTTTCCCGATTTTATTTAGTTTTGCTTTAGCTTTTACGAACTATAATCTTTACACATCTCCACCAGCGAACTTGGTTGATTGGGTTGGTCTTGATACATTTAAATCTATTTTTACGGTTGATATTTGGCGTTCTACTTTTTTTGATGTATTGTCATGGACCGTTATTTGGACATTAGTTGCTTCTACTTTGCAAGTGAGTCTTGGGATCTTTTTGGCGGTTGTTGTCAATCAGAAAGATATCCGCTTTAAAAAGTTCTTCCGCATGATTTTAATCTTGCCATGGGCGGTACCGGGCTTTGTCACGATTTTAATTTTTGCAGGGTTATTTAATGATAGTTTTGGAGCGATTAATAATGACATCTTAGCCTTTTTTGGAATTAATGCGTTACCATGGATGACAGATCCTATGTACACAAAAATCGCGTTAATTATGATTCAAGGTTGGCTTGGATTTCCGTATATTTTTCTTGTGACGACTGGGATTTTACAATCGATTCCTGAGGATTTATATGAAGCAGCGACAGTTGATGGGGCTTCGATTTTTTCAAAGTTCCGTCATATCACATTGCCCATGATTTTAATTGCGATGGCACCGATCATTATCACTCAATTTACTTTTAACTTTAACAATTTTAATATTATTTATCTATTCAACGGTGGTGGTCCAGCTGTACCAGGATCGACAGCGGGTGGTACTGATATACTAGTATCTTGGATTTATAAATTGACGATGCAGTCGAGTCAATATGCATTAGCAGCTGCTTTAACTATTTTATTATCTGTTTTTGTCATTGGAATCGCATTATGGCAATTCAGACGAACGAATTCATTCAAAGAGGGGGAGTAAGAGATGAAAACGAATATGAAGCAAAAGAAATTCTTTCGACTCTTTGTTTCTTACTTACTGTTAAGTTTTATGGTGGTTGTCATCGTATATCCCCTTCTTTGGACAGTAGGTGCAAGTTTTAATCCTGGAAACAGTTTAGTCAGTACATCGATTATTCCGGAGAATCCAACATTGGACCATTATCGAGAATTGTTTGCTGGCAAAGAGAGTTTGCAATACACGCAATGGTACAAGAACTCGATTAAGATTAGTATTTTAACGATGATTGGAACGTTAATTACGGTTTCCTTTACGGCTTATGCCTTTTCCCGATTTCGCTTTAAAGGAAGAAAACACGGGCTTACACTATTCTTATTGCTGCAAATGATCCCGCAGTTCTCTGCTTTAATAGCCTTGTTCGTTTTAGCGCAGTTACTTGGAATGATGAACAGCCACGGGCTTTTAATCTTGCTCTACATTGGTGGATTGATTCCGATGAACACGTACTTGATGAAAGGGTATATGGATTCAATTCCAATTGATCTTGATGAAAGTGCGAAAATTGACGGTGCAAGCAATACGCGAATCTTTTTACAAATTATTTTGCCCCTGTCTAAACCGATGCTTGCAGTAGTGGCTATCAATGGATTTGTCGGACCGCTCGGAGACTTTATTTTAGCATCAACGATCTTACGTACCCCTGAAGCGTATACGTTGCCAATTGGTTTATACAATTTAGTCAATGATGTAATGGGGGCAAGTTATACAACCTTTGCCGCTGGAGCGATTCTCATTAGTATTCCAGTAGCACTCATCTTTGTCTTTTTACAAAAGAACTTTGTATCAGGTTTAACGGCTGGGGGAACAAAAGGATAATTTAAGTTTTAAAAGGAGAATACTTATGTCAAACTTTCAGAAATCACGTGTTTCTAACGCAGAATTTATGCTCCATGGCGGAGATTACAACCCCGATCAATGGTTAGATCGTCCTGATATATTAGCGGATGATTTGCAGTTGATGAAATTGTCCGATTCGAATACATTCTCCATTGGTATTTTTGCCTGGAGTGCCCTAGAGCCAGAAGAAGGTGTTTATCAGTTTGAATGGATGGATGAGATTTTTAATAATATTCACGAAATAGGTGGAAAAGTCATTTTGGCGACACCGAGCGGGGCTCGTCCTGCTTGGTTGTCACAAAAGTATCCAGAAGTGTTGCGTGTCAATGAAAAGCGGATGAAGCAGCTGCATGGTGGAAGACATAATCACTGTTTTAGCTCTAAAGTGTACCGCGAGAAGACTCAACAAATGAATCGTCTATTAGCTAAAAGATATGGAAACCATCCCGCTCTTTTAATGTGGCATATTTCCAATGAATACGGTGGCGAATGCCATTGTGACAACTGTCAACATGCATTTAGAGAATGGTTGAAGTCAAAGTACAATAGTGATTTAAAAGCATTAAACGACGCATGGTGGGGGCCATTTTGGAGTCATACATTCAGCGATTGGTCACAAATTGAATCTCCATCACCAATTGGGGAAAGTATGGTTCATGGCTTAAACTTAGATTGGCGACGATTCGTAACCGATCAAACGATTTCCTTTTATGAAAATGAAGTGGTGCCATTAAGAGAAGTATCGCCTACCATTCCGATTACAACAAATTTTATGGCTGATACTTTCGATTTGATTCCGTTCCAAGGTCTCGATTATAGTAAGTTTGCCAAACACTTGGATGTCATCAGTTGGGATGCCTATCCAGCTTGGCATAATGATTGGGAAACGACCGCCAATTTAGCGATGAAAGTCGGCTTTATTAATGATTTGTATCGAAGCATGAAGCAGCAACCGTTTTTGTTGATGGAGTCTACTCCAAGCGGGGTTAACTGGCATAGTGTGAATAAAGTCAAACGTCCAGGAATGCATTTACTTTCTTCGATGCAAATGATTGCCCATGGCTCTGATAGTGTGCTTTATTTCCAGTGGAGAAAATCAAGGGGTTCTTCTGAGAAGTTTCATGGTGCAGTGGTGGACCATGATAATAGTGCTGAAAATCGTGTGTTCAAGGAAGTCGCTCAAGTAGGAGAAACTTTAAAAGCACTTCCTAAGATTGTTGGTACTAACCGTCCGTCAGAAGTTGCGATTTTGTATGATTGGGAAAACAATTGGGCACTTAATGATGCACAAGGTTTTGGCATGGAGACAAAACGTTATCCACAAACGTTGCAAGAACATTATCGCCCATTTTGGGAAAAGGACATTCCAGTTGATGTCATTACGAAGGAACAAGATTTTTCTGCGTATAAATTGTTAATCGTCCCGATGCTGTATTTAGTGAGTGAAGATACGATTGCACGATTAAAAGCGTTTGTCGCAAATGGTGGTAGATTGGTCATGACTTATATAAGTGGAATTGTAAATGAATCCGATTTGACCTATTTAGGTGGCTGGCATTCAGAGCTTCAAGAAATTTTTGGAATTAAGCCGCTTGAGACGGATACGTATTATCCAAACGATAAAAATTACGTTCACTATCATAATAAGACGTATTTATTAAAAGATTATGCAACTGTGATCGAGGTTCATTCTGCTAAAGTAGAAGGGCAATACTTAGAAGATTTCTATGCACATACGCCAGCTGTAACAAGCCATTCGTATAAAGAAGGAAAAACCTATTATATCGGGGCACGGTTAGAAGCTGATTTCCAACGCGACTTTTATAATCAAGTGATTGAGGATTTGGCATTAGAGTCTGTAAGCCAAGTGAAGCATGGAAAAGGCGTCTCCGTTCAAGCAAGGCAAGATGATGAAAATGATTATCTATTTGTTATGAATTTTACGGAAGAACTTCAAACAGTAGAGTTTCCATCAACCGTGTTTGATCTTGTCACAAATGAAAAGCTACACGGGGATGTCACCCTAGAGAAGTATGAAGTAAGAATCGTTCAACAACCAAGAGTTAAGTAGTTCATCGAGAAGGCACCTACACTATTATTTATAGAGTTGGTGCCTTCTTCCTGAATATATAGGTAAGCGTTTACTATTTTTGTGGGAACATAATTGCTCTTGGCAGTAGTTGAAAAAGGGGGTGTTGCCAATTAAAGTGCGTCTAGTAAGGAGAGAAGCATAAATAATGATTAAAAAGGTAGAAAAGGAGAAAATCGATGAGGCGAATAATATATCAAAAAGGGCTTTTAACAATACTTGCAATAGGGTTGATAATAAGCACATTAGTGGGGTTTCAACCTGGATTAACAGTGAAAGCGAATAGTCAAATGAATGAAGAGCACCCTGCAGATCCAGAAGCAGTAGAGTCTGAAATTTTTGTGAAACGAGTAGATGGGTTGTCAGATGATTTTATGAAAGGAGTCGATATTTCAAGCATTATTGCTCTTGAAAATAGTGGGGTGACTTTTTATAACGAAGCTGGTGTTGAGCAAGATATTTTCAAAACATTAAAAGAAGCAGGGGTTAACTATGTGCGTGTCAGAATATGGAATGACCCGTTTGATGGGCAAGGTAATGGCTATGGGGGAGGAAACAATGATTTAGAAACGGCGATAGAGATTGGGAAGCGAGCGACCGAGAATAACATGCAATTGCTCGTTAATTTTCATTACTCCGATTTTTGGGCAGATCCAGCGAAACAAGATCCACCAAAAGTATGGGAACATTTTTCCTTTGCAGAAAAAGAAGGGGCTGTTTATCAATTTACGAAAGATAGTTTAGGAGCAATGTTAGAAGCAGGAATTGACATTGGCATGGTTCAAATTGGAAATGAAACAACCAGTGCTTTTGTTGGAGAAAACAATTGGGCGAGAATAAGTGAATTATTTAATGCGGGATCAAGTGCGGTAAGGGAGATTGACCCTACTATTTTAGTTGCGTTACATTTTACAAACCCTGAGAATGCGGGAAGATACGAAACCATTGCAAGGACCCTTGAGCAAAACCATGTAGATTATGATGTCTTTGCGAGCTCTTATTATCCGTTTTGGCATGGTACATTAGATAACTTGACGAATGTGTTAACTCATGTTGCTGATACATATGACAAGCAAGTCATGGTGGCGGAAACGTCTTATACGTATACTGCTGAGGATGGAGATGGACATGGCAATACAGCTCCTCAAGAAACAGGGCAAGTCTTAAATTATCCGATTACGGTTCAAGGACAAGCAACGGCTATAAGAGATGTCATTGAAGCGGTCGCTAATGTTGGGGAGGCTGGAATTGGCGTATTTTATTGGGAACCGGCATGGTTGCCTGTTGGACCACCTGCTCAATTAGAGCAAAATAAACAAATATGGGAACAGTTTGGTTCTGGTTGGGCAACAAGTTATGCAGCAAGCTATGACCCTGAAGATGCAGGTGAATGGTATGGAGGGAGTGCAGTTGATAACCAAGCGTTATTTGATTTTAATGGACAGCCTCTCGCTTCCATAAATATTTTTAATTATGTTGATACGGGAGCGGTAGCGACGTTAGGGGTAGATGAAATTAAAAATATCTCAATTAGTATGAATGCAGGCTCCGATGTTGAGTTACCTAGTACTGTAACAGTCGTTTATAACGATGGTAGTGAGGGCGAGGTTCCGGTTACTTGGGATCTACAAGCCTTTGAAGTGGCTTTAAATCAAGGCGTAGGAAACTATCAAATTGAGGGATGGTTAGAAGACGGGCAAGTTGTTTATGCAAATCTACAAATCGTACCTAAAAACCTAGTCTTTAATCCAAGTTTTGAAGACAGTGATCGAAGTATGTGGCACATCAATTACCCAGAAGGAGTCCAAGAGCACGTACAGTTCCAGAACAACCCAGCTGATGCAAGAACAGGTGATTACTCTTTACACTTTTATTCAGAAGAAGCTATTGATTTTTCAGTCGAGCAAACGATCACCGGGCTAGAGCCAGGCTACTATCATTTCTCAGCCTTTATCCAAGGTGGAGATGCTCATAATGCGGATATGTCGATCTATGCTTTGACTGGAAATGAAGAATTTACAACAACAACATCGGTAAGAGGGTGGAACAACTGGAGTAACCCAGAAATCCTAGAAATTCTTGTGCTTGATGGAACGATTACGATCGGAGCAAGTATCAAGGCGGATGGTGGTGCTTGGGGTACACTCGATGATTTTAACTTATATCGGACAAGCGAATACGATGAAGGAATAGAAGAAGAAATCGTACCGGACGAACCGATCGATGAGCCGATATTAGACGAGGAGAATGATTCTTCAAAAGAGGATCCCCTATTAACTCCTGAGCAGGAATCTAGTCATTTATCTCCTCAAGAAAAAGAAGAGGACGTAATTGAAAACACAGCAGCAGGTAATTCAAGCGGTAATGGACAAGCAGATGAATTAAGCAATGGTCAAACATTGCCACTAACTGCAACAAATACTCATCAAATCCTATTAATAGGTTTACTTCTAATAGGAATAGGTAGCACCCTCTATTATCTGAAAAAATTGAAAGCAACTGGAGTTTGATAGTCAATGCTTGGAATGAAAAAGGACGAGGCGAATAAAAGAGAGAAAATCAACGAATAACAATTCGAGTGAGCTAATCTCAAAAGTTGACGGAATGTATAATAATGAATAAATTACTCTCACCCACGAAAAGTGTAGGTAATTCGTGGGTAGAGTAGACTAGGTTGATCCAATAGTATTTAATCAACAAACATGAATGTATAGTCTAAGAAGAACTGACATTGTCGGTTTTTCTTAGATATACTCTTTATATAGTTCTCGATGGAACTGCGATTATACGCTGCCCCAATACGTTTCTCCTAACTTTAATACTTTTAATTGTTCCTCAGAAAGTGCGAGCCTTGTCCATTCTTTGTTAAATCTTTCTAATGCTTCTGGCCCTGTGTCATCTGCTAAACGGTAGGCACCATAATGCATCGGGATGAATAATTTTCCTTCTAGCTCTAAAAAGGCTTTAATCGCATCTTCAGGGTTTATATGGGATGAAGCCATAAACCATTCAGGTTCGTAGGCACCGATTGGCATTAAGACAGTGTCGATTGTAAATCTCTTGGAAATTTCTTTGAAGCCAGTAAAATAAGCCGTATCTCCGACAAAATAAATCGATTTATCTGACGAACTATCTTCAATAATCCAACCGCCCCAATGAGAGGTATTCATATCGTTAATAAAGCGTCTTGTCCAATGTTGGGCAGGAACGAAGGTTAATTTTATATTATTTTCTTCTATGATAAAATGTTCCCACCAATTCGCTTCAATAACCTTTTGATACCTTCTACGTGTGAAAGCTGATTTGAGACCGTGTGGAACATAAAAGGTAGGAGCTCCTTTTAATTTTTTTATGGTACTAAAATCTAAATGATCATAGTGTCCATGTGAAATGAGCACGACGTCGATTTCAGGCAAATCGGAAATTCTTAATCCAGGCTCTGTTAACCTTTTCTGGATCCCCATATGTTTTGCCCAAACAGGATCAGTTAAAATGTTTATTCCGTTAAGTTGAATGAGAAATGTTGAATGGCCGACCCATGTAATGGATAGCTTTGTGTTATTTTCTTGGAGCTCTTTCACTTCAACTTTATTGGCATGAGGAATCTGAACCGATAAGTCTTTTTTCTTTTGTTTTCTTTCCTTGGACCACTTGCGCATGTCCTTAATTGTCTTGTTGTCTACTATATCATCATAGTTTTTATATCTCATTTTTTTCAATGGATGTCCCTCTTTTCAACAATCACGCTATATAAAAATCTTTTTAAATTTGGATTCTTTTCTACTATATAGGGGAATAGAGTATTTAGCCAAATATAATGACTTCTTAATTGTAACACCAAGCTTTTTGCACCCTAATTTTGACTTGACTCGAATGAAGCTCGAAGCGATTGAATCAGAGCCGGAAAGGGAATCCAAGGCCGTCAATGAATCCGGAAGCCATCAAATAAAAGTCGCAAAGGAAATTAAAGGTCGCCAATGAATCCGGAAGCCATCAAATAAAAGTCGCAAAGGGAATCCAAGGCCGTCAATGAATCCGGAAGCCATCAAATATAAGCTAGAAAGGGAATCCAAGGTCGCCAATGAATGCTAAAGCCATCAAATAAAAGCTAGAAAGGGAATCCAAGGCCGTCAATGAATCCGGAAGCCATCAAATAAAAGTCGCAAAGGGAATCCAAGGCCGTCAATGAATCCGGAAGCCATCAAATAAAAGCTAGAAAGGGAATCAAAGGCCGCCAATGAATCCCAAAGCCATCAAATAAAAGTCGCAAAGGGAATCCAAGGCCGTCAATGAATCCGGAAGCCATCAAATAAAAGTCGCAAAGGGAATCCAAGGCCGTCAATGAATCCGGAAGCCATCAAATAAAAGCTAGAAAGGGAATCAAAGGCCGCCAATGAATCCCAAAGCCATCAAATAAAAGTCGCAAAGGGAATCAAAGGGCATCAATGAATCCGGAAGCCATCAAATAAAAGCTAGAAAGGGAATCAAAGACCACCAATGAATCCCAAAGCCATCAAATAAAAGCTAGAAAGGGAATCAAAGGCCGCCAATGAATCCCAAAGCCATCAAATAAAAGTCGCAAAGGGAATCAAAGATCGCCAATGAATGCCAAAGCCATCAAATAAAAGTTACCTATTAAATTTAGCAAAAAAGGATACTAATGAATGAGTATGAAAAAGACCTCGCATAGAGCGAGATCTTTTTCATTACATTCGATTTACTGGAAATTTCATCGTTACAATCGTGCCTTCGTTAACGATACTATCATAATGAATCGTACCTCTGTGAGCTTCGACGATTTTGAAGCTGACGGTTAAACCTAAACCAGTGCCTTTTTCCTTTTGTGAATAAAAAGGCTCCCCAATTTTTTTCAATCGTTCTTTCTCGATTCCACAGCCATTATCTTTTACAGAAATTCCGAGGTAAGCTCCTTCTTTAAATATTTCAATTTGTATATGAGTAGCCGAGGCTTCCATTGAATTTTTTAAGATGTTTAAGAATAATTGTTTTAATTGATTCGGCTCACAATCTAATAAAAGTTCTTCTGCTTTCTGATCGAGGCTGACAGTTACTCCATGTAAGTTCATTTCTGAATGAAGTAAGGTTAATACATTATCCATAATGTCATTGAGGTTCTTTTTACAAAAAATAAGTTCCTGAGGGCGGGCTAAAACGAGTAATTCACTTACGATCGTATTAATTCTCTCTAGCTCATCTAACATTACATCGTGGATAAAGTTCTTTTCTTTACTTTCAATTTGAAACAGCTGGACAAATCCTTTTAATGAAGTTAGTGGATTGCGAATTTCATGAGCAATGCCAGCGGCAAGTTCACCAACAACGGCTAATTTTTCGGTTGTTCTTAGTTTTTCTTCTGTTGCTAAAGCAGAGGTCATATCTGTTGTATAACCAATAATACCTTGAATCTCATCGCCATTTAAAATCGGAACGAAGACACAATGGACGATGACTTTTTGTCCACCTTTATGTTTTAAGAGGATCTCCGAATTTTGATCGGTCATCTTTTCAGTTCGCACATTCGCTAAAGAATGTTCAATTCGTTCTCGATCTTTTTCGTCTATATAGTCATTGATTGATTTTCCGATTGCTTCATTTGGTTCAAAACCTGTTAAGGGTTCAAATTGTGGATTTAACTCTGTAATATATCCGTTTAAATCAACCATAAAGACAAGCTCAGGATTGTATTTAAATAATGATTTATATTTGATTTCACTGTCTTTTACTTGTTTATTGGCGATAATTCGCTCAGTTACATCTCGTCCAATGACAACAAGACCTTTCCTTTTTTGATTTGCCTCAAAAAGTGGAACTTTAATTGTTTCAAATGTGCGAAACGAGCCATCGGGTTGAGGAATCATTTCTTCAACTCGTGTGATTTGACCAGAGCGCCATGTTTCTTCATCGGAATCGATACACGCTAATAGGGCATCATGATAAAAGTCGGTATATTTTGCTAGTTCTGCGTCGGTTTTTCCGCGGTAATCAACGCCTTCTAATTGAAATAATTTTAATCCATACTGATTGGTGTCAATCCATCTGCCTTCACCGTCTTTGAAGTTAACAAAGTCGACCATAGAGTTAATTAAGGTCGATAGTCGTTCTTTTTCGTTTTTGAGGAGCTGTAATTGCTCTCGTTTTCCGAGAATATGATAAATAAAAATTCCTGTTAAGAGGACAAAAACAACGCCTTTAATCTTTTGAATACTGATATAAGTATCCATATCTAAATAAAAGACAAGATAATCAGTTATGACGATCCAAAGAATTCCGATAGAAATATATATTAATAGCATTTTTCGCTTGTAAGTCATCGATGGTAACCCTTTCTCACTCGTATATTAAACTTTTTTTCACATACAGATTATACCACTGCTATCATATCATGAATTACGTCCTAGTGAAGAAAATTATCAAAACCATTTTTTTCAAAATTATTCAAAAAAATCACCTAATTTAAGGATTAGGTGAGGGGTACGGCTGTTTTGGGTTAGTTTGTTTCTTTTGCTGGGTTTCTCTTGTTTCTTGATAATCGATGAGCAAATGATAAATAGATAATAATTCAATCGCAATCGAGGTGCTTTTTGAAACAAGTACTTCATCATTTTTACTTTCATAAATGAGAGGATAAAGGATATTACGGACTTGTTGGACATTTTCACCATGAATTCGCAAAGTTTCATCGTAGAAACTATCTTTGATTAAACTCCACGCTTGGTAAAGCTGAGCAGCCTCTCTTTTTTGGAGGTTCTCTTTTTTTGAATACGCAATAATATTTTTGGTATGGGAGGTTACTTGGTACATCATGTTCACTTGTTTTTGAATTTCTTGTAAAGCAATATCGTCTTTTTCTTGTTTTTTAAATTTATGTACATCATGTTGTAATGTTAAATATTCTTTCATTTGTTGCATTTTCTCATCAATTTGTTTTAATTGCTTTTGGAGTTTAGCAGTCGTTTTTTTCGTTAAATTTTGATTGGCTAAGCTTTTATCTATTAACGCTTTTGTATCAAAAATGAGTTCTTTTTGAGTTTGACGAATGTCTTTAATAAAGTTTGGTGACCAAATGATAAGGTTTACTAATGTAGATACAGTTAAACCGATCGTTGTTGTTGCAACACGAGTAAGAAAGGTAAGGAAAAAATGATCCTGGGTCATTGGGATCATGGCTACTGCGGTTAAAGTCGACACGATAATGGCGTCATGCCAGCCAAGCCGGTGGCAAATGTAAATAGTAAAAAAAGCGGAAAGAGCAAAGGTTAATGGAACTTGTCCAAGAAGAAAATCAAAGCTCATCGCAATAGCTGCTCCAATAGCCGCAGCAGGAAGTCTAATCATTCCTTTTTTTATGGAAGCATGGACAGTAGGTTCAATCGTAACAATCGCAGCTATAACGGCAAAAACAACAGGTAAGCCTAACGACTGACAAATCCAAGCTGTAATAAAAACAGCTAACCCCGTTTTTAATAATCGTTTCCCAATCAAGGGCTTTATCCAATTTTTGATCATAGGCATGTCTCCTGTTCAGTCTCTTCTATAATTGTAAAATACTTTTTGATTGCTGAAAAGCCTCTAAAAAAAGAACGTACACCTAAAAAAATGTATAGTTTTACCAAATCTCATGATACGATTTAAATATCTTATTTTATTTATATTTAATGTTGAATTATGGAGGGGTATCGTTGTTTAGTGGTAGTTTTATTTCAATAGGTTTGGTCCTTTTTGGCTGGTCTTTGTTTTTAATTGTGTTAGTTAGTATTTATCGACGAGACGAAGCTGTTCACTCTTTATGGAGAGTTCTTCTAGTTGGCTATATTGGATTATTTTCATATGATTTTTCTTTTCAAATAAATGAAATTCAATATACAGCACCTATCTTGCCTTTAGGGGTCTTTATATTGGTCTTGTTTTTGCGAAAGCGAGAGAATGGCTGGGCCAAATATAAAAAATATGCTTGGATTGGTTTTGCTTTTAACTTTCTTTTTTTCATGACAGATATTGTCGAACGACCTTTACATAATAGTTTGTATGATATATATGATTTAGAAACTCTCATTACTAATGTTGATGATGTTACGGTTTTTACGATTCATCCTTCTGGAGAAAAAGTGCATTTTGACCCTGAGAGCTTTTATTATGATAGTTTCATTATTGAAACATTTAATAGTATTACTTGGTACGATCAAATTCAAATGAATAATGATAAGCCAATTGAATTAATTGATCGGGTCGAAAAATTTCCTTATATGATGGTAGGTGTTGAGTCAAAAAAGGGGAGCGGATTCACTCCAATTGTTTATATTGAAGAAGATAGTTTAGGGTTGTTAATTCAAGTAGGAGAAGAACATCTATATTTTCGTACTAATGATGTTTTTTTAGAATGGGGGACTGATGAATGAGTTTCATTAAGAAATTAATTATAGGAAGCCTGTTTGTTATTAGTATAAGCTTCCTTCTTATTTTTTGGTGGAGTGATGAGAGATTACCTTCTTCATTTTTAAATGAGGAGGAATTAGCCGATATTTTATCGCGAGAATATAAGAAAATGGATGAAAAATCGGAGAAGTTCGAAATTCTAGATATCATTTATTTAGATGAATCACATGTATATATTCCTTTTAAAGATGATGATGGTTCCCATAGTCAAAGTTTTTGGGAATGGCAGAATAGTGAATGGGTTCCAATTGTAACGGAACGTAGGTCATTACCAAAAATTTGGCAATTGGATAAAAAAGATCCAAGTTCTTTGTATTTTGTTTGGAATTTTAATACAGGACCAGCAGAGAAAATTATTTTTCATATGATTCTAGAACGTTCATATTCGGCAAGTGGGCTAGAGGATTATCAATATCAACCAAGAATTCAAGCTAATTATAAGGAAGCTATTAACTCGTCTTACGGCGTTAGTCAAATTCCTAAAGAATGGAAATCGGTAATTCTGGAATTGAATAAATATGAGCAACAGGAAGGGATATTTAGTTTTTGGTCTAATTCTAATGGTTTAAGTTATTCCTATTTACTCGTAAATAATAACGAAGAAATTGTTTATCCTCCTATAGAAGAGATAAATGGTTCTGCTTTTTATAATCGAGGTGGTGAACAAGTATCACACCTTAGTATGACAATGAATTCTCTTGAGTACTTTCATTGGATGGATACGGAGTAATTATTGAAATGTTTAGCTTATTATAGTTTCTACTCAAGTATTTCCGTACAATTTTATGATTAATTAAGAAGCTTAAACAAAAACTTTAAGTTTCTTTTTTATATAAAAAGGGTAAAAGATCAAGGGATTGGGAGTGAAGAAATTGTTTTTAAAATAAACTTACAAAAATATAGTTAATACTATTGTGTTAGTTAAGTGTTTTATGATAGTATATGAAATGTAGATAATTAAAGAAAGTCATCTTAATTATCTTGAAGTTAAGTAATCTGATTTAAAGATTTAATGAAAGGGAGAATCTCGGGTATACTACCAAGAGCAATTTTTGGTGGAGGTGGATTCCATAAGGTTATCCTTTTAATTGAAGAAGAAGGTGAATGGTTATGAGTTTTTTCAAAAAATTATTTGGTTCAGATGAAAAGGAGTCGAGAGAAATGGCAAATGTAAAATTAGCGGTAATTTATTATAGTTCAACAGGTACAAACTACCAATTAGCACAATGGGCGGCAGAAGGAGCAAAAGAAGCTGGTGCTGAAGTCAAGGTATTGAAAGTAAAAGAGCTTGCTCCTGATGCAGCAATTGATTCAAACCCAGCATGGAGAGCTCATGTTGACGCAACGCAAGATGTACCAGTTGCAACAAATGACGATTTAGAGTGGGCGGATGCTATTATTTTCAGTGTACCAACTCGTTTTGGTAACATGGCTGCTCAAATGAAACAATTTATTGATACAACGGGTGGACTATGGGCTCAAGGCAAATTAGCGAACAAAGTAGTAAGTGCGATGTCTTCTGCAAGTAATGCCCATGGTGGTCAAGAAGCAACCATACTTGCACTTTATAATACAATGCACCACTGGGGTTCCCTTATTGCCTCTCCTGGATACACAGATCCCGTACAATTTGCTTCAGGCGGAAACCCATACGGTGTGAGTGTAACGATTGACCAAGAAGGTAACATGGTTGAGGATGTAAAAGATGCTGCAAAACATCAAGCCAAACGTGCTGTAACAGTAGCAGGTTGGGTTAAGCAAGCAAACTCATAAGATTAAAATGAAATATAGGACTGTCTCAAAGGGCGAATGACTTTTTGAGCGGTCTTTTTTTTATGCGTGAAAAGCGGGATTAGTTGGGGGAGGAACATCGGTTTTAGGATAATTGGTAATGAAGTAAGTGTGAGGCGGGAATTAGGGTGCGAATAAAAATGAATAAGTAATGAAACACGTGTAATGCGTGAATTACGGTTCGAATAACTAGTAAATAGACCGTCAAAATAAAAAAGGCTCTCAAAAGCTGATGACATGACTTTTGAGACAACCTTGATTATTTTGTACGCACTTTACGATTTTTAGTTAAATTAAAATAATGAACCATCTTTAGTGGCTGCATGAATTGTTTTTTGTGTGTATTTTTTGTTGAGATATAACGTAATGTTTTTTCCATCAGAACATTTCTAGCAATATGTCTAAATCTTAATCCGCTTTCCAAATGACTGTACAAGGCAATCACTTTACCTTCGTTTGATGATTTAATGATTTCCTCATCTTCATGAATGACTCCTAATAAAGCAGTGTTTAGTTGCTTTTCAATTTCACTTTGAAGCAAACGGTGGCCTTTATCTGCTTGACGCTTATTATAATAATTAATTATGAGTTTAGGCGTTTTTTTCATTCTTTTTTCTAACATACCGATGACTCGATCGGCATCTTGCACGGCTGTTCTGTCAGGTGTTGTGACAACAATGGCTTCAGATGCTGCAGAAATGGCAGTTTGAAAACCTTTTTCTATACCGGCTGGAGAGTCAATTAAAACAAAATCAAAGAATCCATCCGTTTTGAGTTTTAAAATAGCTTTTTGAAAATGAGCTGAATCATAATCAAGTTCTGTAACGGTACGATTTCCTGGCAATAAATATAAATTAGGTAGTTGCTTGTCCTTAATTAACACTTGTTGAAGGTTATCGCATTTTCCTGAAACATAATCTAATACGTCAAAGATAATTCTTTTGGTTAGTCCGAGTGGAATGTCTAAGTTCCTTAACCCGAAGTCAGCATCAATTAAACAGACCTTTTTTCCCATTAAAGCTAGGGCAGTACCAATATTAGCTGTGGTCGTCGTTTTTCCGACCCCGCCTTTTCCTGAAGTAATCGCAATGATTCTAGTCATGTTCAGTCCCCTTTTTAAGACATAGTGGTTTGATTAAAACTGCAAATATGATGACATTAATTAAGAGGCTTAAGATATAAAATGAAAAAAGTACATCGTTATTAAGCATAAAGGACGTAAGCAAAGAACGAAATAGATAAAGAGACTCCACTTTTATGAATAAAAGAAAGGTCGATCGAACTAGTTGTTTATAAAAATCTAAAATTAATGGGAATAATATCCACTATTTATGACTTATTGATTGGTTCATTAGGTAATGGAAGGTAAGATCTTTTATCAACGGAGCAGAGTTTAGGATGGAGTTGTTTTATGGTTAGTTTTGTAAATGGACAAGAATGAAGAACGGTTGTAATAGCAAAAGAAGCAATCCTTTTGGTAAATAATAAACGCCAGTTGGTCAACTTATTTCCAAATGACGTTTTTTTTATTTATGGTTCGTTTAAGTTTTGTTCTAAAGTAAAGACGGCAAAAGTCTTCTATTTGGGAATATGACCTTTTCTGGCGGTCGATGGTGACTCTTTTCGTAATTTTTTATAGGCACGACTAAAGTAATTAGCATCGTTAAACCCGGTTTGTAAGGCTACTTCCATAATGCTTAAATCCGTTTTAGTGAGTAGCATATGAGCTTTTTCAATTCGTCGTTCATTTACATATTGGACAAAACTTCTTCCTGTTGCTGTTTTAAAAAGTCTACAGAAATAATAAGGACTTAAGTTTGAAATTTTCGCTGCTTCATTTACGGTTAAATCTTCGTAATAATGGGTGTCTATGTATTCTAGCACTTTATTTAAACGATTTAGGTTTTTGAGGCGAGTCGTATGTTTTTGCTCATTTAATGTTTTAACTCCGTAATGACGGACTAGGTAACCAATTAAATAAATGACGCTAGATTTTACATATAGTTCATAACCGATATTTTTATTTGTTTGTTCAACGGTTAGGTTGTCCATGATACTTCTAACCGTAGTGTCCCCACTTATGATGTTTTTGATTAATGTGTAATCATTCGGTTGTGTCATCGTTCGGTTCTTAGTGTATGTTTCGATGAAGCTGTTATGAAGGGAAGAGGTGTCGATAATCATACAGTAATAGGAGACATTTTTGCTAAAGCCGATCCCTTGATGTAACTCATTACTGTTAATAATAAGGAGGTCGCCTTCTTTTGCTTCAAAAGTATTTGAATTTATTTCAATAGCAGCATGTCCTTGTGTTATAAAAAGCAATTCCATTTCTTCATGCCAGTGCTTTTGAAATAAAATCCCTTCATTTGCGTGTTGCTCAAAGGTAATTCTTAAAGGGAAGAATGGGTCAGTATATAATGGTTTTTCATACAAAGATAAGTCCATTTAAACCTCCTATTATAAAAAGCGGAGTCCGTTCGCTCAGAAGCGAGAAAAAATTAGGGGCGGCTTTTGAAGACGCTTTTTGTCTTCATAAAGACGAACCGATTTTTCTCGAGCTTCTAACAGACGCAGCTAGATTGAATAAAAAGCGGAGTCCGTTCGTTCAGAAGCGAGAAAAAGAGTAGTTGGTTTACTGCGTCAGCTGCATACCCTACGCGTTCCGCGGGTGAGTCGGGAGCCTCCTCGCTAAGCCTGCGGGGTCTCCCGTTCCTCACTAATCCCGCAGGAGTCTTCGGGTATTCCGCTGACTCCGTTTTGGTTAACGAAAAGTGAATTGGCTCAACTGACTATAGAATATTATGATTGGTTTTACTCGAGCTTCTAACGGACGCAGCTAGATTGATTATAAAGCGAAGCCTGTTTGGTTAGAAGCGAGAAAAAGAGTAGTTGGTTTACTGCGTCAGCTGCATACCCTACGCGTTCCGCGGGTGAGTCGGGAGCCTCCTCGTTAACCCTGCGGGGTCTCCCGTTCCTCACTAATCCCGCAGGAGTCTTCGGGTATTCCGCTGACTCCGTTTTGGTTAACTAGAAACCATTCGATTCAACAGACCATTGAACATTATGATTGGTTTTACTCGAGCTTTTGATATGGGCAACAAAACTTCTTTTGGCTCCAGACATTATGACAAATTTAATGACTGATTTTCTTCTATTATAAAAAATCTACGCTAGATTAAAAGAATTAAAGCAAGATTGTACTAAAAATGAGCAAAAGAGTGAAAGAGTTTTAAGTGTTTATAACATTATAATGTAATAAAGAATTAGATTTCACCTAGAATAATTATCAGAAATAATTCAATATTCTTAGTTTTTGTGTTTCCTTTTCATTTTACCATAAGTGTGTAAATGTAAGGAGGCAGTTTTTAATACTCGGGGGTGGCAACAGTGAAGGTAAATATTTATGGAGAGGTTTCAACTATAGAAGAGGGATTAAAAACGATCCAAAGTCGATTAGGATTGCAATTATCTCCAGAAGGAATTCCGATTAAGATTCAACAAGGGAAAAAAATTGAAGTTCATTTTGAAAATGGTAGAGGGAAAATAATCTACGATAAAAAAGTTCAATTTTTTAGAGCTTTAGGATTATTTCTTGAAAAAGTAACAAAGGAAAATCAATCAGTTCAAATAGAAGAGGAAGCTCAATTTGAGACCATTGGTCCGATGTTCGATTTTTCACGAAATGCAGTTATGAATGTACCTAGATTAAAAGAAATGATTCAAACACTTGCTCTAATGGGGTTTGATTCCATGATGTTATATATGGAAGATACGTATGAAGTAGAGGGTGAGCCATACTTTGGCTATATGAGAGGTCGTTATACAGAAAAAGAATTAAGAGAATTAGATGATTATGGCCATCAGTTCGGAATTGAATTGATTCCTTGTATTCAAACACTTGCCCATTTAGAAGAGTTTTTAAAATGGGATGCCGCGGTTCATTTGAAAGACACTCGTGGTGCGTTACTTGTTGAACAAGAAACGACGTATGAGTTTATTCAAAAAATAATCACAGCAGCATCAAAACCATTCAGAAGTAAACGTATTCATATTGGGATGGATGAAGCGGAAGAGCTTGGGAGAGGGGTCTACTTAAATAAGTTCGGATATAGAGATAGATTTGAGCTGATGAATGGTCATTTGAAAAAAGTTCTAGAAGTAACGAAGGCTTTAGGGCTAGAACCGATGATGTGGAGTGATATGTTTATCAAATTCGCGTCCCAAACAGGGGATGTCCACTATGACTTAGACATTAAGATTCCAGAGCATATTTTAGAAGAAACCCCTAAGGATGTTCAACTCATGTATTGGGATTACTTCCATACAAAAGAAGAAGAATACGATCAAATGATTCAGAAGCACAAGGCATTTGGACGTACTCCTGCTTTTGCTGGTGGAATATGGGTATGGAATACATTTAGTACAAACTATGGCTTATCTTTACGTACATCTAACGCAGCTTTAACAGCTTGTAAAAAAGAAGGGATCAAGGATGTGTTTGTGACCCTTTGGGGAGATGATGGTTATGAGAACAATGTATTCACTGCCCTTTTAGGATTACAACTTTATGCTGAACATGCTTATACAAAAGGAAATGTAGAGGACGAGAAGTTAGCTGCTAGAACTGAGTTTTGTACAGGGGTTAATCAAGAGGACTATATGCTTTTTAATGCTCTTGACTACTTACCAGGAATTCCAGCTGATAATATGTCACAAACCAATCCATCGAAATTTTTATTATGGCAGGATGTGTTAATTGGCTTGTTTGATACCCATGTAAAAGGAATTGACCTTAAAAGCCATTTTGAGCAACTAGAAGAGAAAATTAAGAGCTCTCGTAACAGCAATCGTGAACTTGATTATATGTTCGACGTTCCAGAGAAGCTATCCGCTGTGCTAGCCGTTAAGGGTGATTTAGGAATTCGTTTAAAACAAGCCTATGATCATAGAGATAAAGAGACATTGTTGGAAATTGTTGAAAAAATGATTCCAGATGTGATTCAAAAAGTACAGCAATTAAGGCTCGCGCATCGAAGCCAATGGCTCCATGTAAATAAACCTTTTGGGTGGGAAGTTATCGACATTCGTTATGGTGGATTGTTAACAAGGCTAGATACAGCAGCGATGAGAATTGAAGCTTATCTTAATGGACAAATTGAAAAAATCGAAGAACTTGAAGAAGAACGCCTTAATTTTAATCGAAATGTTGAAGAATCAACAGGAGTTGGTTGGTCAAGTTATTATTACCGAATGGCATCACCAAATGTCTTCTTCCATGTATTACCTATTTATTAAAAATCTAAAACTATTCATTTTCGATTAGAGTTCTAGAGTGATTTTATAGGAGAAAGTTTTATGAAGGGAGAAAAGCATGGCAAAGTTAGGCACATCAAAAGGTAAAAGCTTAGCACATATTCCAGATAATCAAAAAGGTCCGCTAGCTCGTTTTTTCCAGCAATGGGAATTACAGATGATGGTGTTGCCTGGAATTATCCTTATCTTAATCTTTAACTATATCCCGATGTACGGGGTAGTAATGGCCTTCCAACAATTTAACATCTTTGAGGGGATTTCAGGTAGTAAGTGGGTAGGTTTGGAGAACTTTGAGCGCTTTTTTAATGACCCACGTTTTTGGGAAATCATGCGAAATACGCTCATCTTAAGTTCTATAAAAATCTTAATTGGTTTTCCAGCGCCTATTATTTTGGCTTTAGCTTTAAACGAAGTGCGGAACATGGCATTTAAACGTTCGGTTCAAACGATTACTTATCTACCGCATTTCTTATCATGGGTTATTGTTGCTGGATTTGCAATGTCTTTATTATCTACAGATAACGGAAGTATCAATATTTTATTACAACAACTGAAGTTAATTGAACATCCGATACACTTTCTAGCCATTCCCGAATATTTCTGGACGATTATTGTTTCGACGAATGTCTGGAAATCAATTGGTTTTGCTTCAATCGTCTATATTGCCGCTATCGCTGGGGTTGATCCACAGCTATATGAAGCAGCCGCTCTTGATGGGGCGAGCAGATTTAAGCAAATTTTCTTAATTACGATTCCGTCGATTATGCCGATTATTGTTATCTTCTTTATTTTGGAAATTGGTAATCTATTAAATGCAGGATTTGAGGACTTATTATTACTTGGTAATAATCCGATTTTACGCTCGGTTTCTGATGTTATTGATACGTATGTGTACCGAGTTGGAATAAGCAATGGTCAGTATTCCTATGCAACAGCCATTGGTCTATTTAAAGCAGTAATCAGTGTTGGCTTACTAACAGCGGCAAATTACTTCGCCCGAAGATCAGGGAACAGCTTATGGTAGGAATAGAGCGAAAGGGGGAGTTTTGCAATGCTTAAACCAACAGCTGGCGATCGTGTCATGATGACGATTATATATATAAGTTTAACTTTATTAGCTTTTTCTACTTTTTACCCATTTTGGAATTCACTCGTAATCTCGTTTAATGCAGGTCAAGATACTGCGCTGGGGGGAGTCACTTTTTGGCCACGAGAATTTACATTAGAAAACTATACCATTGTTTTTCAAGATAAAAGATTGATGGATGCTTTTGTTATATCGATTTTAAGAACCGTTATTGGAACCGTTCTTTCAGTTTTCTTAACAGCTATGCTTGCATACGGACTATCAAAAAGAGAATTGATTGGTAGAAAATTCTTCATGCTCTTCTGTTTATTTACGATGTTCTTTAGTGGGGGATTAATTCCAACGTTTTTATTAATTCGTGAGCTTGGGTTAATGGATAGCTTCTGGGTCATGATTATTCCGATGTTAATCTCTGTTTGGAATATGATTATTTTCCGAACTTTCTTTGCTCAATTACCAAAAGGGCTTGAAGAATCAGCCAAAATTGACGGATGCGGTTATTGGGGAATCTTTTTCCGAGTGGTCTTGCCGTTATCAGGTCCGGTTATTGCTACCTTATCGCTTTTTACAGCTGTTGCACACTGGAACGACTGGTTTTTGCCGAGTATCTATATAACGACTGAGAGTTTAATTCCGATTCAAACGTTATTGCAAAAGATATTAAACTCAAACACAGTCAGTTCAGCGATGAACCAGCTTGATGCTGGAGCCCAAGCAATGATGTCGCAACAAATGAAAGTTACCGGTAAATCTTTGTCGATGGCGACGATGATGGTGGCGACCTTGCCGATTATTATGGTGTATCCTTTCATCCAGAAATATTTTGTTAAAGGAGTATTAATTGGCTCATTAAAAGAATAGTTTCACCTTTACTTTGATTTAAGGCACTTTTGCTTTAAATAAATTATTTAAGAGAATAAGGGGGATTTAAGTATGTTGATGAAAAAGAAGGGATTTCTTCTATTTGTAGCGACATTGATGACTGTTCTTATTTTAGCTGCATGTTCTGGTGATAGTGTCGACAATGAGCCAGAAGAACCAGCCGATGAACCAGGTACAGAAGAGGGAACTGGTGAAACAGCAGAATCAGAAGGTGACGCTTGGGTACTTGGCTCTGAACAATTAGACATTACGGTTTTTGGTAACTATGATTGGTACACAATGGACCAGTGGGGAGCCGATGAAGCGACGGCTAATATTCAAGAGTTATACGATGTACACCTTACGGCCATTGATGGTGGTGGTAATGCCGCTCAACGTTTAAGCACGATGATCGTTGATGGAAATTTACCTGATATTATTTGGACAGATAGAGGTGCGGATGTTGAAAGGCTTCGTGAAGGTGGGGTATTAGTAGCATTTGATGATTATCTTGATAAATATCCAAACTTAAAAACGTGGATGAGTGAAGAAGCAATGAACCTTCTTCGTTCAGAAGATGGCAAGCTTTATCAATTCCCGAACTGGTACAATGACCAACCTTTTGGTAATGGTGGATACCTCGTCCATAAAGGGATCTATGAGGAGTTAGGTTCTCCTTCATTAGAAACAACTGACGATTTATATGAATATTTAAAGTTAGTACAAGCAGAATTTCCTGATGTTATTCCATTTGAAACAGGGGTTGAAGCTCAAGGTGTAGGTGTCCTTTATTCAGCTTTTGCTGAGGGACGTGCCCCAACTGATATTCGTAACCAAGGGGTTCCAAATGGCGACAAGCTTGTTTCTTTATTTGAGGATGAAAACTATGTTGATTCTTTAAAATATGCAAGTAAATTATTCCGTGAGCGTTTAATGACACAGGATGCTTTAACACAATCAGCTGATGATTTAGAGGAAAAAATCTTAAATGGTCGTGTCGCTGTATTTGCGGGAGCAAGTGTTACAACTTTAGGTCAAAGAGGACATCAGCAATTAATTGCCGATGATCCAGATAGTGGTTATTTTGTTGCTAACCCAATTCATAAAGAAGGAAATAATCCTAACAATACTTTCCCTGGCGATTATAATCAATTAGGTTGGAACGTAAATGTGATTACAACTTCTGCTGAAGACCCAGAAAAAGTATTCGCATTCCTAGATTGGTTAACAGGTCCTGAAGGTCAAATGCTTTCCATGTTTGGTCCAGAAGGAGTTTATTGGGATGGTTGGATTGAAGAAGGAGTCCTACCTAACTTCACAGATGCCTATATTAATGACCAAGAAGGAGCAAAAGAAATGGAAGGTGGAGCTGCTTCATTCCAATTTAATGGAAACTCTAAATTCCTTGACAATGCAAAAGGTTCTTATGAAATGCAATTACCAGAGGACCAAATTACTTGGACAACATATTGGCAGCAAGAAGTTTTATGGCCTAGCCAATTAGATGTCACTGAATTTTTGAATATTAACCCAATGCCTGAATCAGATGAAGGTATTGCCCAACAACGTATTGGTGAAATCTTTGAAGAAGCACGTGCAAAAGCACTTTATGCTCAAAGTGA
This sequence comes from Alkalihalobacillus phoenicis, assembly GCF_047302405.1. Taxonomy (NCBI): domain Bacteria; kingdom Bacillati; phylum Bacillota; class Bacilli; order Caryophanales; family Bacillaceae; genus Alkalihalobacillus; species Alkalihalobacillus phoenicis. The sequence goes on along the minus strand of NZ_CP154853.1, from coordinate 2,688,746 downwards.
TGAAGAAGTAGAACAAATTGTAGCCGATGCTAATGAGCAAGCGATGGCGGTCGGATATCAGCAAGTATTAGATTATAAAACAACGAAATGGCAAGAGAATTTAGCAGCAATGCAAGGTAACTAATGATATGAATGGTTGCGGGTATCTCAGAAGGTTCGAGCCTTTGAGATACCCCTTTCATATCGAAGTAATATCGGGAAAAAACTTTGAGCTTTACATACTGAATCGTATAAAATAGAGCTATATCAAACTTAAAAATTTTCCAAAGAGGATATGACAACATTTTTGCTTATTTAGGAGCAAACAAAGGATTGCGTCTTTCAAATGTAAAGCATGTCCATTATTTGTATAAAAAAGATTATGAATAAAATTGGGGGTAAATTATGGGACTTACAGGCATCTGGAGCAAACTTTTTAGTCTATCAGAGTGGCTCATGAAAATACTATATGTGAATGGGTTGTGGTTATTATTTAATCTACCTCTCGTTTATTTATTGGCAAATATTGTACTTGCTCCAACGTTTGAAAGTTTATCTGTCCTACTTATTTCTTTTGTTGTCTTACTTCCTTTTATTTTTTTTCCGGCAACAACAGCGATGTTTTCCGTCGTTCGAACTTTTGTGATGAAAACAGAGCAATCGATTTTTCGCACTTTTTGGAAAGGTTTTAAGGGAAATTATATTCGTAGTTTGATTGGTGGGGTTTTCTTTTCGGCATTATGGTCATTATGGATTTACAACTATTACTTAGCACAAATTGAATGGCAGTCGCCTCTATTTTATTTTTACTTAGTGACTACCGTCTTTTTAATTAGTTGGAACGCCCATTTTTTCTCGGATACTGTTCATTTTAATGTGAAGTTTTTTACATCAATTAAAAAGTCTATTTTGTTAGCTGTCGGTTATTTGCCCTATACGATTTCTATGGTTGGGGTTTCGAGTTTTAGTATTTATACGTTAAATTCTTTTCATCCGTTATTTGCCTTTTTTCTAAGTGGAGGAGTTTTTGCTCTCGTTTGTTTTTTTGCCTATTATCAAATTATTAAACGAGCGATAAAAATACAGGAGAAAATAAAAAAACAACAAGAGCAAGAAGCGAGTTAAATATTCATCATATAAAAAGGTAGAATCGTCCATTACGTAGCCTACTCCGCGAGCAGCATGTCCTACACATTCCGCGGTGAGTCGGGTCGGGAGCCTTCACGCTAATCGCTACGTCTTCCATCCTTCGCCCACGCAACCCGACTTATTTATTGTTTCGCTTTTTCTCCCTTAAATCCTTTCCATCTAAGAGGGGTATATGTATCAATGGAGTGAGCCATAATTGCTCCAGCTTTTGGAAAATGTTTGCGGAGATCACGGCAAGCATTTATTCGATAGTCATTTAAATGAGTGATTCGTTGATCATAGGGCACAAGTACTTCCGCATGAACCGAAAGTTGGATATAAAATTGCTTTTCTTTTTCGTCAAACTCCTCTTTTATTAATTGGACATTGGAGATTTGTACGGTATTTGTTTGATAGGACAAAAGGTGGTCAATCCTTTTGTTGATTTCGCTTTTGTCATAACGACTATGTTTATAAAAATAGAGATTGGCTTCACAAAATGCTTTTCCTTTATACAAAATAAATCCCTCCAGCTGATGATCCCCTTTATTTTATCAAAGGAAACAACTTTGTACGAGTAATTAGAAATGAGCTATTAAATAACTTTAATCGATTAAAGGATTGCCATCACCCTCATCTTCACTCTCTTCCTCATCTTCAGTATAAACAATCGACATCACAATGATTAAGATGATTAAGGCTAACCTCGGCAAGACTTCATGTGTCACCGTTTTTAACAGGGCTACAAAAACAAGTCCAAGAATAGGGGCTTCTTCGAGCATTAATACGACAATTATATCTAGAAACAAAATAATATCATCCCGTCCAAAAAAATCTCGATCCTCCATAAGCTACTCCCATCTGTTCCTTCTTTTTTTATAAGTTATTATGGGGTTTAGACTTTTGTGAATAACCTAATTAATTTATTTACTCAACTTTCGCAGCGTATAATTGCCCCTTAACCGTTGATAGAGATTGACTTTAGGGAGATACAAGACTCAAATTGACTTTACATGAACGGTTCAATCGTTGACAGTCTGAACACATCTCTTCGTAGGCTGTTGAAGGAAACTGTTCACTAAATGAAGCGCTTCGGCTGTCGCTACCAAAACCATACTCCGCGTCCTTGCCGAGAACCTGGCGAGCCTCCTCGGCAAGCCTTGCGGGGTCTCGCTCCACGGTTTATTCCCGCGGGAGTCTCCGTATGGTTTTGTCCGCTAAGTGTCGTGGAGATGCTTGATGATAGGGCCATTCTCAATCAGCTATTTCTAACGCAGAAGGACCTTCTTCTTCCCTTTGTTGGTTATAGAACTAAATAGGTCGTTGCCACCTATTTTTTTCCTAAGTCTGCCGTCATGAAAAGACAGGATTCCAATCGAAACAAGCTCGATATTCTAGCTAACGTACAGAGCATCCACACGAATTTGTTTACAACTGTAACGGAATGAGTCATGGAAGGAGAAAAATCATTCTCAAGCTCATGTACGTTGAAGTCATGACTGTTTTTTTATTCAATGAGAAAACCGAACCTAGATTCGATTCCATTATCTAGCGGACAAACAGACACGGAGACTCCCGCAGGAATAAACCGTCCAATGAGACCCCGCAAGCGTGAAACGCTGAGGAGGCTCATGAGGTTCCTGCAGGACGCGGAGTGTTTGTTTGGGAGCGACAGCCGGAGGGCCTATATTATCTTTTTCTTGATGCACAGTTTATCCGTTTTGTGTGATAGTACGTTCTCGCTTTTTAAACGTGTCAAGGGCATTTGTTTAAGAGCTTCCCTTTCGCTCGGCCAACTAGTTGAACGGATTTTCTCGATGCGAAAGTTGAGTTATTAAGAAATGGTTAAATCTTAAATTGTCTGAGAGAAAAAGATTAAAATCAGGAAAGGATATCATAAATCTGAGAAAAATATGAAACTAATTTTCGGTTTGAACGTAAGAGAGAGAGTAAACTTTTTAAGGAGGTGTAGCGTTTGTCAAAAACAGCGATGCAATTAAAAAATGTAAAAAAGAAGATAGGAAAAAAGGAAATTATTAAAGGGTTATCCTTTGATATTAAAGGCGGAGAAGTGTTTGGTTTTTTAGGTCCAAATGGGGCGGGAAAAACGACAACGATACGAATGATGGTAGGGTTGATGAGCATTACAGAAGGGGAGGTGCTCATTCAAGGAAAAAGTATTCAGACAGACTTTAAAAATGCGATTCGTGAAGTCGGGGGTATTGTTGAGAATCCTGAAATGTATCCATTTATGAGTGGCTGGAAAAACTTAAAACATTTTGCGAGAATGATTCCTGGAATTACGGATGAACGAATAAAAGAAGTGATTCAGTTAGTCGGTTTAGAACAGGCCATTCATGAAAAGGCGGGTCGCTATTCACTTGGCATGAGGCAGCGTTTAGGAATCGCTCAAGCCTTATTACATAAACCATCGATTCTTATTTTGGATGAGCCGACAAATGGATTAGACCCGGCTGGAATTCGTGAAATTCGCCATTACATAAGAAATTTAGCTGAAAAGGAAAATGTAGCGGTTATCGTATCAAGCCATCTATTATCAGAGATTGAATTGATGTGTGATCGAATCGGCATTATTAAAAATGGAGAATTAGTTGCGATACAAGATGTCAAAGAAGAGGCTGATAAAGCAGACGGGTTAAGAGAAGTTAAAATGATCGTGGAACCACTTGAACAGGCAAAAGCTTTGCTTGAGAAAAAAGATGGACTAAAGGTAGTAGTGGAAAAAGACACATTAACAATTGAAGTAAAAAGAGAAGAGATTCCCGTTATCTTGAAGGAGTTGCTTGAGCAAAATATCCAAGTATTTGAGGTACAATCGATGCGCTCAACTTTAGAAGATAAATTCTTTGATTTGATAGGAGAGAATGTGATTGAGTAACTTTTTTCAGTTAGTAAAAAATGAGCAAAATAAACTGTATATTTTAAAGTCAACATGGGCGATGTATATTGCTTTATTCATTTTAGTGATAGTTGGCGCTTTTATTTTGAAAGCTTTTAATGATGAAATGGCGATTCCAGAATATAGTGAGAACTGGGAGCAAGAGCTTATGGCGGAGAATGAACAGTTAGCCGAAGAAATCGAAACATGGCAAAATGATGATAGTTTTGGTTGGGATGGAATGATTGATTATAATAACAGTCTTATTGCCAAAAATAACTATTATGTAGATAATAGAATTGAACCACCAAGCTATGACGGTTGGGTCTACTTATTTGATAATGTTGGGCTGTCCTCGTTTATTAGTTTATTTACGATTATTGTCGGGGCCGGTATTGTAGCGAATGAATTTAAATGGGGAACGATTAAGCTTTTACTTATCCGTCCCGTTTCAAGGACGAAAATTTTAATTGCTAAATATGTGTCAGTATTACTTTTTGCGTTGACTACATTAGCTTTTCTGATGGTTAGTTCGCTTCTAGTCGGGAGTCTTTTCTTTGGTCTGAATGGACTGAATCCTGCGATGGTTATTGAAACGTCAAATGGTTTAGGCGAATCCACCTATTTGCTAGAGTCTTTGAAACAATTTGGTTTTGATAGTATTAATTTAGTGATGATGGCTACATTAGCCTTTATGATCTCAACCATTTTTAGAAGCAGTAGTATGGCTATCGGGGTGGCGATTTTCTTAATGTTTTCTGGAAACATTATTGTTAATGCCTTATCAAACTATGAATGGGCTAAGTACATATTGTTTGCTAATACGAACTTACAGCAGTATTTTAATGGAAGTGGCCCAATGTTTGAAGGCATGTCGTTATCGTTTTCTATTATTGTCTTAATCGTGTATTATGTTATTTTCTTAGGGTTATCTTGGTTAGCTTTTACTAAAAGAGATGTAGCTGGGCATTAATTAAAAAAAGGGAGAGAAAAAGAATGATTAAAAGAACAGGTGAAGTGATTTTAGGGATTATTGGAGCAATTGGATACGCGTTTTTAACACTTATATCAGTTGGGATTATGTTGTTACAAAATAATGAGGCTTTGTTGCGAGATACTTTTAATGAAGTAATAGCAGAGGATCCTTCATTACAGGGAACGTTTAATGTTGATGCTATCATTACGGATATAAATAGTGTCTCTGGTATGATGATGCTTGTTATTTTCTCTTTATCTATCGTTGCCGGGATTATCGCGATGGTTAGTTTAAAAGGAAATAAAAAGCCAGTTTTAGCTGGGGCTTTATTCCTCGGGGCAGCAGTTATTTCAACCATTCTTACATCTGGTGCTGGTCTGTTTGGTGGTCTATTTTATCTAATCGCAGGAATTATGAGTTTAGCCCGTAAACCAAAAGTAATGATTGAGGAATAATAGAAATGGAGAGTGGGTTAGCTATTGGCTAGCCCTTTTCTTCGTAATTTTTATAAAGAAGGGAGAAATAAGATGGCCGTATTAGAAGTTGACATTCAAAGTGCTGGTTATACAGGAAAAGAAAAGGCGATTAATAATATTCGTTTTGCGATACAAGAAGGTGAGCTTGTTGGATTAATCGGACCAAATGGAGCTGGGAAAAGCACGATGATTAAATCGATTCTTGGACTAGTCGATTCCATTGAAGGCAATATTCATTTTCAAAAACAAAATGATTATGCTTATATACCAGAGCAGCCCACATATTATGATGAGTTAACTTTGTGGGAGCATATTGAGTTAGCCAAAGCAGTCAATAAAATAGAAGACCTTGATTATGATGAGCGAGCGAATCAATTATTAGATATTTTTCGCCTTCAAGAAGCAAAGCATGATTATCCAGGCTCTTATTCAAAGGGGATGCAGCAGAAGTTAATGATTATCATCGCGATTTTAATTAAACCAAAATTATATATAGTTGATGAACCGTTTATTGGTTTAGACCCAAAAGCGATTAAAGATTTTCTTGTCATTTTAGAAGCGGAACGAAAAAATGGAGCGGCGATTTTAATGTGCACTCATGTTCTGGATACAGCAGAGAAAATTTGTGATCGTTTTTTATTAATCAATTATGGTGAGGTTATTGCGAGTGGAACATTAAATGACATTCAATTGGTCAGCGTAAAGGACGGCTCATTAATGGATTGTTTTTATGAGCTGATGGATCAATGAATATGGAGAAGATGAGTCCTGTAATGGTTTTTAAACAAAGAGTGAAAAGTGAATGGAGCTATCAGTATAAGCTGTGGAAGATGATGGTCGATTGGACCGTTTGGTTATATATCCTACTACCACTGCTTGCTATTTTAGGCTATCAATTTTATTTGCTGTGGCAAGGAGAAATGGAGTGGGCTTATTATTTACCTTCGTTTACAATTCCATTTATTTTCTTGTTGGTTTGTTGGAGTGGAACGTTACGACTTTTTTTATTAGATGGAGATCTACTGTTTTTAAGACAGCGACCAGAATGGGTTCAAATGATAAAGAAATACGGACTCATTTATTCCATTGTATTGAATGTTTTTAGCGTGTCAGTTATCGCATTCATCATCGCCCCGTTTATGCTCGTATACCAAGATGTTTCTGTGTGGGACTATACGTTGTTATGCTCATTTGTCATTCTCTTTCGGCTATGTTTACAATATCTTAATCAGTTGCTTGAATTGCGATATGAACGTTGGAAAAAGGTGTTGCGAACGATTGGGCTCTTTATTCTGACATGGCTTTTATTTCATTTATTCCATTGGAGTCCTTTATCACTACAAGTCACTTTCACTGTTTTACTGGTACCGATCACTTTGGTATTTATGAAAAAACGTCTTAATTTAACAACGACTTTTTTTAAAGACTGTCTTCGTGAAAATAAGGAGCGAATCAAATATACGTCAATGCTTGTTGGTCTAAATGGGTATCAAGTCAACAAAAAACAACGAAAACGACCAGTCTTCCTGTTAGCCAATTCAGCTAAAATCTTTCGGAAGCGAACGACCGAAAATATAACGACCGAACTTTTTATTAAACTGTTTATTCGTAATTCTCAAAAATTAAATGGTTTATTTAGAATTACTGGCGTCTCAACAATGGCTATTTTAATTGTCCCAGCGAATTGGATAAAGTGGGTGCTCTTTTTTATTATGTTAGCGCTTCTTAACTATTATATGATGTCAAGCTGGAAGGAATTAAAAGGCCATTCGTTCTTCAAACTCTATCCATTCTCGAAACATGAAGAGACGATGGAAGGAATCAAACGAGCGATTGCTTATTTATCGATGCCAAGTTCCGCGGTTATTGGATTCGTGTTAGGGATGGTTGTCCTTTCACCAGTTTGGGCAGTTCCAATGGCATTATTATCCGGAGCAATGACGTATTATCTGTGTATGAGGCAGATGATTATCTTTTAAGGGAACTGTTGCGTGGGATTTGGTCGGGAGTGATGTGTGAAAAGAGCGGAGTAATGCGGTCAAGAGTGATTTGGTCGGAGGTGATGTGTAAAAAAGGAGGAACAACGTCGTCAAACCTGATTTAAAATAATATGTTTATCAAAAATAGGCTACAGCAAATAAAAAAGGCTACTTCAAAAGTTTAGCTCGTTAAACTTTTGAGGTAGCCTCTTGTCACTTTAGAAAATGCTTATATTATTTAATCTTTTCAATCAAATTTAATTCGAATTTGTTGACGTATACCGCTTGTCCGCTCATATGAATACTCATTTCTTTCGTTTTTTCATTTGGGGTGGCGGATACATAAACCCTTCCGTTTTTGCCGACTTCATAGCCTTGTTCAATGACAAGGTTAACGATCGGCTTTTTTGATTTCTGAATGTACTTTTTATAATAAGCTGCCATTACACCAGAAGCTGTGCCGGTAACGGCATCCTCGATCGTGCCTGAATAAGGCGAGGAGAAATGGCGTGCATGCATATCCGCTTCAGTATCAAATGTTTCTAGACAAAAGACATGAAGGGAAGCATTAGGTATCTCTTTTAAGATGGAAGGAAAAACTTGATTATTAGGTTTCATTTTTTGAAAGGATTCTAATGAACGAATGGGAACGAGTAACGTCCATGTTCCAGTACTGCCATAAATAATCGGTAAATCCGATGACAGTTCATTTTTGTTTATCCCTATAGCTGAGGCGATATCAGCATAAGAGCCATTAAATTTCTTGAATTTTGGAGGAGCGTGTTCTAACGTAATAAAAAAGGACCCGTCTTTTTCTTGAATACTAATGGGAAGAATCCCTGCATTTGTTTCAATCGTCAGCTCGCTTTTATCAGCTAAAAGCCCTTTTGTTTTTAAGGCGTATAAGATAGCGATCGTACCGTGTCCACATAAATTCATCTCGTGTCCGGGTGTAAAATAGCGTAACTGAAGATCGGCGATTTTTGATGTTAAGTGGAAGGCTGTTTCATTAAAGCCTACTTTAAAGGCAATTTCCTGCATTTCTTTATCGGAAAGGGCATCCGCTTCTAAGACAACTCCCGCTGGATTTCCTTGGTTTGGTTCTAAACTAAATGCATCGTAATGATAAACGGTCACAGACTGCATCCAAACGTGTCCTCCTCTTTATTTTTTATATCTAATTATTCTGCTATTTTAACATTTATTGTAGGATAATGGATCATGAATGAATGATTTAATTACAAAGAGAATAGAAGTATGTCATTTTAAGGGAAAATATTCGGGGTGGAGGTTACAATGGACCAGATAAAAGAAGTTCTCTTGAATCATTTTAAAATAAAGGCAACGAAAGTAAGTAACCTTGCTGGTGGTTGGACAGCACTTGCCTATAAGGTCGAAAGTTTACAAAAAACCTATTTTTTAAAAGTATTTTTGAAGAATAGGCAATCGATCAAAAAATGGGTGGAATTAATTGATTATTATGTTCCAATTACATTTGAACTACAAAAGAATCCAAGGTTGAAAGAAAGGATTTCTGTTCCGATTAAAACGCTTGAGCAAGAGTTTAAATTTGAAGATCAATCTGCTTTTTATTTGCTTTTTCCTTATATTGATGGAGAAACTGTAGGGGAAAGCGGTTTAGATACGAATGAAATTGTCCAATTTGCTGAGATGATTTCTGACCTTCATTGTCACCAAGTAGAGCTAGATGTTCATCCGTCAATGATTGAGGACTTCACACTGCCGTTACTCTCACATTTTAAAAATGAGCGAATGAGAAAAGAAGAGGTTCCTAATGATGTTCGTGTGATAGTAGAACAATATATGCCGGCGATTCAAAATTTAATGAAAGAGACCGAAAAAAAGGCTGTTTTGTTAAGACATAATCCACCTCAAAATGTATTTTGTCATACGGATTTACACCATTGGAATGTCATGAGAGTATCAAATCAACTTGTTATTATTGACTGGGAAGGACTCAAACTTTCACCAGTGGAAGCAGATTTGATGTTTATACAAGAGCAATCATACGCAGCCACATTTATGGAACAATATCAGTTATTAAATCCCTGTTTCGAAATGAATGAGACTGCTCTACTATTTTTTCAAGGGAGAAGACTGTTAGAAGATGTTGCTGAGTTATTAGAAGAGTTATTATATGATAATCAAACGGAGGCACAAAGAGAAAAGACACTAGCCTATTTTAGAATAGAAATGGAGAAAATCGTGCAGTTGGATCAAATATAATGAATCGTCTCGTTCGTCCTTCTAATTACACAATCTTTACTTGTGAAAAAGCGAGTGTTGAAGGTTCTTACTTTATTTAAAACAAAAGGCTGCCTCCATAAGGTCATTTTCATGACTTTATGGGACAGCCGTTGTCTCTATGTGTCTATTAGATATATCAGCTTGCTTTCCCTAATACATATTTACTTTTCATAAACATTTTATAAGCAATCAAGAAGAGAATGGAAACGAAGATAGCTGAACTCCCCGCTACAAGAAGGATATGGGTAATATCGTAAACCCCATAAATAAGTTCTTTAATTAAAGCAAAGATATTCATAACGGGGATGATAAAATAGTTGGTTGATAGTTCATTTACCGATACACCAATTAATAAAAAGTAAGGAATCATCGTTAAGAAAGAGATTGGTGAAATATAGTTGCTCGCTTCCTTAATCGTATTGGAAAATAAACTAATCATTAAATAAATACTCGCCATAAGTAGAGCGAATGAGAGGATTCCAACAGCAAGACTAAGCGAAAGCATTCCGATATTTTCTCCAATTTGTAAAGCTTCTCCTAACTCTCCACCGACAAAATAAATGTATAAAAAGAAAGTAGCGACCGAGAAAAATCCACTAATTGTACATAAAGTTGCTATCGTTAACCATTTGCCTAAGACGAGATGTAAACGGTGGACAGGAGTCATTAAGAGTGCTTCCATCGTTTTTCTTTCCTTCTCACCGGCCACCAGGTCATTTGCCGCCGATAATCCTCCCATATTAATCGAAAGGATAATGATTAACTGAGCAAAAATCGTTAAAATAAAGAGTGATGTTTCATTATTTTCTTCACTTGCAGTTAGTGGAACGAGATAAAAAGGTTCAATCACTTGATGATCAAGATTAAGCTCAGCTAAATTACTAGCAACAATGCCATGCATTTGTTCGGCCAAAACATTGTAAATTTGATCCATAGCAGAGCTAGAGCGTGTACTTGCTGGATCGTATTGAAGTTGAATCATCGGTGTTTCCCCTGATGCCAACATTTGCTCAAATTGATTGTCAAAAATAAGAGCAATATGGGCATCTCCTTCTAAAAAGACAGCCGATGGATCCTCAGAGGGAATGAGGTTGGCTCCTTCTATTTCATTCACCCAACTTGCTATGAGTGTGGAATCTGCTTCAGTAATCGCAACATTAATTTGATCGACATTATCATTAAACAAAAAGTTGGTCATAAAAAACATGACGAGTAAATTAAAGATAATTGGGAGTAACACACTTAATAAAATCGTCTTCCTATCTCTAAGCATATCGAGCATTTCTTTTTTATAAACGTTAAGAATCATGAATTTGTCCCCCTAACTAAACGTGACATAAAGATGTAGTTTAAGTCTTCGCTTTCTTCTTCCTTATAAAGTTCTTCAATCGAACCTTGATAAACCAGTTCTCCTTTATGAATCATTACAATCGACTCACAGAGCTGTTTTACTTCCTCCATAATGTGACTAGAGAAGATAATGGTTTTGCCTTCGTTTTGTAAAGAATGGATCAGTTCTCGGAACATATTCGCAGAGGTGATGTCGAGTCCTGTAGTTGGTTCATCGAGTAAGATTAATTCTGGATCATGGAGAAGTGTCCGTGCAATCGTCACCTTTTGTCTCATCCCTTTTGAAAATCCACCAACCTTTCGATCTAAATAATCCTTCATGCCAAACCGAGTCGCTAAATAATCAATTCGAGTCTTCGTTTCATGTTTAGACATTCCGTAAAGCTGAGCAAAATACTGCAAGTTTTCTCTAGCGGTTAAGCGGTCATACATTCCCGTTTCACTGCCAAAAAGAACACCAATTTGTGCTTTTACCTTCATCGGTTCTTTTAAGATATCAATTCCATTAATCGAAATTTCTCCTTTAGAAGGTTCAAGAACCGTACTAATCATTCGTAGTAATGTTGTTTTTCCAGCCCCGTTCTCACCTAAAAGTCCAACGACTTCGCCTTTTTTGATTGCTAGACTAATATTTTTTACAGCTTCAACGGTTACTTTTTTATCACGAAAGGAACGTGACACATTTTGAATTTTAATCATCCTCTTTACCTCCTTGAATATAAAGCACAGTCCATTTTTTCGAGCTTCTAACGGACGCAGCTAGCTTATTTATTTAAGTAGTACCGACCATCTTTCTAATCGTTGCTGTGATACCGCGATGAACGTTTTTTTGTATAGTCCTACTATACTCATTTTTTCCTTTGAAAACGTCCTTATTGTCGTGAAAAGGGCTTTTTATGTCGCGAAAGTACCGTATAATAGATGAAGAGGGTTAAATTGGAAGTGTGTTAACAGTTAAGGAGAATAATATGCTCAAAGTTGGATTAGTGGATGACCAAAAATATGACTTAGAAAAGCTCAATGCAATATTGGCGGATGTGCCAACAGTTGAGGTTGTCTTTTCAACTAATAATTCTGAGGAAGCTTATGAATATATTAAAACGACATCGATTGATTTATTAATTACCGATATTGAAATGCCCAATCTCTCGGGCTATGAGTTGGCTGATTTTATTAATAGCTATGCAATGGGGATTGATGTCATTTTTGTAACTGGTTATAGTGGTTACGCCGTTCATGCGTTCGAGTTAAATGTATTAGACTATATTATGAAGCCTTATTCAAAGGAACGATTAATGAAAGGGATTAATCGCTTAAAAAAAGAAGAAGTTGTTGAGAAGAAAAAGTTGGTTTTAAAACAGAAAAATGAAATCCACTTTATTGAAAAAGAGAAAATCATTTTTGTAGAACGAACAGGACGTCAAACAACAATTGTTACTTCAAAAGAAGTTCATACGACGTATATGACTTTAAACGACTTAGAAAAGGAGTTAGCTAATCCTAACTTTCTCCGGTCTCATCGTGGATTTATTATTAATGTTCAACACGTCAAAAACTTTTCAATATATACTAAAAATTCTTACTCTGTTATCTTCCAATCAACTAAAAAAACAGCTTTAATTACAAAGGCAAAACTAGACGAGATGCAAAAGCAATTTTTTAATTAAAGTTGGAGGCGATAAATTGAGAAAAATAATGCAAATAAGTAGCCTCAGCTTATACATTCTAGCTTTTATTTTGTTAGTCATGAAAACGTCTGTTTCGATTTCTATTTTAGTTTTTTTGAGTGCTGGCTTATTTTTGATCTTTTACTTTAAGAAGATGAAAGAGAGCACACGAATCGCCCCACATGAAATGAATCTTTTTCTCATTCCACACTTTTTAATGGTGCTGGTAATGTTATCGATAGAATCAGAGATCGGTTTAGTTTTGTTAGTTTTCAGTATTCTTGCTTTGGCTGTCGTTAAAGTTGAGCTTATTAGTTATTGGGGAGCGACTAAGCTTGAATTAGATGAAGTCGAGAAGAAATTAACGAAGATTAATGTTGATTTTCGTGAGGTGCGAGCTCAACGCCATGATTTTTTGAAACATACAGCAGCGTTAGAACAAATGATTAATAAACAAAAAACGGCTGATGTCGATACTTATTCTCAGCAGCTATTTCAAGATTATCAAAATTTGAACCATGTTATAAAGGGAGAAAGTGGAGCAATGGTTTCCGTACTGTTTACTTATAATGAATTATTTAAACAGCATTTGATTGAATGGAGAAGGGAAGTCGAAATACCATTATCAGAGCTTCCGTTAAAGCAAGTCGATCAAATGAGTTTGCTCACAAATTTATTTGATAATGCATTTGAAGCAGCAAAGGATTATCAGGAAAAAGCAAAAAAAGATGCGAGTATTTTCTTACAAACAGAAAAAAGAAGTGGGATTTATCTGTTGCGTCTTTCTAACTCAGCCTTATTTGAAAACCGTCATTTATTGGATACCCTTTTTGAAAAGTTTGGTGTCACAACAAAAGAAGAGGGACATGAAGGGCTTGGTACATATATTATTTCCAAGCTTGTAAAAGGGCATCATGGTCAAATCGATTACTATTATGATAAGAATCTGTTTACAGTTCGGATCAAATTGCCACTGATTAAGGAAGTTGGAGAACGAACTAACAAGGGGGAACAATGAAGCTTAACGTTAAATTAATCAAAGCAAATAAAGAGTGGCTTGGTCCATATCAGGAATTTTATGATGAGTGGTTTAAAAGTGGAGAAAAGATGGTTCCTTGGGTGATAAGAGAAAGTTCGAATGATGCGGAGGCGATGTTTTCTTTTTTACAAAAACAAGAAACAGGTGTAGGTTTAAGTGCTAGCCAAGTGAAAAACACAACCTATTGGCTTATTAATGAGGAGGAAGAAGTAGTCGGAGCGGTTAACATTCGCCACACCCTTAATTCTTTCTTATTTGAACAAGGAGGGCATATCGGTTATGGGATTAGACCGTCCGCTCGTCAAAAAGGGTATGCTACGCAAATTTTAGCTTTGGCTTTACAAGAATCGAACAAGTTAGGCATAAAAAAAGTGCTCGTCTGTTGTGATGAAGACAATCTTGCCTCTTATAAAACAATTGTTAAAAATGGTGGCATGATTGATGAGGATTTTGTGACTGATGATGGTGAAGTGATTAAGCGTTTTTGGGTAGAATGCGAGTAGGAGGGGTTTGATGATAAAATATCCAATATTAAATAACGATGCCACAATCGGAGTAACGGCACCGTCTTCAGGTGTAGATAAAGAATTACACAGATTGTTAAATAAAGCGGAGCAAAGACTTGCTACTAAAGGCTATTCTCTGCAATTTGGTGAAACTGTTTGGACACAATATAAAGCGAAGTCTGCCCCTGCAAAGGAAAGAGCGAAGGAATTTCAAGAAATGCTCGAAAATAAAAAAATCAATGCGATTATTCCGCCTTGGGGTGGGGAACTCTTAATTGAGATATTAGAATTTATCGATTTTGAGAAACTATCAGTAAAATGGGTATTAGGTTATTCAGATACGAGTATGCTCCTACTCGCCATGACATTAAAAACAGGGATTGCCACTGCCCACGGACCGAATTTAGTCGATTTACGTAGTGATGAATGGGATGAAACGACAGCAATGTGGGAAGATGTCTTACAAACAAAAGAAGGGGAAGTGGTAACCCAATATTCATCTAAGCTGTATCAAAAAGAGTGGGATCACTCAAATGATGATTTACAGCTAACGGAAAAAACAGAGTGGAAAACGAGCAAGAATCAAGCCGTTAAAGCAGAAGGTCGCATTCTTGGTGGCTGTATTGACGTCATCCATCATTTAGTCGGGACACCTTATGGCGATGTCGAAGCTTTCCATCACACCTATTTAACAAAGAATGAGAAAATCATTTGGTATTTTGAAAACTGTGAAATGAGCACAACCGACTTGAGACGTTCTCTCGTGTAAATGAAGTTAGCAGGGTGGTTTGTTAATTGTCGCTTACTTATGTTTGGACGTAGTGAAGTGCAAACGGCAGTTGAAGCGTATACAACTTTTGATCTATATCAAGAGTTGGAAGAGGAACTCGGAATCCCTGTTGTCTTCGATATTGATTGTGGGCATGTACCACCACAAGTGACTTTGGTTAATGGGGCTTATGCCAAAGTGGAGGTAAGTGCGGGCCAGGGGAAAATAGAACAGATTTTCCGAGCATAGTTTTTGAAACCAAATAGTGGTTTTTTCGTATATATTAAAAGGATAGACAACAAGAATTTGGGAGGAAAAAAAGTTGGCATTATTTATTATCATTTTATTATTAGCAGTCATGTTTTTTCTTTTCGCCTATTTCATTTTAAAAAAGCAATACTACGGATTAATATCGGGGTTTTGGGCTAAGCCTGAAGAAGAACAAAAGATGTTGATTGAGCGTGGATACCCTCAAGCAACAGGCTGGATTATGTTTAATTCAGGGCTGATTTTACTTGTTGCTGCTCTTTTGTATTTAGTTAAGGTTCCTTATGTACTAGAGCTTTCATTAGTCGTCATGTTCATGTATATGTTCGGTCATTTACTAGTGGTTAATAAAATGGAATCAAAAAAAGTAAGAAAGCGTAATTTTTATATTTTGATTGGCTCAATTATCTTGATTGTTGGAATTTCCGCAACCGCTTTTATCCCGACTCATTTAACGGTAACAGAGGATGCGGTAAAAATTAGTGGTATGTACGGAGTGACTTGGGAATTTGATGAAATAACGACGATTGAAAAAGTCGATTCACTGCCAACGATCAATATGCGTACAAACGGGATTTCGGTTATGGAACGTCGTGTTGGGCATTTTCGTTTAGAGGAATTAGGCGGAGGACGTTTATTTTTACAAAGCTTGAAAGGACCTTTTATATATATCGAAAAAGGAGACGATTTTCTATTTATTAACGGAAAAGAACCAAGCATCACCAATGAATGGTTTACAGAAATGGAAAATGGATTAGCTAATTGATAAAGGTGAATGTCACTTATCCATTAAAATTTAAATTACTTAGATTGAGCACCTAAAAAATATAGGTGCTTTTTTTATTGGGTGAGGAAATTACGGGAAGAGATTGGTGGAGCAGTTGGTAAAATGGATTTTTAGGGCAAAAATGAGGGGGAGTTAGAGAGATTGTCCAATAAAGTGAGTTTCTAGGACATAGGCGAGGAGGAGTTAGAGAGATTGTCCAATAAAGTAAGTTTCTAGGACAAAAGGCGAGGAGGAGTTAGAGAGATTGTCCAATAAAGTGAGTTTCTAGGACAAAGGCGAGGAGGAGTTAGAGAGATTGTCCAATAAAGTAAGTTTCTAGGACAAAAGGCGAGGAGGAGTTAGAGAGATTGTCCAACAAAGTGAGCTTCTAGGACAAAAGGGAGGAGGAGTTAGAGAGATTGTCCAATAAAGTGAGTTTCTAGGTCAAAAGGCGAAGAGGAGTTAGAGAGATTGTCCAATAAACCAAGTTTAGAACAAAATCTAGTTAGACAAAAATGACTCAAACAAATAGTAAATGAGAAACGAAAGATTTCTCATTTACTATTTGTTAATTAAATCTCTCTCTTTATTACTGGAATCCAAATTTCACTTTTATAGTTTGGTTTACTCATGTCTTTGTCTTCGTTCCATAATATTTCGGGTCCACCTGTTTGTTCGTATTGGGATGATGGAAACCATTCGGAATAAATTCTGGCCCAGACATTTTGCAGTGCCTCTGGAAATTTACCGACTGCCGTAAAGATGACCCATGTCTGGGCGGGAACTTCGAGTTTATCGGCAGTGATTGTCACTTCATTTGTTGTCGCTGCGCCAATATAATGATCTAACTCACTGTATTCTGAAGTTCTTTCGCTAAAATTCGTTGAAGCACTAATGAGTCCTGAAGGTTCGATGTTTGAAAGGCTTTTCCATTCCTCTATTTGTTCCATCGTTAAGCTTAACCACATTTTCTCAATTTCTGGATTGACTCCTTCATAAATAAGAGGGACTCTTTTCTTTAAACCAACAATTTGAAACGCTTCTTTTTCTTCGATTCGATATTGCATTTCACTTCCTCCTTTAATCGTTAATTGGAAGGTCATTTGTGGATAAGCTTTTAATAAATGGCCATTTTCTTTTACTTGGGAAGGCAAAATCCCATGTAGTTTTTGGAATGCCTTTGTAAATGAATCGGGTGATTGATATTGATAGGTCATCGCCACATCGATTACTTTGAAATCAGCGTTTAATAGGTCAAATGCAGCTAAGGTTAATCGTCTTCTCCGAATGTATTCAGATAAAGAAACGCCAGCTAAAGACGAGAACATCCTTCTAAAATGATATTCCGAACAATAAGCTAACTTAGCGACCTTGTTCACATCAATTTCCTCTGTGATATGGTCTTCAATATATTGTAATGAGCGATTCATTTGCTGTAAAAAATCCATCTATATGACCTCCTTATCAATAACTTAACAAAAAGTGGTGTGGGCAACCCGATATTTCTTGCCACAAGTTCACGGATCCGTACAATCGTCTGAGAGTGAACTGTAAATATTTAGTATAAATGATTCTTTTTTTATAGTAAAATAAGGAAAAGAATTCTAATGATGCGAAAGTGGGTGTGTGACGATGGCTAGCAGAAAACGAAAACATGATCATTGGTTTTTGGATTTGCTTTTTTACGTGCCAGAGCTTATTATCCTACCAATTAGATTGCTAGGAAAGGCATTTATGGGTGTAGTTCGTTATTGGACTTAAAAGGTGGTTTTAGAAGATGTATCAATTACAATTATTAACGCAAGAGGACGAAAAGAAACTATTTGAGTTTGAAAAAGAAAACCGAGTTTATTTTGAACAAATGGTTCCGGAACGGGGTC
Organism: Alkalihalobacillus phoenicis; assembly: GCF_047302405.1. Lineage (NCBI taxonomy): Bacteria > Bacillati > Bacillota > Bacilli > Caryophanales > Bacillaceae > Alkalihalobacillus > Alkalihalobacillus phoenicis. Next base: position 2,670,797 of record NZ_CP154853.1, on the reverse strand, counting down.
ATGATTATTACGATTATGCTATTTTTCAAAAACGCCATGCCGCTTTATTAGCGGAGCAGGAACAGCAACAATCCTATTTTTTCTTGATTAAAGATGAATATGGGCAAATTATTGGACGAATGAATGTAACGGATATTGGTGAGCAAACAAAAAGTGGTGAAGTCGGTTATCGGATTGGCGAACGATTTGTTGGAAGAGGGCTTGCTAGTTTCGCACTTAAACTACTCATAGCTAAAGCACCAAGTTTTAATCTTAAACAATTAACGGCAAAAACGACTTCCAACAACGTGGCCTCCCAAAAAATTTTAGAAAAAAATAATTTCAATAGAGAAGCAGATGGAAAAGAGTCTTTTTTATTTAAAGGGGAGATCGTTCATTTCGTCTACTATCGGTGGAAGGAGAAATCATAACTTGAGAACAGAAGAGGAAATGTTGGATTTAATTTTGAAGGTTGCGAAAGAGGATCAGCGTGTGCGTATGGTCGGATTAAATGGTTCGCGGACAAACTCGCATGCGCCAAAAGATATTTTTCAAGATTATGATATCGTTTACCTTGTTAGTGAAATCGATTCCTTTTTAGAAGAGGAGCAATGGGTTGATGTCTTTGGCGAGCGAATCATTATGCAAACACCAGAGGATATGGCGATGTTTCCGCCACAGCTAGGAGCGCGCTTCTCCTATTTGATGTTATTCACTGACCATAACCGTATTGATTTAATGTTAATACCAATGGAAGAAAAGGAAGTCTATTTAAAAGAAGATGGATTAATAGAGGTATTATTAGATAAAGATGAGCCTAGTCGGAAGTTAGCACCACCAACGGACGAGGAGTATTGGGTCAAAAAACCTTCAGACGCATTTTACCAAGATTGTTGTAATGAATTTTGGTGGGTGACGACTTATGTGGCCAAAGGACTATATCGAAAGGAAATTTTATATGCTCAGGAACATCTGAACCAAATTGTCAGGTCAATGCTTTTAAAGATGCTTAGCTGGAAGGTTGGTGTTGAAACCGACTTTTCGTTAAGTGTTGGGAAGTCGTATAAGTATCTAGAGAGATATGTAGATGACGATACATGGCAAAAAATAATGAAGACTTTTGCAACAGGTAACTATGAAGAGGTTTGGCGTGCTTTATTTGTTACTTGTGAGTTGTTTCGTGAGACCGCATTATTTGTTGGGGAATCGTTACAATATACATACGCTAAAAAGGAAGATGAAAGTGTCTTTGCTTATTTAAATTACGTATATGAGTTAGAAAAATAGAGAGAAAACTGTCCCGTAAAGATCATTCAATTGACTTTATGGGACAGTTTTTTATAAGGGAGTCACCATTGCAATTTGGAGACAAGATTCTTATTCTCTACCATTTTTCAATTGGCAACCATTTCAATACATCTTGAATCATCATATCCCAATAGCCCCATTCGTGTGAACCAGGTCCGAAGTGGACATGAAGGGGATATTCTTTTTGTTCACAATGTTGTTTGAAACGGACATTATCTTCGTATAAAAAGTCCTCGGTACCACAGCCTAAATAGAGAAGGGGCCGATTTTTGTTATGAGCTTGTTGGGCAATTAAAGCAAAAAGATCGGCATTAGTGCCAGTTGGGTCTTTATCACCGAAGATTAGCTTGAACTTCTGATCGTCGTTTCGGATCACTCTTGTTTGAATGTCGACAGAGCCGGACAAACTAGCGGCGGCACAAAATTTTTCGGGATGGTTAAGAGCTAACTTGAACGCTCCGTATCCCCCCATGGATAAACCTGCTACAAAATTATCCTCGCGATGACTAGACAAAGGGAAAAAAGAACGAGCAATTTGAGGGAGCTCTTCACTAATGAATGTCCAATATTTTTTGCCGTATTCCATATTACTATAAAAGCTATGGTCGACTGCGGGCATAACAACCGCAATTCCCGTTGATGCGACATAACGTTCAATCGATGTTCTTCTTGTCCAAATGCTGTGGTCATCACTAAAACCATGTAATAAGTAAAGGGTTTTATGTTTTTGGCTATGTAGATTATTTTTCATTCCGATTTGGGTATAGGTTTGTTGGGGTAAAATCACCGTCATCGAAGTACTTAATTGTAATGTTTCTGAAAAAAACTGGCATTGAATCAGAGCCAAAAGTGATCATCCTCTCTATATTATCGATAGTTTTATTTTAAATGAACTTGTTAGGGCTGAAAATAGTAAAATGAAGCGAATCTCTTTTGAGAAAGGTTACGTCTTATATAATGACTAACAAAGAAGAAGGTGAACTAGATGGAGGATGAAGCCTTAGTTAAACAAATTTTAGCTGGGGACGATCAAGCTTTGAGGATGTTGTATGAACGTTATTTTCAGCCGATTTTTCAATACGCTTTTATCCAAACGGGAAATTATCATGATGCTGAAGAGATCACTCAAGATATTTTTAGTAAAATGGCAAGAAATTTGCATACTTTTAAACAAGACTCAAGCTTTAAAACATGGTTATATTCGATCGGACGTAACGTTGTGATCGACCATCACCGCAAACAAAAGCGGCATAAACAAGTGATTCCTGTACCAGGAAGTGATATGGAGGCAATCAAAAGAGAGAGTGTACAAACGGCAAAAACGAATAAACGATTGGATGAAGTTTTAGCGTACTTAAGTCAGTTACCTGATGATTATCGTACAGTGATACAACTTCGATTTATTGATAATTTTACACTCCAAGAAACGGCTCATATTATGAAAAAAACGTTATTATCCGTTAAATCCCTCCAGCATCGAGCAAAAAAGCAATTAACTGCTGCGGTAGAGAAAGGAGGGCTATAAAATGTCTTTTTCGAACGGAAATGAACGAGATCAGGTGGAGACAATGGTAAAAGAAATTCAAATAGAAGCGAAGGGCGATTTTAAAGAAAAGACATTTAAGCTCTTACGAGAAGAAGTAGAGGTTGCTCGTCAAAAGCAGGCAAAAAAACCGAAATGGCTTCAATTCCTTCCAGCATTCGGAATCGTTTCAAGTGTAATAACCGTTTCTGTGATTGCAGCTATATTGATCGTAAGTAGTGGTGGGGATGAACCAATAGGGATAGCTGGGGATGATAAAGGGGAGGCAGAAGTAGAGACAGAAAGGGAACCAGAAGTAAATGAATCTATTGAAGAGGATTTGTATGGTTCATCAGATCGAGAAGCAGAAATGGTCATGGAAGTTCAAGTAGAAGGAATGACTGACGAGAGAGTTTATCAACTTTTAGATCATGAGCAGTTTCCGTTTTCTACGTATTATTCCGCTGAGTTTTGGCAAAGGGGAACAGAGTTTGAAGAGTATTATAAGTCACTTTTTATTTATTCTAATATTGATCCAGAAACGAAAATTGAAGTGGCTTTTTATGAGGCAGATGAGCTAACTCAAGCAGAAGCTTTGTTTGAGCAGTTGATTTTAACTGAATTTGAGCAAATAGAGGAAGTGACCCCACCTGAACAAGCGATCAAGAAGGTGAAAATCAATGATAAAAACAATTATTCTACATCCGCCACATTGTATGAGAGTCAAGGTTTTTATTTTTCGATTTATGAATCTTCAAGAGGGGATTTCTGGGATGGGTGGAGCACTAATTATGAAGTCTTGATTGAAGAGTGGCAATGGAAGTCAGATGGAAGTGGGTTATGATAGTACCTTTAATACTCTAGTTCTATTTACTGAATGGGGAGCTATTAACTTATTTATTATTAAGTTAATGGCTTCTTTCTTTTTATTTACATGGAGGTTTTAATGTTCACAAAATGTTCACTTATGTGAAGGGCATCTTTTTCGCTATACTTTCAAAGTACAGAAAAGAAGGGATGATGGAATTGCCAACTACTAAGAAAGAAAGTCTTTATTTTGGATTAATGATGTGTTTTGGAATGGTCATAGGAATGACTGTTTATAATTTATTTTTGAATGATTTAATCGGGATTATATCCTTTCAAGGAATAATCATTCAGTTATTAATAGGCTTTATTTTTGCCTTTTTACTTGAATCTTTTATTGTCGGACCTATCACACATAAAATCGTGTCTTCAATACTTTATGACAGAAATCATAAACTTTTAATGGTTTTATTCACGTCTATTATAATGGTAACTGGAATGGTTACTTTTATGTCTTTATATGGGTTAGGGACGTTTTATTATTATAATGGTTTAGGGGATGCTTCGTTTTTCCAACACTATAAAGTGATTGTTTTCCAGAACTTTATTTTTGCTTTACCTCTTCAACTTATCATTGTTGGACCTATTGTCCGCTTTTTATTCGTAAAAATGGTTAAAAAAGCAGAGGATCTGGAAACAGAAGCAGCGAAACTAAAACTCATTAAGTGAGCATTATTAAAAAAAGACAGTCATATAAGTCAATTTGACTTGCAGGCTGTCTCTTTTTATACGATGTAAGTCAAACTAATGATGATTTTAATAGTTAATAACTCCACTTTCGCATCGAGAAAATCCGTTCAACTAGTTGGCCGAGCGAAAGGGAATCTCTTAAACAAATGCCCTTGACACGTTTGAAAAGCGAGAACGTACTATCACACCAAACGGATAAACTGCGCATCAAGAAAAAATATACAATGTACAATGCCCTCCGGCGGTCGCTCCCAAACAGACACTCCGCGTCCTTGCCGAGAACCTCATGAGCCTCCTCAGCGTTCACGCTTGCGGGGTCTCATTGGACGGTTTATTCCTGCGGGAGTCTCCGTGTCTGTTTGTCCGCTAGATAATGGAATCGAATCTAGGTTCAGTTTTCTCATGGAATAAAAAAATAGTCATGACTTCAAAGTACATTAGCTTGAGAATGATTTTTCTCTTTCAATAACCAACAAAGTGAAGAAGAAGGTCCTTCTGCGTTAAAAATAGCTAATTTGGAAAGAACCATATCATCAAGCCTCTCCACGACACTTAGCGAACAAAACCATACGGAGACTCCCGCGGGAATAAACCGTGGAGCGAGACCCCGCAAGGCTTGCCGAGGAGGCTCGCAAGGTTCCCGCAGGACGCGGAGTATGGTTTTGGGAGCGACAGCCGGAGCTCTTAATTTTACTGCACAGTTTCCTTCAACAGCCTACGAAGAGAGGTGTTCAGACTGTCAACGATTGAACCGTCCATGTAAAGTCAATTTGAGTCTTGTATCTCCCTAAAATCAATCTCTATCAACGGTTAAGAGTCAATCATACTCTGCGAAAGTTGAGTTAATAAATCGTAACTTTAACAAGAGATGTTTAGATGGAAGAATGGATTATGAGGAGCATATTTGTTACAGTTCGAGCACGACATAGAATGGTATTGCTCAAACGAGTTACATGATTAAGAAAAACTCAAAAATTTATGTTAGATATCCAATCCAATTCCCTTTTGTTGCTCCCATTTTTTGATAGAAGGTTTGGGCATTGTGATTATCAGAAGAGGTAATCCAAGACATGTAGGCATAGTTATGGTCTCTAGTGTACGCTTCGCAAATTTGGAATAAATCTGTTGCAATCCCTTGCCCGCGGTAGTTTTCTAAAATGAATAAATCATTCATAACCGTTACGGGTGCGACTCTTAATGTACTATAAGTAAAATAGAGTGTCGCAAAACCAACAAGTTGAGAATCTTTGATGGCGACAAACTGAACACCGATCTCTTTTTGAGAAAGCTTTAAAATAAGCTCTTTTAAGTGAATTTGGTTTGGTTTAGGCTGTTTATAGAAATCAACAATATAGGACTCCAAAAAAGGCAAGAGTTGTGAGAGATCTTTTTTTTCGGTTGGACGAATGATGATTGTCAATTTTGTCAGCTCCTTTTCCAAGGAAATAGTGTGTTCAGGCTATGAGGTTCTCGTCATAAGCCATCAGTCATAAATGCCAAGAAGAGTTCTCTAGCCAAAGGAACAACACCTTAGGAAACCTTTAATGTGAACGTATACTTATTGACTTGATTGATCAAGTGAATTGTCAGAATATATCCTAGGATTTACAAAATAATAAAGAAAAGTATGATAAGATAACAGTATGTATGTTCGTATCTGGAAATAGAGGAGAGTGATTTCATGAAAAGGCTAACGACAGAACAGTTTCGTTTAGCAGAGCAATTTATTCAAACGCATGCACGCCCGCTTGATCAGGCGTTATTTCATTTTTACTTTCATAAGCGTAAAGCTCATTCGGTGATTCGGGAACTCGCTAAATTTCAAAATGAGGATGGTGGTTTCGGACATTCATTAGAACCTGATTTTCGTTTGGAAAAATCGTCAGCCTTAGCAACAACAGTGGGATTACAGTACATAGTGGAAGTCGGGGCAACAAAAGATGAACCAATCGTACAAAAGGCGATCCAATATTTAATGGATGCATTTATTCCGGAAAAAGATAAGTGGCAAATCGTCCCTTTAGAAGTCAATGACGTTCCTCATGCCCCGTGGTGGGAGATGGACCCAACTAAAGAATCACATAGTTTCGCAAATCCTGGGGCAGAAATCGTTGGCTATTTTTATCGCTACCGTGAGCTAGTGCCTGAACGTTTATTAAAGAAGACGACAGAGCTTGCTTTAAAAGAGCTTCAAAATTTGCCAATTGAAATGGAGATGCATGATTTTTTATGCTATCAACGTTTAGTAGAATTGATAGACAGTGAGGAAAAAGAAGAGATTGAACAGAGGTTAAGGAAGTCGGTACGAGAAATCGCAGTTTTAGATCCGGGTGGATGGGAAGGTTATGGCATTCAACCACTTCAAATCGTCACCTCACCTGAATCCCGCTTTGCTGACTTATTAGAGGATGAGTTGCCTCTCAATCTTGATTTCGAAATAGAACGTCAAGGTGAGGATGGCAGTTGGGCTCCAACATGGTCATGGTTTGGCAACTATGAAGATGTTTGGCCGATTGCCGAAAAAGAGTGGAAGGGATATTTAACAGTCAAAACACTGAAGTTGTTAGCTGATTTTGATAGGATAGAGAGATAAGTCGTTATGGAAGGTGATTAGATGAGAGAGGAGAAAGCCGGCAAAAAATTCTTACAAAAATTGATTGGGGCTAGTTTTTCGATTTCAACTTTCTTGATTTTTATGTTGGTATCGGTTGAATTTAATTTATTTAAATATCACCAATTGTTAACGACTCCATGGTTTTGGATTTTGTTTTTTTGTTATGGGATTTTGAGTTCCTATGCGATTGACTGGATTTCAATGAAATTTAACGATTATACGAGATGGAAGGAAATGGTTTGTTATATCGTATTTGGCTATTTGATTTTTTTAATACTGTCTCCAAATGTATATGGATTTATAGCAGGTACGGTTGGGGCGTTTTTTTCACTATTATTTTTAGTAGCTAAAAAGAAATTCCGTTATGAGAAGCGTTTAAGCGGGCTTGTTTTTATTGTGCCGCTCATTTGTTTGTTAATGGTTCCATTTGATTTTACAAAGAAAATCGGTTGGACTGAGGTAAAAGCGGGCTCCTTTGTGGAAGTGCAATATGACTATTTGAATGGAGAACATCTCATTCCGGTAACGGGTCAACAAGATGACGAGGTCTTTTTTAAAGTTGAGCATCAATTTGAAGAAGGAAAAAGCCACGGTGTATCGGTTTATGATAAAAATGGAGACTATGCCGGCATGAATTCACACCAACGGGATGAATATATATTTAGCATCCAGTTTCCCGAGGAAGCGACCAAATATATAGTTGTCAGAGCGATAGAAGGGCGTAATGGTCAGGCTAGGGTTGAGTGGTGGGAGGAGTGAAGAGATAGAGGAAACAGCAAACATTTTAAAGTGTTTGCTGTTTCTTCTATCAAGGGTTATAGTTTTCTTGAATGATTCCAAACAAATACCATTCATCCTCATATTTTTCAAAAACAAAACGAAGACGTTGCCAATTATATTCGAAATGTTCACCGTAACCGTTTGCGTCATAATCTACATAAACCGCATTAGGGAAAAACTCATGAATTGTATTTATTTTCCCACCTGTTGGTCTATGAGTATTAAATATCACTTCATCGTAATCATATCGATGCTCACCCGAGTGAAAAAGGTGATTGTCAACAAAATCGTTTATGTTCATGATATACATATAACTCGTGGCTCCGTTATTTCCCCAGTAATAGTCAATGGATAAGTCGAGATTTTTTAAGGTCTCTCTTGTTAAAATGACTTCTTGGTTTTGAGGGAGGCCAAAGTTCGCATTATTAGAAAAGCTTAGATGACGTGTTGGATGAACCAAGTCTGCCAGTTGTTCATACTGATGATTTTTTAATTGCTCGAACGCTGTGTCGGCAAGGGTTAGTACCGTCTCTTTGTCGGAGTCTGTTACTCTGACGATGTTTGCTGAGTCATTATCGTCTTCGATTTTACTTAATTCAGATGGTTCAACTACCAATGAAAATGGATACTCTCCGTCGGCATTAAACTCCCTATCTATTATTTGAATAGATCCTTCAAATAGAAAGCCTTCTTCCTTTTGTTTTTCGGAAAAAGGAGTATAGAAGGTAGCGTATACCTCAGCTTGTTCTTCATTAAGATGCTTTATTTTCATATTACGAAGTGAAGCAGGTTCACTATCAATACTTTCATTTTTGACAGAAAGAGTGAATGGAGGAGGCTGCTCTCCGTTCATTTCTTCAGGGTAAAAATTATGTGCATTTTTATTTAGAAGGAAATGAATGGATAGCTGTTCATTTTCAAATTCAATAATAGGTAATGGTTTGTTTTCCTTTTGTTTGATTGTTTGATTTTCCTCGTTTTCATTGGAGACAGGGAGGTTTGCCACAGCTGCATCTGAGTCCTTATAACCTTCAGCAATTCCAATTATGTCATGGCGAGAAACGACACCTTGACTACCTCTGAACCAATCATCGCCTGCTAGGAAAAATTCATTGTCCCCTAAAATTATTTCGTCTAAATTTGTACGAAACATCTCTTGCATGCCCTCTTGATTGACAGTGACTCCATCTGTATTTTCGATCATTTTGAAGTATTCGTCTTCATTGCGTCCTAATCGAAGGACCGAACCATAAAACGTATCTAATCGTTTATCGTTTATATAGATTTGTCCTTCGATGATTTTGAGTGTTTCCCCAGGCAAACCAATCACTCGAGAAAGGGTATCGTATTCACTATTCCAATCATGATAAACGACAGTGCCACGCTTTAAGTCTGCTTGATTAAAGTGAGGGTTAATAAGCACGGTTTTGTCATAATAGTCATGATTGCCACGGTCCATAGAGTCAGACATATAATGTATCTCGATCATATCCTCTGTTTGCTGTACGTAAGGTGCTATAGGCTCTGTCACTTCATCGGTAATGGTCGCAACTGTTCTCATATCCTCGTTAAAACTACTCCAAACGACAAATGAAAAAAGGGTGAGTACAGCGGCTGAGGCTAAGTATATCCATATTTTCGGGGGCTTTTTCACTTTTGATTTTAACGCTTGCTCATTGGCTTCCATCCAAATTTTATGAAAATCTGGTTCTTTGATTTGGTGATTTTTAAATTTATCCTCTATTGTCATTTCATCCCCTCCGATCTAATCTCTTCCTTTTTTTCGGCGTATCTTTTTTTGAACTTTTTGGTGCCTTTATGGAGGCGAGATTTAACTGTACCGAGTGGGATTTTTAAAATACTAGCTATTTCATAAAGGGAGAGCTGTTGGAAATATCTTAAAACAAAAACGATTCTTATTTGTTCAGGGAGCTCAGCTAGTGCCTTTAATAATTCATCATCTGTTTCAGCGTCGATCACTTGTTTTCCGATATCAGCGTCGCTAGAAGGAATGCTTTTGAAAATTTTCGATGAATGATCGAATGGGAGCATTTTTTTCTTTCGTAAAAAACTTTTGCACTCATTCATCGTCACTCGAATGACCCAATATTTAGGTTCCAATATGTGTTGGAAATCGGTTTGCAACACTTTCGCAAAAATATCCTGTGTTAAATCCTCAGCATCTTGATAATTTTTCACCATATAAAGGCACATTTTGAACACATCAAGTCGGTAGTTTATATATAGTTTTTGATGATCCATAAGACCCCCCTGTCGTTTTTAGAAGCCACTGATAAAGAAGGATTCTTTGACTAAAGCAGAAGTAACTTCAGCCAAAGTTATTTGCTAATAGATGACCCTAATCGTTTTTTTGATGACCAAAACGAAGCGAGCGGAATGCCCGGAGACTCCTGCGGGAATAGTGAAGGACGGGAGACCCCACAGCGTTTAGCGAGGAGGCTCCCGGTTCAACCGCTATTGCTGTGGGCATGCAGCTCGCGGAGTAAACAAAAGTCTTCAAACCTATGTTAACTAACAGGCCTTTTTCAGTGGACTCTCGTTCTTAATCTACAAGACAAAATAACGCCGTAAAAAGTTCCCTCTTTTTATAATTTTATAACTTTAGTTTGATAGTTGGAAATATTTTTAAAATATATTTCATATATATTGAATTTTATATTCGGTTAATTTAGAATTGTGTTATGAGAGTTTGAAAAAGGAGAATGAGGATGGACATTTTACATGTGACAGGTAAGAAAAAAGAGTCTTACAAAATTGAATTCACGTATTCAATCTTATGGGAGTGCGCCTTAGGGGTTGCGGCGATTACGAATAAGCCACTGCTAAAGAGTTTAGAAAAACCGAATACATATTGGTTAGAAATGAAGCAGTCACTTTCAAATGAAATGCTTGACCAGCTTGCTTATGTAGAAAAGAACAATACGTGGAAGGCCTTGTTGTTAACACTACATATGGAAAATTTTTCATCTTTAGAGCAGTGGGAAGAGGCCGTTCAGAAGTTGTCCTCCACTGAACTGAGGTTTTGTTGTTTGCCTTATTTGGGGAGTGAACTGGAACAAAGTCGCAAGGAGGCAGCTTTCCAAAAGTCGGAGGCGATTAATCAGCTAAAAGAGGCCGCGGCAGAAGCCGACTTTTTTCCAATGTATATTGAGTTCATTTGTAACGTTGAGGCCCGAGAGTTGCGTGAACATCTAATTAAAGTAATGGGTGGCTGGTATCAGATGGTCAGCGCACGAGACGGGAAGCGGGTGTTAGCAGCTTTACAAACAGATGTGGAGATGAAAAAACGAGTACTAAAAAAGATGGAGCCGGTTGAATTTGTGAAATGGGCCACTGGTGGAGTGGAGTACATGCCCGAACCGAGTGTGTTCAAGGTGCTTCTCATTCCACAATATGTCTATCGACCGTGGAATATCGTCGCTGACTTAGAAGCGACAAAAGTGTTGTATTATCCGATTGCCAATGAGAGCTTGGAGCCTAATGACAGGCTTGTTCCAGATCAGTTTCTTGTCTTAAAACATAAAGCATTAGGGGATGAGGCTAGATTAAAAATGGTTAAAATGCTAGCGGAAGAGGATCTCACTTTACATGTGCTCACGGAGAGATTGAGTATCGGCAAGTCAACGATTCATCATCATTTGAAAATTTTACGGGCGGCCCAACTCGTGAAAAAGGTTGGTTCACATTATCGCTTACAAAAGGATTCACTAGCGAACTTAGGGGCGGAACTTCAAGTTTATTTAAATAAATAATGCAAAGAGGTGGGTCTCATCGCGTCTAGTACAAGTCATTTATTTAAAAGTCGTCCCTTTCTTTTTGTTTGGGCGAGTAATGTTTTTTATGAATTTAGTGGGGCATTAGCTACTTTTTGTTTGTCGATATTAGTTTATGAATTAACGGGCTCAGCCCTAGCATTAGGGAGTATGTGGCTTTTATATTTTATCCCTTCCTTAATTTTGCAGCTTTTTATCGGACCTTTTATTGATCGCTGGAATCGAAAATGGATTTTAATTGGCTCGCAATGGTGTAAAGCTTTTCTTTTTCTCCTTTTGTTACTGGTGATTGGCTTTAACGTTCTAGCGGTCTGGCAACTTTATGTGATTCAAATCTTAATTGGACTGATTGCACCATTATATATTCCAGCTAACCAAGCCTTATTGCCGACGATTGTCGCAAAGGAGCGTTTACAGGAAGCAAATGCGAGTGTCGATGGAGCCGTAAGATTAATGACGTTTATTGCTCCGCTCTTAGGGGGTTTTATCATTCAATATGTGGAGGTTGCGATTGCGGTTCTAGTAATGGCAGTCTTTTCTCTTTTCAGTGGTTTTCTTTTGCTTTCAATTGAAATGAGGAAAACAATTCAATTAAAAAAGACACGTTGGATTGATGATTTTAAAGAAGGTGTGAGCTATTTCTTTAAGCAGAAAACGATCGTTTGGTTATGTTTCTTTCTCACTTTTGTGCAATTTGGGGTCGGGGTGACAATGGTCATAGCCCTACCTTATATAACAGATATATTAACTGGTACATATGATCACTACGGCTTCTTTTTAGCCAGCTTTCCTTTAGGGTATGTGCTCGGATCTTTGTTAGTCCGGAAAATCCATTTTCAGAAAAAAAGGGGAGTGATGCTCGGGTCACTATTTATTGGAGGTTTAACGTTTGCGGTATTAGCGGTGAACGTGAATATTTATTTCGCGTTATTAACGGAAGCGATCGCTGGTGTTGCGATGGCCATCTTTAATATTCATAATATTACGTTGTTTCAACAAATCGCTCCGAATCATCTAATGGGCAAACTAGCATCGGTAAGGCTCTTTTTTATTCGCATTGCGATGCCAGTCGGTGTGGCCTTTGCTGGAATTATGAGTGAATGGCTCGGGATTCGTGCTCTTTATTTAGTCATTGGATCATTGATTTGTATCGTTTCTTTGCTCGGATTATTGCTTCCTTATTTTAAGTTTATCGATGAGGAGGGCAAAGAGGTAAAGAGGGCGGGTTAAGATGATGGTATGTTATTTATGAAAAGTGGTCACCATCGTAGGGATGAGACCACTTTTTCATATTTCTGGATTACTAAAAGGTTATGTGTAGTTCTTTTAACGCCCTAAATCCGATTAGGTCTCGCCATTGTAAATTTGTCGTCTCGAGTTGCATTGTTTTGGTATTTTGAAGAAGTGTTTGAAGGACTATTTTTGTCTCCAACTTAGCTAATATGGACCCTAAACAAAAATGAATACCGGAACCAAAGGCAAGATGGGGATTTGGGTTTCTAGTAATATCAAGAACATCTGGTTTGATAAATATCCTCGGGTCTCGATTTGCTGCCCCGAGAAGAATATACATATGGTCTCCTTTTTTTATCTCGATTTGATTTAGCTTCATATTTTCTGAAGCAACACGTGCCGTTAATTGTGTTGGACTTTCATATCGTAAAAATTCCTCAATCGCTGATTCAATAAGGGAAGGGTTTTCCTGTAACAAATGGTATTGTTCTGTATTCGTTAATAAGCAGTAGACAGAATTGCTTATTAAATTTACAGTCGTTTCATGGCCGGCGATGACAAGTAATAAGCATGTAGCTAGTAACTCTTCTTTTGTTAACTTGTTCTCATTTTGGTTCTCCCTCAGCAATAAGCTAATAAGGTCGTCTTGAGGGGCTTGTTTTCGGATATTAATAAGTTTTTGAAAATAAGTGAGCATTGTCACCATTGTAGCATTACCTGTAATAAGTGATTCTCTAGTTCTCGTTAAATCGAGCGTCTCAATTAAATTGATGGACCATTCACGGAATAGGTGCTTATCTTCTTCTGGTATACCTAAGATTTTGGCTATGACAAGGCTAGCTAAAGGAAAGGCTATGTCTGATACAATGTTTACTTTTTGTTTGTTCATACCTTCTTGTATCAATTTATTTGCTAAGTCTTCTATAAAAGGAATAAGCTCCTCTAATGCCTTTGGAGTGAAGCTCTCTCTTACAATCTTCCTGAGACGTGTCTGGTCTGGTGGGTTTTGAAAAAGTAGCATATTTTGTTGGATATTTATGATCCGATCATATCTTTTAGAGTTTTCTGGAATCGGTGCTCGGTTTAGAAAAAGCTGATTTTTTAAGATTAAGTTCGCCTCTTCATATCCGGTCACATACCAGCCTGGATATTTAAAAAAATTCCCTTTGTAAATAGGGGTTTTTGATCGTAACTCGTCATAAAAAGGGTAAGGGTTTTGGAATATTTCTTGGGCTCTATATTTTAAATTTAAGTCTTTCATCGTCGCTCTCCCTTGTCAATTTTAGTGCATGACTTCATTTCACATGTCTTACCCGATAAAAAAACGGAACATATCCGAACGCTTATCTTGGTCTGATATTGGGCATTTCAACCTTTTTGATTACATCTATATCTACATATTTCTTCACTAAAGATTTGATAGATTCATCTGTCAAATCCGTTATTTTGGGTGTTATTCCTAAGATAGGTATGTTGCTCATTTGTTTTAACAAAAGCGGGTTCCTATCTTCAAATAAATTTGGATTGTCGTTCATTCCATTTATAATGACGCCGATAACTGACAGACCTAACCTTTTCGCATACTCAATGGTTAAAAAGGTATGATTAATCGTTCCGAGCTGAGAGCGTGCTACAATTAAAACTGGAAGATCTAATGCTTTGATGAGATCACTTACTAAAAAGCCTTGTCCTAATGGAACAGCAATACCTCCAGCACCTTCGATAATAAAATAGTTATGTTTTTTTCTGATCTGTTTCCAGTTTTTTATAATATCTTCAAGTTTAATGTTTGTGCCTTCTAGTTCTTGAGCGATAGCTGGGGCTAGAGGTTTTTCAAATTGAAACGGTGTAATTTCCTCAAGTGTCAAAGAGGTGTTGGACATTCGTTTGAGCCAAGCTGTATCACTCATTGGATTAGACCGGTTTATTCCGCTTAACATTGGTTTAAATACCCCAATGTCTATCCCTTCTTCCTTTAGCACGGCAGCGATGCCACTGGAAATGACCGTTTTCCCTACACCAGTATCTGTGCCTGTTACAAAGATGCCTCTCAAATGATTCCCTCCACTTCAGAACGTAAACGAGCGAAAACTTTTAAAATTGTATTGATGTCATCATTAGAATGCTCAGCAGTTACTGTCAAGCGAATTCGACTTTCACCATCCTTTACAGTTGGAGGTCGGATTGCCGGAGCAAAAATATGATTCTCCTGTAGCTTATTAGCAAACGATACGGTTTCATTAGCTCCCCCAATAATGACAGGGATAATCGGGGTTTCTCCACCTTTTACAACATAACCTAATTCTTGGAGTTTGTTGCTAAGCAAATTCGCTTTTCTCTTTACCTCTTTTCTAACGCTGTCATCATTCTCAATTATCTCAATTGCGGCTAGAGAAGCAGCACAAACAGTTGGTGGAATAGCTGTTTGAAAAATAAATGTTCTTGCATGATTGAGTAAAAAATCCTTTAATATATTTGAACCAGCAATAAAACCTCCTTCTGTTCCGACTGATTTACTTAAGGTTCCAATCAAGAGGTCAGGCTTCACTCCAAAATGGTTAGCTGTACCTTTACCATTCTCACCTAAAATACCTGTACCGTGTGCATCATCAACCATTACATATGAATGATAAGCTGAAGCTAAAGACATAATCTTGTCTAATGGAGCCAAATTGCCGTCCATACTAAATACACCCTCTGTTATGATAAAACGACGCTTATATGGCAACGTTTCTTTTAACCTCTTTTCAAGATCATCCATATCAACATGCTTATAAATCACGGTTTTCGCCTTAGATAGACGGCATCCATCGATTATGCTGGCATGATTAAGCTCATCACTTAAAATCACATCCCCTTTTTCTGGTAACGAAGAAAGGGCACCAATATTCGCTAGGTAGCCACTCGAAAAAAGTAAAGATGATTCCGTTTCTTTAAAGCTCGCAATCTTTTCTTCAAGCTTTTTGTGCCAAATGGAGTTTCCTGTCATTAATCGTGAGCCGCTACTACCGACCCCGAATTCATTTAAAACAGTGGATGCGGCATTGATTAACCTTTGGTCGCTTGCTAAACCTAAGTAATTATTTGAAGAAAAGATGAGCTCTTTTTTTCCGTTAACGATAACATGTGGATTTGGTCTAGTATTCATAACGTTTAACTTTCGGTGTAAACCTATTTCTTTTTTGTGATGAGTCCGACTAGATAGCCAAGAATCAAATGTCTCGGTCAAGTGTAGTGACCTCCCTTGTTGTTATTTCTACAATAGCAGCCTTTATGATGTCGACCATCTGCTGCAGTTCACTTTGTGTGCTTACTAGAGGTGGCATAAAGACAATGACATCACCTAATGGTCTTGTAATCATGCCGAGTTCTCTCATTTTTAAGGAGACTTGATACCCGATTCTTTTTTCAAAGGGAAAAGGCTCTTTCGTAGACTTGTTATAGACAAGCTCAACCCCACACATAAATCCTAATTGTCGTACATCACCAACATGCTCTAAACAGCATAACTCCGCTAACATCTTTTTTAATTTTTCCGCTTTTTGTGCTACATCTGCAATGAGCTTTTCAGATTCAATGAGTTTTAAGTTTTCTAATGCTACAGCACATCCGAGCTGATTGCCAGTATAAGAATGCCCATGAAAAAACGTCTTTAATTTCTCGTAGTCATCATAAAATGCTTCATAAATTTCTTCGGAAGTAAAGGTGGTAGCAATAGGAAGGTAGCCTCCGGTTAGACCTTTTCCAGCGGCCATTAAATCTGGTTGAACATTTTCGTGCTCACAAGCGAACATTTTCCCAGTCCGCCCAAAGCCCGTTGCCACTTCATCTATAATCATTAGTACATCATATTTTGTGCAAAGCTCTCGTACTCCAGATAAGAACCCTTTTGGCATAACAATCATGCCAGCTGCTCCTTGGACCATTGACTCGATCGAAAGGGCGGCAATTTCCTGATGCTTTTCGATTAATAGTTGTTCAAGTTCCTGTAAGCAATCATCACGACATTGATCAGGTTCTAGTTGATTTGAACGATACAAATTAGGGAACGGTGCTTTATAGCTAGTGAACATAAGTGGACCATAGACGTTATGAAACAGTTCAATCGAGCCGATACTGACTGCACCTATCGTATCCCCGTGGTAACCGTCTCGCATCGTAATAAATTTCTGTTTTTTAAGATTTCCTTTGTTTTTCCAGTATTGAAAAGCCATTTTTAAGGCTATTTCCATCGCCTCTGCACCACTATCTGAATAAAATACCCGGGTTAGGTTTTTAGGAGTGAGTTCAATCAGCTTTTCTGCAAGCTCTGTTGCTGGAACATTTGTCATTCCTAATAAGGTAGAATGGGCAATTTTTTCTAGCTGGTCTTTAATCGCTTGATCTAATTCTTTCTTTCGGTGTCCATGGACATTGAGCCAAACGGATGAGAAACCATCAAAATATTCCTTCCCATGGATGTCCTTAACTTTTATTCCATTCCCACTTTCGATAATAAGGGGATCGTTTTCATAATCTTTCATTTGTGTAAAAGGGAGCCACAAGTATTTTTTACTTTTCTGAATGAGTTCATCTGTCATTATTTTCCTCCGAATCTAGGAGTACGGGAATCTTTTCTAGGTAATGTATATATGTTCCAATAGTTGTGGAGCAATCAATGAAAAAGATCCTGCACCCTCGTTCATCTCCATAATTTTTAAGTTTAGAAATTCGTTGATACCCCAACTCTTTACTCGCAACATAGCCTGTAATATAGTCAGGATCATCCGACCAACATAATTCCGCTATTGTATTTGGATGGTTCGCCACTTTAGTAGCAAGGCTCAATGCTTCAAGTAATCTTACATTAAATGGAATGTTTTGCCGTTGGGCCCATTTCATAAAATGTTGCTGATTCCAATCCATCTGTGAAACACGAACACCTTTTTCAGCGCGACCATCAACTCGCTCACCTGAATGATTATCGATTAAAATAGCCCCTCTAATTTCCTTGATGAGAGAGAGGGTGTGATAAGCTTTTTCTATCGTTATCTGAGGAACACCGCTTTTTATGAGAAGGTTTTGAGCTAGTTGTTGACCTTCCTGTACGGTTTTGACTTCATTTATGTTTATATGTAATGGGGCGAGTAATTGAACAGGGCTCTCCACTTGTTCAACCGTTATTTTCATATAATTTGGTTTTCCTTTGGAATGTGTGAAGCCCTTATCTATAAGTGTATTTACGCCTTTTTTTATCTCTTCGTAAGGTAAAAGCATCTCTCCACCTGAAATATGCTTTCCTCCTTTTTTATGAGCCCCGCCTTTTGCAGCTCTCATTCTAATACTATATAAGTTCTGTTCCATTTTTCTTAGCCTCCAATTTGTAGACAACTAGCTATTGAGGGAGCAAACGTACTTGTTAACAGACATAACTAAATAGGGGAGAAGAGGTGTTAACTGATTTTATTAAATGTAAAAACTATGAATATAAATCTTTTTTGCTTAAGTAACTATTAAGAGAGTTTTAGGTAGAATCATATTGTTAACTCTTATAAAATAATAGTTAACAATATCATAGTAGTATTGTTAACCCTATATGTCAACAGGTTAATAATATGAAGGGTAAGAGGATTATTTGTAAACAGCAAAGGACTGCCAAAGTGACAGTCCTTACCTAATTTTAGTGAATAATTAATTAAAGTAGAGTGGGACTTTATTCTCCACCAACAGAGAGTTTCGTAATCTTCAGGCTTGGTGATCCAAGGTAACCGGTTCCCATGATGCTAAAATGAACATCATCGGCAATTGTTTCGACTTGATTTAACAGGTCAAAGAAGTTACCAGCAACAGTAATTTGATCGACTGGACGAGTGATGGCACCATTTTTAACTAAGTAACCATTAGCTGCCAATGAGAAGTCGCCTGAGATTGGATCAGCTCCTGAATGAAGACCTTGTAAGTCAGTAATGAATAGGGCTTCATCTTCTGTCTTGATTAGCTCATTTAAAGACTTATCTCCTGGCTCAATATACATATTAGAAGGAGAGATGGAAATCGTTCCCTTATAAGAAGGTTTAAAGGCGTGTCCGGTTGATTTTACCCCGTCCTTACGAGCACTTTTTAAATTATGAAGGTATGTCTTTAACACCCCTTGCTCGACGACTTTTAATTTATGAGTGGCCACTCCTTCGCCATCAAAGCTTTGACTGGCGGCTCCAGCTTTATAATGAGGGTCATCAATAATTGTAATGTTTGTTGCTCCAATCGCTTCATTTAATTTCCCAGCAAGCATCGATTTGCCTTTTCGAACATTTTCAGCTGAAAAACTAGAAGAGAACGTTTGTAATAAAGAAGCAGCAGCCGAGTTTCTTAAAATGATCGGATAGTTTTTACTCTTAATTGATGAGGCATTCATAAAACTAAGGGCTTCATCGACAACTTCCTTTGCCATTTCTTTTGGTGAAAAGCTAGCGAAATCATCTGTAACCCAATATTTCATCGCGCTTTTGAATTCTTCACCTGATTTGACGACAGCAGATAAGACGATGTAGATAAAATTGCGTTTTTCCTGCTTTTCAAGTCCTTTTGTGTTGGCGATAAATGTTACCCCATCACGTGATTCAAGGATACAATAGTTGATACTGTGAACTTTATCGCTTAACGCGTAACACTCCGCTTCTGCTTCTTTTAAAACATTTATTTTCTCTTCAGCCTCGACCTTTGCAAGCTCATCGGAAAAGAAGACCACATCCGCATAAGACTCCGAACCAGGAAACAATTCTTCAGGCTCTTCATCTTCAATGACAGCTGCGTTATCTGCTGCTTCTGTAATAAGAAAATCGATTTCGGATTCATCGACTTTTTCCGTATAAGAGTAGCCCATCTTGTTGTTTATTAACCCTCGAAAGGAGAGCCCACCTTCTACGGCGATTTGATAGGCATCAATTTCTCCTTTAAAAACTTGCGTATTAAAGCGTTGCGTGGATTGATAATAAATTTCCATATCCGTAAAGCCTTTAGCGGTTCCTACTTTGAATAGCTGGTCCTTAAATGCAATGATATCCATTATTCATTCCCCCTTCCGCCAACTGTGATTTCACTAACACGAATCATTGGTTGACCAACATTTGCGGGAATCGAACCACTTGACGCCCCGCACATACCTTGACCGTGGGCTAATTTATCGCCGACCATGTCGACTTTTTGTAATGTTTTCGGTCCATTCCCAATTAAAGTAGCTCCTCGAACAGGCTCGGCAATTTTCCCATTTCGGACGATATAGCCTTCATTGACGGCAAAATTATAGTCACCAGTCGCAGGGTTAACGGAACCACCACCCATATATTTGGCATAAATGCCGAATTCGGTGTTGGCAATAATCTCATCATGAGTCGATTTTCCTGGAGCGATAAATGTATTGGTCATCCGCGAAGTAGGAGCGAACTTGTAAGATTCTCGTCTACTAGAGCCAGTGGAATCCATTTTCATTCGACGAGCCCCAAGTTTGTCAATCAAATAACCTTTCAAAATCCCATTTTCAATGAGGACGTTTTTACGAGATTTTTCGCCTTCATCATCAATATTGGCAGAGCCCCATTCATTTGGTAGCGTGCCATCATCAAGATAGGTAACGATTTCAGGAGCGACTCTCTCACCGATTCGATTGGCAAAAACCGAGTTATTTTTCGCGACAGAGGTCGCCTCAAGGCCATGTCCACATGCCTCGTGGAAAATAACCCCACCAAATTCATTATCAATGATAACTGGAAATTTTCCACTTGGACATTCTTTAGCATTTAACATTGTCACCGCAATTCGAGCGGCTTCCTCGCCATAATATTTCAGGTTAATTTCTTCTAGGAATTCAAAACCTTTGTGAGCTCCAGGCCCGTAAAAACCCGTTTGCATTTCTGTACCACGTGAGGCAACCGTTTGGGCATTAAGGCGTGTGCGAATACGTCGGTCTTCCACATATGTTCCTTCAGAGTTCGCAATTAAAACATGTTGATCCTCATCATTATAGCCAACCGATACTTGTGAAATGAGCTCATTAAACCCTTTGGCAGCGTGATAGATTTCTTTCATTTTCTCAATCTTGTTACCTTTTGGAATTTCTCGCGGAATATGAATAATTGGATGGTGATTTTCAATCGATTGTTTTGTTAGATTAAGAGTGATTTCATTAGGTGTTCCAGTAATAGCGGCAGCGGCTTCGAGGGTGACAGCAAGTAATTTGTCGCGCTCATGTTCATTTGTATAAGCATAAACACTCTGTAACCCTTTTAAAATCCGAATGCCAATTCCATAGTCTTTCCCAACTATACTTGTTTCCACTTTACCGCCAACTAGAGCGATATTGGTATTAAATCGGTCTTCCACAAAAATCTCGGCAAAATCGCCGCCAGTACTTAAAGCGGCTGTTATTAAATCTTCCACCAGTGCTTTTGATAACATAAAAGATCCTCCTTTAATAAAAAGCGAAGTACCACACTACCCATTATTTTACATGATGTCTTTACCGTGTGTACAATAATAAGTCAGATATTTCAGAACTTTTTTTGTGGAACTATTATTTTTCGATAGAATATAAAGGAAGGGAAAAGAAAGATAGAATGGTAATTAGAGCAAGAAATTAGAGTAAGTTTAGTATAAGGGCGGGACTTTTTATTTGTTAAAATAAAGGTGAAAAGCTTTTTAAAGTAGAAAGAGGGAAAAAATGAACGAATTACAAAAGTATTTGCGTACAACATTTCCGCAATTACAATTGAGACCGAGTTTATTGAATCAAGCCAAGCATGGTCTTCATATTGAATTAGGAGATCAAATTTATCAGTTTACAGATGATGGGGAACTGAATATGTCAAGGTTTGAAGCTGTTTATCAGCAAACAGCTGCTATTTTTAATGAGTTATTTAGTGAAACAGATGAGCTTTTTTTAGTAAGTAATTTATATTTACTTAATGATCAAAGGCAGCAGCCGGCACATCCCCATATTTATGATCGATTTTTAAAGAATAATAAATTAAAGAATAAGCTCATACAAATGGAAATGCCTTATATATTAGAGGATGATGAGCCTTTTTATTATATTTCTCAGCTTATGTTGAAATGTAGTCGAGTAGATTTTAATTGGGCTCAATTAATGAAAGCCACTGCTCATGAAGACTTTCCTTTGCATCCACAATTTAATCGAAAAGGGCAAGCTTATTATCCAGATATCTTTTTAATAAACAAGTCACAGAACCTCATCTTTTTTATCTATGATGATCGTGGTTGTGAGGTAGTCGCTGCCAATCAAGAACAGATTCAAGTATTAAAAGAAAAATTTGAAGTATGGGTGGAGACAATATAAGCAAGAGCGGGTGAGTGAGAGCAAGGTAAGACTTAAGTTGCCAAAATCCCAAGCAAAAGTCGATACACAAATATAATAAAATTGTTAAGAAACAATCTTAGCAAGGGAATTGTTTAGTGATACAATACATACAGAATTGCAATTACTTTCATTTAAACGACAGACGTTGACTGAAGTGATATTAGTAAGTGATTTCATTGTCTAAAATTCTTATTATAATTATATTGATATCAGTTTAACCTAGGAGGAATTATGAAAAAGATCGTTTTTACAGGTGGAGGAACGGCAGGACATGTGACGCCAAACTTAGCTATTATAAATGAAATACGTGGTGGCGATTTTCAAATTGATTATATCGGCTCTAGAAATGGAATTGAAAAGGAGCTTGCGGAAAAAGCAGGAATTCCTTATCATGCGATTAGTAGCGGCAAGCTAAGGCGTTATATTGATTTTGAAAATGTGAAGGATATTTTTCGAGTGGTGAAAGGCTGTGTGGATGCCAGGCGCGTTTTAAAGAAAATTAAGCCGGATTTAGTCTTTTCAAAAGGTGGCTTTGTTTCTGTACCTGTTATTGTAGCGGCTTCTACGTTGAAAATTCCGATTTATATTCATGAAAGTGATTTAACACCAGGGCTTGCAAATAAAATTTCGCAACGGTTTGCGACGAAAATTTTTACGTCATTTGATGAGACGAAAAAATATTTGCCAGAAGAGAAAACGGAAGCGATTGGCTCTCCAATTCGGAAAGAAATATTAAGTGGTTCTAGGGAAAGAGGAAGAAAATGGCTTGAGTTTCATAGCCAGCTTCCAGTGCTTTTAATTATGGGTGGCAGCCTTGGAGCAAGAAAGATTAACGAAGCGGTTCGTGACAACATTGAAGAGTTAACTAAACGTTATCAAATTGTTCATTTATGTGGAAAGAATAATTTGGATGAGAGTCTGTTGGGGAAAACTGGTTACAAACAATTTGAATATGTTCATGAGGAATTATCCGATATTTTAGCGACGACGGATTTGGTGATTACAAGAGGAGGTTCTAACGCGATCTTTGAATTTTTAGCTTTAGAAATTCCAATGGTCATTATTCCATTAAGTAAGGCCCAAAGTCGAGGGGATCAAATATTAAATGCAAAGTCATTCCAATCAAAAGGATATTCGTTAACATTAGAAGAGGAAGATTTGACGAAGGAGTCCTTACTTGAGCATTTAGAGATGATTAGCCAAAAAGAAAGGCTCATGAAAGAAAAAATGCGCTCAGGCAATCAAACCGACGCGTTACAAAAACTCGTTGATGAGATCAGAGCCATTTAATTTGAGGCAATAACAAAAGTCGAGGAGCTGTTCCATGAGGTTTTTAAACAACCTGATAGGATGGCTCTTTTTAACGTTTAGTTAAGATAGATAAGTAATGGAAAATTGGATTTCAAGTGAGTAAGGCAATCAAAAATCCTAAAAGCTCCAATCAGAGCTTTTAGGATAGCTTTTACGCCTGTTTTTTACCTATCACATGTTTTCAATACTTCATACATGAAACCTACATATTGATAGCCTTGTTTTTGGTACATTTCACGCGGGGTATCATCTCCATCAGCAATAAGGATTACCGTCTCATCAGGAAATTGCTTCATGACCGCCATTTGCAATTGATGGCCGATACCTCTTTTTTGATAATCGTCAACGACATGAAGATTTTCAATTTCGATCACGTTTTTTGTTTGAATCGCATTGATAAAGCCTGCTGGCTTGCCCTCAAAATAGCCAAGGTAAAAAGTGAAAGGCTCCTGCTCCCATTGCTCTTTTAACACTTGATTTTTCCCCGTAGCAAATTCATCTCCATATTCAGAGTTAAACCGGTAATGTAAAGTTAGAAAATCTTCTAAGTTATGCTCGTTAACTTGTTCAACGGTAATGCTGTTGGTAGAGGTTCTTCCAGCAAAATCGGCTGCCCTTATTTGATAGAGCTCACGTTTAGCTAATGAATAGTCCGTTTGCTGCCAATACTCGTTGATCTCTTTTGAAAGAACCGCATTTTCTGGAAAGCAAAATTTGACATGTTCCTGTTTATTCTTCTGGTGGAACTCTTTTAAATATGTTTCTGTCACGATAAATTGTTCCAGCGATGGCATCATTTTAAACTCAATAAAATTGGCGTCATATATGATTTTAACTTTCGCAAAGTGATAATGCGAAAATAATTCATTTTCAAAAATGATTTCTCCTAATTCAAATGTATGTTTAAAAGTTATTTTCATTGTTTTCTCCTCATCTAGTTATTGAATTTCTTCTACTAATTGCTCCCATTTTAATTCTAATTGTTCTTTTTTTTGATAAAGCTCTTGTAAAGTGGAAAGATCTGCTTCAGTTTTGAGTTGTTCATCTATGTTCGCGATTTGTTCTTCAAGTAAAAAAACCTCTTTTTCGAAATCTATTGCTTTTGTCTTTTTTTCTCTTTTAGGTTTGAACTGTGCATCTTGCTTAGTCGGTTGTTCTTTTTTTGATAAATACTGTAAACGAATTTCTGCCATCTTTTGTTTGGCCCATTCGTAATCACCGTTAATTGAATAGAGGCTTTTGTTTTCAAGCCAATAAATCTTCGTAAAAAGCTTATTGAGGAAGTAGCGATCGTGTGAAACGGCTAAAATGGTACCATTGTAATTTTCTAAGGTGTCCTCTAATACTTCGCGTGATTCGATATCGAGGTGGTTCGTTGGTTCATCTAGGACAAACAAATTTACATTTTGTTGCATTAAAATCGCGAGTCGAAGCCGCATTTTTTCCCCGCCACTTAAAGATGAAATTTGGTTGAAGACACGATGACCGTAAAAGAGAAATTGAGCTAAAATATGGCGGGCCTCACCTTCTGTTGACATCTCATGTTCACGAAATTCTTCAATGACTGTTCTTTTTGTTTGTTCAGAATAAAGCTTTTGCGAAAGGTACCCAATCTTTATATTACTTCCTCGTTTTATTTCCCCGATATCTGCTGTTTCCTGCCCGAGAATTAGTTTAAGTAAGGTGGATTTACCTGTGCCGTTTTCTCCGATAAGAGCCACTCGTTCTTGGTATTGGATATGCATATTGACATCTGAAAATAGCTCGCGTCCATCATAGCCTTTTCTTAAATCTTTTATCGACAAAACATCCTTGCCACTGCGATTAGCGGCTTGAAAGTCGAGGTTCATTTTTTTATGGTTTAAGGTTGGGCGATTTAATTTTTCCATTCTTTCTAAAGCTCTTTCCATATTTCTTGCCCGCTTGTGTAATCCTTCATTGGGCGGATTCGCCTGATTGGCCCATTCGCGTAGCCTTTTAATGGCTTCCTTCATTTTTTTGATTTTTTTCTGTTGCTCTTGGTAGGCTTGGAATTCATGTAATAATCGTTCTTCTTTTTCTTTGACAAACCCACTGTAGTTTGTCAAATAATTGTGAAGTTCTCCATCTTCTAAATCGATAATCCTCTTAACTGTTTCATCTAAAAAGTAACGGTCATGCGAGATGACCATAAATGTGCCTGGATAGTTTTGTAAAAAATGTGTAAGCCACTCAATCGCATTTAAATCCAAATGATTTGTCGGTTCATCAAGCAAAAGTAAGTCGGGTTTTATTAATAAAGCTCTTGCTAATTCGATCTTCGTTTGTTCTCCACCACTAAGGTTCGAAAAAGGTTGGTCGAGAAGATGGGAAGCTTTTAATCCTGCAGCAACCTGCTCAATATTTGCTTCGATTTCATAACCGCCTAAATGGGAAAACTGTTCTTGAAGTTCGCCGTATTCTTGCATGAGTTTCTCTAAATCTTTATCGGAATGGTGAGGCATTTCAGTCTCTAATTTTCGTATTTTCTTTTCCATTTGAATCAGGGCAGAAAAGGCTGTTAATAAAAAATCTCGAGCAGTGCCAGCAAATACAGTTGTTTGTCCTTGTGATAAATAGCCGACTTGACTGTTTTTTTGGACATGGATTTGACCACTATCACTTGTTTCGACCTTGGCGATGATTTTCATTAGTGTGCTTTTTCCACTGCCATTTCGACCGACAAGACCGATTTTTTCGCCTGTTTTGATTTCAAGTGAAAGCTTTTCAAAAATTAAGTGGCCTCCGTAATCTTTTGTAATATCTTTAACCTGACATAATATCATTTTAATTCCTCCTAGCTTAAAGTCGGTTTGTTAAAAGAAGTTGCTGTTTGAGCTACTCCGCAAGTAGACATAAAATACTGAAGTCACTGAAGAAGTAAGTTCTATGATTAAATGAGAAGGAGCTTAATCCTAAAATGATGGGCTCTCTTTTTTCATTAACCAAAACGGAGCCAGTGTAATACCCGAAGACTCCTGCGGGAAAAGTGAAACACGGGAGACCCCGCAGCGATGAGCGAGGAGGCTCCCGGTTCACCCGCGGAACGCGTAGGGTATGGAGCTGGCGGAGTAGGCTAACTAATGTAACTATATTTTAATGAGTAGACCTTTTTTCAGTGGCCTTAGAAATCCCTTATGATTGTCATGGACAAGTCACCTAACTGCTCCAATCTTGATCAGAAGTCTACCGAGTATTCTTAATAGAGATTTCCTAAAAATAAACACAAAAAGGCGATCGAGAAACGAACCTCGATCGCCTAATAAAAATAGAAATGAAAATAAAAAAGAAGAGCTGCTTATAGCCCTTCCCATAATAATTTCTATCCATATGATGGGTAAAAAGGTGTTTTCGCTGAGTGTGTAAAGCTATTTAGTTGCTAAAAAGGACAGATCTCTCCCGTCCACAACTAAAACAGCAAATTTGGCACGACAAACGAGCATAAATTTAGTCATTCCATCATGCACACAAACAGCTTGATTACACATTTTTTCCCACCTCCGTTCATATTAGATATTTTCATTATAAAAAAAATCAAAGAAAAGTTCAAGTTTTCAATTAATTTAGTGATAAGATGATGGTAAAAAATAAAGGGGAGGAGGATTTAGATGGTGCAATTATCATATTTTCAAGAAAAAGATTATCAGAGGTTAATCAATTGGATTCCAACGGAGGCATTTTTGATTCAATGGAGTGGCTCTCAATTTTCGTATCCTTTAACAGAAGAACAGATAAAGAACTATTGCGAAGGGGCAAATACAGCAAGTGCGACCACATACATATATAATGTTCATTCAAAGACAAATGGAGAAGTGATTGGTCATATTTCTTTAGGGCGGGTTAATCGTAGGAATCGTTCCGCAAGAATCGGGAAAGTGTTCATTGCTCCGGAATATAGAGGACTTGGTTTAAGTACTTATTTAATAAATGCTATTTTAGAGATTGCTTTTGCTGAATTAGCTCTTCATCGGATTGAGCTTGGTGTCTTTGATTTTAATAAAAGAGCGATTGCGGTTTATGAAAAAGCAGGTTTTAAAAAAGAAGGGTTAAAGCGTGAATGTCAGTTTGTTGGACAAGAGTTTTGGAGTCTGTGGGAAATGGCGATTTTAGAGCAGGAATGGCAGGAAAAAAGAAGGAATAAATAATTTAATAGATTAGGAAGGCATTATGATGAGATTAACAAAGTGGCTATTCGAATCTTATTCTAACTAATATCGTGTCGATAAAATGATGGTCTAAAAAGTATTTGAAAATAATATAATAGAAACATATTATTAGAATTTTTAAATATTTTTTCATTCGGTATTGAATCTTCTGAAAATCTATAGTACACTATTCAAAATATTTCATAAATACATGGAAGAGGAATAGTAGGGATTATAAACGTCAAGAGAGCTGTTGGTTGGTGCAAAACAGTCGTCATTAATTCTGAACTCGCCTTGAAGTAGCTTCACTGAACAATGAGTAAGTGAAGACGGAGCCTAACCGTTAATATAGGAGGTAAGGGGAGAGTATCCTTTATCTAACCAAGTGCACACGTTATTTGTGTGAATGAGAGTGGTACCGCGTAGGATGTCAAAGTCTTTCGTCTCTTTATGTAGAGACGGAGGGCTTTTTAATTTT
The DNA here is from genome assembly GCF_047302405.1 of Alkalihalobacillus phoenicis. Taxonomy (NCBI): domain Bacteria; kingdom Bacillati; phylum Bacillota; class Bacilli; order Caryophanales; family Bacillaceae; genus Alkalihalobacillus; species Alkalihalobacillus phoenicis. The sequence goes on along the minus strand of NZ_CP154853.1, from coordinate 2,642,706 downwards.
AAAAAATATAAAAATTTTTAAGGGAGTGTTTGAACATGAAGAATGTGAGTAAATACGAAAGGGGATATTTTACTCCTCCTGTCAAAAGTACGAAGTGGATGGAAAAAGAATATATTGATGCACCACCCACTTGGTGTAGCGTCGACTTACGAGATGGGAATCAGGCATTGATCATTCCGATGAGTTTAGAAGAAAAATTAGAATACTTCCAGCTTCTTGTAGATGTTGGGTTTAAAGAAATTGAGGTTGGATTCCCAGCGGCATCTGAAACGGAATACGCTTTTCTAAGAGCGTTAATTGAACAAAATTTAATTCCAGCTGATGTTACGATTCAGGTGTTGACGCAATCACGTGATCATATTATCGAAAAAACATTTGAAGCTTTACGTGGAGCGAAAAAAGCCGTTGTTCACTTATATAATTCTACATCTGTTGCTCAAAGGGAGCAGGTGTTTAGAAAATCAGAGGAAGAAATTATAAAAATCGCGGTATCTGGTGCAAAGCTGGTCCAAGAATATGCAGAGAAAACGGAGGGGAATTTCCAGTTTCAATATTCTCCAGAAAGTTTCACAGGAACGGAAATGGAGTTTGCTTTAGACATTTGCAATCGAGTGCTTGATGTGTGGCAACCGTCTGAAGATAATAAAGTGATCATCAATCTTCCGGCAACTGTTTCAATGTCGATGCCTCATGTGTACGCGAGTCAAATTGAATATATGATCGACCGTCTTCATTATGGCGATAACATTATCGTATCACTGCACCCACATAATGATCGTGGAACAGGAGTTGCCGATGCAGAGTTAGGGATGCTTGCTGGAGCAAAGAGAGTGGAAGGGACTTTGTTTGGTAATGGGGAGAGAACAGGAAATGTTGATATTGTTACACTAGCTCTTAACATGTACTCACACGGCATTGATCCAAAACTTAACTTCGAGAAACTTCCTGAAATTAAAAAGGTTTATGAACGACTAACGAGAATGCAAGTTCCGCAAAGGCATCCATACGGAGGAGAGCTTGTTTTTACCGCTTTTTCAGGCTCACACCAAGATGCAATAGCAAAAGGAATGAACTTTAAAGAAGAGAAACCAGAATCAAAATGGAGTGTCCCTTATTTATTAATCGATCCAAAGGATATTGGTCGGGAATACGAAGGGGACATTATCCGAATAAACAGTCAGTCGGGGAAAGGTGGAATTGGTTATATTCTGAAACAACATTATGGATTAGAATTACCGCTCGAAATGCGTGAGAGCTTTGGGTATGCGGTAAAAGATGTTTCGGATAAAAACCACCAAGAATTACAGCCAGCTCAAATTTATGATATCTTTACTGAAAATTACGTTAATATCTCAAGTCCAATCGAATTCCTTGGTTATAAATTCATGAATTTTGATGATTATAAAACGATTGTCCATGTGCGTGAAAATGGAGTTGAGCGAGTATTAGAAGCAACTGGAAATGGGCGTCTCGATGCGATTAGCCAAGCTTTGCAAGTCCATTTAGGCATTGAATATACGAATTTAATTTATAAGGAACATGCACTGGAATCAGGATCAGAATCTCGAGCGGTATCCTATGTTGGAGTAACAGCAAAAGACAATCAAGTGTATTGGGGTTGTGGGGTTGACCCTGACATCATGACATCTTCTGTCAAAGCTTTATTTAGTTCTGTCAATAAGCTTGTCAAAGTGATAGGAAAGACTGAAATGCAGAATAGCTAAAGGTTAATTAAAAGAGTAATGGTGAGGAGATTATCGAGGAAGGCAAAACAAAATATATAAAAGGGAAAGCGATGAGTTAAGTAAAATGATTCATCGTTTTTCCTGTGTATAAAATTAGAAGTAAACTTGTTTAAGCTTGGTAAGATGAATGAGAGGCCCGCATCAAAGGAAAGCTGATACGACGTGAAATGTGAAAAGAAGAGAGGGAGCCACGTCGTAAGGAAGCTGATATGACGCAGAATGTGAAAAAGAGAGAGGAAGCCACGTCACTTTGGCTATGGCCAACCGACATTCATTTCCCACTTACTCATTGGGGCGATGCGCTGCAAATTCCTTGAAGTAGGAGTCTTCTGTCGGAAAAAGATAAATTTGAATTCCATACAGGTACACTAGATGAGAGACTACGTTATTATCAAGAGGAAAAAACGCATATGACATTTTTCAATAAAAAGTAAAAGATTATTGGTTAAAAATTGGAAATGAATCTGAGTAGGTCTGAGGTTGATTTTTAAGACAAAATTTGTTTAAATAGATAGGTATATTTTATACAAAAACAGAGCACCAATCTGCGCTTGGATGCGATGTTGGCTTAAATTTTTTTGGCGAGGTGCTACTATCAGCGCCTTATTTGTACGTCATAGTACAAAGAGAAGCACAAATAGGCAGAGAAAATAACACGATGATTTTCAGTAGGAGGAAAGCAATGAGTAACAAACCAATTCGTGTATTATTGTATTATTTTTATACAAATATCGAAAAAGCAGAAGAATATGCTGCAGAGCACTTGAAATTTTGTAAAGACTTAGGGTTAAAAGGTCGTGTTTTAGTAGCGGATGAGGGGATAAATGGGACGGTATCTGGTACTGTTGAGCAAACAGATGCATATAAAGCGTACTTAGAAAATGATCCTCGTTTCAGCGGAATTGTGTTTAAAGTGGATGAAGAAGAAGAGCATGCGTTTAAGAAAATGCACGTTCGTTATCGTCCAGAATTAGTAACGCTTCGTTTAGAAGACGATGTGGATCCGTTAAAATTAACAGGGAAGTATTTAAGTCCCACAGAATTTTATGAGGCGATGCAAGAAGAGGACACGGTGGTGATTGATGCACGTAATGACTACGAATATGATTTAGGTCATTTCCGTGGGGCCGTGCGTCCGGAAATCCACACATTTAAAGAACTTCCAGACTGGATTCAAGAGAATAAGGACCAGTTTGAAGGGAAGAAGATTTTAACCTATTGTACAGGCGGTGTACGTTGTGAGAAGTTTTCTGGTTGGTTGCGTAAAGAAGGGTTTGAAGATGTGAGTCAGCTGCATGGTGGGATTGTGACTTATGGAAAAGACCCAGAAGTAAAAGGGAAGTTATGGGATGGGCAATTATATGTATTTGACCAACGGATTAGCGTACCAGTAAACCAGGTTGAGCATGTAATTGTAGGAAAAGACCATTTCGATGGAACTCCGTGTGAACGTTATGTTAATTGCGCAAACCCTGAGTGTAATAAACAAATATTAATCTCAGAAGAAAATGAGCATTTTTATATGCGTGGTTGCTCGGATGAATGTCGAGAGCACCCAAGAAATCGTTACATCACAGAGCATGATTTAAGCGAAGCGGAAGTTCAAGCAAGGTTAGATAAAATTGCCCAAAAAAGAGCTGAGGAAGCTGTTATTAAGCACGTATAAAGGAAAAAGGCACTTTGGATAAAAATCTCCAAAGTGTCTTTTTTTCTTCTACAACTCAAACTCTTTAATGGCTTGTCTTAATTCTTCTGCCATAGATGAAAGAGTTTCACTGGCAGCAAATACTTCTTCCATACTAGCTGTTTGTTCTTCACTTGTAGCAGATACACTTTGAATGCTACTTGAGACTTGATTTGAGATATCTGTCAGTGCGTGAATGGTGTTGGCGTTAGTTTGGAGCGATTGATACATTTGTTCAATTGATTTTTGGACAAGCTTCATTTTTTCTGAAGAGTGTTCAGCTTTGTCAGTAATTTTCGCAAAAGCTGTATGTGCTTCATTGACAGAGGTTTGTCCATCTTGAACAGCACTATAAGCATTTGTCATAATTTCAACAGACAAAAATGATTGCTCTTGGATAACACCGACTTTGTTATGGATTTTTGTGGCTGCTTGGCCTGAGGCTTCCGCTAATTTACGAACTTCAGCAGCGACGACAGCAAACCCTTTCCCATTCTCACCAGCTCTAGCCGCTTCAATCGATGCATTAAGAGCAAGTAAATTCGTCTGTTCAGCAATCCCTGTAATAATCGTCACAATCTCATTAATCGCATGAATGTCTTCTTGTAATTTTGTGATAACTGATGCGGACTGGGAAACATTATGATCAATTTCTTTCATTTGCTTGATGACATGGTCAATGGATGTAAAGCCTAAATTTGCGGATGTGGCCGCTTCCTCAGATAAAGTGAATGTTTCTCCAATTTCAACGGTCACTTGTTCCATATTAGAAGCCAAACCAGACGTGCTTTTATTTAAGTCTTCCATTCTTTCTTGATGGTCTGTCGTTGAAAGGGCAATCTGTTGAATCGTTTCCGCAACTTGACTAATATTTTGACTTGCTTCCTCAGAACTGGCTGATAATTCCTCTGATGTAGCTGCGACATGAGTTGCCTTATCATCAATTGTATGAATCATAATATTTAAATCTTTAACCATTTTATTAAAGTGTTGTGCTAATTGACCTATTTCATCTTCCCGATTAAAGTCAAGCGGTTTAAGAGCTAATTTACCTTGAGCGATTTCGCTCGCATATAAAGAGATGTCTTGGATTGGTTTCGTTAGCTTACGAGTAATGATGTAAGAGGTTAAAATACCAATTGTAATCGTTAAGATTAATAAAACCATGGAGATAATCAAAATGTTATTAATTAAATTATCGATAAAAGTAGCGTCTTTATCAATCCCATAAATTGTTTGTCCATCGCCTACTGGAGCAAAGTAGGACATAAAAGTTCCGAATTCATCTGTGTAAATTTCACTTGATTGAGGCTGCCCGTTAATGGAGTCAATCATTTCATTAGTGAAGGAATATTCTTCCATATAATAATTAAAACCACTTAGAGAGAGGATATATTCTTCTTCTCCTTGCTTGGTGAGAACATAGGCATTTTCTATCCCCATTGTTATTTGGAAGCTATCAAGTGTTGTTTGTAATTCATTTATCGCAGTTGGGTTTCCTTCTTTTGCTAACTCAATCAATTCAGGTGTAATGTCGCGTTGGAGTAATTCGATTTCAACAACTAATTGGTTCTCGAAACTAGGAATAATGTGATTATCTACTAAATAGGTTGAAAAGACATAAATAAATCCACTAAACGCAAGCGTCATTATCACCATGGGTAGTAGAATACTTAAAAGGGTCTTTTTGAATAAAGAAGCGTTTTTTAACATGGTTGTGCCTCCGCGATAGCAACTGTTTCGACTGCTTTTTGGATAAACTGAATCACTTCATCTAAATGTTTTGTCTCTGTATAAGGTGAAATACTAAATAATTTTGAAACATAAATAGGGTAAAGTTTCTCACCATTAGAAACAGGCACTAAGTCAAATTTCTTCGTATCTCCTAAGAAAATTTCTGAACGCTTTTCACCGAAGTATTCAAAGAGTTCTTCATTTATCTTATTGGTAGCTAAAATTTGTTCTTTTGTTAGCTCACCATTTTGTTCTTGAGCCCAGTTTGTTCCGTTTAAATAAAGTCTAAAAGCCGTTACAGGTCCAATATTTTTTTTGTTTGTCACATGTATATTTGAAAACGTTTCGGAAAGTTTTTGCCGAAAGACAAGATTGACACGTACGTAATTTGCGAGCAACTGTTGGTATCCTTCAACTCCAAACATTTTTAAAGCAGCTAAAATTGAAATCGAGCTTGCCATTCTAGAACATTCTAACGTATAGCTTGTATGGTAATGCCCATAGCCTCTATCTCCAACATAAGGAGATTCTTCTGCTTCTAAATCGATTAGTTTTAAATCATTTTGTTGTTTGACTAGAAATAGACTCGTTACATACGGAGTTTGGCCAAGTTTTTGAAAATCAAAGCATAAGCTATCAGCCATTGAAAGATACTGCATTCGTTCTTTGATTTTTAACAAGCCTTCGAGAACCGTTTTTTCAAATTGGAGTGGGTTGTTTTCAAAGTCATAATGATTAAATACACAATAAAATCCTCCAAGGGCTGAGTCTGCATGAAGATGAACAGGTGAAAGCTCATGTTCACTTGTTATTGTGTCTACAGTCTGTTTAATCGTTTTTATATTATCAATGGCAAAGTTGTCGGTCGTTCCAGTTGTTGCGACCACATAAATCGGAATCCCACCATTTTTAATGACATCATTCATTTTTTTGGCTAAGTCTTGTTCATCTAATGAATGGTCGTCTTTTGTTTTTACTTTAATAACATGACTTCTTCCTAATCCAGTTGCTTCAGCTGACTTTATCAGGCTATAGTGTGCTTGTTCAGAAGAAAAACAATATAAATTTTGTGGAACACCAACCTCCATTGCAAAAGGAGCATGTTTAGAAATCGCGATTCTTAAACTTGTAAATACGGCTCCTTGACCTCCCCAAGTTGTATAGCCCCAACTTTGTTGATGATCATAGCCTGCAAGCTGAGACATAATGGAGATCACTTCTGTTTCCGCTTGGGCTCCAGCTGGCCCATAAACATCCCAGAGATTATTACCATTTAATAAAGAGGCGGTGAATTGTCCAATTAAGCCTGGAATACTTGCCATAGGTAAGACGTTTGTTAAAAAACGGTTCGTATGGTAAGGGTGTCCTTTCATAAGATGAACGAGTTCATTCAAGAGTTGTTCATAACTTTGGCCTTCCATAGGAATTTTGGCTTGATTTGTTATCTGGCGGTAAAAATCTTCACCCTTATGTATTGGTTCCCCTAGAGTTGATTTATTAGGGTCTTTAAGGTTATCCATTTCATAGAGGATTTGACTTAATAATTGATTCATTTTATTTCGTGTTTCTGCGTTCCCATTTTCACTAGGAAAAAGGGCTTGTACATCTTTTAGTGTTTGCATTGGTAACTCCTTCGATGACTTTTTATTTGTAATGATCGTTCAAGCATTCGTAACAAAAAAGCACATTCTGTACAACGTTAGAAAGTGCCCTATGGAACTAGTAGATTCTGTTCCAGTCTGTTCATAATTAATCTAGTTATGCTAGATAAACAATGTTCCATGTCCGGAAAAGTTTATCTATCTTTTATAACGGGAATAATTTACTAGTCACAATAAGAAAATTATCACAATAGTGGAATGTATTCAAGCTGTTTAATCAATATTAGTTCTTTTTTGGGAAACAATTAATGGAGTCAAAGGTTGTATAAGAAAGGGTTTTATATTCTAAATAGCTCTAAGATGATTAATATGATTGCTTGGGAAATTGAATCGATTAAAATTCGAGAGAATGATAAAAAAATAGTGTGAATAAAGACCTATTATGGTATCTTAAAAATAAAGTAGAATTTTTGAGAAAATTGGCGAATAGGTGATGGTATGGAGCACTTTGAACATATATTTGACAATTATAATATCTGTATCGTATTTATTTCCTATTTGCTTCCTATAGATTATCCTTTATGGATAAGCTATTCCATTTTATTTGGAACGGTTCAATTAACATTAATCATTTGTACGATTGTTGTTCTCCTTTTTACCCTGTCTCTAAAGTTTTTTTTCGTTCCAAGAGTACAAAAGCAAATGGATTATTTACAATGGCAGTTATTAAATTCATTTGAGCATGGGATTGTTATTACAACGGAAAAAGGAAAACTACTTCATGCAAACACGGCATTCGGAAAAATATTAAAAAAGGTTGGACTACCATCCATTGATTATTTGAAAGAATTAAGTTCGGAATTGGATCTAATTAAAGTAAAACCATCATTTGAACTTAATTTAAGATCCGTTCATGTAACAGAAATCACCTTTGAGGTTTCGAAACAAGTTCTTCAGAATGATAAAGAGCTGTCCTATTTATGGTTTTTTCGAGATGTGACGGTTACTAAAAAAATGGAAGCAGAAATATGTTATATAGATTTTCATGATGATTTAACAAAATTGCCGAACCGCCATTTTATTGCCGAAAAAATTAATGGAGCGATATGCCATAATCGAAAAATAGCTTGTCTTTTTTTAGATATTGAGCGGTTAAAGTTTACGAATGATTCATTAGGTCATCTTGCAGGTGACCAATTGTTAATACAACTTTCTGAGCGGTTTAAGAAGGTAGTTACAGAACAGGATATCGTAGGTCGAATAGGTGGCGATGAGTTTGTAATTATTGTTTTTGATGAACGAGTTATGGACATTGAACAGATAGCTTCTGAATGTATTCAGCAAGTAAAAGTTCCTTTTGGGGTGGCCAATCAAAGAGTTAGAGTGACCTTGAGTGGTGGAATAAGCTTTTTTTCTGACGATCTGACGTCTGCGGATGAACTAATTCGGATTGCTGATTTGGCGATGTATGACGCAAAAAAAACTGGAAAGAACCAAATCTCTGTTTTTAATTCAGGAATCGAAAAGGAAGTACGGCGCAGGCTTTTAATGGAAGAACTTTTGCATACAGCCTTAGAAGGCAATGAATTTCATCTCGTTTACCAAACAAAAATAGACTTAAATACGGAAAAAATAACCGGTACGGAGGCTTTGTTAAGATGGAAAAGTTGTGAGTTTGGCAATGTTTCTCCAGCTGAATTTATTCCGATTGTTGAAGAAGTTGGTTTAATTTATGATTTAGGTGATTGGGTATTAAGGCAAGCTTGTTTACAATGGACGGAATGGAATAAAATGAAAGTTCATCCTGTTTTAATGGCGGTTAATATCTCTCCATTACAATTTACTCAGGAAACGTTTATTAGTGACGTGGAGCAAATTATTAAAGAAACGGGAATTGATCCTAATTTTTTAGAATTAGAAATAACAGAGTCTTCGGCAATTGCGTATACGAAAGCGACAATTGAAAAATTAACTTCACTCAAGAAGATGGGAGTAAAAATAGCATTAGATGATTTTGGAACAGGCTATTCGTCATTTCAGCATTTAAACGAACTACCATTAGAAATGTTAAAAATTGATCGTTCTTTTTTACAAAATTTATTAGGGAATAAACCTCAAGAAGCGATTGTTCGCTCAATGATTCAGCTAGGTCATAATATGAATTTAAGAGTTTTAATGGAAGGGGTAGAAAAACAAGAGCAAGTGGAATGGTTAAGGGGAGAAGGGTGTGATTGGGTACAAGGTTTTTTATTTAGTAAACCAGAAAAACCTGACATTGTCACAGAAAAATTATTAGCAAGTTAACAAACGAGGAAGTCTCACTCAACTTTGGAGGCTTTTTTCTTGTATTTCCCTATGTCAGAAGAAGTTCCAGCCAATTATTGACGGAATGAGGGAGTTTCATAGTATAATGGTATATACCAGTTTAATGATTGAGAGGAGTCCGTTTCTTTTGATAGATAAATCATCTCCATTACCGATATATTATCAGATTGAAGAGCAGATCAAGCAACAAATTGTAAGTGGGCAATTAGAGCCTGGTGATATGTTACGGTCTGAGCGTGAATATGCAGAGTATTACCAGGTAAGTCGTATGACTGTAAGGCAAGCGATAAATAACTTAGTTGCCTTAGGTTTAATTTATAAGAAGAAAGGCAGTGGCACATTTGTTCAAGAACAAAAAATTGAACAAGCCCTACATGGATTGACTAGTTTTACGGAAGATATGAAATCACGGGGGTTAGAGCCAAGCAGTCGTCTAATCGATTTTAAAATTGTTCCGGCAAGTCAGACGGTTGCCAATGAACTTAAAATTAAAGAACACACTCCTGTTTACGAAATTAAACGTATTCGACTTGGGGACGATGTTCCAATTGCGATAGAGACGAATATCATTCCTGCTAACCTCGTATTAGGTTTAACAGAAGATATTGTGATGAATTCACTTTATAATTACATTGAAAATAAACTTCATTTACGAATTGGAAATGCAACCCAAATTATCGAATCAGCCACGGCAAATAAAATAGAGGCTGAATTATTAGAAATAGAAAAGCAAAGCCCGATTTTACTTATTGAACGGAAAACCTTTTTATCGGATGGAACTCCTCTAGAGATCGTAAAGTCAAGCTATAGGGGCGACCGTTATAAATTTATGATTAATATTAATCGAAACTAAAGAAAAAAAGCTGCTCCTGACGCTGAATGAACCATTCATGTGTCGGAGCAGCTTTTTATTGTATGTCTATTAAGGCTCTTATAATTTATCAATAAGCGGTTTGTACTTATTTAATAACGTTTCGTTATGCTCAGCGCCACCATCAACATTCCCACTTTTAAAGATGGGTGGAGTCTGACCGTTTTCGATGAGAATGTTTGCTGTTTCGACGACTAAACTATTCATAATGGCCATGCCTGTTATCGATGAACCGGGTCCGACTTGAATGTTCTCATCATCAAATGAAATAAGGGCATCCCCAATTTCGATATGGTTGTTAATGACCGTATCGACCGCTTCTAATAAATGAAGACCAGACGCGTGGCGTGAATCTTGATGCCCTTTGTAATGGAGGGAGGTGATCCCTACCACATGTGTCCCTTGTTCTTTTCCATAAAGAGCAACATCGATCGGGACAGGATTTCGTCCAGATGTGGAGGCGACAATTAATAAATCATTTTTGGAAAAGTTCATATCAGGTAAAAAGCTTTTAGTAAATGTCGGATCTTTCTCAAGTTCAGATGAACGTGAAGCTCCACGATGTAGCATTAAATCTTCAATTAAAATCGGGTTAATTGGAACGAGGCCGCCTGCCCGATAAAAAACTTCTTCACCGAGCATATGGGAATGACCACAGCCAAAAACATAAATAACGCCGTCGTTTGTTAAAGAATGTGCGATTCGTTTGGAGACTTCATAAATCACATTGGCTTCTTCTTTTTCGATCTTTTCTAAAAGGTGATGAATCGTTTTTAAATATTGTTGAAACAAATAAATCACTCCTTTAAGCTGACGTAACGGAAATATTTTTTAAAGCATCTCGATCGGCGATAATCGTTACATTAGGATGTTTTTGTAAAATAGAAGCAGGGAAACTTTCGTCCACTTCATTATGCAACAATTGATGAAGGGCATCTGCCTTTTTTTCACCTGATGCGAGTAAGATGATTTTTTTTGCTTGCATAATTGTTGAAATTCCCATTGTTACAGCTTTAGTCGGTACTTCATCAAGACTATTGAAGTATCTAGAATTAGCGATACGGGTTGATTCTGTTAAAGTGATTACATGTGTTTTGGAATCAAAGGAAGTGCCGGGTTCATTAAAGCCAATATGACCATTTTCACCGATTCCAAGAATTTGAATGTCAATTCCTCCATTACGGGCAATTCGCTCTTCATATTTTTCACACTCTTTAGCCGCATCGGCATTCATTCCGTTGGGAAGATGAATTTGTGACTCAGGTATGTTAATAAAGTTAAACAGTGCATTATGCATATAAGAGTTATAACTATTTTTATCTTCTTTTGGAAGGCCAATGTACTCATCTAAGTTAAATGTTGTAACTTCCTTATAAGAAGTCCCATTTTGGTTGTAATCTTCTATAAGAAGTTGATACATTCCTTCAGGTGTTCCGCCTGTGGCCATGCCAAGTGTGGCATTTGGTTTTTCTTTCACTTGATTTATAAGAAAACTCGCGGCTTTTTCGCTCATTTCTTGATAATTTGTAGTCTCAACGATTTTCATTAACAACACCTCTTTTATCATAGACGATTTTTCCTTCACAAATGGTTAACAGAACTTCGTAGTTTTCATCTAAAACAGTTAAATCAGCATCTTTTCCAAGTGCAATACTGCCCTTATGCTCAAAAATTCCGATTTGTTTGGCGGGATTTTGACTGGCCATAATCGAAGCTTCCTCTAACGTACAGCCAGAGAATTGAATCATATTTTTAACGGCATCATTCATTTTTAAAACGCTACCTGCAAGTGAGCCATTTTCAAGTAAAGCTTTCCCATCAGCGTAACGAACTTGTTGTCCACCGAGATCATATAGGCCTTCCTCTAGCCATTTGGCACGAATAGAGTCTGTGATCAAAACGATTTTATCAGCCGATTTTGCATAATAAGTTGTTTTGACGATGTCTGGATGAACGTGAATGCCATCGACAATTAATTCTACAAATAAATCGGGACTCGATAACGCAGTACCTGCTACACCAGGTTCTCGGTGATGGAATCCTCTCATCCCATTGTAAAGGTGCGTGACATGAGTGGCTCCTGCTTCAATCGCTTCTTTTACTTGAGCGAAAGTAGCATCTGAGTGGCCGATTGATGCGACAATCCCTTTATCATGCAGAAAAGTGGTAAAATCAATTCCGCCTTCTTCTTCGGGTGCATAAGTAACGAGTTTGATAAGTTGCTTGGAATCCTCTAACCATTCTTGAAATTGGGTAATGGTTGGTTTTTGGATATGTTGAAGCGGTTGAGCTCCTGCTCGTGGTGCTGAAATGAATGGACCTTCTAAATGAATGCCAACAATTTTAGCCCCATCTATGTTTTTGTCGCTTTGAACGGTTGCTGCGACATTTTGTAATGCGTTTTTTATATTTGTTGGATCTTGTGTAATCGTTGTTGCCAAGAAGCTCGTTGTTCCTTCTTTGATAATAGTCTGAGCGATTTTTTGTAAATCGTTAGGTGTGGCATCCATAGTATCTGAACCGTTTGCCCCGTGGATGTGCAAGTCGATAAAGCCAGGTAAAATGGTTGCGTTAGCTGGAAGATTAATTTCTTTTATTTGATCGGTTGCTTTAGAAGAGTCTTCGGTTGAAATGGCTGTGATTTTACGATCGGTTACCGTTAATGAACCATTATGAAAAAGTCCTTCTTCTGTAATCATTTTAGCCCCTGTTAAGGTATACGAATATGTCATAAGCCGAACCCCTTTTCATTTTACTTATAAGAGTAGTATAACAATTTATGGTTTAGTTGTATAGACCAATATTGTTTGTTTTGTGTAAATTCGATGTTTTTAGGCAGGGTAGGGAGAGAGGTATAGACATCTTCCGTTGTTAGGGCGAGAGAGTTCATAGTATGACCAAATTATGTAACAAGTATGATTTTGGAAGTTGTAAAATTCACAAGAGATGGAGATTGGGGATTTTCTCTTTTAGGACTGGGTTATCAGAGTTGAGGCATATATATGACGCTATATGACGCGAACTTTGTAACTCATTATGAAACTCCGTCGTAAATCATGCGTTACGACGTGAAATGTGTAAAAGAGCCAGGGAGCCTGACGTAAATCACCCGTTACGACGTGAAATGTGTAAAAGAGAGTCAAGTCCTTCATTCTGTGTAAATTATGGTTAGTAATGTTTTATGGTTTTTCTGAAGGAAGGGGGTACCCCCTTCCTTCAGAAAAACCTGTCGATTCTATTTTCGGTTCTTTTCACTTCTGTTTTCTCAATTAAGATAGGATGTTCTTTTGTGATTTACGCTCATCTAATTCTATAAGTAAAGCACCAATTAATCGGAATGCCGAGTTGTCATTTGGAAAGATTCGTATCACTTTTTCACGACGTCGTATTTCTTGATTTAAGCGTTCAAGTGAATTAGTTGAGCGAATATGACGTTGCCATTTAATCGGTTCGTTCAGGAATTGGATGGCATCTTCAAAACCTTCTTCGAGTTTCGTTAAGGTTTTTTGTAACTTACGACTTTCCTTATAGGTTACCAGAAATTTCTCTAATTTTTCTCTTGCCATCTCAGCGTCCAGTGAGTTAAATATATCTTTGATAATGGCTTTTTCGATTTCCATTCCTTTCTTTGGTAATTCACTAAATAAATTTCGTTTGAAATGAACGGTGCATCTTTGCCATGGAGTCCCTACAAACACAGTACTTATCGCTTTTTTGAGACCTTGGTGTGCATCTGAAATCATGAGTTTAGGTGACGCTAGCCCTCTTTGTTTCAAACTCTGCAGAAACTCTTTCCATGCTTCATAACTCTCTTGATGACTAACCATGAACCCGATGATTTCTTTCTTGTTTCGGTTCGTAAAACCTTGGGCAATATAAACAGCCTTAGACACGACCTTTTGGTGCTCTCTTACTTTTATATACATCGCATCCACAGATACATAAGGGTAATACACCACGTTCAATGGGCGGGTTGACCATTCCCTGACAACGGGATCTAACTTTTCCGTCATCGATGATACAAAGGACTTTGATACGTTTTGACCACAAAGTTGTTCGACGATATGCGTTACTTTACGTGTAGAGACCCCTTGAATGACCATCTCCATCATGCTTAATACCAAGCTTTGTTCAACCCTTGAATACCGCTCAAATAGGCTTGGAGAAAATTCTCCACTACGTGTCCTCGGAACTTTTAGAGTAATTTTCCCTGAACTTAAAATTAACTCACGCTCATAATATCCATTTCTATAATCGACTCGACTTTCTATCCGCTCATAGGATGAGGCTCTTAAATAATCATCCTGCTCTTTCTTCATAATTTCATTAAAAACTAATACAATAGCTGCTTTTGTAATTTCATCTAGATTCGAATGATTGATTTTCCCTGTTAAACTTTCCAAATTTAGGTTAAACTGTACTTGGGTCATCTTTTTCCTCCTGGTTTGTTTTTTAGCGGTAAAAAACATTCTAACCAAAGGGAGTTAAGGTGAACCCTTTTTCTTTTTACACAATTATACGGACTTAATCTAAAAGAGCTAGAGAGCCTGACGTAAAGCACCTGTTACGACGTGAAATGTGTAAAAGAGTTTGGGAGCCTGACGTAAATCATGCGTTACGACGCATACTGTGTAATTAAGCCTGGAACTCTGTCACATATCACTGGTAAGAAAAGCTCCATATAAACACTAGAACTCTCATTTTAAGTAAAATGAGAGTTCTTAATTAAAAATCAATTAGCTTGTCTTTAACACTTGTTCTACTAGTTTTTGCCCGTCCATCATACTAAAGGCGTAAGTGTCCATGATCGCCACTTTAACCGTGTAGTCTGCTGCTTTTTTTCGAATACTTTCCTCAAGATAGCGGATTTGAGGTCCAATTAAAATAAAGTCGGTGTTCTCAAGGTGATTAGGGTATTCAGCTTCTGATGTTGAAATAATGGAGAGTGAGATATTTACATCAGAGGCGGCTTTTTGCATTTTACTGGCTAGGATGCTGCTCGACATACCTGCAGAGCAAATGAGTAACACTCGCATGTTTGTTAGTCCCCTTTCTCGGATAGTCTTTTATATAAGTCGATAAATTCTTCGGCCATTTCTTTAACAGAGATGGCATTCATTACATGATCTTGAGCATGGACAAGAAGTAGGGATACGGTCGCTTGTTCCATTTGTTTAATAAGCTCGGTTTGGAGCAGGTGGGCTTGTTGTATTTTTTTATTACTTTGTTCTATTTTTTCAGATGCTAACTCGAAATTCTCTTTTTTGGCACTTTTGATCGCTTCCATAGCTAAGGACCGACCATCCCCTGCGTATAAAATTAATGAAAAGGCGATTTGTTCATAGCTGTTTTCGTTTGTCCCCATATTTTTGTCCTCTCTTCATTTAAGGTGATTGTAGTTGTTTGTTTAAGCTTTTTTCAGTCAATAAGACGAAAGGGATATAAATACAAACAGCTAGAGTAAGGTTAAACATTTGCAAAAGGACCCCTCTTATATCTCCACCAGTGACAAGATAACCACTAATAAATGGAGGCGTTGTCCAAGGAAGAATCGCAACTGTTTTTGGAACAAACCCTAATTGTAAAGCCCAAAAACTTGTGATCGTCAGTAGGGTTGGGACTAATAAAAATGGGACTAATAGTAATGGATTCAGAACAATTGGTAGCCCGAACAAAACCGGTTCATTTATGTTGAAAAAGCTAACAGGGGTCGACACCTTTCCGATCGTACGATAATGCTTTGTTTTTGCGACGAATAAAATGGCGATTAATAAAGCGAGCGTTGTTCCGATTCCACCCATATAAACAAAAACATCAAAGAATGGTTTTGTAATAATATAAGGAACATCAAAGGCGCTTATACCACTGTTAAATATCGCTTGATTCTCCATAATTAAAGGTAAATATAACGGTTCGATAATGGGTCCTAAAATGTTAGAGCCATGTAGGCCAAAGAACCAAAGGAGGTGACTGCTGAATGAAACGATAATCGCACTAAAAAGTGTATTTGACAGTTCCTGTAGAGGTTCTTGAATAAGCCGATAAATGAATTCGTGGACACTACTTACATTAAGTAATGTAATCACGGTATTCAAAAAACTAAATAGGAGCAAAATGATTAGAGCAGGAATCAGAGCACGGAATGACTTTTTAACTCCTTCTGGTACACTGTCAGGCATGGAAATCGTCCATTTTGATTTAAGTAACAAACGAAAGAGTTCAGGGACAATTAGGGCTGTTAGGATGGCAACAAATAATCCTTGTGAGCTTGTCCATTCAAGTGATAATCCTCCATCTACATGAATCGGAATTAAAATAATAAGGGCAGAAACCGAGATAAGAGAGGTGGAGAGACCATCCAAATGATATGTACGTGATAATTTATAGCTGACAGCTAACGTGGCTAGAATACTTAAAATCGCATACGAGCCATTTCCAATTCCAGTTCCAATGCTCTTCCATGTGTCGCCAAAGAGAGAGAACATAAATTGTTGAAAGTGTTCCGATGGGAAATTATTCAATAAAATAGCCAATGATCCGATAATGATGATGGGCATTATAGCGACAAATCCATCACGAATAGCCATTAAATGACGTTGAGTACCGATTTTGGCAGCGAGAGGTAAAAGTCTCTTCTCAAACGTTTTCATTATTTTCGTCATTATAAAATCCTCCATATTATAGTAATGATATAACCATTCTTGCAAAAGAGGAATGGATTTTGGCTGACCGATAATAAATCTGATTCTATCTTCTTAACCTTACTAGTAGTCTACTATGTATATGATAGCAAGCTTTACAAGTGTTCGCTACAATCTTTGTAAACATATATACGTAATTAAAAAAAGGAACTGTAATTTGTTGTTACAATTAATGACATTTATCAAATATATAATATTTAAAATTGTCCTAACTTATAGATAATATGTTACAATAAAAGGAAGAATGGATGTATTTAAAGGGAGGAAAAAATGCTTGAAAAACGATAGATATGAAGGGAAAGCTTTACATATTCGTGTTAAGGATGAAATTAAACAAGCGATTAAAAGTGGAGAGTATAGAATCAATACAAAGCTGCCAACCGAAGCTGATTTTTGTGAGCTTTTTGATGTTAGTAGAACAACGGTAAGAACGGCTCTTAACCAATTACATGTAGAAGGTTATGTGTATAAAATTCAAGGGAGCGGCACGTATGTTGCCGATAATAAAGTGAAACAATCGTTAACAGCAACCGTTGAAAATTTCAATACACAGCTGCAGTCACAAGGTAAAAATCCAGCGATTAAAGTGATTAATTTACTCGTTGTTCCTAGTGATGAATTTATAAGTCATTCTTTAGGAATTGATAATGGTTCACCTGTTAATAAGCTTGAGAGAATTCGTTATGCTGATGAAACACCGATTCAATATGAGGTGGCTTATTTACCTTGGAACCAAACGCCAGGATTAGATTGAGATGCGTGTGAGCATTCGCTTTATTCCTTGTTACGTAATCAATATGAATTAAAAATTAAAAAGACGGTTGAGCAAATTGAGATTATGTTAGCGGATTCTTTTATTGCTCAAATGTTAGAGATTGAGGAAGGTTCCCCTTGTTTTATGATTGAGACAGAAGCCTATTTAGAGGATGGTCAAATTATTGAATATTCCAAAGCCTATTTTAGAGGGGATAAAGCCAATTTTATTATAGAACGCTCTTATTAATGAGGAACAATTAGGAGGTATAGATGGTAGATTTAATAGTGAATGCTGATGATTTTGGTTTATCAGAAGCTGTTAATCTTGGGATTATCGATGCTTTTCAAAATGGGGTTGTCCGTTCTACCTCCTTAATGATGAACGGGTGTGCTTTAGAAGATGCCATATGTAAAAGTAAAGAGAATCCAGCTTTAAAAATAGGGGTTCATTTAACACTTACATCAGGAAAGCCACTATTAAAGACCGGCTCTAGTTTAGTTGATGCAAATGGGAATTTTAAATTAACAAGCCGCTATTCAGAGCAGAACGTTGAAGTAGAGCTCTCTGAAATAGAAAAAGAATGGTCAGCTCAAATTGAAACATTCTGTACATTGTTTGAGCAGTTACCTCATCATTTAGATAGTCACCATCATATTCATGGCTGGGAAAAATTAATACCAGTTGTACAACGTTTATCCGATAAGTATCAGCTTCCTTTTCGAAATGTAGGGGTGATTAAGCATTTACCTGTACAAAAACGGACCGATTTTTTTACGGATCAATTTTATGGGGAAGGTGTGAACCCAGGTTTTTTTAAGAGTTTACCTGATTTATTCAAGAATTTCTCGTTAGAAGTGATGTGTCACCCTGCTTATATTGATGAGAGATTAAGACAGCTATCTTCCTATGTAGAAATGCGAGAGAAAGAGTTAGCTATTTTAAAAGAACTTCATTTGGACGGGTTGCATTATCAATTAAAAGCTTAATCATTGAAAGAGAAGACGGTCGATGAAAGGTTGTAGTATATGTAGTTCAGCCATATGGTATCGCTGAATGTTCAGGTTAGGACCAAGTCTTAGGACGTCCCATAATTTCCCCAAGTTATTGATAATTTTGAGCATATTTGATAATCGATTTGTGCTATAGTAATCTTAAGTTTAGTCTCCATCTAAAAAAAGAGAGATGGAGTATTTTATTTAAGAGGAGAAATATGATGGAACAACAAGGAACTAGTTTAAAACCATTATCACAATTATTAATAAAACCAACAACAGCAAAAGAATGGGGTATTTGTATTGTCGGCTGGCTTATTTGTCTTGCTGTCCTTTATGTAGCCGTTTTTTATGAAGTTGTTTATCGGGCGGTAGTCTTACTTTTTTTAATTGCTTTTGCTTTTATCGTTCTTCAAAAGCTGCACAGTCTCCAAAAGGAATTATTCCTATTGAAAAGTGGACAGTCGGTAGAGTTACAAAAGCCAAAAGAGTATAAACCACAAATAAAAGTGGATGAATTAGAGGCCCCAACGATGATCTTTGAGGCAGGGGTAGAGGAAAAAGAAAAAGAGTTAGAAAAAATAGACCTTGATCAGACGTTATTAATGGAAGATTTATTGAAGAAGGCGGACTTAAATGAGCGAGAGAAGCAACAATATCGAACTAGGTTCAAAGAAAAGGAAGTAGAAAAGGCCAATATTTTGACTGAATTAACCAATGCTAAAAATAAAATTCAGCAAGCCTTTATAGAGACAAAAAATATCTTTGTTAAAGAGGATCCGATGAAGGAATTAGCGGCTGCCCTTGATTCAGAAAACTTTGAGGGTTCTTCTATTCAAGAGTTAAATGAGCAATTGAGTATGATCAAACCGAATCTTTCACAAGATTTAAAGGCATTTATGGAAAGTTCAAGTTTTGTAGATGAACAATTTAAACTAACGAGATTAGGATATAAAACTCTAATAAAATATAGTAGTAAGAAATAATTGTGTTGGAAGGTGACAGGGTGAAAAAAACAAAACGGCAAAAGCCAAAACTACCAAGAGTATTGAGTGAGCTTAACTTAGGCGAACAGTTAGAAGAGGAAAAGTATATTCATAATGGACTAATCGAAAATCAAGTCATTCATGTCCAGGAGTATGAAAAAGTCTTTTTTGACCAGTTGGTTTTTAAAAATGTTTCGTTTGTTGGGAGTTTTTTTGAGCTATTAGAATGTGCCGATGTAATTTTTGATCATTGCGACTTTTCTAATGCAGAATTAAATCAAGCCGTTTTTCATCGTGTCGAGTTTATCCATTGCAAAATGACTGGTTGCCATTTATCTGAAGCCCACTTTCGTCATGTGAGTATGAATCATACGTTAGCTCCTTATGTCGAATTTAATCATGCCAACTTTAAACAAGTTCTTTTTGAAGAATCGGTACTTGAACATGCGAATTTTTTTGAGGCGAAACTTGAAGCGGTTGAATTTGTCAAAAGTAAATTAAATGAGGCATCCTTTTATGAGGTTCGTTTAAACGGGATCGACATTAGTACTTGTGAGTTTGAACGAATTTCAGTTTCTAGTGAGCAGCTAGCTGGTTGTATCATTTCACCAGAACAAGCGATAGGGTTTGTGAAGGCCTTCGGGATGGTCGTAAAAGAATCATAGAAATGGCACTTTCAAAAAAATGATCTTTGTTTATTTCTTAGTTACTCAACTTTCGCAGAGTATGATTGACCCGTAACCGTTGATAGAGATTGACTTGATGGAGATGTAATGCTCAAATTGACTTTACATATACGGTTCAATCGCTGACAGTCAGAATACATTTTTATTTTTACAGTTGAAGGAAACTGTTCACTAAATGAAGCGCTTCGGCTGTCGCTACCAAAACCATACTCCGCGTCCTGTGGGAACCTGGCGAGCCTCCTCGGTACACCTGCGGGGTCTCGCTCCACGGTTTATTCCCGCGGGAGTCTCCGTATGGTTTTGTCCGCTAAGTGTAGGGGAGATGCTTGATGATATGGCCATTCTCAATCAGCTATTTCTCACGCAGAAGAACCTTCTTCTTCCCTTTGTTGGTTATGGAACTAAATAGGGAGTTGCCCCTATTTTTTCCTAAGTCTGCCGTCATGAAAAGACAGGATTCAAATCGAAACCAGCTCGATCATCTAGCTAACGTACAGAGCATCCACACTGATTTGTTTACAACTGTAACGGAATTAGTCATGGAAGGAGAAAAATCATTCTCAAGCTCATGTCCTTTGAAGTCATGACTGTTTTTTATTCAAGGAGAAAACCGAACCTAGATTCGATTCCATGATCTAGCGGACAAACAGACACGGAGACTCCCGCAGGAATAAACCGTCCAATGAGACCCCGCAAGCGTGAAACGCTGAGGAGGCTCATGAGGTTCCGGCAGGACGCGAAGTGTCTGTTTGGGAGCGACCGCCGGAGGGCATATTATTATTTTTTTCTTTCTGCGCAATTTATCTCTTTGACGTAATAGAACGTCCGTTTTTTTCAATGTGTCAAGGCCATTTGTTTAAGAGTTTCCCTTTCGCTCTGCCAACTAGTTGAACTTATTTTCTTGATGCGAAAGTTGAGTTAGTTATATTTCGAAAGATAAAAATTAAAGTTAGGTGAACTTTGATGCAAATAGAAGTGATTGTACAAAATGATCAAGAGGCAAAGCAAGCTGAGCAATTTGGAGCGACAAGGTTAGAGCTTGTATCAGCGATATCAGAAGGTGGATTGACACCGAGCTACGGTTCCATAAAGCGGGTTCTTAACGCTGTAACCATTCCTGTACAGGTGATGATTCGCCCACATGCTTATCACTTTAACTATTCAGATACCGATCGGAAAATTATACTTGAAGATATTCAAGCATTGCTTAATCTAGGTGGAAAGAGAATCGTTTTTGGGGCATTAAAGGACGACAAAACGATTGATATTGCGTTTTTAAAAGAAATTATCGCGTTATCTTCTGATTTAGATATTACTTTTCATCGAGCTTTTGATGAAGTCCGTAATCAGCAGACGGCCTATGAAACGTTAGCTAACTATTCAAAACAAGTGAAACGAATCTTAACCTCTGGTGGAAAAGTTAATTGTGAAGAAGGTAAATTGCAACTACAAGCATTGGTGAAACAGTCAGTCACAACGGATGGACCAGCTATTATGCCTGGAGCAGGTCTTTCATCAGCTAATATTCAAGAACTACATCAAATGATAGGGGCCAAACAATATCACTTTGGAAAAGCGATGCGCCTGAATCAGTCATTTGCAGAAGGCTTTAACAAGCAAGCGTTTGAACAAGTTTTAACTAGTTTAAAAGAATAGAAAAATCAGTGAATGAATTCATATATATTGGCATTCATTAGCCGTAGACAAATGCCTCTGAGGAATCCCTCAGAGGCATTTGTTATTTATATATGTGGTTACATATGTGGACCACTTGGTATTGGTTGGCGTTGTGACAATTAAATGAAGTTAGAACATTTTGCTTGATAAAGGCAGTTATTTAATTGGAATGACCAGCCAGTTGAGAAGGAAATGAAATAGTTATGGCGAATTAAAGGGAGGAAAAGTTTGTCAATATATCAGATAGGATGTCGGATATGTGATGGAATTTGTAGTTTAATTTTTCAAAAGCTAATAGTCAGGGGTTTACACTATGTTTAAACGAAAAAAACTTTTAATTGCACTGTTAATGGCCATTATCGGAGTGCCTCTCTTTTTATATGACCAAAATAATCGCCTTGTTGTGACCGAATTTGAATTGGAGGGCTTGGACAAATCTCATTTTGGTGAGTTGAAGATGGTTCATTTATCCGACTTACATAGCAAAAGTTTCGGTTCCAAACAAAGTAAACTTTTAAAGAAAGTAGAAGAACTTCAGCCAGATTTGATCTTTGTAACGGGAGATTTAATCGATGCGAAAAAAGCAGAATCAGAAGCACCCCTTCATCTGATGGAAGGGCTAGTTGAGCTTGCACCGGTTTATTTTGTGACGGGTAATCATGAGTGGTGGTCAGGCGATTTCGAGCAGCTTGAGAAGAAAATGGAACAAATGGGTGTGGAAGTTTTGCGGAATGATTATAAGACTGTTCAACTAAAAAAAGGCCAACTAAATATAATGGGAATCGATGATCCAGCTATTCAGTCTAACCAATCAGAAGAAATAACAACCGAACAACATTTGAATGTTATATTCGAAAATGAATTAATAGAAGGAGAGAATTATACGATTTTATTAGTTCATCGCCCTGAGTTTTTTTCTCTTTATCAAGGATACGATGTTGATTTGATTTTATCCGGACATGCTCATGGAGGCCAAATTGGTTTACCAAATAACCGTGGTCTCGTCGCCCCTAATCAAGGGTTGTTCCCTGAATATGTAAAAGGGATGTACGAAGAAAAGGGTTCTAAAATGATCGTTCATCGTGGGTTAGGTAATAGCATTATTCCACAGCGACTATTCAATCGCCCTGAAATTATTCTGCTCAATAATTAATTTTAGTCGCTACAAAGTGAATAAACGTAAAAATATAAAAAAATGATTAAAATGATGAAACTTTTTAAGGTCGAGGAGCGTCTTTTATATGAATCTATTTTTCCGAAAAAATAGATTGCTTATTTGGAAGGTATAATACATAATATTTCTATAATTAGAAAAAAGTAGAAAAACAAAAGGGGTCAGGATATGTCAAAGAAAAAGGTTGGGTTAATCGTCACGTTGTCGGTTGTAGGTGTACTAGCTTTAGGGGGAGTTGGATTTGGAGCTTATATGGCTTTAAATAATTCCGTCAAAGCCGGAGGGGAATATGAGGAATGGGGGGAGATGGAGCCATATGCCATGGCTGTTTCCGACATGATGTTCGGAATGGAAATGTACTCGCCTTATACTTATTCAGGAAAGGTTGAGCCTGAAAAATCAGAACGTGTTTATTATGAGCCTGAGCGTGGGAAAATTCTTGAGCTTTTTGTTGCGGAAGGTGACACAGTTGAAGAAGGTACACCTTTATTTGAATATGAACCACTTGAGGATTATTCCTTAGAGTTAGATCAATTAAAAATGTCACTTGAAATGTCTTATATGCAAATTAACCGTACAACAAAACAAAAAACAAAATTAGAGAAACAAATAAAAGAAGCTGAAACAAAAGAAGAGAAAGAAATGTTTGAAGAAGAGTTAGAACAAATCAATTTTGATTTACGTGTCAGTAATTTAGAGGCTGGTCAAACCCAAAAACAAATTGCTGCTTTGGAAAAAGATGATGAAGAAAATGTCAATGTCGTTGTTGCAAAACAGGCTGGAATTGTCCAAACGATTAATCAAGATATTGCAGAAGGGGCAACAAATGAACAGACACAAGGACCAATGATTCAAATTGTATCAACGGGCTCTTATTTTATTAAAAGTCAGGTCAATGAATTTTTACTCGATACGTTAGAGGTTGGTAGCCAAGTCCGTATCATGAAAAAAGTATACGATGGACAAGAGTGGTTTGGAACGATTACGGACGTTGGAAAGCTGCCAGTTGGATTTGATGAAGATGATCAAATGATGGACATGTATTATGGTTCTAACCCACAATCATCGAATTATCCATTCACGGTGCAAATTGATGAGCATGACGGGTTAGAAATTGGATTCCATGTGAATATGGAGCCATATACAGAACAGGAGACTGTTTCATCTGATGTCGTTCAAATTTATGATTGGTTTGTTGTTCGTGATGAAGAAGAGCCTTATGTATGGAAAGTCGATGAAAATAATTTAGCTTATAAACAAGTCGTTGAGTTAGGTGAAGAAAACTTTGATATGGGCTTAGTTGAAATACTAAGTGGTGTCTCATTGGAGGACTTCCTTGTTGAACCATTTTCGAATGTAGAAGAAGGAAGCGAGGTCCAAATGTATGATCAGTTTGAAGAGTATTAATAAATCATACAAAATCGGCAAAGAGGAAGTACCGATTTTACGAAACATAGATTTACAAATTAAAGAAGGCGAATTTTTGGCGATTATGGGTCCTTCTGGTTCGGGAAAATCAACATTAATGAACATTTTAGGGTGTTTAGATAAACCGACTAAAGGTAGTTATCAGTTAGATGAGATGGATATGATCGCTGGTAAAGAAGGAAAGCTTGCATCGATTCGAAATAAGGAAATTGGTTTTGTTTTTCAAACCTTTCACTTATTGCCTCGTTTAACGGCTGTTCAAAATGTTGAGCTCCCGCTTGTGTATGCTGGTATTAAGAAAAAAGAAAGAAGAAAGCGGGCGTTAGATGTATTAGGGAAGGTTGGATTGGCGGACCGTGTTGGCTTTTTGCCGACCCGACTTTCTGGCGGGCAAAAGCAGCGTGTCGCTATCGCTCGTGCGTTAGTGAATGAACCCCGCTTTATTTTAGCGGATGAACCAACAGGTGCTCTTGATACAAAAACGGGTGAACAAATCTTAAAATTATTTGCTGAGTTAAATGAAGAGGGAGTCACGATTATTATGATTACCCATGATAAGGAAGTCGCTGAAAAGGCAGATCGGATCGTCTACATACGCGATGGTGAACTTCTCAGACAAGACCGAGAAGTTGAAGTGGAAGATGAGGTGAGAGTGTAATGTTCGAAAATATTAAGCTCTCTTTTCAATCGATTTTTGCCCATAAGCTACGTTCTTTATTAACGATGCTAGGGGTAATTATCGGGATCGCTGCTGTCATTGCGATTGTCTCGATAATTGAAGGTCAAAGTGAAGCGTTAAAAAGTGACTTAGTCGGAATGGGAAATAATACGATTAATGTTGTATATGAAGAGAACAATCAATTTGGCGAGGATGATTATTGGGGAAGTGATATGTCCTTTATTTCAGCCCCTCCGATCAGTGAAGAAACATTAGAGATGATTCAAAGTGATCCTTTAGTTAATGTGGTTTCCACTTATTATCAGTCATGGAGCGGAGAAGCGTTTCATTTAGCGAACTCCTCATGGCCAGAAATGTATGGTGTTGATCAAACGTATCTTGAGCTTTTTCCTATTACAGTAGTTGAAGGAAGAGAGTTTTCGGAGGAGGAATTTAACGGGAAATATCAATATGTGATGATTAATGAGGAAGCAAGGGATGAGCTGTTTCCAGAAGGCTTTATCCCAGGAAGTTTTATTGATTTAGCAGGCAGTCCGTTTCGTGTAATTGGCGTTTTTACCGATCGATCTGAAGACGTTAACGATGAGTTTTCTTATTATTACTGGTACCCTCCAAAGGTATATGTACCGAAACAAATTTGGCCACTCGTTGGCGGATATGATGCTCCAACCCAAATTGCGGTTCAAGCGATCAATTCTGATTCGATTCAAACAGCAGGGGTGATGGCTGCGGACTTATTAAATGCAGACTTACATCCAGTTGACGCTGAATTAGCATCTTATACGGTCATGAATTTAGAAAGAATTATGGAAGAAATGGCCGCATATACGCGAACATTTGCATTTCTATTAGCGGGGATTGCCAGCATTTCGCTTCTGGTTGGTGGGATCGGCGTTATGAATATTATGCTCGTTTCCGTAACAGAACGAACCCGTGAAATCGGAATTAAAAAAGCTCTTGGTGCGAAACGCCATATGATTTTATTCCAATTTTTAACCGAAGCAACTGTTTTAACGAGTATCGGTGGGGTCTTTGGGATCGGACTGGGAATCGGGGTTGCTAAACTGATTTCCATGTTTACGGTGTTGCCATTTATGATTTCAGTCCCTGCGATTATTGGAGGGTTAGTCTTCTCGATGATTGTCGGAATCATTTTTGGAATTTTACCATCACTTAAAGCTTCGAAACTGCAACCAGTTGATGCATTGCGTTACGAATAAACAGATAAAAAGCGAACCCCAGCAGGTTTAATGCCGGGGTTTTTTAGTGTGTTTTAGTTTTGGGTTGATGGTTGGATGTGGATGGTCAGGGATGATGTGAAAAAGAAGGAGAGGAACATCTTTGGCACATACTTTACTTTCTTAACATTACATTAAAACAACCCCACTTCTAATAAATGAAGTGGGGTCATTAGTTTTTAGCTTAACTTAGTTTTTATATCAGTTTCATCAACTTCTAAATCAACCTGCAAGCCGGCTTTTTTATTTTTATTTGCTTTCCAAAAGAACCAAATAGTAAAGGCGATTGTTAACACGATCCCTACAATAAATGAAATGTTTAAGTCAATATTAAAACCGATTTGTGCGTTTAGAATATAGACTAGAACCATATAGGTCATAAACAAGGCTGGTACTAATGAAATGATATATTTTCTTCCTTTTACAAACAAATACATTGTCGCTATCCATAGAGCGATGACGGCAGTCGCTTGGTTCGCCCACGAGAAGTAGCGCCAGAGAATATTAAAATCAATTTGCATGAGCCCATAAGCAATTGCGAATAGTGGGAGGGCAATCATTAAACGATTTCTTGTTTTTTTCTGACTAATATTCAAATAATCTGCAATGATTGAACGTGCAGCACGGAAGGCTGTATCACCAGAAGTAATAGGTAAAACAATAACTCCTAATACAGCAATGGTTCCTGCAATGGCACCGAGTAATGTAATGGAAATTTCATTTACAACAGCAGATGGAGTTCCAGCTGCAATTAACTCGTTTAGAGCTTCACCGTGGAATAAACTCATCGCAGCCGCAGCCCAAATCATCGCAATAATAGCCTCTGCAATCATCATTCCATAAAAAATATAACGTCCTTGTGACTCTTTCTTTACAGTTCTAGAAATAATAGGTGACTGTGTGGCATGGAAACCTGATAAAGCTCCACAAGTTATGGTAAAGAATAAAATTGGGAAAATAGGTAAATTATCTGGGTGTAAATTTTCAATCGTTAATTCAGGAATTTTTGCTCCTGAAAAAAGAAGTGCAATTCCAACACCTATAGTTCCAAATAATAAGATAGCTCCAAAGAATGGATAAACACGTCCAATGATTTTATCAATTGGTAGCATCGTAGATAAGAAATAATAAAAGATAATTAATGCAGCGAAAACCCATACGGCAACAGCACCATTTGAAACGATACTAAGTAATGATGCAGGGGTTGTAATGAATACGGTTCCAACTAAAACAAGAAGTAGTAAGGCAAAGAAATTGACGACATGACGTGAAAATTTCCCTAAAAATCTACCTGCTAGCTCAGGAATATGAGCACCACGATTTCGTATAGAAATCATCCCTGTTAAATAATCATGGACGGCACCGGCAAATATAGCACCAACAACGATCCAAATAAAAGCAACTGGTCCAAACAATGCCCCCATAATCGGTCCAAAAATGGGCCCAGTACCAGCAATATTTAATAATTGAATAAGGGCATTTTTTTGTTTATGCATAGGAACATAATCGATTCCATCATTATTGGCATATGCCGGGGTTGAACGATCATCAGTAGGCCTGAATTGCTTTTCAACAAACTTCCCGTAAGTAAAATAAGCAATAATTAAAAGAATAATCGCACTAAAAAAAGTGATCATGTTAACACCATCCTCCATTTGTAAGCGGTTACTTTTAGTGGGATGATAATGAAAAGAGAAAAATTGATAAGGAAAAAACAAACTAACAATCCTAAAAGTACTTTTAGGTAGAATTCAAACCTCCTCAACTAAATCTACTTAATTACAAGAATATTATAACAGAAGATTGCTATAATCAAAGGATTATTTATCTGTTGTATAATAATTTTTGTTTTTGATGGTTAAGTTTTAGTTATTAATATTATTTTGTACAAAACTTAATTAAGTCTCAGTGATAAAAAGGTGAATCAAAACCCTGATGTCAACTTTATAGTTGTATCAAGGTTTTTTTATTAAATTTTGTAAAACATATTGTATAATTTGGTAAAAAAGTATATAGTACATTACAACAGTAATGCACTATATATCGGATATGGGGTGAGTGAATGTGATCATAGATAATGACGGTTCAAAGCCGATTTATGTACAAATTGCCGAATGGTTGGAAACAGAAATTATAAAAGAGAATTTTAAAGTGGATGAAAAAATTTATTCACAGTATCAATTGGCTGAGATGTTAACGATTAATCCAGCAACAGCTGCCAAGGGGTTAAATATTCTTGCTGATAAAGGCATTTTATATAAGAAAAGGGGACTTGGGATGTTTGTGACAGGAGAGGCAAAGCAATTCATTATGGCAGAACGAAAGGAACAAACATTAAGAAAGCTTGTACATGAGCTCGTGCTTGAGGCCTATCGTTTATCTGTGGATGAAAAAGAAATTATGGAAATGATAAAAGAGATGAATAAAGAGATTAAGGGGGAGAAGCAATGAGTGTCATTCAAGCAGAGAAGGTAAGTAAAATTTATCGTCATAAAAAAGCATTGAATGAATTGAGTGTAACGATTGAAGAAAAGAAAATTACCGGAGTGATCGGACGAAATGGAGCAGGGAAGACGACCTTGCTAAAATTAATTGCTGGTTTTTATAAACCGAGCAGCGGAACTATTAAAGTATTTGGGCTAGTTCCATTTAATAACATTAACACCTCCTTAAATACCGTGTTTGTCGACGATTTAATGTATTTTCCAACAAGTCTTACACTCGAAGATATTTTAAAGGAAGGCAAACGCTTTTATCCGAATTGGGATGAGAAGCTAGCGAAAGATCTCTTTAACTACTTTTCTTTCAATCCAAGACAGATTCATCAAAATTTATCAAAAGGGATGAAAAGCACATTTAATATGATTTTTGGCTTATCGGCTCGCTGTGAATTAACGATTTTTGATGAGCCGACGACAGGTATGGATGAATCGGTTAGAAAGGATTTTTATCGGGCGTTAATTAAAGATTATATTAATCACCCACGTTCCATTTTATTATCGAGCCACCACCTGAATGAAATAGAAGATTTATTAGAGGATGTGTTATTAATCAAAGAAGGGAAAGTTGAAAAACATCTCTCGATTGCGGAATTAAAGGACTTAGCAGTAGCGGTTCAAGGTGATACAGAGCTCGTCACGGAATGGGCAACAGGCAAAGAAGTTTTGTTCCAAAAGTCAGTCGGTACACATTCTAGCTATCTTGTTGTTCCTAATGATAGTGAGACAAAGCTTGAACAAGCAAGGGGTCTAGGGTTACAAATTAGTTCGGTCTCAGCGAGTGACATTTGTGTCTATTTAACGGAAAGTCGTAAAGGAGGAATTGATGATGTCTTTAGCGACAACTAGTAAAAGAGAGATGGTTCTCAAACAAGTTCGTTTTCGAATAAAGGCAAACTGGGGCTTCTTTTTCTCTCTTATGGTTACACAATGTGTCATGATGTTGCTATCGATGGGGTCAACGATTTCGATATCCTCGCGTTCTTATATGGTTGAGTCCACCACAAATGATGTTATTTTGGTTTTTACATTTATTTGGTTGTTTGTTATGGGGGTTCTACTCCTGTCCAAATCGTATCGGTATGATGATTTTTGTTTTGTCACGAGCAATGTAAGTCAAAGCTTTGCCAATTTTATTTATTTAATGTTTGCTAGTCTAATTGGTGCTGTTACAGCCTTTTTAGCAGGGTACGTACAAAAAATTATCATGTATTTTGTGACAAACAGCGAACTCATGTTTTATCCGAGCCAAACGGGATTATGGGACTATATAGCAGGGATAGTAGCGATGGCTTTATATGGTTTGATGTTTGGTTTACTAGGTTATTTGATGGGGGGCCTCGTCCAGCTCAATAAGAGTTTTTACGTCATTATTCCAGTAGCTGTTGTCGCTATCATTACTTTAACAAATACGCCAGGAGAATTGAACGGATTTTTTAACTTTCTGGCCCATGCCTACTTTAATCAGTCTTCGTTTTGGGTGTTTAGCTTTAACGTGTTATTGACCGTTATTCTCTTAATGGTTGGCTCTGTTTTGGTCGGGAAACGTCTGGAGGTGAGGTAAATGGAGATGATGTCGTTGATTATTAGTTCTTATCTTTTTATTATTGTTCTCTTTGTCGGATGTTTTTATCTCGGTAAAAAAATAATCAAACCAAAAAGTCAGAAAAAATATAATCCTAGTATGATTCTATTATCGACTTATTTTGTTTTGCTAATACTTGCACCGATTATCTTCAGTCTTCTCCCAAAAGATGAGTTAAAACCGGTACAGCTTGATACGGGGTATGTGTATACGAAACAGGTGGCGGCAGAGTCGGTAGCAAGAGTAGAGGAAGCCGAACGGTTAATCGAAGCAGGAAACTTTGCAGAAATCGATCAAAGCTGGATTAGTGAGACGTGGAGCTTTGACTATAAGGACGATGAAATTTACTTGACGGCGATGTTTTATCAATCTATTTTTCAAATTTATATTGAAAGAAAAGAAGAGAATGATGGGGTGATTGAAGCTTCTATGATTGCTAGAACAGAGTTAGAATCGACTTTAGGTTATCTTTTAGAGGAGAGAGTAGAAACCGGAAGAGTTGAATTAGGAGAGAACAGATTGCTTGTCATGGGAGAAGATGACTTTATTAGAAAACAAGTTAGACTTTTTGATCATGGATTCCCGATTAAACAATTTCAAGGGGCCTACGAAGAGGGGCAGAGTAATCCATCAACTGGACAGTCCATTATATATTTAAAAATACCTAACGATTTAGAAATAATTGCTGACAGTGATTTCAATTATAAAGAAATAAACAAGTAATGAAGGGGGGGCTGACGATGTTATGTTCCATCAGTTTATTGGAACTAGTGAAAAAGCAAACGTTATTTAAATTAAATGCGTTATCCGGAGCGTTTACCGTTATGATTGTTTTCCAAGTGGCGACGATATTATTTACGATATTTATTCCGACTTCTTCATATGGTATGAACAGTTCAGATTTGTTTAGCTTTAATTTATATAACATATCGTCAAATGCAGTCATTGTGTTCACGTTTATTTGGGCTTTTATCGTTGGGATATTAATTACGTCCAAGGCTTATCGATATGATGATTTTTCCTTTGTGACCTCACGTGTAAGTGCCAATCTCGCGAATATTTGTTATTTAGTTGTGATGAGTGTTTTCAGCGGCTTTACCGCTTTTTTCTCAAGCTATATGATTAAGGTAGGTGTTTATTTTAGTAGAAGTGGCGATGTTCTTTATGAGTCTATACCTAGTTGGACGATCATTATGAGTGGGGCCGTTGCCACTATGTTGTATTTATTATTGCTTGGGACAATCGGTTATGTAATTGGAATGCTCGTTCAAGTGTATCCAGCTTTCAAATTTATCATTCCAGCAGTTTTTATTGGATGGATTTTTACATGGTTTATTACAGGAATTGGTGAGCAAGGGATCATTAACTGGATTTTTGTGCAAATCTTTGCAGAAACATCGATTTTACTTGTAATCGTAAAAGTACTTTTAAGTTGCACCCTCATGCTTTTTCTTACGAGTATGATAACGAATCGTTTGGAGGTGAGAACTTAATGTTAGTTGTTCTTCTCCTTTTAATAGTCATTATTTTTATTGTGTTAAGGTGGCGGGATTCGAAGCTGAAATTAAAGGCTAAGCGTAATCATATGATTGCTGTTGTCTATTTAGGTGTCATTATTCTTTCAATGATCATTTGTTTATTTTTACCAGTTGAGCCGATGGA
Source organism: Alkalihalobacillus phoenicis (assembly GCF_047302405.1). Taxonomy (NCBI): domain Bacteria; kingdom Bacillati; phylum Bacillota; class Bacilli; order Caryophanales; family Bacillaceae; genus Alkalihalobacillus; species Alkalihalobacillus phoenicis. The sequence goes on along the minus strand of NZ_CP154853.1, from coordinate 2,610,683 downwards.
AAGTGTACAAATGACCGAGGGTGAACGAATCCACATTGATGAGTTATATAGAAAGTTTGAAAATGGCCAATGGGAGCAGATTCCAGATGAGTTTATAAAAAAGCAAGAGACTTCTTTTAAGATAGAGACTGAAAAATTAATCATCGATTATGAGGACCGTGATGTTTACTCATACCCGATTACAGTAGAAAGAAAAGCAGAAAATGATGGGACTATTGAAATCTATTCATTTGCGGCTGGAAGCTTAGATTTACGTGGGTTTGAAATGCTGATGGAAATCCCATTGCCGGAATTTGAGCTGAATGGTGATACGTTAAAAATGCTTACACCTCAGACTGTTCAGATTGAAAAAACACTATTTACTAACGAATGGCCAATTAATCAATTTAATCCTCAAAACATCGATTATGATGATTCCGGTTGGGGTTATGGGTATGTGATTTACTTTTATATGAAAATTCCACAAAATTTGCATGTGGAATCTACAGTAGAGTATGGATTAGAGTTTATCGAGGAATAATAAGGAAATCTGTCTTTCTGAGCGAGGGTACAAGAATAATAGCAATGTTAAATAATAGGCCAGTTAAGAGGGATTAAAAACAACTTAACTGGTTTTTTATTTTGTAATGTAAAAATTTTAAAGTGATAAAATAAAAAAAGCTGGAACGGATCGGAATGGAAGTCAGTCTAATAATTGACAGGAGGTGAAAATGTGAAATTAAAAAGCTTTTTTAAGAAAGAACCGAAACCAAAGTTTGAAGAGTTAATTAAGACAGAGCAAGAAAAGTTGTATCGTGTGGCGTATTCTTTTGTTAAAAATGAGCAGGACGCTTTAGATATTGTCCAGGATGCTGTAATAAAAGCTTATCGTAGCTATGAAAAATTAACAGAGATCCAATATTTTTCGACTTGGATGACGCGGATCTTAATCAATACAGCAATTGATGCGACCAGAAAAAGACGAGAAGTGATTTATGTTGATTTTGAACGGACCGTAAGTGGGAAAAATGAGCAAAATGATACATTAAATAAAATGCTGGTGGACGAGCAGTTTGACCGATTAAAACCAGAACAGAAATCATTAATTATTTTACGTTTTTATTATGGATATTCAATAAAAGAAATGGCTGAACTGCTTCAAAAACCAGAAGGAACGATTAAATCGAAGCTTCACCGCACCCTTACTCAAATGAAAATAAGTTTAGAAAAAGGAGGGGAAATGATTGGAAAGGTTTGGACGGAATATTAAAGAATCGATGGAAGAAGTGCCAGTGCCAAAAGAGAAACTAGAGCAAACGATCCAACAAGCAATTGTGAAAGCCAAACACGAAAAACCGAGAAGGAAGCACCGACTTTTTGTGAGTATCGCGTCCATGTTGATGGTTGGGATATTGGGCGTTTTGATAACTGTACTTGGATATGGAGAAGAGGAGAAGTTAGGAGAAGGCAGAGCTACTAGTATTTTTTTGGAGGAGGATGACGTTCCCTATTTAAAGCGTTTAGCCCTGAACAAGCAATATACAAAGTTAAATGTAAGTTCGGAGCAAGATGGCATAAAGGTGACCTTAGAAGATGTCATATATGATCAAAATGTGTTTGCAGTTAGCTTTCGTATTGAGCAAGAAGAGGAAAGGGAAACGTTAGAAATTGAGCAGAATTTAATGTTAGGTCATGATGCAAATACTTTTAAGGTTAAAGCTGTTTACCCAATAGCTGAAAATAACGAGGTTGCTAGTATTTTTTACATACCTTATGAAGACGCAAAGGGTTGGGATAATAATCTTGAGGTTACAATGCAAATAACTCGTATTGGTGAGAAAAAAGGGGAGTGGGACTTTGTTTTTAACGTAGATAAATATCATACGCTCGCTCCTCAATATTCTAATATTTTCTATGGCAAAGAGATTTTAAGTGAATATAAAAGAATTGAACTAAATCGTTATCGGGAAGATCAGGATTTTGCTTATTTTGAAGGATTTGTTCATTTACCGAAAGAGCAGGAAGAGCTAAGTTGGTTACCGGCAATCCCAGAAATTTTACCTTCAGTTGCGACGAAAATAGGTGAGGGGCATTATTCTTTTCATGAAAAAATCTCTAGAGCGAATAAAGTTTCAAGTTCATTTGAGTATGAACAAGAAAACTATCAAAATGTCATCAATGATAAAAGTGAAGATTATAAAGCAACTCCAATTAGAATTGATTATCCTCTTCAACGAGGAGGAGAAAGACCTTCATTTATGCTGATTCCAATTCAACATCAACCTTTCCATTATATTAGGGAACGAGAATTACTTGAAAACACCGTATTACCACAGGAAAATCTTGAGCTGAAAGTAAAGAGTATTACTCATCAAGATGAGTTTACTTCAATTATCGTTGAAAGTGATAAAGAGTTAATCTATTTTCCATTTGAAATGTTCCGTGTATACAACAAACTTGAGAGTGAAATCTATCCGCTTTTAGAAATGAAAATGAACGGGACCGAAATTGAGCTTATATATCCTAAATTGCCAGAGCAGTCAAAAAATTATATGGAAGTGCCAGAAATTATAGAAGTCTATGATGAATTAATGTTGAATATTGGTCAAGAGGAATAACATCTGCCTCTCTTATTTAAGAAATTCCACACAAATGAACTAAAACATGAAGAAGGAGTCGCACCACGTGTGCGTACTCCTCTTTTAAATCATATGCTCACAAATGATGATACGGATCTTTCGTCCCTGGGTCTTTTCCAGTTTTTAACCATGGGAAAAGGCGGTCGGTGAAATATCTCCATGGGCGGCGACGGTAACGTTTGTAAGCCCGGTGCTCACGACGGATGAGTTGTTTAATCGTGATAATCACCATAAACAGAATAAAATAAAAGCCACCTAAAAATGTGACGTGGATATTGGAAAATAAACTGTTGACGATGAGTGGGAAAATAAAGACCGTCGCAAGTGCTGTCGTTAAGAAGACAAGACCTTTATGAACCCAAACATTTAATTGTAAATACATATAAGCAAATGTGCTGCCAAAATTCACGACTAGATAAAAAATCGCGAACGGTAAAATGATTTTAATGACCTCATTATCGGCCATAAAAGGGTTAAAAGGTTCCCCGTTAATTATGTAAGCAGGTTCGGTTGTGATAAAGGCAAAAACGCCCATAATGATAAAAGCTAAAAAAGAATAGACGATTAAAGAGACGATAAGCATCACCAATCCAAAACCAACTATAAAGGTATTTCGTAACCCTTTTCCTAGAATACTAATTATCGGATATTTTTTGGAAAGAACGACTAAACCGGCTAATAAAATAATAAATAAAAACAAAATTCCATAGTTAATCATTAATTCAACAGCATAAGGCATCGCATTGCTCCTTTCTTTTTTTGTTTACAAATGTTTATGAGTAATTCTTAGCACTATATTTTAGACTTATTGATTCATAATGTATCAATACCCAATAAAAATAAATCGAATCCAAAAACAGCCAAATTTAACTCTTTAATCCTACTAATAATTTTGAATAGGAACAAGGGACGATCCATCTGTGATAAATGTCCCAGTTGTACTTATGCGACTTTAATAAACAACAAAAAGCAGCTCTGATCGACTTTGAGGACGATTAGGCTGCTTTTGAATTACGCTTCTTTGAGTAGTTTAAAAGCTAGAGAGCTTTCTTTTAAGTCTTTTGATGTATTTTCTAACTCAAGCATTGAATTTAATAAATGATTTGATGTTAAAAGCTGTTCATTTGTATAACTTTGAATCGTATTTGTCTTTTCAAAAATTGAGGAGGCAGATTCAACTAAATCTTGAGTCGATTGAGCTACTTCCTCAAGTCCTAATGAAATTTCGTTAATGGATTCATTAATTTCAAACTGATTTTTTTCGATTTCAGCTCCTTGTTCATTGATTGTCGCAAATAAAGTGGCGGCCTCATTGGACTTAGAGACAATCGTTTGCACAAATGAACTAAAAGAAAGAAACTGTTCCATAAAAAGTTTCGTTTTCGATTCGGATGAATGAATCGTCTTCTTAATATGTTGAGAGAATTGATGGGTTTGATCGGATAACAATCGAATTTCATTGGCAACAACGGCAAAGCCTTTTCCTGCTTGCCCCGCTCTAGCTGCTTCAATTGAGGCATTTAAGGCAAGTAAATTTGTTTGCTCAGTAATTTTATCAATTTGTTCCATGAAACGTGAGACTTCTTTCATTTGAGCAACAACTGCTTGGATAGATTGTGATAATTGACTTGTTTCTGTCGCAGTTTCTTGAATGGACTTGGCCATTTGCTCAATTTGTAATTTACCATCAGCCGCAATCGAATTCATTTGTTCCGTTTGATTTTTAATATATGAAACCGAATTTTGAATCGCTTGAGTGCTTGTTGCGGATTCTTCTGTAATCGCTGAAATCGAGGTGACATGTTCAAGCTGTGCATTGATATCTTGTTTGAGCTCACTCGTATAGTCCTCAATTTTTTTCGAAGCTTTCTGATTTTGTTTTGATTGATGAAGGACATCTTCGACAATTGTTGATGTTTGAGAACTACTGTCCAGGTTTATTTTTAAAGTCTTAGTCATATTTTGAGCCATTTGAATTAAGGACTGATCGATTTGTCCAATTTCATCTGTTCGTTTAATGTCATGACGATAAGAGAAATCATTGTTTTTATAAGCCTCAATTCTTTTGAAGATTTTTAGGACTCCATCATTTAAGTGACGACCGAACAAGAAAATAATCATAAAAGATATGATCGTTAATGAGAGCGTGGCGATGATTAACAAGACACTTGATGTGGTCATACGATCATTTAACGCTTCGATATGAGCGGTCATATTTTCTGTGAAATATTCGTCAATCGGATTTGTCGCACGTTCTAAATCAATTAAATTATTTGTAATACGAGTTGATGCTTCGGTTGTAATTCGTTGAGCACGTTCTCCAAAAATAGGCTCTGACAAGTATAACTCGCTAATGTTCTGGAATTCAGCTTCGACTGATTTCAGTAGTTCGAAATAACCTTGTAAGTTAGGCTGACTTTCCATAAAAGGATCAATTTTTGTCAGCATTTCATTGGCGATTAAATGCTTTGCTTCTAATTCATTCACTCGATTATTCGTATAATTTCCAGTCAAAATATCATACTGGATTAAGCCAACTTGTTGAATGTTTTGAACCATAGAGAAGTAGTCATCTTTCACATGAAGAGCAGCATTCATATTGGCGACTTCTTTTTGAACTTGTTGGTTGTTCATAAAAAGCATGGTGACAAAAGCGACATTAATAACGACAATGCTAAAAACAACAACAAGTAGCTTATGCTTCAGTAAAAAACGAAAGCGGCTGTTTTTCTTTTCTTTTACTCTTTTCATTCGACGCCCCCTAAATATTTCGTAATGAAATCGTTTGCATAGTCTTATTATACTATAATTCGATATTAATGGGAGAGTTAATCTTCATTTTTAGTTATATTTAAATAGTCTGAAAGGTGGACTAATCATGGCGATACCAAAGTTTTGTATAATCGACCCAACCTAAGGCATTCAAATGGATATTTTTTAAATCATTTGGGTAAATAGCTGACTGTTGTAAACGATAAAGATAAATAAGGGCGTGCTGCTCACATAGACTTTCTTCCATTTGGCTCAGTTTTTTCAAACGTTCCTTTTCTTCAGGTAGCTTGAGCAGGGCTTGTTTTAAATCATATTTCCATTTATTTGTTAAATGGTATTGCATGAAGCTATGAGTGCCAAAGTAGGCCGATAAATAAGTATAATGAAGGTTTTCATCTGATAACTGTTCTCCAAGTAAAAAGTCGGATATTTGGCTAAGAGGCAATGTATGGAGCTCTTTTAAAGGCAGGAAGTGTAGGGTGACGGTTACACCAAGCTTTTTTAATTCGCGCTGGATCCACTCGCCATCCTTTTCATTGCCTGCCCCTACATAAGAATATAAATGTAATGGAGTGTCATCATATTGACTTTTGCTTAAAAGCTCCCTCGCTTTTAAAAAAGAAGAATTCCATTTCGCTTCGGATTCAGAAAACATTCTATAGGCAGGGACATGGCGATTCCCTGTTAATTCTTGAATCATTTTCGTTCGTGAAAGAGTGATGTTAATGGCCTTTCTTAAATAAAGGTCCTGACCAATGGAGCGATTCATATTAACGGATAATAGTTTGCTGCCACGGTCGATAATTGAATTTTCTTCATAGGCTAAATTTGCTTTAACTGAATTGGGATATTGATAAAAGTTAAGCTTTTTTTCGGTTGCGATATTTTCAATTGTCGATGTTTCATACACTTGGGGAAAAAAATACATGGTCACTTTATCAAGCAATGGCCGTAAGCCAAAATAGCGTTCATTCGCTTGCAAGGTGAGCTTATCCTCATTATTGACATCAACTAAAAATGGTCCCGTTCCGATTGGTTTATTCGCTTGTTCTGGTCGAATAAGACTGCCGCCTAAAGATGAGGCAAGGGTGAGGAAATAGGGATCGGGATGCTTTAATGTAAACGTTACAGTATAACGATTAAGTGCCCTAACATCCTCTACTGCTTCCATAATCCAATGGTAAGCAGAGTTCGAATCGTTGTGACGTAGAAAACTAAAACAAACATCTTCGGCGGTAAGCTCATCGCCATTGTGAAAGAGGACTTGTTTTCTTAAATAAAATGTCCATGTTTTGTCGAGCGGACAGACTTTCCAAGTATGAGCTATTTCCGGCAAAAAGCTTTGAGTCCTTTCATCAAAAGTAACTAATTGATTAAATAAGTGTCGCATCATATGGTTTTCGGAGCGTCGATTCACGTCAAAAGGGTCTAAACTTGGCAAAGGGCGATAGGAAGCAAATCGTAAGTGATCGGCATTGTTTGTTGTGAGCTCCTCCTCGATATTAATCAAGTTAGAAAACAACCAATCAATAAATCGATCCTTTTGAATCGAGTTTAATGGTTTCGATTTTATGAAGGAGATCGCTTCATCAATCGAATGAGTGGAGGCCATTTCCTCGGCGATTTTTGTAATAAATTCCTCGTACTCGTACAGGAGTGTAAGAGTAGAAAAATTTCCGCGCCCACTTCCAGACTTCCAATGAATCCAACCTGCCTTTTTAAAATTTGTGATAATGTTTTTGGTATGACGCTCAGAGCAATATAAGATCTTTGCTAAGTCCTTAATCGTCGTTTTCGTCGTTTTATTAGGAAATGCTGTTAATAGTTGTTCATATTGTTCTGATAATTTCATTTACATCAACCTCTCTTTTAAAAGGGGAAATGAATCTAGATTAAGTTTACCCTTTTTTTCCTCTTTATTGAATGTAAAAATATTAAGTATCGATAGTTAGGGAATGGTTGTGAGGGAATGGGGCTAACATCAAAGAGTCGAGTTATCGCTATAGCGTTAGTGACGGCGGTTGCAGTAATGGGAGATGCGATGTTATTTATTGTGCTTCCTCTTTATTGGCAGGATTTTGGTTTAACATCGATTTGGCAAATCGGTTTATTGTTATCGATTAATCGTTTTATTCGTTTGCCATTAAATCCGTTAGTCGGGTATTTTTACAAACATTTTCAGTTAAGAACAGGTGTCTTTATTGCGTTAATATTAGCCGTTATTACGACTTTTTCTTATGGTGTTTTTCAAGATTTTTGGAGTTTACTCATGATGAGAGCCTTATGGGGAGTTGCTTGGTCCTTTGTAAGGCTGGGAGGCTTTCTAACGGTTATTGATGTAACAACAGACCAAAATCGTGGCTGGCATGTGGGCTTATACAACGGTTTATGGGGGCTTGGTGGACTTGTCGGAATGTTAGCAGGTGGATTTCTTGTCGATCAAACTTCGATTTTTTTCGTTACAACATCATTTGCTGTCATTGCGGCCTTAGCGATACCAGTCGTTTGGTTTGTTGTTCCAAAAGGGAAGGGGGAACCGGAAGAAAAGAAGGTAGTGGCCAAGACAATGAAGAAAAAATGGGTGACACCGTTTGTTGTTTTAGTTTTATGTACAGGGCTTACGCAAGGATTTATCGTTATGGGTTTATTTGCTTCAACGATAAGTCCATTAATCGAGACTGTTTATTTTGGAGATTGGCAAATAGGTACGGTTGTCATTGGTGTTGCTACATTAGCAGGAATTATGCAAGCACTGCGTTGGAGCTGGGATCCATTTGTTGCTCCATTAATAGGGAGGAAATTGGATGAAATGACTTCTGTACTCCCAATTCTTTTGTTCCCGCTTCTCGGAGGTGCACTCCTTTTCTTTAATTTAGCTTTTACGGATCAAATCGTGAGTTTGTTGCTGTTTATTGTATTATTCCAATTATTATCGACGATGTTTACAACCACCACCGATACATTAGCAACTCGTGCCGCGGTTCGAACCGATCGAGTGAAAATGATGACAGCCCATACAGTTGTCGTAGATGTCGGTTCTGCATTAGGACCACTTATTTCTTTTCTGCTTCTAATGTATTATCCAGTTTCATTTATTTATATTATGGCTGCTGTGATTCTACTCCTATTAGCTGTAAGCTGGGTAAAGTTTCGTAAATTTGAGATATATGAGGCAGAGGAAAAGAATTATATTTGATTTATTGTTTGAAGATTTGTTTTAATGGTAGTGGAGTGGATTTATTAGATAGAAGAAAAACGATTTAAAAATAGAAAGAGGGATAGTAGTGGAGAAAAGCGTGATCTTTTTTGATATTGATGGGACATTGTTGACAGAAGAAAAAACGTTACCTGCTTCAACAAAAGAAGCGATTATGAAATTAAAGGAATTAGGCCATGAAGTGGCAATTGCAACAGGCCGTGCACCTTTTATGTATAAAAAACTTCGTGAAGAATTGGGTATTGATACGTATGTCAGTTACAACGGTCAATATGTCGTTTTAAATGGTGAAGTCATTTATACAAACCCGTTAAATAGGGAAGCGTTGGAGCAACTAACAAATGAGGCATTAGAAAATGGACACCCAGTTGTTTTTATGAATCATGAAGAGATGAAGGCAAATGTTGCCGAAGACCATGAGTATATTCAAGAAAGCATTGCCACTTTAAAGGTATATCAAATGCCTGGGCATGACCCGCACTTTTATAAGGACCGTGATATTTATCAAACCTTATTATTCTGCCAAGAGAATGAGGAAGTACCTTACGAGCAAAAGTATAAAGACTTAGATTTTGTGCGCTGGCATCCAGTTTCGTTAGATGTAATCCCACAAGGCGGCTCTAAAGCAGTTGGAATTGCTAAAATTATGGAGAAACTAGGATATCCAAAAGAAAGACAGTATGCTTTTGGTGATGGTTTAAATGATATTGAAATGTTAACAGAAATAGAAAACAGTGTCGCGATGGGAAATGCTGAACCTGAAGTTAAGGACTGTGCCCGCTATGTGACTAAAAGTGTAGATGAAGATGGGATAGCCCACGGATTAAAAATGGTCGGGTTATTATAATGAAATAAAAAAGGCTGGAGCAATGATCGGTTCTCGACTGGTCGTTGTTCTTTTATTTGCTTGATAAGGCATGTTATAGAAGGAGAATGAACTATAATGAAATAAAAGTGAAAATTAGTTGAAATAAACGGCGATGTAAGGGCAGGTTAAAAAGGAGCTAAAGTGAAACTGAACATATTTGAAGAGTTATTAAAGGGGGGAATAAAATGTCCTGGTTTTCTTATCAAAATGATGGTCCAATCTTTGAATTATTTGGTCTTTCGCATTTGTTTATCTTTATTTTACTTATTTTAATCTGTTTAGCGATTGTTTTGAAGGCTAGAAGAGTTAGTGATTTTCCACAAATAGAAAAAGGCTTGCGATATAGTTTAGTTATCTTTTTAGTAGCTTTAGAAGGTTCCTATCATTTTTGGCTTTTGATCCATGGAGAGTGGTCGATAGCCTATGCACTTCCCCTTCATTTAAGCAGTATAACGTTAATCACAGCTGCTTTAATGCTTGTTTTTGGCAAGCAACGACTCTTTGAGTTTACATTTTTTGCAGGAGTTGGTAGTGCCACTTTAACGCTAATCACTCCTGATATAGGTGGTTATGATTTTCCGCATTATCGCTATTTCCATTTTTTTATGTCACACGCCTTTGTGATTGTATCTGTTATTTATATGATAGCGGTGAAAAAATATAAAGTAACTTTCCGGTCGATTTTTCCCAATTGGTTGTGGTTGAATGCTTATGCTGCGATTGTTTTTGTTGTGAACTTAATAGTTGATGGCAATTATATGTATTTAATGCGAAAACCGCCAGGACCTTCACCGTTTGATTGGTTTGGACCATGGCCCTATTATATTTTTGTCTTGCAGCTAGTGGCATTAGGGTTATTTATGTTGATGTATGGGATTTATCGAATATTGGTGAAGGAGAAGTGAAAATGAGGAGAGTTTGATTGTTTGGTCGGGTATGGTAAGTAATTTGGGCTGAGGAACGGCCGGACTTAGTATGTAATTAGAACCGAGAAACAGCGTCCAAAAAAGAACGGACGCCACCTTACTATCCAACGAACTATCATATAGATGAAAAGTTAAGATAATCGGAGTATAATAGATGATGGTATTAATTAATTGTATTTTTTTGATGGACTTATTTTAATTGAAAGTGAGTGTTTTTATATGGGACGTAAATGGAATAATATTAAGGAGAAAAAAGCTTCAAAGGATGCGAGTACGAGTCGCGTTAATGCTAAGTTCGGACGTGAAATTTATGTTGCCGCCAAACAAGGTGAGCCGGATCCTGAATCGAATCGCGCTCTTAAAGTCGTATTAGAGCGTGCCAAGACGTACAGTGTGCCTAAACATATTGTGGATCGTGCCTTAGAAAAGGCTAAAGGTGGTTCTGAGGAAAGTTATGATGAGTTAAGATACGAAGGGTTTGGACCGAACGGGTCAATGGTTATTGTAGATGCGTTAACAAATAATGTAAACCGTACGGCGGCAGAGGTTCGTTCTGCTTTTACAAAAAACGGTGGGAATATGGGTGTCAGTGGTTCTGTTGCTTATATGTTCGATGCAACTGCGGTAATCGGGCTTGAGGGCAAAACAGCTGATGATGTATTAGAGCTTCTAATGGAGGCAGATGTAGAAGTTCGTGATATTTTAGAAGAGGATGAAGCGGTTATTATTTATGCCGATCCAGAGATGTTCCATTCTGTACAAGAAGCGTTAAAAGCCGATGGTGTGACCGATTTTACCGTTGCCGAATTAACGATGTTGCCGCAAAATGAAGTCGAGCTTGCCGACGATACTCAAGTGCAATTTGAAAAATTAATTGATGTATTAGATGACTTAGAGGATGTTAAGCAAGTATATCATAATGTTGATTTAGGAGAGTAATTTCTGAATTACACTATATAGTCCATAACTAATAAGCCATTATGTCAGCGGAAACACTGATATAATGGCTTTGATGGTTTCTTAATTTAACTGCTGTTGTACGAGTTGTTGATAAAAATCATGGCTCTCCATTAACTCATTATGGGTTCCGTTGCCACTCGCACTACCTTTTTCAATGACGATAATTTGGTCAGCGTGCCTGACGGTTGAAAGGCGGTGGGCAATTATCAAGGTGGTTCGACCTTGCATTAATTCATTTAAGGCATCCTGCACGAGTTTCTCCGAAGCACTATCAAGATGGGCTGTGGCTTCATCTAATAAGAGAATTTCAGGATCCCTCATAATGGCACGAGCGATCGCTAATCGTTGCTTTTGTCCTCCCGATAGCTTGACGCCCCTTTCTCCAACATGGGTTTGTAATCCTTGTGGTAATGAATCAATAAAGCTAGTTAGATTGGCTTGTTCAATCGCTGTTGCTATGGCTTCATCGCTAGCTTCTGATAAACCATATTTTAAGTTATCATAAATCGTTCCATTCATCATCGGGCTTTCTTGAGAAACGTAGGCGATCTTTTGACGCCACGCTTGTAAATCTAACTCTTTTATTTCATCTTTTCCATATATAATGTGACCTGTAACAGGTTCATAAAAACGTTCGATTAAGGAGAAAATCGTCGTTTTACCTGTACCGCTTGGGCCGACAAAAGCTGTGATTTTTCCAGCTTCAGCTTTAAACGAAAGGTTTTGTAAAATCGGTTTGTCTTTTTGGTAAGAAAAATGAACTTGCTGAAAATGTAGAGAGGCTCCTTTGGTAGATAGAGAAACAACCTCATCTGCCTTTTTAAACACATTCAGTTGATTTGTTCCGGTTTGAAGGTAAGGCTCCTTATGTTCATGAAAAATTTCCTGAATTCGTTCGGTTGCTCCTAAAGCCTTTTGATACTGGGTGAAAAAGACAGCTAATGTCGTAAAAGGAATAACAATTTGGAATAAATACAAGATAATAGCAACTAGTTCCCCTGAAGTTAATGACCCTGAGGCGACTCGAACACCACCGTAACCAATAACTAAAACAAGGACGAGCATCATGACGGTCATCATGGCTGGTGAAACAAAGGCTTGAATTTTGGCTTCACGCATGCCATAACGATATAAATGTGAAATTCGATTTTTCCCCATATCTTCTTCCATCACTTCACTATTTGAAGCTTTTACTAAGCGAATATCAGAAAGGACCCTTCCTAAATCACCTTGAAAACCAGCCGTTTCATTTTGTAAAGATCTTGATATTTTGAGCATTTTTGAGCCGAGCGGCATAATGATTAAGTAGGCAAGTGGAACGGAAATGAACATTAATAAAGTCATTTTCCAATCGATAATAAACAATAAAATCATCGCACCAATGATAGAAGCCACGCCAGAAACAAAGGGGATGACTTGCATCGTAATAAAGTCTTTGATGATATTTGTATCGTTTGTCATCCGACTCATCGTTTCACCAGATGTATTTTTATCAAAAAAAGGAATCTTTAACTGTAAAATGTGGTTCCATAAATCATTTCTTAAACCAGCGATCATCTTTTGTCCAACATAGTACATTAAATAAATGGAAAAACCAGACATAATCGCTTGTAAAATAAATACGATAACTAAGGTCGAAATCGATTGCCATGAGAAGCTAGCTTCTGCTAAAACATCGACTAAATTCATCGTTAATAACGGAACGAGTAAAGCCATTGCGGTTTCACCTAAGCCGAATAAGAGAGCTAGGAGGATGGCCCAGAGTGCGGGGCGATACTTCTTTAGTAACATCCAAAACTCTTTCGGTTTGATTGAAGGGGGGGTGGTTGCTTTTTCTTCCATAATATATCTGCTCCTTTAATATGTGTATTTCATAGTGGTATTCTGCCTTTTTATCATAGCCCCTTACGTAACGGGAGGCGCAAGTTTTTTTTCAAAAAAATTCTTTCTTAGGCTTGAATATTGTGTTAATGGCGGGATAATCGTGTAGATATTATTGTTATGTAACTCAACTTTCGCAGCGCATAATTGCCCCTTAACCGTTGATAGAGATTGACTTTAGGGCGATATAAGATTCAAATTGACTTTACATGAACGGTTCAATCGTTGACAGTCTGAACACATCTCTTCGTAGGCTGTTGAAGGAAACTGTTCACTAAATGAAGCGCTTCGGCGGTCGCTACCAAAACCATACTCCGCGTCCTGCGGGAACCTTGCGAGCCTCCTCGGCAAGCCTTGCGGGGTCTCGCTCCACGGTTTATTCCCGCGGGAGTCTCCGTATGGTTTTGTCCGCTAAGTGTCGTGGAGATGCTTGATGATAGGGCCATTCTCAATCAGCTATTTCTAACGCAGAAGGACCTTCTTCTTCCCTTTGTTGGTTATAGAACTAAATAGGTCGTTGCCACCTATTTTTTTCCTAAGTCTGCCGTCATGAAAAGACAGGATTCCAATCGAAACAAGCTCGATATTCTAGCTAACGTACAGAGCATCCACACGAATTTGTTTACAACTGTAACGGAATGAGTCATGGAAGGAGAAAAATCATTCTCAAGCTCATGTACGTTGAAGTCATGACTGTTTTTTTATTCAATGAGAAAACCGAACCTAGATTCGATTCCATTATCTAGCGGACAAACAGACACGGAGACTCCCGCAGGAATAAACCGTCCAATGAGACCCCGCAAGCGTGAAACGCTGAGGAGGCTCATGAGGTTCCTGCAGGACGCGGAGTGTCTGTTTGGGAGCGACAGCCGGAGGGCCTATATTATCTTTTTCTTGGTGCACAGTTTATCCGTTTGGTGTGATAGTGCGTTCTCGTTTTTCAAACGTGTCAAGGGCATTTGTTTAAGAGCTTCCCTTTCGCTCTGCCAACTAGTGGAACGGATTTTCTCGATGCGAAAGTTGAGTTATGTAATTATAAAAATGTCAAAGAAGACTAAGTAAAACTAAGAGCTTTTCCGTATTTTGTTAGCCAGTCGAGTGATTATTTTCAGAAAAATGGTATAATTAAATAAAAATGTTTTTTATCAAAGGGGAATGTATATGCTGACAGGAGAACAACTTCAAGAGATAAAAACACTACAAAACCGTTGTGAAAAGTATGAGAATATACGGCTTAAATTAAATTGGGAATTGCTTGAAGCTCGCTCTGATTCCTGTAAAGAGGACTTTTTCCAATATGAGGATGAACAACTAGTTGGTTATTTAGCGATTTATCGTTTTGGCAATAAAGCTGAAATTTGTGGCATGGTTGACCCAGACTATCGTGCACAAGGGATTTTTACAAGCTTATTAGAAGAAGCTAAGGTGGAATTAAAGGATGATATCAAAGTGTGTATCAATACTCCTGCCTTATCAGACTCTGCCAAAGCGTGGATTCATTCTCAACAATTACCGTTAGCCTTTTCTGAGAGACAAATGAAATTTAATACAGATACAAAATTAAGGTTAACGACGGAGTTGACTACTTTAGTAGAAGCAACTGAAGAGGACTTTGATTTGTTAGCCTCATTAGATGTATCCTGTTTTCAATTTAGTAAAGAGGAAGCGCGTAAATATAATGAAAAGCTTTTGACTGATAAAGATAACAAACTGTATCTAATAGAAGTAGAAGGGCGTAAAATTGGTAAAATGAGAGTGAGCCAGCACGAAAAAGAACGTTGGATTTATGGGTTTGCGATTTTTCCAGAAGAGCAGGGAAAGGGTTATGGAAAAGAAGCGTTAATTAAAGTCGTTCAAGAAGGCATACAACAGAACCTTGATATCTTCCTTGAAGTGGATGGATTGAATGTAGGAGCGAAAAGGTTGTATGAGCAATGTGGCTTTGAGACATATGAAGTTCAGGATTATTTTACGATAAGGTAAGGAGGTCACTGTCGTGCAGTTAAGGCAACAATCGCCGGATTTAGCGGACTACTTAGTTGAATTAGAAGAAGTAAGCTTCAAGGACCCTCTAATAAAAAAAATAAATGAACGATTATTTGATCGTAAGCTGACGGATGTTGAGAAAGTAGAGAAGGCCTTTCATTATGTCCGTGATCAGATCTCGCATTCTTGGGATATCCAAAATCGTCAAGTAACAAGGACTGCCTCGGAAGTATTGGAGCATGGTATGGGGATTTGTTATGCAAAATCAAATCTATTAGCAGCGATTTTAAGGAGAGAAGGCATTCCAACTGGCTTTTGTTATCAAAGACTGATGTTATTTGATACACCTGAAGAAGGTTTTTGTATCCATGCTTTAAATGCTGTGTATATCGAGTCAGAACAAAAGTGGATTCGTTTAGATGCGAGAGGAAATAAAGAAGGTATTGATGCGAGATTTTCCTTGGTTGAAGAGAAATTAGCTTTTAAGGTTCGCCCAGCTATTGGTGAAATCGAGTATGAAGCGATTTATTCGAAACCTCATCCCAAAACAATGGAGGTTCTTCAAACACATCGGGATATGATAGAGATCTATGTTCATTATTTACCAGCTGAATTATAAGTTCGAAAAGAAAAGAGAAAATGAATGAGAAAAACATTCGGTAAGGAATTAACCTTTTTTAAAGAGAGGGTAGTCCCGTTATACTGAGTGTTTTTCTTTTTTTCGAATGGGATGTGCTAGGAAAGTGAGAGTTGGACAGGATGGATTAGCCACACTCTTATCGACCTTTCCTTTTTCTTTATTGAAATTTGTCAAAGTTTGTCTTGTTTTTTACTATTTGTAGATAAATTGAAACATAACTGCAAAGAACGACACATTTAAATTTGTTACAATCGCACCATAGTAGGATATACATATTGTTTAAAATGGACTACTGTTAGGATGAAAGAGTACTTGAACTTGTAATTAAGATTAAGCTAAGCCAGTAGCGGGAATAGATTTAATCAACTCAATAAAGTCAAGTGTAGGGAAAGGGATTGAATCAAATGGATAAAAATTTAATTAATAAACATTTATATAAAAAATTAGTGAAACCAGCAACAAACAAATCAGAACTTCAGCAGTTAGCGGAATTAACTTTAGAGCTAGATGAAACGAGTGAGGTAACAGTTGATGACATTCGTTTTGGACAAGGGGAGCTTTATTTTCATCACAAAGATTTTGAGACAGCGATTTTTAAATGGGAGAAGGTTACTGGGGAAAAAGTTCCTTGGGCTCAAAAAAATATCGCGGATGCTTATGATGCACAAGGCTTGATAAAAGAAGCGAAAAAGATGTATCAATCAATCAAAAGTACAGATGAGATGTTAAAAACAGAAGTGTATTTACAACTTTTTTCCATTCATATGGAAGAGGAAAAGTTGGATGATGCCGCGAAAATTATTAAGGATGCTGTTGATTTAAATCCAGATTATCCTAATGTAACCGAGATTGCCCGTGCTTTTTTTGAGCAATACCGTGATTATAGTTCAGCGATAGAACTGGCAGTAAATGAAGCAATTAGAACAGAGTCAATGCAATGGTTTGATAAAGTATCTGACTATGTGAAGCAGAATTTAACGACTACGACAAGCCCAGCTTATTTTATGAGTTTATTAACTAAACTTGCCGTACTAGACCAAAGAAAATATGAGCAATTGGTCACGACCTTTTGGTCCAGTTACCAAGGTGAGGAGTTGTATTTTGATTGGCTCGTTGAGTTTAACGACTCATTTGCAAAATATGAGGAGCGTAGTGAAAAGAATTGGCCACTTTTATCGAAAAAGTATGAGGAAACTTATTTTGAGTTAATAAGTGGGACGTATTTTATTAGAGAAATTGAATCAATTATTCCAGTTCATATGAGAAATTGGTTTGAATTATCTAAAAAAGCCAATGATTTATTAAGTACAACGGCCATATTAGCTTGGAATGAATTATTCCCCGGCCAGCTTGAAGAAGCAATTACGTACCAAGCGAAAGAAAAAATGGAAAGTTTACCTGTTCAATCGGATTCGTTGGAAAGTAGTTTAATGCTTTTCCAAGAAATTTCTAATTGGGCTAAAAAACATGAGCTGGAAGTTGGTCAAAGGCTAAGATGGTTAATGCAACAATTACTTGATTTTGACAAAAAGCATGTGTTAATTGCTGGAGCGTCTGTTGGGGCGAAAAAATCCTTTTTAGATGATGTCGTGGGGGAAACAAATATTCCTGAACAGCATTCCTCTTTTATCTTTTTAAAGGATGGTGCTGAAGAGATCATCGAAATTGATGAGGCAAAAGATCAAATCGATGAAGAAGAAGTAAGTGAAGTAGAAGAAGTCTTCACTTTGGAAAGACAAGAAAATAATGAAGGGTTCTCTATGTTAGAAGTGAAGTGGCCAAGTCCGTTTTTATCTGAGAGTGAACTTGTCTTAATTGATACGCCAATCGCTTCAAGAAAAGATGTGGATAATCAGCAATGGCTTCCATATTTACCTGTAGCGGATTGTTTTGTTTTTGTGTTGAATGGCAATCATCCATTTACGGACCATGAGCGTGAATTTTTATTAAAAATGAAATCACAATTCCCAGAAATGCCGCTCCACTTTATTTTTAATAAAATGGATGGGATTTATAGTGAATTTGAAGAGGAACGTATTTTAACTGAAACGAAATCACGTGTGAAATACTATTTCCCTAATGCTCAACTACACTCATTTACTCCACAGACGAATACGCGTAATGTAGCTGACTTTTTCTTGACGATAACGGATGTAGAGCTTCTTGAAAAACAGCGAAATGAAAAAATCCTTTACTTTATTCGTGAAACGATTAAACATTTATTTGAACAGCGTGCTGAAATGGAAAAAGAACATCTTCACTCGGTTACATGGAATGAAGATATGGTTGAGAAATTAAAAGCAGCTGTTCATCAATTAAATGATCTTGAAAAAGAAGAGAGTGCTTTAATAAAAGATTCTTATCAGAACATCCGAAAAGAAATGAAAGAGGATATTGAAAAGGCCATTCCTGAAATTATTCGAGAATGTTCAAGCTACGTAAAAGAAAATAGTGATTTCAAAGCTTTACCAGCCCATTTAAACGAAGAGATTAATAGTAAGATACAAACTTATTTGGATCGAACGATTATGCCTAAGTTTGCGAATGCTTTCCAAAGATGGCTAGAAACTTCAAATGTTGCTTTTATCCGGAGCCAATCTTATTTGAAAGAAATGGCGGATGGGTTTAATAAGTTGTATCAACATGAGCGTTTCAAAATGGATGGGGATTTCCGTATTTTAGATGATTGGCATCGTGATGTTGAACGAATGTCAGCAGGAGTAGCGATTGAACCAATTAATATCTTTAATCGAATGAGCCCATCACAACTAGTTCTCAAAAGCTCTGGCAAACTATTTGGTGCCCTACCAAACAAATCAATGCTATACAAGATGTATATGAAGTTCTTTAGTAGTGAGGACTTTTCACCAATAGCTCGTCATATTTCAACTCAATTTTTAATGCAATTTGAGTTGTTCGAAAGAGGATTACAACGTGATGTACAGATGTTCTTTAAACATCCATTTAACATCTTAAATGGAGCAGTTAAGGACGCCGAAAGTGAAATCGAAACAAATAATGAAGCGATTGGGACACTTAAATCAGCGCCAGAAGTCTATCGTGACCCACTTACATTATTTCAAGTACGCGTTCGTCAATATGAATGGATGACAAGTGATAAACGAGCGTTGGAAATGAGGGTGTAAGAAGCCAATAGCATATAAATGAGGCTGTCTTAAAGGTTCATCCTTTGAGATGGTCTTTTGCTGTTTTTATTCAAAGTTATTTTGCTGAACAAAATGATTGGTTAAATATTCAGAATAACCTTGAAAAAAGGTAGGAAACATAGTAAGTTTAAGATAAGTTATGAAATCGTTTTCATTCAGGGTGACTATTGTTTTATTTTTTCTTAAGTAAGGGAATTTTTAGTGGTATTTGTGCAAACGGTTGCACGGTGGGGTTATTGGGATGAAGGGTTTTTAGCCCATCCATATAAAAAAGAGACAATGAGAGGAGAAGGTAAAATGAGTGTAAGGAGCAGTCGTTCAATTTTTTCATTTCTAATGGCCTTTATTTTGGTATTTTCTGCTTTTTCTAGTTACATACCACAACAAACAGCCATCGCCACGGATCATGATGTTAGTCCAGTTGTTAACGATGATAAAACGGTTCTTTTTCAATATGAAAATGCTGAGGCAGATTCGGTTCAAGTTGCGGGTAGCTTTACCGATTGGCAGGATGGAGCTCTTCCATTAGAAAAAGATGAGTCAGGGCTTTGGACTTTGTTAGTCGAGGGGTTATCTGCTGGTGTTTATGAATATAAGTTTATTGTTAATGGTGGAGATTGGGTCGAGGATCCATTAAACCCTCATCCAATTGTAAATGGCAATAGTCAGCTTATCATTGCAGGGATGCATTTACATTCTGTTCCGCATGTAGTGGAGCCAAATAATGATTATTCTTTAATAGCGAATGAAGTTTCTGAAAATGGCGAGGTAACAGAAGCAGACGGTGTTCATTGGACTTTAGGCACATCAGTTGCCGGTGTTCAGTTAAATAGGGCAGAGCTAAGTATTTTAGCAGAAGCATCAGCAGGACAAAGCTTTGAACTGATCGCTTCAAAAGGAAATGAATCGGTTAAGAAAAATGTGGAAATAATTGGTGATATGTATGAGTATACGATTAATTACCACCGAGTAGATAATGAATTAAATAATTGGCAACTTTGGATTTTTGATGGTGGATTAGAGCCGTCGGGATATCATTTTAGTGAAACTTATACGGTAAATGGACAGTATGACTTTGCTAGGGGTACGTTTGAATTCCCTAAAAACCACTTAAAAGTCATTCCTCGATTAGGAGAGTGGGAATCTCAAGATACTGAAAGAGTGATTGAGCTTCCAAGTGCTCAATCAAGTGCGGAAGTTTGGATGATTCAAGGGAGTTCTAGTGTTTATTGGAGTGAAGAAGAAGCCATAGCTGCGTTAGAAAATGAAGCAGACGAACTTGAGCGTCATATTCGTTTTTACTATGAGCGTTCGGATAACGACTATGATGATTGGAATATTTGGGTTTGGGGAACAGGAGCTCAAGATGATCAAATTGATTTTACTGATATAAAAGATGGAAAAGCTTATGTAGAAATAGCCGTTAGTTCTGCGGCTGAACAAGTTGGTTTTGTGTTAAGAAAGGGTGAAAACTGGGATACAGCGATTAAAGATGTCGAGCCAGACCGTTTTATTCATTTAAATCAAAACGATCCGGTTACAAAGGTGTATGTGACTAGCGGCCAAATTCCTTTTGATATTGTCCCAGAGGTGAATGGTCCCATTATTGAGAACGGGAATGTCACTTTCTATTATCGCGATAAAGAGCTTTATTATGAAAATAGGATGGATACAATCGATCAAGTAGAGCTTCATTTTATGGGCGAGCGTTACCCAATGGACTATGAAGCAAATAATGAACGTTTTGTTTATACGTTTCGGGATGTTGGGTCAGGGAATCATGAGTATAGATTTTTTGTGACGATTGACGGTGTGGAAAGAGAAGTATCGGATCCTTATAATACGGTCGATGGAAAATCAGTCATTTATTATGATATTCCTGATGTCGAGGTTTCTGGACAGTTTGAGCCAGCATCCATAAATTATAATCAAAATGCGGTCTTAAAAACTGAAATTGAAACGGAAGAAGAAGTTGAGTTTCAAGAGCTTTTTGCAGACTTAAGTGGCGTTGGTGGAAAAGAGAAGGTGGCCATTGATCCACAATTAATGGAAGTAACGATTGGGATTGACCATACTGTAACGACAGGAGTAAAATCGATCCCGATTTATGCAGTAGACCAATTTGGCAACACGCATCAAGGAGAAGCTGAGCTAACGATTGAAACGAGACAATTTATTGGAGACTCAGATTTTGATTGGGATGAAGCTCAAATTTACTTCCTCTTAATTGACCGTTTCTTCGATGGAGACGAAACAAATAATGACCCTTATGGAATTGGTTATGATACAGAAAAAAGAGGGACTTATCAAGGTGGAGACTTAAAAGGAATAACGGCAAAATTAGATTACTTGGAAGACCTAGGGATTAATACAATTTGGATGAATCCAATCGTTGAAAACATCCAATATGATGTTAGGCATGATGATGATCCAGAAACACCTTATTACGGATATCATGGTTATTGGGCTAGTAATTTTGAGGAATTGAACCCTCATTTTGGGACAATGGAAGATTTTCATGAATTAATCGATGAAGCCCATGCACGTGGAATGAAAATTATGCTTGATGTCGTCTTAAATCATACAGGTTATGGTTTAAAAGAATCGGATGCTGGAAATGAGCATATTCCTTATTTCCCAACAGATGAAGACCGTGAGCGTTTTGCAGGCATGATCCGCACAGGTGGTACGGATACGATTCAAGGAGAATTAGCTGGATTACCAGACTTTTTAACAGAAGTTCCAGAAGTTAGGGAACAAATTATTGAATGGCAAGTTGATTGGATTGAGAAGTCAAGAACACCGAATGGCAATACAATTGATTATTTCCGAGTTGATACGGTGCTGCATGTAGAAGATACAACTTGGATGGCGTTCAAAAATGAGTTAACGAAAGAAATGCCCGAATTTAAAATGATTGGTGAAGCTTGGGGTGCCGGACAAAATGAAGATTTCGGGTATTTAGGAACGGGTATGATGGATTCCTTATTGGACTTTGAGTTTAAATATTTAGCAAGAGACTTTGCTAATGGTCAACTTGAGCGTGTTCAAAGTTTATTGGAAGAACGTAATGCTAAGCTTAGCAATCAAGCAACACTAGGACAGTTTTTAGGTAGTCATGATGAGGCTGGGTTCTTAGAGTCAGTAGATGGTGATTTAGGAAAACTAATGATTGCAGCCGCCTTGCAAATCACAGCTAAAGGCCAGCCTGTCATTTATTATGGTGAAGAATTAGGATTATCTGGTTTAGATAATTACCCTTATTATGATAATCGTTATGATATGGCATGGGATGAAGTGGAAGGTAATGAAGTACACGCTCATTATCAAACGTTATTAAATATTCGAAAAGGCTACTCACAGTTATTTGCAAAAGGTGTACGTAATCAGATCGCGGGTAGTGATGAAGAAGGATTTTTATTATTTGAACGTGCATATGGTGATGAGTCCATCGTGATTGGTTTAAATACGAATGAAGAAGCGGTGGAAGTTGAAGTAGAGGTTACGTCTGATGAGTTGAAATCTGTGACCGATCTGTACGGATGCCAACTTTATTCGGTAGTCGATGGTAAGGCTGTTGTGGAACTTCCAGCAATTGCTGATGGTGGGACAGTTATGTTAGTTAACGGCGAAGCGAGTCAGTGTTTAGAAGAAGATGGTTCAGATGATGGAGAAGAAAATCATGGGCAGAAACCTGAAGAAGATAATGAAGACGATGACGGTCATGAAAACGTGGGGGCTCCAGGTGCTGGTGGTTCGAATAACGGAACGACTTCAGGGAATGAAAGTAACGGTAAAACAGATGGTACCGACTCAGGAAAGTTGCCACAAACGGCCACGAATTTTTACACTTGGCTATTAGTAGGTGTGATTCTTTTGGCGAGTGGTGGAGTGCTCTATTTTATACAAAAGCGGAGAAAGGTGATTTCTTAGTGGGCTGGAAATTTTTGGATGGGTAAGAGGAACTAGATTTAATTGAAGGTGGATATTGGTTAAAACGTTCAAACATTGACGCTCTTTCTGGAGGGGGGATGTGTTTGGGCGTTTTTTGTGGGGAAGTAAGGTTTGGCTGAGTTCGGCTTAAAAAGCGGAGGGGAGAGAAGGAAAAAGCCGAATAAGGCTGAGTTCGGCGTAAAAAGAGGAAGAGAGAGAAGGGGAGAGCCGAAGTAAGGTTGAGTTCGGCGTAAAAAGAGGAAGAGAGAGAAGGAAAAAGCCGAGCCAGGCGTAGTTCGGTGTAAAAAGAGGAAGAGAGAGAAGGAAAAAGCCGAGCCAGGCGTAGTTCGGCGTAAAAAGAGGAAGAGAGAGAAGGGGAGAGCCGAACCAGGCGTAGTTCGGCGTAAAAAGAGGAAGAGAGAGAAGGAAAAAGCCGAGCCAGGCGTAGTTCGGCGTAAAAATAGGAGGGAGGAGAAGGAGGAAGCCAAGTAAGGCAGAGTTAGAGATAACCATTCGAGCAATCAATGCAATTAAAATGGTGGTTTAATATAATAGGAGTTGTTCGTTTGACCAACTCTTTGAAAGTAAGTTGTTAATATTTGGCGAATAGATCTTTTGGATGTGTTAGCAATGTTGCACCAATCCCAAATAGCATAGGTTGTTACTTTTTTATCAGGAAAAAGGAGCATGAATTCATGTGTTGTACGAATAACGGCATGGTTTAACTTTTCTTTTGTTAAACAGTTCTTACAATGGATAGACTTTCCTTTGAAAAAAGTGTTTAGAGAACGACAGCCTTTACAGACAATTCCTTTGTTTATTTCTTCATATTTGTATTCGGGTAACCGAGTATAAGGATTGTCAATTAAGTGTGAGGCTAAAAGCTGCTTAGATAATTTAGTATGAAAAGAGGCCATTGTTTTTGTTTGCTTTTGTATTTTGGTAAGGAAACGTTCGAGTTGACTATAAAAAATAAAGGCTGAGGAGTTTTGGTGGGAGTGATATAAATAAAACCGAGGGTTAATAAAAATCACGTAAGAAGTAATGGGTGGATGATGAAGTTTGTTTTTTTGAAACCATTGTCGTAAAAATGTTTCGCTGCGTTTAACTTGGTCAAGTGGGTTTTGAATTTCGAGGTTGTTAATGCTGTAGAAACGGTCTTGACTAAAAATAAAATCGCCTTCGTAATTTTTAACTTCAAAAAGATATATTTTCTCTGGTGATATTACAAGTGAGTCAATTTGAAAGACACTTTTATCTTTTTCTAGTAATAAATCATGAAAAAGTAACCATTCATCGGGAAGTTTCTGGAGAAATTGAGCAAATTCTATTTCTCCTAAAAATCCTTTTTGGATACGTTCATATTCCGAATGGTAGCTTTCATCAAGACTACTGTGTCGTACAATTAAATGTTCAAGTAAATTTAATTGTGGCGGTTTAGTTTGTTGTTTTATGATCATCACATCCTCCTTGTAAAACAAATAGTTATCCTTATTTTAAAGGTGAGGATAAGGGGTATCTATAACTTTGTGGAGATATTTAACAGAGTTTCTTTCCAACTAAAAAGGAGTATAAATGGTTGAAAGTAAAAAAGCCCAAAGTATTTTAAGGATACTTTGAGCTTTTAAGATATTATTAAGACGATAGTGATAATAGATTTATCTAAGATTACTCTTTTGTTGCTGCGACTTCACTTAACTCTCCTTCTTCAACCTCTTGTCCAATATCTTCTTTGGCAAATTTATCAACTAGGGTGATAATGGCCCCATCTCCGGTAACATTAGCAGCTGTACCAAAGCTATCCTGTGCCATATAGAGAGCAATCATTAATCCGATAGCGGCTTCAGTAAATCCAAGCATGGAAGTTAACACCCCAAGAGCGGCCATTACGGCTCCACCGGGAACTCCTGGTGCGGCAACCATTACAAGACCTAACATAATGATTACGGGAAGCATCTCTAAAAGAGTGGGTATTTCAAGGCCAGGTAACATCATCATTACAGCCGTTGAACAAAGTGTAATGGTGATCATACTACCTGATAAATGAATCGATGCTCCAAGTGGAACTCCGAAGTTGGCAATTCCTTCTCGCACTTTTGTTTGCTTGATAGAACGTAGTGTGACAGGGATCGTTGCTGCACTACTCATCGTACCAAGTGCAGTGAAATAAGCAGGTAACATTTTCTTTAAAATCGAGAATGGGTTTTGTTTAGTCATGATTCCAGCAACGGTATATTGGATCATTAACCAAACCCAATGTAAAATGATAACCATTAATAAAACAACACCGAATACTTTTAAGGTGGCGAATACAGTCCCTTCAGAACCCATTTCGGCAAAAATACCGGCAATATAAAATGGAAGTAAAGGAATAATAATTTTAGCAATAACAAGTTCGACGATATTTTTTCCTTCATCAAAAATATTCTTGAGCCATTGGCCCTTCACTTTTGTGACTCCGATACCGAAAACAAAGGCCATCATCAAGGCAGTCATAACACCCATTAATGGAGCAATTTCCAACTCGAGATATGGCATTAATGCAGAACCACTAACAAGTTCTTGATTTGTAGTTGATAATAAAGGAATGACATTTACAGCTACTAAAAACGCTAATACACCGGCAAAAATGGTTGATACATATGAAATACCTACAGTTGAACCAACAAGTTTGCCTGAGCTTTTACCAAGTCCAGCTACTCCACTAGCAATAAAAAAGAGAATGATAAATGGGATAATAAAGGTAATAAAACTTCCGAAAAGCACTTTAAAGGTGATAAGAAGGCGAATAATAAAATCAGGACCAAATAACCCTAATAAAATCCCGACGATAATCCCAGCAAGTAACTTAAGTATTAGTTTCATTCTAGTTGCTCCTTATGATCGTTTTTGTGTGTATTGCAGAAAGCGAATTCAGTTTCAAGTTTTACATGAATGAAATAATATTACAATAGCAATTTATTTATTCAGAATAGTGAATTAATTAAAGGGTGAAAAATTTAAGATTATTTTGAACGAATAAGAACTTAAGAACGTCATATAGTTGAAGCAAAAAAAAGAAGGGGGTGTCTTATGGAACAAGTAGAGGATTTGGCATTAATTGCTAAAGTTTTGTTAGGAAATGAAGAAGCATATACGGACCTTTATGAAAGACACTACCCTTTTCTTTTTAAATATTTATTGAAGCTCTCCGTTAATGAAGAGCTGAGTAAGGACTTGGCTCAAGAAACAATGCTAAAAGCCTATCTCAAGTTAGCTTCCTATAAAGGAGAAAGTCAGTTTTCAACATGGCTCATTTCAATAGCCTCAAGACAATATTTAGATCATTTACGTAAGCGAAAAAGAGAAAAGGCAAAAATAGAACAAATCAAAGAGGCCCTCTCAAGACAGCTCAACTGGAAGGCTGATAAACAGGGGATAAGCTGGAGTGAGACTTTTGTTGAATTTAATGATTTAGATGCAAATAGCAAGGTACCCATATTGCTCAAACACTATTATGGCTATCAATACGATGAGATTGCCAAAATGCTCCAATTACGAGAAGGTACGGTTAAATCACGTGTCCACAACGGTTTAAAGAAGATCAGAAAGGAATGGAGGAATGAAGATGAAAGATGATCAGCAAGAAAAACGAATCATTCATGATCTCAAAAAAGATTGGCATCAGCTCGAACAATTAAGTGATCACCATTTCCCTTCTCGTTTTGAAGTGGGGCAGCAAGTCGCCTTATTTGTAAAAGAAAAGAAAAAACAATTGATTCGTGAGCTTCTCTTATTTGTTATCACAGCATTAATATTGTTAAGCATCACACTCTTTACACTTTTCCAGTCAGTCCTTTTATTTATAATGATTCAAGTATTTGCCGTTTTAATGGGTCCCATTATTTGGCTAGTTTTATTTAAAAAAGATAAACAAAGGGAGGAGCGGTTGTCATGAATGATTTGACAAACTTGTCGAATCTGGAATTGTATGTGCTCATTCCCCTTCTAATTATCACCCTCTTGACTCAAAGTATCCTTTTGTTTATTAATGCAAAAAAAAGAAATAAGTACCCTTGGTTTTGGGGGTTATGGGGCTTGATTCAAGTACCGATGCCGACTTTGTTTTATTTGTTATTTGTTTATATTCCGCACAAAAAAAAGTTAAAAAAACAAGATGGGAGAGTTTAAAAAATGGAAATTTTAAATGAGATTAATTGGTCTTTAGTAACACCGATTATTATTTTGCAACTTATTTTAATGGTATTTGCTTTGTTTAATTGTTCGAAGCAGGAAGCAACAAATGGTCCGAAGTGGATGTGGGTTCTGATTATTATTTTTATTAATATTTTAGGACCGATTTTGTATTTTGTTATCGGTAGAAAAGCTGATTAAGGGGGAGTTACGATGCTCGTTCAAGTGCAAGAGTTAATGAAAGAATTTAAGGGTGAAAAAGCGGTTAAGGAGCTTTCGTTTCAAATAAAAAAAGGCAAATGTATTGCTTTATTAGGACCAAATGGAGCGGGGAAAACGACTACACTCAATATGCTTGCAGGGTTATTACAACCTACATCAGGAACCATTCGTTTCGGTTCAGATGTAGCTGATGTAAGAGAGCTTATAGGCTTTTTGCCACAGCAACCTCATTTATTTGGATGGATGACAGCAGTTGAATTTCTAAAACTGAGTGGAGAACTTTCGGCGATGTCAAAGCAAGAATTACAGCAACGAATTGATTTAGTGTTAGCTTTTGTTGGCTTAGAAAAAGTCAAAAAGAAAAGGATTGCTGGATTCTCTGGAGGGATGAAACAAAGACTCGGTCTTGCTCAAGCGATTTTGCATGAGCCTCCTTTATTAATTTTAGATGAACCAGTCTCAGCTCTCGATCCGACGGGGAGAAGGGAAGTGCTTGATTTAATTCGAAAAATGAAAAAGGAAATGACGATCCTTTTCTCGACGCATATTTTGCATGATGCCGAACAAGTCTGTGATGAGGTGTTGATGTTAAAGGATGGGGAATTAAGGTGGGATGGTACTTTAACTGATTTAAGAGATAGTCTAAAAACATCAAAAATCAAAATTAAAACAAAAGAGCCAATTAAGGGAGTTTTTGAAGAGGTTTCCCAAAAAGTAGAAATAGAGTATATCAGTGATTATGAAGTGGTTTTAACAGTTGAACCTAATACGAACCCAAGTTTATTTTGGCAAAAGCTGTTAGAACATCAGCACACCATTTTGTATTTTAATGCGAACCAAGCAACGCTAGAGGAAGCGTATATGGAGGTGCTGACTAGATGAATTCCGTTTTAGTTTTAGTCCGAAAAGAATTTACAGAAAGCCTCCGGAATGGTAAATGGATTTGGTTACCAGTCGCACTCATAATACTTGGGATTTCTCAGCCATTAAGTCTTTATTATATGCCGCAATTGCTTGAAGTAGCTGGTGGTTTACCAGATGGTGCGGTTATTAATATTCCAACTCCCGATGCAGCTGAAGTGCTAATGGGAACACTCTCACAATTTGGAATGTTAGGTACTTTACTTTTTGTGTTAGCTTCAATGAATATCGTCTCTGCTGAGCGAAATAATGGCTCATTGACTTTTATTATGGTTCGACCTGTGTCTGAATTTGAGTATATTCTCAGTAAATGGCTAGGGGCACTTACTATTTTTGGTGTTAGTTTCTTTTTAAGTTACTTTCTCACTTGGTATTATACAGCTGAATTATTTTCGCTGGTCGATATTACAAAAGTATTAATGAGTTTTCTCATTTACATGCTATGGATTTGCTTCGTACTAGCACTCACTTTATTTTGTGGGGTTTTATTAAAAAATGGGGGAGGAATTGCTGGATTAAGTATTAGTATATTAGCCGTATTAGCATTAACGAGTTCATTGATGCCCGCTTTTATGAAGTGGAGTCCTACGAATTTACAAACAGAAGCAGGTCAAATCTTAATCAGTGATCCAACCTCTAGTTTATGGACGGCTCTCATTTGTACAGTTGTGTTTATCATCTTGTTGCTTGGCGGAGCGGTTTGGCGATTGAAACGTGGTTTGTTTTAGTACTGATTTTAACTATAAGAAAGCCTTGTTTCTGGTAATTGTTTGACCTTCTATTATTAAAAGGATGGATGTATAAATTTTATTCAAAAACGCCAAAGGTCTATCCCTCTGGCGTTTTTTATATGAAATTTCTCTTTCAATTAAGCTTGATTTTTAATAATAATCTCATCTTCTGAAACATCGACCGTAATCTTTTTCATGTTTTCTTCATCTAAAATAAAATCGGTGATACGGTCTTCTAATTGTTCTTGAATTGTTCTTCTTAATGGTCTAGCACCATATGCTTTGTGATAACCAAGCTCGGCTAATTTTGTCTTGGCAGCGGCACTTACTTCGATTGTGATTCCTTGTTCGGCCACTGTTGTCTTTAGTTCCTCTAACATTAACTCGACAATTTGAATCAAGTTGTCTTTTTGTAAATGCTTGAATTCGATAATGTTGTCAAAACGGTTAAGGAATTCTGGTTTAAAGAAGCTTGAAAGTGAATCAAGGACGGAAGCTTCTTTTATCGCTTCGTTCGTTTTTTCAAACCCAACTTCGATCGTTTTTGTCGCAACTCCGGCATTACTTGTCATAATAATCACGGTATCTTTAAAACTTACTTTGCGGCCTTGGCTATCGGTTAAGTGACCATCCTCTAAAATTTGTAAGAACATATGTTGAACATCCGGATGAGCTTTCTCGATTTCGTCTAATAGTATAATCGAGTATGGCTTGCGACGAACTTTCTCCGTTAATTGTCCAGCTTCTTCATGACCGACATAGCCAGGGGGTGAACCGATTAATTTGGATACAGAATGCTTCTCCATATACTCACTCATATCCAGGCGAATCATCGCATCTTTTGACCCGAAAAGTTCTTCGGCTAGAGTTTTGGTTAATTCAGTTTTTCCAACACCAGTTGGACCGACAAACAGGAAGGAGCCTATTGGACGGTGTTTAGCTTTTAAGCCTGCTCGGGAACGACGGATGGCTTTTGCTACTTTTTCAACAGCTTCCACTTGGCCAATGACTTTCTCTGCTAAACGAGGAGCTAAGCTTTTCATTTTGGTTGTTTCATTTTTTTTGATTTTTCCAACTGGAATCCCTGTTTTCTTTTCAATAATAAGCTCAATATCGTGAACGTCAACTGTTGGGCGGTTTTGTTCATGATGAGAGTCTAATTTCTTCTCAAGAGAAGCTTCATCATCACGTAATTTGGCTGCTGTCTCGTAATCTTCTTGTCGAAGAGCTTGCTCTTTTTTATGAGCTACTTCTTTTAACTGTTTGTTTATGTCGTTTTGGCTTGTCATTCCAGCTTTTAGGTTTTGTTTAGAGCCTGCTTCATCTAAAAGGTCAATGGCTTTATCTGGTAAAAAACGGTCTTGAATGTAACGTGCTGATAAGTTTACACAAGCAGTAAGAGCTTCATCGCTATAAGTTACTTGATGATAGTCTTCATATTTGGAACGAATGCCTTTTAAAATCTCGATTGCTTCGGTTGCTGTTGGTTCATTTACGGTTACAGGCTGGAATCGACGCTCTAATGCGGCATCTTTTTCAATGTTGCGATATTCTTTTAAGGTCGTAGCCCCGACAAGTTGTAGTTCTCCACGAGCGAGGGCAGGTTTCAAAATATTCGCTGCATCCATTGAGCTTTCCGCAGATCCTGCTCCAACAATTAAATGAAGCTCATCGATAAAAAGAATCACATTTTTCTTTTGTTGTAATTCAGAAATCAATTGCTTCATTCGTTCTTCAAACTGCCCACGAATTCCTGTATTAGAAACGAGTGAAGCTACATCAAGTAAAATAACCTCTTTATTTTTAAGTTTTTCAGGCACATTTCCTTCCACAATTTTTAAGGCAAGACCTTCGATAATGGCTGTTTTTCCGACACCTGGTTCTCCAATGAGGACAGGATTGTTTTTATTCCGTCGGTTTAAAATTTCCGTCACTCGTTCGACTTCTTCATCACGTCCAATGACTGGATCGATTAATCCCGCTTTGGCAGCGTTCGTTAAGTTTTGACCATATTGGTCTAGAAATCCACCGCCAGTTCTGTTATGTGCTGTTTTGGCATGTGTTGTTTGCCCAGGTTGAAATGGCTGCTTGGAACCATTCATAAAGGATTGTAGAAAATCATCTATCTCCATAGAATCTGGAAACCCTTCGCTAAATCCTGATGACATTTTATTTCCTGTTTGTATTTCTTGATAACATTTTTGGCAGAGCTGTATGGATTGTTGCTCTTGATTATATTGTAGACGAATATTGACAGTTGCTTCGTGTTGTTTGCAATGTTGACACATCATCATAAATTCCTCCTTAATTATAAAGCGAAGTCCGTTTGGTCAGAAGCGAGAAAAAATAAGAACAGCTGATGAAGACGCTTTTTGTCTTCACTCAGATGGGCGATTTTTCTCGAGGTTCTAACGGACGCAGCTAGATTGAATATAAAGCGAAGTCCGTTTGGTCAGAAGCGAGAAAAGAGTAGTTGGTTTCCTCCGTCAGCTGCATGCCCTACGCGTTCCGCGGGTGAGTCGGGAGCCTCCTGATATGAACGAAACTGTCAAGGGCCCTCCTCATAACCAAGGTTTTATCCGTTTTTGGCCAATCTTAACTAGAGAAGCGGTATTTGCTTCTTAAAAATGGATGGCTTGGAGCCTTTTAGGCTTTCAATGTCCTTTCTTTAGCCTAACTACTCCACTTCAACTCTTAGGAGGTCTGTCAAGCGGGTTCCTTGACTGGCCTTCTAAGTAGTTGAGACACTTAAGGTTAGCTAAAGATAATCGTCTTTTATTCCCTCCTAAAAGTCGGATCTTTGTGAAGAAAAGGACACGGCACGAAGGCAAAAACGTTAACGACGATTTTCATCCTGATATCCGTGGGTTTTCACATAGTATCTTTCCGTATAAAGGCCATTCCACTAACTCGCGGCGTGCGTTCTCCCTAAAACGGGATAGCACAGAGGAGGCACGTGGATTTTCCTTCCCGGTGTTACTCTTTGCCTTCGAGCCCTATCCTTCTTATCTAGTTGATATTGATTTCTCTATTTTGTTGATTTCTTATACTTTGTTTAGTTGGCTTTGAGCGGCGGTGCTAGGCACATGTCGGCTAACAGCCCAAATAAATCCTGCTAACTCTCTTGCCACCGCTGTTATGACTTTCCCACTTTCTTTTCCACGCGATAATAAACGATAGTAGCGCTGGTTCAGTCGATTCTGTGCTTTCCACGATAGAGCTTGTATGGACGGATCAAGCTTCTCCAACCTCTTTTTCAAACGACCTTTTACCGCTGGTTGGTAACGATAACTCCAGGCCGATTCTACTAATAAGCGACGGACATGACGATTTCCCGTTTTGGTAATCTTCCCTTGGTACCTTCTATCTCCGCTTGAAGATTCACTCGGTACTAAACCGACATAGGACATGAATTGCCTTGGGGTGGCAAAGCGTTCAAAAGATCCTATTTCTGCCACGAGACTCGCAGCCGTGATTAAAGCAACCCCTCTGAGAGATTGTAACGTTTGAATAGCTGATGCATGAACGCCTTCTTCTGCTTCTTGTTCGATTCCTTCCTCATATCGTTTCAATCTTTGTTCCAACTCTTTTAACTGATGGTAATACTCTTGAAAAACGAGATTTAAGTTTGGGTGCTCAAATGTCAAAGCATCTAACCAAGCGTAATACTTCTTCGTCCACTTTTTCACCCCTTCAGGTGGACGCTTTTCATTACGCAAGAGAAACTTTGTTAAGCGATGTTTGGAACGTAATTCATCTTCTTTGGCATCTTCACGTGCTCGAACTAAATCACGTAACGCTTCATCTTCAGGCGTCGGAATGTAGATGTTCGTTAGTTCTCCCGCACGATAAAGTTGGGCGAGCCTTAAAGAATCCCTTTTGTCCGTTTTGACTCGGTCTCCTGCTTTTTGGGGGATCAAGGAGGGAGCGATCACCTCACAATAGACCCCTAAAGATACACATAAGCGATACAGCCCATATCCAGTCGGTCCCGCTTCGTAACAAAAACGGAGCGTGTCGACCTCTCCTAATTTTTTGATAAGCTTTTTAATCGCCTCTGGTATATGCGGAATCATCCCCATATAACGAGGGGCATCCCGACCTTCTTCCGCCACCGCTACCGCAATTTTTTCTTTTGATACGTCTAAACCAACGTATTTTATGGTATCCTTCATAATAACTAGCTCCTTTCGTAATGTAGCTCTGATTTGGTTTGGTTAATTCTTCTGTTAATCATTCTAACCAAATTAACCTACGCTGTTACGAGTAAGGGGCTAGTTTCGTTCATGATAACTCGCAAAACGCTGCGGGGTCTCCCGTCCTTCACTAATCCCGCAGGAGTCTCCGGACATTCCGCTGCCTCCGTTTTGGTTAACCAAAATCCATTCGATTCAAAAATAGTAGTGAATATTTCAATTGATTTTTCTCGAGCTTCTACGTTGGCTCAGAAGCGAGAAAAGAGTAGTTGGTTTCCTCCGCTACTGTATACCCTACGCGTTTCTCTGGCCCTTTTGGTTATTGACTGTTTGTTCAGTAACGTCACAAAGGAACAATGTTAGTTAAAAAATTGACTTTGACTATCTTTGACCTTTGTTGGATTTATTATACTTTGACCTTTTCTGACTTTCAAGTGTTTTGCTTAAATTTTTGACCAATGTTAATCAATTACTTGTTTGACCTTTGTTTATAAACGCTTCACAACTATAATAATAGTGAAGAGAAAGGTGTGTAGGAAATGAAGAAGCATTATGTCATTATTGGGGCAGGGATTCTGGGGGCTTCGACGGCTTACCATTTAGCAAAAAAAGGAGAGAATGTGACGATCATTGATCGAAATGATCAAGGGAAAGCAACGAATGTCGCAGCAGGAATTGTCAGTCCTTGGCTTTCGCAACGGCGAAATAAAGCATGGTATAAACTTGCTAAAAATGGGGCGGCTTATTACCCAAATTTAATCAGACAATTAGAAGAACTAGGTGAAACAGACACTGGCTATCAACAAGTAGGCGTATTAAATGTTCATCCGGAAGAAAAGAGAATCGATAAATTATTATCGATTGCAAAGGAACGGAAAGTGGATGCTCCCGAAATCGGTGAAATAAAAAAGTTTAACCAAGATGAAATAGTGAAACGGTTTCCACTTTTAACAGAGCCCATATTTGCTGCTTTTGCAACTGGTGGAGCACGAGTTGATGGATATAAAATTTGTTCAGCTTTAATCCGTGCCGCACTCAAGATGGGGGCAAACATGATGGAAGGCGACGCAAAATTGTTTATGGAAGATGGACAAGTTGCGGGCGTTTGTGTGAACAGTAAAGTGATAAAAGCGGATGAACTCATCGTCACAACCGGTGCTTGGGGTCAAGAAATTTTATTACCACTAGGTGTTCATTTTCAAGTCAAACCTCAAAAAGCTCAAATTTTAGAATTAGTGCAACAAGATGAAAAAACAAATGAATGGCCTGTAGTGATGGCTCCATCGACCTTGTATTTATTGGCTTTTGAAAAAGGTAGGTTAGTCATTGGGACAACACATGAGGATGAGAAAGGGTTTGATAAACGACCAACAGCAGGAGCAATTCATGAAATTTTAACAAAGGCATTTGAAGTTGCACCGAATTTACAGGGGGCAACATTAGTGGAAACGAAGGTAGGGTTTAGACCAGTCGTACCGAATTTTTTACCTGTTATCGGCCGTTTAAAGAAACATAAAAATGTGTTAGTTGCGAATGGACTTGGCTCAAGTGGTTTAACGGTTGGACCTTATCTTGGTAAGGAATTAGCTAAATTAGCTTTAGAAGAACGATTAGAAATTGACTTAGAAAATTACAAGCTGGAGACAGCGATTCAAGAGTAGGTGAGAGTATGTTTGATCCAACCGTTTTTGATAATTTAAAAATCGGATTTGAGAATTACTTATATGATTTAGATAATTTAGATGGAGAAATAAAGATTATTAATCGCCGCGATGTGTTGGAAATGGCAACGATGGCGAGAGAGTTTTCGCTAGCGTTTCAATTAACAGAAGAGAAGGAGGTCACGGCTGAACTACTTCTTAAAGCGGATTTGAATCAATTAGCGCTGGAGATTTTGGAAGCGGAAGGCTCTGACCCAGGTTGCCAATTAATTCTACAGTTTTTTGTGGAGCTAGTTGATGTTGAATCACAGTGTTTCCTGATTGAAAAAGAGCTACAAAAAATATGGGGGCATGGAATACAGCTCAACCAACAGCTTTCTTATTTATATAAAAAACAACCAAAAGTTATTCAGAATCGGGTTGAAGTCTTTTTTAAACGGTTGATTAATGAAGAGCAAATGAATGATATTCCTGGACTAGTTGATCATATTTTGCTTACTTTGCAAAAGTTAGAAAAAGTTATCAATGAAAATACCTGATAGGAATAGGCGTTTACCCAGTTTCTTCATCGTTTTTTCTAAAAATGAATTGACAAGTTAGGCAATTAGGCTTACAGTAATGATATTAATTAGCTGAATAAACCTCCTAAAGGGGAGTAGCTTTAACAGCAAAGTCGTCATTACGGAGCAAATGCTCTCGGCTTTGTTGGCGACATTTTGTTATGTTGTTAGCAAGACCTTTACTCGATTGTGGTAAAGGTCTTTTTCTATTGTTTTTTAAACCTTTGCCACGTGGTGAAGGTTTTTTTAGTTATCAAGGGAGGGTTTATTAAAAAACGAATAAAGGATGATAATAGATGAAACTGTTTTTTCGAAGGGCGGCATTTTTATTAACGTTTTGGCGTTCCATTCCAAAATTGTTCCGTTTTTATCGGATAAAAGAAATTAAATTATCAACAAAGCTTTTATATACGGGGGCACTATTTGGTTACTTATTGTTACCGTATGATTTAATCCCTGATTTTATCATTGGCCTTGGGTTTGTTGATGATGTGTTAGTTGTCGGTTTTTTACTTGATAGAATGATTAGAATCACGAAAGCACATGATAAAAAGAGAAGAAATTAGATGTGCAACTTGAGAGGAGTTTAATAAATAGTGGAAATATCGTTATTGTTCGAATATGGTTGGGTATTATTATTACTCATTTTATTAGAAGGGATTTTGGCTGCAGATAATGCTTTGGTTTTAGCGATTATGGTGAAACATTTACCTGAAAAGGAACGGAAACGAGCGTTGTTTTATGGTTTGGCTGGGGCTTTTGTTTTCCGTTTTGGTTCGTTATTTGTGATTTCGTTCCTCGTTGACGTTTGGCAAGTCCAAGCGATTGGTGGGTTATACTTATTATTTATTGCATTAAATCATATCATAAGAAAATGGGTCTTTAGAAAACGACCGGAAGATGAAACGAAAAAGCCGAAAAAGAAATCTGGATTTTGGATGACTGTATTAAAGGTTGAAATTGCCGACATTGCTTTTGCAGTTGATTCGATTTTAGCGGCTGTTGCTTTAGCAATTGCTCTTCCACCATCAGGGTTACCGCCGATTGGTGGAATGGATGGAGGGCAATTTTTAGTCATCTTAACAGGTGGGTTAATCGGGGTTGTGATCATGCGATTTGCCGCGACATGGTTTGTTAAACTTTTGCATTCACGTCCTGGTTTAGAAATCGCGGCGTTTATGATTGTTGGTTGGGTCGGGGTAAAATTAGTCATTTTAACCTTGTCACATGAAGATTTAGCTGTGATTCCATATGGATTTGCCCACTCGACTGGATGGAAGTTATTCTTCTACGGTGTCCTTGTAGCGATTGCTGTAGGTGGATGGTTCCTATCTAGTAAAAATCCGAAAGCTGAAGAGGAAGTTGAAGAAGTCTTAGAGGAAGAGAATCAAGTCAAAGAAAAAGAACTCTAAGTTAATATATGAAGAAAGATAATGGAGAACCCGTAAGTCAGAGATGGCTTTCGGGTTTTTGGGGATTCTGTGGAGGGAGGTTTGTGTTTTGATTTGGCCGTGGTAGATTGTAATTTGGCGGAGCGAAACGTTGTCCATAATGTTTGACCTGTGTGAGTATGTAAAATGAAGAGAAGCACCATAATATGGTACGATTAATGTATGATATTTTGCTTATTAAGTCTAGCTACGCCTGTTAGAAGCTCGAGAAAAATCGGTTCGTTTGAGTGAAGACAAAGAGCGTCTTCATCAGCCGACCCTAATTTTTTCTCGCTTCTGAGCGAACAGGCTTCGCTTTATAAATAAGGAGGGAAATAGAATGTTGCTTCATTCTCAAAACCAATATGTAAAAAAGATGGAACTTATTAAAGAACGGGTTCCTTCGTTTGCTGAGTTTCCTTTCACGCTGCCTTCGTTACAGCACTTTGAAGAACTTTCCTTTCATCCGAATGTCACGTACATTATCGGGGAAAACGGGATGGGGAAATCGACAATCTTAGAGGCAATTGCTATTGCATACGGTTTTAATCCAGAGGGCGGTACGTTAAATTTTCGTTTTTCTAACTTTGATAGTCATTCAAAATTAGATCGGTATATCCGTTTAAGTAAAGGAGTGTTGCGACCAAAAGATGGTTTTTTCTTTCGAGCGGAGACCTTTTATAATGTCGCTTCTAATATTGAGGAGTTAGATCGTGAGCCAGGTGGCGGAGGTCGAATCATTGATTCCTTTGGTGGGAAATCGTTGCATGAACAATCACATGGCGAATCTTTTTTTGCCGCTTTTATGAATAGGTTTCACGGTAAAGGTTTATACATATTGGATGAACCGGAAGCAGCTCTTTCACCAGTTAGGCAACTTTCTTTATTAGCAAGAATTCATGATCTCGTACAAGATGGTTCACAATTTATTATTTCAACTCACTCGCCTCTTTTAATGGCCTATCCGAATGCTTCTCTTTGCCAACTTGGCAACGATGTGATCGAAAAAGTGGAGTTAGAGCAAACCGAGCATTATCAAATCATGAACCAATTTTTTACGGATAAGGATCGTCTCTTACATCATTTATTTAATTAATGCCAAAAGAAACATTTCAGTTGCTAATACTCCTTTTAAAGCTATAGACTAGTAATATTGATTTTTTTATAGTAAGTGGAGTTGGAGAAAATGATGAATAGTGCGACAGAGAGAGACATCCAAAAATGCGTGGAGCTTTTAACAAAAAAGTATCAAGTGCCGACACGATTAATTATTCGTTTAATTGGAACAGAACAGGCAAAACAAATCGAGCAAATGGTTTTTAGAATGAGCGGCATTAAATTAACTGAGTTAAAATTGATTGAGATGGTTGTTCGAGAAAAAGGTGAAATGCTATTTGCCGGTAGTGATCTTAATGTGAGGGATTTAAGAACTTATTTACTGAAAAGTCTAGACGAGAAAGAACTTATCCAGTTATATCAACGTAATCCAGATTCAAAAAAAGCGATTACTGCGTCTAAATATATGATTACACCATTAGTAAAGAAAAAATGGCTGATAGGTGGGAAATGGCCTAAGGATTTCGTTAGAACGTTAGGGTTTCCACTTGCTTATGCAGGAATGGCGTCAGAGAGAAGCTTTGAAAAGGAACCCATTTTAGATATTGAGCCACGAAAAATGGTGCCACCACTTGTTGATTTTCAAGCAACCATAAAAGAGGATATGCTACGAGTGTTAAGGCTAGAAGGAGAACATACCCGTTGTGTCGTAACGATGCCAACAGGTACAGGGAAAACAAGGGTTGCAGTGGAAAGCTATATCGAGTGGATGCGTGAAGGTTTTGCTGATGGAAAGTATTTAATTTGGATTGCTCAAAGTGAAGAGTTATGTGAACAAGCAATCGCCTGTATTGCCGATATGTGGCAGGAAAAAGAATATCCAGAGCCGTTACGAATTTATCGTTATTTTGCAGGAAATAAAGTAAGAGATGAGCAATTACGAGGTGGGGCTGTTATTGCAAGTATTCAACAGCTTTATTACCGGGCGAAAGCAGATGATCCTGTTTTACAAGAGATTCTCCGCCATTGCGGGGCCATGATTATTGATGAAGCACACCATGCCGTGGCTCCGATGTACAGCCTGTTGTTAGAAAAAGCAGAAGAACTAGCTGGGCCAAAGCTTTTTCCCATTTGCGGATTAACGGCCACTCCAGGAAGAAATGATGAGCAAACGATGAATTTGGTTAATAAATTTGAAGCTTATTTAATTCAACCTAAGACCGGGAGAAGTGAAAAAGAAAATCCGTTAGCTTATTTTCGAGAACGTGGTTATTTGGCCAAACCTAAGCATGTCATTTATCAATCAGGAAGAGCTTATGAAGTCGATGAGCAAAAAGTCCAGGCTGATGCTGAGTTAATTAGTGCGGAGCTGTTAAGTACACTCGCAAACGATGTGCAACGAAATGAACAAATCTTAACGCAATTATTTAAGATTCCAAATGGTTCGAGTACGATTGTTTATACGTGCACAGTCGATCATGCGGAACAATTATCCTCGACAATGAATGCAATGGGTTATCGTTCAGCAGCCATTTCCGGGGAAACACCGAAATCAGCAAGGCGAATTTATATTGATGCCTTTAAAAGAGGACAGATTCAATTTTTGTTCAACTATGGCGTATTAACGACTGGCTTTGACGCCCCCAAAACCGATTATATTGTTATTTGTCGACCGACTACGAGTATCATTTTATATGAACAAATTGTTGGCAGAGGATTGCGAGGTCCGAAATTCGGAGGGACTGAAACATGTACAATCATTGATTTTGCCGATAACTTATTAAGATTAGGAAAACCACTTGCATACGCAAGGTTTCAAGGATTTTGGGAACAAGAGGTTGTACAGCAGTAGTGGAGATTTTATTAACACGAAAAAAAAGCTTGTTGTTAGAGATTTTTATGATCACTAATGCAGGCTTTTTTTAGATAGCTTTTTCGGATGGTTCAATAGAGATTTGGCCGGTGCAAGTGTGTAGAACCTTCGTCTAAGCACAAAAAACGCCCCTCTTACTAAATTGGAGACGTTTTTGAGTTGCTAGTTTGTATTTGATTACTTGTAATGACTAATTCTCCAAGCACTTTCCCGTAAACCCCGCCGCCACCTTCTTTTAAGTTTAATGTACCGTGACGTGCCGCGATAATCATATCGACGATCTTTTTCGGCACAATCTCTTCAAGCATAGGTGGCTGAACCTCATGGAGAATGTTCATCTCTGTGCCAAAGTGATTTTTTAATCTTTCTAATGTTTTCGGTCCAAGTCCAGGCAAATATTCTAATGGAACTTGGTGAATATATGGTGGGCGAGTAGAGAAATTTTTATGAGTATCTTTAAGTTCTAATAATCGATTACTAACTCCTTTTGTAAAGCGGTGATGGTCACATTGCAAACATGTTGCCTCATCGTTTATTTTTTTTGATAAACATTTTTCACACACCGTTACATGATATTTTCCTAATCGTGGGTTTAAACCGTAATTGGCAACGATTCCCCGACCGTGCTGCTGTTTTAAAGCGAGAGTGAATTCGTCAAAACTTGCTTCTTTAACAGCAAGTTTTTGATACTCTCTTCCAATTTTAGCAAGGGAATGGGCGTCAGAATTTGTGACAAAAGGATAGGGATGTAACTCACTTATTTCATCAGCCATACTAGTGTCTGAACTTAAGCCAAGCTCGACCGCATCAATTAAATTTGGTTCAAATACTTCTGTCAGTGAACGTTGAACTCCACTGCCGTAAAGGCTTTTAAACGGTGTGAAAATATGAGCAGGGATAAAAAGTCCACCGAGCTCTTTGACTTTCTCTTGAAGGTTGGCTCCCGTTTCATAAATTCGCTGTGAACTTAAGGTACGGTTTTTCATGCGAGTAGAAAGCCACTCTGAAAATAACCACATCTTTTCTAGTGTGGGTAGAAAAGCTAAAACATGAATAGGCCCTTCACAATTCTCATCATAGATTTCAAGTTCTGAACCTAATAATAAGGACGTCTGATTAAAAACTATGCCTCCACCAGGGTGTTCTATACAAGTCCCTTGTTGGACTCTTTTTTCTAATGTTTGGAGTACTTCTGGGACATGACAATCAATAACACCAATCATATCGATTCCTTTTTCTTCGCTTGCTTCATATAGAATACGATCAATGGTTAAGGATTTTGAGCCTGTTATTTTCACAGGTCGACCTGATTCTGTGCGACCAATATGGATATGTAAATCAGCAAAAATCGTCTTCATTTTTTCTCCTTTATTAAATCGTCAAGTTTTGTTAATGATTATTCATGAACATTGTACTGTTGTCAAATTGAATTAAACAACTTCATATAGATCATAATGACTTTACTAAAAAGGCTTAATCTTTTCTATTAATAAACTTTACTGCGTAACAATGTTATGTTACATTGTTGTTAGGATAAAAAAGTGAGAGGCGATAACGAATGGATGATGAATTAATTTCTAAAAAAGATTTGTTAAAAGTAACTGGCATATCTTATGGTCAGCTTTATCGATGGAAGCGAAAAAACTTAATTCCTGAAGAGTGGTTTATACGGAAATCAGCTTTTACAGGGCAAGAAACATTTTTTCCAAAAATGAAAATCCTTGAGCGAATTGATAAAATAATTCATCTGAAGGATGGCTTATCATTAGATCAACTCGCTGATAAACTAACAAAAGCAACAAATGATGTTTCTATTACTAAAAAAGCTGCAATGGAACGTAACATTGTTACGGATTATGTACTTAATTTATATGAATCTACACTCGGTGAATTAGATGTGTTGGATTTCTCACAACTTGTACAGCTTTATGTATTAGATGAGGCATTAAAAAGTGGTGAAATAAATTTAGAGGAAGGAAAACAGATAATTAAGCTTTTAAAAAAGCATAATTTAGTGTCTCAAAGTAACCTTGAGCTTTTAATTATGAGGAAAATGGGTGTAACCTTTGTATTAGTAATAGAAACTGATCAAATTTATGTAGAAGAGTCAGTTAGGATAGCTGTGCGAATTCGTTTACAGGATATGAAGGAGAAGTTAAATAATTTAGTATTTGACTAACTTGATTTGTCTAATAAATAGAGCAGAGACTGTGACGATTGAAGGAAAGTAAGATTTTTTTTAACAATGGGATGAGAAAATATTAGAAATTTTATGTCTAAATATTAATAAAAGGGGAGTGTTCGTGATGGAAAGAGAAGATTTGGTGATTTCAGGTAGTGGGAGTACAAGTGGAGGAGAGTACAATGCAGTTAGAATCAGTGGAAGTGGACGCGTGAATGGGGATATTAAGTGTGTTGATTTTATCTGTAGTGGGTCAAGTAAAGTAGAAGGAGCCATTCACAGTGAGAAGATGGTTATCAATGGTAGCACAAAGGTTGTCGGGGATGTACACAGCAAAGACATGATTAAGGTGAATGGGAGTTCTGTTATTGAAGGGAATGTCTATCATCGTGAATTTAAAATTAATGGTTCTGCGAGAGTTGTTGGTGATACAACAGGAGAACACTTATATTTAAAAGGGAACGTGAAGGTGGAGGGAGATTGTGAAGTTGAGTATGCTAAGTTAGATGGTAGCTTTAAAATTGAAGGTTTATTAAGTGCAGATAAAATTGAAGTGGAATTGAATGGGCGCTCGTATGCAAAAGAAATTGGTGGGGAGTCGATTACGGTTCAAAAAATCGGAAGTTTAAGTGGGTTCTTGGATAGGTTCTTTAAACCACTAACGAAGGAATTGATCGCTGAAATGATCGAAGGAGATGCGATTCATATAGAGTATACAAAAGCAAAAGTGGTTCGTGGAAATAAGGTGAAAATTGGCCCTGGATGTATAATTGATCTGGTTGAATATAAAGCGGATGTATCTATTCATGAGGATGCACTAGTGAAGGAGAAGAGGAAGGTTTAGCTTTTAGTTCAATTTGGAAAGGGGAATTTTTCTGAGGGATCAAAAACTATTTTTCGAAAAAGAGTATTTAACTGTTGATGGTCATAAGCTCGGCTTAATCATTGAGGGAACAGATA
This sequence comes from Alkalihalobacillus phoenicis, assembly GCF_047302405.1. NCBI lineage: Bacteria > Bacillati > Bacillota > Bacilli > Caryophanales > Bacillaceae > Alkalihalobacillus > Alkalihalobacillus phoenicis. The sequence goes on along the minus strand of NZ_CP154853.1, from coordinate 2,567,750 downwards.
GAACAAAGCCTGTTATTCTATTCTTACATGGTGGTCCAGGGTTCCCACAATATCCAATGATTAAATCATCTAATCTAGAGTGGAGTCAATGTGCGACGATTTGTTATTGGGATCAACGTGGGGCAGGAATGTCATATAATGCCAAGACACAAGGTGAACTGGAAATGGAGCGTTATATTTCAGACACAATAGAAGTAACTAAATATTTGAAAAAGAGGTTTGCTCAAGAAAAAATCTATTTATTCGGACATTCTTGGGGCAGTATTATAGGGAGTTTGACTGCTTATCGATTTCCTGAACATTACCATGCTTATATTGGCTCAGGACAGGTAGGGAGAATGCTGGAATCAAATAGAGAAACGTATCAGTTTTTGTTAAGTACAGCATTAGCAAAAAGGGATAATAAAGCGGAAAAGCAGATTCGTTCTGTTACCATCGATGAAGATTATTATAAAAATGAAGCCTATGGAAAACTTTTATCACGTTATTTAATTAAATATGGTGGCGGAATGAAACGTAACAACTATTCGTTACTAAAAGGAATCTTAGAGGTTTTTAAATGCAAGCAATATTCCATTAAAGAGAGGATTAATTTTCCTAAAGGCTTGTTTACGACATATCAAGCGGTAAGTGAGGTTATGGGGAAATTTGATGCAGTAAAAGCGACAGGTCATTTTGATATACCTATATACATTATCCATGGTGAACACGATTATCAAACTACTTTTAATGAAGCTAGTTGGTTCTTTGATTCGATTGAGGCTCCAGCTAAAAAGTTATATAAGTTTACGGATTGTGCCCACAGCCCATTTGTCGAGAAATCTGCTGATTTTTTGGAAATATTAAAAAACGAAATACTTGTAAATTAACCTCGCCTGAATGATTTAGACGAGGTTTTTATGAGGGGAAATTAAGGGCAAACTAGATGTTTCTTTCAAGTTTTATTTCAAAAGGCCTAGTAATGTATTCACAATAGACTACATCGCCGGTTGCATTTAAATAAGCTTCAAATCGGGTACGAATCGCTGGGGCTTTTATATAATTTAAAACTTGATTACAAGGAATCCAACGACTTTCTGAAGTTTCTTCTGATATAGATAGTTCTCCTCCGCTTGCTTTGCAGATAAAATCCATTATGAGTTTTGTTGGAATATCTGTGATTCCGTCATAGCCTTTATGAATTTTTGTATTGGAGTATACACCAACTAAGTTAGAGACAGAAACTTTTATGCCACTTTCTTCTAAAACTTCTCTTTGTAAAGCTTCTATTAGATTCTCACCACTTTCAACTTGGCCTCCTGGGAAAACCCATCCTCCATGAATGGTTTTAACTAAAAGTATGTTTCCTTTCTCATCTTCTACAATTCCACCTACTGCGACGATATGTGTTGGAATGTTCAACTTGATGACTCCCTTCGTATGTAATCTTCTAAAGTACTTCTATTCTTTATAACAAGGCTTTTTCCTATTTTTTAAATTGTCACCATTTTGTAGGCCTTTGCATAGGTTTTTATGGTAAAGGAACTTTTGAAAGTGGGTTTAGTCATAGTTTTTGTGACTTTAAGAACTTATTATCAATCTAGCTACGTCCGTTAGAAGCTCGAGAAAAATCGGTTCGTCTGAGTGAAGACAAAGAGCGTCTTCAAAGGCCGCCCCTGCCCACAGGACGTGGGTACAAGGCGTTGCGGCAGGATGGCGCGAACTTAGCGTTGATCCTTGATATTCTCGCTTCTGACCAAACGGACTTCGCTTTTTAAATAAAGGAGGGTATATCCTTGCAAATTCATGTTGTAAGAAGTGGGCAATCTTTATGGGGAATTGCCGAAGCCTATGGCACAAATTATGAGGCTATTGTGGCGGCGAATGAATTAGAATTTCCAGATCAATTAGCGGTCGGTCAAGCATTAGTCATCCCGATTCAAGGGCGTTTTCATTGGGTTCAGCCGGGGGAATCTTTATGGAGTATTAGTCAGCGGTATCAAATACCTGTGGAACGTTTAATGGCAGTAAATCAATTACAGACGGTAAATCTTCCTGTTGGTTATCGTTTGTATATTCCAACATATGAACTGGTCAAGCGAGAGGCTGATGTAGCGGCGTATGTTTCTTTAGAGATAACGGGTGAGGAGTCTCCTGCCGAAGTGAATGCAGTAGGTGAATTTTTAACGTATGTGCAAATCTTCAGTTATGAACTTAATGTGGATGGCTCGTTAACCCCAATAGATGATACGGCTGTTATTCAAGCAGCTTATAATCACAATGTCGCTCCATTATTAGTGATCACAAATTTAGAAGAAGGAGGTTTTGATACGGATTTAGTTGCCACCGTGTTACAAGATGACGCTCTGCAAAACCGAATGTTAGATGAAGCCGTTGCAATTATGGATGAAAAAGGGTACTTAGGTCTTGATCTAGATTTAGAGTATGTTGGTGCAGAGAATCGCCAGGCTTATAACGAACTATTGTTAAAAGCACGAGCAAGAATGGATGAGCGTGGTTATTTGCTTTCTAGTGCGTTAGCTCCTCAAATATCAGGAGACATGGAAGGGATTTTATATGAAGGGCATGATTACGCTTTTCATGGAGAAGTGAATGATTTTGTTTTTCTGATGACGTATGAGTGGGGCTGGACTGGTGGACCACCGATGGCTGTCGCGCCGATTAATCAAGTAAGACGTGTGATTGATTATGCCGCTTCTGTTATCCCGAGTGAAAAAATTATGATGGGAATTCCGCTTTATGGTTATGATTGGACATTGCCATTTGTTGAAGGAGAATCTAGGGCAAGAGCGATTGATCATCAGGAAGCGATTGAGCTTGCCCTCAATTATAATGCTGAAATTTTATATGATGAACAGGCACAGTCTCCATATTTCTATTATTATGACGAAGAAGGCAGGCTGCATGAAGTTTGGTTTGAGGATGCGAGAAGTATTCAGGCTAAATTTGATTTGGTGAAGGAGTATAATTTGAGAGGATTTTTCTATTGGGTATTAGGTTGGGACTTTCCGCAAAACTGGTTGCTTATTGAAGAGAACTTTATTGTCAATAAAGTCGTTGTTTAAAAAACACCCTACACGGTGTTTTTTTCATTTTCTATTTCTTTTAAATCTTTCGAATTTGTCTTATAATACTAACTGAAGTGGAAAAAATAGGATGATAATATCATGTGAGAGCTGATCAAAGGATAGCAAGAATCGTTGTAAAGAGAGGAATTTCAATATGATCATACAGCAAGCAACTGACTTTAGAGAAGTGGCCAAGATGATGGCACAAATAAATGCTTTAGCCAATCACCATATTGGATATTGTGGAACCGATCCTGAAGAAATTTACAGTGTCTTAAAAGAAGATTTTCAAATAGAAGAAATTTATTTAGCTTATCATCAAGGTGAAATCGTTGGAATATTAGCATTTGATTATGAGGTTGAGACGAAAAGTGCGGAGGTTTGGGGTCCATTTATTTGTGATGAGAATTGGTTAGACATAGCAAATGTTCTGTGGCGAGAACATCCATTAACGAAAAAAAATTGGGACTTTGAATTTTTTATTAACAAAAATAATAGGCAACTAATCGAGTTTATTACAGAACATTTAAACGGGAGTTATAATGGAAATTATTATGTCTTAAAAAAAACGAAGAAAGAACATCAGCCTATTCAAAGGAAGGGGCAAGATATTCAACTCCATAATCATAATGAAAAAGCAGAATTTATTCAATTACACGAGCAGACATTTAAGCAAGCCTATTATTCAGGAGCAGGAATTCTAGAACGTTTAAGTGAAACGAATCGGTTATTTATTTACAAGAGTGATTCTCATGTTGTTGGTTATGTTTATTTAGAAGGAACACCTGCTTTTCGAGAGGGCACTATTGAATTTATTGGAGTGGACAAGTTTTATCGAAATCAAGGAATTGGACGGAAGTTATTACAAGAAGCGGTTGATTTTTTATTTGGAGAACTAAAGGTCAACGAATTGTCATTAGTAGTGTCGGAGGATAAAAAGGATGCCTTTCATTTATATCGTTCAATCGGATTCACTATTCGGCATGAACTGGTTAGTTATGAGTTGAAAAAAATCAATGAACATATAGAAGCTATTGGAGATTAAATCCATAGCTTTTTTTTATGCTTTAGTGATTTAATCAAATTCCGCATCAAGAAAAAATAGACAGTGTACAATGCCCTCCGGCGGTCGCTCCCAAACAGACACTCCGCGTCCTTGCCGAGAACCTCATGAGCTCCTCAGCGTTTCACGCTTGTGGACGGTTTATTCCTGCGGGAGTCTCCGTGTTTGTGTGTCCGCTAGATAATGGAATCGAATCTAGGTTCGGTTTTCTCATGGAATAAAAAATAGTCATGACTTCAACGTACATGAGCTTGAGAATGATTTTTCTCCTTCCATGACTCATTCCGTTACAGTTGTAAACAAATCCGTGTGGATGCTCTGTACGTTAGCTAGATGATCGAGCTGGTTTCGATTGGAATCCTGTCTTTTCATGACGGCAGACTTAGGAAAAAAATAGGTGGCCACGACCTATTTAGTTCCATAACCAACAAAGGGAAGAAGAAGGTCCTTCTGCGTTAGAAATAGCTGATTTGGAAAGAGCCCTATCATCAAGCCTCGCCAGGTTCCTGCAGGACGCGGAGTATGGTTTTGGTAGCGACAGCCGAAGCGCTTCATTTTAGTGAACAATTTCCTTCAACAGCCTACGAAGAGATGGGTTCAGACTGTCAACGATTGAACCGTTCATGTAAAGTCCATTTGAGTCTTGTATCGCCCTAAAGTCAATCTCTATCAACGGTTAAGGGTTAATCATACGCTGCGAAAGTTGAGTAATTTACAATAAATAGAATATCTTCTATTTATTTCGGGGAAAATTAAAAGGAATTCACTCTTTTTTTTATCAGATTAAAAAAAGAACTGAAAATGCCACAAAAATTAGCATTAATATGATTTAATATACCTATGTAAAAGATTATATTTTATTGAATTATAGTAAATAAGTCCTTTTTCTTATAAATTTTTAAAGAAGGTGAGCGTGTGAAGGAAGAATTAGATGAAAAGAAGGAGTTAATACATACCGTTGAAATGCTCAAAAATGGGCTTAATATAGAGAAGAAATTTTCTAAAAGCCAATTGAAAATTATTCAAGCAGCGACTGAATTATTCTCAACAAAAGGATATGAAAATAGTTCTACGATTGATATTGCTAAACAAGCCGGAGTAGCGGAAATTACAATTTTTCGTAATTTTAAATCAAAAAATAATCTCTTATTTCAACTATTAGCTCCGGTTATTGCTAATATATCAAAACCGACTCAATTTGATGAGAGCAAATATATTTTACCAGAAGAACTGATTAAAGATGTTGTTCTAGAAAGAATTAGAGCTTTTGAAAAATATGATGTCGAGATGAATATTTTAATAAAAGAAAGCATCAATCATTCTGAAATTCGTGAGGCGGTTCAACATTTTATTAGTGAGCCTACAAAGAAAGCGATTAGTTCCTTTTTAGAAGATAAGATGGAGAAAGAATATTTTCGACCTGTCAATAACCAAGCTGTCGTTGATTTACTTTATTTTAGTATTTTAGGCTTCGTGATGAATCATTATGTTTTAAGATTACAACCATTTAGTGATAATCAAGAAGAAGCGATTACGACATATTTGGACTTTTTATTAAATGGTATATATAACAAGAAATAACGGTATTGCTTCGTTACTTACTAGGGAATGTCAGTGGTGAACGAAGCTATTTTTTGTTTGAAGAATAATGGGGAGTAGGCATCTTCAAACGTTATTATTAGGCTTATTATCCCATATAGTCAGCGATGACCAAAATGTCTTTTCTTACAGCTATTTTTGTCGATCTTTGAGTTATTAGCGAATATCTATTATAATGGTCGAATAGAGAGAAAGAAAAATAGTTAAAGTATCGTATGGAAAAAAATAATATCGGTCCCTACCTGCTCACATAATATGTTTATCATTAAGGAAAAAGGGTTGTTAGAGTTTTAAACGAATAGCCTAATAATAATTTTTGTACTATTATAAAAATTCATTATTCCTTAAGTTCTACATAGTGATTAGGGGATTGGAGAGAAGTAATGGAGGTTGGGTAAATGATCGAACTTACAGATAGTAACGTATCCTTACGAAATGATGTGAAGAAGTTAGGAAACATTTTAGGTGAAATATTAATCCATCATGGTGGAGAAGAGCTTTTTAACAAAGTTGAGTCCATTCGCGAAATGACGAAGAAATTACGTCAAGAATATGATGTCGAGACATACTTGAAGTTAAAAGAGGAAATTACGAATCTAAAGCCACCGACACGCCAACAAGTCATTCGCGCGTTCTCAGTCTATTTTCATTTAGTTAATATGGCAGAACAAAATCATCGTATTCGTCGGAGAAGACAGTATCAGCTTCAGGATGGGGCGAGGTTACAACCATTTTCATTAGAAAAATCAGTTGAAACTTTAAAAGATTTGGAACTGACTACGGACGAAATTAACAATGTATTGCAAAATTTGTCGATTGAACTCATTATTACAGCACACCCAACGGAAGCGACAAAACGAACAGTTTTAGAAATTCAAAAGAGAATATCAGCCATTTTGAATCAACTAGATTCACCTCTAGTTTCAAAGAAAGATAGAATGGTTTTAGAAGAAAGTTTATATAATGAAGTCGCGACTTTATGGCAAACGGATGAATTACGTCACCGTAAACCAACAGTCATCGATGAAGTGAAAAATGGTCTTTACTATTTTAATGAAACATTATTTGATACGATTCCAGAAATTCATCAAGAACTTGAACTTCAACTGGAAGAATATTTTCCAAACAAAGAGTTAGTCGTGCCGAACTTCCTCCATTTTGGTTCATGGATTGGTGGAGATAGAGATGGGAATCCAAATGTGACTCCTGAAATTACATGGGAAACTTTAAAATTACAAAGAAAGCTCGTACTAAAAAAGTATCGTACAGCGATTATTGACTTAATGAAACGCTTCAGTCAATCGAGCACTCGAGTAGAAGTGAGCGATTCTTTTGAAAAGCTATTAGAGGAAGAAGAGCGTCTTTATTTAGAAGCAGGGGAAGAGTGGACCGTAAAAGGCGAAGTTTACCGCCGGAAATTTGCTGTTGTCTTAAAAAGACTTAGTGAAGTCGGGAAGTCTTCAATTGGTTATCAAAATTCGGAACAACTTGAATTCGATTTATCAATGATAAAAGAACATGTTGAGCTTCATCAACCTTCCAAAAAACGTTTAAAAACGATCCGTAATATCATTCGCCAAGTGCAGCTATTCGGCTTCCATTTAGCGACATTAGATATTCGTAATCATAGTGGGGAGCACCAAACCGCCGTAGCTGAACTATTAAAAGCTGTTAAGGTCTGTGATCATTATGCTGAGCTTTCTGAAGAGGAAAAAATGAGTATACTGAAAGAAGTTCTGAATGACCCACGTCCGCTTTCTTTATTTGAAGGGGATTACTCGGAAGAAACCCAAAAAGTATTAAACGTGTTTAAGATGATTAGAAGAGCACATTTAGAGTTCGGGAACCGTTCCATTGAAGTATATTTAGTTAGTATGACCCAATCGTCAAGTGACTTGTTAGAAGTATTAGTTCTAGCAAAAGAAGCCGGCATTTACCGTTTGCATGCTGATGGAAAAGTCGAAAGTGGCTTACATGTTGCCCCGTTGTTAGAGACGATTGATGATTTGATTGCAGGTCCGAAAATTATGAAGACTTTATTTGACTTAGATTTGTATCGTCATCATTTAAGTGTCCGTGGTGACCATCAAGAAATTATGCTTGGATATTCAGACGGTAGTAAAGACGGTGGAACCCTTACGGCAAATTGGAAGCTTTTTAAAGCCCAGCAAGAAATCCATGAGATGGCTCGCGATTTTAATATCCGCTTAAAGTTTTTCCACGGTCGTGGTGGTTCTTTAGGACGTGGAGGCGGTCCGCTTAATCGCAGCATTGTTTCTCAACCGGTCGAAACGCTTGGTGATGGCGTGAAAATTACGGAGCAAGGAGAGGTGCTTTCTTCTAGGTATTTATTGGAGGATATTGCCTTCCGTAACTTAGAGCAGGCAACATCGGCTTTAATTGAAGCAACGGCAACAGTTAATAAGAAATCAAAGCATGGCCATTTCCGCGAAAAAGAATGGGAAATTGCTATGGAAGAAATGTCAAAACAATCGTTGAAAAAATATCAATCGCTTGTGTTTGAAGATAAAGACTTTTTAACCTATTTTAATCAAGCTACACCATTAAAAGAGCTTGGTGAGTTGAATATTGGTTCACGCCCGACACGACGTAAAAACAGTTCAAAATTTGAAGATTTACGAGCGATTCCTTGGGTGTTCGCTTGGACGCAATCACGTCAAATGATTCCAGCATGGTATGCAGCTGGAACAGGATTATCATCATTTGCCAAACAAAGTTCCAAAAATTTAGAGATGCTGCAAACGATGTATCAAAAGTGGCCATTTTTCCATTCAACAATTCATAATTTGCAAATGGCACTTATGAAAGCCGACTTAGCGACAGCAAAGGAATATTTAAATCTTGTGGAAGACAAAGATATCGCGACACGAATTTATGCAGATATTTCAGCTGAATACGAAAAGACGAAAGAGGTTTTATTAAAAATCACTGGAAGTAACGAGCTGCTAGATCATGCACCTAATATTCGAGAGTCGGTTCGTCGCCGAAACCCTTATGTCGATCCGCTCAACTTCTTACAAGTTGACTTAATCCAAAAAATGCGTTCAGCTGAACATGTTGAGGATGAACTGATGACAGAAGTACTATTAACGATTAGTGGCGTCGCTGCTGGTTTAGTCAATACAGGTTGATTTTTTGAGCAAAAAATAACGATTAGTTTGATAAACGATTAATGGAATTGAGACTAGTCTGGAAAATAACTAGCGATAGAAAGTAGAAAACGAGTCCAATGAACAAAATGTTCATTGGACTCGTTTTTCGGTTCCAGATTTCTTCGGGGAAATCTAACAAAATCAGACATTTTTTCTGAAGATTTATACTTTTGAAGTTTATTTTTGGTATCATAGTTGAATAGAGAAGAAGTCGAGGGGGATGGAATAAATTATGGTTATTGGGGAGGGAACGATACGGCTATTAACGATGTCCGTTTATTCGGCAGTCCTTATACCGTTAATTCTTATTTTAGTTGCTAAATTTAAATTTAAAGCCTCAATCAAGGTTGTTTTAATTGGGATGCTCACTTTTTTTGTTTTTTCACAGTTATTTGTCAATATATTTCATATGATTGTATTTGCGAGTGAACCTATGGAAAGATTTGTGCATCAGACCTTTATTTTTGTACCTTATGCAGCAGTGACGGCTGCATTATTTGCAGAGCTTGGTCGTTATGTGATGTTCACGTACTTATTAAAAAAATATCGCGATTGGAGTAATGGACTAGGTTTCGGAATTGGTTTTGGTAGTTTTGAGGCCGTTCTCATTCTTGGTTTTACAAGTGTTAGTATGGTAACTGCTGCTGTAATGATCAATGAGGGAATTTATGAGGATCCATTAATCATTAGTCAGTTAATGGAGGTTTCCAATAGTTTCATTGTATTTGGAGTCATAGAAAGGCTCTTTTCCATAACCTTACATATTGCATTATCGATATTAATCGTTTACGCCATTAAAACAGGCCTTAAGAAGTACTTGCTTTATGCGATTTTGGCTCATTCTATTTTTAATATTCCAGGAATGTTATATCAAGCGGAAGTTCTTTCGAGTGTCATAGTAGTCGAAGCGATTCTAGCTCTTTTTGCCGTAGTTGCCTTTATGTATATTAAAAAGTCGAGAAAAATATTTGTCGATACATTTGGTCTTGCAGACGGAAACACTTAAAGTTTAATTTTTTTGTGCGAAATAAACAATCAAAGGTTGGATATTTAGTTATATTGACTAATGATGTTATGTCAATTTTTTTCTAAAATGAATCCATATTGGCGCATGTAGGAGGGTACTATGTCGAAACAACTGAATGCATATATACAGGAAGAACTGATTTTGGAACCACTTGCTACAGGCATATTAAGTGGAAAAAGCTTCGCAGTCAAAGATGTTTTTGCGATTAAGGGGTATACGTCAACAGCTGGAAACCCAAATTGGTTTGCCACTCATAAGGCAGCAGAAGAAACGGCTGAGGTCATTATAAAACTAAGAAACAATGGGGCCAAAATGATTGGTACGACAATCACTGATGAGCTTATGTATAGTTTAAATGGGGAAAATATTCATTACGGAACACCTGTTAACCCAAAAGCTCCAAGTAGGATCCCAGGAGGGTCTGTTCGAATTCCGTCCTCTTATTGTGGAATTTATGGATTTAGACCAACACATGGTGCTGTTTCTGTAGATGGTTTAATTCCGTTAGCAAAAAGTTTTGATACGGTTGGTTGGATGACGGAAGATAAAAAACTGCTTCTAGAAATTGCTCAACTGCTTATTACTTCCCAAGAGAAAAGGGAGACACCGTTTAGTAAGCTATTATTTCCAGAAGATGCGTGGGCTCTTGTTGATGAAGAAACGAATGGAGATTTATTAAAAGCGGTTGAAAAGATAAAAGAAGTGATGCCAACCCATGAATTAATATTGCTTGAGGAAGATGGTCTAGCTACTTGGAAGGAAATGTTCCGGATTATTCAAGGATATGAGATTTGGCAAGAGCATGGTGAGTGGGTTTCGGCAACGAACCCTCAATTTGGTCCAGGCATTAAAGAGCGCTTTGCTATGGCCAGTAAAATTACTGAAGAAGAATTTAAACAAATGGGAAAATCGCAGGATGTGATCAAGGAACGATTATTTGCGCTTTTAACAGAAGATACGGTATTAATTGTTCCGACTGTACCAGGGGTAGCACCATTGCTGAATTTACCTGAAGGTCAAGTGGAGGAACGACGTTCAAAAACGCTACAACTTTCAGCGGTTGCTGGATTAGCTGGTTTGCCACAAGTGACGATTCCAATCGCTGCTAACTTAGGTGCTCCGATTAGTCTTTCTATTATTGCAGGTCCAAATCAAGACTTACGTTTACTAGAATGGGTCAACCAATTGGAGGTCAACTAAGTGAAACTTGTAATGGTAAAGGAAAATGAAATAGAAAGACTAGCTATTGAACTAGAGAATAAATTTTATTTAGTTGAAACGGTTAATCAATCATTTCAAACAATGTGGCCCAATACTTTTTTTGAGCTTATTACAAATAATAAATTAAGAGAATTGCAACAATGGGTAAAGGAAAATGAAGTTTATATTAAAATATTACCTGATTTAACTCATACGAAGTTGGCACCTCTTAATCGTAATCCAAGAAAAATTTGGGGGATTGGCTTTAATTATGTAAAGGAGAAAAAGGAATTAGATCTATATGGAGCAGAATTTGAACCGGTTACTTTTATAAAGCCAGACACAACGATTATTGGTTCAGATGATAAGATTGTTATTCCGAAACAATCACAAAAAGTAACCGCAGAAGCAGAACTAGCGATGATTATTGGCTGGGAATGCCGCAATGTCTCTGAAAAAGAAGCCCTAAAATATGTGGCCGGATATACAACCGCACTTGATATGACAGCGGCAGATATTCACGCACGAAAACCACATAATATAGCGAGAGCTAAAAGCTTCGACACTTTTTTTAGCATTGGGTCCCAGTTGATAACGGCTGATGAAATAGAGGATTTTCAACATATTCATGTTTCGACGTGGCTAAATAATAAAAAAGAAACGGAAAATTCAATGGGGTTGATGATTTATCCACCAGAAAAAATCATTTCCTTTCTGTCTCAGGATACGACGCTCTTACCGGGAGATGTCATTATTACCGGAACACCAGGACCTGTAACTATAACAGAAGGAGATCGTGTTGAATGCCAAATTGAAGGTTTCACTCCTTTGTTGAACAAGGTTGTGAGGATGCAGTAAAAAATAAGAGGGATAGGTTCTCAAATGCTCATTGTTGAGCTATTGAGAACTTTTTTGGTTAACAATAACTATAGTCATATTTGCTGACCATTTTTTTCTATTATTTTATGCTATTTGCTTTTCGATTCTTGAAGTATAATGAATAAAACAAGTGATAGGGCATGGTGAATAAATGAAAGAAGTCATATATTTTATTTCTGATATTGTTAACTGGTTTCATAGCGTTTTTAGCGGTTTATTTGGAGTTCATTTAAATGATAAACAATTGCATTTTTGGGTCATTGGATTATTTGGTGTAGCCTTCTTTTTTCTTACTCACTTTTTGTTTAAAGTTTTATCTAAATGGAGTATTACGGTGTTATCGTTTATTTATGCTTTTACCGTTGTACTTGTGGTCGTATTTGCGATTGAGATTCAGCAAGGCATTACCGGCAGTGGGAACATGGAATTTGATGATGCGGTGGCGGGAATAAAGGGATTCCTACTTCTGTTTGCTGTCTTCTTATTAATAAAATGGACGATGATGGGCATTCGTTTTCTTTTAAAGAAATTGGTTTCGCCGAAAAAAACGGTACCATCAAATGGGAGAAGTCGACGCCGTCGTGTTTCATAAAATGTTTGGGATAAATGGTATTAAAAAAAGAGACCAGAGGATTGAATCTCTGGTCTCTTTTACTTCGAAGGGCTTTTGTCCCGCTTCGTTACGGTTTTATGCATGTTGTAAAGATAGTTTTTTGGCTACTTCTTTTACTTTTTCTAAACCTTCAGCAATAATCTCATCTGCTTTGCCTGGCATAGCATTGTGGCCTTCAATGATCACTTCATCAACAATTTCCATTCCAAAAGTAGCATGGAAAACATTGCGCATGTAGTTGACCGCCATTTCAATTGGTGCCATTTCTGGAGCCGAATAAACGCCACCTCGAGCATTTAAGAAGATGACTTTTTTGTCATTTAATAATTGAACCATATTTCCATTCTCATCATATTTGAAAGTGAAACCAGCAGAGTAAATATAATCAACAAATGTTTGTAGGCGAGCTGGAATCGTTAAGTTCCATAATGGGAAAGCGAAAACGATCATATCTGCTTCAGTTACAGCATCCATTGCTTTTTGTTTCGCTGTCAGTAAACGTTGCTCTCCGTCTGTTAATTGACCACCAGATTGTAATTTACCAAAAGCATCAAAAAGTTCTTGACCTAAATAAGGCATGTCCTCTTCAAAGACGTCATAAGTTTTGATATTTATAGAAGAGTTATCTTTAATAGATTCCATAAATGTTTGATACATTTGACTTGAAACGCCTTCTGCAGCTGGTCTGTTATTTGCTTTTACTACTAAAATATTCATTTTGTTACCTCCTAAATTTTATATATCTTCTATACTTTTTATAGTAACTTTATCATAATAACAAAACAGCATTCACTTGTAAAAGGAAAAACCTTGAACTATGTAAGTTCAGATTATTCTGTTAAAAGATCCATTCAACTGTTGATTTTGTTTCAAGTTTTGGACATTTGGGTACATTAACTTTAAGCGATAAAAGAAGGGATGAGTCGTATGCTTAGAACGATCTTAATGATTATCGGAGCCGTTGTGGTTATTAGTTTTATTATTTCACTTTTATAATGGATAGATTAATGAGTAATACTTTAAAAAGATAAGTTTAATAAAGCCGGTGGGAAGCTAGTTGGTCAAGCTTACACCGGCTTTTGGGATGTATTTGAGTTTGAACGAAACTAATTTTGCTAGAACAGGGTAAATCTCATCCTATAAAAATAAAAAAAATGAAGGCATTTAAAGTGTTGAGTTGTTCTTAAATATATTCTGGCTCCAGTTGGTACATAAATTTTATTTTCTTGGAGACTCTTATCTAGAAGGAAATTTCTAGTTAAGGAGTGAATATTTTGGCTGAACAAGAAAATAAAACAACTGGAACCAATGTTGAAGGAGTTGGTGGGGCTTTAGATAAACGATATGGAACAAATGAGTCTGAAGATACGTTAACCAATCGACAAGGACACCCGGTGACAAATAATCAAAATATGAGGACTGTTGGCAATCGTGGCCCAACAACTTTGGAAAACTATGATTTTCTTGAAAAAATTAGTCACTTTGATCGTGAACGTATTCCAGAACGTGTTGTGCATGCGAGAGGTGCTGGAGCACACGGTTATTTTGAAGCGTATGGTTCATTTGGTGATGAGTCCATTTCAAAATATACGAGAGCAAAATTATTTCAAGAAAAGGGGAAACAAACGCCTGTTTTTGTTCGATTTTCTAGCGTGATTCATGGTGGTCATTCTCCTGAGACATTAAGAGATCCACGAGGGTTCGCGGTTAAGTTTTATACAGAGGATGGAAATTGGGATTTAGTTGGAAATAACCTCAAAATTTTCTTTATTCGTGATGCTTTGAAATTCCCTGATCTTGTTCATGCGTTTAAACCTGATCCTGTTACGAATGTACAAGATGGGGAGCGAATTTTTGATTTTGTCTCACAGTCACCTGAAGCACTACATATGGTTACTTTTTTATTCTCACCATGGGGAATTCCAGCAAACTATCGGATGATGCAAGGTTCGGGTGTAAATACGTATAAATGGGTAAATAACGATGGCGATGCGGTATTAGTGAAATATCATTGGGAGCCAAAACAGCCAATTAAAAATATGACACAAGCCGAGGCTGAACATGTTCAAGGTAAGAACTTTAATCATGGTACACAGGATTTATATGAAGCGATTGAGCGCGGTGAGTATCCGGAATGGGAACTTTTTGTACAAATTATGAGTGATGACGACCATCCTGAGCTCGACTTTGATCCATTAGATCCGACAAAACTATGGTATAAGGAGCAGTTTCCTTGGGTTCCGATTGGAAAGATGGTTTTGAATAAAAACCCAGAAAACTATTTTGCGGAAGTGGAGCAAGTGGCGTTTGGAACCGGGGTCTTAGTGGATGGTTTAGATTTTTCCGATGATAAGCTTCTTCAAGGTAGAACGTTCTCTTATTCAGATACACAACGTTATCGAGTCGGATCGAACTATTTACAATTGCCGATAAATGCACCGAAAAAACATGTGGCAACGAACCAGCGTGACGGACAAATGGCGTATCATGTTGACCAAGGACCGAAACAAAATCCGCATGTCAATTATGAACCAAGTCTTTTAAATAATTTAAAAGAAGCGAAACAAGAAGGAAAAGAGTACAAACCAATCATTACCGGAGAATTATCGAGAGAGTCAATTGAACGAACGAATGATTATGGTCAGGCTGGAGAAACATTTAGACGTTTAGGAGATTGGGAAAAGGATGATCTAATTAAGAATCTTGTCACGACCTTAAAACCATGTGATAAGAGAATCCAAGAAACGATGGTTGAACATTTTACGAACTGTGATCCGGAATATGGACGACGTGTAAAAGAAGGATTAATGGAAAAAGGAGCAGAAGAAGCTCATCTTTCTCATCGGAACTCAATTGGAGGCGATGGTTCAGAGCAAGCAATAGAAGAGGCGATTGAAAAAGGCCATGTCTCAGATCCGTATTAATTGTTTTTGAGGTTGTTCCCTTTTAGGAGTCAGCTTGTCGACTAAGTCTCGTTAGACGGTCGGCAAGCTTTTTTATATTTGGAGAGGGTAATCTTTGATAGCTAGGTTGTTCAGTATTTTTTAAGATAATCTGCATTGAACTTTTATAAAGAGGGAGGAGAATTTTCTGAATAAAGAGAATACTATTATATAACAGGTGAGAACTTGAGCATAGATGTTCCTTTTTTATTAATAAAAGAAGTGGGGGATTAAAATGAATATTCTTGTGACTGGTTCGAACAGAGGATTAGGGTTGGCACTCGTTCAAAAAGGAGTAGAACGAGGTCATACGATGATTGCCGCTGTTCGTTCTCCTCATTCGAAGCTAAGGGAATTAAAGCAATTAATTAATCATCATCCGGACCAGGTTCGATTGTTATATTTGGATGTAACGAGTGAGAAGTCTTTAAGTGAGGGGAGAAAAGAAGTTCAAAATTGGGGGCTTCATTTAGATGCGATTGTTAATAGTGCAGGGGTTTTTATTTCTAGAGAGAGTGAGCTTGAGAATTTGAACTTTGATGAGGCCATTGTTGCTTTTGAAGTTAATTCTATTGGACCAATGCGTGTGGTTAAGCACTTTTTCCCGCTATTGTCAGGGCGGAACCGTTCATGCATAAATATTTCATCCGAGCTAGGTAGTATTTCTAATGCAAGTCGAGGTGACTATTTTTATGGCATGTCGAAAGCGGCGTTAAACATGTTTTCGGAAAAACTGAAAAAAGGCTATCCTGATTTAAATGTGCTTTCCATTCATCCAGGCACTATTCAGAAATCGTTCAGTGGACACAGATTGACATCTGAATTAACTGATGTAGCTGATGAAATTTTAAATTGGATAGAAGGGACAAAACCTTTCGATACACATCATACGTATTATGATTATAAAGGCCAATCGATTATGTTTTAATCGGAGAATTTGTTCGTCCTCATGATAAGTGGACTAAAGTCTGGTTTCATTGGCAAGCGGATACCCAGAGACCGTCTAGCATGAGCAAGAAGGCTCCAGACTCGCCCACGGAGTAAGATAAGCGTAATGCTTTGAGTACGATTCTAACTACGAGTGTTTTTTAGAATGGTAACTGATTTATGAATGAATAATGGTAAAATGTTCAACCACGGGAAAAGGCTCGTAATAATGGTGGAGTTTTTCTTTCCATTGGACGTATTCTGGTGATTGTCTGAAGCCAATTGTATGATCTTCTAATCGTTCCCATTCGACCGTTAATAAATACTTCCCTTTTGTTTCTAGGCAACGTTGTAGGCGGTGTGAAAGATAACCATTCATGCTCGAAATAATGGGGGCAGCTTCTAAAAAGCTTTGTTCAAAATCTTCCTCTTGTCCAGATTTAATAGTTAAAAATACAGCTTCAACAATCATAAAATAGACCTCCGACATATTTGATTTTTCCAATCATACCACAAAAAAATAAGAATTTTTTGTTTATTAGTGTGAATCCATTGATTTATACAATACGAGAGAGAAAGCTGCATAGATATGAACAGTAGCCTATTTTGGATTGTATAATGAAGGGGGAAATTCTGGTGAATACTTCCATTTTACCGGTTGGAATTAAAGCAAGGCATATTGTGGAGCCGAGGATAGATATTTTTTTTCCGCAGATTACAGGCTTATCTAATCGAACGATTGAGAAAAATTTAAATGAGCGAATTGAAACGCAAGTGTATCGAATGATTCGGAAGCAAGGCTATTTAGAAAACCCTCAAACCGAAATAACGGGTGGATTTGATTTGAAAAATAATCAACAAAATATTTTGAGCTTGACGAATAGTCATTATTCTTATTCTGGTGGAGCACATGGGCTGACAATGGTTCGCTCCTTAACGATGGATGTTGAGAGTGGGAAAGTATATGCCTTAAAAGATTTATTTAAAAAGGGAGCCAAATATCAGGAACGAATTAACCATTTAATTCGGGAACAGATTAAGTCTCGGAATATGGATATGTTAAATGAATTTAAAGGCATTCATCCAAATCAATATTTTTATGTAGCCGATAAATCGCTCGTCATTTATTTTCAATTATATGAGCTCCAAGCTTATGTATATGGTTTGACGTATTTTCCAATTTCGGTCTATGCTTTTGAAGATATTATTGATGAAGAAGGTCCTTTAGGAAAAATGATTTATTAGATTTATGGGCATGTTTGAGGAGGTGGGAGAGAGCTAATCGTTCTAGTTCTAAGCATCCAAAAGCGATAATCGGCTCAACACCGATTATCGCTTTTTTACATGTCATTTTATTTTAAGAACGAACGTAACATCCAGTTATGCTTCTCTAATGATTGATGGATTGCAAGTAACATGTCGGCGGTTGTTTCGTCGCCTAATTCTTCAGCTGCTTCCATTCCTTCTTTTAATTCATTGATGAGGATATTAAAGTCATCGACAATGTCGGATACCATATCATCCGCTGTTAACTCTTTTTTTGCTTCTTTAATAGAGGCTGTCTCTAAGTACTCTTGCATGGTTGCGACAGGTTTTCCTTTTAAGGCTAAGAGTCGCTCCGCTAACTCGTCAATATGTGTAGCTGCTTCATTATATAATTCTTCAAATTTCTCATGCAAAGTGAAAAACTGAGGACCTTTAACATACCAATGGTAGTTATGCAGTTTGATAAATAGAACGCTCCAGTTTGCTACTTGTTTGTTTAAAATAGTTGATACTTTGTCGTGACTCATTTTTTCGTCCTCCTTAAATATAAAGCGAAGCCTGTTTGCCTAGAAGCGAGAAAGAATACAGGGCGGACTAAAAAGTCGCATTTTGACTTGATAGGACGCCCGATTTTTCTCGAGCTTCTAACAGGCGTAGCTAGATTAAATAGTTCTCAATATACATGTTCCCTCAAATGAGAAATAATAAACCATAAACTCAAAAAAATTAAACGATCACACTATCTTTTGATGAACTTAAAAGACTGACAGTAGACGTACCACCATGGAGTTGTTCAAACATCTTGGCACTTGCATGTAGAAGCTCTAATGATTCTTCTTCTGACATTTCGGCTCGTAAATAAAAGATTTGGATAGCGTTTGTTGTATCTACGGTTGTTTTCGTTTTCTCCGAATCGACAATCGGACTGCCAAAAGCTCCGGTTTCATCTGAGCTTAGTAATTTTCCACTCATTGATTGTTCACGTCCATTTAAGCCAAAATATTTGTCTGACTCTTCCCCTAAACGGATGACGATATTTCCTTCGATTTGCTCCAAGTTATAAATCCCAATAGGAATTTCATATTTTAATGAGAAAAAGTTATTTAAATCAACAGCTGAATGGACAGGTGGTAAAAATTCACCTTTTTTGACGCGACGGAATAAAGCCTCTGACGAAGGGTGATACTTTGATGGGGAAATGCCGAGTTTTTTAAATGTTTCGCGCCAGCTTATGATGCCGGAGAAATCTGTTAAAGCTTTTTCCTCCTCTAAATCCACTCTTAATGTTTCTTGAAAAAATTGCAACCGTCCCTTTAACATTTGAGGTGAATCGCTAATCACGATATGATGGTATGTAATAAAACCTATTTTAAAAGTAGGGATATGAGTAAAAAGTGTCGGATCGATTTTGTAAGAAATCATTCGAATCCTCCTTATCGTTTTGCTCATATTTTACCATAAATTGTGTTAAGGTCCATTTTGAAAGTTAGTTATACTTAATGTTTCGAGAATTTTTAGAAGTAAGGTGAAAATGAAATGATAAACGCCCAGTTAAAAAAAGAACTGCTTGCATATAGTGTCAGTATTGGGATTGATAAAATTGGTTTTGCCTCAGCGGATCCTTTTACTACATTAAAAGAGAGACTTATTAAACAACGGGAGTTAGGCTATCAATCAGGATTTGAAGAGTCTGATATTGAAAAAAGAGTAGACCCATCGTTAACATTACCGAAAGCTCAAACGATTATATCAATTGCTGTAGCTTATCCTTCTAAAATGAAAAATCCACCTAAGAGTACAAAGGAAGAACGAAGAGGCATTTTCTGCCGTGCTTCATGGGGGATGGACTATCATGACGTTCTCAGAGAGCGATTAGGAAAAGTAGAGGAATTTATTAAAGCTAAAGTTCCAGACGCTAAAACGGTCTCAATGGTTGATACGGGAGTGCTCTCAGATCGAGCAGTGGCTGAACGTGCGGGGATTGGTTGGAGTGCTAAAAACTGTGCGATAATCACTCCTGAATTTGGAAGCTATGTTTACTTAGGAAATATTATTACAACTGTTGCGATGGAACCTGATACCCCGATTACCGACCAATGTGGGAGCTGTACGAAGTGTATTGATGCATGTCCAACTGGAGCACTTATACAAGGTGGACAATTGGATTCACAAAAATGTGTCGCATTTCTTACACAAACAAAAGGATTTATTGCGGATGAGTATCGGAAAAAGATCGGAAATCGCCTCTATGGTTGTGATACATGTCAGCAAGTTTGTCCTAAAAATAAGGGGATTGACGAACACCGTCACGCTGAACTTGAACCTGATCCGGAAATAGCGAAACCGAAATTAATTCCATTATTAACAATGAGTAATCGAGAATTTAAAGAAAAGTTTGGCCATGTATCGGGAGCGTGGAGAGGAAAAAAACCGATACAAAGAAATGCGATTTTAGCTTTAGGACATTTTAAGGATAAAAACGCTTTGCCGGTGTTAAAAAAATTGTTGAAAGAAGATCCAAGGCCTGTTATTCGAGGCACAGCTGCTTGGGCCATAGGGAAGATCGGTCATGTAGAAGGAGAGATTTGGCTTAAAGCAGCCAAAGAGAACGAAAAAGATGAACAGGTGTTAGCAGAAATAGAAAAAGGGCTGAATTTGCTTAAAAATACGAATTTTACTGATGGAAATCAAATGAAAGTTTGAGGTAAAATCAGTAGGAACAAACGAGTAGGAAAGAAGGGATAATATGACGACGCAAAACTGCATATTTCAAGATGAAATGAATAGTCCTATCGGCCCACTAACGATTTTAGCAACAGACAAAGGCGTGTGTCATATCCATTTTGGTAGTTTTGACAAAAGCACAGCATCATTAAATGCACGATTAAAAAAGCTTGGTCTAAAAGGTGAATATGTGTCGTGTAACGATACATTAGCAGAAGTAAAAAAGCAGTTAAATGAATATTTTAATGGGGAAAGAAAATATTTTGATGTAGCAATTGATTTACACGGAACTGCTTTTCAACAAAAGGTTTGGAGAGCTTTAATGAAGATTGAATACGGGGCCACTAGCTCTTATAAAGCGGTTGCTGAAAGGATTGGATCCCCTAAAGCTGTTCGAGCCATCGGAGGAGCCAATAATCAAAATCCGCTTCCAATTATTATTCCTTGTCATCGGGTGATCGGAAGTAATGGAAATATGGTTGGTTATGGTGGCGGACTTGATAAAAAAGAGCACTTGCTCATGCTTGAAGGCTCATTAGCGAAGTTATCTTCATAAATAAACAAGTTGTAGACCTCTTTATATAGAGGTTTTTTTTGTTAAAACCAACCGATTCATGATTTAAGACTTTAGCTCATAAGGTTTTAAAAAGTGAGGTGATACGGTTGCTTGAACAAAAGTTAAAAAAGTTAATTGATGAGCGTAACCGTGGTTTTCTTCAAAAGGAAGACTGTTTTATTGTACCTGAGGAGTTGGGCTTATTGGAAAGAAAGAGAGAATCAAACGAGCGACGTGGAGTTGAACTTGTTCGTTCCAATGTAAAAGGGAGGATTCTCTCAAAAAGTAAACTTGATTTACAAACCCATTTTTTGTATGCCGTCCATTATGAGCAGTTATGCAAACAAAGAGGGAAGCTTTATTTAGAGGAAAGGGTTGAATATCGGAAGGCGATTTTTGAGAAAAAACAATTAGTTGATGACAGAGAATTAATTCCTTCTAGTCATCAAGAGGAACATCAAACGCCTCAAAAGGAATTGGAGAAAAATTGGATTGACCTAGAATTAATGAGAAAGAGATCACTACCCTTTTTATCTCATCATCAACCTTTACCACTCATGAGGCAAAAAGAAGACATTCAAAAACGGCTTAGCTTAAAAAAAGAAGAACGAGCTCCTTTTAATCGAATCGAGGCTGTTCGATACGCGGAACTTTGGTGGAATGATTATAATCCGGAATACCGAAAGTTCACGGATAACTGTACGAACTTTATTTCTCAATGTATGAGGGCGGGTGGTGCCCCGATGAGAGGGTATCCTAACCGTTCAAATGGTTGGTGGTACCAAAATAATAATTGGAGCTTTAGTTGGTCGGTGGCCCATTCATTTAGATGGTACTTAAGTGGCTCGACAGTGGGACTTAGGGGACAAGAAAAATCGAGTGCCCGTGAATTAATTCCCGGTGATGTTATTTGTTATGATTTTGATGGGGATGGTGTCTGGCAACATAATACGATAGTTGTGGCGAAGGACTTTAATGGGGAACCCCTTGTTAATGCACAAACGACCAATAGTCGTATGCGTTACTGGGCTTACGAAGACTCTACGGCATGGACACCAGAAATTAAATACAAATTTTTTCATATATTAGATAATTAACAGTTAAACGTTTTGAAGAAGAGACTGTATTGGGATATTAGGGGGCGAGGATGGGATTAGACGTTTCAATCGCCTCCAATTCAATTTGAAAAAAGCGGAGTCTGTTTGGGCAGAAGCGAGAAAAAATACAGGTCGGACTAAAAAGTCGCTTTTTGACTTTATAGGACGAACCGATTTTTCTCGAGCTTCTAACGGACGCAGCTAGATTAAAAAAGCATCTGTTTAGTTGGATCTCATTTGCTATAATAGGTATAATGAGTTTTATTTAGTTCATGGAGAATAGGAGTGCTTAATTTGGGTTTACATGTTGTTCTTTATCAGCCAGAAATTCCAGCAAATACAGGAAATATCGCACGTACATGTGTCGGAACAAATACAACATTGCATTTAATACGGCCATTAGGTTTTTCGACAGAAGATAAGATGTTAAAAAGAGCTGGCTGTGATTATTGGCCTGATGTCAAAATTAATTATTATGATTCATTAGATGAATTGTTTGCTACATACTCAGAGGGAGAGTTTTATTTTATTGAGACATTTGGTACGAAAAATTATAGTGAATTTGATTATACAGATGAACAAAAAGATCATTTTTTTATTTTTGGTCGTGAAACAACGGGAATTCCACGTGAAATTATTGAACAGCATAAAGATAGATGCTTCAGAATTCCGCAAACGGATAAAATTCGCTCGTTGAATTTGTCGAATACCGCAGCGATTATTATTTACGAAGCGATACGACAACAAGGGTTTAAAGGTCTATCCTAATATAAGGAAATAGTTGAAGCTTTTCTAAAATGAAAAGCTCGTCTAGCCATTAAAGACTAGACGAGCTTTCATTTTGTTACTTTTTGTGTGGGTTGTCTTCATAACCAGCTGTAAAGATAGCAATTAGAAAAACAACACAGACACCAAGGATTAAAAGTGTATTCATGATAAATATGCCTCCCTTTATGTACAGGTTCCATTCAAATCGCATAAAGTATTCAGTGAAACTTTATCGAATTCATTGAGCACACTGGAAAAGTTAACTACGACTATTATATAGGATTAAGAAAGAAAAAGAAATGGATTATCAAGCTTAATTTTGACAAAATCATTATCATTATTGTTTCCAAAAACGATGTACACTATGTAATGGAAATAGATTAGGGGGACATAAGAGTGTCCAATCGTTATATTACGAGTCATTTTCCTTTAATTTCGATTATGCTCTTTAGTTTGTCGTTTGCTTTATATGTACAAGGGTTTATTTTAGAGCAATTAGTCGGTTACGGGTTATATGATGGGATGAGAGAATTTTTTTCGGAAAATGGGATTAAATTAACATTATTATTTTTATTAGTATTAATTTTCTTTATGGTTTTTTCAGCTTTTAAATTAATTGCGGATACCGTTTTTCAATTATCTATGCTTTTTTTCTCAAAGGATGAAGAGGGAAAGGAGCTTATTAAAGTTCGCTCGGGCTCGTGGATATTTTTATTCTGTGGAATTGTTTCATTGTTTTTAGCTTATTCTTGGTTGTGGCTTCTCATACTATTTATCCTCGCTTGTTTTATTTATTTTACTTATTTTGTTTATAAAGTTAGTGATTCGATTTCCTTTATTGGGATGTGTGGGATGGTCTTTTTCCATGTTATTTTTTGGACGGTCTTCTTATTGTTGGTCTTATATGCAGCAATAAAGCTTTATAATAGCTTTATTGCGAGCTTGCCATAAAATCGCTCTGCCAACGCTCATGCAATTCACTACGCGTCCTTTTTTCACCATGGTGGGCGACTTTGTCGTGAGGAGGCTCCCGATTCACCCGTGGACGCGCAGGGCATGCAGCTCGCGGAGTAAGCTAATTAATGTAACCATATTTTAACGAGTAGACCGTTCTTCAGTGGCCTCTGTTTCCTATCGGAGGAGTCTATTTCACCTGCTATAGTTGAACTCCTTTAGCAGAGGCCAGATAAGCTTCGTCTATGGTTGGATGATATCTTTCCAAATCGAGATTTGGGGTTGGCGTGAATTAACATTTAACAAACTTGCTCCGATATCTTTGCCAATCCAAACCCCCGCTGTATAATCTTCTGTTAAGCCTACAAACCATAGATCATAATAATTGTTGGTCGTTCCTGTTTTTCCTCCGATATAAGAGGTGGAAAAAGCGGCTCTCTGCCCTGTTCCACTCGTGATGACGGCTGCAAGCAGTGCACGCATTTTTTCATTTGTTGCCTCACTCCAAAGGCTCTTCTCACGTTCATTCCATTCATATAATCGATTGCCTTCTAAGTCTGTCACAAATTCGATTGCACGAGCAGGCGTGTACTTCCCTTCTTTAGCAAAACTTGAATAAGCTCGAGTCATTTCTAAAGGGGAAAAGCCATAAGTTAGACCGCCAATAGCTGAAGCTAGTTGGTAGTCCTGCTCAACAATTTTTTCAAAAGAAAAAGGTTCTAAATAAGAAAAGGCCGTATCTATGCCTATTTGCTCCATTAATCTTATTGCTGGGGTGTTATAGGAATGTTGAAAGGCTTGGGTCAGCGTGACGTGTCCATATTCACCACCACCATAGTTTTTTGGACAATAATCTCTTCCGTTTTGAAGATAACACACATTGTTTGCATTGACCGTTGTTGTAAGTGATGCCCCTGACTCTTCTAAATAAGGAGCGAATACGAGTAATGGTTTGAGTGCTGATCCAGGTTGTCTGAAGCTTTGAAAGCCACGATGGAAATCAAATTTTTGATAATTCCGCCCCCCAGTTATGGCAAGGATCGTATCATTTTGATGGTCAATAACAGTGGCTGCCCCTTGAATATCGGTTTGTCCGAGATGTTTCTCAAAGGCTTGGATTGCTTTATTTTGAATATTGGTATCGAGAGCAGTTTTGATCTGAATGCCTTGGTTGGTGATTTCATTAACCCGTTTGTCTAATTCAGTAGCTATTTCTTGAAGCTCTGTCTCTGTTTCTGCTTTTTCTATTTTTGTTAAAAAACCTTCATTTGTGGCAATCAAATCAGTAAATTCATCTAGAACAAAGGTGACATAGTCAGGAAATAAATCGATACGCTCTTTAACATTTAAAACAATTTCTTCTTGTTTTGCTTCCTCTAATTGTTCAGCGTCAATCGCCCCATTTTCATTCATTTTTTCTAAGACCCAATCTTTTCTTAAATGAGTTCTGTCACTATGGTTAAGCGGATTGTAATACGATGGATTGTTCGGTACGGCGGTTAAAAAAGCAACCTCGGCCAATGTTAATTGGTCGCTTGATTTACTGAAATAAAATTGACTAGCTGACTCAACCCCGTATACTCGATTATGAAAAAAGATCGTATTTAAATAAAGCTCAATAATTTCTTCTTTTGTATATTTCTTTTCCATTTCCGATGCATAGAGGACTTCTGTAAATTTCCGTTCATAACTTACATCGTGAGATAAATATAAGTTTCGAACGAGTTGTTGGGTAATCGTACTAGCCCCTTCCTCAATGTCATTGTTTTTTAAATTAACACTGACGGCCCGAAAGATCGAGGGCAAATCATATCCTTGGTGTTCAAAAAAGCGGTGATCCTCTGTCGCAATAAAAGCGTCTACAAAGGTTTGAGGGATATCCTCATAAGGTAAATAAATTCGATTTTCATCTGAATATATTTCAGAGATAATTTGAGAATCTTGTTCTAATATATAACTGTTTTTAGTTAATGTAATGTCTGTTAAGTTGACTCGTTCATTGATGACGGTTTCTAATGACTTTGCAACGTATAATTCTGCTGCTGTTTCTGTTAATAAAAATAAAAGTCCTGTTAGCATAAGGAAGGTCATAAACCAGCCAGTCCCCATCTTCATTCTAAAAGTCCTCTCTTCGTTCTTTTTTACTATTGTAGCATGGCTGTTCTAACGGGTATGTAGTACTTTTTCAGAATTTTATTAAAGAAATTCAAAATAGTTGTCATAAAAAATTAGGACATTGCTTTTTGAAAAGGGATGCATGTTCATGTTCGGCATTGCATAAGTTTTATTAATCTCGCACTTGACCACGAGGATGGAGGTACGTGAAATGGAGATATTAAAAAAGATTGAAAAATACCGAGAAGAAGAAGAGCGTTTGAAGTGGGAAGGGACATTTGCTGATTATTTGCAATTGCTCAAGGAAAAGCCAGGGGTGGCTCAAACTGCACATTCACGTGTCTATCACATGATAAAGGACGCTGGCGTAGAAGAGGTTGATGGAAAGAAGGAATATTTATTTTTTAAAGATCAGATTTATGGCTTAGAAGAGTCAATTGAACGATTAGTGGAGGAATATTTTCACTCTGCCGCTAAACGATTAGACGTACGAAAGCGGATTTTATTATTAATGGGGCCTGTTAGTGGAGGGAAATCGACTCTTGTCACGATGTTGAAAAGAGGCTTAGAAAAATATTCTCGAACAGATAGTGGAGCGGTTTTTGCGATTAAAGGTTGCCCTATGCATGAAGACCCACTTCATCTTGTTCCACAGCATTTAAGGAAAGATTTTCAAGAGGAATACGACATTAAAATTGAAGGGAATTTATCACCATTAAATATGATGAGATTAGAAGAAGAATATGGTGGGCGAATTGAGGACGTATTGGTCGAACGAATCTTTTTCTCTGAAGATAAACGAACAGGAATTGGTACGTTTAGTCCATCTGATCCAAAGTCCCAAGATATTGCCGATTTAACAGGGAGTATTGATTTTTCAACGATTGCTGAATATGGCTCTGAATCGGACCCACGTGCATACAGATTTGACGGGGAACTAAATAAAGCGAATCGCGGGATGATGGAATTTCAAGAGATGTTAAAATGTGATGAAAAATTCTTATGGCACTTGCTTTCATTAACACAGGAAGGTAATTTTAAAGCGGGTCGATTTGCTTTAATTAGTGCGGATGAATTAATTGTGGCCCATACGAATGAATCTGAATATAAGTCATTTATTTCGAATAAAAAAAATGAAGCCCTGCACTCGCGTATTATTGTGATGAAAGTTCCTTATAATTTACGGGTTACAGAGGAAGAACGAATTTATAAAAAAATGATTGAAGATAGTGATTTAGCACATGTTCACATTGCTCCACATGCGTTAAGGGTAGCGGCAATTTTTACGATATTAACGAGATTGAAGGAGCCAAAAAAGCAAGGCATTGATTTAGTAAAGAAGATGAGATTATATGACGGTGAAAATGTAGAAGGCTTTAATCTTCAAGATTTACAGGAATTAAAGGAAGAGTATCCTGATGAGGGAATGAGTGGAATTGACCCTCGATATGTTATTAATCGAATTTCTTCAGCGATTATACGTAAGCAATTAACATCGATAAATGCTTTAGATGTGCTTCGTTCCATTAAAGAAGGACTTGATCAACACGCGTCGATTTCAAAAGAGGACCGTGAGCGCTACCGTGATTTTATCTCGACTGCAAGAAAAGAATATGATGCCCTTGCTAAAAGTGAAGTTCAAAAAGCGTTTGTCTATTCTTATGATGAATCTGCAGTGACGTTAATGGATAACTATTTAGACAATGTGGAGGCATATTGTAATAAAAATAAATTACGTGACCCGCTAACTGGGGAAGAAATGACTCCCGATGAGAAGTTGATGCGTTCCATTGAAGAACAAATTGGTATTTCTGAAAACGCGAAGAAAGCCTTCCGTGAAGAAATCTTAATTCGGATATCTGCCTATGCAAGAAAAGGGAAAAAATTTGATTATAATTCTCATGAACGGCTACGTGAAGCAATTCAGAAAAAGTTATTCGCCGATTTAAAAGATATTGTCAAAATTACAACATCAACGAAAACACCTGACGAATCACAGCTTAAGAAAATTAATGAGGTCATCGCACGGTTAATTGATGAACACGGTTATAATTCTGTTTCAGCCAATGAATTATTACGTTATGTCGGAAGTTTGCTTAATCGTTAAAAGGTAATAACAGGAAACAACCTTCATTTGAACGTTCTCGTTCAGACGAAGGTTGTTTTCGCTTTGGAAGATAATTCTAGATTAAGATTTCTTTAATAGTAAAATATGAAATTAGTAAGGTCGATTTGCCTTGTTCTATTACCTTCAAAATGTTAAATTATAGAAGTAGGTTAAAGTAAAGGAGAACGAGATGTATTCCGAACAAGACCATTGGATTGAAGGTTTAAAGGCGATTTTATTAGCATTATTATTGGCGATTATTATTCGTACTTTTCTATTTGCTAGTTATGAAGTGAGTGGAGAATCAATGATGCCTACTGCCTATGATGGGGAACGTTTTATAGTGAATAAAGTAGGCTATGAATTTTTAAAGCCAAAACGATTCGATATGATTGTTTTTCATGCAAACGAAGAGGATGATTATATTAAGCGAGTGATCGGTTTACCTGGTGAGACGATTATGTATTTGGATGATGTTTTATATATTGATGGTTTGCCAATAGAAGAGCCATTTTTAAAGGACAGAAAAAAAGAATACGGTCCTTATTATACTCAAGACTTTTATTATCATGGTCTGATCCCTGAAAATCATGTCTTTGTTTTAGGTGATAATCGACCGAATAGTACAGACAGTCGTCGACTTGGTCCGATTAGTCAGGATGAAATCGTTGGAAAAGTCGATTTGCGTTTTTGGCCTATTACTGAAGTAGGAATTATGAAATGATAATTTGAATATGTGTGTCATAAACCCAATGTTGCTATACTAAATTGGGTTTTTTATGATTTTGGAAGTAGGAAACATGAAGGCAAATGGAGGATTTAGCGAATAATTGGCTTGTCCAATGACGATTTGTCAGAATTTATTGGCAACTAAACTTCTTGTTTGCATAGGATAGAGTAAGCCTTTTAAAAAGGTTACTTTTATCTAGCTATAACGAATTCGAGATAGTATATGCAGATGTTGGGAAATGTGTGAAAAAGAATGAATAACATCATGTGAATGATTGATTAGGCAGATTTTATATAGCAGTAAAAATAAATGGGAGGGAAACATATTGAAAAAAGGGAATAACCACAATTTTGTCGTGTCTCAGGAGAACTGGACCCTCCATCGTAAAGGCTATCAAGATCAACGTAGACACCAAGAGAAGGTTCAGGAAGCCATTCAGAAAAACTTACCAGACCTTGTTAGTGAAGAAAACATCGTTATGTCCAATGGAAAAGACGTCATTCGTATTCCTATTCGGTCACTAGATGAATATAAAATTCGCTATAATTATGATAAGAATAAACATGTTGGTCAAGGAAATGGTAAGAGCAAAGTCGGAGATGTTGTGGCACGGGATCCGAATGGTCAAGCGCAAAAAGGACCAGGGAAAGGTCAAGGTGCCGGTGATCAAGCAGGTGAGGATTATTTTGAAGCGGAAGTATCGATTATGGAATTACAAGAAATGTTATTTAAAGAGCTTGAGCTTCCAAATTTGCAAAAGAAAGAAGATGCCGATTTTGTAGTGGAAGACGTTGCCTTTCATGACATACGTAAAAAAGGGTTAATGGGCAACATTGATAAAAGAAGAACAATCCTTTCAGCAATTAAACGGAATTCATTAGAAGGACGACCAGGTATTGTACCTATTAATAATGATGATCTGCGTTTCAAAACTTGGACAGAAGTGACACGACCAGAATCAAAGGCCGTCGTACTTGCGATGATGGATACAAGTGGTTCGATGGGACGCTGGGAAAAGTATATGGCGAGAAGCTTTTTCTTCTGGATGACTCGTTTTCTACGTTCAAAATACGAAACAGTTGATATTGAATTTATCGCCCATCATACGGAAGCTAAAATTGTTACAGAGGAGGACTTTTTCTCAAAAGGAGAAAGCGGAGGAACGATTTGTTCGTCAGCTTACCGGAAAGCATTAGAAGTTATTGATGAGAAATACGATCCGAGTCGTTATAATATTTATCCTTTTCATTTTTCTGATGGTGATAATTTAACATCTGATAATGCCCGCTGTTTAAAGCTTGTGAATCAGCTGATGGACGTTTCCAGTATGTTTGGTTATGGAGAAGTCAATCAATATTCTCGTCACAGTACGCTAATGAGCTCTTATCGGAGTATCGACGACAAGCGTTTCCGTCATCATATTCTTAAGGAAAAAGGCGATGTGTATCATGCAATGAAGACGTTCTTTAAAAAAGAAGATCAAGGATCGTTTGTTTAATTAAAAGCGGAAGAACAGATCGATGAGAAACTGCTGCTTCTCATCGATTTTTTGCGTTATTAAGTTAGCCTAGTAGAGTGGAATACATTGTGATTAATAATGAAATTGGCGAGTTTGAGGGGATTAGGGTGCGAATTCCCAATAGTTTATATCCGCAATAACGATTAAAAGAGAGATGGTTGATTAGACCATCTCTACTATAATTAAGGGGGGCATTTTCATGATTAAGTATGTTAAAGCTGTTCCCAAACATAAGAGGAAGTTTCAGGATTTTCACCTAATGTCCACCATCTTGCTTGATAGACGTTTCCATTATAAATGACTTGACTTCCACCTGTATAAGCTGTCCCTGGATCCCAAGTTGGTAAATCTGGTAATTCAGGTTCTTCTGGATCTGGTTGTCCTGGGTCCGGATCGGGATCTGGCTCACCTGGATCAGGATCTGGGTTTGTTCCTCCACCAAAGTTCACGTCAATCACGTTATAGAAAGCGTTTGCAGTATCAGCTACATCCCATACACCTAAAATAACATGGTAGCCTGTGCGCTCAGGAATGGTTACATCATGACTTACTTTTTGGTTTGGACGGGCACCGCCATCATATACTTCATAAAATGGAACAAGCTCAAATTGGTCACGTGTTAATGGAAGGTTTGGGTTCCAATCTGGTTTAGTAATATAGTAATGCCATTTTGACGTTGAGTGCCTGGCCGTTAAATGCCAGTTAATCGTATTTCGACCAGAGTTCAGATCAACCTTTGCCCAACGATTAGGTGATTGTTGATCCAGTTGTGGAAATACGCCACCAGCAGAAGCAATTTCTCCATCTGCAACACTTTGACCTGGGAAGCCTTTAGGACCTTCTAAACTTTGTGGTTCCCATACAACTCCTCCACAATCTTGATTGGCTCCTTCCTGACATAACAATCCACGTGCCTTCGGTTCCTCAATGTAACCATGTGCTGAAGCCGCATCAGCACCAGCAAACGAAAACAAAGCAACTGCTGCGATGGCCATACCGGCAACCTTTGAACTTTTTCTTCTCAAAACTTTTAACATAAATACCTCCTACATAAATTAGTTCGATAGGTTATAACAATCTATCGTTATAATGATTGTATAGAAAATTATGAATATTTAAAATGGTTAATTTTCAGTAATTATTTGTTACCTAACAGATAACAACTGCTTAAATACCGACTTTGTCTCTAGTTGATTTGTAGTACCAATTAGTAAGGGTTCTGAGAAAAAGAAAAAAAAGATTGAATAAAGAACGTTTGTTCGCGTATAATATAATAAGAAAAGACAGACTGAGGTGATCATATGCAACGAATGTTCAAAAGAGCAATCAATGAATCACTGTTAGTTAGCATCATCTATATGAATCAAAATCAGCAGTTTAGCCAAAGAACTATTGCTGTCCATAAAATGAATGATACTCATTTAATCGGCTATTGTTTTTACCGTAAACAGAAGAGAATGTTTAAATTAAACAATATTTTGGCGGCAGAGCTTATTTTAAAACAGGCCGGCTCTAAACTAGAACAGATTAAATAGAAAAGTGGTCGGTTTTTAATAGAGTTGTTCATGTAAGTTTCATTTTGAGGGATTTGGGGAAGTAACCTTTTAGGTTGTTGCAATTAGGAGGAAGAGATGAAAAGCGATAAAAGAGTAGAGCTTTTGATTAAGCATTTTGAAAAAAAATATCAAAAGTCTCTCGGGAGAATAGAAAGAGAAATCGTTAAGTCTTATTTAATTAAAGAAAAAATTATTAAATAAAAAGGGATAAATGATTAACAAGTTTAAGTTTTACGAGCGTGCAATTATGACAAACGAGGGCCGTTATAGAGCCGAGTGAATGTTTCTTAACAGTCTAACGTGACAAATACTCTCTGTCGTGACTTTGTATCTTGACACTTATAAAAAAATTCAGCATACTTATTTGTCGGATAAAACGAACAGCTATGAGAGAGGATGTTAGGTTTGTTAAGAAAGTTTTTAATGGCGATGGTTTTTGTTGTATTTTTATCAGCCTGTTCGCTGGAGGAGATTGAGGCTTGGATATTTATCGAGGAAACTCCAAGTGCACCTATAGTAGAAGGGGAAGCGGTTGTCTCCTTTTTGGACGTAGGACAAGGAGATAGTACTTTAATACAAAGTGAAAAGACGACTATTTTGATGGATACTGGTAGACATGATTCTGATGTACTCTTTCATCAATTAGAGCATTTAGGAATTGAAAAAATTGACTTATTAATTTTAACGCACCCACATGCAGACCATATTGGCAATGCCGATCAGGTGATTTATCAATTTTCACCAGATGAAGTTTGGATTGATGGGAATGAAGCGACAACTAGAACATTTGAACGATTGTTAGATGCTTTAATTGAGACGGAAACACCGGTTGTTGAACCAAGGGCTGGAGAAGTTTATGAACAAGGAGACTTTTTAATTGAAATTCTTCATCCGTATGAACTAACTGGTCATTTAAATAATGATTCTATAAGTACTAGGATTACGTATGGAGAGGTTACTTTTTTATTAACTGGTGATGCTGAACAAAGAAGTGAAGAACGTATGCTGGAAAGTGACTTAAACTTAAAGTCGGATATTTATAAAGTAGGGCATCATGGTTCGTCTACTTCTAATTCCCGTCGCTTTGTCGAGGCTGTATCTCCAGAGGTCGCGATTTATTCAGCAGAATCGGATAATTCTTATGGTCACCCGCATTGGGAGGTTGTTGATTTATTTGATGAGCTAGGGATTGATTTATATGGAACAGCCGAACATGGAACGATCACTATTTATACAGATGGGGAAACGTTTGATCTATACTATGAATAGTTAGAACTTGAGATATTCTGTAAGGTTGAAGTGCCTTATGGAATATTTCTTTTATAAAAAAGGTCATATGAAAAGAGTGTATTCGAAAGGTAGGAAATGGTTTTGTTAAATAATGAGTTGTTAAGTGATCTAGATAAAATCGTTTTTTTCTTTTAGTCATACTGAGACAATATGAGTATTTTTAGTTATCTATATTCAAATAATTATATGGATTAGAATTTTATTATATATAAATGTAAATGAAAGCGCTTTATAATAGAGAGACAAAAGGGTTTTATTGTATTCTAGTTCATTAGTCATATAGGTTATGAACAATCGAATGACAATATATTAGATAAAATGGTCAATTTACTTTTAATGAATTTTAAACTAGATAGAGAGTGACTGTTTATTTAGGGAGGCTGCATACTATGATGGAAACGAAAAGGCGATATTCTTTTTCAACATCTGAATCATTTCTACCTTTGTTCATTGAAAGTATTGGATATAATCCGAATGAATGTGAGATGAATAGACCCAACGGATATCCATATTATCATTGGATTCAAACCGTTGATGGGGAAGGGAAAATTAGCTTTAATAATGAAGAAATGAACTTAACAAAAGGAAAAGGGGTTTTACTTTTTCCGCATACACCGCATAAGTATTATCCTAAAAGCAATAATTGGTCAACAATTTGTATGACCTTTGGTGGAAGTGCTGCAGACTCCATTTTAAATGCCTTGCAAATTAATCGAACGGCGGCTTATATGGAAACGGATGAAGGGTCATTCCAAGAAATTATTTTTCGAATGATTGAGGCGGTAGAAGAAGAGGAAACATTTTTACAGCTTGATTATTCAAAAGACTTGTATCATTTTTTAATTATGATTAAAAAGTTTGGTCAAATGAATAACCACCCTTCCTTATCGCAATCATATGAAAAAATAAAACCGGTTGTATCTTGGCTTGAACAAAAACTTGGTGAGGATATTCGCTTGCCTGATATGGCTCGCCATGCAAAGATGAGTTCTCAATATCTAAATTTGCTTTTTAGAGAATCATTCGGAATGAGCCCTTATTCATATTTAATTCAGTTAAGGATTCGTGAGTCAAAACGATTGCTCATCAGTGAGGAAGGCTATTCCTTGAAAGAGATAACAAAAAAAGTGGGCTTTAAAGATGTGAGTCATTTTGTCGCAACTTTTAGAAGGAAAGAAGGAATTACCCCGAAAAAATATCGGAATCTTCATAAAGTTTCGGCTGGTGTATAAAAAAACCTCAAGCTCTGTTAAGAGCTGAGGTTTTTTTTATGCTCTTTTTTAAACTTTGGAATGATAAAATATGTGCCTGCTCGCCAAAACCATTCAACAGGACCAATAATAAAGTACGTTAACCATAGTTTGCTAATGAATATTTGGACGATAAAAAATACGATCGCTATTAAGGTTCCAACAAAAAAGCCGAGTTGTCCAAATAACCCTACCCCATATCCATAAAACAAAGTAGTAAAGACGACAGATTGTAATAAGTAATTTGTGAGAGAAAGCCTGCCCACATATGTAAGTGGGGTTAATAACTTTTTCCCTTTTTCGGTAGAGGCAAGTAATACAATTGAAGTTGCATAAAAAATAGCCGTGAATGGTCCACCGATGTAGGTCATTAAGGCTTCAGAAAAATACGAAGTTGACAGAACATAGGGAAGTTTTGCTCCAAAACCGATAATGAGTGTAACGAACCAAATCTTCTTAAAAAATGATTTTTTTTCTTGTACTTGTAGTAGCCATTGCTTCCTAGCGACATATGCCCCAAGCAAGAACATACCGATAACAGTTAAGATAGTAGTAATTTCAAGAATTATATCACCGAATAACCCGAATCCTGTTATATCTGCCGTGAATCGAAATTGGAGAACATCTACATAGCTACCATTTTCTAATACTTCTTTTTCGGCGACGGAATATTCGTAAATAATGGCATCTTGATACTCAGAAGCAGCTGTATCATCAATATTCGCCCCAAGTACGCTTAGTCCCATAATTCCTAAGAAAATGAGGGCAGAAATAAGCAATCCTTTTCCTTTAAAGTATAGAAAGAAAAAGAAAACAAAGGAAGTTAAAGCATAAGTGAATAAAATATCGCCTTCCCAAATATAAGTGCGATGTAAAATTCCTAACACGAGTAAAAGCAAGGCTCGACGCCAATACATACCAGTAAAGTTAGTTCCTTTAAGCTCGGTTCTTTCCTGCAAAAGCACCATACCATAACCGAAAAGGAACGAAAATAACGTGTAAAAACTTGTTTTGACAAATAAATATAAAAATCCTTCTGTTAAACGGTCAATCGCACCAAGTGGATAAAATTGATGAATTTCAGGTTGGAGCAATAAACCATACTGGAAATTCATAATATTAACTAATAAAATGCCCAAAATCGCCAAACCTCTCATCATATCCAATTGAAAGATTCGACCGCCTTCAAGCGGTGAAAGTGGTGATGTTTTCATATACCCTCCATAAATGTTATTTTTACAAATTATTCAAATTTAACATACTCACATATCGTACTGGATTATGAATTGAAGCACAACCATTTTTTATGAAGATTCATGACGATAAAAATAATGTAGGGGGAATCAAGGCAGAATTTTTGTTTTGAGTTAGAATTTTCGGTAAAATAAAGCTTAGTTGAAATATAAAGGGGTTATAAGTGATGTCTCATAATGAATTTAATGAATTGATCCAAAGCCATCGTTCCATTCGGAAATTTACGAATGAGGAGGTTTCGGATGATGTGTTGGAAAATGTAATCGAATCGGCAAGAAGGGCTCCGACTTCACATAATGTTCAGGCTTATAGCCTTTTGGTTATTCGTGACCAAGAAAAAAAAGAAAACTTAGCTAAGCTATCCGGCAACCAAAAATATGTGGCAGAATGCCCTGTCTTTTTTGTCATTGTTGCTGATTATTATCGTTTAAAAAGAGTGAGTGAGTTACATAACGAGCCATTTGAAGTTGGAGAAATTGAGCAAGTGATGGTTGGAAGTGTGGATGCTGCTCTTGTTGCCGAAAACCTTTTATTAGCCAGTCGTGCTTACGGTCTTGGAGGAGTGATGATAGGTGGTATCCGTAATCAATCAGAGGAAGTAGCCAAAGTGCTCCAATTACCAGAGTATACATTTCCAGTCATGGGATTATGTATTGGTTACCCTGACCAATTGCCAGACCAAAAACCTAGATTGCCAAAAGAAGCGGTTGTTTTTTATGACCAATATGATTTAGAAAAAGTTGAAGAGGGTTTACGTACCTATGATACGATTACAGAGCAGTATTATCGTGAGCGGACAAATGGCCAGAAAACAGACCCGTGGTCAAAACAAATGGCCACTCATTTTGCGAAAGTGAATCGACCTCAAGTTGGCGAGTATTTAAAGAAACAAGGGTTTTTAAAAGGTTAAAGACAGCTTGACAAACAAGGGAAACCTCGTTAAGATTTTTCCAAGTATTTAAAATAAATGCCATGCTGGCCACGTCATACGATGGTAAAAGGGCGTCCCACATATTGAGAGATGTCTAAACCATGTGATGAATGATTCGGTTCTACATACTCACTAAAGACCTCATGTTTGAGACAGGGGTCTTTTTTGGCAAAGAGATATAGAAATTTATGAGGGAAAGGTTGAGTTTAAGTTATGAGAACATTTAGAAAGTCAGATGCACTTGAGCGGTTACCGAATCAGTTTTTTGCTAAACTTGTGAAAAAAGTAGTGGAGATTAAAAAGCATCATGATGATGTGATTAACCTTGGTCAAGGTAACCCAGATCAACCGACACCACAACATATTATTGAGGAGTTAAAAGTTGCTGCCGAAAATCCACTATATCATAAATATTCGCCATTTGACGGGTTCGCTTTTTTAAAGGAAGCGGTTGCTGATTACTATATGAGGGAGTACGGAATCGAAATAGATCCTTCTACAGAAGTGGCTATATTAAATGGAACTAAAACAGGCCTCGTTGAAATAAGCCAATGCTTTTTAAACGAGGGAGATATGGTACTTGTTCCTGATCCTGGTTACCCTGATTATTGGTCAGGTGTGGCTTTAGCTGGTGCTAAAATGAAGACAATTAAATTAAAAGAAGAGCTCGATTTTCACCCTGATTTTCAAGAGTTAAGTGAAGGAGATTGGGAAAAAGCAAAGTTGATGTTCTTAAACTATCCTAACAACCCAACTGGAGCAACCGCAACTGAAGAGTTATTTCAACAAGTAATAGAGCTTGCTGATGAGAATGATGTTTGTGTTGTCCATGATTTTGCATATGGGGCAATCGGCTATGATGGTCAAAAGCCATTAAGTTTTTTGCAAGTTCCTGGTGCTAAAGAAGTTGGGATCGAAATGATGACCTTGTCCAAAACGTATAATATGGCAGGTTGGAGAGTCGGTTTTGCGATTGGTAATCCAAGTGTGATTGAAGCAATTGAGTTGTTGCAGGATCATTATTATTGTAGTTTGTTTGGAGGTATTCAGCAGGCGGCAGCCCATGCATTGCTTTCTGATCAATCTTCGGTAGAAGAGCTTGTGACGATGTATGAGAATCGTCGAGATGTTCTAGTATCGAAGGCGAAGGAGATGGGATGGCAAGTGAAGGCCCCAAAAGGTTCATTTTTTGCCTGGTTTAAAGTTCCTGAAGGATTTACATCTGAGGAATTTGCTGATCTTCTGTTAGAGAAAGCTCATGTAGTCGTCGCTCCAGGTGTTGGTTTTGGGGAAGCAGGAGAGGGATATATTCGAATTGGCTTACTAACAGATGAAGCTACTTTAATTGAAGCAATGAATCGAATTGCTGAACTGAATGTTTTTCATACACAAAACGTATAATTAGATGACAAATTATGGCTGCAACTGTTTTTTTTAACCAAAGCGGAGCGAGCGAAATGCCCGGAGAATCCTACAGGACTAGTGAAATACGGGAGACCCTGCAGCAACTTGTCGTGAGGAGGCTCCAAAGGCAAAATAAGACCCCACACAGTTCATAAGCACGAATAGGCTCACTAGCCACTCGTGGAATGCGGGTCTATTTCCGGAGCGAATGTTATAGGTTAAACGACCATTAAGTTCGGATTTCTCATTAGTAAAAATTCTTTTGTCTCGGCCTCTTTGTGCAATAAAATTAAATTATAAGTGAGTCTATTTCAGAAAAGGTTAATGTTTGGTAAAGTTAAAAAGGGGGATGGATATGAATTCAATTCAAAATATTTATTGTATCGGTCGAAATTATGTTAATCATGCTAAGGAGCTTGGAAATGAAGTACCAACAGAGCCACTGCTTTTTTCTAAACCAACACATGCTCTCGCTTTAGCGAACGGTGAAAGTTATTTGTATCTATATGATGGAGAGGAAATTCACCATGAATTAGAGATTGTATTACATATTAATAAAGATGTAAAAAAAGGTGATAAAGTGGAGGATGTTGTTGATAAAATGGCTTTGGGGGTTGACTTAACTCTACGCCATTTACAAACAACTCTAAAGAAAAAAGGACATCCTTGGCTAAGAGCAAAAGGGTTTCCAAACTCAGCGATTATTACAGAATTTTGGTCGTTTAAAGGTGTGGACGATTGTCAAAAAAGAAGTTTTTCATTATTGAAAAATGGGAATATAGTTCAAGAGGGAACGATTAAAGATATGGTTTTTGATTTCCAAGCTATTATTGATGAATGTGCCGACACTTTTGGCCTCGGAAAAGGCGATATCATTTATACCGGTACACCTGAAGGAGTCGGACCGGTAGAGCATGATGATCACTTTGTTTTATTTTGGGATGAGAAAGAGGTAGGAGCTTTTAACGCTAAAAGAAGATGATTAAGAAGGAGCAGTGGATAAATGATCTATAATGAAATATTTGCACATCGTGGTTTTTCAAGTCGTTATCCAGAGAATACGATGAGTGCCTTTAAAGCCGCGGCAGATTTAGATATAGATGGACTTGAGTTAGATGTTCAGTTAACAAAAGATGATGTGCTAGTGATTATGCATGATTTAAAATTGGATCGTACAACAAATGGGAAAGGGTTTGTGCGTCAAACATCCTCTTTTGAGATTCAAACATTATCTGCAGGAGCTTGGTTTTCCGATAAATTTGAACAAGAGCGAGTGCCTACATTAGAAGAGTTTTTTAAGTGGGTAAAGCCGTTATCGTTAAAAATAAACATTGAATTAAAGGGGTTAGTAGAAGACCGTGAACAGTTAATTGAAAAAGTACTTACTTTGGTAAGAACTTATTCTTTAGAGGAGCGAGTTATTTTTTCGTCTTTTGATCATCGTGGGATGAAGATGTTAAAAAACAGGGCACCAGAAATAGAATCAGCAGTGATTGCGATGGCCGCTATTTTTGGACCAGAGCACTATGCAACGACGGTTGGTGTCGAAGGGTATCATTTTTATAATCCCACCTTACTTGAAGAAGAAGCGAAAAAACTTATCCGCTCGGAATTTTTAATCAGGCCTTTCACCGTCAATCGTGAAGAAGATTTAAAGAAGTTTATGAGCTGGGGAGTTGCAGGACTTTTTACAGATAAACCAGACTTAGCTGTTAAGGTGAGAGAATCTTTAAAAAAGGGAAAGTAATGAACGTGAATATAAGGAGAAGAAGAGGTAGGAACAAAACCACCTAAAAAAGAGTTGGATGACAAGATAACAGTCATCCAACTCTTTTTATTTGAAATTTCTTGCGATTGAGGTGCAAGCATTTTCGGAAGCTGTGAGTAGAACGCCATTTATCGCCAGACACTAAGGCTCTAATCAATAGAACGGAAGCTGGTGATTTTTACTAGAGTTCACAAAAAAACGGCTATCCCTTATAGGTCGCTTTCATGACCTTTTGGAACAACCGAGAGCTATTAAAGAACGATTTATTTACTTAGAGTGGGTGAATATCCCAAATCTCATTGGCATATTCGGATATGGTGCGGTCGCTAGAAAATTTCCCTGAATGAGCGATATTCGTTATGCTCTTTTTGAGCCAGCTTTTTTGGTTACGATATGTTTGTTCGACGTGTTGTTGGGCTTCGACATAACTATCGAAGTCTTTTAGAACAAAATACTCATCATTGTTATAAAGCAAAGAATAATAAATATTTTTAAATTCGACATCATCATAAGTGAAAAATTGATTGACGAGTTTATCCATGACGACCCGAAGACGTTGATCACTATTATAAATATCTCTTGCTCGGTAATGACCATTTTGTTGATATTCAAATACTTGTTCCGAAGTTAATCCAAAGGTGAAAATATTATTGGGCCCTACCATATCACGAATTTCAACATTCGCTCCATCAAGTGTACCAATGGTTAATGCACCGTTCATCATGAGCTTCATATTACCTGTACCAGAAGCTTCCTTACTTGCAGTCGATATTTGTTCGCTAATGTCAGCAGCAGGGATGATTTTTTCCGCGAGGGAAACATTGTAATTTTCTAAAAAAATCACTTTTAACTTATCTTTTACAATCGGGTCATTGTTGATTTTATCTGAAGTTGATGTAATTAGTTTAATAACCTGCTTCGCAAAATGATAACCAGGTGCCGCTTTAGCTCCAAAGATAAATGTGCGTGGCGTCATTTGGATATTCGGATTATCACGGCAAAGTTGATAAAGGTGAAGAATATGAAATAAGTTCAGGAGCTGTCTTTTATAGCCGTGAAGTCGTTTAATATGAACATCAAAAATGGATTGGGTATCAATTTTAATGTCATATTCAGAGTGGATAAACTCAGCTAAACGTTCTTTGTTTTTTAGTTTGACTTTTGCAATTTCCTCTTGAAAACTAGCGTCATCCGTATATTTAATGAGTTGAATCAGCTCTCGTGGTTCTTTAATCCAGTTTTTTCCGATTGAATCAGATAAAAGCTGAGCTAAATTGCGATTTACATTCATAAGCCAACGTCTGTGTGTAATTCCATTGGTTTTATTATTAAATCGTTCAGGAAAAATGGTGTGAAAGTTTTTCATTTCCCGATTTTTTAAGATATCAGTATGCAATTTGGCGACGCCATTGACAGAAAAACTTCCAGCGATCGCTAAGTGAGCCATATGAATTTGACCGTAAGAAATAATCGCCATTTCGGCAATTTTATCTCGGAGTTCAGGGTGATCGTAATAAATAGACTGACAAAAACGTTCATTGATTTCATTAATGATCATATAGATTCTCGGAAGTAAGGATTGAACCATATCGATTGGCCATTTTTCTAGTGCTTCGACTAAAGTTGTATGATTGGTATAGGCAACGGTTGAGGTAGTAATTTTCCAAGCATCATCCCAACCTAATTGCTCTTCGTCCATTAAGAGTCGCATTAATTCAGGGATGACTAGACTTGGGTGTGTATCATTAATTTGAATGGCCACTTTTTGTGGAAGGAGGAAGAAGTCATCATGTTTTCTTTTGAAACGACTTAAAATGCTTTGCAGGCCAGCGGATACAAGAAAGTACTGTTGTTTTAACCGCAGGAGGCGTCCTTCATAATACGAATCATCGGGATAGAGAAATTCTGAGATTTGCTCCACTGACCTTTTGTAATCTAAATAGTGATAATAATCATGTCCTTCTGAGGAGTGGAAATGAAAGGAGTTGGGCATCGATTCGGCACTCCATAAGCGGAGGGAATTCACCGTTTCATTTTCATAGCCGACGATAGGAACGTCATAAGGAATCGCTAATACTCTCTCAAAATTTTTGTGTTCAACATGGAGGTGGTTATCTTTTGACACTAATGCAACCTCTCCACCGAAGTGAACTTCCACTGATTTATCAGAACGTTTAGTTTCCCACATATAATCGTCCTTGAGCCAATAATCGGGTAGTTCTACTTGGTAGCCATTGACCATCTTTTGTTGGAAAAGACCATATTTATAACGAATCCCGACACCATGACCTGGTAGGTTTAATGAGGCAAGTGAATCAAGGAAACAAGCGGCCAGTCGCCCGAGTCCACCATTTCCTAGACCGGCATCATGCTCCTCAATAAAAACTTCGTCTGAGTTAAAACCAAGCTCTTTTAAACCTTCTTCACAAGTTGATAATAAACCGGCATTTAATAAGTTGCTTTCGATTAACCTTCCTAGGAGAAATTCCATCGAAAAATAGTACATTTGCTTCTCATCTTGTTCACTTTGTTGGTTTTGAGTCTTTTGCCATTTTCGTAGGATGATGTCTTTGAGCAATAAGCTTACCGTTTGATAGGCTTCTTTATTTGTAGCCTCAACAACGGTTTTTCCGAATGTGGTTGTTAGCTTATCGATGAAGCTTTGGACAAACTCTGTTTGGGTGATGTTCATTTGTAGACACTCCTCTCCTATCTCTAAGGGATAAATATAACTTTTTATACATTAACGCCGACTGCTCCCAATTAAAGGACGACTTATATACATTCGACAGGAGTTGGTTCCATAGCTCTTTATTTTTATAAAGATAAAGGCCACGTCGAATCGTATATAAAAAGTCACTAGCATTATAATTCGTGAAACTTAGTCCATTTCCTGCTCCTTCATATTCATTAAATGCGGTGATCGTGTCTTTTAATCCACCTGTTTCACGAACGATGGGAACAGTCTCATATTGAAGAGCGACCATTTGACTTAATCCACATGGCTCAAATAAGGAGGGCATTAATAAAAAGTCGGCACTAGCATAAACTTTGCGGGCAAAGCTTTCTGAAAAGCCAAGAACCGTTCGAACTTTACTTGGATAACGGCTTTGTAATTGTAAAAAGTTTTGTTCAAGTCGCTCTTCACCTGTACCAACAATAATGAGCTGAACATTTTCCGTTTGAAGGAGTTCATCTGCTATCTCCAACAGCAAGTCAGGCCCTTTACTTTGAACAAGTCTTGATACGACAGCTAAAACAGCAATGTCTTTGGATAAAGGTAAATGTAATTCATCTTGGAGGCTTAGCTTATTTTCACTTTTTCGATCTGGATCTTGATAAAAAGGAACAGAAATATTCGGATCAAGTAGTGGATCGTAATTATTTGTATCGACACCGTTTAGAATTCCACACAATTTATTTTTATTTTGAAAGAGGATCTGATGCAAACCTTCTCCCCCTAGCTCTGTTGTGATTTCTTCAGCATAACTCGGGCTGACGGTTGTAATAAAATCGGCATGGAAAATGGCAGCTTTTACGAAGTTGATACAGTCTTCATGAAGTAAACCAGGTAAATGTTCGTCTGAAAAGTGAAGGAGCTCATTAAAAATGCTTTCTGGAAAAATTCCTTGATATTGAAGATTATGAATTGTAAATACGGTCTGGATATCAGCTTGTTTTGTTTTTAAGTAAGCAGGCAATAAGGCAGTTTGCCAATCGTGGCAGTGGAGAAAATCCACCTTTAAATGAAGCTCTTCTAAAAGAGCGAGTATGGCATGGGTGAAAAAAACAAAACGCTCTCCATCATCAGGATAGCCATAGAGCTGTTCTCTTTTAAAATAATATTCATTATCAATAAAATAGTAGGTGATCGATTGCTGCTGTAGGGTAAAAACTCCACAATATTGTTTTCGCCATTTCACATAAACAGGAAAGCTGGCCACAAAGGTTAATTGCTCTTCAAATTCAGCTTGAAGAATGGAGGCTTTCGGTAAAATGACTGAAACATGAGCGTGTTCATCTTGTAATTGTGGAGGGAGAGAGCCAATGACATCTGCTAGTCCACCAGTTTTAAAAAAAGGGTAACATTCGCTTGCCGCAAAAACGATATTCATAATACATCCTCCTATATTCAGCCATTGATAAACATATTCTATAAATGAAAGGAAATTCCTCTGCAAAGAGAATCCGCTAACGAGCTAGTTAGCGGATTTTTTAATATTATTAATTAAATTACTTGGCTTTTTGCAATTAGATAAGGTGCTTCTATTGTGCCTTTTCGTCTTTGGTAAGGGGTCACTTGAATGTTCTTATCTAAAATAACATGACTTAATTGACTAGAGTGTTGAA
Organism: Alkalihalobacillus phoenicis; assembly: GCF_047302405.1. Lineage (NCBI taxonomy): Bacteria > Bacillati > Bacillota > Bacilli > Caryophanales > Bacillaceae > Alkalihalobacillus > Alkalihalobacillus phoenicis. The sequence goes on along the minus strand of NZ_CP154853.1, from coordinate 2,523,620 downwards.
TCGTACAACGCTGCATAATAATTGAATTTTCAACAATCGCCCCTTTTTGTACATGGACGCCAGAAAAAAGAATGCTATTTTTAACCGTACCTTCGACAATACAACCATTGGCGATTAAGGAATGACTGACTTTGGCTCCTTTTTTATATTGAGTTGGAGGCTCATCTTTTATTTTGGAAAAAATCGGATTCGCCTGTAAAAATAACTTTTGATAATTAATATCTTGCAGTAATTCCATACTATATTTGTAGTAGCTTTCAACTGAATCTATGACGGCGTGATAACCATCATAAGCATAGCTATGAATCGCTAAATGATCGAGGTGAGCGAACACGCCATCTAATAACAAATCAGATTTATGATTAGAGATACAATAGTCAACCAATTCTAGTAGCACCTTTTTTGAGATGATGTACATATTCATAAATAGATGAGGGTTTTGTTGATCATTTATTAAGGCTTGAACAGCCCCTTTTTTATTGAATTGCAGCTTTAACTTATTTTGATTATGAGCACTTGTTTTATAGTCAGGATGATAAATAAGGGTGACATCTGCATTTGTTTGAAGGTGTTGCTCAAATACAGCTTGATAATCAATCGTACATAGGTGAGTGCTCCCGGAAATTAACACGTAATCAGCCTGGCTTCTCATAAAAAAATCTCGATTATTATGAAAATGTTGTAGGTCACCTAAAGAACGATCAGTGGGATCATTCCAATCTGGAGGTAGGATAAAAAAGCCACCGTTTTTCCTATTTAAATCCCAAGGCTGACCTGTACCAAGATGGTCCATTAGAGAACGATATTTTTTCCTAGCAAACAAAGCAACTTCATGCACTTGTGCCGTTACCATATTGGATAATACAAAATCAATCAGCCGATAACGTGAAGCGAAAGGTGTGGCTGCAACACAACGAAAATATGTTAACTCTTTTAATAAATCATTTTCATGGTCTAATTGAATAACACCGAGCATTTTTTTCATTATATCTTCCTTTCAACCATTGCTAACTAGTCTTTGGGCGAGTATTTGATGCAACGATTCTTGATTTAAAACAAGTACTTGATTGGTAGGGGAAGTAAGTTGAACATTATCTGGAATCGTTGTATTTTCAGTTATAATTACTTTTGATAATTTGACATTTTGACCGATCGATACATTGGGCATAATGACAGACTTTTCAATCAAACTTTCGGATTCAATGCTCACTTCATTAAAAATAATTGAATTTTTGACCGTACCGGCAATTCGGCACCCTTCATCAATGATTGATTTTGAAACTTTAGCATTTTTTGATAAATAATGTGGTGGTTTATGATGAGTCACCGAATAGATTTTCCAATTTGGGTCATTTAAATTAAATTTCGGAGCACGCCCAACGAGATCCATATTCGCTTGCCAATAACTTTCAATTGTTCCGACATCACGCCAATAACCTGTAAATGGATAAGCGAGTAGGCGTTGATTGTCAGCTAGCATTTTCGGAATAATATCTTTACCAAAATCATGACTTGATTGTTTACGTTTTGCATCGTCCAGTAAATATTTTTTTAAAAGTGGCCATTTAAAGACATACACTCCCATCGAGGCAAGTGTACTAGTAGGTTGCTCAGGTTTTTCTTTAAATCCGGTAATTTCATTTGAAGCGTTCGTTTCCATAATGCCAAAGCGGCTTGCTTCTTCTAAGGGTACATCAATGACTGAAATCGTCGCATCGGCCCTTGTTTCCTTATGGGAATCAATGAGTTTGCTGTAATCCATTTTATAAATATGATCTCCTGAAAGAATTAGAACATGTTCAGGATTATGTTGCTCAATAAAAGGGATATTTTGCAAGATGGCATTTGCTGTACCTTGATACCATGAACCACCTTTTTTCTCTATATATGGAGGTAGGCTTCTCAGTCCACCATCACGTCGGTCTAAATCCCAGGGGGAGCCAATCCCTAAATGGGCATTTAACGCTAAAGGTTCATATTGAGTAAGTACGCCAACCGTATCAATTCCAGAATTGCTGCAATTACTCAATGCGAAGTCAATGATTCGATATTTACCCCCAAAATGCACAGCTGGTTTGGCCATTTTTTTTGTTAAATCTCCTAACCTTTTTCCTTCGCCCCCAGCTAATAACATAGCAATGCAGTTTTTTTGATTTTTTAACACGAACAAACCTCCCTCATTTATTTATCAAGAAAAAATCATTGGTTTTTATTGTTGAAATTATATTCTTTGAAGTGTATGAAATAGAAAACGTTTACTATTCCAATAAAATTAAAGAAGTTGTTAACAAAAAGTGAACATCTTAGAGAAAGATAATAGGCTAAAAGACTTGATTTATTTTCAAAAGAGTTATTTTATTCTATAAAAAACATGGTATAGTAATGATAAGTAGTAAAAAAGTTTTATTATTCCGGCCGAATTTGTAAAACAAAAGGACTAATTTTGTATTTTTGCTTTTGGTAGAACACGGACTAGAGGCGATTACTCTTTAAGTGAAAGAATAAATTCGTTGAATTAAGTCAAAGGGGAGGAATACGATTGAATACAAATCATGTAAATGCCATTTGCCAGGCAACTCAGTTTATACTTACAAGTCATTTTGGTTTGGTCGTAAATGCATTAGCTCCTACAGCTGGCAAAGGGCATCTCGTATCAGAAGATATTTCGGTGATTTTGGGAGTGAAAGGACAATTAAAAGGGCAAATTATCTGTACATTTTCATCTCAAACAGCACAAAAAATTATCGGTGTTATGATGGGCGGTATGCAAATTGATAAAATCGATGAAATGGGCTGGAGTGCAGTACAGGAGTTTGGCAATTGGGTAGCTGGAACAACGGCAACTGAGTTGTCCAAGGAAGGTTGCGTAATTGATGTCACCCCACCGATCGTTAATGAAGGAGAATCCAATTACCATTCGATTAACCCTTTTATTTCAATCCCTTTAGATTCAGCGATTGGAAAAATTGGTGTTCATATTAGTGTACAAGAAGTTGTAGAAACATATTAAAAAACTACCTCAAAAAGTGATTCGACTTTTTGAGGTAGTTTTTTTGTGTGGGGCCACTGAAAAAGTTTCATTCATTCCTTTAACTGGGAAGAAACTCAAACAATTAGATGATTCATTAAATGCTTCATTAAGGCTTCAGCTGTATTTTCTTTAACCAAAACGAAGCCAGCGGAATACCCGGAGGCTCCCGATTCACCCGCGGAACGCGTAGGGTATGGAGCTGGCGGAGTATAGCTAACTAATATAACCATATATTTTACGAGTACCGACTTTCACAGCTGTTCTTATTTTTCCTCACTCCTAACCGACGTCCTCCACTTTTTTGTATTCAAATTTGTGAAAAAAGGGTACACTTTTGTTGGAGAAGTTGTTAGTGAAGGAGTGGGAATGATGACATCAGAAATTGATGTTTCGAAGTTTGAGAAAAAGATGATGATTCGTCAAATTGAAGAGAAGGACTTTAAAGAAATTATTAATATGCAAAAGGTTTGTTTTCCGAAAATGGAGCCTTGGGAAATCAGCCATTTAAAGAGTCATATCGAGGTTTTTCCAGAAGGACAAATTTGTGTAGAGTATGATGGAGAGATTATCGGTTCATCGTCGAGTTTAATTATTAACTTTGATGAATACGATGACCAACATACTTGGGATGAAATTACCGATAATGGCTATATTACGAATCATGAGCCAGAGGGTTTTAATTTATATGGAATTGAAGTAATGGTTCACCCTGAATATCGTCGAATGAAAATAGGTCGCCGGTTATATGAAGCGAGAAAAAATTTAGCTCGCAAATTAAATTTAAAAAGTATTATTATTGGGGGAAGAATTCCTAATTATTATAAACATTCAAAAGAGATGACACCTCGAGAATATGTGGAAGAAGTGACGATGCACAATATTTATGATCCCGTGCTTACGTTCCAAGTAATGAATGGATTTACGTTAAAACGGATTAATCGTAATTATTTAGATGATGATAAGGCATCATTAAAATATGCAACGTTAATGGAATGGAATAATATTGATTATCAGCCAATGACACCAAAACGTTCATTTAAAACATCATTCCCTGTACGGATTACGAGCATTCAATATGAGATGAAAAAAATTACTTCATTTGATGATTTTGCCGTGCAGTGTGAATACTATACAGATGTTGCGGCAAGTTATAGCTCAGATTTTGTTGTTTTTCCAGAAATTTTTACCTTGCAGTTGTTATCTTTTTTACCAGAAAAGAGTCCGAGTTTAGCGATTCGTCGTTTAACGGAATTCACGGAAGACTACATTGAAATTTTCACCAATTTAGCAGTTAAATATAATGTGAATATTATTGGTGGTTCTCACTTTGTTGAGGAAGAAGGTAAAATTTTTAATATTGCTTACTTATTTAGACGTAATGGTACGATTGAAAAGCAGTATAAGCTTCATATTACGCCAAATGAACGTAAATTCTGGGGAATTACAGGTGGGGATGAAGTTAAAGTCTTTGATACGGATTGTGGAAAAATTGCGATTCAAATTTGTTATGATATTGAGTTCCCTGAGCTCGCAAGGATTGCGGTTGATAAAGGAGCAAATATTATTTTTACTCCATTCTGTACAGATGATCGACAAGGATATTTAAGGGTTCGTTATTGTTCTCAAGCTCGTGCGATCGAGAATCAAGTATATACGGTACTTTCAGGAACAGTTGGAAATTTACCCGATGTCGAAAATATGGACATTCAATATGCTCAGTCTGGTATTTTTAGTCCATCTGATTTTACTTTTGCCCGTGACGGTGTCGTCGGTGAATGTAATCCTAATATTGAGACAGTCGTGGTTGGGGATGTCGATTTAGAAATTTTACGACGTCATCGTCGAGCGGGAAGTGTGAATCAACTCCGTGATCGTCGCCGTGATATTTATGAAATCACATACAAACAAGAGTAGATGATTGTAAATGAAGTTGCTTTCCTAGAAGGAGGGCAGCTTTTTTCGTTTACGTAAAAGGAAGTTGGGCAAAGATGAAGAGGAGAAGGAGGAGCAAACATGCTATTAGAAACCGAAAAAAAACGACTGCCTGTTCATATACAAATCCTCATTTTACTTGTCTTTGTCTTAATAAGTATTGTCTTTAATTATTTATTAACTGATTTTCAAAAGAAATATGAAGTAGAGAATTGGAATGTTGAACTAGCTGACTCGGGAATGAGTTTTCAAAAGGGCCGAACAGAAGATATCCAAATTTTTGTTTTAAATGAAAAGCATGAACCATTGACAAAGGCCAATGTGCGTCTAGAAATCAACGAGCCAAATACCGATAAGAGCGTAAGTGTTGTGATGCATCATCTAGAAGCTGGACTTTATGAGTCAGAAGTTCTTTTTTCTGAATCTGGTTACTGGAATATCCTTGTTAATGTTGAAAATGAGCAGTACTATTACGAAAAAAATTTATATGTTGAAGTCAATTCTTACGGATTTGTCCAATATTATTAAAGGAATTAAATAAAGAAATGGATAAAAGAAGTTGAACTTAGTTTAGCTTCTTTTTATCATGTATTAGGGAGAGAGTTTTACCAAAAAAATCTATTTTACAATAAGATGACATTCATTTAGTTATATGAAAAAGTGAGGTACAATGATGAGAGAATAGTTATTTGAAGAGAGATAGAAAAAAGAGGATGTTTTTGTGGAAGGGGTAGCAGGATGAGCGTTTCTTTTTCAAGTACCAATCGAAAAACGTGGATCGCAGAAATTAATAATCATTCGGTTGATGTATTAGTAATTGGTGGAGGGCTTAGTGGGGCAGGGATAGCCTTAGATGCTTCATTACGTGGGTTGGAAACTATCTTAGTAGAGAAAACGGATTTTGCCAATGGGGCCTCCGGACGTTCAAGCAAACTTTTTCACGGGGGCTTAAGACATTTAAATCAATTTGATGTAAAAAAATCCTCGGTTTTGATGAGTGAACGAGCGATTCTTCATGAAAACGCTCCACATGTCGCTCGACCAGAGCAGATGCTTATTCCAATATATAAAGAAGGGTTATTTAATCGTTTTAAAACATCGATTAATTTAAAAATGTTTGATCATTTGACTGATGTCAAAAAAAGTGAACGTGGAGAGCTGCTTTCAAAAAAACAAACGTTAAAAAATGAACCATTAATTAACAACGAGCGTTTAAAAGGAAGCGGTTTATATACAGAATATCGAATTAATGATATGAGATTAACGATTGAAGTGATAAAAGAAGCTGTTAATCGTGGTACAAAAGCGGTTAATTATATGAAAGTAGAATCGTTTCTATATGAAAAAGGTCAAGCGGTTGGTGTTATTGCGGTAGATGTTTTATCAGGAGAAGCGATAAAAATATATGCGAAAAAAATTGTTAATGCAACGGGAGCTTGGCTTGATGAGTTACGGGAGCAAGATCGTTCAAAAAATGATCAAATCCTAAAATATGTAAAAGGTGTGCATTTAGTTATAAATAAAGAGACACTACCCTTGAAATACGGAATTTATTTTAAGGCAAAAGAAGGCGATACATTCATTTATGCAGTCCCATTTTATGATAAAGTTTTTGTGGGCATTGCTGAAAGTAGTTGGGCAGGTGATTTAGAGAATATCAAATGGTCAAACATGGAGAGACAATTTTTGTTGGATAATTTAAATGTGATGTTTCCGCAAACGAAAATAACGAAAAAAGATGTTATTTCGAGCTGGACGGGGATTAGCTCTTATATAAATTCTCCTAATAAGGCACCCAAAAAATCAGAAATTTATGATGATATTATTGTCTCGGATTCTGGACTAATTTCAGTATTATTAGGTACGTTAACGGGTTATCGTATGATGGCGGAAAAGGTTGTTGACATGCTATGTAAGGAATTAAAAATAAATCAACGTTCTGTGACCGATTCCATTACGTTAACAGGTGGATATGTTGGAGGTTCAGAATTATTTGCAGGATTTTGTGAGCGGAAGGTAGAAGAAGGTAAGAGACTGGGTTTAAGTGAAAAACGGGCGAGAACACTCGTTGAACGATATGGTTCAAATGTCGGTAATATTTATGCGAAATTAAGTAATAAAAGCCGTTTTGCTGGAAAGTGGGGGTTACCCTCAGATTTATATGCGGAGTTAAAATATAGTCTTGAGGAGGAATTAGTCATTGTTCCAGAAGATTTTATTATTAGAAGAACGGGTGCTTTATATTTTGAAAGAGAATTTATTGAAGAATATTACTCACAAATTCTCGCTTATTTCGCGGAACATAGTCATTGGACAAATGAACAACTACAGTATTATACGGACTCGTTACAAACTCAGTTAAAAGAAGTACAGTTTGCTGCAGAGGATCTTGAATTAGAATAACTTCATTCAAGGTATATGCTATAATGAAAAAGACCTAGAAGACTAGTAGGGGGAGACTTTATGGAGTGGAAAACAGAATATAAAAAATGGGAAATGCATAGCCAACATGATTCAGAATTAAAAGAACAGCTCGCTCAAGTGACAGACAATGAGGTATTGCTTGAAGATTGTTTTTATAAAGAGTTGGAATTTGGAACGGGTGGTATGCGTGGAGAAATTGGACCAGGACCTAACCGAATGAATACATATACAGTTCGAAAAGCGGCTGAAGGATTAGCAAGGTATATAGAGTCAAAAGGAGAAGAAGCGGTTAAAAGAGGCGTTGTGATTGCCTATGATTGTCGCCATAAATCACCTGAATTTGCTGAGCAAGCTGCCTTAACGTTAGGGAGACACGGCATTACAACTTATGTATTCCGTGATTTAAGACCAACACCGGAGTTATCTTTTGCTGTGCGTCATTTAAATACGTATTCGGGAATTGTCATTACAGCTAGCCACAATCCACCAGAATATAATGGATTTAAAGTATATGGACCAGATGGAGGACAACTACCACCTGGACCCGCAGATGAACTTGTCTCTCATGTAAAATCAGTTGAAAATGAACTGATGATTGAGGTTGGTGACGAGAAAGAACTTAAAGGGAAACGCCTTTATCAAATCATTTCAGAAGAAATCGATGATGCTTATAATGAAAAATTAAAATCCGTCGTAGTTAATCAGGCGTTAATTGATGAATACGGAGACAAAGTCGATGTTGTTTTTACGCCATTACACGGAACGGCCAATGTACCTGTCCGTCGAATTTTAGAGGATGTTGGTTTTAAAAAGGTAACGGTTGTCGTTGAACAAGAATTACCCGATCCAAATTTTTCAACGGTATCATCTCCTAATCCAGAGGAGCATGCTGCTTTTGAGATTGCGATTCAATATGGTCAAAAAATCGATGCAGATTTATTAATCGGAACAGATCCTGATGCTGACCGCGTTGGATTAGCTGTAAAAGATAATAACGGCGATTATACGGTTTTAACTGGAAACCAAACAGGGGCATTAATGCTTGATTATCTTCTCTCACAAAAAGACCAAAACGGTGAATTGCCTGAAAACGGGATTGTTATGAAAACGATCGTAACGTCAGAGATTGGTCGTGCGATTGCTGAAGCTTATCAATTAACAGCGATGGATACGTTAACAGGATTTAAGTTCATTGGTGAAAAAATTGCTGAATTTGAACAATCCAAAGAAAAAAGCTTTTTATTTGGTTATGAAGAGAGTTATGGTTATTTAATAGGTGATTTTGTTCGTGATAAAGATGCGGTTCAAGCATGCTTATTAGGAGCAGAATTAGCGGCTTATTATAAATCGAAGAATATGAGCATTTATGAAGGACTTCTTGAAGTGTATCGAAAATATGGCTACTTTTTAGAAGATCTTCAATCTTTAACGTTAAAAGGAAAAGCGGGAATTGAAAAGATTAATCATATTTTAACAACATTCCGTACCAATCCGCCAAAAGAAGTTAGTGGTAAATTGATTGAATCGATTGAGGATTATCGTTCAAGTGAGTCATTAACGGTGGCGACAAGTGAACGAACAAAAATCGAATTACCTGTATCGAATGTATTAAAATATAAACTAGTCGATGGTTCATGGTTTTGTATTCGACCTTCAGGAACAGAACCAAAAGTGAAGTTTTATTTTGGAGTAAGAGCAGACAGTTTACCAGAAGCACAAGCGCAATTAGCGTCGTTAAGAACGTCTGTCATGGAACTTGTCCACCAATATGTATAATTAAGGCTAAGTAAGGCTGCCCAACAGATCATAAAAATGATCTGTTGCGGGCAGCTTTTTTTTCATCTGTCGGGAAAAGCACAGGTGAGAGAAGCAAATAGGTTCAGATTTTTCCTGTCTATTTTTGCAAGCAAAGTATTTAAATTTTCTTTAATTCATTCGATAGATGTCCGTTTCTTCTCATCTTTTTAAAAAATCGATCATAGATTGTAAAAAGCTGATCGAGGAGGGACCTTCATGAAAGAAGATGATTGGAAAGAATTAGAAAAAGCCATTGCGGAAATTACTGAAATCGCTTCTGGGTTTGGCCTAGACTTTTATGAAATGCGTTATGAAATTTGTCCAGCTGAAATTATTTATACATTTGGGGCTTACGGGATGCCAACGAGATATTCACATTGGAGCTTTGGAAAACAGTTTCATAAAATGAAATTACAATATGATCTGGGATTAAGTAAAATTTATGAGCTCGTGATTAATTCTGATCCTTGTTATGCTTTTCTACTAGATAGTAATTCTTTAATTCAAAATAAACTGATTGTTGCTCATGTTTTGGCTCATTGTGATTTTTTCAAAAATAATGTCCGCTTTTCAAATACAAGAAAAGATATGGTGGAATCAATGGCAGCAACTGCTGATCGAATTGCCCATTACGAACATGTCCACGGAAAAAAAGAGGTAGAGGATTTTCTCGATGCTGTCTTAGCGATTCAAGAGCATATTGATCCAAGTCTGTTGAGACCTAAACTTGCTTGGAGTATGGATGATGAAGAAGAAACAACGGAACGAAAACGTGGAGAATATGATGACCTTTGGGATTTAGGTTCAAAACGAAAGGAAGAAGAGCGTATATCAAACAAGAAAAAATTTCCACCAAAACCTGAAAAGGACATTCTCTTATTTATAGAATCATATAGTCGAGAATTAGAACCTTGGCAGCGAGATATCTTAACGATGATGCGGGAAGAAATGCTTTATTTTTGGCCGCAACTAGAGACGAAAATTATGAATGAAGGTTGGGCATCTTTCTGGCATGCTCGTATATTAAGAGAGATGAATTTAACGAGTGATGAAACGATTGAATTTGCCAAATTAAATGCTGGTGTCGTTCAACCTTCGAAAACTTCAATTAATCCATATTATTTAGGATTAAAAATATTTGAAGACATTGAAGAGCGTTATAACAATCCAACAAAGGAAATGATGGAGCGCCAAGGTGTGAAAAAAGGGAGTGGCCGTGAAAAAATGTATGAAGTCCGAGAAATTGAATCCGATATTTCCTTTATTCGTAACTATTTAACAAAAGATTTAGTCATGAGAGAAGATATGTATTTATTTCAAAAACAGGGAACTGATTATAAGGTTGTCGATAAAGAGTGGGAGCAAGTAAGGGATCAGTTAGCAAATTCACGAATTAACGGAGGTTTTCCTTATTTAGTCGTTACGGATGGAGATTATTTAAAAAGTGGAGAACTTTACATTTCTCACGCATATGAAGATAGGGAATTGGATGTCACTTATTTAGAAAAAGTACTTCCATATTTTTATCAATTATGGGGGCGTCCTGTTCATTTAGAAACGACGGTCAACGAGAAAAAATTAGTCTTTATTCATGATGGAAAAAAAATCCACCGAAAATATTTATAAAAAAGAAGTATTCTGAGCGATGACGGCATATCATTGGATGTGTCGTTCTTTTTTACGTGAAGTTAGTTTTTAGACCAAATTAGTGAGCAGTTCTACTTATAAAAAAATGTTACGATAATATCTGAAAATTAGGATAAAATGATTGACTATTCATAGGCAATGCGAGTATCATTAAATTTGCTATTCATAATTACTTCGAGTTACTAAATTCTTTAAAAAGGTGGGGGAGACCAAAAAAGAATAAAGTGAAACGTCAAATGAGAGGCATAAAATAACAAAGAGTAAAAAAGGCGGTGAAGTAATGGACACTTTTAAACGTCTGAAGAATTTTTATTTACCTTATAAAAAGTACTTCTTCTGGTCGTTAATTTCATTGCTAGGTGTAACGGGAATGACGGTTGTTTATCCAGTTATTTTACAAATGTCGATTGATTCGGTTACACAAGGCGAGTATGGTTTGATTCCTTGGTTAGTGTTAGCCCTCCTAGTGGCGACGCTCATAAAAAGTATCACAGCATTTATTAACCAATATTATGGAGATTTATTCGGAATTTCCTCCGTTTATCAACTTCGAAAAGCACTATATAAGAAACTACAATTCCTTCCATTTAAGTACTATGATAATGCTAAAACAGGGGATTTAATGTCAAGGTTAACAGCGGATGTTGAAGGTTTTCGTTTCTTTTTATCTTTTGGGTTTGCCCAACTTGTCAACTTCGTCTTATTAGTGACATTTAGTTTAGGAGTTATGTTTTACTATTCAGTCCCTCTTACATTATTAACGATGGCGACATTGCCCTTCTTATGTGTAACCGTTTATATGTTTGATAAACGTGTGCATCCGAGGTTTAGAAAAATTCGTAAATCATTAGCGAATCTTAATACGAAGGTTCAAGAAAATGTCAGCGGTGTTCAAACAGTAAAAGCTTTATCACAAGAGGATGAGGAGTCCAAACGATTTGACGTAACCAATGAGGATTACCGAACAAAACATATTGATATTGCAAGAGTATGGGGAAAATACTTCCCTTTAATGGAGACAATTGGGAATATGGCTTCTGTTATCTTGATTGGTTTTGGGGGCTACTTAACCATTACAAATCAAATGACTGCCGGCGAGTTTGTGGCCTTTTTTAGTTTAATCGGCTTTATTATTGGGCCAATCATGCAGTTAGGTTTTATTATGAATACATTCTCACAATCAAAAGCATCTGGAGAGCGTTTATTAGAAATCTTGGATGTAGAAGAACGTGTCGATGAATATCGGAGTGATAAAGAAAAAGTTCGATTAATTGGAGAAGTTAAATACAAAAATGTAGATTTAGCCTACAATACTGAGACAAACCACGCCTTAACTAATATTTCTTTTGATGTAAAAAAAGGTCAAACGATTGGGTTAGTTGGAGCGACCGGATCAGGTAAGTCGAGTGTCATTCAGCTTTTAACACGCTTTTATCAAAAAACAGGTGGAGAGATTTATATCGACGGAAAACCAATCGAACAATACTCGATGAAACAGATTAGAAGCAATATCGGGATTGTTTTACAAGAAACGTTCCTATTCTCTTCGACTATCCGTGACAATATTTCATATGGAGTAGCTGGTGCATCAATGGATGATATTATTGCTGCAGCAAAACGAGCAGATGCCCATGAATTTATCTCTGAGTTACCTGAAGGGTACGATACGGTATTAGGGGAAAGAGGACTAGGCTTATCTGGTGGACAAAAGCAGAGGATTGCGATTGCAAGAGCAATTTTAATGGATCCAGCGATTTTAATTATGGATGATGCAACAAGTGCAGTGGATATGCAAACAGAGGTGAAGATTCAAAAAGCTTTTAGAGAAGTAATGGAAGGGCGAACGACTTTTATTATTGCTCATCGTATCTCTTCTGTGAAGCATGCCGACCAAATTCTTGTCTTAGATCAAGGACAAATTGTTGAACGAGGAACTCATGATGAATTATTAGAGAATGAGGCTGGAATTTACCGCCGCATTTATAATATTCAAAACCAAGATCAGCAATATGTGCTTCAACAGGCTTAAGGGAGTGTTATTTGAATGAGTGAGCGTGCAGTAAAAGCAAAAAATACACGATTTCATTATACCGTTGAGAACATCATCGAAAAGCCATTTAACTGGAAACAGATGACACGGTTATTAGAATATATGAAACCTTACGCGAAAACGATATTGCCTAAAACGATTGTTATGATGTTAATTGCAACCGCGATACGTTTGGCGATTCCTTTTTTAGTCGGGTTTATGGTCATTGAGTATGCCCTTATACCAGGTGATTTTACGATGCTTGCTTATTTAGCAGGAGCAGTGCTCGTTTTATACATTGTTTCTTATTTTGCTAATATGTTTAGGATACGATGGATGAATGAGCTCGGACAGCATATTATTTTTGATATTCGTGAATCTCTCTTTAAACATATTCAAAGATTATCGCATCGTTTTTTTGACCAGCGATCGGGTGGCTCGATTTTAGTGCGTGTGATTAATGATGTAAACTCCTTACAGGATTTGTTTACAAACGGTGTCATCAATTTGATTATGGATATCGTTATGTTACTTGGGATTGTCTTTATCTTATTTTATTTAAGCCCGGAGCTCGCGATCTTTGTTTTAATTGTTGTTCCGATTATGTTCTTCATTTCAACAAAGCTCCGTCGAAAGATTCGACGTGCTTGGCAATATGTTCGTGTCAGACAGTCGGTTTTGAATTCTCATCTTAATGAGAGTATTCAAGGAATCCGTGTCACTCAAGCATATGCTCAAGAAAAAGAGAACATGGAATTCTTTGAGAATGTGAACAATGAAAATTTCAAAAGCTGGAGAAATGCAACGAAACAAAATGCTTTATTCCGTCCATTTGTGGAGATGGCTAGTGTCATCGGGGCAATTGTCCTTATTTGGTACGGGTCTACGTTAATTCAAGGTGGCCTTGAAGTAGGGGTCTTTGTCGCCTTTGCTTTCTACTTAGGGATGTTTTGGGAACCAATTTCAAGGTTAGGGCAAGTGTATAATCAGCTTTTAGTAGGGATGGCGTCTTCAGAAAGGATTTTTGAGTTTTTAGATGAGAAACCATCTGTACCAGAAAAAGCGAACGCGATTCCAATCGGTGACGTTAAAGGAGAAATGGTTTTTGAGAATGTTGAGTTTTCTTATGATGACAAGCGAAAAGCGTTAAAAGGAATCAACTTAACCTTTAATGCTGGTGACACGATTGCCTTAGTCGGTCACACGGGTTCAGGGAAATCGACAATCGTTAACTTAATGAGTCGATTCTATGACCCAACGTCTGGTCGAGTTTTATTAGATGGAAATGATTTAAAAGACCTAAAATTGAATGAATTAAGAACAAATGTCAGTTATGTTTTGCAAGATACGTTCATATTTGCCGGAACGATCTTAGAAAACATTCGTTTTGGGAAGCCGACCGCAACAGATGAGGAAGTTAAAGCGGCAGCAGAAGCAATTGGAGCCCATACCTTTATTGAACGACTTGATAAAGGTTATGATACAGAAGTTGAGGAAAAGGGAAGTGTTCTCTCTGTTGGGGAACGTCAATTATTATCTTTTGCCAGAGCTTTACTTGCCAATCCCAAAATTTTAATTTTAGATGAAGCTACCGCGAGTATTGATACGGAAACCGAGCTTAAAATCCAACAAGGGTTAAAAAAGCTGCTCCATAACCGGACAGCAGTTATGATTGCCCATCGTCTATCAACGATTCGTGATTCAGATAAAATTATCGTCCTTGATCACGGTGATGTGATGGAGCAAGGTACACATAATGAATTGATGGATAAAAAAGGAATTTATTATGAACTTGTAAAATCCCAATATTCAGCGATTCATGCGGACTAAATAAGTGGATAGCCATGTGTGGAGCTCTATTCACCGTTCCCGAAAATCATGCTTCGCGTCCTGTGGGGTGACGCCGAACTAACCGGCTAGGCCGGTGGATTTCGGCCTGCCACTAGATCCCACGGGAGCTCCGCATGTTTTCGTCCACTAGGACACAGGGGGCAACCTGTACATGATCGACACTTATAGATCTTAAAGTCACTTGTGTAGCTATATCAGTCCGTACGTTTTAGGAAGATAGAATTCGTTCATGTTATAAAATAGGAAAGTAGCCTTTTGGTTACATATAAAATCGCTCCTCTTTGGTTTGTAGTGGTAACTCCATTCTAAAGGAAAGAGCGATTTTTTTGTCTTTTTGATAGAAAATGAAATGTAGCGGACCAGATGCGTGGCCCATTCCTTAAGGAGGAAAGGACAGGCCATTGAAAGAGTATCATTTTCACCTTTAATTGGGAAGAACCTTAAACTATTAGTTGATTCATTAGATAACCTATTATGGCTTTAGCTGGTTTTGTTTGACCAAAACGGAGCCAGCGGAATACCCGGAGACTCCTGCGGGAGAAGTGAAACACGGGAGACCCCGCAGCGGGAAATCGCGAGTTATCATGAACGAAACTAGCCCCTTACTCGTAACAGCGTAGGTTAATTTGGTTAGAATGATTAACAGAAGAATTAACCAAACCAAATCAGAGCTACATTACGAAAGGAGCTAGTTATTATGAAGGATACCATAAAATACGTTGGTTTAGACGTATCAAAAGAAAAAATTGCGGTAGCGGTGGCGGAAGAAGGTCGGGATGCCCCTCGTTATATGGGGATGATTCCGCATACACCAGAGGCGATTAAAAAGCTTATCAAAAAATTAGGAGAGGTCGACACGCTCCGTTTTTGTTACGAAGCGGGACCGACTGGATATGGGCTGTATCGCTTATGTGTATCTTTAGGGGTCTATTGTGAGGTGATCGCTCCCTCCTTGATCCCCCAAAAAGCAGGAGACCGAGTCAAAACGGACAAAAGGGATTCTTTAAGGCTCGCCCAACTTTATCGTGCGGGAGAACTAACGAACATCTACATTCCGACGCCTGAAGATGAAGCGTTACGTGATTTAGTTCGAGCACGTGAAGATGCCAAAGAAGATGAATTACGTTCCAAACATCGCTTAACAAAGTTTCTCTTGCGTAATGAAAAGCGTCCACCTGAAGGGGTGAAAAAGTGGACGAAGAAGTATTACGCTTGGTTAGATGCTTTGACATTTGAGCACCCAAACTTAAATCTCGTTTTTCAAGAGTATTACCATCAGTTAAAAGAGTTGGAACAAAGATTGAAACGATATGAGGAAGGAATCGAACAAGAAGCAGAAGAAGGCGTTCATGCATCAGCTATTCAAACGTTACAATCTCTCAGAGGGGTTGCTTTAATCACGGCTGCGAGTCTCGTGGCAGAAATAGGATCTTTTGAACGCTTTGCCACCCCAAGGCAATTCATGTCCTATGTCGGTTTAGTACCGAGTGAATCTTCAAGCGGAGATAGAAGGTACCAAGGGAAGATTACCAAAACGGGAAATCGTCATGTCCGTCGCTTATTAGTAGAATCGGCCTGGAGTTATCGTTACCAACCAGCGGTAAAAGGTCGTTTGAAAAAGAGGTTGGAGAAGCTTGATCCGTCCATACAAGCTCTATCGTGGAAAGCACAGAATCGACTGAACCAGCGCTACTATCGTTTATTATCGCGTGGAAAAGAAAGTGGGAAAGTCATAACAGCGGTGGCAAGAGAGTTAGCAGGATTTATTTGGGCTGTTAGCCGACATGTGCCTAGCACCGCCGCTCAAAGCCAACTAAACAAAGTATAAGAAATCAACAAAATAGAGAAATCAATATCAACTAGATAAGAAGGATAGGGCTCGAAGGCAAAGAGTAACACCGGGAAGGAAAATCCACGTGCCTCCTCTGTGCTATCCCGTTTTAGGGAGAACGCACGCCGCGAGTTAGTGGAATGGCCTTTATACGGAAAGATACTATGTGAAAACCCACGGATATCAGGATGAAAATCGTCGTTAACGTTTTTGCCTTCGTGCCGTGTCCTTTTCTTCACAAAGATCCGACTTTTAGGAGGGAATAAAAGACGATTATCTTTAGCTAACCTTAAGTGTCTCAACTACTTAGAAGGCCAGTCAAGGAACCCGCTTGACAGACCTCCTAAGAGTTGAAGTGGAGTAGTTAGGCTAAAGAAAGGACATTGAAAGCCTAAAAGGCTCCAAGCCATCCATTTTTAAGAAGCAAATACCGCTTCTCTAGTTAAGATTGGCCAAAAACGGATAAAACCTTGGTTATGAGGAGGGCCCTTGACAGTTTCGTTCATATCAGGAGGCTCCCGGTTCACCCGCGGAACGCGTAGGGTATGCAGCTGGTGGAGTAAACCAAATCATTCAAACCTATTCGAACTAACAGGACTTTTTCACATGCCTAGCCGGTTAGCCACCCCAGCCGGAGGGTGCTGCCCCTATCTCAGGAGCGGTGTCTTACCACTCACTTTAAATTGCTAGTTATGTCCCTGCTTTTTGATTGGGTAATGAAATGGTAGCTGTCAAACGAAACTTTCTTTGCTTATTTTCGTAAATATATAGAAGCTATTAAAGAATCTTTATTCAAAGAATGAATTGCTATATGATGGGTATAAGAGCAAACTGGGGGCGAAGAAATGAAACGTATGATTCCACTTATTTTAGCTATTGTTATCGGAGTATTAATTTTCAATCCAATCCAAGGATTAGCCGCACTTCATATAAATGATGAAGCACAATTTTTAACAAATGCAGAAATGGAACAACTAGAGAGACAATTTGAAAATACCCGTTATGAATATTTAATCCTTTCCGTAACGGATATGGAGAATAACAGCATTGCAGCTGAGGCGGAAATGCTTTATGAACAAAATAATGTTGACGCAATCTTATTGTTAAACACCGATTATGATGTTCAACTGCAAACCGGGAGTGAATTAGAAGCGATCATTATGACTGGATATGGTCAATATGCCTATGAAGAATTATTGGAGGGTACTTTTATTGATGCCGCTGTGGATGGAGATTTTGTCAGTGGAATTGAACGACTTGTTTATGAAATGGAATCAAGAGCAGAGATTTACTACACTGGTAATGATTCAAATACAAGTGGAAATGACTCTTCAACAGGGGTAGTGACACCTGAGCCATCTACAAGTTCTATCTCAACTAGTGCTCTCATTCAAGCACTATTAATTGTTGCCCTGTTTATCATTGCTGTTGTTGTCTTTTTTAAATTTCGTTCGAAAAAAAGAATGGAACGAGAAAAAGCTGAACTTAAAGAACGTCAAAATCGTTTGCTTTCCAATGTATTAAATCCTTTTAATAAAACAAGTGATCGTTTAAAACTAGCCAAAGGTGAAACCGAAGTAGCATTAAAAAAGTTAAATGATCAGCTATTTGCTATTTTAACGAGTGCTAAAGAGCGGGAACATCAAATAACCAGATTAGGGAAACCATCAAAAACAAGAAATTTTTCTCAACAGCTTGATCCAATCAGGGAACAGACAGAAGTTGATGAACAAGTGCTTATTGGACTTGAGCAAGACGTTGAACAGTTTTTTCAAAATGAAATGGAAACGACTAAAAGGATTAATCAATTGGTTGCTTCCATTGATAAATTTGAGAAAGAGTTTAAGGAATACAAACAACAGGTCGGAAAATCTTACTCAAGTTTAGAAACTGAAATCATGAAATGGAAGAAAAAGATTGAAGAAATCAAACAGTTAGAAAGACAGTTTGACTTTATTGGCGCCCAAAATCAAGTAATGCCGATAAATAAAGAAATTGTCGGGTTAGGTGACAAACTTCAACAGTTAAAAGAGTTAGAACAAGTACCTACAAATTTAGAAGCAGAGCTCGTTGTGAAAGAAACTAGAATCGATGAGAGAATGAAGGCTGAAAACCTTCGTTATATTGATGATAAAATGACTAGCTTTTTTAAAAAAGCGAGGGTGAAATTTAGTCCTTTGACAAAGGCCATTGATGAAGGCGACGTAGTTAAAGCAAAAGAAACGATCGAGTCGATTCATCAAGATGTGATCGAGGCCGAAAATTTCGTGGAAACGTTGATTTCAAATCGTAATGAAAGCAAAGAAATCGTCTACCGGATCGAAAATGAGTTACGCTCGTTTGCTCATCTAGATTCAAAATACGAGCATGAGCTAATGCGTTTACAAACTCATTTTGGTAAAGAACATTGGCAAGATATTCCGAATGTGTATGAGCGATTAAAACAAGAAATAGTATGGGTTCAACAAGAGTTACCGTTAATTAAAGCACTACAGCAGGAAGAGCGACAACAGTATGGAGAGGCTTTTAATAAAGCATTAATTGTTCAAGAGCGTTTTAGCAAATTGAAAATGACCTATGTCGAGTGTTTTGAGCGATTTAATAGCTTAGAAGAAAAACGAAAAGGGCTATTAACGACTGTGGAGAAACTTGAAAGAGACTGTGAGGCTTTAATCACTTTAATAAAACGTGAGGAATTACCATTTGATGAGCAACCATTTTCGATTTTAATCAATGATATTCGTTTTGAGGTTCATGAAGTAAATCAATCTAATATTCATTTAGATGAGGTAACAAAACGAATTCATGGACTCGAGCATCAATTTAAGAAAAAAGAAGAAGAAGTAAAAAGTTATTTACACCATAAACGCGATATTGAAAGACAGTGGCAAGAGGCCGACCGTTCCTTCCAACAAGCTTCAAAGCGTTATGGAACAAAGATTTCAACTGATCGATATCACCAACAATTTAAAGCAAACCAAAGTGATATTCAGCACTTAATCTCTGTTGGAAAGTATGATCAAGCCAAAGGCAAGATTTCTGCAATAACGAACCTTTCTAATCACATGAGACGAGATCATGATCAAGTGGTAAAGGAAGAAAGAAGGCGTCGTCAACAGGAAGAAGCAAGACGAAATAGTATTTCTTTTGTAGCCGGAACTCAAGTCGGCAAGTCCTTTGGTTCAAGAAATAACCATAGTGGTGGGGGAGGTGGCTTTGGCTCACGGCCTGGAGGAGGTTCCCGAGGTGGAGGAGGAAGCTTTGGCTCACGGCCTGGGGGAGGCTCACGAGGTGGAGGAGGAAGTTTTGGCTCGCGTGGAGGAGGTTCACGAGGCGGTGGTGGCAGTTTTAGCCCTCGAGGAGGAGGGAAGAAGCGATAAGCTTTACACGAAAATAAAATAAATAAATTTGAAAACCACCAAACCTTTTTAGAGAAGGTTTTGGTGGTTTTAGTCTTTTATTCTGCTGATTCTTCCTTTTTGGAGTTCATTTTTGCTTTGAGTGCAGCGAGCTCAGAATCAACACTTGAGGAAGTGGTTAAAGCGGCTAATTCATCATCAAGTGAACGGTTCGCACTGCGTAGTTCCTCTGAGCTAGCTGCTTCAGCTTCATTACGCATCACTTTTTCTTCCATTCGATCAAAACCAGATTTGGCTCCGCCGATACCTGATAATGAACGATTCACCTTTGTACGTGCTTTTGCACTTTCAGAGCGAGCTTTTAGTGAATCTTTTTTCATTTTCATTTCTCTTAATTCTTCATTCATTTCACGAAGTTTTGCTTTTAATTCTTCTGACAGCTTTTTCGCTTCTTCCCAAGATGTTTTTAAAGAATCAGCATGTTCACTATGTTTATTTTTGTCTTCTAACACACGCCTTGCTAAATCTTCATCACCAGTTTCGAGTGCTGTCATCGCTTGCTCTTCACGTTTAGTAACAAGGGCAGCAGCTTCTGCATATTGTTTTTCAAGTAATTTTTCATTAGCTATTTGCTTAGCAACAGCTGATTCTACGTCAGCTATGTCATTTTCCATATCAATAACAAATTGATCGACCATTTTAACAGGGTCTTCTGCTTTACTAAGTAATGAATTTAATTCAGATGATACGATTGTGCGGACACGATTAAAAAAACGAAACATCTTCATCCCTCCAGAAAAGTTAATTTATTCTATTTTACCACAATGTATTAGCTTTGGTGTGTATCTATAGTATAGTTACGAATTGTAACAAAAAAGGTTTCAATAATTTTTATTTATTCATAATTCAACTTTCGCAGCGTATAATTGACCCTTAACCGTTGATAGAGTTTGACTTTAGGGCGATACAAGACTCAAATTGACTTTACATGAATGGTTCAATCGCTGACAGTCTGAACATATCTCTTCATAGGCTGTTGAAGGAAACTGTGCAGTAAAATTAAGAGCTCCGGCTGTCGCTCCCAAAACCATACTCCGCGTCCTGCGGGAACCTTGCGAGCCTCCTCGGCAAGCCTTGCGGGGTCTCGCTCCACGGTTTATTCCCGCGGGAGTCTCCGTATGGTTTTGTTCGCTAAGTGTCGTGGAGAGGCTTGATGATATGGTTCTTTCCAAATTAGCTATTTTTAACGCAGAAGGACCTTCTTCTTCACTTTGTTGGTTATTGAAAGAGAAAAATCATTCTCAAGCTAATGTACTTTGAAGTCATGACTATTTTTTTATTCCATGAGAAAACTGAACCTAGATTCGATTCCATTATCTAGCGGACAAACAGACACGGAGACTCCCGCAGGAATAAACCGTCCAATGAGACCCCGCAAGCGTGAACGCTGAGGAGGCTCATGAGGTTCCTGCGGGACGCGGAGTGTCTGTTTGGGAGCGACCGCCGGAGGGCATTGTACATTGTATATTTTTTCTTGATGCGCAGTTTATCCGTTTGGTGTGATAGTACGTTCTCGCTTTTTAAACGTGTCAAGGGTATTTGTTTAAGAGCTTCCCTTTCGCTCGGCCAACTAGTTGAACGGATTTTCTCGATGCGAAAGTTGAGTTCATAATAAAGTGAAGTAGATTAAAAATATCGTTCGTACTGGTTTGAAAATTTTTTTACTTTTATCGTTATTCCCATAACATTTTCCATGAGTTATTTTCCTTGAGAACGATAACAGTTTGAGTGATTTTTAGGATTCCGTATTTAGAATCGTAAATTTGTTCTACTTCGATTTTATAGCCGCTTACTGTTTCCTCCGGATGGTTCGCTAAAGCATAATTCGAGATTTTTTTCGGGGAACTTATTGAATAATCAAAGGTCTCACTGCCGAAATGCCCCATAAAAACGTGGGCACGATCCTGAATGTAACTGGATTGAGAGAATTGTTCTTGAACGGATGAGTGTAAAAGTAGCCATGATGATGAAAACTGAGCATCTTGTTCGTATTGATAGAACGTGTCAACAACTCTTTTCGCTTTTTTTGATTCAGAAGGGGAGAGTAAAAAGATAAAAAAAATGAATATT
The DNA here is from genome assembly GCF_047302405.1 of Alkalihalobacillus phoenicis. Lineage (NCBI taxonomy): Bacteria > Bacillati > Bacillota > Bacilli > Caryophanales > Bacillaceae > Alkalihalobacillus > Alkalihalobacillus phoenicis. The sequence goes on along the minus strand of NZ_CP154853.1, from coordinate 2,501,589 downwards.
AAAAATACAAATAGAAGTGTCATGTAAGGTCTTCGTTGTCTACGAAACATATCGGCCTCCAGATGAAAGGAATAAAGTTTGGTTTTACACTATACTTATTCGCTTTAATGGCTTGTATGAGAATAGAAAGGCTTATTTTTGTGAAAGAATTTTTACAAAGCATGCATATTATTTTTAAAGACTCTTTTTATGAAGCCACCGAAAAAGTCTCATTCTCACCCTTAACGGGGAAAAGTCTCAAATAATTGGATGAGCCGTTATGGCTTTAGCTGTTTTTTTATGACCAAAAATTAGTTGGTAACGGTGATATGAGAAAGCTTTGGGATGAAAATGGGGTGAATTTGAGGTTAAGATATGTATAAATCTACGATAAGAAAAAAACTCTTGGCCTAGGAAATGACATAAAAAAAGGCCTTCAAAAGTTAATAAATTACTTTTGAAGCAACCTCTTCTTAATTAGTTATTTGATACGAACACGGTTGTCATTCTATTTTTTGTCTTCGGCTTGCTTTTTTTCTATTTCAGCTAATTTAGCTATTAGAATATGCTGTGGCATATGCATGATTTGTTCAATCGGTACGTTTAATGACTTCGCCAGTTTTTGAGCCGTGTCAGCAGAAATTTGTAAAGGTCTCATTTATACAAAGCCTCCTATTATGTTAATATTTTCGTTCTTTTTAGTGTAACGTATTTAATTTCTTTGTGCATCAATTATCAAAAATTTACTGATTTGTATATGAGAACTTTGTTACGGTAAAGGGGAATTTCGGCACAGTCAAAAAGGAATTGGAATTATCAAAAAATTTTTGCGGAATCTTCGTCAAATTTATTGACATATAGGGAGAATGCGTTAGTATTGATATAATATTCAAAAAATTAAATTCGTAAGAAAACAGAGGTGTTTTGTCATGAAATATGCGTTTGCAAAGCGTGTCCGTCATCTTCAATCTTCAGCAGTTCGCGATATTTTAAAAGTAGTTGGTCAAGGCGATGTGATATCGTTTGCTGGTGGATTACCGGATGATGAGCTTTTTCCAATGCAAGGAATTGAAGAGGCATTTTCACGTGTATTTGCGGCGGGGAAAGGGTCAGCCTTACAGTATGCAGAAACGGAAGGGTATCGGCCGTTAAGGGAAACAATTATCGAAAGGATGAGAAATAAAAAGGGAATCACAAACTACTCCTCTGATGAAGTTTTGGTTACGACTGGTTCTCAACAAGCAATTGATTTATTTTCACGGATTATGCTAGGTCCTGGTGATGTGATTTTAACAGAGGACCCTACTTATTTAGCAGCTCTTCAGGTTTTTCATTCATATGAAGCCAATATTATTGCTGTAGATTCAGACGATGATGGGATGCTACCTGATGATCTAGAGCTAAAAATGAAACATTATAAGCCTAAAAGTGTTTATGTCGTACCAACATTCTCGAATCCTGCCGGACGTGTGTGGTCATTAGAACGACGGAAAGCTTTAATTCGTTTGGCTCATAAATACAATGTGGTCGTCTTTGAAGATGATCCATACGGTGAGTTACAATTTTCACCTGAAGAAAAATACACACCACTGGCTGCATTAGATGATGGCTCGCATGTTTTATATACGAGCACATTTTCAAAAATTGCTGTACCTGCCTTACGAACTGGTTGGATTGTCGGTCCTTATCAAGTTATTCGAATGATGTCACAAGCAAAGCAAGCCAATGATTTGCATACGAACTCATTATCTCAACAAGCTCTATACCAATTATGTACAAATTTTGATTTAGATGGTCATATTCAAAGCTTAATATCGGTTTATCGTTCACGGATGGAAGTGATGGTTGATTGCTTGCAAAAAGCTGATTTACCTGAATTATCGTTTGTAAAACCTAAAGGTGGAATGTTTTTATGGGTTGAACTGAGCGAGCGCTTGAACACCACGATTTTGTTAAATGAAGCAGTTAAACACGGTGTAGCTTATGTTCCAGGGGAGCCATTTTATGCGGGCTTAGCGAAGAAAAATACGATGAGGTTAAACTTCACACATTCAACACCAGAACGAATTGAAAAAGGAATTAATGCTTTAGTGGATGTCCTATCTAAAAATGTGGAACAACAAGAACATTTTTTTGTTTAATAAATAGTAAAAAAACTGTTTCAAGCGTGATACTTGAAACAGTTTTATTTTGGCTTAAAAAAGCTTACGAACTTATCAATCGCTCTATTACATTTGTTGAAGTCTTTTTATTCGTTCATCTGGTGCGGGATGAGTGGAGAAAAGGCTCTTTGCTTTTTTCTTTAACGGATCTGAAAAGTATAGAGGGGCTGATGTGCTCGATGCCTCTTTAACAGGTGTATCTACTGTCGTAATTTTCCTTAAAGCAGAGGCTAGTGCATGTGGGTTTCGAGTAAGCTCTGCTGCAGATGCATCCGCTAAGAATTCACGATTGCGTGAGATGGCTAAACGAATTAATGTCGCAATTATGGGAGCAAAGATTAACAAAACAAAAGCAATTATAAAAATAATTGGTGACTGATTGTTGTTATCACGGCGACTTCGACTGGAATAATAAAGCATACGTGAGCCAAGGTCACTTAAGATGGCAACAACGGAAACGAGGGCAATGGCAATCGTCGCTAAGCGAATATCATAATTTCGAATATGAGCAATTTCATGGGCAATGACCCCTTCGATTTCTTCACGGTTTAAGCGATCTAATAAACCTGTGGTGACTGCGACAGCCCCTTTTTTGGGTGATGTTCCAGTTGCAAAAGCATTGGGACTTGAATCACGAATAATATAAACTTTAGGAGTGGGCACGCGTGCAGCAAGAGCTAAACCTTCAACTGTATTCCATAAAAAGGGATTGTCCTGTGCACTTTTAATTTCTCTGGCATGATTCATTTTCATGACGACATTTGTGCTAGATAACAGCATGAACAGTGTATAACCGCCCCCGATAATGGCTGCTATGACCATTCCGCTATAGTAGTCACCCATTCTTATATAAGAAAAAGCCGCCCCTACTGCTAAAACAAATAAAATAAAACCGGTCACAATAATGACTGTATGACGTTTATTCCTCTCGATTTGTTTATATAAAACCACGATGTTCCCTCCGATTCATTAAAATTGAACCTTCACATTTTCGTGTTCCTCTGCAGGAATAGAGAACATATTTTCTTTCTGGAAATTGTGTAAAGAAGCAACAATATTTGTCGGAATGGAATCAATTTTAGTATTGTACTCTCGTACCGTTTTATTATAAAGCTGCCTTGAGTAGGCAATTTTATTTTCCGTACCTGTTAGTTCTTCTTGGAGCATTAGGAAGTTTTGGTTGGCTTTTAATTCAGGATAGTCTTCACGTAAGGCAAAGAGTTGTCTTAATCCGCTTGAAAGTTGATTGTTGGCTTCCATTTGTTCTTCTCTTGATTGATCAGGAGCAACGGTTTGATTTCGTAGTTGCACAATTTTGGCAAAAGTCTCTTGCTCATGTTTGGTATATCCTTTTACCGTTTCAATTAGATTAGGAATTAAATCGTATCTTCGTTTTAATTGATTTTCAATTTGATACCATGATTCCTCGACCCAATTGCGATATTTAACTAATGAATTATAACAAAAAATCCAAATAATAATGATAAGAAGGATGATTCCTCCTCCTATTAAAAAACCCATACATTTAATCTCCCTTCGTGTAATTGATTATTCTTTCTACGTTATGTAAGGCAATGAAGTTTCATTTTTTAGCATACCATGAGTATCCGCTTGTTTGAATATATTTTCTGTTATGGAAGCATTTTAGTCGGCTTAGTGTGTAAATGAGAAGTAACTTCATTCAATGGTGTTTGCTATTAGTTGGATTAAATCGTTAAAACGGAACGAGGGGAGCGCGTAGGGCATGCAGCGAGTGGAGTAAAGCTAAATGATATAGCCATATTCTTACGCTCAGAGTTTTTCAGTGACCTCTCTGAATTTGGATGAACTTGATGTGTAAAAGAGTCGAGAAAAGCCGTCGTAAAACACAAAAGTAGCTCCAAAAGTTAGTCGTTTAAGAATTTCCGTTAATTGCTAATTTTTTTTTTACATAAGAACAGAAAAAAAAAACAAACTATGATTACACAAGGAGGTGAAACAACATGGCAAACAACAGCTCAAATCAACTTGTCGTACCTGGTGTACAACAAGCACTTGATCAAATGAAGTATGAAATTGCATCAGAATTTGGCGTTCAACTTGGACCAGACGCAACTTCACGTGCGAACGGTTCTGTTGGTGGAGAAATCACTAAACGTTTAGTTCAAATGGCTGAACAACAATTTGGTGGTCATCAAAAATAATAAGTATGGATTAAGAGGTGAGCAATGAGTCTCACCTCTTCTTAATTCACTTTAAGAGTAGGTGAATGGATATGAGCATTTGCCCGGTCTGTAATGGGTTAAAAGAAATGACTAACAAATGTGAGAATTGCCAAACGAAGATCATGGATTATGGCAGAATAAGTGATTATGACGATAAATATAGTGCGTATGAAGAGATTGATTTAAATAAATTGAACAATCAAATTGAAAACGATTACTCTGAGCATTTATGTGCTCATTATTTATATTGCCCTACTTGTCAGGAAACGACGATACAATTGTTACATGAATTATAAAAAACCCCAATATTCATATTGAATATTGGGGTTTGAATCAATTAACGAATACGTAACTCTGTCTCTTGATCAAAGAAGTGGGCTTTGTTCATATCAAAGGCTAATTCGATTGTTTGACCGTTTTGAACATCTGTACGAGAGTCGACACGTGCAACAAAATCTTGTCCTTCAACTGTAGAGTAAAGAATCGTTTCCGCACCTAGTAACTCGGCAACATCAATTGTCGCTTTAAGTTTTGTTCCTGGTGACGATTCAATAAAGATAAGCTCATCATGAATATCTTCAGGACGAATGCCTAAAATAACTTCTTTGTCAGCATATCCTCTTTCGCGAAGAATCGATAATTTTCCTGCAGGAACTTGAAGAGCAAATTTACCAATTTTAAAAATGTCACCTTCTAATTTACCTGCTAAGAAGTTCATCGATGGAGAACCGATAAAGCCTCCAACGAATACATTTTCAGGATTATCATAAACATCTTTTGGTGAACCTACTTGTTGAATAAAACCATCCTTCATAATAACGATACGTGTGGCCATTGTCATCGCTTCAGTTTGGTCATGTGTTACATAAATTGTCGTTGTCTGTAGGCGTTTATGAAGTTTTGTAATTTCTGCACGCATTTGTACACGAAGTTTAGCATCAAGGTTAGATAACGGCTCATCCATTAAGAAAACTTTAGGGTCACGAACGATGGCACGACCAAGTGCTACACGTTGACGCTGACCACCAGACATTGCTTTTGGTTTACGATCAAGCATTTCTTCTAGACCAAGAATTTTTGCTGCATCTTTTACACGACGATCAATTTCGTCTTTTTTGAATTTACGAAGCTTTAAACCAAAAGCCATGTTATCGTATACATTCATATGTGGGTAAAGAGCGTAGTTTTGGAATACCATCGCAATATCACGATCTTTAGGGGCAACGTCATTCATACGTTTGTCACCAATCATTAAATCCCCTTTAGAAATATCTTCAAGTCCGGCAATCATACGAAGAGTTGTTGATTTACCACAACCAGATGGACCTACGAATACAACGAATTCTTTATCTTGAATATCTAAATTAAAGTCTGTTACCGCTTGTACATCCCCATCATAAATCTTATAAATATTTTTTAATTGAATATCTGCCATGTTATGTACCCCCTTGATTTGTTAACTTTATTGTAAATGCTTTCATAGTGAAAAAACTATGGGATGAGTGCACAAACTTTAGGGTAATCTTTGTGCAATTTGTATACATCTTGTCCAACTAACGCCATTAATGCTTTTTGAGTGGGAGTAATAACAAAAGCGAATAGACTAATGCAGCTTGTGAGAACTGTTTTAAATCAATACCGGTTTTATCACTAAATTTATCGAGACGGTATTGTAAACTATTTCGATGCATATGCATCGTTTTAGCGGCTAACGATATATTTAAATTTGATTCGAAATAAATCGAAATACTATTTAAAAGATCGAAGTCATGAAGAACCTCCTCTGTAAAAAAGGACTGCATAAACCGATTTCGTTCATTTGAAGGGATAAAGGAAAGCAAATAATAAACATAAGCTTCATGGATATGAAAAACCCTTTTCTTAGGATTTAAGCCTTGAATATATTCAAGACATTGCTGTTCCCATTTAAATTGTTCCGTTTTTGGTTCGGCTACTTCTGATCCAATTAAAATTGTTACATCTGCATAAAAGTCGGAGGACATCGCATCAATTAAACTTTCGTAATCATTTTCTTCCCGATCCATTTCATTTGTATTAATGACAACCCCGTTTTTTTGACTAAACCAAATAATCGAACTCGGTTCCTCAGACATGCTGTCCCAAATATCGTGAAAGGCGTCATAGTCGTCAATTGATTGTTCAAGAGTGAAATGAATAAAGCGTATGCTAGCAGAATTAGGAGCCAACTCTCTTTCTTCTAAGAACCATTTATTCCACTCGTTTTCTTCAGTCGTTTTTGGTTCAGGAATATGTACAAATTTTGGATAAAGCTCTTTAAGTAAAAGTAATTCTTTTTCTGTTAAGCGTTCTCTATTAAAACCTATCGCTTCACCTTCAATATTTAGCCATAATAATGAGTCATGTGCCGAGGGACGTTGGTTTTTAACAATCACTTCATCAAATACTCGTTTTAACTTGTCCTTATTCATAGCTAGCTCCTTTATATAAATCTTGCCATTATTATACCAAAGCGAATGAAGTTAAGGGGGAGTTTGTCCTCAATAAAGAAGAAAAGGCTGTCATAAGGTCAATAAAATGTCCTTGTGACAGCCTTTTTTAATTGTTGATGTTAATAGTATAAGCGAAGGGGAGGGCTTTTCTTAATTAATCTTTTTTAGAGTTTGGTGGGCTTTCTTTTTCGAGTTCTCTAGCTTGTTCAATTTTGCCACTATGATGTTCGTTTACGGTTCCTCCACCTAACCCTTCATTTATCATTCGATCAATATCCATAAAAAACTCTTCACGGCCTTCTGTGTGGGCTTCTTCTTCATGTTTCTTTTTGTCAGACATAAATTTCGCCTCCTTTTTATTTAATAGGATTTGAATACAAAGGTTAATTATTCGTTGAAATTTTCAAGATGTTTTTTTACATTTTGTGATTGTTTTTAAAAGGGCTCTCTGTGCAACTTTGTCACGCTAGTATACGTACCTATATTTAGCGTATAATGAATCGAATCAAACGAATGTTTTAAACAAATGAGGAGTGACCTAAACGTGGAGAATATGTGGACGATTGTATTTATGATTATCGTCGGTGCTTTAATAGGTGGATTAACAAATTTATTAGCGATAAGAATGCTTTTTAGACCATATAAACAAATAAAAGTAAGTTCATTTAAGATCCCTTTTACCCCTGGTTTAATTCCGAAAAGGCATCAAGAAATTGCGAAACAGTTAGGGGATACAGTCGTAAAGTATTTATTAACGAGTGACGGGTTAGGTGAGCAAGTTAAAAGTGAAGCTTTTATAAATGATTTTACATCTTGGTTACAAATAGAAGCGAAAAAAGCGCTTGAAAGTGAGGAAACGGTTGCAATTTTTTTGGAGAATAAATGGAAAATAAACGAACCGAAAAAGCAGCTACAGCTAAAAATTGAACAACATTTAGGGGCGGAATATGAAGCTTTTTTTGATAGGAATAAAGAAACCCCAATTTCGACATTAATGCCGATTAATCTTAGTGAAAAGGTTCAACAATCGATTCCAACAATGGCGGAATGGATTCAAAATAATTTTGACCAAAAGTTACAAAGTCCAGATGGAAAAGAGCAATTAAATGCGATGGTTGAACGATATTTACTTAAAAAAGGCACATTGGGCAACATGCTAAAAATGTTTTTAGGTAACGATAGGCTTGTCGATAAACTTCAGCCACAAATAAGTAAACTCCTTCGAGATGAACAAACAAAGGAATTAATAGAAAGTGTTTTAAGGAAAGAGTGGTATCAAATTCAAAATAAATCGATTGAGGAATTAAAAGGGATGGTAACGAAAGAGCAGTTTTTGACTCACATATCGCCATTCGTTCAAGAAAAAATCCCTGTCGTTAATTGGTTAGACAAGCCTATCTCAGAAATTTCAAAACCCTACCAGGAGCAAATAATGAATCGAATGATTCCATCTATTGTTGAGTTTTCCATTGATGTATTAGTGGAGCGATTACCGTTTATTTTGGGGAGGCTTCAGTTGGAAGAAATTGTTCGTAAGCAAGTGGAGGGATTCCCATTAGAACGTTTAGAAGAGATAGTTGTATCAATAGCGAAGCGAGAATTGAAGATGATCACTTGGTTGGGATCTTTTTTAGGAGGGTTCATTGGGTTATTCCAAGGCCTTATCGTATTATTTCTCGTGTAAATGCTTAGGTCTTTTAGGTTATAAGATGATTTATTTGTTCAGACATGTTATAGTCGTTAAGACAAATTTTTGAGGAGGACTTTAAAATGTCAAACGTATATGATAAAGCCCAAGAATTAAAGAAAGCTATTGCAGAAAGTGAAGATTTTACTATATTAAAAACTTTACACGAGCAAATTGGTCAAGATGATATTGCTAAAAAAATGTTAGACAATTTCCGCCAACTTCAATTAGACCTTCAAAGAAAACAAATGCAAGGTGAGCAAATTTCTGAAGAAGAAGTGCAAAAAGCACAACAACAATTTGAACTTGTGCAACAGCACGAACTTATTTCGAAATTAATGGAAGCAGAGCAACGCCTGAGTGTGACAATTGGTGATGTGAACAAGATCATCACTGAACCATTAGAAGAAATTTATGGAAATCCAGATCAACAATAATGGTGTCGTATTCGGCTTTTTAAATGTAAGGCCGATCCTTTATATACGATATTAGTAAAAGCCCGGTGGTGTCATCTTGATGACATTACCGGGCTTTTACTATATTGAGCAAGTAAACTTAGTGTGAAACAGACAGGAATAGTCAAAGACTCGTGCATGATTTGGAAGAGTACTTTCTTGATTGTAAAAGAGTTGCTAAAAAACGGTTCACCGTTATTTTATTTGACTATTTCCTTTTTTGATTTTTTTACTAAAAAGGGTTGCCATATGAATCACAAACCCAACAAATAATCCTAATGATAGGCTACCAACGATGACCATCCAAATATTTGTTTCGAATGAAGATGGTTGTCCTAATGACAAAAATAGAAAAAAGAGTGGAATTAAAATATATAAATAAACCGGCAATTTCATGAGGTACGTATCCTTTCTAAATAGAGCTTAAATAATTGTATATGTGGTGAAAATCACTATTACCCATTATATGAAACCAATTGGATTTAGTCTATGGAACATTAGATTCCTTCCTTGCAAAAAAGTTCTAAGGTTTTATTTCAATTCATAACTATAGATAAGCACAGTCAAGTACAGGAAAGTTAGTCACCAAGAGGAGGAAACGATATGACTTATCGATTGTTAGCGATAAACATTGATGGAGCGCTTCTTCAATCAGATACGAAAATTAGTCGACAAACCAAAGCGGCAATCGACTATGTAAAAAGTAAGGGAGTCATTGTCACTTTAGTTACGTCAAAGCCTTATTTGTCAGCTTTAAAATTTGCAAAAGCGCTAAAACTTGATGAGTATATGATTTGTAGTGATGGAGCGTATGTGGCTAAAGAAAAAGAAGAAGCACTGTATTCAAATCGAATTAAAGAAGCTCAAGCTGAGGAAATTGTTGATATTTTTGAGCGTTATGATTGTCATTTTCGAGTCTTTCATGAGCATTATTCCCTTGGAAATAAGATTAAACAGAAAAATCATATGGTTGCTAAAATGACATTAAATTTAGATGAACCAAGATTTTATCCATTGTCATTTGTCGAATCGGTTTATGATCGTTTAGTTGATAATCCGTTAGCGCCGTTAAAAATACAAGCTCAGTTTGCACTAGAGGATGAGTTAAAAAGAGCGATTGATCAAATAAAGGAGATGAATCAATCTTTTATTTTAAAAACGGGCTCATCTAATCAAATAGAAATTATTCAATCAGGAGTATCTAAAGTAAAAGCGCTTCGTTTACTCGTAAATTATTTGAATGTAAAAATGGAGGAAGTAGTGGCTATCGGAGTAACTGAAAGTGATCGTGAAATGGTGGCAGAAGCAGGTTTAGGGGTTGCTATGGGAGATGCAATAGATGAGGTAAAACAAGTAGCAAGTTGGGTGACACGTTCTAAAGAAGAGAATGGTGTTGCTTATATGATACGAGAAGTCTTTAGAAAGCAGCTACGAGTGCAAATATAATTAATAGTAAGGAGCTGCTTCAAAAGTGAGTAAATAGCAAAAGTAGTGAATGAATTATATAAAAATGTTCGAGGGACGTACTAAGTCGCTCTCAGCTTGTCGATAAAGTCTCGATTGAGATGGTCGGCAAGCTTTTGTTATTTGAGTGAGTCGTTAGGATAGTCTCTCATGCTCCACCTTCTAGGTTAGCCACATTTTGTAATAAAAATATTTAATTAATTGCTACTTTTATATTTTTTGATTTATAATGATAAAAAAGCTTCGTAATTAGAAGGAAGGGGGGATAAGATGTTTGAGGTTATTATTGATACATGGTCTTTTTGGTGTAGTGTACTTTTAACAATCTGGTTAGTAGCGGCGTATACAAAAGCAGAGTTATTCCGCTTTGAATATGCACATAAAACTTACTTGTTTTCAAGAAAACTAAACTTTGTAACAAAAGAAATCGATTTGTTACCTATTAATAGTTGTATTCAAAGGTTTTATCGCCCTAAAATTCCTTGCTACTATGATCATTCAAATGATGATGAAGATTCTCTTATTAATTTTGCGAAATAATCGTTTAATTAATAAGGAGGATTCAAGTGAAATCAAATACAAAAGTTTTAATCTTGTTATTACTAATTGCTGTGCTTTTAGCAGGCTGTGGTACGCATCAACCAATTAGTGCCGAATCAACAGGGGTCTGGAATCACTTTTTTGTTTATCCAATGTCTTGGCTTATTACTCAAACGGCTGGAATTTTCAAAGGGAACTTTGGAATTGCCATCATTCTTGTGACAATTACCATTCGTTTTCTTTTATTACCACTCGTATTAAAGCAGCAAAAAAGCTCTAGAGCGATGCAAGCGTTGAAACCTGAATTAGATGAACTGCAAAAAAAGTATAAGTCAGATAAATCAGATCCAAAAAAACAGCAGGAAATGCAAAAGGAAATGATGACCCTCTATCAACAGCATGGGGTGAATCCAATTGCAGGTTGTTTACCAATGTTGGTGCAAATGCCGATTTTAATGGCTTTCTATTTTGCGATTATGAGAACAGAAGCGATCGCTAGCACCTCATTTCTATGGTTTAACCTAGGACAACCTGATTTGTTTTTGCCATTTGTGGCCGGTTTAACAACGATGATTCAGTTGAGAATGACTTCAGCTGAAATGCCAGCTCAGATGAAAATCATTATGTATATTATGCCTGTGATGATTATTGTGGCCGGATTATCGTTACCTTCTGCTTTATCTATGTATTGGGTCGTCGGAAATATATTTACGATTTTCCAAACGTATTTTGTTGTTATTTTACCGAAAAAACAAATAGAACAACAACAAATATCAAAAGTATAAATGATTATTTAAGCTCCTAGAAAGTGAAAGCTTTTTAGGAGCTTTTTCATTGTTACGGCAAGGTAAAGGCTAGCGATGTAATAGTTCGACCGAGCTTTCTTATATATAATTGCTTTTCTCTCCGCATTCACCCATTTTCTTTTACTGAATAGACTATTTTATGAGTTTAAGAAAAGGGGTGTAAAGATGAATCAACAGCACAATATGGAGCAAATCAAAACAAGTTGCCAACAATATATGAATCAGCCCGTTTCTGTTCAATATCAAGGGCAAGTGATTAATGGTGTGATTGAAAATGTGGACGATGAGCAGCTGTATTTATTAGTTGCCGTTGATGATAATGGCCAGTACGTTGATTTAGCTCAACTAATGCAGGAGCAACATCAGAGCGGATCACATCAAGCACAGCAGTTTCAAAGAAATCCTTACTATAATCCGTATCCAGCTTACTATCCAAGTTATTATTATCCGAGTTATTACCCGTACCCGAGACCTATTAATTGGAACCGACTAGTATTACCTCTTGCGGCTCTAACGGCTATTGCCTTATTATAATTCGTTTTAGCAGAGCATATGTAAAGCTATCTTCAGTGGCATTCAATTTCCAATGAAGATAGCTTTTTTTTCGTTGAACTGAGTAAATAAAGAGTATTTTTCCTCATTTTTCACAAGATTAAGGGCTAATTTGTAAAAAATAGTGTGAACTTGTCTAAACAGGTGCATATTTAAATAAGAAAAGGTATGATAGGATCAAAATTAAGGTTTCATTTACCAGTAATAGTGGAATAATAAATTTATTAACTATGTCGTTAAAATTGGAGAAACATTTCAAAAATATAAGAGGTTAATTGAGGAGGATGCGAGTTGAGTGATTATCTCGTTTATCTAGTAGAAGATGAAGAAAATTTATCAGAAGTATTAAAAGCTTATTTGGAAAAAGAAAATTGGGAAGTAAGAGTGTTTGATAACGGTCAAAATGCGGCAGATGCTGTTGAAGATAAACCACATTTATGGATATTAGATATTATGTTGCCAGGCATGGATGGCTATCAATTACTGAAAACAATCAAACAAAATGAAGATACACCCGTTATATTCATTTCAGCACGTGATCAAGATTTAGATCGAGTGTTAGGGTTAGAAATGGGAAGTGATGATTATTTAGCTAAACCATTTTTACCGCAAGAGTTAATTATACGTGCAAAAAAGCTTATTAATCGAGTATATGGAACATCGAATCAGGAACAGAAGAAAATTGAAATCAATCAATATGTCGTTGATCCAATTGGACGTACAGTTGCTGATATGGAGATTGGTGAGGATGCCCTCGTTGATTTAACAACCAAAGAGATGGACCTAGTCTTATTATTAACTGGAGATATTGGTAAAGCTTTCTCGAGAGACAAAATTATTGAGTATGTGTGGGGAGAAAATTACTTTGGCTCCGAACGTGCGGTAGACGATGTCGTTCGTCGTGTCCGGAAAAAAATGCCAAGAGTACATCTTGAAACATTGTATGGCTATGGCTACCGAATTTTATCATCATGATTAAAGTTAATTTAACGCAACGAATTTGGCTTGCGTTTATATCACTAATTGTATTAGTTGGGTTATCTGTGATTATTATTTTTCCGATTTCCATTAAGGATACATTAACGGAGGAAACATATCGTTTAATTGAAAGAGAGCAGGAGCGTCTTAGTAATCCATTGATTGATTTTATTAACCCTCCAGATGATGATGGCGGTTTTCTTGACCGTAGCGAGGCTGGTAAAGTTTTTCACTTAGTTATCTTTGATACGCTTGGCAGACCTCCGGGTGGTGATACGATCCCACCAGCAGATGTTTTACGGCAAATGGCGGTAAATGCCTTTAATCAAGATGCCCTACATGGGCGTTATGAACTCCAATATGGTGGACAAACGGTTTTTTATGTTGTAAAAGAAGACGTGCTCTGGGGGCAAAAAGCGTATCGTATCTCCTTTATGTGGGATACATATCGTGATCAAATGGTGAACAAGCTTTGGGAACGATTACTGTATTTATTTTTATTAACGAGTGTACTTAGTTTGCTTCCGGCGATTTGGTTAAAGCATTATCTTAGACAGCCATTAATTATTTTAGGGAATCATCTAGAGCAAATAGCGAACCGTGATTGGAAAGAACCTCTCAAGTGGAAAGGGGATGAAGATTTCCAACGGTTATCCGATCAATTTGAAAAGATGAGACAAAACTTGAATATATATGATAGTGCTCAAAAAACATTTATTCAGCATGCTTCTCATGAGCTAAAAACTCCGATAATGGTCATTAAAAGTTATGCTCAATCTGTAAAGGATGGGATTTTGCCTAAACAAAATTTAGAGCGCACAATGGATGTTATTATTGAAGAAAGCAATCGAATGGAGCGTAGAGTCATTGATATGCTTTATTATACGAAGCTTGATTCATTTAAAGAAGATACATTAAACCAAAATGAGTTTATTTTTGGCTCGTTAGCTTTTGAAATTGAAGAAAGATTTCGTGTTCAACGAGAAGATGTTAAAATTTATGTGAATCATTCGGACATGAAATTAAAAGGTGATGAAGAACAACTAGAAGTTTTATTAGAAAATCTAGTTGAGAATGCATTACGTTATGCCGTCAGTTCGATATGGATCGATGCTGAACAAAAAAATGACAAAATCATCATTTCAGTTGAAAATGACGGAGAGCCCATTCCAGAGGATGACATTCCAAAGCTTTTTAATCCTTTTTATAAAGGTAATAACGGGAAATTTGGCTTAGGCTTAGCGATTGTTAAACGAATTGCAGAGCTTCACCATGGCTATGCTGAAATTGAAAATACAGCTTCTGGGGTAAAAATGAAAGTTTATCTTCCAGCGATTGAGGAACCCCAAGCAAATCCTAAAGCAAAACGCAAAAATAAAAAGTAATGAATATAAATCGTATTTAATTCATATTAGATGTTAAGTTAAAAACGGAACATTTATGACAAGAGGCTGTCCTAAAAGCTTATCAAGAAAGCTTTTAGGCTCCTTTTTTTGTTAAGTCATTAATTATGAATGATAATTGCTCTGAAAGTTGTTATATATTGTATCTAACAAAAACCTCCTGTACAAGGGTGTTACTTGCAGTTAAACAAGAAGATGCCTATTGTTATTCTTATACATCTTGTTTTGTATCGCTTAGGAGGAGGGCATAGAGTGAAAAGTATGCTATACTAATACAAATACATTTGGCTCGAGGTGATAGGATGAGTAAAGGAATCAGATATCATCAAGTAGGAGATAAGATTGATAGTTATTTTCTTATCAAAACAGCAACAAGAGGAATAGCGAGTAATGGGAAGCCATTTCTTACGTTAATCTTGGGTGATCATTCTGGCGAGATTGATGCAAAGCTATGGGGCTGTTCTCCAGATGATGAGTCGACATTCGTAAGTAAGTCGATCGTTCATTTAACGGGGGAGCTTGGCGAATATAGAGGAAGAAACCAATTGAAATTACAGAGTATCAGACCAACGACGGCGATGGATAATGTAAAGTTGGCTGATTTTGTTCGTTCAGCACCACTTTCTCCGGATGATATGTTAGAGCAAATCACGCAATATATTTTTGAGATGAAAAACCCTAATATCCAACGTATTACACGTCATTTATTAAAAAAACATCAAGCTGCCTTTTTGGAATCACCAGCAGCGACAAAAAATCATCATGAATTTTTCTCAGGGTTAGCTTATCATGTTGTCTCGATGTTACATATTTCTAAAAGTCTTTCCCAGTTGTATCCTTCTTTAGATACGGACTTATTGTATGCTGGAATCATCTTACATGATTTAGGGAAAGTTCGTGAATTATCTGGACCGATTGATACGGTCTATACGTTAGAGGGTAATTTACTTGGACATATTACCATCATGGTTAATGAAATCGATGAGGCTGCAAAGGAATTAAGCATCGAAGGAGAAGAGGTATTGATTCTTCAGCATATGGTTTTAAGTCATCATGGAAAAGGAGAATGGGGCAGTCCAAAGACACCTCAAATCAAAGAGGCCGAACTCCTACATTTGATTGATAATATCGATGCAAAAATGAATATGTTAGATCGAGCATTAGAGAGGGTTCAGCCAGGAAGCTTTTCTGAAAGAGTGATGGCATTAGATAACCGAAGCTTCTATAAACCAAGCTTTCATGAACCACCATTAGACTTATAATAGGAAATGACTATATTAGTGGAAAGCTGTTGAGAATGAACTCAGCAGCTTTTTGTTGTTCCTCTTGAAGTTATTTGCTATTAGTTGGTCCCCGAAAAAAACAGTAAAAATACTATTATTCTAAAAATATTACCATAAATCATAGTGGATTAATAGTACAATTAAATCTATAAAGCGATTTTATTCTTGGAAAAGAGCTTGAATTGAGAGTGGATTATTTGTGCTTATGTTTGCGTTTACAATTACACTCAGTGAACATCATTGTTTTAAACGAAAAAAATAAAAGAATGTAAGGAGATAAAAATGTATATTACATGTGATATTGAAGCGACTCACATCTAAACAAACTTATTAGAATTTAAACAAGTGTTAATTTCAATTATAGAAATTTTATTTTTGTAAGCGGAATCAAATCGGTTCCTTATGTTGTATAGGGACAATTGATGCTAATCTCTACGAAGCACGATATAATTTTATGCTAAATAAGGAAAATAGTTTTGAAATTAGTATTTGACCTACTTGCAAAGCTAAATTATAAGGGAGGAAAAATATATGCTAGTCGAGAAAGGGAAAATTTGGGAGGGTAACAACGAAACTTACTATGTAAAATATTTGTTGGACAATTCAGTAGAGATTGATAAGGATCGCAAGCACCCAGTGATGATTATCTGTCCTGGTGGAGGTTATCATTATACCTCAGATAGAGAAGCGGAGCCAGTTGCTTTACAATACCTTAGCGCAGGATACAACGTTTTTGTTCTTCGATATACTACTAAGGATAAAGGTAACACTGAATATCCTACACCACTGTATGATTTAGCAAAAATGATTTTGACGGTGAGACAGAATGCTGACGAATGGAATATAGACCCGGATAGAATTGCAATAAGTGGCTTTTCCGCGGGAGCGCACTTATGCGCTTCACTCGCTGTACACTGGCAGGAGCCTTTTTTATCTGAAAAGTTTGGGGTAGATGCAGAAATTCTGAGACCTAATGCAGTTGTACTAGGATATCCGTGGTTAGACCTTCTCTATACTAATAAGATGATGGACAGAGATGAGTCAGCAAATATCGCCATTCCTGGACTGGGGACTAAAAAAGAGGTATTAAAGGCAGCTAACAAAGCTATCATGGGAGAAAATGATTCTGAGGAAAGAATTTTCGAAGTGAGCCCGATAAACTTTGTAAATGAGAAAGTACCACCCGTTTTTATTTGGCATACGGCCGCTGACAATCTGATTTATGTAGGTAATTCTTTGAAATTTGGGCTTAAACTTGAGGAATATAAAATCCCATTTGAAATGCATATATTTGAAAAGGGAGAACATGGTTTGAGTCTCGGGAATACAGTGTCAGGAAATGTAGACGAGCAGATTAATGAGGATGCTGCACAGTGGTTGGACCTTTCAGTAAAGTTCTTGTCCCGTCATTTCGATATGTAAGTTAGATATAGTTCGACGAGTTACTTAAAAGGGTATGTAACAATTGGATTTCAATTCTAAACTTGAGGGAGAGATTAGCCATGATTAGTAAAGAATCAAAGGAAATGATTAAAAAGCTTCGTTCAGCAAGAGAAATGTATCCAGATTTATCGAAGAGGGATTATAAGGATTTAACTGAAAAACTGCTAGAAATGGTGAAAGGTATACCACTTCATCCTGGTACAGAAATATCTTCTTATATGGTAAATGATATTCCAGTAGAAAAACTTCATATAAACGATCATTTTGATAAAATAATATTTTATATCCATGGCGGCGCTTTTGTCCTAGGCTCCCCAGAAGGTGGAAGATTTATGGCATCACACATTGCTGCCTTAATTAAAGCGAATGTGGTAAGCGTTGATTATCGCCTAGCCGAAAAACATCCTTTTCCAGCTGCTCTAGATGATTGTGTAGCTTGTTACAAAGATTTATTGTCAAAGGGAGTTGACCCGAAAAATATTGTGTTTTTGGGAGAGTCAGCAGGCGGCAATCTAGCTTTATCGACAGCATTATTTTTAAAGCAGAATGATATACCACTCCCTGCTGGCATTTGTTCATTATCACCAGCGGTTGACTTAAGTTTTTCACTTCCTTCCTATAAAGAGCGTATCAACAGAGAGATTATCATTAATGCGAATGCAGATGAGGAAGTTAAAATGCATTACGTGAGGGGAGCCGATCCAACGAATCCTCTTATTTCTCCACTTTTTGGAGAATTTACAGGTTTTCCTCCTGTATCAATTCATGTAGGCACAGAAGAAATGCTCTTTGATGATTCAGTTCTTTTAGCTGAGAAGTTAGAAGCTCAAGGAATAGATGTTTCTCTTCGTACTTGGGAGGAAATGTTCCATGCATTCCAAATGGTAGCTTTACCTGAAAGTTTTCAGTCTCTTGAGGAGATTGCAGAATTTTATAATCAGTTATTTTAAACTTTTTTAATGTAAGTTTAGTCTATAGGAATTAGTGTTCGTATAATACAAATAATGCTTTAATGAACTTGCTTGAGAAATGTCTAAACTCTTGGTACGTATGGGGTTGGGCATTTTTTTTATTATGTCAAGTTTGTTAGTTCTATCTAAATGAATCTTCGCATACATAATAGTAATACTAATGGACAAGTTTTAAAGGAGGAAAAAGATGAATTCAAATAAGGCAAGTCAGCGGATCGCTTTATTTTTACTTATTGCCCTTGTAGTAGTCTTTCTATTTACACAAACAAGTTTAGGGGAAATGTTATTAGCAAGTCCTTGGTGGATCTTCCTCGTTATTTTTGGCATCTTGTTTAGTGCTTATATGAGCATGAAGTATTCTCTAGAGGAACGTCATGTTGAGCATGAATTTATTGAAAAAGAGGGACAAATTTATATAGAAAGAATAGAGCAAGAAAGAGAAAAAAGGAAGACAGAAAAATCCTAGCGATCATTAATCGCTAGGATTTTATTATGACCATTATTCTTCTTCATCTGCCTCTGCAGCCGGAGATTCATTTGAAAATAAGTCACTATATCTTGAGTCTCTAACATCGATATCGGCCTCATCTAAAATTTCGGCTAAAACTTCAGGACCCGACTTGGCTTGTTGAGCTTCTAAAGCTGCTTCAATTTCTTCTTCAAAATCTTCGAAAGTAGATTTTTTACCAGTTACTTTGATGATGTGGTAGCCAAATTCTGATTGTACAATTTCGCTTACTTCGTCAACTGCTAATTCAAAAGCGGCTTCAGAAAATTCAGGAACCATTTGCCCACGAGGGAAGTAACCAAGTTCGCCACCTCTTGCAGCTGAACCATCAATGGAGTACTCAATGGCCAACTCAGCAAAGTCTTCACCGGCATTAATTTTCTCCAAAACTTCTTCTGCTTCTTCTTCTTCTGTTACAAGAATATGACTTGCTTCCACTTGTTCTTCATACATCTCTTGGTTTTCTTCGTAATAGGCTTGTTTATCTTCCTCTGTTACATTTACATCCTTTTTCGCTAATGCTTCAATAACAAGCGGAGGAATAATATAACCTTCAATAAATTGCTCAACAGAGGTCACGTGAATATTGAAGTTATTTGCTAAAGCTTCAAATAGTTCTTCGTCTGTTTCAATTTGTAAGTTCGTTTTTAAATAATCTAACTCTTCATCAATTTCCTCTTGTGTAACGCCTGAATTTTCTTGTTGGGCAAGGATAGCTTGGCGCTCCACTAATTCAGAAAGGGTTTCATCTCCGTAACGATTTTTCAGGATGGAAACGAGTTCACCTTCTGTAATTTCAGTTCCGTTTACTACAACAATAGGAGCATCGTCTGCTGTTGTATCTTCATTGTTACAAGCTGCTAATAAGGTAAAAGCAGCTAGTCCTACCGCAGTAAGTATGTACTTTTTCATTTTTTTCACTCCTCTAAGTTAGGTCGCCACTGTCATAATCTAATCACAGGGTCTACTATACCATAAATAGTTAAATTAGAAAAAGTTTTTCGTAAAGGATCATAAATTTAGACCAACTTTATTTGTGGAAAGCGCTGAATTTTTTTTGTTTTGTGGACAAAAGAATAAGGTTTTTAGCCTTAATTTGGGTCATTCGCCCAGTACAGATAGAAGGCATTTGCATAAGATATCCTAACAAAGCACAGAGGAGGTGTTATTATGTCTCACGCATACCAAGGTGGATTTGCGTTGATCGTTGTATTGTTCATCTTATTAGTCATTGTAGGTGCAGCTTGGTTGTAAGCTGGCGACGACATCTCTTTTTTTTGGAGTAATCAATCACATAGCTTCAACTAAACAAAAATTAAAATATTCTAAGGAGGATTTACTATGGGTTATTCATACGGAAATAGCGGTTTCGCGTTAATCGTTGTATTATTCATCCTATTAGTTATCATCGGTGCTTCTTGGGTTTGCTAATAGTTGAACTTGAATAGAAAAAAGAGTGAGCCAGATCGGTTCACTCTTTTTCTATCCACAGGTTAAAGCATGATCTCATTTGAGGCAAACTTGCTTGGCCATTTAAATTAATCATAAAAAAATATTACTTATAATTACGTAAATAAGATCTTAACATAAGTTGAAGTTAAAAGAATCGTCATTAAAATATTAATTGTGCGAAAAACTTGTGGTTGTTTTTCGAGTGGAATTTCACGACGTTCACATAATGCATCGGTCATTGAGTTCATTGAATATAGGATAAAGACCGCAAATAGAATTAAAAAGAAGACCATTAGTCTGCCTCCAGTCTAGCCAAGTGATAGTTAAACTTTATCAAATCTACTCAAAAAAAGATAGAGATATGCTATTTTTTATGAGTTGAATAGGTAGTTATTTTTAGATTAATAGGAAATATAATGTAATTGAGATTATCCAATGGTTGATTGGATGTATAATTGGGAATAGAATTATGAACTAAGGCAGATGATGAAGTAGAATGGGACAAGGAAAGGAATGGGAAGATGAGATTTGTAACGTGGAAGGCGGCTTTTTTTGGTCTACTGATTATTAATTTGTTAGCCTTTTTAACGGTTTTTCTCTTTTTAAGGAGCATGAGTATTGATGGGGGCGAATTAAGTCGTTCTGAACTAATAGGACCTACTAGTGGAGATGCTTTACTGGAAGTGACAAGTAGCAAGGAACAAATTATACAGCTCATCTACTCAACTGATTTAGAATCTGAACAAGATTTTGTGATCGAGTTTGAGGGAGCTTATGTGAAGTACCAATCAACGATTCGACTTTTAGGACAAGATATCGGTTTTACCGTTTATTTAGAACCTATTGTTGCTGGAAATGGTGATCTGTTGTTATATGTGAGACAAGTGCAAGTAGGCTTTTTTGATATTCCTGTAAGTATGATACTAGCAGGAATGGGGGAGTCGACAGATTTTCCTGAGTGGGTCGTCGTTGATTCAGGAAACGAGTTATTACATGTTCAAATAACAGAGCTTGATCTTGGTGCTAATTATTATTTGCAATTTAAAGAGTTTGATGTCCATGCGGATAATATTAAATTAGAGCTAGTAGCAAAATGATTCATTTAGTACTGTAATGAATTAAATGATTAAAAATTATGTTACAAGAATAAATTTGTTTTTCATATACAATAATTAACAGAAAAAGGCGATGAGAAAAGATTCATTTCTCATCGCCTTTCTTTTCTGGATTAGTCTATCCAATCCGTTCTAATTAAGGTGGATTGATTAAGAACTTGAAGTTTCCAGTGCTGGAATAATCGGGTCCTCAACCTCACTCTTTTTTAAGCTACCATCTGAATCATTAAAATCATTTTCAAGTTTCATTAATGATTGTTCAAATGTATCAACAAAGTCAGAACCATAAATATGACGGACGATACTTATAATTTCTGAGAATTCAGGGAACTTACCGTATAGCTCTTTAATCGGTAGTGCCCCCTCCAAGATACTATACGTATTTAACTGATAGGATTCCATCGTTTTTAGAAATAAACTTCTTCCTTCATCCGTTAAACATACGTATGTATTACGCTTATCTGTATCCCTTTTTGAAAAGGTTAAGTAGCCTTTTGCTTCTAATTTTTTTGAAAAGTTAAAGGCAGTCGATACATGCATAACACCAAACTTGGCAATGTCAGAAATAGCAGCCCCATCTAATTGATAAGCAATCCATAAGATGTGATGCTCGTTAATATTTAAATCAAATGGTTTTATCCATTTTTGCCAATCTTTCTCAACTGATTTCCATAATGCTTTGCTTAATTGTGCTACTTTATGACTGAAAATAACAGACTGTAACAACGAATTGGATTCATGTTGCTCCATATTGCTCCTCCTATCCCAAAAAAGGTTCATTTTCTTTTTTCTCTCTACTAAAAAAATTATAGCTGAATATCTTCCTTCTTATTATGACAAGAAATGAAGAAAAAAGAAAGACCAAAACAAGCCTTTAAACAAACTTTTTTGAAAATTTAAATAGTTATTTTTTCTCAATTATATAAAAATATGTTATATTAAGAGCGATCCTTTAATTGATCAAGGTTGTTCTTAAAATTTTTTAGGTCTGATTTTAATTGTGAAACGTGAGGACTCACTTCATTTTTCCATTGCCAAGCAGATTCCATTAAGTCGCTACTGAGGTCTTTTACAGAATCTTGAGTGAGAGAAGTTGTTTCTTTTAACTGGTCAACGAGTTGTTTACTATCTTCTTTAAAATTAAGGACAACCTTTTTTGAATCATTCGCTTTGCCTTTAATCGACTGGCGAAGCTCTTTGCCAGAGGTTGGAGTGGACAGTAAGCTAAAGGCGGCAGCGATACTTACTCCGGTAAAAAAGCCAACAACATACCATTTTGCTTTCATAGATTATCACCTTTCCTTTTTTGTGTGGAATCATTATTTATCATTATCGATCATACACATGATCAAGGAGGGATTATATGGATGCACTTATTTTATTAACACTCTCGATTTTTTTACTTACTTTATATAGTAGTGTGTATATCGGTATTCAAATAAAGAAAAAAGGAGACAAGGTTGAGTGCTTAAAATGGACTCGTTCTATATATCTTATGTCCGGAATTACAATTATTGCGGCAATCTTAACCATCTGGCTGATTATTTTTACTTACTTCTAAATAGAAGCTAATTATGCGTTTTCTTTAAATTGAATCATCAAATCTCGTAAGGCGATACAGGCATCTAATGGTACAGCATTATAAATGGAAGCACGACAACCTCCAACTGAACGGTGCCCGTTAAGGCCGACAAAACCTTGTTCCTTTGCTTTGGCTAAGAATTGTTGACTTAATTCTTCATTTCGTAAGTTAAATGTAACGTTCATTAGTGAGCGACTTCCTTTTTCCGCGTGACCAACATAAAAGCCATTGCTTTCATCAATCGTATCGTAAATAATTTTGGCTTTTTCTTCATTTCGTTTTGCGATTGCTTCTGCACCACCTAAATCCTTTATCCAATCTAATACATTTCGAAGCATATAGATTGCAAAAGTAGGAGGGGTATTATAAAGGGAATCCGACTTTATATGGGTTGCGTATTGTAGCATAGTCGGAACTTGTTCCACTTTCGTTTTGAGTAAATCCTTTTGAATAATAACAACTGTAACACCTGAAGGTCCAAGGTTTTTTTGTGCCCCAGCATAAATCATTCCAAATTGGTTGACTTCAAGTGGGCGAGATAAGATATCACTTGACATATCAGCAATAAGTGGAGCGTGATGTATCTCTGGAAAATTCTGATATTGTGTACCGTAAATGGTGTTATTTGAAGTAACGTGAACATAGGCATCATTTTCGTTCAATTGGAGTTCAGAAAAGTCTGGGATGTTCTGATAATTATTTTCTTTTGTAGAGGCAGCTACGTTTGTTTCTCCAAAAAGCTTTGCCTCTTTTAAAGCTTTTTCTGACCAAGAACCGGTTAGCACATAGTTTCCAATTGTTCCTTTTGTTAAAAGATTCATTGGTAACATTGTGAATTGTAAGCTAGCCCCGCCTTGTAAGAATAATATTTGATAATCATTTGGGATTTGCAGGAGCTCACGTAATAAATTCTGAGCTTGTTCATGAACTTCCTCATAGGTTTGACTACGATGACTTAATTCCATCACAGACATTTGAGTATTGTTAAAATTAAGCAATTCTCTCTGGGCTCTTTCTAAGGCTGGTTTAGGTAATGCAGAAGGACCTGCATTAAAGTTAAAAATTTGTTTAGCCATACTCTCCACTCCTTTAATTCATAAAAATTGTTAGAATAGTCCGCTATACCTATCATTCTCTCTCTATTTTGGTAAAGCGTTATATTGCTAAATAACGAATAATACGAATATCGTAACATAATTAAGTAGAAAAGGATCAGCTTTTTTAGTATTTTCTGACTCCTTTTTTATTTCTTTCTTGTACATAAAGGAGGATGAAGTAAGAAAAAACTCGTAATACAAAGTTAAGAGAGGGGATACAGTGATGGAAATAATAAAGGTTCAAAAGGAGCATCCATTATTTAAACAAGCTGTTGAAGCTTTTTGGAATATTTGGGGAGAAGAAAAAAATTATCCTTTTTATTTCGACTGTATGGAGAATGCTTCAAATGCAAAAGATGATATTCCAAGTTTTTATATCGCCCTTGATACAGATAAAATTATCGGAACTTTTGCTGTAATTCGTAACGATTTAAATAGTAGACAAGATTTATTCCCTTGGCTTGCCTGTTTATATGTCGATGAAGCTTATCGAGGAAAACGACTTGGGTACACTATGTTAGAGCATGCTGTAAAAGTAGCTACTGAACTTGGCCATGAGGCACTATATTTAACTTCAGATTTAGTAGGTTATTATGAAAAGGACGGTTGGGAGGAAATTGGTTTAGCTTATGGAGTGAGCGGCGGCTCCATTAAAGTGTATCGAAAATGGACAAGTCTGAAGTAAGAGAGTGGCATTGTTAGTTAGGTTTAGACTTAAACATTTATAATCTTAAGAAGAACATTAGAAGTCAAAGCTAATGGTGAATGAAAAGGACCTTTGAGGGTTCAGCCCCTTTTGAATGTATGTTGTTCCCAGGGTGGGGGCACGCCACAGGACAAAGAGCATGATTTTCGGGAGCGGTGAACATTGCTCCATGTCCACCTAGCTAATCTCACTCAAAAATAATCAAAGCCGATGTATTTTACAGCGAGTAAAATACATCCACTTCTTCTATTTAAGTGCTTTTGGGACAGAGCCTTTTATTAAAACTACATTCAATAATGATTTCTACTTTCAAATAAGCTAATCGGATACTAGAACATACTGCAAATAGACTAGAATTTGAGTGTATGTTGTTATTAAGTATAATTATTCTTTCACATAAGCCGCAATTGCTTCAGCCATTTTCTTTAAATCGTCACCGCTATATTCGGAGCCATGCTCTTTCCAAACGGCCCCAAAGCCATCGCCTTTTCCGTACCTGGGGAGTAGGTGCATATGATAATGAAAGACCGTCTGTCCAGCTTCTTCACCATTATTATTGACTAAATTTAAGCCGGCAGGTTCAAATGTATCTTTTATTGCTTGAGCAATCTTTGGAACAACTGTAAATAAGCGACTCGCGACATCTGGGGTCAATTCATAAATATCTTTTTGATGGTTTTTTGGAATCACTAATGTGTGGCCTTTTGTCACTTGGCTAATGTCCATAAATGCCAGAACGTGCTCATCTTCATAAACGGTAGCAGAAGGAATATCCTTTTGAATGATTTTGCAAAAAATACAGTTAGGGTCGTGTGACATAATTTGAATCCTTCCTTTCATCTATTGGATATATTTTCTCCACTATAAACGAGTTCTTGAACCGTTTGCAAGCATCGTCCATATAATTGAGAATGGAGACTACTTAAAAATCTGAACGTTAGCATGTGGGCTTTCTCATTTAGCATACTCCACTCGCTGCAGGGTCTCCCGTTTTTTACTAGTCCCGCAGGAGTCTTCGGGCATTCGGCTCGCTCCGCTTTGGTCAAAGAAAAAAGAGCTTCAGCCATAATTGATCATCTAATGAATCACTTAATTGTTTAAGGTTCTTCCCTGTTAAAGGTATGAATGAGACTTTTTCAGTGACCTCCTCCATGTAGTTGGAGACTCTTTTTATTATGATAAGACGTAAATTAATTGGATAAAAAATGAAGAAATGCTAAACTGAGAATATTAAATCAATCAAGCAGTTAACGATTACTAAAAAATACATGAGCTCAAGAAAAGTAGGGGGTACATGATGACAGAAGTACTTAAAATCAATCAACTAACAGGAGGGTATCACCCTAAAAGACCAATCTTACATAATGTTGATTTTTCTGTGAATGCTGGTGAGATCGTAGCATTAATCGGATTAAACGGGGCTGGAAAAAGTACAACGATTAAACATATTTTAGGACTACTTGATGCAACGAGTGGTAGCATTACGATTAATGGTCAGACGTTCCAAAACGATCAAAATACATATCGTCAATCTTATGCCTATATTCCGGAAACACCAATTTTATATGATGAGTTAACCCTTTGGGAACATTTAGAGTTAACTTCACTTGCATATGGAATTGAGACAAGTGTTTTTAAAGAAAGAGCGGAGCAGTTATTAAAAGAATTTAAAATGGTCAAAATGAAAAAATGGTTCCCTAGTCATTTTTCTAAAGGGATGCGACAAAAGGTGATGATTATGAGTGCTTTTCTAACACAGCCGCCTGTTTATATTGTCGATGAGCCGATTGTTGGACTTGATCCTGTTGGGATTCAATCGTTTTTAGATTTAATTTCGGATGTAAAAAATCAAGGAGCCGCCGTTTTGATGTCTACCCATATTTTAGCGACAGCGGAGCGATATTGTGACCGTTTTGTCATTTTACATCATGGAAAAGTTGTGTTGTACGGAACGCTTGCTGAAATGAGGCAAACGTTAAAGATGCCAAATGCAACCTTAGATGAAATTTATCTTGAAATGACAAAGGATGAACTGGCATGAAAGATGGGATGAGCCTTTGGAAAGAGCGAGTCGGAAACTATTGGAATGAGGCCATGCGATATTTGCGTTTAATCGCAAATAGTGGCTTTCTTTTTACCATCTATATTCTGATCTTAATTGGGAGCTCTTATTATAGTCAATTATTAGAGCGGTTGCCTGAGAATTTCCCAACAGTATGGGTTTTTACAATTATTTTTGCTCTAATGTTAACACGAAATAAAGTAAGAACTTTTCTCAAACACCCAGATGTCGTTTTTTTATTGCCATATGAATCACAGTTAAATCGTTATTTTAAAGCGTCCATCATTTATTCTTTTGTGTGGCATGTTTTTTATTTATTTGTTGTAATGGTCATCTTAGCTCCGTTATTTCAACTAAGATTAGCGGATGAAGCTGGTTCGTTTTTCACTGTAATTCTCTTATTAATTATCGTAAAAGCATGGAATATTCGCGTGAGTTGGGCAGAACAAAGATTGCAGTCAGAAAGTGAACGCATAAGCCATATGATTTTACGCTTATTTATTAATTTAGTTTTTGCCTATCTCGTCTTTACGGGGGCGGAACTTTTATATCTAGGCGGATTATTTGTATTAATGCTCGTACTTTTATTCTTTTATTATGTGGGGCTAGAAAAGAAGCTCGTATTAAAATGGGAGCATCTAATTGATGTTGATGAACGAATGGTTATGACCTTTTACCGAATTGCCAATGCTTTTGCTGATGTCCCGCAACTAAGAGGTAAAGTTCGTGAAAGGAAGTATTTACGTTTTGCGGTCGATTTTTTAGTTGGACGTAAAAAAACAGTGTACACGTATTTATTTGCCCGTTCCTTTATTCGAGCAAATGATTATTTAGGAATTTATGTGCGGCTCGTGGTCATTGCGGCGATGTTCTTATATGGTTTTCAGATTAATTGGTTACAAGCTGTTCTATTATTGCTCTTTATGCATATGGTGATGATGCAGTTATCAACTTTATGGTTTCATTACGATACAAATATGTGGGTTGATTTATATCCAATCAATGAAGATGTAAAGAAAGAGGCCTTAACCCAAGTGAGTTTTCGGTTAATGTTATCGATGACTTTTATTCTCTTTCTTGTTTTATTGGTATCGTCGCCTTTTCAAGTATCGTTCCTGTTACTGTTGATTGGGAGTGTATTTAGTTATATGGCAAGCCACCATATTATTCATCGAAGAAAAAGAAGAAAGGCTTAAAATCTTCTTGTTAGAAAGGGGAATCGACTCATGGTATATGAACAAGTTGCATGGGAGGAGTTAACCCGTTGGAAAAGAAAGTTGAGAAAAAACCAATCAATGACAAGTCGTTTTACGAAAAAATGGCAAAATAAATTCAATGGAATGGTTCCAGAAAAGTTCCATACGGTCGTGACGACAAGTATTAAAAATATGGTTCAAGCGACGATTTATGGTACAGAAGTTACATCCAAACATAAACCACTACAAGCACTAACTTTAAAAGAACAAGAGGAGCAAGCTAGGGCTTTAATTGAAAAGTATAAAAAAACAGCGGCTTTAGAGGGGGCGGGAACTGGATTTGGTGGTATTTTGCTCGGTATGGCTGATTTCCCTCTATTATTAAGCATTAAAATGAAGTTTTTACATGATATGGCGTCCGTGTATGGTTTTGATGTTCGTGATTATCGAGAGCGACTGTTTCTGTTATTGATCTTTCAATTAACTTTTTCGAGTGATGATAAAAAGCAAATGATGTTAACTAGGTTAGAAAACTGGGAGATAGAGCGGCTGGAATTGCCTGCTGAAGATGAATATGTTTCCCACATTGATTGGAAGGAATTCCAGCTTTCTTATCGCGACTATATTGATATCCCTAAGATGCTTCAATTGATTCCAGGCTTTGGAGCGATTGTTGGAGCTACCGTTAATTATCATTTTCTTGACCTCTTAGGAGAAACCGCGATGAATGGTTACCGGATGCGTGTGTTGAAGGAATTGAACTGAAATTGTATGGGGAATAATGCAGATTAAGGCTCGGATACGATTGTATTCGAGCCTTGCTTTTTTATTGAGACATGTGCTATGTGGGAGGAACTAATGCGACATGAAATGTGGAAAAGGGGAGAGGATTGCGTCGTAAGTGGGCAGATGCGACATGAAATGTGAAAAAAGAGAGAGGAACGGGTCGTAAGTGGTCGGATGCGACATGAAATGTGAAAAAAAGCTATCGCTAATGTCTGTAAAGGACGTTAGCGATAGCTTTTTTTAGATATTAAAAGGAGTGAATTGTGCTAAAAAGGCAGAGATTTGAGCGAATTGTCCTGATACGAGTAAAAGGCCAAGGGCGACCATGATTCCTCCACTGATTTTTTGGATCCTTGGCAACCATTTATTAAATTTACGTAGCTTATCAATCGATTTTGAATAGATGAGACCAACGAGTAAAAATGGTAAGCCAAGTCCCATCGAATAAATGAATAAAAAGAACATTGCTTGACCGATTTCGGCCATGGATGCCATATACAAAATCGCGGATAAAATTAACCCAATACAAGGGGTCCAGGCAGCGGCAAATAAAAATCCTAACATCAAGGAGCCGGCAAAACTTGAGCTTTTTTTTGGCTTTTTTTGAATTCGTTTTTCACTTAACAGCATCTGTAAGGAAATAACACCAATCATCTGTAAACCAAAAATGATAATAATAATGCCACCGATTCGTTCAAATAACAGCCGATATTCTAAAAAGAGAGTTCCAATAAATGTTGAGGAAGCTCCTAATAGTAAAAAGATAATTGTAAAACCACCAATAAATCCAAGGCTTCGTATAAGAATAAGCTTTGTTGAAGCATTAATTTTATTGTCACTAATCGAAGCTCCTGTTAATTGAGCTAAATAAGCGGGGATTAGTGGAAAAATACAAGGTGAAAAGAATGAGGCAAGACCAGCTAAAAAGGCCAAACCAATCGTTACTTCAGCCATAAAAAGAACCTCCCTTAATGATTACATCGTTACAATTAGTAAAAACAACTAGATATTATATTCGTTAAATCAATATGTACGGACTTTAGGAAATAGACATGTTATCTCAAGCGCCTCCTACATTATAAAGGAAAACAAGACAAAACAAAAAAAGAAAAGACCAACATTCACGAAAAGGACACATAAGGCTGAGAAAAAGATCAGCCTTAAGGCGGAGAAGAAACCATTCTTCAGCTCGGCTTCAAAGTATAGAAAGTTGATTAGAATAAAAGTAAGTTAAAACAAAGGAGGGGAGACAGTTGAATAAAGTTGTAAAAATAATCGGTGGTGCATTTCTAATTTTTATTGGGATTACGATGATATTAAGTTTAATGGGTATTCACTTAGGAGGACTATTTGGTCTTATTGTTGGAGCAGGTCTTCTGTATTGGGGCTACTCTAGATGGCAAGAACGTGGTGAGTGGAGCTTCGGAACGATAATCATTATTGCTTTAGGTACACTTATTTTATTTGGTGGACTTGGTGGGATTATTAGTTTACTTATCGGAATTTTATTGCTATATGGAGGTTATCGTATGATTACTTCTAAAGGTAAAAATCGAAAAGTAATAGAAGAAGATGTTGATTTTGATGATTCTTATCGAGCGAAAAGAAAGTATGATTCGTTTGATGATGAGTTTGACCGACTAATGAATAAATAAAAAAACGGAGGGGTTTTAAATGGCATTTGCACGTATTCGTAGATTTCTTTCAGCTTCAATTCATGAGGGGTTAGATAAAGTGGAGGATCCAATTGTGATGGTGAAACAATTTATGCGTGAAATGAAAGAAGAAATAGTTAAAATGGAGCAAGCGATTGATAAACAAGAAAGATTACAGTTCACTTTAAATCGTGATAAGGAAACGGCGGAAGCGATTGTTCAAAAAAGGTCTCAACAAGCAAAAGCTGCTGTGGATGTTGGAGAAGAGGAGCTAGCCAAAAAAGCATTATTAAGCAAAAAAGAAGCGTATGAGCAAGCGATTCGTTATGAGCAATTGATTTCAAAAAGCGAAGAGCATATGATGGAATTGAAACAAAATATTGAACAACTGCAAAAGAAGTATATTCAATTACGCGATAAAAAAATGGAGCTTACTTTAAGAGTGCAAGCGGCTAAAGCCAATGAAGAGTTAAAACGTTCCATTCAGCGTCATTCCATTCGCCGTGTGGATGAAGGGTTTGAAAAGATAGAAGATCAGATGTTAGAAATGGAATGGAAGCATAAAACGCCGAGCACACGGTCGTTTGAAAATGAACAAATGATTTATGATGCTGAGATTGAACAAGAATTAAAGCAATTAAAAGAACAAAAGCAAGCTTAATTGATGATTATGAAGGAGGCGAGTTGAAAAAGCTCGCCACCTTTTTCTTCTAGAAAAATAGGAGGGGGAGAGTTGTGAAAAAAATAGTCGGATTTTTTATGATCTTAATTGGGATTTCTTTAATATTAGGAGTATTTGGTCAATCTATATTTACTCGTACGGCTGCGAATGACCGCGTCGATTTGTCCATTTCTAATTTTCAATCCATTAAAATTAAAACTACGGCGATTGATTGGGAAGTGAGAACTTCAACAAATGAGCAGTTGACAGTTGAACTCATTAACCCTAAAAAAAATCAACATCTTGAAGTGAATGAAGGGAGCAGTCAATTAGAAATCGTCTCAAAAGAAAGAGGGGGAATTAACTTTTTTAATTTTTCTGGCGGAGAAACAAAGTTAATTGTATATGTGCCTGAAAAAGTGAAAGCGAGCCTCGATTTTATTACGGTTTCTGGGGATATTTATATTGCTGATCATTTGACAATGGATTCGTTATACTTGAAAACTGTGTCAGGAGATATTGATGTCACTCAGACGATTGAAGCAACTGATGTAAAAGTTGAGACGGTCTCAGGTGAAATTGAATTAGCGTATGTGGAGAGTGAACAACTAGAATTTAAAACAACTTCAGGCGACGTAGAGCTCGATCAAGTGACAGGTGAGATTTTGGGTAAAACGGTTTCTGGAGATGTCTCTTTGAATTATAATGATGAAAATAAAGCGATCGATATACGTACGACTTCAGGAGATGTGGGGCTAATCGTTTCAAATCCGAATATGGATTTTCAATTACAAACAACATCAGGTACATTAGAAGTTCAACATGAGATGCGACAAGAAGGCTCAACGAGAAGAGAATTATCTGGTATGATTGGAAATGGAGATTATTCTGTTCAAATAGCGACAACATCCGGTGATATAAAAATTCATTAAAAGGGATTATTTCAACTTAGAAGGGAGGCGGAGGTATGTCAAAGAAATTTTTATTTGGTTTAGTCATTATTATTATAGGGGCCAACCTATTATTAAATGCCTTTTTTTCACAGGCAGGCTCTTTAATAGCTCCGCTGATCTTCATTGTGATTGGTTACTATTTTTATCAACGTGGTAGAAGGGTTCTTAGTACAATCTTTTTTATCATGAGTGCCATTATGATTTTTGATCAGTTTTTTGGTTTGAATTTTATTGCTTTACTATTTGCTGGTATTTTTCTATTTTATGGAATGAAGTTAATGAAGGGGAACTCATATGAAGAGCAATCTAATTCAAGAAAAAGAAGAAAAAAACGCCAGCTACAAGTAGAACAAAAACGAAAAAGGCGCGTAGCGGAAGAAGAGTTCACATCAAGTAAAATGGATGATGAGGATGATAAGTGGGATTATCGTCATGGCTACGACATAGAGGATGAGTTACAGGATAATAAGGACAATCAACAAATAGGTGACCGTGATGTTTATACATCTTCGAGTTACAATGACCCGCGAATGGCCGCTCGTTCATTTGATAGAAGTAATGGTTCATCTGAAAAGACTAGAACGACTTATTCAGCCGGGAACTATGCACCCATTATTAAACGAAATATTCTAGGGGACATTCATTATAACCGTGAGCAGTTTGAATTAAAGGATATGACGATTTGGAATGGCATTGGAGATATTCGTGTTGACCTTTCTAGAGCGATTATTCCTGAAGGAGAGCATATTATTATTATTCAAGCTGTGATTGGCCAAGTAGATTTATATGTCCCAGAAGACTTAAAAGTAACAATTCAAGCTTATTCTTTTATTGGCGATGTATCGATTTTTCACGAAAAACATAGTGGGCTTAATCAGCAAATTCATATTGCGCCATCGGACTATAAACAATCGCCCAGAAGAATTAAACTAATCTTAAATACCCTTGTCGGAGAAGTGAGGGTGAGATCGATATGAAAAAAAAGCTAGCGAGACTTAGATGGCAATTTATTCGTTATAGTGCTCTATTAAGCTTTTTGACGATGATTCTCACCCTTATTTTAATTACATATGAAGAACAACGTGGATTACTGGTCATTTTTGAACGCAAATTAGTAGAAGTCCCATTAATTATTTGGTTTGTTTTTTTATTTATTGCCATAGGTGGAATTGGTGGTTTTATTCAATCGGATTCAATGAAACGTCGCATTGATGTCTTATTAGACGGAGCTGTTCGATATGCGCGAGGTTCTTTTGGGCATCGAATGGATGTTAGTGGTGATGATGAAATATCGGAGTTAACCGATCAAATGAATGATATGGCCTCACATATTGAAGAACAAGTTGCTTCTTTACAGCGATTATCATCAGAAAGAGCAGCTTTACAAGAAACGATTAAAAAAACGGCTGTTACAGAAGAACGGCAGAGGTTAGCAAGAGATTTGCATGATGCAGTCAGTCAGCAATTATTTGCGATTTCCATGATGATGGCCGCTATAAAGCAAGGCACAAGTGAACAGCCTGATGCATTAAAAAAACAAGTTGAACTTGTAGAGTCAATGGCAAATGCCGCTCAAGCAGAAATGAGAGCGTTACTTCTTCATTTAAGACCCGCTCACCTAGAAGGCAAGGAGCTTAAAGATGCTGTCGAGCAACTTTTTATTGAATTAGAACAAAAGCAGAAAATTAAAGTGGAGAGCGAAATTCAAGTTGAAGGGAAAATTCCAAAAGGGATTGAAGAGCAGCTATTTCGCTTAACACAAGAAGCGTTATCGAATATTTTAAGGCATGCAAAAGCTTCTAAAATTGAGTTTCATTTGCGAAAAATACGCCAAGAGTTAAAAGTGAAAATTATAGATGATGGCATTGGCTTTAATTTTGCTGAAGTACAGCAGGGCTCCTATGGACTTCAAACGATGAAGGAAAGAATGAATGAAATTGGAGGTACGCTGCAAATTATTTCGATACCTAATAAAGGAACACAAATAGAAGCAAAAATACCGATCGCTTGGAAGGAGGAAAGAGAATGATACGCGTTTTGTTAGTAGATGATCATGAAATGGTAAGAATGGGTTTAAGTGCCTTTTTGTCGACCCAAGCGGATATGGAAATCGTCGGGGAAGGTAAAAATGGTGAAGAGGGAGTAGCGAAAGCAATCGAGTTTAAGCCGGATGTTATTTTAATGGATTTGGTCATGGATAAAATGGATGGAATAGAAGCAACGGCCGCTATTACAAAACAGTTGCCTGAAATAAAAATCATTGTATTAACAAGTTTTATTGATGATGAAAAGGTTTACCCTGTCATAGAAGCTGGTGCCTTCAGTTATTTATTAAAAACATCAAGTGCTCCAGAAATTGCAACTGCGATTCGAGCAGCGGCTAAAGGAGAGGCAATTGTCGAAGCGAAAGTGACGAATAAAATGATGCAACGAATGCGAGGGGCAAAGGAAGAAAAGCTTCATGAACAATTAACCCCAAGAGAACTTGAAGTGTTACTGCTAATTGGTGACGGAAAGTCGAATCAAGAAATTGGGGAGGCGTTATTTATCGGAATAAAAACCGTCAAAACCCATGTCAGTCATATTCTCGATAAACTTCAGCTGGACGATCGAACACAAATAGCCATTTACGCTCATCGCCAAGGATTAGCAAAGTGACTAGTATGCCCAATAAGTTCAATAAAAAACAGGAATAAAAGTTAGACTGAAATAAGGGAAGTAGAGAAAACGAAAATGAAATTAGAAAAAGCAGAATGGCTTTCTGTTGAAGGCTATTCTGCTTTTTGGCGTGAAATGAGCTAGCGCAATAGCGCCTTTAAGGAAGGGGAAGAAGGCAAATAAGATATAAGCAAGCGGAGGAAAGCCAGCGTGGTTCAGATTTAGTTAGTGAGGATTTTGTCGTTTTTTGCCAAAGAAAGCTGAAACTTTTTGATAGAATTAACGTATATACATATACTAGAAAGAGCTAGTAGTAGGAGGGATGTTGATGAAAAAGAAAATAATCCTGACCGGATCCTTATTAGTTACTATATTTCTTTTTGGCTTTTTGGGCTATTTAACGATTCTTTTATTTGGAGACTATACGATAGATGAGCAAAAATTAGTTTTTAATCAGGCGAGCTCGATTGTTGATCAATCAGGCGATACAGTTAGTAAGCTCTATGTTGAAAACCGAGAGAGTATCTCAATCAATGAAATTCCAGAACATGTCCAAAACGCATTTGTTGCGGTTGAGGATGTTCGTTTTTATGATCATCACGGCTTTGATATAAGGGCAATAGGACGAGCTCTTTATCGAGATATTTTAGCAGGTTCTAAAGCTGAGGGGGGCAGTACAATTACTCAGCAGCTTGTTAAAAATGTTTATTTAACAAATGAAAAGTCATGGCTTAGAAAAACAAAAGAAGTTTTAATTGCTATTAACCTTGAACGAAAATATAGCAAAAAAGAAATTTTAGCACTGTATTTAAATAGTATTTATTTTGGCCATGGTACTTATGGAATTCAAACAGCTGCCAATTACTATTTTAATAAAGATGTGACGGAATTGTCATTGGAAGAAGGGGCGTTGTTAGCCTCTATTCCAAAAGCACCTTATCATTATTCACCGATTATAGATCTCGAGAGAAGTGAACAAAGAAGGAATCTAGTTTTGAATTTGATGGAAAGACATGATTTTATTACGGCAGAGGATGCGGTTCGACATCAAGGGAAGTTAGTCGAATTAGATGTACAAGAGAACGAAGAACAACAAGCTTTTTATACGTATATGGATATGGTTTTAGAGGAAGCCAATGAATTATATGGGCTTTCGAATGAGGAGATTTTAACGGGTGGTTATACGATTGTGACTCCTATTGATAGTCAATTACAAAAGGATTCTTTATCAATCATTCAAGATTCAACAAATTATCCAGAGGGTAACGAAGATGCTGAAAGTGCGTTTGTTTTAATGGATAGCGAAACCGGTGGTGTACTTGCTGTTCATGGTGGAAAGGAATATGTTCGATTAGGACTAAACCGGGTTCATGTAAAAAGGCAGCCTGGCTCTGCCTTTAAACCACTCGCGGTTTATGCTCCGGCCCTTGAAAAAAATGATTATAATCCATATACCGTTTTAAATGATGTTGAACAACAATTTGAAGGCGGATATACCCCGCGTAATGCTGGCGGGGTATATCGAGGGGAAATTACGATGTATGAAGCTTTAACTCATTCAAGCAATGTCTCAGCCGTATGGCTATTGAATGAAATGGGTATTACTCATTCATTAGACTACTTACAAGCGTTTGGAATGAAAGTTGATGAACGTCAATTAGGTTTAGCTTTAGGAGGGTTAGATGAAGGAGTAACACCGTTGGAGTTAGCGAAGGCTTATCGTGCGTTCGCAGCAGATGGAAAAGTGATTGATCCTTATTTTATTCAAGAAATATACGATCCATATGGACAAAAAATAGCCGAGCATAAACCAAAGGAAAAGCAAGTTATTTCTTCACAAACCGCTTGGAATATGACGAGAATGCTTGAATCGGTTGTGGAAAAAGGGACAGGAACAGCCGGATATTCCAAACATACTTTAGCTGGAAAAACGGGAACGACCTCATTTGAGTCTGTTCCTGGAGCTGTAAGAGATGCTTGGTTTGTTGGTTATAATCAAGAAGTGGTTGGAGCGATCTGGATGGGATATGACCGAACGACCGAAGACCAGCATTTAACAGGGGGCAGTTCTTATCCAACGCAAATGTTTAAAGAAATTATGAATCAAGTTCCGACTCATTATCAGCAAGTTTCGTGGAGAGTTCCGAATGAAGTGGACGATTTATTGCCTCCTGTTCAACTTCCGGAGATTCATGATTTAGTGGCGGTACAATCTTTTGGTGGGGAAGGGTTAATTAGTGTAGCATTAAGTTGGAGTGCTTCAAGTGATAAACGAATTCATTATGACGTATATGAAGTCAATGGTGAGGAAAGAAAACATTTAGCGACAGTCGTTGGGGGAGATTATTTCCATCAGCCTAAGTTAAATATTTTCTCAACAAGTTATTTTGAAGTTGTACCATACAATTCACTTACACACCAAGAAGGGGAAGCATCGAATCTAGCGACCTCAAAGTTTCAGTTTGGTTTTCATTAAATGAAGAATGATTTATAGACTGAAGAAAAAGTTCACTCAACATAAATTTTGAGTGGACTTTTTTTAGACGAATCAAAAGTTTGGAGTAAAACCACATGTGCCTAGATTATAATAATATCGTTTTTATTAGTGATTTTTGGTTAAAATAGTAGAGGTTCTATTAACGGTAAAATAAAAAAATTTCTTCATCGAGAGGATAGAGAATGTTTGATCATTTCTAGCTGTTTTAATAAATCATTACAGTTGTGTTAAAAAGAATGAGAGCATTGAGAAAGTTCGTTTCGGTTCTTTCTAATATAAATTGATTAGGTTGTAAAGAAGCATTATGATGGAAGAGTTGTGATAAATTCTTATAGGAGGGCTTATTATCGTCGACTGTAAGGTTATTTGTTAAATCATTTCACATTCTATCAAAAGTTTGGTATTATATAATAATTATTATCAAATAAGAATGATTAAAAACGGAACAATTTATGACAGATTGTGAAAACACTATACAAGGGTGCTTGAGAACTTTATAGTTATACATGTTGATAAATTTACGTGGAAGTGCGGTTCGTAAACAGAGTGTTTATACAAAAATACATATTGATGTAATTGACTAAGGGAAGGTGTTTGGTTTTGGAAAAAAAGTTTAATGATTCATTTTTAAAAGCATGTTTAGGTGAAGAGCATGACCGTGTTCCAGTTTGGTATATGAGACAAGCAGGGCGTTCACAGCCTGAGTACCGAAAAATTAAAGAAACGCATTCATTATTTGAAATTACGCATGACCCGGAGCTTTGCGCATACGTGACAAAATTACCAGTTGATCAATACGATAATGATGCAGCTATTCTTTATAAGGACATTATGACTCCACTACCAGCGATTGGTGTCGATGTTGAAATTAAATCAGGTATCGGTCCAGTGATTGATAATCCGATTCAGTCAAAAGCGGATGTCGAGAAATTAGGAAAAATTACACCAGAGCAAGATGTTCCTTATGTGTTGGAGACGATTAAATTGCTTCGTCAGCAATTATCGGTCCCACTTATTAGTTTTGCAGGAGCACCGTTTACGCTCGCGAGTTATATGCTTGAAGGTGGTCCTTCTAAAAACTACAACAAGGTGAAAGCTTTTATGTATGGACAACCAGAAGCTTGGTTCTTATTAATGGATAAGTTAGCGGATACAACAATTACTTATGTGAAATCGCAAATTAAAGCAGGTGCCCAAGCGATTCAAATTTTTGATTCGTGGGTTGGAACATTGAATTTAACTGACTATAGAAAATATGTGAAACCCGTTATGAACCGTATTTTCTCTGAATTACGTGGAGAAGGGGTTCCACTTATCATGTTTGGTGTTGGCGCAAGTCATTTAGCGAATGAGTGGAATGAGCTTCCTCTGGATGTTGTTGGTCTTGATTGGAGACTATCAATCGATGAGGCTCGAGCGCGAGGAATTCAAAAGACGGTTCAAGGAAATCTTGATCCAGCGATTTTATTATCAGACTGGTCAGTGATTGAAGCGAAAACAAAAGAGATTTTAGATCAAGGGATGAAGTCTCCAAACTTCATTTTTAATCTTGGGCATGGAGTAACTCCTGATGTAAATCCAGATACATTAAGAAAGTTAACAGCATTTGTGCATGATTATTCTCAAAATAAATAGTCGATATTGAATGTATAGTTCGTTAAGGAGATGAATGGTCGTAATGAAGAAAAAAACAGGATTGCTTGTAATGGCTTATGGAACCCCTCGCACTAAGGAGGAAATTGAACCATATTATACGCATATTCGTCATGGTCGTAAACCTTCTGAAGAAGCACTTCAAGATTTAACGGAGCGTTATGAAGCGATTGGTGGAACAAGCCCGCTTGCGAAAATTACAGAGGAGCAAGCGTATAGTTTAGAAAGGCATTTAAATGAACTTTATGACGATAGAGAGTTTAAAGCGTATTTAGGTTTAAAGCATATTGCTCCTTTTATTGAGGATGCTGTTGCAAGCATGAAAGAGGATGGAGTTGAGGAAGCAGTTAGTATCGTTCTTGCCCCCCATTTCTCTACTTTTAGCGTCAAATCTTACAATGGTCGAGCAAAAGAAGAATCAGAAAAAATCGGTGGTCCAGTCATTCATAGTGTGGAAAGCTGGTATCAAGAGCCCAAATTCATTCAGTATTGGGCTCAGCAAGTAAAAGAAACAATGGAGAAGGTTTCTAACAAAGAGAATACTTGTGTAATTTTCTCTGCTCATAGTTTACCAGAAAAAATAAAAGAGCTTGGTGATCCGTACCCTGAGCAACTTGAAGAAACAGCAGATTTAATCGCAAAAGAAGCTGGAATTAAGACGTATGAAATTGGTTGGCAAAGTGAAGGGAATACACCCGATCCATGGCTTGGACCAGATGTTCAAGATTTAACGCGTGAGCTTTATGAAAAACATCGCTACACGTCCATGGTTTATTGTCCAGTCGGTTTTGTGGCGGACCATTTAGAAGTTCTTTATGACAATGACTACGAATGTAAAGTTGTCACTGATGAGTTAGGAATTGATTATTATCGTCCTGAAATGCCGAATGACAAACCTGAATTTATCGATTGTTTAGCGACCGTTATTCAAAAGAAGTTAGCGGAGACAAAATAATGGACAAAGCAAAGAAGAGAAAAGTCGCAATTGTTGGTGGCGGTCTAACAGGGCTTGCTGCAGCCCATAAGTTACAACTAGAAATAAATCACAATCAAGTACCTATTGAATATCAACTGTTTGAAGCTTCAAATCGATTCGGTGGTAAAATTAAAACGATGAACCAAAATGGTTTTGTCATTGAAGCAGGACCGGATTCTTATTTAGCAAGAAAAAAAAGCATGACACGTTTAGCTGAACAAGTTGGGTTATCCGAACAGTTAATAAACAATGAAACCGGTCAAGCATTTATTCTGAAAGGAAAAAGTCTTGAACCGATACCAAAAGGAGCTATTATGGGGATACCAACGCAGTTTTCCCCATTTGCTCAAACGAATTTATTAAGTCCGCTTGGGAAATTGAGAGTGTTAGCTGATTATTTTCTTCCCAAAACAACAGCAGAAGATGAAGATGTTTCGGCAGGTTACTTTTTTCGAAAACGCCTTGGAGATGAGGCGGTTGATTATTTAATCGAGCCTTTGTTATCAGGGATTTATGCAGGTGATATGAACAAGCTTAGTTTAAAAGCCACTTTCCCTCAATTTCAACAATTAGAGAAAAGTCATCGCAGTTTAATTAAAGGCACCGTAAATAATCAAAAAAAAGCACAACTAAATCAATCAGAGCAACCGCAAAAGCAAAAGGGCCAATTTTTAACGTTTCGTGATGGCCTTGAATCTTTTGTAACAGCGATTGTTGAGCAGTTCCCACAAGAAAATCTCCATTTAGAAAAAGCGATAAAAAAAATTATGAAGGTAGATAGTGGTTATGAATTGTGCTTTGTGAATGGAGAGGTCCAACATTTTGATGATGTTATTTTGACGACACCTCCACATGCTACAGGTGATCTGTTAACTTCTTATTCTGAGTTTCAATATTTACGGAAGATGGAGCTTTCCACAACGGCGACGATAGCGATAGCATATCGTGAAGATGATGTCCAAAATCCTTTTGATGGAACAGGTTTTGTTGTTTCAAGAAACAGTGATGTGACGATTACAGCGTGTACATGGACAGATAAAAAGTGGCCACATACAACCCCTGAAGGTTATACATTATTGCGTTGTTATGTTGGTCGTGCGGGTGATTCAGCGATTGTAGAAAAAACAGATGAAGAAATTCTACAAACCGTATTAGATGATTTGGATTTAGTCATGGATATATCCGCGGAACCACTCTTTTTTGTCGTCACACGATGGAGAGAAGCGATGCCGCAATATTTAGTTGGTCATCCTTACAAAATAGCCAAATTGAAAGAAGACTTAGAGAGCAAGTATCCAGGTCTTTATATTGTTGGTGCTGCTATTGATGGAGTTGGGCTACCTGATTGTATTGATCAAGGGGAAGCAGCCGTTGATTCTATTTTAGCAAAAGTGGCAAAATAAATAGAGTTTAGCATAGGGGTAGGTAAATCAAGCAAATGATTTCCTATCCTTGATTTGTCGTGAATAAAGAATTTGGCTCGATTTGCTTTTAAAACGATGAACTTGCTTCATGAATTGAATGAAGTTCCCCTTTCCTGCCTCTTTTTATGTTATGATTAGGGCTGGTGTGGTAGATTTAAGTTAAAAATTGGTGAGGGGTTCTTTTGGATGACGAATGATATGAATTTACTTGAAGCTCTTCGTCATAAACGTCATGATTGGCTAAATATCGTGCAATTAATTAAGATGAACTTAGCCTTAGGAAGGTATGAACGGATTGAAGAGTTGATTCATACAACTGTACAGCAATGTGTAAATGAGTCCAAGCTGTCTAATTTAGGAATCTCCAAATTAGCAGAGGATTTAATCACATATAATTGGAAAAATGAACATCATAATCGGATGCAACTTGAGATAAATGTAGCGGGTTCAGAACGTGATTTACATCCGTATGAACCAATACTAGATAAAGTGATTAAAAAGGTCATTTTTACTTTTGCCGAACAGAGTGAATGGGTTAGTGAAAATCAATTGTTACTAACGATTGTATTAAATGAAAATGAATGTGAACTACTTTTTCTATATGAGGGTACTCTAAATATAAAAAAAGCGGACCTTTTCGTATTGCTCGAATCAATCCAGCCTAAAATAGAAGTAGTGGAATGGCAGAAGGATACTTGTTTGTTAAAGGCAAGTGTGCGATTAAATTGAGGTGAAGTGAATGTTTGTAGATAAAGTAAAAGTTTTTGTAAAAGGCGGAGACGGCGGTAATGGAATGGTCGCTTATCGTCGGGAAAAATATGTTCCAGATGGCGGACCTGCTGGTGGCGACGGTGGTCGTGGAGCGAGCGTTGTGTTTGAAGTAGAAGAAGGTTTAAGAACGTTAATGGATTTCCGTTATAACCGTCATTTTAAAGCTCCAAGAGGGGAACACGGACGTTCAAAAAGTCAACATGGAAAAAATGCTCCAGATATGATTGTTAAAGTTCCACCAGGTACGACGGTGGTTGATGAACAAACAGGACAAGTTATCGCCGATTTAACCGAGCATGGTCAAAAAGCTGCGATTGCTAAAGGTGGACGAGGTGGACGTGGAAATACTCGTTTTGCGACTCCAGCTAATCCAGCTCCTGAAATTGCTGAAAATGGTGAGCCTGGCGTTGAACGAGAAGTCGTCTTAGAGTTAAAAGTATTAGCAGATGTCGGATTGGTTGGCTTCCCAAGTGTTGGAAAGTCCACTTTATTGTCTGTTGTTTCAGCAGCAAAGCCTAAAATTGCCGAGTATCACTTCACGACGATTACTCCGAATTTAGGGGTGGTAGAAACGGAAGATAGCCGTAGTTTTGTTATGGCTGATCTACCTGGATTAATTGAAGGAGCTCACCAAGGAATTGGACTGGGTCATCAATTTTTACGACATATTGAGCGGACACGAGTGATCGTTCATGTAATTGATATGTCTGGGTTAGAAGGACGCGACCCTTATGACGACTATATAAAAATTAACGATGAGTTAAAACAGTACAATATGCGCTTATTAGAGCGTCCGCAGCTCGTTGTCGCCAATAAAATGGATATGCCTGATTCAAAAGAGAACTTAGAGATTTTTAAGGAAAAGTTAACGGATGATGTTCCGATTTTCCCGATATCAGCTTTTACGAAACA
Source organism: Alkalihalobacillus phoenicis (assembly GCF_047302405.1). NCBI lineage: Bacteria > Bacillati > Bacillota > Bacilli > Caryophanales > Bacillaceae > Alkalihalobacillus > Alkalihalobacillus phoenicis. The sequence goes on along the minus strand of NZ_CP154853.1, from coordinate 2,458,527 downwards.
AGGTGTCCGTGAGTTATTACTGGCTGTTGCTGATAAAATTGAACAAACACCAGAATTTCCATTACATGAGGAAACGGAAGAAGCTCGTGTCGTTTATAAACATGAGAAAAAAGAAGTTTCCTTTATTGTATCTAGAGGTGATGATGGAGTTTATGAATTGTCAGGGGCAGAGTTAGAACGACTTTTCAAGATGACCGATTTTACCCATGACGAATCAATTAAACGTTTTGCAAGACAATTACGTGGTATGGGTGTTGACCAAGAGTTAAGAGATCGTGGAGCAAAAGATGGCGATCTTGTTCGTATCATGAAATTTGAATTTGAATTTATTGAGTAGGAAAAGAAAATAAAACCACTGAAAGGACGGAACCCTTTTCAGTGGTTTTTGTCATGGAATTTTGGGATAAGGGTAGGAAAAAAAGGGGGATTGGTAATGAAAATGGAGAGTTATTGAAATTAGGGTACCAATAAGCAATTATAAGTAAAGAAACTACTGAGTTGACCAGATTAAGGTGTAAATCAAAAATCACCTTAAAAAGGCTACTGCAAGCTTTTCTGGAGAGTAATAAAAAATCATCTCAACTTAAATCTTTAGCTATTTTTGTTGTGAAACTCCATTATAAAAAGACAATTGTCTGCTCTAATTAGACATTTTTTGTTGAAATGGTTGTCAAAAGGTTTCGTCAATTTTATAATAGGGAGACCATACGATTTTGTAGCCGGTAAAATAGAAATGATATTAAGATAATTGGGGAGTAGAGTGAGGGGAAAAGCATGTCGCAACCACAAAAACAATTTTATCTTGTTCGTGAAGATATATTAACAGATGCTATGCAAAAAACACTTGAAGTGAAATCGTTATTAGAATCGGGTAAAATGAAAAAAATAAATGAAGCTGTTCATCGTGTAGGACTTAGTAGGAGTGCTTTTTATAAATACAAGGATGGAATATTTCCATTCCATACGATGATGAAGGAAAAAATTATTACGTTGTCCTTGAATTTAGTCGACCGCTCTGGTACACTTTCACAATTATTAACGTTAATTGCGAATTCAGGTGCCAATATTTTAACCATTAATCAGTCGATTCCATTACAAGGAAGAGCACATATTACGTTATCAATTAATACGTCCTCAATGAAGATTGATTTAAATGAATTAAAAGCAAAAATCGAGGATTTAGAAGCCGTAGAGAAAGTAGAGCTAGTTGGATCAGGCTCTTAAAAGGAGAGGGAGTACCATTGACTAAAGTAGCTTATTTAGGACCTAAAGGAACATTTACAGAAATAGCAGCTAGGGCTGTTTTCCCACAATCTTCTCATATACCATACCAAACGATACCTACGTGTATGGATGCTGTTTTTGAAGGGGAGGCCGACCTTGCTGTTGTCCCAATTGAAAACGCGATTGAAGGGTCGGTTAATTTAACATTGGATTATTTAATTCATAAAAAAAGGCTACCGATTATTGGCAGTATTACAGTACCTGTTGCTCAACATTTATTAAGAAGTAAGTGGCAAAAGGAAAATGGAAAGACAGAGCCTAAAAAAGTCATTTCACATCCCCATGCGATTGCTCAATGTCATGACTATTTGCAGCTACGCTATCCGCAAATTGAATTTGAGTACATGAATTCGACTGCTACAGCAGCTAAGTGGATTTCTGAGCACCCGGAGGAAAATGTTTTAGGCATTGCTAACGATTTAGCAGCTGCGGAATATAATTTAGACATCGTAGAACATAATATTCATGATTTTGATAACAATCGTACGCGTTTTTTAGTGCTTGCGAAAGAGAATCAAGTTTATCAAGTGCAAGGTCCATTTAAATTGGGAGATAAAACAACACTAATGGTTACGTTGCCTTCTGATTTTTCAGGGGCATTGCATCAAGTGCTATCTGCTTTTGCTTGGAGGCGACTCAATTTATCAAAAATAGAATCACGACCAACTAAAACAGGGCTCGGCAACTATTTCTTTATTATTGATGTTGATCAATTAGTTGATGATGTGTTAATTCCAGGAGTGGTTGCGGAGTTAGAAACGCTCGGTTGTGGAGTTGAGATATTAGGAAGTTACGAAAGTTTTTCTTTAACAGAAGTAAAGGAAGGGATATCCCACGAGGTCACATGATGACCTTGTGGTTTTTTTTGTGGAAATGAAAACCCTAGGCTCGGCCTAGGGTTCCAAAAAGCTTAGAGCGAGGTATTAAAAAAACTCCCCCGAGGTGCTAAAATATATTTTGGTTCGCCAACCAGAATATCAAGCATACGGAGGAGTTTTCATGTCAAAAGACACTAACAGTTTAGCACACACAAAGTGGAATTGTAAGTATCATATTGTGTTTGCACCCAAATATAGGAGGCAAGCTATTTATGGGAGACTAAAAAAAGATATAGGTGAAATTTTAAGAACCTTGTGTGAACGAAAGGGTGTAGAGATTATAGAGGCAACAGCCTGCGTAGACCATATACATATGTTGGTTAGTATTCCGCCTAAAATAAGTGTGTCTTCATTTGTGGGCTATTTGAAAGGGAAGAGCAGTTTAATGATTTTTGATCGACATGCCAACCTAAAATATCGATATGGAAATCGTAAATTTTGGTGTACCGGTTTCTATGTAGATACGGTAGGGAGAAATAAGAAAGTGATACAAGAATACATCAAAAATCAAATACAAGATGATATAGTGGCCGAACAATTGAGTCTTTTAGAATATGTCGACCCATTTACAGGTGAAGAACTAAAAAAGAAGAAGAAATCATACAAAAAGTAGGCCTTTGAGGTCTGGCCAGTAAAAGGAGTACACATGGCGAACCGTTCAGTAGCCCTTTAGGGTTTGGTCAGTAACAAAGGCTTTCAGCCGTAGAGCAAACCACCCGTTATCACGGGTGGTTTTGATTCGTTAGGGGAAGAGGCCGGGGACAAAGGCCATTTTCCGGCGCTCAACTACTAGCTGTCAATCTTTTCTTGTTTACAATTTTTCATTAAGTAAAAAGCCTTGTTGTTCAAGAGCTTGTACGGCTTTATCAATGGCTTCTACTGATGGGGCTTCAATTGTATGGAGGTGCACGCCATTCGTTAGTTTTGATAAGAGTGGAGCATTTGTGTCGGATACATGTTGGCAAAAGTCTTTGACATCTTGGCGATTTGAAAGCCTTAAGTAAGCGGTTATTTCGCCATAAATGGGATGTTCAATGATGACATCTTTTACACTGACCCCATGGTCGACAATGAGATTAAGCTCCTCCATAGTCTGTTCTGGTGTATGAAAGCAAGCGATTATTCGGCTATGAAGCTGTGGCATTAGGTTTTGGTGATAAACATACCCTTGAGCCGTCGCGATAATTGGATGATTTTTTGCTTTTAAAATCGAGATGTCTTGTACAATTACTTGCCGACTCACATTCGTTTTTTTTGATAAGTCCGTACCCGTTAATGGCCCATTTGCTGATTGTAACCATTGTAAAATCATTTTTCTTCTTGCTTCACCAAGCAGTTTTTTATGTGTTTCCATTAGATTCCTCCTTAAATTTGATTGAGATATTGAGTAGAACTTCTAGTAAATAATCGACATCTTCTTTTGATGTATATTTTCCAAAAGTAATTCGAACATATTCATGAGCATCGGAGGACGAACGACCGATCGCAAGCAGTGAGGCAGGTGGTTCGGTTAATCCAGCACGACAAGCAGAACCTGTTGAAATAGCTAGCCCTTTTCGTTTGCACTCAAGCATAAGAAGTTGTCCTTCGACGCCTTTTCTTCTTAAGCCAATATGAAAAGGAAGCCGCTCTGTTGGATGTCCTTCAAGGATAAAGGTAGGGTCCTCTTTTAATCCTTTTAGAAAATGCTGGCGTAACTGCTCTAATCTGTTCGCTTCACCTGTTTGACGAGTGAATGTTTCTTCTGCCGCTACAGAAAAGGCGACGATTGCTGGTACATCAACCGTCCCAGCTCGGAAACCAGCTTCATGTGTGGTTCCTTTTAAAAAGGGTTTCCACTGAATCTTAGGATGAATAATCGCAGCTCCTAATCCTTTTGGTCCATACACTTTATGAGCCGAAATAGAAAAAGCATCTATCACATCAATTGGTATATCCATTTTTCCGAACGTTTGTACACAGTCACTAAATAAAAGTATATCATGTTTTTTCAAGAGTTCATGGATCTTAACTAGATCTTGAACCGTTCCTAATTCTCCACTCGCATGGGCAAATGTAGCGAGGATAGTTTCTGGTTGAATCGCATTTATTAAATCTTCTACAATGATACGTCCTGTTGTATCGACCTCAACAAAGGTAATGGAAAATCCTTTGTTTTCTAAATAATGTAATGCTTGTTTAACGGAATGGTGTTCTGTTTGAATGGCTAAAATGTGTTTACCCTTATTTTGTTTCGCCTGTGCTAAACCAGTTATTGTTAAAAAGTTTGCCTCACTTCCTGAACCTGTATAGTAAAGAGAATGAGCTGGTACGGTTAGTAAGTCGGCCAGCGATTTTCTTGCAACGGTTAAAATATCAAGAGCTTCTTCCCCCCCTAAATGTAAGCTGTTGCTATTTCCGAAAAACTGTCGAGCCATTTCTCCGTAAGCTTCAATGGCTCTTTCAGACATTGGTGTTGTCGCACTATAATCCAAATAAATCATCTCATCACCTGCCAAATATCATTCTATGAAATAAATAAAAAAAATCTTGTCACTAAGTCTATTTTATGTAAAGATAGGTGACAAGACAACTGTAATGTTATTGGGAGGATAAAAAATGACTATGGCTAGAGCAGGTGTCATTATAATTGGAAGTGGGATAGCTGGATTAATGGCTGCACATTTATTAGCTGATGATTTTAATGTGATTGTTCTCACAAAGTCAAAACTAACAACTTCAAATTCAAAGTTAGCACAAGGTGGCATTGCAGCTGCCCTACATCCGAATGACAATTGGAAAAAGCATTTTGAAGATACATTACGAGCTGGTTACGGTCATCATCTTGAACACAATGTTGAACTGATGGTGAAAAGAGCTCCTGAGCTTATCGCATATATGGCGAATTTAGGTGTACCATTTGATCGAACAAAAACACAGGAGTTTAAGCTTGGAATGGAAGGGGCTCATCAAGAACGGAGAATTGTGCATGCGTATGGGGACCAAACGGGTAAAGCTTTTGTCATGACCCTTTTAGAAAAAATAAAAGGTCGTGTTGAGGTGATGGAAAAAACAGAAGCTCTTAGTCTTGTGAAAGAAAACGGTCAAGTCATTGGGGTACAAACGGATAAATGTTTATTAAAAGCCGATTTCACGATAATTGCGACAGGTGGTATTGGACAATTGTATACGTATACCTCAAATGCAAGGACAACAACTGGAGATGGTATGGCCCTCGCTTATCGGGCTGGTGCTATGTTAAGTGATTTAGAGTTTATTCAATTTCATCCTACTTTGCTGCTCCATGAAGAAGAGGTCGTTGGTTTGGCTAGTGAAGCTTTACGTGGAGAAGGAGCAACACTTGTAGACGAAAATGGGGTTGCGATCATGAGTGATCACCCTAATAAGGATTTGGCACCAAGAGATGTAGTAAGTCGGAAAATCTATGATTATCAAGCTGCCGGTAAGAAAGTCTTTTTAGATATCTCTTCTATTGAACAATTTTCCGAGCGTTTTCCACAAGTATTTCAAATTTGTCAAAGGGCTGGGATTAAGTTGGATACGTCATTATTGGAAGTGGCACCAGGGGCCCATTTTATTAGCGGTGGAATTAACACAAATGAGCATGGAGAAACTTCGCTGCCGGCGCTATATGCTCTTGGGGAAGTAGCTTGTACAGGTGTTCATGGAGCAAACCGTTTGGCAAGTAACTCATTATTAGAAGGCTTAGTTTTTGCTGAACGTGCGGTTTTAGATATTCGGAAAAAAGCGAAGTCGCTTCACTTTAAAGGATTACAATTTTTATTAGAAACAGATTTAGCTCAAAAGGAAGAGTCGGTGAAGTTGCCTAGTCTAGAGAACTTGAGAATGATGATGACTCAATTTGCTGGAATTAAAAGAACAGAAGCGGGTTTAAAAAAAGTGATTGATTGGCTACGACCTTATCAGCCGTGGTTAGAACAAAAGTCAGCTTTTGCCCCAAAACAAATGGAAGAAGCCAATCAACTATTGATCGCCTTATTGATTTGTCAGTCTGCTTTAGAAAGAACGGAATCTAGAGGTGGACATTATCGTTTAGATTATCCAAAAGAGCAAGAGGAATGGTTAAAGACGACATTAGAAGTAAAAATTAATCAACCTATCCAAAAAAAGAAGCAGTTTATTTCACTTTAAGGGGGAGCAGAGATGAATCTTGTGAAACTGAAACAATTATTAATTGAATTTTTGAATGAAGATTTAGGGGACGGAGATGTGACAAGTCAAGCATTGCCGCAGTCTTTAATTAAAACAGCATATATTACGGCTAAACAAGATGGTGTCTTTGCCGGAAGAGATATAGTAAAAGTCGGGTATCAACTTCTGAGTAATGAGATCGAAGTCAAATTATTCGTGCAAGATGGAGACCTTGTTAAAAAAGGAAAAGTGATTGCTGAAATGACTGGTCCTGTTGACCTTTTATTAGCAGGGGAACGAGTCTTTTTAAATTTAATGCAACGAATGTCTGGTATTGCTACGTTAGCAAATAAAGCAATTGAGCAACTTGATGATTCGACGATTCGCTTGTGTGATACTCGAAAAACGACACCAGGGCTGAGAATGTTAGAAAAATATGCCGTAAGATGTGGTGGGGCATTTAATCACCGTCGTGGATTAGATCATGCGGTCCTTTTAAAAGAAAATCACATTGCAGCTTATGGGGGAATTATAGCGGCCGTTCGTGAAGTGAAAGCAAAATTAGGTCATATGACCAAAATTGAAGTGGAGATCACGAATCAAAATGAATTATTCGAAGCGATTGAAGCGAAAGTCGATGTAATTATGTTTGATAATTATACTCCAGAGCAAATTGCCAAACAAAGGAAGTATGTACCAGAAGGCATTGTTACAGAAGCTTCTGGCGGGATTGATTTACAAACGTTACCAGCGTTCAGTGGTTGTGGTGTCGACTATATTTCATTAGGGTTTTTAACCCATTCAGTTCAAGCGATGGACTTAAGTATGTTATTAAAAGGAGATGTCAAAAAATGAGTGTTTTAGAACAAATCGCCCAAGTAAAACGAATACCTGAAAAGTACAACTTGATGACTGTAGCAGAAAAAGAAGCGAGAATTTGGACAATCAAGGAAAAGCTTGGGGAAAAGCTATTTATTCCTGGTCATCACTATCAACGAGACGAGGTCATTCAATTTGCGGATGTCACTGGGGATTCCCTTCAACTAGCTCAGCTAGCAGCTGAGAATAAAAAAGCAGAATTTATCGTTTTTTGTGGCGTTCATTTTATGGCTGAAACAGCTGATATGCTAACAGAAGATAACCAGCAAGTCCTTTTGCCGGATTTAAAAGCAGGGTGTTCGATGGCTGATATGGCTAATATTAACCAAACAGAAAAGGCGTGGAGCCAATTAAAACAACTGTTCGGAGAAACGATGCTCCCTCTCACATACGTTAACAGTACAGCTGCAATTAAAGCCTTTTGTGGGAAATATGGTGGTGCGACAGTGACGTCGTCGAATGCGAAAAAAATGGTGCAGTGGGCTTTTACGCAAAAGGAACGATTACTCTTTTTACCTGATCAACATCTCGGCCGAAATACTGCCTATGACTTAGGAATCCCCCTTGAGCAAATGGTCGTCTGGGACCCGATTCAAGAGCAATTAGTAAATGAGTTTAATACACCGCTTGAAGAAGTGAAGGTGATTTTATGGAAAGGTCATTGTTCTGTCCATGAAAAATTTACAACCACCCATATCGAGCAGTTAAGAAAAAATGAGCCAGAAACAAAAGTGATCGTTCACCCAGAATGTACACATGAAGTTGTTCGTCAAGCTGATTTAAATGGCTCGACTCATTATATTATTGAGACAATTAAAAACGCAGAAAAAGGTACTTCTTGGGCAATAGGGACGGAAATGAATTTAGTACAACGTTTAGCTAAAACCTATTCGGATTTATCGATTGTCTCCTTAAACCCAACAATGTGTGCCTGTTTAACAATGAATCGGATCGACTTAGACCATTTATTATGGTCACTAGAAGATTTAATGGAAGGAAAATTACGTCATCCAATTACGGTCGATAAAGAAATTACCAAAGATGCTTGTTTAGCGCTACAAAGAATGCTCGAACGCCCATAAAGTTTGGGCGTTTTTTGTTTTATAAAAGGGAAACTACATAAAGTATTGTGTGCAATTTGCTTATTGCTAAAGAACAGAGCTTCAAATGACTACTTGTATTTTTATAAACCTCCTATTTTCTTCAAGGACATTGAAAATTCTCATACTCAACCTTGATGAAAAAGAATCTTGGGCAATCCATAATATCAAACATTTTTTCATGAACCAAAACGGAGCCAGCGGAGTAGGCTAACTAATGTAACCATATTTAACGAGTAGAAAGTTTTTCAGTGGTCTCATATCCTCTCCCTGTGTTTTTTCTTTTTACTTCATCTTAAATTGATAACTTGTACATAGGTCTAAAACGATTTTAAAAAACATACATTTGGCAGTGAGTAGGGTCAAGACTCTAGACGAACGGTTATAAATTGGGCAAAAATACAGTGTCAAGTTGCCTAGCGTCTCATACAATGTAATGAATGTAAGAGGAGGGAGCATGATCGTGAAAATTCATATTGTCCAAAAAGGAGAGTCTCTTTGGAAAATCGCCCAAAAGCATGGAGTGAACTTTGAAGAATTAAAGGCGGTTAATACACAAATTAGTAATCCAGATGTATTAATGCCTGGGATGAAAATTAAAATACCTACAGGAAGTGTTCCTGTAAAAAAAGAATCACCGATTGTAGCACCACAGCAAGTAGTTAAAGAGCAACCAATTGCTAAAAAGGAACAACCAGTTGCACCAATACAGCCAATGCCACAGCCACAACCGCAGCCGATTTCAAAAGATATTACAAAAAATTATGAAACAAATATGAATGTTTTTTTATATAATCCACAGCCGAAAAAAGTCATCCATAAACCAAAGGAACAACCAGTTGTTCAGCCGAAAAAAGAGCTACCGATTAAAGAAAAACCAGTAAAAGAAATGCCGTTGCCTAAACCACCAATGCCGCAGCCAAAACCTATGCCAGAAGTAAAACCACAAGTAGAAATGCCTGTACAAGAGGTTGAGTATTGTGAGCCACCTGTCCAGCAACCTTGCCCACCTATGCATATGACACCAATCAGTCCAGTTATGCCAGGATGTGCAAACTGTGGATTCCCAATAAAACCAGCAATGTTTCCGCAAGGTCATCATGCACATCATGGCCACCAAGTCCAGCATCATCATGAATTTGGAATGGCTCCACAAACATTCCAACCGATGGAGACGGACTGTGTAGAGGGACAGATGCCAACACCGTATCAACCTGCCCAAACTTTACCTGCGTACGGTCACCATTATGTTCAACCAGACCATGGACCACAGCCAATGCCAGAGCAACATGGTGGGATGATGCCGATGCCAGGCCAACATGATGGGATGATGCCAATGCCAGGTCAACATGATGGGATGGGGCCGATGCCAGATCAACATGGTGGAATGATGCCAATGCCAGGTCAACATGGTGGAATGATGCCAATGCCAGGTCAACATGGTGGAATGATGCCAATGCCAGGTCAACATGGTGGGATGATGCCGATGCCAGAGCAACATGGTGGGATGATGCCAATGGCAGGCCAACATGGTGGGATGATGCCAATGGCAGGCCAACATGGTGGGATGATGCCGATGCCAGGCCAACATGGTGGGATGATGCCAATGGCAGGCCAACATGGTGGGATGATGCCAATGGCAGGCCAACATGGTGGGGTGATGCCGATGCCAGGTCAACATGGTGGAATGCCGATGTTAAGTCAAAATGGAGGGTTTCCATTCCCAGGCCAAGAAGGAGGATTTCAAGCTCCAGGACAAAGTGGGCAAATGTTCCATAGCGTTGAAGGACAATTTATGGGGCGAAACCATTCAGAACCTAAAAGACAAATGAATCATTATAACGAACAAGATGATTATGAAGATTAATAAAAAGGTAAAAAAAGACGCCTCAAAAAGTCACTGGACTTTTTGAGGCGTCTTTTTGCGGAAGTAAGGTGATTGGTAATGAAAATTGAAGATACGCGTAATTACGGTTCGAATCTGTTGGGAAAAGAACACTTTTGATTAAAATCTTTCTAATTCAAGGGAATAATCGGTATGTCGCTCAAGATGTAACAGACTAAAAACAATACGAAAAAGCCACCATAATAAGCGAAAGGGGGCTTTCAAATATGAAGAAAATTGCTTTAACCGTTGCATCTACATTAATGTTAGCAAGTAGCTTAGTGGCTTGTAATCAAACGGATCAAGCAGGGACAATGAGAAATCATTCTGTTACAGGGGTTGAAATGAGTGGTACGAGACACCAAGTTAATAACTATGGTGCTGAGGGACCCGTAACAGATATGTTTACGAATAATCGTCATAACCGTTCGGAGCGTAGTTACAATTTTCAAAATAACGGTTATTATGGGGCTTCAGAATTTGGTTCAAGTAAAGCACCAACGAATCGTGTCGGTACTTATGGACCAAGGTCATTTGGTGCTAGCCCATTTGGGATGGAAAATAATCAAATTGGTCACCATGATAGACGAAGTGGTTTTTGGAATCAAGGGGTAACAGGTAATGACCGTGCACGTATGGTTGATGAAAACGGTGTCTTAAAAAGACGCCTAACTGACCGTAATTTTGGAGTTCAATCTAGGTCTAGACATCATGGCGGCGTAAATGTGGAAAATTTCCGTGGGAATCAATCCATTGGACGTTCTCATACGATGAATCGTGCTGGATTCCAAGCGGCGAATTATCATAGTAATTACGATGGTCAAACAGCATCAAAAATTGCTAAACATGTTGAAGCGATTGATGGTGTTGATGATGCTCATGTCATTGTACATGAAAATAAAATTGTTGTCGCTGTAGATGCAGATGGTAATGCAGGTGGTCTTGAATCTAAAATCAAACAAACAGTTCAAGGTCTTTCAAATGATAAAGATGTCCACATTGTGTCTGATAAAGAAATGTATGGCAGAGTAGAAACTATGGATAATCAACTTCGTTCAGGGGCTGCCTTTGAAGAAATAGGAGCTACTTTTGAAGATATGATTCGTGATCTTGGACGAGCTGTCCAAAGACCTTTTGAACGCTCGCGTTAAGCTAACGACCTTCGCTTTAATTGAAATAAAATGAATGAAAGGAACCATTTATGGGAACGATGAACCCATAAGTGGTTCTTTTTATATTTATAATTTAGTGAAATCAGGTTAGGTGAAGCATAATGAAGGTAATGAAATATTTAACCACAAAAAAAGAATATCCGATCATCTTATTCCTGATCGTTATCATGGTGAGCACGATCTTTTATTTACAAGGAGAAGCAGAAGATCCTGTAAAAAAGTTAGAGACAGAAAATATTGGAGCGTTTGCACCACTTACAATGAATATCAAATTAGAACGTATTTATTTAGATGGTGGAAAAAGTGAAGAAACAATTGAGGAAACGATTTGGTCTGTAGAAGATTTTTGGGCACATTATGATGAATGGGAGCTTATTAATCAAAATCAAGAACAGATTATATTTCGGATGGAAATGGATGATATTTCACCTATTGTTAAAATTAATGGTTATTTTGGACTTTCAGAAAATGGTTTTTTACAAATGTTTGAAGGAAAACCAGAGGAGGAACAAATCATTCAATCCTTTTTTCAAATTGATACCGAAAAATTAGAAACGTATCAACAGCATGAACTAAAAGAGGGCATTCGTATTGAAAATAAAGAACAATATAGACAAATTTTAGATGTGTTTAAAAACCTCGAAAAAGCGGATGTATAACTGAATTTTATTCCATAACAGGGCCTCAGAAAGTCAATTATGATTTTTTGGGGTTGTTTGTTTTTGATGGAATCAAAATGAAGGCCATATTGATTTCTAAAAAAGATTCCACTTTCTCTCCTTGCTTAATTGCTATGACGTCACAGCCTGAGTGTGATAAAATAGAAATAAATGTTCGTACTTGAGGAGAGTTTATTTACGTGATTGAATATGTAACCGGAAAATTAGTGGCAGTAGAAACGCAATACTTAGTCGTCGATCATCATGGTTTAGGGTATCAATTATTTTGCCCAAATCCATATGTGTTTGAAAAGGAAATGGATAATGAAGTGAAGGTTTTTACGTATCAATATGTAAAAGAGGATTTAATTCGTTTATACGGATTTCAGTCGATACAAGAACGGAATTTATTTGAGAAACTTTTGAATGTCTCTGGGATTGGCCCAAAGGGGGCATTAGCGATTTTAGCGTCAGGGCAACCGGAACATGTTGTCGATGCGATTGAAGGGGAAGATGAAGCGTTTTTAGTTAAATTCCCAGGTGTTGGAAAAAAGACGGCGAGACAAATGATTCTTAGATTTGAAAGGCAAGCTTGAGGAGTTTACCGTTTCTTTACTACAACCGAGCACTTTGGGCGAAAATAAGCCCGTGAAAGTGAGAAAAGACAATGAGGCATTGGAGGAAGCATTTGAAGCATTAAGAGCTCTTGGATATGTTGAAAAGGAACTTAAGAAAGTGCGGCCATTGTTAGAGAAAGAACAATTAGCAACAGATGCTTACATAAGAAAAGCATTACAATTGATGTTGAAAGTGTAAACGGGAGGTGGATAGGATGGAAGAGCGTATGGTCTCAGCCGAACAGCAGCATGAGGAAATGTCCGTCGAGCAATCGATACGTCCACTTAGCTTATTAGATTATATTGGTCAGGAAGATGTTAAAAAGAACTTAGAGGTTTTTATTGAGGCAGCCAAAATGCGGGAAGAAAGCCTTGACCATGTTTTATTGTATGGACCACCAGGACTTGGAAAAACGACTTTGTCCGCTATTATTGCCAATGAAATGAATGTACAAATGAGAACAACCTCAGGTCCTGCAATTGAAAGGCCAGGAGATTTGGCTGCGATTTTGACTGCGCTTGAACCGGGGGATGTTCTTTTTATTGATGAGATTCACCGCTTGAATCGGATGGTTGAAGAAGTGCTTTATCCGGCGATGGAGGATTTTTGTTTAGATATAGTGATCGGCAAAGGTCCGACTGCTAGATCTGTTCGCCTTGATTTACCCCCTTTTACATTAGTTGGAGCAACGACTAGAGCAGGGATGCTCTCTGCTCCGCTCCGTGATCGTTTTGGAGTGATGGCGAGACTAGAATTTTATAACATTGATGAATTAGCCCTTATTGTCAAAAGAACGGCACAAGTCTTTCAGGTTGAGTTAGAGCATGAAGCGGCTTTGGAGATTGCCAGTCGTTCTCGTGGGACGCCTCGAATTGCTAACCGCCTTTTACGGCGAGTTCGTGACTTTGCTCAAGTAAAGGGTGATGGTTCAGTAACGTATGATATGGCGGTTCATGCTTTGGAGAAATTACAAGTGGATCAGTTAGGTCTTGATCATATTGATCATAAATTATTGTTTGGAATGATTGAAAAATTTAAAGGTGGGCCTGTAGGGTTAGAGACGATTGCTTCAACAATTGGAGAGGAAGCTGAGACGATTGAGGATGTGTATGAGCCATATTTATTACAAATTGGCTTTATTCAGAGGACACCAAGGGGAAGAGTGGTAACGCCAATGTGCTACCAACATTTCCAACTGGAGGCGCCCCAAAAATGAGTACTTTTCCAAAAATCATCATTACAATAGGTGTGATTTTAATAACGATAGGGATGCTTTGGCAGTTAATTGGTCGCTTTATTCCGATCGGTAAATTGCCCGGAGATATTTTTATAAAAGGGGAAAATACGACCTTTTATTTTCCGGTTGTCACTTGTTTAATCATAAGTGTTATTCTCTCGCTTATTTTCATGTTAATTGGTCGTTTTCGATAATACCTTGATTATTTCTTAAAGATTCGATAAAATTATCAAGATGTGCAATTTGGAACGGAATAGAAAAGGTGACAACAAAAATGGAAGTTGAAGAGTTTGATTTTGAATTACCTGAACAATTAATCGCACAGACGCCGCTAAAAGATAGAACGGCGTCTCGTTTGCTTGCCTTAAATAAATCAACAGGTGAGATAAAGGATGAGCATTTTCCTGATATTCTTAACTATCTAAAAGAGGGAGATTGTCTCGTTTTAAATGATACAAGGGTGTTGCCAGCTAGACTGTATGGAGTGAAAGCCGATACAGGGGCCAAGATTGAAGTGCTTTTATTAAAACAAATTAACGGAGATAAGTGGGAAACGCTTGTTAAACCTGCTAAAAGAGTTAAAGAAGGCACTGAAATCATTTTTGGTGAAGGGTTATTAAAAGCAAAGTGTACAAAAGAATTAGAGCATGGTGGACGTGAAATTGAGCTAGTGTATGATGGTATCCTTCATGAAGTATTAGATAGCTTAGGTGAAATGCCCTTACCTCCTTATATTAAAGAACAGCTTGATGATAAAGAACGTTATCAGACAGTTTTTGCGAAAAATCGTGGTTCCGCCGCTGCTCCGACAGCAGGACTTCATTTTACAGAGGAATTGCTGGAGAAGGTTAGAGAAAAAGGCGTTCATATTGCGATGGTGACACTTCATGTTGGTTTAGGAACGTTTCGGCCTGTAAGTGTCGACAAAATTGAAGAGCATGAGATGCACGCCGAATTTTATCAAATGAGTGGGGAAACAGCTCAACTTTTACAAAAAGTGAAAAAAAATGGCTCTCGTATTATCGCAGTAGGGACAACATCTGCTCGTACTTTAGAAACGATTATGAAAGAACACGGACAATTTTGTGAAACGTCAGGTTGGACATCGATTTTTATATATCCCGGTTTTGAATTTAAAGGGTTAGATGCCCTTTTGACGAATTTTCATTTACCTAAGTCAACACTCGTTATGCTTGTAAGTGCATTAGCAGGCAAAGAGCATGTCATGAACGCCTACCGTCATGCTGTAAGCGAACAATATCGCTTTTTTAGCTTTGGAGATGCGATGTTTATTAGTGATTGGAAATAATTTGTACGTTTTTGGAATTAACTAATAGAGCTACGCCCGTTAGACGCTCGAGAAAAATCGCCCATCTGAATGAAGACAAAAAGCGTCTTCATCATACCCACAGGATGTGGGTACAAGGCGTTGCGACAGGATGGCGCGAATTTAGCGTTGATCCTTAGTATTTCTCGCTTCTGAGCAAACGGACTTCGCTTTTTATTCAAGGAGGAACGATAGATGGCAGCTGTCACTTATGAACTTATAAAAACATGTAAACAATCAGGGGCTCGTCTTGGTAAAGTCCATACACCTCATGGTACAATAGAAACACCGATTTTTATGCCGGTTGGAACACTTGCAACCGTTAAAACGATGAGTCCAGAAGACTTATATGATATGAATGCTCAAATTATTTTAAGCAATACGTATCATCTTTGGTTAAGACCAGGGCATAAAATCATTGAAGAAGCGGGTGGTCTGCACCAGTTTATGAATTGGAAACGCCCTATTTTGACCGATTCAGGTGGATTCCAAGTATTTAGTTTAAGCGATTTGAGAAAGATTGAAGAAGAAGGTGTTCATTTCCGTAACCACCTAAGCGGCGAGAAGCTTTTCTTAAGCCCTGAAGAAGCGATGAATATTCAAAATTCTCTTGGATCTGATATTATGATGGCTTTTGATGAATGTCCGCCATATCCAGCTGATTATGATTATATGAAACAGTCGGTTGAGCGTACAAGCCGTTGGGCAGAGCGGTGTTTAACTGCTCATAAAAGACCTGAAGACCAAGGACTATTTGGTATTATACAAGGGGGCGAATATGAAGAGCTTCGTAGACAAAGTGCCGCTGATCTTATCTCTTTAGATTTTCCTGGTTATGCCATTGGGGGATTATCTGTTGGGGAACCAAAAGATGTCATGAATCGTGTACTTGAATTTACAACGCCTTTGATGCCAGCAAATAAGCCTAGATATTTAATGGGAGTAGGTTCTCCTGATTCCTTAATAGATGGTTCGATTCGTGGGATTGATATGTTTGATTGTGTTTTGCCAACTCGAATTGCTCGTAATGGTACATGTATGACAAGTGAAGGTCGCTTAGTCGTTCGTAATGCAAAATATGCTCGCGATTTTAGACCATTAGATGAAAATTGTGATTGTCATGTTTGTCAAAACTATTCAAGAGCATACATCCGTCACTTAGTAAAATGTGAGGAAACTTTTGGATTTAGATTGACGTCTTACCATAACTTATATTTCTTATTAAATCTAATGGAACAAGTAAAACAAGCTATTCGTGAGGATCGCTTACTGGACTTTAGAGAAGAATTTTTCGAACAATATGGTTTTAATAAACCGAATGCGAAAAATTTCTAATCATATATAAAAAAGATATGTTTACTAATGAAAGGGGGGAAATTAAAAATGGAAATGATTGTTTCTTTATTACCATTAATCTTAATGTTTGTGATTTTTTACTTCTTACTTATTCGTCCACAACAGAAAAAACAAAAGGCAATTCGCGAAATGCACACTGCTTTAAAGCGTGGCGATAAAATCATTACAATTGGTGGATTACACGGCACGATCGATGCAGTTGATGAGGAAGTAATGGTTATTCTTGTAAATGATAACCGCAAACTAACTTTTGATAAATCAGCCGTACGTGAAGTGGTAAACCCAGATTGATTAAAATAAGGAAGCTGACTTGGAGGTCTTTAATGACCATAAGTCAGCTTTTTTGTTGAATGTTTCGTTATGAATCGTAATCAATCTGAACGATTAGGAATTCCCGCCAAAGAGATTAACCCCGACCATCCCACCAAGAGCTCCAATTAATAAATAGCCACCATGATACATATATTGTTCGGTAGTAAACGCTTGATCATACCCTAAAAATTGCACAAGGAATGTGATAAGAGTAAATAAAATAGCGGTTACAGCCCCGATCATTAATCCTTTTGATTTCGATTTAGCTCCTGCAACTAGACCACCGATAAGGATCGTTAAAAAGGCAATAATTTTGATGAGCCAATCGAGAGAGTGTTCTGTTAAATTGGTTAAAGATAAAACGGTAGCTGCGATTAAACTAAAAACAACGGCAACGGAAAAAATCGTTAATAACCCCATGACAACTGCAGGAAAAAAATTTCGATAAGATTCCAATATCTTTCCTCCTCTCCAATAACTTGTCTTAATAAAGCTTATTCAGGCTTGTTTAAAAAAATGATGTAAATTAATTTTTATTTACCAAAAGCTACAAGGAACGAAAAGGTGGAAAGCGGACAACCTAATTAATAAAACGGAGTGGCGGTCTTGTAGCTAATGAAGGAAGGGGAAAACACAATGGATATTTCAGCGATAATTTTTAGAACGATTCTCGTTTATTTTATTATCTTGCTTGTTTTACGTTTTATGGGCAAGCGAGAAATTGGACAATTATCTGTTCTCGATTTTGTCGTCTCGATTATGATTGCTGAACTTGCCGTTATCTCAATAGATGATGAACAATCATCGATGCTACATTCCATTATCCCATTACTCGTATTAGTAATGATTCAAATCCTTTTTGCTTACTTGTCCTTAAAAAGTGAACGATTCCGAAAGCTAATTGATGGAAAGCCAACGGTCCTAATTAATGCTGGTAAAATAGATGAACATGAAATGAGAAAGCAACGATATAACTTTGATGACTTGCTCATTCAGTTAAGACAAAATAAAGTAAGTAAATTATCAGATGTTGAATTTGCTATACTCGAACCTTCCGGAAAGTTGTCGGTCATTGAAAAGGATAAAAAGAAATCGAAGTCACAGAAAAAACCACAATTGCCTCTACCGATTATTTTGGACGGTAAAATCCAAGAGGACCACTTAGAAGAGATTGGTAAAACTTCGTTATGGGTCAGACAGCAGATGCGAAAATTAGGTTACCGCGATATTAAAAAAATCTCTTACTGCTCCATTAAGGATGACCAAACCTTTTTTATTGATTTGAAGGATGAGAAATAGAAATAAATGAGAGGAAAGGCTATTTATTTGGCCTGGTGTGGTGTGTAAAAGGTGAAGAGGGAACGCCGTCTACATATAGATAAAATAAGTGGCACGGAATTCCCTTTATTTACAATGTTTTTACCGGATAAATTTACTCAATAAGGTTCCGAACACTGGCAGGCGGGCGATTTCATGTTTATGAACGAGCTTTAACATAAAGATGAGGATAAAATAAAATGCGGTCGTTAAACATATCGCTAACATCGTATCAATTAGCATGGATTCCGTAAATGTTATATATTTTGCACAAAAAACGCCAAATCCTGCTGTTGACCCGACTAATAAAATGACTTTAGCAACGAGTCGAACTTCAAGTGTAAATCCGATCGTTTTGACAACTGTAGCGAAGTGAAGCAATGTAACTAAAATAAAACCAATGACAACTGCTAATGTGGCTCCCATAATTCCTAGCTCTGGCCTAGAGGCGAGGGCAAATATAGCGGTCGTTTTTATAATGGCACCGAACAGACTATTCATCATGGCGGCTTTTGCTAGATCGAGGGCTTGTAGTGTCGCTTGAAGGGGGCCTTGCAAATATAAGAAAATACTAAAGGGAGCCATGAGTTTAATGTACATCGCCACATTTGGTGCATTATACATCAGTGTGACAACTTGTTCGGCAAAAATGTATAAAACGACACAAGATATTCCTCCCGACAATAGGGCGAGCCTTAAGGCTTGGGTAAGTCGATGATGTATTAATTGGTACTGTTTTTCGGCAGCGGCTTCACTAATAGCAGGTACAAGAGAAACGGATAAAGAAGCTGTAATAAAAGTGGGGAGCATTAAAAGCGGAATCGCAAAGCCCGCCAGTTCACCATATTGTTTTGTTGCCATGACCGTTGCTACACCTGCGAGTGCTAAACTTTGAGCAACGACAATCGGTTCAAAAAATAAGGAAACCGAACCTATCAAACGACTTCCTGTAGTTGGAAGGGCAATCCTCATTAAATCAGAAAATGTTTTCCTCCCCCCTTGGCATAGGTGAAAAACTGTTGCCTTACCTTGAATGATTTTCTACGTTTAAAAATAAATACCATATAAAGTAATGAAATGAATTCTCCTGCAACTACAGAAATCATTGCTCCTGCTGCTGCGTACTCAACTCCTAATGGTAAAAAAGCAGTGGTTGTAATCGCGACGAGCGTAATTCGAACGACTTGTTCAATGACTTGGGAAATCGCGGTTGGTTTCATATTTTGTTTGCCTTGAAAGTAGCCGCGAATGATCGCTGAAATGGCTACAATCGGTACAATTGGCGTAATAGCAATTAATGGGTAGTAGGCACGTTCATCGGTTAAAAGGTTTGCTGCAACAAATGGAGCTAGGACAATCATTAACGTTGTAAAAATGACTGTTAAACCTAAAGTGGTGCTTAATGAAACGACTAAAACACGTTTTACACGAACGTGGTCTTTTTTGGCTTCCGCCTCTGCTACTAACTTGGAAATCGCAACAGGGAGGCCGAGTTGGGTTAGGGTCATGACAAGCAATAACGTCGGGATCGCCATCATATATAATCCAACACCTTCAGAACCCATAATTCTCGCCACAACAATTCGATTGATGAAACCGAGAATTTTTGTAATGAAGCTCGCAATGATTAAAATAAATGCTCCTTTTAAGAAGGTTTGCTTGGACATAATAACCCTACTTTCTAAAAAAAGTGATGGAAATTTCACGTTATTATATATATGCTTAGTAGTGAGGCAAGCATGACAAGCTTTTGTCTAAAAGGAACTATCATTTAAAAAGAGTAGTGGGTAGGTGAGCATATGGAGGAGAAGCAGCAGTTTGAAGTTTGGCGTGATGCTGTAGAACCGGCTATACAAAGCAAGGTTGATGAATTTCATTTTTTAGGATATGAGCGAGCAACCAAAGAAGAAATTTGGGATTGTTTAATGTATCAGCTTAGAAAATCGAAGGAATATATTCATATGAACCAATTTGTTAATCATCTTCTTTTGTTAAAACCTCATGTTTATATGAATTGGCTGACAATCCATGCTTATAAAGAGCCTACTGATTGGTTTGTGGAATATGAGAAGGAAGAGATTTAATTTTTTAATGTTCATTCTGGTGATGGAGCATATGAACAGATGAAAACCAAGTTGTCATAACGCTTGGTTTTTTACACGATAGGTAGGGAGCAATTGGAAGTCCCAATTATAAGGGCAACTATGTCTCTGCCGTCGCCTTTTCAAGGCTCGTCAATCGACGAGTTTTCTTTATCTATGTTTTGTGTGGTATTATTGTAGAAAAGTGTATCAGAAGAATTTGGAAGTTTGTTTTTTTGATAAAGGGAGGTACAAGAGAGAGATGGTCAAAAAGGGTCGAATAGTCGCTTTTTTCCTTATACTTGCTGCGATAGCTGTGTTAATTAGTACAACAGTTATGGACATCACTAAGGATGTAAAGCTCGGACTAGACCTTCAAGGTGGTTTCGAGATTTTATATGAAGTGGAACCAGCTAATGAAGGAGATGTTATTAATCACGAAGCGTTAACGGCGACCGTTGCCGCACTAAATCAACGAATAAATGTTATTGGTGTATCAGAGCCTAATATTCAAATAGAAGGCGATAACCGTATTAGGGTGCAATTAGCAGGAGTTGAGAATCAGCAACAAGCAAGGGAAATGCTCTCAACGGAAGCGGTTTTAACAATCCGAGATGTGGACGATAATATTTTATTGGACGGAGCCGATTTAGCACAAAATGGAGCAAGTCCAGGGTTTCATCCAAATACCGGACGTCCTATTGTTTCGATTACATTAAGAGATGCTAATCAATTTGGGGATATTACTAATGAATTAAGAGCGAAAGGATATCCAAATAATTTATTAGTTATGTGGTTAGACTTTGAGGAAGGCGATTCGTACTATGAAGAAGCGATGAAAGAAGAGCCTAAATTTCTTTCTGCGGCAACTGTAACACAAGAATTACGAACAACCGATGTGATGATTGAAAGTTCCACTTTTACTCTAGACGAAGCGACCAATCTAGCGGAACTATTAAACGCGGGTTCTTTACCGGTTAGTTTAACAGAGATTTATTCGAACTCTGTTGGGGCTTCACTTGGGGAACAAGCGATGGAAAAAACGATTTACGCTGGATTTATTGGGGTAGCGTTAATTTTAATTTATATGATTGTGTATTATCGTTTTATGGGTGTGATTGCTGCCATTACTTTGACAGCTTACATTTATCTTGTTTTATTAGTATTTAATTTAATGAATGCAGTCCTGACGTTACCAGGGATTGCCGCGTTAATACTTGGTGTTGGTATGGCTGTTGATGCGAACATTCTTACATATGAGCGAATTAAAGAAGAAATCCGTTCTGGAAAATCGATTATGTCCGCTTACAAAGCAGGTAGTAAACGTGCTTTTATAACGATTTTAGATGCGAACTTAACGACTTTATTAGCAGCAGGTGTGATGTTTGTCTATGGGACAAGCTCGGTACAAGGTTTTGCGGTTATGTTAATTGTTGGTATTTTAGTCAGTTTTGTTACCGCTGTTTATGGGGCAAGGTTAATGTTAGGTTTATGGGTTAATAGTAAAGCCCTTAATAAGAAGTACTGGCTATTTGGAGTAAAGGAGGATCAGATCGATGAACTTTAATACACAGAATCTGAATATTGATTTTGTTAAGCATCGGAATAAGTTCTTCCTTTTCTCAGGAATTTTATCCTTATTAGGTGTAATTCTATTATTTACAGCTGGATTTAACTTAGGAATTGATTTTCAAAGTGGTTCGCGAGTGGAAGTCTTAAGTCAAGAGTCACTTACAGCGGAGGAAATTAGCGAAGAATTTGCTAGCATTGATGAAAGTTTAATCCCGGATGATATTGTTTTAGCTGGGGACAACAACGAGATTGCGAATGCAAGGTTTACCGTTGAATTGCCAAATGATCAGATTGCTCAAATTCAAAACCATTTTTCTGAATTGTACGGAGCGGAACCGAATGTTAGTACTGTTTCACCGATGGTTGGGCAAGAGTTAGCCCGAAATGCGGTGATTTCCGTTATTCTTGCAGCTGTTGGAATTACGATTTATGTAGCTATTCGTTTTGAATTCCTCTTTGGGGTTGCGGCCATTGTAGGGTTAATACATGATGCTTTATTTGTGTTAATGGTGTTTAGCTTGTTTCAAATTGAGATTAACATTCCGTTTATTGCCGCGATTTTGACTGTTGTCGGTTATTCGATTAATGATACGATTGTTACGTTTGATCGAATTCGAGAAAATGTGAAGTATGCGAAGCGGGTCAAAGGGTTTGATGATCTTTCAGATATCGTTAACAAAAGTATTCTTCAAACATTAGCCCGTTCGATTAACACGGCTTTAACGGTTGCATTTGCGGCTGTGGCGATTATGATTTTTGGTGGAGAAGCGATTCGTTCCTTCGCTTTTGCCCTTGTGATTGGGTTAATTGCTGGGACGTATTCTTCAATGTTCTTAGCGGCGCAGCTTTGGGTTGTTTGGAAAACCAAATCGTTAAAAAATAAGAAAAACAAACCGAAAAGAAAAGAAGAACTAGAGCCAACTCCATAATTAAATGAGAGAGACTATCTCAAAAGCCGATGATATTTTACTCGTAAAATGCATCGGTTTTTTCTGTTTTTGAATGAGAATAGCTTGGGGGATATGGGCGATGTTAACCGCTCCCGAAAATGATGCTCTGAGTCCTGTGGGTAAATAGGAACAAAGCTAAGAGTTTAATTCCCAGCTTTTCAGGGAAAGTGTAATAGGAAACAATCAAAATGGTTATAAGAAATATGTAAAACTAATGGTAAAGAAGGTGAACAAATGAAAGGTCAATGGGGAATTATTGTTGGGCTCGTAGTAGCACTTATTATTTCGATTTTTGCAGTTATTAATGTAGAGGCTGTTCGTGTTAATTATTTATTTGGAGAAGCATATTGGCCGTTAGTTCTTATCATTTTAGGCTCGGTTTTAATGGGAGCGGTAATTGTTGGAGCATTGGGCATGGTGAAAATCTATCGGCTCCAAGCAGAAATTAAACGATTGAAACAACAAAAATTAGCAAGTGAGTCCGAAGAAACAAAAAAGAGTGATTCGCAAATAAAACGAGAATTCGAAAGTATAGAAGACAAATAAGTTTTATATCTTCGTTGTCACCCTTTGACCTCTCCTGTATAATAGGTAGGTCGAGGGGTGTTTTTTATATGTTAAATCCAAAGGCAAGATGGAAAATAGAAGAGCAAAAAGAAGAGGTCGTTCGGCAATTAATCCAGGAGCTCGAAATCGCTCCTTTAGTTGCTAAACTTTTAATTAATCGTGGGTTAACGACCCCAGAGGTTGCCTCTACCTTTTTAAATAAAAATCAAATCAAATATCATGATCCGTTTTCTTTAGATGGGATGGATGTAGTAGTTGAAAGAATCCAACAAGCAATCGAAAAAAAAGAAAAGATTCTCATTTTTGGTGATTATGATGCGGGTGCGACACGTTTCTAACTGAAAAGGTTAGGCACTAGGGAGTCGCTTAATATCCCTAGGAGAACTGATTTCTTGATAGGTGGAATGATGGAGTAACGCCCTGAAACGCCTACTCTGATACTCCGACATGCTTTTTCTAAGGTTAAATAGAAAGGTATGAAGCTCGGTGAAGTCGGCAGAGAGATACCGTAAGTCAGAGAATAATTGACACGAAAGCTGTCCAGAGGTGGATGGTGTATCCCATATGCCGGGAGTCCAGAAAATATCTATGGTTAGAATGTATTGCGAAATACTGACGAATCTCCGAATGTACGGGACTAGACGTAGATGTTGTAGAAATGCAACAGGTGGCAATGCCATCGTATGTGTGGATGAGTAAGAATCTGCAGTTATGAAAATCCATAGCTTGTTACAGGCAAGCTCAAGCATACAGGACCATAGGAGAAACCTAAGGATATATGTAAGGATAGAGAAATTGGAACGTGGAAAACATGGGGTGTGGAGGTATTAACCTACCAAAGAAGCAGTTTGGTATATAAAGGGTTTGTGACCTACTAAAACCGATTTACTCATGTGAGAGTGGAGCCATTGTACCTGTGAAACCATAATAATAAGTGGTGGAGGAATAGGCTCTAGTCGGTAACTTCAAAGACTTATAAATGCATAACAGACACAGATTCGATTATGACTAAGAGAATCACCGCTTGAGAAAGGGGTTGATGTCTGTGGCAAATTCACAAATTGCAAAACATGTGAAAAGGTCTAAATTACGCAATGCAGAGTACTACAGTATGCAAAGTACTTTCGACATGCTGTACGAGCAAAGCAAATCAGAAAGTAAATTTACTAACCTGATAAGTATTATTAGCTCAGACGAGAACATTAAATTAGCCTATCGTAACATCAAGAAGAACACTGGTAGTAAAACTGCTGGAGTTGATGGACGAACCATTGAGCATGTAGCCAAACTTAGTGAGCAACAGTTTATCGAGTATGTTAAGAACAAATTAAGAGATTATCATCCAAAAGCTGTACGACGAGTAGAAATACCAAAACCCAATGGTAAAACTAGACCTTTAGGAATACCAGCTATTTGGGATAGAATAGTCCAACAATGTATATTACAAGTACTTGATCCCATTGTAGAAGCTAAATTTTCAAATAACAGTTACGGATTCAGACCTAATCGCTCAGTTGAGAATGCGATGGCACAAAGCTATAAATTAATGCAACAAGCAAAAATGAATTTCGTAATTGATATTGATATTAAAGGTTTCTTTGACAATGTGAGTCACGGAAAGTTACTAAAGCAAATGTGGACATTAGGTATCAGAGACAAAAATTTACTGTCAATTGTGTCAAAAATGTTGAAAGCCAAAATCAAGCTACCAAATGGACAAATCATTGAAAATAACAAGGGTACTCCTCAAGGAGGAATACTCTCTCCCTTACTGTCAAACATCGTGTTAAATGAATTAGATAAGTGGGTAGAGAGCCAATGGGAGAATAATCCTGTATACAATGATTTTATCTACGCAAGGAAGGATAGAAAGGGAAGCATCGAAAAAGGATACAAATACAGAAAACTGAGGAACAAAACAAAGTTAAAAGAATGCTACATCGTGAGATATGCAGATGATTTTAAGGTTTTCTGTAGCAATCCCAATCATGCTAAAAGACTATACCTTGCAGTTAAAAAGTGGCTGAAAGATCGGCTCGAACTTGACATAAGTGAAGAGAAATCTCAAGTAGTAAATTTAAAAATGGATTACTCTGAATTTCTCGGCATCAAAATGAAGTTAATCCCTAAAAGAAACAAGTGGATTGTCAAGAGTCATATATGCGATAAAGCATTACAAAGAACGAAAGACAACCTCAAAGCAATTATCAATGATATTCGATATGATAAGGGAATTAACGATCAGCAGAGAAAAGTCTCGCTCTACAACTCAACAGTTATTGGGCTTCATCAATATTTCCGTATTGCCACCTTAGTCGCAGAAGACATGGGGGATATTGCATATGAGATTAACGCTTGTATGAAAGATCACCGTATGAAAAGGCGAATTAAGAAAACTGGGCATATTAGTTCAGACTTTATTAGAAAGGAATACGGGAAAAGTAAACAAATGAGGTTTATATCAAGAGATCCACTATTACCTATTGGGTATATCAGACATAAAAACCCAATGATGAAACGAAAGATTGTCAATGCCTACACTAAGGAAGGGCGAAAAGAAATTCATCGTAACCTTTCAAAAATAAACATAGCGATATTGAGATATATTATGGAGCATCCTGTGAGAGATCGCAGTGTAGAGTACAATGATAATCGAGTTGCATTATATAGTGGACAAGGTGGAAAATGTAGCGTAACAGGTGAGTTACTTCAACCTTTATCGATACATTGCCATCACAAAGTTCCGAGGACTAAAGGCGGAACTGATGAATATAAAAATCTTTGTTTGGTGGATAAAGGCGTTCATATCCTTATCCATGCTAAGGATGAAAGCACAATCTCTAATTATAAACATCTCATAACAAACACTAGGGTTTTGGATAAACTCAATAAGCTAAGAAAAAAACTTGAGCTGGTAGACTTAGTGATGTAAAAGGACAAACATGTGATAAAATGTGAATTCTGTAAAGTTATGTAGATTAACAAAGTTTTGAAGTTAGTCGATGGAACGCCGTATGAGGTGAAAATCTCACGTACGGTGTGAAGTGGGGGAAAAACTGGAGATTATATCAAAGGTTTACCTATCACTATATGGTGTAAGCAGTACTGCTGTAATGGTTTATACGTTACAAATGCTGGGAGCCAAGTTTGACTATTATATTCCTAATCGTTTTACAGAAGGTTATGGACCGAATGAACCGGCTTTAAGACAAGCGAAAGAAGCCGGATTTCAGCTTGTCGTGACTGTTGATACGGGGATTTCAGCTGTTCATGAAGCAGAAGTGGCAAAAGAAATCGGTTTAGATTTTATTGTGACTGATCACCATGAAGCTCCACCACAATTGCCGGATGCCTATGCAATTATTAATCCGAAAAAGCCAGGATGTCCTTACCCTTTTAAAGGACTTGCTGGAGTAGGTGTCGCTTTTAAAGTGGCCCAGGCTTTATTAGGGAGAGTCCCAAAAGAGTTATTGGATATTGTTGTCATCGGGACGATCGCCGATTTAGTTCCTTTAGTAGACGAAAATCGACTACTAGCAATGGAAGGGTTAAGTGCCCTACAATCTAGTTCAAAACCAGGCTTGATTGCGATAAAAAAAGTGGCAGGAATTGAAAAAGAGACATTAGAAGCGGATCATGTCGGTTTTGCGATCGGACCAAGAATGAATGCAGCCGGTCGTTTAGGCTCAGCAAATCCAGCCGTTGATTTACTTATTACGGATAAAAGTGATGAAGCGAAAATGTTAGCAGAAGAAATTGATGGGCTAAATAAGGAACGACAACACATCGTTTCAACGATCGCAAAAGAAGCGATTGAAATGGTTGAAAATGACTTTCCACCAGAAGATAATGCGGTGCTAATTATCGCAAAAGAAGGCTGGAATCCTGGAGTTATTGGAATTGTCGCTTCAAGATTAGTTGAGAAGTTTTATCGACCGACGATAGTGCTGAGTATCGATGAGGAAAAAGGAATTGCTAAAGGTTCAGCCCGAAGTATTGAAGGTTTTGATATGTTTGCGGAATTATCAAAAAGTCGGGATATTTTACCTCATTTTGGCGGTCACCCAATGGCGGCTGGATTGACGATTTCTCTTGAACACTTACCTGAATTAAGGGACCGTTTACAAGTGCAAGCAAAAGAAAGTCTTGCAGAAGAAGATTTTATTCCCGTAAAACGAGTTGATTTAGTTGCTGGTGTCGATGAGATTTCTTTAGATATTATTAAACAAATGAAACAACTTGCACCATTTGGGGTGAGTAATCCAACCCCCAAAATTATGTTACAGCAAGCAAACATTGGGGAAATGAAAAAAATCGGTAGTGAAGCCAATCATTTAAAGATTCAGTTTAAACAAAACGGCTCATCATTAGATGGAATCGGTTTTCATTTTGGTTATGTATATGAGCAAATGTCTGTACAAGACCGTGTTTCAGCAGTTGGTACACTGTCCATTAATGAATGGAATGGACATATTAAACCTCAACTTATGATTGAAGACATCGCCGTGAATGATTGGCAATTATTTGATTGGCGCAGTGTACAGAAGATCCGTTTGAAAGACAAGCTCAAGCTGATTTCTTTACCGACTCAGTATATGATTGCACTCAATGATGAGACGAAGGTAAAATTAAAACTAGAGAATGAACAAATATGGACTCGTGAACAGCTTAGTCAAATCGATTCCTTTGAAAATGCAGCGGTTGTTTTATTAGATTTACCGGCCAGTGAACAAGAAATCAGGCAGCTTTTTGCAGATAAAGGAAGGCCAAGTCAAATCTTCTGTTTATTTTATCAGGAAGAGGACTCGTTTTTTTCCGCTAGTCCAAATCGTGAAACTTTTAAATGGTTCTATGCTTTTTTACGAAAACAAAAGAAGTTTAATTTAAATGAGCAAGGGATGAAGCTGGTTTCATATAAAGGTTGGTCAAAAGAATCAGTCAAATTTATGGTCGAAGTATTTGTTGAATTAAACTTTATTCGCCAAGAAAATGGTTGGTTAATCATCGAGGAGAATCCAGATAAAAAAAACTTAACCGATTCAGTCGCCTTCCAGAGAAAAGAACAACAACGAACGCTGGAAAATGACTTTGTCTATTCTTCATTTGAACATTTAAAGCAATGGTTTACGACAATTTTTGAACAAAATACGACTGAAAGTACAATCAAGGAGACGGTATAAAAATGGATTTTAAACAGCATTTAACAACTGTAGAAGATTACCCAAAAGAAGGAATTAGCTTTATCGATATTACGACACTTATGCAAAACGGTGAAGTATATCGTGCAGCAATCAATGAAATGGCAAACTATGCAAAGGATAAAGAAGCTGACATTATCATTGGCCCAGAAGCTCGTGGTTTCGTTGTCGGATGTCCAATCGCTTATTCTTTAGAAAAAGGATTTGTGCCCGTCCGTAAAAAAGGAAAGTTACCGCGAGAGGTTATTTCTGTAGATTATGGTCTTGAATATGGCAAAGACTCATTAACGATCCACCGCGATGCGATCCAAAAAGGACAACGTGTTTTAATCGCTGATGACTTATTAGCAACAGGTGGAACAATCGAAGCAACAATTAAAATGGTGGAAGAACTAGGCGGAATCGTTGTCGGCATTGCCTTTCTAGTGGAATTAGGATATTTAGACGGCCGCGAGCGTTTAAATGGCTACGATCTCTTCTCATTAACAACATACGATAAATAAAAACAAAACACCAAGTAAGAACAGTCGTTAGGGTTTCATTAACTCTTTACGGCTGTTTTTTTGATATGGGCGAAGAAACGATGACCGTTGTCATTTGGTAGGGTATGTTGTGAAAAAAACGAGGAAAGCCGTCAAAAATCGTTTGGTCGGTAATGATGTAAAAAAAGAGAAAGGAACACCACCAAACGCACCTCACCATAATCTTATTTCTATTTTCTTCCTAAAGATATCCTTGATTTTTCCACAATGTCCATATTTGTTCTACTTTTTATATCATTTTTGATTGAATCCGACAAAATTCTTTTCTTTCTCTTTACATAGCTGTTAAACTTAAAGATAATAGAAGAAATATTGAATCAAACAGGTGATTCCATGACAATAGATCAAGTGTTAGAAAAAGCGAGTCAATATCTCGGGGAGAAGGACGTCGCTTTTTTACAAAAGGCTTATCTCTATGCAGAAAAAGCCCATTCCGGACAATATCGAAAATCGGGTGAACCATATATTTTACACCCCATACAAGTTGCCGGTATTATTATTGAGTTACAGCTTGACCCGAACACGGTTGCCGCTGCCTTTCTTCATGATGTCGTTGAAGATACAGATGTCAAGATTGAGGATATTGAAGAAGCGTTTAATGGACAAGTTGCGATGCTTGTTGATGGTGTTACAAAGCTGAAAAAGTTTAAATATAAGTCAAAGGAAGAACAGCAGGCAGAAAATCATCGCAAAATGTTGATCGCGATGGCAAAAGATATTCGTGTCATTATGATTAAATTAGCCGACCGATTGCATAATATGAGAACGCTCAAGTATATGCCGCCTGAGAAGCAAAGAGTGACTTCCAATGAAACATTAGAAATCTTTGCCCCACTTGCTCATCGTCTCGGGATTTCGACGATTAAATGGGAGCTAGAGGATACGGCTTTACGTTATTTAGATCCGCAGCAATATTATCGAATCGTTAATTTGATGAAGAAAAAACGGGCTGAGCGCGAGGAATATTTATCGGATGTAATGGAACGAATCGGCGGGGATTTGAAAGATGTTTATATTGATGCAGAGATGTCTGGGCGTCCAAAGCATATTTATAGCATCTATCGTAAAATGATTTTACAAAATAAGCAGTTTAATGAAATTTATGATTTGCTTGCGGTTAGGATTATCGTCAAAAATATTAAGGATTGTTATGCAGTATTAGGAGTGATCCATACATTATGGAAGCCGATGCCTGGTCGTTTCAAAGACTATATCGCTATGCCAAAAGCGAATATGTACCAGTCTTTACACACAACGGTCGTTGGACCGCATGGTGATCCGTTAGAAGTACAAATCCGAACAGATGAAATGCACCGCGTGGCGGAATTTGGGGTTGCTGCTCACTGGGCTTATAAAGAGGGAAAAGCGGTTGATCCTAAGTCAGATACGTTTGAAGATAAGCTTAGTTGGTTCCGTGATGTGATTGAGTCTCAAAACGATACAAATGATGCACAAGAATTTATGGAATCCTTAAAAATGGACCTTTTTTCTGATATGGTCTTTGTTTTTACACCAAAAGGTGATGTGATTGAGCTACCGCGGGGATCAGTGCCTTTAGATTTTGCTTATCGAATTCATAGTGAAATAGGGAATCGATGTATCGGGGCCAAGGTGAATGGCAAAATGGTTACGTTGGATCATGAGTTGAAAACGGGTGATATTGTCGATGTGATGACATCCAAACATTCCTATGGGCCAAGCCAGGATTGGATTAAAATTGCCCAATCCTCTCATGCTAGAAATAAGATTAAACAATGGTTCAAAAAAGAACGTCGGGAAGATAATATTATTAAAGGAAAAGAGACGATTGAGCGAGAAATTAAAGCTCTTGAGTTTGAACCAAAAGAAGTATTAACTCATGATAATGTTTTAGAAGTGGCAAATAAATTCAGCTTTGCGGGAGAAGAAGATATGTTTGCGGCGGTTGGTTATGGTGGCATTAGTGCGAAACAAATCGTCAATCGATTAACCGAAAAATTACGTAAGCAGTTGGATCAAGAAAATGAAGAGCAATCATTAGCGGAAGCTCTATCTGAAGTGCCTTCATTTACTCCTAAAAAGAAAATGAATTCGGGTGTTCGTGTCAAAGGTGTCGATAATTTATTAATTCGTTTATCACGCTGCTGTAACCCGGTCCCTGGTGATGAAATTGTAGGATATATTACGAAGGGACGAGGGGTATCGATTCATAGAGCCGATTGTTCAAATATGCAAAGCGATGACCTTGAATCCAGACTCCTACCGGTTGAATGGGAAGGGAATGTCAGTCAATCAAAGTCGTATAATGTTGATATCGAAATTACAGGCTTTGACCGTAATGGCATGTTAAATGAAGTCCTTCACGCAGTTACAGAATCAAGAACTTCCATTCATGCGGTTTCAGGTCGCTCGGATCATAGAAATAAAGTGGCGACGATTCATATGACGATATTAATTCGTAATGTTGATCATTTACAGAAGGTCGTTGATAAAATAAAGCAGATTAAAGATATTTATTCAGTCCGTAGAATCATGCATTAATGGGTAGTAGGGGTGTTGGAAAAGTGAAAGTCGTCTTACAACGTGTGAAGGAATCATCTGTAACTGTCAATGGTGAAATTGTAGGTCAAATTGGGAAAGGTTATATGCTTTTAGTTGGTATAACTCATGAGGATACTGAAGCTGATTTAGACTATTTAGTAGAAAAGATTATCCATCTTCGTATTTTTGAAGATGAGGCCGGCAAAATGAATGAATCACTCCTCCAAGTCGGTGGCGATATCTTATCGATTTCACAATTTACGCTTTATGGCGATACGAGAAAAGGGAGAAGACCGAACTTTATGTCAGCTGCTAAACCAGATATCGCGGAAGAGTTGTATGATCAATTTAATGAAAAACTTCGTCAAAAAGGTTTGAAGGTTGAAACAGGGATTTTTGGAGAAATGATGGATGTTGCGCTTGTAAATGATGGGCCGGTCACATTAATATTAGAAAGTCCAACGACTTAAAAATAGAACGGAACGTCGCCTAATTATACGGTGACGCTCTTTTTTATCCATTGTTATAAAAGAGGAAGTACAATGATAAGTGACCAAGGAACCAATTTAGGGAATGAATAATGTGTGTCTTGACCTAATGCCATAATTTTTTATGACTAATCTGTAAGTTTTCTTTTTGAGAAATGTGTGAAAGTATGCATTTTTGGAGATGCTATGGAAAACGTTTAAAAAGGAGACGATTTCATATGCGTGCAAGTCAAAACCATCAAATGCATCTACAACAGGCACAACCGATTTTTCATGTCGATTATCATAACTTTATTGAGAAGGAAGCTTTACAGACGAATTTTGAATTAGCACATGAATTTGGGGTTTCCTTAAGGGAAATAAAAATTTTAAAACAGAAGCTAATGAGAAATTAAACTATTGACATCGTCCCGATTCATTCGTATGATAGAAATCAATATTATGAATATTAACCATTCCATTGAAGAGGAATAGTAATCAAGATCCCGAATTTAAAAGAGAGGAGAGGTCGTGGCTGAGAGCCCTCCAAAT
Organism: Alkalihalobacillus phoenicis; assembly: GCF_047302405.1. Taxonomy (NCBI): domain Bacteria; kingdom Bacillati; phylum Bacillota; class Bacilli; order Caryophanales; family Bacillaceae; genus Alkalihalobacillus; species Alkalihalobacillus phoenicis. Next base: position 2,425,902 of record NZ_CP154853.1, on the reverse strand, counting down.
TTGCCTTGATGAATGAACACCTTGGAGGAGTTTTTCTGAAACGATTTTTTTTCTTAGTAGGGGAAGACGTAAGTAGGCGTTAACTACTTGAAAGAGGAAGCGAGTTTTAGCTTCAATTAGGGTGGCACCACGGGAATTCAACTCTCGTCCCTGATGATTTAAGATCATCAGGGACGGGAGTTTTTTATTTTTTTAAAACAAAAGAGAAGCAAGCAATGTAGGAGGAAATGAGATGAATATTCAAATTCCACGCGGAACACAGGACATTTTGCCAGGCGATATTGAAATTTGGCAACATATCGAGGAAACGGCAAAAAAAGTGTGTGAACGTTATAATTATCAAGAAATTAGAACACCAATCTTTGAACATACGGAATTATTCCAAAGAGGTGTAGGGGATACGACAGACATCGTCCAAAAAGAAATGTATACGTTCACGGATCGGGGAGAGCGTAATTTGACTCTACGACCTGAGGGAACTGCTGGAGTTGTTCGTTCATTTGTAGAAAATAAATTATACGGTCAAGCAAATCAACCAACAAAATTATATTATACAGGCCCCATGTTTCGTTATGAACGACCGCAAGCAGGTCGGATGCGTCAATTTGTTCAATTTGGGGTTGAGGCTTTAGGGAGTGCTGACCCAGCGATTGATGCAGAGGTTTTAAGCTTGGTGATGAGAATTTATAAAGAACTTGGTGTTTCGAATTTAAAGCTTGTGGTGAATAGTCTAGGGGATTCAGAGAGTCGTACAGCGCACCGTCAAGCATTAATCGATCATTTTAAACCGAGCATTTCTGAATTTTGCTCAGATTGCCAAGGTCGATTAGAGAAAAATCCATTGAGAATTTTAGATTGTAAAAAGGATGCGGCTAACCCGTTGATGGATTCAGCCCCGTCGATTTTAGATTATTTAAATGAAGAATCAAGTCAATATTTTGAACAAGTCAAAAGCTATTTAGATGCGATTGAACTTCCTTATGAAGTCGATCCAACGTTAGTACGTGGTCTTGATTACTATAACCATACGGCTTTTGAATTAATGGCTGAAGGTGAAGGATTTGGAGCGATTACGACCCTTTGTGGAGGTGGACGCTATAATGGGCTTGTAGAAAGCTTAGGTGGCCCGTCTACACCAGGAATTGGCTTTGCCTTTAGTATCGAGCGTTTAATTATGGCATTAAAAGGCCAAAACAAAGTACCAGAAGTAGCCCAAAAGCTTGATTGTTATCTTGTCACATTAGGTGATAAGGCAAAGCTAAAATCAGTTGAACTGTTAGAACAATTACGAGCTGCTGGTATTAAAGTGGATAAGGATTATTTAGATAAAAAGATGAAGGCACAATTTAAAGCGGCTGACCGTTTGCAAGCAGCTTTCACCGCTGTACTTGGGGATGATGAATTAGCTAATAACATCATTAATGTGAAAAATATGGAAACCGGCGCTCAAGAACAAGTAGAATTAGACAAACTAACTTTATATATAGAGAAACATATTCAGGGAGGAAAATAGAGATGACTGTACGCACACATAGTGGCACTATTGATGAAACAAAAGTAGGAGAGAAGGTTTTACTTAGAGGCTGGGTTCAAAAACGTCGTGACTTAGGGCAGGTAGTTTTCCTTGATATTCGCGATTGTTCTGGACTCGTTCAAGTTGTATTCAGTCAAGAAATTAACAGTGAGGCACTTGCGATTGCTGAACGTGCTCGTAATGAATATGTACTTGAAGTGGAAGGAACTGTTGTTGCGAGAAATGAAAATACGATTAATGAAAAGATTGCAACAGGCAAAATTGAAGTGCATGCACAAAGTGTTCAAATTTTAAATGCATCAAAATCACTACCATTTCAAATTGAAGCAAACACAGACGCTTCTGAGGACATCCGTTTAAAATATCGTTACCTTGACCTACGTCGTCCAGACATGCAAGAAACATTTAAACTACGTCACCAAACGACAAAATTGATTCGTAACTTTTTAGATGAACAAACATTTATGGAAATCGAAACACCGATGCTGACTAAAAGCACACCTGAAGGAGCTCGTGACTATTTAGTTCCTAGTCGTGTTCATCCTGGTGAGTTTTACGCATTGCCACAATCACCGCAAATTTTTAAACAGCTATTAATGGTGTCCGGTTTTGAGCGTTATTATCAAATTGTTCGCTGTTTCCGTGACGAGGATTTACGTGCAGACCGTCAGCCAGAATTTACACAAATTGATATTGAAACTTCATTTATGGATAAAGAAGAATTGCTAGCGATAACAGAAACAATGATGGCGAAAGTCATGAAAGAAGTGAAAGGTTTGGACGTGACGTTACCATTCCCTCGTTTAACGTATGACGATGCAATGAATCGTTATGGATTAGATAAACCAGACACGCGCTTTGGGATGGAGTTAATTGATTTAACAGAAGCATTAAAGGACACGGAATTTAAAGTGTTTAAATCTGCTTTAACAACTGGTGGAACGGTTAAAGGACTTAATCTTGAAGGTGGAGCGGATAAGTTTTCGCGTAAAGAAATTGATGCTTTAACGGACTTTGTTAAACAATATGGAGCAAAAGGTCTTGCTTGGTTAAAAGTAGAAGAAGAAGGATTAAAAGGACCAATTGCTAAATTCTTTACGGATGAACAGACTTCAGCATTAATGGAAACGATGAATGCGAAAGTCGGCGATTTATTATTTTTTGGGGCAGATAAAAAACAAGTTGTGTTCGATAGTTTAGGTGCACTTCGTTTAAAATTTGGTAAGCAGTTTAACTTAATTGATGAATCAAAATACAACTTCCTATGGGTAGTCGACTTCCCACTTGTTGAATTTGATGAAGATGCGAAACGTTTTGTTGCACTTCACCATCCGTTCACAAGCCCGAAAAAAGAAGACATGGAATTGCTTGCGACAGACCCAGCAAATGTCCGTGCCGATGCTTATGATTTAGTATTGAATGGTTATGAGTTAGGTGGAGGTTCACAACGTATTTATCAACGTGATGTCCAAGAAAAAATGTTTAATGCTCTTGGGTTTACACCAGAAGGGGCAAAAGAAGAGTTCGGATTCTTATTAGAAGCGTTTGAATATGGAACACCTCCACATGGTGGAATTGCTCTTGGGTTAGACCGATTTGTTATGCTGCTTGCAGGGCGTCATAATTTACGTGATACGATTGCCTTCCCGAAAACAGCTAGTGCAAGTGACTTATTAACAAATGCTCCAAGTCATGTAAGTCTTGAGCAGTTACTTGATCTAAATTTATCTGTGATTGCGAAAAAAACGGAAAAGGTACTTTAGGGAAAAATTGGATTGACAAACTAAATTCTTTTCCTTTATAATCGTAATAACTTTAAAACGACAATTAAACTTATCTAGAGTGGCGGAGGGGACTGACCCGAAGAAGCCCGGCAACCTATTTGCGTGCCAAGCAAATAAAGGTGCTACATTCAGCAGGATGCTAGTCATTCTGAAAGATAAGAAAAGGCCAAAAAAACCTTTCCTTATTGGAAAGGTTTTTTTACTTATTAAGCGAGTATTTGTGAGAGAGGGGCCAGGAAGATGAAAATAGGGTTAATTGGTTTTGGCACAGTAGGAAAAGGAGTTGCAGACCGAATTGAGGCGACAAGAGAACAACTACAAGCAAAATTTGGTCAGGAGATTACAATCGAAGGAATTTTGATTAAAAATAGAAATCAGTACGTAGAGAATGAACATGCCACAGTGATAACAAATGATTGGACTGAATTTTGCCAAAAATGTGATTATGACATTATTTTTGAAGCGATTGGTGGACTTGAACCGGCCTTCTCCTATACGGAATATTTTTTAGAAAAAGGGACACCTGTGATTACCGCGAATAAACAACTTGTAGCTGAATACGGGGAACTTTTAGAAGATATTGCGACACGAAATCAGACTTATTACGGTTATGAAGCCGCTGTTGCAGGAGGAATTCCAATTATTAATGTGATAAAAGGATTACTAACAACGACACTTGTCACAAAAGTGAGTGGAATCTTGAACGGGACAACGAATTATATTTTGACAGAAATGAAAGAAAAAGGCTTGTCCTTTGCAGAGGCACTAAAGGCGGCTCAAGAGCTTGGTTACGCTGAAAGTGACCCGACCGATGATATAGAAGGGTATGATGCTTCATATAAAATTCGAATTTTAGCAAAATGTTGTTTCGGGTTTTGGATCAACCGTGAGAATGTGACAAGAAGAGGAATGGATGAGATGAAAGATTGGCAAATAGAATTAGCGGAACGGCTTGGTTTAACATTAAAAATAGTCGGGGAAGCAACGTTGTTTTCGGGTGAAATAAAGGCCGAAGTAGCTCCTGTTTTTTTTACAGAAGAAGAGGCGTTTTCAAAAATTTCTGGGGTGACTAACGCAGTTAAAGTACAAGGGCCAACAATTGGGGAATTAACCTTTACTGGACCAGGTGCTGGAAAGGAAGCCACGGCAAATAGCATGATTGAGGATTTTCTTTTTCATACCGATTTTCGAGGACATAGAAGCGGCTGGAATGGCTCTCCTGTATTAGAGGTTAGAGAAGATAGTACATCACTTGTTTTTAATTCTAATCCGACTGACCTTCAAATCGAGGAGTTACTCCATCCAGAAGCTAAAATTATTTACAGAGAAAAAAGTCCAGATGGAGAGACAGTTATCGTGACAGGGCAACCTGAATTCAAACATGAGTCGGTTCAGGTGATCAAAATAGAAGGCTCACTTGATAATATTCATATGAATCGCTCACTCGAACTCAGCCGTCTCACTTCTTAATTTTTTAAATACATCAATAAATAAATGAGGTTCTGAACGAATATGGAAGGTCCGTACACCTTGTGTTGTGTGTAAATATAAATAACCGATCGCCTTCTCTTCTTTTAATCGGTAGGAAATATCTAAAATCGATTTAATCGGAAATCGTTCATTTTTTGCGATAATGGAGTCCTTATTTATCAGGAGATCAAAGGAGGTTTCAACGATTTTTTTTTCGATTAAACCAATCTCTTGTTTAATTTGAATACATCGTTGCTTGGCTAGTGGTTCCATCTCTTCATTCACTTCCTTAGAATTAAAATAGGTTGAATCTTCCTTGTTTTGCTAATAATACTGTACCATAGCAAAAGCAAGTGTTCCAAATAGGATAATAGTTTGAATATTAAAAAAATCATTGAATGAATGGAGCTTGCGCTGTATAATAAGCATTAAGAAACAGAAATCCTGTGATGTTCGTTATCTTTAAACGTTTTGAGCCAACGTTTTTTGATCGGGAGCATATATGTTGCTTTTTGGATTACAAGCCTAAACGATTAGGACTTAAGAAGAAAAGCACAGGGCACCCACCTGCTGGAGCAGGTTCAAAGCTTTAGTTGAATACGGCATACACGGGATTTCTGTCCTACATAATGATGATAGAGATATAAGCTATCTTTTTTGGGAGGAATAGTACCAAAATGGGATAGTTTTTTTGTTTGCGGATTGTTGGGCAAGTCTTGAAAGTCTCGAAATATGAACAAGCACAAGAAGTTACATAGCTTCATGTGCTTTTTTAATTGGTGAAAAATGGAGCTGGAATTATTCGCTGGCATTTTTATGTCTCTTTTGGACGAGCTATTAATTTTTGTGCCTTATCCATTTTGAATAAAATAGTTCCAAACACCATTTTGTTTCTTTTTAACGACTTGATCGTTATTCTCTAAATAATCTAAGTGCCCAATGATTTCAGACATTACGAGTGAAAACTGGGAGGAGTAGCGGTGCTCATACATCTCTAAGGCAAGGGCATTTCCGGTGTTCACTCCTACTTTTATATATTCTAATAATCTATTTGCTTTTTGGTCGATTCCAGTGATACGTTGCCTAATAAGGTCATGCGGGTTCGTAATTATTGAGCCATGACCAGAGTAAACCTTTTTTAAAGGCAACTGCAAACATTTTTCTAAAGAATGTTTATGCTCGACAAGCGTCAGTATCTTCTCTCCGTCTAAATTAGGCTCAACAATCGCATTACTCGATATATGCTCAATTAATAAATCTCCTCCAAATAATACTTCCTCATCCCTTTTATAAAAAGCGACTTGATCCGGAGAGTGTCCAGGAAAATCAATAACTTCAAACCCTTCATATTGATCTGGCATCCGAGTTAAATCTGCTTGAATGGCATTTGCTTGGTTTTTGACAAGGGACTCTTTTAAATAGCTCACTTGGTTTTCTCCAGCTAAACCACAACCCATTTCTTGATAAAGTTCTTTAAAGAATTGAATACGGCGTTGCAAAAAACGAGGCTCTCTTTTTAATCTTGGAAAAGCTTCAGGATGAACATAAATAGGAATGGCATTCGTTTTAGCAATATAATTAACCAACCCAACATGATCGATATGGTGATGGGTTAAAAGAATAGCTGTTAGATCGTTCAATGAAAAGCCATACTGATGTAAATTCTTTTCAAAATGTTCAACAAAACTGGGAGCATTAAAGCCTGCATCAATAAGTAAGAGTGAACGTTCTGTTTTCACAAGGTAGAAATTAATCGATTTTAAATTGGATGGATGTTTTATTTCAATTGGAAAAATTTGATATTTTTTCATTGTACCTCCTTTTTTTTAGCGGGTAATTCATTATGTAATAAACACGAAAATTTATTATTCGTAATGATTCAAAATAGGAAAAATACAGAAAATACTTATCTTTTATAGTAAAGGACAACTTAATAAAAATCAATTTAAGAAATAAATGTTTTATTTTTGCAACGAAAGTTTAAAAAAGCTATTGAAATTCAGAATGTTTAGATATATTATAAAATTCAGATACAGAACTTTAATCAAGACTTGATTTTTGAAAGCGTATTCATGAAAAGGGAGGATTTTAATAATGAAAAAGTCACCGATTTTATTTGTCACAATGTTTCTTTTGGTATTCTTTCTAATGGCCTGTGGTAATAGTGCAATTCAAAGTACTGGTTCTTCGAATGAACAGCCAAGTAATAATGGTTCAAATGAAGAAACGGATGAGCAAGAAGTTGTTAAGATTGGAAGTATTTTACCTTTCTCGGGTGTCTACGCTTCGCTTGGAAAGGATTTATCTGATGGAATGAAACTGTATTTTGATGAAGTAGATTGGGAAGCTGCGGGTGTGAAGATTGAAATGATTGAGGAGGACACGGAAGCAGATCCTCAAGTAGCTTTAAGAAGGCTACGAAAATTAATGGATCAAGATCAGATTGATATATTGACAGGTGCGGTTAGTACAGCAGTCGCTTATGCGGTCCGTGATGAAGTAGATTCAAATCAGTTACCATATTTGGCTTCTCATGCGGGGGGGAATGATTTAACAAGAGCTCAAAGAAGTGATTATATTTGGCGCTCTTCGTTTTCCTCATGGCAAATAGGTCATTCAATGGGGGCATGGGCTTACGAGAATATTGGTGAAAAGATTTATATGGCTGCTGCGGATTATGCATTTGGGCGCGAAGTATCGGCTGCATTTAAAGAGGCTTATGAAGCGGCCGGGGGTGAAATCGTTGGTGAAGTGTATCCGCCACTAGGGAATAATGATTATGCCTCTTATTTAACAACGATTGGTTCAGCGGAAGCAGATGGAGTTTATGGATTTTTTGCAGGAAGTGATGCGGTGCGATTTGTTCAACAATATGAACAATACGGTTTAAAGGAACGTTTTCCTTTAATTGGTTCAGGTTGGCTTGTTGCTGAAGATTTACGAGAGTCGATTGGAATGGCAGCTGAAGGGGCTTTTGTCTCTACTTTTTGGGACTACAATTTAGAAACAGCAGAAAACCAAGAGTTTGTGACAGCTTATGAAGAAGCTTATGACCGTCGACCAACCATTGAATCATTAGAAGGCTATGATGCAGCAAGGATCATTGTTGAAGCTATAACGGCTCTTGATGGTGATGTAAAAGATCCAGACAAAATCGTTGAGGCAATTTCAGAAGTTGAATTTGTTAGCCCACGAGGACCAATCAAGTTTGATCAGGACACTCATCACATTATTCAAAACCTTTATATTACGGAAACAGTAGTCGAGGGCGACAGAACAGAAAATAAAATATTGGAAACCGTGGAGTCTGTCCAAGATCCGGGGGAATAAGTGTTCAAAATGGTAGTATCGGTGGGGGCGAGTCTTGCCCCCAGCTAGTAAATGCTTGATCAATAGATAGAGAGGGGTATTGATGTGGATATTATCGGAGCACAGTTAGTGAATGGATTATCATACGGACTGTTGTTATTTATTATTACTTGTGGACTTTCCTTGGTTTTTGGAATATTAGGGGTTTTGAATTTAGCACATGGATCCTTGTATATGTTTGGTGCTTATATCGCTTATTCCTTAACCGCAACCTTTTCGCAAAGTTTTTGGTTGGCACTCATTATCGCCCCTCTAATTGTTGCTTTAATTGCATTGGTCGTGGAACGAGTTTTACTGCGCCCAACGTATCAACTCGGTCACCTGTCTCAAGTATTGCTTACGTTTGGTTTAGCGTATGTTTTCCATGATATCGCCTCTATTATATGGGGATCGAATGTCTTAACGATTGTTGTACCGGAAGTTTTTTCTGGTTCAATCTCGTTGTTTAATCAGGTTTTTCCAGTTTATCGTTTAGTCGTTATTCTTGTCGGAATATTAATCGCTGCTATTTTATGGTATATCCAGAGCCGAACAAGGTGGGGAGCGATTATCCGTGCTGGCTTAAGTGATAAGGATATGGTTGGGGCATTAGGTGTCAATATTAAGCTAGTATTTACGGTTGTCTTTGTGATTGGAGGACTGTTAGCAGGTTTTGGCGGTGTTGTAGCAGCCCCCATTTTAGGCATTTATCCTAGTATGGAGTTCCAAACACTTATTTTAGCTTTAGTTGTGTTAGTTATTGGTGGGCTTGGTTCAATTGCGGGTACACTTGTAGCAAGTATACTTGTCGGCATTGTTGAAACTTTTAGCCGGTTTTTATTCCCTGAACTTAGTATGTTTCTCATTTTTGGCTTAATGGCGGTTGTTTTAGTCGTCAAACCAAATGGATTATTAGGAAAGAAGGTGGCCTAAATGAAAACATTCGTTTCCTTTGTGGCTGTTCTTGTTTTATTAGGTTTAGCGCCGTTTGTTTTATCGTTGTTTCATATTAATCTTCTTTCAGAAATTTTAATTTTAGCCATTTTTGCTTTAAGTTTAAACATCCTCGTAGGTTATACGGGTCTCGTTTCTTTAGGTCATGCTGCTTTTTTTGGAGTTGGAGCATATACGGCAGCATTAACCGCACAAAACCTATCGAGTAATTTATTTGTAACCATTGGTTTAGCTATTATTTGTTCTCTTATTGTCGCAGCCGTTATCGGAATCTTTTGTATGAAAGTAAGTGGATTTTATTTTCTAATGCTGACGCTCGCTTTTTCGCAAATGATTTATTCGTTTGTTTATCAATCGACGACGTTAACAGGTGGTTCAAATGGATTAGCAGGCATTCCGAGGGCAAGTATTGGCGATTTTCAATTTGGGAATCCGGTTCTCATTTTCTATCTCATTCTCGCAGTCTTTATGCTCGCTTATTTTGGTTTACGCCTGTTTGTTCAATCGCCATTTGGCCAAGTGTTGATTGGTATACGTGAAAATGAAACTCGAGTCAAATCAATGGGCTATAATACTAGCTTATATAAATACTTTGCGTTTATTATTGCTGGTGCAATCGGTGGTTTAGCCGGCTCATTATATACATTTTTTAACGGATTTATAGCTCCGAGCGATGTGTATTGGACGATGTCAGGTGCTGTTCTCATTATGGTTTTAATAGGGGGATCAGGTACAATGCTTGGACCTGTTCTTGGTGCCGCTTTGATTGTGACGATGGAAACGGTTATTAGTTCATACACAAATTCATGGATGTTAATAATCGGGGCAACCTTTATCATTTTTGTTATTTTCTTTCCAAAAGGATTAGTAGGTATTGGTCAATCTATTTATCATTTGTTTATGAAAAATAAAGGGCAGAGTAAGTCAGATAATAAATCAGAAGCCGCTTAACATTTTTAAACGAAATTGGCGGATAGACAAATGCATGAGCGATAAGGAAGGGTGTTTCTGATGAAAAAAAGAGCGACATTAACAGTAGATGGTGTCGGAAAAAGCTTCGGTGGTCTTCATATTTTAAAGGATATTTCTTTAGAGGTTTATAAAGGAGAACGGATTGGGATTATTGGTCCGAATGGTGCAGGAAAAACAACTTTTTTTAATTTACTTACAGGTGATTTGCCACCGAGTAAGGGAGAAATCTATCATAATGAAAAAAAGATTACGAAGTTGCCTAACTATAAGCGAACACGTCAAGGCATGGTCCGAACTTTTCAAAAGAATAATCTCTTAAATGAACTCTCTGTTTTAGATAATTTATTATTAACATTACAGCGCAAATTAGGCTATGGTTATGTTTGGTATAAAATGAGAAATGAAAAAAAGTACAAAGCTATCTATGAAGAAGCCCATCAGTTATTAGAAAAGTGGGGACTTAAACACCGGACGAATGCAATTGTTAAAAATTTGTCTTACGGGGAACAAAGGCAAATCGAAATTTTGCTAGGGGTCGCCCTAGAGCCCCAAATCTTATTATTGGATGAACCGACGGCTGGGATGTCGCAATCAGAAACGGATTATATTGTTGACTTATTATATAAGTTACCAAAGGATTTAACTTTATTAATTATTGAACATGATTTGGACGTTGTTTTTGGGATTGCTGATCGGATGGTCGTTTTATATGATGGGGGTGTTTTAGTTGAAGGAAGCCCGGAAATGGTTCGAAATGACCCGAAAGTGAATCAAATCTATATTGGGAGTGAGGAGGAGCAAATATGTTAGAAGTGAAAGACTTGCATACGTATTACGGGGAAAGTCATATTTTGCACGGAGTATCCTTACAAGTGAAAGAGAGTTCTGTTTCGATTCTTTTGGGGAGAAATGGAATGGGAAAAACGACAACGATTCACTCCATTATCGGATTAGTTCCACCTAAATACGGGCAGGTCACTTTAAATGGTGAGGAGTTGCAAGCAAAACCGAGCTATCAAATTTCTAAAACGGGAGTTGGACTCGTTCCCCAAGGCAGAAGAATTTTTCCGAATTTAACTGTAAAGGAAAACTTGTTGACGACCCACAGGCCAGTTAAAGATGGGTGGACAATCAATAAAATATTTGAGCTGTTTCCAAGGTTAAAAGAACGGGAAACGTCAATGGGCGGCAACTTGAGCGGTGGCGAACAACAGATGCTTTCGATTGGGAGAGCTCTGTTAACTAATCCAAAAGTACTGTTGCTCGATGAACCATCTGAAGGCCTTTCACCGATTATGGTGAAGGAAGTTGTAAATATTATTAAACAATTGAAAATGAGAGGGTTATCGATGCTTTTAGTCGAACAAAATGTCTCGATGGCGTTAGAACTCGCAGATCATGTCTATGTTTTAAATAAAGGGAAAGTCGTCTTCGATGGTACAGCCGAAGAATTTAGCCCAACAATCAGACATGAGCTCTTGTCATTGAGCTCATAGTAAGAGAGGGACACGTTATATCGGCTTCCGCCCACGAAATCGCCAATGCTTTCCACGCGTGAGCTTGAGCCTCGCAGCATTCTGTATCTATTGTCTGCTAGTCAAACTGAATATGAAAACGGAGAATGGTAAAGAGATATGAGGATGTGCCTGATTACGGTGCGGATAACCGGTGATAGGTAATGAAATCTGAGAATTGCTATAATTACGGTGCGAATAACCGACGATTAGTCATTAAACTTAAATGCCGGTTTCACTTTTATTCTAAGTCCCCTATCCAAATCCTACAGCCTTGATTTGCCAGTAGCTTTAGACTTTTTTAAAGGGCTGTGATATAGTCAAAAACGTAATCATTTTTTGTTGATTTGGAAGGGGTAAATATTGAAATGCTACATCAATTTTCACGTAATGAATTAGCGATTGGTCATGATGGCCTTGATAAATTGAAAAATAGTACCGTTGCCGTTTTAGGAATTGGTGGGGTTGGTTCGTTTTCTGCAGAGGCGCTTGCTCGTTCTGGTGTCGGTCGCCTTGTTTTAGTTGATAAGGATGATGTTGATATTACAAACGTGAACCGTCAAATTCATGCGTTGCTTTCAACAGTAGGTCGCCAAAAGGTTGAACTTATGAAAGAAAGAATTGCGGACATTAATCCAGATTGTGAAGTGATTGCCCTTAAAATGTTTTATACAGAAGAAACATATGAGCAATTCTTTTCTTATGGAATCGATTATGTCATCGATGCAAGTGATACGATCTCCTATAAAATTCACTTAATTAAAGAATGTTTGTCTCGTAAAATTCCGATTATCTCTAGTATGGGAGCCGCTAACAAAATGGACCCAACTCGCTTGCGTGTAACGGATATTTCGAAAACAAGCTATGATCCAATTGCGAAAGTAATTCGGACAAAGTTAAGAAAAGAAGGAATCCATAAAGGGGTCGATGTTGTCTTTTCTGATGAACAGCCGATTAAAATTCGCGAGGACATTCGTAAGGAAATCGTACCTGAAGCAGCCGAACAAGGCAAAATTCGCAAAGCAAAAATGCCGCCATCTTCCAATGCCTTCGTACCATCTGTGGCAGGGTTAATTATGGCTGGACATGTAATTACGAACTTATTAGAAGGAATTGAAATTTCGAGATAAAGCTCTCACGTTAGGGTTTTTACCTCGCTTGGAGAAATGGTTTAAAAGGCAACCTAATAAATTCGGGAAGAAACTCGATTTTATTAGGTTGTCTTTTTTGCTCATTTTGTTCAATTATTAAGAGCTCAACTTTCGCAGCGTATAATTGACCCTTAACCGTTGATAGAGATTAACTTTAGGGCGATACAAGACTCAAATTGACTTTACATGAACGGTTCAATCGTTGACAGTCTGAACACCTCTCTTCGTAGGCTGTTGAAGGAAACTGTTCACTAAAATTAAGTGCTTCGGCTGTCGCTACCAAAACCATACTCCGCGTCCTGCAGGAACCTGGCGAGCCTCCTCGGTACACCTGTGGGGTCTCGCTCCACGGTTTATTCCTGCGGGAGTCTCCGTATGGTTTTGTCCGCTAAGTGTAGTGAAGATGCTTGATGATAGGGCTCTTTCCAAATCAGCTATTTCTAACGCAGAAGAACCTTCTTCTTAACTTTGTTGGTTATCGAAACAAGCTCGATCATCTAGCTAACGTACAGAGCATCAACACTGATTTGTTTACAACTGTAACGGAATGAGTCATGGAAGGAGAAAAATCATTCTCAAGCTAATGTCCTTTGAAGTCATGACTGTTTTTTTATTCAATGAGAAAACCGAACCTAGATTCGATTCCATTATCTAGCGGACAAACAGACACGGAGACTCCCGCAGGAATAAACCGTCCAATGAGACCCCGCAAGCGTGAAACGCTGAGGAGGCTCATGAGGTTCCTGCAGGACGCGGAGTGTCTGTTTGGGAGCGATCGCCGGAGGGCATATTATTTTTTTTTTCTTACTGCACAGTTTATCCGTTTGGTGTGATAGTACGTTCTCGCTTTTTAAACGTGTCAAGGGCATTTGTTTAAGAGCTTCCCTTCTGCCAACTCGTTGAACGGATTTTCTCGATGCGAAAGTGGAGTTATTAAGAATAAATAAATAGTAAGGTTAATGAAAAAAACGCGTATCTTTTCCATGTAAACGGTTGAAAGATTGTGTATTCTCTATTATACTGATAGCACTTACATTAAGTGATCAGATCACCTTATCAATGAGGAGAAGAAAGAAGGAATCGTAATGAAAGTTTCATTATTTGTTACCTGTTTAAGTGATATTTTTTATACAGAAGTTGGCAAGGATGTTGTCGAAGTACTGGAGCGTCTCGGCTGTGAGATTGACTTTCCAAAACAACAAACTTGCTGTGGACAACCAGCCTATAATAGTGGCTATCATAAAGAGACAAGGGAAGTAGCGAAAAATATGATTAAAGCATTTGAGCATGCCGAATACGTTGTTTCGCCATCTGGATCATGTGCCGCGATGCTTCATGAGTACCCACATCTATTTAAAAATGACCTTGACTGGAAAGAGAAAGCTGAAAAACTAGCGAATAAAACATTTGAATTTACTCAATTTATTGTTGATGTGTTAAAAGTGGAAGACGTTGGGGCGAAATTGCCTGTCAAAGCTACATACCATACATCCTGTCATATGACTCGTCTTCTTGGTGTCAAAGATGCTCCGATGACGTTATTACAAAATGTGGATGGATTAGAATTTACGAGTTTACCAAATAAAGAGAACTGCTGTGGTTTTGGAGGAACATTCTCTGTTAAAATGGTGCCGATTTCAGAACAAATGGTGAATGAGAAAGTCGCTCATGTTGAATCGACAAAGGCAGAAGTTTTAATTGGAGCGGATTGTGGTTGCTTAATGAATATAGGTGGACGTATTGACCGTCAAGGTAAGCCAATCAAAACGATGCACATTGCACAAGTACTGAACTCAAGATAAGTAGGGAGAGAAACAATCATGACCATGAAAATTGGGGATCAAGCATTTAATAGTCGTGTCGATAAAGGGGTAAAAGATACCTTTATGCGTAATGCAGTAGTTTCTGCTCAAGAGCGTTTAAAAAACGGCCGAATTCATGCAGCAGAGGAGTTAGGGAATTGGGAAGACTGGCGTGATTTATCCGAAGAAATTCGTCAGCATACGTTAGAAAACTTAGATTTTTATTTGGAGCAGCTTACGGACAATGTGACAAAGCAAGGTGGACATGTCTTTTTTGCACAAACGGCAGAAGAGGCGAATGAATATATTCGTCAAGTAGCCAAAGAGAAGAAGGCGAAAAAAGTCATTAAATCTAAATCAATGGTTACAGAAGAGATAAGTATGAATGAAGCGTTAGAAGATCTTGGCTGTGAAGTGATTGAAACGGATTTAGGGGAATATATTCTGCAAATTGACGATCATGATCCTCCTTCACATATCGTTGCTCCGGCTCTTCATAAAAATAAAGAGCAAATTCGAGAGACGTTTGAAGTAAAAAAAGGGTATACAAAATCTTCTAAACCAGAAGAGCTTGCTTTATTTGCTCGTGAGCAATTACGTGGGGAATTTTTAACCGCCGATTTAGGGATTACCGGTTGTAACTTTGCGGTTGCAGAGACGGGTAGTATTTCACTTGTAACAAATGAAGGTAATGCTCGTCTAGCTTCCACATTACCTAAAACACAAATTACCGTTATGGGAATGGAACGTATTGTCCCTACTTGGCAGGAACTTGATATTTTAGTAAGTATGCTTTGTCGTAGTGCGGTTGGACAAAAGCTTACGAGCTATGTAACAGGTTTAACAGGACCAAAGGGAGAAACAGATATTGATGGGCCAGAAGAATTTCATTTAGTCATTGTCGATAACGGACGTTCCAACATTTTAGGAACTGAATTTCAATCGGCCCTACAATGTATTCGTTGTGCCGCCTGTATTAATGTTTGCCCAATTTATCGCCATATCGGTGGCCATGCTTACGGGTCGATTTATCCTGGTCCGATCGGAGCTGTTTTATCACCATTATTAGGTGGCTACGATGAATATAAAGAACTTCCATATGCGTCAAGTTTATGTGCGGCTTGTACGGATGCTTGTCCAGTTAAAATCCCCTTACATGAATTATTAATTAAACACCGTCAAAATATTGTCGAGGAGCAAGGGAAAGCTCCTATCGGTGAAAAGCTGGCGATGAAAGGGTTTGGAATGGCCGCAAGTTCTCCGAAATTCTTTAGCAGTGCGAGCAAATTTGCTCCAACGATTGCGAGTCCTTTTGTGAGTGGTGGAAAAATTACAAAAGGTCCTGGCCCAGTAAAACCATGGACAGACATTCGTGATTTTCCTGAGCCAGCAAAAGAATCATTCCGTAATTGGTTTGAAAAACGTGGAAAAAAGGGTGACAAGTCATGAGTCAAGGGACGGTTCAAAACCAAGATAAATTTTTAGATAAAATTGCGTCAAGTTTAGGCAGGGAACGAAAACGGGAAGGGGTTGTACGTCCACAGTGGAAAAAAGAACCCCAGCGTTCCGTTTTTGCTGATGAAACACCCGATCAACTTGTGGAGCGTCTAAAAGAGCAATGTACAAGAATTCATACGACGTTTGAACGTGTGATGTTAGACGGGTTGTCTAATAAGTTAGCAGAAGTGATGGAGCGATATGATGGGAAAGAAATCATTTATTGGAAGGACGAACGTTTTGAAAAGTTTGGTGTAAAAAAAGCGTTTGAAGACTATCCAGTCGATGGGGCTGAATTCTATGAATGGGATAAGGATAAAGGCTATGAAAACATTACGCTGGCCGAACGTGCAGATATTGGCATTACATTTTCTGATATGACTTTAGCGGAATCCGGAACCGTTGTGTTATTAAGCAATGATGGCAAAGGTCGATCTGTCAGTTTATTGCCAACAAGCTATATCGCGATTATCCCAAAAAGTACGATCGTTCCAAGGATGACACAAGCAACTGACATGTTACATGAGCTTGCCCAAAAAGAAGGTCAATTCCCAACATGTGTAAATTTCATTTCAGGTCCAAGTAATAGTGCTGATATTGAAATGAACCTCGTTGTTGGAGTACACGGACCGATACGAGCTACTTATATTATTGTCGATGATATGTAAACAGCAGGAGGCTTCTGATTTGGAGGCCTCTTTTTATTATAGAAGTTCAAAAAGAAAAATTGGGGACGAAGAGAATGAAGATTAGGTTTTTAAGTTGAAAGTAAGAAGCAAGGAGAATGAATGACTAACTAGGTTCAGACTTTTAGACTATTAGCACGCAGAATATTATATCAAAAATAAAAACCGTACTTTTAGATTGAGGTTCAATCTTATAAGTACAGTTTTTTTGCATTTTTTAAGTCTAGTTCATTGCTGTGAACGAATCATATGTTGAGTGAATATACCTTATTTAGCAACTCTTTCTAGGTTTCCATTCTTGTCCATCTTAAATGTTGGGTTGTGAAGGGATTCTTCGTCATCAAGTACGGCCATTCTCCGGGCACGATTCATGATTTGAATAAGAGACTGATAATCTTCTTCAATGATACTAGTATCTTGTTTTAATTTATTTAGCTCTGTTTGTAAGTGTTTTATTTCATCACGTAGACTCTCGTTTTCTTTTTCTAATACTTCAGCTTTGACTTGCCACATGGAGGACGATTGGTTTGATTGGGCCAACGATTGTAAATATTGAATGACCCCATGAATATCCATTTCCTCAGATGTCTCGGTATCGAATTTGGGTGAGAGTTTTGGCGTTGACCAAGCTGGGTTAGCTGGTGGAGCTGCATAATAATAATTGTAACTCGCTGCTCGTTTCCGTTCTTTTCTCTCTTTTTTTGCTTTCTCAATCTGATTTATATATCTAGCACGTACTACCGCATTCCAGCGGAAACCACAAGCGGCAGATGTACGGTTTAGTTCATCTCCCACTTCATCAAAAGCTCGTAATTGTGTACTTCCTTCCTCAATATGTTTTAAAACGGTTTCTGCTAATAGTACATCATCTTCATGTGACCAGGCATCTTGTCTTATTTTCATCTTATTCAGCTCCTTAATTCCTTTGTTTACTGTTCAAGTTTTCTCTCTATATATAGAGTTGTTACAAGTTCACTATTTTTGTTTCTAATAGTTTTTAATATATCCAAATTTAAATAGAAATATACGACACTGTCGAAAATTAGGGGATTCCTTAATCTTTAAATTTTGAATATGTGTTAGAATGTAAGTTTTTGAAAGAAAGAATAAAATTATGGCAGAGAAAAGGAGGAATTTTGCCGGATTTTGAAAAGCTTCTTTTTTTATTGACAAGGAACGTGTAGAATAAAATTGGTAAGGATATCATTAGATTCCTTTCGACAGAAATCGAGGGGCAGATGCAGATGTTCAAATCATTAAGAATGAAATTATTTATGTTTTTCTTTTTTGTGACTTTTTTGCCATTAATTTTTATTGCATATATTACATTTCAATCACAAAAAGAAGATATTGAAAACCAACACGAACAGTTGCTATATGCTTTAGGCGAAAGTGCAGCTGTTAGTTTAGATGACTTTATTCAAGAACGTTTTAATGACGTGAGAATGTTAACTAATAATCCAATTATTTCAAATCGAGAGTCAAATATAGATGAAATACAAGAGGAATTAATAAGATTCGTTAGTTTAAATGATTTATATTTTGGAGCTATTCTTATCGATGAAAGTGGAACAGTAGCGGTTGATGTAGATAATACAGTTGTCGGTTCAGACATGTCCGAGAGAGTGTGGGTTCAAGAAACATTTGAGGGTGGTGTCTATTTATCTGATATTTATATGTCTGATGTCATTAATAGACCGATACTTATTTTAGCTGGTTCCGTTGAAGATGAAAATGGCGATATTTTTGCGGTAGTTTCTCCATCCTTTAACTTAACTGAATTATGGGATCGGGTCGACATGTTTACGCGCCAGCAACAAAGTATTGGTCTGGAGGGACATGCCTTTTTAGTCAATGGTAATGGTGACATTATCGCTCACCCCCAAAATGATATTATTTTACGTTTAAATTACTTCGAAAACAATCAATTGACAGCAGAACGTTTTGAACATATGGTTCGAAATCGTCTCGTCTATCATAATGAACCAGCAGAACAGTTACAATATTTTGTGCAGCTTGATAAAACGAGTAACTTCGATAATGATTGGTATGTCGGGATTTCCGTTCCTTATAGCAATATAGAAGAGCCACTTAGTCAGTTGATTAATAAATACTTATTTTTATTTAGCTGTGTCTTAATTTTAGTGGTGATCGCTGTTTTTAAACTTTCCAATTATATTGTCAAGCCATTACAAAAGTTAGTTTTTGCGACTTCTGACTTTGCATTTGGAAAGATGGTTTACCCTTTGTCGACAAATTCTTATCATGAGGTTGATACACTCACGAGAACATTTAATATGATGACTAGGCGTTTAGTAGAAAGGGAAAAAAGCCATCAAAAATCATCACTTATTTTAGAGACAACCAATAACGGTATTTTAGCGTTTCAAAAAGATAGTCGTTTAATTACGACATTTAATCGTACATGCGAAGAATTGTTTGGAGTGAAAAAAGAAGCGGTCATTGGGTTGAGAATAGATGACTTAATCAAACATAATGATGCTTTTTCTAAGTTTGTTCAATGTGCTAAATTAAATGATGTCGTTGAAAAGAAAAAATTTAGTAGTCGTTATGAGTTCCTCTGTCATTATAAAGAGGAATCACGTTATTTCTTTATGAGTGTTCAGCCACTTCCAAGTTTGAATAATCAGGATGAGTTTGAAGGAGTATTGCTTGTTTTTAATGATGTTACAGACAAGCGTGAAATGGAAAATGAGTTGAATCGTTCCGAAAAATTACAAATGGTCGGTCAGCTAGCGGCTGGTTTTGCTCATGAAATTAGAAACCCATTAACAACGATTCGAGGCTTCATTCAACTATTTGGTCGCTCAAATAAAGTTTCAGATGAACATCGTGATCACTATGGTGTGATTTTAAAGGAAATTGACCGTGTAAATGAAATTATAAGTGAATTGTTAAATATGGCTAATCCAAATTCTGTCATGATTAAGGAAGAAGCGGATGTTAACGAAGTGATAAAGGAAATTCACTTCCTTTATCAAACGGAAGTGGAACGGCGGAGAGGTCAGTTTACGCTTGAACTGGAAAAGGTACCTCTTGTAACAATTGAACGGAATAAACTCCATCAAGTTTTGATGAATTTAGTGAAAAACGCATTAGAGGCCATTTCACTTGAAGGCCATTTGAAAATTATCACTTATTCGCTTCCTGAAGAGAAAAAAATCGTCATAAAAGTCATCGATAATGGTGAAGGAATGGACGAAAGAACACTTGAGAAATTAGGTACACCATTCTTTACAACAAAAGAATCAGGTACTGGGTTAGGTATCATTACTTGCTTCCGCTTAATTGAGGAATTAAACGGAACATTAGAAGTCGAAAGTGAAAAAAATGAAGGAACAACTTTTACGATTCAATTGCCAGTTGATGAATAAGGTTTGAGACATTTCTAGATAACCTTGGTCAAGACAATTAGTTTTTTAACTGATTGTCTTGGCTTTTTTTGAGGAAATCATGTTAGATGGCGTAGGTAGGGGGATGAGCTTGGTGGGAGTTGTTTGTCCGTTTTTACACAGCACCCCGCCCAAAAGGGGTTTAAAACAACAAAAAAGGTCAAGGTAGATTTATATAAAATCTCCTTGACCTTACTTGAGTCCAGTTTACCTAATCAGAATCCTTTAAAGATTCTAAGCGATGAAATACTTTGGATAATATTTTTTCGTGGCCACTTTCTTTTGGTTCATAGTATTTTTTCTTTTTAAGGAGGTCTGGTAAATATTGTTGGTTGACCCATGAGTTTGGATAATCATGAGGGTATTTATAGCCAATCCCTTTGCCTAATGTCCCGGCTCCTTTGTAGTGGTTGTCTTGTAAATGGGCTGGTATTTCACCAATTTGACCTTCGCGGACATCCGCGATAGCGGCATCCAATGCAGTGTAAGCACTATTTGACTTTGGCGATAAACATTGTTCTACGACGACATTAGCAAGAGGGATTCTTGCCTCTGGCAAACCAAGTCGTTCAACCGCAACAACCGCATTAACGGTGTGAACAGCTACTTCTGGAGCTGCTAAAGAAATATCTTCATAAGCAATGACAATTAAGCGACGACATATCGCTTTTAAATCTCCACCTTCAATTAAACGAGCTAAATAATGAAGAGCGGCTGAAACGTCACTACCACGTATCGATTTTTGTAAGCTCGATAATAAATTATAATAAATATCACTCTGTTTATCGTGAGTAAAGCCTTTGTTTTCAATACATTCTTTTACCGTTTGTTGTTCAATGGTTATCTTGCCGTTGTCATCTTTTTCAGAGGCTTTTATGACCTCTTCTAAAACCGTTAAGGCAGAACGGGCATCGCCATTAATTGATTTGGACAGTACGGTTAACGTGTCATCGGTTATTATGATTTCCCGTTTACCAAGCCCCCGTTCCTCATCTTTTAAAGCTCGGGTGATGAGAGCTCTTATATCTGATGCTGTTAATGGTTTCAGTTCTTTAATTTGACCACAACGACTTCTTATGGCCGGATTTACTTCATGAAAGGGATTTTCGGTCGTTGCTCCAATTAATGTAATTAAACCTCTTTCAACATGTGGCAATAAATAATCTTGTTGGGCCTTATTAAAACGGTGAACTTCGTCAATAAATAGAATTAAATTCCCTTCTGCTTTTGCATGTTGCACGGCCTCTTCAATGTCCTTTTTTCCAGCAGTTGTCGCATTAATGGCTTGAAATGGTTTTTGTACAGTCCCAGCAATTGCTTTAGCTATCGATGTTTTACCAACACCTGGGGGACCATATAGAAGCATTGAAGGCACATAACCATTTTTGATCATTTTATATAAGGCGGTCTTTTTTCCGATGACATGCTGTTGGCCAGCCACTTCATCAATATGGCGTGGGCGCATTCGGTAGGAGAGAGGTTCCTCGACTAATGAATCAAATAACATAAGAATACACCTCTTTATTTCAATATAAATCAAGCGTATGTTCGCTAAAATCAATTAGTTTTAGTGTAGCTTAAAACGGTGAAAATGCCAATCATTTGCAAACTTTTATGCAACTCATACCATTCCGGTTGCTTTTCATGCTATAATAATTAAGATATAATAATAACGTTTGCATGTCAGTAGAAGTGCTTGAAGGAACAATTGGACAGGTAACAATGTATGAAAGAGTTGTTTTGTGGAATAGTGGAATAGATTGG
This sequence comes from Alkalihalobacillus phoenicis, assembly GCF_047302405.1. Classification (NCBI taxonomy): domain Bacteria; kingdom Bacillati; phylum Bacillota; class Bacilli; order Caryophanales; family Bacillaceae; genus Alkalihalobacillus; species Alkalihalobacillus phoenicis. The sequence continues at coordinate 2,404,013 of NZ_CP154853.1, read as the reverse complement.
AAAATGTGGTTGGTTCATGAAGGTCTTTTTTGACTTATTTTAAATACATGATCATTCGAGAACGAAAAAAGTTAGAAAGAGGGATTCTAAATGAAAATTTCTACAAAGGGACGTTACGGGCTAACGATCATGATGGCACTTGCGAAAAAGTCTGGTGAGGGTCCGATTTCTTTAAAATCAATTGCAAAAGAAAATGACCTTTCAGAGCACTATTTGGAGCAACTTATTGCCCCATTACGTAACGCAATGCTCGTAAAAAGTGTTAGAGGGGCTTACGGTGGATATATGCTCTCAAAGGACGCAAAAGAGATCACAGCTGGAGATATTATTCGTGTATTAGAAGGTCCGATTAGCCCTGTGGAAGTGATGGAAAATGAAGAGCCAGCTAAACGAGATTTATGGATAAAAATTCGTGATGCGGTTAAAAGTGTTCTAGATGAAACAACGTTAGACGATTTGGCGAACTTTGAATCCGACGAAGAACAAGAATATTATATGTTCTACATTTAAACTAAATAGTACGATCCACAAGTGAGAGGGCATCCCCCTTTCACTTCTTTGTTGATTAACAGAAAAGTCGAAGTCCTACCGACAGTAGCTAGATCAGGAAAAGAAGAAGTTATTTGTGAGCTAAAAGAATGAGGTGTAAAAAATGGAATTAATATATTTGGATCATGCGGCTACATCGCCCCTTCATCCTCAAGTGATGAAAGCAATGTTTGAAGTATATGAACATAATTTTGGGAACCCTTCTAGTATTCATCAAGTAGGGAGGAAGGCAAGACAAGCAATAGATGATTCGCGTAGAAAGATTGCTTCCTTTTTGGGAGTGAAGGAGCATACATTAATTTTTACGAGCGGTGGTACGGAGGCAGATAATTTGGCGATTATTGGTTATGCTCTTGCCAATTCTACTAAAGGGAAACATATTATTACAACCTCAATTGAGCATCACGCCGTATTACATGCTTGTCAGGAGCTTGAAAAGCGTGGGTTTGAAGTGACCTATTTACCGGTGAACCAAGCGGGGCAAATTTCTGTTGATGAGTTAAAGTCGGCTTTAAGAGATGATACGATTCTTGTGACCGTGATGTTTGGGAATAATGAAGTTGGTACCGTTCAACCAGTTGCTGAAATTTCTCGAATTTTACAAGGACATCAAGCAGTCTTTCACACCGATGCGGTTCAAGCTTGTGGACTAGTTGAACTTAATATTCCAGAATTAGGTGTCGATCTACTTTCGATCACAGCTCATAAAATTAACGGACCAAAAGGGATTGGTTTGCTTTATGTAAAGGATGGCATCACTCTTTTACCCACTTTATTTGGAGGAGAACAAGAACGAAAAAGACGAGCGGGAACGGAAAATGTGGCTGGTGTCGTTGGTTTTGCGAAGGCGATAGAATTGAGTTACGAAAATATGGCAGAAAAAAATGAGCAATATAAGAGCTTTTCACAGCGCTTTTTTGATATTCTAGTGGAGTCTCGTTTAACATTCTATTACAATGGTCATCAGGAGCAACGTTTACCGCATATTTTTAATGTCAGTTTCCCAGGTGTTAATGTGGAATCGATGCTTGTGAACTTAGATATGGAAGGAATATCAGCCTCAAGTGGTTCGGCTTGCACAGCAGGTTCGATTGATCCTTCACATGTATTAGTCGCCATGCATCCAGAAGAACGTGAGCATTATGCATCGGCTTTGCGTTTTAGCTTTGGGCTCAACAATACGTTAGAACAGATTGAATATGCAGCAAATAAAACGGTGGAGATTGTCCGTAGACTTAAACAAGATAAACCGTTTATCGAATAAAAATAAAGAAATAATCGATTTGTTTGACCTTCATTCAGACAACTCGGAAATGGTGGTGAATCAATTGAATAAAAGTCCTGAAAATACACGTGTTGTTGTTGGGATGTCGGGAGGAGTTGATTCCTCTGTGACGGCTTTGCTTTTAAAAGAGCAAGGATATGATGTGATCGGCATTTTTATGAAAAACTGGGACGATACAGACGAAACTGGTTTTTGTACAGCGACCGAGGATTACGAAGACGTTATTCGTGTTTGTAACCAGATCGGTATTCCATATTATGCTGTCAATTTTGAAAAACAATATTGGGATAAGGTGTTTACGTATTTTCTGGAGGAATATAAATCTGGAAGAACACCTAATCCAGATGTGATGTGTAATAAAGAGATTAAATTTAAGGCTTTTTTAAACCATGCCTTAACACTTGGAGCCGATTATGTGGCAACCGGTCATTATGCTCAAGTAAAAGAAGTGGACGGAGAAGTTCAATTATTACGTGGGGCTGATGACAATAAGGATCAAACATATTTCCTTAACGCTTTATCACAACAACAATTGTCAAAAGTTATGTTTCCTTTAGGACATTTACCGAAAAAAGAAGTACGGGAAATTGCCAAGGAAGCAAATCTCGCGACGGCAACGAAAAAAGATAGTACAGGTATTTGTTTTATCGGAGAGCGAAACTTCAAAGAATTTTTATCAGAATTTTTACCAGCTCAACCAGGGGAAATGCAAACTTTTGCTGGGGAAGTAAAAGGGAAACATGATGGGTTGATGTATTATACACTCGGTCAACGTCAAGGATTAGGAATTGGTGGACCAGGTGAACCATGGTTTGTCATTGATAAAAATGTTGAAGAAAATATTTTATATGTGGGTCAAGGTTACCATCATGAAGGTTTGTATACGGAAGGTTTAGAAGCCATTGAGATGAATTATATTGCAACTGAACCGCGCTTGGAAACTTTTACATGTACAGCAAAATTCCGTTATCGTCAAACGGATGTGCCAGTAACGGTTTATCCGCAAGCTGACGGAACAGCCAAAGTTCAATTTGATGAACGACAAAGAGCGATTACGCCAGGACAAGCAGTGGTTCTTTACGAAGGAGAACGTTGTCTAGGTGGTGGAACAATTGATCGAGTGATAAAAAAATGGGAAAATGCCTAAACGGCGTTTTCCCTTTGCTTTTTTTCCTGTAAACTAAAGATAATCATAAGGTCCTCGTGAATGGACAAGTTTGAAAGGTGAGAACAAAAAATGAATTGGAATGAACAAGGCATTCAAGCGATGAATGAACAAAAGTATGAAGAAGCAGCTAAAGCTTTTACAAATGCGATTGAAGAAGATAAAACGAATCCAACTGGCTATATTAACTTTGGTAATTTACTCGGAGCAGTTGGAGAAACGGACAAGGCCCTCGTTTTTTTTGATAAGGCGATTGAATATGATGAAAAAGCAGCAACGGCTTATTACGGGGCAGGCACGATTTATTATAAACAAGACCAATTTGAAGAAGCGGTCAAAATGTTCAAACAAGCTTTAGCGAATGGACTAGAAGAAGGCGATGTCTTTTTTATGCTTGGGATGAGTTATTATCAGCTTGAAAGCTTGCCATATGCTCAAGCGAATTTACAAAGAGCTGTTGAATTAAACGAAGTGGATGTGGACGCGAGATTCCAATACGGTTTAACCTTAGCCCAATTAGAGTTAATCAATGAAGCGATTGAACAATTGGAGCAAGTTGTGCAGCTAGACCCTAAACATGCTGATGCATTTTTTAATTTAGGGGTCGCTTATGCATACGAAGAACAGTTAGAAAAAGCTCTTGAGAGTTTTAATAAGGCGTTAGACATACAACCTACTCACGGGTTAGCAGCAAATGGAAAGAAAACGATTGAACAAGCGTTAGAGCAAGGGTGATAACGTAATGAATGAACAGCCAAATGAGCAAGTTCCATCAAACGAGAAGAATCAAATGGAGCAACCTTATATAAAAGGTGAGGTTATCCATATTGTTTTTCAAAATGAGGAAAATTACTATACCGTCGCTCTCGTTCGGGTTCGTGCAACGAATGAGGACTACAAGGAAAAGAAAATTACTGTAGTAGGGCTCTTACCTCAGCTTGAGCCTGGGGAGGTTTATTTTTTTCACGGACAAATGAGCAATCATCCACGTTTCGGGCACCAGTATCAAATCGAAAGTTTCAGGAGAGCGCTTCCGCAAACAAAAAATGGTGTGATTCAATACTTATCTAGTAGTCGATTTCCTGGTGTTGGTCAAAAAAGAGCAGAGTTAATCGTCGAAACGTTAGGGGAAAAAGCGATTTCTAAAATTATTGAAGATCGCTCGGTTTTAAAGCTCGTGCCTAAATTTCCACAAGATAAAGCTGATCAGCTTTATCAGCAGTTAATGGATCAACAAGGCGTCGAACAAGTGCTTTTAACCTTATCTAAGTATGGTTTTGGGTTAGAACTTTCGATGAAGGTGTATCAAGTATATAAAAATCAAGCCTTAGATATTATTCGGACGAATCCTTATCAACTCATAGCGGATGTTGAGGGAATTGGTTTTCGTAAAGCGGATTTACTAGGAGCAGAAATTGGTGTCACAGGAAACCACCCTGATCGGATTAAAGCAGGCTGTCTTTATTTATTACAGGAGCTATGTATTCAGGATGGTCATATGTTTTTATTTGAAGAGGAGTTCATCAGGCAAGTGGCTCAACTACTTACTTCTCCAAAAGAGGCGATTACGACCGACGAGGTCAGTCAGCAGCTTCTCAAAATGAGTGAAGAGGATTTAGTTGTCATTGAAGAAGACCGTCTTTATTTGAATTCATTATTTTTTGCAGAAAAAGGGATTGTTTCAAATGTGCGGAGGTTGTTAAGTAGTGAAGTGGCTGCAGAGTTTCCAGAAGCGGAGTTTTTAAAAGAGTTAGGTCAAATTGAAGAGGAATTTAAAATTGAATATGCCCCCTCTCAAAAAGAGGCGATTCATACGGCTCTGTCGTCTCCAATGATGATCTTAACAGGAGGACCCGGTACAGGAAAAACGACGGTCATCAAAGGGATTGTAGAGATTTACGCGAGGTTACATGGCATTTCCCTCGATTCAAAAGCGTATACGCGAAGTAATCCGTTTCCTATTTTGCTTGTCGCACCTACAGGACGAGCGGCGAAACGAATGAGTGAGGCGACTGAATTACCGGCGACGACCATTCACCGTTTACTCGGTTGGAAAGGAAATCACGGTGGGTTTGAAAAAGATGAAAAAGAGCCCATTCAAGGTGAGTTATTAATTGTCGATGAAGTTTCGATGGTCGATAGCTGGATTGCGAATCAGCTTTTAAGGTCGATTCCCAAAACGATGCAAGTCATTTTTGTAGGCGATCAAGACCAATTACCTTCAGTTGGACCTGGACAAGTTTTGAAAGATTTACTTGATTCTGAAGTTATACCGACAGTTCCCTTAACTGTCATTTATCGTCAAGAGGAAGGTTCCTCGATTATTGAACTTGCTCACTCTATAAAAGAAGGAGTAATGCCACCAACTTTACCTGAACCGAAAACGGATCGACGTTTTTTCCCATGTGCAACGGATCAAGTAAAAGACGCCGTCTGGCAAATATGCGAAAATGCCAAAAAGAAAGGCTTTACGGCAAAAGAAATTCAAGTTTTGGCACCGATGTATAAAGGACCAGCAGGAATAACGGAATTAAATGTCATGCTCCAGGACTTGTTCAATCCGTTAACCGAGCAAAAACGGGAAATTAAATTTGGAGAAATTGCCTACCGTACAGGTGATGTTGTTTTGCAGCTTGTCAACAATTCTGAGGAAAACGTTTATAACGGTGACCGTGGCGAAGTTGTCGCGATCTTTTATGCGAAGGAAACAGAGGAAAAACAAGATCAGCTCGTCATTTCATTTGATGGAATTGAAGTCGTTTATTTGAAAAAAGATTTAAATCAAATTACACATGCTTATTGCTGTTCGATTCATAAATCACAAGGTAGTGAATTTCCGATCGTTGTTATGCCAATCGTTCGTAGCTATCACCGCATGCTGCGCCGAAATTTAATTTATACTGGGATTACACGGGCAAAGCAATATTTGCTGCTTTGCGGTGAACTGCCTGCGATCCATTCAGCGATTACTAAAAAAGATGAACAATTGAGAAATTCGAAACTAAAGGAAAAACTCCAAGACCTTATTTCGGAGACTGGAAAAGGTCAACTAACATAATTCAAAACCGACCGAGCACACTAAAAATGTTCGGAAAGGCGGAGATAACTTTGCGGACATTTTCGACACTTGAAGGTCTTCCGGTTATTGATGTCGGGTCTGGTAATGAGTTTGGGGCTGTGCTTGATCTGATTTGTGATGAAGGGCGCGTATCCAGCATTGTTATTGATAAAAGAGGATGGCTGAATAGACATTATCTGATTCCTATTGAAGAGATCCATTCGATTGGCAATGACGGCATTATGGTGACGGATTTACAAAAGCTTCACCATTATACGGATGCTGAGAAACACAGACTTCATTTAAAACATGGTAAGCATCAATTCCGTGGCAAGCTGTTGTTAAGTACAGAAGGGGAAAAGCTTGGATTGGTAGAAGATGTATATTTTAATGAGGAATTGGGCACGATTACAGGGTATGAAGTGACAGATGGATTATTATCCGATTTAATTGAAGGACGTAAAGTCATTCGAGGCGGCGGTAAGCTCGTAGTCGGTAAGGAAAAAGCCATCCTGTCTATTTAGAGGGAGGCCCTGTCAATGCGTTGTCCAAATTGCCAAACGAAAGATATCGGAAAAATAGGAACGAATCAATATTACTGCTGGAACTGCTTTGTGGAAATGAGCTTATCAGATGGTAAACTCTCCCTTCACCAAGTCGAAGAGGACGGAACACTAAGCTCATTAGATGACTTATTTGATGACTCAGATTTACAAGTGGGCTCATAGCTTTTTAGGTGGATGACACGTAAAGGCTAAAAAATCCTAAGGTAAAGGATGTGTGACCCAATGCGTACAACAGCGATCAGCTCTTTAGTTGCAATTGGCATCGGTGCCGCTGCTTACTCAATGACAAGCAGACGAAATAAAAAGAAGGTACAATCTTTTATGAAACCGATAACCACCTTTGATATGGATAACCTCGTTGACAACAAAACTTGGAAAAAAACCAAGAAAAAAGTCGCGAAGATGTTTTAGTTTATAGCTATGCCAGACCGATCGGAGTTTATGCCGATCGGTTTTTTTACTTGGATGGTGTTAACGGAGTGGATGATGATTTGTCTCGTAGGGGTTACGGGGGATGATGCGGCGTGAAAAGAAGGGAAAGAAGAAATTGTTGCGTCGGCGTCGTAAAGGAGTAGGTACGACAGGAAAGATGAGAAAGAGGAACGGTAATGCGTCGTAAAGGAGTAGATACGACAGGAAAGATGAGAAAGAGGAACGATAATGCGTCGTAAAGGGTTTGATGCGACAGGAAAGATGGGAAAGAGGAACGGCAATGCGTCGTAAAGGAGTAGATACGACAGGAAAGGTGGGAAAGAGTAACGGCAATGCGTCGTAAAGGAGTAGATACGACAGGAAAGATGAGAAAGAGGAACGGTATTGTGTCGTAAAGGAGTAAATACGACGCGAAAAAAGAGGCACTGCCACTTGTCAGATAACCATGAAGCAGACATCATCACTTAAACTTAAATCCTATGATAATTTCCTAATAACTGTGACACACTAACATTTGAGGTGAATCAGTTGGAAAAGGAAAGGGTATCGAGTTTCTTACAAAATGCGATTTTAACACTTGTTTTACTTGCCATCATTTATATATTTATCGCTCTCGCACCAGCGTTAGAGCCGATTTTTGCTGTTGTTAAAGCTCTGTTATTACCTTTTTTACTTGCGGCCCTTATTACTTATTTGCTTCATCCGCTTGTAGAAGGTTTACATAAATATGGACTATCGCGAACGCTTTCGGTGCTTCTCGTTTTTTTAGTGCTTATGGCGATCATTGCTTTTGCTGGTTTTTTAGGTGTTCCTTTTATTATTGAACAAGTTCAAGAAGCACTTGAGTTGCTCCCTGCTCAAATGCAGGAGATTCAAAGTTATCTGGCTCAGCTAGGGAGTCAATTAGAGAAGTTACCAGCACCGTTATCTAGCCATGTCGATGAATGGGTCGAACAACTTCAAGCGTTAGGAGTAAAAGCACTTGATCAAATAGAAGCAACGGCGATTTCGATTTTAAAATCTGCTTTATCCCTTGTGGTAATCCCGTTTTTAGTTTTTTATTTTCTCAAGGATTATGATTTAATTCAGAAAACGGTTTGGTATTTAACGCCGAAAAAATATCGTAAATCGTTAAATCGTTATGCCAAAGATGTTGATCATTCCATTGGGAGTTACATACGTGGGCAAATTCTTGTTTCCATATGTGTGTTTATTTTAGCGACGATTGGTTTATGGATTTTAGGTGTTCCTTATGCGATTTTGTTAGGGTTATTTATCGGAGCGTGTGATATAATTCCGTATTTTGGGCCCATTATAGGAGCGGCACCTGCTATCATTGTTGCTTTAATGGATTCTATGCAAACCGGGATTCTTGCCATTGTTGTTTTATTTATTATTCAGCAAATTGAAGGCAATATTTTGTCGCCGGTTATTGTTGGGCGTACTTTGCATATGCATCCGCTTTTAATTATTTTAGCGTTATTAGTCGGTGTTGAGGTCGGGGGTGTGATTGGGTTATTATTAGCGGTCCCAATTTTAGCGGTAATAAAAGTAACATTGCTTCATTTAAGACTTTATGCGATGAAACATTGACATTTTAAAAAACGCTTTCTATAATTGAAGGGCAACTACATAATGAAGAAGACGTTGAAGGAATGAGTATGCAATTATTTCATAAAAAGAGAGGGATTCTCTTAGGCTGAAAAGAATCCTATGAACCATGTTTGCAGAAAGCTAATCCTGAGTGTAGAAAAAATCTACCGTTAGCCGCGTTAAGGCACTTAAGATATGGACGTTTTTTGTTCATAATTAGGGTGGTACCGCGTGAGATAATCTCGCCCCTTTATTTTAGAGGGGCGAGTTTTTTTATTTCTATCATGAAGTAGTTTAGATTACGGTGGTATCGTTAAAGATGATAAATGAAGGGAAAAGGAGAGTTTGAACTATGAGAACATTAACCTCTGCGCAAGTAAGACAAATGTTTTTAGATTTTTTTAAGGAAAAAGGACATGATATTGAACCGAGTGCATCACTTGTCCCACATGAGGATCCGTCCTTACTTTGGATTAATAGTGGCGTTGCGACTTTAAAAAAGTATTTTGATGGACGTGTGATTCCAGCTAATCCCCGGATTACGAATGCTCAGAAATCGATTCGAACAAACGATATTGAGAATGTTGGAAAAACAGCTCGTCACCACACTTTTTTTGAAATGCTTGGTAACTTTTCAATCGGTGATTATTTTAAAGAAGAAGCGATTGAGTGGGCATGGGAGTTTTTAACGGATAAAAATTGGATTGGGTTTGATCCAGAGAAATTATCGGTTACGGTTCATCCTGAAGATCATGAGGCGTACGAATATTGGGAGAAGAAAATCAAGATTCCAGTAGAACGAATTATTCGTTTAGAGGGGAACTTCTGGGATATTGGGGAAGGTCCAAGTGGTCCGAATACGGAAATTTTCTATGACCGTGGCCCATCTTATGGAGATGACCCGTCAGATCCAGAGCTTTATCCTGGTGGAGAAAATGACCGATATCTTGAAGTATGGAACTTAGTATTTTCTCAGTTTAACCATAATCCAGATGGAACTTATACACCACTTCCAAAGAAAAATATTGATACCGGAATGGGACTTGAACGAATGGTTTCAGTCATCCAAGATGTTCCAACCAACTTTGAAACAGATTTATTTATGCCGATTATTCAAGCAACTAATGAGTTAACGAAGGTGAATTATGGAGATTCAGTTGAGTCAGATGTTTCTTTTAAAGTGATTGCGGACCATGTTCGTACTGTTGCATTTGCGGTCACAGATGGGGCTCTGCCTTCTAATGAAGGTCGTGGCTATGTATTAAGAAGACTTCTCCGTCGTGCGGTTCGTTATGCAAAATTAATTGGGATTGAGCGTCCGTTTATGTATCAACTCGTTCCTGTAGTTGGCGAAGTGATGAAGGATTTTTATCCAGAAGTTTTGGAAAAGAGAGACTTTGTTGAAAAAGTCATTAAAACGGAGGAAGAACGTTTTCATGATACGTTAAATGAAGGGTTATCGATCCTTGAAAAAATTATAAATGATGCCGAAAAGAACGAGAAACAACAAATCGCAGGACGTGATGTTTTCCGTCTTTATGATACTTATGGCTTCCCGGTCGATTTAACCGAGGAGTATGTTCAAGATAAAGGCTTGGAAATCGACCGTATTGGTTTTGAAGAAGAGATGGAAAAGCAAAGAACACGTGCTCGTTCAGCTCGTCAGGAATCGGGTTCGATGCAAGTTCAAGATGAAATACTAGGTGAGTTAAAAACGGAAAGTACATTTGTTGGATATGAGCAGTTAAAATTAGAATCCAGAGTAGAAGTCGTGCTCGTTAATAAATCTAAAGTTGATTTAGCGAAAACAGGAGAAGAAGCACAAGTTATTTTAGAGCAAACACCATTTTATGCTGAAAGTGGTGGGCAAGTTTCTGATAAAGGGATTTTCCGTGCAAATGGGTTACTCGTTTCTGTACTGGATGTAAAAAAAGCTCCAAATGGACAACATCTTCATACTGTAAAAGTAGAAGAAGGGGAATTATCACAAGGACAAATTGTAGAAGCTATTGTTGAGGAAACGGAACGGAACGGGATTGTGAAAAACCATACGGCAACCCATTTATTACACCAAGCACTTAAAGACGTATTAGGAGCACATGTTAATCAAGCGGGTTCCCTCGTTTCAGAAGAAAGATTACGTTTTGACTTCTCGCATTTTGGTCAAGTCAAACAAGAGGAACTTCAAAAGGTTGAAGCGATTGTTAATGAAAAAATTTGGGATGCGATCCAAGTAAACATTTCAAATAAAAAAATTGATGATGCAAAAGCAATGGGAGCGATGGCTTTATTTGGTGAGAAATATGGTGATATCGTACGCGTTGTACAAATTGGTGATTATAGCCTTGAATTATGTGGTGGTTGTCATGTGAGCAACTCAGCAGAAATTGGCTTATTTAAAATTGTTTCTGAGTCAGGAATCGGAGCAGGGATAAGACGAATTGAAGCTGTGACAGGTAAAGGTGCTTATCAATTTATGAAAGAACAGCTTGATTTACTTCACGAAGCGGCCGAGTTAATAAAAGCGAAAAATGTGAAGGATGTTCCGGCTCGTGTGGAAGCTCTTCAACAACAAATTCGTCAAACTCAACGTGAAAATGAATCACTTGCAGCTAAATTGGGTAACATGGAAGCTGGGAACCTTGTGAATGAAACAGTTGACGTTGACGGTGTTCGTGTCTTAGCGAAAAAAGTAGACGCTAGTGATATGGACGGTTTACGCTCTATTGTCGATCAATTGAAACAAGACTTACAATCAGGTATTATTGTTCTTGCTGCTGTAAATGGAGATAAAGTAAATATCGTTGCTGGGGTGACAAAAGATTTAATGGCAAAAGGATTCCATGCTGGAAAGATTGTAAAAGAAGTAGCAACACGCTGCGGCGGTGGCGGTGGTGGTCGTCCAGACATGGCACAAGCAGGTGGAAAAAACCCTGAACAAGTTGATGCAGCGATTGCATATGTAGTAGATTACGTAAAATCAATTTCCTAATTTAATGGAGATGGTGTACAATGGATATAAACAAGCTATTTGTATACAATGTTTAATTATACAAATGGATATTGAAGAAAGAGGTGTTTGTGATGAGCTCTATGGACAAAACGATGCAATTTAATTTTCCTGATGATTCCGTTGATGTTGATGTCCAAGAGGTTTTGCTTTCAGTGTATGAGGCCTTAGAGGAAAAGGGATATAATCCAATTAATCAAATTGTTGGTTATTTGTTATCTGGTGACCCTGCTTACATTCCACGTCATAAAGAAGCACGTACACTTATCCGCAAGCTTGAAAGAGATGAATTGATTGAACAGCTGGTAAAATCATATTTATCACAACATCGTAAGGAGATTGGATGAGAACGTTAGGACTAGATGTAGGAACAAAAACGATCGGTGTCGCATTAAGTGATGAATTAGGCTGGACTGCTCAAGGACTTGTCACTTTGAAACGCTCAGAAGATGATTTACAATCTGATATCAAGAGCGTTTCAGAGCTTGTACAAAAGCATGAAGTCACGGCGATTGTAGTTGGTTTGCCAAAGAACATGAATGGAACGATTGGCCCAAGTGGTGAAATGTGCCAAGCATTTGCTCAACAACTTGAAAACGAGATTGAAGGAATTCAAGTCAAACTTTGGGACGAGCGACTTACAACAGTTGCAGCAGAACGTATGTTAATCTCAGCTGATGTCAGCCGTAAAAAAAGAAAACAAGTAATTGATAAAATGGCCGCTGTCCTTATTTTACAGGGCTATCTTGATCATAAATAATAAAGAGGTGTTAGCATGACAGAAGAAAAAGATCGCATTGTCATTCCAGACGAGAATGGTGACGAACATTTATTTGATGAGTTATTTAAATTTACAGTAGACGAAACGAACCAATCATATATTCTTGTGACTCCAGTTGGAGAAGAAGCAGAAGATGAAGAAGTGGAAGTTTTTGCATTCCGTTACGAAGACCGTGACGATGAAGAAAACGACATCGCCCTCTTCCCAGTCGAAACAGATGAAGAGTGGGAAATCATCGAAGAAATGCTTAACACTTTTTCTGAAGAAGCAGAAGAAGAATAAACATATAGAAAAAACTCCTCACAACGCCGAATGGTGTTGGGGGAGTTTTTTTGACTTATATTGACTACGTAGTTGTGTAATTTAGGATGAGAAAAGCCGTCCACCCGCATTTGGCCAAGGCCACTGAAAAAGTCGTGTTAGTTCGAATAGGATTGGATGATTTGGTTTACTCCGCCAGCGGAATCTCCCGTAGTTCACTTCTCCCGCAGGAGTCTCTGAGTATTCCGCTGGCTCCGTTTTGGTTAAAGAAAATACAGCTGAAGCCTTAATGAAGCATTTAATTGTTTGAGTTTCTTTCCAGTTAAAGGAGTGAATGAAACTTTTTCAGTGGTCCCCATTTGGTCGGGGGTGATATGCAAATCTCCCAGATTAACCTCGCCAAGTTAAAAAAAATGTGTGACAGGCAACACATCAACATATCCTAATATTAAAATTAGCCATCTTTAATCCATTAAAAGGAATAAATCGACAAAATCACTGAAATTACTACTGATTTCTTTTTCGTTTATAGTATAATGGAACGGTGTAAGGAGGAGAACAATGTCTGAATCCAATAAAAAGCCAAAAAATGAACTATTTGAAGAACGTGTGTCACAAGCAAAAATCGTGAGAAGAGTCGTACTTGTGACGATTTTTGTCATATTAATTGCTGGGGCCATTGTGGCCATTAGTGGCTTTAATTACATAAAGTCAGCTTTAGAACCAATGGATGAAGAAAATCCTGAGACGATTGAAGTGACGATACCGATCGGGTCAGGACCATCAACGATCGGGACCATTTTAGAAGAAGAAGGTTTAATACAAAATGGAACAATCTTTCGTTATTATGTTCGTTATAAGAATGAATCAGGGTTTCAAGCAGGAACTTATGAATTATCCACGGGTATGACAATGGATGATTTAATTGCTGAATTAAAAGAAGGTACCGTGATGGTAGATTACGCTTTGAGTTTTACGATTCCTGAAGGTAGATGGTTAGTAGATACAGTTGAAATTATCGCTAATAATACGGATCATTCTACGGATGAAATATTAGAAGTTGTCGAAAACGAAGAGTATTTAAATGATTTAATTGACCGTTATGATATGCTTACAGATGAAATTTTACAGGAAGATATTAAACAGCCATTAGAAGGCTACTTATTCCCGGCACGTTATGACTTTACCGATGAAAATCCAGAAATCGAGACAATTATTGAAGAGATGCTGAATCGTACCCAAGCCATTTATGATAATTATATCGATGAAGTGAATGCAAGTGAGTACACTTTCCATGAATTATTAGCCTTAGCTTCAATTATTGAACGAGAAGCTCAGCAATCGGAGGACCGTTATAAAATATCAGGAGTGCTTTATAACCGTCTTGAAACGAATATGCGCCTCCAAGTCGACCCAACGGTTGCTTATGCGATTGGAGAACATTTGTACATTACAACATTTGCAGATTTAGAGTATGATTCACCATATAATACGTATCGGTATGAAGGTATCCCAATTGGTCCAATTGCCAATCCGGGGCAAGATTCGATTGTTGCTTCGATGAGACCTGATGACATTGAAGCCCTTTATTTCTTTGCTCGTGTCAATGGACAGGTGCTCTATACGAATACGTTCCAAGAACATACTGAAGTGGCTAATGAATATCGTCAAGAATGGTATGATTTCCAAAATAGTCAAAATGAAGAAGAGTCAGAAGACGATTCTGAATAAAAGCGGGGGGATGTGGATGAAATCATTCACATTCCTTCTGTTTGAATACACTAAGAGAAGGCATAATGGAGAATAAGAGGTGAACGTATGATTGATGAAAAAATAGAAGCTTATTTAAAAAAACTTGCTCCCACACGTGGTGAGAAAATAGAAGCAATCGAAGCTTATGCTCTCGAACATGATGTGCCGATTATGGATTTAGTCGGGATGGAATGTTTGTTGCAGCAACTTAAATTAGTGCAACCGAAACGAATTCTCGAAATTGGAACGGCTATCGGTTATTCAGCGATTCGGATGGCGACCAGTTTACCTGAAGTAACGGTTGTGACGATTGAACGTGATGAGCCGAGATTTTTAGAAGCGAAAAAAAATGTCTCAGATTTAGGATTGATTGATCGCATTCAGATTCATTTTGGAGATGCGTTAGACATTTTTGAATCACTTGAATCAGAAGCTGACTTTGATGTATTATTTATTGATGCTGCGAAAGGCCAATATCAGCGTTTTTTTGATTTGTATAGCCAAAAAGTAAGATCAGGTGGTATTATTTTTTCTGATAATGTTTTATTTAGAGGGCTCGTAACAGAGGAAGAGGTTGAGAGTAAACGTTTAAGAGGGATGGTTAAGAAGCTACAGCGATACAATGAATCGCTTATGTTGCATCCTGATTATGATACGAGAATCCTTCCAGTTGGAGATGGACTAGCGATTAGTATTAAAAAATAAAGAAGGTGTCTGTTTTGAATGAACAAAAAAAACCAGAGTTACTTGTGACGCCTAAAGATCTAGAAGCGATTTCTATGTTAAGTGAAGTCGGGGCTGATGCATTTATAATAGGCGAACAACGTTATGGTTTACGGCTAGCTGGTGAATTTACTCGTGAACAAGTAAAAGAAGCAACTAGATTAGCCCACTCACTAGGAAAAAAAATCTATGTGGCGATGAATGCTCTTTTTCATAATGATAAAATCGATGAATTAGCCGATTATGTTCAGTTTTTAGCTGAAACAAAAGTCGATGCGATTGTCTTTGGTGATCCAGCTGTTTTAATGACAGTCCGCTCTGAAGCGCCACAGATGAAGCTCCATTGGAATCCTGAAACGACAGCGACCAATTGGTTTACCGCCAATTATTGGGGGCGTAAAGGGGCTAAAAGAGCTGTTTTAGCAAGAGAACTTAGTATGGATGAGATTATTGAAATGAAAGAAGAGGCGGAAGTAGAGTTGGAGGTGCAAGTACACGGAGCTACTTGTATGTTTCAATCAAAACGGACACTCATCGGTAATTATATGAGCTTTCAAGGAAATAATCTTGCAGTTGAAAGAACGGATCAAGATAGGGGAATGATGCTTGCTGATCCTGAGCGCGGCGTCAAGTATCCCATTTTTGAAGATGAAAATGGGACCCACATTTTAAGTCCACACGATATTTGTATTATCGATGAATTAGAGGAAATGATTGAGGCAAAGGTTGATTGCTTTAAAATAGATGGAATTTTAAAGTCGACCGATTATTTAGTCAAAATAACACAGCTGTATCGTGAAGCGATTGATTTATGCGTTAGTGAGCGAAGTGAATATATGAAGAAAAAAGAAGAATGGCTTCAATTAATAGAACAAATCCAACCAGAAAATCGGACAATCGATACAGGGTTTTTCTTTAAGGAAACGGTTTACTAGTAGGAGGACTATATGGAAATGATTGCAGAGCGTACAAAAGAAGGCAAAAGAGTAATCGTTAAAAAGCCTGAACTTTTAGCACCTGCTGGTAGTTTAGAAAAGCTAAAAGTGGCGATACATTACGGGGCTGATGCCGTATACATCGGCGGGCAAGAATTTGGGTTACGTTCTAATGCCGATAACTTTACGAAGGAAGAAATGCGTGAAGGTGTTGAATTTGCGAAAAAATACGGAGCAAAAGTTTATGTAACAACGAATATTTATGCCCATAATGAAAACATGTCCGGGTTAGAAGAGTACCTAATTGGTTTACAAGAGGTTGGTATTTCTGGTATTATCGTTGCCGACCCTTTAATTATTGAGACTTGTAAAAGAGTCGCACCAAAAGTCGAGGTTCATTTAAGTACACAACAATCTTTAAGTAATCACCTTGCTGTGAAGTTCTGGAAGGAAGAAGGTTTACATCGAGTTGTTTTAGCTCGTGAGGTAAGCTTGGATGAAATGCTTGAAATGAAACGAAAAGTTGATATTGAAATTGAAACATTCGTTCATGGGGCCATGTGTATTGCATATTCGGGGCGTTGTGTGTTAAGTAATCATATGACGGCAAGAGATTCGAATCGTGGTGGCTGCTGTCAATCCTGTCGTTGGGAATATGATTTAGTGGAAACGAATGAAAACGGTGAAAAAGCACTTTATTCAAATGATGATATTCGCTATACAATGAGTCCAAAAGATTTAAACTTAATTCAGTCCATACCCAAACTGATCGAAGCAGGAATTGATAGCTTAAAGGTCGAAGGAAGAATGAAGTCAATCCATTATGTTGCAACGGTTACGAGTGTTTACCGTAAAGTGATTGACGCTTATTGTGCCGACCCCGAGCATTTTTCGATCGAGAAGTCATGGCTAGATGAACTCGAAAAATGTGCGAATCGTGACTTTGCCCCACAATTTTTTGAAGGGGTTCCCTCTTACAAGGAACAAATGTATGGGAATCATCCGAAAAGGACAAACTATGATTTTAGTGGACTTGTCCTAGATTATGATGAACACACGAAAATCGTTACCTTACAGCAACGGAATTATTTTAAACAAGGGGACGAAGTAGAATTTTTCGGACCGGAAATCGAGCATTTTGTTCAAAAAGTGGAGACGATATGGGATGAAAAAGGAAGAGAATTAGATGCGGCAAAACATCCATTACAAATTGTTAAATTTAAAGTGGACAAACCTATTTACCCGCAAAACATGATGAGAAGAGAGGTTCGTTCATGAAGTCAAAACCAATCATCATTGGTGTAGCTGGTGGGACAGGCTCCGGCAAAACAACAGTAGCTAAAGAAATTTCTTGCCAATTTAATGAAAAATCAATTGTATTAATTGAGCAAGATGCATATTATAAAGATCAAAGTCATCTCGATTTTAATGACCGTTTGCAAACGAACTATGATCATCCACTTGCTTTTGATAATGATTTATTACTTGAACATTTATTAAAACTAGTGAATCGTGAAAGTGTTGATAAACCAGTTTATGATTATGCCAAGCATACTCGTTCAAATGAAACCATTAAAATTGAACCAAAAGATGTTATTATACTTGAAGGTATTTTAATTTTGGAAGATGACCGATTACGTGATATCATGGATATTAAATTATTCGTTGATACAGATGCTGATTTACGAATTATGAGAAGGCTCGTCCGTGACATCAATGAACGTGGGCGTACGATTGAATCGGTTATTGAGCAATATACGACGGTTGTTAGACCGATGCATTTACAATTTATCGAGCCAACAAAACGTTACGCTGATATCATCGTTCCAGAAGGTGGTCAAAATCGAGTCGCCATTGATTTAATGACAACAAAAATAAGAGCAATTATTGAAGAAAAAGTCATTTTGTAATAGGATAAGAAAAGCGAGGTGGGATATATTCCAACCTTGCTTCTTTACAAGATGAAAGACGTAAAGAAAGAGTAAAGCGGATTCATAGTTATAACGACTGGAAAGAAACATTCGAAAAAAAGGTTCTAATTAAGAACAGCCTAACTTCGTAATCAATGACGCAGCTCTTCTTTACAACTAAGTAGGAGAAGAAAATAAAACCTAGTAAGAAAAATAACAACAGTATTTATTTTATGAGGAGTGACACTAATGGCTGAAGAAAAAAAGCATTATATGACAATGGATGGAAAGCGTAAGTTAGAAGAGGAATTAGAATATTTAAAAACAGAGAGACGTAAAGAGGTGGTTGAACGAATCAAAATCGCGCGTAGCTTTGGGGATTTATCTGAGAACTCTGAGTACGATTCCGCAAAAGAAGAGCAAGCTTTTGTTGAAGGACGTATTGCTCAAATTGAAAAAATGATCCGTAATGCCGTTATGATTGAAGATGAAGAGGGCGGAAGTAATGTCGTTTCTTTAGGTAAAACCGTTAAATTTATCGAGCTTCCTGATGGTGAAGAAGAAGTATATACGATCGTTGGTAGTGCAGAGTCAGATCCAGCTGAAGGCAAAATTTCAAACGACTCACCAATGGCAAAAAGTTTATTGGGACGTTCTGTGAATGATAAAGTAATTGTGAACACTCCTGCTGGTGATATGGAGTTAGAAATTTTAGAAATTAGCTAATTGGAACCGTTCCTTTAGAAATAACTTTAAGAACAGGCTAGTAGAATTTTCTATTGGTCTGTTTTGTTTTGATAATTTTATGCAATATCGTAATAATATTCGACTGCCTTTTTTACTCAAAGTTCGTTATAATATAAAGAAAGCTTGTTAAGAAGCAGGCCATTAGCGAGGGCTAGGCCATAGTGGTATTTATACTTTATATCGATAATATCAGCTGTGCCTTAATGTTCTTACTAGTGAATATAGATATAGTTTTAGGAGGAGACGTTGAATGCAAAGATCGAGATCGGACAGCCGGAAGAAACAGCGCTTAAATCAGCTTTTAAATATATCGATAGTTGTAGTGATCGCTTTAATTGGAGTGTTTGCATGGCAAATCTTTAAACCATCTTCAACAGAGGTTGGTCAAGAAGAGACAGAGCAGCAAAATGAGTCAGAGTTAGAAGAGTATGAAGAGGGTACAGACCCAAATGAAGAGACTACGTCTGGTTCAAATGAGGAAAGCGGAACAAATGACGATGAGGATGCAACTGAGGAAGAAGAAGAGGCAAGAGAAGAGGACGATGAGGACGGCGAACTTGAACCAGTAGAAGACGGTGAGTGGGAGCCAGTAGGAACGAATCAATCGGGTGCTTACGTTCATGATTTTAATAAAGGGAGCTTAAATTGGCAGGAAAAAGAAAGAGCTCTTCGTTATGCAACAGGTTTAAGTGAAGATAACATGACGGTTTGGTTTATTGGGAATGGTGGTAGCTCACACCGTGTTAAAGGTGTTGTATCTGACCGTGAGAATGTCGACCGACCATATGAAATCCTAATGGAATTTGTCGAAGGAGAAGGCTGGCAGCCACTCGAGAAAAAACAATTAGACAGTAATCCATATCGATAACATTATATGAAAAAAGGGGCTGGTTCATCAGCCCTTAAATTGAAAAAGCCGATGTCTTTTACATGCTGTAAAAGATATCGGCTTTTAGTTCGACAAGAGTTGTGCACTGACACTTGTCGAAAAGGCCTTCTATGAAGCCCGAAGCAGTAGAATAAGAGCCGCAAAGGAATCAAAGAGCAGCTATGAAGCCCGAAGCAGTAGAAAAAAAGCCGTAAAGGGAATCAAAGAGCAGCAATGAAGCCGGAAGCAGTAGAAAAAGAGCTGTAAAGGGAATCAAAGAGTTGTAATGAAGTCAGCAGCTATTGAAAAAGAGCTGTAAAGGGAATCAAAGAGCAGCAATGATGCCAAAAGCCATCGAAAAAGAGCCGCAAAGGAATCAAAGAGCAGCAATGAAGTCGGAAGCAGTAGAATAAGAGCCGCGAAGGGAATCATAGGCCGGCAATGATGCCAAAAGCCATCGAAAAAGAGCCGCAAAGGAATCAAAGAGCAGCTATGATGCCAAAAGCCATCGAAAAAGAGCCGCAAAGGGAATCATAGGCCCGCAATGATGCCAAAAGCCATCGAAAAAGAGCCGCAAAGGAATCAAAGAGCAGCAATGAAGTCGGAAGCAGTAGAATAAGAGCCGCGAAGGGAATCATAGGCCGGCAATGATGCCAAAAGCCATCGAAAAAGAGCAGAGCCGGATACGACGAATCATAAGGATTCTAAGTTAAAACAGTGGCGATAATCTTCTTTCAGACATGATTTTTACTGAAAAAATGTGTATACTTGTAAAGAATTAGTCTAATATGGGCTCAATGAAAATTTGTAAATGATAAATACAAATAATGAGAAGATAAATAAAGGTGGTAAAGCAAGTGACTATTGGAATTATTGGAGCAATGGAAGAAGAAGTAGAATTATTAAAAAGCAAAATTGACAATCGAGTTGATACAACAATTGCTGGCTGTGAATTTCATCAAGGGAAAATGAATGGAAAAGAAGTCGTGCTTTTAAAATCAGGGATAGGAAAAGTGAATGCGGCAGTGGGAACAACTTTACTGATTCAGCTGTTTAAACCTAAAGCAATAATTAACACTGGTTCAGCCGGTGGGTTTAACGAATCCTTAGAGGTTGGTGATATCGTCATTTCAACAGAAGTTCGTTACAATGATGTGGATGCAACGGTTTTTGGTTATGAATTTGGTCAAGTTCCTCAGATGCCAGCTTATTATGAACCAGCACAGGAATTGGTAGCTGTTGCAACTGAAGCGGCTAAGAAGGTAGGTGTGCCTTCTGTACCGGGATTAATTTTATCGGGCGATTCTTTTATGAGCGATCATAACCGTGTCCTTGAATTAAAGGAGATTTTTAACGAACCGGCTTGTGCAGAAATGGAAGCGGGAGCGATTGCTCAAGTTTGTCATCAATTCGGAACGCCTTTTGTTATTATTCGCTCATTATCTGATATCGCCGGTCAAGAGGCGAAACTTTCTTATGAGCAGTTTTTAGAAAAAGCGTCCGTTCATTCGGCGAAACAAGTTTTATTAATGATTGAAAGCATCTGATTTTTTGGTAAAACTCTCCTCCCCTCCCGTCTGTTCCCGCTATTTATATGATTCTTTCATGTTAAAATGGGAATTAGATAGGAGGGGAGCCTAATGAATGAAAAAGAATTACAAGAGTTAGAAGGAAAAATAGATGACTATAATCGATTTCGGTTTATTTTACTTTCGCTAAGTACGATTTTATTTTTAGGCATCATTGTTCCAGTTGAAGGAAAAGCACTTTGGGTGGCTCCTCTGTTAATTATTGGAGTTTTTCTCATGCTCTCTTTTGCTTGCCTTTGTCATTATCTAACTAAAAAAGCAGAATCAGAGCTTTATGATAATTGACATGAAGTGGCTGCATGAAATGATTCAAACTTCTGCTTCTAAACATTAAATAAATTGCATACACTTAATTAAATTCAGCCAAGCCAAATTTCTTATCCAAAAGGAAAGGAGTTTGGTTTTTGTTTTGTGATTTAAGATAGGTAATAACTCAATATTTAAATAGATGCTATCAGTTAGATACATAGATAAACCAAGCTAGCTGTATAAATTTTTGTCAAAACCGTTTATGATAGAAAGAGATAATCGTTTAAAAAATATAGGCGTATTTTGTTATGGGAGAGAGAATGTTGGACAAACAATCAAAGAGACCGTTAATACTATTTGCCATTATGCTGGCGATGTTTGTGTCAGCAGTTGAAGCAACGATCGTCGCAACCGTTATGCCAGGGATTGTTGTGGATTTGGGGGGGTTCTCCTTATTTAGTTGGGTATTTTCTGCGTATTTGCTTATGCAAGTAATGACGATACCGATTTATGGCAAACTTGCCGACATGTATGGAAGGAAGAGAATATTTGCTATTGGAATGTTTTTCTTTTTATTAGGTTCGTTATTATGTGGATTTTCAACATCAATGGAAATGTTAATTATTAGTCGCTTAATTCAGGGAATCGGGGCAGGTGCTGTTCAGCCAATGGCGACTACGATTGTTGGTGATATTTATACAAAAGAAGAACGTGCTAACATTCAAGGTTATTTATCAAGCGTTTGGGGAATTTCGGCGGTAGCTGGACCGATTATTGGAGCGACAATCGTTACATATTTACACTGGTCTTGGGTATTTTGGGTAAACATTCCACTTGGTATTTTAGCGGTTGTAATTATCCTGATTTATTTAAAAGAACCCGTTAGTCAATCGAAAAAACAGATTGATTATGGAGGAGCCATTTTGTTATTATTAGCGATTGCTCCAGCAATGATCCTATTTATTCAAACAGGAACAAGCTGGTATTGGACAGATGCTATCTTTTGGTTGCTCTTGCTTTTATCTTGTAGTAGCTTTTATTTGTTTTTGAAGCAGGAAAAAAGAGCGGCAGAACCAATTATGACGCTGTCGTTATGGAAAGAAAAAGGGGTGCGAATCGCTAATATTGCTTCATTTACAGCGGGAGCCATTTTACTGGCAATTTCAAGCTTTTTACCGACTTTTGTACAAGGATCATTGTTTGTGTCTCCATTAGTGGCTGGGCTAACGTTAACGGTGATATCGATTGGGTGGCCACTTTCGGCAATGATTGCTGGAAGAATGATGCTAAAGACAGGATTTCGTACGACTGCTGTGATTGGAGGAATTAGTCTAGTCGTTGGGTCCGTTTGTTATGTTCTATTAAATGTTCTTCCATTTGCACTTATCGCGGCTTTCGGTTCGTTTTTTATTGGAGTTGGGATGGGATTTATGACCACAACGTTTATTGTTTCCATTCAATCAACGGTACCATGGAATATTAGAGGAGAAGCGACGTCGCTTAATTTGTTTATGCGTCAATTAGGAGGAAGTGTAGGAGTTGCTTTTCTTGGTGGCATTCTTAATTATCGTATTAAACAATCACTAGTAGAACACCAGGAGCAATTAAGCTTTGAACCGTCACTTGATGCAGTTAGTGCCTTGTTAGAAGGGGAACAGTTGGCAGCACTATCTTCATTAGAGCAGTCTATTTTACAAAATGGTTTATCATCTGGATATCAGTGGCTATTTATGATGTTAGTCATATTAGCGATTGTGAGTTTAGTTTTTGTTCTTGCCTTACCAAAAGGGAAACCTAATCAACAAAAAGCAGTGAAATGATTCAAGTGATTTCAAGTTAGTAGAGCATTTTTCAATCTCGTATCAAAGAGGTAAAAGTTAATTGTTGCTACGGAAGTAACATGAAGGACTATCCCAAAGGTAAATACTTTGTGTGATAGTTTTTTTTGCTGAGGAGAGTGTTTCGGTTATGAGGAGTAGGTGATAGGTAATGGAATCAGTGTGATGCTGGGATTAGGGTACGAAAAAGTGGTGAAAGTAATAAAAACCGTAGCCTGAAGTATAAAATGAACTCTTTCAATTAGGAAAGAGGAAAACCGATCGCTCCCGGGATGGGGGCACGCTTTCCGCAGGCGGGCGTGGAACTAACCGGCTGAGCCGGTGGATTTCCACCTGCCCTTTCCTCCTGCAGGAGTCGACCCCCATCCCGTCCGCTAGAGATCCCATTCTGGCATGATGCCCCTTTTTCATGTCTCTTCTTAAGGGATCACAAATAACCATTCATCGTGATCTTTTTTCAGATGGATGGTTATTTTGGTTTAGATTTACAAGTTGTTTGGAGCTGGATCGTCCAAGGCATATAGGCGTTCAATTGTTCTGGGTTTTGATAGATATCGAGATTGGGCACGTCTGTCAGTACCTTCACGAAGCACTGATAAAATGAAATTTAATGCATAGTGTATGGATTGGCCTAGCGTGTTAACTCTAAAAAATGCTTTAAGATTTTAGCTGTTAAGCCCCAGATAACGTAATCTTTGTAAAAATAAAAGTATTCCTTATGTGTTTGAGTTCGATTTACATAAGCGTCTTTGTTGGCAATCTTTTCGAACGGAAACCGATTATCTGGAACCATTTTCATTGTGAGCTCATATGATTGAGCTTGATAGGAGTAGAGGTAATCTAAAGGAATGGTAAAAATGTGGTCCACTTCTTCTTTGTTTAAATGAAGAGTAGTTAAAGAATTTAATTGGGCAACAAATGGGTAAATGATACCACGGTTTGGACTAACAATATAATCCAGTGAAGAAATCATTTTAATTTCAGAAGGAGGGATGCCAATCTCTTCTTGAAGTTCTCTAAGGGCCGCTTCTTCATTGGTTTGATCAGTGGGATCGATTCTCCCACCTGGAAAACAAATCTCTCCTGGTTGGCTATTTAACGTTAGTGCTCTTACTTCGAAAAGGACTGAAATCCCTTCCTTTGTTTGAACCAAGGGTAGAAGAACCGCTGAATGTTTGCTCGTATCTTGACCGAGTATAGTAGCTTTTCGCGAATGTAATTTTTCTATAATCGTATTTATGTTTGTTTTTGACAATCCGAAAACCCCTTTTAAAATCTTTTCATTTTTTAGCGTTAAAATGGTATTCCATGATTATTGTCTTTATATCACTTATTGTAAAGGAAAAGAATCAATCAATCATCATCAAATAAAGAAAGTAGTAAAAAATAATTTAGGTACTATTGTTATTTTAAAATATAAATGGTATAGTTGACTAAACAAATAATTAATTATTTATCGCATGTGACTGATTCGATCAGGCAGGGTGGTACTGAGAAAAGGGTGTTTTTAAGCATTCTTTTTACAGGACTCCCCTGCCTTTTTATATGGTCATATAAGTAAAGGAGAAATCAAGAATGTTTTTAAAAGGTTTATTTAAAAAAGAAAAGCAATTAAAAGTATACGCTTTATATGCCCCAATGAATGGAGAGATTTTACCACTAGAGCAAGTACCTGATCCTGTTTTTAGTCAAAAAATGATGGGTGAAGGGTTTTCGATTATTCCAAGCGATGGAGAAGTAGTAGCTCCAGTTACAGGAAAAGTGATCCAAGTCGCTCCGACAAAACATGCGATTGGTCTTATTACTGATGAAGGAATAGAAGTTTTGATTCACGTTGGTTTAGAAACGGTCGCATTAAAGGGAGAAGGGTTTACGGTTCATGTGTCAGAAGGAGAAGAAGTGACAGTGGGTCAATCATTGCTAACAGTTAATCTTTCTTATATTAAAGAACATGCTAAGAGTGAACAAACGATTGTTGTTATAACTAATACAGACGAAAGTAAATATGTTTATGAGAGCGTAGAGGAAAATCGTGCAATACTAGGGAAAACAGTCGTGATGAATATTCAAGAAAAACAATAATCTTTTGGCTTAGGAGAGGGATTTGGTCTGCTATGTCAAAAGTAAGGAGCATAGACAGATGAAATTAAAAAAGATTTTAAATAATAATGCCGTCATCGTTCAAGATGGAGAAATCGAAAAAATTGCGATGGGTAGTGGAATTGCCTTTAATAAGCAAAAAAATGATGCCGTTAACAAAGCAGAAGTTGAAAAACTTTTTGTTGTAGAAGAAACGGACAAATTGCAGCAGTTGATTGCAAGGATACCTGAAGCTCACTTTGAAATTTGCGAAAAAATCATTTCGTATGCAGAGGAAGCACTTGGAATTAAATTAAATGATCATATTCATATTTCCTTAACCGATCATGTTTCCTTTGCGATTGAAAGGCTACAAGAAGGCGTTTATTTGCAGAATAAGTTGTTACAAGAAATAAAGGTCCTTTATAAAGAAGAATTTCAAATTGGCATGTGGGCGATTCGTTACATCGAGGAACAGTTGGAAGTTGAAATGCCAATGGATGAAGCTGGATATATTGCCCTTTATATTCATACAGCTAAACCGCAAAGTAGGGACATGAAAGAAACGGTCAGGCTGACGACGATTGTGAATGATTTAATTCAAACGATTGCCGATTATTTAAATTTGACGATTGATGATGATATTTCTTATCAAAGATTAATGACTCATTTGCGTTATTCCATTACAAGGGTCGAACATTATGAGATGCACACAATGGATGATGAAATGCTTGAGATGATTAAAGCCAAGTATGCTCTTGCTTTTGCTTGTTCACAAAAAGTCGCCCATGTCTTGTTGCATACTTACGGAATAGGGCTTCCCGAAAACGAGCTTGGATTTATTGCTCTTCACGTAGAACGGCTTCGTAAAAGAAGCACGATCATTCGAAAAGATTGAGAAGAATGAGGAGGGATGCGAGTTAAGGGGAAAGGAAAGAATTTATGAAAGAAGGAACATAGACATCGTTTATTAATTATTGATCTCGTATGAGTGTTTGAATTCTTATTTATTTTAATGAAGAATGGTGTCGAATGTCTATGGAACAAGACCTGATTAAGTTATTTTAATAACGAATGAACGGAGGAAAAAATTATGATGAAATATTTACAACAAATTGGTCGCTCCTTAATGTTGCCAGTCGCGGTTTTACCAGCAGCAGCCATTTTAATGGGGATTGGTTATTGGGTTGACCCGAATGGATGGGGGGAAGGGAATCCGATAGCGGCATTTCTGATTACGGCAGGTGCTTCCATTATTGATCATATCCCAATTTTATTTGCAGTGGGGGTCGCACTAGGGATGTCGAAAAATAAAGATGGCTCGGCAGCCTTAAGTGGTCTTGTTGCTTATCTAGTCACGACTACGTTACTTTCGGTTGATTCAGTTGCGATGTTGCAAGGTATTGACGCTGAAACAGTCAATCCAGCTTTTGACAATATTGAAAACGCCTTTATCGGAATTTTCTCAGGTCTTATTTCCGCTACTATGTATAATCGCTTTAGTCATGTACAGCTACCGGCTGCACTTGCCTTCTTTAGTGGGAAACGATTAGTGCCAATTATGTCGGCTGTATCAATGTTAATTGCTTCTGTTGGTTTATTTTTTGCTTGGCCGGTTATTTATAGTGGGTTAGTCTCATTTGGAACAATGATAAGTAGTTTAGAATATATTGGGGCAGGACTATACGGATTTTTTAACCGTTTATTAATTCCAATTGGTTTGCATCATGCCTTAAACTCAGTCTTTTGGTTTGATGTAGCTGGTATTAATGACATCGGAAATTTCTGGGCTGGAACAGGTGAAAAAGGGGTAACAGGTATGTACCAAGCAGGATTTTTCCCTGTTATGATGTTTGGCTTACCAGCTGCCGCCTTAGCAATGTATCATACAGCCAAAACAAAACGTAAAAAGCAAGCCGCTTCTTTAATGTTAGCCGCTGGTTTTGCTTCATTCTTTACAGGGGTAACGGAGCCGCTTGAATTTTCATTTATGTTCTTAGCACCATTACTTTATGTGGTCCATGCTGCTCTTACAGGTATCTCTTTAGCAATTGCTGCTTACTTCCAATGGACAGCAGGATTTGGATTTAGTGCTGGATTTGTTGACTTTTTCTTAAGCTCACGGTTACCGCTCGCGAATCAGCCGTATATGTTAATTGTTCAAGGTTTAGTATTCAGTGTGATTTATTATTTCTTGTTCCGCTTTTTAATCGTCAAGTTGAATTTAGCAACACCTGGTCGTGAAGCAGATACAGAAGAAGTAGGAACAGAAGCTACATCAGAAAATGAGAAAACAAACAGTGCTCAAAATTTTGCGAGTTTAGCTACCAAGATTTATGAAGGTTTAGGTGGAGATCATAATGTCACATCCGTGGATAATTGCGTGACAAGACTGCGGATTGAAGTGAAGGATATGAATGTGGTTGATCAAGATAAGATTAAAGCTACAGGAGTTCCTGGAATTAACATTGTCGGAGCAAATAGCATTCAAGTTATCGTCGGTACTCAAGTTCAATTTGTAGCCGATGAAATAGAAAAGATTCGTAAAGTATAAGGAAATAAAGGGAAGTTTTCCTTTTAAGCTAGTTCCTGCTCTTTACAATATAAACTCAAGTGGAGTGAGAATTTAATTCTCACTCCACTTTTTATACACTCTAACAAGGAAAATAAAAAACTTAACGATTGGTTAAACATTCTCTGTTAGAAGATATTACAAACAAGCTGTTTCTTTCCTATTAATAATGTACATTATTAATAGGAAAGGTCAACGACCTAGCTTCCAAAATGTTCTCTCTACTCTCCCCCATTGGAGCGATTCGAATCGTCGAATCGCTCACTTTTTTTTGTTAAGTTATGTACAAGTGTTATTAAAATTAATATAACAAACTTAACAATTCTTCTTCTGTCAACGCACCAAAATAATGAGTGATATCCACTTTATGAAGGGCTTCTTTTAATGCTGCTGTCTCGTGGTTTACACCGATTAATATTTGTTCTAACTCTTTAATTTCCCCAACACCGAAGAAGTCACCGTAAATTTTGCAATCCACGATTTTTCCCTTTTTTACATTCAAGCGGATATCAATTGTTCCAACTGAAAAACGCTTAGAACGCTGCAAATCAAATGCAGGAGATTTTCCGTAATTCCAATCCCAGTTTCGATAACGTTCTGCCGAAACTTGATCAATGCCTTTCCAATCTTCTTCGGTCAAATCAACTTTAGGGATTTCATCGGAGCCTGCAAAAATGGATTTTAATAAAACGCTTTTTAATTCATCGACTGTCAAAGGCTTGTCGAGAAATTCTACAATGTTAGCGACACGGCTACGAATCGATTTAATTCCCTTCGAACGGATTTTTTCATCCTTTACTTTTAACGCGGAAACGACATTTTCGATTTCAGAAGATAACATTAAAGTCCCATGACTGAACATACGTCCCTTTGTTGAAAATTGAGCATTTCCAGAGATTTTTCTTTCTCCAACTTGTATATCATTACGGCCACTTAATTCTGCGTGAACACCTAAATTATTTAAGGCTTTAACGACCGGTTCAGTGAATTTTTTGAAGTTATGAAAAGACTCCCCATCATCCTTTGTAATAAAGCTAAAATTTAAGTTTCCTAAGTCATGGTAAACGGCACCACCACCTGATAAACGGCGAACAACATGTAGGTTATGATCTTTCACATAATCCAAATTAATTTCTTCAATCGTATTTTGATTTTTTCCGATAATAATTGAAGGTTCATTGACATAAAAAAGTAAATAAGAATGCTCAGGATCTAAATTTTTTAATGCGTATTCTTCAATCGCAAGGTTAATTCTTGGATCGGTTATGTTTTGATTATCAATAAATTTCATCATTGTGTTGACCTCCTAGTTTTTCTTATTTTAGTATAATCATAATTATGGGACGAGTCGAGTTATTGGTTTGTGCAAGTGAAATTTATCTTTAAAAAAGCGAGGTAGTTAGTTGAGCATAAAGATGCTGTTCTTACATAACGTATTATAAAGGATAGTAACCGTATGAATTATCAGTTAATTCCGCTTGTAAATTATCTAAACTTCGCTACAATTAGTAAGAAGATAGCATAATATATAATAGGATAGAATTATGAAAGTGAATGAGGGGAATCGTTATGGATGGACATGTTCGAAGGATAGAGTTAGAGATGCTAGAGCTTTTAGAAAAGCTTGTTAATACAGATAGTGGTTCTTATTATAAAAAAGGCATTGACCAAGTGGGAGAAATTCTTTGTCGTTATTTTCAAGAACTTGGTTATAAAATTAAAACGGTCCCACAAGAGAAGTATGGGAATCATTATGTTATTCAACATCCAGAAGTGAAAGAGCCAGAAATCTTATTAGTTGCTCATATGGATACCGTATTTGAAACTGGGACCGCCGCTTTGAGACCTTTTCAAATAAAAGGGACAAGAGCCTATGGTCCAGGCGTTATCGATATGAAGGCGAGCCTCGTGACCGTTATATATGCATTACAGCAATTAAAAAAATCAAATGACCAGGCGTACAAGCATGTGAAGATTATTTTAAATAGTGATGAAGAAATAGGTTCTCCAAGCTCACGAGCATTGATTGAGCGTGAAGCTGCTAAAGGGATTCAATATGCGCTTATAATGGAACCAGCCCGTAAAGATGGCTCACTCGTAACAGAGAGAAAAGGGAATGGTCATTATATCATGGAGATCAAAGGTAAAGCAGCACACTCGGGGATTGAGCCAGAGAAAGGGCGAAGTGCGATTCAGGAGTTAGCTCTTAAAATTGTCAAACTCCATGCGTTAAATGATCATGAACACGGAATTTCGGTAAATGTGGGGATGATTGAAGGTGGGGACGCGATTAATACGATTTCAGCAAGAGCTGTTGGTCATATAGATGTACGAGTGGCAACAGTGGAGCAAATTAAAGAAGTAGCCCATAAAATTGAAGAAGTTTGTTCCATTTCGGATGTAGATGGAACGAAAATTGATTTAACTGGTGACATTAGCCGACCACCAATGATTAAAAATAAACAAATTACCGAGCTTTTTGAAATTGTAAAAGAGGTAGGAAAAGAATTAAACATGGAAATAAAAGATACAAAAACAGGTGGTGGTTCGGATGCCTCGTTTACTGCTGCCATGGGAATTCCAACAATTGATGGACTGGGACCAATAGGTGGAAATGCCCATAGCGAAAAAGAGTATCTAGAGATTCCATCGCTAATGGAAAGAACCAAGCTTCTGGTTAAGTTAATTCATCGTCTTGTTGATGAAAATTTGAATAAAAGGAATGATTCCTTTATTGCATAGAGTAGCTAGTCTACTCTTTTTTTTGTTGAATAGGAGGAGTGACGAGAATGATTGAACAGTAGAGTAGTAGAAGTTATGGGCAAGAAGGGGGCCGAAGCTCGGCGTATAATTGAATGACAAAGCGGTAAAATACGCCGAACGATCAGAAGTACGGCGTATTTTATATACTGATAGTAAGCATATAAGCAAAGGATTAATTTAACCAAGGTCATAAAAAGTTGAAACAATGGCCATCTCTATCTTGAGTCATTGGCTGGTTGTTTTAATAATATAAACCCCTGATATCGAGTACCTTGGAAGGTTAAGTGGCCGATATCTCCTTCTGCAAGTTGACCGTATTCTTGTCCTGTCACCATAAATTCGATCCGATCCCGACTCTCGACCTCGAAAGTGACATAATAAGTTGTAGAGGAACTACTTGACCTGAAACCATTATCGTGGTGGTGAAGGTTACTTGAAGAGCGTGTATCGGCCCTTTTGGTTACAAGTTTTGCTGAAACGGTTAATACGGGTTGCTTATTGTTGGAAGACCATTGGTAAATCCCACTAATAATGAAAAAAATAAAAAATCCAATTACAAGAAAGAAGATAAGGAAGAAAATAACATCAAATAAAGCAAATGAGTCGTTTGGAAAAAATGAGTCTTCGATAAACATAAAAACAGCTCCTTTTGATTTGTCGTCTATAAAGAATACGAAATGTCTAACTGATTCGTTTCATAAAAAAGCCTGACTTGTCCATAATAGATCAAAATCTAGGGAAGGGGAGAAGAGGCTATTTGTATAAAAAAATGTCGGACATCAATTTTGTCATCTTATAAACGATCTACAAACTAGTTAAGATTTGTCGTAATTTGATTGTGTATTTGACAAAAAAAGAAAATGACGTTAGAATATAAATAAATGAATGACATTCATTCATAAAAGGGCGGTGAGTTCAATTGGAGAAGCGAGACTTAATTATCGAGGCTTCTATACAAGTGTTTACACAAAAGGGTATTGAAAAAACGAAAATAGCGGATATTGCCAAAGCGGCGGGGATTGGTCAAGGAACTTTTTACCTTTACTTTCCTTCCAAATTAGCCGTTATGCCAGCGATTGCTGAAGTGATGGTAGCTAAAATTGAAGCTGGTTTAAAAACGATACAGCTTCAAGGAAGTCTATCTCAGCAGTTAACTCAAATTGTCGATGTCTTTTTTGAGATTACGAAACAGCATAAAGAAACTTTTACACTCATTTATGCAGGATTGACTCAGACACAACATGTAGAAGAGTGGGAGGATATGTATGAGCCTATTTATAGTTGGTTTCACAATTTCTTAGAAAAAGAAATCGAAACAAAAACAATAAAAATCGACCATTTATCAAAAATGCTTGTTGGACTAATTGAATCAACAGCGGAGCAAGTCTTTTTATATGATAAAGAAGAGCGAGAAAATGAAAGAGAAAGAAAAAAATCACTCGTTTTATTTTTAGAGGCAGGCATAACCAAGCATTCCTAACTAGTAGGGATGTTTTTAATTGGCATATAACTGAATGATATTCATTCAGTTATGGTGGCGAGAAGTGAAAAGAGATCCTATAACTACAACGTAGCCAAAGATTAGGGCACTGATAAACTCTCATGCTCATGCTTGACGAGAAAGGAGCCAAGTCGATTAGGTTATTCATTAGAACGTCAATTCTAGCTTAAAACTTTGTTTCATTAACCAAAGCGGAGCCAGCGGAATGCCCGGAGACTCCTGCGGGACTAGTGAAATACGGGAGACCCCACAGCGACTTTGTCGTGAGGAGGCTCCCGATTCACCCGCGGAACGCGTAGGGCATGCAGCTGGCGGAGCAAGACAAATTAAGCTCATATCCGATGTTTTTCAGTGGCCTCGCCAAAGATTAGGATGATCAAGAAAGAAAAGTGACCAATCAATACGATTTTTTATGAGTGAAGTTCAGTCATATTGGAAAAAAAGGAGAAAATAAAAATGAATAAAGCTTGGATGTATGTCATTTTAACATGTTTATTTGAACTATTTTGGGTGTACGGTTTTAATGTTGCAAGCACTTGGTGGCATTGGGGTTTAATTGTAACGATTATATTAATAGATTTTCACTTTTTAGCGAAAGCATGTGAGAGTTTGCCAACAGGGACGGTCTATGCCATCTTTGCTGCAGCAGGTACAGTCGGAACTGCTTTGATGGATGTTTATCTATTTAATGGAGCACTCAATCTTGCTAAAGTCTTTTTTATCGGGTTACTAGTACTTGGTGTTATCACTTTAAAACTAGCGGACAATCAACCAGCAGAAAAAAATGAAGAGAAAGGAGTTGCGTAATTATGGGTTGGATTCTTGTATTATTTGCCGCATTTTTTGAGGTCATTGGGGTTATTGGTTTAAAGAGATACAGTCAGAAGAAAAACTTGTTGAACATTTTCTTATTTTTAGGAGGTTTTGGTTTCTCATTCGTTCTTCTATATATGTCTTTTAATTATTTGCAAATTAGTGTTGCTTATGCTGTATGGATTGGCTTAGGAACAGCTGCTGCCGTCCTGATTAACATGATTTTCTTTAACGAATCAAAAAGTGTTGCACGGATTGTCAGTTTGATCATTATTGTTATAGGTGTGACAGGGTTAAAGGCGGTCTCATAAATAATTGATCGATTCGTACTGCATTTACGTATAATGTCAATATTTTATAAAAAATACCTCAGAGGTGGTGAAACCCTCTGGGGTATTTTGTCTTACGAGAAAGTTAAATTACGCCTTGGGCAATCATCGCGTCTGCTACCTTTTTAAAGCCGGCAATATTGGCTCCAACAACAAGGTTTCCGGGAGCATTATACTCTCGTGCCGCTTCGATACTACTTCGATATATGTTTTTCATGATTTTTTGTAGTTTCGTATCGACTTCTTCAAAACTCCAAGAAAGCCTCATACTATTTTGAGCCATTTCTAACGCAGAGACAGCCACCCCTCCAGCATTAACGGCTTTAGCAGGACCAAAGAGTATTTTGTTTTCATGGAATATGTCGATTGCTTTTAAAGTTGAAGGCATATTCGCCCCTTCACCAATAGCCACGACACCATTGGATACTAAAATATTGGCAGCCATTTCATCGATTTCATTTTGAGTGGCACATGGTAGGGCAATATCACAAGGAATCGACCAAATACCTGAGCATCCAGGATAATATTGAGCGTGGGGATGTTCGGTCACATACTCACTAATTCTCTTTCCTTCAACCTCTTTTAATCTCTTAACCGTAGCAAGATTAATCCCTTGCTCATCAAAAATGTAACCACTTGAATCGCTACATGCGACAACATTAGCTCCAAGCTGTTGAGCTTTTTCGATCGCATAAATCGAGACATTACCTGAGCCTGATACGACTACTGTCCTATTAATAAAGCTTAGTCCGATGTCTTGTAACATTTCTTCTACGAAATAAACAGTACCATAACCAGTTGCTTCGGTTCTCCCTAGGCTGCCACCATAAGTTAAGCCTTTACCTGTTAGAACTCCTGCTTCATAACGACCACGGATTTTTTTATATTGTCCAAACATATAGCCAATTTCCCTAGCACCCACTCCAATATCTCCAGCAGGAATGTCAACATCAGGGCCAATATACTTAGAAAGTTCACTCATAAAGCTTTGAGTAAAACGCATAATTTCTTTGTCAGATTTTCCTTTTGGATCAAAATCTGAACCACCTTTGCCACCTCCGATTGGCAGCCCGGTTAAGGAATTTTTAAACATTTGTTCAAACCCAAGAAATTTAATAATACTTGCATTTACGGATGGGTGGAACCGGATCCCACCTTTGTATGGACCGATGGCACTATTGAACTGGACACGGAAGCCACGGTTCACTTGAATGGTACCATGATCATCGATCCAAGGAACTTGAAAACTGATTAATCGTTCAGGTTCAACCATTCTTTCAAGAATTCCGTGTTCCATGTACTTTGGATTCTTGGCAAGGACAGGAACTAAAGAATCACACACTTCTTTAACTGCCTGATGAAATTCACTTTCATTTGGATTTCGTTTTTTTACTAACTCATAAACGTCCGCGACGTAACTTTTAGCGATTTCTGTTTTCGGATGCTGCTGCTCTATTAAAATTGACATGATTACCCCCAAGCTCAAAAATGATATTAGATAGTCCTAGTTCAAATAACTGACTTTTCTTATTATTTGTTAGATTTTCTATTATGGTATATCTTATTATTTATAACCAATCTGAACAATATAGAAAATAGATAAATATCATGCCAAAATGAGATGGATAATAAGAGTGGAGTGGTGTAAAGAATGGAATTTAGACAAATTAAATATTTTATGGAAGTGGCAAAACGGGAGCATGTAACAGAGGCAGCAGATGCTTTGCACGTTGCTCAATCAGCGGTTAGCCGACAACTAGCTAATTTAGAAGCCGAATTAGGTGTCGATTTATTTATAAGAAAAGGAAGAAGAGTCAAACTAACACCAATTGGAAAAATGTTCTTTGACCGTATGAAACAAGCGATTAATGTCATTGATAACGCTCGTCTTGAAGTACAAGAGTATTTAGATCCGGAGCAAGGAACGATACGAATTGCTTT
Source organism: Alkalihalobacillus phoenicis (assembly GCF_047302405.1). Taxonomy (NCBI): domain Bacteria; kingdom Bacillati; phylum Bacillota; class Bacilli; order Caryophanales; family Bacillaceae; genus Alkalihalobacillus; species Alkalihalobacillus phoenicis. The sequence goes on along the minus strand of NZ_CP154853.1, from coordinate 2,368,704 downwards.
TCCGATCAGTATGGCAGCCTATACACTTCCAAGTGTGATAGTGGCTTTTCGAAAACGCTATCCTAATGTTAAGTTCCAGCTTAAGCAAGCTGTTTACCACGAGCTGATTCAAGGCGTCATTGATGGCGATTTTAATATGGCCTTAATTGGCCCTGTCCCAACAGAGCATAAAAAAGTAAAAAGTCAAATCCTATTTACCGAAAATGTCGTTGCATTATTACCTGTCAATCATCCGTTAGCTAATAGGAACACATTAACATTAAATGAACTTCAAGAAGAGTCGTTTATTTTATTACCAAAAGGCTTTATTTTGAGAGATCTTGTTGTGCAAGCTTGTCATGATTCTGGCTTTAATCCGCAAGTATCATTTGAGGGTGATGATATTGATGCGTTAAAAGGGTTAGTATCAGCAGGTCTAGGGCTTACGTTAATACCAGAAATTACTTTAGTTGATAATTTACCTCATGCCACAATCAAAATACCGATAAGTAAGCCAGTTATTACTCGAACCGTCGGGATTCTTGTATCTAATGAACGTCAATTACTTCCAGCTGAAAAATTGTTTTATGAATTTCTAACAGACTTTTTTCAAGAAAAAAATATATAAAGTCGTAGCGTCTATTTAACAGAAAGAAGATAAATGAGTTCAGCTTCTTTTTCTATCAAGTGAAGAAAGAGAAGTGTTGGACTTTTATCTGCCCATTTTCCAGAAGATTTTTGTTTCAGAAACTCTTGACAACAAGATTTCATTCCTAGGGCTTTTCGGACAGGTTTTAATTGTAAGCTTCCCCTTTTAATTTGAACTATATGTTAAAACTCCCTTAATATCAACCCTTTTTTTAAAGCGTTTTCAAAAAAAGAGGGTTGATTCTAATGCTCTCTCAATACATATCAAAACGATATTGATTCCATCTTTTATTCATATTGATAAGATTGATTTTCGAATTTACAATACAACATAATAACAATATTTTAAAAGGGGTAAGTTGGAGAATAAAAAGCGACTAGATAGAATAAGTCTTTAATAGTTTTGTTGTGTCAATAATAATTAGAATATTCAGAAAAAATGAGGTAGAGGTGCTTAGAATGAATAGAAAATGGACAGAATGGCAAAAACAGATCATTCATGAGGAGTATGTAGAACCTGCGCTAGACGAAGAAAGGTTAAAGAAAAAAATAGAAGAAATCAACAAAAAATATGATACCTATCGTGTTTCCGGTAAAATTAAAATGACCAATTAGTTTATGCTCTAGAGATATTCCGCTTTTTCCTTAGTTCATCATTTTAAAAAAATTACTTGTACAGACACGACCAAGCCCATATCGACATACACTTATAGTATTGAGATAATGGAGGTGAGTCTGTGTCAGGAATATTAGCAGCTGTTTCTTATTTTATCAAGGAAGTTATCGTTTTTGTTTCTTACGTCAAAAATAATGCCTTTCCACAGCCATTAAAAAAGGAAGAGGAAAGGAAATACCTTGCTTTAATGCAGCAAGGAGATGAGGAAGCTAGGAATAAATTGATTGAGCATAATTTACGACTGGTGGCACATATTGTTAAAAAGTTTGAAAATACGCGTGAAGATACCGAAGATCTAATCTCGATTGGGACGATCGGTTTAATAAAGGCGATTGAAAGTTTTTCAGAAGGCAAAGGGACAAAGCTAGCTACTTATGCGGCGCGCTGTATAGAAAATGAGATTTTAATGCATTTAAGAGCCTTAAAAAAAGTCAAAAAAGATGTTTCTCTTCATGACCCAATTGGAACCGATAAAGAAGGCAATGAAATTAGTTTGATCGATGTTCTGCAAGAAGATGCCGATGATATTGTCGATGTCATTCAAACAAAAATGGAGAAAAAGCAAATTTATGAATACATCCATGTTTTAGATGCCCGTGAAAAAGAAGTGATCGTCGGTCGCTTTGGCCTTGATTTGGAAGAAGAACGAACCCAAAGAGAAATTGCCAAAGACTTAGGAATTTCCAGAAGCTATGTCTCACGTATCGAAAAAAGAGCATTAATGAAGCTATTCCATGAATTTTACAAACAGAGTCAAGGAAAAGGAAATAGTGGAACCTCATAAGAGAAAAGCAGTCGCCTAAATCGGCTGCTTTTTTGTTGTTAGAAAAATATTAGCAACGTTAAAATGGTCGATAAGTAGGCGAATTAATTGTCTAAAGGATAACTATGTAATAGTCATTTGCATAATACCATTCATGATTTGGTTTATCGAAACATAGTATTTAACGGCAGATTTTTTTCACTTGGGAGGAAACTGATGAAAAGAGAAAGGGAATTTCATATCCAAGGTTTGGCTGCATTGTTGACGATACCAGAAATCAAAAGAAGGAAACATCCATTAATTATTATGATTCATGGGAGTGGACCATTAGACCGGAATGGAAATGCAACATGGCAGAAGCTGAATGTTTTTAATCATTTGAGTGATGAGCTAGTACTAAACGGATATGCAACGTTGAGGTATGATAAACGTGGTGTTGGTAAAAGTGATGGTGACTACTATCAAACAGGTTTGTATGATTTGATTGAAGATGCAACAACGATCGTACAATTTGCGAAAAAGCAAAAAGAAATAGACTTAGCTAAAATTATTTTACTCGGACATAGTGAAGGATGTATGATTGCCCCTGCTGTATACACACGAGAACGGGTGTCGGGGTTAATTTTATTAGCGGGATTAACGGAATCTTTAGAAGAGGCGATGGCTTGGCAAAGAGAACAAATGACAAAAGAGCTTGAACAAATGAAAGGAATTCAAGGGAAGGTCGTTCGCTTCCTAAAAGTAGCGAAAAAGCTAGAGTCTAATAATGAGCATTTAGCAAAGAAGATAAAAAAATCTGAAGAAGATGTTATTCGATTTAAAGGGAGAAAAATACAGGCAAAATGGTTAAGGGAGCATCTTGATTTTGATGTCAAAAAAGCATTGCAGCAAGTTCAATGCCCTGTTTTGGCGATTACAGGCACAAAGGATGTTCAAGTAAAACCAGAGCAAATAAAAGAGGTGGCAGCACTTGTACGAGGTGAATGTGAGACCCATCTCATCAATCACTTAACACACATGTTAAGAAAGACATCAAAAGAACATAAGATGAACGTCATATTAAAAGACTATAAAAAGCAAGTAAAAAAGCCAATAGACCCTGAATTAGTTGATAAGGTGAATGATTGGCTAAAGCGTTATTTTTCACAACGATAGACAGTGTGAACAACTCACCTTAAGTTAGGTGGGTTGTTTTAGTTTGGAGACTTTTAGCCAGTCATTCTTTGTTTAGACGATAAGCCTGAAGTGAAAGAATGGTTTGAAAATCAAAATCAAACGTAATTAGATAAAACGACAATAAGAACTCCTTCGTCCAATGTTTAGCACAATACCATTGGAAGTGAGGCAAAGTTATGTATTTAATTACGGATCTTATTGTCGTTTTTATTTATTTCGTTTTACCAATGCTCTTATTATTTTCTTTTTTTTATTGGTTTTGGTTTAAAAAATATCGCTCAAAGTCGAAATCAATTTCTCTTATAAAAGAGGCCAGTAAATACTTACTCGTTGTTTACTTTGTCTATATCGCCTATTTTTGTTGGTTTAGTTACGGGATTCCGAGTGAATCGTTAAAATATAATTTGATTCCATTTCATACGATTTGGTCTTATATAAAAGAAATTCAAATTGGCATGATTCGTGGTGTTGCCCTCTGGAATTTACTTGGAAACATCCTCTTATCGGTCCCGTTTGGTTTATTAGTGAAGTTGATATTTAGAAAAGCGACATTTAAAAAAGTTTTTTTTAGCAGTGTCATCTTTTCTATTGTTATCGAATTCGGCCAATTTGTATTATTTTTTACGCATATCTCGAATCGTACCGTTGACATTGACGATGTCATTTTGAACACATTAGGTGGTATGTTGGGATATTATTTAGGCAATGTATTCTGGTCATATGCAGACGGAATAAAAAGTAGAATAACACAGGTGCAGAGTCAAGAATGTAAATGAGGATGAAAGTCAGTAGGAAAAGGTGGAATCGTCGTTGTAGATTCAGACTTTTGCTTAAAAATCCATGCATCACTTCTAAACTCTCCGCTCTAAATTCTCTATCTATAAGCAACCTAAAAATATCTTTTAAATTCATTTTTTACGTTTTTTTCACTCAAAAAACGGACATGATAATGGAATGGTTTGCTTAAAAAAGCTTTATATGACGATACAATATGTAACTTTTTCCTAATGGAAACTTTTTTTCTTATGTAAAATAAGTTTTCAAGCACAAAAAAAGGTTGCTGTAGACCCACATGGATACCGCTTGCTATGATATTTGATAGTAAGTGAGGAGGTTTATTTTGGATGGAAGAGGAACGTTATAAAGATTTAAAAAAGGGCGAGCGTGGAGCTATTATTAGTATCATTGCTTATCTCATTTTGGCGATATTAAAATTAAGTGTCGGCTTATATGCTGGTTCAGCTGCGTTAAAAGCAGATGGTTTAAATAATGCGACAGATATTGTCGTTTCCATTGCCGTTCTAGTCGGTTTAAGAATGTCACAAAAGCCGCCTGATCATGACCATCCGTACGGTCATTGGAAGGCTGAGACTGTGGCATCATTAGTGGCCTCTTTTATTATTATGGTTGTCGGGATTCAAGTGTTGATCGGAGCTATTCCGGCTTTATTTGCACCGAATCAAGAAGCTCCTGATCTAATTGCAGCATGGGTCGGTGGTTTTAGTTTCGTCGTAATGCTTTTTGTTTACCGTTATAACCGGAACCTTGGGAAGAAGATAAAATCACAAGCCGTTACTGCCGCTTCTAAAGATAATCTATCCGATGCGCTTGTTAGTATTGGGGCAACAATAGGGATTATAGGGGCTCAATTTGGGTTCCTTTGGTTAGATCCGTTGATTGCTGTTATGGTTGGTTTTGTTATTTGCAAAACCGCATGGGATATTTTTAAGGATGCAACCCATTATTTAACCGATGGATTCGAAAAAAGCGAACTTGATGAGTGCCGAAGAACAGCTTTAATGATTGATGATGTCGAGGCAGTAAAAGAAGTAAAAGCGAGGTATTATGGCAATAGTTCTGTTGTTGATATTGTCATTGAAGTGAATGGTAATTTAGATGTGCGTGATGCCCATGAAATATCGGATAAAGTGGAAGAGATTATTAAAGAAAAGCATCGGGCGATTGATGTGAATGTCCATGTAGAACCTGATAAATAATTGAAAAAAGTCCCCAAAAGGTTTTAAATTTAAACTAAAATGAGGACTTTTTTTGTTTAACGGAAACCTACTTGTTCGTCTTGTTCATCCCACCATTCCCCTTGTTTGCTTTTTTTATGTTCTTTTTTCATGCCTTGAATGATTTCATCGAGATGGAGTGTTTTCTTCTGATGCCATTCTAAAGCTGAACTGACGAAAAGCTCTTTAATTTGGGCAAAGGAAAACCCCTTTGTTTTCGCTGATAATTGAGAAATTTCGGCTTCTCCTAAGAAGTGGTGGAAGCCGAGTTGATGAATATATTGATTTCTCATTTTTCCATTTGGCAAACTAATTTCGTAGGACCTGTCAAAACGACCAGCTCGGTTCATCAGACCAGGATCGATTTTTTCTGGATAATTCGTTGTGCCGATTAAGAAAATCCCTTCTTTGGAAGTAGCTCCATCTAATGTATTTAGAAAAAAGGAACGGACTCCAACAGGCATGGAGTCAATATCTTCAATGACAAGAATCATTGGTGATAATCGACTAGCCGAACTAAAAACAGTGGAAATGGAATCACTATTTGTATATTCAGTAATTTGCCAATAAGCGACAGGGGCTTTAATCGTATTCGCAATCGCTTTTACTAGTGATGTTTTTCCATTACCAGGTGGTCCATAGAGGAGAATCCCTCTTTTATAAGGGATGTTATACATTTTAAAAAAGCTCCGATCTTCATCAAAAAACTGATCAAGAGCTGCATAAATATCTTCTTTTATTTTCGGTTCTAGGACAACATCATCTCGTGATATTTCATGACTAATTGGTTGGTGCTCTTGATTAAAACCATGCATCGTATCGGTGAAAACTAACACCTCATTTTGGCTTTTTAACCAAAGTCGTTCATTAATCGAACGTAAGAAATTCATTAACGCCTCATCGTTTTTAGCGAGGACACAATTATAGCTCATAATATTTGCATTCTCATCAAACGCAGGGATTCTGGCAAAAGCAACCCCGGCTTCTACATAGGCGTAAACATGGTTATGAACAGAATGAATGACTTTAAATTGCGGGGTCTCTCCTTCACGGTCATATTCATAGGTTTTCGCTTCGAGCTTTTCAAATATTTGGGCAACATGATCAATTTCATCACTATTTTCTTTCACATCTTCTTCTAATATCGTCCAAAGTTCATAATAGGAATTGTCTGTACTATAAATATTAAAGGCGTAACCATACTTTTCAAACAAAACGTCTTGAACTCTTGATACGATGCGAGCAAAGGCTGGGTATCCAGTTATATCATTTTTTTCATTTGATTTGGCTTGATAAATATAAGGCAATGACAAGCGATTTCCCACTTTCTTTTTTAGATGATTTTACCACAATATCCAGAATTTGTAATGTATTAAAGAAGGTTGCCCGATTAAGAGCAACCCTATTTACATATCTTATTTACAATCATCCTCGTCCTCTTTTAGAGGCTCTGTTTGAGGAGTGACTGATTTAATTTCAATGTACTGAATTTGTCTACCGTTGCTTTCATGTACAATAAACGAATATCCAGCAAATTCAATCGTTGAGCCAACGGTTGGATCTAACTTATTTGTTAAGAACCAACCGCCAATTGTATCAACTTCTTCATGTTCAATCGTTGTATCTAAAAGGGTGTTAATATCTGCTAATAAAAGCTTACCGTTTACTATAAAGTGACCATTACTGATTTGACGAACATCAGATACTTCATCTTCATCAAATTCATCGCGAATTTCACCAACAATTTCTTCGAGAATATCTTCAACCGTCACAAGACCTGAGGTTCCCCCATATTCGTCAAAAAGAATGGCCATATGAATTCGCTCTTTTTGCATCTTTACTAATAAATCATGAATATGAATGGTTTCAATTACGTGAATAATTGGATTCACGAAAGCATTTATATCAATGGCGTCATCTTGAATATCCATACGATTTGTTAAAAATTCCTTTACGTTTAAAAAACCAATGATGTGGTCTTTATCTTCATTTGTAACAGGGTATCGTGTATAACGACCGTTTTTAATGATGTTTAATACTTTATCGATAGAATCATGAATAGAAATGCTTGTAATTTCTGTCCGTGGTACCATAATTTCTTTGGCGACTCTCTCGTCAAATTCAAAAATATTATTCACATATTTGAATTCATTTTTGTTAATTTCACCACTATTAAAACTCTCTGTCATGAGTTGACGAAGTTCTTCCTCAGAATGGGCCATTTCATGTTCTGATGCTGGTTTTAAACCGAATAAACCAACAAGGATACGAGCAGCCCCATTTAATACCCAAATAAAAGGATATAATAAACGGTAGAACCAAATAATTGGTTTGGCACACCATAATGCAACAGCTTCGGCTTTTTGGATCGCAACTGTTTTAGGAGCAAGCTCACCGACAACAACGTGAATGAACGTAACAATTAAGAAGGCAACTGCAACTATTAAAATATGACGAGAAGCTTCCGGAACCCCAATCCAATCAAATAGTGGAGATAAAATGACTTCAAAAGTCGGCTCCCCGATCCAACCTAAACCTAGAGCCGTTACCGTAATTCCGAGTTGACATGCAGATAAGTATTCATCTAAATGCGATGTGACATGCTTAGCGGCAATGGCTTTTTTATTACCTTCAGCAACGAGCTGATCGATTTTGGTTGAGCGTACTTTCACGATCGAGAACTCAGTTGCTACGAAAAATGCAGTTAAAACAATTAAAATGACAAAAAGAATTAAATTCAGACTGGTCAATATGTGGTCCTACGTAAAAGGTAAGACCTACACCTCCTTAAGGTTCTCCATAGTGATTATTTTTTTCTACAACCATCGTTTTATACGATGATTCCTTACTTTATTTCACGAGCGTTATTAACGATTGAATTAAGGAAAAGCTTTCTTTAGAAATGTTCTGTTTGATTTCTTGTTGATTCAAGGAATCCAATTTCCCCAAAACCTCAGAAACATCGTGTTCAAGATTTTGGATCTTTAGTCTGAGTTCATGAATGTCGACTTCCTCAGAGAATTTTTCGAAAATGTCTTTTTTAATCGACTCTAAAGACATGCCTTTTGCTTTACAGTCTTCAATATAATGCAGTCGTTCTAATTGTGACTGGTCATAATAACGATAATTAGAAGAAGAACGTTCTACTTTTAATAGACCTAAATTTGTATAATAATCAATCGTACGTTTTGTCACACCTGACTTATCCGCTAACTCACCGATTTTGAATTTCGTATCCCCAACAAGAAAACCCCCTAACTGTAACGTGATGGTTTGATAAGACTATTATACTTCTTTTGGGCTGAAATGCAATTGATATTTTAGAAGAAACATAATGGCATTATCGTCCGTTGTTTCCAATGAATGATTATAGTTTTACAATAGATGAGGGAGAGATTCAAATGATTTGATTGTAAAGAAAATCTTTTTTTGAAAAAAATGCAACTTTTTTTAAGAAAAATGCTTCTATAAAGTAGAGCTCAAAAAAGGAGGGGAGAACGATTTGAAGCTAATCAATCGATTGAGAGATAAAGAAGAGGCTGCATTAAAAGAGCTCATGATTGAATATGGCGATTATTTATTACGAACCGCCTATTTGTTTGTTAAAGATAGGCAAGTAGCTGAAGAAGTGGTTCAAGACACTTTTGTTAGCGCCTATGAAAAAATTGATCAGTTACAAGATTCAACTAAATTAAAAAGCTGGCTCGTCTCAATTGTCTATAATAACTGTCGCTCCCATTTCCGAAAGTCAAGATTTAATAATGTGGCTTATTTCTTTGAACAAATCAAACAAATGAAATCGACACATATATCAGAGTATCCGGAAGAAAGTTTATTACAGGATGCTCAAAATCAACAACTAACAGCCGAAATCGGAAAGCTTGGCATCAAATATCGAGAAGTTATTGTTCTATATTATTTTAATGAATTAAAAATAGCTCAGATTGCCGAGCTAATTCAAACGAATGAAAATACGATAAAAGCTAGACTCAAAAGAGGAAGAGCCCTTTTAAAAGAGATGTTATTAAAGGAGGAATTTTGGGATGATGGACGAGAAAAAGCAATTAAGAAAACAAATGGATCATGAAATGGACACAATCCGCTTTACGAGTTATCAAGCTGTAACAGCCCGAACACATCCGAAGTCATGGGAAAATAGATTGGCCTCCTTTATGAATAAGGAGATTGAGATCTCTTTAGTTATGGTAATGGCTGTGGCGCTTGTATTTGTAGGGGCTGTATTTGCACAAGACCTTTTCTATAAGCAGGAAAGTTTTGAAAATATAGAGGGAAGTACATTTCAAAAAATAGGTGAAAATTATTATACAAAGGAACAATTAGAAAGGATAGGCTCACTAAATGAAAATTAAAGTGAAAATAAAACATGTAGCCTTTTCTTTATTTGTACTTGCATTAATTCCAATTGTTGCTTTCGTTATAATTCCTCAGGTGAAATTATTCCAATTTGAGCGAGCTGTATCAACTGGAGCTGAAGTTGGTTCAGAACAATTAGTTGAGCTGCTTGAAAGCTCCATTACTAAAACCCAGAAAAGGAGCCTCATTGATGACTATATTTTAGCACGTTTTTTTGAAAATAATTATGATGTGATGATTGGCCCGAGCTTTAGTTATTCAAATGACTCTCCTTTTTATTTTAGTCAAAGCGAAATGGAAAGGATTTTAGAACAATATGTGAAGAAAGGAAACATCGGGTCTGAATGGGTGCAGGCAACAAAAGAGCTTGCTTCATATTACGCGGACGAAGAGGAGTTCGATAAAGCGGAAGGAGCAACAACGGTATCTGGGCGCCTTATTCGTTCAGACGGTCAAGCACTAGAAAACATAGAAGTGTATCTAAGGGAACAATCAATGGTAAATCAGAGTGTTAGTCATTCTGAAAAACCAATGAGAACAAATGAAAAGGGTGAATTTGTATTTAAGGGAGTAGAGGAAGGAAATTATCAATTATTTATTGGGTTTCGATTTGAACATTTAGATGGTTGGACTTGGGCAGTTGATGCTGATGATTGGATTACCGTAACAGATAGTCATTCGGTTGAGTATGATGTCGTTTTAACTCCTTTAATTGATTTGCAACATCCAATAAATGATGTCGTCATAACCGATCAAGAAGTTTTGTTTGAATGGGAAGAGGTGGAAGGAGCAGCCTATTATCAATTATCATTCGGTTATCAAACGGATAATGGCTCATTGTTGTCAGGTCGGATGGAGCGCTTTGTCGATAACAAAGCCTTAATTCCAGTTGAAGAATTATATTCTTATCAGTTGGGCATTGTATTTAATCCGATTGAAGAACGAGAAATCGTCCGTTATCATGATCTACCTTTTGAAGTGGATAAGGACATTGAAACTCAATCGTTGCTTGGTTTAGCGAATCCGAATCAGCGCCTGCTTTGGTCAGTTGATGCCTACGATCAGCATAATCGAAGGATTTCAACGAGTGGTGGACTCGGAGTCAATACAAACACGGCCGGTTTCTTTTATTTACAGGAGCGTGAATTAACGGAAGCTGATCGATTATTACTTGAAGGTGAAATCGCTCAAGCATATCGCCTTTATGAGCAGCAATACGAGCAGACCGAAGATTTTTATAGTTTGAACATGCTGATTAAAACTCTTGTGGCATTTGATGAAATGGATCGTTCCTATTTTTATATGGAGGAGTTAACTAGAAAATTCTCAGATGATGAATATTTACCTTTGTTATTAGGGCATTATTATTCTGAACAGAACTGGGAGTTGTATGAAGAAATAAATGAGAGGTTTAAAGTGCATAATGGAGGCGAGTTGGATTCATATATGCTGACAGAACATGCACAGTATTTATTAGTTAATGGAAAATATGATGAAGCACTTGCGGTGATGTATGAAGTGATGGATGGAGACCGCACCCATGTTGATGTCGGTTTATTATTAGCATTAGAGCTCTATCTTGGAGCAAATATCGATGAAGTTGTCGAGTTAGCTAACCGATACCTTGTTAGAGCTAGTGGCTATCAACCAGTGAACTGGGGTGTGATGATTAACGATTTATCTGAAAATCAAATCGAGTTAAATACGATCGTTGAGAAACTGGAATTCTTATTTGCAGGTGAAAAAAATGAACTAGAGAATTGGATGGAAACAATAGAAGAGCCGGCTTTACAAACATTTATTCAACATTTGCAGCAGGAGTATGTTTTTGAGTGAAATTGTGAGGGGGATTTAAGAAGCTATATAAGGAAATCAATTCAAATTGGAGCAAATCGTTTTTGTGGAAACAGTGAAAGAAGGGAGCCCCCGCAGTAACACATTGTCGTGAGGAGGCTCCCAATTCACTGGAGTCGTCAAAATTCATCTAAGCTCCTATTTGTCCTTTGGCTTTAGCTTCTGTTTCAAATTGTTCAATCGTTCGTCGCTGGACAAAGACTAAACGGGTGAAGAAGCCAATAGCCGCACATGTTAAACCGATCGTTATCCCAACCCAGAAGCCTTTTGGTCCGAGTGCGGTAAACGCAGCAAGGGAATACCCGACTGGAATTCCGATAATCCAGTAGGAAGTAAAGGCGATCATAAACGGAACTTTTACATCTTTATAACCACGTAATACTCCTTGTAGACCTGATTGAAGAGCATCAGATAGTTGATAAAAAATCGCGATAATAAAAAATTGAGCTGCGAGAACAATGACTTCTCTTTCGGTTGAATAAATGCCAGCAATTTGTTCCCTAAAGAAGAACAAGAAAACCGAAGCAACGGCTAAAATTCCAACCCCGCCAATCACACCTAAATACGTATACTGTTTCGCTGCTTTCATTTGTTTACCACCGACCGAATATCCAACGACAATCGTTAAGGCCATGGAAATGCTTAATGGAATCATAAAAATAAGCGAAGTAAAGTTTAGGGCAATTTGGTTCGCGGCAATTGTGATCGTTGAGAACATCATCCCAATTAATAACGTCATAATTGCAAAGATACTTGCTTCGAAAAAAATCGATAATCCAATCGGTACCCCAATTGAAAGTTGTTCCTTCCATGCTTTTAATGACGGTCTAAACCAATTGACAAAAATCTTATATGGACGCATTGGACTAATTTTAAATGTCATGACGACACTTAAAATGAAGATGATCCAAAAGGTTAATCCAGTTGCATAACCCGCTCCAATTCCACCTAAAGCAGGTAAGCCGAAATTCCCAAAAATAAAACCATAATTTAATAGCGCATTAAAAGGTACTGCAATAACGATAATAAACATCGTTATTCGCGTAAACCCTTGAGCATCAAAAAAGTTCCGCACGACATTAAACATAAATAATGGAATGATTCCGGTCCCGAGTCCAATCAAATAATGAAAAGCAATATGATGAACTTCCGGATCTAATGCCATCATCGTAAGAAGCGGGTCCAAAAAAAGAGCCCCAACGATAAGGACGAGGATGGCGAGAATGAGCGATAAATACATAAATTGTGTAACTGTAAAGCTGATTTTATTTTTCTCGCCACTTCCCATGTATTGGGCTACAATCGGTGTAACGGCGAGTAAAATCCCATTTATTCCTGTGAAAACAGGCAACCAAATACTTGAGCCGATAGCAACACCGGCTAAATCATTTGTTCCAACACGGCCACTCATCATCGTATCGATTAAAGTCATTGCATGCAAACTTAACTGAGTAACCATGATTGGCCAAAGAATCGTTAAGAAAAGCATAAACTTTTCTTCATACGTTTCTGCATGATACATCGTACATCCCTCACTTCTAGCTGTTATTTTTGGAAGCTGTTACTCCATTCCAAAAAACAATCCAAGCTGCTTGTAATTTCTTTTCTGTTCGTTTCGTTCCCCCGTAAACAAGCTCCACACAAATCGAATCAATTAAAGCGGAAAAAGCCATTGTCGCTATTTCGGCTTGCTCGTTCATTTCTTTTAATTCAATCGCATGTTTAAAGCGTTCTAAATAAAGGGCATCTACTTGGTCAATATATTCATAAAGAGCATCCATTACTTGAGCGTATATATGGGCAGGTGGAAAAAAAGAAATTCGTAAAAAAAATTTCATCCGACTGTCATTGTTATAGCGTTCGATATAGCTTTGTAACGATTTAAATAAACAATCATGCAATGGCTTTTCAAAATGCTCCTGTAAATAATTGGTGACACGTATTAATTCAATCTCAAATGTTTCATTTAATAATTGAAGAAACAAATCATCCTTGCTTTTAAAATGCGAATAAATCGATTGTTTTTTGATCCCGACCGATTCAGCGATTTGGGCAAGTGATGTTCCTTCATAACCATGTTCGGCAAATAGAGCTAAGGCAGACTCTTTGATGGCATCGTAGCTCATGATAAGCTCCTTTCAATCTAAAAAACTAATAAACTGACGATCGTTCGTCAAGCCATTCTAGCAAATTAAATCTCCAAATGCAACGTCCTTTCCAAATAAAATTTTTATTAAAAAACAATCAAATGGGTGTTTGATTATTGACAAATGGAAAATAGATACATAGAATAATAATCAAATGAATGTTTGAATGAGGTGAAGAGATGGCAGTGACAAAAGGCCAAAATAGATTAAATGAAGATATGTGTGAGGTGTTTTGTTTTGATGAAGAGAAGGTAGAAACCGTCTCAAATAAAATGAAACAAGTCGAACTAAGTCCAGTAGCGGCCATTTTTAAAGCGTTATCTGACCCGACTAGATTAAAAATAACGTACGCTCTTACACAGGAAGATGAATTATGTGTCTGTGATGTCGCTAATATTATTGGAGCAACAACCGCCACAACGTCCCATCATTTACGATTGTTAAAAAATTTAGGAATTACAAAAAGTCGTAAAGAAGGTAAATTGGTCTTTTATGCGATTGATGATAATCATATAAAAGAATTAGTCGTGACCGCATTGATTCACTCTGAGGAAGGTAAAGGGCGTGATTAAATGGGAGCGATAGAAAAAGAAGTCTTTCGAGTAACAGGGTTATCATGTTCCAATTGTGCCGCTACTTTTGAGCAAAATATAAAGGAAATTGATGGAGTAACAAACGTCCAAGTGAATTTTATCGCTTCAAAAGTGACGGTTGAAGGGAAGGCTACCATTGCTGACATTGAAAAGGCAGGGGCATTTGATAAAATTAAAGTCGTGACAGATAAAGAAGTCTACCGTGTAACAGGATTATCATGTGCTAGTTGTGCCGCCACTTTTGAGCAAAATGTAAAAGAGATTCCAGGAGTACAAGAGGCGAAAGTGAACTTCGGTGCATCTAAAATAACCGTTTTTGGAAGTGCAACTGTTCCAGAAATTGAAAAAGCAGGAGCGTTCGATCACATTAAAGTGGTAAATGAAAAAGAAGGTCAAGCGGAAGTGGAAGTGGAAAAAAAGCCAATCTGGCAAGGGAATTTACATGTGATTTTTTCTGCTTTGTTCGTTTTGCTCGGATTAGCGTTACAGTTTGCCCTAGGTGAGAAAAGTTTGATCACAGTCCTTGTATTTATTTCGGCAATTGTTATTGGTGGATACTCCCTTTTTATCACAGGTTTTAAGAATTTAATTCGGCTTCGTTTTGATATGAAAACGTTAATGACGATTGCGGTAATCGGTGCTGCGATTATCGGAGAATGGGTTGAGGGATCAATAGTGGTCATTTTATTTGCGATAAGTGAAGCATTAGAACGTTTTTCAATGGATAAAGCAAGGCAGTCGATACGTTCATTAATGAACATAGCCCCTAAGGAAGCTTTGATTCGTCGAGACGGCATTGAACAGCTTGTCAATGTCAAAGATATCGAAATTGGCGATATTATGATTGTGAAACCAGGACAAAAGTTAGCGATGGATGGTATGGTCGTTTTAGGGCAATCATCGATTAACGAAGCAACGATTACAGGGGAATCAATCCCAGTAGAAAAATCAGTAAAAGATGAAGTGTTTGCGGGAACGTTAAATGAAGAAGGTTTTCTTGAAGTCGAAGTTACTAAACATGTAAATGACACAACGATTGCTAAAATTATTCACCTTGTTGAAGAGGCTCAAGCAGAAAGAGCCCCATCACAAGCCTTTGTTGATAAATTCGCCAAATATTATACACCAGCGATTATCGTTCTAGCCGCATTAGTAGCGACCATCCCGCCAACCTTTTTTGGGCAAGGTTGGGAAGATTGGATTTATCTTGGGTTAGCTGTTTTAGTAGTCGGTTGCCCGTGTGCTTTAGTTATCTCGACTCCAGTTGCGATTGTGACGGCAATTGGCAATTTGGCTAAGCATGGAGTGTTAGTGAAAGGCGGTGTCTATTTAGAAGCAGCAGGAGCGCTTAAAGCGATCGCCTTTGATAAAACGGGAACTTTAACAAAAGGGAAACCAAAAGTAACCGATTATATCGTCTATGATCGGGCAGTTGAGCAAAAGCAATTATTTGCAAAAATAGCTGTATTAGAAAGTAAATCATTACACCCGCTCGCGTCAGCTATTTTAGAGAGAGCAGAGCGTGAAAAGATTTTCTTTGAGGAAATAGACATAACTAACTTTAGTTCAATCACGGGTAAAGGATTAAAAGGGACGATTGATTCTACGGAGTATTTAATCGGAAACCTCTCACTATTAGAGGAAACAGTAAGTTCTACGATAAATAACCAAGTCATAAACGATATTGAAAAGATGCAAGTAGAAGGAAAAACAGCTATTTTAATTGGTACAAGGGAACGAGTGTTAGCGGTCGTCGGCATTGCTGATGAAGTTCGGTCGATTAGTCAAAACGCACTCAAACAGTTAGAGAAATTGGGAATCAGTGAGACGGTTATGCTGACAGGTGACAATCAACGAACGGCCGAAGCAGTTGCGAAACAAGTAGGTGTTAAAGCGGTTCGTGCTGAACTTTTACCAGAAGATAAGCTAAATGTCATCAAAGACTTACGTCATAAATATGAACATGTTGCGATGGTGGGAGACGGGGTAAATGATGCACCCGCTCTTGCTGCATCAAGTGTCGGCATTGCGATGGGTGGAGCTGGTACCGATACAGCCTTGGAAACCGCTGATTTAGCTCTTATGAGTGATGATTTGAAGAAGCTTCCCTTTACGATAAAAGTGAGCAGAAGAGCTTTGACGATTATTAAACAAAATATTATTTTTGCTCTGAGCATTAAGGCGATTGCTTTATTATTAGTCATTCCAGAGTGGTTAACGTTATGGATGGCGATATTAGCTGATGTTGGGGCGACTTTACTCGTTACGTTAAACGGCATGAGATTAATGAAAATGAAAGATGACGACGAATAAGCAGCCCGCATCGTTGATAGATAGCAGGAGGCATAGTGAGGGTTATTTCAAATGTATGAGAATAGCTTTTCAACAGATTTATCGTATGGCACACTAGAAGGATCAAAAGAGTATTAACATAACAGAAACGTTTACAATCGAGTAATGATAAGAAGTCGTCCTGATGGTTGGAATACCTGATGGATGGCTTTTTTGTTAGGTGTACGATCAAAAATAAGTCCTCAAATAAAATGTTTGAAAATTCATTTAAATGATTTGAGTAAATGATAAAATAAGATATGAAGGCTTTGTTCTCAAGAGCATTTTGTATGAACAAATTTTTTGACAAGAGAAGGAGGTCGCTATGACAACTAAAATCATCTTTGGTTCCAATAAATTAGGTGAATTAAATGAGGCCATTATCGAACAAATGCTTTACCGATTTCACTTAGGAAAGTTGGTCTCAGCTAAAAGAACGAGCAATGGAGCGATGGGGCAAACGATGTTTATCCAATCTACAAAAGGTGAGTTCGTACTAAAAGGTAACCCATTATTTCCCGGTCAGTTTGAGGAAGAGCGTTTTTATATTGAGAATCTAGCCAAGAAAACAATGTTGGCTTTGCCGACCCCATACATAATTGATTTTGAAGAAGATTTAACAGGCTGGTCATACGTGTTGATGCCAAGAAAAAAAGGCACTCATTTAAATGATAATCAAAAACATTTATCAGAAGCCGAAGAGAGCCAAATAGTCAGAGAAATCGCCAAAGTTTTAGCTGAAATGCATCAATGGAAAACCCCCATTTTTGGTGAGTATAAACCATTAGCTGGAGAAGTACATCCATTTGAATCCTCTTATTTTCAATGGCTGAAAGAACGAATCCTTTATTGGTTAGGTGATGCCAAAAAATATTCAACGATTACAGAGCTGGATGAACAATTCGCTTTGGACTTAATCGAACAAGCGAAGCCAGTCTTTGACTCCTTAAAAGTAGCTGAATTTGTAATGGGAGATTTTAAAGTTGGGAACTTTGTTATGGATAAAATAAGCGGCCAGTGGAAGGTTAGTGGGATTTTTGATTTTACGAATGCTTATTTTGCTGATGGCTCTAATGATTTAGTGAAAATGTTCTTATACTATATTGAAAAAGGAAAACAATCTTTAGTGCATGAATTGTTTAATAGTTATGTACAACTCATTCAGAAGGATACGGAGCAAATGAAAAAAAGGCTTACGGTTCACATGCTCCATCAACGTGTATTAGATTGGGGTTGCTTCAAAGCAATTGGTGCGGTGACATGGGATGATAGTCTATCCTTTTCTGAATGGGTCCAACCGTATGTTATGTTCGTGGAGGATTTATGAGTACACAAGAATAGGTGTTATCTAAGGTGGTAAAAACGATTTCAATTAACCCAAGAACCGAGAGTTATAGGACAAAAAGGGAGGGGAGGCAATGAATTTGTCCAAGAACCGAGAGTTATAGGACAAAAAGGGAAAAGAGGCAAAGATTTTGTCCCAAAACAAAGAGTTATATGACAAAATGACACGAGGAGCTAATGAGTTTGTCCAATTTGCCAACGAAACAGTGCCGCCCAAATTATTACAGAGCAAAACACGCTAACTAGCCACAGCAAAAAGCAGCCTAAATCGGCCGCTTTCCCCATTAATTATTGCTATTTGAAGGAGGTGATGTTTCTGCTTCTTCTAAGTCTTCTTCAATTGGTAATGGCAATGATGGCATAAGCCCGTCAGAATTGCCACTGTAGAATTGAGGAACGTCACCTGGGATAAAGGCTGCTACTAATGGAATTGTTGTTTTTACAGGATCTTTTATTGTTGAAAATGGAATAATAATTTGAGCATTCACTTCAAAGTCTATCGCTAATTGGAGATAAGTATTGTTAATCCCTGTATGAGTCACTTCACGATTTAGTTGAACATCGATATCAGAGATAGCTGTTAACTGAATTGGGACTTTAGGTCCGAGGTTTGCTAACAAACTATTCCCTGTTGCTTGACCTAATGGAATCGAATAAAGGAGCCCAATTTCTGGGACGGAATCATGTGTATCTCTAGGAATCGTTTCGACACCTGGTAGAGACCCACTTTCTAATAAATGGATATAAGTTTGTGAATTAGCAATTAAGGAGGTAAGCATTTCTCTATAAATAGGTGTATCAAAATAATAATAAGCAAGATTTCCGTTTTCATCCATTTCATATTTAAAGCTGTCTTGTATAGATACTTCATTATTAGCTTGACGTACGGCATATTCAATCACACTAGTACCAATTTTCTGTGTCTCCATTCTAGCAATATCAATAATGGTCGGCCTAATTTGAGCCTCAACGATATAAAAGCCTAAAAAAGTTAAGCCAATAAAAAGAATAAAAGAAATAAAAATCCGTTGACGGAATGTTAATTCAGTCTGGTTTTTATTGTTATTTAAATAATACTTTTTTTTAGGAAGTTTAAACATAAGCTCCTCCTCATAGGAAAGTTCGTTGTTGTAACTGTCTTTATTTATGCTTATGCAAAAACAAGCGATGACTTGCCCATAAATAGTTGGAGTTGTTGTGTGAAAAAAGGAGAAATCTATAAAAAGCAACCATCCAGCTTTTGGGTTTGGATGGCTGTTGAATCTTTATTTTCTTTAAAATCAAGCGGTTCCAAGCACGACGCCTTTTTTCTTTAAATATTGACGATAGGCGATGCTAACTCGGTCACAAACTAAAGAAAGTTCTGTTTGTAAATCGAGGGGGAGATCTTCTGGTTTTTGATTTTCAACAATGGGTTTATCTTGTGTGAAGATTAAATTCTGGAACTCAACCATTTCTTCTTCAGTCTGACCAGTGTCATAATTAACGGACATCATACCAAAAGCGATCGATTTTTGCTCTGCCACGGGCTGGACGGTTAAAACCATTGAGAAAATATGCCCTAAATCCGGGTCTCTTTTGGTGAATTTTACGGTAAGTGGGTTTAGAATTTCATACGTATAATAAACATGTTTCGCCACTCCAGATCCATCAGGGTCAGGTTGGTAAATGGCAATTTCGTCAGAGTAAATTCGCCCATCTTCTTCATGCATTTTATAATCACCGATAGTTGGGAAGGCAGAATCTCCAAGAAAGCCTTCATGTACAAAGGCAAGATGACCAACATCTAAAAAGTTTTCGACGATTCGTGGTGGGTTCGCTAATGTGAGCATCGGACCCCAAATCACGTTTTGGAATTGATGATCCTCTATTTCTGGAAAAGGAAAAAAGTGTGGAGTAGTTCCTTCTAAGTTAATCCAAACAAAACCATATTGCTCTGTACAGGAATATTTGGTGATTTTTGCTTTTTTAGGAATCGCTCTTCCTTCAGGGAGCTGAGGGATTTTGACACAATCACCGTTTGAAGCGTACTCCCAGCCATGGTATGGGCAAACTAAATTTCCATCGCGTACACAGCCCAAAGAGAGGGCAGCTCCACGATGAACACATAAGTCTTTAAATGCTTGAACGCCTTCTCCATTGCGGAAAATGACTATTCTTTCCCCCATAACCGTCACTTGAACTGGTTCATCTTTTAAATCAATCGCCCGATAAACGGCAATCCATTCATTTCTTAATACTCGATCTTGTACCGGCATCTGAAATTTCCTCCTAGTTGTTCATTCGACAATTTTCAATATCTATGCCCATTTTAGGAGTGTAACAGCAAAAAGTCAATCTTGAAAGCGAATGAAATGTTATTTTTTTATAAAAACGTTCGTATATTTCAGGTTCTTAAAATTTTATCCCTTGCACTAATAAGCATAAATTGGTAATCTAAATATACCTCATAATTCTAGGTAGGTGATGAGTTTGTTTGATCGTGAGTTAGTAAAAGGGAGCACATCATTACTCGTTTTACAGTTGCTTTCAACAGGTGATATGTATGGTTATCAAATCGTTAAAGAAATGAAGAAGCGTAGTGAAAATGCTCTAGAAGTTAAAGAAGGAACCTTGTATCCAGGGTTGCATAAGCTTGAAGACAAGGGCTTTATCGAATCTTATTGGAAAGAGCAAGAAAAAGGACCGGCCAGAAAATATTATCGCATAACAGCGGAGGGACAAGAGTTACTTGAATCGAAAACAAAGGAATGGAACTTGTTTGTGAAAATGATCAATCAGGTTTTAGGAACTTCAAAATGAACAAGTTGCTGCAAGAATACTTAAGTGATCTTGAAAAAGAATTAACTTCTGTTTGTAATACACGAGAGATCATAAAAGAATATCAATCGATTTTAAATGAGAAAAGTCGTGAATTCATGTATCAAGGCATAGATGAGGATGAGGCCGTTAAACGTTCCATCGAGGAACTTGGTCAAGTGAAGGACATTGCAGCCTGCTATCAAAAAGGGTCTATGAATCTAAACACACTCAAAAGAAAAATAATATGGGGGAATTATCTTCTATTATTTTCGGGCTTTGTATTGAGTATTCTTTATCATTATCAACCGTTCACTCCAATTGAATCTATTTGGTATGCTCTTGTTCATATGAAGTGGTTTCTTTTAGTTTCTTATGGTTCCTTATGGCTAATTGTTAGTTTTTGGATTGGGAAACTAAGTGGTATAAAAGGGAAAAAGCAAATCGAACAGGTCATTCAACTGGCGATAGTACCTAATCTCATTCTAATGTTTTGTGTGCTATTTGCAGAAGCGATTCAAAGTTGGTTTCATGCACTTATTACTCCACCATTTATAATAAGTTGTGTGATTGTTACCTTATTATTTTATCCATTAAGTAAAGTTAGTTTTAAAATAGGTTACTTAAAGGGGATTTAGATCTCCTTCTATTTTTACAAATATACATAGAATAACTAGGTATAATAAACGGGAGGTTTTTTACGATGATGGTTGTTCTACTCACATTTATGATTTTGATTCCAGTTAGTGGATTCATTGTTTACAAACAAGCAAAATTTTTGGGAATTACGTTGCTGTCAATCCCGCTCTTTCTTCTTTTGATTTTTGCAGGGTGGTGGTTTTATTCGATAAATCATCATTTTGTATCCTCGACTCCATTGTCTGAAGAGGCGATAGCTGGACTTCGATTAGGGAAACCCTTAATGGAGAAAGATTTTGAACGCTTAGGTTCATATGTAAAAAGGGAACAGACAGGTGGAATCGCTTATGATTTCCATTCGTTATATGTTAGCGTTGATGCAGAAAATCTCATTTCCTCGATATCATCCAGTCGTACTCAATTGGAGACAATATTTGGTCTTATGATTGGAGATACAGTTGAAAAAGCAAAATCTCTCTACGGCGATCGGTACTATACATATCGTGAAATGGGATTAGGCCAGGCGATTGTCTATGTAGACAGGGAAAATAACTATCAACTGACGCTTTGGACAATAGATGAGGAGACAATATATATGATTTGGTTTTCGGTTTATTAAGATGAAGGGAGAGGCACTAAAATGAGAGTTAAAATTATTTTGATTAGGTTAATGCTATTTATGTTGATAAGTATGACAGCATGTTCGTATGAAGAGTCAAAACGTAACAGAGAAAATGTTGAATCAACTCCATTAGAGCATGAAAAAATCGATGAACTTACAGTGGGGGAGGATTTTCAAGATTTGAATAAGGATATAGAAAGCCCATACAAAGTACACCCAGACAATACCTATTTTTCGGAATATAGAAACTATGATCAATACTGGAATGAAGATTTAATGTTAGCTGTTGAAAGAGAATCAGGGGAAGTCTTATCCATTTTAATGTTAGAGAATAATAGAGTCTCGAAAGTACTATCAGGTTTAAAGATTGGAGATTCAATCGACGAGATAACCAATTTCTATGGAAAGAGTTATTATGATTTTAAGGATCGTGAACAGGCTATTTATATATATGGATATGTTGATCACGATAATGGGTTGGAGTTAGCCTTTATTCATAATCAAAAGTGGATAACAGGAATTAGTCTTAGTCTTTATGATAAATTAGAATGGAAATAGGTTTTTTTAGCTAATGTCGTCCAATTGCCATCATCTTAACCTTCCGATAAAATAGTAATAGATTAGAAGAGATTGTTGGAGGAGGCCGTTTAAATGAATATCGTCATAATCGGTGCCGGTGCACTTGGTGTTTATTTTGGAAGTCGATTAGAAGAGATTGGGGAAAGCGTTACATATTTAGTGAGAGAGAAACGGGCGGCCCAAATAAAAGAATATGGTCTAAAAGTAAGCAGTCCAACAGGAGACTATCAAAGCTTGGAGCCACAAGTTATTCATAATCCAGCGGAAGTTGCTCATGTTGATTTAGTCATATTAGCTGTTAAGGGTCAGCACTTACAAGGGGCACTTGAGCCATTAAAAACGTTTGTGGAAAAAGGAGCGAAAGTGCTCCCTCTGTTAAATGGGATTGAGCATATTTCTATTTTACAAAAAGAGCTAGGTGAAGAGGTTGTTTTAGGAGGATTATCCTTTATAATAGCTACTTTGAATGGTGAGGGTCATGTTGTTCATTCAAGTGAATTCCATGATTTGATATTTGGACCACTTCACCCTTCACAAAATGAATTTTGCCAGCAACTTCATGTCATTATGGAAGCAGCAAACTTTCATAATGTGTTAAGTGATGATATTTCCTTTAAAATGTGGGAAAAGTATATGTTTATTTCTTCTTTTTCAGGAATAACTACAGCAACAAATCTACCGATTGGTCCAATTCGCGAACAAGTAGAAACATTTAATATCGCTAAAAGTCTTTTAAAAGAATTAAAACAATTAGCAAATGAATACGGCGTCTATCTAAGTGATGTTCATGTTGAGGAAGCAGTTGAGAAGTTTCGTCTTTTAAATGAAGAAACGACTTCATCCATGCATCAAGATAGGCGAAAAGGTTTGGCACTAGAAGTCGATCATTTACACGGTGGAGCCCTTCGGTTAGCAAAAGACAAGGGGTTACAGCTTCCATATACAGAGACAATTTTAGCCATGATTAAACCGTTCGAGAAAACTAAGGGATAGATATGAATATCTTTCGAGAACTTCATATGGATGAGCAAACCTTAACGAGGTGGGATAGACTTTTTGTACCAGCATTTGATTTGTTTTATTTTATAAATGAAACCGAAGCCATGCAGTATTTAGTAAAAGATACTTTAATTATGACAAGAAAAGAATTTGCAAATGATGCTAGACTTAATACGATGAATGTAATAAATAGTTTATTTCTTTGGCAGGTGAAAAAGGAATCGAGCGTTGTCGCTATTGTGCCAAATGAGCTATTTTTAACTTGGCCAGTTAAACAGCAGGTGAAGGTTTTATTGGAGCAGCATCGTTTAGGGAGAGGGTTAGTTTGGGATGAGCAGCTTATTGACTATTATTTTAATAAGCTTGACGGAGAAATAAAAAGTCGGCTCTTACAAATAATTGAAGAGTTTTTCTTATTTAGTTATGAAGGCAAGAGGGTTGCGGCAATTAATCATCATAATTGGAATCAATTATCTTGGGAGCAGAAAGCCTTCTTTTTAAAAGGATATGCAACGTTGTTTGTGAACTATGAAGATATATGGACGAGTTTACAGGTAGAGAAAAAAGAATTCGTCAAAAAAGAGTATCCTCACTTACTCAAATTTATCAATCGATACCCTGAACAGAATGGAGCAAATTGTTTTGCAACTGTTTTTAGCAGCAGCAACTGAAAACAGCACGATGCTAATTGGATTATTAAGCAATGGCTGCAGCCAGATTTGTTCCTGCTAGGGTTAAAACAACGGGATTACGTATTGGCTTTTGAAATGGAGGAACTTGAGGAGAGGTTGTTAAAAACTGAAGATGTGATTATTTGGAAAAACGATGAAAATGAGTTAATCCATACGAATTTTTATTTAGGTGTCGGTTTAGTTTTTAATAAAGATGGACAGCTGATGTTTAATCCTGGGCAAATCATAACAATTGATCAGTTAAGCAGCACTTGGAAAGGAAAAATAGAAATTTATCGAAAAAAAGATTAGAAGTAGGTTTTATCGTGACAAAACAAGGGTATAGGTGTACGTTTGTGTTAAACGGATCATTGTTTTGAAAGGGAAAGGTTCGCTAAATCTTTCTTAAATGGGATAGAGATGCCGATGGAATAAGTATGACCGAATCGTTGCCAAACCGATTGGACAAGTTATTCGTTAATATTGTTAAAGGCTTAACAATACTAGTCATTTCGTACAATAAATTTAGATAATAAAGAGGGGTAGCGAAATTATGAAAACGGTCTATGAATTTTTTAAGGAACAAACATGGGGGCTTACAGAAGCCTGGTACGAGGCACTGGATAAAACTCAGGATGGAATTTATAGTACGACAGATCCTAATCAAATTAAGAAACTAAAAGATCAGAACTATCAATTTCATTTGCATTTTGCCGAGTTATTTAATGAAGAAACAACGAAATTAAACGGTGAATTCGATAAATGGGTTGATAATATTGCTCAAGACCAAGGACATCTAAATACACCATTAGATCAAATTATCGGTGAATTTTTTAATGTTCAAGGACAGTATATTGAATTAATTCAGAATTATATTGAGAGTTTAGAAGAGAAACCGTCACATAAAGAAGTAATTAAGTGGACCAAACTAATAACAAATGCCTTTAATAAGATCGTTCAAGAATTTAGTAAACGTAATATCGTGGAGTCTGAGAAGTTGTTACGTTCTCAACAAGAGATGATTTTAGAACTAAGCTCTCCGGTGATATCGATCAGAAAAGACGTAGCGATCCTTCCTTTAGTTGGGGATATTGATACACATCGAGCTCAAGTCATTTTTGATAAGACGTTAGCACAATGTAATGAATTACAAGTGCAGAACCTAGTCATTGATCTATCAGGTGTTGCGATTGTCGATACGATGGTTGCGAGCAAGATTTTTCAAGTAA
Organism: Alkalihalobacillus phoenicis; assembly: GCF_047302405.1. NCBI lineage: Bacteria > Bacillati > Bacillota > Bacilli > Caryophanales > Bacillaceae > Alkalihalobacillus > Alkalihalobacillus phoenicis. Next base: position 2,343,266 of record NZ_CP154853.1, on the reverse strand, counting down.
TTGAAGGCTTACAATTAATCGGAACGAAGGCAAGTCTTTCTGGCATCCGTCCTGAAATCGCTCAAACAGCGATCCAATTAGGTATTAACTTTAAATCCGTTGAAACTCATTCGTCACTAGCACAGGCTTTTTCAGCTAAGAATGTATTTGACGCCTAAATAGTAAATAAGAAAACGATGGCAGTCGCGATCGTTTTTTCTTATTTTCTCTAAAAAACCAATAATAAATGATTCGACGAAATTCACAATTAAATAAAAGAATGGTAAGATAAAATAAATATTTTGAATATTTAAAATATAATTCTTTGAAAATTCGTATTTCATTCCAAGGGAGGTAACATGGAGATTAAAAAGGTAATAGCGATTCTTGATAGTTGGGATCTTGAATTAAAAACGGCGATCAAGTTATCTGAAAAAGCAGCAAAAATTACCACAATTAATGACATACATTTTGTCTTAAAAAGAAAAAAAGATAAAGAATCCATTGTAAGAGAGGCGAAGTTGCTTTCGTTTATTCAAGAGCAAGGCATCAATGTGCAAGTTCTCGTTCATACAAAAGACGCGGAATTTTATGCTGTTTTTACAGGAGATGTTTATTGTCTTTATCATTTTATTGAAGGGGAAACTTTTTTCGCTGACGAATGTATCCGTAATCCGATAGTGCCTGCTGTGCTTGGAGAAACGATAGCCTCTTTACATAAAGCAATGGCAAGTGAACAAATGACACTTCTGTATCCAACAAAAAACTTGTATAATATGGTAAAGGAGTTTGCTCATGTAGAAATCAATGCGGTTGATAATACTGCTTCTCTTGCACCGATTTGGGCTGTCTTTAACAAAGAATTAGAAGTGAAAATGAATAAGTTGCCAAAGCAAGTCATTCATCGTGATATGCATTTATTTAATATGATCTATAAAAGTGGTGAACTGGCAGAGGTAATTGACTTTGACCAAGCGGAGGTTAATTTACGTTTATTTGATTTAGCATACTGCTCCACGAGTATTTTAAATGAACTTTTTGATTTTGAATCGAAAAGACACGACTGGTTTCTGTTTGTTCAGGAACTCTGCTTAAGTTATAACGAAACGAACCCGTTATCAAAGGAGGAACAAGAGCTCATTTGGCACGTGATGCTTGCGATTCAATTAATCTTTATGGCCTTTTTCCTTCAGGATGAACATTTGTATAGTCGAAATAAAGAAATGCTTTTATGGCTTTTTGAAAATCAATCTAAACTAAAACAGGTATGGTGAAAGTCTTGAATGATTATGCGTTTCATATGAAAAAAGTTTGGAAAGATATTGATTTTTTTCAAGTTAGGCTTTTATTAAAAAACAGTGATATCCAGTTGAACTTAAAGCTCTACACTGATAATGAGGAACTTTATGAACTCCAGAGAGGCATAAAACTATTTATTGAAAAATTAGGAAAAAATGATTATTATTGGTCTGCTGGAAGTTTGGAAGCAACTCACTATTTGTCCTTGCGTTTTTATTTGAAGGATGTTCTAGGGAGAATCGCGATTGAGGTGAATGTGAATAACACCCTTGAAATACCAGAACAAATCAAAGCCCAATTTTATTTAACTACTGAATTTAACCAATTAGATAATATGATCTTGGAACTTGAGCGTTTTATTAGAGAAGAACAAGATGAATGGAAAGGTTTAATTTTATAAATGATTGTTTGAAGTCTGGTATTTGTTGAAAAAGAGAAATTGAAATTTAATAAAGGATTTGTGGATTGAAGGGTATGTGTAAATGAAATAAAATGAGAGTGTATTCAAACTGAGTGTATGGCTTTTACATAATGAAACAGTTGATTTTGAGAGGGAGTATTAGTGTGTATAAAGAAATTGAAGGGGTTCGTGTTTGGGGAACTCCTATGGAAAATGCAGTTAATCAAGCGGTCGCTTGCTCAAAGTACGGGCAAGTCGAACAAGTACTGTTAATGGCCGATCATCATTATGGTTATAGCCAGCCTGTAGGTGGTGTCGTCGTTTATGATGGTCAAATTTCGCCATCAGGAGTCGGTTATGATATTGCCTGTGGAAATAAAGCGGTTCGTACGAATTTAAAATATGAAGATATTAAAGAGGATATAAGTTCAATTATGGACCAAGTAGCCGCTCAAATTTCTTTTGGAGTTGGTCGTAAAAATCAAGAAAAGGTTGATCATGAGCTTTTTGATGATCCAGATTGGTCCGTTTATCAACAAATTGGTACACACGAGCATAATTCCTTGAAAAAATTAGCAAGAAGTCAATTAGGAACAGTTGGTTCAGGCAATCATTTTGTCGATATTTTTGTTGAGGCAGAAACAGATGATATTTGGGTTGCCAATCATTTTGGTAGCCGTGGTTTCGGTCATAAAACAGCGAGTGGATTTTTGAACTTAGCTAAAGGGAAAGCGTTTAGCGAAAATGTACAAGGTGAAAAGATGGAAGCTGAACCAACTTTATTAGATTTAAATACAGAAGTTGGTGATATGTACTATCGAGCGATGAATTTAGCTGGTAAATATGCCTATGCGGGAAGAGATTATGTGATTGAGAAAGTGTTGCGTATTTTACAAGCAGAAGCGACTTTTACTGTTCATAATCACCATAATTTTGCTTGGAAAGAGAATCATAATGGGAAAAACTTAATCGTCGTTCGAAAAGGAGCAACGCCATCAGCGCCAGGACAATTAGGGTTTATCGGGGGCAGCATGGGTGATTATTCGGTTATTGTAGAAGGAAAAGATTCAGCTGAGAATGTCGATGCTTTTTATAGTACTGTACACGGAGCTGGTCGGGTGATGAGCCGCACAAAAGCGGCTGGTAGAATGAATTGGAAAACAAAAAAACGAAGTGGTGGCGAAATTTCGCCAGAGCAAATGTATACGGCGGTCAAAGATTTTGGCGTTGAACTACGAGGTGCAGGCACTGATGAAAGTCCATTTGTATACAAAAAACTAGCAGAAGTTCTTGCTGCTCATGATGAAACTCTTCATGTGAAGCACCGTCTGAAACCAATTGGTGTCTGTATGGCCGGAGCAGGAGAAATGGACCCTTATAAGGATTAATAGCTGGTGATTGGATAAAAGGTAAATTAAATGAGTGGACAAAGCGGGTGACGGGAGCCTTGTTTTGTCCTCTATTTGTGTTTTATTGGACAAATAGAGGAGGGACAGAAGAGAGTTTGTCCAATAACTGGGGTTTATAGGACAAAAAAGAGAGATGGAGGAGTGCTTTGTCCAATAACTAGGGGTTATAGGACAAAAAAGAGAAAGAGCAAAGGGGTTTGTCCAATAACGGGAGTTTATAGGACAAAAAAGAGATTGAGGGCAAGTTAAGTGTCTCTTAACGAGAGTAAATAGAAAAGGAAAGGAAAATACAATGAGAGCTCGCAGTGGTGTTGTAATTATAGAGAGTAATGCGGTTGTCTTGATTAAACGAATGAGAGAGGGGCAGGTGTATTATGTTTTTCCTGGTGGTGGGATTGAAAACGGAGAAACGCCAGAAGAAGCAGCTAAGCGAGAAGCTTATGAAGAATTAGGGATAGAGGTAGAAATTGGTGAACTAATAAAGACAATTGAATTTAATGGCCAACAATTTTTCTTTCAAGCAAAAATTCTTGCGGGTACACTCGGTACAGGTGTTGGGGAGGAGTATAGTGACGAGAGAAATCGTGGCACCTATGAACCTGTATGGCTGCGATTATCTCAACTTTCCTCCATTGATGTAAGACCAGAGGAATTAGGGGAGGAATTAAGGAAAAGAATAACAGATTAGAAAAGGCTATGAATGTAATAAAACTTGGAGAACTATTATAGCCTTTTCCTAAAGATAGAAGAGTTCTGATTCACTGTCATACAGTATTAGAGCTCTTTTTTTATTAAGGGTTAATACAATTTTACTGATTGTAATGTAAGGCGACCGATAGTCTCACTTAAACCGGGATTAACAATTCTACTTTGACTTCCTCTTCGCCTTCTTCTAAATAAAAAATCTCTAGTTGGGTTGCACCTATCAATTTTTGTTGAAGTCTAACTTTGTGCATCCACTGAAAGAGGCGTTCATACCCTTCACTGATTGTTTTATTGGTACAAGTAATCATGGCATATTTTGTTTTCTTTAAAGGAATTTCTAACATATCTTCTGGTTGCGGAACGGACTCTCTCACTTCAAAACAAGCAAAATAGGTGGCCAAAACCTCATTACATAAAAAAGGAGAAATAAGAGTGGTGTTATCTTTAACGGCTTGCACATCGTCTTTTCTTTTCAAAAACTGATGTTGTATTTTTTTGGCTTCAGTTGGAAAGCCATTTGGAAAAAGAGTGGTTGTACTAATACCAACTAATAAATATTCTCTTTCGACAAGCTGGCATTGTAAAAAAGGTGTCAATTTAAATTTGGCATCCATTCAAAAACCTCCTCAATCATCCTTTATTTTTAGTTCGAGCTCAACAGGAAAATCCCCTTTAATGAAATATAGAGAAATAAATGATTTGATTAAAATATAGATGATATGATATGTTGTTTGTAAATTAATAAACAAAATTAAGTTTTGTTTACTTTATGTGTGAGGTGTATAGATTTTGATAAATGAAAATGATTTTTGGGATTCAACGGTTGATGAGATGGCACAAGGCTTTCGTTATGAACCTGCTAGTGGACTTTATCAATGCCTTTTATGTGATTATATGTGCGAGGATGGAATTATTTACAAACAAGGAGAGTTTTTATTAGAGGCCAAAAAAGCGATAGTTTATCATATTAAAGACAAGCACCACTCAAGTTTAGATTCTTTACTAGGTTTTGATAAAAAATATACCGGCTTAACAGAGCAACAGCGTGAGCTTATTCGAGCATTTTATGATGGACTTTCAGATAAAGAAGTGGCCGAAAAGCTTGGAATTGGAAGTGTTTCAACAGTCCGAAATCACCGTTTTAAGTTAAAGGAGAAGGAAAAACAAGCAAAAGTCTTTTTAGCGATTATGAAAAGTTTACTGGAGAAGGATGAAGATAAATTAGTGAGTGTACATAAGGGGGCGAAAATGGTGGATGAACGTTATATAACGACTGAGCAGGAAAAAGAAAAGATATTGAGCACGTACTTTAAAGAGGGGGTAGCTGGACCATTGGCGGTTTTCCCTAGTAAAGAAAAGCGGAAAATAATTGTTTTACAGCAAATCACAAATCGGTTTGAGCGGAAAAAGGTGTATACAGAGAAGGAAGTAAGTGAGATTTTAAAACGAATTTATCCTGACTTTGCAACCATTCGACGTTATTTAATTGAATATGGATTTATGGAAAGAAATAAGGATGGTTTGGAGTATTGGCTGAAGTAAACGATTAATAAAGGGGAGTGTAGCGATGCCAATTTATAATAAACTGGTCCGTGACCAGATACCAGAAATAATCGGAAAAACAGGTGCAAAATATTCTATTGAAAAGTTAGATGAAGAGTTATATCAAAAAGAGTTACGAAGAAAACTTCAAGAAGAGATCGATGAGTATATGGCCGCTCCAACAGACAATGAAGCCGTTGAAGAGCTAGCTGATGTATTAGAAGTGATATTTGCACTCGCCAAGACCCATCAATCGAATGAGTTAATACTTGAAACGATTCGAGAAGACAAACGTATAAAAAGGGGAGCCTTTGATAAACGGATCTATTTAGTCGAGGTAGAAGATTAAATATTTTGATTGGAGGAATGAAAATGAATGAAAGCTTTTTTGTCGGCTGGGGAACGTTAGCTTTAATTAACGCAGGTCTTGCCCAAGGAAAGAATCGAACGGGACTTAATTGGTTTTTGTTATCGTTAGTACTTGGACCTGTCGCGACATTCATTCTCTTATTTGTGGAAAAGAGAAACAGTTGATGATGAAACTAACGGCTTACCTCATTTTGGCCGGGGATGTTGTGTAAAAAAGAGAGAGGAAGCCCGTTCACCCCTAAGTAGCAATTAAAAAAGTAGATTAGGAGCCAGTGCTTCTGATCTACTTTTTATAGTTAGTTTTTCGGTAAGGCAGATTGAATCGTTTCTTCTACTGCTTTATTTAGTTCCGACAATGAGCTGAATTCGGCAGGAGCAATAGGTTCATGGACAACTAGAGTTACATTGGCTGGTTGGAATTTCCCGTTCAACTCTTCCATGATTCGATAAGAGCCGTTAATGGTAATCGGCAGAATTTTAACGCCTGCTTTTTTGGCAATTCTTGAGCCCGAATTCCCGAAATCACCCATTGAATCACCTTTGCTGCGGTGTCCTTCAGGAAAAATAGAAACCGGCTTACCATCCTTTACCATTTCACCAGCCTTGGCTAATTGTCGGACTGCATCCCGTGGGTTTTCGCGGTCGATAAAAATACACATTTTATTCGTCATCCATTGGCCGAATAAAGGGACCTTTTCGAGGGACTTTTTAGCAATAAACGATAAATCTTCATTTACATGGGCAAGCAATAAAGGAATGTCAAAATTCCCTTGATGGTTGGAAATGTACAAGTAGTGTTCATCATCCTTAATGTGTTCAAGGCCTTTAACGTTCACTTTTGTTCCGGTAAGTTTTAATGTATTTGTTGCTATTTTTTTGGCGAGCTGATTTGTTTTTCTATAACGAACTTCTTCATTTTGTGTTTTTAACCAAAGCATGCTAGGAATAATGCTAATAAAAAATAAAATCGCATGTCCATAAACCAGAATATTACGCATGTTGACACTCCTCTAATTGAAGCTATTTTCAAATAAAGACTAAAAATGATAGTCAAAGGTGAATACCAAAAACTATCATACTGTTTTTTTACGATAAAATCAAAATAAGCTTCTTGATTCATTGACAGTTTTATTGAAGGAGGAGTTCTTATATCGTTTGAAGAATTTTAGATTAATAAATCTTATTTAGGTGGGAGAACTATATTTGAAAAATCAATTATTTCAAGTCACTCTTTCTTTAATTTTATTTACTTTTATGTTCCATTCGACTGGATATGCTAATTCTTCTTGGCAATGGCTCACTTCAAGTCCGAAAGAAATATTACCATTGGCGATTATCTTGACACTTTGTTTTGAAATAATAGGTATTTTGTTTTTAGGGAAATTAGTTAAAAACTATCTTATAAAAGTAATTGCAGCATTGATAATTATGGTTGCAAATATTGTCTCTTTTCTCTTTCCTTACATATTTCGAGCGATTGAATTTCAAGCCATTTCTGGAGGGTGGTCCTATGCTTGGTATGATGCCTTTGCCGCAGGACCCTATTATATTGTCTTAACTGGTTACTTATTTTTAACTTTATCTATAGAAGTACCGCTCATTTATTTACTCTTGAAAAAATATAGCAAAGACAAACGAGTTCTTTTAGGCGTGGTCATTTCGGTCAATGTGATGACCACCTTAATTGTGGCTATTATGGAGCGAATGATGTTTTATGGTCATTGGTAATAGATTTTATTTTTTCACAAAGAGGGGATGCAGATGAATTTACGGTTTTTAAATGAGACGGATGCAAAGTTGTATCAAGAACTACGATTGAAGGCTTTATTAATCAATCCGGAAGCATTTGGTTCAACGTATGAGCGGGAAAAAGCATTCACCTTAGAGATGATAGAAAAACGGTTAAAGCCAACTGAGGATAAATTTGTTATGGGATTTTTTGACAATCATGTATTAGTTAGTATGTTGACTTTTATACGCGAAAGTAACTTTAAAACGGTCCACAAAGGAAATGTCTTTGGAATGTTTGTTTTACCAGAAAAACGAGGTCAGGGAATAGGCAAGGCGATTTTGCTTGAGTTAATAAAAGTGGCAAAAAACATGACTGGTTTGGAACAAATTAAATTGACCGTCGTGTCAGAAAATAAGGCAGCCAAGAGTTTATATCAGTCCATAGGGTTCGAAGTCTATGGTGTGGAGCGGAACGCCCTAAAATTTAACGAACAGTATTTTGATGAGGAATTAATGGTCTTGTATATTTAAAATTAAAAATAAAAGGCGAACCTGAATCTAGTAGGTTTGCTTTTTATTTTGTGCACTGATCCAAATTTCATTATATGGTAAAATATTAGAAAATATCCAATCTTAAGAAAATGTTGAAATGCTCCATGGAGGTGGTTAAATGAGGTTACGACAAATGGCTGTCGCTTTTTTAATGAATGAAGATGAGCAAATCTTGTTTTTACAAAAAAAAGAGAAGTCAGCCTTTTTACCAGGTATGTTGGTTCCGATCGGTGGTCATATGGAAACAGCAGAAATGAATGAACCGAAAGTGGCTTGTTTACGTGAGGTAAAGGAAGAAACGGGTTTAAGAGCAGAGGATATTCATCATCTAACATTAAAATATATTGTTTTACGAATGAAGGGAATAGAGGAAATTCGAATGCAGTATGTCTTTTTTGGTCACGTAACAAAAGCTCGTCTATTATTGGAAAGTGATGAAGGGAAATTAAGTTGGCAACACCAGAAAGTGATTAGGAATACGAGTGTGACGGCTACGACAAAAGAAATCATCCATCATTATAGGAACGAACAAAAAAATGAACAAGTTTATGTAGGGACAATGAAAGCAAATGGAGAAAACCCAGCGATCACTTGGGCGTTGTTAGAGGATTGGGAAACATTTCATAAGAATTTGAAGCCAAGTTAAAAAGGGAAAAGTAAGTGAATAAATGTTGTTATCTTTAGAAAAAATGACGGAGGAACAATTTTTGTACGAGTAAAAATAAATATGGATAATAAATGAGGGAATGTCGATACTAACCAATGCGATTCATTGAAATTAAAATCTATTTTAAGGGTGATTTGTAGTGGAAATTCAAAAAGAAGCGAATCGACATTTTATTAATAATGAAAATGGGGAAATGATTGGCGAGGTAACCTATAGGGCTACAGATGAAGGAAAAGTGATCCTCGACCACACATTTGTGGATGAATCTAGGCGTGGGGAAAACATAGCCTCAGAGCTTGTCGCTTCCGTCGTTACTGAGATGAAAAAGCAAAACAAAAAAATTGTCCCACTTTGTCCATTCGCAAAAGCAGAGTTTAAAAAGAAAAAAGAATATCAAGAGATCGAGGCAAGTGAATGAAGTCAAATAGTTACATCAACTTGAAAAAGCTAAGAAGAAATCACGAAAGACTAACATGCTTATTTAGAGCTGGAATGAAAATAAGTGATCAGCTACGATTATTTGGAAAACTCTATACTTAGCGAACGGAATACACGGAGACTCCAGTGGGAATAGCATCAGCGGAAGACCCCGAAGGCTAAAGTATAAAACCGAGGAGGCAGAAGCGATGCCCACGGACGCGGAGTGTATTCCGGGAGCGGTTGCCGAAGATGTCTCCATTATTTTTCAGTACGAGTGAAAAGTGCTGATGAAGACAATGGATGGCTCTATCATTATCGCTGGTTAAATTTAAAGGATAATAAAAATGTAGAGCTTGGTGGGTATTTAGGGGGAAAATTAAAGGTACTTAAACTATGAATCTGTGAAAAAAACTTCAAATAGCGAGGCTATCATAATGAGTAAACTAACATATATAAAATTAGAGGATGAATTAGAAGAATTAATCAAGTTATACACGCAGTCCACTTGGTCCTACCATTCTGACCCTAGTCCAACAGAAGCGGAAATAAAAAAGCTTTATCGAAATGGATGGTTCTCAGATGATAAGGAAACATTTTGGGTTTTAGAGAACACTCAAAAAGTTGGACTCTTAATCATTGCCGATATATCTGATACAATGCCTTTATTCTATGATTTAAGACTAAGTGAAACTGCTAGGGGAAAAGGATTTGGACTGGAATGCATCAACTGGGCCACTAATTATGTTTTTTTTAGTTCAAAGGATAAGTTAAGAATGGAAGCTTATACCCGCGCTGATAATATTGCGATGCGTAAGGTTTTCTCAAAAAGTTTATTTCAAAAAGAAGGCTATTTACGCTCGTCATGGGAGCATGAGAATGGGAAAGTTTCTGACTCTCTTCTTTATGCCGTTATTAGAACGGACTGGGAAAAAGGGCAGAAGGCTCCGATTGATTTAAACAAACAATCATTTTAAGAAGGAGGATAGAAATGACTTTTATCTTGCCGGATTGGGCTATCGTTATCTTTTACATTATAAAGGTTAGTTTAATTGTCTTATTTTGGGTCACTACACTTAAGGCCATAGAGAAAAAACTCATATGGAAAATTCCAATGTTTTTGAGTAGTGTTTTTTTCATTTGCTTAATCTTTACGAGTCAATATTTTATTCAATCCTTCTATGATGTAGTCAATTTAGATGAATTTGATGTGGTGATTGATGGGGACGGTCGATATGTTGAATCTAATGCCGGAAAAGGTGTATGGACAACAGATAAAAACCTGTTTATTTATTCCAACACAGACATGACCGATTCGTATAAATGGAGGTTTAAAACATCAGATAGTGAATGGATTGAACTTGTCATTTCAATCACTTTTTACCCAGCTGACAAAGAAACGATGAGTGACTATTACGCAGAATTTCGTCAAACACAGAGTAATTTAAAGTTAGCTTCTTTTCATATGAACGAATATTTTGATGAATTGCTACGAAAAAAATGGCGAGATGGATTACGTGATGAAATTAGGTTAATTACGATTGAAGAGTTTACAGAAGAAAAAGCAACAGAAATTATCGAGGCTGTCAGGAGTGCCGTATTAGACGAACAAGAACAAGTGTTGTTTGAGGTTCATTACGAGACTTTGAAAGTGAAGAGGTAAGGATTTATAGCTAATTTAATTAATATGATTCTTTCTGATTTCCCTATAAAAGGAGAAGTTGAAATATAATCAAAATATTTAGATAAATAAACCATTTTTATAGGAACGTACATTCGCCTTTGTGGTAAACTAAACATATAAGGGGTGTGTTCGATGAATCAAATGGTCCTTGAGAAGAAAATGCAAAAGTACGGTGTAGTCGGGCTTAGTTTAGCGACTATTGATGGAGAAAAAAGCGAAGTGATTTGCTGTGGAAAGAAAAGAGAAGAAGTGGCTGAATTAATTAAGGAAGAGACTTTGTTTAATGCTTGCTCAATAAGCAAGTTTGTAACCGCCTTTTTAACCGTAAAACTTGCTCATGAGAAAAAAGTAGATTTAGATAAGGATTTAAAAGATGAGTTATTTCAAACTGGATTTATCAACTCTGGTCATCCAGTTCAACATAACATGACCTTAAGACAATTACTCAGGCATCAAGCAGGAGTTCATGATCCAGAACATAGTTTTTCACCTTTAAGCACAGCTCATTTCCCAACAATGGAGGAAGTCCTAATTGGTCAAACAAGTTATATGAAGGAAAATCTTTTGATTCAATCAAAAGCAAATCAGTTCGCTTATACGGATGCAGGATATTGTCTCATTCAATATGTACTAGAAAAAACAACTGGTCAAACATTTGAACGGCTAATGGACGAGCATATTTTTCAACCTTTAAATATGACAAACAGTACATTTAATTGGCAGGAAATCTTGACTGTACCGAAACTTGCAACGTACGGACATCATAAAAGCGGAAAGGTTTATTTGAAGGAAGAAACGATTTATCCATTCCATGCTGCGTCTGGACTGTGGTCGACGTCGACCGATTTGGCTAAATTAATGATGGAATGGAATCAAACGTTACAAGGTAGGAGTCGCTTAGGAATTAGTGTTCACACGCTCAATGAATTGCTTCAAACAACAGAAGAGCATCCATATGCGGGGTTAGGGCTATTTTTAGATAGAGAAAATGAGCAACTTGAAATATCCTCTTTAGGTTGGGGAGTTGGTTTTCAATCGATGCTCATTTATTATCCTTCTTTAGAAAAAGGCTTTGTTATTATGACAAACACAGACTTAGGTGTTCATCAAACAAAAGGGTTAATAGGTGATATATATCAATCATTTAAACATAATATAGGGTAAGGAATCTAAACTCAACTAGAGGTTAGGAGTGATTAAAGTGACAAAAGATCAGAAAACACCTGCAGAAAGAAGAGAGCGCTTAAGGCAAGAAGAACTAAAAAGAAATCCGACCGGAAATTTAGGGGATTCTTTTAATCGTGCTAATAGTGGTAGTTTAGCCGATCTTACTGGTAGTTTTGGTTGGAAAGGATTTTTAGTTCTTATAGTCTTAATTTTGATTGGATTAATTGTTGCTTATGTAATGAAGGGGAGTTAAGGTGAACGGACTATTAAAGGAAGAAGCGATATTAGAAGGTATTTTGATAAAATGTAAGGAAGAATTTTTGTGGGAAGTAGTAGGGGTAAAGCCAATCAAACGAGGGTATTTAAACTTAAAGTGGAAAGTGGATACAACGAACGGCACTTTTCTCGTGAAACAGTATCATCAAAAGCGGTTAGCGAAATATGATTGGCATGAATTACATGATGCTTTAAAACGACAAATCCGACTATCTGAAGAAGGTTTTCCAACGCCTAAATTATTAGATGTTGGAGAAGAAGTCATGCTGAAGTCTAACGATGGCGAGCTTTTTGTAATAATGGATTATGTGGAGGGAGATATCATTTCCGCTGGTCATGTGAGTGCAGGACAAATGTATGATTTAGGCTTGCAAACTGGGAAAATGCATAAATGGTTAAATGGGGAAAAATCATCAGTTTTAGTTCCTGCATTCAACATACCACCAAAGGATGTGAGAATTCATTTTTGGCAACAAAAAAAGGAAAAAGCGTTTGATAAAACATTGTTTGATTTAATTGAAATGCAAATAACTTTAACGAAAAAGATCGCTCTCACTGAAATAAGTGAAATCGACGCTGGCTGGGCCCATCGTGACTTATGGCTTGATAATGTACTATTTAATGAGAGTAAGGTAGCAGCGATTCTTGATCTTGATCGGCTAAAATATGATTATCCATTACTTGATGTCGCCAGAATGATTATCTCGGCAACATTATTTGAAGGGGAATCACAGACAGAGTTAATCGATTCATTTATTAACGGCTATAACAAATATCATCAACTTAGCAAGAGACAATTACTCAATTCACTTAGACTTCTCTGGTATATGGAAAGTACATGGTGGATTACAGAGAAAAAAGAGCAAACTTCTAAACCAGCACAGAGGTTTTACGAAGAAATGATTTGGCTTACTTATCACTATGAGCAATTAGAACAGCTACTCGAATAAAAGGGGGTTCTATCATGAGTTATGAAAAAGAAATCTGAGATTGTTAAGGAGGGCTCTGAAATGAAAAACTTTATTTTTATTTGGCGTAGTTTTATATTACTTTCTCTATTTACATTGTTCTTAGCAAATATTCTTGAACCTATGTTTTTTTACTCGATGATTTCTGCTATTTTCTTTTTTCATACAATCCCATGGCTTTTAAAAAAATGGACCCTTTCACACGAACGAGCGAAAAGTAATTCCCCATAAACTTGAAGAAAAGAAGATGTCTCCTCATAAAATGATCTCCTTCCCAATAAAGTGAACGATGATGGACTCTTTTTCAAACGGTTTGACCATAGTCATAAATTCAATTTGATGGTGGTGAAACTGTTTATCTTTTATAAATCCTAACTTTTTATACAAACGGATCGCTCTTTGGTTAAAAGTAGCAACGGTTAATCGTAAGCTAGTTTGAGAAGTTTTTTGTTTCTGGATATATGAAAAGATGAACGAGCAAAAATCGTAGCCATTTCCTCTTCCTGTTAAATGAGGTTTTATTCCTAAACCTACATCGGTACAGTCATTTTCATATGCTTTTACTAGCACACCTGATGGGACTTGTGAAGAGCGACCTGTGCAGAAGAAGCCAACCAATCCATTGTTTTGATTTACTACTGCAAAATAATTTTCCTCTAGTAGCTCTGATAAGGCGTGGTTCGAATAATAAATATTGTAAAAATCATATGGCTTTGGATAACGCCATTGAAGAATTTCAAACGCGTATTTTTGATTCATTGGTAATATTGTTAAATCCCCCATTTACATCACCTCTCTTTTATCTAACATTATTATATTCGGAAAAGTCGAAATAATATAAAGGGATTTGAATCTTTTTTGTTCTTTTTTCCTTAAAATCAAATCAAAAACAAGGCATTAATAGGAAAAGGGGAAAATCAATGTGAGATCAAAATAATTTAATCATTAAAAATGGTCAAATGATGAAATCGAATCGAGAGTCCTATGTTTCGGTGAAACAGTTAAAGCAAGTAAAGGAACATTATCAGACCATTCCACCAAAGCGTTTGAATGAAATGGAGCTATTATTCAGAGACTTATTAAAATAGTTACAAAATGAAATGAAACATGAGACTCCTCCAACTGACAAGGACGTTCAACGTTTAGCTATTATGTGGAAGAAATCGCATATTCATTCTCAAATGGGAATAAAAAGTTTGAGCAACAAGCCGAGAGATTTTACCAAGAAAATCCGAATAATCCGATTCAGTTTGGTTTAGATGCAGAATTGTTCCAGTATATTCAGTCTGCCTTAAGGGCTTAGTTAAATTTTTTAATAAAAGAGTTAAAAGTCTTCCTAAAAAAATTCGTAGGAAGGCTGTTTTTGTGATGGTTTCAAGGGTAAAATAAGGGGACTTAGGAGGGGAAAGAATGGCAAATTTAAAAGGGAAAGTCGCTTTAGTAGCAGGTGGTACAAGAGGTGCTGGTCGTGGGATTGCGATGGAACTTGGGGCTGCCGGAGCGACTGTATATATAACGGGGCGGACAACGAGAGAAAGTCAATCGGAATACGGTAGACCAGAAACGATTGAAGAAACGGCTGATTTAGTCAACGAATTTGGAGGAGTAGGGATTCCAGTACAAGTTGATCACTTGCAAACGGATCAAGTCGAAAAACTCGTCCAACGGATTGAATCTGAACAAGGTCAGCTCGATATTTTGGTGAACGATATTTGGGGTAGTGAATACTTGGTAGAATGGGATAAAAAGGTCTGGGAACATTCTGTTGAAAAAGGGTTACGAATGTTGCGCTTAGCGGTTGATACGCATCTAATTACAAGCCACTTCGCTCTGCCACTTTTAATCAAAAAGGAAGGTGGGTTAGTTATCGAAATGACAGATGGAACGGAAGAGTTTAACAATCAAAATTATAGACAACCGATTTATTATGACCTTGTAAAAAGCTCAGTGATTCGAATGGCGAAAGCACTGTCACATGAGTTGAAACCTTATGGTGGAACGGCGATTTCTTTAACACCAGGTTGGATGCGTTCTGAGATTATGCTTGAGGTTTTTGGCGTAACGGAAGCAAATTGGCATGATGCGATTAAAAAAGAACCACATTTTGCGATTTCAGAGTCACCTCGCTTTACTGGGAAGGCTGTGGTTGCTTTAGCCGTAGATGAAAAAAAGCAAGAATTAACCGGAAAATCATTATCAAGCGGAGCCCTAGCGAAAAAGTATCAATTTAATGACATCGATGGCACAAGACCAGATTGCTGGCGCTATATGGAGGAAGTCCAATTTGCAGGAAAAGAAGCCAGTGTAGAAGGATATCGATAATGATTTTGGTGGCGACTACTTTATTGGAGTAGTCGTTTTTTTATATTTCTATATGTGAAGAATGGAGGTTACAAGATAAACGGGAGAGGGGAATTGTGAAATTGTCCATGAAAAAGGGTTATAGGGCAGCCGAGAGAAAAGGAGCGTGAAATTGTCCGAGAAAAGAGAGTTATAGGACAAGCATGTGAGGAGAATCATGAAGTTGTCCAAGTAAAGAGGGTTATAGGACAGCCGTGAGAGGAGAATCGAAAAATTGTCCATGAAAGTAGGTTTAAAGGACAAAAAGCAGAAGTGATAACAGAAACTGTCCAGAAAAAGAGAGCAAAAGGGGCTACAACACTTTTTCTGAAAACAAATTAAAACATTCACAGCCCACTCCCGATCTCCAGCATATGATACACCACCAAATCTAGCAAGATTTAAATGTCCGACTTTTTTTAGATGAGGAGTATCAATAAATGTATTCTCACTTCCAACCCAGCTGAATTTATACATTTGTCGTCTCAGTTTCTAAATAGAACTTAATACGCTGGCATAATTTTTTGACGGCATCGGTATCACCAAAAGGGGCTTTTTCCCAATCGTATACAGCCATTGGTCCCCAAAATTGTTGAGGCGTATTTGGATAACGAGGTACAAGATGTAAATGTAAGTGTGGCAATGCATTTCCGGCTACATAGGAATAAATATGTTCTGCATTTTCCGATTCCAATAAAGCCTTACTGACTCTAGCTATTGCCACTCCAAAAGCTTTGGCTTCTTCGGATGTCATATGTCCAAGTGTTGGAGCATGTCTTTTTAAATCGATCATAAGATGACCTAAATAGTGTGGTTGCTCTTTTTGGTCAATATGGCCAACAAAAACAAACTCATCCTCGTAAATCGTGATTCCTGAAGTTTCGATTATTCCCTTATGTTTTGAACAAATAAAACAGTCATCCATTGTTCCCTCTCCTTATTTAGGTAAATTTTACAAAGTATACTACAAAAAAAGATAAGAGTGGTGGAATTTTTGAAAAAGTTAATAATTATCGTATTAGAACACTGTTACTTATGAATTCAAGCAAAAAAAACATGATATAATTAGGAAAAAAGTAAGGGTGAGGATGGTTGTATGCTCAAACGAAAATATGGGGATCGCTTAAAATGGAAAAGAATAAAAAAAAGAAAATATGCCCAATCCTTTATGAACAGTCAACCATTTACTGGTCATATTACCCTTTTAAAGATGGTGAAAGTGAGTCATCCGCTTATCGTAAGTTATGAGGAGCATTCCCTTTGTATTGCTAATGACGGATATACGTGGTTACAGCATTTTCCTCAAAATCAACATCATGCTGTTACGACGATGTTTAATCAGGATGGAGACTGGATTCAGTCTTATATTGATATTTGTGTACAAAATGGCGTTGATCAAAAAGGAGTTCCTTGGCTTGAAGATTTGTTTCTTGATCTAATCGTTCTCTCAACGGGTGAAGTGATTGTAAAAGACGAGGATGAATTAAAAGAAGGCCTTCAGAAAGAAATGATTGAACAAGAATTATATGATCTAGCCTGGCAAGAAGGTAACCGAATCATAAATGATATTAAAGACGGAAAATTTGAAATTTTAAATTTGGCAAAAAAACACCGTGATGATTTATTAAAAAATTTAAAATGAATTGGTTTGCAAAAGTTCTAGTTAATTTATAAAGTGACAAAAGGTATAGCCAAAATCGGCTATACCTTAATTTTTAATATTTATTAACAGGATCAGGTCCGTCGATTTTTTTAATATCGGCATCTGTAAGTTTTTCATTGTTTCGTAGAATGAAAATGAGAATCGGAAAAAGAATTCCGAAAGTGATGACGGTGAAAATGGTAAATGGTATAGCCTGACTACTATATCTTTCATAAAGTAAGAACATCACATAAATACTAAAGGCCAATGATGCAATCGAAAGCAAAAATCCGATAACAGGAATAAAATCTAATATGATTGAGCCTACGATAAGTCCGGGATAAGCAAGTGGTATGTGCTGCTTCCATGATTGGTTTGATTGTTTCTCAGCAATTAACCCGATTAAATAAAGGTTTAAGAATGGAACAAAGGCCATCCAAGAGTTATCAAGCCCTTCCCTTTCTGAAAGTCGTTTTAGACCAAATCCGAGTAATAAATAAAGTGTAATGGCAATGGCGATAAATAATAGAATAACAATGATAAATGCACCTGCAAGCATAACAGCTACTTCACCGATCATAATAATTCCTCCTTGTTTATAGAATTGGTAAAAGATTAGTATAATTTGGATTAAATTGTATGTCAAAACAAATTCTCCATTTTTGTAAAAATTGTGACAGTTATCGTGATTTAAATGATCTTAATAGGTCTAATTACGTAGGATGATGTAAAATCCGCTTAGGTGAATATCCTTAATAGCAACTATCGCTTTGGAGAGTTTGATTTTTAGGTCCATATGTTTTTAATATATTCATCGTTGGATGCAAATAAAACATCATATGAAAATAATAAAAGAAAAAATAAGTAGTAAAATGGGCCCGCTTTTTGGTTTTGAACAACATGGATTTGGGAATAAAACATTAAGCGCGATTTTTAAAATGGAGGTTATGTTATGTTGCACCCAGATGAGGTTAAGCTTTTTCGACGAGACATCATATTTCTGGAAAAAGTAAAAGCGAAAGCAACGGCCAACGACCCTTCCTGTCCATATATCACAATGATTAATGACCAAATCTATTTGCTAAAAGAAGCCATTAGAAAACTACATGAATCACAATATAGATATTTAAAAAATATATGAGCAGGTAAATGAATTGGACGTGAAAAGGAGCATCAACTGATCAAAAGGTTGATGCTTTTTAAGTTGAGTATAGTTATTTTTTCCTTGTCATAAAAAGGGTATTTTCGTGACTAATGACTCAATCGCTTGAAAAATGCTCTATATATTATCCTGTTTTTTCTAATTTTGGTTGTTTAATATAGTTGCTGACGGTATTATAAAATGGTTTGTAGCACTTTTCGACAAAAGTCATCTTTGTAATACTATTCATTTAAATTACGAAAAAAATGGGGGGTACATATGAGCAAGGTTATAGGTTTGTTTAGTATGATGTTTATAAGCATGGTGCTGGTGGCATGTCAAAGTCCGAATGCAAGTGAACTGACAACTAATGAACTGGATGAAGAAGCAAATGATGAACAATTGGAAACAAATGATAATGAAGCGACTGAAACAGAAGGTACCGAATTAACAGAAGAGGCAGATAGTGAATCGGCAACTGAAGAAAATAGTGATGAAGATACAGTAAGTGATAATGAATCGAGCAAGGAATCATCATTACCTGATAGTATGGAAGTCGGTTTGCAACAGAGTCATCCAAACGGAGTCAATCTAACGGTAGAAACGATTCATTTTGATGAGGAGTTTATTACGATTGATGTGACTTCTATTAATGGACATAACTATGCATCGGATTTATCTAACCTAAATAGAAAAGGAATCACTTTGACTGACGATACAGGCTTTCACTATCACTTTTTGCCTCCGGAAGATAATGAGAAACTCACAATTGAACCTGATGAAAGATTATCTGGTTCCCTTATCTTTATTGGCAAATTACAAGAAGACGCTCAGTCATTAACATTAACGTTTAATGAATTGGCAAAAGGCTTTGAAGATAGCACAGGTTTTCCACATCCATATTTCCACTTTGAAGAGATTGAAATTATTCGTTAGGAGCTGGAGATATGAGAATAAATCGTCGAATAGAATGGTATCAAATCTTCTTAGTTTTGCTTTTATTTTTTATTATTGGCGTTATGAGTTCTGATATAGTATCGGCAAATACTGAAGAACAAGAGAATATAAGTATGGTGCCGCTTGAACAATTACGAGAACGATACCCTTCTTCAGAGGTCTATATTACAAGAGTTCCGAAGAGTCGAGTCATTTTAACAAAAGTATCCCTTTCACAAACGGAAGTGGATGTATTGAAGACGTTAAATGAATTTAATGCAATTTCGATTGAGGAAGAAACGACACTAACCTTACCGGACAATGTTTTGTTTGATTTTGATTCAGATGAATTATTGCCAGGAAGTGACGAGGTGATGGATAAATTAGTCCAAGTAATTGAAACATCAGATGGTCAAGTTCAAGTGGTAGGACATACCGATAATGTCGGGAATAGTAGCTACAATCAAGACTTATCTGAACGTCGGGCACAGGCAGTTGTGGGTGCTTTGATTGAAAGAGGAATCAATGAATCTAATTTAATAGCGATTGGAAAAGGGGATTCAGAGCCGATTGCCAGAAATACAAGACCAGACGGACTTGATGATGAAGAAGGCAGGCAGAAGAATCGGCGTGTTGAATTAATTATTGAAGGGTTATAACTACCTATGTTCGAGAGACTATCTCAAAAGTTATTTTTGGGAGGTCTTTTTTGTGTAGGAAGAAAATGAAAGGCAATGGCGATTTGGGTTTAAGAGCTGAGGATAGGTAATGAAAACCGTGAGTTGTGTGGGTTAGGGTGCGAAATAAGGGCGGATAGGTAATGAAAAGCGTCAGTTGCCGGGATTAGGGTACGAATAAGAGCAGATAGGTAATGAAAAAGTCATGCAGCTAAAATTACGGTGCGAATAGTGGAGGATAAGTAATGAAAATCACGAGTTGGAGAATTTACGGTGCGAATAACGAAGAATAAGTAATGAAAATCGTGAGTTGCTAGGATTATGGTACGAATCCTTCATAAAATCAGTCATCTCTTTTTATTTGTATGAAAATTTTGTAAAATGAATTGTACATAGACGATTGGCAGGTGGCAAGACCAATGAAAGAAGTTGAATCGAATTTAACATTAACGAAATGTAATATGACGGATATTCCCGCTTTAATCCAGTTATCAACATCTGTTGGATGGGATTATGATCAACCGACGTTGCAAACGGTTCTTAAGGATGGCGACGTATTTGGTTTTAAAGACCAAGTGGGCAACATTATTGCGAGTGCAGCTATTATTATTTTTGAAGAGAAAGTAGCATCTATTGGTTTAGTGATTGTGAAAGAGACTTATCGTGGAAAGGGTTTAGCGAAAAAGTTAATGCAAGCTTGCCTGAATTGTGTGTCGGAAAGTGAGAGAGTTATGCTCATTGCAACAGAAGAAGGAAAACCTTTATATAAACATTTAGGATTTGTTGAGGCAGCTTCCATTCAAAAATATCTTTGTCCCTCGTTCAGGCGACCTATTTTTGCGGAAGAACCGAATAATATAATCAAATATAATCCTTCGATGTTACGTGAGTTGATTGAACTGGATCGAAAATCATTTGGGAGTAGGAGAGCTTTATTTTTGCAAAAAAGACTTCAACAAGC
The DNA here is from genome assembly GCF_047302405.1 of Alkalihalobacillus phoenicis. Classification (NCBI taxonomy): domain Bacteria; kingdom Bacillati; phylum Bacillota; class Bacilli; order Caryophanales; family Bacillaceae; genus Alkalihalobacillus; species Alkalihalobacillus phoenicis. The sequence goes on along the minus strand of NZ_CP154853.1, from coordinate 2,322,404 downwards.
CAGTTGTTGTTTAGTGGCTAAAGGGGGTAACGGTCAAGTAGTCGGTTTTGGTTTGCTCATTCCCGGTCAATCGAACACGATAATTGGACCACTTGTGGCTCCTGACAACAAGACCGCACTCTCTCTTATAAGCTCACTTTGTACATATGGTGAAGGAGAATTTAGAATCGATGTCCCTACAGAAAAAACAATATTTGCTCAAACATTAGTATATTTAGGATTTGAAGAAGTCAGTCAGCCTCCAATTATGATCAAAAATGCAACAGAGTTACCAAACAGAAACGGACATTTATATGGTATCGCCGCTCAAATCTTTGGCTAAAAAGGAGGAGTAAATAAATGGGGAAAGTACGTGTTGATATTTCCATGTCAATGAATCGATGAGAACTCTTTATCAAGAAGTTGAGAAAAGAATAAAAAAAGTCCCGCTTGAAAGGTTATGGGATGGATTTCAATGTTTTCCATTTGCTTTATATAATAGCAACACTGTCTTTTTTCAAGATCGTGAAATAACAACAGATGAGCGTTTTATCGCCAATACTTGTATTGAGTTCGAAGGTCAATATATCGCTATTTGGAATGTTGAAATGGATGCCATTGACGACCCAGACATATTAGCAGCTAATATTATTCACGAAATGTTTCATGCTTTTCAACGAGAACAGGGTGAAAAACGCTATGTGAATGATTTAATTATGCTTTCGTATCCAAACGACGTGTTAAATTATCAATATAAACATGCTGAAAATCAATTTTTAATTAAGGCTCTTAAAGCTTCGAGTGTTGCTGAAAAAAAAGAGATGCTTCAACAAATGGTTTCGATTCGACTAAAAAGGGCAAAACAAATCGGTACAATGATCCAAAATGAATTTTTAGTTGAAACGATTGAAGGTGCTGCGGAGTTTGTTGGAACGCTGTCTTTAAAGTATATAAATTCAAATAAATATGAGGAAAGAATTCACAATTATATTGAAATGATAAGGGAGCCAAGGGAAGATTTATTTAATATAAGGAAGTTATCTTATTTTACAGGGACTCTTTACTTAATTGCATTAACTGAAACGAATATCTTATTTGAGCAAAATTTGAAAACCGAGTCATCTATTTATGAAACGACTCTTACCTACTTTTCAGAATGTGATGTTGAAGTCGATATTGAACAATCAAAATCAATTCAAGCCGAGTATGAAGCTTATGTTATAAAGAAAAAGAATGAATGGAAATCTTTCTTTCAATTACCGGTTCAAAAAGTCGAAATGAACTCACGGATTGTTGGTTATGACCCGATGAATATGGTCAAGGTTGAAAATCAAATCTTATGTAAACATTTTGTGATTTTAAAAAATGAAGAGGAAGAAGTCTTTTTCAAAGGTCCATTAGTTATTGAATTAAAGGAAAGCACTTACAATGAAGTAATCGCTTATTATTTACCAGAGGAAGTGAACAAAAGTGAAACAAAATAAATATGATGATGAGGCTTTTTTTCAAGCGTATGAGCAAATGGCTCGTTCTACAGAAGGGTTAAAAGGGGCAGGGGAATGGCATGTGTTACAGCCTTTAATTCCTGATTTACAAGGAAAGTCTGTTCTCGATTTAGGATGTGGCTTTGGTTGGCACTGCAAGTATGCATTGGAGCAAGGAGCGAGTAAGGTCGTTGGAGTTGATATTTCTACTAAAATGTTAGAGAAAGCGAGAACGCTTATTAAAGATGAGCGTGTTGAATTTATCGAACAGCCAATCGAGGATATAGAATTCCCTGCTTACTCATTTGATGTAGTGATTAGTTCACTCGCTTTTCATTATTTGCGATCGTTTTCAGAGGTCGTGAAAAAGATATCCAACTTATTGAAGCCTGGTGGCACTTTGATTTTTACAGTGGAGCATCCAATATTCACAGCTCGTGCTGAGCAAGATTGGCATTATGATCAAAAAGGAAAACGACTGCATTGGCCAATCGACGATTATCAAGATGAGAGTCTAAGGGAAACAAGTTTTTTAACTGAAAACGTTGTGAAATACCATCGTACGGTTTCTACATACTTAAATAATGTCATAGACGCTGGATTACAAATCAAGGCTATACGAGAACCGAAGCCAAGTGAACAAGCAATGACTACTTCTGATGAAATGCGTGATGAAAATCGCCGTCCAATGTTTTTAATTATAAAAGCGGAAAAGAATTAGAAGGTTAGAGCGTGTATAGAAAACTAAATTATTTATAAGGTGGGCGAGCTGAAAATGAAACTTGTTATGTTGTTTGGGCCTCAAGCAGTAGGGAAGATGACCGTTGGACAGGAGCTTTCCAAAATAACGAAATTGAAATTATTTCATAATCATATGACGATCGAGCTATTGGCTCCTTTCTTCAATTTCACTTCTGAAATGTGGGAAATATCAGATTCGATTCGCTCCCAAGTGTTTCAGGCTTTTGCAAAAACGAAGCAAGAAGGACTCATTTTTACTTTAATGTGGGCATTTAATTTAGAAGCAGATTGGGATTTTGTTAGAAGGACAGTCAAAATATTTAAAGACTCAGGGGCTGAGGTGTATTTTGTTGAATTAGAAGCGGACTTAGAAGAACGTTTAAAGAGGAATGTGACCCCGAATCGTTTAGAAGAAAAGCCAACGAAAAGGAATACTGAGTTTTCAAGGAAAGAATTGCTAAGCTCAATGGAAAAGTATCGATTGAACTCCAATGAAGGGGAAATGACAGAAAAAAACTATTTGCGTATTAATAATACTGAAATGACAGCACAAGAGGTAGCGGAGAAAATAAAAGAGGAATTTCGATTATAGTGCTAGTGTCTCAAAAGTGAGGGTAATGGATGCGAATTCAGATGGTGACAGAACGATTAATAATTAGAAATTTTGCAGAAGCTGATTGGTCAGACGTTTTTTTATATACATCTGATCCGGCAGTTATGAAATATCTTCCAGAGGGTGTAATGACACAAGAAGATACACAAAAGTTAGTTAATGAGAATTTAAGAGATGATGCTACCAAGTTCTCTATTTTGCTACGTGAAGATAATCAACTAATCGGTCATATCGCTTTTTTTCCATACTTTGGTGACCATACGTATGAAATTGGTTGGGTTCTTAATCCGAAGTATTACAATTGTGGGTACGCTACGGAGGCAGCTAAAGCCTTTTTGAATTATGGGTTTCAACAATTAAATCTTCATCGTATTGTTGCTACCTGTCAGCCAGAAAATGTCCCATCATTTAAGTTAATGGAGAAAATAGGGATGCGGCGAGAAGGTTATTTTAAAAAATGTATCCCTCATGGTGATGTGTGGTGGGATGAATACGCTTATGCGATTTTAAAAGAAGAGCATCTGAGTGGGGGTTAATTGTAATCAATGCAACACAAGTGCCTTCCCACAAATTACTTTGTGAGAAGGTTAGTTATCCGTTTTTCCTACAAATATAAATCATTTGTGGGCTTTCTTTTGTGAGAGGAGTTTTGTTCCAATTTCCGTATGCTTGTAGGATTGTAAAACCAAAGGAACGTAGGAGACGTTTCATTTCTAATGGAAAGACGTAGCGTAACGATATGTTATCTTTTTCATTACGAATGAAGACCCCATCCTTATAAAGTTTTCTTTTTGTTTCACAATGTAAAATTTGGGTGGCATCATCATAGGTTTCGATGTGATGTTCTTTTACGTCAAAACCGCGATGGTCAGTAAAGCTAGTATCATAAATATCTGGTTGAGCTAATTCAGATAATAGAGGGTTCCGTGTATCAAAAATAAATAACCCTTCAGTCTCTAAATGTTTTGCAATGGATTGGAGCAGCTTATCCTGTGCTTCATTTGTTAAAAAATGTTGAAATGAATTCCCTGTCATAAAGGTGAATTGGTTCATTTCCGGTAAGGACAACATCGTGCAATCTTGTTGATAAAAAGGAATCGATAAACCCTTTGCTTCTGCTTTCGTTTTCGCTTTTTCGAGCATTCCCTCATGTAAATCAATACCTGTAATTGCAAAGCCTTTTTCGGCAAATGGAATGGTTAATCTTCCCGTACCACAGGCTAATTCAAGTAGCTTGTCACCAGGTTTTATCCATTCTAAAAGTACGTCAAAATCTTTTTTATTTCCTTCGTTTAGAAAATCATACATTTCCGTATCTGCGTATTTTTCAAAGTTGTCAGTAAAAATATTTTTCATCAATTAGTCAGTTCCTCGCTTTTAAAAGAAAATTTTGAATTAAATTAATTATAATGATACAGATTATTTAGTTGTTGTACAATAAGAGAAAAGAGTTACTGAACCAAAATTTGTACTTAGATGATTTATTTAAAAGTTACACAATCATCGTGTAAATCAAACTTAAAGGAGCTTTTATCGATGAAAAATAACAAGATTAGAGTCGGGATCGTTTTTGGTGGTAAATCAGCTGAACATGAGGTGTCCTTACAATCGGCGAAAAACATTGTGGATGCCATTGATAAGTCTAAATATGAAGTTGTTTTAATGGGGATTGATAAAAGTGGGAAGTGGCATTTAAGTGATGATTCACGTTACCTTCTTCATGCAGAGGATCCGAAGTTAATTGCTTTGAATAAAACAAATCAAGGTATTTCTATTATTCCAGGTGAAGAAAAAAATCAGCTCGTTAGCTTAAATCAAGAAGAAGCTCTCCAACAGTTGGATGTCATTTTCCCGATCATTCATGGAACACTTGGAGAGGATGGGAGTCTTCAAGGAATGTTACGAATGGCCAATATTCCATTTGTTGGATCTAATGTGTTAGGGTCGGCGATTAGTATGGATAAAGATATTGCGAAGCGTTTATTACGTGATGCTGGATTGGGTGTCGCTGGTGCCTTAACTTTTACGATTGCAACAAGGGAACAAATTAATTATAAGACGGTAACTGATAAGCTTGGTTTACCACTCTTTATTAAACCAGCTAATCAAGGTTCATCCGTTGGGGTAAGCAAGGCGACAAACGAGGAAGAATTTTATGCAGGCGTGGCGGAAGCTTTTAAGTTTGATACAAAAATCTTAATAGAAGAAGCAATTGTTGGACGTGAAATTGAATGTTCGGTCTTAGGAAATTATGAGCCGATTGCCTCTGTTCCAGGTGAAATCATCTCAACAGGTGATTTTTATTCATATGAAGCGAAATATATTGATGAAACGGGAGCCATTTTAGAAATTCCGGCTAAACTCAGTTCAGAAATCGCAGAGCAAATTCAAGAAGTATCATTGACTGCTTATAAAGCTCTTAATTGTGAAGGATTAGCACGAGTGGATGTCTTTTTAACAAAAGAAAATGAAATTATTGTGAATGAAATTAATACATTGCCAGGTTTCACTAAAATTAGTATGTATCCGAAATTATGGGAACTGAGTGGCATTAGCTACAGTCAGCTGATTGAAAAATTGATAGATTTAGCGATTGAAAGACATGAGCGTGATCAGAAGCTTCAAAGCTCGATTAATGATAACGAATAAGAACAGAGCCTCCTGGACGAACATTTAACTCTAGGAGGTTTTTTAATAAATGGGGGGTTCTTATGAATTTTATTCAATTGGACACTAGTCGATTATCATTGGTTCAAATAAACAAAGACCATGTTGAGAGTTATTACAATATCATGTCTAAGGATGAGGTTACTAAATATTATGGGATGGAAAGCTTACAGAGTCGAGAAGAAGCCGAAAAAATGACTGACTCGTTTCAAACTAATTTCGAAAATAAAAGAGGAATTAGATGGGGAATCATTGATAAAGCTTCGAGTGAATTTATTGGAACTGTCGGTTTAAACAACCTCAATCTTCCGAATAAAAAAGCGGAAATAGGCTATGAGTTACATCCGTTTTATTGGAAAAAAGGAATCACAACAGAAGCTGTCAAAGAAGTATTAAATTATTCTTTTGGTACGTTAGTTTTACATAGAATTGGAGCGATAACTTTTCCTGAAAATGAACGCTCTACCCAGTTATTAGTAAGGCTTGGTTTTTCAAGGGAAGGATTAATAAGAGCGAATCTCTATCAAAATGGCGAGTTCCACGACACTTATATCTTTTCATTACTACGTCCAGAGTGGGAGAAAATGCTTAAGGAGGATAACAAATGAAAGAAGAAATTAACTTTAGACTAGCGACGGGGCAAGATTTAAGCCGAATTGTCGAAATGTTGGCAGATGATCCTTTAGGGGCTATACGAGAATGTTATGAAGAGCCACTTCCAGAAAGTTATTTAAAAGCATTTCAAGCCATTGAAGCAGACCCTAATAATGAATTAGTAGTGGCATGTCTTGGAGATGAAATTATTGGGGTTCAACAAATCACTTTTACCCCATATATCACACATCAAGGTGGATGGAGAGCAACGATTGAAGGAGTGAGAACGTCTTCATCAGTTCGTGGCAAAGGAGTAGGAACCAAAATGATTGAGTGGGCGATACAACGAGCCAAAGAACGAGGTTGCCACTTAATTCAACTCACAACCGATAAAGAACGAGAAGCAGCCCAGCAATTTTATAAACGTTTAGGTTTTCAAGCGACACATGAAGGGTTAAAAATGAAGCTTTGAGAATAATGGTTGTATGAGGTTTATAAATAATGTTAGTTAATTTCTATAGGTATTTTACAAATCAAGTTCAATATATAGGTAACATTACCTTTAAATAGTCATTATTTAAGGTAATCTTATTATTAAGTGGTGATATTAGTGAATCTAAAACATACTAGAAGTGAGATGACGGATATTAAACAGTTGATTCGTTTAATTGAGACGATGTCAGAAAAACAATCTACTTTGTTAATGGGTATAGACGGTTGTGGGGGTTCTGGTAAAAGTACTTTAGCAGAAAAACTGAAGGTAAAATGTTCTAATGTCACTATTGTCCATATGGATGATTGCCGAGGACATTTATGTAGACGCACATAAACCCTTTGAAAAAGCTGACCTTATTATTAATGGAAATATATAATTTACCTTGTTGAACTAAAGGAGGGATTATGAGTCCTCTTTTTAGTTCTCACAACGTCAAACCGGAACAATAAAAGTCGGGTTTGAAATATACTGTTTTGTTACTCTTATGAAGAAGGGAGGTTAAGCAATTGGAAACATTACAAAATTTAAATCAGGCCATTCATTATATTGAAGAACATTTGGATGAGGACATTGATTATCAAAAGGTCGCGCAAATCTCATGTTATTCGGAGCATCATTTTAAACGAATGTTTTCATTTATTGCTGGTGTTAGTTTATCTGAGTATGTAAAAAGAAGAAGATTAACAAAAGCAGCTTTTGAATTGAGAGAACATAACGTAAAAGTGATTGATGTGGCGGTGAAATATGGCTATCAATCAGCCGATTCCTTTTCGAGAGCTTTTCAAAAAATGCATGGCATTACACCACAAAAAGCAAAAGATGGCGACTATTTTTTAAAAGCATTTCCAAAGTTAACCTTCCAAATAAACATAAGAGGAGCTGTAGAAATGAATTATAAAATTGTTGAAAGAGAAACATTTCAGGTTATTGGTTATAAAGAGGAGAAGGTGGCAAGTGATAATTTTTATCCAAAACTTTGGGATACATTAAAGGAAGATGAATACGAAAAATTAGAGGCCCTCGCAATGAGTGATTTTCCAGGTCTGCTTCATATTATGAAAGACACTGAAGAAGACGAGGGGATGACTAAATCATACTTAATCGGAGTGGCTTCAAAATTAGAAAAAGAGCATTTAGCAACAAGCCAAATCCCAAAACAGACTTGGTCTGTGTTTTCGGTAGAAGATGATACAACAGAAGCTTTATTGTCTACATGGGAAAGAGTGTATACAGAATGGTTTCCAGCTTCTGATTATGAATTGGCGGATGCACCTGAATTTGTACGAAGTGCTCCGAATGCTCAAGGAAAACAAGAAATTTGGATTCCTGTTAAAAAGAAATAAGGGAGTAGAAGCACCTCATCCTAGAAGAAAGGATGAGGTGCTTCTTTAGAATATCCGTTCCCAAAAAGAGATAAATGATTCCGAAAAAGCTCGTGACAATGTAGCAAATGCTTCCCGATGTTTGCTAAAAAAATGTTAACTTTAATCTTGTTGTCGTTGATTGTAAAACTTCCCTTAAAATTAAGTGCCACAATTCTAATTCAGGTTGCAGATTTGACTATATTAGGAATGAAACCTATTGAAGAGTCGAATCGTATGATTAGAAACAAAAAAAATGAAAAATAGAAAAAAAGCAGGAGGTATTCATTAGATGGAGAAAAAAGGATGTATCAAATGTGGTGGAACAGATGTTGGGAGCAAGGATGTGGCGATGACAGGGACAGGATTATCAAGAATGATGGACATCCAGCACAATACATTTACCGTAGTATTTTGTCAGAATTGTGGATACTCAGAGTTTTATAACAAACAAACTTCAAAATCTGCGAATATTATTGATTTGTTTTTTGGCTAATAAAGGAAGGGGAGAAAATCGGTTTGTATTTTGGCAAGTATATACCGAATTGGCTTTAGAGGTAGGAACTAAAAACGCCCCATAATATATTGACAATTTAAATGATTTCAATTAACATAATTTATCGACAACATACCATCGTTAGGTGAGGCTCCTGTACGGAGATAAGCTACTGCCCAGAAACGTCCAAAGACGCCAATGGGTCAACAGAAACCATCGAATTAAGGTGTTTTTTAATGTAGCTGGATATTTATTTATCCTATGCCGTACAGTGCTAAAGCTCTACGAATGAAGGTTTTATTTGTGCTTTATTTGATTAAGCACCTTCATTCGATGGAGGTGTTTTTTATCTATTGTAAGGAGTGGTTGATTTGGATAGTGACCTGGTTACTTATTCTGTTTATAGATGGTGTCGAAAAATTCATAAGGTGCACTGCCCATGTCAACTTAAGTAGTGAATTAACCTTCTTAATTTGGTGTGTTTGTGCCTTATGTAAAAAAGAAGGTGGAATTGATGAAACAAAAATTAACTCAAGAAGAATTGATCCACGAAGTAACGTTGTTATTAAAAGAGAATAATAAAAATAAATTATTGTTATTGCTTAATGATTTGCACCCTTATGATCTTGCTCATGTTTATCAAGGTCTTATGATTACGGAACAGGAGCAATTTATTTCGGAGCTGCCTCTGCCACAGTTAGCTAGTATTCTTGATGAATTAAAACTAGAAGCGCAAAAGAGTTTAGTTGAGATATTGGGAGTTACAAAAACAGCAGAAGTAATGGAGCAGATGAATAGTGATGATTTACCAGATCTATTAGAAGATTTACCAGAAGTGACCCAAAAAGGGATACTCTCTGAAATGGATACAGTGTCGTCTGAAGCTGTTCAAAAGCTAATGGATTATAAGGAGGAAACAGCAGGTAGGCTTATGTCCAATCGGTTTGTTTGGATCCCTCATTATTATACCGTTGAAGATGCCGTCAAAAAATTAAAAGATTTTGCGGAGATAGCAAAGACGATTAACTATTTATATGTAATAGATGCAAAGAAGAACCTAGTAGGTGTCCTATCATACAGGGAATTAATTTTAGCTGAAACAAATGAAAAAATACAAGACATCATGTTTGAACGTGTGGTTTCCGTCTCTGTAGATACTGATCAAGAGCAAGTAGCTCAAATCATACAAAGATACGATTTAGTTGCAGTGCCTGTTGTTCATAATCAAGTGTTAGTTGGCATAGTAACGGTTGACACTATGCTTGATGTAGTCGTGAAGGAAGCAACTGAAGATATCGAAAAACTATCTGCGGCAGGGGCAAATATTGACTTTGATACGAAACCTCAAGTTGCCGCATTTAGAAGACTTCCATGGCTTATTTTATTATTATTTATTGGTTTAGTAGCAGGTGGTATTGTCAGTAGTTTTCAAGATTCACTTGGAAAAGTAGTAGCATTAGCTTTTTTTATGCCAATGATTTCTGGAATGACAGGTAATACAGGAACACAATCGTTAGCGGTTGTTGTAAGAGGGCTTACTACAAGAGATATTAATAGAAAAGTTGTTTCAAAGCTGATATGGAGAGAATTAGTAGTTGGAAGCATGATAGGTGTTATTTGCGGAATTCTTATATCTTTCATTGCTTTTGTTTGGCTAGGAGAGTTAATCCTTGGTGCCGTTGTCGGAAGTACGTTAATTATCACATTAATCATTGGGACTTTAACAGGTACAATTATTCCGTTAGTATTGCATAAATTAAAAGTTGATCCAGCAATTGCCTCTGGTCCACTTATTACGACCATTAATGATATTCTCTCTCTCCTTATTTACTTTGGCATCGCAACGATGTTCATTATAAGATTAATGTAAATGGATAAATAGAGTGTATGATAGATTAAAGAGATGGTGGAAAGTAAATATTTTTATGAGATTTATTTTTTGTGAATTGAGTCAACTAGATTAAGACTGTGAAAATAGAACCATAACCCCATTTTTAGTTTATGGTTCTATCTTTGTCGAAGGAACTAACAAATTAATCCTGCAATAAATTCTCTTCAAAATGACGTTTAATCTCTACCCATTCTTCTATAATGATACTGTACATTACAGTATGGCGGATTTTCCCTTCTTTTCGGATCATATGATTTCTAAGAATTCCTTCTTTCGTTGCTCCAATTCGTTCAATCGCTTTTTGGGAGCGGATATTCTCGTGACCTGTTTTAATTTGTACACGATTTAATTTTAGTTCTTCAAAACAATACTTTAATAATAAGTATTTGCAATTTGTATTAATGGTTGAGCGCCAATACGTTGGGTTTAACCAGGTAGAGCCAATCTCGACACTTTTATTGGCAGCGGAGTAATCGAGGAACCAAGTTACACCAATGATTTCTTTACTTGAATTATTCACAATTACAAAGGCAAAATCTTTTCCTTTTCTTTGTAAGGCATCGTTTACATATTGGATAACATTCTCTTTTTCCATTAAATCAACAGACATATGTTTCCAAATTCTTGAGTCATGTGCGGCTTTATAAATGCCATCAATATGTTCTGTACGAACCGGGACTAGTTGCACGGCTACATTTTGTAATTCTCTCATTTTCTAATGGCTCCTTTGATGGATTAATAGATTGCTAGAATAGAATGTAATAATGTGATTTTAATGTAAAACGAACAGAAAGGCGAGTGGTTTTATGCAGGTTCATAAAAATCTAATGCAAGAAAGAAGATTATGCATCGAGGAGAACTAAGGGAAAGTAGAAAGTTATTCAACAGTTCAAAAGGTATATGTATGTTATTGACCACTTTTTTAGATACATGTTACAATTGTGATTCAGAATGATATTCATTGTCATTTAAAAAGAATGAGGGGGAACGACAACATGAGCTTTATCCACCTTCAAAATATAAGTAAGCAATTTCATAATGGAAATCAGCCGGCTGTTCATGAAGTCAACCTTGCTATTGAAAAGGGTGAAATTATTACTTTATTAGGTCCAAGTGGTTGTGGGAAAACGACGATGTTAAGAATGATTGCCGGGTTTGAAATTCCTTCACATGGAACTATTTCAATTAATGAGCAATCTGTTTATAACAGAAAAGAAAATATTCCACCAGAAAAGCGTGGAATTGGAATGGTCTTTCAAGATTATGCATTATTTCCGCACTTGACGATTGAAAAAAATGTAGCTTTTGGTTTAAATAAATGGAAAATTTTTGAGAAAAAACAAAGAGTAAAAGAAGTCTTAGAATTAGTTGGCTTATTAGAATATGCGAAACGTTATCCGAGTGAATTATCGGGTGGGCAACAACAGCGAGTCGCATTAGCGAGGGCACTTGCTCCAAAGCCATATGTAGTCTTAATGGATGAGCCTTTTAGTAATTTAGATGCTGGGCTTCGCGAAAAAATGCGATACGATGTTACGGCCATTTTAAGAAAAGCGAACACGACAGCTATTATCGTTACTCATGATCAAAAAGATGCATTTGCTGTATCCGATCGAGTAGTTGTCATGAATCAAGGAATCATTCAACAAATTGCTTCACCCCGGGAAATGTACCGCTGTCCTAAAAATTGTTTTGTGGCTCAATTTTTAGGGAAAACCAATTTGTTGCAAGGAAAAATTTGTCCAGATATGAAACATGTAGATACATATATTGGGCGTATTTCATTATCTAATCAATTGTCAGAAGTTATTGATAATGTGCAGATTTCGATTCGTCCAGAAGGATGTTTATTAGTAGAGGATGGCTATTATTCTGGTAGAGTCAGTAAAGTGACTTATAGCGGCGAATATCAGGAGCTAGAAGTGGTGTTAGGCAATGAGAACGCTTTAAATGAAACAATGATTTTATATGCACCAGTAGAACAAGAAATTGAGCTTGATGCCAATATTTCTTTTAATATTAAGCCTGAATCGGTCGCATTAGTGGAGGCATAAGTAAGAGAAGTCCCTTAATTGAAGGGGCTTTCTTCAAGCCCTCTATAAAAGAATATATTTTTAGTATAGGATGTAAACTTTTTTTGAAATGCTGTTGACATACTACGAAAAGCTAGGTATATTAGAGAAGTTGTTGATAATGATAATCGTTATCAGTTAGATTCGAAACTTTTCGGAGGTGCCATTTAGTGTTTAAGAAAAACAAGTTAGTATTGCTATCTATTATCGTATTATTTATTTTTGCTTTAGTTGCGTGCGGAAACGAAGACAGCAGTGACAGCAATGATAACGCTTCATCAGAAGGAACAGAATCTGATTCAAATGAAGAGGTTGTTGCAGAGGATACAGGAGAATTAGTCGTTTATTCTTCTAGAAATGAGAATTTTGTTAATTCATTGTTAGAGAAATTTACAGAAGAAACGGGAATTGAAGTACAAGCTCTTCATGCCGGCGATAATGCTGTAAATCGTATTAAAGGAGAAGCGAGCAATGTTCAAGCGGATATCTTTATCTCTAATGATATTGGGGCATTAGAAAATTTAAGATTAGAAGGATTGCTTGAAGGTTCTAACCCAGAAAACATTGAATCAATTGATGAAATTTACCGTGCCGAGGATAACTCATGGTTTGCATTATCAGCTCGTACACGTGTATTAATGTATAATAAAGACTTGATTACGGAAGAAGAAATGCCAAAAACAATTGAAGAATTAACTAACCCTGAATGGTCGGGAGATTTTGCGATTACACGTGGTGGAAATGGTGCGATGATTGGACATGTTTCTGCTCTACGTAATGAGTGGGGCGATGAGAAAACAAAAGAATGGATCAGTGCCGTTCAAGAAAATGCTGGTGCGATTTTACAAGGTCATGGAGATATCCGTCGTGCCGTTGGAGCTGGAGAGTTTAAGTTTGGTTTAGTAAATAACTATTACTTCCACCAACAACTACAAGAGCCAACTGATAATAATGTTGGTGTTATTTATCCAGACCAAGGCGAAGGAGAAATGGGTGCGGTATTAAATGCAGCAGGAGTAGGTTTAGTTCAAGGAGCTCCAAATGCAAAGAGTGCTGAAGTATTTCTAGATTGGATTCTTGAAGAAGAGAATCAACGTGAATTCTCTTATGAATCTTTAGAAGTACCAATTAACCCTAATGTTGAGGCGATTGAAGGTGCAGCAACGATTTCGGATTATAAAACCCATGATATGCCTTTACGTGACTTAGGGGAAGTATGGGAAGATACACGTAATTTAATCGAGGAATCTGGTCTGGATTTAGATCTATAATAATGATAAGGCGAGTGGGAGTTGTATCAAGATGAGTCATCATGAAACCAACGATAAACAACATAAGCAAGAAACTAAGGATGGGGATATTTTATCTCCATCCTCTCGCCGTTTTTCAATTAAAGAGTTTGCATTAGGTGAAAAAGGGAGCAAACCTGGAGGCGTTCTATTCATATTTGCTGTTATAACGGGTATTATGATGGCGATTCCGATTCTTTATGTGATTGGGATGTCATTATTCGCAGGAGCCGATCGTTGGATAAGTTTATTAGATTCGAGGATTCCACGATTAATCTGGAATACACTGAGTTTGACGGTAAGTGTAACATTTGCAGCTGTCGTTATTGGAGTGTCGTTAGCATGGCTCGTTAATCGAACTTCTTTACCAGGAAGGAAAATGTGGCAATGGCTCTTAGCTTTACCTCTTGTCATTCCTCCTTATGTTGGAGCCGTTACGTATATTATTGTCTTTGGACCTAGAGGTTGGGTGGCACGGGAATGGGAGTCACATGATTGGTTAGTAAATCTTATTGGTGAATATTCTTTTAATATTTATTCATTTACGGGCATCTTTTTAGTGTTAACTCTATTTACATACCCTTACGTTTTTCTTATTGCAAGTGCTTCTATAAGAAAGATGAACCGTAACTTTGAAGAGGTTGCGAGGTCGCAAGGATTATCAACATGGCAAGTTTTTTGGAAAGTTAATTTGCCCTTTTTAAGACCGGCTATAGGAGCGGGAGCTATTCTGATCGCCTTATATGTTTTGTCTGATTTTGGGGCAATTGCGATGATGAGGTATACAACATTTACGGCTGCGATCTATTATCAAATGGGAAGTTACGATAATGTGTCAGCGACTGTTTTAAGTGTTGTTTTAATCGGTCTGACATTAATCATTCTCTGGATTGAAGCAAAGTCTAAAAAGAAACAATCTTATCATCAATCAAGTAATTCTTTTAAAGAGACTGATATTCTTTCACTTGGAAAATGGAAATGGTTCGCTACATTGTTTGTCTGGTTTATATTTATAATCTCAGTTGTTTTACCAATTGGTGTGCTTATATACTGGTCTGTCTTAGGAATTCAAGAAGGGGCATTAAATGCGAATTTTTGGATGTATGCTTGGAATAGCATCAAAGTTTCAGGACTAGCTGCAATTATTTGTATGATTATGGCTTTACCAGTCGTTTATTTACGATCCAGATATCCATCTAGAGTTTCTTATTTTATTGAAAAAATTAGTTATGCAGGTTATGCTCTTCCAGGAGTAATTGTGGCACTAGGGATTATTTTTATATTTAATAATCATATACCCGTTCTTTATAATACGTATTATTTGATTGCTTTTGCTTTTGTTATTCGTTTCTTACCACAAGCTATGCAATCAACGGATGCTTCTTTGAGTCTCTTATCACCACGAATAGATGAGGCGGCAAGAAGTTTAGGGCATCCTCCTTGGAAAGTTTTAATTAAAGTCATTATTCCATCGATCTTGCCAGGTATTTTAGCTGGTGGAGCATTAGTTTTTGTCAGTAGCATTAAAGAATTACCAGCAACATTATTATTAAGACCACCAGGTTTTGACACGTTAGCTGTTAGGATTTGGGTGGAAGCGAGTGAAGCGATTTATCATATGGCAGCACCAGCCGCTTTATTGATCGTCATCGTATCTATTATTCCGTTACGTTATTTATTAAAAAAATATTAACTTGATTGAGCCTGATTTTTTTATGTCAGGCTTTTTTGTCAAAGTTCTCATTGGAGGAATGAAATGCCTAAACACAACTATAAGTCGGTGAAAGAAATCATTGTCCCGGTAAACGACACTCATTTATTTGTTAAATTATATGAAAGTTATGTAAACAAGCCAATTATCATTATGGAAGCTGGTTATGGTGACGACTTGACAACATGGGATAGTATTGTCAAAGAATTATCTGAAGAAGCAACTGTTCTTGTTTATGATAGAGCTGGGGTAGGGAAAAGTGAGAAAAGTGGCCATCCTAGGACGAGTCTGCAGATGGTAGAGGAGTTGAATTCACTCCTAAACTACCTTGATATTGAACTTCCATATATATTAGTAGGCCATTCATTTGGTGGTGTAAATGCAAGATTATTTGCTTCTACTTATCCTCATAAAGTGGGAGGATTAGTTTTGATTGATTCAACACCAGAAGAATATAAAGAAAGATTTCTCTCAACGATGTCAACCGAGTTTCAATTCGCATACGATAAGCAGTTTACGATCGAAGGAAATTATGATGAGTTCATGGAGAGTTTACAGCAGCTAAAAGATCGAGTTGAAGGGAAAAGTAATATCCCTTTAAAAGTCATCAGTGCTGGCAAAAAAGCACATTACTCTAAAGAGTCTCAGCTTTTATGGAATCAAATGCAACAAGAGATTGTGAGCCGTTTTACAAACGCTGAATGGATAATGGCAAAGACTAGTGCTCATTATGTCCACCATGACGAGCCTGCTATCGTGATTGCGGCAATTAAAAAAATGATTCATGAATTAACTCCCATTAACTAGTAATAAGCTCACAGAAAAATTATGATGTAAGAAACTCACCCAAAATAGAGCAAGTGGATTGACATGATCAAAATTGTTCAACATCACCGATTTTTTCAAAATGCATTTTAAGCATAAAACAAGCATTTCCAGCTATTCGGTAACAAAATTCAACATTAGAAGTCGTTCAATATAAGTTTTAAATCGTTGAAATTCTCCATGTTATGGTTGACGCTTGTTGTCTAGTTTGTTAAAGTTTAGGTAACTTTAGTGAACGGAGGTTTTCCTTTTGATCGATCATTCTAACTTTGAACCGTTAATTTAATACGTTCAAAGGCTCTGCTTATGCCGAGATAATAGAATTGATCTATCTTTTAGAGGAAAACCATTTATATGTGGTGCAAAAAGAGGCTCAATGACCCTCTTTTTTGTTTACCTACATTAAGTCATTACAACTAATATTCGATCATTTTGTCAACCAATTTTTGAAGCGATTCAATGATTCGTTTTGAGGCAAGGGTTGTAAATATAATGGGTATTCTTTTAAAGTTTCATTTTATTTATGTTGAGCATAGGCCGTTGCCTGTGCTTTTTGTTTATTAATAAGTGTTTTTTATAAAAGGGAGGAAGATGCATAATGACATCTGCAAGTAAAAACAAATTAAGGGTATGGTTTATAACTGGAGCTAGTAGTGGGCTTGGATATGAATTTACGAAAAAGGCTTTAGAGGCTGGAGACAAAGTGGTAGCTGTCTCAAGAAATATCAAAAAATTAATCGATTTAGAAAAAGTATATGAGGGTAAATTGTTTCCGATGAAACTAGATGTTACTGATAGAGACTCTGTTTTCTCTACAGTCGAAACGGTCATGAATATTCATGGTTGTGTGGATATTGTCGTGAACAATGCAGGGAATATGATTATGGGAATGATTGAAGAATTTAATGAAGAAGAAGTAAGAAGCCAAATGGAGACGAACTTTTTTGGAGTTGTTTGGGTGTGCCAAGCTGTGATGCCTCACTTACGAAAACAGCGGTCAGGTCATATTATTCAGGTTTCTAGTATTGGTGGTTTACTTTCTAATCCGATGTCGGGAATTTACAGCGCTAGTAAGTTCGCCCTTGAAGGTATGAGTGAAGCTTTGGCCCAAGAAGCTAAACATTTTGGGGTGAAATTAACGATCGTAGAACCTGGAGGCTATTGGACAAATCTTTATTTGAAGATGAAACAGACCGAACCATTAAAAGCTTATGAATCTTTACGAGAAGAGTTAGCTAAACAGTATAGTAATAGTTCTATTGATAGCGACCCTCTCTTAGCTGCAGAAGCTCTTTTAAAAGTAGTAAATAGTGATTCACCACCACATCGTTTGATTCTCGGAAGTCAATTGTTGGATATTGCGATTGAGCAAACAGAAGAGCGAATAGCTGGCTGGAAACAGTGGGAAGATGTAAGCAGAGAGG
This sequence comes from Alkalihalobacillus phoenicis, assembly GCF_047302405.1. Classification (NCBI taxonomy): domain Bacteria; kingdom Bacillati; phylum Bacillota; class Bacilli; order Caryophanales; family Bacillaceae; genus Alkalihalobacillus; species Alkalihalobacillus phoenicis. Next base: position 2,304,761 of record NZ_CP154853.1, on the reverse strand, counting down.
CGGAACATGCCATACCTGTACCTAAAGGATATGGAGAAGTGGAGTAAAAGAGATAACGCTCTGTTTTTTTTGAAAGTTAAATGTCGCTGGTCCCGAAATAGGGTGGGTTTTGTATGAATTGGCTCGATCACTTAAGAATAATGAAAAAAAGACGCCCATAAGGACGTCTTTTTTGGCGTTTTGCGGCGAGAGACAGCACTCCACATTTGTGCCTGCCATTAAGGCATGTCAATCTCGTCTTATGCAAATTAGCTCATCGCTAGATCAGTATAGCACTATATTTTAAAAAAGGGAAGTGGCTAAGGACAAATAGTGGTACATACTAAAAAAAGCTTTATGAATGAGAAGACTATTTGACATTTGGATAAACGGTTTTATAATGAATATATATTCATTCATTAAAAGAGGTGGTTTTGATGCCTAGAACAAAGGAACAGTATGAGGCTATGAGAATGGCTACAAGAGAAAAAATTCAATCTGCTGCGATCAAATTATTTACCCAAAAAGGGTTTGTGGCAACGAGTGTTCAGGATATTGCAAACAAGGCTCAAGTTAGTACAGGTCTTATGTATCGTCATTATAAATCGAAGGATCATTTGTTTAATGAACTTGTTAACGTGGCCGCAACTGGGTTGAAAGAGAATGTTGAAATGTTTCAGAGTGATGCTTCCCCAACAGAAATTATTCAAGGGTTAACGTTGGAGATTTTAAATGATCTCAACAAAAATGAGCAATTTTCGGAGTTTCTTATGCTTATGAATCAGGCTAGTACAATGGAGAATCCACCACCAGAAGTGAAATTTTTAAATGAACAAAGTGAAGCGATGCTGAATCAATTGGCTATTTTGATTAAAAAGGGGCAAACGCTTGGACAATTTAAAGACGGGGATGCAATGGAGATGGCCTTCTTTTATTTGGCTACGTTGCAAGGCCTTACGAATATTAGGTTAACGATGAAGGAACGTTTTATCACTCCAAGTCCTAAAATCGTAACGGCATTTCTTATAAAGGAGGCAAATGATGATGGAAATCAAACGAGCGAGTGAATTAGGTGAAAAGGGAAGGGAAATGGTAAGTGAGGCTTTTGTTGCTGGGTTCGGTCATGACCTCAGGTTTTTTTCAAAAGATAAAAAGAAGCTCGCTAAGGCATTAGAGCATATGTTTAATCTTGATGTTTTTTATGTTGCTCTAATTGATGGCGAGGTTGCAGGTATCACAGTGCTATCAGATGGTCAAACACAATCTATTAACCATAACAAAAAAGAATTGAGAAAACATTTAGGTGTTTATAAAGGGACGATTGCTAATATCGTTTTCAAAAAAGAATTCCAGCAGCTATCTACTAAAACAGGAGAAAAGGTGGCCTCTGTTGGCTTTGTTGCAACAGCTGAAAAATATAGAAGAAGAGGCGTCGCATCCGCGATTATGAACCATCTCTTTGCTTTACCAGAATACAATGAATACATTCTCGACGGAGTAGCGGATACGAATATCGGTGCGATTCAACTATACGAAAAATTAGGGTTTAAAGAAGTCAAACGTGTTAAGCAAAAACATAGCAAGCTTAGCGGAATTAACTATTATTTATATATGAGGTATAAGCAAAACGAATCAACGCATTAAAAAAGGGCTAGGTGAACAATACCGACAGTTCACTTATCCTTTTTGGCATCTTTTTCACTCTAAATCAATACAAAACGAATACACTGGCTTTCTATTTCTTTTCTTTCTCCAGTATTCCTATTACTTTATCCAATTTTTTTTCGAGTTCTTTTTGTTGATTCTTCTTTTCTTTTGAATTCATAACTAGCTTTACAATTAAAAAAATGAATAAAAAAATGAGTCCAAAAGCAATCAGTTGATAAATAACTGATCCCCATGCAATGTCGAACGCCATATCTTACACCTCTTTTCATAATTTAAAATGGTATTATCTATCGATGATAACATTTTTTTACACTGAAGTTAAGGTATTAATGTCTAATCGTAAAAAAGTAAATATTTATTGTTATTCGATAAATTTTGTAATATATTAAAAATAACGATAAACAAGTGAGGTGCTTTTTTATGACACGAGGGAAAACAACGTTTTTAAAGGTAGTTGTTATTCTGATTGGAATTATCATATTTGCTCTATCTATATTTTGGTTACCTTGGATAGCTAATGAATCAGTAAAAGTGGCTCCAGAATATGCATATTTACATTATCCTGTCTTAATTGGGTTATATGTAACGACAATTCCATTTTTTTTTGCTTTATACCAAGCATTAAGGCTTTTAAAGTACATTGAGGAAAATATTGTCTTCTCAAATTCTTCTGTAATAGCGTTGAAAAATATTAAATGCTGTGCCATTTTGATTAGCATTCTATATGTTGTAGGGAGTATTTTTCTAGTAACGTTAAATGCATTACATCCTGGAATTGGTTTTATCGGAATCATCATTATTTTTGCTTCATTAGTTATTGCAGTCTTTTCTGCGGTTCTCCAAACGCTATTAGAAGGTGCTATCAATATAAAATTAGAAAATGATTTGACAGTTTGAGGTGATAACAATGTCGATTATAATCAACATTGATGTGATGTTAGCGAAAAGAAAGATGAGTGTAACAGAGCTATCAGGGAAAGTTGGAATCACGATGGCGAATCTTTCTGTTTTGAAAAATGGCAAGGCAAAAGCAATCCGCCTTTCGACTTTAGATGCGATTTGCAAAGCATTAGACTGTCAACCTGGTGATATTCTTGAATATAAAAAGGACAATCAAGAATAAGCTGTTTTAAAATTGTTTTACAAGAAAGGGGATGGACTTATATAATTAGTATTTTGTATGAGTCCATCCTGTTTATATTAATTTCAAATTATTTCTCCATATTATTTAAAACATCATCAACAAATGCTTTCTTTTCATCTGTATAAGCTCTTTCATTATTAGGGTACTTAAATGCTAAGGTCTTTTTTAAAGTTTCATATTCTTTGGCTACTTCAGGATGTCTATTTAAAAAATCTCTAAAGAAAATGTGTTGATTCCACCATTCATCCTGGTATTCGACAATATGAAGGATATGTGTTTTAGTAAGGGTTTCTAAGTTAGAGAATTTTGCAAACACCTCTTTTTTATCCAATTTAACTCGGTGTAAATGATAATATCCAATTGCTTTTAGTTTTTCTGTGTCAAATTGTTCAACGTCAGCCATTGTTTGAACACCTACAACAATATCGATTAAAGGCTTTGCAGCGATGCCATTTATGGCTGTACTACCGATATGCTGAATATCTTGGATATGTTCCCCAATTAATGAGTGTAATAACTTCTTCTCTTCATTAAATATTGTCGACCAATCAGTAGAATGAGCAACTAACTTCACTTCACCTTTATTTATACCTATCATATGACCACTCCTATATTGATCCTTGTTTAATTATTTTAATCTTTAGATAACTGAAATTATAGCCTGTTTTGAGGATCCAAATAGCCCACCTTGTTGGCATTATTTTTATATAATCTTAGCACGATTTTTACTCGAATGTAGAAGTTTATTTGTATTAGAGTATTATACGGATAGGATTGCTTGAGTTGCTAAGAGATTCGAATGGTAGTAAGGCACCGATTTGTTAAATGAGAATAAATGAAGTTCAATAGGAGAAAATATGCCTAAATAAAATTTAGGGTGATGGAATGAAAAAGTCAATTTTACTTATCATACTTATTTTTGGTCTTTTAACTAGTGTTGTAAATCAAGTAAAGGCCATAACTAATGAAGAAACACGACCTTTAGAGGAGGTTTATCCTGAAATTGGTTATAAAACGATTGAAGAGTCGGTTCAGGAATTTGAACAGTATTTCAATAAAGAATTAAAGTTACCTCTTAGAGTGCCACCTTTAAACTTTACACATCAATTTGGCAGGTTTACGAAAACAGTTGGTGATAAAAACGGTGCATTGAACATGGAATTTATTAATGAAGAGTCACCGGAACTTCATTACACAATTGATGTACGACCTGTTGTGCATAAAATTCGAATTAAAGATGAGCATATTATTAAATTGTATAATCTTAAGAATGGAAATAAAGCAACATATATGGACGTATCAGAATCGGTTAAAGTATTTGTCTTTGAAAGAGATAATTGGCAATATATGCTCTGGGTTGATCATAGGGTTTCTGATATTGTTACTCCAGAACTATTTGTAAAAATTGCTGACTCAATTGATTTCCCAAATGAAAAAGAAGATCCGTTAGAATAATTAATATGTTCATGAAAAGCATTTCTTCTGTTTGAAGAGATGCTTTTCTTAGTTTACAAGTGGGTAGTAAACTGTAAACGAAGCAGAATACTTGAATATAATTATGGTAAAATTGAGAAGTGGAGAAGACTTGATCAAGAACATAAACTCGTTGTTAGTAATAAAAAAATCATTTTATGGAAGGACGTATAAAACTATGGATTTCGAAACGGTTATGCATGAGCTTGAATCGCTCGGTAAGGAACGAACTAAAAAAATGACTATATCTAATGGTGCTCACGAGCCTGTTTTTGGTGTAGCTACAGGTGCTATGAAGCCAATCGCAAAGAAAATTAAAATAAATCAGCGTTTAGCTGAAGAGTTGTATGCTACAGGTAATTATGATGCCATGTATTTTGCAGGAATTATTGCAGACCCAAAAGCTATGACGGAGGAGGATTTTGATCGTTGGATAGATAAAGCGTATTTTTATATGCTGTCTGATTATGTAGTCGCAGTCACTTTATCAGAGTCAGATATTGCACAAGGCGTTGCGGATAAATGGATTGCAAGTGGTGACGAGCTGAGAATGTCAGCGGGGTGGAGTTGCTATTGCTGGCTTTTAGGAAATCGTAAAGACGATGAATTTGCCGAAAGTAAGATTTCTAAAATGCTTGATATGGTGAAAAACTCGATTCATGATTCGCCAGAAAGAACGAAATCGGCTATGAATAATTTCTTATACACCGTCGCGATTTCCTATTTGCCATTACATGAAAAGGCTGTTGTGACCGCAAAGGAAGTAGGGATAGTAGAAGTCAAAAGGGAAAAGAAAAAACCAAGTCTACTCAATGCTTATGAAAGTATTCAACAACAAATGAACAGAGGAAAGCTTGGTTTCAAACGCAAGTATGTTAGATGTTAAAATGAGCATGTAATTAAGTAATCACTTTATGCTGCTGGATATAAACATTGAAGCATCTTGATTTATAAAAATTTGATGGCCATGATAGAATGTCTTAATTTCAATGGATTTAAATCCAACTTCAATTAGGATGTTTTTCAGTTCATCATGCGAAAAACCGTTATGAACTTTCGGATGGTGTATTTTATCGTTTTTGTCAAAATCAATAATGATGAGCTTGCCATCTTCATTTAAAATGTCGAACAATTGTTGTAAGATTTCCTTAGTGTCCGGAATATGAAGAAGGACTAGTGACATTAAAACGATGTCTGCCTTAAGTTCATGGGTTTCTTGAGTAAAATCTGAATAAAGTACGGTTGAGTTGGTGATTCCTTTGTGGGAAATTTTAGCTTTCGCAACTTCTAACATTTGCTTTGATGAATCGACCAACAAAATAGAATCTACTAAATCTGATAATTCTAAACTGACTAGACCCGTACCACTCCCATAGTCTATTAAAGATTTTGATGTACTATTTTGTAGTTCTGGTCTTACTTCTTTAACAATCACTTTAGCTAATTCCATTCTTTCTTCTGTATCATATTTTTTGGCCATCTGTTCAAAAACGTTATTTTCCATATTGCACTCTCCGTTTATTAAAAATTAAAGCTGCATAGTGGTCATTATAGCAAAAATTTAAACTTATGGGTTATTCTCTGCTCAAACCTTCTTAAATAGCACTGATACTGTTTTAAGGTCTACATAAACAGCGTTGTATCCCATGTCAAAATTGGGGCAGTTTTCTTAAAGAAACAGTTGATCTCGAACTACTACTTAAGTAAGCATTTGAAGAACTGGAATAAAAGAAGCTATTTATTTGTCGGATTATTATGATTTCAAAACAGGGAGTTGTTTGGGGGTGTAGGGGTAGAGCCTAGCATTGAACATAATTTTCATTGTGATTTGGGGTATAACATTTACGTTGGCGATAACTTCTATACTGGATATAACTGTACGATTTTAGATATGGCAGAAGTTAGAATCGGTCACAATTGTATGATAGGTCCTAATGTCGGGATTTATACGGCTGGTCATTCGCTCGAACCAAAAGGGAGAAATAAGGGTGGATACGCTATACCGATAACAATTGGGAATGATGTTTGGATAGGTGGAAGTTGCGTAATCTTGGCAGGTGTCACTATTGGCGATAATTCAGTTATTGCAGCTGGTTCTGTTGTGACAAAAGATGTTCCTGCTAATACGATAGTTGCTGGTAACCCGGCAAAAGTTTTAAAAAAGATCTAATTGGTTTGCTGTTGTATGAACGGAGGCTTTTCTTCAATTAGAAGGAAGGCCTTTTTCTTATGAAAAAAATTTCAGGATAAATTGGTAAAACTTAGCTTATTTGTGATGAAATGTTTTATAATTTGAAGTAGAAACACTACAGCTTGTACGAGAGCATATGGAAAGAGGTAATGATGTGAAAAATAAAATGACAAAAGTACTTTACATTTTACTTGCTATGTTAATTGGTTTTATAGGTGGATACTTGGGATCTACATTTCTTACGGACACTAATCTATCTCTTATGAATATTTTATTAGCGATTATTACGCTGATTATTTCATTTGTTCTCCACCTCATTATTCATGAGTTTGGACATCTTATTTTTGGGAAGTTAACCGGATATAAGATGTTGTCATTCCGTATCTTCTCTTATATTTGGGTGAAAGAGGAGGGTAGGTTGGTTTTTAAACGTCTATCAGTTCCGGGTACACTAGGGCAATGTTTAATGGTTCCTCCTGCTCATACAAATGGGCAAATGCCATTTAAGTTCTACTTATTAGGTGGTGGTCTGTTAAACCTTATTTTTAGTGGACTTTTACTAGGTGGAGCTATACTCTTTGACTTTCGCTCGATTCACCTTCTCGCATTTGTAATGGCAGGAGTTATCACCGCACTTTTAAATTTGATCCCTATGGCATTTAATGATGGAATGACATTAAAAAAAGCTTGGAATGATCAAGAGGTGCAACGTTATATATATAAACAGCTCACGGTTAATGCTTTAACGACACATGGCACACGATATCAGGATTTAACAAATGATCTCATTGAGAAGCCTTCCAAAATCGACTATTATAATATGTTTCATGTGTGGACTTTTTTCGTACATTATAATCGTGCTGTTGAGCGCTTTCAATTTCACGCAGCGAAAGAAATTATTGATGAATTATGGGCAAATATTGATCCCAAAAGCTTTTATCGAGTTGAGATAGCAAAAGAGTGGATGTTTTGCCAAATGTATTTTGCAGTAAATGAGGCTGAAGTACAAACATTGTATAAAGAAAAAAGTGTTCAAGCTAGTTTATCCCCAAAAATGATGAATCATTTCCGAGTCAAAGCGATGTATGAATGGAAAATCGAGAATAATCAAGATTTAGCGACTCGTTTGTTTGAAGAAGGGTTAAGTAATATAAAAAAACATGCAAACAAAGCAGATTTGTTATTCGAAACTAATTTAATCAAGCATTGTCTTGCGGAGATGGAGCAGGAGAGGCAGGTGGAAAGGCCATTTTATTCTTTATAATATTTTATATTTTTGTCATTCCATTATGCGTACTATTACATGAAATAGGCCATGGAATGGGAGTAATCCTAACGTCAAAATCTCATGCCGATATTTACTTGTGGCCGACGATGTTATTAATAAAAGAGGAAGTTATTTAAACCTGAAAGCTATATCTTTAATGCTTGTGACATCACGTTTACTAGGAACGGTTTTAGCTCAAGTGTTGTTTATCCCTGGAGCAAAATATGTTGCCTGGTTTACTAAATTTATTGTGTGAAACTTGTAACAAAGCATAAAACTTTAGGGATAGGGAGGTAAAAATGAATTGGAGAAATGTATTTAAAGGGGCTGCAATGGGGTTTGTTGAAGCAGTACCTGGGGTTAGCAGCAGCACGATTGCGATGTTATTAGGAATCTATGAAAAATTGATTGAATCAATAAGTTTACTAACAAGTAAGGAATGGAAACGAGGATTAAGGTTTCTAGTTCCAGTTGGGGTTGGAGTAGGTGTAGGCTTAGTTATCTCACTTAAATTAGTTTCTTTCTTTTTAGAAAGATATCCGATGGAGATTCATTATTTATTTATCGGACTTATTATAGGTTTGATTCCATTTATTTGGAAAACAGGGCTGCAGCCAAGTGCCCAACATACATATGAGATAAAACAGTCTATAATTATGGTGCTAAGTTTGGTCATTGTCGCGAGCTTAAATTTATTACCTAGAGACCATTCTGTAATGGTTAATTTGACGATGGGAGATTATATTTTTTTATTTGGATCGGGGTGGCTGGCTAGTATTGCCTTAGTCCTCCCAGGAATTAGTGGTGCTTTAATCTTGATGATTGTTGGTGCTTATCAAACAGCAGTTAATGGTGCCGTCAACTTGGATCTACCGATTATTCTTGTAGTTGGTTTCGGAGTTGTTTGTGGGGTCTTAATGACTGGGCGACTCGTCCGATATTTGCTTCATAAATTCAAGCAAGAAACCTATTCAGCGATCATTGGTTTACTTATCGGTTCTCTTTTTGTCCTCTATCCTGGTGTCCCGATCAGTGTTTTTCAGATAATGATTTGTATTAGCTTGTTTTTCGTTGGTCTATTCGCTGCCTCTATTTTAGGAAAAAAGTAGAGAGAAGAAGGAGTATTGTCCAATAAAGTAAGTTTATAGGACAAAAGAGAGAAAGGAGTAAGAACGTTGTCCAATAACGAAGGTTTATGGGACAAAAAATAGAGTGAAGAAGGTGGAGTGTCCAATAAAGGGAGTTTCTAGGACAAAAGAGAGAAGGGAGCAAGAGAGTTGTCCAATACCGAGGGTTTATAGGACAAAAAAGAAAAGAGTAGATAAAGTAATGTCTTTTAAAGTGAATTTTTAATCATCAAAAACATGATAAAAGAGAGGGGGATTCAAAAGTGGATCTAGCCTTACTTGAAGAACATATTCTACAACTTGAGAAACGTGTCATGGGTTATCAAGTTCATGAAATGGCTGAGCTATTAGCTGATGACTTTGTGGAGCATGGCAGTTCTGGAAGGATCTTTGATAAGAAAGATCAGCTTAACACTTTAGATTATAAAAACACGATCACTTATACAGTAACCGATTTTAATATAAAAATATTGTCCCTTGATGTTTTATTAGCTACCTACAAAACGCTCAGACATCCTGATAATAAAACTTCTATACGAAGTTCTATCTGGAGGCGAAAAGAAGGCAAGTGGCAAATGGTTTTCCATCAAGGAACACCAACGACAGTTTAAGTGAAGTTTTAAAATAAAGTCTTAAAGAAGATATGTGGGGTGTATTAATTGAGAACTTATACGATTTTATTCATTATTATCGCTATAATGCATACAGCTAATTTGGTGAATGTTACTTTATTTAAGGGAGAATGGAACGGAATAGTGTTAATGCTTTCAAATATTTTATTTATAATTGCGATTTTTTATTTTTCGATTGAATTTAGAGTTAATCGAAAAGTAAAGAAGAGCTCCTGATTAACTTAAAAACGAAATGTTTTTAAGTACAGTCGTACTTTCATTAGAGTTTCTACGTCAATTAGTTCTACTAAATTTGATTATCATGATCCAAATGAAATACTTCAACAAAAAAATTATTCCAGCGAGAGTGGAAAGATATGCCGATCGAATTAATTGAAAAATAGTGAAATTCTTTATTGTTAAACTAACTAATTCAAGGTTTGATGTGTTATCTAACCAGCATAAGCCCCTTTAGTATATCTAAATGGCAATCATATTTTAAATAACCTTCATAATTTCATCATATAGCAGTGATAATCCATGTTCCATTTCTTCAAATGTGCAATAGGCAAATGACAGTCTTAAATGGTAAAAGTCTTTTGGGTAATAAAGATAACCTGGGTTGATTAAAATGTTTCTCTTAAGTAAATTTTGAAAAAGAGATTTGGTTACGACTGGATTTTTAAATTTTATCCAGATATAGAAGCCACCTTTTGGAGAGTTCCATGTTGCAATAGGAGAAAAAAGTTTTTCTAAGAGATTCTCCATAAAAGAGGCCCGCTCTTTTAATTGTTGTCGTAGGTGAGACATATGATCTTCATAGGCAGTTGTGTTTAATAAATTCGAAATCACTTGTTGGGACAATGTGCTACATCCATAATCAAGCTGCATTTTTAAGTCTGCTAGCCGGTTAATGACCAATGTTGGAGCGACAATCCAACCAATTCTTAGTCCTGGGCTTATGGTTTTTGAAATGCTCCCAATATAAATCACTTGGCCATCATGGTCGAGAGACTTCAGTGCATTGGGTGCTTCTTCAAAGGCCAATTCATGATAAACATCATCTTCAATAATTGGCAAGTTCATCGAAGAAATGATTTTTTTTCTTTCTTCCATGTTTAAAATGTCACCAGTAGGATTATTTAATGTTGGAATCGTATAGTAAAAACCATTGTGTTGATTGATATCTTTTAATTGTTCACAATATAATGAGTGCACAGAAGGAATTGATGGTAAATAAGACGGACGATCATAAAAAATGTATGACTTAGCGTCTAATAAACCTAAAGAAATTAGCTGTAATGCTTGCAAGGCTCCTGACACGATTAAGATGTTTTCAGGTGATGTGTGTAATCCTCTTTTTAAAAGGTGCTTGGACAAAGACTGGCGCAAATCTAGATTTCCTTGTGACTCGGAATACCCTAAGTTGGTTGAATCAAGCTGGATAATTGCTATCGCACTTTTAATTAATTTGTCGGGCATTAAATCTGGTGACATTTCTCCTGTCCCTAAACGAATAATTCCTGGTGAAAATTCATACTCATTCACTTTTTGAATCGTGTCGAGGTTTGATTTATACAAGCCTTGATTGAGCGTTCTAGACCAATTTAATTTTGGTTGGTTCTTAATAAATTGATTCCAACTTTTACTCTTCACATAAGTATATCCACCTTGTTTTGAAGCAAGAAGGCCTTCTGCTTTTAATTCCTCTAATACTTGAATAATCGTGCTCCTATTTACTTCCAACTGTTCAGCAAGCTTCCGCTGTGTCGGTAATTTTTCACCGATGACCCATTCGCCCTGATTAATTTTGGTCATCATCCATGATTTAATTTGTTCGTACAGGCTTTGAGAAGACGAACGGTTTGGTTTCCAACTCATCATTAAAACTCCTCATAAAATTGGTTGGTTTGATCTTTTGATAATTGGTTGTTTTCCTTCTTTTGTCTTTAGCATATCATCGTCGGTAGAGCAAAAGAAAGGGGAATATCCAACAATGATTATTGCTTTTATACACGGTTTTATTTTATCACTCGGTTTAATTCTACCACTAGGCCCACAAAATCTATTTATCTTTAATCAAGGGGCTACTCAGCCAAAGTGGGTACAAACACTGCCAGTCGTCATTACAGCTGCCCTTTGTGATACGGTATTAATTATACTGGCGGTGATGGGTGTCTCTGTATTTGTAATGACGTTTCCGACAGTGCAACTCATTTTATATTTAGGTGGTTTTTTCTTTTTAGTTTATATGGGGTTCACGATTTGGAAAACGTCTAATCACACTATGCAAGAAAAATCAAAAGCTCTTTCTACTCGAAAGCAGATTACCTTTGCGATCTCAGTTTCCTTATTAAATCCTCATGCTCTAATGGATACAATCGGTGTGATTGGTACAAGCTCACTCCCTTATCAATTAATAGAAGAAAAAATCGCCTTTACTATAGCTTGTATCTTAGTTTCATGGCTTGTGTTCTTATTACTCTCCTATCTTGGAAAAGTGTTAAAGAGACTAGACCAGTCAGGGAAGTGGTTAAATCTTATTAATAAAATATCAGCTCTTTTCATTTGGGGGGTGGCTTTGTTGATTGGTTATTATTTGTTGTCATTGGTATCGTAAATCTATAAAGGAATAAAATGAGGTAGTGGAGTATTATTAAGGTTGAGACATTCTAATAAGTTAAGGTTTTAAGTGATGATGAAGCTGTGAAATTGGAAATTCATGCTATAATGACTGAAATATATTCGTTTTGATTGAGTAGTTATTGAGTAAACTGATTAATTCGAATGGGGTGATATTATGGAGCATCACTTATTAAAACAGGTCGGTATGCACATTTGAAAGGAGTTTTTATGAATATTAGACAATTTAAAAAAGAGGATGAAACCGGATGGGTTCGATGTCGCGTTTTAGCTTTTTTAGATACGGCTTATTTTGACAATGTCTTGAAAGAAAAAGAGACGTATGAAAATCCAGCTATTGAGTTAGTCGCTCTTATTGATGACCAAATTGTTGGTTTATTAGATATTGAATATGAGCTCAAGGAAAAAACGATATGTTCAACAACTACGGGGCTTGGTGGGATGATCTGGCATATCGCTGTTCACCCTGATTTTCGCGGAAAAGGGATAGCTTACAAGCTTTTACATGAGGCTGAAAAAATAGCTCAAAGAAAAGGACTTACTTATTTTGAAGCGTGGACAAGAGATGACGACTGGGTAAATGATTGGTATAGCAAACAAGGCTTCACAAACGTTCATTCCTATTTACATGTTTATATGGAAACAGGTGATGAAATAAAAAAAGCGGTAGAAGGTAAGTTCCCTGACTTCCATCCAATACAGGCTTTTGCCCATTACGTTGGAGATAAAAAGGAGGTTATGAAAGAGCAGTTTAAAAGGGTACATGAATGCAATTGTTATCAAAAAGTGTTCACGAATAGTCGCTCCAAAACGACTCCCGAATTGTAACTATCAAAAAAGAAATGGAAGTGAAGGTCGTTGGAAATTTATCAAGCTACTATGGAAGATTTAGAAGGAGTATCCGTTTTATTTAATCAATATCGTCAATTTTATGAACAGGTATCTGATCTCAAGGGGGCTAAAGCTTATTTAACAGAAAGGCTGGAGAAAAAAGATTCAGTCATATTTATAGTGAAAGAAGGCGAACATTATTTAGGGTTCTCCCAACTTTACCCCACTTTCTCTTCTATATCTATGAAAAGAGCGTGGATTTTAAATGATTTGTATATTGATAGTGGAGCACGTAAACGCGGCCTTGGTGAACAATTATTAGAGAAAGCAAAGGGATTTGCGATCGAAACAGGTGCAGTCAGCATTAGTTTAAGTACGGCACTAGATAATCAAACTGCACAACGGCTTTATGAAAAGAATGGCTATCAAAAGGATACCGACTTTTATCATTATGAGCTCAGGTTGAAGTAAATCAGTTTTACCTCCGAGTTCCAAATGAGATAAGTACTTGGAACTCGGAACAATGCAAAAAAGACTAATATTAATTGTGATTCTCTAGTATTAAAAAGGATTTTCTCCTTTTATAAATACTTTCATAAGCAGCTCCTCTCTTAATCTTTTTAAATATCAAAAAACAGCCCGAGAAAACCTGCAATCATTAATACTAGCCAACCGATAGCAACAATAAGTAAGGCAATTTTTAAGGTTTTTTTCATTTTTCCCTCCGATCTGAACTAATTATATGTATTAATTATACATTAATGTTAATTAATAGATGGTTTAATTGAATGGGGGGACTTATGAGCAGCTTTTGTTAAAGTGATTATATAATTGGATAAATTCATGATCATTCCAGACTAAATCATAAAGAGTTTGTGATATTTTTAGGTATTGCCCTTCTTCTAAATCATATAAAATTTGTTGCTTTGGTTGGGCTAAGAATAGCAATAGAATAAATTCTCGTGTATTATTCGTGACCATTATGGAGTCTGTTTTAAGAGCTGATCCTAAAATTCGGGCATCTGAGGCTGATGGAAAGCGGAAATTCTTTTTGATTTCCTGTGTTAAAGGGGTGCGGTAGCGCGTTGTCACAATGGCAGCCATTCTACGTATCACTTTTTCTTCTTCGTAGTTAATATGATTTGGCACAACTTTTAGATGTGGCAAAAAGGCCTCAATATTTTCTATTTCTCGCTCATTATGAAACACTTCTCGAAATCCATACGTTTGGTTAATAAGCTCTTCCTTGACTTCCTCAGGGATGACTAAGTGAACTTCATTTGTTTCCTTTTCTTCCTCGACCATTTGAAAAAAACGTTTGGAAGCCTTTTTTAAGTATTTATTTTTGGTGACATTATAGCGAATACAATTCGTGTCTAGCATGTATTGTTTCATTTGAAGTCGGCTTCCTTTCAGGTCTTTATTCTATTATAGCAGTTATGGGATAGGGAGTTGAGAAAAGGAAAATTTTAAAAGGAACTTTCTTTAATTGTAATGGGTTCTCTTGAGGGGGGACAAATTAGTAAAATATCATATAAAATCGCAGACCTATTCGCAATAGCGATTAGGTCATTTTTAGTGTGCCCGGCATGGGTGATAGCTAGGCGGTGAAAGTCCGCTACAGACTTGGCAGTAGGAACTGTTAGCTTAAAGGCAAGGGTGTCTGAGGTGACTCAGAATCTGAAGGAAGCTGGAGGCAAAACCCTGAGCCGACGAATTGAAACTGCATATAAGGCTGAATAGAGACGGATGAGCTTGCTAAACAAAGCAAAGTCCAATACTGTCCAAATCTCTTACAGTAAATGCAACGGCTACGTGGGAGGAAAGGTATCATTCTTACCCGGGGAGATCTCATGAGGGTTCCTAAGAGAACAATGAACCTAGAGATAGGGAAATGAATCATGAGAAGTCAGCAGAAGCCATAGTAGTTTCTAAACAGAAACGAAGGGCTGAACAATCTTCAATCTTGGAAAACAAGGAGGTGTAGGCAGTTCCCGCCTAAACGCAGAAAACATCGTGGTAAAGACCGAATAGATCACTACCTATGGAGAGATAAGTTGGAAACGAAAGGGTACATAGGAGTGCGTAGGGATGCCGACATGGATAGGACAGAACAAGGTGGTATTCATCTTAGGATAAGGTCATTGCCCATAAGAATCTATGGACAGCATATGAGAAAGAACAAAGGAGTGCCAGGTGTGGATTGCAAAACAGATTTATCTTCACTGGAACCCGAAGAAGTAGCCAAGTTGATATTGAAAGTGAACGACCACTCCACCAACTTCTTCATCCAACACATTCGTAGGAAATTATCGGTTTTGGAACGCCCACTCACCACTGCAAGAGGTGATGGGAAAAGTTATATTTATTCCAATTTCAATCCGAAATACGCTCAAATGGCTACCACTATTCTCAGAACCTATTACAATTTCTGCCTCCCCTATAAATCATTTGATAAGCAAAAGTTGACTCCCGCACAGCGTTTAGGGTTAACGGACAAAAGGTTTAAAATAGAGGATATTTTGTATTTGAGGTAGTAAAAAAGAGCTTGCACGACTTATTAATTTATTTACAAGGCGAATGGAATATTATGTTAAAATATAATGCAGGGGGGTGGCAAATGAATAGAAAAAAAGGAAAGAACTATTTATCTTTTATAGTGTTAATACTATTATTCGCACTAACAGCTTGTACTCAAAGTCCTGATTTCGAGTTGTATGAAGGAAAAGCATTAAGTATAGCGGTAGTCGGTGAACCACCAGAAGTAGAAGAAGAACAAGTTAGGTTCAATGAAATTTCTTTTGATGAACTAACAAGCGAAGATTTAAACTCTTATGATGCAGTCTTTATTACGGAAGAAAATCTTCCTGAAGCTGCTGATAGCAAGTATGCAAATATTTATTTAGACTCAACTATTCCATTCTTTTTTATATCAGCAAATAATCATATCCCTTTTACCATAAAAGAAACGGGTTATGATGAGTCTTGGAAATGGAATGCTGGTCAAAGCTATGCTGTTGGGGTCCTTAAACAAGAAGATGAGTCATTAAAAAGTTGGGGGTTTGGTCTATTCAATAATAAAAAAACTGAGAAACACATAAGAGCTGTGTATTCAAGAATTTTTGAGGAAATTAATAAACTTAATCGTTAAATGTAAAAGGAGCATAATCAATATGCTCCTTTTTAGCGGTTCTATTTGATTTTTGTGTTAAATATTGAAGAAATTAATAAGTCATCGGTGCTAAAATTGATGCTTTTTTTGATGCTGTTAATGATGCGTTTTTTGTTGTTTTTTTAACTTTTGTCCCCCAAAAGAGAACCCGTTACTTTAATTGGTGGATCCTAAGTTCTTTAATCAAATAACCTCTGCAATTCAAAGTACTCCGTCAATGGTTTTTGTCTTCCTTCATGATGCCATTTATTGTACTCTCTGAAAACTTGTTTTATGTCATTATTAGCACGTTCTTCAATGTCTAAATCGTGATAATTAAAGAAAAAGCCCAAAAACGTGGGCTCTTTCTTAATCTTAATATTTATCCTTTTTCCTCTTTTGTGTGACGTTTTTCCACCGCTTCTTTTCTTCTGAAGCGAGTCGGGCATTTTGTTTCCGGTTGGCGTAGGCTAGTTCTCGTTGGAGTTTAAGGTAGCTTTGCCATCTGTTTTTCTCCAATGTCCCGTCCTCAAGGGCAGACAAAACAGCACATCCTGGCTCGGTTTTATGTGAACAATCCGCAAATCGGCATTGCTCAAATAAGGTAGAGATATCATTGAATGAGCCACTTAAGGATTGATCATCTTCCGCCCAAAGCTGCAGCTCTCTCATTCCAGGTGTATCAATAATGACTCCACCATTTGGCAGAAGGAGGAGCTCACGGTGTGTCGTTGTATGTCTTCCTTTTTTATCCTCAGCACGAACGGCGCCTGTTTTTTGAATGTCTGCTTCTAACAAAGCATTTATCAACGTTGATTTTCCAACGCCAGAGCTGCCAATTAGAACGATTGTATCGTCAGGATTAATATGTTCGAGAATCTCTTCTTTTCCGTCCGTTGTTTCTGCACTCCATAAGAACAGGGGAACCCCAAAGGCGATGAGTTCTGCCTCTTCTTTCAATTTCTCACCATCTTCAGCTAAATCCGCTTTAGAAAATACAATAAACGGGGAAGCTCCACTATCCCAAACGGCTGCTAAATAGCGTTCGAGTTTCCGTGCATTTAAAGGTTCCTCAGCACTAACGACGATAAAAACCTTTGTCACATTCGTTGCAACAATTTGTACATCTGTTTTTAAACCCGCGACTTTACGGGTGATTTTGCTATATCGAGGTAGAATCTCATCGATAATAACTTCATCTGTTGTGGCGACATCTCTAAGAATCACCCAATCTCCAACAGCGGGAAAATCCATTCTAGAGAATGCTTCATAATGCATTTTCCCTTTGACAAGAGCAGAGCGAGGCCCTGACATTGTCTCGACAATATATCTGCCTTTTTGTTCATTAATAACTCGAGCGAGATGCTCTTCATTTCCTGTGAAATTCATTTCCTCTTTATAAGCTAAACGTGTTTGTAATAAATTCAAATGTGTTCCTCCTAGTGTTTTTATGCATACAAAAAAAGCCCGAATAAGGTCACCCATCATCCGCACTTTTGCATACTTAACTAGTTGAAACGTTAAAAATTAACCGATCAATAATTGAGAAGGATGATGGATGAGCATTAAAATAGATGATTGTCTGTTTGTTAGTACGTATTTCATATGCCATCACCTTCTTTCCTTAATAGTAAGCTTATCATATATCAAATAATGGAGATTGTAAAGTTTGATTTTCAATAATTGAGATTAATTAGAATTGAGTGATTTGGTCACTTTTTCTGAAAGCGGGCTCTTTCCCATTACATAATTAAAGGTTAAGGAATAGGATAAAAAGATGGAGATATATAAGAATTTATATTAGGGAGTGAAGAAATGAAATATAAAAAGAAATTAAAGATACTCGTCCTCATAAGACCATTCTATGAGTATTTAAAACATAAGCCTAAATGGGACATGATTCAAGCGCTTGAAAAAATAGCAACTGTTCGCTATTGGCATGAAGACGGTGATATTAAAGAAATAATCAATTTTATGAAATTTGAGCCGGATTTTATCTTGCATTATGATATTGCTTGGTTGTATGGATTAGGGCCGAAAATCACTGGTTTAGAACAGGTTAATATTGCAAAAGGGGCTTATGTAATTGATCTGCATTGGGAGCCTTTAAAAAGAATCGAGTATATAACAAATAACAAAGTTGATCTTATTTTTTCCCCGACCAAAAACCCTTTTTTAAAAGTATTTCCTCAATTCAAAGAGAAGTTATGCTGGGTACCTTGGGCGATTAATCAAGATGTCATGAAGGATTGGCAACAACCAAAAGACATTCAATCATTACTATTAGGTCTCGTTCATACAACTCCAGAGGAATTAGAGGAGAAAAAGATTCCAGTGCCAAAAACGATACCAGCAAAAGGTAGATATGAGTTCCGTGATCAAGTATTGAAACGAATGTTAGGAGAGGAAGGGTTTGTTTTTCATCCACATCCAGGGCACCGAGTTAAGGAAGAAGAAGGGAACTTTGTCAATCAAGCATATGCGAAAGAAGTGAATCGTGCTAAAATTTTTTATACTTGTGGGAGTCGTAATTTAACAGGTGGCATTGCCGTTCTTAAATTTTTTGAGGCATTGGCCTGTAACACCTTGCTGTTAGCTGAAACGAATGAGGACATTGAAGAATTAGGGTTTATTGATGGGAAGAACTTTGTTGCATGTACAGTCGATGATTTTTATGAAAAAACGATGTATTATTTAAGAAATGAAAAAGATAGACAGATAATTACGTCGAATGGATATCAGTTTGTTCATCAAAATCATACGATTGAACATCGTGCTGCGGAAATGCTAGAGGCAATAAAAAGGGTCGTAAAATAAAATTCTACTTTGGAGAATATATTATAATTGGAAGAATGTTAGAAAAAATGTTCTACTGTTGTAAGGATTTAATATTATGGTGAAAATTAAAGTCATATTGGAGTTTTAGTATATATCACATAGTAAATAACAAAAAAAGTTCAGATTATTCTGGGCTTTTTGCTATTTAGCGAGGTTTTCATTACCAATAACGAGTGATACTCACTATAATCAAAGGTGGGCAGGGTTTTTATTACAATAGCAATAATAGTACCACACACTAAACAAACGGTTAGCTAGTTCTTCAACTAATTTTAAATGAAGTGTATCAATACAAAGGTCTTTGAAGAGAATTGTCGAATGTAAATGATAGTAATTTTTCGTAACTCTAAATAGCAATAAGGACGGAAAGAAGTAACTTTAAAACCGTGGAGTATGTTAATTGTAGAGTGTGTTCTAAATTGAAGTTTTTAATGTAGTAAAATTATTTGAACTTGAGAATCGTGATATCTGAAGTAAAAACAACCTACTGAAGTTTACGACCGTTTAATCTGTTGGATGTTTTTTGATAATGTTGTTTATAGTCTAACGAAACAACAGCGAATATAGGGTTAGTCATTCTTAAATATTGGAGGTACAACATGAAAATAGCAATCATCTCAGATATTCATGGAAATAAAACGGCATTAGAAGCTGTTTTATCAGATATAAAGAGTAGAGAAATCGAGCAAATTTTTTGTTTAGGGGATTTAATTGGAAAAGGTCCACAGGGTTCGGAATGTATTAAATTGGTGCAAGAGAATTGTCACAAAGTGATTCGTGGCAACTGGGATACTTTTATCCAAAATCCTTCAGATAGTGAATTTATCCAATGGTTTCAAGAAAGGTTGACGGACTCAGATTTTAAATATTTAAAGTCATTGCCTTTTTCTATTGATGTAGAACTAAAAGGTCAATTGATTCGTTGTTTTCATGCATCACCTAGAAGTGAGTTTGAACGGATTTTACCATTTCACTCATCAGAAAAATTACTCTCGATGTTTGAGTATAGTGAAACATTAAATGAAGCTGCTCCTGATAGAAGCCCGGATATGATTTTCTATGGCGATATCCATACTACTTTTATGCATACATACAAAAAAGGCATTATTTGTAATGTCGGAAGTGTAGGTAATTCTCTCGATTTAACTACAGCGTCATATGCAATCATTGATGGTACAAGTTCGTTTAATTCCATTCAATTTGTCAGGGTTGAGTACGATAGGGAGGCTGAATTAGCGATTGCCGAAAAGTTAGGGCTACCTGACTTAGAAAAATACCGTGATGAAATATTGTTAGGAAAATATCGCAATCCAAAATAGTAGAAAAATGACTTGAAAAATTAGGAGGAAAAATGATTAATCGCTTACCTGTTTTAGAAACAGAAAGATTGATACTTAGGGAAGTAGTAGAGAGTGATGCGAAGGACTTGCTTTCTTATTTATCAAGGGAAGAAGTTGTCAAACATATGGGATTAACTCCTTTTAAAACAATTGATGATGCGTTAGAGGAGATCGGTTGGTATCAGTCCATTCTAGAAAAAAAATCTGGAATGAGATGGGGCATTACGTTAAAAGAAGAAGGAAAAGTGATCGGAAGCTGTGGTTTTTTAAACCGGAGTCAGAAACATTTTCGAGCTGAGGTTGGTTTTGAATTAAGTAGTAACTATTGGAGAAAAGGTCTTGCTGGAGAAGCACTTGGACAAGTCGTTCAATATGGATTTGAACAATTAGAGCTTGAGCGCATCGAAGCCTTAATTGAACCTGCTAATCTAGCATCACAAAGGTTGGTTGAAAAGCACGGCTTTGTTCGTGAAGGTCTCCTAAGAAACTATGAATTTACAGCTGGGAAGTTTGATGATTTGTATATGTATTCGATGATTAAAGCTGATTTTATTCATATGTACAAAAGAGAGGAGTAAAGACAAAAGTGACAACGGGGGCAATTCATCATTTAGAAATCTATGTTTCAAACTTACAGAAAAGTACTCAGTTTTGGGGCTGGTTATTGGAGGAACTTGGCTATCACTCGTTCCAAAAATGGGACGGAGGACAGAGCTGGAAATTAGGAAATTCATACTTCG
This sequence comes from Alkalihalobacillus phoenicis, assembly GCF_047302405.1. Lineage (NCBI taxonomy): Bacteria > Bacillati > Bacillota > Bacilli > Caryophanales > Bacillaceae > Alkalihalobacillus > Alkalihalobacillus phoenicis. The sequence goes on along the minus strand of NZ_CP154853.1, from coordinate 2,283,758 downwards.
TATTTGTACAAGCAGAGGAACGCTTTTTAGATAGACCTTATCATCGTTGCCGTGTCGGATTAAATCATTTGGCTTTTTTTGCAAGTTCAAGAGAACATGTCGATGTACTGACTGAGCAGTTAAAAATAAAGGGGGTAAAGCTCCTCTATCAGGAGAAACATCCTTTTGCTGGTGGTACAGAACACTACGCGGTTTATTTTGAAGATCCAGATCGTATGAAGGTTGAGTTGGTCGCACCGAATGAATAGTACGATGTATTAGAGTCTCGATTTTAATGCAACTAATAATTAGATTTACAGGGGAGTTTTTAAAGCAGATTCAGCTGTATTTTCTTGCTTTTCAGATAAATGAGAAGTAAGATTAATTAGGAGATATTCGAGAGGAGAAAATACGACCAATGGTAACTTTATAATGGACTTTAATGAAATGTGTATATGACCTTGTTTTTTTCTGTTGATGGCAAACAAGGGATAAGTATGCCTTTTTTATCCATTATGAAGCCTCTTGTATCGTGTTTTTACAAATACTACAGAGCGCTCATTTTTTTGGGTTGCTCTGTTTTTTTTTTATGAATATCTCTTAGATACAGGGGCTTTATTTTTCTAATACAAAACGATTAATTGGAGGAATAAAGTGATGTCTATAAAACAAATAACGAATAAATTAGATGAAATCTTAACAGAATTAATGACCAATGAACCGATCCCAGGACTGGCAATTGCGGTAACTCAGGGAGAACAGAAGATATATATGAAGGGTTTTGGTGTGATGAATATGGAGATGTATGAAGCGGTGACGAAGGAAACTCTTTTCCATACAGCTTCTATCTCCAAAACATTTGTTGCTTTAGCTATCATGCAATTAGTTGAAAAAGGTGATTTAAATCTTGATGAACCGATTATTTCTTATTTGCCTTATTTTTGCCTAGCTGATGAACGATATTGCATTATTACAACACGCGATCTATTAAGTCACTGTTCTGGAATCCCGAATGAATATGAATTTAATTGGGGAAATCCTGAATATGACGAGCTGGCGATTGAACGGTATGTAAAGAGTAAAAAAAATGAAAAGTTAAACTTTACGCCTAGTGAAAAATTTGAATACAGCAATACGGCCTTTGAAATATTAGGGGATATCATTCAAAAGGTATCTGGTCGACCGTTTGAAAAATATGTTGAGGAGCGGATTTTAAAACCTTTAAGTATGAATGAGAGTAGTTTCTTAAATAAGGAGCTTAATAGAAGTAAGATCGCGACTCCACATATTTTATCAATGGACGGTACTTATGGACCGAAAGTTAGTCCAGTTTTTCCTTATAACCGTCGTCATGCCGCTAGCTCGACGTTATGCACAAGCTTAGAGGAAATGACAAATTATGCAATTATGATGCATAACAAAGGTTTATTTCAGGAACAATCGTTAATTGGTGGAGAATATTTTGCGGAAATGTTTGAACCAGTACAAAAGACAAATTGGGGAGAAGAGATGGATGAGGTAGGTTTGGCATGGTTTATTGGCCAATATAAAGGACGTAAGATGTATTCTCATTCAGGCTTGGATACTGGATTTCGTAGCAATTTAATCGTCTTACCAGAGAAAAAAATAAGTATCATCCTTTTCACAAATAATGATTACAGTGGAACGGCTGTTATCTGGAAAGCGGTTCTCGATGTTGTAATAGGTGAAAAGGTTGATGGTGTGAAAAGATCGCTTGCCCGTTTTTTAGCGAAGTCATTAATAGAGTCGGGGGAGAAGGTGACTTTGGAGGAATTTAAGCGGATTAAGGGTGGAAAGATAGATGTTGGCTTTAATGTATTAGAGGCAGAATTAAATTATGTCGCTTATGAGCTTTTTGAAGATGAGAAAGTAGACGAAGGAATTGCTCTGTTAAAGATGGCAGTAGAGCTTTTCCTAGAATCTACTAATTTACATGATAGCTTAGGTGAGATGTATCAAGCAAAAGGTGACCGAGTGGAAGCTACTCGCTATTTTAAAAAAGCGATCGAGCTAAATCCAACAAATGACGAGGCGATTGAGCATTTGCGAGCACTTGTTGAGGAAGAGTTGTAAGAAGCTAACTTTGGTGAAAGTGACTTGAGTGAATGGAAAACAAAAAAACTTTAACATTAGTCTTTTTGCTGTAATAAGTAGGGATTGTCGCGATTATGGTGCAAGGAATCTATTCAAAATAAAATAATAATGTTATGATATTTCTGACAACTAATGGAAGGTGGGGGATTTAGATGGAACAGATTTTAGCAACTAAGGTGATTGAAGAGTAGTTAGTGTAGGCTATCTTCTTTTCAATCTTGTCGGAATACTAATTAATTGAAAAGAGGATTTGAATGTATACAAATGATAACTTAACAATTCGTCCAATCATAGAAGCTGATTTACCACGACTGTGGGAGCTCATTTATAAGGAAGAACAACCTGAATGGAAAAAGTGGGACGCTCCTTATTTTCCTCATAAAGCAAAACCATATGAAGAGTTTTTGGAAGGTTGTGTGAATTGGGTAGGTGCAGATGATATTTGGACAATAGTAATTAATGGTAAGGTATGTGGAACCGTCTCTTATTATTATGAAGATGAACAAAAAAACTGGCTTGAAATGGGGATTATTTTTTATCAATCAGGAAACTGGGGTAAGGGACTTGGCACGCGTGCTCTCAAACTCTGGATGAATCATTTATTTCGGGCAATACCGTTAGTGCGAGTTGGTTTAACCACATGGTCTGGAAATGAGCGGATGATCCGCGTCGCCCAAAAGCTCGGAATGACAATGGAAGCACGTATTCGTAAAGTTCGCTTTTATAACAATCAATATTATGATTCTATTCGAATGGGGATTTTACGTGAGGAGTGGGAGAAAGCTCTTATTAAACTAAGCTGTTAACGAGTAGGAAAAAAGAGTTGCTAAGGTAGCTCTTTTTTCATTTGAATGTAGAGTGTGAACATATAGGGGGAATCAAATGAAAAAAGCGAAATGTTGGAATTGTGGCCATTTATTTAAATGGAGTCGGTTATTTATTTTTTATGATGGAAAATGTTGTACGGTGTGTAAAGAAAAGCAATTTTCTACTTCGGAGGCTAGCCAAAGAATGCTCGGATTGGCTCTTTTGACTTCGCCGTTAACGATCATTGCCCTCTTAATCTCAACGCAGTTAGAACTTGCTATTTCCTATTACGCATTAATTTATATTTTTATGTTATATGCGATTCGACCTTTCCTTTTGGAATTCACTAATGAGAAGCAGCATCCATATAAATATTTATTTAAACCAGAGAACAAAGGTGGTTCCTAAGTTAAACTATATTTTTAAAGAGTGGATATTACATTTGTAGAATCTATTCTTTTTTTTATAGTTCTAAAGTTACAAAGAATACTCTGTGTCCTCGTAGAGTCTGTTTATAAATAATCAGATATTAAGGTGAGAGCGGGATTAAAACATTGCTGCATATAATTTCGACTCTTTCGGAATACTAGATAGTATTAATTTGAAGGAGCTCAAGTAATGGCTGAAGTATTAACCGAGATTAAGTTAGCATTTCAAAACAATGATGATTTTCTATGTATTGAACAACAATATGATGATGTTCATCTTGTTTTTTTGGGACTGAATTCATTAATTGATTTTCCTTCAACAATGCAAGGGATCGAACATACGATTTTAACCGCAGCGTTACACGTTGAAACTCTATTATTAATTCAAAATCTTGGTAATAAAGTCGAGACAGTGGAGCGAGTTGAATCCGAAATACTAGAGTGTAACCTCGTTATTTACATTCCTTTAAATAGGTGTTTTGTTAGTGTTAAACCTACACCTCAAACTCTAGAACGTTCAATAGAACCACCTAGTGAAGAAAGTGCAATCAATGGACCTAAGAGTGCCTTTAATGAGAGTTTGTTAACGAATCAAGGATTAATGCGCAAACAGTTGATTTCAAAGCAACTTATAGTTAATACTTTCACTCTCGGTAAAGAAGAAAAAAATCATTTGTCCCTTTTATATTTAAAGGATAAAGCAAATGAGCAGCTGATTCATTCGATTATCAATCAAATAAAAAGAAAACAAAATAATAATGTCAATACGACACAAGATATGATGAAGCTATTTGAATTTTCTCCTTGGACTATTATTCCAAAATTTCATACGACTGAATTGCCACAAGAGGCTAGTCAAGCTCTTCTTAATGGAAAAGTTACTTTGATGATAAATAGAATACCATTTGCTTTTATTTTGCCAAGCTTATTTTCAGATATGGTTTTTTTAGAAAATGATAAAAATTTACTTTATCCATTTATGTTGCTCATTCGTTTTCTACGGGTATTAGGCATATTAATTGCTGTGATCGTACCTGGTTTGTATGTAGCTTTAGTTGCTGTAAATCCAGAAGTTCTTCGGATAGAGCTTGCTTTATCCGTTGCTCAAAGTAGGGAGGGGGTACCCTATCCTGCAATAGTGGAAGTCTTACTTATGTTATTGGTTTTAGAACTGATTCTTGAAGCGAGTGTACGTCTACCAAAGAGTATAGGTCCAACGATAACGATGGTTGGTGGTATTATACTGGGACAGGCAGTTGTAGATGCAAAATTGGTCAGTAATTTGTTAATTATTATTTTAGCCGCAACGCTGATTGCGAACTCTACGGTAATTGGTTATCAAAATGCAATCTCTATTCGTTTTTTAAAATATATTATAGTTATTCTTGCTTCCATTTATGGGATACTAGGAGTTTTAGCGGGAATCTTTATTATCTGCTCATATTTGGCCAGTTTAAAAGTGTTTAATATTCCTTATTTAAAATTACAACCAGAAAAGGATGGGTCTTTCAGTGAATAAAAACATACAAGTATCTGTATTATATATTCTCATTCACTTAGGACTTATCTTTTTTTTGTATCCATCAAACATTATTGGAAGTACGGATGGTAGTCATTGGTTGCCTATTTTTCTTGCAATACTACTCCATTTTTTGTTACTTGGTCTTTATATGAAAGGGTTGAGCTATTTTCCTAATCAGACGATTATTTCGATCTATTCAAAGGCAGGAAAAATGTATTCAATCTTCTTTTTAGTTCCGATCTGTTTGTATTTTTTTATGGCATTAATCATTTCAGTAAGAGCTTATGCTGAAATCATTCTCATTATTTTTTTATCGAATGCATCTTTGCAAGGAGTCACGATATTGTTGGTTCTTATTTCAACTTATCTAGCCATGTTAGGAATCAAGTCCATTTTTCGAGCCGCTCTATTATTAGCGATGCTATTTCTACCATGTATTTTTTTCGTTTTTGTGATGTCCTTTCAAAATGTGGATTGGCATTATTTCCTGCCTTTTTGGAGTAATGATTTTAGCTTCTTAACAAGTGAAGCATATTTTAAAAGCTTTTTTGCAGTAGGGGGAGGGTTCTTGTTTCTAGGATTGATTCAACCGTATTTTCCACTTCATAAACAAAGCATTTTGCTGGCTGCTTTGTTTATCGCTCCCTTCTTTTTTATATCCGTATATATTCCGATTCTTACTTTTGGTCAGCAGACGGCATCGACTATGATGTTTCCCTTCGTTGTGGCAACAGATGCAGTTAATATTAACTGGTTAGGCTTAGACCGGATCACGATGTTTTTTTTGTTAAGTTCAATTGCCTTTATTATGTTGTTTATTTCTTTTATTATTTTTAATACGGCCAAAATATTAAATCATTATTTGCCTAAGATAAATAATCAATTTTTGGTCTTGATCACAGCTCTTATCACATTGGTCGTTTGTTGGATGATTCCAAGTTGGAGTGAAATTGATCAATTATTTACATGGAATACGCCTTTAAGGTTTTATGTGATTTTTTTAACGCCCTTATCTTTATTGTTTCTAGGAAAACGATCTAGAAAAAAAGGAGGGGCTTATCATGCATAAAAGAATGTTAATGTGCTTAATCATGTTTATTTCAATCTGTTTCTTAAGTGGCTGTTGGGACTATAAAGATATTAATCACCGTGTCATGCCAGTTGTTTTAGGAATTGCAAAAGAAGAAATAGATGATGCGTATAAAGTATTTCTACAAATTCCGCTGCCATCTGAAAATCAAAACGAGACTAGAATTGTTATTGATAGTGGGAAAACGATTAATGAAATTATCAATAATATTAGTACAAATATGGAAAGCCAAGTGGATCTATTACATGTCAAAGTCATTGTTGTGGGACAGGAGATTGCAGAAGAAGGCTTTGATGATCTAATTTCTGCCTTTTTACGGTCAAGAGACATATCGTCAAAAGCATTATTTACTATATGTGAAGAAGACTTAAATACCTTTTTTTCAAAGATGGGAAATCATGGTAATGAAGGTACGGTTTTATTAGACTATTTTGAAAAGGATGCAGGTTGGAACCCACAAATTGCTCTGACTAGAGTTTGGCATATTTATAGAAGTATTCATTCTTTAACAAATGATGTGGCAGTGCCAATATTAAAATTAGGAGATACAACGATGGTTGAACAGACAGGTTCAGCCGTAATTAAAGAAGGTCGAATGGTTAGTCGAATTGATTCGAAAGAAACACTCTTATATAACGCCTTTAATGGTGAAAGTACTCAAGGAATTATTGAAGTGACAGATAATGCAGCAGTAAGAATAGTAGAAAATTCAATGAGGCATAAAGCTACTTTTGTGCAGGGAAAACCTAAACTGGCATCCACTGTTTTTTTAAAAGTGACTATAATGGAAACAAAACAAGGAACCACGGAAAAAGTGATAAAAGAACAATTAAATCAGCAACTAACCGAACGGTTTAATGAAATGTTCACTAAGATTCAACAAGTGGAGTCCGATATCTTAGGGATTGGTCAACTTTTTAGAAATAAGCTACCACGCTCAGAGCTTACGCAATGGCGTTCTAAATATTATCCTCATATAACAACTGATATTCATTTTGAGGTAGATATTCAAAACAGTGGAAATTTGAAAATGTAGGCAAGGCTTTTTTGACTAGATAAGAGGGAGCCGTTTCAAGTTGAAATAGCTCCTTTTTCATTCGATTAAGTAAAGTATATTGTTGATGATTTGAGTATTTAACCAATCAAAACATGGTCCTCTGGATACCCAATTTTTGAGGTGCGCTTTTTCTTAGCTAATGCATAGGCTAAAGTTAAGGGACCAAGCCGTCCAACGAACATAGTGAAGATAACGATAATTTTTCCTACTGGGGATAATTCGCTTGTTAGACCCATGGAAAGTCCAGTTGTGCTAAAGGCTGATGTTGCTTCAAATAAGACCTCTAAAAAGTGTTCTTCTAACATATCTTCAGTAATTGTTAATAACAAAGCAACAAACAACACGCATGCAAGTGAACTAGTGACAACGGCTAAGGCACGCATGACCGTTTCGTTAGCAATCTTGCGCTTAAATGCATGGATTTGTCCACCGCCACGAAATGTATTTAAAGTCGCTAACACAAGGACAACAAAGGTATTGGTTTTAATTCCTCCACCAGTTCCACCGGATGAGGCGCCAATAAACATTAAAATGATGATGAGGAGCTGTGAAGAAGATAGCATACTTCCAATGTCTATTGTATTAAAACCAGCACTTCTTGGTGTGGTACTTTGAAAAAGGGCAGCTGACACTCTTTCTCCCCATGACATATTACCAAACGTTGCCGGATTCCAACTTTCTAATAAAAAAAGTAATGAAAATCCGGATAGGATGAGAATTCCTGATGTTACGAGCACGACCTTTGTGTGTAATGAAAATTTTCGCCAAGACCGTTTTTGAAATAACTCGACGATGACGATATAACCTAAACCACCAAAAATAAAAAGCATGATAATCGTTAAGTTCACAATTGGGTCATTCAAGTATCCACTGAGGCTGTCTGACCATAATGCAAAGCCAGCATTATTAAATGCGGATACGGAGTGGAAAAGTGCGTAATAGATAGCTTGTTGAAATCCCATATCCCCCACCCAACGTAAAGTAAGTATCGTGACCGCAACTAATTCAAAGGCGAAAGCAATTAAAACGATATATAAACAGAGTCTAACTAGTCCGTGTCTTGAATTTGATTGGGTTGTTTGTTGGAGAACGAGTTGTTGTCTTAACCCGATTTTTTTACCTAATAAGATGGCAATTATAACTCCTAATGTCATAAAGCCAAGGCCACCAATTTGAATTAAAATCATAATAACCACTTGGCCAAAAGTCGAAAAAGAAGCTCCAGTATCAATGACGACTAATCCATTTACACAGACAGCGGATGTTGCTGTAAATAGTGCATCAAGCCACGGAATCGCTTCTCCTTTAGAAGAAATGGGTAAACTTAATAAGATAGATCCGACTAAAATAAGTAAGATAAAAATTAAAATAATAAGTTGTGGAGGACTTATACGCTTTTGGTAGTTAGCGTTTCTTTCCATACTTATCCTCCATATTGCGAATATCTTCATTACTTCCGATCATTAATAATATATCTCCTGCTTGGATAGTATCTTCTGCTTTTGGGGAGACGTTAATATCGATATTGTTTTTAATAGCCATAATTGTACAACCGTAATTTGTTGGAATGTTTAACTGGGCAAGAGTCCGTCCATCCATCGCAGAAGGTGCTTTCATTTCAACAAGGTTATAGTAGGGAGATAATTCTATATAGTCAATTAAATTATCAGAGCTTAATTGCTTTCCTAATCGTACCCCCATATCTCTTTCAGGATAAATGATTTGGTCGACTCCAATCTTGGTTAACACTTTCCCATGAACCGCATTTTTGGCTTTAGCTGTAACTTTTGGAATTCCCATTTCTTTTAACAGCAATGTTGTTAATATACTTGCTTGTAGATTTTCGCCAATGGCAACGACTGCATGATTAAAATGTCGCACGTCTAATTCTTGCAATACCGACTCATCTGTACAATCAGCTTGTAGAGCCTGGGTCGCTATATTGGCCATCTCTTCTACCAGGTTTAAATCTTTATCAATCGCAAGTACCTCGTGGCCGTTTTCTATTAAGGTCTTAGTAAGGCTAGAACCAAACCTACCTAGTCCGATCACAATAAATTGTTTCTTCATAATAAAATTCCTTTCAGCGGGTTTGCTATCTTTAATAAGCATTTGAGTAAGAGACTGAGCGTGTTCAGTATTACTAGTTGAATAGAAAAAAATATTTTTTTGTCCGTTCTTATAGTGTAAACAGTAGTAAGGGATATTAACCTATGTAATACACTCATTCCTTTGATTTGTCATTTTATGGGCTTGAGTCAAAAAGTATCATACATCCAGAAAAATTAGTTGTCAATAACATATCTTTTAGGAAAAAAAGGGAAGGTGGTTAGAGGGTCTTTGTATCCACACCAGAAGATGTCAATTAGTGCCATAGGAGCCCTCCACCATTCTTTTATCGAGTGTTTTGGTCAACAACTATTAGGCTGATTTAGGGAGGTACGTTTTAAAATACTTCCCCATTTTCCCACTGGAAACTTGAAAATTTTGCTCAATGCCAATCCACCAGCTAACAACTTTATCTAAAGATTTTTTTACTGTATATTCAAACATTAGCTTCGCATAAGGAAGCTCGTCACGCCAAATTCCTTTTGCTACGTTTTGTAAACACCACTCGAAATTATTCGTATAACAGTTGAAGTCATTTTCAAAAGGTCTTTGTACATGATAGTCAATATCGCTAGGTGGAGGAATTGCTGGTAAAGTATGATCTTTATCCAATAGAGGAAGAGTAAGCTTATCTTTTTTATAGTTTTCTAACAATGTTTCTTTCGTTTGGAGCCGGAGATCGATTCGGTTTCCATCAGTAAAAAGCACCAAAAAACCATAAGAACTTTCAAAATCTTCTTCGTCATTGGAAAAATTATTGTCGGGTTCTTGCATCATAATGAACTCTCCAAATGGCTGTAGCCACTCTCTATTTTGAATAAAGGATGCCGTTTCCGTTACGACATAGACAATATCATAATCTTGAAAAATATCTTTTGGAGCATTTGGATTTGTTCGAGAACCATTCAGGTAGACAGCACGAATTCGCTTAGCTTCCTGTGCTGTTCGAATTATTGAGTCCATTATTTCTTGTTCGGTTCTCATTGTTGTTGGTTATCCTCCTTTTTGCAGTCTAAAATCTTTTTCTAAGCCATTTGTTTTAAAGCAATAGACAACAAACTAGTAAAATCAGCAGGGAAAAAGTGACCAAGCCCTTGCTTCACAATAAATTGGCAATCGATTTGATAAGCTTCAAATAGGGTCATTAATTGTAAGGTGTTTTGGTAAAAAGGATCTTCGTCACCAGTAATGATGTAACCCTTAATATTTGTAGGAAGAGTTGATTTAATCAAGGTTTCAAAATAGTCGATATCTTTGATGGCTGGAATAACAGCAATGAATTTGTTTACCTTTGGAAAAGTTTGTTTGAGTACTAGTTCAATCGCTAATTGACCACCTTGAGATGCTCCGGCAAAAATTTGGTTTGGATGCTTGTATTCATGATCAAACTTTTCATAAAAATAGGTAATGTCATTTAGGGAAGTTACATGGTTATCCCATGAAAAAGAGTTGTAACTAAAGATTTGAGAGGATTGTAGAAAGCCAAAATGGTAGTGTTCCGTTTTTTCATCTAGCCAATAAGGGGCAAAGTCTTGATTGTTTGAACCACGCCAGTGAAGAGTATAGATACCAGTATTAGATTCGGGATTACCATAGGTGTTCCATTTTGCAGTAGATGCTAATTTTTCAGTCTCATAAATATCCTCACATTTAGTTAAAAGCTCTTGGAATTTTTTGTTATGTTGAAGATTATGTAAATCAGGATCATTAATTAGAAGGTTTGGATTCCACCAAATCCCTTTTTCTAGCCCTTGGTGTAAAGTTGAAATCGCTTCGTCTACTTTTTGTTGTAAGGAGTAGGCACAAGCTGTCCAAAAGAGGGTTTTGTCTAATCGTGTTGGAAAAAGAATTTGTACTTTATCGATATAGCGATGAATTTCCTCAAAGTTTTTAGTTGTAAAGAGAGTAAACATTTCTTTCTGTAGCTTGATAAATTCTACATTTGACATGCTATTGCACCTCTTCTCTTTTTTAAGATTATATCATATGGTTATGGGGGGAATTGTTGAAAAAGTTCGAAATTTCATATACGTGACGATGCCTTTGTAGTATATTTTTGGAAACTAACTAATTTTAATGGAGTGGATATAAATGATTCCGTTATTTGAATATAATTGGCAAATAAGAGATGAATGGTTTCGGTGGTGTCAGTCATTATCTGTTGAGCAATTAACGAAAAGAAGAGTGGGTGGAGTTGGGAGTATTTTAGCGACTCTCTTTCATGTCGCTGAAGTTGAGAATAGTTGGTTACGAGCTGTTCAAGGAAAAGAAGATATTATCTACGATGCTGCTGATTATCCTACTCTAGATGCGGTCAAAAGGCTTTCGGATCAATGGAGGGCTGAATTGGTACCGTTTATTTTAAATGAGATGGATAGTCGGTTGAAGGAGAATATCTATATTCCTTGGGAAATACGCTCCTACCAAGTAGCAGATATTATTCATCATATTCTAACACATGAAATTCACCATATAGGACAACTATCAATTTGGGCGAGAGAGTTGAAGATGGATCCAGTGCAAGCTCATTTTTTGGGCCGTAGATTGAACAGTTTGTCATCCTATTAATCTAACTACAAGAAAAAGAACTAGAAGTATTATATCTAGGTTAGGTAAAAAGAGGGATAAGATAGTCTTTGTCGAATGATAATGAAGTAAAGAGAATTTTAAAGGAGATTAGACGTTGCATCCATTTTTGAAAAGCACTGGTTGGTTTATTTTAGCGGTCATCTTAAGTATTGTGCTTTGGGGTATTTTAAGTTTTTTTATTCATTATGAAGTGCTGTTTTTCTTGGGTGAGTTGGGCAGTAGTTTAGCTTTATTTGTAGTTGTTTTTGCCATAATTGGTTTTATACGATTGCCTTTTCACCCGATAAAAAAGTGGTATAACAATTTATATCTATTATTATTTACGGCTATTTTTATCGGTTTGAGTATGCTGTTTATAGGACTTCAAGGGGCATTGAATGACCTATATAAACAGCAATATGGCCGAACAGAGGTAGCCGGACCAGTGGAGAGAATCACATTGGTCCAAGATTATTTTTATATGATAAGTGGTGATTGGCATGATGATGGATATTTAGATCTTCCGAAGATTAATAAAGATCCGTTCACTTATTATTATAATATGGATTTAGCTCGTGCGGAGGAAGCAATTGCTGATTTTGAAGCGATGGTTGACACTCGTAAAGTGGAGTGGGGAAACTATTTTGGTGAAGAGTTTCATTCTCCTGTATCCGTTGTATTTTATGAACACCCATATCAGTTACCATATGAGGATTCGAATGCTTATGGAGTCTATCAACCTTATTCCGAATCTATTCACGTGCCGATAAAAACAAATATTGACGAAGAGTTTTATGAACGGATTTTAGCCCACGAGTATATCCATCATCTCTACTTTTCATTTGATGGTGGAGTTTATGCACCTGATTGGTTAGTAGAAGGGGTAAGCGTTGCTTTAGAGAGGGAAGAAAAAAAGATTGAGTTTGATCCTCGATTTCAAGTGGTTGAGTTTGACGCTTTTAATTATGAGCAAGGGTGGGACGAGCATCTAGCCGTTCCTTATGACATTTATGGACAAAGTGGGGCCATATTAAATACATTGTTTGAAACGATAGGCGATGATTTTTTAGTCCTATTATATGAGGAAATGCCTGAAAGGGAGGTTGATGAAGCCTTTGAGATAGTTGTCGGTCAATCATTAAAAAGCTATGCAGATGAGTTTTTTGAGGCTTATAGTTTTGCGAATGAATGGCTTTTTGCCAATCAAGCGGACTTTACTGCGGAGGAAAAGATCGATAATTTAGAAAAAATCATTAAGACGATACCGAATGCAGTCCAAGCTTACCAGCAATTAGGAGCCATTTATTTAGAGCAAAGCCAACCTGATTTAGCGGTTATTGCATATAAAAAAGCACTAGAGTTAGATCCGAACAATATTCATCGTTATTATTATCTATCTACCGCTTACCTTGTAACGGATTTAGAGCAAGCGATTAATATAATGGCAGAAGGACTCGACTCTATTGGACATAATCAATATCAATCGTACCTTGAGTTAATAAGAAATATCGCCTCTGATTATGATGAGGGGAATCCGTATCAAGCCTACTATCGCTTTATTCAAAGTGGCTATTTTTCGAGTGAAAAAGATATGAAATGGCTCATTCAAGCACTTATTGATCAATATGGTGAGATTTATACAAATGACCGAGAACAATTAGAAATTTTGTTAGAGGAATTAAGTGGGGAGTAAAAAAGGATGTTTGAGACTTTTGATTTATTTCGGCCAGTTTATATTGTGATATCATTCATTGTTATTCTAAACTTTCTTTATTTAGTATTTGGTCAAAAAAAGTGGAAAGGCACTTATGTGATTTTAATAAATTCCGTATTGGCGGTTTTGATCGCTGCGATATTATTGTTTCAAGGAGGAGTCATTGTGGATGAATTTAACCTAGCAGGAGATCCGGTTATTTTTATAATTACAGCAGTGTTAGGTTTAATCGTACTCGTGAAAGTTTTTCTGACATTTAAAATAGAAGAGAGTGAGTAGGGAAAGACTGTAAATGAAAGAGGTAAAGATAATAGTTAACACTAAGAATCGAGTGGCAAAAAACCACTCGATTTTATGTTCCAATACTAGGTTTTATATTTTTGTAAATGATGTAAGAGGCTAGTGTGGCGATAAAGGCTGCTGTAAGAATTAAAATCAAGCTAATCATTGCAATCCCTTCTGGAGCAATAAATGATAGCGATACAATAAGTAATCCAACGATAAATAATAGTTTTCCACCGAATCGATTTGCTTTGAGCCAGACCCGTTCATCCTTTAATGTCCATAAAGAAGTATTGGTTTAAGAACCACCCTAATCCTGAAGTAAAACCATCTTTTATCTATTATATCTTTAGTTATTTTATACCTTATTATTGAAACAGCAGTTCAAAAAGCTATAAACACTTCTGAAATGACAAAAGTTCTTACGGAAATTCGTGACGAATTAAAAGAGAAGAACAAAAATTTATAAAAATAAAGAAATAAGGGAGAGACATGGATTAACACGTCCTCCTAATTTATCATTTAATTAAAAATAGTAGTATTTTTTGTCAGAAAGACGTATAATAATTCGCTATAGGAGTTAGGTGATCCGATCTCTTATACAGTAGGTGTTCGGATTGATTATATAAAAAAGTAAGCGCTTTTTTAACGTGTTAAAAAGCCTACATGGTGGAAAATATTAGAAGGTGAGGCGGGGAGTAGTGGACAAGCATAAATACATGATGGGCCTTGACATAGGTACGACAAGTACAAAAGCCGTTTTATTTCGAGAAACAGGTGAAATTATTGCCCAGGAAAACAATGGTTATGAGTTATATACTCCTAATATAGCGACAGCTGAGCAGGATCCAGAGGATATTTTGCAAGCGGTTATTTTGTCAATTAAGGGAGTAATGAAAAAGTCAAAAATTGCTCCTGCAGATTTATCGTTTATTTCCTTTAGTAGTGCGATGCACGGTGTCATTGCGATCGATGAACAAGATGAACCTTTAACAAAGTGTATAACTTGGGCTGATAATCGAAGTGAGGGCTGGACGAGGAAAATTAAAGAAGAATTAAATGGTCATGAAATTTATCTACGTACAGGGACACCGATTCATCCAATGTCACCTTTAAGTAAAATTACATGGCTAACGAATGACCGTCCAGATATCTCCTTAAAAGCGAAAAAGTATATAGGTATAAAAGAATATGTTTTTTTGAAGCTATTTAATCAATATGTGGTCGATTATTCTATTGCTTCAGCCATGGGTTTATTTAACTTAGAGAAGTTAGATTGGGATGAAGAGGCCCTTGAAGTTGCTGGAATCACAGCCGATCAATTATCGAAATTGGTTCCGACGACAGAGAGCTTAACTGGTTGTGATCAAAAGTTGGCACGTGAGATGGGCATTTTACATACAACACCTTTTATCATTGGGGCGAGTGATGGCGTTTTATCTAATATCGGTGTCAACGCAATTAAAGAAGGAGAAGTGGCGATTACAATTGGAACAAGCGGAGCGATTCGTACCGTCATTCCAAAGCCTAAAACGGATCCAAAAGGTCGAACGTTCTGTTATGCCTTAACCAATGAGCATTGGGTGATTGGGGGTCCAGTCAATAATGGTGGTATGGTTTTACGGTGGATTCGGGATGAGTTTGCGGCGAGTGAAGTGGAAACAGCGAAACGATTAGGAATTGACCCGTATGAGGTGCTGACAAGAATTGCCAGTCGGGTTCGACCAGGTTCAAACGGTTTACTTTTTCATCCATTTTTAGCAGGGGAACGTGCACCACTTTGGAATCCCGATGTACGTGGTTCCTTTTTCGGTTTGACACTCAGTCATAAAAAAGAAGATATGATTCGTGCTGCTCTTGAAGGCGTTATCTTTAATTTATACACGGTCTTTTTAGCTTTAATGGAAGCGATGGATTCAAAGGTGACAAGCATAAAAGCAACAGGAGGATTTGCCCGCTCTGAAATTTGGAGACAGATGATGGCGGATATTTTTGATCAGAAGGTTTTGGTTCCTGAAAGTTATGAGTCATCTTGTTTAGGTGCTTGTATATTAGGCTTATATGGCTTAGGTAAAGTTGATAGCCTTGACGTCGTAGAAAACCTAATTGGTCATTCGTTTGAGCATCAGCCAAAGCGAGAACATGTCGAGGAATATAGAGAATTAATTCCAATCTTTATCAATCTATCTCGCGCATTAGAATCTGAATATACACAAATTGCTCGTTATCAACGAAAGATTGAAGAAGATAAATAATCTTTTACTTGGGGAAGTGAGAAAATGCCTTTATTAATTGTCGCATTAGGTGTTGTGGTTTTGTTAATCTTAATTATGAAGTTTAAGATTAATACGTTTATTTCATTAATTGTTGTCGCGTTTTTTATTGCTTTAGCACTTGGAATGCCTTTAGCTGATATCGTTAAATCGATTGAATCAGGTATGGGTGGAACATTAGGAGGAATTGCCCTTGTATTTGGTTTAGGAGCTATCCTCGGTAAATTAATTGCAGATGCTGGTGGGGCCCAGCGAATTGCGATGACATTAATACATAAATTTGGTGAAAAAAATATCCAATGGGCAGTTGTGGTCGCTTCCTTTATTATTGGTATTGCGTTGTTTTTTGAAGTTGGATTGGTTTTATTAATTCCAATCATATATCAAATTGCGAAACAAGTTAAAATGCCGATTTTATATTTAGGGCTTCCAATGGTAGCAGCCTTATCGGTTACCCATGGCTTTTTACCACCACATCCTGGCCCGACTGTTATATCACAAGAATTTGGAGCAAATGTTGGGATGGTCTTATTGTATGGATTTATTATTGCGATTCCGACGACAATTATTGCAGGTCCACTCTTTACAAAGGTGGCCAAAAAATACATTCCATCAGCCTTTGAAAAAATGGGTGGGGGAAGTATGACTGAAATTGGCGATGCGAAGCAGTTTAAATTAGAAGATACACCTGGATTTGGAATTAGTGCATTTACCGCTTTATTCCCAGTTATTTTAATGGCGGCAGCTACCGTTGTATCCTTGTTAGAAGAAACGATTGCTGGGGCGAGTTGGTTTTTTGATGCAATTGCGATGATTGGTGCTCCAACAACTGTTATGTTATTATCCGTCTTACTTGCGATTTATACGATGGGAGTGGCAAGAAACATCCCAATGAAAGAGGTTATGAAGTCAGCTGAAAATTCCATTAAAACAATTGGAATGATGCTGTTGATTATCGGAGCCGGTGGTGCTTTAAAGCAAGTATTAATTGATGGTGGTGTCGGTGATTATGTCGCAGTTATTTTTGAAGGAAGCACGATTTCTCCTCTTATTTTAGCTTGGCTTATTGCCGCTGTTCTACGAGTTGCTCAAGGGTCGGCAACCGTCGCTGCCTTAACGACGGCGGGTCTCGTTATTCCAATGATGCAAGGATCTGATGTCAACCTTGCTTTAATGGTACTTGCAACAGGTGCAGGTAGTATTATCGCTTCACATGTGAACGATACCGGTTTCTGGATTATTAAAGAATCTTTTGGATTAACGATCAAAGAGACATTTGCGACATGGACAGTACTAGAAACGGTTATTTCGATTAGTGGTTTAGCGTTTGTTTTGCTTTTAAGTTTATTTGTGTAAAATTAATTATTGGAGGAGTAGTTCTTGTGAGCTGCTTCTTTTTTTGTTGGGAAAAACAGGAGAAAGCGTGATTTACAGCGAATAGTAAGGATGTGTTTGTGCAAAATTGGGACATTGTGGATTTTTTGCCGCATTTGGTGTGTGAAAAAGGAGAATGAGCGTTACCCAAACGATTCCCCTTGCAAACAGCAAACAAAAAAAGAGATAGAGCAAAGGAAAGGAGCAATAGGATGAATCAACCATTACCGAAAGTGTTCTGGTTAAGTTATGCGATTGTGTTTATCTTGGAAAATAGTTTAGTGCTGTTTTTTATTTCTTCAATCGTTGAAATACGTCCGGCTACGGTGGTGATTTCGATGGTCGCAATGACTTCTTTTCACCCCGTTTATATAATCGTGACAGCCTTTCTTTTAAAGCTGAAAGGGTATGAAGGGATGACGATATTAAAGGCGGTTATCATCATGATACTACCACTATGGATCGCATGGTTAATGATACTTGTTTAAATGAGAAGGAGGAGTTTGAGCGTATTTATGTCTCGAAATATTGATTGAGATGAACGTTCTTCATTAAAGCTATTAAGCTAGATAAGAGAACAAGCTACTAAAAGATTTAATTAGTAGCCTGTTTTACCATTATAATTGATCTTCTTCACCTATAATGTCATACGGTACTTCGATTTCAAAATCTTCATTAACTCGCTGGAATTCGATTTCCATAACGGCTTCTCTTGTGACCCCGTTTGCTTCTTCAATTAAGGTGAATTCAAGTTTTTGGAGAGCGAATGGCTTTTTCTGAAATTGCATGGTTAGATGCATCTCTTTAATGACATCTTCGTATAAGTCAAACCCTAAAATTTGGGCGAATTTTTCGAAGGCTTCGGCGTTATATTCCGTGTAGTTAAGTAAATAGTAGTCCCTTGTCTCTTCATAGTTCGCATTTATCGGAACCGTGATACTATTAATCGCGTCCACGACAAGATTGTAATCTGTAAGAAAATAGAAATGCATTTGCTCGGTCGTCCAACTCTCTGGATACCAACCATTTCCGAGCCAGTTCACAAAATGCTCATCACCATTAAAGTAAGCAAAGGTTTCATATTGCTCTGTAATATAATCCTCGTGCATCTCAATAAAGCCTTTGCTTTCCTTAAGGTCAATTTGTCCTTGGACGGTCAGTCCCCCGTAATCCTGAACATGTCCATTTGTCTCTGTCACTTGTACTGAAATCGTATTTTCTACCATATAGGTTTCAATTGTTTCGGCTGTTTCATTCATTTCATCCAATAGATTTTCTTTTGTTATGGAATTACATCCAGTTGTAAAGAAAAGCATGGTTGAAATAGTAATCGCTGTTTTGAACCATATATTCCTCAAGTAAATTCCTCCCTTAAAATAGGTGAAAGCCATTTGTAATGTAGCCTCATAAATTAACAAGCACGTTAAAGCATATTAAAAAAGAGAGAAAACGTGCTTGGACATAGGCTCTGTTTTCATAAAGTAGGAAAAGGTACTTAAGACTTTTTAATAAGAAGGACCAGAATTAAATGAGGCTTGGCATCAAGAGGTCGTCATTTATCACCGTAAACTTAGTACATATATTAATACGTTGATCGAAACAGGGTTTACGATTGATAAGGTAATTGATGATGTAGCTTTACCAAATGAACATACGCTGACACAACCTAATAAGTGGTATTCGATGGAAAAAGCACAGTTCATTCCCGCAACATTTATTATAAAAGCATCCAAAAAGTAGCTTTTTTTAGATATTATGAACGAGCATTCTGTAAGGTAGTGGTACCTCACGGGGTGTCTTGTTTTTTGTGAATGAATGAAAAAATGCAACCTTTCTAACATTGATTACGTAAATCAAAAGAGAAGTTTAAAAAGGGAAGGGGAATGGTTATGAGGTTAAGAAAATCATATGATGACAGAGTTATACTTGGCGTGTGTGGGGGAATTGCAGAATATTATAATGTATCATCTTTTCTCGTCAGAATTTTATTTATTGTACTTCCTATTTCACTTGTTGCTTATGTAATTATGGGTTTACTTTTACCGGATTAATAAAATAACCAATTCATCAAAAAGTGTTTCAGAAGAGACGAACTTGAAAGAGTCATATAGAAATAACGATAGACTATTTACACAAAATAAGATCCATTGTTATAATGAATATTCTTCCAATTCGGATAATGAAGGAGCCGATATGATAGCGATTAATGAACCCCTCTATCCTCATATACAACCACTAGATTGGGAAAACGAACTTTTTTCTTCAAGGTATGTCAGGCGTTTAAAGCATTTAGCTCACTATGGGGGAGGAGCTCTCGTTTCTTCCGTAACTCATTCACGTTTTGAGCATACAGTCGGGGTTTGGAAACTTGTTCTTCATTTCTTTCCTAATGATTTAGCACTGCGAGCAGCGGCGATTCTTCATGATATCGGACATTTACCTTTTTCACACGCCGTCGAACGAACTCTTAAGTTTAATCACCATCAACTAACGAATCAGTACATACAAAGCAACGAAATTGCCGAGATCTTAAACAAAATAAACCTTCAACCAGACGATATGATTCAACTACTTGATTCACAATCTCCATTAATGGGAAGTGAGAAAGTACTTGGGCTTGACCATTTAGATAGCTTTTTACGCGATAATTATATGAACGGTACTCTTCATCAATCTGTCTTTTCCCTTTTAGAAAAAATAAGCTGTTCAAATGAAGGAATCAGTACCGATGACGCAACAGTTAGTTATTTACTTGAACTGATTTACAAAGATCATCAACTGATGTTATCGCCACTGCTGTTAGCTGTCGACCGTTTATTAGCAGAAGCGGTTAAGCTCCATTGGCCTGAACCAGAAGTCGATTTTCCTTTTTATATTGATTCTGAGGTGACTGCAAAGCTTCTCGAATCGCCCAATCCAAAGGTAAAAAAAATTATCGATACGTTATTATTTGAACCGAACAAAATCAATATCTCTGAGACTGTTACAGGTGAAGGTATTTTGATTCAGTCCGGGAAAATTTACGGAAGATTGCCTTTAAAAAATGGACAATCGATTGAGCATACAAAAGAAGGGAGGGGGCATAAAGAGGGGTTAGCCTCTTTCCTTAAGACTTATGAGGTGAATATTTAAGATGAACATACAGGAAAGGAGGACATGATGTAGCCTATGTCATGGTGAGCTAACAAGGGAATTATCTAGTTAACTATTTTAGGCTATGTTTATGGGGACTGAAAATGAATCAAAAACTCAATACAGAAGAAGCTCTTAGGCTACTTAAAAAAACGTATAAACCAGGAGTTACTCTTCCAATTCTTATGACCTTTATTGGCATTGGTGTGTATGGTGGATTATGGATGGATATAATCGATGGCTATTATAATAGAATAGGTCTATTTTCTGCTATTATCGCCCCACTTATGATTGTCATTGGGGGTATTTGGACTGCGTTTATTTTTAGAATGTTTCAGTATAAAAAAGAATTGAGAGATTACAAGAAAGATCCAGCCAGTTATGAATGGTAAGCCGTACATAGTAATGAACAGATGAAGGGAGAAGAGCATGAATCACGTCTCTTTAGCAATTAATGGATTCGAATTTCAATTAAAGGAAGATCATGATTTTAGCTGGATTACAAATTATGGAGAAGTATTTAACGTATTTGAACAGCAGGATTCTGGAAATATTTGTTTTGGTGTAAAAAAAGCAGGGAAGAAATGTTTTATCAAATATGCAGGGGCAAACACACTGAGGTTTTCTGGTGATATGGGGGAAGCGATTCGGAAGTTAAAAGAATCCGTTCCTATTTATGAAACGTTAAAACATCCATTGTTAGTTCAATTAATTGATTATGGTGAAATCGGTCAAGGGTATATTCTTATATTTGAATGGTTTGAAGGTGAGGGTTTGTATCCTCAAGGTGAATTTTCTAAAACAGAAAAGTATACCAATCCGCAATCTCCTTTTTATCGGTTCAAACAACTCGCCGTATTTGAAAGAATTAAGGTGATGAGTCAAATCATTCAGTTTCATGTTCGTGTTGAGGAAAAGGGTTATGTTGCGATTGATTTTTATGATGGCAGCCTTATGTATGATTTTCAGCAAAAGCAGCTGAAAATTTGTGACATCGATTATTACCAGCAAAAACCTTTTATTAATCATCTTGGTCGCTTATGGGGTTCTTCAAGATTTATGTCTCCAGAGGAGTTTCAATTAGGGAGTGAAATTGATGGCAGAACGAATGTATTTAATATCGGCGCAATGGCTTTTTGTTTATTAGGCGGAGAACTGGATCGTTCATTTGCTAAGTGGGAAGCGAGTGAGCCTTTATTTGAAGTGATGAAAAAAGCAGTGGAGAAAGACCGCCAAAATCGTTTCGAATCACTCAGACAGCTAGCGGGTAAGTGGGAGGCAGCGTTGGACCATGATTAAATTAATCGATATTAAAGATAAACTTCAGGCGGAAGCTGCTTTGAAGTTACAAAAGGCGGCTTATCAGGTTGAAGCTGAGCTCACTAATTTTGAGCAAATACCTCCGCTCCAAGAAACGCTTGATCAATTGCAGCAATCAAAGGAAACCTATTATGGTTATTTTCAAGGTGACGAGCTTTGTGGATTTATTACATGCAAATGGACAAGGGGAGTGCTCGACATTCACAAGCTCGTTACACATCCAAGACATTTTAAAAAAGGCATTGCCCAAGCACTTCTTGTTTATGTTGAGAAAAAAATGGACGGACTTGAGATCATCACCGTTTCAACAGGAACAAGGAATGAGCCTGCTATACGTTTTTACAAGAAAAATGGATTTGAGGAAATCAGCAAGCAAGTCATAACTGAGCAATTTTCAATGACTCATTTTAGCAAAAAGGTACTCTGAGGAGGAACATATGACTCAAATTAGACAAGCAGTCGGAGCGATAGTCTATCACGGTGAACAGTTTTTACTCGTTCATAAAACCAAAATCAATACGCAAAACGGGAAAGAAGCGATTGTAGGTGAATGGGATTTTGTGAAAGGAAAGGTAGAGAAAGAGGATGGAAATCTAGAAGAGGCGATTTTACGTGAATTAAAAGAAGAAACCGGTTCTGAATGTTATAAAATCATGAAGTCATTTGATGAAAAAATTGAGTTTGTCTTTCCAAGTGAGATTCAGAGAAAAATAGACTTTCAAAAACAAGTAACAACGATGTTTTTAGTTGAGTTTAAAGGTGAAGAAGAAGCACTCGTACCCATTGATAGTGAAATTAGTTCTGTTCGTTTGGTCGATAAAAGTGAAGTAGTAGCCTTGTTAACGCATGAGGAAACCAAAAGATATTTTGAAAAGCATTTTGTTGGAGTGGTGTGAATGTTAGACCGGATTGATACGATTTGTGTGACGGTAAGTGACTTAGACAACTCGCTAAACTGGTATGCAGATAAACTGAAGCTTAACGTCATTAATCGCGAGGACGATTATGCGATTTTAAAGGTGGGTAACTCGCATGTTCCCTTTACAATCGAGGTTGGAGAAGTTAAAGCGAATGCTTCAGTCTATCCAATCTTTTTTTCTAGTGACTTAGAAAAAGTACATCGTCAATTAAGGAAACAAGATGTTATCGTTACTGATATTGTTCAAGTGGGGGCGAATACTTTTTTTGACTTGTTTGATTTAGATGGAAATAGGCTTCAAGTCTGTTTTTGTTAAGGTTTATTCATCTTCCTCGTCTGCAACGGATTTGTTGCTCTTAATGACAAAAACAGTAATGATGGTGACGATAATAAAAGCGGGAATCGCATATACTTGACCAACAATTAATTTCCAAAAGAAAGTGTTATATCCTTCTGGTGCTGGAAGTAAAACGGCAAAAATACAGACGACTACATACATAAATAAGGCTGGAAGTAAATTTCTCAAGAAAAAGCCCCCTCTCACATATTTTTGTAAACGGTTCATTAGCACTTGTGCCTTCCGTTACGTCACATGATAATCTAAAAGAAATGGTGGTCATCAATCTAGCTATGGCTGTTGAGAAACTCAAGAAATATATGAGCAACAGACTAAGCTATTGAACGAAGGAGTGATTTGGAATGAGTATGAGAAATCCAACTTATACGATTAGCGAATTTGGACGTAAAACAGGGATCACAGTAAGGACACTACGATTTTATGAGGAAATTGCCTTACTTATACCTACTGAGCAAAATCAAACAGGGCATCGTCTGTATGGACTTGTTGAACTGGCGAAACTGCAGCAAATCCAAGCCTTGAAGTTTATCGGGTACTCGCTTCAAGAAATTAAAGAGTTGCTAGGAAAAGATGAGGATGCTTTAGCCAAACTTGAAAATTCTCTTCCGATGCAGCATCAGCTCTTAACGGAAAAGCGAGATGAATTAAATCAAGCTATTGAAGCGGTAGAGCATGTACAAACTTTAATTAAAGAAGGAAAGCCCGTGACATGGACCGTTTTGAGTGCCTTGTTATATCAAATGGAACATGAACAAGAGCAAAAAGAGTGGATGAAGGAGAATCTGCCTAGAGAGTTAGTTGAACAGTTGTTTAATTTACCAAAAGAACAACAAAAAGCAGTCGATATGGAAATGCTTGATGTGTTAGCAACTATAAAAGAACTAATGAAAAAAGGTATAGCTCCAAATACTAATGAAGCATTTCAAGTGGTCATACGAATGACTGATATCATGACAAGAAACATTGAGGATAAAGAAGCACTGCTTGAGCAATTTGAAAAATTCGAAGCAGAATTTGATATATCTGAGGCTAATTTTCAAATACCGAATTTTTTTACGAAAGAGGAAGAAGTTTGGTTAGATGCGGTAGGTAAAGCGATGGAGGAACAGTTTAAACAATCAAAATTTGAGTAATTTACTTTTTATAGAGTGATAGATCGGATAGAATAGAAGGAATAGGTCTCATGTAGGAGATCTTATCTCTTTTCTTTTGGTGAGGTGGATAGGTACATTATAATAAGGTAGTGAATAAAAGTTACAAAAAGGGGAGCATTATTGTTGAGATTCATAGTTTTATGAAGAGAAAGGAGTGAGCCGAAATGAAAAAAATATATCTCGTGCGTCATTGCTCAGCTATTGGTCAAGAGCCTGAAGCTGAATTAACGGAAGCAGGTGTTGAACAAGCGAAGAAGTTAGTTAATTTTTTCTCTGATAAAAATATTGATCGAGTGGTTTCAAGTCCATTCAAGCGGGCGTTACAAACGATTGAACCTTTTTGTGAACAAGAGGGGAAAGTGATTCACGTCGAAAATGATTTAAGAGAACGGGTGTTAAGTACGCAGTATATGCCCGATTGGTTTGAAAGATTAAGAGATACATATGTTGATAGGGATTTGAAATTTGCAGGCGGAGAATCCAATAACGAAGCGGGGATAAGAGTAATGGCTGTTCTCGAACGTCTTATGAAGGACGAGGCTACTCATCATGCTGTTGTTGTTACACATGGAGGTGCTCTGTCATTAATTTTGAATCACTTTGACAAAAATTTTGGTTTTGCGCAATGGCAAAAGCTTAGTAATCCTGATGTTTTTGTATTAGAAATGCAGAAAGAAAGTTCTACTATAAAAAGAGTCTGGTCTTAATAAAAACTTTTATTGATCGAGAGGGTTTTAATTAAATAATTGTAGTATCAATTTGGGGTTTGAATTCAATCAACATCATATAAGGAGGAAGAGTGGTTGTTTAAAAGCAAGAACATTTTATTCATATTATTTGTCTTATTAATAGCTTCAGCAGGAGCCTTTTTTTACATGGCAAATCGCCCCCCATTAATTGCTACACCTAGTCTCCCTATCCATTTGGATGGAAAGCAGGTTCAAATCGTATCCGTAGGTAATCAAAGTAGAATCGGGAATATTCGGTTTGTAGAAGTATTAATTAATGATAATGAAATTCCTTTAGGAGTTAAAATCCAACAGAGTAATGTTAAGAGAGGTTTTTTGACAAACGATGTTTTAGTAGATAGCGATGAAGGTCACGTGTTTATTCCGGTTGCAGAGGCTAAGATTCCTCGTAATACGAATCCGAAAAAGCAACTCGAGGAGATGTATTCGGGACAAGTAGAAGAAAGTGAAGTAGATACATACGCAATACATATTGTACATAATGATAACATAAGAGAAGTAGTGATTAAATATCGACATTTTGCTTCTGAACTAGAAAAAAGAATTCGATTTTTTTAATAATGGAAAAGGAATGTCACTCGCTCCAATGAGCATTTTTTAGTGAAAAAGATTTACATAGCAAAAGGAGATTTTTGGGACATGGAATACTTACAAGTTTTTAACGATAAACGAGAGCCGGTGGGAATCAAGTCACGGGATGAAGTGCATCGTTTTGGTTATTGGCATGAAACCTTTCATTGTTGGTTTGTTGGTGAAGAAGCGGACAAATCGGTCATTTATTTTCAATTAAGAAGTAAGCTCAAACAAGATTACCCGGAGCTATTTGATATTACGGCCGCCGGTCATTTGCTGGCAGGAGAAACAATTAATGATGGAATTCGAGAAGTTCATGAAGAGCTTGGCATAGAAGTCCAAATGGAAGACCTCATTCCACTTGGGATTCTTGATTATTGTGCAACAAAGGAAAATTTTATTGATAAAGAAATGGCCCACGTTTTTCTCTATACGTTTGCTGGCTCATGGAGTGATTTTGATTTGCAGGAAGAAGAAGTGTCCGGTGTTTACCGAGCATATCTAGATGATTTTGAAAATCTTTGTTTAAAAAATAACAACTCTCTAAAAGTAGAAGGTTTTGAAAGAACAGCTGAAGGTAAGATGGAAAGGTTCGACCAGGAAGTGAGCCTTGAACAGTTTGTTCCACATGATCAAGGCTTTTATCAAAAGCTCCTTCAACTCATTCGTCAACATATTTAAAGAGAAATATTTAATGTAAAGGTTGCACCGAACTAAAAACGGTATTTCGAGACAAAGGATAAAAAATCCCTTTGCTGTTGGTGTTCATATTTCATCACAGCAAAGGTTTTTGCTGTTGGTAAAGGAAAGGAATAGGTTTCGACTTCAAGCAAACGACCTTCCATAAGCTCACGGCGAACAGTAGATTCAGGTAAATAAGAAACGCCTAAACCTTCCACAATAAATCGTTTGGCAATATGAATTTGTGAAACCTTCATTGTTTTGGTAGATGGGTAAAAGACTTTTATGTGATTCATAAGTTCATTCCAATAGCCGGGGTGATGATGGGTGAGGAGATAGTTATTTAATAAAAGTTCCTCTTCATCTAGTGGAAGAGCTGACTCAAAATCTTGCCCATCATGTGGTGCGACAAAAATAACTTTATCCTCATAAAGCAATTGATTGATTATTTGTGGGTGATAGCTTTCTAAACAAGAAAATCCAATATCAACCATTTCTTCTAGCACTGCTTTTTCAATTTCGACCGATTCAATAATTTTTACTGAAATTTCGACCTCTGGATAATGTTTTACATATTGTTTTAAAACGTAAGGAAGAATGGTATCAGCAATTAATGGTGAAATGGCGATGGTTAGCTTACGCGAGTAGCCTTGATTATATGATTGTAGGTCAGAGATACCCTCCTTATAAATAGTAAGGAGCTGTTTGGCATGGAGATAATATCTTCTTCCAGCTTCGGTGAGCTTTATCTTCTTTCCATTTCGTTCAAATAAGAGCGTCCCTAATTCTTTTTCCATTTGTTTAATATGGACCGTTACAGATGGTTGGGAAATAAAAAGTTGTTCGGCTGTTTTTCTGAAATTAAGGTTTTCTGCTGCAGTAATAAAGGTTTGTAGCCAAGTTAGCTCCATCTCATTCACCCTATGATTAATATTTTTAATTAAACTAATTAATTTTATTTAATTTTATTAATTGATTATACGATATAAAATGAGTTTATTGAAGGTTTATTCATGTGAGGAGGAAATCAATTATGTTCAATCAAGGCTTAAAAGGAGTTATTGCTACCCAAACCGAAATTAGCGATATTGATGGAGAAAAGGGAAAGTTAATATATCGTGGATATGATGCGAAAGAATTAGCGAACAATTATCGCTTTGAAGAGGTCGCTTATTTATTATGGTACGCCAAGTTACCAATAGACGATGAGATTGTACAATTAGAGCAAAAGTTGAAACAGTATCGTGTGCTCTCTCCAAAGTTAAAGGAGTGGGTTCGTTCCCTTCCTCGGAATATGGATATGATGAGTGTATTACGAACGAGTATCTCTTTATTAGGAACAAACGAGTTTCAGTGGAAACCAACATTAGAGCAGGCGATTCAAATAAGTGCACTTGTGCCATCTATTATTGCTTATCGTTATCATTTTATTAAGGGGACAAAGTACAATGAACCATTAGCACATTTGAATCACATTGAGAATTATTTGTATATGTTGACTGGAGAAATCCCGTCTGTTGCAATAGCCAAAGCACTTGAAGCTTATATGATTTTAACATTAGAACACGGTTTAAATGCTTCGGCTTTCTCCGCGAGAGTGACGGCATCGACAGAATCAGACCTCGTTTCAGCCATGACCTCAGCTATTGGGACAATGAAAGGACCACTTCATGGTGGAGCTCCATCAGGAGTCTTAGAACTTTTGGAAGAAATCTCGGTAAAAGAAAGAGCGGAGAAAGTCATTAGAGAAAAGTTAATAAATGGTGAAAAGTTAATGGGATTTGGTCATCGCGTTTATAAAACACATGACCCTCGTTCCGTTGCTTTAAAAGAAAAGTTACAGCAATCACAGGGGCAAGATGCTTCATTGGATTTAGCCATTTATGTGGAGCAAGTGGCTGTGAGATTATTAGAAGAATTTAAACCAGGTCGAGCGCTTTATACGAATGTAGAATTTTATGCAGCAGCGATTATGAAGTCAATCCAGTTAGACGTCGAGCTTTTTACGCCAACTTTTACCGCCAGTCGAATTGTCGGTTGGACGACACATGTGTTAGAGCAAGCTGATTTTAATACGATTTATAGGCCACAAGCAGAATATGTTGGTAAGTTGTACAGATAACGGGTTTTAGCTGTTTAAAGTTGTTTGGTGTGAAGAAGGCTCGCGAGAAAAGCCAATATGTCATAAGTTAGTTGCACACGGGATTGTTGAACTCTGTCATTTTTTGTCTATCATTATTTTTCTAGAATGATAACGAGCTTCCTTAAATAAGGTAAGATAGACAAGAGATATTCATTTGTTAAAAAATGACAATGGGAAGGTGGCTCACATGAATGAAAATCAGACCGTACCAAGAAACAGATCGAACGTTTATTTTAAAATTATCTAGCCGTTTTAGTGATTTTAAGCTTATGAGCTATCGAGATGAAGAACAGATGAAAAGGGTTCAGTTTGAAATTGCAAGACAGTCTTTGGAACCGAAGTCTACTCAAACAGAAATATTTGTAGCGGAAGAAAAAAATGGAGAATTGATGGGTTATATTGAACTAGGATCAAGCGAAGATTATTTTACTGGAAAAGTTCAAGGCTATGTCGCCTCTGTTGCTGTTTCTACTCAAGGAGAAGGAAAAGGTGTCGGAAAAAAGTTAATGAATAGCGCTGAAGAATGGGCAAAAGATAAAGGGTTTAAGCAAATTGTCTTGGATGTCTTTACAGGGAATGAAAGAGCGGTTCAATTTTATGAACATTTGCAGTATGAAGCTGAATTTGTCAAAATGGTGAAGCAATTGCCTGAATAAGTGTGATAACAAGCAGTCGAGTCTAATATTTTTTTAGATTCGGCTTTTTTTGAGGAAAAAAATTATACATTTCGTTTAATACATATTTCAGATTAGGATGAGGAAGAGAAACCAAGCATTTTTAAAGCTAATTTTTCATAAGCTTAATAGGGATTAGGAGCTTGTACAAATGATTTGGACGAGACTCTTAATTTTAAAAGTCATCAATTCCACTCAAGTTAATTATTTTAAGGAGGGTTCAAAATGTCGGCTGTTGATTTAGCTTATGTAGTTTTTGTTATTGGGTACTTGATATCCTTTTTGATCAGTTATCAATTAGGTGTGAAAAGAATGGAAAAAACGAAAAAATTGTTTCCTTATCTTTTTCATACGGCTTTATTTAACTTTGTTATAAATGTGTTAATTGTCATCATTTGGTTTCTTTATACATTTCAAAAGGATCATCTTTTGTTTTTTGGTGGGGCGACATTGGCGATTTTCCTAATCATTTTCAGTCTGCTATTATTAACGGTTTTTCTTTATAAAAAAAGTAAGGCTATGGCAGCAAATACACCGATTTGACGAGAGCAAGTTAGCTAGCTGTGAATAAAGGTAAGGACATTTGTTATAGATTCTGCTCATGTTATTATGGTGTCCTGATAATCCGCACCGTCACCATGTCAACGTAGCAATTTCATTACCAAACTAAACAAGCTGAACACTTTCTTCACTTCCACAACAAAAAAGACTTTTCAAAATCAATGACGTTTTACTTTTAATAAGATAAAATAGATAAAGTTGACTGACCCAAGGAAGGTGGTTCACCAATAATGAATATAGATTGTTTTTGTGGACTAAATCAATTAGAAGAGATAAAGATCGAGGCAGACATTGGGGCTGAGCCAATCTGGTGTCAAAAGTGTGGTGCCAATCTTGAATTAGCTGGTGTTCCACTTTCACCATCGTTAAAAAACAAATTGAATGAATGGGTTTTATCATATGGGAAATGGATTGACTGGGAACAGGACAAACTGAAACCAAATGGTATGAAGATGGAAGATGAGCATAATAAAATAGGGGAGAGTTTAACGGTAAAAGTGAAGGAAGAATTACAAGATGTGTTAAACGTTTCCTTTTCACCTACTAAAATTGCTGATATTTACATAAAAAAAGCTGAAGGAGCCAATTGAAAATGCCTGGTACAAAGAGAGAAAATATTAAACCTGGAATGAAGGTGAAGGTCGTGCAAAAGCAGGACCAGCGAACAGGAAATTTAACAGAAGGTGTGGTAAAAAGACTGCTTACGAATTCTGCTCAACATCCGCATGGAATTAAAGTGATGCTTGAAAATGGAATTGTTGGAAGAGTGAAGGAGATAGTGGAGTAGTTCTCCACTACTTAAATTGTAAGCGTCAAATGGCAACACAAAGCTACCAAGTACCCGATATGAATTCGGGATTTGGTAGCTTTTTCTTATATTAATCAAGAATTTCGATATGGCTGCCAATTCCAGATGCTGGTTTAGACAAGTTTAATGCTTCAAACCAAACTCTAATACTGTTTCCAACCATTAAATCATCAATGGAGTTGTTGTCTTCTAATAGGGTGAAGTAGGTGGCTTCATTTGAGTGTTCGATGATTTCTTGTTCTGAGAGTCCGTTTATCTCGTCACTTGTCACACCTTCTACGACTAGTATTTCGTTGTTACTAATTTTAGCAACAATTCCTTCCATTTGCATTAAGCCAGCTTCGTTAAATGTTTGATTAGAGCAGGAGAGCAAGCAGAACAGACTCCCAACAAATAATAATCTCAACCATACTTTTTTTCTGAGCATTTTGATTCTCCTTCAAATTTATCTCGTCGTTATAAATTCTCTAATATGATGAAAGAACCCTGCTTTTAAAGATAAAAAGTATTTGTGTTTTTTTAGAATTGGTAGAAATAGTTCTTATGAAGGTGTATGGTAAATAAGAATATATTGGATAATTCTAACAAAACGAAAGGGGGAGCCTAATTGGAACAGAAGAGAATGGAGCAATTAGAACAGAGAGTTCAACAACTAGAGCGAGAAATACGTTTGTTGAAAAACGAACATCTGAATCAGGAGGAAGGGGCAATAATATCCCAGGGAGTCTTAAAAAAGAAGGAGAATAAATCTCAGTTATTAGAAGATACTCAGTCTCCACAAAGAACTATTGAGTTAAATTCAGCAACTAAGCCACAGGAGTCTAGAGACTGGGAGTATGTAATTGGTCGAGTTTGGTTGCCACGTATTTTTATTTTTGTGCTTTTTATTGGAATTATATGGGGATTTAAAGTCGTTGTCGATTATGGCATATTAACGGAACCAGTTCGTGTCGTATTAGGATTTATCATGGCTATCCTGCTTTATTTCGTTGGTGAAAGACAAATGAAAGCAAAGCGTGAAGGGCTTGGTAAGACCTTATTAGTTGGAGCTGTTGGTGTCCTTATCTTAACGACATTTGCCATGCATATTCTCTATTTGATGATTCCAACATACCCAGCCTTTATTTTGAATCTCATTTGGATTTCAATCGGTCTCTTTTTAGCCCATCACTATAAATCAGAAGTGATGGCAACGTTAATAGCGATTATTGGTTATTTGATTCCGTTTCTTGTTTTTGGAACCTCAACGATTTTAGTGCCTGTTGTATATGTGATTCTTTTTTATGCGGCTCTCGTTTATTTTGCGATTAATAAAGGTTATAAAATATTATTTTATGTAACGACAAGTTTGCTTCATCTCGTTTATTTCGCTTTTGTGATTTCAGCGATTATGTTTGATGTTGATCGGATGCTTCAAGTGATGGCTGTAGGTGCCGTTATTCAGCAACTGCTTATTTTTTACGCGGTTTACCTACGTAAATTCCAAAAGATGTATCCGATTCCGTTATTGTTTACAAGTTTTGTAGTAACCATTTTTTGGGTGAAAGTGGGAACTTTACAAGCAGATTATTTCTATTTTATTTATTTAATTTTTATTTCTGTTGCTTTTGCTTTTATGTTTTATCTGCAACGTCATGCAACTGATTTGTCAAAAAGAGAATTTAGTTCCGTATCGATCGCGATAACATCATTTGCGCTTTTTTTGCTTATCCTTGAGGCCTTTCAATATGAAGGAAATACACTTACGATTATCTTTTTAATTCAAGGTTTAATCGCTCTCTATTTAGGGGCGCGTTACCAGTTTATTTTTCAGCAAGTAATGGGGGGATTTATATACTTTGTTGGAGTGATACTCGTTCTCCAAACCCCTATTTTCAAGATGGTAAGTTTTGAGGGGCTCATCTGGTTCTTTTTTATCGCTAGTTTATACGGGCTTGTGTATTTATCGAAAAAATTCTATCAGAAAAAAGTAGAGGTTCATATTACGATTCTTTTTGCTTCAATATTTGGTCATCTGTTGTTGATGTTTAGTCTGCCACCATATGAAGTCATTTGGAGTTTAGTATTTATTACTTTTGTCGCAGCAGCAGGCTCACTTCTAGGGTTATACTTTTGGACGAGAAGCACTTATCAACAAAATCAAGCAGTGTTAATTGTGATGGGGGCGATAAATGTTATCGTTCATTTGGTGATACTATCCGATTTTGTACGTATGTTGACGAGTGGATTAACAGATGGAAATATCTCGATGATGAGCATTTCTTTTGCTTGGGCCCTTTATGCGGCAGGAAGTATCATTATTGGGGTTGTCTATGATAAAAAAGCGTTTCGTTTGTTAGGGTTAGGTCTGTTATTTTTAACGTTATTAAAAGTGATTTTTACTGATCTGTATTATTTAACAATTATGATTCGAGCCATTTTATTTATTGGTTTGGGTATTATCGGTATTTTGCTGTCACGATTGTTTTATGTCAAAAAAGAAAAAGAGGAACACGAACATATAGGGTGAAGGCAAACGTTCGTATTTAAATAGCTTAGAAAAACATGGGGCTAAGCATCGGTCATTCTTATGAGGAGCTGGGCTGGTCCCTATTTTTGGAACAAAAGAATATCTTCAAAAATGTTGAATTATGGTAAAATAAAAAGGATGTTTTATTACCTTTTTTTAATAAATGTAGTGAGGCGGTTTGTCGTGAAGTTTTTTAGTCAGTTGTATCATTTTACTTATCAGCAAGCTTTATCCTGTCTGTTTCCTGTGGCGATTTTTTTAGCTTTAGCGTTATCAACCGTCATTGAGATTCCATTTTTATACCGTTACGATTTTATTTTACTTGTCTGTTTAGTGGTCCAAGTGCTCATGTACTACAGTGGGATGGAATCAAAGGATGAATTAAAAGTCATAGCGGTATTCCATGTGATCGGACTAGCTTTGGAAATATATAAGGTTCATATGGGCTCTTGGTCTTATCCCGAGGAGTCTTTAACGAAAATCTTTGGGGTCCCTTTATATAGTGGTTTTATGTATGCAAGTGTTGCCAGTTATATATGCCAGGCATGGAAAAGGCTTGACTTGAAACTCGTGGGTTGGCCAGCATCTTATTGGACGATTCCCCTCGGAGCAGCGATTTATTTGAATTTCTTTACTCATCATTTTTTGTATGATATTCGTTGGGTTTTAACGGTCCTATTATTTGTTTTATTTTTCCGTTCCTTCGTTCATTTCCGACTCAAAGATTCGGTTTACCGGATGCCACTGGTCTTATCGTTTATACTCATTGGCTTTTTTATTTGGATTGCGGAAAATATAACAACCTTTTTTGGAGCCTGGCAATATCCAAACCAGGAAGGAACATGGGAATTGGTTCATATTGGTAAGATTAGTTCCTGGTTTTTATTAATAATCGTTAGTTTTATAATCGTCGCACAGCTTAAACATGTTAAATACGATCTTAGAAAACCGAGACACTTTTCTGAGAATGAATGAGAGAAAAGGGAAGGAGCCGCGTCGTAAAGAAGGAGAAGCGACGTGGAATGTGGGAAAAGGGAAGGAGCCGCGTCGTAAAGAAGGAGAAGCGACGTGGAATGTGGGAAAGAGAGGGGCACCTGCGTCGTAAAGAAGGAGAAGCGACGTGGAATGTGGGAAAGAGGAGAGAAGCCGCGTCGTAAAGAAGGAGAAGCGACGTGGAATGTGGGGAAAAGGAGAGGAGCCGCGTCGTAAAGAAGGAGAAGTGACGCGGAATGTGGGAAAGAGGAGAGGAGCCGCGTCGTAAAGAAGGAGAAGCGACGTGGAATGTGGGAAAAGGGAAGGAGCCGCGTCGTAAAGAAGGAGAAGTGACGCGGAATGTGGGAAAGAGGAGAGGAGCCGCGTCGTAAAGAAGGAGAAGCGACGTGGAATGTGGGAAAAGGGAAGGAGCCGCGTCGTAAAGAAGGAGAAGCGACGTGGAATGTGGGAAAGAGAGGGGCATCTGCGTCGTAAAGAAGCTAATAGGACACAGCAATCGCTAGAAAACGAATAGTAATACCACCAACCCAAAACATTTGACTTCCGCCCATTTTTATACTGGATAAAGAAGCTTTAAACCCTTTTGTTTAAGGCTTTTTTTGACGTGGGCTAAGAAAGAGAAATATAGAAAATAATAAAAAATGGTTTACTTTTTGGTTGATTCGAAGTATAGTTGATTACACAAGTAATCAACATATCAACCTATAGAGGGAAGGAGACATTAGTGAAGGCTGTTTTTGATGATTCTAAACCAATTTTTCAGCAAATTGCTGATATGATAGCAGATGATATAGTCGAAGGTCATTTAAAGGAAGGCGACCAAATCCCTTCTACAACAGAGATCTCACAATTTTACCAAATCAATCGTGCTACGGCCCAAAAAGGACTTGCGACATTGGTGAATGAAGGACTTGTCTATAAGCAAAGAGGTGTCGGGATGTTTGTTGCTAATGGTGCCACGGCTACTCTGATGAAACAAAGAAAAGAACATTTTTATAAACAATATGTGAAACCTATGTTAAATGAGGCAAAGAGAATTCACTTAACAGAAGAAGAACTGATTCAATTTATTAAGGAGGATAAAGATGCTTAAAATTGAAAATTTATCTTTTTATTATGGGCCATCACTCGCTTTAAATGAGGTGAATTTGTTTGAAGGTGAACCCATTATTGCTGGATTATGGGGGCGTAATGGGGCCGGAAAAACAACGTTAATGAAGTTATTATCTGGTCAAGAAAAACCAACAAGTGGTCAGCTACTTGTGAATGGAATCGCTCCATATAATCATAGTGAAACGATGAAACATGTTACGTATATGCAGGAAAACCACCCATTTTCCGAACTGTGGAATGTTGATGATGCCTTGCGCTTTGGTTCTTATTTTAATGAGAATTGGGATCAAGCTTTTGCTGAAGAAATGGTGGAGTTATTCGAATTACCACGTAAGAAAAAAATTCGTAAATTCTCCAAAGGGATGCAAACGATGATTAAAATTGTTATTGGATTAGCAAGCAAAGCACCCATTACGATTTTTGACGAGCCAACGAATGGATTGGACGCCCATATGCGTAAGGTTTTTTATCAATTATTACTAGATACGTATGAGGACCACCCACGTCTAATCATTCTCTCTTCCCATCATATCGATGAAATTGAGCCACTATGTGAAAAAATTGCGATTATTGATAAGCAGACCGTTTCTGATTATGTAGAAACCGAGGAGTTGAATAGAAAAGGCATTTTGTTAACAGGACAAAAAGAGCAAGTTGAATCATTAATCATTGGTGAACATGTGTTAGAGACAAAAACGTTAGGGACTCAAATCCATGTAATGGTTGATGTTCCTTTTACAGAAGAGTGGAAGGAGCGTGCGAGTGAGGCTGGAGTCAAAATCGAAAAAGCACCACTCCAAGATTATCTCGTTCAAATTACACAAAAAGAACGAAAAGAGGCTAATGTATCATGAATACATTTAAAGGTCCTTTTCTGATTTTGTTTGAAGATTTACGTTTTCAAATTTATATCATTTTATTGATCACCTTTTTCTTAGAAGTTTTTATGGTTGGGTTAGGCCTTTTATTAAATGTAGATCAATTTGCTGCGGTTGTATTTGGGCCGATCTATGGATTGTTTATTATCTATCCATTTATCCTTTTTAACAAGAGTTATAAGTACACGCTTGCTTTTGGTGGAACTAGAAAGCAGTTTCTGTTTGCGACTTATCTCAATGTTGGTTTGTTTTTGCTCATAACGATGCTTATTTTAAATGGCATGTATCAGTTAAATCAGTGGGTGTTTGATAGAGGAATTAGCTCAGCTCAATTTATTCACGCTGGTTGGATTCATGAGTCTACAAATGCTTTTCTATATATATGGACAGATATATTGTGGGGAGTCTTTGCTTTTGGATTAGGGTTTATGATGAACTCGGTTTGGTATTACTTTGGTACAGTAAAGGCTTTAATTGTGGGGACACTTTTAGGGTTAGTGTTGATTGGCTGGGGTACATTTGGCGATTTCTCTAAGATTATATCTTTCATTGTTGAGCATTCCTTAGCTTTTATGAATACAGTTGGTGGATTAGGTGGTTTATTTTTGGTTATCTCTTATTTTTTGATGAGGAATGGACCAATCGAACGAGGCGGTCACGGATTATCATTTCGAGAAAAAAGAGTGCTTACTAGTAGTGAAAAAAAGTAAGTTTAAAAAGTATAAATAATTGGAGTAGGTGAGGTTTAATGAATACTTTTAGAGGACCATTTCGACTCATTTGGGAAGATATGCGTTTTCAATTTTATATTATGACGCTTGTAACAGCGATCCTGTTTGCTTTTTACCTTTTTTTAGGTATGGTTATGCAGGTTGAGGGGATGACAGGTGCTTTGTTTGGCCCATTTTATGGATTCCTTCTCTTTTATCCATTTCAAATATTCGTCAAAACGTATCCGACATTTATGGCTTTTGGCGGTACTAGGAAACAATTCTTAATCGGAAATTTTATTGTCTCTGGAATTTTTATCGTCATAAGTATGTTTATTTTAAATGTTATGCATCAGTTGAATCAATTTTTGTATGAGCAAGGGTTGAATACGAATCAATTAATTCATATGGCTGGGATCAATGCTTCATCAAATGCCTTTTTATACTTTTGGGTTGATGTTCTGTGGGGAGTTTTTGCTATTGGACTTGGAATTCTTATTGCGTCCGTCTGGTATTATTTTGGAGCAGTAAAGATGATGTTAGGGGGAGCTGTGTTATCGTTAGTTGGGTTATCTTGGTGGATGTTTGGCAATGTTGATTCTGTCATCCAATTTGTATTTGAAAGTCCTCTTGCCTTTTTACACATTGTGTCAGGCGTTGGCGTAGTCTTTGCATACCTCTCTTATTTGTTAATGAAAAATGGACCATTAGAACGTGGTGGTCATAGTTTATCATTGCGTGAAAGAGAAAAAGGAGTTTCTTAAGTGCATGACTGATAATTTTTTGATAATATCTAAAGAACTAGGCACTTCTCATTAGAGGGGTGCTTTTTTATGTTTATATAAAAAAGATTGAATAATATCCTGTGTTTACACGTTTTTTATGTAACTATGGGGGCAGAAGAATTGAGTGGAAAAGTGAAATTAATCATTTATGTCACTGGATTATCTGCAAATAAATGCTAAAGGTTTTTTGAAATATTAGAATAATAACTCAACTTTCGCAGCGTATAATGAACCCTTAACCGTTGATAGAGATTAACTTTAGGGAGATACAATACTCAAATTGACTTTACATGAACGGTTCAATCGTTGACAGTCTGAACACCTCTCTCCATAGGCTGTTGAAGGAAACTGTTCACTAAATGAAGCGCCTCGGCGTGCGCTACCAAACAGACACCAGACATGGGAGTGATTTATGCTCTACTTGTTTCATGCCCTCCGGCGGTCGCTCCCAAACAGACACTCCGCGTCCTGCCGGAACCTCATGAGCCTCCTCAGCACGCTTGCGGGGTCTCATTGGACGGTTTATTCCGGCGGGAGTCTCCGTGTCTGTTTGTCCGCTAGATCATGGAATCGAATCTAGGTTCGGTTTTCTCATTGAATAAAAAAACAGTCATGACTTCAACGTCCATTAGCTTGAGAATGATTTTTTCTCCTTCCATGACTCATTCCGTTACAGTTGTAAACAAATCAGTGTGGATGCTCTGTACGTTAGCTAGATGATCGAGCTTGTTTCGATTGGAATCCTGTCTTTTCATGACGGCAGACTTAGGAAAAAAATAGGGGGTAACGACCTATTTAGTTCCATAACCAACAAAGGGAAGAAGAAGGTCCTTCTGCGTTAGAAATAGCTGATTGAGAATGGCCCTATCATCAAGCATCTCCACGACACTTAGCGGACAAAACCATACGGAGACTCCCGCGGGAATAAACCGGAGCGAGACCCCGCAAGGCTTGCCGAGGAGGCTCGCCAGGTTCTCGGCAAGGACGCGGAGTATGGTTTTGGGAGCGACCGCCGGAGGGCATTGTACATTGTATATTTTTTCTTGATGCGCAGTTTATCCGTTTTGTGTGATAGTACGTTCTCGCTTTTCAAACGTGTCAAGGGCATTTGTTTAAGAGCTTCCCTTTCGCTCTGCCAACTAGTTGAACGGACTTTCTCGATGCGAAAGTTGAGTAATAAGTAAAAAGGAGTTGGTTCATATTAAAATCCTAAAGGACAAGTATTATTGGATATTAATGCCACCCTTTCTAATATTGGCCCTTATCCTTCAGTTTACCCTTGCAGCTGATAAAAGACCTTTAATTGTATTTTTGGTTATTATGAGCTTTTGGATAATCTATTACACATTAAATTACTTCCAAAAGAGAAAAAAACAAGATTGTGGGAGTCATAATAAGTAATGTAATAAAGCTGATATGAAGGTAAGTTGAGATTTTTATTTTGCTATGGAATGAAAAGGAGGAATTCAAGTTGGTTACTAAACCAACCGTTCTCATTGTTGGAAATGACGGGGACGAGAAAAAAATTCACGCTAGAAGAAGTGAAAAAGGCGTTCGAAAAGTTTAAAATCAATCCAACGCGAGTTGATTTTGCCATTTGTCTTAAAGACGATGAGCAAATGATTGGTGACTTGGCGATCGTTGATATCGACAAAGACAACTATAGTGCAGCTTTCCGGATCGCCCTTCATCATCCGGATTTTAAGAATAAAGGGCTTGGGACAGAAGGCGTTCAACTGTTGATGCAATATGCGTTTGAGGAATTAAAACTTAATCGCTTACAATTAGAAGTATTCTCTCATAATAAAGCGGCTATAAAGTCTTATTTAAAGGCTGGTTTTAAATTAGAGGGGACGTTAAAACAAGCTCTTTATTATCATGGTGTCTACTCGGATATGTTAATACTTGCTATTTTGTTTGAGGAGTATAAACACTTATACAAGTGAAGCGATTTTGGAAGGGGTTAGTATGATTAGCCTCTTTCTTTTTTTATGTTATACTCCGATAATGAGAATCATATTCAATTAGAGGTGATTGTATGAGGGACTGGTTTAATACGGTTATTCATTTAGAGAGTGTCTTATATGCGAACCAGCATCTGGCTAACAGTATTCAGTTCGCGGATACTTTTATTTTTCTTTTCGTTGAGTCAGGAGAAGGGCGTATTAATCATAATGAAAAATCAATTTCATTGAAGGAAGGAGATTTTTTATTAATAAATGCAGGGGATACTTATGGTCCGTTACCAAGGTCAATGTCGATGTATCGATTCTATTTTCAATGTTATCAAGTGAATGAATCCGAGGAGAAGGGATTCATTCCACTAGATAACCGATTTTTCCAAACACGAAAAGGTGTTTTACCTCAGCATTTAAAAGAATGGCCTATTCAACTTTATAAAGAATGGCAGAATCGCTCTTTTTTATGTCAGTATCGTTTTTTGGAAATGCTATATATTTGTTTAGAAAACGGAAATAAAGCTGCTAATGAAGACGAAATTGAGAACGTTAAGCAGTATATCGAGACGTCTGTCGAAAAAGTGATTCGGTTGGAAGAATTAGCCCAAATGTTTGGCATGACAAGTAGTTATCTAAGTGAAAAGTTTAAAGAGAGAACAGGGAAAAGCATTACTGACTTTACTACTGAAGTGAAAATGACAAAAGCAAAAGCGTTTTTACAAACAGAAAAAGCGACGATTAAAGAAATAGCCAATCGGCTTGGGTTTGCAGATGAATTTTATTTTAGTCGTAAATTTAAGAAAGTTGTCGGGGTATCACCAAGTCAATTTCGTCAAGAGCATTCTATTAAAGTGGTTGCTTTTGATTCCTCTGTATTAGGGGATTTAATCGCTCTCACACAATACCCAATTGCTGCTCCAATCCACTCAAAATGGACAAAATACTATTTTGATCATTACCGCAATCATATTCCGATTCATTTGGATGCTTATCGTGCAACAATTGATTGGGAAACAAATGTTGAGAAGGTAAAAAAATATAAACCAGATATGATGATTTCAAAGAAGCATTTTCCTGATCGATTTAGAGAAAATTTAACGATTAATGAGTGTGCCCTCTTGCAAGTAGATGAACAAAAATCGTGGCAGGATCAACTGCATTTGATTGCGACTAAGCTGAATAAAAACGAGGATTATCAGCTTTTTTTAGAAAGCTACATGGAAGAACTATCAGAAGGTAAGCAGCTTCTTAAACTTATCAAGATGGTCCGTCCCCCTATGATCCTACGAATGTATGAAAATAAGATGTATGTTTATCAAAACAGAGGAACGAGGGATTTGTTTCAGGATTTTGGATTTTCACTATCAAAAACAACAGGACAAAAATTAGTCACAGTCGAAGAGCTAGCAACATTAGCACCGGAAGAGCTTTGGCTATTACGCCTCCAAGATAAAACAACAGAGCAACACTATTTAGAACTCCAGCAAACAAAAGAATGGCAGTTGTTGCCTGCCGTAAAAACCAATCGAATCATTTCTTTACAGTCTGATTTATGGTTTGAGTATTCATCCTATGCCCAATTGAGAAAGGTCCGTTTTTTCATTAAGCAGTTAAAATCCATGCTTAATCGAAAAAAAGTCCATGGTTTTTCTCAGTTAGAATCCGTATAATCAACATTATTGAGAATGATTATCATTCGTAATGACTGAGAGGAGAATAGAGGATGAGAACAAAGTGGTTTATAGGCAGTATGTTATTCCTATTATTTATGTTATCAGCTTGCAATAGTGGTGAAACAGCTGGTGAAAATGAAGAGGTTAATTCAATAGAAAGTACGGAAACGAGTGAGGGCAGCGAAACGGTGGAATCTGAACAAACCGTTACTTATCTAGGGGAGGAGTATGTACTGCCTGCTCAAATTGAACGAATTGTCGTGACCGGAGCGATGGAAGCGATGGAAGACTTTTTAGTATTAGACGTCCAACCAATTGGAGCGATGACTGTTGGTGGAGCTTTTCCTGAACGATTTGAATCGATTACAGCACAAGCGGAACCGATTGGTGAAAAAACAGAGCCTGATTTAGAAAAGATTTTGGAGTTAAATCCAGATATCATTTTAGCCTCAACAAAATTCCCACCAGAGGTCGTTGAAAATCTTGAAAAAATGGCTCCAACCGTGAAGATTTCGCATATCGCCACGGATTGGAAAGATAATTTGAACTTTTTAGCAACCATTACAGGACAACAAGAGCAGGCTGAAACAGCGATTCATGATTATGAGGCACAGCTAGAGCAATCAAAAGAAAACATTCAAGCGGTGACAGAAGGGAAAAACGTGCTGTCGATTCGAGTAAGAAGTGGAAACCTATACGTGTATCCGGAATCTGTCTTTCTTAATCCGATTTTATATGATGATTTAGAGCTTGAAGTTCCAGCCGTTGTTCAAGCAGCGCAGGCCCAAGAATTAATTTCAATTGAACAGTTAGCGGAAATCAATCCAGACTTCTTGTTTATTCAGTATGCCGATGCTGAAAATGCCGATGTTACGAATGATGTTGTGGAGGAATTGAAAAACAATCCAATCTTACAAAATGTCCCTGCTCTTAAAGAAAATCAAACATTCGTCAATATAATTGATCCACTTTCTGAAGGTGGGCCCTCATGGAGTCGAATTGAATTTCTAGAAAAGGTGCAAGAGCATCTTGTCCCGTAATCTAAATTCCTCATTTAAGGAGAAACCAAAGAGATTATTGGTTTCTCTTTTTCTTTGGAGCAGTCTTTTTCTTGTTTTGGTAATGGTTTGTTTTAGCTCATTATCGATTGGGGCAAAGTCTATGGAATGGACTACTGTATTTGCTATCATCACGAATTTTGATGAGACGAATACCAATCATCAGGTAATTGTCCAAAGCCGATTGCCACGACTAATTGGGGCATTAGTGATTGGAGCGAGCCTGGCCGTATCAGGAGCACTTATGCAAGGGATGACTCGAAATTATTTAGCTTCTCCTTCGATTATGGGCGTATCGGATGGTTCTGTTTTTATGATTACGATTTTAATGATTTTTTTGCCTACAACCAGTCCTTTAATGATGATTAGCAGTTCTCTAGTAGGCTCAGCGATTGGAGCTGGTGTTGTGTTTGGAATTGCCTCGGTCATTCCTGGGGGATATAGCCCGGTTCGGCTTGCTGTATTAGGAACGATTATCGGCACATTTTTAGCTGGTGTATCACAAGCACTAGCCACGTATTTTCAAATCTCACAAAATATTAGCTTTTGGTATAATGCGAGGTTACATCAAATGGATCCGACATTACTTAAGTGGGTGCTCCCTTTTGGACTTGTCGGGATGCTATTTGCCTTGTTTTTAGCGAAGCAAGTGAGTCTTCTTTCTTTAGGAGAGGAGATTTCAGTTGGGCTTGGTTTAAGGATTCGTTTAATAAAAGGTTTGGTATTCTTAGCGGTTGTTATTTTAACTGGAATCTCCGTTGCTTTAGCTGGAAAAATCGCCTTTGTTGGCTTAGCTGTTCCTCATATCGCGAGGTTTATTGTTGGTCAGGATTACCGAAAAATCATCCCAAGTTCAGCTTTAATTGGTGGCTTGTTACTTGCTTTTTGTGATGTAGTGAGTCGATTAATTAATTTTCCTTTTGAAACGCCAGTCGGTGTCGTGACTGCAATATTTGGTGTCCCTTTCCTTCTTTATTTAATCAAAACGAGAGGGGGAAAGCAGCGTGTTTAACGATCGTAAAAAAGTCTACTTCATTTATAGTGCGGTAATTGCTGTAATTGGTTTAGGACTATATTTCAGTCTTACAAGTGGTTCTTATTCGTTAACGGTAAAGGAAACGTTTCAAACTCTATTTCGAATGGAGAAAAATCCACAATATGATTTAATTATTTTTGATTTTCGTTTGCCTCGAATTGTAATAGGGGCAATGGTTGGTTTTGGTCTTGGTACTGCGGGTGCTGTTTTACAAGGCATTACAAGAAATCCGTTAGCGGACCCTGGTATTTTAGGGATTAATGCAGGTGCTGGGGCAGCGATTGTTGGTTTTCTCTTTTTCTTTCAAGGACAAATCATGGACGTGAACTGGGTGAGCATTTTAGCGATGCCGTTATTTGGCTGGTTCGGTGGAATTACGGCTGTTCTGTTGATTCTCTTTTTTGCAACAGAAAAAGGAAGGCTTGACCCACAGACCTTTATATTAGTCGGGATTGCGGTATCAGCTGGATTTGGGGCAATCACTTTATTCATCTCATTAAAAATGAATCCAAGTGATTATGAAACAGCAGCCGTTTGGTTAGCAGGAAGTGTCTATAGTGCCAACTGGAAATATGTGTGGACGATCTTACCGTGGGTGCTCGTTTTGACTCCGCTTATTATTTATAAAGCAAAAGTGCTGGATATTTTCAGTTTAGTGGATGGAAGTATTAAAGGATTAGGAGTTTCTTTAACAAAAGAAAGGTATTTATTGATTTTTTATAGTGTTGGGTTAGTAAGTGCCTGTGTCTCTGTTTCTGGAAGCATCGGCTTTGTTGGTCTAATTGCCCCGCATATAGCAAGGCAATTACTCGGAGTGCGTCATATAAGAATTTTGCCACTTAGTGGATTAATCGGGATGGCGATGGTCGTTGTCGGAGATTGGATCGGTAAAACGATATTTGCCCCCGCACAGCTCCCGGTTGGAATTGTCATTTCAATCATCGGAGTTCCCTACTTTGTTTATTTATTATTTAGAGCACGAAAAACATAAAGGAGTGAAAGAAATATGTATCAGTTACCTAATACTGAACAGTTTGTACTTGAAATGAATACTAGCAGACGTTATCAAATTATGATTTCGACACCAAAGGAGGAAGCTCCTGAAGAAGGTTTCCCGGTGCTATTTGTGTTGGATGGCAATGCTGTATTTGCTTCTATTACGGAGGCCATTCGATTGCAAACACGGAAACCACATGGTTATCGACCGGCGATTGTTGTAGCAGTCGGTTATGAAACAGATGAACCTTTTCATCGTGAAAATCGTTTCTGGGATTACACGGTGGCGGCAACTGCGGATGAGTTAATGGAGACACCGCATATGGAAGGGTGGCCGAAATCAGGAGGAATTGAACCGTTTCTTGATTTTATCGAAAATGAACTTATCCCTTTTGTGAAAAAGAAGTATGAGGTAAACACGAGTAAGTTTGCTTTATTTGGCCATTCACTTGGTGGACTAGCCACATTGCATACTCTATTTACACGACCACGGTTGTTTCAATATTACATCGCAGGCAGCCCGTCGATCTGGTGGAAGAATGGCTATATTAAAGGAAAGGCGAAG
This sequence comes from Alkalihalobacillus phoenicis, assembly GCF_047302405.1. NCBI lineage: Bacteria > Bacillati > Bacillota > Bacilli > Caryophanales > Bacillaceae > Alkalihalobacillus > Alkalihalobacillus phoenicis. Next base: position 2,239,094 of record NZ_CP154853.1, on the reverse strand, counting down.
GAATTTTTGGAGAGAAGTAAGGAAAATGCTGGTTCGAGTGCGGAAGTAGTTAAGGTTTTGATTAGTGTTGGTGGCAATGAAAAGGAAATGATGATACAGGAAGCAAAAGCGATGTATCAACACTTAGTGGAAGTTGAACAAGAATGGTTAAAACTCGAATTATTAGTGATGCCCAATACAGGTCATGTCACCGTCTTGCATCCCTTAATGACGGAGATGTTAAAATTCTTTTTGTCAGATGAGAATGAGTCCATTCATTTATAAAAAGGAGGGTGGTAAAAATAGAGTTTTGCTTTTGTTTGGATATTGTGAGGAGAAAGCCCGTCCACTTGGATTGAGGCCACTGAAAAAGTCTCATTCTCATCTTTAACAAGGAAGCAAATTTCGAACCATTAGGTTATTTATTAGATAATCAACTATAGCTTCAGTTGTTTTTTCTTTGACCAAAACGGAGCCAGCACAATACCCGGAGACTCCTGCGGGAGAAGTGAAACACGGGAGACCCCGCAGCGATGAGCGAGGAGGCTCCCGGTTCACCCGCGGAACGCGTAGGGTATGGAGCTGGTGGAGTATAACTAACTAATATAACCATGTTTTAACGAGTTGCCCGGTTTTTTAGTCGCCTCCCCAGATTTTCCCGAAGGTGCTATAAAAAAAACGCTGAAACACCGTCCAGCCGAATTCAACAACTGATGAAAGGTAAAAGAGCCGAGAAAAATCGCTAGAGAACAAGCCTCGTTGTATTCATTTCTGTTAACTCCTATAAACTTATGCTAAAATAAAAAAGAGTTGATAAACAGTCAATTTGGAGGCTAGAAGATGGAGAAAGAGAACAGTGGTTCATGGGAATGGTTAAAGGCGATTATTATTGCTTTATTATTAGCTTTTTTAATTCGCTATTTTTTGTTTGCCCCCATTGTCGTTGATGGGGAGTCGATGACGCCAACATTGCAGGATGGCGATCGGATGATTGTAAACAAATTTAGTTATACACTTTTTGAACCGGAGAGATTCGACATTGTTGTTTTTCATGCTCCCGGTGGGAAAGATTATATAAAGAGAATTATTGGGTTACCTGGTGATGAAATTGAGTATCGTTCCGATGTTTTATATGTGAATGGGGAACCAATAGATGAAATCTTTTTAGAGGAATTAAAAGTACGATATGAAGGCGAGACGTTAACAAATAATTTCACATTAGAAGATGTGACAAATCAATTTGTCGTACCTGACGATCACTTATTTGTTCTTGGTGATAATCGTCGTCACAGTAAAGATAGTCGTGATATTGGTACGGTACCGTATGATGAAGTAATTGGAAAAGCAAGCATCATTTTCTGGCCATTAACAGAAGTGAGGATAGCAAAATAGGAGCGAGTAATAACATGACAATACAATGGTTTCCAGGCCATATGGCCAAAGCAAGAAGAGAAGTAACAGAACAATTAAAAATGATCGATGTCGTCATTGAATTAGTGGACGCCAGAATTCCGCTTTCATCAAGAAACCCTATGATTGATAAATTGGTTGAACATAAACCTCGCTTAATTTTATTAAATAAAGCCGATCTAGCGGATGAAAGTCGTACGGCCAAGTGGAAGAGCTATTTTGAAAAGTTAGGCTACGCTGTGCTTGTGATTAATTCTCAAAATGGCAAAGGGACAGAGAAAATAAGTGGAGAGTGTCAAAAACTTGCCACCCCAATGCTAGAAAAGATGAAGGCAAAAGGAATGAAACCGCGTGCGATTCGGGCGATGATTTTAGGGATTCCAAATGTCGGAAAATCAACGCTCATTAATCGTTTAGCGGCTAAAAGAACGGCTCAAGTTGGTGATAGACCAGGAGTGACCAAACGCCAACAGTGGATTAAAGTCGGAAAACAGCTTGAATTGCTTGATACGCCGGGGATTTTATGGCCTAAATTTGAAGATCAAGAAACAGGTTTCCGTTTAGCGGCAACCGGTGCAATTAAAGACGAGATTTTAGACTTCCAGGACATTGCTTCATTTGCTTTAACTTATTTAAGAGAACATTATCCAGAACGTTTACAAGAACGTTATAAATTGGACGAACTTTCAACCGATAATGTGGAGCTTTTTGACCAAATCGGTCAAAAGCGGGGGTTTTTAGCTAGTGGAGGCTATATTGATTACGATAAAGTAGCAGAGACAATCTTAAGAGAACTTCGTAGTGGATTGCTAGGTCGATTATCATTTGAAGTTCCAGAAAACGAAAAGGAAACCGTTTAGAGAGTGCCTTCTTTAAGCGGTTTTTGTTTTTTTTGATTAAAAAAGAAATAAGACGGTCGATATAAAAAGGAGAGGCTAAAATTAATATGAAACCATTAACGATTAAGGAAATTGAGCACATCCTTTTTAACGGACAACATCCAGAAAAGGAGCAACTTGAGCAATTAAAATTAGATGAGCGTAAAGGTGTTCAAATTCTACTGGCTCGTTTTGAGAAGCAGCAAGTAAAAAAACAGCAGTTGCTCGATATGCATAAGGAAATGCGAAAATATGAAGAAGTTTTGTATCAACAAGAGCATGCCTATATAGCTGGTTTAGATGAAGTTGGTCGCGGGCCATTAGCAGGACCTGTTGTTGCTGCGGCTGTTATTTTGCCAGAGGATTTTCAGTTATTAGGTTTAACCGATTCGAAAAAGCTCTCAAAAGTCAAACGAGAACAATTCAGTGAAGTGATAAAAAAAGAGGCGTTGGCGTACTCCATTCAAATGATTCCAGCACCTATAATTGATGAGATTAATATCTATCAAGCGACGATTAAAGCGATGACAAATGCCGTCGCTGACTTATCTATAAAACCTAGTTATCTATTATTAGATGCGATGAAGCTTCCATTGCCAATCGAACAAACGTCCTTAATAAAAGGTGACCAGAAAAGTATTTCGATTGCCGCGAGTTCCGTCTTAGCAAAAGTGGCTCGAGATCGGTATATGGAAGAGTTACATAAAAAGTACCCATCTTATCAATTTGAGAAAAATATGGGGTATGGGACTGCCGAGCATTTAGAGGCGATTAAACAGCATGGGATTATTTCAGAACATCGGAAAAGTTTTAAACCGGTTTTAGAGTTAGCTGGTTTAGAAACAGAAATGGTGAAACAAGATTCATTATTTTAGAGAAGTGAAAGGAGGGGGAGCATGTTTCAATCTATTTTTACTAAGCAAAACGCAATAACTCAAACCTCTTCTTTTCAACCTTCTTTGGCTTTTAGGCAAGGGCAGCTTATGAAAGGGCAGGTGACCAAGTTATTTCCAAACAATATCGCTACACTCTCGTTAAATGGAGTACCGGTAACAGCGAAGCTTGAGCTTGGATTAACAGTTGGCCAAATTTATTGGTTCGAAGTGTTAAAAAGTAAAGGGTTGCCGACGTTAAGACCATTTATTCAAACAGGTGCAAAAGAAAAAGAGCAGGATGGCGAGCTTTTGGAGAAGCTCGGGCTGCAAGCAAAAGGAAAAGCGGAAACCTTGTTACAGGCATTGCAAAAACAATCGATTCCTTTTACAAGACAAGCCTTTGCTAATGCGATTTCTTTGCTTAATAGACAAAATGAAATCGGACCAATATCCATAGAGCACGTCTCAAGAATGCTCCAACAAAATTGGCCACTGACTGCAGTTGGTTATTCTGCCTTTGTCGAGCTTGATTCAAATGAAGCGATTATAAGGAAAATCTTTACTTTATATCAGTCTTTACAACAGAGTCAAACTGAATCAACAAAGGAATTAGAGACGAACTTAGCAAAATTTATCAATGAAATTCAAAGGGAACCCGAAAAGCCATTTGCATTACGATTATTTCAATCGTTTCTTTTAGAAGAAGTGGGTACGCCTTTACAGCTAGGAGCAAAGCAGTTATTAGAACGAGTGAGTGGACAAACATTAGATGTTGAGCGACTTGTCCAAAGGGTGGCGACAGAGCTTTTAAATTCTAGTTTAGTGAAGCAAGAACAGATAACTCTACGTGAACAAATTCAATCTTTTTTACAACAAAATCAACTAAATGTTTCGGAAACCATAGAATCGTTCGCACGAATTTTGTTTCAAGGGCAACGGCCTACTGAAGAGCTAAGTTGGCCGAACCTTTTTTCGCGCCCGAATTTAACGGAAAATGAACAAGTTGTTTTAAGACAGTTGTTAGATAGTAGTTGGAAGGGCCTCGTTTCCCCTACACAAAACAGACCTGCTTTTTCTAGTCAGCTTCAACAGATCTTTCAATTATTTGGCTTGCAGCATGAAGCAGAAATTGGGAGAACGGCAGCTATTAACACAAATGATTTTGATTCTTTAAAGGCTATTTTATTAAAAGCAAGAGGAGAAGAGCATCCTTCTCAAGTTCAAACGTCTATTTCCCGATTGATCTCTCATCTAACTGGAATCCAGATGCTAGCAGCGATTGAACAACAGGACTTGAATATAAACCATTTGATTATGTCCTACCCAGTTTTGATAGGAAAAGAGCAGTGGAATCTAGATTTGCAGTGGCAAGGAAAACGACTGGAGGATGGAAGTTTAGATCCAGAACACTGTCGAATTCTTTTTTATTTAGAATTAAAGGCTTTGGAAGAAACGATTGTTGATGTTCAAGTCCAGTCCAAAAACGTGACGATGACGATTTATAATGATCATAAGAAACCAAACCATTTAATCAGTTTGTTAATCCCAAGCTTAAAGGAAAGATTCGCTCAATTTGGCTATCAGCTCCAGACATTCTATTGGAAACAAAATCTAGAACATTCGAAACATATGAATATAGCCGGGCAAGAGAAATGGCAAGGTTACTCCAGCTATAAAGGGGTTGATATCCGCATATGAAAGAACAAACGAATACATTTAAGCAGGCAGTTGCTTTGAAATATTTACAAGGGAAAGAAAATGCTCCAAAAGTTAGTGCAAAGGGGAAAGGTTTTGTCGCGGACGAAATCATTAAACGTGCTAAAGAAGCAGATATTCCGATTCAAGAAGACGTTAATCTTGTCCAAATGCTTTCAGAGCTAGAACTGAATGAGACGATTCCAGAAGAGCTATATCAAGTGGTCGCCGAAGTTTTTGCATTTATCTATTTATTAGATAAAAATTACTATGAAAATGAAGAGAACACTCCTTGACCATATTGAGAGTCCGCTGAAAAGCGGTCTACTCGTTAAAATATGGTTGGTTACATTCGTTAGCTTACTCCGGGTTCCGCGGGTGAACCGGTATGTACGTTCTAAACGAGTAAAAGAGCTTGAAGACGATGAGTAAGATAACGAAAAAAGCGGCCAAAAGCTCAAATGAGAGCATCTTTTGGCCGCTTTGATATTATGAACTTTTAAGTGCCTTTTGAAAAGCGTCTAAGGCGACGATAATGGATTCAGTTGGGCATCCTTCTTCGGCATCTTCTAAATCGTCCTCAAAATCTTCTGGAACAGGAGTGATTCCTTGATTATTATCTAAGATAGATTCTGAAAGACCTTCTTCATCATAATCAAAGATTTCTGGAGCAGTAGAGGCACATGCTCCACATGCGATACACGTTTCTTTATCAACGATTACATATTTCGCCATTCTTATCCCCCTCTCCTAGAATTTTAAGCAAAGACACTCGTACTATGAAGTGGCTGTACCTTTGCTTTTGGATCGATAAAAGCCTTTGCATTATTGACCGCAGTAGGAGCTTCGCCAAATCCAGTTGCAATGAGCTTCACTTTTCCATCATACGTACAGATGTCACCTGCGGCATATACTCCTGGAATATTTGTTTCCATTTTTGAATTGACAACAATGGAATTTTTCTCAATCGTTATTCCCCAGTCCTTCATTGGACCTAGTGAAGATATAAATCCGTAGTTAATAATTAATTCATCAAACTCAATCGTTTCTTCCGTTTTTTCCTTGTTATGCTCTAATGTTAGCCCTAAAATGCGTTCACCATTGTCATGTAGTTCAACAGGAACAAAAGGGGTTTTTATTTTTACACTGCTATTAAATAATTGTGTCACACTTGATTCGTGAGCTCTAAATTTATCACGACGATGGACAAGCGTTACTTGGTTCGCAATAGGTTCTAGCATTAAAGCCCAATCAACTGCCGAATCACCGCCACCACATAATAAAACATTTTTTCCTCTAAAATGATTTAAATCTTGAATAAAATAATGCAGATTAGAAGATTCAAACGGTTCGGCACTATCTAATTCCAATTTCCTCGGTTTAAAAGCTCCGTTCCCAGCTGTAATAATGACCGTTTTTGTTAAATGCACCCCCTTATTTGTTGTTAATTGAATCGTTCCATCCTCAAGTGTTTCAAGGTTTTCGACCATTTCTTCTAAACAGATCGTTGGGGCGAAGGTTAAAGCTTGCTGTTCTAAACGTTCAATTAATTCACCAGCACGAACTTTAGGGAATCCCGCTATATCATAAATAAATTTCTCTGGATAAAGGGCTGCTAATTGTCCCCCAAGCTGAGGTAAACTCTCAATGATTTTAACAGATGAATTTCGCATTCCGGCATAAAAGGCAGCAAACAATCCAGCTGGTCCACCACCAATTATCGTGATGTCTTTTATTTGATGCTCCATTAAATAACCTCCTATTCATTATTTTTATTACGTTTTATAAACTATCGTTAATTATAGATAATGTATTTGATCTCGTTCATTCTGTCAAGTTATTTTTAGAAAATAAAAAATATTGATTTAATTTAAAATCGACCATTACTGACTTCAAAAACGGCTGATGAAACTCTATAGTTAGTGAAACAAAGGAGAAGGATAACTATTTATCCTCAAAAAGTGTAAGGTTTATCGGATGATTACATCGATTTTAAAAAGCTTCTAATTATAAAATATGTACTTAAGTGAAAAGGGATTATGTTATTTTAACGTCCGTTATAAAATTGCGAATAAATGAGGGATTGGATGAAAAATAAAGAGATATTGCTGTTTTGTTAAATAAATGCTTATTTTTGCTATTTTTAAATTGAATGAAGATTATGTATATTATGAATTAGTTACGAAAGAATAAAAACCATAAAGAAAACTCGAGGAGGTCTTTTCATGTCGACAACATTATCAGAAACTAAAACGCTTACATTGGTGAAGAAAAACGGAGTAGCCGAGGTTCATATTCATGTTAACAAAACGAATGCGTATGATTTAGACTATTATAAAGAATTAAATGCTGCGATTGATGACATTCGATTTGATAGTGACATTAAAGTAGCCGTTTTAATGAGTGACATGCCGAAATTTTTCTCAGCTGGAGCGAACATCAACTTTTTAAAAGCAGCAGAGCCAAGGTTTAAAACGCAATTCTGCTTGTTCTGTAATGAAACGTTAGATAAAATGGCTCGTTCTCCCCAAATCTGGATTGCTTGTTTAGAAGGACATACCGTAGGGGGAGGGTTAGAAATGGCTCTAGCTTGTGACCTTCGTTTTATGGGGGATACAGCTGGAAAAATTGGCTTACCCGAAATTACGCTTGGTGTGCTAGCAGGAACAGGGGGAACGCAACGCCTTGCTCGTCAAGTCGGTCATTCCAAAGCGTTAGACTTAAACTTAACGGGCGAAACGTTAACCCCACAAGAAGCATTAGACATTCGTCTTGTTGACCGCATCTACCCGCAAGAAGAAACGCGAGCGAAAACCTTGGCTTATGCCGAAAAGATTGCGGGCAGTGCGACGTATGCAGCCTCAAACATTAAGCTCTCGATTATGAATGGAAAAGAAATGCCACTAAATGCCGCAATTCGCTATGAAGGTGAATTACAAAATCTCTTATTCCGTTCGGAGGATGCCCAAGAAGGATTAAGTGCTTTTATTGAAAAACGTTCAGCCGATTGGTCTGGGAAGTAGGAAAGCAAGAATGCTTATAATTAATGGCGATATCGGCTCACCGGTATCGCCATTTTAAACAAAAAATAAAGAATGAGTGAAATGGATGTGAAATTAAATGGAAGATAAAGTCCAAACGTTAGAAGAGGCGATTCATTTACATGTAAAAGATGGTCAATCCGTTGTACTTGGGGCCTGTTTAGAGCCGATGATCCCATTTGCTGCTGCTTATGAAATAATTCGTCAGCAAAAAAAAGAGTTAACGTTAATCGCACCGATATCGGATATTTTATTTGATCTATTAATCGGAACTGAAAGTGTAAGCGGTATCAAAACAGCTTGGGCAGGTAATGTGAGTGCAGGACTTGGGCATAACTACCGCCGTTGTGTTGAAGAACAAATCCCTTCCAAAATTGACATAGAAGATCATAGTAATTTTTCACTTGGATTATCATTATTAGGGGGAGCGATGGGTGTGCCTTATTTGCCGACCAAATCTTTATTAGGTACAGACTTGTTACAAAGCAATCGCTCGTTATCTGTTCATGAATATGAAGGGGAAAAATTAGTACATGTTCCAGCTTTAAATCCAGATGTAGCGATCCTTGGTGTTCAACGTGCAGATAAAAAAGGCAATGCTCATTTTTGGGGGAATATGGGGGTTGCACAAGATGCTGCCCTTGCAAGTAAAAAAGTAATTTTGTTAGCGGAGGAAATAGTGAAAAACGAATTGATTATAAGTGATCCGAACCGAGTGCTAGTTCCAGGCTTCAAAGTCACCTCGGTTGTCCATTGTCCAGCCTATTGCCATCCTTCACCAATGCCAGGCCATTATAGCCGTGATCATCTATTTTTTCATGATTACCACAAGGAAACCAAAACAAGACAAGGGTTTTTACAATGGGTTGAAAAATGGGTAATGAGTGTCACAAGCCATGAAGAATATTTAGACCTACTTGGGCACGAGCGTGTCTCGCAGCTGAAAGTAAAAACAGAAGCATTTGCCGCATCTGTTAACTATGCAGCGGAATAGACGGGGGAGTGATTACGATGAATTATACAATAGAAGAATTAATGGTCGTGAGTGCGGCAAGAGAAATTCAAGATCATGAAGTGGTTTTTGTTGGAATGAGGTTGCCAATGCTCGCTTTTGCAGTGGCGAAAAAGCTACATGCACCGAATGCGGTCGGCTTTTATGAATGTGGAATCGTTCGGGATTTCCCCTCTGAACAGCTCTTATATACAATGGGTGATACACCGAATGTCATTGGTTCGCAATGGTGTACAACGACAAACCATTTAATGTACTTAATGCAGCAAGGTTATGTTGATTGTGGTTTTATCGGTGGAGCAGAAGTGGACCAATACGGAAATGTGAATACCTCCTATATTGGAGATTATAAAAAACCGAAAATTAAATTACCAGGTAGTGGAGGAGCTGCCGATATTGCTTCTTTATCGAAACGTTTACTCGTAATTATGAATCATGAAAAAAGAAGGTTTAAACCTAAAGTTGACTATATAACTTCACCTGGCTTTGGAGATGGTGGAAACTGGCGCAAACAGCAAGGGTTACCTCGCGGTGGCATTGGAGCTCTCATCACAACTTTAGGTGTAATGAAAGCGAATGAAGCAAATGAGCTTGAATTAAAAACAATCCATCCAGGTATTCAGTTAGAACATGTGAAAGAAAACACAGGGTGGGAGCTGAAAGTGAACGCTCAATTAGAAGAAACCGTCGCCCCTTCTAAAGAAGAATTAGACGTAATTAGAAGCGTTGATCCAGAAGGATTTTGGACGGGAAAGAAAAAATAAGGAGTGGAGTGTATGAGAAAGAATGAAATTGAAGTTCTTGTTAATTGGGGCGATACCGATAAAGCAGGGATTGTTTATTACCCCAATTATTTTAAGTGGTTTGATATTGCTGGGCATCAGTTTTTTAGAAGCTGTGGGTTGTCACCGACTAAATTAGAAAAGGAACGACAAATCATTTTACCGATGTTAGATGCGAGATGTACGTTTGAAAAAACATTATTATATGAAGACTTAATTACGATTCGAACGACGGTTATCGAAATCAATGCCAAAACCATTAAGTTAAAACATGAAGTTTTTAATGGTGACATTCGGACTGGAAATGGCTATGAATTACGTGGTTGGGTTCAGCAAACTCCAGAAAGTATAAAAGCTGTACTCATTCCTGACGATGTGAAGGCGATTCTAGAATCCGATGTCCAAAAAGGAAATGGTGTTCTTGCGACGACAAAGTATAATGCATAATATTGTAAATTCCTCTATAATGGAAGAAGAATCAATCTATGATTAAATTTTTCTAACTAAATGGATGGTGACAAAATGAAACCAAGATCGTTGATGTTTACATTATATGGGGAATACATTAAGCATTATGGGGGTGAAGTTTGGGTCGGTAGTTTAATTCAATTAATGGGGAAGTTTGGCGTTTCTGAATCGTCTGTTCGTGGAGCTATTTTTCGAATGGTGCAAAAAAATCTACTTCAAGTGCGGAAAATCGGCAATAAAAGCTATTATTCCGTTACCGAATTAGGTAGACGACGAATTGAGGACGGGGTTAAACGTGTTTATACGACTCAAAGCCAAGCATGGGATGGAATGTGGCGTATTTTAACTTATTCTTTTCCGGAAGAAAAAAGGGAGCTTCGTAACATTATACGAAAAGAGTTAAACTGGACCGGGTTCGGTGTTATATCGAATAGCACATGGGTGAGCCCAAATCCTTTAGAAGAGCAAGTATTAGAAATGATTGATACGTACAAGATTCATGATCATACTTTTTTAATGAGTGCGGGTTCGATTGTTTCTCATGACAATGAGAGCATCATTAAAAAGGGATGGGATCTAGAAAAAATTTCGAGTGAATATGATGTTTTTATCGAAAATTTAACCCCTAAATTTGAAGAATTGCGTGAAAAAGCTTTAAATAATTTATTGACAGACGATGAATGTTTTATTGAACGAACAAAACTCGTCCATGAATATCGGAAATTTTTATTCCAAGATCCGGGTTTTCCACGTGATTTATTACCAAATAACTGGTCCGGTTCAAAGGCACGTGATTTATTTTGGCAAACCCATCAGTTAATTTCGATTCCTGCTGTCCGTTGTTTTGAACAATTATTTGAATCTCCACCAGATATTGATGTAGAAAAAAACCGTAATCGAGCGATCAATCCATTTCGTGAAATCACGGTTCCATTTTAAAAGATAAGTTTTCAGCAATCGGGACCTGGAGGATGGACAAATCTAGTTTAAGGAATGATTTATAAACATAAGGACCTGGAGGAGGAATCTATGAAACTAGAAAAAATCGAAGGCAGAGGATACCGTGTTGGGGTACCTGTGCCTTTTCCGATGAAGTATATATATTGTTACTTATTTAAAGATGAGGGGCATTATGTATTAGTGGATGTTGGTTTTCATTATGAAGAAGCGAAAAAATGCTGGCAAGATGTATTTGTCAAAATTGGGATCGCTCCTACCGATATTAAGACGATTTATTTAACTCATTTTCATCCAGACCATTCCGGACTTTGCGGCTGGATGCAAGAGCTCACAGGGGCAAAAGTGTTTATGCATAATACCGATAAAGAGATGATGGAGCATGTTTGGGGCGAGGGTGCGAATCAATCGACGGTTTTAGAAACGATGTTTATCGATTATGGTGTGCCAAAGGATTTAAGTGAGGACGTTCGTATTCATATGGATAAATTAGCAAAGCATGTCCATCCATTGCCTACAGTTCAATCGATTGATGAACAGATATCGTGGAATGAGCAAGAGTGGACCGTCATCCATACACCTGGCCATAGTGGCGGTCATATTTGTTTTTACCAAAAAGAAGATAAAGTGTTAGTGGCAGGTGACCATATTTTAGATAAAATCACTCCGAATATTAGTGTTTGGCCACGTGCAAGTCAAAGGCCACTTCATGAGTACTTAGATTCTTTGGAAAAGATAAAACAATATGAAGTGAACTATATTTATACGGCCCATGGAAAAATGGTGACCGACCTTTCAAAACGAGCAGATGAAATTATTAGTCATCATCATGAACGCTTAGCGAAAATAGAAGCGCTTTCTGATGGAAAGACTGCTTATCATGTGGCTGAACAATTATTTGCCCATAAAAACTTAACTCCGCATCAATGGCGTTTTGCGATTGCTGAGACGATCGCTCATCTTTTTTATTTAGTCGAAGAAGGAAGAGTAACAAAAAGTACGACCAAACCACATGTCTTTTATTAAATTGAAAATATCGAAAAATAAACTATCGTTAAAAAAACATGTAATGCCACTTATCGGCAGTTGCATGTTTTTTTATGTTAATTACTCAACTTTCGCATCGAGAAAATCCGTTCAACGAGTTGGCAGAGCGAAAGGGAAGCTCTTAAACAAATGCCCTTGACACGTTTGAAAAGCGAGAACGCACTATCATACAAAACGGATAAACTGTGCATCAAGAAAAAATTGCACAGTAAGAAAAAAAATAAAAGGCCCTCCGGCGGTCGCTACCAAACAGACACCAGACATGGGAGTGATTTATGATCTACTTGTTTCATGCCCTCCGGCGATCGCTCCCAAACAGACACTCCGCGTCCTGCCGGAACCTCATGAGCCTCCTCAGCGTTTCACGCTTGCGGGGTCTCATTGGACGGTTTATTCCGGCGGGAGTCTCCGTGTCTGTTTGTCCGCTAGATCATGGAATCGAATCTAGGTTCGGTTTTCTCCTTGAATAAAAAAACAGTCATGACTTCAACGTCCATTAGCTTGAGAATGATTTTTTCTCCTTCAATGATTAATTCCGTTACAGTTGTAAACAAATCAGTGTGGATGCTCTGTACGTTAGCTAGATGATCGAGCTTGTTTCGATTTGAATCATATCTTTTCATGACGGCAGACTTAGGAAAAAAATAGGTGGAAACTCCCTATTTAGTTCCATAACCAACAAAGTGAAAAAGAAGGTTCTTCTGCGTTAGAAATAGCTGATTGAGAATGGCCCTATCATCAAGCATCTCCCCTACACTTAGCGGACAAAACCATACGGAGACTCCCGCGGGAATAAACCGTGGAGCGAGACCCCGCAAGGCTTGCCGAGGAGGCTCGCCAGGTTCCCGCAGGACGCGGAGTATGGTTTTGGTAGCGACAGCCGGAGGAGCCTCATTTTAGTGAACAGTTTCCTTCAACAGCCTACGAAGAGATGTGTTCAGACTGTCAACGATTGAACCGTTCATGTAAAGTCAATTTGAGTCTTGTATCGCCCTAAAGTCAAACTCTATCAACGGTTAAGGGTCAATCATACGCTGCGAAAGTTGAGTTAATTTCATATGATTTTTGTTGGATGAACTCTCATTTAATTTGTTTTATCAATAATGAATGTTTAGTATTAATTATTCGTTCGTCTAAAAAACATAATAAAATATATTGACAGATAATTTGGAATGTTTTATATTACTTAATATAGACGAAAAGAATAAAAACATAATAAAAGAGGTGTTAATAAAATGAACAAAAGTGAAACTGAGGTTTTATTAGAGAAGGTGCAAAAGGGGTTCACGGTTGAGCGTGTGGAAGATATGGATGAAGCCTATTTAAAAGCATTAAAGCAAACGTTAACCATTGTTGGGGATACGGAGTTATTAAGTGTACCGCCGTTACTTACTGTTTATAATGAGGCACCAAACTTGAACTATAAAATTACCGCTTTAGCCGTTATGCAAGATGAGATTGGTCACGCTCATATCGCCTATCGTTTACTTGAGAATTTAGATGTGAATGTCGATGAACTCCTTTATGAGAGAGAGCCTAATCGTTGGAAAAATCCTTATGCCTTTGATTTTGAACTAGATAATTGGATTGAATTAGGAGTCTTCAACGGATTATTTGACAGAGCAGGATACACTCTTTTAGGTGACGCTCATGAACATACATCGTATGGGCCGTGGAAAAGAGCGTTAGTAAAAGTGGATAAAGAAGAATTATTTCACTTACGTAATGGAGAAATCATTATGAAATCGGGGATGAAAAAACAAGAGACAGCGAAACAAGTACAAGAAGCCGTTGATTGGATGTTTTTAATGGGACTTGAATTTTTTGGAGTCGCCGATAATTTGAAAAGCCGTTCCGCCCAATTGGATTACCGTTTAAAGGGGCGGACGAATGACGAACTTCGTCAAAAGTGGTTATCAACAGCTGTTCCATTTTGTGAATCGATTGGTGTAAACGTACCAGCACATTTTGATGAAGAAAAAAATGAATACGTCATTGATGTACCATTTCCTTGCAAATTTGATGTGAAGAATAAAAGATGGCTCCATGACGAGCCAGATACATGGGACGGTGTTATCAAACGATTTAAAGAGCGCGGACCTAAAAACCAAGAGTTTGTGAAAAGAATCCAAAAAGGAGCAAAAGAGCTTGAAGCAATGAGACAAGAGGGGGCTTGAATCATGGAAACGACAATGATTAGTATTGTACCGAACAAAAAATATTGGAATGCATTAAAAGAAGTCATGGACCCCGAGTTTCCTATTAGTGTCGTTGATATGGGGTTAATCTACGAAATCACAAAAAAAGGTTCAAGTTTACAAGTTTTAATGACCTATACGTCAACAGGTTGTGCTTGTATGGAATGGATTGAAAGCGATATCAAAGAGCGGTTGCTAAAAGAAGAGGAAATCGAGCATGTCGACATTCAAGTCGTGTGGGATCCACCTTGGACGGTTGAGAATTTAAGTGAAGAAGGGAAAAGGAAGCTTCGATATTGGGGGGTAAGCTCATGAATAAGCAAGTGGAGTACGTATTATTTACCCGCATTAAACGAGGGGACGATTTAATGGAGATCGGTTCATTTAAAGCGGCTGATTCTGAATTAGCGAAAATTTATGCCGAGCATATTTATGATGAAGAAGATTGGGTCGAAATGCAAGTCGTTCCTAAAAGTGAGTTTATTAGTGTTAGACAGCCTGAACCACTTTTTAATAAGGAAGGAGTGAAATGAATGACGATAAATAAAAATATCTCGTTAATTGAGCTAGCTGAAACCATTGCCGATAATAAATATATTTTAGGGGACCGATTAGTAGAGGTAGGGATCAGTGGTCCTAATTTAGAAGCTACTCTTTCGGCGATTGCGATGGCACAGCAGGAATTAGGTCATGCCAGGCTTATCTACCGTTGGGCTTTTGAGTTAAAAGGGTTGAATGGCAATAGAGTAGATATTAAAGATCAAACAGGAAAAGCGTATAAATCAAATGTGGAAATTACAAACTGGATTGATTTAATTGCGGGATTATACGTAACGAATATCGCGACTGATATCGTAATGAAGGCTGTTATAGCAGCTGAACATCCAGATGTGAACCCACCTTTTAGCAAAATGTTAAAAGAACAAAATGAACATACGATTTATTCAAAAAGTTGGTGTGGACAGCTCGTTCAGGAGAAAGGATCGATTCCAAGAAGATTTCATGAAGCTCTAACAAAACAATATGAAGAAGCACTTCAATGGCTTCAAAAAATAGAGCAAGATCCTTTATTACAATCTGAAAAGATGATTCAACATAATGGCGACCTTAGCACACAATTAAAAAATAAAGTTGAGGTCTTTCTCCAAAAAGGAGTTGTATCCAATGTCAACGGATAAAGTCGAATGCTCCTTTTGCTCATCTGACCAAGTTGAAAAAATTTCTTCATTTGGTACGGCACAGCTTGTCCGACAGTATTATTGCCAAAATTGCCAAAGTGTTTTTGAATATATTCGCTGGCAAAAAGAGGAAAATACGAAATAAAGAAAGGGGCAAAAAGATGGACCAAATGAAGAAGGTTGGTGTGGTCGGTTCCGGAACGATGGGAACAGGCATTGTCCAACTAGCGATTCAAAATGGGTACAAGACTGTTATGTTTGATATTTCCAAACAGGCGGTACAAAGGGCTGAAGAACAACTCGAAAAAATTTTGGCACGCCTAGTCGAAAAAGGAAGATTATCAAAAATAGATAAATCGAATGCGTTAGCCTGTCTACAAGCGACAACGGAGATGGAACTTCTAAAAGACTGTGATCTCGTTATTGAAGCTGCATCGGAAAAATTAGAAGTGAAGCAGGCTATTTTTAAACAATTAGAAGACATTTGTGACGATAAGACGATACTGGCTACTAATACCTCTTCGCTATCGATTACGGAAATTGCTGGAGCTCTAAAGCAGCCGGAAAAAGTAGCTGGATTACATTTTTTTAATCCCGCACCGTTAATGCCACTTGTTGAAGTGGTTTCCGGTATTAATACAACTGAGCAAACCGTCGAGCAGCTTTTTAATTGGGCAACTAGTTTAAAGAAAACAGCCGTTCTTTGTAAGGATACTCCTGGTTTTATCGTCAATCGTGTCGCTAGGCCATTTTACAACGAGGCGTTAAGAATTATGAATGATGGTGTAGCGAGTGTGGAGCAAATCGACCGCATTATGAAAAAGGCCGGTCATTTTAAAATGGGACCTTTTGAATTACAAGATTTAATCGGAATCGATATTAACTTAGCGACTACTAAAACGGTTCATCAAAATTATTACGGTGAAAATCGCTTCCGTCCCCATTTTTATCAAGAAAGGCTCGTGCAGGCTGGGCGTTTAGGCAGGAAGACAAAAGGAGGTTTTTATTCTTATGAGTAAAATATCTCTCGCTATTTTTGGGGAGCATCTATTAGCCCACGCTCTAGCGGATGCTCTTTCAGAAACGGATTTTCAAGTGAGTGTCAATCAAGTCGACCCTCATACACATATAGTTATCGAAACAAATCATTTGATCGAGGAAAAACGGCAGGCGATTGAAAAAATCGAAACGATTGTTGCTGAAGAAGCGTTAATTGTAACCTCTTGCCTTGCATTAACGGCAACCGAAGTAGGTTCGTGGATGACCCATCCGGAACGACTGATAGGTTTTGCGACATATGCCAATTTTTCTGAACATGATTTAGTAGAAGTAGCAAAGCCATTACAAGCTGATTCCATCTATTTAGCCAAAACAGCTGAGCTCTTTCAAAAGATTGGACTTAGTGTAGAAGTGGTCGAAGATGAGGTAGGCATGGTGTATCCACGTATATTAGCTCTTATTATTAATGAGGCTGCTTATGCTTTAACTGAAAAGATTGCTTCGGCCAAAGCGATTGACACCGCGATGAAAAAAGGTGTGAACTATCCACTTGGACCTTTAGAGTGGGCAGAGAAAATCGGAATTGAAGATGTATATGCGGTCTTATCAGGCCTTTATCGTCAATTTGGCGAAGAGCGTTACCGTCCAGCACCTTTAATTAAAAAGCTCGTTTTCGCGAAGTGGGTTGGTGGCGAGACTAAAAAAGGCTTTTACCATTACGATCACCTTAAAAATATACAAAAAGAATTAATAGAAAACTAGTTTTCCTTTTCAATCGCAGTACCAATTTATCAACTAAATTTATAGAAGCTTTGATAATGTTGAGATGAAGGAGTGTTTTATGTGTCCGTAATTAAAGATACTTACCAACTATTTATTAATGGAGAATATACAAACAGCCGTGATGAGAAATTTTTTGAGACGTATAATCCTGCTACAGGTGAGCTGATTGCTCGAGTAGCGAAAGCAACAAAAGAGGATGTTGACCGGACAGTTGAAGCTGCTCGTGCGGCTTTTGAATCGGGAAAATGGCCAAGAACATCTCACACCAAAAGGGCACGTATTTTAAATCAAATTGCCGCAGTTATGAGGGAGCGTTTTAGTGAACTTGTTGAAGCGGAAGTTTTGGATACGGGCAAAACCGTTGCTGCAGCTCAAGGGCAAATTAATCAAGCGATTGAGGATTTTGAGTTTTATGCGGGGACAATTGCTACCTTTGGAGGGCGTACAAACCCAATGCCGGGCCAGTTTTTTAATTATACATTAAAAGAGCCTGTTGGTGTCTGTGCTCAGATTATTCCGTGGAATTATCCACTAATGATGGCGGCTTGGAAAGTGGCCCCTGCTCTTGCAGCTGGTTGTACCGTCATTTTGAAACCCGCTTCCCATACCCCTGTAACCGCTTATATGTTAGCTGATATTTGTAAAGAGGCAGGCGTGCCTCCAGGGGTTGTAAACGTTATCACTGGTAGTGGCTCGGAAATTGGTCCTTACCTTACAGAGCATGCTGGTGTGGATAAGGTCGCCTTTACAGGTGAGACTGAGACAGGTAAGGACATTATGGCCAAAGCTTCTGGTACCTTAAAACGAGTCACCCTTGAATTAGGTGGGAAATCGCCAAACATCGTTTTTGATGATTGTGATCTTGAGGGAGCGGTTGTCGGTTCTGTTTATGGCATTTTTTATAATACAGGACAATCATGTGAAGCAAGATCAAGATTATTTATTCATGAAAATATTTATGATGAATTTGTGAGCAAGTTTATTGAAAAAACAAAAGCATTAAAAGTAGGCGACCCGTTTAATAAAGAAACACATGTTGGGGCTCTAATTTCCAAAGGTCATCAAGAGGTTGTCGATGGTTATGTAGCGCTTGCGGTTAAAGAAGGCGGCAAAGTGTTATATGGTGGCCAAATTCCTGAGGGTGAAGAATATAAAGACGGTTATTGGTATTTGCCAACGGTGATTGGGAATGTCACCAATGATATGAGAATCGCTCAAGAAGAAGTATTTGGTCCAGTTGTGGTTCTTATGAAATTTTCCGATGAAAAAGAAGTGGTCGAGCGTGCAAACGACTCAATCTTTGGGTTAGGCTCGGCGATTTGGACGAAGGATCATGGCAAAGCTCATCGAGTAGCCAAAGCTTTAAAAGCGGGGATTGTGATGATTAATAATCCTATTTCAGCTTTCCCTGGAACGCCATTTGGTGGTTATAAACAGTCTGGTTTTGGTCGTGAGTTATCGATAGAGACGCTAGATCTTTATACAGAGACAAAAAGTGTGGTTTCATACATTGGAGAACGTCCATTAAATTTATTTGGAATTTAAACTTTAATATGCGCTCTATCAATGTATCTAAAATAAAATTTTGATAAATACGAGGAGGAATTATTATGTCCACTGTAGAAACAGAAAAAAAGAATTTAACGGTAGTGAAGAAAAACGGAGTAGCCGAGGTTCATATTCATGTTAACAAAACGAATGCGTATGATTTAGACTATTATAAAGAATTAAATGCTGCGATTGATGACATTCGATTTGATAGTGACATTAAAGTAGCCGTTTTAATGAGTGACATGCCGAAATTTTTCTCAGCTGGAGCGAACATCAACTTTTTAAAAGCAGCAGAGCCAAGGTTTAAAACGCAATTCTGCTTGTTCTGTAATGAAACGTTAGATAAAATGGCTCGTTCTCCCCAAATCTGGATTGCTTGTTTAGAAGGACATACCGTAGGGGGAGGGTTAGAAATGGCTCTAGCTTGTGACCTTCGTTTTATGGGGGATACAGCTGGAAAAATTGGCTTACCCGAAATTACGCTTGGTGTGCTAGCAGGAACAGGGGGAACGCAACGCCTTGCTCGTCAAGTCGGTCATTCCAAAGCGTTAGACTTAAACTTAACGGGCGAAACGTTAACCCCACAAGAAGCATTAGACATTCGTCTTGTTGACCGCATCTACCCGCAAGAAGAAACGCGAGCGAAAACCTTGGCTTATGCCGAAAAGATTGCGGGCAGTGCGACGTATGCAGCCTCAAACATTAAGCTCTCGATTATGAATGGAAAAGAAATGCCACTAAATGCCGCAATTCGCTATGAAGGTGAATTACAAAATCTCTTATTCCGTTCGGAGGATGCCCAAGAAGGATTAAGTGCTTTTATTGAAAAACGTTCAGCTGACTGGTCTGGGAAGTAAGCGTCATCAAATGTTGTGAAAAGGGTGAATCTAAGGTAAAAACCATGGTTTTTACCTTGATTTTCCTGAATTTAAACGGGTAGAGACGTATCATTTTTTCAACTGGAGGGAAATAAATGATCGATTCACATGCATTAAATTTAGTCGGGGTTAAGGAGCACTATAATGCAACAAACCGTTTTATTGAGGAGAATGTTAAAAAGGGGTTAGGGGAAAAAGTCGCGATTTATTCAGATGATAAAAGCCTTACGTACAACGAACTCTTAACACGTGTTAATCAAATTGGTGACGCTTTCAAAAAAATCCATGTTGAAAGTGAAAATCGAGTCCTGTTATTAGCCTACGATTCAGCCGAGTTTATCGTCACTTTTTATGGGGCGATGAAAATCGGTGCGGTGCCGATTCCGGTGAATACGATGTTACCGACACAGGATTATGAATACTTATTAAATGACAGCCGTGCGAAGGTTCTCGTCGTAGAGTCAGAGATTTGGCAAAAGATGAAAGAAAATAAAGAGAGATTTATTTATTTAAAACATGTGATTGTAATCGATACAAAAGAGAAAGGAGCTCATGAAGAACTTGATTTTTATCGGTTTTTAAATACGGGTTCAGAGGGTTGTCAAACCTATCATAGTGGGGCAGAAGATCCAGGATTTTGGCTTTATAGTTCCGGGAGTACAGGCAAACCAAAAGGGGTCATCCATCAGCAACAAAATATGGAAGCAGCTTTAGAAAATTATGCGAAAAACATATTAAACATGACAGAGGATGATATAACGTTCTCGGCTTCTAAATTATTTTTTGCTTATGGATTAGGGAATGGGATGTATTTTCCGCTAGGGGTTGGTGGAACGACGGTTTTGATGAGTGAGAGACCGAAACCAGATAAGGTTTTTGAACAAATTGAAAAAGCGAAGCCGACTATCTTTTTTGGAGTCCCTACCTTATATGGAGCAATGTTGAACTATGTGGAGCAGACGGGGATCGTTCCTGATTTGTCGTCTATTCGAGTCTGTGTTTCAGCGGGAGAAGCTTTGCCGGCTTCTTTCTACAAAAGGTGGAAAGAGGTCTTTCAATTAGATATTTTGGATGGTATTGGTTCAACCGAGGCGTTGCATATTTTCTTATCAAATCGGATTGGCGATATTCAACCTGGGAGTACTGGGAAATTAGTGCCGGGTTACGAAGCGAAAATTTTGAACGACCAATCGATCGAGTTAGGACCGAATGAGGTAGGCGACCTTGTCATTAAAGGGGATAGCTTAACAGGGGGATATTGGTGTAATAAAAAAGAAAATCAGCGTAAGTTTTATGGAGAATGGATGCATACTGGAGACAAATACTATCTGGATGAAAACGGCTATTTTTGGTATTCAGGACGATCGGATGACATGTTAAAAGTAGGGGGGATCTGGGTTTCGCCAATTGAAATTGAAAACATTCTTTTTCAACATCCGAAAGTACTAGAAGTAGCGGTTGTTGGGAAAGAGACAGCGAATCATCTCGTATATCCTAAAGCCTATATCGTTTTAAAAGCTGGGATTGAAGGAACAGAAATGTTAAAAGATGAGTTAAGATTATATGTAAAGGAGCATTTAGCCCCTTATAAATACCCTCGAGAAATTGAGTTTATTGATGATTTACCAAAAACAGCTTCAGGAAAAATCCAACGCTTCCGTTTAAGAGTATAAGTATATGAAATCCATAGAGCTGATTTTCTATGGATTTTTCTTATTGTGGAAATGAAAACCCTAGGCTCGGCCTAGGGTTCCAAAAAGCTTAGAGCGAGGTATTAAAAAAACTCCCCCGAGGTGCTAAAATATATTTTGGTTCGCCAACCAGAATATCAAGCATACGGAGGAGTTTTCATGTCAAAAGACACTAACAGTTTAGCACACACAAAGTGGAATTGTAAGTATCATATTGTGTTTGCACCCAAATATAGGAGGCAAGCTATTTATGGGAGACTAAAAAAAGATATAGGTGAAATTTTAAGAACCTTGTGTGAACGAAAGGGTGTAGAGATTATAGAGGCAACAGCCTGCGTAGACCATATACATATGTTGGTTAGTATTCCGCCTAAAATAAGTGTGTCTTCATTTGTGGGCTATTTGAAAGGGAAGAGCAGTTTAATGATTTTTGATCGACATGCCAACCTAAAATATCGATATGGAAATCGTAAATTTTGGTGTACCGGTTTCTATGTAGATACGGTAGGGAGAAATAAGAAAGTGATACAAGAATACATCAAAAATCAAATACAAGATGATATAGTGGCCGAACAATTGAGTCTTTTAGAATATGTCGACCCATTTACAGGTGAAGAACTAAAAAAGAAGAAGAAATCATACAAAAAGTAGGCCTTTGAGGTCTGGCCAGTAAAAGGAGTACACATGGCGAACCGTTCAGTAGCCCTTTAGGGTTTGGTCAGTAACAAAGGCTTTCAGCCGTAGAGCAAACCACCCGTTATCACGGGTGGTTTTGATTTTTCAAATCATTATATTTTAAATTCGTAACTAGAGCAGGAATTATTTTATTACAATAACAAATAATTGATCGCTTTTTTTGGGTTGGCAAGGCTAAATCGGTTAATGATAAACAAGTATAAAGAAAAGAAAAATAAAAAAACTTTAGAAGCTTTTTGGAATGAAAAGGGAGAGGAAAAGGTTTAGTAAAGCGGGTTTTTAATGAAAAAGAGCATCAATATTCTTATAATACAAAAGAATTTGTCGATTTATTGAATAAAATCCTCCACAAATAATTCTAATAATGCTAAAATAAATATGGTTCTAATCAATCGTTCGAAAAATGATTGGGTAGGAAACAATTTATGTTACCGATAGGAGGCTGGAGAGAATGAATATCCATGAATATCAAGGAAAAGAACTCCTTCGTCAATATGGAGTAGCAGTTCCAAATGGTAAAGTGGCATTTTCTGTAGACGAAGCAGTAGAAGCTGCCAAAGAGTTAGGTACGCAAGTAAATGTAGTAAAAGCTCAAATCCATGCAGGTGGACGTGGGAAAGCAGGCGGCGTTAAGGTTGCCAAAAACCTTGATGAAGTTCGTACATACGCTAATGAGATTTTAGGAAAGACATTAGTAACTCATCAAACAGGTCCTGAAGGTAAAGAAGTAAAGCGCTTACTTATTGAAGAAGGCTGCGATATTAAGAAAGAATATTATGTGGGACTAGTTTTAGATAGTGCTACATCACGTATCGTTTTAATGGCTTCTGAAGAAGGTGGAACAGAAATTGAGGAAGTGGCAGAAGCAACTCCTGAAAAAATCTTTAAAGAAATCATTGACCCAGCAGTAGGGTTGCAAGGATATCAAGCAAGAAGAATTGCTTTTAATATTAATATTCCGAAAGAGTTAGTTGGACAAACGGTTAAGTTCATGATGGGCTTATATAAAGCATTTGTTGATAACGATGCTTCGATTGCTGAAATTAACCCACTTGTAACAACTGGAGATGGAAAAGTAATGGCACTAGATGCAAAGTTAAACTTTGATTCCAATGCTCTTTACCGTCAAAAAGACGTTCTCGCTTTCCGTGATTTAGAGGAAGAGGATGAAAAAGAAATCGAAGCATCTAAATACGATTTAAGTTATATCGCATTAGATGGAAACATCGGTTGTATGGTTAATGGTGCCGGACTTGCGATGGCAACGATGGACATTATTAAACATTACCATGGTGATCCGGCTAACTTCCTTGATGTTGGGGGCGGTGCGACAACTGAGAAAGTAACAGAAGCTTTCAAAATTATCTTATCTGATGACAAAGTTAAAGGGATTTTCGTTAACATCTTTGGTGGTATCATGAAATGTGACATCATTGCAGAAGGTGTTGTAGCAGCCACAAAACAAATTGGTTTAGAAATTCCTTTAGTTGTACGTTTAGAAGGTACAAATGTTGATTTAGGTAAGAAGATTTTAAATGAATCAGGCTTAAATATTACAGCGGCTGATTCCATGGCTGATGGCGCACAAAAAATCGTATCTCTAGTTAAATAGAAAGGCGGGACGAAAGAAATGAGTATCCTTATAAACAAAGATACAAAGGTTATTGTTCAAGGGATTACAGGTAAAACAGGTTTATTCCATACCCAACAAGCTGTTGAGTACGGTACAAATGTCGTTGGTGGTGTAACGCCTGGTAAAGGTGGAACGGAAGTAGAAGGAATCCCAGTATTTAATACAGTTTCTGAAGCGGTTGCAGCAACTGGTGCAAACGCGTCCGTTATTTATGTACCACCTGCATTTGCGGCAGATTCTATTATGGAAGCGGTTGACGCTGAATTAGATTTAGCGATTTGTATTACAGAGGGAATCCCTGTAATGGACATGGTTTCTGTTAAACGTTATATGGAAGGTAAGAAAACTCGTTTAATCGGACCTAACTGCCCAGGTGTTATCACGCCTGAAGAATGTAAAATTGGGATCATGCCTGGTTACATTCACAAAAAAGGTCATGTCGGTGTTGTTTCTCGTTCTGGTACGCTTACGTATGAAGCGGTACATCAATTATCAACAGAAGGCATTGGTCAATCAAGTGCTGTTGGGATCGGTGGAGACCCAGTAAACGGAACGAACTTTATCGATGTTTTAAACCTATTTAATGAAGATCCAGACACATATGCCGTGATCATGATCGGTGAAATCGGTGGAACTGCTGAAGAAGAAGCAGCTGAATGGATTAAAGAAAACATGACTAAACCGGTTGTTGGTTTCATCGGTGGTCAAACAGCTCCTCCAGGTAAGCGTATGGGCCATGCTGGAGCGATTATCTCAGGTGGTAAGGGTACAGCATCTGAAAAGATTAAAACGCTTGAAAGCTGCGGTGTGAAGGTTGCTGAAACTCCATCTGTTATGGGCGAGACTTTAATTTCTGTTTTAAAAGAAAAAGGTCTTTACGAAAAGTGTGTTACACATGAGGTAACAAATTAATATTTAATGTTCAAAATAAGAGTGGCCTATGATGCTAATCTTAGACATATTTAAATGGAAGCTATCCGATAAGGTTAACATAACCTTATGTGGATAGCTTTTTTTATAGGAGTAAAATGACCCGGCTTACACGGCCCAAAACCGACAGGAACCCCGTCAAAGCGAAATAGCTCTTCTTCATGTACAATAATCTCCACTTCTACTTTTTATCGGTACGAAAAAAGCAGGAATTTAATACGTGATGTCGAATGAGAGTAATGATTGACGATGTGATTTGTTGTATAACAGAAATATTCCTATTGGTTCTACATATATTTTCCCACGCGATAAGTTCCTACAAACGACCCGTTTTTCTCTGCGTTATTTTATTTTTGAAAGGTTGTGAAATATTGTCACAAATTCGTCAAAAAATCATTCATTTACATTTTTGTCGAGGAGTATCGAACGCAAAATGTCTCAAAATTTTAAAAAAGGATCCTCAATTAGAGCAATTACCTACCTTAAGTGTCCACGACCTCCAGCAAATCTATCGCTTTTCTCCAAAACAAGCCTCTCATTTTTATGAAGACTATCATCGTTTTTATCCAGAACAGGTTGTTGAATTTTTGGCAAAATATCAAATTGAAGCGATTACGATGATAGATGAAGATTATCCCCTTTTATTAAAAGAGATTTATGATCCACCCCTTGTCTTATACACAATTGGAAAAAAGGAGTTATTAAAAAGGAAAATGATCGCAGCTGTTGGGACGAGGCAACCAACGCAATTAGGGAAACGGAGTGTCGCCCTATTATTACCCCCACTTATTGAACAAAATTGGACGATTATTAGTGGGTTGGCAAAAGGAATTGATGCAATAGCACATCAAGCTACGATTAAGGCTGGAGGGAAAACGATTGCGGTTTTAGGTTCTGGATTCTTTCACCCTTACCCAAAAGAAAATCTGTCATTATATGAATATATTAAAAAAGAACAACTTGTCATTAGTGAGTATCCTCCTTATTGTCCGCCGAAAAGATGGCAGTTTCCTGCAAGAAATCGAATCATAAGTGGTCTTTCCTATGGCGTCATTGTGGTTGAAGCAAAAGAAAAGAGTGGTTCTTTAATTACCGCCGATCAGGCCTTAGAGCAAGGAAGGGAAGTATTTGCTGTACCTGGACCTATTTATGAATCCCAATCATTAGGAACAAATTATTTGATTCAACAGGGTGCAAAACTTGTCGTGAACGCAAACGATATTTTAAACGAATTACCATCTGTCGATATTTGACGAGTTTCTACTATATAAATAGTGTCTAAGATAGTGAAGAAAGGATAAAAAAGTGGCTTTAAAACAGAAAAATAAAAAAGTACAGTTTGACAAAATAAGAAAGTCTGTTTAATAATGAGGAAGATTTACATTTTATCTTCGAGAGAGGGAGTTGCAATATGGCCGATTATTTAGTAATCGTAGAATCTCCCGCCAAGGCAAAGACCATTGGAAAGTATTTAGGAAAAAAATACATTGTGAAAGCTTCAATGGGTCATGTAAGAGACTTACCTAAAAGTCAAATGGGAGTAGATGTGAAAGAAGACTTCGAACCACGTTATATAACAATTCGAGGTAAAGGACCCGTATTAAAAGAATTAAAGACTGCTGCAAAAAAAGTGAAACAAATTTATTTAGCGGCTGACCCCGATCGTGAAGGGGAAGCGATCGCATGGCATTTAGCTCATAGTTTAGGGGTAGATCCAAATTCAGATTGTCGTGTCGTCTTTAATGAAATTACAAAACAAGCGATTAAAGATGCGTTTAAAACCCCAAGAAAAATAAATATGGATTTAGTCGATGCACAGCAAGCACGTCGGATTTTAGACCGATTAGTTGGTTATAATATTAGTCCACTTCTATGGAAAAAAGTGAAAAAAGGATTAAGTGCTGGCCGCGTACAATCGGTTGCTGTCAAAATGATCATCGAGCGTGAAAAAGAAATCCAAGAGTTTATACCTGAAGAATATTGGAGCATCGAAGGTCAATTCAAAATGGATGAGGAAACATTTGATGCGAAGTTTTATGGCGTCGATGGCAAAAAAAAGAGTTTAGCCTCTGAAGAAGAAGTGCAAGCTATATTAAAGAAAATCAAAGGTAAAAAATTTGATATTTCTTCTGTTAGTAAAAAGGAGCGAAAACGTAACCCGGTTGCCCCATTTACAACATCTTCTCTTCAACAGGAAGCAGCAAGAAAGTTAAACTTTCGGGCAAAAAAGACAATGATGATTGCCCAACAACTCTATGAAGGAATTGACTTGGGAAAAGAAGGAACTGTCGGGTTAATTACGTATATGCGTACCGATTCCACAAGAATTTCGGAAACGGCTCAAACGGAATCCAAAGAGTTTATCGAAAAAAACTATGGAAAAGAATTTTTACGACAAGGAAAAAGAGTTGATAAAAAAGGCTCTAATGCTCAAGATGCCCATGAAGCGATTCGGCCAACATCCGTCTTTTATGAGCCAAAAGATGTAAAGGTATATTTATCTAGAGATCAATTACGACTTTATAAATTAATTTGGGAACGTCTTGTGGCAAGTGAAATGGCTCCAGCGGTTATGGATACGATGAGTGTTGACTTAACGAATCAAGGAGTTATCTTTCGAGCGACCGGTTCAAAGCTGAAATTTCCTGGTTTTATGAAAGTGTATATTGAAGGAAATGATGACGGTAAAAAAGAAGAGGATCGCTTATTACCGGACTTGGAGGAAGGTGGAATCGTTTCAAAGGAAGAGATTGAACCTAATCAACATTTCACCCAGCCACCGCCTCGATATACGGAAGCAAGGCTTGTAAAAACCATGGAGGAACTAGGAATTGGTCGCCCGTCTACATATGCCCCTACATTGGATACGATTCAGCGGAGAGGATATGTGGCCTTAGAGGAGAAGCGTTTCATTCCGACTGAGCTTGGAGAAATTGTTCTTCATTTAATCGTTGAATTTTTCCCAGAAATTTTAGACGTAGAATTTACTGCTAAAATGGAGAATGATTTAGACTCGATTGAAGAAGGGAATCATCGCTGGGTTCAAATCATTGATGATTTTTATCAAGGGTTTGAAAAACGACTTCTTGTTGCCGAAGAGGAAATGAAGGAAGTTGAAATTAAGGATGAACCAGCCGGAGAAACTTGTGAAAAATGTGGGCACGACATGGTGTACAAAATGGGCCGTTATGGGAAATTTATGGCGTGCTCTAACTTCCCAGACTGTCGTAATACAAAGGCGATAGTGAAGGAAATTGGGGTTACTTGTCCAACTTGTCATGAAGGACAAATTGTCGAACGAAAAAGCAAAAAGAAACGAATGTTCTATGGGTGTAATCGATACCCAGAATGTGAATTTATTTCTTGGGATAAGCCAATCAATCGTTCGTGTCCAAAATGTCAACAGCAACTCGTTGAGAAGAAGTCGAAAAAGGGTGTACAAGTACAGTGTACATCTTGTGATTATAAAGAAGAATCAAATTAATAAGAGTTTTTTGTTGAATATTGTAGAAAAAAGTATTATGATATGTTTGGCAATCAAGTCAGTTGTACGTACTTTTTTAAAAGCCTTCACCTTTAGTAGGGTGAAGGCGTTTGTATGCTTACAATTGTTTTGAATAGGATAAACTGAGTACAGATAGCTTTTTAGCAAAGGAATTTAATTCTTACATAGAGAATCCAAATAAAGAAATATTTTTGAAATGCAAACAAAGTACATGGAAATGGTCAAAAAAAATCTTAATTCATAAAATGTTCACAATTGTTTTAAGTGGGAGGAAGTATGATGCAAACGAAACATGTTAATGTGATAGGTGCTGGGCTAGCAGGTAGTGAAGCGGCGTGGCAATTAGCTAAAAGAGGCATTCAAGTCTCGTTATATGAAATGCGTCCTGTTAGACAAACCGCTGCTCACCATACGGATAAATTTGCTGAGCTTGTGTGTAGTAACTCACTCCGTTCAAATGCCCTTACGAATGCAGTCGGTGTTTTAAAAGAAGAGATGAGAGCTCTTGATTCTGTCATTATTGCAGCGGCAGATTCAGCGGCAGTACCAGCTGGTGGAGCGTTAGCTGTTGATCGTCATGATTTTGCAGCCCTTGTGACGGAAAAGGTGAAAAACCATCCGAATGTAACGGTTATAAATGAAGAGGTTGATGGAATCCCCGAAGGACCAACGATTATCGCAACAGGACCGTTGACTTCAGAAAGCCTTTCCAAAGAACTACGTCAGTTAACAGGTGAAGAGTACTTATATTTTTATGATGCGGCTGCACCTATTATTGAAGCCGATTCGATTAATCTGGATAAAGTGTATTTAAAATCTCGTTATGATAAAGGGGAGGCGGCTTATTTAAACTGCCCGATGACGGAAGAAGAGTTTGAACGTTTTTATGAGGCGCTCACTTCAGCTGAAACAGTACCGTTAAAGGAGTTTGAAAAGGAAATTTTCTTTGAAGGGTGTATGCCAATTGAAGTGATGGCTTCAAGAGGGAAAAAGACGATGCTATTTGGCCCGATGAAACCTGTAGGATTAGAAGATCCTAAAACAGGGAAAAGACCTTATGCCGTTGTTCAATTACGACAAGATAATTCATCGGGTACTCTTTACAATCTCGTTGGT
Organism: Alkalihalobacillus phoenicis; assembly: GCF_047302405.1. NCBI lineage: Bacteria > Bacillati > Bacillota > Bacilli > Caryophanales > Bacillaceae > Alkalihalobacillus > Alkalihalobacillus phoenicis. The sequence goes on along the minus strand of NZ_CP154853.1, from coordinate 2,209,792 downwards.
TTTCAAACTCATTTAAAGTGGGGACCACAAAAAGAAGTCCTTCGCTTAATTCCTGGTTTAGAGAATGCAGAAATTGTTCGATATGGTGTCATGCATCGGAACACATTTATTAACTCACCGAACTTACTCAAACCAACGTATCAATACAAAGAGCGCGATGATTTATTTTTCGCTGGTCAAATTACTGGAGTTGAAGGATATGTAGAGTCTGCGGCAGCTGGACTAGTTGCAGGAATTAACGCCTCACGTTTTGTAGAAGGTGAAGAAATGTTAGAGTTTCCTGATAAGACGGTCATTGGAAGTATGGCTCAATATATTACCCAAGCGAATTCAAAGAACTTCCAGCCGATGAACGCAAACTTTGGTTTATTGCCTCCTTTTGAAGAAAGGATTCGTAATAAAAAAGAGCGTTATGAAAAGCTGGCTACGCGAGCATTGGAAGAGATTCAGAATTTTGTGAAAAAAGTGTAAACATAATTGTCACTGTTCTGAATTCATGTTAGAATTTGATAAGCTTTGTGAGGTGATGAAATGGAACCTGAACAGAGAAACAAAAATCAAGAGCTTTTTTTTCAATATATGAAAATAGAAAAAAATGTCTCCAGCCATACGATTACAAACTATCAAATTGATTTAGATGATTTTTATCGCTTTATGTTCGGACAAAAGATTTTATGTGAAAGAGAAGTCACCCGTGAACATGTTCGCCGATACTTGACGTATCTTTTCGAGAGGAAATATGAACGTAAATCGGTATCAAGACGAATTTCTGCTTTACGTTCGTACTTTCGTTTTTTAGAAAGAGAAGAAATTCTCTCTGAAAATGTCTTTAATATGACGGCGTTGCCAAAACAAAACAGGAGGCTACCCCACTTTTTGTACGAGCAAGAAATGATTCAATTATTTGACTCGTTACAAGGTGAGGAGCCATTACTTCAAAGAGACAAAGCGATTATTGAATTATTGTACGCGACAGGGATGCGGGTCAGTGAATGTCAGCAGTTGCAACTGGCCGATATTGATTTTATGATTGGCACGGTATTTGTTCATGGAAAAGGAAACAAGGAGCGCTATGTTCCTGTTGGCGAATTTGCTTGTGAGGCATTGAACACATATATCGAAGACGGTCGAAAAAAGCTGTTAGCAAAATCGACGAATCGTGAAACAAATAATCATCTGTTTTTAAATTATAAAGGTGGACCACTTTCAACTCGTTCATTTCGGACTTTGTTAGCAAAGAGAGTAAAAGAAGCTGCCTTAACATCACATGTGAGTCCGCATCATTTAAGACACTCTTTTGCCACTCATTTACTTAACAATGGAGCAGACTTAAGGGTGGTACAAGAGCTTTTAGGACATGAGAGCTTGTCCACTACTCAAATATATACGCATGTGACAAAGGAACGCCTTCGGGATGTATACATGCAAAATCACCCACGAGCATAAATTGTTTCAAAGCCGTGTATGCTTAGTAGAATAAGGGTATGACGTTGACCTATTTTGAGAAAAGAGCTAAAGGGGGGACGAATAATGGGCAATTTTCATGCAACGACGATTTTTGCGGTTCGACATGAAGGGAAATGTGCGATGTCTGGAGATGGGCAGGTTACGATGGGAAATGCCGTTGTAATGAAACATACCGCTAAAAAAGTACGTCGTCTTTATTCCAATCAAGTCATTGCTGGATTTGCGGGCTCTGTTGCCGATGCCTTTACTTTGTATGAGAAATTTGAAAGTCGTTTAGAAGAATATAATGGTAATTTACAAAGAGCGGCGGTTGAACTAGCAAAAGAATGGCGAAGTGATAAAATGTTGAGACAATTAGAAGCGATGTTAATTGTCATGAATCAGGAGCATTTATTACTCGTTTCTGGAACTGGTGAAGTGATTGAACCTGATGATGGGATTTTAGCGATTGGTTCAGGTGGAAACTATGCGTTAGCAGCTGGAAGAGCATTAAAAAAACACGCTCCACAATTAAGTGCCAAAGAAATTGCCAAGGCGGCCTTAGAAACAGCAGGAGAGCTTTGTGTTTATACAAATGATCAAATCGTGATAGAAGAATTATAATAAAGCCTAATCTACTATTACCAGCACTGAGCGAAAGTGAGGAGTGATAAAATATGAGTACTTCTTTAACACCACGTCAGATTGTTGAGCGTTTAAATCAGTTTATTGTCGGTCAAGAGTCAGCCAAAAAATCAGTCGCTGTTGCCTTAAGAAATCGCCATCGTCGTAGTTTATTAGAAGATAAGCTTCGTGATGAGGTAACGCCCAAAAATATTTTAATGATTGGACCAACGGGTGTTGGTAAAACAGAAATTGCCCGCCGTTTAGCTAAAATAGTCGGAGCTCCTTTTATTAAAGTAGAGGCAACTAAATTTACGGAAGTTGGTTACGTTGGTCGTGACGTCGAATCAATGGTCCGAGATTTAGTTGAAACGAGTGTTCGAATCGTCAAACAAGAAAAAATGGAATCGGTCAAAAGACAAGCTGAAAATCAAGCGAATCAGAGGCTTGTTCAATTGCTTGTGCCCGAAGCGAAAAAGCAATCCAATTATAAAAACCCATTTGAAATGATCTTTGGTCAACAAAATGAAACTGAACAAACAGAATCATCAACAGAAGAAGATCATGGAATCGCCCAAAAAAGAAAACAAATGGCCCACCAGCTTGCATTAGGTGAATTGGAAGATTATCTCGTTACCATTGATGTTGAAGAGCAACAACAAGGTTTTATGGATATGTTCCAAGGAGCAGGTATGGAGCAGATGGGCATGAACATGCAAGAGATGCTAGGTGGGATGATGCCTAAAAAGCGGAAAAAGCGTCGATTGCCTGTAAGTGAAGCGAGAAAAGTGTTAACAGAAGAAGAGGCACAAAAGTTAATTGACATGGACGAAGTAACCCATGATGCGGTAACAAAAGCCGAACAACTAGGAATTATCTTTATCGATGAAATTGATAAGGTAGCTGGTAAAGGCAATCAACAATCGGCTGATGTTTCGCGTGAAGGGGTACAAAGAGACATTCTTCCGATTGTAGAAGGTTCGACGATTGTTACGAAATATGGTTCTGTTAAAACCGACCATATTCTCTTTATTGCGGCCGGGGCGTTCCATGTCGCAAAACCATCTGATTTAATCCCGGAGCTTCAGGGACGTTTTCCTATCCGGGTTGAATTAGAGAATCTAACCGTTCAGGACTTTGTCCGTATTTTGGTTGAACCAAATAATGCTTTAATTAAACAATATATAGCTCTTTTAGAAACAGAAGGTATAAAAGTTCGATTTTCGGACGAAGCTGTTCATAAGATTGCGACAATTGCAACAGAGGTCAATCGTGATACGGAAAATATCGGAGCTAGACGTCTGCATACTTTATTAGAAAGATTACTTGAAGATTTGTCATTCGAGGCACCTGATATTAATTTAGAAGAAATTTTAATTACCCCTGAATACGTAGATGAAAAATTAGCATCTATTGCTAAAAATCGAGATTTAAGTCAATTTATTTTATAAGAAGTAGAAATTAGGAGGATATTTTAATGAGTTTATTATCAAGAACAAGAAAAATTAATGAGATGTTACAAAAAACAGGTGGTCAACACGTCAATTTCCGTGAAATGGCCGAAACATTACGTGATGCGATTAGTGCGAACGTATTTGTTGTTAGCCGTCGTGGAAAATTATTAGGTTTTGCGATTAGTCAAGAAATTGAAAACGAAAGAATGCAAAAGATGTTTGAAGATCGTCAATTTCCAGAAGAATATACAACTGGTCTATTTAAAGTAGAAGAAACAACAGCTAACCTTGATATTGAAAGTGACTATACAGCGTTCCCAGTCGAAAATAAAGAATTATTCCAATCAGGACTTACAACAATTGTTCCAATTATTGGTGGAGGACAACGTTTAGGTACACTTGTTTTATCAAGACTAGGCGATTCGTTTAATGATGATGATTTAATTTTAGCTGAATATGGTGCAACCGTAGTAGGAATGGAAATCTTACATGAAAAAACACAAGAAATAGAAGAGGAAGCAAGAAGTAAAGCGGTTGTTCAAATGGCAATTAGTTCATTATCTTACAGTGAGTTAGAAGCTGTTGAACATATCTTTAATGAACTTGATGGAAAAGAAGGTTTACTTGTAGCGAGTAAAATCGCGGATCGTGTCGGAATTACACGTTCAGTTATCGTAAACGCTCTTCGTAAATTAGAAAGTGCTGGTGTTATTGAATCTCGTTCATTAGGTATGAAAGGGACATATATTAAAGTTTTAAATGACAAATTTTTATTCGAACTAGACAAATTAAAAACTAAATAAGTATAAATTTTATAGGACCACTGATGGTGACAGTGGTCCTATTTTTTTGTTTAATGAGGAAAAAATACTCAGATGACTTTGTTAAAATAATATGACTTTTCGGCATAAATATAAAAGAATATTTAGAATTTAGTAAAAGTATCTGTGAATATGACGCTTTTATGACGAATTTTTTAATGGTTAAAAAGTAATAAAGAAGTAGTGATATAATAAAAAAAATCTATAAGTAATGACAAATTTATTATAGATGAGCAAGAAGGACTATCTTTTTGGGTAGTCCGTTTTTACTAAATGTGAAAATAGGTAAAACGGTGTTAGACATTTGTCCCAATGTTTATTACAATTTTCATAGAGAGTAATATGTAGGATTTTGTAGAAATATAGAATATTTAGAAGGCATATGTTAAGGGTTTAAAAGATTGGAGTGAAAAAAGTGAATTTATTTTCGGGAACGACTTTCCGAATGTTAGAGCAAGGGTTAAATGGGGCTCAAATGCAGCATAAAGCCATTTCGCAAAATATAGCGAATGTTGATACGCCGAATTATAAAGCACAGCGAGTATCATTTGAGCAGTTATTAAATCAGGAACTTTCCCGTTCAAAATTGGAAGCACATCGAACTAATGAAAAACATGTTGATTTTAAAAGTTCGAGCTTTTCTAGTCCTATTCTCACAAAGGGAAATAGTTCCTATAATCATAATGGTGGTAATGTTGATATTGATTTGGAAATGACAGAGTTAGCGAAAAATCAAATTTACTATAATGGCTTAATTGACCGGCTTAATGGGAATTTTTCAAACTTAAAAATGGTCATTAGAGGAGGTAGTTAAATTAAATGACAATCTTTAATAGTGTGAATATTAGTGCATCAGCGTTAACGGCTCAGCGTCTTCGAATGGATGTTGTATCGGCTAATATGGCAAATGCTGAAACAACTCGAGGTGAGTATGTTAATGGCGAGTGGCAGCCTTATCGAAGAAAGATGGTTTCATTAGCTCCTCAATCAGGAAATCAAAGCCCTTTTTCGGCTCAGTTATCTAGAGCGATGAATTCAAGTGGTTCTGTCGGTCAAGGGGTAAAAGCAACGGCATTAGTTGATGATATGTCTCCATTTAAACTCATTTATCAACCAGAGCATCCTGATGCGAATGAAGAAGGCTATGTATCGATGCCAAATGTTGATCCGCTTCGGGAAATGGTCGATTTAATGAGTGCATCTAGGTCATATGAAGCGAATGTGACGGCGATGAACGCTTCAAAGAATTTGTTGATGAAAGCTTTAGAGATCGGAAAAGGTTAATTGAAGAAATAGGATGTGAAGATAATGGAAATAAACAGCATACAGTCTCCGTTTGTGTTGAAAACAAATGAAATGCAAAGTCAAAAGGTCCTACAAACACCTGCCGAGGCAGAAGCGTCGTTTAAAGCGGCCTTTAAAGATGCTTTAAATAATGTCAATCAATTGCAACAAGAGTCCGGGCAAAAAACACAGCAACTTGTAACAGGTCAAATTGATGACTTACATGAGGTTATGATCGCAGGTCAAAAAGCATCTGTTGCCCTTCAAGCTACTGTAGAAGTGCGTAATAAAGTCGTTGAAGCCTATCAGGAAATTATGAGAATGCAAGTTTAATAGAAAAATGAAGATAGTCAAAATTCTCTACTGCTTTTGATTGTAGGAGGAGCCATGAACGAGAAATTATTAACATACAAAGAAAAAGTAACAAATTACTGGACAGAGAGAACAGAAACGCAAAAGCGGTATTTTGTTATTGGACTAATTGGAATGATTATCTTTGTCAGTCTGTTACTTTTCTTTAGTACTAGAACAACATTTGTTCCTTTATATAGCAATTTAAGTGTTCAAGAAACAGGTCAAATTAAAGCAACGCTCGATTCACGAGGGGTGTCTTCAAAGGTGAGTGATAATGGCACAACGATAATGGTTCCCGAACCAATTGTTGACAATTTAAAAGTGGAACTTGCTGCTGAGGGCATTCCGAACAGTGGGAATATTGATTACACATCGATTCAAGACCAAATGGGTTTTGGAATGACGGATAATGAATTTCGAGTTATCGAACGGGCGGCCATTCAAACTGAGCTAGAAAATCTGATCAGTTCGATTGACGGGATTCAAAATGCGAATGTCATGATTACATTACCTGAAGATAGTGTTTGGTTAAACGCTGAAAAACAAAGTGCGACTGCGGCGATTATCTTAAATGTAGCACCAGGTTACTCGTTGGATGAAAATCGAGTTCGAGCCCTTTATCATTTAGCATCAAGAAGTGTTCCGAATCTTCCTATAGAAAATATCGGCATATCTGATCAAATGTTTAATAGTTATTTTTACGAAGATGAAAATAGCTCTTCTGTCCTAGCAGCTTTTGAACAACAACGGAAAATTCAAAAGGATATTGAGCAAGATATTACCCAAAGTTTGCAACAAATGTTAGGAACGATTGTTGGTCGGGATAAAGTGCTTGTATCAGTCACAACAGATATTGACTTTACTCAAGAAAATCGAATGGAACAACTAGTGACACCAGTCAATGAAGAAACGATGGAAGGCATTGTGGTTAGTGTTGAACGTGTCGAGGAAGCTTATAGTAGCTCTGGTTCTAGTATCGGTGGAATTGCTGGAACAGGTGATGAAATTCCAAATTATCAAGGGGTAGACGGTGCGGGTGAATCTGAATCGGAACGAACAGAAGAACGAATTAATACGGAAGTGAATCGGATAAATCGTGAAATTGTTGAAAGTCCTTATCAAATTCGTGATATCGGTATACAAGTAATGGTTGAACCGCCAGAGGGAATGGCACAGTTACCGCCTCAACAAATTAATGATATTCAACAAATTTTAGCGACAGTCGTACGAACATCGCTTCCAACGATTAGTGAAGAAGAAATGAGCGATGCGATGATTAATGAACGTATTTTTGTCTCGTCTCAGCCGTTTCAAGGGAAAGTAGTATTTGAAGAGTCTCCTAACATGGCCGTTCCAACTTGGTTATATGTAGCAGGAGCGATCGTACTTGTTATTATTATCGCTTTACTTCTTTTATTACTTAAAGGAAGAAAGAAGGAAGAAATAGTTGAGGAAGAAGAAAAGCTGATTTCTTATGATATTGAAGAATTATTAGATGAAGACATAAGTGAGCATGAAACCAAGCGTAGACAGCTTGAAAAGATGGCAAAAGAAAAACCGGAAGACTTTTCAAAATTATTACGAACTTGGCTCTCGGAAGACTAGGAGGGTATGACCTTGGCAAGAGCAAAAAGAGGTTTAACTGGAAAACAAAAAGCTGCGGTTCTCCTGATCTCCTTAGGACCTGATGTGGCAGCTAATGTTTATAAACATTTAAGAGAAGATGAAATTGAACAATTGACATTAGAAATCTCTAATGTCCGTAAAGTGGAAAGCGAATTAAAGGAAGAGATTTTAGAACAATTCCATTCTCTAGTATTGGCTCAGGATTATATTGCTCAAGGTGGAATTGGCTATGCCAAAAGTATATTAGAGAAGGCTCTTGGTGAACAAGCAGCGATGGATATTATTAATCGATTAACATCGACTTTACAAGTGCGCCCATTTGATTTTGCGAGAAAGGCAGAGCCTGCTCAAATTTTGAACTTTATTCAAAATGAGCATCCACAAACAATTGCCCTTATTTTATCTTATCTAGAAAGTGAGCAAGCCGGACAAATATTGTCTGAATTATCTCATGAGGTGCAAGCAGATGTTGCTAAACGAATCGCTTTAATGGACCGAACGTCACCCGAAATCATTAATGAAGTCGAAATGATTTTGGAGCAAAAACTGTCCGCGACCGTTACCCAAGATTATACGGATGCAGGTGGAATTGAGTCTGTTGTCGATGTTTTAAATAGTGTGGATCGGAGTACAGAACGTACGATTTTAGATGCGTTAGAAATTCAAGATCCAGAACTTGCTGATGAAATTAAAAAACGTATGTTTATATTCGAAGACATTGTGACCCTTGATAATCGCTCGATTCAACGAGTGATTCGTGATGTTGAAAACGATGATTTACAACTTGCTTTAAAAGTAGCGAGCGATGAAGTAAAAGATGTTGTTCTTAGCAATATGTCAAATCGAATGGCAGAAGCCTTTAAAGAAGAAATGGAATATATGGGGCCTGTTCGATTACGAGATGTAGAAGAGGCTCAATCACGTATTGTTACGATTATCCGTCGCTTAGAAGAAGCTGGTGAAATTGTTATAGCTCGTGGTGGAGGAGATGATATTGTTGTCTAATGTCATAAAGTCACCTCATACGAGTAAAACGGAAGGAAAAAAGATTATAATTCGGCCTCTTGAGCAATTTAATCCCGTCTTAAATGAAGTTAATTCGGAACTAAATGTAAATGAACAACAAAAAAAACAAGAAATCGAGTCTTTACTCCAACAGGCAGAAGATGAGGCGAAGCGTTTAAAAGAACAAGCTGAGTTAGAAATCGAACAAATGCAACTCCAACTAAACAAATCGCGGCAAAAGCAACTAGAAGAAATCGAACTCCTTAAAGAAGAAGCGATTCAATCAGGGTATCAAAGTGGCTTTGAACAAGGTAAAGAAGAAGCTTTTCGGCAGTATGAGCAAAAATTAGCGGAAGCTTCTCATATTATCGAAGTGGCTAAGCATGATTACAAACAAATGCTTTTAGAAGCAGAACCACAAATGATCGATATCGCACATCTTTTGGCGAAGCGAGTACTAGGTGAGAGACTTGAACTAAATACGGAACACTGGAATCAAATGCTAAAACAAGTGATGCAGGAAGTTAGAGAGCATGAAGAAGTGAAATTATACGTAACCCCCGCTTGGTATGAGCATACGGTTAAACAAAAAGAGGAATTGAAACAACTTTTAAGTCGGACGGAAACTCTATTTATTTACCCCGATCTCAATTTGCCGACGAATGGCTGTGTGGTTGAAACTCGTTTAGGAAGAATGGAAGCGACCCTTGATCGGCAATTACTAGAGTTGAAAAATCAACTGCAAGAAATATTAGAGGGGTTACATGAATGAATAAGCTTATCGCTGACAAAATAATGGAATTATCTCCTTATAAGTGGTACGGAAAAGTAACAAGAGTCGTCGGACTAACGATCGAAGCAAAAGGCCCTCAAGCATCAGTAGGTGAACTGTGTTATATCCTTGTTGGAAAAAAGTTTAATAAAAAAGTGAAGGCAGAGGTTGTTGGTTTTCGTGACGAAAATGTATTATTAATGCCTTTAAATTCTACGTCAGAGATTTCACCTGGTTGCCTTGTGGAGGCAACTGGAAAACCATTACAAGTAAAAGTCGGCTATTCTTTAATTGGGAAAGTGATTGATGGATGTGGTGAACTATTAGACGGAATGTCACTTCCTAAAGGGTTGACGTCTTTCCCGACTGAAAGTGCTCCTCCTAATCCTTTGTTACGGCCACGAATTACTGAGGCGATGAGTTTAGGAGTTCGAGCGATTGATACGTTTTTAACAGTTGGTAAAGGGCAACGTGTTGGGATTTTTGCCGGAAGTGGTGTCGGAAAAAGTACGCTAATGGCGATGATTGCCAAAAAGTCGGCTGCTGATATTAATGTCATTGCCCTTATCGGGGAACGTGGACGTGAAGTGAAAGATTTTATTGAGCGTGATTTAGGTGAAGATGGATTAAAAAATACGATTATGGTTGTAGCAACGTCTGATCAACCCGCATTAATGCGTATTAAAGGGGCGATGACGGCAACCGCAATTGCAGAATATTTTCGTGATCAAGGTTTAAATGTCAACTTGATGATGGATTCAGTCACAAGATTCGCCATGGCCCAACGAGAAATTGGACTAGCTATTGGTGAGCCACCAACAACTAAAGGATACACACCAAGTGTATTTGCGATGTTACCAAAATTATTGGAGCGTTCTGGAACGAGTGCTGACGGAAGTATTACGGCTTTTTATACGGTATTGGTTGATGGTGATGACATGAATGAACCGATCGCGGATGCCGTGCGTGGAATTTTAGATGGTCATTTTGTTTTAGAAAGACAGCTTGCCAATAAAGGACATTATCCAGCGATAAACATTTTAAAAAGTATTAGTCGGGTGATGGATGATATCGTCAGCAAGGAACATAAACAGATCGCTAAAAAGGTCAGAGGGGTTCTTTCTACCTACTTAGAAGCGGAGGATTTAATTCAAATTGGCGCTTATAAGAGAGGGTCATCACCAGATATTGACCAAGCAGTCGCTCTTTACCCTGATATTATCCAATTTTTGCAGCAAACGACCGAAGAAAATATTTCATTAACAGAATCGATCGAACGATTAGTTCAAAAGTTTGGTAAAGAGGTGTTGTAAAATGGCCTTCCACTTTTCTTTACAAAAAGTAATGGAATTAAAGGAAAGAGAAAAAAAAGAAGGGCAATCGATTTATTCAAAAGCAGTCGATGATTTTGAGCAGAAGGCAACGATTTTATACAACTTATTAAAGTCAAAAGAAAGTTTAGAAGACAATGCCCGAAATCGAATTCAAACAGGAATTACGATTGGGGATATTCAGCAGCAGCAATCTCAATTCCTCCGCTTGCAAGAAGAGATTAACAAACAACAAGTTAAAACTCAAATCGCTCGAAATAATATGCAAAAAAAACAGCAAGAGCTTGTGGAACGAACGATTGAGTTTAAAAAATATCAAAAAATGAAAGAACTCAAACATACAGCGTACGAACAAGAACAAACCCATTTAGAGAACGTTCTAATGGATGAAATGTCTGTTTTGATGTATTCCAAAAGGTAAAACAGGGTGATGGCGAATGAATGAAACGAAAAAGCAACGAAAAGGAACATGGTTTTTAATGGTGTTTATCATTCCGGCAGCCGTATTGTTAACAGTCGCTATCGTTTTGATGACGGTCGTAGAACACCCGACAATTAATCGAATGAAGGACATGGCTCGTTCACTACCGGTTATTTCAAATTTAACTGGAAATGAAGCTGAGGCTGAAATGAACGCACAAATTGAGCAATTACAACTTCAATTAAACGAGCACCAGCAACAATTAGCCACTCTTAATCAATTAATAGAAGAAAAAGACTTATTGATTACAGAGCTTGAACAAGAGAATGGGCAATTGCAAGAAGAAGTAGAACAAATGGAGCCGACACAAACAGCTGAACATACCAATCCTGGAAATTCTGCCAATGAAGTTGGCCAAATTTATGAAAATATGTCAGCTAAAAATGCTGCTCGTATCATTGCAGAGCTTTCGATTGACGAGACAATGGCTCACCTCATGCAAATCTCATCAGAACATCGAGGGAATATTATTGCTCGCTTAGATAGTGAAAGGGCAGCAGAAATTATGAACCGACTTGTAGATAATTAATTTCTACAAACATTTGAAAGAGGTAACTAAAAAAGTCTTGATTTTAACTTTCAAGAGAAAACCTAAGGTTATTAGGTTTCTTATTAGACTGGCGGTCATCGTTTTTTAAATTATCCATAACGGAGTAAGCTAACTAATGTAACCATATCTTAACGAGTAGACTGTTTTTCAATGCTTCTAATGGAAAGGAGGTGAGACAGTGCAGAACGTTGTAAATGTGGCTCCAACCAATCAAAATTCAATGCTTCAGCTTCTTGAAAAGCAGGGGGAAAAAGGAACTTCATCATCTTTTTCAGAGCTGTTAAATAAAACATTACAACCGACAAATCAATTAGTGAACTCTTCTGAGCCATTAACTGTTGCTAGCCAAGCTTTTTTAGATTGGTTAAAAGAGGATCCAGCTAATGAAAAAGAGCTTTCATTTAAACAAATGATTCATATTTTTAGTGGAAATGAAAGTATTGAACAGGCGGTTGAACTGGAAGAACAGTTATCGAATTGGCTCCTTCATATATTTCCACTAACAAACGAATTAGAAGTGGAACAACATAGAAACGGCACTTTTGTAAATGAATCCGAACTATTACTTGATTTTATCGAGCTTTTTCCCGAAGAGATTCTTATCGCCTTTGTTCAATCAAATCAAGAAGTTAATGATAAAAGTCCATCTCTCGTTCAGTTGGTTGCTACTTTTAATCAATTTCAAGTTAAAGACTGGTCAATGCTAGAGAACAAAGTGGCACAATTGTTAATGGAGAACGGTCCAAATGAACGATTAGAGCGTGCTCTTACGTTTATTCAACAACAGGTAGGACAGCAAGTTCAGCAGCCGACAGCTAAACAGGAGGCAATAGATGTTAAACAAGTGCTGACATACATAAAAGAACACTTGTTACAAATCAAACAAGATAGTGTGACTTCTTCTCAACCAAATACTGAGAGGCCAAAGGACGAACAGCTAGCTTTAGTTCAACGTTTAAATCAATCCCACCATACGATTGTCAATACGGTTCAACTAACTGGGGGAGAAGCAACTCAAGATCAAAAAGTTGCAGATATGCCTTTTGCTCAAACGATGTCACACGCTGAACAGGCAACGATTCGATTTGGTGTGAATCAAGAACCAGAAGTGATGCAAAAGCAATTTTTGAAGCAGCTCGAACAAATTTTCCAACGACAATTGTTATCGAGTAAGACAAATGGAGCAGCTAACACCATTCAAGTAAGACTTTATCCTGAACATTTAGGGAGATTAGATATTCAAATTGTTCAACAAGAAGGAAGTTTAGTCGCAAAAATTACTGCTCAAACAGGAAGTGCCCGGGAGTTAATTGAATCCCAAATTAACCAATTACGCCAGGCTTTACAGCAACAACAACTACAAGTGGAACGAATTGAAGTAACGGAAGAAAAGGAACGATTTGAACGAGAAAATGGACAATCTTCTCAGCAGAAAGAACAAGAGAAAGAGAAGCCAGTGTTTGAAAATGAAGAAGATGAAGCTAGTTTTTATGAATGGTTAGAGTCTTATTCGTTTGATGAGCAAGTGTAAGATAAAGGAGGGATAAGATGACAGCGATTAACAATAATTTGTGGCTCTCAAGTATTCAAAATCAACCGATGCAATCAAGTGGCTCTAATATGCTTGGGAAGGATGATTTTTTGAAACTTTTGATTACACAAATGCAAAACCAAGATCCGACAAACCCAATGGACGATCGTGAATTTATTTCACAAATGGCTCAATTTTCAAGTCTTGAACAAATGACGAATCTGAATCAATCGATGCAATATATGGTTGATATGCAAATCACGCAAAGTTTAGTTACTCATAGTCAATTGATTGGTAAAAATGTGCAATGGATGCAACTTGTTGATAGTGAGAATGGAGTCGGACACGATGTTCAATATTTAGAAAATGCTGTGAAGTCGGTCAAAATTGAAACAGACGGAAGTCTTCGTTTGTTATTAGATAATAATACGTGGATTAGTAATTTCCAATTAGTACAGGTTGAACCTGTTTCAACATCACCTGAACAACCTAGTTCAAATGTTGGTAAAGATGACACGGAGAACGAGGTGGAATAAGAGGGATGGATAAGAGAATATTAGCCTCCTTGCAAATGGTCCATCCGCATTCCCTTTCACAAAAGCATCCAACTAAGCGTTCAACTTCAGGAGAATTTAAGAGTCTTTTAGAAAAAGAGCTTGAACCAACGTCACCATTAAAAGTAAGTAAACATGCTGAAGGCCGTATGCTTGAGCGTGGCATTTTGATTAATGAAATGACATGGCAAAAAATAAGCGATAAAGTGCAACAAGCAAAAAAGATGGGGATTAATGACTCCCTTGTTTTAACGAGTGAGGCAGCTTTGATTATTAGCGCTAAAAATGAGACGGTTATTACGGCTTTAAAAAGAGAAGAAGCAAATGAACAAATTTTCACCAATATTAATGGAACGATTGTGATTGAGGAAAACACTAAATGATAAAAGCTGGACCTATTAAAGGAAGCTTTTATAACTGTTGAATGATTGATACAGTTAATTAAATGAGAAGGAAGTGTCCATATGTTACGTTCAATGTATTCTGGGATTTCAGGAATGAAAAACTCGCAAATTAAATTAGATACGATCGGAAACAATATCGCAAATGTGAATACGTTCGGTTTTAAAAAAGGGAGAACGACATTTTCTGATATGGTCTCTCAAGAATTATCAGGAGCTACAGCACCAGTTGCTGGTGGTCGTGGTGGGGTTAATTCAACTCAAGTAGGACTTGGAATGCAGCTTGCGTCTATTGATACGATTCATACGCAAGGAAGTTTACAAAATACGAGCCGTGCCTTAGATTTAGGAATTTCCGGTGATGGTTATTTCGTTGTTACAGATGGAGAAGCCGAGTATTACACGAGAGCCGGGAATTTCTATTTAGATGCTGCCGGGAATTTAGTCAACTCTAGTGGGCTTCAAGTATTAGATGTAAACCGGACACCCGTCAATTTTATCGACATTGCTGGTGATATAGATAATATTAAAAGTTTTTCGATTGGTGCAGATGGTTCCATTAACATTATTGATGCTGAAGGGGAATTGATTGAGACAGATGTACAAATTGGCTTAGCTAAATTCCCAAACGCTGAAGGTTTAGCCAAAGCAGGAGATAACTTATTTGTTACGACACCTAACTCTGGTGATGCCGGTGACTTAACAACTCCAGGTGCGAATGGTACGGGGACATTAGTTGCAGGTACGCTCGAAATGTCTAATGTAGATTTATCAGAAGAATTTACGGAAATGATTGTCGCTCAACGTGGATTCCAAGCAAATACAAGAATTATTACAACTTCTGATGATATTTTACAGGAGTTAATTAACTTAAAACGTTAATGGAGACATGAGTAAATGGAGACATGAGTAAATGGAGAAGGAGCAAGGGCTAGATTTAACTCTAGCCCATAAACATATGATGATTGAATTGATTCGCCTAAATGGTAAGCCTTTTTTATTAAATGCTTTACAAATTGAACAAATTGAAACTTTTCCAGATACGACGATTACACTACTAAGTGGAAAAAAAATAATCGTAAAAGATGATTTTAACGATGTTCATAAACGAATCAATCAACTTTATCAATCCATTGGTCTAGTTGGTCTTCAGAAAGAAATGGAGAACCGAGATGAAAAAGAATAAAATTCTAATGATCGTTATGATTATGCTCATTGCCTTAACATTGGTTGGGGTCGTTGCGATTGTTCTTTTAAGTCAATTGAATCAATCCGCATCAGCAACCGATGAAGCATCCATTGATCAAATCATAAATGTATCTTATGAAACGGAACAAATCGTTACGAATTTAAAATCAAATGATTACATTCGTGTTAGTTTTTTTATTCAATTGGATTCAGATGATTCGTTAAAGGAAGTCGAAAAAAGAGATTTTCAAATAAACAATTTGATTTTACGGTTATTATCAGAAAAAACAGCAAGTGAACTAGAGGGAAGAGAAGGAATGGAAGAGCTTGAAACACAGCTTAAAACAGAAATTAATCAATTTTTAAGTGCTGGAGAGGTTGTTCGTGTATATACAACGAGTTGGGTTATCCAATAACGAAGAATTAAACGAACTTTGTTTGGATGGATTGCGAGGTGAGTGCCGTGGCTGATGTATTGTCGCAAGGAGAAATCGATGCCTTATTATCGGCAATTTCGACAGGTGAAATGGATGCAGATGAATTAAAAAAAGAAGAATCAGAGAAAAGAATTAAAGTATATGATTTTAAACGGGCATTGCGATTTTCAAAGGATCAGATTCGTAGCATTACGAGAATCCATGAGAACTTCGCTAGGCTATTAACAACTTTTTTCTCCGCTCAATTGAGGACATATGTGCAAATTTCGGTAACCTCTGTGGATCAACTACCGTACGAGGAATTTGTCCGTTCCATTCCGAAAATGACGATCTTAAATGTTTTTCAACCAAAACCATTAGATGGACGTTTTATTATGGAAATTAATCCTCATATTGCTTATGCAATGCTTGATCGCCTATTAGGTGGTAAAGGTGTTAGTGTGAATAAAGTTGAAAATTTAACTGAAATAGAAACAAAAATAATGTCACAGTTGTTTCAGCGAACACTAGATAATTTTCAAGATGCCTGGGCTTCGATTGTTGAAATGGAACCAGAAATGGAGGACCTAGAAGTAAATCCTCAATTTTTACAAATGGTTTCACCCAATGAGACGGTCGTTGTTATTTCCTTATCAACGACGATTGCGGAAACATCAGGGATGATTAATCTTTGTCTACCACATGTCGTTTTAGAAGAGGTGCTTCCAAAACTATCTTTACATTATTGGATGCAAGAGAAGAAAAAAGAGCGAGAACCAAGAGAATTTATGAATCTTGAAACTAATATAAGGAAAGCACCATTGCTAATACAAGCAGAGTTAGGACGTTCGAATATTACGATTGAAGAATTTCTCCAACTAGATTATGGTGATGTGATTGAATTGGATCGTTTGATAACAGAGCCATTAACTGTCTATGTTGGTGGAGAAGCAAAATTTTATGCTCAACCAGGTAAAGCAAAAAAACAAATGGCTGTTCAAATAACCGAGCAGATTGAGGAGGCACTAAATGATGAGTGACGATATGCTTTCCCAAGAAGAAATTAACGCACTTTTACAAGGTATGACGGATGATAATAATGAAGATTTTACCCAATCTTCTTCATTATATGTTTCGGATTATTTATCAGATCTTGAAGAGGATGCTCTTGGAGAAATAGGTAATATTTCTTTTGGTAGTGCAGCGACGGCACTTTCAACTCTTTTAAATCAAAAGGTTGAAATTACTACCCCAAAAGTGAGCTTAATCGAACGAAAAGATTTAAATGAAGAATTTCCTAAACCTCATGTAGCGGTTCATGTTCAGTATACGGAAGGTTTTGAAGGAACTAATTTACTAGTCATTCATACAAATGATGCGGCTATTATTGCTGATTTAATGTTAGGTGGGGAAGGAAAGCCTTCAACTTCTGACTTAACGGAAATGCATTTAAGTGCGGTTCAAGAATCGATGAATCAAATGATGGGTTCTGCCTCAACTTCTATGTCAACGATCTTTAATAAAAAAGTCGACATTTCACCACCAAGTATTGATTTAATGGATGTTAAAAAAGGTGTAGGAGTGGAGCAATTACCTGATGAACAAACTTTAGTGAAAATTTCGTTTCGCTTAAAGGTTGGGGATTTAATTGATTCAAACATTATGCAATTAGTGACGGTTTCGTTTGCGAAAAAAATGATTGAAGAATTGATGAATCCAAGTGTTCATTTAAAAGAGGAGAAAAACGAGTTGTTTAATGAACCAGTGAATCGTGTGGAATCAAAAGATTTCATAGATAATGAGACTTCTTATCGTACAAAAGAAGAGTGGCATCAGCCGACTTCTAGACGTGAGCAACAGCATCTTGGAACAAAAGTCCCTAACCGAGAAGTAGATGTTCAACCAGCCGTATTTACTGATTTTGAACAACCTCCTCTACAAGATTCAGAGTCTCATAACTTAAATATGTTACTTGATATTCCACTTCAAGTGACGGTGGAATTAGGGAGAACAAAAAAATCAATCAAAGATATATTGGGGTTTACACAAGGCTCTATCATTGAATTAGACAAATTAGCGGGTGAACCGGTTGATATTTTAGTGAATCAAAAACTTGTGGCAAAAGGTGAAGTCGTTGTTATTGATGAGAATTTTGGTGTTCGTGTGACCGATATTATTAGTCAAGAACAGCGTGTCAAAAATTTAAAATAAGGAAGCAGTAGAAAGGTTGACGAAAATGAATAAGAATATTTTAATCGTGGATGATGCCGCATTTATGAGAATGATGATTAAAGATATATTAACAAAAGGTGGCTACAACATCGTCGGAGAAGCAGCAGATGGTGTTCAAGCTGTGGAAAAGTATAAGGAGTTAAAACCAGATCTAGTGACAATGGATATTACAATGCCTGAAAAAGATGGAATTGCCGCTTTAAAAGAAATAAAGGAACTTGATGCAAGTGCTAAAGTTATCATGTGTTCGGCGATGGGGCAGCAATCAATGGTTATTGACGCAATTCAAGCCGGAGCTAAAGATTTTATCGTGAAACCATTTCAATCTGATCGCGTTCTTGAAGCTATTAAGAAAACGTTTGGTTAATCGAAAATGAGGAGTGCACATCATTGTGATTCTTAAAATTGTAAAAGGCTGCTTATTCTTATTATTTGCCTTGGGCCTTTTTCCTTCGTCTGTCTTTGCTGACACGGAGGAAGTGAACCTTAAAGTCACGGAGGCACTAGAAAAAAGGAAACAAACTCCAGATGATGAACAACAAGTACAAAATCAAGAAACAGAGGAAGCGGCTGAGCCACTAGAGCAAACTCCATATGAAGTAGCAGAAAACGAAGAACCTTTAGTTGGGTTTGCGGATCAAAATTTATTTGCTTCTTTTTTTAAATTGTTTCTTGCATTTGGGTTTATCGTCTTTATTATTTATTTTGGATTACGATTTATTAATAAACGAACACAAAACTTCCGCTCAAGTCATTATTTACAAAATATGAGTGGTGTGTCACTAGGGGCTAATCGTTCGATCCAGTTAGTCCGAGTAGGTGATAAATTGTTAATTGTTGGAGTAGGTGAAACGATCCAACTGTTAAAAGAGATTGAGGACGAAGTGGAAATCAATAAAATTATTTCACAGCATGAGCAACATCTAAATAAGATGACGGACGTTCCTGTTGAGAAAGGGTTTAATTGGTTAAAAGAAACGATGTTTGGAGAAAGAGCTCTTCATTCTAAACAGTCATTAAACAATCGTGAGCATGATGACTTTAAACAAGTATTAGACAACCAGTTAAAGGAAGTCTCAAGTTCGCAAAAAAAGTTATATGATTCTTTGAAGGAGCGAGGCCGTAATGATTGATCTGATTGTGACACCCAATTTGATAACTGTACCTGGTATCGAGCCTGATTTTTTCTCAGACGAGCCAGCAAGTGTCGCAACGACGATTCAGCTTTTGCTTGTTTTAACGGTGTTATCGTTAGCTCCCGCAATATTGATTATGATGACCGCTTTTACGCGGATTGTAATCGTCTTATCTTTTGTAAGACAGGGACTTGCGACACAGTCGATGCCACCTAACCAAGTGTTAATTGGCCTCGCCTTATTTATTACGTTTTTTATCATGGCTCCAGTTTTGTCTGAAGTGAATGACCGAGCTTTAACGCCATTTTTGAATGATGAAATGACACAAGAAGAAGCATTAGCAGAAGCAGCTATACCAATGAAGGAGTTTATGGCGAAGCATACGAGAGAGAAGGATTTGGCTTTGTTTATGGGGTATGCTGGTTTAGATCAGCCTGAATCATTAGATGATATCCCACTTACGTCTCTAATCCCAGCTTTTGCCATTAGCGAACTGAAAACTGCCTTTCAAATCGGTTTTTTAATCTTTGTTCCGTTTTTAGTCATTGATATGATCGTTGCGAGTGTTTTAATGTCGATGGGGATGATGATGTTGCCCCCTGTTATGATTGCCTTGCCATTTAAAATCCTTTTGTTTGTATTAGTAGATGGCTGGTATTTAATTGTTGAATCATTATTATTAAGCTTTCGGTAAAAGGAAGGTGCTCTCATGAGCCAAGAATTTATAATCGGTTTAGCTGAAAATGGCGTATGGGTCGTCCTGCTTGTTGCTGGCCCCCTTTTACTAGTTGCATTAGGCTTAGGGTTACTCGTCAGTATTTTTCAAGCTACTACGCAAATCCAAGAACAAACATTAGCGTTTATTCCGAAAATTGTCGGCGTCTTATTTGCCTTAATTATTTTTGGGCCTTGGATGCTTTCACTGTTAACAGATTTTGCTCAAGATATTTTTAGTAATTTGTATCGGTTTATAGGTTAATGATGGAATGGATAAATGTAATACCTGGTTTTTTGTTAGTCCTAATGAGGGTGTTGGCTTTTATTGCGGTGCTGCCGATATACGGACATCGTACGATACCTGTCACTCATAAGATTGGCTTATCGGCCTTTTTGGCTTGGGTGATGATTTTTACGATTGATAATCCTGTTGTTGAGATTAATGGCACTTATTTTCTCTTAATTATAAAAGAAGTATTAGTCGGTTTAATGGTCGGCTTAATTGCGATGATCATGATGTATGCGATTCAAGTCGCCGGTGGTTTTATTGATATGAATATGGGTTTTTTAATTGCGAACGTCGTTGACCCCCAAACAGGGGCTCAGAGTCCATTAGTTGGGAGTTATTTATATACATTTGCGCTTCTATTTTTGTTGCTTATAAACGGGCATCATTTAATGCTAGATGGTGTTTTTTATAGTTATCAGTTTATTCCACTTGATCAAGTATTTTTACCGTTTGGTGATGAAGCAGTTGTTTATTTTGTTGCCGAAAGTTTTGCGAAGATGTTTATGATTGCTTTTCAAATGGCTTTGCCGATTGTAGGTTCGTTATTTTTAGTCGATGTTGCTTTAGGGATGGTATCAAGAACCGTTCCACAAATGAATGTCTTTGTCGTAGGGATGCCTTTAAAGATTCTTGTTGGTTTACTGTTGTTAACGGTTTTTATGGGCGTTTTCTTTATGGGAGTACAAGCACTAATGAATGAAATGATTGTCACGATGAGAACTCTGATGCAAATGCTAGGAGGGGGATAAGGTTGTTATATGTAAAAATAAACCTTCAATATTTTGCGGAAGAGAAGACTGAAAAAGCTACCCCAAAAAAGCGTCAAGACTCTAGAAGAAAAGGGCAAGTGGCCAAAAGTACGGATGTGAATACGGCTTTTATTCTGCTCGCTGTTTTTCTTTTTCTTTGGTTATTTGGTGGCCGTATGCTTGGTCAAGCTATGTATGATTTTTTCAGGCAAAATTTTCAAACGTATTTATTAATGGATCTAACAGCTAAAAACTTAGAGGTTATGTTTTTGGATATCATTTTCCAAGTAGCAGTAGTTTTATTGCCGATCATGTTAATGGCACTAGTTGCAGGAGTTTTTGCTAGCTTTATTCAAGTAGGGGTGATGTTTACGACAGAGCCTTTGAAATTCAATTTAACTAAAATTGACCCAATAAAAGGGGCTAAACGTATTTTTTCAGTACGTGCCTTAGTGGAATTAAGTAAATCTTTATTAAAAATTGGTTTTGTTGGCCTGATTGTTTTTTTAATGATTTGGTTTAACCTCGATGAAGTGATGTTATTGTCGCAAAAATCGGTTCATAATGGTTTTTATTTAATCGCCAATCTAACCGCTCAAATGGGAATGGTCGTTGCGGTGCTTTTATTGCTTTTGTCGGTGCCTGATTATTTGTATCAACGTTATGATACAGAAAAACAAATGCGCATGTCGAAAAAAGATATTAAAGATGAGCATAAAAATATGGAAGGTGATCCGAGAATTAAGTCCAAACGAAAGCAAAAGCAAATGGAAATGGCGATGCAAAGAATGATGCAAGAAGTACCAAAAGCAGACGTTGTGATTACAAACCCAACGCATTTTGCTGTTGCGTTAAAATATGATGAAGCCGTTTCTGATGCACCGATCGTTGTCGCAAAAGGGGTCGATTATGTTGCTCAAAAAATCAAAAGCATTGCGAATGAGCATGAAGTCACTTTAGTTGAAAATAAACCATTAGCAAGAGCTTTGTACAGCCAAGCTGAAATTGGAGACCAAGTTCCTGAAGATTTATTTAAAGCCATTGCCGAAGTATTAGCCTATGTTTATCGCTTAAAAAATAAACAGGTTGGAAAGTAGGGAGACATGTTGTGAAACTAAAAGAATTATCTGTATTACTCGGTGTTATTTTTATTGTCATTATGCTAATTATTCCGCTCCCAACAGGGCTTATTGATTTTTTAATTATTTTAAATATCTCTCTCTCCCTTATTATTATTTTAGTAGCGATGAGCACTAAGGACTCTTTGCAGTTCTCGATTTTTCCGACCTTGCTATTACTTGTTACTTTGTTCCGAATCGGGTTAAGTGTTTCGACGATTCGTTCAATTTTATCAAAAGCTGATGCCGGAAATGTCATTGATACATTTGGTAATTATGTTGTCGGTGGAAATACCCTCGTCGGGTTCGTTGTATTTATGGTTTTAGTCCTGATTCAATTTATTGTTATTACAAAAGGGGCAGAAAGGGTTTCGGAGGTTGGAGCTCGTTTCACTTTAGATGCGATGCCAGGAAAACAAATGAGTATCGATGCAGATTTAAATGCGGGTCTTATTTCCGACCAAGAGGCCAAAAATCGCCGTGAACGTATTGAAAAAGAAGCTGATTTTTATGGGGCGATGGATGGGGCAAGTAAATTTGTTAAAGGGGATGCTATCGCTAGTATCGTGATCGTTTTTATCTCGATGATTTTTGGTTTAATTATTGGGATGATGCAAATGGGCATGGACCTTGGTACGGCGGCTCAAACATATACGGTTCTTACGATCGGTGATGGACTTGTTACACAAATTCCGGCATTACTTATTTCTACTGCGACCGGTATTATAGTGACTCGTGCAGCATCTAACGGTTCTTTAGGTGAGGATATTACTTCTCAACTTTTTGCCTATCCTAAAATGCTCTATGTGGCGGCCATCACGATCTTTTTATTAGGGGTTATCACACCGATTGATAAATTCATTACCTTTACAGTCGCTGCAATGATCGCCGGGGGTGCTTTTCAATTAACGCGAATTGAGAAGAAAACGTTACAAGAAGAAACAGCTGCGGCAGATGAGGCAGAACCGGAAGAGGATATGAAATCACCAGAAAGTGTCATAAGTTTGTTACAAATAGAGCCGATTGAATTTGAATTTGGTTATGGGCTTATTCCTTTAGCTGATACGAATCAAGGGGGAGATATGTTAGACCGAGTCGTAATGATTCGTCGTCAACTTGCTCTTGAGCTTGGAATGGTCGTTCCTGTTATACGAATCAGGGATAATATCCAACTCCAGCCAAATGAATATGTCATTAAAATTAAAGGAAATGAAATCTCCAAAGGGGAGCTTTTACTCGATCATTATATGGCGATGAGCCCAGGTGTTGATGATGAATCCATTGTTGGGATTGAAACGATTGAACCTGCCTTTGGTTTACCGGCGATTTGGATCGGTGAAGAAATGAAGGAGCAAGCTGAATTATCGGGTTATACGGTTGTTGATCCTCCGTCTGTCGTTTCAACCCATTTAACGGAAATTATTAAACGTCATGCTTTTGAACTATTAGGACGCCAGGAAACAAAGCAACTAGTTGATCATTTAAAAGAGTCGTATCCAGCCCTTGTTGAAGAAATTACTCCAAATCATTTATCGATTGGTGAGATTCAAAAAGTGTTAAAAAACTTACTAAAAGAAAACATTTCGATTCGAAATTTACCTGTTATCTTTGAAACATTAGCTGATTATGGTCCAATGACAAAAGATATGGGTTTGATTACGGAATATGTAAGGCAGTCTTTATCAAGGCAGATTACGAAACAAATGACGACCCCAGGTGAACCGTTGTATGTGATTACTTTAAGTGGTGTCGTAGAAAAGAAAATTGCTGATGCAATTCAACAAACCGAGCATGGGAATTTTGTTTCAATGGATCCGAATGATTCTCAAATGATTTTACAAGCAGCGGCCGAAGAAACGGAAAGACTTTCACAAATGGGGCAAATGCCTGTTATCTTATGTTCACCGGCCGTTCGTATGTATGTAAGGCAGTTATTTGAAAGGTATTTACCGCAAATTCCAGTGCTTTCTTATAATGAATTAGAAGCAAATGTCGAAGTTCAAAGTGTAGGAGTGGTGAACCCATCATGAAAGTAAAAAAATACATGGTCACGTCGATGGCTGAAGCAAGGGATCAGATACAAGCGGAGTTAGGGCATGATGCGGTTATATTACATTCGAAAGAAGTCGAGACCGGAGGGTTTTTAGGTTTTTTTACAAAAAGAAAATTCGAGGTCATTGCTGCAATTGACCCGAAACCACCGCAAAAAAGAAAGCCAACTTTAGAGGTACCGGTGAAACAAGAAGAAACACAACCAATTGTTCCACTCAAAAAAGAAACAACGGGTGCCATCAGCGAGGAAATTAGCGCGATAAAAGAAATGATTGAACAGATGTCATCCGGTTATAAAGCAAGTGAATATCCAGACGGTATTGATGAACTCTCAAAAGAGCTCATCACACATGGTGTGTCAGATTCCATTCGTTACAGACTAATGAAAAAGCTGATGGAACAATATGTGATAACAGTCGATCAATCATCCTCTTTGCATAAAAAAGAAAAGTGGAGAGAGCAGTTAAAAGGGTTATTACTTAACGAATTACAGTCGTATCCAATAGAAGCGATACCATTCAATAAACAAGTTTTACAGCTCGTTGGGCCTACCGGTGTTGGCAAAACGACAACGATTGCTAAATTGGCAGCAGAAGCGACGTTAAAAAAACAATTAAAAGTTGCTTTAATTACGACTGATACGTATCGAATTGCTGCTGTTGAACAATTAAAAACCTATGCAAAAATATTAGAGCTACCTTTAGAAGTTGCTTATACGATTGACGATTTACAAAAAGCAAAAGAAAGATTTAAAGAGTATGATTTGATTATGATCGATTCGGCTGGTCGAAATTTTACGGACAAAGCGTATGTCGAAGAATTATCAAAGGTTATTGACTTTCAAGCCGAAGCAACTACTTGTCTTGTTCTTTCATTAACCTCTAAATACGAAGATATGAAAAAAATCATCGAGCAGTTTTCATTAGTTCAAATGGAACAAGTTATTTTTACAAAATTAGATGAAACGACATCTCTAGGAGCTTTATTGAATATTCCACTTGAAAAAAAGTTAGGCATTGCCTATATAAGTAATGGTCAAAACGTGCCAGATGATTTATTTACTCCGACGGCTTCATTTATCGTTGAGCAAGTATTAAGAGGTACCGAGCATGACTGATCAAGCAGAAAAATTAAGAATGATGGTCCAACAATCTCAAAAGTCTCATGCAAAAGTGATAGCTGTTATAAGTGGGAAAGGTGGCGTTGGAAAGTCGAATGTATCCTTAAATTTTGCTCTCTCGCTCATTCAGCAACAATTAAAAGTGGCTGTGATTGATTTAGATATCGGAATGGGCAATTTAGAAATTTTGCTTGGGAAACCAGCTAAATATAGCATTGTTGATATGTTGGAAAGAGATTTATTAATTTCGGATATTCAAGAAGAAGGGCCTGGTCACCTAACCTTTATAGCAGGTGGAACGGGCCTGTCAGAACTAGTGAAATTAAATGAAACGAAGCTACAGAAATTCAGTGAACAGTTAACACAGTTAAGTTTGACGAATGATTACATTTTATTGGATTTAGGGGCGGGATTGACCGAAGAGACATTTGGGTTTATTTTAGCAGCTGATGAAGTGTTTGTTGTGACAACACCAGAGCCTACAGCTGTCACAGATGCGTATTCGATCATTAAATATTTGACATCAAAAGACCAACAAAAACCCCTTCACCTCTTAGTTAATAAAGTAGATTCTGAAAAGGAAGGGAGGCAAACGGCTTTCAACTTGCAGCAAGTAGCAAAACGATTTCTCAACAAAGAAATTGAAATGCTTGGTCAATTACCTAATGATCCGCAGGTAAGTAAGGCCGTTAAAGCCCAAACCCCCTTTATAATATATGATCAAAAATCAAAGGTTAGTAAATCTCTAAAAAAAATTGTCGCTACTTATTTGGGAAAAGATAAATCAACCATTAAGTCGGTTGGATTTGTCCAAAAAATTCAATCATGGTTTATCGCAAAATAAAATGACAAGTAGGAAGTGGTGCAATTGATTCGAAATATTAACGTTTTAGTTGTTGATGATTCTGCTTTTATGAGAAGGCTCATAAGTGAAATGTTAAATGCTGATCCGCAAATAAACGTAATTGGTACAGCTAAAAATGGTCAAGAGGCTCTTGCGAAAAGAGAACAATTGAAGCCAGATGTGGTGACACTTGATGTGGAAATGCCTGTTATGAACGGGCTCGAAACTTTAAAACAGATCATGAAAACGAATCCTTGTCCGATTATTATGTTAAGTAGCACAACGAGCGAAGGTGCGGAAAATACGTTGCTTGCGATGGAGTATGGGGCCGTAGATTTTGTCGCCAAAACACCTGGTCCTATTTCGTTAGATTTAAAAAAAATTGAAGCCGAACTTCGAGAGAAAGTAAAATGTGCAGCAAAGGTAAGGAACCTAAGGGATCCGTCTATTGAGACAATCAAAATGAAACCTAAAAAAGTCACCTATTCTTTGGAAGGCAAGCCTGTAAATAAGTTGGTTCTAATCGGGACATCAACAGGAGGACCAAAGGCGTTAAAGGAGGTGCTCCCAGCCCTTCCCAAAAACTACCCTTACCCGATTCTTGTTGTCCAGCATATGCCGGCAGGATTTACAAAATCTTTAGCAAACCGATTAAATTCTTTATCAGAAATTGAGGTTAAAGAAGCAGAACAAGGAGAGAGAATAGAGGCTGGTATCGCTTATATTGCTCCAGGCGACTCACATTTAGAAATAAAAAGAATAAATGGAGATCTATATGCTGATTTAACAAAAGAAGAACCCATTCGAGGGTTAAGACCAGCTGTTGACTGTTTGTTTCATTCGGTCGCAAAAATAGCAAAATTACAAGTTTTGGCTATTATTTTAACAGGGATGGGAGCAGACGGTACAGACGGGCTTTATGGTTTGAAAAAAACTCATTCAGTCTACGCTCTAGCAGAGTCAGAAAAAACATGTGTTGTGTTTGGAATGCCAAAAGTCGCTATTAAATCGAAGCTTATTGATAAAGTTATTGATTTAGAGCAAGTCTCAGATGAAATTATTCATTTTGTTGAAAGAAAAGGAGTTTAAAAGATGACCTTTTTAGATTCGTTACGTTCTCATCATTTTGATATTTTAAAAGAAGTTGGAAATATAGGTGCAGCACATGCTGCGACCGCATTATCAAAACTAATCGATACAAAAATTGAAATGAATGTTCCTGCCGTCCGCCTCGTCTCCTTTCAAGATTTACCGGAAACCGTTGGTGGGGCGGAGACGGAAGTCGTGGCGATCTTTTTGAGGTTTGCCGGAGATGCGTCTGGAAGCATGTTTTTTTTAACGAGTATATTAGATGCTGAGAGATTTGTGACAAAGCTTATCCACAAACCTTTTCATTTAATGGGGGAAAATGAAATCGAGGAAATGGGCATTTCGGCCTTGCATGAATTAGGAAATATCCTTGCTGGTTCTTATTTATCTGCCTTTTCTGATTTTACGAACCTCAGTTTATTTCCTACAGTCCCTCAAGTGAGTGTTGATATGGCGGGAGCGATTGTACATTACGGGGTATTAACGGTATCAGAGGTTTCCGATTATGCGATCTTAATAGAAACCGATATGGTCGATGTAAAAAATAAGCAGCAGCCTATTAATGGGCAATTTTTCTTCATTCCAGATCCGTTGTCTTTTGAAGTGATCTTTCGTTCATTAGGAGTGTCCATTCATGAATAATGTAACGAAAGTCGGAATGGCTGATTATAACACGGTTGAACCTCCAAAAACGATTCGTACATTAGGTCTTGGTTCCTGTGTAGGGGTTGTCTTATATGATGAACGAACGCTTGTGGCTGGGATGGCCCATATTATGCTCCCAGATTCTACTCAAGCTACAAGTCATTCGCAAAATCGAGCTAAATACGCGGATACGGCCATTAGTGATTTAATCGAACAAATGGTTAAGCTTGGAGCCAAGGTAAATCAGATGTACGCGAAAATTGCTGGAGGTGCACAAATGTTTACTTTTACTCAAGGGGTAGACATGATGCGAATTGGACCTAGAAATGTCGAAGCTGTTAAGAGAATTCTTGCCGAATATCAAATTCCGATAAAGGCAGAAGATGTTGGGGGAAAAAGCGGGAGAACGATTGAGTTTAACCCAACAACTAAAAGATTGCACATTCGAACCGTACACGCTGGAACAAAAGAAATTTAAACGGATAATGATACGAAGGAGAGATATAAATGGCTCAATTAATCATAGAGGACGATAAAAAACTATGGGAACAATGGTTAAAAAATAAAGACCGAGATGCCTGTGACGACCTTGTCAGATTACACTTGCCACTCGTTCAGTATCATGTTCAACGCATTGCCGTTGGGTTGCCTAAAAATGTTAACCGGGATGATTTATATAGCCATGGCCATTTTGGTTTGTTTGATGCCTTAGAAAAATTTAACCCTGAACGGGATTTGAAGTTTGATACGTATGCTTCTTTTCGCATTCGTGGGGCGATTTTAGATGGTTTACGAAAAGCCGATTGGTTACCACGCTCGATGCGTGAAAAAGTAAAAAAAGTAGAGGGAACAACAGAAAAGTTGGAACAATTATATGGTCGAAATGTGACAGCAGAGGAAGTAGCGTCCCATTTAGAAATGTCTGTTGATGAAGTGACTCAAATTTTAATGGAACAATTCACGGCAAACATGTTGTCGATTGATGAATTTACAAAGGAACAAGATAAATCAGATACATTTATGTCGACGATTGTTGATGAAAAGACCTTAACGCCAGAACAGACATTAATGGCTGACTTTACGAAAAGTGAATTGGTTCTATTAATCAAAAAATTAACAGAAAAAGAACAATTAGTCATAAGTTTGTTTTATTATGAAGGGCTGACTTTAACGGAAATTGGTCAAATTATGGAGTTATCGACATCAAGAATATCTCAAATTCATTCGAAAGCCATTTTTAGATTAAAACAAGCTTTCAAAAGACAGCAGCATGATCATTAAATCTATTGCTTTAGCATTCTCGGATTCATATTGACATTAATTATTTACTCAACTTTCGCAGCGTATAATTGATCCTTAACCGTTGATAGAGTTTGACTTTAGGTCGATACAAGACTCAAATTGACTTTACATGAACGGTTCAATCATTGACAGTCTGAACACATCTCTTCGTAGGCTGTTGAAGGAAACTGTTCACTAAAATGAGGCTCCTCCGGCTGTCGCTACCAAAACCATACTCCGCGTCCTTGCCGAGAACCTGGCGAGCCTCCTCGGCAAGCCTTGCGGGGTCTCGCTCCACGGTTTATTCCCGCGGGAGTCTCCGTATGGTTTTGTCCGCTAAGTGTAGGGGAGATGCTTGATGATAGGGCCATTCTCAATCAGCTATTTCTAACGC
Organism: Alkalihalobacillus phoenicis; assembly: GCF_047302405.1. Taxonomy (NCBI): domain Bacteria; kingdom Bacillati; phylum Bacillota; class Bacilli; order Caryophanales; family Bacillaceae; genus Alkalihalobacillus; species Alkalihalobacillus phoenicis. The sequence goes on along the minus strand of NZ_CP154853.1, from coordinate 2,180,288 downwards.
AGAAGAACCTTCTTTTTCACTTTGTTGGTTATGGAACTAAATAGGGAGTTGCCACCTATTTTTTTCCTAAGTCTGCCGTCATGAAAAGATATGATTCAAATCGAAACAAGCTCGATCATCTAGCTAACGTACAGAGCATCCACACTGATTTGTTTACAACTGTAACGGAATTAATCATTGAAGGAGAAAAAATCATTCTCAAGCTAATGTCCTTTGAAGTCATGACTGTTTTTTTATTCAATGAGAAAACCGAACCTAGATTCGATTCCATGATCTAGCGGACAAACAGACACGGAGACTCCCGCCGGAATAAACCGTCCAATGAGACCCCGCAAGCGTGAAACGCTGAGGAGGCTCATGAGGTTCCGGCAGGACGCGGAGTGTCTGTTTGGGAGCGATCGCCGGAGGGCATGAAACAAGTAGATCATAAATCACTCCCATGTCTGGTGTCTGTTTGGTAGCGACCGCCGGAGGGCCTATTATTTTTTTTCTTACTGTGCAATTTTTTCTTGATGCACAGTTTATCCGTTTTGTGTGATAGTACGTTCTCGCTTTTTAAACGTGTCAAGGGCATTTGTTTAAGAGCTTCCCTTTCGCTCTGCCAACTCGTTGAACGGATTTTCTCGATGCGAAAGTTGAGTTATTTAAAAATGAAAATTTTCTAAAACATCTCGAATAGTCGATAGAGGAGTTGATGTCATTGCACGCCTTGGAACCTTATTTTTCACTTCAAATTAATCGAAATAAAATGGAAGTCTATCTCCATCAAAAAGAACCTATTGGTAATAGTGAAACGGTAAATGAAGAAAATTTAAATCATTTTTTATTGGAAAAAGGAATTCAATACGGTATAGATAGGCAAGTGATCAAAAACGTCATTGAAAATCAAATGAACGATTTTGAACCAAAGTTAATTGCAAAAGGTCAAGAACCGACTAACGGAAAAGATGCCTACTTGTCTTTATTTTTGAACACAAAAAAAGAACAGCTAGTAGATATCAATCAAGATGTGCATACGGTTGATTTAAAAGATGTTCTTGAAATTCCTGCTGTTGAAGCCGGAGCCAAATTAGCTCAGAAAATCGCTGCTACAAAAGGGATGGATGGGCTAGATGTTTATGGGAATAACGTCGAAGCGAAACGTGGCAAGGATTTTCAGCTTAGAACAGGCAAGAATACGAGACTAGACGAGAACACTCAAACCCTTTTTTCGATCGTAAATGGACAAGTCTCCTTTACTAAAAAAACCGTTCATGTTTACCCGGTTTATGAAGTGAAAGGAGATGTTGGGACTAAAACGGGAAATATTAATTTTATTGGAAACGTCCACATTCGCGGTAGCGTCCCAACTGGTTTTAAAATTACGGCCGGTGGAGATATTAGAATTTCTGGTACTGTGGAAGGAGCAGAACTGGACGCGGGAGGTTCGATTTATGTCGGAGCCGGTATTGTTGGCCAGAAAAAAAGTCAAATCAAAGCTAAAGGTTCTCTCCACACGACTTTTATTAATGAAGGAAATATTGAAGTTGAGGATTCGATTTATGTCACTCAATCGATTTTACATAGTTATTGTTACGCTTTTTCGGAAATCGTTTGTATAAAGGGGAAAGGCAACATCGTGGGAGGAAGTATATCAGCTGGCTTTAAGATCCATGCAAATGAATTCGGAAATGCGATGCATACCAAAACAGAGCTTTATGTTGGTCCGTCTGAAAAGGCTGTTAACCAACAAAAGGAAATGGAAATGTTCCTAAAAGAAACGAATGAAAATATTAATAAGTCCTCCAAGTTGCTCAAAATACTAGTGGAAAAAGAAAAAAGATCTGGTGCTTTACAAGGGAAAGAGAAACTTCATAAACTTAAGGTTTTGCATTATTTAAAAGAGTCTATCACAAAACGTGACCAATTAGAGGAAAATTTGTTAGAATTAAGAGGGAGTGTTCAAGGTCAAATTTTGGGGTATATAAAATGTGAGAGAATGATTTATCCTAATGTAAATGTTCATTTTGGTAAATATCGTCGTAAATTATCCTCATCTTACCCTAAAACGCAAATTGCCTTAATGGAAAATGAGATAACGATCTCGATGTTAAAATGAGGAGGAGTGACAAATGAGCCTTCGTCCAGTTGAAATGCAAGGTTCGTATCCACATTCACAAAAAACAGGGAAAATCCAAGAACAAATGCAACAGCGTTTTCAAATAAGGCAAGATATGCTTGCACAAGAGCAAGCGGAATTGGAACGACAAAAAAGAAAGATGATCATGCAATCAGAAGAAACGGCAAACTCGAAAATTATGGATGAACAAAAAGAACAAAAAGAACAAAAAGAGCAAAAAGATAGATCTGAGCAACAAAGCAAAAAAAGAGAAGTCCAACAAGAAAAAACAAAGCAATCGAACCACCCTTACAAAGGGAAGTTTATTGATTTTTCGGGCTGAGAGGAAGTACGATGACATTTTTAGTAGGAATTAGTTTTATCATTCATATTGTAGTTGCCCTTATCCTCTTTTCATTCAAAAACAGAATCGCTCAATTAGAGCAAGAAAACGAAAAGTTGAAGCGGTTAAAAGCAGATATTCAAGATTCATTAATGTTGCATACGAGCCAAATAAAAAAAGATAATGACGCCCTTATTCAAAGCTTAAACCATCAGCGGGTTGCATTGGGAAATCAAAAAGTAGAAAGACATACTGAAACCGAATCGAAACGTTCAAACGTACAATTATCCGAGCAGGCACCACCAGTGGCCATACAGCATAAAAGCACAAAACAGGAACCTTTAAAAGAAATACCTAAAAAAAGTTCTTTCATAGCTGAACTAAAAAATGCAGAAGCCAATAGCTACCCTGCTTATGAACCTCCTGTTGATGAAGCAGTTGATGGGGTCGTATTTGAGCAATCGTTAACGGTGAAGGTTTTAACATTATCAAAGCAAGGTCTCTCTGTAGAGGAGATTGCCAAACAATTAAAAGTAGGTAAAGGAGAAGTTCAACTTATTTTGAATTTTTATCGCTAACATTTACTTGCAAGGAAACCATCATTATGGTATATTAATTGACGGTGTTAATCACACACGCATGCTGATTTGGACATTGGTGCTGTTTTGACAGTTTTGTTCAAATATGAAGGATGCGGAGGAAAATAAAAAACCAATCATAAGGAGGTGTTTGATGTGGCAGTGATTTCCATGAAACAATTACTAGAAGCTGGGGTACACTTCGGTCACCAAACTCGTCGTTGGAACCCAAAAATGGATCGCTACATCTTCACGGAGCGTAACGGTATTTACATTATCGATTTACAAAAAACAGTTAAGAAAGTTGACGAAGCGTATAACTTTGTTCGTAACTTAGCTGCTGACGGAGGAAAAATCCTTTTCGTTGGAACAAAAAAACAAGCACAAGATTCAGTGAAAGAAGAAGCTGAACGTTGTGGTATGTACTTCATCAACCAACGTTGGTTAGGTGGTACATTAACAAACTTCGAAACGATTCAAAAGCGTATTACGCGTTTGAAAAAACTTGAGAAAATGCAAGAAGATGGTACATTTGATGTACTTCCTAAAAAAGAAGTTATCTTATTAAACAAAGAAATGGATCGTCTTGAGAAATTCTTAGGTGGAATTAAAGACATGCCAGGAGTTCCTGATGCATTGTTTGTTATTGACCCACGTAAAGAACGTATTGCAATTGCGGAAGCTCACAAATTGAACATTCCAATTGTTGCGATCGTAGATACAAACTGTGATCCAGATGAAATTGATTATGTAATCCCAGGTAACGATGACGCAATTCGTGCCGTTAAACTTCTAACTGCAAAAATGGCTGATGCTGTGATTGAAGCAACAACTGCTGAAGAGGCGGAAGAAGTTGAAGTAGAAGAAACAACGACTGCTTAATTTTATTTACTTTGACTAAAGGGTGGTAAAGGGGGTTACCCTTTTCCGCCCTTTTTTTACACAAGAGGAAAATATAAATTAAGAGTAGAGAGTAAAACGATGAGTTTTCGTTAAAGTTTCTAACAGGGATATAGTGATTGTATGCGTTAGAATGAGGAAAGATGCTATATTTCCCTAAAAATGAGAATTACATATGGGGAAAGCAGTTATAAATGTTTGAACCATAATAATGTTGAACATACTTAAGTTTGAGGAGGCGTATTTGAATGGCAATTACAGCTAGCATGGTTAAAGAATTGCGTGAAAAAACAGGCGCAGGAATGATGGATTGTAAAAAAGCATTAACAGAAGTTGATGGTGATATGGATAAAGCAATTGACCTTTTACGTGAAAAAGGGATTGCCAAAGCAGCTAAAAAAGCAGATCGTATCGCAGCAGAAGGTTTAACATTTGTTAAATCGGAAGGAAATAAAGCGGTTCTTATTGAAGTAAACTCTGAAACAGACTTTGTTGCAAAAAACGAAGCGTTCCAAACATTAGTTAAGGAACTTGCAGAGCATGTACTAGAGCAAAATCCAGCAGATGCTGCTGAAGCGTTAACTCAACCTTTCAAAGGTGATGGCCCTAATTTAGAAGAGCATATCAACTCAGCTGTTGCAAAAATCGGAGAAAAAATTACGCTACGTCGTTTCACTATCGTAGAAAAAACAGATGCAGATGCATTTGGTGAGTACTTACACATGGGCGGACGTATTGGAGTATTAACCGTACTTAATGGAACAACTGACAGTGCTCTTGCAAAAGATATTGCGATGCATGTTGCAGCGATCAACCCAACTTACGTAGATCGTACAGCTGTATCTGAAGAAACAGTTAACCACGAGCGTGAAATTTTAAAACAACAAGCACTTAACGAAGGCAAACCAGAAAAAATCGTTGAGAAAATGGTTGAAGGTCGTTTAAGCAAGTTCTTTGAACAAGTATGTTTAGTTGACCAACCTTTCGTTAAAGACGGTGACCAAAAAGTTGGCAAGTTCCTTCAAAATAAAGGAGCTACTGTTCAATCTTTCATCCGTTATGAAGTGGGAGAAGGTCTTGAGAAAAGAGAAGAGAACTTCGCTGATGAAGTTATGTCTCAAGTAAAGAAATAATTCAAGATAAGGGGCACATTAGCTAGTGTCCCTTTTTTCAAGGTAATTAAAGATTTTTAGTACGAATTATTTCGCACTTTTACACTTTTCTATTCGCGATTTTTATGGAGGTCATCATGCAAAAATTTAATCGAGTTGTTTTAAAATTAAGTGGTGAAGCATTGGCAGGGGAACAAGGCTATGGAATTGATCCATCTGTCATTCAATCGATCGCTTCACAAATTAAGGAAATTGTAGAGTTAGATGTGGAAGTTGCTGTTGTTGTTGGTGGCGGCAATATCTGGCGTGGAATGGCGGGTAGTGCAAAAGGAATGGACCGGGCAACTGCTGACTATATGGGAATGCTTGCAACGGTTATGAATTCTTTGGCCCTACAAGATAGTCTTGAAGATATCGAGGTAGAATCGCGTGTGCAAACATCGATCGAAATGCGTCAAGTAGCCGAACCATATATTCGTCGTAAAGCAATTCGTCATCTAGAAAAGAAACGTGTCGTTATTTTTGCGGCAGGGACAGGTAATCCGTATTTCTCTACAGATACAACAGCTGCCTTACGTGCGGCTGAAATCGAAGCAGAAGTAATTTTGATGGCTAAAAATAAAGTAGATGGTGTTTATAGTGCTGACCCATCGGTTGATGAAAATGCAAAAAAATATTCAACATTAACATATATGGATGTATTAAAAGAAGGGTTGGCTGTGATGGATTCAACCGCTTCGTCATTATGTATGGATAATAATATACCATTAGTCGTCTTCTCCATTATGGAAGAAGGAAATATTAAACGAGCTGTACTAGGTGAAGAGATTGGTACAGTAGTTAGGGGGAAATAAGATGTCACAAGAAATTCTAAAAAATGCTGAAGGCCGAATGACAAAAGCAATTGATGCCCTAAATCGCGAACTTGCGAAATTACGTGCAGGACGTGCAAATCCAGCTTTATTAGATCGGGTTACTGTTGAATATTACGGTGCGGAAACACCACTAAATCAATTAGCAACCATTTCGGTACCAGAAGCTCGTTTGCTTGTCATCCAACCTTTTGATAAGTCATCTATTAGTGATGTCGAAAGAGCGATCATGAAAGCTGATTTAGGTTTGACACCTTCCAATGACGGAACGATTATTCGTATTCAAATTCCCGCTTTAACAGAAGAGCGTCGAAAAGAGCTTGTGAAACTTGTAAAACGCTCAGCTGAAGAAGCGAAGGTTGCTGTCCGTAACGTTCGTCGTGATGCGAATGATGAACTGAAAAAATCTCAAAAAGATGGCGATATGACAGAAGATGATTTACGCCGTGAGACAGACGAGGTTCAAAAGCTAACAGATAAAACGATTGATAAAGTGGATGCTGTTGCTGCAAACAAAGAAAAAGAAATTATGGAAGTCTAAGCGAATTAGTTGTAAACTAGATGAAGAATAAAGACCCTCTTTTTTTAGGGGGTTTTTTACACTTTTTCTCATAAGAACGATTTGGAAAGAAGCGAGGCAGTGATCCAGCTGCGCGTAGATGGAGGGCAGACGGATGCTTGATAGATTTTCTAAATGGAGAGCAAAGGAAAAGAATTCAAGTGAAGCAGCAGCTCAGCTTGAACACGTTAACATTCCAGAGCATGTCGCAATCATTATGGATGGAAATGGAAGATGGGCGAAGAAAAAAGGACTTCCTCGTGTTGCAGGGCATCGTGAAGGGATGAAAGTTGTTAATAAAATTGTACGTAAAGCAAATGATGTAGGCGTAAAAGTCCTAACATTATACGCGTTTTCAACGGAAAATTGGAAAAGGCCAAAAACAGAAGTGGACTTTTTGTTGCGCTTACCTGAACGATATTTAAATAGTGAACTCCCGACATTAAAAAAAGAAAATGTGAAGGTGCGTTTAATGGGAAGTCTTGATAATTTACCAGACTATACATTGCGTGCAGTAAGGCAAGCGGTTGAGGAAACAAAAGATAATACTGGGCTCATTCTTAATTTCGCTTTAAATTATGGTAGCCGTTTTGAAATGCTTGAAGCGATTAAACAAATTAGTGAAGAAGTTAAAGCAGGAAATTTACAATCAACTGATATAAATGAAGAATTAATGCAAAACTATTTAATGACCGCGCAATTATCAGATCCCGACTTATTAATTAGGACAAGTGGAGAAATTCGCTTGAGTAATTTTATGCTTTGGCAAGCAGCTTATAGTGAATTATGGTTTACAGATGTTTTATGGCCAGATTTTAATGAACATCACTTTACAGAAGCGATTGCCGTCTATCAAAAAAGAGCAAGGCGCTACGGGGGCGTGTAAATAAAGGAGGCGGCAATACTTATGAAACAGAGAATCATTACAGGGGTTATCGGTGGAGCTTTATTTATTAGTTTGGTTATTGCAGGGGGCTGGCTTTTTTCAACGTTTATTTTTATCGTTGCATCTGTTGCGATGACAGAGCTTTTAAAAATGAAGAAAATTTCACCATTCTCTGTAATGGGATTAATAAGCTTAGGCTCCATGTGGCTGTTGCTCATTCCATCCACATGGTTTGATACAGTCGTAACGATTCAATTTACTAAAATTGAAACATTTGTTTTTTTGATTTTATTTTTGCTTATGTTAACAGTTCTTTCGAAAAATAAATTTACTTTTGATGAAGTTGGCTTTGTCGTATTATCGTCGGTTTATGTTGGTTTTGGTTTTCATTATTTATTAATGACACGAGAAATCGCCGATATTGGTATGTGGTTAGTCTTTTTTGTCCTTATTATTATTTGGACAACTGATTCAGGAGCTTATTTTATTGGCAGAGCATTTGGAAAACATAAGTTATGGCCAGATATTAGTCCAAAGAAGACGATAGAAGGTGCAATTGGTGGCATTATAAGTGCGGTTGTGTTAGGAACTGCTTTTTATTGGTTCTTCCCGATTTTTGATAATTACTTTATCGCCCTATTTGTGATGTTAGTTGCCTCCACATTTGGACAATTAGGGGATCTGGTGGAATCAGCTTTAAAACGACATTATTCAGTTAAAGATTCAGGAACGGTATTACCTGGGCATGGTGGAATTTTAGATCGTTTTGATAGTTTAATTTACGTAATGCCGATTTTACATCTTCTCCAATTAATCTAAATATAAAATGTGATATTTTGAACTGAGGGTGAATAATGGTGAAGAAGATAGGACTGCTTGGCTCAACGGGTTCAATCGGGACGCAAACATTAGATGTGATTCGTGAGCACCCAGAACAGTTTTTATTAATTTCGATGTCTGCTGGTCGAAATATTGATTTGGCCAAAAAGCAAATTCAAGAATTTAAGCCAAAACTTGTCTCGGTTTTATCGGACGAGGATAAGGAAAAATTGAGATTAGAATTTGGTGATAAAGTAGAGGTTGTTGCGGGACATGAAGGATTAGTCGAAGTGGCTGTACATCATGAGGTTGATATATTAGTCAATGCGGTAATTGGGAGTGTCGGATTAAAACCAACTCTTGCAGCCATTGAAGAGAAAAAACAAATAGCGATTGCGAACAAAGAAACATTAGTGACAGCAGGCCATCTTGTCACAGAAGCTGCTAATCGTAATGGGGTAACTCTATTACCAGTTGATAGTGAGCATTCTGCCATTTTTCAAGCGTTAAATGGTGAAAGAGCAATGGACATTGAGAGGCTCATTTTAACTGCTTCAGGTGGAAGCTTTCGTGATTTAACGAGAGATGCTTTAAAGAATGTGACGGTCGAACAAGCCTTGAATCATCCGAATTGGTCAATGGGAGCAAAGATTACGATCGATTCAGCGACGATGATGAATAAAGGGCTTGAAGTCATAGAAGCCCATTGGCTTTTTAACATACCATATGAACAAATTGATGTCCTTTTACATAAAGAAAGCATTATTCATTCAATGGTGGAGTTTCACGATAAGAGCGTGATGGCTCAACTAGGAACTCCCGACATGCGTGTTCCGATTCAATACGCTTTAACCTATCCCAAAAGACTTGAAAGATTAAATGGAGAAAGGTTAAACTTATGGGATATAGGCACATTGAATTTTGCTAGATTGGATTTTGAACGTTATCGCTCGATTGCTTACGCATATGAAGCGGGAAAAAAAGGTGGCTCTTTTCCAACCGTATTGAATGCTGCGAATGAGGAAGCTGTTGCGGCTTTTTTAAATAAAAGAATAAGCTTTTTAGAGATAGAACGTTTAATTGAACAAGCATTGGAATATCATGTAGGAATAAAGCAACCAACTCTTGAAGAGATTATAGAAATTGATCAACAATCAAGAGACTTTATCCACTCTAAAATTGATTAAGGAAAGGTGGAGAACGAGTAATTGGAAACGTTACTTTCTTTTATATTAGTTTTTGGTTTACTTGTATTTATTCATGAATGGGGACATCTTTATTTTGCAAAAAGAGCGGGTATTCTATGCCGTGAATTTGCTATTGGGTTTGGACCTAAAATCTTTTCTTTTGAACGAAATGAAACAGTTTATACGATTCGGATGCTTCCACTTGGTGGGTATGTACGAATGGCGGGTGAAGAACCCGAAACGATTGAAATCAAACCGGGCTATGATATTGGACTTGTTTTTAATGAGCAAAATAAAGTCAAAGAGATTATTATCAATAATAAATCCAAACATCCTGAAGCAACGGTCGTTCAAGTGGAAAGAATTGATTTAGAGCATGATTTAGTCGTTGAAGCTTTTAATGAGTTTGAAGAGAAAGTAACGTTTGAAGTTGATGAAAAAGCAAAGATTATTCACGATGAAATTCCAACACAAATCGCACCTTGGAACCGTCAATTTGGCTCTAAATCGGTCGGAAAACGTGCGTTAACGATTTTTGCTGGACCGATGATGAACTTTCTTTTAGCTTTTGTTTTATTTGCTTTAGTTTCTTTGATGCAAGGAGTGCCAGTCGATGAAGCGAGAATTGGAACATTGACTGAGGATGGTGTTGCTAGAGAAGCAGGGCTTTTAAAAGGGGATGAAGTTCAGTCTATTGATGGTACTCCTGTCCATACTTGGGATGAGATGACGTCTGTTATTCAAGCAAATCCAAATCAAGAAATCGATTTTGTGATTAGTCGTGAAGGTGAAACACAGACCATCACATTAACGCCACAAGTTCGTGAAAGTCTTGAGGGAGAACCTGAAGGAGTGGTAGGGATTCACCAGCCAACAGAGTTTTCTATCTTAGGTGCTTTACAATACGGTGTAACCCAAACCTACACATTTACAACGATGATATTTGAAGTCCTTGGCCTAATTATTACGGGTGAATTTTCGATGGATTATATCGCAGGGCCTGTTGGGATTTATGACTATACAGGTCAAGCAGCTGCCCTTGGAATTTTTGTATTAATGCAATGGTCAGCCGCTTTAAGTGTTAACTTAGGTGTTATTAACCTTTTACCGATTCCAGCAATGGACGGGGGAAGACTTGTCTTTTTAGGATTAGAAGCTTTAAGAGGAAAACCGATTGATCCGCAAAAAGAAGGAATGGTTCATTTTATCGGTTTTGCTTTATTGTTTTTACTAGTCATTGTCGTAACATGGAATGATATTAATCGCTTATTTATGTAGTAATTCTAAAGTGCAACACAGCGGATATAGAAGAATTCAAACGAGAAATGCCATCGCTCACGGGATTTTCGGTAGATGCCACTGAAAAAGTTCCCAGCTCAACTTTGACGAGAAAGAATTCTAGATAATTAGGATATTTATTAGAGTGTCAATCATAGTATCAAACAGTTTCCATTTACCAAAACGGAGCCAGCGCAATACCCGGAGACTCCTGCGGGAGAAGTGAAACACGGGAGACCCCACAGCGATGAGCGAGGAGGCTCCCGGTTCACCCGCGGAACGCGTAGGGTATGGAACTGGTGGAGTATAGCTAACTAATGAAACCATTTTTAACGACTAGACCGTTTTTCTGTATCTCCTGTCCGCTATTGACAGAGATTAATATATTGAAGAAGACAAATAGCTATACATTAAGATAAAGTTTACGGTTAGAAAGGACTTTGTTTATGAAACAATCATCATTTTTATTGCCAACTTTAAGGGATGTTCCATCTGATGCTGAAGTGAAAAGCCATCAATTAATGCTTCGAGCTGGAATGATGAAACAAATTGCAGCTGGGGTCTATGCTTATTTACCTTTAGCAAAGCGAGTGATTCAAAAGGTAGAAAATGTTGTTCGAGAAGAAATGAATAAAACGGGGGCACAAGAGTTAACAATGCCTACTCTACACCCTTCAGAACTTTGGCAAGAAACAGGACGTTGGGACAAAATGGGTGGAGAACTCATTCGTTTACAAGACCGTCATAATCGTGACTTTGCTCTTGGTCCAACACATGAAGAAGTGATTACATCCATTGTACGAGACTATATTCAGTCGTATAAAAAACTACCGATCAATCTTTATCAAATTCAAACGAAATTTCGTGATGAAAGAAGACCTCGTTTCGGATTATTAAGAGGTCGAGAATTTATTATGAAAGATGCTTACTCTTTTCATGCAACGAGTGAATCGCTTGATGAAGAGTATCAAGCGATGTATGACGCTTATTCAAATGTCTTTACGAGAGTGGGTCTAAGCTTTCGACCAGTAATTGCTGATTCTGGAGCAATGGGTGGAAAAGATACACATGAGTTTATGGCTCTTGCTGATGTCGGTGAAGATACGATCGCCTACTCAGATTCTTCGGATTATGCGGCCAACATTGAAATGGCTGCAGTTAAAGTGGAAGAGCCTACAAGTGTAGCTGAAATGGTTGAGCTTGTGAAGGTTCAGACAGGAGAAGCGAAAACAATTGAGGAAGTAGTAAGTGAATTAAAAGTGGAAACAAAATCGGTTATTAAATCATTGCTTGTTAAAGTCGATGATGAAATGATTTTAGTGCTCATTCGTGGCGATCACGAATTAAATGAAGTTAAATTGAAGCATGCTTTAGAAGCAAAAGATATACGTTTTGCATCAGATGCCGAAGTTGAACAAGTAATGGGGGTAGCTGCTGGTACTATTGGGCCAGTTGGTGCAAATGTAAAAGTTGTGGCGGATTATGCAGTAAAAGCAATGGCAAATAGTGTTTGTGGAGCAAATGAAAAAGAAGCTCATTATACTGGGGTTAATGCAGAGCGTGATTATCAAGTGAGCCAATATGCTGATCTCCGTTTTATTCAAGAAGGAGAGCCTTCACCAGATGGTAAGGGAACAATTCAATTTGCTCAAGGAATTGAAGTTGGCCAAGTCTTTAAACTAGGAACCTTTTATTCTGAAAGTATGGGAGCAAATGTACTTGATGAAAATGGTAAATCTAAACCGATCCTAATGGGTTGTTATGGTATCGGTGTATCTCGTACGGTTGCCGCTATTATTGAGCAACATCATGATGAGAATGGGATCATTTGGCCATACGAGGTGGCACCATTCCAAATCCATTTACTCGCTATGAACAGTAAAAATGCTGAACAAAAAGAATTAGCCGATCATTTGTACACTTTACTTCAAAGCAAAGGCTATGAAGTATTATACGATGACCGTCCAGAAAGAGCAGGAGTCAAATTTAAAGACTCTGACTTAATTGGTTTACCAATCCGAATTGCGGTTGGCAAACGTGCCTCTGAAGGAATCGTCGAGCTAAAAATGAGGAAATCAGGTGAAATGGTCGAAGTGGCTATTCCTGAGATTGAAGAGCTTATTTCCAATAAAGTGTTAGAATTAAAAGGTCAAGCCTAAAATAGTCATTGATTTTATGTAAATATGAGAAGGGTATCTCACGATTCTGAGATACCCTCTCTTTTCTAAAAGACGGTTACTAAGCATTGCCCAAGCTCGTGGAACAGCTGAAGACTTCCTGTTGTAGGATATAGCCGCTGTCCAATGCCTAGTTTTGGCTTCCTCCCTGGAGACATTACGCTTTCCGAGGGCGACAGTGGAGGCTCCTTGTAAAAATGCTGGGTCGTCCCCTAGTCTAATCTAAGGCCATTGAAAAAGAAGGGTTCTATGATTAAAGGAGAAGTAACTTAATCCAAAATTATTTTTCATTAACCAAAACGGAGCCAGCGTAATACCCGGAGACTCCTGCGGGAGAAGTGAAACACGGGAGACCCCGCAGCAAAGCGAGGAGGCTCCCGGTTCACCCGCGGAACGCGTAGGGTATGGAGCTGGTGGAGTAAACTAACTAATATAACCATATATTAACGAGTAAATCATTTGACAGTGGCTTCGTTAGTAAGGTGGTTCATGCTGATACTTAATCGCTGTAAATATGATTAGAACGCAAATCAAATGATAACAACGCAAATCAAATGATAACAACCAATACCAAAAAACCCTTATGAAATGGAAGAAGGGAGAAGAACAATGGTACAAGCAGACGGACAAATAAGGAAAGAACGATTTCAATTATTATTGCAACAAATTCAATTGCCTGAGCAGTTAGTTGAGATGTATTTTAAAGACGGGCAAATTCAAAAACTATCGATTTTTCGTGAACAAAAAAAATGGCATTTTCTTTTTCATATTCCTTCATTAATACCAGCAAATGTGTATCAAATTCTTGCGGGACGATTAGTCGATACGTTTCAAAATATTGCCACCGTTTCATTTTCCATTCAATATGATCAAGTCGAATTAGCTGATAAAGAGTGGAGCGGTTACTGGCCACTCATCGTTGAGAGACTACAAAACATTTCAAATGGTTTAAGAGAACTTTTACAAAACCAAATACCAAAATTTGATGGGAAACGATTAGTCATCACCGTGAGAAATGAAACAGAGGCTGTTGCATTAAAAAGGAAATTAAATGAACCTCTACGTGAAGCATTAGAGCAACTTTCGCTACCTCAAGTGACCATTGATGCTCATATTAATGAATCCAAAAAAGAATTTGAACGATTTATTGAACAAAGAGAACAAGAAGATCACTCTAAAGTTGTCGAGGCGATCCTTGAGAAGAAAAAACAAGAAAAAGAAACAGAGAATCAGCTTAAAGGACAAGCGCTTACACTCGGATATCCGATTAAAGATGAACCGATCCCACTTGAATCGATTATGGATGAAGAGCGTCGTGTGACTGTTCAAGGGTATGTCTTTGCTGCTGAAACACGTGAACTTCGTAGTGGACGTACATTACTTACTTTTAAAATAACCGATTATACGGATTCCATTTTAATTAAAATTTTCTCACGAGATAAAGAAGATATTCCGTTATTACAATCTGTAAAAAAAGGAATGTGGCTTAAAGTTCGTGGTGGTATTCAAATGGATACGTTTGTTCGGGATTTAGTTATGATCGCCAATGATATTAATGAAGTGAGCCCAATTGAAAGAGTAGACCAAGGGGAAGACGGTCAAAAACGAGTGGAGTTACATTTACATACGACAATGAGTCAAATGGATGGAATCGTCTCAGCAGGTCGGTATGTAGAACAAGCGGCGAAGTGGGGCCATAAAGCGATTGCGATCACCGATCATGGGGTCGTTCAATCCTTCCCAGAAGCCTATTCATCTGGAAAAAAGAACGGAGTCAAAATTCTCTACGGCTTAGAAGCAAATCTAGTTGATGACGGTGTACCTATTGCCTATAACGAACATGATTTAGAACTATATGATGCTGAATATGTCGTTTTTGACGTTGAAACGACCGGTTTATCGGCTGTTTACAATACAATCATTGAGCTAGCCGCCGTTAAAGTGAAAAATGGAGAGATTATCGATCGATTTGAATCATTTGCTGACCCACATGAACCTTTAACGAATACGATCATTGAATTAACAGGGATTACGGATGATATGGTCAAAGGAGCACCTGAAATAGAGGATGTTCTAAAGAAATTTAAAGCATGGGTTGGAGAGGCAGTACTCGTCGCTCATAACGCAAGCTTTGATATGGGTTTTTTAAATGTCGGTTACCAAAAAAGTGGACTACCGGAAGCCACCAACCCGGTCATCGATACACTTGAGCTCGGACGGTTCCTATACCCAGAGTTAAAAAATCACCGTTTAAATACGTTATGTAAAAAATTCGATATTGAACTTGTTAGTCATCACCGTGCGATTTATGATGCAGAAGCGACAGGATATCTTTTATGGAAAATGGTTCGTGATGCAGTTGAGAAAGAGATTGTTAAACATAATCAACTTAATGAACATATGGGGCAAGGGAATTTCCATCGTCAACGCCCTTCCCATTGTATTATTTTAGCAGAAACGCAAGAAGGGCTAAAAAATCTCTATCAGCTCGTTACTATGTCCCATGTCAACTATTATTTCCGAACGCCGAGAATTCCTCGTTCCCAATTGCAAAAGCTGAGAAAAGGTTTACTAATTGGTTCAGCCTGTGATAAAGGTGAGGTTTTTGAAGGGATGATGCAAAAATCACCAGATGAAGTGGAGGAAATTGCACGCTTTTACGATTATTTAGAAGTACAGCCACTCGGCAACTACCGTCACTTAATCGAAAGAGAACTCGTCAAAAATGAATCATCGTTACGTGAGATTGTTCAAAACATTGTGAAGCTCGGAGAAAAGTTAAATAAACCAGTTGTTGCAACAGGAAATGTTCATTATTTAGATGAAGAGGATTATATTTATCGTAAAATTTTAATCGCTTCTCAAGGGGGAGCCAACCCGCTTAATAAACAAACTTTGCCACAGGTTCATTTCCGAACAACTGATGAAATGGTCCAAGAATTTCAATTTTTAGGCAATGATATCGCCAAAAAAATTGTGATTGAAACACCGAATCAACTGGCAGAGCAAATTGAAGAGATTCATCCGATCCCTGATGAATTATATACACCTAAAATTGAAGGGGCGGATGATGAAGTCAGACAAATGAGTTATGACAGAGCGAGAATGATTTATGGGGAAGAATTGCCGGAAATCGTTGAAGCACGAATTGAAAAGGAATTAAAAAGTATTATCGGTCATGGGTTTGCCGTCATTTATTTAATCTCACATAAGCTCGTCAAGAAATCATTAATTGATGGATATCTTGTAGGTTCTCGTGGTTCAGTTGGTTCCTCATTTGTTGCGACGATGACAGAAATAACTGAAGTTAATCCATTACCGCCACATTATGTCTGTCCAAATTGCCATCATTCATACTTTTTTAATGATGGGTCGGTTGGTTCTGGATATGATTTACCTGATAAAGATTGCCCTGAGTGCGGGACGGCTTATGTCAAAGATGGACAAGATATTCCGTTTGAAACGTTTTTAGGTTTTAAGGGAGATAAAGTACCGGATATTGATTTGAACTTCTCAGGTGCGTATCAGCCAAGAGCTCACCATTATACAAAAGAGCTTTTTGGTGAAGAATATGTTTATCGTGCCGGGACGATTGGCACAGTTGCTGAAAAAACCGCTTACGGCTATGTAAAGGGATATCAAGGTGATCATGACCTCCATATGCGTGGAGCGGAGATTGACCGATTGGTTTCGGGTTGTACTGGGGTGAAAAGGACAACTGGGCAACATCCAGGCGGGATTATTGTTGTTCCAGATTATATGGACATCCATGATTTTTGCCCGATCCAATTCCCAGCTGACGATCAAAAAGCAGAATGGAAAACAACCCATTTTGATTTCCATTCCATCCACGATAACTTATTAAAGCTTGATATTCTCGGACACGATGATCCGACCGTTATTCGGATGCTTCAAGATTTAAGTGGCATCGATCCTAAGACGATCCCAACAGATGATCCTGAAGTCATGAAGATTTTTAGTGGGCCAGAAGTGTTAGGGGTAACGGAAGAGCAAATTTTATGTAAAACGGGAACTCTCGGGATTCCAGAGTTTGGAACGCGATTTGTACGACAAATGTTAGAAGAAACGAAGCCGAGTACATTTTCAGAGCTCGTGCAGATTTCAGGACTTTCACATGGGACAGATGTTTGGTTAAATAATGCCAATGAGCTTATTTATAATGGGACATGTGAACTGAAGGATGTAATTGGTTGTCGTGATGATATTATGGTTTATTTAATTTATAAAGGGCTTGAACCTTCATTGGCTTTTAAAATTATGGAGTCTGTCCGTAAAGGAAAGGGGCTTCAGCCTGAGTGGATTGAATCCATGAAAGAAAATAATGTGCCAGATTGGTATATTGGTTCGTGTTTGAAGATTAAATATATGTTCCCGAAGGCCCATGCCGCCGCCTACGTATTAATGGCTGTTCGGATTGCTTATTTTAAAGTTCATCATCCGATTTTATACTATGCATCTTATTTTACCGTTCGTGCGGATGACTTTGATTTGGATACGATGATTAAAGGTGCAGCCGCAATCAAAGCAAAAATTGAGGAAATTAATCAAAAAGGTTTGGATGCTGCTCCAAAAGAAAAAGCCGTATTAACCGTCTTAGAACTTGCCTTAGAAATGGTCGAGCGGGGTTATTCTTTTAAAAAGGTGGAGCTTTATCGCTCAAGTGCAACGGAATTTATCGTCGATGGAAAGGAACTTTTACCACCTTTTAATGCGATGACAGGTGTTGGGACGAATGCGGCCCTTAATATTGTCAAGGCGAGACAAGATCGAGAGTTTTTATCAAAAGAAGATTTGCAACAAAGAAGTAAGTTAACAAAAACCGTTTTAGAGAGTTTAGATGATCATGGTTGTTTAGAAGGCTTACCTGATTCTAATCAGTTGTCTTTATTCTAAGAGGTACTAGCCGTGTCAAGTTGCAAACCGATAAGGATTATGATATTCTGATAATGGTAATACTTAGAATAACGGTCCGAGAAAGAGTGGGGAAACCCACTCTTTCGTTGTTGGTTGGGGGCAATTTTTAAGTGTTCAAGAACTAAACGTTAGAATTGGTAGGGTTTCTATTACGGAGGAAGTTATGTTTTAACGTTACGCAACCCACCTTTTGAGCTATGAATGTTGATTGTGATTTAGAAGGAGGGTTTGATGTGAGTAACAAAGTAACAGATGTTGTTGCTGAACTTGTAAGTCCTATCTTAGAAGACTTAAACTTAGAGTTAGTTGAAGTGGAGTTTAAAAAAGAAGGACCCAATTGGTTTTTGCGTGTTTTTATAGATTCTGAAACAGGTGTTGATTTAGAGGATTGTAGTGCTGTTAGTGAAAAATTGAGTGAGGTTCTAGACGAAACTGATCCGATTGAACAAGCTTATTTTTTGGAAGTATCTTCCCCCGGAGCTGAACGTCCACTAAAAAC
Organism: Alkalihalobacillus phoenicis; assembly: GCF_047302405.1. Classification (NCBI taxonomy): domain Bacteria; kingdom Bacillati; phylum Bacillota; class Bacilli; order Caryophanales; family Bacillaceae; genus Alkalihalobacillus; species Alkalihalobacillus phoenicis. Next base: position 2,162,045 of record NZ_CP154853.1, on the reverse strand, counting down.
AAAACAGGATCTTGAAAAAGCCGTTGGTAAATACATTCATGTTTCCACTTATGAAATGCTCGATGGTCAAAAAGTTTTTGAAGGTGATTTACTTTCATTTGATGGGGAAAACTTATCAGTAGAAATGAAAATTAAAACACGTAAAAAAATAATTGAAATTCCTTATGAAAAAGTAGCAAAAGTTAGGCTGGCAATCAAATTATAATGACAAGATGAAAAATGAAGATCGTCTTTTTCGAAAAGAAATTTAAAGAAGAAGTTTAGATTTTGATTATTTGAAAGGGGGAAATGAAATCCATGAATAGTGAATTTATGGATGCATTAACAACATTAGAAAAAGAAAAGGGGATTGGCAAGGAAGTTATTATTGAAGCGATTGAAGCAGCATTAATTTCCGGTTATAAGCGAAACTTCAATTCTGCTCAAAATGTTCGTGTTGATGTTGACCGTGATAATGGGCGTATCCGCGTATTTGCAAGAAAAACGGTCGTTGAGGAAGTTTTTGATGCAAGGTTAGAAATCGCTTTAGACGAAGCGAAAAAAATTCACCCAAGTTATGAAGTGGATGATATTGTTGAAATTGAAGTAACCCCAAAAGATTTTGGTCGCATCGCAGCTCAAACCGCTAAACAAGTTGTTACACAACGTGTTCGAGAAGCGGAACGTGGTATTATTTATGCGGACTTTATCGATCGTGAAGAAGACATTATGACAGGAATTGTTCAACGACAAGACCACCGTTTTATTTATGTCGACTTAGGAAAAGTAGAGGCTTTATTGCCGGTGAATGAACAGATGCCGAATGAAACCTATGCTCATAATGATCGAATAAAAGCGTATATTACAAAAGTGGAAAAAACGACAAAGGGTCCGCAAATTTTAATCTCTAGAACACACCCTGGCCTTCTTAAACGTTTATTTGAACTTGAAGTACCAGAGATTTATGATGGAACAGTCGAGATTAAATCAGTTTCTCGTGAAGCAGGAGATCGTTCTAAAATTGCGGTTCATGCAGATAATCCAGAAGTAGACCCAGTAGGTGCCTGTGTTGGGCCAAAAGGTGGGCGTGTCCAAACGATTGTCAACGAGTTAAAAGGGGAAAAAATTGATATCGTTCGCTGGTCAGAAGACCCAGTTGAGTATGTGGCCAATGCTTTAAGCCCTTCAAAAGTCGTTCAAGTGAATGTCAATGAAGAAGAGAAGATGACCCAAGTCATTGTACCTGATTATCAACTTTCATTAGCGATCGGTAAACGAGGCCAAAACGCCAGACTTGCCGCCAAGCTAACAGGTTGGAAAATTGACATTAAGAGTGAGTCAGAAGCAAAAGAATTAGGCTTATTAACAGAAACAGACTTGCTCGAAAACGATGATTTAATCAACGAAGAATCTTATGATGAAGCAGAAGCAGCTTATTCTGTTGATTCAGATTCCAAGCTTGATTAAAAATAAGGGAGATGGGGCCAAATGAAAAAGCGTAAAGTTCCACTTCGTAAATGTGTTGTCACGAATGAAATGAAACCAAAACAAGAGTTAATCCGCGTCGTTCGTTCCCCTGAAGGAGAAGTATCTGTAGACCTTAGTGGGAAAAAGAATGGACGAGGAGCCTATCTTAGCAACAGTAAAGAATGTTTTGAATTGGCGAAAAAGAAGGATGTTCTTTCAAAGCAATTACAAGTAAAAGTTAGTCCAGAAATATATGATGAATTAGAGCTTGCAAGAGAGCGTGGAAGCAAAAAATGAGCCTAAACGATTCTAAGTGGTTATCCTTATTAGGACTTGCAGCAAGAGCAAGACAAATTGTGACTGGAGAGGAGCTTGTCACAAAGGAAGTGCGAGCCCAGTCGGTGCAACTTGTACTTCTTTCTCAAGATGCCTCAGAAAATACAAAGAAAAAAATTTTGGACAAATGTAGTCATTATAATGTAACGGTCCGCCTCGTAGCGGATCGCGAAACTCTAGGCCATGCCATCGGTAAGGCTGAAAGAGTCGTCATCGGGATTAAGGATAGCGGTTTTGCCAAAAAAATGACTGCATTCATTGACCAATGAATGTGGAGGACGTATATGAAAAAAATGAGAATCTACGAATATGCAAAAGAAAAAAATGTATCGAGTAAAGATGTGATTGACAAATTAAAGTCTTTAAATATGGATGTAACAAACCATATGTCTGTTATTGATGATAAAATGGTGGCTTTATTAGACGGGGATTCTAAGCAGAAAAAGCCTGCAACAGATGCGCCAAAAGATAACAAAGCACAAAATCAAAATCAAAACCGTACGAATAAGCCGAACCAATCAAATAATCAATCACCGCAAAATAGAAATCATAAGAACAAACCAAAGCAAGGAAAAGGTCCACAAAATCGTTCAAACAAAGGACCAAATAAACGAAATCAAACTCAGCAAAACCATACACCACCTAAACCAAAGCCATTACCAGAAAAAATTACGTACTCTGGCTCTTTAACAGTTGGTGAGCTTGCGAAACTTCTTCATAAGGAGCCATCTGAACTGATCAAGAAGTTGATGTTTTTAGGCGTGATGTCAACGATTAATCAAGAACTCGATAAAGATACGATTGAATTGATTGCCGGTGACTATGGTGTCGAAGTAGAAGAAGAGATCATCATTGATGAGATTGACTTTGAAGAGTATGTGGAAGTTGTCAATGAAGAAAATCTTTCTGAACGTCCACCAGTTGTAACGATCATGGGACACGTTGACCACGGAAAAACAACTTTACTTGATTCGATTCGTCAAACGAAGGTAACAGAAGGCGAAGCTGGTGGTATTACTCAGCATATCGGTGCTTACCAAATCGAAACAGATGGTAAAAAAATTACGTTCTTAGATACTCCTGGACACGCGGCCTTTACAACAATGCGTGCACGTGGTGCTCAAGTAACAGATATTACGATTTTAGTTGTCGCAGCTGATGATGGTGTTATGCCGCAAACAAAAGAAGCGATTAGCCATGCGAAAGCAGCAGGAGTACCGATTATTGTCGCGGTTAACAAAATCGATAAAGAAGCAGCCAATCCCGATCGAGTCATGCAAGAGTTAACTGAATTTGAACTCGTTCCAGAAGCATGGGGAGGAGACACGATTTTTGTTAATGTTTCAGCCTTATCAGGAACGGGAATTGATGAGTTATTAGAAATGATTCTTCTTGTTTCTGAAGTAGCTGAATTAAAAGCAGATTCAACGATTAAAGCCAAAGGAACCGTGATTGAAGCTGAGCTTGATAAAGGGCGTGGAGCTGTGGCGACATTGCTCGTCCAAAATGGTTCATTAAATGTCGGAGACCCAATTGTTGTCGGTAGTTCATTTGGGCGTGTTCGTGCCATGGTTAACGATTTAGGTCGTCGTGTGAAACGTGTAGGTCCATCAACTCCTGTTGAAATTACGGGTCTAAATGATGTACCACTAGCTGGTGATCAATTCCAAGTATTTGCTGATGAGAAAAAAGCTCGTCAAATTGGGGAGGCTCGTTCTTCTCGTCAACGTGAGGAGAACCGTTCGGAAAACTCTCGCGTTAGTTTAGATGACCTCTTTAATCAAATCCAGCAAGGTGATGTTAAAGATATTAACATCATTATTAAAGCCGATGTTCAAGGTTCTGTGGAAGCAATGAGAGGATCACTTGAGAAGATTGATGTAGCTGGTGTCAAGGTTAACATCATCCATACTGGTGTTGGAGCGATTACAGAGTCAGACATTATTTTGGCTTCTGCTTCAAATGCGATTGTGATTGGTTTTAGTGTTCGTCCAGATGTGAATGCAAAACGTGTTGCTGAATCAGAAAAAGTAGACATTCGTTTACACCGTGTTATTTATAATGCGATTGATGAAATTGAAGCAGCAATGAAAGGGATGCTTGATCCTGAATTCCAAGAGAAAGTCATCGGTCAAGTGGAAATCCGTACGACATTTAAAGTATCAAAAATTGGTACAATTGCTGGATCTTATGTAACAGAAGGAAAGATTTCACGTGATTCAACTGTTCGTTTAATTCGTGATGGCGTTGTTATTTATGAAGGAGCGATTAATGCTCTGAAACGTTTTAAAGATGATGCTAAAGAAGTAGCAGCAGGTTATGAATGTGGAATTACGCTTGAGAACTTTAATGATGTAAAAGAAGGCGACATTATTGAAGCTTATATTATGGAGGAAATTGAGCGTAAATGATCATCGGCTCCGTTCGGTGTGAACTCCTCATCTATAATGTCCACTCATTAAAAGAAAAACGCTCTGTTCTCAAAAGCGTTCAAACTCGTTTGAAACAAAGGTTTAACCTTTCTGTTGCGGAAACCGATTTTCAAGACGTTTGGCAACGAGCTGAATTGTCCATTGTAACGGTCGGAAACACAAGAACCATTTGTGAAAAAGAATTACAGCGTGCCCTCGCTCTTATCGATAGTGAAGAGCGAGCGGAGCGTACGTTAACAGATTATGAATGGTTATAAGTAGAATTTAGAGATTTTCCAGAGGTGAACAACTATGAGTAATGTTCGTGCACACCGTGTAGGTGAGCAAATGAAAAAAGAATTAAGCGATATTATTATGCGTGAATTAAAGGACCCAAGGATAAGCTTTGTTACAGTAACGGGTGTTGATGTAACAGGAGACCTGCAACAGGCGAAAGTCTACATTACGGTTTTAGGTAGTGATGAGCAAAAGGAAGCAACCCTACTCGGTCTTTCAAAAGCAAAAGGCTTTATGCGGAGTGAAATTGGGAAACGAATTCGTTTACGTAAAACACCTGAGCTCATTTTTGAATTTGATCAGTCGATTGAATATGGAAATCGAATTGAATCATTATTAAGTAAAATCAATCAAGAGCCAAAAACAGGAGAATAAACCGGAAAGGATAGGGGCCATAAGGGTTCACTATCCTTTCTTTAATTAAAATTGGGTTTAAGGTGAGTGAATATTATGAATAAAGCTGGCGTCTTATCATTATATAAACCGGCTGGCATGACATCCCATGATTGTGTTGCGAAATTAAGAAAATTATTTCAAACAAAAAAAATTGGCCATACAGGAACTCTTGATCCAGCTGTAACAGGTGTATTACCGATTTGTATTGGAAAAGCAACTAAAGTCGCCCAATATATGTCCGATTATGCTAAAGCCTATGAAGCAGAAGTGACGATAGGGTATGCCACAACGACAGAGGATCAAACAGGAGAAATCATTGAAGAAAAAGCGGTCACAAATTCAATACCTTCACAAGAGATTGACGAGGTCATAGCCTCTTTTTTAGGTGAAATGAACCAAACGCCACCGATGTATTCAGCTGTCAGAGTAAACGGAAGACGATTGTATGATTACGCTAGAAAAGGGGAAACGGTGGAGCGTCCAAGTCGTATTGTGACGATTGAAGAAATAAACCGGCTCGGAGATGTTCTTTGGAATCAGGAAAAGCAGACTTTTAGTTTTCGACTATTTGTAAAGTGTTCGAAAGGGACTTACGTTCGAACGCTCGCAGTCGATATTGGGAAAAAGCTCGGATTTCCAGCCCATATGTCCAAACTACAACGAGTATCATCTGGTCCTTTTACTTTAGAAGATTGCCTTTCCTTTGAAGAACTTGAACAAATGGAATCAATTGAAGAAAGATGTCAGCAATTAAAGCCGTTAGAAATAGCGATTGCCCATATTCCAAAGTACACCGTCAACGATGAATTGGAAGCAAAAATAAAAGTAGGCTCGGTCTTACCCCAAGATAAATTTATAGATGAAAATAGATTTACGTTCTATAATAAAGAAGGTCAATGTTTAGCGATTTACAAGCAACATCCGACAAAAGCTGGATTAATCAAACCAGAAAAAATGATTTGGACAAGTCTTGACGAATAAAAGTATAGTTTTAAGGGGGACCGAAGATGGAAACGATTTATTTAAGACACCCTATCAATCCAAAAAAAATCGAAACAAAACCTAACGTTATGGCATTAGGTTATTTTGATGGTGTACATAAAGGACATCAAGAGGTCATTAAAGCCGCCGCAGCCAAAGCGATTGAGGATCATTTACAATTAACGGTGATGACCTTTCACCCTCATCCAAAAGAAGTGCTTGGGAAATCATCTGAACCGATGAGATACTTGACTCCTTTAGAAGATAAGCTAACTTATATGGAGAAGTTAGGGGTGGAGCGAATCTATATTATTTCTTTCACCGAAGAGTTTGCCAAATTATCACCGGAACAATTTGTAGAGCAGTATTTAAGCGGCTTAAATGTTAAACATGCGGTTGCTGGCTTTGATTTTACATACGGTGCGTTAGGCCGAGGGAATATGGAATCTTTACCTGAACATGCAAAAGGTCAGTTTTCACAAACGATTGTTCCTAAGTTTGAATACGGAAATTTAAAAGTGAGCTCAAGCCATATTCGTGAATTGTTGGAGCGAGGTGAAGTTGAGGAAATTCCGAATGACCTAAATCGTTATTATAAAATAAAAGGTGTTGTGATTGACGGCGATAAAAGGGGACGGAAGCTCGGGTTTCCAACGGCCAATATTCAGATGGAGAAACGTTATGTGACTCCAAGAACAGGGGTTTACGGAGTAAGGGTTACCCATGGGCAATCGCAATATTTTGGCGTTTGTAATCTCGGCTATGCTCCAACCTTTAATGAGACGCAAAAACCAGAGCCGATTATCGAAGTTCATCTCTTGCAATTTAAGGGCGATTTGTATGGGGAAGAGTTAGAAGTGGAGTGGATTTTCAGAATTCGTCCTGAAAAGAAATTTGCTGACTTTAATGACTTAGTCACCCAAATTGAAGCAGATAAACAAACAGCTATTACGTATTTTGCTGAGAATCAGCTTGCATTCTGACAAAAACCGATGTATAGTAAACAATGTACGTTAAGTACTAATCCTTTTCTTGGCAATACGATTTCACCGACGATTGCTAGGGATTGGAGATTATGAAAGGGAGGTGAACAGGATGGCATTAACACAAGAGCGCAAGAATGAATTAATCGCTGAGTTTAAAGTGCATGATACGGACACTGGTTCTCCAGAGGTTCAAGTCGCTATCCTTACTGAGCAGATCAACACATTGAATGAGCATTTACGTACTCATAAAAAGGATCACCATTCACGTCGTGGTCTTTTAAAAATGGTAGGTCAACGTCGTAACTTGTTAACTTATTTACGTAACAAAGATGTAACTCGTTACCGTAATCTAGTTGATAAGCTTGGCTTACGCCGATAGTTTTTAAGTAGAAAGCGGGAGGATTCCCGCTTTTTTCTCTCTTTAAGGACATTTATTGATTAGTAAGGATGCTTTCAGGCAGAAGATTTATACATATTAGGAACTTATCCTTTTATTTTTTTGTTAAATAGGCAATAATAAGAACAGATTGATTATTTTTGTGTACGAGAGGAGTACGCGCGTAATGGAACAGGAAAGACAAGTATTTACAATGGAATGGGCCGGTCGAACGCTTTCAATTGAAGCAGGTCAACTCGCTAAACAAGCAAACGGCGCCGTCCTTGTTCGTTATGGGGATACAGCTGTTTTAAGTACAGCTACGGCATCAAAGGAACCGAAAGATGTTAGCTTCTTCCCATTAACCGTTAACTATGAAGAACGATTATATGCTGCTGGTAAGATTCCTGGTGGGTTTATCAAAAGAGAGGGTCGTCCAAGTGAAAAAGCGATTTTAGCAAGTCGTTTAATCGATAGACCGATTCGTCCTTTATTCCCAGATGGATTTAGAAATGAAGTGCAAGTCATTAGTATCGTGATGAGTGTTGAGCAAAATTGTTCATCTGAAATGGCCGCAATGTTCGGCTCTTCATTAGCTCTTTCTATCTCAGATATCCCATTTGATGGTCCGATTGCTGGAGTGACAGTTGGTCGTGATTCTGAAGGCCAATTTATCATTAATCCTACGCCTGAGCAATTAGATAATAGTGACCTTAACTTGGTCGTAGCTGGGACGAAGGATGCGATTAACATGGTTGAAGCTGGTGCAAATGAAGTGCCAGAAGAGGTCATGCTTGAAGCGATTATGTTCGGACATGATGAGATTAAACGTCTTATTGCTTTCCAAGAAGAGATCGTTCATCAAATCGCAAAAGAGAAACAAGATGTTATCTTAAAACAAATTGCTCCTGAACTTGCTCAGGAAGTAAGAGAAATCGCTGAAGCAGATATGAAACAAGCTGTTCAAGTCCAAGAAAAACATGCAAGACAAGCAGCCATTGACACTGTTATTGAAGCAACGGTGACAAAGTTTGAAGAGCGTGATGATGAGAACATTAAAATCAGCGATGTCAAAGAAATGTTAAAAAAGCTTGTCAAAGAAGAAGTTCGCCGGTTAATTACCGTTGAAAAGGTAAGACCTGATGGGCGTGCTATCGATGAAATTCGTCCGCTTTCTTCGCAAGTGAAATTATTGCCAAGAACCCATGGCTCTGGTTTGTTCACTCGTGGTCAAACACAAGCACTAAGCATTTGTACATTAGGGGCTCTCGGTGATGTTCAAATTTTAGATGGTTTAGGAATTGAAGAATCAAAACGTTTTATGCATCATTACAACTTCCCGCAATTTAGTGTTGGGGAAACAGGCCCAATTCGTGGACCAGGTCGTCGTGAGATTGGACACGGAGCTTTAGGTGAACGTGCACTTGACCCAGTTATTCCAGATGAAAATGATTTCCCTTATACAATCCGTCTTGTATCAGAAGTGTTAGAATCAAACGGTTCAACTTCACAAGCGAGTATTTGTGCAAGTACGCTCGCGATGATGGATGCCGGCGTACCAATTAAAGCACCAGTTGCTGGTATTGCAATGGGTCTTGTGAAACAAGATGAGCATATTAGTGTGTTAACGGATATTCAAGGGATGGAAGATGCTCTTGGAGATATGGACTTTAAAGTCGCTGGAACGAAAAAGGGAGTAACTGCACTACAAATGGATATTAAAATTTCTGGTATTAACCGTGAAATTTTAGAAGAAGCCTTAGATCAAGCCAAAAGAGGGCGAATGATTATTCTAGATAGTATGCTAGCTACAATTGCGGAATCTCGTACAGAGCTGTCCGAATTTGCTCCAAAAATTATGACAATGAAAATTAACCCTGATAAGATTCGTGATGTCATTGGGCCAAGTGGAAAAATGATTAATAAAATCATAGAAGAAACAGGCGTTAAAATTGATATCGAACAAGATGGTACAGTTTATATTTCCTCTGTCGATAGTGAAATGAACAAAAAAGCACGCTCCATTATTGAAGATATTGTACGCGAAGTCGAGATTGGTCAAACTTTTCTTGGGAAAGTAAAACGAATTGAAAAGTTCGGTGCTTTTGTAGAGTTATTTAAAGGAAAAGATGGACTCGTTCACATTTCTCAACTAGCAGAAGAGAGAATTAACAAAGTGGAAGATGTCGTTCAAATTGGCGATGAGATTTTAGTCCGTGTCACGGAAATCGACAATCAAGGCAGAGTTAACTTATCAAGAAAAGTGATTTTAAAAGAAGAAAAAGAACAAAAAGAGCAACAAGATCAAAAATAACAATGGGGCTGGGGAATCCAGTCTCATTTTTTTCATTTTACGTTATCGACTACCAATGGCGACGTAAAAGTTGAAAAAGGAAGAGCGAGCACGTTGTAAAAGTGAGGTTGCGACGCGAAAAGTGAAAAAAGGAGAGCGAGAGCGTCGTAAAAGAAGAGATACGACGCGGAAAGTGAAAAAAAGGAGAGCGAGCCCGTCGTAAAAGAAGAGATACGACGCGAAAAGTGAAAAAAAGGAGAGCGAGCCCGTCATAAAAGAAGGAATACGACGCGAAAAGTGAAAAGCTAACATCTCTCTATATAATAAACATGTCCACTCCTTAGTTCTAACCTGTCCTTCATCTTCATAGGTTGAGAGTAAGGGGGAGTGATCGTGAAAAAGTATATTATTCATGCGATTTTTTTTGTCGGAATTCTTTTTTTATCATTTTCGGCGGTTCACAATCCTTTTTCATTGAAATATATTGAATCTTTGAAAGAGGATAGTTTAATGGTCATGGCTCCGTCTGATTCGCTTTTGCAAGAGATAGAATCGAAGGCAGAGTCGTATAATGTGGTACCTATAGATGCAAGGGTTGATCGTGTATGGAAGGCGGTTCCTGGTTATAATGGCTTAAAGGTTGACGTAGAAGCGTCCTATGATAAGATGAAGAAGATAGGTCTATTTGATGAAAATCGGCTCGTTTTTAATGAAATCTCTCCATCCGTTCATTTAGTGGATTTAGAGCCACAACCGATATACCGCGGCAATGAAGAAAAGCCGATGGTATCATTCTTAATAAATGTTGCCTGGGGTAATGAATATATTCCAGAGATATTAAAAACACTAAATAAACATTCAATCAAATCAACCTTTTTTCTGGATGGATCTTGGGTGAAAAATAATCCGCAAATCGCTTTAATGATTTATGAAGAAGGACATGAAATTGGAAGCCATGCTTATTCTCACCCAGATATGAATTCATTAACACAACAAAGGATTGATGAGGAATTACAGAAAACAAATGATGTGATTGAAGCAACTTTAAATGTTACACCAAAATGGTTTGCTCCTCCTAGTGGAAGTTTTAATCAAACTGTTGTCGACCGTGCAGCTAATTTAGATATGCAGACAATCTTATGGTCGGTTGATACAATCGATTGGCGAAACCCTAACCCTAATGAAATGAGCGAAAGAGTACTCGGCAAAGTTCATAATGGAGCGATGATTTTAATGCATCCAACAGAGGCGTCGACAAAAGGTTTGGAACAAATGATCATCGGAATAAAGGAAAAGAACTATCAAATTGGAACGGTGACAGACTTAATGGATGAAAAACGATTAAATATTGGTGTAACCCTTAAACAGGACTAAGGGGGTAATAGAGTGATCCAAAAGATAGAATTAGATAATGGGGTCAGAATATTAGCAGAATCAATTCCACATGTGCGTTCGGTTTCAATGGGTGTTTGGATTGGAACTGGATCAAGAAATGAACAGAAACAGGAAAATGGAATTTCGCATTTTTTAGAGCACATGTTTTTTAAAGGGACTAAAACAAGGACAGCTGGCCAAATTGCCGAGACATTTGATCGAATCGGAGGTCAAGTTAATGCCTTCACTTCAAAAGAGTATACTTGTTATTACGCAAAAGTATTAGATGAACATACAAAAATAGCGATTGATATTTTATCGGATATGTTTTTTAATTCTCTTTTTGAAAATACGGAGCTTGCTAAAGAAAGAAACGTCGTATTAGAAGAAATTAAAATGGTCGATGATACACCGGATGACATCGTTCATGATTTATTAAGTGAGGCGAGCTATGGTAAACATTCTTTAAGCTATCCGATTTTAGGAACGGTTGAGACGCTTGAAACGTTTACCGCAGAACATCTTCGTGATTATATGGACCGTTTTTATACAGGTGATTATGTCGTTGTATCGATCGCTGGTAACATTACGGATGAAATTATTGAACAAATTAAAGAGGTTTTTTCAGCGGTTAAACCGACAACGTATGAATTAAAGCGTGAAGCCCCTGTCTTTATTCCAGAAAAAATTATTCGGAAAAAAGAAACCGAGCAAGCTCATTTATGTTTAGGATATCCTGGACTAGAAATTGGGCATAAAGATGTTTACGGGCTTGTCTTATTAAACAATTTGCTTGGAGGTAGTATGAGTAGTCGCCTTTTCCAAGAAATCCGTGAGCAAAGAGGATTATGTTATTCTGTTTTCTCTTACCATTCCTCGTATCAAGATAGTGGGATGTTAACGATTTATGCGGGAACGGCTCATAAGCAGCTTGATGAATTAATTGAAGCTGTTAACATGACAACCGCTCACCTTGCTGAAAAAGGGATGACGGAAAAAGAACTTGCAAATGGAAAAGAGCAATTAAAAGGAAACTTAATGTTAAGTCTTGAAAGCACAAATAGTCGGATGAGTCGTAATGGGAAAAATGAACTATTATTAAAACAACATCGTAATTTAGATGAAATTATTCAAGAAATTAATGATGTACAGTTAGATGAAGTGAATAAGATTGCCAAATTAATTTTGACGAGTAATCCGTCCATTTCTCTTATTAATGCAACTGGTGAGATGCCGGAAGCCTTGCAAGGATAACGATTTTTTTACTAGTTGAACCTCCTACTTGATGTGGAGGCCACTGAAAAAGTTTCAACATCAGCTTTTTCTTAGAAATTAGATTTCCAAGTAGATAATCGCTCATGGGTTCAAGCTGTTTTTCATGATCCAAAACGGAGCCAGCGTAATACCCGGAGACTCCTGCGGGAGAAGTGAAACACGGGAGACCCCGCAGCGATTAGTCGCGAGGAGGCTCCCGGTTCACCCGCTATTGCTGTGGGTATGCAGCTGGCGGAGTAATCCAAATCATCCAAACTAACTTTAATTTTTCAGTGGCCTCCTTCATGTGGGAGGTCTTTTTTTAATTTTTTTCTCATAAATTGAATTAAGGACAACTAATTTAGACAACCGAGGTGAGTTTATGCGTCTAAGTGAAATGAGCAACAAAGAAATCATCGACTTTCAGCGTGGTGAACGATTAGGCATTTTAGGTCAAACGGATTTGTTAATTGATGAAGAGACGGGGGACATCCATGCTTTTATGATTCCGACGATGAAATGGTTTGGTTTTGGGAAAAAGGAACATGAAGTGACTGTTTATTGGCAGCAAATAAAAAAAATCGGTCAAGATATGATTATTATTGATTTAGAACGAATGGAGTAATTGCCAGCTCTATATTAATAAAAAATGTTCAATAATTGTAAAAGCCTATTCTTCTTTAACTTAAGGAGGAATAGGCTTTTTTCTAATTTTTTGAAGTGGGCTATTGTATTCACCACCATGAATTTATAGACATATGCTATGTTGAAGCACTTTCGTTCATCCCTAATCGCTTCATTATTTATAGACAAAAGAGATTAGAAATTGATAGGAAAGGAGACCGATTTAAGATGCTTGAAGGAAAACATATTGTCATCATTGGCGGCGATGCACGGCAACTTGAAATTATAAGAAAGCTTTCTCAAGTTCATGCCCGTATTTCATTAGTCGGTTTTGAACAGCTAGATGATGGCTTTATCGGTGCTTCCAAAGCAGTTATGGATGAATTAGATTGGAAAAAAGTAGATGCCCTTATTCTTCCTGTTAGTGGAACTGATCATGAGGGAGCGGTTGAAACGATCTTTTCTAATGAAAAAGTAATACTTAGCGCCAAACATTTAAACCAAACACCTAAACATTGTGTCGTATATAGTGGCATTAGCACTGATTATTTAAATGATGTGATCAAAAAATCAAATCGTAAATTAATTAAACTGATGGAACGAGATGACGTTGCGATTTACAATTCGATTCCTACAGCTGAAGGAGCGGTGATGATTGCGATTCAGCATACAGATATCACCCTTCATAATGCAAATATAGTCGTTTTAGGACTCGGTCGAACAGGGATGACGATTGCTAGAACTTTTTCAGCTATTGGAGCTAAGGTAAAGGTAGCGGCTAGAGAAAATGAACTTTTAGCGAGAGTGACAGAGATGGGTTTAACCCCAATTCCATTATCTGAACTAGAAAACCAATGTTCTGATGTTGATATTTTTGTTAATACGATCCCAGCCCTCGTCTTAACAGAAAAAGTAATCGCCAAAATACCGACTCATTCCTTGATTATTGATTTAGCTTCAAAACCGGGTGGAACCGATTTTGATTATGCTGAAAAAAGAGGAATAAGAGCTCAATTAGTCCCAGGACTTCCGGGAATTGTCGCTCCTAAAACAGCCGGAAAAATATTGGCAAATGTTCTAACTGAATTATTGTTGGAACAGTAGGTATGGTTATTATTCTAGCTGCGTCCGTTAGAAGCTCGAGAAAAATTAATGGAAATGTTCACTTTTAAGTTGAAACGAATGGCCTTTAGTTAACCAAAACGAAGACAGCGGAATGCCCGGAGACTCCTGCGGGATTAGTGAGGGACGAGAGACCCCGCAGTGTTACACGAGGAGGCTCTCGACTCACCCGCGGAACGCGTAGGGCATTCCGCTGGCGCAGTAAACCAACTGCACTCATCTCGCTTCTGAGCAAAGGGACTCCGCTTTATCAATCTAGCTGTGTCCGTTAGAAGTTCGAGAAAAATCGCCCATCTGAGTGAAGACAAAAAGCGTCTTCATCAGCTGTTCTTATTTTTTCTCACTTCTGCCCAAACGGACTCCGCTTTATATTTTAAGGAGGTTTATTATGTTGTTGGAAGGGAAGCATATTGGATTTGGTTTAACGGGATCTCATTGTACGTATGATGCCGTTCTTCCACAAATGGAAAAGTTAGTTAGCTTAGGGGCCAAAGTTACCCCATTTATTACCTATACTGTTGAATCAACGGACACGAAGTTTGGAGATAGCTTAGATTGGTTAAGGAAAATTAAAGAGATAACGAATGAACCGATTGTCAATTCGATTGTAAAGGCAGAGCCATTCGGTCCTAAGACCCCATTAGATTGTATGATTATTGCTCCAATCACTGGAAATTCGACGAGCAAGTTTGCGAATGCTTTAACGGATTCTCCTGTTTTAATGGGAGCTAAAGCAACTTTAAGAAATGGAAACCCTGTCGTACTTGGAATCTCAACAAATGATGCATTAGGTTTAAATGGCATCAATATTATGAGATTGATGGCAACGAAAAATATTTACTTTATTCCATTTGGTCAAGATGATCCTGTTCTTAAACCGAATTCGCTTGTCGCTCGTATGGATTCACTTGTTGAGACGGTTGAAGCGGCGATTGAGGGAAAACAATATCAACCAGTGCTTATTGAAAAATACAAAGATTAATTGATTCTTTTTGGCAACAGTTGCATTAATGCTTGTTTTCCCTTAAAGTTTAATAGAGTAATCAAACAGCCAAAATAAAAAGATCGTAATTGGATAGGCTGACCATTTGTTAATTTTTTTTGAAAACTGAAGGGAGACAGTATTCATGCAAAATGTAAGTTACAGCGTAGCCGTAGTAGGAGCAACAGGAGCAGTAGGTCAACAAATCTTAAAAACTTTAGAAGAGAGAGATTTTCCAATTGGTCAATTAAAATTACTTTCTTCAAAGCGATCGGCTGGAACAAAAATTACTTTTAAAGGTGAAGAGTATACAGTTGAAGAAGCAACACCAGATTCTTTTGAAGGAGTGCAAGTCGCTTTATTTAGTGCAGGTGGTTCAGTATCGAAAAAACTAGCACCAGAAGCAGTGAAACGTGGAGCGATTGTCGTGGATAATACGAGTGCATATCGTATGGACCCAGAAGTGCCGTTAGTCGTACCAGAAGTAAATGAAGCGGACTTAAAAGAACATAAGGGCATCATTGCAAATCCAAACTGCTCAACGATTCAAATGGTTGTTGCTCTTGAACCATTACGTGAAAAATATGGTTTGAAAAAAGTCGTTGTATCGACGTACCAAGCCGTATCTGGAGCTGGTTTAGAAGCGATTGAAGAAATGAAACAACAAACAGCAGCGATTTTAAATGGAGAAGAAGTGAAGGCAGAAGTCCTACCTTGTAGTGGGGATAAAAAGCACTATCAAATTGCCTTTAATGCCGTTCCACAAATTGATCTTTTCCAAGAAAATGGTTATACATTTGAAGAAATGAAAATGATAAACGAAACGAAAAAGATTATGCATATGGCAGAACTTGAAGTCGCGGCTACTTGTGTACGTTTACCAGTGGAAACAGGGCATTCGGAGTCTGTTTATATTGAAACAGATAAAGGTGGAGCGTCTGTTTCAGAAATTAAGGAGTTATTAGCCTCATCACCGGGTGTTACATTACAAGATGATCCAGACAATCAAATTTACCCAATGGCCTCTACTGCTGTAGGCAAAAACGATGTGTTTGTCGGAAGAATTCGTCGTGATTTAGACCGTGATAATGGATATCATATGTGGATCGTTTCAGATAATCTACTAAAAGGTGCTGCATGGAATTCAGTTCAAATTGCTGAAAGTTTAATTAAATTAAATTTACTAGGATAAATAAGAGTGGTGTATTATGAAAATCATTGTTCAAAAGTTTGGTGGAACATCAGTTAAAGACGAGGAAGTAAGGGAACTTGCCGCTGGTCATGTGATGCGTGCAAGCGAGGATGGCTATAAAGTAATTGTGGTTGTTTCCGCGATGGGCAGAGCTGGTCAGCCTTATGCAACAGACACCCTGCTTGGGTTAATGGATCGAACGATTATGCCTAAGCGTGAGCAAGATTTACTTGTCTCATGTGGTGAAGTTATTTCCTCTGTTGTTTTTACAGAAGTATTATTGAAAAAAGGTCTAAAAGCAAGAGCATTAACAGGTGCTCAAGCTGGATTTAGAACGAACGAAGATTTTACGCAAGCAAAAATTACGGATATGAGATCCGAGCATTTGAAGACGCTCCTTGCCGACTTTGATGTTGTCGTTGTGGCTGGTTTCCAAGGGCAATCAAAAAATGGTGAGCTAGCAACATTAGGTCGAGGCGGGAGTGATACATCGGCTACGGCTCTTGGTGCCGCCGTTCAAGCGGAATGGGTCGATATTTTTACCGATGTAGAAGGAGTTATGACCGCTGATCCGAGAATTGTTAAAGAAGCTCGAGCGTTAGATGTTATGACGTATACGGAAATTTGTAATATGGCCTATCAAGGAGCGAAAGTGATTCACCCTCGTGCGGTGGAAATCGCGATGCAAGCGAAAATCCCGATTCGTATTCGTTCGACCTTGTCAGAAGAGCGTGGCACTTTAATTACTTCTTCGTTAAATGAAGATGCCACTCAAGATGTAAAAGAACGAATCATCACTGGTATCGCCCATTTATCAAATGTAACGCAAATCAAAGTATTTGCACAAGATGGGCAATATGATTTGCAGGAAAAGGTTTTTAAAGCGATGGCGAATGAAAAAATCAGCGTCGACTTTATTAACATCAATCCACGCGGTGTTGTTTATACGGTCTTAGATGAAGTTGCTGAACGAGCGATCGACGTTTTACAAACGATGGGGTATGAGCCAGAAGTGCAAAGCAATTGTGCTAAAGTCTCGGCAGTTGGGGCTGGAATGACAGGAGTACCTGGAGTCACAGCGAAAATTGTCGGAGCTTTATCGAGAGAAAATATTCAAATTTTGCAATCGGCTGACTCCCATACGACGATTTGGGTTTTAGTCAAAGGTGAGGATTTAGTCAAGGCGGTTAATGCCCTTCATCATATGTTTCATTTAATTGAATCAGACGAATAAAAGCACCGATTCATATTGTTTGTTTTGACGATTGTTAAGGAGCTGAGAATCATGAATTTTGGACGTTTATTAACAGCTATGGTTACTCCTTTTCAAGATAATGGTCAAATAGATTATGTCTCATTAAAGAGGTTAATCGATCATTTAATTCAACATGGAACTGATTCACTCGTTGTTTGTGGTACAACGGGTGAATCTCCTACCTTAACGAAGCAAGAAAAGGATGATTTATTTCGTTTTGTTGTGGATTATGTTAATCAAAGAATTCCAGTCATTGCTGGTGTCGGTAGTTTTAATACAGAAGAGTCTGTTCAAGCGACCAAACGGGCGACGACTCTAGGGGTTGATGGCATCATGGCTGTGGTCCCTTATTATAATAAACCTTCACAAAAAGGTTTGATTGAGCATTTTTCAGCTATTGCGGCGAGTACAGATTTACCTGTTATGTTATACAATGTGCCTGCACGTACCGTTGTCAATATGACCAGTGCAACAGTAATTGAATTAGCGAAAGTCGGAAATATCACCTCTGTTAAAGAAGCAAGTGGAGATTTGGAGCAAGTAGCTGAGATTATAGAGGGCACACCTGATGGTTTTTATGTTTATAGTGGGGATGATTCATTAACCATACCATCGTTAGCGATTGGCGCTAATGGAGTTGTATCTGTAGCGGCACATGTTTATGGCTTAGAGATGAAAAAAATGATTGATGCCTATTTTAATGGGAATGTGGTAGAGGCAGCAGCAATGCATAGGAACCTATTGCCAATGATGAAAGCGATGTTTTTAGCACCAAGTCCAACATGTGTTAAATATGCACTAAGTTTAAAAGGGATAGATGTTGGTAGTGTCCGCTTGCCATTGGTCGACATTGAACCAGAAATAAAGTCGCAATTAAATGAATTAATGAACAAGGCAAAATTCTAAAAGATTTATCATGATAGAGTTATATGGAAGGGGGCTGTCCCAAAGGCATGAAAATGACCTTTGAGGGTTCAGTCCCTTTTTTAATACATAATAAAGTGAGAGGTAAGACACCGCTCCTGAGCACACACCCACAGGCCGGTACTGAACTGTCAACACCAGTGGATTTCTGAGGTGTGGCTATTGAAAACGGTCAATTCGTTAAAATATAGGTACATTAGTTACTCAACTTTCGTATCGAGAAAATCCGTTCAACGAGTTGGCAGAGCGAAAGGGAAGCTCTTAAACAAATGCCCTTGACACGTTTGAAAAGCGAGAACGTACTATCACACAAAACGGATAAACTGTGCATCAAGAAAAAATAGACAATGTACAATGCACTTCGGCTGTCGCTCCCAAACAGACACTCCGCGTGCTTGCCGAGAACCTCATGAGCCTCCTCAGCGTTCACGCTTGCGGGGTCTCATTGGACGGTTTATTCCTGCGGAAGTCTCCGTGTCTGTTTGTCCGCTAGATACTGGAATCGAATCTAGGTTCGGTTTTCTCATGGAATAAAAAAATAGTCATGACTTCAAAGTACATTAGCTTGAGAATGATTTTTCTCTTTCAATAACCAACAAAGTGAAGAAGAAGGTCCTTCTGCGTTAAAAATAGCTAATTTGGAAAGAGCCATATCATCAAGCCTCTCCACGACACTTAGCGAACAAAACCATACGGAGACTCCCGCGGGAATAAACCGTGGAGCGAGACCCCGCAAGGCTTGCCGAGGAGGCTCGCAAGGTTCCCGCAGGACGCGGAGTATGGTTTTGGTAGCGACAGCCGAAGCGCTTCATTTAGTGAACAGTTTCCTTCAACAGCCTACGAAGAGATGTGTTCAGACTGTCAACGATTGAACCGTTCATGTAAAGTCAATTTGAGTCTTGTATCGCCCTAAAGTTAATCTCTATCAACGGTTAAGGGTCAATTATACGCTGCGAAAGTTGAGTTAGTTAGTTATACTCCGCCAGCTCCATACCCTACCCTACGTGTTCCGTGGGTGGCTACACTATAGACTTCAATATTTTTGAGTGTGACTTATGACTCCCTCCTGTGCCCTAGCGGATCATGATTTTCGGGAGCGGCGAACATTGCTCCATAACCACTCCACCTAGCTATTTTCATTCAAAATACATCGGTTTCTATGTAAACAATCATTCAGAGGTATAAACGGTTTCTTTATGAACAAAGGCGGAGCGAGCGGAATGCACGGAGACTCCTGCTGGAATAGTGAAGGGCGGGAGACCCCGCAGCGAAGTGAGGAGGCTCCCGATTCACCCGCGGAACGCGTAGGGCGTGCAGCTCGAGGAGCAGACTAACTAATCTAGCCATATATTAACGAGTAAACGGTTTTCAGTGGCATCAATAGTGGAGAACAGCAGACCCCGCTGCGATGTTGTCAGGGGGCTGGAGGATTAAACCAGTTGTTAAATTTTTATTGAAAACAATTAAATAATTTCTTGATTTTAGCAACTGAGGAAGATCAGTCTTGTCTTTCATTTTGAAAATAAGGTATACTGATAACAAGTGATTCGGACGGGTATGATGAACAGAAGTATTAAATGTTTATTCATTTATTTGAACCATCTTTGCCAAGGATATGGGTCGGATAGGTAAAAGAATCGTACTAGGTTGTTTTTTAGCCTAGTTTCTTTAGAAATGATTTACAGACAGCAAAAAGATAAACGAATAGAAAAATAAAGCAACAGCTAAGATTTTTTCTACAAATTAGGAGGAAGCACATTGTCAAATGAAAAAATAGAGAGAGTACGGGTATTCGCCTTAGGAGGAGTAGGCGAAATTGGTAAAAACATGTACGGAGTTGAAGTGAATGAAGATATTATTATCGTTGATGCGGGACTAATGTTCCCAGATGATGATATGTTAGGTGTTGATATCGTCATTCCAGACGTTTCGTATCTGATAGAAAATGAGGAACGTGTAAGAGGAATTGTTTTAACACATGGACATGAGGACCATATAGGAGGCTTGACTTATGTTTTAAAACAACTAAATGTTCCGGTTTATGGAACGAAATTAACCCTTGGCTTAGTGGAAGAAAAACTGAAGGAAGCGGGCATTTGGCGTCAAACAAAGCTTCATTTAATCGATGAACATTCCAATATTGTCGTTGGAAGTACAAATGTCTCCTTTTTCCGAACGAATCACAGTATCCCAGATTCAGTAGGTATTTGTATTGAGACGGAACAAGGTTATGTGGTACATACTGGTGACTTTAAATTTGACCAAACTCCAGTCGATGGACTGCAAGCAGATATTGGTAAAATGGCTGCAATTGGACAAAAAGGAGTTTTATGTTTACTGTCCGACAGTACAAATGCAGAAAAGCCAGGTTTAACAAAATCAGAAACTGAAGTAGGACACGGTATTCAAGAAGTATTTGAAAATACGGTTAGTCGAATTATTGTGACGACTTTCGCTTCAAATGTGCACCGAATTCAGCAAGTGATTGATGCGTCCATTCGGACAAATCGTAAAGTGGCTGTAGTCGGAAAAAGTATGGTTCGAGTCATTACGATTGCATCAAGATTAGGCTATTTGACTTATCCAAAAGATATTATGATTGAAGTGGACGAAATCAATAAATATGACGATGAGCATATTACGATTTTAACGACGGGAAGTCAGGGTGAACCAATGTCTGCGTTAACACGTATGGCTAAGGGAGCACATCGTCAAATTACGATTACCCAATATGATACGGTGATTATTGCAGCTAATGCAATTCCAGGGAATGAAAAATCGGTATCCGGAATTATTGATAAATTACATCGTATTGGTGCGGAAGTAGTGTACGGACAAGCAAGAGTCCATGCATCGGGACATGGTAGTCAAGAAGAGTTAAAACTGATGATTAACCTAATGAGACCGAAGTATTTTGTTCCCGTTCATGGTGAGTTTAAAATGCAGCACGCTCATAAGGATTTAGCGCTAAGTGTTGGTATCCCAGAAGAAAATATTTTCTTAGTAGACAAAGGGGATGTTGTTGAATTTTCAAAAGGACAAGCCCGTAAAGCCGGTAAAGTCCCTTCCGGAAATGTATTAATTGATGGATTAGGTGTTGGTGATGTCGGGAATATCGTGCTAAGAGATCGTAGACTTTTATCGAAGGATGGGATATTAGTTGTTGTCGTCACTTTAAACAAGAAGACGAGTCAAATCGTTTCTGGTCCAAATATTATTTCGCGTGGTTTTGTTTATGTTCGTGAATCCGAAAAGTTACTCGAGGATGCAAATGAGTTGGTCGGAAATATTTTGCAAAAATGTATGACGGAAAATGTGAATGAATGGTCTTCTTTAAAGAGTAATGTCAGAGAAGGATTAAGCCGTTATTTATTTGAAAAAACAAAAAGACGCCCAATGATCTTGCCGATTATTATGGAAGTATGAAGTGCCTAATAATCGATTAAGACAAAGGCCTTCATAATAGAGGTGACTGAAGAAGTGGAAACACTTTTTTAGTCGCCTTTTTTGTTGGTTGAGCTAGCCCAAGTATGTGGATACCGACCGAAGCGGAGCCGACTTATTCGTTTAGAAACTGTAAAAATATGTATCCTAGTGTAGAGGGAGCCCACTTATTTGACAGGAACCAGCGAAAAGTTGTATCCAAACGAATTTGGCTCCCAAATTCTTGTCTGCAACGAACAAAAGCATGTATCTACCCACCCTTTTTTAAATCAACTCCCCGTTAGCTATATCCACTTCTTGTGCACTAAGGAATATTTGACTATGAAGCGCTTATACTAAAAGCATCCAAAAGAGAAGGAGGACGTTATTGTCATGAATCATTATGCCTCTAACCAAGAACAATCACCGCCACCAACGGATCCTAAAAAAGAGGAGAAATCGGGAGGGATTTTAGATAAGATTCAAGAGTTAGGCCAGACAAATGTCGTTCAAATGGAAAATTCGAATATCCATTGTATGACAGTTGTTGGTCAGATTGAAGGGCATATGCAATTGCCTCCACAAAATAAAACGACTAAATACGAACATTTAATTCCGCAGCTTGTTGCGGTTGAGCAAAATCCCAAAATAGAAGGTTTGTTAATTATTCTGAATACAGTCGGTGGTGACGTCGAAGCGGGACTCGCAATTTCTGAAATGATTGCATCGATGTCAAAACCTTCTGTTACGCTCGTTTTAGGCGGGGGCCATTCCATAGGTGTACCGATTGCCGTTGCATCTAATTATTCGTTAATTGCTGAAACGGCAACAATGACGATTCATCCTGTTCGTTTAACAGGTCTAGTGATTGGTGTTCCACAAACATTTGAATATCTCGATAAAATGCAAGACCGAGTCATCAATTTTGTGACAAAGCACTCGGGAATTAGCGAGGAGAAATTTAAAGAATTAATGTTTAGTAAAGGAAATTTAACACGAGATATTGGAACGAATGTTGTGGGAACGGATGCGGTTGAATATGGTTTAATTAATGAGGTTGGTGGAATAGGACAGGCCTTAGTGAAATTAAATAAACTAATTGATGAGAAAAAGAATCAAGGAGATCTTGTTCAATGATTTTATATACGATGATGCCAAACGAAATGGTTTTTCCTGAAGATGAACAAACGTATTCCAATTATGTAACGGTTCCAATTGAAGATGGCCACTTAGTCGTTCAGCAAATCAATGGTTCTGATTATAAAGTCATTCGTTTAGTTTGTTCGAATCCAATGGCTTATTTAAATGAGCAATACACTCCAGGGACCGTCATTCAGGCGATGCCACAATAGTTTCATTCACTTCGATATTTATTCATGAAAAAGCATTGGATATGATATAATAATGGATGATTAGTAAAAGCAGCCAGTCTTTGGCTGCTTCTTAGTATTGGTAACATTTAGATGATTAAGGGTGAGTGCTTTGGCAAAAAGAAAAAAAAAGAAAAAAACACAATGGAAATCCCAGCTTACGTATGAGCTAATCGGTTTAGGTTTGTTAGTGATTGCCGTTGTTACATTAGCTCGCTTAGGATCGGTTGGGGAAACATTTGTTAGTTTATTCCGCTTTTTTTTAGGGGAATGGTTTATTTTATTAGCGGCAGGATTACTTGTTCTCGCCCTATATGTGATTTTCAAACGAGAAATGCCGACATTTTGGTCAAGGAGAATGGCCGGTATTTACGTTATGATGACTTCGTTTGCTTTATTTAGTCATATTGGATTATTTCGAAATTTAGGCTATCGTGAAGGTTTTGCCGATCAATCCGTTATTCGGAATACGTTTCGACTCTTTTCAATGGAACTAAGAGGAGAAACCTCGGCTAGTGAAGATTTAGGTGGCGGAATGGTCGGTTCTGTTGTATTTGCTGTCAGTCATTTTTTATTTGCAGAAAGCGGCTCTTATTTTCTCTGTTTTATTTTATTCATAATCGGCTTAATTTTAATTACGGGTAAATCATTTACGGAGTTTGCTGCATCAAGTTTCCGTAAAAGTTATGTTTATTTAACCGATAGTTTTAATAACTTTATTAGAGAAGGAAAGCTGTGGAAGGAACAAACGAAGGAAAAGCTGGCAGAAGAACGTGAAAACCAACGTAAGAAAAAAGCAGGGAAAAAAGCGAAAATCACGGATGAGTTAAAACAGGCACCAGAACTAGATGATTCGCCAGAACCTGAAATTGTTGACTTTGCTGAAAGAGCCTATTCTAAATCGGTTGAAGCAAGAGAGAACGCTGAATTAAAAACGAAGCAAGATAAGAAAAACCAGGACAAGCTTAATGAGTCAGATAATCACCAAACGGAGGAACAGCCTGAGGTGGCTCTCATGGCAACAGCGATTGAGGAAAATAAAGATTATCAACTGCCTTCCTTTGATTTATTACAATCACCAACATTAGCGAACCAAAGCAATGATCGCCAGCGTTTAACGTCAAATGCGAGAAAACTGGAACAGACACTAGAGAGTTTTGGTGTCAAAGCGAAAGTAATGAAAGTTCATTTAGGTCCTTCTGTGACCAAATATGAAGTGAATCCAAGTGTAGGTGTAAAGGTAAGCAAAATTGTCAACCTTGTCGATGATTTAGCACTAGCGTTAGCAGCAAAAGATATTCGTATTGAGGCACCGATTCCTGGAAAGTCGGCGATTGGGATCGAGGTACCAAACCAAGAAGTGGCTATTGTAACGTTAAGAGAGGTCCTAGACTCTGACAAATCAAAAGCGGATACGAATGTGTTATCTGTAGCCTTGGGACGTGATATTTCAGGTGAACCTGTATTAGCTCCATTAAATAAAATGCCTCATCTCCTTGTAGCAGGTGCGACAGGAAGTGGGAAAAGTGTTTGTATTAATGGGATTATTACGAGTATTTTATTAAAAGCGAAACCTCATGAAGTGAAATTAATGATGATTGATCCTAAAATGGTTGAGTTAAATATGTACAATGGGATCCCTCATTTATTAACTCCTGTTGTAACCGAACCGAAAAAAGCGTCACAAGCTTTAAAAAAGGTAGTGGCCGAAATGGAACGCCGTTATGATTTATTTTCGAATTCGGGTACAAGAAATATTGAAGGGTATAATGAATATATAAGACGTTCGAATGAAGGGCAACAGGCGAAACAGCCGTTTCTTCCATATATCGTGGTCATTGTCGATGAGTTAGCTGATTTAATGATGGTCGCTAGTGGAGATGTTGAGGATTCGATTGCAAGGCTTGCCCAAATGGCGAGAGCGTCAGGTATTCATATGATCATTGCCACACAAAGACCTTCTGTAGATGTCATAACTGGGGTTATTAAAGCGAATATTCCTTCTCGAATTGCTTTTGGCGTTTCTTCTCAAGTAGATTCGCGAACGATTATTGACTCTGCGGGGGCCGAAAAGCTTTTAGGTCGTGGTGATATGCTTTATTTACCAGTTGGTGCGACAAAACCAACCCGCGTACAAGGAGCATTTTTATCAGATGATGAGGTTGAAGGTATCGTCTCTTACGTAATTTCACAACAAAAAGCACAATACATAGAAGAAATGACACCATCAGAAGAGGTGCAGACAACAAATCACGAAGAGACCGATGATTTATATGAAGATGCTGTTGATTTAGTAACAGAGATGAATACGGCTTCCGTGTCGATGATTCAGCGTCGTTTTCGTGTTGGTTATGCGAGAGCAGCTCGTATCATCGATCAAATGGAAGAACGAGGGGTAGTTGGTCCTTATGAGGGCAGTAAACCACGAGAAGTTTTAGTGGCTAAAAAAAATGATGAAGAACAATCTTCTTAAAAAAGATAAAATATCGGTTTTAAAACAAAAACCGATAATGGAGAGAAGTAGAAAGTTTGAAGGAGTGGAACATGTGATAAA
Source organism: Alkalihalobacillus phoenicis (assembly GCF_047302405.1). Taxonomy (NCBI): domain Bacteria; kingdom Bacillati; phylum Bacillota; class Bacilli; order Caryophanales; family Bacillaceae; genus Alkalihalobacillus; species Alkalihalobacillus phoenicis. The sequence goes on along the minus strand of NZ_CP154853.1, from coordinate 2,136,449 downwards.
AGCGGATCAGCGACCATTATATTTACAAGTGATTGATCGAATAAAACAGGATATTGAAAATAAATTGTATCAAGAAGGACAAAAGCTGCCGTCTGAATTTGATTTGTCTAAACAATTAGGGATTAGTCGAGCAACTCTTAGAGAAGCCTTAAGATTATTAGAAGAGGAAGGGGTCGTCATTCGTCGTCATGGAGTGGGGACTTTTGTTCATACGAAGCCACTTTTTTCAGCTGGGATAGAGGAGCTTCATAGTGTAACGGAAATGATTGCCCAAGCCGATATGGAGCCAGGTACGATATTTCTTTCATCAGCGATTAAAGAAGCGACTGAAGAGGATAAAAAAAGATTCAGCCCGATTGAAACGGACAAAATTCTTGAAATCGAACGTGTTCGAACAGCTAATCAAGTACCCATTGTTTATTGTTTGGATAAAATCCCACATGAATTATTACAAGACTTTTCGATTCATGAAATTAAGTCCTTTTTTTCTTTGTTGGATGAATCGGGACAAGGAATATCCTATGCAGTCACGTATATTGAGCCACTTGGTTATCATGAAAAAGTATCTGAGATTCTTGAATGTGATCCGGAGACATCACTTTTATTGCTTAAACAAATCCATTATAACGAGCAGGATGAACCACTTCTTTATTCTTTAAATTATTTTAGAGCCGATAAATTTAAGTTCCACGTATTAAGAAAACGGATTAAAGCATAACCTAATCAAAATGATCAAAAAAGGAGTTTTAGACTAGATGAAAGAACTCAAGGAAACCCTACTCTCATTAGATTCGATAAATGCCCATCTTGTAAAAACAGCTAAATTTAAAACGTATAGCTTTGTGATGATGCTAAAAGCACCTCTGGAAGAAGAGACGGTCGCTTATCGAGCTTTATTGCCACATGTGCTTCAAAGTGCTACAGCTAAAACACCTGAGCGAGCGAAGTTTCGTCAACGTTTAGATGATTTATATGGTGCGATGCTTGCAACCGATGTTCAGAAAAAAGGGGAAGACCATGTCATTTCCTTTAGAGTGGATGTGGCAAATGAAAAGTTCTTAAGTGAAAAAACATCCCTTTTAAAAGAAGGGATTGAATTATTAAAAGAAATCATTTTTGAGCCACTTGTGGACGTGGAGGCATTTAAAAAAGAAATAGTTGAAAGTGAAAAACGTTCCCTCGTTCAACGAATTGAATCTGTGTTTGACGATAAAATGCGCTATGCGAATGTTCGAATTACGGAAGAAATGTTTAAAGGGGAACGTTATGCGTTAACCTCGTTTGGGACAAAGGAACAAGTGCAAGCGATAACAGCTAGTGATCTATATACTTATTATCAAAACATGCTTGAGACGAATCGTTTTGACTTATATGTTGTCGGTGATTTTGATGAGACAGAATTAAAAGAAACATTAACCCAAACGTTTTCTGGCCTTCAAGTTTCCCAAAATGTAAAAGAACTTCCGAGCTCTCAACCAAACGAAACGAAAGAAAAGAAAGTATTTGATGAGCAGGATGTCAAACAAGGAAAGCTACATATTGGCTTCCGTGCGAATACGACTTTTGCTGATCCTGATTATGTTGCGATGCAAGTATGCAACGGTTTGTTTGGTGGTTTTTCTCATTCGAAGTTATTTATAAATGTTCGTGAAAAGGAAAGCCTTGCCTATTATGCAGCTTCCCGCTTTGAAAGCCATAAAGGATTAATTATGGTCATGTCAGGGATTGAATTTGCCAAATATGACCGTGCAGTGGAAATTATTAAAGAGCAAATGGACACTATGAAAAACGGCGACTTTACCGAAGCTGAAATTGACCAAACAAAAGCGATGCTCATCAATCAACTTCTTGAATCAGTCGATGTCGCTAGAGGTTTTGTGGAGTTAGCTTATCATCAAGTAGTGAGTGGTCATAAGCGTACGGTCGAACAGTGGATTGAACAAATTCAAGATGTGACAAAAGACGAGATTGTGAAAGCGGCACAAAAAATCGAACTCGATACGATTTACTTCTTAAAAGGTAAGGGGGTATAAGTGATGAAACCAATCACGTTTTCACAATTAAATGAGACACTTTATTATGAACAGTTAAGCAATGGATTAGATGTTTATGTCCTCCCAAAAGAAGGGATCAATAAAACATTTGCGACGTTTACGACCAAATACGGTTCGATTGATAACGAATTTACACCATTAAATGAAAAAGAGGCGATTCGTGTTCCAGATGGTATTGCCCACTTTCTTGAGCATAAAATGTTCGAAGATGAAAATGGCGATGTGTTCCAAGATTTTAGTAAACAAGGGGCTTCAGCGAACGCATTTACGAGCTTTACGAGAACCGCTTATTTATTTTCTAGTACATCTAATATTGAGAAAAATCTTGAAACATTAGTTGATTTTGTCCAACATCCTTATTTTACCGATCAAAGTGTCGAGAAAGAAAAAGGAATTATCGAACAGGAAATTACAATGTATGATGATAATCCTGATTGGCGTGCTTATTTTGGTGTGATTGAAAATATGTATGAAGATCACCCTGTAAAAATTGATATTGCCGGGACCGCTGAATCAATTGCTAAAATAACGAAGGAAATGCTCTATACGTGCTACCATACGTTTTATCACCCGAATAATATGTTGCTTTTTATTGTCGGACCTGTTGAGCCAGAGGTGATTATCAAACAAGTAAAAGACAATCAAGCGAAAAAAACATTTGCTGAACCAGAACCAATAGAACGGTTTTATCCAACCGAAGGAGCTGGTGTTGCCAAGAAAAAGAATGTTATTACGATGCCGGTACAAACACCCAAGTTATTAGTCGGTTTTAAAGATAAGAATCCAAATAAACAAGGCAATGATTTGTTAAAACATGAGCTTTCCCTTAATATTTTGCTTGATTTAATGTTTGGTCAAAGCTCGAATAACTATCAAGAGCTATACGAACAAGGATTAATTGATGATACGTTTTCGTTTGATTATTCAGCAGAAAAAGGGTTTGGTTTTACGATTATTGGCGGAGATACAAAACATCCAGATAAATTAGCAGCGAAATTAGAAGAACAAATTACCCAATTTAAAGAAAGACAACTATCAGAAGAAGTGGTGAAGCGAGCGATTAAGAAAAAAATAGGTTCCTTTTTACGTTCCTTAAATTCACCTGAATATATTGCGAATCAGTTTACACGTTACGAATTTAATGAGATGAATTTGTTTGATATCGTACCAGTACTAGAAAGTTTAGACAAAACGGATCTAGAGACGATTATGAAGGACCATTTTGATTTTGATTGTTATACAATCTGTCAAGTGAAGGCAGAAGGTTATCATGAGTAAAAAAGAGCAAGTGCTTTTAACAGGGGCGTCTGGAGGGATTGGTCAAGCGATTGCAAAATCGCTTGCCACTCCTAGGCGTACCCTCTTTTTGCATTATTATCGTAACGAAAAAGCGGTTCAGTTGTTAAAAGAACAATGTGAGGCATTAGGGGCAGAGGTGGTCCTAATGAAAGCAGATTTATGCGATCATGATGGAGCGAGTGAGCTGTTGCGACAAATAACTGGTCAGGTCGATGCCGTCATTCATAATGCTGGGATTGATTCCATTCAATTATTTCCGGAAACGAGCGATGACGAGTTAACAAGGATCATGAATATTCATTTACATAACCCAATAAAAATAACTCGTGCTCTTTTACCTGCTATGATTCGAGAACGAGCGGGACAAATTGTCTTTATTTCTTCGATTTGGGGGTTAACAGGTGCCTCTTGTGAAGTGATTTACTCTGCTGCCAAAGGGGGCGTCAATAGCTTTGTTAAAGCGTTAGCGAAAGAGGTGGCTTTGAGTAATATTCAAGTGAATGCGATTGCTCCAGGTGCGATTGACACGGAAATGCTTGACCGTTATGAGAAGGAAGAGAAGGAGGCTTTAAATGAGGAGATCCCAGCGGGGCGATTGGGACAACCAGAAGAGGTGGCTGAACTCGTTTCTTTTTTACTGTCCAAAAAAATCACTTATATGAATGGTCAAATTCTATCTGTAAACGGTGCTTGGTATTGCTAAAAAAATTTTATGCATATTATTCGTGGAATGGAGGAACGATATAAATCGAAGCATTATATTTTTGAAGGAGGGGTTTACATGTCTGTACTCGATAATTGGGATCAGTGGAAAGACTTCCTAGGTGAGCGTCTTCATCAAGCTGAAGGCGAAGGAATGAACCATAATGTTATCAGTGATGTTGCTTATCAAGTTGGTGAGTATTTGGCGGCGCAAGTTGAACCGAAAAACGAACAAGAGCGAGTATTAGCTGAATTATGGAAAGTTGCGGATGAAAGTGAGCAGCATGCCATTGCGAATATGATGGTTAAACTCGTACAACACGACCATTAATAAACGAAGGACTTCGCAAAAGCGAAGTCCTTTTGTTTCACAATTGGAAGTATACAACCATGTTTCCTTAAACCTTCTCAAAAAAATATGTAAAAAACTATGAAAATGTATGGAAACTATCGAATCAATATGATGAATGTCTTTTTTATGAAAATGATCCGATAAACACCTTTCAATTATGAGAGAGATCAATTATGATAAAAAAGTAAGATTAAGTTCGCCTAATATTGACAATCATCCACATAGTGCTTGCAACTAGTGTTTAGTGATAAGAAAGGTGTTTTGTATGACGTTAAAAGAATGGTATTTAGAATATCAAATCGTAAAAAATCGTCCAGGCTTACTTGGTGACATTTCTTCCTTACTCGGAATGCTTTCACTTAATATTGTCACCATAAATGGGGTTGATGATAAAAATCGGGGGATGCTAATAAAAAGCTCAGACGATGATCAGATCAAACGATTTCTTGCCATTTTAAAAACGCTTGATAGCATTTCGGTTACGAAGTTTCGTGAACCGAGATTACGTGATCGTTTAGCGATTAGACATGGCAAATATATTCAACGTGACGCGGATGACAGGAAAATATTTCGTTTTATTCGTTCAGAATTAGGTTTATTAGTCGACTTTATGGCCGAATTATATAAAAGAGATGGTCATTTCCTAGTAGGTGTGCGTGGAATGCCTCGTGTAGGTAAAACCGAGTCGATCGTCGCCTCAAGTGTTTGTGCCAATAAACGCTGGTCGTTTATCTCCTCAACACTCCTGAGACAAACTGTTCGAACTCATTTAAATGATGATGAATTAGGAAGCGATCATATTTTTATCATTGATGGGATTGTTTCAACGATGAGAGCAACAGAAAAACATCGCCAGCTTGTGAGAGACATTATGCAATTGCCTGCGGTAAAGGTCGTTGAGCATCCAGATATTTTTGTGCGTGAAACTGAATATGAATTAGATGATTTTGATTGTATTATCGAATTAAGAAATGACGACTCAGAGGAAATTACATATGACTCAGTTGAATCAGGGTTTTCGTCTTTTGATATAAGTTAAAGTAGTAGGTAGGTGTTAGTATGTCAGAGCTTGGTCAACATTTAAAAACAGTTCGTGAAGAAAAAGGAATTACATTAGACGATTTACAAGCGACAACCAAAATTCAAAAACGCTATTTAGTTGCGATTGAGGAAGGCCGTTTTGAAACGCTCCCAGGTCTTTTTTATGCAAGAGCGTTTGTTAAAACATATGCCGAGTCGGTCGGGATCGATCCAGAAGAATTATTTGATCAATATAAAAATGAGTTACCGAATCCGCAAAAAGAAGTCACTAATTTACCTTCTCGTCGCGAGCGTTCGTCAAAATCGACAGTTAAGCCGAGTCGACCCGGAAAAAAAAGTCCACTTATTCCACTCGTTGCTGGGTTGTTAACGATCGTCGTAATAGTTGCTCTTATATGGCTCATTATGCAGTCATTGGATCGGACTAGTAATGAGCCTATCCCTCCTGAGGATAATCTAGGGGAAAGTGAATTTGCCGAAGACTTTCTAGATGATGAGGAAGAAGATGTTGAAGACACGGAAACAGAAGATAATAATGGAGATGGTTCAGAGGGAACTGAGGAAGAAGTAGTAGATGAGTCGCAATCAGTTCTTACGTTAACAGAAACACAAGGAACTCGAGCTTATTATGAGCTTACGGGTACAGATGAATTAATGGTCGAACTTCATTTTAGTGGTAGCTCTTCTTATTATGATATTAAAGATGACTCTAGAACGATTTTACATAGTGGTCAACCTAATACTTCTGATGAAGATGTTGAACTAGAGTTTGATTTAAGTGAAGAGAACGAAATTGAAATTAACATCGGAGCTTCAAACAATGTTGAAGTTTATATTAATGGTGAGTTGGTTGAATATGAGTTAGATGCGGTTCATCAATATATTCATATCAGTTTCTCTAGCGACGAATAAAAAAGTGAACAAAATGTTCACTTTTTTTGTCCATTAAAAAGGATAAATATAGTAATTTTAGATAGTAGTGTTTTTTATCATTTTCATCGATAATAATCGCAATAATTGGTGGAATATATTAGAATACGGTTAGGTCTATTTTTATTTATATTTTTCAATATGGGCAGTTGTTAAAGGATGGGACATTTTTTTATTTCAGCGGTCCTTTTATGATACAATAATCAACAAGTCCATAAGGATATAAGATAATTTTGACGATTTTGAAATGGTTTCAAAGAAAGGTGGTTTTCAGTGATGGCGAAAGAACATTCGTTTGATGTTGTTTCTGAGATTGATTTACAAGAGGTTGATAATGCGATTAATCAAGCGGTGAAAGAGATTACGAACCGATATGACTTTAAAGGCTCAAAGAGCTCGATTGAACGTTCTGGTGACGAACAAATTACCGTTGTTTCAGACGATGAATACAAATTAAATAGCGTGCTTGATGTTTTAAAATCAAAATTTATAAAAAGGGGTTTATCGCAAAAGTCGATGGATTTAGGAAAGATAGAATCTGCTTCTGGCGGGCTCGTTAGACAACAAATCCAATTGATTAATGGGTTATCGACTGAGAAGGCAAAAAAAGTCTCCAAAGTGGTACGCGATGCCAATTTAAAAGTAAAAGTTCAAATTCAAGGTGAGCAAGTAAGAGTCACTGCGAAAAGTATTGATGATTTACAATCGGTTATCCACCTTTTGAAGGAGCAGGATTTTGACTTTGCCCTTCAGTTTGTAAATATGCGTTAGTTAATTGTTTAGAAGGAAGGTTAATGTAGTGAATTTACCTAATAAAATTACAGTTTCTAGAATGATTTTAATTCCGATTTTTATGGTCTTTATGTTAGCGGATTTACCACTTGGTACGATTGACATGTTTGGGACTGAGATCCCTGTTGGACATTTAATCGCCGCTTGTTTATTTATCTTTGCTTCAGCAACAGATTGGCTTGATGGTTATTATGCAAGAAAATTAAATCTAGTTACAAATTTCGGTAAGTTTTTAGATCCTTTAGCAGACAAGCTCTTAATTACAGCGGCCTTAATCGGTTTAGTCCAACTAGATTTATTAGCGGCTTGGATTGCGATTATTATTATTAGTCGTGAGTTTGCGGTTACAGGGGTTCGTTTGATTGCAGCGGCAGATGGTGATGTTATCGCGGCAAGTCCTCTAGGTAAATTAAAAACAGTCTTTCAAATTATCGGAATTTCAGCATTGATGCTTTACAATATACCATTTTCAGCGGTTTCATTTCCTTTTGATCAAATCATGATTTGGATAGCCTTGATTTTAACGATTGTTTCTGGTGTTGATTATTTTGTGAAAAATAAACATATTTTAGCCAAACAAGGCTAATAGGGGCGATTTTATGAGAGCAGAAATTTTGGCGGTTGGTTCGGAGCTTCTTTTAGGTCAAATCTTAAATACCAATGCAAAGTTTATTTCTGAGCAATTAGCGATTTTAGGAATAGACGTCTATTATCAGACAGTCGTCGGCGATAATGAAAATAGGCTCTATGATAGTTTAGGTTTGGCAAGTCAGCGTTCGGATATTGTTATATTAACCGGAGGGCTTGGTCCGACAAAGGATGATTTAACAAAGGAAACGGTCGCAAAACTATTTCAGGCGAAACTCGTTTATGACAAAAATGCCCTTTTCAGTATTGAACAATATTTTAGTAAACGACAGATGAAGATGACGGAAAACAACAAAAAACAAGCCCTCATTCTAGAAGGGGCAGAAGTGCTTGTGAACCGGAATGGAATGGCTCCGGGAATGCTATTAAAAAAAGATAAAAAAATGGTCATTCTCCTCCCTGGTCCTCCAAAAGAAATGGAGCCGATGTTTGTCAAAGAATTGATTCCATTACTTGAAAAAAGTCTCTTAAATCGTGGGAAGATTACTTCGAGAGTATTACGCTTCTTTAATATTGGTGAATCAGCTTTAGAGACACGTCTGGAAACTCTTATTGATAATCAAACGAATCCAACGATTGCTCCATTGGCTGGTAATGGTGAAGTGACGTTAAGGTTAACTGTTAAACATGAAGATGATGGAGAAGCGATTCGCTTATTAGATGCCACAGAAAAAGAAATTCAAGCGATTGTAGGCGATTATTTTTATGGTTATGATCATACTTCTTTAATGGAGCAAGTGGTCCAACAATTAACAAAGGAAAAGTGGACGATCTCATGTGCTGAAAGTTTAACAGGTGGTATGTTTGCAAGTGAATTAACGAGTTTTTCTGGTGTTTCCGAAATTTTTACCGGGGGAACAGTCGCTTATTCGACGAAAGAAAAGGAAAAACAACTTCAAGTGTCGAAAGAAGTAATCAAGCAAGATGGCGTTGTGAGCGAAAGCTGTGCAAAAGAAATGGCGCTTGGTGCAAAGAAACTTTATGAAAGTGATATTGCCATTAGCTTTACAGGTGTCGCGGGACCAGACAAACAGGAAGGTAAGGACCCAGGGGTGGTTTACATATCAATTGTCGGGAAATCAGGGGTTGCAAATGGATATACATTATCCCTTCATGGATCCCGTAATGCAATTCGAGATAGAGCTGTGAAGTACGGCTGCTATTATTTGCTTAATGAAATGAAAAGGTGGAAGAGCAGTAATGACATATTTTAATGACTTCGAAATATCAGATTCAATTAAAAAAGCGATTAAAGATATGGGTTTTGAAGAACCATCGCCTATTCAAGCGAAGGCGATTCCTGTCATTTTAGAAGGCGGGGATGTAATTGGGCAAGCTCAAACGGGAACGGGAAAAACAGCCGCATTTGGTATTCCAGTTGTCGATAAAGTAACAAATGAAAAGTATGTTCAAGCCCTCATTTTAACACCAACACGAGAACTCGCGATTCAAGTTTCCGGAGAGTTACAGAAGCTCTCTGTGCATAAACGTATTCGCACATTGCCAATATACGGTGGTCAGTCTATTGGTCATCAAATTAAAGCTTTAAGACAAGGTGTACAAGTCGTGATCGGTACTCCGGGTCGTATCCTTGACCATTTAAGAAGAAAAACTTTAAAGTTAGATAGTGTACATACAATTGTGTTGGATGAAGCGGATGAAATGTTAGATATGGGGTTTATCGATGATATTGAACATATTTTAAGAGAAGTAAAAGGGGAAAGGCAGACGTTACTTTTTTCCGCCACAATGCCCCCAGCTATTAAAAAATTGTCTCGAAAATATATGACGACTCCGAAAATGGTGACGATTAATAAAGGAGAGGTTACCGCACCTTTAATTAATCAAATTTATTTTAAGGTTTTAGAACGAAATAAAATTGATTCATTATGTCGGATCATTGATAGTGAAGAAATTGATCTAGGTATTTTATTTTGCCGTACAAAAAAGGGGGTCGCCGAATTAACCGAGGCCCTGCAAGCGCGCGGTTACTTGGCAGACGGTCTTCATGGTGATTTAACTCAATCCCAACGTGATTCGGTGATGAAAAAATTTCGCGACTCCTCAATTGAATTTTTGATTGCGACAGATGTAGCGGCCAGAGGAATTGATGTTGAGAATGTCACACACGTCATCAACTACGATATTCCACAAGATCCTGAAAGTTACGTTCATCGTATTGGACGAACAGGACGTGCGGGTAGGCAGGGGTTAGCTCTGACACTTGTCACACCAAGAGAGATGAAGCATCTACGTTCGATTGAACATGAAATTAAAATGAGCATTCCATCTCAAGATGTGCCAACGATTGAAGAAGTGGTCGAAAAGCAACATGATTCATGGAAAAAGCGAGTAACGGATACAATTGAGGCACGTGGGAAAGAATTCGATTTATTTTCTCCTCTTGTCAAAGAAATCTTAGAAGTTCATTCACCAGAAGATGTTGTTTCGGCTTTGTTAAAGATGAATTTTTCAACGGAAACACCTAATGAAGAAGCTGGTTATAACTTCGGTGAAACAGGCGGTGCAAAAGGAATGATTCGTTTCTTTATCAATGTCGGTCGTAATGTGAATTTAACTCCGAAAATTTTATCGGAAGAAGTAGCCGAGCTTGTTGGAATTCCGAGCAAGGCGATTGGACGAATTGATATTTTTGAAAACTTTACTTTTATCGAAGTGCCTGAGGAAGTTGCCCCATTTGTCTATGAAGCGTTACGTTATTCTCGAATCAACGGAGCAAGAGTTAATTTAGAGCCTGCTAAACCTCGACCAAAACGCGAAAGAAGAACACCCACACGTTCTTAGTTAATTAAATTATGGTAGGATTGATGTGTGTCAGTCCTACCATCCTCTCTTTTAACATATTCCAATAAACCGAATAAATGTTCGTAAAAACTATTGGCAAATGAAGAAAAAAGCGTTATGATAGATCATAGGAAACATAGATTCGCCTTTTTGAGTGCGGTAATCAATCATCTTTATGTGAAGACATGATTTGAATAAATGAAGTTTAAATTGAATGAATAGAGGAGAGATTGTAAAATGAGTGAACGTAAAGCAGCCCTTGAGATGGCATTACGCCAAATCGAAAAGCAATTTGGGAAAGGTTCCATTATGAAGTTAGGAGAGCAAACGGATCAACGTGTATCGACGATTTCTAGTGGTTCATTAGCTCTTGATATTGCTCTAGGTGTAGGTGGATATCCACGTGGAAGAATTATTGAAGTATATGGACCAGAATCTTCTGGTAAAACAACAGTTGCTTTACACGCGATTGCAGAAGTTCAACGTTCAGGTGGACAGGCAGCCTTTATTGATGCTGAGCATGCTCTTGACCCAGTATATGCCCAAAAGTTAGGTGTTAACATTGATGAACTTCTACTTTCTCAACCAGATACAGGGGAGCAAGCATTAGAAATTGCTGAGGCCTTAGTAAGAAGTGGCGCCATTGATATTATCGTCATTGACTCTGTTGCTGCTTTAGTTCCAAAAGCGGAAATTGAAGGGGAAATGGGTGATAGCCATGTCGGTTTACAAGCTCGTTTAATGTCTCAAGCACTTCGTAAACTTTCTGGTGCAGTTAATAAATCCAAAACGATTGCGGTCTTTATTAACCAAGTTCGTGAAAAAATTGGGGTTATGTTCGGTAATCCGGAAACGACTCCAGGTGGTCGTGCCTTGAAGTTCTATTCTTCCGTTCGTTTGGAAGTACGTCGTGCTGAAACCTTAAAGCAAGGTAATGAAATGGTCGGAAATAAAACAAAAATTAAAGTAGTCAAAAACAAAGTCGCTCCACCGTTTAAACAAGCAGAAGTGGACATTATGTATGGAGAAGGAATTTCACGTGAAGGATTGATTTTAGATATTGCGGCTGAACTGGATATCGTTCAAAAAAGTGGAGCTTGGTATTCATATAACGAAGAAAGACTTGGCCAAGGTCGTGAAAATGCCAAACAATTCTTTAAAGAGAACGCACATCTTACAGAAGAAGTCGAGCGTAAAATCCGTCAACATCACGGTTTAGATGGTGAAATTTTAGTAGATGCTCCAACGGAAGAGGAAATCGATGAGCTTCCACTAGATTTAAAATAAGGATATTATATAAAATAAGCCCATTTTTTTAGGTGCTTGAAGATGTCGACAAAGCTAAATCATAACTTTGTCGGCTTTTCTATTTACTGGAGGTAGAGAAGAACATGCAATTTTTATATTTTACCGATACCCATATTCGTGGAACTTCTCCGAAAAATCGTTTAGATGATTTTGTTGAAACATTAAAAATGAAAATAACAGAGGTTATTGAAATCGCTAATGAACGCCAAGTTGATTTTATTTTACATGGTGGCGATGTTTTTGATAGACCTGATTTATCCCCGAATGTGGTTGGTCAATTTGCGAAAATCTTTCGAGCGGCACAGATGCCGATCTACGCGATTTCAGGTAACCATGACACATATGGGCACAACCCAAATACTCTCTCTCGTACGATGTTAGGTTTATTAGATTCGTTTGGTTTAATGACGATTATTCAGCCAGATGCTCCGCTATTACTTGAAAAAAACGGCCTAAAGGTGCAACTATCTGGACAACCTTATCATTATGACTTAGATCAACGTGACCCCAAGTTAGATTATTATCCAATCAATGAACATCAAGCGGATCTTATGATTCATACCGTTCATAGTATGCTTGTCGAAAAGGCTTTACCAGAAGGAATTCCTCACACATTAATTGATCATATTTGGGGAACAACAGCCGATATTTTATTTACAGGCCATTACCATGGGGGGTTTGGGATTAAAGAACGAGAAGGTAAGTTTATCTGTAACCCAGGGGCACTAGCTCGTGTTAATAATCATTGGTCAGAGCTTAATCGCTTCCCAAAAGTTGTCATTGGTCAACTATCAAAAGAGAAAATCAATTTAGTCGAACAAGTATTAAAAACCGCTCAAAAAGGGGAAGAAGTACTTGATCGTAGTTTTTTAGAAAAAGCGGTTCATCAAGAAGAAAAGCTGCATCAGTTTATCCAACAAGTAAAAGAACAATCTGATTTTCAAAGCTTACAAATGTCTGATATTATCCAAGAACTCGCTTCTTTATCGAATGTTGAAGACGAGGTCAAACAGGAAGCGTTACGAAGGATTACCGTTGTAGAAGAAAGCTGGGAGGGGGAAGAGTATGAATAACATACTCTCAGTTAGACTCGAAAACTTTCAATCTCATTTAGACACATGGATTGATTTTGATAAAGGATTAAATGTCATTGTTGGTCAATCAGACAGTGGTAAAACGGCGATTATAAGAGCAATTCGTTGGGTTCTATTTAACTTGCCAAGAGGAACGGACTTTGTCAGAGTTGGGGCGAACTTTGTGCGAGTAACGATCGAGTTTGAAAATGGGGTCACGATTATTAGGGAACGAAAAAGCTCAAAAAACCGCTATATAATAAAAAAAGCAAATGATGAAGAACTCATATTAGAAGGATTTGGTACTCAAGTTCCGAAAGAAGTGCTTGAAGCTCATGGGATGTTTCCGCTACGAGTTGATCGTGATAATGAGTTGCACCTCCACCTTGCTCAGCAATTAGATGGGCCATTTTTATTAGAGCAAACAGGGTCGGTGCGAGCGAAAACAATTGGTCGAATTAGTGGGGCTCATTATTTAGACATGGCGATTCGTGATACGTCAAAGGATTTATCACAATTACAACAAAGAAAAAAGCATGGCCAAGAAGAGGTCGAACAATTGCAGCACCAGCTTGAACCTTATCAAGCTCTAAACGATTCTAAGGAGAAAATTAACAGAGTAGAAGCCTTTATGACCCAATTAAAGGTCAAACAAGACCGACTTGAAAAGTGGAAAAGCTTACAAGCCGAATATAAAGAGCAGCAACAGGAAAAAGCGAAAATGCTGCGGACGAAACAATTAGTTTCAGGAGCCTTAAACTGGGAAGTCAAGCTTGAAAATATCCAAATCGCGATGTATCGTTTGAAAGAATTGAAACGAAAACAGCAATATGTACAGGAAACGAAAACAGCAATTGTTGTGTGTAAACAATGGATTGAAAAAACTAAACATGTCCAAACGGTTCAAGATATTTTTGAAAAAATCATGGCCAATGTACAAAAAAGAGAACAATTAGGCAAATTTTCATCGAGTTATCAGCAACTCAAAAAGGAGCAACAATACTCGAAAGAACGATTACAACAAACGGAGTTTATCTTAAATAAAAAAATTCAACAGCTTGGGCAGATTCACGAACAAACGAGACGTTTACGACAATTATCGAATCTATCTATTCAAAAAGATGACCTGTATGTAGAATTAAGTAGCTTAAAAAAACAATTACAATGGTTAGAAAAAGTTGAACCATTAAATGAACAGCTTGATTTTGTTCATAAAAAGGTTGCCAAAATGGAGATTTTGAAACAAAAACGAGTTCAATATGAAGATTTAAAAAATCGTATTGATAAGGGAAGAACATTTATAGAAAAAACATTACTCGATTTATCTAAGCTTGAAAAGGAATACGAACAAGCTTTAGTCAATGAAGGAACTTGCCCTCTATGTGGCCATGAAGTGAATAAAGAAAAAATAATGACTTTTTTACATGAATAGGAGGAGGAAAAAATGAATCACGAACATATTGAACAAGATTTGGCCAAAATGAAAAAAACGATTGAGCAAGCAAAGGATATGCGTTACCGAGCGGAAGCAAAATTAGAAGAATTAGAAAATCAAGAAAAACGTTTATTAGCAGAACTTAATGAGCTTGGCGTAAAACCTGAGGATTTGGATCAAGAGATTGAAGCACTTGAAAAGCATATCGAGCAGGCCGTAAATGAAGCTTGGTCGTTAATTCCAAAGGAACTCATGAAAGATGGTAGATAATCGTGGGAAAATAGCCGAACTAGAACGACAATTAACGGAAACAAAAAATGAATGGATTCGACTTGATGCGAAACGAGTCCTATTAGAAGAACAGCTCGAAAAAAAACAACAGGAACTGAATGAATATCAAGACACGATTGATATATATGAAAAAGCCCGTGTACTTTTACAGCAATCAGCTGAATATGCAAGGGAACAAGCAAAGCAGCAAATGGAAACACTTGTTACAAATGCTTTGCAATATGTATTCGGTCCGCTTTTTTCTTTTGTAATCGAAATTGAAGAGCATGGGAACAAAGCGGTCGCTGAATTTTATGTCGTAACCGAATACGAAGGCGTTCAAATTAAAACAAAACCACAAGATTCAAGGGGTGGCGGTGTCGTCGATATTGTGACACTCGCCTTACGTGTTGCTTTAATCGAAACGATCCAGCCCAAAATGAACGGAGCTCTTCTTTTAGATGAGCCTGGTAAACATGTTTCAGGCGATTATGTGCATTATTTATACGATTTTTTGAAGTCGTTAAGTATGATGTTTGAACGTCAAGTTATTATGATTACTCACAATCAGCATCTAGCTGAATCAGGTGATAAAGCGTATCAAGTATCGATTCGTGATGGCATCAGTGAGGTGATCGTTCTTGACAACTCTTGACAATGATGTATACGAGCTTTACAATTATATGGTATGCGGTACTAATTTAATCCTTTCCGCATACGAACCAAAAATTGTTTGAAACATGATTAACATGACAAAAATGCATGTATGGAACCAACAATTAGATAGCAAGAGGAGGTGAAAGAGTGGATATTTTAAGTAATGGTTTCCTCTTCCCTGCTTTGCTTGTTGTCGCTGCAATCATTGGTGCGGTTGTTGGATATCTTGTTCGAAAATCCATTGCAGAAGCGAAAATTTCTAGTGCGGAACAAGCCGCGAAACAAATTACTGAAGACGCGAAACGCGACGCTGAGTCAAGTCGTAAAGAAGCGATCCTTGAAGCTAAGGATGAGATTCACAAAATTCGTACCGAGGCTGAACGTGATGTTCGTGAAAGAAGAAATGAGATTCAAAAACAAGAGAATCGTTTGGTACAAAAAGAAGAGATCCTAGACCGTAAGAGTGAAACTTTGGACAAGAAAGAAGAAGCTTTGGAAAAAAGGGAGGATTCTCTCACCAAAAAACAACGACAAGTTGAAGAGATGGAAAGTAAAGTTGAGGAAATCGTACAACAACAAAAAGAAGAACTTGAACGCATTTCCGGATATTCTCGTGAAGAAGCACGAGCATCAATCCGTGAAGAATTAGAGCAAGAGCTTGCTCATGAATCAGCGGTCTTAATTAAAGAACGCACCATGCAAGCAAAAGAAGAAGCTGATAAAAAAGCAAGAGAAATTTTATCATTAGCTCTTCAACGTTGCTCAGCCGATCATGTGGCAGAAACAACGGTCTCCGTTGTCACTCTTCCAAATGATGAGATGAAAGGTCGAATTATCGGACGTGAAGGACGAAATATCCGCGCTTTAGAAACATTAACAGGAATTGATTTAATTATTGATGATACTCCTGAAGCGGTTATTTTATCAGGCTTCGATCCTATTCGTCGTGAAATTGCTCGTTCGGCTCTTGAAAAACTCGTTCAAGATGGACGTATTCACCCAGCGAGAATTGAAGAAATGGTCGATAAATCGAGAAGAGAAGTAGACGAATCAATTCGTGAGTACGGAGAGCAAGCCACATTTGAAATGGGCATCCATGGTTTGCATCCTGATTTAATTAAGATTTTAGGTCGTTTGAAATTTAGAACGAGTTATGGTCAAAACGTCTTGAAGCATTCAATGGAAGTCGCTTATTTAGCGGGATTAATGGCTGCTGAACTAGGAGAAGATGTCAAGCTTGCCAGAAGAGCTGGTCTATTACACGATATCGGTAAAGCGATTGACCATGAAGTGGAAGGAAGTCATGTTGAAATTGGTGTTGAACTTGCGACGAAGTACAAGGAACATCCAGTGGTTATCAATGCGATTGCTTCTCATCATGGTGATGTGGAATCAACTTCGGTTATTTCAACAGTTGTCGCTGCAGCAGATGCTTTATCAGCAGCGCGTCCAGGTGCTCGTCGTGAAACGCTAGAAACGTATATTCGACGTCTTGAAAAACTTGAAGAGATTTCGGAGTCGTTTGAAGGCGTTGAAAAGACATATGCGATTCAAGCAGGTCGCGAAGTGAGAATTATGGTTCGCCCTGATGTCGTAGATGATGCACTTGCCCACAAATTAGCAAGAGATATTACGAAAAAAATTGAAGATGAGCTTGATTACCCTGGTCACATCCGCGTGACCGTCATTCGTGAAACACGGGCAGTTGAGTATGCAAAATAAAAAAGTGGCTTCGGCCGCTTTTTTTATTTTGTTTTAGAACAAAAAGAGCAAAGGGTGACAGCGGCTAGTCTATTCCTTTATACTAATAAGGGTAAACAAGACTGTATGAATAGAAATGAGGATAATATGAGAATTTTATTTATTGGTGATGTTGTTGGCTCACCTGGTAGAAATATGGTGGATGAATATTTACCAAAGCTGAAAAAGTCATATAAACCGACGATTACGATTATTAATGGTGAAAATGCAGCGTCTGGAAAAGGCATAACTGAAAGAATATATAAAGGTTTTATGGATGCTGGGGCTCAAGCGGTCACACTTGGTAATCATAGCTTTGACAAAAAAGATATATTTGAGTTTATTGATCGAGCAAAAGCGATGGTACGACCGGCGAATTATCCAGAAGGAGTTCCTGGGAAAGGGTACACGTTTGTAAAAATCAATCAAATTGAAGTGGCGGTTGTTAATTTAATGGGACGGACTTTTTTACCGGCGATTGATTGTCCTTTTAGAAAGATCGATCAGATTTTAGAAGAAATCAAGGAGAGAACCCCTTATATTTTTGTTGATTTTCATGCAGAAGCCACAAGTGAAAAACAAGCGATGGGCTGGTATTTAGATGGTAGAGTGACGGCAGTTGTTGGGACGCATACCCATGTTCAAACGGCGGATGAGCGAATTTTACCAGACGGAACGGCGTATATAACAGATGTTGGTATGACTGGGCCCTATGATGGTATTTTAGGGGTTGAGAAAGAAGTTATTATTCAAAGATTTTTAACAAGTTTGCCAGCGAGGTTTGAAGTAACAGAAGGAAGGGAACAATTAAATGGAGTGATCATTGATGTCGACCCAAAAACGGGTCTGGCAAAATCAATTCAACGCATTCTTATTAATGATGATCATCCTTTCTTTCATGTATAATCCGACTAAAGAATGATTCTTTAGAAATTTATTTTTGAAAGCAGGAATATGAATTGATTTTGCGAAATACTATTAACTATTAGCATCTCTTGTACATTGACATCAGGAGTCATAGGTTAAGAGTGATCACTTTTTCCCACATCTTAGCTAGAACCAATATTAGTCGTAATAAAAGGAGGTACAAGAAATGGAAGTTTTAAAAGTTTCAGCAAAATCTACACCAAATTCTGTCGCTGGTGCTCTAGCGGGTGTGATTCGAGAACGAGGTTCTGCCGAAATCCAAGCGATTGGAGCTGGGGCCCTTAATCAATCGATTAAAGCAATTGCCATTGCAAGAGGCTTTGTCGCACCTAGTGGAATTGACTTAATTTGTATCCCTGCCTTCACAGATATTGAAATCGATGGCGAAGAAAGAACGGCGATTAAATTAATCATTGAGCCTAGATAACGAATAAGAACTGTCTAATCTTTTTATGATTAGGCAGTTTTTTTACGTGTGTGAAGATTGAGGCAATCAAACTAATAAAAGATAAATGTCGACACTTCTACCTCACTTTTAGCTAGTGGAGTCACTTGGTCGAGGAATAACTGAACTAGTCTTCTTTTCAATAGTCCTTATTTTAGAATGTTTGTCGTATCGCCATGGAAGTTTCATTGTTTTTAAAGGGGAAGACAAGTATAATATAATATTGAATGTTTTATTTTCGGTAAAGGAGTTTTTTCGATGAATGAAGAGCAAAGATTAGGGAAACAAGGAAATACAAACGAAACTTCCGAAAAGGACGTAAAATCCTCGAACGGAAAAAGCAAAGATTATAGTAAGTATTTCGATTTTTCTAATGCAAAGGTCATTTCCGAAGAAGGGAATAAAAAGGTGATTCGAATCGAAGGGCGAGAGATTTCGATTTTAGACCAGCCTGATTATAAACAAGGAAAACGTCGAGGCAAAGAAGATGTGCAAGTTATCCGACCAGACACGTTAATTCCTGATGACATGAAAACGATTGGCCAAGGGAAGAAATTTTTAATTCGGACATATGGTTGCCAAATGAATGTTCACGATTCTGAAAACATGTCAGGTCTTTTGCTTGAAATGGGTTTTTCAGAAACGGAAGATACAAATGAGGCCGATGTCATTTTATTAAACACCTGTGCGATTCGTGAAAATGCGGAGAATAAAGTATTTGGTGAAATTGGCCATTTAAAAACGCTAAAACAAGAAAAACCTGAATTGATTTTAGGGATTTGTGGCTGTATGTCACAAGAAGAAAATGTCGTCAATCGAATTATGAAAAAACACCAGCATATGGATTTAATCTTTGGGACCCACAATATTCATCGCCTTCCACACCTTTTAAAAGAAGCAATCTTTGGCAAAGAAATGGTGATTGAAGTTTGGTCCAAAGAGGGTGACATTATTGAAAATATGCCCCGTAAGCGAAAAGGGAATACTCAAGCTTGGGTTAATATTATGTATGGCTGTGACAAGTTTTGTACGTACTGTATTGTGCCTTATACACGTGGGAAAGAAAGAAGTCGACGTCCTGAAGACATTATCGCCGAAGTAAGAGACTTAGCACGCCAAGGTTATCAAGAAGTAACTTTACTCGGGCAAAATGTAAATGCTTATGGTAAAGATTTTGATGACATCGATTATGGACTAGGTCATTTAATGGATGAAATTCATAAAATTGATATTCCGCGTGTTCGTTTCACAACGAGTCATCCACGAGACTTTGATGATCATTTAATTGAAGTGTTAGCAAAAGGTGGGAATCTGGTTGAGCATATTCATTTACCGGTTCAGCATGGAAACTCGCAAATCCTTAAGCTAATGGCTCGTAAATATACGCGTGAAAGATACATTGAGCTTGCGAATAAAATAAAAAATACGATTCCCAATGCTTCGTTTACAACCGATATTATTGTTGGTTTCCCGAACGAAACAGAGGAGCAATTTGAGGATACATTATCACTTATGCGTGAAATCGAATTTGATAGTGCCTTTACGTATATTTATTCGCCACGTGAAGGGACACCAGCAGCGAAGATGAAAGATAATGTACCAGATAAAGTAAAACGTGAACGTCTTGCTCGTCTGAATGCCCTTGTTAATGAAATTTCAGCGAAGAAAAATCTTGAATATCAAGGTAAAGTCGTTGAAGTATTAGTAGAAGGCGAAAGTAAAAAGAATCCAGACGTATTAGCTGGACGGACGAGAACAAATCGTCTTGTTAATTTTAGAGGTCCTAAATCAGTCATCGGAACGATCGTTTATGTTAAAATTAATGATGCCAAAACATGGTCATTAAGTGGAGAATTAATTGAATCAGCGGAGGTCGTAAAATAATGGAAGCAAAATATACGAGACAAGAAGTCCTTAAAAAGGCAAAAGAGCTAGCGTCGATGATGGCAGAAACGGAAGAAGTAGATTTCTTCAAAAAAGCCGAAAAACAAATTAATGAGCATTTACGTGTACAAGAACTAATTGCTCAAATTAAAAAACTACAAAAAGAAGCAGTAAACTTAAAGCACTATAATAAATCAGAGGCATTAAAACAAACGGAAGCAAAAATTGATGAGCTACAAGATGAGATTGAGCAAATTCCATTAGTGCAGGAATTTCAACAAAGTCAAGTCGAAGTTAATGATCTTTTGCAAATGGTCTCTAATACGATTACGAAAAAAATCACAGAAGAAATCATTACTTCAATGGGTGGAGATGTGTTAAGAGGAACAACAACCAAAAATCCATTAATCCAAGACCATTGTTAATGATTAAAAAGGAACTCTGTCTTAAGCAAAGGAAGCTTTGTTTAGGGCAGAGTTTTTATTTTAGTAACTCAACTTTCGCATCGAGAAAACCCGTTCAACTAGTTGGCCGAGCGAAAGGGAAGCTCTTAAACAAATGCCCTTGACACGTTTGAAAAGCGAGAACGCACTATCACACCAAACGGATAAACTGTGCATTAAGAAAAAAATAATAGGCTGCCCTCCGGCGGTCGCTCCCAAAACCATACTCCGCGTCCTTGCCGAGAACCTGGCGAGCCTCCTCGGCAAGCCTTGCGGGGTCTCGCTCCACGGTTTATTCCCGCGGGAGTCTCCGTATGGTTTTGTCCGCTAAGTGTAGGGGAGATGCTTGATGATAGGGCCATTCTCAATCAGCTATTTCTAACGCAGAAGAACCTTCTTTTTCCCTTTGTTGGTTATGGAACTAAATAGATAGTTGCCACCTATTTTTATCGAAACCAGCTCGATCATCTAGCTAACGTACAGAGCATCCACACTGATTTGTTTACAACTGTAACGGAATTAATCATTGAAGGAGAAAAAATCATTCTCAAGCTAATGTCCTTTGAAGTCATGACTGTTTTTTTATTCAATGAGAAAACCGAACCTAGATTCGATTCCATGATCTAGCGGACAAACAGACACGGAGACTCCCGCCGGAATAAACCGTCCAATGAGACCCCGCAAGCGTGAAACGCTGAGGAGGCTCATGAGGTTCCGGCAGGACGCGGAGTGTCTGTTTGGGAGCGACCGCCGGAGGGCATGAAACAAGTAGAGCATAAATCACTCCCATGTCTGGTGTCTGTTTGGTAGCACACGCCGAGGCGCTTCATTTTAGTGAACAGTTTCCTTCAACAGCCTACGAAGAGAGGTGTTCAGACTGTCAACGATTGAACCGTTCATGTAAAGTCAATTTGAGTATTGTACCGCCCTAAAGTCAAACTCTATCAACGGTTAAGGGTCAATCATACGCTGCGAAAGTTGAGTTAGTAATAAAAAAATAATTAAAAATGTTTTTTCATTGGAAAACACGTACTATTTCAACACACTCGCTCATATCGTGTAAGAGATAAGGATTTAAGCTAGTTTAGGAACTATTTGCACACTAGTCATTTGTCCTGCATAGGATGGGAGTGAATAGTTTGGCGGAGCGAACGAGGCGGAAGCCATCAAAGCGACCAACTACTTAGATTGAAATGAGAAAGAGGAGGGTAATGTTACATGGCTCAAAATGATTTTAACTTTCGCGAGATCATAACGAAGGCCGTATGTGGGAAGGGACAAAAATTCTCAGAAAACACCCATCATATTAAACCTTCTAACAAACCTTCAAGCATCCTCGGTTGCTGGGTTATTAATCACAAATTTGATGCAGCAAAAAAAGGTGAGAATGTTGAAGTAACAGGAAGCTATGACATTAACGTTTGGTTTTCTTATGACGACAATACAAAAACAGAAGTGGCATCGCAAACGGTACCTTATACGGATATTGTCGAGTTAACTGTTCGTGATCAAAATGTGCTTTCCGAGGAGATGGAAGTAATCGCTCGAGCGGTCCAACAACCAAACACATTAGAAGCGACGATAACAGAGGCTGGTGATCGTGTAGCTGTTCAAGTCGAAAGAGAATTTGTTGTCGAATGTATCGGGGAAACCAAAATTGCTGTTGCTGTTAATCCAGACGGTGTTATTCGTGATTTTTCAGAAGATGACGTAGATGATGATGTAAGCGACGAAGAGTTTGAACGTTTAGATCCAAACTTCTTACATCAAGAAATGCATAAGAAATAATACGAACCGGATTTTTTCTGGTTCTTTTTTTTATACATTAGCACTGTCGCGGGAATATTGTTGCAGGAGTTCCATAAAAGGATTGTGACGCTCCTGTGAATTCTAGGAATCTTCTTAGGCTCGTCCTATCGACGAGTTTTTTTGCCGTTTCTCCGGAAAGAGGTGT
Source organism: Alkalihalobacillus phoenicis (assembly GCF_047302405.1). NCBI lineage: Bacteria > Bacillati > Bacillota > Bacilli > Caryophanales > Bacillaceae > Alkalihalobacillus > Alkalihalobacillus phoenicis. Next base: position 2,113,690 of record NZ_CP154853.1, on the reverse strand, counting down.
CCTTCTTGATTTGAAAATGGAAAAGTAGGTGAGCAAATGGAGAAAAGGAAGCAGCCGTTTTTACAAAAATTTGTTGATCCGTTGCCGATTCCAAAAGTATTACAACCATTAAGAAGAGCCGGGTGTCAGACTTACTATGAAGTAAAAATGGTTCAATTTAAACAAAAACTGCATCGTGATTTAAAGGAGACCACTTTATGGGGATATGAAGGTAGCTATCCAGGGCCCACTATTGAGGTGGAAGCTAACGAGCAAACCTATATAAAATGGATGAATTACCTTCCATCAAAGCATCTATTGCCAATTGATCACACGGTTCATGGAGCCGGGCTTGATGTGCCAGATGTAAGAACCGTTGCACATGTTCATGGAGGGAACACAGAACCAGAAAGTGATGGATATCCGGAAGCATGGTTTACAAATTGTTTTCAAAAAGTAGGGCCTTACTTTCAAAAGAAAGTCTATCACTACGGGAATCAAATGCCAGCAACAGCCCTTTGGTACCACGATCATGCATTAGGAATTACCCGTCTTAATGTTTATGCCGGTTTAGCAGGGATGTATATCATTCGTGATAAAAAAGAGAGAATGCTAAATTTACCATCTGGTGCTTTTGAAATCCCTCTTGTTATTCAGGACAAATCATTTAATGAAGACGGTTCGCTTTATTATCCGACACAACCAACATCACCGACGGCATTAGACGTTTCTGTTGTACCCGAGTTTTTAGGGGAAGTCAATCTTGTTAATGGTAAAGTTTGGCCTTATTTAGAAGTGGAACCACGAAAATATCGTTTTCGGCTATTAAATGCAGCCAATAGTCGATTTTATCAGCTGTCCTTTGATTCGGGACAATTATTTTATCAAATTGGCACAGATGGAGGGCTGAAAGAAAAGCCGATTGGGGTGTCGGAGATTTTACTCGCTCCAGCCGAGAGAGCAGACGTTATTATTGATTTTTCGAACCAACAAAATCAAACGATTGTTTTAAAAAATAATGCCCGAGCTCCTTATCCAAATGGTGAAGAGGTTGATCCACACACAATAGGGATTGTCATGAAATTTAAAGTTAGTGTTCCTTTATCTCATATTGATACAAGTGTCATTCCGAGAAAACTAGTCCAATATGGTCAATTGACGGAACAGATGGCAAGTAAAAATAGACTGCTGACATTAGATAGTGTGAGAGATACTTATGGACGTGGCTTAATGCTACTTGATCATAAAAAATGGGATGAGCCGATTACTGAATTGCCTTATTTAGGTACGACAGAAGTTTGGTCCTTTATTAATTTAACGGATAAAAGCCATCCCATTCATCTTCATTTAGGTAGTTTTCAAATTTTAGACCGGAGACTGTTTAATATAGCTAAATTTGAAGCAGAACGAAAGCTTGATTATCTTGGTCCACCAACCCCACCAACTCCTCAAGAAATAGGTTTAAAAGATACCGTTATTTCTAATCCGAACGAGGTGACCCGTATTATAAAAAAGTTCGATTCTTATACGGGTTTGTATGTGTGGCATTGTCATATTTTAGAGCATGAAGACTATGAGATGATGAGACCGTTTATCGTTTTGAGGTAATAATCTTCGTCTGTAGGCTTAGCGTATTTAATCTTCACTATAATCATGATGTACAGGAGTGAAATAATTGCTTCATGATTTATTAACCGATCTAGTAGGTTCGATTTCATGGAATATGATATAATAATGAACATCTGAAATACGTACGGCGGAGGTTTATGATGGCTGAACAAACACCAATGATGAAACAATATTTAGAGATTAAGGCACAACATGCAGATGCCTTTTTATTTTTCCGTTTAGGAGATTTTTATGAATTATTCCATGAGGATGCGGTCAAAGCTGCACATGAACTTGAAATTACTTTAACGGGTCGTGGAAAAGGCGATGATCGAATCCCGATGTGCGGCGTTCCCCATCATTCAGCAGAACAATATATGGTGAGGTTAATTGAAAAAGGGTATAAAATTGCGATTTGTGAACAAGTAGAAGACCCGGCTGTCGCTAAAGGTGTCGTCAAACGAGAGGTCGTTCAGATATTAACTCCCGGAACGGTCGTCGATAAACGTATGATCCAAGAAAAAGAAAATAACTTTATTACTTCGATTACGGATTTTGCTGATGGTACGATTGGTTTTATTCGGACAGACTTGTCGACAGGAGAAAATGAAGTGACTTTATTAAATGATGACGTTCAAGAGATGATCCAAGAATTAACGTCATCCAGGTCAAAAGAGCTCGTTGTCGAACCGCAATTTGCAGAAGAGAAGCTTGCTCAAATTAAACAAGCGATCCATGTGACGGTGTCCTATGAAGAGAATGCCGATGTCCTATCTGATTATGAATCATTGATTGAACCGTTGGAGCAAAAGAAGCTCCAAACGACCTTTTGGCGGATGTGTCAGTATTTAGTTCGTACTCAAAAACGAGCACTTAATCACTTGCAGCCAGTCGTTTATTATCCGGCAAACTCTTATTTGAAAATTGATCGTCACTCCAAACGAAATTTAGAGTTAACCGAAACATTACGAGATAAAAAGAAAAAAGGCTCATTAATAGGGGTAATTGACCAAACGGTGACCGCGATGGGCGGAAGAATGTTAAAAAAATGGGTGGAACAACCGTTAATTCAGCAGCAAGTGATTGAAGAGCGCTTAAATATTGTCGAAACCTTTTCCTCCTTTTATTTTGAACGGGAAGAGTTACGAGATGAATTAAAAGAAGTTTATGATTTAGAAAGATTAGTAGGTCGAATTGCTTACGGGAATGTGAATGCGAGAGAGCTCCTGCAGTTAAAGCGTTCGTTAGAGAAAATACCGACCGTAAAATCGCTCCTTGAAAAAATGAGTGAAAGCTATAGTGAGCGTTGGTTTTCTCAATCTACGGGCTATGAACCACTAATTGAGTTGCTAGATAAAAGTTTAGTGGAAGACCCACCGATTTCAGTCAAAGAGGGTGGATTAATTAAAGCTGGTTTTCATGAAGAGCTAGACACGTATCGTGATGCTAGTGTAAATGGAAAGCGTTGGATTGCGGAGCTTGAGCAGAAGGAGCGCCAATTAACCGGGATTAAGACGTTAAAAGTTGGTTATAACAAAGTGTTCGGTTATTTTATAGAAGTGACCAGAGCCAATGTTCATCTGTTACCAGAAGGACGTTATGAAAGAAAACAAACGTTGACGAATGCCGAGCGTTATATTACACCGGAGTTAAAAGAAAAAGAAGCGATTATTCTTGGAGCAGAAGAGAAGATGGAACAACTTGAATACGAGCTGTTCCTGACGATTCGTGATGAAGCCAAAAAATATGTCGTTTCGATTCAGGAACTCGCCAAATCGATTAGTGAGATCGATGTTTTGATTGGATTTGCCACGGTTGCAGAAAATAATCGCTATACGAAACCACATTTTTCAACTGAAAATAAAGTGAATATTGTTGGTGGTAGGCACCCTGTTGTGGAAAGTGTCATTCCAAAAGGGGACTATGTCGCCAATGATGTTCAGATGCAAGCAGAAAGAGAAATGCTCCTAATTACGGGTCCAAATATGGCTGGTAAAAGTACGTATATGCGTCAGCTCGCCTTAATCGTGGTGATGGCTCAAATCGGTTCATATGTTCCGGCAGAAGCGGTCGAGTTACCGATTTTTGATCAAATTTTTACGAGAATTGGGGCAGCCGATGATTTAGCAAGTGGGCAAAGTACGTTTATGGTTGAAATGCTTGAAACGCAATATGCACTGACAAAAGCTTCACAAAATAGTTTGATTTTATTAGATGAGATTGGTCGAGGAACTTCAACCTATGATGGAATTGCCTTAGCCCAATCGATCATTGAATATATTCATGATGAGGTAAAGGCGAAGACCTTATTTTCGACCCATTATCATGAATTAACGAGCTTAGAAAAAAGCTTAGTCCATTTAAAAAATGTTCACGTCTCTGCAACGGAAGAGGATGGTCATGTCGTCTTTTTACACAAGGTGATTGATGGACAAGCGGATAGAAGTTATGGAATCTATGTCGCCGAGCTTGCGAATATGCCAACCGCTGTTACGACTCGGGCCGAGGAGCTTTTATTTCAGTTGGAGCAAGGCATGAAACAAATGCCTGTTGCGTCCACACCTTTGGTCCAAACGGTCAAAGAAGAAGTGGCGGTAACAAAAGAAGAGCCAAAACAGCTTTCTTTATTCCCTGAACCTAAGGTAGAAACACGAAAAGAAGAGTCTCTAACAAAAGCAGAAAAACAATTAATGAAGAAAATCAAAGAAGTGGATGTTCTTCATTTGACGCCATTTGAAGCGATGCAAAAAGTGTATGAATGGCAAAAGAGTTTAAAATAATCGGAGAGGAGGCATACAATGGGGAAAATTAAACAGTTACACGATAGTTTATCGAATAAAATTGCAGCAGGTGAGGTCGTTGAACGTCCTGCTTCAATCGTCAAAGAGCTTGTTGAAAATGCGATTGATGCGAACAGCTCTCATATCCTCGTTGAAATGGAGGAGGGTGGCTTAAGTTCGATCCGGATCGTCGATAATGGAGACGGAATGGAAAATGACGATGTCGAAACCGCGTTTTTGCGGCATGCCACGAGTAAAATTCGAACCGACCGCGATTTGTTTCATATTAAAACGCTTGGTTTTCGTGGGGAAGCTTTGCCAAGTATCGCCTCCGTTTCCCACTTAACTTTAAAAACGAGTACAGGTGTTGGGGCGGGTACAGAAATTAAATTAGAAGGCGGCGAGGTTGTTGAAAAAATAGCAGCTGCGACGCGAAAAGGTACCGAAATTAAAGTGACTCACCTATTTTTTAATACACCGGCTCGTTTAAAATATTTAAAAACGGTCACAACGGAAGCCGGAAATGTTAGTGATATCATGAATCGTTTGGCGATGGCCCACCCTGATATTGCGTTTGAATTATTTCATGATGGTAAATTGCTCTTAAAAACATTAGGAAATGGCGATCAAAAACAAGTTGTCGCGGCGATTTATGGGCGTAATATTGCGAAAGAAATGCTAGAAATAAAAGGAGAAACTCTTGATTATTCTTTACGTGGCTATGTGTGCAAGCCAGAAATAACGAGAGCTTCAAGGCAGTATATTTCGATTATCGTCAACGGGCGTTATATTCGAAACTTTGTCCTTGCCAAGGCGATTCAAGCAGGTTACCATACGCTGTTGCCAATTGGTCGCTTTCCGATTGTGGTGCTTTCCATTGAAATGGATCCGCTTTTAATTGATGTCAATGTGCATCCAGCTAAATTAGAAGTCCGCTTAAGTAAAGAAACCGAGCTTAGTCAGTTGATAACGGAGTCGATTGTTTCCATCTTTAAAAAACAAACGTTAATTCCAGAAGTGAATGTCAAAAAAGCGACGAAACTGACAAGTGAACAGATATCGCTTGATTTCGAAACAAAGCAGCAAGCACAAATAAGTGAAAAAGGGAAAGAGGCTCAGAGTAAACAAGTTCATGAACCATTTTCACAAGTTGACATCTACCAAACGCCATCCTTTTCTGAAACAAAAAGCGAAGAAGAACGTTTGGATCCAGAAGTTGTCAATGAAAAAATGCCGAAGCTTGGGGCAAGTCCTTTTACACCATCTAGGATAAGCGACGATGAAGAGCAAACAGTGACTCAGTTCGAACCGAGTTTAAAAGAGTTAGAGCATTCAAACTCAACAGAACAGGAATCAGTGACTGAACAAGTTGAAGTACAACAAGAGTTTGAGCCTTCGAGAGTACCTATTCTTTATCCGGTCGGTCAAATGCATGGAACATATATCATTGCCCAAAATGAACAGGGGATGTATTTAATTGACCAACATGCAGCCCAAGAGCGAATCAAGTACGAATTTTTCCGTGACAAGGTAAAAGAGACCGAACCGAATGTTCAAGACTTACTCGTGCCTTTTACAATTGAATGTACACAGCAAGAGATGGCAATGATAGTAGAACATATCGATAAATTAAAACAGGTCGGAGTATTTCTCGAAGAATTCGGCCCCCATACGTTTATCGTGCGTTCTCACCCGACTTGGTTACCTAAAGGTTTAGAAGAAGAAACGATTCGTGAAATTATTGAACAGCTTTTATCAACAAATAAAGTGGATATCGGAACTTTACGTGAAGAGGCAGCCATTTTAATGTCGTGTAAAGCGGCGATTAAGGCGAATCGACATTTACGACATGATGAGATTTTTGCACTGTTAGAGTCGTTAAGAAAAAGCAGTGATCCATTTACATGTCCGCATGGGCGACCAATATTGATCCATTTTTCAACGTATGAATTAGAAAAAATGTTTAAACGGGTTATGTAATGGATGTATTTAAAGAGGAGAGACAAATTTGATTGTAACAACAGTGCGAAAAAACGCCCAAAGATTAGAACCAAAAGCAAAAGAACTCGCCTCTTTATTACAGGCTCCCTTTATGAGCCGTGGTGGTGACTCAGTCGAAACGTTGCAACGGCGATTTGAACAAGAAGTGATTGTGGTCGGAAGTGAAAAGATTCAATTTTTTCCTAAAGATTCAGCGGATCCGTTTTTTTATCATCCTAATTCTGCCTTTGTCCGAATTAAACAAATCGAAAAAAAACAGCTGGAACCTTTAAAAGCAGCCTCAGACCTTCAAGCAGGAATGAGTTTTCTTGATTGTACGCTGGGACTAGCTTCTGATAGTTTAGTGGCTCAATATTTAGTTGGTGAGAGCGGTCGGGTTATTGGGGTAGAAGAAAATTTTGTGATTGCAACGCTCGTTCAAATCGGTTTAAACTCTTGGACAGATGGACGGGCGGACTTACTCGATTTAATGAAAAAAATTACGGTCAAACATGCTCATCACCTCGACTATTTAAAAGAACAACCTGATAACTCATTTGATGTTGTCTATTTTGACCCGATGTTTGAACAAGCGATTCTTGAATCAAAGGGCATAAGTGGGTTAAGAAGTCTTGCTCATTATGGCACGATTAGTGAAGAAGCGATTCAAGAAGCAAAACGAGTGGCCAAACATCGAGTTGTTTTAAAGGACCATTGGCAAAGCAGTCGCTTTTCGCAATTCCAATTTTCCGTTTTAAAACGAGGTCATGCGGCCTTTCATTACGGTTTTTTGGATATGAATAAAAAAGATCTTCATGATTAGGTTTGGAAAGCTTAAAAAAGGGAGAAGATGATGAAGGAAGATTTAATCTCGATAGTAGGTCCGACAGGCGTCGGCAAAACGGCACTTAGTATTGAACTTGCGAAAAAGTACGGTGGAGAAATCATTAGTGGTGATTCCATGCAAATTTATCGTGGAATGGACATTGGAACCGCGAAGGTAAATGAGGAAGAGATGCAAGGGGTTCCTCATCATTTACTTGATATTAAAGACCCAGATGAAGCCTTTTCAGTAGCGGACTTCCAAGAACTTGTGGTACCTTTAATAACAAGGCTCAATCAAAAAAAGAAGGTGCCGATTTTAACGGGTGGAACAGGGCTCTATGTGAATTCAATTATTAAAGGTTATCAGTTTTCAGAAACGGAAGAAGACTTAACGTATCGAAAAGAACTAGAACAATTTGTGTCCGAACATGGCGTTGAGGCGTTATATACTCAACTTCTTTCAGTTGATCCAGACGCAAAAGAGGTCATTCATCCTAATAATGTCCGCCGTGTCATTCGAGCTCTTGAGGTGTTTAAAGTAACAGGAATCCCCTTTACTAAACAGCAAAAGAGCACGTCAGAGGAAGAACGTTATCACTTAGCAATGATTGGGTTAACGATGCCTCGTGATCAACTTTACGCGCGAATTAATAGGCGTGTCGATATTATGGTTAAAAATGGTTTAATTGAAGAAGTCGAACACCTTTATAACCAAGATCTTAAGGACGTTCAAAGTGTGCAAGCGATTGGATATAAAGAGCTATACGGTTATATGGACGGGTTGTATTCATTAGAAGAAGCGATTGAAAAATTGAAACAAAACTCAAGGCGATATGCGAAAAGACAGTACACTTGGTTTCGCAATAAAACGAACACCACATGGTTTGACGTATCAGAAGGGTTGACTGAAAAAGTTTTTCTGCAAATATCTGAGTTTGTGGAAGGAAATCTAAAAAATATATCGAAATAAAGAGATAGCTAAAATGAGGGGGACAGAATCATGAAAACAATTAATATTCAGGATCAATTTTTAAACCAGTTAAGAAAAGACAATATTTCCGTAACTGTTTTCCTTTTAAATGGATTCCAATTACGTGGACTTGTAAAAGGTTTTGATAACTTTACGATTATTTTAGAAACAGAAGGTAAACAACAATTAGTGTATAAACACGCGATTTCAACCTTTGCACCACAACGTAATGTTCAGTTAAAAAGTGAATCAGACCTTACATAACGGTTTTCCCGAATTGTAGAGACAAGATGGTCGTTTAAAGGGTGCCGATAATAACTTGAAAAAGTAGACTCTTCTTTGTTGATGAAAACAAAGAGGAGTCTTTTTTGATTCGACATTTGAATAATAGATTTATTAGGAGTGGAAAGTCCGAAGTGAGTGCTGTGTCATCGTCTGTAGGTTCAGACTTTATATTAGTGTCTCAAAATGAATAAACGGCCAACTCGAACTTTTAGTCATTATTGCTGAAGTAAATCAAGCCTTTGTTCTTCGGTTAATTTATCAATGGTGAGCATGTAACGGTGAAACGATAAGGGTGATTTCAACCCTAATTTTTTTTGGACATTTTCAGTTAATTCTCCTTCCAGAAGAGCATGTAAAATAAATCGATTCCGCAAATGCTGGGCCGATATCCCTTTACGAAGTTCGCCTCTTGCTACTTCGAGTCGAATCATTTTTTGGATAGCAATGTTCGTTAACTGTTTCGGCTTGTCCTCCTCATAAGACCAGCGATATGTTTTTCTTTGAAAATCAAAAGCTACAAGAAAAGGGTCATTTTCATGTAATCTCGGTCTGACCGGTTCAGGGATTTTTTGATAATAAGTAAAAGCGAGTTCTCGGTCAGGCTTACTTAAATGGACGGAACGTTTGCCTGTTTCCCCGTTGATTTCAATCGTGCCTGATTCAAATTTCATTTGTGTCATGGTCAGCTCAACCGCTTCTTGTAAGGTAAGCCCATAATGCAAAAATAATTTAACGATAAATTCATTACGGGCTTTTAATAAGGGACGAACTTCAAGTTGCTGTTCACTTAAATTTTTGTTTGACTGTAAGATCTCGATAAATCGGGATGCTTCCCGTGATGAGACCCATTCTGACGGTTTTAAAGGAGTGAGAACCAGCTCAGGTGCGTCCGAAAAAGCAAAGGGATGTTCTTTGCATAAATTTTCTTTTATACAATATTTGGCTAGTTGTTTGAGAGCGGAATGGATTCTTCTTACAGTTCGAATTTGGTGTTCTTTTTCTTCAAATAAATACGCTATAAATTGTTGGACCTGTTCCTTTGAAATGTTTATCCATTCGCTTTCGATTGCAAGGCTTTTTGTTTGATGAGAAAACCAACGAAAGAATAAGACAAAATCATGTTCGTATCGTTTAATCGTCGAAGCTTTTCTCCCTTTAATATATAAATCATCTAAATAGGAATGGACGAATGTCGGAAAAGAAGAATCGGTCATTTAAACTTCACCTCTGCTTTTCTAATATTATACATTTAAGTGTAGGTTTTTGAATGTTTTTATAGGCATTTGTCACAATTTTTAATTTGTAGCGTATGATTAACATAAGGGAGTAATGGATGGAAGGGTGAGCAGCATGAGTAACCCGATTAACACGAGGAAAAATGGACGTATTAATGTGGTGTTAAACCAAACGAGGTATGAATTGAAGGAACCCCAGTCACTCGTTTATTATTCCGAGGAAGATAAAGAAAAACATGACATCTTGAAACGATTTGAAAAACGTATGGAAGATTTTATAGGATTAAAAGACGTCAAAAAATTAATTAACGAAATTTATGCGTGGCTATACGTCAATCGTTGCCGTGAACAAAATGGGTTAAAAGTGTCAAAGCAAGTGTTGCATATGATTTTTAAAGGCAACCCTGGTACGGGTAAAACAACGGTCGCCCGAATTATTGCGGAGTTTTTTCATGAAATGAATGTTTTAGAAAAAGGTCATTTACTTGAAGTGGAACGGGCCGATTTAGTCGGAGAATACATTGGTCACACCGCTCAGAAAACAAGGGAGGTCATTAAAAAAGCTCATGGTGGTGTATTATTTGTTGATGAGGCTTATTCGTTAGCAAGAGGTGGGGAGAAGGATTTTGGAAAGGAAGCAATCGATACATTAGTGAAGGCGATGGAGGATCAACAACATTCATTTGTGCTTATCCTAGCAGGCTATTCACGTGAAATGGATTATTTTTTGTCGTTAAATCCAGGTTTGCCATCACGTTTTCCGATTGCGATGGATTTTCCCAATTACACATTAGAGGAGCTCATTGAAATTTTAATCGGTATGGCCCATGAAAGGGAATATAAGTTAACAACGGAAGCGATTCGACATATCCGTGAACATCTTAAGCAAATACGGATTGAACAGGAGCGTGCCTTTAGTAACGGCCGATATATCCGTAATTTGATTGAAGAAGCGATCCGGTTACAGGCAGTTAGACTATTACGTTTAGGGAACTTTGAACGAAAGCATCTCGAAATGTTAGAAGCGGAAGACTTTAATTTTCATTCATCAAGAGTGAATACACGGTAAAGGACCTTTGTATAGGGGGTCCTTTTTGTTTTGTGTTGCTTTTGCTTGAGATGGCTAAATGTTATAATAAAATGATCTGAATTTGTTATGAAAAAGGAGAAAGTTATGCAACTGTTACAAAATGAAAAGTTTCAAACTCTTATTAAAAGAGTAGAGAATAAAATAGAATCCGTTCATAAACAGTTTGATTATGTAGCGATGGTCAATCAAGCAAAAGTGTTGGAGTCTTATAAAAAACATCAAGTAGCGGATTTTCATTTTACACCATCGACTGGATATGGCTATGATGATGTCGGTCGCGATACATTAGAAGCGATTTATGCGGATGTTTTTGGTGGAGAGGCAGCGTTAGTGCGCCCACAAATCATTTCAGGAACTCACGCAATTGCGACTTGCTTATTTGGTGTTTTAAGACCAGGAGATGAATTAGTTTATATTACGGGGAAACCATATGATACGCTTGAGGAAATTGTCGGTATAAGAGGCAACGGGCATGGTTCGTTAAAAGAATTTAAGATTGATTATCGAGCGATTCCCCTTTTAGAAAATGGTTGGATCAATGAAGGGGAAATCACTCAAGCGATTACTTCAAAGACTAAAGTAATTGGAATTCAACGCTCTAAGGGCTATGACGATCGACCATCCTTTACCATTTCTGAAATCAAAAAAATGATCGAATTTATACGTAACATTAAAGAAGATGTGATTATTTTTGTTGATAATTGTTACGGGGAATTTGTTGAGGAGATGGAACCATGTCAGGTTGGAGCCGATCTAATGGCTGGCTCGCTTATAAAAAATCCGGGTGGTGGAATTGTTAAAACGGGTGGATATATTGTCGGCAAGGAAAAATTAATTGAGTTAGCTTCGTATCGTTTAGCAGCTCCGGGTATCGGGCGTGAAGGGGGAGCGAGTCTTTATAGCTTACAAGAGATGTATCAAGGTTTTTTCTTAGCACCACATGTTGTCGCTCAAGCGTTAAAGGGAGCGACTTTTACAGCCGCTTGCTTAGAAGATTTAGGAATGAGTACCTCGCCTAGTTGGAGTGATAAAAGAACGGATTTAATTCAATCAGTTCGTTTTCCAACAGCTGAAGCGATGATTAAGTTTTGCCAAGCCATTCAATCAGCTTCACCTGTTAATGCCCATGTCACTCCACATCCGAGTCCAATGCCAGGTTATGAAGATGATGTTATTATGGCAGCGGGAACATTTATTCAAGGAGCAAGTATCGAATTAACCGCAGATGGCCCGATTAGACCACCTTATGTCGCTTATGTCCAAGGTGGGTTGACATATGAACATGTAAAAATCGCTGTTATTCAAGCAATTGATTCGTTAAAAATTGTCAATGGAGAAAATTGATGTTAGCTAATGTAACATTAGTTGACATTGATTCTTACATCTAGTAGTCTAATAGTATGGAATCGGAGGTGACGGTATGAAAATAGAAGATCGTCGTAATATGCCATTGTTTCCAATTGGAATTGTGATGCAGCTAACCGATTTGACCGCAAGACAGATTCGCTACTATGAGGAAAATAAATTGGTTCATCCAATTCGTACGAAAGGCAATCAGCGTTTATTTTCTTTTAATGATGTTGACCGCCTATTGGAAATTAAAGATATGTTGGAAAAAGGCTTTAATATTTCCGCAATCAAACATGTTTTAGAAGAAAAAGAAAACGAAAAAAAGAACATCCCTCCACCGAAAAAAGAACTATCGGATCAAGAGTTGCGCTTCTTATTAAAGAAGGAATTACAAGATGCCGGAAAATTCGGCAAAACGTCGCTTATACAAGGACAACTTTCTCGTTTTTTTAATACGTAAAATATGGATGGAATAGATTTCTGATTCTTGAGGAAATCTTTTCAATATAATTAGAATTGAAAGGGGCTTACATAGAATGGCTAAGTTTACAAAAGAAGACATTATTCAAAATGCACAAGAAAACAACGTCCGTTTTATTCGCTTACAGTTTTCAGATTTACTAGGAACGATTAAAAACGTCGAGATTCCAATTGATCAATTAACAAAAGCATTAGATAACAAAATGATGTTTGACGGTTCATCAATTGAAGGATTTGTTCGTATCGAGGAATCTGATATGTATTTATATCCAGATCTAGATACGTGGGTCATTTTCCCATGGACTCCTGAAAAAGGTAAAGTAGCCCGTTTAATTTGTGATATTTACTTTCCAGGAAAGCCTGGAGAAGAACCAACTCCATTTGAAGGAGACCCACGTGGTATTTTGAAGCGAGTACTTAAAGAAGCAGAAGAGCTTGGTTTCACTGCTTTTAACATTGGACCAGAGCCAGAATTTTTCTTATTCAAAAATGATGAAAATGGCGAACCGACATTAGAGTTAAACGATAAAGGTGGTTATTTTGATTTAGCTCCAACAGATTTAGGGGAAAACTGCCGTCGTGATATCGTATTAGAGCTAGAAGATATGGGTTTTGATATCGAAGCATCTCACCATGAGGTAGCACCAGGCCAGCACGAAATTGATTTTAAATATGCTGATGCGATTACAGCTTGTGACCATATTCAAACATTTAAACTTGTTGTTAAAACAATTGCTCGTAAGCACGGATTACACGCAACCTTCATGCCGAAGCCATTATTTGGTGTAAACGGTTCGGGAATGCACTGTAACATGTCTTTATTTGATAAAGAAGGAAATGTCTTCTTTGATGAATCAACAGAATCACAATTAAGTGAAACAGCGATGCAATTCCTAGGTGGAATTTTAGAACACGCAGAAGCTTTTACAGCAATCACAAACCCGATTGTTAACTCTTATAAGCGTTTAGTTCCTGGATATGAAGCACCTGTATATGTAGCATGGTCTATGCGTAACCGTAGCCCACTTGTACGTATCCCATCTTCTCGTGGTGTAAGTACACGTATCGAAGTTCGTAGCCCAGACCCAGCAGCCAACCCATACTTAGCTATGGCCGCAATGCTTGCAGCTGGTCTTGACGGAATTAAGAAAAAAATCACTCCACTAGCCGCAACAGATCGTAACATCTACATCATGAGCAAAGAAGAGCGCATCGAAGAAGGAATCAACGACTTACCAGCAACACTAAAAGATGCCATTGACACATTAGTCAAAGACGAAGTTCTAGTGAAAGCATTAGGTGAGCACGCTATCGAACACTTCATCGAAGCAAAAGAAATCGAATGGGACATGTTCCGCACTCAAGTTCACCCTTGGGAACGTGACCAGTATATGCAGAACTATTAAGATGTTCAAACCCTTGACGTTACTGACGTTGAGGGTTTTTGTTTGTTTGAAAACACCTGAAGGGAAGGGCTGTTTTTGTGGGTGCACCCACAATTCACCCACAATTTTTAAAAAACTAGTTATTTGTTAATCTCAGTTTGAAATAGCTACAGATGAAGAAAATAATGATATTTTAAATGTTGTTTACTTAAATCCTAATTATCAATCTTATGATGTAGAGAAGGTAACTAATGAAACATCGGGAAAAGAATTGAGTTTTGAAAAAATATTAACAAATTTAAATGGAGGTATCATATTTCTAAGCATTGATTTTGGAAGTTCGGTAAGGGTCGCAAATCAAGATAATATTATATTAATAAAGTATAAAAGTATAATTGATAAAGTTTATGAGGAGTCTATAGCTTTGCCAATTGATGAAAACTATAAAATCACAAAAAAAATAAGGGGTATTATTTTCAAATAAATGTTCTACCAGCCATCTGGAGTACACTGAACGATTACGGTTAATAGCCGTGGTCTGTCGGTGTCCTCTTTTTATTTTCATAAATGATTGGAGATGATGAAAGATAAACTCAATTAACGACCAACTTCAAGAATGGTGTAAAGAGAATAATGTTGATTTTAAGTGAAAAGACAAAGCCGTTCGAAAAGAGAAGATTCCTAATGAAGTACTTTCAAAGTGGGATATAGCAGATTTAATGGGAAGTAATCGACCGATTTATTCAAGAAAACGTGGAGCTTGGAGACAACTATAAAAAGGGGATGCCATCCAATGAAAGCATTAATTGAAGAGTATAAAATCACATTGAAGCAGTTAAAGAATAGTCGAGAAGGATTATCGAGTGAGCAAACTGAAATTTTATCAGGAATGCTCAGTGATCTTAAATATGCTATAGATTGGATGAGTACCGGAAGGAGTCCCCAAGCAAGAAGAGGAATCGAAAGGAAAGCAGCATACCAACGAGAACGTCCGGTTGATCCTATTACCATGCAGCAACGCTTGATAGCACATGGTCAAAAGCTCCCCAAGTTTGGAGCCGATAGTGACTTTGGTGCGGAGACCCTTGCAGCAGTCAAAGGTTTTCAGCGAGACAAAGGCTTAACAGTAGACGGTATCGTTGGTCCTAAAACATGGGCAGAGCTTAATAAGACTCCACAAAAAAATCAGCTTCTAAGTATCCGTTACCTAATGGAGTATATCGTAATGGTGCAAGAGGTGATGCGGTTAGACAAATCCAAACAGCACTCAATGCAGTTAATTTTAATCCTGGTGCTGTCGATGGCATTTATGGTCCTAAGACAGCTGATGTTTTGAGGAGATTTCAGTCTATGCATGGTCTTGTGGCTGACGGAATCTATGGCCCAGCCACTAGAGCTAAGTTGTTAGCAGTAATGCAAGCATAAAAAGAGCCCTCCTTAGTGTGGGGGCTTAATTTTCTTTAACAAATCTAAAATCAAGTAATACTGTTGATAATCCACCTTGTTAACCACACCAATAACTTCTTTGTAAAAACCATCATCCTAAAAGGTAATATTTATCTCCAACTCATGCTTTAAACTGTCCATAACAATCAACCCAAGCTCATACAATTCTTTTTCATCCAGTTCCGGCTTAGATACTTTTTGGCTTTTATAATCTAATTCGCGTAGAGCTTCTACATGTTCGGGCAGCATAAAGCTTGTTGCCCATAGTTTATTTCCGCGTTTTAATCCTTCTATTTGCTTCAAAACGTTCAACACCTTTTTTATAATATATACAAACATTTGTTTGTTTATCCGTAACGGAAAAAGGAAGCCGATAGCTCCCATTAATTACTATCCTGACCGTGCATGAAAAAGCTCCTTCATTAGGTACTATACCCCTAATGAGGGATCGGAATTACATAATCATACAAATTTACCATGGAAATAACATGTTTATATTGTTACAATTAGTATCGTTAAATTTAACCGTGGGGGATGTAGATTTTATGAATTTTTTTAAATATTATTTGAATATTTATTTGCTTGGATTAATTGTAACTGCTATTTTCAGAGTTATTTACGATTTGGTAAAATATCATCAATTTTTATGGGGGGAGTCTTTAGCATACATCATTATCTTTCCTCTTATACTTACAATCCTTTATAGTTTGATACCCTCTAAAAGTAAAAAAAGCACTGATAGTTAACTTAATCATCAGTGCTTTAAGGATTTTATGAATATTTCTTAGGATCTCCAATACATGTAACTGTTATCCATGAAACTTGTGCTGCAATTCCAAGAACACTTCCCTTAACACCTATCTTAATTAGTTCTCTTGCAGCCATACCCCATTTATCTTCCCATAATAGATCTATTGCAGCACCAATACCAGCAGCTATACCCAACCCAAAAAAATCACTTAATCCTTTTCCAATACATCTGTCCACAGCAGCACTTCTTGGTGTATTAGTTATGCAGCGAACATCATTAGGCTTACAATTTCTACTTTGAATAGAGAATTTTTGTTTGTTTATTAAGGGCTGGTCAATCAATACCTCATTAGTTACCTCTAATTCATATTTTAATTCTCTTAATTCCGAGCTATCTCCAAACTTTTCTTCCAATTTATCGAAGTTCATTCCAATTGGATTACCATTTGCATCAAAAATAATCGCTTCTTCAAACATGAATTCTAGGGCATCTGCTAGTTCTTCAACCAACTTTTCTTCCTCGTTTAATTGAGCTTGAACAGAAATAGGTGTAAGAATAAATGGGTAAACTAATAAAAAGCACGACAATAGTAAAAGAGTGTTAACTAGTTTCATAGATTCATTATTCATTTTTTTGCCTCCGTTTAAATATTATGTAATTAAATCCATTTTTTAGTTTATAGTTGTATTTAAACATTGTAAATAGAATGATAGTTTTTTTTAGTTTAACAAAAAAGAAGGGAGACAAAAGTACTTTGTCTCAAGTTAGAATAATATTAATTAGGAGGGTATTGCCCTAAATGGCTAATGTTTTATCCATTACACCAGTTAAAAATGTTGGATAAAAAAAGGGATTAACCGCGTTAATATTGAATAAAAGCAACGAGGTGATAAAATTGCATTTAATAGTAGAAAATCGATTAAATGAGGCAATGGATGGTAGGACGACTACTTGGCTTGCAACACAGACTAAAATTAAAAGAACTACATTAAATAATTATAAAAATGAGGATATAATGCCACCTATAGATAAGGCGTATAAAATAGCTAAAGCACTTAATAAGTCGGTGTACGAAATTTGGGTACCGAAAGATTAAGTGCTTTTTTATGGTCATAAGTGACGTGATATGGTCATACCTTTAGCTAAGTGCGTCAGTTAGACGCCAACCAAAAGGAGGGGTTCACATGACAAAAGAATTGGCCCAAAAATTATTAGAGCGTAAAGACGTCTGGTTGACATTAGAGGGGAGACGTCAGCTGCAAGCAATTGCTAACGAGAAGGGAAAACAAAATGTATAGACCTACAGTTAGATATGATGATATTTACTATGGAGAGCTACGGATCACGGTTATGGCTGGAGCAGAAGCAAAAAGAATCGGAGAAAGAGAGGGACGTCAACAATGGCAAATCGAAAATATCCAGTGAGTAAGTTAAATCCAGAATGGAGAAAATATCACAAGGGAGGTTATGGTCCAATCAGAACAGGGAGAGACGCCAGCAAGCAGTTGAGAGACGAGATGGGAAGGTTCACAAGGAACGGAAACCAGGAGGAGGTATTTAGAGTTAGGGATCAAAAAGGATAAATATTATGACATGAAAAAGGCTGCTATTTTTACGATCGCCACATCATTAGGGATGATTTGACGTTTGAATCTTTCAACTAGACTAAAGGAAAAGGGGAATATAAGTATATTAATAACAGGGTTTTAATAGGAAATATTTACTTTTTATTACAATGCTGTTATATTTCTAATATTCAGACTGAAGAAGGGATTAAATTAATGAAGTTAAGCATTGCAGCAATCAAAAAGTATCACTTATTTATTATGTTAGCAGTACTTTTGTTTTTTTGTTTGATTCAAACTTCTTCGGTGTCAGCAGCAGAGAAAATACCTTTAAATCACGAAATGGAAAATATTGAAAATGTAATGACCCCTTTTAAAGGTAAGGTTCCTGAAAAGGACCCTAATATTGGTGGTGGAATACCTAATATAACTATTGGATCAAAGTCTGATCCTGGATATATAAACGCTCAAAAACAAAATAGACATATTCAAGGAACCAAAGAGTATACGAGTGGTAAGAGTATTTTTAATGGAACTGTTGTCAAGGCAACTAGACTCCTTAGATCTCATGGAGGAAAGGGAAGAGTAGTAAATAAAGATAATAATAGAGAAAGTGTAAACTTTAATGAGAACATTGGGCTTTATAGATCTCCAGGATCAGATGCAGTAGCACCAACTACAGTTGGGACAATCCATTATTCAAAAACTGGAGCACATATTGTACCTGCGAGGCCTATCCAATGATATTAAGTGAATTTGTGAAGTTTTTTGAAGCTCATGAAGAATTTACAAAATCTGAAGTAATACTAGAATGGAAGAGTGGTAATAAAATAGTAGCTAAACATTATACACAGTATGAAACAAGCAATGAGGATGAATTCCCTGATTCTGATAATCCAGAAAGCGAAGTAGGGTTTTATGAATATTATGCGATTTGTTTTGAGTGTGTTTCTATAATTAATGAAAATGAAGATTATTTTATAGAAGGTGAGGTATTCGAATTAACACCTAAAAATAGCCCTGATTTTATAAAAGATAAAAAAGAAAATATAATATGGACGAATAAGTAATTTTTGAGAGAAGGCTGATATCACCTGTGATAAGGTTAGTATCAGTTTTTTCTATTGTTTAATGTATAAATGAAGTGGAAAAATCGACAAAATACCGAGAAAAACCCGACAAAAAAGGGGACAAACTGGGGGATAATTAAATGTTGATTAAAAGGTACGCTATTGATACAGAAGGAGACACGCCTACCTCCTGTATCAATGGCGTACCGGGGTTATACAGAAGGGGTGTTGACTGTCAGTAGCTAGTTCTTTTACTGTTCATTTAATAAAGTGGATGCGTGATAAATCGTTGTATTATATTTCTCATCGTTTTGATGATTTACTTTCAGTTTCCAAATTGGCTCAAACATGATTTGGACTGTATGTAGTTGTTCTTTAGTCAATGGAACGCCGATAAAACTTGTTTCTGATAAAGTGTAATCAAGCTGTGCTTCAAGCTCAAATTTAAGTTTCAGCAAATTTTTAATACCATTTCTGGTTGGGAATTTAATTTTATATTGGGAATCAATCGCTGTTTTTAATTGAGCTGGGGATTGCCGATAAGCTCTCATCAGATCCGTATAATCTAAAGCTTTATCCACTGATTTTAAGCCCTTCATATCCTGATTCGCTAAATAAGAAAATAAATCCTTATCGGCGAGTCCTTTTGCACGTAAACTTTCCATTGTATAGGCTTCCCAAAGAGATAATGAGGGAGTCGTCGTCATGTGAAAATCTCCTTTCTTATGAAAAACTAGTCTTTATTTAGTCTAGTATAATGTTAAATCAAGAACAAGGAAATAGGTATGAAAAGGAGAGAGTAATAAGCGCCTCTCCATCAGTGGAATTTCATGTACCGGATTTAATGTGAACATACAAACTATAAACAGGAATATTCAGAGCACATGAAAATTAAAAGAGAATAGAGGAGAAACAGGAAACGACCCTGAACCATACGAAAGGAACAAGCAACTCGGTGGTGCCGCTCGTTCCTTTCAAATTAGGGTCTTACTCATCAAGTGTTCACGATAGAACCATTAATTAATGATCCCGCTATTGATAATGCTAACGTTTACGTGTGGTTGAATCGTTAAATTTGGATATAACTCTTTCCAGTTTCCGGTTTCTTTCCATTTTTGATGGTGGAAGCCATACATATGTCTTCCGATCCCGAATCCGTCACAATTAGCATCCTGTAACTTTTCTATCACTTGAGAAGCGAGATTTGTTAAATATTCGGACATTATTTGGTTTAATTCGGCTACTTTTTCTGAATTATGAAGTTCATCTTCTGGAAATTCAACAACCCCAACTTTTAAAGACAAATCGAAACGGACAGATGGATTTTTATCGTCTACTTCCATTTTACTTTTCGCTTCCTCCACATTAACCGTAATATTATTCGGTATATTGATCCCATCATTTTCAATTGGGATTGTTAGAGACGTTTCTTTTGCTAATTCATTGGAAAGGAGTAGAAACAGCATTGTTTCCTCAACACTCATCTTTCCTGTCATTTTTTTATCATTGAATAAGGCGGTACCGATTATTTCGATTTTTGTATCGTTTAATTTAATGAGTGGTGCGATAAAATCAAATCCAGGATCAAAAAGAAATGGACAGATTTTCTGAAGATTAATAGAAGGAATTATTGTATTATCTTCAGAATTGATAATTAGATCGGAAAGGAAATCACCTGTTTCTACCGTTCCTATTTTATCATGTTTCATAATTTTTTCTGTTTCACCTTCTGAAATAGCAAACTTTGCTACTAATGAAGAAGATGGAGCTCTGTAAAAAACATCAAGCAAAGGATAAATATCACCTTTTGCTAACTCTTCTTGGATTAATACGATTCGATTTTTTGAAGGATCGATGTTCCCATGTAAGGCTCTTTCAATTTTTGTCCTACTTTCCCTCGGTGTCCTTCCGATCTCTGAAAAGCTCTCCTCTAGGATCGTTTGACTATCAGAAATCAGCGTAGAAATCGTTAATTTTATATTTCCATCTTCTGTATTATCGAACCCCACGGCTTTTATTAAGATTTTATCTTTTAATAATTGCTGATCCCAACATGCCGTTAATTGAAGTAAGACGACAATCCATATAATCATTTTATGACAGTTTTTCATCGCGTCCTCCCAATTTTTTTCTTACTAACATTGCCGAGAAAAAAAAGAGTAAAGTCATGAAGGAAATAAAAATGAGACTCATATTCCCAATGTAGCTAGAAATTTTATCTATTTGCAGGTGACTTTCTGGCAATAAAGCAAGGATTAACATAATCCCTCCGACGATGTAAACAAAGTAAGGCTTATTCGAGTTATGATTTGAAGTCAAAAACAAATGCTTAAGTGCTTGTGATGCAGCATACAAATAACTAGAAAATGTTGTGGCCACAACGACAATCCAAATAGAAAGAAAGAGTAAGTCCACTCTTTCTAATACGATGAAGGTGAAATCCTTCATCATGTATAAGACAGGCTCAGGAACTAATTTTATTTCATCTGGGCTAAAAAATACGGTTGCGGTAAAAACAATAAATGAATAGATGATCGTAACAGTTAAGTTTGCTAATGATAAAACCTTTAACTTATTGCGGTTAGAACTCTGAGTAGGTCCTAGAAATAAAAAAATCAACTCAAAACCTAACATTGCGATAATGCATTCTTTTGAGCCTTTCAAAATAGTAGTCATCCCATTTACTCCAATTGGCAAAAGATAAACATAATGAGCATTTTTTAGTCCGATACTTACTAAAATAATTAAAAAGATAATTAAGGCCGTCATTAACACATAAACTCTCGCAAGTATGGTTAACCCTCCGTCCACTAAATAAATAGTAATGAGTAATAAAAGTCCCATTATGACGATTTTTGGGGTGAAAATAAAAACCCACTTTTTCATAATATTGCTATATAAAATTAAAATGGTTGTTCCTATAGCAAGAAAATAAACTAAAAACACAATTTTTAAAAAATTACCGAAATATTTACCAAAAATTTCTCGACATTGTACGAAAAGATCTCTCCCATTCATCCAACAATCAATTTTCCATATTAACAATAAAATGATTTGAACAATTACTCCTGCAACTAGCACAGAAATCCATCCATCATTCTCTGAAACATTAAAGACAGAAAAGGGTAAGGATAGCACACCTATCCCAATCTGCGTTTGAACAATAAGAAAATATAATTGATGCAATGAAATTTTTGCTCCATCCATTTAAGGATTCACTCCCTTTAGTAAAGCAGATACTTTCGATTTCTCTTTTTACATGTCATTCTTTTTTTGCTTCGACACCGGTAACCTAATAAAAGTATCTTTAATATGATTGATCTTTAAGGGGGCGAGTGGAGAAAAATAAGGCATCCCATATGGAGTAAGGCGACAAATGTGAATAAATAAAAACAACAATCCATAGCTTATTCCAACAAAACCTAGGACAGCAGCAGAGAGCATCAATGGAAAACGAATGAGTCGAACCGTAGCACTCATCTCATGAGTCGGAACAATAAACGAGGACAAGGCCGTTAACGCCACAACAACGATCATAATATTTGAAACTAAACCTGCTCGAACGACAGCATCTCCGATTACTAAGCCACCAACAATTCCAATTGTTTGTCCAAGCGGATTCGGTAATCTAACTCCTGCTTCTCGTAAGAGTTCTAATGTAAGTTCTAATATGAATGCTTCAACGATCGGTGGATAAGGGATTTCTTCAATCGATTTTTTGACGAGTAACACTAGTCCTTTTGGGATCACTTCAGAATGAAACGAAATGATCGATATATAAATCGCCGGTAAGCAAGTAGCTAAAAAGAAACTGAGTAATCGAATTTGACGATAAAAGGAACCAGTTAACCACCTTGTACTATAATCGTCTGGCGATTGATAAAAAGCAAAAAAAGAAACGGGTAGAATCAAGACCCCAGGTGTTCCATTGACCATTATGGCGACTCGCCCGTCTAAGATATTTGCCGCTGTTCGATCGGGTCTTTCTGTGGACAGCATTTGCGGAAACGGACTCAACGTAGATTCTTCAAGGAATTCTTCTAAACTTCCGGTATTAGTAACATAATCAATTTCAATCAAATTTAAGCGATTTTCAATTTGAGAGACAATTCCTTGATCAACAATTCCATTTACGTAGACCATTGCACATTGTGTTTTAGAAAGTTTTCCAATAGTAAAGTATTTAACCGTAAAATCTGAATTTGGAATTCGATTTCTCAAAATATTTATATTGCTATTTAGCCTTTCTAAAAAGCCATCATGTGACCCTCTAATGACTCGTTCATTTGAGGGTTCTTCCGGACTTCTTGTCATAAATAATTTAATGTCTAAAACAGGTACGACATGAAATCCCTCAATAAAAAGGGGAACCTTGCCAATCATGACACTATGAATAAGCTCTGAATCCGTTTTCTCCATCTCAAATTGGCGAACCAATTTTTCAAGTGGAGTTCCTTCAGTCGTTTGGTTCGTTAGGAGACTAATCGTTGTACTTAATTTTTCTTTATCAATGAGCGATTCTATAAAGCAGAAAATGATCTTTTTCTCACCAATCACCATTTCCCTTACGACAAAATCCTCTGTATGGCTAAATGATTGGATTAATTGACTCGCCTTTTGGTCATATGTCATCTGTTTTTCTGTTTTTTGGTGGTTGCTACTTTCTTTTTCCATACAAAACCTCGCCACTTTTTCTTTAGTATCATGCATACATTGAAAGGATATACAAATTTGTTTCATAATATGGAGATTAAATCGAGAACAAGTACAAAATGGAATGCTCAGTTTTCATTTATATACCTTTGAAAAAACCTTCAATGATGATATCTAGCCATACGATAGTAAAGTTCAATAGCTATAAATTGAAAAAGGAAGTGGAGAAGCGAGATGACGCCTTCTCCATTACAAACTCTTTTAAATGAGACAAGGCTACCTGTAATTTGTGCACTAAAGAAGGAATTTCTATCCTTTTGATAGAATAATGTTAATGTTAGCGGAGTTTAGTTGAGTAGAGAAAGGTGAGATGAGAATGGGACAGATTAAAATTTATGGGGTTAAAGAAAAGTTAAATCCAATTAAGGGTGCATTATCAAATGTTATTCATTCGTGTATGATGGAAGCGCTTGAAATTCCTCCAGATAAGAAGTTTCACCGTTTTTTTCCTATGGAACAAGAAGATTTTTATTTTGCGAGTGGGAGAACGGAAGCCTATACCGTAATTGAGGTTAGTATGTTTGAAGGTCGAACGGTAGAAACGAAAAAGCAATTGCTAAATCTATTATTTGAGCGGATAAATCGTGATCTGGGTATACCACCTCAGGATATTGAGATTACTATTTTTGAAACACCAAAACATAATTGGGGCATAAGAGGATTATCTGGGGATGAGTTAGTGCTGGATTATAAAGTTAATCTATAAGGAAAAGGCGATCACTAATTGCCTGATTTTTCCTTATTCAACAATTGAAGGTATAGTATATCTTGATATGGTAGTATCATTTTATAAATAGATTAGTTGTTACTCACACTATAAATTAATCTAGCTACGTCCGTTAGAAGCCGAAGAAAAATCGGTCGTCTTAATGAAGTCGCGAACTTAGCGTTGTTCCTTAGTATTATCGCTTCTCACCAAACGGACTTCGCTTTTTAATAAAGGGAGTGTTCAGGTCGTGAAAAAGAAAATGCTTATGTTTTTACCTATGGGCTATGGATACTCGACTGCTGTTTTCTTTTAGATATACAGGAATTGGTGAAGTCTGTCTAATTTATTTAGAAAATAAGCAGAAAAATTTATAGTCTGTGAGGTCATATTATGAAAAAAATTACTAGGAAAAATCCTGAGCTTATGCCAAAACCAGTGGGCAACTACAGTCATATTACTAGAGTGCCAAAAGGTGCAGGTTTAGTTGTCACATCGGGTCAAGTAGGAATAGATATGGATGGCAATATTCCTGCAAAATTAAACGATCAAATCACAAATACTTTTGCAAACATAAAAAAGGTTCTTGAATCAGAAGGATTGACTGAAGAGAGCGTTATAAAGGTTAATATATGGGCAACAGAAGAAATTGATTGGGATTATTTAGACCCTCAATGGGATGAATTATTTGGAACGGCATACCCGTCTATGACAGTTGCCTATATTTCCGCATTAGGATTGCCTGAATTGAAAATTGAAATTGAACTGTGGTATGCTGAATTTTAATGACGTAAAAGGAACAGTGAAAACTGTTCCTTTTTGTGTTTTTTAACTCATGTAATACGGTAGTAGACCGATAATGTGAATAAGCTTCTTTTCTTTCAACACCATCTTGTATAAACCACACTTTTCATAATTCAAGAATAATAATTTAGGCTATGCACCTGGTTATGGACTATTGCTTTTTCATAATACCTGATGCTTGAAGCTTTGCTAATAGCTCGTTAAAGTCTGCTACTAACTCAGGTAGTGTAGTTGCAGCAGAGTCAGCTTGGTGCTCTATCTGAAAACTAACCTCATCGGGTTGTATCTTAACTAGAGTGCCTAAGCCGGGTATAAGCTTTTTACCTTCATGTGCCATCGTTATCACCTCGTTTTAAATTGAACGGATCTCCTAGCTCCCTTTGGAAACCCTATAAATGAGAATTGTATGGGAAGCGATTGCATTTCGCAGGTTTTGGAGGTGTTCTCCAAATCTTCCAAATCACCAGCATGAAAAAAAGAGCAACGTTCGATTATACCTAAAGAAGGAGAAGAATTTTATTACATCTCTTTATTAAACTTGAAACGATAATAAGTGCTATATACAATTATAAGCATATAGGCAAAAGCAAATAGCAATAAAACGATTAAATCTATACCCATCAAGGCAAATGATATCATTAAGGCTCCAAACACAAAAACCATCATGTCATATGCTTTCGCTTTTGCCTGATTAGCGATTGTCAAATTACGCTCATCGTTTTTGTCAATATCCAGCTGCTTTGCTGCTGTGGGAGCACCCTTCATAGCACGTTGGAGGATTATTTCTCCCATACCGTGACCAAAAATAACACAACCGATCCCAACCCAGATATAAGGCAATGCTTCCAACATACCTTGTGAATTTTCAATTGTTTTGATGAAATATAGACCACCTGCTAGTAGTCCTACAGCTAAAACGGTAAGAATATAAGCGGAAATAGATTTTTTCATTCCTTTTTATCCTCCTCATAAATAAAGATTTCTTCAATCGTCATACCAAAAAAACGTGCAATCTTGAATACTAAAAGAATCGATGGATTATAACGTCCATTTTCCAGCGAACCGATAGTTTGCCTCGATACTTCAAGTGCCTTTGCTAATTCTTCTTGCTTAATTCCGCGTTGCTTGCGGATTTTTTCTAAACGGTTATTGAAGAAGATGATCCTGTTGGGTATTCGTACAACTCTTTTGGAATTTGGAAGTGCAACAAAAGTAGAACTATGTAATAAATTGAAAATTAGTTTTCCAACAATAAGTAAGAGCCTTACACAGATGGAGAACAATGGAGAAATTATTTCAGTTGGTCTTGATGAATCTAGTGGTGGCAGAAGAGCAAAAAGGTATAGGTACAATCCTGAGTATATGCTTGGTCTTGCTATTTTCTTAGAGAGGTTAGAGACAAACTATACAATATTTAATTGTTTGGGGGAAATAAAGGATCAAGGAAAACTTCCAAGTGTACTAACGGAAGGTGGGTTAAATGTATTAACTACTTATATTGAAAACATCATAAACGCAAATCCAAAAATCAATTCAATCGCGATTGGCGTTCCTGGTGCGGTTGATAATGGTCGGATTTTTCATATTCCAGGATACGAGCATTTTCAAAATATAGATTTAAAAGGGTACTATGAGGGGCATTTTTCTATACCTGTCGCAGTTGAAAATGATATGAATGCGGCTATTCTCGGCTATTACAAAAATAGGAACATGAAGGATCAATCCCTTGTATATTTATATTCTGGACAAAATGGCCCAGGTACAGGGATTATGTTAAATGGACATGTCGTTCGTGGAAGTACGTTTTTCTCCGGCGAGGTTCAGTTTATTCCTCAATATAATGACCAAAATTTTCAACAGGCTTTAAATAGGGGAAATGGAACGAGAAACGAAATGATTAGTGAGGAGTATGAGGTTGATGCGATTAGTAGATTAGTAGCCTCGTTTGTTGCGATTATTAATCCTCATGTTTTCATTTTTTGTGAGGATGAAGTGGATGAAACAATAATAGACAAAATTAAAGTTGTAAGCTCAAAGTATATTCCTTCAGAGCATCTTCCAGAGTTTGAAGCTAGTGATTGGGAACAAGACTATTTATTTGGACTACAAACTCTTTGCCTGGATGTAATGATGGATGAGATAAGTAACATCTAATAAAAAACAAACGAATAATTGCTGTAGGCATTCATCTTTATGAGTATGAATGCTGAAATTTTTATTGACTTATTAAAATGATTTAATAAGTGCTCCTTTTCCCCCTTTTTTTAACTTGTTTTAAAAAAGATAGAAAAAATACAGTTAGGAGAAAACGTATAAACATGACACTATTACTTTTGGTTATTATTTATTTGGCCTTTATTAGCTTAGGGTTGCCTGATCCTTTATTAGGGGCTGCATGGCCCGTAATGCAACAGGAATTGGGGTTACCGCTTGAGGCAGCTGGATTCCTTTTTATGACGATTGCAGGAGGCACTATTGTTTCAAGTTTAGTTAGTGGAAAAGTAATTACGCGATTTGGTACTGGAAAGGTCACTTTTTTTAGTGGTTTAATGACGGCTAGTGCTTTATTAGGTTTTTATTTTGCTCCATCGATCATGTGGTTGGTTATATGCTCAATCCTTCTTGGGCTAGGTGCAGGAGCTGTGGATGCAGCACTTAATAATTATGTTGCTAACAACTATAAGGCACATCATATGAGCTGGTTACATAGTTTTTGGGGTGTAGGAGCCACCTTGGGCCCACTCATCATGGCCCAGTTTATTTCAGGTCAACATGCTTGGAGAAGTGGTTATCTCACAATCTCAGTCATTCAGTTTGCGTTGGCAGCTATTCTGCTATTCTCTTTACCATTATGGAATAGAGTATCGAAAAACAGTAACATAGAGTTAAATGAAAATTCAGAACCTGCCCATACTGAAACTTCTCGTGAAGATACAAAGCCTGTAAAACCTTTGCAAATTAAAGGGGTGAAGCTATCGATGTTTGCCTTCCTATTTTATTGTGGGGTTGAGGCGACAGTGGGACTTTGGGGGAGTAGCTTTCTCGTAAATGTTAAGGAGTTACCAGCATCAGTAGCTGCACAGTGGGTTTCATTCTACTGGGGAGGACTAACGATTGGTAGATTTCTAACTGGTTTTGTTACGTTTAAAATGAGTAACCGCATGCTCATTCGAACAGGACAAGTCATAGCACTAGTTGGTGCTATACTTCTGGTCCTACCATTGCCAACTATCGTTTCACTTGTAGGTTTTATCATGGTGGGATTTGGATTAGCACCGATTTTTCCATGTATGTTACATGAAACACCTGCTCGTTTCGGTAAAACGCATTCACAGACTATTATGGGCTATCAAATGGCTGTAGCTTATACAGGTAGTGCCTTTATGCCACCTCTTCTTGGTTTCATTGCATCAAATACAACAATTGGAATTTTCCCATTTTTTATCGTTGTGTATATTGTGGTGATGCTCTTATGCTCAGAACAACTAAATGCCTACTAAGAAGAAGAGGTGTCGTATCTAATTAAACATGTATATCGACTTAGTGAAACTATAATAAGATGTGAGGAGAATTCTTATGATTAAATTAGTGGTATCTGATATGGATGGAACGTTTTTGAATAATAATGGTGATTTTAACAGAGAACTGTATAAGGACGTTAAAAAGATAATGAAAGAAAAAGGAGTTATTTTTGCTCCAGTTACTGGAAAACAATGTGAACGTGTGGAAGAGTTATTTTCTGAGGATGCAAATGATTTATGGATTTTAGGAGATAGTGCTACTCGAATTAAGCATAACGGAGAATTTGTTTATGAATCTCTGTTAAGCAATAAATTAGGTTTGAAAATAATCCATTTACTCGAAGAAATTAGCTTAGAACATACCGTTATTGCGTGTACAAAAAACGGTGCAGTCATAAAAGGAAGTATCCCACAAGAAGAAGCTGCTATTGTCAGAGGATCTTATGCTCAAGTAAGACATGTCACTAATTTTAATGAAATAAAAGAGGATTTTGTTAAAATTACGATTCACGATCCATTGTTAAGGTGTATGGAAACTAGAGAAAAACTAAATCCGTATTTTGAGTCAGCTTATATTGTAGCTTCGGAAGCAGCATGGATAGATATAGCAAATACCAATGTTCATAAGGGTACTACCGTAGAGCAGTTACAGCGATTACTGAATGTTACGCCAGAAGAAACAATGGCATTCGGAGATGGGTACAATGATATAGAGCTCATGACCCGTAGTACATATAGCTTTGCTGTCCGCAATGCAGTTCAAGAAGTTAAAGACGCTGCCAATTTTATTACCCGTTCAAATGAAGAAGATGCTGTAATGAAAACAATCATTAAGATGTTATCATTACAGGAAAATAGCTATTAAATGATATTTATCATCGAACTTTGTGAATCTTAATACTTAACTATAGTAGAGCTTTTTCACTTAAAAATCATGGATGTTCTTCTATTGGTGAACATCTTGACATCTGTATGATACGAACAGTTTAGTTTTTAAAAGTTTAATAGCGATATTAAATGGTCGAGAAAACTCTTATGTAAAGGGATTTCTCGGCTTTTTTGTTTAGTTAAAAATGGCTCCATACAAACCTAACATTCCCACTGTGGTGGTCTTAATCTAGCTTTCTATCCTTAAAACGAACAACCTCAGTTCAAATTGTACGAATCTACACTTGATATTTGTAGGACTTGAACCATATAATTTAGTTATACGTACAAGTTTGGTGATGTATTTTTATAAGTTCAGTACAAATTTAAATGTTTTACTGAAATTACAAAATGGGAAAGGTTGTGTTGGGCATAATGGAAGGTTTGGATCTAGATGAATGGATTTCAAGGAATTGTCAGTGTGGGAACCCCCATTTTGATATGACGATTGAGCAAATAGTGATTGAAAGGAGTGCCTTAAAAGAAGCGGTCCTTTTTTTGAAAACAAAAAACTATCAAAAGATCGCGATTGTGGCAGATCGTAATACGTATGAAGTGGCAGGACGTTCGTTTTTGCAGGCAGTTAAGCAACTAGAAATCTTAACGGAGACGTCTCTAGTAGGTTATGAAAACGATTCTGAAGTATTAGCAGATGAGAAGTCTATCGTACAAGTGATGACTTCGGTCTCCGCAAATACCGAGATTATTATCGCAATTGGTGCAGGCACGATTCATGACATTGTTCGCTTTGTTAGCTATAAGATGGGAAAGCCTTTTCTCTCGATCCCAACGGCCCCTTCTGTTGATGGTTTTACTTCTATGGGTGCTCCGATCATTGTTAATGGAAATAAAAAAACGTACCAAACTCAAGCGCCGATAGCGGTATTTGCCGATTTAGATATTCTGATGGCGGCCCCTAAAAAAATGATAGCAGCAGGTTTTGGAGATATGTTAGGAAAAACCACCTCTTTAGTTGATTGGCAATTTGGTCATTTAATCGATGAAGAGCCTTTTTGTCCATTGGTTTTTCAAATGACTGAACAAGCATTAGAAAAGTGTTCGAAAAATTTTCAAAAGATTGCCAATAGAGAGGAAGGGGGGATAAAGATTTTGATGCAGTCGTTAATTTTATCTGGTTTGGCTATGCTTCGTTTTGGCCAGTCCCATCCAGCCTCAGGAGCTGAGCATCATCTATCCCATTATTGGGAAATGGTTTTTATAAAAGAAAAGAAAAAGCAAGTGCTACATGGGGAAAAAGTCAGTATTTCAACCTGCCTTATTTCCGAATTTTATCAAACGACGATAAAAGCAGCACTCATTGAATTAAAAAAGGATTCAATTTTGTTTAATGATAAAAGAATGGAGCGTTTGAAAATAAATCATGGAAAAATTTTAGGTATTTTAACGAAGATGCCGACTTCTATACAAATGCAGGAAATGGTTCGAAGGTTAGGGGGCGAATTGAACCCACAATCATTAGGGATTTCTGAAGAACTTATCGAAAGTAGTTTACAAAAGGCTCATTTATTAAGGGAAAGGTTTACTTTTTTATCCTTTTATAATCAATTTATTCGTAAATAAAAGTCTGATTTTAGATATGATTTGTACGAACGAATGTAGATGATGCTATCGATTATAAAAAAAATATAATTTTACTTAAAAAAATATAGAAATTTGTACGTACGTGTGTATAATAATAAATAGAGATTATAGTTTTGAAGAGGAGGGTATTCGAGATGTTAGAAACACTCAAAGAAGAAGTGTTTGAGGCGAATTTAGCTCTGACTAAGTATGATCTTGTCACTTTTACGTGGGGGAATGTAAGTGGAATTGATCGCGAAAAGGGGCTTGTAGTCATTAAGCCTAGTGGGGTTGAGTATTCTGAGATGACGAGTCGTGATATGGTCGTCGTTGATTTTGAAGGTCAAGTATTGGAGGGGGATTTAAAGCCTTCCTCAGATACAGCTACCCATATTGCTCTCTATCAATCTTTTCCTGAAATTGGAGGGATTGTCCATACGCATTCTACTTGTGCAACAAGTTGGGCCCAAGCGGGTAGAGCAATACCCTCTTTTGGCACGACTCAAGCGGATTATTTTTATGGGGAAATTCCATGTACACGTAAAATGACGAGAGAAGAGGTAAATGGGAACTATGAACTTGAAACAGGAAATGTTATCATTGAAACTTTTCGGAAAAATGTATTAAATCCCATTCAAGTACCGGGTGTTTTAGTTCATTCTCATGCGCCATTTGCTTGGGGGAAAAGTCCAAAAGACGCAATTCATAATGCGGTCGTGTTAGAAGAGGTCGCAGAAATGGCTTGGAGAACACTAACGATCAATCCAGGGGCTAGTCCGATGGAGCAAGTTCTTTTAGACAGACACTATTTAAGAAAACATGGAGAAAATGCCTATTACGGTCAAGGTGAAAAAGGAAGTGAAATCAGATGAATAAGAACTATACAATTGGTGTTGATTATGGAACAGAATCGGGAAGGGCTGTCCTAGTTGACCTTACAGATGGAACTGAGATAGCCGATCATGTGACGAAATATTCACATGGAGTAATAGATAAAGTCCTTCCGAGCTCAAAGGTTATACTCGAACATGAATGGGCTCTTCAACACCCCCTTGATTATATTGAGGTTTTAACAAAATCTGTCCCTGCTGTTGTAAAAATGTCAGGCGTTGACCCTGATGACATTATCGGGATTGCGATTGATTTTACTGCATGTACGATGCTGCCAATTGATTCCCAAGGAGAACCGCTCTGTTTAAAGGCTGATTTAAAGGAACGTCCTCATAGCTGGGTAAAACTATGGAAGCATCATGCCGCACAGGATGAGGCGAACCGAATTAATGAAATAGCGGCGTTACGAGGAGAGTCTTTTTTGCAAAGGTATGGGGGGAAGATATCTTCCGAATGGATGATCGCAAAAATATGGCAAATTCTAAATGAGGACGAAGAAATCTATCAACTCACGGATCGTTTTGTGGAAGCGACGGATTGGGTCGTTTCGCAAATGACTAGTCAACTCACAAGAAATAGTTGTACGGCTGGTTATAAGGCGATTTGGCATAAACAAAAAGGTTATCCCACAAAAGATTTTTTTGAATCTTTAGATAGTAGATTAGGAGATTTAACCGAGACAAAACTTCGCGGTAAAGTCCTTCCATTAGGTTCAAAAGCAGGTGAGTTAACAAAAGAAATGGCGAATTTAATGGGGTTAAAGGAAGGGATTGCGGTTGCGGTAGGGAATGTCGATGCTCATGCGGCTGTACCGGCTGTTGGGGTTGTTGAGCCTGGAAAGCTAGTGATGGCAATGGGGACCTCCATCTGTCATATGTTGCTTGGGACAGAGGAAAGGAATGTAGAAGGAATGTGTGGGGTGGTAGAAGATGGTATCATTCCTGGATTTTTAGGTTATGAAGCTGGTCAATCCGCTGTCGGAGATATTTTTGCTTGGTATGTCGAGCATGGTGTACCAGAGGGATTAAAAGTGGAAGCGGACCGTTTAGGGAAAGACGTTCATCAGCTTCTTGAAGAAAAGGCATCGATTTATAAGCCGGGTGAAACGGGATTACTTGCCTTAGATTGGTGGAATGGAAATCGTTCAGTATTAGTGGATACAGATTTAACTGGGCTTATTCTTGGATTTACCCTCCTTACAAAACCTGAAGAGATCTATCGGACCCTTTTGGAAGCGACCGCGTTTGGAACGCGAAAGATAATAGATGCTTTTCATAACAATGGAGTACCTGTTAATGAGTTGTATGCTTGTGGTGGGTTACCTCAAAAAAACAACTTGCTTATGCAAATCTATGCGGATGTGACAAATCGCGAAATTAAAATAGCCGATTCGAAACAAACACCGGCTTTAGGGGCAGCTATGTTCGCAGCAGTCGCAGCAGGAAGTCAAAACGGTGGATTTGATACGATTCATGAAGCGGCTCAAAAGATGGGACGAGTGAAAGATAAGACTTATAAGCCGAAACCTGAAAACGTTGCCATTTATGAAAAATTATACGAAGAATATAACACCCTTCACGAATATTTTGGTCGCGGTGCCAATGACGTGATGAAACGACTGAAATCATATAAATAGATTAGGTTAATTTTAATCACTATAACCATTTTAGGAGGAAACTAGATGTTGGAAGTAAAAAAGTATAACTTTTGGTTTGTAACTGGCAGTCAACATTTATATGGACCAGAAACAATTGAAGAGGTTTGGGAGCATTCAAAAGGAATAGTAAGTGAACTAAACGACAATTCGACGATTCCATATGAAATTGTGATAAAGCCTGTTTTGACAACGGCTGATTCCATTCGAAAGCTTTGTTTAGAAGCGAATACAGATGATAGTTGTGCAGGGATTATCACATGGATGCATACCTTTTCTCCTGCAAAAATGTGGATTGCTGGATTGATGGAATTAAGGAAACCTTTATTACATTTGCATACTCAATATAATCGAGAAATCCCTTGGGGTACGATTGATATGGATTTTATGAATACGAATCAATCGGCCCATGGAGATCGTGAATTTGGCTATATTGGAGCGCGACTTAATCTGGCACGAAAGGTTATTGTTGGACATTGGCAAGATGAGTTTGTTCGAGAGCGCACAGCTTCTTGGATGAGGACAGCTGTTGCCGTAACAGACGGGTTGTCTTTGAAAATTGCTCGTTTTGGTGACAATATGCGAAATGTAGCGGTTACAGAAGGAGATAAAATCGAGGCTCAAATAAAACTGGGCTGGACAACAAATGGATATGGAATTGGTGATTTAACAACTTATATAAATGACGTAACAGAAGTACAAGTGAATGAGCTCTTTAATGAATATCGCGATTTATATGAAATAGATTCAAAAGCCTTTTCTTCTAACGATTATCGCGATTCGATTCTTTATCAAGCAAAAGTTGAGCTAGGGATGAAGGCGTTTTTGCAAGATGGTGGATATAGTGCCTTTACGACTAACTTTGAAATTCTCCATGGGATGAAACAATTACCTGGTCTTGCTGTGCAAAGATTAATGGCTCAAGGTTATGGATTTGGTGGTGAAGGCGATTGGAAGACGGCTGGCTTAACTCGAATGATGAAAATCCTTGCTGATGGAAAAGGCACGAGCTTTATGGAAGATTATACGTATCATTTTGAGAAAGGAAATGAATTAGTGCTCGGCTCTCATATGTTAGAGGTCTGTCCTTCAATCGCTGCGACGAAGCCTAAGGTAGAGGTTCATCCTTTAGGGATAGGCGGTAAAGAGGACCCAGCTCGGTTAGTATTTAGTGGTGCAGCTGGAAAGGCACTCAATGCATCATTGATTGATATGGGAAACCGTTTTAGATTAGTCGTTAATGAAGTCAACGCGGTTGAGACCAATCAAAAAATGCCAAAGCTCCCTGTCGCTCAAGTGTTATGGAAGCCGGAACCATCTTTAAGTGAGTCGGCTGAAGCTTGGATTCATGCCGGTGGAGCACATCATACGGTTTTCTCTTATGTTGTCACACCTGAACAGCTTTATGATTGGGCAGAAATGACAGATATTGAGTGTGTGCTAATCAATAAGAGTACAGACTTAATCACGTTTCGAAATGAATTAAAGTGGAATGAGTTTGTTCGAAAAGGATAAGTTTTTCATTGACTTTTAATAGAGGCGATTATCAGGGTATGTGAGGTATCGTCTCTATTGTCATTCTATTTTAGGTTTTGAGCGAACGAAATGGTAAGAGTCATAGAAGGAAGGGAATGGGAAGCATTGGTTCAGGTTCAATTGTTAGACGGGATTTTTAAACAATCAGAGGATAAGGGAATGGACTATTTATTGTTTTTAGATATCGACCGATTAGTAGCCCCTTGTTATGAAGCGGTCGGATTAGCTCCAAAGAAACACCGATATGGGGGGTGGGAGGAAACCGGCATTTCTGGTCATTCTTTAGGGCATTGGTTATCGGCAGCTGCTTATATGTATCAAAATACGATGAACGGAGCAATAAAAGATAAAATTAATAAAGCGATTGACGAACTTGAATACATTCAGAGCCTTCATGATAGTCATTTTATCGGTGGCTTTCCAAGCACCTGCTTTGAAAAGGTTTTTACAGGTGACTTTGAGGTTGACCATTTTACATTGGCAGGGCATTGGGTCCCTTGGTATAGCATGCATAAGCTTTTTGCAGGGCTAATTGATGTATATAAATTGGTCAAAAATGAAAAGGCTTTCTCGATTGTGACAAAGCTAGCTGATTGGGTGCTAGATGGTACCAAGCAATTGACAGAGGCACAGTTTCAAAAAATGCTCATTTGTGAGCATGGTGGCATGAATGATGTGATGGCTGAGCTCTATTTATTAACTCAAAATCAAGCTTATTTACAATTAGCGATTAGGTTTTGTGAACAGCAAATATTAGAGCCGTTATCAAATAGAAGGGATCTTTTAGAGGGGAGACATGCAAATACACAAATACCAAAAGTGATAGGTGCTGCGAAATTATATGATATTACAAAAGAGGAAAAGTATAAGACGGCGGCCACCTTTTTTTGGGAGGAAGTAACGAGGGAGCGTTCTTATATTATTGGAGGAAATAGCATCAATGAGCATTTTGGCCCTATCTCAGATGAAACATTGGGGGTTCAAACAACAGAAACCTGCAATACGTATAATATGCTCAAGTTGACAGCTCATTTGTTTTTATGGGATCAGAAATCAGAATATTACGATTTTTATGAAAGGGCTCTTTATAATCATATTTTAGCCTCACAAGATCCTGATTCAGGGATGAAAGCCTATTTTGTTTCAACAGAGCCGGGTCATTTTAAAGTGTATCATTCACCAGAAGATTCTTTTTGGTGTTGTACAGGCACCGGGATGGAAAGTCCAACTCGTTATTCTGAACATATCTATTACCAAAGAGACGATGAATTGTTCGTTAATTTGTTTATTGCCTCACGCTTACAATTAGAAAAAAAGGAAATGGCGTTAAAATTAGAGACTGATTTTCCGCGTTCAGGTCGAATTCAATTAAAGATAGAAGAGGGGGATGGGCAGTTTATATCGATTCATCTTCGTATCCCCTATTGGATTGATGGAAAGGTCTCGGTTCTTGTAAATAAAAAGCAAACCTTTTTAACCGATAAAAAAGGCTATGTAACTTTATCAAGAAGGTGGAAGGAAGGGGATGTCATCGAGATAAATTTTCCACTTGGACTTCATTCGTATATAGCAAAGGATGATTCGAATAAAGTAGGTATAATGTATGGACCTGTTGTGTTAGCTGGTGCTTTAGGGAGAGAAAATTTCCCTGAAACAGACATCCAAGCAAATCACTTGAGCTTAAATACACACCCTTTAATCGATGTACCTGTCTTTATTGCGGATAAGGACAGACTACGGAACTGGATAAAACCGGTGGACGGTTTACCGCTTCAGTTTGAGACGGAACCCGTTGGACAGCCAGGAAATCAAAGGGTGAGGCTTATTCCCTTTTATCAATTACATCATGAACGTTATAGCCTTTATTGGTCCATTATGGATGAGAATTTATATAAGAAGTTAAAGAGCTTAGAAAAAGAGAAAGAAACGAAATTGAAACAAATAACAATTGATGTCGTGCAACCGTATGAACAACAGGGAGAAATCGAACATTTTATCGAGAAAAAGAATTCTCGTTCAGGGTATTTAAATACAGTCAAAAGAGGCTGGAGAGATTGTCGGGATGAGGGATTCTTTAGTTATAAGATGAAGGTGGAACCAGGAAAACAAATGTATTTGTCTATTGATTTCTTTAATGGAGATCGTGAAATTTCTATAGAGGGTAGTCCATATATCCGTCATTTTACGATTGCGATTGATGATGAGGCTATTGCGGAGAAACGGCTTGAAGGGAATGGACATGAATTGATTCAAGATATTTATGAGATTCCCTATTATTTAACAGAGGATAAACAAGTCGTAGAAGTGAAGTTTATTTCCTCTTATGGAGAGGTGGCGGGAGGTGTTTATGGGATTAGAATGCTCCGCGAGAACTTTATCAATTAATGATAAGTTAACTAATTGAATGAGGGGGTTTTTATATGGCACGTACATGGAAGGTTTCGGGCTTGATGATAATGTTAGTACTTATAGTAGTATTGGTTGTGGTCAAGGGAGGGAGTGAAGCTTCTATTGAGCAGGAGGAAGATGTGAGGATGTCCATAAAAGAAAATGAGTCGATACAAGGTTTTCATAATGCTTCTGTACACGACCCTTCAATCGTTAAAGCCGATAATGTTTTTTATGTCATTGGATCACATATTGATGGAGCCAAATCAACGGACTTAATCAATTGGGAAAATTATACGAATGGATATACAACGCCCGATAATACCATTTTTGGTGATCTTTCTAATAATCTAGCAGAATCCTTTGAATGGGCAGGGGAGGATGATGTAGATAGTCAAGGTGGTCATGCGGTTTGGGCACCAGAAGTCATTTGGAATGAGCATTATCTTAATGAGGATGGAAGTAAAGGGGCGTATATGATTTATTATAGTGTTTCTTCTACTTATATACGGTCCGCTATTGGTTATGCCGTTTCAAAAGAGATAGAAGGACCGTTTGAATATGTCGACACGATTATGTATTCTGGCTTTTATGATCACGATGCGTCCGATCCGAATAGTGATGTCAACAAGAACTGGATTCATACGAACATTCCGAGTTTAATGGAGGATGGCATAATAGATGAACCGAATCCAAATTGGTTTACAGATCAAGGGGGCTATAATTATCGGATATATACGAATTCAATCGATGCAAATCTTTTCTTTGATGAAAATGGAAAGCTTTGGATGACCTATGGTTCATGGGCTGGTGGAATTTTTATGATGGAAGTTGATCCGGTAACTGGTCAACCTCTTTATCCAGGTGAGGATGGTTTGACAGAAGATGGTCGATTAATCGATCGTTATTTTGGAACTAAAATTGCGGGTGGTTATGGACATTCGATAGAAGGACCTTATATTTATTATGATGATGTTGAAAATTACTATTATTTATTTGCCACATATGGCGGTTTAAGTTCAAGTGGAGGATACCAAATGAGAACGTTTCGTTCGGAAAATCCTGATGGTCCATATGAAGATGCAGCAGGAAAAAAGGCCGTTTTTCCGGATTCACTTGATGATGGAACCGTTCGAAATAAGGTAGATAGTTATGAGCATGCCGAATTTGGCAATAAAATGATCGGGAATTTCCTTTTTGAGCATAAAGTTGGTGACGATGGAACTGGTGAAGATTATGGGTATATTTCTCCCGGACATAATTCCGTCTATATGAGTGAGGAAACAGGTGAGAGGTTTCTCGTTTTCCATACACGCTTCCCAGACAGAGGAGAAATGCATGAAGTTCGGGTTCATCAAATGTTTATGAATAAAAATGGCTGGCCAGTTGTCGCCCCTTATCGGTATACGGGTGAAACAGTAGAGAAGATTCATCGAAATGAGGTCATTGGTGACTATTATATGATCGAACACGGCAAAGAAATTACGTCAGAGATTGAAAAGCAGAAATATATTACGTTAACGAAAAATAATAAAGTCACGGGTGATGTGAAAGGTTCGTGGAAGAGGACGGCTCATAACC
Source organism: Alkalihalobacillus phoenicis (assembly GCF_047302405.1). Taxonomy (NCBI): domain Bacteria; kingdom Bacillati; phylum Bacillota; class Bacilli; order Caryophanales; family Bacillaceae; genus Alkalihalobacillus; species Alkalihalobacillus phoenicis. The sequence continues at coordinate 2,074,589 of NZ_CP154853.1, read as the reverse complement.
TGGCTGAATTGACAATCGATGGAACTGTTTATGAAGGTGTGTTTATAAAGCAATATAACCCTAGCTTAGAAAGGGATGTCGTCACTTTTACTTTGATGTCAAAAGACGGTGAAATGATTTGGGGCAGCCAGCTAGGGGAACGTTCTAGTAAGGAAGTGACTGAGGATATTTTAAAGGATTTGTCATTAGGGGATACCGAGCAAATCATTTCAGATTTGTGGCTCCCGACGGATGGTTCACGTAATGCCGTTATTTCATGGGAAAGCTCAGATCCAACGATTGTTACAAGTACAGGTCAAGTGACAAGGCCATCTGCTGGAGAAAGCGAAGCATCTGCCACATTAACCGCAACCATTACTCATGGGAAAGCAACGGCTAAAAAAACATTTGAAATTCGGGTTTTACCTTACCGGGAAAAGGGGTTAGTCGCTCATTATCCGTTTGATCGTGATTTAACAGAGCGGACAGGGAATTTTGGAGAGGGTACGATAACAGGAGAAAGAATTACTTATACAGGTGGCAGTCTTTCATATGAAGCAGGAGTTAGTCAGGAAGCGGTCGTCTTTGATGGGAGCTCTGGCATACGTTTACCTAAAGGTTTAATTGCGTCTGATCAGTACTCCGTGTCTTTGTGGGTTAAGCCTGCAGAATTGACGACTTTTGCGACGACTTTTTTTGGGGCAAGAGATGAGAATAATTGGATTAGTTTGCTTCCGAGGGGGCCGATTGAAGAGCAAACAATGCTCTGGTCAGGTAGTGCCCAATGGTATGAAGCGCCAACCGATTTTTCAATCGAAAAGGGGGAGTGGTCGCATCTTGTGTTTACTTATAATAAAGGAAAACTTGAAGTGTACATTAATGGAAATAATCATTTTAGTGGAGATGAATTCCCGAATATATTTACGACGATGAAGGCAGATTTCAGTTTAGCAGTGAATTGGTGGGACACGCCTTTTGTAGGATTAATGGATGATTTGAGAATATATGAGGGAGCACTTTCTGAAAAAGAGATTAAACGCTTATTAAATCATGATTAAATCTCAATAAAATCTAAGAGTCATAAGTCATACGGATCAGTTGCTATTAATCTTTGGGCTACACTTTATAGGAGAATGAAAAGGTAGTTATTAATGGTTAATAAAGGCGAAAAAATGTGTTGATATTGACAGAAAAGTTAGTTATAATTTATTTGAATCATCTTATACGTACAAATTACGATAATGACATGATAGAAGTTCAACATGTTCGTACAAAGGTGTGATTTTTAAACGAGGAAAAGGAGGAAACGAATTAATATTTTTTATTTTTTCAGAATTGTAAACGTTATCAAATTTGTGCTTAAATTCTGCTTTGCATTGAAGTTATTAAACTATTAATTTTTTATTGAGGGGGATATGGATGAGTAAATTAAAAAGGTTAATGATGCTTTTATTACTCTCGTTTCTGTTAGTTGGGTGTGGAGGGAATGATGAATTCACGATCGAGTTTTGGACTCCTTTAACCGGGGATGATGGGGCGAATATGGATCAAATTGTTAGAGAATATAATGAGACTGAGCCGGAATATAAGGTCAATCACGTTATTACCTCAGATATGTACACAAAAATGTATACAGTCTTAAATTCAGGAAGAGGTATTCCGGATTTATCGATCATTCATGCAGATCGAGTTCCAAATTTTGTTGATCAAAATTTACTTAAACCAATGACCGAGATCATGGCAATTGAACCAGAATTAAAGGAAGAAAATTATTTAACAGAAGCTTGGACTTCAGGAAATGTGGATGGAACCCAATATACAATTCCATTAGATATTCATGGAAGTGCGATGTATTACAATAAGGAATTGTTAGCAAAGTATGATGTTGAGCATTTTTTAGAAGATAATGTTGTCACTTTTGAAGAAATCCTGTCATTACAAGGGCAACTAGATGAAGGCGATTATGTTGTGAATGATGCTTTGTTAAGCTGGGTTATTTTAGCTCAGATTCAAAATTTAGGTGGAGATATTCAAGATGAGAATGGAAATCCTGCCGTTAATACACCGGAAATGAAGCATGCGTTCGAAGCGATTAAGGAAATTAAAGATGCTGGATTATTGACTCCATATGGAGAAGATGGCTATTTAATGTTCCAATCTGGAAACGTTTTATTCTCTACTGATGGAACGTGGAGTTCAATCGGGCATGCTCAAGTTGAAAGTTTAGATTTTGGTGTAACGAATGTTTATGCTTTTGAACCGGAAATCTTTCATAATAGAGCATCCTCTCATTTATTTGCGATGCTAACAAGTGAGGAGAGAACCGAAGAAAAAGAGGAAGGGATTGCGAGCTTTTTAGAATATTTGAGAGAAAATTCAATGGAATGGGCTGAAGCTGGTCAAATTGTCGCTAGTATTGACGTCATTGAGGATTCGAGCTACGACAGTTATCTTCAATCATTCTTTACTTCAACAGAAGAGCAAACAGATTCTTTATATATTTATACGTACAGACATTATCCTTATATAGCGGAGGCTTTAGATACGTATTCAGCTGATATGGTTCATGGAGAACTGGATATTGAGCAAGGGTTAGAAGAGATGCAAAGATTTGTAGAAGATAAGGTTTCGGAAGGGGCGTTAGATTTAGAGAATGTAATAAATGATGAAGAAGCAAACGATAATTAGAAAAAAGGAGGGGAATGTGCCATTGTTCAAGTGGCACATTACTCTTACCAAAAGGAGTTTGAAGAGTATTGTTTAAGAAAATAAACTTAGGTCCTGTTTTCTTTGTTGGTCCCCACATTATCCTGTTTATCGTGTTTATTTTGTTACCGACTATATATGGGGTTTATGCGTCTTTTACGAGATGGAATCTGGTCGGAGATCCCGTTTGGGTTGGCTTAGATAATTATCGAACAATTTTGTTTAATGAAGATTCGACCTTTTATCACCAATTTTACAATGGGATGAAAAATACTTTTATTTTTGTTATAGCTAGTGTTCCATTAATGATTATAATTCCTTTATTAATAGCCGTTTCATTAGAGCATAAAGATGTTAAGTTAAAAAATCTATTTCAGACCCTTTTATATCTTCCAGGTCTGATCTCTATATCGGCTGCAGCCCTTATTTGGTCCCTTATTTTTAATAAGCAGCTAGGAGTGGTCAGCAATGTATTTGGTTCAGAACCAGTCTGGGCAGCTACTCAACCATATGCCTGGATTACGATTCTTACTATTACGATATGGGCTGGAATTGGTGGGAATATGATTATTTATCGGGCTTCTATCAATGGGGTTTCACCGGATTTATATGAATCAGCCGAAATTGATGGGGCTGGACCTGTAAGGAAATTTTTTAGTATTACGTTACCGTCAATACGGTTTCCTTTAATTTTTACGTTAGTGATGACAACGGCTGGGGCGTTTAACGTCTTTGCTCAGCCTTTGATGATGACAGACGGAGGACCGAGACAAAGTACGACCGTATTAATGATGTATATTCGTGATTTAGCTTTTAGTCATGGAGAGTCGATAGCGGGTGTCGCCTCGGCGATGGCGGTTTTACTAGGTTTAGTCATTTTAGTGATATCAGCGATTCAATATTACTTAATGAACCGTAATGCTGTGTAACGGAAAAAGAAAGAGGAGGGTGGAAATGAACAACCGAGTAAAAATCTCAGATTCTACGTCATTAACAAAGTCGACTAAGCCTGTTAAGGAAAGAGGTAGTGGACGTATTAAAATTTCGAAATACTTAGCCTATATCTTTCTGATTGTAGTAAGTGCGATCTGGATGATTCCTGTCTTATTTGGAATTACAACATCATTTCGTTCGCAGACAGAGGTTGTAAATGAAGGCTTTCGACTTTTACCTGTGAACTGGATCGTCGATAATTATATGGCTATATTAGAAAACACATCGAGTGCTCCGATATTACAATGGATATGGAACTCTATTTTTATTGCTACGACACATACACTTTTAGTTATTGTTGTGATTTCTATAACAGGATATGGATACACACGTATGAAATTTAAAGGCAGAGATGTTCTGTTTTTTACATTATTAGCTATTTCGTTTTTCCCGAATGTTGTCAATTTAATTCCTTCTTATAAAATTATTGATACATTGGGCTGGGTGAACACGCCTTGGGCTATGATCGTACCTGGGTTAGCCGGAATGGGAAATATCTTTCTTGTGAGACAATTTATGAAAGGAATCCCAAAGGAGTTGGATGAATCGGCTAAGGTGGATGGTGCGAGCGATTTTGTCATTTTCTTTAGAATTGTCTTACCATTAATAAAACCAGTGTTAATTGTTTGTGGTTTGTTTTCTTTTGTTGGTTCTTGGAATGACTTCCTCTGGCCGGTTATCGTTTATACGGATGTTCAAAAAATGCCAGTTACCGCTGGGTTGCTATTGTTACAGGATGTATATGGGAATTATCGAATGATTGGTCAATTGATGGGTTCAGCAATATTAGCGATTATTCCTACGTTGCTACTATTCTTCTTTGCCCAAAAATATTTTGTTCAAGCGATCAAATTAAATGCAGGGATTAAAGGGTGAGATTTTAAAAAGGTTGGATCAAAAAAAGACTTAATAGGGAATGGTTTTAGATGGTGACAATCAAAAGAGGGTTGGAACGAAAATTATTAATCATTGGTTCTACGTGGAACTTAATTACGTCACTATTAACGATTTTTAGTTACTATAGCTGGTTTGATCAAGAGGGAGCTAAGCGATTAGAAAATCAAGACTGGAATACGATGATAGCTGGCTCTCAAATGGTTAATAATGTGCTCCAGGTGATTTTAATGTTTGGCATTTTTATGCTTGTAGGGGCGATCATTAATTTTTTGATTGCTGTGAAATTAAAAGATAATGAGATTCAGTATGGGGTTTTAATCTGGATCGCGATATGGGGTCTCATTCAATTACTCTCTATGGACATCATTGGCTTTATTTTATTTTTAATCGCTTTTGTTATCTATTTGGCTAAAAATAGAGCAATTCGGCTTATTAAAAACGAAAAAACAGCAAGTACGTCTGGAAATTTGGCTAACTAGATTGATAGTCTTACCCATTTTAAAATACATGAACGGAAATGAGGTTAATAATATGGAACAAAACAATCAATATCAAAATCCAATCATTGAACAACGAGCTGATCCCTGGGTGTATAAGCATTTTGATGGTTTTTATTATTTTACGGCGTCTGTACCTGAATATAATCGAATAGAGCTCAGAAGGTCAAAAACAATCCAAGGTCTTAATGAAACGGAGCCACTCGTTATTTGGGAGAAGTATCAAAATGGACCGATGAGTGCCAATATATGGGCTCCAGAAATCCACTATATTAATCAAAAATGGTATGTCTATTTTGCAGCGGCGAAGTCCTCGGAGACAAAGGATGGTTTATTTGATCACCGTATGTTTGTTTTAGAAAATGAATCAGAGGATCCGATGCAGGGGCGTTGGGTTGAGAAAGGCCAGATTAAGACGAAATGGGAGTCCTTTGCTCTTGATGCTACATATTTTGAGCATAACGGCATTCATTATTTAGTTTGGCCTCAAAAGGATCCGAGCATAGAAGGCAATTCTAACTTGTACATTTCAGAGCTAGAAAATCCTTGGACTTTAAAGGGTGAACAAGTGATGATTGCCACACCGGAATATGAGTGGGAAAAAATAGGGTTTTATGTGAACGAAGGGCCTGCAGTCATTAAACGAAATGGAAAAATCTTTATCACTTTTTCAGCAAGTGCAACCAATCATCATTATTGTATGGGTTTATTAACTGCGGATGCAAATAGTTCCTTACTAGACGCGAGTTCTTGGGTGAAGCACTCGGAGCCTATCTTTACGACTAATGAAGAAAATCAACAGTTTGGGCCAGGTCATAATAGCTTCACTGTTTCAGAAAATGGAGAAGAGGATGTACTTATTTATCATGCACGTAACTATAAAAAAATAGTAGGAGACCCATTGTATGATCCGAATAGACATACACGGGCACAAGTCTTTTCTTGGGACAAGGAAGGTCGTCCGTTTTTTGGGGAACCATTACCTGACAATAAATAAGTGAATTTTTAATTAAAATTATAAGGAGGATGGTCATGATGACTTTATTAAAAGCGAAGATGGTCGTTGATAAAGACTTTCGCATCTCCGAAATCGATGAAAGAATTTATGGGTCGTTTATTGAACATTTAGGAAGAGCTGTATATGGAGGAATTTATGATCCAGAGCATCCGGATGCTGATCAAAACGGATTCAGAGCAGATGTCATCCATTTAGTGAAAGAACTCAACATTCCAATCATTCGATATCCAGGTGGAAATATGGTTTCGGGCTATAATTGGGAGGATGGAGTTGGTCCTAGACAAGAGCGACCGAGGCGTTTAGAGCTTGCTTGGAGAACAATTGAAACAAATGAAATCGGTACAAATGAGTTTGTTGATTGGGCTAAGCAGGTGAATTCAGAGGTAATGATGGCCGTTAACTTAGGGACGCGTGGGATTGATGCAGCGAGGAATTTAATTGAGTATTGTAATCACCCGGGAGGAACATACTTTAGTGATTTGAGAAAAAAACATGGCTATGAAAAACCTCATAAGATAAAAACATGGTGTTTAGGAAATGAAATGGATGGACCATGGCAGATTGGTCATAAAACAGCTGAAGAATATGGAAGACTAGCATTGGAAACAGCTAAAGTCATGAGGCTTGTTGACCCTTCTATTGAGCTTGTGGCTTGCGGAAGCTCCAATACGGGGATGCCAACCTTTCCTCAATATGAGGCGACAACACTAGAACATACTTATGAAGCAATCGACTATATTTCCCTCCATCAGTACTATGGAAATCGGCAAAATGATACTTCCAATTATTTAGCTAAATCGATGGATATGGAATATTTTATTAAAACGATTATTTCAACATGCGATTATATTAAAGCAAAAAAACGTAGCAAAAAAACGATCAATTTAAGCTTTGATGAATGGAATGTTTGGTATCATTCCAATCAACAGGATCAAGAGATAAAGCCTTGGAGTATCGCACCACCTCAATTAGAGGATATTTATAACTTTGAAGATTCATTGTTGATTGGGTCTATGCTAATGACTTTCTTAAAAAATTCAGATCGAGTGAAAATAGCTTGTATGGCCCAGCTAGTAAATGTCATTGCTCCTATTATGACAACGGATGGGGGAGGGGCTTGGAGACAAACGATCTATTATCCGTTAGCTCATGTTTCTAAGTACGGACGAGGATTTGCATTGCAGCCAATTGTTTCTTCGCCTAAATACGATAGTAAAGAATTTACAGACGTCCCCTATCTAGATTCAGTAGCTGTTTTTAATGAGGAAGAGCAGGAGGTAACTATTTTTGCTATTAATCGTCATTTAGAGCAAGCGATTGAATTACATGCTGATGTACGTAGCTTTGAAGGTTATGAAATCATCGAGCATATCGTTTTGGAAAATAAGGATCTGAAAGCGACAAATTCTTTAGAACATCAGAATGTGTTTCCTCATAATCAAGGAATTTCTTCTTTAAATCAGAACGGTGTAGTAGAAGCGAAGTTAACCAAGGCCTCTTGGAATGTGATAAGGTTGAAGATACAAAAGAAGTTTTAAGATTGAAAAGTAAGTTTTAAGAAGTGACTAAAGAGCTCTGGGTGGTTTAGTCACTTTTTCTATTTCAGATACTTCAATGCTAATGTTTGATTGAAAGTTATTTTTTGTGAAAAGTTAGTTTATAATTATTAGTAATCATATAGTGATTAAAAAACCTTAATTCTTCGCTTTATAATAGCTTTAAGAAGAAGAAGCTTCTTTCTATTTGAGCGTGAGTTATAGTACAATAAAAGGAATACATATACGTATTATACGTGAAGACGATTGTGAAACTTAAAATGACTTAGAAAAGAGATAGTGGCTGGGAGCTTTTCTTAAATTTGTCCATACAAGCATTGAATTGAGGTATTGTTATGCAAACAAAGTATAGTAAGGTAAAACAAGTGATAAAATCAAGAATTTTAGATGGGACTTATGTGCCGAACCAACGGATTAGTTCGGAAAATGAATTAATGAAGGAATTTTCAGTGAGTCGTCATACGATTCGAATCGCGATTGGGGAATTAGTGAGTGAAGGCTGGCTCTACCGTGAACAAGGAGCAGGTACTTTCTGTGCGGATAGAACGGAGAACCAAAACAGAAACCCATCGGTCAAAAAAAATATAGCCATTATGACGACCTATATTTCTGATTATATTTTTCCTTCGATTATTCGAGGGGCTGAATCGTACTTGAGTCAACATGGCTATCAAGTTAGTTTATACAGTACAAATAATGATATTGAGAATGAAAAGAGAATTTTAGAAAATTTAATCACACAAAATATTGATGGCGTCATTGTTGAGCCAACTAAAAGTGCCTTTTCGAATCCGAATATAAACTATTATTTTAATTTTGAGCGAATGAAAATTCCTTATATGATGATAAATGCTTTTTATGATGAATTAGAGCCTGTGTGTTTAATTTTAGATGATGAAAAGGGTGGTTTTGTTCAGACGGAGCATTTGATCCAAAAAGGACACCGGAATATTGTTGGCTTTTTTAAAAACGATGATATTCAAGGAGTTAAACGGATGAAGGGGTATATAAAGGCACATCGTCAGAACCAAGTTCCGATAAACCCGAATCATTTAATCAATTATAATTCTGAGCAAAAGAAAACGAAACCAACGGAAGAATTAACTAAGTTATTAAATAACCATAATGAGATGCCCACTGCCATTGTTTGTTATAATGATGAGCTAGCTTTACAGTTGCTAGATGTGCTGAGGGAGAAGAAACTACAAGTACCTGAGGACATTTCGATGATTGGTTTTGATGATTCTTTTCTCGCTACAGCATCAGAGGTGAAATTAACAACAGTTGCTCATCCTAAAACGGAAATGGGTGAGAGGGCCGCAAAAATGATTATTGGTTTAGTTGAAAATCATAAAAAAGAAAAAAAGGTAGAGTCCTACATATATCAGCCTGAGTTAATCATTCGTAACTCAACAAAGGATATCTCGACAGAAAATTAAATAAACGATTCAACAACAGAATGTCCTTTATGCAGCGGGAATGCAATAAAGGATTTTTTTTGTTTGATTTTTTAGATATTTCTTGAAATAAAATCATTTTCGTTTTAAACTATATATGTACGTACAAGTTATGTTTTTCATTTTGTAATTGTGCGAATGAAGCGTACAATTAGCATGTTAGTAAATCGTTTGAGAGAAAAGGGGAGAAAATATGTAATTTCAATTTTAAAAATCCGATTTGTGGATTTTAGAAGGTCGTTATTAGCAAAAGAGCAATTGTTGAATTTGATGTTAATTGATGCCATGGGAGGCGGAATAAATGAGCAATCGAGTTGTAATAAATGCAGATATCGAAAAAGGGAAGATAAATAAAAATATTTATGGACATTTTGCAGAACATTTAGGTCGTTGTATTTATGAAGGATTTTGGGTAGGGGAAGATTCAACAATTGACCATACAAATGGAATTCGTAATGATGTTGTTGCAGCATTAAAAAACTTAAACATCCCGGTACTTCGTTGGCCTGGTGGTTGTTTTGCAGACGAGTATCATTGGAAGGATGGAATAGGTCCAAGGGAAGAACGGAAGAGAATGGTAAATACGCATTGGGGCGGTGTAGTAGAAAATAATCACTTTGGAACTCATGAGTTTATGAGGCTATGTGAATTGCTCGAAGCGGATCCTTATATTTGTGGGAATGTTGGCAGTGGAACGGTGCAGGAAATGTCTGAATGGGTTGAATATATGACATTTGATGGGGAATCACCGATGGCTAATTGGAGACAGGAGAATGGTCGTCAAAAGCCTTGGCCGCTTACCTATTTTGGGGTAGGGAATGAAAATTGGGGCTGCGGCGGGAATATGAGGCCTCAATACTATGCGGATTTATACCGACAATATCAAACCTATGTTCGAAATTACGGCGACAATAAATTATATAAAATTGCTGGCGGAGCGAATGTAGATGATTACAACTGGACCGAAGTACTTATGCGAGAGGCTGGCCACTTGATGGATGGATTAAGTTTGCATTATTACACGATTCCAGGTGATTTCTGGAAGGGGAAAGGTGCTGCCTTAGATCCGAGTGAAAATGAATGGTTTATAACGATGCAAAAAGCTTTGCATATTGATGAGCTCATTACAAAACATTCCACTATTATGGATAAATACGATCCAGAAAAAAGGGTTGGAATGATCATTGATGAATGGGGGACTTGGTTTGATGTTGAACCTGGAACAAATCCTGGGTTTCTATACCAGCAAAATACGATTCGGGATGCACTTGTAGCTGGACTGCATTTTCATATCTTTCACAAGCATAATGAACGTGTCCAAATGGCGAATATAGCTCAAACTGTCAATGTTCTTCAAGCAATGATTTTAACAGAAGGCGAAAAAATGATCTTAACACCGACCTATCATGTTTTTGAAATGTTTAAAGTTCATCAAGATGCGAAGAAATTAGATGTTGAAGAATTTAGTCATATTTATGATTGGAACGGAGAGCAGCTTCCTAATGTAAGCGTATCCGCTTCAAAGGATAAGGATGGAAAAGTGAATATTAGTTTATGTAATCTCCATCATAAAGACGAATCTATGCTAACAATAGAACTTCGTGGTCTAATGGAACAAGTAGACCACATTTCTGGAAGAATTTTAACGGCTAATGAAACAAATGCCCATAATACGTTCGAGAATCCGGAAAAGGTAAAGCCGACAGCTTTTAGTGGTTATTCTTTCGATGCTGGTCAATTGGAGGTCAAGCTACCAGCGATGTCTGTCGCTGTGTTAACGATTGGCTGAAATGAAGCAAAGATATTGTAAAAGTTGTCAAGTACCTGAAGTACAAATAGATATCGATTTTTATATAGAACATGATAGAGTCGTCTCTGATGAACTTTATGAAAAGAGAGTCGCTATTTGTATGGAATGTTCAGCCCTATTAAACAATAAGACATGTCGATTTTCAGGTGAGCTAGTAACTTATCGAGCGATGATAAAAGAAAAGGGTTGTCCATTTCCTACTACAAGAAAATGGTAAGGAGAACGGTTAACCAAAAGCACTTAAAAAGAGGGAGTGATAAGAGGGGGGTAAACCTTTTTATCACTCTTTTAAAGATCCTTTGATAGATAATTTTCACCCATCTAAATGCAAACATCAAAGTGATTTTCACCTCTTTAAAATAGTTTGTATATCGGTTTACGCTATAAAAACAAAAGAGGCTACCCCTATAAGGTCATTTTCTGACGTTATGAGACAACCTGTAATAATTTTCTAGGTTATAAACCTTTTTTGTAGTTGACCATATACAGTTGCTAATATGTGCATCTCTTAGACATAAAGAGGCTAAACAATCATTTTTCACTGAATCAGTACGAGTGAAAAATCGTCAAGAAAGAGGTGGGATGAATCGTTTTTTTTCTTCTAGAAATAATAACTTAAATAAGGTATACCTAAAACAATGAAAGCCCTACCTCTCTTTCATCCTTACGGCTCCTTGGCCGCGCCAGTGTGAATCAGGATTGCAAAAATCAAGTAACTATTTTTTCAAGTATCTAATGAAACTTCGAACGTTCGTAAAAGAAATTTAAAAATAAAAATGGAGAGAATTGTAGAAATAACAAATGAGGTTATCACTCAAAAAATGAGTTGAAGAAGTTGAATGTTTGAAATGATTATTTTTAATCATAGTATACCCGAAAAATGGAGGGTATTTTTCGGAATGTAATCCATTATCGATAATGTACCTTAATCAAAACTTTTTGTTAGTTTTTCGGTGATTCCTTTAATTAGACCGACTTCACTAATCAAAAATTTATAGGCACTATCCAACATTTCTTTTTCGCTTGCATTAAGTGCTTTTTCTTTTTTCATACGCATTAAGTCACGTACTACTTCAGCACCTTCTAATATTTCACCTGTTTTTATTTTGGCCATGTTCACTTTATACCTTTGTTTCCACGGCATTAAACTATCAGATTCCCCATTTTGGAAAATGTGTATGATGTGTTTTAATGCAAGTAAATCAATAACGGGTCGTATTCCTAAATTTAATGTTTTATTCGTAGGAACCATCACCTGCATATCACTGATAGACATTTTTATAACATAATACTGTTGTTTTTCCCCTGAGAATTCTTTTTCTTCTATGGCTTCAATTATACCTGCTCCGTGCATTGGATAAATAATGCTATCGCCAATTTGAAACATATAATCCACCTCCATATATGGTAACCTTCTTTAGAGTATCATATATGTGTGTTCTTGTCGAATATTTTATAATATCACAAATTTATTTTTGATGTCAATAAATTTATATTGAAAGAGTGAATATATGAGGAAAGGTCAATTTATCCTATGTTTTTAAACCTTTGACTGACTAGTACAATCGTTTTTGGCATTCACTTTGGCCTGATAATAAACAAACGAGAGTCACTATTTTTCTCGTAATTTTTGGTCATGGTTACAAATCCTCTTCTGATTAGTTCTTCTTCTAAAATTCTGATAAAATCTTCATCTAGATTGTTTTTGATTGCTTTTTGATAGGATTCTATTAAAATGCAGTCACTAATAAATGTTAGGCCCAAGAAAATTCCTCCTACTGTGTTCTTAGATGTATATGTATTAAATGAATACCCTAAAGTAATAGATGTTTAAACATTAAAAAGAATTTAATGTCAGAAGTTGATTTTTTGTTAAAAGGTGGAACTAAAGGATTATTAGAGAAGATTCTTTCACCTTCTTATCATTTTGAAATCATCAAGCAAGTTTAGTCTAAATAAGGTTAAAAAGTAACTAGCAAGCAAAAAGTCTAGTTACTTTTTTGGTTGTATTAATAAATATGTAAAATTTATATATAATTATTTACATATATAGATGGAGAGGTTTGAGAGATATGCTTTTAAGAGAGAATACGCCATTTAGATATTTATTTATTGCTCGGCTATTAAGTGTGTTTGCGGATGCGGTTATCTTTTTTTCATTATTAAAATGGTTAGAACTCCAAACAGACTTAAATGACATGTTCATCTATTATTATGTTGCTTTTTATTTACCGGTTTTTTTACTATCCTTACCAATAGGTGCTTGGATTCATCATAAAACGTTACAAAAGGTTATGTCGTATTCGAAGTTAGTGATTATGATTTGTTTAATCATGTATGTAATATTTGAACCTCATTTTCATTATTTTATGATCTATGTTCTGCTTGGCCTTATTAGTATCTCAAGTCTATTCTTTTTTCCGGCTAATCAATCTTTATTGCCATATCTTGTTCAACCAGAAAAGCGCACAAATGCAAATAGTTTGTTACAATTAGGATATACAATAATGAAAATAGGTGGCCAGATTTTTACAGCATGGATGATTAAGTTATCTGTTTCGCCATTATTATTATTGTTTGTTTCAAGTGTTCTCCTCGCTTTGACGATAATTGCGATTTCTAAAATTAAACCTTTAATAAAAAACCAACCGAATAACAAACAAAGTCAAACGAAGATGATCTTATCTAGTTTAAGTTATGTTTGGCATCATACGATGTTAAAGCCTGTTTTTCTTCTATTAACATGTGCCATGCTGTTTATAAGTTCGGTTGACTTATTACTCGTAACTTTTTTGACAGAGGAATTAAAGGTTGGTGTGGAGAATTTAAGTTTTATTGGTACCGCTTCATTAGTAGGAGTTGCGGTTGGAGCAATCCTTATTCGAAAAATAGGAAATAGAGTTCAAATAAAAGTCGTTTTTATATTTCCGATGTTTGTTTTAAGTTTAAGTATTGGTATGCTATATTTTGTAACTCATTGGTTAATGATTTTACCTTTTTTCTTTATTCAAGGAATAGCGTTAGGTGCTTTTCAGGTGAAGCTCGTAACTTTTTTACAGAATGTCATATTACCTGAACATTATACGAGAACCTTTAGTCTTATGAATGTGATTTCAACTGGTAGTGCTTTACCAGGGATTCTTTTGACGGGCTTATTGCTCTCGTATTTAGGTGTTACAGAAACGGTCATCATAATCGCCGTTTGTATCGCTTTAATTGGAATAGGGGCCCTTTTCTTTTTAGCGAATTTATCAACTGAAAAAGTGTCTCATCAAAAAACAGGTTAAGTAAATGGGAATCAAAAAGAGGTGAGTGGATGTCGTTACGATACGCAATTTTAGGTTTTTTAAGTGATTGGGAGGCTAGTGGATACGATATAAAAAAAGAGTTTGATGATGTGATGAGTATTTCCTGGCATAGCCATTTGTCACAGATTTATCCGGAATTAAGTAAGCTTGAAAAAGAAGAGCTCATTCAAAGTCGGTTTGTGGAACAAGAAGGAAAGCCTGATAAAAAGATATATACCATTACAGAAGCAGGAAAAAGGGAGTTAATCCAATGGCTTATGACACCGACTGAACCCCCGAAAATAAAAGACGTTTTTTTAATGCAAGTCTTTTTCTCTGACCGTATATCTGTTGATGAAGTGTTATTAAAGCTGAATCTTTATAAAAAGGAAAGGCAGAAGCGGTTAGAAAAAATGAAAGGTATCATTCAGGAACGTTTTAAAAGTATTAAAGCAAGAAATGTAATGAATGCCCGCATTATTATGGCATCAGCTGTTTTAAAACGTGGTTTAGAAAGTGAAGTGCAATACATAAAATGGTGTGATGACACCATTCAATTTGTACAAAGTTGTCAATCTTTATGGGATAAAAAAGGTAATCAATCCTATGAGGAACTGTCAGCGGTATTTGAAGAATATTTTCAAGAGGCATCAGCCCTTGTCGAGAACGAGCAAGATAAAGTGTAGAAAGGAGATATGGACGAGTTATAAAGTTCATATAATAATTAAATGAAAAACTTTCAAATCATTTTAAATTTATTTTTGGTTATCTTATGTTTATTTGTGATTAATTGGAGCTTTGAGACGTGGATCGATTATGCTCTCATCATAGTGGCTGTTTTATTACTATTAACGACTGGTTTAAGTGTATACTTACGTTCACAGAGAAAATAAAAACCATAAAAAATCCCGAATCTATTTCATTAGATGCGGGATTTTTTATGGTTTTTAAGTATAGTGACTTGCTCCTCTTTTTGTAATGTTACTAGTTATGTTTTGACTAAATAGTATTGTGAAATAATCTAACGGACGCTATAACGAAAGTACTATGGGAGTCATATGTGATAGATATATAGTAATGGTTAGATTACACGCTATTTGATACTTTAACCTTATTTTTACAAACTATTAACCTTTTCCTCATATAAAAGTGATATTCTGAAAAGGCAGGGAAGTGTTTGTTATTGTAGAAAAAGAATGGATTGTGTCTAGACATTGTTAATGTAGGACGTTGTCGTCTTTTTATGTCGTTAACTTTCCTAATATTCTGTCTAAAACGAGGAGGAATGAAATGAAAAATCGATTGTGGAAAAAAGTGATTTATCTGAGCTTAGTGTTTTTACTTATGTTCACTCATTTTTTGCCAGTCTTGACGATTCAAGTTAAAGCTGCAGAGGATGTCATTTCGGTTAGTGACGCGATTGAGAATAACTCAGGGCGAGCCACCGTTGAGGGATACATAGTAGGAACAGTGACAAGTGCGACCAATTTTAGGTTAGAACCACCTTTTACAGCAAATACGAATTTGGCCTTAGCGGATTCTCCTGATGAGAAAGATTTAACCAAAATGATTCCTGTCCAGTTACCAGCGGGGAATGTTAGAAATGGTTTGAACCTAGTGAGTAATCCAGGAAACTATCACGCGAAGGTTCAGATTACTGGTAATTTGCAAAATTATTTTTCGGTTCCAGGTTTACATTCCGCATCTAGTTATCAAATTCTCGAAACTGGACAAGAGCCCCCTGATGAGGAGGATTTAGAGCTCATTACGATATCGGAGGCTCGTTCGAAATCACTTGATACACAAGTCATCGTTCAAGGTGTTGTCACAGTTGATAGCAGAGCAATTAGTGGCAATCAGTATACGACATATATTCAAGATGAAACAGCTGGGATTAATATATTTAATTTTAACCAAAATCAATTTCCTGATTTATATGAAGGAGATCTTATTGAAGTTCGTGGGAATTTAGTTGAATATAATGGCTTATTAGAAGTTGTTCCTGTAGCGGACGGAGTTGAAAAAATATCGGAAGGAAATCCATTACCTTTACCACTAGAAGTGACATTAGCTGAGTTAAATGATCCAGCGATCGCTGAACCGTTAGAAGGGCAGCTTGTCACGGTACATGGTTTTGTACAAAATATTCCGAGTAGTCCTGCTGGTGGTGGCTATAATATTTCATTCATCGATGAAAACTTCCAGGCGACAACGGTTCGTGTGATGGAAGGAACAAATGCAATTGATTCGATTGAACAAGGGAACTGGTATGAGGTGACGGGGGTCTTAAGTCAATTTAACACTTATCAAGTACTACCTCGTAAAGCTTCAGATTTTACTTTGGCCGAGTTACAACCAGAACCCCCTAGTTCAGAAGGAACATATGAATCGACAGTTGGAAGAATTACAGATGGGGATACGATTCATCTTGCTAGTCCTGTCTTAGGTTCAACAGCCGTACGTTTTCTCAATATGGATACGCCAGAAACGTATCACAGCGTTCGAAATGAACTGGATGAAAATCAAAAATACCATGGTGATAAAGCAACCGAATATATGCATGAGTTATTAAGTGTGGGCGATGAAGTCATCGTTGAAGTTGGACCTGAAGCAACGGATCAATATGGTCGATTGCTTGCTCAAATTATTCGTAAATCAGATGGTTTAAACATTAACCTTGAGATGGTTCGAGCAGGGTATGCGACTACCTATTTTATTTGGCCAGTTGGTAATGAAGAGGACTATGAATTATTCCAATCGACTGTTCGTGAAGCAAAAGAAGCAGAATTAGGGATATGGAATCCAGAAAATCCATTATTAGAACAACCGTTTGAATTTAGAGCCCGAGAAACAGGGAATGGTCTTCATCGTTATGTTGGTCACTCAGATACGATGACCTATGTGGAACCAGAAAACTGGAAAGAGGTTCCTGTTGATAAACGTGTCTTTTTTGCAAGCAGTGAAGAAGCAGAAGCAAATGGTTATTTGCCGTTTAACGAACCACAACTTCCTGATGAAGAGCTTATCTCGATGCAATTGCTCGGTATGAATGATTTGCATGGGAAAATTGACCAAACATACAATGTAACGGTTGGAGACGATGTGCTACAAGTTGGACGTTTTGATTATGTGGCCGCTTATTTAAAACAATGGGAAGAACGGAATGAAAATACCTTTATTATTCACTCGGGTGATATGATTGGTGGAAGTTCACCGGTAGCAGCCTTGTTCCAAGATGAGCCGGTCATCGAAATGATGAATGAAATAGGTTTTGATTTTGGTACGGTTGGAAATCATGAATTTGATGAAGGGACAGAGGAATTATTACGAATGGTTCATGGTGGTGACCATCCTGAAGGGAAAGGTTCAGAAGGCTACGCAGGCATGGATTTCCCACTTGTATGTGCAAACTGTGTTGAAAAAGAATCGGGGGAACATTTTTTACCACCTTATGAAGTAATAGAGGTTCAAGGTGAACAGGTTGCCTTTATTGGGGTCAATACGACAGATACCCTGAATATGGTGATACCGGATGGAATTAAAGATATTGATTTTACGAATGAAGTAGAGGCTGTAAATGAAGCAGTAGCCGAACTGAGGGAGCAGGGAGTTAGAGCGATTATCGTCTTAGCTCATATGGCTGCCTCACAATCAGGTGAGACGGCTGTTGGTCCAGCGGCAAACTTAGCCCGCGATGTTGACGATGAGGTCGATATTATTTTGGCAGGGCATAATCATCAAATCGTCAATGCGATCGTTGATGATACGTTAATCGTTCAAGCTTTAGATTATGGTAAAGCTTTTGCGGCAATAGATGTTTTAATTGATCCGGAATCAGGAGACATTGTCGAAAAAGAGGCTGAAATCGTTTTTGTCGATCAAAGTAAAATCGAACCAGATCCAGCTGTTGGGGCCATTCTAGCAGACTATGAAAATCGAGTCGCACCGATCTTAAATGAAGTAGTGGGTGTCGCGGCCATTGATATGATCGGTGATTATTCCAATGATGGCGATACCCCACTCGGAAATTTAATTGCGGATAGTATGATTTGGGAAATGGAAAGTGACTTTGCTTTAATGAATGGTGGTGGTATTCGTGATCACCTTCCAGCTGGAGAAATTACATTTAACCGTCTCTTTAATATTTTACCTTTTAATAATGTTCTCGTGAAATTTGAACTGACAGGAGCGGAATTAAGAGAAATATTAAATGCCCAAATTACAAGTTATGGACCTGATTTTAGTATTGCTGGTTTTAGTTATACATGGGATAAAGACACATTAGAGGTTGTTAATATGTTTTTACCAGATGGTTCAGTATTAGACGAAGAAGCAACATATACGGTCACAACGAACAACTATATGGCCGAATCTAATGGAGACAAGTATAAATTAATGGGTCAGTACGCAAAGAACTTAGTAACAGGACCTGAAGATTTAGAAGCATTTATTTCTTTTGTGAAAACTTTTTCTGAGCCAATCGCGTACTACTCAGAAGGACGAATTGCTGAAATTAGTACGTTACCAGAAGAGCCAGGTACACCAGAAGAACCAGGGACGGATCCAGAAGAGCCAAGTGAATTAGACTATGTGGTTGTTGAAGCAACGATTGTTAATGGGAAGATCACGATCTCAACTGATCTGCTCCGAAATTTAGCAGATAACGCGACTTTATCGATACAAATTTCTGATTTTAACGGGTCTATTACCTTAAACTTAACAGCCGAGCAAATGGCTATTTTAAAAGAAAAAAATGTCACATTAGAAGTTGTAACAGGAGGAATAACAGTAGCGATTCCGACTTCCAATTTTAGTGGACAACAGGAAGTAAATTTCTTTCTTTCATTAATTGACCGTTTTCATAACAAGGTTAGTTCGGTATTTGAATTAAAGTTACAAGAAGGTGAGCAGTTCCTCACAAAGTTTGACAAGCCAATAACACTCATTTTTAATGTTGACACCGAGTCCGTTTCCGATGTAGATAAGTTGCAAGTCTATTATTTTAATGAAGCTAAAAATAAGTGGGAGATTGTTGGGGGAGCATATAGTACTGATAATAAAGTGACCGCAACAACCGACCATTTTAGTCTTTTTACTGTTCTTGAATCAACAGAAGAAGAGCTTCCAGAGGACACGGTAGATGTACCTCAAAAAGAAGATGATAATTTAAAAGAAGAGTTAAAAGAAGGGGTTAAAGGAGAAGGAAAAGAGGGCGGCGCTGAGAGCAGTAAAGACAAAGTTGAGAAAGGAAAGGTATTACCTAATACGGCAACATCTAATTATCAAATGATTTTAATTGGAGCCGTGTTAATGTTAATCGCTGCTGGCATGATGTATCAAAGAAAACGATTAAAAGTTTAATAGGATTTAAAAAGATTACCCCTTTAAGAAATGTTTCTTAAAATGCGGGTAATCTTTTTTTGATTTCATAGCCTATATATGAAGACGGTAACTATTGAGAAAAGCACTAACATCCAGCAATACGAGCAAATCCGGTCATTTCAACCAGACACTTGCCAATATGCTTTTTTGTCACAAAAAAAGCCACCGAATAGGCAGCTTCTAAAAAATTAATGAATGGTCCGAAAGACTCCAATTACTTTCCCTAAAATAGTCACTTGTTTTAACAAAAGTGGGTCCATTGTTGAATTCTCAGGTTGTAAACGAATATAGTCTTTTTCTTTAAAGAAACGTTTAACCGTCGCTTCTTCATCCTCTGTCATGGCGACAATGATATCACCATTATTAGCTGTTTGTTGTTGTTTAACAATGACCATATCACCGTTAAAAATTCCAGCTTCTATCATACTGTCTCCTTCAATGACGAGAACATATGTCTGTTCATTGGCTGCAAGATGTTCAGGTAAAGGCAGATACCCTTCGACATTTTCAATCGCGGTAATGGGAACGCCGGCTGTTACTTTTCCGATAATCGGAATGTAATTAGCTTTTCTTTCTAGATGTTCCACTTCAACGATATCATCCTCTAAGTTTAAAATTTCAATCGCTCTAGGTTTAGTTGGGTCTCTTCGAATATAGCCCTTTTTCTCCAGTCTTGAAAGATGACCGTGGACGGTTGAGCTTGAAGCAAGTCCAACTGCTTCCCCAATTTCTCTAACGGAAGGTGGATAGCCTTTTTTTCTTACTTCTACTTTAATATAATCTAAGATTTCTTGCTGTCTTTTTGATAGTTTTGTAATCGTCAACGTTCGTCACCTCGCTTTATATTTCCTATATGACTAAATTGTACCATGCGAACATATGTAATGCAAACATAAGTTCTAAAAACTGTTGACACAAACGAATGTTCTCGTTTATAGTTAAAGGGAACATACATTCTATATCGATAAGGTGGAGATATACATGATTAAAAAACTAAGCGGTCAAGAGAAATTTATCCTTTTATGTGGTGTTATAACTTTTGCATTTATGTCATTTACGCTATTATTACCTAATGATAAAGATAGTTTTGATACAATTGTTTATGAAGAGGACGCAAATGAGATTGAGTTAGTTATATCTAAATTCGAATTTGAAGAAAGAATGGATCAAGATAATCAGCTAACTTTTAATAATAAAAAGGTGGAAGCGAGCGAGAATGTTAACAGATGAAGTAATTATTTATTGTCGAGTCAGTACAAAAAAAGATACCCAGCAAACTTCTCTTGAAAGACAGAAAAAAGAGTTGGTGGAAATGGCTAAAGCTCAGAATTGGTCGATTTTTGCTATCTATGAGGAAATAGAGAGTGGTTATTCTATCGAGCGGGACGAGCTTTTGCAAATGCTTGAGGACTGTAAAAGTCAAACCATTACCAAAGTTCTTGTACAAGATGACACGAGATTAGGCCGGGGCCATGCCAAAATGGCGATTTTACATGAGTTAGGGAAACATCAAACAAAAGTGTATACCTTACAGCAACAAGGGGAGTTACAGCTTTCAGAGGCGGATAGTATGGTACTAGAAATCGTATCTATTGTGGAAGAATACCAGCGGAAACTCCATAATTTAAAAATTAGTCGAGGTATGAAATCTGCTATTCAAAAAGGATATCAACCTGAACGTAACCTCTCAAACCATCATGCAGGTGGCCGAAGTAAGCTAGAAGTTCCCATTGAAGAAATTGTTCGTTTAAGAAGTCGTAAATTAACGTTCCATGATATTGCGGCAACATTACGCGGATTCGGTTATGATGTTTCAAAAGCGACTGTACATAGGAGATATCAACAATATGTCGCTCAATTAGAGAAAAGTGAAGAAAGTTAACCGTTTTCTTTTTTGATAACCTATTATGAATCAAGCCAAAAGCTTGCATCTAGAAAAATAGGCATGCTACACTCTTATAGAAATAAAAGTAAAATGGGATCATCTTTGCTTTTAAGAAAGTGAGTGGATAATATGTTATCGAAGGATAAAATTGAACGCATAAATGAACTATCAAAGCGTGCGAAAACGGTTGGATTAACTAAAGAAGAAGAAAAGGAGCAACAAAAGCTTCGTAAAGAGTATTTACAAACTTTTCGAGGGGCCTTTAAAAATCAATTACACAGTGTCAAAGTGGTTGATGAAAAAGGCGATGACGTTACACCAATGGCATTGAAGGAAAGTAAAAAAAATTACAAGGGCTTCTCACATTAAAATCTAGAACTACTATCATTTGAGCTAACGAATAATTGATAGTAGTTTTTTGTATGATAAAATTTCCGAGATGTATTAATCGAAAATTCAGTCTTCAATTGTATACTTAAAAAATAAAAGGTAAAAATCCTTAGGGATACTAAGAATTAAAAGAATATTCTTATAAAATTTTCATGCTCTTATGCTTGTGATTTAGAGCAATAAAGGATATGATTAAAACGTAAAAATGCACTTTGAGGAAAGGATGAAAATGATTTATGACAACTAATATCGAACAAGTTGCAATCAATACGATTCGAACGCTTTCTATTGACTCAGTTGAAAAAGCTAATTCTGGTCATCCGGGTATGCCAATGGGGGCAGCGCCAATGGCATTTAGTTTATGGGCAAAATTTATGAACCATAATCCTGAAAATCCTAATTGGCAAAATCGTGATCGATTTGTATTATCAGCAGGTCATGGTTCAATGCTCTTATATAGTTTATTACATTTAACAGGCTATGATCTTTCATTGGAGGATTTAAAGGAATTTAGGCAATGGGGTAGTAAAACACCAGGGCATCCTGAATATGGTCATACTCCAGGGGTTGAAGCAACCACAGGTCCTTTAGGGCAAGGTGTTGCGATGGCTGTTGGAATGGCGATGGCCGAAAGACATTTAGCTGCGACTTATAATAAAGAAGACTATGCGATTGTCGATCATTATACATATAGCATTTGTGGAGATGGGGACTTAATGGAAGGCGTTTCGGCTGAAGCGGCTTCATTAGCAGGCCACTTGAAACTAGGGCGTTTAATCGTCTTGTATGATTCAAATGATATTTCATTAGATGGCGATCTTCATATTTCATTTTCTGAAAGTGTAGAGGATCGTTATAAAGCATACGGCTGGCAAGTTATCCGTGTAGAAGATGGAACAGACTTAGATGAAATTGGACAAGCTATTCAAGCCGCTCAAGCAGATGATCGTCCAACATTAATTGAAGTGAAGACTGTGATTGGCTTTGGTTCTCCAAACAAATCAGGTAAATCAGCTTCACATGGTGCACCACTTGGACCGGATGAAATCAAATTAACGAAGGAATCTTATCAATGGGTGCATGAAGAAGATTTCCATGTCCCAGAAGAAGTTGCTCAATTCTTTGCTGAAAATAAAGAATTAGGAAAGAAAAAAGAGCAAGAGTGGAATGATTTATTTGCTTCTTATAAAAAGGCTTATCCTGAATTAGCGGCTCAATATGAACTAGCTGTAAAAGGTGAGTTACCACAAGGGTGGGATGCAGAAGCCCCTGTTTATGAGGCGGGTTCTAGCATTGCGACACGTTCATCTTCAGGTGAAACATTAAATACATTTGCAAAAACAGTTCCACAAATCTTTGGTGGTTCAGCTGACTTAGCCGGATCAAATAAAACATACATGAAAGATCTAGGTGATTTTTCGCGTGATCATTATGAAGGACAAAACATTTGGTTTGGTGTTCGTGAATTTGCGATGGGAGCAGCTATAAATGGAATGGCCTTACATGGCGGAGTGAAAGCATTTGGAGCTACTTTCTTTGTTTTCTCTGACTATTTACGTCCAGCTATTCGTTTAGCAGCTCTAATGAAGTTACCTGTCATTTATGTCTTTACACATGACAGTATTGCTGTTGGTGAGGATGGTCCAACCCATGAACCTGTTGAGCAATTAGCTGCTTTAAGAGCTATGCCAGGTCTTTCGGTTATTCGTCCAGGAGATAGTAATGAAACGGTTGCTGCTTGGAAGCATGCTTTAGAAAGCGAAGATACGCCTACAGCTCTTGTCTTAACTCGTCAAAACTTAACGACGCTTGAAAGCACAGCAGAATTAGCCTATGATGGGGTTAAAAAAGGTGCTTACGTTGTTTCAAAAGCAAGTGGAGAAGCTAATTTATTACTCCTTGCTTCTGGTTCAGAAGTACCATTAGCTGTTGAAGCTCAAAAAGTACTTGAAAAAGAAGGCATTTATGCAAATGTTATTAGTATGCCAAGCTGGGATCGTTTTGAAAAGCAATCTCAAAGCTACAAAGATGAAGTATTACCACCAGACGTTACAGCTCGTCTAGGAATTGAGATGGGCTCATCATTAGGATGGGGTAAATATGTAGGGTTTAAAGGAGACGTTCTTGCTATTGATACATTTGGTGCCTCCGCTCCTGCAGATAAAATTTTAGCTGAGTATGGATTTACGACGGAGAATGTTGTCGCAAAAGCAAAAGCATTAATTCAATAAATGAATGGGGTGTCTCAAAAGCCCTTAAAGAGAAAAAGATTCGAGAAGCTTTTAGCTTCTCGAATCTTTTTTTAGGCGAATCTGGGTATAAATTTGTTTTCGAGTGAGGGGCGATAAGGCGAAGTGCAACGGAAAGGGAACGGATGAAAGTCTATGATATCTCTTTCGTCATTAGGTAGAAAGAGGATTCTATGACCCTTTTGAAACGCAATCTTTCCTGTATTATGAGATTCGTATGGAGATTTTAGAAAAATAAAGGTATACGATCTTTTTCGACAAAATTAGTTGTTTTCTTCTCCAGTTTCAGACAGCAATTTTATACACGCTTCTTTATAATAAGAAGAAAGCTTGTCTGAGGAGGGATGACGATGAGACATTATCAAATCTATTTGTTACAGGAGAAAGTAGCCAGTCATTTTTTTGGACAGGAACCTAAGTTGTTTCAATTATTTTCTGACCGTAAAAATGCTTCGATTGCTGACCGGTTTATTTTTGATAAACAAATTGAATTTATCTCAAAACCGTTACCAACTTTACTTCTTCAGCAAAAGGTGAAGCTATCATTAAAAGGGTATTCGAGCTATTCTGAATTAAATTTAAAACATCAAATTAAGATTCACAAGCCAAATAGTTTTGCGGAACTATTGATACATGGTCATTATTTATCTTTAATGGCTGAAGGTGGTCCAGAGGCAGAGACGATTTTCTTTGAGATTTTACGGAAAGTAGATCCTTGTTTTTTTGCTGTTGATGTCGAACATGATCATTACGGCTGGTTAAATCCGATTCGTCAAGTGAAATATTTTTCCAGCAGTTATTGGAATTAAAATGTTTGAAAAAATAAAAATCCTTCCTTCATTCAGAATCTTAGCGTCATTTGTTTTAATTCTTCCAAAAATGATTGGAGAAGAGACTTTTAAAACAGTGTTTGTTAAGATATAATAAAAAAGGTTGATTCAAGCAAATGTAAAAGGAAGCTTGAACGTTTTAAAAGGCTGAAGGAGGAAGTTGGACTTATGTGGATTCATATCCTAGGGTATACTATAGCCGTTCTAGCAGGAGCTGCTATCGGATTTTTTATCGCAAGAAAAACAATGATGTCTTATTTAAAGAAAAATCCACCAATTAATGAGCAAATGTTAAGAGTGATGATGATGCAAATGGGACAAAAACCATCACAAAAGAAAATCAATCAAATGATGCAAGCGATGCAAAAGCAACAAGGGAAGTAATCTACTTGTATCAATTTAAAGTGGGAAGCATAGGGGAGATTTACTGAACGATTTTATCTTTCCCTATAATTCACTTAAAATTTTTCTATAGGCTTATAAAACCACGTTTTCTCCAAGAATTTAGGAGAAGGGGTGGTTTTTTGTATTGCAGGAATTTATTTATGATAATTTAGACAAGAGTTATATGAAAAAATGCTCATTAACAAGCAGGTTGAGAGAGTGGTTTTGGGCGATTTTGTCAACATGTTAAAAAATGAAAGACTGATTTCACAAAAAGTATTCATAGTGAAGAATTGTAACTTTTTCTGAATTCCTGTATCTTAAGTATATACATATTGGTTTTGTTATGAATGAAAGGGTTGAATAGATTGGATAATTTTTATTTAATAGTGACATCGATTGGTGCTGTTTGTATGGCGATTTTGGCGATTGTTGTTCGTTTAAAATCTCAGAAAAAACCAGCGTCAATTAAAAAGATTGTATTACCACCTATATTTATGTCTACTGGCTTTTTGATGTTTTTATATGAACCAACGCATTTAACGACACTTCAGGTCATAGAGGCAGTCGCAGTTGGCTTGCTTTTTTCGGTATTATTAATTAAGACGTCTAAATTTGAAATTAAAAACAATGAAATTTTTATGAAACGCTCGAAGTTATTTGCTTTTATTTTAGTTGGCCTTTTGGCTTTGCGCATTATTTTACGATTCATATTAGGACAATCGATTGCGATAGAACAGATCGGTGGAATGTTTTTTATTTTAGCGTATTCGATGATTATCCCGTGGCGTGTTTCGATGTATTTCTCGTTTCGTAAAACCGAGAAAGAGCGTGATGAAGCAAGTGATGCCTTTAATGTTCCTGTGCAATCTTAACCAAGCCATTTATAAATCATTGACTAGCTGTTAAATAGAGCTATTGTTTAGTTTACACGGGGTCAATCCGATAGAGGACAATTAAAAACATCTTTAAGTACATTCAGTTATGGTTTATATACTGACAACTTGGAGGTGTTTTTTTATGGGAACAAGAGCCTGTTACTTTGCAGAAATTAAGTGGTAAGCAATGGAAAGGAGATAAAAGGGTGGGGGAGTTTAACAGATTTTATATAAGAGGGCTCTAACTTTCAGTCCAATCAATAGTTCCGCTTACTCTAAGTATATTTGATAAAAAGGCCAAACCATTTTTAGATCTAGCCTTTCATTTATACCTTCTATTAACTTGTCTGTTCAAACAGATTTTCATATGGTTGAACATCAATCTCGAGCTCGCCTAGTTTTTTTCGTAAAAATTTATGATCGCGTTTTGGTGTTGCGATAATGTACCCACGGATAATATAATCGAGCGTTATTTTTTTAGCTTTTTCTTCGTAAACAAGCTCGCTAATTTTGCCTGCGATTTTCCCTTTTGCTACATCTCTAAATAGTTCCGGTACAGGTTCTACTAGTTCATTTAACAATTTTTTATTGTCATCATCCCATAAATGGAGTGTTTTTTCGATATAAAACTCCTGCCAATCCAAAATTGATTTGCCGTCATCTTTTGGAAGACGTTTAAGAAATTTCCGGAACATAAAATATCCACCGATAAACATGACTGTTACTAAAAAGATTGTCCAAAAGACGATAAACCACATAAACCAATCATTCATATCTGTCACCTCATTTTGTATCGTCTTTATCCTACCACATTTTGATAAAAAAAGTGAAATAAGATCTCCTCAATATGGACCTATCACATCGTTTATAAAGAAGTGTTCATAAACTTTTCTTTGGATCTTTTTTTTTGTTTTGCTATGATGGATGAGGGGTGAATAAGATTATGGTATATATTATTAGTTACGGTATTCATGTATTAATTTCGGTTATCTTTTTTATTTTAATCCCTCTGCCTATTCTTTTAAAAGGAATTCGATTAACAGAGGTACATAAACTGCAAGTCGTCTTAAAGATTTATCAAACGATTATCAAAGTGGCTCATGGTGCCATTGTCATTTCGGTTGTGACAGGTGTATGGATGATTTCAGATTGGTTCTCTTTATGGACATGGGCTGTGTTGATTTTATGGTTAATCATCGGAGCTTTATTAGGTGTAACAGCAAAGAAAATCAGAGAAATGTTTGGCTATTTAAGTGAACAGAGAGAGTTGCATGATGAAATGGCATCCTTGTTTTTATCGACATTATGGCTCGCTTTAGCCTTGATTGCGATGTTTGCATTAAAAATATTACCGTATTTTTATACTTAATTAGAAAATGAGCTCTTACTTGAGAGTGGAAGGAGGGGAAATGATGACAAATGAAGAAGCAGCTTCTTTAATCCAAAAATTACGTGAGCGGGAAATGGAAAGTTACCGTGTTTCTAAAGAAGATTTTTTACTCTTTCGTGCTGTTTTGACAAAGCAAGAGGATTTTTTAAGTTTTAGGGGTAATGCCCAGCATCGTGGTGATGTGATTTATACATATGAACCTGGTTGGACAAAATGATAGTATATATAGGTTTCAATAATGGTTGTTAGTCATAAAAAGAACGGCCCTAAAGGTAGTTTCCTTTAGGGCCGTTCTGTTCTTTTCTTTATCATTAATCTAAAATCGTTACATTTACTTGCTGACGTCCAAATTGGATGGCTTCTTCTTTAGTTGGAACATGTAAATCAATTTTATTCCCTTGAATAGCTCCACCTGTATCTCCAGCAATCGCTTCTCCATAACCTTCTACGTAAACACGACTACCTAGTGGAATGACTTCTGGATCAACGGCAATGACTTTTTTGTCACGGTCATTTCTTAAATCGATTCCTGTTGATGTAATCCCAGAACAGCCTTCACATTCAGCTGTATAAGCTGTTGCTTCAACAGATAATGTTTGACCTTCCTCTGTAGGTTCGTGCTGCTCAGTAGACGTATTGTCTGCACTATTTGTTGACTCTTCTGTTGTTTCATTGGAAGTTTGAACGACTTCTCTTTCTTCAGCTACTTCCTTCTTTTGAGAAGGGTAAATTGAATTGTATAGAGCACCAAACGTTTGTGGGCCTGCAATTCCGTCAACGGTGATTTCAAAATCTTTCTGAGCATCGAGGACAGCCTTTTCCGTTTCCTCGGTAAATTCACCGTTTATTTCTCCCTCATAAAAATCAAGATCCGTCAATATTTCTTGTAACGTTTCTACTAAAAAGCCTTCATCCTCGATTCTAAGTACAGAAATCGCACCTAATGTTTGGGGACCTGCGATTCCATCGACCAATAGATTATGTTCTTTTTGAAACTTTTTGATTGCTTCTTTTGTATTTTGACCGAACACGCCATTTTCGGAATCTCCGTCAAAGAAACCGCGTTCTTCTAGTTTTTCTTGTAACTCTTCAACTTGGGAGCCTTCCATGCCTTTTAACAACAAGCTTTCTTTTTCTGCAGCTGCCGCGGAATGGCTTGGAGCAAATAGAAGAAACATTCCTGCTGCTGCAAGCGGTAATCCGAACCGTTGTACTACTCTTGATGTTGATTTTGTTTTCATCAAAAGAAAACCTCCTTTAATTTTTAAGCAAAAAGTGTTAAATGGAAAAATGCCTTTTGCGCACATTGATTCAATATGAATAAAAGTGGAAAGAATTACTTGCATCCATATTGAATATTTTAGTCCGGAAAAATTTCCGGTCCAATGAGTGCAATGCTAACAGCCGAAATGAAAAGAGGCAAGTAAATGTCTCTCTATTTAATTGAAATGAAATCTTCTTGTAACGTTTCCTTGGTGAACGTTTTAAACGTCATCGTTTTGTTATGATTTATCCAAGTTTTTTCCAATCGATAAATTCAAGATAGTTTTTATATAGTTGACAAGTTATTTTATTGTCGGACAGTTGCTTGGGGAGGGTACAATGAATTATTGGGCAGAAAGAGAATGAAAGCAAACAGATTGTCCAAAAACCAAGTTCCTAAAACAATTTGCTCGTCATAATTTTTTTAAGAAGTTCATGTTGTTGACCAACGTGATCTTGGCGTGGAATAAAATGTATAATCATTATTTGTTGTGATAAATCTTAAAAATAATGCCGTTAATCTTTTTAACCCTGACATCTATAATGTCAGGGTTAATGGTGTAAGATTCTCTATGTTGGGAGGTTATAGATTGAAACTTATTCGATTGTTAGGAATAACTGTTGAATTATTAACGAACAAGAGAGTCAATGCGACAGAATTGGCGGATAAATTTGAAGTTTCGATTCGAACGATTTATCGAGATATTGAATTAATCAATCAGTCTGGAATTCCAGTTGCTTCATTTTCTGGAACAGAGGGTGGATTTGAAATCATGGAAGGCTTCTTTTTGACAAAGCAACATTTTAATTTAGAAGAGTTTATGCTTATTTATCAACTTTTAAGTGGGGTACAAGGAGCAGTTGGTGGTGAAAAATTTCGGACACTTATGAACAAACTAAGTTCTATCCAGCCCTCACTCTTACAAGGTGAATTGAAAAATAATATTCAATTTGATTTAAGTGCAACAGAAGAAGAAAAGAAACTTGTTCTTCCTATTGTCGAAGCGATTGACGATACGAAAAGAATCTCCTTTTCATATATAGATGCTTCTGCCAACATAACAAAACGAAAGATAGAGCCGCTCCAACTTATTTGGGAAAAAGGAGTATGGTATGTCAAAGCATTTTGTATAATGAGGAAAGAAGAGCGATATTTTCGTTTATCACGTATCAGTAACTTAGCGATAACAGATGAAAAGTCTCGGCATTTTTCACGAAAACCAATAGTTGATAAACAATTAGACGATGGGTTCCGTGTGCATTTACATTTCCGTTTATCTGCTCAACCGCGAGTTTTTGAACAATTTCCTGGTCAATGTGTAAAAAAAGAAGATCATATTGAAGTTAAGACAACTTTTTACTCGATTCACTATGCTTTATCTATTTTGTTAAGTTATGGTTCAAATGTGAGAGTACTATCTCCAATAAATTTGAAGGAAGCTCTTATAAATGAGCTACAGAAAATTCAACAACTATATCGAAAGGAGTTAAAGGAAAGAGAGGGGGGTTTGACGAAAAATAAATAATATCTCTATTTGTTAATGAAGATGCTTTGCTAAAAGAATCAAAATTGAGGATAAAAATGAATTTATTTAAGTTAGAAACAATAATAATAAAAGAGCTTTTTTGAAAAGAGCTCATTTGAATATTAGGAGGAAATAGTTTGAGAATAAATGTGAAAAAAGAACAACCATTCGAGTGGGCCGTTGAAACAAAAGGATTGGTGAAAGTTTTTGGTGATCATACCGCTGTGGATGGTGTAGATTTAAAGATCAAAAAGGGTACGGTTTACGGGTTTTTAGGTCCTAACGGTGCTGGAAAAACAACAACCATTCGAATGTTGGCGACATTGCTTAAACCAGATGCGGGTTATGCACGAATTTTTGGACATGATTTAGAAACAGAAACAAAAGAAGTGAGAAAAAGAATTAGTCTTACTGGCCAGTATGCTTCCATTGATGAGGATTTAACAGGATTAGAAAATTTGATAATGATTGCCAAACTCACTGGTTTTAAGAGCAAAGAAGCAAAAGCACGCGCATTGGAGCTTTTGCAGGCATTTCGTTTAGAAGATGCAGCCAAAAAGCAAGTAAAAAAATACTCAGGTGGAATGAGAAGACGTATCGATATTGCGGCAAGTATTGTGGTTACACCAGATTTGCTTTTTCTTGATGAGCCAACAACTGGACTCGATCCTAGAAGTAGAAATCAAGTTTGGGATATCGTTCGAGCATTAACAAGTGTAGGAACAACAGTCTTACTCACTACTCAATATTTAGAAGAAGCGGATCAACTAGCGGACCGAATTGCGGTGATCGATAAGGGTAAAATTATTGCGGAGGGAACGAGTCAAGAACTAAAAGCATCAGTAGGTAAAGGTAAATTGACCGTGACCATTACTCACGCTGAAGATAGTGAGAACGTATCAGCTATTTTAACAAGGTATTTAGATACTCCTCTTAAAGTGTCTGATGACAAGACAGTGTTTGTAGCTCAAGTGAGTGATCCTTCTAGAGTAGCAGAAGCTATGGGTGAACTAGTTCGTTCAAATATAGAACTGCTTGATTTTTCGCTTGGTCAACCGAGCTTAGATGAAGTATTTTTAATGTTAACGAATCAATCAGAAGTAGTAGATAAACAAAAAGAAGGGGTCACGACATGAACCATCATTCTGAAAATCAACAAGGAACAAATGAACAGTTACTTCAGGCAATTGTAGCAGGAAAACGTCCTAATCGACCAAGTGCCTTTTCTTCAACTTTAACCTTTTCGCAACGAGCTTTACTACGGATTAAACATGTCCCAGAACAGCTATTTGATGTAACGGTATTTCCAATTATCTTTTTACTTATGTTTACCTTTTTATTTGGGGGAGCGATTGCTGGTTCCACAAGTGAATACTTACAATTTTTACTTCCGGGAATTCTTGTTATGACGGTCGTACAAATTACGATGTATACAGGGCTTGACTTAAACAAAGATATACAAAACGGAATTTTTGACCGCTTTAGAACATTACCCCTTTGGTTGCCATCTGCTCTTATCGGTGGACTGTTGATTGATGTTCTTCGTTATACGATTGCATCTGTCATCATGATTATCCTTGGCTACGCCTTAGGATTTCGTCCTGAAGGCGGCTTTTATGGAATGAGTATGGCGATTTTACTCATTTTGTTATTTTGCTTTAGTGTCTCGTGGATATGGACTACACTTGGGTTAATTATGCGCTCTGAGAAGTCGCTTATGTTAGTAAGTATGATGGTTCTTTTCCCACTTACTTTTGTCAGCAATGTGTTTGTTGCCCCTGATACACTTCCTAATTGGCTCCAGGCTTTTGTTGAAGTCAATCCAATCTCACTGCTTGTAAATGCCGTACGTGGTTTCATGCATGGAACAATAACAACAGAAGCAATTATGTGGGTATTCTTAACTTCAGGAATTATTCTCATCATTTTTGCTCCTATTACAATGTATTTATATCGAAATAAAAAATAAAGAAATACAGTGATTGGGTATGAAGAAAGTGTTTCTTAATCACGTTAGTTAGACAATAAGAAGCCAGTAACTTATCGAAAAGTTGCTGGCTTCTTAATTGGTAATGAAAACCATGAGGAGCCAAATTAGGGTGCGAATGAATCGGAATAGGTAATGAAAATCATGAAGAGTTAAAATTAGGGTGCGAATTGATCACAATAAGTAATGAAAACCAAGAGGAGCTAAAATTAGGGCGCGAATTAACCGTAATAGGTAATGAAAATCATGAAGAGCCAAAGTTAAGGTGCGTATCCGTCGTAATAGGTAATGAAAACTCTGCAAAGCCAGGATTAAGGTGCGTATCCTTCGAAATAGCTAATAAAAAACCAAGCAAAGCCAAGTTTTTCGTTTAATTGTATCGCACATAAAAATAGGACACCCACTATCGTCACTATGACGTTAGCGGGTGTCCTGCGCTGCTCTATAATTATTTTGTTGTCTTGGTAATCTCTAAAAAAGCTTTAATTCCTTCGATTCCTTGGAAAGTAAAGAGACTTAAAGCAGTTAGTGAGAAAAAAACGACCATAATTAAACGAAACATCATCATTGGCGGTTCCTCCTTTTTGACTTTTTATTTGTCAGAAAAAGCTAGGAGCCGATCTAAATAATTTGATTGATAAAGTTTCGGGTAAAGAAACAATCTGTTATTATTGACCAGATGGAACTGACCAAATAGAAACAAAATCATACTAATCATGATCATACTGAGATAATAAATATTCGTTCCTTGGTCATCACCACCGTTAAGCAGATTGTGATGAGAGGAATCCTCAGCAGATACTGACAGATTTGGTGAAGACCAATCATAGCCATGTTCATTTCCATTATTAAAATTAAAGAGATAAAAAACTAGTAACAAGAGACAGATTGATAGAATAAACGAAAAGCTGAGTCTTTTTATCAATGCTATCACCCCTTTAATTTTAAAAATGATTAACCTTTATTATATATGCTCTGACCTTTTTGGGGAAGAGGAGATTTTGTCGAGGCCGCTTCCAAAATTTTTTAGGTGCTTTTACATACCCCAAACGAAGAAACGTGCATTGTCTCATTTTCCAAAGTATAATGAAATGATGAT
The DNA here is from genome assembly GCF_047302405.1 of Alkalihalobacillus phoenicis. Taxonomy (NCBI): domain Bacteria; kingdom Bacillati; phylum Bacillota; class Bacilli; order Caryophanales; family Bacillaceae; genus Alkalihalobacillus; species Alkalihalobacillus phoenicis. Next base: position 2,041,126 of record NZ_CP154853.1, on the reverse strand, counting down.
AACAGGATTTAAGAGGATAAAAAGGGGTTAATACAAACATGAATAGCAAAGTAGCAAGTGAATCAAAAACGGTTTTAACTGATCTTGTTTTACCACCAGATACCAACTTTCATGGTACGATGTTTGGTGGGAATGTGATGGCGAATGCTGATAAAGTAGCAAGTATTGCCGCAATGAGACATGCTCGGGCAGCAGTTGTAACGGCTTCAAGTGACAGTATGGATTTTATTGCACCTGTTCACACAGGGGAGGCGATTTGTATAGAAGCTTATGTAACGTATGCAAGAAAAACCTCCATGGAAGTGTATGTAAAAGTGGAGGCGGAAAATTTAATTACAGGCGAGAAGAGACTGACAGCGACTGCTTACATGACTTTTGTTGCTTTAGATAATACAGGGAAACCAACGGAGGTTCCGAAACTTATTCCTGAAACAGAAGAAGAGAAATGGCAATATGAAGGGGCAGAACAACGCTTTAGTATTCGTAAACAAAGAACAGATGCAAGAAAAAAAAGACAGGCCGAAGTCGATAAGCAATAACCTGCCTTTGAACATATAACGTTATGGAAAACTTTTTTTAAGGAGCGGCGAAAGCCATTCGTCGTTCTTAACCTTCTCCATTCGTTTGACTTACATGGTTTTTATTTTTCGTTTTTTTTGAACCGCTTAATGGGGCGGGCTGACCAGCGTTGCGACGGGGATCCTTTGCTGAATGACGTTCTTTTTTGGTCATACGGTGATGGTCCATATTAAGTAGTATCCTCCTTTTAGCGAGATTCGTTTTATCGCTTTAAATTGAATCATGTACAATCAAGGGTAGCGTTTAAGTGCTGTTATTGGCGTTTTTTCGTTTTTTTGTTGTTTTGTTTCTCTAATTCACTCAAAGGCTCTTGGGCTGTTTCTTCTGCGTATAGTGACTGGTAACCAGCTCCATTTCCTTGAGATTTCGCATGATTCATGTTTGGAATGATATGATTTGATTTTTTCTTCATAATATAAAACACCTCCATCTCTAGTTTGCCCGAATGGAACGTCCTCATTTTAGCAAATAATTCCTCGGTCTAAAAAACAGAGTATTCTTATATTTTTATCCTTAAAAGATTTATTCAAATTTGAAAAATTTTATTTATTCTTTTATTAAGTTTTGCTATTCTATAGAAGGGATATCGTTTGAAAAGCAATTAAAGCGTTTTCTTTTGGGCTGTATAGATTTTTTTATATACGTTCGAAATTTAGACAAATTTAATTGTATGCGGTATTATTGATTTGGAGGAGGGAATACATATGTCAAAAAATTTAGATGTTTATCAGTCACAGAAAACATTTAGTGTTGGTGACAAGTCGTACAAGTATTATTCCTTAGACGCTTTAGAGCAAGCGGGGATCGGTGAAGTATCTAAATTACCTTATTCCATTAAGGTGCTTTTGGAATCTGTGCTTCGTCAATATGATGATTATTTTATTAAAAAAGAGCATGTTGAAAACTTAGCGAAATGGGGAACAGACGGTCAAAATGAAGATATTTCCGTTCCGTTTAAACCATCTCGTGTTATTCTACAAGACTTTACAGGTGTGCCAACAGTCGTGGACTTAGCAGCACTTCGTAAAGCAATGGCTGATTTAGGTGGAGATGCAAGCCAAATCAATCCAGAAATTCCGGTTGATTTAGTCATCGACCACTCTGTACAAGTTGATAAAGCAGGTACAAGTGATTCTTTAATTTATAATATGAATTTAGAATTTAAACGTAATGCAGAGCGTTATGAGTTCCTTAGCTGGGCGAAAAAGGCATTTGATAACTATCGTGCTGTACCACCAGCAACTGGTATCGTTCACCAAGTTAACTTAGAGTATTTAGCAAATGTTGTGCACGCTGTTGAAAAAGACGGTGACACGATCACATTCCCAGATACATTAGTTGGTACCGATTCACATACAACGATGATTAATGGTATCGGTGTTCTTGGATGGGGTGTTGGGGGAATTGAAGCAGAAGCAGGAATGCTAGGACAACCTTCATACTTCCCAGTTCCTGAAGTAATCGGGGTTAAATTTACTGGAGAACTTCCAAGTGGCACAACTGCTACAGACGTAGCCCTTAAAGTAACACAAGTTCTACGTGAGAAAAAAGTGGTTGGTAAATTTGTTGAATTCTTCGGTCCTGGACTTGAATTTATGCCACTTGCCGATCGTGCAACGATCTCAAACATGGCACCAGAGTACGGGGCAACCTGTGGATTTTTCCCAGTAGATGCGGAGTCTCTTAACTATCTTCGTTTAACAGGGCGTTCTGAAGAGCAAATTGCCTTAGTTGAACAGTATAGCAAAGAGAACGGTCTATTCTACGTACCTGGTGAAACTCCTGACCCAACTTATACAGATGTTGTGGAAATTGAGTTATCAGAAATTGAAGCGAATCTTTCAGGTCCTAAACGTCCTCAAGATTTAGTTCCACTTTCTGATATGCAATCTTCTTTCCGTAATGCCGTTGTCGCTCCACAAGGAACACAAGGTTTAGGGTTAACAGAAGATGAATTTAACAAAGAAGTTGAAGTGAAGTTTAACGACGGTCGTGAAACGACAATGAAAACAGGTTCAATTGCTATTGCAGCGATTACGAGCTGTACAAATACTTCTAACCCTTACGTTTTAATCGGTGCTGGTTTAGTAGCGAAAAAAGCGGTTGAATTTGGTCTAGAAGTGCCTGAGTATGTCAAAACATCCTTAGCTCCTGGTTCAAAAGTTGTTACTGGTTATTTAACGGATTCCGGTTTACTTCCTTATATGGAAAAATTAGGTTATAACATCGTTGGTTATGGCTGTACAACATGTATTGGGAACTCTGGTCCATTAGAAGATGAAATCGAAGCAGCGATCGCTGATAGTGACTTAACTGTTACATCTGTTCTTTCAGGTAACCGTAACTTTGAAGGGCGTATTCATCCACTAGTGAAAGCCAATTATTTAGCTTCACCACCATTAGTCGTAGCTTATTCATTAGCGGGTACAGTTGATATTGACTTGAGAAACGACCCAATTGGTACTAGTAAAGATGGAAAGTCTGTCTACTTTAGTGACATCTGGCCAACGGCTGAAGAAATTAGAAAAGTTGTGAAAGAAACGGTTACACCTGAATTATTCCGTCGTGAATATGAGGATGTATTTAGCAGCAACGAGCGTTGGAACGAAATTGATACAACAGATGATTCACTTTACAAATGGGATGATGATTCTACTTATATTGCCAACCCACCGTTCTTTGAAGGTCTTTCAAAAGAGCCTGAAGAAATCAAACCATTAACTGGTTTGCGTGTCATCGGTAAATTTGGTGATACGGTCACAACGGACCATATTTCTCCAGCTGGTGCGATCGGTAAAGATACACCTGCAGGGAAATATCTATTATCTAAAGGTGTTGAGCAAACGGACTTTAACTCATACGGTTCTCGTCGTGGGCACCATGAAGTGATGATGCGTGGTACGTTTGCAAATATTCGTATCCGTAATCAAATTGCTCCAGGTACAGAAGGTGGATATACAACTTTCTGGCCAACAGGCGAAGTGATGTCTATCTATGATGCGGCAATGAAATACAAAGAGTCTGATACAGGCTTAACGATTCTTGCTGGTAAGGATTATGGAATGGGAAGTTCACGTGACTGGGCAGCTAAAGGGACAAACCTTTTAGGAATTAAAACGGTTATCGCGGAAAGCTATGAGCGTATTCACCGTAGTAACCTCGTGTTAATGGGAGTTCTTCCTCTTCAATTCAAAGATGGAGAAAGTGCTGAAAGCTTAGGTTTAACTGGTAAAGAGACAATTGAAGTTCAATTACCAACAGATGTAAAACCTCGTCAACATGTTACAGTTATTGCAGTTGATGAAGCTGGAAACAAAACAGAATTTGAAGCATTAGTACGATTTGATAGTGAAGTCGATGTAGATTACTACAAACACGGCGGAATCCTTCAAATGGTATTACGCCAAAAGTTAGCTTAATCAAGTTAAAATAATAAAAGAGGGTCAGTCAAAAAAGCCCTTTTAAAGTAAAAAGTCATGAGAAGAGCCAATCTTCCATGGCTTTTTTCAATTTGAATGCTTTTTCCATAACCAAAACGGAGCCAGCGCAATACCCGGAGACTTCCGATTCATCCGCGGAACGCGTAGGGTATGGAGCTGGCGGAGTAAGCTGACTAATGTAACTCTATATTTTAACGAGCAGACTCCCGATCTCCCGTGATTGCTGCAGGCATGCAGCATAACCAAAATAACATATAATTTGCTATTTTTTTCGTTGTTTGATTAACTAAATTAAAGTGTTTCGTTTCATAAGGAGTAATTTTTAGGGAATGGGGTAACGAACATGATGGAAGAATATCGAGAAATATTATTAAAAATAGAAACAGCCATACATAGTATTGGAAAATATGTCTTGCCGCAAATCGGCCACTTAAGTCAAGTCCAACTTACTAAAAAACAAGAAGCTATCTTATTTTTATATTTAAGAAATCCAAAGATTACTTTAAAAGAAATGGCTGACTATTTAGAAGTGAGTAAAAGTGCAATCACACAATTAGTAAATAAGCTTGAGGAAGATGATTTGCTCATTCGTACAATCAAAAAAGAGAATCGCCGTGAAGTACAATTAGAACTGGGAGAAAAGGGGAAAAAGATTAAGGAAGAATTAGATAAGTTTGAACAAAAAGTTTTAAAAGAATATTTTACAAAAATCCCAATGGATGATTTAAAGCAAGTATCTAAAACAGTAGAGATGTTTGAAAAAATTGTAAGGGAAGAAGCGAAAAGAACAAAATAAACTAGGGATAAATTACCAAAGACTATTTTTTTATGAAGAATGTGGCGGATTTGTTACATGAATTTGTGAAGTTAAGGGAACAGCCATTTAAATCGGCATATTCATTGACATATGAGAATAACAAATTTAACATGGGATTTAATTAAGTAATTTAACTGTTAAGAAACTTAACTGTAAAAAAGGAAATAAGTTATAGAAAAGGAGTAGGAGCTTAGTATGACAAATTTTTCAATAAGGCGACCGAAATTTACGATCGTCGCGATGCTTTTCTTTTTAATATTTGGATTTGTATCGTTAACTAATTTACCATTACAATTGTTCCCAAATATTAACCCGCCCATTGCTGCGGTTGTAACAAGCTATAATGGGGCAAGTCCTGAAGAAGTATTGGATAGAGTAACTGTACCTCTAGAAAGCCAGCTGTCCACCACTTCTGGTTTAAAAAGAATGACCTCCCAAACGTCTGAAGGAACGGCGTTAATTTTATTAGAATTTGATTGGTCCGCATCAATTGATGACGTTGAGTTAGATATTATTAATACGATTCGTCAAATCCCTCTTCCTGATGGGGCAAATGAACCGAGCTTTTTAAAATTTGATCCATCAATGATGCCAACTTTACAATTGGCGATAACCTCAAATGAACCCGTCGCGGAATTCCAAGATATTGTTTTTGATTTGCAAAGCGAAGTGACAAAAATCCCAGGTGTTGCAAGCGTCAATGAATCTGGCTCGATTATTGAAGAAGTTCAAGTGTACTTAGATCAAGATGAACTTGTCGCTACAGGTTTGACTCAAGAGGATGTAGTGGGTATTATTCAAGCTCATAATGTCGCGATGCCTGGTGGAACGGTGATAACCGATGAGCTTAATTTAACAACTCGTGTCATTAGTGAATTAACAAGTGTGGAAGACATTGAACAATTAGTCGTAAGTGTGAATCCTCAAACAGGAGAAGAAATTCAGCTTACTGATATTGCCTCTGTTGAAATTGGTGCAAAGGATCGTCAAGTGATTACACGTGCTGATCAAGAAGAAGCGATTCAGTTTACGGTCATGAAGGAATCCGAAGCAAATACAGTCGCCGTTTCAAATGCAGTAAATGATCGTTTATCTGAAATGCTGAATGAATCAAAATATGAGGATTTAGAAGTAGTCTCTTTATATGATGAAGGGGAATTTATCAACTTATCGATTAATAGTGTGACAAATGCCCTAATCTTTGGTGGAATCTTGGCGATGCTCGTTCTATTTTTCTTTTTAAGAAATATGAGGACACCATTAATTATTGGGATTGCGATACCATTTTCCGTTATTACAACTTTTGCGTTTATGTATTTTACTAACATCGGTCTTAACTTAATGAGTCTCGGTGGCTTAGCTCTAGGAATAGGGATGTTAATTGATAATGCGATCGTCGTTATCGAAAATATATATCGACATTTATCGATGAGAAAGGATCCAAAACTAGCAGCACTTGATGGAACAAAAGAGGTTGCCGCAGCGATTACCGCTTCTACATTAACGACAATATCCGTTTTCTTGCCAATCGTTTTTATAAGCGGATTAATAGGGAATTTATTTGCTGAATTTGCCTTAACGGTATCTTTTAGTTTAATTGCTTCCTTAATTGTAGCTGTTACTGTTATTCCGATGATTGCTAGTAGATGGTTAAAAACCCCTACTGAAAACTTAGAAGAAAAACGAATCCAGTCCAAATCGATGCAAATGTTGAAATCGGCAGCTGAGTGGGTGCTTAATCACCGTATAACAGTGTTAATGATTACCGCTATCTCTCTTGTTGTTGGTGGTCTTGGTTTAACAACGGTTGGAGTCGAATTTTTACCAGACAGTGATCAAGGCTCCTTTACAATTGATATTGAAATGGAAAATGGAACTTCCTTAGCGCGTACTCAAGAAGCTGTTGAGTCCGTTGAAGAGATTTTGAATGACCATAATGAAGTGGCTAATTACGTCAGTACAACTGGATCAACAGCAGAAAGTATGGGTGGTGGAAGCAGTCACCAGGCTCAAATCCAAGTATCGATGGTTGCTCTTGACCAAAGATCGGTAAGTACAAGTGAATTTATAGAATCGATAGAGAGGGATTTAACTCGTGCCGATAGTGACGCTGATATTTCTGCTTCAACCTTAACAGCACTTGGTGCAGATGCTAATACGATTACCTTTACGATTAGTGATGCAAATCCAGACCGTCTCTATGACCACGCTGAGGAGTTACAACTAGAGTTAGAAGATTTAAATATGGTTCGGACTGTTGAAATAAGCATTGAGGAACTTGTTCCAGAAATTGCGATTGAAGTTGATCCGGAAGCAGCTCGTGAGAATGGCCTTGCTCCAGCTCAAATCGCAAACGAAATTAATAGACTCACGACAGGTCAAACAGCTTCTAGTATACAAACAGAAGACCATGATATTTATGACATTGTCGTTTCACTACATCCCGATTTTATTGAGGATATTGATGCCTTAGAAAATATCCAAATTAGGAATTCAGCGAATGAATTTATTGCCTTAAGTGATGTCGCCGAAATTGTTGAAGGAGAAAGCACGGCCACCATTAATCGTCTTGAACAAGAGGAAGCGGTTGAATTTACGGTTTTCTATACAACAGACACGACGTTAAATGCGATTACGAATGAAATTAACACGATCGTTGATGATTTAGACTTTGGTGATACAACAAGTTTATTTTATGGTGGAGAACGTGAATTATTGGATGATTCAATTGGCAGTATGATACTGGCTCTTGTACTTGGGATTATTTTCATTTACCTAGTAATGGCGGCCCAATTTGAATCTTTTAAAGCGCCATTTATTATTATGTTTACTGTGCCACTTGTTGTCATTGGGGTTGCTTTTATTTTAACGATTACGCAAACACCAATTGGCATTACGGTCTTTATAGGGGGGATGGTCTTAATTGGAATTGTCGTGAATAACGCGATCGTATTAGTTGATTATGTGAACCAGTTAAAAGCACGGGGAATGGCTTCCTATGATGCGTTAGTAAAAGGGGTTCAAGATCGTACTCGTCCGATTGTCTTAACTTCTTTAACGGCGATTTTAGGAATGGTTCCTCTAGCGCTTGGTATTGGAGAAGGGGCTGAAATGCAACAACCGATGGCACTTGTTGTCATTGGAGGTTTGATCAGTAGTACATTCCTATCCTTATTTGTAATACCAGTTGTTTACAGTCTGTTAGATAGTGAAATGCGTAAAAAGAAAAAACGATATGTCACAGTGGAAGGTGAATATGTTGAAGTAGAGGAACTTAAAGAACTCCCTCGTGAAACAAGACAACATTCTATCGTCTTACCAACTGAAACAGAAGAGACAATAGCAGAAGAAGTAAAAAAAGACAAAAAGGACGATGAGAACGAAAAAGAAGAAAACTCTGAATCCCACAACAAAAGTGAAGAGAAAACAGATATTTCGAAAGAAGAGATTCTAGAATTGTTAGAACGAATTGTTGACTCTTCGAAAAAGAAAGATTAAAACGGTCAAAATCGAGACAATATAAAAGGTTAAAAAGAAGTAGATGGAAGGCGTAGTGCTTTTTCATCTACTTCTTTATTTTCGTTTTTTATGGCGGGGATCTTCATAAAAAAGGGAGGAACGGTTAAACTAACGAGCGATATCAATTAAAGGAGCTGGTCCATTATGGTCTCTCAAAAAAGAGCAAAAAAAGACAGTCAAACAAAACGAACAAAAATAAATTCGCAAACCTCTTTTCCAAAAGAAGATTTTCATTCAGGTTCATTTGCTGAAATTGAAGTCGCGAAAATGAGCGAGAAAGGTTTTAAAGAAGATAAAAGTGAGTAACTCAACTTTCGCATCAAGAAAATCCGTTCAACGACACGTTTGAAAAGCGAGAACATACTATCACACCAAACGGATAAACTGCGCATCAAGAAAAAATATACAATGTACAATGCCCTCCGGCGGTCGCTCCCAAACAGACACTCCGCGTCCTGCAGGAACCTCATGAGCCTCCTCAGCACACTTGCGGGGTCTCATTGGACGGTTTATTCCTGCGGGAGTCTCCGTGTCTGTTTGTCCGCTAGATAATGGAATCGAATCTAGGTTCAGTTTTCTCATTGAACAAAAAAACAGTCATTACTTCAACGTACAGTAGCTTGAGAATGATTTTTCTCCTTCCATGACTCATTCCGTTACAGTTGTAAACAAATCAGTGTGGATGCTCTGTACATTAGCTAGATGATCGAGCTTGTTTATCCTGTATTTTGATGACTACAGACTTAGGAAAAAATAGGTGGTAACTACCTATTTAGTTCCATAACCAACAAAGTGAAAAAGAAGGTTCTTCTGCGTTAGAAATAGCTGATTGAGAATGGCCCTATCATCAAGCATCTCCCCTACACTTAGCGGACAAAACCATACGGAGACTCCCGCGGGAATAAACCGTGGAGCGAGACCCCGCAGGTGTGCCGAGGAGGCTCGCAAGGTTCCCGCAGGACGCGGAGTATGGTTTTGGGAGCGACAGCCGGAGCTCTTAATTTTAATGCACAGTTTCCTTCAACAGCCTACGAAGAGATGTGTTCAGACTGTCAACGATTGAACCGTTCATGTAAAGTCAATTTGAGTATTGTATCGCCCTAAAGTTAATCTTTATCAACGGTTAAAGGTCAATTATACGCTGCGAAAGTTGAGAGAGTAAATCGTACAGAGTGATAAACGAAATCGTTTAGAAAGAGGGTGGGACGAGATGTTTGAGTTTTGGACAGGTGCTGAAACCCTACCTATATACGGATTTTTTATTCGAGGTGTGATCGTTTATCTTTACATTTTTTTATTAGTAAAGGTATTGGGGCAGCGTTCAATGAGTTCAATTGATCCTCTAGATTTTATTTTTGGAGTTGTCATTGGGGATATTCTCGGGGCTCCTTTAACCGATGGCGAATTACCGTTAAAAGGTCCGATGACAGCGGCCGCCGTTATCGCGTTTATTCATTTTGCGTTATCCTTAATTGCCCTTAAAACCCCTAAATTTAGAAGAGTCATTGAGGATGAACCGATTATTATTATTCGTCATGGTATCATTTTAAATGAGCAATTAAAAAAGACACGGATTACATTAGAACAACTGATGATGGATTTACGGTTAAAAAATGCAAGTAACTTAGCAGAAGTTGATTATGCCGTACTTGAAATGAATGGTCAAATCAGTGTAATCAAAAAAGATAAATATAATCCAATTACTTTAAAAGACAAAAATAAATCGCCTAAGTCATCTGGTTATTCAACCATACTCATTCAAGATGGGAAAGTGGTTGAGAAAAATGCTAATAAGGTAGGGGGAATGAATAAAGTAAGAAAGCTCATACAGAAAAAAGGGTATGCAAATGTAAGAGATATTTTTGTGATGAGTATGAATGAAAAAGGAGACGTGTATATCAGTCCTAAACAAAAAAAGAAATGAGGGAAGTATAGAACCTCTTATATGTAGGTAAACTATAAATTAAAGAAAGGGGTTTTATTATGAGAAAAGTCAGAAAATTATCATTTGAAGAATTAGTTCGAGAAAATAAAGAAGAGATTTTAAATGATGAACAACGGATGGAACAATTAGAAGAACGATGGGAGAAGCGCCATTTATCAACAAAGTCCTAAAGGCATAAATCATTCAAAAAAATCCACCCTATAAAGTAGGAGGGGATTAAATGGCTAAATCGCAACATGCCTTTGATAAATTTCGACCGAATCATTTAGGAACACAACCACGTAAAAGTGATTCAAATAAAGGCAAAAAAATGAACAATAAAGGAAATGAGCAACCAGATTATATTCCGCCTAAAGGGTAATAAGAAAAAAAGAGGGCTGTCCCAAAGTCATGAAAATGACCTTTGAGGGTTCAGCCCTTCTTTTCGTCTTTTTTTAGAGGAATTGAATTGTTGATTCGTTAGAAATAAATAGACAACCCCTTGAATACTGTTAACTAATAACGAATTCATTTTATTTGGGGGTTTAATTAGTATGAGGTCAATTTCTGGAGTGAGAGTCCTATTTTATATATATATCATCGCTTTGATTTATTTAACGTTATTTGCATGGAATTATGGAGCTTCTTTAGGAGAAGCAGGTCCTGGTGGCCGGAATTACAACTTAATTCCTTTACGAAGCATTTATCGGATAAGTATTTTCAGTGATTCAATCATCGATCCATTCAAAATTTTAATCGGAAATATCATTTTATTTATACCACTTGGATATTTATTACCACAATTACTTAAAGCAAAAAAGCGGTTTATTCTTATCACTTTATATGGTTTTTTAACTTCAATGACGATTGAATTACTTCAATTCACGTTTTTGTATCGTGTGGCGGATGTCGATGATTTGATTTTAAATACATTAGGGGCAAGCATTGGTTTTGGGATGTATCAATGTCAGCGCTTGATGAATAGGAGAATTATTTTCTTTCAAGTGAAAAAACGCTGATTGCACACCCACGGTTAAGCTTTTTAAAAGTGCGTTTGTTTTTAAAGTTTGTTAAAATTGGACTGTAAATAGAAAGTGGTGAGTATGTTGATCGAACACAAATGGTCGCTAGAAGAAATTGATGAATGGTTAATAGAAATAAAAAAATCCTCTCACCCTTTTTCAGAAGCGAAGGCTTTAGCTTTGTTAAAGCAATTGGAGCGAATGGAAGATAAAGAGGACGAAACATTAGAAAATGGACAATCAAAAAAGGGGAAATTAAAAACTTGTCTATATACGTTGTTAATCGAAAAAAGGTATGAGCGAATAGGCCAATATGACGGGCTGATGTATAAATGGCTTGAACAAGCATTATTGTTTGACCCGACCAATCTAGAGGTGAAAAAATGGCAAGTGGAATTTGTATTACAGTCTTATAGTGAGATTGACATTCCGACAGCTTTTCCGACCATAAGAGAAACCGATCATCATTCGGCTAAAAAGGAAAGAGCTGAGCAATATTATCAGTTTGCTGAAGCTTATTTTGAGAATCTTGAAAGAATCGAAAAAGCGTGCCAAGAGTTAGAGCAAAGTTCAACTCATTTAGAAGACGTTCCTCGTTATTCATTGATTTTACAATTACGCTCTTTATATAAACAAATGGAGGAGCCCTTTTTATTGATTTTAAAAGCAACTAAGGAATATGCGAAATCGATTTCGGGTATTTATTACTCAGCCGAACAATTAAGGCAAATCAAAGAGGCGACAGAGAACATTCAAAAGGTTGCCGAACAATGGAATAAGCAAATGGAGCAACTTACGTCAACTGATCATGAGGTTTCTGCCTTAAGCCAGCTTGATAAAATGATTGGTCTTGAACCAATTAAAGAAAGAATTGAAAAGCTTTATCAATATTTGCAATATCAAAAAAGAAGAACTGAATTAGGATTTTCCGCAAAAGATGAACTTAGCTTACATATGATTTTTACAGGGAACCCAGGCACGGGAAAAACGACACTTGCACGGTTAATGGCCAAAATCTATTATGAACTAGGGTTACTTGAACATTCGGAAGTACATGAAGTGGACCGTTCCCAATTAGTAGGAGCCTACGTTGGTCAAACCGAAGAGCAAACACTACAAGCGATAGAGAAAGCAAGTGGTGGTGTGCTTTTTATTGATGAGGCGTATAGTTTAAAACGTTCTGGTGCCTCTAGTAATGATTATGGGCAAACGGTTATTGATACTCTAGTCTCTGCCATGACTAATGAAAAAAAAGCTGGAACGTTTGCTGTTGTTTTAGCAGGTTATCCGGATGAAATGAATGTATTTTTGCGCTCTAATCCAGGATTAAGAAGTCGATTTCCGGAGCAAAATCACTTCCATGTCGAGGATTATTCAAGTAAAGAGCTTTTACGAATTGGTGAAAAAGTCGCATCTGAGAATGATTTTCTTTTATCAGAACCAGCCAAAAAGGCTTTGCTGGAACGAATAGAACGTGCACAGGTGGATGAATCTTTTGGCAATGCAAGAACGGTTAAAAATATTATTTTAGATGCGATCTTTGAAAAGGGAGCCAAAAGTACTGGTGAAGAAGCTGGGACCGCTGACTATGTTTTATTAGAAGAAAAGAACTTTCTTCCGGAAGGTGAAAAGGACCAAGAGCAAAATGCTCAATTAGAATTGAAGTCATTGATTGGTTTAGAACAGGTGAAAATGGAATTGGACAAGCTGACATCCTTTATTAAAGTTCAACAGCTGAGAAGAAAAGAAAACTTGCCAACAAATGCGATTCAACTGAATACGATTTTTTCTGGTGCTTCTGGTACAGGTAAAACGACCGTTGCCCAAATTTATGCTCGAGTTTTAAAAGAGCTTGGGGTGTTAAAAAGAGGTCATTTAGTGGTCGCTAGTCGCTCTGAGTTAGTCGCTGGTTATATGGGGCAAACAGCGGCAAAAACGAAGGAAAAAATACGTGATGCCTTAGGGGGCGTTCTGTTTATTGATGAAGCTTACTCCTTATTTTCTGATGGGCGCGGTGATTTTGGCAAGGAGGCAATTGCCACATTGTTACAAGAAATGAGTACTCACCAAGAAAATTTAGTTGTTATTTTAGCAGGTTATGAAGACGAGATGGAAGGTTTAATCAACAGCAATCCAGGAATTCGCTCGAGATTTCCAAAAAATATCGTCTTTTCTTCTTATAAAAAAGCTGAATTACAAAAAATGATGGGCCAAAAGGTGAAAAAGTTAGGCTATCAGTTGACAAAAGAAGCGGAACTGTTTTTACAAAAAATTATTCCAGATGCAGGGCATCAAGGCAACGGTCGATTTGTCGTTAATACAGTCGAGCAGTTGATTCAGTTACAAGCAGAACGAATTGTAAAAGAAGAATCATTTGAAGTGAATGATTTAATGACGTTAACTAAGAGCGACTTACAACAACTAGTCAAGGATAAAGAGGAGGAATGATGATGAAAATCGTATCTACAAATATTGCCGTACGTTACGCAGAAACCGATCAAATGGGGGTGGTCCATCATTCGAATTATGTTGTTTGGTTTGAAGTTGGTCGTACGGAATTTATTAAAGAGTTAGGGTTTAGTTATGCGGAAATGGAGAGAGATGGCATTTTATCACCTGTGATTGATTTGCAAGTTTCGTATAAACAACCGACAACTTATGGGCAAGAAGTGGCAATACATACGTGGGTGGAGGAATATGATGGGCTACGTGTGAAGTATGGATATGAAGTGAAAAACAAAGCAGGTCAACTGTGTGTGACTGGAAATTCGGTTCATGTTTGTGTGAAAAAGGACACCTTCCGACCGATCTCCATTAGGAAAACATTACCTCATTGGCACGAAGCCTATGAGAAAATTAAAAAGAAGTAAACGAAAAATAATAGGGGAACATAAAGGGAAATCGTTCATCCTCTTGTTCTTTTGTTAGAAATGTTTCATAAAGGGTATGGGTTGTTATATCGAGTTACTTTACGGAGCATTAATGTCCACGTAAAATAAGGTTATATGCTAAAATAATGAGGAGAGAACAGCGGAATAGAGTGAAACAAATAGCTCCATCCACATCTATTATTTAGCTAAAATGACTTGAAGTAGGTGGATTTAGTTGGCGTTTGGGATTACAAGGTATGAATTATTAGCTTGGAAAGAGCGAGTGAATAAAGGCGAAATTGCTTTTATGACACATTATTGGTATGACGAGCGCTTTCCACAATGTAATACCGTGACAAAAGTGGGCTGTGTCAATCTTGGGAAGCTAATCGAATGGGGAAAAAAGTATCAGCTGCAACCGAGTTGGATTGATACTAGAAATGATTATCCTCATTTTGACCTTTTAGGAGAGAAACAAATAGAAATATTAAAAAAAGAAAATCAGTGGTCTCAAATGGAAAGATTTTTTGAAGAGACCCCCACTTAAACGAGTTTGAATAGGAGGCAAAATGATGACAACAAAAAATCAAGAGCTTATCATCGCTGCGTTAGAGGCTCAACCAGAAATTAATGTAGAGCATGAAATCAGAAGAAGAGTCGAATTTTTAAAAGATTATCTTGTTAAAAGTGGTGCGAATGGCTATGTGTTAGGAATTTCAGGTGGACAAGATTCCACTCTTTGTGGAAAATTAGCTCAAATGGCTATCGATGAGCTTCGGAATGAACAAAAGGAAAAAGATTATCAATTTATTGCGATGCGTTTACCTTATGGGGCCCAATTAGATGAAGAAGACGCTCAAGACGCTTTAACATTTATCGAGCCAACGAAATCGATTACGGTTAATATTAAACCAGCCGTAGACGCAGCAGTAAGTTCGGTTCAGGAAGCTACAGGCGAATCGCTTTCCTTTTTTAATCAAGGAAATACAAAAGCAAGGGAGCGGATGAAATCTCAATATGATGTGGGAGCCCATTTCGGTTGTTTAGTTATTGGGACCGATCATGCTGCAGAGGCGATTACTGGTTTCTTTACGAAGTTTGGTGATGGTGCTTGTGATATTGCTCCATTATTTGGTCTAACAAAAAGACAAGGAAAAGCTTTGTTAAAAGAGTTAGGAGCACCCGAGCATCTTTATACAAAAGCACCAACTGCTGACTTGGAAGATGATAAACCAGGCATTCCAGACGAAGTAGCTCTTGGAATGACGTATGACCAATTAGACGATTATCTTGAAGGTAAAGAAGTTGAAGCTGAAATGGCCGAGAGAATTGAATCAAGATATTTCAAAACGGAACATAAAAGACAGCAGCCAGTGACGATTGCTGATAGCTGGTGGAAATAAAAGAAAAAGAAAAGCATGAAGCTTGTATATCCATCATATCTATAATTGATATCAACAAGATTAACAACGAGTAGTATGATTCAAGGAGAGGACCAGATATGAAGGGGAAAATTGTACTTTTAGTAAGTTTATGTGTTTTACTTGCACTTGTCGTGGTTTATTTGAATAGAGAATCGTCATCGACTGAAACAGTTTCACCAAATAATGAACAATCACAAGAGGAAGTAAAGTTTGGCACACAGGAAATTCATTCATTAGAAATTTCGGTTAATGACGTTCGAAGTGAATCTGTTCAGGAAAATGGGGATAGTCAACTTGTTGTCGTAGATATTACGATAAAAAATCAAGGGCAAGACGTTCGAAACATCAGTCTATTAAACTTTACGCTGGTTGATGGAGAGGGTTATGCATATAGTCATTCCTCTCATTCAGAGTTAAAAGGAATTTTAGGTGGACAACTTCATTCTGACCGAAAAAACCGAGGGGAAATAGCCTTTGAAGTACCCGTTTCTTCAGAATATGAGCTTGTTTATACGGAGCATACGAGAACAGGACAACTCATATGGCCGCTGGAGTTAGACTGATCATAAAGAATCAAGAGGAGATAAATACATTCAGATGAGCAATCAACAGGCAGATTTACATATGCATTCAACTGCATCAGATGGGGGCTATACTCCAGCTGAACTCATGAGAAAATGTAAGGATGTTGGCTTACAATATGTTGCTTTAACAGACCATGACACAGTGAGTGGGATTAAAGAAGCAGAAGAAACAGCAACCGAACTAGGAATGACCTTTATTCCCGGGATTGAGCTTTCGACTAAATTTAAGGGAAAAGGGGTTCATATTCTCGGTTATGGGATTGATGTTCATGATGTTGACTTTTTAACGATGCTTACTCAGCAACAAAAACAAAGGGAGAAACGGCTTGAGGTGATTTTAACGAAACTAAAAGCTTGTGACATTGATTTAGAGAAAAATGATGTCTTGCAATTTGTTGATGGTGGTAGCATTGGCCGACCTCATATTGCCAAAGCCTTAGTGAAACGAGGATTTGTTTCTGATGTTGCCGAAGCTTTTGACCTTTATTTAGCAGAAGGAAAGCCAGCTTTTGTCGGTAAAGAAAAAGAAATGTCGGTAAAAGAAGCGATTGATTGGATTCATCGGACCGGTGGATTAGCGATTGTCGCTCATCCAGGTCATTATGGATTAGATGAGTCGATTATCGATTGGGTCAAAAATGATTCATTAGATGGAATTGAAATTTATCATCGTGATCATTTAGAAATAGAACAACAAAAGTATCGTGACATACAAACAAAAATCGAACAAGCGTTAAATAAATCTTTAGTGATAACGGGTGGTTCAGATTTCCACCACGAAGATTATGGCAGGACGATTGAACCTTTAGGCCAAACGAGGATTGATAATGCTTATGCTGTTCAGTTAATCAAAAGGTTAGAGAAGAAGCGATAAGCTCGCTTTTTCTCTTTTTTGGGTGAATGAAGTCAAAAAAGGACTGGTTGTGGGGAGTTCAAAGGAGGGAAATGATTCCCAAAGGAGCAGTTGCGGAAGGTCAAAGGGAACCAAAGGCCCTCAAAGAATTCCAAAGCCATTGAATAAAAGCCGCAAAGGGAATCAAAGGCCATCAATGAAGCCCAAAGCCATCAAATAAAAGCCGCAAAGGGAATCAAAGGCTCTCAATGAATCCTAAAGCCATCAAATAAAAGCCACAAAGGGAATCAAAGGCTCTCAAAGAATCCCGAAGCCACTGAATAAAAGCCGCAAAGGGAACCAAAGGCCCTCAAAGAATCCCAAAGCCACTGAATAAAAGCCACAAAGGGAATCAAAGGCCATCAATGAAGCCCAAAGCCAGCAAATAAAAGCCGCAAAGGGAATCAAAGGCTCTCAAAGAATCCCCAAGCCACTGAATAAAAGCCGCAAAGGGAATCAAAGGCTCTCAAAGAATCCCAAAGCCAGCAAATAAAAGCCACAAAGGGAATCAAAGCCTCAATAAAAATACTTAGGTAAGGAGACAATCCTTATTGAATTATTACCTTCATACGCTATTGGTGATTGGCATTAATAATGATCATGTTTCATTTTCCGCTTGAGAACACTTTATTACTTGTGATTTGACGGAATTTCCTCCGTTATACCCGTGGATTCTCGATGTGGCTTTCAATGACAATTTCTTGTAAGGCTTGAGTGGCTAATTGATCGGCTTCTTTATTTTGCTCACGTTTGATTTGGGTATAATGAATCGTTAATCCTAGTGCCGCTTCCTTTTTCTTAATTCGTTCATACCAAGGGATATAGTGCTCTTCATAACATGGCCACTCATCTGTTAGCTGGTTAATGACAACAAGGGAATCTGAGTTAATTTGTACAGATTGAAAATGAACACCGAGCTGCTCTAAACGCTCCAATAGAAAATAAAGGGCGGCATATTCGGCTTCATTATTGTCTATTAATAATTCGTTCTGTTGATTGGCTTTAAGCCGCCATTTTTTCTTGTTTTGTTCATAATAAATGACGACGCCGAGTCCGCTATTTTTATTTTTTACATCATAGCCACCATCAAAATAGGCGACGATGTTTTGCGGCTCTGTTTCTGTTTCTTTATTTAATTTGATCAATTGTTTAGTCGTCCAATAAGTTCCAGCTTGATCATACCATTCTAATGTTTTGACTCTTCCTGTTTTTTCGAGGTCTGCTGCTAAAATGAGAGCTTCCGGTAACGTCATTTCAGCACTTGTCATTTCAAATGTTTGGTTGGATTTAGCGATTTTATAAGACCAAATGGCGTGGACTTTCATGCTTTTTCCTCCTTTGTTATTATAAACCGATCTAAATGTTGACAAGTTCGATCTTTATCTATAGACTATCATTTTTATAAGGGATTTATTTTGAACATTTTATTATCTGAAATTTTATAGTATTTTGATTTGTGTTATGCTACATATTAAAGAGAGTGTCAACAGCTCGGAATTTTTCCGATGAACTGTACAATAAAGAGAAAAACTAGAGAGTAAAAGGAGTAGGACGGTATGCCAATTAAAATTCCAGACCATTTACCAGCAAAGGAAATTTTGAATCAAGAAAATATATTCGTTATGGGTGAGAGCCGTGCGTACATGCAGGATATTCGCCCATTAAAAATTCTTATTCTAAACTTAATGCCATTAAAAGTACAAACGGAAACCCAGCTTTTAAGGTTACTTGGAAACACACCGCTTCAAGTAGATATTTCCTTTATCCATCCGGACACTCATCAATCCAAAAACACATCCTCTGAGCATTTACAAGCTTTTTATAAAACCATTGATGAGGTGAAAATGCAAAAGTTTGATGGCATGATTATTACAGGTGCACCAATCGAAAAGCTGCAATTCGAAGAGGTTGATTATTGGCCTGAATTGCAAATGATCATGGACTGGAGTGTAGATAATGTGACATCGACTTTACATATTTGTTGGGGGGCTCAGGCTGGCTTATATCATCATTATGGGATTGAAAAAGTAATGGTTCCTAAAAAAGTGTTTGGTGTATTTAACCATCAAGTATTAGAGCCAACTGTGAAGTTATTAAGAGGCTTTGATGATGAATTTCTAGCCCCTCATTCCAGACATACGGATGTCAATTTATTAGATATAAAAAATCACCCGGATATACAAATTTTAAGCATCTCTGAAGAGGCAGGGTTATATTTATGTGCCTCAAAAAATGGCAAACAAATTTTTGTCACTGGCCATTCTGAATATGATACCGATACGTTGCAGCAAGAGTTTGAGCGTGATAAGGCAAGGGGCCTTAATATCCAATTGCCTCGCAACTATTTTCCAGATGATAATCAGCTCGCCCTTCCGAAGTTAAAATGGAGAGCACATTCAAACTTATTATTCTCCAATTGGTTAAACTATTATGTTTATCAAGAGACCCCATATGATTTTACAATCTAAGGTTTTATTCATGCCGAGCATGTGTTTGTCCATCGTTTAAAAACAGCGAAACTCATCGCTGTTTTTTCTATGGATTAGAAATTTTTGATGGAGCTCATCATATTTGGCTGAAACAAGGTCAAACTAGAAATAATCTTCATTTTGGAAAAGAGGTGATGAAAATGCCATTGGTGACGGAAAAAAAGACGGTCTTTTTATTAGATGCAGACGTGTATTATGAGTATTATTATTCTGAATCACATAAAATGAGACCGGTTTTAGTTTTAATCCATGGTTTTATTTCATCCTCTTATTGTTATCGAAAAATGCTTCCATATTTAGTGAAGAAATTTGATTGTCTTTTAATTGATTTGCCTGGTTTTGGTAGAAGTGGTAAAAGCAAAGGATTTCGATATTCCTTTGATAATTATGCCAATTTAGTGTTAGCCCTAACGAAATTGTTAAAAATACGTGAAGCGATTTTAATAGGACATTCAATGGGGGGGCAAGTCTCTCTTTATACAGCATTAAAAGACAAAAAATTGGTTAAAGCCATCATCTTATTAAATAGCTCGGGTTATTTAAAAAAGGTGAAACGTTCTTACTATTATGCAAGTTATCTTCCGTTTGCTGATCGTTTTGTTAAATGGTGGATCGAAAAAAAGGATTATGAAATGGCGATTCGACAAGTTGTTTATAATCAGCATATCGTTAATCATGATGTGGTATTAGAATATAGTCGTCCATTACAAGAAAAACAATTTTTTCGTTCTATGCTTTATTTGATTCGTGACAGGGAAGGGGATTTATCGAAGGAGCAACTTCAAAAAATTACACAGCCATGTTTAATTTTATGGGGGGATGAGGACCGAATTATTCCATTAAAAATAGGGCGGCAATTAGCACGTGATATTCCAAATAGTATGTTTTATTGTTTGAAGAAAACGGGGCATTTAACACCTGAAGAAAGACCAAAGCAAGTTATTAAGCATTTTTTTCAATTTCTGAAACAACATAAAGTGGTCATCTGAAAACCAATTCGTCTTCATTTTTAGAATTGGTTTATTTTAGTTGACATGAGAATGTTAACTCCTTCAATATGCTATAATGGGATGTAATGGTTTTTGAGGGAGGCAAAGCGATGGACCCGTTAGATGTCATGATGAATAAAGATAAAATCATTCCATACTATCAACCAATTATTAGTGCAGATAAACAATTAGTGATCGGCTATGAAGTGTTAGCCAAAATGATAACGGAAGAAGGAAATAAAAGCTTAGGCTGGTTTTTCCGAGATCGTACAATTCCAGATGAATACCGATTAGAAGTAGAGGATTATGTGCAAGCAACGGCGATCGAGCACTTTCAACAAGTTGGTCAAAAAGTGTATTTATTTTTTAATTATGATGCAAAATTACTCTTACAAGATAATGGTGAAACTTTAATCAGACGAATCGAATCGGTTCAAGAAGTTGAAGATTTAAAAGAACGCATTGTCCTTCAGTTAGATGAGCAGCTCATATCCAATCAAGCAGATAAGTTTAAGCATTTGTTAGCATATATTCAAAGTACAGGTATCCAGATCGCGGTTAATAATATTGGTTTTAAGACGTCTAATTTAGATAACTTAGCTTTGTTAAAACCTAATATTGTCAAAGTGAATGTCGCTTTTTTAGAGGAAGATTCATTGCCACATTTATATCGAGAAGTTCATCATTCGATTTCGATGCTGTCACGAAAAATAGGGGCAACATTATTATTTGAAGGCATTACGGGTTTTAATCAATTAAATTATGCTTGGCGCAACGGTGGTCGTTATTACCAAGGTGATTACTTAATCCAAGCGACTCGTCAGTTTATTGCGTTAGATAATTGCAAAGAAAAAATACAAAAGGAATTTCAACATTTTATTACTTTTGAACGACGAAAAGTAGAAGCCCAAATTCAATTATTAAATTTAATCAGTCAAAAAATGAAGCATTCGGTCAAGGAAATTCAAGACACGGAAAGTTTGGATCAATTTATTTTAAAGGTTGCGGCTGAATGTCATGATTTTGCGTTTCGGGTATATATTTGTAATCAGGATGGCTTTCAACAAACCGCTAATGCCGAAAAAAATGAGCTGGAAAAATGGGAGCTGCATCCAGAAGGGCGTAATAAAAACTGGAGCTGGCGTCCTTATTTTTTGGAAAATATCGTTCGAATGAACATTGAGAAAAAAGGTTTATTATCTGATTTATATACAGATATCGAACGAGATGAGCGAATACGGACGTACTCCTATCCGATCTCAGACTCGTTATATTTATTTTTAGATATTCCCTACGATTATTTGTTTGAACAAGATGGTTTATTGTAAAAAAACGAGAACCTCAACTCATGAAGAGTTTGAGGTCCGTTCTATTTATTTGTTAGATTGGAAGGGGACTTTTGAGTGGTTTTACAAGAAAAAGAGCGAAATCAAAAAGCGGTTTCTCGATTAATCGCTTATTTATTTTTTGCATATTCGGCAAATACGGTCATTGTTAGTTACTTATCGGTTTTTTACCGTGAAGAAGGATTATCGGGTAGTGAGGTTGGCATGTTGATGGCTATTGGGCCGTTCGCGATGCTGTTAGCTCAACCGGTTTGGGGGTTTTTAAGTGATAAGTATAAAACGATACGTAAAATATTGATGATTGCTTTAATTGGCTTAATTGTCACGGCATCGATGTATTATATGACGAGTGGATTTACCCAATATTTGGTTGTGATGTTTATTCTTTTTATCTTTTTATCCCCTGTCACAGCTTTAGGTGATAGTTTAGCCCAAAAAACGGCTAACTATCGTAGCTTAAATTTTGGTCAAATCCGAATGTGGGGTTCGATTGGTTTTGCTTTTACGTCACTCGTAACAGGATATTTATTAACCGTGATTGGTGTGGAACATTTTGTATTACCACTTGTTTTTATGGCATCGCTTGCTTTTTTATGTGCCTGTTTCGTTTCAGATGTTCCCGGTTCAAATAAAGCGGTAACAATTGTTCATGCGATTCAAAGTGGTTTAAATATAAGGCTTGGTTTGTTTTTATTTTGTATTTTATTTATTTCGATTCCACACCGGGCTAATGATAGCTATTTAGGTATTTATATCGTCGAACTTGGTGGGCCAGAATCGATGATCGGCTGGGCTTGGTTTATTGGTGTTGTCGCCGAGGCATTTGTATTTGCTTTAAGTATGAGATGGTTTAAAGATATTGAACCGATGAAGTTAATCATTGTCGCTGCTTTTATTTTTGTGATTCGTTGGCTCTTGATGAGCTTCTTTACAAATCCATGGTTTGTTATGCCGTTACAAGTGTTGCATGGGTTTTCATTTGGAATTGTTTATATTACGTCTCTTCAATATGTCAGCAAAATGTTTCCAGATCATCTTCAGGCAACAGGACATGTGTTATTTATTACCACTTTTTTTGCTTTATCAGGGATCATTGGGTCTTTAATTGGAGGAGCGATTATCGACTTAATCGGTGTTTCGGCTATGTACTTTGTGATGGGAATTAGTGCCTTTGTTGGGATGGTCCTCTTTATGGTTTATTATTCCGTTGATAAAAGAAAAGCAGCTACTCTTAAACAAATGACTTAAAAAAGTTAAGAGCAGCTTGCCACATATTTATTTTTTGTTAAACAAGGAGCTTACCTGTTGGACAATTGGTGACATTTCACTCACCGCTTTTGTGACTTGTTCAACCGTTTGGATCGTTTGACCTAAATCAAATTTTCCATCATGGCTCGTAAAAGCCTGCCTGAGAAAAGAAGGGGATTTAGCTTGTAAATTTCCTTCTTTTTGTTGTTGATTTTTTTTCGGTAATCCGAGTTTAAACCCTTTAGGTTGCTTTGGTTTTGGTTGCCCGTATGGATTAGGTGTTTGTAAGTTCGGATTACTTTGCCCCCCTCTCATTGGTAGCTGACCTATTCCTTGTGGATTTCTATCCATAGGAAATGGTTGGTTCGGCGGATAAGGATAGGGAGCTGTTTGGGGTCTATGCTGATAATGAGGCATCATTTGAGTAGGTTGACTAGGGTGCGAAAATGGAATTGGCTGCTGTGAATAAGGATGCCTTATATGCTGATTTGGGTTCGTATAATACATACACGTTTTCTCCTTTATTCCAAATTGATCGTTTTGTGTTTTTCCTGTAGCTTAATTTCTAACAACCCGTTATGAAAGTTAGCCTCAACTTTGTTATAATCAATAAGAAAAGGGACACGAATCGTTCGCTCACGCCTTTCATGCTTTGAACGAATCAATTGTTTCTCGTTTATTTTGTCTGTAATCCCCGTTTCTTCCTTATCATGAATAATAATTTGTACAGCCTGATGGTACACATTTAATTCGATTTGTTTTTTACTAACTCCCGCTAATTGAGCTGTTATATAAAATCCATCCGTTAGCTCGGCTACTCGAATTGGAATCGGTGAGACGAATAATGGTTGATATGGTAAGGAATCAAGTGAACGTGAAAAGAATTCATCAATTGACTGCATCATATGTTGAAACCCATGTCTCGCTTTTTCAGGTTGTTTTTGATCAGTCATTGTTTTAACCTCCATTAAATATTTTCGTTTTGTTATTCATATGTTAGAAAGCGAGATAAAGTGATTAATTCGCGGATAAGGAGTGTGGGCGATTGAGTATAAATTTAATTGACTCTCATTGTGACGTCTTGTTAAAGCTTATTCATGATAAAAAAAGAACTTTTTATTACGATGATAATATTCAAGCGAACTATTTGAATTTAAAAAAAGGTCAAGTGAAGGTACAGTTTTTTGCGATTTTCGTTGAGCCGGATATTGAACAAAATCAAAAGTTTCAAAATGTGTTAGAGCAGGTTGAGGCTTTTTATGAAAGAGTGTTAAAACCTAATCCCAATATGAAACATCTTAAAAATTGGTCTCAACTTGAACAATTAAAAGAAGATGAAGTTGGGGCAGTATTAGCTCTCGAAGGGTTGGATGCGATTGGAAATGATCAAACGAAACTTTCACTTTTATATCAGTTAGGTGTTCTATCAATCGGAATCACTTGGAATGGAGCGAATTTATGTGGGGACGGTGTTGGGGAGCCGCGCGGGGCTGGTTTGACCGAATTAGGGAAGACGATCGTCGCTAGAAATAATCAATATTCTGTTTTAACCGATGTTTCGCATTTAAGTGAAGCTGGTTTTTGGGATGTACTTGAACTTTCAACGTTTCCAATTGCCAGCCATTCGAATGCCAAAAGCATTTGTCCGCACCCGAGAAATTTAACGGATCGTCAAATTAAAGCACTTGTTCAAAAAGGTGGCTATATCGGCCTTGTTCTTTATCCATTATTTGTAAACGGAACAAAAAAAGCGACGGTTTCAGATTTAATTCGACATATTGAACATTTTCGTATGTTAGGGGCAGGAGAGCATATTGGTATTGGTTCCGATTTTGATGGAATTGATTGTTTTATTGATGGGGTGGAACACTCTGGGCAATACCCAACTTTATTTTCACAGCTATCCAATTATTTTTCTGATGACTTTTTAAAAGGGTTAGCCGAACAGAACTTTAAAGCTTTTTTAGCTAGGAAATTGGCCGATTAGATTTACACTATTTTTTAGAATTCACGTCATTTTGGCAGCTTAGAAGCTTGAAGCTAGATTTTACCTTCATACATTATGAAATCTTTTTTTACAATAAAATAAATTGTTGAAATTTGTTTTCCTTCCAAGTAAACGATTGAATGACGAACGTTGATTTATGATACAATAGGGACAGCTTTAACTATTGAAAGGGGTCTTTATTGAATGTATAAAAAATGGAAGATCGGATTATTTTCACTTCTAACTTTACTCTTACTTGTTGCTTGTAATAGTGGAAATGAAGAGGAAGCTAATAATTCTACAGGGGAAGAGCAAGAGCAAATGCCACAAGTAGAATTGGATACAGAAGATTATCCAGAAATAATCGCAACCGTAAACGGCGAAGATATTCTTAGAGAAGAATATGTGCCATTCCTTGAAAATCAAGCTGGTATGATTGTGGCGTTTATGGGAGTTGATATAGAAACGGAAGAAGGTCAAGAAGAATTACGAAACCTTGAGGAAATTGTTGCCGATCTTTTTGTCAACGATAAGCTCATCGAACAAGAGATTGCAGCAGAAAACTTTGAGGTCACAGAAGAAGAAGTTGATCAAAGAATGGAGTCCGTTATTTTACAACATGGTTCAGAAGAAGAACTTGAAAAAACTTTAGAGGAATACGGTTTTACGATGGATGAATTACGTTCTGATATTGAGGTTGAATTAAAAAGAGAGCAATTTTTAGCAGAACAAATTAACATTGAAGAAGTAACAGAAGAAGAATTGCAACAATTATATGATTCAAAAATCGAAAATGGCGAAGAAATCGGAGAATTTGCGGAGGTTCGAGATAATCTTGAAGCTGAAATTTTGAATTCTAGAGAGACAGAAGCCATCCAAAACTATCTAGATACTTTAAAGGAAAAAAGTGAAATTGAGATTCACTTATAGAATATATACTATCTAATAAAGCACCCCTTTATTAGGTAGTTTTTTTTGTTATATAAGTCTTTTTGCCCTTTTATTAAGAACTTCTTGCTAAATCAATCTTTTATCCTATAAACTAACAATAGATAATAAGAAATAGGACTTTGGGCTTTATATAGCTTATGAAAAAATTCCTTGTTCGTAGGCAACCGTAATATAGATGGAGGGGAAAGTATTGAGCCAAGATATTTTATTAGAAAGTGGTACAAATGAATTAGAAATTGTTATGTTTGAAGTGGCTGGAAGTACGTTTGGAATTAATGTTTTAAAGGTGAGGGAAATCATTAATCCACTTCCGATTACATCAACACCAAATAGCCATCAGCATGTGGAAGGAATTATTCGTTTACGTCAAGAAGTTATTCCTGTAGTGGACTTAGCAAAGGTATTAGCTCTACCAGCTTCTAACAAACCCGAAAATGATAAGCTGATCATTGCGGAATTAAATCAAATAAAAGTTGCTTTTCATGTACATACAGTCTCTCGCATTCATCGCATATCGTGGCAACAAATTGAAAAGCCAAGTGAATTATCAGCAGGTTTTGAAAATCATACAAACGGTATCGTTAAGATGGATGAACACTTAGCATTACTGCTTGATTTCGAAAAAATTATTGTTGATATTAATCCAAAGGCAGGCTTAAATCTGGATGCGGTAAAGGCGTTAGGAGAAAGAGGGCGCTCAAATAAACAGATTATCATTGCGGAGGATTCGGCGACTTTAAGGAAATTACTTGAAGACACTTTAACTACAGCTGGTTATGGGCAATTGCGCTTTTTTGAAAATGGCCAGCTTTTATGGAATTACTTAGAGCAACAACAAGATTTGCAAACTGATCCTCTCGATTTAATCATTACTGATATTGAAATGCCTCAGATGGATGGACATCATTTAACGAAACGAATAAAAGACCATTCATTGTGGGGGGATATTCCGGTTGTCATTTTCTCCTCAATTATAACTGAAGACCTTTATCATAAAGGCGAAGTTGTTGGAGCAAATGCCCAAATTTCAAAACCACAAATTGCAAAGTTGATTCAAACATTAGATGATTTATTTATTAAGCAAACAAATTAATCTTCACTCTAGGACTGTCTCAAAAGGTCATTTGGCGTTTTGAGAGGTCCTTTTTTTTATGAATGCCGCAAATTCCAACGAATGCCAGTCTCTTGTCAAAAAGCGAGAAGAGAGAAATGAAAAGTGAAAGGCTGTTGAATGAGAGCTGTAAAGGGAAATGAAGGGGGTCAATGAAGTCGAAAGCGGTAGAACCAAGGCAGCAAAAGGAATCATAGAGCCTGAATGAAGTCAAAAGCCGGTGAATCAGGGGTGCAAAGGGAATCATAGAGCTCGAATGAAGTCAAAAGCATGTGAATCAGGGGTGCAAAGGGAATCATAGAGCCTGAATGAAGTCAAAAGCATATGAATCAGGGGGGCAAAGGGAATCATACGAGCCTGAATTACTGCGAGGTCCGTATAAAAATATTTGTTTGACCAACATAATCAACACTTCTTAAAATACTCGGCATACAATGAAACATCACCGAGGAAAGAAGGGTATGTTGTGGCTAAAGCGAAAAAGAAAGTTCAACCGAAAATAACCGCACAAGAGAAATATCAATTTACGATGAAAAAGGTTACATCCGAGACGTGTATTGCTTGTAAACAGCAATGTAGTCGCGGTTTAGAATATATGGAAAAGATGAGCAAACCAGGAGCGATCGGAAAAGGGGTCCCTTGCCATTTAACAAAGGGTAGAGGCACAAAATAACAGTCGAATCTCATGCTGATTCGACTTTAGTTTTTAAAGAGAGTTAGACAAGCTCATCATTTTTTATTATTTTCTTTTTGTTGGTTTTGATTTATATAAATCATTCAAGTTTTCTACTTCGGATTGAGATAAAAGGCCAAGTTTTTTTAAGAAATAAGAATAAGCAATGATTTTCTTATTTGACATTGTTGTACCTCCTTTTTGTATCGTATTCAATTAGTGTCAAAAAGTTTCCTTAGGTAAACTTTTTTGTGTCGAACTTAAAAATGGACATCAGAAAAGGTGATTGATATGATAAGAAAGAGGGAATTAGTTTATGGAGTTCGTAGCTTGTATTTAGGAATAGGAGTGTTGAGAGTGGATATACATGTATCAAAACCAGCGATTCAATGGTTTAAAAAGGAATTTAATTTAGAAGGAAACGGAGAATATGTCCGATTTTTTGCGAGATATGGTGGATGTGGGGCTGTGCAATCTGGTTTTTCACTTGGGGTTAGTTTAGATAAACCTTCAACAATTGGAGCAAAAGAAGAAATTGACGGTCTCATCTTTTATGTTGAAGATACGGATCTTTGGTATTTTGATAGCCATGATCTTCGTGTTAAATACAGTCGTAAATTTGAAGAAATTGAATATGAATATGAGAAATCAACCCAAGAAAAGCAATGAACTCATTGCTTTTTTTGTTTATTTAATCCTTTATGGATACACTGTAGGTGAAGAGCAGGAGTAGGAGGGGGATTTGTTTGATGTTAGGTTATGCTTGTCTTAATTTATCTCTGCCTAGTTCTTTTCGAACATGCCGTTTGCAAACGTTAGAAACAAAGGGGATGGGTTATATAAAAGAACTAGCGTTACATAATGTGAATCAATTAAAGGAAATTCTCCTTTGGAATATCGAAAATCGTATTTTCTTTTTTCGGATTACAAGTGAGTTAATTCCTTTTGCCACTCATGAAAAAATGACTTGGAATTGGATGAAGGATGATGAGATGCTAAAGGCATTTAAGGAAATCAACCAATTACAAAAGGAATATCAGCTAAGGTTAACGGTCCATCCTGGTCAATATACACTTATTAATTCACCGCGTGAAGAAGTTTTACATAATGCAGTGAAAGATTTAAATTATCATGCCGAATTATTACAATTGGTCGGCGGAAGCGATATGATTATCCATACAGGTGGCGTTTATGGAGATAAGGAAGCTTCTATGCAACGTTTTATTCTTCATTACGAGCAATTATCGCAAAAGGTTAAGTCGTATTTAAGACTAGAAAATGATGATAAGAACTACTCTACTCAAGATGTATTAGACATTTATAAAAAATGTGGTGTTCCAATTTGTTTTGATCTTCATCATGAACGTTGTTTTGAAGCGGAGGAAAGAGAACTTCCTCTATTATTTAATCAGGTTGTTCAAACATGGGATGGTATACAAGCTGTACCAAAAGTTCATTTAAGTACAGGAAGGCAATCTATTACTGATCGATCTCATGCGTCTTACATCTCGGTAAGTGACTATTTGCTCTTAGAACAAATAACAGGTGGACAAAAGGTAGACGTCATGTTGGAGGCGAAAGCAAAGGATCAAGCATTGTTACAATTAAGAACAGACTTAGAGGCAACTTGATCGTCTTTTTCAAGCGACCATGCTATACTAATTTTTAAACAAATGAATTTAGGTGGAATGTTTATGTCAAATGCAATTGAAAAAGCGACATTTGCTGGGGGCTGTTTTTGGTGTATGGTGCAGCCATTTGATGAATTACCAGGCATCATTAAAGTGGAATCAGGTTATATGGGTGGTCATACACAGAACCCGACCTATGAAGAAGTCAAGACCGGTGAAACTGGTCATTACGAGGTTGTTCAAATTACATACGATCGTAATATCTTTCCATATGAACGCCTGTTGCAACTTTATTGGCCTCAAATCGATCCAACAGACCCAGATGGTCAATTCCATGATCGAGGTTCACAATATCGTACAGCGGTTTTTTATTATAACGCGTTTCAAAAAGAAGAAGCAGAAAAATCAAAAACACAACTAGAACAGAAAAACATTTTTAAAAAACCGATCGTTACGCAAATTTTACCTGCAATGAACTTTTACCGTGCGGAAGAAGAGCACCAAGACTTTTATAAAAAAGAACCTAGTCATTATAAAGAGGATCGTCAAAAATCAGGGCGTGATCATTTTATCGAGTCCCATTGGGAAAAGAAATAAGGAATAGTGATTTTACTCCATAGTTTATTTTTGAAAAAGAACTAGTGATCAAGATTTAATCGGTTCTTTATATGTATTTGATTTGCAAGGCTCAGCTAATTAAATTGGTTGGGTCTTTTCGTTATAGGCAAAAGATTAATGGGGCTTATTTAAATTAAAAAAATATGTCGATTTCTGAAAAATATGACTATATAATTATGTGAAATTCTAAAATAATATGATACAATATTAGTATAATAATATAATTCTAAAAAAGTAACAAACTATAGATGACATCAGGAAAGGGTGACAAATATGAAACTGGGTAGAAGGATGAAACGAATGTTTTTAGCTTTAGGCTTAATGGTCATTGGATTTGTCGCCACTATTGTCATCGTTGTTAATGTCATGTCCTATACAGAAGCAGGAAGAGTCCCAATTAAAACGGGTGTACTTTTACACGCGATTAATCATAATTTGGTTGCACCAGATATGAAGGTGCCTCGTATTTTTGCGGGTAAAGGAACAGCGACATTTACGAGTGACCTTCTAGAGATGCCTACAAGTGATGGGGAGAGTATTAACCTTAGAGTTTATCAACCCTTAAAAGAAGGTCCACACCCAATTATCCTTTATTATCATGGTGGGGCGTTTATTGAAGGCTACGGAAACATTGATACACATGATAATATCGTGCGCTCTTTAGCGGCACGTACCAATAGTGTAGTTATTGCAGTTGGATATCGAGTTGCACCAAAACATCCATTCCCAACGGCGATTGAGGATAGTTATGAAGCTTTAGTTTGGGCAAAAGAGAATGCTGATTTATTCAATGGGGACCCGAATAAAATGGCGGTTGTAGGCGATAGTGCGGGAGGCAATTTAGCGACCGTTGTTTCCTTAATGGCTCGAGACCGTTCTGGGCCAGAAATAGTAGCCCAAGCCTTATTGTATCCGCTAACGACATTTTCAGATGTTGAGTTTCATTCACGCGAACAATATGATAGTGGTTATTATTTATTATCTCGGAATGTGATGCTAAAAGCGCGTGAGTTATATACACCTGATCAGACCACTTGGACATCCCCATATACATCGCCTTTAGATGCGGAGGATTTAACAAATTTGCCGCCAGCTCTCGTCATCACGGCAGAATTTGATCCTTTAAGAGACGAAGGGGAAGCATATGCCCAAGCTCTTTCGGAAAATGGGAACTCCGTAAAAGCGATTCGTTATAATGGAGTCATGCATGGTTTTGTCTCTTTTTATCAAGTTTTATATCATGGCAATCATGGCTTAGCTCAAACATCAAATTTTTTAAATAGCGCTCTCCAAGATGATTATCATCAAGAATTTAAACCTTTTGAATTAACAGTTGTTAACGAGATTGACCAAGATAAAAAGTGGAGAGAAGAAATCGAAGCTTATGCGATCGGGACTTTCCTGATAGGGAAACAAATTATGCAAAGATTCGAATAGACCTCGGAGACTGTTCTAAAAATCATTTTAAGTGGAGGGGACCAGATAAGAGCTCATTTCTTTCTGGTCTCTTTTTTTATTGCCACTATCTATGGTTGTTGATTCCATGATCAATGTTTTCAAATTAAGTAGACAGCTTCTTAATTTGAAAACATTTTTATCTCTTGAAATACAAATGGAAGAACAAAGAAATCATCTCAAACGGATTAATCCCCATTTGAGACGATTTCTTACATTTGAGCACGTTTAACGAACCGTTCTTCATTTTCGATTAAACCACAAGCACCACATTGTACTTTGATAGTTGGACCTTGGTAAGGGAGATGAAATGGCTCTAATTGGTTAGCTTCATAAGTTTCGACGATATCGCCACTACTAGGATCTAGTTTGACCGCTTTGGGAACTTGTTCAATGATATGAAAACGACTTCGATTTGTTTTACAGCTAGGACAAGTATATGGTGAACTCAAATCGGACACCTCCTTTTTGTATAGCTTGCCCTCTTTTAATCATAATCACTCTTGTGAAAGGACGATTATCAGGTTAATAGTGAAGAAATTTTCTAGGGATATTTAATGGGGTCACTATTATTACGAAAAAGTACGTATTGGCCAGCATAAATATGACAAGTAAGTCTTTTAAGTCAAAAAGCTCGATGTTAAACAGCACAAATAAAAGCATCAATTTAAGAAGAGTCCAAAACCCAATTATATAATTTCATATACCATAATGAGTTAAAAAGAACCAAAATCCAGCTTAAGAAACATCTAAATCAAAAAGCTATCTCTAGAGGGGAAATATACCGTCTAAGAGATAGCTTTTTTGTTATACAAATGTCTTTTATTTAATTAAAAAGCCCAATTCCCATCACGGAAGACAGCTTCTTTTGAGCCGTCTGCTTTAATGCCATCGATGTTCATTTTGGCAGAACCCATCATGAAGTCAACATGAGTAATACTCGTATTTAAACCGTTTTCTTCGAGCTCAGCTTTTGACATTTCCTTACCACCTTCAATACTAAACGCATAGGCAGCACCTAAAGCTAAATGGTTAGAGGCATTTTCGTCAAATAACGTATTGTAAAAAAGAATGTTGGTATTCGAGATAGGTGAATCATGTGGAACGAGAGCAACCTCACCAATATAACGTGACCCTTCATCCGTTTCGATTAGGCGTTTTAGTGTCTCGTAGCCTTGTTCAGCTGTAAAGTCTACAACGGCACCATCTTTAAATGTTAAAGAGAAGTTATCAATGACTGTTCCACCATAATTTAATGGTTTTGTACTGTGAACCACTCCATTTACACCCGTCTTTTTGGCTGCTGTAAAAACTTCCTCTGTTGGCATGTTGGCAACAAAGGAATGGCCATCTTTATTGACACTGCCTCCACTTATCCATAAATGAGTTTCAGGTAATTCAATCGTTAAATCGGTTCCTTCACCTGTGTAATGAAGAGCGTCGTAATGTTTTTCATTTAAAATACTCATCTTTTGATCAAGTAAAGCTAAATGAGCCTTCCATGCTTTAACAGGATTTTCTTCGTTAATTCTCGTAGCCTGGAAGATTGATTCCCATAGTTTTTCAATTGCTTCTTCATCAGGTAGATCAGGGAATACTTTTTTCGCCCAACCTACTGAAGGGTTTGCGACAATCGACCAACTCACCTTGTCAGCCGTCATATAAGAACGGAACCCTTCCATTGCTTTTCCACTTGCTTTGTTCGCATTAGACACACGTTCAGGATCTACGCCTTTTAAAAGGTCAGGATCAGCACCTGTAATGCTTAAGAAGGCAGCCCCGTCTTCGCACATTTCCTCATACCCTTTTGCAATCCATTCAGGGAACTCTAAAAAGGTTTCGTCTGGTGCAAGATTGTACTTCAGTCTTGTAATTTCCTCGTCATTCCAATCGACATGCACGTTTTTAGCACCAATTTCATACGCTCTTTCTGTTGCAAGTCGAACGAGTGGAGCAGCAAATAATGGAGCACGAATAACTAATGTTTGTCCTTTTTGAACATTGACCCCAATTTCAACAGCTAAAGCGGCATACTTTTTTAATTTTTGATCAAAAGTTGTCATGACTATCCCTCTTTTTCTTTGAATTTTCAATCTTTTTACTTATGTAAGGTCAATGGATTGAAATATTGAACGAATTACATTCTTATCCAGTTGAACCAATTAACCATTCTAGTCATTATTTTAACAAAGCTTAAAAAGAATAGCTACCATTCATGTTTTTATGTTATGATGTTTGGTATGCTTTAGTGAAATTCGTACCATAAGAGGTTCGCAAACTCCCTCTATAAAAAACTATACAAGATCACTTTGTACTTAATTGAAGTACTTGGTCTTATTTTTTTGGATATTTTTTAATCGCTTTGATTTTCAAAGCTGGAGTGAACGGACGCTCTTTCTTCTAAAAACAAGGGGGGAAAGCGTAATGTTAAAAGATGAAAAAGCTGTTGTTGTATTTAGTGGAGGTCAAGATAGCACAACTTGTCTCGTTTGGGCACTGCAGACGTTTAAGGAAGTGGCTACGGTTACCTTTGATTATGGACAACGACATCGAGATGAAATTGAATGTGCAAAGGAAATTGCAGATGAGTTAGGCGTTTCCTTTAAAGTATTGGATTTGCAGCTCATTAGTCAATTATCGGCTAATGCACTGACAAGAGATGATATTGAAATTGAAGCTGGTAAAGACGGAGAACTTCCTTCTACTTTTGTTGAAGGTAGAAACCATTTATTTCTCTCTTTTGCAGCCATATATGCCAAGCAAATCGGTGCGAGACATGTTGTAACTGGAGTATGTGAAACCGATTTTAGTGGGTACCCAGATTGCCGTGATAGTTTTATTAAATCATTAAATGTCACCTTAAACTTAGCGATGGACCATCAGTTTGTGATTCATACGCCGTTAATGTGGTTAGACAAAAAAGAGACATGGCAATTAGCGGATGAATTAGGTGTTCTCGATTTTGTTCGAAATAAGACATTAACGTGTTATGAAGGAGTTAGAGGGGAAGGCTGTGGAAAGTGTCCAGCCTGTCAATTAAGAAAGAATGGTCTTGATTTATACCTCGAAGAAAAAGGGGAGGAATTATCATGATCTATAATTACTATCCTCAAGTTCCGCATTCATACCGTTATGAGTTAAATAAAGATATGCACTTATCTGCTGCTCATTATATCGATGATGATTTAGCAGGGAAATGTCAAAAAGTTCACGGTCATACGTATACGATAAATGTGACGATAGTGGGTGATGAACTCGATACAATTGGTTTTTTGATTGATTTTAAATTAATTAAGGATCAAATTCATAAAAAATATGATCATTCGATTTTAAATGATCATCCTGATTTTAAAGGGAAACACCCAACAACTGAAGTCGTAGCGGAAACGATAACGACGGAGATCAACCGGTTTTTAAAACAACAAACGAATCAGCCGAAATGTATTCAAACAATCGTTCGTGAAACACCGACAAGTTATGTTGTCTATCGTCCAAAGGCGAGTGAAATAGGATGAAGAAGATTCCGGTAATGGAGATTTTTGGTCCGACGATTCAAGGGGAAGGTATGGTCATCGGGCAAAAGACGATGTTTGTGCGGACCTCAGGCTGTGATTACAGCTGTTCGTGGTGTGATTCCGCCTTTACATGGGATGGCACCGGGAAAAGTACGTTGATGACAGCAGAAGCGATTGTCGAACAGCTTCAACAAATTGGCGGTGTTAACTTTTCTCATGTGACGATCTCAGGTGGGAATCCGGCTTTGCATAAAGGGATTGCGGCACTAGTTAATTTATTAAAAGAGAAACAAATACAAACAGCGATCGAAACCCAAGGTTCGATTTGGCAAGATTGGTTATTGGATATTGATGAAGTAACGATTTCACCAAAACCGCCAAGTTCGAAAATGGAAACCAATTTAGAAAAATTAGATGAGATCATTTATAAGTTAGCCAATCATAATATGAGTCTCAAAGTCGTTATTTTTGATGATGTTGATTTTGTTTATGCAGAAAACATTCACAAGCGTTATCCGAACATACCCTTTTATTTACAAGTGGGGAATGAAGACTCAAAAACGGAAGAGAATCACAACTTATTACAGCAACTTTTAAACCGTTATGAATGGTTAATTGAGAGAACGATTAATTCGCAAGTAATGAATGATGCAAAAG
Source organism: Alkalihalobacillus phoenicis (assembly GCF_047302405.1). Classification (NCBI taxonomy): domain Bacteria; kingdom Bacillati; phylum Bacillota; class Bacilli; order Caryophanales; family Bacillaceae; genus Alkalihalobacillus; species Alkalihalobacillus phoenicis. The sequence continues at coordinate 2,005,385 of NZ_CP154853.1, read as the reverse complement.
TTTTGCCACAATTGCACACACTATTATGGGGCAATAAAAGAGGCGTTTAGGAGGTTTTTATTAATGAGTGGTCGAAAAGATTCAGAATTAGATGGTGTGACATTATTAGGAAATCAAGGGACGAGCTATGAGTTCAGTTATAACCCAGGCATTTTAGAATCCTTTGATAATAAACACCCAAACCGAGATTATTTTGTTAAATTTAATTGTCCGGAATTCACTTCATTATGTCCAAAAACAGGACAACCGGATTTTGCAACGATTTATATTAGTTACATTCCAGGTGAAAAGATGGTCGAAAGTAAATCATTAAAGCTGTATTTATTCAGTTTCCGTAATCACGGAGACTTCCATGAGGATTGTATGAATATTATTATGAATGATTTAATTGAGCTCATGGACCCACGCTATATCGAAGTATGGGGCAAATTTACTCCTCGTGGTGGTATTTCCATTGACCCGTATACAAACTACGGAAAACGAGGAACAAAGTATGAGGAAATCGCGAATTATCGCTTGATGAATCATGACTTGTATCCGGAAAATATTGATAATAGATAATGGTGGGAAAAGCGAATTTGAATTCGGAAAGTGACCATTTGAGTGACCACTTTCAAACAAAAGTGACCAATATAAAAAATAATGAGTGACCAATTTAATATGTGATCATTGCCTATCGTTTGTTTAAGCGGTGGGCATTTTTGTATTTAAATTTAAAACTAGGGAGCTGATAAAATGACCACAACTACACGAACGCAAATCCGCTACAAAGTTGTCGCACAAGTTAAGGATTCTCAAATTACCACCAATGTTTTTACACAACGAGAAGTAAACAAAGACCAATTACGACCATTGGCCATTGCAAATGTACTCAACTATATGGAGCAAATGGAAATAGATGGTACTAAAGATGATATCAATTTAATCGGATTTCAAAATTTAGGAGTCTTTAACTAGGGGAGGGAAATTCATGACCACTTCAACTTTCAATTTTACCGAATTAGAAAAACAAACGTCAACGGAGTTTATTAAAGAGTTAAAAGACAATATCGACAATGATGTAATCGTTCGCTACTCTGTCGATCTACCATTTGTAAATTTATACACCAAAGATGCCCGTGGATTAAGTTTTAAAGTCATTATGGCCTATCACAGCAGCAACAAGCGAAAGGCATACTATACGTTCGATATTATCGATCACGTTGATTTTAGACGACTTGGATTAACGATCGAGGAGGATTAATTACATGAGTGAGAATGTTGCTATACGCTCTCACATCACAGTACAGACACAATTGTTATATACAGATGTAGAGTAGCTAGGAGTCTTAAAGACGAACCACACGCCATTTTAATCGAATCAGATGGCGATATATCGCTCTCAGTATTGAGGAAGCTGAGGAGCTAGCACATTCGCTTTTAGCATTGGTAAATCTAATCAAAAATTAAAATTAAAAAAAAGACACTAGGGGAGTTCACTGCTCCTCTAATGCCAACCACTGATAATATCTCACTGGTATTATTTTATCATACCCACCTCAAAAAAATCAACAGTTTTGTAGGTTTCTTTAAGTGTGTCGCAAAACACAACAGAGGGTGACAGGTTGGCAAGTGTCCTTTTATTCAAAGGAGACCAACAAAATGATCAATATCAATATTAATCCACTATTAAAACGCAATCCAGACTATGTATTATCAACAGACCGCCACACATTACAGTCACACGACACGCTAGATGGCTTAAATCAATCCGTATCCGCTCATATGGAGACTTTAAAGGCTTATTCATGTAAAGAGTCTATCGTGCAATTATTATCCATCATGAGTCAGCATAGCGTTGTTATACTTGGTGTTTCTTATATGTCCAACAAAACGATGGCCGATAAGCTAGGTGTCACGACTCGCACTATACAACGATATATTAAAGAGTTAGTCGATTTAAATATCATCACAGTCCATCAGACGCAAGATAATAGACGAAGAGGACAAACTAGTAATACATTTGTAATCGTTCCATTTGAGCCGATTGCAGAGGAATCTGAGCCTGTTGTGGAGCCTGTCACAGCCGATGTGCCGGCTACCTGTCACCCAAAACAATCTATTAATCTAACATCTAAAAAAACTAAAGATCATAATAACGTAACGCACGACAAATCTATTAAAAATCAGCTGATTTTGCCAACTTATATCCCTGAGCGCTTCGCCATGTATGCTAATTTAATCTCAAAAAACGAGAAAGATATCGTTAAACTCTACAACAAAGTCCAATTAGCTTACAGTAAGTGTGCTTTAGATTATTCGCTAGATAATTATTTGGACGCTGTTTATAGAGTATTAAAAGGTGTAGTTTACAAAGTTAAATATGGCAAAATCAAGAATGTATTTGGATATTTTTACCGTGGAGTATTGGCGACATTTGATAAGATTTTTGACGATGAGTTGGCTGCATTAGCTGAGGTGTCATCATGAATCTCATCAAACGATTTAGACGTTTAAATTCCGAGGAAAAATTCATTCTCATTTGCTCATTTTTACTATTAATTTGGCTCTTGTCTATTTAATGCCCTCTAAATCGCTCATATTTGCGTTGTGAGCAATTTTAGGATTGGGTATACTTATTACACTTGAAATGAATTAAAGTTTCTTAGGTGACGATTGTGGAGGTTGTTACTTTGCGGTGTAAGTCACTTTCATAGGGAGTTACACCACAAAGCACGACAGAGGGTAAGGATATGATGATCCGAGTTGGAACTCCATAATGTTAATTCAGGACAAGAAAAATAAGTTATTAAAATAGGTTAATTTTTTAACCTAAAATAGTTGACTTTATTATTTAATTGTTTTATTATCGTTATAGGCAAACAAGTTATCTGTTTTAAGAGGTGTTTAAAGTTGATTGGAATTGAATATATTTCAAGAGTATTTAAAATGAAGTATAAAGAATTAGCTGAGAAGATAGAAGTTAGTTCACCTACTTTGAATTATTGGGTATCAGGAAAGAAGAAAATACCAGAAAAAAGGTTAGAGCAATTATCTCAACTATTTAACCTTCCTTCGGATTATTTTCAAAAAGAATTAAATCGGGTTGAAATGGTGGATGTTGAATTAGCTTATTATGACAAACTCTCCAAAGAAGAAATGCAAATTGTAACTGAGACAGGGTTTGATTATGAAACGGAGGAGTATTATTCATATGAGGAAACGATTGACCCTTATGAATCAGAAAGAAAATATCTAAACCATAGGAGAGTCAAAGAAGGACTATTATTGCAAACTGAAAATATGCTTTTAAAGCCGATCGAAGTGCGTAAAGACGAAAATGAAGATTTAAGTGAATTAATGAACGTAATAAGAGATTCATCTTATATGGAAATGTTAGAGCATTTTAATAGAGTTTTTGAAAAAGGTGAATTTCAACATTTAGATGTATTGCAAGTAGTATTAGAGGCTCTTTGTATGTTTGGAAATTCACCCTCGGTAGCTAACAATGAAAAAACTAAACATCTGGCTGATGAGGTGAAGGAACTCCTTGCAAGTCATGGGATTTCAATACCGATTAAGAGAAAAAAATAAACCAATTAAGAGGAGAAAACATATGACTCAATCATTCGCAACACAATATAAAGCAATGTACTTAGCCTTATCCGAAGAAGATTATAAAGCAATTAATGACATAAATGAGTTTCCGGAAGTGGTTGATAGCGAAAGGGAATATGAGGAACTTTTAGCAGACTAGGGAGTTTAAATACTCCTTTACCTTAAAAATTAATTTTTATCAACGACAAATAAACCATTGACTTTGGTAGTCTAATAGTTCATTATCAAAGCACGACCCGAAAAAATCAGAGTTAGCCCTTTATTCATTTTTGAATTATCTTAAGTATAAAGGCTATCAACCTATAAGTCAATATAAAAATTATACACCGTATTATATGATAATTCGGAAATGAGAGGAGGTGAGAAAGATGTAAAGATAGCAGATTTACCTTAGTTGTACTTGTCACTGGTGTAATAAAAATAAACTAAAAATTGGAGGAAATATAACATGAAAAAAATTATCGATTTAAACAAGGTAAAGGAAGTAAAGAGCATGAGATTAGAAACGAAGTCAAAGCATTTTCCGGAGCAGAGTAAGGATGATGCGATGTTGGATATGGTTAAGGAGAGTGTGAAGTGGACAGAAAAATCTGTGGAACTAACAGAAAAAATCTCAAGTGATTATATAAAATTAGGTGAACAGTACAAATCAGATATGGAAATGTTAAAGAGTAGATTTGAAGTGCTGTTAGACTCAATTGATAGAATGGAGAATGATTATTCAATCGTAGCTGATTTTATTTGGGGCAGGGAAGATCTTCATGATGATTTTGTTTCCTATCTTAAAGATTTAAAGAGGTCGCCAGAAGGAGAGTATCAAAAAGGTAATATCGAAACTTTATTATCTGAGTATGGCGCAGATGAAGAGACAGAAAAGTGGTTGGCTGAAGAAATGAGAACTATGAATGGGGGAATGTAAAAATGGGATTCGCTAAATGTAAATGCGGAAATGATTCTTTTGGGATGGAAGATACAAAAGGTGTTTTGCAAACTAAGGCTGTTTTTTGTAAGGGTTGTAATGAAATTATTGGGATAGTTGAGGATATCGATTTCAAAGTTTGGAAAAATAAAATGTATTCAAATCACATGTTCTTTGAAAATAAAATAAATGAAATTCAAAATAAAGCTAAAAAATATAGGGATGAGAATGATGAAAAAATGATGTATCTTATTGAAAAAGTAGAAAGTTTACATCGCTTATTGAAATAAATGTGGAAATATTTTTCAAGGTGTGATCCTTCTTTCTTTATACCTTATTATGGCTTGAAACGTTTAATACATAACCAAAGGGGCTTCGGCTCCTTTAAATAAATAAAAATAAACTAAAAACTCGGAGGAATGTAAAATGGCAAATAATAAAAATGGATTTATTGGAGTAAAGGAATTTGAACAAATGGTAAGTGTGATTCACGGTAAAGCAAATGAATTTCTTGGTATGGATGAAGCTACTGCAAAGGGGTTTCAGTCTGAAATTACTTCAGCGTATTCAACTGAAACTTACAAACAAGCATTTGAAACGTTAGCTAAACATGTTAGAGGATGGGCAGAATATCATGATGATGGTAGTTTGCTAATGAGCTTAGTGATGGAGTCAAATGAAGATCTTGAAGATAAAAATGAAGACGCATTTGTTTTGATCGAACAAGCATTAACAAAAGGAGGGGTTCAATAATGAAAATGAACAATGATGATGTGTTATTAGGGTTAGTGACAAGACAACAAAGGTTTATTAATTACCTAAATGAATCATCCGAAAAAGATGGTTTATACCTAGAAATTATCAGTGGTTTTATCTTGAAAAATGAGCACTTGCATAATGATTATGTCGATTATTTAAAATCATTGAAGACAGAGCCATATTACGAAGGTTGCGAACGTGAGATCGAAACTTTACTTACTGAATATGGCTCTACAAAAGAGCATCTTAACAATCATTTAAAACTAATGAATACAATGGAAAGCAATCTAACTAATATCGAATATAGTGTGCTAAACAGAGCATTAGCTGATAATGATAAAATTGAATTAGAAATATTTAACAACTTGATTAATAATGAACGAGAAGTTAGCGGAATTGAGATTCAAGAATTTGTGAAAAAACATTTCCCTGATGAATATGATAAAGCAGCTAGAGAAGAATTGGGAGATATGATGTCTTATATTAACGAAGAGGCTGAAGTTGGGGGTGTTCAATAATGAAACAAGTATTAAAAAAAGACACAATGATTGCTGACTGGTTATTAATCGATAGCGAAGAGTTACCATCAGTTTACAAAGTGGTCAAAGAAGAAGATGAGAACCATACTATAGCTAGTTTGAGTCAGCTTGAAGATATTACGGATGTATTAAATAAGGCCGGACACAAAGATTCTTATAAATATTTATTTGAGAATAGAATCTTTGTAAAAGAAGGTGTTTTTGCTTGGAGTCCTTCACAAGCAAAATTTAATAAGTTAGAAGATAATTACGATGAAATTTCTTACAGTGTTAATGAATTCATTAACTATGACGAATTGTTATCAACTATTTATGATGTGATTGTAAATGTGCTTTATGAATATCGAAATTTTGAAGATATTGAAACTCATTTTGATTCCCTTTGTGTAAAATTTAAAGATATTAATGAAGAAATTGATGGTATGAAAATTGAAACGTTTTTAACAGACGAACTATACAATAGAAATATTGAGCTGCACAAACTAAATCTAGGTTTTTACTATCCAGATGGTGATACAATTTCTATCCAAATCCATGATTACACGAGAATTTCAAAAAGTCTGATCGAAGCATTGAGAAATTAATATAGAGGGGGCTTCGGCTTCCTCCATCAAATATAAAATAGAGGAGTGATTAGTTGAAATTAATGCTTGATTCGTGGGCATATAAAAGAAAGCCTACGCCAGATGATATAAGGAATCGAATCAACAAGAGTATTATAAAAAGCTCTATTGATATTAATGTGGAGCAGTTATCGAAAGAGTTAACGAGTGGTAAGACATTCATGTGTGGATATTTGGAGAAGGATTCAAATGGTGATATTAAGCGAACGGAGAGTTATTGGAAATCGCAACAAGTCATTGCATTAGATTTCGATAATGAGTACAGCTTCAGGAATGATGAAAATAAAAATGTAAAGGTTAGATATATTTCCGCAACGCTTGAACAGGCTCTGAACAATGAGTTTATTAAAAAATATGCAGCTTTTGCTTATCAGACATTTTCGCATACAGAAGAACATCCGAAATTTAGGGTAGTTTTTGTTTTGGATAGACCTATGTACAACCTAGAGAAATTTAAAGAGTTAATCAAGAAGTTGATAAATGAGAAGTTTCCAATGGTGGATATTTCTTGTACTGATGGAGCTAGATTGTTCTATGGAGGAAGGGGGTTGCATGTTGTCGCCTATGATAACAGGCTTCCTCTAGACCCCACCCTTTGGCAAGACATACAGGGTATAGAATATATATATCCGACAAGAGGGTGTAAAAGCAGTAAAGTGATTACACCTACAAATAAAAGTAAAGTTAAATCAATAACTTATAATACTAATAAGATAGCTAACAATTTAAAGTTAATTAATCAAAGAGATATTCAATCATTAAGAAGTGTTATTAATCCAATACCGATAACATTACATAACAAGAATCAAGTATACGACTACTTGAAGCAACAAAGTCTATTAATCTATCTTGGTACTCAATCAAATCAATTATACAACATATTCCACGATGAAGACAAGCCTAGTGGAAGTATTTATCAATCTAATTTAACAAATGGACACTGGTTATATAAATGTCATTCATTAAGTAATCCGTTTGTTGGAACAATTCTTCAAATTACAATGAAGCTTTTAGCTTGTACATTACCTGAAGCTGGAAAGTTTTTGATGGATGTATATGATATTACAATAGAAGAAAATGATGTTCAAAAACAGTTACGTGAAGAGATCGATGCTTATAAATACATATTGCAATCGGATGAGTTACAAGAACTCTATCCTAGTTTTTATAAAATGTTCAATAGATATGGATACATAGAAAATTTATATGTTTTGTTGGATTTAATTAAAGAAAATTTGCCAGCAGATAGTGATGATAAACGATTATTATTTTATCACTCGATTTCTACACTTTCAAAAAAGTTTAATAAGAGTAGAGCTGTAACAGGAGATAGAATGAATTTTTTTACTTTCTTTAATTTAATCTACAAGCTCCCTGAATCTGAGGTTCCTGAAGATATTATCAAATTTCAACTCCGTAATAAACGGAATAAAAAATATAAATATAGGAATTCGACATACCAAATGGAATTATACAGTTTCGACTTTTTTGCTGAATTGGATACTCGTTGTGAAGATTGGATGAAGAAAGGTTTAACTACAAAGTCGATGAATTATGAAGGAATTTTAAGGAATTACGGTCGTTCAGAAGCTGATAGAGTCTTTCCACAAGATCAAGGGAAAGTTATTGCTGAACTGAATGAGGACATAGTTTTACATATAGAAGTTTCGACATTGAATATCATAGGGCAAAAAGGTTGGGCAACGGAAAAGGAAATCCTTGAAGGTGTGAAGTCGTACTTTAAAGGACAAAAGAAATTCAAGGAGCAGCAACTTAAACGATCTATAGGAGAAATGTTGGATAAGTACAATCTAGAGATAGTTAGCTCCAACAAGTTGATTAAAGCAGAAATGAACATAACTGAGGAACATTTGAATAAGTCTAGTTTTCCTAAATTGATAAGGCCGATAAAAGAATAGTACATATGGAAAAAAAGTTAAACATAGCGTGTTGGATGAGAGAAGGGGCAAACGTTCTGCTCCCTCCTCTCAATAATTTAAAAATAGAGGGGTAGATGTGATTGACAGATAATAATAACTTATACATACCATCGATTAGTGCGGAAAGTATCTATAATATGAGTGTACGCGGCTTGGAAAATGTAATGAGATATGAATATAAAGGGATGATACCTTATTCATTAGAACTCATAAAACTCCGTTCATATAAACGGTTATTGTCGGAAAAGACCATTGAAAAAAATAATAAGGTTAAAAAATACTCGGATTCGATTATCAATATTAGTTTCATGGACAAAAAGAAGAATGGTGAGAAAATCCCTTCGTCTGTGCGTGATTATGATAGTGTGATGACACGATTACTGAATCAATATAAAAATTTGCGTAGAGAAGCCAGAAAGAATGAGGAGATTATCAAACAGATTAAGAATGCAAGGAAAAGAGAAAAGCTCCAAAAGAGTGTTAAGTATCTTAATAATAAAGCTGAACTTGTAAAAGACCACTTTAAAAGAATCAAAGAAAATAAGGATACTGATATATTCAATAAGATGGCAGCTCCTGATTTGCGTAAATATTTGTATACGAATGGATTTACTTTTAAAGGAAGGAAATATCGATTTTATAAACGAACTGCAAGCAAGTCAAGGCAATCTAATGCTCTTTTCATTTTAGATGAATTGTACGAGCCTATGATTGAGTGGTCGAATATGGGACTAGATTTAACTGGTAAGCTAGATGTAGCGAGTTTATTGGCCTATCAGTCTCTCGTTTCATCTTCAATTGAAACGACTATTGATATTAACCCAAAGAATATTTTTATTACTGACGATAAGTTTAGCATTTTTGAAGAAGGAGCAATTGAAGTAGGTAATGACCTTAAAGCGGTATACAATGAAAATGCAACGATTGAAAACAACATCTGGGATGGCGAAGGTTTGATTGAAAAATCGCTCCTAGATAATATTGGTCGAGGAGATAAAGGGATGATTCTCACTCGTCAGCATTTTTGGAAATCGTGCCTGTTTTCGTCCAATATCCAATTGTTTTTAATTGACAAGCATAAAGAGCTTACAGATCCGAATAATGCAAATTATGATCCGAAAGTAAACTCAGATTATCAAAAATGGAAGTTGACAGATACTTTTAGAAATAAGATATTAGCAAAAGATATACTTGTTATAAGTACGCCCAGCTCCACTAAATTCTTGAAATATGCTGACGGTAAGGAAAAAGAAGCTTATGCAAATTGGTGTAAGCGAGTGAAAAAAGACAAGTTTAAATTTGGTGTCTGTAAATCGGAAAAACCTTCCAAAAATGATGACCGCTCATATTCGTCTTATCAGATGATCAACACTCTAGATGTTGATGAAAGTGGAGTAAAAGATTTAGCTGAATTTGAAGTCGAACACATAAAATCTTTACAAGGTATTGTGGATGAGAATGGGAATGTAGATGATGAACCATTTATTGAGTATTTGGAAAATAATAAAGATATGAGTAACGCATATGAAATGTTGAGCGAGATTTATAAGATAAATCCAGATATTGTGAGAACTAAAATGTTTAGAAACTATAGAGCGAAGCAAATCAGTAATTATAAAACAAAAGTAAAGGGTGGTCGATTACTTTTGCAAGGTGATTATTGTACAGTTTGCAGCAATCCGTATGAATTGTTATTGAGTGTGGTTGATCAATTTGATAACGAATCTCATACCCTGCAAGATAATCAAGTATATACCACGCTATATGAATTTAATGAAAAATACATAGTCGCAAGAAACCCTCATAATTCTATGAATAATTATTTTGAAGTGGAAAATGTATATAATGAATTGCTTGAGAGGTACTTTAACTTTAAAGAAACGCCAAACATAATTGTTATCAATAGTATACGCAATAATATATTATCCCGACTTAATGGCATGGATATGGATTCTGACACTTTACTCGTTCTAAAAGATACGTATATGCAAAGTGCTGTCAATCATACCTTGAGTAATAGAATTTATCCAGTGATTTTAAACAAGATCAAATCGGAGCCTAATCCAACTGAGTTTAATTATAGTAATATTGCGGAGATTGATTTGAAGACGGAGAAATCTCAAAGTTGGATTGGTGAAACAACAAATGTTGCGCAGTATCAAGTTTCCTTATTTTGGGATGTGAAAATGAATGAAGATGATGGGGATTCAAAGGATGAGAAGCTTGAGCAAATACAAAAAAATATAGCAGTTGCGGTCGTCCTGTCGAATGTGGCTATAGATTATAGTAAAAAAATTGTTACTGTAGATGTTAATAAAGCGTTGCGTGAAATTCGTTCCTGCTACACAGCTAAATCATTACAGCCAGTATTGAATAAAGAAGGAGAAGAAGCTAGGTATAAAAGAAGTGGCGAAGTAAAAATGAAACTCAAAAGAAGGAATAAACCTGAATTTTGGAAATATGTTTCTAATTCGAATGTAAATAAAGAAGAATTTTATTGTCCTATGGATTTATTGATTAAGTATATTGATGAAATCGGCAAAGCGCCGTATCGGAAAAATCTTGCTTTTGAAAATTTATTAATAGATTTAGATAATGAAAAAGCGGATGAGCAACAAATCAATGACATAATTAACTTGGTAAAGGACTTTGATGAGAAGATAAAGAGGATTAACTCAAATGAAGAATGTGATAAAAAAGATGAAGAACTATATCAAGAAAAGAGGATTAAATTGGAAGAAGCTTACGACAATCTAGATGAAAAGCTTGCTAAAAAGACTATAAGGAGAGCCACAATACATAAGTTGTTAAAGTTGATTTCAATTGAAACGAATAAAAAGACTAGCACCAATCAATTATCTAGCATTTCTATTCATCTGTTAAATTCTCTCTATCGAACACATGGAAAGACATTTTTAAATCTCATAAAAAAGAAGTAAAAAATAGATATTTTCCCAAAAAAGTATATACATAACTGTCCATTTTCTTAATAAAAATGGGCTTTTTTCTTATTTTAAATTTCTACCCTAATGGAGAGAGGAGTGCACCACTGAATGACGATGAACCGTAAAGTCAGAGTAAGTGTAATTTTCCTCTTTATATTTTTTATTAAAAATGATTATTTATATCCATCTTTAGCATACCATTATTTTATATCAATAGCAATGATTATTTTTCATTAAATTTAAAATGCAATAAAACAGGTGATAGCGTTGAGCATTTTAAATTTAATGAAGGATTATCCAACATTAATCCTTTTTTTGTTTTATGAGTATCCATTACTAGTTTATGTATTTGTGATATTTTACAATCCCCCTGTTAATTGGGGCAGTTCTGACACTGCCCCCAATTTTTTAAATCAATTAATTTAATAAACATATTGAGTAAATATATTGAGTAAATATTAGGCGAAAGGAATGAAAGGATGATGACCAGAGATGAAATAACTTTATTATTTATGGAAAAGAAAAGAAAGAATATAACGAATAAAGCTTTAAGTGAACAGTTAAATTGTTCGCAACCGCTCATCAGTCGCTTTTTTAATTATCAATGCAACATTAGCAAAGAGAAAGAGCAAAAGTTGATAGCGATAATTAAAGAGGCTAAAGAGTATGAATGGCGAAAAGTACCGGTTGAGTAAGAGCCACGGACGTTATCGGTCATATAAGACTGCCCAGATTTACTTGCGTCCATTATAAATAAAAAGTAAATCATAAAATACATTTGCCATAAATGTATTTTCTCCGAGTTTTATTTTATTTTTAGTATGCATGAGAGGTAGTGGGCTAGATAATTGCTATCTAGCCCTGTTCGTGCATTCCTCGTATTATCCCCCTTCCTTAATTTTAAATTAAAAGAGATGAAAGGATAGATAAAATGAAACGTGATGAAATGGTGATTTTAACAAAAGAACAATTAGACGATATAATCTATTACACAACTAGACGTGCGGTAAAAGAACAGTTAGACAATTTATATAAAGGGTTGTCGCAAAGGTACTTTGAGCAATATGAAACTGATTTGCGTTTATTAAATGAAAAACTTGATCATGTGCTCGTACATGTGAAATATAAAAGTGAAACAAATGAGGAGAAGGAATCAACTTCTTTAAAAGACCAGGTCATTAATAAATCTGAGTTAGCTAGTCTCTTAGATAAAGCAAAGGAAAAAGGAATTGAATTACCTGAATTTAATCAAAGGGTACCAATGAATCACAACTTGCCAAAGATTAAATTAAGCGGTGTTCGATATGAGTAAAAAATATTTATATTTGTGTACTCCGCAAGATTTAGACAATGTTGAAGACATACGGCTATTTATTGCTGAAAATGAAGAGAAATGTGTTGAAGAAATCGCAAAGATTGAGAGCACAAATGAATTATTTAGGGAGAGCTATGAATTGATAAAGGGTGATTACTTCCAACTAGCTCTTAAACTTATTAAGAATGGAGAGTGGATGAAAGTAAACGTACGAAAGGTGGCTGAGATTGATGGAGCGGAAGAGTTCCAAGTATTGCACTAATTGCATGGTTATTGATGATAATAGCTATTGTGAACCCTGTGGAAATGAGAAAATAGAGATTGTCATTACCGTTCAAAATGGACGAAAAAACTATACCGATCCAGAATTTTATTCGAAAATGAGAAGTAACTATGAAATTATTGACAAAATAAAAGTGAATACGTTGCCTACATTACATGAGATAAAAGATTTTTATGAAGTACATATGTTTGATGATGGATACATAGGCGTATATAATACCGATTGGAAAAGGTATGTAAAACCGCATATTGGTGGTGATAGAACATATTATTTTCGCTACGGGTTGAGGAATAAAGATAATAGGTCTAAAACTGTGTATATGCATCGATTAGTTGGTTTGGGCTGGATTGATGGTTGGGCTGATGGTTTGGTTATTGACCATAAAAACATTAAGTTGTTCAGTAATCCTAAAGATAATCAACTTTTTAATTTAAAGGAAAATCTGGAATGGGTATTGCCAGAGGTTAATACTAAGCGAGCTGTTGCAAATGGATTGAGTGTAGGAAGACCTAAAGTTGAAAAGGTTATTAAGCCTAAATTGACGCTTTTAGAGAGGTCTGAAGCAACAAGAAATGGTAAAAGAGGATTGGATTACGAACAAGTTGATGAAGTATTTAAATTGTTTTCAAGTGGTTACGGTGTTGTGAAAATAGCTGAAATTTTTAATGTTTCACAACCATGCATAAGTCAAATTGTAAATGGTAAACGTTGGACAACCCATCCAGCGAGAGAGCGATATATGAGTATTGTTTGTTAAAGCTTATAAAAATGAAGGAATTGGATCAATTTCGCATTGATTGGAGGGAAAATAGAATGACAACCAAAGAACAGAAAGAAAGTTTTATCGCAGGATTAGAGCAATTTGCAGACATGATTGAAGCTCTAGAGGATAACGATACTGATATGAAAAAACAAGGTGACATTTATGAGTGAGGATTACTCTAAGTTTATGAGACAGCTTGAAGAGATGTTTGAAGAGTTAGAAAAAGATCCAAGATTAACTCAAGATGATGCAATTAATATCATAGATTCGATTTATGATGATCTTTCACATCATTTCATTGATGAAGATGATCTAGATGATAAAGATGAGTACATATTCGAACCTATCAAGTAAGTTAAATAAAGGGAGGTGATTGCGACCAATGCGATTACGTGAAAATGTAATGGATGTTTATAGTGCTTTAGTTAAAGACAAGGATTTGCTAAAACTATTGGTTTATCCTGCTAAAAATTTAAATGATAATGTGTTAATCGATACATTAGATAGGCCAGATATATTATCTCTTCCTGACAATGAAAAATGGGGAATTATCAATAGTCGAATTACTCCTACAGTCAGTGAAGTGGAATTAGAGACTGATGAAGTTCCCCGTGTTCTATTTTATCCTCACAATCGTTCCGCAACCGGTAACTACAAAACTGCCAGTCAAGATGTCATTATAGATGTTTTGGTTCCCCATTCATTTCAGAATGATTTCCGATTAGAGTGGATCTGTGACAAAATTGCAGATATTTTATTTAATAAACATGTGACGGGTTTAGGTAAGATGGATTTTGTAGGTGGCAGTCAAATTGGAGCCGTAAGCAAGCATTATGTAGGATTCAGGCTTCGTTTTGCTTTTGGGAGCGTTAAGTAATGCTTAAAAACTGGAAAGGTGAGCCTACTTATTTAAAAAGCATAGGTAATGTATATCCGATTAGGGTAAGAGATTATGATGAGTTCATGAAACTTGTTAGTATATTAACGCTTAACTATAATCATTTTGATGTTGATCACATGAAAAAAACCGTAGAAAATGAAGATTTAAAACTATTGGATTTACTTGGAGTTATTTCCATAAGCGATCCTAAAAGCAATGTAATAGATAATCTAATAAGATTATTTAAGCTCGTCATGCGAATTGATGATGTGAAATTGATATCGAGTCAACCAAGCTATCAATTAGCATTTAAGGTCGGTAGCAATGTCATCCATAGTAAAAATTATGATGCTTTGCGGGAACTTATTATGCAACAAAACCTAATCTTTGAGCCGCCTGTTTTTAAAAGTAAAATCAAGCAAGAATGGGCTGAAATGGTGTTGAGAGCAAGGGCTAAAAATGGGATAGATATGGACATAGAAGAATTTTTAACCACAATCCAAGTTGCAAGTGGTAAACATCCAAGTGAATTATTAGATTATACAGTTTATCAAATAAGGTCTGAGTTTGCTCGTGTAAATAAAATTAAATCTTATGAAGCTAATCTAGCCATGATTGGTCACGCAAAAGAAATTAGCAAGTTACATTTCGCTGAAAAAACTAATATCAGTAGCAACCCGTACGATGGATTATTCGTGAGTGGCGACAAGTTAAGCAATATAAAAGAGAGTATCAAGTAAGAGCAGTTAAATAGCTGGTCTTATTTTTTATTAAATAAAAAAATTAATGGAGGTTTTTTAATGTCTTTAGTAGCAGATGTATTTAAGGCTTTACTTATTTCAGCCGATGGTGAGGTTATCGCACAAGATGAGTTATCACAAGCGGATATCGGAATTGAAACAGAAACAAATGATGTAATTGCAGGAAGAAATGAGTTAATTGCCATTTTACACGGTAGACGTGAAATTACAATTGATTTCCAAACACCACGCTTTAACTTTAAAGCTTTAGCACAGCATGTGGGAACAGATGTAATCACAGGTGAGGGCGAAGCTTATGCAATGCCAAAGTGGTATAAAGTCGGAGAGGATGACACAATTTCCTTAGATAATACACCTCTTGGAGAAAAAGATATGGTAGTTGAGGATTCTGACGGGAAAGTAATAGCACATGAAAGAATCCTTATCACAGGAAAAGAAGTTGCATTTTCAAGCGGTGTGGAAGAAGGCGATTCTGTACGAGTTGTGACTTACAAATACAAAACACCTCAGACGACTCAAACAATTGAAATCGATTCTGGTAAATTTCCAAAGGATGTAAAGCTTGTTCTTGAAACTTTAGAAATCGATGATGATGAGCAAACAATGTCATTATTGCAATTTGAGTATCCTCGTGTTAAGCCTTCTGCAAACTTCTCAATTAGTACGGCTTCCGCTCGTGAAGCCGTAACACATGAAATGTCATTCCGAGTGCTGAAGCCAAAAGAACATTCTAAAATTGGAGCGTTCAAACGTATTCCAGTAACGGATACGCCCTAATAAACCCCAAGGATTAACAGTAAACTCCATAGATCATGAATCAGTAGAGTTTTCTTGGAGTCCTGTTGAATATTTTGGGGGAATTAAGCATTATAAGATTCGTAGAGATGGTCAAGTAATTGATACCGTTACGGATACGGAATATCATGATTCAGGATTAGATGAGGAAACAGAATATACCTATCGTGTATCTGCTGTTTCTGAGGACGGAGAGGAATCGGGATTGTCTGAACGATTAATCATAACAACCGATGAAGCCCCTCCTCCACCTGAACCAGATCCTGATGAGGAAGATTAATACATAATTAAGGGGAGTAACTTCCCCTTTTTATAAAAATAAAAGGTTTAAATAGTTTATATTTTCACGCTTTATTTTTATAAAAAAAGATTAAAAGGAGAATGATTAAACATGGCAAACAAGAAGAGTAAATTAACTATGACAAGTATCAACAATGCAGCTAAAAAGCTGAATAAAAAAGAGGAAGTTGAGCTATCAAATGGTAGTGTATTAGAGTTTTCTCCTAAATTCAAGGAAACTGATATTCAGGAGTTAATGAAGGAATTACAACAGAAAATTCTTTATGCAAACGATAAAAATATCACATTGGAAGCAGATTTTATTCCACAATATGTCATGTTTTTGTGCGTTAAATATTTTACTCATTTAAAGACAAGTGTTCCCGATGAATTTGAAAAGCAAATTATTTTCATGGACAACCTTATCAACAGTGGCTTTTATAAAGAAATTATTGAAGTTGCTTTTGATCCATCAGAGCTTGAAAAAGTTTGGGGATCTATGAGTGAAGTCGTAGCTCAAGCGAAAGTACAAGATGACTTTATGAAGCAAGCTGAACGGAAATTTACAGAATTAAAGATTGCGAATCAAGAATTGATTAATAATGCATTCAAAATTGAAGAGGAAAAAAGTGAGGAAGTGGGCTGATACGGTTCACTTTCTTTTTAATGGAAAGGAGAGTGACCGGTGAGCGATAATATTAGATTTCTAGTAACAGCGGATTTAAATAAAAAGTTGTCAACTACTGAGATTCAAAAAAGTTTAGATCTAATTGCATCCAATTTAGATTTGAATATTGGTGTTTCAACGAAAAACATTAAAGATATTCAAAAGCAAATTAATCAATTACAGCAACAAGTATTAAAAAATAATGGATTAAAAATTATCGATGATCAATCTGCTATAAAAGAGATCAATCAAAGTAAGCAAGGTGCTAAGGAGCTTTATACTGAAGTAGATAAAGCGGTAAAAAGATATTCCGAGCTTGGCCAAGTTAAAGTTGATAAGACGATTGATCCAGCGACAAAGCAAGTTAAAGAATTTCAATTAAACGTAGAGAAGGCTAATGGAACAGTAGAAAAATTAAAATTTAATCTTGTTTCGTTGAGTATGCCTGACGGGACTTTAAAGAATGGATTTGAGGAATCTTCACGAAAATTAGTTGATAATACTCAAAAAATAGCTGAACAGCAACTTCAAAATAGACAAAAGACGGAACAGGCTATAAAAAAAGAGAATCAACTACTAAATGAACAACTTCAAATTTTTAAACAAAAACAAACGTTGCAAGCCCAAGAATTAACGAGGAAATATCCTTCTGTTGATAAGGCGGCTTTAGATGCTCAATTAGCTTCTGTAAACAGGCTTAGAGCCGACACACCGAGATTAAAGCATGAAATGGATAAGCTTGCGTTATCTATGAGACAAGTTGGAGTTGATGCACGAAAAACTACTGCTGAGACAAATAGTTTAAGTTATGTTATTTCTAATGCTATGAAAAAATTTCCAATTTGGGTTGGAGCTTCATCGGCTTTTTATGGAGCGATACGTGGGTTAACATCTATTCGTGATATTATCATCGATGTAAATACACAATTAACTAGTATCGAAAAGGTTGCCCAAGACGGTACGAACATGGAAGCTATGCTATCTAATTCAATTGAGTTAGCTTTTGAATTAGGAAGGACTGTCGATGGCGTTTTGTCTTCTATGGAGACATTTGCAAAGATGGGATTCGACCAGATTGAAACAGAGATAATGGCAACTTCATCTTTATTACTAGCTACTGTTGGCGAGATGGAAGACGCTTATGCCAGCAACAGTTTAGTAGCGGCCATTAAGCAGTATGGGATGGATATTCAGGAAGTTACAAGGGTCGTTGATGTCTACAATGAAGTGTCGAATAATAGTGGAAGCACAAGTAAAGATCTAGCTGATGGTATTAGTAAGAGTGGTACTGCTGCTAAAACAGCAGAAGTCGATTTTGAGACGTTAACTGCTCAAATTGCTACAGTTACAGAAGTTATGAAAATTAGCGGTAAAGAAGCAGGTAACTTCTTAAAGACTTTCTACAATCGCATCCTTCGAGATACCACTATTTCTGATCTTGAAGATTTAGGTGTCGCTACAAAAGGTACATCTGGTGAACTATTAGCCGCTGATGTGATTATTCAAAACTTAGCTGATAGATGGGATACACTAAGTAAACAGCAAAAGAATGCTATTTCTCAACAATTAGGTGGAGTTTATCACGTCAATAAGGTTTCTTCTTTAATTGAAGGTCAGGCTCGAACAGTTGAATTACTTAATTATGCATATGATTCACATGGTTCAGCTCAAAAGGAAATGGAGATTTATTCAGAGTCGATTGCATTTAAGATTAATCAACTTACAGCAAGTTGGCAAGAATTAGCCTTAGTGATGGGTGACAACGGTGTAGAGTCTACAATTCGTGGTTTTATTAGTGTCGCTACTACTTTAACGCAAGGATTCACTGAATTAACCGATGCTACAAATGGGTGGAATATTAAACTTCCCCTATTGGCTGGTGGAGTATATGGATTAGTTAGAGCATTCCAAGCACTCAGTTTAGCTGGATTAGGAGCAAAGCTTTCATTAGGGTGGATTGGTGCCGGTTTAGTTGGACTTGAACTATTGGCAAGTGCTTTCATAGGTGGAGCTAGGGCATCTAATATTAATACAGATGCACTTGTTCAAAATGCTATTAAGAGTCAAGAGAGCACAGACAGGCTAAAAGATCTAATCGAGCAACATGATAACTTAAAAAATGAAGTATCCGATGGAGCCGACAAGCAAGATGAATTAAAAAATGTTCTAGAAGATATTCGTTCAATTTCTCCTCATTTAATTGAGTTAACTGGTCAATATGGTGATACATTAGAGCTTAACAATAAAAAAGCAAATGAATACATAACAACCCTTGAAAAAATGACCAATGAACAATTGAAGCAAACAAAAGCATTAGCTGAAATTGAATTAATTGAAGCTAATTCAAATGTTGCTGACATTGAAGAAGATTTAGGTCAAATAGAAGATAAAGTTAAATCATCTTATGATAAAATACAAAAATTTCAGGAGCAGTATAATGTTCATACTGTTCAGGAAGCCGATAAGCTACGAAGTGAGTTAGCTAAAAAAGTAAAAGATGCTGACACAGCTCAAGAACTTAAAGCCGCACATAAAGAGCTAAAAGAATATGAATCCCAGCTCCGTCATTTTAACAAAGCTATGTCTGATGATAAATTAGCTGAGTACACAAGCAAACATCAAGATTTAAATGAAGCAATATCAAATAGAGACGGTGTTCAACAACGCATAGAAACAATTGATCAATTAATTAATGGTACATATGACGGATCTGAAGCAATTGACGGGTTGATTCAATCTTTCGAATATGAAGAAGATGCTTTAAATGCTTCTAATAGTGCAATGGAAGAGAGAGTCGACATCACAGAATCTCTATTCGGAGTCACAAAAGAACTAACCGAAGCCAACGCACATCACGCTAACGTCTATTCTCTGCTTTCAGGTGAAGAAAATTTAAATAAACAACAAAAAGAAGCACTCTCTCAAGCTGTTCAACATTTATCCAAACAATATCCTCACCTAGTCAAAAATGGTCAAATACGTATCGATGCTATTCGTAATGAAATCAAAGCAGATGAACAACTATTAAAAGCCACTTCTGGTCTAGCTTCGGGTATGATGACCAATGAAGAAGCTAAAACAGCCAAACAGCTCATTGAGACTCAGAATAGAATTCAATTAATTAACGCTGAAATCAAAGCCTACAATGAAGCTAATCGCATGATGAGCAATGTAATGGCTGCTCTCAGTCCATCTGGTGTATTCGGCATAGCTAATCAAATGATTCACAACTCTGGTTATGGTGTATTTGCTAGAGCTATTGATCAGGTAAGTATACAATTACCAGAACTCACAAATCAAAAATACGACTTAGCCACATCATTAGATGAATTAACTTCTAGCACAGGATCGGCATCCAATGCAACAAAAGACAATTCCAAAGCTAATCAAGATTCTATCTACATAGCTGACAAATATAAAAATTCACTTGAAAAACTCAACGTTGAATTAGCAAAAGTCAATCAACTTAAATCGCAATATGCACCTCATTCAAAGAAATATCGTGATGCAGTTCAACAAGAAATCAAACTTTTAGAACAACAAATCAAACTCCAAAAAGATCAGCAAAAGAATCTACAAACTCAATTACGCACAAATAATTTCCAATCTACAGGAATGATCAACAATTCCTCCTCGTCTACGTCTTCATCTTCTTCATATTCTGGACGATATGCGAACGAAATTAATCAAGCGGCTCAAAAATATAATCTCGATCCAAACTTAATCGCAGCCGTAATCCAAGCCGAATCTAATTTTAATCCTAACGCTCGTTCTCATGCGGGTGCTCAAGGGTTAATGCAACTTATGCCTGCTACAGCTAGAGGATTAGGAGTATCTAACTCATATGATCCACTTCAAAATATCATGGGTGGAGCTAAGTATCTTTCTCAACAATTAAGTTCGTTTGGTGGAGATATTCAGAAAGCATTAGCCGCTTATAACGCAGGCCCCGGGAATGTACGTAAATATGGTGGTATTCCTCCATTTAAAGAAACTCAAAATTATGTACCTAAAGTATTAGGTTACTACAATAACAATAGTGGTGGTAACACATCCACTGTTTCAGCTCAAACTCAACAAGCACAAGTTCAACAAACAGCCGATCAAACTTTATCTGAGATTAACTCTATTACTCAAGATATTTTAAGAAGTCAAGATCAGATTCAACAACTTCATATGGAGTTAGTTAATTCAAAGGTGGCTGAGTTTGAATATCAAAAGCAATCGCTAAATGATCTGATTTCACTTGAAGAATATTACCTTTCTACTTATAAAGAAACAGATGCCACATATCGGCAAAGACAATCTTCTCTTGCTAACTTAAAGAAACAACAAGCTGATTATACTCAAAGCGCCATTGAATATATGAGTAAAGAGTTGAAGTCTAATAAGAATCTCAATCAAGCTCA
The DNA here is from genome assembly GCF_047302405.1 of Alkalihalobacillus phoenicis. Lineage (NCBI taxonomy): Bacteria > Bacillati > Bacillota > Bacilli > Caryophanales > Bacillaceae > Alkalihalobacillus > Alkalihalobacillus phoenicis. Next base: position 1,983,911 of record NZ_CP154853.1, on the reverse strand, counting down.
AAAAGCTCAATTAAAAGATAATATCGCATCTGCTAAGTCTGAGTATTATGGGTTACTTCAAACAATTGATGACATCAACAGAAGCATTCAAGACTCATTTAATCGTGTAGCTGATGAAATCATAGAAGCCTATAAACAAGCCTATGAGAAACAAAGACAAATTGCTTTAGATGTTAATGAAAATGAAATGAAAATCTTACGTAAGAATCATGACGAGAAGATGAAGATGCTTGATGAAGAAATGGATCAATATGATCGTTTAATCAAAGCTAAAATTGACTCTATTGATAAAGAAGCAGATGAAGAAGATTATGCTAAGCAACTAGCTGATAGACAAAAAGAACGATTAGAAATTCAACGTCAAATTGACATCCTTTCAATGGATGATTCAATGGAAGCTAGAGCTAAAGTGGTTGATTTAGAAAAGCAACTAACTGACAAAGTTAGAGAAATTGAAGAATTTACTACTAATCGTGAGAGAAAGTTACGTAAAGATTCCTTACAACAACAACTAGACGATAGAAAAGAGTTAATTGACGCTGAACGAAAACTTGAAACCGATCACATGGAGCAACAGCAAGAACAACTAGAGACGGATAAAGAGAATATTGAACGTCATTATGATGATTTAATCAACGATGAACGTCAATTCGCCAAGATGAGAGAACAAGTCTTACAAGGCAATGTCAATAATATGATTAACACACTTAAAGATTTCTCAAAAGAAATCCAATCTAATATGAGAGTTATTGGTAAAAGTATTTCAAACAATCTGATTGATCAAATTTCAGAAGCACAGAAAATGTTGAATGGTATTAATCTCAGTGGAGGAAGTTATAACGTAACCACTCCTACTCCATCACCTAAGAATGTGTCAAGCTTTGCAAGTGGTGGATACACAGGTAACTTCAAAGGTGGTAAATTAGCTGTTCTTCATGAGAAAGAGTTAATTTTGAATAAGAGTGATACCGAGAATATGTTAAAAATGGTTGAAAAAGCTAGAAACATAGACTATAAATTACCAAAATTAAATAATTCTCATGCGGCTAATAACTCAACGACAAATAATACATCTAATCATTTTAACGTTGATGTCACTATGCACGGTGTTAATGACACTAAGAAATTTTACAAAGAACTTAATGATGGCCTACAAAGCAAGGGAGTTAGGTTTATCTAAACTACAATAGGAGGAACTAAAATGGAAGAAAATAATGAAAGTGTAGTTGAAACAGTCGAAACAAACGAAGAGGAAGTAAAACAGCCAGATGGAGTTGAGGAAGTAAAAGTCACAGATTTAACGGAATCAGAAAAAAGTGATGATGTTGATCATGAAGCTCAAGTAAAGGAGGTGAAAGATGAGTTAGATAAAGTCAAGGCTGATTATAATGAATTACTTAGCAAACAGCCAAAGGAGAAGTCAAAAGAAGAAATCGAACTAGAAAATCAAAAGAAAGAATTGTTCGATCAAAAAATTGCGTTTGAGTTTGAAAAACGTGGTTTATCTGAGTTTGCCGAACTAATTTCCATTACGGATGCTAAGGAAATTGAATCTAAGTTTGAGAAATTGCAAGCAGTCATTAATTCAACTGTATTGAAAAACTCATATGTTCCAACGGATCATAAGCAAGAAGATGCATATTCAGCAGCGGTTCAAGATGGAGATTATAAGAAAGCGATGAAAGAAAAATTAGGTAGTTTTTTAAAGTGGGGATAATTTAATCCCTGCTTTTTAAATATAAAAAAATTAAAAGAAAAGAGTGATTTATCAATGTTCAACACAACAAATTTCGTAGAAGGTCAGTCAGTAGATTTAAAGAATGAAATTATTTTAGCGAATCCAGTAGCGTTACCGTTTTCAACATTCGCATTAAACAAGACGGTGAAAGCTGATAGTGCAACAGTTAAATGGATTCAAGAAGAAATTGCTGATTCAGCAGTAACAATGGCAGAAGGTGGAGATGCACCTGCATATAAAAAAGATAACGCAGGATTATTGGAGAACTATTTGGAGATTATTGGTAATACAGTAACTGTTTCCAATACAGCACAAGCTTCTTCAGCAGTTGGAATTAACGATTTATTTCTAAGAGAGATTGATAAGAAGATTGTTGCCACAAAGAGGAAAACAGAGAATGTACTATTATATGGAGAGAAAGGGTTTGTAAATAGTACATATAAAACAGATGGTATCTTCAACTTAGTAAATGAAGAGCATCGTGTAGTAGGTGACATTACTTTAGCGAGTTTCAATGAAACGATTTCACGGTTGTATGATGCTGGTGTAGGTCATGAGATGCTTGCTTTCATGAACGCACATACAAAGCAAATTCTTAATGGTTATGCTGATGATGTAGTGTACCTAGGTAAAGACAAACAATACGGGTTTGATATCGCTAGTTATTCTACTGCTTTTGGCATGGTTTCATTTGTCGATGTGCCAATGATGAAGAAAGGTGATTTAGTAGTGCTTAATCCTAATTATATTGAAACTCCAGAGTTGATGAAATTAAATGTTAAGCCTGAACCTTCTTCAGGTTCTAAAAAATCAGCATACATGGAGCAACAGTTGGGGCTAAAACTATTAAACTCTAAAGCAGCAGCTACACTTCGACCTGAAACTGAAGAGAATGGCGAATAATAATTAAATAACAACTGTGGGATGAGCCTTTGTGCTTGTCCCATTTTTAATATATAGAACTTTAAAACAAGCATAGGCTATTAAGCTTGTATTTCTTTTAAAGTTCTAATAAAAAAGGAGAAATGAAAATGAACATTGACCAAGCACTAAGAAAAATCAAGGAAGATAAGTCTAGATATTTTAAATATAAGCATGATCTGTTTTTTAAAGACGAAGATAAGCCAGCAAATGATGAAGAATTTTTAGTTGCAACAAGAGCTAAAACATTAAATACATTTAGAAGATGGGAGCGTACTCCAGAATATGCGGCTCTATATGCTTTGTATTTGGAGGCACAATATCCTAGTGATTTGAGTAAAGCATATCAGCGAATGGCTGAGGGGAATGCAGATAAAGAGAGTATTGATGTCATGAGTAAACTATTAAAATTGAAAGAAGATATTAAAAGGAATGCAGATGAAGCAAGGAAAGAGTTAGGTTTTGGTAAGAGTAAAGGAACGAAAAAGACCGATGAATTAGATGATTTGGATACGAGTAAGTAGGAGGTGAAAGGATGGATGGTTATAATATCGAAGACTTACCGGTAAAATTACAATTAGTAATGAATGATTTTGAGTTGTTTGCTCGCAATTTCATTAAGATTATTGATAATAATAAAAATACCGTTCCTTTTATTCTGAATCCAGAGCAAAAGGAATTTTTAGAAAATATGGAAACTTATAATGCAATTCTAAAGGGTCGTCAAATTGGATTTACCACTTTCTCTTTAAACTATATGTTGTATTCAGCAATTAGACATCCAAATACTTCATATATGATCATGTCTCAGACAGCCTCTGTGTCTAAATCTATATTCAAGAAGTTAAAAGGTGTATATAAGAGATTGCCACATAAAGAGTATAAAGAGTACGGGATATTTCCTAAAGTGACGTTATCTAATCGAGATGAGTTTGAATTAGAGAATGGATCACGAATCGTAATTGCCACAGCAAATGGAGAGGATTCTATCTCTGGAAATACCTTCGAAATTATCCATTTTTCAGAATTTGGAAAATATAAACCATATGAGACTCAGGACGAGATTATTGCTACAGCTATTCCAGCCTTAGCCAAGAATGAAGATGCTCGTATTATCATTGAATCGACAGCAATGGGACATAATTATTTTTATGAGTTGTTCATGAAAGCATGGAAAGACAAAGATAGAAAAGATGAGATATGGACTCCATTCTTTTATAGTTGGCTTGCTAAAGCTTATGCGGATCAATACAAGCATACATATGATAAGGCCGAGAAATGGTTTAAGGGTCAAAATAAAGGTAAGCGTATGACTGAGGAAGACTTGACAGATGAAGAGTTAGAGTTAAAAGAAACATACGGTGCTAATTATCGCCAGTTAATGTATAGACGTTGGTATATACAGTTAAACAGCGAAGAAAAATTCAAACGTGAGTTTCCTACAACTCCTACAGAAGCATTTTCAACTAGTTCGATCAGTATGTTTAATATGGATACCATTATGGAGCGTATGCAGAATTTACCGAAACCGCTACCCAATAAGAAAGTATTAGAGAAAAGCGATTTTCCCGAATTGTTAAAGCAACACTTAGGGAAGTCGCTATTTTTATATGAGCTACCTTTGCATAAGAAATATTATGCTGGTGTGGATAGTGCATTGGGTAGAGGTGGAGATAGTAGTACAATTACAATCATTGATGAAGATGGCCGAGAAGTCGCTTATTTTAAAAGTAATAAAATTGAGTTGTACAAATTTGCGGACGTGGTTAATGCTTTGTGTCGTTGGTATAAGTATGCCTTAATTGCGGCGGAGAATAATGGCATAGGTAGTCCATTGGTTGAGAAGTTACGTGGTGAGTTACATTACATGAATATGTTGAAGTATAAAGCTTATGATTCCGGTGGTAGTGGAAGAGTACATCTTGGTTTCTATATGGATCGTGATACTAAGCATGTATTAATCCAGCAATTTAAAGAATACTTTGAGCGTGGAATGATACTGATTAACACTAAAGATACTCTTGATGAGATGTCTATTTTTATTGACATGAATGGAAAACTTGGAAATAAAAAAGGTGCAAAAAACCATGATGATTTAGTTATATCACATGCGTTAAGTGTACAAGCGTTAATTAAGGGACGAACAGGACTATGGTACGTTGAAGATCCACATGATTTTGGTAGAGAGGAGATAATTTAATGAAGAAAAATGACCGTTTGTGGTTTAAAGATTATGTCAATGATTATTCCAATAAAGCAAAAAAGAGAAGAATTATTGATTGGAATTCATATCTAAGTGGCAATCATAAAATTTTAAATGAACCTAATGAAATGTTTAACGGGAAAGAGTTAGAAGTGAAAAGGACAATTATCAATATTCCTAAAACGATTAATTTGTTCCATAAGACATATTTACTTGAAAATAATCTACAGATAACAGGCGAAGAAGAGATTGCTTCTGATTATAACAAAGTATATGAGAGAGGTGATTTCCATTCGTCTAATTTTAAGCTGTTAGATACGTTTATTAATCATGGTGAAGTGTATGAGTTTGTTTATAGTGATAAAAAAGGTATTATAAGATCTCATTTATTTAAGCCTCAGTATTCGTATCCGGTATACAATCATAAAAATGAGATGGAATCGTTTGTCTATCATTATACATACGGCAAAGTTGATTATTATGAAGTGTATTATTCAGATTTTGTTGAAACATATAGTACGGTTGGTAATGACTTATTGTTAACGAGTAGGAAGCCGAATGCATCAGGTATGTTGCCAATTCCATATTTACGTGAAGTGGATACTGAAGATGGAATTATTAAACCAGATATTGAGTTTTATAAAAGTTCAATTGATGACTTAGAATATTTAATCGCAAAGACTCACGATGCGGTGTATAAATTTATTACGGGAACCTTGCTGATACGTGGGCAAATGTTAACATTACCTGAAGGGATTAAAAATAGATTAGCGGGTTTTGCTCTTAATGTAGATGATAATGGTGATGCTGAATATATTCGTAATGATGTATTAGTAGAGGCTGCTAAATTCTTAAAGCAAACGTATATAGAAGATATTCTTAATACATCTGAGACTCCAGCTATTGCATTAAACCAAACAAGTATTGATAACATTAGTGAAGAATCCATTAGACACTTTTATAAAATTGCTGATAATAAAGCGTCTGAACATAAGAGATACTTGCGTAATGGATTTAATTTGAGACATAGAGCGATTAGGAAGTTATTAGAGTTGCAGGGTACGTCTTATTCAGATGATGAGTTTCATTCATTGAAGACCAACTTCCAAACTCTAAGACCGAATAATCATAAAGAGCAGATTGAAGTCATGAAGCTTTATCGTGAGGAAGGTGCGATGAGTAGTAAGACAATATTGGAGTACAATCCATATGTTACAGATAGCAAAGTGGAGTTGGAGAGAATTAAACAAGAGCAGGAAGAGGAGAAGGCAAGTCAAGGGAAAGATGAGACGGTTAGTGATCCTATGAATAGTGAGACATATATAATAGAAGAAACTGGTCAAGAAAGCGTAAAAGTTTAGGTGACAATTTAATAAGAATACTAATGTGGCAAGGGTTAGGGTGGTAAGGTACTATGCTATTTTGCACGCACCTGTTATATATACGGGTGGGGGTATATTAAATAGGGTAAAATCATCAAAATTCGACAAAATATGTCGAAAATGACCAAAAACGTTGATATATCAATGCTTTCGGCTGTTTTTGTCTACATATATCTTCATTTCATATGTTGAAAGGATAGCAGCATTGCATAGGTTAGGGACTCGGAATTTTAAAGAGTCCTTTTTTTATTTTATTATCAATATGTATTATTCATATAGAGACTTGAATGCGAACTAATCACAAAAGTTCGTATTCGTTTATTGTCTAAAATACTTATGTATCAAGGGTTACAAAAGATTTAGATAAATTTGTATTTCATATTGCTTCTTTGAATGCGAACTATTATAATTAAATTAGTAGTTAGTTCGTATTCGGAGGAGTGGTAAAAATGGCAAATGTAAAAGTTAATGGAGTCAGAAAAGCGGAGCAAGTTGAGCCAATCAAGAATAAGAAAGATGTCAAGAAGCTTATAACATATTTAAAAGCTACTAATGTTCGGAATTATACTATTGTAGTCGTTGGTATTAATGTTTTGTTAAGAGCGGGCGACTTACTTAATCTAAAATGGGCTGACATATTAGATGATGATAGGGATATTAAAGAGTATTTCTATATCACGGAAGATAAAACAGATAAAATTAGAAAAGTAGAACTAAATGATTCGTCTATTGAAGCGTTGAAGCTGCATAAAGATTCGATTAAGAACTTTAATATTAATAATTATATATTCGAGTCAAGAAAAGTTAATAAAGATGGTGAGAAGAAGCTTGATGTTAAGGCCTTGCATCGTATCATTAAAGAAACTTGCAAAGAGTTGAATATTAAAGGTAACTTTGGTACTCATACATTAAGAAAAACTGGTGCTTATCGTATTTATGCTGACAATATCGCTGAAAATCCTATGATTATATCGTATCTTCAAGAAATTCTTAATCATAGTTCGCAAAAAACAACCTTGAGATACATTGGAATTGAAGCAGAACGTATCACTAGCATCTTTAAAAACTTAAAACATTATTGAGACGGTCTAATTAGGACGGTCTTTTTCTTTATTCTCATCGTTATTAGACATTATCAGACGTGTATATCAAGCCATATAGCAATGTTAATGGAGCCAATACATATATGACTTGATAATCTAACGTTGGTTGTAGCGTGGCCTGATACCCCCTTAGAGCCGATTATTTCGCTAACATATGTCTTTACACACCCACGAAAAAAATAGAGAAATTTGGACTATCTAAAATTAAAATTAAATTTAAAAAGGAAAATTATCCTCTTTTGCCGAAATGTAGGTGAAAGGAGATGATTTATCCATGAAGAAACAATTAGGAACAAATGAGATTATATGTGATTATTGTAAAGATGATGTCAGAAAAGACAATGTTAAATTTAGCATAGAGTTGCCGCATGACATCATACCAAGAGAAGCAGTAGAAGCTTTAGTTGCCAATAGGATCGCTATTGCTAAAGGTGACTTTTGTAGTAACGATTGCTATAACTCAGTATTAGTCGATGAAACCATTAGTTACTTTCTGACTGCTGTATCGTTACCAGAGTTGAGTTTTCTTGATAAGAACTTTGAAAGTGATTTAAAAAAAGCAAAAGTCACATTAGAAAAGTTGAGAAATTACAAAGTTTCGAGAGAGCATCCGTAGCGGATGCTTTTTATATTCAAAATAACAAGGTGGAAAGAATCTTTCACAAAGTACCTCTTTAATTGTGATTTCAACCAACGCAAATTTTCGTTCGTCAGATTTTTTATAAAAAGTGGATTAGATGACAACCCAAATTTGGGTGCTGACCAATTTTTTATTACGGAGGTGAACCAATTGAACAACCGTTTAATCTATGCCACATCCCCTGAATCCTATAAGGATGCTGCAAATGAATTAAATATATTGTCGGAAGCTACATCCAGTATACATACATACTGCGTACAATGTATGAGTTTTATTAAAAAGGAAAAATGCTGTTCTAATAGCAAAGTTAATATAATTTCAATTACCGTACAGAAATAAGGAGGAAATAAATTGAACTACACTAATAAAGAGTTCCTTGCACTTGAAACTAAAGGAATCAATATCACAGATGAAGAATTAGAAATGTATTTTTACAAAGTAGGACTAGATTCAGCCGATACATATTCTAATGAAAATGAAAAGAAAATTCTAAAAGTTGCTGTCCTTATTCTTGAAAGCATTGCTAATCAACCTGATACAATGAAGGATTATAAGAATGATGATGGTATATCCGTCACGAAGTTTGCTGATAATCTTCATCGAAGAATCCAATATTTAAATGGAAAAATCCAAGAATTAGAACGGAAAGAAAATAGCCATTCAAATTCATCTGTCTTTTATATGTTTGATAGCTAAAGGAGGAAATTATGCCATCAATTAATCTATTTAAAAATTCAACAGTTGATGATTTTAGTTCAATATTGAATAATCTAGGGGAACCAATCCTAATCAATGATACTGAATCAATAGGAGTCGTTGCCACACCTACGCAAAGTCGTACTCCATCAGATGATGACCGATACATCACAACAAAGGATAAAATTAGTCGTGGAGATGTCATCAAATGGAGAGATAGAGAATGGCTTATCTTAAACGAAGTAGTGGCTGCACAAAAAGAATCATATAAATCACTCATGAGACACTTGGCTCATACTTTAAATATTCAAATCGGTATGAATCAAGGTGAAATCATAGGTTATGACAGTCTTGGCCGTCCTATTTATAGTGATCCGGAACCTATCTATGCTGAAATTGGAGTATTAGCCGAAGCAGAAAAGCAAGTTGCTGGGAATGGTTCTATTCGACTTGTAGACGGGAATATTAAGTTAATTGCACCAGACAATGAACAATCTAGGCTTGTTGAGGTCAATCATACATATACAATCGGAAACATTGAATATAGGATTTATGGAATTGATCCGACAGAAACTGGATTATTATTAATGTATTCAGAGAAGAAATAACTAAGGGTAGCTCGTTTAAATTAGAGCTACCCTATTTTTTTATTTTAATTATAGATATATAGTTCTATTCATTAGAATAAAATGGTAAAATAATAGTAAAAAATTGAGGAGAGTTGAGGGGATTTTATTGGGGTGTATAATTCCGGGTATTTTAATATTTTTTGGTTTATACCTTTTCACTATTGATGTTTGGTTAGGGACTTTTGCAACAATAGCATTTTTCTCATTAGCATTTTACTTTGTGTTTAAATCAGAGGGCAGTATACGAGAATTAAATAACACAAAAATGAAAAAACTATCTGATTTAAAAGGAAAGCTGGAAGGTTTTATTGAGTCCAAAGAGTTTGTCGCATATGATTTAGAGACTGCATTAATTTTAGATGAAGAAAATAGTAAACTTGCAATAATTAGACTAGAAGATGAGTATGTTAAAACTTACGACTACAGCGAGTTATTAGAATCTGAAGTGATAGAAGATGGTATAACGGTTAACAAAACATCTAGGAGTAGCCAAATTGGAGGTGCATTGCTCGGTGGTGTGCTCGCAGGAGGCGTTGGTGCTATTATCGGTGGTTTATCTGGGAGTTCAACATCAACTCAAGAAGTAAATAGTGTCGACATTAAAATTGTAGTCAATGATACTAGCGAACCAATATTTATAATCAATTTCGCTAAGGCCGATGTTCCCGATTTTAATGGAAAGCCATTTCCGATGAAGAAAGATGATGAAAAGTATAAAAAAGGAATTAAAAGTGCGAATTACTGGCATAGTTTAATTAGCGTTTTAATTAAAAAAGCAGATGACTTAGATAAGAAGAATGAAAAAGATGAAAATGAAGATTTCCAAAAAAGGCTACATGGTTCTGTGAAGTCCCATTCAATTGCAGAAGAGCTGAAGAAACTAAAAGAATTACAATTAGAAGGAATTTTAACTAGCGAGGAATTTGAATCTCAAAAAAAGAAATTATTATCATAATTAATTTCTAGGAGGATACTATGAATATTAAAAATAATAGTTGTAGCATTTGTAAATCTCAAACTAGTAAAGCGGTTGATGGAGTCAACCCATTTGAAGAAAAAGATCTTTCATTTGAGGGATATAATTTAGTGATAAAAGTTTTTGGGTTAAATAAAGATTCTTTCTGCAGTGATAAATGTCTTAATATTGCAACTCTTAAGCAAATGATTAATAATTATGAACTTGAAAATATATTATTTAATGAAACTGCTGATTTGCGTAGTAAAGATATGCAAGAGAAAGCAAAATTACTTCATCAAAAAGCTAAACAAATTTTAGCTGAATTAGAAACAAAGAGCTAATTTTTAAAAAGTAGGGCTACTTTAGTAATTGTTATTCATGCTTTTTGATTATTTTTTTAATTAAATACATAAACAGGGGGCGATTAGTTGAATTATAATAATGGAATTGGAAAGGTTTTATTTTACATTGGGGCAGGAGTAATTATATTTGGACTTTTGGCAGGTGTTATACTTGGCACGGAAGAAGTTGGATATAGTCGGTATGAATTTATTTGGAGTATTTTCTTTATTTATACTTTAAGTGGTCTAATAAGCGGGTTTCTTATAATCGGAATGGCTGAAATGATTGAAAGACAAACAGAAACAAATAAGTTATTGAAAAAATTAGTTTATCCTAATTCGGCATCAAATCAAGTAGCTGTATCGGTAGAGGAGAATGCTAATTCTGTTGAAGCAGTTAATTCAAACGAGAATAAATTGAAGCACAATGAAGTAGACTGGGATTTTGAAGGTGATGATTTAGTTAAGATACACGATTATGTTGAAAAGAGAGGTAACTTTATTCAAGATATCATTGCAACTCCTTTTAAATATAAGTATATAGCTGTCATCAAAAATGAACCTCAATTATTTATGATTGATAGTGAATACTCCAATAAATTAGTAAGCTTAAAATTATCAACGTATCCTAAAGTTGAGAAGTGGTGGAACGAATATAAGCATGAACTTAAATAAAATGAATCATTTCCCCTTTTAAAAGGGGATTTTTTTTATTTTTCATTCTTCATTCCTCTCTATACTCCCACAATTCATCTACTTTACAATCCAATCTCTTTGCCAGTTTAAAAGCCTGCTCTAAATTAGGCCTAGATTTCCCTGTTACCCAATTGCTAAATGTCATTTTGCCTACAGAAAACTCTTCAAAAATATCCACTTGTGTCAACTCTAACTCCGCTAATCTAACCTTTATTTTAGGTTTTAACATGATATTTCCTCCGATTAACCTCTTTTCACTTATTTTATATTCAATATTCCGAAGTATCAATCAATCAAATGAAAATAATATAAAAGAGCATGTAAATACAAATTAATTTTGTACTTTTTAGTTCTTTTTTTAATATTACCTGAGTATGATTTATTAATCTACTAATAAGGAGGTCATATTGAGCTATGACAAAATTACAATTCAAAGAAATGATTAAACAGATGCAACGAGCTGGGAAGATCTATTTGACAGAAGAAGGTAAAACTACAATTAAGAAGATGGGAGCAGATGCACATGGAAAAGCCAGAAGTAAAAAGCGTATCGTTCAATCTATCTGATCCGTATGAAAAGAAATTCTTTGACCATGCAATGAAATTTAAAGGCTTTTCTACTTATGTTAAGCGGCTCATTCATAAAGATATGGAAGGATGGCAAACGAATGATACCTCAAATAAGAACATTGTTCGTTCGGAAAGTGGAGGGATAAAGCTTGATTTGAGATAGTCATACTCCAGTAATACTCAACCTCCTCTCACTCCCCTTAACTTGTCCACTTTCAGACTAGGGGGCGAGGGGACTAGAGATAAGTTAGCAAACTCAACAAAATATAGGGTAGGGGAGTGGTTACTATTAAACTAAATCCTATGCTTAATCCATCTACTTCCACTAAAAAAGATAATTCACCAAGAAAGAAACGTTCGGATACTAAGGTGGATATACGTATTCCAGTAACTAAAGACAATTACAATTTCATTTTATATGCAGCTAGGAGCAGGAGAGAATCAATCACTAAATATAGCACGTCCTTATTGCTGAGTAGCCTAAGTCAAAACAATGATTTTCCAGAGCAAGAGTATTCCGTGACCGAATACATGGTGCACGTTAAACTGTCTAAAAATCAATATAGTTTACTTACGCATTTCTCCGTAAAATGGAATCTGAGTATAAGACGAACCGCACATAGAATATTTACAGATGCTATCTATAAAATACAGGGTGGTGTATATATAAGTGGCATACAGTGAGTGTGATTTAATTGATAAGGAGCTTAAACAAAATAGTTTTTTGAGTCGAATATTTGAGAGTAGAAATGTCCATGTAAAGCTGATGCTACCTAATGATATTTACTTTAGAGCTAAAGTGTTATGTGAAGACGTATATAACATGACAGATAAACATTTCACGTTAGATAACCTTGTCCAGATGCTTTGGAATGACTTTCTGAGCGATGTAATAGCCAAGCAAGACATAAAGTATATCTATAAATTATTACTTGACTATGACCGCGGTACGACTAATGTAAGACTAGAGCAATACAATGAGCAGAAAGTAGAAGATGTTCCATTATATCCAGTACGTAAGCGAGTAGATAAAGCAGAGCATGAAATATTTTATTGTAGATTGCCACGTAAAGATGTGCTAAGAGGAGAAGTGATGTTGTCGGACATAGATAAAGTTTACCCTAACCATCATTTAAAGATGGAGCGTGTGTTGGAGATATTATTGATTGACTTCATTGAAAAGTATGAGAAAGGTGAAGCCAAGTCGATAATTAAAGAATTATTAGTGGATGAATGAAGTAGAAGACCACTTAGCATTTATTTTGCAGAGTGGTCTTTTGTTTCATCTTCAAGTATTAGTAAATCGGCTATTTCAATATCAAGAACTTCACACATTCTGCCTATGGTTTCTTTCTGATATTGCCTAGATAAATTATGATACATGCGCCTAACAGTTTCATAATGAAGACCACTCAACTCAGTAAAACTTCTAATCGATATATTTCTTTCATCTAAAATATTTTTCAAATTTGAATTAACTACTTTTGCCATTATTTTCCCTCCCTCTATAATTAAATATATTATAACTAAAATAGGCTACATTTTGTAGTAATTAATTGTTGACTACAAAATGTAGCTAGGTTATACTTACATCAGACGACAAAATATTATTTAAATTGTGACAAGTTAGACTGGTTTGTGGGATATTTTGTTGTAAGATGTAATAGTGTGAAAAAATATGAGGGTGAAAAGGGGAAAATTAAAATGACAAATTCTTATTTAACAATTACATTACAGGTGCAAGTAGAAGACAACATTTCAAAAAATGAAAGCGAAGCAAGGGAGTATATTGGGAGACATGTGAGTGATGAAGTTCTAGATATTGTGGGCTTAGAAGTAAATCATGTATCAGGAAGAGAAGTTCCAAAATTAAATATTGAAGACTTTAGTATCGAAATTGATGATATTCAATTTGAAGGGACAGAAAAATAGAAAATAATCATAGTGTTCATAAGTTTTTGTTGTATTTTGATTTAGAATGTTGATAGAATAGTAGTAATCACATATTGTTGGTCACTCACTGAGGTGAAATGAGTGGCTTCGATCAAAAAAGACAAAAACGGCACATATTTCTTTATTTTTAATGTTGCTAATGATCCTGTTACTAAAAAAAGAAAACAGTATAAACGAAGAGGGTTTGAGTCAAAAGAAGAGGCAGAGTTAGCTTTAGCCAAACTTAGAATTGAGTTAAAACAGAATTTTGAGTTATTAAAAGGGACTAACTCTAAGTTCGATTCGTTTATAAACGATTGGCTCACAGCAAAAAAAATAAAACTCAAGCCAAGTACAATCAAGAACTATGAAGAACAATTACTTTATAATATTCTACCTTATCTTGGTGATATAAAGATTACTGAGATAAATGAGGATATTATTCAAAATTACATCATGAAGTTACATAAAGAGCGTAATTTGTCTCCAGCGACAATCAGGACAGCATATGGAATAGTTGCCGAGGTGTTAAAGAAAGCTCTAAAAAAAAGACTAATTAAAGAAGACTTTTTATCAGATATCTCATTACCAAGAGAGATAAAAAAAGATCGTGCTTGGAGTGAAGAAGATATTATAACTTTCTTAGATGCTCCAAAGCGGATTTTAAATCTAACTAGGCATTATATAGGATTTGTTATCTCTATACAAACTGGTATGCGAATGGGCGAAGTTCTTGGCTTAAGGTGGAAAGATATCGATTTTAATAATAATCTAATCTATGTTAAGCAAACTTTAGCCAAAAATCTTGATGGAAGTTATAGTCTTGTTAACGGTGGGAAATCTGATTCAGCTATAAGAGTTATTTATATTTCTGAATCACTTACAGACTTGTTGCATCAGCATAAAAGGTTCCTTGACAACGAAATAGATATTATAGGTAATGATTATCACAAGTATAATCTAATTGTTTGTACTCAAACAGGAAATTGGGTGCATCCTAACAACTTTAGGAGAGCATTTAGAGTAACCGTTAAACAATTAGACTTGCCAAGGATAAGGATGCATGATTTACGTCATACTCATGCCACTTATCTACTCTCTAAACGAATTAATCCAAAGATTATTCAAGAGAGACTTGGTCATAAAAATGTCAACATTTTATTAAACACATATTCTCATGTATTACCGTCAATGCAAATTGAAGCAGTAAGTAAACTTGATGAATTATTTAGTAAAAGTGACCAAAAAAGTGACTTGAGTTAAATAAATCGTAAGACAAGTTACTGTATCAATGTTTTTTACACGGAGACTTCCATGAGGACTGTATGAATATTATTATGAATGATTTAATTGAGCTCATGGACCCACGCTATATCGAAGTATGGGGCAAATTTACTCCTCGTGGTGGTATTTCCATTGATCCATATACAAACTACGGAAAACCAGGAACAAAGTATGAAGAAATAGCGAATTATCGTTTGATGAATCATGACTTGTATCCGGAGAATATTGATAACAGATAATGTTTGCTTACTAGCTGTTTTTTTGTTACTTTCTCTTTAAGTTCAAGGCAGTGAAAATAAGCATCGCTTTCTTTTATCCACCAGTTTCGGTCATGGTTTTATTGATTTGTACGAAAGATTTATCGCTTAATGAATGGAAAGCATAAAAACACCGCTCCTTCACAACAAAATGTGTGAAAGAGCGGTGTTTTTTGTTGCTTCTTATTTTAATAATCATAAACATGACGCAACGTGATTAGTTCATACTCTTCCATATACTGTTCAAAATACTTCATTACTTCATCCACATAGTCTTGACTTTGATTATAGGCAAATAGCGCTTCCTCATAGTGACCATTTGCTGCCCCGTGATCAGCCAAATATTTAGCGGCAGAATGAGTAGCGTCCACAATATTAAACGGATCGGCAATTCCATCACCATCACCATCTACCCCGTAGCCCCCGTGCTCTGCAATTAAAGAAAGTTCCGTAATGTCCACTTCATCTTCAATTTCACCGAGTGAACCACCAGGGTATGTCCATCCAACCCATGTGCGAGGCATAAATTGAAAATGGCCTAATGCTCCTACTGGGCTCACAAGAGGGTCCATCGTGGAAAAAATCGTTTCCACCCGATGAACAGAGGCGAGTAACTCCCAAGGGATATCATATTTATCCGCTGCTTCATTATAGAGCTCAAGATAATCCTCAGGAATTTGATGTTGGCTAATAAAGCTACGATAACTAAACTCGCGAATTTTATCCGTAGGTGTCATTATTAATACAACGACCAAAAGAACTAAGAAGGAGAAGAAAATGAAGAATATCTTTTTTAACATTCAAAACGACACCCTTCTATTCATCCTCTCAACATTATAACGGACAAAAACCCGAATGAAAATCCTTTTTAAAGGAATAAATAAGTTATGGGTTTAATTTCCTCTCATCTCTTCCGCAATTTCATGTAAAAGCTCTTGATAAACTTCAGGCGTTTCCAAATCTGTAGGTTTCCAATTTTTTTTGATCCATGCTAATAACGCGGGAGGAGTGTCAAAAATTCGTCCACTTCTATCCTCCGTTTGAATCATATAACGCTGATTATCGGTATCAACGGTTATTAAACTACTGTTATGTTCGTCCTTATGCTGGACAAAATATTCCATGATCCACCTCCTTTTTCATTAGGATGAAGGAAAGAGGTCGTTTTTATACACAAATAGTAAAATTTGGATTGGAACGTTTTACTTAATTGAAAAAACCTTATACAATATAGGACGGTAAACAATTGGGTAATGGAAAAGGAGCAAGAATATTGATTGATTTGAATTTTGAAAAATATAAAGAATTTGCATTAAAACCGCTCAAAATAGTAAGAGAAGAGCAAATCCAGTATTGGAACCATTATGTGATCCAGTTTGAGACTAATGACCTACCTGATGATTTGGTGGAACCGGAAGCCTTATTAATCGTTAATCAAGATAAGGAAGTGCTTCAAGTTGTTCTTCTAGAAGAAGGGTGTGATTGTGCCAACTATCAATTTACAGAGAATGAAAAAAAACAACTCATTAATTGGTTTCAAAATCAAAATCTATAAATAAATGAATGAACAGTTGGATAAAAATTATACCTGGACAAATGATTCATTATTTGGCAACAAAAAAGATAGAATGACAGCCTTTTTGTATAAGATTTTCTAAGCAAAAAGAGAGTAAAAAAGAATCCACTGAAACAGTAAGGTTTATATGTCTAATTGAGAAGAGGTGTATATCTGCTTACTTAATCGTTGTTGATTCATAATAAAGAACAAATCAATGGTGTGATCGGAGTATATCTAATGTTTTACTCAAAAATTTTATCTCTTTCAGTGGGCTTAAATAAGTATTTTCTCTTATCAAAATTGACAAAGTAAACAAACTTTTTGTGCTTGTTTGTTAATAGTGAAAAAAAGTTACGAAATTAAGAATATTTTATGACAAATCACTAGATTTTCAGAAAAAAAAGATTTACACTCTAATAGGATGATTAAATTCACTTACAAGGCTTTAAAAATGTAACAAAAGTCGTAATTTGAAAAATCGTTAGACAAATCTATGAATTTGGATAGATAACCTTTGAGTCATCCACTTATTCATGATAAAATGTCAATGAAAGCGTTATTTTATTCAACTTCTGATGATTTGACTTAAAAGTAACTTAGGAGGTTTTTGTCACATGTCCAGCAAGGAGAACAAACCAAGTGAGTCATGGAAAGGGTTTCATGGTCCGAACCTTGGCGTTGCGATTGAACTTTATGAGGAGTATACAAAAGACCCAGATGCGGTTGATGAAGAGCTTAGAGCACTCTTTGATACGTTAGGTCCGCCACCATCGTCAAATGACGAAGAAAGGTTCATTGCAGCAGAAGTTCCAGCAGCTAAACAAACTGTAGGAACGGACATGATGAGGAAGATTGTTGGTGCTGTGAAATTAGCAGATACCATTCGAATGAAGGGCCATTTGGCTTCTGACATTCATCCGATTCAAAAAGAATTTAAAAATGAAGAATTGCTCCAGTTAAGTCGTTATGATTTAACAGAAGCAGATTTAAGACAAGTACCTGTAGATATGCTCTGTCCTAATGCTCCTTCTTATGTGAAGGACGGTTTTGAAGCGATTGAACATTTAAAAAAGGTCTATACCCAAACGGTTGCCTTTGAATTTGGACATGTTCAAGACGAAGAGGAAAGAAATTGGTTATATAAGATGGTAGAATCTGACTTATATTTACCGAATTTATCGACACAACAACGAATTAATTTATTAAAGCGATTAACACAAGTAGAAGGATTCGAAAAATTTATTCATCGTACATTCGTTGGGCAAAAACGATTTTCTATAGAAGGTTTAGATGTTCTCGTACCAATGCTAGATGAAGCCGTTCGTGAATCTGTTCATGAAGGGACAGAAAACATTATGATTGGGATGGCCCACCGTGGACGTTTAAATGTCTTAACGCACACATTAGGTAAACCTTATCATATGATTTTCTCTGAATTTTTACATGCTCCTAAAGAAGATTTATCGTCTGAAAGTGCAACAGGGATTAACGGTTGGACAGGCGATGTGAAGTATCATTTAGGGGCCGATCGCCAAATTAAAGAAGAAAATACAGTTGAAGCAACAGTCACATTAGCGAACAATCCAAGTCATCTTGAATTTGTTAGTCCGATTGTCGAAGGTTATGCAAGAGCAGCCCAAGAAGATCGTTCAAACAAAGGTGAACCCGTTCAAGATATTTTAAAAGCGTACTCCGTTTTAATTCATGGGGATGCTGCTTTTCCTGGACAAGGAATTGTAACTGAAACTTTGAATTTAAGTCGCTTAACAGGGTATCAAGTTGGTGGCTCATTACATATTATTGCCAACAATAATATTGGTTTTACAACGGAAACGTATGATTCTCGTTCGACTACATATTCAAGTGACCCGGCTAAAGGATTTGAAATTCCAATCCTTCATGTAAATGCTGATGACCCTGAAGCATGTATGGCCGCTATTCATTTAGCATTCCAATATCGTAAACGTTTCAAAAAAGATTTCTTAATTGACTTAGTTGGGTATCGCAGGCTAGGTCATAATGAAACAGATGATCCATTTGTGACTCAACCTGAAACGTATAATCGTATAAAAAAACATCCAACTGTACGTGCCATTTATGCGGACTATTTAACAGAGCAAAACGTGATCGAAAAAGGGTACGGAAGTGATTTGGATAAAGAAACATTAGAATACTTACGTACTGAGTATGATAAGGTAGCTTCAAAAAAATCTGAGCATAATGTAAAAATCTCGCAACCGGACTTTATTGTAAACGGGTTACCTAAAGTTAAGACGGCTGTAGATTTTGACACATTAAAGCAGATCAATGAAGACTTATTAAAGTGGCCAAATGAATTTAAAGTGAACGATAAACTAGGCAAAATATTAAAAAGACGTTTAGATGGATTTGAAGAGGGTGGAAAGAATCGACTGGGCTCATGGGGAAGTCTTAGCCTTTGCTTCGATTATTTCTGACGGTACGCCTGTTCGTCTGTCTGGTCAAGATTCTGAGCGTGGTACATTCGTACAACGACATCTTGTCTTACATGATAAAGACTCTAATCAACTTTATACGCCATTAAAAGAACTTGAAAGTGCGAAAGCATCCTTTGCTGTCTATAATAGCCCATTATCTGAAGCGGCAGTAGTTGGATTTGAATACGGCTATAATGTCCAATCTCCTGAGACTTTAGTCTTGTGGGAAGCTCAGTTTGGTGATTTTGCCAATGGAGCACAAGTAATGTTTGACCAATGGATTGCGGCTGGACGTGCAAAATGGGGACAAAAATCAGGCCTTGTTGTTTTATTACCTCATGGTTATGAAGGTCAAGGACCCGAGCATTCAAGTGGCCGGGTGGAACGTTTCTTAGTATCGGCTGCTGAAAACAACTGGACGATTGCCAACTGCTCATCCGCTGCTCAATATTTCCATCTTTTACGTCGTCAAGCGGCGATCTTAAAGAAGGATTCTGTTCGTCCACTTATTATTATGACGCCGAAGAGTTTATTAAGAAATGCTTATGCTTCTTCTGATGCACAAGCCTTTTCTGAAGGCGAGTTTTTACCTGTGCTTGAACAGCCTGGCTTAGGTGAAAAAACAGATAAAGTGGAACGCATTCTCTTATGTAGTGGAAAAGTTTCGATTGATTTAGCAGAACGTATCGACAAAAAATCAGATGATGAGAATTGGGATTGGCTTCATATTGCCCGTGTGGAGGAACTATATCCGTTCCCTAAACGTCCAATTCGTGAATTATTTGCTAACTATAAGAACTTAAAAGAAGTTATTTGGGTTCAAGAAGAGCCAAAAAATATGGGAGCTTGGCCGTTTATGGAGTCACGCATCCGTGATATTACACCAGAAGATGTGAATGTTAGTTATATTGGAAGAACATTCCGTTCAAGTCCTGCTGAAGGAAATCCAATTGCCCATAAGACAGAGCAAGAGCGCATCATTACAGAATCTTTGACTCGCAAAAAATAAGGAGGCCGTAAGTCGTGATTGAAATTAAAGTACCTGAATTGGCAGAATCGATTACAGAAGGAACAATAGCACAGTGGTTAAAAGAAGTTGGGGAATATGTAAATCAAGGCGATTTCATTGCTGAATTAGAAACAGACAAGGTGAATTTAGAAATAACTGCTGAACACTCTGGTGTCATTAAAGAATTAAAAAAGGAGCCAGGTGACACGGTTGAAGTTGGTGAAGTAATCGCAGTGATTGACGATAACGGCTCTGAGAGTGGAGATTCAAGCAGCACTTCAGCTGAAGAACCAAAAGTTGAAGCAAAACAGGAAGAAAAATCGGAGCCTAAAGGAGAGCAAAAAGAAGAGGATTCTTCTTCTGAAGGTGGTCGTCCATTAGCGTCTCCAGCTGCTCGCAAATTAGCTCGTGAAAAAGGCATTAATTTAAATGATGTTTCAACGAATGACCCAACAGGTCGTGTGCGTAAGCAAGATGTTGAAAACTATCAACCGAAAAAAGCAGAAAAGTCAGCTCCAGCACCGAAAAAATCAGTAGCACCTGCTGCCACTACTTCTGATGATGGAAAACCAGCAGAACGTATTAAAATGACACGCCGTCGTCAAACAATCGCAAAACGTTTGGTGGAAGCCCAACAAACAGCGGCCATGTTAACGACTTTTAATGAAATCGATATGACAGCTGTTATGGACGTACGTAAACGTCGTAAAGATGCTTTCTTAGATAAAAATGGTGTTAAATTAGGATTTATGTCATTCTTTACAAAAGCCGTTATTGGGGCATTAAAAGAATTCCCTCTTTTAAATGCGGAAATTCAAGGTGACGAAATTTTATTGAAAAAGTTCTATGATATCGGTATTGCTGTATCAACAGATAACGGATTAGTTGTTCCAGTTGTACGTGATGCAGATAAATTAAGCTTCGCTGGAATTGAAAAAGAAATAGGAGAGCTTGGTAAAAAAGCTCGTGATAATAAGTTGGCTTTAGGTGATCTGCAAGGTGGAAGTTTTACGATTACAAATGGTGGTACATTCGGTTCGTTAATGTCGACACCAATTCTAAATGCTCCACAAGTTGGGATTTTAGGAATGCACAAAATTCAATGGCGTCCTGTTGCTATCGATCAAGAAAACTTCGAAAACCGTCCGATGATGTATATCGCTTTATCCTATGATCATCGTATTGTTGATGGGAAAGAAGCAGTTGGTTTCCTAGTAAGAGTAAAAGAATTACTAGAAGATCCAGAATCATTATTATTAGAAGGTTAATATCATTAGAAGGGTCAGCTTAATAGCCTCCTTCAAACGAAACGACGAGAAGTTAATGGAAACCTCTCGTCGTTTTTTATGTTATATTCGAGATTGACGATGGTCCTTTAAACTAGCATCAAATTGAAAGTCCCCCCCTATAACAGCATCAGAAGGCACTGAAAAACAACCTGAGTATTAAATAGCTCTGAGTATTTGGCATACTTTGCTCATTGTAGATGAATATTTAAAGAGAAAAAAAGCTAACATTAATATCAACAACTCATCTTTTTTTAATTGAAAATATAAAGTCCAAAACGGAGCCAGCGGAATACCCGGAGACTCCTGCGGAAAAACGGGCTGATGAGACCCCGCAGCGAAGTGAGGAGGCTCAGCAGTTCGTCCGCGGAAAGCGAAGGGTATTCCGCTGGCGGAGTATATCAAATAGCAATTCCTAAAAAGGTGTTTTTCAGTGGGCATTGTTATACAATGGAGCCTTTGCAAATGATTCAAAAGCTAATATAATATAAAGAAGAAAAGCTATATAAGAAAGGTGGCAATAAAATGATTCATCAAACGTGGCAAGAGGCAAAAACGATTCGTGAAATTGAATGTGTACATACAGAGGCGAAAAAATTTAAGGTGAATGAAGCTTTAACGGCTGGAAAAAAATATGAGTTAAAAAATGAAACAGAAGAATTTTATTTTGTAATTGATAATACGGGTAAAATTGGCGGTTATTATAAAGAATATTTCCGCAACCTTTGAGCTAGCTAATGCTGGCTTTTTTTTTAGGGATCGTTCTTTCCTAAAAAGGGTTATTCTTTCCTTTTTTTCTCTTAATCAGTTACACTATTAGTATAATATGAGATGTTTTAAGGAAAGGGATTGGAGCGATGGATTTAACAACGGTTTATCAGTTTATTCTAGAGCACGGATATGCCGCATTGTTTATTCTTTTTGCAATTGGATTATTTGTTTTTCCAGTTCCTAATGAAGTGTTATTAATGGCAGGAGGGTATTTTTCAACGTATTCTTTTTTATCTCCTTTGCCTGCCTTCCTAACTATTTTTTCGGCGATTTTTTTGCATGGAACGATTTTATATTCAATTGGTTATTTTGCAAATAAAAAAGTTATACCTCATACGGAAACAGCAAAGAAGCCAACCGTGTGGACAAAACGAGCAATAAAAGGAATGGAGCTTTTAGAGCGTTTCGGATTAAAAGCGGCCTCATTCAGTTATTTTTTTCCATTTGCTCGTCATGCGGTTCCGTTTAGTGTAGGCTTAGCGCGCTTTCGCTATTTACACTTTGTGTTAATTGCACATTCATCAGCCTTAGTTTGGTTAAGTCTGTATTTTTTTCTTGGATTTCACTATGGTCGTACGATAACCGATTGGACGTCTTTTGTCGAGCAACTTATTTTTACCCTCGTTGGTGTAGCCTTGGTCGTATTAACGATACTGATCATTAAAAGCAAGCGAAAAAAGTATCAAGCCACAAATAAAGTTGCTGAATAAAAAAACCTCAAGAATTCTTGAGGTTTTTTACTACAATTATTTTGTTTCTAAATATTCATTATAGCTTTGCTCACTGTCGATGATGCCTTCTTCTGTAATTTCAATAATTCGGTTCGCGACCGTTTCATTAAATTGGTGGTCATGAGAGGAGAAGATAAGTGAACCTTTAAAGTTGATTAAACCATTATTGACAGCTGTAATCGATTCTAAATCAAGGTGGTTTGTTGGTTCATCCAATAAAAGTACATTCGCTCCACTTAACATCATTTTTGAAAGCATACAACGAACTTTTTCTCCTCCTGATAAAACAGAAGCTTTTTTCTTTACTTCATCACCAGAGAAGAGCATGCGACCTAAAAATCCACGTAGAAACGTGTCACTATCATCTTGAGGTGAATATTGTCTTAACCAATCAACTAAATTTAAATCACTGCCTTCAAAAAAGGCAGAGTTGTCTTTTGGAAAATAAGCTTGTGATGTTGTAATACCCCATTTATAAGAGCCTTCGTCTGGCTCGATTTCACCAGCAAGAATTTTAAATAAGGTTGTTTTAGCAATTTCATTTTTTCCAAGTAGAGCAATTTTATCGTCCTTGTTTATAACAAAGCTGACATTGTTTAATACTTTTACACCATCGATTGTTTTAGAAAGGTTTTCAACTCGTAATAAGTCGTTTCCAATTTCACGTTCTGGTGTAAAATGAACATAAGGGTATTTCCTTGATGATGGTCGAATATCATCGAGCTCGATTTTATCTAAAAGTTTCTTCCTTGAAGTTGCTTGTTTGGATTTCGAAGCATTGGCACTAAATCGGGCAATAAAGCTTTGAAGTTCTTTGATTTTTTCTTCTTTTTTCTTATTAGCGTCATTAGCCATTCTCGAAGCTAATTGGCTTGACTCATACCAGAAATCATAGTTCCCAACGTAAATTTGAATTTTACTAAAGTCTAAGTCGGCAATATGGGTACAAACTTTATTTAAGAAGTGACGATCATGAGATACAACGATGACCGTATTTTCAAAGTTAATTAAAAACTCTTCTAACCATTGAATGGCTTTAAGGTCAAGGTGGTTTGTTGGCTCATCTAGTAATAGCACATCTGGTTCACCAAATAAGGCTTGAGCAAGGAGTACTTTTACTTTATCTGAACCGGAAAGCTCACTCATTTTTTTCGTGTGAAGCTCTTCAGTGACACCAAGTCCTTTTAAAAGAATGGCTGCTTCAGATTCCGCTTCCCAACCATTAAGTTCAGCAAATTCTCCTTCAAGTTCGGCTGCTTTAATGCCATCCTCATCGGAAAATTCTTCTTTCATATAAATCGCATCTTTTTCTTTCATCACTTCGTAAAGTCTAGCGTGTCCCATAATGACAGTACTTAAAACTTCAAATTCTTCGTATTCAAAATGGTTTTGTTTAAGAACAGCAAGTCGTTGGCCTGGTTTTAATGAGACATCTCCTTGTTGAGGTTCAATTTCACCTGATAAAATCTTAAGAAAGGTCGATTTACCAGCTCCATTGGCTCCGATTAAGCCATAACAATTTCCTGGTGTAAATTTAATATTTACTTCTTCAAATAATTTTCGGTCTCCGTATTGTAGACCTACATTTGTGACGGTTATCATATTCGTCTCTTTCCTCCAATATTTTAAACTCGAATAAAGAATTATACCATGATTGTACTATAACGGGGAGCATTCGTAAAAAAAATAAAAGAAATTGTATTATTTTTTTCTTTTTGTGAGGAATAGGAGATACAGTGAGAGAATAATAGGAAGGATTTTATCTATTTCTGAAGAAGAAAAATATAGATATAGAGTGTTGAGCTTGAAACAGAAAAGCTTGACCATATTATTTCGGACTATGGTCGAGTTCGAGATGTTATGATTGTTGATGAAGCTTTATTTTTTATTACAAACAATTTAGATGGTAGAGGAAATCCGAGTGCGGATGATGATCGATTCATACGGAGTGATCATTAAACATTGAATAATTAATGAAGGGTGTTTTGAATGCTAAAAAGGGGAATGAAAGAGGCAAGACTCGTTCTTAAAGATGTATATGGTTACAGTGATTTTCGTTTAGGTCAAAAGCAAGTGATTGAACAAGTATTACAAGGTGAAGATACGTTAGCGATCATGCCGACTGGAAGTGGAAAATCGTTATGTTATCAAATTCCCGCTCTTATCTCAGAAGGAATAACACTTGTCATTTCTCCACTGATTTCTTTAATGAAAGATCAAGTGGATGCTCTTGCCCAACTTGGTGTGAAAGGAACGTATATAAACAGTACATTAACAAAGAAGGAGGAAATGAATCGATTAGAAAACCTATCAGCAGGAGTTTATAACCTAGTCTATGTTGCTCCTGAAAGATTACATCATCCGTCCTTTATGAATATCATCAAAAAAATCGAAATTTCTAATGTGGCCATTGATGAAGCTCATTGTCTCTCAGAGTGGGGGCATGATTTTAGACCTAGCTATATGCAAATCCCCAATTGGCTTTCGACGCTTACAAATAGGCCGACGGTTTTAGCTTTAACAGCAACAGCGACAGATGAGGTCAAAGAGGATCTACGCAAACATTTACAAATACCGGCGAGTAATGTCGTTTCTACTGGTTACAAGCGTGAGAATTTATCATTAACCTTATTTAAGGGAGTCGATCGCCCCTACTATTTGAAACAATTATTAAATCAAAAACAAGGACAGTCGGGAATTATTTATGCGACAACCCGTAAAGAAGTGGAAAGTCTGTATCATACAATATTAAAACTCGGATTTTCAGTTACATATTACCATGGTGGATTGTCAGAGGGCATAAGACAGGAAAATCAAGAAGCATTTATTAATGATCAAAAGTCATTAATGGTTGCAACGAATGCTTTTGGGATGGGGGTTGATAAATCAAATGTACGATTTATTATCCATTATCAATTGCCAAGAACGATTGAAGCTTATTATCAAGAAGCGGGTCGTGCTGGGCGTGATGGGGAGGAAAGTGAATGTATTTTGTTTTTTTCTCCACAGGACATTCGTACACAGCAATTTTTAATCGAACAATCAGAAGCAAGTGAAGAACGTAAAGAACAAGAGTATGGAAACTTACAGAAGATGGTTTCATATTGCCATACGGAGCTCTGTTTACAATCGTATATTTTACGATATTTTGGGGATGAGGAAGTTTCAAATTGTGGAAAATGTAACAATTGTTTAAATGAAAATGAACAAATAGAGCGAACGACAGAAGCTCAAAAAGTCTTTTCATGTATTAAGCGGGTTAGAGAGCGGTTTGGAAAAACAATCATTGCTCAAATTTTAGTTGGATCATCCAATCAAAAGCTCAGACAATTTCAATTAGAACAGTTGCCAACCTATGGGTTAATGAAAGAATGGACCATGAAGGAGGTTGCTTCCTTTATAGACTATTTAAGTGCAGAGCAATACATTAAACCGACAAATAGTGGGTATCCTACATTACAATTAACAAATAAAGCAGTTAATGTTTTAAAAGGGGAAGAGAAAGTTTACCAACGAATCGTCAAAATAAAAAGGGAAGTAAAAAGTGATGATGAAGTGTTTGAGGCGTTAAGGAATAAAAGAAAAGAGCTGGCTGATAAACAAGGGGTGGCTCCTTATTTAGTCTTTTCTGATAAAACGCTCAAACAGATGAGTCAAGTTATACCAGTAACAGAGGAAGAGATGAGTCAGATTTCTGGAGTTGGAACGATGAAACTTGAGCAATATGGTCAGGCGTTTATAGACGTTTTGCTCCAATATCAAGAGCGAAAAGTGTCGGACGTTAACCATGTTGGTGAGCCATCTAGTCAATCTCGAAAGTCATGGAATTATCTTCAATCTGTTGAGGCATTTCTAGACGGAAAAACGGTAAAAGAAATGGCTAAGGAGCAGAACTTGACGGAACGAACGATTCAATCTCATTTAATTAAAGGTCTACACAATGGGGAAATCGATACTTTAGAAAAGTATGTGGATCCATGGAAGGTTGAGCAGATCAAACAAGTGGTTAAGGTCGTAGGAACAGAAAAATTAAAACCAATAAAAGAACAAGTAGATGAAACCATTAGTTATCAAGAGATTCGATTTGTGATAGGCAAATAAAAATAGAACGAATCTTTCAATCAGGGGAAGTGTGCATGTGGATGTGTGATAATCGTCCTAATAATGCTGAAAAAAGAAAGAGGTTTTGTTCTGAAAAAGGGCTTTCATCTAAAGGCTAGCAAGAAATAATCATTCATAAAAAATCCCTATCATTCCTTCTTCGACCTATGTTATGATGAGGAAAATGCAGTCTTATTATCACAAGTTAAAAGTAGTAGTAAAAAGTATTGATAGAGAAAAATTATGCTGTATTGAAAAAGAACCATTTAAATGGGAGTTAAGGAGTTAATTGAATGACTATTCGCATTGTAACGGATTCAACCTGTGATTTACCAAAAGAATGGATAGAGGAATTTGACATTGAAGTGGTCCCTTTATCTATTACGGTCGATGGACAAACTTATTTAGATGGGATTGATATTACAAAGGGTGAATTTCTGGAAAAGTTAGTGAAATCAAAAGAATTACCTAAAAGCTCGCAACCGGCTATCGGTGTTTTTCAGGAAGTTTATTCACGTTTAGCAAATGAGCATGAAGATACTCAAATTATCTCTATTCATTTGACGGAAGGAATGAGTGGAACTTTTCAAACGGCACAACTTGCTTCTACGATGGTGGATGCAAATGTAACAGTGATAAATTCTTCCTTTATTTCACATGCGCTTGGGTTTCAAGTATTAGAAGCAGCTAGATGGGCAAAAGACGGAAAGTCGGTTGAAGAAATCGTAGCTCATTTAGAGGGTGTAAAGGAAAGTTCTTCTCTTTATCTAATGGTGGATACGTTAGAATATTTGGCGAAAGGTGGGAGAATTGGAAAAGGGAAAGCTCTTTTAGGTTCTTTGTTAAAAATTAAACCAATTGCCTCTTTAGCTGATGGCGTGTACACACCCGTTGAAAAAGTACGAACACATTTACAAATGATAAAATTATTAACGAAAAAGTTTGAAGAAGATACGATTGAAAAAGGGAAACAAGCTAAAGCGGTGGCCATTGCTCATATTGGAGCTGAGCCATTAGCTGATAAGCTTAAGGAGTCTATTGACAAAATTTCCAATTTATCTTCTAATATTTTAATTACCGAAACATCTCCGATTATCAGTACTCATACGGGTCCAGGAGCAATCGCTTTAATGTATTACACAGAATAGGAAAAAAAATTTCAAATTTATGGTTGCAAAAGTGGATGATAAGAGCTATCTTATAATATGAAGATTTTGATTAGTATTTTATAGAGGTGATCCAAGTGGCAGTCATTAAGGAATTGACGACTGAAAACGAATGGAACGATATGTATAGAAAGTCGAATGAAAAAAAGGTTTATGTATTTAAACATAGTACTCAATGTCCTATTAGTGCTGAAGCTAACGAAGTATACGAAAAGTATGTTTCTAATTATACAGATGATGACGCTGAATTCTGTTTAGTGAAGGTAATAGAATCGAGACCTATTTCAAACTTAATCGCCAATGATTTAGAGGTGACTCATCATTCCCCGCAATTAATTATTGTGGAAGATGAATCTCCATCATGGTGTGATACGCATCGTAACATTACAATTGAAAGTATCAAAACAGCATTGAATGAAGTTTAATGTCAGAGAAGGGCTGTCCTAAAAGCCCTTAAATAGAAAAACCGATGTATTTTACAACGAGTAAAATTACATCGGTTTTTTCTATTTTTGAATGAGAATAGCTAGGTGGACATGGAGCGATGTTCACCGCCCCCGAAAATCATGATCCGCTTCCTGTAGTGTGGTAACTCCACTCTAAATGAAAGAGCGATTCTTTTGGTTTTTTGATAGAAAATGAAACTTAGCGTGCCCCCATCCCGGGAGCGGTGTCTTACCACTCACTTTATAACATTCATTTGAAACTTTATTGTCTATGTTGGCGTTTTATAGATAAAAATGGTAAGAAGGTGGAATGATGAAGTTTAGAACAATGATCGTAATTCTTTTAACTGTTGTTTGTTTTATTTTGATAGGGTGCAAACAACAAGATTCTCCTCAAGAAGAAGCAAATATGGGGGTTTATCCTGATCAGCCCCAAACCGAATCGTCAAATGATTATTCCGAAAATGAATTAGTAGCAGTTGAAATAAGTGAGGATGCGGATAGGGCTATTAGTCAAGGGGCTGAAGTTGAAGACAGGAAAATCATTTATTCCTCTTATTTAACGATTGAAGTCAGTGATTATGAAGAAGCAGAAAAGCGGTTAACCAATGAAGTCAATCAGTTAGGTGGTTATGTCGTTCAATCATTCTTTAATGAATATGATGATATGGTTAATGGACAATTAACCGTACGAATACCAACGACTGAGCTCCATGATTATATTTATCTGATAGAGGATTCAGATTATCATTTAAAAGAAAAAGAAATGAACGGCCAAGATGTAACAGAAGAGTATGTTGATTTAGAAGCTCGTTTAAGATCTAAAAAAGTAGTAGAAGAACGATTGTATCAATTTTTAGAAAGTGCTGAAGAAACGGAGCAATTATTAAAAATTTCAAATGATTTAGAACGTGTTCAGCAAGAAATCGAACAAATAGAAGGTCGGATTATTTTCTTGAATAATCGAACAGATTACGCAGAAGTTACTATTCAACTCGTTGAAAAGAAAATAATCGTTGACCATATTCAAGGAAATGATGATTTAAATACGGTGGAAAAGGCGAAGAAGTTATTTATCGAAACGATTAATTTCCTTTTATCCTTAGCATCTGGTTTGATTGTAGTGATTGTAGGTTTGTCCCCATTATTAGCCCTACTTGCGATTATCTTGACAATTGTTTTTATATATTTAAGAAAAAAGAAGAGTAAGAATAAGGAACGCAAGGAGTAAAGGTTAATATGTTTGAATAGGAATCATAAAAGGAAGAGTACGTAGAAAAGAACATGTTGAATGAGGAGGGGATGATATGTGGTACAAACGGTTAATGGTGGCTACATTTCTTCTTTCACTTGTCGCTTGTAATGTAGAAGTGGAGAATGATAGCGAGCAGGAGGACATCGAGGAGTCTCCATCAAGTGAAGTTAATGAGCCTGAAGAGTCGAATAATGGAGGAGAGTCTTCAGAAGAAGAAGTTGAATTACCAGTTGGAGAAAACGATGGAATTGAATCACAATCAGGAAGTTATTTTAATAGTGAATTAGGGTATCAAATTTATGTTCTCGATGATTATGCCTTTACATTAGAAGAGTCAAGAACGGATCAAATATATCATGATGCTCAAAGTGAGTATTTCCTTCGTATTGTGGATAATGGAAAGAATGCTGATCTAGAAGCAATGGAAGGAAATTTATTGGAACATAGCCAAGGAGAAATAGCTGAATATGATATCGAATTAAAAGATCTTGAATATGCATATGTTGAGCATTATCAATCAGAAGAAGGAGATTCTCAAATTTATCATCTTGCGAAAAAATATCAAGAAACGGTTGTTAGCTATACAATTTTTTTACCGCAAGGCGATGATATGGAGGCGATTAAAGTAGAGTTTATTAGGATGATTGAGACGGTTCAATTTGATTAAAAAAGGATGATAAGGTTAGAAAACCAGCTCGTTAGGTAAGATGACCTATCCGAGCTGGTTTATTTTATGCATGAGGATAACAAGCAATCGCACCTGATTGTTCAGCACGATTGAGTTCAATCGTAAATTCATGTTTTTTATAAAAATGGATAAGTCTATCAAGATGGTTCCAGTCTCGCTTAGCGATATCACCTTTAATCACTTGCACATTATGCAAACAGGCGTGGTCTTTTAAATAATTCATACAGATACTGCCAAAGCCTTTATTTGCTTCGCCTTTTATATCACCGATGTGAATCGTATAATCATTTTCATATTGAGCTTGAATCGAAAAATCCCAAGTACCTCGGTAAGCTTTATCATTTGAATTAAGCATAATTTTACAAGAGTTGCCATCATCAAGCAATGATACAATCACCCATTCTTCGTTATCGAGTTGTTCAAAACCTAATATATGCCACTTTTTAGCTATTTCCTTTAAGTTATCTTGTAACCGTAACATTTGGAATTCCATGTCTTCTACCTTTTGTTTTAATAACTCAGGTTTATCTGTTGACAATGGCTTTGTTAATAGCACCTAATCACCTCACTATAATCCGTTCATACAAGTTAAATATTATAAAGCGTAAATAGGAAAATAGCAAGCGTTATGACAACGTATTAAAAAAATTAACGAGTAAGATGGTCGTTTATCCATTCGTGGAGCAGCATCACGGTATGGCGTCTTTGCACTTCAGTTGAGATTAATGATTCTCCATCACCTGACTGTTGACCATAAGAGCCAAAATAAGCGTGATTGCCACCTTCAATAATAAAGTGATGATGTTCTTTTGAAAAAAAGTCCGATGCTTGCTCTAGGTTTTTTTTATTAATAACTTTATCTTCACTTGCTGTTAGTAATATTGAAGGTAAGGAAGTGGAACGTAGGCTTCCTTTTTTATCAGGGTACGAAGCAAGAAAGAAAACGCCATCCAATTTTTCTTCAAATTCTAGGGCAAACCTCGAGGCAAATACAGCACCAAGGGAGTGACCACCTATAAAAATCGGCTCATCTTGATACTTATCTACTATCGGATTGGCCTTATCTTGTCCAAGGAAGGCAAGGTTCAAAGGCATTTTAATAATAAAAACACGATGTTGATTTAAAGCTAGCTCTTCTGCAAGCAAGCTATAACTTTCAGGTTTGACTAATCCCCCTGGGTAAAGAATGATCGTCGACTGGATCTCATCGCTTGTTGGTTCAAACTTATACCAATCATTCTTTTGTTCAATTCGATAATCATCGGATTTTTGCTGGAAGACCATTAGGGCCTCTTGTGTTGCTGGATAAGGTCGTAAATAAATAATCGCCCCAATAATAATTGTTAAAAGAAGAAGTGTAACCGCAATGAGGCTAATTTTTTTATTGAAAATTTTAAACATGGGCAGAATGAGCTGGATTATAAGTGATTTTTAATTCATAGGTGTTTAAAACATTCTCAACAGTAGCGGGCTCATGAGGTAGTTTTGCATCATCAAACATATAAGATTGTAATTCTTCAATTTCACAAATAATAGTGGCTAGTTTTTTGCTGAGTACAACGGATTCAAAACCTGCTTCTAGTTTTTTGAAGTATCGTTTATAGCTAGGGTCAACTTCATTTCTAGCTAAAACCTCATATAAGTTCTCGACCGTTCGATACGTTTGAATTAATGGCAAAGCTGATTTTTCGCCAACACCAGCACAACCCGGAATATTATCGCTTTTATCCCCTAATAAAGCTTTGACGTCAATCCATTGTGCCGGGGTGATTTGATAGTCTTTTTCAAAATCGGCTAAACTGTAATGGACTTCACCCGCTTTTGTTGCAATGATTTGAGTGGTGGATTCGTTAATGAGTTGCAATAAATCACGATCGTTACTATAAATGGCACAAGGTGCCTCAAATTGTTTTTTCCACATCTGTGCTAAACACCCAATGATATCATCTGCTTCATAAGGAGAGATGGTTAATTGAGCAACTCCTATTTCGTCAAGAATAGAAGTACAAGTTTCATATTGTTGAATAAGAGCATTCGGCAATTCTCCACGAGTTGCTTTATAATCAGGGGCATATTGACGGCGAATCGACTCTTCTCGTTTCACATCCCATGCAACAATCACATGCGAAATAGGTTCTAAGCGGACGAGTTGAAAAAGCTTTTGAAAAAAGACTCGTAATCCATTTGTATATTGGCCATTTGAGTTTTTACTTAACTGATCCTCTTCACGACCGTATGAAGTCGCAAAATAGCCACGGCTTAATAAGTTAAAGCCATCTACGACTAATAATTTATTATGTTCTTTCATTTTAGGTAACCCCTCTAAATTCATTTATAATTTTCATTTAGTGTTTATTATATCATGAAAAACGAACGATTTTGCTCGTATAAGCAGATTAATGAAAGAAAAAAACTACCAATAATAAAGTCTTATAGAAGGGGCTTCAGAACTAGTAATTTAGTTACAAAATAGGTCTAAAGAATTAGTCAATATTTATTTATATTAAAAATAAACAAAAACGATACAAAAAAACGAAAAAAATAATAGTATAAATGACACGGTTCATATAAAATATAGGAGAAAAGCTAGTTAATTTTGTAATGGTATGACAGAGAGGAGGAAAATGATGAAAAAAAGGATAGGAAAAAAGGGTTTTAAATTTTCTTTTGAACGGCTCTTTTTTTGGCGGAATTTTAAATTAGGTGCCAAATATGGTTTTGCGTTTATGATTACGATTATGCTCTTTTGCGTAACTTGTATTTTAGTTGTCGTAAGCCTTAACCAAATTAAAGAAGAAATGACTCAATTTGAAAGAAGTGCAGATAGGTCTGCAATGATTTCAGAGATGAGTGATGTGTATCAAGATTTGATTATGCTCACATTGAGTTATATTAATCGAAGCGATGAATTAACGATTCAGACTTTTGAGGAAAATTCAGAGCATTTATCACATTTAGTTGCTCAAATTGAGCCATATTTGGATGAGCGAGAAATGATAAATAAATTAAATTATGCTCAAGGAAATCAGGAACAAATTACCTCGATTTTTCAAAATGATGTTCTTGATGAACGGATGTTGAATAACCAAGCTTTCCAAAGCTATACATACACACGAATTGAACGGTTAAGAGACCAAACTGTTGGTGCGTTATCAGAATTAAAAGAAATTGTAGATGATAAAAGAGTTGCGGATGCGGCCAATGCAAGAGCACAAATTGATTTTACGATTACACTTACGGTTGCTGCTTTTATTTTATCTTTAATTGTTGGAGTAACTTTAATTCTTTCTATTAATCGAATGGTTAAACGTTCTTTAAAAGAAACATTACACTTTAGTCAAAAAATTGCGGACGGTGATTTAACAGAACAACCTTTACAAATTCGAGGCAAAGATGAGTTTGCTGTGATAGGTGCTTCATTGAATCAGATGCAAATAAGTTTAGTGGAAGTAGTTAATCAGTTAAGAGAAGTTTCTAATGATGTTAATAACCAAGGTCAAAGTTTAGATCAATCGGCGGTAAGTTTAAATGAAGAAAGTATGCAAATAACGGACACTCTTAACCAGTTATTAGCCGTTTCTGAAGAACAAACTTCGACGACTTTTGATATTTCACAATCAGCAACAACTTTTAATAATCAAATTAATACGATTGATTCATCAGGGCAAAACATTCGTACTTCATCAGAAGGTATTATCGAGCTCACTAATAACGGGAATACTAAGATGCAAAATTCGATTAAAAAGATGAATCATATCCATCAAACGATCGAGGAAGCGACCGATAATATTAAACTTCTTGCGAAACGCTCTTCTGAAATTAATCAGATTGTTGATGTCATTCGTGGTGTAGCGGACCAAACGAATTTATTAGCTTTAAATGCCTCAATTGAAGCAGCAAGAGCTGGAGATGTTGGGAAAGGCTTTGCGGTAGTTGCGAATGAAATCCGCAAGCTTTCAAATGAAGTGAGTAATTCGATTGAAAAAATCGTCACTATTACTTCAAGCGTTCAAAATGAGACTGACCGCGTAAGTAATGTGTTGTTGGCAGTAAATCATGAAACCCAGGATGGAATGGAGATGGTGGAACGTACGGGTCAAGACATTCAAAATATTGAGCGTTCGATCCATTCAATGGGTGAAGAAATTAAAGTCATTACCGAACAAATTTCGGCGATGGCAACCGAAAGCTATGGCATTCAAGAGGCGGTCAATCAATTAGCTGCAGCAACTGAGCAGACCACAGCTAGTATTGAAGTTGCTTCACGTTCAGTAAGTCAACAAAACGATTCAACAGAAGTGGTCGTCGAAAATACGACATTGCTAAAAGAATCGATCGAGCAATTAAAACAACAAATGGCGAAATTCCGCTTATAAAAAATGAAGACTTTCTCAAAAGGTCAATCGGCCTTTTGAGAGGTCTTTTTATGTTGAGAATGAGTGAAAAGGTGAAATTAGGGTGCGAATAAGGCTGGATAAGTAATGCAAAAAGTGAATGAACAAAATTAGGATGCGAAAAACCAGAAATAGGTAATGAAAAAAGCAGAATACCAAAATTCGGGTGAAAATAGCAGGCCGATTGCTAACTACACCTGAAGCTAGCTTGGTTATGAATACCGAACTGAATGCCACATAAAATAGCAAACATAGGCCAACAGTTAGCTATAAATCAAAATAATCGACCCTATACAAAAAAAGGCTCCTAAAAGTTCATAAATAACTTTTGAGGAAGCCTTATTTATTTAATCGTTAAAAGGATAAACCCAAAACCGTTCATAATGTAACCACTCTAACGCGGCCGCTTCCTTGGCGACAATTTTCGGCTCAAGTTCTGCTAACATCCAAGCGGTTTGTGAAATATGTGCTCGCATTGTATTTAGCTTTTGTTCGGCAAATGAAGAGACATCCACTAAGAGGTTAGGTGGGCCGATCTCTTCTTCATGTCCGTTTGAAAAAGCTAGACAATGTACTTTTGGTCGTGAGGATTTATCTAGACGTTTTACTGCTTCGATAACCGCTCGGCCAGTTGCATCATGGTCGGGGTGGACCGCATATTCTGGATAGAAAGTGATCACTAATGATGGGTTTAACTCGGTAATTAAGTCGGTAACAACCCGAACCATTTTTTCATCCTCTTCAAATTCGAGCGTTTTATCACGGAAACCAAGCATTCGTAAGTCGTCAATCTTCATCGCAGCAGCAGCTTGTTCGAGTTCTTTTTTTCGAATATGGGGTAATGATTCTCTTGTAGCAAACGGTGGATTCCCTAAATTTCTCCCCATTTCACCGAGGGTAAGACAAGCATAGGTTACGGGAATTTGTTTGGCACGATAAGCAGAAATGGTACCAGAAACGCCGAAAGCCTCATCATCAGGATGGGGAAAAATTACGAGTACATGCCTTTCATTTTCCATTTTAGTTATTCTCCTTTCACTCAAAAGGGGTTTCGCTAATTTGTAAGGCAACAGCTAGTTTTCCATCAAAGCCATGGCCAGCCATTAATAAGCGCCCTTTTTCATCTTTTTCAAAGTGAGTTAAGCCTTCTGCATAGACCCAACCAATTCCTGCTAATTTTAAGCCAACGCGATATGGACCATCACCGGCTATTTTTCCATGTTCATATGTAATCTGAGCATTACGAATATAAGCACTGGCCGAGAAAAAATTTTGATCATTGTGTGTGGCATAAGCCCCGTTTGTTGTTTCTAAATGAAGGTATTGTGGTCTTTTAGCAAATGAATTAAGTAAGTTTTGAACTTCTGTTTTATGGACGATCGGTTCCATCATTTAACCCCCTTAAAAAATCATCGATCATTATTAATTATTGTATCGCTCTCGATCCTTTAGAGCAATCATTTCAACTTTCAGAACTTTTCAAGCGATTCACTATTCGTCTGCTTTTTAGAAATGGTAATATAAGAATAAGTATATAATACCGAATAAAAGGAGCGTTTATGTGACAAAAAACGATGAGTCCAATATAAATAAAAAGAACGTAGAACAGGTTGAGTATGAAGAACCACCGTTAGAGGCTTTTTTGGAAGAAGAGGAAGACCCAAAAGATAAAGAAAGACGAAGGAAAAAAAAGCGGTTGATATATACTAGTGTTGCCGTATTGCTCAGTTTTGGTCTACTCTTTCAAGTTTTTGCGGTTTGGTTTGATTTATTTAATATCGATAGTCTGAGATTAAGACAAGCTTCTGAACTATTATCAGAGGATGAAATTGTGAGTCAAAGTCAGGATGCGGTAGTGCTTATTCAAAATGGCACAAGCAGAGGAACAGGTTTTGTTATTTCAGCGGATGGTTATGTATTAACAAATGACCATGTTGTTGATAATGCAGGTGGAATTGCGGTTCATTTACCAGACGGACAATCATTTATGGCAGAAAGGGTAATGAGTGACGGAGACTTAGATGTTGCTTTACTTAAAATAGAAGGTAAAGAATTGGAATATTTAACGTTAAGTACGGAGAAAAGTGAACAGGATGATGTCATTTATGTCATTGGGAATCCATTGTTGCAAGCCCAAATTGCTAATAAAGGTACGATGATGGAGGAGCGAGATGGCTATGATGTATTAAGAATTTCGAATCCTATTTATCCTGGTCACAGTGGGAGTCCGGTTATTAACGAAGGTGGAGAA
The DNA here is from genome assembly GCF_047302405.1 of Alkalihalobacillus phoenicis. NCBI lineage: Bacteria > Bacillati > Bacillota > Bacilli > Caryophanales > Bacillaceae > Alkalihalobacillus > Alkalihalobacillus phoenicis. Next base: position 1,946,449 of record NZ_CP154853.1, on the reverse strand, counting down.
GTCGTTGGCGTCGTTTATGCGAGAACTATTCCAACTTTTGACAATGATAGTGAATCAGTCGGGTTAGCCGTGCCAATGGAAGCAATCTTTAATCAAATGGAGCGATTAGAACAAGTATCAAAATAAGAAAGTTGATTTTTAAAAGGGAGTGGACATATGAATACAGAACCAATCATCCCCACAAAGGAAGAACGTCATGAACTTTTAACGAAGGCGATAAATGATTTCCCTCTTTTTTCCGAAAAAAATGATGAACAAGCTCGATTTCCTTTTGAAAATATTGAAAAGCTTAAAGAAATTGGTTATCCGAAGTATAATGTTGCCAAGGAAGATGGGGGTTATGGCGTTTCCTTAAGCGAGTGGCTTCAGTATCAAATGTTAATAGCAGAAAAGGATGGGGCTACATCACTTGCGATTGGGTGGCATATGGGGCTCATGCAACAATTACGCGATTATCGGAAATGGGATTCAAGTACTTACCAAACGTTAATCAAAGAAGTGGTGGAAAAGGGAGCTTTAATTAATGCGGCGGCAACAGAAGCAGCAACAGGTAGTCCAACTAGAGGTGGAAAACCAACAACAACCGCGCGAAAAGAAGCTGGTCAATGGATTATTAATGGCCGAAAAACATTTACTACGATGGCTCCTGTGTTGGATTATTTTCTTGTTTCGGCAACGATTGAAGACGAAGATAAAGTCGGGAATTTTCTTATTCCCAAAGATACTGTTGGGTTAGAAATTGAGGAAACGTGGAATATGCTAGCCATGAGAGCGACAGCCAGTCATGATTTACATTTAACGGATGTAAAACTGGATTTACATAGGATGGTTGAATATATTGAACGAAAAAAAGTAGCCGGGTGGCTTTTACATATCCCAGCGTGTTATTTAGGAATTGCCAAAGCCGCTCATCGATATGCGATTCAGTTTGCTAAGAGTTATTCCCCGAATAGTATTCAGCAAACGATAAGTGAATTGCCGAATGTCCAAGCAAAAATTGGGGAAGCTGAATTACTGATTCGTCAGTCAGAAGCATTTCTGTTCTCGGTATCGAGTAAATGGGATCAAACGGTCAAAGAAAATCGCGATCATTTACAAGCCGATTTAGGAGCCGTAAAACATGGTGTCGTCAATCAAGCGATTCAAGTGGTTGATTTAGCAATGCGTGTAGTTGGAGCCCAAAGTTTAAAAATGGATTCCCCCTTGCAACGCTATTATCGTGACGTCCGAGCCGGTTTGCATAACCCGCCAATGGATGATATGACGATTCAATTATTAGCACAGGAAGCGATTCAATCAACAAGTTGACATTCGATTGACTTATACAAGAGTTATAGTGAGCAAATGAAATGAGAATGAACCAAGGAAGGGAACCTGGATGGAACGGATTTTAATTATAGAAGACGAAAAAGCGATAAGCCAAGTATTAAAAGCTTATACAAAAAAAGCGGGCTATCAAGTCGAACAAGCTTTTGATGGGAAGGAAGCGTTAGACGCCTTTTTATCGTTTAGACCGGATTTAGTTCTTCTTGATGTTATGCTGCCTTATAAAAATGGCTGGGAATTATTAAAGGAAATTAGGAAACGCTCCATGTGTCCAGTTATTATGCTGACGGCATTAGATGATGTTTCAGATAAGTTGTTAGGCTTACATGAAGGGGCTGATGATTACATTACGAAACCATTTATTGGGGATGAAGTGATTGCGAGAATTCAAGCTGTGTTAAGAAGGGCGCCATCGTTTCGAGAAAATGAGGAAATTCATTTTGGTCATTTGGCGATTGATTATAAAGCCCATCGTATTTATCTGTTTGATGAGGAAGTTGATTTAACACCACGAGATCGTTCTTTATTTTTATTTTTAACAAAACATCCAAATCAGACGTTCACACGTGAGCAATTATTAAATCATGTTTGGGGTTTAGATTATGATGGCAGTGATCGGGCCGTTGACTTGGCAATTAAACGAATCCGTAAAGAATTAAAAAGCTGGCCAATTGAACAAGGGGAAATCCGAACATTAAGAGGTTTAGGGTATCAATTCCGTGTTGAATAATCAAATAAAAAAACGTAAATCATTGCTTCATTTATGGACGAGAAATTACGTAATAACCCTTGTAATTGGTTTGATTGTTATCTCGGTGATATCAGTTATGTGGATTCGTCATACTACTTTAGAACATCGTTTAAATATGACCGTGCTTCTTGGGGAGGAAATTGCATCCCGTTTTGTTGAGGTGAATGGTGGAGAGCCCGAGCAACATGGGGATGTTCCTGGTTATGTAACTGAGCGTAATGAATTGTTAGATTTGGAAAGTGATCCGACGATTTATATAACTTCACCTGATGGAACGATTGTTTCAGTAAGTGATCAGCAAGAGCGATTATTTAGGTTTTATATCCCATCTCAGCTAATCCATTCAGAAAACACGGTTCAGCAATTGAATTTTAGTGAAGCAAATGTAGGTAGTTATTATATGGTGAAAACCCCGATTCTTTTTTATGAACAGCTCGTCGGTTGGGTTGTCTTAATCGAATCAAAAGAAGTTTTAACGAAAGTCAATCAAGAATATCAATTGCTTTTGATTATTGTCATTAGTTTAGGGTTATTAGGATGGGCAGCTATTTATTTTCTTTCAAAAAAGTTTGTTAAACCGATCGAACAAGTCGCTTTTGCAGCTAAACAAGTTGAGCAAGGCCAATATGATGTTCGATTGCCGGTTGAACCAGTTGAACAGGAACTGCATGAATTAGTGGATTCCTTTAAAAACATGACGGACCGACTTGAACAATTAGAGTCGTTAAGAAAAGAATTATTAGCAGGCGTCACTCATGAATTAAAAACCCCGGTTACTTCAATAAGCGGCTTGCTACAAGCAGTGAAAGATGAAGTTGTGACAGGTGAAGAAGCAAAGGAATTTCTTGAGATTTCACTAAAGGAAACGAATCGTCTCCAACATATGATTGGTGATTTAGTCGAGTTTAATTCCCTTCATGCGAAACAATTTCCGATCCGAACAGTTAAAATGGAGATTAATCAACTCATTAATGAACTAGTAAAACAATGGAAAATCACACAAGATGAACCTGTTGATTGTATAGTGAAGCCTCTAGATGAAGATTTATTTATAAAAATAGATTCAGCAAGGTTACAGCAAATTATCGTAAATCTATTAAATAATGCTAAACATTCATTTGATAAGACGGAGGCTCGAATTGAGATCTTGTTAAGGCAAAAAGGAAATTCACTCGAAATTGAAGTCAAAGATAATGGAGCAGGAATACGAGAAGACGAACAAAAAAACATCTTTGAACGTTTTTTCCGAGGTGAGGAAAAGAAATATAAAGTACGTGGACTTGGATTAGGTTTGCCCTTTAGTAAATTAATCGCTCAAGCTATGGATGGCGATTTAATTTTGAAAGAATCATCGAAAAAAGGGACAAGTTTTTTATTAACATTACCGATTCATAAATAAAATAGGTGGAGGAGTATTTTATGAGTAAACCATTAGCGGGGAAAAAGGTTACACTAACAGCTTCACGAAAAACAGAAGAAATGAAGGCGTTGGTTAAAAAGCAAGGAGGGGAAGCCTCGGTACGCTCTATGCAAGGTACGGTCTTTTTTGCGGTTGATCAATTAGAGAAAGATTTGTCTGTTTTTATTCAACAAGAAGTTGATTGGCTTATTTTGACGACCGGAATTGGGACAAATGCTCTTGTGGAGGTCGCAGAAAAACTTGGACAAAAGGACTTGTTTTTACAAAAAATGAAGAAGGTAAAAATAGCGGCAAGAGGTTACAAAACGATTGCAGCCCTTCATAAATTAGGTATAAAAGCAGAGGTTGTTGATGATGATGGTACAACCTCAGGGCTTATTTCAGCTTTAAAGGACACTTCATTTTCAAATCAAAATGTGACGGTTCAATTACATGGTTTAAGTTCGCCGCCTTTAATTGAATTTCTTGAAAGCAAAGGGGCAAACGTTACTCAAGTCCTACCTTATCAACATATCGCACCAGAAGAGGAAACCGTTGAGCTTTTACTAAATGAGATTTTAACTTCACAAGTGGATGCTGTCTGTTTTACGACTTTTTTACAAGTGAGAAGTTTATTTGATTATGCAAAAAGGTTTGATAAACAAACCCTTTTATTAGGAGCCTTTGAAAAACATGTTGTTGCTGTAGCGGTCGGCAAAGTAACAAAAGAAGAACTGACAGTCTCAGGAGTTGAGCGCATTGTTGTTCCCACTTTAGAACGTATGGGGGCGATGATTATTGAGCTGGCTCGATATATAAAAGAACAGAATAATCCCTCGATACATTAAACACTCCTCTAATTTCACCTTCTCATTCCGTTCATTTTAGGGGGCTGGCTCAAAAGGTTATGAAAATGACCTTTAAGAGTTCAGCCCTTTTTTAAAATTTATATAGTGAGAGGTAAGACACCCCGTCCGCTAAGTTTCATTTTCTATCAAAATGGCACAAAAAATCGTACTTTTCTTAAGAATAAAATTACTTCACCTCGAACCAACTCTATCTTCCTAAAACGTAGATCGATATGACTACACAAGAGACTTTAAGATTTATGAGTGTGAATCATGCCCCGTCTCCTGTAGCCCAGTGGAGCATGATTTTCGGGAGTGGTGAACATCGCTCCATGTCCGCCCAACTAATCCTATGTAAAAATATCATTGACTCTTTCAATTTAGTACTCGGTTCTGTCCCGACTACTTTTTTTCTATATTAAGGGCTTTTTTTGACAGTTCCCTCATTTTTTCTCTTTTATCGATATTGTTAAATAAACAAATATTAGTTGTTTTTTTTGAGCATGGTAACTAAAAGACTTTGTGACGATTTCTCACAAGGTTATGGAATATCCAGAGCATTTTCGATATTCTTTTCAAAACTAAACGAATATTCATTTTATTTAAATCAGCTGCTTTTATAGACAGGAGGAGGTAAGATTGGCTGAACTGATGAACTCCCTCTTAGCGAAAATTGTTCAGGCGGATGCCGAAGATTATGTAGCAACCATTGTCCATGTGGAAGGCTCCAGTTATCGAAAAGAAGGAGCGATGATGCTTTTTCAATCAAATGGAATTAGACATGGTATGTTGAGTGTTGGCTGTTTAGAAGAAGATATTTCTTCACGGATTGAAAACGACCAATTGGAAGATGCCCAAGTACTCTCCTTTGATATGAGAGCAGAGGATGATTTAGGGTGGGGGATAAGTTCGGGATGTAATGGAATTATTTATGTCTTAATTGAACGCTGTTGTGAGCAGGTACGAAAAGGATATGAGCAAATCTTACATGAGCTTAAGTTAGGGAAGGAAATCACTCTTTTTAAAAGAATAACAGATGGTAAAACACCCTTTAAACAAATTTTACAATCAGATGGTCGATTAATCTTGAACAATTGGAGAGGTGAGATTCCATCCCTTGTGACAGCGTACAACAGCGCGTCCCCCTTAAAAAATGGACGCTTTATAAATGTTGAATTAAATGAAACGATATATGTCCAAACGTTTAGACCATTAAAAAGATTAGTTATTTTTGGTGCAGGAGATGACGTAATCCCACTTGTGCAATTGGCAGGAAAATTGGATTTTTATATTTTATTAGTAGATTGGCGGGAAGCACTGCTTACAGATACTCGATTTAGCGAAGCGAATGAAAAAATTCTCATAAAAAAAGATGAGTTATTTGCTAACTTAGAAGTAAAGAATGAAGATTTTGTGATCATTATGACCCATCAATTTCAGCAAGATCAATTGATTTTAAAAGGACTATTAAAGAAACAACTTGGCTATATTGGATTATTAGGGTCAAAAAATCGGACAGTTCGTTTATTAGAGGGAGCACCTATTCCTGATTTTGTTTATAGTCCAATTGGGGAAATGATAAAAGCAGAAGGTCCAAATGAAATCGCGATAAGTATCGTGGCACAGCTGATTAAGTTTAAAAATACGGAACCAAAAAAGGTGACATTTTATCAATGAAGACACATCGAATTGTTGGCCTCTATTTAGCGGCTGGACTATCAACGAGAATGGGAACGTCTAAGTTTCTTTTACGTGTTAATGATGAGGTCCTAGGGGTTATCGCTTTAAAAAAAGCGTTACAAAGTTCACTCGAACATATTTTTGTCGTGATTTCCAAGACCGAACAAAAAGAGGAAGTAGAGTCATCATTAACAAAAAAAGAAAGGAAAAAAATGAGCTTTGTTTTTAATAAAAATCCTAATTTAGGCCAGTCACAGTCGTTAAAGTGTGGTCTAAAGATGGCGATTGAGGATGATGTTGACGGAGTTATGATATTACTTGCTGATCAGCCTTTGATGACGAACCAAATGATCGATTTGTTAATAAACAAATATGAATCAGTCATTCAAAAGGGCCAGTCAGTTGATTACATTGTTTCAGAATGTCAGAATATCATTCAACCACCGATTTTATGTTTAAGATCAACATTTGAACAGCTATTTTTATTATCAGGAGATCAAGGTGCAAAAAAGTTGATTCAACAAACGAATGCTCATAAAGTGGTTAAACTCAAATATGATCAGAAAGAATTATTTTTCGATATAGACACAAAAGAACAATTTGAATGGTTCATAAATAGGAGTGGTAAAAAATAATGGGAGAAGCAAACTTCATTCAAAAACCATCCAAAATGTGGTTTCCAAAAACAGTAGAAGAAGCTTGGGCAATTAAAAAAAAGTATAATAAAGAGGCTTCTTATATCGCAGGGGGAACTTTTTTACAACTTCAGCAGGAAAAAGGGACGGTTCTCCCTCCTCATTTAATTAGTTTGAAAAAAATTCCTGAATTACAATCGATTGATCTTTGTCAGGCTCAAGAAAAATCAGTTGTGATTGGATCGAATGTTACTTTAAATAACCTATTAAAGTCACCACTACTTTTACCTTATCAATCTAGTATGATGAAAACAATCCTTCAGATAGCGGCCCCAGCTATTCGTAATTTAGCAACGATCGGTGGTAATTTAGCTCATGGATTTGGTGATTTATTTCCGAGCTTATTGACGATGGATGCACAGATAACTTGGTTTAATGGAATCGACAAACAAACAAAACCATTGGCAGATTTTATTCACTACAAACAGGTTGATCCGGCAGCTTTTGAAAATATTCTCATTATGCGAGTTTTATTACCTGAATATTCGGGTTACTCGGATGAGAATTACTATTTTGAGAAGTTAGGACGACGCGAAAGTTTTATTCCAGCAATCGTTAGTGTTGCTGCAATGCTTGAATTAGATTCGAACCATGTCGTTCATTCAGCCCGGCTTGCATTATCCGGAAGTAATCATCTCCCTAAAAGGCTTTTTCAAACCGAACAAGTTTTATTAGGGAAAGAAGTGACAACAGAGCTATTACAAAAAGTGTATCAATCGATTTTACAAGAGTACCAACCAATTGATGAGCTGTTGGTAAATAGCAACTATAAAACGAAGGTTGCAGCGAATATGTTCTGTTCGGAAATTGTGAGCCGGATCACTAAGGGGAAAGAAGGTGAAAGAGATGCGTCTTCGTTCTGAAATTTCTCAATCAAGAAAGCGTCTAAGACCTGATGGACGAGAGAAAGTGACGGGAAAGTTGACTTATCTAACCGATTTATATTCCACACAAATGTTATATGGGAAAGTTCTGCGAAGCACTTATCCCCATGCTAAAATTGTTTCGATTGATGTAAGAAAAGCCGAAGCATTAGACGGGGTTAAAGCGATCTTAACAGCAAAGGATGTTCCAGGATTAAACGGGTTTGGGATTGTCACACCGGATCAGCCTGTATTTTGTGATCAAGTTGTTCGTTATGTAGGAGATGCGATTGCAGCAGTTGCCGCGACGTCACTTGAAATAGCCGAAAAGGCACTAGACTTAATTCAAGTCGAATATGAAGCTTTACCTGTGATTAACTCACCTGAAGAAGCTTTAAAAGAAGAAGCCCCTTCGCTTCATAAGAATGGAAATGTGCTTCATGAAACAGGTTTTTCTTATGGACAGTTAGATAAAGGCTTTCAAGAATGCCGTTATATCGTTGAGGAAATGTATCAACTCCCTAGACAAATGCATGCTTATATGGAAACGGAGGGAGGAATTGTCGTACCAGAGGAAGATGGTTCGATTACGGTTTATATTGGGACACAACATGGATATAAAGATCGGTTTCAATTATCGAGAATATTAAATATGGAAGAAGCGAAAATTCGAATTGTTTCAAGTCCAATGGGTGGGTCGTTTGGTGGCAAGGACGAGTTAAATGTTCAACCATATGCAGCCCTGCTTGCTTTAAAAACAAACTTGCCTGTAAAAATGCATAATAAACGAACAGAGTCTGTAAAAGCGGGCTTAAAAAGGCACCCAATGAAAATAAAAATGAAAACAGGAGCTGATGATAACGGGCGGATTATCGCCCATCAAGTCGAAATTATCGCGGATACCGGTGCTTATTCTTCATTAGGTCCTGCCGTTTTAGACTTTGCTGTTGAACATGCAACCGGTCCTTATGTGATTAATAACGTACAAGTGAAGGGGAAATCAGTTTTTACAAATAACGGTGTATCGGGTGAATTTCGTGGTTTTGGTGGAAACCAAGTCACTTTTGCTTTGGAAGGACAAATCGATCGCTTAGCCGAAAAGTTAAACTTATGTCCTCTTGAGCTACGAAGACTTAATATTCGCCAAGCCGAAGATCGTGGCTCCTTAGGGCAAAGGATTGCCAAAACTACCGGGGCAGAGGATGTGTTAGCTGTGCTCATAAACGATGCCAATGTGAGTAAACAGAAGAAGCATCATGAGCCAAAAAAACCATGGTTAAAGTACGGAGTAGGGTATGCCATCACTATGCATGGTGGTGGTTTAGGATATGGACGTCTTGATCCGGCAGGAGGGCGAATCGCATTAAATGAGCAAGGAAAAATTGAAATTTCCTTTGGGTTTGAGGAATTTGGTCAAGGTGTATTAGCGGTGATTGAGACAATTGTAACAGAAGAGATTGGTTGTCATGTCGATGATTTAACGATCACAATTGGAGATACGTCAAAGGTCCCTTCATCGGGTTCATCAACTGCATCTAGAGCGACAAGTATGGTCTGGCATGCCGTGCAACGACTAAAACGACCATTTATTCAGTCGCTTTTAGAAACGGCGGCCAAGCAATTGAAGGTTCAAAAAGAAGTGCTTACCATTGGTGCGGGCGGGATATATCAATTAGATAGACCGAACCAAATTCAATTGTCCTTTTTACAATTAACAAAAATAAATCAAGAGATGTCGGTATCAACTAAATTTGATTTTCCAACGACACCAGATCCGATTGATTCGGGCCATTTCCTCTTTACTTTTGCAGGCGTAAAAGCAGAAGTAGAGGTTGATACGAGGACAGGAAAAGTAAAAGTTTTACAGCTTCACCAAACGATATCAGCTGGTCCTGTCGTTAATGAACTAGGGTATTTAGGCCAAATTGAAGGGGGAGGGGTGATGGCTCTCGGTTATTCATTAATGGAGGAGGCTGTAATTGAAGAAGGCCATTATTTAACGGATAATTTTGATACGTATTTAATTCCAACGATTTGTGATATTCCGGACGAATTAACCGTTGAAGCTATTGAAAAATTAGACAAAGACGATCATTTTGGTCCAAGAGGTGTCGGAGAAATCGGAACAGTCGCAGTCGCACCCGCTATTATAAAAGCAGTTGAGCAAGCAACAGGCGTTTGGTTAAATCAATTGCCCATATCTCGTGAAGTGTTAATTTCATCAATGGTTGTGGAGGAGGAATTGAATTGGATAAAAACGATGTAATCGCTCCGTATCTAGCCTTAGATGTAGAAATCGATCATGTGCCCTATCATTTAGAAGTAGAAGCAACTAAGCGTTTAATTGATATTTTAAGAGAAGATTTACAACTGGCGAGTACAAAAGTATCCTGTGAAATTGGACGATGTGGGGCTTGTTCCGTTTTAGTCAATGGACGTTTAGTCAATGCTTGTTTAACACTTGCCTATCATTTAGATGGCGCAAAGGTGGAAACGATCGTGAGTCTATCAAAAGGGAAGCTTGATCCGATCCAACAAGCTTTTATGGAAGAGGGTGGGTTTCAATGTGGATATTGCACACCGGGAATGGTGATGGCGACAAAAGCTTTATTAGATGAAAAACCGAACCCAACTAGGGAGGAAATTAAACAAGGTTTGTCAGGGAACTTGTGTCGTTGTACGGGTTATGCAGGTATTATTCGTGCAGTTGAAAAGGCTGCTCAAATGACAAGTAAACAATCGTAACGATCTTAACGTATAACCTCAATAATATGGGTTGAGGGTCTCTACAAGGAACCGATAATTCCTAGCTACGTTAAAGGCAATAGATGTCTTTAATTGTGGCTATTTGTCGTGTCTAAAACAATAGAGAATGGAGCATGAGGATGAAGCGTATTCTGATTCAAAATGTTGAAATCATTACGATGAATCAAAAGAATGAAATTTTAAGAGGGGATGTTTTAATAGAAGGGAACCGTATAAAAAAAATCGGGCAAAATATCGAAGTAGAACAAGTCAATGAATTAATTGATGGTACGAATAAAACGGTTATCCCTGGGTTTGTTCAAACCCACATCCATCTTTGCCAAACTGTTTTCCGGGGAAAAGGCGATGATTTAGAATTGATGGATTGGTTACGTAAACGTATATGGCCACTCGAGGCGGCTCATGACAAGGAATCGCTTTATTATTCTGCTTTATTAGGAATAGGTGAGTTAATTCAAAGTGGGACGACGACCATTGCTGATATGGAAACTGTTCATCATAGTGAGTATGCTTTTCAAGCGATTGCCCAAAGTGGAATACGTGCTTTATCTGGGAAAGTGATGATGGATAAAGGGGATGACGTCCCAAAAGCTTTGCAGGAAAAAACGGAACAATCACTTCAAGAAAGTGTCGACTTATTAGAAAAATGGCATATGTATGATGAAGGTCGGATTCAATATTCCTTTGCCCCCCGTTTTGTCATTTCTTGTACGGAACATTTGTTAAAAGAAGTAAGCCAACTATCGAAACAATATGGCGTGAGAGTTCACACACATGCTTCTGAAAATCAAGAGGAGATTCGGATTGTTGAAGAAGAAACGGGAATGAGAAATATTGTGTATCTCGACCATTTAGGTTTAGCTAATGAACGATTATTACTGGCCCATTGTATTTGGTTAAATGAGGAAGAAAAACGAATTATTAAAAATAAAGGAATTCATGTAAGTCATTGCCCTGGTTCTAATTTAAAGTTAGCTTCTGGGTATGCTGATGTTCCCGAAATGTTGGAGCGTGAGATATCCGTTTCACTAGGAGCAGATGGTGCCCCTTGTAATAATAATCTTGATATGTTTAACGAAATGAGGCTCGCTGCTTTAATCCATAAACCTACCCATGGTCCAACGAGTATGAACGCTCATGAAGTATTTAAAATGGCCACAATAGGAGGAGCAAAGGCGTTAGGGATGGACTCACAAATTGGAAGTATTGAAGTTGGTAAAAAAGCAGATCTTGTGATCCTTGATTTAAATCAATTCCACACGTTTCCTCGTTATGATGTTGATCCAGTTTCAAGGATTGTTTATTCGTCTACACGTGCCGATGTTGAAACGACGATAATTAATGGGGAAATCGTTATGAAAAATCGAGTGATGAAAACAATCGATAAAGACAATGTATTAACAGAAGCCGATCGATCAATTCGACGTTTAATCGAGCGAATTCCACATTTAGCCCAAAAAGTAACTTGAATAAAATCGTTTTAAAAGGCTGCTCCATCTGGTCATAACCATGATCTTATGGGACAGTTTTTTGTGTTTTTTTGAGGAGGAGAAGTGAAATGAAGCAGAAGTTTGAATAGGTTGTGGCTTTGGCAGCCGCTCCAGAAATAACGCTCCGCGTCCTGCGGGGGAGCGCTGAGCCTCCTCGGTCTGACCTGCGGGGTCTCAGCCCTGCTCCTAAATCCCGCGGGAGTCTCCGCGTTATTTCTTCCGCTCGGAAATAGCAGCTAACTCAAATTTTTATTCTCGTTGATGTCGGGACGTATTTTGTTTCTGTATTTGTGATTTAGAAGTGAAATGAAGCAGAAGTTTTGGATAGGTTGTGGCTTTGGCAGCCGCTCCAGAAATAACGCTCCGCGTCCTGCGGGGGAGCGCTGAGCCTCCTCGGTCTGACCTGCGGGGTCTCAGCCCTGCTCCTAAATCCCGCGGGAGTCTACGCGTTATTTCTGGAGCTGGAGAATAGCATCACTAACTCAAAATTAGTAAGCCCGTATTCAAACCACGCCTATCATCCATCAGCCCCTCCTGCTACGATAGGTCTATCAAATAAAGGAGGGGCTTTCCTATGTCTAAAAACCCATTAAGCTGCATTCCGAAAACGATTCCTCTTTTGTTCAGCGCCCGCCGGAGGGTGCAAGCCCCCCATCCCGGGAGCGATCGGATTTCCTCTTACTCATTGAAAGAGTTTTTTTATTTCGGGATTACCAAAATTTTTTGCTAATAAATGGACCCTATCGTTTTAGGATGACCAAAACGAAACTAGCTGAATGTCGGGAGCTGGCGGAGTATGCTAACTAATGAAACCATATTTAACAAATAGATCTTTTTCACCGCTCTTACTTGTGGCGTAGAGCCGTCATTTAGAACTGCTGAAAAAACACTTACTAAAATATATTTACTTCTATTTAAAATGTTCACGAGATTGACAAGCACCGATTATCATTTTAACGTATAATGGGGGATGTGAAATTGATTATAAAATCTAGTCTATCGAAATGTGGGGTAGGTAAATGAATAAGAAAACTGAAAATATCATGCTTTTAGGCTGGGTTACTTCCTTAATTGCAATGTTAGGTTCGTTGTATTTTTCGCAAATTAAACAATTTGTGCCATGCACTTTATGTTGGTATCAACGGATCATGATGTATCCAATTGTCCTTATTTTGTTAATTGGTATTATTCGAAAAGATAAAAATTCAGCGATTTATTCGCTTGTATTTGCAGGTATTGGTTTATGTATGTCCGTTTACCATTATTCGCTCCAAAAAGTCAGTTTCCTGCAAGATGTAGCCCCATCGTGTGGTCAAGTGCCATGTACGGGTCAATACATTAATTGGTTTGGTTTTGTGACGATCCCATTTTTAGCAGGAACTGCTTTTATTATCATTATCATTTGTAATGTCATTGTGTTAAGAAGTCGAAAGGGGTAATAAAGATGAAAAAGATCCTTATTTTTGGTGGCGTGATTGTCCTTATTTTTGCAGCATTAGCTTTCGTCACCACGAGCCAAAACAAACAAAAAGCAGAAGGGAATCCTTATGGGAAAGCGACCTTAAGTCCTTCAACGATCGCTCAGCTTGATGATCCAAATTATCAAAATTTGATTCTTCCAGATGAATTAGAAGAAAAGCTTGAAAATGGAGAAGATGTTACCGTCTACTTTTACAGTCCTGATTGTGGGTATTGCAAAGAAGTAACGCCAAGGCTTGCTCCACTTGCAGAAGATTTGAATGTTGATATGGTACAGTTTAATTTACTTGAATTTAATGAAGGCTGGAACAAATATGGAATTGAAGCAACACCAACGTTAATTCAATATAAAGACGGCGAATTTTATCAAGGCATTCGAGGTGCCGCCTCAACGGAAGATTATGAGCAATTTTTTAAACAATATACATTAAATGAAGAAGAGTAACATAAAAACAAGCTAGCTAGAACATACAAATTGGCTTAGCACTATAGACAAAATGCTTCTGAGGAACAATACCTCAGAGGCATTTTTATAAAATAATATAAGTTTGAAACTTTTAACTGTTTTTCTAAAGGAAGAAATCATTCCAAAACATAAATGATGATGTGTCACTCAACATAAAGTTTCGTTGCTGATATCATACATGCTAATAACCGAAACGGGGTGAGTGGAGTGCGAGGAGGCTCCCGACTCACTCGCGCAGTTGGCTAACTAATGTAATCCTATTTTTAACGTGTAGACCGTTCTTCAGTTGTTTAAGACCTAGCAGGTATCAAAGCCACAGCTCGTCATCAAGGAGGTCTTGTTGACAAGTTAAAGCCAGTTAGAACAAAGATTTTAATTAAGAAATAAAAAATCAAGAGGTGAGCTATGGAAGAGAAGCATTTATTATTTGTCTATGGAACGTTACGAAAAGGCGGGACGAATGACTTTTATTTAAAAAATGCAAAATGTTTAGAAAATAATGTTTCGGTTCAAGGTGAATTATATGATTCAGGATTAGGTTATCCCATTTTATACTTAGAATCTAATAGAATAACTTATGGAGATTTATATGAGATTAATGAGCAACAATTATTCGAAATTGACCGCTTAGAGGACTATCAACAAGGCCGGTTAAATAATGAATATGAACGTGTGGAAACGCTTCTTTTAAATACTGAATATTATGTGAATATATCTGTTCTTGTTTATATTGCGGGGAAGTCATTTCAGAAACAAAAGCTCCCACTTATTTCGTCTGGTGATTGGCTTCTGTATATTAAGAGAGACATTATAAAGTAGAACACTTCATTTTCCTTTTCTTATGATGGTTATGAAGTCATTTCAAGCTTGTGTTTCTTGATCTGTTCGATTATAATCTGTATTTGATTGTTTCTATTTAAATAAAATCAGATTAAATAGATAAGTATCATTTTCGGATAATTTTTTTTATAATAGAAATGATAAAAAGAAATAAATCGAGGGTGTCGACAAAGCCTAGTCTGGAACTTTGTCGTTTTTTCTAAATAGGGAAGAGTTTATAAGTTGATGTACGACGAATGCAATCGTTTTTCTATTGTGTATAGTAGAAATCATAGCTTTTTTGTCCCTTTTTATATTTACTTCTTTTTTATTTACGATATACTAAATACAATGTTGCTTTAACGTAGTAGAGAAAAAAGAGAATATTTTTGGATAGGGAGATTAGATATACATATAATGGCAGGTAGACTGACCGGGATAGAGAGGAATTGAATAAATGATGAACAAAATTGTACAACCGAAAACAAGTATTATTTTATTTGGTGCAACGGGTGATTTAGCTAAAAGGAAATTATACCCTTCAATATACAGCTTATTTTTATCAGGGAAATTATCAGACAGTTTTGTTGTCATTGGTGCTGCGAGAAGACCATGGTCTGATGCTGAACTACGCGATAATGTCAAAAAGGCGATTGAAGAAACCCATTTATCAAATGAAAAAATTGATGAATTTTGTCAACACTTTTTCTATTTACCATTTGATGTAACTAATACGGAGTCTTACTTAAAATTAAAACATAAACTTGAAGAGTTAGAAACTGAATTTGAAATTCCTGGTAATCGAATTTATTATATGGCAATGGCCCCACAGTTTTTTGGAACGATTGCGATTCAATTAAAAAAAGAAGGGGTTACACAATCAGAAGGTTGGAATCGTTTAGTCATTGAAAAGCCATTCGGTCATGATCTTCCTTCTGCTCAGAAGTTAAATAATGAAATTCGTGAAGCTTTTTCTGAAGATCAAATTTATCGAATCGATCATTATTTGGGAAAAGAAATGGTTCAAAACATTGAAGTGATCCGGTTTGCTAATGCGATATTTGAACCTTTGTGGAATAATCGACATATTTCGAATATCCAAATTACCTCAAGTGAAGTACTAGGCGTAGAGGACCGTGGTGGTTATTATGAGACATCCGGAGCATTACGAGATATGGTGCAAAATCATTTGTTACAAATGGTTCTTTTGTTATCAATGGATCCGCCAATTCGTCTTGCAACTAATGAAGTAAGAAGTGAAAAAATTAAAGTGCTACGTGCGATTCGACCGATTTCGACCGATGAGGCGTCCGATTATTTTATTCGCGGACAGTATGCAGCTGGTGAAATTTCTGGTTCAGAAGTGCCTGGGTATCGCCAAGAGAAAAACGTTAAAGAAGATTCGACAACAGAAACATTTGTCGCTGGAAAGTTATTAATTGACAATCACCGTTGGGCTGGGGTGCCATTTTACGTCCGAACAGGAAAACGTATGGCAGTAAAGTCAACGAAAATCGTTGTACAATTTAAAGACTTACCATTAAACGTCTATACACAAAAAAGTGAAGATATGACGATTCACCCGAATTTACTCGTTA
The DNA here is from genome assembly GCF_047302405.1 of Alkalihalobacillus phoenicis. Lineage (NCBI taxonomy): Bacteria > Bacillati > Bacillota > Bacilli > Caryophanales > Bacillaceae > Alkalihalobacillus > Alkalihalobacillus phoenicis. Next base: position 1,930,269 of record NZ_CP154853.1, on the reverse strand, counting down.
TTCATATTCAACCAGATGAAGGAATCACTCTTATTTTAAATGGGAAAAAAATCGGGTTATTAGGGGAAACGATACCGGTTGATCTAGAATTTAAAAATAATAGTATCGATGGTGTAAATACACCAGAAGCGTATGAGCGTTTGATTTATGATTGTATGTTAGGTGATGCGACAAATTTTGCACATTGGGATGAAGTGAATTTATCTTGGGCTTTAATTGATCCAATTTCAAAAGCTTGGGCAGAGTCAAATGAAGAAATTGAACAATATGTATCGGGTACGATGGGACCAAAATCGTCTGAACAATTGTTAGCAAATGATGGATTCAAATGGTGGGCATTAAAGGATTTGTAATAAGGTGACAAAAAACCTATCCTTTTAATCTAAAAGGGATAGGTTTTTTGTCTTGTGTCATTGGTCGGGAAAAGAAAGGAGTTAATGGAATAGTGAAAGGTCTTTTGAACGTTTTTTTGTTTTTTGCTGGAAAATGTCTAAAAAGATGAAACAAATAACTGTTTCAAATCGTCATATAAATACTAGGCTCGGTTGAGTTGTTGTCGATTTTTGTAACAATAATATCTCATGATCTTACACATTATATCTATTGACTTATAATTCCAATCCGCTAAGATAGTAAATGTTCACAAAAAAATGAAATGAGTCAAATGAGAGAAGTTTACCATGGACATCATACAAAAGAGATAGAGATAAAAAAGGTATGATATGTCTGCTAGTAGGGAATTAGGAAGGGGAAAGATTATGGAAAGGATAAAGAATTTATTATATCGACTAAGGTTTTTTGCACTAGCTGTCTTTTTTTTATGGATAAAAACGTACATCATTTATAAGGTTGGATTTGGAATTCCTTCTGATAATCCATTACAAGAGTTTTTGCTATTTATTAATCCATTAAGTTCAGCCATTTTTATATTAGGAATTAGTTTCTTTTTTGCAGCTAAATGGCGAAAAAAAGCTGTTATTATATTAGCGACGATTGCTTCATTCGTTTTATATTTTAATTTATTGTACTACCGCTTTTTTACGGACTATATTACGATTCCTGTTTTATTTCAAACGAGTAATATGGGGGATTTAGGTTCAAGTGTATTTGAACTAATCCATTGGTATGATGCCTTTATTTTTATTGATATGGCGATTTTGATTTACTTAGCCCAAAAACGCAACAGTCCTGCATTACGTCCATTAAAAAGAGAACCATTACTCATTATGTTAGCGGCTGTGGTATTATTTGTAACGAATTTAACGCTTGCTCAAGCAGAGCGACCACAATTATTAACACGTTCGTTTGACCGTGATCTAATTGTTAAAAACATCGGGATCTTTAATTATCATATTTATGATGGGTACCTCCAGTCGCAAACGCGAGCACAACGTGTTTTTGCCGATAGTTCTGATATTATTGAAGTGCAACGACATGTTAAAGCGAAACACGAAGAGCCAGATCCTGAATTATTTGGCATTGCAGAAGGGAAAAATGTCATTGTTATTTCAATGGAATCTCTGCAATCATTTGTGATTAATGAAACCGTAAATGAGGATGAAAATGGTGAGGGTGGAGAGGTTATTACACCATTTTTAAACTCTTTAATCGATGAAAGTATTTACTTTGAAAATTTTTATCATCAAACCGGTCAAGGGAAAACATCTGACTCGGAGTATTTACTAGCAAATTCGATGTATGGTCGTGATAGTGGCTCTGTGTTCTTTACACATGCAGGAAACGCCTTTGATGCTTTACCAAGTAATGTAAGTGAAAATGGCTATTACGCTTCTATTATGCATGCGAATAATAAAAGCTTTTGGAATCGTGATATAATGTATCAATCCCTCGGTTATGACCGTTATTTTGATATAATGAGCTATGATGTTCATGAAGAGAATTCAGTAGGTTGGGGATTAAAAGATGTTGATTTCTTTGAACAATCTATTGACCTATTAAAATCGCAGCCAGAGCCTTATTATACGAAGTTTATTACGTTAACGAATCATTTTCCTTTTGAGTTAGATGAGGAAGATAAGTTTATTGAAGAAGGGGACTATCCTAGCCGAACGTTAAATCGATATTTCCCAACTGTGCGTTATATGGATTATGCTTTGGAATACTTTTTTGAGCGCCTAAAAGAAGAAGGAATGTATGAGGATTCCATTTTTATTATGTACGGTGATCATTACGGTATCTCTGATAATCATAACCGTTCAATGGCAATGTATTTAGATAAAGAAGAAATTACACCTTTTGATTCCGTTCAATTGCAGCGTGTGCCAATGTTTATTCATATTCCTGGGTATGATGGGAATAAGGTGATGGATACCGTCTCAGGACAAATTGATTTAAAACCAACGATTCTTCACCTGTTAGGAATTGAGACAAAGGGTATGTTCCACTTTGGTACAGATTTAACTTCACCAGAGCGTGACTCATTTACGATATTACGTGATGGAAGTTTTATAAGTGATCATTATGTTTTCACAAGAGGTGCTTGTTACGATAAAGAGTCAGAAGAAGAAATAGAGATTGAATTTTGTGAGCCGTTTTTTGAGGATGTAAATCTTGATTTAGGCTATTCTGATAAAATATTGTATGGAGATTTATTAAGATATAAAGATCAGGATCATGAACAAGAAGAAATTATGACACAAAATGACTAACTAGTTAAAAGTAGAAGAGAGGGTTATCCCTCTTTTCTGCTTTTTTTAATGATCTTATATTTATCGTTTTCGTAACTCGCTATTTTTGCTATAATGAAAATATTATATGAATGTTTTGAATATTTTGGAGGAGAATCTGATGAAGGTTGTGCAACTTAAAGAGGTCAGTTTCAGAAGATGGAATAGACTTATTCTAAATAAAATCAATTGGCATGTTCAAAAAGGGGAGCATTGGGTCTTATTAGGATTAAATGGTTCTGGCAAAACGTCATTATTAAAATTGATTACAGGTTATGAATGGGCCTCCGAAGGCGAAATAACGGTCTTAAATGAACGGTTTGGGCAAACGAATATTCACGAATTACGAAAGACCATTGGTTGGGTCAGTTCTTCATTAGATGAGCGTTTTGCTGCGAGAGCGAGTGATACGACATTAGAAGTCGTTTTAAGTGGGAGACACGCCTCTGTTGGGTTCTACGAAGACATGACTGACGCAGATAAGGAAGCTGCGATTCGATTTTTACGTTTACTTAAAATGGAGGCTTACAAAGACTCTGCCTTCCATACACTTTCACAAGGGGAAAAAAGAAGGACAATGATTGCAAGGGCATTGATGTCTGAGCCCCAAATTTTAATTTTAGATGAACCGTGTAATGGATTAGATGTCTACATAAGAGAGCAACTATTAGAGACGATTGAAGGGATTATGGAGTTAGAGGGTGGCCCGACTATTTTATATGTAACTCATCATTTGGAAGAAGTGTTGCCAAGGATAACGAATGCCCTACTCTTACGTTCTGGTCAAATCATTGCTAAGGGTCAAAAAAAGGAGATCTTAACAGAGCCTTACCTAAGTGATTGTTTTCAACTACCTGTAAACATCCAATGGCAAAAAGGACGACCGTGGCTTACGATAAAAAAATAGAATTTTTATTACTTTTTAAAACATACTTGACACATATGATTAATCTGAATAATAATATAAATACAAATTCAATATTTAATGCTGATCGGACAACCGAAGGCCTTAGCTAGAACTAATGATCTCTAGTTAAGGCTATTTTTTTAGAATAAATCCGACTTAACCTGTCGTATTACTTATAATTAAAGAGGTGACTCAAATGAGAGTATCTAGTAAAGGGGAATATTCGTTAAGAGCCTTAATTGTTTTAGCTAAGCATTCTGAAAGAAGATTAAAAGTAAAAGAGATTAGTGAAGAAATATTAGTTCCAACACCATATCTTGAAAAACTTTTAGCTCAATTAAAAACCTTAGATTATATAACGAGTAAAAGAGGCATGGATGGTGGTTTTCAATTAAAAAAAGAAAGTTCTGAGATTTTTATCGGAGATGTGATTCGAAAGCTTGAAGGTCCACTAGCACCGATGGGCTGTGTCAGTGTCACTTCTTATGAAGCTTGTTCACTTGAACCTACTTGTTTATTACAACCGTTATGGGGGCTAGTACGGGACACGGTTGCGGATGTTCTTGATGCGACAACTTTGCAAGATTTACTTGATCAAAATATCCAAATGAAAGGGGAAAGGACAGATGGGTTTTTACGATAAACAAAAGGAAGAGGAGATTAAAAAAGCAATCGAAAAAATTGAATTTGGAACGGTACTCATCACAATTCATGATAATCAAATTACTCAAATTGATGCTACTGAAAAAGTAAGGTTTACTCAACAAAAGAAAAATAAATTTAAATAATAAGTGGAAAGAACATCTAGGACTACCAGTTTGCAAGATATAGTTGGTCGTCCTAACGGGTTCGATTAGGAGGCGGAAGGGCAGATGAAAAGAACGAAACGGTTTGTTTTATTAACGTCATTAGTTTTGACAGGACTTTTAGCGGCGTGTTCTTCAAATGGAGCTAATTCGGGTGATGGAGACAGAGTAGAAATCTTAAATGTTTCCTATGATCCAACAAGAGAGCTTTACCAAGATTTTGATAAACAGTTTGCTGATTATTGGAAGGAAGAAACCGGTCAGACTGTCACCATTAATACGTCACACGGTGGTTCAGGAAGTCAAGCGAGGTCGGTTATTGACGGATTAGAAGCAGATGTGGTGACACTTGCTTTAGCTTATGATATTGATGTTTTACATGAGAATAGAGAATTAATTCCTGCTGATTGGCAAACAAGGTTGGATGATAATTCAACTCCATATACGTCCACGATTGTCTTTTTAGTAAGGAAAGGAAACCCATTGAATATCCAAGATTGGGATGACCTCGTTCAAGATGACGTTTCCGTTATTACTCCTAACCCTAAAACATCAGGTGGAGCAAGGTGGAATTATTTGGCGGCGTGGGGCTATGCACTTGAAGAATATGGGACAGAAGAGGCGGCAGAAGAGTTTGTCACAAAGCTCTTTCAAAATGTGGAAGTGTTAGATTCAGGAGCACGTGGATCAACAACAACTTTTGTGGAACGAAAAATCGGTGATGTTTTCCTTTCATGGGAAAATGAAGCGTACTTAGCGATTAATGAGCTTGGAGAAGATGAATTTGAAATCGTCAATCCATCGATAAGTATTTTAGCAGAACCGCCAGTATCTGTCGTTGATGCAAATGTTGATAAAAAAGGAACAAGAGAAGTAGCTGAGGCGTATTTAGAGTTTTTGTATACGGACATAGGTCAAGAACTAGCAGCTGAGCATTATTATCGTCCAAGAAATGAAGAAATTTTAGCACAATATGATATTTTCCCAGATATTCAATTGTTTACGATTGATGAAGTATTTGGTGGTTGGCAAGCTGCACAAGAAACCCATTTTAATGATGGTGGCATTTTTGACCGAATTTACCAACCATAGAAATGAAAAGGGGGTCACCCCCTTTTCTTCTTAATTAAAGCATACAGCTAGACGGAGAGGTGTAACGATTTTGGCAAGAAAAAGAAAATGGAAACAGTATAGTGTCTTACCAGGGTTTGGACTATCAATGGGTTTTACGATGATGTATGTGACATTGCTTATTTTTATCCCCCTTTCAATGATTTTTCTTAATACAGCCACAATGGGCTGGGGGAGCTTCTGGGCAGTTGTGACGGAACCGAGAGTTGTCGCTTCTTATAAATTAAGTATTGGGGCGGCTTTTGCGGCAGCGTCCATTAATGCCGTATTCGGTTTATTAATCGCATGGGTGCTCGTTCGATATAAATTCCCAGGTAAAAGATTTATTGACGGATTAATTGATTTACCATTTGCGTTACCAACAGCGGTTGCCGGTATCGCTCTGACTACTTTATACGCCTCAACAGGTTGGGTTGGTCAGTATTTAGATATTTTTGGAATTCGTGTTGCTTTTACACCACTTGGCGTTATTGTGGCTTTAACATTTATCGGCTTGCCATTTGTCGTACGAATGGTTCAACCTGTGTTAGAGGGCATTGAAAAAGAAGTAGAGGAAGCTTCAGCAAGCCTTGGAGCTAATCGTTTTCATACGTTTTTTAAAGTGATATTACCTGTAATTTTTCCTGCATTATTATCAGGTTTTGCCTTAGCATTTGCTAGAGCGTTAGGCGAATATGGGTCGGTTGTCTTTATATCGGGAAATATGCCCATGCGAACGGAAATTACGCCATTGTTAATTATGACAAAGCTAGAACAATTTGATTACATTGGAGCAACAGCGATCGCTGCGGTGATGCTTGTCTTCTCGTTTATTATGCTGTTAGTCATTAATTTAATTCAATGGTGGAGTCAAAGAAGATATGCGTAAAAAGGAGTTAACATGATGGCTGGTTTACAAACTCAAACAAATCAACAAACAATTCAAGCAAAGGCGTTAAAAGAGCCAAATTGGGTAAAATGGCTGCTCATTTCTATCGCTCTCGTCTTTCTTATTCTCTTTTTGTTATTACCATTAATTGCGATCTTCTTTAAAGCATTTGAACAAGGAATTGCGACTTATCTAGCAGCGATAACGGAACCAGATGCGATGTCGGCAATTAAATTGACGTTATTAGTAGCGGTTATTGTCGTCCCTTTAAATACGATTTTTGGAGTGGCAGCTGCTTGGCTTATTTCGAAATACCGCTTTCGTGGTAAAAGCTTTTTAGTTACTTTAATTGATTTGCCATTCTCTGTCTCACCTGTCATTGCCGGTTTAGTTTTTATTTTATTATTTAGTGCCCATGGTCTTTTTGGTCCCTTTTTAATGGAGCAAGGTTGGAGAATTATATTTTCTGTGCCAGGTATTATTTTAGCGACATTATTTGTAACAGTTCCATTTGTGGCAAGAGAATTAATTCCTCTCATGCAGGCACAAGGAACTTCTGAAGAGGAAGCATCGGTATCACTAGGGGCAAACGGTTGGAAAACTTTCTTACACGTCACTTTACCGAATATTAAGTGGGGGCTTCTGTATGGAATGATTTTATGTAATGCGAGAGCGATTGGCGAATTTGGAGCTGTTTCGGTCGTATCAGGGAAAATTCGTGGAATGACTAATACGATGCCACTCCATGTGGAAATCCTTTACAATGAATATCAATTTACAGCAGCTTTTGCCGTTGCATCTCTTATGTCATTATTGGCGATTATCACGATTATTATAAAAAATACAATTGAATGGAAAGCGAATCAACAAAAGGCGGTGTCATCGTAGTTATGTCGATTAAAATAGAGAATATCTCAAAAAACTTTGGCTCATTTGCCGCATTAACGGATGTCGATTTAAACATTGAATCGGGGGAATTAGTGGCTCTATTAGGCCCCTCAGGTTCAGGGAAAACATCGTTATTACGGATTATTGCGGGACTTGAACAGCCGGATCAAGGAAATATTTACTTTGGTGAACAGAATATGACGGATGTTGAAGCGATTAAAAGACAAGTCGGTTTTGTCTTTCAGCATTATGCTCTATTTTCTCATATGAGTGTCGCCGAAAATATTTCTTACGGATTACGAGTAAAACCAAGAAAAGAAAGACCTACCAAAAAGGACATTAAAGATAAAGTAAAAGAATTACTTGAATTAGTAAAGCTTGATGGTTTAGAAAACCGCTATCCAAGTCAATTATCTGGAGGTCAAAGGCAAAGAGTTGCGTTAGCAAGGGCACTAGCTGTCCAACCAAAAGTGCTGCTGCTTGATGAGCCATTCGGGGCATTAGATGCGAAAGTACGAAAGGATTTAAGAAGGTGGTTAAGAAAACTTCACGATGAGTTTCATATAACAAGTGTTTTTGTCACTCACGACCAAGAAGAGGCTTTAGATGTTTCAGACCGAGTCGTTGTGATGAATGATGGTCAAATTAAACAAATTGGTACACCTGATGAAGTCTATGAAAATCCAAATAGTCCGTTTGTCTTTGATTTCTTAGGCAATGTCAATATTTTTAAAGGAAGAGTACAAAACGGTATTTTCCAATCATCTGGGGATGAAATTTATCATCGTGATATCGCAGCAACGGTGCAAAATACCAAAAAGGAAACATTTGCTTATACGAGACCCCATCAATTTGATATTCAAACGGTTGAGCAAGGGGAAGGCTATTTACCAGTTTCAATTCAATATATTCATGCAGTAGGTCCAATCGTATTTATTGAGGCGAAGCGAGAACAAGGGGATTTAATTGAAATTGAATTAGAAAAGAGTAAGTTTATTGATTTAGGGATTACACAAGGTCAAGTCGTTTTTGTTAAACCGAAACAAATTAAAGTGTTCACACCAGAGGAATTTTCCATATAATTAAATAAATAAAAAGACTGATCGGATCACCGAAAGCTTTTATTCACAATGAATAGAGGCTTTTTTTCGTAGATAATATTTGAAGGAGGGATTTATGTGAAGTGGGGAAGGTTATTGTTGAAGTTTTTCTTGTTTATCCCCTATTTTATTGCGCCACCGGCCCTTTTGTTTAATGAAGATTTTATGAGAACATATACAAAATATACGAGTTGGAAAGAAATGAATATGGACTATCAAGAGGAAATATCGATTATTTGGCCGCTCGTTCTGCAAGTGGAATCAGAAGCGTGGGAACAATTTGTTCTGAATCAAACCGCTTTTCAATCGTGGGCAGATATGCGAGAAAAAGCGGAACAGTTTTATTTAAGTCATCATCCTTATGGGCCCTTTTATTAAACTGAATGGAGATAAACAACTGCATAACCGACTAGTTTACTAGAGGTCTTAATTTCTTTATTTGAATTATCAAATATGGACATTAGGACCTTATCTTTTTTTAAAGAGATTTCCTAAAAAAATGAAAGGGAGAGTGTGAAATGAGCATTTTAAATGAACAGGAAAACAAAACAAAGGTTGAGGTAAAACAAATTTCAGGAAGAATTGGTGCCGTAGTGTCAGGGATTGAACTTTCAGGTTCGTTGGATGCGGAAACGACTAAAATTGTCCAGGATGCTTTACTAAAACATAAAGTTTTGTTCTTCCGTAATCAAACGCATTTAACAGATTCAGAACAAGAAGCCTTTGCGAGGTTACTTGGAGAGCCAATTTCACACCCTACTGTCCCAGTCAAAGAAGGAACAAAACATATTTTAGAATTAGAATGATCGCTAGAAAAGTCCGGTTAGTCAATTAAAAATAAAAAATTTGGAGGAGTGTTTTCAAATGACGAACCAACGTGAAATGAAATTAGGGGCCTTCTTTATGGTGCCGGGACACCATGTAGCGGCATGGCGTCATCCGAATAGTGAGATAAATAGCTTACAAAAGCTTTCTTTATATAAAAAATTAGCGACAACGGCTGAACGGGGCCTATTCGATATGATCTTTTTTGCCGATGGATACGCATTAAATGAGCAGCTTGATACGGCTGTATCTCAATCGGTAGCTGTCAGACCAGATCCGCTAGTTTTACTATCGGCTTTAGCGGCTGTAACAGAAAAAATCGGTTTAACGGCAACTGTATCGACCACATTTAATGAACCTTTTCATGTCGCGAGGAAATTCGCTTCACTGGACCATATAAGTGGGGGGAGAGCAGCTTGGAATGTTGTCACTTCCTCACGTCTTGCTGAGGCACGTAACTTTAATCAAGAGGAACATTTGCAGCACGCTCTTCGGTATGAACGAGCGGAAGAATTTGTTGAAGTGGCCAAAAAATTATGGGATAGCTGGGAAGATGATGCCTTGATTTTAAATAAAGAACGTGCTGAATTTGCAGCACCGTCCAAAGTGCATGCGATATATCATAAGGGGACTCATTTCTCTGTTCAAGGACCTTTAAATGTGTCTAGGCCGGTTCAAGGTCATCCTGTCGTCGTGCAAGCTGGTTCTTCTGAAGCCGGGAAAGAATTAGCAGCGAAAACAGCTGAAGTTATTTTTACAGCTTGGCAAACACTTGAGGAGGCACAAAGTTTTTATCGTGATATCAAACAACGTCTGACCAAATACGGTCGTTCCGCCAATCAATTAAAAATTATGCCAGGTGTCTTCCCGATTATTGGCAAGACAGAAAAAGAAGCTCGGGAGAAACAACAATATTTACGTGAGTTGATTCCAGAGAAAGTAGGAGTCGGTTTATTATCCGCCTTAATTAATGTCGATTTATCTCCATATCCGGTTGATGGTCCTCTCCCTTCCTTGCCTGAAGTAACGGAAATAAACGGAGCGCAAAGCAGATTCCAGCTCATAAAAGATTTAGCGGAGCGTGAGCATTTAACGATTAAACAATTATATGGTCGGATTGCAGGAGCGAGAGGACATCGTGAAATATTTGGTACAGCCTCACAGATTGCTGATCAAATGCAAGAATGGTTTGAGAACGGGGCAGCAGATGGCTTTAATGTCATGCCACCTTTTTTACCAGATGGATTAGATGACTTTGTTGATCAAGTCATTCCTGAATTACAAGAACGAGGTTTATTTAGAACGAAATATACAGGCTCGACTTTACGAGAGCATCTAGAGTTAGAGCGTCCGATTTCCCAATATACAAAGACGGAAGTAAAAAAGGAAAACGTACAGTAATTTGTCGAATGGAGGGGGAGCGTAAATGGAATTAGTCCGATTTAGATGGGTGCTTGTACTTGCTGTTTTAAGTTTATTTTTGGTTGCATGCCAAGAAACATCAACGGGTGCTACGAGTGATGACGGTGAGTTAGAAGTTGAGACTCTTAAATATTTAGGAGGAGCAGGGACGGTGAGTTATTGGGAGTTAGCTGAAGATTTAGGCTATTTAGAGCCACTTACATTAGAATGGGTCGGGAATACAACAAGTGGACCTGAGAACATTCAAGCGACTGTAACAGGAAGTATTGATTTTGGTGGTGCTTTTAATGGGGCGATTGTTAAATTAGTGGAAGCGGGTGCCCCGATTACCTCAGTGATCGGTTATTACGGAGTCGATGATGAAACGTGGACGGGATATTTTGTTTTAGATGATAGTCTAATCCAAGAAGCGAAGGATTTAATCGGAAAAAAGATTGGAGTGAATACATTAGGAGCCCATCATGAATTTGCGATTGTCGAATATTTACGTCAGGAAGGATTAACAGAAGAGGAGATTGAGCAAGTTTCGTTAGTTGTGATTCCCCCCGTTAATGGAGAGCAGTCCTTGCGCTCAGGACAATTAGATGTCGCAACCCTTTCAGGGATTTTACAAGATGTTGCTTTAGAGCGTGGTGGGGTTAGACCTTTATTTACAGACCGAGATTTATTCGGAAACTTTACAGCAGGCAGCCTCGTTTTCCGAGATGACTTTATTCGAGATAATCCGAATACGGTGAAAAAATTTGTGGAAGGAATGGCTCAAGCGATTGAATGGGCACGAGAAACCCCTGTTGAAGAAGTAAGGGAAAGAATGGTTTCCATTATTGAAAAACGAGACCGAAATGAAGATACAAATTTAGTTCAATATTGGAAAAGTGTTGGTATCGAAGGGGCTGGAGGACAAATTTTAGAACCTGAATTTCAAGTTTGGATTGAGTGGCTAGAGCAAGATGGTTTTTTAAATAAAGGAGATATTGAAGCGAAAGAGATTTATACAAATGAGTTTAATCCATATGGAGAATAAAGAGGGGATGAAAATGAGCAAAATTCAAGTTGTGAATATTAATAAGCAGTTTTTAACAAAACAAAGAAAACAAGTTGATCATAAGCCGTTTCAGGCGATAACCGATGTATCTTTAGATATTAAAGCGGGTGAGTTTCTTGTAATTGTTGGTCCGAGTGGTTGTGGCAAATCCACCTTATTAGATTTACTAGCAGGCTTAACTTTACCGACAAGTGGTACGATTACACTCGACGGTAAAGAAATAACTGGTCCATCGTTAAATCGAGGCATTGTCTTTCAACAATATGCCCTCTTTCCGTGGTTAACGACTTTAGGAAATGTCACATTTGGATTAGAAGAAAAAGGCTATTCAAAGCCAGAACGGATTAAAAAAGCAAAAGAATATATAAAGCTTGTTGGATTAGAAGGTTTTGAAAGTCGTTACCCACATGAATTGTCCGGTGGTATGAAACAAAGAGTGGCAATTGCAAGAAGCCTTGCTTATGAACCAGACGTGTTAATGATGGATGAACCATTTGCAGCACTAGATGCCCAAACGCGAGAAACGTTACAAGAAGAATTGTTGAGAATTTGGAAAAAAACGAAAAAGACGATCGTGTTTATTACACATGGTATTGATGAGGCAGTCTTTTTAGGGGAAAGAGTGGCGGTAATGACTTCACGCCCTGGGCAAATCAAAGAAATTGTAGAGATTGATTTACATGCTTTACAATCTGAAAGTGATATTCGCTCCTTGCCTGAATTTGGTGTTTATCGCCACCGGTTATGGACGCTGTTACAAGATGAAGTGAGTAAGGCACAAAGACAAGAAAAGATAAACATCTCTTAAGAAGAAAGGAAGAATAAAATGGCTCGCACGGACACGGTTATTCGTTTACGAAAAAATCAAACGATCCGATTGAAACCACTAAATGGTTTGTATCAATCGGGAAAAACGATAGTTTCAAAATCAATTGTGATAGTCCTCTTTCTCGCCTTGTGGGAAGTCATCCCGAGGTTAGGGCTAGTAGAAGTCGCGTTCTTTCCTCCCATTTCAGTAGTATTGAGTGGGTTATGGGAGCTAATGACAACTGGTCTGTTAACTACCCATTTGGTCGCCAGTTTAACACGTTCAGTCGTTGGATTTACACTTGCTCTAATTGTTGCTATTCCAATCGGTTTATTGATTGGCTGGTTTAAACCAATTTCGGATTTATTTAATCCGATTTTAGAGGCGTTTCGAAATACAGCGGCACTCGCGATTCTCCCTGTCTTTATTTTATTACTCGGAATCGGCGAAGCGTCAAAAGTGGCCGTTGTTTTATATGCTTGCTTTTTTCCGATTTTGTTAAGTACGATAAGCTCTGTACGAAATGTTGATCCTTTATTTATTAAATCGGCACGCTCTATGGCATTGAGTCCTTTTCGGTTGTTTATAAAAGTGATTTTGCCAGCTGCAATTCCGACTATTTTTGTAGGGATCCGATTAGCGGCAGCGGGTTCTATTCTCGTCTTAATGGCCGCCGAAATGATAGGAGCAAAAGCTGGCCTAGGTTATTTAATTATTAATTCACAGCATAGTTTCCAAATCCCATACATGTATGCTGGAATTATTACGATTTCGGTCATTGGTATGCTTGTCAACTATTCACTCTTACGTTTAGAAAAACGATTAACACCTTGGAAAGTAGATTAAATAAGTGTATAGGGATTGCTATTCACCACTTTTATTGATATAATTCTTATTAAACAAGTAGGAATATTAAGAATTAATAAGAAGTGTGGGGATGAGACGATGTCATATCAAATAACGATTATTGAAGTACCCACTAAGGAGCCTTCATTAGATTGTATTCATACAGCATTAAAAAGCCAATTAGATAAATTCGGCGATATTATTTCTACCGTATCTGTTGAAGATTTTTTGAACATTAGAAAAGAAACGAAAGCATTACAAGCTATTGACAAAGCCAATTTAGTTGTTCTTTTATTTGAGGCTAAAGAAGGACCTTATAAAGAAATGAAGGCTTTTTTAAATGAACTTGATAAAAGTATTTTTAAAGGAAAAATGATTTTACCGGCCATAATTGGGGGGACGAGAGTCCATGCTTCGGTAATTGAATTTAGCCTTAAACCTGTTCTTACTAGTTTAGCTACTACTGAATTAATACCAACGATTTATGTCATGGATGAAACGAAAAAATCTCCTTATCCATGTGAACGAAAAGAGTCAGAGCATGAAATAAAAGAATATCTATTTTCGATTTTAAAAAAACATATCCCAATCACCTATTATATTTAAAGGCATAAAATAAATGAAATAATTCGACCGACTGGATGACCAGAGGCATAGTTGTTAAATAACAGCTGTGCCTCTTTTTCAAGAGGAAAAGGAGGAAGATTAAATGCTCCATATCGTTATCATTTCGGGCAGTCCATATAAATCGTCTCGTTTAAATGGGTTAATCACATATGCACAACAGTTTTATGCTCGTAAAGGCGTTAAAGCGGAAGTTTTGCATGTGACAGATATCCCAGCAGAGGCTCTTATTCAAGCTCAATTCAATCATGAAAAAGTAAAAGAATTTAATAAAAAAGTCGATAAAGCGGATTTAGTCATTGTCGCCTCGCAAGTATATAAAGCCTCATTTACTGGAGTACTAAAGACGTATTTAGATTTATTGCCGCAAGATGGCCTAAAAGACAAATCTGTATTGCCCTTTGTTATTGGGGGAAGCTTAGCTCATTTATTAATGGTGGATTATAGTTTAAAACCCGTTTTATCTGCTTTAGGGGCTAAATGGATTGCCAAAGGTTTATATACCGTTGAAAGCGATGTAAATTGGGATGATAGTAAGGAATTAGTCCTAACCAAACAAGCGAAAGAGAGAATCGATCGAACACTAGCTGAGTTTATCAAGTGATTATAAGGTCGAAATATATGGCAGTAATCAGGTTTAAGAGTTCATTTCAATTGAATGAAAACCGTGGTTACGGACAAAATAAACACGCAAATTAAAAATGAGCGTGTCGGTCCTAAACGAATGGTTTTTAGTTTATTGCGGGCTAGAAATAACATGGATGTTATGTTATGTTATAAAAACACGTCGTTTGAATCGGCGTGTTTTTCCTGTTTTTGGGGAGCTATGTCTCCTAAAAAGGGATATTTTCAAAGTTATTGAAGGGAAAGGAACTTTACATGAAAAATAAGTCACTTGTATTTTATTTATCTGTTTCTTTATTAATGATCATTGTTTTGTTTGGAATTTTTGCTCCAAAACTTTTAGAAGAATGGACCGGTCAATTAACGGCTTTTATATCGTCATCCTTTGGGTGGTATTATTTAATTTTAGTGACGGTTATTGCACTTGTATGTCTCTATTTTTTAATAAGTCCAGTTGGAATGATAAAATTAGGGAAGCAAGAGGATAAACCTCAATTTAATCGGCCAACATGGTTTGCTCTTTTATTTAGTGCAGGTATGGGAATTGGTCTTGTGTTTTGGGGAACGGCTGAACCATTAAGTCATTATGCGGTTAGCTCGCCGACTGGTCAAGAAGGGGCAACGCAAGGAATGCGAGATGCATTGCGATTTACGTTCTTTCATTGGGGCATTCACGCTTGGGCTATTTATGGTTTAGTTGCATTAGTTATTGCCTATTTTACATTTAGAAGAGGTGAGAAAGCGTTAATAAGTGCAAGTTTGAGACCATTATTAGGTAAAAGAGTGGACGGTGGATGGGGAGTAGCGATCGATGTTATTGCCGTATTTGCTACAGTTATCGGTGTTGCGACAACTTTAGGATTTGGAGTTTCCCAAGTCAATGGAGGAATGAGTTATTTATTTGGCTTGCCATTAAATTTTTGGATTCAATTAGCTATTTTAGTTGTGGTTACGGTCTTGTTTATGATTTCCGCTTTAACAGGTATTGAAAAAGGGATACGTATTTTAAGTAATTTGAATATGATCTTAGCTTTAATTTTATTGTTATTTGTCTTTATCTTTGGACCGACTGTTGCGATTCTTAATCTATATACGGATACATTAGGTGGTTATATTCAAAACTTTTTCCAAATGAGTTTTCGAATCGCTCCTTTTAATACAGAAGCAAGAGAATGGATTGATGGGTGGACGATCTTTTATTGGGCATGGTGGATTTCATGGGCTCCTTTTGTTGGGATTTTTATCGCACGTGTTTCCCGAGGTCGCTCCATTCGAGAATTTGTTTTTGGAGTTTTATTTTTACCTTCTTTAGTAGGGTTTTTCTGGTTTGCTACATTTGGTGGTACGGCTATGATGTATGAGCATACTGGCGTGGCGATGCTTTCCAATTTAGCGACAGAAGAAAGCTTATTCGGTGTTTTAGCGAATTTTCCACTTTCCTTAATCATGTCCTTGTTAGCCCTTGTTTTGATTGCGATCTTCTTAATCACTTCAGCTGATTCTGGTACATATGTGTTAGGTATGATGACGACCAATGGTTCACAAACGCCAAGTACAAAAATTAAATTAACATGGGGAATTATGGTTGCAGCTATTGCTTTAGTTTTGCTTTATTCTGGCGGATTGCCCGCTTTACAAAATACGATGATTTCTGCTGCCCTTCCATTCTCGCTTATTATGTTATTAATGACGATTAGTTTATTAAAAGCCCTTCATAAAGAAGCAAAAGAACTTGGCCTTGGACGAATCAAAAAACAACCGAAAATGAAATAATAACGGAAAATAGTAAATAAGAGAGCCTCATTTTGTTATAACGACAAAATGAGGTTTTTTGGTGTTGATTATGAGGGGAAACGACTTTAAAAAGTTGCTTTTCAAAGTGATTTGGCCGTGGTTGGTGTGTGAAAAAGCAAGAGGAAGCCCGCCCAAGAAGACTATGGCCATGGAAAAAGGCCTGTGTTCAACTTTAATGAAAAAGAATTCTAGTTAACTAAGTTATTAACTCAACTTTCGCATCGAGAAAATCCGTTCAATTAGTTGGCCGAGCAAAAGGGAAGCTCTTAAACAAATGCCCTTGACACGTTTGAAAAGCGAGAACGCACTATCACACCAAACGGATAAACTGCGCATTAAGAAAAAAATAATAGGCCCTCCGGCGGTCGCTACCAAACAGACACCAGACATGGGAGTGATTTATGATCTACTTGTTTCATGCCCTCCGGCGATCGCTCCCAAACAGACACTCCGCGTCCTGCCGGAACCTCATGAGCCTCCTCAGCGTTTCACGCTTGCGGGGTCTCATTGGACGGTTTATTCCGGCGGGAGTCTCCGTGTCTGTTTGTCCGCTAGATCATGGAATCGAATCTAGGTTCGGTTTTCTCATTGAATAAAAAAACAGTCATGACTTCAAAGGACATTAGCTTGAGAATGATTTTTTCTCCTTCAATGATTAATTCCGTTACAGTTGTAAACAAATCAGTGTTGATGCTCTGTACGTTAGCTAGATGATGGAGCTTGTTTCGATTTGAATCATATCTTTTCATGACGGCAGACTTAGGAAAAAAATAGGTGGCAACTCCCTATTTAGTTCCATAACCAACAAAGTGAAAAAGAAGGTTCTTCTGCGTTAGAAATAGCTGATTGAGAATGGCCCTATCATCAAGCATCTCCCCTACACTTAGCGGACAAAACCATACGGAGACTCCCGCGGGAATAAACCGTGGAGCGAGACCCCGCAAGGCTTGCCGAGGAGGCTCGCCAGGTTCCCGCAGGACGCGGAGTATGGTTTTGGTAGCGACAGCCGGAGGAGCCTCATTTTAGTGAACAGTTTCCTTCAACAGTCTACGAAGAGATGTGTTCAGACTGTCAACGATTGAACCGTTCATGTAAAGTTAATTTGATTATTGTATCGCCCTAAAATCAATCTCTATCAACGGTTAAGAGTCAATCATACTCTGTGAAAGTTGAGTTATTTATTAAAGTGCTAATTAAAGCTTTAAACAAAACGGAGTCTGTGTAATACCCGGTTCACCCTCAGAACGCGTAGGGTATGGAGCTGGCGGAGTATAGTTAACTCATGTAACCCTATTTTAACGAGTAGACCGTTTTTAGTGGCCCCAGAGATTTGGTCGGGCTAATTATGTAAAAAACAACAGCCTCTGTCCAATAGAGTTACAATGTCTCGACTGTATCCACTTCCCACAATTTTTGATAACTGTCGCCACTTTTGACATCTAACTGACTTATTCCTGTTTTACAGTAGTATCAAAGCTTAGACAATAAAGTTGTAGGTGGTGAGTGTATGGAGACTGAACAAGAACAAGTTTCTAAAAAGGAAAGTAGAGCAAATAATAAAAAGAAAGGACGTTCTTTTATTAAGACGGTAAGTGCGGGTGTACTTGGCTCGGCGATTACATTAATGGTTATACCTCAAACAGGCTATTATGAAAATATCGTCGCCAATCAAATGTCACTTGCTCTTAATGAAGAAGTAACTGTAAATGAACAGTCGAGTAATGAAGAGAATTCACTTCCTGTGCAAAATATATCGACAGGAACGGCGGATTTAATGGATATGATTGAAGAGGCATCAGAGTCTATAGTAGGAGTTGTTAATCTACAAAGTCAGCAAGGTTATGGAGGTTTTTTTCAAAATCAGCAAGGAAATGAACAAGAAGCCGTTGAAGCAGGGACAGGATCAGGTGTCATTTTCAAAAAAGAAGGCGATAAAGCTTTTGTGATTACCAACCATCATGTCATCGAAGGAGCCGACGAAATAGAAGTATCGTTGCCATCAGGTGATTCAGTTCAAGCCCAAGTAGTTGGCTCAGATGCTTTGACAGATATAGCTGTCTTAGCCATTGATTCACAATCCGTTGATTCTGTCATAACGTTTGGTGATTCAGATGCACTTCGCCCTGGGGAGCAAGTACTGGCGATTGGAAACCCTCTTGGCCTTGATTTATCCAGAACCGTTACTCAAGGTATTATTTCAGCGGTCAATCGTACCATTCCAGTCACAACATCAGTAGGAGAATGGGATTTAGATGTTCTTCAAACGGATGCCGCTATTAATCCAGGAAATAGTGGTGGTGCTTTAATTAATACCAGGGGAGAAGTGATTGGGATTAATAGTTTAAAAATCGCTCAAAATGGGATTGAAGGTCTTGGTTTTGCGATTCCAAGTAATGATTTGATTCCTTTAGTGGAAGAAATTATTGAAAAAGGAGAAATTAGTCGACCTTATTTAGGCGTAGGGTTAGCGAATTTAAATGAGATTCCTCAAGGGTACTTAGGAGAGCTACCAGAAGAATTGACAGAGGGTGTAGTCATTACAACAGTTGAGCCGCAGTCAGCCGCTGAGCGAGCGGGTTTACGTACTGGTGATATTGTCACCTCTATTGATGAGAAAGAAGTAAAAAATGCCAATGATTTACGAAAAGTTTTATATCGAGATCTTGAGCTTGGTCAAAATGTTGAAATTAGCCTTTATCGAAATGGAGAGCTAATCAAAGTAAATTTAACATTAACAGCCAATACATCCTTATAAGAAAGTAGGAATGATAAATGAAAAAAACGATAGTGATAATTAGTAGTGCCATTGTTTTAGTTGGAGCCATTGCGTTAGGGGTATACGTATCCAATTCAACAAATGTGCTAGCAACAGTAAACGGTGAAAAGATAGAACAAAATCAAGTTGAACAATTGGTGATGGCACAACATGGGGCCACAGCTTTAGAAACATTAATTACCGATAAAATGATTGAATTAGAGGCAAAAGAGCAAGGAATCACTGTGTCTGAAGATGAAATGGCAGCTGAAATGGAAAATTATTATGAGATGTACAACGGAGAAGAGGCTTTTGGGGCCATGCTTAGTCAAAATGGAATGAGCATTGAAGAGTTAGAAAAGGATGTACATTATTACCTGTTAACCAAAAAGTTAATGAGTCCAATTATAGAAGTGACAGAAGAAGAGAGAGAAACGTATTTTGAAGAAAATAATGAACAATTTAATCAAGAAGAACAAGTTGAAGCAAGTCATATTTTAGTAGAAGATGAAAACACAGCTAATGAAGTGAAAGAAAAACTAGCAGAAGGAGAAGATTTTTCAACGCTAGCCGCTGAATATTCAACAGATGAAGCTAGTAAAGAAGAGGGGGGTCAATTAGGTTACTTTTCAAAAGGTGAGATGGTCGAACCCTTTGAAGAAGCTGCTTTTGAACTAGAGGTGGATCAAATTAGTGAACCGGTTGAATCGGAACATGGTTTTCATATTATAAAAGTAACCGGGAAAAATGAAGCTAAAGAAGCCATATTCGAAGAGCATCAAGATGAGATTGAAGATATACTTTTTAATGAAAAGTTCCAAGCAGAGTATGGACCATGGGTTAATTTATTAAGAGAACAATATAACATTGATTATAATTAAAGTGCGGGGCTGCTTGAGTCAAATCAAGTAGTCTTTCTTTATGTGGAACTAAATAAACTATAACAAAGAAAATAAAAAAATTTTAGAATGAATTTCAGAAAAAACCAAAAAGATTGAAACGCTTTCTTTCTTGTAGTAACAATATTCTTACGGTTTTCTTTGACAATTTAGCAGTAATATGTCTTTCGTTTTGAGTGTAACGTGAAACATTTTTATTCTTGAAATCTTCAGAATGAACTTTTAAAATGTGATTAGTGGTCAAAAGGAGATGAAGAAATTGAGTGGAGAGAAATTACAAATCATCCGTACAATGCATCCAAAGGAAAAGCCAGATGTGAACAAAGTGAAATTCGGTTCTGTTTTTACTGATCATATGTTTAAAATGAACTATACAGTTAATAAAGGTTGGCATGATCCAAAAATCATTCCTTATCAGCCTGTCACATTGGATCCAGCAGCGATGATTTTTCATTATGGACAAACCGTTTTTGAAGGGTTAAAAGCATATCGCACCGAGGATGATCAGATCTTACTTTTTAGGCCTGACCAAAACTTCCAACGCTTAAATCAATCAAGTGAGCGTCTTAGCATTCCGCATGTTGATGAAGAAGAAGTATTATATTATTTAAAACAGCTCATTGCTTTAGAAAAAGAATGGGTTCCAAAAGGGGAAGGCACATCTCTTTATATTCGTCCGTTTATTATTGCGACTGAGAACAATTTAAGTGTGCATCCTTCAGCCTGTTATACATTTATGATCATCTTATCACCTGTAGCAGCTTATTATCCAGAAGGTATTAATCCTGTCCGAATTTATGTGGAAGAAAACTTCACACGTGCTGTAAAAGGAGGAACAGGAACAGCGAAAACAGCTGGCAATTATTCCGCTGCTTATAATGCCCAAAACGCGGCGACAAAACAAGGTTTTTCTCAAGTGCTTTGGTTAGATGGTGTTGAGAAAAAATACATTGAAGAAGTTGGCAGTATGAATGTTTTCTTTAAAATTAACGGAGAGATTGTCACCCCAGCTCTAAACGGAAGTATTTTAGAAGGGATTACCCGTAAATCAATGATTGAATTATTACAATCATGGGATATGCCGGTTATTGAAAAGAGAATTTCTATGGATGAGCTGTTAGAAGCATACAATCAAGGTTTATTGGAAGAAGCGTTTGGTACTGGAACAGCGGCTGTCATTTCACCAATCGGAGAACTCATTTGGCGTGACCAAAAAATGAAAATTAACGGTGGGGAAACTGGGAATGTATCCAAACGATTATATGATACGTTAACAGGCATTCAAACCGGTAAAAAAGCAGATTCTTTTAATTGGACGATCCAAGTGAATTCATTAGATGAAACAGTTTCCAATTAAATTATCATATGAAAAAGAAGGGGCTGTCCCAAAGATCATGAAAATGACCTTTGAGGGTTCAGCCCCTTTTTTTTGTGCTGCAATTGGTATTGTGATGAGTGGTTTAAGTTTCTATGCTAGTTGAGATTGAATAGGATAAATTTGGTTGGTTACACTACCGTTAAAATGAGTGAAATTTTGGAGGGGATAGGTTGTACAAAATTTCGAGCTATGAATTATTTTGGGTATTAACGCTTATGTCAATCGGCATGACGGTCTTAATCACAATTCAACCT
Source organism: Alkalihalobacillus phoenicis (assembly GCF_047302405.1). Lineage (NCBI taxonomy): Bacteria > Bacillati > Bacillota > Bacilli > Caryophanales > Bacillaceae > Alkalihalobacillus > Alkalihalobacillus phoenicis. Next base: position 1,908,608 of record NZ_CP154853.1, on the reverse strand, counting down.
GCCATTCAATATGCAGGAAACTACGCATGGCTCTCCGTCTTGATCGCTGGCGTTGCGGCTACTCTAATTACCTATCAAGCAACCTTATTAGCAAGAGCTTATCAAGGGAAAACATTTGTTCAACTTTGTGAGTCGCTTCTTGGAAAATGGTTAGCAAAACTCGTCATTCTAAATTATTTAATTATGTGGACGAGTGTGACGGCGATTATTTTGCGAATGGCTAGTGAATTAATTTATGAATATATTTTGTATAAAACGCCACTCATTGTCATTATTTCTTGTTTAAGCGTGTTAATTTTTTATGGCGTGCATCTTGGCATTGAAGTACTTTCCCGTAGTGCGACGATATTTGGGCCGCTTGTTTTATTAAGTATCATTGTCACAATCGTTTTTAATATTCAAAATGTCGAGGTGGCTCATGTACAGCCCAGCTTTGTAAACATTCAAATAAAGCCTTTATTAGAAGGGGCTTTAACACCTGTTGCGTTATTAGGGGAGTCTGTGATTATTATTGCCTTAACCGCTTTTATAAAAGATATTAAAATGAGCCAAGGAGCATTTATGGGAGCCATTATCATTACAGCTCTTGGATTAACACTTGTTACTTTTATGGTTGTTGCCGTTTTAGGGGTTCCATTTGCGGTTAATCAAATTTTTCCTTATTTTACGATGGTTCGAAAAATCTCTCTTTTTAATATTTTACAAAGGTTAGATGCTTTGGCGATCGTTGTTTGGTTGATGAGTGTTTATTTTAAAATGACCTTGTATACGTATTGTTTTAGTCATGTGATGAAGGATGCCTTTCGTCTAAAAAATCGTTCTCTGATCGCTTTCTTTTTTGTCCTCGTTGTAACGATTTTATCGCTCATTCCGAACAATTACCTTACAGATGAATATTTGTATCGAACCACTTATTGGATACGATATGCTCTTCCCGTTAACATGGTAGGCATTCCCTTTCTCTTGTTAATGATTCACTGGATTAAATCAAGAATGAATGGTTCAAGGCAAAAACAACAAGACCAAGAGACGGTTTCTTCATAGAACGAAAAGAGGGAAAAGGATGCATAGATTAACATCAATTTGGAAAAAAAATCGTTCCTATCCAATTTCAAAAAAAGAAACGCCAATTAACGAAAAAACCACCCCGCTTTCTATTTTTAAAGATCTACATAAAAACGAACGTTATATTAAGGAAAAAACAGGATTTAGTGAAGATATCTTGTTTCGAACCTTTACTATTCAAGAAGAAGATCAGTTTGTGATTGCGGTTGGTTATGTTTCAGACCTAAGTGATCAAACATTCATTGAACAATTTATTAGCAATGTCATTTTGAAGGATGTTAAAAGCTATTTAGGAAAGGAGGAATATCCTTCTCATTATAAACTTTTCCAATATTTACGCCATTATGCGATGCCGATACATGATTTGACACAGCTTGATTATATAGAAGATATGTTTGATTTTTTACTAACAGGTGATTTAATCATTTTTGTTGATGGGATTGCTCATTGTTTAGTTATTAGTGCTGAACAAAAAGAAGGCAGAGGGGTAGAAGAGCCAACATCGCAAACGCTAGTACGAGGTCCTAAGGATGGTTTTACGGAAGGCATTAATGTCAATAAGTCGCTTATTAGAAGACGGATCAAATCACCAGACTTATGGGTTGAAACCCTAAATGTTGGCAGGAAAACGAAAACGGAACTTGCTGTTATCTATTTAAAATCCGTTGTCAAAGATTCGATGGTCGATGAATTACGAAGTCGGATTAAAAAAGTGGATATTGATGGTTTACTCGAGGGAGGGCAGTTAGAAGAATATATTCAAGATGCTACTTATTCTCCTTTTCCAACGTTATTAAACACCGAAAGACCTGATGCGGCTTCTTCTGCTATTTTAGATGGTAAAATTGTCGTCATTGTTGATGGCTCGCCTTTTGTTCTTATTTTACCAGCTTTATTTGTTAACTTTTTTGAAACAAATGAGGATTATTACCAACGGGTCGACATAAGCATTGCTTTACGCTTTTTACGTTATTTTTCTTTTTTTCTCTCCTTGCTCGTTCCGGCAACGTTTATTGCCGTCACTACGTATCATCAAGAAATGCTGCCAACACCGTTGTTAATAAGTTTGGCAGCTCAGCGTGAAGGCGTCCCTTTTCCAGCCATTATAGAAGTGTTTTTGATGGAGATTACTTTTGAAATTTTACGGGAAGCGGGTGTGCGACTGCCTCGTGCGGTTGGTTCGGCGATATCAATTGTCGGAGGGCTAGTTCTGGGGCAAACAGCAGTTGAAGCCGGTATAGTTTCATCGGCCATGGTCATTGTCGTATCCCTTACAGCTATAAGCAACTTTGTCTCTCCTTCTTTTAATATGGCAATCTCTGTGCGGCTTTTACGTTTTTTATTTATTATTTTAGCTGGAGTTTTGGGGTTATATGGCATTATTTTAGGGTTAATTGCTTTAGTTCTTCATTTAACGAGTTTGCGTTCTTTTGGTGTTCCATATATGACACCATTTGCTCCATTTATATTGAAGAATCAAAAAGATGCCTTATTTCGCTTTCCATTATGGTCCCTTAAGGAACGCTCATTATATATAACGGAAAAAAATCAAAACCGTGCGAATACGAAAAAGCCTGCACCACCAAAAGGAGCCAATTTGGAATGAGGAAAGGAAGAGAAACACTCGTTATTTTATGTTTGATTTGTCTATTATCAGGTTGTTGGAGCAAAACCGAATTAAATGAAATTGGGATTGTGACCGCGATAGGAATAGACTTAATTGAAGATGAGTACATCATTTCAGTACAAATTTTGAATCCATCTGAAATTGCTCAAATTGCTTCTTCTAATCAAATTCCAGTTTATGTTTATTCGATAAAAGCCAATTCCATTTTAGAGGCGATAAAAAAAATGAGTACGATCGTTTCACGAGAAATTTATATTGCTCATACGAGAATGGTCATTATTGGAGAGGAACTAGCCGTAAACGGAATTAGCAATATACTTGATTTTTTTACCCGTTACAATGAATTGCGTCCTGACTTTTATCTTGTCATTGCTAAAGATTATCGAGCTGAAGAGATCATAAGTGTTTTAACTCCACTTGAAAAAATTCCAGCTAATAAAATGTATACGTCTATGATCCTCTCAGAAAGAATTTGGGCTCCGACACGTGGTGTAAAAATTGATGAGTTAATTAACACGATTTTATCGGACGGAATGGAGCCTGTTTTAACAGGGGTAACCTTATATAAGAGTGGGAAGTCTGAGGGTGATTCTGAATCAAATGTTAAAAATGTGAATCAATATGAAGATTTACAACTGACGCCGTTTAGTGTTTTTCAGCAAGACCGTTTAATTGGTTGGTTAAATGAACAGGAAAGCAAAGGGGTAAATTATTTAAATGCAGATGTGATCTCTACTGTGGGACCGATCGATTGTCAAGAGGACAACCGGAATTTTACGACTGAAGTGACGAGTGCAAAAGCAGATGTAAAAAGTAAAATTGTCAGCGGGAAGCCTGTATTTTTTGTTCATATATCGCTTTCAGCTGAATTAAAAGAAACCTCATGTCGTATTGATCCAACTAATCGGGAGTCGATAAAAAAATATGAACAGTTAATGATAAACGAACTCCGTCATACGTTAGCCCAAACTTTTGCGGCTGTTGAACATTATCAATCGGATTTTTTAGGGTTAGGGGATCTGTTAAAAAGACAGCAACCATCTTATTGGGAGGAAAATAAACAAAGTTGGCAAGAACAGTTATCGAAATTATCGGTTGAATATCAGTTAGATGTGTCGATTGAACGGATTGGGACTACAACGAAGCCTTATCAGTTTGAGGAAATAAGAAATGGGAATTAATGACATGGTCAAAATGGTCTATCATTGTTACACTAAACGATTGTAGAGGGTACGTGTGTATCATTAATTTATATTTGAATAAGGAGTCTTTATTTTTATGGGAAAAGTTTTAGTAAACAAAAAAGAAAATATTGAAATTTCTAGGGTGATTCGTTCGAAAAAAAAGCGAATCCGTAACAAAGTGGCAAAGCGTTTAAATGAACAACTTGGAACGAATCAAGTAGAAATTCTATCAAAAGAAGAGGAGATTACGCCAAAAGCAAGTAACGAAACGGTGTCGGTATCAGGGTTACCCGTTACAAAATTATTGAAGCTTGGAAAGGCGTTCTTTAAAGAACAAGAGGTTATTAAATATTATTATACCGTGGACAAAGAGCCTTTTTATAAAAATAAGGAATTATTAATCGAAACGATAGAGCAAGAAGCCGTGAAGCTTCCAGTTTCAGAATATGACCATTTTCTAAAAGAGCTTTCAAATTTAAAATAATCAGCAGACGCCTTTATTTCAATATGAATGGAGGCGTTTTTTTGTACGAAAGGATATGAATTCGTTATACTTAAAAAGAGATTTGAAATAGGGGGACGTAATGAAATGGCGTATAAATCAAAGGAAGATTTTTTAGTAAGTTGGAAAATGGAAGCGGAAAAAACAAATGAAGTGTTCGCCGCTCTCACAAATGAGAAACTTTCGCAAGCGATTGTTGATGGGCATAATTCACTTTCATGGCTAGGTTGGCACTTAGTCGTCTCTATTTCTGGATTAGGACAACTTGCGGGTATACCTTTTACATTCGAAAAGCAGCAAGATGATAATCCAAATGATGTAGAGGAGTTCTTATCTTCTTATCAACGAGTAACTAATGATGTATTAGAGTATGTTGAGACAAACTGGAATGATGAAAGTTTTTTACAAGAAGTTGATATGTATGGTCAAAAAATGAGCATTGGTCATCTTTTGTTTACGATCGTTATGCATCAAGTCCACCATCGTGGTCAAATGACCGTATTGTTGAGACAAGCTGGCTTAACGGTACCAGGTTTATTTGGGCCAACGATAGAAGATTACGCGTAAGGAATTGCGTTCGTGTTATCATTATCCATTTTCATTAATGTTCGTATCGCTTTACCATTGTTGTCTGGTGAATAAAAGAGATAAAGGGGAAATGCCAAATGGATCGATTTCGTGCTTTATTAATTGAATTAGACGAAGAAACAAAAGAATTGAATAAAAAGGTTACGGAATTAACAATAGATGATTTGCCAGTAGGAGAAGTGCTCATCAAAGTGCAATATTCCAGTGTCAATTATAAGGATGGGATGGCACTTTTGGAAAATAACAAAGTAGTCACAAGCTATCCGATGATACCTGGTATTGATTTAGCAGGTACGGTCATGGCATCAGAAGATTCAAGGTTCACAAAAGGACAAGAGGTTATTGTGACAAGTTATGATCTTGGGACTGGTCATTTCGGTGGTTATTCTGAGTATGCACGAGTTCCAGCTGATTGGATTGTACCATTGCCAGAGCGGCTTTCCTTAAGAGAGGCTATGATATACGGCACAGCAGGCTTTACAGCAGCTTTGTCGATAAAACGTTTGCTTGAAGAAGGGGTCACCAAAGAAGCTGGACCTATTTTAGTCACCGGGGCAACGGGTGGAGTTGGCAGTATGGCAGTCATGATGCTTCATACATTAGGGTTTGAAGTGGTCGCTAGTACGGGTAAAGTTGCTGAAGCTGGTTATTTACAAAGTTTAGGGGCAAGCTCGGTTGTGGATAGAAGTGAATTTTCACAGCAAGGAATGAAACCACTTCAATCCGGTAAATGGCAAGCGGCCATTGATCCGGTCGGTGGGCAATCATTAGCGAATGTATTAGCTCAAATGCGCTACGGTGGAACGGTTGCTGTGAGTGGGCTAACTGGTGGTGTGAAGATCCCAACAACAGTGATGCCATTTATTATTCGTGGCGTTAACCTTGTCGGGATTGATTCAGCCAATTACCCAATGGAAAAACGGCTAGATGTATGGCAGTTTATAGCGGATAAATTACATGAAAACGACAGAATAGAAAAAATCGTCTCAGAAGTTCGTTTGGATGAAGTGATCGATGTCTTAACGGCCATTACAGCAAATAATCATAGAGGCAGAACGATTGTCAAAATTTAATAACGGATGATGTTAAAAAGCTCTTAAAAGTTCTCTTTCGAACTTTTAGGAGCTTTTTTGTTTTCTTGGGTTCGTACCGTAATTTGATAAATTTAAGGGACGAATTCATCTATAAACATATAAATTTTTTCTTAGTGGAACGATTAACCTTCTGTGGTAAGTAAATGCATAAAAATGGTCGTATTTGGGGGAAGTTAATAAAAATAAACACTTGGGGGAAGAAAATGATTAGTAAAAATGAAATTACGATTAGTCAAATTATCTTCATTTTCCTTCTTTCCATTGGTTTAGTGAATCATGTTCAGATGATTCCGTTATTATTAAATACTTCTAGAAAAGATTCATGGATGGCCGTTCTGATTGCCTTGCCTATTTGTATATTAATTGTTTGTGTTGTGGGGTTTCTTTTAAAAAAAGTAAATAAAGTACATTTTCTTGTTTGGATAGAACGAAAATCCAACCGTTTTGTAGCTAGCATTGTTGGGATCATCTTTTGGTGTATCTTTTTGATGAATAGTTATTTAACTTCAAGAGGGGTGATTGAATGGACTCAAGTGACATACCTCAAAAAAACGCCAATTTTTGTGACGACACTCGTGTTACTTTGTTTAGTTTTTTATTTAGTAAAAAAAGGGTTACGAACGATAGGAATTGTTGCGGGTGTTTTGCTCCCATTTGTTGTATTGGCTGGTTATTTTGTTATGACGGCAAACTTTCAATATAAAGATTATGAACTTTTAAGACCTTTTTTTACGACATCTATCAGGGAGATTAGTTGGACAACGGTTTATATTTTGAGTTCCACGATCGAGTTAATCTCCGTACTATTTATTCAACATAGAGCTAATCAGAGTATAAAGACGAAGCATTTAATCTTATTAAGTTTTTTTCTCATCTCCTTAACGATCGGTCCACTCATGGGATCTGTTGCCGCTTTTGGGCTTTTTTCGCAAACGATGCGATACCCAGCGTTTGAGCAATGGTTACTCGTTCAATTAGGTGACTATATATCAAATGTCGATTTTTTATCGATTTATCAGTGGTTATCAGGTGCATTTGTCAGGCTAGCCTTTGAGATTTATTTGATGGGGGAAATATTTGCTTATGTGTTTAAGGTAAAGAAATTAGTCTATTTTTATCTCGTTATGACACTCATCTTGATTGGTTTTACGGCATTTCCAGTCGTTATTGTGATGGATGTTATTTCTTTTTATGAAGTATATATGCCACTTCTTTTTATTATTTATATCGGTATGATTATGCTGTTTACTTTATTAACTTTTGTAACAGGCTCGAAAGGAAGGGAGTCGATGTGAAGAAATTAAACAAAATCAAATCTTCTCGTAGTCAGGATGAGTCAAGATTAGATGTGAATGAGGAGATGTTTAATGGACAATCGTTATCAGATTGGTCGATTAAGAAGTTTAAAGAAGAACTTAAAGACGCAGAAGATTTTATCGTTGAGTCATATCAATACGAAAACCTAGAAATTTGCTTTATTTACTCCGAAGCGATGATCGATAGAAAACAATTAAATGAATTTGTTTTTCCTAGCATTGCTGAAATAGTAAATGAGAAACGTTTTTCTCAAACATCACTCATGAATGAACTCGCGTTTAACAAAATTGACTCAGACCTTGTGTTGTTTGACCGTTTATTAAATGGAAATTTAATTATATTGATTGAACAAGAACAATGGTTACTCTATCGACGAATGTCAGATATAGCTAAGCGTGAAACGGAAGAATCAGCAACGGAAATTTCCATTAAGGGTCCACGTGATGGGTTTACAGAAGATTTAAATACAAATATATCTTTGTTAAGAAAACGATTAAAAACGCCATTGTTAAAAAATCGAGCGTTTGTTCTTGGGACGAAAAGTCAAACGGATGTATCTTTAGTTTATTTAGATAAAACAATAAGTCCAAAGTTATTAGATACGGTAGTCGAGCGTTTACAGTCATGTCAAGTTGAATATTTAGAAAGTAGTCAGCAGCTTGAAGAATATTTAGGGAATAATCGATTGTCTTTTTTTCCTTTAGTCAATTATGGTGGGAGAGCGGATTTTTTAGCTCAAAGTTTAAGGAGAGGAAGGTTTGGGATTATTATTGACGGTTCTCCGATGGCGTTAATTGCACCTACTAATTTAACAGAACAAATTAAATCTCCAGAAGATTTTTACCATCCTTTTTATTTTGTGGCACTTGAACGATTATTACGTATTTTTGGTTTTTTTGTTTCGATCTTTTTACCAGGATTTTATATCGCCTTATCAGCTTATAATGTGGAACAAATTCCTCTCTATTTGTTGGCGACAATTACGAACTCTCGTTTTGGTATTCCTTTTTCCGCACCAATGGAAGCTTTTTTAATGATTTGGATGTTCGAAATCTTTCGTGAAGCAGGTGTTCGGCTGCCAAAATCGGTCGGTCAAACGATTGCTGTTATTGGTGGGTTAATTGTTGGGGATGCGGCGATTCGAGCAGGGTTGACGTCTCCTACTTTGCTTGTGGTCATGGCTGTTTCAGCCGTCGCTCAATTCACTTTAATTAATCAATCTTTACTCGGAACCGTTACGATTTTTCGACTTGTCGTTTTGATCTGTTCATCTTTTTTAGGAATGTTTGGGTTTTTTATTAGTTTATATTTTATTTTGACCTATATAGCTAGTTTAACTTCATTTGGAGTAGGTTATTTAGAACCGCTTGCACCAATCACTATAAAAGAATGGGTAGCAGCGATATTGGACAGACCAAAAAGTTCCCATATAGAGCCTTCTAAGATGTTAACGGAACAAAAGGATTGATAACGATGATGCAAATTAAAAAAATCAAACTTATTTTTATTGTGCTTATCACGCTCTTCCTTACAGGATGTTGGGATTTAGTTGATATTCAAGATATAAATTATGTTGTTGCCGTGGGGCTTGATTATGATCCGGAAAGAGAGGTTTACATTTCTTATGCCCAAATGCTCGATTTTTCTTTTGTAGCGAAGCAGGAGCAACCACCTGGTCAAGATCCTGTCGTCTATATCGGTAGAGGGGAGGGGAAGTCGGTTAATATGTCATTAACTAATTTGTATAAAACAGCACAAATGAAGACATTATGGAGCCATGTAACGACGGTTGTTTTTACAGAACGATTATTAGAATCTGGAATAGAAGAAGTCATTGATGGTTATACACGCTTCTCAGAAACAAGGCTATCTCAGTGGGCTTTTGCTACAAATGAGCCGATCGATCAACTATTTGCAACGCCTGCCTTTTTTAATCTTTCAACCTTGTTAACCTTGTTACATAAACCACATGAAATTTTAGAGCAAAGAACCTTTGCATTATCAACACGACTAAAGGATGTTGTCATTGAATTGACAGAACCAGCGAAAACAGTCCAACTTCCATCCTTAACAATCAATTCAACACAGTGGAAAAAAAATGAAGAGTTAACGGAGAAAATGGAGTATGACGGAATCTACTTTGTCAAAGATAACGACTATAAAGGTTTTTTGCCCTTGAGGGATTATCAAGGGTTACATTGGGTAAGTGAGGAAACAGAACGATATCCTATTTTTTTAGAAGTTAATGGAGAAGAGATTGGTGTGTTAACTATTGAGGGAATAAAGGTTAAAAAAAAGATGGAATTGGTAGCAGGTCAGCCTGTCTATCATTTGGATATTAAACTTGAAGCACAATTGTTAGAGCTATTAAAGGAAATGGAAGACCATGAGGTGCAAAAAATAGCCGAAAAGATTGTGAAAAAACAAGTGAGAGATACTTTTCTGACCGGTGTAGAAAAAGAAATTGATTTGTATGGTCTAGAATTTGAAACGTATGTACATCACTATCGCGAATGGGAACCTTTAAAAGAAAATTTTCCACTACAAGCACAATTATTAGGAGACATTAGTGTGGAGATTGATGTCGTCCATTCAGGATTATTGAAGTTTAACCAAAGTGCTGAACATACAACACGGCATAAAAGGGAATAAAATCTTTCACTATCGGCTTTTTCTCGTTTCATGTATAATAAGCTAGTTATGGATAAAAAGGTTGAAGGAGTTATACATGAAAACACAATTACCATTTAATGTAGCAAAAAATGAGCAGTTTTTTGATAAATTGGGAGATTATATCGGTGATGTCTTTTATGATGTCTTACCGGAAAAAGGTTTTGAGCTTCGAGATGAGCAAATTTTTATGGCTTTCCAATTGGAACAAGCTTTTAAAAATAAGAAGACGATTTTTGCGGAAGCTGGTGTCGGTACGGGTAAAACAATAGTCTATCTTTTATATGCGCTCTGTTATGCCCGTTATACGAGGAAACCAGCCATTATTGCCTGTGCGGATGAAACATTAATTGAACAACTTGTTAAACCGAATGGCGATATTGCCAAGTTAGAAAAGGTCCTTGGTTTAAAAATGGATGCAAGACTTGCTAAAGCACGTGATCAATACGTTTGTGTGAGTAAGTTGGAGAGTGTTGTAACAAGAACAGATGACGAGGATATTAATCGTGTGCACGAACAAATTCCCTCTTTTGTTTACCAGCATACCCAATCGCTTGAGCGTTTTACACGCTACGGCGATCGTAAGGAGTACCCATGGTTATCGAATGAAAAATGGGCAGAAATTGCTTGGGATCCGTTGCAACAATGTTCGACCTGTGATCTGCGCCATCGTTGTGGACAAACGTTAAATCGAGACTTTTATAAAAAATCTGCTGACTTGATTATTTGTTCTCAAGATTTTTATATGGAACATGTTTGGACAAAGGAATCTAGAAAGCGTGAAGGTCAATTACCGTTGTTACCTGAAGCGAGTTGCTTAATTTTTGATGAAGGTCATCTCCTTGAATTTGCCGCCCAAAAAGGGCTAACGTATCGTTTTCATTCACAGACATTAACGAAAGTGCTAACAGGTTATATGCAACAAAATGTCCGTGAAGAATCCTTGCTTTTAATTGAAGAAATTTTACTGATTCATGATGAGTGGTTTGATGAATTGCAGCAATCAGCGATTCATCATGAGGGATCGATTCGGGCTTATGTACCACGTTCAAAAGAAATGTTGCAACTAGCCGCGAAAATGAATAGTTACGTGGAACAATTGTTAGATCAGCTTGTATTTGATTCTGAATTGTTCACAATCGATGACTATCATGTCAAAATGATTGAGGAATATTTAGAGTTTCTTTCATACGGTCTATCGATTTTACTTAAAGAAGACCATGGAATCTTTTGGTTAGAGCAATCGGAGCATGAGCGAACATTTGTTATTATGCCAAGATTAGTAGAATCGATTTTAAAAGAAGAAGTGTTTCAAGCAAACATTCCGATCGTGTTTTCATCCGCTACATTATCAAGGAATAAAGACTTTTCTTTTATTGCTCAAAGTTTAGGAATTGAAAGCTATGAATCTTTTGCTGTGGACTCGCCTTTTGATTATGATGAAAAAATGAATATTGAAGTGAAAAAGGCATGTACAGAGGAGACGAAGTGGCAAGAAATGAAACAAGCTTTATTAGATAATGGGGGCCAATCATTAATTCTATTTGCAAGTAAAGAAGAAATGAACCATTTTAAAGCTTGGGCAAACAAAGAGAATTGGCCATTCACTTTATTATATGAAGGCGAAAAAGAAATTAGTGTGATAGTTGAGCAATTCCAAACGGAAAAAGAAACCGTGCTTTGCTCCTATCATTTGTGGGAAGGGCTTGATATACCAGGTGATTCCCTTTCGCAAGTGCTCATGTCTTCCTTACCATTTCCACCTAAGGACCCTGTATTTGATGCGAAACGAAATCATACAAGTAACCCTTTTTCAGAGGTTGATTTACCATATATGCTTTTACGTCTTCGTCAAGGTGTCGGCCGCTTAATTCGTACGGCGACGGATTCAGGAACGATTCAGATCTGGTTAACGGACAAAGAGTACCAAGACTTATGGCCAATCATTGAAGAAGTGTTACCGACTAAAGTTACGTCTTAATAATTAACATAAATCCCTAGATGCTTGTAGAGGTCATCTAGGGATTTTTTTATAAACATAGTTATTTCCTCAACTTTCGCAGCGTATAATTAACCCTTAACCGTTGATAGAGATTGACTTTAGGGCGATATAATACTCAAATTGACTTTACATGAACGGTTCAATCGTTGACAGTCTGAACACATCTCTTCGTAGGCTGTTGAAGGAAACTGTTCACTAAAATGAAGCGCCTCGGCGTGTGCTACCAAACAGACACCAGACATGGGAGTGATTTATGCTCTACTTGTTTCATGCCCTCCGGCGGTCGCTCCCAAACAGACACTCCGCGTCCTGCCGGAACCTCATGAGCCTCCTCAGCGTTTCACGCTTGCGGGGTCTCATTGGACGGTTTATTCCGGCGGGAGTCTCCGTGTCTGTTTGTCCGCTAGATACTGGAATCGAATCTAGGTTCGGTTTTCTCATTGAATAAAAAAACAGTCATGACTTCAAAGGACATTAGCTTGAGAATGATTTTTTCTCCTTCCATGACTCATTCCGTTACAGTTGTAAACAAATCCGTGTGGATGCTCTGTACGTTTGCTAGATGATCGAGCTTGTTTCGATTGGAATCCTGTCTTTTCATGACGGCAGACTTAGGAAAAAAATAGGTGGCAACGACCTATTTAGTTCCATAACCAACAAAGGGAAGAAGAAGGTCCTTCTGCGTTAGAAATAGCTGATTGAGAATGGCCCTATCATCAAGCCTCTCCACGACACTTAGCGGACAAAACCATACGGAGACTCGCCAGGTTCCCGCAGGACGCGGAGTATGGTTTTGGGAGCGACCGCCGGAGGGCAGGCATATTGAACGGGTTTTCTCGATGCGAAAGTTGAGTTATTTCTATAAAACGTTTAAAATGTATATTTTTTCAGAATTTTGTTCAAAATTATGATACAATTTATTTACTAGTTATCCAAATGTATGGAGTGATTTAATAATAAAGATAGAAGAGATTACAGTTACATATGGGAGGATTTAGGATGAGGGTCATTGCTAGTTTGATTATGATCGTAGGTTTGGCTTTTCTTATTTATGGAGGATATGAAATCTTCCAATCGAGTCAAAAACAAAAACAATCCCTTGCTGAAGCAAACGAAGTATTAGCTATGGAGCGGGATGTTGAAAACCCTATCTCTAGTGCGGAATTAATGGAAATCAATGATGGTGATGTGATTGGATTATTAACGATTCCAAAACTAGAAAAGGACTTGCCGATTATTTCTGGAACAGAAGAGGAAGAGTTAGAACGAGGTGTTGGTCATTATAAAACGACGAAATTACCTGGGCAAAATGACCAAATTTTGTTATCAGGACATCGGGATTCTGTTTTTCGTGGCTTTGGTGAACTTGAGATCGGTGATCAATTTATCGTAGAAATGCCATATGGTAAGTTTGTGTATGAAATGTATGAATCTGAAATTGTTCCGGCAGACGATACGACTGTCATTCGTTCGATGGCCCCTGATGAAGTTCTGACATTGTCAACCTGCTACCCCTTTAATTTTGTGGGTAGTGCACCAGACCGTTATATTATTTATGCAAAACCTGTGGTAGAGTAAATTTCAAAAAAACAGATCAATCACCTTTAAGAAGTGAAAATTTGGCTTCTGAAGGTGATTTTATTTTTTGCACTAGTTGGTTGCTCTCTTGCAACAGGCTTTTATAGACTTCCTTGCTTTATACGTTAGGAGCACATTTCTTAAAAACAACTTTTGCAAAAACGACTTCTTTTTAAGACAGGCATCGATTAATTTGTTAGAATAATAAATGTCTTTTAGTTTGATTGAAACATATGTAATTGTGTTTGAATTTTTTGGGGGTAAATCATCATGCAAAAACGAGGTAACCTCATTGGAGGAATGATAGTTCTTGTTACGCTAACAGCTTGTGTTAATAGTGTAGAAGAGCATCCAATGTATCCAGCGGGAGAACAAGAGTCCATCGCATATTCTTCGGAACAACTTTATTTAAATCAATTGGATTCAGAGCTGATTTATGTTTATGATGAAATGGAATATCGAGTTGAGGCAAGACTTATTTCACAGGACACAACCGAAGGACCCGGTTCAGGTAATGATTTAACCAAAAATGTTGAATCTATTATTGTGCCACATGAAGCAGTCGTCTCTACAAATGATGATAATAATATGCTAATTATGAACGGTGAAGGATATAGTTATGCTTATGAATTAATCGAGTCCAACTATATGGAAATGGCTAGTATCATTCAAACATTTGAAGAATCTATTCAAAAGTCAGAATCAAATCACCGAGTTTCATTAACTAATTTGCACTTCGGTGACTATCCAGAAATAGCTGATTTTGATTATTTTACGATGGCCGATCGAGAGCATGAGAACATGTATATGCTCTTAAAAGAAGAAAAAATCGACAACCAGCTTTATTTACATTATGTCATTATAAGCATCGCTAATGACAATATAAGCGATGAACTACTTAGGACGATCACATCGAGTATTGCTTCGATTAAATTAAGATAGCAACGATAAGAACAGACTGAAAATAAGGCGGATGGTGCAAGTCGATATATGACTACTCCGTCTATTTTGTATGGTAGTCATTGAAAAAGACTCATGCTCAACTTTAACTAGGAAGAATCTTAAACTATTAGGTTATTCATTAGATGAACAATAATGGCTTCAGCTGTTTTTTCTTGTAATTAAAACGGAGTGAGCGGCATGCCCGGAGACTCCTGCGGGACTAGTGAAGGACGGGAGACCCCGCAGCGTAAGCGAGGAGGCTCCCGACTCACCCGCGGAACGCGTAGGGTATGCCGCTCGCGGAGAATGCATAACTAATGCAACCCTTTTCTAACCTACACGAATTAGCATTCATAAGGAAAAGCATTAAGACCATATACTATTATTAGACCGTTAGTGAGGTGTTGACCTTGAAAAAAGAAATGAATGTTTGGGGACAAATGCTTGAAACTATATTGGAATTGATTGATGAAGCCATTCATGTTGTGGATCAAAATGGAGTGACGGTCTATTATAATCAAGTGGCAGCGAGTCATGACGGGCTAACAAGGAAAGAAGTACTTGGAAAACATCTATTAGACGTTTTCCCTTCGTTATCGGAAGATTCCAGCACTTTATTAAAAGTGATGAAAACGAAAAAAGCGATCTATCAAAAATCCCAAACTTATAAGAATAATAAAGGTTTTACGATTGATACAATTAATACAACGATTCCTCTATTTATTGATCAGCAGTTATATGGGGCGATAGAAATAGCGAAAGACATGAAACAAATCAAGCAACTTTCTGAGAAAATTTTAGAATTGCAGCAAATGGATGATAATCGAAGAGATAATAGAAAACAAACAAAAGAACCTAAGTTATCAGAATGGAACGATATTATGACCGATGATCCGACCATGATAGCTCAGATGCATATAGGGAAAAAAGCGGCTGAAACCAATCATCCGATCATTGTTTACGGTGAAACTGGAACAGGTAAAGAGCTTTTTGTGCAAGCATTACACAGACAATCGAAGCGAAAAAATGAACGTTTTATCGTTCAAAACTGTGCTTCTTTACCGAGTAGTTTACTAGAAAGTTTGTTATTTGGTACAACCAAAGGTAGCTTTACAGGGGCGGTCGATAGAAAAGGTCTATTTGAATTAGCTCATAAGGGTACTCTTTTTTTAGATGAAATCCAATCGATGCCATTAGACTTTCAAGCGAAGATTTTAAGGACGATTGAAGATGGTTTTATTCGAAGAGTCGGTGGAACAGAAAGCTATCGAATTGATGTGAGAATCATTGTGGCTATGAATCAACACCCTCTAGAATGTGTCGAGTTAGGGTTATTAAGGCAAGATTTATATTACCGTCTTTCCTTATTTTTAATTGAATTACCGACTTTAAAGGAAAGAAATGAAGATATTCCCATATTAGTCGATTATTTTTTGAAAAAAGCCAATCGTCCGACAGCTAAATTGGATGCAAATACGGTTCACTTACTGCAAGCTTATGACTGGCCAGGCAATATAAGAGAACTCCGACATGTGATTGAATATGCGTTAACGATGTCAGAGGAAGATACAATTAGCCTTCATCATCTACCACACCATCTTCAAAAGAAAATCAGCTCAATATCAGTAGAAAAGAAAAGTTCCCAAACACTCAAGGATAAATTGGTGAAGGAGGAAATGAGTTATATTAAGGATGCTTTAAAGGCGACTGGGGGAAATATTAAGCAGGCTGCCAATCACTTAGGTATTCCTCGACAAACACTTCAGTACAAATTGAAAAAATATCAATCCAATGACGAACGGAAAAAAGGGGGAAAACCGAATGATTAGCATTGCAACAAAAGAAAAGGTTCATAATGAATGTTTTCAAGCGGAGCTTTATATTGATCGAGCCAATGAACGAATCCGGGTCGATGAATTTCGTGGCGATCCAAAAAAGCTTCTCACTGAACTTGAACAAATGAGACAAGAAAAACCATTCACGAAATTAATAATTTATGCGAAGCCAACACAGTGGCATCGTTTATTGCCATTAGGATTTGAATTGGAGGCGGTTTTTAAAGGGTATTTTAATGGGGTCGACAATTATGCAATGTGCCGCTTTTTTACGAATGAACGCAAAAATTGTGGCGATTGGATCGCAGAAGACCAAATTATGCAAGGCGTACTGAATAAACCAATTCAAAAAGGCAATAAAGATTTGCCATCTGGTTATCAACTACGACGGGCGAATCAAAAGGACATTGAACCATTAGCTCGCTTTTATGATCGTATTTTTTCTAGCTACCCCGTTCCGATTAGTGAACCTGCTTATTTGCAAAAATTGATGTCAGGTGGGGCGATTTTTTACCTTGCTACTTTTGAAGCTGAAATTGTTTGTGCGGCTTCAGCCGATGTTAATGCTGTGTTTCATAATGCTGAAATGACCGATTGTGCTACGGATCCAACGCATCGTCAATACGGTTTAATCAAACATTTAATTAAATTAATTGAAAGGGAGTTATATTCAAACCGAATCTTATCGACTTATTCAATTGCACGAGCAAACTCTTTTGGTATGAATTCCGCTCTCCATCAATTAGGTTACCAATATCAAGGAAGGCTAACGAATAATTGTTTTATGGAAGGGGCCTATGAGAATCTAAATGTTTGGGTGAAAAATCAGCATTAAAAAAGCTCATTTTTAGGCAGTTTACTGACTAAACTGCTCAAAAGTTGGCACTAAAATTAACGAGAGTAATAGGAAGAGCCGCTTTCTGCGGTTATTCCTCCTTTATTTTATTTTGGCATAGATATTGCAATGTATCTGGTTATAGAGATAAAGGAGGAATATGATTATGAAATCATTTGTTTATCAACCAGAAAGACATTGGAAAGAGATTGAATTATGGAAAGGTGTGACTGAGGCCGAATGGAATGATTGGCTTTGGCAATTAACTCATACAATTCGTACGCTCGATGATTTAAAAAAAGTCATTGATTTAACGCCTGAAGAAGAAGCAGGGGTTAAAATCGCCACTAAAACGATCCCACTGAATATTACTCCATACTACGCATCATTAATGAACCCAACAGATCCAACCTGTCCGATTCGTCAACAATCAGTCCCAATCGATTCAGAGCTTCATAAAACTAAATATGATTTAGAAGATCCTTTAGAAGAAGATGAAGATTCCCCTGTTCCTGGTTTAACCCATCGTTATCCCGACCGTGTTTTATTTCTTGTGACCAATCAATGCTCGATGTATTGTCGCTACTGTACGCGCAGAAGGTTTTCTGGTCAAATTGGAATGGGAGTGCCGAAAAAACAATTAGATGAAGCAATTAACTATATTCGGGAGACTCCAGCAGTTCGTGACGTTTTAATTTCTGGAGGAGATGGCTTATTAATAAATGATACAATTTTGGAGTATATTTTGAAAAATTTACGTGAAATTGACCACGTGGAAATTATTCGAATCGGCACAAGAGCACCAGTCGTGTTCCCACAAAGAATCACTGATAATCTTTGTAATATTTTAAAAAAATACCATCCTGTCTGGTTAAATACTCATTTTAATACGTCAATTGAAATCACAGAGGAAGCAAAGGAAGCCTGTGAAAAATTAGTCAATGCGGGTGTTCCTGTAGGAAATCAAGCTGTGATTTTAGCTGGCATTAATGATAGCGTCCGCATTATGAAAAAGCTCATGCATGACTTAGTTAAAATGAGAGTTCGTCCTTATTATATTTACCAATGTGACTTGTCTGAAGGAATCGGTCATTTCCGCGCCCCGATTTCAAAAGGTTTAGAAATTATTGAAGGCTTAAGAGGACATACTTCGGGCTATGCTGTGCCGAGCTTTGTTGTAGATAGTCCTGGTGGTGGCGGGAAAATCACACTTCAACCGAATTACCTTCTTTCACAAAGTCCGGATAAAGTCGTCCTTCGTAACTTTGAAGGGGTGATCACCTCCTATCCTGAACCAGAACATTATGTGGCTGGTCGCGCCGATGATTACTTTAACGATATTTATCCAATGACCGAACAAGAGCAGAAGAAATCAGGAGTGCTTGAGCTTTTATCAGATCAAAAGACGAGTATGACGCCGGACTCCTTGGAACGTATGCAAAGAAGAGAACGATTTGTTACGGATCCGAACCATTCGTCTTTAAAAGATAAACGAGATCTCCGAGAGAAATTGAAAGAGAAAAAGTATCAAGCAGAGCAAAAAAAGGCCGCAAAAAAGGAGTCAAAAGATGATTAAATGTGTCTGGTGTGAAAAAAAGGCAGCAGAGGAAATAAAGGCACCTGTTTATTGGGAGCTTCCAAGCGGATTACGAGCGATCGAAATTCAACAAACACCGAGCGTACAATGCGGAGCCTGTTCGATGCTTTATCAACTTGATGAAACGGTCGAAAAAATTGAAGACCAATTATTATTAATTAATACTGATCTCGTCCCTAATCAAATTACCTTTACAGAACTAATGGAAATTCCTCGATTATTAAAACGAAATTATTTCCGTTTTTAATTTTGTTTCGTAGGGTACTACCAGTTTCATGAGGGGGTGAATGAGTGTTATGAGTGAGTCCTTTTTAATTAAGCCTGATTTTGATAAAAACTATCAACAAATTTCTCATGGGCGGGGTGTTTTTTTATACGATCAAAACGGGAAATCATACTTGGATGCTTCGTCTGGAGCCGTGACGGCTTCATTAGGTCATGGTGTATCAACTATCCGCAAGGCGATGCTTGAACAAGCCAAAAAGGTTAGTTTTGTTTATCGTTCCCAATTTACAACAGAACCTGCCGAAAAGTTAGCGATTAAGCTGAATGAAAAAATCAGTCAAGAGATAGATTATTATACGTTTTTTGTCAATAGTGGTTCAGAGGCCACCGAGACCGCTTTAAAAATCGCCATACAATATTGGCAAGATCAAAAGCGGCCAAGCAAAACGTTTATTTTATCAAGATGGTTTAGTTATCATGGCATTACACTCGGAGCTCTATCGATGTCAGGACATATTAAAAGAAGAGAGAGATTTGTCCCTTTGCTTGAAAAATACCCCCAAATCGAAGCACCATATTGTTATCGTTGTCCGTATCAAATGAGCTATCCAACTTGTCAACTCAAATGTGCAACAGAACTGGAGACCGCAATTAACCGAATTGGTGCCGAGCAAATTGCCGCTTTTATTGCCGAACCGATCGTTGGAGCTGCCGGAGCCGCTATTACACCACCGAAAGGGTATTACGAAAAAATAAGTGAGATTTGTCAAAAGAACGATATTTTATTTATAGCAGATGAAGTGATGACCGGTGCTGGACGGACAGGAACCTTTTTAGCGTGTGAACATTGGCGTATTCAACCTGATATCGTTACATTAGGTAAAGGTCTTGCTGCTGGTTATGCCACGATTGCAGCCACGTCCATTCATCAAAAAATATATGAAACGATTCGAATGAATTCGAAATTGATCATGAGTGGACACACGCATAGTGCGAATCCATTTGCCTGTGCAACCGCTTTAGCCGTATTGCAATATAATGAGGACGCGAATTTGACTGAAAAAGTAAAAAAGAAAGGAATATATTTAAAAAAACAACTCAAATATTTAGCGGAAAGGTATAAGATGATTGGCGATATACGAGGTTTAGGCCTGTTAATTGGGGTGGAACTTGTTCTATCAAAGCGAAAAAAAGAAATGTTTCCACGCGAAAGGAAAGTCGTCGAAAAGCTGATCGAGATTGCAGAACATGAAGGCTTATTGTTATATCCAGCAAGTGCAGGAGACGGAGTACGGGGCGATGCTTTTTTAATCGCCCCTCCTTACACGATTACGTACGCAGAAATGCATGTACTTCTCGCTAAATTACAAAGCTCATTTACTCGTTTAGAGGCGGAATTAAAAGTAATCTAGCTACGCCTGTTAGAAGCTCGAGAAAAATCGGTTCGTCTTTATGAAGACAAAGAGCGTCTTCAAAAGCCGCCCCTTGCCCACAGGACGTGGGTACAAGGCGTTGCGACAGGACGTCGCGAACTTAGCGTTGCTCCTTAATTTTCTCGCTTCTGAACGAACAGGCTTCGCTTTATATTTAAGGAGGCTGACGGGGGTGGATAAAGAAACGACGCTCCATTCGATACGTTCGTTTTTTAATGGTGAATTAACGATCATGTATAGTGGTTTCGGCGGCATTGGCAACCCTCCTTTATTAGTGAAAGAATTGTTAGAAGTGAGTCTAGATCATGTCACTTTAATCGGTAATGATGCTGCCTTTCCGACGATCGGAATCGGTCCTGTGATTGCTAATAAGAAAATAAAAAAACTGATTACCTCACACATTGGCTCGAATCCTATAGCTGGAAAAAAGATGATTTCTGGTGAACTAGAAGTGGAATTCTGTCCTCAAGGAATATTAATGGAGCGCATCCGAGCTGGTGGGGTGGGAGTTCCGGCGATTTTAAGTGATATTACGTATGCGGAAGCATTAAATTTAACGAAGGAGGAAGTGGAGTGGCAAGGGAAAAGCTATTATATTGAACCGGCGTTAAAGGCGGATCTTGCTCTTATCTTTGCGAAAAAAGCCGATCGTTTTGGTAATTTAATATATGAAGCAACCGCAAGAAATACAGCACCGCTCATGGCCATGGCTGCAACGACAACAATCGTGGAAGTAGAAGAAATTGTCGAAATTGGTGAGCTAAACCCTGAAGAAATTATTACGCCAGGTCTTTTTGTTGATTATTTGATTCAAAGCAAAGGGGTCGATTGGAAATGGGCTTGGGAATAAGAGAAAAAGAAACGATGGCTAAACGAGCTGAGCAAGAAATTGAGACGGGTATGGTCGTCAATCTTGGCATCGGGATTCCTTCGCTCGTTGCCAATTTTATTAAAAAAGAGAAGTTTGTTTTTCTTCAGGCTGAGAACGGTCTTTTAGGGATGGGTGTCAAACCTGATGTAGGAAAAGAAGATCCGATGATTTGTAATGCAGGAGGTATCCCCGTAACGCTTACAAAGGGTGCCTCGTATTTTGATAGTGCGACTGCTTTTGCGATGATTCGTGCGGGACAAATTGATTTAGCGATTTTAGGAGCCCTTGAAGTGAGTGAACAAGGGGATTTAGCTAATTGGATTGTTCCTAAAAAAATGGTTCCTGGAATTGGTGGAGCGATTGAACTTGCTCAAAAAGCGAAAAAAGTAATTGTCTTAATGAGCCATACGAATAAAGATGGAAAAGCAAAAATCGTCCAAAACTGCACGTTGCCTTTAACGGCTAAACAATGTGTTCATATGATTATGACTGAAAGGGCGGTTATCGAAGTCACAGCCCAAGGGTTACTTTTAAAAGAAATAATCGACCCATTTACACTCGAGGACGTTCTATTATCAACCGAGGCGACGCTTCATGTAACGAAATCCTGTTATAGGAGTTGAGATATATGGCATCTGGAGATAAAAAAAGGGTGGAGCGATTAATTGAGCAATATAAAGAAGAGTATTTTCAGCACCTTTGCCAGCTGATAAACTTCGAATCAACATTTGGACAGGAATTTGAAGCTCAGATGTATTTAAAAAAAATAGTAGAAGACTTGCAAATGGAAATTGATATTTTTGAACCAGACTTAGATGAATTGAAGGAACATTCTGCCTATTTATCCGCTCGTCAAACTTTTAATGGGAGTCCTAATTTGGTCGGGATATGGAAGGGGACAGGTGGTGGTCGCTCGCTTTTATTAAATGGACATATTGATGTGGTCCCTGCTGGTGATTTAAAGCAATGGTCTCAGCCCCCTTTTATATCTGTCAATAACGGACACTCGATTAGTGGACGCGGAGCAACTGATATGAAGGGCGGGACGATTTCTTTATTGTTTGCTTTAAAAGTCGTTCAAGAAATGAAGGTCAAATTAAAGGGCGATGTGCTATTTCAAAGTGTCGTTGATGAAGAATGTGGAGGCGCAGGGACTCTTGCCGCTATTTTACGAGGGTATCAAGCAGATGCAGCAGTCATTCCTGAACCAACAAAATTAAAAGTGTTTCCATTACAACAAGGTTCGATGTGGTTCCGCATTAAAGTAATCGGGAGAGCGGCGCATGGAGGCACGCGTTATGAAGGGGTTTCAGCCATTGACAAAGCGTTTGCAGTTATCGAGCAATTAAAAAAGCTTGAAACGTTACGAAATGAACGTATCAATCATCCTTTATATCAAAACATTCCGATTCCAATCCCCATTAATGTCGGTAAAATCAATGGTGGTGACTGGCCGTCTTCTGTTCCGGATGAGGTGACAATAGAAGGTCGCTACGGCGTATCGTTTGATGAAACAATGGAAGAAGCAAAAGAGGAATTTGAGCACATGTTATCATCAGCGATGTTTATGGATTCTTGGTTTAAAGATCACCCAGTTTCGATTGAATGGTTTGGGGCAAGGTGGATGCCAGGCAGTATTACTTTAGAAGATCCGTTTTTAGAGCAATTTAAAAGAAGTATCAAGAAGGTTTCTGGAAAATCAGCTCGACTTGAAGCGGCTCCGTGGGGGACAGATGCTGGGCTCTTAAGTCAAATTGGCGGCATCCCAACGGTTGTTTATGGTCCAGGAATAACCGAGCTTGCCCATCATCCAGATGAGGCGATTGAACTTGAGGCCATCATTGAAGCGAGCAAAGTGTTTATTGATCTCATTCTCACATGGTGTGAAGTAGAATAATCTTTCTCCTTGATAGTTTTGCATTTTAATAGCTATAATAGTTGAATGTGAAAGATCAGATGGGAGAGAGTTTGTGTGAAGTTTGTATCGTGGAATGTGAACGGAATAAGAGCTTGTGTTAAAAAGGGTTTTTTAGATTATTTTCATCAAGTAAATGCTGACTTTTTTGCGATTCAAGAAACAAAATGTCAAAAAGGTCAAATTGAATTACAGTTAGAAGGTTATGAGCAATATTGGAATGATGCCGAGCGGAAAGGTTACTCAGGAACCGCTATTTTTACAAAACATACACCTTTGTCTGTGCAATACGGGATTGGTGAAGAATTAGTCGATCAAGAAGGCCGTGTCATTACGTTAGAATATCCACATTTTTATTTAGTTACGTGCTATACTCCAAATTCAAAACGTGACTTATCACGACTTCCTTATCGTTTAAGTTGGGAAGAACACTTTTTAGCTTATTTGAAAACCCTAAAGGAAAAAAAGTCGGTTATTTTATGTGGGGATTTAAACGTAGCTCATACAGAAATTGATTTAAAAAATGCTAAATCCAATCATGGAAATTCAGGGTTTACAGAGGAAGAAAGAGGGAAGATGACGACTCTATTGTCTAGTGGTTTTACAGATAGTTTTCGTCATCTGTACCCAGAGACTACTGATAAATATAGTTGGTGGTCTTATATGAATAAAGTTCGGGAGCGCAACATCGGCTGGAGAATTGACTATTTTATCGTTTCTAATGAATTAACGGACTCTATTAAAAAAGCGGAGATCCATAACGAGATTCTTGGAAGTGACCATTGTCCAGTGTTTCTAGAGCTGAAGTAATGTCATTTGTTAAAGTAAGTTTAAATGTTGGAGGCTGCCCGATAATGTCTTTTTGAGGGTGGCTTTTTTGTCTTTTTTAATAATTGGCTAGAGAAGTTATCGTTTTTTTATTGACTCATTATTTGGATTCCTCTGAAAAAGTGAAAGGCTTTCGCAAGGTTAAAAAAGTTCATTTTTTTCTTAAAGGGAGGAGGATTCTATCGTTTTATGACGTATATATAATTAAGCTTTGAATAGAAAGGAGGCAAGTGAAGTCGCCCCTATTTACGTCGTGCAAGTTTGAATCCCCCTTTAAATTTGCTCCTAAATTCTTTTTCCTCCACGAACATCGCTTCGTTTATTACACAAAAAACGGAACAAAGATCCCTCATCCAAGTTAATCTACTCAAAACCATTTTATTTGTTTTCTCATTTCTTTTTATGATACAGTTACGAAAAAAGAGGGAGAAAATTGCCTAAAAAACATCGGAAATTACTGCTTATAAGTAGCTTCGTATTTCTTTTATTTGCCCTACTGACCGAATGGAAAGAAGTACTTTTATTTGACCAGCTCTTTATCGGCCTCGCAGATATTCTCTCTTCGGATCACATGAACCAATTAATGGTCATCATCACTGATTTTGGATCAGCCACAGTATTAACCATAGGGTCTTGTTTGGTCGTTGTTTATTTGTTGCTGCGTAGGGAATGGCCAAATGCTATAATGCTCGCTGCCTTAATGATTGGCGGTAGTGGTTTAAACTTAGGTTTAAAATCAATTTTTGCTAGGCAACGACCAGAGGAGATCTTGCTATATGATGGTTTTGGTTACAGTTTTCCAAGTAATCATGCGATGATGTCTTTTATTTTTTATGGATTTATCATTTATTGGACCCAGCAAGAACGACAAAAAAGTCGTACGGTATTTATGTTTAAGTTTTTTCTAGCCATTCTTATTTTGTTGATTGGATTTAGTCGCATTTATTTAGGGGTTCATTATGCTTCCAACGTAGCTGGTGGGTTTGCTTTAGCGATCATGCTAATGGTGATTGGTGATATTGTTAAGCAAAACATTAAAAGGAGGCCGTAAATCATGTCAGATTTTAAATACGATATTATTAAAAGTATAGGAACGATTTCTGAAAGCCCCAAAGGCTGGACACGTGAGTTAAATTGGATTAGTTGGAATGGGAGAGAGCCCAAATATGACATTCGTGACTGGGCACCTGATCATGCAAAGATGGGCAAAGGAATGACTTTTACAAAAGAAGAGTTACTAGAGTTGCGTAAATTGCTAACAAGTTCAGAATCTTAAATAAGAGGCTCTCAAAAGTTATTTCATGAACTTTTGGGAGCCCGCTTATTCTATATTAAAAGATTTGCACAAACACTTTAATGAGAAAGAGGAGTGATGGACATTTCCCCACTCTCTTTCCTAGGATGAACCGGCGAGTCTCCTCTTGCGTACTGCTGAGGCCACTGAAAGACGGTCTATTCGTTAAAAAATAGTGTGAACCGATGGCAATGCAAGATAGGTTCTTAATCTAAAATAAAATGAGAAAAAAATGCAGAAAAACGTCGAAGTTAAAGTCTAAAGTACGTCTAGTTTTTTAGCGAAGTGATCGTCAGGAACGAGATTTTTTATCAAGAACATTTTCATTTGAATTCTTTTATTTAGGCTGTTTTCTTAGTCGATTAAATTTCCTTTTGTTTGTGGTATTTCAACCAACCAATTATTCTCGTCATTTGCTTCTAAGAACTCTTTTATTTCGTATGTTTGATAGTATTTCTCATAAACAAACGGATCGTTATTCAACAATTCCTCAACATCTTCAACGTTTTCAGATTGAAATACCATAACAGTGCCATCATCATCTTTAAATGGACCACATAACTTTAATGAACCTTGCTGACTTAGACTTTTTAAGTAAGTAACGTGATTTGTTAGTAAATCATTACTTAATCCGCCCTTTCTTTTATCCTTTAATATTACTAAATAACTGTTCAAAAGAACCCCTCCTATTAGAATGTACGTTCTCTATATTGTATATTGATTGAATTGTTTGTCAATTGGATATTCATAGATTTTCAACTGTAATATAATTTGATTTTTTGGCAAGTAGAAACAAGCATTGGCTCTAATTTGGTTAATTCGCTGAACCCTACATATACGTCTTTCCACATTCCCGAAAGCCTCCTTATACTTTATTTTATCAAGCCCTATACAGTATCGTAAAAAGTATCGTAAAAAAAGCAACAACCTATGCGAAAACTGCCTTTACTTAAGGTGAACCATTCATTAAATAGTTTTGAAAATACATAAAACTCCAATAAATTACTTGCTCCTTCGTTTATTACACGGTACGCTTAAGAGTGATCAGAATATAGAGAAAATAGAGGAGTGGGCATTTTGAAGGCGATTTTTTTTGATTTAGATGATACTTTGTTATGGGATAAAAAAAGCATTCAAACAGCATTTGAAAAAACATCTCAACTAGTAGAAGAGAAATACGGCATAGGTGCAAGTGAGTTTGAGGAAGTGGCTCGTACGAAGGCGAAAGATTTATATAAAGGTTATGAAACATATGAGTTTACACAATTAATTGGCATTAATCCTTTTGAAGGGTTATGGGGCAAGTTTGAAGAGGATCATCCGGAATTTCAGAAAATGAATCATATGGTTTCTTCTTACCACCTTGATACGTGGAAGTCTGCTTTAAAAAATTTTCATATTGAGGATGAAGAGTTTGCTGGGAAATTAGTGAGAGCTTTCCGAAAAAATCGGAAAGAGAATCCTTTTTTATATGAAGAAAGCCTTGAAGTATTAGAACGTTTAAAAAAAGACTATCGTCTGTTATTATTAACAAATGGCTCTCCACAATTGCAAACAACAAAACTTGAGATTACACCAGAGTTAAGACCCTTTTTTGAAAAAATTATTATTTCAGGTGATTTTGGTCAAGGAAAACCAGAACCAGCAATTTTTCAGTTTGCTTTAAAAGAAATGAACTTAACAAATGAAGACGTACTGATGGTTGGAGATAATTTGATGACAGATATTCTTGGAGCCAATCGAACAGGAATTCAATCAGTTTGGTTAAACCGAGAAGATAAGAAAAAAAATGAAGTAAAGCCAACTTATGAAATTAAAGATTTACATGAGCTTTTCCCGCTTTTAGAGAAGTTATCCTCTAAAGGTTGATGGATAGCATACAATTGGAGGTATACATGCAAGAAGAACAACAAGTCGCGATTTTAGTTGGGGCTGAGCTTCAACATCATTCAAACCACGAGCGCTCGATGGAGGAATTAGAACAACTTGCCTTTGCTTGTGAAGTCGCAGTCGAAGCTAAAGTGTCACAACGTTTAGAAAAAATCAACCCATCAACATATATCGGAAGAGGTAAATTATTAGAGGTTAAACAAGTTCTTGCGGCAACGGATGCGAATTTAGTCATTTTTGATGATGAATTATCGCCATCACAAATTCGGAATACGGAACAAATTCTTGAGTGCAAAGTGATTGATCGGACCATTTTAATTTTAGATATATTTGCACAGCGGGCGAAAACAAAAGAAGCCAAATTACAAGTAGAACTAGCAAAATTGCAATATATGTTGCCTCGTTTAGTCGGCCTTCGCCAATCACTTGGACGGCAATCAGGTGGGGTAGGAACTACAAATCGTGGGGCTGGTGAAACAAAACTTGAGCTAGATTGTCGTAAAATCGAAGAAAAAATGTCGATTTTATCAAAAGAGTTAGAGCGGCTAGTAAAACAGAGACAAATTCAACGAGGACGCAGACAAAAGCAAGAAATGCCAGTTGTTGCCTTGGTTGGATATACGAATGCTGGGAAGTCTACGCTAATGAATGCATTTTTACAATTCGGTACAGACGCAAGTGACAAAAAATATGTATTTGAAGAAAACATGCTCTTTGCGACTTTAGAAACGTCCGTTAGAAAAGTAACATTGCCGAAAAATCGTTCCTTCCTTTTAACAGATACGGTTGGGTTTGTTAATAAACTTCCTCATCACCTTGTGAAAGCATTTCGTTCGACATTAGAAGAAGTGAAGGAAGCCGATTTATTGCTCCATGTCGTTGATTATTCCAATCCAAATTATGAGCAACAAATCCAAGTCACTAATGAAACCTTAAAGGAAATCGGTGTGGAGAACATCCCGATGATCTACTTGTTTAACAAAAGTGAACTCGTTGACAATAAATTTCACATAAATCGTGAAGATTCTATTTACGTCTCAGCAAGAGAGAAAAAAGGGTTTGAAGCGTTATTACAAACGTTAGAATTGTCTTTATTTGCAACCGATGTAAAAGTTGAGTTCTTATTTCCATATACGGCAGGAGAACATGTTCACTATTTTCAAAATCATGCCGATGTGCTCGAAATGGAGCATCAAGAAACAGGTACTTATATGAAAGTCATTTGTCGCTTAAAAGATAAACAAAAATATGAACAATTTATGATAAAAACCGTCTAATTTCTGGGCGGTTTTTTTTCGAGTGGAGAGTAAGTGGCGCAGGACGGAAAGGGAATCATAGGAGGTCAATGAAGCTAAAAGCGATTGAATCAAAGCCACAAAGGGAATCATAGGAGGTCAATGAAGCCAAAAGCGATTGAATCAGAGCCACAAAGGGAATCATAGGGATTCAATGAAGCCAAAAGCACATGAATCAGAGCCGCAAAGGGAATCATAGGAGGTCAATGAAGCCAAAAGCGATTGAATCAGAGCCACAAAGGAAATCATAGCTGCACTATGAAGCCAAAAGCGATTGAATCAGAGCTGCAAAGGGAATCAAAGGAGGTCAATGAAGCCAAAAGCACATGAATCAAAGCCACAAAGGGAATCATAGGAGGTCAATGAAGCCAAAAGCACATGAATCAGAGCCGCAAAGGGAATCATAGGAGGTCAATGAAGCCAAAAGCGATTGAATCAGAGCCACAAAGGGAATCATTGGGGTTCAATGAAGCCAAAAGCGATTGAATCAGAGCCACAAAGGGAATCATAGGAGGTCAATGAAGCCAAAAGCGATTGAATCAGAGCGGCAAAGGGAATCAGAGCTGCCCGATGATTTCAAATAATAGAGCAAAGAGGTGTATTCAAAGGATAATTTCATTTTTGGATGGTGAAACTACTCTTAACCAGTTTTTTGAGAGGGTAGGTTAAGATGAAGCTTCAATCACTTTTACAAGAATTGAATATGATAGTGGATGAGCCGAGCCTAAATGATATCGAAGTGACTGGCTTGCATTTTCATTCCAAAAAAGTGGAGCCTGGTTTTCTTTTTGTGGCGATTAGTGGCTTTGATCAAGATGGTCATGATTATATTGCAGAAGCATGTGAACGAGGGGCTGTGGCGGTATTGGGTGAAGCCAAATTTATTCAAACGGATATACCTTATTATTCCGTCCACGATAGTCGAAGAGCTCTATCACGTTTAAGTGCGGCTTTTTATCAATTTCCAACAAATAAACATAAAGTGATTGGTATCACAGGAACGAATGGCAAAACGACAACATCTTATATGCTCAAACATATTCTAACCGAAGCAGGAAAGACATGTTCGCTTATTAGTTCTGTTAGTCATGAAATAAACGGAGAAACTCGGCCTTCTCATGTCACAACACCAGATGCGATAACGATTCAGAAGTTACTTGCCGAAAGTAAGGATGAATATGTGATTTTAGAAGTGTCTTCGCACGGTCTTGATCAAGGGCGGGTGAATGATGTTTTTTTTGATTATGCATTATTTACGAATTTAAGTCATGATCATCTTAATTATCATCCGACGATTGAGCATTATTTTTCAAGTAAAGTAAAACTATTTGACCAATTAAAACATAACGGAGAAGCGATAGTTGCTACATTTTCAGAGGTTTGGGGTGAAAGGGTAGTTGACTATGTGAAAAAGCAACACAAAAAAGTGACGACCGTTGGACCACAACATCATAATGATATCGTCTCTTCTTATGAAAATGAGTTTTCGACGTTATTTGAGTTAAGTAAATTTAATATGGAAATATCATTTGAACTGCCTGTTATTGGTGTTCATCAAAACCGAAATGCTTTATTAGCTTACGTAACTGCTGAAAAATGCGGGGTCACACCGAAAGAAATTAGAAAGGCCTTGTCTCAGTTTCCAGAAGTACCAGGGCGATTCCAACAAATGAAGTTGCCAAATGATTCAACAGCCGTTATAGATTATGCCCATTCACCTGAATCCATTGATGCTTGTTTAAAAACAATTAGAACCTACCGTCCGAATCGACTCTTTCATGTTTTTGGTTTTCGTGGCGATAGTGATGTTACAAAAAGAGAGGCAATGCTTAAGTATTCCTTCCAGCATAGTGACCACATTTTTTTAACCTTTGATGATTTAAATGGAGTAAGCGAAGAGGAAATGTCTAAAACCTTACTTGAGTTAAATGAAACAATCGGCAATCAAGCTATCATTATTACCGATCGAACCGAAGCGATTAAGTGTGCTTATTCTGAAATGGAAAAAGGAGATTGGCTTGTGATAACGGGTAAAGGTCATGAGAAGTACAAGCAAGTATTTAACTTACCTAGTGAGAATGATCAAGCGACATTACAATACCTTAAAGGAAAGAGTTCAACTAATTGATTTTTCTAAATAATCTGATAAAAAGAGGTAAAGTAAGATAATAAGAGAAAAATGGGTATTTACTCAAGAAAATCAACCTATTTGAAAATTTACAGTTTCTAAATAATATCTTAAAATAAGTTTAATTAAAGAAAGGAGAGACGTTAAAAAAACCTTCAGAAAGGATGTGAGTCCAATGACGTAGGTGAGCGAAGTGTACATTAGTCATGACATGTACATGGGGACTGGTAGACCATAAAGAGCAAACACATAAAATAATAGCAAAGCATAAACGTTTTAAAGAGGCTTTTGTGCAGTTGGAAGGGAATAGTAAGAATGTTAACGGTATATAGAAGTTAAAGACGACCCCAAAAAAACCATTTGATGGCGAGGGGTCGTTTTTTTATTTCTGCTTTAATTTTTCCATTTCTTCTGAGACAACAAAGGCTAGCTGATCATTTCCAAATAAAGAAAGAACTCCGAGTAACGTTTCATCAGCGATTTCACCTGCTTCTTCTTTTGAAACGGTTAATTCCTGAGTGTCTACTAGCAAAGAATTTTTTTGTTGGGATGGATAAGCCTTTTGATAAATTTCGAGCGGGTCTAAATCATGATTGATACACCATTGACTAAACACTAACACCATCATCTTTTCATCTTGCTGATATTGTTTGATGATTTGTTCCTCTATATTTTCTTTCAACGTAATTCCTCCATTACATAACATCTCTTTTGTAGGGCAGAATGAATGACGACTTTATTATCTCATCCCTGCTCCATTTAGACAACGCTAAGTATTCATAAGCAAATAAATGGACGAAAGGATTCATATCCATTACTCTTCTATATAACGAATTCAATAAGAAATCGTATGATATAAAAGTTTTGAAGGAGTGCTATAAATGGAATCCACTAAAACATTACAAGATATTCGTTTATCTGTCTTAGATCTCGTGCCCATTCTAGAAGGGAAAACGGTACAAGAAGCGTTTCAATCAAGTGTAACATTAGCTAAAAAAGCCGAGGAGCTTGGTTTCCACCGCTTTTGGGTCGCCGAGCATCATAATATGCCTGGAATAGGGAGTTCAGCCACTTCAGTTGTCATCGGCCATATCGCTGGCCAAACAACATCGATTCGTGTCGGTGCTGGTGGAATTATGCTTCCGAATCACTCTTCTTTAATGGTTGCTGAGCAATTTGGAACATTAGATGCCATTTATCCAGGGAGAATTGATTTAGGTTTAGGACGTGCACCAGGGAGTGATCAACAAACAATGCGAGCGGTAAGAAGAGGGTTAGGGACGACGGGTGATGAATTTCCTGATCAATTAGAAGAGTTAAGGCAATATTTTGACCCGAAACGCTCGCCTTTCCCACCAGCTGTAAGAGCTTACCCAGGCGAGGGACAAAATATTCCGATTTGGTTATTAGGTTCAAGTGGGTTTAGTGCAAAACTAGCGGCGGAATTAGGGTTACCATTTGCGTTTGCTAGTCATTTCTCCCCTGAATTTACATTGCCAGCCTTAGATATTTATCGTAGTAACTTTAAACCTTCTGATGTGTTAGATAAACCTTATGTGATGGTCGGAAAAAATGTCATTGCAGCAAAGACGAATGAAGAAGCTAAATTTCTAGCTACTTCAATGGATCAGCAATTTTTAAGTTTAATTCGGGGGCGTCCCGCAAGACTTTTGCCACCAAATGAAGATTTAACTGACCATCTAACGATCCATGAACGAGCAGCATTAGATAAACGAGGGGAATCAACCATTGCAGGAGATAAAGAGTTTATCCAAAAAGAGCTTCAATCTTTTTTAACTGAAACAGATGCGGATGAAATCATTATTAACTCGATGATTTATGATGAGGATGCACGTTTGCGTTCATTTAAAAGTATTGCAGAAGTAAGCAAAGTTAAGCATTCTTGAGCTAAGTGTACTGGTCACCAGTTACCCAATTGATGAGTTTATGCTCTCTTCAAATGTCGATCCATTTGAAGGCATAATTTTTAGACTATTTTTAAAAAAAGGATTGACCTACTTACTATTAAGACTTATAATACCAATAAGAATAATGAGAATTAAATGAATAGCTCTTATCGCGAGTGGTGGAGGGACTGGCCTGATGAAACCCAGCAACCGTTTTCTAAGGAAAATTGGTGCTAATTCCTGCGAATCGATTTTATGATTCGAGAGATAAGAGAGGATTTTACATAAAAACCTCTCTTAGTAGAGGTTTTTTTCTTTTGGTAGAAAAATCCACGTATAAGCAGTTATACATAACATGGGTTTTTAACTAAATAGTCAAGCATTAGGGGGAATAAAGATGAGAAAAAGTAAATGGAGATTAGGAGCAACGATCGCTCTTTTAACAACTGTTTTGTTAGTAGGTTGTGGTTCAAATGATTCCAATGATAGTGCGAGTGGTCAGGAGAAAGTCGATGATGACAATGTCAGCTTTGAGAATGTTCCAGAACGTTTTGCTAATGGTGAAGGAGCAAAAATTAAAGTGGTTCGTAAAATTGGTGGGGATGATCACACCGCTCAATTTTTAGCTGGAGCGAAAGAAGAAGCAGAAGCATTAGGTTTTGAAGTTGATGTATTTACGGCGAATGGTGATTCGGCAAGGTTCCATGACGCACTAACTCAAGATGTAGATAAATATGATGGGTTTATTATTTCACATGGTGATGATGAAGCGACAGTAGCGACTGTACAAGAATTAAGGGAAAAAGGAAAAAGTGTGGTTGCATTTGACTCATTAGCTGATTTACAAGAGATTGAAGGGGTAACCTTAACGTCACAAGATGATGAAGCGTTAGCTGATTTGGCTTTAGGACAACTTGTAGAAGATTATGATGGAGAGGCAAACATTGTCTATCTTTGGGTGGACGGTTTTGCTCCAATGGTTCGGAGAGATACTGTGTATAAACAATTTTTAGAACAATACCCTGGGTTAAATGAATTAGAACGTTTTGGAGTGGCTACTGATGATACATCTGTTCAAACTCAAAACGCGGTTGCGGCGATGCTAAATAAATATCCCCAAGGTGAAATTGACGCAATCTTCGCAACATGGGATGCGTTTGCAATTGGTGCCGCACAAGCGATTCGAGAAGCCGGTAGGGATGAAGTGAAAATTTACGGAATTGACGTTTCAAATGCTGATTTACAAGAAATTCAAAATGAAGCTAGTACGTGGAGTTATACAGCAGCTGTCGATCCAAAATTAATTGGAGCGGTTAATGTACGAATTTTAGCGAAAAAGCTTGCAGGTGAAGAAACACCAGAAACCTTTGACTTAGAAGCATCCTTAATTTCTCAAGAAGATTTGTTACAAGCGGACGAGTCAGTTAATATGATAAACCTTGCCGATATTATTACGGGCTGGGGAGAGTCAGATGCTTTTGAAGAAGATTGGATGCTTACATTAAAAGATTATTACGTAAAGTAATCAAATGAGGACTAGCAATGAAGCCTAAGGGTTATGATTCGAACAAATGTAGAAAGGGGCTGCTCTAAGTTAGCTCCCTTCTTTTTTAATGATTAAAGTGATTTAGTGAGCAAGTGTATGACTGGAGGGTGAACAATGAAAAAAAATGTGATAGAAATGAACCAAATAAACATTGAATTCCCTGGAGTAAAGGCATTAGATTCTGTTGACTTCTTCATTGAGTCAGGGGTGACACATGCATTAATTGGGGCAAATGGAGCAGGGAAGTCTACACTCATGAAAGTTCTATCCGGTTCCTATTCCCATTATGAAGGCACGATTAAAATGAATGGAAAAGAAGTTATGATTCGTTCACCTAAGGATGCTCAAAGTTTAGGAATTCAAATCGTTTATCAAGAAGTGGATACAGCGTTAATTCCTTATTTAAGTGTGGCGGAAAATGTGATGATGCCTTTTCTTATTCATAAAATGGCGAAATCTCAACTGATTAAGTGGAAAAAAATCCACGAAGAAACGAAAAAAGTATTGGAATCGCTCCATGTCTTTTTATCAACTGAAAAGCTCATAAGTGATTTAACTCTTGCGGAGAAACAAATGGTATTAATTGCTCGTGCCTTAACGACGGATTGTCGTTTTTTATTACTAGATGAACCTACTGCCCCTTTGAGTCAAAAAGAAACAGAGCAATTGTTTCGGATTGTGAGGCACTTAAATAAACAAAATGTTGGGGTCATTTTTATCTCCCATCGCTTACCAGAAATTTTTCAACTATGTGAGCAAATTACAATCATGCGTAGTGGAAGGAAAGTTATAACAGAAAAAGTAAACGAAACAAATGAAAATCGCGTTGTTTGGCAAATGCTTGGTCGTAAACTCGAGGAGCAGTTCCCTTATTATCGAAAAAAAGAAAAAAATACCGCTTTTGAGGTTAGCCATTTTTCAGACGGCGAAAAGATTAAAGACATTCATTTCTCGATTTCAAAAGGGGAAATTATTGGGATCGCAGGTCTTGTAGGGGCAGGGAAAACAGAACTATGCAAAGCGTTGTTTGGGGAAGCCAAAACGACTGGTCATATTCGTTTAAATGGAAAGGAATTAAACATTCATTCTCCATATGATGCCGTTAAAGCAGGCATCGCGCTTGTACCTGAAGAACGTAGAAAAGAAGGTCTTTTAATTGAGGAAACCGTAGAACATAATTTATCGGTTGCAAATCTGCGTTCTTTTACAAATCGTTTTCATTTTCTCTTACCCAAAAAAGAAAATACATCGGCCTTATCTTTAATAGAATCACTCGGTATAAAAACACCTAGTCCTAAAACAAAGGCTGAGTTTTTATCAGGAGGAAATCAGCAAAAAATCGCGATTGGAAAATGGTTAATAGCTGATTGTGATATTTATATTTTTGATGAACCAACAAAAGGAGTCGACGTAGGAGCTAAAAAGGATATCTTTCAATTAATCATCGCTTTAGCTAATAAAGGAAAAATGATCATCTATGCTTCTGCTGAGCTTGCCGAAGTTCTTGGCATTACGGAACGAATTTACGTTATGTATGATGGACAGATTGTCAAAGAATTAAATACAGAAGAAACAACAGAAGAGGAGATATTATACTATTCTGCAGGAGGACAGCAAGATGCAAACAGAACAGCCAATAAACAAGCCAATTAAAAGCAGCCAATCATTCTTTCAATTCTTATATAAATATGGCACGATAGTAACCGTCTTTTTATTAATCATTATTTTTACGATATTAGAACCACGCTTTATTCAAGCTGATAACTTAATTAGTATTTTACGCTCCATTTCGATCGTGACGATTATTGCGATTGGGATCACGATTTCGCTTACGGTGAACGGGTTTGATTTGTCTGTTGGCTCAACAGCCTCATTAGCCAATGCGGTCGTGATGTCGATGTTTGTTTGGTTTGCACAGGATACGTTTATTGCGATTATTTCGGCTCTTTTAGCTGCTTTATTAGTTGGGTTGTTCAATACGTTTATGATTGTTAAATTAAAGGTACCTGACATGTTGCTAACGTTAGCAACGATGTTTATTATTCAAGGGGTGGCCTTGACTTATACAAAAGGGGCCACGATTTCACAAAATATGGTGATGCCAGATGGAAGCTTTGCATCAGGCGAAGTCCCTCAACTTTTTCAAAAAATAGGACAAGTTCCTTGGATTATTTTGATTATGATAATGATTGTCTCGCTTGTTCATATCTTCTTGAACTATACAAAGCATGGGCGATATATGTATATGATTGGAGGAAACGAAGAGGCAGCAAGGTTATCAGGGATAGCCGTGAACAAATATAAATTGTTTGCTTATTTATTATCTGCCTCTTTTGCAGCCATTGGTGGAATTTTATTAGCTTCTCGTGTGATGAGAGCAGAAATCAATGCGGGCTCTCCATACTTAATGGAAGCAGTAGCAGCCGCTTTTATTGGATTTGCTGTTTTAGGAAAAGGAAAACCTAATGCTTTTGGAACGTTCGTTGGAGCTGTATTAATTGGGATATTAGCAAATGGACTTGTGATGCTTTCTGTTCCATATTATGCGATGGATATTGTGAAAGGGACTGTACTCGCCTTTGCTTTAGCCTTGACGTATTATAAACAAAAAAAGTAAACCAAATCTTTTTTTATTGTTATGTGATTTATGTTATCGTAAAAAGAAAACGAGGTGATAGCATGGCTACAAAAGAATTAGAAAATCGATTAGAAGATTTAAAAGCAGAATATTTACGCATTCAATTTGATTTAGAAAAAGTAGAATCAGTCGGAGGAAATATCGGGCCCTTAGAGCAAAAGCTAACGAAGGTCGAGGCCGACATACAAGAAGTTCATAAACAATTACGTGGATAAGCGAAAATGGTATCTTCGGTTGATTTGCAGTTAAAAAAGCTAACAAGTAGGAGATAATCCTAACAGTTAGCTTTTTTGGAAGGAGCCGCTCAAAAGGGAGGTTAATCCGACATTTTAACTTCTCTAGGTAGTTTTTTTTCTGCATCTGGAATATTTTTAGTTTGATAACGGACATGCTCAGTTGAGTAGATTTTAATTAATAATTGCCCACCATATACTTTCGCTTGGATTAAAATTGGTTGATTTAGCTTATTCTGAAAACGAAAATCAGGTCCATACCAACTGACAGTGGCATCTCGACCAGGAGGAACATAGGAAACACGGCGGCTGTGGATATATCTTTCCACAATCGTTAAATTGGCATGGTCTACGGCATTAAATAGCGTCGATGAAACTTGGCATATTCCACCGCCAATGTCTTCACTTAATTCACCTTTAACGATGACAGTTGCCCTTTTATAACCATTTTGTGCGGTTCTTTCACCGACCGTCTTATTAAATGAAAAGGCTTCACCTGGAAAAATAACTTGATTATGAATCGCTTCTGTTGCTAATTGGATATTATGACTTCTTTCTTTATTTCTTGAATTAAAATAGGTAATATAATGGCCTATTAACTGTGCCCGTAAACTTTCCATTAATTCTGTATTCACACGAGCATAAACGGGTTTTGTTGGAATATCGATCGTTTTTGTACCTGTTTGATAATAGGATTGGATGACTTGCCTTTTCAATTCATCTACATGTAATTGATAACCAACGATGTCATCGACCACTTCTCCATAAGGGCCAATATAAGCATCTTGAGCAGGTGTGTATATTTCCTGATTTAAATCGATTAAAAGCTGATCCAATTGCTGAATATCAATAAATGCTTCATCCATATAAGAATGCTTTAAATTTTGCCGATTGTATGTATCGATAATCTCATTATTTAAGCGTAAATGGATATCATCAGATAAATCTTCAATCGGAGAAACAAATAATAGCGAATGAAAAAGCAGTAGCCAGACCATAAATGTCACCTCATTTTATAGAATGAGTCAAAAGCTTCAATTTCATGATTTAAAATGAAGCAATTTAAAAGGAAAAAATCACCTATTCAAGAATTTTAAAGTATTGTTTTAAAAAAAGTTAGGGAGAGATGGGAATGCCGTTAATCGATATGCCCTTGGAAAAATTAAGGACTTATGAGGGGACCAACCCTAAACCAATTGATTTTGATGAATATTGGGATCAGGCTCTTGCCGAGATGAGTTCACTATCAAAGGAATATGTACTAATAAAAAGTGAATTTCAAACAAAAACGGTCGAATGTTATCATCTTTATTTTACCGGAATAAACGGGGCGAAAATCCACGTTAAATTTATGAAACCAAAAATGGACTCGTTCAAACAGGCTGCCGTCATAAAATTTCACGGATATGCTGGTCAATCTGATGATTGGTCGGGTTTATTATCATTAGCCAGTTTAGGTCACTCTGTTTTTGCGATGGATGTTCGAGGTCAAGCTGGGCTGTCTGAAGATGTTGGGGGCGTAAGAGGGAATACCCATCATGGCCATATTATTCGTGGTTTAGAGGAAGAAGATCCACATAAGCTCTTTTTTCGAGATGTTTTTTTAGATGCTGCTCAATTAGTATCTATTGTTCGTCAAATGGATCATATTGATGAATCGAGAGTGGCTACAACAGGGTGGTCACAAGGGGGAGCCTTAGCTTTAGCATGTGCTGCTCTCGTTCCTGATGTAAAAAAAGTGGCAACTGTTTATCCATTTTTAAGCGATTACAAACGAGTATGGGATATGGATTTAACAGTGGGAGCCTACCGTGAATTAAGAAGTTATTTTCGCTTTTTTGACCCAGAGCATAAAAAAGAAGATAAGGTTTTTGAAAAATTAGGTTACATAGATATCCAACACCTTGCCCAAAGGATTAAAGCAGAGGTTCATATTGGGATTGGATTAATGGACAGCATTTGCCCTCCATCCACACAATATGCAATCTATAATAAAATTCGCTCAGAAAAGCAAACGTATATTTATCCGGATTTTGAACATGAAAACTTACCGGGTCACTCAGATAAAATTCATCAGTTTTTGGAACAGTTATAAGAATCTCGGATAAGTGAGGCAGTCGTTTGAGAGTGTTGACGATAGGTCGCTCAGGATTCACTATTGGCTCTCTCATCCACGTCTGCCATACGAAATGATAATAACCCATCAAAAATCATTCTATGATGACTTGATGGGTTATTTTTTAGAGGGGTTAACGATGTCCCTATTGTTGTCTACGGTCTGAGCAAAGTTATTTTTACTTCGGTCTCAAAAAGTTCTTATTTGTTAATAACTCAACTTTCGCATCGAAAAAATCCGTTCAACGAGTTGGCAGAGCGAAAGGGAAGCTCTTAAACAAATGCCCTTGACACGTTTGAAAAGCGAGAACGTACTATCACACAAAACGGATAAACTGTGCATCAAGAAAAAAATAATAGGCTGCCCTCCGGTTGTCGCTCCCAAACAGACACTCCGCGTCCTGCAGGAACCTCATGAGCCTCCTCAGTACGCTTGCGGGGTCTCATTGGACGGTTTATTCCTGCGGGAGTCTCCGTGTCTGTTTGTCCGCTAGATAATGGAATCGAATCTAGGTTCGGTTTTCTCATTAGAACAAAAAAACAGTCATTACTTCAACGTACATTAGTTTGAGAATGATTTTTCTCCTTCCATGACTAATTCCGTTACAGTTGTAAACAAATCAGTGTGGATGCTCTGTACGTTAGCTAGATGATCGAGCTGGTTTCGATTTGAATCATGTCTTTTCATTACTTCAGACTTAGAAAAAAATAGGTGGCAACGACCTATTTAATTCCATAACCAACAAAGGGAAGAAGAAGGTCCTTCTGCGTTAGAAATAGCTGATTGAGAATGGCCCTATCATCAAGCCTCTCCACGACACTTAGCGGACAAAACCATACGGAGACTCCCGCAGGAATAAACCGAGCTTACTGAAAAAGTCTTATTCTCACCTTTACCGGGGAAGAATCTCAAATAATTAGGTGATTCATTAGATGATCTATTATGGCTCAGCTGGTTTTTCTTTGACCAAAACGGAGCCAGCGGAATACCCGGAGACTCCTGCGGGAGAAGTGAAACACGGGAGACCCCGCAGCGATGAGTGAGGAGGCTCCCGGTTCACCCGCGGAACGCGTAGGGTATGCAGCTGGCGGAGTAAGCCAAATCATCCAACCCTATTGTAACTAACAGAACTTTTTCAGTGGCCTCGAATAAACCGAGGAGGCTCGCCAGGTTCTCGGCAAGGACGCGGAGTATGGTTTTGGTAGCGACAGCCGAAGCGCTTAATTTTAGTGAACAATTTCCTTCAACAGCCTACGAAGAGATGTGTTCAGACTGTCAACGATTGAACATTGAACCGTTCATGTAAAGTCAATTTGAGTCTTGTATCGCCCTAAAGTTAATCTCTATCAACGGTTAAGGGTCAATTATACGCTGCGCAAGTTGAGTTAATAAAATGAAATGGTTTGAACATTTTCCTAGAGCAACGAAGCTAAAGATGTGTATATAATTTCACGTACCATATTTAAAAATTGAATAGGAAAAAACCAAATTAACAACTAACGACCGGAGCTTTACGTTTGAAGTACCATTTTAATACAGTTGGGACGAAAATAACAATCATTAAAATTCTTGTTAATTGAAAGGCACTGACTAAGGCAGGGTCAGCACCAACTTGTGAGGCCGTTAACACCATTTCGATTAACCCCCCTGGTGCCAAACTTAACAAAGCTGTTACTAAATCAATGTCTGTTACAGCACTAAAAAGAAACCCTAAAAGAAAGGCCATCATAATTAACAAAAGAGCGATGATAAAATAAACGAGACAATATTTTCCTCCAGCTTTTAAATCGGAAAGAAGAATACTTTTTCCTAAACTGATTCCGATCATAATTTGAGCGATTATTAGAATGAACTCAGGTAATACTGGTAAGGTAATGGGGCTAATATTTAATAGAATCGTAACCGCCATTGAGCCAATGACAATGCCAGCTGGTATCATATTGCGAACAAAATAGCCTATGACTAAAGGTAAGATAAAATATAAATAATTCCAATCAAAAATGAATGGTACTGGCGAAGCAATAGGACTCGTCATCGCCCCACTATTACCCCCAAACACTA
This sequence comes from Alkalihalobacillus phoenicis, assembly GCF_047302405.1. NCBI lineage: Bacteria > Bacillati > Bacillota > Bacilli > Caryophanales > Bacillaceae > Alkalihalobacillus > Alkalihalobacillus phoenicis. The sequence continues at coordinate 1,867,392 of NZ_CP154853.1, read as the reverse complement.
AAATAATAAATGGGGGGATTATAAATAAAACAGTCAATAATCGGACGGTTTGAAAAATGACAACATAAGAAGATTTGGCATGTAAAGATTCACTAGCAATGGCCATTTCGGTTAAGCCACCGGGAATAGAACTAAAGACGCTCGTCACCTGGTCAATGGGAAGCCATCTTGAGACGAGAGAACTTAAGAAAAAACTAAAGCCTATTAAAAAAATTGTCGCTATTACATAATGTATAAAATAGGGAGCCACTGTTACAAATGTTGCTGTGGTAAAATACAAACCGAAATAAGCTCCTAAAACGACTAAACCAGCATCCTTACATATGACAGGAAAAGCTAATGTTCTGTTCGTAAAAGCTTGCCATAATATCACAAAAGTTAAACTGCCTAACATCCATGGCAGTGGAAGATGAAAATAATAAAAGACAAAACCACCAATTGTCCCGATTAAAAGTGCTTCAAAAAGCAGTTTACTTAGATTTTGCAAATGAAAGACTCCTTTAATTTAAGATGAACCATAAGTATTATTTTAATCAAAATTATGGGGAAATGATAGAGGAATAAATGAGCAGAGGACAACTTACAAAAGGAAGAGGAATTGTATCATTTTGGGATCACCCATGACATTTATCATGGTTTTGTATATGACAGCTATGACTGCTCAACTTCCTTTTTCTTTTTTATAATAAAAAAAAAGAGTTAGAAGGAGTTTTTCAGTATGGATAAAGATAAACAAAAGGCACTGCGTAAACAAGTTGCCCCATTTGAAAAAGCGAATTTAAACACAAGTGTGGTACAATTATTCAATACATTTATTCCCTTTTTCGGATTGTGGACATTAGCTTATTTCAGTTTAGAAATTTCCTTTTTATTAAGTTTAGTTTTTTCAGTAGTAGCTGGTGGTTTTCTTGTACGTATATTTATTATCTTCCATGATTGTTGTCATTTTTCCTTTTTCAAAAATCGTAAAGCGAATCGGATTGTTGGGACGATTTCCGGCATTTTGACTTTATTTCCATATAGCAAATGGGGTCATGAGCATGCCATTCACCATGCGACAAGTGGGAATTTAGATAAGCGTGGTGTCGGTGATATTTGGATGATGACAGTTGAAGAGTATAAGAATGCTTCAACGATGACGAAATTACGTTATCGTGCCTATAGAAATCCTTTTGTTATGTTTGTAATAGGACCTATTTTTGTTTTTGTGATTGATAATCGTTTCAACCGAAAAGGAGCAAGACGAAAAGAACGATTAAATACGTATTTTACCAATTTAATGATTGTGCTCATGTTTGGTGGGTTAAGTTTATTAATTGGTTGGCAAGCATTGTTACTTGTACACGGACCTATCTTTTTTGTTGCAGGTGTTGCAGGTGTTTGGTTGTTTTATGTTCAACATACATTTGAGGAATCTTATTTTGAAGAAAATGATGAGTGGGAATATGTGAGGGCCTCTGTTGAAGGAAGTTCTTATTATCAATTGCCAAAACCCCTACAATGGGTAACAGGTAATATTGGTTACCACCATGTTCATCATTTAAGTCCACGAGTGCCAAATTATAAATTGGAAGCTGTGCATAAAGAAGTAAAACCATTACAGCATGTCCAAACGATTACGATAAAAACTAGTTTAGAATCTTTGAAATTTCATTTATGGGATGAACAAGAGAAGAAATTTGTTGGTTTTAAAGAAGCCAAAATGACGTAATAGATTTGAGGAGCTAAAATGGGCAAAGAACAATTTTCCGAGCGATTAAAAAAATGGCTAATGTTTGAAAGTAAAAACGGGATCGCTCCATATATATGGACGGTCCTCAGTATCCTTCCTTTTTATTTTATTTTTCAAACGGACACGATCGTCACGATGATTGGGATCTCTTTAACTTTGCTCTTTTTCCTTTTTTATCGAATTGCTTATTTAACAACAAAACGTTGGTCTGTTTATATATGGACGTTAATTTTAATAACAATATCAAATGTAGCTACTTATTTATTTAGCTATGTTTATTTTTCATTCTTTATTGCTTACTTAATTGGGAGTATACGTAATCGAATCGCCTTTTTTATTTTATATTTTATTCACGTCCTATCGATCGCGGTTGCGATTAATTATATGATTGTGATTCAAGAGCCCTTTTTTATTCAACAATTACCGTTTGTTTTAATTGTCTGTTTAAGTATTATTCTCCTTCCTTTTAATATATTTAACCGAAATGAACGTGGAGAGCTTGAGGAAAAGCTTGAGGACGCAAATAAGATCATTTCTGATTTAATTAAAGTGGAAGAGCGTGAACGTATTGCACGCGACCTTCATGATACACTTGGGCAAAAGCTTTCATTAATTGGACTAAAGTCGGAATTAGCTCGTAAATTAATTACAAAAGATCCAGAACAAGCTAAAATTGAATTAAATGATGTCCAACAAACGGCGAGAACGGCATTAAGTGAAGTACGTAAAATGGTTTCTTCGATGAGAAGTGTGCGTTTAAAAGACGAACTAAATCGAGTCGAAAGTTTGTTAAAAGCTGCTGAAATTCATTGTGTGATTCAACAAGAACAGCCTTTAAAAAACATCGCTTTATTAGTTGAAAATATATTAAGTATGTGTTTAAAAGAAGGAATTAATAATGTCGTTAAGCATAGTGGGGCGACAGAATGTATCATTACTATTGAACAATTTGAAAAAGAAACTGTGCTAACGATTTCCGATGATGGAATGTTTAAAATGAATAAACAACAAGAACTTCCAGGTTACGGGTTGATAGGATTAAAGGAACGATTAGAGTTTGTTAATGGATATTTACAGCTTGATACAAATGATGGAACGACCTTAAAAATTATCGTACCAACGGATGCTCGTGGAGGTGACGAACGTTTATGATAAAAATTGTAATTGCGGAAGACCAACAAATGTTACTTGGAGCCCTTGGTTCTTTGTTAAATTTAGAAGAAGATATGGAAGTCGTCGGAAAAGCGTCAAATGGTGAAGATGCCATTAAGCTTGTACAAGAAAAGGCGCCAAATATTTGTTTAATGGACATTGAGATGCCAGGTAAAAGTGGTTTAGAAGCTGCGGAAGTTTTAAAAAATTCAGACTGTAAAGTGATGATTTTAACGACTTTTGCCCGTGCTGGTTATTTTCAAAGAGCTATAAAGGCAGGGGTAAAAGGTTATTTATTAAAAGATTCTCCAAGTGATGATTTAGCCTCTGCTATTCGTCAAATAATGGAGGGAAAGCGAATTTATGCCCCTGAATTAATGGATGATGTCTTAAGTGAAAAAAACCCTTTAACTGGTCGAGAAAAAGAGGTACTCGAACTAATTGCTGAAGGGAAAAACACGAGTGAAATTGCTGACGAACTTAGAATCAAAGCTGGAACAGTTCGCAATTATATTTCCGTCATCTTAGATAAATTAGAAGTGAAGAATCGAATAGAAGCGATTAAACAATCCAAGGAAAGAGGTTGGTTTAAATAACCTTTTCTTATCCACAGTCAAGGACTGTCTTAGAAGGTGATTTGACCTTTTAAGCAGTCTTTTTTTGTTAAATGATTAAATAACTCAACTTTCACAGCGTATAATGGACCCTTAACCGTTGATAGAGATTGACTTTACACGAACGGTTCTATCGTTGACAGTCTGAACACATCTCTTCGTAGGCTGTTGAAGGAAACTGTTCACTAAAATGAGGCCCTCCGGCTGTCGCTCCCAAAACCATACTCCGCGTCCTGCGGGAACCTTGCGAGCCTCCTCGGCACACCTGCGGGGTCTCGCTCCACGGTTTATTCCCGCGGGAGTCTCCGTATGGTTTTGTCCGCTAAGTGTAGGGGAGATGCTTGATGAGATGGCCATTCTCAATCAGCTATTTTTAACGCAGAAGGACCTTTTTCTTCACTTTGTTGGTTATGGAACTAAATAGGTAGTTACCACCTATTTTTTCCTAAGTCTGTAGTCATCAAAAGACAGGATAAACAAGCTCGATCATCTAGCTAATGTACAGAGCATCCACACTGATTTGTTTACAACTGTAACGGAATGAGTCATGGAAGGAGAAAAATCATTCTCAAGCTCATGTACGTTGAAGTCATGACTATTTTTTTATTCAATGAGAAAACCGAACCTAGATTCGATTCCATTATCTAGCGGACAAACAGACACGGAGACTCCCGCAGGAATAAACCGTCCAATGAGACCCCGCAAGCGTGCTGAGGAGGCTCATGAGGTTCCTGCAGGACGCGGAGTGTCTGTTTGGGAGCGACCGCCGGAGGGCATTGTACATTGTATATTTTTTCTTGATGCGCAGTTTATCCGTTTGGTGTGATAGTGCGTTCTCGCTTTTCAAACGTGTCAAAGGCATTTGTTTAAGAGCTTCCCTTTTGCTCTGCTAACTAGTTGAACGGATTTTCTCGATGCGAAAGTTGAGTAAATAAGTAATGAAAATGGGAATACGCTATTCATTAGGGTGCGAATAAATCAGAATTAGTAATGAAAACGCACGAATGTCTTAATTATGGAGCGAATAACACAGAATTGGTAATGAAGTAGGTCGGATGTTGACATTAAAGTGCGAATAAACAGTTTTTAGTTAAACGGTGCTGCATGTGAGGGTGAATACGTTTCTTGAGTATTTAGAAAACAATTTAAAGTATTTAAAAAAAACGACAGAAAACCACTTTATTTCACTAAAACCGACTTGACGTATAGGAATTGTGAAGCTATGATAAAATAAACTATTTTCTTAAAAGTGTGAAAAAAGAATTTAGGAAGTCCTTTTTAATTTATGAAAAGATTTTGATTCCTTTGTGAGGTGGATATTGTTGCAACTTAAGGTTATGAACAGTCCTTTTAATCAGGAGCAGGTAGAGTTGTTAAATCAGCTTTTGCCGACATTAACAGAATCACAAAAGGCTTGGCTTAGTGGATATATTGCAGCTAGTCAAAGTCAAGAAGTAAGTGGGGGTGTTTCCACGGATCAAACGGCTGTACCAACAGCTTCAACGGTTCCGGAAGTGAATGTAACACCTATTTCAAAAGAAGTCACGATTTTATTTGGATCGCAAACTGGTAACGCTCAAAGTCTAGCCAAACAAACAAAACAAGCATTATCAGAGCAAGGCTTTGATGTGACACTTTCGTCAATGAATGATTTTAAGCCAAATAGTCTTAAAAAAGTTCAAAACTTGCTTATTTTAGTTAGTACACATGGCGAAGGTGATCCGCCAGATACGGCCATTTCTTTCCATGAATTTTTACATGGTAAACGTGCACCGAAACTCGATGGGTTATCGTTCTCCGTGTTGTCATTAGGTGATAGTTCCTATGAGTTTTTCTGTCAAACAGGAAAAGAGTTTGATCAGAAATTAGAAGAGCTAGGTGGAAAAAGAATTCATGCAAGAGTAGACTGTGATTTGGATTTTGATGAGCCAGCAGCAGAATGGATTACAGGAGTCGTTCAAGCTTTCAATGAAGCGACTAGTGTTAAGCAATCTCCTTCTGGTAGTTTAGCAGAGACCTCGTCACTCACGGCAACGACTCAAGCGTCAACTTATTCAAGAACGAACCCATTTCAAGCAGAGGTTTTAGAAAACATTAATTTGAATGGTCAAGGGTCAAATAAAGAGACGAGGCATTTAGAAATCTCATTAGAGGGGTCGGGATTAACGTATAAGCCAGGGGATAGTCTTGGGATTATTCCTAAAAATGATCCAAAACTCGTTGACTTATTGCTTGGTGAATTACAATGGTCAGAGGATGAAATCGTGACGATTAATAAGCAAGGGGATGTCTTACCGTTAAAAGAAGCTCTTATAAGCTACTTTGAAATGACCGTTTTAACGAAACCATTACTTGAAAATTTAGCAAAACTATCAGCAAATGAGGAGTTACATAGTTTACTTGCTCCTGAGAATAAAGACAAATTAAAAGATTACTTAAATGGTCGAGATTTGCTCGATGTTGTTCAAGACTATGGTCCTTTTTCAGGTTCAATTCAAGATTTTGTCGCTAATTTAAGAAAGATTCCTGGAAGGCTTTATTCGATTGCTAGTAGTCTTGAAGCAAATCCTGAGGAAGTTCATTTAACAATCGGTGCTGTTCGATATGAATCATTTGGGCGAAAACGCAATGGTGTTTGTTCGATTTTATGTTCTGAACGAATTGAACCAGGTGATACCCTTCCAGTTTACATTCAAAGTAACGACAATTTTAAATTACCAGAAAATCCTGATACCCCAATTATTATGGTTGGACCTGGAACAGGGGTTGCACCATTTAGAGCCTTTATGCAAGAACGGGAAGAAATCGGTGCAACAGGGAAGTCGTGGCTCTTTTTTGGCGACCAACATTTTGTGACGGACTTCTTATATCAAATCGAGTGGCAAGGTTGGTTAAAGGATGAAACTTTAACAAAAATGGATGTAGCTTTCTCGCGTGATAAAGCGGAAAAGGTTTATGTTCAGCATCGGATGTTAGAGCATAGTAAGGAACTTTTTAGTTGGTTAGAAGAAGGAGCCGTTGTTTATATTTGCGGCGATGAAAAAAATATGGCCCATGATGTACACGAAACCTTGATTTCGATTATAGAAAAAGAAGGTCGTTTATCTAAAACAGCGGCACAAGAGTATTTAGCCAATATGCAACAGCAAAAGCGTTATCAACGTGATGTTTATTGATAGTTGACGGAAAGGAGTTTTTTAAGGCATGACGAACAAAATTTTAAAAGCACCAGAAGGACCTCCGAGTGATGTTGAACGTATAAAAGATGAAAGCAATTATTTACGTGGAACGTTAGCGGAATCTATGGAAGAACCAATTAGTTCAGGAATTTCCGATGATGATAATCGTTTAATGAAGTTTCATGGGAGTTATCTTCAAGATGATCGTGATTTAAGGAACGAACGAAATAAACAAAAACTGGAGCCAGCCTTTCAATTTATGCTCCGTGTTCGGACACCTGGTGGAGTTTCAACACCAGAACAATGGTTGGTCATGGATGAGTTGGCCGGGAAGTATGGGAATCAAACTCTAAAGCTAACGACTCGCCAAGCGTTCCAAATGCATGGGATTTTAAAATGGAATATGAAACAGACGATTCAAGATATTTATGCGTCAAAATTGGATACAATCGCTGCATGTGGTGATGTAAACCGTAATGTTATGGCTAACCCAAATCCTTATCAATCAGAGGTTCATGGTGAGGTGTTTGAATGGTCACAGCGACTAAGTGATCATCTATTGCCGAAAACGCGAGCTTACTATGAACTGTGGTTAGATGAAGAAAAAGTCGCAGGTACTCCTGAAACAGAAGAACCAATGTATGGAAAGCATTATTTACCACGTAAGTTTAAAATCGGGATTGCTGTTCCACCTTCGAACGATATTGATGTCTTCTCACAAGATATTGGTTATATTGCCATTGTTGAAGAAGGAAAGCTTGTTGGTTTTAACGTTACGATTGGTGGAGGTATGGGAATGACTCACGGTGATACAGCGACTTACCCGCAACTTGGGAAAGTGATTGGTTTTGTAAAACCGGAGCAAATCCTTGATATTGCTGAAAAAATCATTACGATTCAACGTGATTATGGAAATCGTTCCGAACGAAAATATGCTCGTTTTAAATACACCGTTGATCGTCTTGGTTTAGACGCGGTTGTCAAAGAACTTGAAAATCGTCTCGGTTGGTCATTAGAAGAAGCGAAGCCTTTCCATTTTGAAAGTAATGGAGACAGATATGGTTGGGTAAAAGGAGTCAAAGGCAGATGGCACTTCACTTTATTTGTTGAAGGTGGTCGGATCGTTGATGAAGAAAACTATCCATTAATGACGGGTTTAAGAGAAATCGCGAAAATCCATACCGGTGATTTTCGTTTAACAGGTAATCAAAATCTCGTAATCGCCAATGTGACAAGTCAGAAAAAGAAAAAAATCAATGAATTAATTGAGAAATATAAGTTAACAGATGGAAAGCATTATTCGGCTTTACGTCGTAGCTCGCTTGCCTGTGTGGCGCTACCTACCTGTGGACTAGCGATGGCAGAGGCTGAGCGTTATTTGCCATCCTTTATTGGTAAAGTGGAAGAGATTGTTAATCAAAATGGCTTACGTGATAAAGAAATTACGATCCGTATGACCGGGTGTCCCAACAGCTGTGCCAGACCTGCTTTAGCGGAGATTGGTTTTATTGGAAAGGGTCCAGGCAAATACAATATGTATCTTGGAGCCGCATTTGATGGCAGCCGGTTGAGCAAAATGTATCGTGAAAATATAGGGGAAGCCGAGATTATTTCCATTTTAAATGAGCTTTTGCCTCGTTATGCTAAAGAACGTGAAGAAGGCGAGCATTTTGGGAATTTCTTGGTCCGAGTCGGTGTCATTCAGGCAACCACAGACGGAACAAACTTTCATAATCAGTAAATAAGTTTCGAGACCGATAAAGAGCTTTATGCTTTTTATCGGTTTTTGTAGTGGAAAGGATGAAAGTCATGAATGAATTCCTAGATTCAGACCTCAGCTGGTTAATTCAAAAACAATGCTGTTTTAACTTAATAACCGGGGTGACGGCTAACTTCAAAATTCCATTTCGATTCACTTCATCTTTCCTAAATAATGCAACTCTATGAACAAATAGGTTCTAGCGAGACAACGCTTTCGATTAAAGGTATAATTATGGCATAAGACTTTAGAATATAGGGGTTTTTGTCATATGTATGAGAGTTTAGAGGAATGTATTATAGATTTAGAAAAAGCGGGTCATTTAGTTCGAATTAAAGAAGAGGTAGACCCGAATTTGGAAATGGCGGCTCTTCATTTGCGAGTGTATGCAGAAGGGGGGCCAGCTCTTTATTTTGAAAAAGTAAAAGGTTCAAAGTATCCGGCTGTTTCCAATTTATTTGGAACCATTGAACGCAGTCAATTTATGTTTAGAAAAACAATTGAAAAAACACAAGCGGTAATTGCGGTACGAAACGATCCGATGAAGGTGTTAAAAAGTCCATTTAAACATGTCGGTTCAGGTTTTGCGGCAACGAACGCTTTGCCACAAAAGAAAAAAAGTTTACCAAGCACGTTTAAAGAAATTAATATTTCCGATTTACCACAAGTGAAATCATGGCCAGATGACGGTGGGGCTTTTGTGACATTACCACAAGTTTATTCGGAGGATCCGGAAAAACCAGGAATTATGAATGCGAATCTCGGAATGTATCGTGTGCAACTAAGTGGAAATGAATATGAGATCGATAAAGAGATAGGGCTACACTATCAAATTCATCGAGGAATTGGTGTCCATCAAGCAAAAGCCGTTAAAAAAGGCGAGCCATTAAAGGTAAGTATTTTTATCGGTGGTCACCCGTCCCATACCTTATCAGCGGTAATGCCGTTACCTGAGGGATTAAGTGAAATGACCTTCGCCGGTCTCCTTGCCGGACGTCGTTTCCGTTATAGTTATGAGGATGGCTATTGTGTTAGTCATGATGCTGATTTTGTGATTACCGGTGATATTTATCCAAATGATACAAAACCAGAAGGACCGTTTGGGGATCATTTAGGTTATTACAGTTTGGTCCATGAGTTTCCGGTGATGAAGGTTCATAAAGTATATGCGAAAGAAAAGGCAATTTGGCCATTTACAGTTGTTGGTCGTCCGCCACAAGAAGACACTTCCTTTGGGGAGTTGATTCATGAATTAACAGGAGGGGCGGTCAAAGCGGAAATCCCGGGAGTAAAAGAGGTGCATGCCGTTGATGCGGCTGGGGTCCACCCGCTCCTTTTGGCGATTGGGTATGAGCGTTACACACCGTTCCAAAAACTAGAACAGCCACAAGAAATCTTGACGATTGCGAATCGAATGCTTGGGACAAGTCATTTAAGTTTGGCCAAATATTTATTTATTGCCGCAGAAGAGGAGAAAGAGTTATCAACCCATCGAGAAGAAGAGTTTTTCTCTTATCTCTTAGAGCGGATTGATTTGCAAAGAGACATTCATTTTCAAACGAATACAACGATTGATACCCTTGATTATACGGGTACGGGCATTAATCAAGGAAGTAAGGTTATCTTTGCTGCAGCTGGTGATAAAAAACGTGATTTATGTCAAGAAGTTCCTCAAAGTTTAAAGGAGCATAAAACAATTCAAGCAGCTCGTTTTGTTCAACCGGGAGTTATGGCGATTAATAAGCCGAGGTTTGAAACGTATGAAAAAACACAAGAAGAAATGAAAGAGCTTGGAGAAGAGCTGGCACAGGTTGAAGATATTCAATCATGTCCGATGATTATTGTTTGTGACGATAGTGATTTTGTTAGTGCGAGCTTAAGTAATTTTTTATGGGCGACTTTTACAAGAAGCAACCCTGCGACCGATATTTATGGCGTGAATCCTACGTATGCTCATAAACATTGGGGGTGTGACAACCTTATTATTGATATTAGAAAAAAGCCACACCACGCCCCTCCATTAATTCCAGATGAAGAAGTTACAGCTAAGTTAGACCGATTTTATCAAAATGGAAAGTTAATAAATCAAAGTTAATCATTTAGATTTTTCCCATCAAGCCCTATTTGGCGAGATGGGATTTTTTTTAATTATAATATCGATTAAAACACCTGAATGGCCCAAATTAATAAAATTTTCTTAAAACATAGTTGACAGGTGTGTTTTGTTGGAATATCATATCAGTATGAGAAACGTCATGACGAGCGGACTACCGCAAGTCTCATGTGGATCGAAAACTTAAAAATAATGACAGTGTCTGATCGGATCACCGAAAGCACTTTTTCTTTCATTTGAGAGGAAAAGTGCTTTTTATTTTTTATCAAAAATGGGGGATTAAAGCATGGGAAGAATGTTAAGTAAAACAATGGTTATGAATCTGATGATTTTGATTGGATTAATCTTAATGGTTGGTTGTGGCTCATCTAATCAGTCAAGTAGTGAGCTAGATTCTGTTCAAATTGGTTATCAAAAATTTGGAACACTCAATATTTTAAAAGCGGAAGGGACTTTAGATGAGCGTTTAGCAGAAGAAGGAATAGAAGTGGAATGGAGTGAATTCCCCGCTGGGCCTCAATTGCTTGAAGCCTTAAACGTTGGCAGCATTGATTTTGGCCACACAGGTGAAGCTCCACCGATTTTCTCACAAGCTGCCGGAGCTCCGATTGCCTACATTGGGAATGGTCCAGGTTCACCACAAGGAGAAGCTGTACTCGTTCAAAAGGACTCTGACATCCAAGCAGTTGAACAATTAGCAGGAAAAAAAGTCGCTTTAAATCGTGGCTCAAATGTCCATTATTTATTAGTAAAAGTGCTAGAAGAAGCGGGTTTATCTTTGGATGATATTGAAGTCACTTATTTACCTCCTTCCGATGCGAGAATCGCTTTCGACAGAGGGGATGTCGATGCATGGGTGATATGGGATCCGTTTTTTGCCTCCGCTGAAGTCGAATTAGAAGCACGGGTTTTACGAGATGGGGAAGGATTGGTTGCAAATCGTGAATTCCTCCTGGCAGAACGTAGCTTTGCTGAAAATCATGATGAGATTATATCGATTATTTTAGAAGAGTTACAGAATGTAGAACGAAATGCAGAAAGTGATATTGAAGGAACGGCTGCTTTTTTAGAACCGGAAGTTAGTATTGATGCAGAAATATTGGAAATTGTTCTCGAGCGTAGAGGGTTTGGAATTGAGAGGATTACAGAGGAAGTACAAAAGGACCAGCAAGAGATTGGCGATACCTTTTATCAGCTTGATCTAATCCCAGTTGAGGTCTCGATTGATGAGGCCATTATTAAATAAGAGGAGGAAATGGAAATGAAAATATTATGGTTCTTACCGACACACGGGGATGGTCGTTATTTAGGTTCTACAAAGGGAGGTCGCCCCGTCACATATCCTTATTTAAAACAAGTAGCTCAGGCAGTAGATGAGTTAGGTTTTTACGGGGCACTTTTGCCTACAGGTGTTAGTTGTGAAGATTCGTGGGTGACGGCTTCATCCTTAATTTCAGTTACGGAACGAATGAAATTTTTAGTGGCTGTTAGGCCAGGGCTTATTTCTCCATCAGTAGCGGCAAGAATGGCAGCGACACTTGATCGCTTATCAGATGGTCGTTTATTGATTAATGTCGTGACAGGAGGAGACCCGGTTGAATTAGCGGGTGACGGATTACACTTGGAACATGGTGACAGATATAAAATGACGAATGAGTTTTTACAAGTGTGGAGAGAGTTGATGAGCGAGAAATCCGTGAATTTTACAGGAGATTATTATGATTTTAAAGATAGCTTTCTTGCCTTTCCACCAACACAAAAACCGTATCCACCATTATACATCGGCGGCTCATCTGATGCGGCGATTGACGTAACAGCCAAACATATAGACGTCTTTTTAACTTGGGGCGAGCCACCAGCTCAAGTGGCTGAAAAAATAGCCAAAGTAAAAGAAGTTGCGAAAAAAACGGGAAGAACGGTACGATTTGGGATTCGGTTACATGTCATCGTTCGTGAAACAGAGGAAGAAGCATGGAATGCGGCTGATGATTTAATTAAACATATTAGTGATGAAGATATTGCGGCGGCTCGAAAAGTGTTTGCCCGTTTTGATTCTGTCGGGCAAAAAAGAATGTCTACTTTAAATAAAGGAAGTAGAGGGTCACTCGAGGTGAGTCCGAATTTATGGGCTGGAGTCGGCCTCGTTCGAGGTGGCGCGGGTACGGCATTAGTAGGAAGTCCAGAAACAGTTGCCAAACGAATGAGGGAGTATGAGGATTTAGGCATTGAAACGTTTATTTTATCTGGGTACCCGCATTTAGAAGAGGCGTATCGAGTGGCAGAACTTTTATTTCCACTCTTAAAAGTCAACCATTCAGAAGAGAGTGAGAGTGAGAAACAATGGTTGAGTCCATTTGGTGGAATTGCGGCTAGGTAAAATGGAACGATTATTTTTAATAAAAAAGAAAGGTGAAGGAATATGAAATTCTTAATGAAAAAAACAGCACCGTGGGCTTTACCCATCTTTTTATTATTAACTTGGCAGCTTTTTGCGATAATGGAGTTGATTTCTTCAAGAGTTTTACCAGCCCCAACGGAAATAATAGCCGCGGGAATAAATTTGATTTCAAATGGGGCCATCTTTGAACATATATGGATAAGTTCACAACGAGCTTTTCTTGGTTTGTTAATAGGAGGTTCTATTGGCTTTATTTTCGGAGTCTTAAATGGGGTATCAAAACTATCAGAGACCGTCTTTGATTCGTCGATTCAAATGATTCGAAATGTGCCACATTTGGCCTTGATTCCACTTGTCATTTTATGGTTTGGAATAGGGGAAGAAGGAAAGGTGTTTTTAATTGCCCTCGGTGTGTTGTTCCCGATCTATTTAAATACGTTTCATGGGATTCGTTCTGTCGATCGGGAGTTGATTGAAATGGGCAAAAGTTATGGCTTATCCAAAAGGCAGCTCTTTTTTCAAATTATTTTACCAGGTGCTTTGCCGTCTGTATTAGTTGGTTTACGATACGGGCTTGGGATTATGTGGGTTACTCTAATTGTTGCTGAAACGATATCAGCTAATGCGGGAATTGGCTATTTAGCAATGGATGCACGTGAATTTATGCAATTAGATATCGTCGTCTTAAGTATTATTTTATATGCACTGTTAGGAAAATTATCGGATTGGATGGCAAAAGTATTGGAATATCGATTTCTAAAGTGGAATCCAAACTATCAAAAATAAGGAGGGGGCTCTGATGAGTAAAACAGAAAGCAAATCGTATATACAGTTAGAAGACGTCGGAAAATCCTTCGGTGACAAAGACGTGTTAAAAAAGATTGAACTATTTGTTGAGAAGGGAGAATTTGTTTCGATTGTCGGGAAAAGCGGTTGTGGAAAATCAACGTTATTAAAGCTTGTTGCTGGTCTTGATCGAGTTACAAAAGGTTCCATAAAAATTAATGACCATGAGGTGAAAGGAATCCCTGAAAATGTGCGAATGATTTTTCAAAATGGTCGACTACTTCCTTGGAAATCGGTTTTAGAAAACGTTGGATTAGGCTTGAAGGGGGAGTGGAAAGCAAAAGCAGAGCAAGCATTAGCCGATGTTCAACTTGAAGATCGTAAAAAGGAATGGCCATCCGTTTTATCAGGGGGCCAGCAACAACGTGTTTCCCTCGCCCGAGCGCTTGTTCATTCACCAGCGCTATTATTAATGGATGAACCTTTAGGGGCACTGGACGCTTTAACAAGGTTGGAAATGCAGCAGCTTGTCGAGCGGTTATGGCAGGAACAAGGGTTTACCGCTGTATTAGTCACGCATGATATTGAAGAAGCGGTCGTTTTATCGGATCGGGTCATTTTAATTGAAGATGGCCAAATTGTGCTAGAACAAAAAGTGAACTTATCAAGGCCGAGAAGTCGGACGAATACAACCTTTACGAAAACCGTCGAAACAATCTTAACACGTGTACTTGATTCAAAGAAAGAATTAGACTATCTTTCAAAAGCAAAATAAAAGAACGGTGTCTTACCTCTCATTGATATCTATTCAAAAAGGGGCTGAACCCTCAAAGGTCATTTTTATGACTTTGGGTCAGCTCCATTTCTTCATTATATTGGCGAATGTCGTTTAGAGGTCGAACATTCAAGGTAGCTTATTTACAATATTTAAAGACAAAATGAATAGAATTCTAATTTTCACAAAAACTCAACAAGAATAATTATATGAGGAGAGAGTTTTGATGTGGAAGGGACGTTATTTATTTTTTGTTTTGATTTGTCTATTTATTTTTAACCCTATTTTAGTGATGGCTCAAACAAATGTATCATTAAATACATTGAGGGAGCATGTAGGATTTCATTTCTTCACTCCTGAGCTAATTGAACAGGCATATTTGAAAGTAAACGAACCAAAACTTCTAGATTCGACTAAACCGATAACCTTTGTTCAATTGCATTATTTTAATCAAGAAACAGATCAATTATTTTTGACAGTGACACAACATAGAGCAAGAGGTCATTTAATCGTTAAGGAAAAAAGCAAGAACGATCAAATTGATGGTCATGAAAAAACGAAAAAAATAGTGGAGGAATTCAAATTTAATAAACATGAAGGTGTTGCCGTTAAAATTAACAAACAGGAAGGCCGTTTTATTCAGTGGGATGCTCAAGATTATCCAGGCGGCTTTTTGCGATGGGTTCAGAATGGCACTTTTATTGAATTAAAAAGTATGGTTTTAAATAAGGAACAGTTAATGGAGATTGCCCAAAATATGCGGTAACCGATTATGAAAGCCCCTATTTTCTAAATATTATGGTATTATTGGAGCTCGATGTGAAAAGGGGGACCTCTAATTGGACGGGAAAGAAATTTTGAAAGAATTTTTAATAGATGTAAAAGAAGAACCTCAAAGTATTTACTCATTTTCACCGGTATATAAAGTCGATGAAATGATCATTAAAAGAACACAATCTCCACTTGAAAAGTCGAAAAGGTTAATTCGTTACACCACGTATTTAAACCAACATGGGGTTCCAGTTGTGCTCCCTGTTTCGTTAAAGGTTGATAATCCACAACAAATTCAAGATGATTGTTATGTTGCTTACCCCTTTATTCAGGGGAACAAATATACGGCTTCAGAAAAGAACATTCGTCAAGCAGGAGAATTATTAGGGAAAATACACGCCCTTTCTCCAGCAAACAATCCCTATCAGTTGCCACATTATCATGTTTTTGATTTCTATAAACATGAAGTTGAAGAAAGTATTGTATCCATTCGTCAATTTACGAAACAATATCAAGCAAACATAGACACAGAACGTTTATATGAACATTTGTTAGAATCTGTACAATCACAAGAGGCTATAAAAGCAGCGAACATTCAATGGCTTTTGACTCCTCATGATTATAAGGCAAATAACTTAATCTATCAGAAACAACCTATTTTAATTGATCCAGACAACGCCATTTGGATCCCGAAATTATTTGATTTAGCATTATCCCTTTTACTCTTTCATAATGAACTTGATTCAGCACCAAATCGTGTGTTTACAAATGAAGAATGGCGATGGTTTTTGGAGGAGTATTATACATATTCGAGCATTAAAGAGGAAGAAAAGGAATGGTGGCTTGCCGCTTTAAATCATGTCTTTCTTGATGAGGTCATGTGGCTTTTGGCTGAAGTAGAGGAAGATTGGGAGCGGATAGAGCAACGTCAGTTATTTGAAAGTGTTGTAGAACTTATTTTAAATCCAACCGATTATCAGATTTAACGCGTTATGATGAAGGCCTATTTGCTTTTGCTTGAAACATGTTTTAGTACTAGACTTTACTAGCAATTAAGACTAGTTACTCGGAATGGACTCGTCATTAATCGAATTTTCATAATAAAGAAAGCAACGCTATATGCAAACAAGCTTAAAATATGCTATATTTACAATGAGTTTATATACATTTTTGTTTAAAAAGTAGCTGGTTAAGTTATCAAGTTATTTTTGGAGGGAGAATTTTTATGAGTGAAATAAGTAAAGTTGATTTATTTAAAGAGGTAATGGGGAATTATCCGACTGGTGTGACGGTTGTAACAACAACTACAGATGACGGAATTCCATTGGGATTAACGGTTAATTCCTTTGCATCGGTTTCAATTGACCCGCTCCTCATTTTATGGTCGATTGATAAACGGGTTTCATCGTATGATGTTTTTACAAATACAAATAAATTTGCTGTCCATGTCCTAGCGTCTGATCAAAGTGACGTCTGTCAATTATTTGCTTCACGTGTCGATGATCGCTTTGCAAATACAGAATGGAAAAAATCGGAGCATGGCTTGCCAGTTTTAAAAAATGTGGCCGGTGTTCTACAATGTGAAACTTATAAAACGGTTGAAGCAGGAGATCATATGATTTTAATTGGAAAAGTGATCGAGATTGAAAGTGAAAAGAAAGAGCCACTCCTTTATCATAAAAGAACATTTGGACCAATCCCTAATGAATTTTACAGTACAAAATAAAAAAGACAATGTAGTTTATATATAACCAGAGAAAAGACTATCTTACAAGGCCATTCAACCTATTGAGTGGTCTTTTTTTTAAATTAATAACTCAACTTTCGCATCGAGAAAATCCGTTCAACTAGTTGGCCGAGTAAAAGGGAAGCTCTTAAACAAATGCCCTTGACACGTTTGAAAAGCGAGAACGCACTATCACACCAAACGGATAAACTGCGCATCAAGAAAAAATATACAATGTACAATGCCCTCCGGCGGTCGCTCCCAAACAGACACTCCGCGTCCTGCAGGAACCTCATGAGCCTCCTCAGCACGTTTGCGGGGTCTCATTGGACGGTTTATTCCTGCGGGAGTCTCCGTGTCTGTTTGTCCGCTAGATAATGGAATCGAATCTAGGTTCGGTTTTCTCATTGAATAAAAAAATAGTCATGACTTCAACGTACATTAGCTTGAGAATGATTTTTCTCCTTCCATGACTCATTCCGTTACAGTTGTAAACAAATCAGTGTGGATGCTCTGTACATTAGCTAGATGATCGAGCTTGTTTATCCTGTCTTTTGATGACTACAGACTTAGGAAAAAATAGGTGGTAACTACCTATTTAGTTCCATAACCAACAAAGTGAAGAAAAAGGTCCTTCTGCGTTAAAAATAGCTGATTGAGAATGGCCATCTCATCAAGCATCTCCCCTACACTTAGCGGACAAAACCATACGGAGACTCCCGCGGGAATAAACCGTGGAGCGAGACCCCGCAGGTGTGCCGAGGAGGCTCGCAAGGTTCCCGCAGGACGCGGAGTATGGTTTTGGGAGCGACAGCCGGAGCTCTTAATTTTAGTGAACAGTTTCCTTCAACAGCCTACGAAGAGATGTGTTCAGACTGTCAACGATTGAACCGTCCATGTAAAGTCAATTTGAGTATGATATCGCCCTAAAATCAATCTCTATCAACGGTTAAGAGTCAATTATACGCTGCGAAAGTTGAGTTAATAAGTTATCTTACTAGAATTTTTGAAGAAAATAATAGACTATTTGTAGAAGCAGATGAAGGCGATTTGATAGATTTTCTGATTTTAGACGCCATTTACAGGCTTATACAATAGACAGGGAGCAAATTTATTCATAGCATATTTTTATATGAGTTTAGCAAAAGAGAAAAAAGGAGGGTAAAAAAAGACGATGAATACTTTTTCCATCATCTCAGATGAAACAACAAAAAACACAATGACTATGCATACGGCTGTGTATAAGGAATTGAGTAGTGGCGTTCAACAAAAAGGATATGTGCGCTTCGGTCTTCAAATAAAGGAATTGAATTTTAAGAGTATGGAAGAAATGAATCCACAGGAACTTCATTTATCAGCTAATATAATCAAACAGTTTAATCTTCCGGTAGGAGCTGATTTTGAAGTGAGAATTATTGATAATGAATGGCATATCGGACCTTATATAGGAATGTTAATTGCTAAGAAGGAAATCGCAATGGCCGAAAAATTAAAAAAGCTATCTTCATATGTTCATAATTATCAAATGATTAACGGGGCGATACTAGCCTTTTCATTAGAAGGTGTTTATTCAAACCACTTACAAATTAAAGGGTATATGTACAATCCGAAGTTAAAAGAATGGGTGAAGGGGATTTTTCCTTATCCTCAATCCATTCTAAAAAAAACAGCATTACCTCGAAAAATGAGAGAACATTTTCAAACCGTGTTAGGTTTTCGTATTTTTAACTCGAATACATTTAATAAATGGGAAATGCACAAATGTTTGTTCAATCACAAAGAAATTAAACCATATTTACCTGAAACAATCCTTTATAAAAATAAAAAGGATGTGTTGTCCTTTTTAGATGAGTATGAACAAATGTATATCAAACCTTTGTCAGGAAAAAAAGGAGTAGGAATTCAGAGGATTAAAAAAGAGGGAGAATATGCGTTATTCAATGATGGGCTTCAGGAAAACAAGATTCCTATTAATAGTCTAGCCGATGAGCTTAATCAATTACATCCGGGGCAATTTCTTTTGCAACAAGGTTTAGAGCTCAAACTCTTTGAGCAAAGTATCGTTGATTTTCGCTTGGTACTTATGAAAGATTACCATGGAAAGTGGAAAGATGTTGGCTTGATTGGGAGAAGAGGTGTGGCTGGAAAAATCACTAGTAACCGTTCAGGTGGAGGTCAAGTTGAGCGTGGAGAGGAGACCCTATCTGAAGTTTATCGGTTATCACACTCAGAAGTAACGAGCATTCGCCAACAGTTTTCAGAACTTGCACTCAAGATAGGAGAAGCCTTGGATAAAAGTGGAGTACATTTTGGGAGATTAGGAATTGATTTAGCCCTTGATCGCGAATTAAACTTATGGGTTATTGAAATTAACCATAAATCACCTAATGATTACACAGCCTTTTATGCAGGAGAGGAAGACCTTTTTTATGAAACTCGTTTATTAAATATGCTTTACTGCAAAAGGTTAGCAGGTTTTTAGTATGAATGAAACGATAGGTATTTTAGGAGGAATGGGACCACTTGCAACCGTTGATTTAGCAGAGAAAATCATCTTACAGACGAAGGTAAGTTGTGATCAAGACCATATTCCACTTCTTATTTACAATAACACGCAGATCCCATCAAGAGTAAACGCCATTATTAACCAACAAGAAAGTCCAGTTGTTGAATTAATTCAAACGGCTAAAGTGTTAGAAAAAGCAGGAGCCAGTTTTATCGTAATGCCCTGCCATACAGCTCATTATTGGTTCGATGACATTCAAAAAAACGTTCATGTCCCGATTCTAAATATGATTGAAAATACAGTCCATTCTGTTAAGGACACAATAAAGGCAGAGAAACAAATATTATTATTTGCGACTTCAGGTACTATAAAAGCTCAGCTTTATCAAAAGGCATTTCAAACAGAAGGTATACAGATTACCATTCCGACTAGGAAAGAGCAAAAAATTGTTGCTAGTGCGATTGATGAAGTAAAAGCTGGTTATATTGCCAACAATCATTACTTAAACGAGCTGAATAAAATGGTTCAAAAATATAAGCGAAAGGGAATTTCAGCCATTATCGGAGGATGTACAGAAATACCATTACTTTTTCCATATATTCAAAATCACCGAATAACAAAATATGATCCGACATTAATGCTAGCCAAAATGGCGGTAAAAAAAGCGATGCCAAAAAGACTCGATAAACCACTAAAAAGGAGGGATGATGTTGAACATTAAATGGAGAACAGTTGCTAAACAAGACACGATTTATCTCTCGACCTCCTTTTGTGAAAAATACAATATTAAAGAAAAAAGAATTCTCGTTCATTTCGGAGCATGGAAAAAAGAATTTAATATAAAAAAAGAAGAGGCGTTAGAAGAAAATACGATAGAACTATCCGTGCAGAAAAGCTCTCATTTAGATAGTCTTACCAAACTTCCTTTTGCAGTAAAAGTAGAAAAAAAGAATCTTTATATTGGACCAGTTGTCGCTTTTATCGCTTTTGAGTCACTTGAATCTATTAAGAAATCGAAGCTAACTCAATATGAGAAACGATTTAATCATGAGAAATTGGCTAATGGGTTGTTTTATATTTGTGCTCTTGATTCTTTTGAACCAATCACACAAACAGTAAATGGTTATTATTATGATCCAAATACAGTAGAAGAGAGTGGGCAGTGGAAACTTGGAAGATTTCCTTATCCAGCGGCTATTTTTAGAAGGAAAAAGCTTCCGAAGCCACTTTTTAATCATTTGCACACATATGTTGGTGACACTATCTTTAATACGTATCATTTTAATAAGTGGGAATTTTGGTATTGGTTAGCAGTCAATGAGAAAATAAAACATTACTTGCCTTATACAGAACGTTTAACCGACCCGCTTGCTCAAGTGAAAAGAATGCTAACGGAGTATGATTCCGTCTACATCAAGCCAATTCAAGGTTCATTAGGGAAAAAAATTGAAATGGTGAAAAAGCAAAATGAATGTTACCAATTTATCAATTCCAAAAAAACGATGACTCAAATAGAAGATGAAGGCGAGTTAAAGAGGTATTTACGAAAGTTTAGCAATCAAAAGTTTATCATTCAACAAGGAGTTCCGTTTATTTATGAAGAAAGAAACGTAGATTTTAGAGCGTATATGCAAAAAGGTGAAGACAAACGCTGGTCATGTTCTGGGATTATTGCTAAATTATCGAAAAAAGAGCAGATTGTCACAAATATTCAACAAAGTGATAAACGGATGTTAGGTGATGAAGCGATGGCGATGTTATTTCATTTAGGAGAAAAGGAAGCCCAACAACTTGTTCAAAAAGTGGAAGAAGCGTGTACGTTTATATGTGAACAACTTGATCGTTGTCAAAATGGCCATTATGGCGATCTTGCCCTTGATTTTATTATCGATAATAAGTTAAATATTTGGATTTTAGAATTAAACAAAAGTTACGGTTATGTTCTTTTACAACAAGAAGGCTTTGAAGAAATATATGAGAAGGTGATGACGACTCCTTTTCTTTACGCTAAGTCACTTGCTGGTTTTTAATCAAATGAAAGGAGATGAAAAAGATGTATATAAACTATATTCCGAGTAAAAATAGCGGAATAATATATATTACGGAGCAGATAAAAAATAAATATCAGATTCATTCGCAACGAATTTTAGTTCAATTTGGAAGTTGGGTAAAAGAAATGGTTGTCATGATGAGCAATGAATTGCCTGATGACACAATAGGCTTTTCAGAAGAAGTGATGAATGAAGTGACGATTCCGCAAGAATTGCCGTATGAGCTCCTTTATGAAGGGCGTCACTTACGAATTGGACCTGTTATTGCCTATATTGCACTTAATAGCGAAAAAAAAGTGACAGCAAAACGATTAAATTATTTTAAAAAAAGGTTTACCAATTATGATCAAATAAAGGGAGTCATTTTCTTATGTGCCCCGACCGATATTGATTTTACGACAAAAACGATAGAAGGTTATTATTATAATCCAAACGGAGAAAATAGACAGACTCGTTGGGTGAAAGGGACTTTTCCGTACCCTGACTCTGTTTACAAGTGGAGAAAACTTAAAGAAGAAACGTATGATGAGCTCATAACGACAATTGGCGATCGAATCTTTAATTCTTATCATTTTACGAAATGGGACTTGTATGAATGGGGTAGTACAGACAAAGAATTAAAAGATTATTTTCCTTATACTGAAAAATTAACGGAACCTGAACAAGTTAAACAGCAGTTAGAAAAATACGGTACGGTTTATTTAAAACCCTCTAATAGCTCAAGAGGACGAGGAATTATGATGGTTCAACAGCTGCAAGAGCAATATCAAGTTACCAATGTTGAAAACGAATCGAACGTTTTTTTTCATTGGGAGGATGTAAAAAAAGAAATGCAATCATTGTTACAAAAAGACTATGTGATTCAACAAAGTGTCTCAACGGATTTTGATGAACATCATTTAGACTTTAGAGCCTATTTGCAAAAAGATAGACACAGTAAATGGAATGTTCAAGGAATCATTGCTCGAATGGCTGAAAAAGGCAGCGTAACGACCAATCTTCAATATACAAAAAAAATAATGGAAGCGACAGATGCTTTGAGAGATATTTATCAAGTCAACGAAGAAAAAAATCAACTTTTATACAAAAATATGGAATCGCTTTGTATTAAATTATGTCAGTTATTAGATCGAGAGGTTGGCAATTATGGTGATTTAGCAGTGGACTTTATAGTCGACCATGAACACCAATTATGGTTTTTAGAAATTAATAAAATTTACAAATATAAAAGTTTATATCAATTAGAGAATGATGATTTATACAAAAAAATCATGCCAACCCCATTTGAATACGCTAAAACCTTAGCAGGGTTTTAGAACCTTGCATTGCTGAGGATTAGAGTACAAAAACAACATTATGATAGACGCCTCTCATAAAAAAGAGCAGCCAAAAGTTTCGAATCACTTTTGGCTGCTCTTTCGCTTTATCTTTTATTGTTTGTTTTTGGATCGGAACCACAACGCTCATTTTTATTTAATTGGTCAATTTGCTTCATTTCTTCATTTGTTAACTCAAAATCAAATACTTCAAAATTCTCTTTAATTCTTGAAGGGGTAACGGATTTAGGGATGACAATGAAGTTGTGTTGAAGATGCCAGCGTAAAATCACTTGTGCTGGTGATTTTTGATGAGCCTCGGCAATCTTTGTGATTTCCTCTAATTGTAATACTTCTCCACCTCTTTGTAGGGGGCTCCAAGATTCTAGATAAATATTATTTTCTTCACAAAAAGCTTTGAGCTCTTTTTGTGTTAATAATGGATGACATTCTACCTGATTTAAAACAGGTACTACTTCACATTCATCTAAAATTCGCTGTAAATGTTCAATTGCAAAATTACTAACTCCAATGGCACGAACTCGGCCATCTTTATAAAGTTTTTCTAATGCTTTATACGTCTCTACATACTCATCATATTGAGGAGTTGGCCAATGAATTAAATAGAGGTCCACATAATCTAAACCAAGTTTCTGTAAACTTAAATCAAACGCTCGTAATGTCTTCTCATACCCTTGGTCACCATTCCACACCTTTGTCGTAATAAATAACTGCTCACGAGGAACACCGCATTCTTTTATCGCTTTTCCGACACCTTCTTCATTTTGATAAACGGTTGCTGTATCAATAGAGCGATAGCCGACACGGATTGCTTCTTTTACCGCTAGTTCAGCTTGCTCATTTTCGACTTTAAACACCCCGAAGCCGAGCTGTGGCATTTGAACTCCATTGTTTAAGGTCACGATGTTCATGTCCGATTCATCCTCTCATTTTTCAAAATTTAGGTTGATCATGCTCATTATCCCATATTCTTTTTCAAGATAAAAACAATCTGCTCTTATGTTTTAGCTTCTTCGCCTAAAAAGTTTCAAATTTTTATGAAAAATAATAGAATAAAAGAAAGGAGTGAAGGACGTTGGACACAAAAAGGGCTCTAATAGTTGGTGCGAGTGGGTTAGTTGGTTCAGAACTTTTGCAAATTCTACTAAAAGGGGATCGTTATTCAGAAATTGTTGCTTTCGTACGAACCCCATTACCGATCAAACATCATAAATTAAAGGTAGTGACTGTTGATTTTGACAAGTTAGCCGATTATCAAAATGAAATGGACGTACAAGATGTGTACTGCTGCCTTGGTACGACGATAAAAAAAGCAAAATCACAAGAAAATATGTATAAAGTTGATGTTCACTATCCACTTACATTAGCTAAACTGGTGCAGGAGAAAGGGATTGACCATTTTATTTTAGTGAGTGCGATGAATGCTAATTCTAAATCAAAATTCTTCTATTCTCGAATAAAAGGAGAGTTGGAAGAACATCTAAAAGCTTTACCTTTACCGGCTTTATCTATCGTTCAACCATCATTACTTCTAGGAGAGCGAGAAGAATTCCGTTTTACTGAGAAAGTGGCTGATTGGGTGTTTAAAAGCCTTTCTTGGATGCTAAAAGATTCTACTAGAGCGAAATGGGGCATTGAAGCAAAAACGGTAGCCTACGTTATGTATCGCATTGCTCAACTAAAGACCAAAGGCACAAATGTTTATTCCGCACAGGATATGGCATCTATTGCTAAAAAAGTCCAAGTCTCGATTTAGCTCAGCCATTTTTTGAAACTTCATTTTTTCTGCACACTTTTTTTCTAAACTAGTTATAGTCAATCAAAGGAGTGGTAGAAGATGAAGCATATGAAAAAAATTATAAGTGCATTTGTATTGGTAATGGTGTTAACTGGGTGTGGAAGCACAACTGATGAAGTTGATTCCAATGATGGAGTAAATCACAATGGTCAAAATCATGAAGGGCATGACTCACATGAAGGTATGAATCACTCAAGTTCTGGTGAAGTACCAGAAGGTTTAAAAGAAAAGGCCGAGCCCACATTTGAAGTAGGTAGTAACGCCTTAATTGTTGATGGACATATGGAAGGGATGGAAGGAGCACTAGCCCAGATTGTCGGAGCATATGATACGTATGCTTATGCTATCTCTTATACACCTGAAAATGGCGGTGAACGTGTCGAAAATCATAAATGGATTATTCATGAAGAAATGGTTGATGCAGACGACGAGCCATTTGCTGTCGGAGAAAAAGTGCAAACAACAGCTGAGCATATGGCGGGGATGGAAGGAGCGACTGTTGAAATTGATTCAGTTGAACGAACAACGGTTTATATGGTTGACTTTACGTTGACAACAACAGGAGCTGAAGAGAAAAATCATAAATGGGTGACGGAAAGTGAATTGGGAGCTATAGAAGAATAGGGAACCGAATAGGTATGCTAAAAATCGAATCTTTTTTGGATTCGTTTTTTTGTTAGAGTCGGACTCGAAGGACTCAAGCCCGATTCTAATCCAATATATAGTCTCAAACATCGAGCCACTTATAACCTACACCCCACACGGTTTTAAGGTGTTTTTCAACAGGAACGTTAGCTTTCCGTAATTTGTCTCTTAAATTACGGACATGTGAATCAACGGTACGGTCTTCAATGTTTAATTCATTATTCCAAACAGAATAAATTAAATTTTCTCGCGAATACACTTTATTAGGATTGGAGAGGAACAGCTGTAATAAGCCAAATTCTTTTTTTGTTAATAACAGCTCTTTATCTTGATAGTGAACTTCAAATGAATCACTGTTAAGCATTAAGTCGTTGAATTGAAGCCGTTTTTTTCTTCCGCTTCTTCTAAGGACGGCTTCGATTCGAGCAACTAATATTTCCTCATCAAAGGGCTTAGTAATATAGTCATCAGCCCCCATTGTTAAACCTGTTACTATATCCTGCTTATCCGCTCTCGCTGTTAGCATAATGATTGGAATATCTTTTTCTTTCTTAATTTCTGTACAAACATCCCAACCGCTCATTTCTGGCATCATGACATCTAGTAAAATTAAATCAATGTTCTCATGTATTGCATATTCGATTCCTGTATGAGCAGAGCTTTTTTTTACACATGTATAACCTAAAGGGGTTAAATACAAAGATAATAAATCAAGCATTCTTTCTTCATCATCAATTAGTAATAAAGTTTGTTTCATTTTTTTCATCCTTAAAAAATAATTGAATCGTGGTTCCTTTGTTTTCTTTACTTTGAATGGAAATATCGCCACCGTGGGCATTCATTAGTTCTTTGACGATAGCTAGGCCAAGACCTGAACCACCATATTTACGTGTTCTTGCTTTTTCTACCCGATAAAACTTGTCCATAATATGGGGAATATCGCTTGCTGGAATGCCTTGTCCATTATCAATTATTTCCATGAATAAACCGTTATGTACGGCTGAGACAGCTATCATCACTTCGGAGCCACTATTAGAATAATGAATGGAATTATCTAATAAATTGACAACGATTTGTTCAAGTCGTCTGGGGTCAGCAGATAAGGATAATTGATTTGGACATTGAACAGTCAATGACATCTTTTTTTCGTAAAAGGCTGGTTCCATTTTTAGTTGAATTTGTTCTAAGAAGTCCACTAAATGAATCATTTCCTTCTTAATTACAAATTGGTTCTGATCCAATTTCGCTAAGTCAAATAAATCATCGATTAATTCGGTTAACTTTTCTGATTCCTCATGAATTATTTTTAAATATTTATCTTCATCTTTTGCTGAAAGTTTTCTCTTTTGTACAACATCGGCATAGCCTTTTATATACGTTAAGGGTGTTCGTAATTCATGAGCAATTGTGGCCAAAAATTCATTACGTTCTTTTTTTAGATAATCTAAATCGTGAGCAAGAGTTTGAATGGAGCGAGCGAGATCACCAAGCTCATCTTTGCGTGTATTAGGAAGAGAAACTGAAAAATCCCCATTGCTCATTTTGACCGTTGCTTCTTTCATTTTAAGTAATGGTTTGACAATGTTAACCGATAAAATAAAAATAATGATTGTTGTTAAAGAAATGACAATAACAGCGGTTAACCAAAAGTGTTCATTTAATTGATGAATGACGGCATGTAAGGAATCAGTCGACAAAAACATATAGACATAACCAATCGTTTCGCTGCGTTCATTGATAATTTCATGTACCGTATTAATATAAGAAAAAGAATTAATATCATCATTTAAAATCAAACCTTTTCTTGGAACACTATCAAAGGTAAAGCTTTGTAAAAAGGCTTCCTCAATCCATTGATTTGGAAAAGAGGAGCTTAAGACTTGCTGGGCTCCATTGGTCACTATGACATCTGTATTTGCAGCAACTTCCATTAAGGTAACATGATAAATGGTCTCTTCATCAAATGAATGCTCAAGTGTTAGCTGATGTGAGTGGCCTCTAGCTAAAAGGGAACTAACTTCATCCTCAATTCGGGAATCGACTAAAACATTATGTAAAAAAAAGACCATAGTCAATTCTAGCCCAAGGATAATGACAAAAAACATAAGGCCTAATTTTAATGATAGTCTAAATTTCATGTACGGGACCTCACTCTTTATAAATTTACTCATTCATCCTTATTATAATCAAAAAAATGTCGAGAAATGGTGCAGTTTCTTGTTTCGAACAAATAATATGGTAATTTTCATTGATTTTTAAAAGGAATTATCGAGAGCTTTATCGAAATAAGCAGTATCATATATAAATAATGATATAAAAAAACTGATATGGAGGACATATGCTTACAAAAGTGGTAGACGACATCTATTTAGTGAAGGTCAGATTTCCATTTGGGATTCGTGAAGTCAACTGTTATTTATTTAAGGGAGAACGTGGTTATACGCTGGTTGATACAGGAAGTGAGGCAGAAGAGTCTATTCAATTATGGACAGATATTCTTTCTAAAGGAATTATAATTGAAAAAATCGTTCTAACACATGTCCATCCCGACCATGTTGGATTAGCCCGCTGGTTTCAAGAAAATCATCAATTACCGGTTCATTTATCAACGGTTGGCAATGAAGAACTGAAAATGATTCAAAATGATCATATTAAAGAAGAAGATTTAGAAAATATAATTTGTGAAAATGGAGCACCTAGCATTCCAACTGAGATGTTGTCATTAGATCCTAGCCCTTATTATTTCACACCAGATGTTCTTTTTGAAATAGGAGAATTTATTCAATTAGGGGATGACGAGTATGAGGTCATTTGGAC
Source organism: Alkalihalobacillus phoenicis (assembly GCF_047302405.1). Classification (NCBI taxonomy): domain Bacteria; kingdom Bacillati; phylum Bacillota; class Bacilli; order Caryophanales; family Bacillaceae; genus Alkalihalobacillus; species Alkalihalobacillus phoenicis. The sequence goes on along the minus strand of NZ_CP154853.1, from coordinate 1,839,233 downwards.
GCCAGGGCACTCAACTGATCACATGTGTTTTTACCAAAGAGAAAAACAAATTCTTGTCGTAGGTGACCATGTGTTAAAGGATATTTCACCAATTATTTATTTTTCATTAAGTAATAAAGAAGAGGACTCCATGAAACATTATTTTCAATCTCTTGATTTAATCCGAAACTATCCTACTAAACTATGTTTACCTGGGCATGGAGAAGTATTTAGTAATTTGATTGAAAGAGTAGATGAATTGAAAAAGGGTCACGAACATAGGATCGAACAAATGCTCCATTGTTTGAAATCAGATTGGAAAACCGCCACAGAGGTCTGTACGGAAATCTATCAACCAAAAAAGAAAACTCATTTTTTTAGTCCGTTTATTTCGACGATTGCTCGTTTTAAATATCTTGTTTCTGAAGGAATGGTTGACTATTACACAGAAAATGGCATTCGATATTATCGAGCTAAAAGTGAATGAGGGGAGATAATAGTTGCATGAGGGCTATCTGCTTATTTATGAAAAAAATTTAAAAGTTATTAGGACGGGACTTTAATACGGTGAATCGAAAATATGGTATATTAGTAAGAAATACCGTGAACTAAAAGAGACAAGTTTTGTTTAGTGAAACGATAAATAGAAGGTGTAAGAAAATGATAAAAACGGAGAAATTTCAGCAACTGATTGATTTAGATTTGCTCCATCAAATTACGGACGATGTCTACCAATTAAAAGTTCAATACCCATTTGAGATGGGAGAGATGAATAGCTATTTATTTAAAGGAGAAAATGGCTATACAATTGTGGATACAGGGAGCTATGCTGAGCAATCAAAAGCTTTATGGCAAGATGTTATAAAAGAAGATTTTAAAATCGATAAGATTGTTTTAACTCATACTCATCCTGATCATATCGGTTTAGCAGATTGGTTTCAAAAAGAGTATGGAGCTTCTGTTCATGTTTCGACTTTAGGAGCTAAACAATTAATAAAATTAAGGCAGAATACTCAACAAACGGCTTTATGGTTAGAGTTTGTTGAAAAAAATGGTGGGCCACACATGCCAACAGAACTTGTGCACCTTGAAGCAGACGCCTACTTATTTGAACCGGATTTTTTATTTGATGAAGGTGACTTTATCAGACTAGGTGATGATTTTTATGAAGTGATTTGGACTCCTGGTCATTCAATTGATCATGTTTGCTTTTATCAAAAAGAGAAAGGTATTATGATTGTCGGGGACCATGTGATTCAGCATTTATCACCAACCGTTTATTTATCATTAAACGACCCTCATTATAATGCATTAGATGCTTATTTGACCTCTTTAGAGAAGTTGAAAAAGTATCCAACAAAAATGACTTTACCTGGACATGGTGAGCTCATTGAAAATCTCCATGAGCGAATTGATAGAACGTTAAGAAGTCATCAGCGCCGTTTAGAACAGGTGCTTGATTTAATAAGTGAGGAAGCCAAAAATGCGGCGGAAATTAGTCAAGAAGTTTACGGAGACGTAGAGTTGAAATTGTTTATCAATCCGTTAATGGCAACAGTGACACGCCTTATTTTTCTTGAACAATTAGGAGAAGTGAATAAAGAAATCAAAAATGGAATTATTTATTATAAAAGAAGAGAAAAAAAGCTTGATTGAGAATAGCTCAATCAAGCTTTTTTGTTTCTTTTCTTAATACGATAAATAAAAATATCGTAATTAATGTAAAGGCAGTTAAGGCTAAAAAGGGTATGGTGATAAAACCAAACCAATTGATGTATTGCATGTTACAGGGAACCCCATCTTTACAAGGGCTAATGGCTCCAAAGGAAGGGATTTTTTGAATGAGATAATGATAAAGGGATATACAACCGCCTATTACAGATAAGGGAAGAATGTATCGTACGACTTTAAAGTCATTAAAATAGACCGCGATCCCTAGAATAAAAGTTAATGGGTACATAAAGATTCGTTGGTACCAACAGAGTTCGCACGGAATAAACTGTTTCACTTCACTAAAGTACAAGCTTCCAAGTGTAGCGATAATGGAGACGAGCCAAGCAAAATAAAGAAAGGATTTTGCAGACAATAGCTTGGCCATCATTTAGTCCTCCAACTCTTTTTCGATTAATGATTTGATATGTTCATAATCAAAAGGATCTTCTACTAATGTTCCATTAATGACAATGCTTGGTGTTAATTGGATATCATACTCGATGACTTGCTCGGTATCAGCTGTCAACTCGTCGATAAAAGTTTGTTCGATAATATCTGCTGCTAGCTGTTCTAAATCAATTTCTGCTTCTATTTCAGCGGCGATTTCAACAAGCTTTAATGGAGTGACCCATGCTTCATCATGATTTTGGGAAGCTGGTTGTTGATGAAAAATTTCTTGATGATATTCCCAAAAGGCTTCTGGGTGGTGATGCCAAACTGATTCACTAGCAAGGGCAGCTAAACCAGATTCTTCTCCGTGAAATAATGTATTGATGTATGAGTAATGAACAAGTCCATCATCAATAAAATCTTCTTGTAACTGGGGTAAAATGGTTTCGTCCCACCTTTTACAAGCAGGGCATTTATAATCACCAAACTCAACAACTGAGACGAGAGCATCTTGATTACCCAAAATTGGCTGTCCATTAATATCTGGATGCTCAGAAAAAATAATATCTTGATTAGGTTCATCTTTTTGAGAGAAGAAGAAAAAAAGAACAGCCGTAACGACTAAAGCAAGTGTAAAAATAACGATAAATTTTGAAGTGCGAGTTGAACTAGTTGACATAAAAAAACTCCTTATTCAATATGGATTCTTTGTTTAACCCATTAAATATTATAAAGCTAAATTGTGCAAAAAGTGTGCAGTTATAACTAAACCTTATTTATTCTAGTTGCTCAAATAGTCTCTAATATAAAGAGGCTGGGATAAAAACCTCCTTTGATAGGAAAAGCCAGTGACATTTTACTCATTTAAAACGTCACTGGCTTTCGTTCTATTTATATGGTGTTCTACTCACCGCTCCCGAAAAACATGCTCCGCGTCCTGCGGGGTGGCACGGCCACTAGATCCCGCGGGAGTCTCCGCATATTTTCGTCCACTAGGGCACAGGATAATCTTCGTTTTCATCCTTGTAAGTAATAGCAGGAAGTGATGAAATTCAAAACGGGGGAATAAAGAGCCGAAAAACAACTAAAAATGTTCTTTAGACTTGTTTTCTACTTTCTAAAGCTAGTTATGTCCCAGCCTCTTAGTCGGTGTTTAATGAATATCAAAGTTGGCTAATTTCCATTCATCATCAATTAGCTCAAAGGTTAATAAATATTCAACATTTGATTTGTCGTCCACTTCAGCAAAGATAACGTCAATTTCATCTTCGGAAATTAAGTTAATCGCTCGGAATTCTAAAGTCTCCAAAGTGAAATGATAAAATGAGGAAATGGGTAAGTAGTCCGCATCTTCTGAACTAATCATTTCAATAAAAGTTTCATTTTGATTATTATAAGCCGTAAATACGTCCAATGACAAATTTAATAGTGTCTCTAGGATCGCAGAATGTGGAACAGTCGGATCTAACAAACTAAGTTGCTCTTGCAACTCATCTATTTGCTCTTCTCTATTATTTACTTGCTGGTGAAGAGCATCCGTTGCAATTTGATATTCAATTTCTTTAGCGTTTAATTGTTCTTCTAACTCTCTATTTTCAGCTCGTAATTCATTGTTTTCTTCTTTAAGGTCGCTTAATTGTTGTTGAATATCTATGCTGCCATTATTTGTTTGAGTTGTGTCGACACATCCGACTAATACGAATGCCAACAAACATAAGAACGGTAATTTTTTCATCTTGACCTCCCCTTAACATTAAGAGTTTACCATAGAAATGGAGAAACTTTGTATCTTTTTTAATTATTTTGGACAAAAGATAGCAAAAAAATAACGAGTTATCGAAAACTCGTTCTGATATACGAAGTGAGTTATCCAGATTAACATGTAAGGTATTCGCTATCTTTCCTCATATTCCTTTTTTCTTTCAGAGTTTTGCAAATGGTTTTCTGTTTTTAACTTAAATTTTGTAGAAATGGCCTAAAAAAGTAGATGAGGATCATTTTCTCATCTACTTCCTTATAGTAATTGATTTTCTCATGTAGTTCGAGTAGTGCCATGTGTTTGATTAATTGGTTTCTTCCTCTTTCTCTCCTTCTTTTTTATCAAGCAGATGAATGAGGCAAAAGTTTACGAGTGTAACTAATGGTATAAAATAAATGAGCGTGTAAATTCCTAAGCTTTCAAAAAATCGATTTGTTTGATTTTCAAAAATTTGATTATCCATACTATAAACAACGGGTGTAGCTGCCACTAAAATAAAAGCAGAAATTCCAAAGGCAACGGCAAGTGCTATGTATTTATGTTGCTTCTTTTTCATAATAACGATACTAGCTATTATAGAAACAACGAAGGAAACAAGGATAATCGTCATAAATAAACTGTTCACAAAAAAACCTCCGATAAGAAATTAATGTCAATTAATCGTAACAAAAAAAATCGATATTTGATATGATTATATAGTAACTATTGCTAATTGTGTTCATTAACCAAGTTTTGTTGTTATTATGTCATAAATGGAATAATAAAAGTCAATGAATTTGAGGTAGGTGGAACGAATGCATACGTATACACTTTGTTTTATTAAGCGAAAAGATGAGATATTGTTATTAAATCGTGAAAAGCCACAATGGATGGGGGCTTGGAATGGTGTTGGTGGGAAAATAGAAGTTGGTGAAGAACCGCTTGAGAGTATTATTCGCGAAATGCAAGAAGAGACAGGTCTTTTGTTTGAAAAAGAGGATGTCCATTATAAAGGAACACTATCGTGGAGTGACATAGAGAATACATATTATGATGGACTTTATCTTTTTGTGGCGGAACTTCCAGAACATATTCCATACATAACACCGCTCAAAACTGAGGAAGGAATTTTAGATTGGAAAAAAATTGAATGGATTTTACATCATGAAAATGTCGGTGTCGCAAATTTGTCCTATTTTTTAAAAACGATTTTATCGGATCAAGCCATTTACGAACATGCTTTTATTTATAAAGGAGACCAAGTTGTTCAGTTTAAAAAGAAGTCATTAAATCCGTCGTTGGAAAGTGTTTAAATGATTTAACTGAACAGATAAACGAGAGCCCACATATAGTAGTAAATATAATCTATACGGGAGGCTCTTAAAATGTATCGTCATATTGTTAAATCAGGAGAAACGTTATGGCAGATTTCAATTGATTACCGGGTACCATTTGCTGCAATTATCCAGGCAAATCCAATGATTAATCCAAATGTATTGTACATCGGTCAGCCTATTATCATCCCTGGCTTGCCAGACCCAAATACATTACCTTATGAAATACATGTATCTCTTTCTAATCATACTTTGACTTTATTACAAAATGGAACCGTAGTAAAAACATATCCTATTGCAGTTGGAAAGATGTTAACGGAGACGCCAGTGGGTGATTTTGTGATTATTAATAAGGCACCAAACCCTGGAGGGCCTTATGGAACGATGTGGATGTCCCTTTCAAAACAGCATTATGGCATTCACGGTACCAACGATCCGTCCTCGATTGGAAAATCCGTCTCACATGGCTGTATTCGGATGTTTAATGCCGATGTAGAAGAGTTAGCAGCAACGATTCCGATTGGAACAAGAGTAAGAATTCAACCATAGGGAAGATTATAAAACTATTCCTTGAGCTATAAGTGGAATAGTTTTTGTTATTTATAAAGATAGATACCACTCGGTCTATAGTATGTACAAATAGAATGTTATAATTTGTATGTATTACTTAGTAAACTAAGCAGAAATTTGTGAGGGTCTACGTATTTATTTTGGTATGAGAGAACGATCTAAAAATACTAAAAAACTTGATAGTTATAGCAGAGATATACAGAGTGTCTTAAAAAGAATTCATAACTTCCATCTGTAAAGAAAGGAAATATCATAAAAATGGATTGGAATGAAGATGATAGCTTAGAGCGACAAAAAACTAAACTTTTAACTGGAATTGGCTGTTTTTTGGGGCTAGTTTTTTTAGTGCTTTTAGTCATTTTGGCACTAGGTTGGTTGTTCTTTCTAAAGTCACCTGAAGAGACTCAATTAGAGGTGAGCTTTTCTCCAAATGATATAAACAAAATTGAAGTGGTTAAGGTAGACGCATTTCCAGATCCTATCCTTAGAATTAAATATGATGACAAGTCCATCATGAAAACGAAACTTCCTCAAATTATATCAATAGAGTGGAAAAATGATTATGAAGCAGAGGTCATTCTTACAAGAAGGGGGAGAGAACCAGACATTGTTAAGGTAGAGTTTGAATAGCCATAACCTATTTGGTCCCATTAACAAAATAAAATTAAATATTATTATAAATTATTCTAAATGAGTAGCCAGTAGAAAAAAACATCTACTGGTTTTCTTTATAAAGTGAACCACTTATCTAAAAGCTTGTTAGGCCGTTATTAATAGTATAAGTTGATAAAATGCAATAAAAAATGGTAAATTATTTTGAGGTATGTGGTATTTTCATAGGTAAGGAGGAGAGTAATGAAAATGAAAAAACGTAATCAAAAACAGTATTTTTTGGTATTGTTGATTTTAGCTGTTTTGTTTATTGCCTCTATATTAAGATCACCAATTACTTCATTAGGGCCTTTAATTCCAATGATTCGTGAAGAGTTAGGCGTTTCGAATGCTTTAGTTGGTTTCGTTAATACTCTCCCATTATTAGCTTTCGGATTATTTTCACCATTTGTTCCAGCGTTAGCCAGAAGATTAGGAATGGAAAAAGTCCTCTTACTTGCGATGCTAGTGTTGTCCTTTGGTATTTTTTTAAGAGGGACTGGGGGAATTTCGGTTTTATTATTCGGTACGTTTCTAGTAGGTATAGCCATTGCTGTCGGGAATGTTCTAATGCCAGGTTTAATTAAGTTAAGCTTTCCGTATCGAGTTGGTTTGATGACCGGATTTTATTCTGTCTCTATGAATATATTTGGAGCTCTTGCATCTGGTCTTTCTATTCCTATTACTAACATTGAAGGAATAGACTGGCGTTCTTCGATGCAAGTTTGGAGTATTTTGGCTTTGATAGCCATGTTATTACTAATTTTACGTTTACCAGCTAATAGGGAAACTAACAGCTTACCTAGTAAAGTGAATAATCAACCAACAAATGCTTTATTTAAGTCGAAAGTTGCTTGGGCAGTTACGATTTATATGGGGCTGCAATCGTTCATTCCATATAGTTTGTTTACGTGGTTGCCTGATATATTACTAGTAAAGGGATTTGCTGAAGAACAAACGGGTTGGTTTATTGCCCTATTCCAAGTGGGGCTTATTCCAGCAACATTTCTAGTACCACTTATAGCATTCAAATTTAAGCATCAAAGTTATTTGGCGTTATTATCAGGAGTTTTATTTTTTATTGGATTATTAGGTATTACTTTTATATCATCAAATTTGATTATGCTATGTTTACTTATAACAGGAGTTGGAGCTGGAACAGCCTTTAGTTTAGCTATGCTTTTTTTTGTATTACGTACTAATACGATAGAGGAATCATCTCAATTATCTAGTATGGCACAGTCAATTGGGTATATGATAGCTGCGATAGGACCCATCTTTTTGGGGTTAGTGGCAGAGTGGACAAATAGTTGGAATACACCGCTTCTTATTCTTATGTTAGCATCCGTTGGAATTGCTATGTGTGGATTTGTTGCTGGGAAAAGTGAAAAAGTAATCGTAAAGCAGCATTAGAGGAACTTAACTATTATACGATGTTTAACAGAGTAGTGCCTTGAACTAACTTGCTCTAACTTAATATATATTTGACAGGAATTAAGGGTAGTTCATTAAATATAATGAATTGCCTTTTTGTTATGTGTACGGCCCTTGACTTAATAGAGTAAATACTCTAAAGTTAGATTTAGAGTATTTACTCTATTTTGTGAAGGAGGATATTCTGTTGAATAAGACTAAAGAAAAAATTATCGATACAGCTATCATTATGTTTAATCAAGAAGGAACTAGTTCAGTATCTACAAATCATATGGCAAAGGAACTTGGGATTAGCACAGGGAACCTATATTATCATTTCAAAAATAAAGAGGAGATTATTAGAGCTATTTTAGAAAAAATGATTCAAGAATGGGACAGTGTTTGGCAAGTTCCGAATTCAAATTGGTTGCCTTCCTTTGAAGATCTAAAGTCAATCATAAGAGCTAGCTTTCAATTAGAGTGGAAATACAGATTTTTCTATCGTGAGCTTATTGTATTAATGAAAATGGATCCTCTATTAAAAGACAGACATCAACAAATACAAGAGCAACGAATGACTGAACAAAAGAAATTTTTTCAATATTTTATTGATGCTGGTGTTCTTTCTATATCGCAAGGCGAATCACAGGTACAAGACTTATTAAAAATTAGTTGGATCATCAGTAATTATTGGCTTGCTTTTCTTGAAACTAGCGGTGAAGAAGTATCAGAAGAAAAAATAGAACAAGGTATTCAGCTAATTATGACGGTTATTCAACCTTATCTAAATGAAGGAGAGATTAGATGAGAGTAAAAGAAAACATTGAATCTGAAAAGATGACTAGAAGAACCTTTTTAAAGAAATCAGGAGCTGCTTTTCTAGTAGTTGTGTGGGCAGGATTAACGTGGAGAGCGATTGACCAAGGTGTTTTTAGTACGGGAAAAGGACCAGCTTACGAGCCGTGGAATATTAGTAAAGAAAATTTAAAAACGGGTGTACTTGCTTTAGTAAATGATGCTATTTTAGCTTCTAACCCTCATAACACTCAGCCCTGGCTATTTAAAGTAACGGATTCTTTTATAGAAATATATGCAGATGAGAGCCGAAACATCGGTACGATCGATCCATTGAGGAGAGAAATGTTTATTGGTCTAGGATGTGCGATTGAGAATCTCATGTTGTCTGCCTATGCAAACGGGTATCAACCACAATTAGTTTATACACCTAATAGTCTTGATCCATACTGTATTGCTCGTATTGACCTTGAGCAAGGTAGAAAATATGATTCCCCATTATATAAAGCTATTCCTCTTAGACATACACACCGTGGAGAATATGATACTAACCATCTGATCTCTCAAACAATCTTTACAGAAGTAGAAAATCTAATAGTAGATGAGAAAAAGGTAAAAATTTCATGGTTTTCCTCTACTGAAGAAAAACAAATGTTAGGAAATTTAATTGTAAAAGCAACAGAAGCGATCATAGCAGATAAAGAAATGAGTGCGGATACGAATAAATGGTTCAAGGAGAATTGGAAAGACATACAAGAGGAACGTGATGGAATAACCTTGGACGCACAAGGTGGCTCTTTTTTAATTAGAGCACTTGGTAAGATATTACCCCCATTGTCACATAAAAAGAACGATCAATTTTGGTTATCTGCAACGAAAGATACCCATACGGCTACAGCAGCAGCTTATGGCTTACTATCTGTAAAAGATGCTAGTGATAATGTACAACGTGCTAGAGCAGGTAGAGCATGGCAAAGAATTCATTTATACGGAGCGAGTCTTGGGATAGGTATGCAACCATTAAGTCAGTTAAATGAGATGGTTGATCGTGAAAAAAGTCTTAATGCACCCGAACTTTTCGGAGCTAAGTTAAAGGAGATTACTGAAGATCCATCATGGAACGGATTATTAATTTTTAGATGTGGTTACCCGTTAAAAGAAACACATCTTAGTCCAAGAAGGTCAATAAGGGAAGTGACCTTATAATCAGATGATTTAATCAATTTATTGTTCAAGATATCTAATAGAGGAGTTGGGGATTTGAGGGCTTCTAATTAGGCGAGTTTTATTATGGGTCAGGCTTGTATTGGTGGCGTGTTTTGTTTAGAGCAAAGTATTCTTACCATTTAATCTTGTCAGTGTTTGGTGAAGTCATTTCTACAAATATATTAAACCATGTTTTGCTCCCTATATTTCACATAAAAAATTTATTGTTTTACTGGAATTAATTTGGTAGTATATTGATTTGTATGTGAGATAAATGGAGAGAGGATTTGTATTAGATGATAAGGCGAATTAAGTGGCCTGGTTGGCTGTTGCTTCTTATCTTGGTTATTGTTGTAAGTAGTTTCTTTTTTAGTCTATTAAAGAAAAATACTGAAACCATACAGGCTCAAGAGGTGATAGTCTCTCATGGTCAAATAATAGATGAGAATGACCAAAATTTTGAAACGAAATATTCAGGGATTGATGTTGTCAGTAAAACAAAACAAACTGAAATTTATACATCTTCTATTGTTGTACCGGAAACGGGGATTGAAGCTATTGACAAGAATGTACATGAGTGGCTTAGGAATAAAGAGAAAGAATTTCTAGAGCAAGTTGACCTAAATAAGGATATTTTTAATGAGGAGCATCTCGCACATTTAAATATTCAAATGACCACTCAGCAAATTACGAGTCATATATATAGTTTTATATTTAGTAACTATCAGTATTATGGGGGAGCCAACGGAAATCAAGATATTACTACGTTTACTATTGACCTTAAAAAAGGAAAAATCTTGGAATTGGAAGAAGTCCTAGCTGTCAATAAAGATTCAGTTGATACAATTTATCAACTGGCTTTTAGTTTACTACAAGAAGATGAGGAGCGGTTTAGCTTTGTATTTGAAGACCAATTAAAAGATGCCTTAACAAAACCGACAAATTGGAAATGGTCTTTAAGTAGTGACGTATTCTCGCTTTATTTTGATAAATATGAAATTGCTGCTGGTGCTGTAGGTCTCATGCAGGTTGATATCCCACTTGATGAAATCTTAACTTATATTAATGAAGATATATTAATAGATTCTGAGAAAGTAGAGGTGGGGGATATAGATAAAGAGATTATAGAGTCAGAATGGAAGGAATTAGATCCGAACGGGAAATACGTGGCTCTTACATTTGATGATGGACCGCATCCAAAAGTAACACCTCAAGTCCTTGATACATTAAGTGAATATGGTGCTAAAGCTACCTTTTATATGTTAGGTACACAAGTAGAATATTACCCTGGATTAGTCCAAGAGGTAGCACGGTTAGGGCATGAAATTGGAAATCATTCAATGAGTCATCCTAATTTAGTCACTCTTGAACCTAAAAGAATAAAACACGAGTTGGAGGAAACAAGTCTACAAATTGAAGAAGCAGTTGGATTCCGTCCTTCTACGATGAGACCTCCATATGGTTCATATAATGACGGGGTAATCTCTCTTATTTCAGACATCGGAATACCAATGGTTTTATGGTCTGTTGATTCCCTTGATTGGAAAAGCAGAGATAAGGATGAAATTAATAAAGTTATCCTTAATAATGTCCATGACGGAGCTATTATTCTGATGCATGACATACATCAAGCTACGGCGGACGCTCTTCCTCATTTGATGAAAGAACTTGACCAGCAAGGTTATGAATTTGTGACCGTTTCGGAGCTTTTAGAACAAAACCATGGGGAGATTGGGCCCCATTCAAAAAGATAAGTACGTAAAGCTCTCAACAACTTGTATGAAGACCGTTATTTTGATTAATCTCTTTCAAGATAACGGTCTTTAAGTTACTAAATCTTAGCTGGGGATTTATTGAATTTAATCATTGAACAAGTAATGAGGTCGATTGATTCACTTCCCAAAAAGCGGAGGACTTAATGTTCGACATAAAAAAGGAGACGTATATATGCTCAAAAAATGGAGTCTTTTACAGCAAGTAGTAGAAGTTTTAGATGAAAACAAAATCGATTACTCATTGGGTGGGAGTGGCTTGTTATATGCATTAGGTTTATCTGAACAAGTAAATGATTGGGATCTAATGGTTGAAGCATCAGAACACGAATTAGTAAAAATCTTGGAAAAGAAATGGATAACTCCGCAAAAGAAAAAAGGAGATAGTTCTTTTGGGAGCGACTATGTTTTACAATTAAACATCGAGAATGTAACATTTGAATTTATTGGTCACTTTTCAATTTATTATGAACAACAGCTGATACAAATACCTAATGAGGTTAGTTTTGTGTGGAATGGTGTAAAAGTTGCAAATCCAGTTGCTTGGTATGTTGCTTATGAACTAATGGCTCGAAAGGATAAGGCAGATTCTCTTTATTACTATTTAAAAGCACATAAAAGCGATAATTCCGTACATTCTAAATGGTTTGAACAGGCATTACCGAATCCAATATTAAAAAAATTGACAGAGCTCAATTGAAGGGGCGTATAATTACTAGGATAAGTCAATGATTTTAATAGTAAAGGAAAACACTTGATTATCCAATGAAGCTCTTTATCAGAGGTGGAGAAGAAATAGATAGCTTAAACCCATAATTTCGCGTACCATAATGGCATTAGAAAATAAAAAAGCATTAAAAAATAATAAAAAACTACCATACATGTCTATATGTAAAGTATTCCATAAAGAGCACTTCACATTTGGCGATTCGTGTTAAGTTATGTCTTCTTTTCTTGTTACAGATGAAACAAGGAATGGATTATAGCTCATGAATGAAGTAGCGATTTTAAATAATCAATATGCTCTCTATCTTTTTCAAGAATTTGATGAACGAGTTGCAGATTTTCATCTCCAAGTTTATCTCGAACGAGCTTTTCTGAGTTTCGAATGCCGTATATATTTTCTCCTTTAATGGCATGTTTAATAATATCTTCATCCGTTTTGTAGCTCTCAAATAGATTTCCTACAAAACTTTCTACTTTTCCAATCAGCCCCTCACTAGTGACCGGAGTCCCATTAAGTCGCTGAATTCGTTCAGAAATGATCGCTGCATGAGTTTTGAGGTCTTTTTGAATCTTAATAAATGAATCTTTTAAGGTAGGGCTTTCGATTTTTTCAATTAAGTGCTCATATGAATGAATCCCCATATAATTTCCTTGTAAAAAATCATTTAATATTTTAACTTCAGCTTTTTTCTCCATATTAGCCACCTTTCTTTTCATTCATTTTATTTAGAAGATATTAATAAAAAATCGATCTCGTTTAGAAAGTTAACACATTTTCTCCAGCAATAGAGTGTTTTTATTATATAATGAGGTAATAAAGGGAAAATAAGGCTAAGATTTATCGAAATAAATAGGTAGTTCATAAGGGGGAGAGGCCTTGCTGATTAAGTATTAACATTGATTGTACTTAATTTACAAGGAGGCATATTATGAATAAAAGGATTGGGTTGCTAATAATCGTAGCTATTGTTGCGTTAATAATCGTTTTATTTTTTCTTGGAAAACAACCTCAGTTTGATGTGGTTGCTCAAGAAAAATTGGACGATGGAACGGTTATTGAAGAATTGGTTTTTGATTATGAGAAGGTATACCAACTATTAGATGTTCTTCATTATGAGTTTGAGAAGGGTGTCTCATTGATTGTTAAAAATGAACAAAAAGAGATGTATGTCATTTTTCAACATCCTACAACAAGTTATTCCAATATTACGTGTGAGATTATTAATAATCAATTATTTATTCATTTTGATTCAGATGATACGGTTCAACATGGTGAAAGTAAAATATTTAAAATGCGTTTTCATAATAAGGACTTTGATTTCATCAAATTGTTTAACAATGGAGAAGAGGATGCCTTTGCAACGATTATCGTATAATAAGTGCCACTTTAATCAGTAAACAAAGTATAGAAAAAGAAAGTCTCAAGGGATATCGAAACCTTTAAGACTTTCTCTTTTTTAATTAAATTAATTTGTGTGATTAACGGGCATTTGGAAAAATTCTTTGAGTCAGTTCTGTAAATTCTTCAAATAACCCTTGAATCGGACGGCCTTCTTGAATTCTATCTCCAAAACCTGTCATTCGATCAACAAAATCTGGGTTCGCTGATACGAATACATTTTGGATATTTGAATCCGTTGATTTAACTACTTCTGAAATTTCATTCTCAAGCTCTTGGCGTATTTCGCCTTTTCTATCATCGTCTAACACAACGGCTACATAAGCATTTCGATTAGCTGCGATGACATTTGCATTGCTTACTTCGTCTAAATCAGTGATTTTATCAGCCGCCTCACTAGCAACTTCCATCCGTGTTTGATTGTTATCCCCATTATTATCTTGTGTTTGCATATTATTTCCACGAGTATTTTGGGTTTCTAGGCGATTTGCATCAGGACCTGGATTCGCTTGATTCCCAAAACCACAACCACTAAAAAGGGCGACAATTAATAATAAGATTAAAGTTCTTTGTATAAACTTCAAAATAATCCTCCTTTAAATGTTATTCACCCATTAATGTGCACACTATCGATTTATTTATACGTAATTCAGTTAAAAAATAATAACCACTGTTTTGAAACATCGAGATGATTGATTTAAAAGATTAAAAACCTTCATTTATCGGTATGTCTTCTCTCTTTTATTAAAAGGTAGAAGAGAATAAAATCAATCGAACTAGAACATTTTAATAATAATATACACTTTTTATAAAAAAGTAGTTTAAGCTGCGAAAAAATAGGGAAACAAAAAATGGTCGAAAAGAATGAATAAATAAATCCATTTGTATGCTTTAAAAAATAAAGCAGTTATCACATAATGGTATATGTCAAATTTGGCAATGAAAGGTGATGCTTATGTTAGAGAAAAAGAAAGAGAAAGACCATACGGCTTCCTTTGTGCTGTATGCATCCGTAATGGGGGTTGTTTTATTCGTCACATGGGGGATGATTTCGCCATCACACCTAGGGGAAACAGCTAATACAGCACTTGATTGGATTATTGTCAATTTTGGTTGGTTTTATATGTTATTGGCAAGTTTGTTTGTGATATTTGGATTGGTTATAGCGATTTCACCTTTTGGAAAGTTGAGATTAGGAAAAGAGGATGACCGACCGGAACATTCGTTTATTTCTTGGATTGGCATGTTATTTGCTGCTGGTCTTGGGGTAGGGTTTGTATTCTTCGGGGTAGCGGAACCAATTATTTATTATTTGGACACACCTCCTGGAGTCGTGCCAGGTACAACAGAAGCCGCAGAAATTGGTTTACAGTATGGAGTCTTTCATTGGGGTTTACATGCTTGGGGTGCTTTTTCTGTCGTTGGTTTAACGTTAGCGTATGTTCAATATCGAAAAAATAGTCCAGCCTTAATCAGTTCAGCGTTTTATCCTTTGATTGGTAATCGCGTGAACGGATGGATGGGTCGTGGTATTGATTTATTAGCCGTCATATCTACATGTGCTGGGGTTGCTACTACTTTTGGTCTTAGTGCACTGCAAATTTCTGGTGGAGTCTCATTTTTAACTCCATTATCGAATAGTATTCCTTTGCAGCTTACGATCATTGCTATTATTACCGTATTATTTCTCTTTTCAGCTGTACGAGGAATTGATAAAGGAATCAAGCGATTAACAAATCTAAACTTAATATTAGCAGGGTTATTACTGCTATTTGTATTTCTTTCTGGACCTACCATTACACTGCTTGAAAGTATGGTGACAACTGTTGGTGGATATGTTGCTAATATTGTTGATATGTCGTTAACGATGACACCTTTTTCAGAGAGTGAGTGGTTAGGGGCTAATACGATTTTCTTTTGGGCATGGCATATGTCTTGGTCTCCATTTGTTGGATTGTTTATCGCACGTATTTCAAAAGGACGTACGATTAGAGAATTTATTGGTGGCGTATTATTAGTTCCAACTTTACTCGCCGTTATTTGGTTCACGACTTTTGGAGGAACGGCATTAGAAATTGAAATGTCAGGTATGTATCCATTAGGTGATGTTGCTTTAAATGAAGTGGAGTTAACGTTATTCCATATGTTAGAGCAACTTCCACTGACGACGATTGTAAGTATTCTGGCGATTATTGTAGTAGGAATATTTTTTGTTACATCGGCAGATTCTGCGGCTTTTGTTCTAGGGTCAATGACTTCTGGTGGGCAATTAAATCCAAGTTATAAATTAAAAATTCTTTGGGGTGTTTTAATTGCTGGAACAGCCTCTGTCCTCCTTATAAGTGGAGATGGAGGATTAAATGCTTTACAAACAGCTGCGATTGCCGCCGCTTTGCCGTTTGCGTTCATTCTTCTACTCATGCTCATATCAGTGAGTATGATGATGTTTAAAGATTTTGATGTCGATCAGAAACAAAAACGTAGGAAGCGAACAGATGAGCTTAAAGAAATTATGAAAAAGGAAGCGTATGAAGAGCTCCGACAAGAACTAACCGATGAATGGCGAGAAGAGTTACGCCGTGAGTTAATGGCAGTCGGTCGAAGTAATGCCGAAATGATCCATTTCCAAGCAACTGAAAACAGCGCCATCGTCGGTAAAAATTTAGCTTCCATCGGCTTTCCTCCACATGTCAATGTAAGTGCGATTGAACGTGGTGAACAGATGCTAACCCCTTCAGGGAGTACGGTCATCGAAGAAAATGATTTTATGTATGTACTCGTACAAAGTGAACAAAAAGAAACATTGCTTGAAATTTTAAGGGAAACGAAATAAAAAAAGAGAGAGATTGTCTTTTCGACAATTTCTCTTTTTTTATTATAAGTTAGGTCAGTTGGTTTGCGACCATCTTTAACCGTGGTCGAGTCGCCTTAAACCATTGCCAACAAAGAATGAAGATAATGATCGCATCAATGGCATCCCCACCATAATACATAAGTTGAGCGGCTTGTTGGGCTTGTACGGTTTCAACTCCTGTTGGTGGGTGAGAATAAATGAATTTGGTTAGAACTCCGTGACCAGCTAAAGCGATTATGAACGTGATCGCTCGGCAATGAAAAGAAACTCGGTGATAGACAGGGTCAATATAGATCATGGAGACTGTAAATAAATAACCTGCCAAAAAGAGATGAACATGTACGAAAACATTTATCACATTATTCTCGTGCATGAGCAAATACAGGTCAGATGTATACAATAACCATAATCCGCCTATATTTAAAACTGAAGTGATAATTGGATGTGTATAAACTCGAAACGGCCAGCTTTTAAGAAATGAAGAGAGCTTTCTTGCGACTGAAACATTTAGGGTTCGAAATAATAAAGTCATTGGTGCTGATAACACGATGAGTAAAGGCACTAACATTCCTAATAGTAAATGGTGAATCATATGAGTGACAAAAGGACCATCAACTAGTGGCACTACCGGATTTAGGAGCGTAACACTGGCTAAAAATAGACCGATTGCAAAGGAAAGAGTTCGGTATTTAGGCCAATTTTTATAATGTCTATTGGAATAATAAACAGATAGAAGATAGAAAAGAAAAAGGAGAATAAATGGAATGACCATATAAAGTGAAGCTATTAATTCAACGATATGATGAGTTTCAAAAGGCTTCAAAGCATGATGAGCATTATGTTTCATGGTGATTAGCTCCAAAAACATTTGGTTTACCCTGATTATGTTTAAGAAGGAGTATACCAATGATGATCATAATGGCGGCAAAAACATTCCAAATCAGATCATAAATAAAGACATTATCAACATAACGAATTTGATGTATTCTCATTAATTTGTGTTGAATAATTCCATCATAAAGTTGAAAAACTCCAGCACCAAGTAGAAGACCACCCCACCATCTTTTTATTAATAAGATATTTCGCCTTCTAAGGTCAGCAAATAAAAATAATCCACCAATAGTTGCAAACCAACTAAAAGCATGGAATAGTCCGTCTGAGATTAACCCAATACTAGTTGTCGATTTATCATAAAAATGATGCCAATGTAGGATTTGGTGAAAGACAGCCTCATCAATAAAGGCAACAAGACCAAGGCCGAACAATAGGCCAGACCATAAATTACGCCTTTTATATAAAGCTCTTTTAGTAGTAATTGAATATGTTTCTGTAGCCATTTTATGCCTCCTTATAAAGTTTTACCTATAGTTTTTCACTCGATTCCATTATTATACAGTGGCGGGTTAAGAATGAACTTGTTTAAGTAATGATCCTGTTTGTATGTATTCTGCTAGGTAGCTATCAATTGGTTATCACTACCTTTTTTTATTTGGATATGATTCAATATGAATATAATTATTTTTTGAATGGAACGGGGAATTAAGATGCTACAAATTCATATCATTGCACCATATCAATCAATGGTACCGATTATCAAAGAATGTCTACCTTTTTATGAGGATTTAACGATAAGTTATTCTGTTGGGGATTTACAAAAAGGTGTAGATATTGCCAAAGAGCAAGAGAGAAAGGGAACAACTATCATTATTAGTCGTGGTGGGACGGCACAGCTGATCAAAGAGAATGTCACTATTCCAGTCATCGATATTCAATTGTCGGGGTATGATTTAACACGCTCTTTAACGTTAGCGAGCAATATCCATAATAAAACAGCGGTCGTCGGCTTTTCGAATATTACCTCTGGTGCAAGTTCCATTATTGATTTGTTAAATTTACCCTTAAACGTTTTTACCGTTTCGCGTTCGGATGAGGTCGCTCCTCTTTTACTTAAACTAAAAGAAGAGGGCTATCAACAAATTCTTGGCGATGTTATTACGATAAAAACATCACAAGCATACGGTTTAAAAGGAATGTTGTTACAATCAGGAAAAGAATCCATTATTCGTTCGATTGAAGATGCTCTTTTTTTATATGAAAATTTAAAAAAACAAAACAGATTAAGTGGAGTATTCGAGCACTTTTGGGTGAAAACTCAGCCGAACATTCTCATTTTTGATGAAAAAAATAAATTGGTGTATGAGCACCTTCGTGATATTGAACAGAATCTTTTAACAGAGGAAGAGTTATATATTTTAAACACGGCCTTAGAAGTTAACCGAAGAAAGGTTATCCGTGATTTTGAGAGAGGTTCTTATCATATTAATGTAACGGGATATTTGTATGAAGATGAAATCAAAGTATATCTTTTAGAAAAACATACAGTTGATTTATCATTAGAAAATGGTGTCAAAGTACATAATGGTGTGATCAAAGAACCGATAGCCAATAAATCAGAGCAAATGGAAAGCATTATTCAAACGCTCAAAAAATTATACTCCAAACAAAAGCCCATTGTTTTAGCTGGTGCAAAAGGGACAGGAAAGAAATTTCTGGCATCTTATATTCACCAAGAATTAGCTGTAGATGGACAGCTAATAGAATTAGATATCAGGCAGTTTGACATGAAGCATATTAATGATTTATTTCAGCCAAATGTTCGAACAATCGTTATAAAAAATTGTGAAGATCCTCTTTTGGACCCTGTATATAAACTTTTTCTTCAAAAATGTGATGAAGAAAAAGTACGCTTATTTCTCCTAACTGATGCATTGAGGACACAAGAAGAAATAGAAAACCTTGGTCTTTATCAAATCATTGTGCCACATCTATCAGAAAGATTAGAGGATCTCCATGAATTAGTGCTATACTTTTTAGCCGATTACCATCAGAAATATGGAACAACTGCTGTAAAAGTAACGGAGGATACGTTGTCTTATTTGAAAGGTTTAAAATATACGAATCATATTGATAGCTTAAGAAATATCATTAAACAAGCGGCATTAAATGAAAAAGATTATATGATTCATAAAACAACTATTGAAGCATTATTTGAGACGAATACCGAAAAATTCAATCAACCTATACAAGGGACATTGAAGGAGATAGAGACTAAAATCATTTTGCAAGTGTTAAAAGAAGAAGATAATAATCAAACAAAAGCAGCTGAAAGATTAGGAATTAATCGGGCGACATTATGGAGAAAACTTAAGGGGTGACCTTTAAGTTTTTTATTTGCTTTGGTTGTTGCAAAATTAAACAATTTAATCATTTTGTAATTATTTTTAAATTTTATTGTTGCATAATCTATCAATTTGTTTTAATCTATATTTAGAAATACAGATGAAAGCGTTTCATTAAATGGAAAAGGAGAAAAAACAATGAAAATTAAAGCAACCTTAGATCGAATTCCTGGTGGGATGATGGTTGTTCCCTTATTACTTGCAGCAGCCATTAATACATTTTTCCCAAACTTATTAAGAATAGGTGGATTTACTGAAGCTTTATTTGTAAATAGTTCAAGTGCTTTAATTGCTTTATTCTTATTAATAGCTGGTACACAAATTACGTTTAAGACAGCGGGTACATCCGTGAAAAAAGGTTTAACCTTATTAACCTTTAAGTGGGTTATTGGAGCTGGTATTGGTCTTATTGCCATTATGTTAGCGGATTCAAATGGTTTATTTATGGGGTTAGCTCCAATCGCAATTATTGCCGCCATGACAAATTCTAACGGAGGCCTTTACATTGCCTTAGCCGGTCAATATGGAAAAGAAGATGATAAAGCTGCTTATCCATTTTTAGCTTTAAGTGACGGTCCTTTTTTAACGATGGTAGCGTTAGCTATTTTTGGTACAATGGGCTTTGCGGAAGGAATGTTCTCACCAGTAGATTTTGTAGCGGTTTTACTTCCATTACTCGTTGGGGTAGCCATTGGTAACTTAGATAAAGACATGGGTGATTTCTTACACAAAGGAAGCGACAAACTTGTTCCATTCTTCGCATTCTCCCTTGGAATGGGCATTAATTTTACCTCGATCATTCAAGGTGGAATTAGCGGAATTTTATTAGGAGTTATGACGGTATTATTTACGGGTGGAATTGGATATTTAATTTTTAAATGGATTGGATGGAACCCAATTGTTGGAACGGCTGAGGGCTCGACGGCAGGAAATGCTGTTGGTACACCGATGGCGATCGCAGCTGCCAATGTCTCATTTATGCCGATGGCTGAGCTCGCAACGGTTCAAGTGGCGGCGAGTGTTGTGACAACCGCGATATTACTACCAATCTTTATAGGGTTTTTAGCGAAACGGCTTGAGAAAAAGACAGGTAAAGAAGTGAAAGAAATAAACGCAACGATGTAGATAAATAGAGAAGAAGGCCATCCTTTAATGGCTTTCTTCATTTGATTTTTAAAAAGGAGAGTTACTATGAATTTAGCAATCATCGCAGACGACTTAACAGGAGCTAATGATAGTGGTGTTCAGCTTGCAAAGTATGGATTGCAAACATCTGTTTTCTTTAAAATGGACGCCGAAAATATAACAGAAAATGAAGCGGTTGTTTTTGATACAGATAGCAGAGCGAAAAAAGGGAAGGAAGCTAAAGAGAGCGTTGAAAAAGTAACCCGTTTTTTGCTTGAACATCAAATCACAAATATTTATAAAAAAATAGATTCAACGATGCGTGGAAGCATTGGACATGAATTAATCGGTTTTCATAATCAATTACAAACAGATTTTATTTTTATTGCAGCAGGCTATCCTAAAAATGGTCGAAAAGTGATAAATGGCTACCATTATTTAAACGGACGTTTGTTATCTGAAACAGAAATTGCCAATGATCCTGTCACCCCTGTAAAAGAATCCCATATTCCAACTCTATTAAAAAAGCAGATGGGAGAGGAAGTGGGTCTCATTAATTTAGAAGTTCTTCGTTCAGAAGATGCAGGCGTTTTTGCTAGGGAGTTATCAAAATTAAAAGAGCAAAAAGTTACATTCGTTGTTATAGATTCCGAATCAGAAGAGGATTTACAATTATTGCTTAAAAAGGTGAAGGGAATAAAGGACTCGATTGGCTGGGTCGGTTCAGCTGGGTTAGCAAATTACCTTCCTGCTTTTTATAATTTAAAACAAAAGCCTCAAAAGTATCAAATAGTCAACATAAAGAAGCCTGTTTTAACCGTTGTTGGAAGTGTCAATGTGAATTCTAGAAATCAATTAACAAGACTATTAGAAGAAGATGTTTTTGCGATAGAAATGAAATCCTATAAAGCTGTTTCAGACTCTGAAACGAGAACAGAGGAAGTATCTCGTGTTTATCAAGAGGTTATAAGTGCAGCAAAATTAGGGAAAGATGTGGTCATTTATTCTGCAGGAGAGCAAGAAGATATTGCCTATGCAAGAGAAATTGGGGCAAAGAATGGTTTTGATTTCACAGCAACGAGCCGTGAAATTGTGACAATGATTGGAGAGGTTGCCTCTCGCCTACTCAAACAAGACTTATTCCAAGGGATTGTCATGACGGGAGGAGATACGGCCAAGAAAATTTGTGATAAATGGAATGTCGCTGGTTTCAAATTGTATGATGAATTGGAAGTCGGCGTACCAATATCGAGCTTTATCGGCATCGACCATCTTTTTGCGATTACAAAAGCTGGGGGATTTGGAAAAGAAGAAGTATTTATTGATGCTATTCGAAAATTGAAGGGAGTTAATGACATTGAACAATAAACCAATAATCGGCATAACAATGGGAGACGCGGCTGGAATCGGTCCAGAAATCATTGTTAAAGCCCTAAATCATGAAGAAGTTTATAACAAATGTCGTCCAGTTGTCATCGGGGATGCCAAAATTTTAGAAAAGGTACGACCAATTGTTGAATTGGATTTGAAAATTCATCGAGTCAGTGAACCTGATGAGGCTAAGTTTGAACATGGCACTATTGATGTGATCGATTTAGATATCGTTCCTTTTGATCTACCTTTTGGTGAAGTTTCAGCAGTAGCAGGAGACGCCGCTTATCAATATTTAGCTAAATCAGTTGAGCTTGCTAAAGAGAAAAAAATTGATTCCATCTGTACAGCTCCTTTAAACAAGGAAGCATTGCACAAAGGGGGTCATCTATACCCAGGTCATACGGAGATTTTGGCTAAATTGACAGATACTGAAGACTTCTCAATGATGTTGACGACACCAAATTTAAAAGTCATTCACTTAACTACTCATATGGGACTTATAGAAGCTATTGAAAGTATTAATCCAGAAAGAACGTATAAAGTAGTGAAGTTAGCCCATGATACTTTATCAAAAGCAGGTTTTGACAATCCGCGAATTGCCGTTTGTGGGATTAATCCTCATGCTGGTGAAAATGGCTTGTTTGGAAATGGGGAAGAAGAAGAAAAGCTGGAACCAGGAATTAAAAAAGCCCAAAACGAAGGAATGAATGTTACCGGGCCACTACCAGCTGATACGTTATTTTTTAGAGCCGGTCGCGGAGACTTTGATATGGTGGTCGCATGTTATCATGACCAAGGACATGCTCCGATTAAAGTCATGGGGATTGAAGATGGCGTTAATATTACCGTCGGATTAAAAGGTGGGATTATCCGTACTTCTGTTGACCACGGAACTGCGTTTGATATTGCCGGGAAAAATATTGCCGCTGAAACAAGTATGATAGCCGCAATTGAGTCAGCTTATGAGTTAGCGCCGAAAAGATAATAAAGAATTTAGGAACATTCTCATCATTAATGGGAATGTTCTTTTTACCATTCATTTGTTCAGATTGGCTGGCGAGGGTGTTAATGTACACCTGACTAGAGACATATTTTTTTGCCTTTTCTATAATTTTGAGTCGTGAAGATTGTGATGCGACGAGATCAAAGCTATTGATTCCGCATTTCGTGTCGTAAAGGCTAGGATAAGACATGAAGAGCACGATACATACCACATTCCGAGTCGTATAGGCAGAGATGCGACGGGAAAAGCATGATTTTTACCACATTTCATGTCGTAAAGGTTGACTTACGACATGGAAATCGTGACTAATTCCACAGTTCGTGTCGTAAAAGCTACCATACAACATGAAGACCGCTATTGATTCCACAAATCGCAAAGATAGCAATACGACGCGATAATTATCAATATTCCACTTATGATAGCGCTTCCTTTTTTTATTTGGTTGGGCAACGTTTAGTTAACAGGGGTAACGGGGATAGAAAGAATAGAAACAGATTATGAATTAAAGGAGCTGGATTTCATGCGTAACTATACAAAACATTATATAAATGGTGAGTGGGTTGAATCTACTGGAACAGAGACAATTGATGTGATCAATCCAGCAACGGAAGAAGTAATGGGAACAATTAGTGCTGGAACAATAGAAGATTTAGAGCGAGCGGTTCAAGCAGCTAGAGAGGTTTTTCCTTTCTTTTCTCAAACGACAAAAGAAGAACGTATTGAGTTACTAGAAAATATTGCCCAAGAATATGAGAATCGAAAAGATGATTTAGTTACTGTTATTACAGAAGAATTAGGTTCTCCGATTTCTAATAGTGAATCCGTTCAATATGAAATGGGCTATCAACATTTTAAGCAAGCTGCCAAGGAATTAAAAGATTTTAAGTTTGTGGAAGACCGTGGCGGACATGTAGTTCAAAAGGATGCTATTGGCGTGGCGGGTTTAATTACCCCTTGGAATTTCCCGACTAATCAAGCGGCAACTAAGTTAGCTAGTACCTTTGCAGCTGGAAGTACAGTCGTGTTAAAACCAGCATCCAAAACTCCATTCGCTGCGATCATTATGGCTGAAATATTTGAGAAAGCTGGGCTTCCAAAAGGAGTTTTTAATTTAGTTAACGGCAGTGGTTCAACGATTGGGGACGCGATTAGTTCTCATCCAGATATTGATTTTGTCTCCTTTACAGGTTCTGGCGGTGTTGGAGAAAAAATAATGAAAAATGCTGCCGAAGATATAAAAAAGATCTCACTAGAATTAGGGGGGAAATCACCACTAGTCATCCTTCCAGATGCAAATATTAGAGAAGCAGCTAAAACAGCTGTTGCTGGAGTGGTTTTTAATACGGGTCAAGTTTGTACAGCAGCAACGAGAACGATTATTCCAAAATCTATTCATGATGAATTTATTGAGGCTGTTAAAGATGTATTACCTGAGTTTACAATCGGGGATCCAAAGGATAAAAATACAAAAGTGGGCCCTCAAGTATCAAAGGAGCAATGGGAAACCGTTCAATCATACATTCAAAAAGGGAAAGATGAAGGAGCAACGTTGATTGCTGGTGGAACAGGCAAACCAAAAGGATTTGAAAAAGGTTTCTATAGTCAGATTACCGTCTTTTCCGAGGTGAAAAACGATATGACGATTGCCCAAGAAGAAATATTCGGTCCGGTGATGTCCATCATTACTTATGAAGACCTTGACGAAGCAATCGAAATGGCTAACGACTCAATTTATGGATTAGCTGGTTATGTTTATGGTGAAGAGCCTGAATTATTAAAGAAGGTCGCCACTAGCTTACGAGCAGGAAGAATTACGATTAATAATGCCAAAGGTGATTTTGGGGCACCATTCGGAGGGTTTAAACAATCAGGAATCGGACGCGAATGGGGAGATTATGGAATAGAAGAATTTCTAGAGACGAAATCAATCTTAGGAATGCCATCTTAAATGAAAAATGGAGGACTTTCCAAAAGTAATTTTATGAACTTTTGGAAAGTCTTTTTTTGTTTTGATTACTAATCCCATCCTCAAACTACATTAAGTTTCTTTTTTTATTAATGAAGAAAATGATAAAATAAAAAGGTGAACTTTTTGCAGTGAACAGGAATAACAAGTGAAAGAGAGTGTACATAGTGAAGGATGTTATCGTTACAACTAAAAGTGGGAAAGTATGCGGTGCTGAATATGAAGATTTTGCTGAATGGAAAGGAATTCCTTATGCAGAAGCTCCAATCGGTCCTTTACGATTTCAAGCACCGAAGCCGATTAAACCATGGCTAGAAGTGAAGGAAACGAAAGCATTCGGGCCGAGTGCGATGCAAAATCACGCACGTCTTATGGAGGCATTAGGAGCAACGACTCAAAAAATGAGTGAGGACTGCTTGTACTTAAATATTTATGCCCCAACAAAAAATAAGCGAGCAAAATGTCCCGTTTTATTTTGGATACATGGTGGTGCTTTTTTATATGGGTCCGGTAATGATTATAACGGTGCAACTTTTTCCAAAAATGGTGATGTCGTTGTGGTGACGATCAATTATCGCCTAGGAGTTTTTGGCTTTTTATGTTTAGAAGAGGCGAAGAAATCATATAAAGACTCTGGCAATGCAGGGATTTTGGATCAGCTCTGTGCCCTGAAATGGGTGAAGGAAAACATCGAAGCTTTTGGTGGCGATCCGAATAATATCACGATTAGCGGGCAATCGGCGGGTGCGATGAGTGTGGCTACTCTAATGGCGATGCCAGAAGCGAAAGGTTATTATCATAAAGCGATCTTACAAAGTGGAGCCGGACGAATGGCAATTGAGAAAGAACGAGCCCAAAGAGTGACGAATAAACTGCTGAAAAATACGGAAGTAAAAGAATTCGATGATTTAACAGTTCTTCCTGCTGAAAAACTATTAGGAGCTTCGGCAGGTGTAAAAATGTTGGAGCTTTGCCCGGTCATTGATGGAATTCATCTGTTTGGCTTACCGGAAATCGAAATGAAGCAATATGTACATAAAGATATGCCAGTTTTAATCGGGACGACACGTGATGAATGGCAAATTTTTAATTTAAAAGACGAACGTTGGAATAGCCCGAACCTCGACAGCATGAGACATGTTTTGAAAGAAGCATCTGGGCGTGAGTTTACGCCACTGGCACGTGTAATGACAGCTTTTCCAAACCTATCGAGAAAATGGTATGTAAATTTAGCAACCTGGGTGATTTTTACCTTTCCAGCGATTCGGTTTGCTGACCAATTATTTGAGAACACTTCTCGTATCTGGATGTACCGCTTTGATCGTGAGCATTCTCATCGTAAAGAATGGAAGGCCAGCCATGGAATTGAAGTGAGTTATGTTTGGTTAAATCAAAAGAATGTTGCAGAGGAAGATCAAAAGCTTGCCTGGCAAATGCATCAAGCGTGGATTCATTTTGTGCATGAGGGGAACCTAGAAACAGTGAATGAAATGAATTGGCCAGCTTATACAAAGGAAAAAAGAGAGACATTCAAGTTTGATGTCCACTCCGAAGTGATAAAACAACCTCAAAAAGTGATGTATTCTCTTCATAAAAGATTAGAAAAGTCAGAACCCGCACCAATTCAAGATTATTCTTAATTAGAACACAAACAGAGGAAAAGATTAAACATAGCCACTAATTCATTTCCTCTTTTTTCGCTCTTTTAACTATAGATAAACAACCCTTACGGCCGAATTTTCAACTTGTCTGAGCATGGTTATTCATGTAATCTAATTTGTTTTATTAAGTGGAGTCATTGATGATGTGAGGAAGAGACTATATAATAAATGAATAAACTGACTTTTTTCACTAAATGTAAGGGCTTAACTTTTTGAGAAATAATCGGTGTATTTTTAAATTACTTTAAAATAGCCCTTTACTTTAATGTTTTTTAGAAAGGGAGAGTTAATCATAGTGTAGTATTTTTGTATTTGAAATATAGAAAATATGAATGAACGATGGAAATTAAGGAGGTTAGAAGATGTTTGTTACAATCGGGGATAGTTTAACAGAAGGAATTGGTGATCATACCGAGGATTTGAGTTGCAGGAGTTGGGTGGAGCATTTTGTTGAAAAGCACACAGAGCCATTACCCTTTCAAAATCTAGCCAAAAGAGGGCTTAACTCAACTGAAATTCGTCGTACTCAATTAAAAGAAGCTTTGTCACTCAATCCAACTATCGTCAGTTTAATAGCAGGAGCTAATGATATTTTAAAAGGTGGTTGGAATACGAATCGCTTTTCTGAAAATTTTAGTGGAATGGTGGAGTCCTTTGTTGAAGCAGGGGCAGATATCATAGTGGCTAAGCTACCTGATTTTACAAAACGATTATCTTTAGCAAATGCTAAAAAAGTGATCGTGCAAAGTCAACTAAAAGAAGCGAACCAAATTATTGAAGACCTTAGTGAAAAACACCGTTTATGTTTGATCGATTTTTGGAATCATCCAATGGCTGTTAATGATTCTATGTGGTCAGAAGATCATGTGCACCCGAATGCTTTAGGTTATCAGGAAGTGGCTAATGTTATCTACCATACTTATTATCAACATAAACAAAATGCGTAGGAGTTTTTATTAATGGGGGTAGAAAATGTTTCCTTTAGAAGAACGGTTTAAGGATGAAATATTTGAGACAATTTTTGAAAATGCTTATCATTGTTTAATAGTCGTAAATGAAAGCGGAATCATTACCTATATAAATAACAGCTACTGTCAATTTCTTGAACTTGATAAATCGGAAGTGATTGGTCAGCATGTGACAGAAGTAATTGAAAACACAAGAATGCATCTTGTCGTCCAGAGTGGCGTCGAAGAAATTGCCGATATTCAATACATCCGAGGTAATCATATGATTGCCAATCGGATTCCTGTACGTTCAGGTGATAAAGTTGTCGGTGCGGTCGGTACGGTTCTTTTTCGCGATACAGAAGAATGGATGAAGATGAACAGTCATATTAAAGATCTTCTGTTAGCCTTAGAGAATTATCGTAAACAATTAAATCACCAGCATGGAGTGACCTATACGCTTCACGATATTGTCGGAAGCTCAAGTCAGTTGAATGATTTAAAAGAAAAAATAAAAAAAGTAGCTCCAGGTGATGCTTCCATTTTATTAAGAGGGGAAAGCGGTACCGGGAAAGAACTTTTTGCCCATAGTATTCACCATTTAAGCGAAAGAAATCAAAAACCATTTATTAAAGTAAACTGTGCCGCTATTCCGGATCATTTATTAGAATCTGAACTATTCGGATATAAAGAAGGAGCCTTTACTGGAGCAAGAAAGGGTGGAAAAAAAGGGAAATTTCAACTAGCAAATGGTGGGACGATTTTTCTAGATGAAATTGGCGATATGCCGTTAAGTGCACAAGTCAAAATCCTCCGCGTGTTACAAGAAGGAGAAGTGGAAGCATTAGGAGATATCCAATCACAAAAAATTGATGTACGGATTATCGCGGCAACAAATCAACCGCTTGAACAGTTAATAGCGGAGCAGCGTTTTCGTGAGGATTTATTTTATCGAATTAATGTGATACAACTTCGTATTCCACCGTTGAGAGAACGTCCAGAAGATATTCGTGTTCTCGCCAAATATCTATTATATAAAATGACAAGTCGAACAGGCAAACGGGTGATTGATTTTGCTCCTGATGTGATGAAAGTATTTCAGACAGACGAATGGGCAGGTAACGTGAGGGAATTAGAAAATGTTATTGAATCCGCTGTCCACTTAACAAACACAGATGTGATCCATTTAGAAGATTTACCTGAACGATTTTATAGTAGTGAGGAGTTCATTAAAACAACAGGAACATTAAAAGAAATACTCGAAAAAACGGAAAGAGAAACACTAGAACAAGCATTTAAACGATGTAATCGAGATAAAAATGCCGTTATGAGTTTGTTAGGGATGGGTAAATCGAGTCTGTATGAAAAAATTAAGAAGTACAATTTGTAGTCCTTTCCGAAAAACCGGAAAACATTCCGGATTTTCGGAAAGGTTATTTCTTTAACCTTTTTTGAAGAATATAATAAGTTTTTATATGTCCTCTTTCCAACATATTGGAGAGCGGATTTTTTTATGAGAAAAAAAGGCGATTAAATGGACATTTTCTGTTTATTAAAAGTTGGCATGGTTTTTGCTTATATAGTTTATGAGGGAAGGAGTGAAAGATTTTAAGAAAACCTAAATTAACTTTTGAAAGCGTTTTTTCATAACGGTTTTGAAATTGTATTTAGCTAAATGAAATGAGTTTAAACAGTAAACATCAATTAGGAGGTTACTAGAAATGATCACAAATAAAGTTGTATTTATTACCGGGGCTGCTAGTGGAATTGGTTACGAAATCGGTCTTTCTTTTATTAAAAGTGGTGCAAAAGTAGTGTTTACAGATTTGAATGAAGAGAAAGTGAAACAAGTAACGACTAAATGTCAACAAGAGGGTTATGATTGTTTGGGGATGAAATGTGATGTAACGGTTGAAACGGATTTGCGGGTGGCAATCGAACAAACGGTCGCTCATTATGGAAGGTTAGATGTTCTGATTAATAATGCTGGTTTTCAACATGTTTCTGCCATTGAAGATTTTTCGACGGAGACATTTGAGTTGATGACAAAAGTGATGCTTATCGCCCCTTTTGTTGCAACAAAATATGCCTTACCTATTATGAAAAAGCAGTCTTTTGGACGAATCATTAATATGGCTTCCATTAATGGCTTAATTGGTTTCTCTGGCAAAGCGGGATACAACAGTGCTAAGCATGGTGTAATCGGTTTAACGAAAGTCGCAGCTCTTGAAGCAGCTGAATTTGGAATAACGGTTAATGCCCTTTGTCCAGGTTATGTTGACACTCCTCTTGTTCGAAATCAGTTAAAAGACTTGGCTCAAAATCGTGGTGTGTCCTTTGAAAAAGCATTAGAAGAAGTTATTTTTCCGTTAGTTCCACAAAAAAGACTGTTGTCAGTCCAAGAGATATCTGATTACGCAATGTTTCTTTCCAGTGATCAGGCAAAAGGTGTAACTGGTCAAGCGTTAGTTATTGACGGAGGATATGTCGCTCAATAAGTCCGTTTAGTTCGTTTTTAAAGTCTTAATATGAAAGCGTATACAAATAAATGGTTGAAATGAGGGAAATAAAATGATCTTTAGTGTGATCGGCCTTGTTGGTGGTTTAGCCCTTTTAATAATATTAACGATGCGAGGTATGAATTTATTAATTGCTGCCCCTTTATCTACATTATTTTTAGCTGTTTTTAGTGGGATACCGTTGTTTCCGCAAATGGTGGCTGAAGGGGAAATCAGTATGTTAAATAGCTATATGGAAGGTTTCTCTGGTTTTGTTGCCTCATGGTTTATTATGTTCTTATTAGGGTCTATTTTCGGGAAAGTGATGGGCGATGCAAGAGCCGCTGATAGTGTCTCGAAATGGGTCGTTGACCGTCTGGGTGTCAAATACGCCGTTGCCGCAGTCGTTGCCGCATGTGCGATATTAACTTATGGTGGTGTTAGTTTATTTATTGTCGGTTTCTCTGTTTTTCCATTAGCTCTTAGTCTATTTAAACAAGCCAATTTACCAAGGAGATTTATTCCTGCAGCATTAGCCTTTGGTTCGGTTACATTTACGATGACTTCTGCGGGTTCGCCAGAGATTCAAAATTGGATTCCGATTCCGTTTTTAGGAACAACCGCTTATGCTGCTTGGGAAGTCAGTTTAATCGTTGCCATTTTTATGGCTATTAGTGGCTATTGGTTATTGAAAAAAATCATTGATCGAGCCGTCGCCAAAGGTGAAAAGTTTGAAGCTCGTGATGGTGATCCAGTTATTGAAAAGCAAGATTTGCCAAACCCACTGCTTTCAGCGATTCCGTTATTAATTGTTTTAATTGTATCGTTTATTTTCCATGATTCACTTGGGACGTCTGCCTTAATAATCGCGTTAACAAGTGGAATTATCGCTACATGGGCTTTAAATCACAAATATTTAAAGAGTGTTTGGACATCGGCTTCAAATGGGACGATGGGGGCTTTGCTTGCGATTACGAATACTGCCGCTGTTGTTGGTTTTGGGGCAGTAGCCAAAAATACAGAAGCCTTTAATTCTGCGGTTGCTGCGGTGACCGATTTACCTGGAAGTCCATTAATTGGGGCGGCCATTGCCGTTGGTGTCATTGCCGGGTTAACAGGGTCTTCATCTGGTGGTCAACAAATTGCTCTTCCATTGGTTGCACCGCATTACTTAGATATGGGTGTCGACCCAGAAGCTTTACACCGCGTTGCTGCGATTTCTTCTGGTGCTCTTGATACGCTGCCATATGGAGGATATGTAGTTACAACGATTCGGGCCATTTGTGGCGAAACACATAAGGATGCTTATCCTGCTTTTGCGGCTGTCACAGTGCTTATTCCAGTCTTAGGTGTTCTTTTTGCGATAGGGTTATTTGCTTTGGGAATGTAGTAGGGACTGTGAGCTTCAAAATTTTGAATCATAAGCCCTTGATACTAAAAAACGAGAATGTCTGTTAGCTTTCGCTTAGACATCCTCGTTTTTACTTGTGTTTATACCCCCATGCTTTCAATAACATTGTAATCGCTAACTCCAAGTCTTCTTCCGCAATCCCGGCAAATCCGAGCAATATACGAGGTGGTGATGTATCATCAATGGCCATCGAATAGGCAGAGAGCGGGTAAACTTTTAAGTTCTCATGGGCAGCTTTTTTGACTAAAGTGGTTTCATCCATACCATTTTTGACAACGAGGACGATGTGTAAGCCTGACCGCTCCCCGATAATCGTTAATCCCTCTTCATATGGTTTTAGTAAACTCAATACCTTCTCGAGCTTACGACGATAAATTTTTCTCATTCGGTTTAAATGTTTCTCGAAGTCTCCATGTTTCATAAACTCAGTTAATACCGTTTGATCAATCCGAGACACGGTTGAATGATAGAAGGAGAATTTATCCTGATAAAGTTGGAGTAACGGTTTAGGTAAGACCATATAACTAATGCGAACGGAAGGCATAAGTGATTTTGAAAAAGTTCCTAAATAAATGACTTTTTCGGAAAAATCCATGCTATGTAAAGAGGGGATCGTTTTTCCTGTATAACGAAACTCACTATCGTAATCGTCCTCAATAATAAACCGTTCTTTGTCACCTTCCGCCCAGTTTAACAACTGTTTTCGACGATTAACAGATAAAACACTCCCATATGGAAAATGGTGTGAGGGTGTGGCATAAACAATATTAATGTTAGAGCCGATCACTTCTTTAACACGAACACCTTCTTCATCGACATTTAGTGGAATCACTTCATGAGGATAGTTTTTTAAAATCTTTAACATTAAATGATATCCCGGGTCCTCGACTCCATATACTTTCTGTTCGCCCAATAAGAGAACGAGCTGTTGCAAGAGAACTTCAACACCTGCACCAACAATAATCTGCCGCGGACTACACTGAACACCACGTGAGTGATATAAATATTGAGAAATTTCATGACGTAATTCATATTCTCCTTGGTTATCGCCTAACAAGAGTAAGTGGTGATTGTGAACATCGATTGTATTTTTTGTATATTTTCGCCATTTGTCAAAAGGGAAGTTTTTTGTATCAATATGACTTGGGTGAAAATTAAAGCGAATAGAGTCCTTCTTTTTTTGTAACACTTCGACATTTGGTTCACTTGATGTTGTATATTCTAAATCTTCGAAGGCTTGTACGAAAAAACCTTTTCTAGGAATCACTTCAACATAACCTTCTGCACTCAGTTGATCATAGGCTGTTTCAACCGTATTTTGGCTTAATTTAAGAAAATCCGCTAATTTTCGTTTGGAAGGAAGCTTGGTCCCGTATTCAAGCCGACCATCAGCAATTTCATTTTTTATATATAAATATAACTGTTCGTATAAAGGGGTTGCACTTTCTCGATCTAATTCACACCAAAGCATATTCATCTATATTCACACTCCATTTAATACTGACCTCATTAAATTATTAAAAACTGACACTTTTAATACAACCAAACTATTTTTATAATAATAAACAAATCAAACTATTGCAAATGGAGAGGTGCTACATATGGAAAAATTACTAGGTACTGATAAAGTTAAAAGAGGTATGGCTGAAATGCAAAAAGGTGGCGTTATTATGGATGTCATCAATGCTGAGCAAGCGAAAATCGCGGAAGAAGCTGGAGCAGTTGCTGTAATGGCCCTAGAACGAGTACCATCTGATATTCGTGCTGCTGGTGGTGTCGCAAGAATGGCTGACCCGACTATTATGGAGGAAGTTATGAACGCTGTTTCGATTCCTGTCATGGCTAAAGCGAGAATTGGTCATATTGTCGAGGCACGCATTTTGGAAGCGATGGGTGTGGACTACATTGATGAAAGTGAAGTGTTAACTCCTGCTGATGAAGTATATCATTTAAATAAACGTGATTTCACTGTCCCATTCGTATGTGGTGCTCGTGATTTAGGTGAAGCCGCTCGTAGAATTGGTGAAGGTGCATCCATGATTCGTACAAAAGGAGAGCCAGGAACAGGAAACATCGTCGAAGCTGTTCGCCATATGAGACAAATGCAAGCTCAGATTAAACAAGTTGTTGCGATGTCAGTAGATGAATTAATGACTGAAGCCAAAAACCTTGGTGCTCCATATGAATTATTATTACAAATTAAAGAGACTGGTAAATTCCCAGTTGTTAACTTTGCTGCTGGTGGAGTTGCTACTCCTGCTGATGCGGCGTTAATGATGCAATTAGGAGCAGATGGTGTCTTTGTTGGTTCAGGTATTTTCAAATCAGATAATCCAGAAAAGTTTGCTAGAGCGATTGTAGAAGCGACAACTCATTATACGGATTATAAATTAATCGCTGAGTTATCTAAAGATTTAGGAAGCGCAATGAAAGGAATTGAAATCTCAACTTTATCACAAGCAGAGCGTATGCAGGAGCGCGGTTGGTAATGGCAACAATTGGCGTCCTTTCCTTACAAGGAGCTGTCTCTGAGCATGTTCGTTTCCTCGAAAACAATGGAGCTTTGGCAAAGGAAATTAAACGTCCAGAGCAGCTAAAAGAAATCGATGGTTTAGTTTTACCTGGTGGGGAATCTACTACAATGAGAAAGCTCATCGATAAATACGATTTTCTAGAACCTTTACGAGCTTTTGGTGAAGCAGGTAAACCTGTATTCGGTACATGTGCTGGCATGATTTTAATGGCTGAATCTCTCGTCGATAAAGAAGAAGGGCACTTAGGGTTTATCGATATGGTTGTGGAACGAAATGCTTTTGGCAGGCAACGGGAAAGTTTTGAGGTTCATTTAAATGTCGCAGGTATTGCTGAAGACTTACAAGCTGTCTTTATTCGAGCTCCGCTTGTTAAAGAAGTCGGAAGAGATGTTGAAGTTTTAAGTGAGTACAGTGGTGAAATTGTCGCCGTCAAACAAGGGCCATTTTTAGCCTGCTCCTATCATCCAGAGCTAACGGATGATTCAAGAATGCATGCATTTTTTATTAAGATGGTTGAAGAAAAGCTGGCGACTAAAACGACTTTACCACAGTGAAAATAATTAAGGTAACTGATATAAAATAATCAAAGCCTCTGAAATTTAGAGGGAGGTGCTAGCTTGTCGGCAACGTCTCGTAATCGAGGGAGTCGACAGGCTTTTTTTATAAGCGAAAGATATAGTCACACATGTCGCCACACAAGGGAAAGAGGCATGTTGGTTGTGAAAATTATTAGATAGGATACAACAAAAGGAGGAAGGGAAAAAGTAGTCATCAATAGCAGGTGGAGACAACAAAAACATAATAGGAAGAAGTAAAGGTTTACTTTTTCTTTCAACCATAGTAACATGTTGCTTAACGATTAGATTTCAATTATTAAAAATGAATATAAATGAGAGGTGCTTTTTGTGAGTGCGGTAGGTTCTAAATAGGGAAAATTTAATGAGATAAATTCAGAAAAAGGGTATTTCTATCCCTTTATTTGTTGTGGATTTATTTCAAACCTATGAAGATACCTACAATACTTTATAAAGCGTGTCATTTTTTGAGGGTAGCCATTAGTTTTATTGGCTTATTTGCGTAACTTTCATAATGACGTAAGCCTTGTAAATGTAAAAAGCTGCGGTATCTCCGTAGCTTTTTTTATATGTATATTTTAGCTAGCGGAGAAAACCAAATAGTGAATTCTAAAATCAATCGCCTTAACAATTGAAATTTAATCGGTAGGTATCTTCATTTATGAATGAATTTATTAAATCATAGTGAGGAGAATAAACAATGAATCAATCAACATTTGAAAAGTTACAATATGAGGAGCTTAAACAAACTGTAAAATCTTATTGTGTAAGTGGGCTAGGTAAGCAACTACTCGATAAACTGAAACCGAGTTCTCAATTAAAAGTTGTCAAGAATCGTTTAAATGAGACAACGGAGGCAAGAGCGATTTTAGATGCAGAAAGCCATATTCCCTTTATTGGTGTTTCGAATATAGAAAATACCGTACAAAAGCTTGAAAAAGGGATGATTTTAGACCCGAGTGAATTAATCAGCATCTCCGATTTTTTAAGGGGATGTCGAAAAATGAAATCATTTATGTTAGCGAAGGAATTTTTTGCTCCTGTTTTATCATCGTATGCCCTTTCAATGTCTGAATTACAAAATGTAGAAGAAGAAATCAATCATTGTATTAAAAATAACCGTGTGGATGCACAAGCGAGTAAGGAACTAAAGCGAATTCGTAGACAAATCAATCTGACGGAAGAAAAAATTAATGACCGACTCCATAAATTTTTAAATAGCAGTACTAATAAAAAATACATTCAAGAATTTTTTATTAGTAAAAAAAATGACCGATTGACGATTCCGATAAAAGCCTCTTATAAAAATCAAGTTTCGGGAACGATTGTTGAAGTTTCTTCTAAAGGTTCCACCGTTTTTATCGAACCGAGTACAGTAGCGAAGTTAAATGGAGAACTAGCCAGTTTAAAAGCGGAAGAGACAATGGAGGAATATCAAATTTTAGCTACTTTATCAGGAATGATTATTGAAAAGAATCATGAACTCAAAATGAACATAGACCTCATTAGTCAATATGATATGGTTTTTGCGAAGGCGAAGTTCAGTAAAGCCATTCAAGGGATTGAACCAAAAGTCAATGAACATGGCTATATAAAAATAGTTGGTGGTCAACATCCACTTTTAACAGGAAAGGTCGTTCCACTTCAATTTGAAATAGGGGAAGATTATCGGAGTTTAGTCATTACAGGGCCTAATGCCGGTGGTAAAACAATTGTTTTGAAAACGATAGGCTTGCTGACGATGGCTGTGATGTCTGGTTTCCATATAACAGCTGATAAAGAAACAGAAGTATCAATTTTTGAAAAAATCTTTGTCGACATTGGTGATAATCAAAGTTTAGAAAATGCTTTAAGTACATTTTCTTCTCATATGAAAAATGTGTCTGAAATTATGAAAAAAGCAAATAATCATACGCTCTTGCTATTTGATGAAATCGGCAGCGGCACAGAGCCAAATGAAGGGGCCGCTCTTGCTATATCCATTTTGGAGGAATTTTATCAAATGGGTTGTATGACAGTCGCAACTACCCATTACGGGGAAATTAAGCGTTATTCTGAACAGCACGATGAGTTTATGAATGCGGCGATGCAGTTTAACCAGCAAACATTGGAGCCATTATATCAATTAATGATTGGCAAATCAGGGGAAAGCAATGCTCTATGGATATCAAGGAAAATGCAAATCAATGAACAGGTGTTAGAAAGAGCAAAGGGTTATATGCAAAACAAAGATTATCACTTTAACCTAGTCAATCCGGATATTGTCAGGAAACCAAAAGTGCTTCATACGGAACCGAAAGTGAAATATGATTATAAAAGAGGAGACCGAGTTAAATTATTCGACTATGATGATTTTGGAATTATTTATAAAGAAGTCGACGCCTTTTATAATGTTATCGTCTTCCATAATAAAGAATTAAAAGAAGTTAATATTAAACGAATGAGTTTAGAATTAGAAGCAAAAGAATTATATCCAGAAGGTTATGACATAGACACTTTGTTTGTTGATTATCAAACTCGAAAAATGCAGCATGACCTGGAAAGAGGTTCAAAAAAAGCTTTACGGAAAATTGAGAAGGAGATTAGAAGAAACAAACAATAAGTTAGTGAGAACGGACTAGATGTTATGTTAATATATTGTAGAAATTCGAAAATAGGTATTTTTTCAGCTGAGGTAGAGATAAGTCGAGCTTTGTCATAACTTTATTACCATCTTCCTTTTTCTTACTGAATTCCATTATTTATCTTAGGGATTAAGTAATAATTAATATTGTAATATAAAATGTCAACCGGTATAATCGAACGAATATTCTTATATTTGTACCAGTTAAGCTACGAATATGATACAATTAAAAGTGACATATATTCCATAATTATCTTAAAGTGTCATTTTTTCAGTATTCACTTTGAAAAATGAGCCTTACCAGTTTAATCATTACTGTGTAGGGCTTGTTTTATAAGAAAAGGGGGAGATAATCGTGTTGGAGTGGCTTGAGCCTTTTTTACAACTGCTAGTGCTTGTCGCCACAATCTTTTCTTCCATCACACTAGGATTAAAAAATATCAAAGAAATAAGAGATAAAGCCAAAGAAAAGACAAAAAAGAAAAGACGTTTCCTCTGAGGAACCGTCTTAACAAAATTTGCTTCCCGATAATTATATTACGGGTTCACCTCAAAAAATGCAAGTTAAATTCAAAATATTCAAATAATATTTTGATTTGAAGAAAAAATGGAATATATGTCTTCTTTTTAGTTTTAAAAATGGTGAAAAAACGGGCTAGTATAACTACAGCGGTGTAGGTGAGGGGATGGTTAGCTGCAAACTGGTTGTCGAGACTCATACAGAAGTCTAAGCGGGTGGCGAGTTTAGACATGAGGGACGTGAGTGTATGCCAAAATAGTGAACTGAAGCACTCCATTATTTTTATAGAGCAGCCGATTTACATGATATGTTTAATTTGAGCCAATACATAATTGAATCTTTCTGTCTAAATTAGGGGAATATTCACTCTTTTACTTGGAAAATTGTTGAAAGTCTATTACACTATTATAGAAAGATAGTTTATATTTAGAATTTTTACTGTTTTGTTTAATCACTTTGGAAATGGAGAGGATATGCTCATGCAACATTCGAAGCTCGATTTACTTTTGGACAATACAAGGTTACCAGTTATTTGTGCCCCAATGTTTCTTGTTTCAGGGACGGAACTCGTCATTGAAGCTTGTAAATCTGGAATTATTGGCTCATTCCCACTATTGAACGCAAGAACAGGAGAGATTTTAGAGGAATGGATGACTCAAATCAAAGAGGAGTTAGCTGAGGCGAAAATATTACATCAAGATAAAGAAATAGCTCCTTGGGCAGTCAATTTGATCGTTCATAAATCCAATAAACGCTATGAATCAGATTTAGAACTGATTAGAAAATATGAACCTCCTATTGTTATTACGTCACTTGGTAAGCCAACGTCTGTTGTCGAAATCGTTCACGGATATGGTGGTTTAGTTTTTTCAGATGTGGCAACGCTTACACACGCCAAAAAAGCCGCGGAAACTGGTGTCGATGGCCTTATTTTAGTTTCCAATGGAGCGGGTGGGCATGGTGGAACTCTTAATCCACTTGCCTTTATCGCTTCGGTTAAACAGTTTTGGAATGGAATCACTCTTCTTGCTGGAAGTGTGACGAATGGTCGAGATATTCTTGCTACTCAAGCTTTGGGAGCAGATTTTGCCTATATGGGGACAAGGTTTATCGCAGCTAGTGAAAGTTTAGCGAACGATGTTTATCAAAACACGCTGATTGAGTCGACAGCTGAAGACATTGTTTATACAGATGCCTTTAGTGGTGTCAATGCGAACTATCTTGTTAAAAGTATTATTAACGCTGGACTTGATCCAGAAAAGTTAAAGAAAAAGGACATTGTTGATGTTAGCCACAGTGATTCAAAGGCGTGGAAAGACATTGTTTCAGCAGGACACGGTGTCGGTACGATTGACAAAGTTCAAACAGTCAACGAAATCGTAAATGAACTTGAGGGAGAATATAAAGAAGGGTTAACAAAGCTGAATTCAGGTAAATTGCTTCAACTTTAAGAATTTTTCTAAGTGAAAAAAACTAAATAGTATTGGAATTTATTGCGTAAAAAAGGGACTGTCCGATAAGAGTCATGAGAAAGATCTTATGTGGACAGCCTTTTTATGCTAGCTATTGAAGCTACCCTATCCTTTTATTTTTTATCACGATTAGTAGTTTTGTACTTTTCATCTTTGCTATCATAGGTGACCCATTCTCCAACAGGTTCGCCCATTTCAAAATAGCCTGACCGCTTAATTGTCCCATCAGTTCGATACCATTCCCAATACCCTTCTGGCTTATCTTCTATCATTTTTCCCTTTGACCATCTTGTTGTTCCGTTTGCATGGTACTTTATCGTATATCCATCAATCACTTCTAATTTCTTTTCCTTAACATTACTTGTGTGTATTAAATCACATTTTTTATCTTCCATGACGAACCTCCGATAACCACTTTTATTATACAACCCTACTTGTTAACGAAATAATAACTTCATTTCTTCTTATATTTTAACACTTCAAACAATAAAGTGGCAGCTATTGTGTGTGGTCATCCTGTTATTTGGTGGGTATTTTACTTGTTGAATGATATACATGGGAAACTTTTGAATGGAAGTTTTATAAAAGGTACTAAGGGGAAAATAAACTAAAAAAGGAGAAGTCTTTATGTTTGAGTGGAGCGACCTTTTAACGGCTTTTTGGGCTTTTTTTCTAATCCTTCCTTTCGTATCTTTTATTCATCAGTTCGGTCATTGGACGATGGCGAAAATGATGGGAGGAACATCTAATCTAATCATAGGCAGAGGAAAAACCATTTTAAGGGTAGGACCGATTTCATTAAAGTGGATTTATATAGCAGATTCCTCTTGTACATATAAAGGGTTAAAAATAAATAACAAACTTGCTCATATTTTGGTCCATTTAGGTGGAGTGATTTTTAATTTAGGCTCTATGCTTCTTCTTAATCTCCTCATTATGATAAATATCTTACCAGAAACAACTTATTTTTATCAGTTCGGCTACTTTTCGGTTTACTATGTATTCTTTGCTTTGTTACCGATTAAATATAGTGAAAAACATGTGAGTGATGGACTAGCTGTATACGAAATCCTTAAAAACTTTGACCCTAAGGATGTTACCGATTAAAATCAAAAGGAATAGTAACATCCATTGAAAAAATCTCATTCTCACTTTTAACCGGGACGAACCCTAAATAATTAGGTGAGCCATCATGGATTCAGCTGGTGGAGTAATCCAAATCATCTAAACTCATTTCAGTGAATCATAGTAGTGTAGGAGGCTTTATATGTCAAGAATACAAACAGGTAGTTTTCAAGGGATGAAATTATTAAATAAGTCAACGATTTTAAATACAATTCGCTTACATAATCCCATTTCTCGTGCCGAGATAGCTAAAAAAACAAAGTTGACTCCTGCAACGATAACCAATATCGTAGCGGAATTAATTAACGAAAATTTAGTGTGTGAGAGTAAGGTCGGGGTGTCCCAAGGAGGGCGGAAGCCAATATTATTAACGATTAACAACAGAGACTCGTTTATTGTTGGAGTCGATGTTGGTGGGCATACTGTTCGGGCAGTAGTAACGAATTTAAGTGCGACGCTTCAAGCAAAAGATGAAATAATCTTACCAAGTCCACTTACAAAAGACCAATTACTTGAACAAATCGTTTCAGTCATCAAAGCAGTGATTACAAAGTCAAAAATAAATATAGACAAGATAATGGGAATTGGCATAGGGATGCATGGTGTTGTTGATCATTTAGAAGGGGTTGCGATTTTTGCTCCAAATTTTCAACTTAGACAAATCCCGATTAAAAAACATTTAGAGGCTCAATTTCAGATACCTGTGTATGTTGAAAATGACGTACGAGCTTTCACATTAGGCGAAACATGGTTTGGAAATGGGAAAGGGATAGATAATTTAATTTGTATTAATATCGGTGTCGGAATTGGGGCGGGGATTATATTAAATGATCAACTTTTTCATGGTCAGAATGGGATTGCAGGCGAAATTGGTCACGTTATCGTTGACATCAATGGTCGGCAGTGTTCTTGCGGTAGTTATGGTTGCCTCCAAACCATTGCAGGGGGAGAAGTATTAAGGGAACGGGCGTTGGAATCCGAAGAAAACCAAGAGCTTTTAAAAAAAGCTAATAACGATCCCAATGCAATTAACGGTGCTCTTATTTATCAATGTGCCAAAGAAGGAGATGCACTTTCGTTGCAACTATTAGCCGATACCGGACGTTATATCGGGGTGGGGGTAATTAATTTAATTCATCTAATCAATCCGACACGAATTATTATTGGTGGTGGAGTAGCTAAAGCGGGCAATTATGTGTTAACCCCTTTACGAGAGGTCGTTAAAGAGCAGGCACTCACCGCACAAGCAAGGGAAACAGAAATTTTGCAATCAAAACTCGGAGATGATGGAACGATGATAGGAGCAGCTACTCTTGTTTTAAAGCATCTTTTTAACCCACATATCACCCTTTAAAAAGTGTGATAAACTATTTCTTAATTAAATTAATTTACTAATCGAATTTGTTGATTCCATTCAAGTATGATTTTAGATACTTGTCCCATATGTTATCGGTTTTGAGAAAGTGGTATAATTATTGAAATATTTAATTTATTATAAATGGTTTGAGGTGATCTTTTATGAAGTTGCTTGTATGAATGATATGAAGGGTATTCAATAAATGTTCGCTATAAATTTTGCTTCTTACTCAACATTTATCAAAAATGGGAGGGAGCAAAATATGAGCTATATGAATGCGGAGCATGTTTTACCAAAAGAATTAATTAAAAAGATTCAGCAATATGTTGACGGAAAACCATTGTATATCCCGAGAAAAAGCGTTAACAAAAAATCATGGGGAGAAAACAACGGAACGAGGCAAACTCTAAAAGAACGAAATGAAAAAATGTATGTTCTATTTTTAGAAGGAGCAACAATTGCCGAATTAGCCGTTCAATTTTATCTCTCTGAAAAGAGTGTTAGAAGAATTATTAGGCATGAAAAAATAAGTCAATCTTAAATATGTGGAAGGGACTGTTTCAAAAGGAGTCGTGAAAATGACACCGATTGGGTTCAGTTCCTTTTTTCTATTTAAGAGAGTACCATAAAGCTTTTGCTTGTTCTGTTTCTGTAGGCGAACGGTTGAAAGTTGTTATTTGGGACAATTGTAGAGCGGTTTACAAATATAGGATTAAATGAAATTATTTGTATTGTTATGATATAAAAAGCAGGTAGGAGAAGTTATTATGAGGAGGATTATTTATAGTTTCTTAATGATTTTGATTTTAAGTGCATGTTCCCAGGGAGGAAATATTACTGCTGCCGACGATGAAGTTATTCTTCCAAAGAACGTAGAGATTCCTAGTATAATATTTACCTCTGAAAAAGAAAATAGTGTAATTGACGAGGATGAAATAAAAGCAAGTATAAAAACCTATTTAGACAGCGACGAAGATGTATATAATGCTAGTTATCCGTTTCGAGATATTATATATGAACGACAGGAATTAAATGAGGATGAAATAGAGAAGTTAGACAGGATGAACAAGCTTATAAAAGAAAATGATGAGAATTTTTCTAATTATATTTTTACACATCTCGACAAATTTATTTTGAGAAAATGATAG
Source organism: Alkalihalobacillus phoenicis (assembly GCF_047302405.1). Taxonomy (NCBI): domain Bacteria; kingdom Bacillati; phylum Bacillota; class Bacilli; order Caryophanales; family Bacillaceae; genus Alkalihalobacillus; species Alkalihalobacillus phoenicis. The sequence goes on along the minus strand of NZ_CP154853.1, from coordinate 1,796,115 downwards.
TCAACAGCCTGCAAACCTTAATAACGCCATCTTGTTTGAAATTCTCTCAGTACCTTCTTGGTTTCTTTCTCGTCAACTTCAACCAAAGAAAGTTCTTTTAATTATAAGTCCTCCTTCCTTAAAGTTTTAAATAGAACAATATTGTATAAATGTAAGCGTTAATTCATCAATTAGAGTGAAGGTTTTAAACTGTGGTTGTTTTATTCTTAAAGCAAGTTAAAAAAGGGAGGAGAAGGACAGATGGAAAAGGTTAGAGTAGGAGTAATTGGTGTCGGTTCAATGGGAACATCTCATGTAAACTATTTAGTTGAGGGGAAAATTGAAGGAGCGATTTTAACAGCACTATTAGAACAACGATTAGATAAAAAGGAAGAATTAGAACGGTGCTATCCAGGTATTCAAATTTTTCAAGATGAGGAGTTATTTTTTAAGCAGGCTGAAGTCGATGCTGTCTTAATCGCGACACCACATTATGATCATCCCCGTTTAGCAAGTAAGGCTTTTGAACATCAGATGCATGTACTAACGGAAAAGCCAGCTGGTGTATATACAAAACAAGTTCGTCGAATGAATGAAGCGGCCAAAGAGAGTGGAAAAGTATTTTCTATTATGTATAATCAACGAACGAATCCCCTTTATCAAAAAGTGAGAGATTTAATTCAGACGAAGGAATTAGGAGATATTAGAAGAATTAATTGGATTATGACAAGTTGGTACCGCTCTCAAAGTTACTATGATTCAGGTGACTGGCGTGCAACTTGGGCAGGAGAAGGTGGAGGGGTTTTAATTAATCAATGTCCACATCAGCTTGATTTATGGCAGTGGATGACTGGGATGATGCCAGCAAAAATTCGGTCCTTTTGTTCATTTGGAAAGTATCGAGATATTGAGGTCGAAGATGAAGTAACAGCGTATGCGGAATATGAAAATGGAGCAACAGCTGTTTTTATTACAACGACGGCTGAAGCGGCTGGAACGAATCGACTTGAAATTGTTGGGGAGCAAGGAAAGATCGTTGTAGAACATGGAACGTTAACATTTTGGCGTTTAAGAATCTCTGAACCAGAATTTAATCGAACTTATAAGGGAGGGTTTGGAGAACCGGAATATTGGAAATGTGAAATTCCTATTATACGAACAAAAGAAGGGCATGAAGTAATTACACAAAACTTTATTGATGCGATCCGATTGAACACGCCTTTACTTGCACCGGGTGAGGAGGGAATTAAAGGATTAATGATTTCAAATGCGATTCAATTGTCAACTTGGATCAACGATTCGGTCGAGTTTCCTTTAGATGAAAAGCTTTATTATGAACAGTTACAAAAAAGAATTCAGCAATCGAAAAGTAAAGTTATTAAAGGGTATCGAACATTGAATGTAGAAGGAACTCACTAATTGATAAATAAAAAAGGAGTGACTCCAAGTTGAATCGTCATAAGGAAGGAATGAACTATGCACCTAAAGGAGTTATCAATAAAGTTGTGGAACAAGGGGAGTTTGTTTTTGCTGCAACTGCTTTAGATCATGGACATATTTATGGAATGTGTAACGGATTAATGGAAGCTGGGGCTGATTTGAAATGGGTCTATGATGGAGAGCGTAAAAAGTGTGAAGCGTTTAAACGACAATATCCCAACGTTAGAATAGCAGACTCCTTGGATGATATTTTACAAGATAAGGAAGTAATGCTTGTCGCTGCTGCTGCTATTCCTTCCAAAAGGTGTGAGTTAGGTATCCTCGTTATGGAGCATGGAAAAGACTATTTTACGGATAAAACACCATTTACGACACTTGAGCAGCTAGAACTAGCGAAAAAGGCAGTGCTGGAAACTGGGAAAAAATATATGGTTTATTATAGTGAAAGACTTCATGTGGAAAGTGCTGTCTTTGCTGGTCAGCTGATTGAACAAGGGGCAATAGGTCGTGTTTTGCAAGTGACAGGCTTTGGTCCACATCGATTACAAGCAGAGAACAGACCTGAATGGTTTTTTCAAAAAGAGCAGTATGGTGGAATTTTATGTGATATCGGTAGCCATCAAATTGAGCAATTTTTATATTATACAGGTTGTCAGGAGGCTAAAGTGTTGCATAGCAAAGTAGCTAATTATTACGCGAAAGAATATCCAGAGTTAGAAGACTATGGGGATGCAACTCTAGTTGGTGATAATGGAGCGACTCACTTCTTTCGGGTTGATTGGCATACACCGAATGGGCTATCAACTTGGGGAGATGGAAGACTTTTTCTTACAGGAACAAAAGGAACGATTGAAATTAGAAAGTATGTGGATGTCGCAAGGGATGAAGAGGGGGACCATGTTTATTTAGTAAATGAAGAAACAGAACAACACTTTCAAGTAAAAGGAAAGGTTGGTTTTCCTTTCTTTGGTCAATTCATTCTTGATTGCCTAAATAGGACGGAAAATGCGATGAGACAGGCCCATGCTTTTAAAGCGGCAGAACTATGCTTGATGGCTCAGAAACAAGCGATTAAAGTTGAATAATACACTTAATTAATTAAGATGAAAGATCTTAACGAAAAGTGGAGGCGACTATGTCGATCAGTTTGATTGATGATCATTTACAATTTGGATACCACCAGAATACGAAGTCAAAGATTGATTTTCATTCACATGAAAAGGCTGAAATTTATTATTTTCATGGTGGCAAATGCAACTATTTAATCGGCGATGAAATTCATATCTTATCTCCGGGAGACTTGATATTGATGCACGGTTTAACGTTACATCGGCCAAAAATCTATGAGGAAGACGATTATATACGAACGACGATTCATTTTGATACGAGTTATTTTTCTCAACTATTAGAGCCGATGGGGTTAGAACGTGTGTTACTTCCATTTACGAAATTAAAATCTTTAAGAATTCACTTTGAAGGGAAAAAAAAGGAAGAGCTAGAGAGTTATTTTATAAGAATTCAGCAATTAAAAGATAACGGAGATTTGCTATCAGTTCAGCGCTATCAACTTTTGTTTATCGATTTACTTGCATTCATTTATCCATTTTGCCAAAATTCATTAGCAAAGAAAAGAACACATCGCTCAGATAAGGAAAAGCATGTTCAAAGGGTTATTACGTATATAGAAAATCATTATCATGAAGAAATTAGTATGGAATTTTTAGAAGAACATCTTCATTTAAGTCGATTTTATTTATCGAAAATCTTTAAAGAAGTAACGGGTGTAACGATTTTTACTTTTTTATATCAAAAAAGAGTTAATCAAGCCAAGATTGAATTAATGCTGTATCCGAATCGAACCGTTACAGAAGTCAGTTTTGCGATGGGGTTTAAGCACCCTTCCCATTTAAGTAAAGTTTTTAAACAATTAACTGGGATGACACCAGAGCAATACCGTAAGGAAGTTGTTTCCTGAATGGTCATTCATTTTGTGGGAGGAAGATATGATGAAGTTTTCTGTGTTTACTGTGATGGTACCAGATTTAACACCATCTGAGCTTTTACCGTTGCTTAAAGAGAATGGATATGATGCGGTTGAATGGAGATATAAATCGATTGATCCTCAATTTGAACAAGAGAACCTTAGCTTTTGGAGAAACAATGTTTGTACGATTCAACCGAATTGGAAGTCGGAAGAATTGTTAAAGTTAAGAAAAGAAGCGGAAAAATTAGGCATTGAGACGTTAAGTGTTACCCCTTATTTAACCTGTGGTGATCTAGAAGCGACAGAGGATGTGTTAAAAAAAGCGAAATTATTAGGGGCTAACATGATTCGAATAGGTGTTCCCAGATACGATGGAGCTCTTCCATTTTCTGATTTACTACAGCAGGCGAAAAGATATGTGAAAGAAGTTGAGGAGCTTTGCAAACAGTATCAGATCAAGGGACTTGTCGAGACTCATCATCAAACGATTGCTCCAAGTGCTTCTTTAGCACTAAGGTTAGTAGAGGAATCAAACCCTGAGTATATTGGGGTTTTATATGATCCTGGGAATATGGTTCATGAAGGATATGAAGATTATCGAATGGGCATAGCGATGCTAGGACCTTATTTAGCCCATGTTCATGCCAAAAATGCAGCCTATTTTTCTAAAGAGCAAGAGGGAATAAAAAAATGGCATGCTAAATGGGTGAGAATTGATCAAGGTATAGTCGATTGGCCAGAAGTAATGAATGCATTAAAAGAGAGCGGCTATCAAGGTTATATTGGAATGGAGGATTTTAGCGAAACGTTTCCTTCTAAAGAGGCATTGGCTTTTAATGCGCAATATTTAAAATCATTAGTCGAATAAAATGAGGCTAGATGATTTTTCCTTGATTAACGAGAAAATATATATCTTACTTGAAGCTTACCTTTGAGGAAGCTACATCTTTTTTGCTCTAGCTAAAATGCTTAGAGCTTCTTTTTTTGTTAATTGTTCTTGAGCACAACGACCAATGAATGGATGGTAAAATAAAACAAAAGAGCAAGGTAAGGAGGAAAAATATGACGATAACAATCCAAATAGAAGATGTATTTAATGAATACGTGCAGAACGAGAACTTCTCTGGTGTAGGATTTGTGAAAGTTGGGAATTCGATTTTTTTTCAAAAAGCGTTTGGTTATGCACATCGTGGTTGGAGAGTTCCTAATCGAATCGATACTAAATTTGATACCGCTTCTATTACAAAAGTGTTTACATCTGTAGCTATCCTGAAATTAATAGAGCAACAATTATTGTCTTTGGATGATAAGGTTTTAGAAATTCTAGATTTAGGAGATTCAACGATTCATAAGGATGTTACGATTTATCACTTATTAACGCATACTTCTGGAATTGGCGATGACGCTGATGAGGAAGCTGGTGAGAGCTATGAGGAGTTATGGAAGGATAAACCGAATTATTCTGTCAAAGAAACCGTTGATTATTTACCTCAATTTATTTATAAAGAACCGAACTTTAATCCTGGTGAGGGGTGTAGATACAATAATTGTGCCTTTATTTTGCTTGGGTTGATTATTGAAAAAAGAAGTGGGTTAAGTTATCGGGAATTTATAAAAAAATCCATTTTTGATGCAGCGGGAATGAACCAAACTGATTTTTATGCAATGGATCAGGTGGTTGAACAGGCAGCGGAGCACTATGCTTCTATTTTAGACGAGAATGAAAAGATCATTGGGTATCGAAAGAATATTTATTCCTATCCGTCTATCGGATCAGCTGATGCCGGTGCGTTAACGACTGTGCAAGACCTTGATTTATTTATTAGGTCTCTTAAAGCTGGAAAATTGTTGTCAGAAAAATGGACGAATGAAATCTTTACACCTAAAGAGATTTACCGACAACATGCAACTGTCACACAATTAATGGGGTATGGATTTCACTTTCTAATGGAGAAAGATAGCAATGAGCTCATTTACATGCAAAAAGATGGAATTAACGCAGGGGTAAGTTGTGTAATGAATTATTATCCTAAAACCGATATGTCGATTATTATCATGGCCAATCAAGATACAAATGTCTGGGATTTAGCTTGGGAAGTGAGTGAGCTAATAAATGGATATGAAAAGAGTTGATTAGATGATATCAGAGTAAAGCAAAGCATCAAAACGGAACTACTAGGATAAGCCCTTTCTCCCCTTTTTCCTTTTTTTCTGAAACCATATCGTGACTAACTACGTCTCATATACTAAAGAAAGAAAATGGCATCAAACGGCATTTAAATATGTAGACTAACAGAAAGAGAAAGGAGAGTTATGACATGAAAGGAGTCCTTTATTTTATTGGAAGTGTAACGGTGGTCATTGCAGCCATCCTTTTGTTTAATTTATCTAGTAGTTTTCAAACGGAAGCGGAAGAAGATCCGTCTCCTGTTGAAGAAAATGCCACAGTTGAAGAGCGAGCTCAACTAATACTTGAGGCATTAAAGGAAAAAGGTTTTGAACAGGTAGCTGAGTATGTGCATTCTGAAAAAGGTGTAACGTTTTCGCCATATGCTTATGTAGAAAATGATCATCAAACGTTTGAACAAGAAAAAGTAGAAAATTGGAAAAATGATCAATCGAATTATACTTGGGGAACTTTTGATGGAAGTGGTGAGCCAATCGAACTGACCCCAAATGAATATTACGAACAATTTATTTATGATAAAGATTTTGCATCTGCAGAAGAAGTGCATCTAGATGAAGCTATACAACCACGTGGAAATTCCTTACACAATGCTAAAGAGTTTTATCCGAATGCCTCGTTCATAGAATTTCATGTACCAGGTAGTGAAGAGTACGCTGGAATGGATTGGGGAAGTTTAATTATGGCCTTTGAAGAAGTGGATGGAGCTTTGTATTTAGTAGCGATTATTCACGATCAATGGACGATTTAATAAGGCAATTTCAGTAGCTCAAAAGGAACTTATGATAACTAACTAGTTCTAGAGTTTTAACGAATAAAGACCGAAAAAGTCGATTCCTTAATGTAGGGTTTTGGCTTTTTTTGTGTTTACGATTTTTACTTTGAATAGAAGTCAGTAAATGGATGAGGGGGATGTCTGTTTATGTTAAATATTCCCTTTTATAGATTTGAACTGCATTAAATTTTTCGGATCAGGGAATAATTTTTGCGAGGTGATTTTTATGAAACTTAAAGATTTGAGCAAAAATGATGATTTTATTCAGAGAGAAGTTAGAAAAGACAGATTAGAAATCACTCTTTATTATTTTAAGTCCTTATGTGATGAAAAAAGGATTATGGATCATCTTATTTCCCCTTTTTATGAAATAAATCAAATTAATGAGTTTCAAGAATACATAAAGTCGTTTGAAGAGTGGTCATTCATTAAAGTAGAAAAAGAAGCCATTGAAAAAGTGTTCAACGGGTGCGTCATTATTTTACATGAACATCAATTCTACTCTGTAAAATTAGAAGATTTCGAAACGAGTGGGATAGGCGAATCAACAGATGAAAGTGTTTTACAAGGGCCTAAAGATAGCTTAAGTGAAAATGTAAGTATTTCATTAAATATTATTCGTAATCGTTACCGAAAAGAAACATTAATCTCTAAAAATAAAAAATTAGGGAGAAGTTCTAAAACAAATATCATTTTACTGTATGATGAGAAGCTCTGTGACTCACAAACTCTAGTTCATTTAAATAATAAAATGAAGGATATAGAAGTGGATATATTGCAATCGGCTGGTCAATTACAAAAATTATTGATAGATGATAAGTGGTGCCCGTTTCCTTTGTTTTTGACAACAGAGCGACCTGACAGAGCCGTAACCAATCTTTCTCAAGGGAAAATTGTTTTTCTTATTGAGGGTTCTTCGTGGGTTTTACTTGGACCTTCTAAATTCTATGATTTTTTTAAATCTATGGATGACCCTGTAGAATTACCTGTCGTTGGCAAGTTTCTGATTTCGATTCGATACATAGCCCTTATGATTACACTTTTCCTTCCTGCTTTGTATGTAGCGATCATTTCTTATTCACCCGAAATCTTAAAAGTACAATTTGCTCTTTTAATTGCAGGAAATAGAATATCGGTTCCATTTCCTTCTTATTTTGAGATTCTATTTATGATGCTAATGGCCGAATTTTTAGGGGAGGCTAGTATCCGTTTACCAAGAACGATTAGTTCATCCGCTACGACTGTTGGTGGATTAATTCTCGGACAGGCAGCGTCTCAAGCTGGACTAGTGGGCAATGTGATGATTGTTGTAATTGCTGCTGTTTCCCTTTCTATCTTTGTGATTCCTATTAATGCCATGCATCAAGCTATCCGGATTATAAGATATCCTTTAATTATATTAGGAAGTTTATTTGGAGCTATAGGGGTACTAATAGGGGCATTTGCACTTATCGCTTACCTTTGCAATTTACGCAGTTTAGGAAGGCCTTATATGCAACTATTTGCTAATAATTGATTGTAGGTGGAAATTAATGCTCGGACAACGCTATTACTTCTATTTATTTTATATCAATGCACTCGTAAGTGTAACTGCTTGTATTCCTCAAATCTTATATAAAGAGCGATTTAACGGAAGTTTAACAAGTTTGATCCTATCAACATTAGTTGGAGCGATTCTTTTATATTTATTTCAAGCTCTAATAAAGAATTTTCACAGTGAAACTATTTCTGAAGGTTTGAATAAATTGTTCCAAAGCAAGATTCAAAAGGGTTTTCTTTTTTTTTATTTCATCATGAGTATTTTTTCAGGAACGTTGTTTCTTAACTCTATTATGCAAGTTATAGGAAGGTTTACAAAGCTAAACACAAATTTAATCTTTTTGATCCTTCTCTTATTAATCACATTTTCCATGATGAGTAAAACCAATTCCATCTTATTCATGCTTGAAATGACTGTTTTATTTGTGACACCTTTCTTACTTCTAATAGTGCTAAGATTTTCCACAGATAACCTTGTTTTGATGGATTCCATCAAGCAATCCTTGACTTATATCATGCATTTACCAAGAATGAATTCGATTGTATCAAGTTTATTTGTTTTTACAGGATTTACAAATTTATTAGTCTTTAGTAAACATATCGAACCTTTTAGCAGGAAACATCTATTGATTATTTTTCCGGTTATTTGTATCGTGCTATATGCAGCTTATTTTATACCAATTGGATATTTCGGGCTTAATGGAGTAGGAGCAGAAAGCTACGTATGGGTCACAACAATCGATAGTATGCGGATTGATTACTTTTTTTTAGAGAGGCTAGTATTAATTTTTATTTTAATTCTCATTGGCGTAACTTTAGTCTATATCATCATTTCATTCCACTCATCACTAAAGTTTTTTCAGATAATGACAAGCGATTTTGGAGGTAATTTAAGATGGATTGTCCTATTCATTATTGTATTATCAGGATTAATGACTCAATATTATCTCGAAGAATTCAGTTTGTTAAAGTTCTTTCATTACTTTTTTATTTTCCGAATTATTTCAGACCTATCTTTATTAGGCCTTCTTTTTTACGCTTCCAAAAAGCAAATAAAAACATAATACTTATTCTTTTGTCATTACTGCTCATCCCGATTTTTTTAAATGGATGTGCATTTAAGGATATTGATAAACGTGCATTTGTTACGGCAATCGGAATTGATGAATCGGATAATATTGAAAAAAAATATAAAGTGACGCTCAAGATTTCACTTTCAACAGGTGATCCAGCGACTACGGGAGCCGAATTTACCTTACTATCCTTTGATGCCAATTCTATCTCAGAAGCTTTAAAACATATGAAGTCTATGTCAGATAAAGAACTATTTTATGGACATGCAAAAACGATTCTAATTGGTGAAGAAATTGCTAGCGAGGATATTCAACCTTTATTAGATTACTTTATAAGAAGACCAGATATACAAAGAACAGCTTATTTAGGTGTTGCTGTTCCAACCGCCCATCAAGTATTAGAACTTAGACCTAAAATAGAACAAATAGCAGGTAGTTATTTATTTTTAATGTTTGAAGAAAGTAGCACAGACTCGCCTTTTGAAAAAGCACTAACTTTATTTGATGCATATAGAAGGGAGACGGAATTAGGAATCAACATTGCCATGCCCATTGTGGAAGTGCAAAATAAAAACATTCAGGCTGACTCCATTGCTCTTTTTAGTAAAGTGGGAATGGAATCGAAACTTTCGCCGAGGGAATCTGAACTATTTAGACTTTTGACTTTAGGTATTAAGAGTGGAAGTACAAACATTTTGACAGAAGAGGGGTCTTATGCGATTGAAATGACAAAGGGAAGGGCTCATTTCAAAATTAGGCAAGAAGAAAATCGGAAGTTCACAGCGGTGATTAATATTAAATTAGTTGGAAATGTAGAAGAGATTATGGACAATCAATTAGGTCTTTCTAGAGAGCAAATGGAAGCCATACAAAATAAAGTCGAAAAAAAATTACAAGAAGAAGTTGAGACACTGTTAGATACTATACATAAAACAACATTAGATCCATTTGGATTAGGGCTCAAGTTCAATTCAAATAATTTTCATCATATAGAATTAAGTGATTTTTATTCTAATCTGAAGTTTGAAGTAAATGTGAATTGTCATATAAAAGAAGTTGGTTTAGTGGAATGAGCTTGGATTTACGGGGGTTCTCCAACATTACGTGGTTTGTTGGTAGAACCCCATATTTGTGTAACCAAATTGGGTAAGCTTAGTAATTTTGTTTTGTTTCTGGGCTGTAGATATGCTTATAGTGGTTCACTCAATGGACGCTGCTTTTTTCATTGGAAGAATCCATGGGAGTGCTGCTTGTAAATCATCAAAGACGGCATCTGCGTCATAGGTATCTTTACTACGTGGGTTTACTAATACCGTTTTGCAGCCGGCACTTTGTCCCGCACGTATGTCTGGCTCGCGATCCCCAACCATCACACTTGAGTGTAAATCCACTTGATATTTTTTGGCTAATTCCACTAACATATGTGCCTCTGGTTTACGACATGGACAGCCTTCATCAGGTTTGTGAGGGCAATAGGCAATGTCATCTACTGAGGCCCCAAATGTGGATAAATCCTCAGTCATTTTTTTGTGAATCTTTTGGAGCATAGTCTCTTTCATGTAGCCAAGCCCAACTCCTCCTTGATTTGTGACAACAAAGACGAGAAAACCAGCCTCATTTAGGAGCTTTATGGACTCTCCAACTCCCTCAAGTAAAAGAAAATCAGTTGGAGTATTGACGAATTTTACCCTTTTCGTTAACACCTCATTTACGACGCCATCCCGATCTAAAAAAACAGCTTGCCTCATCTGAGCACCCACTTTTAAATTTGGTTTGATGTTGCTCACTTTCTAAAAAATAGAAATGAACATTTTATCTTTAGTAATATGAGTAAATTGGAGTGGTTTTATGTGTATAAAGAAAGACTAACGCCTCCTGTTTTGGAGAGAAGAAAAGTTGAGCGTCTATTATAGATTTCGAGGAGTTGGTTGGTCATAGTTTTAAACGGTTTTTCCTTTATCGAAAACGAAGGGAGCTGCATACCTCCATCCCTGAGAGAGCTCATATTCCTCTACTAACTCTCTGTTCGTTTTCCTTTAAGTAAGCGGAGCAATGAAATATAATAGTAGAATAAATTTATATTTATAACATTTAAAAATTGTATGACTAGCTCGTATTGAGGAGGCCAACTATGATCGATTTAAGAAGTGATACAGTGACCAAACCGGATGAAAAGATGAGAAAAGCAATGTATGAAGCAGAGGTAGGAGATGATGTTTATCAAGAAGATCCTACAGTAAAGGCATTAGAAGAAAGAGCAGCAGACCTTTTAGGAAAAGAATCCGCTTTATTTGTAACGAGTGGTACCCAAGGAAATCAAATTGCAGGTTTGGTTCATTGTAAGCTGGGAGAAGAAGTGATATTAGAAGCACAATCACATATCTTCCTTTATGAAGGGGCGGCGATGTCAGCATTTGCAGGTGTTCAGCTTCAAACATTGACAGGGGAACGAGGGGCGCTGAATATCGAGGACGTTCGGAATGCGATTAGAAGTGATGATATTCATGAACCGAGAACGAGCCTTATTTGTTTGGAAAACACACATAATAAAGCAGGTGGAGCGATCATTCCACTTGAAAATATGAAAGAAATTTATTCACTGGCTGAGTCGAAAAGAATTAAAGTTCATTTAGACGGGGCGAGATTATTTAATGCTTCCGTCGCTTCAGGAATTCCGGTTAAAGATTTTGCTCATTATACGGATACGGTTCAATTTTGCTTATCGAAGGGATTAGGTGCACCAGTAGGCTCTATTATCGCTGGGTCATTAGATTTCATTGCAGAGGCGAGAAGATGGCGGAAACGACTTGGTGGCGGACTAAGGCAAGTCGGGGTATTAGCTGCTCCTAGTTTGATCGCTCTAAATGAAAATGTTGAGCGACTCCAGATAGATCATGAACATGCTCAGTTATTAGCAGAAGGCTTACAAAATATTGAAGGAGTTTCCTTAGAAAATAAGGTGGATACCAATATCATCTTAATAAGCCTAAAGAATAATAACATACCTGCTTTTTTAGAAAAATTAAGTAGCAAAGGCATCCGTGCAGGACAGTTTGGAGCAAATAAAATTCGATTTGTCACTCATAAGGATATTAGTTCAGAGGAGATTAATACGGCATTGCTGAAAATTCAACAAGTCTTACTTGATAGGTAGTCAACCCTAATGAAGAGCTCTTAAGTATAGAGCTTTTTTATGATCGAATTTGAGCAAATTTTTGTTCCCGCTCAAGTGGATGGGATAAATATAGTGTAAGTGGATGGTTTTTTATCGTTCGTTGCCTTGTATACTAATAGTAGGTGCAGTGCTTAATAATAATTGAGGTGATAGCATGGTCGATATCCACTCTAAAGGAAAAGTTGCTGTTATACAAGCGGCTTCTGTTATTTTTGATTTACATGGAAGTATTAATAAGGCGATAAGCTTAATAGAAGAAGCAAGCGAAAAAGGAGCAAAGATTGTGATTTTTCCTGAATCTTTTATACCTGCTTATCCGCGTGGACTTAGTTTTGGGACGAAAATTGGCAGTCGTTCAGCAGAAGGGAGAGAAGATTGGCTACGCTATTTAAATAACTCTATCATTGTTCCGAGTGATGAAACACGCCTTTTAGGGGACGCAGCAAAAAAGGCAGGTGTTTATTTGATAATGGGAGTGACCGAGCGGAGTAATGGTACCTTATATTGTACTGTGTTATTTTTTGGTCCTGATGGCACACTTCTTGGTAAACATAGAAAGTTAAAACCAACTGGGTCAGAAAGAATTGTTTGGGGAGAAGGAGATGGCAGTACACTTCCTGTATTCGACACACCTTATGGAAAAATTGGGGCTTTAATTTGTTGGGAAAATTATATGCCGCTCGCAAGGACCGCTATGTATCAAAAAGGAGTACAACTTTTAATTACGCCAACAGCGGATTCTCGAGAACTTTGGCAAGCGACCATCCGTCATATTGCGGCTGAAGGTAGATGTTTTGTTTTATCCTGCAACCAGTATGTGACGAAAGAGATGTATCCAACTGATTTAGTTTGTTATCATGAATTAGATGATTGTCCCGAAGTAATGTGCAGAGGTGGAAGTGCAATTGTGGGACCAAATGGCGATTATCTTGTAGAACCCGTCTTTGGTCAAGAAGAAATGATTATCGCGGATATTTCTTTAGATGAAATTGGAAAAAACCAACTTGATTTTGATGGAACTGGTCATTATTCTAGGCCTGATGTTTTTACACTTGTTGTTAATGAGAAACGACAAGAACAAGTTAAATGGGTGAGGGCTTAAAAACGGCTAAAATGCTTTCTTTTTTAAATTCGACTTATATAGAGGAGCATATTAAGAGGTTACGATCTGAACTTTTGAAAAGAAGAGATGAGCTTGACGTCAGTTTAAGAAATTTTTTGGATAACAAGGTATCTTATCATTTGCCTGAAGGTGGTATTCATTTATGGTGTAAACTGAATCAGCCAATTAATGAAAATAAACTGATTGAAGAATCGATAAAAAATGGTGTTGCTTTTGTGCCTGGCAAAATTTTAGGGAATATGGAAGGTAGCTATGTACGCTTTACATACGGAAGAGAAGATGTAGGGAGGGTTAGTGAGGGTATTTATAGGTTTTCTGAAACGATGAAGAAGTTAGTATCTGAATAAAAGCAAACGATTGGAAAATAGGAGATAAACATGACCTTTTTAATTATTTTTGCAGCAATTGTGTGTGTTGTTGGACTTGTTATTACTTTACTTGTGACTAAACAAGAAGACACAAGTTATTCTCAAAAAAAGAGCATTTCAAATCAACTTATTTTATATATTATTCTCATCCCGGTGATTGCGATTATTACGATTGCGACATTTTGGCTTTTAAGCTAAGGATAAAAATTGTAAAATGAATCATTGAGGAGTTGGATATCTCTTAATGGAGGGATATCCTTTTTTGAAATCTAGTGTTCTATAAGTAAGGAGGAGATTCTGTCTTTGATGACAGTGAATGATGTACATATTACAAGTTAGTTTACAAATAGGGTTTTTAATGGCGTTATCCGTGTTGGGTATGTGGATTAAAGAATGGTTTTCATTGCCGATTCCAGGCAGTATTATTGGTTTTATTCTCTTATTACTCTTATTAAGTTTTCGAGTGGTTCCGGAGCGGTTTGTTAGTAAAGGATCAGCTGTTCTCTTATTTTTATTACCGGTTCTGCTCATTCCATTTAATTTAGGGATTATGGAATACCCTGAACTTTTATCAATGGCTGGAGCTGTGATGATTTTTTCCGTTATAGTGAGTACACTTGTATCCATGATTATCATTGGGCATATCTGTCAGTCAATTGAGAAAAAGGCCACACGAGTAGGAGGAGTGGAAAGTGATTAATTTTCTCATTTCTTTTAGTATAATCTTTCTGACACTGGCTACTTTCTGGGGCATGCGTAAAATTTATTTGAAATACCCTCATCCATTATTAATGCCTGTGTTAACAACAACCGTTTTTTTATTCCTTTTGTTATTAATTTTTGGAATCCCTTATTCAACCTATATGGAAGGTGGCAGGTGGCTTAGTAAGATGCTAGAACCAGCGATTGTTGCCCTAGCCTACCCTTTATATAAAAATAGAAAAATTGTTTTACAGTATAAGTCGTTCATAATAGCTGGGGTATTAAGTGGCTTTATGATAAGCATCGGTTCTATGTATATATTAGCCGATCTTTTCGCAATCGAAAAAGAATATATGGCGTCAATGTTGCCTAAATCAATCACTGCTCCTGTCGCGGTAGAAATATCAAACTCTCTATCTGGTATTCCATCGTTAACCGCCGCTTTTGTATTAGTGGCAGGTTTTTCAGGCATTCTTATAGGCCCAAAAGTCATGGAGTGGGTTGGGATCAAAAATCGAAAAGCGATGAGTATTGCACTTGGAACAACTGCGCATGCACTAGGTATTTCCAAAGCAACTGAATATGGAGAGATTCCGCTTTCGATGAGCTCAATTGCGATGACGTTTAGTGCGATATTAGGGGCACTCATAACCCCTATTTTAGTTTGGCTTATTTGAAAATGAGTTGTTCGACTTAATGGTATGAGTCGTTTAATAACAAACGAGTGAATCGATGTTCAATCAAAAAAAAATTCGAGATTACGGTATCAAAATCGGACAGCTGGAACGGTGAATCCTGTCGTTGGTGAATGTAATGACATGATGTTAGAGCCAAGTTTGTACAGTCAGACGATATTTTTCAAGCAATAGAAAGTTAGTGAGCGGTCTTTCCTTTGATTGTACGGAACTAATTCATCGAATCCTTCCATAGACGTTTTCAACTCGATTTTGTAGACCACTCACCGAAACATACTACCCCTTTCCAGTGGCAAATTGCAAGTCATTAGAATGAATTATATTTTGAAGAGGAGTGCGTTGTTGCATTCCTTTTTGTAGTTTAAGCTTCTTCAATTATGATGTTTAGGAGCCGGTATAGTATATAAACCCCAAGATACCCGCCGGATGTTAAGAAAAAGGGGTTTAAGAAAAGCGAGTGAATATTGGTCATAAAAACAGTGTGATCTTTAAGAATAGTATGGATCGATAAAGAGGCAATGTTTCCAAACACAAGGGCTGATACAATAGCAAACAAGTTAAATAGAAGTCGCAACTTCATCCACCGTTTTTGAGAAAAGTACATGACCAAAGGAAAAAAAAGACTGGATAGGACTATAAATACCTTCATACGCTCACCTTTAAGTTAAGATTTTCAAATATTATGCCCAATATATTAATAATTGATTATGATCTATTAGTTAATCTTGATAGAATATTGCCTTTGTATATGTGTCTAAAAAAAGAAAGTTATCAAAAAGCCCTCCTTTATATTAGAAATAATCATTATTGGGAATTACAATTAGTAATGAATACAAAAGGAGGGGTTTCACAATGTTAAAGAAGATGCTCGCACAATATCGAAAAAATCTCCTCCTAATGGCTGTATTGGCATTTGGGGTGTCAATCGCGATTCTTGGCCAAGGGTATTTGATCGTGACGATTATTGATCGTATTTTTTTGCAAGGTGTTCAATTCGTTGATGTCATTTATTTAATCGGTATCTTAGTGTTCGCCTTATTGATTCGGACGATTTTACGTTCTTCTATTAATAAAATCGGAATGTCTGTGGCAACAGATGTCAAAATAAATCTTCGCGTGCAATTATTAGATCATTTTACGAATCGGCCAGCCATTGCGAATGTAAAAAGAAGATCAGGTGAAAGAACGAGTTATTTTTTAGATATCGTAGACGAAATTGATCGCTATTTTAGTCAATATATCCCACAAATGATTCAATCAATGATTATTCCGCTTGTCCTTTTAATCGTTATTTTTGTGGAGCATTGGGCGACAGGGGTTATCATCTTAATAACCGCTCCATTTATCCCCATTTTTATGGTGATTATTGGCGTCAAAACGGGCGATAAATCAAAAGAGCAATTAACGAAAATGGCGGCCTTTTCAGGTACTTTTCTTGATACATTGCAAGGTTTACAAACATTAAAGTTATTTGGGAGGGCGAAACAACAAAGAGAGCGTATTAAGCAAAGTAGTTTAAGCTTTCGAGATGCCACAATGGAAGTATTAAAGGTTGCTTTTACGAATTCATTAGCTTTGGAATTCATTTCGATGCTTAGTATCGGATTAATTGCTTTAGAAGTTGCGATTCGAATGATCATTATTCAAGATACATCTTTTGCAACAGGATTTTTAATGCTCATATTAGCCCCAGAATTCTTTAATAAGTTAAAAGAACTTGGCTCGGCGTTTCATTCAGGGAAAGCGAGTATGGGAGCTGCGAAAAAATTAGAAGAACTATTAGAGGAAACGAGTGAACCGGTGAAGTGGGGAGCGGAAGAACTAGATAAAAATCAGCCACCTACACTGGAATTAAGCGAAGCAGCATTTGGATATGACGAAGGTTTTCAATCGAAGCCCCTCTCTGTTTCCATTCAACCGTTCGAGAAAGTGGCGATCATTGGAGCGACAGGGGCTGGGAAATCGACTTTATTAAATGTTCTTTCTGGTTTATTTCCACTTAATAGCGGTTCTTATCTTATCAATGGTCTCTCGCAGCATCAAGTCTCAGAGAAAGCTTGGTTTGACAAGCTAAGCTATATTACTCAAGATGCGTATTTATTTTCAGGCACGATTGAAGAGAATATCTCATTAGGTTCTAGTCAAAAACATTCTCAACATGAAATTAAATTGGCCGCTGAAGAAGCGGGAATCTATGAATGGATTCAATCCTTGCCAAATGGACTGCAGACGAGCATCGGTGAAGGAGGGCGTGGCCTTTCTGGAGGGGAAAAGCAACGAGTCTTAATGGCGAGAGCCTTTTTGAAAAAACCAGCCATTATCCTCTTTGATGAACCAACGACTGGATTGGATTTACAAACAGAGCGGATTTTACAAACATCAATGCAAAAACTATCCGAACAATCGACCGTTATTACGGTAGCCCATCGTTTGTATACGATTCGTTCTGCCGATAAAATTATTTTACTTGAAGCTGGAGCGATTCGGGCAATCGGTACACATGAAGAGTTATGGCGACAAGATAAAATGTACCGAGAAATGGTTGATGTCCAGCAAGGGAGGACGATGTGATGCGACATTTAAGTATGGTCATTTCCATTATGCTTCAGGAAAAACGCGATATCCTCTTATCGATTGTCTTTGGGTTTGTAGCGGGAATCACGGCCGTTGGACTTTTTTCAGCTAGTGGGTATTTAATCTCACAAGCCGCTCTTGTTCCACCCATTTACACTTTGATGATCATTGTCGCTATTGTTAAGCTTCTTGGGATTACATCTGCTGTGAGTCGGTATGGAGAGCGATATTTTTCTCATCGTGCAACTTTTACGATGTTAAGTAATATAAGAGTCTTTGTTTATCAAAAAATTGAACCACTCTCTTCTACGATATTGCAGCGTTACCGTAGTGGAGATTTGTTAGCTCGAATTGTCGGAGATGTGGAATCTCTACAAAATTTTCTCTTGCGTGTTTTTTATCCACCTGTTGTGACAGCGACCGTTTTTATCGCCACAATCGCTTTTACAACGATTTTCTCAATCGGAACGGCGATTATTCTTTTAAGCGGGATGCTCCTGTTGACCATCATAATTCCAGCCTTATTTTTATTAAAACAAAGTCGTATTGATCAAGAAAATCGACAAATTCGCGGGAACTTGTCATCTGAATTTACGGAGTTCTTATATGGCTATAAAGATTTAAAAATCAATCAGCAAGCAACAAGCCAACGAGATCAATTAATCAAAACGGTAGAAGCCTATGAAAAAGAGCAGAAAAAAGCTCATGAAGTCCAATTATTTAATGAATCGGTTATTGGCTTTTTATCCTTATTTATATCGGTCATTGTGTTAGCTTTTGCTGGTTATCAAGTTGTTCAAGGGAATTTAGAGGGCATCTTATTAGCAATGCTCTTTATGATATCCATTACTGTTTTTGAACAGACCGCCCCTATGGCCCTTGTTCCAAATTTTTTACAACAAAGTAACGTGGCAACGAAGCGTTTAGTTCATGTATGGAATCAAGAGCAACCACCCGAGCAAGAATCCTATGTGAAATGGGAAAATGATCAAGTGCCTTCTATCCAATTTGAGGATGTTTCTTTTACGTATATGGATGAAACACGGCCAACGCTCGATCGGATTTCTTTTGAATTACCAGCAGGCTCTAAAACAGCGATTGTCGGAGCGAGTGGTTCGGGGAAAACGACGATCTTACAAGTTTTATTAAAGGTTCAGCCGTTAAATAGTGGGAAAGTGACTTTTAATGATTGGGATGTCGATAAAATAAATGAGGAAGAGATTTGGAAGGCAAGCAATGTCTCCTTACAATCCAATCACTTTTTCTTTGGAACGATTCGAGATAATTTAGAACTAGCCAACCCAGAAGCGAGTGATACCCAATTCACACAAGTATTACGAGATGTACAATTAGATCATTTGAAGTTAGAAGACGCCGTTCAAGAAAAAGGAGCCAACTTATCAGGGGGAGAAAAACAAAGATTAGCCCTTGCTCGCTTGTTCTTAAAGGAAGCCCAAATATGGGTATTGGATGAGCCGACCTCATCGATGGATGCCTTAACAGAGGAGAGAATGCTTTCGCACATTTTCAAAAAAGCAGGTTCGGCTACGCTAGTTATCGTTAGTCATCGGCTGACTGGGTTGGAGAAAATGGATCAAATTATCGTGATGGACCATGGAAAAATCGTTGAGAGCGGTAGTTACAAGGAATTAATGGGTAGAAACGGTTATTTTAAACAAATGAAGGATTTAGAAAAAGAAATCTTTATTTCGTGAAAGGAATTAAATTTTTATAAAACGAAGAGAGCTGTTCCTAAAGGTCATGAAAATTACCTTTGGGGAATCGGCTCTTTTTTCTTTATAAAGTAAGATTAGTTGATTTAGAATCTGAGTCGAGTAAAGAATAAATTAGTTCCAAGATTTTGGAGATCAGTTCTCTTATTCTCGTTCAAGGTATTTGGAGGTAACTTCATAAATTATTACAAATATTGCTTTGATATGGGATTTTTTGTGAGTTATACTTAGTATTACTAAATACTAGATAGGAAGAGGTAGTTGAGATGCTAGATTTATTGTTAATAGTTACTGTGTTTATCGTGGCGATTTTAACGGTGGTGACATTATTCGGTAAGAAAAAAGAGTCAAATTTGATAGAGGATACTTCTGATGATTATAAAAAAAGTCTAAAGAGGCAAGAAGAATCTTTGCAAATCCAAAAAGAAATGTTAAAAACAGCATCCATTGCTGGCACCGCCATTTTGAGTTTAGGTCTTGTTTTAGGCGGATGTCTTGCATCATCAGCTGTATCTTCTGATGATGCAGAAAGGAATCAGTTGAACGAGGAAGGGAGTTTAGCTGTCGGTGAAGGAATAGATAAAATAAAAATGGATTCGGGTCTAATGGTGGTGAAGAAGTCGATATAAGTTATATAGATGAATACATTTATATCCATGAAAAATATCTTACACAAGCTGTGAGAGATGGCGAATAAGTAGAAAGAGTTCTTGTAATTATTCAAAACAAGTTCTGATTTTGTACCTTTTCATTCTGTCTGCTAATTCTTCACACCTTAGTTATGGTATTGGTCGTTTAAAATTTATGATCTTGTCGCTACTCCAAGCGTGCTAAATTGTCCTATTTACATAACCGATTCAAATTGCGAAAAGAGGGTGATAACATGAATATTAGATTAATCGAAAAAACAGAAATCAATAAAATCGTAGAAATATGGTATGAAGGCTCTGTAATATCACATGATTTTATTGATAAAGATTATTGGGAAACGCAGCAAATAGAAATGAAAGAAAAGTATATCCCGATGTCTGAAACGTATGTTGTAAGTAATGAAAAAGAGGTAGTCGGTTTCGTATCTATGTTAGATAATTATTTGGCTGCCTTATTTATTGATGTTAAGCATCAAGGTGACGGATATGGAAAAGGATTGTTAAATTTTATCAAAGAAAAAAGGGAAATGATTCAATTAAAAGTGTACAAGAAAAATAACAATGCTGTTGACTTTTATTTGAAAAATGGTTTTATCATAACAGAAGAATCTGTAGATGAACAGACTTCCGAGAATGAATATTCGATGGAATGGGAAATGAGGTAATTATCGTTTGGACGATATTATTACAGTAAATGAACACATTTGTTGAACAACACAAACTTTCAGGCTCCTTAATTGAACCGGTAGATTAAAAAGCATGTTCGGTTCAATTAAGGTATAAAAATAACTGAAATTTCAAACATATTAGTAGAAATTATAGAAAAGATTGTATAATTAAAAGGTGTAATCAATGCGATAGGTGGATTTTTGTCTGACGTTTTTGTACAAGGACGTATGGATAATGTTCTAGAATCATAGATAAAAAATATCATTAGAGGATAGAAGGGAGTAATTTAATGGCCATATTAATTTTAAACGGTTACTCACACGAGCATATGCCTTACGAAAAATGGTTAAAGGATTCAAGTGAGGATTTGGTATTAGTCACCTGTCGTAAGCATATGAATGAGTTCCCAGCAGATAAGTATATAGAGATTATTGGGTTTAATAATTATGAAATAAACTCGAATGTCGAATTGACCGCAATAGAATTGAATAAAAAATATAATTTCACTAGAATTATTTCCACATACGAATTTGATTTAGTACGTGCGGCAAGATTACGTGAAGTCCTAGATATTCCTGGTCAAAAGTATGATAGTGCTATTTATTTTAGAGATAAACTTCTAATGAAACAGCTAGCTAAACAGAATCATTTAAAAGTACCCTTATTCACAGAGTTAGATTCTTCCATTTCATTATTAGAATTTATAAACCTTAATGGTTATCCAGTTGTGGTGAAACCGAGAGATGGTGCCGGAGCTGAAGGTGTGAAGATTATAAAAAATAATGATGATTTAACAGATTTTCTAAGTGAAGGCATTCCAAGAAACTATATGGTTGAGGAATTTATAGATGGACAAATGTTTCATATCGATGTTCTTACCTTTAAAGGCGATATCATATTTAACTGGCCAAGCACTTACCTAGTAAGTAATTTAGACTTTAATGATGGAGGGTATGCTGGTAGTCATTTAATAGAGGAAGGGCACGTATATTTCAAAGAACTAATTAATTATTCTACTCAATTAATTAATAGCTTTCCATCTCCTTCACATGGAGCTTTTCATATAGAGGTATTTGTAAATAAGGAGGAGGAAGTAATTTTATGTGAAGTAGCTTCAAGAGCAGGTGGAGGAAAAATAGTTGAACAAATTTATCATGCTTTTGATATAAATTTATGCGAAATCTCTGTCCGCTCTCAAAGTAATCTTTATTCAAAACAAGAAGTAACGATGATAAGGACAAGTCCTAAAAAAATGACAGGTTCCCTTTTAATTCCGCCATTCAACAAACACATTAATCGTTTGCCAAGGACAAATCCACCAGAAAATGTTCTAGAGTATTTAACTTATATTAACCTCGATGAACAAAAGAAGAAAGCAGATAGTTTAATTGACCGTATCGCTACTTTTGTGGTAGAAGCAAAGGATGATATGAGCATTCAAGACAGTATGAATATTGCATACAAGTGGTTTATTAATCATCTAGAAGTAGATGAAAAACAATCTTAATTCAATCCCATTAACTAGTTAAGACAGGCATATACGGGGAAACCAATTAATTAGTAGGAAAAGACTTGCTCAAAAATCAAGTTAACAATGGAGGATATAAATGGAACATACATTTACGGAAAAAGATGAGAAGCGATTAATAGCCTTGGAAGGAAGCTTTAACTTTCGTGATCTAGGTGGATACAAAACGAAGTCAGGTCGGACGGTAAAATGGGGGAGAGTGTTTCGCTCTGGTGATTTAAGCAAAGTAACAGCCAATGATCTAAAGAAGTTGGAGCAGCTGGGGATTAAAACTATTTGTGATTTAAGAAGTCAAGATGAAGTGGAAAAAATGCCGGATCCACTATTAGCAAATGTTCGTGCACTTCATGTTCCAGTTATTCCGAATGGTGACGAGACGATGGTACGGCAAGTTGGTGATTTAGCAGATTTACAGCGAGAATGGCTTACAAATCCTGGTGATATGCTAACATATATGAATAAAAAAATGGTCACATTTGCAGAGGTGTATAAAACGATCTTTCGCTCTTTGCTAAATTATCCAGAAGAGCCATTACTATTCCATTGTGCAGCAGGGAAAGACCGAACCGGTGTTGTCGCAGCACTTATTTTAAGTTTACTAGACATAGACCGCGAGACGATTCTAGAAGATTATTTGTTAACGAACCTTTCAAAAGAAAAAATGCGTCAACAGCTGGCCGGCAGCGATTTAGATGCCTTTTCACATCTAAGTGGAGAAGCGATAGAAGCGATGCTTGAAGCAAGAGCTGAGTACATCGAGGCATTCTTTGCCGAACTTGAACGCCACTATGGAACCGTTGAGCATTATTTCGAACGAGCTATCGGTTTGACAAAAGATGAAATAACTCAATTAAGAGAGAATTTGTTAGAAGCTTAGTTTTGTAGAAAGTGAGGATAGAATCAATCGAATAAGGGTGTTGTGCGACAAATTAAAATGAATCAGAAAAGCCGAGACAATGATCTAGGCTTTTTATTTTTTATTAAAGTAACCGAAAGCTACTGCTATTTATATTAGGCTATTTTCGTAAATTTTGTTGCTTGTGATTATTCATTTTTTGATTAATAGGAACAAAAGTTCTATAATGGAAATAAATAACTATGGAGGTGTAATATATGAGACCAAATCTAACAAAAGATATTAGTATAGATAGTTTTAAAGATTTCTATTGGTTGAAAGAAGAGTTACAATTTTTTTGCAGAGAAAATGGAATAAGTGCTTCTGGTTCAAAACTAGAGATTTCGGATAGAATCGAAACATTTCTTCGCACTGGTGAGATAAAAAAACCTATTAGAAAATTAAAAGTACATAGTAAGTCCGAGCCACAGGTCAATTTAAGCCTAGAAACAGTCATTTTGGAGAATCATCGTTGTAGCCAAAATGTAAGAGCCTTTTTCAAAACCGTTATTCCTGGTTTTCATTTTTCTACCTATATCCAAAACTATTTTAAAAACAACAGTGGAAAAACGTATCAAGATGCTGTAGATGCTTGGTATAAAGAAGAAGAACGAAAGAAAGACCCTGCATACAAGAAAAAAATTGCTCCTCAATTTGAATACAATCAATTTATTCATGATTTTTTTGCCGACCCGAATAATCAAGGGAAAAGTCGTGAAGAAGCAATTGAGGCTTGGAACAACATCAAAAAACTCCCTGGAAGCAATAAATATATGATTAAGAATTAGTTAAGCACATCAGGCCATTTCTCCTGTGGTGTGATTTGATAGTTTTAAGCTTATTTTTGGTTCACCCTTGAAAACGTTCTTTCCATTCCTTCAAATGTTTATGAGAGTTATTGCTGTGGTGAATACGATATATGCTTTTTTCACACGTTATTTTGGTGTTCAGTATGTGGAAAGGTGTATATGAAGATTTCAGCGATTTAACTAAAGCAGAGCAGTTAGCATTGTTTAACTCTATGAAAGAAGATTTTTTGCCAGAAGAACCAGACAAAATCACAAAATTGCTCAAAACCATTCGTAAGGCACGATTTGCTTCGGGTATGACTTGTGTTCATTGTGGTAGCACATATTTCTTATTCAACACGTTAATAACTCTCATAGTCGTCTAATAGGTTGGATGGATTGATTTTAAGGGGACGACTAAATATACTGAGATAACTACCTCTATTGGTTCCTTTGGCTCGAAATAGATAAAGACTTAGCAGGTTGAGAAACGAGTGGAACAAATGGAACAAATGCTTATGTCAGTGTATCAGAAATCCATTCACAGAACTGTTCAAATGTTAAGAAGCACTAAAAAAGACCCCGATTTTGAGGCCACTAACGATTCTTAATAGTTTTTCTTGTTCTTGTTGATATAAAGAAATACACTCCCGAAAACGCTCAACAAAAGTGTGAAATATAACAATATATCAGGAAGGTACTGGGTTGAAACAATTTCAAGCAAATGAAGTACAATCAATAAAATAATACCTAGATATAAGAAATTAAATAGCATATTATTTGTTTTATACGTTATCTCCTTACCTCTTTCATCTTTTGCTTCATCACTTGATTGGAATTTCAATATATATATTTGACTAAGAAATATTAAAACAATGAATAAAATCTTTAACATTAACATTCCTACACCTCTTCCTTATAATCAAAAACTTCAGTTAATGGCTTATCAAAAGCATTTGCAATTTTGAAAGCAAGGATAAGGGATGGGTTATATTTGTTTTTCTCAAGAGTTGCAATGGTTTGGCGACTAACACCAACCCTCTTTGCAAGTTGTTCTTGTGTCCATTCCTTTTCTGCTCTGAAAACTACTAACCTGTTTTGTAACAATAGCATCACCTCTGAAAATAATTGTAATCTATTTCTTACAATTTGTAAATTATTTCTTACAAAACTTTGGAGGCTCCATGTTCAAAAGATTTACTATAAAGCAACAATCTTTTAGAAAACAGCCTTATCTAAAAAAGATTCGAGAAGCTAAACTTCTCGAATCTTTTCTATTTAAGGACCTACCCTTGAATCAAATATGAATTTATTTCAAAGCGATATAAAACGATACACCTATCGCGGCAAATAAGACTAAAAACGGAGCAACAAATATTAAAAAGTTGTTTAACATCGTTTCATCACTCCCTTTTTCCTTTTATATATTTTTTGTCAAACAAGAACAAACGTAGTAGCAGGTACAGGGAAGGAATGAGTAACATCATTCCAAGTACAAAAGCAATAATTAAAGCAATCGCCATCGCTTCATTCGTGAATCCATCATAGATTGTTAAATACGGATACAATAAGTAAGGATAATGAGAAATACCATATCCGAAGAAAGCGAAAGCAAATTGTCCAATTAATAACCAAAGGGAAAGGGCATAATTTCTTTTTTTCCATAACAACCAAACGGTACCAAGCCATAAAATAAAGGAGATCGCGAACATCCACCATAAGTCGAGAATGCGAGTATAGTGCTCGAAATTATGGCCTCTTAGCTCAATGATAATGCCTGAAGCCGCCACAATTAATGGGATTGCCCAAATAAGAGCATATTTCCTCATCAGAGAGGTCGCTTTTTTATCGCCTGTTTCATTGGCATACCAAGTTAAAAAGACGGCCGAGATATAAAGAACAGCGATAATGCTCAGAACAACGATTGCCCAAGTGAGTGGACTTGTAAATAAGGCTAAATAATCAAGTGTAGGATTGCCTGTCTCCATAGAAACAAATCCACCTTCTGAGATCGTTAACACAATTGAAAGGGAAGCAGGAATGAGGATTCCAGAAGCCCCATACATAAAGGCGTAACCCTTATGTCCCTTTTTCCCATATGATTCAAATGCGTAATAGGAGCCACGTATCGCCAGTAATATTAAGGCGATACTTCCTGGAATTAATAAAATCGTGCCAAAATAGTAAGCTGTCTCTGGAAAGAAACCGACAATTCCTACAAAGAAAAAGACAAAGAAGACATTCGTTACTTCCCAGACCGGTGATAAATACCGTTGAATAACGTTAGAGACAATATGTTGTTTTCCAGTCAAAATGCTATAAGCATTAAAGAAACCCGCCCCATAATCAATCGAAGCGACAATCACGTACCCAAATAAAAATAACCAAAGTACGGAAACACCGATAATTTCTAAACTCATGATGGCTTCCCTCCTGAGTAACGTTCTAAGTCCTTTTCAATTGGGTTATCACGGAACATTCTTCTTAAAACCACAATTGTCCCAATTCCTAAAACGAGATAGAGAAGAATAAAGAGAATAAACATTAAACCAACATAATCACTCGTTGTAGCGGCTTCGTCGATCGTCATAATCCCTCGTAATATCCACGGTTGACGGCCAACTTCTGCCATCCACCATCCAGCTTGTATCGCAAGGAAGGAGAGCGGTCCACCCAAGACAATTAACCATCGATACCATCTTTGTTGAATAAAGGGCCATTTTCTCCAAGTTGCGACCCAATAAATAAAGGAGAGAGCTAACATAAAGACGCCAATCGTGACCATTGTGTCAAAGAAATAATGAATCACAAGTGGTGGTTGAACCTCTTCTGGGAATTGGTCTAACCCAATGACCTCTGCAAAAGGATCGCCATGAGCTAAAATACTTAAAGCATATGGGATTTCTATCGCAAATTGTGCTTCATTATTTTCATCAAGAACTCCCCATAAAATAAGCGGTGCTTCGGACGTTGTATCAAAATGCCATTCGGCAGCCGCTAATTTTTCTGGTTGATATTCCGCTAAATACTTACCAGATAAGTCGCCAATAAGGGCTGTAGCTAAGGCAAAAACAAAGCCAATTTTCATTAATAACGTTAAAGACTTCTTATGATATGTCTGATTCGCTCCTTGTAAAAGGCGGAAGGCTGCAATTGCTGCAAGCACAAAGGCAACTGTCATATAAGCCGTTGCTAGAACATGGGTAACCTTTGTTGGCATAGATACGGTAAACATAGCGGCTATCGGGTTTACATTGACGAACTCGCCATTTATAAGTTCAAAACCGCCTGGAGAATTCATAAATGAGTTCACAACGGTAATAAAGTAAGCCGACATCGCCCCTCCAATAGCAACCGGAATCAAAAGTAATAAATGCTTTTTCTGATTATCAAAACGATCCCAAGTATATAAATAAATGCCCAAGAAGATCGCTTCAAAAAAGAAGGCAAATACTTCCATAAAAAGTGGCAGGGCAATAATATTACCAGCTAGCTCCATAAAACTTGGCCATAATAACGCTAATTGCAGACCAATCGCCGTCCCAGTTACAACTCCGACAGCAACAGTAACGACAAATCCCTTTGCCCATCTACGAGCCATGAGCATATAGTGCATATCATTTTTTTTGATTCCAACCCATTGGAATATCATAATCATCAGTGGCAGCCCGACACCGACCGTTGCATAAAAAATGTGAAAGGATAATGTGAGTAGTGTAAGCATTCTACTCATAAATACTGGATCTTCAAATAACATCTAAAAAACACCCCTTTATATAGGAATAAAAATCTATGATTCACTCATCATAAAAAAATACCTGCTTATCGAATAGATTCCTTAAATCAGGTACCCTAACTTTTTAGTTATTAATCAAAAGTGTAATAAAATCCTAACATGAATTTAAGCTGATTTTATAAGGAAAATGTTAAATCTCTATGAAGTGAAGGTAAGGTTTGAAAATATGACACAAATAAGGAGAGGTGTAAAGGCTTACTTTATTTACATTCATTTATATCATTGAAAAGTGTTACTTTGTCCTTAAGTTTATAAACACTTATATAATTGATCTTATCCCATTTGGCATATCTTAATCAGTTAGAGGAGGACTTTATAGAGGAACATTAGAGGTTGTAGGCTAATAAAACATCTTAATTTTTTGTGAATTTTTAGTGACGAGATTCGACTAATACATAAATGAATGGGAAGGTGAAATCCCTCTAAGGAATGGTTCCTTAGAGGGGTTTTATCTAAAGTGTGTGGGTGCTGAATAGGTTGGTCAATCACACTTAGATGGAAATTATACCATCTGCTTTCTCTTCATTGCATATTGGATCGTATATTCTGCATGTAATTTCGTCGAGTCAAAAAGTGGAATTTCTGAATCGTCAGCGGATAATAATAGTGGAATTTCCGTGCATCCTAAAATAACCCCTTGTGCACCTTGTTCCGCAAGTCTTTCAATAATCGCTTGGTAGGAAGCTTTCGATTTTGGACAGATTCTACCTTGGCAGAGTTCCTGATAGATGACATTGTGTACAGTAGTACGATCTTCATCTGTTGGAATAATGGTTTTAATTCCATGTTTAGCAAGTCTTTCTTTGTAGAAATCTTTCTCCATAGTAAAACGTGTGCCTAATAACCCGATACTAGAAAGGCCTTGTTCCTTAATTGAGTTTGCAATGACATCAACGATATGAATGAGCGGCACAGAGATCGCAGCTTGCACCTCTTCTGCCATTAGATGCATGGTATTTGTACAAATAATGACAAGGTCAGCTCCTGCTTTTTCTAATGACTCGGCAGCATGAATCATTTCATTTGTTGCTTCCTCCCATAAACCGTTGTTTTGAAGCTCTACAACTTCATGGAAATTAAATGAATACATAAGGCATTTTGCTGAATGAAGTCCACCATACTGCTTTTTCACATATTCATTGATTGTTTTATAATAATCTGCTGTTGATTCCCAGCTAAGACCACCGATAAGTCCAATTGTTTTCATTATTTATCCACCTATCTTTCTAAGTCGTTTATGATATATCTAAATTTACCATGTTATACTGGTACGATATAGAGCCAATAAATAGATAAATTTATAGTACCAGATGAATAGGAGGGACCATAGATGCTCTGGTTTGAGGTAAATAGAAAAGGCGATATTAGCCTTACGAAACAAGTGTATCAGCATATTCGTCAATTAATTTTAAGCGAACAATTAACCGGACAATCCCGATTACCATCCACACGTGAATTGGCGAATCAAATAGGTGTATCTAGAAACACGGTGTTAGCTGCTTATGAGCAATTATTATATGAAGGGTATATTTATATGAAAGAGAAATCTGGAACGTATGTAACTCCTGGTATTGCTCTACAAATGGAGTCGCCAAAAGTTGTTGAGGTTCTGAATGAGCAACAACGAATTCAAGAAGAGATCATTGATTTTCGAGCTGCACATCCAGCGATGGATCATTTTCCGAGAAGAGTATGGGGAAAGTTAGTGAAGGAAATTTGTTACGATATTGATAATCAAATTTTTGGCTATGGTAACCCAAGTGGTGATGAGAAATTACAAATAAGTTTAGCAAATTACCTCTTGCGTACTAGAGGGGTAAAATGTCACCCGAATCAAATTGTCATTACCTCAGGGGCAACACAAGGGTTATACCTTATCACAAGGTTGTTAGATGGAAAGGAAAACTCAATTGCTGTAGAGGACCCAGTAACAGATGAAATGCGAGGGATTTTCTTACAAGCAGGTGCAAAGGTTTTACCGATTCCGATGGATGAGGAAGGGATAGTTCCGGGAAAACTTCCAAGAAACTATGCCCCTAACTTTATCTTTGTTATTCCATCTCATCAATTTCCAACGGGAATTACATTAAGTATTCAAAGGAGAATTCAACTTGTAGAATATGCGAGAGAAATGGGATGCTATATAGTGGAGGATGACTATGATAGTGAATTTACATATGAAGGGACAGCCGTTTCCTCTATGCAAAGTCTTGATTCTAATAAGGTTATATATGTAGGAACCTTTAGTAAAATCCTCTCGCCAGCTATAAGAATCGGATATGTTGTGTTACCCCCTGCACTCATTAAACCATTTCAAACGTTAAAGTGGTATGCAGATCGTCATACAAGTACGATAGAACAATTAGCAATGGTAAGGTTTATAGAGGAAGGGTATTTAGACCAGCATATTAGAAAAATGAAACGAATTTATAAGCGAAGAAGGGCGGCATTGGTCAAAGAACTTAAGCAACATTTTCCTTACTGTCATATTGTCGGAGAGGCAGCTGGCATGCATTTAGTCGTAGAGTTTAAACAGATCCAGTTTAATAAGGCTGTTTTAGACAAATTGAATGCCGCTTGTGTACAAGTTTATCCGGTTGAGCATTATTCATTAAAAAAGGGGAGTTATCAAAATCAGATTGTCTTAGGTTACGGGAGTTTAACGGAGGAACAAATAAGGGAAGGTGTTTTGCGTATTGCGGCCGCTTTGCAGGAATTTGCACAAAAACAATAATCAAAAACGGTAAGGGTATTAGATGAGCAGTTAATGAAATACATCAAGGTTGGATTCAAATAGGAAACCTTTGAAGATTCTCGTAAAATCATTCAAGCTTACGAGAATCAGAAATAGTGAACGAAATACAAAAGAAGGCTCCTACAAATTAGGAAAATGATTAATTTGTAGGGCTTTTGTTCACTTGTAAACACTCGGTCAAAGTAAGGTTGTGAAAACATGGGGATGATAATAAAAAAGGTCGTTTCAACCGACGTTATACTTATTCTGAACATTACTATTTTTTCTCAATAGTGGACTCGCTTTTCAGTTGGGCTACTTCTATGAAATTTATTTTTTTTATTAGTTGATGTATCAGTTTTGGAAAAAAGAAAGCTCCAAAGAAAGCACATATAAAGGCTTGCGGCCAAAGTTTTAACCAAGTAAGCAAAAAAGTATTACTAAAACCAAAATTTAATGAGACTAAAATAAATGTAATAAACAAAGACATAGAAAAAGCCATCAATAGAGCAAAAATAACGTTTTTGTATTTAACATTAATATTAATAAAACTCACCTACTTATTATTGAAATAGAACTTTCTCAAGAGTAATAATCATCATATACAATAGAATCATTTCTATATCTTTATGGGTAGATACAACCTTTGATACAGCTCATTAGAATTAAATCTTAGCATCCAATTATGTATTAGTAAAACAAATATTTATAATACAACCATTAGATATTCTAATGCCATTTGTTTAATAGTCACTTTTTTATTATTCGACATTTCCAAATATCCCTTCATTTACAAAATCGTTTCTATTTAAAATTTTCCATAATGTTAAATATACCATATTTTGATTAATTATTGACAAGAACTGACTTCCTTCGCTTCAATGAATTATGTTTTGGACTTTCATTTATTTTTTGTGAATTTAAATAATCAAATGTACTTGACCTTTCGTATAATCATGCATTAAAGGGAATTAAGCCAATCGTGCATTTTCATTTCCTATAACAATTAATATTGATTTACTTCAATTATCCTAATAGCTATAATAGGAAATTAGAATTATGAAAACAAAGGAGGTTGAGCATATGAATTCATATTATGCTTTTATTAAATCAATTGAAACAGGGAGTTTCACTAAAGCGGCGGAAGAACTGGGCTATACTCAATCTGCTATTAGTCAAATGATATATTCACTAGAGAAAGAGCTTTCCTCTACTTTAATTTTACGATCTAGAAAGGGAATTTCATTGACGCCAGATGGGGAAGAGTTTTTTCCATATATTAAAAAAATATATAATTCACATAGGGAACTATTAGAAAAACAAAAAGAGATGGAAGGACTACAAAGTGGGCTTATTCGCATTGGCACATTCACTAGTGTTACGTGTCATTGGCTACCAAAGTTAATAAAGGATTTCAAACAACAATACCCAACTGTTCAGTTTGAGTTAAATCAAGGGAATTATTCTGAGATTTCAAAATGGATTATAGAAGGCAGTGTAGATTTTGGCTTTGTGAATTCTAATACGGCATCAAATCTTACGACCACCGCCTTACAAGAAGATGAAATGCTTGTAGTAATGCCAGAAAATCACCCTCTAGCCGAACACAATAACATCTCAATAAAAGAATTAATGAATGAACCTTATATTTTATTAGATGAGGGTTTAGTAAATGAGCCATTAACAATTTTTAAACAAAATAACATTGAACCAAATATCCATTATCGAGTACATGATATTTTTGCCATTATGTCCATGGTTGAACAAGGTCTTGGTATTTCTATTTTACCAAGGTTAGTCTTAAATAGATGCCCCTATAATATTGTGTCGAGATCCATTTCAACACCTGTTATTCGGACCATTAGTCTTTCTGTTAAGGATAAAAAAGTTTTACCAATTTCAAGTAGATATTTTATTGACTTTATTATTGAAAGGTATGCAAGTTTATCACTTTAATAGTTCAAACAGAAGTCCCCCTGCTCAAAATAGAAAAGATTTAGGTGGGGGACGAATGCTTGCTCTTACATTTTCATTTTGTAGAATATATGTTCCATCTTCAGTTTCGTTAACATAGAAACGTTCTACAGTATCTTTACGTGTTTAGGTGAAAGTTCCGTAATAACCGTAAGATGTATAATATTATCGCACTATTCAGCGAGAGAAAAAACAAAACTTAGTGAATTTTACGATGCTAGGGCATATAGACAAAGTGGCAAGTTATATCGTAAAAAGGAGGGAGCTTGTGTTGAACACTGAGTAAATGAATTGAATCGCATCAAGAAACGATTACTCTAAGTACGTCTTGGATTCATGTACCGGGATTTTTTTGAAAACGAATGAATGGTGTTTGATTCTTATATTTAGTATAAAAAGATAGTTGAAATTTATAAACTCGTTATCCGGACGAGAAAAAGGCAATCCGAATTTTAGCGGACTTCTTTGGGGAAATTCACCACCATACTTATCAGAAAAATTAAGCAATTAAAACCGGAATTGAAATGTGGACGATTATGACGTATTCCTTATATGATATAGGAATACGAATCGATGATATGTTTGAAACTAGCATGGATATTTACCAGGAAATCAAGCAATTTCAGTCATGGGCTGAGTTGGAGAATTTTTTACAGGATAAAGTGAAAGTGATTTGTCATCACCAGCAATGGGATGAAAATTTAAAGCATCGACAACTAGTTGAGCAAATGGTAGATTTTGTTCAAAATCGTATAAGTGAGAATATAACGCTACAAGATATCGCGGATGAGTTATATATTTCGAGAAACTATTTAGGGCAAATTTTCAAGCGAATTGTTGGAGAATCATTTAAAAGTTATTTAACAAGAATTCGAATGGAAAAGGCTAAAAAAATGATTCAAGAAGGGAATTTTCTCATTTACGAAGTTTCGGAGATGGTTGGTTACATTAACCCTGCTTATTTTACTACAACATTTAAAAAGTATACAGGGTATACGCCTACTGAATTAATTCATCGGAAATTATCACAAACATAGTAGGGATTAATCGATAAAAAGATAACACAAAAAAGATATGAAACAAACTTTACCGAGTTTAATAACTGAATCGTAAATAGTTAAGAAGATTGTTTAGCTTTAGAGCGTACAACTTTTGAATTAAATGAAACAAACAGGAGCGTAAAGATGGAAATAATATATTTTGCAGGTGGATGTTTATGGGGAGTACAAGCTTTTATTAAAACGTTACCCGGAGTTAAGTTTACAGAAGCGGGAAGGGCTAATGGAACAAGTTATACACTTGAAGGGGATTATGATGGTTATGCTGAATGTGTCAAAACAGGCTTTGTTCCAACGGTTGTAACGATCAGGGAATTAATGGACTATCTATTTGAAATCATTGATCCATACAGTTTGAATCAACAAGGCGAGGATGTAGGGGAGAAATACAGAACAGGAGTATACAGTGAAAACCCTGAACACTTAAAAGAGGTACAGGCTTTTCTTAATGGGAGAAAGGATAAGGAGCGTATCGTTGTTGAAGTAATGCCTCTTACAAATTATGTGAGAAGTGCTGAAGAACATCAAGATAGGTTAACTAAATACCCAAATGATTATTGTCATATTCCAGAAAAAATATTAACTAAATATAAGTAAGGGATCAAATATGACAGTTGTAAGCTAATCTCCTATAAAAAATATAAAAGTTCATTTAAACCTCCATTATAAGAACGTATGTTTGTTACAATAAGAGTGGAGGCGCTTTTATGAGAAAAATAAAATGTATACTTGCAAAAGAAGAAATTGTAAAAAGATATCTAGAAGGGGAAAGCACATTAGAGATTAGCAATATTGCTAATGTATCACAAAGAAGGATACGAACCATTTTAAACGAAATGAATGTTCAATTTAGACCAAGAGGCAGCTGAAAAAGAAAATATCCATTAAATGAACATTTCTTTAAAGAATGGTCAAACAATATGGCTTATATTCTTGGCTTTTTCGTTGCAGATGGAACTGTAAATGAAATAACTCAAACTGTGAGCTTTGCACAAAAAGATCCAAACATATTGTTAAAAATAAGGGAAGAAATCGGCTCCAATCAACCATTGTATTATAATAAAAAGACAAATGTTCATTTATTAAACCTTAATAGCAAAATATTAAAAGAAGATTTAATGTATATTCATGGGATCCTACCCAATAAATCAAGAACAATCGAGTTTCCAAAAGTTCCAAAAGAGTACTTGAGCCACTTTATTAGAGGATATTTTGATGGCGATGGGCATATTTATCCGTCTAGACATTATTTATGTTTTGTTGGAGGATCTAAAAGCTTTATGAATAGCTTAGTGAATATTTTTAAGGAAAAAGGATTTAAACATAAGTTAATTGAAGTGGATAAGAATTATCGTTTGTATATCACAAATACTAAATCTGTTCTTAATTTTGGAAATTGGATTTATCAGGATAAAGAACTTTATTTAGCCAGGAAATTTGATAAATTCAGATTGTGTCCGTCGAAGACAATATCATGACAAGAAGATCCTTATGTAATAAGGTTTTTTTTAGTTTGTCATAACATTGTCTTCAATTTTTTATTGAAGACAATGTTATGACTTCTCGGTTAATGAAGACAATGTTACGACTTCTCAAATATAAATATGCTTGTTTTTGTATTTTTATACAACGGTGATAAGTTGAAGCGTTTTTGTTATTTAAATGCTTATTCCCTTTAGAAATATTCCTATAATTGAAATAAAATTTATTGTATTTATTCAACAATTCCGAGACAATTATACTAGCCGTTTAGTTGTACATTAACTATTAAGAGGATTATTATGCTAGATTTACCAAAGTCATTAGACCTAAAAGTAAAACGATGTTTACTAACATCATTTAGGGAGGTGGTAATAAACCTTAGGATTGTTTGCAAGTTAATCAACATTTGTTCTTGTCTATTAAAAAATCTTTAATGGAATTACGCTTTGTTGTTTTTTTGAAAAAAACTAATTAACGAAGTTTAACATAGGTCGCTTCCGTTGAGAACAGGCTTCTTTCAAAACTACTTTATGAAGCGTAATATAGTTGACGAATAAAAAGGTATAAAGATATAATGGTAGAATAGAAACGCGATCATACGTTCTTGTCGTTCTGCCATCTAGATGAATTTCTCTTCTCACTTAGCTTTTTGAATAAACCTACACCAAAATAAAAACATCCCAGAACATAATATGAATTAGGAGGTACAAAGGATGAGGAACCTGCAATCTTATTTTCTTGATTTTCATGGTGCAATCAAGTTAGAAATCGATGATAACACAGTCCTGCGTGAAAAACGTGAGGAGTTGCTTGATGTCTTAAAAGAAAACATCGATTTTGAAGAAGGCAAGTATGATATTTTTCATCAAGGTAGTTATACAATGCACACTGGAGTTAAGTCATTAGAGGGCGGCGATTATGATATAGATGTCGGCCTTTTGTTTAACATCTCGACTGAAGACTATCCAAATCCAGTTGTAGCAAAGAAGCTTGTATATAATGCATTAAAGGATGATTATGAAGACACTGAGATGAAGTATCCTTGTGTGACTGTAAAGTTCGAAGGGGAAGGTGATGAAGAGGACCTAAATTATCATGTGGACTTTACGATATATTCAACTGAAAATGATGATGGTCAAACGTACCTTGCAAAAGGGAAGCTCGGAAGTGGGAGTGATAGCAGGATCTGGGAGCATTCTGATCCAAAAGAGTTGGTAAGAACCATCAAAGAAAACCTTACCGATAAAGAAGACCGTAAGCAATACAGAAGGGTTATTCGATATTTAAAGCGATGGAAAGACTTGAAGTTTAAGGGTGTCGTGAACCGTCCTTCAGGAATTGGGTTAACAGTAGCTGGTTTAACTCACTTTCATCCGCATTTTTCTTATAACGCATTTACTAAGACATACGATGACTTGGACGCAGTGAAATCGTTTGTTCAAAATATGATTAACTCATTTAGTTATAGGTTTAATGATGACTCTGAATTGGAAGAGCGGTTAGAGGTGAATCTACCTACTCCTCCATATAACGATATTTACGAGAAGATGACAGGCGGCCAAATGAAGAATTTCAAGACCAAGCTGGAATCCTTGCGTGATATTTTGAAAGAGGCAAGAGATGAAACGGACCCAGTAAAGGCATGCGAAATATTACAAAAAGAGTTCGGAGAAGACTTCCCTGTTCCGACCAAGAAGGAATCCGCTCAGCAGAGAGGACCAGCCATCATGGTAGACCATTCTTCTGCATGAGGTG
The DNA here is from genome assembly GCF_047302405.1 of Alkalihalobacillus phoenicis. Lineage (NCBI taxonomy): Bacteria > Bacillati > Bacillota > Bacilli > Caryophanales > Bacillaceae > Alkalihalobacillus > Alkalihalobacillus phoenicis. The sequence continues at coordinate 1,759,441 of NZ_CP154853.1, read as the reverse complement.
TGTTTATGTCAGATGTTTATACTATTGAAAACCTGGACTTGGGGAAGCTCTTTGCAGAAGTGCAGGTAGTAGATGTACAACAATTAAAAAGTGAACGGAGTCAGTTTCTCTATGCATTTGAGGGGAAGATATGCGTGTTGGATGACCAATTTACGATTCAGCTTGCTCTTCCTTCTCACTTTCCTTTGAAAAAACCTATGTATTTCTTGAAAAATCGTCAAGAAGCTGGTTTTATTCCTCATATAGAACCAGATGGATTTATATGCTATTCACATGACGAAGGTGTACTGCTCGATAGGAACAACCCTAAAGGGATTATATATGAATCGTTTCAGCGTGCAAAAAGAACGCTGGAAGAGGGCGTTCTTAAATTGAACTCAGAGGACTTCTTGATTGAGTTTGAAGCATTATGGTCAAGGCAGGAAGGGATTTGCCGTACTGATGCTATTATCACTCCTGAAGAACACTTTAAAAAGATATTGGTTTTTCAGGATGAGAAGCGAAGAAAATCAATTTTATTAGATAGCATTAATGATAGTACAGTTCAATATATGAACAATTTATATAGCAGCAGAGTGTTAGATGAATTTAAAGAGAGCAAAGGAATATATATTCCCTTGAGAAAATCTTCTTCCATAAGACCACCTGCATTTTGGGATACATGGGATATAAAGGACTATCGTCAGCTTATCAACAACAACATTACGGCTTCAACCAAGAAGAGCCTCAAACAATATTTGAAGAAGAAGTTAATGCAAAAGGGGGATGAAGAGTATATTGTACTTGGAATTCCTATTCTAAAAGAGCAAAGAGCTCTTATAGGGTTAAGGCTTTCTGCTTTCCGTGCTGAAAAGGGAAAAGGAAAAAATTTTCCCTTTCTTCACCCTTTGAGAAAAAAACAGGCCGCATTTGAAATTACTCCATTGGATATTAAACGACATGATAAGGGTTACTTGCTAAATAGAACCCAGGGGCATAGTAGAATTTCTGATAAGAGAGTGACGGTCGTAGGGATCGGTTCATTAGGAAGTAGGATATGCTTTGAATTAGCAAGAGCGGGGATTGGTAGGTTTACTTTGGTTGACAAAGACAGCCTAGATATCGATAACATTTATCGGCATGAATTAGGTATAAGTGATGTTTATTTTAAGGGTACTGATAGATATTATCATTTTCCTAAGACAGAAGCGATGAAAAGAGCTATGGAGAATAAATTTCCGTTTATCGAGGTTGAATATGAAACCTCGGATATTCTAGAAATCCTTTACCGAGAACCTCAACTATTGCTTGAATCTGACTTAGTTATCATCGCTCTCGGCTCCCCGACGGAAGAGCTATTTGTAAATGAATTGATGCGTCAAATGGACGGTGCGCCACCTATCATTTTCACATGGCTGGATCCCCTTGGATTAGGCGGGCATGCCTTATCAACAAAAAAAGGAACAAAGGGGTGCTTTCAGTGTCTATTTTCTCGACCAGATGCTCCGCGACGATTAATTGCAAACCAAGCGTCCTTTGCAGCCCCAGATCAATATTTCAGAAAATCTTTGGCAGGATGTCAATCTGTTTTCACTCCCTATGGTTCAATAGATGCCCTTGAGACTGCCGTTATGGCGACTAGATTGGTTTTAAGGGTTTTGACAGGTGAAGAAAAGGACAACCCTCTCATGTCTTGGAAGGGTGATCCTTCGGAACTCCTTAGTCAAGGGTATCACTTAAGTCAGAGATATGAATTTTCTTCCAAAAGGTTGTTTGATACTCGTTATCTATATAAGAACGAAAATTGTGCAATATGTCAGGCTGGTGAAACACCATGATTTTCTCCTTAAGTCCAACCTCAAAATTAAAGATAAACGATGATGTTCTAGATAGGTTACATGTGTATCGTCAACTAGGAAGCACGGATACGGAAGCAGGCGGAGTTTTAATGGGAAGATTTTTAGAAGGCTCTGATAATATCATCATTGATTTAATAACAGAACCGATGGAAAAAGACACACGAGAAAGATGCTTCTTTAAAAAACACCTAGCAATCCATCAGGAAATTGTTGATAAAATTTGGGGAGAAAGTGATGGTACCTGTAATTATGTGGGAGAATGGCATACTCATCCTGAGAAGCACCCTTCCCCTTCTTTCCACGATAAAAGGGAGTGGAAGAAAGTGTTGAGAAAGACACAGTGTGAATCAACATTTCTTTTTTTCTTAATTATTGGGACCGAATCTATCGGAGTTTGGGTAGGTAATCGGAAGAATGAAAAAATAAAAAAGTTAGAGGTGTGGAACAAATGAGCAGAGACCCTTTTAAATTTTCCACGGTGGATGACCGTTCTTTATGGGTAAGTTCAGGTGGAATGTGTGCCAAGTGTAAGACAGCCTTAATTCTGGATGATGTTGATGCAAAAGTAAATATTGGAGAGAGAGCTCATATTATTGGTAAAGCAAAGGGGAAAGGAAAGAAAGGTGGACCGAGGCGAGAATTTGCTGAAGAATTCAGCATAACGGATGAAAATGTTGATTCTCTTGAGAACCTTATGCTTATGTGCAGTCCATGTCACCATACAATTGACACAAATGTTAAGGCGTACCCTCCTCAAGATTTGTTTGATATGAAAGAAGATCATGAAAGCTGGGTGAGAGAACAGCTTTCTAAGAAAAATAAGGCAATCGTGGTGGTTCACAAGCGCAAGAACCCGATGCCCGTCGATTCCATCCTTTTGTCAAAGGAGACGAACTGTTTATTGTTGGATGCGGTTTCTTTTCAGGAGGAATTTATTGATTTTACTGATGAAGGGTGGGGTGCTGGCAAAAAAGATAATGAAGATTTCTTTCATAAAGTGGTGAATTCAAAGAGAGAAAATGAGGGTACCTATCTTTATGTTTTCCCACTATCTCCGATTCCGTTATTAATTCATTTGGGAAGTTTAATATCCGATACAACAGCTGCTGTCGTTCATCAGTTTGATAGGGACACTCAAATGTGGTGTCATGAAAATATGAATCCTGATAAAAATGTCCGTTTGCCAGAAGTTAAGATAGCGGAAAACGTTCATGATAAATTAGTGGTCACTGTTCAAGTGAGCGGAAATATTAATGAAAAGGATATAAAAGATACAGTTGAAGGTTCATTCCAAAGGTTTGATATCAAAATTGATGAGCCTAAATTAAATGCTGTTTTATATGAGAATGATGTTGAAGTTCTGAAAAGTGTCTTCCGAAAAGAAATATACCGATTACAAAATGAAAATCAGTATTCAGAAATTCACTTGTTCTATTTCGGTCCAGCAGGGTTGGCTGTGGAAATCGGCCGCTGCATTAATCAAAACATGCTACCCGAAGTTCACTTGTATGAATATAACAATAGGTCTGATACAAAATATCAAAGAGCAATCACTATTTAATGAGTATTAAAAGTCCCACAGGATCTTTAATTGAGTAAGAGTTATGTTTTAATACTGCATTTTTTGATTCCTAGTACAATGATACTATTCAATATAAATGGATATTCCTTAATTGTCGCGATTGTGGAAGAACAAAGCCTAATTCCTTGTTAAAACTAAGAGAAATAGGCTTTTTTACTTAAAAATCGTTGACGTTCTTCTATTAGTAAACCTGTTGACATTAAGTGGTATATTTGAGCAGTTACCTAATGAAGGGGATCTATTACTGCTCTTATATTATTAACAAATTTAAAGAGGTAATGTTATTGGAAGTTATATAGAACCTGAATTTATGCAAATATGCAGGTAAGATTAAATTAATAAACGCTATATTATTCTAAAAAATATTAAGCTTGGATTAAGATAAAAGTTTATATATTTTGGTATTAAATTGAATTAAACGGTTCACACTGTTCTATTATAAAGGTGGTGAACCGATGATAGTCATTAAGCAAAATAAAATTACATTTAATAAAAATTGGATAAATAAATATGAATCTATTTGGTGTATTCTGGAGAAACTCTCCTGGGCTAATATGGTTAAGACAGCAGAAATTGTAGCACTATTTGATAGAAATAGTCTTCAGTTAAAAAAGAGTGCAACCCTTCTAACAGTTGATAGATTACCTTCATTTATAAGAGAACACCAACAAAATATCATAAATGATTTATTTGGAAGAAATTACATCCTTAATAAATCAGATTTTTTTAGTGGTCATTTAAAGTATTGTCCTAAATGTATTTTAAATGGATATCACAGCATTTTTCATCAATTGATTTTCTTAAACAAATGTCCATATCATAGTACAGAAACACTCCAAACTTATTTAGGCAATGGTAGTTACTCTTTAAGTAATAATCCTTTGAATCTATTTTATAAACATAAAAATATATTATTAAAGATACCAGATTGGTTTATAACAAAAAAATTGCCTTTAATTAATAAAGAAGTGTTGGATTTTTTAAGAATAACTGATAAAAAACAAAAATATTCATTAGTTTATGCAGTCCTGCCACCAAAACATAATATAACTTTATCTCTATTAAACAAAAAGTTTAATAAAGTTACAGAAAATAGGGTAGTTAAAAAAAATAAAAAGATAAATTATGGTAAATATCATTTTCATTATGAAAAAAATTGTAGTAACTGTCAAAAGAAATTATTTGATGCTACATTTTCTGTGTTTAAATGTTATGCAAGATTTTTAAGAAAGAAATATTTATTACAACATAAAAAGTGTATTCATTTTATTACACGTTTACACCCTACATTTAGCGGTTGTAATATAGCATATGCCTATTTAAAATGGAGAATGATTAATGAGAATAGTAGTATTTATAACATACACAATAAAAAAACAAAAAGACAAATGCACAATATAAATCAACAGATTTTCACTAAAAACTATAATAATTTCATTATGAACATCATTACAAATATTACAGATATCGACAATGATATTAAATGGAGCTTTCAAACTGTTGAGTGGATTATTAATAATGTTTATTTATTATCTTTAGAAAATGAGTGGGAAGAAATAAAAGGTTTAGAAAGCTTATGTACTAACGAAGAAAAGGGAAGGGCTAGTGAAAATTTCTTATTAATTGAGGTTAATTTATTTAAAAATTCAATCACGATTCACTAAGAAATCTATACACAGGAAGGCAAGTGAAATTTTGAAAGTCAAAGAGGTCTTTCAATAAAAACATTAAACGACAAAGCCAAGAAGTTTATTGAAAGATTAATGTAAATCAACCAAATTCACCTGTTTATTATGAATAATTAGTATTATTGATTAAAATGAGTTTAAAACAAACATACAGAAAAAAGGAAGGAGGGTGGTAAAATAAAATTTTGTTTTCAAAACGATACTGAGAGATTAATATCAATTCATCCTGCGACATTTACTTCCGGCTGTACAACAGATAATAGTCCAATAAAACACTTAGATGAAAGAGAATTTATTCTGCCATACAATACTTACCCTAAAGTGAAATTATGGGATTACGGAGATGAAAGGGGTCTTCAAATATTAGTTACACCTGTGAAGAATTAAAGTAATAATTTCTTGCTACAACATTTTACATGTATCAGTAGTACTGAATCAATAAATAATAAACTATAAATAATCTCAAAAAGGTTGTCAGTTTAGTCTCGACAGCCTTTTTAATGTTTCATAAATACCTAACAAAACTATTATCTATATGCTAAAATTAGACTAATTTCTAAATATTCTTTCATTTAATTTGTGGTTAAGTTTTGTAAAACCTGATCACATATTAGTAAACAAAAGTACCAAATAAACCTTATAAGGTTAGTCTAGTCGTTTATTATAATAATAGGAGAAGGGTAAAATTAATGGAAAATAAAAAACAATATACTTGGTCAAATAATTGGATACAACCTTATGAATCGCCTTGGGGAATACTAGAGAAATTTATGTGGGCTAATGTTATAAATGGAAACTCAGTTTTAGCGTTAATTGGGAACGAGAAAATTCAGCAATTAAAAAACATTTCAAGAGCAAGTATCCATCAACGAGATTTGATTAATTTTTCCAGCATTGATTCAAAATTGAGTCAAAAGATAATTGGTATAGACTTAAAAAAATACCATAACAAATTAACAGATAAAACACTTCATCTTATTCCAAATATTGATCATGAACGTAGTTATTTTCACTCTTATATAGCATACTGCCCTCTTTGTTTAAGTAAAGGATATCATAGTATTTTACATCAAATTAAACTTTTTGACCACTGTGCTTTTCATCCATCTCAAATTCTATTGGACAGGTGTGTAAAATGCGATCAATTAATGCCAGAATATCTTATAAATAGAGGCAACCAACCGGCTTTTCATTGTGCCTGTGGCCACAATTTTTTAAATTCAAATATAAGTTTAATATTTTTTTCGTGGCAAAAACATCTAAAAATTAAGAACAGGATCATAAGTGCTTGGCTTAAATTACCACGCAATGAAGTTCATAAATATCATATAATTTACCCTTTTGATAATTATAATATAAGTTTTGAAGTCGATAAAAAAGAGACGGATTATCTAAGACTAATACCAAAATTATTAATTAATGCTTTTAATGAAGATATTCTAAACAATGAAGTAATAAAAATTTCTTCTAAGGTTGATATCTTTAAGATTAAAAATAATTATCAACAATTAAAAGATAACTATATAGATGCTTTTCCTACTCTATTTCCACTTTATAATTTTACAAAAAAAGATAGAATTGACAGTGTTTTTTTTGAAATTTATAAACAAACGAGAATTATTTATAAAGCAATAACTCGATTTATTCTCCAAAAAGTGATTAAAGACCATAGCAAATGTGTAAAAATTTTTAATAAAGCAAGGCAAGCCGGCGATTTGTGTCCTCATGCGTATGCTTTTATATTATGGAAAATGGAATGTGAAGGCATCGATGCTTTTTGGAAAATTCGATATTTTAGTAAGACATCTAAAAATCATGAATTTAAGTGTATGAATAAAAAGTTTAGTATTTTTCTTCAGGGTACTTTTATCTCGCATTTAGAAGAAATATTAAATCCTTTCGGAAGAAAAAACGGATTTAATATCATGGAGTGTAATATTAGTGGTATTAAATATATTGTTGACAAAATTATTTCTCATTTGTTAATTGAGCGATATGTTAAATGGCTGGAGCTAGTACAAGATCCAGAAAAATATAAGAATCCTGATGATTCAATACCAATGTATATTGCTAAAATTCCACAAAACTTAAATGGAGAAGTAAGTTTTCACTTTCAAAAAAGTAGAATCGATTACATGAACTACATTGTTAAGGATTTAAATGAAAAATTCACTTGTCCTTTTAACAAGCGGACTAAATATCCAACTTATGAATCTCCATTAAAAATTCAAATAGATGCATTGGATTTTTAATAATACATGGGAAATGAGTTTAGACTATTCCAAAAGTTTAGTACCATAAAATTGTAAAAGAACTAAAAAATTAATAGTTAGCCACCTTTTATATTATTAATCTAAGTTGCGAATTTTCATTAACTTCACAGATACTTTACAACCTTCATTTATAATTATCTTGAAATGGAGATTGTTTATGAACTAGTCAGAATAAAAGATGACTATGAAAGCAAAAGCATCAATTTATCAAACAGTTGGTGTTGGTGCTTTTATGCAGGATTAATTTTTGCCCCATTTAATTTTATCTTAGTATTTAGTGGGAGGGGAATTTATTCAAACTACAGGTTGAAGCATATCTATATCAAGATTTAATTAATGTAAGTGAAGAAGGCGAAACGAATTATCTTATTGTAACCACTTGTTAGGGCCGCTTAGTTACTTAGTACTTATTTTGACCTTCATCAGTTAGGAGCTCCTCCACAATCAATAAATAACAATTAATTATTGGCGCTTGGTTAATAATGCTTGTTTGGGGGCTTTTAATACCATTACTTCTAAGATTAAGACATGCTAAATAAAGTACTGGTGAGGTGAATTGAGTTGAGGCGACATCATTTTATATGTTTGTTTTTGGTAGTAATTGCTATTAGTGGGTGTTCTGAAGAAAAACAAGATTTAACTCGAATTGATACACCACTCGCGGTTGTCAGTCATGCCAAAGAACCCAAATTAATGTATTTAGATCTTGAGCAAGGCAAAGTTGTCAATGAAGTAAACACAGATATAGTTGTCTCCTATATGATTAGAAAAAATCAACATCAATATCTAGCAATTAATCAATTATCTGACCATATCTATATATTTGATAGTAGAGATCAATCATTTCAGCCTTTCGTAACCATTAATCAAGGGTTAAATAAAATAGTTATAAGTGAAGTTGGAAATAATTTATTTATAGCTGATAAGAAAAATAATGTTGTTCATGTTGTAGATAGTAATAATGGAATTCGGATTCAATCAATTCCTATCGCCGAATACCCTTCCGATATGATTTTAGATGAGAACAATAACCGATTAATAGTTCTAAGTGTAATAGATCCAACAATAAGTATCATTGATTTGAATACTCTTACGGTTGTTAATGATTTCCCCGTTAATGAATATCCAGCTGGTTTGTTTTACGATGCTGATGAGGAATTCGTATGGACAGGTGGGCACGGAACGTTGGAAAAAAGGAACAATTTTATTTATGCTTATAACATCCAAGAAGGACAGTTAATGAAAGAGGTTTCTATTGGGTTTATGCCTATGTATATAACAGGAAACCCAACAGGAAAGTACTTCTATGTACTAAGTCATGGTGATAGGATGCTAACAAAATTTAATAAGGTTGAAAGAAAAACAGAAGCTAAGGTTGAAGTTGGACAGAACCCTAATTATGTTTCGATTTTTAGTGGACAGATTTTTGTAACCAGTTTAGATGACAATGTGATAACGGTTATTGATGAGCAAAAAATGAATATCATAGAAAATATTAAAGTTGGTCAAGGGCCTTATTCCATAGTTTTTCAAGAATAACTCATATCATGGTGGAGAAGCCAGAAAAGAATAAAATATAGAAAAGAAAAGAGAAATTGACCAACTCTTTTCTTTTTTTGTCATATATTCAATTATTAACGATTTAGATTTAACATCCAATTGTTGGACTATTTTTTTAAAATTTTTTTAAGTACAGCAATCAAACTTTAAAACTAATAGCCTCCATACTTTCTATACAGTTGGGATTTATACTGATAAAAAGGTTAGCAGGAGGAGGTATGAAATGAATCAAAAAAAGAATAATATTGTGATATGTAATTTAATAAATGGAACTTCAGTAAGAATTCCTAAAATAATCAGAACGAGATTAGGGATTTCATCTGGTGATGAGATTGTTATTAAGACTAATAATAAGTTAGATGGTCTAATTCTCTTCAAGTCTGGTGGTAATACGAAAGAAAACCAAGTAGTTTTAAGCGAAGACGGAAGAATATGGATTCCCGTAGAATTAAGACGACAGTTACAAATAGAAAAAGGAACCGATTTTGAAATTCATATAAACTATAATCATGAGATTACTCTAAAAGTTATAAAAATCAAATAATATTTATTCTCAAAAAGCATTTAAAGAGGCTTATAAAAAAATAGCCTCTTTAATACAGTCCATTCTACATTGAAAGTTCTTCACCTCTATTTTGTTCTTCTTCTTTTTGTGCTTCAATAAAAGCAATTCCTATCATAAAACAATAAATCAGCATTTGCATGATTTTCATGGCTACTCCACCAGCCTGTTGATCATTTAGTAACAGAGTTTCAGAAAGGTTTGTAACACTATACGTATTATATAGAATCTGATTTGTGAAAATCAAAAAAGCAGCAAGCGGAGTCATAAATGCACCCATTCCAACTATGTAAATAATCTTCATCAATGGTGGGAGTGTTGTACCATTTTTAACAGGTGCTGCGATAGGCCACCACATAACAAATGATAATAGAATAAAAATAATTGTTAGTATTATTGTCAATAAAGGACTACCCATGACCGTATCAAAAATAGCTGGAAAGAAATAAAGGGAAAATAAAATATTAAACAAAGGCAATGAGATAAAAGGATTTGTAATTATTCTCCATATTTTATTAATATGTGGATGTATATGAAAATTCATCAATAAACTTTCATTTAGTCCAAATAAAATTAGTATCGGGACTAAGAAATAAAGGGTAGTCTGCTGAAGCATATAGACCAAAAAATACGATTGACTGAAATTTAACATAGGATAAGAAAAAATGAATACTAAGAGAAAAAGCCCCGATATGAAGGAGACTTTTCTTGCAATATTAGTGTCATTTTTTTTTCGTTTTGTTAAATTGTGATAAAACTTTAATGTAGTAGCAAATAAGAGTAGTTGAATAACAGTCCACATAATACTCACTTATTCATCCTCCAATATATCAGTAGTCGTTTTTTTGTTTTTTATAAAGATAAGTAGTAATGTAATAAGTGAGAATGCTACTAAAGCTAAAAATGGGATGGTAATAAATCCAAACCAATTAATGTATTGAACATTACAAGGTACACCATTTGCACAAGGCTTTATGGCTCCGATGGAAGGTACTTTTTGCATGAGATAATGATAGAAAGAAATTGACCCACCGATTATTGAAAGGGGTAGCACATATTTTTTTATGTTGAAATCACTGTTAAATACGGCAATTCCAAGAATAATTGATAAAGGATACATAAAAATTCGCTGATACCAACAAAATTCACAAGGAATAAAACCTCGTATTTCACTAAAATATAGGCTTCCTAAGGTAGCCACAATGGAGACTACCCAGGATGCATATAAAAGAATTTGATTTTGTTTGTATTTATTCACGTTCGTTTTCCTCCAAATTCTCCTCTATTAATTTCACAATCGTATCATAGTCAAAAGGATCCTCTACCATGGTGTCGTTAATGAAAATACTTGGTGTTAACGATACGTTGAATTTTTCAACTTGAGCTTGATCATTTAGAACTTCATCTACGTATGTTTGATTTACAATGTCATTCATTAGCTGGTCTAAGTCTACATTTACATTTACTTGCTCTGCTATTTCTATAAGCTTCTCAGGTGTAATCCAAGCATCATCGTGGTTTTGTACATCAGGCTGTTGTTGGAATACTTCTTTATGGAAATTCCAGAATCCTTCTGGGTCCTGGTCCCAAACAGACTCACTTGCTAGTGCAGCTAAAACTGATTCTTCACCATGGAAAGGAGTATTAATGTAGGAATAGTTGACTTTCCCTGTATCAATATAACTTTCTTTCAATAGTGGAAAGATAGATTCATCCCAAGCTTTACATGCAGGACATTTGTAGTCACCAAATTCAATTACTGTTACTGGAGCACCTTCATTACCTAGTGTTGGTTGCCCCTCTATATTAGGTATTTCCTCAAACTCGTTGGTTGGTGCTACGGCATCATTACGAGTTAATGAATAGAATGTTGCAATTACTAGTCCTACGATAATTAATGTAATTACAACCATTGTTTTAGGGAATTTGTTCTTCTTATTTGTCATATGTACACCTCTAATGTTTATTGAAACTTTGAATAAGGTAAAGTTCCTTTTTTGAATTTACACTTTAAGTGTGTAGAAATCATGGAGTTTTATTATCAACCTTAATATTAAACACAAGTAATTGTTTTGTAACAAAATCGTAATTAAAATTACCTACATACTTAGCCTCGTATTCTTTTATATTAAGAAATGTAGCCGACAAATTTTGCAAAAGTTTAACTTAATAATAGTAATTGTTATTGAACGGAGGATATTTTGGTGAATTTAAATAGTCTGAAGTTAATACTACTAATAATAGTATTAGTCATGATAAGTGCGAATGCAGTTTATGCTGATGATGTACAGAGAGTTAGTGAAATTAAGGAAAAACAACAAAAAAATCAAGAAGAAATGGATGTTGCCGGTGAGGAATTAAAGCAAATTAGGGAGGAAATTAAAGAAATCGACCAAGATATAGAGCTCATGGATAGAGAAACAACGGAGTTAAATCAAAATATAAGAGATAAAAATAGTGAAATTGAAAAGTTAAATAATGAAATCGATAGTCTAAATGATGAAATTGAGGTATTAGAAGAAAGAGTTGTGGAACGTGAAGAGTTGCTAAAGAGACGTGCAAGAGTTCTTTATCAAACAGAAGGGTCTAACAACTTCCTGGCAGTCATTTTAGGTTCTGAGAGTTTTTCAGATTTTATTAGCCGTGTACAAGTTGTCACAAAAATAGCTGAACAGGATAGAAAATTGGTTGAATTATATACAAATGATGTTGATGCTCTTACTATCAATAAACGCCAAGTTGAGTTCAAAAAAACAACAAATGAAAATATGGTATATGAATTAACGGAAATGAAAAAGAACTTAGAGTTACAACGTCTCGAAAAAGAAGATTTGTTACTAACGGTAGAAGAAAAAGAAAAAAATCTTATTAGTAAATTAGAGGATTTAGATCAACAAAAAATATTACTACAAGACGAAGAGATAAAAGCTATCCAAGCAGAATATAGAAGTGTTCAATCAACAAGTGCACCTGTATCTGAGCTTCAAACGATTGTTGATAGTACGGAGTTCATGAGACCCACCACTGGACGTTTGACTTCGGGGTACGGACCTCGTAGCGGAAGCTATCATTATGGGGTTGATATTGGTAAAAATGGCCGTACTGGAGATGTTCCAATACAGGCAGCTAATGAGGGAGAAGTAACACTTGCTCAATATTCTACGAGTTATGGAAACTATGTTATTCTTACGCATCAAGTTGATGGTCGACAAATTCAAACATTATATGCACATATGGATAGGCTAGATGTCTCAAAAGGAGACTATGTATCAAAAGGTCAACAAATTGGCTTGATGGGGAATACCGGTCGGTCATTTGGTGCACATCTTCATTATGAGGTTCATTTGGGTGGATGGAATAATGCTAAATCTAACTCGGTAGACCCACAGAAGTTCATTCCTTAACAGTACAGTCAATAAAAAAGACGTTTGTGTAAAGATAACTACACAAACGTCTTTTCCTTTAAATATTTGGATGTTCAAACTCCCTCATATCATCAGTTTCAATTTGAATCGTACTGTGTTTTATGTCAAGCGTTTCTCGTACATACTGATTAGCTTGGATAAGAGCGTCTTGTTGACTGATATATTGAGGATTAACAATAAGGTGCACGGTTAAACTATTAATTCCAGATGTGATGGTCCAAATATGCAAATCATGTACATTTTCAACACCTTTCATTTGTAGTAAATCTTGTTTGACTTGTTCGATATCAATATGAGCTGGAGTTCCTTCTAATAATACATGGACAGTGTCTTTAAGTAATCGGAATGCTGAGAAAGCAATCATGAATGAAATAAGAATACTTAGAATAGGGTCTGCGATGTTCCAGCCAGTAAAGTAAATGATAAGAGCAGCTATAATGGCTGCCACTGAACCTAATGTGTCACTCAATACATGTAAATAAGCTCCTCGCATATTTAAATTGTTCTTAACATCTCCTCGTGTTAAAGCAAACATAGCACCAATATTGGCGATGAGACCGATTATGGCGATAATCATCATGGCACCGCCCATAACATCTTGAGGAGAAATGATACGATCAATCGCTTCTTTAACAACAAAGAAAGCAATAGCTAACAAAGCTAAGCTGTTTAGCAGAGAAGATAGTACTTCGTAACGATGATTACCAAACGTTCGTCTTTTCGTGGCTGCTTTTGCTGCAAGGATAATGGCAATCAAGCTAATAAATAAATTAGAGAAATCATTAAACATATGGACTGCATCGGCTAATAGTGCCAAACTTCCTGTCCAAAGTCCTCCTAAAAATTGAATGAACATCCAACTTCCTATAATGATCATGGCTATAATAAGTTTTTTTTTGTTCGCCTGACCAGTAGAATGATGGTGGTGGTGTCCCATAGTTCCAACTCCTTTAAATCATTATATGAACATATAATCATATAATGAGTGTATCACAAATACTTTTCTTTTGAACACTTTATTTCAAAATTTCATTTTTACTTTTAATCATGAGAAGAGTGTTGAATCGTTTTTTCAAGTAAATTAATAACATGTTCATCTTCCGGAGAATAATACATAGAAGTACCAACTCTACGAGATTTTACCAACCTTAAGTTTTTAAGAAATCTCAATTGATGTGAAACGGTGGATTGGCCTAGGGAAAGTTGCTCGACAATTTCACCTACAGAACATTCTCGGTTAGCTAACAAGTGTAAAATTCTAATTCGAGTAGGATCTCCAAGGGCTTTAAATGTTTGTGAAACTATAAATAAGGTTTCTTTATCAAGATCGTTATATTTGTTGTGCATAAAATCATTCTCCTTTAGCTTTGTGATAATATTTATGTTGTAATCATTTTTATATCTCCACGTTTTTTACACATTTATACTATATGTTAGTTTGAGATGATAATAAAGGAGATAGCGTGATGAAGGCTAGAAAAAATATATTAATTATTGATGATGAATGGACAATGCGCAATTTGTTAAAAATTTACCTTTCTGATAATGAATATAACATATTTGAAGCATCCAATGGAGAAGAAGCATTAGAGCAAATCAAATTACTATCCGATCGATGTGATCTTGTTATATTAGATTTAATGATGCCGATCATGGACGGTTTTGAGTTCTGTCAAAAAGTAAGAATGACTTCTTCTATCCCTATTCTCATGTTATCTGCAAGAAAAGATTTACACGATAGGGTGATGGGGTTAAACCTAGGAGCTGATGATTATATAGTTAAACCATTTGAACCTGAAGAATTAGTAGCAAGAGTACAAGCACTCTTGAGGAGAGTATCTTATCAGAATAAGAATGAGGACAGAGGAGATTTGATATTAACAAACGGATTACAGGTTTTATTTAAAAAACGACAAGTTTATTATAAAAATAATCAGATCACCTTTACGGCAAAAGAATTTGATTTGTTATATAAGCTTGCTTCAGCTCCAGGCAGAGTCTATTCTAGGGAAGATTTACTTCAATTGATTTGGGATGACGAATATATAGGTGCTACACGAGCAGTAGATTCCCACATCAAAAATATTCGTTCTAAGCTAGAATCAGCAGGTATTTTAGAAGAGATCATTACCACAGTTTGGGGAATAGGTTATAAATTTAATTAAAGAAGTGATATCTATGAATCGAATTAACATAAAACTAAGTGCTACAATGATTATATTACTCGTCTCAATCTTATTTCCTCTAGGTTTTGTTATTAATCAAATTTTTTATCAATTTAATTTACAGCAAGCTCAAGATGAGTCTCTTTATCTAGCCACACAATATGCATCTTTAATTAGTGATAGCGGTGTTGAAAGCCGAATGGAAGTTGTCGAAGTTTCAGCAAAATTAGCCAACCAAAAGTTAATTGTTATGATGGAGGATAACGAGATTTTGGCTAATGCTAATATTGCGTTAGATAATGAAAGCATCCTTTATTTGTTCAATTTACTTGAAAATGAACACCACTCATACTTAACAAACTCTTTCCAAACACCAGATGGATTGACGTATTTAGCGACAGCATCACCCATTTTATATAATAATGTAAGAGGACATGTTATTATGTTTTCATCGCTAGAAAGTATTTTACATTCTATGGAAACTATACAGTGGTTATTAATGATTGCCATTATTGGCTCAATCCTTTTAGGTGTTGGGTTCGCTATCTTCTTTTCAACCAAACTTTCACAACCGCTAGTGAGCATGGAAAAAGCAGCCCGACAAATGGCTAAAGGTGACCTTGCTATAAGAGTTCGAGAAGAATCAAACGATGAAATAGGCTCATTAGCTGGTGCTATTAATGACCTAGCAGCTGAATTAGAAAGAGTTAATGACCAAAGAAAAGAATTTATAGCCAATATTACACATGATTTACAAACACCCATTACTTATTTAAAAGGATATACAAAAGCTCTAAAACAAAAACTTTGGAAATCTGAGATAGAACAACAACAATATTTTGAAATTATTGAAGAAGAAGCTAATCGTTTGTCTTCATTAGTGAATGATTTATTTGATTTAACTAAAATGGATGAAGGACGGCTTACACTTCATAAGGGGCAAGTAAATGTGGATGAATTCCTACATTTTGTCGTAAAGAAGCCATCTTTACATGCATTAGAACGCAATACTTCTATACAAATTAATAATCATATAAAGCAAAACATATATGTGTACGCTGATCCATTACGTTTAGAGCAGGTTTTTATTAATCTATTAGAAAATGCTGTAAGGTATACAAAAGATGGCGTAATTACCTTATCCGTTCATGCTGATGAAGAATTAGTCCTTATTGAAATTACTGACACAGGTGTAGGTATGCATAAAGATGAGTTACCTTTTATTTTTGATCGATTTTATAGAGTAGAGAAATCTCGTAATCGGAAATATGGTGGGTCTGGTTTAGGGTTACCCATTGTTAAACAATTAATTGATTTACATGATGGTGAAATATTCGTTACAAGTGAGCTTGGTAAGGGAACAACGGTCTCTATTACATTACCACGGCAAAACAAAAAACTGGAGATTTTTAAAGATGAATAAAAAAGAATTGACCATTGTAATCGTATTTATAGTAGCAGGATTAGGGTGTTTAACTTTTCCTGCTGTTTGGCTCTTTCCGGACTTTCATAGGCAAGTCAGTTTTATGTTTTTTACTATTTGTGTATATGCACTCGTACCACTTATTATTGGTTTTAGTTTCTTTTTCTATTTTCGTTTACGCCGTAAAAGAAGTAGTGATTCATTAAAATAAAATGATGAAAATGTACCTGAGAAATTACTTCTCAGGTACATTTTTTGTTTTAGGATCTCTCTTAAAATAATTATGCTCGTAAAAATATAGAAATTTTTTGGTATATGAATTTTTTATCCTCCATATTTTTTACACATTCTTTGCTTACCATAAAAATGAATAGGTCATAAGAAGTTGGAGGTATGAATGAAAAGGAAAAAAAGATTAGTTATTCGGACTATTGTCCTTTTAATTATTGCCGTAGCGGTTGGTTATATGCTTTACACTAGTATGAACTCAAACAAAGCTTCAACCGTTAGAGTCGGTGACCAAGCACCTAATTTTATTCTGTCAGACTTGGATGGAAATGAAGTTGAATTAGCCGACTATCGAGGTATGGGAGTATTTCTCAATTTTTGGGGAACATATTGTCCACCATGTGAGCGTGAAATGCCGTATATGCAAGAGCAGTATGAGGTTTACAAAAGTCAGGGTGTTGAAATATTAGCTGTGAATGTTCGGGAAGGAAAATTACCAGTGAAAAGGTTTGTAGAGCGGTATGGTTTAACTTTTCCAATCCCTATGGACCCGAATGCTGATGTAGTCAGAAAATACGGCGTTATTCCATTACCAACAACCTTTCTCATTAATGCTGAGGGAAC
The DNA here is from genome assembly GCF_047302405.1 of Alkalihalobacillus phoenicis. NCBI lineage: Bacteria > Bacillati > Bacillota > Bacilli > Caryophanales > Bacillaceae > Alkalihalobacillus > Alkalihalobacillus phoenicis. The sequence continues at coordinate 1,742,073 of NZ_CP154853.1, read as the reverse complement.
GGTGACCCAAGTCATTACGGGACTAATGTCAGAGAGTGATATTCAAGAATATATGGAAAGCATCAAACCTTAGGAGTGAATGATTATGCAGCGTTTATCCTGTTCATGTGGCCATACAAATCCAAAAGGAACCGAACTTTGTGGAGGGTGTGGTAAGCCTATTTCGGAACAGGCAAATAATGAGAAGACTTTGAATATGCGATACGAAGGGGCAGCGAGACGTTCTCAAACTTACCATAAATCGGTGGTGGACCGTATATGGAATTTCTTTTCATCCGTAAAAGTAGGGGTTTGGATCATTGTGATTTTATTGATTGCCTCTTCAATAGGAACCATTTTTCCTCAACAAATGTATATTCCTACAAACATTAATATTGGTCAGTATTACGAAAACGAATTTGGATTTTTGGGGAAGCTTTATTATGATTTAGGGTTTCATAATCTTTACAAGTCATGGTGGTATTTATTGCTGCTAGCAGCCTTAACTATTTCATTAATTATTGCGAGTGTAGATCGTTTTTTTCCACTATATCGCTCCTTGAAAAATCAACGTGTGAAGAAACATGTTAGCTTTATGAAGAAACAAAGGCTTGTGAGTGAAACAAACAACAAAGAGTTTAATTTTGTCAAAAAAACTATGATTAAACAATTAGAGGAAAAGAAGTATAAGGTGACTACGGACGGAGATGCATTACTTGCAGAAAAAGGGCGTTTTTCAAGATGGGGACCGTACGTGAACCATATTGGCTTAATTACTTTCTTATTAGGAGGAATGCTTCGATTTTCACCAGAGTTGTTTGTAGACGAGTTTATGTGGATTAGAGATGGGGAAACGAGTTCAATCCCAGGAACAAATGATGAGTACTATTTAGAAAGCGATCAATTTTTACTGGAGCTATATGATGAGGATGATGAAACATTTCAAAGTGCAATCCAAAGAGCTGGAGGAACTGTTGTTAAAACATACCAAACTTCTGTAACTTTGTACCGGAATCAAAATCATGATCAATTTGGGGGAAGTGCCAATCTTGAAGAGTTAAAGTCCTACGAGATACGTGTGAATGAACCTTTGAAGTTTGATGATTTTGCGTTATATCAGCTTAACTATCGACTAAATGAATTTGCTGCAATGGATTTCATATTAATAAACGAAGAAACGGAAGAAGAAATAGGGCAGATTCGTGTTGATCTATTTAATCCTGAAATGAATTACGAAATCAATGATTACACGATTACATTGAGAGACTACTTTCCCGACTTCTATTTAAATAGCGAGGGAGTTCCAAGTACGCAAACAAGTTTACCTAATAATCCAGCTTTCATTTTTGAGGTGAATAGTCCCGAAAAAGAAGAGCCTGAAGTGAGTTTTTTATCAATAGGATCTAATTTTGACCCTAATGAGTCGAATACCTATATACTCAGATTGGCTGGGGTTGATATGAATCATGTTTCAGGTTTAACCGTAAGAAAAGACTTTACCTTGCCATTTTTAGTGGTAGGAGGAGCCATTTTTATGATTGGACTCGTGCAAGGAAGCTATTGGACTCATCGACGAATTTGGATAAGACAAGAAGCGGATGGTGTCATTTTAGCGGCACATACGAATAAAAATTGGTTTGGATTGGCTCGAGAGGTTAATGCAATGGCAGAAAAAGTGAATCTCAGTCAAATTACTGATCAAACAAATATAAGTGAAGAGAAAGAGAGGAAGAAAAATGGCGGAAGTGAGTAGTAATTTTTTAATGGTTGCCTTTTTTATCTATATCGTTGCATTAGTAATTTTTTCATTAACACTTTCCTTTGAAAAAAAGAAAGAGGTGACAAAGAGTAAAAAATGGGGACGGGTTGGCTTTACTGTGGCAAGTGTAGGGTTCTTGTCTCAACTGGGCTATTTTATTACTCGCTGGATGGCAGGAGGACATGCTCCAGTTAGTAATATGTTTGAATACATCACGTTTTTAGGTATGACGATTATTTTAGCGTTTCTTATTCTATATTTAATATACAAAAAATCTGTACTTGGTATATTTACGTTACCGGTAGGCATTATTATTATTGCCTATGCATCGGTATTTCCGAGTGATATCTCACCGTTAATCCCTGCTTTACAGTCTAATTGGCTACATATACATGTCATCACGACAGCAATAGGACAAGGGATTCTAGGAATAGGGTTTATTGCCGGTTTGATTTATTTAATTCGAGTTGTTGATCAATCGAAAAAGTCGAAACAAACTTTTTGGCTTGAGACCATCATCTATACAATGATCTGTGCTGTCGGAATTGCTCTTACTGTAGGGGTGTTCTCAGCCATGAATTACGCAGTAACATTTGATTGGGTGAATGAATTAGAAGTAGAAACCCAAATAAGCTACGATTTACCGGCGATTGTAGGACCAAATGGAGGCGAATTAGTTCCCGCTACTCAAGATAAGTTTGGTCCATTACTGGAAACACCAAGTTGGATGAAAGGCGTTGATGCACCAAGGAAATTGAACACATTTTTATGGTCAATTTTAGCAGGGAGCTTATTGTACATTGTATTAAGATTGACATTAAGAAAGCGCCTCTCGGCGGCATTGCAACCATTAGTGAAGAATGTAAATCCACACTTATTCGATGAAGTAAGTTACCGATCTATTTTAATCGGCTTCCCAATTTTTACACTTGGCGGCCTAATTTTTGCGATGATTTGGGCTCAAATCGCCTGGACCAGATTTTGGGGTTGGGACCCTAAGGAAGTATGGGCTTTAATAACGTTTCTCTTTTATGCGGCCTATTTACATTTACGCTTATCAAAGGGCTGGCACGGGGAAAAATCAGCATGGTTATTAGTGATTGGCTTTGCTTTGATTATGTTTAACTTACTTGTGGTTAATCTAGTTGTGGCCGGGCTTCACTCTTATGCTTAGGAAGGAATTCATATGAATGAAATAAATATCTTTTTGGCTTTTAGTGCAGGGGTTTTATCTTTTATCTCCCCGTGTAATTTACCTTTATACCCTGTTTTTATCTCATATATTACAGGTGTATCGATTGAAGATCTAAAGGAAAAGGGTAGAAATATTTCACCGATCGCTATGTTACACACTCTTATTTTTCTATTGGGTTTCTCAACGATATTTGTTGTTTTAGGCATGTCAACCTCATTAATTGGAGAATTGTTTATCACGTATAACCAATTAATAAGGCAAGTTGGGGCAATTGTAATCGTCATTTTTGGTTTAATTATACTTGGTCTATTCAAACCATCATTTTTGATGAAAAACCATCAGCTACAATTATCGAAAAAACCAACTGGCTTTATCGGTACCTATTTTATAGGGATTGCATTTGCGGCTGGATGGACACCATGCATCGGTCCAATCTTAACCGCGGTTATTACTTTAAGCCTTACAAATCCAGGCTCCGGCATGACCTATATGAGTGCCTATAGTATTGGATTCGCTCTTCCATTTTTTTTTATGACCTTCTTTATTGGAAAATTGAATTGGATAAAGAAGTATATGAATCTCATGATGAAAATTGGTGGAATACTTATGATTTTATTTGGGATTATGCTTTATTTTGATTGGATGACAAAAGTAACTTCTTTTTTAATAAATAACTTATTTGGTGGATTTATGGGATTCTAGACAAGGAGGTAAGAAATGAGTAGTGAAATGATGTCGCAAATAATGATTATGCTTATTATTGCTTTACTTCTAGTTTCATTTCTATTTTTGGTGTTGAAGTTACTTTTTCAGCAAGAACAAAAGTCGAAATCTCCTTATAACATTTTAGAGGAACGTTTCATTAATGGAGAGATTACTGAAGAGGAATTTATAAAAAGAAAAAAAGTCCTAAAGTAATTAGTGAAATATTTAATATGCTCATAGATAAAATGAAAGAAATCGAGGTTAAAGGTGCTTACTATTCAGCACCTTTTTTCAATTGAATACCTTAATATAGATATTGTAAAAGGATATGTGCAAATGTATGTATTTCAAAACTATACAAAATTAAGATTAGTTTGATTAAACAAGATAAACTTATCAAACATTCAAATAAGATTTTGAATATTTGATTGACGTTTTGAGATACTTATCATAGAATAATTATATAATCAAACAAATATTTGAATGAAGGTGATTAAATGTCTGAGAAATTAAAATCGCAACATGACACATGTGATATTTATTGCTATGACGAAGAAAAGGTTAGTCGTGTTAGTTCAATCTTAAACAAAGAGAGCTTTTATCCTGTTGCCAGTATATTTAAAGCATTAGCGGATGAAACGCGTTTGAAAATAGCATTTTCTCTTCTACAAGAAAATGAATTATGTGTATGTGACGTGGCTAATATCATTAATGCCACAACAGCAACTACATCACATCACTTACGGCTTTTACGTAATTTAGGAATCGCTAAAAGTAGGAAAGAAGGTAAGTTGGTATTTTATTCTTTGGATGATGAACATGTAAAAATGCTTATTAAAACCGCAATGATTCACGGAAAGGAAGTTGAAGACCGTGGATGAACATCAAGAAAATAACAATAAACACGTATATCGTGTAGACGGATTCAGTTGCGCAAACTGTGCTGGAAAGTATGAGCGAAATGTAAAGAAGCTTCCCGGTGTTGAGGACGCAAAGGTTAATTTTGGAGCTTCTAAAATTGCTGTTTATGGAGATACAACTATTGAAGAGCTAGAAAAAGCAGGGGCCTTTGAAAACTTAAAAGTCTCACTGGAAAAGCCAAAGCGTACTCAACAACATGTATACCGTGTTGAAGGGTTTAGTTGTGCTAATTGTGCTGGGAAATTTGAAAGGAATGTGAAAGGAATTCCTGGTGTCGAGGACGCGAAAGTTAATTTTGGGGCCTCTAAGATTTCCGTTTATGGTCAGGCATCGTTAAAAGACATAGAGAAGGCAGGTGCTTTTGAAAACCTGAAAATTATCCCTGAGAAAGCCAATCAACAAAACTCCAAACATTCTCAAGACGATGAAACCGTTGAAAAAGTGCCTTTTTTCACAAAATATAGTAAATTGTTATATGCTGCTCTATTTCTTATAATGGGATTTCTTTCTCAATTTGTGAATGGAGAAGAAAACCTTGTTACAATGCTATTATTTTTAGCCTCTATGTTAGTAGGTGGTTTATCACTCTTTAAAATTGGTTTGCAAAACTTAACACGTTTAGAATTTGATATGAAAACGTTAATGACTGTAGCGGTTATTGGGGGAGCCATTATAGGAGAATGGGGAGAAGTTGCTATTGTTGTTATTCTCTTTGCCATTAGTGAAGAGTTAGAAAGATTTTCGATGGACAGGGCAAGAAACTCAATACGAGCTTTAATGAAAATTGCTCCAAAAGAAGCCCTCATTCGACGTAACAGTCAAGAGCTAGCTGTTCATGTAGATGACATTATGGTGGGCGATATTATGATTGTTAAACCCGGACAAAAGATAGCAATGGACGGGATCGTTGTCAATGGTCATTCTTCTGTGAATCAAGCTGCTATAACTGGAGAATCAGTACCAGTTGAAAAATTAGTTAATGACGAAGTATTTGCTGGTACTCTAAATGAAGAGGGTTTATTAGAAGTTGAAATAACTAAGCTTGTTGAAGATACTACGATATCTAAAATTATACATCTAGTTGAAGAAGCTCAGGGAGAGCGGGCACCTGCACAAGCGTTTATTGATAAGTTTGCTAAATATTATACGCCAATTATTATGGTTGTAGCAGCTCTCGTAGCTACTGTGCCACCACTCTTTTTTGACGCAAGCTGGGAAACATGGGTCTACCAAGGTTTAGCTGTACTCGTAGTAGGGTGCCCTTGTGCATTGGTTATTTCCACACCGATATCAATTGTTTCAGCGATCGGCAACGCAGCTAAAAAAGGGGTACTAATTAAAGGGGGAATTTATCTCGAGGAAATTGGCTCTTTAAAAGCGATTGCCTTTGATAAAACAGGTACATTAACGAAAGGGGTACCCGTTGTTACAGACTATAAAGTTGTCGATAACCAAATCGGAGCTGATGAAGTATTATCAGTTATTACAGCTTTAGAATATCGTTCACAACATCCACTTGCATCAGCGATTATGAAGAAAGCGGAAGCAGAAAATATTCGTTATGAAGAAGTACAGGTCGATGATTTTACATCGATTACTGGTAAAGGGATTAAAGGAACAATAGATGATATCACGTATTATATTGGTAGCCCTAAATTATTTAATGAATTAAATATACAAACTTTTGATAAAACTTTTGAACAAGATATTATAGCTTTGCAAAATGAAGGAAAAACGGCAATGATTGTCGGTACAGATTCCAAAATACTAGCCTTTATTGCTGTTGCAGATGAAGTAAGAGAATCAAGTAAAGAAGTAATAAGAAAACTGCATAAAGCTGGGATAAAAGAAACAATTATGTTGACAGGTGATAATAAAGGCACCGCTCATGCAATAGGAAGTCATGTTGGGGTTTCTAACGTACAAGCAGAATTGATGCCTGAAGACAAATTAAACTTTATTAAATCACTAAGAAATAAGTATGGAAAAGTTGCCATGGTAGGAGATGGTGTCAACGATGCCCCAGCTTTAGCTGCTTCTACTGTAGGAATAGCTATGGGTGGTGCAGGTACAGACACAGCTTTAGAAACGGCTGACGTTGCTTTAATGGGGGATGACTTAAAGAAACTACCATTTACTGTGAAATTAAGTAGGAAAGCACTAAATATTATCAAAGTAAATATTGCGTTTGCTATATCGATTAAGTTTCTTGCCTTGTTATTGGTCGTGCCAGGTTGGCTAACTCTATGGATTGCGATTTTATCTGATATGGGTGCTACGATATTAGTAGCTTTAAATAGTATGAGACTTATGAGAGTAAAAGAAGATGAATAATGTTTAGAACTAAGAGCGTTAAAATATCTTAACGCTCTTTTTGCTAAATCGCGTAATTAAGAACAGTTATTCAAAAAGAAAAGTAGAAGGGTGATTACATGTTATATGATGTAGTTGTCATTGGTGGTGGTCAGGCCGGATTAGCAGTAGGGTATTATTTGAAACAAACAGGCCATCATTTTCTAATTATTGATGAGAACCTACAAACAGGGGATTCTTGGCGGTTGCGTTATGATTCATTAACTTTATTTACACCAAGGTTTTATAGTACATTACCTTTTTTACCTTTAGAAGGCGATCCGAATGACTACCCTTCTAAAGATGAGATGGCCGATTATTTAAGTCAATATGCGAAAGTTTTTGAACTACCTATCTTACATGGAATAAAAGTACGACGGCTAACTAAAAAGAAGGAACTTTTTAATATAGAAACAAATGATCAGGTATTCCATGCAAAAAAAGTTGTCATTGCTACAGGTGCCTTCTATTCTCCTTATATTCCATCGATAAGTAGTTCTATAGAGGGAGACCAATCGATTTTTAGTATCCATGCAGCTCATTATAAAAATTCACTTCAAATTCCTAAAGGGACGGTTTTAATTGTTGGAGCAGGAAATACAGGGGTACAAATTGCTGCTGAACTAAGTCATTCTCATCAAGTTATCTTATCAAGAGGTCATAAAATGAAATTTTTACCAGGAAAGATACTCACTAAAAGCATCTTTCAATGGTTCGATTGGAGTGGGTTATCAAAAGTTAATGCAAACTCTTTTATAGGTAGATGGTTACAAAAGAACGATCCCATCATTGGTGGAGATATAAAAAGAGTAAAGAAACAAGTTATATTAGCTGAAAGGTTGAAAAGTCTTCAGCAAAATGTCGCCACTTTTATTGATGGAAGAACAATAAAATTTCATTCAATTATTTGGGCTACGGGCTATAAGAATACGTATGAATGGATTCAAGTGAACCAGGCTTTGGATAAAAATGGTCAGCCATTACATAATGAAGGCATTTCACCAGTAAACGGTTTATATTTTATTGGATTAAGCTGGCAAAGAAAACGAGGATCTGCATTAATCCACGGAGTAGAGGAAGATGCTGAATTCATAGTTAAACATATCGTATTAACTTAATTTGTCGAGCTGTATTCCTAGTAAAAAAGTTAGTCGTAATGACACTACCACTATGTTTGTCAAACAGTAATAAAGTGATTTAGTTTACTAAAAAATAAACAAAAGCCTTACTACGTTAAATTTGTAATAAGGCTTTTAAGGTTACTTGAAATTGAATTCAATCTATAGTCTTCTTATTTGAAAGATACCATGAGCCCTGCATAGGCTGAAAATATACAAAGCAGACTAGTAATCAGAGAGAATATAGGTGGTACTTTTCTTTGAAGCGAAATAATTAACATAATAAAGAACACGATAGCCAAAAATACAAAAATCAGACTTAAAACATTTAGTGACATTTGGAAGTCGCTCAAAGATAAAACACCCCCTCCGTAAAAAGATTCAAAGAGCGGAGAAACACCACTAGTCCGTATGGTTGATTCAATATCATGCGGTGGTGAATTTTGTCCTAATACGGCTGTTGCTGTAAATATAAAAAGTAATAGTAAGCTTTCTATTTTTGCCCAAGGTTTTGGGTTGAACGACGGATTGCTCTTCAATCTACGTTTCATCAAGTAGCCATTAAAAAAAGCAAAGACAAGTAACGGAATGATAAGTAAATGTTTGATGACTAATGCTTGACCGTAGTTTAATAACCATGAAGTTGTATAGTCTTGTAAATCTACTACTAAACTCATCATGAATAAACCACTAAAGAAAGTCATGGAAAAGCAAATGATTGCCACTGGCGTGAACCAAGTAAGAAAACTAGCCCAATTTTTTATATCTCGAGAAAACCAACTAATTACCCAAAGGACTCCAACCCAAATGCTTGTAGATAAAAAGTGAATCATATGATAGACAAGTCCAGTCCACTCGGTCAATGAAGCAGCGTGGCTAGCCAAACTAACAGCTAAAATCATTGCGAGTAAAAGGAGCAACGATATGATCGAGTAAATTCGATTTTGTTGGACGGGTAAAATGGAGATAATCAAATAAAAAAAGATTGAAAGGCCTAAAATTAATCCCCAAGCTTTACCTACTTCAAAATTGTGAAGCACATTAAAAATGGTTAATGACAACCCTATTCCATCATAAAGATAAACCACTACTTGGACGATCGGCATCGCTGAAGTAATAACAATACTGAGTAAAGCCAATTGTAACCAACGCTTCCGAACAAAAATTGTCGGTTTCTTTTCGCTTGGCACAAGAGCTAAAATTAATGTTCCAGTTAACAGTGCAAAAGAGAGATATAAAATGAGTTCACTGACAAAATATACAATCATTGGTTCTTTCCTTTTCTAAATAAATAAAATGACATGATAATCGCTAAAATAGCTAAGAGTACAGCAATAATATAGAAAATAAAGTGTGGACTATAGTCACTGTTCTGTAAATTAATCTCTTCTATGTTTGAGCCTTGATTTTCAACCTTATCTTGATTAGAGTTTATCTTTTCTTCACTTTGGGCTGGTTTAATCTCTTCTTCACTATCTGTTGTATTATTGTCACTTATGATAAGAAATGAAAAACTACCTTCAATTGGATGTCCATCAGCACCAATGATTTCCCAATATACCGTATATTCACCCTTAACTAGTTCAATTGGGAGTAAACCAATCAGCGTATCACCATCAATAGAAGTTTCACTAAAAATGACTTCTCTATTATCCTGGTTAAACAACTTTATACTACTTGTTTGTTCAATACGAGTGTTAAATTTTATTAGTATTTCTTGTGGTGCTTCTTCCAGCACACTTTGATCAGCAGGAAAAGAGTGCTCTACACCAGTATGTGCAAAACTTGTACTAGAGAAAAGAAATACAAACATGACAGTGATAGTGATAAGTCTTTTAAACAAAAAAACACCTCCAAAAAAAGAATTAGACCAATGTAGTAATAAAAGTATTCATTACTTTAGCTAGTTTATCGATCAATTGTGGAGAAATTATGTAGAGGTAAAGATTTGTTTGACTTTCATATTAGCCGTTGCTAATATAACACTCGGATCTACATAATCAAGGAGAAATTATGGACGATAACCAAATGGAATTGAGAGTTGCGCTGATCAACGTTTTTTCAAGCAAAACAAGGTTAAGATGACTTCATGTAAAAATCATATTGTTTAAAGAGGAGAGAGAAATCATGATTGAAAAAAGCTTCAGGTATGGAATAATGTTTTTTATTTTAGTAGCCTTAAGTGGTTGTGGTTGGTTATATGAACTGGGAAATAAAGCTGATGAGTATGATGTCTCACAGGCAGAAATGGTCGTGTCTAATTTTGAATACGTCAATCAAAATGGAGAAGTTGTAAGCCTTGAGGACTTAAAGGGTCACTATTGGTTAGCTGATATGGTCTTTACAGCCTGTCCAACCGTTTGTCCAATTATGACACCCAACATGAGGGATATTCAAGACTATGCGATTGAAGAGGATATTGAACTGAAATTCATTTCATTTACCATTGATCCAGAGAATGATACGGTAGACCATTTAAAAGCTTATACGCAAGGAATGAAATTCAATGATGATTATTGGAGTTTTTTAACTGGGTACACCATAGAAGAAATTACACAATTTGCGAAAGAGAGCTTTCGTTCACCCGTTCAGAAGATGGAGGATGACTTTGTACATAGCACAAGGTTTTTTCTAGTAAACCCTGAAGGTCAAGTCATAAAATCTTATGATGGTATGGCTGTTGATTTAACTGATATTAAAAGAGATATTCAACGTACGGTTCAATAACATCCTCCATAGAGAAACAACAGCATAAAAAGAAAAGTTAATGTGGGGAGTAAAAAGTTCTTAAAGAAATAAAACAATATTTTAATGAATTGGATGCTATTGAATCTTATTTCCCTCCTAATAATAATATTAGGAGGGAAACGAAAACTTACTGTCTTTAAAGTATGCTACAAACGCATATGAAAAGATTGAAAGATAATAAAAAGTGGCCCTTAAAATACACGAGGCACCTCGTGGAGATAATTGACTGAAACATAAATATTAAAAGAAATACAAGAAACAAATGATTAAACTAACTTGTTAATTTAATTATTTATAAAAGAGGATACTACATTGAATATATTAAATACTATTAAAATTAGTAAAAGAGAAAGTTGCCCATGTGGTAGTGGAAAGTTATATAAAGACTGTTGCAAGAATATAGGAATCATACAAGTTCAAGAATCCAAGAAGCCTTTGGAAGTTCAAATAATGGAATTGATGAAAAAGTCTATGAAAAAATGCTGTTTGTACCCGGAGCAGAATAATTGCAAAGGTGATATTAAGAATGCTCATGCTTTGCAAAATAATAAAATAATATCTTTACTCGGAGGTAGTGAGCGGCATGTTTATTTATTAGACCCCAAGAAACGTCCTTTGTTAGTTCCTCTTAAGAATGGAAAAAAGGAACTTTTCGTTGAAGTAAGTAAAACGAGTGTAAAAGCAGCAACTACTGAAACTTGCTTTTGCGACTTGCATGATAATATAGTTTTTGCTGCAATTGAAAAAGGAGCACCTGACTTTGATGGTTCAAATGAGACAATGAAATTTGTCTATGCTTATAAAGCTTTTATATTTGAATATTATAAGCAATGGATGGCTATCAATATTTTTAGAACAAATTTTAAAAAGCAGCCAGTGGTATTCAAATCATTTAATATGGTTAAAAGATATCGAATGTTACAGTTGAAAATGAAAGAATTTCAATCAATAAAAGGACATTTTGATAAAAAAATTCTCAGCGGAAAACATGATGGTATAGAAACTTGTATTGTAAAATTACCCGAACAAATAAAATTTGCAAGTTATGCTTATATTGCTCCAGACTACGATTTGGATGGTAGAAAAATCAAACATACAGCAAAAGGAGTCATGCATCGTATAGCTGTTACTGTTTTTCCAGAAAAAACACAGTCTTATATTTTATTAAGTTGTTTGGAAAGTGAGAAAGCGGCATATCTAGACTTATTTAATCAAATACAAAGTTCAACTATAGATAAAATAAAGTTTTATTTTTCACTAGTCTTGCCATTATATTCTGAAAACATGGTGTTAAGCCCTGATATTTGGAAGAATTGGGATGAAGAAACTCAAATAGCGTATACCTTCTATGCAAATCTACAAGGAAGTGATGCATCAGTTTATAGTAAAACGATTGGAATGGTTTTACGAAACGCTGGAAAAAGCACTACTTTTGATTATAGTAACAGAGGAAAATTAGATTTATTTGTATAAGAACATATTGGAAACCTGATACAAAGTAGGTTCGATCCCAAAATAGGATTACTAAGATATTACTATTAGCCATGCAAGGGTAGATGGCTCCAGCTAATAAAAGAAAGGATTCTACCGCAGACTTTGAAATTTTTTTGAAAGATCCTTCAATTGATATTAATGGTCTTTTAATTTTACTAATTGAATTTTGTATAATCAGATCGAGGTGAAATAAAAATGAACAAAGAAGTAGAAGAATACGATTATAGTGATGATGCAACCTTAAAAAAAGCAATTGGACTTATTAAAAAAGGAAGCACAGAGAAAGATGTTCGGGAAAAGTTTAATTTGTCAGATGATGATATGGAGTTGATTGATTTCGTTATTAACGAGTTTTAACCGCTTCTAATAACATAAATCAACAATAAGGAAAAAACAAAAAAATGCAAGCAGTTCATAGAAACTTGTATTTTTTTTGTTTTTTCCTTATTGTGTTAAATCTCCAACTCCCTCTAATATGTATCTTCTTTTGTGAGAAGAGTCTTCTTGTGCGTCAATATCAATCCCACAACGGATCTCTATACAAAATAATGTAAATTAAACTTTACTTACAACCGATTGTAAAGCTGACTTTACAAAAATAATCAGAGGAGAGGAAAAGATGAGAAACCGAATCAAAGATCTGCGCAAAGCTAAGAAGGTGACTCAAGAGGGGCTAGCCATACAGGTAGGTGTCTCGAGACAATCAATCATTGCCATCGAATCAGAAAAATATAATTCATCACTTGAACTGGCATACAACATTTCGAAGGTATCCGATTGCATAATCGAAGAGGTCTTTACATTGGAAGAAAAGGGAGAAGAATAATGGCGGTACAATTAGTTGAGTTGTTAGTATTATATGGAGGAGCTGTATTATGATGATGGTTTGGATGAACTCCATGAACATATTTGGCAAAAGGCTCGATCCATTTCTTGGTTCTTCACTCTTGCTTCAATCTATGTTTTATTTACTTTGATAATATTCGGAATTGAAATAAGAGCCGCAATGGTATTAGCAATTATTTTGACTGTTCATACGATCAGTTGGGGTATTACAGGCATAATTTTGTCTATCAATATGAATAGGACAGAGCCTTTGAAATCCTCTAGAGTTAAATTCGGAATTTCGATTGTGGCATTGTCACTTATTATATTCGCAATCTTATCAATTACTACTAGAAACTGGTGGTTTCTGATTGCTAGCATTCCACCCAAACACTATTGGGCTAATCAGTGTATTAACTAGAGCACCAAGGGGACTTTAACGAGCTACTAACTAAAATTCAAGCAGCAGGTATTACGAAAAAGCAATAGTCCATAACCAGGGCAGGGGCTATGCCCCTAGCTTTCCACTTTTTTCAATATCAATTCTCCATATTTTTTTAAAATTAGTTCCTCAACTTAACTGCTTCGAGGAACAATAAGAACATCTGAGGAAATAAATTACGAAGATAGCCAGGATGATTTAGCAGACAATAATGATGATTCTTAATAGTGGGGAAACCATTATAAATATTTATAATAATCCAACAAACAGAGAATTTTTAGAGAAACTTCCCTTAACACTCACATTTGAGGAAACTGAAGGAATTGAGAAACTTAGTTATCTACCAGAAGAATTAACTAGGGAAGGGAAACCTTCTGGCTTTGCACCTGACTAATCGCAGAACGTTCCTACGCGACTGCTTCTGCTGAACTCTAGGACGCTGTGACGAATCGAGAGCTCGGTGGTCGATATCAAATTGAAGGTGACGCTGATGGCACGATCACCGATTATGTTCAATCGAAGTTTTCGCTGCGGCATGGGAATTTGGAGGTGAAATGAGGAGCTAGGTTGGAATGCACCGCATATCGCTACGGAAGGGCATACAAGATCCTAGTATTTGCCCAGTAGACGCTGACTGGTAAAAATATGAACCGAGTGGTGCTGTCGGTGTTAACTGAGATCTGGTTCACCGGTCTTAAAGGCACACTACGCGGATGGAGAAGCCTTGCTGGTCTTAGATGAAGGCAAGGCTTTCATGGACGTTACTAACGGTGATATCCTTTTGAAGTGATTCAGAACTCGTTCTGAATTATTGGAAAAATTATTGAATTCATTGTATTTCCCTGATTAATTTTAATGAAAAATGGAAACTATGAATCTATCAAAGTAGAAAAGAGGAGAAAAAAGTGAAATTCATCTACATTAAATTGCCCAAATGCCATATTTATTTAACACAAAAGGAAATCACAACTTTATTGCATCAGAATCCCGAAATTTTTAAAGCTGCTTTAGCGAGAGGGAAAACTTTCAGAAGGTCCAAAGACATAAGAAATAGAATAGATAAAAAGATAGAGCAAGAAAAAAATAACTTTAATTTATGAAAAATTTATACTATTCTAAAAATGGAGGTGTTGAGATGTATGATTCTTACCCTGCTAGTAAATCTAAAATCATGAATAATAATTGCTGGTATACTTACAGTCCAAAATTGAATAAAGATATCATTATAACAAGTAATCAAGAGTATAATTACTGGCTTTTATTAGAAATAGATTTAGATGTTGAACTATTTGTTATACGTCCAGTTGTCCTAAATATTCCAAAGAAATATTCTCCACAATTTTTGGTGAGAACAGTAGATGGAGTAGAAAAAAATGTTTTTCTAAGATACAAAGAAAATCAAGGTTCAACTAATATCTATAAATGTAACAATTCATTAGTAATTACAAATGAATATGTAGAACATAATGAATCTATGATTGCACTTGCCAAATTTATATTACCGTACCTTGGTAAATCTCCAAATGAAACCGATGTCTATATTATCTTAAAATTCTTGAAGAATAGGCAAAAAGTAAATGTAAACAACCTAATAAAAAATATAAGTAACTTAGCGCCTACAAGAATACAGAGAGCAACTTTTCACCTTATATTAAAAGGAAAGATAAATTCTAATATCAAGTTAATAAACGATATAAACAAGTTGGAGGTGTGGGTCCATTGAGTAGTCGATTTATTGACTCGTTAAATATAACACCAGAATTATTAGAATTGAAAAATTGGCCAAAAGTAAACACAAATCACTTTAACCAACAAGAGCTAGAAATATTTAGAAATAGAAGAAAAGCTGTTGAACTTTACTTTAACAGTAAGCCTCTTAAAGAAATAACTTTGGAAACAGGCATTGCTAAACAAGATTTATATCGTTTTATTCGCCGATGCCTGAAAGAAGATAAGTTTGGAGTTATTTGGGGATACCGAGCATTAATTCCTAATAAGACACTTAAGGAATACAGAAAGAAAGCTGATAACCATTTAAATTCTAATAAAATGGTTGGGCCGGGAGCATTTACCTTATTGTTAATTACTTATCCTGAATTGGAAGAAGTGATTACTGATTTGTTGTTTAAAAAAAATAATAAGGTGCCCACTGATAAAATAATGGCTAAAAAATATATCCACAAGCATTTCATTAAGAAATGTAAAGAATTAGGATTAAAAACACCTTATGATTATCCATTTACATCAAAAGATTTAGGCCAGAGAATCATTATATAATTATTTAAGGAAAATAGAAGAAGAAAACATTAAAAGTACCATGTTAAGAAATGGAGTAGATGTGGACTCAAAATTTGATATATATAAAAGAAATAACCTGCTTAAACCTTATCAGGAAGTTCAATTTGATGGTCATAAAATTGATGTTATCATATCAATGGAATTAACAGCTCCTGATGGCACTTCAAGATTTGTTCCACTAAGTAGAATATGGATACTAACTATAATAGATGTGTCAACAAGAGCAATAATTGGTTACCACCTATGCCTTAATAGAGAATATAGTAGTGAGGATGTTCTTCAAACTATAAAAAATGCAATTATACCTCAAGAAAGACCTGAATTAACTATCCCTAAATTAGAATATCCAGCGGATGGTGGGCTGCCCTCTATGTTGATTCCTGAAACTCAATGGGCATTGTGGGATGAGCTCTTTTATGACAATGCTAAAGCCAATCTCTCATACATAGTGAGAGATAGATTAAAAAGAATTGCGGGTTGTAGAGTTCAGGCTGGACCAATTAAATCCCCCTTAAAAAGGGCTATAATTGAAAGATTTTTTGGTAAATTGGAAAAAGTAGGATATCATAGGTTGCCTAGTACTACAGGGAGTAATGTCTCAGATCCCCGAAGGAAAAATAGTGAGAGTGATGCCATTAAATTTGAAATTACCTTTGAAGAACTAGAAGAAGTTACTGCTGCAGTTATAGCTCAATATAATTCTTCTTTTCATGAAGGGCTTTATTTTGCTTCTCCTCTTGAATCAATGAAACAAAAAATTAACAAAGGGGCAATGATTAGAACTATGGATGAGAATCAGAGAGAAGATGTTAATTTTTTTTCAATGGAGACGTTTCGTACCATTAAAGGAAATATAACTAAGGGACGAAGACCACATATAAATTTTGTGCATGGAAAATACACAAACGAATTATTACTCCGTAGTCCAGGATTAATAGGGAAGAAATTAATTTTGACAATTGATATTGAAGATATACGCTTTTTAGATGCTTATTTGGAGGATGGCTCAAGTATTGGGAAATTAAGAGTTTCAGGACAGTGGGGATTAACTAAACATTCATTAAAGTTAAGAAAAGAGATATATAAATTGGCAACAAAAAAATTGATACAATTTACTTATCAGGACGATCCTATTATCGTATATCAAGAATATCTAAAAGAAAAAGCACAAACTAACAAAGCAGCACGAAATAAATTAAAATCGATTCAAAACAGCCTATTAGAAGAAGTTGAAACTGAAATAAAACAAAAGGACTTATCTAAAAATATTGCTTCTAATAAAATAGAAAATCCTTCAGAGAATACTCAACAAAAACTTATAGAAGATTTTTTGAATAAAAAATCAAATAAAACAACAAAAAAAATTAGAAGAACAATTACTTACTAAGGAGAGTGCTAATCATGAATGACTCTCATAAGAGACCAAATATATTGGATAATATGCATCCCATTGAGACTGGAACATATATTATACCAACTAACGAAATTGACAGGTTATATCAGAAAATATCACAATGTTTAATAAATCGTTCACCTGGAGCCATAATTTATGGCAGACCTCGTTTAGGTAAAACAAGAGCAATTAAGTATTTACAAACAATACTCCCTTTAGAGTTCGAGGAGATATCTACGTATTTTATTATGTGTAGAAGATATAAAAACCCAAATGAGAACACTTTTTTTGAAGATGTTTTGACTGGGGTTGGACATGCTTTGCCTCATAACGGAAAAGCATGTCATAAAAGAGAAAGGTTATTTAAATTTTTAATAGAAGAAGCCGTAATAAAAAAAAGTAATCGAATAGTTTTTTTTATTGATGATGCTCAACGATTAAGTGAAATACAATATGATTGGCTAATGGACATCAATAACGAATTGGATAATTACGGAATATCTTTTACTGTATTTTTATTTGGTCAAAACGAACTTGTACACCAAAGATCTGTCTTCGTTGAACTAGGAAAACATCAAATTATAGGTCGTTTTATGGTGCAACACCATCAATTTAATGGAGTGAGTAAAAAGAATGATTTAAAAGAATGTCTAAATGGCTGTGATGAAAATTGCGAATTCCCTGCAGGCTCTAACTACTCCTTCACTAGATATTATTTTCCTAATCAATTTAAAGAGGGGTTTCGTTTAAGTAATTTTTCAGATGAATTATATAGTGCTTTTAAGGAATTGAGAAGCGAGTCAGGGATAAAAGAAAAAATAGAGATACCAATGCAGTATATAACTTTAACTGTTGATTATGCTTTAAAAGAATTCGGTATAGATGGACAGAATTTGTATCAAATAGACCTTGAAAATTGGAGGGAGGCAATAATTAGTTCAGGCTATATAGAAGCAGAGTTATATGGAAATATACAAATGAAATTATCCTCCAAGAAAAATTAGCGTGGAAGAGGCGATAGACTTTCAAATTACTTTTGAAGAATTTGAACAAATTACGGCGGTAATTGTATTTGGCAAGTGAGAAATGTATAAAACGGCAATTAAATATGTAACCACTTGCCAATCTTTTTTATTGATGTATCATCGATTCCTTATAACGGTGACTTTCCCCGTTAAAGACGACTAAATGAGAGTGATGGATGAGACGATCGATAACGGCTTCCGTTAAAATAGGGTCTCCAAAAACATGATTCCACTCCCCAAACGTCAAATTACTCGTAATGATAATGCTCGTTTTCTCATAACACAATGAAATGACTTGAAATAATAACTCCGCCCCTTGTTTGTGTAAAGGGATATAACCTAGCTCGTCTAAAACGAGTAAATCCAATTTCTCCATTTGCTTAAATACTTTGCTTAATGTCCCTTTTTCATGAGCTTCTAGTAGTTTGTTCACCAGCGTCGCTACCGTATAAAACTTGACCGATAACCCTCTTTGTTGAATCAACTGTAACGAAATAAGGGAAGATAAATAGGTTTTACCTGTGCCTACTCCACCATAAAAAATTAAGTTCTCCTGCTTCTCCAAGAATAATCCTTCTAGTAAATAAGACTGCGTTAATTGTGGCGTTAGGACAACATCTTTCCAATTAAAAGGCACTCCGCTCATCTTAGGAAGAGTCGCTTGCTTTAATAAAAGGTTTACTTTTCGCTCCTCTCTTTGCTCAATCTCCTTTTCAAACGTAAGCGTCAAATAGTCCCCACCTATTAAAGAGATGGGGACTAACTTATAATCTACTTATCATGTTGAATACGACAGTGAGCCGGAAGACTGTTTGACCAAGGAAGCAATTGATCAATGGCGTTTTCATCACTCACATCAATATTGGGAAGCTCCTCAAATAAGTGCATTAAGTATTGATAAGGATTGAGGCCATTTTCTTTGGCTGTTTCTACAATACTATAAGTGACAGCACTTGCCTTTGCTCCTTTCGGAGTGTTGGCAAAAATCCAGTTCTTTCTGCCGATTACAAACGGCTTAATGGATCTCTCACTTCTATTATTATCAATCTCTAGTCTACCATCCTCTAAGAAAGCCTCTAGCTTATCCCATTGATTACGGCAGTATTTGATCGCTATTCCGAGTGCACTCTTTGGTAACACTTTTGGCGTTTGCATGCGAAGCCATGCTGAAAAAGCGTCAAGAAGTGGTCGACTTTTTTCTAGACGTACTTGATGGCGGTCAGAGAATGATAAACCTTTGATTTCTCGTTCAATCGCAAAGAGTTGGTTACAGAATTTCAAGCCTTCTTTGGCTGTGACATCTTTCGACTGTTGTTCTTTAGGCAAGGCCTTTAAAGCTTCATCAAATTTTCGACGAGCGTGTGCCCAACAACCAACTAACGTTACGTTTGGAATTCCATTGTATCCAGCATATCCATCTACATGTAAGTACCCTCGGAAAGGGGATAAAAACTTTCTAGGATGTTTACTTGCTCGTGTTTGCTGGTAGTCAAACAATACAATTGGGGGACCTTCCTGTCCCGAACGATACAACCATAAAAAAGAAGTTGCCGTTGATGGTCGATCTGGCTCTCGTAGCACTTGCAGCGTCGTTTCATCCGCATGAACAATATCAAGCTTCATCAGAAATTGATACATTCGATCATAGATGAGGTTTAACCATGTATTAGCACCATAAAGAACCCAATTAGCTAATGTTTGGCGTGACAAAGAGACACCTAAACGAGCGAATTGTTGTTCTTGACGATACAATGGAAGTCCTTCTACATATTTTTGATTTAAGATGTAGGCCATCGCAGATGGCGAAGCTAGACTTTTAGGGAATACTGATTTAGGCATGGAAGCTTTAACAATAGGAGTCTCTGTACTTTCGCGTTCACAATGGCGACACGCATAGACATGTTGAACATGTTCAATGACCTTCACTTCCGCTGGAATAACTTTTAATTCACGACGTACCTCCGTCGACATTTCGTGTAGATTTCCATTGCAGCACAAACAAACCTGATCTTCTTCAGGTAATCGATACTCAATAACTTCCTTCGGAAGGTTCTCAAGTTTACTATCACGTTGACCTTTGGTTTTTTTACGTTCGTACGTAATGGTTTCAACCGTAGGTTCTTCAATCGATGGGTCAGCCGTAATTTCTACCTCATTAAAAAGAGGCAATTCTAACTGATCAGCATTTGTCTTCTCACTTGAAGTACCAAATTGGCGTTGCTTACTGAGACGGAATTGTTCTTCATACCATTTAATTTTTGCCGTCAGCTCTGCGTTTTGTTCCTCAAGTGATGAGACACGTTTTTCTAAATCTTCAGTTGTAGGTTGAGAGGTGGTTTCTGTTGTTTTCATAGCTTCATTATACATTACCTCTCATCCATTTGCTTATCATTTATTCATTAAATGACACGTTGTGCAGTAACTTTTGGATGTGCTGATTTTTGATCAATTGAAAGGCCGTCAAGTAACCAACGGAACTGACGATGGCTAATCATTTGCGGAGAAGAAGATGAATCTTCTGGCCAAGGGAACGTACCTTTTTCTAAACGGCGATAATAGAGCCAAAATCCATTATGTTCCCAGTGAAGGATTTTGATCTTATCTCGTTGTCTATTACAGAAAACAAATAAACACGGGGAAAATGGATCTAATTGAAAATTTTCTTGTACGATAGCCGCGAGGCCATCAATGGATTTTCGTAAGTCTGTATTTCCTTTTGCAAGGTAGACTTTATCAATGGAGCGTTGATTGATCATCCATGTCTCAGCACGCGTAGTACACGAGATAAATGGTCTTCACTCACATTTTCAGGAATATAGACAGACAGGTCATCTATTCTCACTTCAATGGATGTGGTGGGGAAGGTAGGGACATCAAAAGATGTCCAAATCTGGCTTGCCTCATCACTTGAATCTGAGTTTACTTCTGCCTTGATCTTCTTTCGCCAATAGTGGAATTGATATTCTGTAATGTCATCTTGTTTAGATACCCATTCTTGTATCGTCTCCCCGCTGTCTTCGTATGCCTCCATGCGTTTTTTCCACAAATCGTGTTTTTCTTTACGCTTCATAGCGACACCCTTTCATCATTATTGATTAAAGTATCGCATGGGACCAGGGTTATTGGAATGTGGGTATTATTTGACGCTTACTTAGATTCTATAAATTTTCAAAAAGGTGATTAAGAAAAATAAACCCATTTCTCTTATGAAAAGAGTGAAAATAGGGATTGCCTCTTTGTATAATTAAATCAAACTACATGTATATTTACATGTATAGAAAACTGTTAGAAATGGACTTTCCCTAAAGAATAGAAGCTCAGATTTAACCGGTCTTATAAGGTGGGACCGGTTTTTTTGTAAAGAGCTATAAATTTAGCTCTATTTTCATTAAGAGACATGACATAATTATAAAATCTACCTTAACCAGAATATCCTTTTTTGAAGTAAACTATGCTACTGAAATAATTAAGCCTTAAACTTAAATAATTCATGTTAATTTGTTAAGATAGAGTAGAAGAGATGTTAAAGGAAACAAATATTTAGACCCACATTACATTATTACGTAAAATATAAATTTGACGTAATAAAAGTCAAGTTTTATAATAATATATATAATTGATACAAGGAATGATGATAATGAGTAAACACATTAAGGGCAATTTCCTTAAAATTGAAAAACAAATGAAATCCTTACCTTGGTATGTAGAAGAATACATAGACCACAAATCAAGAAGATTATCATCTGCTTCATTATTAAATTATGTCCATGATTACAATATTTTCTTTGACTGGATTACAAGTGAAGAAATATTTAAAGGTAAGCCAACTGAAGTTACTTTAGATACTTTAGAAACACTTACAATAAGGCAAATTGAATCATTTTTAAAGTTCTTAGTGCATCGATTGGATAATAAAGAAGTTACTGTGAATCGAAAAATATCGTCACTAAAATCATTATTTAACTATTTACAAAACATAGCAGAAACTCAAGAGTTAAAACCTTATATCCAACGAAATGTCATGGCCAAAATTGAATTTTACGATTTGAAAAATGATCAAGAAACGCTAGCTAATAAGATGGAAGGAAAGATACTACAAGGAAAAGAATATAGTGACTTTAGAATGTTTATTGCTTATGGTTATGGTCAGTTACACAAAAATAATAAAAAGAAATATAACTTTCACTTACAAAATAGAGAAAGAGATACTGCATTAGTATCGTTAATATTGGGTTCAGGATTACGCCTGTCTGAAATAGCAAACTTAGATATTGATGATATTGATTTCAACAAAAACACCTTAAGAGTTATAAGAAAAGGAAATAAAGAGCAATATGTCTACTTTAGTACCCAAGCAATGAGCGATTTAAACTCATATCTAGATATTAGGAAAGAAAAATACAAAATTGATATTAAAAACAAAGCTCTTTTTATTGCTGCTTCTATGGGACCTCAAGGAACTACACGTAGATTATCAGCAAGAGCTATCGAAAAACTTGTAGAAAAATATGCTAAAGATTTTGGTAAGCCAGCATTGACGGTACACAAGCTAAGACATTCATTTGCTTCAAAGTACCATTTAGAGATAAATGATGTACCTAAATTAAGAAAACAACTTGGTCACTCGTCAATTCAAACAACCATGATATACACCCATTTTAAGAATACAGATTTAAAAGATGCTGTGGAGAAGATGGATATTTCTGATAATAATAAGTAAGAAAAGTACAGCGGCATTGTTTTATACACCAATGTCGCTAAATTAATTATCAATTAGTACGTGTTTAAGACATGATATTTAGTCGTCGTACAACTGAGTCGTAATTAAATGATAAAGTGGGACTCATCGAATAAAAAATGACTTTTATTTGAAAAATCTTCTAATTAAAAGTTTAGCATTGTCTTCATTTCTTCATGAGACGACCGAGAAGTCGTAACATTGTCTTCGACGGATAACGTGGGACTTAATTTATATGCTTATGCTTGTCTATTAAGCCAGCAATTAGGTTTCGAAGGATTTGTTGCTTTCATCCCAAAAACAAATCTAGTTTCATATTACCCAAATGCTTTATAAGCTCAATTGAGTGGACGCAATATGATTATTGATGACTTTGCAGTAGATCAATCGATTAAGCTATACTTGTATTAAGGAAGGTGATTCAAATGAAAAAGAACCATGATAAAATTTGGGATAAAATTGACCAAATAGCTGATGAAAATGGTGGACATTACGTGGTTCCGACTAAGCCTGGCAAGGTGGATACTTCTGATGTAAGTGAATTTATAAGAAAAACAAAAGCAAAACGTGCTAAGGAGAAAAAGAAAGCCTAGTAAGAAATTATTTTTCATAAGATGAAGTTACATTCTAAGTATATAATCACTCCTACAACAAGATTGCAGGAGTGGTTATTTTTTTCGGAGTGTTCGTCGAAGACAATAAATTGAGACGTTTTTTTCGATAGATGTTGTACCAAAGCTTAGGAGGCAGCTAGGTCATTCAACTATTCAAACAGCCATGATATACACACACTTTGAAGAATACTGATTTTAAAGATGCTGCGGAGAGGATGGATATGGATATTTTAGTTGACTAATGAACTTTAACTCTAAGAATGTGATACTGATTGGTAAATTAAATTGTATTCATCAAATAAATCTTCATTTTTTTCATAAAATGACCGAGAAGTCGCAACATTGTCTTCATTTTTTCATGAGACAACCGAGAAGTCATAACATTGTCTTCATTTTTCTATGAATAATTATTCAAAAAAGCAAGAAGTCATAACATTGTCTTCATTTTTGTCATAACATTGTCTTCGACGGACAGATTGGAAGAAGATACTTAAATTATATCTGCTTTCTTTTTTTTGATTTAGAAGTAGACATAATATTTATTATAGGAGTCAATTAGTGAAATGAAAATCCAGTCTCAATTGCAAAGTATACTTTAAGTTTTGAGACGGAATCGATCTTTTTGTGAAACGAGCAATATTTATTAATTTTAATTTTTATCCCAGAGATCTTCTTAATAAATTCTGGGCTGTTTTGGCGTGAAATAATTTTTCCTGTTCGATTAAACCTTGTTCTAATTGCCGTTCGATCTGTTGAATTCTGTGTCTAATTAATCCTTTAAAATCCTTGACTTCTTTATATAAATCAGTTTGAAAATGTGTGACTTGAACACCAAATCTGTTGGCTTCTCGATAAATTTCACCGATTGGGTCTTCATCATTTACAATTTGTTGGAAATATTCATCAAAGGTTTCGACCGTTCTCAATTTTACTACTTGTTCCTCAAAATCATTAAATAAGGCTTTGAAGTCGTTTACTACTTCTTTTAAAAATTGTTCATAGAGCATAATTTACATAACCTCTTTTCACTTTAATCGTTATTGTGTTATCGTTCTCTAATTTGATTTACAATAATTGATTCTTTTGCAAAATAACGATATTATGTATGTACTACCATTTTTATGTAATAAGAAATTTATTGTGCTTTTTAATCCTATATTTTCGTTCTTTTTTAACATGATTTTGAGAATCATTCACTTTTTTTAAAGTGCTTTTCATGTTAAAGACGAATATAATAAAATAAAGGTTACTACTATTATACATATATCTATTTCAACTTTGTTGACTAGCAAGAGAGGAGTTGTTTTATGACTCGACAGCATGCATGGATGGCTTTACGTGCTGTTCTATTAGCCGTCGCTATATTTATCATTGGTTGGCTATTTATCAAATTATTTTCCATTACGTACCCATTTTGGTTTGCGGCTTTATTTGCTTGGTTTTTACAGCCGTTCGTACGTTTTCTTCAAGAAAAATTACGATTAACTTCTGGATTTGCGAGTCTGTTTGGACTATTAGGTGGCGTTTTGATCATTAGTAGTATTATTACAGGCATCGTCTTTTTACTCATCTACAGCTTCCGCAATTTCTTTATGCAATTTCCAGAATGGATTGAGATGGCTTCAGTAGGTATTCAAAACTTTTTCAATAATGTTGTCTTCCCTTTTTGGCAAGAGGCGTTAGGTATTTTTAATAGCTTTAGTATAGAAGAACAAGAAGCTTTAAAGCAGAGTATTCTTCAACTCGGTACTCAGCTTGGTGCCTTATTAGGTCAATTAGGACAAGGGATTGTCGATCGATTTACTCATTTGCTATTAGGTTTACCGACCTTTTTTGTTGCCTTTTTGTTTTTCCTCTTGAGTATTTATTTTATGGGTAAAAGCTGGGCACAGTATCAAACCTTTTTTAAAAAGACAATTCCATACGCGGTTAGATTAAGAGCAAAGGATTTTAATGCTGCTATCAAAAATCGCCTCTTTGGATTTATTCGAGCTCAATTTATTATTATGGCCGTCACTGCTTTTATTGTTATGATTGGTTTAACCATTCTAGGTGTTGATTATGTATTTACATTATCAGTTGTGATCGGAATTGCCGAATTATTGCCTTATTTGGGCACTGGTACGATTCTTATTCCGTGGTTTATTTATTTATTCATTGCAGGTGACGTTAGTTTAGGAATAGGTTTAGCGGTTTTGTATGCGATTATCGTTATCATTCGTCAGCTATTAGAGCCGAAAGTTTTATCGAGTAGTTTGGATTTAAATCCGGTAGCCGTTCTGATTTCCTTTTTTGCGGGGCTTCAAGTATTCGGGGCGATTGGATTATTTATTGGTCCGGTAGTTCTTGTTCTTGTTATCATCTTACATGACATCAAAGTCACGCATGATATTGGCCGCTTTATTCGAGATGGTTTCTCTACTTAAAAGCATTGAACACTTGCTTCCTTTCAAGAATTGGTAGTATAATACAAGTAATTAATCACATAAACTAAAAAAACCATAGGTGCTGAGAACACCTATGGTCACCAATAGCTTATTTCCCTCTAAGGGGGTACGGCTATCATGGCAAAAATAATCCACCATGGCCTGTTCAGCTCAAGGGTGGATTATTTTTTTTCGTAAAAAGACAGTATCGCTACAATTAGACTAGCAAAACTAATCATTAAAACTAACGATTGAAAAACTGTCATAAGCACCACCTCCCCTCAAATGGAGATGATACCATACCACCCTTGAGTTATATTAAGCTATTGTTTGTCTATTATATCATGAATGAACTGGGAAATGGTTCCTATTTTTCTTCATTTGTTTACATAATGTTATTATCGTCTATTTATATGACTTGTACTCATTTCCCTTAGAAGAAAAGTATCGCGGCGTTAATCACTGTATACGACATGACATATGAAATTAAGCTCATTAGCCTGACGGAATACGTACTATACTGCGTCTTAAATACTCACCAGAAAAAACATAATCTCTCTTGCTATCTCCCACATACGTGGATATCAAAAAAAGAACCGAAATACTAAATTCGGTTCTTCTAGAGAGATTGTTTATTCACCTATCTCTTCCCTTTGTCTATCTTTCCATACTTCTATAACGGTTCCCTCTGTAGCTGTGTCAATTGCAAATGAGCCATTGCTATAGCGATCGCTATTTCGGAAGCTCTTCACGGCCACATTGGCGGTTGAGCCTTTATCAGTAGTAATAATGTATTCTTCATTCGCATTTAGAACCCGTTTGCAGCCTACTAAACGATGTGGATTCGATTTTAATTCTCTTAACATCACTAATCCCCGTTTCGCCCGTGACGATTTATCGAATTCAGAAATCGGCATACGTTTAACGGCCCCACGTTGGGTAAAGATAATAAATTCAACTTTTTCATTTAAAGTAAACGACGTAGCATCGACGACAAAATCATTTTCTTTTAAATTGATTCCTTTAACACCGGAAGCTCTTTGACCGACCAGTGTTACTTCCTCTTCACTAAACCATAATCCATAACCTAAATGAGTCGCTAAAAAGAGTTCGTCTGTTCCCTTTGTTCGCATGACACCAATTAGCTCATCGTCTGCCTTTAGTTTTAAAGCCATTAACGGTTTAGAATAACGTTGAGCCTGATAGAATGATAGCTGTGTGCGTTTAACCATACCTAGTTTTGTCACAAATAATAATGACTCTTCCTCGTCATCAAATGATCGGACACATATCGCATCAATTACTTCATCATCACGGTCAATACTTACGATATTGGCGACGTGTTGGCCATTGTCCTTCCAACGAATATCAGGCAATTGATGAACAGGAATGTAGAGATAATTTCCTTGTTTTGTGAAAATTAAAAGCGTATCGGTCGTATTCATTTCCAGCCTCTTTAATAAACGATCGCCTTCTTTCATTCCAGGATCATCGCCATTAGAAGCCGAGTACGAACGTATGCTCGTTCTCTTCACATACCCTTCATTTGTGACCGTCACCATGACGTCTTCAGCTGCAATCAAGACTTCCATGTTAATTTTCAAGTCTTCAATCTGGTGTTCAATAATCGTTCGACGTACATCAGAAAATTGCTTCTTAACAGATAAGAGCTCTTTTTTGATGACACCGATTAGCTTTTTCTCACTCTCTAAAATTGCTTCTAACTCATGAATACGACGCTCAAGCTCTGCCGCTTCCTCTTCTAATGTCGTGATATCCGTATTCGTTAAACGGTAAAGTTGTAAAGTGACAATCGCTTCTGCTTGAGGTTCTGTGAACTGATATTTTTCGATTAAATTCGTTTTGGCATCCTTTTTATCTTTAGATGCACGAATCGTAGCAATGACATCGTCGAGAATCGAAACAGCTCGAATAAGACCTTGTACGATATGGTGACGATCGCGAGCTTTATCTAGCTCATAGGTCACTCTTTTCGTAACAACAGATTTCTGGTGGTCAATATAGGCTTGAATAAGTGGTTGCAAGCCCATAAGTTTAGGTGTTTTGTTATGAATGGCCACCATATTAAAGTTGTAGGTCACTTGTAAATCTGTGTTTTTTAATAAATAGTTCAATATCGCGGTCGCGTCTGCTTCTTTTTTCAATTCCACAATAATACGAAGACCCGTTCGGTCGGTATCATCTCGAACTTCGGCAATACCGTCGACCTTTTTATCAAATCGAAGTTCATCCATTTTTTTGACTAGATTGGCTTTAACAATTTCATAAGGAATTTCCGTAATCACGATTTGCTGTCTGCCACCACGTAGCTCTTCAACCTCCGCTTTAGCTCGAATGACGATTTTTCCTTTTCCTGTTCGGTAGGCTTGTTTAATTCCTTCAATACCTTGAACGGTTCCACCAGTTGGGAAATCAGGTCCTTTAATAACCGTCATTAAGTCATCTAATGTCGTTTCAGGTTTTTCCATTTGCATGATGACACCATCAATCACTTCTCCTAGGTGATGTGGCGGAATATCGGTCGCATAACCAGCGGATATTCCGGTTGAACCATTGACAAGAAGATTTGGAAACATCGCCGGTAAGACAACTGGCTCCATTTCAGAGTCATCAAAGTTTGGAATGTATTCCACCGTTTCTTTATCGATGTCTTTTAAGAGCATAGCAGCAATTTTTGATAATCTTGCTTCCGTATACCTCATGGCAGCTGGTGGATCGCCATCAATCGAACCATTGTTCCCATGCATATCGACGAGTAACTGACGAACCTTCCAATCTTGACTCATACGTACCATCGCATCATAAACAGATGAATCGCCATGTGGATGATAGTTACCGATCACATTACCAACGGTTTTAGCAGACTTACGGAATGCTTTATCCGCCGTATTTCCTTCACGGTACATCGCATATAAAATACGTCTTTGTACCGGTTTTAACCCATCTCGTGCATCAGGTAATGCTCGTTCTTGAATAATGTATTTACTATAACGACCAAAGCGATCACCAATTACTTCTTCTAAAGGAAGATCTAAGTAACGTTCTACTTGTGACATCGCTTATTCCTCCTCTTCTACTACAGCTAAGTTTTCGTTTTCTAAAATGTTTGTTTCTTCTTCTAACCCGAACGCAACATGGCTTTCAATCCATTTACGGCGTGGTTCTACTTTATCACCCATTAAGGTTGTGACACGTCTTTCCGCTCGTGCTGCATCATCAATCTTGACACGAATAAGCGTTCTTGTTTCCGGATCCATAGTCGTTTCCCATAATTGCGTCGCATTCATTTCTCCGAGACCTTTGTAACGCTGAATCGTATAACCTCGGCCAATTTTTTTTATCGCTTCTTGAAGCCCTTTTTCATCCCAAGCGTATTCAATTACTTCTTTTTTCCCTGAGCCTCGACTTACTTTATAAAGAGGTGGTAAGGCAATATACACTTTTCCAGCTTCGACAAGTGGTTTCATATAGCGGTAAAAGAAGGTTAATAAAAGGACTTGAATGTGAGCACCATCCGTATCGGCATCCGTCATAATAACGACTTTGTCATAATTAACGTCTTCAACCGTAAAATCAGCTCCGACTCCGGCTCCAATTGTATGAATGATGGTTCGAATTTCTTCATTCTTCATAATGTCGTCGATTTTCGCTTTTTCCGTATTGATAACTTTCCCTCGTAGTGGCAATACGGCTTGGAATTTTCGATCGCGCCCTTGCTTAGCAGAACCACCGGCCGAATCACCCTCCACAAGATATAATTCATTCCGTTTCGGGTTTTTCGACTGAGCAGGTGTTAATTTCCCACTTAATAAAACGTCTTTTCGTTTGTTTTTCTTGCCATTACGAGCATCTTCACGAGCTTTTCTGGCTGCTTCTCGTGCTTGTGATGCTTTGACTGCCTTTTTAATTAAAAGAGAGGCGATATCTGGGTTTTCTTCAAGGAAATAAGAGAGCTTTTCAGACACGAGGCTATCAACAGCCGAACGTGCTTCCGGAGTACCTAATTTTCCTTTGGTTTGTCCTTCAAATTGTAATTTAGCTTCTGGAACACGAATCGAGATGATCGCTGTAAACCCTTCTCGTATATCGGAACCATCTAAATTTTTATCCTTATCTTTAAGAAGCTTTACTTTTCGTGCGTATTCATTCACGATTCTTGTCATCGCAGCTTTAGCCCCAAGCTCATGGGTCCCGCCATCTTTTGTCCGGACGTTATTGACGAATGAGAGAACATTTTCTGTGTAGCCGTCGTTAAATTGGAAGGCTAATTCCATTTCAATTTCATTGTTCTCTCCCGTAAAATAGACAACTGGAATTAACGTTTCTTTGTCTTCGTTTAAATATTCTACAAATGCTTGAATTCCGGTATCATAAACGAATTGTTCACTAGATGTTTCCCCACGTAAATCGACTAATTCAATTTTAATTCCTTTAAGTAAAAAGGCAGCCTCTCGTAAACGCTCGGTTAACGTTTCTAAATTATATGTAGTCATACTAAAGATTACAGGGTCTGGCTTAAAGTGAACAACGGTACCACTTCTACGAGTATTGCCAATCACTTCAAGAGTTGTGGCTGGTTTACCACCATTTTCAAAGCGTTGGCGGTAGCGTTTTCCATCACGCATAATTTCAACGACAAGCCATTCCGACAAAGCGTTCACAACCGAGGCGCCTACCCCATGAAGTCCGCCACTTGTTGCATAACCACCTTGTCCGAATTTCCCACCCGCATGCAAAATCGTAAAAATGACTTCTGGTGTCGGCTTCCCTAATTTATGAATCCCTGTTGGCATCCCGCGCCCTTCATCAGAGACGGAGATGCTGTTATCAGGATGAATCGTGACATTTATGTATTCTCCAAACCCCGCCAATGCTTCATCGACGGCATTATCAACAATTTCGTAGACTAAATGATGAAGTCCTCTTGCATCTGTACTACCAATATACATCCCTGGTCTCTTCCGTACAGCCTCGAGTCCTTCTAATACTTGAATGGAATCGTCGTTATATTCCAGATGATTTTTATTAACCACTATATAGAAACTCCTTTCAACCGGCTGCTCCCCAAAAACAGCTTATCCCACCTTTACAGAAAATAAGAGTGTTCACTGCTTCATTGGTGCTCTGTATTTGTATGTTTTGCCATTTTTAATTGTATCGATATTTTTAAGATTCGCAACTGTTTTTCTGAAAACCTCTTATTCTCATGAAAAAGTAACAGAAAGTGGTTCGTGATGATGATTAAAACACCTCTTCCAACTTAAGAAGAGGTGTAAAGCCATCTCCTATTTAAACTTTGCATGTTCCACTTTAATACAACGATCCATAACTGCCGTGATGTTATGTTCTTTTAAAAGGTCTGCAGCGGCAGCGTCAAATACATCTAACTGTGTCCAAAATACTTTCGGTTTGATTTCTACAGCTTCTTTAGCCAAGTCATAAACAAACTCACTTCTTCTAAATACATTAATGATATCGACCTCTTTGTCGATATCTTTTAGTGATGCGTAAGATTTTTGGCCAAGAACAGAATCGACCATTGGATTAACCGGAATAATCTCATAACCAGCTTTTTGCATCGCTTCTGAAACCATATATGATGTTCTAGCTGGGTTATCAGACAAACCAATAACAGCAATGCGTTTATACGTATGCAAAATCTCTTTTATCTGTTGATCAGTTGGATTCGTAAACGTCATGATTTTAACTCCTTTGGCCCACTTGTTTAATAAGGGTACCTTTTTTTAGTTATTTCTGCAACTTTCAATCAAATTCTCTCGCATGCTAGCTTACTTCGCTTTTTTTAGTCGAGATTCCTTCTTTTGTCATTCGTCTAAATAAATGAATACATGTTTAACCAATGTAAAATTATCGTTCCCAACCTTATCTTATCTCAAACCTTTTTGAACATCAAGACAAATGAGATCGTACGTTCGCTCTCTTGTGTCATTTATAATTAAATCCCTTTTCTTATTTGAAGACACAAGCTAAAATGAAAACAAGTTCAGAACAAGCTTTTTTTGCAGAGTGCTTCACTAAAGGAGAAGATGTCGATGGTGTTAGGAACCGTAATTGTAACAGGGGCAAACTCAGGAATGGGTCTTGCGACAACGATCGAGTTAGCTAAAACAGGCTATCATGTTGTGATGGCTTGCCGAAATGAACAAAAAGCAAAAGAGGCACGGAATGTGGCGGTTACCGAAAGTGGCTCTGATTTAATCGAAGTGCTCCCTTGTGACCTTGAGTCGATAGATAGCATTGTCGAATTTGTAAAAGAAATTGAAAGGCGTTATGAACAAATCGATCGACTCATTAATAACGCTGGGGTTGTATCACTTAAAAAAGAATATACAAAAGAAAATTTCGAAGCGATGATCGGTGTCAATCATTTAGGGCACTTCTTATTAAGCAATCTATTATTAAATGTTATGAAAAAATCAGCAGAAGCTCGGATTATCAATGTTTCGTCTGGGGCATACAAGGCTGGAAAAATTGATTTTGAAGATGCTCATTTTAAACAACGTTCCTTTAATGTTGTGAAAGGCTACAGCCAGTCTAAATTAGCAAACATTTTATTTACAATCGAATTGTCTAAAAGGTTAGAAGGTTCGACAGTTACAACGTATAGCTTACACCCTGGAGCCGTTTCAACAGGCCTTGGAGTCAACCGAAGCACGGGGTTTGGGGAAACTATCCACCGCTGCCTAAAGCCTTTTTTCCTTACGCCGAAAGAAGGAGCTGCCACTGCTCTTTATTTAGCAACAGAACCTAATTTAAAAGCCTATTCCGGACAATTTTTTTATAAGAAACAACCACAAAAACTTACGAGCAAACAAATCACTACAGAAGATGCGAAAAAACTTTGGGATTGGAGTGTCGAGCAGGTTCAGCTTGAACGATACTAGATAACAACAGAACAGCTCCAATGACTTTATTAAAAAAGTTCAGTGTTTATAGCTCTGGGCTTTTTGTTTGTTAGTTGCACCTACTAGATGTGACGGGAAATCTATAACTCAGGCTTAATATCTAGTCCATAAATGTTGCTCCCTCTTCTTATTTAGGCGTCTCAGGACAATCATTATCTAAAACGCCTAGAAGACAACTTTCGACTCTAACTCCCTCTCGATATTATTTCATGTCCAATTTAACGTTCCATGAAATAACTATTTCACAGAACGTTAAATTTGCGGTAAAATAAGGATGAGGTGATGATAATGTCGTTATTTGCAAAAATTAATCAAAAAAATAAGCATACATTACATAACAATCAAAATCATTCTAATTCATTAAAAACATTCAAAAAAGCAGAACAACTGCCACTATTCATACAGGAGTATATGGTTAACCGACTATCCCTTGGTTATTCAAAAAATACAATCCAACGATACATCTATGATTATTTTGCTTTTTTTCAATTTATAGAACGAATCGTGGGAGATGATGCTTTTTCTCCTCAAACGATTACATTAGATGATTTTTTAGAAATAGAAAAAGAAGGAATTGAGCATTATATTTCTTACTTAGCTCTAGAGCTTGAAAATGAACCGACCACCATTAATCGAAAAATTTCCGCTTTGCAGTCATTATTTGATTTTTTAGTCAAACGAGGAGATGCCCCCTCTAATCCTGTACTTTCGGTACAAAGGCCAAAAAATGGAAAACGAGAGCCTGTTTATTTAACAAAACCAGAGCTTCATTCTTTGTTGAGTTGGTTAAAAGAACCGCATTATTCCACAAAAAAACAAGCCTTTTATCAAGAGAAATTAAAATATAGAGATTATGTTACGTTCTATTTACTGATGACCACTGGACTACGGATTTCTGAACTGGCTTATTTATCGATTGGACAAATTGATTTCAGCCAATCGCGACTGAAGATTAAAGGAAAAGGAAATAAAGAACGATCGATCCCTCTTTCAGCAGCAACGATCAACGTGATGAAACAGTATTTACACGATATTCCGATTGCTCAAAGGCCAAGTGATGCGGATGACTATTTTATAGTAGGCTATGATTTCACGAAGAAAGCTTATACAAACGGGGTGTCCATTAGTAGCTTACAAAAAATGATTAAACGGACGATCGAGCAAGCCAAACATCAGCTTCCCTTTTTAACTTTCAAAAAAATAAGTGCTCATAAACTGCGTCATAGTTTTGCAACGGAGCTTGTCGCCTCTGGAACCGATGTCTTAACCGTTCAAAGTTTACTCGGACACGAGTCGGTATCAACCACTCAAGTTTATGCCCATGTTCAGCAGGAAGCTCGCGAGAAAGCGATTGCAAATTTATTGATCACAAATGAATAAAGGTCATTTATAATAAATAGAGTAAAGGGGGAAGTTCAATGGAAATCAATGTTGAAATCAATATGCCATTAGATAGATTAGAGGTGCCAACATTACGAGAGAAAATAGGCTGGGGTCGTCGCGAGCAAGACTTTCCAACTCTTTTGGAGCGCTGTAATTTTTGGGCGGGTGTTCGTAATGATGAAAATGAACTGATTGCTTTTGGTTATGTATGTGGAATGGGTTTAGAGCACGGCTATTTAGAAGACATTATGGTGGACCCGCAGTATCAGAACCGAGGAATCGGTGTCACACTTGTGCAAGCTTTAATTGAAGAAGCAAAAAAGTTTGGTTTAGAGATTTTGACCGTTACTTTTGAGTCTGGAAATGAGAATTTTTATCGCGTTGCTGGATTTAATGCGAGTAAGGGTGGCGTCTTATACTTAGATGCTTGAGATAAATGAAATAAGACCGTAAATAGAGTTTTCCCCTATTTACGGTCCTTAGACCAACAATAAGTTAACATAATATTAATATCATAAACTTATTCTCATAATTGATATAAACGGCTATATTTTTCTGTTAAATAATGGACGAGTGGTTCCGAATTAATGCCACCACCTGTAATATTTTCAATAATTTCTGCTGGTTTTTTCATCCCACCATGTTTGTGTACTTTTTCAGTTAACCAATTGCGGATTTTCGAGTTATCACCAGAAAGTAACAATTCGTCATAATCAGGGATATCTTTGATGATTTCTTCTTTCATTTGGGCAGCGTAGATGTACCCTAAGGCATAGGATGGGAAGTAACCAAATGACCCCATTGACCAATGTACATCTTGTAGAACACCTTCGCCATTGTGAGACGGACGAATGCCTAAGTACTCTTCCATTTTATCATTCCATGCATTTGGTAAGTCTTTTACTTCAAGCTCTCCGGAAATTAAAGCTTTCTCTAATTCATAACGAAGGATAATGTGTAAACAATACGTTAACTCATCCGCTTCAATTCGAATGAGTGAAGGTTTTGCTTCGTTAACGGCAAAGTAGAAATCTTCAAGTGTGACCTCATCAAATTGTCCATTGGAGCATTTTTTAATGACGGAATAATTTCTTTCTAAAAACTTTTCATTTTGCCCGACAAATTTCTCTAAAAATAATGATTGGGATTCATGAATGCCCATTGAAGTTCCGCCACAAAGAGGTGTCCCTACTAAATCTTCTGAAATGTTTTGTTCATATAGAGCATGACCACCTTCATGGATCGTTCCGTATAAAGAGACTCTGAAGTCATTTTCGTTATATTTTGTTGTAACACGTACATCACCAGGGTTTAATCCCATTGCAAATGGATGAACGGTTTCGTCTAATCGTCCTGCCTCAAAGTCAAAGCCAATTTCTTTTAAAATGGCTACACTTAACTCGTGCTGTTTTTCTTTCGGGAAATGAGCAAATAGAAAATCATTTTTGGGTTGATGCTTAGACTCCGTTACTCCTTTTACTAATGGAATTAATTTGCCTTTTAAATCACCAAACACTTCGTCCAAAGTATCAACAAATACACCTGGCTCGTAATCATCTAAGAGAGTGTTATATGGATGACCCTCATAACCGCGATAGCCAATAAACTTCTTCTGAAATTCCACGATTTTTTCTAAATATGGCTGAAACATGGAGAAATCATTTTTCTCTTTTGCTTCCTCCCACGCATTTTCCGCTTTTGAGCGTAAGACGATAAAATCTTTAAATTCATCTTTAGGGATTTTCATATTTTTGTCATAGCTCTTTTGCATTTCTTCCACACTTTTTTGGGTAACCTCAGAAAGACCTTCGAAAATTTCAGGTTGCTGTAGCTCTTTTAAAAAGTTCGCCATCTCATTGGATGTGGACATTTGAAAGAGTTCAGATGATAAAGTCCCAATGACTTCAGAGCGATGAATCATCCCTTTTTTCGGGGCTCCAGTACGTGAATCCCAGCCTAGAAGACCGAGTGCTTGACGATAGCTATTCATTTTCTTTAAATAATTTCGGAATTCAATTTCCGTTTGCTGTTTAGTTGTTTCCATATGTATCTAATCCTTTCTTCTCTAAAAATAACGTTCATTAATTATTTCGACAATCGAATCGTTTTCCCTTCTATTTTGGCTATCTTTTTTCAGAATAACGATTTCATGGTATAGTATCGTTAGGTAGGAGGAGAAATAACGATGAATATAACATTAACAGAATCAGCAGCTCGTTTATATATAAAAGAGATGGAGCTCAATCAAGGAGATAATTTAAGGTTATTTGTACGTATCGGAGGGGTTGGATCTGGTGGATTCTCGGTTGGAGTCATGCGTGATACACCTTCTGAACGGGCTTATGTCATTAAAATAGATGATGTTATCTTCTTTGTAGAAGAAGATGATTTCTGGTATTTAAATGGGATGAGCATTGACTACAATGTTGATTTAGGCTATTTAAAAATAGAGCATCCAACCTTTGATAATATCGACCACCCAGAAGATAAAAAAGAATCATGACTTAATGAAGGTCATGATTCTTTCGCTATTTAATCTTTTTTCTTCGCTTGAGTTAATTGTTGCTCTGCCCGACCAAGAATTTCAGAAGAAGTTTCAAAAAAATAAGCATTCATCCCATTTTGGTGGCTAGCAGCTTTTTGATATTGTTCCTTTGCTTGATTCAGAGCATCGGTTGCTGCTTTTAATTGCCCCTCATCCATATTAACGGTTGCTTGCCCAACCATATGTTGAGCTGACTCAATCGCCATCTGTACTTGAGCTAAATCATTGTACCCTTGATCATGCTGCTCGCGATTTACCATACATTACCCTCCATTATTAAAAAACGATATTATTTAACAATATGAATAATGTATGTTAGTTTTCCCTTTTTTATACGTCAGTAATTTAAGTTTACATAATAATATTATGTTCTTCTTATCTGTCGTTAGTTGGAATCTGAAATTCTAAAAATGATTTCCCCTTCTTCTGTTGAGATGAAAGTGATGAACCATTCTCCCGTCTCCTGATCATAATCCACCTGTTGAACCGTGACGTAATGGAGGCCTTTATAAGTCGATTCTAAACCTAAATTTTCTAAAACATTTGGGTAAGCTTCTTGAATCGCTTCTTTCGCATTTAGGATCGCTCCTGCTGGATGTTCAGGTTCAACGATTTCAAAATCAAGAGGGTGCGCTTGCCCTGGCCAAGATTCCAAGATTGCTTCTACTTCTATTCGAATAAAGTCTCCAAGTTCCGCTCCACTCACTCCAGAAACAAAAACAAGACCACTGTTTTTAAAATGAATTAATGTTCCCGAGCTAGAGGTCGAGCTAACATATCCTTCAATCCAAAAAGAGCCAGTTTGATGCGGTAAAGAGGCTAGTACTTCTCCAGTTATTCCATCAACTTCTTGCTGAATGTCTCCGCTCTCTGACGATAAAAAGGAGACAACCCAAATATTACGCTCTTGCTCGTAAAAGACATCATGAACACTAACTACTTTAGTTCCTTCAAAATAGGAAGCCATGCCTAGCTCTTCAAGAACAGCTGGGTAAGCAATTTGAATCGCTTCTTGACTACTAATAGATGCCGTTTCAGGTAAGTGTGGTTCCTCGATTTTGTAATTGGTTACGTTTGCTTGATAGGGGTATGATTCCATTAGTGCTTCAATATTTACCTTTAGATAGTCACCAATTTCGCCACCTTCAATGTTAGAAAGGGAAACAAGTCCGAGGTCTTTTTCGTTCATCATAACCCTGTCGTCCACTGCTAGAACAAAACCCTCAAGCTCCCAATCTTTTGCATCACTTCCCCCAGATTGATTGCAAGCCACTAATATAAATATTCCGAATAAAAGCCAACTTAATTTTTTCATTTTTTCTCCCTCCATTGTCTTTTTTGTTTACTTAAATTTACTTTTTTAATTTTAAATTTTTAACCACATAATTTGTTCAAGTATAGAAATACTAATGATGAAAAAGGAGGAGGTTAATATGGCAAAATCAGACGACCGTTCAAATAATGCTGAAAGAATTGAAAACACAATCGGGCATACTTTGCAAAACATCGATAAGACCCGAGAGTACATGAATGCACACTCGAATGATCTAAGTGATGAGGAAAAACAACAACTTGAGCAAAAGAATCAAAATCGTAAAGAAAGTATTAATAGTTTACGAGAAGAAATTAAAGACGAAGTCAACCATCATGAAAACGAGTATAAATGAACATTTGTAAGACAGGGGCTTTTAGTGCTTGTTTTACTTATTTTAATAAAGACTTACACTACATCCATTTAATGAAAACACCCTCAATTTATTAGACTGACCTAGTCATTTGAGACAGTAATAAAACACCTTCTTAGGCTGCCATATCACCAAACTCTATTGGTGTGTGGTAGCCTAATTTTTCTTGGATACGCTCTTCGTTATAATACCTCATAAATTGATCTACACGATCCTTTACTTCTTCTAAAGACAAAGAATTGAATTTAACATACTGAAATTCTTCTGATTTCAGGTTCGAATGGAAAGATTCAATGACAGCGTTGTCCCAACAGTTTCCCCGGCGTGACATACTACTGACTAAATGCTTTTCTTTTATCCGATTTTGATAAGCATAAGAAGAATAGACACTTCCTTGATCGGAATGGATGATGACTCCTTTAGGGTTCCCTCGCTTTTCTAGTGCTTCATCCAAGGTATCAATCACCAAAGGGATTTGTTGATGAGTATAAAGCTTATAAGCAACGATTTGATTATTAAACAAGTCTATGATCGTTGATAAATATAAGGTGTCTGGACCATATTGAATGTAGGTAATATCCGTTACCCACTTTTGGTTAGGCTTGCTTGCGTGAAACTCTCGCTGTAATAAGTTTGGCGCGATAACGACAGATTCCCCTTGAGCTTTCCACCTTCTTTTTTGCTTGACTCTACATTGAAGGTGGTATTTCTGCATGATCCGTTGAACGGTATTGCGGTTTAATTTGATCAGATAGTCACGTTTTAGTAGCTCCTTGATTTTACGATGACCATATCGATACTTTGTTTTTTCACAAAGGTAAATAATCGTTTCCTCTTCCTTAGACAACTCGACTGATTGCGCAGATGCCCAGCGATAATAGGTGGATCTGGGAACATTTAAAGCTGATAAAATAGCTGATACTGTATATTTTTTTCGTAAAGTCTGGACTAGTTGGAGGACGATTTCTTTCTCAACTCCTTTTCGATCTCCAAATACTTTTTTAAGATTTCATTTTCCTGTTTTAAGTGATTCATTTGACGTTCTTTCTTCTCTTCATTACTTGAACTGTCAGGCCCATGACCATATGAATATTGTTTTCCTATTGGTTGTTCGAATCGATGAACCTGATTTTCACGATACCACTTCATCCACGTTTTGATTTGGGATACATTTTTAATCCCATACTTCTCCATGATCTCACGGTTAGTAAACTGACCACTCATCTTATCTTTCACAACTGACCACTTAACCTCATTTGAATATACGTTTTTGCCCATGCAAAAACACCTCCGAATTAGTACTTTGTTTAAGTGTACCATTTCGAAGGTGTTTTATAGTGTCCCAATAATTTAGGTTAGTTTATATTCACATTTATCATTTGAGGGTGTTTTCTTTGTTGTTTAATTAATTGACTTTTCTTTCCCAAAAACGATGAGCCGCAATGGCTTCGACAAAATCACTAGCAAAAACATTGCTTTCCTGATTATCAAAAAGAAGGACACCTGCTTCTCTTGCTAAGTTTTGAGCTTCAAACCACTGCTTGCCTTCATTACTTAATGCAATCGGCTTATAATGAGTGAAGGCTTCTTTAAGAAACATTTTCGCTTCCATTTCAAAGCTCGTATTCGCTTTATTTCCACCATTTACATAAATCGCATCAAATGCAACTGAAGCATCGGTCAAAAAAGTGTGTTTTGCTTCCAGTTTGCTATTGTCTGAACCTTTAATGATGCCGAGTTTATCGCTTAAAATAGCGGCTTGGACTCCCGATGTTTGTAGGTTTTTTAATACCTCATTTACAATTGCTCCATCATATCCTTCTGCGATCACAACGGCAACCTTACGTGTCAAGGCTGTTTTCGGTGTTAATTCTTGACTGAGAGCAGGCGATGATTTCGTTATATCTGTACCATCTGATTGTGGTGGGATTGTGTCAATTGTTTGAGCGAAAGCGGTCGTCATTTCTACGCTTACATTGCCAAACATATCGACCACACTTTGTCTAATCGCTTTGCTTTTTACTTTACTAAGTTCAAATCGAAAAGCATCGACGATATGTTGCTTTTCAGAAGCACTCATACTGTTCCAGAATAGAGTCGCTTGCGAGAAGTGATCCTTAAAACTTTGAGCTCGAGCACGAATTTTTCTACCTTCGACTTTTTCTTGGTAATGAACGTAACCTCCCTCTGCCCCACCCACTGTTTTTGGTGAATTATTGGCCAGAGCATTATTATGATACGTTACTTGTCCTTTGTTAATCGTTTGACGTCCGAACCCGTCGCGTTGATTATTAAAAAACGGACATACTGGCCGATTAATCGGAATTTCATGAAAATTAGGTCCCCCGAGTCGAAGTAGCTGAGTATCTGTATAAGAAAATAAACGAGCTTGCAAGAGAGGATCATTTGTAAAATCAATTCCTGGGACAACATTTCCAGGATGAAAGGCGACTTGCTCTGTTTCCGCAAAAACATTGTCCACATTTCGATTTAAGGTCATTTTACCAACAAGCTTTACAGGTACATCTTCTTCTGGCCATATCTTCGTTGGATCAAGAATATCAAAATCAAAAGCGAATTCATCTTTTTCTTCAATGATTTGTAACCCTAATTCGTATTCAGGATAATTCCCCGTATTAATCGCGTCCCATAAATCTCTCCGCATATAATCGGGGTCTTTTCCTCCTAACTTTTGAGCTTCATCCCAGACTAAAGAATGGGTCCCTAAAACCGGTTTCCAATGAAATTTAACAAAATGAGCTTTTCCTTCCTCGTTTATCAATCGGAACGTATGTACCCCAAATCCTTCCATCATTCTAAAACTTCTTGGAATCGCTCGATCACTCATTAACCACATAATCATGTTAGCTGATTCTTGGTTTTGTGAAACCCAATCCCAAAATGTATCATGTGCAGCACTTGCTTGAGGCATTTCATTATGAGGTTCTGGTTTAATCGCATGAACGACATCAGGGAATTTAATCCCATCCTGAATAAAGAAAACAGGGATATTATTGGCGACCAAATCATAATTTCCTTCTTCGGTATAAAATTTTGCCGCAAATCCCCGTGCATCTCTTGGTGTATCAAGGGATCCGCGTGAACCAACCACTGTTGAAAAACGGACAAAAACAGGTGTTTTCTTTTTCGGTTTTTGTAAAAACTTCGCCATTGTAAAAGGTTTCAACGATTCATAAACCTCAAACTCACCATGTGCGGCAAACCCTCGTGCGTGCACAACTCGTTCTGGAATACGTTCATGGTCAAAATGAGTTATTTTTTCTCGGAAATGAAAGTCCTCCATAAGAGTAGGGCCACGTTCTCCTACAGTGAGAGATAGTTCATCCTCTGATAGTTTTAAACCTTGATTTGTCGTCATGACTTTATCTTGATTATCTTCACTTCGAAATAACTCTAACTGTTCATTTTTACTATTTTCATTTATTTCCTTTTCCTCATTCATTTTAAAACGACGCTCCTTTTATAACTTTGTTGTTTACTACCCTATTGTTTGTTAGGAGTTTATCTTTTATGTAAGAATGATAAGGAAAAAGGCATGGCTTTTGTCTAATTTAATGGGCATTTTAGATAAAAGTAATATATCAATTAGAAATGTGCCAAAATGAGCGAAGTAAACTTTGAGACTGTTAGAAAACTTTATAATAATGAAGTAAATGTTAGGTAAGGGAGCATAAGTTCCCTCCAGTTATGTATTACTTTATTTTGTTAAATTTGTCTTTAATAATGTTTTTAATAGCATCATCTAACTCAACTTCAATTTTTCTACGTATAGGTCTACCCGTACTATCTTTACCAATGATTTTTCCATCAATCTCAAATTTAAGTTCATCATATTGGAACTTGATTGATAGCATATCAATCTTAACAATCCAAAACACAATACCATCAACAAACTCGACTTCACAACTAGCACTGACTTCTTTCCCCATCTCACTTAAGGCTTCATTGATTGCATTTGTAACCTCTTCAACTTGATTTAATTTACCCATAACAATTTCAATCCATTTTAATTTTTCGCTCATTCTAATTCCTCCAATAATTTTATAATTACAAGACTTTGGTATTGACGAGCAAGTAGATTTACAGCATTCTTAGTACCTCTAATACATTATCGGATATTTTATGGCCTTGTTTATTAATTAAAAATAGGCTATAGTCAATTCCAATCTGCTGACAATACAACTTATACTCAGTATTTCTCGAAATGATTTATTAGAGATAGGCACAGTTTCCATCTTCTGCTTTTTACCAAATGCATGCATTACACTGCCTGGTCACAAAAAGCCACATCCCTTCTTCATAATTTGATGAAAAAAGAATATGGCTCATTAGATTAATACTGTAAGTCATTCACAACCGCTCATCAAATCACTATCAAACCCTTGGTATATCAACACTCTTCGGAGGTCTTGGCCCAAAAAATTGATAAAAATCGGTTTTGATATTCCCGTTGTATAATTTACGCTTTTTTGATGCTTTTTTTCCGTAAATCTCTTCAAACGATTCATTCGATGTGAGCATATAAACCGACCATGTATCATATGCTGTGAGTGCTTGCCCCATGTCTCGGTACATTTGTTCAACTTCTTCTCGTTCACCTAAACGTTCTCCATATGGAGGATTTCCAACAATCACACCATAACTACCTCTATGACTAAAATCCTTTACTTGCATCTGTTTAAAGGTAAGCATATTACCAAATCCGGCTTCCATTGCATTATTTGTCGCTAATTCAACAGAACGGTGATCGATATCAGAGCCAACGATATCGAGCTTTTGATCATAATCGGCCAAATCCTCGACTTCTTGGCGAGCTTTGTCCCAGACATCATTTCCAATCCAGGCCCAATCCTCAGAAACAAAATCACGATTAAATCCTGGAGCAATATTTTGACCAATCATTGCTGCTTCAATTGGAATTGTCCCCGAACCGCAAAATGGATCAACAAATGGTCGGTCAGGTTTCCAAGTTGTTAACATAATCATCGCGGCTGCCATCGTTTCTTTTAATGGAGCTTGATTATGTAACGAACGATAACCACGCTTATGCAAGCCTACTCCACTAGAATCCAATGTTAAAGTGGCGACATCTTTATGCAGGGCAACTTCAATTCGATAAAGGGCGCCTGTTTCGTCAAACCAAGTCGTTTTATATTGTTTTTTTAAGCTTTCAACAACCGCTTTTTTGACAATAGCTTGACAGTCTGACACACTAAACAATGTTGATTTTACGGATTTACCGATAACAGGAAATTCCGCATCAACTGGAATATAGTCTGCCCATGGTAAGGCTTTTGTTTTTTCAAAGAGCTCATCAAAAGTAAAAGCTTTAAATTCCGCTATTTTTACTTTGATCCGATCAGCTGTACGAATCCACAAATTGGCTCGTGGTATCGCTGAAACGTCAGCTGTAAAGGTTACTTTTCCATTTTCCACTTGGACATCTTCATATCCTAAGCTTTTGACTTCTCTTGCGACAATGGCTTCTAATCCCATAGTAGCCGTTGCAATTAAGGTTACTTTCTTCATAAAACTCTCCTTCAATCCGAACTTTTGACTTCGCTTTATTATAAGCTTTATCGGTCAATCACACAACCAATCGGACATCTGTTCATCTATGAAACGCAAATTTAGTTCTAAAGGTTTCAAAAATAAAAAATCGCTGAAAACGGTCTACTTGTTAAAATAAGGTTACATGTGTTAGCAAAAAACGACTTGGTCCGATTACGAGTAAATGATCTTGGAAGCAGTTAAGCTAAAATAACTTATCATTTATTTAAAGTATTTTCCTTTGATATATGCGTACGGATAAGAGCCAAGATATGAAGTAAACAAGGATTGAAAGAGGCACAATGATCGTAAATAACTCTTGTACTGACATTTCGATTAGAAAAGCAACCCCACTTAGTAAACTATTTATCGTTTCGGCAGGTAAAAATTCAGCAATGGCAAATATTCCAACAAATAGAACGACACAAGCAACCGTTAACTGTTGATGTGTAAATTTAAATAAAAAATCAACTATTTTTTGGTAATTATATAAAAAATAAAGAAAATGATACGGAGGTCAAGGTAGTATTTTAGCAGGCTTGAACTTTTAGGAGATAAAGATTGATGTAAAGGAGGAGCTCCATTAATTGATGCTGTTTTTCGAAGCGTCTTAGTTTTAGAACTTACTTTACATGCTTTAATCAATATAAAAAAGTCCAATTTCTCAGTAGTAAAGTTGAGAAATTGGACTTGCATCATTACATCGGAAACATGATCGTTTGTTTACCTTGTAATCTAGTTAAGTCAAGCTTGAATGAAACCATCCTGCACTACGTTACGTAAAAATGGGCTCGGTTCCCCTACGCTATAAAGT
Organism: Alkalihalobacillus phoenicis; assembly: GCF_047302405.1. Taxonomy (NCBI): domain Bacteria; kingdom Bacillati; phylum Bacillota; class Bacilli; order Caryophanales; family Bacillaceae; genus Alkalihalobacillus; species Alkalihalobacillus phoenicis. Next base: position 1,697,096 of record NZ_CP154853.1, on the reverse strand, counting down.
TGCAAATAATGCATCGCTCTTGTGCAGGCCGTGTAAAAAATTCGACGAAGACTCTCATCACCGTATACATCCTCAGAAGCATCATAAATGATGACGGCATCGAATTCGATACCCTTAGCCAAATACGACGGTATGACAACGACCCCCTGCTCATATTCCATCGAGCTATTTTTTATGAGTTTAATTTCTTCGATGCTAACCAGAGAATCATACGCTCTTCTACTTTCCTCAGCAGATTTGCATATTATCGCAATACTATGAAGAGCTAGACTTCGCAAATCTTCAATTTTGGAGTCGATACAATTATGAAGTTCTAAATGATCGTCTAATTGTTGCAGTGCGGGTCGTTCCCCATCTCGTTCAAAAGGAATAATCGTTTCTCCATTAGGAACGAGTCTTCGTGTAAATTCAATGATCGGTTTAGTCGAGCGGTAACTCCGAGCTATATTGATCAATTCTGTTTCATCTGGTCCGTAAAGACTGGTAAGAGTGTTAAAATTAACTGCCTCACTAGCATGGGCAAATATCGCTTGGTTAAAGTCACCGAGCACGGTCATCCTTGCAGCTGGGAACAAACGCCTCAAAAATTCAAACTGAAAAGGGGAGTAGTCCTGCGCCTCATCGACAACGATGTGCTTAATCGCTCGGTTCGTCTGAAAGCCTAGAATCAGCTCCTTTAACAGTAAAAAAGGAGTAGCATCCTCATAAAATAGTTTATCTCCCTCCATCCTTTCCAGTGTCGTTTGACAAATCTCCATCCAATCAGTTGGGGTCTCCCCATTGAGCCAATGTTCGATATGCAAGGGATTAGCAAAAAGCTGTGTGTAGATACCCTGAAAGTCGACAAATTGAAATGCTCGGATTCGTTTTCGTAACGGCTTCAACTTTTGGTGAACAATCAAACGGGCAAGCGCTTCTGGCTCGATTTCATAATCAGCTATCGCTTCTCTTTCAAAGCCTCGTTTTTCTGCTAAATAGCGGTGAGCCTTATGATACTCTTCGTTGCTAAGGAGCTCAATTTCCTCCTGTACCCAAGCCTTAGTCCTTTCTTCCCTTTGAACCTCCTTTATTTTAATAATGAGCCAATCCTTTATTTTTTCCAGTCGATTATGAAAGCGAAGGGAAATGTCATGATTGTAAAATCTTTCTCCTATTTCTTGAGCCGGAATGATCGGTTTCCCTCTGAACATAATATCTTTAAATAGCATTCCCGATAATTCTAGTGACTGTCTATACGATTGGATCGCTTCAAAAAAGCGAGTTGAGGCTTTAAAACGGATACTCTCAAGCCTCGACCTATACGCCTGAGTATTTGCCGCCGTTAACACATACTCCAATTGGTCGTACGGATTTTCAACTTGAAACTCTTTACTTAGGCGATGGACTAAGTATTGCTGAAATGTGACCTGTTGCATATTCTCTTCACCAAGTTCTGGGAGTACATTGGACACATAACTGCTAAACATCGAATTTGGTGAAAAAAGAATGATTTGATCCGCATTAAGGCGATCTCGATATTTGTAAAGCAAATAAGCAATTCTTTGCAAGGCAGCTGATGTCTTTCCACTACCTGCTGCTCCATGAACAATGAGCAGCCTCCCATGGTCATGACGGATAATCCGGTTTTGATCCTGTTGAATGGTCGCTACTATATTATGCATCTGTTTATCGGTACCTTTGCCGAGAACTTGCTGTAAAATCTCGTCTCCAATGGTGAGGCTCGTATCGAACATCGATTGAAGAACGCCGTCACGAATAAGATATTGCCACTTTTTCTCCAATACACCTTGAATGGAGCCTTCCGGTGTTACATACTGAGCCGCTCCTGGCTGGTAATCATAGTAAACACTTGAGACAGGAGCCCTCCAATCATAAATCAGAAAATTTTCTCCACTAGTATCACTAAGTGAAGAGATCCCAATATAGATTTGTTCTTCGGTTGAATCTCCTTCTTCCATAAAATCGATCCGGCCAAAATAAGGAACCTCGTTCATTCGACGCAACGTGGATAAACGTTTGGATGCATGTCTATGGGTGCTTTGGTTTACAGATAGAGCTTGAGCCTCTTGTCGTAAGCCGATGATGGTCTCAAGATAATCATCAAAGGTATCTGTATTCACCTTGACTTCATCCCAAAAGTGTTTGCGGATATGAACCACTTCGTTCCTACGCTTGGTCGTTTCTTCTTCCAATCTGCTGATTTCCTCCGTAATGGTCTCCATTACACGGTCGACTCGTTTTTGCTCCTGCTGAAGTTCTGAATTCATAGAACACGCTCCTTAAAAAAAATGATAAAAGGGTTGACTAACGTACTGATCGCATTGTATAATTAAAATAGGGATAATATATCTAAATTAATTATACAATGCACATCTATATAAATTTACCACAAGTGCTCACTTTTTTCAATGATTCTCTCACACAATACTGGTTAACAAAATACAGATTTATGTCCATATTCTCCTAAAAAAAAGATTCGAGAAGTTTTAACTTCTCGAATCTTTTTTTATTTAAGAGCTTTTAAGGTAGCCCCGTCCACTCCAAATGAAGGAGCAGCTGCGTTAGTTTCCTTTTAAAAAGTAAACTAAAGATTGATAATCTCCACTACGTTCGGCTTTATTTGAGTTTACACCATTAAATTCAATTGATAAAGGTAAGCCTCTATACATTAATTCATCCCCATGAAAGGATTGCTCTGTCCCCTCGATTGTATAAAGGATGTCATCATCAAGACCTTTTAAGCTTAGTATTTGTTGTTTTTTTGAATTTGGAGTAGTCAGAACTTTATAATAACCGACTAATGCTTCCTTTTTATCCTTTGAAACAATCATCCACGCTGTTTCATTTTCTTCAAATGGACTTTGAAGGCGATAAAAATCGCCATCCCTAACTAGGCTTCGATATGTTTTATAATGTTTAATTTGATCTTTAATGATGCTTCTTTCTTCTTCATTCAATTCAAGTGGATTAAGTTCATATCCAAATGTGCCAAAATAAGCGGTGTTTGCTCTTGTCTCTAATGAAGTTGTTCGTAATGTTTGATGATTCGGTGAGGCCGAAACATGTGAACCCATACTATAAATTGGATAGACAAGAGATGTCCCATATTGAATTTTAAGTCTTTCTACCGCATCTGTGTTATCACTTGTCCAAGCTTGTGGAGCATAATAGAACATTCCAGGGTCAAAACGTCCTCCTCCGCCTGCACATGACTCAAACAAAACATTCGGAAATTCATTCGTTAGCTTTTCATATAAGGCGTAGACTCCTAAAATGTAGCGGTGGAAAAACTCACCTTGCTGATCGATTTTCAATGCGGCCGAAAAAGCATCTGTTATATTTCGGTTCATGTCCCATTTAATATAAGATAATTTCGTTTTTATAATGATATCTTTCATTTTTTCAAAAAGATATTGAACAACCTCTTCTCTCGAGAAATCAAGGACCAGTTGATTGCGACCGAATGTTAAGTGTTCTCCTTGTCTCCCTATAACCCACTCAGGGTGGGATTGGTACAACTGGCTACTAGGATTAATCATTTCAGGTTCAAACCAAAGACCGAATTGCATCCCTAAATCGGTTACTTTTTTCGCAAGTACTTGTAAGCCATTAGGAAGCTTTTCCTTATCTTCATACCAATCACCTAGAGAAGAGGTATCATCGTTCCGTTTGCCAAACCATCCATCATCTAAAACAAATAGTTCAATGCCTAGTTCACTTGCACTTTCTGCGATCCCAACTAATTTCTCTTCATCAAAATCAAAATAGGTGGCTTCCCAGTTGTTAATTAGAATGGGTCGTTCCACTTTTTTCCATAGATCTCTTATTAAGTGATCGCGATAAAGATTATGAAACGATTGACTCATCCCATTCAATCCCTCATCCGAATAGACCATAACGACTTCCGGAGCTTGGAAACATTCATTGGTGGCTAATTTCCATCTAAATTGATGTGGATGAATACCAACCATCACTCGTGCTACTTCGTAATGATCGACCTCCACTTGGGCGAGAAAGTTGCTACTATAGACAAAATTAAATCCGTATACCTCATCTTCATGCTCGGTTGTCGTTTTACGTTTGAGAGCCATAAATGGATTATGATGATGAGAGCTTGCTCCTCGAATACTGGCAATCGATTGGATACCTTGTCTCAAATCATGTGCTTCGATATGTCTTTCCCTTGACCAAGTCCCTGCTAAATGAACCATTTTATAATCTGAATCAGGGAAATCAATAGACGAGCTCATTAATTTTTTTATATAAAGGTTGTCTGTACTCACATTTTCTACTTTCACGCTTCTTGTGATAACTGGATGGTTCAAAAAAATCGTATACGATAAATAAAGATTTGTCTGAATGTCCTCATCAACTAGCTGAATCGTTAATGTACTCGCCTCTTTTTCATTGGCATACGTTGCAGGTAAGCCATTGAATTTTGGTTTTCCAAGTGATACTTCAAAACCCTTATAAACGAAGCCATTTCCGATTCGCCCATCTGTTGTTTCTAGTTCAATAGCTGCATCACGAAAATCACCTTTACCGTATACTGGATATTCATGATTCACTGTTTCGAGCGAGAAAGCAGGATCATCTTGGTAAAAATGACAGCTCGCCGCCGTTGGTATATCGATTCTTATAAAATGGGAAAAATCATCCCGGTTCTTCATTGCCTTCCCAAAATATAAATGTCCAAGACTTCCATTTTTTAAAACATTAAAAATATAACTGATCTTTCCGTTTGTTAAATGAAATTGTTTGTTTTTTTCGTTAACAAAAATATTCATATAAAAAACTCCTATCTATGGTCCTTAAATATTTTCATGATTAGAGCGGTGAGATGATAAATTCAAATTCTTTATCTTCATTTGCCTTAATTAAATGTTCCTCATGCACCGGTGCTCCCCAACTATCATCTCCTCCGACTCCCATTTGCTTCCCAGCTACTGTGATGACGGTATAATGGATAGGAGGAAGTTCATAGATATGCTGAGCATTCTCTAGTTCAAAAGCTGTATAAGGAGAGAAGTTGCACTCTAATGGCTCGCCAGTCGATGCGATTTTTATTCCTTCCCCTTCTTCGTTCGTTAGCTCCACCCACCGAACATCTGTACGATTGTCTGATTCTTGTGGTCTTACATAACCAGTAATATTCTCGCCAACTTGCGTTTTAAAGCGGCCTAATCTAGCACCATTACTTCGGTCAGAATAATTTTCTTCTGGTCCTTTCGCATACCACTCTAATTGATTGTAATCGGCAGATGTTTTGAATGATAAGGAATAGATAGGCATTTGCGGTAAATGATCCGCACCACGGTAGTTGAATTTCACTTTCACTTTCCCATCCTGTCTAACGGTGTACTCCACTTTCACTTCAATATCGCTATTAATTGATAATTGATATAAGAAAGCGACTTTTATACCATTTGGTTCTTCCTGTATATTGACCCCTACACATTTACGGTTAAGGCTAGCGGTTAACCAAGCTCCTGAATGATAAGTTTGGGCATATCCTCGGTCATTATCAGTTGTCGCCCTCCAAAATAGCGGACTAGGAGGTTGCTCGATCATTTCTTTCCCTGCATAATTTAGCGAAATTAAACTCCCTACTTGTTTAGAGAAAATAGCAGAGAAGTCTCTTCCATGTACTCCGATATTGACATCTCCTTCTATGAGACGTAACGGATTGTTTTGTTCCATTGGTGGCTCACTTAGCTTTTGGTCCACCGTAAAAATAAATTGACCAAAGGCTATTTCATGTTGAACTGCGGCCCATTTTGTTTCATTCTTTAAACGTAAAGAGACTAGGATGTTATATTCACCTGATTCATCCATTATCTCAGATGGCCAATTAAACTCTTGTCTCCCTTCTGTTAAAGGAGGGACAGAAACCAAAAGGTTATGACGGTAAATTTCTAACCCTTCGCGATACAATATATACTCAAAATCATAAATAAATGTATTCGTGAATAAAAGATCATTCACAATCGTTACTCCTGTTTGATCAGGGAGCAATTTGATCGGCTGATATAAAAATTTGACTTCTTGCATTTTAGCCGATAATTCACGGTTTGCGTAAACGATACCATTTGTACAAAATTCATAATCGGTTGGTCGATCGCCAAAATCTCCACCATAGGCTAAAAACTCTTGGCCATATCGATCTTTCTTTATAAGTGCTTGATCGATATAGTCCCAAATGAAGCCACCTTGGTACATAGGATACTTATCTACCAGTTCCATATATTTATCCATACCGCCTAGTGAATTCCCCATCGCATGCATATATTCACAACTTATAAAAGGTTTTTGGGGGTCTTCATTCAAATATTTTTCAATATCCTTTGGTTTCGCATACATTCGACTTTCCATGTCACTCGTTTCATCAAATTCACGATTGTGGAAGACGCCTTCATAATGAACAAGACGACTTGGATCAACCTGTTTAAAATACTTTGAAACACTTAAAATCACTTCACCTGCATACGATTCATTTCCACATGACCAGATTAAAATAGAGGGATGATTTTTATCTCTTTCAAACATGGAAACGGCACGATCCAACACAATATCATGCCATTCTGGAAGATTACCAGGAATATTCCATGAAGGTTCAACGGCCCCCATTTTCTGCCATGATCCATGAGTCTCTAAATTCATTTCATCCATCACATAAAGCCCATATTCATCACAAAGCTCATACCATAGGGTTTGGTTAGGGTAATGGGCCGTTCTCACAGCATTAATATTATTTTGTTTTAAGTTTTTAATATCCCAAATCATATCTTCCTTCGTAATCGCACGACCAGTTCGACAATTAAATTCATGGCGATTCACTCCATTAAATACGATTCGTTTCCCATTGATCAGCATCATTTTATCAACGAGTTCAAATCTTCTAAATCCGACACTTTGTGGAATGACCTCTACTAGTTCACCAGATTCATTAAATACTTGAATATAGAGTTTATATAAATACGGATTTTCTGCACTCCATAAATGAGGTTCCTTTAAGGTCATCAAAAAGGAATGATTTTTGTCTATAAAATCCCCCTTTTGAGTTAATATAAGTTTTTGCTCAGCATCATATAATTCAAATTGTAAGGAAATGTCTCTATCAAAAGCGTTTAAAAAATTAAGGTCAATTTGGAGTTCCCCTAACGTCAAAGACTGATCTAAATCAGCTCGAACATGAAGATCTTGAACATGAAGAGCTGGAACGGTATAAAGATAGACCTCTCTAAAAATACCTGAAAATCTCCAGAAATCTTGGTCCTCTAACCAAGAACCTGTACTACGTTGATAAACCTCAACAGAGAGCTTGTTGTCTCCTTCTTTTAGATAAGGAGTCAGCTCAAATTCAGCTGGTGTAAAGGAGTCTTCACTATACCCGACAAATTCCCCATTCAACCAAACAAAGAAAGCTGATTCTACTCCTTGAAAAGAGATATAGACCGGTTTTTTCTTCATTTGGCTAGGAACCGTAAAATATTTTACATAGTTACCAACTGGATTATGATCGGTTGGTATATGTGGAGGACGAATGTCATGAAGCCCATCCCACGGGTACATCGTATTGACATATTGTGGACTTCCATATCCCTGTAATTGAATATGTCCTGGTACTTTAATATGACTCCAACTCGTACAATCAAAGTCTTCCTCATAGAATTTTTCTGGTCTAAGTGCGGCATTTTTTGAATAACTAAATTTCCAATTTCCATTTAATGAAAAACGCATATTCATAGCTGCTTTTACTTTCGCTTCTTCCATTGTCTTATAATACAAATGATCCGAATGGGCAGGGATTCGATTCACGGCAAACACAGATGGATCTGATAACCAATTTATCGTTGGTTTTATTGACATCATTTTTATACACTCCTTCTTTAACAAATCAATGATGAATTATCTTTTGCTCTTTCCTTATTTCACAGAACCCATCATTCCTTCAACAAAATGTTTTTGCATTAAAAAGAAGATGATTGCTGCAGGTAAAGTAGCAATGACAATGGCTAACATTATAACGCCATAGTCTGGTGTATAACTTGAACCTAAATTAGAAATAAGTAAAGGTAATGTTTGATTTTCTGGTGATTGTAACACGACTAACGGCCATAAATAGTTATTCCAGCTGGCCATAAACGTAATAATAGCCGCTGCGGCATACGTTGTTTTCATTGTAGGGATATAAATTTTGAAAAAGAGTCCAAGTTCACTTACCCCATCCATTCTTCCTGCCTCTAGTATCTCTTTTGGAAACATTTTAGTACTTTGCCGAAAGAAAAAGATGAGAAAAGCCGTTGTTATCGTCGGTAAAACGACAGCTGTTAATGTATCAATTCCCATAAATGGAGCCGTCTGAGAAATGGAGCCAAACATTCTAAATAGTGGTACCATCAGGGCAGCGAAAGGAATCATCATCGAAAGCAACAAAATATTAAACACAATATCCTTCGCTTTACTTTTATAAATTTCAAATCCGTATCCAGCTAACGAACCGATTAACAAGGCTAACACTGTAGTAGATACAGAGATTTTAGCCGAATTTATAAGGGCTGGAACTAAGTCAACGGTACTTAATAAATGACGAAAGTTCTCAATTAAATGCGTCCCTGGTAAAAACGTACCTCTTGTGACATCAACAGATTTATTTGTTGCACTAATAACCATCCATAAAAACGGAAAAACGGAAATAATGGTTGCGATACTTAAGATCACATAACAAATGATCCGATTGACTTTACTCATTTTTATCACCTGCCACTTTAAACTGAATTATCGAGAAAAAGACAATCATGATAAGGATTGCATAAGAAACCGTTGCTGCATATCCAAAATCTGGTGTGTACTTAAAGGAAAGATTATAAATATATTGAGAAATTGTTAGAGTTGAATTACCTGGTCCTCCACCTGTAATATTCATTACTTCATCAAATAATTGGAGTGTTCCAATGGTGGACATAATAGAAGTAAACAAAATAATCGGTTTTAATAATGGAACGGTTATTTTAAAAAATTGTTGAATAGGTGTTGCCCCATCAATTTTCGCCGCCTCATAAATAGAAGGGTCAATATTTTGTAAAGAGGATAGATAAAAGATCATATTATAACCTGTCCATCTCCAAGTAATCGCAATGATAATCGCTATCTTTGCCCAAAAAGGATCAGTAAGCCATTCAATTGGTGCTGAAATAATCGATGTCTTTAAAAGCATCATATTAATCATACCGTCTGCCCCAAATAAATATTTAAACACAACGGAATAGGCAACTAGTGATGTTACAGCTGGTAAAAAGATAGCTGTTCTGAAAAATCCTTTAAATTTCAAAGTTTTTTCATTGAGCATAACGGAAAAAACAAGTGCTAATAAAATCATTAATGGTACTTGAATAATCAAATAAATGACGGTATTAAAAACCGCTACTTTAAATGTCGGGTCTTGTAGTAATCGTTTATAGTTATCCAAACCTACAAAGGTTAAATTATTGCCACTCCCTGTTTGAAAAGAAAGGATGAGTGCTTGTATCATTGGATAAAAATAAAACCAACAAATCATAAATGTAGCTAAACCAATAAATCCCCAACCAGCAAATGCCGCTTTAGACTGAACACCTTTTTTCGACTTAAGTTTAAGAAAAGGACGTTCTATGTTTGGCTTCTTTGAAATCATCTCTCTCACTCCTTACTAAAAAAATAGATGCCCCAAAAAACTCGACTAAATTTGTAGATAGTTGAGAGTTCTAGAGGCACCCAATTAAGAGTATTTAATATCGTTACTGTACTTGAACCTCTGCTTGCTTCTGAGCGTCTAATAATGCATCTTCTACACTTTTACCTTTTAAGTAGTTTTGCATCTCAACAACTAAGATGTCTTCAATCGCATACGTATGCAAGCCATAATTTACTTGTGGAATTTGTTCCGTCCATGTAGAGAAATCGGAAACAATCGTTTGACCTCCAAAATACTCATCTTCTGCTTGATAAGCATCACCTTCTGTTGCTGGCATATACGTACCAATTGCTCCAATTTCGGTCACTAGATTTTGATATAAGTCAGTATTTGAACCGAATGTTTTCGCTAAAAAATTTACGGCACTTTCTTTCCCTTCCACATCAAGGACATACCAAGAACTTCCTCCCAAGTTAGAAGCATTTACAGCTCCTTCAATACCCGGAAGAGTTGGAAATGGAACGACGGCCCAATCACCTGATTGTGAATCTTCCGCTTTAATTGACGCGGTAATCCAGTTGCCCGTTGGAACGGATGCGACACTACCATTATTAAATTCAGCTAAAAACTGACTCCAATCTGATACCGGTTTCACAATATCTGCATCTAAAATTGCTTTATATACTTCAAAAGCCTTCTGAAGTGCTTCGTTGTCAGCTAAGTAAGGTGTAACACCATCTTCTTCCACATACCAAGAACCACTTGACTGAATCATCATCCGAATTTGGCCTAAATCATTTGGATCGAGCGTTAGCATCGCCTTTCCAGTTGCTTCTTTCACGTCCTTGCCAATTTCAATGAATGTATCCCAATCAATATTGGTTATATCCTCAACTGTGTATCCAGCTTCTTCTAAATAATCTGTGCGCACATACAGTCCCGCAACTCCCGTATCAAATGGCAAACCAAAGTTTTTATTCTCGATACTTGTTGGCGCCAGTTTGTATGGAGCAAAATCTTCTACATTAAATGTACCAGTAATTTCATGAAAGGAATCTGGGTACGCTTGCAAGAAACTTTGAGCACGATAATCTTCTATTAACACAATGTTTGGAAGACCTCTTGTAGTTCCTGAACTTAATGATGTATTTAATTTTTGAATAATGTCATCTTGTGCGTTTTCAATAACTGTAACAGTTAGATCTGGATTTTCACTTGCATAATACTCTTTGGCTATTTCCATTGCTTTAATATTAAAATTAGGATCCCAAGTCCAAACAGTAATTTCGTCCGCCTCCGTAGAACCTTCTACCGATTCATCTGCTCCACCAGATGAACAAGCTGATAATAGTAAAAAACTGACTAATAGAAAAGCTAACATTTTCTTCATTGTAGTTCCCCCTTGTCTTTTCTTTTGTAAGCACTTTCTTCTTACAAATTTATCTTATCACCCGTCCACTTTTATCAGTTAGGACAATTTTTAATAAAATTTGGATTATCTTTGGTGATTGTATTCGCTTTCAAAAAGGGCGTTTGTATTTTTTTTAGATTTTAGTATTATTTTGTGTAAAGAGTGGATATCTTAAGTGCTGTTTTTTCAGAAATTCCAATCAGTCGATAGAAAATCTTATTTATAGAAGTGGTACTCATGACTTGGAAAACCCCTCTGCTTTTTCTTGTTGAAATATCAGATGTGGGTACTTGGATTTGTTTACTTGCATTAAACTTTCTTTTCTTTCAAGTAATTTACATACATACTGTACGTATGTTAAAATCAAGAAACAAGATAAAGGAGTGTGATTTTAATGGCCGTGACTGGATTCTACCCTGTAATTCTTACCGATGATGTATCTCGAACTGTAGATTTTTATAAGGATCACTTTAAGTTTGAAGCTGTGTTTGAAATTGATTGGTATGTGAGCTTGAAGTTGGATTCTTTTGAGCTAGCCGTGCTTCATAACTGTCATCAGACAGTGCCAATGGACATTCGGCAAAAGGTTACGAGTGGTCTGATTTTGAATCTTGAAGTTAAAGACGTTGATGTTCTTTACCAGCGCTTAATTCATGAGCAATATTTGCCCATCGTACTCGATATACGGGATGAAGATTTCGGTCAGCGTCATTTCATTACCTCTGACCCGAACGGAATACTAATCGATGTCATTCAAGAAATCCCACCATCCATTGAATTCCAAAAACATTTTAAGAATACACTGTCATGAGCAGTTACACTCCTTTAAAAAACTACTTTGATGCTGATTTAGCACAATTTCTCGCGGAGCAAATCTCTCCTGTGTATTCAGGATTTGCTCGTGATTCTTTTATAGAAAGAGTGAATGATTTAGTCGAAGGATTGGAACTGAAAGATAGGGTAGCTGTCATCTCTAAAGAATTGCATCGAGCCCTCTCCTTGCCTTATATTGATGCAATAAGGATATTGAAACAAATTCTTGGTCCAGAAAACGAAACGGAAAAAGGAATGTTCACCAATGGTTATTTTTTAATGCCAATTGCGTATTATGTCGAAGTGTATGGACTGAATGACTTTGAAGAGTCGATGTACGTTTTGTATGAAATAACGAAACGTCATACGTCCGAATATGCAATTCGCCCTTTTTTACTACGTTATGAACGTCCAGTATTAGAGAAACTAAGTGTATGGGCACACGATGAGAATGCACACGTCCGTCGACTTGTTAGTGAGGGAACTCGTCCTCGCCTGCCTTGGGCAAAACGAATCAATGTGCTCAGTAGTGATCCGTTTGTGAACCTTTCTTTACTCGAGCCATTAATCAACGATCACTCCAAATATGTTCAAAAATCTGTTGGAAACCACTTGAATGACTTATCAAAAATGTATAAAGAGGAAACAATTGAATGGATGAAAAAGATGCATAAACTGCATGGGAGCAAGATTAATTGGACCTTGAGGCATGGACTACGGTCATTGATAAAAGCCAATGACAATAATGCTCTTAAATTTATGCAGAGGGTTGGTGAATAACAAATGAAGAAGACAAAAGCAGAAGCGGAGGAAACTGCACAATTACTCCTCCACACGGCGAAACGACATTTTGCAAAACATGGGTATGCCAAAACAGCACTTGAAGATATTGTGAATGATTCAGCTTTGACACGAGGGGCATTATATCATCATTATAAAAATAAAAAGGGAATTTTCTACGCTGCTGTTGAATCCATTCAAAAGAAAATTGCTCAAAATATCAAGCAACAGGCAAGCATGAGTTCAGATCAATGGGAACAGCTATCTCTTGGATGTAGAACGTTTATCACATCTGCCGTTGATCCTGATCATAAACAAATTATTCTCATTGATGGTCCTGCGGTCATTGGTTGGAGTCATTGGCGACAATTAGATGCCAACCACTCCATGAGCCTTCTATACAGTCAGCTTGAACAAATGCAGAAGAACGGTTGTTTTTCGTCTCTTTCAGTAGAATCACTAGCCCACTCTTTATCAGGAGCTATGAATGAAAGTGCCTTATGGATTGCTGAGCATGGTTCCAGCGATTCACTTGATGAAGCGATGCGTGTGCTGGATGTCTATTTCGAAGGGTTAAAACAAACGAAATAACATATGATCTTAGTTTTTATACGTGAGGAATATTGTGCTTAGCTTGAATCTCACGTTTATAATCTATATAGCCTTGGTCAAAATTCGGATTTATATTTTCAAATTTACTCATGAGTTGACCCCATTTTTTATATTGAAACTTAAAAATGTTATTTCTCACGGCCGGATCATTTTGTATGAAGGTAATCAGACTGTCTTCGTTATCAACATCCAAATGGACCTGCAAATATGACATCACCTTGATTGAATCGTTTTTGTACGTAAACAGCATGTTCAGGCATATGGGGCTGATCAGGTAACCTTATATTTTCTAACCAATTATCTCCCCTTGAAAAAAGCCTATTTCCTGTACGTTAAGGAAATAGGCTTTTAGTTTAATTATTAATTTACGGTATAGGAATTAAACACCAGGTCCACCTGCAAATTTAAAAATACAGATATACCCAGAACTTGTAGCTGTTCCTGTCGAACCTGGTGGCTAGCAGCTGGAGGCTAATATAACAACATTATAAAGGTAACATAATTACATCGTGTTACCTTTATTGAGTGATATGTCCTTCTCAGCTTTCCTACTTGTTTCTTTGTAAGGTAACTTAATTTAAATGAGTAACACTATTTGTGAATTTTATGAATTTGTATTGTTCGCTATATTCAAGGAGATGAATTCCAGTATCCCCTGTTTTGAAGAATATATTATGATTTACAGGTAATTGAAGAAAACTTTCAATTAATCTTGAGATCATTCCCCCATGAGTTACAATAGCTATTCTTTTGTATTGATTACTATTTTTTAGGATATAAGATAGAATATGTTCTCCTCTAGCTCTAAACTCGATTTTTGATTCTCCGTATTCTCCCCATTTGTCATGTGGTAACAACCAAGAAGGAAATGGGACTTCGTCTAGAGGTTTTCCGGCTATGTTTCCGTTGTCATGTTCTCGGAGCTCTGCGGTAAATTCTATTGGACAGCTAATAACATTAGCTAATATTTCAGCTGTTTGTTTAGCCCTTATCATGGTACTTGACCAAATGAAATCTGGTGAGAACTCTTGTTTTACTCGGTTTGCCATCTTTTCCGCTTGATTAATTCCATTTTCAGTCAATGGGAAATCGGCACTTCCCTCATGTACATTTAGTATATCTGCTTCTGATTCCCCATGTCTGATTAGTAGTATTTCCATGTTATTTATCCCCCTATTGTAATATCAATATCTAAATTATAGATATTATGAAATTCAGAAAAAATCATACCACATATATACTATAATAAGAATTAATACCACTCTTGTTATAAGAGGTTAACATACAGTCCTATTGGTAGTATCCAAGAAAGCAAGAATTTTTCGTTTTGGGGTAATTCTGAATTCTTAAGTTAATGGGCATGGTGTACTGTGCCAACATTTCAGCAAGAATCATGCTAATAAAATAAATACCAAAAGTAATTCTTTATATATAGATAGAATTAGCTTTCTAAAGGCTTTAAACTAGGTGACTGTTCTTTTTGTTCTACTTAGTTTGGAAGTAGTAAGGAGCCACTAAGCCTTTTTCTAATAAACTTTGAACGCCATTAGGAAAGTAAAACATAATTTTTTCAGCTTCCTTCATGTTTATCCAAGCAATATCAGTAATTTCATCTTGGTCTTGAATAGATATTTCTCCACCGACTATTCTAGCTACAAAGGTGAAGATTACAGCATGCGTACATAGGGAAAATTTCTTATTAATAGCAAATATAACTTTAATTTCAACTGTTAACCCAGTTTCTTCAAATGTCTCACGGATAACTGCTTGTTCCAATGTTTCTCCACTTTCTCTTGCTCCTCCTGGAAGGCTCCA
The DNA here is from genome assembly GCF_047302405.1 of Alkalihalobacillus phoenicis. Classification (NCBI taxonomy): domain Bacteria; kingdom Bacillati; phylum Bacillota; class Bacilli; order Caryophanales; family Bacillaceae; genus Alkalihalobacillus; species Alkalihalobacillus phoenicis. The sequence goes on along the minus strand of NZ_CP154853.1, from coordinate 1,681,992 downwards.
TTCACTACCATTTTCACGTTTGTTTCCAACCATAAGAATTTTTTCATTTGTATCATCATAAATAAGCACATATAAGGGTAGCGTCAGGAAAATGCGGATTTACAACGATAAGGAAATTCCAAATTAAAAAGCCCAACTTCTCTACAAATCAAAATAGAGAAATTGAGCTTTTCAGTTACTTCATTTATTTATTGAATTCATTAACTCGAAGAAGTATTCAGGTTTATGAGTCTTATTTAGGTTATACCATGAATGTAATGCATCTGGTGTAAATACATCTATTTTTTTCAGTACCTCCATTGCAAATTCCAGAGGAGCTATTCCTGATGCAGTAACTAAATTCGCATCAGATACCGCAGATTCCAACTCATAGAACTTTTCTCCTTTATAGTTAGGACATACCATTTTAGTATATTCTAAGTTATTACTTGTATGCTTTCTAGTATCTAAGTATCCCATATTCGCGAGGCCCTCAGTTGCACCACAAATTGCAGCAACAATAGTGCCAAGCTTTAAAGCTTGTCCAATTCTTTCCAAGATAGGTTGATGAATTTCTTCACTCCAAGTAGCCCCTCCTGGTAAAATTAAAAGATCCTTACTCTCAAGAGTACATTCATCAAGGGAAATATCTGGTTTTATGCTCAGTCCTCCCATAGTAGTAATCATTTCTTTATTAGCTCCTACTGTAATTACTTTTAAAGGTGCTAAATCTTTTTTGAAATATCTTCCTGAGTTTAGTTCAGCAATTAAATATCCATATTCCCAGTCCGACATTGTATTAAATACATATAGAAAAACTTTTTTTGTTTGCATCCATTAACACTCCAATCACAATTGATATAGCCAACTATAACATTAATTCCCTGACACCTAGCGTCAGGGAATTAATCAAATTTGATAAAATTTTATTAATTCCGACAAAACCTCAATCATTCTTTTCTTAAGGCTGATTGGCTCAATAACTCGAATAGATTTACCGTACGTTAAAAGTAAATAAGGTACATATGCGTTTATCATATCTTTCTCAAGAAGAAATACTGCTTCATTTGAAGTCCACTCTTGTAAATAATGTCCTAAAAACCAATGTTGGCAAAGATCATCCAATACACTTTTATCCCCATTAATAACCAAAGAAATAATCCCTTCCTTATCTTCTATAGTTGGAAGAAGATTTTTCATAAAAAAGTCACGTGCTGAAAAATTCTCTGGCCGGTAAAACTTATTTTCGGTTAGCATTAGACTTTCAATTCGATCTACTCTAAAACTACGGATAGCATTCCTAAGATGACAAAATCCAATCACATACCACTTATTATTCCAATAGATAATTTTGTACGGATCGACCAATCTATAATTTAATTGCTTTTCGCCACTTTTATGGTAAAGAATTTTTACAGAGTACCCATCAGCTACGGCCTGCTCCAACTCCTTCAAAAAAGGTTCCATAGAGAGTGAACTTAATCGACTTATTACTTCAAGACTAGTTAAATGTTGGTTTATCTTTGTTTCCTGCTCTTGATTTGAGTATTTACTTAGTTTTGAAATGGCCCTATTTAGTGCTTCACCTCCATAATATCCGGCTTCTTCTGCAAAAACAGCAGCGTGAAATAGTGAAGTTTGCTCCTCAAAATCAAAAAAAAGAGGAGCCTCAATAAAATTGTTCAATAAAGTGTATCCACCGTTATGTCCTGGTTCTGAAATTATAGGTACGCCACTTGTTGAAATTGTATCAATATAACGATACACAGTCCTTATATTCATCTCTAACTTTTCTGAAATTTGTTTTGCAGTAATTTTTTCACCTGAACGAAGCATCCATAGAATTGCTAACATATTGTCAATTTTAGGCATATAATTCCACCTCTATATGAAATTTATTTTCTATTATATATTGCCGATTTTTGGTATAACTCATCAACTGTTCCTTTCCGATAGCTTTCTATATAATGAGGCCCTAGACACATTTGTAATTTCACAAATTTGATTTACAGTCATATCAAACATTCATACATTATATATCGAAACAAATCGGTTCCAGTCCATCTTCGCTTAGTCTTTATCCTCAAAGAGAAAATACACTTTGGGATCATTTGAAAGAAATTCGAAGTGAATACGACTTTGTAACTTTTACTCTAATGGGGCGAGTTGAAAAAACTTTATTTATTTTAGATTATATTTCTAGTGAAACGTTACGGCGGCGCATTCAAAAGGGATTAAATAAAGAGGAAGCCATGAATGCCTTAGCAAGAGCTATCTTCTTTGGAAAACATGGTGAACTTCGAGAGCGTGCACTGTAAGACCAATTACAGCGTGCTAGTGCATTAAATCTTATCATAAATGAATTAGCATTTGGAAGACAGTCTATTTATCCCGAGCGATTGAGCACATGAAAGAAGTAGGAAAACATCAGGAGTCTTTACTTGCTCATATTTCACCTTTAGGTTGGGAGCATATAAATTTCTTAGGTCAATATAAATTCGATACTAACAGTTCTCATTCTATTCAATCATTACGCCCCCTTAGAACATAAATAAAATCCTTGATTTTCTGCTTAGCGTAGACAAATCAAGGGTTTTTCTTTCAAAATCTTTCTTAGCGTATAATTCCCGCGTTTTGTCGGCAGGACCCCAAAGAGAAATTTCAACAGTGGAAAAATAACTACAGTAAATATGTATTACTAAAATTATTAGTGTACATGAGCAAATTTACCCGGCTTTTTCCTGGAATCCCCCAAGAGTTAATGGTATTTTATGTTAAAATAATAAAGAACTCTTAAACTAACTATTCAGGATTTATGTAACAAGTTAGATGGACAGTTATAGTAAATTCACCGGATAAAAAGGGGGAGGAAATTATTTTTACTTTAATTGCATTTTCTACTTTAATTCTAGCAATAGTGTCGACTTTTCTCGCTACTCGAGGTAAGTATCAATTTTACTGGTTTTCAGCCATTGGAATTTATATTTTCAGTTTTATAGCTGGGTTTTCGATAGGGCAAATAACAGTTGGTTTAACCTTCATACCATTAACTTTAGCGATTGGATATTCTTTTGGTTGGATACAAAGCAAAACACATAGCATTATTTTTCTTTGTTTCGGTATTCTAGTTGGATTCCTAATGGTTTTTTATTTAGATGATGCTTGGTTGTTTTATCCATTACTCCAGCTATTCAATTAATGAAGCATTAGTTTAAGAAGGAGAGAAATATAAGTGAAAAGGAGCTGTCTCAAAAGGTTATGAAAGTGCTTTTTGAGTACAGCCTCATCGATATTATCTAAGCTGTTATGGCAGCTTCTGCATTTTTTCAACAGGTAGCTCAATTCTTACTTTTGTCCCTTTCCCTATTTCACTAGAAATGGATACGCCGTACGAAGGTCCATAATGAAGCTGTATCCGTTCATCGACATTCCTTATTCCTATGCCTGTAAAGCGACCGTGCTTTCTTTTCGATATCGGGAGTTCGTCGCTTTCGTCGAGGTTCATACCATCCCCATTATCAATCACTTCACATATTAAATATGGTCCTTGGTTCCAGACGAATACTTTTATAGAACCCTCTGGCTTAAGATTGAATCCATGAAAAAAAGCATTTTCAATAAAGGGTTGCAAGATTAATTTTGGAATCTTATACTCTTCAGTATCCTTTGCGATAAAATAACTGACAGCAATGCGATTCCCATAGCGCTTTTGATTGATCAGAACATAATCCTTTAAGGTCTCAATTTCCTGAGTTATTGTAACGGTTTCACTTCCATTTCCAATTGTATTTTGGAGAAGTGAGATAAAAGCATTCATCATATCTTCCGCCTCTTTTTTACTTCCATGCTTCACTAAAAATTTAATAGATGTAAGTGTGTTGTACAGAAAATGCGGATTGATTTGTTGCTGAAGCGCAGCTAGTTCTGCATGTCTTATTTGTTTCTGAGAATCAACAAGCTGATCGACATAATCATGAAGCTCATCTAACATGGAGTTAAAGGCCAGTCCCAGTTCCTTTGTTTCATATGTCCCTTTTACGGATACATATTGATCAAAATTATGTTTTCCAGCATTTGAAATTTCTTTCACAAGAGTTGATAAAGCATTCGTTAATTTCTTTGACATCAGGAAAACTAAAATGATGGCAACTAAAATGATGACCATAAAAATAACGGTCATTTCTTTTGTATTAATCAATCCACTCACTGCAATTTCTTGATCAATAACATTTAAAATATACAAGTCGAATGATTCTAAGTACTCTCCAACAAAGATTTGCTCTTTTCCTAAGAACTCGTTAATAACATATCTATCTTCACTTCCTTTAAGAGCTGTCGCATATTCTTTTAGTGCCGGATCGCGTTTTCCAATTAAATTTCCTCGATTACTGGACACGATTCTTCCAGTTGAATCAATAACAAAAATATCGTTACCTGGACTCGTATAGTTGGAATAAAACCTCCGAAACTCTTCCTCTTGAATCGCAAAATACATGATTCCATACACTTCCTCAGAAGGACGATCTACTAAAGCACGCGTTGCGATTACATATGGACTAAGCTCTTCGGAAATTGAGCGCTGATCATATTGATAAGTTAGCCTCCTAAGATGATCCAACGTATTATTAGTCAAATGACTGTCCCTTAGCTCTTCATCAGAAATTGGCCAGTATGCCCTGTTTGTTGAAAAGCTAATATCATTGATTCCGGTAACCATTATGCTAACATCATAAGCATCAAGATTAGGCTCTGTACGTCTAACTAACTGTTTCAGATCAAAATAACTCTTCATTTTTTCTAGGTTTGTTTGCTCTTCTGTAAGAATCGTTTTTAATGCTCCACTTTGTGCTAAATTATTTGAGGCCATGATGATCGAATAATGAAAGGCTTCAAAACTATCAGTAACTTGATCTAATACTTTTGCATTCGTAATACTAAATTTATCAATAAAAAATTGTTCAGACATACGAAGTGTTGTCAACGTTGTTACCGTAGCAACTGAAATGATGCTAACAACCGTTAAAGAGAACAAAATTAAAAATAAGCTATTATGTTTAAGACGATAGTTTTTGTTTTTCATTTTATTCCCTACTTCATGAATTTTCTTCGATAAGCACTTGGTGACATACCTTTTACTTTTTTAAACATTTTCGAAAAGTAACTATGATCCGTATAGCCGACCATTGGACCGATTTCTGAAATGGAATGATCACTCTGAATCAGCAATTTTGTCGCCTCTTCAATTCGGATCTTGTTGAGATAGTCAACAAAACCTTCTTTATTATGAACAGAAAAATAATTAGACAAATAAGAAGGATTAAAATGAAAATGATTGGCCACACCTGTCAGCGTAAGGGATTCTGCATAATGCTTTTGGATATATGCTAATAGCTTACGCATATTGGGATTCCCTAATTGATTCCGTTTAATAGCTATACAATGATAGCACTCTATTAAAAACTCATTTAGATGCTCGACCACCTTAGACGCGCTATTGGATTCCTCCACGAATTGGAGCGATTCATATTTCACTTTTTCTAATTCAGTGACGTCATACTCCATATTTCTAAGAAGAATGGAAATATTAAAAATGATATTGTTAAAAAAAGATTTATATTCCGTTACTTTTGTTGTGTAACAAGTTGAAAACACCTTCGCATAATCTCGAACATATTGAATAGCTGAATCGAAACGCTGTTGAGTGAAATCCTCTGTAAATTGATCTAAGTTAAAAGCTTCTATGCTTGGAGTTTGCTTCGGCAAATCTAATTTCTGTAACAATGTAATATCTGGAAAATAAAAATGACACTCCTGCAACAAACGGATTTCTTCTATGTAAATACCGATATCGCTAAAGTTAGAAAAAGACTCCGTTAAGACAAAACCAACTTCAGTTATTCTTTTCGTATTTTGTAACAGCTTGTTTTTTACTTTTTCTTCATCTGCTTTGCAAAAATTTAGAATGACGACTTCTAGATTTGTTTTTTGATCATGGTATGGCAATTGAACAATAGAATCTAAATTAAAATCAGTTAAAGTATTCTCATAAAATTTTTCTTGATAACTCGCTCCTTTTGTATCTATTCCTACTAAATAAAAGGTATCATAGGGAAATGTATCTATGATGGCATCCTCATCCAAGTTGATTTCATATCCTTTCAAGATTTTTTCAACTATGTTACGGATTGAATTGTTTTTGGGGGAATCATTTGTTGCATGATGATTTAGCGAGATTCGCTCATTCGCCCTTTTTAAGACCTTCAAAAGCCCTTCTGTATCTAAGTTAGGCTTTAATATATAATCAACAACACCACTTTGGAATGTTGAACGAACATAATCAAATTCACCAAAACTACTTAAAATAATCACTTCGATATCTGGATATTGCGCCTTTATTTCTTTAGTCAATTCTTCCCCATCCATAAGCGGCATGACAATATCAGTCATGACAATATGAGGCTTTATTTCCTCAATGATTTTAAGTGCTTCTCTACCATTTGAAGCTTCTCCAACAATTTGAAAACCCTCTTGTTCCCAATCGAGATAATGTTTAATTCCTTCTCTTATTAAGATTTCATCATCCACAATCACAACTGTGCATAATTCATTAGCTTTCAATGTAATCACCCCAAATAAACAACTATTTCTATTAATAATATATTGAATTACTTTAAAAAAACAGTTTTTTTCCTATACAAAAAAATGAACTTTGATTATGAGCATGTACTAAATGACTAGAAACTTAATCCTGAAACTTCAACTTATGAAAGTATGTAATCAATAAAACTATGCCTAAATTAGACTTCCTTGGAATGGCCTTTACATGATGAAAGGTAGAGATGATATCATTTTTTGGGGAGTTTTCTTTCTAAATCTAGAGTCAAAAAGCCGGAGAATTTTACTGCACATTGTAAAATTTCACCGACTTTCATTATTTTTATTGGAGAGAAAATGGATAGCCATGTGTTGAGCTTTATTCCCCGCTCCCGAAAATCATGATCCGCGTCCTACGGGGTGGCGCCGAACTAACCGGCCAAGCCGGTGGATTTCTGCTCTGCCACTACTTCCCGCGGGAGTCTCCGCATGTTTTCGTACGCTAGGGCATATGGTAATCCCATTTTCATCTTTGTAGGTAATGGTATAAAGTAGGAGCACTTCTGAGAAAATGAAATAAATCAAGTGGTTATCATTTCATAGTTAGGGGTTTGTCCCAGCCTCGATAATTCTATTACTATAAAGATCAATATGATCATCCCAAAATCGCTCGATCATTTACCATTTGCTCTCCGCGAATACGTTGGAATTCATGTAAGAGCTTCTCGATCGTCAGTGCTTTTTTGTCTTCTTCATTGACATCTAAAATAATTTGGCCTTTATCCATCATAATTAATCGGTTGCCTAAATCAAGGGCTTGCTGCATGTTATGGGTAACCATTAAGGTCGTTAGTTGATGCTTTTCAACAATTTCCTTTGTTAATTTAGTAATTAACTCCGCTCGAGATGGATCGAGTGCCGCCGTATGCTCATCTAATAATAAAATTTTCGGTTCTGTAAATGTGGCCATTAACAGCGATAATGCCTGTCTTTCTCCACCTGATAATAGTCCAACTTTAGCATTAAGACGATTTTCTAACCCTAGATTCAAAGATTCTAAATGGGTTTTGAACCTCTCTTTTCGCTTTTTCGTCACTCCAAATTTGAAGGTTCTTTTTTGATTTCTTGAATAAGCAAGGGCTAAGTTTTCTTCGATTGTCATTGATGGTGCCGTCCCGGCCATTGGATCTTGGAAAACACGACCAATTAATTGTGAGCGTTTATATTCAGCTTCAAAGGTAACCGTTCGACCATCAATCTTCACATCCCCAATATCTGGTGTTAGGGCACCAGATATCATGTTCATTAAGGTTGATTTCCCTGCGCCATTACTGCCAATAATCGTAACAAATTGTCCAGATTGCAAAGAGAGGTTTATGTTTTGTAACGCTTTTTTCTCATCGGGGGTTCCTTCATTAAAAGTGACAGATAATTGATGAAGATCAAGCATGGTTTTGAACCTCCTTTGCTTGTTTTAAGCGTTTTTGCTTTCTTCTTTTTTGTTCACGATTTTTTTGAATCATTTTAGGGGTAATAAGAGCGGCGATGACAATAACAGCTGTAATTAAACGGACATCACCCGCTTCTAAAAAGTCTGCTCGCAAAGCTAAAGTCACCACAATCCGATAAACGATCGCTCCACCGATAATCGCCAAAGTTGCTCGGAAGATGGTCTTTGTCCCAAATAAGGCTTCTCCAATAATAACAGACGCTAAACCAACAATAATTAAACCAACACCCATTCCAGCATCCGCAAACCCGCCTTGTTGGGCGATTAATGCACCAGAGAAGGCGACGAGACCATTTGATAAACCTAAGCCTAAAATAATTAACCAATCCGTATTAGCAGAAAAGCTACGAATCATTTTTGGGTTATCTCCTGTTGCCCGAAGCGCTAAACCGACCTCGGTTTTTAAGAAAAAGTCTAACAGAAACTTAATGGTCAATGTAATGAGAATCATTACAAGAATAATTCCCCAACTGCGGTTTAATCCTAAAAAGAAAAAAATCGAGTTTAATAGAGAATCGATTCCGGTTGAACTCGTAAAAGATTGTGTTTGTTTAAAAAACGTTTCTTGACTCATTAGACTAATATTGGAACTACCCATAATTCGTAAATTGATCGAATAAAGGGCAATCATCATTAAAATCCCTGATAATAAGGCATTGATTTTTCCTTTTGTATGAAGAATTCCAGTAATCATCCCAGCCACAAAACCAGCCACAAATCCATATAAACTGGCAAGGAACGGTGGCACCCCGGCAATAATAGAAATCGCTGCGATCGCCGCCCCTGTTACAAAGCTACCATCCACTGTTAAGTCAGGGAAATCGAGTATGCGAAAAGTTAAATAAACACCAAGTGCCATAATCGCATAAATGATTCCCGTTTCAAAGGCACTAAATATTGCATAAGACATCCTGCTTCCCCCTTTGTTAGTCCATTTCCTGATGTTTATAGGTCAAAAGAAAACCGACGTGCCCAAATTTCTGCAGGTCGGTCCATTTTATACGTACGAAAGTATAAATTGATAGCGGTGTAGAAGGTCATCGAAGAAGACAATTTGAAAGGCAAAGTTAAGACTTATTAAGACTACTTATCTTCTTGTGTCCTTCAATCGACGAGCTTTCTTTCTTATTCTGCTTCTACGATTTCTGCATCTTCATCCCAGTCACTATTCCATTCGACCCCTTGTGCGTCAGCAGCATCTTTATTAATAAAGAGCTGCATGTCTGAAGGGTATTCAACAGGTATATCTGATGTTGTTTTTTCACCTTGTAGAATTTCTGCTGCCATTTCCCCTGAGCGATATCCAATTGAGAAGTAATCAATGCCAAAAGTAGCAAAGCCACCTTTTCCTAATGAATCTGGTTCCCCTACAAATAACGGAATCTGTTCACTATTTGCCACTTGAACGATCGCATCTAATGCGGTAACAGCTGTATTATCTGTAATGATATAAAAGACATCGACATCACCTACTAATGATGCAGCTGCTTGTTGGACTTCAGCCGCTGTTGCCACCGATCTTGTGACAATCGAAAGACTCGTTCCTTCCACAGCCTCTTCAACTAAATTAATTTGGGCGACTGAGTTTGCCTCACCCGCGTTATAAATCATTCCGACACGCGAATTTGAAAAATATTCTTCAATGAAGCTGACCGTAAATTGAATTGTATCCGGATGTAAGTCGACCACTCCTGTAATATTTTCACCTGGTTCATTCATTGCTGTGACTAACTCACCTGCTACAGCGTCAGTAACGGAAGTGAAGATAATCGGAATATTATCTGTTGCTTGTAAAGCACTTTGGGCACTTGGTGTGGAGTTTGCAAAAATTAAATCGACATCATTAGATACGAGGTTACTTGCAATCGCTGCGTTATTATTTGGATCGCCTTGTGCCGTATTATAATCATAGTCAACATCTAAACCAGCATCTTCAAGAGCTTGCTTAAACCCTTCATAGGCGGCATCAAGGGATGGATGTTCGGCTATTTGTGTGGCTCCTACCTTAAAGGTCTCTCCATCGCCACTACTTTCTGAAGTACCACAGGCTGCTAAGGTCATTCCTAGTAAAGTAATTGCTGTCCATTTTTTCCATGACTGTTTCATCTTTCAGACCCCTTTTTTATAATTTTCTAATAGTTATGTATTATCTTAAAACAATAAATGAGGAAAGTAAATAGAAAAATTTAACCCTTTAAAGCGGTTTTCGACAAAATAATATTAGATTAATATAAATATTCTGATATTATGTTAGAGGAAAATTTAGAACTCAAATCAATTTTAATGGAAAATAAAAAACCCCTTAAAAAAGGAGTTTCCAATATCGCTACTATTCATCTCATAAGTGTTTGATAAGCCATGTTCTGTACCTTTGTACTACAAACGGTGATGAACCTCGTACTCCGGTGGTAACCATCTATCTACAAGGAATTTTCCTTGTTCTTCACATTCGTTCATTTCCGAATTAGAAGATGCCCCTACCATATTTTGGGTTTCTCGCTCGAGGGGTTTACCTCGTTCCACTCTCATTGTTTCCAATCAGACTACGTCACTGTGGCACTTTCAAGGACTTCACACCATATCTTTAAAAAGACTTAGGTGTTTATCCTGCCGTTAGTCCAGGTTGATAAGACCCAAACTACCCTAGCTTATGAATTCGCTAGGCACGAACACTACAAGCATCTCAGCTTGTGCGAGCATGGACTTTCCTCTACACAATAAAGTGCAGCGATTACCTAAACACTTATTTGTTGTATGCGACCTTATTTATTATACATGCACTTAACGATTAAATCAATATCTAATCTTATCCGTTATCTTTTAATGGCTTTCTTCGCTAATTTATCCGCATTTTTATTCGCCTTACTTGGAATCCATTTTATAAAAAACAGATCAAATTGTTCAATTAATTTTAATGCCTCATTTAAATAAGATTGATATTTTTTATTTTTCACGAAGCCTTTTTCAATCGCTTGATCGATGAGTTGCGAATCGGTTCGAAAAGAGGCTACTTTTATACCTTTTTCGATACAAAGCTTTAAAGCAATGAGTAGAGCTTCATATTCCGCCTCATGATTGGACATCGCCTGCAAAGGAAATGAGTACTCTTCAATTGTTCCATTTTTAAAATTGATAAAAACACCTGCACCAGACGCACCAGGCTCCCCGGCACTTGCTCCATCAATGTACACTTCTACCAAAAGAATTTCCCCTTTTCAAAATAAAATAAGAAAAAGAGATTAGGATCTCTTCTTCTTTAACAAGCTTATTCGTATAATTTACTTCCAAAGACCTCTTTTTCTAAATTAGAAAGTCTTTGTAAAATATCGTAATTAGTACTTCCGACAGATGGTGTTGTCGCTTGTCTTGTCGGTCTTTCACTGGCTGTTTTTACTTGCATTTTTAATTGCGCATTTTCTTTTTCTAAGCGCTCGATAATCGTTTGAAATGCTTCATAATCTTGAATAATCGAATCTAAAAACTTGTCAACCTCATCTTGATTGTAACCACGCATGCTAGATTTAAAATCTTTATTTAAAATCTCATTTGCTGTAAAACGAATTTCATTACTACTCAAAGTCATCCACCCCTAGGAAATACATTAATAGTTATATTTTTTCAAAACTTATCTAGAATGTCAATTTGAAATCTCCATTTTAATTTAAATTAAGAGGTTTTTTATCATTTTTTTGTTATTGTTCTGAATTATATTGTTCATCTTCTATGATTACATTTAAATCATCTGGGGTTATCACAGAAAGGTAAAACTCTCTTTTTTCTCTTTCTCGCTTTGCTGCCTCTAAATAATATTTTGGGGAGCCTTGTTTTTCTTCGTCATATAAGACGATTAATCCTTCAACTTTTTGAATAATAAATTCGTTTTTTTGTTTGAGTTGGTGTGGACTTTCATATGGACGCTTCGTAATACTATCCACAAAATCCGCTTTGGCGATAATTTCGCGATAATAGGATTGTGTCGCTTCCTTCCACCCTGACTCTTGTTCTAAAAAAGGAGTCAATACCGCAAGTTTGAGGTGTGGACTCTCTTCTTTCAAGGCGAATACCTCTTCAGCGACCCAAAGCTCAACACCGAGCTGTCCGCTTATAATGACCCATTCAAGCCCTTCCTCTATTAAAGAAAGGAGTCTATGCCTAAATGCCTTTCTTATATATGTAATCCCAATATGCTTTTGATCAAAAATACCTAATTCAAATGCTTTGTAGCCAGTAACGGCAACTGTTTTTATCAAAATCATGCCTCCTTTAAAAGGGAAGAAGCGGGCTTATTGCCCACTTCTTTGACTGAAGACAAACGAGCCTTACCGTTTGCTGTAAATAAGTTCGTTATCCTTTAGCGATTACAGCCGCAACCGCCACCGTGCTTATGTCCCCACTGAGGGCCAAAGCCTGCAACTGGACCACCGAAACCAGGAGACATAGCACCTGCTACTGGACCACCAAAACCAGGAGACATAGCACCTGCTACTGGAGCACTTGGACCACCTACAAATTGTTGGTTTGTAACAGTTTGTTGTTGTGAAGTCGTATGTGGGAAGCTATGCACATGTTTATAAACATGGTTTGTAACATTTGTTGTGTGTGTTGGATGAACTTCTGGTACGATATATTCACAAGTTTTTTGAACGATGTTTTGTTGCGTTGGGTGCACCACCGCTGGCATTACTTGTGTAGTTGTTGGCTTCTGACATACATTTGCTGGTTTGTGACAATGATGATTCATCATTATTAATTCCTCCTTTTTATTTGAGTCACTAATAAACTATGATGAAAGCCAATTAGTTGTACTAGTTGTTTCGTCTATTTCTAGGTAGAAACTTACCAAAACAATCTAAATGGGTATAAAACCATTAGCAAAAATGTAAATAATGTTCTCGCTCTTAACACAAGATGACAAACAGCCAGATGAGCAGACAAAAACAGACAATAACCGCCTTTTAAATCTGTTGGATTTTGTAGACAATCCTCATTTTATGCGCTTGCTCGGGAAATAATCGTCGTCCTAATGACGTTCCTCGGAAATATTTTAATTTTTTCCCTTTAATAATTTTATTTCCAACCTTTGTTTTCTTTTTTGCAGTTCCATTATTAATTTACTTATTTTTTGGTTAGATATAAAACTTTTTTCTTCTAATACCTTCAATGCTTGATTGGTAAGTGTTAAAGCCCCTTGTACATCCTTCTCAAATCGCTCCTTTAATTTAGCTGCTTCGATTAGGCAATCGATTTGATAAGGTTTAAAGTCAATTAAAGCGAGGAAACACTTTAGTGCTGATCGTTCATTTTTTTGCTTTTTCTGGATAAGTCCATACTGATACAAGCTTGCCTTTGCAAGATGAATATCCTCTTCCCTTTGGCTCAATTGCCAAAACATTTCGGCTGACCGTTCATTGTTCCCAATGTATGCGAACCACCTCGCTATTTCGTACTCTTCCTTGTTTTGAATCGTGCTCTTATCTGGAGATGTAATTAAGTTACTTAAATGAATATACAAAGTAATTAAACTTAAAACATCTCGTTCATGATGTCCAATAATCCCTTCTAAATAGAGCGGATCTTGTTCATTTAAATAATCAAAATACATCATAGGAGCTAAATAACCAGGAGTGTCTTGCTCTCTTTTTAAATCAAGAATTTCTTCTTCAATAATCGCTAATTTACAAGATGGAAGGCTATCTTTCCATAACCTTCTGGCCGCATGTAGTAAATCAAAATGACCGACTTTAGGAAGCATAGGAACTTGTTCTCGAACAAAAGTATGTCTCGTTTTTACTTTTGGCCAATCAAAAGCTTTTCCATTATAAGTAACAAGCTTTTTATTTGAACCAAGATCATGTAAAAAATAATGATAAAAGGCTACTTCTGCTTCTGGTCCAGGTAAAATATACTGCTTGACAATTACATTGGAACCAATCACTTGACTAAACCCAAGCAAAAAAATCGAATGGCCCGCACCACTACTTAACCCTGTCGTCTCTGTATCAAAAAAGAGTAGGTTTTCTATGTCCGTATCGGCACTTGAAAGTGGGTGCGGTGTGTTAAATTGATTCCATTGCGTGAGCGCTTTTTCTAAATCAGAAAAAGGGTAAAGTCCATGTTGTCGTTCAATTGGATAAACAGTCTCCCTAATAAAAATATGCTGACCGTCAAACCAGTATGGCTTTGCTCCAAGCTTTTCCCATTTTCCAAATAAGTCTTGTTCGTTTTGAGAAGGCAGAGAATGTTCGGTAATAGGTGATTCGAGCACTGACTGTTTGTCAGCTGACGTTAATGATTCGTTTAAGCTAAGATGAGATTTCATCCTGTTTAATTTATTTTTTAACACGGTCATCACATACCTTTGGATTTTTCAAGTTCATGAATTAATGACAAGACGACTCGTTTTGAATTGTGGCTATTCGTATTAGAAGCCCCAACACACGCGGGACAACCAGCTTCACATGGGCAAAGCTCAATTAATGACTTCACTTGTTCTAAGATAAAGTCGATTTTTTTATATACCTCTTTCGCAAGTCCAATACCACCTGGGTAACGGTCATACATAAAAATGGTCGGCAATTCTGAGTGGTCTGCTTTAACTTGTGGAATGACATGTAAATCAGAACGATCACACATAACGAATACTGGGGCAACATGTTGAAAAACGTTCGCTAAACCCATAAGCGCTTGTTCAAGTAGATCTTCTCCGTATTTTTCTAGCAGCTGCACAGAGAAACTTAACCACATGGCATTTGTATGAAGCTCTTCTTCTGGTAAATGAATGGGGCCAGATCCGATGTTTTCAAAAGTTGTTAGCTTAATCTTTTTAAAAATCGTCGCTTTGGCGTTGACCATCACATCTCCAAAAGAAAGGCTGGCATAGTCTTCTTTTTTCGTTTCATCCTCTTCTAATACTTTAAGATTGACAGCTAAATTCGCATCGGTAAAGTATTCCACACCAACTTGACGAACAAAGGCTTTTTTCTCTTCCCAATCTAAGTATTCGACTTGATATTGAATACCTTGATGTAAATAAATCGCTTCATCATGGAGAAGAGTCATCGCACTAAAACGATCCATCTCCCCAATAACGTTCGGCTTGGCTTGTTCAGATTGATCAATAATTATGACATTTTCTTGGGAAGCTGAACGGAGACTAATTCCGTGTGCTGGAAAAGCATCATTCATCCAATACCATTTATCAACTCTTTGATGTAACACTTGCTCTTCTGCTAAAAATTCAAGGATCTCCTGGGTTTCAACCCCATCAAATGTTTCCCCTTTTTTAAAAGGAAGTTCATAAGCCGCACATTTAATATGGTCAACCAATATAATCAAATTGTCCGGGTTAAGTCTGGCTGATTCGGGTGAACGCTCAAAAAAGTAATCAGGATTCGAAATAACATATTGATCAATCGGGTTTGAATTGGCCACCATAATAATAAGCGACTCTGTATGTCTTCTCCCCGCTCGACCAGCTTGCTGCCAAGCACTCGCTATGGAACCTGGATAGCCATTCATAATACAAACTTGTAATTGGCCAATATCGACCCCTAATTCAAGAGCATTTGTGCTGACGACACCAATAATGTCTCCATTCCGTAATCCTTGTTCAATCTCCCGTCTTTGTTTTGGCAAATAGCCCCCGCGATAACCACGAATCGATTTCGGTCCGAGCTCTTTTTGTGTTAATTGCTGCAAATGGCTAAGAATCAATTCAACACGAACTCTTGATTTTGCAAAAATTATCGTTTGAATTTTATTTTCTAGAAAATGTTTTGCCAACGAATTCACTTCAAATGTAGAACTTTTTCTAATATTTAATGCTTGATTTACAATTGGTGGATTATAGAAAAGAAAATGTTTTTTACCACGCGGAGCCCCGTTATTGTTAACGAGCCTCACCTTCTCTCCAATAAGCGTTTCCCCTAATTCCTTTGGATTGGCAATTGTGGCCGATGTCATGATAAACACTGGATTACTTCCATAATAGTTCGCAATTCTTTTCAAACGACGAATGACGTTGGCAACATGACTACCAAATACGCCACGATACGTATGTAATTCATCTATAATGACATATTTTAAGTTCTCAAAAAAAGAAACCCATTTTGTATGATGGGGCAAAATAGCCGAATGGAGCATATCTGGATTAGTCATGACGACATGTCCTGCTTTTCGAACAGCTTGACGAATATTAGGTGCCGTATCACCATCATAAGTAAAACATTTCACAGCTACACCCATTTCTTCTATTAGTTCATTTAATTCACTTTTTTGGTCTTGGGCTAATGCTTTTGTTGGAAACAAATAAAGAGCACGACTTTCTTCCTTTTTCAAAATTTGTTGTAAGACCGGAAGATTATAACAAAGGGTTTTTCCAGAGGCTGTTGGTGTGACTGCGACAAAATGTTCATTACGTGATGCGTATTCAAAGGCAGAAGATTGGTGTGTATACAATTCGGAAATTCCACGATTGATTAAGGCCTTTTGAATTCTTTCATCTATTAATTCTGTAAAAGCGATTGTTTTCGCTTCTTTTCCTTCGATTTGATGCCAATAAGCAATTTGTTCTTTAAAGCCTTCGTGTTCTTTTAAGTTCTTAATTAATTCCTCTAATGTTTGTTTAAACAAAAGATTCACCACTTCCTGTCATTCTTTCTAACTATCGATTGACGTATCAAAGATATTCTTTATAATGCTTTTATTGTAGCGAATGTTTGTTTGTTTTTCTAGTCATGTTGCTAGATTTATAGAATTAGTTTAATGTTTTTGTTTTTTTATGGTTTAAATTTTTATAAACATTATGGTACGTGAAATTATTTATTCCGTTCAAAACAAAAAGCACCTATCGAAATAAAATGCTCTTTGTTTTTATGTACTTAATATAGGCGATTTTCATAACTTTCCTTTAATCTTTTGGCTACATTTTCTTCTGTATAATCTTGTTTTTTTACATGGGCTGCTAATACTTTTGCAGCATTAGGTAACTCTTCTTTATCAAACCAAGTTTCTGACTTCCATAAACTTGAACGTTTTATCGCTTTTGCACAATGAATAAAACATTCTTCCACTTCCACAGCAATAGCCATTTCTGGGACTTTATTACGAACGGCCATCATTTCTAAATAGTTTAAGTCCCTAATAATCGTAGCTTTCCCGTTTATTCTTAATGTTTCACCCAGTCCAGGAATTAAGACAAGTAAACCAATTTGAGGATTGGATAAAATATTCGTTAAAGAGTCCATTCGTTTATTTCCAGGTCTTTCAGGGATTAACAGTTGTTTGTTGTTTAAAACTTTTATAAAACCTGGTCCATCTCCTCGTGGCGAAACATCATTTTCCCCGTCTTGATTGGATGTAGCGACTAAAACGAATGGTGATTGCTTGATAAATCGAACGCAATGTTCGTCTAAAGAATCACGCACTTTATTTTTGACGAGCTCACTAGGCTCTCCCGAAAACTCACGCAATTGCTGTGACGTTGTGATTAAATCGTTGAAAATAACCCTTTCCATTTAAACTTATCCCCCCGTCATAAAAAAGCTGTCTCAAAGGCTGATAACGCCTTTAAAACAGCCTCCTTGCAAATTTATGCTGCTAACTTCTTTTCGATTGAAACAATTTCTACACAAAGGCAGAAAATTTCAATCGCTACTTCTAGCTCGTCTAAACTTGGGAATGTAGGGGCTATCCGAATATTACGGTCATATGGATCTTTTCCATATGGATACGTCGCTCCTGCACCTGTTAAGGTTACGCCTGCTTCTTTTGCTAAAGCAACCACTTGTTTCGCACAACCTTCTAACGTATCAATGCTAATAAAATAACCACCAACAGGGCTTAACCAAGTTGCTATTTCTTTTCCACCTAAAAACTTTTCAAAAAGTTCGATTGTTTTATCAAACTTCGGTTTAATCAGTTCAGCATGTTTTTTCATATGTTCTTCTAAAGAACCTTCTTTTTCAAAAAAGCGAACATGACGTAGTTGGTTCATTTTATCTGGACCAATCGTTTGAATACTTAATTCGCTTTTGATTTTTGTCACGTTGTCTGGACTTGCGGCCATTGCTGCGACACCGGCACCTGGGAACGTTACTTTTGATGTCGAAGCAAAAAGGAGTACACGGTTCTCATTCCCTGCTTCTACACAAGCATCGTAAATATTTTCTAACTTGTCATGAACAAGCGTTAAATGATGAATGGCATAAGCGTTATCCCAGAAAATCCGAAAATCATTTGCTTTTGTTTCCATTTTCGCTAAACGGGTCACGACTTCATCTGAGAAAGTATTTCCCATTGGGTTGCTATATTTAGGAACGCACCATATTCCTTTAATCGCCGCGTCTTCTTTCACAAGTTCTTCTATTTTATCCATATCTGGACCATCTTCTAATAAATCGACCGTAATCATTTCGATTCCAAATAATTCACAAATCGCAAAATGACGGTCATAGCCTGGACTTGGGCAAATGAATTTGACTTTTTCTAATTTTGACCATGGTTTTTCACTATCAACAACCCCAAAAAGCATCGCTCTAGCAATCGTATCATGCATCATCGTTAAACTTGAATTCCCACCGATAATAACTTCAGCTGGTTGTACGCCTAAAATCGGGGCAAAAAATTCCTTTGCTTCCGCTAAACCATCAAGACCTCCGTAGTTTCGAACATCTACACCTGAGTCTGTTTTAAGTAAATCTTCTGACGTTACTAAATCAAGCATCGGTCTAGATAAGTCAACTTGTTCAGGGCATGGCTTTCCGCGTGACATATCTAACGCCAGTTCTTTTTCTTTGTACGTTTCATACCTCTTTTTTAATTGCTGCAATTGTTCTTCTAATTCTGTTTTGTTTAATTGATTTACTTCGGTCACATCAATCTTCTCCTTCTCAAATACATTGAAATGAGTCTCCGTATCCATTTTAAAATAAAATAGAGAAAGATGCTACAGGCAAACCCGAGATTTATAGACTGATTTACAAAATGGGTATTCGTTGACCGGCGTAACCCTTTATTACTTAGCTTCTGATTTCATTTACTAGTCTGAAATTAATTCGTGATGAAAACTCCGACTTCCGGGAATTAGATTGCTTATTAACTCGAATTGGTAATGAAAACTCCAAAAATAAATAATCAATGTCTTCATCTCTCTGGACAATAAAACGTTGGACTAATTTCGGTTCAGGAAAAGCGGGATTTCCTTTACGCCCCGAACAATCATACCAGGTCTCCATTCCAGTTCTTCTATGTCTCCTTGAAGCTCGAAATGGGGATAGCAGCGCAGCAATGAGTTAATTGCAATTTCACCCTCCAAACGTGCTAGAGGAGCTCCTAGACAGAAATGAATACCTTGTCCAAAGGCTAAATGCTTGCTTTTCTCCCTCAGAATATTGAACATTTCGGGGTCCTCAAACTGCTTCGGATCCCGATTGGCGGAATTCAATGCAACTATAACTAAATCTCCCTTTTTCATTAGTTTTCCTTTGAACTCAAAATCCTCTCGTGCCCAGCGAGAGGAGCTGAATTCAACAGAACCATCGTAACGAAGCATTTCCTCAATAGCGCCGTGAATGAGGTCTGGTTGTTCAATTAACAATTTGCGTTGATCTGTATACTCCAATAAAGCCAGTACACCATTGCTGATCAAGTTGACTGTGGTTTCATGACCTGCAATGATCATCAACGTAACCACACCGTATAATTCCTCTTCAGTTAAACGATCACCTTGATTTTCTGCAATGACCAACTGACTGATCATATCATTACCTGGATTTTTACGAACGATAGCAAACCATTCTCTAAGATACTCTATAAATTCATTCATATACTGTTTTGCTTCTTCACTAAGTTCACTGTTTACGGCTTCAATAATAGTGTTGGACCAAATTCGGAACTTATCCTGGTCTTTCGCAGGCACGCCGAGTATTTCACTAATCACTATTATTGGTAGTGGAAATGCATAATCGTCGATAAGATTTATTTGATCCTTGGTAGACATAGCTTCAAGTAGTTTATCTGCAATATCTTGAATACGACTCCTCATGCCTGCAATTCTCTGTGGGGTAAAGCCTTTCTGTACCAACCCACGAAGCCTTTGATGATCTGGCGGATCAGCTAAAAGCATATTTTTTGAGAAAACGCTGTCGTGTTCATACCCTACTTTAGTCATGTCTTTAATAAATCTTGGATCCTTTAGTACAGTAACCGCATCATCATAACTGCTAATAAGCCAACCAAACTGGCCATTCGGAAACATAAGTTTTATGATAAAATCACTTTTTCTTAATTGTTCGTAAACTGGATATGGATTATTTATAAATTCATCTGTAAATATGGTATTTATCGAATCTTCATTTGCTTGCATTTTACGTGGTCCCCTCTCAATCAGGATATAGATTTACTTTACATTCAAACTTGTATTGTTTATCTAGACACTAAACTCAATGTTTTTATGATTGCTGCGTTTTCCTCTAAGTTAAACCTTCAGTCATCTCTCTATCACGGATAACTCTAAACTTCTTTGATTCTGATTCGATAACGCCCGAAGCGTACAGGAAACAACTTTTCCACTTCAAAATTCTGTTAGCATACAAAAATTCCGATGTTGGCGGTACTCCAATAAACAAATAATCAATGTCTTCATTCTCTCTGGACAGTGAAACGTATGGACTACTTTCGGTTCAGGAAAAGTGGGATTTCCTTTACGCCCCAACAATCATACCTGGTCTCCATTCCAGTTCTTCCGTGTTCCCTTAATACTCGAAATGGGAATAGCG
This sequence comes from Alkalihalobacillus phoenicis, assembly GCF_047302405.1. Taxonomy (NCBI): domain Bacteria; kingdom Bacillati; phylum Bacillota; class Bacilli; order Caryophanales; family Bacillaceae; genus Alkalihalobacillus; species Alkalihalobacillus phoenicis. Next base: position 1,661,133 of record NZ_CP154853.1, on the reverse strand, counting down.
GTGCAGCAATGAGTTAATTGCAATTTCACCCTCCAAACGTGCTAGAGGAGCTCCTAGACAGAAATGAATACCTTTTCCAAAGGCTAAATGCTGGCTTTCCCCCCTTAAAATATTGAATATTTCGGGGTCCTCAAACTGCTTCGGATCGCGATTGGAGGAATTCAATGCCACAATAACTAAGTCGCCTTTTTTCATTGGAGGTGCTTTGAACTCCAGATCCTCCCCGGCCCAGCAGGAGGTGCTGAACTCAACAGGACCATTGAAACGCAGCATATCCTCAATAGCACCGTGAATAAGGTTTGGTTGATCCATCAGCAGCTTGCATTGCTTCGGATACTCCAATAACGCAAGCACATCATTACCGATCAAGTTGACTGTGGTTTCATGACCTGCAATGATCATCAACGTAACGCTTCCGTATAATTCCTCTTCAGTTAAACGATCACCTTGATTTTCTGTAATGACCAACTGACTGATCATATCATTACCTGGATTTTTACGAACTTCAGTAAAAGCTCTTGTTTTGAACGGCTATTTCAAATGTTGGTAAACTGCCGATTCAAATTCCAGGCATCCTAAGTATGAGGATGGATCTTGATAGGGGAACATTTGAGTCGCCCAAAAACCACCAATACCATTTTCGCGATCAATCCAGTAATAAAGATTGGCTAAACCTGCCCACATCAATTGACCAGCTGGACGTCCTGTTGGGAGGGGCTTTTCATTTACTTGGAATGTGTACGACCACGATTTTTGAAAACCTGGGAAGAACTCTCCATCATTTACCAATGTTGGATCAGATGAGACCCATCCGCCACTCGTTAAATCTCCTAGCCCGTTTTGAGTCATTTTGGAAACAGTTTCCGGATTTAGAACACCTGAACCCTCATTAAGAATCATTCTTATAAATCTCATGTATTCCCCTATACTCGCATATAACCCGTGCCCACCCATGTCCATTTCAGGAGTCTGAGGCAATAAGATGTGTGGATTAGGTGTAAGTTGGCCATCTTGGTCACGAGTGTGTATAGTGGCACGTCTCTCCATCATTGATGACGAAAGCACAAAACCAATATCTGACATATTCAGAGGGGTAAATACTTCCCTTTTCATTGCTTCTCCCAATCTCATGCCGTACACATTCTCAACAACCTTGCCAACCCAGTCAATGTTGGCCCCATAGTTCCATCTTTCACCCGGTTCAAATAGCAATACACTTTTGACGGAATCAAAAGAGCTTGTCATAATGGATGGCATCTCTTTAACTTGCCGATATTTTCGATCTTCGGGGCTGAAAAATTCATATCCAAAGCCTGCTGTATGAAGCATTAGCATATTTATGGTAATATCCGTCTTTGGTTTCCTTAATCTAGGTTGCCCATCTGGATCAAACCCTTTGAGAACCATAATATCGGCAATTTCTGGAACATATTCCTTAACGGGGTCATCAAGACGAACCTTTCCTTCCTCTACCAATTTCATCAGCACTGTACCTGTTAATGCTTTAGTCGTTGATAATAAGGAAAATACAGTGTCGGTAGTCATAGACTGCTGGGTACTGGAATCACGAACACCTACGGCTCCCTCATAAATATTTCCTTCTCGGTCTGTTACCATGGCAACAACTCCAGGAACACCTCCTGCTCTTTTCACAGAATTGGCAAGAATACGATCGAGTGTGTTCTTTAGTGTTTCATTCCGAATTTCTTTAGTCGTCATTAGTTTTTCTCCTCCATTTTCAATCGGGCTTGTAATGTCCAACCTAATTTTTACCTTGTATATAAAAATGTAACGTATTCTTAATTCCTTGCCTGTAAGAAGTAGTAGGTATGGGGCCGATGCGTTTCTCATATTTGTCTCCGCTCAAAACAAATCCTTCCTTCGTAAGGTACATGATTTCAACTACTTCTCTCATAAATGAATTAATCAATCCCATACAACGAACCATATTTTTAGTTAAAGGAATAACCATTTTTCGATTTCCAGTTATCTCACGAGCTATCTGGATAATTTCTTGTCCTGAAATCACCCCCCCTCCAGGTATATTCCAGTTCTCTCCGTATGAATCATCTTTCTCCGCTATATTGACAATCATTTTGCCTGCATCAGGCAAATAGACATATTCCCTTGGCGTTTTCAAGTCCCCAAAAAAGAAGGATAGTTTTTGAGCAGCCATTCCTTCTAAAGTTGGCTGTAAGTAAGAGCCTTGGGAGGTTGCCCCATAGTAATCTGGAAGTCTCACAATTAATGCTTTAGCATTTTTCCATTTGTCACTAAATATTAAATTCTCATATTCTACCCTTAACTTTCCCTTTTTGGTATGGGGTTGCTTAGGATGATTTTCGTCCCCCTTACCAGTTTGATATCCATAGACGTAAATCCCATCAACAACAACGATTTTAGCTCCTAATATCTCTGTAGCTTTCATCGCACTTTCCCCAAACAAGAAAAGTTTTTCTCTCATATCTTGATAGGAAACACCAGAACATAGAAATATAATCTCTGAGCCTTCTGCTGCTTCTACAATTTCTTCATAATTAAATATGTCACCTACCTTGTAGGACAACTTCTGATCATAATGATGTTTTTTCATTAACTCTTTTAGTTTTGTTTCAGTGCGCGCAAAAGCAATGACCTGGACTTTCTTAGCTAGTAACTCAGTTATTATCACTTGCCCCGTAGCACCTGTGGCTCCTAAAACAATCGCTTTTTTCAATTTAATACCCCCTTTATTAGTGATTAATCAATAATTAATTTAGTATATTAATTTTTGCTGATTTAGTCTGTACTAGTTGCTTACGTTGAACAAAAGTGACTAATACTGCTCCAGCGATAGCAAAAACGGCCGCTCCAATGAATACCCAGCTTAATCCCCCAGTAAGCGCATCAGCCGAATTATGGCCAGAAGAAGCAAGCGTTTCTGTGCGAATGGCAGAAAGTACAACAAGGATAGTAATACCTACAGCACCACCGAATTGTTGGCTTGAATTAACTAGACCACCTGCAAGTCCTTCTTCTTGTTTGGCAACTCCAGTGACTGCTAGCGCTGTTGTAGCAACAAGTGCTCCGCCAAGACCTATCCCTAAGACAATGGTAGGACCAAGTAAGTGAACAGCAAAGGATGCATTGCTAGGTGCAAATGAAAGCCAGATTAATCCTACGGCAAATAGTAGTAGAGAAACCACTAACGCTCTTTCTGTACCGAATTGATTCATAGCGACCGGAATAAGTCCAGCGCTAACAACTAACGCTCCGACTAATGGTAGCTGAGCTAATCCCGTTGTAAGCGCATCGTATTCTAAGACACTTTGCATATAAACAGAAATACCAAAAAACAGTCCAATAGTTGCCCCACCAAGCAACAGCATAGCTAAGTTTCCTCTCGTTACTGATGTATTTTGAAAAATACTAAAAGGCAGAAGAGGTTCCTTGATCCGTTTTTCAATAAAAACAAAAGATATAAGTAATACAATCCCTACCACAGCAAGAGACACCATCGTTATAACACTCACTTGATTAGCTGCTGAAAGAGCGGTAACAAGAGCTGCCAATCCCGCTGTAACCGTCACAGCGCCTAATACATCTGTTTTCTGATTCTGAGAAGGTGAATCTTTTGTTATGAGTTTAGGTATTGCAACAATGACAAGAATACCTAAAGGAACATTGATAAAAAAGATTGCTGCCCATCCCAAAAAGGAGGTTAAAATACCACCCAGTAGAACCCCCACGCCACTTCCAAGACCTGCTACCACACCCCATATTCCTAATGCTTTGGCTCGTTCTTCTGGCTCAAAGAAAAGTAGTGTAACTAGTGCAAGGGCGGATGGTGCTAAAAATCCCGCTGAGGCGCCTTGTATTGCACGTGAGAATAACAACCATTCAACGGAAGAAGACACCCCTGCTAAAGTTGAACCTACAATAAAACCTATCACCCCAATCATAAAAATGCGTCTATGGCCAAATCTGTCTGCTAAACGACCACCCAATAAAAGCAATCCGCCCATTGGAACAATATAAGCTGTGATCACCCACGTCAACGTATCCGTACTTAGAAGAAGATCATTTCCTATTGATGGCAGAGCAATATTCACTATCGATGAATCTAATACGACTAAAAATTGAGCTAAAGCTAGAAATATAAGTGCTAGCCACCGTTTAGAGCTACGATGATTTAATTTTTGATGATGATTATTAACTACATTATTCATTCTTTCACGCTCCTATTTTATATTTATTGATTGAACACTAACTATAATGCATGTTATCAAAGATGTCTCCTGATAAAAGGGGGTTAACCAGCATTATCGCCACCTGCAGCTTACTCTAGGTTTTGACAGTGCATCATCTAAAGTCTAGGATTTTCAAGTAAATATGCTGTTTCATATGTCTCGCCTCCTCAATTAGTAAGGTATCCATATAAATCTTTTGTTTAATTTATTGAAGAAAGTAATAGAACAATAAAAATTCTAATCTATAATCTTATATCTTAATAGAATTGTAATTGATTAATCAATAACATCTGTATAAAAATAAATACCGTTTATATCGGTTATTTATTTTTGAAAGCTATCAAAAAATTCAGGAAGGTCTAGAAAATATGTGATATTACACATCATTCCCATTGCAATTGAGACTGTAGCATTTCGCTCTGCGTTCTCTATACCTGCTTGTTTAAATCTTTCTAAAATTTTATTCCTCATTTGGACTAATCCAGATTTCGTTACATTTTGAATAGCTTCTTCTGTAATTGAAATTCCTATTACTTGCAAAGCAACTTCGTTAGGATGTGATACCATTAATTCTTCATAGGCTTCCACGATCTTTATCCCCAGTTCTTCCGAATTCGCTTGTACATTATCAATTGTTTGAATGATCCTTTCAAACGCCCTCCCTAAAACAGCTATAAATAATTCTTCCTTGGTTCGATAAAATCTAAACACATAAGGTTGCGATATCCCGGCTTTTTCTGCAATATGTGCGGTCGTTGTATTATAATATCCCCTCTTTGCAAATACTTCTAAACCTGCTTCAAGGATCTCTTCCTTACGATTTTTTGATGTACTTCTTGCCAAATATAACACCTCTTAAATTAGTTATTGATTAATCACATAATATCTAATTTAGATCTTTAATGCAAGCATTAATTTTTAAACTTCAGCCCACACGCCTGAAGGTGGTAAATGATATAAAGATTGACCACGTCTAATTATTAATCAGATTTGAGAAAAGAATTAGCACATTAAATGAAGTCATTCATGGGTTGTTCTAATTTGCCCCCTCTTACACGATTCCATAAAGCATACCTTGCCCCATTCTTTATCTTATTCTTGGTATGTTAGCAAACCCATTTTGTACTTTATAGGCCAGATTCGAAATGGTTTGATGATTCAGATCTGTAAAATCATGTTACTCGAGTACGCTGATCATTCTACTTATGATAAAGGTAACAATAAAAGGGTCCATTCCATGATTTCGATCCTGTTCATCCACCTTTTCCAATACTTTCTCAATGATTGCGTTTTTCATAAAACATAAACTGTATGAAAGGCTTGCAGATTTAAGAAAAGACTTATTCATCCGATGAAGACGAGTTCCTCAGCGAGCAAGAACTTCTTTATTATAAAATCGATCAAAAGATGTTGGAATGCTCATTACCACGGCTCTCTCTGTTTCTGTAGGTGGGCACGGATTTTTCAATCATGTTTCATTGGATTCAGCGTAAGCGTCAAATAATACCCACATTCCAATAACCCTGGTCCCATGCGATACTTTAATCAATAATGATGAAAGGGTGTCGCTATGAAGCGTAAAGAAAAACACGATTTGTGGAAAAAACGCATGGAGGCATACGAAGACAGCGGGGAGACGATACAAGAATGGGTATCTAAACAAGATGACATTACAGAATATCAATTCCACTATTGGCGAAAGAAGATCAAGGCAGAAGTAAACTCAGATTCAAGTGATGAGGCAAGCCAGATTTGGACATCTTTTGATGTCCCTACCTTCCCCACCACATCCATTGAAGTGAGAATAGATGACCTGTCTGTCTATATTCCTGAAAATGTGAGTGAAGACCATTTATCTCGTGTACTACGCGTGCTGAGACATGGATGATCAATCAACGCTCCATTGATAAAGTCTACCTTGCAAAAGGAAATACAGACTTACGAAAATCCATTGATGGCCTCGCGGCTATCGTACAAGAAAATTTTCAATTAGATCCATTTTCCCCGTGTTTATTTGTTTTCTGTAATAGACAACGAGATAAGATCAAAATCCTTCACTGGGAACATAATGGATTTTGGCTCTATTATCGCCGTTTAGAAAAAGGTACGTTCCCTTGGCCAGAAGATTCATCTTCTTCTCCGCAAATGATTAGCCATCGTCAGTTCCGTTGGTTACTTGACGGCCTTTCAATTGATCAAAAATCAGCACATCCAAAAGTTACTGCACAACGTGTCATTTAATGAATAAATGATAAGCAAATGGATGAGAGGTAATGTATAATGAAGCTATGAAAACAACAGAAACCACCTCTCAACCTACAACTGAAGATTTAGAAAAACGTGTCTCATCACTTGAGGAACAAAACGCAGAGCTGACGGCAAAAATTAAATGGTATGAAGAACAATTCCGTCTCAGTAAGCAACGCCAATTTGGTACTTCAAGTGAGAAGACAAATGCTGATCAGTTAGAATTGCCTCTTTTTAATGAGGTAGAAATTACGGCTGACCCATCGATTGAAGAACCTACGGTTGAAACCATTACGTACGAACGTAAAAAAACCAAAGGTCAACGTGATAGTAAACTTGAGAACCTTCCGAAGGAAGTTATTGAGTATCGATTACCTGAAGAAGATCAGGTTTGTTTGTGCTGCAATGGAAATCTACACGAAATGTCGACGGAGGTACGTCGTGAATTAAAAGTTATTCCAGCGGAAGTGAAGGTCATTGAACATGTTCAACATGTCTATGCGTGTCGCCATTGTGAACGCGAAAGTACAGAGACTCCTATTGTTAAAGCTTCCATGCCTAAATCAGTATTCCCTAAAAGTCTAGCTTCGCCATCTGCGATGGCCTACATCTTAAATCAAAAATATGTAGAAGGACTTCCATTGTATCGTCAAGAACAACAATTCGCTCGTTTAGGTGTCTCTTTGTCACGCCAAACATTAGCTAATTGGGTTCTTTATGGTGCTAATACATGGTTAAACCTCATCTATGATCGAATGTATCAATTTCTGATGAAGCTTGATATTGTTCATGCGGATGAAACGACGCTGCAAGTGCTACGAGAGCCAGATCGACCATCAACGGCAACTTCTTTTTTATGGTTGTATCGTTCGGGACAGGAAGGTCCCCCAATTGTATTGTTTGACTACCAGCAAACACGAGCAAGTAAACATCCTAGAAAGTTTTTATCCCCTTTCCGAGGGTACTTACATGTAGATGGATATGCTGGATACAATGGAATTCCAAACGTAACGTTAGTTGGTTGTTGGGCACACGCTCGTCGAAAATTTGATGAAGCTTTAAAGGCCTTGCCTAAAGAACAACAGTCGAAAGATGTCACAGCCAAAGAAGGCTTGAAATTCTGTAACCAACTCTTTGCGATTGAACGAGAAATCAAAGGTTTATCATTCTCTGACCGCCATCAAGTACGTCTAGAAAAAAGTCGACCACTTCTTGACGCTTTTTCAGCATGGCTTCGCATGCAAACGCCAAAAGTGTTACCAAAGAGTGCACTCGGAATAGCGATCAAATACTGCCGTAATCAATGGGATAAGCTAGAGGCTTTCTTAGAGGATGGTAGACTAGAGATTGATAATAATAGAAGTGAGAGATCCATTAAGCCGTTTGTAATCGGCAGAAAGAACTGGATTTTTGCCAACACTCCGAAAGGAGCAAAGGCAAGTGCTGTCACTTATAGTATTGTAGAAACAGCCAAAGAAAATGGCCTCAATCCTTATCAATACTTAATGCACTTATTTGAGGAGCTTCCCAATATTGATGTGAGTGATGAAAACGCCATTGATCAATTGCTTCCTTGGTCAAACAGTCTTCCGGCTCACTGTCGTATTCAACATGATAAGTAGATTATAAGTTAGTCCCCATCTCTTTAATAGGTGGGGACTATTTGACGCTTACGATTCAGCTCGGAATGTTACTCGATTAGGTGAATTTACTGCAAATAAGGCCCTTAAATAAAAACTAACCAAAGCAAAAGCCAAATTCCATAACGTACAGGTATTTGGCTTTTCTTATGTCGAATTTTTCTTAAAAATGTTGGCGGTACTCCAGCTTTGAGGAATTAGAGTGCTTATTAACTCGGATTGGCAATGAAAACTCCGGCTTCGACGAATTACGGTACGAATCACTTCAAACAAAAAAACATGGCACAAAACCGTCCATGTTTTCAAAAGTCTTTATGCATGCTCACTTAATTCTTCTACTAACTCCGCTAATAGTCGTTTTACTTTTTTGACTTTTAATCGTTCGCCTTGCTGGATGTACCAATGTAACCGTCCCAATTCATTGTCAATATCCGTTTGAATGTCCATTTTCGGTCGGTCTTTTTTTGCTTTTTTCTTGATCGCCTTTTTAGTTGCATCTTTAGTAGATTTCTTTAAAGCTTTTTCTACCGTTGAACTTTTTAAATCAACATCAATTAGCTCCATTGAACCACTACGTTTAATAAAGGTTAGTTTATTGTTCACTTCCTTGTTGTAAATATTTAAGATCATTTTCCCTTCATTAAAGCCCCAAAAAATTCGATAGTTATCACTCATCACTTCATAAACCATTTGATTCAACTGCTCTTTTGACATGTGTACCGAGAAATCATTGAAGTTTGTTTCCATCGTTTACACACCCTTTACAAGAATAATTAAACTATCGTTATCACCATTATAATGTAAGCCCTTACATAATGCTATGAATTTTTCTTAATTTTCATTCTATTTTTTTATTTATTTTCTATTTTAATTAATTGCTCTTGATATGACAGGATTTTCCGACAAAAAGAAGCCGTATATCCTTATATTCGAATATACGACAGGATTCTATCGTTTTTTATTCTTTTTCGCTTCTAATAATCGTTTCATCATATCTTGTTTAGCTAATTCTGTCGGTTTTTCTTTTACAGATTCTTTCCTTGCCTTCATTTGTTTTGAAGTATCTCGTTTTTGATCCATCGTTGTTTTTTCTTGAAGGGCCGTTTTTGCTTTGGCCTCTCTTTTCGCTCGCTGATTTAATGAGGAAAACGTCGATTTTGGAGCTGCCTTTTCTGTCGCTTGTCTTCTTTTCATTCCTTTGAGACGTGGTAAACCAAAACGACGAATGACGATTTCACTAAAAAAGAGGGCTAAAGCAAGAAGAATCAACCAATGACCAACAGCTTCCCGTTCTTGTTTCGGGTTTTCTAACGGTCGAAATACTTGTTCTGGCTCTAACAGTAATTCCCCTCCTCCATTCGACGCAAGTTCTGCTAAAAAAGCTTCATCCGCTTCTTTTGACTCATATTCAGCCGAATAAGGTACGGAAAGACTCGTTTGATAAATAGACGTCGATTCCTCTAACTGATCAGTGAGCTGTAAATAATGAATGCCCGCATCCGCTTCAAATGACAATTCATAATTTCCTGGTGCGACCATTCTAAATTGACTTTCAACTTGCTGACCAGATTCATTCACGAGTTGGGCATCAAGTAAGGAGGCTATCTCGCTCTCTGTCGTTAACTCTAGCTTTGTAGTGGACCCATGTTGTGTTTGTTTGACATGAAAGGATTCCGTTTGGGCTGAAGGTAACATCCAAGTGACTAGCTGATTAAGAAACGTCGGCCACTCTTGCCAAGAGGCCCAATTTCCAGCCCATTGGCCTTGTAAATCAGAAGTCCAAGCAATCGTCTTGCCTAATCCATATTGCCACCTCGATAAAACAGGATCGCCTTTTTCACTTTCTAAAATGAGCTCGGCCCGAGGTTTGTTTGTCGTTGCAATATACGCGTTCATTTCTGCTATCCCATTCGACCATAACGGTGTCCATTCTGAATCCCTTACCACCGTCGGATAAAATGGATGATCTTCAATATAAGTTCTCGTCATCATAATCGTTTCTCTTGATAAAATACTCGGAATCGTACTTTCATCATAGACGGAGTAAAAACGCCCAGACCCATATTCAGCGAGTTCTTCCAACAACTGATGATTCGCCCCTGAACTAATCGCAACCGTTGAGAGGGTAACAGATTCCTCTAGGCCACCTTCAATTAACGTTTGGTAATCGCCCCCTGAATAAGACTCTCCATCCGTTAGCAAAATGATATGCTTTCGCTGAAGCTCCTCCTCTAATAACTGAGGATAGGCAAAGTCTAAAGCACCAAAAATTTCTGTGCCCCCACCTGGAGTGATTGAGGCAATTTGGTCAGCCACTTCTTGGACGTCCTCAATTGGACCCGTTTCAACGATTTGCCACGGCGTGTCATCAAAGGCAATTACTCCTACCGTATCTTGTTCTCTTAACAACTCAACCGACCGAGCAGCAGCTTCTTTGGCTAATTGTAGCCGGTAGCCGTCCATCGAACCAGAACGGTCAATAACAAAAATGATTCCTAACGAAGGAAGTTCTTCTTCCCCTTTTACTTCCATCTCAACAGGTAAGATATCTTCAATCGGCGTTTTAAAATAGCCACCAAGTCCAAAACTTTGTTCCCCACCTGTCATCATAAAACCAACACCAAATTGTTTTACTGCTGTTTCCATTAACTCCATTTTTTCTTCAGATAAGGAAACAGCGGAAACATTGGCAAAAATAACCGCTTCGTAGTTTAAAAGATGATTGAGATTGGAGGGAAATGATTCCACGCTCATTCTTTCGTATTGAAAACCAGTCAATGTTAACGCTTGGACAAGATTTTCAGCTGCCCCCACTTCCCCTTCTACGATTAACACCTTTGGTTCTCCCATGACTTGTGAAGTAGCCATTAGATGATTATTTTCAGAAATTTGATCTCCTGTTGCGTTGATTTCCACACTAATTAAATTAAGACCTGGTTCAGAAGCAAGATAAGCGTATTGAAAGGTATTCATCCCTTCTTTTAAAGAAAGTGTCTCATCAATGATGACATCACGATTTAAACGAATTCTTAAATCACCCTCTATGTCTGTAGAACTGGTCACATCAAATGTAATATTGGCTTTTTCCCCACTATACACCTGCTGTGAAACGCTCAAATCACGGATAGCCACATCCATTTTTTCTTCTTGGTCTATTAAATAAGTATCTACTGTCACACCTTGTTGTTTAGCTATATTCGTTACTAAAGTCGCATCTCCTTTTGTCTCAAGTCCATCACTGATTAAAACAATTCGGCCAGTTCGTTCAGGAAATAAACTTAAAGCTACTTGTAACCCCGCTTCCATATTCGTTTGTCCAGCTGCTAGTTTTTCATTTAAAGTAAAAGGAGTCTGGGTGCCTGGCAACCGTTCAACAACCGCTTCATTAGCAAACGAGACAATCGAAAAGGTGTCCTCTTCCTTTTTCCCATTAACAGCGTCAACTATAAATCGCTCCATTTCCAGTTCCCTCTCTCCAACTGAATCCGATCGATCAAGGACAAAGACGGTATCAATGACCTTAGATGTTAACACAAGAGATGGGTCAGCTAATGCAAGTATAATCAGAGCGAATACTAGAGAGCGGATCCCAACAATGAGTTTGGTTTCCCCTTTCTTCTTTTCTTTTAGTGGCCATAAAAAAAAGAGGAGAGCCGGAATGACGAGGAGAAATAAGAGAAAATAGACAGGTTGACTAAACTCGAAGCTCACGTCGGTACACCTCCCATTCCACTAGCAATAATCCTAAAGCAATCAGCAATAACCAATGACCAAATTCCTTTAAATTCAACTGATGAGCTCCCGAACTTCCTTGACTTTGTCCGATTTCAAAAGAAGGCTCAACAGTGATTTGATTGTCGCGTTCTGGCAACTGGACAAATAGTTGTTGTTCCACTTCACCATCTTGATGTTTAAGCTGATAGAGACCTGGTTTTTTCGGTGCTTGTATAAACGGCTCTTCTGAACTCCATTCATTTAAAATTCTTCCGTTTTCATCGATCAATTGATAGATTCCTATATTCGGAAAATGAATTTCTCTTCTTTCAGATGGGGAGAAATAACCTAATAATGTCGTGTCCCCCGCTAAATAATCTATCGCTTGATACATAAAAATTGGGAAATCAGGCTTTAATGGCCAATCGGAATCATGTAAATCAAAGTTAATCGAAAGAAACGGCTCGTTATCCAATACCCCACGCTCAATTAAAGCGACGGAGTCACTTTGAACAAGTGCCTCTGTCAATAATTCTTCCTCTCTCTCCCTAGCTAACGAGACAAAAACAGAAGAAAAATCGAGATAATTTAATAAAGCTTCACCTGTTTGCTGGGTTGGACGTACCGTTAATTCTCTTTTATCTGAAAACCGCAATGGTCCGCCTTCGTTTACTGCAATAAACAAGGTCGGTTTCCCTGGCCATTCTCCCTCGTTTGAATCGGTAACAATAACAGAATTCGGTTCAAATTCATGAATCGACTCATATGAATCAGCCAAGACAATTTGCTCGCTAATCTGTGGCAATAGCTGCAGCAAAAATGGACTTAAATGACCAACTGCATAGACGGTCGGTTGCTCAACGATTTGACTAAAGGTAACGATACGATTATCTAATTCGTAATCATCTTCATTTTGAATGACCGCTTCATACGTAAAACCTGCTGGAATCGATTCGATTTCGATAAACGTTGATTGCGCTCCTGCTAATGTTGCCGTTTCCGTTAATAACCATTCCCCATCCACTTTCACTTGATATTCGACTACTTTTTCAGCGGCAGATTCATTATATAGTTGTAAAAAACCCTTTTGTTCACTTTCCAGCATCACAAATGCCCCGATGCCAGCATTATTACTATTTTCTTTTCCGATATTATGAACATAAAGTGGATAATCTCCTTCTATTGCTAACTCTTCTTCTTTTAATTGATCCGAATAAATATGTACAGAAAGATTTTGTTCAACGGAAAGAGCATCCACTAAGGATAAAGCATACGGAAAATTAGCTTCCTCAAAACTCAATTCACTTGATTGAAGCACCTCTTTTATTTCATTTGAATTCGTCGTCTTTGTGACCGCTAATTCAGACGTTTGTCCAACTAAAAGGAAGCTTACTTGTTGGTTGTTTTGTACTTTATCTAATAAAATTTCAATCTCTGCTTTCGCATGCTCAAATCTTGATTGCTCTTCATTGGACTTAGCTGACATCGAAGCAGACGTATCTAATAAGATAATAATATGTTCTCCTTCTACTTCTTGCTGTACTTCTGAAAAGGGGCGAATTAAGGCAAATATGAGTAATAAAATAATCAGAAATTGCAAATAAAAGAGCAGATGTTTTTGTAATTTATGCCACCATTTTGTTGCTTGCCATTCATTCATTGCTTCTCTCCAAAATAAATCCGAAGCAATCTGTTTATCTTCATATTGTTTTTTAAACATATAAATCGCCACTAATCCAGCAAGAAAAATGAATGTTGTTAAAAACCATGGTGAAACGAATCCCATATCGCACCCCCTTACAAGTGAGAATGATTGACGTTATAAAATAAACCGTTCTTTTTTTAATAACATGAGCATTTCTTCTAATGGAGCATCGGCATTTATTTGGACAATCGAAATGCCTCGCTTGACAAATGTATTCTTTATTTGCTGAAAATGTGTATTCATCCGCTCTTGATAAGCCTGGACAGTTGATTTTCGTACCGTCACATTGACATAACCCTTTGATTCACTATCGATCAATTTTTTATCGCCACGTATCGACGGATTCAGCTCTTCTTCAGTCGTCATTTGAATGACCATTAACGGTTGATGCGATTGAAACTGACTCACTTTTTCGATGATGAGATGACTTTCCTCATAACAATCCGTAATTAAAAAATGAACGGATGCTCTGCTCTGACGAAAATGGACGAGTTGCTCAAAAAAAGAGCCTGTATCGCCGGCTTTGATTTGGTTTAAAAAGGAAATCATTCCTTCCGTATAACTTCCCCCTTTTTTATGAAGAAATGGTTTTTCTTTTGGTGACACTGGAATTACACTTACTCTATCACCACTAGAAAAACCGATATAACCTAAAAGGGCGGCAAGTTGTTTCATTCGATGCCATTTCGCTTCATTAAAACCCATCGATAAAGAGCAGTCGATATAAATCGCCACATGCATTTCTTTTTCGTCTAAATAACGTTTAATATAATGTTTATTTGTCCGAGCATAAACATTCCAATCAATTTGCCTTAAATCATCGCCAGGGTGATACATCCTATAATCAGAAAAATCAAGGGTTCGACCAAATCCGGTTGCGCTTCGATTCCCTTGCTGCCCCGCTGATAATCGTTTTTTCGTTGTAAATTGAACTTTTTTTAGACGAGCCTCTAATTGAGAGGAGAGCAGCGGTTTCATACCCGCCCACCTACCTCATGCAATTGAGTAATAATTTCAGCTAAAATCGAATCTGCATCATACCCATCTGCTTCCCCTTCAAATGTTAAGAAAATTCGGTGACGTAATACAGGGGTGCACACTTCTTTAATATCGCCAATCGAAACATGAACACGTCCTTCTGTTAAGGCACGGGCCTTGGCTAATCTAATCATACTTTGCAGTCCTCGTGGCCCTGCTCCATACCTCACATATCTTTTTACCTTATCAGAAGAAAGTTCCGAATGTGGTTGTGTCGCTTGAATAAGCGTAATCGCATAATCCAACACTTCATCTGCGATCAAAATGTCCTTGACTAAATGTTGCAAATGAAGCAATTGCTGTTCGTCCATCACTTCTTTTAAGGCAATATCAGTCTGATTCACGGTCCTCGTTACAATCAGTCTCAATTCATCCGTTGTTGGATATTCCATTTTGATTTTACAAAGAAAACGGTCCATTTGAGCTTCAGGTAACGGATACGTCCCTTCTAGTTCCACTGGGTTTTGTGTCGCCAAAACAAAAAATGGTTGGGGTAAAACCTTTGTGTCTCCCATTACGGTCACCGTTTTTTCAGCCATTGCTTCCAATAAGGCACTTTGTGTTTTCGGAGTCGCACGGTTAATTTCATCTGCTAAGACCATTTGCGAAAAAATCGGTCCTTGATGAAATTGAAAACGATTTTTTTGATCATCTGATTGGTTAATCATCATCGTTCCCGTAATATCAGATGGCATTAAATCCGGTGTAAATTGAATTCTTGAAAAAGATAAGGATAAAACGTCAGAAAATGTTCGAATTAACATCGTCTTCCCAACTCCTGGTAAACCTTCCAGCAAAGCATGCCCTCCCGCTAACAACGACCAGAGCACTTGTTTTTTCGCTTTTTCTTGTCCGACAATAAAGGAAGACACCTCTTCATACACTTGATCGATTTTTTCTTTTGCTTGCTCATAGGACTGGATTTTTTCTTCCATCTTTTTACCCCCTTCTTATTTTAATTCAGAAAAATAACTTTCAATAATCGCTTCCAAATGAGTTGGGAGTGCTTGACGCTCAACACTCTGACGATAAGCCGCTTCGTATTCTCCTAAAACTTCTTGATAAGATCGGACCTGCCCCCGCATCGTTGGCACTTGGTCGCTTTCTTGAATTTCCGCATCTCCTTCGCCGAGTTCTGAGAAATCATTTTCCGCGTTGTCGTCACTATTGATTCTTTCAGGTATCGTCAGCTCTCTTGTTCCTGTCCCTTGTCCAGCACCACTACCCATTCCTGTTCCATTACCGGAACCACTACCTGCTCCACCAGTTCCTGCACCTGCTCCCGCTCCATTACCAGAGCCACTACCAGAGCCATTGCCAGAGCCATTGCCAGAACCCTCGCCTTCACCATTTTGATAAGAAGAATTGTTTTCATTCCCCTCTTGACTAGATGAATCTCCATCTGAATTTGAGCTAGAGCCATTCGATGGATTCGATTGGACCGTTTCATTTGAATTCGTTTGGGATGGATTAAAGGACAAGTTGCGATTTCCCCCAATACCAGCTTGAGACATCGACTGATGATGGGAGAGGGCAAGCTCCTGTAAGTTTTGTTGTAATTCTACCAGCTGTTCCAAGTTCTCCATGTTTTCTAACCATTCGTTTAATTGCTCTTCTAGATTCGCAAGAAATTCATCTTTTTCTTCTTCTGTCATCGCCTCAAAATCGACATACTCATTTTGAAGAGCTTGCTGCAGTTCATCAATCGCAGCCGTTAATCCTTCGTCAACTAATTGCTGCAAATGTTCTTTTAAAGAAGGTGAGTCTTTCTTTTCTAACGTTTCTTTAATTGCTTGTAAATCATCGGATTCAAGTCCATCTAAAGTTTGTTTTTCCTCTGTAGCGAGCTGCTGCTTTAACTCTTCTATCTTTTGTTCCGCATTCAAAATTTCGTCAAGCACTTCATCCGTTGTTGCTTGCTCTTTCATCTTCTCTTTTAACTGTTCGATTATTTCTTCATCAACATTTCCAACCAAGTCTTGAAGCTGCTCTTCGGTTTCATCATTGATCTTTTTTTCCGTTTCTTTCTCTTTTGCTAGCAACATCGATTGACTTGGAATGAAAAAGGAGAAAGTCATCAGCACGACTGCAAGGAAGCCAACTAATGTTTTTTTTCCATTTATTTGGAGCTTCGTCGCACTCCACACCATTTCTTTTTTTTCCTTCATCCGTTTTATCGCATCTTGACGCTGCCAACTAGTTATCGGACGAATGTCATCCAAAAAAGAATAAGCAGTAGTCGCTCGTTCTTCTCCAACCTGTTCATCAAATCGATGGATGGCTTCTTCTCTCTTCGGTCTTGTTCGGATGAACCAGACCAAACATACGAGAGCGACAATTCCAAATAAACTAAAGTAGTAATACTGGATAAAAGGGATCGCGATAAAACGCGAAAGAACCGTTACACATAAAGCCGCAATTAATGTATAAAATACGGTCAGCCCGATAAAACGATAAAGATGGAAACGAAACAATCGCTTCACCAATGGCTGTAATAATTTTAAAAATTGCTCCTTTTCATTCATCGTTTCTCCCCCTTTTTATCCACGATTCTTTTATTGTTCATGTTTACTTTCAGGAAAAGGTTTTGTTTTCATTTTAGGCCTTAATTTCTTGATAGCGACAATGATAGTACTAACAAATAATAGACCGTAAAAAATAAAAAAGACGATCCACGGTGAAAAGCTTAATCCAGCAATCCGTTGAAGTTCTGGAAGCACAGTTGGTTCTAATATATGAAAAAACATTATCGGAATATTAATGGACGCGATTAAAAACGGCCATGGATACCCTTGATTAACATTCGTATAATAATAACTAAAATCGACTAAGATCACGGCCAAAACAGCTAAGCCTCCAGTTAAGAAAAACGCTAAACTATAAGCCGTGACAATCGAAATAATCGTCTTTCTTAAAAGGGTAGAAGCTAAAATACCAATCGCCCCAATCACAAACATCGTAAAAATATACATTAAAAAGCTAAGCACGACTTTGTTTGGTGAAATCCCCCCATATAAAAAGACAATCATATATAAAGGTAAACTAGAACAAACGATGACGAGTAAAAAGGCAATCGATGAAAATAATTTACTTAGAATAATCGAGGCCGACGTTTGATCGGTCGTTAATAAAATCGGCAACGTTTGCCTTTCACGCTCACTGCTAATCACTCCAGCTGTTAAACCAGGCGTGATAAAGATTATTAAGGCAAGCTGAAACATACTTAAAAAGGTAAACATTAACTGGCTCTCATACGGTCTAAATGTTCCGTACATATCATTACTTAACTGAATGCCGATAAAACCTAATGATAATAACGCTAAAATTCCTAAATATGCGGCTAGACCGATATAGCTTTTAATAGAGCGGAAGCGAAGTTTTATTTCCTTATTTAAGACAGGGTTTATGAGTAAAGATTTCAATAATCCTCCACTCCTTTCGTAATCTCCATAAAGACATCTTCTATATTCGATTCAACATGTTTAAAACTAACAAGTGATAAATGATGAGCTACAGCTTTTCTTAACAATTCAATTTGATTATCTTCCGTACCTGTAAAAAGAAATTCAAGTTTGCCATCCTTGACAACGAGTTCACTCACAAAGGCTTGGTCTTCAAAAAAACGTCTGGCCTCATCCATCGCATCAGCAACTTGAACTTGAATGAGTCTTTTCGTTTGGAGCTGTTTTTGAATTTCTGCTACAGTTCCACGTGCTTTTAATGAGCCATGATCGATGACACCAATTTCATCACACATCTCTGCAAGTTCAGGCAAAATATGAGAAGAAATAATAATCGTTTTGCCCATTGTCTTTAACTCTTTTAAGATTCCTCGCATCTCAATTCTAGCTCGCGGATCCAATCCTGATGCTGGTTCATCCAAGATTAATACTTTAGGATCATGGATTAAAGAACGGGCTAAACAAAGTCTTTGCTTCATACCTCGCGACAAAATATCGACATAAGAGTCCGCTTTATGACTTAAATTAACAAGCTCAAGTAATTGCGGAATTAATTCTTTTCTTTCTCTTGCTGAAATTCCATAACTCGCCCCATAAAAGTCTAAATATTCTTCAGCTCGAAATTGATCGTACACACCAAAAAAGTCGGGCATATAACCAATTTTTCTCCGTACTTGACTCGGTTCTTTACAAACATCAATCCCATCAATATAAGCAGTCCCATAAGTTGGAGCCATTAACGTCGCTAAAATTTGAAAGGTCGTCGATTTTCCTGCCCCATTTTGTCCAACAAAACCAAAAACGGTCCCTTCACCAATTGAGAGGTTTAAATCATCTAATGCTGTAAATGTTCCATATTTTTTCGTTAAACGGATCGTTTCAATCATTGTTCAAACACTCCCTTTAATTGAATAGTAGGAAGAGGGACGTCATGCGGCATATCCGATTTAGTCACCTTAAATAACAAATGTCCATTCTTATTAATATAAGGACCAGGATCATCCATTTCTGTGACATGATCTAATGATTCGTAGTCTCCACTTTCTTCATTCCATATTTCATAGGTTAGTTGATCTTTTACCGTGATTTTTAAACCTGTGTACTGAACGTTATCATTAAATATTTCATGTGGTAATTGATAGTCCATCATAATTGTGCCTGCATCAGCATAAAAGAAGTTCTCTCCTTCTTCTAATGGATATGTATCTAAATAACTATATCCACTTTCCATATAAACATCTGGTCTAATCTCACTTAGATCAATATCAAAGCTTTCGGTCATTTTCCTCTCAATATGAGCTGATTGAACGAGTAGATGATAAGCTGATTTTTTGGACGATTTCCCTTTAATTTCTACATCAAATAAGGAGTCATTAGTTATCGCAATCAAGGCTGGTAATCCTTTGTCAAAAAGGCCATTTTCTGAAGCCGCATTCATTAAAGAATCTTTACGGTACGAGTCCAAGTCATCATCAACATTTGTTCGATGATAATAATTGCTCGTAGGCGTTGCAAAAATTTGATTTTTTGCCTCAAATGCAACTTCAATGGTTTCCCCGCTCGCTACCCGACCAAGTAATACTTCGGTATTTCCTGTTTTAAAAAATAATTCTTCAATCTCAAAGCCCGTATCATTCGTAATCGTACCTGACACTTCTTTGTCAACAACAACTAAATCATGAGTAAGCGTCATCTGAGAATCTTTTTCAATTGGTCCTGTCACATTACGCACAGCCCAATACTCGACATCCTCAAATAAAACATCCAACTGACCGGCATTTTTATAAAGAACATCCTGACCGGCTTGTTCAAAACCACCTCTATAAGAATATTGATTTGTTGAATATGGAAATCCTGCAAATGATTCTTCATTAATCGATAACATATAATCACCACTATTATTGCTAAATAAAGCAAAGCTAGCAAAACCATAAGTTTGTTCGTTCGGCTGCAATTTCATGACTGACATTTCATTCAATTGCGGTTGCCCGATTCGATCTTTAGCACCAAAACCAAACAAACCTATAGCAATCACAATCGATAAGGATGGTAAAATCCACCATGCATATTCTCTTTTATCAAGCTTTTTCAAAAGGATAAAAAGAAACGGAAAAATTAACACAACATATACAAAAAAGACAGCAACGAGAATACCAAATGGAATCGTTGAATTAGCAAAGATATTATTCACTTCAGTCATCGTGTAATTAAGCTTGTCATAAATGGAAGAATTATAATGATGATTTCCTTGCACAAAAGCTTGATTAAATAAGCTTTTCCAAACGTCTGTATTCCCTTCCCAATTAATAAAAGCACTTTCACTTGGTGAAAAGGCTAGTTGAATAATCTCCCCACTGCCATACCGTTTTTGAACAGCAACTGGATAGTTTTCGGCTGACGTGTAATTTACTTGGCCACCCTCTTCTACTTCACCAATATATAAAGAAACCGTTTCTTCTGGATAAGATTCCTCTTCGTTAAATTGCTCAAATAAAGACGCATCTGCACGCACAGTTGAAATCATAGCCCCCATTGGTAAGGCGTCTTTTAATAATCCACTCTTTTGCACGATCGCTGGATCTCCTCCAACAATTAGCTGTCCGCCAAACTGAATCCACGATTCGATTGCTTGTTGCTGACGTTCGCTTAAATCAGCTAATGAATATTGATCAACAAGTAAATAGTCTAGCATCGTTAAACCAATAAAATCTTCTGGGATCATTTTAGGGTCGACATTTACAAATTGTGGCTTTGTAACACTTGGTGAGACTGTCATCGACTTTAATGAATTTAATGAATCTGGATCATTAGACAAAATCCCCATAACCGTAGCGTCATCGGTTAAATGTTGACCTGTAATCGTCTTTTTACCTGTTATGTTAATTTCCTTCCCTTTTGACCAACCCGACTCATAAAAAGATATATCACTTGGCTGATTTTGTCCGTAATGATAACTAGACTCATAACCAGGAATCGTTACTAATAACGTACGAGTTTCCCCTGCTGGAATGTCTAATGGAAAAATGAGGTTTCCATATGTATCGTATGTAGGTGAAACTCGAATAACGAGCTCACCTGAAAGATCCTCTCCTTGGTTTGTGATTGTTAATTCAAGCGGAAACCCTCCTGCTCTTGATATTTTCCCTTCAAAACCGACATTTGTTTCAATATGTAATGACTCTTCTCCCTCTGCATTCGCAAATGTTATCGGAATAAATAAAACGACTAAAAAAAATAGAACTAAAATCCAGATTGCTAGTTTTGGCTTTCTATACACGAATACATCTCCTCTCTTGAATATAAAGCGAAGCCTGTTCGGTCAGAAGCGAGAAAAAATTAGGAGCGGCTGATGAAGACGCTTTTTGTCTTCACTCAGACGAACCGATTTTTCTCGAGCTTCTAACAGGCGTAGCTAGATTGAAAATAAAGCGAAGTTCGTTTGCTCAGAAGTGAGAACATTAAGGAACAACGCTAAATTCGCGACGTCCTGTCGCAACGCCTTGTACTCACATCCTGTGGGCAGGGCTGACTAAAAAGTCGCTTTTTGACTTTATAGGCTGGCCGATTTTTCTTGAACTTCTAACGGACGTAGCTAGAATATACGTTTAACCAAATAGCTATTTCACCTCAACAAATATACCATAATTTCCATTTTTATGAACTGATATTTGTCACTTTATTTGCTATCTATTTATTAGACGACGTAAAGCCAAAAATCACTTCACTTTTTTTGAAATTATTTGCAAAAATATTTAAATCGGTCATTCAATTGAATGCTTACTATCTGAAATGTGAATAAAACGACCAACGTTTAAGGTCGTTTTAACTTTCAACAAATTTTATATCCTTCTATAGCGAGTTATCCCTCAGCCTTTTTCTAAAGATTGAATTAGACTAGTTATAGCTGTTTGACAAAATACTATATATACAAATTTTTAGATTCTCTGTAATTTGTTACGTTTTTTTTCTATATTTTTTATTTATAACTCAACTTTCGCAGCGTATAATTGCTCCTTAACCGTTGATAGAGAATAACTTTAGGGCGATACAAGACTCAAATGGACTTTACATGAACGGTTCAATCGTTGACAGTCTGAACACATCTCTTCGTAGGCTGTTGAAGGAAATTGTTTACTAAAATGAAGCGCTTCGGCTGTCGCTACCAAAACCATACTCCGCGTCCTGCGGGAACCTGGCGAGCCTCCTCGGCACACCTGCGGGGTCTCGCTCCACGGTTTATTCCCGCGGGAGTCTCCGTATGGTTTTGTCCGCTAAGTGTAGGGGAGTGCTTGATGATAGGGCCATTCTCAATCAGCTATTTTTAACGCAGAAGGACCTTCTTCTTCACTTTGTTGGTTATGAAACTAAATAGGGAGTTGCCACCTATTTTTTCCTAAGTCTGTAGTCATGAAAAGATATGATTCAAATCGAAACAAGCTCGATCATCTAGCTAACGTACAGAGCATCCACACTGATTTGTTTACAACTGTAACGGAATTAATCATTGAAGGAGAAAAAATCATTCTCAAGCTACTGTACTTTGAAGTAAGGACTATTTTTTTATTCAATGAGAAAACCGAACCTAGATTCGATTCCATGATCTAGCGGACAAACAGACACGGAGACTCCCGCCGGAATAAACCGTCCAATGAGACCCCGCAAGCGTGAAACGCTGAGGAGGCTCATGAGGTTCCGGCAGGACGCGGAGTGTCTGTTTGGGAGCGATCGCCGAAGAAGAGCATTGTCTATTTTTTCTTAATGCACAGTTTATCCGTTTGGTGTGATAGTGCGTTCTCGCTTTTCAAACGTGTCAAGGGCATTTGTTTAAGAGCTTCCCTTTCGCTCTGCCAACTAGTTGAACGGATTTTCTCGATGCGAAAGGTGAGTTTATAATTATTATGGTACATGAAATTGTATGAAGAAGCTTGATTAAAATGTTTTTTACAACTCCCCCCCTTTTATTTTTAAAAAAGGCAAAGTAATGAAAATTAAGCAGGATCTTATTCTAAAAGTTTGTAAACTCGATACTCTCACTACCGTTTTGTTAAAAAAAGAATTTGTTGTACTTCTGTCCCAAATGTACAATAAAAAATAACCCCTTAATAGCTATGTATTTCTAATTATCAGTATTAATCCTCCCCATTAAGATAGTATTGTAATAACCATTTGTAAGTTGTTTATCTTCTTTCAAGACACCTTCAATTTTGAACCCTAAACTTTTATAAAGCTTAATTGCTTTTTGATTAGTTTCAAGAACTTGCAGAGATATTTTCCTTATTCCATTGGAATCCGCCCAATTTATCATTTCTATTAAAAGTTTTTTCCCAATAGAATATCCCCAAAACTCCTTTAGAACTGCGACTCCAAATTCAATTCTATGAGAGGTTCTTTTTAGATTATTTCCTTTCGCTCTAATAAATCCAACAATCTTATCATCAACATCAGCAACTAAAAATAGACTATTGCTATCATTTGTTTCAGTTAAGATAATATTAATAAAATCATTTTCAGATAGAAAATCTTCACCACTTTCTCTATCAAAGTTTTCGGTTTCCCTATCAACTATAACTCTTAATTCCGATAAATGTTTTCCATCTGTTTCTACAGCAGCTCTAATTTTAAAGTTTAAATCTTTGCAAGAAAACGATTTTGGTTTAAATGTCATGATCTAACCTCCTATCTGCAACGACAAAGTGCCTCTGAAAAACTTCAAAGACACTTTGTCGACGGCTTAAATATGGATTAATTAAACGCTTCTAATACTTGTTTCACTTTTTCAGCTACATAACGACTGCCGCCTTTATTTTCTACATTTTCAATCATCATTAGTGATAAGACTTCTGGTTCTCCGTCATTAAGAGCGATAAACCAACCTGTTTCTGGGCCTTCTTCTTCTTGGCTCGACTTATGTTCGGCTGTTCCTGTTTTGCCGGCTAAATTCATCGCTGAAATATTGGCCGCATGACCAGTCGCATTTTGATTTTGAACAGCGTCGATAATCGTTTGTTTGACCGTGTTTGCCGTTTCAGCAGAAATGACTTGCTCCTTCCAGAAAGAGCCTGATTGCTCACTCGCCACTAACCTCGGCTGTATCATCGAACCTTCATGAAGAAAAGAGGTAAACATAACTGCTAAATGTAATGGATTCACGAGGAGTTCTCCTTGCCCATAACCTGTATCAGCTAAAAGGGCATCACGATTTAAACCATTCTCGTTTGCGTAAGTAGAAGTTGCTAAATTCGTACTAAAATCTAGCTTTTCTCCGAATCCAAACGCTTCGAGACCTGATGCAATATCCGCCTCTCCTGTTTCTAAAGCAAGTTTGGCAAAATAAATATTATCAGAATAAACCATTGCTTCACTTAAATTAAGAGAGGTTAAAGGGATACCAGAAACACGGGTGATAAAATGATTCCCCCAAGAATCATCTTTTTGCCACCGGTCATTTTCAGGTACGTCAATTTTAGCATTCGGATCCCAGCTATTTTCTATGGCGATCGCTGCTGTAATCGGCTTTATCGTAGATCCTGGCGTAAAGCTTTGATTAAACTTCGCAATAAATGGTTTACCTGGATGATTATTTAGTTCCTCAAATTGATTATTTGACATCCCAACAATAAAATCATTCGGATTATAAGTTGGCATACTTACTAGTGCCAATACTTCCCCTGTGACCGGATTCATCGTCACATTTGTTCCATGTTCATTTATTAATTGGTCATAAGCCTTCTTTTGAATATTCGCATCAATCGATAAAGTAATTTGTTCACCGTCAACTGCCTCTTTTTCAATCAGAACGTCCTTTTCTTTACCATCCTCACTGACGATGGAAATCTTTCCTCCTAATTGCCCTCGTAACTCTTTTTCAAATAAAGCTTCCAAACCCGCTCTTCCAATTTTTGAGCTTTCGGTATAGCCTTCTTCCTTTAATTCTTCGAGTTGTTCAGCCTGAATATTTCCAAGATACCCTGTTAGATGGGCCGCAGCTGCACCTAGTGGATATTGGCGACCAGGAATGGTTTGAAAGGTTAACCCTTCCTTACTCGTCTCTTGCAAAATTTCCATTAGCTCTTCATTTCCATCATAGACTAATTCGACAATTGGAACTAAGTGGTCCGGCTGTACCCATGATTGATTAAGCTTTTCCTCAATAAATTCTTCGCTTAAATCAAGCAGTTCTGAAGCTTTTTTTACCATTTCTTCTTCTTTTCCTTCCATTCGCCCAAGGACCATTGCCACTTGAAGGAGCTTTCCATTAACTGCTAACTCTTCACCATTTCGGTCATAAATTTCCCCACGCGTAGGGTTTATTGTCGCATATTGAACGCCATCGCCATAATCGATTTGTGGCAATAATAATCCCGGAGTCCAATCGATTTTCCACTCCTTCTCCTCTTCCATTTCAACTAATTCGAATTTAACTCTGCCTTCATTCGTTAACACGCCAATATTTGTTTCTACTTCTAATGAATAAAGGTAATATTGTTCGCCTTCCGGAGCCTCTTCATCTTCAGGCACTTCCACTTTTTCCAATGAGAGCACTCGATTTAATGCCTGAATGGTTTCATCTGCCTCTTCATACCAGCTAATAAAATCCTCTCTAGAAATTTGAGTATGTACATCATCTGTTAACATTTGATAAATCGCTTCATAGTTTTGATTCTCGTAATCTTCTAAAAATTGTTCCGCTAACATGTCCGGATCAGGTGTATCATTGCCACAGCCAACCAATCCGATCGAAATAAAAATGAAAATAAAGAGCTTTGATATTTTGAGTTGCACCGTCATCTTCCCCCTCATTGTATTTAGTTATATTTTACCATATGCTTTTTGTCGTGGTTAGAGGATTTTACCTTTTGTTCCTGTTTATTTATGATCATGAATTAATCAAGAGGCTAGAAGCTCTTTTGAACCCTCAGCATAGCCAGGAGTTTTCTAAACCATAAAAAAGAGGCCGTCAAAAGATCCATTTGCTGACCTTATGACAACCCCTACTTTTCAATTGATGAGGCTTAACAATGTTTATTACTTCATTGTCACTTCATGCTCTTATTTATCTTACACTAATTTTCCATACCACTCTTTTGCCGCTTCAACTTCTTCGCGAGTGAGCTGATGACCACCATTCGTCCAAAACGCCTCCAGATGAGCCCCTGCTTTTTCTAAATCTAAGATTAATTGTTGTGTATTTTCTTCTGGAATAATCGGATCGTTTTTTCCTGCCCCTACAAATACTTCGGTTCCCTTTAATGAAGGCAACTCGATATTTTTTAATGGTACCATCGCATGAAATAAAATCGCTCCTCTAAACGCATCATCATAGTGATACATCAAACTCGCGGCAATATTGGCCCCATTTGAATAACCAATGGCGATTACATTTTCACGATCAAACTCATATTCATCTGCTGCTTGCGTGAGATAATCGCTTAATTCGTTCGTACGGAATTTTAAATCCTCTTCATCAAAGACTCCTTCTGCTAATCGTTTAAAAAAGCGTGGCATGCCATTTTCTAACACGTTTCCACGTATCCCTAAAACACTTGCTTCTTGGTCAATCATTTCGGCAATAGGTAATAAATCATGTTCATTCCCACCCGTTCCATGTAACAAAACAAGGGTCGGTTTGTCTGGATTTCCTTTTTTGAAAATATGATTCATTTATGTCTCCTCCTCTTCTACTTTTTATTGCTTTGTGTTTAATGGCACTAGTTTAGCTTCAATTTCTTTTCGTTTATCTTCAAAAAATGGTGGCAAAGCTAAATTCTCTCCTAAAGTCTCAAAAGATTCGTCTCCTTCAAAACCTGGACCATCTGTTGCTAGTTCAAATAAGATTCCATTAGGTTCTCTAAAATATAAGGACCGGAAATAGTAGCGTTCAACTGTTCCTGAGTTCGGAAGACGTACACCGGAAATAAACTTCGCCCATTTGTCTAGTTCCTCTTGATTTTCGACTCGGAAGGCTACATGGTGAACACTGCCTCTCCCAGGTCTTTCACGTGGAAGATCGGTTCTTTCTTCCAAATAAATTTCTGCTCCTGTACCACCCTCACCCGTTTCAAATACTTGAATATTTGCCTGCCCTTCGACAAAAGGAGCGATTTCGCCAACTAACTTAAAGCCAAGAACTTCTTTTAAAACCGCTGCTGTTGTCTCTTTTTTTGGTACTGTTAACGCCACCGGTCCTAATCCATAAATCGCGTATTCCACTGGAACGGGGCTTTTACCCCATGCTTTCCCACCAGCGACCCCATGATTATGTTCATCCGATACGAGCATTAATCGTTGTCCTTCAAAATCCCAAAATTTAATCGTTTTTCGTTTGTTCACTTCTGTAATTGGCTCGAATTCAACTTTAAATTTCTCAAATCGCTCTTGCCAAAAATTCAACGCTTGATCATTTGGTACCCTTAAAGTCGTTAATGTAATCGCATTATTGCCATAGTATGTTCTACCCGCATGAGGAATTTCAAAAAAAGTTAAATCTGTTCCAGGGTTTCCTCGTTCATCTGCATAAAATAAGTGATAAACCGATGTATCATCTTGATTGACCGTTTTTTTCACCAATCGCATCCCTAATACTTCTGTATAAAAGTGGTAATTTTCCTTGGCATTCGCTGTTAGAGACGAAACGTGATGAGTTCCGATTAAGCTCTTTCTTTCCATTATAAATCACTCCCGTTAAGTTGGTTTTTTTCGACCTTTTTTAATAATTCCAATAAAATCTTCTGTTCTTCCTTTGTTAAAGAGGAAAAGATTTGAGCTTGCTTTTCTTCTTGCTTCGGAACGACTTCTTCGTATAATCGTTCCCCTTTATCCGTTAATTGAATATACTTTGTACGCCATTCTTGTTTTCTGCTAACAAAACCTGCATTTTCTAAAATTCGGAGCGAGTGAGTTATGTTTCCTTTTGTTACAAACAGCTTTTCCGCCAAATCTTTTTGGGCAATTGGCTGGTGGGCTCCAATTTGAGCTAATAAATCTAGCTGAGACACCGTTAAGTTCCATTGCGATAAATACTTGGACGACATTCGGTTGCTTTTATTATAAATACGGGCTAAACGAAACCATAATAAAAGGGGTAACCTCTGCTTTCGAAACACCATTTAATCACCTCCACTATCATCAGTTTAATATTAAACTTATAATTTGTAAATAGTTTTTACTTACTTTTTTTTATTTAATATAATTTAGTTTGTTTAAATGAATGTTTTAAATAAAGAAAAGATGGTTATAGAAGAATAAGCACGATAATAAATCACTCAAGGAGCTGAGCCCTTATGTTAATAGAAGCTAGTAAATTGAAAAAATATTCTATGAAAGCATTAGATGATGAATTAGGGTCAATTGATGATTTTATTTTTGAAAGTGATACATTTAAAATTCGTTATATCGTGGCTGATACGAGAAAATGGTTTATCGGGGGACATGTGCTACTTAGAATGGCCGCCTTCGAAGAACTTGACTTTATTGAAAGAACGATAAGCGTTAATTTGACAAAGGATCAAATTAAAAACAGTCCGAAACCTGAAGATCATGAACCATTTTCACGTTCGTTTGAAAAAAGGTTAAATGACCACTATGGCTGGGATCATTATTGGCTTCATGCACCAGGAGCTATTCCAACGGGAACCGGACCTTCCTTTGTTGGACGGGCTGCTTATACACCAGCAACACCTCCTATAAGAGAACTGGATAAAACAAGCTTAGGTGCAGATGAGAACGAAACAAAATCAATAACTGAAGAACCTACTTTACAAAGTTTTGACCATTTAAACAAGTTTCAGATTCATGCCAAAAATGGCCAAGTTGGTCAATTAGTAGATTGTATTATGAATTATGACACATCAGAAATACGATACTTTATCGTTAATGTAGGCGGTTTTTTAGCAAAGGATCTAGTTGTCGTTTCCATTGATATGTTAAAAGAAATCTCACATTTCGACCGTACAATAACGGTTTCCATCGAGAAAGAATTAATTGAAAATGGACCTGATTATGATGCCGACCGACCATTTACACGTGAAAATGAAGAACAAATTTATAGTCACTACGGTTTAACCCCGTATTGGGAAATCAGCTCATCTACAAAGTAAAAGTTAAAAAGATAAGGTTGAACGAGGTTGTCTCAAAAGGTCATTTTTATCCCCTTTTGCGACAGCCTCTTTTGAATGTTATAAAGTGAGAGAGACCCTAGGAGCGAAGCCAAAGTGGCGAATTTCCATAATGACACCTTTAACAACTAGCACCAAGTCTATATGTCTCTCAATTTCTCTTTTCGCCGAATTATCAAATTTTTAATAAGATTGCTAAAACTTTTACTTTATTTTTTTATAAAATTTAAACGTCAAAAAAGTTAAATTATAGTACAATGGTTCACATGTCATTTTCAGACATTATCTCAAAATAATTTATATTAGTCTGAAAATATTATCTATTATGAGGAGTGTTTTTATTACGATGGACAACCAAGAGAAAAAATCGCTGTTTAACCGATTTTTGACCTTTGTAGAAGTGGTCGGAAATAAGCTTCCACACCCGATAACATTATTTGCTATTATGGCACTTATTGTCGTCGGTCTTTCTGCTGTTTTATCTAGCTTAAATGTCTCAGTTGTTAATCCGGCTGAACCAGGAGATATTTTAGAAGTTAAAAACTTACTTTCTGCAGATGGTATAAACTATATGGTTAGTGAAATGGTTAATAACTTCATTAACTTTGCTCCGTTAGGGATTGTGCTTGCCACAATGCTCGGAATTGGAATTGCCGAAAGAAGCGGGCTTATTAGTGCCGCCTTAAGAGGGCTCGTCACCTCTGTCCCAAAACGTTTAATTACAGCTGCTCTTGTTTTTGCTGGAATTATATCTAGTTTAGCAGCTGACGCAGGTTATATTGTCTTACCACCTTTAGGAGCCTTATTATTTATTGCAATCGGACGGCACCCACTTGCTGGGATGGCTGCCGCGTTTGCGGGAGTATCCGGCGGTTTTGGTGCAAATTTATTCATTACGGCAACTGATCCAATGCTTGGAGAATTAACTCGACAAGCAGCAGCTACGTTTGATCCAGCTTATGCCGCGGATATAAACATCGCGATGAACTGGTATTTCCTCATAGCCTCCGTATTTGTAATTACTGCAGCCGGAACCTATGTAACCGAAAAAATTGTTGAACCTCGCTTAGGAAAATATAAAGCAAACAAAGACCAAGAAGCCGAGGAAAACATTCAATTTTTATCAAAACCTGAAAAACGTGCCTTAACATGGGCTGGACTTACGATGCTTTTAACAGTAGGAGTTCTTTCTCTTTTAGTTGTTCCAGAATGGGGACCGATGCGTGGTGATGGAAATAATCCGATTGTCCAATCACCATTTATGAACTCTCTTGGAATCCTCATTTTATTCGTCTTCTTAATTCCTGGTCTAGTTTATGGGATCTTAATGAAAAACATAAAAAGCGATAAGGATGTGGCAAGTCAACTTTCCGATACAATGGCTTCCATGGGAATGTTTATCGTCTTAGCTTTTACAGCTGGTCAATTTGTTGCCTTTTTTAACGAAACAAATATGGGCATCGTTCTTGGAGTTTATGGAGCAGAATTTCTTGATAGCATCAATTTAACAGGAATCCCACTTCTACTCGGCTTTATGGCCATTACGATGCTAATTAATTTATTTGTTGGAAGTGCTTCTGCAAAATGGGCAATCATGGCCCCTGTTTTTATTCCAATTATGATGGGCTTAGGGTATTCTCCTGAATTTACTCAACTTACGTATCGAATAGCAGATTCAACAACAAATATTATCTCACCATTAATGCCATACTTTGCGATTATTATAGCCTTTGCTCAAAAGTATGATAAAAAAATGGGAATTGGTACGTTAATTTCAGTTATGCTACCGTATGCGATTGTTTTTACTATCGTTTGGACAGCGATGTTATTTATATGGATGGCACTTGGAATTAATATTGGACCAGCTTCCCCTATTTATTATCCTTAATAAATAAAAAGCATTCACAAGCAGTGAGTGCTTTTTATTTTACCCTGCTATTTTATACAAATACGGTACGTGAAATTATTTTAATAATATTTAAAAACACGACCTCGGATGAGATCGTGTAAAAGTTAATTATAATTTAACAACGTTAGCTGCTTGTGGTCCACGATCGCCTTCAACGATTTCGAACTCAACTGCTTGGCCTTCGTCTAAAGATTTGAAACCATCACCAGTAATCGCACTAAAGTGTACGAATACATCGTTTCCGCCTTCTACTTCGATAAAACCGAAACCTTTTTCAGCGTTAAACCATTTTACTTTACCTGTTTGCATGTAAAAAACTCCATTCTGTTTGTTTACTTAATATGTTCATCGTCTTTACAATCTGGGTAAATCAGCATTTCACATATTATAACGAAAAAAGACGCTTCTTTTCTCCTTATAAAATGTGAACAATATTCAAAAAAATGTTTAATTAATATAGCCATATTAGCATAATCAATCATGAAATGCAAATTTTTTCCCAACATAAATGATTGCTGGAGAAGGCTATCCCCAGCAATCATTTAATTAATTTTTACTATAATAGTCATTAATCATCTCTAAAATCGTCGGTTCCTTTTGTTCATTTTTTGGATTTTCTTGATTATGATTCATGATAAAACCTCCCATTTTTTTATATTTCATTTTATTCTGTTTATTTACTTAATTACATTATACACAGTTGTATTATAAAAGTGAAGTATTTTTTTATCTGTTTTAATACAGTTTTAAATTAAATAAAAAAGGTAGGGACAAAACGATCTAAATGAGTTAGAAAAATCCTCTATCTTAGCGGACGAAAACATGAGGAAACTCCCGTGGGAAGTAGTGGCAGAGCCAAAATCCGCTAGCTAAGCTAGCTAGTTCGACGCCACTCCACAGGACGCGGAGGTTGCTGAAGAAGTCTCAAGTTTAACTTTGGCGAGAAAGCCCCCTAAGAAATCAGATTATTTGTTAGAGTGTCAATCATAGCATCAACCGTGTTTTGGTGACCCAAAACGGAGCCAGCGCAATACCCGGAGACTCCTGCGGGAGAAGTGAAACACGGGAGACCACACAGCGGAGCGAGGAGGCTCCCGGTTCACCCGCGGAAAGCGTAGGGTATGGAGCTGGCGGAGTACAACTAATTCATGAAACCCTATTTTAACGAGTAGACTTTTTCAGTAACCTCTAGGACGAGGAGCATGATTTTCGGGAACGGTGAGTAGAACGCTATCCATCGACTTCCATTCCAATAAATATAATGAAAACCGGTGACATTTTAAACGAGTAAAATGTCACCGGTTTTCATATCAGAGGAGTGGTTTTTCCAGCCTCCCTCAGCTTTTCTATTTCTTCATTTTCTCCTCAATTATTCTAAGCATTTCATCGGCTTCTTTTCCAGAACGAGCTTCAATTCCTTCTATTATTCGATTCCCCCATAACAGTGAACAGGCAAATAAACAAAAAAAGAAAGCAATTAAAACGAGAAAAAAAGCAATCATGGCACTTCCTCCTTATATCATCACTTTTAACAATTTATGAGTTGCTAAGAAGAAAGATGCATAAGTTCTGTTTCTTTATTTCATACTATATTTATCTATTGTTATGAGGAGGATTTACCTTGAAAAAAAGCTTCACTTTTCTACTTATCGCCTTCTTGCTCCCTTTGGCTGCCTGTCAAGTCGATTCTGAATCACAAATTATCGAGGATTCTCAAAAAAATGAACGCCCATTAGGTTTTCAAGGTGTAGCTAGTGATAAGGATCAAAACCGACGAAAAGGGTTAGCGGATGAACAAATGATGATTTACGCTGACAAATCAGGACAGTACTTAAGTAATGTCATTTCCTATCTTGAAAACCATGCATTCTTTTTTGAAAACCCTAATAATGAAACAGAAGCTCTACAATCGTTTCAACAAGCATTAGCAGAAATTAGAAGTCAAACCGTAGAGTTAATCAATACAGAGCGCCCTAAAACTTTTAATGGTTTCCACGAAATTCACCTAAGTCTACTCGTTGAATTAGACGTATTAGACCGAATTTTAATGGATATGCGTGCTCCTATTGATGAGAAACAGTATCATTCTGCTCGGGTACATTACGAAAACGCGATTATTAGCTATAAGTCATTAGAACGTGAATGGTTTTCTATCACCGAAGAATATGGTATTTATTAATGAAAAAATCAAAACCACCAGTGTGAACTGGTGGTTTACTCTGCGGCTGAAAGCCTTTCTTACCGGCCTAGGCCTTAAAGGCCCACTGAACCGGTTTCCCTTTTGCACCACATTCACCCACTAATTCTAAAGAATTTCTTTATCTCTTCTTATTTTTCTCTCCGGTAAACGGGTCATAGTCTTCGAACAATGATAACTGATCACCCATATAGTCTTCTTTTAGCTGATTCCTAATGTATTCTTGTATCTGCTTCTTGTTTCTTCCCACTGTATCAACATAGAAGCCTCTACACCAAAACTTCCTGTTCCCGTAGCGATACTTCAAATTGGCATGTCGATCAAATATCATGAGACTACTTTTCCCTTTTAAGTACCCCATGAATTGTGACACACTTAACTTCGGCGGAATACTTACTAACATATGGATGTGATCCGGACAAGCATTTGCTTCATGAATCACGACCCCTTTTCTTTCACATAAATCTCTTATGATCTGTCCGATACTTTTTTTGTATTTTCCATAGATGATTTGTCTTCTGTATTTTGGTGCAAACACGATGTGATACTTACAATTCCATGTTGTGTGTGCTAAACTATTCATGTCCTTCACAGGGCATACCTCCTTCTTTGGTGCGATGAAGCGGTCGGGAAACCAACTTTATCCTACCATGAAGTGAGGTTTTTTTTTAATACCACGCTTGAAGCTTTTTAGAACCCCCGGCATAGCCAGGGGTTTTCGAAACCACTAAATAAAACAACCACAATTTGGTACGATGACCATTGTGGTTGTTTTATGTCCATTAAAAGCTTTTCCCCCTCTTTCTACTAAAAAAGAACCAACCCAAATAATCTACCGCTTATCATCGGGTGGTCCTTTTTTATTTATCTAAACAACTCTTGCATTTCGGCAACCATTCCTTTAAAAGAGCGAAATGGCCAGCCAGCTTGTTCCCCATTTTCAAATGCTTCCATTCGATTAATAATCGAACGTTTTGACGTAATCAACACTTCCTTATCCATTGAATCCGCTTCGGTTGCTTCACGGATACTACGAATTAACTTATCATTATTCGCTTCACTTGATTCAATTCCAATTAACATTTGCTCAGCTGTTTCAATAATATGCACATCTTCTACTGTTTCTAACGATAAAATGGACGATTTTAAATGTTCGGTTGAATCTAATCCCATTTGTTGAATGCCTGTGCCTGGTTTTCTCTCTAATAAATAGCTTTGATCGGGTGCGTACAATTTTTTAATTAGACCTGGACGATTATTCATTAGCCCATTCCAATTTGTCCCTTTTTCAGTTATTCCTATATTACGCTTATACCCTAATGAGCCTGTTTGATAAGGTACCTTGTCCTTTGTTAATCCTAAGACGGTATCATCGGGAACAAGCATATCTGTAATCGGACCTTCATGACTTCGCATTTCATTAGTGCCAAGACCGCTAAATGTAAGATCGGGGTCGCTTTTAGCTCCAAGCGGTCGTTGTTGTTCCAACACACAACCTGTTAGCACAATGAGTAATAATATTGACATCATCAAGATAGTTGCCCTCAATTTATCCCTCCTCTCTACCTTTATTTTGCTCCAATTATCTATAAATCAGTGAGGTAAATTAAGGCTATAAAAGCACCGGGCATTGTCGAATCACTTCTAATTTTAGCAATTAATGACTTTTTTTTTAGAAAGTCTTTCTTTTCAATTTTTATCGCTTATAATAATGTTTGTGTTAATTATTCATAAATGTATTTATATTTTTTTCAAAATTATAAAAAGAATGATTACACATAAAAATTAAATGGAGTGGAAATGAATGATTAAGTTAAAAATTGAGTCAAAGCGAAATCAAATGTTACGTTTAGCCGAAAAGTACGGATTCACTTCAGATGAAACCGTACGATGTAGCCAGGAATTAGACGAGCTACTGAACACTCTCCAAATTCCAATTATTAGAAATAAAATTTAAATTTTTATGATTTGAATCATAAAAGTGAAATGAAATCATTGCAATGAGTAAAATCTTTTGATAAGGTAGAGTCACTATAGTGAATAATCTTTACTTCATCAGTTGAAGTGAGGCTAGAGGAGCAAACTCCATCAGTAAGTATGTGTAGAAGGTTGAGCTTTGATGAAGCATACTAAAAGGGGATTTTGCCGAAGCTAAATAAGAATCTCATCTTTTATTTAGCTGGGACTGTATTAAATAAATACAGGACTGTCATATAGCACGAGGCTATATGGAGGGCTATCTCACGCATTGGAATGATTGTGTACACACAGTATTGCCATGCAGCAATGAGGATCCTTCATTGTTGTTTTTTTTGTGTTCAATCGGAGATAATAGATATAGCCCATTTTATTGATAATAATGGAATTGAGGGTGAGTAAAATGAATTTAGGACGAGTTATTACCGCAATGGTGACCCCGTTTAACGAAGAAAACAAAGTAGATGTAAATAAAACAAAAGATTTAATTGAGCATTTAATTAGTAATGGCACAGATGCCGTTGTTGTAGGTGGAACGACCGGAGAATCTCCAACCTTAACATACCAAGAGAAATTACACTTATTTGAAACCGTTGTTCAAGCTGTTAATGGTCGCATTCCTGTTATCGCCGGAACTGGCTCTAATTCAACCGCAGCATCTGTTGAGTTAACCTTGCAAGCAGAAAAATTAGGTGTAGATGCGATTATGCTTGTTGCTCCATATTATAATAAACCTTCTCAAGAAGGCCTTTATCAACATTTTAAAACGATTGCTGAAGCAACAAACTTGCCAATCATGCTATATAATATTCCTGGTCGTAGCAGTGTGAATATTAGCGTAGAAACAACACTTCGCTTAGCAGTACTACCTAATGTCATCGCAACGAAAGAAGCCAGTGGTGATTTAGACGCAATGACAACGATTATTGCAAGTGCACCAGATGGCTTTGCTCTTTATAGTGGTGATGATAGTTTAACTTTACCTGTATTAGCCATTGGTGGTACTGGTGTAGTATCCGTTTCCTCTCATATTATTGGCAATGAAATGCAACAAATGATCCAAAATTTCTTTGCTGGACAAGTACAAGTTTCAGCGATACAGCATAGAGAGCTGTTGCCAATCATGAAAGCCCTATTTGCTGCACCAAACCCAACCCCGGTTAAAGCAGCACTTAATATGAATGGTGTACAAGTTGGCTCTGTCAGACTGCCTCTAGTGCCGTTAACAGAAACCGAATTCAATGAACTAAAAGTTCAGCTCAGCCCTTCATTAAGCTTTTTTGTTAGTTAATAAAAACGAAACAAAAAAAGCATTCCAAACTCCTCTAAATTCAAAAAAGGGCTGTTCCAAAGCTCAGAAAAAGCCGATGGATTTTACTCGTTGTAAAATCCATCGGCTTTGATTATTTTGAATGGTCATTTTCATGACTTTTAGGAAAGCCCGATTTTTTTAATATTAAGCCTATCTATCCTAATGTGTAAAAAGGACTGTACTTATTAAGTCCAATAATTGACTTTATCGCACAGCCCTACTCCCTATTCATAAAAAAACCTTATTAGAAGTGATATTCCTTTTTTAAATCCTTTAATTTTTCCATACTTTTTAAATTAAAATCAGTCTCTTCACTTTTAAGCTTCTCATATAACTGATTCCATGCAAGGCTTAGTGATTCTTTATACTCTAAAACCTCTCCATCAAAGCTTTTTAAAGAAGAAAGCGGCATCCATGCTTTCTCATACTGAGCTAACGCCTTTCTTTCATGAAAAAAAACACCTTCTGTTTGCTTCGGGTGATGTAAATCCCCTTGTTGTGGATGTTTTTTGACAGCAACCACTTTCACAAGTGCTTTATTTTCTGCCTCTTTCACTTGTAAACATTCGCCTATATAAACGCCTGTTTTATATACAGCCTGCACAATTTGTGCTTCCATAATAAGCTCCCCTCTCTGTGTATAGAGTCCCTGAATTTAGCCAATTTCGTATCCCCCTACCAACTACACACGAAGTGACTGAAAAGTCTCATTTTCACCTTTAACCGGAAAAAACTTTAACAATTAGGTGATTTATTAATGATCAATAATAGTTCAGCTGGTTTTTTAATGACCAAAACGGAGCCAGTGGAATACCCGGAGACTTCCTATTCACCCGCGGAACGCGTATGGTATGCAGCTGGCGGAGTAAACGAAATCATCCATACTTCTGTTACACTAGCCTGCCTTTTTCAGTTACTTCCCAATGGAATCACCAGAGTCTCCTGCGGGATAAGTAAAACAGTATGTAGCTTGCCCCGATTTATTTATAAACCTGGAACTAATAGTGTAAATAAATTCCACATAAATTCAGAAATAGGCACTAAATTCTCTTCAGCATACCCTTTTAAACTTTCTGAACCACTAAAGAAATCAATAATAATAAAAGTGAAAGTCACCAATACAACAAATATTGTTGATGCTAATATGATTGCTAATAATGCGATATAAGCCATCACTAATCGAAATACCCACTTTAACCAAGTAGGAACTTCCTTTATCTTTTTTAATAATTCCACTTAGGCTCCCCCTTACGTTCAAAACTCACTATGTTTCTATCGTACCAAAAAAGCCCTAAATAATGTGAAAAAATAAATGAAGATCAAGTGAATATTCGATCAAATACCTCTATTTGGATAATCCAATTTTTTCCAAAATCCCGTCGATCGGTACACCATCGGGAGTTGATATGTCACTAAAATCAAACATTCTTAAATCAATCTTTCCATTACTCGATACGCTAACTGGTTGCTTGTCCTCTTCTTGTTTAGACGGATCGACGACATTTGTTTCAACTTCTAACTGCTCTTCTTCTGTATCATCTAATTGAGCAATTTCCAACGTTAATTCTTTATCGATTGGGGCTGAGATTTTTTGCTCATGATTGCTAAATTGTATGAATGCTATAGTCCAAACCGCAATAAAAATGAAACTAGTCACACTGATGAACCATATTTGACGTTTTTTCACAGATTGAACCTCCTTTTTTATTACTCATCACTCTTATAGGTCTATACTACCACACACTATCCATGTAGTCAGTAAGTCTTATTAACTGAAAACAGGTTCTATCTAGTCAAATAGAAGGGTTTCATTCAAAAATAAAGCTTTATTTAAGCAAAAAAACCACAACAATGGTCTTATGAACCTAATTGCTGTAGCCTTTTAAAGTTAAGCCATCCATTTTGGCGGCATATTTTTTCCCCAATATACATCCCCTAAATTATGATGACCTTCATGACCATCTAAGAATGTATGATAATGAAAATTAAACCAATGCCCTTTTTTCGGTGGTTGATCTCTTCGAACGTGAAAACGTAATATATCTTCTCCACTTTCTTCATTATATAAGTGAAAAATCTTTTCACCTGAACCATTCGTTGGTTTGGATGATAACTTTACTTGTTTCCACTCATTTTCCGTTAATTGATTAGTCGTCTCGACAACGACTTCTGACAGTTTTGGTAAAATCTCTTCTTGAAACGGTTTTTCAATTTGCTTGGATATTGTTTCACCAAATTTAAGCATGCTCATATCATAAGCAAATTGCAAAAGATAATTAGTATAAACTTCGGCAGATGAAACATCTCGATGTATGTATTTATCCGTACTTGAAGGAAGAACGGCATGGAACAGAGCATATTCACTTTCATCTACTTTATAAATATTAGCTTTTTCATATACTGATTTTGACAAACGTAATGGCTCTTCGGCATAAACCTCTCGATAATCGGTTCCAGGCGTAACAAGACCAATCGACAGAAGCGCTGTGGAGACTAATAAGCCACGTTTTATCCAAGAAAACATAAAAAAACGCCCCCTCACCAATTAATAGATAATTCTATCATCTCATAATATTAGTGAAAAGGCTATGACTTTTTATTACTTATTATACGTTAAAAAAAGATAAATTCCCATATTACTTATGGTAAATTTGAAGCTCCCATTAAATAACGGTCACATTCTCTTGCGGCTTCTCGTCCTTCGTGAATAGCCCATACGACTAAGCTTTGACCACGACGGTTATCTCCAGCTGCATAAACTCCTTCAACACTTGTTACGTATTGACCATATTCTGCTTTAATATTAGAACGTTTATCCGTTTCTAACTTAAATTGTTGAATGATCTTTTCTTCAGGGCCCGTAAATCCGACCGCTAATAATACTAAATCAGCTGGCCAAACTTTTTCTGAACCTACAATAGGATGACGAGTCTTTTGTCCATTTTCATCAATTTGGGTTTCAACAGAAATGGTATGAAGCTCTTTTAAATTTCCATTTTCATCACCAACAAATTGAGTTGTCATTAATTGATAGGCTCTTGGATCATCACCATAAACAGCCTTCGCTTCTTTATGGCCATCATCTATCGCGTGAACAATTGGGAACATCGGCCATGGGTTATTAGCTGGCCTTTCCTCTAATTTTGTTTTATTAATATCAAATTGAGTGATCGACTTCGCCCCGTGACGGACTGATGTTGTAATACAGTCTGTTCCAGTATCTCCGCCACCGATAACAATAACATGTTTATCTTTAGCATCGATATAGTTTTGATCTTGAAAGTTTGAATTTAATAAACTTTTTGTATTGGCTGTTAAGAAATCCATTGCGAAGTGAATACCATTTAATTCACGGCCTTCCACTTCTACATCACGAGGTTTCGTAGCACCGGTACATAATATAACAGCATCAAATTCCTTGTCTAACTCAGCTGCTGTAATATCTTTCCCAACCTCCATATTAGCTTTAAATAGAATTCCTTCTTCCTCTAAAAGTTTTACACGACGTTCAACGATATGGTTCGCTAGTTTCACATCTGGAATTCCATATGTTAATAGTCCACCGATACGATCCTCACGTTCAAAAACCGTAACTAAATGTCCAGCTTTATTTAATTGTGCCGCCGCTGCTAATCCTGCTGGACCTGAACCTACAACAGCTACTTTTTTCCCTGTTCTTGTATTAGGTGGCTGGGGCGTAATCCAACCTTCCTGAAAACCTCTTTCGACAATGTGATACTCTATACTTTTAATGGATACGGCATCATCACTAATCGCTAATGTACAGGAGCCTTCACATGGAGCCGGACATACCCTTCCTGTAAATTCTGGAAAGTTATTTGTTTTGTGGAGTCGGTCAAGTGCTTCACGCCATTTTCCACGATAAACGAGATCGTTCCATTCTGGAATGAGATTGTAAACAGGGCAACCCATTTCTCCTGAGCCAGCCATTGTTGTCCCCGTCTGACAAAACGGTACGCCACAGTCCATACATCTTGAACCTTGCTGTCTTAAAGAAGCTTCAGGCATAATGATTTGAAACTCCTGCCAATTTTTTGTTCTTTCAAATGGATCCCGCTTCGTTGGGTTCTCTCTTTTATATTCTAAAAATCCTGTTGGTTTCCCCATTCATTTCACTCCAAACTGCATTCTATTGTTCTGAATTCATATGGAGAGGGGACGCTACTCACGCGTCCCTTCTATTATTTTCCACTAACCCTAGATTTATCGTTTTTAT
This sequence comes from Alkalihalobacillus phoenicis, assembly GCF_047302405.1. Classification (NCBI taxonomy): domain Bacteria; kingdom Bacillati; phylum Bacillota; class Bacilli; order Caryophanales; family Bacillaceae; genus Alkalihalobacillus; species Alkalihalobacillus phoenicis. Next base: position 1,620,353 of record NZ_CP154853.1, on the reverse strand, counting down.
TCTCATCAAATGCAGCCATCACCGCATCAACGTCTGCTAATCCTTCTTGTTTAACTCGCTCAATCGCTTCAAGCATTCGTTTGTAATCTTTTGGAATGACTTTTACAAAATTCTTGATTTCGTTCTTCCAATTTCTAAGAATACTTTTCGCGACTTGACTATTCGTATATGACTGATGTTTTTCAAGCATTGATTTTAATAACGATAAATCTATATCTGTTAAGACCTCTTCAAGTAAAACCATTTCTTTGTTACATTTATTAGCAAAATCACCTTTTGGATTATAAACAAAGGCAATCCCACCTGACATACCAGCAGCGAAATTTTTACCTACTGTCCCTAAGTTTACGACGACACCACCTGTCATGTACTCAAGACCATGATCCCCTACACCTTCAACAACAACAGATGCGCCTGAATTTCTAACTGCAAAACGTTCGCCTGCATTCCCATTAATATACGCTTCTCCACTAGTTGCTCCGTAGAAAGTCGTATTACCAATCAAAATGTTTTCTTCTGCTTTAAAGGTAGAATTTTTAGGTGGATAGATAACTAATTTACCGCCAGACAGCCCTTTTCCTGTATAGTCGTTTGCATCACCTTCTAACGTGATGGTCATTCCTTTCGGTAGAAAAGCTGCCAAACTTTGACCGGCAGATCCGTGCAATTGAATATTGATCGTATCTTCTGGTAATCCTTTTAAACCATAACGTTTACTAATTTCACTTCCAACAATCGTTCCAACGACCCGGTCAACGTTTTTCACTTCTGATTCAATAAAGACTTTTTCACCATGTTCAATGGCCGCTTTACTTTCTGGTAATAGTTTGCGGTGATCAAGTGAAATTTCAAGTTGATGATCTTGCTCAACCGTTTTATAGTTTTTGTCTTGTGATTTTACTTCTGGTTTATAAAGCAAATTCGATAAATCAATCGTTTTCGCTTTATCATTTTCAATGTTTGGATTCACTTCCAATACGTCCGTACGTCCAATCATCTCATCAAACTTACGGAATCCTAACACAGCCATAATTTCACGAATTTCTTCTGCTATAAAGCTCATAAAATTAACAACATGCTCAGGCGATCCCATATATTTTTTTCTTAACTCAGGATTTTGTGTCGCAATTCCAACTGGACACGTATCTAAATGACAGACACGCATCACAATACAACCTAAAACGACTAATGGAGCGGTAGAAAAGGCATATTCTTCAGCACCTAATAAGGCAGCTGTGACAACATCTTTTCCTGTCATTAACTTTCCATCTGTTTCTAAAGTGACACGGCTCCGTAAATTATTTAATAGTAGTGTTTGATGTGTTTCCGCTAGCCCAATTTCCCAAGGCAAACCCGTATGCTTAATGCTTGTTCGGGCAGCTGCACCTGTTCCGCCATCATATCCACTAATAATAATTCCATCGGCCCTACCTTTAGCCACACCGGCAGCAATCGTTCCTACACCTGTACCAGCAACTAATTTTACACTAACCTTCGCAGTTGGGTTTGCATTTTTTAAGTCGTGAATTAATTCAGCTAAATCTTCAATTGAATAGATATCATGATGGGGTGGTGGTGAAATAAGACCAACCCCAGGTGTTGAACCACGAACTTCGGCCACCCATGGATAAACTTTGTTACCAGGTAATTGTCCACCTTCTCCAGGTTTCGCCCCTTGCGCCACTTTAATTTGGATTTCATCAGCATTGACTAAATAATGACTTGTCACACCGAAACGACCAGATGCTACTTGCTTAATCGAACTTCTCCTCAAATCGCCATTTTCGTCCGGAGTAAAACGTTCTGGGTGCTCTCCACCTTCACCTGTATTACTTTTCCCACCAATTCGGTTCATCGCAATCGCTAATGTTTCATGAGCTTCTTGAGAAATCGAACCAAAGGACATTGCCCCTGTTCTAAAACGTTTAAAAATTTCAGAAGCAGGTTCAACCTCTTCTAATGGAACAGAAGATCTGCCCCCTTTGAACTTTAATAAGCCTCTTAAAGAAGTTTGCTGTTTCGTTTGTTCATTAATGGCAGTTGAATACTTTTTAAAGAGCTTAAAGTTATTTGATCGACAGGCATTTTGAAGCATATGAATCGTGTGAGGATTGTATTGATGCGGATCACCATCACGTCTCCACTGCAAATCATCACCTGCATCAAGCGTTTGATCAACACCTTCTTGATTCGAGTAAGCCCTAGCGTGTCGTTTTAAAACTTCTTGTTCTATAACCTTTAGACCAATTCCGCCAATCCTAGTCGTTGTCCAAGTGAAATATTTATTAATGACCTCATCTGATACACCGACCGCTTCAAAAATTTGGGCTCCTCGATAACTTTGAATCGTCGAAATACCCATTTTTGATAAGACTTTCATAATCCCTTTTGTTGCCGCTTTTACATAACGATTAACAGATTCGACATAGGAATACTCCTCAATTAGACCGTCTTGAATTAACCCATCAACAGAATCAAAAACTAAGTAAGGGTTAATCGCTTCAGCGCCATAACCTAATAAAACCGCATGGTGGTGAACTTCGCGTGGTTCTCCAGATTCTAATAGGATACTTACTTTTGTTCTTGTCCCTTTTCGAATTAAATGATGATGTAACCCACTAACGGCTAACAAAGAAGGAATGGCAGCTAAATTCTGATTCATTCCTCTATCACTTAAAATAATAAGAGAATAGCCTGTTTCAATCGCACGGTCCGCTTGCTCAAATAGTTGTTCTAATGAAGCTTCCAGACTTCCTTCATTCGCCACTTTAAACAAAATCGATAACGTCGTTGCTTTAAAGCCAATCATTTTATTATGACGAAGTTTTGCTAATTCTTCGTTATTAATAATTGGATAAGGTAGATGAATATGTCTACAGCTTGAAGGCAAAGGGTTTAATAAATTTTGTTCAGCACCAATTGTTGTCCCCATCGCTGTCACAACTTCTTCACGAATCGCATCAATTGGCGGATTTGTCACTTGTGCAAACAATTGTTTGAAATAATTATATAAAAGCTGTGGTTTTTTCGATAAAACCGCAAGTGGTGAATCATACCCCATTGAACCAACCGGATCAACACCATCTTTAATCATTGGTGTAATCATTTTAGAAAGTTCTTCATACGTGTAACCATACGCAAGCTGTCTCTCTTTTAATTTAGAAAAATCGGTATTTTCAACATTCGATGTTTCTAATACATCCTCTAATTGCATCAAATGTTCAGCTACCCACTCTTGATAAGGGTGCTCTTTGGCAATTTCTTCTTTAATTTCTTGATCAGGAATAATTCGACCTTCTTCTGTATCAACTAAAAGCATATGCCCTGGGTGTAAACGTTCTTTATATAATACATTTTCAGGGTCTATATCTAAGACACCAACTTCAGATGACATTAAAATATAATCATCCTTTGTCACATAATATCTCGAAGGTCTTAGGCCATTACGATCCAAACAGGCACCAATTTGTTTCCCGTTTGTAAAGACAATCGCCGTTGGTCCATCCCAAGGCTCCATTAACGTACTATGGAATTGGTAAAAAGCTTTCTTTTCCGGACTCATCGTTTGATCATTTTGCCAAGGTTCTGGAATCATCATCATCGCCGTATGTTGCATGGAACGTCCAGCTAATGAGAGGAATTCTAGAGCATTATCAAACATCGATGAATCACTACCATTTTGATCAATGATTGGTTTAATTTTATCCATATCATCGCCAAACAAAGGAGATTCAAATAATTGTTCCCGAGCATGCATCCAGTTCACATTCCCTTTAACGGTATTAATCTCACCGTTATGGATCATGTAACGATTCGGATGTGCTCTCTCCCAGCTAGGGAATGTATTTGTACTAAACCTTGAATGAACAAGCGCTAAAGCTGATTCAAAATCAGGATCATTGATATCTAAATAAAATTGATTTACCTGTTCCGTTGTCAGCATTCCCTTATACACAATGGTACGACTAGATAAACTAGTGAAATAAAAAGACTGCCCATCAGAAACGAATTCAGCCGTTTCATTTTCCGCACGTTTTCTAATCACATATAATTTCCGTTCAAATTCTTCTGTCTGTTTCATTTGTTTTGGCTTTTCAATAAAAATTTGGCGAATGTATGGCATCGCTGATTTTGCTGCATTTCCAAGCATTGAATCATCAGTTGGCACAGTACGCCAGCCAAGTAGTTCCACATTCTCTTCTCTAATAATTGTCTCTAATTTTCTTTCTGCAAGTTCTCTTTCATGAGCATCTTGTGGCAAAAACAGCATCCCTACACCATATTCATCTTCATTCGGAAGAGTCATTTCCTCTGCTTGGCAGACCTTTTTAAAGAAACGATGTGGAAGTTGTAAAAGAATACCGGCACCATCACCTGTATTCACTTCGTCCCCCTGGCCACCTCGGTGTTCCAAATTACGTAAAATATGAAGTGCATCATCAACAACTTGATGTGATTTCTTTCCTTTCATATGAGCCAAGAAACCGATACCGCAATTGTCGTGCTCAAATTGCGGGTCATACAGGCCTTGTTTCTTCGGGTATCCAGCGTTCCGCATTGGCATCAACCTTTCTCCAAAAAATAAATTCAATCAACTCTCCCCAAATAATTTCGAGCTAATATACAGGATTATATCATTTTTCTGACATTTCGGCAAATTAAAAATTAAAAACCCGTCACATGAAAACGCTTTCTACCAAGCATTAACAGTTATTCACCCACACCCTCCCTATCACTCATATGAACATTTAATGTATATTAACAGCTTTAAATTGAATAAAAATACACACACTCTTTTTTCTAATCATTTTATTATAAAAGTATAATACCAGCGTACAGATGTTCAATAACGAACAAAACGCATTAAAAACACTATATTTATTCGCTTTTAGAAAAGTGCGTTTCCTTATATATGTAATAAAATCAGCCTTTGGTCTGATTCCTTTTCGACAATTATCTTTTTAAATAGTTTAAGGATACAAAAAAGGGGCATGTAATCTTTTTGAATGCGTAGGTACGAAGATTGTAAATTGCTATGAATTCATTCATAATAAAATCAAGGAATCTTACCATTTAAACAAGTTTTTAATCCGCAAAACGGAAATGAAACTTTCTTCTAAATAAATACGTAAATAAAAGAAAGAACAATAAAAATCGGAGGTATTCTTATGACAGAGCAATCGACAAATTCCCCATTGATTAAAGAAGAAATCGAAAAACATATAAAGCAAGAAAAAAATATTGATGAGCTTCTTGAAAAACTACAATCATTAGGTGAAGATGAACAAAAACAAGCGGGTGAATCTTTAGAAGCTTTAAAACGTCCGGTCAAAGAAATGATGAATGACCAATCCAACCAACTACCTAACCAATTATTCCAATTAAAAGAAATGGTTAGTCAATTAGAGCCTGATTATTTAAATGATGGCCAGCTAAAAAAATGGGTTAATAAATTATTAAAAAGAAGCCCCATTGAGGCCTATACAAAAAAATATCAAACAGTCGAAGCACAGGTAGAGCAAGTGATCGAAGGGTTATTGAGCGGGCGAGATAAACTTCAAGAAGACAATGTTATGCTACTGCAATTAAAGGAAGTCGCTAAACAACGCATTCATAATTTAAACGTTCAAATTGATAACGGCAATCAACTGCACGAAATGCTAGAGCAAGAAATGGATTCAGAACAGTGGAAAGACAACCCGAATGAATTAAAAAAGGGACAAGTGAAAATTGTCACAAGGGTCAAAAATATGTCTCAAGCCGTTATGGTTCTTCAGCAATCATTAGCTTCTGTTGATTTAATTATTGATAATAATGATAAACTTGAAGAAGCGATTTTTAATGCCATTACAATGACAAAGAACATCATTACTGTGACAGCTTCTATTCAATTAGCTTTAAATAATCAACAAAAAGTGATCTCTGCTGTTCGAAATGTTAATGAAGCAACAGAATCTATGCTATTATCTAATGCTCAATTATTAAAAGAAAATACCGAACAAACCTTAAAGACATTAGAAGAGCCCGCGATTGCGATTGAAGCTTTTAGAAAAGCCTACAATCAAGTTTTTGAAGCCATTGAATTAACTGAACAATCAAATGAACGAATTGTCACAAGCGGAAAAAAATTCATTGAAGAAATGGACACTCTTAATAAAGAGATGAAAACGAAATTAATCGGAAAATAAACGAAAATAGATGCAGAAAAGGAGGAGAAAAAAATGAAAGATTTAATGGATTCACCATGGCTACGCTTTTTTACCCCCGCCCACAAAAGAGCTGTGGATGAACATCTCCTTCGTGATGAAGCAACGACTAAATTAATCAAAACTGGCGAAAAATTAATTGATCATTTAATCTCAAAAGCACCAGGGTATAATCAAAAAAGAAGTTTACGTCGCAAGCAAAAACAATCAGTCGTCCGTTTAAAAATCAACCATAAATTTATTAAACTTCAATTGCTAGATACAAAATATTCGGTCTCACCGATTCAAAAGCGTATTACGATTATTTGTTATCGTCATTATGTACGTGCCAAAAACGGTGTAGGGATTTGTAAGGAAGCTTCCATTAACTATATGAAAGACGGAACATGGCATGTCAGATCTTTAAAGCAGTCCTCTCTCTTTCAAGGGATATTTTTTCGAATTCACCGACTTGATGAAGCTTTTTCTCAGGGTCAAAACCAAACAGAAGGTTCACTTGAATTATTAGATAAACAAAAAGAACTGCTCGGAACTTCCAAAACAGACCATCTTCCTTTGTTATTGGAGGAATCCAAACGATTTTTTGATTCGGTTGAGCAATTCTCAATCAATCCATTAATTCAAAATCGTTTAGAGCGTTTAATCAAACAAGCGAGTAAATTAAGTTCAGATTTTGACTTACTTGATTATGAGGAAAAACATATTGTGAGAAGGATGTTTAAAGAGGATGTCCCGAAATTATTAAATACGTTTTTGTCGTTATCACTAAAAAACCAACTCGAGCAAAAGGAAAACATTTTTGTGACCTTATCCAAAATGGAACTCACCTTAATTGATTATCATAATCAATTAGAAAAAGCACGCGTGGAAAAAATGAATCATCTCATCCGACTCCAAGAAATGAGATACAATCGAGATTAAAGGATCTGTTTTCATTTTATTGTCAACAATCCTCATCATAATCATAGATTGTTAACATACAGGATAAAAAGAAATGAACGTCGTTTGCGTTCATTTTTTTAAAACGTTTCATTTTATGGTAAAATGAGGGGACCATTTGTTTTTTAGTTTTTTATTGACCGTTACAATTTTTGCGGAAAAGTTAAACTGACGAACAAATGGATAAATGAATGACCGATAGAAAAGGAGTGAAAATCTAAATGGATCGTAAAGAAGCACAACAATTAATTGGGTTTACCGTACTATATACCGATCAACATAAAGGTACATATTTAGCCCGTTTAGATGATTTAATTCTGGAACCCCGAAAACCTTTTCGTGGACAAATTACCATCCTTGCCCTACTATCTTTACCGACATTAATTGTCGACAAACAGAAAGATACTTTTTATCCCTTAATTAAAGAAGGGTTCAGTTTGGAATGTTCCGGTCAATCTTTAGAAAAAACAAGTATAAAAAACGACTTGTCCTATAACGAGTCTTTACTTCTCGCTTACGAAAGCAGAATAAAACAATTATCGTATAATGAAGATTTTTTTGAGATAGAATTCCTTAATTCAGAAAAGCAACAACTCCTTACTAAGTGCTTAGCTACTGAGCCAACTATTGAACTTGATAATTATATTAAATACACATTTGAAGAACGTAACGATCATTTTGTATTAATTGATGAGCATGGTGGTATTCTTGAACTCGATGACTGCCCTTTTGAATTAATGTGGCAAATCGATTCAACTAATTATACCGGTTATTATATCGGGGCTGGTCAATTTGAATCAAATGACAAACAGATGTATTCGCCAATCGATGGGGATTGGATTTTTATTCACAAAGATCAATTTGATCCTTATATGATCTTAAGACAGGAACTTGAACCGCAAGCACTCGAAGCGTTTGAAAAAAGCTTAGCCAGCTATGGACTGGCACATGATGATTTAATTGAATGCCATAACACATTATTACGTCAATTACTCAGTCAGGAACAAACATCTGACTTTTTCGGCACCAACTTCTTAACTTATAAAAATAATCAAGGGATTACAATGGTGTTACATCATTATGATCGCAAATTAAAAAAAGGAAAAGAAGACATCATTTACGATCGCTTTGAATTCACGACAGAGAATGGCAAACGTTCCATTTTCACGTATACAAACGAATATTCAGTTTAAAAAAAGAGGCAAAAGCCGGTGACATTTCACTCGTTGTAAAATGTCACCGGCTTCCGTTATATGTACTGGAATGAAGGTGGAAGGCGTTCTTCTCATCGTTCCCGAAAACCATGCTCCGCGTCCAGTGGGGTGGTGCCGAACTAACTAGTTTCACTAGTGGATTTCGGCCCTGCCACTAGATCTCGCGGGAGTCTCCGCATGTTTTCGTCCACTAAGATAGAGGGTTCACCTGAATTAAACATAAAAAATGCTTGGATAATATCTACGCGTTTTTGTCTATTCTTAATTTATTAAAACTTCCCGATTGCATTTTATAATTTCTTAAAATCATTCCGTTTGATTTTTGCATATTAAAGTTCTCGTAATAAGAAACTAATTCATCATCACAGCATAAATCAATCATATAAATATGTTCAAGTTCTTTTAACATTTGCTTTACTAATTCGTTGCCAATGCCTTTATTTTTATACTCTGGCAAAACTTCAAGGAAAGGAATGTAGGCAGAAAGTACTCCATCACTAATTGCTGTTATAAACCCAACTACTTGATTCGTATTATCATCTACTGCCACAATCCCTTTACTACTATTTTGTAACAATTTTAAATGAGTCTGAGCATTAGGAGGATTAGGCCAATCCACAAAGAAACCTTTCAACATATCCGCAGTAATACCCTCAAGACAAGCTTTGTATATCACCATGTAACAGCTCCTAAATGAAAATTAATTCAGAAAAAATAAATCAGCAGTAAACTAACAATATAAAGACCTCAACCCAATTAAAGTTGTGTGGCTCAATATGATGTTTCATTACCGTTAAATATACAGACGATTAAAATGGAGCGAAGTCGGAGCACCTATCCTGTGAATCTCTCCAACAAAAATGGTTGATAAAATCTCATTTAACCAGACTTTATCAACCAACAATACTTTTTTAAAGCGTTTTTTCTTTACTCTTCATCTTCTACATATATGATTTCGACACCACAGGCTTTTAATGTCTCAATGATTTGTTCATTAAGTTCTCGATCATAACAAAGTCCAATCGATTCGACTAGTTCTAACTCCTCTAAATAGCCTTTTTCAGCATCTTCGACAAGCTCTAGTAAATCGTCCATGTTATCAGCTGACAACTTTGCTTTTAATTGTTCTATATTCATTTGTTTTTATCCCTCATTACTTTTGTTTTGATGATAGCGAATCAGTCATTTGTTTCCATACGGAACCTTTTGCTTCTTCCCCACCTTCAATTCTTTCTAACGCCATTTTTACTTGAAGAGCTACTTCAAATTCTGGATCATTTTCTGCTTCTTTTAAGGCTTCAATCGCCGATGTGTCACCTACTTCATTTAAAAACATCGCGGCTCTCCAACGAACAAGTTTATTTTTGTCTTTTAAAGACTCAATTACTTCTGGCATAGCTGCAGGATCGCCTATATCGGATAAACAGTCGCCAGCAGTACGACGAACCGTTACAGAAGAGTCTTTTAAAGCTTTATATAAAAGTGGCAATACAATCGGCTTTTCGATCATCCCTAAGTACATCGTAGCCAACCTTCGAATCGATGCTTTTTCATCATCTAGTGCTTTTTCTAAAACTAGTAAATCTTCTTCACTCGGGTCCATCCGGTCTAGTATTTCATAACGCTCACGCCAGTCTTCTTTCTCAAGCATCTCAAGTGTCACTTTTATATAACGATTCGTCGTAACACGCTCTGCTCCGGACTCTCCTTCTCCACGGTTAGCAGCTTGTACTAATTCTTTTAATCGTTCTTCTGAATAAGCAGCTGAGACTTCTTCTCGTACTTCCTTTGCAATCTCATCTAACTCACCATATCGTACCCCTTGATCGACCCATTTTCGCTCTAAAACGACATTATCAGAATCAGATTGAGCTTTAGCTAACGCCTCAACAAAACGTTCTGGTAAACCTTCACGCTTTTCTTGCTCACCATCTGTTAGTTTGATTTGCATTGGAATCCCTTTAAACATTTGCAATTGAACCGTCACTTCACCAAAATGCTCAGTCGCTTTTTCTTCCTCTGCTTTTAATGATTCAGCGTTCTCGCCAAAAACCTCTCTTACTTTAGGTAAAATAAGTTTCCAATCCACTTTTGGATGACGATCAATGGCAATAAAGTCAGCTACATGATAGACAGCCTTTACCCCTTCAACCTCAAATAACTCTTGTATATTTTTCGGTGCTGTATCTTTATTTTTCACTGTATAACTATGACCTGACTCCCCGCCTAAACTTTCACTTAATGTAAGTTTCATTGTATTTGGACTAGGTGTTGGTTCGATTGATTGAATATACAATCTATCCAGCCTCCTTCTGATTGAATTCTTTATTGATCTTACCATATTCAGCCTGAAGCTGCCAATTTAACAGTAACAATGATTCCCTTAATTTAGTAGTTGACTACCTTTAAATTCTATATTATTTCACAAAATTAATTCAGAAAATTGGGTGTTTGTCTGTTATACTATAGAAAAGGGAGGTTATAAGACATGCGTTTTGCGTTTTTATCAGATATTCATGGCAACGCCACTGCACTAGAAGCAGTCATACATGATATTCGCCAACAAGAAGTTGATCAAATTTTTATTCTAGGAGATATTTGTTTCCGTGGTCCTGAGCCAAAACGTTCACTTGATCTAGTTCGTTCCCTTGATGCAACTGTTATCAAAGGAAACGCAGATGAGTGGCTTGTAAAAGGTATTTCTAAAGATGAAGTTCCAGAAGAAGCACTTGCCATTATGAATGAAGAACGTGAATGGACTCTACAAAGACTTGAAGACGAAGATTTAGAATATCTAGCAAATCTTCCTACAGAATTAGTCATTGAAGATGGCTTAGACATTATTATTCATGCCTTTCATGCAACACCAAATGATTTACTAGGTGTCGTATTGCCTGACGAAACAGAAAAAATTGAAAATGAGATTATGCAACGTGATGAAGCGGATTTATTCGTATATGGGCATACTCATTTACCATTTGTGCGTTCATTACTCGGCAAAAATGTCGCAAACACAGGTAGTGTTGGAATGCCTTTTGATGGACACCCACTCGCTTCCTACTTAATTGTTGAGATTGAGGATGGTCGACACCGTCTTCACTTAAACCGAGTACCATATAATCGTGAACATGTAGTTGAATTATACAAACAAGGTAGCTACCCTAATATTGAAACAATGGGACGAGTTATCTTTTACGCGGTAAAACCGTAATATTGCCTTCAAAAAAACACTGGAAGTCCAGTGTTTTTTTGATGACCAAAGCGGATAAAGTGAAGTAATTACATTTTTACGAGTAAACTATTACTTTACAAATGAAAAAGCACTTCAAACGCTCAAATTGTGAACGTCTGAAATGCTTTTAAATCGCTTAACAATGATCGTTATACGCTTGAGCAAGATTGCGAATAATATTTTCTGGAGCTTCTCCTTCAATATGCTCTCTTGGAATAAAGTGAACGACTTCTTTTCCTTTTAATAAAGCCATTGACGGTGAAGATGGCGGAATATCACCAAAGAAGCTTCTCATAGCTACAGTCGCTTCTTTATCTTGACCAGCAAAAACGGTCACTAGATGATTCGGCGTTTTATCATGTTGTAACGACGTAATCGCTGCTGGTCTTGCTAACCCAGCTGCACAGCCGCAAACAGAGTTCACAACAACAAGCGTTGTGCCTTTAGCATTTTCCATATACTCCTGAACAGCTTCGTCTGTTGTTAATTCTTTAAACCCTGAATCTGTTAATTCTTTTCTCATCGGTAAGACCACTTGTTTCATATACTCTTCATATGCCGTTGACATCGTATCGACTCCTTTATTGTTCCTTTAAATTTAATTCTAATTGTTTTTTCACAAAATATGGCTTTAATGTATCAAATAAATAAGCAACCGATTGAAAGGCATACAATCTTTCTACTCCTAAGCCATTTTGAAACACGAGTAAACATGGAACACTTTCAATCTTCCACTTTTGAGCAAAATGAGCGGCATGATTAATATTCAATTGATTGATTGTCATCTGCTCATTTGTTGCTTCAACAATCTCTATCATTTTAGAGGCCAATTTACACGTACCACATAAAGGTGTGTATACATATAAAAACTCAACAGAGTCTCTTTGATGTAACTTTTGCTCAAATCGTTCAATCGATATTTCCTTCATTTTGTTCCCTCATTTAAATGCTATCTAGATTCTTATCTATTTTAACAGATTATCTCTCATCTCGCACGGGTTTGTGACTTTTGCAGACAAAAAAACAGCTTCTCTTTTTCTTTTGGCCACAAGCTCGTTTCGATTCAACCATTTAAGTTAGTTTATAAATCATCTGATCAAACGCAATAAGTGTCGGTGTAAAAAACTGGTTCGCCTCGTCTAAAAGGGAGTCTTCCGCACCTGCATAACGAGAGCTAATATGAGTCATAATCAGTTGTTTCACATCGGCTTTTTTCGCTAATAAAGCAGTATCTTCTATCGTTGAATGACCAAATTGTCTGGCATGTTCACGTAAGTCACTTCTAAAAGTAGCTTCATGAATGAGCAGGTCGGCCCCTTCGGCAAATTCGACTAATTTTTCGGAAGGTCTTGTATCTCCGGCAATGACAACTGTACGCCCTCGTTTTGGTTCACCAACATAGTCTTTTCCATTTAGAATCGTTCCATCTTCTAAACGAATTTGTTCCCCCTTTTTGATTTGCTGATAAATCGGACCTGGTGGAACTGCAAATGGTTTTAATTTATCGATTAGAAGCTCTCCTGGTTTATCGGCTTCCACTAGCTTATAAGCAAAACTCGGCATCACATGATCCAGTTCAAGAGCTTCTACTTTTACACCATTTTCATCAAACAACGCTCCACTTTTAGTCACTTCAACAAACCGAATCGGGTATTTTAAATACGTATGGGATACTTTTAAAGCTTGTGTCACAAAGTCTTCTAGCCCTGGAGGCCCATAAATCACTAATTCAGATAGAGCACCTTGAAAGGAACGTGAACCGATAATTCCTGGTAGGCCAAAAATATGATCCCCATGGAGATGGCTAATAAAGATCTTCTCTATTTTTGATAAAGAAATAGGCGTTTTTAAAATTTGCTGCTGTGTCGCCTCGCCACAATCAAATAACCATTGAATGCTTCTTCTTTTTAAAAATCGTAACGCAAGGGCGCTAACATTTCGTTCCGTCGACGGGATTCCAGCCCCTGTACCTAAAAAATAAAATTCCAAACTTATTCCTCTTTTCCTAGCTAATCATATTAACTAGTATACCATGTCTTGAACTACTCGCCACTTAGCTAACGCTTGAAGTGGGAGATTCTTGGGAACAGAGCGTACTTGCCAGCGGATTTCTTTGCCAACAGAGGTTTCTCTTATGGACCAAGCTATCCCCGTCGATTCCTACGGTTCTGTATGTTGTTTAAGCCAAGTCGAAGGTTCTTACCCCTTCGGCTAGAATATTTTGGCTGGCATTGATATCTCGATCGTGATGTTTATGGCAAATAGGACACGTCCAATCCCTTATTTCAAGAGATTTCTTACCCTCTTGATGTCCACATTCGGAACAGATTTGACTAGATGGAAACCACCTGCTTATTTTCACGATGGTTTTCCCGTACCATTTCGCTTTGTATTCTAATTTTGATACAAAAGCAGACCAGGATACATCCGAGATGGATTTGGCTAATTTATGATTACGCAACATTCCTTTGGTGTTCAAATCTTCGATACAGAGCAGATCGTGGTTTTTGATCATGTCTGTACTTAACTTGTGAAGGAAATCGTCACGTTGATTCCTGACTCTTTCGTGCAATCTAGCCACTTTGCGTTTTTGCTTCTGATAGTTTTTGGCATCAAATAGATGAATACCCTTATTTTTGGCCTGTAACGCACGTCTTGAAAGTTTTCGCTGTTCACGTCTTAATTTCTTTTCCATTTTGGCTGTGAATGTATGATTGTCCATCTTACGACCATCCGAAAGAACCGCAAAGTCCGTGATGCCTAAATCTATACCGATAGATGAATCCGTTTTCTTCAAGGGCTGTACGTCTGTTTCGACTAGAATGGATACAAAGAACTTTCCGCTTGGATTTCGTCTGACTGTAGCGTTCAGAATACGCCCTTCAACCTCACGACTTTTGGCCAAGCGAACATACCCTAGTTTCGGCAATTTGATTTTGCTGTTTACAATGGCAATGTTATGGTTTGTTTCTTTCGTGGTGTAGGATTGTACCTGATTCTTTTTAGACTTGAAGCGCGGTGCTTTATTTTGTTTCTTGAAGAATCGAGTATAGGAATCAGCAAGGTTTTTCAGGGAGGATTGAAAGGCAATGCTGTCCACTTCTTTTAGCCATAGGAATTCCTTTTTTAGTTGGGTTAATTCAGCCGAACAAGAAGAATACGTTAATCCTTTGCCTGTTTCTTTGTATGTATCGTTCCATTTCCCTAAAAAGCGATTAAATACAAAACGAGAACAGCCGATGGTTTTGGCAATCAGGGTTTCTTGTTCTTTGCTTGGGTAGATACGGAACTTATAGGCTTTCTTGACTAGCACGGCTCTCCCCCCTCACAAAACGAACATTTGTTCTTATTTTATCATGAAAAGGAGCGTTTTGGCTACCACCAACCGACATTCATCTCCCACCTATCGTTGGGCTTTGCCCTTCTCACGATGGAGGAAGGAGTCTTCTGTCTGAAAACGATAAAAAGGACAAACATCAAATAATGTCGCCATACAAAAAAGAACGTACTTGAATTGTACGCTCTCTACTCCTATTCAAATGAGAAGATTAAACAAGCTCTCATTTTTATTGATCTCGTGATATCCGAAACCTTTCTTTTCTAAACGATGGATAAACTGTTCATAATCTTGATTACATTTGAGTTCAATTCCAATTAACACCGGTCCATTGGATTTGTTATTTTTCTTCGTATATTCAAATCTTGTGATGTCATCATTTGGTCCTAATACTTCTTGAATAAATTCTCTTAATGCACCAGCACGTTGTGGGAATTGAATAATAAAATAATGCTGTAATCCTTCATAAATTAAAGAACGCTCAGACATTTCCTGCATTCGGCCAATGTCATTGTTTCCTCCACTAACGACGCAAACAACCGTTTTGCCTTTAATTTCTTCTTGATAAAAATCTAAAGCGGCAATCGGCATCGCTCCTGCTGGCTCAGCGACAATCGCATTTTTATTATAAAGCTCTAAAATGGTTGTTGAAATCTTCCCTTCAGGAACAAGAATAATATCATCTAATAATTGCTGACAAATTTGAAAAGATAAGTCACCGACTCGTTTAACAGCAGCCCCATCCACAAATTTATCAATCGTTTCTAACTCAATCACTTTTCCTTGTTTAAGTGATTCTTTCATTGAAGGTGCTCCTACAGGCTCACATCCAATAATTTGTGTTAAAGGACTAATGCTTTTAATATAAGTGGCAAGCCCACTTACTAGACCTCCACCTCCAATGGATGAAAAAACATAATCAATATTTTCATCAATATCGTTCATAATTTCCAAACCAACTGTTCCTTGGCCTGCAATAATATTTTCTTGATCAAATGGATGAATAAAGCTCAAGTTTTCAGCCTCACGTACTTTCATGGCCTCATTAAATGAATCATCAAAAGTATCGCCGGTTAAAATAACCTCAACAAATTCTTTTCCGAAAAACTTAACTTGGTCAACTTTCTGACGTGGGGTTGTTGATGGCATAAAAATCTTCCCGTGAATTTTCAACTTGTAACAGGAATAGGCGACACCTTGAGCGTGGTTTCCTGCACTTGCACAAATAATGCCATTTGCTCTTTCCTCATCTGTCAAACAAGATATTTGATAAAAAGCACCTCTCAGCTTAAAAGAACGGACGACTTGTAAATCCTCTCTTTTTAAATAAACTCGACATTGATATCTTTCTGATAATACTTGATCATATTGTAAAGGTGTATGGGTTACAATATCTTTTAAACGTTGATTCGCGATGATGATATCTTCTAATTGTACTAATTCCATGCTGAATGTCCTTTCGAATTGTCATTTATAAGTATTTTCTGAATTTACGAATAAAACAATCTTATCATATGGTTATCCATTTGATAAGACTTTGTTCACAAATATCTTATATCGCTTTAAAGTTTTACCACTTGCCATCAAGAAAACTTAAGTAAGATACGAAATATTTTAAAAAGGCTTGGGGAAATTAATCTATTTTGAAAAGGAAAATATCGCCACCCCCTCGAAAATTCCTTTCCTTTAACAAATTAGTCGGCTTTTAAAGGTCAATGAAGGCGTTTATTTTATTGATTGTAAGCGATTATCTGTTGATTATTTATGCTTGCAACACTATAATAGAATCGATACTTGACGGTGTCTTAATGAAGGAGGGTTGATAATGATAAAGAAAACAATTGCAGCCGTAACAGCTTTCCTTGCCATGTTACTGCTACCATTACATACAGTTTTAGCTGCAGGAGCCGATAGCGGTGCTACTGAAGCCGCATCAGGTGGTATGGGCATGACGAATATTCTTCTACTGGTCTTATCAGTAGCAACACTTGTTACAATGGCTTATCTACTTATTCGTGATAATGGTTAACGAAAATAAAAACGTGTAGATTCCTATAAGAGGAACTACACGTTTTTTTAATTCATTAGGTTATTCAATGCCTCATCCACTTGAGAGAGTACATATTTAATCGATTTAAAGGTCTCTAACTGTCGCTTTAAACTTGTATTCCCATAAAAGGATTTAATCGCCACCGTTTCAAAATTATCGACGGTTTGCGTAATTTGATTCGTATAAAGTTGATTTGGCTTATATTCCTGTACAAATGGCTCAACCAATTCCTCCCATCGTACGGTTAATTCAGTAACTTCATCTGTGAAAGGTTTAACCGTCCCAAAAAAATCAGGTTCATAACCTTCCTCTCTCGCTTGATTTATAAAAAAATCACGGGCAAACTCATTTTTATCTCTTAACTTCTCATTAACATCTCGTAGTTGCTGTAGTTGTTCCTCCGTCATTTTACACCTCCACAATGAGCTTATCAAAAATAAAGCATTGTGAAAAGGAAAGAGCGTTCTACTAAGCATAACTCTCATAAAAGATCGATTAAGGAGACTTAAGCAATCTGTTAACAGGCTTTTTTAACTTGGGATGAACATTTGAACAAAGGTCCGCCATCTTTTTTTCGGTTCCCCACCTGCTGCTAATGGTAGTTCAGCTTCCTCAAATTCTTTGGCTACTTTTGATTCCATACTTTCTAGTCTCGTTTCCAATCGATTGAGCATTTTGACCATATCCTCTATCTCAGCACGGTGTTTTAATAACTGGTAACTCACAACCTCGTCGGCTTTTTGTGAAAGACGTTGTTCTAAGTCCATCACTCGCTCAAGAACCTGTTCTAACTTTTGCTCATATTCATCCGTAGCAATACGAGGTTTATCTGTCTTTGTTGCAATCATCGCACCTTCTATTTGAATTTCAACATCACGTAGTTTTTT
Source organism: Alkalihalobacillus phoenicis (assembly GCF_047302405.1). Taxonomy (NCBI): domain Bacteria; kingdom Bacillati; phylum Bacillota; class Bacilli; order Caryophanales; family Bacillaceae; genus Alkalihalobacillus; species Alkalihalobacillus phoenicis. The sequence goes on along the minus strand of NZ_CP154853.1, from coordinate 1,602,488 downwards.
CCCATTGTTTAATTGACTTTTGATTGACTGTAATAATTCCACATGTTCGGCCGTAAAGAAATAATGACCGTGCTCATTTGTTTCACATGGTAAGGCAAAGTATTTTACCCAGCGTTGGACGGTCGTAGGATTGACTGAAAGCTCTTCAGAAACTTCCTTCGTTTTAAATAATTTACTCATCATTTATCCCTCCGTTTATAACTTTGTACTTCCCAATTCAACTTCAGGAGAGCACTTCCCTTCACGGCTGACAAAACTAGAAGGCTTTCGCCAAAGAAAGTCCAAAACTAACACAATTCCTCTACAGGATGAAAAAAACCGCTAAATGATTCCTAATTCTGTACTTTCTTTTCGTTTTTTGTAAAATGGGATTTGTTTTATGTCAGAAGATCTTTTTTCGAAAGCTGACAAGAATAAATAAAAGCTAATTCGCTCTCTTTCCACTTCAACCAATTTGTTCGTTCTTTTGGTTTTTTTTCTTTAACTGATTTATATAATTTGCGGATTTGCTTAGGTGTTAAGCTCCACCTCATAATCTTTGGTTGTTGATGCTTAAATTCTTGGTAAGCTAAGCGGAGAATGGGGGTTCGGTTATTAGTTGACCACTTTTTGCTTAATCGTTCATAATCAAGCCGCGAACCCGTATGTTCCGTTCCTATTAAAAAACTCTTAATGACCTCATGACAATCTGGATGGTAAAGAATTTGTGCCAGTTTTTTCCCGAGCTCGATTCTTGCTTCCACCTTTTGAAAGTTCGTGACCGATAAACCATAGATTTTCTCTTCTAAAGTAGGAAATAACACATAACTTAGATGAGCATGGTCTTCCAAAAGAAAAGGAAGTTGTGACAAAACTCTTTCTTTTGCAAACGCCGTTTCTATTAACGTATGTTGTAAATGATGCTGTTCATTAATAATGAGTGAAGTCATTAAACGCTCCTCATCTTTTTTAAACCAAAAAAGCTGCCATTCATGCTCACTAAAGCTTGAAATATTTAAATCTGTCAATACTGAAAATAAAGGGACCTTCATCCTTTTTGATAATTGGTACAATAACAATTGTGGATAGGCATCAGCAAATATAAGCCAGTTTGCTCGTTCAAAAAAAACAAATAAATGAGCTCGTACCTTCATAGACATCAAAGATTGAAACCTTTTACTTTGTAAACTCGTCATATTATAACCAGCATTTCTAGAAACAGCAGAGGCTAGTAAGCTCCATTTTATTTCTGGGTTTTTGCAGTAAAATTTTAAATAAGCTGAAGTTCTGGACAAGTTATCACGATTATATCTTTTCGTTTCCGCCTTTATCCACGACAACAAGATTTCTTTTTGCATGTGCGATAGATGCACCATTAATTTCACCATCTTTCACAAAACTTTATAATCTTATCACTTTTCTTCCGTTAATTAATTGCTCATTTATGGTAATATGGTTTGATGGGATCTGTATTATTATGTACATATTCTCACGCTTAGAATATTTCATTTTAGAAAGGGTTGTGATTAGATGACGATTCGCTACCCAAACGGAAAAGTGTTTAAACGAGAGACCACCGTCAAAAAACAGCGCAAAGCAAATGAGACGACCTACAGTAATCGGGGCATGTCGTTAGAAGAGGATATTAACGAAACAAATGAATATTATTTACAAGTAAAAAAAGCCGTCATCCATAAAAAGCCAACACCTGTTCAAATCGTTCAGGTCGATTATCCAAAGCGAAGTGCTGCAGTGATTAAGGAAGCTTATTTTAAACAAGCATCAACAACAGATTATAACGGTGTATACAAAGGTCGTTACATAGACTTTGAAGCAAAGGAAACGAAAAATAAAACATCCTTCCCTTTGCAAAATTTTCACGACCACCAAATTCAGCATATGCAAGCTGTATTAGCTCAAGAAGGAATTGCTTTTATCCTGATCCGTTTCTCTATAACGGACCAAGTTTTTTTGCTAGATGCAAGCTACTTAATTACATGTTATTTAGCTCAAAAGAATGGTCGTAAATCGATTCCAAAAAAAGAGATTGAAAAATACGGCCATTTGGTTAAAATAGGATATCAACCACGCATTGATTATTTAACGATTGTGGAGCATTTATATTTTTCGTAATATACTTCAACCTTTTTCTGCTAAATAGAAAAAGATAAGGGTTGATTTTATTTGAAAGGGAGAAAACCATATGTCAGATCATAATAAATCAAACCCACCGTCGCCGAAGTCGCGTGTGGAAAAAAGAAAGCAAACTCAAAAAAGTCAGACGAAACCAAAAAAGAAGGGCATTTGGAAAAAAATATTTATTACACTCGTTGCCCTCTTTATGTTAGCAGTAGTCGCTGGTGGGATTACCGTCTTTGCCATCGTGCAAAGCTCACCTGATCTCGACTCCGATAAACTTGTTTTAACCCAAGGTAGTGAAATCTTTGACCAAAGTGACCAATCAGTGTCGATGTTAAATTCATCAGAGAACCGAATTAATATTGATTATGCCGATATCCCACCTGTTTTAGAGGATGCTTTTTTATCAGTAGAAGACGTTCGCTTTAGAGAGCATTTTGGGATGGATATGCGTCGTTTCTTCGGAGCCGTCTTAGCGAATATTACCGATGGTTTTGGCGCAGAGGGTGCCAGTACGATTACACAACAGCTCGTCAAAAATCTGTTTTTAACCGATGAAAAGAGAATTTCTCGAAAAATTCAAGAAGCCTATTTAGCGATTCAATTGGAACAAAAATATTCTAAAGATCAAATTTTAACGATGTACTTAAACCAAATTTATTTAGGTGGTGGTGTCTACGGTGTCGAACTTGCTTCGCAACGATATTTTGGCAAATCCGTTGCTGATTTGAACCTAGAAGATGCGGCATTACTTGCGGCCATACCACGCCGCCCCAGCTTTTATGACCCAATCCAAAATCCTGAAAATGCGGAAAGTCGCCGTAATGTGGTTTTATCCTTAATGGAGCAACACGGAAAAATCTCAAGTGAGGAAGCAACAGCTGCTAAAGAGATTCCGATTGCCGACCAAATGAACCCAACAGAATTTGAGTCCTATCCATATGAAGCGTATTACAACTTTATTATGTCTGAACTTGAGAATATTGATGGAATTACTTTAACGGATGTTTATAATTCTGGTCTAAAAGTGTATACAACATTAGATGTTGATGCCCAAGAACATTTAGAAGAAATTTTAGCTTCTGATGATTATATTCCTTACTTCCCGGACCATGAGCTGTATCAAGCTGGGGTGTCAGTGCTTGATACACAAACAGGAGCGATAAAAGCCTTAGGAAGCGGGCGTGAAGATACGGGGTATCAATTAGGTTTAAACTTTGCTACAGATGTAAAAAATCAACCAGGTTCAACGATTAAACCGATTTTAGATTATGGCCCAGCGATTGAACATCTACAATGGTCGACCGGAAGAATTATGAATGATAAACCGACTACTTATAATGACCGTGACCAAACGCCCGTTAATAACTTCGACAGAAGACATCTTGGCAATATGACGATGCGCGAAGCCCTTGCCCGTTCAAGAAATACGACAGCAATCCAAGCTTTACAAGAGGTTGGCGTTGATAAAGCGGCAGAGTTTGCTCAAGGCTTAGGACTTGATACCGAAAATGGAGATGACCCGATGCATGAATCGTATGGAATTGGTGGCTTTAGACACGGGGTTACTTCTTTAGAATTAGCCGGAGCATTTGCGGCATTTGGAAATGGTGGCACCTACACAAAACCGTATGCGATTCGTAAGATTGTCTTCCCAGACGGACGCGAACTTAATTTAGAGCCAGAAAGTCAAAAAGCGATGGAAGATTATACGGCTTATATGATTACCGATATGCTTAAATCTGCCGTTACATCTAGTTATGGTACAGGTGGGGCAGCTAATGTGAGTGGTGTTCCGCTTGCAGGAAAAACAGGGACAACTAACTTTCCTCCGGAGCTAAGAGAAAAGCATAACTATCCAGATGGGGCTGTTCCGGGTTCCCTTTTTGCCGGCTACTCTTCACGTTATACGATTGCCGTTTGGACTGGATTTTCAAAATTAGATGAGACGACCTATTTAGGTACACGCGAGCAAAGAAGTGTCCCTCAACTCATCTTTAAAGAAATGATGGAGCACTTATCGGCTAATATTGATACACCTGATTTCCAAATGCCAGACTCTGTCGTACGTGTTGGTGTAGAGAGATCGACTGGTTTATTACCAAGTCCTTTCACTCCTTCTAGCGAGATTATTCAGGAACTGTTTGTCAAAGGGACTGAGCAAACGCAAGTATCCGAGAAATTTGTTGATATCGAAGCTCCTTCTGGGGTACGTGCTGTCTACCAAGAAGATCAGGATCAAATTATTGTGACTTGGAACTACCCACAAGACTTGGTTGATGACGTCAATTTTGAAGTAAGGCTTTCTATAAACGGTGGCAGCAATGAAACGGTTCAGGAATCAAATGATATGCAATATATTTATTCCAATCCAGAGCCTGGCTCCACTTACGAATTCTCAATCGTTGCTAAGTATGATGGGGAAACGAGTGACCCAGCAAGAGCTTCTGTCGAGATTCCGGACGCTATTGAAGAAGAAGAGCCAGAACCTGAAGAAGAAGATGTTGAAGAAGATACTGAAGAAAACAATGATGAAGACCAAACAGAGGACGGAAACGAAAACGACTCTGGAGAAGATACAGGTTCAGACGAAAATGAAGACGATAATAGCGGCGAAGAAGAAACTAACAACGAAGGAACTCGCCCTGAAGACGAAGAACAAGAAGAAGATATTGAAACAGAAGAGGAATAGAAAAATATTATAAGCAAAAGTTAAAAAGCAGATGGGATACTCTCTCATCTGCTTTTTTCTTATGATTAAATGCTACTCAAACCTAAAAAAGATACTTCGGTGGCTTCTCCTCCTCCACATACGCCGCTTAAGTTCTCTTTGCTGCTTTTATTCACTGGCTTTTGGAATCATTCGCACGCTTTGATTCCCTTTGTCGCTCTTTTACAATGGCTTCTGGCTTCATTCGCACGCTTTGATTCCCTTTGTCGCTCTTTTCCGCACTCTTTTGGCATCATAGCTTCCCAATCTACCCCTATCATTCCCTTCCTGCCTCTTATTCAACAGCTTCCGACTTCATTGCCCCTATTCTAGCACCCAACAAACCAAATAAAAAAGCCATCTCAATTGGGCAAAACTCCCTTTTGAAACGACTTTCTATTAACAATACTTAAACAAACTTTAATTCCAACAATCTAGACATCTCTTTTTCTAATCTTAATTGTTCCTCTTTTGAAAACAACGATTCAAACCGTTCAACTTCTTGTTGCATAGCTTGACTAATATGTTGAATACCTTGTTCATGGAGGATATTGATTAATGATGCCAAATTTTCTATGACTTGTGCTTCAATATCTCGAATCGTTTCACGTGCTTTTTTTGCTCCCGTATCGACTAAAACATCTTTTAACTGCCTTGTGCCGCCTTCTTCAAAAAAATGCTTCAATGATTTGAATTCTTGTTTATATTCATTTGGCTCCATCTCAATTAAAGAATCTAATGAAAGAGGTTCAAAACGGAATTCTCTTTTGTCTGTAAGCAAGTTAAAATGTTGGATGCTCTTTTGGATCGTTTTTTCCATTTCCTTTTGCCAACGGACATAGCTTTTAGAAACAGCTAATTCTAAACGAACAATCGTTGCCTCAAGCTCTTTTTGTAAAAACCATTCCGCTTCACTTTTCCACTCACGAATACTTTCGACTAATTTCGTTTGTTGTTCTTTTTTTGTTTTTCCATTCACTGAGGTAATATTAATCGATTCTGTATATCCATCCGAGAGAATAAATGCCATTCTTTCACGTAAATAAACCATCAATTCTTGCAGTTCTTGTGTCACTTCCGTTTGAAGCGAATCCATAGATTGCGCTTCAATAAATGCCATGAGCGTTTTAGTATCTGTTTTTAATTGAGATAATTTTTGCTGTCGTACATCTATTTCACTGCTCATAAAAGCGATACTATCCGTTACTTTTTGTTGATACTTTACTAATTCTTCATATAAAAGCTGATTATTAAGAGCCTTTAATTCCTCAATCGTTTCTTGATAAAATTGTTGTTCAAATTGGATAAAAGACTGTCCCTCACTTGTCTCACTCTCTCCTCGTTTATCTGATAACCCTCGTTTGCTTGATAAGTGATAAAGCCTCGGTTCAGCCATCCCATTACGTTTTAACTCATCATAAACATGTTTTTTAACACCATTTAATTCACGTTCACTACTCGCGAGGTCGGCTGCATTTAAGACAAAATAAATCTTATCTTCATTGAATCCCTCGTTCACTTTCGCTACCTGTTGTAAAAACCATTGATCAGCTTTGGAAAAAGCATGATTATAATAGGTTAAATAAAAGACCGCATCAGAGTTTTTTAATTGCGTAAAAGCAACATTTGTATGACGCCCATGGATTGAATTTACTCCTGGTGTATCAATGAGTTCAATCCCCTTTTCCGTTAACGGGCAATCATAATAAATATCAACGGCATGCACAAGACAGGCCTTTGATTCATCCGCAATATAAGCAGCCGCTTCCTCTTTAGCAACACTCGAACTCGTATCCAAAACCGCTTCATATTGTTTTAAACTGTTTTTTAACGTTAATAAATATTCCACAAACGTTTTTTGAGAGCTTCTTGTATATTGAGCTACATTTGCTCGCCACTTCGTTAACTGTGGCAAGGAAACAATTTCTTCTCCTAACTGCTTACTCACATATTGAATCTCCGCCTCAACGCTATCTCGTGACTTAAAGTGTAAAACGGCTGTGTTATGAGCATGCTCTCCATTCGAACGTTTAATCGTATTAATCGTCGCGGTCGTTGGATGCGGTGACACTGGTAAAACATAATCACCTAATAGAGCATTAGCAAAACTTGATTTCCCGGCACTAAAAGCTCCAAATAGAGAAATTCGGAACGTTTCATTTTTATGTCTTTTAATACGGCTTAAAAGATTCTCTCTCTCTTTTTTTAAAGAATAAGAATGCTTACCTGTTAAGAGCCAATCTTCTACTTCTGCAAGTAATGTTTCACTAAGTTTTTCTTTCTCCCGTTCTTGAGTTTTCTCCACCTTCCATTCCCAACTCGTATCAATTACACTTTCTTCCGGCAAAGCTAACTCGATAAATGGAGACGCATCTAATGTTTCTGGATATGTTTTTTGGGAGGCTGCTTTTAAATCTTTTTCAAAATGATTCTGGTTATAACGCTTCGACTCGTCCACTAATATTTCAGCTTTAGTTGAATAATCACGCTTTAATTGTTCCATGTCCTTTAATTCTGCCTGAATTTGAGAAAAGGAGTTTAGTTCACCCTCAATTTGTTCTTTTTTTAAAGACCAGCTGTTTTGCAAGCCTTCTACAAGTAAAAGAAGGGCAGATTGGGCTTTTTGTTGTAATCTCTTTTTGATTTCTGCTTCTCGCTCTTTTGTAAAAGTAAAAACATAATCTCGGTTAATATGTTTTGGAATTGCGACAGACTCAAATAAGGAACGATCGATTTCGACATCAATATTCTCAATCGCCGCTTCCACTTCCAATCGATTCGTTAAATCACTTTTTTCTACTCGCTCAAACGACCTTTTTAAATGAAAGATGAGCATACTTTTTACTTTATCTTTTAACTCGTCTAATAAAGCTTGAAGTCGTCTTCCTTGTTCTTCCTCTGTTTTCTTTTTCGCAAAAAGAAGTCCTACTTTAAAAGATTGGTCTTTACTTTCCAGCCATTGGCGTGCTAGGTCGGTTGTCGAATAAGGAAAAACGGTTACTTGTTGAAAAAGCTTTTTCCAATCCGCTTCTAACGTACTTTGCAGTTCTGTCGATTCCAACTCCACTGCTTCTAACTGTTGAAGTAGTTGTGCTTTTCGTTCAAAGGCATCTTTAGGAAAACCTAATCGCTCAAGCCCTTCCTCTTTTTCAGTTATTTCTTCCTCTAAGTCTTGTTCTATTCTCGATTTCACATTCAATAACAAACTTTGAACCATCCGGTCATTAGAAATTTCGGCTAAGGAATCTCCATGAAACAAAATCGCTTTCATGGCATGTTCAAACTCAAAAAATTGATTATTGGGATCATTTTTTACTTTCATACTTGTATAATACAAATCAAGAAACTCAATTTTCCAACTTTTAAACGTTTCTCGAACAGAAGAATCAAATTGGGCAAAGGAAAGTTCCTGCTCATTATGCTTATCCACTTGATTAATGACAAGCATTAACGGTTTATGTTCTTCTGATAATTGTTTGAGAAAATATAAATTTGTTTCTGATTGGACATGATTATATTCCATAACATAAACGATTAAATCTGTTGTATATAGGGCTTCAACCGTCATTTTTTGATGGGTTGGATCAGTCGAATCAATACCTGGTGTATCATATACCACACTGTTATTTAAGAACGGAAGTGGGGCATAAATTCGCATATCGGTAATATTGTGGCCGTCCATTCCCCATTTGCGAATTTGTTCCCACGGAATATCCCCTGTCCATTTTTTTGTTTTTTGATCCGAACTTGTAACCGATACACCAAGCTCCCCTTGCTGAATGGAAACGATGTTAGCACTCGTTGGGATCGGGCTCGTTGGCAATACTTCAGCCCCTAATAATGTATTCATGATCGTTGATTTCCCGGCTGAAAAATGGCCACAAAAAGCGATTTCAAAAAAGGGATTCTCTTTTTTTTGTTCAATGATTTGAAATCGCTTTAATTCTTGCTCATTTAATAATGATTTCGTTTGCAATAATGTAGTGTTTGTCTCGCTTCTTGACATTTTTCTCCACCCCTCGTTCACATGCTCCAATACGATACACTCATTTTCGTTCGATAATTTTTACTCTTGCATACAGCTTTTTTAATTCTTCAAAGAGCATTTCCATTTGAACAAACCCTTGGTAATGACTTAAATGTGTCAAAATAAAATGAATTCTTTCGCCAGAATTAACCGGTGTATACACTAGTCCCTCTATATCGGTTATTATACTTGTTAATTTACGAACTTTTTCTTTATTTAACCAAAACAAAGCATCAATTAACAAAGCAGACATGGCCATCATAAGCGGTTTCGCTTTTTGGGGTTTTCTGTTATGAAAGTACGCTTTTAATTGATTCACATTTTTATTCCAATAATGAAAAATCTCCGCTAAAAATCGTTCATAGTCAAGCCATGGTTTAACCTCTTCAGTTAAATCAAAATAAAAATAAACAGAAAGCCATTTATCTTCCTCTGACCTTAGATTTTTTTCATCGATTTCGGTTTGGTTTTCATAAAAGGGAGCCATTTGAAAAGAAGATGGAAGCTTCATATTAAAGCTTCCCCTTCATTCGTTTTTTGCCTTCCCGACACATAGACAATAAAGGACATTCTGGACACTGTGGTGATTGAGCTTTACAATGATACCTACCAAAAAAGATTAATTGGTGATGAGTATCAGACCAACGCTCTTCAGGTATTTTTTTCATTAATGTTTCTTCCACTTCCCGAACATTATCCTTCCAACGACAAATCCCTAACCTTTTGCTGACACGTTCAACATGTGTATCGACCGCAATAGCTGGAACGCCAAATGCAACAGAAGTGACGACATTGGCTGTTTTCCGACCGACTCCTGCTAACTTCACAAGCTCATCACGTTCTTTAGGTACTTCTCCTTGGAAATCATCAATTAAGGAACGACAGAGCTTTTGAATATTTTTCGCTTTACTACGGAATAAACCGATTCTACGGATATCTTGCTCTAATTCTTCTTGCGGAACCATTAAGTAGTCTGTTGGGCTTTTATATTTATCAAATAATCCAGGCGTCACCTTATTGACTAATGCATCTGTACATTGGGCCGATAAGACGACAGCGATTAGCAGTTCAAATGAATTCGAATGCACGAGCTCACACTCCGCATCAGGAAATAAATAGGCCATTTCATCTATAGCTTCTAACGTTTGTTTCTTCGTTAACACGATTCATTAACCCTTTCTATATCAACTAACTTTCCAGCCAATTAAAACTTGGATAAGCATCTGAACGAACACGCTCCTGCTCCTTTGCTTTTGGCTGTTGTTGGTATTTTCTAAATTTCTCTCCATATACTTTTGCTTGCTGTAATGTTTGCACACCATTACGTTTCCACTCAAATAAAATACGGTCAATATAACGGAAATTTAGCTTACCCGAGACAACCGCTTCTCGTAGGGCCGCTATAATCAATTCTGGCTTATGTTGATCTTGATCAAGCCACATGGACAAAGTCTCTGCTTCAATTGGTGATAGCGGCCTTGAGAATTCCTGTTCAAACTTTTGATACAGTTTTCCTTCTTCTTCTGCCTCTGTTTCCACTTCTTTTTCCATCTCTTGCTTTTTTATGATTTGAAATAGTTTTATCCAAAGGGGCTCTAGAGAATAATCCTCATACATAATCCCTTGCTCATCCCAATCTTTCTCTAAAGATAAATAACCTCGTTTGCATAAGGAACCAAGCATCTTTGCACAATCATCTGGATTTTTAGTCATTCTTACACTTAACAGCTCTGGTGTAGGAAAATGATCTCCTTGTTCTATAAAGGCTTGCACGTGTAATAAACCGACTAATTCCGTTTCCGTTAAACCAATTTTCGTGTAATGCTCCATTAACAATTTTGGCACAGAAATCGAACCAAGCTTCATCCATTTTACTAATATATTATGTTCCATCCGTAAACACCTCTATCCGACATTATAACATGATGTCAGTGGAAAAGGCTTCGTAAAAAGTCTTTTCCCATAAATATCTTCTTGGAATTTTGGTTATGTTTGGATAGCGCTCGCTCTATTATTTGAGGCGAATGATGCCTGCTTCCTCCCTCGATAGAAAGCCAATGAAAAATGGGCTACTCTTTATAAATAGGGTTACATTAGTTTGCTTACTCCGCGAACGGAATGCCGGCAAAATCGGGAGCCTCAGTAGTGATTAGTGAGGACACTGAAAAACGGTTTACTCGTTAAATTATGGTTACATTAGTTTGCTATACTCCGCGAGCTGCATGCCCTACGCGTTCCGCGGGTGAGTCGGGAGCCTCCTCGCTCATCGCTGCGGGGTCTCCCGTTCCTCACTATTCCCGCAGGAGTCTCCGGGCATTCCGCTCGCTCCGTTTTGGTTAATGAAAAAACAGCTTGATGCTGTGATTGCCGATCTAATGGATAACTTAATTGTCTAAGATCATCCCTGTAAAGGTTGTTCATGAGACTTCTTCAGTGGCAATATTAATCGCTGTATAGTCTCCGTTTTTTTACTTCTCTTGCAGAAATATCCCACTAGTTTGCCCACACCGTTTTGGTCCTTTGTTTTTTTATAAGTAGTGAAACTTCATTTGGATCCACGTATCAGGATGATTTATTTCAGGATACAAAAAAGCCCGGGGCACCATCTCATTGACGTTCCCCGAACTTTGACTTTTCCTTTAATAATCTTAAGGATATAAACGATTTAATAAACGTGGGAATGGAATTGTTTCACGGACATGCTCGACTCCAGATAACCATGCAACGGTACGTTCTAATCCAAGTCCAAAACCAGAATGTGGCACAGAGCCATATTTTCTTAATTGTAAATACCACTCATATGCGTTTAAATCAAGTTGATGCTCAGCAAGTCTTTGCTCCAGTAATTCCATATCATGAATACGTTCTGAACCACCGATGATTTCTCCATAACCTTCTGGGGCGATTAAATCGGCACATAAAACCACTTCAGGTCGGTTTGGATCAGGCTGCATATAAAACGGTTTCAGCGATGTTGGGTAATGGGTAATAAACACTGGTTTATCATAATGGTTAGCGATCGCTGTCTCATGCGGAGAACCGAAGTCATCGCCCCATTCAATATCATCAAAACCTTCTTTGTGTAAAAATGTAACGGCATCATCATACGTAATTCGAGCAAATGGAGCTTGAATTTTCTCCAATTTTTCCAAGTCTCGACCGAGTGTTTTTAATTCAATTTGACAATTTTTTAACACAGATTTTGCAATATAGGAAACATATTGCTCCTGCACTTCTAAATTTTCTTCAAATTCAACAAAAGCCATCTCCGGTTCAATCATCCAAAACTCAATTAAATGACGGCGAGTTTTCGATTTTTCGGCACGGAATGTCGGGCCGAAAGAGAAAACACGGCCTAAAGCCATGGCGGCTGCTTCCATATAAAGCTGTCCACTTTGAGAAAGATACGCATCCTCATCAAAATATTTGGTCGCAAACAATTCACTAGTGCCTTCTGGTGCACTACCTGTTAAAATGGGCGGATCGACTTTGACAAAGCCGTTTTCATTAAAAAATTCATATGTAGAACGAATGATTTCATTTCTTATTTTCATCACCGCATGTTGACGTTTAGAACGAATCCATAAATGACGATGATCCATTAAAAATTCAGTGCCATGCTCTTTCGGTGTAATCGGATAGTCGACTGCTTCGTGAATGACTTCCACATCTGTTACCGTTAATTCATAACCAGATGGGGCTCTTTCATCTTCACGAACAATTCCCGTTACATAAAGAGACGATTCTTGTGTTATCGCTTTTGCTTTTGCAAAAATCTCTTCGCCTACTTCTGCTTTCACAACGACTCCTTGAATAAAACCTGTACCGTCTCTTAGTTGTAAAAAGGCAATTTTTCCACTTGAACGTTTATTGGCAATCCAAGCTCCGATTGTCACGGTTTGGTCAACAAATTGTCCAACTTTTGCGATTGTAGTTTTCAATATATACCCTCCATTACTTCAAACATTTCCTTTTATCACGCTTTTCATTATACAGTTGGCCGAATTTTGAAGTCAATTGTTTTCCTATATTAACATAGAATCTTCGCTACTTTGTTAATCACGATTTAAGTGATACCTTTTCATAAACGCTCCATCTTCAAACGTCACATAATAATAGCTTTGACGATTTTCATCATCAATAAACATGACTTCATAGGCAGGCATTTTTCGTTCATATCCTAACCGAACTTGAACCACTTCTTCTGCCCCATAATCTTGATTCACAATGGCCATTGCCGCCTCAGCTGTAATACCATCAGACTGTTTATAAAGGTCATAAAAGCTCAAATCCTCTTTTAACCATAAATACGCCATATCACCATCTTCATCTTCACCCGTTATCACATAATAGGTTTCTGTGCCATGGTAGTAGCTGATATCACTAATATCATTTAATAATTGTTCATTTTCAACATAGACAAGAACTTGCTCATACGCTTCGGTCAAAGGCTCTCGCACGAGTTGATACATATAAAAAGCGACACCTAAAAACGTGATAAAGAGGAGGAAGATACTTGATATAATCCACTTTTTCATTTTGATCCCCTACCTAAGTTTTATAAATCGTGAACACCATTTGTTCTTCATTCTCTTGGTCAAGAGCTAATCCAAACATTAAATCTTTTTCTTTTAATGTACGATTTAGAGAATCGACAATTTTGTATAAATCAGCTGATTTTTGCACCCTAACTGTTGATAAAACTTCAATTTTATTATCCATTTAAATCCACCTTTTTTTGTATGATTCCGTTATAAATATATCCTGTTTCAGAAAGTATTGCTAGTCATAGTTATGTCCATTCATCCCATACTAATAGTATACTCAAGCAAGGAGGCGGAATGATGTCGAAACAAACAAAATCGATTTCTGCTTTATTCCAAGAACAAAAACAACATATTTCGCTTCTAAGTCGTAATGGGTTGGATACACGTCGTGCTTTTCCAATGTCCATTAGACAAACCAATTTCCCATTACGGTTTGAGCAAGAGAAAAAATAAAATTTCTATCCACACCTCACTCGTACCTACACAATTCGTTTGTGTGGGTATTATTTATAGGCGTGAAATCACCTGCCGAAACTCGCGGTTTGCTTCATAAATAATCTTTTCCTCATCCAATGTTAGTAATTGTTTATTTTCCATTAAGGCGACACCTTGAACGTAAACGTCGGTAATATCCTGACTATTTAATGCGTAAACAAGATGAGAAAAGATTTGTTTTTCTGGCTGTAAATGAGCTTGATTTCCATTTATTAAGACAAAATCAGCCTCCCCTCCTTCTTTTATTCCTTTCACTTCTTCAAATTGTAAAGCATTGATCCCATTTAATGTCGCCATATGTAAGGCATCTATACTAGGCACCGCCGTTGGATCACGCTCAATTCCTTTATGAATTAATGCAGCCATCCGCATTTCCTCAACCATATCAAGTGTATTGTTAGAGGCGACACTATCTGTACCTAAACAGATGTTCAAATCATATTGTTGCCATTTAGAAACCGCTGCTATGCCTGATCCTAACTTCAAATTACTTATTGGATTATGACTAATGGAAACACTTTTTGCTGATTGTAATACTTCTAAATGCTCATCTTCTAGAAACACACCGTGAGCAAATAACCAATCAACTTCCTTTAACACGCCGAGCTGATCCAAATGATGAACCGGGTGTAGGCCGTACTGATTCATATGATCGTCGACTTCTTTTTTTGTTTCTGCTAAATGCATATGCACAGGTAATTGTAAGACAGCCGCTTCTTCGACAATCCGTTTTATAAAGTTCGGTGGACACGTATATGGAGCATGTGGAGCAAGCATCGTTTGAATTCTTCCTTCAGCTTTTTGATGCCAATTTATCGCGAATTCTTTTGCTTCTTTAAGCTTGGCTTCCTGCTCATCTGTTGGACATAAACCGATCATCGAACGCATTAATGTCGCTCTTATTCCGACATCTTGAATTTCTTCAGCAAAATCATCCATAAATAAATGATACATTTCTAAAAAGGTCGTCGTTCCTGATTTGATCATTTCAACTAACGCTAATCGTCTTGCGGCTGCAACAGAAGCTCGGTCTAATTTTGCCTCAAATGGCCACATTTTTTCTTGTAACCAGCGTTGTAACGGAAGTTCATCTGAGTACCCTCTTAATAAATTCATCCCAACATGTGTATGAGTGTTAACAAAGCCAGGAAGAAGCCATTTCCCTTTTCCATCGATAACTCGACTCGCTTGATTGACTATTTCAAGAGAAGGCTCACCTTCATGGACCTTTTTGATAATTTTTCCATCTATTTCAAGATAACCATCGATGACTGTTTTCTGTTCAATCGAGATTATTTTGACATTTTTGATGATAAAAGACAATGAAATCATCCTTCTTTACTTATTTTTTTGAAATTCTTGAACCTCTTCTAATAATCGCTCAAGCTTCCCTTTTAATATTGGGATTGGTGGCAGTGATTTAACAAAAGCAGAACCGTATCTAGTCGTTGAAATCCTTCTATCTAAAATAAAAATACAACCTTTATCATCTTTTGTTCGAATTAATCGGCCGAATCCTTGTTTAAAGCGAATAATCGCTTGGGGCAAAGAAACCGCCATAAACGGATTTAAACCAGCTTCCTTCGCTTTTTCAAGCTGGGCTTCAATATGCGGTTCCCCTGGAGGTGAAAATGGCAAGCGAACAATGACTAAATGCTCGAGCTCAGCCCCTGGCATATCAATCCCTTCCCAAAAACTGCTCGTCCCAAATAATAAGCCTGAATCAACCTGCTTAAACAATTTGATTAGTTTAATCCGACTCCCACTCGTCATTCCTTGAGCGATGATCGTTGTCGTTGTCTCGTCTGTACGTAAGTCCTTCATATATTCGTATACGGCACGTAACATTTCAAACGACGTGAATAAAACAAGAATCTTTCCATTCGTTTCTTGGGAAATTCGTTCGATTTTGATCGCGACTTCCATTGCATATTCTGTTTCGCTTACTTCTTTTATCGACGGCATATCGGTCGGTAAAAGAAGCCTTGCTTGTTTTTCATAATCAAACGACGTCGGAATGAGTAATCGTTTCACCCCAAAATCCTCCAGACCTAATCGTTCGACTTGATAATCAAATGATTGATTAACGGTTAATGTCGCTGATGTTAGCACAACGCTTTTTTTCTCAGTAAAAAAACGATCGGCCAACGTTTCTGCCACATCAATCGGCTTTTTGTATAAATAAGCGGCGTTTTTAGCCCCTTTTGCTTCGATTTCGATCCAATACACATAATTTAAATCGGCTTCTAAGAGCAGTTCATATAGGACTTGTTCATTTTCATATAACTGTTTAGCCATTGCATGTATGTCGGCTAATAAGGCCCTTTCTAGATAGGATAGTTCCTCTGAATCATTTAAAAGAGAACAAAAATTCATTAATGGAGTGAACATGTCCTTACATAACACATGTAGTCTCATACAGCTTTCTAAAATCGCATCCCATATAGGTCCACTTTCTTTAAAGCTTTGATAACGATAACGAACTCTACCAACATCAGATGTACTAACGCGGTAATGTTTTTCGACATAACGAAATAACATTCGAAACAGCTCATCCACTTCTTCATTCATCGCTTTTATCTTTTGTTCCATCTTAAAATAAAGGCTTGCCTCAAATAACTGATGCCGTTCTAACATGTCCTTCAATTTGTTTAACAGACCATTTTCAGTCCCCGCTGCTAAGCGCTGAAAGACATATGTAAATGATAAATAATCTGTCGATTGGCCTAAATGGTTGGAAGCCGCTTCTTCAAAATGATGGGCTTCATCTATAATGGCGTGTTTATAAGCAGGCAAAAGTGGTTGCTCTGTTGCTAAATCGGTAAATAATAAAGCATGGTTTGTAATAATGATATTCGCTTTCTGTGCTCTTCTTCTTGCCCGAGCATAATAACAACGGCTAAGCCATGGATTAAAAGAACCAAGATCGGTGTTTGCATCACTTTTGACATCATGCCAAAACGTTCTTCCACCTGTTGGTAAAGAAAGCTCTTCTACATCTCCCGTAGTCGTTTCAGTGATCCAAACGAGAATTTGGGCTTTTGTTAATTGGACATCGTATGTATTATCTTCAACGTATGTTAAGGACTGTTCGAATTTTCGTAAACATAAATAATGGTTTCGTCCCTTAAGTAACGCTACATTTAGCTGAAAGGGGAGCAACTTATTTAAGATCGGAATATCTTTTGTTAATAATTGTTCCTGTAACGGAATGGTTTGCGTACTCACAACAATCGGTACTTGATTGGTGACACTATAAAAAGCCGCCGGAAATAAATAAGCAATCGATTTTCCTGTCCCTGTCCCAGCTTCAATTAATGTATGCTCATTGCTCTCAAAAGCATCTGATATAGCTTCCATCATTTGTAATTGTCCCGCTCTTTTTTCATAGCGTTCAAATGCTTGCTCGGTATCTTTCAGTTGGCCATCTTTTAATTGCTGTAAAACGGTCTGTAAACGAGGCGGCTCTTCGTTATTCTTACTGCTTTCTTTTTCCATGCGTCGTAACGATAAGGAACGAAAGTGATCAAAACGATTATCCTGATCTTTTCGGTCCTGCTGCAATAATTTTTCAATATAGTGGTCAATATCACTACGAAAAGTTTTTGTGATTCTTTGCAAATGCTCTAATGTGGTGGTCGGTAAAGCATGCAGTTTTTCTAATAATAAAAGAAAGAGTTCACCTGTGACCTCTGCATCACTATCTGCTTGATGGGGACGCTCATGTTCAAACCCTAACTGCTCCGCTAAATGTCCAAGCTTATAGCTTTCTTCACTTGGCAATAAAATACGAGCAAGTTCAACTGTATCATATTGATGGTTCGTCTTTAATTCATATCCTTGTGCCTCTAATTCATGTTTTAAAAAGGAATAATCAAATAAAACATTATGGGCAACAAAATCAGCGTTTTCTAACATTGGCAAAAGAAAAGGAATAAGTTCCGAAAAGAGCGGTGCCTCCGTTACATGTTCATTGGTTATACCGGTTAGCTCTGTAATAAATGGTGGGATTTCTTTTTTCGGATTAACATAAGAGGCAAATCGTTCAACGATTTGCCCAGCTTCAATAACGACAGCTCCGATTTGGATAATTTTTTCTCCAAGTTTAGCGGAGTGGCCGGTCGTCTCTAAATCGATTACGACATAACGTTCCATTCTAAAACACCTCTATTTTACTTCCTAAAAAGAAGCTCAACTACAAACCCATATACTTGCTAACCATTTAAAAGAGTCAGCTCCAGCTGGATGAGTAGGATTCAATTGAAATAACTTTTTAAAATAGTTCAGCGAGAGCTCGCGTTTATTTAACATTCCATAATTCCACGCAAATCCGTGTAAACAAGCTTCTGTTTCTCGACCATCTGTATGCAATTTTTTATAACAATCCAATGCTGCTTCATGTTTACCATTCCATTCTAATAAATACGCGAGCCCTAATAAACTTTCCGTTGAATGTAACAAATGCATCGCTTGACCTAATGCTCGGAAACCGGCTTGACGTTCACCTAATTCGATTAAACAACAGCCTAAAAAATAATAAGCTTCCCCATCATGGTCATTTCGTTTAATCGCTTCATAAAAGTAACGGACCGCATGTTCAAAGGAATGATTTAAAAAATGACAGATGCCTAAATTATACACGACATCATCATCTTCTGGTAACCATTCTTTTGTTTGTTCAAAAAAGAAAATCGCTTCATCATATTTTGATTTTTTACAAGCAATACAAGCTAATCCAAAAAGAGTATGATGTTTGATTAAATGATCCTTTGTCAATTGTAACAAATATAGAAATTGATCCTTGGCTTGTATAAATTGATCACAATATAGGTAAGAATAAGCAAGATATAATAAACGTAGTTCGTCTTTTACATCTGCCTCTTTTTCTAACTGCAGATGCTCGGTCGCTTTTTCAAACATTTCTAATTCAAAATAAGTCGTTCCCGTTGAGCGATAACTGTACATTTCGTCATCGTTTTTTAAATGTTCTTTAAAATAATGCAATTGTTCTTCAATGCCAACCCAATAGTCTAAAATCGAATTGGAAAGGTTTTCGAGTTTGGCTAACTGCTCTCTTTGTCTTGATAAGGGCTGTTTGTCCCAACTCGCCTGTAGCTCCTCTACCCATGCCACATTTTCTAATAACCAATTATCCAAAAAAATCCCCCCTCTTCAACACTTCCTACTATCAGTGTTTACTTCAAGGGGGGATCTATGCACTTTACATAACGGTAGAAGCTGGTTCTGTTCCTAACATCTCAACGATTTTGTTATTCTCACCTAAAACAGCGACTTTTGGTTCAAAATGAGCTAATTCTGTTTCATCGACCATACCATAAGCGATAATAATCACCGCATCACCAGGTTGAACGAGCCTTGCTGCCGCCCCGTTCAAACAACAGACTTTGCTGCCTCTTTCCCCTTTAATGACATACGTCTCAAATCTTGCCCCATTATGATTATTGACGATTTGTACTTTTTCATTTTCAATAATTCCCACCGCATCCATTAGATCCTCATCTATCGTAATACTCCCGACATAATTAAGGTTTGCTTCCGTTACGGTTGCTCTATGAAGTTTTGCTCTCATCATTGTGCGTAACATTTTTATAACTCCTCTCCTACTCGTACAATTACATTATCAATTAATCGGGCCTGCTTAAATTGATAAGCTAAAGCAATAATCACTTCTCCCGTTAATTGTTTTTCCGCTTTTAAGCTCGGAAACGATAAAACGTCCGTATAATCAAGCTTACCAAGCGACAAGCCGTTTAATTCACTCGTTAAAAATGAGATGATTTGGTCTCGCTCTGTTGTGCCACCTAGCACGAGCTCGCACCCTTTTAACAGCGTTTGATAAAGTTGCGGAGCCAATTTCCGTTCCTCATCCGATAAATACACATTCCTTGAACTTTTCGCTAAGCCATCTTCTTCTCGTACGGTTTCACAGCGAATCACTTCTACGGGGATATCAAATGCTCGAACCATATTTTCAATAACGGCCACTTGCTGGGCGTCTTTTAAGCCAAAAAAGGCTTTATTTGGCTGAACAATTTGAAATAGTTTCATCACAACGACAGCCACACCATCAAAATGACCAGGACGGCTTGCACCACATAAGACATCTGTTCCTTGTGTAACACGAATTTCCATCATCTGTTCTTCTGGATACATCTCTTCGACCGTTGGATAAAACAAATAATCGACTCCAGCTTTTTCAGCTAGCTCTGAATCTCTCTTCTCATCACGCGGATAACGCTCAAAATCCTCATTTGGCCCAAATTGTAATGGGTTAACAAAAATGCTCATCACAACGACGTCACATTGTTCCTTCGCTTTTGCAACGAGCTGTAAATGTCCCTCATGCAAAAAACCCATCGTCGCGACATAACCAATCGTTTTACCTTTTACCTTTTGTAGCCCTATTTCAGTTAGAGTTTCTTTTTTTGTTCGAAACGTTCTCATTGAACTAATTTCCTCCGTATAAGCTAAGTTGTTTCACTTCAGATTGGAAGCTATGCTCTTTTTGTGGAAATTGTTCCTTTTTTACTTCTTCCACATAAGACGATATCGCTGTTTGAATCGTCTCTGATACATTGGCATATTTTTTGACAAACTTCGGCACATGACCTTCTCCGTACCCGATCACATCATGATAAACGAGCACTTGACCATCGGTATTTACACCTGCACCAATGCCAATTACGGGAATTTGAAGTTCTTCTGAGACCCAAGCTGCGACTTGCTCCGGCACACATTCTAATACGAGAGCAAACGCTCCTGCTGCTTCTACCGCCTTCGCATCTTTTAAAAGTTTTGCTGCGCTTTCTTCATCTTTTCCTTGTACTTTATATCCACCAAGAACACCGACTGACTGAGGCATTAACCCTAAATGGCCCATGACCGGTACTCCTGCTTTTGTTAATTTCGAAATCGATTCCACTAATTCATCGGCTCCTTCAAGCTTAACCGCATGTGCTCCTGCTTCTTGCATCAATCTTTTGGCTGCTTGAAAGGTCTCTTCAATTGAAGCATGGTAGCTTAAAAAAGGAAAGTCCGTGACGACAAAGGTATCCTTTGCCCCTCTTTTCACTGCTTTAGTGTGCATCACCATATCATCTAAAGTAACCGGAACGGTCGAATCATAACCGAGTACGACCATTCCTAATGAGTCACCAACTAAGATCATATCAATCCCTGCTTGCTCGACAAGCTTGGCTGCTGGTGCATCATAAGCCGTCATCATGGCAATCTTTTCCTTATTCTTTTTCATTTTCAAAAAGCTTGACGTTGTCTTCATGTTCATTTCCCCCTTCAAATTGAGAGGACGTCCATAATGAGCACAAAAAAGCATCCATTTTTCTATTCATAAGAAAGAAGGATGCTTAACAAATAAAACAAGAACATTCTTGTTTTGCTGTTATCATTATGAATCCCTCTGTCCTAGTCCTGATTGGATCAAGGCAGATCCTGTTCACATGTTATAATAAATACAGGTTGAATCGGTGCTGTTCCACTTTGGATACAGCCCATTCATTCAAAGTATAACAATTATTTTTCGATTTGAGAAGCCATTTCAATATCTGCCGAATAAATGGAATGGATTTGTCCTTCCTGATCCTCTAATAATAAGACGCCATCATCATTAATACCAGTCGCTAAGCCATAAATCGTTTCCTTGGCCGTACGAGCGTAAATATAGGAACCAAGGCTAATCGCATAAGATTCCCACAACGTTTTGACCACAGAAAATCCAGTCTCAAGATAAAGGTCATATAACCCTTCAAACTCATTTAACACTTCAGCAATTAACTCGGCACGCTTATACGTTTGTCCACTTTCAATTAAAAGTGAACTCGCCTTGTCGCTTAATTCATCTGAAAAATCAGCTTGCTCTTGATTGACGTTCATGCCAATCCCAATGACAACGGAATGAACAACATCAGGTTCCGCTTGCATTTCTGTTAAAATACCGACCATTTTTTTGCCATTTATTAAAAGGTCATTCGGCCATTTGATGGAAATATCAAGATTCGTTTTTTTTCGAAGGGCTCGAACGACAGCAACAGCTGTTAATAACGTCAGCTGCGGAACTTTCATGGGGCTAATATTCGGTTTAAGAATTAAACTCATCGCAATCGCCTTTTGTTCTGCAAAATTCCAAACCCGGCCAAGTCGACCTTTTCCATTCGTTTGGTTGCTAGTAACGACGAGCTCCCCTTCTGTTGCTCCATTTTGTATGTATTTCATGGCTTCTTTCTGTGTCGTTGGAACCGCATCAAAATAATGAATCGTATGACCGATATACTTTGTCGCCAAATGAATTTTAATATCATGGGCTTTCATCATATCAGGCATTTCGATGAGTCGGTAGCCTTTACGCGGTGCCGACTCTAATCGATAGCCATCCTGACGAAGGGCATCAATATGTTTCCAAATCGCCGTTCTTGAGCAGCCTAACTCCTCACTTATCTTCTCACCAGAAACAAAAGCTCCTGGCTCTTTTAATAAAAGTTTAATTAACTGCTCCTTCATCTGTTAAAACTCCCTTTTAACTCTTTGATGAGTGCTTCTTTTTCATTTTTTATTTGATTCGTCAAAACAAAATATTCGGCCTTCCTTAAATATTCTTCAATCCAAACACCTGGTTTTTGCTCAAACTCCTTGAGAAGAATTTTTCCATCAATCGCCAGTTCAGAGCGGTCTTGAATCATCAATTGGTGCCATTTCGTTTTTAAGCTCTGTTCCCCAATAAACGGTTCACCCAAACTTTCTTTTAACCATTCTACTTTTTGAGCGATTGGATAGCCAGCGTCATAAAGACTTTCAAAGCCCCAGTCTAATTCCTTTCTGAGATCATAAAAATGAAGAACTTTGTTTATTTCTTTTATAACAACCTTCGCTAGTGGCAATTTGGGTGCCGTTATATGTTCCCAGCCTTTTATATAATAAATAATCGACCAAATCAAACTTTGATCATGATTCGGTAACGGATTTAGTGTACTTAATACGGTAAGCTCTTTTTCAGTAAAAGATAAAAGCGGTAGAGCATGAAGGACGTTTTGATTGGTTTTGTTCTCGATCGTCTTTTGAAAGAAAGAACCGCAAATCCATTTTTCAATTTCTTTCACTATCCGTTCAATAGCTACCTGTTGTAATAATTCGCGATGTTCGGTAATAACATTGGCTAATTCGCCTTCAAGCCCAAATCCTAATTCACTTTGAAAACGAAGAGCCCTTAGCATACGCAAAGGATCTTCGGTCATACGCTCTACTGGATGAATCGAACGAAGGACTTGTTTATCCAAGTCTGATTTCGCTCCAAACAAATCAATGATTTCCTGATTCTTTGCCATCGCTAGGCTGTTGATCGTAAAATCACGTTTTTGTAGATCTTCTTCAAGTGAGCTACCACGTTCTGATGTCACTTCAAACAAATACCCATCCCACTTGATTAACACCGTTTGATGCTGATTATTCATTTGAAAGCTTGCTGGAAAAAGGTCGAGCATTTGCTCTGGAGTCGCTGACGTCACAAGATCGAGATCAGAAATTGTCCGTTTTAAATAAAAATCGCGGACAGCTCCACCGACAAAAAAAGCGCGATAGCCATATTCATTTAATTGTTGTAATAATTTTTGACCAGCTGAAATAAGCTCTTGCACATACAGCCCTCCTTTTATGATAAATTTTGATAAATACGTTCATATTGTTTGACGATCGTTTCTGAATAAAAAAGGGTTTTCGCTCGTTCAATTGAAGCCTGTTGAAAGGATTCATACTTGGATTGATCATTTAATAATTCAATCGTTTTTTCAGCAATACAATTAATATCCCCAACCGGGCATAAGTAACCCGTTACCCCATGTTCGACCACTTCAGGAATTCCACCAACCTCTGTCCCGATTACTGGAACCCCACAAGACATAGCTTCCAAAGCGACTAAACCAAAACTCTCTTTTTCGCTTAATAAAAACAAAAGATCACTCATCGAGAGTAGTTCAGCAATATGTTTTTGGTTACCTAAGATTAAGACTCGATCTTCAAGCTGATATTCTTTCACAAGGTCACGGACAATTGGCAAGTCTGGTCCATTTCCAATCAAAAGAAGCTTTGCATCGACTTTTTCAACAACTTTATGAAACGTTTTGACAATATCTGTTACTCGTTTAACAGGACGAAAATTCGAAATGTGAATAAACACTTTTTCCGTCTCTTTAATTCGATAATGGCTTCTTAATTCCGATACTTCTTTTCTCGTATACACACGTTCATCAATAAAATTATAAACCGTTTCGATTTCTTTATCAGTGGCAACTAATTCTTTCGTTTGTTTAATCAGGTCCTGAGAAACCGCGGTAACATAGTCCGATTTCTCAATCGCAAAACGAATAAGTTCAACTAAAGATGGATCGTAACCTAAAACGGTAATATCGGTCCCATGTAGCGTTGTGACGATCTTTAGTTCATCTCCAACCATTTGTTTCGCTAAAATGCCACAAATCGCATGTGGAAGAGCATAGTGAACATGTAACACATCAAGCTTTTCCCGTTTAGCGACCTCTGCCATTTTACTTGCTAACGTTAAATCGTATGGTGGATATTGAAAAACCGAATATTGATTGACTTCGACTTCATGGTAATAAATATTTGGATACACTCGATCAAGCCTAAATGGAACACTTGACGTAATAAAATGGACTTCATGTCCCCGTTCGGCTAGTAGTTTGCCTAACTCCGTTGCAATGACCCCAGAGCCACCGACCGTTGGGTAACAACTAATCCCTATTTTTAACGTTTTCATTTTTTTACCCTCTGTCTATAAAGTATCTAGTTTTAAAGGTTTTATCGTTTTAAACCCTTCCGCATACGTTACATCAACTTCTTTTCCGTATAAACGTTCCCTGGCCGAAACCACTTCTATATATCCATTCGTTAAAGGCGTCTCCACCGCATCATCGCCCCTTTTTTGAAACTGACTTTGATAAGCTTGGAGGGCGGCTTTTTTCTGGACATAAAAATCACTAACATCTAACACAAAATCTGGGTTCGGACTGCCATTGATAAAATATGTATAAAATTGCTCGACAATATGGGCTTGTAAGGATTGATTCGTTTCATATCGTCTAATTCTTGCATTAAATAACGCTTCTTGTACGAGTTCAAAACAGTGCCCATGATCGGGATGGCGATCAACATGATAAGGGGCAAAAACGATTCTAGGCTGATACTCTCTAATGACATCGACGATTTTACCTAACTGCTCAGTTGAAACATATTTTAAACCACGGTCTTTTAAATCAAGTTGAAGCAAATGAGAAACCTTTAAAATTTCTGCTGCCTTTTTCGCTTCTTCTTGGCGCTGTTCAACGGTTCCATTAGAGGATAATTCAGCATAAGTCAAATTACAAATCGCGACCGTTTTCCCTTCTTTTGCAAACTTGGCCAAAGTTGCCCCCATCCCAATTTCAACATCATCAGGATGGGCACCAAAAGCTAAGACGTCCACTTTATTCATCGTTTTTATCCTGTTCATGAATCACTTGACGCCATTTTAAATCGCCCCGCTCTAACCCCTTTATAAGAACTTCTGCTGTTCCAATATTTGTTGCAAGCGGCACTTCATTCACATCACATAAACGAATTAAAGCTGACACATCTGGTTCATGAGGTTGGGCGGTTAATGGATCACGTAAAAAGACAATTAAATCAAATTGATTCTCTGCAACTAATGCTCCGATTTGTTGGTCGCCACCAAGTGGACCCGATTTAAAACGGTGAACACTTAAATTCGTCGCCTCCATGATTCTCGTTCCTGTCGTTCCGGTTCCATATAGCTCATGGCTAGCTAAAATCTGTTCGTAAGCAATCGCGAATTGCACCATTCTATCTTTCTTTTTATCATGAGCAATCAAAGCAATCTTCATAAACGATCTCTCCCTCAACTATTTAATCAATAATATTTTCTAACCCATAAACAAGCGTATCTAAATTCACAACCGTCTCAACCGCTAATTGAACTCCTGGCATAAAGGACTCTCGATTAATGGAATCATGTCGAATCGTTAAGGTTTGGCCAACACTGCCAAATAAAACTTCTTGGTGAGCGACAAGTCCAGGCATACGAACACTATGAATTTTCATGCCTTCCATATCTGCCCCTCTTGCCCCTTGTAATTCTTCTTTTTCTTCAGGATGCCCCTGCGTTTTAGCTTCTCTTACTTCCGTAATGAGCTGAGCTGTTTTAATAGCCGTACCAGACGGAGCATCTAGTTTCCGATCATGGTGACGTTCGATAATTTCCACATCGGGCATATATTTAGCTGCCGTCTGGGCAAACTTCATCATTAAGATCGCTCCAATCGCAAAATTCGGTGCGATAATAGCCCCGAGTTGCTTGCTTTTTGCGATTTGACGAAGTTCTGCAATGTCTTCTTCTGTGAAGCCTGTTGTTCCTACAACAGGACGAACTCCATGATTAAAGGCACTTTCCATATGCTTTTTCCCGAATTTAGGATTCGTTAAATCAATCAGGACATCTGGTTCATGTTCTGCCAAACAACGATCCATATCTTCATAAATAGGTGTTTCTAAAGACATTAGCCCCTCAATATCTTTGATTTTTTTTCCCGCATTTTTGGAATCGACAACAGCAACTAATTCAAAACGGTCATGGTTTGAGACCATTTTAACGGCTTCTTTCCCCATATTTCCTCTATGTCCGGCAATAACGATTTTTAACTGACTCATTCTGATTCCCCTTCTTCTATTCGTGTCCAGCGATCTTTATCTCGCGTTTCAAATTTATTCATAACCAAGTCAAATGCTTCTTCTAAATCAATATGTAACGAATTGGCAAAACAAATGAGGACAAATAAAATGTCTCCCATTTCTTGCTCCATTGTTTTTTCTTCTTCTGATGTTTTTTTCGGCTTTTCACCATAATAATGATTCACCTCTCGTGATAACTCGCCGACTTCTTCTGTAATCCGAGCAAGCATCGCAAGTGGGCTAAAATAACCTTCTTTAAATTGACCAATATATTCATCGACCTGCTGCTGCATCTCTTCCATTGTCTTCTTTGTCAATTTAGCACCTCTCTTTCCCCTTGACTACATGTTAGCGAATCCTCCCTGTTTTGACAAATACAAAAGGTTCATTTGCCGAAAAATGGTCTTTTTTATATAATAAGTGTAGTTTTATGTTGGAAAATTTAGGAGGAGGGCTTTTGAAACTACGAATTAAACCATTAAATGTATTTATGATTTTAGTCGGCTCAGCCATTATGTCTTTTGGACTTGTTTTTTTTAATATGGAAAATAACTTAGCCGATGGTGGATTCACCGGTATCACCTTAATTCTTTATTTTTTATTTGATATTAACCCAGCACTCTCAAACTTAGTTTTAAATATCCCGATTTTAATTATTGGTTGGAAAATTCTTGGTCGACAAACGTTTATTTATACGGTTATCGGAACATTAAGCGTTTCCGTCTTTCTGGAATTATTTCAACGATTCCGTTTTATGGCGATTCCATTACATGACGATATGACCCTTGCCGCTTTATTTGCAGGCGTTTTTATTGGTGTTGGTTTAGGAATTGTTTTTAGATACGGGGGCACAACAGGTGGCGTTGATATCATCGCCAAACTTGGATTTAAATATTTAGGCTGGAGTATGGGGAAAACGATGTTCATGTTTGATGCCGTCGTTATTACAAGCTCACTCATTTATTTAAACTACCGGGAAGCGATGTATACGCTCGTTGCTGTGTTTATCGCCGCACGTGTCATTGATTTTATTCAACAAGGAGCTTATTCGGCGAAAGCAGCGATTATCATTTCTGAAAAAACGGAAGAAATCGCCAAACGAATTTTAGTAGACATGGACCGCGGAGCGACGCTTTTACAAGGAAAAGGTACCTTTACCGGGACAGATAAACAAGTGCTTTATTGTGTAGTCGGTCGAAATGAACTTGTTCGTCTCAAAACACTCGTTGAACAAATTGATCCACATGCCTTTGCTTCCGTTAACGATGTACAAGATGTTATCGGTGAAGGATTTACACTAGATGAGAACAAAAAGCCATTAGATAACTAAAAAACCGAATGCTATCCACGCTATTCAAAAAAAACATACTAAGATTAGTGGGTAAGATCATCGACGGATGATTTTACCCACTATTTTTCTTTTAGGAGTATAGTGAGAGGTGAAAGAAAGCTCGACCAAAGCCTCAGGGATTCAGAATCCGGAAATCAAACCGAGCTTCTTCACTTTCATTACTGAATCAGTTTTAAGTATGTTGGGGCCATTGAGCTCGTGTATAGGAAATGGGAATCGGAATGAATAAGTGAAGAACTTTCAACTTTCGTATGAAAAGAGGAGAAAACATGGAATTTGTAACTGCTTTAGATGTTTCAATGGGGAGAAGTTATGTCGTCATCTATCAAAATCAAACATGCATTTATGAACAAGAGATTGCCCATAATCTTAAAGGGTTTCAACAGCTGCTCCATCAAATTCAAAGCCTCCCTGGGAAGGTGACAGTGGTTTTCGAATCCACAGGTATTTACTCAAAGCCGGTTGAAACATTTTGCCAAAAGAATGCACTGCCTTATTGTCTCTTAAACCCCTTGGCAGCTAAAAAGCAACTCGAACAAAATACACTCAGAAGTTGGAAGACGGACAAGCACGATGCACATATGTTAGCTCAATCTCACACCCATCACAGAAGAGAAGAAAAGATCCATCCATCGGATGTCTATCAAAATCTGCGTGATTTCTCTCGCTTTTATCAAGAAATAGAGGAACAAATTAAACGTATGCGTATGTACTTACACAATGCCCTGCATATGAGTTTTCCAGAGCTTGAACAGTTCTTCTCAAATAGACTCACCCCATACGCGTTAACACTGATTGAACTGTTCCCTCACCCTGATCTTGTTTTAGGTTCCAGTATTACAAAGATTAAGGATCTTTTAGTGAATCACACGAAGAAAAAAATATCACAGGAACGAGCGAAACAAAAAGCCATAACCATTATGGAGTACGCACAATCATCGTATCCAGCTGTGCCGTCCAACAGTGTTCAAACTCAAAAAGTACAGTACTATGCACGTCAGCTACTTCACCTATTAGAAGAAAAAGAACACGTGTCCCGAGCGATGATTGCAGAAGCTAAAACCCTTCCTGAATTCGAACGGCTCATCAGCTTTCCTGGTATCGGTGAGATAAGTGCTGCCCTGCTCATGGGGGAACTAGGTGATGTATCCCGCTTCTCCACCCATAAACAAGTGAATGCCTTTGTTGGAATTGATATTCGAAGATATCAATCAGGTAAATATCATGGACAGGACCATATCAATAAACGCGGAAATCCCAAAGGGAGAAAGATTTTATATATAATTATCCGAAACATGATTCGCCAACAAAAGGCAGCTCCCAATCACATTGTCGATTACTATTACAAATTAAAAAAGCAACCTACCCCCAAGAAGGACAAGGTTGCCATTGTCGCTTGTATGAACAAGCTTATAAAGTGTATTCATTCCATGGTTAGAAATGATACAAAGTACGATTACTCGCACGCGGTCTCAACGGACCAATAAAAGTATTATATCACATGAACCTCATTTTAAATGAACTAGACTTGAGGTTTATTTCTTATGCCTAATCATACGTAGTCGTACTAGAAAATAAAATAAGTAGTATCCTCCTACGTTAGATTACCCAACAAAAAGTCTAATTTTATTCAGTTGATCAGCAAGTGCTTTTTAATTTCTGCAGGGCCCTCCGGGCCCTGCAGAAATTAATTACCTTAACCTACATGGATCAGAAACCCCTTGACTAAACGTAGGAAGAAGAGGCTGGAACAAAAAATCTCTGAAATGAAAAATCCGGTGAAAATTTCACCGGATTTCATTAATTTTATTCGAGAGATAATGAGTAGCCTTGTGTTGAGCTCTATTCACCGCTCCCGAAAATCATGCTCCGCGTCCTGTGGGGTGGCACCGAACTAACTAGCTTCGCTAGTGGATTTCGGTTTTGCCACTACTTCCAACGGGAGTCTCCGCATGTTTTCGTCCGCTAGGGCACAGGGTAATCTCCGTTCTCATTCTTGTAGAGAATAACATGAAGTGACAAGTTTCATAACGATGAAATATAGAACTGAAAAAAACTAAAATATGTCAACGGACTCGTTTTCTACTTTCTAAAGCTAGTTATGTCCAAGCCTCTTCTTTTTTTCAAAGGCTTTTGGTACAGTCGCTTTACATCATGATTAATCATTATTCATGCCAACATACATTAAAATAAAACGAACGAGTTCTAATACAGCGACAACAGCTGCTGCGACATATGTTAAAGCTGCTGCATTTAATACTTTTTTCGTTTCGCGCTCTTCATCGTTTCTGATGATGCCTGTCGAAACCATTTGGGCCATCGCACGATTACTCGCATCAAACTCTACTGGTAAGGTCACAAGCTGGAATAAAACAGCTGCCGCCATAAACACGATTCCGAGTAATAGCATCCCGCTCGCTCCCATAATAATACCCGCAAGAATAAAGAAAAACGAGGCATTCGATCCGAAGTTTGCAAAAGGAACTAAGGCGTGACGGAAACGTAAAAACGCATATTCTTCTTCATCTTGAATGGCATGACCGACTTCATGCGCTGCCACTGCCGCACCAGCAACAGACGTTCCGTGATAATTATCTGTTGATAAACGAACAACCTTTGAACGTGGATCATAATGGTCCGTTAATTGACCACGCGTTTCCTCTACTCGCACATCATATAAACCATTATCATTCAAAATCTTCCTCGCCACTTCCGCACCTGTCATCCCTGAGGAAGTATGTACTTGTGAATACTTACGATAAGCTGATTTTACTTTACTTTGAGCCCATAACGGGATAACTAATAACAAAATGAAATAAACAATAAACATCATACTCATGCTATGACTCACTCTCCTAATCCTTTGTTGCTTAACATTTTACAAATAAAGGTCAGTTATAGTCAAACAAAAAGCCTCTATTTAAGAGGCTTTTTATACAGTGTGTTCACAAAGCATTCACATTATTCTTTTGCCCTTATTTTGGCGGTCATCTCTTTCTCAGCCGTATATTTTCGCCAACCAACATAAATAAGCGTAAAGAAGATCATCCCACCTATCGTAAACATAACCCATAAAAAAGACGGGTCAGAACTTTCTTCTTTAACTTGTTGGTAGAGCTGCTCCCATTCTTGAACAATGGTCTCGAGATGATTAGTCAGGATATTAAGGTTATTCGCTTCTTTCCTCAGCGTTTCTAAATATTTAACTTGTGATTCCACTCTTGTTAACTGCTCAGGTGTTAAATCAATTAATAAGGCTGGTCTAATCATTTGATATTGCCTTAAAAATTCATTTAAACCTAATTGAAACTGCTGTCTTTCTTCCACCTGTAAGCTTTCAATCATTTTTTGTAACGCACCCATCACCGACTCTTCTGTATAAAGCCACAACGGATGGAATTCACTTGATAAGGCGTCTACCGCTAAACGGAAACTTGTCACATACATAATTCGGTCCGTAAATTCTAACTCAGCTGCGGTCAATGCTTCCTCCGCTTTTTCAATTGACAAAGTGACCGTGCGTAAATCATTCATCGTTAAACCTTCACCTTTAAAATCCATTTGCAAAAATTGCTCAGAAAAATAGTTAAGCTCCTTTTTCGCTTGCTCAAAGTTCTCTTGTTTAACAAGCTGTAAAATGAGATCGGATGTTTTGTTTAATTCTTTCCAAGGATCACCTGTGTCCGTTTCTGCACTAGTCGGATAAGGGATTATAAGTAGAATAGCGATACATAAATAAAACATGAAAAGACGACGCATCTTTGTCCCTCCTTCTTCTATTCCCATCCTATGAAGCATTGGACAAGGATAGACCAAAAAAGGGACAAGTTTTATATGCGAATAGATAATTTCAATGTTTTAGATCTGACTGATAAATAATAAACGGTCAAAATGGAAAAAACGCTCAAACTAACTGTGAAAACCATCACCGAATCAAGATGCGGCATTAAATGACTCGATAAATAAGGATGCATCCCAAAATAATAATCAATAAAATCATTATGTAAAGTCCAAATAGCAGCAACGACTAAATGCCACATTTTTATGCGGAAATATGGGCTATAAATAATAGCTTGTAAAGCCATTCCTGCATGGGAGAAAATGAGCATATAATGTTGCCAATTTAAAGAGCCACCAAGCATTCCTGTTGCTGCGTTCATCACAACAGCCCATATCCCATATTTAATAAGCGTAACCGCTGCTAACGCCTCAATAATCGGCCAATTTCTCTTCATTAAAAAGGCGATAAGAACGAAAACAAAAAACAAACTAGCCGTCGGACTATCCGGCACAAAAATATAAAACGAAGGCGGTGTATTTTGCAACTGCCCCCAATACCAATAAAACCCATAAATCGTCCCTGGCACATTAATAATTAGTAATAAAATGAGCATTGAACGATGCCCAAATAACGTTAACAATTGCCTAAGCATACTATGTCTCTCCTTTTATCATACATTTATTTCTGCGGGGTCTCCCATGTTTCACTTATGAAACCACTGAAAAAGACCTGTTTGTTAGAATCCGTTTAGATGATTTAGCTTACTCCGCTGGCTCCGTTTTGGTTAAAGAAAAAACAGCTGAAGTCATAATGAATCACCTAATGGTTAGAGATTCTTCCGATTTAAAAATGAGAATAAGCCTTTTTCAGTGACCTCACAAAGCTTCTTCCATTTTTCACTAAACAAGCTCGACTGTCAACTTCTCTCCTTTTCCAAACCTAAAAGTCTTCTGAATTAGCAACATTACCACTTTATATGTAAAAGAAAAAACCCGATGAAAAGGAATTCCCTTTCACCGAGTTTAGACATTAATTATTCACCTTCTGGTTGGCCATGAGCCGCGATGTATTCAGCTAAAATTTCTAGCTCTTCATCCGTACCTTCAAACATTCCACCAGGCATTGCTCCATTTTCACTACCATTTTGAATAATGTTAATGACTTCTTCAGGAGTTTTTTCCGTATCTAGAAGTGTCGGGCCACCAGCACCGCCTGCCATCGTATCACCGTGACAGCCAATACAAGATAGTTGTGTTTCATAAATCGCGTAACCTTGTGCATCAGTGTTAATATCGCCTTCTTCAACGATTTCACCTTGTTGTGCAGCTGCTTCCCAATCATGTTGGTCAACAGACTCCCAAGTTAAGAAAATAACGGCAACAACACCTAGCATCATTAAACTTGAAGCAATTGGACGCTTTAATGGACGACGCTCTTTGCCTGTATCTAACCAAGGTGCAAGTAAAAGAGCACCAAAAGCAAGACCAGGGATAATAACCGTTCCAACCACATCTGAAGCATACTCATACTTTAGAAGTTGATATAAGAATAAGAAATACCAGTCTGGTAATGGAATATAACCACCAGCTGCTGCTGGATCCGCCATTCTTTCAAGCGGTGCTGGATGAGCAATTGTTAAGCAAAGAAAACCCATAAGGAAAACCGCCCCAACCATCCACTCTTTTAGTAAATAGTTCGGCCAAAACGCTTCCGTTTTACCAGGGTATTCCGAATAATCTTTAGGAATATTTTTCATACGTCCGTCCGCTTTGACACGAGAGTCACCGACGAACTTCATCCCTTTACCACGTTTCATCTTATTCCCTCCTTATCTGCGAAGATTTAATTAATATTCTTTCATTATTAAATTAAAGTGGACCAGAAATACCTTGACGACGAATCATAATAAAGTGAGCCGCAAGTAGTCCAAGTAAAGCCGCTGGTAAGAAGAAAACGTGAATCGCAAAGAAACGTGTTAACGTAACCGCCCCAACAATATCTCCCCCTGCGAGTAACGCTTTGGCAAAGCCGCCGATAAATGGTACACTTTCAGCGATTTGTAAGGTTACAACCGTAGCAAAGTAAGCTTTCATATCCCATGGCAATAAGTAACCCGTCAAACCTAACGCAAGCATGACGAAGAAAATTAAAACTCCGACAACCCAGTTAAGCTCACGTGGTTTCTTATATGAACCCGTAAAGAATACACGTAATGTATGTAGAAACATCATGACAATAACTAAACTAGCACCCCAGTGATGCATTCCACGTACAATCACACCAAATGCCACTTCTTGTTGCAAATAAGCAACAGAGTTATAAGCATTAATAATGTCTGGTGCGTAATACATCGTTAAAAACATACCCGATAAAATTTGGATAACGGTAACAAAGAATGTTAACCCTCCAAAACAGTATACGAACGCTGAGAAGTGATGAGCAGGGTTAACATGCTCAGGTACCTCGTGATCCGCAATGTCGCGCCACATTGGCGTAATATCGAGACGCTCATCAACATAATCATAAATTTTTTGGAGCATCGATTACGCCCCTCCTTCTGTTCGTTGATAAATTGAACCTAAATAAACTTTTCCATCTTCTACTTGTACTTCAAAAGCATCAAGTGGTCGTGTTGGTGGCGTACCTTGAATGTTGATCCCTTGTTTATCAAACATTCCAAAATGACATGGACAGTAAAAACGATCAGGATGTTGGTCGTTTGTACCAAAAGCCACTTGACAACCAAGATGCGTACATGTTGGTGAAAGTGCGACTACTTCATCACCCTGTAACATCACATAAGCATTTTGAGTAACCTCTGACGTATACCATGCATCTTCTTGCTTAAAAGTAAACGGAAATAATTGTGGTTCCTCTGTTAACTCAGACAAATCACAGACAGCTACCCAATCTGAGGCTGCTCCCGCTTTTAATGCTGGATCAATGGCGAAACGTGCCATCGGCATTAACATACCAGCTGCCATAAAACCACCTACGCCTGTAAGCGTGTACGTTAAAAATTGACGTCTTGATACTTTGTGTTCTTTCTCACTCACTTGTTTTCCCCCCCTACACAATAAGGTATTCCTATAAAAGGACATAATTCAACACAGATTATACTAGGACATTTCCCATAATAGCTTAATGGACAAACAGTGTCAATTGTTTCACAGACTTTCTCGAAAGGCATTTTTCGTTCCTTAGAGTTTTTGCCACTTATTCGTCAATAAAGGTACAAGTTGTTTTATTTGTTCCGCAATTACTTGTTGTTTATTCGCTAAATCCATATGTTCTAGCGGAATGGTTGGCAACCAAATCAAACTAGCATCAAATGATTCTTCGTTCATTTTCCAATCGGCATCTGAAGTTAGTAGAAAGATATGTTTCATCTCTCCTTGTTGCAAGTCACTTACCCAAGCTTGCAAGCGTTGTTCACGTTCGCTTTCCTTTTCTGATTTTAAATATGTAAAAGCCGGAAATAATACAGCCCTACCTTGGAATTGTCTCTCAAGCTCATTTGTCATAATCGTAATAAATTCACCCATTGAAACAATCGTTTTCAATTGGTTATGGCTTGAAACTGGAATAAGTGGCAAAAATGCAGTGTCCACATATTCCTTTGCTTGCAAGAATTTGTCCATTTCTTTCACTTGCCATTTCATACTCATCACCCTTTCCCCTTTATCCTAGCAAAATGAAGCGAAAATGAACAGTATACTTAAAGCTTTCCCACGGAAAAGGAGCTTATGCAATATGACAATTTTGTGACAAGTGATATTAGAAGTTTAAAAAAAGGTTTGCGAGTCAAAAAGAAGCCTGCGTTCACTTTAAGGAATCGCGAATCATCAAAGCTCATTCTTCCCTTTCTATGCACTCCCCTTCCATTAACACCGCAAAAAAACTACCCTATGAGTTATCTAAAACTGATAAGGTAGTTTTTATTATATCATCTAGTAGTTGATTTAGTTTTTATCACATTTCATTTAATTCTTTTAGTTGCTTTGATAAGATTTGAAATTGCTCTTCATCGCGAGTGTCTAAAGCTTGATCAATTTTATCTAAAAGTTGCTGTTTTTTAAAGGTAATAAGCGATATCGATAAAATTTTCTCTGCATGCTGTTCCGCTAATTGCATCCGTTCTTTACTTTCAGGTAAATACGGATTATCTTCAAGAACAGCTAAGTATGGTGGATATGTTCTCGCTCCTAAAAAATGAAGTTCAATATAAATATCTTCTGTTTGATTTAAGCGAATATCATGAAAAGCCTTTTCAGCATCTGTTGTTATATGATTGAACTTATGGAAGGAAAAAGGAGGCTTATCAACCCCATTTGCTGAAATGATTAAGGACTTTGGTGCATTGTCTGCATATTCAACAAAATGAACTTTCTCCATCAAATCATCATCACTCATTAAATAATTTAACAGCCAGGCACATTCTCTTCTTTTCAGATCAAATTGTTTCAAAAAGTTTCGCAAAAAATCTTTTTTCTCAACGACCGGAACAATGCTACTCATGCTTTTGCCCTCCTTCACAAAAATCAAACGACTTTTTCACCAGAGAAGTATTTTTTGGTGAGAATTTGATACCATACTAATTCTCTTTAAAAGCCGTTACTCCCTTCTTTTCTAAGGAAGTTTTTTTGAAAAAGATTAATTCTCCAAATTTAAAAGTAATTCACGGACATCCTCTCGACTAGGTGCATATTGTAACAAGTTTCTGAAATAAACAATCGCCTTTTCTCTTTCCCCATTTTCTAGTAAAAAGTAAGCATATTCTTCTAAGAAGTCTGGGTCCTCTTTAAAATATTCTCGAACTTCTTGATATTTAAGAGCAGCTCTCTCAAATTGTTCATCGTGATTAAGGGCATTCGCCTCATACCAGGTTAACAGAGGGTCTCCACCTTCGCCTAATCCTTCGACATGGTTCAATAAATCTAATAATTCTTCAAATAGCTCTTGATCTTTATAAAAAGCCGCCAATGTTTGAATCGCTTCTAAATTAGACGGGTTAATCGCAATCGCTTGCTGTAAAAGTTGGACCGCTTCTTCTGGATTTTGACGTTTAAAACTTAGTTTCCCAGCAAGCAAATAAAGCTGATCATTATAATCATCCACAGTCATTCCCGCTTTTAAAGCGTCCATTGCCTCATCAATCCTTTGCTCAGCTTCAAATGCTTTCGCTAAATAAGGGTAGAGAGACGTAAAATCTGGGTCAAGTGCTTTTAGTGCCTCAAGCTGTTCAATCGCAAGGACCATATCCCCCACTTGGTAAGCCGTAAATCCGTAGCCAAATAAGGCATGAGGTTCAAAATAATCCTTTAATCCCTCTTTATAATATTGTAAAGCCTCTTCAAACTGTCCTCCCGCACTATAAGCTTCGGCTAATTTTAATTCGATATGCATTCCAGGTAGCTCTTCTTTTTTATGAACGGCCCGTTTTAAATGAGGAATGCTTTTTTGATAATCGCCACGCCCTAAATAAAAATCACCAAGTCCATAAGAGATGATCACTTCATCTGGTGCTTTTTTGGAAGCTGTTAATAATTTCTGTTCGGCCACTTCATCTAAAGCTTGCATCTGATACAAATCAGCTAATAATAACTGAGCTTGAAGATACGTAGGGTCGCTCTCTTTAATATCAAGTAAATATTCAATTGCTTCATCTTCTTCATCGAGATCAATTAAAATTTCAGCTAGTTGGATGAGGACATTCCCTTCATCAGGGTATAAAGCCATTAATTCCTCTAAAATCTTTTTCGCTTCTTGTAAATGACCGAGTTCATAATAGATTTCGGCAATTGTAAACAGCTGATCGTGGTTTGCCGTTTCTTTAGCTTGCTTTATTTTTTTTAATCCTTCTTCTATTTTTCCCTCTTCAATAAAAGTTAGTCCTTGTTGAATCTCTTTCATTTATAAGCCCCCAACAAACAGTGTTCATACATTCCTTATGATGAGCCCAATGCCAATAATCGTCCAGGCATTTTAATATAAATCGCTCTACCAAAACCAGGTCTGCTCAAAAACTGTTCATTTATTTTTAATAATTGTCCTCTTAATACGACAATACTTGGTTTCTTATAATGATAATCGAGATTTTCGATATCTTCAACTAATTGGTTTTCCGTGTTCTCATATAAAAAATAATCTAAGTCACTCCCGACCATTAAAGTTCCTTTTTCTGGGTATAGTCCAATTTTTTGAATCGCACACTTTGTCCAAACCTTCTCTTCCGTTATATAAAAATGCTCGGCTATCGCGTAATTTTCCGTTTCTTTTTTCCAAACCATCTGTTGCCACGCACGTTCTTTTTCATTTTCAGAGACGAAATGTGGCATTAAAACAACACGGTAGTTTCTTTGAACTTGAGCAATATAAAGCCAAGCAAGCGATGATGGGTCGTCCCCTTCTTTAATCACAACTTTTAAGGCAGGAATTTGTTTTCTTTTACACGTTAAAATAACGGATGGACGAAGTAGTTGGAGGGAGATTTCTAACCCGAGTACATAATCAATAGAAGCGAACTCCATTTTTTTCATACTCGTCTTATATACTTGTTCAAGACGGGATTCATAGGGAAGTTTTGCAAAAACAATCGCCGTCGTACAACCCATATTCACTAATTGCTCTTGCCTATGAAAAAAAGTTAAACTATCCGCTGTTTCAAGCAGTTGTTCTTCACTGACGACTAAACCTGCTTTTAAAGTCAAGCCACTCATATTCACTCTCCGTTGATTCCATTTTGCAAAATCTCGATTCACAAATTTGATTTTTCCATTGTCAATTAAATAGACCCGATCTTTTAATTGATTGCCGGACTGTTCTGTAACTTGATCAATTAAATACATGTTCCCGCCTCCTGCTCGACCTTTAATAGACCGTTTATAGACAAGCTATGTTTTAATTTAGAAAACAGAACAATGTACATAAAATTTGACCGAATTTCTTATTATAAAAAAAGTTAGAATTTTTGATTCTTTTTGTTGACACTTCCAATGTAAGCGCTATAATGAAATTAAGCGTATGGTTTCTCTCCACTCCTATCCATACAATATATCTTTTAGCTAATCGCTAAAACCTAATTTGAAAGCGCTTACCGCTTATATCGAATTAGGTCTTTTTTTATTGTAAAGAAAGCTCCCTACGTTGATGCGTTCTAAAATCTTAATTTCATAAACTATTTAAACTCATTTACTTTTGCACGCTGTGTTTGATTCCCTTTGTGGTTTTTATTCGGTCGCTTTTGGAATCATTGGAGGACTTTGATTCCCTTTGTGGCTCTGTTTCACTAGCTTTTGGCTTCATTGGCGGCCTTTGATTCCCTTCGTGGCTCTGTTTCACTAGCTTTTGACTTCATTGGCAGCCTTTGATTCCCTTCGCCGCTCTGATTCACTGGCTTTTGGCTTCATTGGCGCTCTTTGATTCCTTTTGCGGCTCTGATTCACTGGCTTTTGGCTTCATTGACGCTCTTTGATTCCCTTTGCCGCTCTGATTCGATCGCTTCCGGCTTCATTGGCAGCCTTTGATTCCCTTCGCCGCTCTGATTCGATTGCTTCCGGCTTCATAAGCGGCCTTTGATTCCCTTTGTGGCTCTGTTTCACTAGCTTTTGGCTTCATTGGCGGCCTTTGATTCCCTTTGTGGCTCTGTTTCACTAGCTTTTGACTTCATTGGCGGCCTTTGATTCCCTTCGCCTCTCTGATTCACTAGCTTTTGGCTTCATTGACGCTCTTTGATTCCCTTTGCCGCTCTGATTCGATTGCTTCCTGCTTCATAAGCGGCCTTTGATTCCCTTCGCCTCTCTGATTCGATCGCTTCCGGCTTCATAAGCGGCCTTTGATTCCCTTTCCGGTTCCTATGCTCTCTCTTTTGGCTTCATTGCCAATTCTCCCCACCGCAGTCATTGCCTCACCACTGTGAATTTAACTTTCCTGACACATAGAAAAGCTGCCCAAAAGACAGCTTTTCTTAAATCATTTAGTTTTTTAATTGCTCAACATGTTCAAAAAAGTTAGGGTAGGACACGGCTATCGCTTCTGTACGTTCAATAACAACTTCATCCGTTGCAATTAGTGCTGCTATGGCCATCGCCATGCCAATTCGGTGGTCACCATAGCTTTGGACTTGGCCACCTGAGAGTGATGTTTTTCCTTCAATAATCATCCCATCATCGGTTGCCGTTATATTAGCTCCTAATTTTTTCAATTCACTCACAACCGTATCAATTCGGTTTGTTTCTTTTACTTTTAACTCTTCGGCGTCTTTAATAATCGTTCTTCCTTCTGCTTGTGTAGCTAATACCGCTATAACTGGAATTTCGTCGATTAAACGCGGAATCATATGACCGCCAATTTCAATCCCTTTTAAAGAAGATGTCTTCACGATAAGATCGGCCATCGGCTCTCCGCCAACCATTCGTTCATTAATAAGTGATAGATCTGCCCCCATATCAATTAAGACATCAATAATACCTGAGCGGGTTGGGTTGACTCCAACTCCCTCCAGAATAATTTCACTATGAGGCACAATCGCTCCAGCAGCTAAAAAGAAAGCAGCAGAAGAAATATCTCCAGGAACTTCGATATGTCTTGCTTTTAATGTTTGCCCACCTTTTACAGTAACCGTTAATCCATCACGCTGAACTTCAACGCCATAAGCCTCTAACATCCGTTCTGTATGGTCTCGCGTTAAGGCAGGCTCTGTAACACTTGTTATGCCTTCACTTTGTAAACCAGCGAGTAACACCGCCGATTTTACTTGTGCACTTGCGACAGGCGAATGGAATTCAATCCCTTTTGTGCCACCGCCCCTTACGGAGAGTGGTGTATAATTGCCATTGTCACGCCCAGCAATGTCGGCTCCAAATTGTTTTAATGGATACGTCACACGAGCCATCGGTCTTTTCGCAATTGAATCATCGCCAATTAATACCGAATGAAACGGTCTAGTCGCTAAGATTCCAAGCATTAATCTTGTCGTCGTTCCTGAATTGCCAACATCCAAAATTTCGCTCGGTTCTTCTAAACCATCCCAGCCTTTTCCTTCGATGACAACATGTTCTCCGTCCTGTTCGATTTCAACACCCATTTTTCGGAAACAATCAATCGTACTTAGACAATCATCGCCTGCTAAAAAACCTTCAACCGTCGTTTTCCCCTCAGCTACGGCACCGAACATAATCGCTCGATGAGAGATCGATTTATCGCCAGGGATTTTCACGCTTCCTTTTAAACCTTTATTTATTTTAGTAACTGTTTTTGTCGCCATTTTTCTCTCTCCTTCATTTACAAAATTGACGTCTCATAAAGGGTTTGCTCTAGACAAACTTTCGCAAGCTCACGATCTTCTTCTGAACGAAAACTTAAACGTAAAACCCCCATAATATCTTCTCGTGTTTCTAAAATTCGAATATTCGTTATGCTAATTTCGTGGTCAGCTAAAATGCTCGTCACATCAGAAATGACACCTGGGTGGTCTGGAACATCAACAAATAAATCATAAAAGGAAGGAATCGCTCCCTTTTCACGGACAGGCATTCGATCACGGAAAGCTTTCGCCTCATAAAAATATTGATAAATGGTTTCTTTATCTTCCGTTTCTAACAACTGTTTTACATCTTCCATTTCATCAATCCAGTTTGAAATTAACTCTAATAAGACCGCTTTATTATGAATAAAAATATCCCGCCACATGATCGGACTAGCAGAGGCAATCCGAGTAATATCTCGAAAACCACCAGCTGCAAGCCTAGAAAGCAACGGCTCTTCGGACTCAAGTTTACGCACTTGGTGTACAAGGCTTGTTGCAATCACATGAGGAAAATGACTAATCGCTCCAGCTAAAGCATCATGTTCTCCTGGAGCCATGTTTACAAATTTCGCTTTCGTTCCTTTTAACCAATTTTGTAATTGAATCATCGCACGATTGTCCGTTGTTTCCGTAGGGGTTAAAACGTAAAAGGCATTTTCAAATAAATGAGCTTTTGCCGCTTCTACTCCTGTTTTATGTGAGCCTGCCATTGGGTGTCCACCAATAAACGTGACGTTACTCCCTAACAAAGCCGCTGATTTTTCAACGATACGAGATTTTGTACTTCCTACATCAGTCATAATCGAACCGGTTTTAAATGTATATTGACTCATTTCCTCAAAAATTTGTTCCGTTTTTGAGACAGGTGTGGCGATAATAATTAAGTCAGCCTCTTTTACCCCTGCTTCAATCGAATCACTAATTTGATCAATCACCTTTAATGATTTAGCAATCTTCAACTGTTCAGATTGGATGTCAAAGCCGGAAATCGTACAATTATGTTCTTTTTTTATCGCTAAGGCAATTGAACCACCAATTAAACCTAAACCGATAATAAACACGTTCTTTTTCATGATGTTCTCCTCTCCACCCTAATAAATGCTCCTTATTTCTCTCTATAATCAAACAAGCAGAAAACGTCCTTCATCCATAAAGATGAAAGACGTTTTTCATCTAAAACTTAGTTCACCGTAGCTACTGACGACTGTAATAACTTCTCTAAAGCAGAGAATAAATACTCATTTTCTTCCTCTGTTCCAATCGTAATCCTAGCATAACTTGGATAACCAAGTGCTTCTCCCGAGCGAACGATAACCCCTTGCCTTAACAAAAAGTCAAAGACATCGTTCCCTTTCCGTTTAAAATCAACGAGCAGAAAATTCGTTTGTGATGGAAAATAGGAGAGCTCGTATCGTTCGCAAAAAGCGACAAACTTGGCCATTTCTAATTTATTTTTCTCAACACAGCTCATAATAAACGCTTGATCATCAATC
Source organism: Alkalihalobacillus phoenicis (assembly GCF_047302405.1). Classification (NCBI taxonomy): domain Bacteria; kingdom Bacillati; phylum Bacillota; class Bacilli; order Caryophanales; family Bacillaceae; genus Alkalihalobacillus; species Alkalihalobacillus phoenicis. Next base: position 1,559,888 of record NZ_CP154853.1, on the reverse strand, counting down.
GCTGCACTTGCTGCTACGTGAGCAAGATTTGTATTATTAAAAGGTGGTCTAACTGGGTCTAATGAGCGAATAAATTGTTCATTCGCAACACCGTATCCGATTCTTAAGGACGCTAAACCATAAGCTTTCGAAAAGGTTCTTAACACGACTAAATTTGGATGCTGTTCTAATAAGGGAATCGTATCTGGATAATCATCAGCATCGACATATTCAACATAAGCTTCATCCGAAACGACGAGAACATCTTTTGGAACTTGATTCAAAAATTGCAGAAAACGCTCTTCTCCGACATACGTACCTGTTGGGTTATTTGGATTACAAACCCAAACAATTTTTGTATTTTCGTCAATCGCCGAAAGCATGCCCTCTAGATCATGTACCCCGTCGATTAAAGGGACTTCTTTAATTTCCGCCCCTTCAATGGTTGCGTTAAGTTTATATTGGGAAAAGGTTGGATCTGCTGTCACCGTATTAGATTCAGGTGTTAAAAGGGCCCTACATAAGAATTGAATCACTTCATCTGAGCCATTGCCAAAAATCAATTGCTCTTTTCGCACATTTAAAAAACGAGCCACTTTTTCTCTGACTGCAGCAGCATAACCGTCCGGATAAACGGCTAAACTTTCTAACGCATCTTGAATCGCTTTTTTAGCGTTATGTGATGCACCATACGGATTTTCATTTGAAGCTAACTTAATCACTCGCTCTAAGCCAAGCTCTTTTTTTACTTCTTCTATCGGTTTTCCTGGTTGATAACTTGGAAGACCTAATAATTGTCCTTTTATTTGCATAAGTCTTTAGCACCTCAACTTGTGAAAGTATCTTTCCTCTATGTTACGATGAAATCAGAGATGTGACAAATGTTTTTAACGAATTTAACGCATCTTTTCTGAATTTTTCACTTTTTAGTGATTGTTCTAGCTTTTCAATTTCGCTCACGAGTGCACTTCCAACAACGACTCCATCCGAATATTGATTCATTAAACGGACTTGTTCCGCATTTGAAATCCCAAATCCAACAGCAATCGGAATATTACTCACTTCTTTGACCGTTTGTAAAAATTCGTAGACTCGAGGATCGATTTCCTCTCTTGCTCCTGTTACTCCTAAAGAAGAGACGCAATAAAGAAAGCCTTGTGCTTGTTGGGCGATTTTCTCGATTCGTTGTTTTGATGTAGGAGCAACTAATGAAATGAGCGATAATCCGTTAGCAGCACATAATAACGAAAGCTCTTCACTTTCTTCAATTGGTAAATCAGGAACGAGTAATCCGTCGATTTCCAACTCTTTTGCTTGTTCCACAAAACGCTCCACACCATATTGTAAAACAGGGTTATAGTAAGTGAAAATAACGACAGGGATTGTCAGGCCTTTTTTTCTCATGATAGGCACTAAATGCATCGCCTTTTCTAATGTCATCCCACCTGCTAATGCTCGTTTGGAAGCGGCTTGAATTGTTGGTCCGTCGGCTAATGGATCTGAATACGGAATCCCTAACTCCAGTATACTTGCTCCCGCTTCTTCTAAAGCTAAAGCAATTTCGATCGTCGCCTCAGCCGTTGGATCGCCAGCTGTAATAAATGGGATAAAAAGCTTCTCATCTTTTTTTGTGATTTCTTCCATCCGATTATTCACTTTTGTTTTCATGATTTTCACCTCTGAAGTATTTCTGTAAAGTATGAACATCCTTGTCACCACGACCTGATAAACACACTAAAATGATATCGTCTTTTGTTAATAACTGTGCCCGTTCAAACGCTTTTGCTAATGCATGCGCACTTTCAACAGCTGGGATAATCCCTTCTTTTTCCGACAAAAATTTTAATGCATCCAAAGCTTCTTGATCCGTGACTGCTTCGTAATCGACAAGCCCGCTTTTTGCTAAATAAGCATGCTCTGGTCCCACCCCTGGATAATCGAGTCCTGCTGAAATCGAATAGGGCTCAATGATTTGTCCATGTTCATCCTGAAGTAAATACGTTAAAGAACCGTGAATTACCCCTTCTTTCCCTTTTGTAATCGTGGCGGCATGTTGAGTCGTCTCCACACCTAGTCCGGCCGCTTCCACGCCGATCATTTTTAAATTATCGTTTAAATAAGGATAAAACGTTCCGATCGCATTGCTCCCACCGCCTACACAAGCAATAATCTCTGTCGGTAATTGACCTTCCCTTTTTAAAATTTGTTCTCTTGATTCGTCCCCGATAATTCGTTGAAAATTACGGACCATTTTTGGATAAGGGTGTGGACCTACAACAGAACCAATTAAATAAAATGTGTCTTCTGCATTGGCAACCCAATAACGAATCGCTTCATTCGTCGCATCCTTTAATGTTTGACTCCCTGAGGTTGCCGGAATAACTTCAGCTCCAAGTAATTCCATTCGAAAGACATTTAACGCTTGTCTTTCCATATCCTCTGCCCCCATAAACACTTTGCATTCTAAGCCAAATCGTGCCGCAATCGTTGCGGAGGCTACCCCATGCTGTCCTGCTCCTGTTTCGGCAACAATTTTTGTTTTTCCCATTCTTTTCGCCAGTAACGCCTGACCGATCGCGTTATTTAACTTATGAGCACCCGTATGAAGCAAATCTTCTCTTTTTAAATAGATCTTGGCTCCACCTAATGCTTCTGAGACATTTTTTGCGTACGTTAAAGCAGTCGGTCTTCCTGCATATTCTTGTAAATGATCAAGATATTCATCTAAAAAAAGAGGATCATTCATGGCCTCTTCTAATGCGGCTTCAAGCTCCTCAATGACACTCATTAATGTTTCTGGAACATACTTGCCCCCAAAATCACCGAAACGACCTCTATTATCTGGATATGTTGTGTTCACTTTGACTCATCCTCTCCACTAGTTGCTCAATTAACCGTTTGGATTTCTCACCATTTTCTTCAATTCCACTTGATACATCAATTCCATCCGGTTGAAATCGTAATAACTCATCGATATTATTCGGATTGATTCCGCCGGCAATCATAAGCGGAACCTTTTGTTTTTTTGCTTCTTTTTGATAAGCAGGAATTTCGCTCCAATCAAAGGAGTGACCTGTTCCACCCCAAGCCCCTTGAAATTTACAGTCGATAATATAACCATCTACAAGCCCTGAGAAAGCAGCCATGTAAGCTAACGCTCCTTCTCCACTATGAACCACTTTCCAAATGGGAATGTCTACTTTTTCTTTTAATCGTGCGACATCATTAACAGATTCATTCCCATGACATTGAATGACATCAATAGGTAACGCTTCGATTGTTTCTAAAATCGTCTCAGTCGCTTCATTCACAAATAAAGCAACAATCTTTTTACGAGTTAGAGAATCTTGATAAGTGTTAAGCCACTCCGATACTTGTTTAATGGTCACTTGTCGTTTGCTGTTAGCAAAAACAAAGCCAATATAATCGGCTTTGCTTTTTAATGTCACGAAAACATCTTTTTCGGAATGGTTACCACATAATTTAAGTGTTGGCTTCAATCTTTTCTCCCCCAAACAATGTATGAATCCCTATTTCTGGGCTAGCCGCTCGCATTAAAGACTCTCCGACCAAAATTCCATTGGCACCAGCTTGTAAAACGGTTTGAACATCCTCACTAGTTAAAATGCCACTTTCACTCACAAATAGACTTTCTTTCGGAACGATTTCTCCCATTTCCTTCGTTTGTTCTAATGACGTTTTGAAAGTTTTTAAATTTCTGTTATTAATACCAACAATTTTTGGCGTAAAGACATCAAGGAGCTCTTCTAATTCTTCCTTCGCATGGACTTCGACTAAACATTCTAAACCATTTTGATAAGCATAGTCATAAAGCTCTTTTAACTCCCTTGTCGGTACTGTCCCAACAATTAAAAGCATCGCATCAGCCCCAATACGAACCGTTTCATCAATTTGTTCTTTACTAATAATAAAATCTTTTCGCATCACCGGAATCGAAACATGTTTTTTAATCTCGGTAATATAATCTCGTGACCCTTGAAAATATTGAATATCGGTTAAAACAGAAATAGCGTCCGCTCCCCCTTTTTCGTACCCGATCGCCGTTTTGACTGGATCAAAATTGGGCTGGATCACTCCTTTAGACGGGGATGCCTTTTTCACTTCAGCTATTAAACCAACAGAACGATTTTTATTTTGTAATGCTTTATATAAGGAATAGTTTGTTACAACTGCCTGTTCTGGTAAGACTAATGCCGCAATTTCTTCTTTTTTTGTTGCGATGATTTGATCAAGCATGCTGTGATTCCCTTCTTTCGCTTTGTAATTGTAAAAAATGCTCATACACTTCCCCAGCTTCCACCCTTTTTCGAACAACCTCAACCCCTTCTTGAATGGAAGCGACTTGATCGGCACCATAAAGGGCCACACCTGCATTTAAATAAACGATATTTTGCGAGGAATCATTTGCTGTTCCTTGCAACACTTCAAGAATTAACTTCGCACTTTCTTCAGGGGTATTCACTTGAATTTCCTCTAGTTTACCACGAACTAACCCAAATTGTTCAGGCGTTATTTGATAACGAATCCGTTCATTTCCTTTGATTTCAACCACATCGGTAAAAGTCGTAATCGAGCATTCATCAAGTCCTTCTCCACCTGTTACGACTAAAGAATGTTTTGTTCCTAATCGTTGCAATGCCTCGGCCATTTTATCTAGCATCTTTTCATCATAAACACCTAATAATTGGTGTTTCGCTTGAGCTGGATTGGTGAGTGGGCCTAACATATTAAAAATCGTCCGAAACCCTAACTCTTTACGAGGTGTAACCGCATGTTTCATCGATTGATGGTAAAGAGGGGCAAATAAAAAACAAAGATGATGATTCTCCAATGATTTCGCCGCTTCTTCGGGTGTACGCTGAATGTCAATACCTAATTGTTCAAGCACATCCGCACTTCCACTTTTGGATGAGACCGCTCGATTGCCGTGTTTTGCGACTTTTATTCCAAAAGAGGACAAAACAATCGCAACAGTTGTGGAAATATTAAACGTTCTTAATGAATCTCCACCAGTCCCACAAGTATCAATTAAGTGTTCGCTATTATAAGGAATCATTAATGAATGATGACGCATCGCTCGGGCAAAACCTGTTATCTCATCGACGGTCTCGCCTCTAAACCTCATAACCGTAATAAAACTAGCAATTTGTGCTGGGGTTGCGAGCCCATTCATAATCTCATTCATCACTTCCTCGGCACTGGCCTCTGATAATGTTTCCCCATTTAAACAAGCATTTAAGTGTCTTTTAAGCATCGACTTTGACCTCCTCATAGCCAAACATTTTTTCTGCCATTTGTACCGACCTTATTAACGCTTTTGCTTTATTTTGTGTTTCCTCATATTCCTTTAGCGGCACCGAGTCGGCGACAATCCCTGCTCCTGCTTGCACATAAGCTTTTTGATCTTTTAAAACGAGCGTTCGAATCGCTATACAAGAATCAATATTGCCATCAAACCCTAAATAACCGATGGCCCCAGCATAAATGCCTCTTTTGGTTGGCTCCAACTCTTGCAAAATTTCCATCGCTCTTATTTTCGGTGCTCCCGAGACTGTCCCTGCCGGAAAAGAGGACATGAGGGCATCTAGTGGTTTGACACCTGTACGGAGCTCGCCTGTTACTTTTGAAACGATGTGCATCACATGTGAAAATTTACCAATTTCTAACAAAGTAGGTGTTTGGACTGAACCATATTCCGCAATCCGTCCAACATCATTTCGAGCTAAGTCAACGAGCATATAATGTTCAGCCCGTTCCTTCTCATCAGCTAGTAGCTCCTCTTGCAATCTGTTGTCTTCCTCTTGATTTAGACCACGTTTTCTCGTTCCGGCAATCGGATGAATTTCAACATGACCGTCTTGAACTTGCACAAGTCGTTCAGGTGAACTTCCGACGATTTCTAAATCATCAAACTTTAAATAAAATAAATATGGAGATGGGTTAACCATTCGTAAAACCCGGTAAATCTCTAAACCAGATGAACGAACATCAACTTCAAAGCGTTGTGATAAAACCGCTTGGAAAATATCCCCTGCCCGAATATACTCTTTAATTCGTTCCACATCTCTTATAAAACTACTTTTATCATAATTCGATTTTATCTTTTCAAAGCTTACTTCTTGTTCAAAAGCAGGGGATGATTTGATCGATAAACCTCGAATCGGTTGTTCTAATTTTTGAACGATGTTTTTTAATATACTCACCGACTCATCGTATTGACTAGATAGGGTTAATTCAAAATCAATCGGCTTATGAACAATAATCGTCAATTGCTTTTGCACGTGATCATAAGCGATTAATGTTTCACAAAATAAAAATTGATAATAAGGAGCGACGTTTGTTGTATTTGCTTTTAAAACTGGCTCGATCGTTTCAATCGCATCATAGCTCATATATCCAACTGCTCCTCCTTTAAAAGGAATCGGCAAGTCAATCGGAGCTACATCCATCAGGGCCATTGTCGCTTCATATGCTTCTTCAAATGTCTGGCCATGAATGATTGGTTCTTTCTTTTTGGAGTAAGTAATAAATCGGCCATTCTCCTCAACTAACTCATAAAGTGGATTCAAACCGATAAACGAATAATTCGACCAAATCGAGGCTTCATCATGACTTTCTAACAAAAAGCTCACTTCTTCTGTAAGTTGATGAACGATTTGAATAGGCGTTAGTCCGTCCGCAAAAAATTGCTCAATAACAGGGATTGTTTTATGTTGTTTAGCCTGTTCACAAAAAGCTAAATAAGAGGTTTTTATCATGTGTATCGCTCCTTCATAAAAAGAGGGAGGATAAATTAAGGAGGGGTACGAGCACCAAAACATTGGCCCGAAATAGAGAATACATATAAAAAACCCTATGACCAATAGGCATAGGGTGTATATAAACATCCTTTGCTCCGCTCAGCTCTCCTCAACTAATCTCATACTCTTCTCGTCTCATATTTTCATTTCATTATAAATACTTTAAAAACTCTACTCTTCTCACTATGGATTCACTCTTTAAGAATCCTTCTACTTTTAGTTTAAACCGACTCGCTTTGATCCGTCAAGACTAAATCTGGTCTTAATTTTACCGCATCATTTAAATAAATATGAGTAATTTGGTCTTGGGCAACATCTGTATTCACCGTCATCATAATCCGAATACAGTTCTCTAAACTTCCTGGAACAGCTATTTCCCTCGCACACATAACAGGTACATAATCAAAGCCTTCAAAACGGCGTAACGCTTTAGCTGGGAACGTCGCGATTAAATCCTCTGTTACGGTTATAAGCACTTGTGCGACATCTTCTGGTTGTATCTCGTTTTTTTCAATCATTAATGCGAGCAATTCTTCTGTAGCGTCTAATACAACTTCTTCAACATCTTCTTTTACTGTCGTCGCACCTCTGATTCCTCTCACCAATACAATCACTCCCCAAGCATTTTTTCTATTAGCGTTAAAATCTCCTGCGCGTTCACTTCTTCCACTCGTACAGTACCGACCTCTTTCATCAAAACCATCCGAATGATACCTGCATTGACTTTTTTATCTTTTTTCATCGTAGCAAGTAACGACTCCGCCTTTAATGTTTTCGGTAGATTTGTTTGATAGCCCAATTGCATCAACCATTGTTTGAACTCATTAATCGGTAATTTCACCTGATAGAGCTGTTCACTTAATCGCATCGCAAAAATAATCCCAATAGCGACCGCCTCACCATGTGTTGTTTTTCCGTAACCTAATTGAGTTTCAATCGCATGACCAAGTGTATGACCTAAATTCAAATGGGCTCTTATCCCTGCTTCTCTTTCGTCTTCCGCGACAATCTCTGCTTTGACGGCAATCGATCGCTCAAGCAATTGCTCTAAAAGAGAAACATCTAAATCAACAAAGGAATCGATTTTTTCTTGTAACCATTGATAAAATTCGGGCACTTGAATTAAACCGTGTTTAAAAGCTTCAGCAAACCCTGAACGCCACTCTTTCTCTGGTAATGAAGCTAAAAGCTCAGGGTCATAAATAACCATTTCTGGTTGATGAAAAGCCCCGATCATGTTTTTTCCTAAACGGTGATTGATCGCAACTTTTCCTCCTACACTACTATCATGAGCAAGCAAAGTCGTTGGAATTTGTATAAAACGAATTCCTCGCATATAAGTAGCCGCAACAAATCCAGCGATATCACCTACTACACCACCACCTAAAGCAATAATCGTCGAATCTCTGTCTAATCCATTTTCTAGTGCAACCGTTAAAAGCTGCTCAAATTCAACAAATGACTTAGAGGCTTCTCCAGCAGGAACGACCGCTTCGACAAGTGGATAATGATCTTTTAATTGATTTTTCACCGTATCTAAATAAAGTTCGGCGACTGTGGAGTCTGTAATAATAAAAATCGAAGTAGGTTGTTTTTTCCAGCTTTTCAGCATCGGCAAAAGTTTATTAAGGCAACCGGCTTCAATCCATACATCATAACTTTTGGATTCTGTTTGAACCGCGACCTTTCTCATTAAAACTTCCTCGCCTCTTCATGATGAAGGTTAATATTCCGTTCAATCGTCTCGACTCGATCTTGGCCAAACGTTTCTAATAAAACGTTCGCTACTTCCCAAGCAACAACCGCTTCAGCTACGACAGATGCAGCCGGAACCGCACAGCTATCCGAACGCTCTATACTAGCTGCAAACGTTTCTTTCGTTTCAATGTCTACACTTTGTAGTGGTTTATATAAAGTTGGAATTGGCTTCATAACCCCACGGACAACAATAGGCATACCATTTGTCATACCGCCTTCAAACCCACCTAAATGATTAGTTTTACGGGTATACCCTTTTTCCTCATCCCAAATAATTTCGTCATGAACTTGGCTTCCAGGTTTTCTTGCCGCCTCAAAACCAATCCCAATTTCAACCCCTTTAAAAGCATTAATACTCATAACCGCTGCCGCTAATTTCGCATCAAGTTTACGATCATATTGAACATGACTTCCAAGTCCAATTGGAACTCCTTCAATAACGACCTCAACAACTCCACCGATTGAGTCACCTGCTTGTTTGGCTTCATCAATCGCCTCGATCATTTTTGTTGAAGCCTCTTCATCTAAACATCGAACTAACGAAGCTTCAGAACGGTCTTTTAAATCTTGAATGGAGCTATAATTCGTATGTTGGGCTTTCACGCCACCGATTTCTAAAACATGACCACCCACTTGAATGCCAAATGTCGATAAGATTTTTTTTGCAACCGCTCCTGCTGCTACCCGAACCGTTGTTTCACGGGCAGAGGAACGCTCTAATACATTTCGCATATCGCGATGACCATATTTAATCGCACCATTTAAATCCGCATGACCTGGTCTCGGTCTTGAAATTTTACGTTTTACTTCTTTCTCTTCTTCCTCTGATAAAGGTTCCGCCCCCATAACTTTTGTCCAATGGGTCCAATCCTTATTTTCGACTACTAACGCAATGGGTGCACCAGTTGTTTTTCCATGACGAACACCACTCGTTATTTGAACTTGATCCTTTTCAATTTGCATACGGCGACCACGTCCATACCCGCCTTGTCTTCTTGCTAGGTCTGTATTAATATCTTCTGCCAACAATTCTAATTGAGCTGGAACTCCTTCAATTATCGTTGTGAGTTGTGGTCCATGTGATTCACCTGCTGTTAAATATCTCATCTACGTCTCCTCCTCTAACTAACCACCAATCTCTTTATCGCTTTTATGCGTTAAATTATAACATATTTATTTTGATTTGTGTGATTAATTTCTCTTCATTCTATTTGATTATTTAGCCATTCTACCAAAAATAATAAAATACGTCTAAATCATTTTCTTTTTTTTCAGAAAAATATAAGATTCTTTAACTCATTTTCCGATAAAAAAACGTCTCATCTGCTTCTAATTGATATTGTTTAGCTTGAAAGATTTGTTCCGTACTACCAACAAATAAAATTCCACCAGGCCTTAAGGCTTGACTAAACTTTTGATACAGTTCATGTTTGGCTTCCTCCGTAAAATAGATCATCACATTACGGCACACAATTAAATCAAAGCCTGTTTCAAAACGATCAGCTAACAAGTTTTGCTTTTTAAAAACAATCGACTTTTTTATTTCGTCATTAATGCGATAACCAAGTTCTTCACGTTGAAAATAGGTCTTTAATTTCTGTTCGGGCACTTGCTGAACAGAGCGTTCTAAATAAAAACCACCTTTGGCCCGCTCCATAATTTGTTCATCAATATCAGTGGCTAAAATCATCTTTTCTCTTAATTGGACAAAATCTGAAAGCATGAGTGCCAACGTATACGGTTCTTCGCCAGAGGAGCAGGCTGCACTCCAAACTTTTAAGGAATTTGTTTCTTTCATTAATCTCGGCAAAATTTTCGTTTGTAACACATTCCAACGATTTCGATTTCGGTAAAATTCCGAAACATTAATCGTCATTCGCTCAAGAAATTCATCAAACAGAGCAGGACGTTCTTTTATAGCTACAAAAAAGTCCGAAAAAGTAACAAACCCATGTTTATTACGTAAAGTCGTTAATCTCCTTTTCATTTGTGTTTCCTTATATAAAGACAAATTAATTCCCGTTACATTATGTATATTCGTTATAAAATCATGATAATCTCGGTCCATCTTGTTTCTCCCCTTCTCTACATTCCCTCTAATCATATATGCAACAAGAAAAAAATTCTATAAAAAAGAAAAGCGGAGAAAGGCGGTTAGGAACGAGGAAAAATTTAGAACGACTGCAGAAGTCGCTTTTTCGGGGCGTTCCTCTTTCTTTTTTACATATCAACCACGGCCAAATCACTTCCGACGGCCATCCCCTATCTTTTTTACGTCTCATCCGCACTTACTGCAACTAGTAAATTTAGTTTATTTCTTCCATAAGAAAAAACTATCCTCAAATGAAGATAGTTTTTCGACGTATTGATTAAACCCAAACATTAACCGCTTTATCATATTCACAAAGCTCTTCTGCTGTAAAAAAGATTCCGATTTCACGTTCAGCACTTTCAGGAGAATCTGAACCATGGATAATGTTCATTGATAATTGTGCTGCATAATCACCGCGAATCGTTCCTGGTGCAGAGTCAGCTGGGTTAGTCGCTCCCATCATCGTACGAGCTGTTTTAATGACGTTTTCACCTTCCCAAACCATCGCAAAAACCGGTCCAGAAGTAATAAAATTCACTAACTCACCAAAAAAAGGACGTTCACTATGCTCAGCATAATGTTTTTTAGCTGTTTCTTCAGATATGGACATTAGTTTAGCTCCAACTAATTGGAAGCCCTTCTTTTCAAATCTTGTGACAATTTCACCGATTAAATTACGTTGTACGCCATCAGGTTTTACCATTAAATATGTACGTTCCATCTTTTTGACCTCGCTTTCAAAATATAACAAATAAACAACAAACTTAGTATATCAAAAAAATAAAACGCTCTCAAACCTTTTTTTACCAATTTTAAATTTTCAATTTTAGAGAATTCAAAAAGGATGAATGTCTATAAGCACGAACACTCATCCTCTTTATTAAAAAATGTTAAAATTTACGGCGACCAATATATGTAGCAATATCTGATAAATGTTGTTTTGCCTTAATATCTGGTAATAATTCAAGACGTTCAAAAGCCTTCTTTAAGTACAGATCACTTATTTTAGTCGCATATTCAATTCCACCAGAACCTTTGATTTCTTCTAAAAATTTGTGGAAGTGTTCTTTATCCTGATTAGAACCGTTGAAGAAATCATTTAACTCCACTTTTAATTGAGGTTTTTTTGTCAGTGCATAAAGGGCTGGTAATGTCACATTTCCTTGTAACAAGTCACCACCTGCTGGTTTGCCTAGCTGCTTCTCTGTCCCAATAAAATCTAAAATATCATCGGTAATTTGAAAAGACATACCAACAAAATAACCAAACCAATAGAGCTGTTTTTGTACATCAAGATCCGCTTTGGACGCAATCGCCCCGAGCTGTGAACTAATCGCAATAAGTAAGGCTGTTTTCCTTTTGATCCGACGTAAGTAGTCCTGCATAGTTTGTTCCCAATTATATTGATCACGGATTTGTTCAATTTCTCCTAAACAAATTTCAACCATCGCATTAGACATAATTTGATGAATACTCGGATTCACAAAAATAGCCGATGTTTCAACCGCTTTTCCAAAAATAAAATCTCCTGTATACATTGCCACACGGTTATCCCATTGCGATTTAACCGTCTTTTCCCCTCTTCTTAACTCCGCATCATCAATCACATCGTCATGAACGAGTGACCCCATATGAATAAGTTCAAGTGGAACCGCAATATGTTTTAATTTTTCAATATCATATTCACCAAATTTTGCTGCAAGAAGAACAAAAACAGGTCGAATTCTCTTCCCACCTGCTCTAAGCAAATGAACAGAGGCGTCTTCTAAAATCGGATTGGCAGTTTGAACATTTTTTTCTAATTCACGTTCAATCGTCTTAATATCTTCTTTATAGTTTATATAAATATCAGCTAAGTTCATTCACTTCACCTTACTTAGTCAATTTATCTTTCACAGGTTGCCATAATTTAAGGGTCTCTACTGGTTCATCTAAATAACCAAATTGGTAACATAAATCATAAAAAGAAAGCAGACCTTTTTGTTCAGCTTCTGAAAAATCGTATGTTAAGCCGTTAAAGTAATTCGACCAAAACGTAAAATCTCCTGCATGATCTTTCATAATCTGTTCGATCATCGGCTGAAATTGTGTTTGTATCGACATTTCCTTGCTAAATAACAATTCTCGATTTAATAATTCGAGTTCTGTTCTTTTTTCTTCGACAACTTCATTCCTAACCGCTAAAACGGCAAATGTCATCGGTAAACCCGTAAATTGATACCATAATTCGCCGAGATCATACTGATAAATATTCGTTTCTTTACTCCAAGTTGCTTTAATCGCATCATCACCAATTAATAAACAAGCATCAAACTGTGCAAGCATTTTATCATAGTTTGGCTCCTCAACTTCATAGTGAACTGTAAACTGATAAAATTGAGCCAAAATGACTTTTAATAAATGAACGGTCGTTGCAGAGCTTGACGTTAAAGCAATCCTTTTCTCATCTAATTGTTCAATTGGAACTTTAGAAAACAAAAATAAAGAACCAACCGAGTTATAAGAGGAAACCGACAAATCTGGTAAGAGCGTATAATTATGTTGATTTTTTGCATAGGCAAAGCTAGAAATACCACCGACATCAACCTCTGCCTTAGACATAGCCGCATTTAACTGTGCCGGAACTTGAGGAATAAATGTGAATTGTTCTTCTTTTAACTTATCTCTATCAACAAAATAAAAAAGAGGTAGAATATTTGTATAGGATATTTCTCCAATTCGAATCGACATTACTCTCCCCACCTTTTAAACATTTGATGCTCAACCCCAAGCCTATCCAACGTTTTTCCAACTACAAATTTAACTAAATCATCAATCGTTTGTGGCAAATGATAAAAGCCGGGCATAGCTGGCAAAATGTGTGCTCCCATTTTGGTTAACGTCAGCATATTTTCCAAGTGAATTTGATGAAGTGGCGTTTCTCTTGGAACAATGACCAGCTTACGACCTTCTTTTAACATCACATCAGCTGTTCTTTCCAACAGATTTCCTGATGCCCCATGTGCAATCCCTGAAAGAGTTCCCATTGAACAAGGAATAATAACCATACCTTCATTACGAAAAGAGCCACTCGCAATGGAAGCCGCATAATTATGTAAATGATGAACCGTTAAGTTGTGATAGCCATCAGCAAAAAGCTCAGAAAGCAATTGTTCACGATTGACTGTATCTAATAATAACTCTTCTTTAAAAACTTGCCAGCCGGCCTCTGTTATAATAAGATGGACATCAAATTCTTGTCTTAATAGTTCACGTACAAGCGTCACCCCATAAATCGCCCCACTTGCCCCTGTTATTCCAACGGTAAAAATTCTCTTTTTGTTTTGCATCATAGTAATAGCACATCTCCAATCGCAAATACGAACATTTGAATACTTAAAACTCCATTCATCGTAAAAAAGGCGACGTCTAGTCGAGACATATCATCAGCAGAAATAATCGAGTGTTCATAAATCATAATTAACCCAGCGATTATCACCCCAATCAAATAGAGCCAACCTAATGGTGTAAAAAAGTATAACGCTAAAAAGGCTAAAAAACTTATGATATGAAACCCTTTCGCTATTTTTAATGAATTTGCTAATCCAAAGCGACTTGGAATTGAAAAGACATTGTTATCACGATCGTAATCTAAATCCTGTGTGGCATAAATAACATCAAACCCAGCCGTCCACATCGCTACCGCTAAAAATAAAAGAAAGGCCTCCCATGGTAGGGTTCCGGTTGCCCCAACCCATCCACCAAGCGGTGCAATCGCAATCGTCACACCTAGAATGAGATGACAAGCCCATGTAAAGCGTTTCGTATAAGAATAAATAACTAAAAAGAAGACCGCAATTGGTAGTAAATAAACAGCCAACATATTTAATTGAAAAGCTGCAACAAATAAAAGAGCAAATGAAGCAATAATAAAAACAATCACTTCCAGTTTGGATAATAATCCAGCCGGAATAGCTCTTGATTCCGTGCGTGGATTTTTTTTGTCAATTTGAGCATCGATGACACGATTTAACGACATCGCAGCACTTCTAGCCCCAACCATTGCCAGTGTGATCCAAATCCATTGTGAAATAGTTGGTAAGCTCCCATTTATAACGGCACTACCAAGAACAGCCCCAAAAAAGGCAAATGGCAAAGCGAAAACCGTATGCTCAAACTTAATCATTTCTAAGATGATTTTTAATTTTCTAATCACTTTGTTATCCCCAATTCTCATTTACTCAGACGGTTTAATACCGAGGTGCATAGCCGCAACTCCACCGGTAAACGCTTTAACTTCAACCGGTTTAAATCCTACATCAAAAAACATTTGCTTTAATTGTTCACGCCCCGGAAAATTTTTGGTTGATTCGTTTAACCAAGAATATTCTTGATAACTTTTCGCAAATAACTTCCCAAAAACCGGCATAATATATCCGAAATAAAAAAAGTACAATTGCTTAAACCCTGGTATTGTCGGTTGTGAAGTTTCTAAACAAACGACCTTCCCTCCCGGTTTAACCACTCGGTACATTTCTTTAAGTACTTGAGTATAGTCTGGTACATTTCGCAAACCAAAACCAATCGTCACATAATCAAATTGATTATCTTCATACGGTAGTTCCATTGCATTACCGTGGACTAAATTAACTTGCTTTAATTTTAGGTTGTCCACTTTCTCTTGACCGACTTTTAACATATTTTGACTAAAGTCTAATCCTTCAACATGTCCAGTTGAACCAACAGCTTGAGCGAGTGCAATAGTCCAATCTCCCGTTCCACAACAAACATCTAAAGCCTGTTGACCCTTTTGCACATCCATTTTCTTCATCGTGCTTTTTCGCCATGATTTATGACGTTGAAAGCTAATCACAGAATTCATGACATCGTAGCGTTTATAAATCGATTCAAAAACTTGATGCACGCGCTCTTCTTTTGACTGTGTCATTTTATTCACCCTTCTTCTGCAACCTTCTTAGGACTAACCGTTACTTGTAAAACCCCTTCTAACCTTGCAACAATAATTCGTTCAACTGTAGCCATTGATTGACTCATTTGAAGAATTTTATCTTTTAAGACCTCGACTTTTTCTTCGAGTATCATTAAATCTTCAGCATCGTCTGGATGCTCCGATAACAAGGATTGAATGAGCGCATGTCTTTTTCCATTCTTCCAAGCTTTTTGTTCAATTAAAAGCCTTTTCAACAAAAAGAACTCTTTAAATAAGCTCAGCCATTTCCGTTCATCAAAATGTTCAGCAATGTTTTGTAGTAATTTCGATTCAACTGAAATGACTTCGTTTTCTATCTTTTTATACCCTTTTAGTGCAGCTGAGTTTTTATAAAGGTTCATTTTACACTCATTTATTTCTTGAATGGAGCGACTAAAAATGCGGATCATCGGAACATTTTGAGCTTTAGCTAGTAAATAATAATAGAGACTACTATAATAATCCCCTGCTAAAACGGTCAGTTGCCGTTCTTTTATCACTGCATCTGATTTTATTTTATGGAGAGTAACATCCTCATGCACATCTAAGGCTGCTTGTAACAACATAGCGGACAAGATAATCATCTTCACATCTTTATTAGAAAGGTGTGAAGATAGCATGGCATATAAAAAAATAATCTTATCTTCATCTATAATGGGACCCTCAATATGACGCTCCAAATATGTATGCTTTGTTAAGTCATTAAAGCTCTTTTTTATGTCGTTCAAAATCTCATTTAGCTCATTTTTGCTAACCATCAATAGTCCCCCAAATCACTTACCAACTTTACTGTTCGTCCGACCATTCCAATTTAATAGACAATTTATAAACCGCATACTATTATAGCATAATTTTAACGGTCGGACTAATAAAATCAACCTTCCACTAACCATTCGGTATAAGCAAAACCTCTTACTTGACTGAAATTAACAACCCCATTAAATAGTAATACCATCTCGTCCTTTGAGGCCTTATATTAATATGTCCAAAAAAAGATAAACTTGAACAAAATAGAAAAAAGCAGGAAATCCCGCTTTTATTCTTCTGTATCAATTGTCCCGTGTACGGTTTGGATAACAGCTTTACCTCTAATTTTTATCGCAGAAGTGTGTTCGGTAAACTGAGCGATCATAACCTCACCTTTATCAAGCTTTTCAGAATGATGAAAACGAGTATCTGACCCTCGTGTTAAACCGATGACATTTACTCCATTTTCTTTGGCTTTAATGACTATGCTCTCATTTTGATTACTCATAACTTCGCTCCTCTACACTCAACTTTTAATAAAACCTAATACCTCAGCTCTTAATGATGCATCTTCTGCATATTTTCCACGTACAGCAGTCGTAATCGTTTTGGCTCCTGGTTTTTTCACACCACGCATCGTCATACACATGTGCTCTGCTTCGACGACAACAATGACACCATGTGGGGCGAGTGATTCAACAATGGAATCTGCAATCGTTGCTGTAATTCGCTCTTGTAATTGCGGTCTTTTGGCAACCGCTTCAACAGCTCTTGCTAATTTACTTAAACCTGTGACTTTCCCGCCTCTAGGAATATATCCAACATGTGCATGTCCAAAGAAAGGAACAAGATGATGTTCACACATAGAAAAGAAAGGAATGTCCTTAACAAGCACTAATTCCTCATGGTCTTCGCCAAATACAGTTTGGAAATGCTCCTTAGGGTCTTGATTTAATCCTTGAAATACTTCTGCATACATTTTTGCTACTCGTTTTGGTGTATCCTCTAAACCTTCACGACTCGGATCTTCGCCAATGGCTTCTAAAATCATCGTGACAGCTTGTTGAATTTTTTCATGATCTACTGATTGCAACGTCTTTGCCTCCAATTATCCTTTTCTTGTCATAAAGGATGACATACTTAAATATTAGCACATTCTTTTCAAAAAAGGCAAAGAGGAATTCCTATATAACTAGGAATTCCTCTAAATCTTTGTTTATTTTGTCAAAAGTTATCACAACGATTATAAAATAATCGCAATTAATCCACCTGAGCCTTCATTAATGATTCGCTCTAATGTTTCTTTTAATTTGTAGCGAGCGTTTTCAGGCATTAAAGATAATTTCGCTGAAATTCCTTCCCTCACAATGGAATTAAGCGACCGCCCAAAAATGTCAGAATTCCAAATTGATAATGGATTTTCCTCAAAGTCTTGCATTAAGTAACGGACAAGTTCTTCACTTTGTTTTTCCGTTCCTATTATTGGTGCAAACTCTGACTCGACGTCCACTTTAATCATATGAATGGAAGGTGCAACAGCTTTTAAACGAACACCGAAACGAGCACCTTGACGGATAATTTCTGGTTCATCCAAACTCATATCTGATAAAGCAGGAGCCGCAATTCCATATCCAGTTTGTTTCACCATTCTTAAGGCATCAGACACTTGATCATATTCGGATTTAGCATGGGCAAATTCTTGCATTAATTGTAAGAGATGATCTTTCCCTCTTATTTCAACACCAACGACTTCTTTTAACACTTGGTCATACAAGTCATCTGGAGCAAATAAATCAATTTCTGCTATCCCTTGCCCCATCTCAATTCCTGCTAATCTTGCATCATCAATAAATTCATACTCTGCAAATTGGCCAACGACACGATCTACATCACGTAAACGTTTAATATCATTAACCGTCTCACGTACGGACTCTTCATAACTCTGTCTTAACCAATGCTCTTCATTTAAAACCATAACCCAGCTCGGTAAATTTACATTGACCTCATGTACAGGGAATTCAAATAAAACTTCTCTTAATACATTGTTGATATCTTGATCCGTCATGCTTTCGATGCTCATCGCTAATACAGGAATGTCATGCTCCTCTGCTAACTCGCGACGTAACTTATCCGTATCTGGATGATAAGGACGAACACTGTTCACAATCATAATAAACGGTTTGCCTACCTCTTTTAATTCCTCAATCACTCTTGTTTCGGATTCAATATAATCATAACGAGGAATGTCACCAATTGATCCATCCGTCGTCACAACAACACCTAAAGTAGAGTGCTCTTGAATGACCTTCCGCGTTCCAATTTCAGCCGCTTCTTGAAAAGGAATAGGCTCCTCATACCATGGTGTATTAATCATTCTTGGTCCATTTTCATCTTCATACCCTTTAGCTCCTGGCACCGCATAACCTACACAATCTACTAAACGTATGTTTACATCTAACCCTTCATCAACATGAATAGAAACAGCTTGATTCGGTACAAATTTTGGCTCGGTTGTCATAATCGTTTTTCCTGCGGCACTTTGAGGTAATTCATCTTGTGCTCGTACTTTTTCTGACTCATTAGGAATGTTCGGGAGTACGACGAGCTCCATGAATTTTTTTATAAAAGTCGATTTCCCCGTACGAACCGCACCTACTACCCCAAGATAGATATCACCGCCTGTTCTTTCAGCAATATCTTTGAAAATGTCAATCTTTTCCACTTGATCCCCTCCCGATCATGTAAGGATTTGAAATTTATCGATTCCGTTAAAATCTTAGGACACTATCATTCATATGATGTTGTCCTATGACTTATGACAAATGATTGAATCGAATCCTTTCATTACTGCTACCGAGAAGGGGATGCCCTTCAGATACAGAGTACTTCGACATTTCACAAGAAAAAATCAAGCAAAATGATTAAGCCACTTATATCCTTCAACAAAAAAAGCCCCTTCCAATCCTATATATATCAATTGGAGAGAGGCAATAGACCATTTTTTTATAAAACAATTAAAATTCTATCTACTTTAGATAAATCTATTTTTCTAAACTCATATCATATTGTGGTTCACCGTTCTCATCCAACGTATACGCTACAGAACGACTTGGAACAAAGTAAGTGTTTTCTAAGAGGATGGAACGAATATCTTCCCCCTCTTGGAAATCATGTTCATATTCTTGCAATGCCATATTTAAATCAATTCGATAATCGATCACAATTTGACCGTCGTTTGTTAAAAGCAAGGGCAAGAATGTTTCATAATAGGGACTTTTAACGTGAGGTTCACTTGAATATCCAAGCTCTTCGTAATCAAGTTTAAATAAACCGTGATCTAAAACTTCAGCAACAGGAGCATATGAATGTTTACGAATATGTTCACTGACCCTTGTGTGTAAACGCTGAATTTCATTTATGGACGTTAAATCAACGACGCGAACTTGCAGACTATCTTCCACATCCCATAATACGTATTGAAAAACACCACCATTTTCCAAAGCCGTACCAGGTGCTTGCTGTAAATAGCGCGGAACTAATTGATTAAAATCAACGACATAGCGATGATATAAAGGTGTGTTTTCCTCAAAAGTCCGAATTGGCAATACACCTGTATCTTCTTGAAAATTCTCAACGGCTACTCGCACCGATTCTAGTTGATCCGGATAAGCGACCTGATTCTCCATTCTATTTTCCTCTGGATAAAAACATCCAGCCAAATATGTAGTTATTAATAGAACCGTTGTGAGGAAAAATATTTTTTTCATCGTCAATCTCTACCTCATTTCATTTATTTCCAAACTTCCTTAATCAGCTACAGCTGTCGGTCCACCAGCTACAACAATAAAGACGATTAACCCTGCAACACATAAACAAATAAACGAAATCGTTAAGACAACTTTTTGTAGGAAACCTTTTAATTTTGTCCGACTAATTAAAGCCGTCACAACCGATACAAACATTAAAAACATCGCAAAAAAGGAGACATACATACTTAACATCGCTTGAGACATAGTGCCAAACCCCCTAAACCTTCAAAATCTACCTTATAAATTATAGCATACAAACAATTATAAAGTTAAAATGATCACGATGCTAGCCCACATTCAATTACGACAATTTTGTGAAGTCGGGCTTATTTTATCCCCAAAACAAAAAAAGGTTGAAGAAGCGGGGGCACACTTCTTCAACTTAACTAAACCCTTCGAAAACAAAGCCCTATTTATAATGTTCGTTCTATAAAGTATATGCAACCACTTACGAGTTGCGTTCAACATACGCCTAAGAACTTGAACCTATTTTTTATTGAACATTTTGGCAAGAGAAGCAAAATCAGCAGGAACATTATTTTTTAAAATGGCTTGCACTAGCTGGTCTTCTTTTTCTTTCGATACAGGCTTATTAGCAATCTTTGAAACTTGGGCGATTAATTGACGAACAGTCGCTTCATCTTGAAGATTAGCTTGACTTACTGAATTGGCTAATTTCAATAATTGATCAGGCCTTACATTCGTTTTCTTTTGGACATTATCCATAAACGAATGGTCGTTTCTTTCATGCATCGGTGCGACCTCCTTCATACATAGTTTCAACATATCCTATGCGAATAACTAAAAGAGGTGCAAATCCTAATTTGAAGAAGCCTAATAATCGCTTTTCTTAAAGAGAGTAATTAGAAATTTCTTCAACCTCATGCTTTTTAAGACGTCCCATTAATTCCTCGGCCGCTTCTTGTGGGGTCGTTTCTTCAAACAACACTTTATATAACGCTGTCGTAATTGGCATTTCAATTCCTAACTTTAAAGCAAGTTCATACGTTGCTTTTGTAGTTCGAACACCTTCTACAACCATGCCCATTTTTTCTAATACTTCATCTAATGTTAAACCCTGACCTAACATATGACCTGCACGCCAATTACGTGAATGGACACTCGTACATGTCACAATTAAATCACCTAGTCCTGATAATCCAGAAAAAGTTAGTGGCTCGGCCCCTAACTTCACACCTAGCCTCGCCATCTCCGCTAAACCACGTGTCATAATTGCTGCTTTCGTATTATCACCGAGCCCTAATCCATTAGTCAGACCACAAGACAAGGCGATAATATTTTTAATCGCACCACCAAGCTCAACCCCAATTAAATCAGGATTTGTATAAACACGAAAATGCTGATTAATAAATAAATCTTGTACTTTTTCCGCGGCCTTAATATTATTTGATGAACTCGTAACGGTTGTCGGTTGGCGTAAGCTCACTTCTTCAGCATGACTAGGGCCTGATAAAACGACAATATCCCCAAGTAATTCTGAGCCATCAAACTCCTCTTCGATCATTTCTGAAATTCGTTTATGAGTGCCAGGCTCAATCCCTTTGCTCGCATGAATAATCGTCGCTTTTGTATCGATAACTTCCTTTAAGCTTTTAATGGTTTCACGAATCGCTTTCGTTGGAACAACAATTAAGATATTGTTTACACCACTAACTGCTTCTTTTAAGTCGGTAGTGCCTTTAATTGAATGAGGCAATTCAATATTTGGTAAATACTTTTCATTTGTATGCTTTTGATTGATTTCATTTATTTGGTCTTCTCTTCTCGCCCAAATGGTTACTTCATGCTCATTGTCTGCAAGGACTAGGGCCAAGGCACTCCCCCAACTACCTGCACCGATAACAGCAACTTTTGACACATCATCATCTCCTATCAAATCCAAATCTTTTAAATGACTTATTTATTATTTTTGAACTTCTGTTTAAAGAAACATTTTCCCTATCGATCCTATATCTCAAATAACCAAAAAGAGCAGACGGAATACACTTAGGCTCCTGCGAGACCATCGGGGTGACCCCGTAGCTTAATAAAAGCGTAGAAGCTACCCAGGGTAACGCGGAAAGCAAAGAGTATTCCGTCTGCAGGTTAAAGCCAACAATTTCTATGGAGATTTCCATTTAAAATATTCAAACAATGAATGACTTTTTAACTTTTTTGCCCAATTTTATTTTCAGAGCCATTAAAAATCCGCAAAACATTCGTACGGTGGCGCCAAATTGACAGAAGTGCTACAACAAATGTCAAATAAATAAAGACAATTGGATACTCATAATAAGGCAATAAAAAGAATGTCGCAACAGGCGTTAACAGGACAAATAATAACGATCCTAAAGAAACATAACGAGTAAAGATAATACTTAAAATCGCAATTAAACCAGCTATAAGGGAAGGCCAAAAAACAAGTGTTGATAAGACTCCTATCGTTGTGGCAACCCCTTTACCACCTTTGAAATTGTAATAGGCAGGCCAATTATGACCGATAATGGCTGCAACTCCACCAAGAACAGGAAACCAGCCAAGATCATTCGTAGCAACCATATATCCAAACCAAACAGCTATAATCCCTTTAAGAACATCTAAAATTAAAACAGCTATCGCTGGTCCTACTCCTAAGACACGCAATGTATTAGTGGCACCTGCATTTCCACTTCCATGCTGACGAATATCGACTTTTTTAATCTTTTTAGCAATAATATAACTAAAACTAATCGACCCTACTAAATATCCAAATACAATGGTAACGACTAATAAGATACCCTCCATATTCTCCCCCAAAATGATTTAATCGTTCTTTTTTCGAGCTAGAATTTTAATTGGTGTCCCCTCAAATTCAAATGTTGCACGTAATTTATTTTCTAAAAATCGTTGATATGAGAAGTGCATAAGTTCAGGTTCATTTACAAAAAACACAAAGGTTGGTGGTGCAACTGCCACTTGTGTCACATAGCTAATTCTCAAACGCTTCCCTTTATCTGTCGGTGTAGGGTTCATCGCAACCGCATCCATAATCACATCATTTAAAACATGTGTTTGCACACGTAACAGATGGTTTTCAGCAACTTTATTAACAGCTGGTAATACAAATTGTAATCTTTGTTTTGTTTTAGCTGACAAGAACAAAACAGGAGCATAACTTAAGAATAAAAATTCATCCTTAATTTTTTGTTCAAAGTTCTTCATCGTTTTGTCATCTTTCACAACGGTATCCCATTTATTGACGACGATAATAACGGCACGACCTGCCTCATGAGCATATCCTGCTATTTTTTTATCTTGTTCGATGATGCCTTCTTCTGCATTAATCACGATTAAAACGACATTAGAACGCTCAATCGCTTTTAAAGAACGTAAAACACTATATTTCTCCGTTGATTCATACACCTTACCTCTTTTTCTCATCCCAGCCGTATCAATAAGGACATACTTCTGTTCATCTTTTGTAAAAGGTGTATCAATGGCATCCCTTGTTGTTCCAGGTATATTACTAACAATTACCCGCTCTTCACCAAGCATCGCATTCACTAATGAAGATTTCCCAACATTTGGTCTACCAATTAAAGAAATACGAATCGTTTCCTCATCATAATCTTCTCCATCATCCTCAGGGAAAAAATTAATAACCGCATCCAATAAATCGCCTAAACCTAAACCATGCGAACCTGAAATCGGATATGGTTCACCTATTCCAAGTGAGTAAAATTCATATAATTCTTCACGCATTTCAGGATTATCAATTTTGTTAACTCCTAAAACAACCGGTTTTTTTGAGCGGAATAATAATTTCGCTACTTCTTGGTCCGCACCTGTAATTCCTTCTTTTCCATTCACAATAAATACAATAACATCCGCTTCTTTAATCGCTAGTTCCGCTTGCTCCCTCATTTGCACGAGCAAAGGTTCGTCTCCTAGTTCGATTCCACCTGTATCAATTAAGTTAAAGTCACGGTTTAACCATTCACCTTTACTGTATAACCAATCTCTTGTTACTCCAGGCATATCTTCTACAATTGCAACTCGTTCCCCAACAATTCGATTAAATATTGTCGATTTTCCGACATTCGGACGACCTACAATAGCCACTACTGGCTTCGTCATAGCGTCACGACCTTCCTTTTTAAACTTTACATTGTAAATACATTCGTAACTCATTCATTCTACTAAAAGTTTATTAGCTTGTACACATTATTTCCTGAAAAGCCTTTTTTTTATCCATTTCAACATTCGAGTGAATGAGTTTCCCTACTATTTTATGCATCCACTTTGACGTTATTCGCTCTCTGCAATTTTTGTCCTGACCTAGTAGACCTTCTTAATGCTGGATATAAAACCTCTTGTTGTTGTTTACCTGCTCTCCACTGTAAAAAGAGCTGTTTCATACTACTTAGCATATATCTTATTAAAGCAATACATACAAACATACTCATAGTAAAAGTGACCACATCTAAAAAAAGCATTCGACCAATTTCGGCAAAACCAAAAAAATAATGTTTCACAAACCCTGCTAGGCACTCTCCTTGTAACATTCCGACTATAGACGTAATGACCTTATCCTTAATCGAACCTAAATGGAAGGAGGCAATAATAAAACTTATCGCCGCTAAATAAAGTCGGTGATCGATAAAAAGAACGACTGGATCAAACAACGTAAATACGTCAAAAGTAGCATAAGCGATAGCTAGTAGACTAGATAAAACAATCAAATACATTATTTTTGGCCATTTATAAAAACGCAAAAAATAACAAATAAACATAAAAGCAGGGATAAGTGCTACCCGAAACGAAAAACCATCCCAATACATTTGCAACGGCATAATCGTAACGATTATTAACAAACAAACAGTGAACCAAAAACGTTTGGTTGTTTTATTAAAAAAGAAGGTCAAAACAATCCATAATAACCAAGCAACCCAATAAAAATACATTCCTTCCAACTTCTCACTCCCTTTCCGGCGAATTCATTCTATTAAAAAATAAGTCTTTCATCTTCTTTTTAAAATTATCGTCTAAAAGAAAACTTTCTAATCATTAAAATAACATTTAAGTGAAGAAGGAACCTCCTCATGACAAAGACGAAGACACTGAGACACTGGCTGTTTGTAAAGTAAAGGTTACATGAGTTAGTTGTACTCCGCCAACTGCATACCCTACGCGTTCCGCGGGTGAACCGGGAACCTCCTCGCTTCGCTTGCGGGGTCTCCCGTATTTCATTTATCCCGCAGGAGTCTCCGGGTATTTCGCTGGCTCCGTTTTGGAATTCAGAAAAAGATTTTGGCGAACTATTAGCAAATAACTTTGGATGAAGTTACCTCTCTTTTGGTCATAGTATCCTACTCCTTCAGTGGCTTCTCCTTTTCTTCTGCAAGAGTCGGGAGCCATTTCTGACATAAGATCTATTTTTGGTATCACAAATAACCATCCATCATGATATTTTTCAGATGGATGGTTATTTCCGTTTATAGTTTGCTATTATTTGGAGTGAGAAGGGTTTCTTCACGAATAATCGGTGAACCCTTTCACTCATGTTTCCTTGGCATGGATAAGAGGACGTTTGGAATAAATATTGATGAATTTCTTCTAATTCGACATGCTCATGAAGAGAATCATTCCACTTTTTCTTTTTGATTGGTCAAACAAGAGTATACGAGCAGATCGCTCCCCCCTGTTCGAGATCCAAAAAAAGCTGTTGATTTTACTATTTTTCAGTAAATCAACAGCTCAAAACGTCTCTTATGATTTATATTTTTTTAATTGATCGCCAATCATATCACCTAATGAGAAACCACTAGATTCTTCTTCTTTGTGGTTTTCATAATCAGCATAATGATCTTCTACATCTTCTTCAATCAAAGCACGAATACTTAACGAAATTCTCTTTTCGTCAAGGTTAACATCGAGTACTTTAGCTTGAACTTTTTCACCTTCCGTTAAAACTTCTGAAGGCGTACCGATATGACGATTGGCAAGTTGAGAAATATGAACCAAACCTTCAACTCCATCAGCTACTTCAATAAAAGCTCCAAATGAGACTAAACGTTTAACCGTTCCTGAAACAATATCCCCTTGAGAGATGGTTCCTTCAATTTTTTCCCATGGACCAGGTAAGGTATCTTTAATGGATAAAGATACTCTTTCACTTTCTGTGTCAACAGAAAGCACTTTCACTTTTACTTTATCCCCTTCTGAGACAACGTCCGATGGTGACTCAACACGATGATGGGCAAGTTGAGAAATATGTACAAGACCATCAACACCTCCTAAGTCAACAAAGGCTCCAAAATTGGTTAATCTTTGAACCGTCCCTTCGATCACGCTCCCTGGTTCAATTCCTTGTAGCAAATGTTTTTTCTGCTTTTCAACTTCCTCATCTAAAACAACACGTTGAGATAATATTAATTTATTATTATCTTTATCTAGCTCAACGACTTTTAAACGAAGTGTTTTCCCTTTATAATCCGAGAAATCCTCGACATAATGGCGTTCAACTAACGAAGCTGGGATAAATCCACGCACTCCAAGATCCACAACTAAGCCACCTTTAACGACATCAGCGATGATCGTCTCAATAACTTCGCCCGTTTCAAAAGAGCTTTGTAAAGAAGCCCACGCCTTTTCAGCTTGTACCGCTCTTTTGGATAAAACCAGCTCATCGTCCTCTAACTTTAACACTTTTAACTCAACTTCATCATCTACAGACAAAACATCAGACACTTTTTCGACATGTAAACTAGATAATTCACTAATCGGAATAACTCCATCTACTTTATAACCAACATCAACAAAAGCTTGTTTATCCTCTACTTTTGTTATTTTCCCTGAAATGACATCACCTACTTCTATCGATTTCATTCCAGCCACTTCACTGTTCATTTCATTAATCATTGACTTTTTCCTCCTTCAACCATAAAGATCTCATTTGAATAAAGTGCATTCTTATAAAATAACTTCCACACATTGTGAAAGGAATTAACGTTCAGTGTGTTCGTCGATTAACTTTTGAATCTCATTCATAATCACTTCTGTTGCTTCTTCAGCTGTTAATTTATTTTGTCGATGTTCATCAAAAGGAATGGGGTCTCCATAAACTAATTGCAGTGGCTTAAATTTCTGATAAGGACCAATAACGGCACATGGAATAACAGTTGCATTAGAGCGTAAAGCGAAAAAACCAGCACCAGCTAAGCCTTTTCCCAATTTTCCATCCTTACTCCTTGTCCCTTCAGGAAACAGTCCAAGCATCTCTCCATCCCTTAAATATTGAATCGCCGTTCTTAATGCTTGCTTATCACTCATACCTCTTTTGACGGGAAAAGCCTTTAACCTTGGTAAAAGACTTTTTAAGATCGGCTTTTCAAATAATTCTTGCTTTGCCATATAATGAATAGGTCGTTTAATATATGACCCAAGTAACGGTGGATCAAAATTACTAATATGATTACAACATAATAAGACACTACCTTCATCAGGTATGTTTTCTTTACCCTTGATGTTTACTTTGTAGGCCGTTGACAGAAAAACACGACAAAACGCTTTACCGAGTTCGTAGATACTCATTTATGAAATTCGCTCCTTCGCTAAATCAATAATGGCCTCTACCACTTCGTCAATCGTTAAACTTGTCGTATCTAGTTCCTTTGCATCTTCAGCCTTCTTTAATGGTGACACTTCTCTTGTTGAATCAAACTCGTCTCTTCTTGCAATATCCTTTTTTAATTGCTCCAAATCAGAGTCAATTCCTTTTTGAACTTGTTCCTCATGACGTCTCTTAGCTCGTTCATCTACAGAAGCCGTTAAAAATATTTTTAATTTTGCATTTGGAAGCACATGGGTTCCTATATCTCTTCCGTCTAATACAACTTGTCCTTCTTTAGCAAGTAAGCGTTGACGCTCTA
The DNA here is from genome assembly GCF_047302405.1 of Alkalihalobacillus phoenicis. NCBI lineage: Bacteria > Bacillati > Bacillota > Bacilli > Caryophanales > Bacillaceae > Alkalihalobacillus > Alkalihalobacillus phoenicis. The sequence goes on along the minus strand of NZ_CP154853.1, from coordinate 1,531,803 downwards.
CCATTTCTTTACGTACAGCTTGATGACTCGCTGCTAATGAAACATGTTGATTCACTTCATTTGAACGAATTTGTTCAGTTACCTCTTCGTTATTTAAAAGAACCTTTGTATAAGCTTTTTCATTCAAAAGCTTAATCGTTAAATTATCGAGTAATTGTCTCATTTTTTTGCCATCACTTAAGGAGATATTGTCTTTAAGTGCAGCATACGTTAAGGCACGATACATAGCTCCTGTATCAATATATAAAAAAGATAATTTCTCAGCCACTAATTTGGCTACCGTACTTTTACCAGCACCTGCAGGGCCATCAATGGCAATTGCTAAACGTTCTTCCATTTCATTACACCTCATCCATGTCAACACAACATTCATTTACAGTACTTTTATCAGTTTGATACTATTTTTATATTTTATCATATTCTTAAAAGACGGTCTAACGTATATGTAGAAAATTCTCTGAACTTAAACCTCTTCTTTTTGAACGAGCTGACGTTTAAAACAAAATTGGATGATATGTTCTCTTGTTTGAACAGGAATATCATAAAATTCACAAGAAATAAGTTGTTCCTTGTATTAAAGCTATCGACTCGGATGATTTTTGCTTTTGTATTAACATACTTCGGACCACCCTTTCCAACATTTAAAGCGAGTGATAACGATACTACTTGGTTAGGTATGAATTTTTCTTTTAGTGGAAAAAAGAACGAACAACCACCACCACTTAAATCAAAGGTCACAGCTAGTATCGTCGACCCACTACTGGAAACGACCATCTCCAAAGAGGTTTTTACACGGACATATTCACGCCTTTGTATTCGTTTATACTCCCCTCGAGGAGTGCGTCTTAAGATAAGAACCGGAATTTGCATGATTTTACGACCTATGATTTCAGTTTCAAATTGGTAAACAGCCGTATCTTTCCCTATATAAAAAGCAAGAAATGATGTCCCCTCTACAAAAAAACTTTGTTTCTTTGTTAATTCACTTATCGGATAATCAATCACAAGATCATGGTTAAAAAAATCAACAACCGTGGACGAAAACTTTTCCGTTTCTAGTTTTATTTTATCTGATTTTTCTGTTAATTACAAAAAGATTGACTTACCGATTTCAAACAAACTTATCACTTCCTTTACTATTAATGGTTCTTCTATTATGACACGATTATAGATGATTGAAAAAGGGTTTGCTCCAAACATAACAACACCCTCTAAAGTCGAACCTTAGAAGGTGTCCAGTTTAACATTTCGTTTTATTTATGACTGATATTGATGCATCGATTCAGCTTGTGGCATTCTCTCAACAAGTTCTTCTTCTCCATCTTCTGCATTAATAAAAATACGATAGGTTTCATCATTTAAAAGCCCGTAAAACTCATAGCATAACACTTCTTCACCAATGTCATTTTTAATTAAACCTAAATGCTCTTCCATTACTTCTAAACGAGGGTTCAAATTCGCTTCTGCTTCTTCTCTAGTAATGGACGGACTTGGTATATGACGTTCTTTATGATTAATTAAATAGTCTTTTGCTTCATACCCGACTATATCGCCATCATCTAAGGCGACTTCAACAGCAATGGAATCTGTATAAACTCGAACCTCATCTTCAACATAAACAAATTTAAGCATCCCAACTGAGTCATACTGTTTACTATCAACGAGCTGCATTTGGTCAAAGTCTTGTTCCTTTAAATATTCACTTGCTTTTTCAGATGCCTCATTTAAACTTACATTCACTTCCCCGATGTCTCGTGCTTGCATAAACCAGATCGGGTGTCCACCGTGTACACTGATATCCATATAATAATTCGTTTCATGCTCTGGATCATCAATCGCGAGCGTATACGCTTCATAAACTAACCCTTCACCAGTTTCCGAAATATGAATGGTTGCATTTTGACTCATATTTAAGTAGTCACTTGCCACCTTTTTCGCTTCTTCTTTTGACACTCGCTTCCCATTTAACGCTTTTTTGAGCTGGCCATTAATATCTTTCATAGCGGCGTTTTCAGGACCCCACTCAAGCTCACTATACCCTTCCACCGATTTATTCATCACTTCAAAATGAGATAGGACCGTATTATCTCTTGGCTCATTTTGGGCAGAAATTTCTTTTTCAATGTCTAGCCAACTATGACCATTCGCTAACACTTCTGCTTGAGTTTGACGTATTTCTTGACGAATTTCCTTTGAAACTTGATAAAGCTGTTCCAAGTTTTTGTATTCTTTATCTGTCAACGGTTCTTTGTCTAAATCGCGAATCGACGTTCGATAGGTCAATTTACTTAGATTGTATAAAAACTCCTCTGTTTGACCAATATCAATCGATGCAAGCGGTAATTGCCCCATTTCTTCTTGGGCCAAACTAGTCACTCGCCAAACTTCTGCTAATGAAGGGGTGAGCTGTCTTCTCGTATTCATTGCTAATGTTGAACCTAACTGATCCTCGATTTGGTCTAAATGAAACGCTAAATCATGAAAAGCGCGTTGATAATTATTCTCCGCCTGTGTCGCTAATACTTGTTTTTGTCCTTGTTCTTGAAATGCCCAATATCCCGTCGCAATTAAAGCAATACTCAATAGACCGATCAGAACATTACGTACCATAATCATTCACCTCCATAATTTAATGACAGAAAATATGCTTACCGATTTTTTTAATTTGTGGCCTGGTCCAAATCCAACCAGATGTAGCCGTATCCGGATTAAAATAATAAAGAGCATTCCCTGTAGGATCTTGACCATTTATCGCATCGAGTACAGCTTTTCTTGAGGTTTCATTTGGTTCTAACCAAATTTGTCCATCCGCTACGGCCGTAAAAGCACGCGGTTCAAAGATGACATCAGAAACTGTATTCGGAAAAGATGGACTGTTTACTCGATTTAAAATAACAGCTGCAACCGCCACTTGCCCAATATATGGTTCACCACGCGCTTCACCGTAAACGGCTTGAGCCATAATTCGTATATCATTATCTGAATACCCTGCTGGCACATTTGTTGCCTTGTCAATTGTAGCCTCATTATCTTGCTCTGTCGGCGTCTCTGGAGCTGGAGCTTCGCCATCTGGTTGCTCACTCGGTTGTCCTCCTGGTTGTGGCTGTTCTCCTTGTTGTCCACCCGGTTGTGGTTGCCCACCAGTTTGACCACCTCTACCCGTCGAACCAGACTTACTTCCCTTTGGACCTTTTTGGATTGATTTTGGCGTCCCACCATAATGAGTAAATTTACGCCCTTCCTTAATCGACTGCTGCACATGAGCACGGTTGTAGTTCGTCGAATTCACGAGTTTATCTTTCATTTCAGGTCCGACTAACCCATCAATATCTAAACCAAATTCATATTGATAATTTCGGACCGCCCAATACGTACCCCAACCGAAAACGCCATCGATTTTTCCATTATAATAGCCAATGTATTGAAGCCTTGATTGCAACTCAATCACATCTTCACCCGTTGCCCCGTGCTGAATGACTTGCTCTGTAAAAGCTTCCGCTCGGTCCGTATGACTCCACATTAATAATGCGGTAAAAATAAGCATCATGCTCAAAACTCTTTTCTTATCAAACAGATAATGAACCATGTTGTCTACTACCTCCCTAAGATGTACAATCTGTTAAGTTTTTTAATACCACAATCACTATAAGTAGTGTCTATCATCTTCCTTTTTTTATTCAATGAATCAGTAAAAAATGGTTATAAAGCCAAACAAGTAAAATTCCACAAATAAAAAAAGACGGTTTCATTAGGCATTAAAGGCTAATGAAACCGTCTCATTTTTATTCTATATAACTAATTTAAAGCACATTAAAATACCTTCCCTCCGGATGAGCAAACACCATCGCGGTCACACTTGCTTCTGGTTCCATCATAAATCCGTCGGTCAACTCGACACCAATTTTTTCGGGTTGAATCAGTTTAAATAACTTGGCTTGATCTTCTAAATTTGGACAAGCTGGGTATCCAAAGGAAACTCGTACCCCTTGGTATTTAGCAGCAAAACGCTCGGCCATCGTAAAATCGAGATGATCAGGAAAGCCCCATTGGTCCCGCATTAATTGATGGACACGTTCAGCAAAACCTTCTGCTGTTTCTAAGGCAGCCGCTTGAATCAGATGGCTTTCTAAATAATCGCCTGCATCCTTTGCTCGTTCAGCCATTTCCCGCACACCTTTACCTGCTGTTACGGCTAAAAATCCGACATAATCAAGTTCACCACTTGAAACAGGTCTTAAATAATCAGCCAGACATAAATAAGGTTTTTGCTGTTGGCGCGGGAATGAAAAGCGTTCAATCACATTTCGTTCGATTGGGTCATCATAAATCAAAATATCATCACCATCAGATTGAGCTGGGAAAAAGCGATAAACGGCATTTAATTGAAGAAGCTGATCTCGTTTAGCTCGGAATAAAAAATCATCAACCTTTTCCTTTAACTGCAATGCTCGCTCATCTTGTTCCTCTAATAGACGACTGACTTTTCCTTGTAAACCTAAATGTCGCCCTAACAACATTTGCATATTAATATAAGGCTCGATATGGGAGAGCTTATAATCCCTTAAAATATGAGGTTCTAAATCATTCGGTTTAAAAATGGGAGTCGTCTGTGAAACCTCGGAACGAATTGGTCGTTCAGCTACGGCAACAGCTACCGGTTTCCTTTTACGAACCTCTTCTTTTTTGGCACGTACTTCTTTTAATTCTGTCGCTAAAATTTCTTGCTCACCTGGTTTAACAAGGCGATTGGCAAGCTCTAATCCGTTCATCGCATCCTTGGCATAAAGCACTAGACCGTCATATTCTGCTGCAATTTTTGTATCAGTAAATTTTCTTGTTAAAGCCGCTCCACCAACTAGTATTGGCACCGAAATTTCCTGCTGGCGTAAATCCTGTGCCGTTAAGACCATTTGCTGGGCTGATTTGACTAATAAGCCTGATAATCCAACAGCATCTGGCTTTTCTTTTTTTACGGCCTCAATAATTTCATTTGAAGTCACTTTAATGCCGAGATTCACAATCTTGAAGCCATTATTCCCTAAGATGATTTCCACTAAGTTTTTGCCAATATCATGGACGTCACCTTTGACCGTAGCGAGAATGATTTTCCCTTTTCCGTTATCTCCTTCTTTTTTCTCCATAAATGGTTCAAGATGAGCAACAGATGCCTTCATCACTTCTGCACTTTGTAAAACTTCCGCAACAATTAATTCATTATTATTAAACAATTTCCCGACTTCATCCATCCCGTTCATTAAAGGACCGTTTATAATATCAAGTGGCTCTTCATATTTCGCTAAAGCCTCATCTAAATCCTTAATAAGTCCTTCTTTAGAGCCTTCTACGATATAACTAGCAAGACGTTCTTCTAATGATAAGTTAGAGATTTCCACTTTTTTCTCGGCCTTTTTCCCACGATAAAAGGCGGTAAAAGTCGCTAACGTTTCATCTGTTGTCTCAAATAAAAGCTGTTTCGCCATGTCTTTTTCTTCTTCTGAAATCGAAGCATACCGTTCAAGCTTCTCTGTATTGACAATCGCGTAGTCTAACCCTGCTTGTGTACAGTGATATAAGTAAACCGCATTTAATACTTCCCGACCAACAGGTGGTAAACCAAACGAAACATTACTCACACCAAGAATCGTTAAACAATCGGGTAGTGCTTCTTTAATTAATTTGATTCCTTCTACAGTCGCTTCTGCGGAACCAATATATTGCTCGTCCCCTGTACCGACTGGAAAAACGAGTGGGTCAAAAATAATGTCTTTCGGGTTAAGCCCGTACTTTTCAACTAAAAGCTGATGGGAACGTATGGCCACTTCAAGTTTGCGCTTTGCTGAAACAGCCATTCCTTCTTCGTCAATCGTTCCAACGACAACTGCTGCTCCGTACTTGTGTACCAATGGAGCAATTTTTTCAAAACGTTCTTCCCCGTCCTCTAAGTTAATTGAATTTATAATTGCTTTCCCTTGAGAATAAGTAAGGGCCGTTTCAATCACTTCTTCATCGGTCGAATCAATCATAAGAGGAACCTTCACTTTATTCACTAAGAACTTAAGGAATTCCTCTACATCCTCTTTTTCTTCACGATCTGGGTCCGCTAAACAAACATCAATGACATGAGCCCCACGTTTCACTTGGGCACGAGCAATTTCAGAAGCTTCCTCATATTTTCCTTCAGCAATTAATCGTTTAAATTTCCTTGACCCAATAACATTTGTTCGCTCTCCAACAAAAAGTGGACGCATACTATCATCATAAAGGAGCGGTTCAATCCCAGAAACCGCATGGGCATGACCATCATTTAATTTTCTTGGTTCATATTTTAAAAGCACTGAACGCAGTTGCTGAATATGAGTCGGTGTCGTTCCACAACAACCGCCGACAACATTTAGCCAGCCCTTTTCAGCAAATCCTGCTAATTTTTTCGCAAGTGATTCTGGTGATTCATGATAATGGCCTTCTTCATCAGGTAACCCCGCATTCGGGTAACAACTGACGTATCCTGTCGATAGCTCTGATAAAGAACGAATATGGTCACGCATAAATTCTGGACCGGTTGCACAGTTCAACCCAACAACGACCGGCTTCATATGTTCAAGTGATAAATAAAAAGCCTCAATATTTTGTCCCGCAAGCGTCGTGCCCATCGGTTCAATCGTACCCGATACCATTAAAGGAAGTTTAACGGCTAATTCTTTAAAAGCCTTTTCAATCCCAATAAAGGCCGCTTTGACATTACGCATGTCTTGACTCGTTTCTAATAAGATGAGATCGGAGCCACCTCTGATTAAACCTCTCGCTTGGATAAAATAAGAATCAATTAACGCTTCAAAAGTCGTGCCGCCTGTAACCGATAATGATTTTGTTGTCGGCCCCATTGCCCCAGCAACAAATCTTGGCCACTCAACCGTTGAAAATTGATCCGCTACTTTTTTGGCAATTGCTGCGGCTTGATAACTTAATTCTTCCGCTTTAAAACCGAGGTCATAATCATCTAAAACGAGATCCGTTGAACCAAAGGAATTCGTTTCAATAATATCAGCTCCAGCCTTTAAATAATCATAATGAATTTTTTCAATTACATGTGGGGCTGTTTCATTTAAATATTCGTTACACCCTTCATATTCGTCTCCACCAAAATCCTCTGCTGTTAGTTCTGCTTGCTGGAGCATCGTCCCCATTGCTCCGTCCATAATGAGGATTCGACGTTCTAGTTGTATTTCAAATAGTGATTTTGTCATCTACATTCTCCTCGATTCCGTACACATTCAATTATTGTAATGTTGTTTCTTTTTGCTGTTGCTTCTCTTGAATATATTGGGTCAATTCAACCGACATCTCATATCTTAAAAACGGCGTAATTAAATAGATGCCATTAAAATGATCAAGGGTCGCATCAATTAATGTTTTCGCAATAGTTAACCCTTCTTGCGCCGACTGTTCCTTATCATCTTCACATTTTTTCATCGTTTCTCGAATCGAATCGGTTAATTTAATTCCTGGAACTTCATTATGCAAAAATTCTGCATTTCTTGAACCTGTTAAGGGCATAATTCCAATATAAATTGGCTGCTCAATATGCTTAGTTAATTTAGCTAGCTCCTCAATTTGTTTTTCGTTATAGATCGGCTGCGTCATAAAATAGTCCGCACCACTTTCAACCTTTTTCTCCATTCGAGCCACAGCTTTTTCTAAATGACGAACATTTGGATTAAAAGCCGCTCCAACTGAAAAATTCGCTTTTTGACCTAAGTCCTTACCAGAAAATGAAATGCCCTCATTTAATTGTTTGATCATCGAAATTAATTGAAACGAAGTCATATCATAAACGGAGGTTGCTCCAGGAAAGTCACCTATTTTGGTCGGATCACCAGTTATCGCTAATAGGTCTTGAATACCTAAAGCATGTAAACCCATTAAATGTGATTGCAACCCTATTAAGTTCCGGTCTCGACAAGTCACATGGACGAGTGGTCTCGTTGTATATTGAGCTTTCATTAAGGAACCTAAAGCCATATTATCAACACGAGGAGAGGCTAACGAATTATCAGCCAATGTCACTGCATCAACACCTGCATCAGTTAATGCCTTTGCCCCTTTCATAAACTTCTCAATCGACAGACGTTTTGGTGGGTCTAATTCTACGATGATTGATGAACGTTTTTTGACAATATCAGGCAATGTTTCTCTCGTTGGACGTGCATGGTTTTGTCTCGAATCAACTTTTAAAATGGATTTGACCTTTTTTTCGTTCACTGGTTTATTCAATTTAGCTACTTCGGCAAATGCTTTAATTTGCTCTGGAGTAGTCCCGCAGCACCCGCCAATTAAACGCACACCTTGTTCAATAAACTTCTCACCCATATCGGCGAAATAATCTGAATTCGATTGATAATAATAGCGCCCATCACGGAAATCTGGTAAACTCGCGTTCGGATAAACAGCTAAATAAGCACCTTTTGGTAAAGAAACCGTCTCGATCGATTTTAACATATGAAACGGACCCATCCTGCAGTTTAACCCAACAACATTTGCACCTGCTTCAATTAATTGCTGAAAAGCTTTTTCTAGTGGAACCCCTCCTTGCATCACCCCGACCTCGCCTAAAGAAACATTGACAACAAGTACTTGATCGGTTAACTTTCTCGCAAGCTGAGTGGCCATTAATGCTTCCTCAAGGTCATAAAACGTCTCAAGTAATAATCCATCAACCCCCTCTTTTAGAAGCTCTGTCATTTGTTCAAAAAAGGCGGATTTAATTTCTGCTAACGTCCATTCCTCATTTTTATAACGACGTATTCCTCCTACTGTGCCGAGCACATAAATCTCATCACTCGCTACTTCGCTCGCAATCTGGACACCTGCTTTATTCAATGCTCGCACTTTATCTTCTAATCCGTATTTTTCTAACTTCAATCGATTGGCCGCATACGTATTCGTTTGAATCACATTCGCTCCAGCCGCAATATAAGCTTGGTGTACAGCCTCAATTTTTTCAGGATGTAACAAATTAATCTCTTCAAAACATTGATCAATTCCTTGTTCATAGAGGATAGTTCCCATCGCTCCGTCACCAACAAGAAGATTGTTTTGTAATTTCTCAATTAAATTCAAACTCTCTCCCCCTCTTCTAACTTAAGAACAGCCTCAAATGCTTGCTCTAGATCAAATATTAAATCTTCTACTTTTTCAATCCCAACTGAAAAACGTAATAATCGATTACACACACCATTTGCGATTCGAATCTCCTCTGGAATATCCATATGAGTTTGTGTCGCCGGATACGTCATCAAACTCTCAACTCCACCAAGACTTTCTGCAAAGGAAACGAGCTTTAATTGCTGTAAAAATGGATTGACCATTTCCTCTTCTAAAATTCGAAAGGAGAGCATTCCACCTTTACCAGGGTACAAAACATCTGTGACAGCTTGATGATTTTCTAAAAAACTAACGATTGCTTTTGCATTTTCTTCATGTCTTTCCATTCTTAAAGCTAATGTTTTCATGCCACGAATCAATAACCAAGAATCGAATGCAGGTAAAATTCCGCCGATCCCATTATGATAGTAAAAAATTTTCTCACAAAGCTCTTCCCCTTTAGCAGCGATAAGACCGGCAATCAAATCATTATGTCCACCTAAATATTTAGAAGCACTATGAATGACGATATCAGCCCCTTCCACTAACGGTTGCTGCAAAAGTGGTGTATAAAAGGTGTTATCGACAATTAATAAGAGGTCGTATTTTTTAGCAAGTGTGGCCAACTCAGAAATAGATGCTTCCTGCATGAGTGGATTGGTTGGCGTTTCGATAAAGATCGCCTTCGTTTTTTCTGTAATGACTGATTCCACTTCTCTAATATTTCTCGGATCAGCATAGGCAAAAGAGATTCCCCATTTGCGCCAGCCTTGCTCAAACAGTCGATATGTACCGCCATATAAATCCTTCGCAGCGACAATTTCATCACCTTGTTCAAAAATGGAGAAAACGGTTTGAATGGCTACCATTCCAGAACTACATGCAAAACCGCGATCCCCTTCTTCTAAAGTCGCAATTGCATTCTCAACCACTTCTCGCGTTGGATTACCCGTTCTCGCATAATCATACCCCGTCGACTCACCAATTCCTGTATGACGATAAGCTGTTGACAGATAAATCGGTGTGTTAATCGTCCCTGTTCGGTCATCTAATCGGTTGCCAATCTGTGCTAAAGTAGTTTCTAAATTTTTATTTTTTGTCATCTATGTTTCCCCCACTCTATTATTGTCATTGGATGTCTTTAGCAAATATAATGAAAACACCTTCTTCCAATTAAGAAGAAGGTGTGATAAAAAATAAAATCGACGAACTCCTCCTTATCTTTCAAGCATCATGCTTGATGGATTTAGCACCTGACCCATTTCGGCTGGTTGCTGAGACTTCTTCGGGCCATTCCCTCCATCTCTCTTGATAAGAAACTCCATATTCAAATTTTCATTTTTTGTATTGAACTAAAATTACAATAATTCAAACATTTTTGCAAGTGTTTTTTATTTTTCTGGTGTCGCATCAATATGAAGGCTTGACTCATTTCCACATACACATCGTTTAAAACCCGTTTCATATTGCCCTTTTTCTGTTCTCTTTCCTCTTAAAATAAATTTTTCACCACATTGAAAACAACGAATCGTCACTAAATAACGAATATCTTCCAGAAAGAACACCCCTTCCCTTAGCGATCTAATTGGTTCGCTAATTTAACTTTATGTAGGGCAAACCACCATAACAAAATCATAAAAGGTATAATCGCGATTAAAAAATACATACTGACTAAATTAAGAATAAGATCATAAAGACTATGAAGAGCGACTGGCACTAAGAGGGCCATTAATAAATAAGACCCTTTGTTCTCGCTTTCCATTTTAGACTTCCCCAGATAATAGCCCATAATAACACCAAAGAGAGAATGACTCGTAACAGGTAATAATGCTCTTCCAAGAGCCGTTTCAACACCATAAGCTAAAAGGTAAAAAACATTTTCTACCGAAGCAAAACCAAGTGAAATCGCTACCCCAAAAATAATCCCATCATAATGTCGTTTAAATTTCGCATGCTGATAAACGATAAAAAATAATAAAAACCACTTAAAAAATTCTTCAAAAAACCCATATAAAATCACAGATTTTGATATAGGATCCGTAAAAAAACCTTCCACTACAAATGCATATTGCAAAACCATAACTGGAAAAACTAAAATGGCTCCTATAACAAATGAACGTAAAACCAATCCATTAATATCTTGAGAATATTGATGGCGTAAGTAAAAATAGGATAAGAGTGCCATTCCAGGTGCAATTGCCGCTGTTAGAACTGCAAACAATATAGGTCCGACCCTTCTCTCAAATTTACATCAACTTTGAAAAATAAAACGTTAGGAACAAGCTTCAATACACGTTATAATATAATCGTAACATGAGCTGAAATGAATGAACAGAGGTGAGCTTAAATGAAAAAAATCTTAATCATACATACAGGTGGAACGATTGCTATGCAAGAAGATGATAGTGGTGCTGTTACCCCATTTGATTCTAATCCATTATATTCCACTATTGAATCGCTAACAAGTATTGCCGATATTGAAAATGATGACTATTTAAACATCCCATCTCCTCATATGACGCCATCTTTAATGCTTGAACTGGCAAATCGTATCAAAAAGCGAGTAAGAGACGAACATTTTACAGGAGTCGTAGTCACACATGGGACAGACACTTTAGAGGAAACAGCTTATTTATTAGACTTGCTTTTAAATTGGGAAATTCCAGTCATCGTCACCGGTGCAATGCGTTCGAGTAATGAATTAGGTTCAGATGGTCCACATAATCTGATTGCAGCCGTCAAAACAGCCGCTAGCGAACAAGCCATTAATAAAGGCGTACTAGTTGTTTTCAATGACGAGATTCATACAGCCAAAAACGTCACAAAAACCCATTCTAGTAATATAGCGACCTTTCAAAGCCCACAATATGGACCTATTGGCATCATTACAAAACAAACCGTCAGCTTCCACCATACTTTATCACAACGAGAAAGCTACAATGTGGAGAGACTTACCAAAAAAGTTATTCTGATGAAAACGTATGCGGGAATGCAAGCAAATATCATTGACGCCATAACTCAATCCGGAATTGATGGACTTGTCATTGAGGCATTTGGCCAAGGCAACGTCCCACCAGCCATCGTTCCTGCACTAAAAGATACGATCGACCGTGGCATTCCAGTTATTCTCGTATCCCGTTGTTATAGTGGCATTGTTCAAGATGTTTATGGTTATGAAGGTGGCGGCAAACGTTTAAAAGAACTAGGTGTCCTCTTTACGAACGGATTAAACGGCCAAAAGGCTCGTTTAAAATTAATGGTCGCACTAGAATTAACAAGTAATCAAACAGAATTGCAAAATCTGTTTTTAAAATGAGAAAGCTCGTATTTAAGCCTCGACGATATCAAAATCGTCGAGGCTGTTTTTTATTAAATTGAATACTATAATTCCTTAGCTAAAATGGACTGAACGATGTTGTCCCCATGGAAACGACCATTTTCAATAAAAATTTCATTTGCGTTATTTCCTGCTGCTATAACACCTGCAATATATAATCCTTCAACATTCGTTTCCATTGTCTCTACATCAAATTGCGGCCTTCCACTCTCGTCATCCACCACGACCCCAACATGTTTCAAAAATGCATGGTCTGGATGATATCCAGTCATCGCAAACACAAAATCAGCTTTTGCTCGTTTTATTTCACCTTCAACCGAATAAATCACTTCTTCTTTTGTTATTTCGACGACTTCTGCTCCAAAGTGATGGGCAATCATTTCATTTCTAACAAGTGCATCATATTCAGGTAATATCCACGGTTTGACACTAGAAGAATATTCAAGTCCACGATATAAAACCGTCACATTGGCACCCGCTTTTTCTAATTCAAGTGTCGCATCTACCGCTGAGTTTTTACCACCAATAACGACGACATCCTTGCCAAAGAAAGGATGAGCTTCCTTGAAATAATGAAAAACATGTGCCGAGTTTTCACCCGGAACATGTAAATAGTTAGGTGAATCATAATATCCAGTCGCAATGATGACATATGCTGCTTCGTATTGATCTTTTTCCGTCACGATTTTAAAAGAATGACCTATTTTATCAACCGATTTCACTTTTTCAAAAGAATGAATCCGTAGTTTTTTTCTTCTAACGACATCACGGTAATATGATAAGGCTTGATTTCTTTTTGGTTTTCGCTCTTCGGTTACAAAGGCGACATCTCCAATTTCTAAGCGTTCACTCGTACTAAAAAACATCTGGTGTGTTGGAAAACGATAGATCGTATTGACAATGTTTTCTTTTTCAATAATGAGTGGGTCAAAGCCTGCTTCTTGACAGGAAATAGCGGCGGCAAGCCCACATGGTCCAGCTCCTATAATAATGATTTTTTCCCTTTTCATTTACCCCACTCCATTTCGTTACCACACAATCACAAGAGCTTCCTTCACCATTCTCTAAAGCCCCTGTATTGCCATTTATTTCTCTAAAGATAACGTGACTAACTTTTCAATCATATCATCATAACTTAAGCCGATTTCTTTTGCTGCATCGGGATAAAGGCTAGTCGGCGTCATTCCTGGTAATGTATTCACTTCTAAAATAACTGGTTCGCCTTGGTCTGGAATGATAAAATCAACTCGTGAATAAATATCACACCCTAATACTTGATGAGCAAGAACGGCGTGTTTTTGAACATACTCTGTTTGTTCAGCAGAAATTCTGGCTGGAATAATATGTTCACTCATACCAACTGCATATTTTGCTTCATAGTCATAATGTTTATTTTTTGACACGATTTCTACGACTGGTAATGCTTTTTCAGCGCCTTTATTACCAAGTACAGCAACGGTTACTTCAATACCTTTAATAAATTCTTCCAGCAAAATCGTTTCATCTAATTGAAAAGCTTCCTTAATGCCATTTTTAAGCGTTTCTTCATCTTCAGCAATCGTAATTCCAATCGTTGAGCCTTCTTGATTCGGTTTAACAACGACTGGGTAATCTAATTCACAAATAAAGACCTCTTCTTTAAAGCTATGTTTAAACAATACTTGCTCTTTAGCGATTTTTGTACCTGCCCGATTAAAAAAGAGCTTCGATTTTGCTTTATCAATCGCTAAAGCCGAACCTTGCACACCTGAACCAACATATGGAATTTTTAGCATATCTAATAGGGCTTGAACTTTTCCGTCTTCACCATACCGGCCGTGTAAACCAATATAGACAATATCGACGTCTAACTGAATAATTTCTTCTAATTCGTTTGGATTAAAGTCGATTCCAACCACTTCATGTCCTTTATTTTTTAAAGCCGCAATAATTCCTTTACCTGATGAAAGCGATACTTCACGCTCTGCTGAAACTCCTCCATATAACACCGCAATTTTCATAGATGTCTCATCTCCTATTTATATATGTACATTAGTTTATTCGCCCACATGTTTTCTGGTCACTTGATACAAACCGCATCATTATTTTAACAGAAAGGAGGCAATAAGAAAAAGAAAACTCACCAAGCGGCAAGCCTTTTTCATATAGAGTAGAGGTGATAGCTTCTTTTCCGCTCTCTATTTAACCATTACTAATAACTCAACTTTCGCATCGAGAAAATCCGTTCAACGAGTTGGCAGAGCGAAAGGGAAGCTCTTAAACAAATGCCCTTGACACGTTTAAAAAGCGAGAACGCACTATCACACCAAACGGATAAACTGTGCATCTAGAAAAAATATACAATGTACAATGCGCTTCGGCTGTCGCTCCCAAACAGACACTCTGCGTCCTTGCCGAGAACCTCATGAGCCTCCTCAGCACGCTTGCGGGGTCTCATTGGACGGTTTATTCCTGCGGGAGTCTCCGTGTCTGTTTGTCCGCTAGATCATGGAATCGAATCTAGGTTCAGTTTTCTCATTGAATAAAAAAATAGTCCTTACTTCAAAGTACAGTAGCTTGAGAATGATTTTTCTCCTTCCATGACTAATTCCGTTACAGTTGTAAACAAATCAGTGTTGATGCTCTGTACATTAGCTAGATGATCGAGCTTGTTTATCCTGTCTTTTCATGACTACAGACTTAGGAAAAAATAGGTGGCAACTCCCTATTTAGTTTCATAACCAACAAAGTGAAGAAGAAGGTCCTTCTGCGTTAAAAATAGCTGATTGAGAATGGCCATATCATCAAGCATCTCCACGACACTTAGCGGACAAAACCATACGGAGACTCCCGCGGGAATAAACCGTGGAGCGAGACCCCGCAAGGCTTGCCGAGGAGGCTCGCCAGGTTCCCGCAGGACGCGGAGTATGGTTTTGGGAGCGACAGCCGAAGCACTTCATTTTAGTGAACAGTTTCCTTCAACAGCCTACGAAGAGATGTGTTCAGACTGTCAACGATTGAACCGTCCATGTAAAGTCAATTTGAGTATGGTATCGCCCTAAAATCAATCTCTATCAACGGTTAAGAGTCAATCATACTCTGCAAAAGTTGAGTAATAAAAAAATAAAAACTCAATGACTGGGAATGTCACCAAGTTTATTTTTGCACAAAGGATTGATACAGCTTGTATATTGCTTCAAATTCAATAATTTCTTTCCCATACTCTTTAATTCGATATATAGAAGCCGTAGATGAATTTCCGTATTCAGATAATAAAGAGATAAAAGCCTCTTCTTTTAACTGTTCAATATCAAATTCCTCAAACTTTAAGAAGTACCGATTTTCAAATGAATAAAAGGAACCACCGATTACCCCAAAAGCATATAAACGCTCAGCTAACTGTATAACATCCTCTAAATCATAAAATTCGAATAAAATATCTTCACTTTCATCAAGTGTTACTTGCATTTCAATATATCCTTCTTCAAAGGCGTCCAAATCAAAATCATCATCAACAGCACCTTTTGTAACGATAATGACCATACCTTGTGCAGGCATTGCGAAAACTTCAACAGCAATTGGACCATCGATCTTAAAGCCTAATTCATCATCTGCTTCAAGCATCATATCACGAAATAAATCATGAACTTTAGGCACATCCTGCCATAGATCTTCTTTTGTAATACCTCTTTCATTCATATCATCGAAAGTTAAGAATGCTTTAAATTTATTTATATCTAAACGTTCTAACCGCACTCATGTCCCTCCTTCATTACGCAAAACAATATTCATCCCTTAAAGGAAATGATGCTTAATAAAGCCATCCTTTAAACTACAAACGTCCAAATGAAACCGTTCATATGAGTAAAAGACCTCTTACCATACGGTATGTGAGAACACAAAAGAAGGTTCTAGTTCGTTGACCGTGTACAAACCTAATTATCTATTATTATTTTCTTTATCCAACTATTCACATCGTCAAAATTTTTCTCTATTAAATATCGTGTCCATTTATTATCCTGAAGTTGCCAAAAAGCGGATCCAACTACCCCAATCGTAAGAGCGCGTTTTTTTTCCTCTAAGGTCAAAAGCAACTTTTGGGTGTTCGCTACATTCTTTTCATGTGTACATGATGTAATAAAAATAGACGCATCCGTTTCGTTTAAAATTAATTCTACATCTTCAGCTGGGATTCCTTCTCCTAAATAAAGGACAGAAAAGCCTTTTCTTCGCAAAAATAAAGATAAAGATAATAACTCTAAATCGTTTGTTTCACCTGGTCCACATACGAGCAATACTTTTGGTAAAAAGGTATTTAAGGGCAATCCTTGATAAATTTGACCAATTTTCACTCGAATAAAAGTGGAAGCAAAATGCTCATGTGCCTTTGTAATCTCAGCTTCTTTCCATAAAGCTGCGACTTTGCTTAAAGTCGTTTCTAAAATTTCAGTTGACACTTTTTCAAAACTAAATAAACTAAAGGCATTATTTAATAATTGCTGAGCTTTGTCCTCATTAAAAGATAAAAGAGCACATAATAACTCTTTCGTTAATTGTGCGGTGTAATCCTCACTTGTGGACACACTTCGTTTACTAGTTGGCTCTTGTTCTTTTTTCAGTAAATCGACAGCTTGTCCGATCGTAAAACCATGATTCACTTTATTGATAAGCCATTTTAAGATTAAAACATGTTCTTCTGAATATAGGCGATGTCCTGCTTGATTTCTAATCGGCTCGATAAATTGATAGCGCCGCTCCCATGCACGTAGTGTTCCTGGCTGAAGATCGAGCATCTTCGCTATTGCTTTTATGTTATACTTTCCATCCGTAGAAGCCATGCTCCCTCTCCTATCTTAACTAGCTCCATTAACAGGCAGAATGATATGATTGCCTCATAAAGTATAGCGAAACATAAATCATGTGTAAACAAAGGTGTTCCTAATCGCTTTTTTTGAGTTCTAATAAATGGGTTTCGCTTTTAGCTCCAAGTCTTAATGGCAAAATCGATGTTCCGTAACCGTTGCTAATAAGGGTAGTTAAAGACCCGTCCGTTTTAATCGTTCCCAATTTTTCCAACGCTAAACCAAATAAACGAATTTGTCCCCCATGTGTATGCCCAGACAATAGTAATGAAAAAGGGTGTTCACTCGGTAAATAAGATTCAACGAGCGGAAAATGGCTAATTAAGATCGTAAAAACCTCTTCAGAAAGTTGACTATAAGCCTCTAAATGATCAATCGGCTTATCCAACTCCTCCACTCCAAATAGGACAATTTCTGCGGTTCCCTTTTGTATTTTCATTTGTTCATTTTTTAAGACATGAACGTTATATTTATTAAACAATTCCGTCAGCTTTTTCACATCTACTTCTACATCATTGTTACCCCAAACAAAATAAACGTCGGCTAACTGTTTTAATTTTAAAATATTCTCCTCTACTCGTGCCATCGGAACTGCACTTTCAACAAAGTCACCGCCAATAATAACGAGATCACATTCGCCTTTTAAGGAATCAATCATTTTCGAATCAAGTTGACGTCGATGGACATCTGAAATAAAAAAGATTTTATACCCATCAAAAGAGCTTGGTAAATGGTTAAATGAGAGTCGTTGTTTCAATACACGATTTTGGTTCGCTTCGTAATACATATAGGCTAATGTTGTCGTAATCCCTAGTCCAATGAATGTTAATAGTGATTTCTTCATCTAATTCTCCTCCTAATACGATTGGCATGATAAACTCCCACCCTCAACATACGTGAAGATGGGAGTTTATCGTTACCTTTCATAAGATTCCATTCTTCGTGGAAAATTATGATTCAACCCAATTCATATTTTCAATAATCGATTGACTATATTCGATAATGGGTTGTACTGTACTTGCGTAATCGATTATTACGTACACAATCGAATAATCTACTTTGCTTTCCACTATAAGATATATTAAATCGTCTCCATTTTCAAAATGCATTTGTTCAAATTGTCGATCCGAAGAAAAATAGAGAGGGACTTCCATTTCGACTTCTTCTAATTGATTATTTACAGCAAAACCATTCAAAAATCTCGATAATGATTCCTCATCACTCACTTCTTCAATTACAAGAAATGGCTTTTCATTCGTTTCTGCATTCTGAAAAGAAACATATTCCCGTTCAACTGACATCGTAACGGCCACTGGAACCTCTGTCCAAAAATGCATTTGTCCGGATTGAATTTCAACAAGCTCACTATATGGTTCTTCAAATGAGTCATCCGACCTATTTTCCATATCTGATTCTGACTGGAATATTTCAATCTCCATCTCTTCTGCTTCTTCGCCAACAGCCATATCATATTCCGCACTCTCAGAGGAATCAGAGGAAGATAATTGAAGATCGCTTATCATTTGAGTAAAAACATAACCTATTCCGAGAAACAAAAGAATTCCCGCACAAAGAGAAGCCCATCTCCAATATGGATTTCCTTTCCTTTGTAATGGTTCTTCTTCGACTTCCTCTCTTTTTATTCTTTCCATAATTTGATCAGCTGAATTTTGAGATGGAAGCTCATCATATTGTTTTTTTAAGTTTTTCATCTTTTTCTCAAAAGGCTCCAAACTCATAGCTGTTCACCTACTTTTTTATACTTTTCCTTTAATTTTTTTTTCGCACGTAACATCCTTGATTTGACCGCTCCTTCACTTACATTCAATACATCGGCAATTTCGTTATAACTTAAATCATGAAAATAATGTAAGATAATCGGAACTTTATACTTAGAATCTAAATCTTGAATATAATAATGTAATTCCCTTGCTTCTTCATCAAAATGTTTCTCTAGATAAACAGTCGAATCTTGTTCTTGGTTTAATTGCTTTACTTTCCGTTTTTGCCTTTGTTCATGACGATAAATATCACGAACCACATTTAAAGTTAACGAATACAACCATGTCGTAAACTTACCATGTGTATACTTTGGCAAAAACCGATACACTTTTATAAATACCTCTTGGGTGACATCATCTATTTGGGCGTGTGACACACCAAGTTGATAACAAAACTTTTCAACGGTTTTTAAATGGATTTTAATTAAGTGGTGAAAAGCTTCTTCATCACCTTTTTTCGCAAGAGCTAACCATTCTTCTTCCATCAGAACTAATGACCTCCTACAGCGACGACCGAGCATTTATGAAGAGGATAATAAGATAATTCCCTTATGTAACGCTCAATAAGTCTTATACGTTTCATTTTTTTGTTCAAACACAAAGAAAACTCGTCAATTGACGAGCCAAGGCAGCTAGACATAGTTTCCCTTAACTAGGCATTTCAAAACGCTACCTCATCGTCTTCTCAACTGCCGTATGATTCATCTTATGTGAAAAGAAAAGGGTAAGCCCTCATTACTGACTTACCCTTTTCTAGTTATAAAGTACTATCTACCTTTAATTTCTTTCTTGATAAATAAGCTAAGGCTGACGAGGCTAGCAATTTAGCTGCCGTTAAAAGTGCAGCCTCGTCAATATCAAATTTCGGATGATGGTGTGGATAATGAATCCCTTTTTCTTTATTTCCTGCTCCTGTAAAAAAGAATGTACCTGGAACATGTTGTAAATAATAGGAAAAATCTTCCCCTCCCATTACAGGCTCCATTTGAAAAAACGTTTGTTCTGGAAAACTAGCTGTTTGGACACGAGCAAATTCACTCGTTTCATAAGGTTCATTTACAAGTGCCGGATACCCTTTTTTATATAAATAAGAATAGCTTGCTCCCATCGCCTCACAAATCCCTTTAGTTACTTGCTCCATTCGTTCGATAATATAATCTTGCAAATCCAAATCAAACGTACGAACCGTTCCCACTAATTTAGCCGTATCAGAAATGACATTAAAAGACTCACCAGCGTGAAACGAAGCGACCGTAACAACCGCCGACTTTAACGGATCAACATTTCGGCTCACAATTTGTTGCAATGTTTGCACAACAGAGCTGGCAACTGTAATCGAATCCACCGTTTCATGTGGAGCGGCTCCATGTCCACCTTTTCCTTGAATGACGATTTCAAAACGATCGGCAGCAGCCATCGCTGGACCTTCGATATAACCTATTTCACCAACTTCAAAAGGTGACCATAAATGAGTACCATAAATAACATCAACACCTTCTAAACAACCATCCTCAATCATTTGAATCGCTCCACCTGGTGCTATTTCCTCCGCAAACTGATGAATCAAGACGATCGTTCCTTCCAATTCATCTCTGTATTTCATCAATGCTTTTGCGACCAATAAAAGGCTTGCTGTATGTCCATCGTGACCACAAGCATGCATTACACCTGGGGTTTTAGAGGCAAAAGATAGACCTGTCTCCTCTTGGATCGGCAATGCATCAAAATCAGCACGAAGAGCAACCGTTTTACCTGGCTTTGCCCCCCGAATATAGCCAACAACCCCACGGCCACCAACACCTGTTTTTACTTCCACACCTATATCTTTTAAATATGTAGCAATTTTCTTCGGTGTCTCGACCTCTTCAAAGGACAGCTCTGGATATTGATGAAGCTCTCGACGAATTTCAATCATTTCTTCTTCATGTTGTTCTAAATAAGCTAATACTCGTTCAATCATTTTAGCACCTTCTAAACTCTTTTTCTTTTATTTTACTCTTCTAACTTCAAAAAGAAAACGATATTTTTCGAAAAATGAAACAACGAACAGTTTTGTATCTTTAATCAAACGTAAAAAAGCTGACACCCGATAGGATACCAGCTTGATTCATTACATTATTAATCTGTTAACTGAGAAAGTTTTAACATATAGTAGGCCATTGCAACTGCTACAACCATTGCCAACAAACCGATTCCTAACACTGCTGTAAGTTGAACTAATGTCATGAATCAACACTCCCTATCTATTAAAAATAGCTTTTCTATAAAAAATTATAGCATGTTCATTGTGACAAGCGGCCGTCAAAATGTGACAATTTTTAAAACAAGCTTTTATTCCTTCCTTATGAATGGACAGTCGATTCTCATTTTTATGTAAAAATAACAAAATTAAAAAAGGTTAGAAAATCCAACAAATTAATTGAAAAATCAAAATAAAAGACGTATACTAAAATTTAAGAAGGTTAGAAAACGCTTTCAAAAGTGAGTATGATTTGTTTAAATGTTCATCGTTACTTGTATAAAAAAACAGGATGGAGGGATACAAAATGAACTTATTAAAGTTAACGGATAAATCTTTGAGTACAAATGCTGATTTAATCTTTAGTCAACAATTTGGTCTACCGATTGAAGTATACTGTTCAAAAAACAGCGAAACAATTGCATTCGGTCAAATTCAAGATTTTAATGAAGATTTTATTATGATTTGTGGCAAACTTTATCGCCGCGATACAAATCTCTTTTTTGGAATTCGCCATTTAAGTGCTTAATGTTTTATCCGCTTCCTAGTCGCTTGATCATTTATCCACTTTAACAACGTCCACTCGTCCAGCCAATTTCTTTTACAATGATAGAAAGCATCTTCTATTCATGTAGAAGATGCTTTTACTTATAAAAAAGGTTAATATCATGCCTTTTTTCAATTGTCTTAAAAAAACGATGCCTTTTTTTCCATTGAATATCATCGTTCCAAATCTCTGGACTTCTGTCAATCATTTCAAAACGAAGCTCTTCAAATTCTTTTTCAGCTTTTTTCTCCTTTTTTTGAAAATACCTCACTTGAAAAATTCCCGTTACAAGTAAAAGAATCAAAAAGATCGTTGATGAGTCCATCTGTAATAATTGATGATAAGAAAACCCCGTTCTTAAACGTCCAAACAGAAAAGAATAAAGGGAAATCACCGAAATAATCGCTAATGCACTCAAAACAAATATCGACCACATTTTAAGTGATTTCTCCATTTTATCAAGCTTTTGCTTCCTTTTTATTAATTCTTGTAACATCTCGTCAAAAAAAGCAGGCACTTCAGAACTTGTAGAATTCCTTTTCATAATAAAGCCCTCCCTATTTGAAAATATGAGAGGACGAACCCTTTTAGAACAAGCCACTAAAAAGTTGTTCAAACCATGATGGATATATTAAAACAGACGCAATTAATAAAATAAACAACAGTAATAAAACACGCACCAATAATAGTCGAAAACTCATTTTTCGTTTTCTCACTACTCTTTTTTTCTGATGTTTATTGCTACGTGGTGGGAGCTCTTTGGGTTCTTCTATTAGCTCAACATTGTATTCATACTCCACTTCTAGTTCTTCTTCCGATAATTGACCTACATATTTACGAGCCGCACGTGACTTTTCCATTATGATGTTCCCCCTTTTATTAGCTCAAATTTGATGATCAAACCTAACACTAAATCAATTAAAAAATGAATAAAAATCGTCACCCACAAATTACCTGTCCACATATAAACGATTCCAATTAAAAAACTAAGTACAACGACTCCCAAAAATAAGACAGGTTTTCCTAAATAACGAAAATGTAAACCTGCAAATACAAGACTAGCCACGACTAATCCAAAAGTCGTTTGGATCACCCCTCTAAAAAACAACTCTTCTGCTAATGAAATCACTAAACATAAAACAATCATTTGTGGAACAGATATGCCTTTAAACAACTTTTCATTAATTCCACCGTCATCCATTGCTTCTTTACTAAAAAGAAACGTTAGACCAACATTTAAAATGACAGCAATAATAACCACAATCAAACCCAGACCAAAAATCGCTTTTATATCCCACTTAAACAATAAAAGCCAGTCTGAAAACTGATTAAATAAGAGAAAACTAAGAACAATTGCAAGGAAAAAAAGAAACAATTGGGTTAAATAAACACTTACAACAATTTCTCTTACCGTTAAATCTTTAACTGTTACCGCTTGTTTCTCCATTTTATAAACCTACTTGTAATAGTTTTTGAGCTAATTCCGTTTCCCACTTAAACGACTCTTCTTGTGATTGCGGTTGCTCTTTAAAAAAATAGTGCTCTTGTTCAAACCCACATCTGTCACAACAGTAATCGATGTTCTTTTGTTGGAACTCATCAAAAAAAGCAAGCATTTCTTTCCGCCGACAATTTTGGGTGTTAATCCAACGTTCAAACGTATTGAGTTTATTTTTTCTTACATTTTGTCTAGAATCAAAAATCCGAACGATTTCTTCTTTTAAAGAGTTTAAAGACATTTTTTGTACCTTTCCCTCGATAAGGAAACGATATGTTTCAAAGTGGTATAAAAGAATTTTTCCACTTGTTTCTGAACATTCATATGCTGCTAGTATACTCAACCAGTGCTCTTGAGAGAGCGTTTCTAATTTTGCAATGCTTTTAATAATCCCTTCTATCTGCTCAGGATGTAACTGTTCTAGCGTAATTAAATTGTTTGCTAATTGATGGTCTTCAGAACTCGCTAATAAATAGGCAATGCTAGCTTTCCCGTCTCTACCAGCTCGGCCAATTTCTTGTAAATAAGACTCCAGTTCCGTCGGGTAATGAAAATGAATAATATAACGAATATCCTTTTTATTAATTCCCATTCCAAAAGCACTTGTACAACAAATAAGTGATAATTGTCCATTCAAAAACTGCTGCTGTATTAATAACCTTTCCTCATTAGACATTCCACCATGATAATGACTCACTTTTTGATGTTGTTGCTTTAATAAATAACTGACCTTCTCCGTCCATAGACGACTTGAAAAATAAATCATTCCTGGTCCTTCTAAACGTTCGACTAACTCCAATAATCGTTTCAGCTTATCATCCGTATGCAAAAATTTCTCGACCCGAAAAGCGATATTTGCTCGTTCAACCGAATGGATATGTTCTGTAACGTCCGTCAAAGCTAATAACTGTTTGATATCATTTCTAATTTCCATTGTAGCAGTAGCGGTAATCGCTAATGTTGGCGGATAATGAAGGGCCTTTCTTACGTCTTGTAAACGAATATAGTCAGGTCTAAAGTCGTGCCCCCACTGTGAAATGCAATGAGCTTCATCAATAACAAATAAATCGATCTTCATTTGCTTTAATTGGTTCATAATCGCTTTATTTCGAAGCATTTCCGGAGCTAAATAAATCATTTTATAGTCAGGAAGATGTTCGATCAGGTGTTTTTTTTCCGCAAAAGATAAAAAGCTATTAATCGCAACAACCTTTTTAATCCCATTTTTTTTCAATTGCTGAACTTGATCCTCCATCAATGATAAAAGGGGCGATACGATAATCGTTGTTCCTTTGTTTAATAATGCAGGTAACTGATAGCAAATCGATTTACCCGCTCCCGTTGGTAACATTGCGATGACATCTTGTTTGCTTAAAACCGTTTCAATGATTTCCTTTTGACCCGGTCTAAAGCTATCATAGCCGAACCATTTTTTTAAAGAATCAACTAAATTCATGCTCTCGTTCCCTTCGTGCTAAAACTAAACGAATCATAAAATAATCAATAGTATCAGGAAGTTTCCTTTTGATTTCTTTCAATTTTATGGAAGATGTTTCATTGATTGCTTCATTGATTAAGTTCCAATTTTGTTCATTTATAAAAGCTTGAACCGAAAACCGCTCTTCAATATGAGCAAGTTCGACAATATGATCTTGTATCGTTGTTACTTTTAATTGTCTTCTTTTACTAATTTCATTGATCGTAAAGCCCATTTCTAGCCATTCCTTCGTTTTTTTCGTAGAGCTTGTTAAGTGGTTGTCCTGATTTTGATCAGCAATCAAAGAAGCTAGTAAAGGGAATCGAATCGAATCGTTTTGTTCTGTTAGGACGGTTAATATTTTATGAAGGGATGCTAAATGAAGCAGCCTTGCCTCTTCACTATCTATTAATAAAAACTCGGCAGCTTGATTTAATGTATAACCAATCTTCTCTGCACTTGTTATTTGTAGTACAAATAGGCTCGCTTGATCATTTGAGCATGTTTGTAAAATCGCAAAAAGTTCTTGATAAAGCTCTTGCAAGATGTTGTCTAATGGCCGTTTAAGAGAGATTATTCGCTTTTTAACAAAGGTTTGCACAGCCCAATCTGAAACGACCGGCACAAAAGGGGATCTACTTTTAAGCGATGTTAATGATTGACTAAATAAAATAAGTCTCAGCCAAAAGAGTCGATCGATCTGATAATAAGTCCAGCCATGATAATCCGATAAAAATGAACTATTTTTTTGCTCTCGTTCAATCCATTCTTTTCCTTTTTTTGTCACAACCATTGTCTGGTTATCATTTTCTATAATATAACCTTCCTTTATTAAAGTAGTGGTTATCGTCTCAAATTGTTGTTTGGATAAAAAAGATAAGATGCCAAAAAAACGTTGTACTTTAAAAATATGAACATCTTGGATTGTTTGAGCTGATTTTTTTCCTTGGAGGATATGGTATATACCCATTACACTTCTTTGACCTTGACATTTCCAAAATACGATTAAGGAAATCAATGCAGACGATTTGACCATGGCATAACCCCTCCTAGTCATATGAACTTGCTCTTATTTTATCAAAGAAACCTGAGAAAAACGTCCTATTTCGTAAAAAAATGTTGAAATTTCGCTCGACTTATTGAGTCTGTTTCATGAGAATATTTTCTTTTGTGAGATCAAGCTGTTGAAAAGTTTTACATTTGGCTTTAAAATAGATGAAGACAAAAAAACAGTCTACTTCAGAAGACATTGTACTTTAAGAAAAATGTCATACCCTTTAGAGAGACTGATTATTGATAATAAAATGGAGGGTTTTACCTAATGGCTAAATTTACAATTGTTGATCAAGATACATGCATCGCTTGTGGAGCATGTGGTGCTGCAGCCCCTGATATTTATGATTACGATGATGAAGGGATTGCTTTTGTTATTTTGGATGATAACAAAGGGGTAACAGAAGTTCCTGACGAATTAGAAGAAGATATGATCGATGCTTTAGAAGGCTGTCCGACAGATTCAATTAAAGTAGCGGATGAATCCTTTGAAGGTGACCCACTTAAATTTGAATAGATAAACAATCGATGCGACTAGTCTAAAAAATGGGACTGGGACAAAACCACTTAAAAAAGAGTTAGATGACTAGAAATGACGGTCATCTAACTTTTTTTAATGGAAATTACTTATTTTATATTACAAAAGGAATGAGAAGATTCATCCTCTCTCTTAGCGGACGAGCTATGCGGAGAGTCCCGTGGGCTCTATTGGCAGGGTCGAAAACCACCGGCCTATGATTTTCGGGAGCGGTGAATAGAACGCTATCTACTACGAACCCAATAAATGTTACCTGTTTTTCGTATCAGAGGTGTTTTTTCTCCCAGCCTCTTCATTAATATGTATAGAACTGTAGTGGATGGCGTTCATCATTTAATTGAAAGTATCCCTGAGGAAGCTTTTTATGAATACTGTTGTGAAACATGGCGTCCTACGTATCATCCTCTTTTTCAGTTAAGAAAAGAACATCAGATTAAGAGCGGAACAAGCAACGATGATCATTGCTACATAACGAATCGTGCTCGCAGGTAGTTTTGAAAAGGAACGAACACCTAAACTTGCTCCTAATAAAACAGCAATGAATCCTACGGCAAAATAGATAAAAAAGGATGGAGAAAAATCACCGTTAAATCCATGAGCTGTAACCGTCAGTATACTCGTCACAAAAAATACGGCTTGTAAATTTGCATTGTATTTTAATTTATCTGCATACACCATTAAGAAATAAAAAACAAAAAAAGGACCCCCAACAGCAAATACCCCTCCTATAAACCCGCCAACTACACCTAAAATAATGGTTAAAATTTTCGAAGGTTGTTGATATACCATATGAGGCTTTTTATTCAATAGCATATAGACCACCATAGCCAGTAGGACAAAACCAAGCCAGCTTTTTAATACGTCAAGCTCTCCAAAGTTTGTTAACACAAAAAAACCACCGATTCTCCCTACAATCGCGGCCATCAATATGAGTATTAACCCTTTTAAATCAAGTGCACGATAATGGCTGATTAAAATACGTAATGTTAAAAAGACAGTTAAAGCCATGACTAATAATGTACTATCTTTCAAAGTAAATAAATACGGCAACAATCCCATCGCAATCAAACCAAATCCAAAGCCACTCACACCTTGAATAAAACTACCAACAAAAACAATTATAAAAATCATCAATAATTCAAACACTATGATTATTCCTTTCTCATTAAAAAAGCTCCATTAGAAAACGATAAAAAAAGGACTGTACCTAAAAGTATGAAAATGAGCTTTGAGGGTTCAGTCCCTTTTTGAATGTAATTGAAATGGGAGGCAAGACACCGCTCCCGAGATTGGGGCACACCCCCTCCGGCGGGCGCTGAACTAACTGTCTACGCCAGTGGATTTCAGCCTGCCCTTTCCTCCTGCAGGAGTCGGCCCCCATCTCGTCCGCTAAATTTACGTTCTACCTAAAAAGGCAAAAGAAAAAAATCACTCTTTCCTTTAGAGTGGACTTACCAAAATACAAACCAAAGGGGAACGATTTTTATCTGTAACCGAAAGGCTAGTTTCCAAGATTATAACATGAACCCACTCTCTCCTTAAAACGTACGAACCGATATGGCTACATAAGAGACTTCAAAATTTATGAGTATTAATCATATGAAGGTTGTTCCTCTATCCTAGCGGCCGAGTCATGCGGAGACTCCCCGTGGGAAGTAGTGGCAAAACCGAAATCCACTAGCAAAGCTAGTTCGGTGCCACCTCACAGGACGCGGAGACTCCTGCGGGAAAGTGGGTGACGGGAGACCCCACAGCGATGAGCGAGTTATCATGAACGAAACTAGCCCCTTACTCGTAACAGCGTAGGTTAATTTGGTTAGAATGATTAACAGAAGAATTAACCAAACCAAATCAGAGCTACATTACGAAAGGAGCTAGTTATTATGAAGGATACCATAAAATACGTTGGTTTAGACGTATCAAAAGAAAAAATTGCGGTAGCGGTGGCGGAAGAAGGTCGGGATGCCCCTCGTTATATGGGGATGATTCCGCATACACCAGAGGCGATTAAAAAGCTTATCAAAAAATTAGGAGAGGTCGACACGCTCCGTTTTTGTTACGAAGCGGGACCGACTGGATATGGGCTGTATCGCTTATGTGTATCTTTAGGGGTCTATTGTGAGGTGATCGCTCCCTCCTTGATCCCCCAAAAAGCAGGAGACCGAGTCAAAACGGACAAAAGGGATTCTTTAAGGCTCGCCCAACTTTATCGTGCGGGAGAACTAACGAACATCTACATTCCGACGCCTGAAGATGAAGCGTTACGTGATTTAGTTCGAGCACGTGAAGATGCCAAAGAAGATGAATTACGTTCCAAACATCGCTTAACAAAGTTTCTCTTGCGTAATGAAAAGCGTCCACCTGAAGGGGTGAAAAAGTGGACGAAGAAGTATTACGCTTGGTTAGATGCTTTGACATTTGAGCACCCAAACTTAAATCTCGTTTTTCAAGAGTATTACCATCAGTTAAAAGAGTTGGAACAAAGATTGAAACGATATGAGGAAGGAATCGAACAAGAAGCAGAAGAAGGCGTTCATGCATCAGCTATTCAAACGTTACAATCTCTCAGAGGGGTTGCTTTAATCACGGCTGCGAGTCTCGTGGCAGAAATAGGATCTTTTGAACGCTTTGCCACCCCAAGGCAATTCATGTCCTATGTCGGTTTAGTACCGAGTGAATCTTCAAGCGGAGATAGAAGGTACCAAGGGAAGATTACCAAAACGGGAAATCGTCATGTCCGTCGCTTATTAGTAGAATCGGCCTGGAGTTATCGTTACCAACCAGCGGTAAAAGGTCGTTTGAAAAAGAGGTTGGAGAAGCTTGATCCGTCCATACAAGCTCTATCGTGGAAAGCACAGAATCGACTGAACCAGCGCTACTATCGTTTATTATCGCGTGGAAAAGAAAGTGGGAAAGTCATAACAGCGGTGGCAAGAGAGTTAGCAGGATTTATTTGGGCTGTTAGCCGACATGTGCCTAGCACCGCCGCTCAAAGCCAACTAAACAAAGTATAAGAAATCAACAAAATAGAGAAATCAATATCAACTAGATAAGAAGGATAGGGCTCGAAGGCAAAGAGTAACACCGGGAAGGAAAATCCACGTGCCTCCTCTGTGCTATCCCGTTTTAGGGAGAACGCACGCCGCGAGTTAGTGGAATGGCCTTTATACGGAAAGATACTATGTGAAAACCCACGGATATCAGGATGAAAATCGTCGTTAACGTTTTTGCCTTCGTGCCGTGTCCTTTTCTTCACAAAGATCCGACTTTTAGGAGGGAATAAAAGACGATTATCTTTAGCTAACCTTAAGTGTCTCAACTACTTAGAAGGCCAGTCAAGGAACCCGCTTGACAGACCTCCTAAGAGTTGAAGTGGAGTAGTTAGGCTAAAGAAAGGACATTGAAAGCCTAAAAGGCTCCAAGCCATCCATTTTTAAGAAGCAAATACCGCTTCTCTAGTTAAGATTGGCCAAAAACGGATAAAACCTTGGTTATGAGGAGGGCCCTTGACAGTTTCGTTCATATCAGGAGGCTCCCGACTCACCCGCGGACGCGTAGGGCATGCAGCTCGCGGAGTATGGCAAACTCATGTAACCATAATTTAACGCGTAGACTGTTTTTCAGTGGCCTCTAGGACGCGGAGCATGATTTCCGGGAGCGGCGAACATCGCTCAATGTCCACCTAGCTAATCTCATTCAAAAATAAGCTAATTAAGGGCTTTTTGAACAGCTCCAACAAATTTATTCCGCAAATAGATTATTTTCTACACCGACGATATGGTTCAGCATTTTTTCATATGCTAATTCTGGGTTTTGCTCTTTTATCGCTAAATAAATTTCGTAATGCTCTTTATATAAAGAATGAAGCTTTTCTTTATCACTATATAGAAATTTTTCTCGCGCTTCCTTCATGGCTGTTTTCATTGTTTCAGAAACCGTATCTAGAAAATTTTTAAGCATTTCATTTTTAGTTGCATTCACGACACATTTATGGAATTTAATATCAGCTAGTTCCCCTAACTTACCATCATCTAAATTTTGCTCCATCTCCTCTAAGACTTGTTCTAAAGAAACAATATCATCTTCTGTTCGTTTTGTTGCCGCAATTTTGGCAGCTCCGGTCTCAACCATTTTTCTAATTTCGAATAGTTCACGTAAATCTTCTTTTCTCATCCATTCAACTGATGGCAAGACAGCTTTAGCTAAATTATGATCAATCTCTTTAACAAAGGTCCCTTCCCCTTGTTTAATTTCTATTAACCCAACCGCCTTTAATGCACTTAATGCTTCGCGAATCGCTGAGCGTCCTACTTGGTATTGTTCTGCTAACTGTGGAACAGAGGCCAAACGTTCACCAGGTTTTAATTGTTCGTTTTTTATTTGTAATGTTAGTTGTTCTGCAATAATTTCGTAAATCTTTTTTGGCTTTATATGACTCGTTGACATAATTCTCCTCCAAATAAACCGATATATCAATAATCGATTTCCACTATCATCTCTCTTTTATTTTAGCCTTGAATGCCATTTGTAGCAAGAGACTTGCCGATATTACACTTAGAGAGTCAGTCCTTCTAATGCTAATAAAATATTATTGGACCATATTTCTGCAAAAGCATCATTTGGAAGTGGATTCATTCCATTCCCTACTTCAATCGTAAAACCTGGTCTACGCTTTTCTAGAATAAACCAATCCTTATAACCACCGTCACTATCTGCTGTATGAATGGGCGTATATGAGCTAGCTAATGAGAGCTTCTCAACCATTTGTTCACTTTCAGGTGGCTCATAACCACGGTATCCCCAATAAATAACTTGCCCTTGCGAATGGAAAGCTAATACATAAGCAAACTCTTTTTGCATCGTCAGTTCATAAACAGCAATCGCCTCTGGCTCTGTCAAAGGAGCTATTCCACTATAATGTCTTGACCAAGGTTTTTGCGGACTTTCCTTTGCTTCGATTTCCCAACCTGCTGGCCATTGATGATTCAAATCAACACCACGAATATTGCTCGACCAATGCTCAAATCTTTTTTGTCCTTTATTTATCTCATTAATCATTTTGTAATAAGGATGTTCTTCATAAATACCTTGCTCAACTAGTTCAATTCCATCAGGGTTTACCATTGGAACGACCGTTAACGTTACTTCTTTTAACATCTTCATAACAGAATAATTATATAAGGACCTTTTCTTCTTATTAGCCTCTGCTAATGTAAATAAAAAACGAATCAAAAACTTTGACGTATGAGCCTCATTCGCGTGCCATCCCCCTGAATAAAAAACTTGCTTTTCCCCCGTGCCAATTTCAAACTGATAAAGCGATTTCCCCATCACTGAGCGTCCACATTCTTTAGCCTTTACACCTAAGTCTTGTAATTTCAAAACATCTTTCTCTAAATCAGATGGTCCATATTCTGTTTCAAAATGAAATGGATCGTACTCATTCATTTGAAGCGGTGGAATCTTTAATTGTAAACCAGGACGAAGATAAGTTTTTTCATTTAAAATAGTCGGATTATTTAAGAGCAAATCAAATGGTCTTATTTGAAATGCTAACGCCACTTTTGAAATGGTATCACCTTGTTTAACAACATAATTCATTCGACATTCCCCCTTCATTTATAAGTATGAATCGAACAAGAAATTAAGTAAAAAGATTTCTAAGTAACTCAACTTTCGCATCGAGAAAATCCGTTCATCGAGTTGGCAGAGCGAATGGGAAGCTCTTAAACAAATGCCCTTGACACGTTTGAAAAGCGAGAACGTACTATCACACCAAACGGATAAACTGTGCATCAAGAAAAAATATACAATGTACAATGCGCTTCGGCTGTCGCTCCCAAACAGACACTCCGCGTCCTGCAGGAACCTCATGAGCCTCCTCAGCACGCTTGCGGGGTCTCATTGGACGGTTTATTCCTGCGGGAGTCTCCGTGTCTGTTTGTCCGCTAGATCATGGAATCGAATCTAGGTTCGGTTTTCTCATTGAATAAAAAAACAGTCATTCCTTCAAAGGACATGAGCTTGAGAATGATTTTTCTCCTTCCATGACTCATTCCGTTACAGTTGTAAAAAATCAGTGTGGATGCTCTGTACGTTAGCTAGATGATCGAGCTGGTTTCGATTTGAATCATGTCTTTTCATTACGGCAGACTTAGGAAAAAAATAGGTGGCAACTACCTATTTAGTCCCACAACCAACAAAGTGAAGAAGAAGAAGGTTCTTCTGCGTTAGAAATAGCTGATTGAGAATGGCCCTATCATCATAGCATCTCCCCTACACTTAGCGGACAAAACCATACGGAGACTCCCGCGGGAATAAACCGTGGAGCGAGACCCCGCAAGGCTTGCCGAGGAGGCTCGCAAGGTTCCCGCAGGACGCGGAGTATGGTTTTGGTAGCGACAGCCGAAGCGCTTCATTTTGCTGCACAGACTCCTTCAACAGCCTGCGAAGAGATGGGTTCAGACTGTCAGCGATTGAACCGTTCATGTAAAGTCAATTTGAGTATGGTATCACCCTAAAGTCAATCTCTATCAACGGTTAGGGGTCAATTATACGCTGCGAAAGTTGAGTAATTAAAAAATGCTAATTGACAGATCATTGTTGATATGATAAATTATCTAACAATTAGCAATCATTAAAAACTTCGATGAAGAATGAAAAAATGGTTTCAATTGTAGAGAGCTAGTGGTCGGTGCAAACTAGTTTGAGCCATTTTGGATAGCCCTTCTGAGTTGATGTGTTGAATGAACTTATTAGTAGACACATCCGGATAATCCGTTATCTTTTGACTAAAGTAGTCTCTAAGATGCACAGCTGTGCATAAAACGAGGGTGGTACCGCGGTTAATACCTTCCGCCCCTCACATACCGTGAGGGGTGGAAGGTTTTTTGTGTACCGCTTTCATTTTATTTCGTCTTTTCAGAAAAAAGAGAATTGACTATGTTACAGCAAAGCGTTACAGTAAAACCAAAAGAGGAGTGTAGAGAAATGAGTGATCAAGCAGTGGCTGAAAAAGTAAAAGCGGTGGAAACACAAACAAAATACCATATTTTAGTATCTGATTCTATGAGTGAGGAAGGGTTATTACCTTTATTAAAAAGTGACCGGGTTGAATGTGTCCAAAAAAACGTTGATCATGTTTTAGATTTAACACCATTTGATGCTCTACTCGTTCGTAGTGCGACTAAAGTAACAGGCGAATTACTCGATCAAATGCCCAACTTAAAAATCGTGGCCCGTGCAGGAGTTGGGGTCGATAATATTGACTTAGATGCAGCGACAAAGCGCGGTGTTGTCGTCGTAAACGCTCCCGATGGAAATACAATCTCAACAGCTGAACATACGTTTGCGATGATTTGCTCCTTGCTTAGAAAAATCCCTCAAGCGAATGCTTCCATCAAAAGCGGAAATTGGGATCGCAAATCATTCCAAGGCTCGGAATTACGCGGCAAAACACTTGGAATCGTTGGGTTTGGTCGAATCGGAACCCAAATCGCCCAACGAGCCAAAGCGTTTGAAATGCCTTTACTCGTCTTTGATCCTTTTTTAACCAAAGAACGGGCCGAAAAAATTGGTGTCACCCAAGCATCATTAGATGAGTTATTGGAAAATGCTGATATTATTACAGTCCATACGCCGTTAACGAAAGAAACAAAAGGGCTTCTAGGAATGAAAAATATCGCCAAAACTAAACAAGGTGTCTTTTTAATCAACTGTGCTCGAGGTGGAATTATTGATGAGCAGGCTCTCAAACATTATTTAGCGAACGGTCATATTGCCGGTGCTGCGTTAGATGTATTTGAAGAAGAACCAGCTACCGATCGAGAATTAATTGATTGTGAAAATGTCATTACAACACCGCATATTGCTGCTTCTACCGTTGAAGCCCAATTAAATGTTGCTTCTCAAGTATCAGAAGAAGTATTACATTTCTTAGAAGGTGAACCAGCCAAAAATTCTATTAACCTTCCAGCCTTATCAAAAGAAGTATATGAAAAGGTCAAACCATTTTATGATTTATCGAAAAAAATGGGAACCTTACTTTCACAAGTCATGAAAACACCAGTAAAAGAAATTGAAGTGTTTTATAGTGGGACCGTCACTAATTTTGAGACGACCGTGACGACTCGAAGTTTAATTGCAGGCTTTTTG
Organism: Alkalihalobacillus phoenicis; assembly: GCF_047302405.1. NCBI lineage: Bacteria > Bacillati > Bacillota > Bacilli > Caryophanales > Bacillaceae > Alkalihalobacillus > Alkalihalobacillus phoenicis. Next base: position 1,497,197 of record NZ_CP154853.1, on the reverse strand, counting down.
CAACCACGTGTAGATGCTGCTGTTAATGATGTTAATGCATCATTAATCGCCAAGGAAAGAGGCATTAGTTTTGGTGAGAAGCACGTAACAAAATCCTATGGTTATTCTAATTTAATCCATGCAATTGTTCACGGGGAAGATCGTCATTTTGAGATTCAAGGTACGTATATTAAAGAGTACGGGGCAAGAATTGTGAATGTCAATGGATTTAATGTTGATTTTGTACCTCACGGGCATATCCTTTATATTCAGCATAACGACCGTCCAGGTGTTATCGGTCGGATGGGACAGTTACTTGCTGAACATAATGTTAATATTGCGACGATGCAAGTAGGTCGTAAAGAAGAAGGCGGAGAAGCGATTATGATGCTTACTGTCGACAAACCTGTAACAGATTCGTTAATTGAAGCTTTAACAAATATTGACGAAATTATATTTGCTAATAAAATCGAAGCATAAAAAGATGCTAAAGATGGGGTAACTATCTCTGCTTGTCGACCGGCTCGTTTCACGAGACTTTGTCGACAAGCTTTTTTGGCATTAGAGAGAGTAGCCGCTGTAGGCGCTCAGACTCTATTCCCTGGATGGAAGTACTTTGTTTTTCCTTTTCCTTATCCCCAAATATATTGAAATAAAAGGTCCAGTTGTTCCTCTTTACGCCTCTTTAAATAAACAAGTCCTTTTTCTGTCACTTGAATAAACTCTTGTTTACTTTCCACAAAGCCCTCTTTAAAAGCCACATTTAAATAAAACTCATACAATAGTCGAAATTCGTGCTCATTTATGTGATTTTTTGTTCCATAACCAAATGCTCGATTATGGGAACGCCAAAAGCGAGGGTGAATCTCTTTTTCATTTATAAGACGAATCGTTTTATGTCTTTTGATTTTCTTTAACATAAATAGAAAGCCATCAATTAAGTCAATTTGAGTTCCGGATAAATCCGTTTGCTCATTCAATAATTTTAATAAAGTTGTGTTCACAAACGATTGATCCCTATCCATAGTCATTCTCCATGTCAAATATTTAGTTCTATTCTACCATAGAACGACTATATTCTACATAGTTCTGCATTTTATTCAGAATCTTCCGCCAAAGATAATAACAACTTCAAGCCTGGATGAATCATGTCCCCTTCTAATTGGTTAAACTCCTTTAGGTCAGAAACAGATAGATGATACTCATTGGCAAGCTGATATAAATTTTCTCCTTGTTTGACAATATGGATTGGCTCTTCTACAAGTTGTTCATAAACAATAATCGTCTCACCAATTTGCAGTAAGTCGCTAGTTTTATCATTCCATCCTTTAATCTCTTCAACACTTACATGATATTTAGTCGCAATGGCCCACAATGTATCATCTTTTTCGATCACAATTTCATGAGTTACTTCTAATGGTTCTGACGTGCTCTGTTCGACATCCGTTAAAATGGTCTCCGCTCTTTCCACACCGACACGAGCGGACTGAATTTCGCCATCACTCTCACTAACTACTTCGTTTTTCTCTGTTTTTAACTCTTCTAATTCGGCATTTATTTTTTCTAAAACGGAAGCAACGGTTTCTTCAACCATCGCCATTGCATCCGTATAGTCTTCTTCTACTGACTCCGTTTCTAAAATTTTCTCTTCCTTTACTACCTCCCTCTCTTCGTCCAATAAATCTTCGTCAATATAACGACTCATCGTTTGGATAGCTTGGTCATCCATATAATCCAAAGCCGCATATAAAGAAGACGGTTCGTTAGACAAAAAGATAAGCGGGTCGATAGAAGCTGATTTTTCAATATCCCATTCTCCATGATGCATTTCAAAATGAAGATGATTTCCATGAGAACGACCTGTGTTCCCTACTGTCCCAATCATTTGTTTTGCTTGTACGATTTGCCCTTCTTCTACACCCCGATGATCTAAATGAGCATAGACGGTCTCGATATCACTTTCTTCATGTTTAATAAAAACAACATTTCCATAGGAATCAGAATAATACGATTTTGTGACAATTCCTTCTTCAATCGAAATGACTGGTGTTCCTTCTGGAGCTGCAATATCGAGCCCGAAATGCCCTCCACCTCTTGAACCATATGTATCGGTTATTTCTCCAATTGTTGGCCATACAAAACTTTCTTGCCATTTTTCTATAAAATGACTATCAGCCTTTGCTGTTTGATTAGTCCCTAAAAATAAAATTCCTATAAATAAAGCGATCGACAAAGCGATAACCACTCTTTTCATTAAATCAAGCATAAAAGCCTCCTTTAAATATCCATGCCGTTTAGCTCCTTTTTTTGTTAAAGCTTTAGACTAACACTACCCTATGACAGCATGACCCATTTTATGCTTGATTATTCAACAGCACCTGTTTGAGCTATTTCCACCTCTGCCTTGACATCAAATTCAACTGTACGATAAATGGAATTGATCCATACGTCGGGATCCCATTTTCTCGTATGACTTCTGTACAATTCTCCGACACCAATCGGATCGATATTGAGGTCTTGACACAATTGCAGAAGCTCTTTAGCGTTCGATTCGATCGTGTTAGCAATCGATTCTTCTATGGTTTTTCTATCCTTTCCATCACGTAAATTCACATCACCACCCGTATCATAAATCACCGATTCTACCTTTATCGTATAGGTAACATGTGGGTACCCCCTGTTTTTATCTAACGTTGAATCAAGCTTACTTTTGATCACTTCTATAACAACCGGTGTTTCTTGAGCGATTCCTTCAATATGAAACTGATGAAAGTTATGCTTCGATCGCTTTCGCATTAATTTCAAATAAAAACTTTGATCTAGTGTTAATTTGGTCTTCAGTTGGTCACGATCAAACAAAGCTAGACCTGTTATTTCTACTTCCAAACCGCCTATTCTTTTTATGATCGGCAAGGCAGGATCTCTTGCATCACTATACATACTAAATAAAAACTCATGCAGATTTGCTCTTGGAACTTGCCCGTTCTCTTGGTTTTGCTCAAGCAGGTCTGGAATGTAGACACCCGTTTGCTCTCCCGTTCCTACCTCTGCATTTAGAATATCAGATGCTTCACTTTCTTCAACAACTGCCATTAAGATACGATTACCAACAGTTGGATCTTTATACAAAGGTAAAACATAAGGCTCTAATCCTTTATTAGCTAGCTCTTCCCCAAATAGGACTACACGTAATTGTCCTGTTACTAATGGTTTTTGTGAACGATTACTCAAATCGTTTATAATGGCTCGAGGTGTCTCACCTTCCCCTTGCAACGCTTCTTGTTTTAAGGACTGTTCTGATACTTGCTCAGTAAATGTCGGATAGTTAACCGTTACTTTCACTAAATTCTCTTCCGAACCGGTGTCATAACCAATCGCCCTGATGATAGAAAGCTCATCAATAACTTCAGAATCAACATTACAACTCGTTAAAATAAACAAACAAATAACTATGATACTACATACCTGCCGTTTCATTTGTATCTCCCTTCTTAAACTTATAAACAATCGTCTGTAAAAGGACTAGAAAAGGAATATAAACAAAGGCAAAATAAAAACCAATTTGATTAAAAACGCCCGCTATAGCCTCAATAGCTGCTCGTGATGGAATTAAGGCCGCACTTGTACATAATAAAATGACAATGACAATGAGAACATGGCGTTGATTTAAACTAAAGACACGTTTTACTAAACGGCTCCCTGCCCAAATCGCTAGGGCGATATTCGGAGCCACCACAAACATCCATACCGTTATACCGACATATTCAAACCTCTCCAAAAAGGGAAATTCGATCACTTTAAACAAGGTTAACAAAGCCCAGATCGTTTTATTAATTTGTTCTTCACTATAAAAAAATAAACAAATGAGCGTAATATACGTATACAATAACGTTGTAAATGCTGCCCCTAACTGTGACCATTTTTGGCTCAGCTCTTTATGTTTTAAAAAAGGGAAATAGACAAGTAATAATTCAAACCCACTATAACTAAACGTTGCGACCTTGGCCCCTTCAATCACCTCTACTATACTGTGTTTCCAAACCGGAACGATATTATTATATTGAGCAAATTCTAATGTCATCAAAAATAACGGATAAATCGGTAAAGTGATAAGGAAACTTAAAAAGGCCAAACCAACTACTGTTCGAAAGCCCCCTGAGACCACATAATAAAAAAATGGAATCGACAGTAAAGCAAAAAACCAAGTCGGTAAATCTTCAAATACCCAAACCTGGACAATTTCAATATATGTTCTTAATATAATTAACGCCAAAAACAAAAGAAATGTAGCAATGAGCAAACTTAGGAGCCCACCAATCCATTTTCCGAATAACTCTTGATGAACTTTAATAATATCTCCGTCTGCTCTTTTTAAGATAATATACATACAAGCGATACTAAAACTCACTAATAACCCGGCAAGAATGACCGAAATCCAAGCATCATACCCTGTTTCTTTAACGATTTCACTTTGAAAACTTAAGACCCCAACTCCTACTTGCATAGAATGGATAATAAAAAAGGACAGAAAGGGTGAAATCAAATATTTTTCTTTTATTACTTTCTCTCCACTCATTGTTTCGCTCCTTTTTTATCGATTAACTACTCATCAATATCATGCTTTTTATTTGCTTCAAAAAAATCAAAGCGTTTTTTCTTTTGAGGTCTTAAATAAACGGGCCTTGATGACATCCAGCTAAAAGGCAATCGAATAAAAGCATCTTTCCAATCAGTAAATCTAGGTGGATATATCGGTGATAAATAGGGGCGCCCAAGTGATTGCAAATGCAATAAATGAACAATCGTAAAAAGCAATGCAGCACCAATTCCAATTAAACCAAACCAAGCAGACATAAGTAAGAATGGAAAGCGGATAATTCGAATCGTATTACCAATTTGATAAATAGGGGTTGTAAACGAAGCTAATGCAGCTAATGCCACAATAATTAACAGGATATTGCTCGTTAACCCAGCCTCAACGGAAGCTTGTCCAATGACAATACCGCCAACGATTCCAATCGTTTGTCCTACCTTTGTTGGTAATCTTGCCCCAGCCTCTCTTAATAATTCAATCGTTAATTCTAAAAACACCGCTTCAATAATCGGCGGAAAGGGGATCGTAATTCTAGACCCGATTATCGGTCCTAACAAATCTTTTGGAATAAGTTCGTAATGATAAGTTAAAACCGCTACATAAATGGGTGAAGCCAATGCAGAAAAGGTTACAGCAAAAAAGCGTAATAACCTAGTAAAAGAGGCAACTTGCCAACCTAAATAATAATCTTCTAAAGATGAAAAGAACTCAACTAAAGTAGTTGGGCCAAATACAACTTCAGGAGAACCATCCACTATAAAAGCCACTTTCCCTTCTGCTAAAACAGCCGATACTCGTTCTGGTCTTTCTGTGTTGATAAATTGTGGAAAAACCGATAAAGAGTCATCTGAAATCATCTGGGCAATGCTCCCAGAGTCAATGATTTGGTCATAATCAATCGCTTCTAGTCGTTGTTGCATCGTTCGTAAATTCTCTTCATCAACAATGCCTTCCACATATAATATAGCTATTCTTGTTTTTGTTAATTTCCCTAAGACTAATTTTTTTGTTTTTAATTCACCAATTGGAAGTCGTTTACGAATTAAATTTAAGTTCGTATCTAACGATTCAATAAATGACTCTTGTGGTCCTGTTACACTAAATTCAACCTCAGGCTGTGAAACTTCTCGATCAGAGGCTACACTTACTTCCAATAGAGCATACTGTTTTGGACTTGTTAAACTTTCAAGTAATAATTGCCCCCTCATTAATGATTCTTTAACATGATAACCTTTTGTAACCATTTCTTTTTTATTAATTGGAATAGTGTTAATCACTTTAGCTAAATCATTTGATTCAGCTTTATTCAAATAAGGAAGAAAATCCCTTATAATTCGATCCGGATCAACTAAAGTGCTAAAATAAGAAATCCTATACTCATGATGATTTATTTGATGGTGGAATTGCACAAAATCATCGGAGGATTTTAAGCTATTGACCACATCTTCAATGGATTCTGTCTTTTCGTTGTACTTAATCTTTTCTTTCATCCACCTTAATAACATAAGTCCCCCCCAATTTAGACTTTAGAATTCTCTCAGTTAGTATGATTTTCATGAAAAGGAATTATACAACTTATTATGACCATTCTACTTTTTTAACGAATTAAAAAAGCTAAGCCATAAGAAGGGAACTCTCATAGATTAGCTTACTCATAGTAAAATTTTTATTTATAAATGATTTTCTTCCTTTGTTAAAACTTGAATCGTAATCGAACCATTATCGACCGCCGTTTTTAAAATAACTGGATAGGAATAGGGATTTTTAAATTTAAAATCTGGCCCGCCCCACGAAACGGTCGCATCTCGTCCTGTTGGCACATAACCAATTTCCCTTGAATGGGTGTAGTGCTCGACGATTTCCAGACCGGCCTCATCAATTGCATTAAATAAAGTCGAGGATGTTTGGCATATTCCACCACCTATCCCCATAACAAACTCTTTATTAACAATTTCCATCGCTTCTTGATAACCTCTCCCTACTGTTCGTTCACCAACAACTACATTAAAAGAAAATGAATCACCTGGACCTAATATGACACGATCGATCGCACTTGCTGATAACTCAATATTTGTCGTTCGTCCACTGACACTCGCATCAAAATACGTTTTATACTCACCGATCACTAATTCATCAATACCAATCACATCTTCTTCTTTAACATTTGGTTCTGTCACATATATAGGCATTTGTAATTCCTCTTGACCTCGCTCCAAATCCATTAGTAGCTCCACTAATTCTTTTTCAGATAAAATCACTCTACTTTGGCCAGGAATAATGGTGCCATCTTCTGCTAGACTAGCATTTTGTAATGGTGTATCAATCGATTGTGCAAATGTGCTTGCTAAAGCTTCCAGCTGTTCTTGATTCAGATTCTGATTCCGATTGTTCATATAACCATAGTCATTTAGATTGATCTTATGATGCTCATCATTATAAGTATCAAATAAAACAAGCTCCCAGATAACATCCATTTTCTCGATTTGATTAATTGGTTCGCTAATCGGATGAAGAGCGGCCACATATGGGCTTTTCTCTTCCTGTTCTTGCATCCAATTAGTACAACCAACTAGTAATAGAAATGATGATAAAAAAATTGTTTTCTTCAAATGACTCCCCTCCATTTATAACCACAGAGCATTATATGAAAACAACGTAAGACTAATGCAAAAAAAGGAAGAAGAAAAAAACTCATCATGAAGAAGCCCGTAGAAAGCCTAGTTAACTCCTAGAACGAGAGAAAAAACAGAATTCTCACTTTTTCATAAAAAAAGCGATTCCGACTAGTTGAGCCGGAACCACTGAAAAAATCTTGTTAGTATTAGAATAAGTTTGGATGATTGGGTTTACTCCATTTTGGTCATTATCTTTGCCATATTATCAACAAAACATCATGTTTTTGAACGATTTTCTTTCATTAAAAATACATTCACTTTTTCAGTGACCGCGTGGAGCTGAAGTGTTTTTATTAATTTTCCTTCTTGCTTTCACGAAACACGATCGCACTTCTTTCATATTCGACATCCTGGATAGCTAAACGAGCGTTAACAGCTCGTGCCACTACGAAGAAAAAGTCCGACAAACGATTCATATACTTAAACACTAACGGATGAATGTCTTCTTGTTTTTGTAAGGAAGCGATCTGCCTCTCTGCTCTTCTTGTAATGGTTCGACAAACATGAATAAGGGCTGCTAATTCTGAACCACCAGGCAAAATAAATTTTTGTAACGGTGGGGCTTCTTCCATATATCGATCCATTTTCACTTCTAGTTGATCAATCATTTCTTGTTTCGTTTTATACGGAGGTTCTTTCTCTTTTTTTACAATCGCTAAATCACCACCACAATCAAAAAGCTCATGCTGAATCATAAGAAAATCAGCTCGGATATCAGCTAATAGAGAAAGATCCATTTTCGCTACAACTAGTGCTACGAATGCATTTAGTTCATCGATCGTTCCATACGCCTCAATTCGAATATCATCTTTATCAACACGCCCTCCAATCACACCCGTTTTACCTTCATCTCCGGTTCTCGTATAAAGTTTCATCATAAACCTCCTGTAATATAAAGCGAAGCCTGTTCGTTCAGAAGCGAGAATACTAAGGAACAACGCTAAGTTCGCGTCATCCTGCCGCAACGCCTTGTACCCACGTCCTGTGGGCAAGAACAGCTGATGAAAATGCTTTTTGTCTTCATTCAGATGGGCGATTTTTCTTGAGCTTCTAACAGGCGTAGCTGGATTAATATTCTAAAAATCCTTCCTGAGCAAAGAGTCCATTCAAAGTTTGGATAATTGCCTCTGACAACTTAAGCTGTACTTCACTCTTTTGATAAAAATCATTAATGGTTTCACCTATTTGACTAGCTGCAACCAACAGACTATCTTGATTGCCCTCTACTAAACTTTTTTGATTTCCAACAGCTAAATAAGACGACATTTTGGCTTCTGTTAAAAGCATTAGTGCTTGTAAAAAAGCCTGTTCAGATAAAGCCCCTTCGACAAAAACAAAAAGATGGATGTTTCGCTTTTGTTGACCAATTTGTTCGATACTTCCCACTACTAAAATCTCTGTTTTTTCAATTTTAGTTTTAGACTGTATTGTCTTGACAATCGTTCCTTCTGTAACGAGAACTCCCTTTTTCTCTTCTTCTGTTTTTGTATAATCAAGACCAAATGACTGGCTCCAGCCACTATTCGAAAAGTTAGAATAAAACTTCCACATATGCTCACTCTCAATCGCCAAACGACTCTCTTTATTTGACATATAGAGTGCGTTTATTAATCCGTTGATTCCACCTTTTTGTTCAAACGGTTCCAATGTAATAAGTGGCTTTGCTATATTTGGATGTTCATGGCGCTGAATCGAGGCGTTATACACTTTTTTTAATTGAGTCTCATTCATTACTCGATTCGTCTCAGCTAAATCTACCTCACATCCATTATCCATTAAAAGAAGACGATCACAATAAAGGCTAGCCAAATTTAAATCATGCAAGACCGCTATGACCGTTAAACCTGTTTCTTCTGTCCAATTTTTTAAAGCACCCAATAAACTCATCTGATGCGATAAATCCAGATGATTCGTTGGTTCGTCCAATAATAACACTTCAGGTTGTTGAGCTAGTGCACGTGCTAGTAGGACTCTCTGACACTCCCCACCACTTAATGTATGGAGTAACTTATGTTGAAATGCCTTTGTATTTGTATCTATAAGGGCTTGCTCGATAACCAGTTCATCTTCTTTTGTTAATTGTTGAAGCCAACCTTTTTGGTATGGGTATCTTCCTAAAGAAACAATTTCTCTTACATCATAATGAAAAGAGAGTTCCGACATTTGTGGTAAAACGGCAACAAGTCTTGCTAGTTCCTTTGAATGATAGGAACTTATGTTTTTCCCATGAAGAGTGATTGAACCTTGTGTGAGCTTTAGACTACCATTGATCGCATTCATCAACGTCGATTTCCCGCTTCCATTAGGACCAACAATCCCAAAAAACTCTCCTTTTGGAATGGCAAATGAAATATTGTTGACGACTTTTTTTTTATGATATTGGACAGAGACTTGCTCAACTTTCAACATCGAATCCCTCCTGTCATACTTGTTCTTTTCTTTGACGAATTAAGATAATTGCAAAGATAGGGGCCCCAATCATCGCTGTAATGACACCAATCGGTAATTCCGTTGGAGCGATAATCGTCCGGGCAACTAAATCCGTTAAGGCGAGAAATCCGGCTCCCACAAACATTGATAAAGGTAATAGGTGACGGTGATTGGCTCCCCATAATAATCTTGTAATATGGGGAACGACTAATCCCACAAAACCAATGGTCCCAGCAACAGCCACGGCACCACCGGTTATAATAGTCGCCCCAATTAAAATCACATATTTACGGATGCGTACATTAACACCTAACTGTCTAGCTGTTTCTTCTCCAAAAGCTAATGCATTTAACTCTTGTCGGTTAAAAAATAATAAAAGAAAACCGATGACTAATAAGGCGAATGCCATCCCCACATAATTCCAGCCCCGCATCGCTACACTCCCCATTAACCAACCGATAATTTGTCTCAGTTCTTCCCCTGTTAAAGCGATCATTAAAGAAATAAACGCCCCTAAAAAAGAACTAAATACGATTCCTGCTAAAATAATCGTTTCACTTGACATGGAACGTTGTACCATTCTAGAAAAGCTAATAACGAGGATTAACGTCATAAAAGCAGAAAATATGCTAACGACAGGTAATGTAAAAAAACCTAATCCTGGAATTGTTATCCCAAAAAAAAGGACAAAAACAGCTCCTACCGCCCCTCCCGATGAAACACCGAGAGTATAGGGGTCCGCCAGTGGGTTTTTCAAAAAACCTTGAAAGGCTGCTCCAGCTAATGCCAAACTTGCCCCTACAATCATTGCGAGCAGCACTCGTGGCAAACGAATTTGCATGACAATGTTCACAATATTCGCTTCGAACGGTTCATTAATTGGGAAATTTAAACCTTCCGCTAAAATAATTTGAATAACCATCTTAAACGGAATTTCAACACTCCCTTTACTGACAGATAAAATTAAAGCAAAGAAACAAAAAGCAACGACAACCGTGTATTGTATAACTCGATTATTGATTAAAAATCTCTGGATAAATGGCAGCAGCAAGTTCTTCAGCCCCTTCAACTAACCTGGGACCTGATCTTGTCACAGTATCCGAATCAACATCATAAATTTGATTGTTTTTAACAGCTGGAACATCTTGCCACCCTGGACGATTTAAGATTGCTTCTGCTGATTGCTCAACATAGTCACCATACGTTGTAATAATAATATCCGGTTGAAAATGGACCGCCTCTTCCTCAGTAAATGCAATCCAACCTTTAAATTGATTGGCTACATTCACAGCATTCATTAATTGAAGCAGCTCATCAATAAATGTATCGGCACCAGCTGAATAAATTTCTGGTGCAGGAGAAATTTCGACCCATACTGTTTTTTCATCACTTATTTCACTTACTTTTTTATTTATTTCCATTAAAGCCTGCTGCATCGTTTCAGTAAGCTCCAAACCTTTATCTACTTGATTTGTTATCATGGCCAGCCATTCAATGACTTCATATGTATCTTCTAATGATGATGCATCCTCTACCGCGATGACATGAATCCCTGCTTCTTTCACTTGTTTCAAACCTTCTCCATAACCCGTTACAGTTGATTCATGTGCAATAACTAAATCAGGATTTAACGAAATGACCTTTTCAACATTAAATTCCATCTCACCAACACTTTCAACCTCTAATACTTCCTGTGGATAATTGTCCCAATCCAGACGCCCAATTACCTTTTCTCCAACATCAAGGGCAAATAAAGTTTCAGTCACACTCGGAAATAAGGAAATGATGGTTTCTGGTTCCTCAAGTGTGATCGTCTCACCAAACGCATCAACGACCTCCACTTGATAGCCGTTTTTGTCCTCCTTTGTTAATTCCTTTTCTTCCACCTCTTCAACTGAAGAAATCGCTTCAGGTTCGTTTGCATAACAACCTAGTAATAAAATAGATAAAATCAGTGCAACAAAAAACCAGCTTCTATTTTTCATTTTTAATTCCCCTTCTATATCGCTCTTTATTTAGTCAAAAAGGCACTCCCCTATCGAGAGGAATGCCTGACTGTTTTAGCCACCAATTCATTTTGTTTAATAATAAAAATGGAGAGTCAAAAACTCACCCTCTTTAAACAAAATATTTTCGACTATTGTTTTCCCTTTGTCCTCGAAGGTTTTTACAATGATAATTAGGCAAGTAATCTGACTTATGCTTTTCCATTTCGAAAAAACAATCACAGTGGCGGGACCGTGTTGGAATAACACCAACTTCCCTATTTAACATATAAAATATGACCTAATTGTTAAATATATAAAATTAATAACTCAACTTTCGCAGCGTATAATGGACCCTTAACCGTCGATAGAGATTGACTTTAGGGCAGTACAATACTCAAATTGACTTTACATGAACGATTCAATCGTTGACAGTCTGAACACATCTCTTCGTAGGCTGTTGAAGGAATCTGTTCACTAGGATTAAGCAGCGCTTCGGCTGTCGCTACCAAAACCATACTCCGCGTCCTGCAGGAACCTGGCGAGCCTCCTCGGTACGACCTGTGGGGTCTCGCTCCACGGTTTATTCCTGCGGGAGTCTCCGTATGGTTTTGTCCGCTAAGTGTCGTGGAGATGCTTGGTGATATGGCTCTTTCCAAATCAGCTATTTCTAACGCAGAAGGACCTTCTTCACTTTGTTGGTTATGGAACTAAATAGGTCGTTGCCACCTATTTTTTTCCTAAGTCTGCAGTCATGAAAAGACAGGATTCTAATCGAAACAAGCTCGATCATCTAGCTAACGTACAGAGCATCAACACTGATTTGTTTACAACTGTAACGGAATTAGTCATTGAAGGAGAAAAACCATTCTCAAGCTAATGTACTTTGAAGTCATGACTGTTTTTTATTCAATGAGAAAACCGAACCTAGATTCGATTCCATGATCTAGCGGACAAACAGACACGGAGACTCCCGCAGGAATAAACCGTCCAATGAGACCCCGCAAGCGTGAAACGCTGAGGAGGCTCATGAGGTTCTCGGCAAGGACGCGGAGTGTCTGTTTGGGAGCGACCGCCGAAGCACATTGTACATTGTATATTTTTTTCTTGATGCACAGTTTATCCGTTTTGTGTGATAGTGCGTTCTCGCTTTTCGAACATGTCAAGGGCATTTGTTTAAGAGCTTCCCTTTCGCTCTGCCAACTCGTTGAACGGATTTTCTCGATGCGAAAGTTGAGTTAATGAATATACGATAAAAATAACTCTCGGTTTTCTTCCCTTTAACGACTGACGATCGGTAACTTAAAAGAGAAGCAAGTTCCTTCGTTTAATTTGCTACGAACCGTAATTTCCCCTTTATGTGAATCAATAATGTTTTTAGCAATAGCAAGTCCAAGACCTGTTCCACCTTTAGCTCGAGTTCTTGCTTTATCAGCCTTATAAAAACGTTCGAAAACATATGGCAAATCTTGTTCGGCAATTCCCGTTCCGTTATCATCGACATCAAATAAAAAGTAATTTTCGTCACGATTTACTTTTACGGTCACTAGCCCACCTTTTGGCGTATGACGAATGGCATTATGAATTAAGTTCGTTAAGACTTGTTCAATCCGATCAGGATCAAAATAGCCCATCGGTAAATCCGGTGTTGTTTCTAGTTTTAGAGAAATCTCTTCATCTTTTGCTAAGCCATTAAACTTGCGGACAACCTTTTGAATATAAGTGTGAATATCCATTTCATCCTTTTGTAAATCAACATAGCCCGCTTCCATTCGAGCGATATCAAGCAGTTCATTAACAAGCCGCCCCATTCTTAATGACTCATCATAAATAATCCGAGCCAATTCCTTTTTCTCTTCATGACTTTCAGCTATATCATCAATAATCGCTTCACTGTACCCTTGTAACATAGAAATGGGCGTACGGAGCTCATGAGAAACATTCGCAATAAAATCTTTTCGTAATTTATCATGCTGTCGCTCCTCAGTCATATCTCGAATTACAGCGACAGCCCCACGGATTTGCTCCGCATCATAGAGTGGTGTCATTAATATAGCCCAACTCCGACCTTGAATATTCATCTCCAACTGTTGCTCTTTCTCACCAGCCACAACCTTTTGGAAGAGATTATTCAATTCTACTGGAGTCATTTTTTGATTAACGACACCATCTTCGTATAACCATGACTCTAAAAAACGCTCAGCAGGAGGGTTTGTAATCATAATTTCACCTTGCCGATTAAACGTAATAACCCCATCAGCCATACTAATTAAAATTCGGGAAAGCTGTTCTTTCTCCTGATTTAATTCAGTAATGGAGACGTTTAAATCTCGTGCCATTCGATTAAAGGCCATTCCTAATAAGCCAATTTCATCATGACTGACAATCGGGATTTTCGATTCAAATTTCCCTCTAGCTAGTTCAAGAGCCGCTTCACGCATTCTTCTTAATGGGGCGGTAATTCTTGTTGAAAGAAAAAAAGCAAAAACCGTTGTCAAAACAATCGCGATTCCAGCAGATAAATAAATAATACTTTTTGTTTCTCGAGACGTTTCTTCAATAACCTCTAAAGATTGATATAAAAAAACGGCACTATTATCTAATTCATTCGTTCTTAACGGAACACCTGCGACCATAAGTTCAGGTGCGGTATAATTGGAATCATCCATCATAAATTTGCCTTCTTCTATGACGACGGCTTCCCCTTCAAATACACGTGATAACCTTTCATTCTGATAAAACACTTCTAATGGTAAATTCCAACTTCCAGGCTCGACTTTATCCATCACTTTTTCTCCTTGATTGACAAGGATAATGTTGATTTCTAAAAGCTCTGTATATTGACCAATCCTCATTAAAGCTTCATCTTGATCCGTATATCCGTCATAAATATTCGCAATCATATTCGCATGATGGGCGAGTTGAGATTCCGCCTCTTGAATATGGAATTTTTCAAATGAACGTAATAACATCACCATTAAAATCGTTAACACGACCGTCACGAGCAAAAGAAATGTAAACCATAATTTCCCAACAACACTTCGCCAAAGCATTACTCTTTTTGACCTTCAAACTTGTAACCGACACCCCAAACCGTTGAGATCATCGCAGCAGCGTCTTGCGAAATACGGTTTAACTTTTCTCTTAGTCGTTTAATATGAGTATCTACTGTACGCAGATCACCAAAAAAATCATAATTCCAGACATCTTTTAAAAGTTGCTCACGCGAAAACACTTTATCAGGTGCTTGGGCTAAATAATGCAGTAATTCATACTCTTTAGGTGTTAAATTAATTTCTTGACCTGAAACAGTTACACGGTGGGCATCATTATCAATCACAAGATTTTGAAAAACGAGCATATCTTTTGCCTGCGTTTCCGTTTGCAAAAACTTCGTCGTAGAAGAACGTCTTAGTAAGGCTTTAACCCGTAGAACAACCTCTCTCGGGCTAAACGGTTTTACGATGTAATCGTCTGTTCCAGCTTCAAAACCTTGAACCCGATTGGCTTCTTCCCCTTTTGCTGTTAACATCATAACAGGGGTTGCTTTCGTTTTTCTTAATTCTAAACAAACTTCAAGCCCATCCATTCCAGGCATCATTAAATCAAGCAAAATTAAATCATAATCTTGCTCTAATGCTTTTTGTAAGGCTATCTCGCCATTTTCCGCTTCTTCGACTTGATAGTTTTCGCGCTCTAAATACATTTTTAACAATCTACGAATACGATCCTCATCATCTACAACTAAAATACGTGCTTCTTTTTCCATTGAATACGCCTCCTATAATCAAAAGCGAAGTCCGTTTGCTTAATCTAACGAACATAGCTTACATTAGTTAATCTTTTAAAATACGCTCCCACCATTTGTACTTGTCTTTATTGTAACATCTTTCCTAATCCTTATTAATAAAGAAAATCGTTACTACAAATAGAGGATTTAAATAAAGAGACCCGTGCATTCGCAGGGTCTCAAAGGTCATCCCGCATAGGAATGTAGTCCAGCAATAACTAAATTAACAAATACAAGGTTAAACATAATGATCGCAAAACCGATAACACCCAGCCATGCTGATCGTTCGCCATGCCATCCTTTTGATAAACGTAAATGTAAATAGGCGGCATAAAAAAGGAATGTAATCAGAGCCCAGACCTCTTTAGGGTCCCATCCCCAAAATCTCGACCAAGCAACTTGTGCCCAAATCATCGCAAAGATAAGTCCACCTAATGTGAATACAGGGAAACCGATCGCGATCGCACGATAACTAACTTCATCAATCGTTTGCGGGCTAATGCCTTTTATTAATGGCTGGAATATGGCGGCCACACGTTTTCTCGCAATTAATCGAATTAATACATATAAAATGGCTCCAGCAAAAAAGGACCAAAGAACGGTATTTAAATCATCTGAACGAATGATCGCTGGGGCATTAATAACAGGTTCAAAACGCTCACTAGATAAAAGTGTTCCTTCATGTGGACCGATAATCGCCGGCATTTCGTAAACAATAGAGGCTTCCACGCCATTTTCATTAATATAATTGAACTCCGCTTCATAACCTACTGCATTAAAGATATTTGTAATTAAAATAAAACCGACCGTACTAATTAACCCATACATAATTAATTCTAATGAAACGGTCTTCTTATTCCGTTTTGTAAAATCAATAGTCCGGATTAAATAAATTAAACCAGCTGCAAAACCAATCGCTAATATCCCTTGACCTAATGCAGTTGTGATCACGTGGATTTTCAACCAGTTACTTTGCAGGGCAGGAATAAGTGGAGCAATTTCTCTCGGAAAAACAGATGCATAAGCAATAATTAACATGACGACTGGCATCGTAAATAATCCTAATACATTCGTACGGTAAATTGCATATAAAATCACAAAGGCGATTCCGATCGCAATTCCGAGGAATGTCATATATTCAAACATGTTAGAAACTGGGGCATGACCAGCTGCTATCCATCTTGTTACAAAATAACCTAATGAAAATAAACTTGCTATTACCGAAACAACAAAACCATATATTCCCCATTTATTATTTTTAATTTCTCCTTGCTTGTTGCGAAAGTTTTTCCCCGGTAATGATACGGCGAAAAAAATCGTCGCAGCAAGATAGAGGAAAAAGGCAACGAGTAAAAGATTCGAACTTAAAGCTGCCATTTTTAACCCTCCTGATTCCTTTTTTGATTTTCTAATTCATCTTGTTTCTCTTTTTCTTCAGACTGATCAATAGGTGCTAAAAGCCCCGTATCTTTAATGACTTCCCCAATGTCTGTTCTTAAAGTTAACCAGTTTTTATTCGTATGACCAGCAATCCAAACTTCTCCGCTAATACGCTGGAACCAAATACGACGGTGAGCCCAATAAGAACCTTGAATCAAACCGATCATAAAGATAGCTCCACCAGCAATTAATAATGGAAGCGTTAAGTCTTTTCTAACCCCAAGACCTGTGACATTGCTCATTTCAACATCAATAAATGATAGTTTAAAATCATGGTCTACATCTGCTACAGCTTGACCAGTCCCTGGCAATTCATAGTTTTGCATAATGCCGACAAAACTTCGCTCACCCTCTGGTGTCTCAGGTGTAACCGTATTAAAAATAAAGGCAGGATTATCCGGGATGCTAGAACGTGTAGATGGTTCATTGTTACTGTTTAAATAATAGTTTGGAAAGTATTCAACTATGGTTACGGTATACCCATCACCAAGATTATACACTTTTTCCGGATCATTTAAATCAATGTCTAAACGTCCAAATCGTTCTCCTGTTTCTTTATTTTCAACTGTAAAACTCATGTTTTGTAATTCATTCAACTTATAATCAAGCTGATAAAAATTAAACCCTTTATATTTTAATGGTTCATTTACTCGTATTTCCGAGCGAGCTACCTCTTCTAAATCACCGACAACGCCAACAGGTGCATCAGGATCCGCTTCATATAAAACAGCATTGGTCTGATAGGTTTTGACAACTGTACCGTCTGCACGTTCTATCGAATCTTTAAAGATTTCATCATCAGGGTCATAAAATTCAATGATAAATTGTTCGTTCCCAATATATAATTCTTGATTGGTCCCCGGAACAACTGTATATTCCCCTTCCCGAACCCAAACATGCTCGTCCACATAAAAACCTGGAAAATAACGTAACATACAACCCATTAAAAAGATAATAAGTCCAAGATGATTCACATAAGGACCCCAACGAGAAAAACGTCCCTTTTCTGCGACTAGATTTCCATTTTCTTCACGAACGTTGTATTTCTTATCCTTCAATCTACCTTTTAACACATCAAATTGCTCATCAATGTCCTCAATTTGTGAAGAACCAAAAACTCGTTGTCTTTTCATAAAATTTTGGTGACGAGTAATCCGTTGTTTCTTAAGAGCACGATAGAGTGGGACAACTCGGTCAAGACTTGCGATGATTAAGGAAACCCCAAGTGCGGCAATTAAAGCCATATACCACCACGAGCTATATAAATTATGAAAACCTAACTGATAGTATAGTTGCCCTAATGTTCCATACTCTTCTTGATAAAACACTGCTGGATCTTCTCCACCGATATAAAATTGCTGAGGGAAAATCGTTCCAAATATCGAGGCAACAAGTAAAATAACGATAATCCAAATTCCGACTTTAACAGATGAAAAAAACATCCAAATCTTATCAATAATATTAGATTTATACGTTTGAGAGCGTCTAGCTACACCTTCATAACGCATATTTAATAATGGTTTATCATCATTTTCGTTGCCTAAAGGCTTCCCACATGACTCACAGATAATTGTGCCATGTGGATTTAAATGTCCACATTCACATTTGATCTTATCCATTGTTACACCTCAATTATGAAGAAGGCTTGATTTCTTCCATAAACTCTCTAATAATTTCTTCTGTTAATAAACCTGTAAAAACGCGAACGATTGTCCCTTCCTCATCGACCAACACCGTTGTTGGAAGTGGCCGGATACCGTAAGCATCAATCACATTTCGTCCATTATCAATCACAACAGGAAAAGTTAAATCTAACCGAGATGCAAAACGTTCGACGGTTAATGGTGGTTCACTTGCATTAACGGCAACGATTTCAATCCCTTGATCTTTATACTCTTGATAAAGTTCCTCCATGATTGGCATTTCTCTTACACATGGTGGACAAAATGTTCCCCAAAAATTGATAAAAACACCTTTACCTTTTAGTTCATCTAATACAATCATCTCACCATCTAAATCCTCGAGGGCAAAATTAACCGCTTCATTTCCAGCTTTTGCTACACTTTTATCCGCAAAGAAGTTGTAATAAAATGTATAGCCAATCGCAACGGCCATAACAACTAAAATCGATGATCGCATTATTAAACGTTTTGTCTTCACTTTTACGTCCTCCCTTCTCCAGGTCCCGATAATTCTTTACCTATTTCAGAACCTCTAAGTGCCCCACAAAGAAATCTTGACATGAATAAGAAAGTCATCACCTTCATTTAACGGTTTTTTCTAATGACTTTTCAAATAAATTATGTAAGGCTATTTTTAGACAATAAGTTCATAAAATAGCCCAGTCTCATTATAACCTTAATTATTTAAATCTATCACTTTGCTTTATGACGGTTTAGTGACAGCTAACTCTTTTAAATGTTTTACTTCAATAGGCTTTAAAACCCGAGCGTCTCCTGGATTTAATCCATGTAAATTTAAAAAGCTGTACTGTTCTCTTTTTAACTTCATAACAGGATAACCAAGTGCTTCAAACATGCGACGAACTTGTCGATTTCTACCTTCATGAATTGTTAGTTGAATAATGGCCGTTTGCTTTTTCTTATCAAACGAAAGTATTTTCGCTTTTGCTGGTGCAGTCATCCCGTCTTCTAATCGAATACCTGTTACTAGTTTTTTTATTTCTTCTCTAGTAGGAATTCCTTTTACTTTGGCAACATAAACTTTTTCTATGTTAAATTTCGGGTGCATTAATTGATTCGCTAATTCGCCATCATTTGTCATTAATAATAAACCAGATGTATCGTAATCCAAACGACCAACAGGGAAAAGACGTGTTGCCGTTTCAATATAATCTGTGACAACTTTTCGACCTTTCTCATCCTTGACACTCGATATAACAGAAGTAGGTTTATAAAGGATATAATAAGCAGGCTCTTCTCGATCGATCGGAACACCATTCACTTCTATCTTATCTTTATTCGGTGTTACCTTCACTCCTAACTCTGTCACTCTTTTACCATTGACTGTAACTCTTCCATCCAAAATAAGCTGTTCGGCTTTACGTCTTGACGCAATCCCAGCTTGGGCAATCACTTTTTGTAACCGTTCCATTCCATTCACCTCACCTAACATGATAACTCTCTGCTTGCGAATATACAAGCGAGGAAATTCTCAGCCGGGTAAAGGTTAGTTCTAAAACCCCCATTTTGAGCAATTTATTTTGTGAGCTCATTATTGTAAACCTATACTCTTCAGGTTATTCAACAAGTGACAGGCACTTGACAAATGACATTGACGTCCTATGATTCCTTTTCCGGCTTTTATTTGCTGGCTTTGGGCTTCATTGGCCTCCTATGATTCCCTTTGCGGCTTTTATTCAATGGCTTTGGGATTCATTGAGAGCCTTTGATTCCCTTTGTGGCTTTTATTTAATGGCTTCGGGCTTCATTGAGGGCCTTTGATTCCCTTTGTGGCTTTTATTTGCTGGCTTCGGGCTTCATTGACCCCCTATGATTCCCTTTGTGGCTTTTATTCAATGGCTTCCGGCTTCATTGACCCCCTATGATTCCCTTTCCAGCTCTTATTTGCTGACTTCCGGCTTCATTGGCCTCCTATGATTCCCTTTCCGGCTCTTATTTGTTGGCTTTGGGCTTCATTGGCCTCCTATGATCCCCTTTCCAGCTCTTTTTCAACTGCTTCCGGCTTCATAGGGGATTTTTTTGACAAGTGACAGTGGGCACGTGTCGAATCACGAGCTTTAATTCTCATTCCTCCTTTAATAACTGACTTCAGCACTCATTTCCATCATTACTACAATACACAAAAAGAGGATGTCCAAATTAAGCACAGCACTTAACGGAAATCCTCTTTCTTTTACTCTTTCATCTTGATTATCCAAACACTAAAGTTACAACAACAATCGCAGCGATTAAACCAACGATATCAGCTAAGAGGCCAACTTTTAAAGCATCACCCATTTTCTTAATACCGACAGCTCCAAAATAGACAGTTAAAATATAGAGGGTTGTATCAGTACTCCCTTGCATTGTCGCTGCAAGTCGACCGATAAAAGAATCTGGTCCGTATGTTGCAATTAAATCAGTCGTCATTCCTAATGCACCGGTCCCAGAAATCGGGCGAATCATCGCAAGTGGCACAACCTCAGCTGGTACGCCGATAAATGATAAAAGAGGCTTTAACAAATCTACTATAAAGTCCATTGCTCCTGAAGCTCTAAAAACAGAGATGGCCACAAGCATCCCCACCAAAAATGGGATGATGGAAATCGCTAAACCGAACCCATCCTTCGCACCCTCAACAAAAGTCTCATAAGTTGGAACTTTTTTTAATGTTCCATATAATAAAATAAATCCAATTAAAGCGGGGATGATCCATATGGAAATAAATGTAATGATAGCCAATTAGGCTCTCCCCTTTCTTTTACGACGATAATAAAAATATCGGTCGATCAAAATCGCTCCTACCATAGAAATGAGCGAGGCAATTAAAGTCGTACCGACGATTTCAGTCGGATTTGCTGAGCCATACGTCATCCGAATCGAAATCACTGTCGTTGGAATTAAAGAAAGACCTGCTGTATTAATGGCAAGCAATGTGATCATTGACCGACTTGCTGAATCTTTACCACCATTTAATCCTTTCAACTCCTCCATCGCTTTAATTCCCATTGGGGTTGCCGCATTACCTAAACCAAACATGTTCGCTGTCATATTTGATAAAATATATCCCATTGCAGGATGATCAGTAGGCACCTCTGGAAAAAGTCGTTTAAAAATCGGCCTCATTAACTGGGCAAAACTTTTAAGTAAACCCGCTACTTCAGCAATTTTCATTAACCCTAACCAAAAAACTAATATACTAATTAAACCAATACAAATCGTCACCGCTTCTTTTGCCCCCGAAAATACCGCTGCATTCACTTCAGCAATCGTTCCGTTAAATGCAGCAAATATTAGTCCAATAAGAAGCAATGAGACCCAGATGATATTAATCAACGATTTTTACTCCAATAGTATGAATAAAAAAATGAAACCACTTTGACCAAAATCCTTTTTTCTCCGCCTTTTCGGGGCCATCATAATATAAGGGAGTTTTTTGGATTAATTCTTCTTGTAAATAAAACTCAACCTTACCAATAGGAGACGGAGCTTCAAAGTTTTCGTGTTCCTTCTTTTCAGGTGGCTTAATTAACGTCAATTCTCTTTTTAGATTCTCTTTTTCATTCACAGTTAATGGATACGTAATCTCCGTCTTAGAAATAATATGGTTTTCGTAAAAATCATCTTTAATTCCTTTTACTTGTCCTTCAGGTAAAATCGTTTCGATGTCATATTCAGAAAAACCCCATTCAAATAAATTCATATGATCATGCCAGTCACTTGGGGCATTAATCGTTACGACAATTAAATCCATCTCTTCTTTAGTCGCTGTTGAGACAAGTGTTCTTTTGGCTCTTTTCGTGTAACCTGTTTTTCCACCAGTTGAATGTGGATAAAACTCTGTTAACATCCGATTTTTATTTTTCCAAACACGGATATCTCCCCCTTCATCAACACGATGTGATTTCGTTTTCGATATCGTTTGGAAATCTTCACTTTGCATAGCGTATTGGGTTAATAGAGCCATATCATAAACACTTGAATAATGATCCTCATGATCATCTAAACCATGTGGGTTTTGAAACATTGTATTTGACATCCCGATCTCTTCTGCCTTTTGATTCATTAGGAGAACGAATCCTTCCAAACTTCCACCAACATGCTCAGCAATCGCCACTGCTGCATCATTTCCACTTCTAAGCATCAAACCATAAACAAGGTCTTCTAATTTAATTTTTTCGTTTAGTCGAAGAAAAATAGATGAACCTTCCGTGCCGAACGCCCGATCCGATACAGTCACAATCTCATCAAGTTGCCCAGATTCAATCGCCAATATCGCCGTCATTATTTTCGTAATACTAGCTATTCGTAATGGCTCATGTTCTTGTTTAGCATATAAGACTCTTCCTGATGATTGCTCCATTAAAATCACCGCTTGGGCTGAAACCGAAAAATTACGTTGATTGGCTGCTTGTGTCAAGTCTGAAAAAGGCAAAAGAAGCAAGAAGACAAGCACAGTTAGTACACTTTTTTTCATGAATTTCATCCAATCACCCACAATCCCTTTCAAGTAATAGTTTTATTTTGATTAAGGAACGCTTTTATAAAGAGAGCATGTCTCCTCTTAACAAAATGTATGCGGGACAACGATTGTTATGACATTTTTCAAAATTTCGTTTAAGAGATTATCGAATCGAACATACTAAAAGTTATATTATGGAAAAGGAGTATGAGGGATGCCATTATGTTAATTCAGGAACTAGCTATTGTCTTAATTCGTATTTTTTCGATATTCCCACTTCTTTTAGTCGTTACATTAGTGATGGGCAAACGTTCTATTGGGGAATTGCCTATCTTTGATTTTCTTATTGTTATGAGCTTAGCTTCTGTAGCAGGGGCAGACATTGCCGATCCTAGTATTCCCCATATTCATACCGCATTTGCGATCATTGTTATCGCTCTCTTTCAAAAATTCACAGCGAGACTTTTAATTAAAAATCGAAAGTTCGGAAAATGGATTACATTTGAGCCAACAGTCGTGATCCAAAAAGGAAAATTATTAGCAGGTAATATTGAATCAATTCGTTATTCAATCGATAATATTTTACAATTACTGAGACAAAAAGGCATTTTTGATATTGAAGATGTTGAATTAGGCATTATTGAAGCAAATGGGGATATAAGCGTTCAAAAAAAGCCTGAGAAAGCAACTCCGGCTTTAGAAGATATGGATTTACAACAAAAATCGAGTGGCATTTCGTACCCTGTTATTCTTGATGGTACGTTTCAATTAGAAATCATGGAAAAGCTCGGGATCACTGAAGAGAGAATTAGAAATTATGTAGAAGAAAGAGGCGTTATCCGTCTTGAAGATGTTTTTCTTTGCACATTGAACGGCAAAGGTGAACTCCATCTCTCCTATACACGGGAGGATAATCAAATTCAATTAATTCAGCATTAATTGAATTTGATTACCGCAAATCTCGTTCAATCTCTAAATAAGCTTCATTTATTTGCTCTGCACACCTTTTAAACATTTCTTTAGCCGTCTGGTTATCAGTATCTAATGAATAAAGTTGTAAATCTGCTTGAATTTTTTGCATAGTAGCTTTTAATAAAGGTATGGTCACAGGATCCTGCTGTTGTAAACTATCATCAAATAAATCAACATAGAGGTCTCCATTCGCATCAATTTGGGCTAGGAAAACACTTTCTAGTGAGACATCTTGTTTGGCTAACTCTGTTTGAAGCCAATCGCGGTTTAAACCACGATTCCCGAGATTTTGGTCAAGAATTCGGCCGTCAGCGACGACGGTTTCTGGCTGTTTATTTTTTTTCGTACTGCTTCTAGCCACTGCTTGCTTTTTGTCTTCCTTTAATAAAACATTTAGTTCACCATTTGTTTCGAGCATAGCGAATTCAACATCAGCAAATTGAAAGACATCTTTTTTACGTAGTTTTCTCAAAAGCTCATCCCCTGTTATATGCTGCTTATTTAAAGCATCTTCAAGGATTTTACCCCCTTGAATAACAGGTGTCCCTTTGCCAAATAACAAGACTCGAAACTTTGCGCTTTTTACAGACAAATAATAGATTAAAGCTGTAACCGTTGACCATACAATTAAGGCCGTAAAAGCCAAAGCAGATGGTATAGAAAGCATCGTTGCACTTATAGCAGCAATAATAACAATACTAGTTAATAAAGCAAATTCAAAAAACGAGCTTTCCCCCATCGGCTTTTTAACAATGATTTTGGACACGATGTATAATATAATAATCGCAACCATGGACCGTACGATTATCTCGACCCACCCTGGCATGATGAACCCTCCTTTCCTTAATTCCCTTTATATTGAGGCTCTTGTCTTTCTAGCTCTGCTACTCTTTTTTCTAATTCATGAATCACTGTTTTTGTTTTTAAACTTGCTTGATGAAATCGATTCCTTTTATCATGACCCTCAGCCTGTAATGAAATGGTCATTAGAGTTGCCTCGACCCCTTTTAATGAAGCTAACGTTCCTTTAACTTGACTTGCCACTGTCATGTTCTCACCTATCCTTTTGGTTTAAAAATTAAGGCCGCCATAAACCCGAAAATAATCGCCGCCGAAATACCTGCACTTGTCACTTCAAAAATGCCTGTAATAACACCAATCAATCCATTTACTTCCGCTTCTGCCATCGCCCCATGAACTAAAGAATTCCCAAAACTCGTAATCGGTACGGTCGCTCCAGCACCGGCAAAATCGATTAACGGTTCATATAACCCTAACCCATCGAGCACGGCTCCCGTTACAACCAAGGCTGTCATCGTATGAGCTGGTGTTAATTTCGCTACGTCCATTAATAATTGACCAATGACACAAATGAGACCACCTACAAGAAACGCCCACAAAAAGATCAAAACATCACACCTCCCGCTTCAATGGATACAGCATGTGCAATTGTTGGAATCGACTCTTTTTGCTGAAAAGAAAGTGGAGATAGTAAGGCACCAGTCGCTACAACTAAAATACGTTTAAATTCGCCACGTTTCATTCGATTTAATAAATGTCCATAAACAACCGATGCTGAACAGCCTGGGCCACTTCCACCTGCTAAAACCGGTTGACCTTCACGATAAATTAAAAGTCCACAATCTTGGAATTGTTCCTTTGTATAGTCCATATTTTTCTCTTTTAACAATTCTCTCGTAATACCAAGTCCTATTTTCCCTAAATCACCACTGACAATTAAGTCATAATGATCAAATGGAAGTTCAAGATCGCGAAAATGTGCTTCTATTGTATCAACGGCAGCAGGTGCCATTGCCGCCCCCATATTAAACGGATCAGAAATTCCCATATCAATGACTTTGCCAATGGTAGCTGAGGTAACGACCGGTCCATTTCCTTCTTTGGCGACTATAGCTGCTCCCGCTGCTGTTGCCGTCCATTGTGAGGTCGGTGGTTTTTGACTACCATATTCGGTCGGATAACGAAACTGCTTTTCAGTTGCGGTATTATGACTTGAAGCCACCGTGGCAATATAGTTCGCTCCCTCATTGTTAATAATAAATGACGCCAGGGCTAAGCCTTCCATCGAAGTCGAACAAGCACCAAATAAACCGATGTAAGGAATTGAAAGTGTTCGTCCCGCAAATGAAGATGGTGTGAGTTGATTGACTAAATCTCCGGCCATCATAAAAGTAATTTGTTCCTTCGTTAACTTCTCTTTTTCAATCGCTATTTGGACCGCCTCTTCAATTAAAACTTTTTGGGCCTTTTCATAGGAATCCTCTCCTAACCACAAATCATCGTGAAGTTTATCAAAATCACGAGCAATCGCTCCATTTGCCTCAAATGGTCCTGCGACCGTCCCTGTCGAAATAATAACTGGCTTTTTTTCAAATACCCATGATTGATGACCTTTCAACATTTCATAACCCTCCCCAATTAATTAAAATCGTTTTTATAAGAGCTATGACAAAAGCCGCAAACGTACCGAAAACGATCACCGAACCTGCTAATTTAAACATATTTCCACCGACACCAAGCACCAGTCCTTCTGTACGGTGTTCAATCGCAGCTGAAGCAATTGAATTGGCAAAACCAGTAACTGGAACAGCCGTCCCTGCACCAGAAAATTGAGCAAAGCGGTCATACACCCCTAAACCAGTAAATAAAGCAGCAAGAAAAATCAAGACTGCTACTGTCGGATTACCAGCCGTTCGTTCTGTAAAATCAAAAAACGTATAAAACATAATGTTTAATGCTTGCCCGATAATGCAAATAAATCCACCAACAAGAAAGGCTCGGATGCAGTTTTTTACGACTGGTCTTTTGATCTCATATCTTTTGGCGACGGCTTGGTATGCTTGTTGGGTTGGCGTTGATTGTTTTTGTTTACTATTTGACATGAAAT
Organism: Alkalihalobacillus phoenicis; assembly: GCF_047302405.1. NCBI lineage: Bacteria > Bacillati > Bacillota > Bacilli > Caryophanales > Bacillaceae > Alkalihalobacillus > Alkalihalobacillus phoenicis. The sequence goes on along the minus strand of NZ_CP154853.1, from coordinate 1,470,280 downwards.
CACCTTCTATCCTTTCATATATTTTTCAATTTTCCTTACTTTCTCTTTTAAATCCTTTTCCTTGATCGTCTCATTTTTTAGTTCTTTCTCTAGTTTCTCAAGCTCCATATAAACTTTTCTATCTGTTGAGACATGGATTTCATCTTCTGAGTATCGCTCCTTTATTTTGTCAAAACCTTCTTTTCTAATTTCCTTTAAACGAAACCGAGAAAATTGTTTCACTTTTGGGGCCACATAAATTTTGTCTTCAAAAGAAACCGCATGAACTTCAATTATTTCATTCATCTTCATTAATGTTTTTTTACTTTCATTCGCTTTCGTTTGATCAAAAGTGTCATTTTCGACTATTAATGATTGGGTTGTTGGCTCATTGACTGAAAGATTTTGGCACCCACTTATCAAAACGATAAGTACAAATAATGGAATCATTATTTTTTTCATTTTATCCCTACACTCCATTTTTATTTATGTAGAATTTGGGTTTTCCCATAAGGTCGTTTAAATAACCTTATGGGAGCCCAATTTATTACTGCCGATATTGTGGTTCTTCTTGCATCACTTGTTCAACGCGCGGCTCTAAATTATCAACAATCGTTTGAGTTTGCTGGGCCATTTGTTTATAAAGCTGTTTTGCTTGTTGATTATCGGTTTCTAAAGAAAAAGTTTCTAAACTTGCTTGAGCACTTTTTAAACCAGCCACCGTTTGTTGCATTTTTGCGATTACAGTCATGAATTAAACTCCTCCTTCAAAATCAGAATGCCTTTCATTGTTATGATTTGATTTTGCCGCCAAACTATTAGTTACAATTTTTGTAAACCAGATCATTTCATTAAAAAGGGTAAGAATAACTTTCCAATATAATTGGGCCCATTTTGAAAGACACTACAAATAAAGAATGATTTATTTCGTTTAGTATCGGTGATTAATCACAGTTAAGGACAGGTGTTTTCATTATGAATACGAACTTTGCATCGTTAACGATCGAATTATTTGTTGGCTTCTTCGCCTTGTTAGTTTTAACAAAGTTTTTAGGCAAAAATCAGATTACTCAATTGACTCCTTTTGACTTTATTTCTGCTCTCGTTCTAGGGGAATTAGTCGGGAATGCGATTTACGATCCATCAATCGGTCTTCATTATGTGCTTTATGCGATTGTATTTTGGGGCACTTTAATTTTCTTTATTGAGATGATTACACAAAAAATTAGAGAATCGAGGTCAATCTTAGAAGGAAAACCTTCCTTAATTATTACGAATGGTCAAATCCAATATGAAGAACTAAAAAAGAATAAACTTGATCTTAATCAATTACAGCATTTATTAAGAGAAAAAGATGTCTTTTCGATTCGTGAAGTACAAAACGGAATTTTGGAAACAAATGGAACAGTCAGCGTAATGAAAAAATATCGTTTTGACACCCCAACAAATGAAGATTTAAAAATCCCTGCTAAAAGTGTCAACTTACCCATTGTTTTAATAATGGATGGGGAAATCATTTACGATAGTTTAGATTTTTTACACAAAAAGGAATCTTGGCTCTTAGATGAGTTAACGAATCAAGGCATTGCTGGGCCAAAAGCAGTTTTATATGCTGATTGGGTTCCAAATGAAGGGTTTGAAATTCAAACGTTTTGAACCAAAATTATGGTGAAATAAGGGAAATCAATTTCATCCTTCCTATGGATCGGTTATTATAGAATGGAAGCAAAACTTTCATTAATAAATAGGTTGTTTAAGCTTTCATGTCAGAATGTGTAGGTAGGTAGATAATGGACATCGTTTCAACTTTTGTTATTATCCTTTTTATTACAAATTTCATCTTTGCGACTATTCTCATTTTTATTGAGAGAAAGGATCCAGCTGCCACATGGGCTTGGTTACTTGTCCTTTACTTTATTCCTTTTTTAGGTTTTGTCATTTATTTATTGTTAGGCCAAAACTTAACGAGGAGTAAACTTTTTTATTGGGAGGGCATAAAAAAAATCGGATTAGAAAGTTCAATTTTGGAACAAAAAGAGCAATTACAAGATCCTAAATTTACGTTTCGAAATGAGATGGTCGAACAAAATCGTGATTTAATTTTTATGCATTTAATGAATAACGATGCCTTGTTAACGAAAAAAAATCATATCGATATTTATTACGATGGAAAGGAAAAGTTTAACACTTTATTTGAGGACATCGATAGGGCAACCTCATTTATTCATATTCAATATTATATTTTTAAAAATGATGATCTCGGGAAAAAGCTCATTAAATTATTAACTAAAAAAGCAGCCCAAGGAGTTACCGTTCGATTGTTATATGATGATTTAGGTTCTAGAAAGCTTCGTAAAAAACATCTTGCTGAGCTCGAGAATGCAGGTGGCGAAGTCGGGGTCTTTTTCCCATCTAGCTTCACGATTATTAATTTGCGTTTAAATTATCGTAATCATCGTAAATTAGTTAATATCGATGGGAAAATTGGCTATTTAGGTGGTTTTAATGTCGGCAATGAGTATTTAGGAAAAAAAGAGAAGTTTGGTTACTGGCGAGACACACATTTGCGGATACTCGGACAATCCGTTCATGCGATCCAGACTCGTTTTATTTTAGATTGGAATCAAGCTGTGAAGAAAAAAGCGATTCAATACGAGGATCGTTATTTTCCAACTATTGATGAATTAGAAAATGAAAATACACCGATGCAGATCGTTTCAAGTGGTCCCGACTCTGAATGGGAACAAATTAAGAATGGCTATGTGAAAATGATCGCTCAAGCTAAGGATTCGATTTTGATTCAAACTCCTTATTTTATCCCGGATCAAACTTTATTTGATATTTTAAAAATCGCTGCCCTATCAGGGGTCGATGTTAAAGTGATGATCCCTAATAAGCCCGACCATCCATTTGTATATTGGGCTACTTATTCCTATGTTGGCGAATTATTAAAAGCAGGAGCACGTATCTATATATATGATAATGGTTTCATTCATGCAAAAACGCTCATTATTGATCGGAGTATCAATGCAGTTGGTACAGCAAATATAGATATGCGCAGTTTTAAATTAAATTTTGAAGTTACGGCTTTTATTTATGACCAAAATACATCTGAAAATTTAGCTCAAATGTTTGAGGAAGACATGAAATTATCCTTTGAATTAACACAGGAATTATACGATAATCGCTCGACATGGATTCGTTTTAAAGAATCGATATCAAGGCTTCTTTCCCCCATTTTGTAAATGTTTTTAAATTTTTAATCATTGTTGCTTTCAAGAACACGGCCTTACTTATTTAGTCCCCACTGAAATAGTTCTGTTAGTTAGGTTTGGATGCTTCGGCTTACTTCGCCAGCTCCATACCCTACACGTTCCGCGGGTGAACCGAGAGCCTCCTCGCGACTAATCGCTGCGAGGTCTCTCGTGTTTCACTATTCCCGCAGGAGTCTCCGGGTATTACGCTGGCTACGCTTTGGTCAAAGAAAAATCTGCTTAAGCCAAAATCGCTCATCTAATGAATCACCTAATTGTTTGAAATTCTTCCCAATTAAAAGTGACAATGAGATTTTTCAATGGTCTTACAAAGTTGCTGTGCGGTCTTACTGATTCCATAAAGTGAGACTTTTTTTGATGTACTAAGCTAACTTCCAGCGAATTGTTTCTGCTTGTTGAAAACGATTTGAAACAGCCGGCCAGTTAACGATATTCCACCATTGTTCGACATAATCCTTTTTCTCATTTAAATACTGTAAATAATAAGCGTGCTCCCATACATCAAGGACCAATAACGGAATCATATCTTGCTGAGAGAGGTTTTGATGCTTTTCCGCTTGTAATATTTCTAATCTACCAGCACGTGGTGCCCAAACGAGCATGACCCACCCTCCTCCTTCCACTTGATCAGCCGCTTCTGTGAAATGCTCCTTCATTTGTTCAAAACTACTAAAATCACGCTCGATTGCTTGAAGTAAAGCTCCTTCAGGCTGGCCCCCTCCATCAGGTGCCATAACCTCCCAAAAGATCGAATGTAAATAATGCCCTGCACCATGGAAAGCTGCTTCTCGCTCCCAATGTTTAATTAAATCAAAATCGCCTGTTTGCCTCGCTTCTTTCATCTTATTTTCCGCTTTGTTCAGTCCATCCACATAGCTTCGATGATGTTTATCATGATGTAAATACATAATTTCCTTTGCGATATATGGTTCTAATGCATCATAACTATATGGAAGTGGCGGAAGTTGATGCCCACCTATTGGGACGAGCGGCTCTCTTCCTTCTGCTCGAACGGCCCGTTTATGTTGTTGGGACAAAGTATATACTTTTGCCACCAATTCTGAGACGTATTGCTCATCACCGGGTTGCTTTTCTCGTTCCTCCACTAAAGCCGTTTCAATTTGAGCTAATAATTGAACAAACTCTTCTTTTTCTCTTCCTTCTAAAAGTTGTAATTCCTGCATAATTTGTTCCTTATTTTCCTCATACCACTTTTGAACTTCTTCTAAATAAGAACTCATGGTTCCCTCCTAAATATCATGATGTTCCTATATTATGAGTAGTCAGCCTATATGTTCTTATTTTTAAGCAAAGAAAAAAACAGAGGTTAATCCTCTGTTTGCTCTATTTCTAAATCACGCATAAATAAATCGGCATCTTCATCTATATCCTCTGCATCGGTATGCTCAGGTAATGGAGGAAGCTCATCTATCGTTTTTAAACCAAAATGATCTAAAAATTGCGGTGTCGTTCCATATAAAATGGGTCGCCCTGTTCCTTTTGCTCGACCAGCTTCTTTAATTAAAAGCTTAGAGCTTAATGACTGTAACGCTTTTTCTGATTTGACCCCACGAATTTCTTCAATTTCAATTCGCGTAATCGGCTGTTTATACGCAACGATCGCTAACGTTTCAAGAGCGGCTTGTGATAACCCTGTATGAATAGGAGAAATAGCCAACGCTTTAATATAACTTAAATGCTCTGCTTTTGTTGCTAAACGATACGTATTCGCTATTTCAATGATTTGTAACCCTCTTGATTTTTTTTTATATTCCTCTTTTAACTGCTCTAATGCAAGCTGTATTTCCACTTTCTCAACATTAATAATCTCAAATAACTGGGCTTCAGATAATCCTTCATCACCTGAAACAAAAAGTAAACTTTCTATTACCGCAACTAACTCTTTTTTATGCACGGAACGTCTCCTCTTCCATTTGGTAAATCATAATACTTGAAAAGTTCTCAGACTGTTGACATGAGATGGCTTTTGTTTTCATTAATTCTAATATAGCCAAAAACGTTACGACCATTTGGGAACGATCACTCGGCTCAAATAATTGTTCAAATGCACATTTCCCTTGGTTGATCAGTAAATAATCAATGACTTCATTCATTCTATCTTCAATCGAATATTCCTGATTTCTTACCGTTCTTGTTTGTGGTGCTTTTAGCTTCTGCCTTTTTAAAAGTTTCTGGTAAGCTGATAACATATCAAATAAAGAAACCCCTTGAATCGTGATGTCGCGTTTTTCTTGCTCTGATACATAAGGCTCTAAATCCTCTGGTGCTCTCGTTAAAACAAAACTTCTCTCTTCTTCTTTATCTTTTAAATCAGAAGCCGCTTCTTTATACTTTCGATATTCAACTAAGCGACTTATTAATTCTTCGCGCGGGTCATCTTCTTCATCTAAATCATAAACATCTTCCTCATAATCAAGCTCTTGATTAGGGAGAAGCATTTTGGACTTAATGGCTAGAAGAGTTGCGGCCATCACTAAATACTCACTGGCAATATCTAATTGAATTTCCTGCATCGTATGTATATAAGACAAATACTGATCGGTTATTTTGGCAACTGGGATGTCGTATATATCGACCTCGGCCTGATTAATTAAATGAAGCAATAAATCAAGAGGACCTTCAAAACTGTCCAATTTCACTTGGTATGAACTCATTCAGCCATCACTAGCACTTCCTATTAGCTTATTATTTTCATTGAATTATATCATATTTCCTCAGACACCGTAATGGTCTTTTCCTTGTCAGTCACTTCACAAGACAAATTGTTTGATGATACAATAATAGATAATAACAAGTGATTAAAGGATGGTTTACGATGTATCCGAATGCCTATATTGATTATTTAACTTATTTTCATGTTAATCAAGACTACTTTGAATGCCATGAAGTACTAGAAGAATATTGGAAGGAAAAAACAGCCAAACACCGTGATATTATTTGGGTTGGGCTTATCCAGCTTTCAGTTGGTTTATATCATGAACGGCGAGGGAATATTCTCGGTGCCAATAAAATGCTTTCAAGAGCTGCCAGCATTTTTACGAATAATCAGCCTGCATTAGAAAAATTATCGCTTGACCCTAAATTACTTATAAAGGCGGTAAAAGAACGAATCGCACAATTACCCAATCATAAAAACAATCCATTTGAACCTATTCAACTTCCCTTACTTGATCATTCTTTGTTAGTAAAAATGGAAAAAAGAAGAGGAGAGTTAAAGCTTGATTGGCAAAAAGATGGAGTAGTCCCCGATCCGTTTATCATCAACAAACATCGTTTACGAGATAGAAGCGACGTTATTGAAGAACGCGAACTTGAACTATTAAAGCGACAAAGAAGTTCAACCTAAAGAAAAGTCCTGTTCGCCATCATTTGTTGATGAACTGAACGGGACTTTTTTTATGAGATTGTTTTAATTTCATACTAATTTTTTAAAACGCTCTCGATTTTAACTTTCAAACCATTACTCAAAGGCTCTCCCTAAATTAGCCATTTCAATCGCTGCTGTTGCTGCATCCCAACCTTTATTGCCCGCTTTTGTTCCAGCACGTTCAACTGCTTGTTCAATCGTATCTGTCGTTAAGACACCAAAAATAACCGGTTTTCCTGATGATAAAGCTAAAGAAGAAACTCCTTTTGCTACTTCATTACACACATAATCAAAGTGAGGAGTTGCCCCACGAATAACTGTTCCTAATGTAATCACAGCATCATATTTCCCTGTATCAAGCATTTTTTTCGCGGCAAATGGAATTTCAAAAGCTCCAGGCACCCAAGCTACATCAATATCCGCTTCAGAAACTCCGTGACGAACTAAGCCATCCTGTGCCCCACTTAAAAGTTTACTCGTAATAAACTCATTAAATCGACCCACGACAATCCCTACTTTTAACCCTGTTGCGACTAAATTACCTTCATATGTTTTCCCCATCATAATTCCTCCTCTAATTTGTTGTTGAATGAAAATTCAATAAATGTCCAAGTTTTTCCGTTTTTGTTCGTAAATACTGTTCATTATCACGATTATGTGGAAGTTGTAATGGCACTCGTTCTTTTACAACTAAACCATAACCGGTAAGCCCTGTAATTTTCCGCGGATTATTCGTTAAGAGTTGCATTTCTCTAACCCCTAAATCACGTAAAATTTGTGCACCAATCCCGTAATCCCGTAAGTCAGCTGGAAATCCTAATTTCTCATTTGCTTCAACTGTATCATAGCCTTCTTCTTGCAGCTTATATGCCTTTAATTTATTTAGCAAACCAATCCCACGGCCTTCTTGCCTCATATAAAGCAAAATGCCCTTACCAGCTTTTTCAATTTGAGCTAACGCAGCATGTAACTGTGGACCACAATCACAACGATGTGAACCAAACACATCTCCGGTTAAACATTCCGAATGAACTCGAACTAGTGTTGGTTCATCACTTGATATATCTCCTTTAACTAAAGCAATACTTTCCACTTGATCGAGAACATTGCTATAACCTATCGCTTTAAAATGACCAAAATCAGTTGGTAGTTCAATTTCAACTTCTTTTTGAATAAGAGTTTCCATTTGCCGTCTGTAATGAATTAAATCCTGAATCGTAATCATTTTTAAATCGTGCTCATTGGCCAGTTTTTTCAATTCAGGAACACGGGCCATTGAACCATCTTCATTCATAATCTCACAAATAACGCCACCTGGATTTTTAGACCCGGCCAGCCTTGCTAAATCGACTGCCGCTTCCGTATGTCCCGCTCTTCTTAACACACCACCGTCCTTAGCAACGAGTGGAAAGATATGACCAGGCTTTTTAAAGTCCGCTTTTGTTGCCGTCTCTGCCATTAATTCTTGAACCGTTGTAGCTCGTTCAAAAGCCGAAATACCTGTTGTTGTTGTATGGTGGTCCACACTAACCGTAAAGGCCGTTCCATGAGGGTCCGTATTCACATCAACCATTGGGACTAATTCAAGACTTTTAGCTCGTTCTTCTGTAATCGGTACACAAACGAGACCACGCCCATAAGTGACCATAAAGTTTATGACATCTGGGGTTGTTTTATCGGCTAACGAAAGAAAATCGCCTTCATTTTCCCGATCTTCATCGTCACATACGATAATAACCTCGCCTCTTTTTAAAGCGTCAATTGCTTCTCGAATCGAATCAAATATTTGTTCATCTGCCACAATAATCCCTCCTTTATTTGAATCCGTTCTCTTCTAAAAATTGTGAAGTCATTGTATCTTGTTTAGGGTGAGGACTTTTTTGTTTGTTAAGCATTTTCTCAATATATTTCCCTAAGATATCACATTCAATGTTGACAATATCGCCAACTTCTTTTGTTCCTAAAATCGTTTCTTCTAACGTATGCGGAATGATTGAAATCGTAAATCGGTCGGTGTCGACACGAAATAACGTTAAACTAATTCCATCAACAGTAATTGAGCCTTTATAAACCATATAATCAGTTAATGATTCCTTCACTTGCACTTGATAATAAATCGCATTATGCTCACGTTGTTTTGAAATAATTTTACCAATTCCATCGACATGCCCAGAAACGATATGTCCCCCAAACCTTCCATCCGCTTTCATCGCTCGTTCTAAATTGACTTTACTCCCTCGATTTAGTCCATTTAAACTCGTGGCTCTAACCGTTTCAGGCATCATATCAACACTAAAGCTCTGATGATTAAATTCGGTTACTGTTAAACAAACACCATTTACAGAAATACTATCACCCAAATGTACATCTGCTAAAACCTTTCTTGCATTTATTTTCATAACAATCGCTTCACCATTTTGTTTCACCGTGGCAATTTCGCCAATTTCCTCGACAATTCCAGTAAACATTCTCAACCCTCCCGCACTTTTGAAATGATTTTTATATCTGGTCCAAGCTGCTCGATGCTCACAAATTCCAAACGTAAATGTTCGGCTAAAGACTGAATTCCGTTCCCTCCTGAAAAAGTCGGAGCCCTTTCACCAGCAAGCATCTTCGGGGCAAAATAAGTAATGACTTGTTGGACCAGTTTCTTTTCGATAAATTGTCCGTGAATTTGTGATCCACCTTCAACAAATAAGGAGGTGATTTCCTTTTGACCAAGTGTACGAAGCACATCATTTAAATCTGTACCAATCTGATAAACTTCGACTCCTACACTTTGTAGCTTTTTCACTTTTTCTAAAGGCGTTTCTCGATTTGTAAACACCCATGTAGGAGCAAGTCCATCTGTTACAAGCTTTGAATCGAGTGGGATTCGTAGTTCACTATCTAAGACAATTCGAATTGGGTTTTTCCCACCGAATTCAAGTCGCGTTGTTAAAGCTGGATTATCAGCAAGAACTGTCCCAATCCCTACCAAAATCGCATCATGTTTATGCCTGTATTGGTGTACATCCTCCCGAGCTTCCTCACTCGTAATCCACTTACTTTCACCTGTAACCGTTGCTATTTTTCCATCTAAAGTCATCGCTGCTTTTAACGTGACATACGGCTGTTTAGTTAATATATAATAAAAGAAGACTTCATTTAATTGAATCGCTTCTTCTTCACATACACCTACTGTCACTTGAATGCCTGCTTTTTTTAAACGAGTAATACCTGTACCTGATACTTGCGGATTTGGATCAACCGTAGCGACCACAACTCTTTTTACTTTTTTTTCGACTAACAAATCAGCACAAGGTGGGGTTTTACCATAATGGCTACAAGGTTCCAACGTCACATAAACGGTTGAACCTTCTGCTTTTTCATCTGCCATTTGTAAGGCAAGTACTTCCGCATGACCTTCGCCACGTTTGAGGTGAGCACCAAAACCAACGACCTGGCCATCCTTCACAACAACTGCACCTACCATAGGGTTTGGGGACGTTTGCCCTTCTGTTTTTTCAGCCAATCGAATCGCCAGCTTCATATATTCCTGATCCGTCACTTCCATCACCTCCTAATAAAAACGAAAAAACCCCGAAAGATAAACTCTCCCGGGGGTATGTAAAAACTAGCACTGAATAAGCCTAATTGTAGCCATATTTAAATAAACCGGTAGCTCCGTTTTTTTAAATAAAGCAAATAGACGCAAACAAACTATCAAAAAAGACAGATTGATTGTGTAAACAAATAGACATGCTCTCCTTCTCCCATCCAGACTATTACTGTCGGTCCTAGACTTACACTAGGTCAGCCGTTCATTAACTAAAAGCTAATGAGCGGGTCACGGACTAAGAGGGTAAAAACCCTCATCACCGCCGGTGGGGAATTGCACCCCGCCCCGAAGGATCATATGAAATTTTCTCCAATCAAAGTATAAACATTGGATTGATATGAATTTTATCACCCGTACTTTAAAATTGCAAGAAATTAAATTTTAACCTATTATACTCCAACCTTATTCGAGCGGAAACACTTTCTTACAAAAAAGCTTGCCAACTATCCCATTTCAGAGATTTTGTCGACAAGCTGAACTAAACATTTGAATGCGTTTGACTATGTGTTATTCTGATTCTATTTATATACTTTGTTTTTGTAAATGTTCTTCTTTTTCTTTCAGTCGATAGCGATGTAAAATTGGCTCCGTATAACCATTTGGTTGCTCCCTACCTTTAAGCACTAGTTCCAGCGCCGCTTCAAATGCGTTAGAACGTTGCCCATTATGCACTAATACTCGGTATGTCTTATCATCACGGTTTTGTTCGTCCACGACTTTGGCCATTCGATAAAAGGTGTCGATGACTTGTTCTTCTGTACAAATCTGATGATGTAACCAATTGGCGATATGTTGACTTGAGATTCTTAATGTCGCTCGATCTTCCATTAGTCCGACATTATGAATATCTGGTACTTTCGAGCAACCAACCCCTTGATGAACCCACCGTACAACATACCCTAATATTCCTTGTACATTGTTATCTAATTCATTTTGAATCGTTTGCCTATCCCAAGCACGCTCTTTTGAAATCGGCGGTGTTAAGATCTCCTCTAAGTACGAATGATTATCCTCCCTTTTTTTCATTTGAACATCGACTACATTAATTTGATGATAATGAATCGCATGTAAAGTGGCCGCTGTTGGAGATGGAACCCAGGCTGTATTTGCTCCTGACTTCGGGTGATCACTTTTTAGCTCTAACATTGCCTTCATCTCATCTGGCATAGCCCACATCCCTTTACCGATCTGAGCACGTTGTTGAAACCCCGTTTTTAAGCCACTTTTTACATTTGACCGTTCATAAGCCCGTAACCATTTCTCCTGCTTCATTTCTGCTTTCGGAACGACTGACCCTAATTCCATTGAAGTAAAGATTTCATCACCCGTACGGTCTAAAAAGCCTGTATTAATAAAGGCAATCCGTTCTTTTACTTTTTCAATACAATTGATTAAATTAACGGATGTACGACGTTCTTCATCCATTACCCCTATTTTTAATGTATAGCGCTCCATTTCTAACATATCTTCCACCATATTAAATATTCGGTTCGCGAACTCAACTTCTTCGGAACCATGCATTTTCGGTTTCACGATATAAATCGAACGTTCCTTTGAATTTTTAAGTTCACTTAAGCCCATAATAGAATGTTTCGCAATAAGGCTTGTTATAACCGCATCAATAATACCCTCTGGCACTTCTTGACCAACCTTATCTAAAATGAGATTTGAGGTCATAAGATGGCCGACATTACGAATAAACATAAGGGAACGGCCTGATAGGGAAAATTCCTCTCCATTCCCTCTTCTATAATGGCGATCTTGATTTAACTGCCGAAGTAGCTGCACACCATTTTTCGTAAAAGTCGATGTTAAATTTCCTTTCATTAACCCAAGCCAGTTACGATAAATATGCACTTTATCAGTTGTATCAACAGCTGCGACCGAATCTTCACAATCCATGATTGTCGTTAAAGCCGATTCTAAAATAATATCTTTAATACCTGCCTGATCAAACTGCCCAATTTCATCATGTCGATCAATTTTAATTTCGAAATGAAGTTGATGATTTTGACAAAGGATTGTTTTCGGTTCATCCAGTTCACCAACATAACCAATAAACTTCTTCGGATCTTTTAATTTAGTCACTTGACCATTTTCTAACGCAATAGAAAGCGTTCCTGCTGTGATTTGATATTGTTTCGCCTCACTATGACTTCCTTGCTCTAAAGGAATGACTTTATCGAGAAATAACTTTGTATACTCGACAACTTTCTTCCCTCTTAATGGATTGTATTGAGTTGTTCTTTTAGTATCTTCACTTTCATCTATCACATTTGTTCCATAAAGGGCATCATACAGACTACCCCATCTCGCGTTCGCTGCATTAATCGCATATCTTGCATTGTCTAAAGGAACAACGAGTTGCGGGCCAGCTTGCCTAGCAATTTCCTCATCGACATTCTCTGTTGTAATATGAAAATCAGCCACCCGCTTTTCTAAATAACCGATTTCCGTTAAAAACTCTTGATATGCCTTTGGTTCAAACGCACGATTATCTTGATACCATTGATTTATTTGCTCCTGTAAATGCACTCGCTTTGATAACAATTGATTATTAATTGGACTTAATATTTCAATCAGATTTTCAAACTTTGCCCAAAACTGATTTTTATCTAAATTTAATCCGATTAACGCTTCTTTTTCAACAAAGTGAACAAGCTCTTCTGCCACTTGAATTTGTCCGAACTTTTTATACGGTTTCAATTAGTCATACCTCCCAACACTTTTAAAAAAAGAAGGGTTGTTCAAGACATTCAACCCTTCTTGCCTAAATATAATTCGCAATATTCCGTCTTTATTTCCGAGAAATCGTTCTATGACCGAGAAGTGAACGTTTTAAAATAGGGTAGAATTTATTCTGTTTCTTTTCTTAAACAATGGTCACATTTTGTCATATACGTATCTGTTGGTGTCTTAACTGGGTGCCCACAATCCGCACAAATGATCATACTTGTTTTAGTTGTTGTCGTTTTCATAATAAACCCTCCCTATTTTTGATAATAAATAAAATGAATTTTCCATCACATTGGCTTTTAACCAATCTAACTAGATGAAGCATTCCTTCTAAATAAAGACTAAGCGTCTATCACACTTGCCCTCCTCCACTTCTCGGAGATTTGAAGGGATTACTTCTTTCAGCTTGAAATAAACTGTTCTGTTTCCGTTGAGTTTTTCATTGCGGTTGTAGAAGAAGTTCCCCCCGTAATGATTTGAGACACTTCATCAAAATAACCGGTGCCAACTTCTCTTTGGTGCCTTGTAGCTGTATAACCATATTTTTCACTCGCAAATTCTTCTTGTTGTAGTTTTGAATAAGCGGCCATGCCATGTTCCTTATAACCTCGTGCAAGTTCAAACATGCTATGATTTAATGCATGGAAACCTGCAAGTGTTACAAATTGGAATTTATATCCCATCGTTCCAAGTTCTCTTTGATATTTTTCAATCGTCTCATCATCAAGTTTTGCTTTCCAATTAAACGATGGTGAACAATTGTAGGCAAGCAATTTATCTGGGTACTGAGCATGTATAGCATCAGCGAACGCTTTTGCTTCCTCTAGATTCGGTTCTGCTGTTTCGCACCAAATTAAATCGGCATATGGAGCATAAGCAAGCCCTCTTGCAATCGCTTGATCAATCCCTGGTGTTGTTCGGTAAAAGCCTTCTGGAGTACGTTCATCTGTCATAAATGGTGCATCATAAGGATCAATATTACTAGTAATTAAGTCAGCTGCATTCGCATCTGTGCGAGCAATCAATACGGTTGGAACATCTAATACGTCTGCTGCTAATCGTGCTGAGATTAAGTTTTTAATCGCTTGTTGCGTCGGCAATAACACTTTCCCACCGAGGTGACCACATTTTTTCTCTGAAGCAAGTTGGTCTTCAAAGTGAACGCCGGCTGCTCCTGCCTCTATCATGCCTTTCATTAATTCAAAGACATTTAGTTGACCACCGAATCCAGCTTCCGCATCAGCGACAATTGGAGCAAACCAGTCTGTATCATTTTTACCTTCCATATGTTCAATTTGATCGGCTCGTTGCAAAGCTTGATTAATTCTTTTCACAACAGATGGGACACTATTTGCTGGATATAAGCTTTGATCCGGATACATCTGTCCAGATAAATTAGCATCTGCTGCTACTTGCCAACCACTTAAATAAATGGCCTTTAAGCCCGCTTTTACTTGTTGAACGGCTTGGTTTCCAGTTAGGGCCCCAAGCGCATGAATATAATCCTCTTCATTCAGCGATTCCCAAAGTCTTTTAGCCCCTCTTTCGGCCAATGTATATTCAATTTGTACGGAACCTCTTAATTTCAATACCTCTTCAGCTGAATAAGGTCTTGTAATTCCATTCCAGCGACTCTCATTTTGCCACGTCTCCTGCAATGCTTTTAATTGTCGATTATGATCCATGTTTCCCCACGCCTTTCTCCTCGTTTTTGATTTCATTTTTTGTTTCTTAAGTATTTTTAAAACAGAACTTCATCAAAATAAGCGTCAAACATTTACCATTATTTACATTTATTAAAGAAGTGTGACACCCCTTCCTAACTTGTTAAAACTATTATATAACAGATTAAATTGTTTGTGAATAGTTTTCTTAAAAATAGTTTTATTATTGATATTAAAGCATTTTATTGTTATGCAACAGATAAACTCAAAAACGTTGATGTATCAATATTTTTGGGTTTTTTCTCCATTCATTTTTTTATTCAAAAAAATTCAATGCAATCAATGCTTTTTTCGCTGCCATAAACTTGAAAAAATGAGCCAAAATAAAAATGCCTGTGAGATACAGTTCCTCACAGGCATTTTGTCTACAGTCTACTTTGATTAGAAAGAAAATGTATGTTTGATAAAGCTCACTTAAACTTCGATCATCATAGCGTCCCCTTGACCACCACCACTACAAATGGCGGCAATCCCTATTCCTCCTCCTCTTCGTTTGAGTTCATAAGCGAGTGTTAATAAAATTCGGGCTCCACTAGCTCCAATTGGATGACCAAGGGCGACTGCCCCACCATTTACATTAACCTTATCAGGGCTTAAGTCAGCTATTTTATTACTAGCAAGTGCAACGGCGGCAAAGGCTTCATTAATTTCAAACAACGTAATATCACTTACCTTTTTTCCAGTTTTCTCAAGAAGTTTCTCGATCACTAAACCTGGTGTTTGTGGGAAATCTTTTGCTTGTGTAGCAACCTCAGCATGCGCAAGAATTGTTGCTAACGGTTCTATCCCTTGATTATGAGCCTCTTCTTCATTCATTAAAACAAGGGCTGCTGCCCCATCGTTGACACCTGGTGCATTTCCAGCCGTAATCGTTCCACCCTGACCAAAAATTGGCTTTAAAGCGGATAAAGCTTCTAAACTTGCCTTTGCTCGCGGTGCTTCATCCTTCTCGATTAGAATCGGTTCTCCCTTGCGAGGTTGGATTTGCACCGGGACAATTTCTTCTGCTAATCGTCCTGATTCGATCGCTTTAACAGCTCGCTTGTGGCTTCTATAAGCCCACTTATCCTGTTCATCACGCGATATTTCTAGTAGAGCCGCTGTTTCATTTCCATAATGCCCCATATGAACACCTGTAAAACTACAAGATAAGCCATCATGAATCATCAGATCAACTAGGGAAGCATCCCCCATTCGTGCGCCCCACCTTGCCTTTGGCAGCACATAGGGGGTGTTTGACATCGATTCCATCCCTCCGGCAACGATAATTTTTTCATCACCTACACGGATGAGCTGATCGGCTAATGAAACCGCTCTCAAACCTGAGGCACATACTTTATTAATCGTCTCTGTTTTTACGTGCCAGGGTAACCCAGCTGCCCTGGCCGCTTGTCTTGAAGTGATTTGTCCTTGCCCAGCTTGAAGGACATGGCCAAAAATCACTTCATCAACCTGATCGTTTTTAAGACTCGCTCGACTAACCGCTTCTTTAATCGCAATTCCGCCTAATTCTACGGCTGATAATGAGCTTAAATGGCCACCAAATTTCCCAAACGGTGTCCTTGCCCCACTGACAATGACTGATTTCATAGACTAAAACCTCCTTCTTTTACCCTGAATTAAACAGGATAAACAGGGTGCTTACGATTCGTAAAATCAATGTGCTTAGATTGATAGAGCTCGTATCTTTTGACAAGTTCTTGTCTTAATTCGTTTCCATGAATGATTCCGTCAATCACCATTTCTGATGCTAATCGATACACATCAATGTCCGCTTTATATTCAGCTCGTTTTTCTTCAATAAAAGCCGCCCTTTGTTCCTCTGGAAGCTCACTAATTTTTTTGGCATAAACAGCATTGACCGCAGCTTCTGGTCCCATTACCGCAATTTGGGCACTAGGTAGAGCAAGGCAGCAATCTGGTTCGAATGCAGGACCACACATCGCATACAGTCCCGCCCCATAGGCCTTACGAACAATGATCGAAATTTTTGGAACCGTCGCTTCTGAAATCGCCGCAACCATTTTGGCTCCGTGACGAATGATTCCAGCTTGCTCAACCTTTGTTCCAATCATAAATCCTGGGACATCTGTTAAGAAAAGCAAAGGAATATGATAAGCATCACATAAATTCACAAATTTGGTTACTTTATCAGCCGAGTCTGGGAAAAGCACCCCACCTTTAACACGTGGTTGATTGGCAACGATACCGACTGAACGTCCATTCAGTCTCGCGACACCGGTAATAATTTCTGCTGCAAATAACTTCTTAATCTCAAAAAAGGAATCCTCATCAACAACTCGCTCAATTAACTCGTACATATTAAAAGGCATGTTCTGATTTGCCGGGATAATATCTTCAATGGTCTTTTCAAAACTCT
This sequence comes from Alkalihalobacillus phoenicis, assembly GCF_047302405.1. Classification (NCBI taxonomy): domain Bacteria; kingdom Bacillati; phylum Bacillota; class Bacilli; order Caryophanales; family Bacillaceae; genus Alkalihalobacillus; species Alkalihalobacillus phoenicis. The sequence goes on along the minus strand of NZ_CP154853.1, from coordinate 1,453,197 downwards.
TCGGCTCCATCGCCTTACTTATCGCTGGACGTTTGGAATAATTGGCCGGAAAATAGGAAAGGTATTGACGCCCAAGAGCAATGGCTTCTTGTTCATTCGCTGCCAATATATCACCACAACCGGAAACCGAGCAATGCATTCTCGCCCCACCCATTTCCTCTAATGTGACTTTCTCGCCAATAACCATCTCCGCCATTCTTGGTGAACCTAAATACATTGAAGCATTTTGATCAACCATGATGACAATATCACAAAAGGCGGGAATATAAGCTCCACCAGCTGCTGAAGGTCCAAATAACAAACAAACTTGCGGAACTCGCCCAGATAATTTTATTTGATTATAGAATATTCGTCCTGCTCCTCGTCTCCCCGGAAACATTTCAACTTGATCGGTAATACGTGCTCCAGCCGAATCGACTAAATAAAAGATCGGGACATTTAATTTTTCAGCGGTTTCTTGAATTCGAATCATTTTTTCAACCGTTCTTGCCCCCCACGAACCTGCTTTAATAGTCGAATCATTCGCCATCACGCATACCGTTTGACCTTCAATTTTCCCAGTGCCTGTTACGACTCCATCCGCAGCCAACCCCTCTGACTCACAATTAGCAAATAAACCATCTTCTACAAACGAATCTTGATCAAATAAAAGATTCAGTCGTTCTCTAACAAATAATTTACTTTTTTTTGCATTGCTTTCGTGATACTTAACCGCCCCACCTTTTTGAAGAGATTCAATTCTAGTTTGTAATTCTTGTTGGAGTTTTTCAGTGTTTAATGACATACGCCTTCCTCCTCATCAAGCAAACTTTAGCTAAAAAATCTTTTTATCTATTCATTTGTAAACTATAACTAGGTAAAGGACGCCCCAACTTCCTTTCAATAAATTGAGCCGCTGCGATGATTTTTTCTAAGCTGATCCCTGTCTCAACTCCGATCTGCTCGAGCATATACAATAAATCGTCGGTTGCAACATTGCCCGAAGCACCTGGTGCATATGGACACCCACCTATTCCAGCGGTTGAGCAATCAAAGGTAGTAATGCCACTATCAATCGCGACGACAACATTAGCTAACCCTAAACCACGCGTATTATGAAAATGTAAGGCTAATTTCTCTCGCGGAAACCTTTTTAATAAAACATTCAAAACATCCTCCACCTGCTTAGGGTTCGCAATCCCGATTGTATCGCCGAGTGAAAGCTCATCAACTCCACTTTCTAATAACGCTTCCGACACTTTGATCACTTGATCCAAATCGATCTTTCCTTCATAAGGGCAGCCAAAAACCGTCGAGATATATCCTCTTGTTTTTTTACCAGCAGCGAGGGCGTTTTGAACCACTTCATTTAAAATGGGAAAGGTCTCATCAATCGACTTCGCAATATTTTTTTGGTTATGGGTTTCACTAGCTGACATAAATACCGCTATTTCATCGATTTTAGCTTTTAGCGCATTTTCTAAACCTCTTTGATTTGGAACGAGAGCTGAATAAGTCACGCCTTTAACACGCTTTATTTGTGTCGCCACTTCATAGGAATCTCTTAGAGCTGGAATCCATTTAGGTGGGACAAAAGAAGTCACTTCAATCGACTTTAAGCCGCTTTCTGATAATCTATCAATCCAGGCGATCTTATCTTCTGTCGCAACCCACTTTTTTTCATTTTGCAAGCCGTCACGTGGCCCAACTTCCTTCAGCGTGATTTCCTTCATCCACTTCACAAAATCACATCCTCTTGCTTCGTTTATTCCAATTCTAAAATGACATCTCCTTCGTTTATAAATTCACCTTCACTTGTTTTCACTTCTTTTACAACGGCTGCTATTTCTGCGGTAATCGGGATTTCCATTTTCATCGATTCTAAAATGGCGACTTCTTGACCAACCTCAACTGAGTCTCCTTTTTTTACGAGTAGCTTCCAAACATTCCCTGCCATACTTGCTTTAACTTGTGCCATTTGTTATTTTCCTCCTATCAAGTTAAGAAACGGTTATATATCGGTTCAGAAAATCTGTCGTTGTATCTCCTTTTTGAAAGGCTTCATGCTGAAAAATCTCAATTAACAAAGGGATATTTGTTTTAATTCCTTCAATTTTGTATTCTTTTAAAGCGTTGACCATTTTTTTGATCGCTTGCTCCCGTGTGTCGGCATGGACGATTAATTTGGCAATCATCGGATCATAAAAAGGCGTGACAGCCGAGCCTTCTTCCACTGCCATCTCATGTCGAATTCCTTCTCCTTCAGGTCGATTTAAAGTTGTAATTGTACCAGGTGAAGGGTAAAAGGTTTTTGGGTCTTCTGCATAAATACGTGCTTCTATCGCATGACCATTATTTAAAATATCTTCTTGCTTCAAAATAATCGGTTCTCCTTGGGCAATATCAATTTGAGCTTCTACTAAATCAAGCTTTGTAATTTCCTCTGTCACTGGATGTTCAACTTGTAATCTCGTATTCATTTCAAGAAAATAATAGTTTTGTTGTTCATCAACGATAAACTCAATCGTTCCAGCATTTTCATAACCGATCGCCCTAGCTGCTTTGACGGCAGCTTCTCCCATTTTCTTTCGTGTTTCTTTCGTTAAGAAAACAGATGGAGCTTCTTCAATCACTTTCTGATGCCTTCGTTGAATCGAGCACTCACGCTCCCATAAATAAATCGTTTCTCCGCTTTTATCCGCCAAAATTTGTACTTCGATATGACGTGGATTATGAATGTATTTTTCCATATACATCGAACCTTCTCCAAAAAAGCTGAGGGCTCTTTTTTGATTGCCAGCAAATGCTTTTTCAAGCTCTGATGGATCATGAGCCAGTTGCATCCCAATACCTCCACCGCCTGCTGAAGCTTTTAACATAACGGGGTACTCTATTTCCTCTGCCACTAAAAGAGCTTCCTTTACATCTGTTAAAGGATGTTCGATACCTGGAACAATCGGAACACCTGCTTTTATCATCTGCTTTCGTGCTTCAATTTTGCTACCCATTTTTTTTATTACATCCGCTGTGGGACCAATAAAAACAAGTTTCTCTGCTTCACACCTTTCGACAAATTCAGCATTTTCTGATAAAAGACCATAGCCAGGATGAATAGCACTTACATTAGTTTTCTTAGCTATTTCTATGATTTTATCGATGTTTAAATAACTTTCAGATACACGAGGCCCACCTAATAAATACGCTTCATCTGCTTCTTTTACAAATGGAGAATTGCTATCTGCCTCCGAATAAACAGCAACCGTTTGGATGGATAACTTTTTACAAGTTCTTATAATTCTAGAGGCTATTTCACCGCGGTTCGCAATTAATATTTTTTGAAACATAAAAGTCTCCTTTTTATTAGAGTCTGTTATTTTTTCACCTCATTTAACAACCAATTTCACGAGCAATGACCATCCGTTGAACTTCAGACGTCCCTTCACCTATTTCAAGTAATTTCGCATCCCGGAAAAAACGTTCAACTTGGTATTCCTTCATATAACCATAACCACCATGAATTTGAATCGCTTGGTCACAAACCTTCATACATATCTCGGAAGCATATAACTTCGCCATCGCGGCTTCTTTTTTAAACTTTTTCCCTTGATCTTTTAACCAAGCCGCTTTAAAGACCATATTTCGTGCTAATTCAATATTCATGGCCATATCAGCCAACTTGAATTGAATGGCCTGAAATTGAGAAAGACTTTGGCCAAACTGTTTTCTTTCCTTTGCATATTGTAACGATTTCTCATAAGCACCTTGAGCAATTCCAACAGCCATGGCCCCTATTCCAATTCTTCCCCCGTCCAAAGTCGCAAGAAACTGCTTGAAACCATTGCCTTCCACACCTAATAAATCTCCATTGGTAACGCTTACATTTTCAAGTACTAGTTCAGTCGTATTGGATGAATGAAGCCCTAATTTTTCATATTGATCATAAATTTTAAACCCAGGATCATTCGTTGGTACGATAAAAGCACTTATCCCGTTTATCCCCTTAGATTTATCAGTAACCGCAGTCAAAGCAAGATTTTTAGCAAAGCTTGCATTTGTAATAAAACATTTTGTCCCTGTGATTTCCCAATGATCCCCTTTTCGTTCGGCCTTCGTTTGTGTTCCACCCGCATCAGAACCAGCATTCGGCTCCGTTAAACCAAACGCCCCTAAATATTCACCGGTACAAAGTGGTGTTAAGTACTTTTGTTTTTGTGCTTCTGTTCCAAATAAATACAATGGTGCTCCCCCAAGTGAAATATGGGCTGAGTATGTTATTCCAGTTGAGCCACATACCCGACTTAACTCTTCAACAACAATCGCAAAGCTGATCGTGTCAGCTTCGGCACCACCATACTTTTCTGGAAAGGGTAAGCCCATTAGCCCTAGTTTGGCTAATTTTTTATAAATCGGTAGAGGAAACTCCCCTGTTCGATCCCTTTCATCCGCCTCTGGAGCTACTTCATTCTCAGCAAAATCTCGAATCAATTTCTTAATCATCGTTTGTTCCTTCGTTAGTTCAAAATGCACACGGCTTCAACCCTTTCTATTGGCATTTCAGAAAAACTTCTCTTGAACAATCGCTTTCCTATTAAACTCTCTTTTGCCTTTTACAACGGTGTCAAACTTAGCTTTTACGGATTGAGTTCTTTGTTGAGAAATCACTGGTTCGGTTTGTTCTGACTATTAATTGGATAGTTATCTTTAAAGGGGACTTGTTGAGTAAAAATAGGTGTGTAATGAAATGTTACAATTTAATCTTAATCAAACAAAGTGGAAAATTCAAGCAAAACCTTAAAAGCCATTTGGTGCTAGGGTTTGAAAAAATGCTTTTAGGTAGGCACGCTTTTTTTATTACTTATGCTCTAATTTTCGCACCTTAATTTCGACCAATTGGCTTTTTCATTACTTATCACTAATTACTCGCACTCTAATTTCGGCAACCCGGCTTTTTCATTACTTATCACCGATTATTCGCCCCTCAATTTCTGCAACTCATACATTTCATTCCTTCACATCACTAACAAAGCAACAAAAAACCAGCTAAATTTAGGACTAGCCCTAAATAAAAAACCATTCAATTGAATGGTTTTTTACTCTCCTCATATTGAATAAATAATCCAATAAACTGCTCAAACGTCTCGGCCACTTCAATCTCTCGCCACACTCCATCCTCTTCATAAAAAAAGACAACACATGGCTCTTCTAAATTCGTACGATAATCAAAAGCCAGCCAGCTAAACAAATCACCCGTTATTAAAATAAGTCCATTCGGTAAATGAAACTCTTCAATAAAAACATCAGAAAGACCTACTCCTTTTTCTAATTCAATTTCTTGCAAATAATGAATGACATACGGGAGCTCTTCACTTGGATAAATCGGTACGGCCAATTCGCCACCATTTTGGATTTTCATCAATTGTTTATAAAGATTTGGCAAAGATAAGTTAAGGCTTGTTTCCACCGAGAACAGAAGGTCATCCGTTAACATCTCGCCTGGTTTATACACACTACGTTCTTTCCATACTTCTTTTAATTGTTGCTTTGTCCAACTTTTCATGATCACCCTCCATATTCGTTATTGTACCAAGAGATAAAGAATCGGCAAAACAACCACTAACATGGACGTGCTGACAATCCAATTAGCATTCGCTAACTCGATCTCCAATTTATATAACTGTGCTGGGACTAAAGCCATTACAGCTGGAGGCATGGCCGCTAAGATTAAAATGACCTTGATTAAGAGTCCATCTTGATAAGAGCCTAACCCTAAAAAATAAGCTACTCCTACAACCACTACTGGAACAAGGACAGATTTTATAAAAGCTAAAGTAAAACCTTCTTTTAGATAAGTCCGAACTGATTTGACTCGCATTGTAAATCCTAAAGGCACGACTAATAAAAAAGTGGCCAAAGGAACAAGAAATTCATTTAAAGTGCCAAAAAATTCAGGTCGCTCTATCGTTGAGAAGTTTAAACCTACTCCAAGACAAACGGCTATAAGTGTAACCATAATAAAAGGATCTTTTATTAATTGTTTTAATTTTGACTTTTTAGCTTCCTTTTCACCAGCTTCACCGTATCTCTTCGCAACTGGAAAACAAACGGTATAATAAAATAATTCCTCAAACAAACGAAACATGGCCGCAATCGCTAATCCCATTTCACCTAAAAATAAAAAACAAAATAACATTCCGAATGAACCTAGATTGGAGAAACTACCGCTAACAAACATAGCACCTGTTTGTTTTTTATTATGCTGATAAATTCTCGCTGCGATTAAGGCAAAAACCCCGCCTATGAGTAGCGTGAATATACCTATTACTGGTAAAAATAAAAACTCCATTTCTTGAATTTCAACGATCCAAAAAGCCCCGATTAATATAAGAGGATTCATTCCTAAAATAACAAATGGGATCATATTTTTGATCAGTTTATCTAAAGGAATATGGGCCGGGAGCTTCTGTGTTTCAATTAAAAACCTAAGGAGGCGACCTCCAATTAGGCCGCCAACAATAATTCCAATCGCTAATAAAAAAGTAGTAAACATGTCTCCTTCTTCCTAACTATTCTTGCTCTAGCAGAGTCAACTCTGTCTCAAGAAATTCCACCAATTCTTTAATCATTTCTTCAGAAAAATCAAAGCGAATCCCCGCCTTTTCATAAACTTCAGCTAATGATTTTGAACTTCCTAGAGCCATTGCCTCTTTATAGTTTGTTAATGTTTGATTTTTGTTTTCTTTATATTGACGATACATTTGCACGGCACCTAATTGGGCAATGACATATTCAATATAATAAAATGGCACTTCAAAAATATGTAAAACGCCAAGCCATGCTATTTCACGCCATTTTTCAAAACCGGACCAATCAACAAAATTACTATCGATTTCTGTTAACAATTCCGCATATTTTTGGTTTCTTTCTTCCACCGAATGGTTTGGATATTCATACAGCCAATGCTGAAATTGATCAATGACAACACCAACTGGTAAAAATTGAATAATTCCTTTAATTTGCTCTTTTTTCGCTCGAATGAAATCTGCTTTTGTTGGATAAAATTGCTCCCATTTATCCATCGTTAACAACTCCATCGTCATACTTGCTAGTTCACTAGATTCCATCGGAGTTTCACGATAGATTTGGAGCGGTAACTCCTTTTTAAAATCATTATGAATACAATGTCCCATCTCATGAAATAAAGTGATCATATCATCGTGTGTTTTGGCATGATTCATAAAAATAAAGGAGAGTTCTGAAACCGGTAACGGGGCACAAAAACCACCGGGAGACTTTCCTTTTCTACTTTCTAAATCAAGCATCCCTTTTTGATTCATCTGCTCAATTAATTCAGCAAATCTTGGGTCTAATTCTCCAAGCACTTTTCGAACTCCAGCAATCAATTCATCTGTATTTGAAAATGGTTTTAAACGTTCTTCTCCTGCCAACACAGCTGATACATCCCATGGTAAATAGGGATCAACGCCCAGTTTTTTAGCATGCTCTTTTTGTAATTTTTCTTTTAACGGTTTTACATGTTTGGCAATACTAGCCGCTAATGTTTTACAGTCTTCCGGAGAATAATCAAATCGTTCGTATTTTTTAAACATATAGTCTCGATAATTAGCTAGATTGGCGTACTCTGCTTTTTTCTGCCTAATTTCTATTAATTCGGACATGATTTTTTGGAGCGGCTCCTCCGATTCGATAAACTTCTCTCGCATGGCCGCCATTGCTTTTTCTCTTTTCTTTCGATCGGTATCTTGTAAAAAAGGAGATAATTGTGGAAGGGTTAACTGCTCCCCTTCCCACTCGACGACCGAGGCTCCTGTAATTTCAAAATAGTTGGTGGCGAGTCTGTCTTCTTCAATTTCGAGCTTCACATTTTCTTTTCGAAATAAACTTTCGGCATTCTTTTTTCGTTTGAGCATAAACGCGTACTCTTCTTCTGGGAGCTGTTCTAATGCTTTAGATGCAAGCAGTTTTTGATCGAGTTTAGCTTCATACTGCTTCACAAGTGGTTCGATTACCTCTTGATCTTGTTCAAAAGCTTTTTTGGCTTCTTCGCTATCATTGTAACTATTAAAATCAATATAATGACCTGTTAATGCCTCTTCAATCGCATCAAGAAGTTTGGTTTCTTCTTGCAAATAGAAAAGAATGTCCTCTGCAGACTGTAAAGGGAGTTGCAAAAGCTGCTCAAATTGGTCGGATAATTGTTGCGTATTCGAGAAATCAATCACTTCTTGATAAAATTTCGTCATTTTTTCAGCTCCTTTTCTCTTATCCTATCAAATAATCATCTAGAAAACGACCGCTTGCCCTATATTTAGTCTCTTTTTTGCTAGCTATTAGTTACCTGTTAATAAAGTCGGATAAACATAAGGCAACTCAGGTTGATAGACAGAAACCATCTCACTTACATCAATATGTGGAATTACCCTTCCCTCATACTCCCTTGTTTGAATCACTCCACGAACGGTTACCCAGCCAGAATTTAAATGTTCGCTATGCTCAGCTGATTGAACGATAAATCCATATCCAATCGCATCGGCCACACAGCATGTAAAGGCAAATCGTGCAATCGCAAGTTCCCCTTTCTCTAGAGATGGATCATCATGCACAAACCCAGTAAACTCAATTTCTTTGCCAATATATGAGTCTAGGCGTAAGTGTAATAACGCAAGTACATCTAAAAACATTTCATCTTGGACAATAAGCCTACCATTTTGCTCAACTTCCATTGCCACCATTGTATAATGCTCCTCAATAAAATCGCTATTTCTCTCTACCCGTTCATCTGATAGTGGAAAAGTATAAGAAATTCCTTTTAGTTCCGCCATCTTCGTTGAAAGGGCATAGTCTGGCAAAATAAATCCAATCACAAGAATGAGAAATAATAATAGTAATGTACTATTTTTCCCCTTTTTCGTTTCCGAATCAGCCACACAAGTACATGAAGTCGGTTCCTTTGCTGTACTTCTCCAAATTTGACTTAAACCTAATAGAAGGAAAAAGACCATACCGATAATCACAATAAAATGCATAGAAGGAGCCACGTAATAATCAAGCGATCCGGATAAAACCATCGCTAGCAATAATAAACCAAATCCTAATAATAAAATACCAGAGAAATAGGTATAGCTTCCATTTATTTTGTTCATTAAGATCCTCCTTAAATCACGGCGATAACGAGCATTGTCAAAAATACGACGACCGTAACCACTACATGAAAAGCGAGAATAAATCGCCATTTGAAGGTTGAAAGCATCATGAGTGTATTTTTTAAATCAAGCATTGGTCCATAGATAAGAAAAGAAAGGGTCGCTTCAAAAGAAAAAGTACGTCCAAAGGAAGCGGCTATAAAAGCATCGGCTTCCGAACATAATGAGAGTAAATAACCTAAACCCATCATCATCATAATGCCAAAAACCGTTGTATCGCCTGTTAACGCCAGCCAGTCCCTTGCAAAAAAGGTTTGAAATAAACTCGCTAAAAAAGCACCTATCACAAAATAACGAGCCATAAACAAAAAATCATCGGCTGTATGATAAAAAATCCCTTTAATCCCTTTCTCATGTACATGTTCTTTATGTTCACTCACCTCATCATCAAGCAACACATCTGTTTTCCCACGGTGACGAAAAATAACATACATGATAATCGCAATGAGGCATGTACAAATAAAGGCTAGTCCCATCCGCCACCCAACCATTGACCAGTCAAGATTAAAGGCATAATACGTTGAAGCGGCCACAATCGGGTTTAAAATCGGCGCAGCCGTCATAAACGCAACGGCGACATGGATTGGAACCCCTTTTCGAATGAAATTACGAATGACAGGAACGATCGCACATTCACAAATCGGTAATAGACATGCAAGAATTAAAGCTGGAATTAAACTTAAAAAAGGATGTTTTGGAATCCACTTTGAAATATGACTTGGTTTAATATAAAGACCAATAAGAGCTGACATCAGAGCACCCGCGAGCAAAAATGGAAAGGCCTCTATTAAAATACTAAGAAAAATCGTCAAAAAAGAAACAGTTGTCTCTGCTAAAACAAAGGACCACTCTGCTTGCTTAAAAGCTGGGAAAGCGACAAGTAAAATGACGATCCCAACTAAAAGAATAAAACCAAACACATCTGTAAAGAAAGCTTTCATCCTATCGCTCCTTTCATCCCCTTTACTATATCTATTAAAATAGAGAGGATATAGAACCTATGAAAGCTGATTTACTAGATTTGTTTGGTTTTTTATTTGAATCTATTAAAATTCTTTGCTATTTTTACGAGCGTCGATATTCGTAAACGGCCTCAACATTTGCTTGAACTTGTAATTGTCCAAGCTGGACGGGTGTATGAGAAGAGGCTTCAAATGAATGTATGCGCGGTGTAAAAGGTTGAACAGGTGCACTTAATTCTTTGACTGCAATCGGAACCTTATCTAAATGAACACCTATTTCCGCAGTTAATACCGTTGCTTTTCTAGTAACATCAGCAATTGCTAATGATAATGCTTCATCATAAGCAGCTTTTTCATCCTGCAGCGTAAACTGAATTGCCTGCACTCGATTAGCTCCATTTAAAACGGCCGCATCGACAACTTCTCCTGTTAAATCAATCTGATCAAGAGTGATTTGCACAATATGAGTAAGACGGTAAGCTCGAAATACTTGTTGGCCATCCTGATAGTCATACATAGGTACTAGCTGATATTCGATTGTACGAATATCATTTGCTGGAACACCTAATTGTTGGAGAGCCGCAATAATTTGATTCATTTTCTCCCCATTTTCAACTTGTACCGTTTCAACAAGGCTCCCTTCTGTTTCAACCCCAAGCTGAATCACACTCTGATCAGGTGTAGCACTAACCTCCCCCGTACCATTTACAATTAATCGATCTTTGCCATGTTCAAGATTCATAATTAACCTCCTTAAATATAAAGCGGAATCCGTTTGGTCAGAAGCGAGAAAAAATACAGGGCGGCTGTTGAAGACGCTCTTTGTCTTCATTAAGACGACCGATTTTTCTCGAGCTTCTAACGGATGCAGCTAGACTGAATATAAAGCGGAATCCGTTTGCCTAGAAGCGAGAAAAATATACGTTTATACTTATTCTAACGATAAAAACACAAGAACATAAAATATAAAAAGGCCGCAAATCGTTATCATTTGCGGCTAGCTCTCTTTACCCAAACTGAGCATAATGAAGGCGGCTATAGACACCATCTTGCTCGATTAATTCTTCATGTTTTCCTTGTTCCGTAATCCCCTCTTTTGTAACGACAATAATGCGATCGGCATTTTTAATCGTCGCTAAACGGTGAGCAATAACTAACGTTGTTCTCCCTTTTGAAAGTTCGGCTAATGACTGCTGAATCGCCATCTCTGTTTCTGTATCAAGGGCAGACGTTGCTTCATCCAAAATGAGAATCGGTGGGTTTTTCAAAAACATCCGGGCAATCGCCAATCTTTGTTTCTGTCCACCAGATAACTTCACGCCTCTTTCTCCAATCACCGTTTGTAAACCTTCTGGTTGTGAACGAAGGAAATCATCTAGCTGAGCTTTTTTAGCGGCTTCATAAATCTCCTCATCCGTTGCATCCAGCTTTCCATAAGCAATATTTTCACGAATCGTACCCGAGAATAAAAAGACGTCCTGCTGCACGATCCCAATTTGCGTGCGTAATGATTGTAAAGTAATGTCTTGGATGTTATGGCCATCGACATAGATATTCCCTTCTCCTACTTCATAAAAACGAGGCAATAAGCTACATAATGTCGTTTTACCAGCTCCTGATGGTCCAACAAAAGCAACCGTTTCCCCTGGTTGAATCGACAAGCTAATATTATCTAAAATATTCTCTTTTCCACCATATCCAAATGTGACATTTTGATAGGAAATCGCCCCATTTACGGTCATATCTTTTGCGTTTGGATGATCATCGATATCGGGTTCCGTATCCATAATTTCAGTATATCGTTTAAAACCAGCAATTCCTTTTGGATAACTTTCAATAACCGCATTAATTTTTTGAATCGGTCCAAGTAAAATATTCGATAATAAAATAAAGGCAACAAATTCACCATACGTTAATTCCTGATTAATGACAAAAAAGGTCCCAAAAAGAAGTGTAAATAAAGTCACGACTCGCATAAACATATAGTTGGACATGACGTTTTGTGCCATAATTTTGTATGATTCAAGTTTCGTTTGACGATACATTTGATTGTTTTTGGCAAATTGTTTCTGCTCGTATTCTTCATTAGCAAAGGCTTGAACGACACGAATTCCACCGATACTATCTTCCACACGAGAATTGATTTCCGCGACATCACCAAACATTTTGCGGAACGTTTTGGTCATTTTTTTATTAAAATGAATCGCAAAAATCATCAATAATGGAATGACGATAAACGAAATAATCGCAAGCTTCCAGTTGATGCCGAGCATAATTAAAAAAGCTCCAAGCAAGGTCATTAATGCAACAAATACGTCCTCTGGCCCATGATGGGCAACTTCACCAATTTCCTCAAGGTCCTTTGTTAATCTCGAAATCGAATGACCTGTTTTATTATTGTCATAATAGCCAAAGGAAAGCTTTTGCATATGGCCAAACAACTTTTGCCTCATATCTGTTTCAATATTAATTCCAAGCTTATGCCCCCAATAAGTGACAACAAAATGGAGAAATGTATTTAGACCATAAATAACAAGAAGACCTACACACGCCCAAATGATGATATGCCATTCCCCTTGTGGCAACAAACGGTCAATGACTTGGTTAACCGCGAGCGGAAACGCCAACTCAAGCAAACCTACTAAAATGGCACACGAAAAATCTAGAATAAAGAGCCATTTGTACGGCTTGTAATAAGAAAAAAATCGTCTTAACAATCTATCTCACTCTCCCTAACAAGTTCACTTTCTTTTTGGTACTTAGATAGACGAAATAATTAACAAAAAAAAAGCTTTATTTGTCTCTATAAATAAAAGAAAATAAACTAATTGATAATGATAATCAATTATAAACTGATTTCCAAACATTTTCAATGCTCAATTGAGAGCTTTTGGCAAATAAAAAAGAATGAAGAGGTCTAAAACTCCTTCATTCGAAATGAAACAAACTTATTCATTATTCTATTTATAATCGTTTCTCTTTTCAGGTCAGCTATAACGCTCTAATAAATCATATAAGAAACCACCATTATGACCAAGATCCAAGAAATCCAAAGCAAAATAGGAAATCACTCCGGTTACGACAGCCCAGCCGATTACACTACCTAACACCCAGGCAGTTACTAACTTCTTGCTGCTTCCAAGTGAAATAGCTAACAGTACAGCTAAATGACTTCCAACAAAAACAGGACCAAGAAGAGCTAAACCTGGAAGTCCGTATCGATTCATGATTTTTTCCGCTCTTGCATTTTTTTTATTTGAAACTTTTCCTTTTCTCTCTCTTCTTTCCCTCTGCCATTCTCTAATTCGATCAGCCAAAGCAATCACTAAAATAACCGTAATGACATTCCCCGCTACCCCAACTAAAGTAACAAGAAAAACATTTAATCCGGCAAGGGCGCCGACAGGAATCGTAAATACAACTTCAATAAATGGTGTCGCCGCCGCTAAAAAAACAATAATGTAGGCAATAATAAAAGCGATAATCAATCTCCTCCAATTTTTCATAATTTCTTTTATTTTACCTGTTCCTCTTAAAATGTAAAGAATTTGTCTCAATATCCTTCATTTTGAATTAAGTAACGGTTAAAGAAGACCATTTTTCCATAATATTGATAAATTCATTGACGCCTCAACTTGTTCTAGTGTACTATTAAATTAACACACTAGAACAAAATGTATAGGAGGAATAAATATGAGTGCTTGGATTCAATTAGTCAAAAAAGAATTTCGTTTAGGTATTGGGATGCTCTATGCCGTTTTGGGAGGAACAACGGTCGTCACAATCTTTAGTTTTATCGCCTCCTCTATTGTTGGTGGAGTGGCCTATGAACAGATAACAATGTTAGCTTTGTTACTTTTATTCTTTCATTTATTTTTTCTCATTATTTATCTCTTAAATAGTTTACAAAAAGAAAAAATCCATCTCTGGTTGCATAATCCCTTGCCCGGATATGCACTACTTTTAGCAAAAATGGTCGCAGGAGTTATCTCTATGGTTATTTCCATGACATTCTCGATTTTTCTTTTATTCATCCCTGTTCTGCTTGGGGGGGTAAACTTTTCACTCGAGCATGGTGGCATATCTGTTTTCCCAGAAGCAATCACGCTTTTTCTTTCTTTGTTTTTTAATTTTTCATTTCAAATGATGATCGTTTTTCTTTTCTTTTGGGTCATTTATCTATTTTCACAAAAATATATGAGCACAGGATTCAGTTTTATCCTAACCATGTTTCTCTTTTTCTTATCGATGTTTATCTATGGTCAATTTACACAAACCAGTTTTTTTTCTGTATTAACGAATTGGGGATTAATCTCACTTGAAAATACAACGAGCTGGTTCAACTTCTCCCATTCAATAAACGAAATATCAATTACAATTGAGCAAACTATTCCCTCTTTTTATATGGGGAGATATGTAATAGAAGGATTTATTCTCATTGGGTTATTTTTGATTACGAGTTGGACTCTTGATCGAAAAATTGAGGTGTAATCTATGAGCGATACTTTTCATTCTTCAAAACCAATCTACAGTCAACTAGTGGAACGAATAAAAAAAGAAATTGTTCGTAATGATTTAAAACCAGGGGATAAGCTTCCTTCTGTACGGGAGATGGCTCTTCAATCTGGAGTCAATCCGAATACCGTGCAGCGAACGTATCGTGAATTAGAGTCAGAAAAAATCGCTGAATCAAAACGTGGCCAAGGAACATATGTAACCGAGAATCAAGTCGTACTCGAAGAAATGCGACAGCGGTTAAAAAAAGAGGAGATTTCTCAATTTGTCAGTAGTATGTATGAGATGGGTTATCAAAAGGAAGAGATTTTAACGGGGTTAGAAGAATTTTTTAATAAATATAATCGAGGTGAAAAAGGATGATTCGATTTTCAAATGTGACAAAACAATATAAAAAGAAAACAGCATTAACGGATGTAAATCTTGAGTTATCGCTCGGTAAAATCATTGGTTTAATTGGTGAAAATGGCAGCGGAAAATCAACCCTCTTAAAATTAATTGCTGGACTCGTCCACCCTACAAATGGCGAGGTCACCATATCCGCGGAAAAAGCAAATCGTCGAATCGCCGCAAAAGTAAGTTATTTATCTGATCTTGATCACTTTTACTCTTTTATGACCGTTTCGGATACGCTCGCTTTTTATCAAAGTCAATTTGCTGATTTTAATATGGAAAGAGCAAAGGAAATGATTGATTTTATGAACTTAGTAGGCAGAGACAAAGTTAAACATTTATCCAAAGGAAATCGCAGTCGTCTAAAAATTACCTTAGCCTTAGCCCGCGATGTTCCAATCGTCCTTTTGGATGAACCGCTGTCCGGATTAGACCCACTTGTACGCGACTCGATTATTAAAAGCCTCATTTCCTTTATTAATTTAGATAAACAACTGATTTTAATTACGACCCATGAAGTAATGGAAGTTGAAATGATTTTAGATGAAGTCATCGTCCTAAAAGAAGGTCAAATCATCGGTCACAATCATGTAGATGATTTGAGAACTCGTGAGAATAAAGGAGTATTGGATTGGATGAAATCACTTTATGCATAGCGAAAAACTCAAAATGATGAATTTTTTATTCGCACCGTAATTTTGCATATTACGATTTTTCTTTCCCTATACTTATCCCCCTTTTTCCATATTCCTCTTAAAACGCATGATTCCACTAAAATCAAAACCACCAGTGTGAACTGGTGGTTTACTCTGCGGCTGAAAGCCTTTCTTACCGGCCTAGGCCTTAAAGGCCCACTGAACCGGTTTCCCTTTTGCACCACATTCACCCACTAATTCTAAAGAATTTCTTTATCTCTTCTTATTTTTCTCTCCGGTAAACGGGTCATAGTCTTCGAACAATGATAACTGATCACCCATATAGTCTTCTTTTAGCTGATTCCTAATGTATTCTTGTATCTGCTTCTTGTTTCTTCCCACTGTATCAACATAGAAGCCTCTACACCAAAACTTCCTGTTCCCGTAGCGATACTTCAAATTGGCATGTCGATCAAATATCATGAGACTACTTTTCCCTTTTAAGTACCCCATGAATTGTGACACACTTAACTTCGGCGGAATACTTACTAACATATGGATGTGATCCGGACAAGCATTTGCTTCATGAATCACGACCCCTTTTCTTTCACATAAATCTCTTATGATCTGTCCGATACTTTTTTTGTATTTTCCATAGATGATTTGTCTTCTGTATTTTGGTGCAAACACGATGTGATACTTACAATTCCATGTTGTGTGTGCTAAACTATTCATGTCCTTCACAGGGCATACCTCCTTCTTTGGTGCGATGAAGCGGTCGGGAAACCAACTTTATCCTACCATGAAGTGAGGTTTTTTTTTAATACCACGCTTGAAGCTTTTTAGAACCCCCGGCATAGCCAGGGGTTTTCGAAACCACTAAAAACGGCTTCAAAAGATCGACTGATCTTTTGAAGCAGCTCTTACATTATCATTTATGTTCGATCTCATCTAAAATCGTTTTAGCAATCTTCTCATCAAGCTCTTCAAAGTCATCATATGAAATCGTTTCATACAATTCCTTCCTTGTTTGCATATCTTCAAGAGCCCCGACCTGTGTACCTTCCTTTTGGATCAGTTGAAACACACGTTCATAAGCTTTCGCTGCTACTCGCAATGAAGTAACAGGATAAATGACGATTTGATAACCTAATTTCTCAAATTCCTCCGCTGTTAAATAAGGAGTTTTCCCAAATTCGGTCATATTCGCTAATAAAGGAACTTTGATATGTTGGACAAATTGCTGAAATTCCGCTTCTGATTGTAAGGCTTCTGGGAAAATCGCATCTGCTCCAGCTTCAACATACGCTTTGGCACGCTCAATCGTCGCCGCTAACCCTTCATTTGCCCGAGCATCGGTTCTTGCCACGATGATAAGAGATGGTGTCGTCTTTTTAATCGCTTGAATTTTTTGGATCATTTCCTCTGTTGTCACGAGCTCTTTTCCGTTTAAATGCCCACATTTTTTCGGCAATTGTTGGTCTTCGATTTGAACAGCTGCGACATGGGCTTCATACATTTCTTGGGCCGTCCTCGCAACATTTAACACGCCACCAAAACCTGTATCGATGTCAACAAGTAGTGGCAAGTTGGTTGCTCGTATAATTTCACGAGCTCGTTCTGCCACTTCTGTAGACGTAATAATCCCTAAATCAGGTAAACCTTTACTAGCGGTATAAGCTGCTCCAGATAAATATAATGAGACAAAGCCTGCTTTTTTCGCGACTAATCCAGCCATTGCATCATGTGCTCCAGGAATTTGTAAAATCTCTTTTTTTTCGATGAGTTGCCTAAATTGTCTAGCTAATTCTTCTTGCGATATTGGTTGTTCAATAATCCAAGCCATACTTCCCCTCCTTACTTTACATATAATTCAACAAAGTCATGGACATACATCGTAGAAAGTTTTGCATAATCGTAACTGACCGCTTCTATTTCTTTTAGTTGCTTTTTGGAATAATGAGTTAATAAATTATGGTGATATTTTTCCGTGATTTTTGGTTTTGCTTCATCACGACGGAATCTGTGACCAAGTGGATATTCACATTCGACTTCCTCTGTGTAATGACCATCTTTAAAATAAACTTGAACGGCATTGGCAATGGAGCGTTTTTCCGGGTCGAGATACTCAGCCGTATAACGTTGATTCTCATTAATGACCATTTTGGCTCTTAATTGATCAATTCTAGGATCAGCAGCGACATCATCCTCATAATCCTCTGCCACAATATTGCCTTTTAATAAAGCAATCGCTGTAATATATTGTAGACAATGGTCACGGTCAGCTGGATTATTTAATGGACCTCTTTTATCAATAATCCGAATAGCTGACTCATGGGTCGTAATGACAATTTTATCAATTTCATCTAAACGATTGATCACTTGTGGATGAAGAGTAACTCCCGCTTCTGCTGCCGTTTGAGCATGAAATTCGGCTGGATAAGAAACTTTAAATAAGACATTCTCCATAACATAGCTCTGAAGTGGTTGGCTTAACACCAATTCCTTCTTATTAAATAGAACATCTTGGAAGCCCCACCCTGGTGCACTTAAAGCCGTTTGATAACCCATTTCACCTTTAACCGCCATTAAAGCAAGTCTAACGGCTCGGCTCGTCGCATCGCCTGCTGCCCAAGATTTACGAGAGCCCGTATTCGGTGCGTGGCGATACGTTCTTAAGCTTGAATTATCGATCCAAGCATTGGATAGAGCATTGATGATTTCTTCACGACTACCACCAAGCATTTTCGTCACGACCGCCGTTGTGGCAATTTTGACATACAGAACATGATCAAGTCCGACTCGATTTAAACTATTTTCTAAAGCAAGCACTCCTTGAATTTCATGAGCTTTAATCATCATTTCTAAAACTTCCAACATCTTAATGGGCTCTTGGCCTTTTTTTAATCTTTCTTGACTAACAAAATCAGCGACTGCTAAAATGCCCCCTAAATTATCAGATGGATGCCCCCATTCCGCTGCTAACCAAGTGTCATTATAATCCAACCAACGAATCATCGTTCCTATATTAAAAGCTCCTTGAATCGGATCGAGCACATGTGAAGTACCTGGGACACGAACACCACTCGGGACGATCGTTCCTGGTACCACTGGTCCGAGCAGCTTCGTACACTCTGGATAATTTAAGGCAAGAATGCCACAACCGAGTGTATCAATGAGCACATAGTGAGCAGTCGAAAAAGCTTCTTCGCTTGTAATCTCTTCATGTAACACATAATCGGCAATTTCCTCTAATAAAAGATCGGTTTTCTGGTTTTCATTCGTTTTAATCATCAACTATCATCCCTTTACTTAATAATCTTTGCCAATATAACGAACACGAGGGCGGAATAAACGGTTATTTGAATGCTGCTCAATCACATGTGCGGCGAGTCCTACCGTTCTCGCACTAAAAAAGATCGGTGTATATAGTTCAATTGGAATTCCAAGCTTCCAATAAACAGGTGCCGCGTAATAATCGAGGTTAGGATATAGTCCCTTCTCTTCCCGCATCACTTTTTCACCTGCCTCACACATTTCTAATAATAAGAAATCACCATCTTTTTCACTTAATTGTTTTAACGATTCCTTCATAATTAACGCTCTTGGATCCATCTTTTTCATATAAACACGATGTCCGAATCCCATTACCTTTTCTTTTTTGACAAGCTTTTGATATAATTGATCTTCAAAATCAGCGACCGTGGACGCATCATTTAACATATACATCACCGCTTCGTTCGCCCCACCGTGCAAATGTCCTTTTAAAGAGGCAACCGCTCCCGTTAAAGCTCCATACATATCCGAATTTGTTGAGGCAATTACCCTAGCCGCAAACGTTGAGTTTGGCATCTCATGCTCACTATATAAAAGTAAAGAGCGATCAAAAATTTTCGTTTGCCAGTCTTCTGGAACCTCTCCCGTTATCATGTATAAGAAGTTTGCACTATAAGTTAGAAGAGGATTTGGTAAAATAGCTTCTTTTCCATTGAGAATCCGATGAGCGTTAACCGTAACCGTTGGCAATTGGCCGAGTAGCTGGTAGCCACGTTGCTTATTTATGTCAAAACGACGGTTTTCAATATCTATATCATAACCAGCTAAAGCAGAGAGACCTGTACGTAGCCCGTCCATTGGATGCGTATTTTTCGGTAGTAATTTCATGATTGAAAAAATCTCCACCGGAAGATCGTAATGCTCTTTTAATTTTTCAACGGTCTTTTCTTTCTCCTGCTCTTCAGGTAGCTCTCCTTCCAGTAATAAATGGACAATGTCGAGATAATCGTTCGTTTTAGAAAGCTCGATTAAGTCATACCCTCGAATGACGATCTTCTCTTTTTCTGTATCTAAAAATGAAAGCTCTGTTTCTGCAGCTATAACTCCTTCTAAACCAGGACCATATTCTTTTAAGCTCATAAACACCATCCTTTACCTCATTTTGTTTACTTCTTAACCATTTCTTTGTAAACCCTTTCATACCTTCAAATAAATCAAAAAATAACAACAATTCGTTATCTGCCTTTATTATAAAATTGATCAAACAATTAGAAAAATATATAATTTTTATTAATAACGATAGATTTTTTCTATATCTGGGATCGGAGTGTTCGCTTTTGAAGAAACAGGATTGGGAAATGCTCGTCACCTTATTTCACACAGAAAACATAACTTTAGCTGCTGAAAAACTATTCGTATCACAACCTACCCTTACATCGAGGCTACAAAAGTTAGAAGAATATTACGGCGTTCAATTAATTATTCGAAAACAGCGCGGGGTAATGTTTACACCAGAAGGAGAAAAATTAGTCTTACATGCAAAAAAAATGTTAGCAGAACTACAAAACATCGAAGAAACGATTGATAATATGAAAAACCAAGTTTCAGGCACATTACGAGTCGGCGTCTCTAACTTTTTTGCCACCCATAAAATGCCCAAACTTTTAAGACTCTTTAAGCAAGTTTATCCAAATGTTGAATTTCAAGTCGTGACAGGCTGGAGTAGTGATATGTATCGCCTCATTTTAAATCAAGACGTCCATATTAGTTTTATTAAAGGGAATTTTGCTTGGAAGGGAAAAAAAGAATTACTATACGAAGAGGAAATTTGTGTCGCCTCTCCTTGGGAATTTAAGTGGGAGGAGCTACCTAGTTTACCGAGAATTGATTATCATACCGATGAAAATATGAGAAACCTGACCGAACGATGGTGGTATACGCTCTATCAGCAACCACCTAATATTAATATTCAAGTGAATCAAGTGGAAACGTGTAAGGAAATGATTATCAATGGATTAGGCTATGGAATATTGGCGACTTTAGTTGTCAGACCTTATTCAGAGTTAATTACCAAACCGTTAGTGCTCCCTTCTGGTGAAAGATTAACACGGCATACTTGGATGTATTATCACGAGTCCACCTTACAACTAAACCTTGTTCGCTCTTTTGTCGAGTTTATAAAAAAAATAGACGTCAAAGCTCTTTAAACATAAACAACATATAGGCACAAAAAAACACCTAAGCAGTTTCCTTTACTTAGGTGTTTCACTCATTTAGAGTCATCATCTCGTTCAATTTCTTCTTTATTTGGAGCAATTTCTTCTGAGGCTTCTGTTTGATAGCGGTAAGGAGCTGTTCTTTTTTCCAACTTTTCACCATTATTAAGTACATACATCAGTAAGTATTGGTGATAGTAATACTCAAAGATCGCTAAACCTGTTGCCGCTAATAACGATGGGAAAAATAAATTTGCTCCATTTGTTAAACTTTGACTGACGAACCAAATAAGGAAAAGGGCTAAACCAAAATCAGTGATCGTTGCGACCGTATTACTAATTCGTGGCATAATAAACAAATCGCCTAAATAAGAAACAACACTTACTACTAAAGAAAGAACGAACACATTGCCGATTGATACATGATAAAATAAACCAAAAATGATAAACAAAAAGGCAAAAGAGATCACCCATTTAAGTAATAACGCTTTGAAATATTGCATTTTTTTGACTCCTTTCCACTATAGTATGTTTCAACCCAAATGATCTATTCACCCATCGCAGATTCAACGGACTCTAGCGAATAAAAAATGGATTCACTTTTGAAAAAAATCTTTCATAACATAAGCCCTCATAAGGTCATGAAAATGATAAAATCTAAAGGTGAGAACATATCTAAGCAAGCCTGTAAGAAGATTTATCGACTAATGTGACAAACGAAAGTTCTCTAAAAGTTCCCATATTTATTTTAGGAGGAAACAACATGTACGTTTTTGAAGAATATTTAGCGAAAATTGATAATCCCGAGCATCGGGACCGAACGGAAGAAGTTTTAACTTGGGTAACGAAAGAATTTCCAAATTTAATGCCAAAAATAGCATGGAATCAGCCAATGTTTACCGATCATGATACATATATTATTGGCTTTAGTGTATCTAAACAGCATTTAGCCGTTGCCCCTGAAAAAGCAGGGATTGATCATTTTTCTGATGAAATTGTCGAGGCTGGCTACGATCATACGAAAGAGTTGGTTCGTATGAAGTGGAACCGTCCAATCGATTTCTCCTTACTTAAGAAAATGATCGATTTTAATATAATCGATAAAGCAGACTACACAACTTTTTGGAGGAAATAATAAAAGAAAAACTGGAGGGCCAAGTTAAATGACTGAAAAAACAAATGATACAAAAGTAACTGCCCCGTACTCTTTTAATTTTATTATTTTCTGTTACTCACTATTAAACAATCAAAATCAAATAATCCCAATAAAACTTACTAATAGTGAAAAGCTCGAAAGTATTATAAAAATAGAACAATGCTGGGAAGAGCAATGTAAGTTAATAGAAAGAGAACAAGAGTATGTTATTTATGGTTCAACAGAAATGACATTGCTCGCTAATATTTTCCCTAATATAAAGGAAAAAACAAAAAAAGAAATCCTATTAGCATTTAATTCAATTTGGTCTTATATCACTTCTGGACTTTTATTAGAACAAGTATGCATTGCTAATTTAGATAGGATTAAACAAATAAGGAAAATAGAAAAAGAACTTTTTGTTGTATACGGCCAAATACCCCCAAATTGTAGATTGCACCTGAAAAATATAGGTGATTTTATATGTATTAATGAGTATTTATAAAAGGATAACTTAATGTTTTAATACTATATTGGCTTCGAGAAAGAGGAATCAAGGAGTTATCTTTTGAAAAAAACGTCATCAATAAGTACGATTAAACAAACATAGAGAGGCTGGGACAAAACTCTCCTCTGATTTCGTTCTATTTATTGGAACTGAAGCGGATGGCAATGAATGGCGTTCGACTCACCGCTCCCGAAAATCATGCTCCGCGTCCTGTGGGGTGGCACCGAACTAACTAGCTTCGCTAGTGGATTTCGGTTCTGCCACTACTTCCCACGGGAGTCTCCGCATGTTTTCGTCCGCTAGGGCACAGGACGATCTCCGTTTTCACACTTGTAAGAAATAGCGTGAAGTAATAAAACTCAAAACGGTGAAATATGGAACCGAAAAACAAATAAAATAAGTTTCTTGGACTCGTTTTCTACTGTTTCTACCTAGTTATGTCCCATCCTCTTTCACATATTACTCTTCCCAAACTTTTACTTCTTACATTACATCACCTTGCTTGATGCGGTAAATTGAATCAAGACCTTCGACAACTTGACCGAATACGGTATGTACACCATCTAAATGTGGTTGTGGCTTATGAACGATAAAGAATTGGCTACCACCTGTATCTTTACCAGCGTGTGCCATTGAAAGAGCACCTGCTACGTGTTTGTGTGGGTTTCCGGCTGTTTCACAGTTAGATGCTGTAGCCAGGACCACCTGTTCCATTGCGTAAGGGACAGTCGACATTATAAATAGCTGCCTGTGCAGTCTGATCGCTCATGGTATTGACCTGGCCAAGAAACCTTTCCTCTGAACTAGTGGTGATACTCGCTTCTCTTTCTTCAATAGCCAGGTATTTAAAGAGACGATACTTCTCTAGTTCAGTCTCAACTGCTTCCTTAGTTCTTTTGCGGTCTAATTCTGGTAAATTAAAGTCGAAACTCATGTAATCACCTACTTTAATAAGCATGACTTTACTAGCAAATGCATATTATTATATTGCCGAAATATCACCATTTTTTAATTACCTGAAAGTGGTGATAAAATGTTTGATTTGTTAATTGGAGCTTTATTTCAGTTTATTATCGGTTTATCAAGCAGCTTCTTTTCAAGATTATTGTTTGAATAGTTCACCTCAAGAAAAGAAAAAAAGCAAGGATAAATGTAAGAGTAATTAGTGATAATTTCGGCACAGATCCATTCATTATTTGGATATGAATCGATCTGTGCTTCAATAAAATTAAAATAATAGAAAACTGAAAGTAAATCTAAATGACGCTCATTTTTATCCAAATACTCCTCTTTAAACTCTGAATAACACTCATCCTCATCCTTCCCTCTCCTTCATAATCATCCACAAATACAGTCCTTTTATCAATTCAAATCCCAATTGTCATTTTAATAAAGTAAAAATAATAGGAATTCAAGAAGCGATTTTACTCGCCCTTCTTACTCCATGAAAATCTTAAAGAGAACCATCCCCAAACAAACAAGGGAGTAAAATAACTTTTATGATAAAATTAGTATGAGGAGGGATTATTTTATGTCAAATGCTTTTAAAACACCTATATTAATTGGCATTTTATTTTTTCTGATTGCAGTACCTATATTCTTATTTATTGACTCACCTCAACCTTTTTTAGCTGGCTTGTTTGTTGCCTTTCTTATCTTTGAAATTTCTTTTTTCCATAACCATAACAAACAAAAAGAAAAGCATAAGAGTTAAAAGGCCTTTCTAGAGGTCTTTTTTTATGACTAGTATTTGGATACTGTTGTCGTCAGACTGCGAAACTATCATAAATTGGTTGAATTCATCAACCCTTAATGTTAACTTTAATTTAAATAGTGTTTACATTAGGAGGTAATGATGAAACAACATATACTTGTACTAATTTCAAACATTACAGCAATCTTATTTATTGTACTGATCTTTATGTACTACCTTGATCTATGGACAGCTTCTAGTTTTATTCAAATTTTGTTTTTCTTTATCATGGTAGCTGTTATCTATCAAGCTGGGTTTACTTTTGCAAAATATTTGAATAGAAAAGCTGGGTAAAATTATCCGGCTTTTTCTCACAGTATTTGGACAAAATTCAATAAGTTATCCCCC
Source organism: Alkalihalobacillus phoenicis (assembly GCF_047302405.1). Taxonomy (NCBI): domain Bacteria; kingdom Bacillati; phylum Bacillota; class Bacilli; order Caryophanales; family Bacillaceae; genus Alkalihalobacillus; species Alkalihalobacillus phoenicis. Next base: position 1,428,256 of record NZ_CP154853.1, on the reverse strand, counting down.
AACCATCTCTCAACCTCGCATTAAGCTGACATCGTTGTAAATACTCATAAAGCCAAACACGCTGCTCACCTTCTCTGCGATATAAGTGATACCAGCCTTTCCCTTTTGCTTTTTACGGGCCACAACCATCACCCTCTTTGAGCTAATTTCCCATCGACACTAACTTAGGTCGAAAAATTACAACTATACTCGGAAAAGGAACTGGATCTTTTGCGTTTCCAAACTTTAGCCGCCCTTTTACCAATCTAATTTCGGCTTTACCGAATACATAGTCATGAAACAAATCGATATCTGTCCTTGAAGGTACAGTTGCCCCTTTACACGACTCTTCGTATGCTTTACGTACCCAATCAATTTATCCTGGTATATAATTCTTTGAATGCCAACCGCGTTCGGTTCATCTTTTCTTCGTACAATTCGGATTACACGCAACTTCTGGCTTTTGGTAGGGAGGATTCATCCAAACGGTTCCTGTCCAACTTTGTTTCAAACCATCTTGTTCTGGCGAGAAGAATCTATCACATTTCTTATCTAACTCAGTCGCACAAACATTTTCAAAAATTTTTCTGAGGTGCGCGATTGTGCCCCTGCTACCTATCTCCCCATCGATTCAAAAAATTCACTTTGATAGGGGGGCATTACTTAAAATAGTCAGGCATACTGTCAGCTTTACCCTCATTTCCCTCGATTACATGGCATTTCGGGCATAATAATTTGAGATTATTAGGTTCAAACGTCAACCTTGCATTTATTTTGATAGGAACAACATGATGCACATGAGCTCTCTTACTATGCACAAACTTCTTACACCTCTGGCACAACCCCTTCTCCCTTTGATAAACAAATGAACGTACGCTATCCCATTGAGATGAGTTGTAATATTTCTTATTGTTGTGCTTGTAATTCTTCTTCCGCTTATATCTTCTCTTATGGTCCAAGCAGTAGAATCCCTTAGTGATTAGCTTAGTACATCCCTGCTCACCACAGTACTTCATTTGGTATCAGATGCATCAACTGCAGCATTTAATTCCTCTTGAATATAATTACGGATAGTATCTTCCTTCTTCATATTACCCGGTACGTTTATATTTTGACGTTCAGCAAAATCTAACAGTTGTTCAACATCCATATCTTCTATACCGTTCATTAACAATGGAGGTTGAGTGTCTTCATTTGTTGAACGAGTAATGGCAGGTCCAGTACTTGTAGTAATTACAGTCCTATCTTTTCCAATTGCTAAATCTACTCCACCAATCATACTCTTAGGGTTTTCAGTGACCTTGAATGAAGGAACCTTCCCTTTAGGAACAAACAACACTCTTTTCTCTTTATTGTCCCAGTACTCAGTTCCTTGTGATGTCTTACGTGTTTCTACAATCATGATTAACAACTCCTCTTTTTAATCGTTGTATTTTCTTCAAATTATCCACAAGTTCATATCAGCTCATTAAAGGCTCATAGAGTGCTTTTATCTACCCTTCGATAAAATTCACAACTAAATTAAAAACAAATCGTCTTATATGAGCTTTCTGTGCTCTAGCACCACATTCTATTATTAGCATCATACAATCTATTAACTTTATTGAGTTCTTTGATAACTGTAGTTATCCTTATCTCTCCTACTAATAGATTTTAAAAAATAAAAAAACCTTACAAATCATTTTTGTAAGATTGTTCAGAGGTATATTTCTTTAGATCTTTCTTTAGCGATCGTGCTCTAATGAAGAAACTATTTTGCTTGTCCTAGTATAGTAGGACATCGGTGTCCTAGTATTAGTGTACAACCTTGTCCTAGTATAGTGGTACACCCTAGCTGAAAGTATTTGTATATCAAGTTTTTTCGTTAGGTGTCCTAGTATTGGTGGACAACCTGCTAATTTCTCTATTTTGACTAGTATTTGATGATATGAAAAAGACCACTCAGTGGTGGTCGGAAAATGTTTATTTAATCTTTATTATCAACATACTTTAGCAAATCCACGATTTTACTACCTAATTCTCTGTATTTTTCTTCAATCATCTTTTTATCAAAATTGCCCACTTTGAAGTTATCGGCATGTTCAAAGTGATCATTAGGGCTTTGAAAAAAATTAGATTCCAGCAGGTTTTCAATCTCATAAATTGAATTCACTATTGTTTCTGGAAGTATGATTACGTACTTGTCTAGAAACTCAGTTATATCGGACTTCATATTTTTCTTAATATAGGATAACATCTTAAAATGCGAAACATAGTGAACATCAGGACGAAATATATTTTCCTGATTAATTATATCTACCTTTACGTTCTTATTAAAGAAGTCTTCTCCAATAAAGGTATCTATTTTTTTTATAATTTCTTCAAATTCTTTTCTAGAATAAACGAGGTCTTTGTTAGTGAAAACTGGAGGCTTCTTAGTTACGATATGGACATAATGCTTAGCTAAATTATTTACGAAAAGCCTATATTTGATTTTTGTATATTTATTGAAACGTTCCCACTCATACTTTTCTTTTAATGCATTCTTCATTCTTTCTTCTCTGTCTTTTAATTCCTTATCATGGTCTTTGATTATTTCATCCACGAAGTAGACAAGGAAAATTACAAATACTAATTGTACAAATAAATTTAGTAGAATTGACTCAAATGCATCTCTTTCAAATCCAAAAATAGATAACTGGACCAATCCAACAAGCAACAAGCCTAAAAACAATAGAATGAGCAATTTGTTTTTTGATTTTAGCATTTCACATCTCCTCTCAGCTTCCTAATTTCGCCAAAAAGAGACAAAAGTCCTGCTACATTTTCGATAATCTTATCAATTTAAGCTGTCCATCAACGCTAATTCCTTTGCTTTGTTTCTGATTGCTTCGTACTTAGCAGGTTGCCCTTCTTTAGGTGGATGGTACTTAATATTGTTTTCGATTTGTTGATTCATGATTACATCTCCTTTGCAAAATAAAAAAACACCCGTTCCGGATGTTTTTGATCTAATTAATTTTATTTGAAAACATACTGCAACACTTCGTCAAACTTTTCAAAAGATTTTCCGCCTATTTTAAACCTTAATACATCTATACCCGATTCGCCAAGAACGTGTAATTCATCTTCTAAATCTTTAATTTCATCTTCTATAATTGAATATGTCACTTTCGCAGATTTATGAAGTCTTTTGGGTGTAATAAAGATTTGTTCAGGTTCTCTTAATCGTCTATGTCTATCAAAAAGTTCTTTACTATTTTCGGAAATTTCCAAACTCGAAGTAGACCCTTGTAATACATAATTTAAAACATTTTTATAATCTACTTCCACATAGTCATTTTCTCTCGAAATTTGGAACTCTTTTTCTTCAAACATCTTTACAAAAGCCTCTGCTGCTTCTGCTCTTTTCTGGCGATAATAAAATTCTTTTTCATCTTGTAGATCAATAACTTTTTTAAATCATCAATTTTCGACACTATAATCCCCCTTTTTATACGTACTTTTTATCATTTACGACAAGAGAAGACTAAATTCCTGCATCTTTTTTATAAAACTGCTCTTTAATTCAGCAAGCAGTAAACCGTTCCGCTCCAAACCTTACACCGCTGGAGTCACGGCTTCTTAGGAGAATCGAGTATTAGCTATGGCCATTAGCTCTCTCCATGCTTTAGATTAATAGAAACTAATCTCATTACTCTCTGTTATTAATAAGCTAAAAATTTTATACTAAAGAATAAAAACCCCTCTTAATTAAGAAAAGTTTTAATGAGCATTAATTCTTATTTATAATTTCAACCAATTGAAGTATTGTAAGAACAAAAATTGCAACATTTAATATTATAACTGGAATTCTAAGAAAAATGTTAGTATTCGATTCAACAAAGCTTTTTACTATCTTAATAAAACCAGAAATAATCCCGTAAATCACAATAATGCTCAAAAATACTACTAATAAATTCACATATAGATTATCAGTAAAATAAATCAATAAGAAAACAATAACTCCTACAAAAAAACCAGCAACGATATCCTTTATACCACTCTCAAATTTCATATTAATTTTTCCTAACTCTAACAAAAATCCCATTAAACCAACTATTCCAAAAAATGCACCTATACCGTTAGTAAGAATAGGCCAAGTTAGAAAAGATGGATTTAGATATAAATAAAAAGATATTATTAAAAAAGCTAATGCAATCGCAATCCCCTCAATGAGTTTGTCCGCCTCACTTTTTTCAACTTTTTGTTTCTTATCTGTTTTAACCAATAGATATTCTCCTTTTATATTTTTAATAATTATACAACAAAAAGGACTATAATCCTGCATCTTATTTCAATAACAAAAGAACCGACCAAGGTTTCATACGTGACAGGTCGGCCTCAATCGATTCCCGATGATATAAATTTAACACGTATTTTTCCTAATGACACAAAGGTTCTGTATAATTTTTGTAGAATTTTTTTATAATAATTATATAAGAACTAATCCTAGTTGGTAGGCACATTTTTAAAGGAAATCGCTGAAGTAATTGGAATGGAGTTCGAATGGGCAATTAAACAAACATAAAAAGGGGCTGTCCCAAAAGTCATGAAAATGACCTTTGAGGGTTCAGCCCCTTTTTGAATATTATAAAGTGAGAGGGAAGACACCGCTCCCGAGATGGGTGGCACGCTTTCCGCAGGCGGGCGCTGAACTAACTGTCTACGCCAGTGGATTTCAGCCTGCCCTTTCCTCCTGCAGGAGTCGGCCACCCATCTCGTCCGCTACATTTCATTTTCTAGCAAAAAAAAGCACAAAAAAATCGCTCTTTCCTTTAGAATGGACTTACCACAGCACAAACCAAAGAGGAGCGATTTTTATGTGTAACCAAAAGGCTACTTTCCAAGATTATAACATGAACCAACTCTATCTTCCTATGGATTATTCTGATTTAATTCCTGAAAATCATATGGTTCATGTGGTGAACGATATGGTGAATGGATTAAAGGATGAAATCTTCTTCGAAGCGTATCAAGGAGGTGGGCGTCCTGCCTATCACCCTAAAATGATGACGAAGATTGTCCTATTTGGCTACACCCAAAAATGGTTTTCCTGTCGAGAGATCGCCAGAGCCCTAACGGAGAACCTTCCAATGATGTGGTTAGCTGCGGGGCAAACGCCAGATTTTCGAACGATCAATCGCTTTCGCTCTGAACGTTTAAAGCCTTTGATGGATCGTTTATTTACAGAGTTAACCAAACTATTAATCAAAGAAGGCTATATCGATGGTCAGCACTATTTCTTAGATGGAACCAAAATCGAAGCCAACGCGAATAAATATTCATTCGTTTGGAAAAAGAGTGTTCAAGGCTACGAAGAAAAACTTCAAGCTAAAGTAGAAGATCTATTAGAGGAGATCCACGAACAAATCCAAATCGATACGTCAGTGCTCCGAAAAGAAGATCCTCTTTTTCAAAAACAACGGCTTTCAAGCGAGGCTCTTGAGAGTGTCATTCAAGCACTAGAAGAAGAACTCCAACAAAAAGAATCGAAGTTCGAAGAAATCCAAGATGTAGAGAAGCAAAAAGAGACGAAACAAGAAATACGCTCTCTTAAGAAAGCACATAAAAAAGCCCAGACCGATTATCTTCCACGTCTGCAGAAATATGAAAAGTCCTTTCAGTTATTGGGGCACCGAAATAGTTACTCCAAAATAGATACCGATGCGACCTTTATGCGGATGAAGGACGATCATATGAACAACGGGCAATTGAAGGCGGGGTACAATTGGCAAATCGGGACTCAAAACCAATTTATTCTTTTTTACAGTCTTCACTCGAACCCAACGGATACACGCTGTTTAGTCCCACATGTTGAGGCCTTGAAACAAAGTGGTTTACCCTGGCCGAAACTTCTTGTGGCCGATGCCGGTTATGGAAGTGAGTCGAATTATGTGGCGATGGAAGATGAACCTTTTGAAACGCTCATTCCTTATAACACCTTTCGTCAGGAACAAAAACGTTCGTATTCCAAGAAGATATTTCATCCACACAACTGGAACTATGAAGAAGTCGATGATTTTTATTGGTGTCCGAACCACCGAAAAGTCCTGTTTAAGCGATACAGTCAACGTACGGACCGATATGGCTACATAAGAGACTTCAAGATTTATGAATGTGAATCATGTGAAGGTTGCCCATTTAAATCGGATTGTACAAAAGCCAAAGCCAACCGGCAGGTTCATTACAACCCGGTTTATGAAGAATTACGAGTGAAGCAAAACCGAAAACTAAATAGGGAAGAAGGCCGAGCACTTTACCAAAAAAGAAAAATCGAGGTGGAAAGTGTATTTGGTCATGTCAAACAGAACCTGGGCTTTCGACGATTACACTTACGAGGTAAAGAAAAAGTTCATGTGGAGCTCGGGCTTATCGCCCTCGCTCACAATATTAGGAAGCGAGCGACGATCAGTCGTCGCTCGAAAACCAAACTCTATCCATATTGTCCTAAAAAAAGAATCGAGAAGCTGAAACTTCTCGATTCTTTTTTTATTTAAGGGCTTTTAGGACAGCCCCTTCACATATTACTCTTCCCAAACTTTTACTTCTTGCATCACGTCACCTTGCTTGATGCGGTAAATTGAATCAAGACCTTCGACAACTTGACCGAATACGGTATGTACACCATCTAAATGTGGTTGTGGCTCATGAACGATAAAGAATTGGCTACCACCTGTGTCTTTACCAGCGTGTGCCATTGAAAGAGCACCTGCTACGTGTTTGTGTGGGTTTCCTGCTGTTTCACAATTGATGCTGTAGCCAGGACCGCCAGTCCCATTTCCAGTTGGGCAACCTCCTTGAGCAACAAAACCAGGAATAACACGGTGGAATGTTAACCCATTGTAATATTCCTTATTCGCTAAGTCCTCAAAGTTTTTCACTGTATTTGGTGCTGCTTCTTCATAAAAGTCGATGACGATTTTTTCGCCATTTTCAAACGTAATACTACCTTTTTTCATAATATGTATGCCTCCATTTATTAGATTCACCTTATTGTACACGAATTCATAATGAAAGTGAAATATAAGGAAGCTTTCTTTCTAAAATCATCAAGAGTACTTCCTTATATTGCTATTGTTTTACGACACTTACTAAAGGCTTATCTAATCGGATTAAGTCGGCATAACTTTCGCGCTCAATCACAATAGATGCATCGCCTTCCTCTACAAATACAACGGCAGGACGCGGAATTCGGTTATAGTTATTTGCCATGGAGTAACCGTATGCCCCTGTACAGAATACGGCTAAAATATCTTCATGATTCGCTTTTGGTAATGGCAAATCCCAAATGAGCATATCACCACTCTCACAGCATTTACCGGCGATTGAGTACACCTCTTCAGTTTGCTCAGCTGCTCGATTTGCAAGCACGGCCTCATATTTTGCTTGATATAAGGCTGGTCTTAAGTTATCACTCATCCCCCCATCAACAGATAAATAATGGCGAATTGAAGGGAGTTCTTTAGAAGAACCGATTGAATAAAGCGTTGTACCCGCATCTCCAACTAAGGAACGACCTGGCTCAATCCAAATTTCTGGAAGATCAATATTGTACTCCGTCGATTTTTCTTTGACAACACGGATCATCTCTTTAATATAATTACCAACTGGAAGTGGAGCATCTTCTTCCGTGTAACGGATTCCAAAGCCACCACCAAGATTTAAAACTTGCGGAACATATTGATAATTTTCACGCCATTGATGAATATATTGATAAATCTTTTCAACCGCCATCACAAAACCAGTTGTTTCAAAGATTTGCGAGCCAATATGACTATGGATGCCTAATAATTCAATTTTTTCTGCCTTTAAAGCACGTTCAATTGCTTCACCTGCTTGACCGCTTTCTAAATCAAATCCGAACTTAGAATCTTCTTGACCTGTTGAAATATAATCATGTGTATGAGCCTCAACCCCTGGTGTAATCCGTAACAAAATATTCATCTTTGTTTCTTTCTCTAAACAAATCCGACTTAATTGTTCAAGCTCATAAAAGTTATCAACGACAATACAACCAATTTTTGCTTCAACCGCCATTTCTAATTCACTTAAACTTTTGTTGTTACCATGAAAATGAATGCGCCCCATTGGAACATTGGCCTGGATTGCTGTATATAATTCCCCGCCTGAAACAACATCAAGGCTTAAGCCTAGTTCTGAAGCTAATTGAAACATCGCTAAACAGCTAAAAGCTTTACTAGCGTATGCTACTTGATAAGGTACACCCTCATCTATAAAAGCATCTTGAAATTGTTTAGCACGTTGTTTGATTAAGGCAGTGTCATAAACAAATAAAGGTGTCCCATATTGTTTAGCTAGTTGGACCGTATCAACCCCACCAATTTCTAAATGACCAAATTCATTAATTCGACTCGTTCCATGTGTATACATTTATCTCTCTCCTTTATACGCTCATCATCTCTTTTGTGGAGAACACCCATCATTGTTAAGCCTACTAAAAAAAGGAAAAACAGCTAGTTGTTACACTAGCTGTTTGCTGACGTAACCTCATTCAAAAAGAATAGTTCTCCACTGATCAAAATCAGTGACAGTCCGTTATTTATTCAATAACGACCCAGCTTTATAAATGGTGGTGCATTTATAAGCTTCGGCAAGTTGACCTTTCTACTTAAGTCAGTGCTATCCACTAGCTCTTTAAGTATACTCATTCGCCTTGCACCTCTACCCCACTTTCACATGAGGTTCATGAAATTGTTGCTATAACTTTACCATAATCATACGTTTGTCGCAACTAGATCATTCACCAATTATCAATCATTTTATTCTTTTTTCACATCCTGCTTGATTGGATCTTGTGGGCTTACAATACTCGGTCTCCATCGCATCGAAGGAACATTGGCACGAATAACGAGCTGCCATAATGCTGGGGGATCAAATGGAATAAATGGCCAAAAGTACGGCTTATTTAAAGGCTTAATCGCTGTCAAGCAAAGAATTAGAATAAGCGTTCCAATCACAAAGCCCGGTACTTTAAAAAAGCCGACCGCAAGCACGAGTAAAATCCTGACAATTCGAAGAGCCACTCCTAATTCATGACTAGGGGTTGCGAACATTCCAATCGCCCCTAAGGCAACATACAAAATAACCTCTGTTGTAAAATAGCCGACTTCAATCGCCATTTCCCCGATCAATAATGCAGCTACCAACCCTAATGCCGTCGCTAAAGGAGATGGCGTATGGACAGCAGCCATCCTCAGGAGCTCAATCCCAAATTCAGCAAATAGAATTTGCAGGAGAATCGGAATATTATTTGTTTCCTCAGGACCAATAAAATCTAAACCAGGCGGTAAAAGAGTCGGGTTAATGACAAGCAATAACCAAAACGGAATAATAAATAATGAGGCAAATATCCCAAGTGTTCTCGTCCACCTTAAAAAAGTACCTACAGCTGGTGCTTGTCGATATTCTTCTGCATGCTGAATATGGTGGAAAAACGTTGTCGGTGTAATAATAACGCTTGGTGATGTATCGACCATGATCAACACATGGCCCTCAAGTAAGTGAGTCGCAGCGACATCTGGCCTTTCCGTATAACGAACAAGCGGAAACGGATCGTACCCTTGTCTGACAATATATTCTTCAATCACTTTATCTGACATTGTGATCCCATCTATTTCAATCGCATCGAGCTCTTTTTTTAGAATATTAACAAGGTCTGGGTCGGCAATTCCTTCAATATACGAAATACAAATATCTGTTTTCGAACGAACACCTACCTTAGTAATCTCATGTCGTAATCGCTCATCTCGAATTCTTCGTCTCACTAAAGCCGTATTAATAATAATATTTTCGGTAAAACCATCTCGTGCCCCACGAACAACCCTTTCCGTATCTGGTTCTTCGGGCCCTCGACCTGGGTACGAACGCACATCAATAATAAACGCTTCATCATACCCTTCAACAATGATAAAAATAAGGCCAGAAAGCATTTGAGTAATCGCATTATTGACCGAATTCGTTTCTTCCACTTGAACATGTGTTAAATGATTTTTTATCGTTGCAAAAACTTCCGTCGTTTTTCGATTTCTTGCTCCGAGTTCCATGAGCTCCTTCAAAATTTCAATAATATATAAATTGTCTGTGAGACCTGTTACATAATAGATGCCAATTTTTTTGTCTAATATGACAAGTTCCCGAACCCCAACATCAAATGTTTGGTCAAGACCAAGCCTTTTTTCCAAGTAGGCGACATTCTCATCATAGCTTTTTGAAAAATACTTTTCCTCAACGGTTGGTTTTGTCATAAAATCCACTCCTTTCTAAAATTAGTTGCACCGCCCTTTTTGTAATAGGTGCTCCTTTTTGCACAAGATCAAAACCACCCATTTTCCCGATATCTCCTACACCGACGACTAGCGGCAGTTTAAACTCATCCAATATGTAAAGGGTATCGCCATTTATTCTCCCAATTTCTAAGTCTGGGAATCCTGCTTTGTCTACACCGTATTCAGTTAAGTTCCCAAAACGATCGATGCTCACATCAACTTTTGCCCATTCACGTGAATGAGTCGCGGAAGCAACGGCTATTGCTCCTAACACATTCATTTGCGGATGGTCATAGACAATTCTCATCGCATGCTCACCTAAACCTTCATAACGACTTCCACTATCATCAAACATAACTAAAACAGGACTATTTGGTGTTTTTAAAATAAGTTGCACTAATTCTTTTCCTGTCAAATGGGAAGGGTTTCCTGATGATTGACTGATACAACGCCCCCCTACTTCAGTTGCCGCTAATTGCACGGCCTTTTTGGCTGCATCGTCCCCATCCGTAATAAAGATGACATCACGTTTATCCAACACTTCATTACCCCCTCGGTTTAAAGAAAATAGCAGCTAAAAAACTAAACAAAATCGTTGATGAAAGACCGACAGATGTTACTTCAAACATCCCCATACCAATTCCAATAAACCCTTCTCTGCCACCTTCAAGCATGGCACCATGGACAAAGGAATGACCAAAATTGGTGATCGGAACAAAGGCCCCTGCTCCGGCAAAATCAATTAAACGATCATATAAATGAAACCCATCTAATAAAGCACCTAACGTGACTAGCACACAAAGAGTATGGATCGGTGATAGTTTCCCTAGATCAAGCAATGCTTGTCCTAAAAAACAAATAAGCCCTCCTACAAGAAAAGCCGCTACATATTCCATACTTTATCCCTCCGTTTGAAAGGAAATCGCATGAGCAATACATGGAATCGATTCCTTTTGATAAATCATAAAAGGATTTAATAAAGCGCCGGTCGCAACAACAAGTAACCTCTTTAATTTCCCTTTTTTCATTTCATTAAATAAATGCCCAAAGGTGACGACCGCACAACATGCCGCCCCACTTCCTCCAGAAAAGACACTTTGTCCAGGATCATATATCATCACACCACAATCATCATAGTTTTTTGGAAGAGTAATTCCCTCATCTTCCAATAGCTTATGCAAAATTCCAGATCCTACACGTGCTAAATCACCTGTGACGATTAAGTCATAGTCTTCCACCGTCGTATTTGTATTTTGTAAATGAGTTTTAATCGTATCTGCAGCTGCTGGAGCCATGGCCGCTCCAAATTGAAAAGGATTTTTAATCTCGTAATCAATAACTTTGCCAATCGTTGCCGAGTGAATGCGAATCTGATTTTTTTCATTGCTTATCAAACAAGCTCCCGCCCCTGTCACTGTAAAAGAAGAAGTTTCCGAACGTTGGACTGCAAACTCTGTTGGGTAACGAAATTGTCTTTCTGCCGTAGAATGATGACTACTCGTCGCAACTAGTACCGAATCGGCATGATCTCCATCAAGCAATAAAGCCCCGATGGCCATCGCTTCCATCGAGGTAGCACATGCAGAAAACACCCCTAAATAGGGAATAGGTAAATCCTTTGCTATGTAATTAGATGTCACCATTTGATTCAATAAATCACCCGCAATAAAAAAATCAATATCGTCGATTTTTCTTCTTGCTTTTTCTAAACTAATTTCAATCGCTTCTTTCATCAATTTCCGCTCCGCCAATTCCCATGTTTCAGCTCCACAATAAAGTTCATCATAATATTTATCATAGCTTTCTGTTAACGGACCTTCCCCTTCTCTTGGACCAACAACTGTCCCTGTCGATTGGACATAAATAGGAGTTTTATAAACCCATGTTTGTTTTTTAAAACGCATCACGACAACTCCTCTACTCAATTTCTCTTAGTTAATAATAAATTGGATTAATAAACGAATAAGACCGACAATATAAGAAGCTAGAACACCAAAGGCAATAATGGCTCCCGTCAACTTGAACATATGAGCCCCTACCCCATAAACTAACCCCTCACTTCGATATTCTAATGCTGCACTCGTCATCGCATTTGTAAAACCTGTGACCGGTACTAACGTTCCCGCACCTGCATATTGTCCGAATCGGTCAAAAATTCCTAAGCCTGTTAATAAAGCCGTGATGACAATAATCGTCGATAACATTAAACTTCTCGCTTCGATTTCATTAATAGCTAATGACGAAAGATAGAAATTACTAATCCATTGCCCTGCCATACAGATAAGTCCACCGATACAAAACGCTTTAAATCCCTTATTTAAAAAACCTCGTTTCGGTTGAAAAAGCTCAATGTTTTTATGATATTGTTGAATTTGTTTTGAGTTTGCCATCATAGGAACTCCTTTATTTAGTTTAAAGATGCCAGTTATTTTTATGCTGCCTGATCTGGTACAGCAATAAGAAAGCCTGAACCTACGTGCCAGCTCACTGAAAAGTGTTCTACTCGTTAAATTATGGTTACATTAGTTAGCTTACTCCACTCGCTGCATGCCCTACGCCGGGAGCCTCCTCGCTAATGCTGCGGGGTCTCCCGTCCTTCACTAGTCCCGCAGGAGTCTCCGGGCATTCCACTCGCTCCGCTTTGGTCATCAAAAAACGATTCGAGCTAACTATTAGCAAATAACTTTGAATGAAATTATTTCTCTTCTAGTCATAGAATCCTATTTTTTCAGTGGTTTTATTAGTATGTGACATCCTCCCTATTTCATTCTTAGGCATTTATCCATTAAGAAGATCAAAAAACGCCATTCATTATGAATGACGTTTCACTTTTAAATGTTATTGTCTCAACTTTCGCAGAGTATGATTGACTCTTAACCGTTGATAGAGATTGATTTTAGGGCGATACCATACTCAAATTGACTTTACATGGACGATTCAATCGTTGACAGTCTGAACACATCTCTTCGTAGGCTGTTGAAGGAATCTGTTCACTAAAATGAAGCGCTTCCGCTGTCGCGACCAAAACCATACTCCGCTAAGTGTAGGGGAGATGCTTGATGATATGGCCATTCTCAATCAGCTATTTCTAACGCAGAAGGACCTTCTTCTTCACTTTGTTGGTTATGGAACTAAATAGGGAGTTGCCACCTATTTTTTTCCTAAGTCTGCCGTCATGAAAAGACAGGATTCAAATCGAAACCAGCTCGATCATCTAGCTAACGTACAGAGCATCCACACTGATTTGTTTACAACTGTAACGGAATGAGTCATGGAAGGAGAAAAATCATTCTCAAGCTAATGCCCTTTGAAGTCATGACTGTTTTTTTATTCAATGAGAAAACCGAACCTAGATTCGATTCCATTATCTAGCGGACAAACAGACACGCAGACTCCCGCAGGAATAAACCGTCCAATGAGACCCCGCAAGCGTGAAACGCTGAGGAGGCTCATGAGGTTCTCGGCAAGGACGCGGAGTGTCTGTTTGGGAGCGACCGCCAGAGGGCCTATTATTGTGTGATAGTGCGTTCTCGCTTTTCAAACGTGTCAAGGGCATTTGTTTAAGAGCTTCCCTTTCGCTTTGCCAACTAGTTGAACGGATTTTCTCGATGCGAAAGTTGAGTTATTGTTTAATCCATTTTAAGATTTCTTTTGGTGTTGCATTTTTGCCGTACATTAGAATGCCTGTTTTAAATACTTTTCCTGCTAGTTTCATTAACAGCCAAATCGAGACAAATAAAATCACTAATGAAATGATGATTTCAATCCATGGCCATTGTTCGAGCATCGAGAGGCGAATAATGAGGACACCTGGTGCTGTGAAGGGAACATAACTTCCAATTTGAGCAATCAACCCTTCTGGATCAGCCAAAATCGGTCCAATTAAAATAAATGGTAACCAAGGTAACATAAAGACAATCCCTTGGAAGTTACTAGTAGAACTCACTTCATCGACAGTTGCTCCGATTCCAACAAAAATTGACGCAAATAATAAGTAACCCGCAATCGCGATTACGACAAGGACAAGCAATTCTGGTACGAATAAATAACTTAATAAAGGAAAATCGACATACCAGACAAGGAAAGGTAAAATCAGAACAATCCATCCTGTTACTTGAATGATTCCAAGTGCAAAGTAGCCGATGATTTTTCCTTGCATCAAATCATATGGTGTAATCGAGGACAAAATCATTTCTGACACTTTTTCTTTCTTTTCCTGTGAGGCACTTGTAAAAATCATCATCCCTGTAATAACAACTGAAAATAAGATGACCCCAGCAAATATTCCTGGAACTAACCGCTCTAAAAATGAAAATTCACTTGCTGCTGCTTCCGTTTCTCCACTACCATCGGCCGGATTACTCTCTTGAACTTGCGGCTCAAAAACAATTGGTGCGGTTGCTACAGTCGCTTCTTCTACTTCAAAACCTAATTGCTCTAATTGAATTTGTTTCAGTGACGATTGTAAAGCCTGTAAAACATACACATCCGCTTCACTCAAATCATCGCTCATGTGAACGGGAATATGCCCCGTCAAAATTTCTTCTTCTGTGAGCGAAAGATAAACACTATTTTCTAGTTCTTTTAATTCTTCTAACATTAAACCTTCGTTAACGATATGATCTTCTACTTCCCAATTTAAAGCCTCTAAGTTAAGTTCATTTTCTAGTTCAGCCCATAATTCCAATGGATCGTTTATATAAACATTTAATGCCGCCTCTTCTCCATCACCACCACTAAATAACATAGGAATGGAGAAGAATAAAAGAAATAACAACGGTGTGGATACAATCGAAATAATGAATGATTTATTTAATAAATTTCGTTTAATTTCCCATTTCGCCACTTTTAAACTATTACGCATTGAGAAACTCCTTTCCATTCAACCGATCAGAAGCAATATCAATAAAAATCTCATGCAAAGAAATACGATCAATCGTTAATTCTTGAATATCGAGTTCAACTGACAAATGTCTAATCCAATCATTGATTTGAACATCTTTCGTTAAAAATAGTGTGGAGCGCTCCCCTGTTTGTTCAACACGTTCAACGTTATTTAATCGTTCTAAGGTGGAAAGATCGTTTTCTCCAATAATCGTACATTTAAAGTTCGCAAATTTCCGTTTTACTTCATCTAAAGAACCATAAATCACTTTTTGACCACGGTGAATCATAAATAATCGATCACAAAGCTCCTCAACAATATTCATTTGATGAGACGATAATAAAATTGCTGTTCCGTTATTAGCCAATTGTTTAATTTCTTTTTTGAACAACTCTTGACTGACTGGATCCAATCCTGAAAAAGGCTCATCCAAAATTAATAATTCAGGTTCATGGATAATCGAAGCGATAAATTGAACCTTTTGAGCCATTCCTTTAGAAAGCTCCTCTATTGAACTTTTATCTTTCCCTTCTAATCCTAACCTCTTTAACAAATCTAGTGCTCGCTCACGGGCTTTTTTCAGCGGATAATCTTTTAAGTCAGCAAAATAAAGAAGTAAATCAATCACCTTTACACTTTTATATAACCCACGTTCCTCGGGTAAATAGCCAATTTTCGCACGTGGAACATGTTTGACTTGTTCTCCCAAAAAGCTGATTTCTCCTTCATCCGGATACATAATCCCCATGATGTTGCGGATAGAGGTTGATTTCCCGGCACCATTTGGACCAAGAATCGCCATAATCTCCCCTTTATGTACTTCAAATGTAATATCTGAAATGACTTTTTTGTCTTTAAACGCTTTGCCAAGTCCTTCTACTTTTAAAACTGGCTCCATTTCTCATCTCCCTTTCTTATTCTCATATATGTGTATACGTCCTTTCTCAAAAAAGGTTTCAACATATTCGACTTACACTCAGTTTCCTCATTTACCATTTACTCCTTTTTCCGCACCAATCTGATAAAACTTTTTTTAAACTTTGCCGATTCGTTTCTTAATTATCACGGTTATTAGAACCTTAATCCGAGCAACACACCACTTTCATTACTAATTCAAGTTTATTTGAACCCTTTTTCCGCTATCTACATACAAAAAAACAAGCCTATATGAAATAAAAACTAGGCTTGCCTTTAAAAATACTTGCTCACTTTAACTAACCTTCTACCTCATCAGTCATCACTTGTTTCATCTGTTCTAGAATTTTCTTCTCTAATCGAGACACTTGTACTTGTGAAATGCCTAATCGTTCGGCTACTTCCGATTGAGTTTGGTCTTTATAATAGCGAAGATAAACGATTAAACGTTCCCGTTCCTCCAAATCACGAATCGCCTCTTTTAAAGCGATTTTGTCAAACCATCTCGTCTCCGATTGATCGGCAATTTGATCAAGCAATGTAATCGGATCCCCATCATTTTCATAGACAGTCTCATGAATGGAAGAAAGCGATTTGCTAGCCTCCCCTGCAAAGACCACCTCTTCTGGAGGAATTTCTAAATGTTCGGCAATTTCATTTACAGTTGGAACACGCCCGAGTGATTTCGTCAGCTCGTCTTTTACTTTCCGAATTTTATTGCCTAATTCTTTAATTGAGCGACTGACTTTAACCGTCCCATCATCTCTTAAAAAGCGCTGAATTTCTCCGATAATCATCGGAACGGCGTATGTTGAAAATTTCACATCATAGGACAAATCAAACTTATCGACTGATTTAATTAAGCCAATACAACCAATTTGAAATAAATCATCAGGATCGTAACCACGATTCATAAACCTTTGGACAACAGACCAAACGAGCCTCGTATTTCGATTGACGATTAAATCTCTTGCTTCTTGATCGCCAGCCTGACTTTTTTCGATTAAAGACTTTACTTCCTTATCCGACAACTGCGCCTGCTTCTTTTTGGTTTGTTTCACCTCTACATCCATAGGCACGACCCCTTAATTAAATATGGCTTTAGTTTTAGTAAGGTGCTTTTTCAAATAAATCGACGTGCCAATCATCGGTTCAGAATTCACTTTCATTTCATCCATAAAGTTTTCCATAATCGTAAAGCCCATTCCGGAACGCTCTAATTCTGGTTTTGTTGTGAATAAAGGTTGTTTCGCTTCTTCAATATCGGTAATGCCCATTCCTTCATCACGAATCGTTAATTCAATCGTTTGGTCATCCAAAACGGCATGAATATAGACCATTCCTTCTGGATCATTTCCATAGCCATGAATGATCGAGTTCGTAACGGCTTCTGAAACGACCGTTTTAAGTTCAGTCATTTCATCCATAGTCGGATCTAATTGGGCGATAAAAGCTCCGACCGTCACACGAGCAAACGATTCATTTTCACTTTTGGCAGAAAAACGGATTTCCATTTCATTTTTTGACATTTAAGCCACCCCTAACGTTTGAAGTGCAAACTGTTCATTTTTTTCTAAGCGGATGATTTTAAATAATCCCGACATTTCAAATAAACGCTTAACAGCTGGAGAGATCGAACAAACGACCATTTCCCCACCTAATGCTTTGACATATTTATATCGCCCTAAAATCACTCCAAGCCCAGAACTATCCATAAATGAAAGCTGCTCTAAGCTTAAGACAATATGTTTAACTTGAGTTTGCTTTAGTTTTTCTTCCACTTGTGTTCGGAGTGTTTCTGCCGTATGATGATCCAATTCTCCTTCAAGACGAACGAGCAATACCTTATCCTTATGCTCTAAATCAATGA
The DNA here is from genome assembly GCF_047302405.1 of Alkalihalobacillus phoenicis. Lineage (NCBI taxonomy): Bacteria > Bacillati > Bacillota > Bacilli > Caryophanales > Bacillaceae > Alkalihalobacillus > Alkalihalobacillus phoenicis. The sequence goes on along the minus strand of NZ_CP154853.1, from coordinate 1,410,300 downwards.
TCAAACTCATCTGATTCAACTCCCTTTTTTTCCTGACTTTTTTAATTGCTAGAGAGTAGTTCGCCTTTATTTTTATAAATCCCTTCTCGCCTGACAAAACTAGATCGTTTTCGAAAAAAGTAGTGTTTTTTTTTAATTTGCTCCGAATTTCGATAAAACTCGTTTAAATAATTGCCACCAAGAGGCACTGTCGACATCTTCTCCTGATACAAGTGGGGACTCACTTAACACCTTCCCGTCTTTTTCAAGGAATAAAGTGCCTAAAGTATCTCCTTTTTGAATCGGTGCTCTTACATCTTCCTTCCATTCAATTCGTTCGACAACATCATCTATGTTTTCACCTTTTTTCGTTAGAAGAGAAATCGATTCACTCGTTAAAACAGGAACTTTCTTTTTATCTCCTTTAATCACTGAAATTTCTTCAATCAGATAATCCCGTTCATACATCGGGTGTGTCATGTATTGACTGAATGAATAGTCGAGCATTGCTGTAATTTGGGCATTTCGTTCTTTTGGTGTTGGTGCTCCCATAATAATCGTGATGACACGCATTCCATTTTTTTCAGCTGTTGCCGTTAAACAATACATGGCTTCTCTTGTAAAACCTGTTTTTAGTCCATCGACCCCAGGGTAGAATTTCACTAGTTTATTTGTATTCACCAACCAAAACTCTTTCTCTGTTCCTTTACGCAAATAATCCTCATAAATACTTGTGAACTTTGTAATATCTTCATACTTTAAAAGCTCTTTTGAAATAATCGCGAGATCATGCGCCGTCGTATAATGATCGGCAGCTGGGAGCCCATTTGAGTTCATAAAATTCGTATTTTCTAAACCTAGTTCCTTCGCTTTTTGATTCATCATTTTGATAAATTCGTCTTCCGTACCCGCAATATGTTCGGCCATTGCTACAGATGCATCATTTCCAGAAGCAATCGCAATCGCTTTTAACATATCCGTAACCGTCATTTCTTCACCTGGCTCGAGGAAAACTTGGGAACCTCCCATCGAGGCCGCATTTTCACTCGTGCGGATCATATCTTCATATTTTAAGGCCCCTTTATCAATCTGTTCCATAATTAGAAGCATCGTCATGATTTTAGTCATACTTGCTGGTGGTAGTTTTTCATGACTATTTTTTTCAAACAAAACTTGCCCCGTATCCCTTTCGATCACAATCGCTGAGGAAGAGTGTTCAGCCAATTCAGCCTGCTGCTTCTCTTCTGCTGCTTGTGCTAATGGAGCAAAGAAAAAACTAATTAAAATACTTAAAACAATAAATCCTTTGAATTTCTTCATAATTGACCCTCCGACTTAACATTTTTCTTTGAATTTTGAGGACGTTTAAATACTACCGACGTCACAACTCACTACTTTCCAGTTTTTCCAGTAAACGAGTTTCCTATACGAATGATTCGTTTAATTAAAAGTCTTCAAACAGGAGAAATTTTTTAGAAGAATTGCTTTTTTAATTCAAATCGAGCTATAATAAAACCAAGTAAATAAATAGGAATAATGTATTTTAAAAGGGAGTGTTAAATGATGAGAAAAGAAAATATCACGATAACAGTCGGTACAAGAGAATTATCTGCTGTTTTTGAATCCCAATATGAGTATGAGCCGCACATCCACCCTCTCATCCTTTTTATTCATGGATTTGCCGGCAACAAAGTCGGGGAACATCGGCTCTTTGTGAAAGCCGCTAAACATTTTCACCGCTTAGGTTATGCGACATTACGATTTGACTTTTCAGGTTGTGGAGAAAGCTCTGGAGACTACGAAGACGTGACCGTCACAAAACAAATAGAAGAATTAAAAGCCATTATCAATCATATAAAACATGTCTATAAAGTAAAGGACAAAAACCTCATTTTATTGGGCCATAGTTTAGGTGGTGGAATTGCCGCTTTAACAGCAAGTGAAATCACAGGACTACAAAAAGTGATCCTATGGGCACCTGTTGCAAACCCTTATGAAGAGATTCTTTCCATAACAGGTGAAAGTGCCGAAACACTTGCAAAATCGAATGGACTCTTTGATTTTTCTGGTTTTTTATTAAGTGAAGAATTTTTCAATGATTTAAAAAAACATAGACCGCTCGAAAACATCAAACGTTATCAAGGTGATTTGCTAGTTTTGCATGGAGAACGTGACCAAGACATTTCCGTTCAAAATGTAGCTAAGTATCAAGAAGCTTTTTTAACTCATCATTCACCTGGCCTATTTTCAGCAGAGTTCATTTCATTTGCCGATCACACTTTTACAAATAGCAATTGGGAGCAAGAATTATTTAAAAAAACAAGTGAACATCTGGCTTACGGTCCAAAAGTAAAGAGCAACAATCTGTGAAAAAAGAACCAATCAGAAAAACCTAATCATGTTTCCGGCCTGAATTCAAGCTTGCTAATACAGTTCGAGAAGGAAGCTCAGATTAGCCTTCTCCTTATAAAATTGGTACAATTAAATGGAATAGGTAAATGATTGAAGGAGGAAACTTAATGTATATCGTAACGAATCGAATCAAAATCAAAAAAGGCTTTGCTGAAAAAATGGCCCCTAATTTTACCAAACCGGGTCCCCTTCAAGAAATGAAAGGCTTTATCAAAGTCGAAACGACGATCAGGCAAAACATAGAAGAACATGATGAATTAAGTGTCAATATGTATTGGGAAGAATTAGAAAACTTTGAAGCTTGGAAAACGAGCGATGCTTTTAAACAAGCTCATGCAAGACCGAAATCAGATTCAAATGAAGAGAAAAAAGACTCGCCAATGCTCGGCAGCGAAATCGTGATCGCCAAAGTCGCCACAACGATTGAAGCAATATCATAAGCCCTTTTAAAAAGCCGATAGATTCATCGGCTTTTTGTATGCCTCATCTCTTTCTTTACTCACAACATTCACTCTCTGACTCTTTATTTTATAGTTACGATTTTTTTGAAGAGCACTTTTTCTTTGTGATTCTGCGTTTTGTTGTCTCCCTCCTTGTTTGGATACCTCTTTTCTCGTCGCTCCTTCCCTTTTGTTGTCTCCATCTTTTTTGCTAACCACTACCCTTTACTTTTTTCTCGACTTCCAACCCAAATAACCCCAATAAGCATGATGCCTACTGGGGTTATTCATATCATCGTTATTTCGTAATTACATTTAATGTCACTTCTACATTGCCTCGTGTTGCTTTTGAGTATGGGCAAAAGTCGTGAGCTTTATGTACAAGCTCATTTGCTTCCTCATCCGATACACCTTGAACGAGGGCATTTAATGTAACGGCAATTTTAAAACCACCATCACTTGAATCCTTTACTAAACTTACTTCGGCTTCAATTTCAGATTCGATTTCTTTTTTTGCCTTTGATGCCATTAAATTTAAAGCACCATCAAAGCAAGATGCGTAACCTGCGGCAAATAATTGCTCTGGGTTTGTCGCATCGTTAACCTCTTCCCCTGCTTTTGGCATCTTTAATTTTAAATCAATGACACCATTCTCTGATTGAACATGTCCTTCACGTCCACCATGTGCTTTTGCTTGTGCTGTTAAAATTGTATCTCCCATTATCTAAACCCCTTCCTAATTTAAGAACACTCTGTTTAACTATTCACTTTTTCAGTCATAATTAAACACCTTTATATTAATTCGACAAAAAAAGATCATACCCTTCTAAAAAGAGTATGATCGATCCATTTTTAATGTTTGATAATCTCATGAATGAGTGTAGGAGGGGTCACTAACTCATTTGTTAATCGATACGCATCATAGATAATTTGTTGTGCTTCTTCTACCTGCTTGTCATTACTATGTAACGTAACAAGTGACTCTCCTTGTTCAACATAATCACCGATTTTTTTGTTTAAAACAAGACCAACTGCTAAATCAATTTCAGCCTCTTTTGTTGGTCGACCTGCACCTAACTTCATAGCGGCCGTTCCAATCTTGTCGGCGATGATTTCCGCTACGTAGCCGCTTTTTGGTGATGGAACTTCTAGCTTATAAGTGGCCACTGGTAATTTTTCAAGCTGATCAACAATCGAATCGTCTCCACCTTGAGCCCGAATAAATGTTTTAAAGGTTTCAAGAGCTTTGCCGCTACGAATCACTTCTTCAAGCTTAGTCCTCGCTTCTTCAATCGAACTTGCTTTTTCAGCTAAATAAACCATATAACTGCCTAATGTTAAACATAATTCATGTAAATCATCTGGGCCTTCCCCTTTTAACAGTTCAATGGCTTCTTTCACTTCTAACGCATTTCCAACCGTTCGTCCTAAAGGTTGATTCATATCAGAAATAATCGCCATCGTATTTCGACCTAGTTCATTCCCAATCTCGACCATTGCCGTCGCTAATTCTTTCGCTTGTTCGAACTCCTTCATAAAAGCACCAGAGCCAACTTTTACATCTAAAACAATCGCTTCTGCCCCAGAGGCAATTTTTTTACTCATAACGGAGCTTGCAATGAGCGGAATCGAATTAACCGTTGCGGTCACATCACGTAAACTGTATAGCTTTTTATCAGCTGGTGTTAAATTATTCGTTTGACCAACAACCGCTACTTTATGTTCATTTACTTGTTTTAAAAACTGTTCCGTGTCCATTTCAACCGAAAAACCTGGGATCGCTTCGAGTTTATCAAGAGTTCCCCCTGTATGGCCTAAACCACGACCCGACATTTTCGCAACCGGTACCCCTAATGAAGCAACGAGTGGCGCTAAAGCAATCGTCGTTTTATCACCGACACCGCCAGTAGAATGTTTATCTACTTTTATTCCTTCAAGCGAAGATAAGTCAATCTTATCGCCCGAATCGACCATCGCCATTGTCAATTCAGCCCGCTCTGCTTTTGTCATATCTCGAAAAAAGATCGCCATTGATAAAGCTGACATTTGATAGTCAGGGATATCGCCTTTAGTATAATTAGAAATAATAAAACGAATTTCGTCTTTTGTTAGCTCGATTCCATCTCTTTTTTTCTCAATTAAATCAACCATCCTCATCTAGCATCCCCCGTTCACAATTTACATTTTTTTGATTGTCTCTTTTACTAATTGAAGAAAATCATTTTTTACTCGTTCCGTCGTTTCAATAACTTCATCATGTGATAATGGCTGTGGTAGAATCCCTGCTGCCATATTCGAAATGCATGAAATTCCTAAAACCTTTAAGCCAGTATGACGAGCTACAATCACTTCTGGAACCGTAGACATTCCAACGGCATCTCCGCCAATTGCTCGAATCATGCGAACTTCTGCCGGAGTTTCATAACATGGACCTGTGTTGGCCACATAAACACCTTTTTGAACTTTAATTCCTAATTCATCGGCAACTGACTCGGCAACCTCACGTAATTGTGGGCAATAAGCTGTTGACATATCAGGAAAACGAACACCTAGTTCTGGATCATTTGGTCCAATTAATGGATTTTGGTACATATTATTAATATGATCGGTAATTAGCATTAAATCTCCAGCTTCAAACTCCATATTAACTCCACCAGCAGCATTGGTAACAATTAATTGTTCAACCCCTAGCTCCTTCATAACACGGACAGGATATGTCACATGATCTAGTGGATAACCTTCATAATAATGAAATCTCCCTTGCATGGCGACCACATTTTTTCCTTTTAATTCACCAAATACAAGTTGACCTGCGTGCCCTTCAACCGTAGACACCGGAAAATGAGGAATATCTGAGTAAGAGATCTTAATTGGATTTTCAATTTCATCCGCTAATAAACCAAGTCCTGAGCCTAAAATAAGACCCATTTTTGGTACTTGAATTTTTTTCTCTTTTAAATAATCGACTGTTTCTAATAATTTCACTTTAGTTGTCATTTTTATAATCCCCCTATAACTCTTTTAAAAAGCTCGTTCCTAATTTCGGTAAAGCAACAGCAAAGTTTTCAGCAATCGTGGCCCCTATGTCGGCAAATGTATCTTTTACTCCTAATGAAGTTCCCGATTGTTGATCTTTTGTATACGTTAACAAAGGTACAAATTCTCTCGTATGATCCGTTCCTTTAAAAGTCGGATCATTGCCGTGGTCTGCCGTTATAATTAATAGATCTTTCTCTTTTAATTGATTCATTACTTCAATTAATTGTCGGTCAAATTGTTCTAAAGCTTCACCATAACCGATTGGATCTCTTCTATGCCCATATTTCGCATCAAAATCTACGAGGTTTAAAAAGGCTAATCCTGTAAAATCTCGCTCCATCACGTTAAGTAATTTTTCCATGCCATCATCATTTGAGACGGTTCGAATCGCATCAGTAATTCCTTCGCCATCATAAATATCAGAAATTTTTCCTAAGGCAATCGAATCAAAACCACCATCTATTAATTCATTCATTACAGTACGATCAAATGGTTTTAAAGCGTAATCATGTCGATTAGCCGTTCGCTCCCATGCGCCCTCTGCTCCAATAAATGGTCTCGCAATAATTCGCCCTAAACGATAAGGAGGTTTGAGCGTCATTTGACGAGCTTTTAAACAAATTTCATACAGTTCTTCTAAAGGAACAACCTCTTCATGAGCCGCAATTTGTAAGACCGAGTCGGCTGATGTATACACAATTAAATCTCCTGAGCGGACATGTTCTGCCCCTAACTCATCTAAAATTTCTGTTCCAGATGCGACTTTATTCCCGATTATTTTTCGACCTGTTTCTTTTTCAAGTTGCTCAATCAAATCTGGAGGAAAACCTTCTGGAAACACCTGAAAAGGTTCTTTAATATGTAAGCCCATAATCTCCCAATGTCCGGTCATTGTATCTTTCCCACTTGATGCTTCTTGCATTTTTCCATAATGACCAATTGGTTGTTCGACTTTTTCTACCCCTTTAATCGGTTCAATATGGGCTAAACCCAATTTCGCCATAGTTGGCAGCTTCAACCCATTCATCGCCTTGGCAATATTCCCTAAGGTGTGCGAACCAACATCACCAAATTGATCCGCATCTGGAGCTTCTCCAATCCCAACGGAATCCATGACAATTAAAAATATTCTTTCATAATCTCTCACTAATAAATCCCTCCAATTTCCCATTCTTTTCATTATGTTATTATACCCAACTCTCTCAATACGAACAAAAGCTGAAACGTCAGAAGTCTGACCTTTGATTGTAAAAAAGAAAATTTATCCTCACCAATTCCTCCTTTAGGCACGTGGATGGAACTGGGAATAAACATCTTTTAATCTCGTTTTTGTCACATGAGTATAAATTTGAGTTGTTGATATATCAACATGTCCAAGCATTTCTTGTACCGCTCGCAAATCGGCTCCATTTTCTAATAAGTGAGTGGCAAATGAATGCCTTAACGTATGGGGAGATAATTCTTTTGTTATCCCAGCATCCTTTGTTAATTGCTTTAAGATCTTCCAAAAACCTTGTCTCGTTAATGGTCGCCCGTAATGATTCACAAATAAGCTATCATGTTGATTCTTTTTTAACAAGGGACCTCTCGCTTTATCCAAATAACGCTCGATTTCCTTTACAGCTGTACTGCCTATAGGAATAATTCTTTCTTTATTACCTTTTCCAATACAACGAATAAAGCCCATTGATAAATGAATATCACTTAAACTTAATTGGGTCATTTCAGTTACCCGGATCCCTGTTGCGTACAAGAGCTCTAGCATCGCCTTATTTCGGATTTGGATTGGTTTCGTTCCATCCGCCATTTCTAGTAAAGCCTCTACTTCTTCTAATGCTAATATTTTTGGGAGTCGTTTTGAGGCTTTTGGCATTTCGATTAAATCAGATGGATCATGCTCCAAATGTCGTTCCCTCACTTGATATTGATGAAAGGCTCGAATTGTTGATAATGTTCTAGCAAGTGTCGAAGCGGCTTTTCCTTGTTCTTTTAAGAAAAACAAATATTGCCGAATGGAATCTCGTTTAACCGCTTGGTAGGAGGTTATTTGTTCAACCTTTTGTAAGTATCTTTGATAAGCAATCAAATCTCGTCGGTAGGACAGTATTGTATTTTCGCTTAATCCTCGTTCAATTCGAATATACTCGATAAAATCAGTTATCATTTTATCCAAAAGTAAACGCCCCTCATTATTATTCACCTAGACGGTAGAACCACATTAATCGATTAGTCATGGTATCCGGTTCAGCTGAATCCATTTGAAAAACTTTGACCGCTTTTCCAAGTGGCTCATCGTATCGGTGCATGCTTTCATACTCGGCACTTATCCATAGAATACCATAATAAAACAAAGCTGTGCATCCCATAAATATGATAAATACTTTTAATGTTTGTCCGACTAAAGCGATTTTCGATTGAAACATTGCCTCGTCCCCCTTTAATTATAAAGCGAAGTCCGTTTGGGCAGAAGCGAGAATACTAAGGAACAACGCTAAGTTCGCGACGTCAATCACCACGCCTTGTACCCACATCCTGTGGGCAAGGGCGACTGTTGAAGACGCTTTTTGTCTTCATAAAGACGACCGATTTTTCTCGAGCTTCTAACGGACGCAGCTAGCCTGATAAAGCGAAGCCTGTTTGTTTATAAGGCCCCCTGTTACAAGCTATGCCAAAAAGGGGAACGAATATACCAATCGAAAGAAATAATTGGTCTAACTTTCCGTTAAAACCGAAAAAAGCCTTCTTAATAAAAAGAAAGACTTTTTAATGTATACCATTAAACGGTTTCCGTATTCTTTTCATTTTCCGCGTCCTGCTTTTCTTTGTCATGACAACGATAGCAAATCCCATGAAAAGTAAGACGATGATCTTTAATTTTAAAGTTAAAGTCCCGTTCAACGATTGCTTCAACATCTCCTAATAAATCCTGTTGAATTTCATCAACGGCTCCACATTCTATACATACTAAATGATGATGAAAATGAGCGGCACCTTCCTGGCGTAAATCAAATCTAGAAACCCCATCACCAAAATTAATTTTATCGACGATTTTTAAATCTGCTAGAAGTTCTAATGTGCGATATACAGTCGCCAAACCAATCTCTGGTGATTTTTCTTTAACGAGGAGGTAAACATCTTCTGCACTTAAATGATCTTCCTCATGTTCCAATAAGACACGTACAGTCGCTTCACGTTGTGGTGTCAATTTATAACTCTGTGAGTGTAAGTGCTTTTTAATACGCTCTAATCGCTTTTCCATCTCTAAAAGCCTCCCCTCTAGCATCTAACCTTCCTTTATTATAATAAGTGGGGAATATCGTGTCAATCGATAATGATTATTATTTAGAACTAGATATTTATTATCATATTAGAATTATTACATGAAAGAACTAATTACAAACTTCATTAACAAGGGTGATAAATAGGCCTCACAAAAAGAAGCAATCCCCACCGCAGCACCGATACATAATATTAAAAAGGAATAACGCAAAAATTGCGGAAAGAACGGCATCACTTGTTTTCGTAAAAATTGCTGACGAATCATCTTTATACAAAAGGCTGTACCCGCGGTCCCAACAATAATAAAAACGGGAACTAAAATAAAATTTTGTGGCATCACAGCGACAAATGAAAGCATAAACCCTTGTAATCCAAGTTGATTGACTAAAAAGCCAACCGTAAACCCAACAACAACCCCTTTTATAAATAACAAAATGAGAATGACAGGTAAGCCAATAATCGATAATCCAAGCAGCCACATTAAGCCAATGTATTTTGCATAATGAATAAAACTCTGACTAAAAATCTCAGAGGATGCAGCCACATGACCTTCTGAAACTTGTCCAAAAAACTGCATTAAATACAGATTCAAATCATGTTTTTGCGTTAAGCTCATACTATTGACAACAATCGCCCCAAAAATAATTCCCATTAAAAATAAAACGGTCGTAAACAAATAGATAGAACGATTTTCTTCCAAATGTGCGGCAATGACTTGCTTGAATCCACTCGTTCTCATTTAAATCCTCCCTCTCCATAACCACTTATTCAAACTCTATGAAAGAGAGAGTAAATCTATGACTAGAAACTCGTAAAAGCTCCTAGGTTTGTTTATCCATTTTGTAACATTCTCATATATTGAACAGCGTAGATCGTCTTCGCATCGTGAATCTTTTGCTCTTTAATCATTTGCTCTGCTTCTTCCAGCGATATTTCTAAAACGTCTAAAAACTCATCAGCATCTAAAGATATTTCACGTTTTGTTAACCCTTCTGCCACATAAATATAAATCAATTCGTCCGCAAATCCAGGTGACGTATAAAAAGAAACAATAAATTCCATACTGTCAGATACATAGCCCGTTTCTTCTTGTAACTCTCTTTTGGCGCAAAGTAAAGGTTCTTCATTTACATCAAGCTTACCAGCTGGAATTTCGATAATGACTTTTTCTAATGCTTTTCGATATTGACGCACCATGACAATTTTTCCATCGGATGTAATCGGGATAACCCCTACCGCACCAGGATGTTTAACAACTTCTCGTTTACTTTGTTCACCATTAGGCAGTATGACATCTTCAAGTTGTAAGGAAATGATTCGTCCTTTGTAAATATCTTGTTTCCCTATTGTTTTCTCTATCAAATGATCCAAAACTATCATTCCTTTGTTCTATTTTATTTTTCTCGCTCATAAAAGTGTATCACAAGCTGTTTCTTCAGTCGCATCCAATCGATTTCATTTTAAATTTTTAATAGAAGGAGACGATTCATTTGAAAATATTTGTTCATGCAAATGGTGTCAGACTAACAGGGAAAGCGTGGGAAATTAAGGCGAAATTAAAAGAAGCTAGTCAACATTATCACTACGTCAAAGAATGGAGTGAGACCGTTTACCCACCCAAGCCTAAGCTCACTTTAGTTGATTCAGCAACAGCTAAAAAGAAAATGGGATCATCTTGAAACGTTCGCCCCATTGTTTTAATTTCTTGCCCATAAAAATGAAACGCTTGCTCGATAATCGGTTCTTGCCCTTTCAACTCTGACCAGACAATATCATGTTCGACCAATGAATTTTCTTGGCTTAACTGTTTTTCAATTAATTGCTGATCGGAGGTTTTCATTTCAGGAAATGGCAAAATGGAACGTGCATAAGTAAATTGAAACAAAGCCGTTCTCGTATGATGGCTTAACCCTTGTTGTCTTTGTCGTTTATCATGGAATGAAAGTCTCGGAATCCAGACTGGGATACCATCTAACGCTCCAATTACATTAGCCCATTTTGCTTGTTCAATACCAGAAAAACCATATTTTGTACCCGTGCCAACAACACCTGGTCCAACAGACACGACAACTAAATCGGCTTCTAGATATTGGGTCGCAAATTGTAAGGCTGTTTGTAAGGTCGTTGCCTCATACATGCCACCAAACGCTTGACCAATTGTAATGGAATAAAAATGTTCATATGAATGAAGCTTTTGTAAATGCTCACTAACGGACAAAGCTAACGCTGCTTGATCATCAAAAATGACACATACTTTTGCCTCTTGATGTAGGAGCTGAGCGATTGAAAAAACAAGTGGGACCATACTATGGAGCTCTGCTAATAATATTTTCTGCTCACGTAAGGTAAACTTTTCCGAAAAGAGGGAATGAAATGGACTTTCTTGTGATTCAACGGCCATCACACTATGCTGCATCGGAGTATACCTCAATTTCATAATATGGCCATTATCTTCAGAATGCTCATAATCACTTGACTTTTCGTAGTTAGCTTTCACAAAATCATACCCACCCGTACCAAGCCGTAATAAAGAGGCTGTCACATTAACTAAAACGACATCCCCTTTTTGAACAGGATTTGTAAAAGCCTTATATAAAATCGCCTTTTTTGAAAACTGATCCGTCTCGAGCCACTGTACCTGCTTATCCTCACTAATAACCCGAAGGACTTTTACCAGCTCCTCACGATACATATACTCACCCGCCCTAATCCCAGAATACTACTAGCATATCTCAAATTTATGGAATTTATGATCTGAAATGAAAAAGTAAAGCTAAGGACAAACAAGTATTACTCATATTGGAGAATGATGAGGAAACGGAAAAGCCTCTTGCAGAATGGCTCAAACTCTTTAATCTGAATGTTCCATGCACTTGGCGTTTATGCGACCTTTACTTTGACGTCGAACTCTCCGCTTATTCGGCTTATTCTTTCCAGCTCGCTTTGCTTTTACGTCGAACCCTCTCTTATTCGGCTTATTCTTTCCTACTCGCTTTGCTTTTACGTCGAACCCTCTCTTATTCGGCTTATTCTTTCCAGCTCGCTTTGCTTTGACGTCGAACCCTCTCTTATTCGGCTTATTCTTTCCAGCTCGCTTTGCTTTGACGTCGAACCCTCCGCCTATTCAGCTTATTTTTTCCAGCTCGCTTTGCCTTTACGTCGAACCCTCTCTTATTCAGCTTATTTTTTCCAGCTCGCTTTACTTTGACGTCGAACCCTCTCTTATTCGGCTTATTCTTTCCTACTCGTTTTACTTTTACGTCGAACTCCCTCTTATTCGGCTTATTCTTTCCAGCTCGCTTTACTTTTACGTCGAACTCTCCGCTTATTCGGCTTATTCTTTCCAGCTCGCTTTGCTTTTACGTCGAATTAATCTAGCCCCCTAATTCCCGCTCTCTTTTCAAAAAAAAAAAGAAAGCAGTACATATATACTACTCTCTTTTAGACAACAAAGGCTCAATACTATGTTCGAGCATTTCTTTATTCACTTCACCTTTAAAAACATCTTTAATAATACCTTCTTGATTAATCACATACGTCCTCGGAAATCCAGTTGTAATATGATATTCTTCATATACCTTACCTTCCTCATCAAAAAAGACAGGTAACGTTAATCCAATTTCTTCTATAAATTCAGGAGCATCCGTTAAAGTTCGTTCAAACTTTTGCATATTAATCGTTAATACTGTGACATCATTGCCGTACTCTTCATCTATCTCCATTAAATCCGGCATTTCTCTAATACACGGTTCACACCACGAAGCCCAAGCATTCAATACAATGACATCACCAAAAAAATCACTTAAACTTTTTGTCTCCTCTTTATACATTGGCAATGTAAAATCAATCGCTTCCATACCTGGTTCATTTCCTACCTCAATTCGGTCTGTTATAAAAAAAGTCACAACAATCCCGATAATAGCTGCTGTAATTATGATAATTGTTACGAGCTTATTCACTTATGCGTCCCCCTCAAATATCCTACTATCTCATTATAGAAATAGAAGAGAAACGGAGCAAGTATATGGAGTGACTATTTTGTTACAGCTTAGATCCACGGTCCCCCTTAGACGGAGGCATCTACCCAAAATCATTTCTAATCCAAACCTTCAACCACATAAAAAAGCTAATGAAAGCCACTAGTTAGCCTTCATTAGCTCCTATTTATTTAGTTTGTCTTTGATTCATTTGAATATAAACGAAAACTCTCAAACTCTATTATCCTACGACTTATTTTTTAAGAGGCATCCTCGGTAGAATCATTTTTAGCTTTTAAGTCCTGAGTAGGATCATTTTTAGTCTTTAATTCCTCAGATAACTGGTCAATCGACTGTTTCACATTCCCTTTTCCAGAGAAATTTTCAATCAGTTCCTTGACATCAATACCAGATGATTCTTTTAAAGTTGTTTGTAGAGTAGACATTAAGTCCGTCGCATAGGACGTTACTTTATTAGCCCCACTCCCTTCACCATTTCCACCTGTATCCACAACCGTAATCTTATCAATATTAGAAAGCGGACTCGCAATTTCTTTTGCGTAATTAGGTAACATTTCCAAGATCATATCAAGCATAGCCGCTTGACCGTACATTTCAAATGCTTCAGCAATTTTCTCTTTCGCTTCGGCTTCGGCAAGACCTTTAAGTCGGATAACTTCGGCTTCACTTTCCCCTTTTGCTCTTTCCGCTTCGGCATGTGCTAAACCATCGACACGTACCTTCTCAGCTTCTGCTTTTGCCATTGCTTCCACACGATATTTCTCGGCATCGGCTTCTGTAACTTGTTTCCACTTCGTTGCTTCTGCCGCCTGTTCAACAGCATAACGATCGGCATCGGCTTTTTTCTTCACTTCTGAATCATATTGACGCTCTCGTCTTTGAATCTCTTTTTCTTCTAATTCAATTTGTTTTTGACGCTCAATAATTTGAACTTGCATTTGTTGCTCCGTTACTTCCTGTTTCGCTCTTGCCTCTTCCAAGTGATACGATTGGTCTGCTCTCGCTTTTGCTTTATCTTGCTCTGTTCTGAATTCTGCAACTTTTAATTGATTCACTTTTTCCGCTTCGGCAATTTCTGTCGCTCTTTCTAATTCAGAGCGTTTGGCTTCTTTGCTTGCTTCCGCTTGTTTAATTCTTGTTTCCTTCTCCGCTTCAGCTGTTGCAATATCAGCGTCTCGTTTAATTTGAGCAATTCTTGGCTTACCAAGTGACTCTAAATAACCATTGTTATCTCGTAAATCTTTAATCGTAAAGGAAACGATGATAAGACCCATTTTTGCTAAATCTTGTGAAGCTACTTTCTGAACCTCTTGTGAAAAACGCTCACGATTTCGATAAATCTCTTCTACCGTCATCGTCCCTAAAATGGAACGCAAATGACCTTCTAGTACTTCCTTCGCTTCTTGCTCACGCTCTGCTTTAGGTTTTCCTAAATATTGTTCCGCAGCTGTAGCAATTTCTCCAATCGAGCTACCAATTTTAATGATTGCAGTTCCATCGGCAATAACCGGAACACCTTGCTCCGTATAAACTTCTGGCGTTTGTACATCTAGTTTACTAGATAATAGTGTTAGTGGTTCCGCTTGTTGGAAAACAGGCAAGACAAACGTACCACCACCACGAACAATTTTTATTTTATTACCGATCGCATCGGTATTAACATTTTTTGAACCTAAAAAACTTCCTGTCACGATTAACGCTTCATCGGGACCAGCCGTTCGATATTTCGTAACAAAAACAGCTACTAATGCAATCACAATCGCAACTACTAAACCTATAACAATAAAAGGTGCTTCTAACATTTTTTAGCCTCCACTATCCATTTTTTATACATCTAATTGCTCGTTTTCTCGCTCTGCTACATAGAGAATTCCTGCTTGAATATCAATCACAATCACTTCTGTACCTGAAGCAATCGCTGGACCTTCAAAGCTTTTAGCTGACCTTGAGATATGACCACTATGATCTCTAATCATGATTTCACCAAAACCGTCCTCTGGAATCGAAATAATAACCTCAGCAATTCGTCCGCGTAAATCATCTTCACTATAACCTAACGTCGCCTCTGCATTGGATAATGGCACAAGAATAAAAACATTTAATAATGTGACTAACAGTAAGGCAACCCCAATCGAAATCGCGATAATAACAAAGGAATTAATCGGTAAAAACTCTAATAAATATCCAGAAGCACAGAAAAAGGTAAGAAATGACAGAACGAGTACAGGGTTGAAAATTCCATCAAGAAACCCAAGAATAGCATCTAAAAAATCGCTCAGAAGTAAATAAAGAATCGTAATCGCTGCTCCGATAATTAAACCAATAAAATATATCTGTTGGATATCCTCCATGGTTCTCCTCCTCTCGTTCTCATAATTGGAAATCCTTTAGCGTAATTAAAAGGTCTTCCTATGTAGGCAATACCTCCCTTCATTTGTATTTATTAACTAATAATCTATACGTTCTAGTTTAAAAAATGTTTCAGTTGAACACAATTAAATTTTAAAAATTTATTTTATTTTAATTTTCAAAAAGGCTTGCATTCTCATTTTATTTCCATTACAATCAATAAAAATTCAAATATATGGATAAAGCATAGATAAAGAAGAGTAAACAATTTGCGGCAGTTAAGAGAGCTGGTGGTTGGTGTGAATCAGTCTGCAACAATTGTTGAATGGGCTTTGGAGCTTTCAGGCTGAACGAATAGTAGGACTTGACGAAACGCCTTATCGTTACAAAAGGCAGCGTATCGAAATGATCTTTATTTCCGTACGTCGATAAGTGCGTTTTTTAATAAAAACGAACAAAGGTGGTACCACGGGTCTCCCGTCCTTTTTTTGAGGACGGGAGACTTTTTTATTTATATAATGAAAAAACCTAAAAGGGGATAAGAGGATGAAGCGAATTATAACTGGAATTAAACCAACAGGAAACATTCATATTGGAAATTTTGCTGGGGCGGTTAAACCAGCTCTTAACTTCATGGAAGATAATCAACTTGAGCCTTTCTATTTTATTGCGAATATGCATGCTTTAAATTCTGTTAAAGATGCACAACTATTAAAAAAACAGACATTAGAAGTGGCCGCGACCTGGATTGCACTTGGGTTAGATCCAAAAAAAGCGACCTTTTATCGACAGTCAGATATTCCTGAATTATTGGAGTTAAACTGGATTTTGTCAAACTTAACAGCAAAAGGGCTGATGAACCGTGCTCATGCTTATAAAGCAATTGTTGATAAAAATAAACGGGCCAATATTGATACGGACACAGGTGTGAACATGGGTCTCTTTAACTACCCTATTTTAATGTCTGCCGATATATTAATCTTTAATGCTGATATCGTTCCAGTTGGCAAAGATCAAATCCAACATATTGAAATTGCCCGTGATTTAGCTGACCATTTTAACCAAACTTATGGAAAAACATTTACATTACCAAACTATTTTATTGAAAAAGAAGTCGCCGTCTTACCTGGGCTGGATGGTCGTAAAATGAGTAAAAGTTATCAAAATACAATTCCACTCTTCTCTGAACCAAAGACTTTAAAGAAGTTAATTAAGCAAGTAAAGACAGATTCATCATCACCAACTGAAAGAAAAGACTACTCCTCCTCTCCTTTGTTTACGATGTATCAAACTTTTGCTACGGCAAGTGAAACGATAGAAATGAAAGAACATTACGAAAAAGGAATCGGTTGGGGAGAAGTAAAAGAGGCCCTCTATACAGTCATGAATCGAGAATTAGAGAAACCAAGAGTTAAATATAAAGAATTAATCGCCCATCCAGCCGAAATTGAAAAAGTCTTAGCAGTGGGGGCCGAAAAAGCTCGAACTCATTCGGCAAAAAAATTAACGGAAATCAAAGAAACAATCGGGTTACTATCATTGTATTAAATGTGCGGAAACTATAAAATCAAGAGCTTCTAAGTTAAATCGCACCAAAATCTGGCACAGGACGAGTCTTCATTACTAATTCACAGTTATTTCGCACCCTAATCCGGATCAGAGTGGATTCTCATTACCTATTCACTGCTATTCGAACCCTAATCCGGATCAGCTCACATTTTCATTACCTATTTAACTATTATCCGCCACATCTGAATGAAAAAACGAGTGACGGTCTACCGTCACTCGAAACTCCTCTATATTTAGAAGCACTTTCTATTTAGCCACTTTTTTTATTAACTCATATTTCCTTTTAGACTTTATTTAAGGCTGATTCAATTTCTTCTTCCCCATTTAAAATTTCAAAGGTTTTGCGATACGTATTTTCTTTTTCTAGCACGGAAACGAGTACTTTAGCAACATCTGCTC
Source organism: Alkalihalobacillus phoenicis (assembly GCF_047302405.1). Lineage (NCBI taxonomy): Bacteria > Bacillati > Bacillota > Bacilli > Caryophanales > Bacillaceae > Alkalihalobacillus > Alkalihalobacillus phoenicis. The sequence continues at coordinate 1,392,836 of NZ_CP154853.1, read as the reverse complement.
TCGTAATCGTATTATCACGATTTTTAATTTCTTCTTCCAATTTAATCTTACCTAAAGGTTCGTCATTACTTAACGAGCCTGGACGAACGATCGTATAATTTAAATTACTTCTTTTTAAATGATCATCAGCTAATTTTTTTGCTACTAAGTAATGACGAATTCGGTCACTCTTATCAGGGTCAACCGTTCCCATTGAGCTCAGCATGACAAAACGTTTTATCTTATGTTTAATCGTTTCATCCACAACCTTTATCGCTCCCCATAAATCAATTAAGATCGTCTTATCAGCACCCGTTGTACCACCCGATCCAGCCGCAAAAATAACAGCATCGATGCCTTCGAAGGCATGAGAAAAATCCTGCTCTAAATCAGCCAATATAACTTCATCAGCTCCAATCTTTTTCAATAAATCAGCTTGTTCTTTCTTTCGAATCATTGCATATGTAGTGTGGCCTTGATCTTTTAATTCCTTAATCGCTTCTTTTGCTACCTGTCCATTTGCGCCAACTAATAGTACATTCACATTATCAACTCCTTAACCATGTTCTACCCGATATGAATAAATTTAAACTCAACACCCTTTTCATACGAATGTGACTCCCCTAAAAACCACATCCATTTTTGCAAATGTGAAAATAAACAAAGAGTTAGGCAATCATTTAATTGACCCAACTCTTATCCATAAACTTCTTATGAAGGTTGCTCCTCTTTATCGTAAACAGGAACCCATCCTTCTTTTGTTTTAAATATACGAACCGCAACGACTTTACGATCCTCTTGTAAAGTAAAGTAATGACGATAATACTCTGGTACAGAAATCAGATCACCTGGCTCAAGTTCAACATCAAACCATCTTTTATCTTTGCTTTCAATCGCAAATATACCATGACCACTGACGATAAAACGAACTTCATCATCTGTATGATGGTGCTCATTTAAGAAGTTCTTTAAAAGGTCATCTAAATTCGGTGTTGAATCAGATAAAGAAATAACATCTGCCGTTAGATAGCCTCGACGTGCAGAAATATCAGCAATTTCATTCTTATAAACGTCTAAAATTTCTTCTTTGTTTTCATCTGTTAACGTGAAGTTTTCCACTAAATGCTCGGGTAAATTACCTGTTCCCCACTGTTCATAAATAACATCTTGTGCCTCTAAATAGGAAACTAATTCCTCTCCTGCGATTCTTTCGTCATTATCATGAAAACGTAACGTTGCCATTTTCAATTCCTCCTCTAATTAATTGTTTATATTGTAATTGTCGTAAGTGAAACGAACATAGAAATTCAAATGCTTCAAGGTGTTTTTTAGCTTCAAAACCCGTTCGTCCCCAGACGGTAATACCATGATTACGAATGAGTACACCTTTTACTTCAGGTGTGATTTGAGCGGCTAACTTTTTCGCTAAGGTGGGAATATGAGCATGATTTTCAATAATCGGTAAGTTGATTTCGCCATCCTCTTCCCAAATGCCAAATGCTTTAATTAATTCTTGCCCTTTAAATGTGATAAAACCTTTGTCTCCATACAAATCTGAAATGAGATTATTATCCAATGTATGAATATGCAAACTACAGCCCGCATCCGTTTTTTGATAGATTTCAGTATGTAAAAGCGTTTCGGCTGAAGGTTTTAAGTGTGTTTTCTCAACCGCTATACCCGATTCATTGACGAGTAAAAAATCTTCATCTGTTCTTTTACGTTTATCTTTGCCGCTTGCTGTCACTAAAAAAGTAAGCGGATCAGAGCTTATTTTTATCGATAAATTCCCACTCGTTCCTGGAAACCAATCCCTTGCTGCTAGTTCATCTTTAATATCTGCAAGTTCGTTCCAACGCTCATCACTCATAATGTTACCTCCTTACTTTTTAATTGCTCAACAATTTCGTGGAAATTTTCAAACGATGAATAAGGCAATTGTAATTCCTCACATTTTTCCTTTAAAAAATCACGAGCAAAAACATAATCGGCTAATTTTGCTGCTTCAAAATCAGTGACAGAATCACCAATCACAATTTTATAATAATCGTCATCAGAAAATTTTCTTAATATCGTCGGCTTACAACAACCACAATCCTTTGCACAAAACGAATCACAAGCATTTGGCTACGTAATGATCAGCTTTTCAGTTGAATCATCATGACCATTGCAATAAATGGAACTAGCCGCAATGGAAAAGGGCTCAAGGATGGGATAAACAAAAAAGTCTATTCCTCCACTTACGACGTAAAAGGGGATGTTTTGCTCCTTTGTATAATCCAATAATTGCCTAAATCCATCTCGAATCACGACAGTATCTAATAAATAGGTAAGTATTGCTTCCTTTTTCTCACTTGGAATAAGAGAAAAAAGCTTACCAACACCTTCTTTTATAGAAATTTCTTGGTTTAAAATCTTATTCTTAATTTGCTCCGATTCCGGTGGGGCAAATTGTTTCATTAAAGCAATGATATTATCGGTTTCTGTAATCGTGCCATCGAAATCACAAAAGATAACCGGCTTCCTCATGGTTTTAAATAGCCCCATGCATCTATCGCTTTTTTCAATGCGTCACTATTCTCCGACACTTCTGGTAAACTCTTTCCTTCTAAAACTCCATCTATAGCATCACGGAATGCCCTACCACCGGCCGCTGCCCCATCTGGATGCCCGTGAATTCCTCCCCCAGCATTAATCACAATGTCGTGACCAAAGTCTTTGATGATCTTTTCTGTCATTCCGGCGTGAATCCCTGCTGATGGAACAGGAAAAGCTTGTTTATAAATGTTATCAACCACCTGGAGATTTTGAGTAATTGCATCTGTTTCTCCTTTATCTAAGGCAACACTACCGTATGGGGATGGAAAGAGGACTAAATCCGCTCCTGCCATTCTTAATAACTTCCCTAATAATAAGGAATAAGAAAATCCATAATTCGTAGATGCAGTCATCGCTCCACTGACAGCTGGATGTGCCAATATTGGGACATCGATATCTGGATCTTCTCGTAATGATTGTAAAACGTCTAATCCATAAGCAAAGACATTAAATAATAACGCAGGGGCCCCGAGATCAACTGCCTCTTTGGCTCTTTCCTTTAATTCAAACGTTCTTCCCGTTAGATTAACCGCATAAAGGGGACGATGACCAGTTGCTGCAGCCGCTTCCGTTATGGCCGCCAATCCGACTGGAACTCTTTCGACTAATGGTGTTAACTCATTTTCAAATAAAATCTCATCATCTTTAACAAAATCAACTCCTCCAAGAGCTTGGACGAGCATTTGTTCATGTAAAGAATCTAAGGAACGACCTATGGCCGCTTTAAAAATACTCATTAAAAGAGGACGATTTTGAACATCAACAATTTCACGAACACCTTCAATCCCATATCTCGGACCGGGAAAATAGGTTTTTAATTCAGGTGAAAAATCTAAATCGATTAATTTGACTTGACCATCTAATGAAAGTTTGCCAAAAGTTGTTGTTAATATAGCTGGTAAATCGGCACTGAAGTTCGCACTAGGATAAGTTATCGTAATAAGACCCTTATTATCGGGTAACTCCTTCACTCGTTCAACATAACCTTTATGAGCCTTTAATTGCTCTTTTTCAACACTCGGTAAGTTCGTCCAAGAGCCAACGGTTAACCCTAATGCAATTCCTTCTGCTTTTTTCTCTAGCTGTTCCTTTGTTCCATTTATTAGGTATGTCGCTGTTACATGACTCATTTAACATTTCCCTCTCTCTTATTCTCCTAATTCGAGCTTCTTTAAGTCGCAAATCATTCAAAAAACCTCTCCATATATATAGGGAGAGGTGAATCGTACATTCACTCTCTCATCTATCAATCTAATGACTGTAAGAATTAGCACCGTGTTTGTTATAAACCGGTTGCCGGGTTTCATAGGGCTCATCCCTCCACCTGCTCTTGATAAGAGATATTTGATTATCTGACCATTTTAGTCTGAAATATAAATTCCTTGTTCTATATAATGCCAGTAGCCCCACCAAATTGTCAATCTTTTTTTAATATTATTTTTTATTCAAAAATTTATTTTTTTGCCTTCGTTTATCATTTACTATTCTTATCAAGTTAACTTAGTAAGTGACCAAGCTCTGGTGTTCAACTTAGACCTTTTTATGTGTAAAAAAGAACTTGACGTTATCTATCTAAATCGATTATAGTTATTTTTAAGAATTCTTTTCTATATCTTTTGAAAATTCAATAAAATCACTCTTATCCTGAGTAGGTAGAGGGAATTGGCCCGATGACACCGCAGCAACCGACCTTATTGGCACGGTGCTACATCCAACAGACATTGTCTGGTAGATAAGAGAGGCGAATGTCTCACACCTATTCACCTCTTTCTGTCAATCAGAAAGAGGTTTTTATTATTTATTAAAGGAGCAATGCGTAATGACCGTTCAAACGAAAAAACAATATGAAGAATTAAATACGGAAACAGCCGTGTCTTATTTAATCAATCTTGGTCTTATTAAAACGGATGAAGAGACAGTTGTTTCCGAAATCGGAGACGGAAATTTAAACTATGTTTTCCATATTATCAGTCAAACAATAGGACGTTCATTTATTATCAAGCAGGCCCTCCCATACGCAAAAGTTGTTGGAGAAAGTTGGCCACTTACACTTGACCGTGCACGAATTGAAGCATCAGCCTTAAAAGAAGCCGCAAAAGTCGTACCCGAATTAGTTCCAACAGTCTTTCATACCGATGAAGAGTTAGCGCTGACCGTAATGGAGGATTTAAGTGAATTAACGATTTTAAGAACAGGATTAATTCAAGGAAATAAATATCCCCTTGTAGCCCAACATATTGGTACATACTTAGCACATACCCTTTTTACAACTTCAACATTTGGTTTAAATCAACAAGAAACGAAAAAATTTGCCGTTACTTATTCGAATCCTGAGTTATGTAAAATAACAGAAGATCTTGTATTCACTGACCCTTATTTCGATAGCGAAACGAATAATTTTGAGGAACATTTAGCACCTCAAGTGCATGAGCTATGGCAAGATAAAGAATTAAAAAAAGAAGTCGCAAAATTAAAATATCTTTTCTTAACAAAGTCTGAAACCTTAATCCATGGCGATTTACATACAGGGAGTATTTTTGTATCTGAAACAGAAACGAAAGTCATCGATCCTGAGTTTTCCTTCTATGGTCCGTTCGGTTTTGATATCGCCGCCTTTTTAGCCAATCTAATCATGAATTATATCGCTCAAGAAGGTCATCAAAAAGATCCTGAAAAGAAAGAAGATTTACAAAACTATTTACTTGATACAATCGAGAAAACATGGGATATTTTTTCTAATGAGTTTAAAAAGCTTTGGTTAGAAACATCCATTGAACCTTTTTCAAAATTAGAAGGTTATGTCGATGACGTATTAGCCGATATTTGGCAAGATACACTTGGTTTTACTGGTTGCAAAATGATTCGCCGGATGATCGGTTTAGCTCATGTCCATGATGTAGATAGCATCGAATCCGCCGAAATTCGTTTACGTGTACAAACAAGTATCATTGACCTTGGTCGTAAACTCATAGTAGAGAGAAAACAAATTGAGGGAGCTTTAAAACTTGTCTCAAATGTGGAGGGAGCCTACCAATGACCGTACAATCCGTTGAATGGAAAAATGATTCCATCGTCATTCTTGATCAGCAGCAACTTCCTCATGAAATCGTTTATGAACACTTAACAACGATTGAACATGTATGGGAGAGCATTACCTATTTAAAAGTAAGAGGAGCACCTGCGATAGGCATCGTCGCTGCTTTTGGATTAGCTTTATGGGCCCGTTCCAAACAATCCAATCAACTTGAACTCTTTTTAGATGAATTTGAAAAACAAAGAGACTATTTGGCAAGCAGCAGGCCAACAGCAGTCAATCTTTTTTGGGCGATTGATCGTATGGTTAAAACAGTAAAAAAAGCTCATAGTGTTGTAGAAGCAAAAGATTTAGCCGTTGCAGAAGCGATTGCGATTCAAAAAGAAGATGCAGAAACATGCCGAAGTATCGGTGAAAATGGTTTATCGTTACTAAAAAATGGCGATACCGTGATGACAATCTGTAATGCAGGAGCTATTGCCACGGCAAAATATGGCACAGCCCTTGCTCCGTTTTATTTAGCAAAGGAACAAAATTTGACATTAAAAGCATTTGCTTGTGAAACAAGGCCCGTCTTACAAGGCTCTCGTTTAACGGCTTGGGAATTGCAGCAACTAGGTGTTGATGTGACCCTCATTACGGATAGTATGGCCGCCCATACATTAAAAACGAAGGAAATCAATGCCGTAATCGTAGGGGCAGACCGAATTGCGGCAAACGGAGATACTGCGAACAAAATTGGAACATATGGTTTAGCATTACTCGCAAAAGCTCATGACATTCCTTTTTACGTCGCCGCACCTTTTTCGACCATCGATCTTGAAACATTAACTGGTGATGATATCCCAATTGAAGAAAGAGCCGCTGAGGAAATTACTCACCTCCAAGGAAAAGCAATTGCTCCAGCTGCTACTCAAGTATTTAATCCGGCCTTTGATGTCACACCATCAGAATTAATTACCGGGATTATTACCGAATATGGCGTCGTCAGAGGAGATTATCAAACGGAACTAACGAACTTATATTCCAGTGAGATTGAGACGATAAAAGTTTAATAAACTTGTAAATGAAGTGACGATACTAGCGTAACATCCCATAGTATCGCCACTTTTTTTCGTATACAGCACTTATTTATGTGACGCGCCCTTCTTTTTCTATCCATATTTCGTGTCGTCTATTATGCTTTATGACGTGCTCCCTCCCTCCTCTCTCATATTTCGCGTCGTATTTCATGGTTTGCGACGTGCTCCCTCTCTCCCTTCTCATATTCCGTGTCGTATATTATGCTTTATGACGTGCTCCCTCCCTCCTCTCTCATATTTCGTGTCGTATATTATGCTTTATGACGTGCTCCCTCCCTCCTTTCACATATTCCACGTCGTATCTCATGCTTTACGACTCGCTCCCTCTCTCCTTCTACATATTCCGCGTCGTATATCATGCTTTATGACGTGCTCCCTGCCTCCTCTCTCATATCCGGTGTCGTATACCGCGTTTTACGATTCACTCCTCATATCCAAGCTTTCCGATCAAAAAACGATAAGAAGATAAATCTCTTCTTACCGTTTATACAAATATGCTTAATCTTCTTATATTCCCTACCTTAGCATACCAACATAGATGCCATTATTTGAACCTGGTATTTCAATAGCCCCTACAGCTTTTTTATAAAATTCAACGGGCCCAGCTCCACCAATAATAGCATAAGCATAGCCCATCCGCTTCATTTCATCTAGACTTTGAATAAGCAATTGCAAACCAATCCCTCGTCCCCGTTCTGATTCCGCGACACCGGTTGGTCCAAAAAAATTTAAAGTTGTTACATTAAAACAAGCAAATCCAATAATATTTTGTCCCTCTACCGCGATAAAGCAAGAAGACGGAGTTTGAGATAACGCAACATCGACCTCACTTGCCCATTGTTCTGAGAAATTGGTCCTGACCCAATCCATGACAATATGTTTTTCAGGGGGTAATGGTTTACGAATCTTCCAGGTTTGGCTGTTTGATTGTTCAAGCTTTGGTAATGAATAAAGTGGAACTAATAAATCTCCCATTTTCGCCTCCAAATTTATGCATCGTAATTCACAACGTACAATTGTAAATTCGTATTATAATAACCTTCACTAAATTCAGTCACTTCACCATTTTCATCCATTGAATATCTTAATCTTTTTAATAATGGAGTATCGATAACAATTTCCAATAATTCAGCAATATGAGGTGATGATTGGCAGACGGCAAATTCATCTCGGAATTTATCTAAAACAAGCTCATGCTCAGCTAATAATTCATAAAGGGATTGATCGTTTAAATCATCCTCATCAAAGTCTGCTAACTCAATCGATAAAAAGTGAGTGAAATGAATATATGGCGTATTATTTAAATAATATAATCGCTCTACTCTTACACATTCTTTACCAAATAGTCGATATGGTTCTGAACCCATTTCATTTTGAACAATTTCTGATTTTAAAACCTTTTTCTTTATTTTATGCCCTTTTTCAACTAAAACCTCCGTAAAACGTTTCCCTTTTGAAAGTTTTGAGGCAGAAGTGTTACGAATAACCTTAGTTCCTTTTCCACTCTTTTTTTCTAAATATCCTTCTTGTACAAGTTCTTTAATCGCATTTCGTACCGTAATTTTACTTACATCAAACTCTTCTTCTAATTGAATTTCTGAAGGGATATTCTCGCCAATTGGGTATACACCATGTAAAATACGATCCTTAATCACATTCCTAATTTGTAAATATAACGGTCCTTTTTTTCTACTAATATTCATTTCTTCTCTACCTTTCTACATCGCCCACCGATTCTGACATGATTTGAAAAATATCATATTCAGAAGACATCGGCGTATCACCAACTATTGAATGTGCAATCATCCCTGCTGTAGTTGCAAAAGCAACGGTCTTATCTGGTGAAAAACCTTTATAATATCCGTGGATAATCCCACTCGTAAAGGCGTCGCCACTTCCAATTCTGTCATGAACAGCAAACGTTAATGTTTTGGAAAAAGACATCGATTGCTCTAAGTACATAAACCCAGTCAAGGAGTGGTTATTATCTCCATGTATCTCTCGATGCGTACCTGCAATTAATTCAATGTCATACAGAGCGGCCACTTTTGGTATTAATTCACATAGTTGTTCTTTCCGTTCGGAGTGATTTGTTTCCATTCCTAAAATGGAGATAGCATCTCTTTCATTCATCATAACAAGATCCGCTAAAGAAAGCATCTTTTCATAGTATCTTTTTGCCTTTTTATATCCATTTTCACCCCATAATGAAGCTCGGTAATTGCAATCAAAGATAACTTTTCCCCCCGCATTTTTCATAGCCGTTGCTAAAAGGATAACTTGTTCTCTAACTTGTTCATTCATGGCTAATGTAATCCCACAAAAATGAAGCACGTCGACTTCGTTTACAATGTTCTCAAAATCATAATCTTCCATTCTTCCTTTGTTGAACGAACTATCAAGTCGATTTGTATAAGTAACACGACTTGGTCGTACTCCAAAGCCTTTTTCTAAAAAGTAGATTCCTAGATAGTCTCCCCCTCTGACGACATATTGAGTTTGAATACCAAGTTTTTGGATAGAGGACTTAGCGGCTTCGCCAACTGCATTCAAAGGCAATTTCGAAACAAGGAAACCATGATGCCCAAAATTAGTTAAAGCTGATACAACATTAACTCCAGTACCGGAGAAAGACATTTCTAAATGGTTAGCTTGTTTTAACAGTTGCAGATCCGGTGTTTGCAAGCGCATCATCACTTCACCAAAAGCCGCTACTTTAATCATGCTCGGCAACCACCCTTTTAGTTATCTCTAACAATTTCTTCACATCTTCCACATTCGTTTTTCCTGTGTTTGGATCAATAATAGAAGAATACACATGTGGAATGACTTTTTCTACTTTCTCTTCTAAAGCAATTGATAAAATCTCTTCATAATTATTTAAATCAATTCCTCCCGTTGGTTCAAGGTATAATCTTTCTTTGGCACATGCTTTTGCAACGGCCCGAAATTCTTCCTTAGTAGACAATCCTTTCATCGGGAAATATTTTAATGCCTGGCCACCCATATCTTTCACTAGTGCAATCGCTGCTTCAACAGGAACGATCGCCTTCTCGCTTGCTGCCGCACTATGAAGTCCCGTCGATATATTCACATACCCAACTTTTCCCGTTGGTGAAACAAGGCTATTGATCCAACTCTGTTCACATAGATTAGCAGATGTTATACCTACCGCAGAAAAAACTTGATTAATATGGCTTCCCCCATACTGTTTGACTATTTCAGCGACAACAGCTGCTTGACGATTATCACCCGCTCCTAAGCCAATTGAAACCGCATCATCAATGGCCTCCCCATATTTTTTCATGTCAATAACCGCTTCTTCAATCGTTGGATAGTTTTTGGAAAGCACCCCTACCACGACAAATCCAGCTGCAGCATCAAAAACTTCTTTCGCATTTTCAATATTATTCGCTAGTACATTTAGGGCTACACGCTCTTTATAAAATCGTTTCTTTATTTTCACACTTATTTCCCCCTAAAATCTCACTCAATCGCTCTACTAAAACAGCCACATCATTTTCTTGAAAGGAGCGTGGATCTAAATCAAAAAAACCTTGTTTCGCTCCATAATCACGGGTGTAAATGGCTACTTCTCCATTTTTTAATTGATCGACGACTTCAACTGCTGTTAAATCACTTTCCTCAGAATTTACTTTTACTCTCGCTCTATAAATCGCTCTCCCCGCTTCATCTTGTACGATGCTTACAGATACACCAGTTAATTTGCTTAGAGCTAATAACGGTTGCAAACTTTCTTTTTCTTCATTGCTACTGTCTGTTTTATTTTTATACTCACTTAACGCTTGTAATAAACCAAAGATAGACTCCTTGCCAACCTTCATACTTCTTCCAATACCAGACATTTGAATTTGGACCCACTTTATAAACTCTTTCTTTCCCGCAACAATACCAGACGTCGGACCTTCTATAGCTTTTGATCCACTAAAAATCGCAATGTCTGCACAACGAACATATTTATGTAAATCTTCTTCAGCCGCAGCATCGACGATAAACGGTAACTGAAGTTTTTTCGTAATTTCAGCCACCTCTAAAACAGAAAGCATGTTTTTCTGGACTGCATGATGAGATTGAACATACATAATAGCCGCCGTATTCTCTGTTACAGCCTCGACAATATGTTCCTTTTTCCCTTCATTGGCATACCCGACTTCAATAAGTTTGCCACCACCAAGGGCAATCATCGTCTCAATCGGTGCCCCGTAATGAACATTATGCCCTTTAAACAAAATCACTTCATTTTGTTCGTTCTTCTCTTGATGAAGCTTTTCACTTTTTCGTTGATTGCCTTTTGTAACAAACGCAGCAATAGAAAGAGCGATTCCACTTGAGGCTGAATTGACGATGAGCGCCGCTTCTGCCCCTATAAGTTTCGCCGTATAAGCTCCTGATTTTTTGATCAATTCAGACATTTCGGTGTACTTTTGTCCCCCTTGCTTCATCGCTTCCATAACTGTATCTGTCGGTGCAGAAACACCTAATATGCTCATTCGACCACTTGCATTAATGACTCGTTTTAGTCCGTACTTCGCATGGATAGTACTCCCCATTGACGACCACCCCTTTGGCAACAATTTCTTCTATACCAATCCTTACTTCCCCTTGTGAGTCCACTAATTCAACTGGTCCATTTTCAAGCGAAAATAAAGTTAAATGCGCTTGATCACCAACTTGAATTCGACCTAATTCAGGACGATTTAGCCATGTTGCGGCCTGAATCGTCACTCCATCAACGACTTCTTGAAGCGAATATCCAAGAGCTATAAATTTTGTCATCACTTTTGCAAGGCTAAATACAGGACCGTCTAATCGATTTTGGCGATAAATATCAGAGCTTATCGTCTGAAACTGAATTCCTGCCTTTTTAGCAAATTCAGCCACTTTAAAAGAAAAACTGGCCCCACCATGTCCAACATCTAGATGGACTCCTTTATCAACTGCTTCCATTAGTAATGGCAAAGGACGACCACGGTCATCGAATAAATTATTATCTTTTCCGTTTAAAAAATGGGTTAAAACATCCTTTTTTTCTAAATGTATTAAGATGTCTTCTATCTTAGGAGGGCCAGATCCTATATGAACCATTAATGATAAATTATTTTCTTTTGCTATTTCTCTTGCAACTAAAAGTGGCTCGATACCATTTTCACAGACGACACTTTGACTCATCCGTGCTTTTAAACCAACGATTACCTCTTTATATTTTGTAATCATTAGTCTTGCCTTTTCACGGTCAATCCAAGCTAAATTAGATAATTCATCCTTTCGACTTAAACCGATACTAGAGACATTTAAAAACGCCAAAACATTCGTTTTCGCTTCATTCATCTGTTCGTAAAAGTCATCAAAACGATCTGCTCCACAGCTTCCAGCATCAATAATCGTGGCTACTCCTTGTTTAATTCCAACCTCATCAGCCAAATCACCGTATGGGTCAAATTCAGAAAAGGCATGGACATGCATATCGATCCAGCCACTTGATAAATAGCACCCATGACATGGGATAAGTTTACCTTGAGCTGTATTTGCCTCTGTTAATTCTACAATATATCCTCGTTCAATGACGATATCTAGTCTTGCTCCATTTAACATTTGTACATCTTGTAATACGAATCGCCTCTCCATCTACTCACCCTTTTCACTGTACAAAATCCCCTGTGTAAAAATATAACATTATAATGTTAAGTTAGCACAGTTATGACTGTATGTAAATATAACATTATAATGTTTATGAGATTTTATGAAAAAAGTTTAAAAAATAGCCTTTTTTTATGACTGCTTTGTCTTTTTCAAAAACTTTTCACGACGAGATTTCATCGCCTTTGTTATATACCCACCTTTAAAATTACGTGGTTCAAAGGAAACGATAAAGGCACTTGGCTCATATTCACTAACAATCTTAATAAATTCTTTTTCACGGTCTCTTCTCGCTGTACAAGCTAATAAATAACGAATAGAGTTCATTCCTTCCACCTCTGAAGTGGATACACTAAAACCGACTTCTCGAAGACGGTGAACGAGCTTATCGTTTCGACTCATAATATTAACTTCAAGTGTCACATAACCAATCGCAAGTTTCTCTTCAATTATTGCTCCTATATATAAACCAACCCCAAAACCGACGGCATACGCAATCATGTTTAAATAATTAGATAAATCAGCAAAGACTAAACCTAAAGCAACAACGTAAACAGCTCCTTCTAATATACCAACCGCTGCCGCTTTCTCTTTCATCCCTTTAACCATCATAATTGTACGAACCGTTAAAATCGGGACATATAATAGCTGGACAACCAAAATAATTAATGCACTAATCACGACTAATAACCACCTTTCTCATTTGCCTCAGAATACCTTTTTGTTTGACAAAATCCTTTTCAAGAGTACTAGAAATAAGGGTGATTGACTATCTTTTTTTTGTGTAATTTTCATTTATTTTTGCCTGCTTATTTTATACATCTTTCTTATGCTCATACTATCCTATTGTTGATGGTTTAAAAGCAATTGTAAAAAGAACAGATGCTGCATGACACAACATCTGTTCCACTTTTGTCCGAATCGCTCATGAACCATTATAATACACCGATTATACTTCAATTGTGATTACTTTTGTGTTTCCGGCCTCAACTTGAGTAGTCGAGATGGTTTGTACACTTTTTAAATCTTCTTGGTTCGTAATTACCATCGGCGTTAATGTACTATTTGCTTTTTCAGTGACAAGCTTTAAATCAAAATCGACCAAAGCATCTCCGACTTCTACAGCATCCCCTTCTTTTACATGTGCCGTAAAGCCCTCACCATTCATTTTGACCGTTTCAAGACCAATATGAATGAGAACCTCTACACCTTCATCTGTTTTAATACCTACTGCATGTTTTGTTGGAAATACTTGAACAATGGAACCTTTTACCGGCGAAACAACTTGTCCATCAATTGGTTCAATTGCGATGCCATCCCCCATCATCTTTTGTGAAAAAGTCGGATCAGGTACATCTTCAATTTTCACAAATGATCCTGACAACGGGGCAAATATATCCACATTTGTTACCTTCTTTGGTCCATCATTTTTCTTATTTTCCTTTTTATCCAAACCAAATAATTTCTTTAACATTTTTACACACACCTCTTTAAACTCATTTTCTCTTCAATTATATCATGTATATACAAGTATTTCTTTGAAGAGCTTTTGCTTATCTTTTCCCAAAAGTACGTATCAATGAAACATTAATTTCATGAGATTGATGACATATGCCCAAACCAATTAAACTTATGACCATACACTATAGGGAAGAGTTTAGAAAGGAGCTGAAAGATAATGGGTTACGGTTTTGAAGGTGGATTCGGATTTACATTTATCGTTGTCTTATTCATTCTTTTAGTCATCGTAGGCTCTGCTTACATCGGCTAATTAAAAAATGAGTGAAATCGGCCCTATATTAATAGGGTCTTTATTTTTTTCCTCAAAAAAAAGAACCTCAAAAAGTGACAGAGGAGTTTCAACACATTTCTTTATTATGATTCAACGACTAAAAGAAAGAATAAGTACAGGACGTACCAAAAAGGTGCACTTAATAATGTTGCCCAAAAGAAACCAATCATTGTTCCTTGAGCTATATCCAAAATCATCCCTCCTTTAGGATTTGTCCCTTTATTGTAACTGACTTTTGTAAAGGATATATAAAATCAATGCAAATATTAAATAAAGATTTATTCCTTTTGCTCTCTCGTATGTCCTTTTCGATCGTTGCCAATTTCAAACAAACCAGTAGCAGATAAACCAGCTATTCCACCAGCCCATAATCGTAAAGCCAAATCTAAATCGGTAAAAGGATAAGCAAGTGCACCAATGACTAAACCAACAACAAAAGATAACACAGGAATATAATTTTTCGGTATCGTCACCGTTTTTTTGATCAGCTCAATCATCGCTAAAATAATCGGACTTAGGATCGTTGCGAAAATAAGAATCGTCTCCATCGCTTCACCTCATTTATTTTTATTTGGACAAGCTTATTTAAAATCATATGTTGAGAGAACTGTTTTCATCACAACTTTCAAACATCCCTTAAAACATTTATGAATTTTCTCATTAATCTTTCTATTTCAATAGATGCAAAAAAACCTTTTCTTGTCACAGCATTTGCACTATACTTACCACTATAAGTTTCAAAAAGACATACTCATATAATAGCAAGAATAAGGCTTGCGAGTTTCTACCAAACTACCGTAAATAGTTTGACTATGAGTGAATAAAGATGAACCCAATCAAACACATTTTCTGTGTTTATTTTAGGTCATTTATTCACGAATTTCTATTTGTGAGTAAATGACCTTTTTTCATTTTTAAAATTTTAAGGAGGAATAAATGATGCAACTTTTAAAAGAGGCGATTCGTGATAAAGGAAATGTTCTTTCAAACGATGTGCTGAAAGTAGACCATTTTTTAAACCACCAAGTCGATACAGATTTAATGATAGCGATTGGTTTAGAGTTTGCAAAACGATTTGAGAATGAAAAGATTACGAAGGTATTAACGATTGAATCTTCTGGGATTGCCCCAAGTTTAATGGCAGCCAATAAGTTAAGAACCCCGTTAATTTTTGCTAGAAAGAAAAAATCATTAACGATGAATAACGATGTCTTTGTCAGCCAAGTATATTCTTTTACAAAACGTGAAACGAACGATATTACCGTTTCCAAAGATTTTTTGCAAGAAAATGACCGTGTCTTAATCATTGATGATTTCTTGGCAAATGGACAAGCAGCAAAAGGCTTAATCGACATCGTCAAACAAGCTAAAGCAGAAGTAGCTGGGTTTGGAATTGTGATTGAAAAATCCTTCCAAGATGGACGTGAACAACTCATTAATGAAGGCTATCGTGTCGAGTCATTAGCTCGTATTCATTCACTCGAAAATGGGCAAGTATATTTTGTTGATGAATTAGCAAAAACAAACTAATAAAAATATAAACCATCCAAATAGTTTTTTTAGGGATGAAGAGGAGAGTTCAATGTCAACTAAGAGTGTCGTATACCCTTGGTACAAAAAAGAAGATACGGATGCCTTTTTCGCTTTACTACAAAACAATTTAGCGAATTTCGTTTTAATTGCCGTGACGATGCTTGGAATGGGCTTCCCTTCTAGTATCGTATTTGGAAAAGTGATACCAGGTGCCGCTGTCGCCGTTATCGCGGGAAATCTTTATTATGCTTACTCAGCTAATCGTTTAGCCAAAAAAGAAAACCGAACAGATGTAACAGCCCTCTCTTATGGAATTAGTACTCCGGTTATGTTCGTTTTTTTATTTGGGATTTTAGGACCAGCTTTAGCGATTACAGGTGATCATGAGCTTGCTTGGAAAATTGGTGTTGCCGCTGCTTTAATTAGTGGGTTCATCGAGGTCGCTGTCTCATTCACTGGAAACTGGGTTCGTCATAACTTACCTAGGGCCGCCCTCCTTGGTGCATTAGCCGGTGTTGCTTTAACTTTTGTTGCTGGTGAGATGTTATTTCATACCTTTTCTGTCCCAGTCGTCGGTTTAGTCGCATTAGCAATTATCATCGTTGGAATTATTGGAAAAGTTTCAATGCCGTTTCGTATTCCTACTTCTTTATTTGCTATTATTATTGGTACTTTACTTGCCTTTCTATTAGGCTATCAATCTATTTCTGATTTTACGAACGCTTTTGAACATATCGGCTTTTATCCATTTTTACCATCGATTGCATTCTTTGAAGGTTTTACCTATCTATTTGGTGCATTAGTTGGATTATTTGCTGTTTTAATTCCAATTTCTTTATACAATGCCGTTGAAACCATGAATAATGTGGATGCCATGTCTGCTGAAGGTGACTCTTATGACGTACGTGAATGTCAAGCGGTCGACGGCATGGGAACAGTTATCGGAGCTTTCTTTGGTGGACTTTTCCCAACGACTGTTTATATTGCTACTGTCGGTTCAAAAAAGATGGGCGCAGGCCGAGGATATAGCATTTTAAATGCTTTAGTATTTGCTGTCCTTGCTTTAACGGGTGCGGTCGCTGTATTATCCGCTCTAATACCAATGGCTGCCATTGCACCTATCCTAGTTTTTGTTGGGATTTCAATGGTTGCGACTAGCTTTTCTTCCAATGAGAAGAAATACTACCCAGCCGTGGCGATTGCGATGCTCCCATATTTAGGAAACTATATGATGACAAGATTTAACAATGCAGCACCTGAAGTGGTCGCAGGTATTTCAGAAGGGATTGTTCCACTTGGACAAGGGGCGATGTTTACCGCGATTATCCTAGGAGCGGTAACCGTTTGTATTATTGATAAAGACTTTATAAAAGCAAGTATTTTTTCTGTTATTGCTGCTTTCTTATCCTTTATCGGCTTAATGCATTCCCCGTCCTTAACATTTAATGCCGCTCCAGACTTTATGTTAGGATATCTGCTTGTCGCTGCTTTCTTTGTTTATTTACACTTTGCGAATAAACCGAATCAGCAAATAAATGAGCACGAGAAAAAGAACGCCGCATAAACTTACTATTCAAACCAGAGATAAAAGGCTCTTCCATAAGTTCATCCAAACGAACTTATGTGGAGAGCCTTTTTATGTTCTCAAGATATTTTGAGCGGTTTTATAGGTGTTTCAGATTCGGAAATACCGTGATGGGGCGGACTTTTTTCATATCAAGACCGGCCATACGGCGATTGGCGGCTTTTCTCCCTTTAACAGATAAATTATTTCTCCAAACTTGCTTTCATTTCTTCTACAGATTCAATCTCAAAGCCTAAATCGGTTAACATTTGCTGATCTTTTGTTTCTTCTTGTCCGGCAGTTGTCAAATAATCCCCTACAAAAATTGAGTTAGCGGCATAAAGCCCTAAAGGTTGGAGCGTACGCAGATTCACTTCCCTTCCTCCCGATACGCGAATTTCCTTCGTTGGATTAATGAAACGAAATAAGGCCAACACTTTTAAACAGTAAAGTGGATTTAATTCCTCGACCCCTTCAAGTGGTGTCCCGTCTATTGCATGTAAAAAGTTAACAGGAATAGAATCTGCATCAAGATATTTTAAACTAAAAGCCATATCAACGACATCTTCTTTTGTTTCTTTCATCCCAACAATCACACCTGAACATGGAGACAGCCCTGCACCCTTGGCCGTTTCCACTGTATTAACCCGGTCGTCGTATGTATGTGAGGTTGTAATGTTTAGATGATTATTTTTGGATGTATTAATATTATGATTATAGCGATCAACACCCGCTTCTTTTAACTTCTGTGCTTGTTCCGGTTTTAACAATCCAAGACAGGCACATATTTTCATTCCGTATTTTTCCTTTATTTCTTTTACAGCTTCAACGACTTTATCGACTTCTTTATTCGCCGGACCTCTCCCACTAGCTACAATACAGTACGTGCCAATATTTAATTCATACGCACGTTTCGCCCCTTCCACAATCGTCTCTTTTTCAACAAACCGATAGGAATTAATCGGTGCTTTTGAAATAGACGATTGTGAACAATAACCACAATTTTCTGGGCATAAACCCGACTTCGCATTCATAATCATATTCAACTTCACTTTTTTCCCATAGTAAAACTTTCTTATTTGAAAAGCCGCATGCATAAGAAGTAAAACATCATCATCCGGACAATCTAAAATCGAAAGTGCCTCTTCATTTGTCAGCTCAACACCAGCTAACACTTTTTCTGAGAGTTCCATCCATTCAGTCATCATCTGCCCCCATTCGAAAACAATCATTTTTTAAGTAACTACATTTTTGTTAACCTATAATATAATATGGTTAACAATATAAAAATAATAATATTAATCTCATATTCTGTCAATTGTTTCAGAGAGTTTGATGGTACTCCCTTTTATTATTCATAAAATAGGAATCCGTACCATAATTTCAAGATTTCATTAATTTCATTACTTATCACCAAACAAAAAAGCCCCGCTCAAAGGCTAAATTAGCCTGTTGAACGAGTCGTCTTTGTCAGTTTCCTATCTACTCCTCATAAATCATTTTTTTCGTCATTCCCCCATCAATCGTTATATTTTCTCCATTCATAAAATCATTAGCAGAGTCAGTTAGAAAAAGACAGGACCTTGCAATATCTTCGGCGGTTCCTACTCTTTTAGAGAAATGTTGTTCATGATCTACTTTACGCAGCTCGGACTCATCCCCATTATGTATCCAACCTGGGCTAATTGAATTTACGGTAATTTTCTCATTTTGTAAGGAAGCTGCTAAAGCATGTGTTAAAGTAATGATCCCCCCTTTTGATGCTGCATATGCCTCGCTATTAGGCTCGGACATATAAGCTCTAGTAGAAGCAATGTTCACAATCCGACCTCCATGTTGATTTTTTTTCATCACCGTTGCAACTTCTTTAGATAATAAAAAAACACTTGTTAAATTGGTTTTTATTATGTCCTCCCATTCCACTAATGTTAATTCAAACAGCGATTTCATGCGAGATACACCCGCATTATTAATCAAAATATCAATCTGATCTACTTGTTCCATTATGGCCGTGATCGCTTGTTTAATGTCGCTTTCACTGCGAACATCACATATAAGCGAATGCACTTTATAATGATTCTCTATTAAAGGCTGACAACTTGTTTCTAAACGCTCCTGATTAACATCCAGTGCAAAGACAATAAATCCTTTTTCTGCATACGTTTTGGTTACTACTTTTCCAATTCCATTAGCCGCCCCTGTAACGATGACAACTTGTTTATCCATTTTTTTCACCCCTCGACCATCTATCCAGTAAATACCAATAGTGTACATTTGCACCTTTCATTTGTAAACCAAAAAGCCCTTAAGCATGAATGATCTCACTTAAGAGCTTTAATCATTTACTTAACCTTCTATTTTCACATTATACGTTCTCATCCAATAATCCATTTGCACAAAATGAGCAAGAAGCTGTGGACCTGCCATTAACTGACCAAAATACGGTTTCCCTGTTGGAAGTCCGCCTGTATCAGCGATTTCTTGCAAACGTTCCTTATTAATAAAATCAAATAATGGACCATCCTTTTCCTTTAAAATTCGTTTCATTTTTTCTTGCACTGTTTTTGTGTAAACGGGGTGATGCGTTTTCGGATAAGGGCTTTTTTTCCGATAAAGTACATCATTTGATAATACCCCTTCTAAAGCCTTTCTTAAAATGCCTTTTTCTCGGCCATCAAGTTGTTTCATTTCCCACGGGATGTTCCAAACATATTCAACTAATCGATGGTCAGAAAACGGAACACGGACCTCTAAGCTTGCCCCCATACTCATCCGGTCTTTTCTTTCGAGTAAATTGGTCATAAACCAAATCATATTTAAATACGCCATTTCACGCCTGCGAGACTCGGTTTTATTATCCTTTGCAAACTTTGGTGTTTCTTTAATCGTGGCTTTATAACTTTGATACACATGCTCTTTTAAATCAAGCTTCTTTTTCCATTTATCATTTAATAAAGCTTCACGTTCATCAATGGAACGCATCCAAGGGAAAAAATCTAAATTTAATAAATCCTCACGATAGAACCATGGGTAACCACCAAATATCTCATCGGCACATTCTCCAGAGAGACCGACCGTCACATCATTTTTGATTTCCTTACAAAACCATAACAAAGAAGAATCAATATCAGCCATTCCCGGTAAATCCCGCACTAAAACAGCTTCCTCCAAATAATTAGCCAATTCTTCAATGGAAATAATAGCATTATAATGTTTTGTATTTAATTCTTTAGATACTTTTTTTATCCAAGGAGCATCGGAATTCGGTTGGAAGTCATTCGCTTTAAAATATTTATCATTCTCATCATAATCAATGGAATAACTTCGGATTTGTCCTTTGCCTTCTTCCTCATAAATTTTGGCAGCAAGAGCGGTTAATGCACTTGAATCGACTCCACCTGACAAAAACATTCCAACTGGTACATCGGCAAAAAGCTGTCTTTTGACAATATCTTTTAATAAGTATTGAATATGTTCAGCTGTCTCTTCGGTAGAATGCACATGTTCTATGCCTTTTAACGTCCAATAACGACTAATTTTTGCTCCATTTCGGTCATAAATCAGCAAATGTGCAGGCCTTAATTCATTTATGTTCTTATAAATTCCATGCCCTGGTGTTCGTGAAGGACTTAACCCAATTATCTCTGCCAAACCATCCCTTTCAACGATCGGCTCAATGTCACGATGTGCAAGTAACGCTTTTAGTTCTGAGGCAAACAGCAGCCTGCCATGAGCTACTGTATAAAATAACGGTTTAACCCCAAGACGATCTCTTGCCATAAATAAACTCTGGTCTTGCTCATTCCAGATCGCAAACGCAAAAATACCATTTAATTTTTCTAAACACTGATAACCCCATTCAATGTATGACTTTAATAAGACTTCTGTATCTGAATGACCATTAAATGTATGACCTAGTTTTAATAATTCACTACGCAAATCCTCTGTATTGTATAACTCTCCATTATAGACGATCGTATAGGTCTTATTCTTGACAACACGTTGCATCGGCTGAGCTCCACCTTCTGGATCAACGACAATAAGACGTGCATGCCCAAAACCAACATGTTGCCCCGTCCATACATTTAAATCATCTGGCCCCCTTTTATTTAGCGTAGTTGCCATTTTTAAAACTTCTTCTTTCTCTTTTCGCATATCAAGCTGCCAATCAATCCAACCTGTAATACCACACATGTATCATCAGCCCCTTTGGGAATAATTTTCTCATAATGTCTCTTCTACCTTATCTCTGGGCTCCCTCATTCCTTATCATATTCAGCTTCATCTGCGATCGTTCTTCTTTCAACTGGTTTCAATCTTGTTTCTCTTCAGTCCTTTCTCATGCAAGTATTTGATGATGAATTGAAAACCCTTCCAAAAAACCATCCCATATTTGTTCATAATCATCGGTAATTTTTGACGAGCCCTTTTATTGTTTTCTTCGTTAATTTGTTCTAAAATGAACAACATCACAATAAAAATGACTTAATTGGTCATATGGTCATTTTTTAAAAATCGAAAGGACTTTATTATGTTAAAAAATAAACGAAAACTCATTTTAGATGCTGCCGCTGAATCTTTTTCCATGTATGGCTTTAAAGCAACAACCATTGATCAAGTTGCCAAACTAGCAAATGTCGGAAAAGGGACTGTCTACACAACCTTCAAAAATAAAGAAGATCTTTTTAATGCCGTTTTACAAGAAATTATTGCGGAAGTACAGGAAGTTTTTCATCGCTCTATCTCTGAAAAAAGGGATCTTTTTGATAATATCAGTTCGGCCTTAGAAGAGCTTTTGACATTCAGAAAGCAACATCAATTTATGACAAAGCTTCACCATGAAATGAATGTATTTGCTTCTGAAAATTCCAAAAGAGCCTTAAAGGAAATCGAAAATGTCATTATCGATTCCATTGATCAACTTTTAAAACAAGCGGAAGAGAACAAGAAATTTCAAACAACCCATCGCCATGTTACCGCTTATTTAATGTATAAAACCTATATTCTGCTCGTCTCTGATTATGAAGAAACCTATAAACCACTAAAACAAGATGAAATTATAACCATCTTTAAATCACACTTTATGAGTGAAATGAAAACAACATAACTTTATGCTTATATCAACAAATCGAGGTGTATTATGAACGGATTTTTAACTGAATTAAAAGGAATATGGAAGGATAAAAAACTATTTATCGCCTTACTCGGTATTGCGGTTATGCCCTTATTATATGGCGGATTATTGATTAGTTTCTTTTGGGATCCATACGATCAAATTGATCAGCTTCCTGTTGCGGTTGTAAATGAAGATCAAGGAGCTGAATTTGAAGGGGAACAAATTCATGCTGGTGATGATTTTGTGGACGAATTAAGAGAGGATCCTGCTTTTTTATTTGATTTTGTGACAAAGGAAGAAGCGGAAGAAGGTCTCGAAAACTTTGATTATTATTTCTATGTCGAAATCCCTACTAACTTTTCTGAGAAAATCCTTTCTGTGCAAAACACAGATCCTGACACTCCGTCGATTTTTTATGAAATAAATGAAGACTATAATTTTGTCACTTCACAAATTGCTAGTACAGCTATTTCTACAATGGAAGAAGAGCTTTCTCGTTCGTTAACATTTGCTTATATAAAAGTTGCAAATGATGTCTTTAGCCAAATGGCTGATGCGATTATTTTGTTAAATGAAGGTTCAGCTGAAATTATGGAAGGGACGGAAAAGGCTCATGGCAACTTGGAGTCATTAGAAGCTGCGATTGAACAGTTAGCAGATGGTTCAAATGAAATTAGTCATGGTATACACGAGGCTTCTAGCGGAGTAACAGAGTTCTTACTACAGGCTCAGCAATTACAAGAACAATTACAACAGTCCCATTCATTACAGCAAACGGAAGAAAAATTAGCTCATTTTCAAACACAGAATAAACAATGGATCCAAACACTTGAAAAAGAACCTATTTCAAAATTAGCTGAAGAGTTAGAACCAATGCAAGACCATTTTGACGAGTTTTATCATTTTCTTACCAACACTTCTTTACAACTCGCCGACATATCTACTCAATTAGATTCACTTTCTTCTGAACTTGAACAATTCGAAGTAGGCATAAATGAAATGATTGAAAGCATTCAATCTATCCTAAAAGAGCTTCAAAAAGTATCCAATCAGATAGAAAATCATCAAAGCATTACGTCACAAAATTTAAAGGATGTTCAAAACCTTTTAAATGATGCCCAGTCTAATCTACTTTTGCTTAATAAAACACTTGATCAATTTGCCCCAATCTTGGACGATCATTTACCAGAATGGCGAGAAATCGAAGAAATTACTTTATGGTATAACCAAATGCAAAACGGTGTGGAAAATGGGTTACAATCACAAAGTAACGCCATCAATCGTTTAGAAAAATCGATCGATGAAAGCGAAAAGAACAATAACGAGCTCAATAATCATATCGATGATGTTATTCAATTGTTAGAAGACTTTATACACACTTTAGAAAAGCAAGAACAAAGAGGATTTTCACTGATTGAAACACTCTCTCAATCGATGGAAAAATATCAAAGTTCCATTGATTCTCTCTTGCAAAAGGTTGATGAAACGACTGATGTAATTCCTTCTTTTGTTGATATTAGCTCAAATGCGGTTGATTTAGAAACGAAATTACTGAGCCAACTTCAAGAACTTGATAACGGCATTCAATCTATTTCCACGACTTATCATGATGCAGTAGCTATGAGCAATGAAGCAATAGACGGATTTGCAACATTAGATAATGGCTTAAAAGATTTAGATGAAGGGAGTTCTTTATTAACTGAAAAATTAGCAGAAGCAAGTGATGGCACTCATCAATTAACCGAAGGCTTACTTTCTTTATATGAAGGGGCAGAACGTTTATCTAACAACATGCAGTCTTTAGAAGACACGGTCTTACAAGTTGACCCAAATGACGATCAACAAAAAATGCTCTCTCATCCGGTCCAATCAACAAGTAAGCATACTGAGCAAAATTACTCTTATGGAGAAGGATTGAGTCCGTACTTTTTATCGATTGGTTTATATGTTGGTGGGTTAACTTTATCGATTATCTTCCCATTCCGAAAACCGCTTGGACTACATGAAAACTGGTTACATTGGTTTACAGGAAAACTTGGTGTCGTCTGGATGATTTCGATGATTCAAAGCTTATTCGTTAGTTTATTTTTAATATTTGTCATAGGGCTTGATACGACCCACCCTATCGCCTTTGTTTTCTTTAGTTTGTTTACCGGTCTTGTTTTTGTCACCTTTATCTTTTCACTTGTTAGTATTCTAGATAATCCTGGACGGTTTGTTGCGATCATTTTACTTATTGTTCAGCTCGGTGGTAGCGGTGGAAGTTTTCCAGTCGAATTATTATCATCTCCATTACAATCTATCCATGGCTGGCTACCGATGACCTATTCTGTCTTAGGTTTTCGCTCACTCATCTTTATGGAATCGACGTCACTTGCTGGTCAAAGTGTATTGTTTTTAAGTGGGTTGCTTGTCTTATCTATTGTGCTAACATTAGCTTTCTTTAAATTAACCTTTAACAAGCACGGACAGTTTGAAAAGTAATTTCATGAGTTCTATATGGGATTAGTAATGGTTTTATAAATTGAAAAACGAGAAGTTCAAGTGGGCTTCTCGTTTTTTCTTCCTTCATCTCCAAGTTAAGACACTCACTTTACTACTGGCGAAGTTATTTTTTCTTTAATTGTTTGCCTGCGATCTTTTCAATCACCGTTGGCATGAGTTGATAAAATTTTGAACCGAAGCCCATCCAACTTGGTAAATTTAATTCTCTTTTTGGCTTTTCAATTAATTGCACGACTCTTTCGGCCACATATTCTGGCTTTAGCATCATCTTCCCGACATTTTTGACATATGACCCAGTTTTGTCAGCTCGGTCAAAAAAAGGAGTTTGAATCGGTCCTGGATTGACGGCACTTACTTTCACACTGTCATCTTCTACTTCCATTCGTAAACTATTCGTAAATCCTAATACAGCATGTTTTGTGGCCGCATATACACTGGACTTTGGTGTTGCGAGCTTACCTGCTTGAGAAGCAATTTGAATAATATGACCTCCTTTATTTTCAATCATATAAGGGAGCACGGCCTTTGTCATCGCAATCAAACCGAACACATTTACTTCAAACATCTCGACAATATCCTCCGTTTTAGCATCGATAACAGAGTCGAATATGCCCAAACCCGCATTATTGATTAAAACATCAACCGGGTGGCCACTTTTCACTAAATGACCCACGACCTCATTTACCTCCTGGTCAGAACGGATATCAACTTGACAAGTCAAAAGCCTGCCATTATATCCTCTCGCCTCTTCCTCAAGCTGGTTTATTTTCTCTTCATTTCTTGCTAGCACAATTACATGATAGTCTTTTTTTAATAATTGAAAGGCAATCTCTTTACCTAACCCACTAGTCCCACCTGTAACCCAAATCGTTTTTTTCATTTTCCCTCACCTATCTACTTCATCTTATATTTTATTAAAACCATAAATGCACTTAGTCACTGTGGAAACTTCACTCTTTTTTTTATCTAATAACTCAACTTTCGCATCGAGAAAATCCGTTCAACGAGCTGGCCGAGCAAAAGGGAAGCTCTTAAACAAATGCCCTTGGCCGGAGGGCCTCATTTTAGTGAACAGATTCCTTCAACAGCCTACGAAGAGATGTGTTCAGACTGTCAACGATTGAACCGTTCATGTAAAGTCAATTTGAGTATTGTATCGCCCTAAAGTCAATCTCTATCAACGGTTAAGAGTCGATCATACTCTGCGAAAGTTCAGTAATAATTAGAAAATATTCAAACTCACTTTAATTAAATAAAGTCTTTTTTGTTTATGGGCTTGACGTGTTTTCCTTCTTCACTATATACTAAAGAAAATCATTTGAGATAAAATAAGTTTACACAATAACATGACATTTTTATAGACATACGCGTTGAGAGGAATTAGTAAATTAAATTCATGTCTAAAGAGAAAAGGATTCATCGGCTGAAAGATCCTTGACCCCTGAAATGATTGAACCTGTCCTTGAGCAGCTAGCAAACCTAGCCGTTCCCCCACGTTACGGGTACGAGTGGGCATCTATGTAGATGTCAAACAAGGTGGTACCGCGGAGATAGGCTCTTCCGTCCTTTTATAGGATCGGAGGGCTTTTTTTATATTTTTAAATAGAAAGAAGGAGAAGAGAATGAAACGTCAACGAATCGTCGTCAAAATTGGGAGCAGTTCATTGACAACTCCATCGGGCTCACTTAGCATCAACAAATTAACAGAGCATGTTCAAGCCTTAAGTCGATTAAAAAAGCAAGGACATGAAGTTATTCTTATCTCTTCAGGTGCTGTAGCAGCCGGGTTTTCTGCCCTTGGTTACCCAACAAAACCTGTGACAATAGCTGGAAAACAAGCAGCCGCTTCTGTTGGTCAAGGTTTACTGATGCAAGGTTATATTGAGCAGTTTCAAAACGAAGGGATTATTCCCGCCCAAATCCTACTAACAAGAGATGATTTTTCGGACCGTCATCGTTTCCAAAATGCCTATTCGACCATTAGCGAAATATTAAAACGAGGTGCTCTACCGATTATTAATGAAAATGACTCCACTTCAATTGAAGAATTAACATTTGGTGATAATGATATGCTTTCCGCTCTTGTAAGTGGTTTTATCCATGCCCATATCTTATGTATTTTGACGGATGTCAATGGCTTATACAGTGCCAACCCGAACCTTGATCCTACAGCCGAAAAATATGATCAGCTGAAAGAAATAACACCAGAATTACTTGAAATGGCTGGTGATAGTGGCTCAAAAGTAGGCACAGGAGGAATGAAATCAAAAATATTAGCAGCCGAAACCGCCCTCTCACTTGGCGTTAATGTTTTTATCGGAAAAGGAGCTGGAGAAGATAAATTAATTGACATCATTGCAGGTCATGGTGATGGAACATATATCGGTTCATTTCAAGCTGAAGCGATGATGCCAACGAACAAACAATGGATTGCTCTTCACTCCACGAGTAGTGGCTCAATCACAGTCGACCGCGGAGCAGCTTTTGCTCTACACTCACTCGGAAAAAGTCTTTTACCAGCTGGGGTGTTACACATTGACGGTATTTTTAATCGGAATGAAGTCATTGATGTTTACAATGAAGAAGGCTTATTGATTGGGAAAGGAAAGTCAAATGTTTCTTCCGGAGAACTCAATCAAATTAAGGGACTTTCCAGTCTGGAAGCAAAACGAACCTTTCATTTAAACAAACCTGAAGTCATTCACCGCGATCATTGGGTGACAATAAAAAAATCTTCATCAATATCTAAATAATATTTTTAGGGAGAGTGAATAAAGATGAATGAATTAAGAGAAAAAGCAAAACGAGCCAAAGAATTAACCGTTGAACTCGGTCTCAAAACGACCGAAGAAAAAAATACCGCATTGCTTTCAATGGCCCAACAATTAGTGAAAGAGCAATCCTTTATTTTAGCAGAAAATAAAAAAGATCAGGAAGCTGGCAGACAAAATGGCTTAAATGACGGCTTAATTGATCGTTTATCTCTAACAGAAGCTAGAATAAAGGATATGGCTGAAGGACTAAAACAAGTCGCTCAGTTAAACGATCCGATTGGCGAAGAACTCGAGCAATTTACAAGACCGAACGGGTTAACAATTCGGAAAGTTCGTGTCCCACTAGGAGTGATCGGAATGGTGTATGAAGCACGTCCAAATGTGACCGTCGATGCTTCGAGCCTTTGCCTTAAAGCAGGTAATGCGGTTTTATTACGTGGTAGTTCTTCAGCGATTCACTCTAATAAAGCAATCGTCGCGGTTCTCCACCGAGCGTTAGAACAAACAACAATTCCAACAGCGGCGATTCAATTAATTGAAGATACGAGCCATGAAACTGCCGCAGAATTATTTAAGCTTAATGAATTTGTTGATGTCCTCATCCCACGAGGTGGTTCTGGATTAATTCAAACCGTCGTTCAAAACGCAACGATTCCTGTATTAGAAACCGGTGTTGGCAACTGCCATATTTATATCGATGATTCAGCTAAAAAGGAAATGGCCCTGTCTATTGCCGTAAACGCTAAAACACAGCGCCCCTCTGTTTGTAATGCGGCCGAAACGATTTTAGTCCATCAAACATGGGCGGATAAACATTTGGATGATTTAGTCACCATTCTTATTGATAAAAATGTTGAGGTTTATAGTGATGCTACATTAAAAAACAAGTTTCCTCAGTTTCAATTAGCGACTGAATCAGACTGGGCCGATGAATACTTAGATTTTAAAGTAGCTTTAAAAATAGTTCCAACTGTCACTGAGGCTATTAGTCATATTTCAAAATATGGCACCTATCATTCAGAAGCGATCATTAGTGAAACAAGTGAAAATGTTGAGGCCTTTTTAAATCAAGTTGATGCAGCTGCTGTTTACCACAATGCCTCTACTCGTTTTACAGACGGTTTTGAATTTGGTTTTGGGGCAGAAATAGGAATTAGTACACAAAAGCTGCATGCACGAGGACCAATGGGACTAGAAGCCTTAACCTCTACTAAATATCATGTGCTCGGAAATGGACAAATAAAAAAGTAGGTGAAAACTTTTGGATAAAAACATTACCTTTTTAGGAGCAGGCTCCATGGCAGAGGCCATTATCGCTGGCCTTTTAAAGAAAAAAATTGTGGCACCTAGCCAAATCACGGTCACAAATTTAAAAGATAAAGAGCGTCTCCAATATTTATCAGCAACCTATCACGTTCAAACAACAAATGATCGTCCAAAAGCGGTTGAACAGGCAGACATTATTATTTTTGCAATGAAACCAAATGGAATTAAAGATTCAATCGAAGAAATAAAAAGTGTTGCATCAGAGAAACAACTTTTCATTTCCGTGCTCGCTGGCATTCCAACCATTTTTATTGAAGAACTATTAAGTATACCCGCTGCAGTCATTCGTACTATGCCAAATACTTCGGCCATTGTTGGAGCATCTGCAACGGCGATGTGCAAAGGACAATTTGCTACTGATAAAGATTTAAACATCGTTCAAACCCTACTAGAGGCGGTCGGAATCGTTCTTACAGTAGATGAAGAAAAAATGGATGCTGTTACTGGAATCGCCGGAAGCGGCCCTGCCTATCTTTATTATTTCGTCGAAGGGCTTTACCATGTTGCAGCCCAATCTGGACTAACAACAGAAGAAGCGACCAAGCTTATTACCCAAACGATTGTCGGTGTAGGCAAACGACTAGAAACTACCCAAAAATCAGCAGGTGAACTTTATCAAGAAGTGATGAGTCCAAATGGAACAACAGAAGCAGGCTTTCAAATACTGGAACAATATCATACCCAGCAAAATTTTGAAGAAGCCGTTTCAGAAGCGATTACACGCTCTAAACAGTTAGGTGCCGTATTTAGTGAAAAAAATTAAACGAAGATCCGTAATCAACCAAGTCAGCTTTAAAGGATTTGGTTGATTTCTTTTCTTCATGCAGAAAAAACCATGATATACTTTTATGTGGAATTGATTTTATTGGTTAAGGAGAAACAATCATCGTATGAAAAAACAGTCCACTCTTATTTATTTTAGTGAGAAAATTGTTAGTCACCGCTATTTTACAAGGATTATCATTACTTTAATTTTACTAAATGCTCTTCTAGTTGGCCTTGAAACGTACCCTTCTTTAAGACAAGAATACGGTTCCTTGTTTCATGTACTTGATGTTATTTTATTGTGGATTTTCACTTTAGAAATTTTAACTAGATTTCTCGCAACGACACCGAAAAAGGATTTCTTTAAAGGGGGCTGGAATTGGTTTGATACCATCATCGTCCTCTCAAGTCATATTTTTGTCGGCGGACATTTTATTACCGTTCTCCGTATATTAAGAGTTTTACGTGTCTTAAGAGCGATTTCAGTCATTCCCTCTTTACGAAGACTCGTTGACGCCTTAATGTTGACGATTCCTGCTTTAGGAAATATTTTAATTTTGATGAGCATTATTTTCTATATATTTGCCGTATTAGGCACGATGTTATTTGCTAATGTAGCTCCTGAGTATTTTGCCAATCTCCAGCTCTCAATGCTAACCCTCTTCCAAATTGTTACATTAGACTCTTGGGGTAGTGGTGTGATGAGGCCGATCTTAGTGGATATCCCGTTTGCCTGGGTTTATTTTATTGCTTTTGTGTTAGTCGGAACGTTTATTATCTTTAATCTATTTATCGGGGTTATCGTCAATAACGTCGAAAAAGCAAATGAAGCCGAAGTAAAAGATAAACTAAAAGAAAAGGAAGAAGCCGCTCAAAAACAGATGGATTCACTACATGAAGAGCTAAAAGAAATCAAACAATATTTAAAATCAATCGAAAAACAAAATCGCTCTTCTTAAGTCCATTTATGACACCTAGATAAACAAAAAAGTCGACAAATTCTTTTAAATGATTTGTCGACCTTTATTATTGAATTATTGCACAGTTTCTTCTTTTACTCCACCAAAAAACTCTTCATATAAAGCTTTAATGCTCGCTTTTGTATCTTTTTCATTAACGGCAAGCCCTAAACTGACTTCAGACGATCCTTGGTTTAACATTTCAATATTCACATTGGCCTTCGCTAAAGCGGCTGTTGCTCTTGCAACAAGTCCAATCGTATTGTGCATCCCCTCTCCAACAATCATAATCATGGCAAAATCATGCTCAATATGTACATCATCGACATCTAATTCATCAGAAATGCGTTTCACAATTCGCTCTTCATTTTCAGGATTTAATTGGTCTTGTCGTAAAATAATCGTCGTATCATCAATCCCTGAAGGAATATGCTCATAGGATAAACATTCATCCTCTAAAATTTGTAACAGACGCCGACCAAAACCAACTTCTCTATTCATCAAATATTTACGAACATAAATAGCCGAAAACCCTTCATCAGCCGCAATCCCAATAACTGGATTTAAAAAATATTCTCGTTCAGCAATGATCATCGTCCCACTAGATATTGGATTATTTGTGTTTTTAATACAAACTGGAATACTATTTTTGAAAGCTGGAATTAACGCTTCATCATGGAAGACAGAAAACCCTGCATATGATAATTCACGCATTTCACGGTATGTCATTTTTTTGATTTTCACTGGTTCCTTCACTACGGTTGGATTTGCTGCAAAAACTGAGTCGACATCTGTAAAATTTTCATACAAATCTGCTTTTACACCCGCAGCTAAAATAGATCCTGTTATGTCAGAGCCACCTCGGGGGAATGTACATAACGTCCCATTTTTAGAATAGCCAAAAAATCCTGGAAACACGATGATATCATCTCGGTCATTTAATTGTTTTAAATGTTCGTAGGCCTCTGGTAACACTTGAGCGTTTCCAGGCTCATCACTAACTAATAACCCCGCATCTTTAGGGTTCACATAGTTTGCATGAAGGCCAATACTTTGTAGATAAGCAGCGATCAATTTCGCATTATTATCTTCCCCACTCGCTTTAATTAAATCGATAAATTGCTCATAATTGTCTTTCGAGTGACTAATCCGTTCTCTTAAATCAGCTTCAATCGTTTCGATAATTTGCAGATTCAATTCTAATTCTTCGGCGATCGATTGGTAACGAATAATAACATCGTTTAATTCTGGTTCACCATTTCTCCCTGCTAAACAAGCATCAGCAAGGGCAATTAGTAAATCGGTTACCTTTGTATCGTCCTGATCCCTTTTTCCTGGAGCTGATACAACAATAATTTTCCTGTCCGCGTCCTCTTGAATAATGGCTGCTACTTTTTTAATCTGATTAGCATTTGCTACTGAACTCCCACCAAATTTAGCTACTTTCATTCTCTCCAGCTCCTAATCAATTTCTCTCTTTTTAATTTTTTGAACATTCTAACTATATCATATTGTAAATCCTTTCGCAAAAGGTGTTACAAAGGGTGGAACGCGTAATTATTGGCTCTCATCCACTCAACGTGAATGAGAGAATCAAAGCCTAGAATCCTTCCACATTGTTCACCTATTCTTACTTGTCCATTTACTTTTTCAGTGGACTTAAGCCTGGCTACCCAATCCTAGAACTCTATCCAATATAAAAAAGCTTGTTGACCATCTCATAAAACGAGGCATAGTCAACAAGCTGAAGCTAAAACAAAGGATTAAGCTGTAAACCAAACAACAAATAGTGGCTTTTTCTCCATTGGCATTATTTCGATTGTACACGTTGATTCTGCTGCATACCCTGAATTAATCGCTGATTGAATCGATACTTCATCAATGTTATTAGTAAACTCTGCTTGATCAAAACAAGCAGGGGCACTGTATTCCATTAAGGTATGATCAATGATGACACGGCTATCTGAAGCTGTTTCTGAAGTGATAGGTATTGTAAAACCACCAACCACTAATAAAATAAATACGATAATAGCAGAAGCGATTGTTTTTTTCATAACATTTCCTACTTTCTTGTCTAGTAATCCATTGTAGTGTAATATGAAGGAACCTTTCCTGCAAGCGATTTGATTAGATAATTGAAATAATAGAGGAGAAATCTACATGGAGACAAATTCAAAAAGAAAGGATAGTAAGAAAATTCACTTTTACTATCCACTAATGTTTGAATCCGATTTGGATCCGACCATTCAAACAGCTACTGCTGAAGTGACCATACAAATACAAAGTCATCACAAACTAAATCAAAAAGAAGTATTAAATGACTTTCACCTCTTTTTTCAATCCCAATTGTTATCATTAGAAGCATTACAACAATTTATTGAAGCTCAAACGAAAACCCTTAATGCGACATTTATGGAACTTCAAGTTTCTTTTTATTGGTTTTATAGCAAAAGTGAAATCGAAATGTATGAACAAAACCTTGTCACCTATCATCTTCAATATGAACAAAAAAGCAGTCAATATCAGTTTGAAACCATACTTGCTAGCCCACTTTCTTCATTCTGTTTAGAATTTTTATCGTTAAAAGAGTCGTCTCCATTATCAACAGATATTTTGCAACTAGCTGTCACCGTTGTGGATCCTTCTCAATCATGGAAAGAGAAGTTACTAAATCTAGTCATAACCTCAGCTAATCAAACCACCTCTTCTACACAAGAATTAGTAAGAAACGTCCAAAAAAAGCTTCATAACGATAAAAGTTATAAAGCTTCACATGTTTGTATAATAACTGACTAAGTTATACAACAAAAAAATCAGTTTAACTCATTTGAGCTATAATCTTTGAATTGAATTATAGCTCCTCCTATATCTATTTACTCATGTGTCTGACTGTCGACGAGTTTTTGTAATAAATTTCCCTCTCGGTTAGAATCCTTTAAAAACGACTCCTCTGCAATTTCCTGTAACAACTTTTTTTTGATGTGAGTCGGAAGCTGGAATCCCTTTATAAGGGCTCTTGCCTTACCTAAAAAATGTAAATCTGTTTCAATCTCCTCAAGTGGTAATTGCTTTTTGAATTTTTCAGATAAGCTCTTTGCATAAGCCGGACTTGCTCCATTTGTAGACCACGCAAAAACAAATGGCCCTTGTTCAAGTTTACACATAAAATGCAAGTCCGATTGTTCAAGATTATTAGCCAAATAAATAAAAGGAAGATGTTGATTATTTTCATACAATGAATGGTTTAATCGTTCATCATCCGTCGCTAAACAAAGTAAATCTGCCTCAAACTGCTCGCTAGCTAAAACTTCACGAATTTGTAATGTGAGCCTTCCTTCTGCTTCTAACCCGAAAAATGGCTCAATCATCTGTGCTGAAACAATGGTAACATTCGCACTAGCTGCTAAAAAGCGTTTTGTATGTCGATAAGCGACTTGACCTCCTCCAATCATAATAATCTTTTTATTTCTCACCTTTAAATTTACTGGGATGAAGTCAGCCACTCAGACTCCCCCTTTAATCCTTTCCCCACACGTAAACAGACAATATCAACCAGCTTGTCATCAAAACCTAAATACATACCTAAACTTAACCGTTTTTCTGTCGTTCTTTGGACTTGATTTAATTTCTTCTCTAAACTTTTCATTAAAACTCCTGTAAAAAGAAGATAAGGTAACATAATGATCTCCTCGACTGGTTCTTTTAATAATCGTTCTAATCCTTCATCAACAGTAGGTTCCGTTGCAGCTAAATAACTCACCTCTACACGTTTAATCGGTGTGTACTCCCACAACAATCGAGAAATCTTCATTAAGTCACTATTTGCATCCGGATCGCTACTACCACGACCAATTAATAAAACGGCCTTATTTTCCCGTGACTCTCTGTCTGGTCTACCCGCAATATGCTCGACGCCAACAGATAGTAACCGTTCTTTTAATATATCAATGACAATTTTTTCGACCCCTATCGGTTGACTATAGGTAAAAATAAGCGTTGGATATTTCATCTCGGCTCTCTTAATCTCATTAGGTATATCTATTTTGGCGTGCCCAGCACTTAATAATAAAATGGGAATGACCGCAATATGTGTCGCCCCTTGCTTCAGACAGGCCTCAATACCTTCTTGGATCGTGGGCTGTTCTAATTCGATAAAAGCTGTTTCTTGAATAGGAATTTGCGGAAACCTCGCTTGAATTTTAGATACAAAAGTTCTTAATTGTTCATTTCCTTCTTGAACTCTACTACCATGCCCTACATATAATATTGCCTGCATATTTGTCACCTCTTAACAAGTGAATATCCAAGTTCCTGGATTAATTCTTCTTTAGTCGGATGTTCTAATACTTTAGCTCCTATATAGCCGAGCTCCGTTGCTTTCTGATAAGATGTCGGACCATAACAAATAATTTCGACATTTTTTGATATAAGCGTTGGTGTATACTTAGTTTTTGCCAATGCTTCGGTTACTTGTACAACCGATTTCTCATTTGGAAAAACGAGTGTTTCAATTCTTCCCTCATCCCATAAACGTTCAAATGTAGCAGATGATTGGCTTACTAGCTCTTTTTGATAAGAAATAAAATAATCAAAGTCCCCAATTTTCTCTTTTAGAGAGCTCTGTTCTTGTTCACTCATCTCTTCCCCTAAGACAAGAACCTTTTTACCCGGCTCCATCTCATCAATCGTTAAAGAAGAACACGCATAAGAACTTAATAATTTTGCTGATTTTTTAGAACGAACAACAAAATCCGCTTGAATAAAACGAATGTCTAACCCAATATCGGTAATATGTTTAAAAAAAGCTTTCACACTTTGAGATGACAAGAAATAAATGCACTCATATGAACGATAATCAATTGGCTCATCTTTAGAAAAACGGATTTGAAAACGTGGATATTCAAAAACTTCTGCCCCTAAATCCCTTAACGATTCAACGGTCGAACTCGGTTCATCATCTGTTCTTGCAAATAAAATATGCTGACCGAATAAAGGCTGTTTTTCAAACCAACTCTTTTCTTGCCTTAAATGGTTTACATCTCCTACTAACGTAATAGCTGGATTTTCCACTTTCTCCTCTATGGCTCTTTTGGCAACGGTTTTTAAAGTAGCTTTCAAGACTTTTTGTTTGCCCAATGTCCCCCACTGAATAATTGAAACAGGTGTGTCAGGGGCTTTTCCATTTAAGAGTAAATTTTCTGAAATATAAGGTAAGTTTTTAACCCCCATATAAAAAGCAATCGTATCGACCCCTTTAGAAAGAGCTTGCCAATCAATGGTTGGTTCACCACTTGCCGTTTTATTATGACCGGTTACAACAGCAAACGATCCCCCATAATCACGATGCGTAACGGAAATCCCAGCATATGTAGAAGCACCGATTCCAGCCGTTATGCCCGGTACAATTTCAAACGGTACACTTGCCTCTTGTAAGGCATTCGCCTCTTCCGCAACCCTCCCAAAAACACTAGGGTCTCCCCCTTTCAAACGAACAACAATTTTCCCTTCTTGACCTTTTTTTACGAGTAAATCATTAATCGCTTCTTGTCTTAAAAGGTGCCGATCAGGTAATTTACCACAGTAGATAATCTCTGCATCTGGTTTGGTCCATTCTAATAATAGAGGGTGAATGAGACGATCATACAATACAACATCTGCTTTTTGTAATACCTCGTACCCTTTCATCGTTAATAAACGAATATCGCCCGGACCTGCCCCAACTAAATAAACAATCCCCTGCTTTTGCATTTTGTTCCCCCCTGAAGTTTTCTAAATACTCCCACCGTTATATCCGACTTTTTTTATATGTTTTATAAAGTATAATACAAAAACAATTCATTGAGCAATGTCCTTTTTTACTTTTTCATAATAAATGTAGCTCATTTTACTAAATACTCTTAAATTTTAACATACGTATTTTTTGAAGATTACTTTCTTCCTTACATAGGGAATCTCACATTATAATTCCTAAAGACTTAAAATAAAAAATGTGAGATAATCTTACACACGTAAACACCATCTTTAATTAGATGTGATATAGTATTACAAAAGATGCGAACATTCTTACTTTTTACAGCGAGGTGGAGTGGATTGTCCTATAAAGATAAAAAAGTGATAACCATCGGTGTTGTTAGTGAACTTACAGGGTTATCGGAAAGAAAGATTCGCTATTATGAAGAGCGAAAACTTCTATTTCCGGAAAGAACAAAAGGTGGAACGAGAAAATATTCCTTTTTAGATGTTGAACGTTTAATTGATATCGCTAATAAAATGGAAGATGGTATGCAAACATTCGAGATTAGAAAAATGGAACAAAAAGCCCTGAAAAAACAAGAAGTGCGTGAACGGATGCTACGTGGTCAAATTAATGCAGCCTTTAATATCCGAAAATAAGATGTGCTAAACGATCATTAAGTCGTTAGCACGTCTTTTTTTTGAGAAATCGCAGGAATTTGTAATTTAAATGACGCTTTTTCGGCAAACTAATGTTACGAAAAAGGAGGAAGGAAATGCATGCTCAAAAACATTAGTTTCTTTATTATGTGTTTGTTTATACTTTTAACAACAAATCCTGTTTTGGCCTCTGATAATCAAATTGCGATTATTATTGATGATTTTGGTGGCGATGTCAAAGGGGTTGACCAATTCCTTGAAGCAAACATACCGATTACCGTCGCCATTATGCCCTTTCAAAAATACGCAACAGAACAAGCAGAGTTAGCTCACAAAGCAGGGTTAGAAGTGATTATTCATATGCCAATGGAGCCAAAAAAAGGGAAAGCCTCATGGTTGGGTCCAAATGCGATTACTACTGACTTATCTGATGAACAGATTAAAGAAAGAGTTCATCAAGCAATCGAAAACGTACCACATGCTGTTGGAATGAATAACCATATGGGTTCTAAAATCGTCGAAAATGAGCATATTATGAGGATTGTCATGGAAATCGCCAATGAGCACCAACTCTACTTCCTTGATAGTGGAACGAGTGAAAAGTCCGTTATACCTGCACTGGCAAAAGAACTAAACATGCCTTTTATCGCTCGTGATATTTTTATCGATGATAGTCTTTCTTCTCAAAGAGAAGTTGAACTACAAATCGATAAGCTCATGAAACTTTCGAAAAGTAAAGGTAAAGCGGTCGGAATTGGGCATGTCGGCATAAAAGGAAATGAGACCTTCTCAGCAGTTGAAAATGGTTGGAAGAAGATGAAACAAAACCAATTACGACTTGTTTATTTATCTGAGCTTCTCGAAGCACCTATCACCCATCAACTGCACCATATTCAGTATGAAGGAGGAAGTACACCTTGACTCTTTTTACTGACCATCAAACCTTTGAAGGGAAAGATGGTTCCGTTATTCATCTAAGACCTGTGCTTAAAGAAGATGCAAAGGAGATAATCCAAGCCGCAAATGCCATTGTAGAGGCAAAACGATATATCCAAAAAGAAAAAGTAAGATCTTTAGAAGAAGAACACCGTTTTATCAATGATGTGCAACAACAAGGTCATATGTATATTGTGATCGAAGTAAATGGACAAGTGAGCGGAATCGCAAGAGTTTTAATCGGAGAATTAGAAATGAAACGCCATATAGGATTATTCAGAACATGGATTCATCCTAACACTCAAGGAAAAGGGATTGGTCATTTCATCATGCAATATACGCAAAATTGGTGTAGGGAAAAAAGACTTCATAAACTATGTTTAACTGTTTTTGCATCTAATCAAGCTGCTTATTCTTTATATAAAAAATATGGATTTGAAGAAGAAGGTGTTCAGAAAGACCAAGTATTTGTTGGAGACCATTATGATGATGAGATTTTAATGGCTTATTTTATTTAATAACTCAACTTTCGCAGAGTATAATTCCCCCTTAACCGTTGATAGAGATTGACTTTAGGGCGATACCATACTCAAATGGACTTTACATGAACGGTTCAATCGTTGACAGTCTGAACACATCTCTTCGTAGGCTGTTGAAGAAAACTGTTCACTAAAATGAAGCACTTCGGCTGTCGCTACCAAAACCATACTCCGCGTCCTTGCCGAGAACCTGGCGAGCCTCCTCGGCAAGCCTTGCGGGGTCTCGCTCCACGGTTTATTCCCGCGGGAGTCTCCGTATGGTTTTGTCCGCTAAGTGTCGTGGAGATGCTTGATGATAGGGCCATTCTCAATCAGCTATTTCTAACGCAGAAGGACCTTCTTCTTCACTTTGTTGGTTATGGAACTAAATAGGTAGTTGCCACCCATTTTTTTCCTAAGTCTGCAGTAATGAAAACACAGGATTCAAATCGAAACAAGCTCGATCATCTAGCTAACGTACAGAGTATCAACACTGATTGGTTTACAACTGTAACGGATTTAGTCATGAAGGAGAAAAATCATTCTCAAGCTAATGTACGTTGAAGTTATGATTGTTTTTTTATTCTATGAGAAAACCGAACCTAGATTCGATTCCATGATCTAGCGGACAAACAGACACAGAGACTCCCGCAGGAATAAACCGTCCAATGAGACCCCGCAAGCGTGCTGAGGAGGCTCACGGGGTTCCTGCAGGACGCGGAGTGTCTGTTTGGGAGCGACAGCCGAAGCGCATTGTACATTGTCTATTTTTTCTTGATGCGCAGTTTATCCGTTTGGTGTGATAGTACGTTCTCGCTTTTCAAACGTGTCAAGGGCATTTGTTTAAGAGCTTCCCTTTCACTCTGCCAACTAGTTGAACGGATTTTCTCGATGCGAAAGTTGAGTAAATAATATTTTGAATCTAATAATGATTATAACGAGGTGAACATTAATGAAAAAAACTGTTTTTACGCTTTTACTTCTTGCTGTATTTGGAATCGGTATGTTTTATATGGGACGATTTATGCTTGATCATAATAAGCAAGATTATGTTTTAGAAAAAGAGATTCCCCAAACATTAGATTCGACAGCAATGGATGAGCTTTTAGCCGAAGATTTATCGTTAACAACATCGATGTTTTTAAAACAGTTATCAGGACAACTAAACCGGTGGTCTGATTATGATTTAACGAAT
Source organism: Alkalihalobacillus phoenicis (assembly GCF_047302405.1). Lineage (NCBI taxonomy): Bacteria > Bacillati > Bacillota > Bacilli > Caryophanales > Bacillaceae > Alkalihalobacillus > Alkalihalobacillus phoenicis. The sequence continues at coordinate 1,353,109 of NZ_CP154853.1, read as the reverse complement.
CAAAGTTTGGAAAATGCCTTTCACGAGGAACTCGCTGAACATCCACATTTTAACGGATTTGCCATCTATGAAGACAATGAACTCATTATCGAGGCTGGTGAGATATCCACTTTTGATCGTTCTTTATTAACCCATACCCATATGCAAAGTGAATTCTCAGATCCTTATATCAAAAATGAGCAACATTTTATGTTAATGGGAGAAACCTTACCAGATGGTCGTAACATCATTGGTGAAGTCGATTTAACCTTCATTCGCTCATTTGTAAAAGATATGGCTTCTGTAGCAGATTCTAATGGGAACTTCTTTGTCTCTGGAGATGATCCGAAAGTCCAATGGGAAACAACAGATGATGTCCCTGATGGATATCAAGCCAAAACGGTCCCTGAATTGGATTGGCAAATTGTCGTCCACTCAAAAGATCCAAAGCCAGAGTCTGAACAAAAGTCCTATATTGAAAATCAAGCCGTTATTAAATTTAAAAACGACGCTCATGCTAACGACTGGTTTTTAAACAATCAAAATGTACAACTCGTTTCCTCATCTGGACCTTTTTATGTGATTCAATCCAATGAGGAAACGACCCCACAATTAATTGAACGCCTAAATCGTGATTACTACCTTGCATTTAGTGAACCGAATTACTTAATGACAACCAACCAACTCAGAGCCCAGCAAACGAAACCGAATGATGAGTTTTTTGAACCGTATCAATGGAACTTAAGTCAAATTAAGATTAGCGATGGCTGGGATTTATCTGGTGGTGAGGATGTAACGATAGCAGTTTTAGATACCGGTGTCGATCCAGATCATTTGGATTTAAAGGATAAAATCTCACATGGCTATAATGCTTTTGATGAAAGTGGAGATTTCTCAGATGCCCATGGTCACGGGACACATGTTGCCGGTGTTGCCGCCGCAATGACGAATAATATTACGGGTATTGCCGGTGTTTCGTGGAAAAGCAATATTTTACCGGTAAAAGTATTAAATGATGATGGAGAAGGTTCTTCATACGAAGTAGCGAATGGTATTTATTGGGCTGTTGAAAACGGTGCACAAGTAATCAACATGAGTTTAGGTGATTATTATCATTCAGATGCGTTACATGATGCGGTGAAATATGCTTACGATAACGATGTTGTGATTATTGCTGCTTCTGGAAATGATAATGTGTCAGACCCGATGTATCCAGCTTATTACCCTGAAGTACTAACTGTTGCCGCTGTTGACCAAGATCAAAAACGGGCATTCTTTTCAAACTATGGTGAGCATGTTGATATATCAGCACCTGGTGAACATATTCCAAGCCTTTTTCCAGATAACAATTATACGGTTATGTCTGGAACTTCAATGGCTGCCCCTCATGTTGCCGGGCTAGCCGGATTAATCCGAGCACTACGCCCAGATTTAACCAATCAAGAGGTGTATGATGTGATCACCTCAACAGCAGAAGATCTTGGCACGAACGGTCGTGACTCCTACTATGGGCATGGTGAAATAGATGTCACCACTGCCTTACAGTCCATTCATTCTCGAAACAGATAATATAGTTAAAAATCACAATCAAAACCACTCGTGCTCACGAGTGGTTTTGATTGTACAAAAGCCTCACAAATCTATTTTAATTGCCGCTACCGAATGACCATTCGCGTTCCGCACGTGAACCAAGAGCCTGCATACCTTCCGTCAGCTAGTTGAACAGTACATATAAACGATGATTAGTAATGAAAATCTGAGGTTTTGTCCAAAACCTCAGACATTGACAGCCAAGTAGTCCAAATACCAAAACCACCTATCTGCATGCCAAAATGGCTCTAAGGTTATATTCCATAGAGCCATTCTCTTAGTTTTTTTCACCCTAAAAGGGTTCATGAGCTTTTGACTCAAGAACCTTTTTTAGTGTCTTAAATAATCTCTTTCTTTTGTAAATAATTTAAAATATTCTCCACCGACTCCTCAATTGTCAATTGATCTGTATCAATAACAATCTCAGGGGAATTTGGTTCTTCATACGGCGAACTAATTCCTGTAAAATCGCGAATTTCTCCTGCTCTTGCTTTTTTATATAATCCTTTTGGATCGCGTTTTTCACAAGCGTCTAAAGAACAGCGAACATAAATTTCGATAAATTCACCTTCTTCAACAAGTGCTCTTACTGCATCTCGATCTTCACGGAACGGTGAAATAAAAGCGGTGCAAACAATCGTTCCAGCATCCACAAATAGTTTAGAGACCTCACCAATTCGACGAATGTTTTCTTTTCGATCTTCATCACTAAAACCTAAGCCTTTATTTAAACCATGTCTAACATTATCTCCATCTAACACATAACTAGAAAGTCCTTTTTGAAAAAGGTGATATTCTAAGGCATTTGCTAATGTCGATTTCCCCGCTCCAGATAAACCTGTAAACCATAATATGCTGCTTTTATGTCCTTTTTGTTTTTGTCGCTCGACCTTTTTAATCGTTGTTTCGTGCCAAACAATATTTTCTGTTCCTTTTAAACTCATTTTTTCACCTTTTCTTTTTTAGACTGATTTCGTTTTAATAATTGTTTTTTGTTTCCTTCACCAAGTACCTATGTTGCTTTTATAACACAACAAAATTTAAGTAGTCGTATTTTATATGCCTCCACCTTCATCATAGGTTGAACGTTTTTCTTTACGGGCGGTATGGTACAAGCTAAACGCTCCTGTTGTTGCAATAAAGACACTGACAATGACAAATAACGTATAAAAGTCAGACTGCCTGATTAATAAAATAAGCCCATACGCAATCACTAATGAAAAAACCGGTGAGACAATCCATACTTTAATAATCTTCTTCATAATCCCTTTTTGCCACATCTGAAAACCATTTGCTGCTGTTCCAATTCCTGCAATCGCTGACGTCGTAATTTGCGTTAACGGCACTGGCAACCCAAATATAGAAGCGACTATCACCAATGAACCACCTGTTAAAGATACTGAGCTACCTTGTAATAACGACAATTGAGTAATCTTTTTACCATTCGTTTCTAAAACCTTACCGCCAAGTAAAATAGCCCCTAACCCAACAAATAATCCTCCATAAATGACAGCTGTATTAATTTCAATCAAACCTGCACCCACTAAGGGACCGACTGCATTCGCAACATTATTCATACCTGCTGCATATGCTTCTATACACCCACATGCAATGAGAAAAAAGATAAGCGGTTTTTTCCATTTCCCTTTTCCCTGTAGCTGCGGCCATCTTTTTTCAGCATAAATCGTCACTTTCCCGATTAATAAAGCCATAAAAAAGGCAACAAACGGAGTGATAATCCAAAAGCTGACGATAATAAGAAGTTCTTTTAAAAAGAGAGCTTGAAAAGCAATTCCTACTCCGACAATTGAGCCAACGACAACCTCACTTGTTGATAAAGGAATACCGATTAAATTAGCAATAAATAAAGTTCCACAAGCAGAAGCTAAAATAATGATGACAATCGGAACATCAACAATTTCATTAGGGATAATTCCTCCACCGATCGTCTTTACTACCTCTCCTCCTGCTAATGCCCCTAAAAAAGCAAAAACAGCCACAAGAATCATCGCGATTTTTTTATTCGGAATTGCCCCACTTCCATACGCTGGTCCCATTGCAGCCGCTGTACCACTCGCTCCAATGTTCATCGCAAAAAACAATGCAATCGCAAAAGCTACAATTTCCAGCATAAGGATTCACCCTTCCTTCTCAAACCGCTACGCTTCAACACGCTCTTGCATACCGCGTATTAAAACTTCTACAACTTCTTTTCGACTAAATTCCGGTGGTGGTACTTCACCATTGCTAAGCATTGCCCTTACTTTCGTCCCTGACAAAATCACATGATCTTCTTTTGCATGTGGGCATGTTTTCGTTGATGCCATATTCCCACAAGCCTTACAATAGAAACTATGCTCAAAAAATAATGGCGTAATCTCTAGTTCACCCTCTTCAAATTCAGAGAAAATTAATTGGGCATCATACGTCCCGTAATAATCGCCTACACCTGCATGATCACGCCCAACAATAAAGTGAGTACAACCATAGTTTTTACGGACGATTGCATGGAAAATAGCTTCACGCGGACCTGCATAACGCATCGCTGCTGGGAAAACAGATAGATAAACTCGATCTTTTGGATAATAATTTTCTAAAAGAACTTCATAACTTTCCATTCGAACATCTGCTGGAATATCATCTGATTTTGTATCTCCAACTAATGGGTTTAAAAATAACCCATCGACAATCTCTAAAGCTGACTTTTGAATATATTCATGAGCACGGTGGACTGGGTTTCTCGTTTGAAAGCCAACGATTTTTTTCCATCCCAATTCAGCAAACTTCGCTCTCGTTTCTTTTGGATCTTGATGGTACGATTGGAAACGACCACGATTGACTCTTTTCGTTAACACGATTGGTCCTGCCACATAAAATTCGGGACGTTCAAATAATTTTGCAACACCAGGATGATTTTTATCATCTGTACGATAAACATGTAATGCTTCTTCAATTTTGTTTGGTTGATAAATTTCTGTTACCGTGATGACTCCAAAAACAGAACCTTCATAAACAAGTTTGACCTTTTCATTAAGCTCAAGTTCATTTGCTTTTACCTCTTCAACAGGTAAAGTGACAGGAATACTCCAAATCGTCCCATCTTCTAACCTCATTTTTGTAACGACAGATTGATAGTCAGCACTCCCTAAAAATCCAGTTAATGGACTAAATCCACCTATCCCGATTAATTCTAAATCTGATAAAGCAAAGGAATCTAATTTAATTTCCTTCGTAATAGATGTGTAATCATAATTTGCGTCAAATTGTTCAATTAATGTTCCACCATGCGGTTGAATAGATGTCATTTATTTCTCCTCCTATAGCTTCCTTATTATTAAGGTTGTTGATGTAATCCACATTCCGTTTTTCCGGAGTCGGCCCAGCGACCACTTCTTGGGTCTTCTCCTTCTTTAACGGGCTTTGTACAGTATTCACAACCGATACTTGGATAGTTCCGATCATGCAAGTCGTTATATGGCAATTGATGTAGTTTGACATACATCCAAATTTCTTCCTCTGTCCAATGAATAAGTGGACAAATTTTTACCGATTTAAAACGATTGTCTTTATTCACAAATTCCGTGTTGACCCGCGTCGGTGATTGTTCACGTCTTAATCCCGATATCCACGCTCGGTGTTGGCTTAATTGATTTTCTAACGGAACCATTTTTCTAAGCTGACAACATTTGTCGGGATTAACCTTCCAAAGTTGCTCTCCATATTGTTCCGCCTGTTCTTCCGGTGTTAAATTAGGTTTAATTAGGTTAATTTTTAAAGTTGGGTAACGAGCCTTCACTTTATCAATTAATTCATACGTCTCTTTAAAATGAAAATCGGTATCTAAAAAAATAATTTTAGCTTCTTTATTCACTTTACTAATGAGATCAATTAACACCATTCCTTCAACACCGAAGCTACAGGAATAAACAATTTCGTCACCAAATTCTCGGTAGGCCCACTTTAATATATCAAGACTATCTTTTCTCTCTAGGCTTTTATTTAGTGTTTCATAATCTGCCTTTTCCATCGTGTCATATGAGATAAACAAGCTTTCCTCCCCCTCTTTTATTAAAATACAAACGAAAAGAGACGACGTTCACTAAAGAAGCAAGCATATTACCTCCTTATAGTGAACGCCGCCTCTAGTTTGTCTAGTCAGCAACAACGGTTATTTAATTCGTACTTTTTCATTCTTTTCCAATTGTATAATCTTTCCGTCTTGAACAATTATCGTAATCGAACCATACTGCAAGCCTTCTAAAAGGTCTTTTAACGTTTCCGATACTTGCTCCAAAGATTTTTCAGCGTTAGTCATGCTACTCCTCCTAGCATTAAACCTCCATCAAAGACAAATTTAATTCCTTGTATTTTCATATGATTTATTAGTTTAATAGTATTCTATCCATCATTTGCATGAATGTCAATAATCGTTCGTGAATTTTCCGAAAAATGGGCTAATTTAATTTGAGTGACTTTAATTGGTACAATATATAGATTGCTTTGCTCGTTCCTTCCCATTTGTCTTCATCCACACTAAAAACCCATAACCTTTATAAACGAGCCATGGGTTTTCTATCTTTTATTAAGTTTTAGATGGTTCTTTATTTTGAAAAAGGGATAACTTTGGCAGGAATTTTTTCATTATATGTATAAATAACTTTATAGCCTTCTTTTTTCCGTCTTTTAAAAGTTTTTTCAGAAATAGGTCTAGGCATTGACCATGCTAAGGAACTCGGATTATCCCATGAATCAAAGGTAATCAATTCCTTTTTATAGAAATATTGATTTCCAGAATAATATGTCTCACAAATATAGGTTACCGTTTGTTTGGAATGCATTCTCTCACCTCATTTGTTAAAAAGTATCGCCAAATTCTCCAAAAAATATGAGAACTTTTTTACCTTCCAAATAAATGCCTTATTTCTTGACATACTCATTTTTGGAGCGGTACGATAAAGTAGAAGAATACTGTCAAACAAATATAATAAAAAGAAGTGATAACATGATTCAACATTTAAAAAATCAAACATTAATGGCAGGAGAATTACATGAATTAATTGTACCAATGGAAAAAGTGGCTCACGTACAATTAAAAAACCCCTTAGAACACGCTTTGCTCGTCCTTATTAAATCTGGATATACGGTTATTCCAGTCCTTGACCCGACGTATAAGCTACACGGCATCATAAGTAACTCTTTAATCCTAGATTCGTTATTAGGTGTTGAACAATTTGAAATGGAACGATTATCTAACCAAGTAGTCGCTGATGTTATGAATACAGATGTACCGACGATCAAAAAGGAAGATACCTTTTCAAGAGCTCTTAACTTAACAATCAACCATCCCTTCTTATGTGTCGTTGATGAGCGTGGAGAATTTTTAGGTATTTTAACAAGACGGTCGATTCTTGCCCTTGTAAGTAAATACTTACATAAACAAGAGAGTTCATAATAGCTTATAAAGGTTTCTATCCTCTTGAGAGGGTTATTTGCTCTATTTTTAATAACTTTTAAAAAGTAAGTATTGATTAATAACCAACATCGTATTATGATAAAAATATTATATGAACTGAATATGAATCTTCGGGGTTAGGTGAAATTCCTTACCGGCGGTGATGATTTATGATAAATCTTAGCCCGCGACTCTTTAAGTGCTCGACATTTAAAGATTGACTTGGTGACATTCCAAGGCCGACGGTTAAAGTCCGGATGGGAGGAGATCGAATAGTACGCTTGTTCTGATTGGCAACAATCGAGCACGTTTATTTCGTAAGCCTTCTTTTATTTAAAAAGAAGGCTTTCTCTTTTGTTAAGATTCCATGTTCAAACAAAAGGAGTTTGAGTTATGGTACAGTCAGATCAGTCTTTAAACAAACAGAAAGTAATGAAACATGGGTTTTGGTTTGTCGCAATTGGAGCAGCATTTTGGGGGATTAATCCGATTTTTCGGATGCTTTTACTAGATACTTTTACCTCTGCCCAAATTGTCTTATTAGAGCATGTCTTATTATTATTTATCGCGGTTCCGTTATTATGGGCGAATCGAGCGGACTTAAAATCAGTCAAGTTCAAACATTTAGGAGCGATTATCTTTATTGCTTGGGGTGGTTCAGCGTTAGCAACCATTCTTTTTACATTAGGTTTAACGTACGGGGAAATTAATATCGTCTTATTACTGCAGCAATTACAGCCATTATTTGCGATCTTTTTAGCGAGAATCATTTTAAAAGAGGCCCTACCACGCCATTTTGCAACGGCAGTTATCATTGCTTTGATGGGGACCTATTTATTAACATTTGGATTTAATTTTCCATTCGGTTCAGTGGGAGACTTTTTTCAAGCGGCAAGTCTACTCTCTATTGCAGCGGCAGCCTTATGGGGCGGTTCAACTGTGATGGGAAGATATTTATTAAATGATATGAAATACGAGACCGTTACCGCTTTACGTTTTATCGTGGCTTTGCCATTATTAATTATGATCGTCGCCTTCCAAGGAGCAGCATGGTCATTGCCAGCAACAACAGGGGCATCAGCTATTATCTTTATTAACCTTGCTGCCTCTGCCTTAATCCCTGGTTTATTAAGTATCTTAATCTACTATCGTGGACTAGCAAATACAAAAGCATCATTAGCGACCATTGCGGAGCTAAGTTTCCCAACAGTCGCCCTAATCATTAACTGGCTTGTTTTTAATGAGGTTGTTTCAGTTGCCCAATTTATCGGCTTCTTGCTCATTTGGTCGACTATGTACTTCTTATCGATTCAAAAGCAGCCAACACCAACCCATCGTGTTCCTGAACCGCTGACATCCGCATAAATGGTGAGTCACTTATCAAACACCCCTAATGAGAAACTCTCTTATTAGGGGTGTTTTTAGTTAAATATTGTTTTATCGCTTTCTCTCGACTCTTAAACATTTGCTGTAAAATGTTTTTTAATACAAAACTCGGAATTTTTGTTGTGATTTCTAGTCGATCACACATCACAGTATAAGCACCTTGCTGTTTAAATGTATGAGTATGTTTCCAATAATCTAGTGGGAAGGGCGGATTCATAGCTACATCAGTAAATTGACAATTAGCCTCATCTATTGTGATTTCGGCAAGCCATCTGTACGAGAGAAAACTTAGCGAAAAGTCGATTTCGACGATTTGTGTGCCGGATTCCACCTCTTCCAGCTTTAATTGTACAATCGGCGGAAAGCTTGTGATTTCAATTAAGTTTTTTGGATTAGAAAAAAAGGGCCATACGGTATTTAATTTTGCTGGTATAATGGTTGTGTACTGAAACACTTTTATATCCATACAAACACCTCGATTTAAATATTTAGATAGGATGAGTCATTTGAAACATACATATTTAGGCCTTCTTTTAGCGTCTGTTCTTTTATTTATTAGTTTTCTCTGGCAACCATTTGATTTTTGGATTATTTTTCCGATATCGTTAGCACTGTTAACGCTCTACGCCTTACTATTCACGGAAACTCCCCTCTTTCAAACGGTCACAAAAGGGTGGCTAGCTGCCCCTGCAAGTGGCATCATGATTTACCTAGTATTCGCCCTTGGGAAAGAGCTTTTAATTCTGACAGGCATTCCTTTACTTGTGTCATTAGAACAGCTGTATCAACTCGTCCAACCAAAAGAATGGTATCATTATATTTGGTTGTTTTTTATTCTCATACCAGGTGAAGAGTTTTTTTGGCGTTACTTTATGTTAAATCAATGGCTACATAAATTTTCGGCTACGAAGGCCATTTTGATCGCTACCCTATTTTATGGGGTTGTCCACCTATTATCAGGCTCACTTTTACTCGTATTAGCCGCCTTAATGGCCGGCCTTGTTTGGAATTACCTTTACTATCGCACACAAAACATTTGGGCCGTCATCTTCTGCCATCAAATATTCAATTTATTTCTACTTGTTTTGTTTCCATTGTTATAACCGGTTGTGTTAATACTTATATTCACGCTAAAAGCTTTCAAAGTCAAAATGACCTTGAAAGCTTTTTTTCTTACACTTGATTTATTCATACTGTAATTTTAGTATTTGGCGAGTTTCATTACTAATTAACTCCACTTTCGCATCGAGAAAATCCGTTCAACTAGTTGGCAGAGCGAAAGGGAAGCTCTTAAACAAATGCCCTTGACACGTTTAAAAAGCGAGAGCGTACTAGCGAGAACGTACTATCACACAAAACGGATAAACTGCGCATCAAGAAAAAAATAATAGGCCCTCCGGCGGTCGCTCCCAAACAGACACTCCGCGTCCTGCAGGAACCTCATGAGCCTCCTCAGCACGCTTGCGGGGTCTCATTGGACGGTTTATTCCTGCGGGAGTCTCCGTGTCTGTTTGTCCGCTAGATAATGGAATCGAATCTAGGTTCAGTTTTCTCATTGAACAAAAAAACAGTCATGACTTCAAAGGACATTAGCTTGAGAATGATTTTTCTCCTTCCATGACTCATTCCGTTACAGTTGTAAACAAATCCGTGTGGATGCTCTGTACGTTAGCTAGATGATCGAGCTGGTTTCGATTGGAATCCTGTCTTTTCATGACGGCAGACTTAGGAAAAAAATAGGTGGCAACTCCCTATTTAGTTCCATAACCAACAAAGGGAAGAAGAAGGTCCTTCTGCGTTAGAAATAGCTGATTGAGAATGGCCATATCATCAAGCCTCTCCCCTACACTTAGCGGACAAAACCATACGGAGACTCCCGCAGGAATAAACCGAGCTTACTGAAAAAGTCTTATTCTCACCTTTACCGGGGAAGAATCTCAAATAATTAGGTGATTCATTAGATGATCTATTATGGCTCAGCTGGTTTTTCTTTGACCAAAACGGAGCCAGCGGAATACCCGGAGACTCCTGCGGGAGAAGTGAAACACGGGAGACCCCGCAGCGATGAGTGAGGAGGCTCCCGGTTCACCCGCGGAACGCGTAGGGTATGCAGCTGGCGGAGTAAGCCAAATCATCCAACCCTATTGTAACTCACAGAACTTTTTCAGTGACCTCGAATAAACCGAGGAGGCTCGCCAGGTTCTCGGCAAGGACGCGGAGTATGGTTTTGGTAGCGACCGCCGGAGGGCCTAATTTTAGTGAACAGTTTCCTTCAACAGCCTACTAAGAGATGTGTTCAGACTGTCAACGATTGAACCGTCCATGTAAAGTCAATTTGAGTATGGTATCGCCCTAAAATCAATCTCTATCAATGGTTAAGGGTCAATCATACGCTGTGAAAGTTGAGTAATTAAGGTTTATTCATACCCTAATTTCTGCTTCTCACTTTTTTCATTACCAATCCACTGAAACTCACTCACACAAAAAAAGACTTCTCAAAAAGTCGATTGACTTTTTAAGACAGCCTTTACGCATAAATATTAATCAACAAGCCTTTAATTTCTCCCACCATATCGAGAATATCTAAGCCTTTTTTCTCTTTCTCTAAAACGGCATTCGTTAAATCCAAAAGTTTCTGATCGACTTGTTCTACGATTTTGTAAATTTTCGTACGTCCTCTGCGATTAAAGCCTCTCTTTTCTTCCAAACTTAAGCCATGCTCAACTGCTTCTCCAACAAACTCTTTAATCAGTTGCTTATATTTTCGCAGTTCTTCAACCGTTCTCGTTTCAGACAATGTCTTTCCTTGGTCTTCAATTTTGCCCATTAATTCTCTTAAACGATGTTCAGCTGCTTGATCCCGTTTTCCTGACATCACTTCTGAAAAAGAGACCGAAGCACTCGTCTTCGTGGAAGACTTCGGAGCTGGTTTCCCAATCCCAGTTGTGGCAATTCTTTGTACATCCATGTCCAATCCACCTTTACACTCTAACTCGTTCCATTATTATTGTAACAGTTGTAAGACCCCTTGTGGAAGTTGATTTGCTTGAGCAAGCATGGCCGTTGCTGATTGATTTAAGATGTTATTACGAGTGAATTCGGTCATCTCTAAGGCCATATCCGCATCACGAATTCGTGATTCAGAAGCCGTTAAATTTTCATGTGTCACTTGTAAATTATTAATCGTATGCTCCAAACGATTTTGGACTGCTCCAAGTTTAGCACGAGCATCAGACAACTTATTAATCGCCTGGTCAATGCGGAAAATTGCATCGTTTGCCCCGTCATTTGACACAACATTAATTCCTTCAATTCCAAGAGTTACAACATCCATTTGTGGAATATCAATCATCACATTTTGGTTCGTATTCGGTCCGATTTGGAAAGAAAGAGCGTTGTTTGTGACAGTGAAATTCAGTTCCCCATTACTTACATTCGAGTTAAATTGGTAATCAATTCCACCATGTTTCATTTTTCCATTAACTGAAGTAACTTCACGAGCTGCTTGGATTGTTTTTGGCGGAGCACTGTTATCTAATAATTCAATCGTTGCAGTTGCCTCCATATTAACTTTAACAGTACCTGAAGAAGAAATTTTAGTTGTATCGATTAAAACTCCATGCACTTCCATGTCCCCAGCACCATCATTTTCACCAACAAAAACGGTTTGTTCACCTAAAGACAAGCCATCGGGGTCTATGATTTCAATATTTGCCGTATCACCTGTAAAATTACGAACATGGATAGTATATTCGCCTAATTTCATTTCATTTTCTGACTCTGCTAAGGTGATGTCACCTTGAGATAAGCCCGCCTTAGGTTGTGTAACAGTTGGTTCGATCGTCACATCAGAGATTTTAACTTGATAATCCCCAGACTTCAAATTAGCATCAGTTACTGTTGGGAAACCTACTAAGTTGATGTTATTGTCCGCTTGATCATAAGTCGTCAACACGGCACTAAAGCCATTCAATAACTTCCTTGTATTAAACTCGGTTTTTTCTGAGATGCTATCGATTTCGGTCATTAATTGATCGATTTCTTTTTGGATTTGCTCACGATCATATTCGGTATTCGTATCGTTAGCCGCTTGGACAGATAATTCACGCATTCTTTGTAACATCGTATGTACTTCTTGCATGGCTCCTTCAGATGTTTGCATTAAGGAAATCCCATCCATTGCATTTCGTTCGGCCATTTTTAAACCACGAATTTGCGAACGCATTTTTTCTGAAATCGCAAGTCCTGCTGCATCATCTGCCGCACGGTTAATTCTTAATCCTGAAGAAAGTTTCTCAAGGTTTTTCGACGTTTGGAATTGATTTTGATATAAATTGCGGTAAGCATTTAATGCTTGAATATTATTATTAATTTTCATAAAGCTCTCTCCTCTAGTTATCGTAAATAGCTAATTTTTCATATCGATTTTTCTGTTGTCTAATAACATTGGATTCTTGATCTTTTTTTGAGCTCATTGCCTCGTTCCAAGCGTTCATTAATTGATGTAAAATGACGATGATTTCCTCTATTATCTGACGGTCTTTTTGTAAATTAGCAAGCAAAAGACGTTCCGCCATATATTGATAAAGCTGCTCGAGTTGATCAGCTAAAATCCCAGCTTCATAGTTTAAACCCGCACCCAATCGAACAAGAATATCTGAAGCTTTTTGTAAATGCTCATTCGCTTTGATAAAATTTTTAAGTTCAATTGATTCAATTGACTCTTCTAGTTGATTCAGACAAGCTTCATATAACAGGCTTGTAATTTCCTGTGACGATTTCTGATATAGCCACTCTTCTGTTAGTAACCCGTTCAATATTTTCCCTCCACTTTTTTGTTCTTATCTTTACTATCGTCTTAACTGAATAATTGTTAAGTCTCTCTTTCCATTCTTTCAATCATGAGTAAAATTTCCGCCATTACCGAATAAAGCTGTGGTGGAATTTGTTCTCCCAAATCAACCTCTAATAAATTTGCTAATAGATGAGAGTCCTCTTGCATTTCAATATTATGCTCTTTAGCCATATCCAAAATTTGATTCGCTATTTGCCCTCGTCCTTGGGCTACAACCCTTGGAGCGTCTTGATTTTGTTCATCATACCGAATGACGGCTACACTTTTCCCGTTATGTTTTTGGCGTTTTGTTTGATTGATATATTGATAATGATTCATATTTTGTAATCAAACCCTTCCTCCGTAAAGACTGCTTTTTGTGTATTTTCTATGACTGGTTGTTCCATAGCTTTTTCCTCCAATGGTTTCATTTGTTCAAAACGAATCCCATTTAAGGAATAGCCAATTTCACTTAATTTTGCGATCGCACTCTCCACGTATGGGGTCATTTTTCCTTCAAAATGAGGAGCGTCATTTTTTAATGTAATGGATAACTGACGGTTTGCAGCAGATATCGAAATACCTAACTCCCCTAATTTTTTTGTTTCTAATAAAAAATATAGGGAGCAATTTTCCCAATCTAATTGTTCACCACCATTGCGAGCTTTTAAAAACAGTTGAATGTTTTCTACTTGTTCTCCCATTAAGAGCGGCAATTGAAACATCATATTTTGCATGTGGCTATGAGGTTCGGAACGACTCAAAAGCTGTTGTCCCGTAAGGTTTTGCAATGCTTGACTTGCCAGTTGTTGAACTCTTCCTTCTGACTCATTTTTAGCGATTTGCATTAATTGTGATTTAATATCCCTTGGTTCCATTTCAATGTTCCGATTCGGCTGCTTTAATAATTGTTGAGCGACGTCTGACTCACGATTAAACCCTAACTGCTTAAAGGCTTCAAATAAAGTACGACTACTTGCCTCTCGGTGGGTCATTGGTCTTTCTATAGAAGGTCTTTGCTCAGGCATATCACTTCGATTTAATTCATTTGTAGATATATGTCTTACCTTTGTTTCTGACGGTTTAAAAACAAGCGACTCCATATTCCCTTTTACTTCTTGCACGATTGCTCGGGCTTGCTGGAATTGACCAGTCTGCAACAAACTTCTCGCTTCTTGTAATTGACTGCTCGCTTTTAGTAAAGAACGTTCTGTTTTCATATCGGTAAATAAAAGCATTTCACTTTTCATAATGGCATGATCTAATTTTTTTATGACGGTTTCAAGTAATGGTTTTGTTTGTTTAGAGTTTGGAAGCAATTCCTGTTGCCTTACCACCACATCTAACGTCCTGGAAATATCTCTTTGTGTTTGTTTAAAAGAATCGGTTAATTCAGCCATTTTTTCGGTGACCGTTGTCACAGCGATCTGTTTACTTATTCCTTGAATTGGCACAGCTTCATTACCTTTTAAATAAGCGGATGATATAAAGTCTTTATCACTTACTTGATCTAATCCTTGTAAAACCGTTTGGATGATTTGTCTTGCCTTCAATTCCCGACCGTCTTCTAGCTTTGATTCTGCCTGAGTAATATTGCTTTGTATGTTTTCTATCATTTCATTTGTTAACAAAGCTTGATTTTGCAAGAGGAAACTACGTAATTCCGTTAAGATATTTTGAATATTTGGTTCTTTTAACGCTCCTCTTTTTATTTGTTCCACTTGATGTGAGATGTTTTGGGTGGGAAGCGACTCACTTTTTGGTTGTTGAGTAATCGAACCTCCCAAATTTTGACTCTGGAGCATCTCCTCTAATAAAACTTGAACATTTTGGATCGAGGACAGCTGATTCAAAATGTTCGTTTGTGTTAATAAGTGGGAGAGATCATTCGCTTCCGCGCTTCCTAATTTTTGGTTTTGTACCAATTGATTTAACAAGTGTTCTACTCGATTGAACACAGCTTGATTCGGATTTTTTTGCAGTAATGCGGCGACATCTCTTAACGCGGCATCCAGTACTGGCTGTCTATGTAAATCCAGTCCTCGGACATTTAATTGCTCTAGTGCCTTACTATAAGGCTGACCGTGTAAGGCCTCATGGACGCTACGTAACTGGTGTAAGGTCGGTTCTATTTTTTTATGTATTAATGCCTCTAAAGAAGCAAATCTGTTTTTTTGATCGGACCCTTCTGAAAAAAAGGTATGTAATTGTTTGAGCGTTTCTTTTGTAATCGGAATATTTTTTTTATGTAATAGTTCGATTGCTGCTCTTAATTCTGGACTCGCTTTTTGACTTCCTAAACTTAACGTTTGGGAGTTGGTATTATCTGCTACCGAATTCCCTTTATTCGTTTGATTCTGATTGACCTCTTTTAGTGTGAGCATTCCCTCTTTATGATCAACTACTTCAACCGATACCCTCGATTGGTTAGGTACTCCACCAGGAAAAGAGGCTTTCATTTCTTTCCCTTTAATCGAAACAATGGCTTCTTTCTCGTTAAGGCTTTCTTTTATCGTTATTGGCCATTTATCGCCTTGTTTCATTTGGGCCGTTTTTTCGGTAGATTGATTCGTTTGTAAAAGTTGGACATTAATTTGCATAAGTTCAGCTCCTGATATTCACTCTCTTTTATATATCGGCTTTTTTTAAGAATCATTAAACAAAAAACGTGATTTCTTGAATTATTGCTCATCAAGGAAATCACGCTGAAAACTCGTTCGGAGTGTTTCATTATTTTCTTTTATTTCAACTTTTTTGGCATTGGCTTGTGGAAAAACAGCATGGCCATATTTCTCTTTTAATTGTCCTACTGTTTCTAATAATTTATGCTTTTTTTCATCCTCTTTATAATTAAATAAATCAAGCTGTTTATAAGCGTGTTCTTGGTCGATCAAATCATAGGTACTAATACCAAGTAGCCGAATATAATCCCCTTTCCATGCCTTATTAAATAAGTATAAACTTTCTTGGTAAAGGTCATGTTCATCTTGAATCGGGTTTTCTACTTTATGACTCTTTGTGATCGTTTTCCAATTTGCATATCGAACCATAATTTGTATTCCGTATGCACATACTTTTTTCCTCTTTAAACGCCTTTCCACTAAACCCGCAAGTCTTTTTAGTTCATTTTTTATTTTCAATTCATTAATCGTATCATTCGAAAGTGTCGAAGAATGACCGATGCTTTTAAATTCATAAATCGAATCAGGATCCACTTCACGAGTATCGTTTCCTTTTGCTCGTTCACGTAACCTCAAACCATTGACTCCAAAATGTTGCTCCAATAACTGTTTATCGGCATTAGCTAAATCACCAATCGTCTGAATCTCAAGTTTTTTCCACTTTTCAACGGTTCGTTTTCCGATCCCGTGCATTTCACTTATATCCAACGGCCATAATTTGTCTTTTAAATCTCTTTTTCGTAAAATTGTTAAGCCTTTAGGTTTTTGCATATCACTCGCCATTTTCGCTAAAAATTTATTCGGAGCAATCCCGATACTACAAGGTAAATCCATCTCATCAAGCAGTCGTTGCTGGATTTCTTTCGCTAGTTGAACTGGATGACCTTCTTTTAAATAAAAAGTTGCATCAACATAACCTTCATCAATCGAAACGGGTTCCACTAAAGGAGTATAGCTTTTTAATAAATCAAAAAGAGCTTGTGATGCAGCCTTATATCTTGAAAAATTCGGAGGAATGAGCATCAGATGTGGACATAGCTTCATTGCTTGCCATACAGGCATCGTCGTTTTGACGCCTTTCGCTCTGGCTTCATAGCTACTCGTGACAATAATCCCTTTTCTTTTTTCGACATTTCCAGCTATCGCTATCGGTTTGCCTTTTAATTTCGGATTATAAGCCATTTCAACCGAGGCATAAAAACTATTCATATCAATATGAAAAATGACCCGTGACTTTGACATATTGCTCTCCTCCTTTCAGCTTCATTTTATACGAAAGTTTGTTCTTATTCAAATAAAAAAAGAAGCTCATTTCATTAGTGTTTCCACCAACAAATGAACTCCTCTACTATAATTAATCTTCGTCCAATACAGCTTGAGCAATATTAACCGAATGGTCGCCAATTCGTTCTAAATTACTAACGATATCAACAAACACGATCCCTGCACTACCTGTACAAGTGCCTTCATTTAAACGTTTAATATGTTTCTTTCTTAAGTTACGTTCCATCTTATCAATTTCGTCTTCTTTTATTAACACATCTTCAGCAAGTGTCTTATCCAGTGTTTTTAAAGATTCTAATGCTTCTTTATAAGTTGTTACGGTTAAATCGATCATTACTTCTAATTCTTCAAGAGCACTGTCCGATAAATCAAATTTATTCGCTAATTGATAATCAACAAGCTCTTTAACATTTTCCATATGATCACCGACTCGTTCAATGTCACGCACCGCGTTAACGAGCACGGTATGAAGTTTTGTATCGGCTTCAGACATCGTATGCCCTGACATGCTAACAAGATAGTCAGTTACAGCGTGGTCGAACGTATTAATCGCTTCTTCATACTGCATAACAAGCTCGCCATACTTTTTATCTTTTGTTTTTAAATAGTTTGTCGCTTCATTTAATCCTTCAGTTGCATAATTCCCCATTTTTAACACTTCTTCTCTTGCTTGACCAAGAGCAATTGAAGGAGATTGTTCCAATAAAAGCGGACTAATATTCGGTTTATATGCAATCACTTTATCTTCACCCGGTATCAGCTTCGTGACAATCCAAGCCAGTACCCCTACGAATGGCAGTTGAATAATGGTATTCATAATATTATATGAGCCGTGAGCAAAAGCAATCGTCATTTGTGCATTTAAGTTCAGTGAACTTTGGAAATAAGCGATTAAGTTTGTAAATGGATGTAATAATATTAAGAAGATAACCGCACCAATTAAGTTAAAAACGACATGTACAAGTGCAGCACGTCTTGCGGCAATTGAAGTTCCAATAGCTGCTAACACAGCCGTTACTGTCGTCCCTAAATTATCTCCTAGTAATACAGGTAATGCTGCATCTAATGACATCGCACCTTCAGCAAAAAGACCTTGTAAAATACCAATTGTTGCTGTAGAACTTTGGATGATAACCGTCATCACTGTTCCAACTAAAACACCAAGAAGTGGATTATCACTCATTGATAAAGTTAATTGTGAAAAGGAATCTAATTGACTTAAAGGCTTCATGGCCCCACCCATTAATTCTAAACCATAAAATAGAGCACCAAAGCCAAAGAATCCTTGTCCAATATAATTTAAAATGGGCTTCTTAAAGAAAAATAGTAACGCGGTACCTACAAACAATATAGGTAATGCATACGCTCCTACATCAATTCCAATGATAAAAGCTGTTACCGTCGTCCCAACGTTAGCCCCCATAATGACACCAATAGCTTGTCTTAATGTCATTAAACCAGCACTTACTAAACCTACAGTCAGCGCCGTCGTACCTGAGCTAGATTGAATTAAAATTGTAACAAGAATACCTGCTAAAACACCCATAAATGGATTAGAGGTCCATTTATCTAATATTTCTCTTAAACTATCGCCTGCAGCATTCTTTAAGCCATCTCCCATGTATTTTATTCCAAATAGGAAAATACCTAAACCACCAAGAAAATAAAATAAAGTCTCTTGGAAATCAATTTCAACCATTCGTTCCACTCCTAGAGGATTTTTTCTAATTCCGTGTACAAGCATAAACTCTTTTTTTCACTCTGTAAACAGAGCCTATTTATCATTTACATACTTTTAACATTAGGAATTAAATCTTTACAAAACCTTTACAAAACAAACCTAAAAATTGGCAATTAACTTCAGACTAATCAAAATCGTCGGTTTATTTCGTGATAATAAAACTAATTATCTTTACATTATTTACAATGGTTCTTTTAGAATCTTAACAAGTTTTGTCAAATAAAAATAAAAATCTCTCAATTATTCATCATCAATTGCATGATCTCTTTAAGTAAGTTAGTGTAAATATATAAGACAATTCTTTAAAGAAATTGGGAGGGGTTATCATGCCAATGAAATTAATTGACTCAGGTCAAGCTGACACCTACACCGTTTTTTATGAACATGTCAAAATGATCATAAACAGTCACCATGATTCAGGATCCAATCCCATAACCATTTCAGACCTATCACTTCTTACTGGTAAAAGCGAAGAGTTTATCTTAGAATGTTTAGAATTTGGCCCAAGCCATTTGAACCTAACTGTTTATCATTAAGTGAATAATTATAGTGTAACCTAAAATCCGGTATGGATTCAGATAATGCCGATGCAATTACGCTCAAGAAAAAGAGGCCGGGACATAACCCTCCTCTGATCTGAAAAGCCGGTAATGTTACCGGCTTTCGTTCTATTTATTAGAATCAAAGTGAATGGCGCTCAATTCACCGCTCCCTTGTGAACCTCCTCCTTATTTTTTTAATATAAAATAAGGAATTTCCAATAAGAAAAAGTTGGATGACCTTCATTTTAGTCACCCAACTCATTTTTAGATAGTTTTGCCCTTACCTCTTTTTCTTATTTTGCTACTTGCCCGATAATTGTTATAACAAGTTCAGCTAACTTATTTAACTCTGTAATCGACATTCGTTCATTTTTTGTATGAATTTCTTCATAACCAACGGCTAAATTAACGGTTGGGATTCCCATACCAGCAATGACATTGGCATCACTTCCCCCACCACTATGTAATAACTTAGGTTCTCTTCCAATTGTTTGAATCGCCGTTTTTGCGACCTCGACAACTTCGTCTCCATCTGCTCTCTTATAACCTGGATACATGATTATCACTTCTACAGTCGCTGTTGTTCCCATTTTTGCCGCGGTTTCTTCAAAAGCTGCTTTCATTTTAACCACTTGCTCATCAAGTTTTTCATTTATTAATGAACGAGCTTCTGCTAAAATTTCCACATGATCACAAACAATATTCGTTTGTGTTCCCCCTTCAAAACGTCCAATATTAGCTGTTGTTTCGGCATCAATTCGTCCTAAAGGCATCGCAGATATCGCTTTTGCCGCAACAGAAATGGCAGAAATTCCTTTTTCTGGTGCAACCCCTGCATGTGCCGTTTTCCCATGGACAACCGCCTTAATTTTTGCTTGTGATGGAGCAGCAACAATAATATCACCAACAGGACCGTCACTATCCAAAGCAAAACCATATTTCGCCTGTAAATGTGCTTTATCTAATGCTTTAGCACCAACAAGTCCTGACTCTTCTCCTGCCGTAATAATAAACTGAACCGTACCATGCTCTATGTTCTCTTCCTTTAAGACTTGAATCGCTTCAATCATTACAGCAAGTCCAGCCTTATCATCTGCACCTAAAATTGTCGTGCCATCAGTCACTACATAGTCCCCATCAATAGAAGGTTTTACTCCAATACCAGGAACAACCGTATCCATATGGGAAGTAAAATAAATCGGGTCAACTCCATCTTTTGTTGCAGCTAAGGTACAAATTAAATTACCTGCCCCATGTCCCGTTTTGGCTGCTGAATCATCCTCAAAAACATCTAACCCTAAATCCGTTAGTACTTTTTTTAAATATTGAGCAATTTCTCCTTCATACTTTGTTTCCGAGTCAATTTGAACAAGCTCTAAAAACTGATTCAATAAACGTTCTTTGTTAATTGTCATGATTTTTGCCTCCAAATGAAATAAAATCACTTATGATCTTACACGATCCTGAAACAGAAATCACCTTTTTCCTTTATTCTTCTATTAAGAACGGTTAAATTTGAACTCGTTTTCAGAAAACCACTTGTCCATATGACCAATTCACAGTAAAATAGAAGTAGTGATGATTAGGAGGGTTAATATGCCACGTAAATTTCAGAAAGCCATTATATACATTATGATTATTACTATGGTACTTGGAACAGTCTTAATGGGAGTTAGTATTTTTTAATGAGTAAAATCCAATAGATAAAAAGCCGACTTCTTGAGTCGGCTTTTTTGTTTACTTTTTGGCATAAGTCTGAACGTGCTTCTAACTTTCTAGATTTACAAAAAGCATCTCTAAAATTAAGAATTCCGACTCCATTATATTATTCAATTGCCCCTAATGTCTTTGCCAACTCCTCAAAGCTTAAATCCTCTTCTGTTATTAAAATCTGTGTCCCTAATGGAATAAATTCATAGAGTTCTTCAATCACTTCATTTGGTAATCGAACACATCCTGCCGTTATGTATTGTCCAATTTGCTCAGGATGATTTGTGCCGTGAATCCCATAAGTTCGACCGTCTGTATCTTTTGCATCAAAACCAATCCACCTAGTCCCCAATGGATTATTTTCAGCTCCACCTTCAATATTTAATTTACGATAATAAGGGTCTTTTGCCTTAACTATAATCGTAAATTGTCCTAAAGGAGTTGCATTTGTTATTTGTCCACTCGCCACCTGATGAACCTGTTTGATTTCTCCATCCTTAATAAAAGCTAATTCATTATAAGCTAAGTTAACAATAATGAGAGGATCTCCTATTGAAGGGTTATCCCCTAACGGCCATATCGGTGAAATCACCAAAATGAGGCTTAAAACGGTAGATAATAGTTTTGGCATAACACAAAATACCTTCTCTCATTCTTTTTCAGTCTTTCATTTATTTTGAACGAGAGCGAGTCGATTTATCCACTTCATTCCATAATTTATCTTTAATCCGTAAATACTGTTCTAATTCATAGACGATATATAAAAGGGTCGAACGTGTTTCAAATTCAGCACGCGTTTGCGGGAGCTCCATTTCTTTAAACTCAGCACGCATCGTCTCGAGCTGTTCCAAAAAGTAAGCCACGTAATTATTCGGGCTGACCGCTTTTGATAATTTTTCAATATACTCAGCAATCATTTTACTTTGTTTAGTTTCTGAATGAAGCGAAGATACAAAAGGCATCAGGCGCTCAATCACTTCAAATTGTTTTTCTCTCATATTAAAATATTGATAATAATGATCATCATATTTTAAAATGTGGTTATTCATACTGCGCCTGGCCAATTGTTTCCCTTCTTTTAACAATTGGACGGTCTCGTTTATTTCCTTCCCGTCCCAACGGTTATCACCTTGTTTTAGAAAGGTTGCCAATTCATTTAAGATTGTTGAAAATTGCTCCTCGATTTCTTTTCGGTAACGCCTTAATTCCTTTTCTTCGCTAGGCATATATAAGTTCATTAACAATGCTACGCCAACACCAATTAAAATTAATAATAGTTCATTGAAAAAAATCGCCCATGAAAAAGCTTCAAGTACATATAAATGAAGCAAAATAACACAGCTCGTTATTAGCCCTTCTTGAATTCGAAGCATAACGACCAACGGAATATACAGCAACAACAAAACACTTAAACTAAACGGGTTATAACCAAGTAATTCAAAAATAGCCGCACTTAATACAAGAGCGATCACACAAGCTAGAATTCGTGCCCATGATACGGCTAAGGAATGTTTTCTCGTGACAGATATACAAAGTATCGTAATAATTGCCGCTGATGAATAAAAATCCAACCCTAAAAGACTTGCAATTGCAATTGACAGACCCGCTCCTAAAGCTGTTTTTAATGTACGATAACCAATTTTGTACGGTGGCCATTTTTTTATATGTAAATTCACTATCATTCTCCTATATTTTTCTGGCATCTTTAAAATATAATTATACGTCTCCGCACTACTTAATTCTAGTTTGGTTTATAACTTTTATACGAACTTCATCAATTTTTAACCTGCCGCACAAACAGAATTAGATCAAAAAAAATGCCCGAACACTCGAGCATTTTTTTCTTATAAAACTTTTTCTAAAAATTCCTTCGCCCTTGCTGACTGTGGGTTTGTGAAAAATTGCTTTGGGTCTGCTTCTTCTACTAACAAACCATTATCTAAAAAGAGAACACGATCCGCCACTTCACGTGCGAAGCCCATTTCATGTGTGACGATCGCCATCGTCATCCCAGATTCAGCTAAATCTTTCATAACCTCTAATACTTCTTTGACCATTTCTGGATCAAGAGCAGAAGTCGGCTCATCAAATAACATAATTTCTGGCTCCATTGCGAGTGCACGTGCAATCGCGACACGCTGTTTTTGTCCACCAGATAAACGATTTGGATAAGCATCTCTTTTCTCTAATAATCCAACTTTTTTCAAAAGCTCTTCTGCCTTTTTAGCAGCCTCTGCTTTAGAAAGTCCCTTTACCTTAATAGGAGCATACGTAATATTCTCTAATACCGTCATATGAGGAAAGAGATGAAAGTGTTGAAAGACCATCCCTATTTGCTGACGTACCTTGGAAATTTCAACTTTAGGATTGGTAATATCAATATCACCAACGCTAACTTCTCCAGAACTTGCCGTTTCTAACTTATTTAAGCACCTTAAAAAGGTCGATTTTCCTGATCCGGACGGACCAATAATCGCTACGACATCCCCTTTATCAATCGACGTTGATATTCCTTTCAGCACTTCATTTTTTCCAAATGATTTTTTTAATTCGTTAACATTAATCACCGCGTTTTAATCTCCTTTCTAGAAGGCGACCAAGAACGGTTAAGCCCATTACTAATAAATAATAGATAAGTCCAATAAATAAAAGTGTTTCAAAATAACGATGTAGTTGCGCATTCACAATTTGAGCACGTCTCATTAAATCAGTTACAGCAATTGTAGAAACGATTGCTGATTCTTTTGTTAAATTAATAAATTCATTAAATAACGCTGGTAATATGTTCTTAAAAGCTTGAGGCAAAATAATATTTATCATCATTTGGCGATTCGATACGCCTAATGCCATTGCTGCTTCCTTTTGTCCTTTATCAACTGCTTCAATTCCAGCTCGAATAATTTCCGACACATACGCACTTGAATTCAATCCAAAAGCTAATACCCCTGCGACATAGGCAGAAATTGGAATCCCAAATTGAGGAGGAGCAAAATAAAATAAGGAAAGTTGTAAAATGAGTGGTGTCCCTCTAAAAATCGATGTATAAATATCTGCACTCCAACGAAGTACTTTAAAACGACTTATTTTCATAACCGATAAAACAATCCCTAAAGCTAATCCGATAATTAAAGAGACCGAGACAAATTTTAGGGTGACCCATATCCCCTCGGTTATATAGGGGATATAGGGTACAATTTGACTAAAATCTAAATCCATAAAAAATATCCTTTCTTCTATCTGAAAGTGATAATGGATTATTCTGCATCACGGATCCACTCATTAATAAGCTCGTCCATTAGTCCACTTTCAATCATTTCATTTAATTTTTCATTAAACTCTTCTACTAACTCACTATCTTTGTTAAAAGCAATAGCATAACCAGTTTCCCCTTCAGTAACCACTTCAAACGAGGTGAATGTTTGCTGTTGTTTAAGATGCCCATCTGCAACTGAATCTTCCATTAAAATTGCGTCAATTCGACCAGATAAAAGTTCTTGTACAATTTCAGGAATTCGATTTAGTTGGACAACATCAAATCCATACTCCTCAGAAAGTTCATCAGCCGCTTCTTCTTGTATGGAACCTAACTGAACCCCAACGGTTTTTCCTACTAAATCTTCTAAAGTTTCAATCCCTGAATCTTCTTGTATAACCATTAAGTTGTGAGCATCATAATAATTATCTGAGAAATCAAGGTTTTCTTTACGTTCTTCTGTCGGTGTCATTGCTGATAATACAAAGTCTACGCGACCGTTCTGTAAGGCTGGTGGTAATGAATTAAAGTCCATATCTTCAATTTTCAAATCATAACCAAGTTCAGAAGTAATATGTTTAGCAATATCAATATCAAAACCTACAAACTCATCAGAAGTGATGTCAACCGATTCAAATGGTGGGTAGTCAGCAGACGTTCCCATAACTAATGTCTCTGCATCCGGTGTATCGCCCGAAGCTTCATTATTATCATTTTCGTCTGCTGTTCCACATGCTGCTAATAACCCTAAAGAAAGGACTGCTGTAAATCCTAAAGTTGACCATTTATGTCTTTTCATTTTTCCTGCCTCCACCTATTTAATTATATAATAAAATAATATTTATACTTACTCATGCATAATAACACATTCATATTTTAATTTAAACTATTTTTTCAAAAAATGATTTCCGGAAATAATATTTAGAAAATTAAATTTATTATACCACAAAAAAAAGAAAGCAACGGTGACCGTTACTTTCTTTCTATCATTAATTATTGATTATTCAAAACCACCGTCTTCTGTTTCTTCCATTTCTAATGTCGGCTCTTCATTTAATGCTGGATCATCCATCTCTCCATCTCCACCACACGCTGCTAACACACTAACTGATAACGCACCTGCTGCTAACATATACAATAATTTTTTACTCATTTGAATTTCCTCCTCCATAGTTTTAAAGATTTAATGTGATGTTTTTTCTTGTTCTACTCTAATACTACCCAAAGAAACGGCTAATGATAACGCTTTTTCCTCCATTTACAAGTTTTCACAATAGACTTCAAATTTTCTCATTAAATTCTTACACATTTTGGTTTTTTTATTCAAAAATTTCAGTATTTTATTACACACCTTTACAATTCCATAAAAAAAAGCCCTCTCCAGAAGGCTCATTTGTTACTTATTCATTGATTTAAACGGGCACTTCTCTTGGATTGGCTCACAATCATCACTTATAAAAAATTGTTTCCATTCATGATGGTTTTGATCTCCATAGTGGCTTATGTCTGGATGTTTAGATAAACCATCCCACTCCTCCACTCTATTTCTAACCACTTCTCTTGAATAAATGCCATTCTGTTCGGTTCCTTCTAATCCTTCAAAAATGAGCCTCGGCTGAAAGCCAATCACCATACTTTGACCTAAATTCCTCGTTTTTCTTTGTTTATACGCAGGAGCATTGGCAAATGAGAAAAGCGACTCCTCTTCAAAACAAAATGACCATAAATGATGTTCAGGATCACTTGGTGTGTGCAATGGCCATGCTTTATCATCCTGAGTATTTAAATATTGGAGAACATCCCAAAAATATCGTCGATAATACTGTAAAGGCTGCTCCTTTTCTTCAGGTTCAACAAAAACAAATAACCCTCTTCTCACTAAGGGACGCTGCTTGGTTAATTCCAAAAAATCTTTTAATGTTTTAGGTAGGTGGCTCCAGTCAGCATGAGGTAAAAAAGAGTATCGTAATTCTCCTAATTGTTCTGCTTTCCTTCCAAAAAAACAAGGAAAATCTTTTTTTAATACTACCTGTTGAAACTGCTTATAACTTACATTGAACCAGCTTGGTAATAAAACTTGAGACATTGACTTTTGATCTAATAAGTAGCTCTTTTTCACCATGTACACTCCTCTCGCCAAATTATATGAATAACCTGTTTATTCTAGAAGTTCAACTTAAGTGTTGATATAAGATAAAAAAGAGATCTTTTATAAACTAAGAGAAAAAGGGCTATGAAATTGATTAAAAGGCACAAAAAAGCTGTGGGATAAGGTCATAAAAGGACCTTATTCCACAGCCTCATGACTGACGAAAATGATAAAAAATTAAGTAGTCTAAAGCAAACGTTTGTCCTTAACCTAAAGTTCTTATGTTAATAAAACTTCTTCTGGTATCGGGATAAAAGCAGGCAATATAACTTCAACTTTTGTACCAACATCAATTTCACTATGAACATTTAATATGCCATTATGATGTTCTAATATTTTGTAACAGACCATCAAGCCTAAACCTGTCCCTTTTTCCTTTGTTGAATAAAAAGGTTCCCCCAATCTATCGATTCTTTCTTTAGAAATTCCACAACCATTATCTTCAATTTGAATACACACTTGTTCATCGGGGTGATTTTTTAATTTCAATTTAATTTTTCCATTTAGTTCAACCGCTTCTATTGAATTGCGAATTAAATTCATAATCGCTTGTTTCAACTGCTTCTCACTCCCATATATCGGTGGGACTTCTTCATATTCAAATTCAAAAAAGACATTCTTTATAATGGATTGAGTTTCCGTTAACTTTATAATTTGTTCCAATAATTTTTGAACATTGATACGTTTAAAAGGAGTCTCATAATTAGGTTTGGCCAATGTTAAATATTCAAATATAATCGATTCGACTCTTTCTAATTCTTCCATAATAAGCGTTAGAAATTGCTCATTATACATTTTTTCCTTTTGAAAAAGTTGCAAAAATCCTTTTACCGATGTTAATGGATTACGGATTTCATGAGCAACACCTGCAGCCATCTGAGCAACAGCTGAAAGCTTATCTGATTTTCTTAATATATTATCGACTCTTTTCCTTTCAGAAACATCTTTAAAAATCGTACGATAGGCAGGTTTTCCGTGATATAAAATAATCGTTGTTGAAGCCTCCACTTCTCGATATTCTCCATTTATACAACGTAATCGAAAGATAGTCGTCGTCATTTTCTTTTTATCAGTTAACAGTAAACGAATGTTCTCTTTTGCCCTTCGATACTCTTGACCGATAAAGAGTTTACTTAATGCATGTCCGACAATGTCATTTTTATCATTTGCTTTAAATAATTTAATGCCTGCTGGATTCATATAAATAAACTTATGACCATCGTGAACAGTAATCGTTTCCGGAATATGTTCAACTAAACTCCGATAATGCAATTCGCTATCACGTAGAAACTGCTCGGCTTTTTTCCTTTTTGAAATATTCAGAAAAAATAAAGTGATCTTTTCTTCCGTTCTGTACGCTCGAATATCATACCAGCAGTCCAATTTCGTAATATAATGTTCCGTCTCAAACCTTTCTTCTCCTGCTAAAAATTCATTGATTTTATTTGTAATTTCTATATCTTGCTCTTTTAATAAATTCCAAAAATTAAGATGAGGAATTTCATTTGACTGTTTCCCTAACATCTTACACGCCTCTTTGTTCATAAAAAGAACCTTACCATCAACATGGATGGTCATCATTGCATCTTTGAGGTTTTCTAAAACTATTTTGGGCAATGTACGATTCATTTCTTTCTCCTCATTGCTTTCTCGCCAATCATAAAAATGAGGAGGAGTGCTCTCATTAATCGGTTCAAATTGAAGTAAATATAGTTCTTGTTCATTACTTTCTTTTGTTAATGGACTAATAACAGCATTAACCTCTGTTTTCTTCCCTGAAGAATGAATCAGCTTAATATTAGTTTTCATAGTATGATGATTATAAAACATTAACTTTAGGTGGGCATCTTTTTCTAACAAAGAATAAAAAGATAACATTAATAATTCCTCACGCTTATATCCTAAATGTTCACAAAGGGTATCATTAACATGAATAATCTCCCCTTGATCATTTATAACAGACTGCCAAGTAACAGTAGCATTAAAACACCTTTGAAATAATGGTACTACATCCATATCCATTCTCCCTTAACTTTATGAGTTCAGTAATATTATTCTCTTTTCACTATACAATTCCTCCTAATATCTGAAATAGTTACAGTTTTTTTAGCGACATTTTTCAACATATACAACGTTATCATGACTACTTTCTGGAAGGATCTGTAGTTTCTCCCATGAAGGAACATTTTTCCATTGATTAACTTTAAAACAGTGAACCTCAAACGACATAGTTCTCCTTTTTCCTTAGTCAAAAAACTACTTTTTTAAAATTAAAATTTCCTTCACCTTTTTTTATCTTTCTTTCGATTTATAAATTGAAAGGAGGTGAACGAGATGGAAAATCAAAATTCACGTTTAGCGATGACCTTTATTATAGGAACCGATTCATACGGAGATACCGTTTTTACAACTAAGTCCTTTCAAAATGTAAAAGGAGAAGCAGCAGATGTTGATTTAGTGCAATTTGTCCAATCATTTGTATCCCTACAATCACTTGAGCTTGATTCAGCAACACGTACTAACCAGTATGGAATTATTTAATCTAGCTACGTCATCAAAATGTTCACTTTTAAGTTGAAACAAATGGCTTTTGATTAACCAAAACGGAGTCAGCTGAATGCCGGGAGACTCCTGCGGGATTAGTGAGGAACGGGAGACCCCGCAGTTTTACGAGGAGGCTCCCGACCCACCCGCGGAACGCGTAGGGCATGCAGTTGACGGAGTAATCCAAACTCCACTCCTCTCGCTTCTGACCAAACGAACTTCGCTTTTTATTCAATCTAGCTACGTCCGTTAGAAGCTCGAGAAAAATCGGTTCGTCTTTTGAAGACAAAAAGCGTCTTCATAAGCCGCCCCTTATTTTTTCTCGCTTCTGACCAAACGGACTCCGCTTTATAATTAAGGAGGAAAAAAATGAGTAAAAAACTTGAGTTATTATTTGAAAATGAAACAGAAAAACAAGTAACCGTTTCTGTTGATTATCCTACTGAACCTGTTAATCCAGAGGCGATTTACGAAGCAATGCTAGAAATGATTTCTGCTAATGTCCTCACTTCAAATGGTGGAGATATCACAGCCATTCGTGGTGCCCGTTTAGTGGACAGACAAGTAGAAACCATCGAGCTCCCAATCTAATGATTTCTTTAGAGTCATGGCTTCCTTTTATTGCAGAATATAGCTTTCCTGTTATTGTTACCTTTTATTTGCTCCATCGCCTCGAGCAAAAATTAGACCATGTCATTTTAGCTGTAGAACAACTCCCCCACAAAATGGAGTCATAATAATGCAAACACTCATAACTAGATTACTAGTTATGAGTGTTTTTTTACATAATTTTCATTTATTAAAACCATACTATGATAAGTCTAGAAAAGGAGGATTGTGTGTAATGTCTTGGTTTTCTTTTAAAAAGAAATTAACGATGCCCAAAATAGAAGAAAGTGAATTCAGTACCTTCAGTCAAGCAATTGAAAAGCACAAACAATCAAGTGACTTCACTCATCACCAATTTTATACACAATCTCAAAAACTGTGGTTATCCTATTACCAACCATTAATCAATCATATTAAATTGGAACGCCAAGTTATTGAACCTCTCCGGAATGGTTTTTTCATTAACCTAGATGACATAATTCCACTTCTTCATGTAGAAAATGTAAAGATAGTTCATAGTCCGATGGAAATGACTGAACTTCTGATGATAGGTGCTGTCGTTATCCAGCTCATTGAAGAATCACAAGAAACTTGTTTAATTGCGATGCTCCCACAGGAAGAAGTCCGAGATGTCACCATCCCTGAAGTTGAATTCAGTGTTATAGGTCCAAAAGAAGCCTTTGTTGAGGCAATTGACGTCAATATAAATTTAGTTCGTAAAAGACTTCCAACACCTAATCTCATAACAAAGGAATATACAATTGGTACTCTTTCTAAAACAAAAGTTATTATTATGTACCTAGATTCAATTGCTAATAATGAAAACATTAACACGATGATCGAACGGATTACGACGATTGAAATCGAAACAATCAGTGATAGCTCTTATATTAATCAATTAATTGAAGATTTTTCAAATAGCCCATTCCCTCAATTTATTGATACAGAAAGACCGGATCGGGTTGCCGCAGAATTAGCGGAAGGGAAAATAGCCGTTTTTGTAAATGGTTCCCCACAAGTTATTACGGCTCCGACAACATTTATAGAATTTTTCTCTTCCTTTGAGGACTATTTTTTATCATGGCATATTGCTTCTGCCTTTCGCTTAATTCGAATTTTTGCGGTGTGGTTTTCTATTTTTGCTACCCCTCTTTATGTAGCAACCTTAACTTACCATGCTGAAATTATTCCACAGGATTTACTAGCAACTTTAATTTTATCGAGAAATCAGATTCCGTTTCCTCCAATTTTAGAAGCTCTATTTTTAGAAATAACAATTGAATTATTAAGAGAAGCAGGGGCAAGACTGCCAACAAAAGTAGGGCAAACGATTGGTATCGTAGGCGGGATCGTTATTGGAACAGCGGCTGTTGAAGCTGGATTGACAAGTAATGTATTACTGATTTTTGTTGCCCTTGCTGCACTAGCTTCATTTACAACTCCTGTTTATCGGATTGGTAACACCATTCGATTAGTTCGATTCCCTTTTATATTTGCTGCTCAATTATGGGGGTTAATTGGACTGACGATTTTATTTATGTTTTTGTTAGTTCATTTATTATCGATCAAATCATTAAATCGTCCTTATTTAGCACCACTTTACCCACTTAATCTTCGAGATTTTAAGGACGCTTTTATTCGAATGCCTTTTAATTTTCAATCTTCTCGACCTGATCAATTGACTACAAAAAGACCTGAAAAATTCAATAAAAGAAAAGCAAAACAAAAAAAGGATATTGATGAAGGCATGTAACTAGACTGTAGGAAGAAACGAGGCACAATCATGCAAGAGAAAAAAGGGAATATTGAAGCGTTATTAGTAGAACCATTTCTAGTTTTTTACCTTGTCCATTCAATGCAAGCAGGAGTTGGTGTGCTAGGCTTTACAAGGTATTTGGCAGATGCAGCTGGGTACCAAGGATGGATCGCCGTCATTATTAGTGGTTTATGTATTCACCTATTTATTTGGATGATTTATCAAATTCTTGGTCCTAAACAACATGATATTATTACCGTTCATAACCAAACATTCGGACGGATTTTTGGAGGACTTCTCTCGCTTTTTATTGTTGCTTATTTTACCCTCGCTGCCATTGTCGTATTAAGAACTTATATTGAAATCATTCAGATTTGGATTTTTCCTGATATCCCTATATGGTCCATTTGTTTTATTTTAACTTTGTTGGCCTACTATATGATCACTCAAGGGTTTAGAGTCGTCGTGGGGATTAGCTTTTTTAGTATAATCATTCCCTTTTTTCTTTTATTAGCCGCTCTTGTCCCATTAGAATTTGCCGAATTCCATCGTCTTTTGCCTTTATTTGATACGACAATTAAAGAGCAAATCGAAGCGACCAAAACAATGACCTTAAGTTATTTAGGTCCGGAGATTCTTTTATTGGCTTATCCATTTATTAAAAATGGGGTTACCTCTCAAAAATGGGCTCACTTCGGAAATTTATATACGCTATTAATATATTTAATGATTACAATCGTTCATTATTCTTTTTACAGTCCCGGTCATATCGCTACAGTGATTTGGCCATTAATTACTTCTTGGAAAATCGTGCAATTACCGTTTATTGAACGGTTTGAATATTTAGGGATCGCTTCTTGGCTCATTATTATTACCCCAAATATTGCCTTATGTATTTGGGCTGCGAGTCGCGGATTAAAAGAGATGTTCAATTGGCCTCATCGTCAAATGTTAAGACTGATTGCCCTTTCCGTCTTTTTCATTGCCCTTATGTTTCAATCAAGACAAGAAATTGATCAATTAAATAATTTTATGTCGAGCTTAGGTCTTTATTTCTTGTATTTCTATATTCCGATTCTATTTTTAATTACTATGCTCAAAAGGAAGTTGTTCAAATGAATTTATTCTCTAAAACGTTAATATTTATCCCTTTTTGCTGCTTAATGAGTGGCTGTATAGCTACTAATATTATCGATGAAGTCCAACTTATGAATGTGGTAGGTTTTGATTATATTTCGGACAAGCAAATCGAAGCGACCATTAGTGTCCCACTTTACCAACAAGAGTACATGATTATGAGTGAGACGATCTCAGCTCAAGCCAAGGCTAGTCGAGATGCCAGGTTAAAATTAAATACACAATCGTCGAAAAAATTGCATAGTGGTAAACTAAAAACGATTTTAATAAATAACGAACTGGCCAGTAAAGAAGGGATCATGACCACTATTGACAGTTTCACTAGAAATGCAACGATTGGGTTACGTAATCGTATCTGCATTGTCGAAGGAACCGCTAAAGAGATGCTCAGCCAAAAATATGACCATGAGGAAGAAGTGTCTATCTATATAGAAGAACTACTCCAACAGAATATAGAAGGGCAAAACATTCCTGAAACCAATCTTTTGGTCTTTTTAAATCAAAATTACGAGGAAGGTCAAGACCCTTATTTACCTATTTTAAGACAATATGAAAACAGTATCCAAATTAGTGGCTTAGCTTTGTTAAAAGACGATAAATATATTGATTCCATCGATATTACGGAAGCTTTTTTTTTAAAACTTTTGACCCAAAGATTTAATAGGGGGACACATGAACTTGAAATAAAAAACAAAGATGAATATGCGATGATCCGAACCATTCATTCAGTTCCACACTTTCGAATTGAAAAAAATTCAAATGAACCGAATATTGAAATTGACATAAAAATGAAAATTCAGCTGATCGAGTATTCAGGCACTGAGATTTCTGATAAAAAATTAAAGGAGATTCATGATTTACTACAAAAAGATGTAATTGAGCAATCCAAAGCTCTTATTAAGAAGTTTCAAAAGTTAGGGATTGATCCGATTGGTATTGGTAGCTTAGTTCGTTCTAAAAATAGTGATTTTGATTTAAATCAATGGCAAGCTTATTATAAAAATATGGATGTTACCATCAATCCAAAGCTTATCATTGTCGACAAAGGAATCAAGCAATAATATTGAGGTCATATCCGAAGCGTTAATGGTAACTAAAATGCTATAATATATGTACTCTACTTTTTTGGCGAGGTGAAACAATGAACAAAAAGGATACAGAAAAAGCCGTTTTTGCGGGAGGTTGTTTTTGGTGTATGGTTAAACCATTTGATCGATATGATGGTGTAGACTCTGTTGTCTCCGGTTATACAGGAGGATTTACAGAAAACCCAACTTATCAGGAGGTATGTTCTGAAAGTACCGGCCACTATGAAGCTGTTGAAATAACTTTTGATCCAAACGTTATTTCCTATAAAGAACTACTAAACATCTTCTGGAAACAAATTGATCCAACAGATGCTGGTGGCCAATTTTACGATCGAGGTCACTCTTATAAAACAGCCATTTTTTATCAAAATGACAGGCAAAAAGAATTAGCAGAAAAATCAAAGGATGAGCTCGGACGTAGCGGACAATTTAACAAGCCCATCGTAACTGAGATTTTACCAGCTAAACCTTTTTATCCAGCCGAAGACTATCATCAAAATTATTATCAGAAAAACCCAACCCATTATGAGCGCTATCAAAAAGGGTCTGGTCGTGCTGATTTTATTAAACATAATTGGGAGGTATAACAGTGAACTCAAAAAAAGAAGACCTTAAGAAGAAATTAACCCCGCTCCAATATGAAGTAACCCAAAATAATGGAACAGAACCCCCATTTCGAAACGAATATTATTCACTAGAAGAAGAAGGAATCTATGTAGATCTCGTTTCTGGAAAACCGCTATTTTCGTCACATGATAAATATGATGCTGGATGTGGCTGGCCGAGCTTTACGAAACCAATTGATGAGGAAGAAATAATTGAAAAAGAAGATCGTAGTCACTTTATGGTTCGAACAGAAGTACGGAGTAAAGAGGCTGATTCTCATTTAGGACACGTTTTTCCTGATGGTCCCGTAGATAAGGGCGGATTACGTTATTGTATCAACTCCGCTTCTCTTAAATTTATTGCTAAAGATAAATTAGAGAAAGAAGGATATGCAGAGTATCAAAAATTATTTAAGAAATGATTAAAAGGAAGAGCTAATTTCGCTCTTCCTTTTTTACATACTATCCCCGACCAAATGACTCTCGACAGCAACCCTCAACTTAAATAAAAAAAGAACTGCCCTCATTAGGTCGTTTTCACGACCTGATGGGACAGCCCCCTTAAGATTAATCTTCTAATCCGTTTTTCACTTCTTCAATCATTCCTGGGAATGATGTTAAACCACCACCAGAGATATACCAATAAGTAGGATTTAAGAAAATAATATTATCATTTTCATAAGCTTGTGTGCTTTGAATGAACGCGTTGTCTAGAAGATCATTGCCACTAGCGTCGCCACTAGTTACAACCGCTCCACGATCAATCACGAATAAATATTCAGGATTTTGTGATTCTACATATTCAAAATCAATTTCTTGTCCGTGATTTGACACTTCAATACCTGAATCAACTGGCTCTACACCAAAGACATCATGTAAAACTCCAAAACGACCATTAGATCCGTAAGCAGACATACTTCCTTCATTAACCATCACAATTAAACCTGCTGCTTCTTTTTCAGATGCTAACTGTTGTACTTCTTGAACTTGTGTTTCAATTTCAGCTAATTTTTCTTCTGCTTCTGCTTCTTTATCAAAAATTTCAGCGATGATATTTACATTATTTTCAAATGATTCATAATAATTAGACGTATCTAATGCCATAAATAAAGTTGGAGCAATATCTTCCAATTCTTCATATGCCTCTGACGCACGTCCACTAATAATGATTAAGTCTGGATCTAATTCATAAATTTCTTCAAAGTCTGGTTCAAATAAACTACCTGCATTTGTATATTCACTACCTGCATATTTAGAAAGGTATTCTGGGACATTAGATTGTGGTACTCCCGC
This sequence comes from Alkalihalobacillus phoenicis, assembly GCF_047302405.1. Lineage (NCBI taxonomy): Bacteria > Bacillati > Bacillota > Bacilli > Caryophanales > Bacillaceae > Alkalihalobacillus > Alkalihalobacillus phoenicis. The sequence goes on along the minus strand of NZ_CP154853.1, from coordinate 1,317,476 downwards.
AACATCAATTCCAAAACCATCAAGAATATCTAATACACCCATATCAAAAACAACAACGGTTTCTGGATTTTTTTCAAGTGTTGTTTCACCTAAATCATGTGTATATGTTAAAGAAGTTGATTCTTCTTCGCCACCTGTTGTCTCTTCTGTATCTGGTTCCTCTACTGGCTCTTCTGCCTCATTAGAGACATCGTCTGAACCGCAAGCTGCAAGAACTATTGCTACTAGTGCAGCTAACATAAACATCCATAATTTCTTCATCTAAATACACCCCTATGGTATTTTTTATATAATAAAGAGCTAAGGAATTATGCGCAAATTGGATCCTGTGAGCGTCGACTTCTCTTTTGCGCACTCATCCTTATTCTTAATTATCAAAGTTACTTAAACAAAATAAACACAAACACGTTGATTATTAATATCATTAATCGTAATATCCATATCGTAAATTTCACGTAGGACTCCGTTATTAATGATCTCATTTGTTGGGCCTTCATGAACAATTTGACCATCTTTTAAGGCCACAATATGATCGGAATAAAAGGAAGCAAAATTAATATCATGTAAAACAATCACTATGGTTTTGCCAAGTTCCTTCACCATTCGTTTTAACACTTTCATAATTTGAACCGAATGTTTCATATCCAAATTATTTAATGGCTCATCAAGAAGGATATACTCCGTGTCTTGGGCAATAACCATCGCAATATAAGCACGCTGGCGTTGCCCCCCACTTAGTTGATCTAAATATTTATCTTGAATATCTTCTAACTCCATATAACGAATTGCTTCATCAATAAAAGCAATATCATCTTCTTTTAAATTTCCTTGTGAGTATGGGAAACGTCCAAATGAGACGAGTTCACGAATCGTTAGACGAATATTAATATGATTGGATTGTTTTAAGATCGAGATTTTTTTGGCTAAATCATTACTTTTTGTATCAGCTAATTTGGAGTTATCAATCAAAATTTCTCCAGAGTCAGCAACTGTTAAGCGACTTATCATCGAAAGAAGGGTGCTTTTCCCCGCTCCATTAGGTCCAATAAAAGAAGTGATCTTTCCTTTTTGAATTTTGACTGAGACATTATTAACAACCGCTTTATCTCCAAATAGCTTTGATACATTCATTACTTCTACCATTTTTTACTCTCCCTTAATAAAAGATATAAGAAGTAGACACCACCAACAAAGTTAATAATGACACTAATAGGTGTTGAAAAACTAAACAGTCGTTCAACAATTAGTTGACCGCCAACTAGTGCGATCACACTAACGAGCATTGCCACTGGAATAATGATTTTATGTTTATATGTTTTAACCATTTCATACGCTACATTCGCTACCAGCAAACCTAAAAATGTAATCGGTCCGACTAATGCTGTGGCTATAGAAATGAGAATGGCAACAAAAATTAATAAAGTTTGAACAACCTTATCATAATTAACCCCCAAATTAATCGCTTGCTCTCTTCCTAATGAGAGAACATCTAAATATTTCAATTGAGGGTAGAAGATAATCGTCGTAATCACAAAGATCGTAATCGAAACCCATAATAAATCGGAGTTCACATTGTTAAAACTAGCAAACAATCGATTTTGAACATTTAAGTATTCATTAGGATCAATTAGAACTTGTAGAAACGTTGAAATACTCCCAAAAAAAGTTCCCATAATAATTCCAACTAATAAAAGGAAAAAGACATTTCTTCCTTCACCTTTTAATAAAAGCTTATAAAGGATCATCGCAAAAACAACCATCAAGGCCGTAGAAATCCCAAAATTCAAATACTTATTTATGACTAGAAAACTTGTTGAACCAAATGCAAAAATAATAAAGGTTTGAAACAATTGGTATAAGGAACCTAAACCAATTAATCCCGGTGTTAAAATACGGTTATTAGTAATCGTTTGAAAGACAACTGTTGAAAAAGCAATCGCTGCCCCTGTTACAATAATCGCTAATATTTTTACACCTCTACGGGGCAATGCGTACTCCCAGCTCCGTAAATCATAAAAAAGAAATAGACCTGTAAAACTAATGGCTAACAGAGATAATAATAGAATCTTAGATTTATTGCTCATGCTTTCTCCCCCTTATTAATAAATAGAGGAAAATCGCACTTCCAATAACACCAACAGTCAAACCAATCGGAATTTGATATGGGTAAATAATAACGCGCCCAATAATATCACAGAGGATGACAAAGGCAACTCCTAATAACGCTGTTGTTGGGAGGTTTTTCCTTAAGTTATCGCCTTGGAAGATGGCCACGATATTCGGAATGATTAATCCTAAAAACGGAATCATCCCAACAGTTAAGACAACGACAGAAGTGATAGCTGCGACTATAATTAAGCCAATATTGACGACTTGTTTATAATTCAAGCCTAAATTGACCGAAAATTCTTCCCCCATCCCTGCAATCGTAAATCGATTCGCAAATAGATACGCAATAATTAATAACGGAATGCTAATATATAACATTTCGTAACGCCCTGTCGTAATTAATGAGAAGCTTCCTTGTAACCAGCCAGAAATATTTTGAATTAAGTCATTTGAATAAGCAAAAAAGGTCGTTATCGAACCTACAATATTACCAAACATCAAACCTACTAATGGAATAAATATTGTATTTTTGAACTTTATTCTGTCTAAAATCTTCATAAATATTAACGTTCCAGCTAGGGCAAACAAAAAAGAAATAACCATCTTCTGCATCATTGTAGCTGAAGCAAACATGAGCATCGAAACCATAATACCAAGGCTTGCTGAATCCATTGTTCCTGCTGTTGTCGGAGAGACAAACTTATTTCTCGTTAACTGCTGCATAATCAAGCCACAAATCGCCATACTTGAACCTGCAATGATAATACTAATCAATCTAGGAAATCGACTATGAATAAGAGTATGTAATTGGTTCTCATCTAAGCGTAATAAACCTGATAAATTCACTTCACTTACCCCTATAAAAAGCGAAGCGATGCTTAAGATGAAACAGACGATAAGTAGGTATAAATTTTTCATAACTCTTCCTTTTTAAAACCGGTTTATAGTTGATAATAATTCTCACCTATAGGCTTTCTCAACGAAAATGATTATCAATCACATCCCCAATGATAATAGTTATCATTATTTATGTCAACATTGTTTCCCTACTTTTTCTGGGAATTATTTTTATTATCTTAATAAAATATTTAACTATCGATTATTCTTTAACACCCTTCTATCAATCTTTTATTAACCTTGTTTCATAAGGTTTTTTTATGTTTATTTCATGAAAAGAGCGGATATAATAAGACACACATTGCTATATTATCGTATTAAAACCACTTGTACTATAATTTTGCGAGGACTAATTTATTGGTTTTTATTCACGATTATGTCACACTTTATTTACAAGTTAATTGAAAATGAGGGAGGAATCGTAATGACCGAAATGAGAATCGAACGTGATACATTAGGTGAAGTTAAAGTTCCAAAGAACCGTTTTTGGGGGGCTCAAACTCAAAGAAGTCTTGAAAACTTTAAAATTGGTGAAGAAAAAATGCCAAAACCACTCATTTATGCTTTTGCCGAATTAAAAAAAGCCGCGGCCATTGTCAATGCAGGTAATGGCGATTTAGCTATCGAGAAAAAAGAAGCCATTGTAGTCGCTTGTGAACAAATTTTAACCGGTCAGTTTGACGAGCATTTCCCTCTTGTCGTTTGGCAAACGGGTAGTGGAACACAGTCGAATATGAACATGAATGAAGTCATTGCTTTTATGGCTAATGAACAATTAGATCATACGAATATAAAAGTCCATCCGAATGATGATGTTAATCGCTCCCAAAGCTCAAATGATACTTTTCCAACGGCGATGCACATTGCAACTGTATATGAAACAGAGAAAAATCTCTTTCCTGCGATTCAAACATGGATTAAGACTTTAACCTTATTAGAGGATAAATTTAAAGATGTGATCAAAGTAGGTCGAACCCATTTACAAGATGCCACTCCCCTCACATTCGGGCAAGAAGTCAGTGCTTGGAAGGAAATGCTCAAAAAATCAAATAAAATGATCCGTGAAAGCCTTGAATATGTTCGGGAGTTGGCCATTGGCGGCACCGCTGTTGGGACTGGTTTAAATTCTCCAGCTTCATTTGGTAATGAAATGGCCAAACAGTTAACCATACAAACAGGTCGTACTTTTGTTCATTCAAATAATTACTTTCATGCTTTAACAAGCCATGATCAGCTCGTTCATTTTCATGGTGCAGTAAAAGCTCTCGCCGCTGACCTATTTAAAATAGCCAATGATATTCGTTTATTAGCAAGTGGGCCACGTTCAGGAATTGCTGAAATTACGATTCCTGCAAACGAACCAGGGAGCTCGATAATGCCGGGTAAGGTCAACCCAACTCAATCTGAAGCAATGACGATGGTCGCAAGTCAAATCCTCGGTAACGATGCGACGATCTCATTTGCCGCTAGTCAAGGTCACTATCAACTCAATGTGTTTAAGCCTGTTATTGCCTATAATGTTTTACAATCAATTCGGTTATTAACGGATGGCCTTGTTAGCTTCCATGACCGTTGTTTAGTAGGAATAGAAGTAGACCGTGGCAAGATGACTGAAAATGTAGAACGCTCTTTAATGCTTGTTACAGCTTTAAATTCACATATCGGCTACGAAAATGCGGCTAAAATTGCGAAAAAAGCTTTTGCCGAAAAATCAACTTTAAAAGAAGCGGCTCTAAAGCTTGGCTTATTAACGTCTACTGAATTTGATGCACTCGTAAAGCCGGAAGAGATGATTCATCCACGCAAATAAGGAAAAATTATTAAAAACAAACACCGGTAGAATCTTTGTAACGATTGGTTGAGCGAGCCTTGCCTCTACTTTTTTGGCTATAAGTGCTCGCTATTTGTTACTTTACAAAACAAAAAACAACCCCAAAGCCCTCTTATCTCGACTTTAGAAGTTGTTTCTCCTTCCACGGCTACCTCTATTTTATTGTTCTTTTTCTGCATTTCATTCATCATACGTATAACGTACGACATATTTATTCGTTTTTAATTTTCTAACTTCAACGACCGGACCAATCTCGTACCCATTATGCCAGTTATCTTCAATTTTGGCTTTAATACAACTGGCTTGGAATTTAGAGCGAAATAATTGACGATAATAAATCCATTTAGGTGCTTGTGCTTCCATTCGAATCCCTTACCTTCATTCATAGTCATCCTATTTCTTAACCTATTATTCCCTTTTCAACTAGTTACATACAATCGTCTCATCGAAAGAATAACTTATCCTATTAATTCCTCATTTTCACGCTTTTTTATATCTTCTAAACGTCTATTTTCCTCTAAATCTCTTTGACGATGAGCAAGTCTTGCAGAAGCACTTGCGGCAATACTCGCAACTAAATCATCAAGAAAAGTATGTACTTGTTCTTTTCGATTATCGAGTTCATGAATAATCCCAACCTTTTGTTTATCTAAATACCCAAAAGTTGTTACCGCGATACTCCCAAATCCAAAGACAGAGCCCAAGGCAATCGTCTCATCTACACCAAATAAGCCCTCATCTGAATCAATTAACGATTGCAGCGGTTCAGAAAGCTTTTTCTCTTCAGCTAATTGATCAAGTTCCACACCAACTAAAATAGCATGTTGAATTTCTCGCTTTAATAATACGGCATTTGTACTTTCATAACAGTCTTCAATCGTTAAATTTGGATTATAAGGAACCTGCATTTCATAAACAATTTCAGCGATGGCTTCAATTGAGACACCACGCTCCATTAATTTTTTTCTAGCTGCATTTTCAACAACATCACACGAGACTGGCTTTTTCATAACAGACCTCCTTGATTCTCTATAAGAAAATTAGCAAATAAAAACCTTTTCCTTTGATTTAGTTTACCACAAATCTAATTCACTGCCCAAAGTTAGGCGATTCATCTTTCTGTTTATGCACAACATGATTTTGAGCACCATTGCTTAATCCTCACTAAATATATGATAAGATAAAGAAAAGTTTGATGAAAGTGTAGGTGACAACATGGTGAATCAATTAAATGGAGATTTATCTGAAGCAATTATTAATAGTCAGTTTCTAAATGAAGAACAGAAGCTGATGATTTATACTCCACCGAATTTTACCCCAATGAAAAGTTATCATTTGTTAATCTGCCAAGATGGACAGGATTACTTTCAACTAGGTCGAATTCCAAGGCAAGTCGACACTTTAATTGAAGAGGTGGAATTACGTGAAGTAATTATTATTGGGGTTCCATATCCTTCTGTCAAAGAGCGTCGTAAAAGATATCATCCGGATGAGGAAAAGTTTGCTTCTTACTTACGATTTTTAGTGGATGAATTAATGCCGTTCCTTGAAGACAAATTCCCTCTTCATTCATTAGCAAGCAGTCGTACTTTAGCTGGCGATTCTTTAGCTGGCACAGTATCGTTAATGGCTGCTTTAAAATACCCAGCTACTTTTGGTCAAGTGATGATGCATTCACCATTAGTGAATGAGACCGTATTACAGGCTGTTTCAGATGCGAACACTATTGATGGGTTGGCTATTTATCATATGATCGGTCAAAAAGAAACAGCGGTCAAAACGACAAATGGTCAAGTGCTTGACTTCCTTGAACCGAACCGGCAATTAAAAGAAGCGTTAGAAAAGCTTAAAATTGATTATACATATGGTGAATTTGACGGTGATCATACGTGGACTTATTGGCAAAAAGATTTAGAGAATGGCTTAAAGAAACTTTTGCCTTTTGAATAACGAAAAAAATGACAAACAACTAGATAGTGGAGGTTAGCATGAAATGAACATAGAAAAAGTAAACACACAAAAACAACTAGAGGACGCCTATCGAGTACGTAAAGAAGTATTTGTAGGAGAACAGAATGTCCCTATAGAAGAAGAAATTGACCAATATGAAGATGAAGCTACTCATTTTGTTGTTTATAATGATGAACATGAAGCCATTGGAGCTGCACGTCTGCGCGAAATAGATGGTTCCGGAAAAATTGAGCGTGTTTGCATCGTTCAAGCAGCTAGAGGCACAGGGATTGGCCTTGAATTAATGAATATTTTATTAGATGAAATCAAAGAACGCCAGCTAAATAAAGCGAAATTAAATGCCCAAATACAAGCTGAACCTTTTTATCAAAAATTAGGATTCGAAACCGTTTCAGGACAGTTTTTAGATGCCGGAATCCCTCATGTAACCATGATAAAAACGATGTAGACACGAAAAACGGAAGGCGTTCGCCTAGAAGCGAGAAAAAATACAGGGCTGACTAAAAAGTCGCTTTTTGACTTTATAGGCAGACCGATTTTTCTCGAGCTTCTAACGCCTGCAGTTAGACACGAAAAACGGAAGGCGTTCGCCTAGAAGCGAGAAAAAATACAGGGCTGACTAAAAAGTCGCTTTTTGACTTTATAGGCAGACCGATTTTTCTCGAGCTTCTAACGCCTGCAGTTAGACACGAAAAACGGAAGGCGTTTGCCTAGAAGCGAGAAAAACCTAACAATGGGGCCCCTCTGTTAGGTTTTTCTATTTACTATTTTTCTAACTCTCTCGCAACGGATTCTAGCTTTCCTTTTAAAGTTGTTGCTTTGTCTCTTCGGTCATCAATACGGATATTGGTTGCGACACGGGAGCAGCCTTTTTCAAATGGAACTTCATGAATCGCTTGAATCACTTCAAACAATACAGGCAGCTCTCCTTCAATCAAAGTACTCATCGGGGTTAATTGAAAAGTAATTTTGCCTTCATATGTTTGCAACACCTTTTGAATTTCACTTACATACTCACTCACACTTGGATTATCGGTTCCAATCGGTACAACCGTTACATCTACAATAGCCAATTGCTTTCTCTCCTCTACTTTAAGTTTGATTCTTTTCAATTCAAGATGTTCTGGAAACTCTTCTAATGCCAATAGCCTGTACGATTCAATCGCAGCGATTAAGTGCATTCGTTCTGGCTCTTCAGTCGTCCATTTTCGCTGTAGCCAATAAGAGATTCCTAAAACAAATTTTCTTAGTCGCTTCATCTTTTTCATCTTCATTAACCAAATCACAAGTGGGACCACTAGTACAGCACCATAAGAAGCATACATAATACTCGATGAAAAAGATACATTAATAAATAGGTTAAAGATCATCGTTAAAAAAAGGACGGCCAAAAAATAAATTACAACCGCATTTGTGGAACAATTTCGATTCGTAATCTCTGCTTTTTTAATTCTCGCTATTCGAGCCCTAATTTTCCTACCTCGATCACTAAAAACTTTATGCTCAGCTCCATGGTATTTTTTTAATTCCCTTGGAAAAATAAAGTGAGTACCAAACATAAAATAAATCAAAAAATAAAAAGGCAAGCCATTAAAAGCGAGTGGGTATACGACTTGAATCAATTTTGGCCCCAAAATTAAAGCCAGATAAACGGTCGAAAAAAGTTTAAGCCACATCGGTAAAGTAGTTGTCACTTGATAAATCATCCGACTCATCGTTTTAATACTTAGTGGTTTAATCCATTTTTGGAGTTTTCCTTTGTGATGATAAGCACAGGCAACATGCTCTTGACCGATAAAGAAAATCCCTGCTTGAAAGGACAATCCTCTAATAACAGCCATCTTTTATATCCCACTCCTTACTCTCATTCCCTCGTACTCACATTTAAAACCCAATATGGAATTCCTGATCCTCGTTCAAACTCGACCGTTTCAAAAGTCGCATCTGCTGAAACAAGTGGTGAATGGTTCACCCATGTATGTAATAAAAATACCTCTGCCGAAACAATCTCATCCGATTCTATTATTACGACAGCTTCTCCTAAGTTCCCATAACTAATATGCTCATCTAATTGATTCGTAAATGTAAAAATAAGCCCATTTTCTCCTTCAATTGCATGTGATTGCTCAATTACTTCATCAGAATAGAACAATTGCAACTCACTCTCAACGACCGAATAGTCTTCTACAGGCTCTCCAGCTTCATTATAAAAGACGACCCCGAGGTAATCATCTCCATTTAAACCATCAGCTGGGGCAACCGTCCAATCCCAGTTAGCTCTGACGGTTACACTGTCATCACCTTGATGAAATGCAACGTTCAATTCGATTTCATCTATTAATTCTTCGTTGGTGACCCCTTCATTATCATTTAGAAAAAACATTCCCCCAACAATCATCAAGACGATTAAAATTCCTGGTAAAATATATAACGCTTTGTTTCCTTCCAACATTTTTTGTCTCTCCTCATATAAACTAGTTCCCACAACGCTCATTATACCTTAAACCTTGATCAAAAGCATCGCTTAGCCATGTAGCTAAATACGAATAGACATTTTGTAAATTAGGTAAAGTTCCCTTTTGTTTCTAAATATAACTAGAGAAATGCCGACTGAATGTCGCGTGGCTGGCGTTGATATGTAAATTAGGATGAACATCGCCTGCCACTTTGCCTACTAAAAAAAGGTCTATTCAGTAAAATTTAGTTCCATTAGTTAGCCTACTCCGCTCGCTGCATGCCCTACGCGTTCCGCTCCCTCCGTTTTAGCTTTTAAAAAAAGAAACACTGAAAGCCAACTTAATCAGATAGTTAATGACCTTAGATTTTCTCTCAAAAGATGAAGTAGAGACCTTTTAAGTAGACTCCCTCCTTTTATCAAAGGATAACCTGTAAAAAAACAAATAATTCTAACTATTTTACAATGGATAGAGCACGACAATAATAGAAAATGAGCGACGGGTCCCCATCGCTCAAAACACATTGATATCTATATTCACCTAAAAATGAAACGTCATGACTTTCTCTTTAATCGTTGATAAGCATGATGGTTTGTTGGTCCAATACCTGTTCCTAACTGAATGGAGTCCGAGATTGCTGCTGTAATAAAGTCTTTCGCCACTTGAACGGCTTCTTTAATTTCTGATCCTTTGGCGAGTTCGGCGGCAATAGCGGCAGCAAACGTACAACCTGTCCCATGCGTATGCTTTGTATCGATTCGTTCCACATGATATTTGGTCATTTCTTTTCCATCATATAATAAATCAAGTGCCGGTCCTTCCGTTAAGTGACCACCCTTTAATAAAATATACTCTGGCCCTAGCTCATACAGCGCTCTGGATACTTCTTCCATTTCTTCAATGCTTGTAATCTCTTTTTCTAAATCTAAGATAGCTTGTGCTTCTGGTAAATTAGGCGTAATCACTGTTGCCACTGGTAACAGCTTTTCTTTTAACGCATCTATCGCTTCTTGTTGTAACAAGGTCGCTCCACCTTTAGCAATCATGACCGGATCGACTACGATGTTTTTTAACTGATATTCTTTCACTTTTTCGGCGACAAGTTCAATAATTTCAGCCGAAAACAACATTCCTGTTTTAACCCCATCTGCTCCGATATCAGATAAGACAGCATCTAACTGAGCTTCAATTGCCTCTACAGGTTGTGGATAAACACCGTGTACGCCTAATGTATTTTGGGCTGTTATTGCGGTAATGGCACTCATCCCAAATGTCTCAAGCTCTTGAAACGTTTTTAAGTCTGCTTGTATTCCTGCCCCACCACTACTATCAGAACCTGCAATCGTTAATGTTTTCGCTATATGCATTTTTTTACCTCCTTGCATTAAGAAAATCTTTCTGGGGAAAATCGGTCGATTGGGACAAGTGTCGGCTTTCCTTCCACTAAGTCGGCAACGATTTTGGCTGTAATTGGACTTAATAAAATCCCATTTCGGTAATGTCCCGCCGCAAAAATCACATTTTTAGCTTGTTTTAATTGCCCAATAAATGGGTACCCGTCCTGAGTAGCCGGACGCAATCCTGCCCAAGTATGAAACGGTTTAAGTGTTTTTAGAAAAGAAAAGATGTGATGATTCCAATTCGTTAAACGAAAAATCCCTTTTTCTGTTACATCGGTTTGAAAACCAGCAATGTCTTCAGAAGCACCGTTAACAAGTGTTCCATTCGCTTTAGGTACGACATATCCTTGGCTCGAATAGACGATATGACGAACTCGCTCCCGCTCCAATTCATAAGCACAAATCTGTCCTCTAATCGGGTAAATAGGAATCGAAAGAGCAAAAAAGTCTTCTAATTCCTTTGCCCACGCTCCAGAACAAATAATAAGTTCGTCACCTTCAAACTGTTGACCATCATCACTTTTTAATAAAACACTTTTATCTACTTCATTAAGCTCTACTTTGCCTAAGTTTTCATAAATCTCGACACCCAATTGTCTACATGCTGCCTCCAGTGCTTTCACATAGCCAGGTGCATACACATGGCTCTCTTCTGGATAATACATGGCAGCGATAATTTCATCAGATAACTCAGGTTCTTTCTCTTTCACTTGTTCAGCCGTTAAAAGTTCTGCTGTTACACCCCATTGACTCTGCCAAGCAAGGCGAGTTTGAAGTGCGAGAAGATCAGCTTCATGATAGACAACGTGTAAGCTTCCACTTTCTTTATATTCAAAGTCTTCGTTTGAAACATTTTTTATCTCATTCTGCCAGTCAGCAAATAATCGTAAACTTTCTAAACTCAGCTTAAAAAAGTCATCTGGATCTTCGCCAATTTCAGAAAGAGGGGCAAGCATTCCTGCTGCTGCCCCCGATGCTTGTCCACCACATTTATTTTTCTCTAAAACCGTTACATTAAATCCTCGTTTTTTTAATTCGAAAGCGGCAGATAATCCAATGACGCCTCCACCAAGAACAATTATTTCTTTCCCCATTGTCTACACGCCCCTAAAGACATCATTGTTATATAGTCTATCTATGAATTTGTTATCTTCACAAAAAGCTCATTAACCAATCGGATATTTCACGCTTTGTTTCTTTGTCGTCCATGCACTACAATTGAAATTCTGCAAATCCACTACTTGCCGTCGCATATTTCTTTTTCGGAATCCGACCTGCTTCATACGATAGACGCCCTGCTTCAATAGCCAACTTCATCGCTTTTGCCATTTTGACTGGATCCTTTGCTTTAGCGACAGGAGTATTCATTAGAATCCCATCGACGCCTAATTCCATTGCTTGTGTAATATCCATCGTACTGCCTAATCCAGCATCAACGATAATAGGTACATTGCTCTCTTCTGCTATTAAGCCGATGTTGTACGGATTAAGAACGCCTAATCCTGAACCAATCGGGGCACCACCCGGCATAACGGCAGCTGCACCTGCTTCTTCAAGCCTTTTACAAAGAATAGGATCATCCGATGTATATGGCAAGACAACAAACCCTTCGTTTGCCAAAATTTCTGTCGCTTTTAACGTTTCTATTGGATCAGGCAATAGTGTCTTTTCATTGGCACTTATTTCGATTTTGATCCAATTACTAATACCTGATGCCTTTGCTAATCGAGCAATCCGAATGGCCTCTTCTGCATTCGTGGCACCGGATGTGTTCGGTAAATACGTAAACGCTCCAGGCTCAAGATGTTGTAAAATCGCATCCTCTTCGGGAGCTTCTAAATTCACACGTCTAATCGCAAATGTCAACACCTCTGCTTCCGATACACGAATCGCCTCATTCTGAACAAATGGATTCGGATACCTTCCTGTGCCTAAAAAAAAGCGTGAATTTAATTGTTTCCCTGCTATTTCTAATGTTTTTCGTTTCATTGGTTCAACCGCCTCCTACAAAATGGACGAGCTCAATTTCCGTACCCGCTTCAACCTTTGTTTTTGCCCACTCATCTCGTTCGATAATTTTGCCATTCACTTCGGTGACGACAAGATGGGATTCAAGTTCAAAATGAGAAACGACCTCTTCTAATGTCATAACATTTAATTCATGTTTTTTACCATTAATCGTTAATTCCACTTCAATCACACTCCGTCAAGGATTTTAATAAATTTCTCGGCTGTCCCTTTGACATCCTCGGCCCCAACAATTTCACTAATCATACAAATTCTTGTTGCCCCAGCCTCAATTACTTGTCCGACATTATGGAGTTTGATTCCGCCAATCGCAACAAAAGGAATTTCCACAACCTCTTTCACTTCTTGAATGTATGCAGTCGTAACAGGATCGACTACATCCTTTTTGCTGTTCGTTGGAAAAATCGGTCCAACGCCAATATAATCAGCTCCACCAGCTTCTGCCTCTTTCGCCTCTTCGACAGCATGTGTTGAAACACCAATCATTTTATCTGGTCCAACAAGCTTTCGTACATCAGCTAGTGGCATATCATCTTGTCCAATATGCACTCCATCGGCATCTACTGCTAAAGCAATATCAATATAATCATTCACAATAAACGTCACATTATGTTTTTTCGTCAGTTCACGTAATTTCTTTGCTTTTTCAAAGACAACTTTTCTTGAACTCTCTTTATCCCTCAACTGGATAATATCCACCCCACCTAGAATGGCCTCTTCCATTACTTCAATCAGGTCTCTTCCAGTGTGAAATTCTTCTCCAGTAATCGCATATAAACGAAAATCTTTCATGTTTTATCACTCCTACATTTTTAACAAAATATAAAAAACCACACTTCATTCAATAGGAAAGAAGCGCGGCTACTCATACAAAATCATAACAAGCATCAACTTCCCTACGCTGGTATGATCCAGATCAGGTTAAAAGGGTAAAAGGAACCACCTTTTTCTCAGCTTATTCAAGATAAGCACCCCTAGTTTTCTCGTAAAATATAAAATTATTTACCCTTTCATTATGACAGATGCCCAATAAAAATCAAGGGAAAGACTATTCAATACTCACTGATATCTCAAGATCATCTAAACGTAGAATTTGTTCGAACTGGGTACCTATGAGTAAAAAGTTTTCATCTGGTGACAATTGTAATGGCACATTTTCCTGCCATTCCATTAAAAACTTGTCTTCACCGGTTTCAAGCGAGAATTGTCTTAATTCAAACCCTTGATCATAGCTATAATAATCACTACTATACTTAGGCTTGAAATAATAAAAAAAGTTCGTTTTTTTTCCATAATCAAAAAATGGGATCCACCACTGGTTAGAGTGAGTACTTAAAATCGGTATTTCTAAATCTTTTACATGCTTGGAATCCCGATAAAAGGAATAAACCGAATTCTCATCATAAATCGTCTCCACCGCAATATGCAAAGACAATGAATTCCCGAAATATTGATACTCAATCAAATCTTTATTCGTATATTCTTCTTTATTTCCTTTAATCGAATAACGATATAATGGAGCAACCACGTTCATATCGTCTATTCCCCTCTTTATATAAGCCAAATGAGCATCTGGTAACCATTGAACATACGCTGCCTCAATTGTGATTGGCAACAATTTATTTGTCCAGATATCCACATAATAGGATTCATGTTGCCAGTCCGGTAAAAAAGCAGTCACTATGACTTCGTTTTTATTATCCGGATGGAAATATACATTGTATTGTTCACCAAACCCCTCTAATTTCATTAACAATTCCCCAGAACTATCTAAAAATAAAAGATCGACCGTCTGCTTCTCTTGATTAAACTCTTGAATGGCAATGATCGACTGATTTGAATTTATATGAACATCATAAACGATGTGCGGCGTTTCATAAAATATGGCCTTTTCACTACTAAATAGATGATAATGACTTATTTTCGACCCATTCTCAGACTCTTCTAGGGTTAAAATTGTTCTTGAATCAAGCCAGCCTATGACATTATAAAAAGGGTAAGTAGATTGATAAGGAATGATGACAGAACTTTCCCAATAATGCTCTGTCACTTGCTGTTTTTCTCTCAGATCGTTATAAGCTTCAGGTAATGGTTGACTATGATAAATCGTACAGCCTGATAATAGGACTAAAAGAAGAAATGTCTTGATGAATTTCAAATGACATCACCTTCATTCCATTTCATTCAACCTATTATCCCATGTTCATATGGACTATACAATTGATAAGACTAAATGATTAGTAAAAATTTCATAACTGGATAAGTTTTAAGGTTTTTTTAAGCCTGAAATATCATATCTGCGTGATTTGAATACGTTTTATCATTTTTTATACTTTTTAGACAAATTTTATTAAAAACAGATTGTAATGAGGAGAACATATTTTGAAAACAAAAAAGGACTATCCACTTAAGGTCATTTGACGACTTTAAGAGACAGTCCCATCTTTATAGAACAATATTACCCATAAATAAAACGGGCTCCAGCAATTCCAGGATTCGTCATTTCTTTCGGATCTAAGATTTCATTTAATTCTTCTTCCGATAAAATACCACGTTCTAAACAAATTTCACGTACAGAGCGACCCGTTTCAATCGCTTCTTTAGCGACTCGTGAAGCAACTTCATAACCAACATGAGGATTAATCGCAGTGATAATCCCGACACTATGCTCTACCATTTCACGGCAATGCTCGATATTAGCGGTTATGCCGTCAATGGCAAATTTACGGAAAACATCCATTCCGTTTTGAAGAATTGTGAATGACTGTAATAAGTTAAACACAAGAACTGGTTCCATCACATTTAATTCTAGCTGCCCTGCTTCGGAAGCAAGACTAATCGTATGGTCATTTCCGATAACTTGGAACGAAATTTGATTAATCACTTCACACATTACAGGATTCACTTTTCCAGGCATAATAGATGATCCAGGTTGTCGAGCTGGTAAGTTAATCTCATTTAATCCTGTTCTTGGACCAGAACTCATGAGACGTAAGTCGTTTGCTATTTTTGATAAGTTAATCGCCATAATTTTCAACGCACTTGATAGCTCTGTATAAGCATCTGTATTTTGAGTCGCATCCACTAAATCTTCTGCTGTCTTTAATGGAAATCCAGTAATTTCAGCAAGGTATTTAGAAACCTTCTCAATATACTCCGGTTTCGCATTTAAACCTGTTCCAACAGCAGTCGCTCCCATATTGATATCATACAAGTGGCCAACGGAACGCTCAATACGTTTTAAGTCACGTGTAAGGACTCGGCGATAAGCACCGAACTCTTGTCCAAGACGAATCGGAACGGCATCCTGTAAATGCGTTCTTCCCATTTTTAAAACATCGTCAAATTCTGCTTCTTTCTTTTTGATTGCTTCAATTAACTCGTTTAATGTTTGAATGAGCCCTTTTGATAAATTTAAACATGCAATATGAATCGCCGTTGGAAAAGCGTCATTTGTTGATTGAGCCATATTGACATGTGTATTAGGGCTAACTTTCATATACTCGCCCTTTTTTCCACCTAATTCTTCAATGGCACGGTTAGCAATCACTTCATTGGCGTTCATATTAAAAGAAGTTCCGGCTCCCCCTTGGATAGAATCAACGATAAAATGCTCGGAAAGCTTTCCTTCGATTACTTCTTCCGCTGCTAAAATGACTGCTCCTGCAATTTTTTTCTGCAAAACACCAACATCACGATTAGCCATCGCCGCTGCTTTTTTTACGTATCCGAAAGCTTTAATTAGTTCCTCATGTGGCGGGTATCCTGTGATAGGAAAATTATCACGAGCTCGCATCGTTTGGATTCCATAATAGGCATCCTTTGGAACTTCCTTTTCTCCAAGTAAATCTCGTTCAATTCGATATTCTGTCATTCGATTTCTTCTCCTTCATCAGGCTGAATTTCTTTCTATTTGATTTTGCTCGTATTATTTATAGATTGTCCCTTTACATTATACAGTATGTTCATTTAGAGGGGTTGGTGAAGAGATTTTGGCAAGCCAAGCTGCCCCGATCACTCCAGCATCATTCCCAAGTGTCGCAACTTCAATCTCAGCACTCTCTGCAACACGCGGAAGGGCAAAACGATTAAATTGTGTGGTTAACGGTGTTAATAAACCATTCCCAGCTTTAGAAACGCCACCACCGATCACGATTTTATGGGGATTAATCGAATTAGCTAAGTTTGCTATGACTAACCCTAAATGAAAGGAAACCTTCTCGACAATTTCATTCGCAAAAGAATCGCCAGCCTCAGCTGCTTCAAATACATCCTTTGCCGTTATTTCACCGTCACTTACTAAAATGGATTGCAATCTGCTTTCAGGACGTTGGACCAACCCGGTCTCAGCAAGCCTAGCAATTCCAGTCGCTGATGCGATAGTCTCAATGCAGCCCGTTTTCCCACAATTACAAGAGACCCCACCTTCAGCTATCGCGGTAATATGACCAATTTCTCCAGCCATTCCGTTCGCCCCGTGCACGATCTTACCGTTTGAAATGATTCCTCCTCCAACACCTGTTCCAAGTGTCACACAAAGTAAATCAGATGCACCATCTCCTGCACCTTTCCACATTTCACCTAAGGCCGCCACATTGGCATCATTATCAACCGTTACACGAAGACCTGTTTCTTTTTCCAATATTTCCTTTAGTGGGAAGTCATTCCATCCAATGTTAACCGCTTTATAAATAAACCCTGTTTCCATTTCAATAAAACCTGGAGCTCCTAATCCAATCGCGGATAACTTTTGTGAACTCTCCCCTAATTCATCAAGCTTAAGCCGGATCGCTGCGGCAATATCTTGCGGAATTTGGATCCCTTGCTCCTCAGTATTTGTTGGAATTTCCCATTTTGTAGTGATTTCCCCAGTTTCAGTAATAAAAGCCATTTTTATCGTTGTTCCCCCGATATCAATACCAACATACCACTTATTTGTCATCCTACTCCACCTTCTACAATTTCGTTTCTTTTGCTTGACTGAGCTCTTTTCTTAAAATGAGCAATGCCTGCTGAAATGTTTGTGTATCAATCATACCCCAATTATGTAGTTCATGCACTTCTTTCTCCATAAGTTGGAGGTCCATTTTGCGGTCGCGAGTATAAATAAAAATGCCAAACTTTTTTAAAAGCTGCAAGAGATCATAAAACGTTTTCATACTGCTCACCTCAAAGACATTATAACAGCCTAACCTTAGAACGGAAAGGATTCTACTAAAATTAGAATAATTAAAATACTGCAATAACTACTTTGAATTTATTTTAAAATATTTTAATGACCGCGATAATGAATAACCAGACACAAGGTAAGTAAACAGCATACGGAAATTGCCAAAATTTTTGCCTTAGCTGCCATTGAATAAATATCCCAATAAACAAAGCAATCGCGAAAACTAAACTTGCAAAAATCGTAAAGAACGCTCGAAAATCGAATATCCCCCATTCAAAACCCATAAAGAAGAAGAGGAAAAACAATAAATTTAATACAATCTTCTCCTGAACAAAAAAGAAACCGAAACTTGGGTGAAACCTCGTACAAGCTGCCCAAATAAACAGAAAAGTGAGCACACAAATGATAAATTCAATAAACCAAAACCCAATTAGAAAAGAAGGAAATAATAATCCAACAATCATTCCGATAAAACAAACAACAAGAAAAGCAAATGTAAATAAACCATAGAGGAATAAAGAAGGTGGATGTTTACCTGCTGCCAATAAGCCACCAATCGTCACCCCTAATATAAACACAAAGAAAAGGACTGAAAAGGCAATCATAAAAAGTTCCTCCCTTTTTCTACAATTCTTGTTCGAACGTTTAAGCTCATTTTCACCTGACAGACACATAAGAAAATTCTTCTTATGATATGATATGTATAGATAAGCAAAAAAGGACAAGAAAAGCGGAATCATTGAATTTAGGAGGAAGATTTTTATGAATGAAAAAGTTCAAGAAAAGATGGATTATGCATTGCGTGGTACGCCCCAAGTGAAATTGGAAGAGCGAAACCTCTTTTTAACAACGATAGCCGAACGAATTTTTTTCGCTTTAACATTAACCCAAGTACAAAGAAACGGATTATACAATGAAATTATTCAAACGATGGAAAAAGAAAAAGATTTGCAACTGTTTATAAACGGGCACCTCCCCTACTCTACTTATTCTAAATACGTCAAAATCGCCAATTCAAAAGGCATTCGTTTTACCATTACGACCCCCAATTATCCAACTCCATTCGGACTCGTTCTCGCTACCGAACGAAGAGCCATTGACTTAGAGCAAATTTTTATTGAAGATGAATGGTATGAACGCGACATGGAAGAGCACCGTAAATAAATGACGGTGCTTTTTTTTCACATCATCTTGGTCAAGCCCACTTTAGCGGCGTTACTCTCGCTTTTTTACACATCATCCTCGACCCAACCAAACTCTCTTAACGGAGGCCACTGAAAAAGTCCTGTTAGTTAAAGTTAGTTTGGATGTTTTGGATTACTCCGCCAGCTGCATACCCTACGCGTTCCGCGGGTGAACCGGGAGCCTCCTCGCGACTAATCGCTGCGGGGTCTCCCGTGTTTCACTTCTCCCGCAGGAGTCTCCGGGTATTCCGCTGGCTCCGTTTTGGATCATGAAAAAACAGTTTAAACCCATGAGCGATTATCTACTTGGAAATCTAATTTCTAAGAAAAAGCTGATGTTGAAACTTTTTCAGTGGCCTCTCTTAACGGCCGGCGTTGCTCCCTGTCTTTCTCATTCGTCCTAATTTACCTATCTGGATCATTCGGATGAATCGCTGTCGGCCGCCGATTTTTCAGTGGCATTGGGGCTCGTAAAATAACGTCTCGTAACGCACGAGCGTTAAAAGGGATAAAGGGCCAAAAATACGGCGTCTCAAACTTTTCAATTCGAACGAGCATGATGATCCATAATGTCGTTCCAAATAGAAATCCACCTAAACCAAAAAGAGCTGTTAACACTAAGAGAGCCACTCGAATGGAGCGATTCGCCAAACTTAGTTCATAACTTGGGGTTGCAAATGAACCGACGACCGCAACCGCTAAATATAAAACGACTTCAGGAGAAAATAACCCAACTTCAATCGCGACTTCGCCAATTAATAAGGCCGCAACGAGTCCTAATGCCGTCGCTAACGCATTAGGTGTATGAATCGAGGCCATCCTCAGCATTTCAATCCCAATTTCCGCCACCAAAAACTGAGCAAATAATGGAACAGTCCCACCTTCCTCAGCACCAACAAAAGACAAAGTCTCCGGTACAAATTGACTATTATCAGCGAGTAAAAACCATAAAGGCATTAAAAAAATCGAAGCCCAAACAGCAACAAATCGTACTAACCGAAGCCCTGCTCCAATAATAGGCTTTTGTCTATACTCTTCTGCATGTTGTAAATGGTGCCAAAAGGTGGTCGGTGCCACCATCGCACTTGGAGAACCATCGACGAGAATGACGACATGCCCTTCAAAGAGCTGAGTTGCTGCGACATCTGGCCTTTCCGTATAACGGACAAGTGGATACGGCTGATAATGATGGCCAAAGACAAATTCCTCAATCGTCTTATCGGCCATTGGCAACCCATCTGTATCAATTTTTTCTAAAGAATCTTTAATATCCTCAATCATTTCCTTATCAGCAATATCGCCTATATAACAGAGGGTAATATCGGTTTTCGAACGACGGCCGACTTGAACATACTCTACTCGAAAAGTCCGGTCTCTAATTCTCCTCCTAATAAGGGCAGCATTCATGACTAGCGTTTCAACAAATCCATCCTTTGAGCCACGAATAACCTGCTCGGTATCTGGCTCCTCAGGACCACGAACCGGATACTCTCTCGTATCAATAATAATAACTTCAGAAATACCTTCGACAAGCAAAGCGGTCGGACCAGCTAAGACTTGGTCAACCACATTATCTAGATCATTTTCCGTATCAATTTCAATATAAGGAATCCGACTTTGAATCAAGGCTTTTAACGGATCGAGCTTGACTTCTTTTTCAGTCGTTCTCGATAATTGCTCTTGAATTTCTGTTAAAGCCGTGTCTTTGGCAAATCCATCGACAACAAAAAAGGCCATGTGGCGATCCGCATGTTTCATCTCTAAGCAGATCATGTCCATACTTTCTTCAACACCAAGCTGTTTTTTTAAGTATTCCAAATTCTCCATATAACTCGTTGAAACTTTTCTCTTCACCACATTATTCCCTCCTCTTATTCACTTACAGGCTTCACGAGCCAGCGTTAAGGTATAATCCAAGACAAGCCAACATATAAATGTGGCAACACGCCATGAAATGGAGGACTCCATGAAACGTATTGCCACAATTCCTATCGTCCTTTTTCTCTCTCTTAGCATGAGCCTTTTTCTCCTATTTTATTTTCAAGATCCTAAACCAAAAGAAACGCTCACGTATTTTCCACCTGATCCAAATACAAGATACATTGAAATCAGAACAGAATTAGATTTATCCTCGGTTAAAAATGAAAAGGAATATGTATTAACATGGGAAACTCACTCAATGCTTGACCAAAAAAGCTATTTAAGACAAGATGTCTCGTTATTATTTGAGGATGGATTTTTGAAGGATGTTTTATCAACATGGAAAGAAAACACCGAAGCCATTTTGCAAACAAAAGAGGTAACTGGAGAAGAGAGCGGGCGATATCAAGCGATTACTTTCCACTATGCGGAACTTCATCAAGGGAATGATTCGATCAAAAGTGCTCAAGCTCTCAGTCACGATGAACTGTATGTGATTGATTCTCCCCTTAGTAAAATTTATGCCTTTAAAGAGCCACAAACATTAGAGGAGAAAGAAAGCAAACGAACAATCGATTATATCATTACACAAAAACAACATTATGACAGGCAAGAACTCCTAAAATACTTTAATCTTAACCCAGAAAATTATATAGCTATCCCGTTAACGGATCTCCCCCTTTATTTAGAGGAAGGGTTTCCTGGCATCCCCAAAGAAAAAACCACCGATTTTCTCGGCGGTTTGTGGGAAGGGTTATATAAAGAATACGTATTGAACATTCAAAAGCCTGATGGTACGGAAATCAAAACCACCCGTGATAACGGGTGGTTTGCTCTACGGCTGAAAGCCTTTGTTACTGACCAAACCCTAAAGGGCTACTGAACGGTTCGCCATGTGTACTCCTTTTACTGGCCAGACCTCAAAGGCCTACTTTTTGTATGATTTCTTCTTCTTTTTTAGTTCTTCACCTGTAAATGGGTCGACATATTCTAAAAGACTCAATTGTTCGGCCACTATATCATCTTGTATTTGATTTTTGATGTATTCTTGTATCACTTTCTTATTTCTCCCTACCGTATCTACATAGAAACCGGTACACCAAAATTTACGATTTCCATATCGATATTTTAGGTTGGCATGTCGATCAAAAATCATTAAACTGCTCTTCCCTTTCAAATAGCCCACAAATGAAGACACACTTATTTTAGGCGGAATACTAACCAACATATGTATATGGTCTACGCAGGCTGTTGCCTCTATAATCTCTACACCCTTTCGTTCACACAAGGTTCTTAAAATTTCACCTATATCTTTTTTTAGTCTCCCATAAATAGCTTGCCTCCTATATTTGGGTGCAAACACAATATGATACTTACAATTCCACTTTGTGTGTGCTAAACTGTTAGTGTCTTTTGACATGAAAACTCCTCCGTATGCTTGATATTCTGGTTGGCGAACCAAAATATATTTTAGCACCTCGGGGGAGTTTTTTTAATACCTCGCTCTAAGCTTTTTGGAACCCTAGGCCGAGCCTAGGGTTTTCATTTCCACAATAAGTGCGCTTGGAAGCACCGTTCCTCACCTCCTCTTTCCGAAAGAGGCAGGTGAAGTGTATATTACCTTTCGGACAAGGGAAGGGGACCCGATTTTACTTAAACAAAGAATAGACTAAGTTAACGCGTTTCAAGCTCTTTTAAACGTTCACTATACTGTTCCTCACGGTCTGGGTTCAGTTCAATCGCTTTTTGAATATACTCTAATGCCTTATCATAGTCTCCTTCAGCTTCAACAATTAAAGACAAATTAAAATAAGCAGGGTGTAAATTCGGATTTTTTTCTAGCGCTTGTTCAAAGAGCACTTTCGCTTCTGGTATCTCTTCATCCTTTATTTTTAAATAACCTAAATAAAAATAAATTTCGCCTACATCTGTTCCTCGTGCGTATGGTCTTTCTAAAAAGGTGTAGGCTTCTGCCAATTTTTCCTCTTCTATATACAAATAAGCGATTTGAGCCTCTAATAAATCAAATTCATCCTTTTGTAATAAAGCATCCGCAAAAAGAAATGGAACAAGGCTCATACTAAACAAAATGGCTACCGCTATTAGTTGTTTAACTGACTTCTTTTGTTTTGGAAGTTGAATAAAGTAGGCCGCGAGAAACCCACCTATTAAGCCACCTACATGAGCACTATTATCGACGACTGGAATAAGAAAACCAAAAGCCAGATTAATCACTAAGACGATTAAAACATTCGCACCCATCGTTTGAAAAAAGAGTTTCCGGTGATTTAATCCGAAATAGAGCAAAGCACCAAATAAGCCAAAAATTGCTCCAGAAGCACCTGCTCCGATCGATAAATTCATCCAAAAGCTGATAAGAGTCCCTAAAACCCCAGCGATGAAATAGATAAAAACAAACCGAAAAGAACCATAAATCCTCTCTACTAAAGTCCCTAGAAAATAAAGGGCTAGACTGTTCATTAGTAGATGCAAAAAGCCAATATGGATAAACATCGAGGTAATGATTCTCCACCATTCCCCGTCCAAAATAAGCGGACTATATTTAGCCCCCACCTCAACCAAAGTCAATATCGATTCACTATCACCATATAATTCAATTAAAATAAATATAAAGACGTTCATCACCAAAAGGGCGTAAGTAATAAATGGCTTCCCGAAAGAAAAAAGCTCCTTTTCCTCTTTTTTCTTTTTATCAGCATACAACTTTAACTCATATTTTAACGTGACTATTTTTGCATCCAATTGCATCGGTTCAAGCTCTACATCAACCGGAAGATTACTTAGTAAAAAGCCGCTCTGCAATAGTCGTTCAGATAGAATAGCTCCCTTCGTCTCTTCATCTTGAAAAATAAAACTAGTGTGAACGACTGTTTTTTTCTTTTTGCCAACATATAATGGCGAAGTTAAACTTGAATAATCATCAACTGGCGGAAGAACCGTGACATAAATATTTTCCGCTTGAACTTCCCTAAGCCGCCTTTCCCTCCGAATCAATTCCATTTTTTTGGCCGTTGCTATCATCTCTTCCTTGTAGCGATTAGCCCAGTCTAAATCTTTACGGACAATCCGAAAAATTCTTGTCGGTTTAACAGAATCATCTTCCAGCCATACTTCTTCCCCTTTATGAAATAAAAGCTGACAGTTCTTTCGAAAGACAAGGTCGTGGACAAGGCTCCAAAACCGGTAATCATGTCTTAAGGAATCCAATTGCATCACCCTTTCCATTTTGCTTTAAACCATAGTTCGAGTTCATTAAGGTGATGGATGTCCATAACCGCCTTATTTAGCTCTGTTATTGGTCTTTCTTTATCGTTATGATTAAAATAAATAGCTTGCCATCCAGCGTTCATTGCCCCCATCACATCATGTGACCATGAATCACCAACATGTACTTTGGACCCGTTAATAGGGGCAAGCTTTTTTTCACATTCATAAAAAATGTTCGGGTTTGGTTTGGCGATGCCTACTTCTTCCGATATAAACATATTCTCACGATTAAAATAGCTCCCCAGCCCCAATTTTTTAATTTTTTCATACTGTGTATCTGCTGGACCATTTGAGATCAGGCCAAGCATATATTCCTTTTTATTTAAAAAGTCCAAAAGAGAAAAAACACCATCAAAAGGACTCATTTTTTCATAAAAGCTCCTTAAATAATCTTGATGAAATTGTTCCGATTCTTCTATCGTTGGCACTCTATTAAAATGTGTCATCGTGTTAAAGTATCTTTTCTGTCTAAATATATGTATATCAAGTTGCCCCGACTCAAAGGCTGGCCAAAGCTTCTTATTTTCCTCTTGAAAACAACGAAACCATTGTGAAAAAGGAATAGACTCCTGTCCAGATTGTTTCAAAAAACTTGTCTCCATTGCCTGTTCAAACGTTAAGTTAAAGTCATACAAAGTCTGATCGAGATCAAATGTCACAAGGTCTTTTTTCAAAATCCACCACCCCTCTTTTATTATATCAGCACAACCAAAAAGGATAACAGTAATGTCCCTTGTGTGAGCGAATCATTTCTTCATTTAATTATCATTATGTATGCAACAAAAATAAATCCGCCCGAAGATGATCGGACGGACGAAACTCTTTTAAACAGGTTCTACTCTTTTAGAAGGCGTTGAAAAAATAGAACCAATCATTTGCTCCCTTACAAGCGGAATTTGCATCGCAAAACCAACAGCTACCCTTCTTAACCAGCGTCTTTTTAAAAGCATATTGATTAAGCGATAACGATATTTATAACCAAAATACAAGGCAATCATGCTTCCGACAAATGATAAAAATGTGCGCTCCATCATATCCCTCCTCGTAACGATAGCTTTTGATAAAAAAAAGATTTTATTCGTTATGAGTAGAAATCCCAATTCCTAAATAACCAAAAGCAATCGTCAGTATAGGAGATATAAAGAGGAAAATCGCATAAGGAAAGTACTCAACAACCGACACCCCAAGCACACTTGCAAAAAAGGCCCCACTTATTCCCCATGGAATTAATGGATTCACTAATGTTCCCGCATCTTCTAAAGTTCGCGCAAGATTTTTACGGTGTAACTTATGCTTTTCATATAAACCAGGAAACAATTTACCTGGAATAAGAACACTTAAATATTGCTCTCCTGTTAATGTGTTCACTGCAATGGAAGTTGATGCTGTAGCTGCTATAACGTCTCCTTGACGTTTCAACTTTGATATCATCATCTGTAACAACTTATCTAATAGACCAATCTTTTGAATGACTCCACCAAGGGCTAGAGCAATCATAACAAGGGAAATCGACCACATCATCGATTGCAGCCCACCACGATTAACGATTCCAGCGATGGTTTCATTCGCAATAGGTGCCGTATAACCAGACTGCAAAGTTTCCAACCAAACAGTTGGATTCATAATTCCTTGAACAAAAAGCGCAGTCAATATTCCTGTTATAACACCAACTATTAGAACAAAAATCGTCGGTTTCTTTTTCACCGCTAACAATACAACGATAAGTGGTGATAATAAAGTAAGCCAACTAATCTTAAACTCTTGCTGTAAACTTAACATTAGCGTATTTGTCGTTTCAATACTTGCAACAGCATCACCATTCCCAATCAAGAGATAAATCGAAACCGTAATGAGTAATGCCGGTATCATCGTCCAACATAAATGTTTAATATGCTCAAATAAATCAATTCCAGCAATTCCTGCCGCAAAATTAGTTGTATCAGATAATGGAGACATTTTATCACCAAAACAAGCTCCAGATATAACCGCACCTGCTACTAAAGCCGGATGAATGCCTAATGCTGTTCCAATCCCAAACATCGCCACCCCAATTGTACCAACCGTTGTAAAAGAACTTCCTGTAAAAGTAGACACAAGAATACAAATCATTAAAGCACTAATCGTAAACCATTGTGGCGAAATAACCTGAAGGCCGTAATAAATCAATGTCGGGACCGTACCACTCAACATCCAAACAGCAATGATCATTCCAACGATTGCTAAAATAAGCAACGGTTTTAAGCCTACTTTTATTCCATCAATCATACTTTCTTCAAGCTCAGACCAGCTATATTTATTTTTAAAGCCTAGTATTAAAAATAAAATCAAACTAATTAATAATGGCAAATGTGGCTCGACCTTTAAATAAAAGATACTATAAACCATAACGACTAACATTAAAACAACCATTAAGATCGATTCAAAAAATGAAGGATTTTTCTTTTTTTCTGTTTGTACCATCGCTGTTCTCTCCCTTTGTCCAACAAGCAACTTTTACACTTTCAAGCTTTTACGCTTTTATGCATTAAAGTAGATATAGTAATAAAAGATATACTACTCGATTTCTAAAAGCTCGTCAATTGATTCCTTAATTGTCACAATAATAAAAATAGGAATGAATGTTATAAAGTAAGAGGTAAAATGCCGCTCCATGGTCATCTAGCCAACCTCATGCAACAATAATTAAAGCCTATGTATTTTATTATAACGAGTAAAATACATAGGCTTTTTCTATTTAAGGGCTTTTAGGACAGCACCTACTATTAATATAAACAGTTAATCGCCAATATATTTACTATATAAGCTTTTGGCTCTTATCAAGTCTTCTGTTCCTTGAACTAATATTCGTCCATCTGGGAAAATAACAAGTCTTTCTCCCTCTATTAATTGAACTTGTAATAAAAAGGGAGTCTTTTTGACGGTTGCTGCTTTTTCAAGGCGTGTTGCC
The DNA here is from genome assembly GCF_047302405.1 of Alkalihalobacillus phoenicis. Classification (NCBI taxonomy): domain Bacteria; kingdom Bacillati; phylum Bacillota; class Bacilli; order Caryophanales; family Bacillaceae; genus Alkalihalobacillus; species Alkalihalobacillus phoenicis. The sequence goes on along the minus strand of NZ_CP154853.1, from coordinate 1,290,275 downwards.
CAAACGGTTAAATCCATGTGCTGATTTCTGGCAATTTGCACGGTTTCTCTACCACATAAAGTTGTGACAGCATCTGTTGCTTGTGCTTCCAAAGCTGGAAATTCCCCATGTTGACAAACAGGACATGTTTCTTTTTTCTTCGTCATTTTCATTTCATAATCATAATTATTCCATAAATCAAACGTTTTTAACGTATTTCGCAGTTTGTCCTTTTGTCCAACTAAGTATTTCACTCCTTCGACAACTTGAAAGGAAGAAACGATATCAACAACTGGGCTAATAACCCCGATCGTATCACATGTTTGGCCATTGCCATCGCCCGGTTGAATAAAGCAGCGTAAGCAAGGCGTTTCTTTAGGTATAAATAACGCAGACATGCCTCGCGCACTTACCGCCCCTCCATATACAAATGGGATGCCTTTTTTAAAACAACTATCATTCAATAAAAAACGAGTCGAAAAATTGTCTGTACCATCAAACACTAAGTCAATAGACTCCATCATCTCTTCGATGTTCGTTACATTAACATCCGTTACGATTGCTTCAATCTCCACAGCAGAGTTCACTTTCTCTAATCGCTGTTTGGCCGCCACGGCTTTCGGTAAAGCTAAGTTCACATCTTCTTCATCAAATAGCATTTGGCGTTGTAAATTGCTTTTTTCGACATAATCACGATCAACAATCCGAACAAAACCAACTCCTGCTCGAACAAGATGATTCGCTAAAACCGTTCCTAATGCTCCAACGCCAACAATTAACACCCTTGCATTATTTAATTTTTCTTGTCCTTCTTCACCAATGCCTGGAAAAAGCATTTGCCTTGAATATCGTTCAAATTTATTTTCTGCCATGTACCTTCTCTCCTCTTTTTTCTCCTATCGTATAGTTTAGCTGAGCCACCCAAAAATCGCAAAAAAGAAGACCGGACCAGAAAATGTGCATAAAAAGTTGATCGTTTCGTTATTAAATCCATAAAACCCTTTATAATGTACCGTCTTTTGCTGACAGTGCTCGGTTTTTTCCGTTATCGTTTCACAATTTGGACAACGGTATTTTATTTGGATTAAAGCCCCAGCATACGTATCGACCAAATTACCAAAAAAACCAGCACAGATTAACAATAAAACAAGTCCAACAGAAAACGATACCTCATATCCCCATAACGATAGAGCGAATAACACAATGAATACACTTCCAACAACAGCTGCCATTGTCCCCAATAAACTCATCGCACCAGAAGTCCCTTGTTTCACTTTTTGAAAGGAAAGTACATCTATTGGTTTTTTTCGGCTTAGCCTCCCAATTTCAGAAGCCCACGTATCAGAAGTAGCGGCAGCCATAGAAACAATAAAAGTGAAAAGAAACATGTCTATTTCAAAAATTCCGTATAAAAGAGCAAGTACAGCGGCAACCCCACCATTGGCTAAAACTTGCCAACCGTCACGAGCTTTATCCTTCTTATCTACTTCATTTTCTTTATTTCTTTTGAATAACGAACTCCAAACAATGGAGCTAATAAAAAACGCCGCTAAAATGAGTAAACCATTTAAACCTAAACCCCAAGAAATCATAAAACCAACTATAACCGCACAAATCGCTCCTGATAAAGTCAATTTCTTCAACCAAAACGACATAATGGCTAACATAAGGACTCCGATAAATTGAACAATCATCGACTGATCACTTCATTTTCTGTCACAATTAGGTCCATTCGTTGATCATGTGTTTCCACAGGGATCTGCTCAAAAAGTTGGAAAGAAAAGGCTAGTGCGACTTTAGGAATATTAGTCTGAGCTAAAAAACGATCATAAAACCCACCACCATATCCTAATCTTTCTCCCCTTTTACTAAAAGCAACTCCAGGTACAAGAATAAAATCGATCTCGTTTATACCGATCTGATTCGTTTTCTCCACATTCGGCTCTTTCAGACTAAACTTTGTTTCTTCTAACTGCTCAAAGCTCGTTACTTCATAAAAAAATAACTCTTTTGTTAAAAAGTTCGCTCGTGGCAGAACCACTCTTTTGGACTCTCTCCAACATTCTTTTATTAGTTCTATTGTATCGACTTCAAAATGAATCGAAAATGACATCGCGACAACTTCAGCTTTTTTCCAGTAATCTATGTTTTGTAACCGTTTATGGATTTGCTTGGACCATTCTAGATATGTATCTTCCGTTAACTGCTGACGCTCTAATTTGACCTGATCTCTTAATTGTTTTTTCTTTGTCTCCATTTGAAAATCACACCCTTTTCCAAAGTAGAAGCAAGCTTTTTAACTAATGAAAAATGCCCCCAAGTTTTCAAAAAACGAGGGAGCATTGTTGGTACCTACCTATTTATTTTTCCTTAAGAGAAAAAATAAGCAGGTTGGAAACCAACTGCTTATTTTGTTTCACGGTGAAGCGTATGACGTTTTAATCTTGGGCTGTATTTTTTAAGCTCAATACGCTCAGGATTCGTACGTTTATTTTTTGTTGTAATATAGTTACGATCGCCTGTCTCAGTGCAAGCAAGAGTGACTTGTACACGCATCTGTTATCCCTCCAAACTATGCATACTTCATACCTTTCTATATTAGCAAACCTGATACAGACGATCAAGTATTTTTTCTTTACAGTTGCTTTTTAATATTCTTTTAGGTTAAATGAAAGAATTAGAATTGGATGACAGAGATTGCAAAATACGATGGTTATTTTCTAAACTAGTAAAATCTTCTTGAAAAATCGACCAAAGTTTCCCACTTTTTTTCCCATGACCATCCACCTTTACCGAACAAGAGAGTATACTTTCTTGCCCAAATGTATGAAAAGGAGAGAAGAGTAATTTCCCTTCTCTGTCTTTCCAAATTTCTTCTTTCTCCCCTGTTCCAAACATGATCACATCTTTTGGTTTTGGCTCATGTAAATTGGCACTAACCAACGTGTATTTGTCGTTTTGTGAGTGAATTAAAGCTTTTTTGGACGATGAATAATATGTCACACCGTCAAAAGCTGCTGGCCCATACGGTGCTTGATGGAATAATAATTGTAGCCGTTTTACATGATGCGAATGATTGATCACCTCAAAATAACGGATAAACACATTTCCATCGCAGCTGACCATATCATAAAATTTGAGTTCAATTCCCCATTTTTTATGAAAGGCTGAACTAATTATATAAGATTCCTCTTCGTAACAACCAGGATAAAGATGCCACTGTTTTTCAGTTAACCAAGAACTCTCTCCATTTAGCCAGACCCCTGTACAAATTTTCAGCTTAGTCCAACGCAAATACCTTGTTAAGTTTGGTTGTAGATGCTGATAACTTTTTTTCCAATATTGACTATTGTTTAATTTGTTTAATTTTCTCAACGTAGATCTGGGTGTTTTGTTTGGCCGTAACAGGTTCTGTCGCTTGGGAGTAAATAGTAAAAATTGGCTCATCCTGCGCGGGTACAATAAAGGTCCAACCTCCTTCTTGATGACTTACTTTTACACCATCAATTAAATCTAAATGATTTCCTTGGAATTGTTCCATTAGCTTTCTCATCACCATTCCCTTTTGCTCGGTATGGCATGTCACTTCTTCAAAATAGATCGATTCTTTTGGAAATGAACTTAAAACGGTATCCAAACTCGTATTTTGAACGGTTAAAACATTTAGCAAATTGGCAGCTGCGTAAATAGCATCATAGAAACAAAGCTGAACCGTATTTTCAGTTTCCATCATCGCAAGCGTTGAGCCTTTTGTTCTTACAAGTGTTGCTGATTCGTAGCTAGCCGCAATTTCTTCTAATGCACTTCCCGCATAAACAGGAATAGCTACTTGTTCTTTTTCACCTTTTTCTAATTCTAAATAAACATACAGAGATAAGTGGTCTTCATCACTTAAAATGGCACCATCGCTATTTAAAACCGATAAAGTTTGAAGACTTTCATCAAAAATTAAACCAATATCCGCCTTTTGTTCCACTACATAATCAGAAAATTCTGTTATAGATAATTGTGGCGCCGCCTTTACAACATGACAATTTAACGCTCTCCACAATATTTCTAACGAATTGGCCTCACCATCGCCTGAAACGACCACTTTCCATGAACGATTTTGAATCGACTTCACATCTAGGCTTGAGATTAACCTTTTGACATAATGTTGGTCAACCGCAATTTCACGTGCATAATTCCCGATCGAATCAAAAGATGTTAATTTAAAGGAGTCCATTCCAAGGTTTTGAACCATTTCTCTTTGATCATTTGTTGTAATGGGAAATCCTTTTTTTCCATAAAATTCAAGTTCAACTTTGTTTTGATTTTTTTGTTGTACTTTTATAAAGACTCCACCATCCCCTTGCTCATTTTCTAAACCTGAACGAAAGACAGGAATAACGGTTTTTCCTACATCACGAACATGATGGCCAATCGCTTGAATACTTTGTGCGACAGTCAACTTTAATAAGTTTGAAAAGGGATGCCCATCTGTAGCGATATGAATATTTTTGCCTTTAAGATAAAGACTTCCATAAGCAAGTCCAAGCTTCGATACGAAGTCAGGTGTCATTTCAACATTTGCCAATCCACTAACTCGGTGGCCTTTAAATAAAGATTGTGCGACACTTCCTTCATTCCAAATAAGCGATTTTGAAACGACACGCCCTGCTTGAACTTTTTTATTTGGCCAAATCTTCACTTCTGGCTGAAGTGTTGCCTGCTCTTGAATAACCGTCTGCGAACCAACAATCGAATCTTCAAAAGCTCTTACAGCAGGTCCGATTTGAACTTGTTCACAAATAGTGACGCCTCGTAATTCACTTGAATCGCCAACATAACTTCTTTCCCATAAGATCGAACGTTTTAGTGAAGCTCTATGGTCAATGATCGAGTCTTTTCCTATAATCGTATACGGGCCAATCTTGGCTCCTTGACGAATTCTCGTTCCTTCTCCAATCGAGACTGGACCAACAATTTCGGCCCCGTCTTCAATGACGACATGTCCTTCTACCCAAATATCCGTCCCAAATTCAGTCCCAGCAAGAGTGGCACGAACTTTCCCATCTAGTAGGTCAAAATGGGCTTGGCGATATTGATTAATATTGCCAATATCGGACCAATATCCGGTTGCTTCAAAGCCATAAAGACCTGCTTGATCAGCTAATACTTTTGGAAATACTTCCTTACTGAAGTCAACCATGCTATCTGCTTCAATATAAGTAAAAATTTTCGGATCCATTACATAAATACCGGTATTGACCGTATCACTAAAAACTTCACTCCAGCTTGGTTTTTCTAAAAAGCGAACAATTTCATTTTGTTCATTCGTCATAATAACACCAAATTCAGTCGGGTCCTCTACTTGTTTCATAAAGATAGTCACTAAACTATCGTTTTGTTCATGAAATTCGATCCCATCAATTAAATTTAAATCCGTTAAGGCATCACCACTAACGACCACAAATGGTTCATCCAAAAATTGTTCTGCTTGTTTTACACTCCCTGCGGTACCTAAAGGTGTCGTTTCTTCAAAATAGGTTAAATTAACTCCCAATGCAGAGCCATCCCCAAAATAATCTTTTATTACATCCGGTAAATACTGCACGGTTACAGCAATATCAGTAATCCCACAATCTCGTAACCATTCAATGCTATACTGCATCACAGGCTTCTGCAATAATGGGACCATTGGTTTTGGTCTTTTGCATGTTAACGGTCTTAATCTTGTTCCTTTTCCTCCTGCCATGATGACACCTTTCACACTACCGCCTCCTCTATTTATCTAAACCTTCACTTGATCAGGTAAACATTTATCCATTTCCAACAACGTTTGTTGGGCAATTTGATTCCAATCATATTTTGATTTCACATCTACTAAACCTTGTTCAGCGAGCTGTTCTCTTGCGATTGGATGGTTAAAGAGATACAGAACTTGATCAACTAGACTTTCGACATGACCTGGGATCATTTTCAAGCCATTTTTTCCATGATCAATAATATCAGCAAGTCCTCCTGTATCGGAAACAATCGTTGCTTTTCCTGCCGCCATCCCTTCTAAAGCCACAATCCCAAAAGGTTCATAAAGACTTGGGAATAGAACGACATCACTTCTTCTTAACCATGAGTTCCTATCTTCATCACTTATAAAGCCTAAGAAGAGTACATAGTGATCAAGTCCTTTCTCGTAAACGAGTTGGCGATATTGCTCAAGCATTGGTCCTTTCCCTGCGACAACAAATTTAAAATCGACTCCTTTTTCTCTCATATTCTCTGCCGCATAAATAATCGTTTCGAAACCTTTTTCTTTTACAACCCGACCAACTGAAAAAATCGTAAAACGATTGTCATCGTCTATTTTAAAGTCTTGATCGTGATGGACCGTTACTTGTTCAATATCAACCCCATTCGGAATGATCGCCATTTTTTCCTCAGGTAAAGAGAAAATCGATTTTAATTCCTCTTTCATATATGAACTACAAACAATAATTTGGTCCGCTTCATATGTTAATTCCCATTCTTTTTGGTTGATTTCAAACTGAAGGTCATTATGGATCCCATGATTTCGACCATGCTCTGTAGCGTGAATGGTAACAAGCAAAGGAATATTATAAGTAGTCTTTATCGCTTTAGCCGCCACACTTACTAACCAATCATGAGCATGTACGATGTCAAACTGGACCGTTCTAGTTATTTTTTCTAGACATTGAACCATCGCCATATTCAAGCTCCCAACCCAATCAAAAAATGACTCTGCTTTAGGTTGTAGCCCTTTAACGCGATAAACATGAATGCCTAAATTATTTTCATAAGTTGGATACCCTTCAACATAGGATGTAAGGACATGTACTTCATGACCGTCCTTCGTAAGAGCTCTAGATAAATCAAAGACATGTCTAGAAAGTCCACCTACCATCATCGGCGGGAATTCCCAACTTAACATAAGTATTTTCTTTTTATTTGAAGGGACTAAATTTGACGGCTTCAAAGAACGTGCATATCGATCATGTTCAGATAAAAAGACTTGTTCATCGACTTGTTCTAAAAATGGAAAGGCTTGCTCCATACTCGTTAAATACGCTTCTGTTAACTGATGGTTCAGTAAGGTCTCTTTAAGGTGATTAAAACGATTAAAATGATTTTTAAACCGTTCATAAGCATATTGGGCGGTGCTTTGACCATCGAATATAAATGCCCAGTCACTACTAACAGCAAGCATCCATTCACGAACCATTTGTTGCATAGCCCGACGTTGTTCAGAGGATGGATGATTAAATAAAGCAACGGTTGTCGTTAAATCTTGTTCCATTTGATGATAGTGCTTATATAAAAAGGTATTCGTTTCATTCATCCATACATCACCATAACCGTCCCTGCCCCAAGTAGAAAACGATACATGAGACGTCGTAAAGTCATAATAATGTCGATGCATGTATTCTTCTGGGGTAATAAAGGATACCGAATCAGCCCCTTTTTTTAACAAAGCTTCAATCCATTCTGGCCCTTCAAACCACCAATGCCCAAAGAGTTCCGCATCAAACGGAGCGACCATTAAATACGGTGGATAACTTTGATCACCATGTGCCTCAACTTCTTGATGAATCGAATGAATGTAATCATCCGCATGAGCTTGTATTTTACCGATTGCCCATTCACGTACATAAGTCTCTTTATGTTCTGAGTTAGCCGTAATTCTTCTATACTTTAAACCTGTATCGATACGAATGCCTTCTGAATGGACAAATGGCTGAATATAATCCCAGTCACGTTCATAAGCAATATCACGATAAAATTCACGGTAATCAACATCACCTGGATACCCTAAAGTCGAACTCCACACCTTACTTGATAACGTTGTATGACGAGGAAAAAGGATTAATCCATGTGGTGTATAAATCGGCGCTCCACTTCCCTTTTCTGGATGAGGGTCCGCGCTTAAAATCGCGTGTTCATCGGCAAAAGCATAGCGAATCCCTTCCTCTACTAAAATTCGGTCTATTCCTGGTGCAAAAGCACATTCAGGCAACCAAAACCCTAAAGGCTTTTCGCCAAAATGCGATTCAAAACAACGAATGCCTTCAACGATTTGTGAGCGTATCGCATTTTTGGTTTGTACATAAGGTAAAAAGGCATGTGTTGCTGCTGAAGTCATAAGCGTAACAAGCTTTTGATCCTTTAATTCCTTATAAGCATTCAGAATATTGAAATTATAATTTTTATATGTTTCCTTAATACGTTGGAATCGTTCTTGATAAAACTTGATCACTCTTCTCTCATCAGGGTTATCCTGTTCGACAAGTTCTTTCAAAATTAATTGCTCCGTTAAATCTAAATGGGCTAAATACCTTTTTTGCATACGCTCATCAGCTAGCATTTCCATTAAAGGAGGTGTGAAGGAAATAGTAAGTGCTTCTTTCACTTGTGCCGACTTCAAAGACCAGATGAGTGGAATATACGTCTCCGTCATTGCCTCAAAAAGCCAACGCTCTTCTAATCTCTCCTCTTCCTCATGCCTTACATATGGGAGATGAGCATGGAGAACGAGAGAAAAATACCCTTCTTTCATTTTCTTCAGCTCCTATTTAATTGATTCGTAAAAAGAATATGTGCTAAAGTGCTCGAGCCATTCTGGGTCTTTGGCTTGTCCAGTTTTCCAATTATAGACCGCTTCAGAATATCGTCCTCGTTCACTTTTTTTAATTCTGGACGTGTCCATGGCATTCGAACGAATTAGACTAAAAAAGTTTCCTTCATCTGTCTCCACACCAAAGTCCGCCAGATACGTTCTATTCGGTTCAAGTTCACTAATATACCAATTATTTGTCATTTCAGGGAGGGTAATCGTATAAAATCGATGAGCATGGTGCCCATCAAAATGCATCGCTGTTATATCATAGATCTTCAGTTGCTTTTTTAAAGAAGACCACGGCTTTCTAAATTGATGCTCGACCATTTGTTGAGTGGATAATTGAACGTCCCAAAAAGCATGTAAAATAAATGGATTTTTTGGAAGTAAGACAAGTGAATCCTTGTCATAAGTTGATGGTGGCTCAACGTAAGTAATCATAGGTGGTTCACCATAATAATCAGGTGACTTGTCTTGGAGTGATTGGCTTTCTTCCTTTGCATGTAGGTCATTATTCTGACCAACTGTTGTTTCCACTTGATGTTGCAACAACACTTGCTCCTTATACTTGTGATAACGATATTGGACTTTTCCAACTGTCGTTCCCAGTTCATGGGCAATTTTTCGAAATGAATACCCTTTCTCTCTTAATTCAGCGATTTTCTCGATCAGTCTAACCACCTCCAAAAATAATTTCGTGTTGCGATTTCTTATATTCATTTATACTCGTTCGAATATTCAAAATCATTTTATTCATATCTTAATCATACATTCGAAAAAATAGGCAAACAAGCACTGAACTTTGTCGTTTTTTGTCAACCCCAGTAAACAAATGGTTTCAAACCCTCAAAAAAAATGTTTCGACATTTTTATTTAGCAATTGTTGTCGAAACAAAAGGGCTATTTACCTGTGAAAAGGGCATAATTATGTAGGAATTTGTTTGTTTTTTTCATTTTTTATAAAAGTAAACGCTCTCATAAAAATTCTTATAAAAATGGTTTCATTCAATGTTAAAATAGATTAGACTTAAAAACTCTTTTAAAAACGTAAGCGTTCAGCCGATATAATAAAAAGATTATGTTTTACACAATGAAAGGTTGATTTATTTATGGAATGGGCTTTTTTAGGATTACTTACTTTTTCAATACTCATTTTCAGCTTATCTTTTTTTCGTCAAGATCGAACAAAAGCATTAGCAAAAGAAGTCGATGATTTGACCATCGCCTACAAAAAAGAAATATTTATCGTCAACAAAAGACTGAAAACATTAGAAGAAGAACACCACAGCTTAATTCAACAACGCAAAAAAGGAACCGCCCGTGAGCAACTTATTGACGATGTTCTTGCCTTAAAATCAAAAGGACATACCGAAGAAGAAATCGCCAAAGAAATGAAATTAACCGAAAATGAAGTTATCAGCATCTTACAAACGAAATATCAAAAACCAACTCATTAAAAAAGCATGGTCGCCTAACTCTAGGCACCATGCTTTTTTCTTTATTTATTCAGCGTCCTCATCTCGTTCCACTTTTGTTGGACCTTGACGTTCTTCTTTAAGGTCAAAATAATCATTGATTAATTCAACACCAATGCCTTGGCTAATGTTGTAACCATTGGACGTGCTTGTATTAGGCACAACAATAGCAAACGCAATTTCAGGGTCATCCGCTGGTGCATACCCTACTAAGGTTTGGTTATTGGCATCTCTACCATTATACCTAACTTGAGCTGTTCCAGTTTTCGCAGCGACTCGAATATTATGATTAACATCATCTTTCAATCTTGGGGCTGTCCCTTGGCCACCATGAACAACTAACTCTAATGATTGTTGCACTCTCGAAATCATATCATCGTTCATGTCAAGTCGATTCAAAATATTTGGCCCAAATGATTGAATAACAGGTCCAAGCTCATCCTTATCAGCATACGGCTGGCGTATTTCATTTACTAACCTAGGTTGTACTCGATTACCGCCATTAGCAATCGTTGAAATATATTGAGCCATTTGTAAAGGGGTATATTGATCAAACTGTCCAAAAGTAAATTGTAGCATTAATCCACCGGCACCTTCTTGACCGACTACATCACCTATATACCCAACACTAGAAGATGGCAAATCGATTCCGGTATCAACACCTAACCCAAATTGATGGAAATAATATTTTAACGTATCATATGCCCTACTCACTTCATTTAAAATGAGTCGGTTATTATGTTGGCGATAATTAGCTAACCTTAACCCAACTTCAATCATATAAATATTCGAAGAACGTTCCAGTGCTTTAGAATAACCAATATTTCCAAGAGTCCGATTTAAAGAACTATAAGGTTGACCAGCTACCCTAATAGGTCGATCATATACGGTTGCACCTATAGGCATAGCCCCGGATTCAAATCCTGCCAAAACCGTTGCTGCTTTAATAGTAGAGCCCATCTCAAAACCATTATTAACAATGGCCTGATGATTCATTACCGGCCCATTTTCAGCTCCAACTTTATCTTCATAACCGACCATCGCAAGAACCTCACCTGTATTAGGCTCCATCACAATCGCATAAGCATTTTTATCTCCTAAATATCGCAATGCTCCTGTTTTCACTTGTCGTTCTACAGCTTCTTCTAAAAGTTGCTGATATTCCATGTCTAAGGAGAGCACTAAATCATTTCCTCTTTGCCCTAATTTCTCCGTTATTTCCCTTTGAACGCTAGAGCCCGATGTTGTCGTAATATTTTCAACCTCTGCCTTTTGTCCACGTAACGCTTCCTCATATTGCATTTCGAGAAAACTTACTCCTACTTGGTCTGCCCGTGAATAACCACGTGCTAAGAAAGAATCAATTTGCTCACTAGGGATCGAGCGAATATTTCCAAACAAGAAGTTGTTCCCAAAAGGATAGGTTCTTTCCGAATCACGTAAAATATCAATTCCTGGTAATTCGCTTAAACGCTCACTAATAACATGGGCCTCTTTATCAGTAATATCTTTTTTAATTCGTTGCGGAGTATTGGCGTAACCCGCTGACATTTCTTGAAAGATCGCAATGACTTCAAGCTCTCGGTCAGAAATTTGCTCTATCTTCCCCTCTGGTATCGCATTGATTTGGGCCCGATATATTTCCCCTGATGTCATATCATCTGTATCTATATCGTCTGTTAATTTAGCGATTTCTTCTGCATCCAATTGTAACAATAAATATTCTCTTAACGTAAATTCTCGAACATTTTCTGTATCGATTTCAATAAGCGGCTGTAATTTCCAAGCTAACTTTAGCATATCTGTTGCTCTCGTTTGTTGAGATGGATTTGTATAGGTTAATGAAAGGACTAACTCATTATCAACAACAATATTTCCATAACGGTCATACATAATTCCTCTTGGTGCATCAATTCTTGCGGTGGAATTGCTTGTTCTTTCAAGCTCCTTTTGAAATTCTTCCCCTTGCACAATTTGTACGTACCCTAACCTTAGAATAAGAATGGAAAAGAGGATAAAAACTGCAAAAAATAAAATATTTAAACGCACAGGTACTTGTCGTTTCTTCCTTGTTTTTTCTTTGTTTGTCATCACCGTCACCTCACCGAATGGCTTTTATCTATGTATACATAAGAATAGACACCTAAGAGAAGGTGTCTAGAACTGTTAGAATGTCAAAAACCCGCGAATGCCGTTGCTACAGTTGTTTCTTGAACCTACACTTGTAGGTGGGTGCCCGCAGAAGATCCTTCAACGTCCAAAATAAATTGGCATGTTGGTAGATGTTCGATTTAAGGCTCCCTTTTTGAAAACAAGGTTCGAAACAAATGGAAGCTGACTAACACGGCAGGCTTATTTAATTGATTTGTATACTCATTATATCATAATCTGGGTCGCTGTCAAAAGATACATGTCCTTCTTTTGATAGGAATGAACAACTCAGAAAACTCTATTTTCTCATGAGAATAACTGATAGTTAAACGGTTGTCCCTCCTGTACTGCCATTTTCGCCATTTCTTTGTGTTGAAAAAGGAACTCCCTCCCCTCCAGTCGGACCAGAAAAACGAACTTTTCGAACAAACCAATAAATACATGTATGACCAGCTCCTAATATAAGCAAAAGAATCGGAATCCCTGTCTTTTCTGGAAATACGGAAATGGTAAAAATAAACGCCAAGACCGATACAATTCGACCACAATTTAAAAAGACCTCTCGGACCACAATGTATTCAATTCTCATTTCTGCTGCTTTTCTTGCTTTACCAATTACATCATACGTTAATGAAAGGTACGGAACGAGTAACATCGGGTATGCCATTGAAATAATAACCCCATAGGTAATCAGCTTTGGAAATGATAAATGAAAGACAATTAAAAAGATGGCCCCATATAAAATAAGTCCGCCAATAAGAATCGACTTTTTTCGATAGGCAGGCTTAATTAATCTTGTCGCCAAATAGTAAGCCACAAATTGTACGGATGAAGCGACCAAACCATATGTCCCAAGAGCTAATTCACTTTGAGTCACAATATAAACCCATACAGTAATAACAAACATAAACGTCCCTTCACGCAAACCTTGAAAAAAATGAGCGTATAAAATTTGTCGCCAGTTATGATTATGTTTTCGCTCTTTTAAAATCTCTTTAAAATGAAAATTCCCTTCAGCTGAACGCCTTTTCAACAAAAAACTAAGCAAAACCGCAATGACAAATAATCCTAATGAAATCGCAAATATGACCGTATACCCCGTAAATTTCTTCATATTTGTAATGATAATCCCTGATAACATCGGACCAATCATCCCGGCAAATGATGTGACTAATCCTAAAAACCCATTAAAAAAATCACGTGTATCCGGCTCTGTTATCTCAAAGGTTAAGACATTAAAAGCGAGCCAATAAAATCCAAAACCAATTCCAATTAAGGCTCCTAGTAAGATGATATATTGACTCGCCTTTTCCCCTAAAAACAAAACAGTGAAAAAAAAGACGGACAAAAAACTTACTCCAAGTCTCAATACGATAATTCGATCAATTTTTTTCGCCCACCTACCGGCTAAAATAAATGTAAGTGGTTGGAAAATAACCGATGCTAAATTATACAAGGCCAAATCGATAAACTGCCCCGATTGTTTCCACAAATAAACATTCACAAAGGTATTAGATAAGGCAATGCTTAATGCATATAAACCGCCAATGGTGAGTAACAGGGCTAATTCCTTTGTGACCTCGATTTCGCCAATCATTTTTGTAAGTAAGGCTTTTTTCACAAATGCCACCACCCTCATCAAATAGTGTGTCTTATGATGAGATGGTTATACTTTTAAAAAAATCACTTTTCTAAAACCGGCCATTTATAAACGTTTACTGTCTAATGAAGAAGTCACATTTCGTAAAAAAGAAATTATTGTTGTGTACACCTTCTTTTATATAATTGGCGTAAACATGTTGGTGCTGGGAAGTTCCTTCTCTCATTCGTCACAACGTTCATCCCATAAAAAAGAGCCCTGAATCATCAGGGCCCTTCATTTATTATTTTGCTGCTTGATATAATTCTTCAACCTTGTCCCAGTTTACCACATTCCAGAATGCGTTAATGTAATCAGGACGACGGTTTTGATAATTTAAGTAGTAAGCATGCTCCCAAACGTCAAGGCCAAGAACAGGTGCTTTACCATCTGATAATGGAGAATCTTGGTTTGGAGAACTTGTGATTTCTAATTTGCCATCAGCTACAACTAACCAAGCCCAACCAGAACCGAAACGATTAGCACCAGCATCAGCAAATTTTTCTTTGAATGCTTCAAAGCTTCCAAAAGTAGAAGTAATTGCATCTGCAACCTCACCAGTTGGAGCTCCGCCGCCATTTGGAGAAAGAAGTTCCCAGAATAATTTGTGGTTAGCATGTCCACCACCATTATTTCTTACCGCTGTACGAATGCTTTCAGGTACAGAATCAAGATTAGCTACTAAGTCCTCAATGCTTTTGCTAGCTAATTCAGCGTGACCTTCAAGTGCTGCGTTTAATTTTGTGATGTACGTTTGATGATGTTTACCATGATGAATGTTCATTGTTGTCTCATCAATATGTGGCTCAAGTGCGTTTGCTGCGTAAGGTAATTGTGGTAATTCGTATCCCATTAAAATCTCCTCCTTGAATATAAACCATTTTTTGAAGAATATCTCCAAAATTTTCTACCGACTTTTGAAACAAAAATGTTTAGTAAGTCTGCAATTATTACATTATCAAAGTTTTCTCATTTCTGCAATCCTTATGCACTGAGATTTTGATAAAAAGTAAAAAAGATTTTGCCTCCTGTTTACTTCATTTGTTAAACACACACAAAAGAGCTCTTCCTTCATCATTATATAAACGCAAAATAGCAACTCTATTTTCTATACCCTTAACTTCGATTTTTAAACTCCCCCTCTTCTATGTTCTACGAGCATTTCTTAGACCACTAAAAAGGGCTATTCTTTAAAAAATGGTTACATTAGTTAGCTATACTCCGCCAGCTCCATACCCTACGCGTTCCGCGGGTGAACCGGAAGCCTCCTCGCTTCGCTGCGGGGTCTCCCGTGTTGCACTTCTCCCGCAGGAGTCTCCGGGTATTGCGCTGGCTCCGTTTTGGTTAATGAAAAAAAAACTGTTTGATGCTATGATTAAAACTCTAAAGAAATAACCTAATTGCTTAGTTAGAATCCTATGTCGTCAAAATTGAACAGGGGACTTTTTCAGTGGCTTGAGCATTTCGTGGGTCCTTTTTTGCGTTTATTTTTTTGAGTGGCGAAGAAACATCATCAATTACTGTTGCCACACTACTGATTCCTCTTACAAAGCAAAAAAAATGACTCCCATTAGGAATCATTCTATCTTTATCGTTATATATGGCTTTACGCCGTTCATTTTAATTAATGGCGGAGGAAGAGGGATTCGAACCCCCGCGCGGTTTAACCCGCCTGTCGGTTTTCAAGACCGATCCCTTCAGCCGGACTTGGGTATTCCTCCGCAAAAAAACATATGGTGGACCCTGTAGGACTCGAACCTACGACCGATCGGTTATGAGCCGACTGCTCTAACCAACTGAGCTAAGGGTCCAAAGATAATCAAAAAGTTATGTATGTAATATCGGATAGCGGCGGAGGGGATCGAACCCCCGACCTCACGGGTATGAACCGTACGCTCTAGCCAGCTGAGCTACACCGCCACATTTGGCTCCACAGGTAGGACTCGAACCTACGACCGATCGGTTAACAGCCGATTGCTCTACCACTGAGCTACTGTGGATTAACGACAAGAATTATAATAGCATGATTTCAAATGCCTTGCAATAGTTTTTTTAAAAATTATTTAGCAACTCTTTTTATAATGTATCACAAGCCTTTAAAAACGACAAGACTATGTTTACTCAACAGACAAAAAGATTGTCGATTGCTCACTCTGTTGTTATGATAAGAACGTCCATTATATTCAAATGGCTAACTTATACGTACTAAACAGATGGAGCTTTTTTGTTCTAGCACCATTTTGTCTTTTTGAAAGGAGTCTGTGATGAAGTTTTATCAATTATTTTATAAATCACTTTATGATTTGAAGGTGATTGCCTATACTCGTTTACAGCCAATAACAAAGGCTTTATTACATGTAACCGTTTTAGCACTCATAGCCTTCCTTCCATTTATTATTTCTTCTAGCTTCACCTTAAATAATCAGCTCAATCAAATTAAAGCATTAGTTGAAACGGATTTGCCTGAGTTCACAATTGATTCCAATCAACTTCATAGCAACCTGTCGGAACCTTTTGTGGAATATTCCGATGCGACTGGATTTATAATTGTCGATCCAAATAATCAATATTCGCTCGTAGAACTACATAAGTACGGAAACGGCGTCGCTTTACAAAAAAATAACTTAACCTCTTTTGCTGCAGGACAAACTCAAGACATTTCTTACAATCTATTAGGGCTCGAGCAAATGGGGAGTAAACAACTCCTTGAACGAATTTCTGAATTAGCTGGTTTTTTACCGATACTATTACCCTTAATCGGATTTTTTAATTATGCGAGTTTACTCGGAACGACTTTTTTAGGAATATCTTTATTGGCTGCTTTAGGTTTACTACTTCGCGGCAAACGAAGCCAACTACAATATAAGCATTTGTGGAATATGAGTGCTTATTCGCTCACACTACCCGTTATTTTATTCGGATGGATTGAAGTTTTTATTCCACTATCACCACTTTTATTAATCTTAGCGTGTATCGCCATGCTTACTACAGTGATTCGGAAAATACCCATACCTAAACCCCGACGAAAAACAAAACCAACAAGTTAAATCGAAACCTCTCTTATAACGAAAAAATGCAGAGTAGTTGATAAAACAGAGAAAAACCTTTGAAGGCATCCTATCTTTGTCTTCAAAGGTTTTTGTTAACTTTATTCAATTCCTTCTTCTTTCTCTATCTCTTTCTGCTCCCATTCTTTAATTAAAATTCTTGTACCATCCACTGAAACTACTTCTACTGGGACGTTTGCTTCAATCCACTTGTTTCCACTTGTAGCACTATAACCTTCACCATCAATTTCAACCGTACCCGTAGGACGAAACGGACTTAAAGTTTTTCCTTTTTTCCCAACAAGCTCTGTGTACTTTTCATTAATGGAGTTATAACCCATTTCACTTGAGAGTTTATCCTTAAGGGTCATTTTATCCCACATATTTCGTGACGGGAAAACTTTTAAAAATAAGAACGAACCAAACCCTCCAATTAAAAACCCCATGGATACGAGTAACCCGTAAACAAGACTTGGAGAAGGAATTGCTAGAGCTGCAATCATGAGAATTACACCAATGACCGCTACAGTACCATCTGTAATGAACTTACCATCCACTATTATAAGTGTTAAACCAATTAAATATAGGAGTACAATCCAAAAACCAACATCCCCACTTAAATGATAGGTAAAATAGGTTGCCATAATCGCAACACCCAATAACGCAAATAGCCCTTTAGCACGTACAAGCAATTCACCAAATAAAAATAAAGTCCCTAATAAAATAACGATAAATCCAATCGTTGCATGATCAAGCCACTCCATGACTCTACCTCCTTTTTCTATATGTACGATTTTTCACTTAAAAAAGTTTCAAAGTTTAAAAAAGGCATCACACCTTTGATTATAACAGTTTTTTACTCGAAGTTCTAAACTTTATGAGAAGAATCCATTAGCTTTATAAGGTTTCCATGATTGAAGCTAGGACAAAAAATCAAATCGCACCGTAATCCGGGGCAACTCGTGGATTTCATTACGTATTTCTAGTTATTCGAACCCTAATTCCAGCAACTCAACTTTTTCATTACCTATCACCGGGTTTCCGCACCCTAATTCCTGCAACTCAACTTTTTCATTACCTATCACCAGGTTTTCGCACCCTAATTCCTGCAACTCACAAGTCTCATTACCTATCCCCTTTACCCACTCGTCATCCAACCGCACTAAACAAAAAAAGACCGCCCCAAAAGTCAAATGCTCTTTTGAGACAGTCTCTCTTTTACTTAATTACTTGAACTAAAAAAACCTCTAATTGAATCAACAACACTACCTAAAAAGTCCAAAAACTTTTCAAGGAAGTTTCGAGTTTGATCACTATTTAAAATGTCATCTAAGTTATCACGAACTTTGGATATTTGTGATTTCACATCGTCCCAATTTATGTTTAAGTCTTTCATTCTCATAAATAAAGAAACTAAACCATCCAACTCTGTATCTGTTAAGGTAATGCCTAGCTCTGCAGCTACTCGACGAATGAGCTCACGTAGGTCATCTTCTGTTTCGACTGGATTATTAGCCATTTCCTCTTTAATACGGTTCATTAATTCCGTCGCTTCATCGACACCAATTGATTCACCAAGTTCTGATGTTTTAACAATTTCTTCATTGGCAATTTGCTTCTGTTCTTCCGGAATAATCGTGTCTGTTGCTACTTCATATGCTTTGATAAGCCCTGTTAAAGCTCCCGTTCCTGATACACTAAATGGAGCTGTGACATAAATAACGGCATCTTCAACCCCAGCTGTAATAAGGGAGTTAGCATACATTCCCTCAGAGACCCAGTACACATTATTCGTTTCAACCGTTATCCCAGTGCCAGGCTCCGCAAGTGTAATTTTTGACGAGGAAATCGCTCTCGTTCCGATTGTCGCTGCGTTCACATACTCCCCTAAGTATTGATGTTCTTCTTCATTTGTGACATAAATAATTTCAACGTCACTTTCCTTAACACCCATATCATCTAATACACGCTGCTTTTGCTCGGTGTTTAAATCTTCACCTAATGTGATAATAATATCTCCTGGTACTGCATCAGCAAATGCTAATGTTGGCCATAACAAGGCAAATAGCATTAAGCAAATCAGTACCTTTTTCCATCTCTTATTCATTTCATCGACCCCTTTTTTTAGCAGTTTCCTGCTTTCACCAACAGCCTATCAATAAATTGGCCCTACTCAATAGAAAACACATTTTCCAAACAAAATAAAAGGGTCTTTTGTCCTAATTGACGCGTTTCAGCTTGTGTAAAATTGTAAAATACAGTCTTTTTACCGACAAGTTAAGTGAAAAAATAGCAGATTTAATAGACTTTTTTATCATCAATTAACCGGCCCTTCATCAAGACGATAAATGTTCCCAGATTGATGGATAACAATCCATATTATAAGCAATATACCAATTAACGACAAACTTGTGAACATTATTTGCTCAGCATCATCAATCCAATAACTGTAAAAAATCGGTCCTAATGCAACCCCGAGAAAACGAACCATTGAATAAAGGGAAAATGTTATCGATTTAATCTGTCCAGATATTAAAACGGCCAACACTTGACTTGCTATTGAAAGAAAGATTCCAAATCCGAACGAAAACATAGATGAACCAACCACAAGAGAAATGAGCTCAAAATAAAGGATTGGTAATAAAATCCCTAAAAACATCATAAACATTCCAACTACTATCATTTTAGTACTTGAATAGATGGTTGGAAACCTCATCTTCCCACTTAAATAACTGGAAATTGTCAAACAAGCAAGTGGGATAGAAAGAAGAATTCCCTTTTGTAAATCCTCTACCAAATAAGAACCTTCAAATTCATAAGAAAGATAAACCAAATAGCCAAATAAAACAAACATTCCTCCGAAGCCCACGGCAAAAACCGCTAAAATAAGTGCCCATGAACGACGAAGTTCTTCTAAAAATAAAGAAAGTGTAGCCGGCTTCTGTTTCCTTCCTCCATCTGCTTTATAAGCAAATAAAATCGACATTCCAATCCATGTTAAAAGAATACAAACGAAATAAAAAACGAGACTGAAAGACCATGTACTTATTAGAATAATCGCTGCTCCGATTATAGGACTAAGAACTTTCGCTAAACCATTAAAAGCTTCAATCATTCCTAAAGCTTGATTACGCTCTCTCCCACTAAACCAATCGGTTGCGATAATAAAGGCAAGTGGTGTGACCAAACCAGCACCAATACCTTGTAATAGCCTTCCAGCTAACAATAAAGAGAATAACTGGCTCCCAGGATAAAACACAGCAATCATCGCAAGCAACGAACCTACAATTAAAATCATTAAAGCACTTAAAATCACTTTCTTATAACCAAATCGATTTGTAAAAACACCACTTAAGGGAATGATCAAGGCGGCCGGCAGAGAAAATACACTCAAAAATAACCCAGCATCCGCTGACGTTAGATGCAAGTCCATTTGAATCGTTGGCATAAGCGGAATAAATAATGAGTTACCAAGGACCATTATAAACGGCAGAAAACCAATCAAAACAGCACCAACTACCGCTAAATGACTCCCTTCTCCTTTACGTGACATCATTTTAGCCTCCTTATTAAAAATGCAGTCGATATTTTTGGAAAAATTTATGACATATGTTCCATGATTCTCACATATACTATAGAGGCAAAAGTATTGTTAACAGGAGGACAAGCTGATGAAAAAATTCCTTTTTACAATCATTACTTTTATTACCTTAACAAGCGTTTATTATGATCTAACAGCCGGAACTTTACCCGCAAAAAATTCCACTTCTGCAAAAGCAGCTCAAATACAAAACAAAACTCAAACTCAAACAGACACTTCACCAGTAAACGAAGAGGTTTCCCTTTACCAAGAAGTGATCGTTGAACCAGGGTTTACCGTATTATCAATAGTGGAGCACTTACATAGCGGCCCCATTCCAGTTTCGATTCAAGAAGTGATTTATGATTTTCAGCAATTAAATAAAGGAATTGAACCCGAGAAAATTCAAATTGGCCATACGTATCTTTTCCCTCTTTATATCGAGTAAGGAGATATTTCTTGCCAAAATTAATAGGTCATTGATAAAATAGTATCGTAACTCAAACGAGCTTGACTAAATTAGTCCTCGTATAAAAGGAGCGATTGGTCTATGACCGCATTAACGCATCGTACAAAAACACGTCCAGTCAAGGTCGGTAATTTGACGATTGGTGGAAACGACGAAGTAATTATTCAAAGTATGACAACAACAAAAACACATGACGTTGAGGCGACTGTAGCTGAGATTCTTCGATTAGAAGAAGCAGGTTGTCAAATTGTTCGTGTTGCTTGTCCAGATATGCGAGCAGCTGAAGCGATTGCTGATATAAAAGCACGTATTAATATTCCCCTTGTAGTCGACATTCATTTTGATTACAAACTCGCATTAAAAGCGATCGAAGGCGGAGCCGATAAAATTCGGATTAACCCAGGTAATATCGGCCGTCGTGAAAAAGTAGAAGCGGTTGTCAAAGCAGCAAAAGAAAAAGGGATCCCGATTCGGATTGGGGTAAATGCCGGTTCTTTAGAGCGTAAAATTGTTGAGAAATATGGCTACCCTACTGCTGATGGGATGGTCGAAAGTGCTCTTCATCATATTAAAATTTTAGAGGATTTAGATTTTCATGACATCATCGTCTCAATGAAAGCATCTGATGTTCATTTAGCAATTGAAGCATATGAAAAAGCAGCAAAAGCTTTTGATTACCCTCTCCACTTAGGAATTACAGAAAGTGGTACATTATTTGCTGGTACCGTTAAAAGTGCAGCTGGCCTTGGTGCTATTTTAAATATGGGAATCGGAAATACAATGCGTATTTCATTAAGTGCCGACCCAGTTGAAGAAATTAAGGTCGCACGCGAGTTATTAAAATCATTTGGGCTTGCTTCAAATGCAGCAACGCTCATTTCCTGCCCAACTTGTGGAAGAATAGAAATTGATTTAATTAGTATTGCCAATGAAGTGGAAGAATACATTTCTAAAATTAAAGCACCACTTAAAGTTGCCGTCCTTGGGTGTGCCGTAAATGGCCCTGGAGAAGCGAGAGAAGCCGATATTGGCATTGCAGGTGCACGAGGTGAAGGCCTTTTATTTATGAAAGGAAAAACGGTCCGTAAAGTGCCTGAAGCAACAATGGTTGAGGAATTAAAGTTAGAAATTGATAAATTAGCGGAAGAACATTACGCGAAGCAACGTGAAATAGAAAAAGCATAAGCGACAAGCGCTTATGCTTTTCTATTTGGATATTTATCCAAAGCTCCCCTATTGAACAGACACCGCTTTTTCTAAAAGAACGGTGAGAAGAATAGAGTCAATAGGATGGAAATAGCCCCTAATCCTATCGCCCAGTTACCTAGTGCTTTAGCACCGTAATGCCTTGATACAAATCCAACGACAATACCAGCTGCTCCAAGCAATACTGGCAAGAAGAACAGTGATAAAAAAGAAAGCACAAAAGCAAATGTGCCGATACCTCGACCGGACGTTGAAGTATCTTTGTCCACATCTACATGATCAACTTCCTCATCCGTATCACGAACCACATATTGGTCAGCATCAAATGGCCTTCCCCCCGGAGACATTCCATTTAAAGCAGCGTATTCAGCAGCTGTCTCTTCGTTAAACTGCTGCCCGCCATTTTGATCATTATGAACAGGCTCCGGCTCATGTGACTCGTCATAATCACTTGTATCTTCTTTCATTTCATTGATCGGTCGCGTATCACGACGACCATCAGCATGCGTATTTAAAAAGGTTAACGATGGATCCTCATCATCGACTAATCGGACTGGATCCGTTTTATATTCTTTCCCTTTTTCCATACGAATCCCTCACTTTCTTTGTTTAGGGGAGCAGTCTTAGTATGACGCAGATCAAAAGGATTATCGCAGTTAATCTTTTCTTCTTTAGGAAATGACCTAGACCAGCATTCAAAAATCATGTATTGTAGTAGGATATGACGTGAACTTTTTAACAAAAGAGGTGTTTATTATGACAGAAAAAATAAGATTCGGATTGGACATTGATGGAACAGTAACCGATCCAGCAACATTTATCCCTTACTTAAATAAGGATTTTAATAAAACATTAACGTTAGACGATTTAACCGAATATGATTTAACTTCTGTTTTGAATATTACAGAAGATGACTTTTGGAAATGGATGGGGCAAAATGAAAGCCTCATTTATAAAGAAGCCAAAATGGCCCCTTATGCAAACGAAATTATCCATGAATGGAACCAAAGACACGAACTCATTTATATTACCGCAAGAAGAAACCACTTATTTGATACGACAAAAGAATGGTTTCTAAGCACGAAATTGCCATACCATCATATTGAAATGGTTGGAAAACATGATAAATTAGAGGCAGTTCGTTCACATAAAATTGATATTTTCTTTGAGGACAAACACGATAATGCGGTTGCCATCGCAGAGGAGTTTAATATTCCCGTTATCTTAATGGATACACCTTACAACCGTTTATTGGTTCCAGACAATGTCATTCGCACTTATAATTGGCAAGAAGCGAAACAATGGGTTGATGAATGGTTAATGGAAAAAGAACGAAAATAAAACAAATAAAACGGAAGGGCTGAGGTCATTATGATAACCTTAGTCCTTCCGTTTTCACTTTCACTTATTAAGGGAGCCTACTGCTGACACTGTCCGCATTTTCCATAAATCTCAAATTTATGTCCAGTTACTTCAAAATCAGAAAATGGTGTCTGTGCATGGAGTTGAAGTCCATCCATTGGACAGCTTTGTATATGGGCCGTTTTACCACAATCCAAACAAATTAAGTGGTGATGATGATGCTGAGTGGAGCAGCGAAATCGGAAACGTTTTTCACCTTCTAATTCTGTCGTTTCCAATATATCTAAATCCGTAAAAAGAGATAAATTCCGATAAATCGTATCGAAACTTAACCCTGGATAACAATCATTCATTGCCTCTAAAACATCTTTTGCCGAAATATATCGCTTTTCATCTGAAAACAGGCGAAGCATCTCTTCTCTTTTCCCTGTATGTTTATATCCCTTTTCCTTCAAACGATTCATCGCTTCATTGATGTCCAATTAAATCCCTCCTAGCTCAATCACCGATGCACTTTAACGGCACTTTTTTGTTTCGTAATAAAGAGTACTACTAATAAGATCATTAAAGCACTAACAACAATTGTACCACCTGTCGCCAATTGGAAATGATAAGCAAAATAAATACCTGAGAATACCGCTGCCTGAGCAAATAAAATACCGTAAGCCATTAATTGCTTGAAGCTTTTAGTAAATTGAATACTTGTTGCAACCGGTATGACAATCAAAGCCCCTACAAGTAAAATTCCAACAATCTTCATTGAAATGGAAATCACTAAGGCTACAAGTACCGAAAAAATAAAATTACTTAGCTTCACAGAAACACCTGATACTTTCGCATGCTCTAAATCAAAAGAGATCGAAATAAATTCTTTATAAAATAACACAACGACTAATAAAATGCTAAAAGCTGCTAAGATGATAAAATGTAAATCAGCCGCTGTTACACTCACAATGCTTCCAAATAAGTAAGCATACCATTCTTGAGTGCTATTTGTTGATAAGCTAATAAAAATGGCACTTAACCCAATCCCCGAAGACAAGATAATTGGAATGGCTAACTCCTGAAAATGTGGATACATCTGCCTAAGTTTTTCAATTAATAAAGAACCGACTAAAGCAAAAATGACCCCCATATACATAGGGTTTAAATCAGCAAACCAAATCGATGTCCCACCAAGGAATGCACCTGCAGAAATACCTGTTAATGTAATGTGAGACAATGATTCCGATATAATCGAAACCCTTCGCACTAACAGAAAAGCTCCAATGATCGGGCAAATTAAAGCAATAATAACTCCTGCAATGACACCTCGTTCAATAAAATTTAATTGATAAATCCATTCCATTTTTTTGACTCCTATAAACATTATCTTATCAATGTTTGCTCTTAATTTAAACCATTTCCTGATGAATCATCATATGCTTATCAAACTTCCCTAACTATTTTCCTTTGTACGACCTTCCCTGACCTAAACTTATGAATAAATACGGAGAGCATAAAAATACAGACAGCAAGGAGAACGATGGTTCCACCAGGTGCTAAGTCTAATTGAAAAGCAACCATCAATCCGCCAATAACTGAGATTTGCGAAAAAATAACCGAATAAATAAACATCTGTTTAAAGCCTCTCGCAAACCTCATGGCGGCAGCTACTGGTAAAGTCATCAACGAAGAGACAAGCAAAATCCCAACGACCCTCATCGAAACGGCAATGACTAAAGCAACGATGATGATAAATATAATGTGGAAAAAACGATGATTCAAACCACTAACAACAGCTTGTTCTTCATCAAAAGATAAAAAGAATAATTCTTTATAAAATAAAATAAGGACAATCATAACAATAATCGAAATAAACAGGATCGTCCAAACATCTGAACGACTAACGGCAATCACACTACCAAAAAGATAATTAAACAAATCATTATTAAAACCATCCGCTAATGAAATAAATAAAACACCCAGACCGATCCCTGCAGATAAAATAATCGGTATGGCTACTTCTTTATAGTACGTGTAAGCCGAACGAAGCTTTTCAATTAATAAAGCTCCACCAACCGAAAAAGCCATCCCCATATAAAGCGGGTTTAACATTTGAAAAAAAGCGAAATAATTTCCTAAAAGTAAACTAGCTGCAATCCCTGACAACGTAATATGGGACAAGGCATCTGCAATTAGCGATAATCTGCGAACAACGAGAAAAACACCTAATATCGGTGCCAAAAAACCGACCATGATTCCAGTCAGTAGGGCATTTTGTAAAAACTCATACCGAAAAAAAGCTTCTAACATTTTAATGTCCCCCGTGATTATGAGTAATCATATGAACATCATGACCATAAATACTTGATAAATCAGGATTTGTAACAAACTCATTTGAATTCCCATGAAAATGTAATGTTTTATTTAAACAAGCAACATCGGTCACATAATCAGTCATCGCTCCCATATCATGAGTGATAAGTAAAAGTGTCATATCCTTCTCTTGATTTAATTTCTTTAACATCGTATAAAATTGTTGCACACTTTGAACATCGACCCCAACTGTCGGTTCATCTAAAATTAACAGTTCTGGGTCACTTACTAGAGCACGAGCGATAAAAACACGCTGCTGTTGCCCACCCGAAAGTTGCCCAATATTTTGGTGTATATATTTTTCCATCCCTACACTCGTAATCGCTTCAACTACTTTTCTTTTATGGTGTTTATTTAAAAAACGAAACAAGCCTATTTTTCCAAATAGCCCCATCGAAACGACTTCAAATACAGTAGCAGGGAACCCACTATTAAAACTATTCGCTTTTTGCGAAACAAAGCCAATTTTATCCCATTGTTGAAACTTCTCAATTCTTTCACCAAACAATCGCACTTGACCATCTTGTGGTTTTAATAAGCCTAGGATGATTTTAATTAAGGTTGATTTACCAGACCCATTTGGGCCAACAAGACCTAAAAATGAGCCTTTTTCGATTTTCATTGATATATTTTCTAAAACATTTTGTTGTCCATAACGAAATGAAACAGATTCTATATCAATCGGGGCATATACTTCTGTTTTTTTCTGACTCATGAAAAAGCCTCCTCATTAGATTACCTTTAAGAATGATTCCGATTTACAATCCCTATATATTATAATGGATTTGAACGCCCATTCCAACTAAATTAATTTATTTTCTGTTAAACTCATGAAAAAACCACAAAAGGATTTACCTTATGCGGTCTATTCTCTCAATTATATCCTGTTTTGTAAAAGATTGTGTTATATCTAAAAACTACATAAGGTCTAATAAGCTCAGTCTAAACTCACGAAGTACAACCCATAGTGAAATACTCAAAAGAAAGCTACTAGTCTACAGCCACTGAAAACCACTAATCATTAAAGACGACTTGCTCAAATTGATTGGCATTATCTTGAATTTCAACGGCATACCAACTCTCAGCATGACCATTTTCTTTAATATAAGCCTCTAACCCATACATTCCACGATGATAGGCTGTTAATGCATAGTCCCAGTTGTCATAACGGTCATAAAGAAAACTTAAATACTCAATGGATAATTGAATTGAAAATAATGGATCAAATAATAATTCATCTTTATATTCAAGTCCCGCCATCTCCGCAATCCAAGGAGCTGTATTTTTCATAAACTGTGCCATACCATACGCTTTTCCATATTTCGTTTCAGGGCCAACTAGATTCGGATCAAACGTATCACCTGTCTCTGTACGTAAAAGCTCGTACACGATATAAGGATCAATTTCTTTTTGCTGGGCCACTTCACCTAGAAATAAACCCCATTCCATTTCAAATTTCCCGTCACTATCTTCATAAAACTGCTCAGCTAATTCTTTTGATTGTACCCAAGTATGGTAATCGTGCACAATATTTGATTCAACAGGTTGGGTGGAAAAATACTGCCTCATCTCAGCCATTTCTTGTTCCATTTGTAATTCTTCTTTTTTCACTTCAGCTTGAAATACTCTATCTTTAAGTTGTTTATTTTGAACAACGAAAAATCCGATTATAACCATAAACAATAGCGTTAAACTTACTAATAGTTTTAATTTCAAAAAATCCCCTCCAATTAATGCAGGTATTTATTCTTACAACGCTACTTATCATACAAAAAGACTAGTTCTTTCTCAACCATTAATATCCGCTTTATCTATGGTAATCGATTGATTTTTAGGTTCTGAGCAATTCAAACAAATCATATCTTAGCAAATCCCCTCCGTTTGCTCCCAAATACTCTTAATTTCTTAATTTCAGGTGGGAATTTCTCTCTTAATATGTGGTACTTTCCATTTAATTGGTTAATTATAGAATCAATTTAAATAAACCGAAGAGCTCAGTTGTCTCCTCGGCTACTAAAAGTATCGGTCTTTAAACAAAAGATTAATGCTCAATCAACGGAATCGTTAAGATCACGGTCGTCCCAACATTAAAGGTACTTTCAATTTTAAAGCTTCCTCCATGGTCTTCAATCATCTTTTTACATAAGGGTATCCCAATACCAGTGCCGGTTTCTTTTGTTGTAAAAAAAGGCTTTCCTAATTGTTGTAAAACTTCTTTTGGCATGCCCTTTCCGTTATCTTTAACAAATATGATGTAATGCTCATTTTCAATTAACGTTCTAATCTCGAATGTTCGATTGTTATTCGATTTTCCAAAGGCTTCAATTGAATTGCGGAGTAAGTTTAACATAATCTGTTTGATAATCGATTCATTCACATTAATAAATTGAGGCGTTTCCTTTAAATGCATAGAAAACTCTACATTATGCAATAAACATTCCGCTTTCATAATTTCTACTAATGACTTCATAATATGCATGGGCGATTGAAGCTTACGTTCCATTTTTCTTCGTGATACGGATAAAAAATCCTCGATAATAACATTCATGCGGTTTAACTCAGCTAAAATCGTATCATAATATTTCTGATATTCATTCGTTAATTGGGCTAATTGAAAAAACCCTTTGATCACTGAAAGAGGGTTCCTTAATTCATGAGCCACTCCTGCTGCAATATGGGACACAGCTTCCATTTGGTGATGGAACGTTAATAAGTTCTCAAATTGTTTTTGTAAAGAACGATCTTCTAACAAAATATAAATAGCATTCGCTTCTAGAAGTGGCAAGGCACGTAAATGAATGAGCGATTCTTTATCCTCAAAGGTCGTCAATTCTACTTTCCCTGTCTGCAGAGCTTGATTCATTAAGTCATAAATTTGCTCCATTACAAATGATTGGTCGGCTAAATGATCAAGGCGTTCATAAATTAATTCGGATTTTGTCACATCAACGATATCCAAAAACATTTGATTCCACTTCTTTATATGATATTGAGTGTCAACTTTTATAAATGGTATTCCAATTTCTTCTATATACATCAAGTTATCGGATTTGTCCATCTCCCAAATTTCATGTGGAGGGTAAGGGTATTTCTCACTTGTTGGTTCATCCACCGTTCGGTTACTGCCTTTAGGGGCAACTTGACTATACGTATGTTGATTTTCCATAAAGAGGCCTCTCCCCTTAATCTCTTCTTCCTGGATTTATAAAAATATGTCACACCTAAAAAATGTTTAAAATAAATTGTCAATTTTTTCTCATTGTGAAATATTCGAGATAACTAGAATGATATCCTTTTTTTATTCACATTTTTATTTTAACGTCATATAATGAAACATCTTGTTTTTTATAGAGGAGGATGTTTTAGCATGAATCCAATTATGCAACAGCTTATTAATCATAAGGTTAATTCATTAAGTAGCACAGAGCTTCTTCAATTATCCCAACAATATCAAATTCCTTTGAACGAGCAACAAGCCAACCAGGTTATTCAAATTATCCGTTCAGAAAAGATTAATGTTGCAAACACTGAACAAATCCATCGTATACTTAACCGTCTGCAAACCGAAATAGATCCCTATGTCGCTAATGTTGTCCAACAACTTATGCAACAATTTAATCAATACTTATAAGGCATTTTCATTCATTGAAAGTATCCACTATTGTTCACCTCCATAACAAAAGAAGTCACTGAAAAAGGGTCTACTCGTTAAAATAGGGTCCCATTTGTTAGCTTACTCCGCGGGTGTCGAGCCTCCGGGCATTCCGATCGCTCCGTTTTGACCGAAGAAAAACCTACTGAAGTCATGATGGGGTATCTAATAAATATCCTAGTGGTTTAAGATTTTTCCCAGTTGAAGGTAAAAATAAGACTTTTTCGCTGGCCTTTTCTACTGACTTCCCTTTTGTTTTTTGTTTCGCCCTTTCCGTAACAAAACACTATTAAAAAAAAGCTACTGAGAACACCCAGTAGCTTTACCCTTTTTATTGTTTATTGAAACATTTTATTTCGAAAATCTTCATCAAATTTTCCAGCACGTAACATTTCAATTTCGAATTTATAAGGGGCCTTTTTATTTTTCTTGTCCTCACCGACAAAAGGAGTTTCTAAAATTTTAGGTACATCCGTTAATTGTGGATGATGAACAATTTTGTGAAGAGCCTCAAAACCGATATGACCGAAACCAATATTTTCGTGGCGATCTTTTGCCGCTCCTTGAACATTTTTACTATCATTAATATGAAGCACTTTTAGTCGATCAATTCCAATGATTTTATCAAATTCATTTAAGACACTATCAAAATCTTCATTGATCGCATAGCCTGCATCATGAGTATGACAAGTATCAAAACAGACCGACAAACGGTCATTTCTTTTTACTCCATCAAAAATACGAGCTAATTCTTCAAAGTTACGCCCACATTCTGAACCTTTCCCTGCCATTGTCTCTAAAGCGATTTGCACAGGACCACCCTCTGTTAACACTTCATTTAAACCTTCGATAATTTTATCAATTCCTGCATCTACTCCAGCTTGAACATGTGCCCCAGGATGAAGCACGATTTGTTTTGAGCCCAATGCCTCCGTACGTTCAATTTCCGAACGAAGGAAGTTAACACCTAACTCAAATGTTTCAGGTTTGACAGAGTTACCAATATTAATAATGTACGGGGCATGTACGACAATATCGGACATTCCATGCTCCTGCATATGAGCAAAACCAGCCTCGATGTTTAATTCTTCAATTGGTTTACGTCGTGTATTTTGCGGGGCACCTGTATAGATCATAAATGTGTTTGCTCCATAGGATAACGCTTCTTCACTAGCTCCAAGTAGCATTTTTTTCCATTCATTGATACATGAGAACCTAACTTTATCGTCATCTCCATCTCCCCTTCTAGATTGCTGATTTATTTCTTTTTCTTTGAAATTCTTCTTTGACGCTGGTCTTCTTTATCCTTTTTAAAGCGAGCTTTTTTCTTATAGGCTGGTTTTACTTTTTTCGGTTTTGCTTTTGCTTTTCCGCCTGTATTGACTACCGTTTTCGTCTCTTTTCTTTTCTGAGATGTTTCCGCTTCTTGACCTTTACGCTTAGGAGCCCGTTTCCCTGGCACACCTAGTGGTGGTTTATCAAGCTTTGTCCACTCACCTTTTTTGAAATCATAATAAGTAAAGGTGATGCCTTTTCCGATTAACTTTTCAACAGCTTGTTGATCAGATAGATCATAAATCGTGTAGGCAATACCTTCTGCCCCTGCACGGCCTGTCCGACCCACACGGTGAATATAAAAATCAAGGTCGTTTGGTAATGAGTAATTAATAATATGACTGACACCTTTAATATCAATCCCTCGTGCTGCTAAATCAGTTGCGACAAGGTACTGGAATTTCAAATCATTCACTTGTCTCATCACTTGTTTACGTTCACGCGGCTGTAACCCCCCGTGCAAACGTCCTACATTGAGCCCCGCTGAAATCATCGCATTTGTAACTGCATCTGCTTCTTCCTTTGTGCTTGTGAAAACAATCGCAAAATAAGGATTAAATGATTCTGCTAATTCTGCTACAAAAGAAAGTTTGTCACGATGTCTTAATGCCACAATTCGATGTTCAATTGTCGTTGCAGTCACATGCTTTGGTTCTACTTGTACATGTCTAGGGTTGTCCATATATTTATTCAAAAATGGCTTTAACTTCTCTGGAATCGTCGCTGAGAATACAAGCATCTGTAACTTCGCTGCCATTCTTGAAGCGACTTTATCGACATCTTCAATAAAGCCCATATCAAGCATTTGATCGGCTTCATCCACGATTAAAACAGTGCCTGTATAAACATTTAAAGCATTTTCATTCATTAAATCCGCGATACGTCCTGGCGTCCCGACCACAATTTGTGGTTGCTGTTTTAAGCCGTCCATTGCCCGCTGTTTGTCTGTACCACCGACAAGTAGCTTCGCTTTAACACTCGCTGTTTCTGGAGAATGGTCTATTAATTTTTTTAATTCCTCAAAAAGCTGACTGGCAAGCTCCCTTGTAGGTGCCGTAATAATCGCTTGGACTTCATCCCTTGATTCGTCCAATCTATTTAATAATGGCAATAAAAACGCTAATGTTTTACCTGTTCCTGTTTGCGATTGTCCGATCACATCATGCCCATTATAAATCGCTGGAATTAAACGCTCCTGAATTTCTGTCGGCATTAAAATATTTTGCTCATTAAGCGATTCAATTAAATAAGGCTTTAAATCGAAGCGCTTAAAATTATTTGTTTTCATCATTTTTCCTACTTTCATCCGTTTCTTCTTTGCAATAGATTATTTTATCATACTTCACTAATAAAAAGCGAATAATCTTCCGAACAAAAAAAGTTAGGCACTAATTTCCGCGTTTTACATACAAATAATAATAAGGAAAAGTGTATTTAGTAAAATGAGGTGAATCAATTGGATAGATTTATCGGACCTCCTTTAACATCGATCCCGATTCAGTCCACTTTGCCAATGTCAGCCTTCTCGCAAATGCCCATGCATACACCGATGATGTTTCCTGGAGCAGGGATTGGTGGCCCTATGTTAGGTGGCGGAGGATTTGCACAAGGGATGGCTGGAATGTCAAGTGCAGGAGCCGGGCGAGCAGGAGGAGGATTGTTAGCAAGACTATTTGGATTTGGTGGTGGAACAAAAGCAGCAAGTGGAGGCTTAGCGAGTGGGCTTGGAAAGGCGGCTGGAAGTTCAATTAAATTTTCTACTATACTTGATAATTCTCAACGTGTTCTAGGGCTAACCCAACAAGTGATGCCTATGGTCCGTCAATACGGCCCGATCATTCGAAACCTTCCAGCGATGTGGAGAATTATGCGCTCTAGTGACAGTGAATTAGCCGCTTTCGCTAACCAAGTAGCAGGACCAACAGTCGACCTTTCATCGCTAATGAACGAGAACCTGACAACCCCAACAACAACTGAAGGTTACATCGAAAACAATACCTTAACAGAAACCGTTGCCCCTTTGCCCTCACAGTTGTTAGCCACACCTTCTCAAGAAACAAATGTAAATACTGAAGCTACAAAACCTAGATTTAGCAACACAACAAAGGAAGGAATTCCATTACCTAAATTATATGTTTAAGAAAAGTAATACTTTTTAGTTGACACATAAGCCTTCAGGTAGTAAAATTTTTAATTTGTATTTTTTTGTGCTATAATAAAAATATTACAGGAATTGGAGGAATGCCTATGTTTAAAGTCGGTGATCACGTTGTTTATCCTTATCATGGTGCTGGTACAATTGAGGACATTGAAGAAAAGAATGTATTAGGTGAAACTCACTCTTATTATATTCTCCACTTCCCTCTTGTGGACGTAAAGCTCATGCTACCTGAGAACCGGATTGAACAGTCTGGTTTACGTAAAGTCATCGCCCAACAGGAACTAGATCATTTGGTTGAGGCTTTACAAAACGGACCTGAAAATCCACTATCAACAAGCCATTTCTCTCGAGATACAGAGAATTTATTAAAAAGCGGCAGTATTATAGATGCAGCTCATTTAATTTCTTCTCTCTCCAAAAAACAAACCGAACGCTCGAACGGACTTCATATTCAAGATCGAAATCATTTACAAAAAGCCAAACAAATGATTGCAAGCGAACTTGTATTAATGAATGATATGACCGAGGAACAGGCGTATGAGTTTATTGATCAATCTCTTTTAGAAGAGGGCTCTGCATAATTTTTTAAATTTTTATGCAATTCCCTATCATACAAAATAGGCATTTCGATTGTCACAGCGAACAATCTCTATTATAATATAGGACGAAACAGACAAATCCTGTTCCTTCATTTTACTTAGGGACAGGAGCTCTCATTTTTAGGAGGCATGTCATGAATGTAGTAAAAATTTCACCCCGTGGCTATTGTTATGGGGTCGTTGATGCGATGGTGCTCGCTCGTCAAGCAGCCCAAAATCTAGATTTACCACGTCCAATTTATATTTTAGGGATGATCGTTCACAATCAGCACGTTACAGATGCTTTTGAAAACGATGGAATTTATTCTTTAGACGGTCCAAATCGTCTAGAGATTTTACAACAAGTTGATAAAGGTACAGTAATTTTTACGGCTCATGGAGTTTCTCCAGAAGTTCGTAAACTAGCTCAAGAAAAAGGGTTAACCGTTGTTGATGCCACATGCCCTGATGTCACACGAACGCATGATTTAATTCGTGAGAAAACAGGTGAAGGCTATCATGTCATTTATGTCGGAAAAAAAGGGCATCCTGAGCCAGAAGGAGCCATTGGAGTTGCTCCACATTCTGTTCATTTAGTCGAATCATTAGAGGATGTAGATGAATTAGAACTTGATTCAGAAAAAATTATTATTACGAACCAAACAACAATGAGTCAATGGGATGTTTCAGATATTATGAATAAAACAATGAAACGTTTCCCACACGCACAGATCCACAATGAAATTTGCTTGGCCACTCAAGTTAGGCAAGAAGCTGTTGCGGAACAAGCAAAAGAATGTGATCTTGTCATTGTTGTAGGTGATCCAAAAAGTAATAACTCAAATCGACTCGCCCAAGTTTCCGAACAAATTGCCGGTACAACAGCTTACCGAATCGGTGATATTACCGAGTTAAAGTTAGAATGGTTTGAAGGTGTTGAAACAGTCGGTGTAACATCTGGAGCATCAACACCAACACCTATCACAAGAGAAGTAATTAAATTTTTAGAAGGCTATGATACAACAAACAAAGACACTTGGAAGACAGAAGGTCAAGTTAAACTTGAAAAAATCTTACCAAAAGTCCGCGTAAAAAAATAATATTGGCCTTTCAAAAAACCTGTTCTTGCACAAATGCATTAGCAGGTTTTTTGTTGAGAAGAAATTTCAAAGGTGCCATGCTGTTCGTTTGATTGTTCGGTTCTTATTTGGTTATGTTTGGAATTATTTGTACTGTAATTTGAGCCAATCCGGGGGTTCATTACTTATTAATCGTTTTTCGCACCCTAATTTCCCTCTATTCCAACTTTCATTACCTATTCACGCTTATTTACACCTTAATACCATCCAACTCTTTTTTTCATTACTTATCAAACTTTATTCGCACCATAATTTCTCTCTTTTCCACTTTCATTACCTATTCACGCTTATTCGTACCCTAATCCCATCCAATCCAATTTTTCATTACTTATCAAACATCATCCGCATCTCAATCCTGCTCTATTCCCAATTTCATTTCGAATATCAACTTATCTGTTCGCTCTCTACACATATAACGAAAACAAAAAAACTTAAAGCAAGTCCTCTGCCTCGACTCACTTTAAGTATTTTTCCTTTATGACATCTCTCCACTTCATCACACAAACTGAAACGGATCCGTATGTACTTTTGAGCATATCACTTCGGTTTGAACATTTTGTTCCGTTAAAAACTTTGTAAAAAATTCATACACGCCATTAATCATTACTTTTTCGACATTGTGACCCGGGTCGACGATTTTCAAACCTTCCATCATCACATCGTGAGCCATATGGTAATAAACATCCCCAGTAACAATGACGTCAGCTCCCTTAAATAAGGCTGTTTGTAAATATTTGTTTCCATCACCACCGAGTACGGCCACTTTACGAACCGTCCCTGTTAAATCACCTACGACTCGGGCCCCTTTGACACCAAAAGCTCCCTTAACAAATTCGGCAAAATTAGCTAATGTCATCTCCTGCTCAAGTTTACCAATTCGACCTAACCCTAACACCTCTCCTTTATTGTTTAACGAATATAGGTCAAAGGCAGGCTCTTCATAAGGATGAGCTTTCATAATCGCTCGTACAACACGACTTTGTAAGCTTGCTGGCATAATCGATTCTACCTTCACTTCTGGAACCTCTTCTAGCTCGTTTACTTTGCCGATATAAGGGCTTGTTCCTTCTTCAGGTTTAAAGGTACCAACACCCTTAGAATTGAAGGTACAGTGACTATAACCCCCGATATGACCTGCCCCTGCGTTTGCCATTGCCTCACGGACTTGCGTTGCATGTGATTCAGGTACAAACACCACGACCTTAACTAGCTCGGTTGATTGTGTCGGTGCGAGCACTTCCGTTTCCGTGAGCCTTAATGCGTTGGCCATCATATCGTTTACTCCGCCTTTAGCAATATCTAGGTTGGTATGAGCAGCATAAATCGTTATATCATGCTTAATCGCTTTTTCAACAATCCGACCATGGGCAGTGTTCACATCGATCTTTTTTAACGGACGAAATAATAGTGGATGATGAGCGAAAATAAAATCCACATTTTGCTCAATCGCTTCATCGATGACATTTTCTAAAACATCAAGTGTCACCATCACTTTTTGGATTCGTTTATTTAACGTCCCAATCATTAAACCATTTTTATCACCTTCAACCGCTATCGACTTCGGTGCCCATTCTTCAAAAAATTGCACCAAATGTGAGGCATGAATATAATCACTCATGATAAAGCCTCCTTTGTCATTAATATTTTTTGCTTTAATTCTTTTTTTCTGCTTTCATTACTTTCCGTCTCTTTAGCCACTTCTAACCGTTCTAATATTTGCTGCCAATGTTTGAGCTCATACTGCCATTTCTTTTTAAATGTAGCAGAGCACTGCTTCATTAAAAACGGACCTAATAATAATTTGGCTTCTGTTTGTTCCTTATATAAAAGGTGATCCGTACCTTTTTCGGCGATGAGAACTTCATAAATTTTCTCATCCTCTTCTAAAATCGCTTCATCGACTAACACCCAACCATTTTCACTAAGCCATTCTCTAATAAAAATCGCCCCAATATTCGGTTGTAAAATTAATCGCTCAACTTCCCCTAACTTATCCTTACCTTGCTCTAAAATCGTCTGAATCAACGCCCCACCCATTCCTGCAATTGATATGGCACTGATTTGGTCACCTGCTTGAATGACATCAAGTCCATCACCTTTACGAACTTCAATACGGCCGGTTAATCCTGAGCGTTTCACTTGCATCACAGCACTTTGGTACGGTCCTTCATTCACTTCCCCAGCTATAGCTGTTAATGTATCATCATTTAATGCTAAATAAGTGGGTAGATACGCATGATCCGAACCAATATCTGCTAATTTTGCCCCTTTAGGTACAAAATCAGCTACCTTTAATAATCTTTTTGATAAATGTCTTTCGTTCATTTTTTCACCTTTTATTTTATATTTGACTCTTGTTTTATCTTATCTAGATGTTTACGATCTTGCAAGAAAATCTCCAGACAAAAAGAAAAAGCGAGAGTTATCTGACTCTCGCTCGTTTCATTATTCATTTAAAGATAATAAGTATTGAGCAATCGCATCTGCTTCAACTTCATCCAATGGCATAGCTGGCATCGAACCTTGTCCATTTAAAATAACATGAACAATCTCATCCTCAGATAAATCAAGATTTGTTAAGTCTGGACCACCTGCACCTGTAAGGTCGCCACCGTGACAAGCAATACAGCTTTGTTGAGCCATCTCTTCTCCTGCTGCAACTGGATCCTCAAACTCTGTTACTTCTTCTGCACCGTTTCCTTCTTCGTCCTCTTGCATCGCTTCACGTTGATTTAAACCAACAAACGAAAGTGCTGTAATTAATAATAAGCCGACAATCGCAATAACGGCGAATGGAATTAGAGGTCTTCCTTTCATTTTCTAACCCTCCTTTGTCAATAAACATCATTTCAAAAATTTGACATCATATGTAGATTGCCAAGAAATACCCCTCTTATTGTACTTGAAAACTGTAACCATGAAAAGGGATTCGTGATCTTTTGCTTTTTTTGTCACTCTTTTTACTAAATTTTAAAGAAAATCATTCTTATCTTAAAGTATACCCGAAAAAACAGCAATCATTTATGAATTAAAAAGGAAGCCGCAAACAAAAACAGTTAAAAAAGGGAGGCCACTGGATAACCGGCTACTCGTTAAAACATGGTTACATTAGTTAGCTATACTCCGCCAGCACAATACCCGCAGCAATCACGGGTGAACCGGGTATTGTGCTGGCTCCGTTTTTGTTAATGAAAAGGCATTTTGAAACCATTACCGGCCATCTTACCAAGAGAACTAATGACCTTTGATTTTCTCCCAAAAGGTGAGGTGGAGACTTTTTCAGTGACTTCCAAAAAGAGACGGTCACTTCAAGCAAATGACTCTTTTTTATCACTTAAAAATAAAAAAACTGTTTGAAAATGACAGAAAAATATCTGATCAATTTGCATTAGCTATAAAAGATCAGTAAAATAAATGGAAAGAACATTTAATCGAATGGAATCTTCCATCATTAGAAAAGATTACCATACACATAAAACTAAAAAAGCGGTCTACTTCACCATTAGAAGTAAACCACCTATTCACCAGCCTATAAGGTATGGTTCTCACTTTTACTCTAAGAAATCTTTTAATCGTTTGCTACGACTTGGATGACGTAACTTTCTTAACGCTTTTGCTTCAATTTGACGAATACGTTCACGAGTAACACCAAAGACCTTACCTACTTCTTCAAGTGTCCGAGTACGACCATCATCTAAACCGAAACGAAGACGTAGAACATTTTCTTCACGATCTGTTAAAGTGTCTAAAACATCTTCAAGCTGTTCTTTTAATAATTCATAGGCAGCCGCATCAGATGGAGCTAATGCATCTTGGTCTTCAATAAAATCGCCTAAATGAGAATCATCTTCTTCACCAATTGGCGTTTCGAGAGATACAGGTTCTTGGGCGATTTTTAGAATCTCACGGACCTTTTCAGGTGTCAATTCCATTTCTTCTGCCACTTCTTCAGGTGTTGGCTCACGACCAAAATCTTGAAGTAATTGGCGTTGAACACGGATTAACTTATTAATCGTCTCAACCATATGAACGGGAATACGAATCGTACGAGCTTGGTCAGCAATCGCACGAGTAATCGCTTGACGAATCCACCAAGTGGCATACGTACTAAACTTAAATCCTTTATCATAGTCGAACTTTTCAACCGCTTTGATTAAACCCATATTCCCCTCTTGAATGAGATCAAGGAATAACATCCCACGACCAACATAACGTTTTGCGATCGAAACAACAAGTCGTAAGTTCGCTTCTGCTAGACGTCTTTTGGCTTCTTCATCACCTTGTTCAATTCGTTTAGCGAGTTCAATTTCTTCATCAGCTGATAAAAGAGGAACACGACCAATTTCTTTTAAATACATACGAACAGGATCGTTGATTTTGATTCCTGGAGGTACACTTAAGTCATTTAAATCAAATTCTTCTTCCTCTTTCGTTACTTGCTGAACTGATGGGCCTTCTTCACCTTCATTTATG
This sequence comes from Alkalihalobacillus phoenicis, assembly GCF_047302405.1. NCBI lineage: Bacteria > Bacillati > Bacillota > Bacilli > Caryophanales > Bacillaceae > Alkalihalobacillus > Alkalihalobacillus phoenicis. Next base: position 1,251,057 of record NZ_CP154853.1, on the reverse strand, counting down.
ATTTCAACACCTTGTTCTCCAAGGTATTCATAAAACTCATCCATCTGATCCGAGTCTTGATCAAAGCTAGCTAACTTATCTGTAATCTCGACATATGTGAGAGTACCTCTTTTTTTACCTAGCTCTACCAATTGTTCTTTCACCTGATCGATCGACAACTCACCTTCCGTTAATGGGCGTAGTGGTTTCTCTGCCATTCGATCCCCTCCTTCCAATGTTCAAAACGATACTAACGATTAAGATGATTGTAGTTCTTTTTTCATCTTAATTAATTCCATTTGTAGCTGGGCGAACACGATTGGATCCTGTTCACGTTTTAATTCTAATTGTTTTTTATGAATCTCTACCCATTTTGGATAGTTTTCAATCTGTTTAATATAATCATCAATGACTTGCGGGGAACATTCTTCCTCTACGGCTTGCATCGCAATTTCCGACGCTAGCCTTTTAATCGCTTCGTCATTAATTCTTTGTACAAAAGAACCTGGGTCTGGTTCATTTCCTTCTCCGTAAAACGCGTACAAATACGCAGCAATCGCATGGTGTTCATCGACATTAAATTGACCACCAATTCGCTCTTGAACTTTTTCAGCAATTTCAACATTCCGGATCATATGAGAGAGTAAAAATCGCTCTGCATTATGATAAGCAGGTAATAGCTTTTTTTGTTCAAAGCTTTTTTTCCCTTCATTCTTTTTCGGAATGGGGTCTGCTGATTTTTGATACGTTGATTGATTTTTTTTCTCACGATAAATTCGAAATTGCTCTTGTTTTAACGCATCTAACGATAAAGAAAATTCATCGGCTAATTGCCTTACATAATGATCGCGTTCAATTGCACGAGGCAAGGTGGAAACTTCTTTCAAAACGTCTTCAATATACTGAATTCGTTCATTTTCATCATTCATGTTCCGACCTTTTCGTAAAAAACGCATCTTAAATGCCATTACTGTTAAGCTTGCCCCTATTACATCATTTTTAAAGCGCTCAGCTCCAAATTTCTTGATGAAGTCATCGGGGTCTAACCCTTCAGGCATCACGGCTACTTTGACAATACAACCCGCATTCTCCAAAATGGTAGCTGCTCTAAAAGCCGCATCAATTCCTGCTCGGTCTGAGTCATAACAAATCGTAACCGTTTCTGCATTTCGCCTTATTCGCCTAGCTTGTTCGTCGGTTAAAGCTGTGCCAAGAGTTGCGATGGCATGATGAATCCCTGCTCCCCAAGCAGCGATAACATCAACAGCCCCCTCAAAAAGAAGTGCGGAGTTGGCCTTACGAATGGAACTTCTCGCCAAATGAAAAGCATATAAGGTTTGCCCTTTTTGAAATATGGGGGTCTCTGAACTATTTAAATATTTGGGGTTTTCATCGCCTAAACTTCTAGCGTTAAACCCAACTGTTTTTCCTTGTGAATTCCAAATAGGGAACATTAATCGGTTCCTAAACCGATCATAATATTCGCCATCGGATTCACGCCTACCTAACAAACCAGCTTTGACCATTTGAGTTAGCGTATAATTTCTCTTTTTAAAGATGGTCACTAATGTATCCCATCGGTCTGGGACAACACCAATTTGAAAGTGTTCAATCTGTTCTTTCGTAAAACCCCTTTGTTTTGCGTACTCTAAACCTATTTTCCCTTCTTCTGTTAAGGTCAAAATATGATGATATAATTTTGCGGCTAATTCGTGCCCTTGAATCATTTCATCCTGTGGTTTTGATGTTTGTTCATTAGTGGTCACCACTTGTTCTGGCAAATCAATATGTGTACGTTTCGCTAAATGCTGAACTGTTTCAATAAATGTGAAATTTTCATGATTCATCAAAAATGAAAAAACATTTCCACTAGCTCCACAGCCAAAACAATAGTATAACTGTTTATCAGGTGAGACAGAAAAAGAAGGCGTTTTTTCCCCATGAAACGGGCATAACCCAGTATACTGCTTTCCTTGCTTTTTCAATTGAACATAATCACTAATGACTTCTACTATATCTGCTGTCTGTCTGATTTGTTCGACAGTCTCTTCAGGAATTCGACCATTCATAACAGTGATCACCAATTCATTATAATCGTTATTAAGTCTTAATATTTTTCGAGCTTTTTTCTTATATTCCTGCTAATTTTTTATGATTTTTTCAAGGTTTTCTAAGAAAAATTGTCGATCCTTCTTTGTAAAGGCTTTTGGTCCCTTAGTTCTCCCTCCCATTCGTCGTTCTTTTTGTGAGAGAAAACGAAAATCCAAAAGTTGTTGAATTGTCTCCTCTTGAAAAAGATACCCTTTAGGCGAAAGGACCAATGTCCCTTTGGCTAAAAGTAATGATGCCAATGCATGGTCTTGTGTAACGCAAATATCACCTTTTTTCACTTGATTCATAACATATAAATCAACCGCTTCTTTATCAGAATCAACCGTGACCTGATCCACAAATGCTGGCAATGTTAATTCATGAGCATAAGAGGAGACAAATGTAGTTGGCACCTTATATTGAGCGGCTAAAAACAAGACTTCTTCCTTTACAGGACAAGAATCAGCATCCACATAAATCGTTCTTTTTTCTTTATCCATAGTAAATTAATTCAACATTCCCTTCCAATATCCTGCTTTTTACGAAAAGAATTTAGTTGATAATTGTCGAAAAAATAGGTCTTGTCAATTGATCAAGAATACGTTCTACCATTTCCTTGGTTACCTTTACTATCATTGCCAAAAACATAAGAAAAAACCTTGACTTTTTAAATTTATTTGTTCTTTTAAAAAATATTCCTTAGAAATCATATTAAATAGCAAGCAACACAATTCTTTATTATACGTAAAAATGGTTCATTTGACCAGTAAAACCTCTTATTCTTTCTTTTGCCCTTTAAAATCAAAGTAACACCATATGTTTATTACCTTTTTTGAAACATATTGTAAATTTGATTAGCTGTTTCTTCTACTGCTTTATTCGAAACATCAATTACTGGACAGCCAATTCGTTCCATAATCTCTTGGGCATAGACCAACTCTTCTTTTATCCGATTAATGTTCGCATACGTCGCTTCTGTTTGTAAACCTAATGCTTTTAAGCGCTCGGCTCGTATATCGATTAATTTCTCTGGACTAATGGTCAGCCCGATGCATTTTTTAGCCGATACTTTAAATAATTCATCAGGGGGCTTGACTTCTGGTACGAGTGGGACATTGGCGACTTTTAAACGTTTATGAGCTAAATATTGAGACAATGGTGTTTTTGACGTTCTCGAAACACCTACTAGTACGATATCTGCTCGCACCACCCCTCTTGCATCACGCCCATCATCATATTTAACGGCAAATTCAATTGCCTCTACTTTCCTAAAATAATCTTCATCAAGTCGATAAATGAGGCCTGGTTCATATCTCGGTTTAACTTGAACAAGATTTCCAATTTGGGTTAACATCGGACCTATTATATCAACTGTTTCCACCCCAACTTGTTTAGCTTGTTCCATTAAAAATTGTTTCATCTCTGGAACAACCAAAGTAAAGGCAATCAAGGCATTGGCATTAGCGGCAAGTCTGACAATCTCTTCGATCGTTTGTTTATCTTCAACATAAGGTACTCTTCTTAACTCTAGCCCCGCATCACGAAATTGACTAGCGGCAGCTTTTACGACTAATTCAGCCGTTTCTCCTACTGAATCCGAAACGATATAAACGACTGAGCGCTGCTTCTGAATCTCCTCCAATGTCATCACCCTTTATATCATAAATTTTGACTATACCTTTTATTACTTAAGGCAAGTAATGAACAGTAAGAATTCTCCTACTGTTCATCTTTCTATTCCCTTATTTGATTAACTAAAAACAATCGCCTGAAAATCAGCAAATGAATAAATGACATTCGCAAAAGCCTTCATTTGTGAAAGACGGTTTTGTTTAATCTCTTCATTTTCATCCATCACCATAATATGATCAAAGTATTGATCAATGACTTCAGTTGTATGAGCTAACGCATGAAAGGCTGACTCATAATCTTTCCCTTCGGTTGCTTCGGCGACTTGCTCTTGTACCCTCATATAGGTTTGATACAGGTTCTCTTCCTCTTCTTTTTGGAATAAACTTGTATTAATTCTCACATCTCCCGTTTGCTTTTTCGAGATATTCGTCACACGGCTTAGCGCTTCTATTACTTGTTTAAATTGAGGTTGTTCAACTTGTTGCATTAAAACATTCGCTTTTGCAACCGTCGTCGATACTTCAGTGAAACCATTGGCAATAACTGCATCAATCACATCATATCGAATCGATTTTTCTTGGAGCATATGTTTTACTCTTAAACGGAAGAATGATAATAAATCAGATTTTATATCCGATTTATCTCGTTTTAATAACTGACGCTCTTCATTAAGATTAAGGCTGACATCGATTAATGTTTCTAATGACAATGATAAGTCATTATCTAAAAGCATTTGAACAATACCTGTCGCTTGACGGCGTAGGGCATACGGATCTTGTGAACCTGATGGAATAAGGCCGATAGCAAAACAAGTCGTAATCGTATCGATTTTCTCCGCTACACTAACGACCACACCGACTAGTGACGATGGACTGTTATCACCAGCAAAACGCGGCATATAGTGTTCGTTAATCGCTTCGGCTACTTCTTTATCTTCACCTGCTAGCTCCGCATATACTTGCCCCATCTTCCCTTGTAATTCTGTAAATTCATAAACCATTTGTGTCACTAAATCAAACTTAGCAATCTCAGCAACTCGGTTTGCTTTTTTCTTTTGTTCTGTACTTAAAACCAATTGATCCGAGAGCTCATTTGTTAAATACTGAACCCTTCTCACTTTATCTGCAATCGATCCAAGTTCTTCATGGTAAACGATGTTTTCAAGCTTGGCAACGGCATCGTCAATTTTTAGCTTCTGATCCTCTTCATAAAAGAATGCCGCATCCGATAGGCGAGCTCTTAATACTTTTTCATTCCCACGTGCGACATTATTTAAATGTTCCGCATTCCCATTACGTACAGTAACAAAATAAGGTAGTAGCTCTCCTTCACTGTTTTCAACTGGAAAATAACGTTGATGCTCTCTCATTGACGTTATGAGCACATCCTTAGGAATCTCTAAAAATTCGTCATCAAACTTCCCAAATAAAGCAGTAGGATATTCGACTAGATTATTCACTTCTTCCAATAAATCCTCATCAATGGGAATTACCCAATTTTGTTCACGACTTAACACTTGAATTTGTGAAATAATCATTTCTTTTCTTTTTTGTGGCTCTACGACTACATTTTGTTCACTTAGTGTCGCCACATAATGAGCAGGTGCAGCTATCGATACTTCTTTTCCTAAAAAACGATGACCTTTAGAAATCGTTCCTGTTGAGATTCCTTCAATTGAAAATGGAATCACCTTTTCTCCGTACAAAGCGATTAACCATTGAATTGGCCTTGCGTAACGGAGCTGATATGAGTTCCAACGCATATTTTTAGGGAAATGAATGGATAAGATCAGCTCTTTTGCTGCTTCTAAAAGTTCAACCGTTTCTTTCCCAGCTGTAAAGGTGTTCGCATATACATACTCAACGCCTTTTAATTCTTTAAAAAACAGGTCCTCGACACTAACGCCTTGCCCACGTGCAAACCCTTGGGCCGCCTTTGACCAATTTCCTTCATTATCTAAAGCGATTTTTTTCGCTGGACCTTTTGCTTCGCTCGTAATATCCGGCTGTTTATCAGCAAGTCCTGTAACTAAAACCGCCAGTCTTCTAGGAGTTGAGAAGGCCTCAATAGATTGATACTCAAGCTTTTGTTCGTTTAACCAGCTACTCATTTTTTGCTCAAGCTGATTCATTGCATCTGTAATAAAACGAGCTGGTAATTCCTCTAATCCGATTTCTAATAAAAAATCATGAGCACTCATTATTCTGCCTCCTCCTTTTTCAACATAGGGAATCCTAATCTTTCTCTTTCATCATAATAAAGTTTCGCTGCCAAACGAGCTAACTGTCTAACCCGTCCAATATAGCCTGTACGCTCCGTAACAGAGATCGCTCCTCTGGCATCCAGCAAATTAAATGTGTGCGAACATTTCAAAATATAATCATAAGCAGGAAAGACAAGATTTTCATCTAAAGCTCGTTTCGCTTCTCCTTCGTAAGTGTTAAATAAACCAAACAGCATCTCTGTATCAGAAACTTCAAATGTATATTTAGAGTGTTCGTACTCTGGCTGTTTAAAAATATCACCATACGTAAATCCTTCTACCCATTCAAGGTCAAAAACATTTTCTTTATCTTGAATATAAGAAGCTAAGCGCTCTAAACCATAAGTAATTTCTGCTGACACAGGGTTCGCTTCAATACCACCTACTTGTTGGAAATACGTAAATTGAGTAATTTCCATCCCATCTAACCAAACTTCCCAACCAAGCCCGGCACAGCCTAATGTCGGGTTCTCCCAATTATCTTCAACAAAACGGATATCGTGTTCCAATGGATTAATCCCTAAAGCCCGTAAACTATCTAAATAAAGTTCTTGAATATTAATAGGAGATGGTTTCATAATCACCTGAAATTGATGATGTTGATATAAACGGTTTGGGTTCTCACCATAACGACCATCTGCCGGTCTTCTTGATGGCTCTACATAAGCAACATTCCACGGTTCTGGACCAATCGTACGTAGTAAAGTAAATGGGCTCATCGTACCTGCCCCTTTTTCTGTATCGTATGCTTGCATAATCATACAATTTTGTTTAGACCAAAATTCTTGCAAAGTCAAAATCATCGTTTGCACATTCATCTCTAATACCTCCATCACTTGTTCCATTTTTTGATATAAATTGAGTTTATTTGAAAGCAGCAAAGACAAAAAAGAAACTCTCGTCCCTATGCTGTCTTCCAGCATAGGGACGAGAGTTTCCCGCGGTTCCACCCTACTTATTTGTAAGTAATGATTCCCTTCCTTACAAATCACTTTTTTCCGTTCTGCTCCAGAGTGCCTTCGTTATAGGTAAATGCCCTAGCTTACACTATCCTAGGTTCGCTTTCATTCAGCTCTATAAGTACTATTCTCCTTCTTTGCAGCCTATCTAGTATTCATATTTTATATAAAAAGAAATCCTCTGTCAATCCTTAATATTCTATACAGAAAGTTTCATTTCTAAACAACTCATCTCAATAAGGAAAAATAAACGAATATAAGACAAGCTCTACAAATAAAAATGAAATGACGGCAAAATTACAGAGTGGAAATCAACTAAAAACGATGAGGAGTGAAAAAATGAGTGAAAACTTAGACTGGACCATCCATGACCCTTATACGTATCAAAACTTATGTAACCTTGAACAACAAGTTATCGGCGTGCAAACGACACAAGGTTCCGTAAGAGGTGTGTTAAAACATGTTTATCCCGATCATATCATCGTCGAAATGGGCGGGACTCCCTTCTACATTAGAACACAGGAAATTGTCTGGTTCTTCCCAGCACGAGCAACATAAACATCGCTCACTTTCATACAAATGTTTCTAAAAAAGAAGGTTTTACATGAAAGGTGGGAACAAAGTTATGATGAAGCGAATTAATAAGCTCGCGATTGCTCTCCCTGTACCTGAGCATGGCGATATAAATGGTGCTTCTATTGTCCAAGAATTATTAGGTGGAGAATTTGGAGAAATGTCAACCTTGAACAATTATATGTTTCAATCCTTCAACTTTCGAGGTAAGAAAAAATTCAAACCTTTTTATGATCTGATCGCTAGTATTACGGCAGAAGAATTTGGCCATGTTGAGCTAGTAGCCAATACGATTAACTTAATGTCTTATGGCAATACACATCCTGGTGCTCCTGATACAGCTCCTTTACAAATTGGCAAAGATAAAAGGTATTCTTATCACTTTACAACAACGGCCCAAACGGCTTTTCCTGGTGACGGCATGGGCAACCCTTGGAATGGAAGTTATGTACATGGCAGCGGAGCTTTAGTAGAAGATCTCTTACACAATTATTCACTCGAAATTGGAGCGAGATTACACAAAATGCGTGTTTATGAAATGACCACAAACCCAACAGCGAGAGAGTTATGTGGTTATTTATTAGTGCGTGGTGGTACTCACATTATTGCTTATGCGAAAGCAATCGAAGTTGCTACAGGCGTTGAGATTGGCAAGATGCTCCCTGTACCAAGACCCGATAACAATGCCTTTGATCATGCCAAAAAATATATTGAACAAGGACTTTCTAATGTGTTATACACTTGGGGAGAAAAAGAATACCGTGACATTAATCAAATTTGGAAAGGGCCTAACCCTGAAACAGGGGAGCCTTTAAGAGTAATAGATGGAACCCCAGAAGGTGCCCCTATACCAGATTTAGAAGCTAAACCAGAAATGTTTGCTCCAGGACTTGACGAAGATGATTACGAAAAAATCTTAAAACGTCTAAAAGCCGGCTTATAAAATCGAGACCACTGAAAAAGGGGACGTTGCAAAAGATAAAAATAACCCATCCAGTCATCATAAAATGATTTTTGATGGGTTATTATCCTTTTGGTTTGAAGTCTGCTAACTCTATTCTAAGTTACAATGAAACCTAGCGTCTGGGGGCAGCCGCAAAGTATTTAGGACAACCCTTTTTGGTCCTGATTCTCTTTTTCCTTTATTTGAAGGTCCATCTTCTCTAATTGCTCTATAAACCGTTTCGATTTTAATGTAAGACCAACATATTCGTCATAATAGGTCGAAATAATCCATTTCAGTTCTTTTTTTGTATCATCTTTTAATGAAATTTTCCCTAATCGGTTTAAATCCATATAAAAGAATAAGCGTAATAACCTTGCCGTTTGCTCATTTATTCGCAGAGCATGATCATCCTTATACGCACACTGTCCGCAAAGAAATCCTGCTTCACGAATTGAAAAAGCAACGGGAATAAAAATTCCTTGACAACTTGCACAATGATCCAATTGTGGTTTCGCTCCCGCTACGGCCAACATCTTCATTTCATAAATACGTAAAAGGACTTCCGGGTCAATACCTTCATCTAAATAATGGAGCATTTGATAAACCAATTCAAATAAATACGGATTGATTTCTTTTTCTTCGGTTAATCGGTCCAACAACTCAACCACATAACTTGCATACGACGCTAAATAAAGATCATTACGGACCTCTTTAAACGAGTCAAGGATTTCACCTTGATTTAAAGTTCCTAGGCCTTGGTGTTTTTGGATTAAAAAAGTTCCGTATATAAATAGTTGAGATACAGAAGCTAATCGACTTTTAGGCTTTTTAGCCCCTCTTGCCATTACACCGATTTTCCCTAATTCTCGCGTGTATAAAGTGATTATTTTATTTGTTTCTCCATAATCAGATGAACGTATGATAATTCCTTCTACCTTTTGTAACATCTACTTCACCACTTTTAATAAACATGGTGCACAAACGTGATTAATGATTAGTAGGTGCGTCTAAATCTTCACTTACAGCTGCTGTCTCTTGTTCGAATTGTTGATCTGAGTCTCGTTCTAACTCTTTAATTAACAAATACATGTCAACGTTTCCTGTCATTGAAAAGACCTTCCAAGAAAAATCGAGCATCATCAGATTCCACCTTTCTTTGAAGATTACACTTAAACACGTCTTATCACTATCATGACCTTGTTTGCACGAATCATGTTATGGAATAATTACTAATTTATTTTCCTTGACAAATCGTAAATTTGTTTTATTATTTTATACTGTCTTTTGGCTTTAATGATCATGTATGTTTATTATAAGTGGATACAAGATCAAAAAACAATGGCCATTCGCACAGCCACTGCTTTTTCTTAACTTTAACCTAGCCCATTTTTTTCAAACGAGCTCCATCGTGATTAATATTCGTCTTCTCTAAAGCCATAATCCCGTAAGTGCGTTGATTTATTACGCCAATCTTTTTGAACTTTTACCCATAATTCTAAAAAGACTTTTGAACCTAAAAGGGCTTCAATATCAGCACGAGCTTGTTTTCCAACTTCTCGTAATACCTTCCCTTGTTTCCCAATGACAATCCCTTTTTGTGAATCACGTTCGACAATAACTGTTGCCCCGACATAAACAGTTTCACTGCCTTCTCTGCGTTTAATCTGCTCAATCACAACCGCAATCGAATGTGGCACTTCTTCCCTCGTCATATGTAAGACCTTTTCACGAACTAATTCGGCAATAATAAATCGTTCTGGATGATCGGTCACTTGGTCACTCGGGTAATATTGTGGCCCTTCATCTAAATAACCAACAATTTGTTCGAGTAATGTCGTCACATTATTTCCTTGTAAAGCCGATATTGGTACAACTTCATCAAAGTCATATTTTGTCCGATAGGTTTCAATCACACCTAACAGCTTCTCAGGATGAACTTGGTCAATTTTATTAATCACAAGGAATGTTTTGGCCTCGGTTTCTTTTAAACGTTCAATAATAAATTCTTCTCCTGGGCCAAACGATTCCGTTGCATCCACAACGTATAAGACAAGATCCACTTCTTTTAACGTATTTTTGGCGACCTTCATCATAAAGTCCCCTAATTTATGTTTCGGCTTATGAATACCAGGTGTATCAATAAAAACAATTTGAGCCTCATTAGTCGTATAGACGCCTTGCACTTTGTTACGTGTCGTTTGCGGCTTATCCGACATAATCGCTATTTTTTGACCGATTACTTGGTTAATTAATGTAGACTTCCCAACATTAGGTCGGCCAATAATCGAGACAAACCCTGATTTAAAACTTTTTTGATCGTTATTCATGTAAATCCTCCGATGTAAATGCTCCAGGTAATAATTCAGTAACAGTCGTTTCTTGAATTTCCCCTGATAAATTTGATAAATAAACTGATGTTGTTTGTTCACAAAGCTCGATCATAACTTGACGACACGCTCCACATGGCGAGCATGGTCCTTCCGTATCCGCCACAATCGCAACTGCTTTTACTTTTGTATTCCCGTCTGAATAGGCTTTAAACAATGCCGTTCTTTCCGCACAATTTGTTAAACCAAAAGAAGCATTTTCGATATTAGCCCCATGATAGATTTGACCATCATCCATTAATAAAGCAGCTCCTACTGGAAATTTAGAATAGGGAACATAGGCATTCTCCCTAGCCTTGAGGGCTTCTTTTATTAGCTTGTCCTTTTCCATAACATTCTCCTTCAATTATTAAAGTGATATTTTTTGTAAGTTATTAGTATTTCTATCTCTTTCACTTATTCCAGACTGGCAAGCCAACCAATTTATTTACTCTTGTGTAAATAAGAGGACTACCCTTTCTAATCTAAAATAGGAATCAGTTTGGGTGAGTCTGTTTACTCCGTGAGCTGCATGCCCTACGCGTTCCGCGGGTGAGTCGGGAGCCTCCTCGCTAACGCTGCGGGGTCTCCCATCCTTCACTATTCCCGCAGGAGTCTCCGGGCATTCCGCTCTCTCCGTTTGGATCCTTTGTTTTTTATGGACAACAAAATATCATTTGGAGCCACATTCATATTTAACATGTTCTTTACAGCAACAACCATAACTCTAACAATGGTGGTAAGAAAAGCATTAAGCCAATAATAGCAGCAAATAAACAGTAAACAAATACGGCGGCCGCCGCGATATCTTTGGCCCGTTTTGCTAATGGATGATAATCATCGGTAATCATATCAACCGTTCTTTCCACTGCTGTATTCATAATTTCCATTGAAAACATCCCAGCAATCACGAGTAATAATATCATCCATGATGTAAGGGAAAACGAAAGAATCCAAGCCGCCATGAGCGTCGTAGCCGCAATCACAAGATGAATTTGCATATTTTGTTCATTCTTTACTACATGCTTTAACCCTTGACAAGCATAACCGAAGGAACGAAGAAATCTCTTAAACCCTCTTTTCTGTCTATCTTGTAAGGCCATATTCATTTAGAATGTTTTCTTGTTTGGCAAACATCTCTTTTTCATCTGCATCAGTCATATGATCAAATCCGAGCAAATGCAAAAAGCCATGGACAACAAGAAAACCTAATTCTCTTTCAAAAGAATGGCCATATTCCTCTGCTTGAGCTCCAATTCGCGGAACGGAAATAATGATATCTCCTAAAACATTCGGAAGTCCTTCTGCGATAATTTCCTGTTCGTTTTCCCCTTGTTCATTCAGAGCAAAAGAAATGACATCAGTCGGTTGATCCTTATCCCGATACTCTCGATTGATTTCTTGAATTTCTTCGTCGGTTACAAAGGTTAAAGACAGCTCAATCTCTCCTACTAGACCTTCTGATTTTGCCGCACTTTCCAAAAGCTTTTCAACTAATTCTTGTTGCTTTTGATTAATATTATTTGTCTCATCAACGATATCAATCGTCATATTCATGCTTCTTAGTCTCCTTTTTTCTTCTCATCCTCTGGGTACTCAATTCTTTGATGGAATGTCCCTTTAAGCGTCTCACAAATCGAAATGGCCACTTGATCGAGCTCACGTAACGTTAAATCTGATTCATCAAACTGACCATCTTCTAACTTATCTTTAATAATTTTCCGCACAAGATTTTCAATTTTATCTGGTGTTGGTTTTTGCATAGAACGCACAGCTGCTTCTACACTATCAGCAATTTGGACAATCGCTCCAACCTTTGTTTGTGATTTTGGTCCAGGATAACGAAATTGTGATTCAGGTAATGAGGTCTCACTATCTTGGTTTGCCTTATGATAAAAGAACTTCAAAAGAGTCGTTCCGTGATGTTGTTCTGCTATATCTATGATTTCTTTTGGCATCTTATGTTTTCTAAGAAGATCAGCACCGTCATAAGGGTGAGCCGTTATAATGGTCGTGCTCAGCTGTGGTGATATTTTATCATGTGGATTCTCCATCCTCATTTGATTTTCAATAAAAAAATGTGGCCTTTTTGTTTTCCCTAAATCATGATAATAAGACGCCACTCGAGCAAGGAGCCCATTTTCACCAATTGACTCGCTGGCCGATTCTGCTAAGTTCCCAACCACAACACTATGATGATAGGTACCCGGAGCTTCCGTTAATATCCTTCTCAATAGAGGATGATTAGGGTTTGATAACTCAATTAATCTTGTTGTTGATAAAATGCCAAATCCAACTTCAAAAAACGGCAACAAACCTAACGTTAAGACAGCGGCCACAAAACCAGAAAACCAAACAAAACCAACATGTATTCCGATTTCGACCCAACCACTAGGAACAACCTTCATAAATAGTAGTGAGAGAACCGTTAAAATATTGACAGCTGAAACGTATAAACCAGCTCTTAAAATACGGGATACTCGATTCGATTCTCCTAAAAAGAATGCGGCAGAGATAGAACTAAAAAATAAATAAATTCCATACGTAAAATTAAAAGCACCTGCTGTATCATAGTTAAAGAAAATACTACCAATCACTGCAAAGATAAAGCTCATAAATACAGCGACTCGTTTACTTAAAAGGAGAGTGAGTAACATCGCTCCAACAGATACTGGCACTGCGTACCCTAACCCTGTGATACCTAAGCCTTCTAATAAGCTAAAAACCTTAATTAAGACAACTGTAAGCACAAAAATGAGTGTAAACATAACAAGGTGACTATTATTATGACGAAGACTTGTATTAGCCTCATTAATATGATATCCAATGACTGACATAATTAGTATGACGAGAATCGCCAACCCTATATAGGGATAAACATTTAAATCATCATCAAGTAAACCTACTAACCTAAGTTGTTCATAGATCTCATGGTTAACAATCTCGCCTTCTTTTACAATTAACTGACCTTCACGAATCATGACAGGTTCAACACTATCTGCTGTAGCTTGACGTAAACGCTCGGTCTCTTCAGCATCATAAATATAATTGGGAATGATAGCAAATGAAGCAATTTCCTGCATGGCGTTCACTAACCGATTACTTAATGTCGGCATTTCAATCGAGTTTTCGACTTCTTCTTTTTTCTCCGTTAAATCTCGAATCGAAATTTGCTCATTCATAATATCAAAAACAGCATTAGCCGTTGCTTCTTGAGCAATTTGTAATTGAGAGTCCGACGATTCTAAAAGCGTAATTATGGTTTCATCAGAAAGTTCATTGCTTGTCCCGATTGCCAAGGTTTCATGAATATAAGCTAGTTGCTCTTCTAGGATTTCTTCATCCGTGCGCGTTTCGATTTCAACTTCTTCGCCCTCTTCTAGTTCCTCTTCTAACCGCTCTTTAAGGGCTTCTTGTTCTGCTTCATAATCTGCTGCTACTTGCCTTACAAGTTCAAAAATATCATCCACTTTTCCGACTTGATTTTGGGCATATTCTTGTTTTAAATCATAAACGGGTCCAATCGCCGTTACTGCTTCTTTACGCCGGTCTTCGGTAGCCGCTTTATTTTCAACAGTAATAGGGGACCGAATATCTTGATCGACAGCTTGAGACAATCGAATCTCAATTTTGTCTGGGATTATATTCCCTAGCATTAATATGTAAAGTAAAACACCCATAGCAACAAGAAGAGATATTCTAATATAGCGATTTTCTCGAAGACGCTTCCACCAATTATATTGATCAATCGTTTTACTTTTCATCAAGGCATTCTCACCTCTTTTCGATTCCAGCTCAGCACAACATTTCCCTTGTCATTAAGGAGTAAAAATCATGGGCGTATAACCCATGACTACTCCTAGTAATTCTTATATAAAAATCGCCAAACTTATGTTAAAAGGGGTCTTTCATCGTCCTTTTTATCAGTCGATTCATAAGCTTGAATAATTCTTTGTACGAGTGAATGTCTAACCACATCAACTTGATGTAAATAAATAAACCCAATCGCTTGAATACCAGCTAACGTCTCTAAAGCTGTCTTTAAACCAGACTTTTTTCCTCTCGGTAAATCAATTTGTGTTAAATCACCATTAATCACCATTTTTGAACCGAAGCCTAATCTTGTAATGAACATTTTGATTTGTTCACTCGTTGTATTCTGAGCTTCATCTAAAATCACAAAAGCATCCTCTAACGTTCGCCCACGCATATAAGCAAGTGGTGCCACTTCAATTGTCCCTCGCTCCATTAACCTTGTTGTATGCTCAACCCCTAATACATCATGAAGTGCATCATAAATCGGTCGTAAATAAGGGTCGACTTTCTCTTTTAAATCGCCCGGTAAAAACCCTAAACTTTCGCCTGCTTCAACGGCTGGACGAGTTAAAACAATTCGTTTTACATGACCATCTTTTAAAGCCGTTACAGCCATAACAACAGCTAAATAGGTTTTTCCTGTACCAGCGGGGCCAATCCCAAAGACCATATCTTTTTGGTTAATCGCGGATACATAATGACGTTGGCCTAATGTTTTGGCGATAATCGACTTGCCCTTAATATTAGTCGTTATTTTCTCTTCGTATAAATCATGTAATTCTTCTAATTGATTGCGCTTCGCTAGTTGAACAGTATAAACGACATCGCGTTCTGATATCGCAACCCCTTTTCGAATCAATTGAATTAAAGCCGTTAATGTTTTCTCAACCGTGTCAATCGCAGTGCCCTCACCCGTTACAGTCACTTCCTCACCACGAGTAACAATCGACACCTGTAACAGCATTTCAATCTGCTTCAAAAATCGATCATTTGGTCCAAACAAAGCTTGCGTTTCATTCGTATTTTTCACATCTAACTTAAGCACTTTCACATCTGACAATAGCCTCAGTCTCCTTGAATAATCGGTTGTTCTTTCATGATATCTTCAACTACTTTATAATGAATCTTTAGTATAACTTTACCATTCTCAATCGTTTCGTGCAAAACTTTTTCTTCTATAATTTCTGTATCATCCGAGAACTGCTTATTCATCTCATCATGAGCAAACTGAATCGCTTTTTCAATCGCTTCCTCATCTGTATACGACCTTTCAAAAGGAGAGGTTTCATAAAGTGTCTGTTTTTTATAAGAAACCGGCAATTCCCACTTCAAAAAATGAAAAGGCGTAATATCTTCAAACGTTTCAAAATCAGAAAACTCCGGCTTACCAAATCCCCAGATTGGAAGATCCCAATCAAATAGTTGTAAGTAATGTTTGTCCTTTTGTTCGCCTGTTAAGGTCGTAAATAGACTTTCAATCGACTTCTCCACTTCGGCTCTGTACCAAACTTCACCACGAACGACCCCAACAGCCGGAACTAACTCTTGCTTCCCTTCTTGCCCAATATAACCAGAGATGAGAATATCCCCTTTTTGCACAAAATCATTCGGTTTTACCAACGCTTGACCGTGCTCAACAAAAATATCATGAATAATCGCTTTCTTTTTGGAAACAAGATGTCTCGGGTCCAAAAGCTCAGCCCGCTCTGGCAAAGTTTGTTCAACTACTTCAAATTGATAGGTCGTCCCTTTTTTCTTCACACCAACCCATGTCGCCCCATCTAATTGCTCGGTTACATAAGTTTGAATGTCTTCCTCACTTGGTAAATGGAACTGGAACTTCCCCCTTTTTATACCAATGTCATTCACTAACTTCACGAGCTGTGTTTCTACTTGAGGAGAAGCTCCTTTGACCTCAATACCCCAAACCATATTTGAACCGATAAACAACATAATCAAACATAAAAAAATCCCGAGTACAAAACCACTCCGTTTGAGCATTTTTTGATAGAAGAAAGGAAATCCATATCTAGTGGAAAAGTGGACTTTCGCTTCTGTTTTTTTGACGAGCGGTCTAATCCGATGCACGTCTTCTAAATCCATAAAAAACGATAAGCGCTCATCCCCAACCTTTTTAATCTTCCAAACATCGATCCCTTCTTCCAAACATCGATTTAAGAAATGTTCAGGAAACGGAGCATCAATATAAACACGTACATAACCTTGAATTCGTTTCAAAAAGAAATTTTTCACTAGTGCACCACCTTTTTGTCATGCTTTTATTCATTAATATAAGTCACTTGATCAATTCGCCCTTCTAATAAAAGTTCCTCAGGCAATATCGTCTTTATCACAAATGCATCCCCTTTAATTAATAGTTGTCCTTGCTTCAACCTCAAGCGTAATTCTTGATTCGAAAAGCGAAGGACCCCTCTATGATTTTCTATATAAATATGAAGTTGACCTACCATCGTTATCCGTGGTAAATCCATTAATATATCTGGAGGCAGCTGCCACTTATTTGTGACCCATGTTCTCATTTTATTTTTAAATTTCTTCATACTCCCCCTCCTTCTTTTCATTTTTATGTGCATAAGGAGTCGGTTATCACTCTTATTCAACGGAAATTAAGGAAAGTTCTTTTTTTAGCGGCAATTATGGCAACAAATTTTATTTATCGGTTGATTACTGTTAGATGGAGGAGAGGATAGAAATTTAAATAGGATAAATGGTGGTGGAAAGGCTAACACGGTTTTTTACACATCTAAGATTGGCAAGATTCAGAGAGACCACTGACAAACTCGGATATGAGCTTAATTGGTATTACTCGCTCTTTAGGAATCTTTGCAACGAATCATCGGGTTTTGGAAAAATTTTCTTCCATTAGAAAAATAAAATTTACTTCAGTAGTCCCTATTCAGATGGACGATATTGCTACAACTAAATTACACACCACTAGTTCTCTTCCAATTCCAAAACAAAAAACAGCCAACAAGAAGCTATTACACTTCTCATTGGCTGTTTTTGATATGGTATTTCTTTTACTAGTTGAATTCCATCCGATTCATTGAATGGAACAAAAAATTACCTTCTTGCACGCGGATAAGCACCTCTTGGGTTTCTACCTCGCGGAGGTCCGATCACTTCTGCCATCACGACAGCTCTCATCGCCTCTTTGCCTGAAAGATTATCGAAATTCAAGTTTAAACTCTCGGAAGATTTGTTTTTTCTCTGCTGTTGAGTTTGACGTTCAAACTTCCTCGCAGCCTCTTCTTGAGCTCTTCTTAATTGATCATAGGTTTCTTCTAGTCTTTCTCTTCCATTTGAGCGGGTATTCATTTCTGTTTCAGCAACATTTGAGTTTTGTACATTCCCATCAAGTGTTGGATAACGTTCAATTTTCGTTGGTGTTCCTGGTTCTTGTCTTTGTTCTTCTACCGGTTCTGGTTCAAAGAAAAGGTCACGCCAATCTTTAATTTCACGTTGTTCCGCCCTTTGGGTCTGCTCGGTTCCAGCCGTTTGACTTTGTTGTTGTCTGCCCGCTTGCCTTTGCGGAGCTCTTTGCTGGCCTGCTGGTCGTTGTTGCCTTTGCCCCTGCCCTTGCTGTTCTTCATTTGGTGGATTCTGACGCTTGAAGAAGCTAAAAAGAATCCCCATAATAATAATTAACACAAATGGATTTGCTAATAAAAATTCAAAAATGGACAAGCACTTTTCCTCCCTTCAAGAGAGATCAGCTATTGTTTCTATTCTTTACTTTTGGTTTTTATAATCGTCTGAATCGTCATCAGTTGCTTTACTGATTGAATCTCTCATATCTGTGTCAGCCATTACATTTTGATAATTCATGTAATCCATTACACCCATATGACCTTTACGTAACGCTTCAGAAAGAGCCATTGGAACTTCTGCTTCAGCTTCGACAACCTTCGCACGCATTTCCTCAACTCTTGCTTTCATTTCTTGCTCTTGAGCTACGGCCATTGCACGACGTTCTTCGGCTTTTGCTTGAGCAATCTTTTTATCTGCTTCCGCTTGGTCTGTTTGTAATTCAGCACCGATGTTTTTACCGATATCAATGTCAGCAATATCAATCGAGAGAATTTCAAAAGCCGTACCAGAATCTAACCCTTTTGATAAAACAGTTTGAGAAATCATATCTGGATTTTCAAGAACTTTTTTATGGTAATCTTGAGAACCGATTGTCGAAACAATCCCTTCACCAACACGAGCAATAATTGTTTCTTCACCAGCACCCCCGACTAAACGGTCGATGTTAGCACGTACAGTAATTCTTGCTTTCGCTTTTACTTCAATTCCGTCCATCGCCACACCAGCAATAAAAGGTGTTTCAATGACTTTAGGGTTAACGCTCATTTGAACCGCTTCTAATACGTCACGACCAGCTAAATCAATGGCAGCCGCACGTTCAAACGATAAATCAATATTAGCACGTTGGGCTGCAATTAAGGCGTTAACAACGCGGTCAACATTACCACCGGCTAAATAGTGTCCTTCTAGTTTAGCTGAGCTTAAATCAATACCTGCTTTTACTGCTTTAATTAATGGATTTACAACTCGTGCTGGAATAACTCGACGTAACCTCATCCCAACTAGTTCAAAAATTCCAATTTTCACTCCAGCCGCTAATGCTGAAATCCATAGCATTACTGGAACAAACGTAAATAATACTGACAATAGTACGATAATAATCGCAAGTGAAATTAATATAGTAATTGTCCCCGGATCAAAATCCATGTAAATTCCTCCCTTTAATTATCTTCTTTTTGCTCGCGTACAACAATACGTGAGCCAGCTGCCTTCACAACTATAACATTACTACCCTGTCCAATATATCTTCCTTCTGTAACAACGTCAAGGTATTCATTTCCGATTACAGCCGTTCCAGATGGTCGAAGTGGTGTAATCGCTTCACCCTTTACTCCGATTAAATCATTCCTTGTTTCGTTTGTAATGTATCCTGCATCTGATGTTGTCGCTGTATTTAGTACAATTTTTTTCCATGGTCCTTTATCACCGAAATAACGGAATAAAATAACCGATGCGACACCTGTTACAATGATGGCTATCACAATTGAAATGAGCATCCAAGCCGTTGAATAAGAACCTAATAGCATCCCAGCTAAAATCGCAATGATTCCTAGAATTCCAAAAAGGCCAAAACCAACGAGGAAGATTTCAATTAATATGAGAATGACTCCAACAATAAATAAAAGCATGGATTCCATTCCCGCAAAGCCTGCAATCATATGGCCAAAGAAAAATAATAATAATGCTGAAATGCCCATAATTCCTGGAATTCCAAATCCAGGTGAATAAAGCTCTAAAACAAGTCCTAAACTACCGATAGACAGTAAAATCGGAATCACAACTGGATGAGTAACGATTCGGGCAATTTGTTCAGCTACAGTTACTTCCATTTGAATTTCATGAGCGCCTTCTAACTCTAAAAACTCAAGGATTTCGCTACGATTATTAACAATCGCTTCGGCATACTCTACATCCATTGCCTCCTGAGCATTTAAAGTTAAGAACTCACCAGGACCCGAACCTAACTCAGGCAAATCATAACGATTATCAGCCATCGCAAGAGCATATAAAGGATCACGGTCATTTAATTCCGCTGCCGCCTGCATTCGGCTTAACCAGTAGGATTGCGTTTTCTCTTCTGCCGCATTCCCCGCTCCATCAATGACACCTGCCGAACCCATACTTCCCGTTGGGGCCATCACAATATTATCCGCATTTAAAGCGATATACGCTCCAGCTGATATCGCATCTGTATTCACATAAGCTGTAATTGGAATATCCGTATTGCCCATTAACTTTGCGATGTCATTCGCTGCATCAACCGCCCCACCTGGCGTATGAATATCAAGAATAATATGGTCTGCCCCTTCTTCAATTGCCTCACTAAAACCTCGCTCTAAAAAAGCGAGTAATCCTCGCTCCACTGTCTGTTCAACTGGAATATAATAAACAACCGGGTCATTTGGTGAACGGGTTTCTCCACTAGATGTGAGTGGGAGGAGAACAAAGGCAAATAGGATACAAAGCAACGAGCCTGTCATCCTAACATACCGCACATACATTTCCTCCTTTCTATGTAGTCTTACTTTTTATACGATTGAAGAATAAAAAGGTTTCATTTCTATTAAATTTTATCATAAAAAGAGGGTAAAACCTAGAAAACGCTCTGTTTCTAACAAAATTAGAAACAGAGCGTTTTATTTTCATTCATTATGATAAGTGTTGTTGCACGAGACGATTCACTAATCCACCATCAGCTTTTCCTTTAACCTTAGGCATTAATGCACCCATGACCTTACCCATGTCTGCTTTTGATGAAGCACCCACTTCAGCAATTGTATCAACTACAATTTGATTGAGGTCTTCTTCGGAAAGCTGTTCTGGCATATAAATCTCTAAAATCGCAATCTCATCGCGGATCTTAGAAGCTAAGTCTTCACGGTCTGCTTGCTCAAACTCATGGAGGGAATCCCTGCGTTGCTTTAGTTCGCGATTTAAAACCGTTAGGCTATCGTCATCCGTTAACTCACGACCTACTTTAATTTGCTCGTTTTGTAACGAAGCTTTCACCATCCGGATTACAGAGAGCTTTAACTTATCTTTATTTTTCATCGCATTCTTCATATCTGTGTTCAAACGTTCAAGAAGACTCAATGAATCCACCCTCTCAATTAGAACTTACGTTTTCTTGCTGCTTCAGATTTCTTTTTACGTTTCACACTTGGCTTTTCATAGTGCTTACGCTTTTTAACCTCAGCCAACGTACCTTCTTTAGAGAGTGATCTCTTGAAGCGACGAAGTGCAGCATCAATCGATTCGTTTTTGCGAACACGAGTTTCTGCCATAATATATCCCTCCCTCCGAAACAACCAACTCATACGTACAAAATAATAAAATAAATGCACGTCTCAATAAATTATAATATATCAATTGTTATCAGTCAACTTAAAATTGCCACATTTAAACACAATTCCATATGTATTTTACTTTTTTATGCCTATTTTTCCCCATCAAAAAAAATAGACATGCTTGGACACCTTCGACCATAGAGTAGAAAAGGAGGTGACCCTATGTTTAAAGAAGTGTTTTCCTTATTAGCCGTGTTTATCGGTCTCTTTTTATTCGGAATGATCGTATTAAGAACTGGGTTTGCACAAATTGGTGAGGAACGTTTACGAAACTCAATATTAAAAATGACTGATTCCACTTGGAAAGGACTTCTCGTCGGAATGGTCATCACCGCTATTATTCAGAGCAGTTCGGCCATCATGGTGATTGTGATCGCCTTAGTAGCAGCTAAACTTTTAACATTTCAACATTCCATTGGCATTATATTAGGGGCAAACATTGGCACGACGGTCACCACAGAGCTAATCGCCTATGAATTTTCGGCTTTTATTGTGCCTTTTTTATTTTTTGGCTTTATTTTTCTATTGTTCCCAGGCAAATTAGCCTACGCTCTTGGCTGCCTCACTTTTGGACTTGCCTGCATATTTATTGCAATGAATGGACTCCAGGATTTAGCCCATCCGTTAGCATCAATTTCATGGGTGCATAATTTTTTTAATATAACGAATGAGCATCACCTACTCGGTATTGCGATCGGTGGCGTTTTAACAGCGATTATCCATTCTAGTACCGCAACAGTCGCCATTGCCATGGGTTTTATTAGCGATCAAATTTTGTCATTACCAGCAGCGATCGCCATTATGCTAGGAGCGAATATTGGAACATGCATGACCGCCTACATCGCAAGCATCGGGGCTGGGCAAAGTGCTAAATTAGTAGCCTACGCTAATATTTGGCTCAATGTATTTGGTGTTCTCTTATTTATTCCAATGATCGGTCTACTCAGTTCATTTGTCGAAATGCTAACAAGCAATACGATGATGCAGCTCGCACATTCTAGTTTAATTTTCAATTTAGTCTGTTCTTTATTAATGCTACCATTCGTTCCGCTATTCACTCGGTTTATTACTTTTATGCACCAAAAGGAAACGATTTCTAATTAACTTTTGGCAACGATTTTTGGATGGGCTTTTTATTACGGGTTGTCACATAACTATGGATAATCATCCCAGCCATAATAAATCCTAAGCCAATCAAAGCTCCAAATGAAGGGAGGTTCCCTGAAAGTAAAATGATTTCACCAATTAAGGCAAACAATACGGCACCAGATTGAGTTGCCTCTACTGCTGCTAAATTTTCAGCATCACCACGAACTAAATCAGTGGCCCAAAAAAATAAAACCGTGGCAATAACTCCAGCGAAAAGGGCTACTAAAAAGGTTTGCAACACTTGCTGAGATGGTGGTGGACCTTCGACAACGAAGCCGTAACTAAATAGCAAAAGCCACCAAGGCAAACTCGCAATCGTCATACCAAGTACCCTTTGAAAGCTATCCAGTCTCCCTTGGCATTTCTCCATCATTTTGCGATTACCTAAAGGATAGGCAAATGCCGCAATCGTTACAGGAATCACACTTAACAAAAAGAGCTGTAATGTTATCACCTCGCTTTGTTGCAATTGAATGATTAACACACCAACCAAAATAATTAAGGATGGCCAAAGAGCTTTTAATGGAATCCGTTGCTTCACTTTTAGTTGTTTGCCATCTTTTTCAATCGTCATAAAAAATAAAGGGGATAGGAGCAATCCAGCAACGATTGTCATTTGCCAAGTGCCCGCAATAAGCCAACCTGGCCCATAGGCAGCGGCATAAGTAATCGGGGCATAAAATAAAACAAAACCGACAAAGCTCCAAATGAGCCAATAACTGGGGGCTTTTTTCATTTCAGCCCAGAGCGACCTTAACCCACCTCGAAAAGAAACAATCAGCACTAAAAAAGGAATCATAAATAAAAAACGTAAAGAGGCGCTATAATACCAGCTTCCCCCTTCTAAATCAATCGAACGATTAATAATAAAAGTTGAAGAAAAAAAGATTGATGCAATGATACCAATTACAATCGCCTTCATCGGCTCTCCCCATTTCTATCCGTAGTTTTTTCTCTCTTTGTTCATGATGATCTTCGTATAAACGTTTGCATTGGACTAAGCTTAATATACATCCAAAAAAACAACAACAAAATGTATAGAAAAGAGTGCATCGGTATTATTATACGATGCACCCTCATCATTCTTAATAATCAGAAGAACCTTCTAATCCTTGTACAATCGAGACACCTGCACTAGCTCCAATTCTTGTTGCTCCTGCTTCAATCATCGCTTGGGCTGTTTCTAAATCTCTCACTCCACCTGAAGCCTTTACCCCTACGTCTGGCCCCACTGTTTTTCTCATCAGTGAAATATCTTCTACCGTCGCACCACCCGTTGAAAAGCCTGTAGATGTTTTCACAAAA
The DNA here is from genome assembly GCF_047302405.1 of Alkalihalobacillus phoenicis. Lineage (NCBI taxonomy): Bacteria > Bacillati > Bacillota > Bacilli > Caryophanales > Bacillaceae > Alkalihalobacillus > Alkalihalobacillus phoenicis. The sequence continues at coordinate 1,227,019 of NZ_CP154853.1, read as the reverse complement.
TCAGCACCTGCAGTTACAGCCAATTGACAAGCAAGCACTTTTTCCTCATCTGTTAATAAACAAGATTCAATAATAACTTTTGTTAAGGCTTTCCCTTTTGCCGCCTCAACAACAGCTCGAATATCTTGTTCCACATAGTCACGGTCGCCCGCTTTTAAAGCAGCAACATTAATGACCATATCAACCTCTGTTGCTCCTTTTTGGATCGCATCCTCTGTTTCAAATGCTTTCGTTTCAGAAGTAGACGCCCCTAATGGAAAACCGATTACTGTACAAACTTTCACTTCGTCCTTCACTTCAACTAACTTTTGGGACGCAAGCTTTACCCATGTTGGATTTACACATACAGAAGCAAAACGATATTCTTTTGCTTCCTCACATAACTTAATAATTTCTTCTTTAGTTGTATCCGCTTTTAAAGCCGTATGATCAATATATCTTGCCATATTCGTTGTCATCTTATCGTATCCTTTCTTCCCTTAAAGTTGTACGAACCTCTATTATATTACCATAATCTTGATATGAACTCTAGCTTCGGTTAGCAACCAGTCAAAAGTAGCCTTAGCAGACCGAAAAAAGGCTTGGACAAAATCCTCCTCTGATCTAAAAGCCGGTAACATTTTACTCGTTGTAAAATGTTACCGGCTTTCGTTCTATATTATCGGAACCGAAGTGGAGGCAACGAATGGCGTTCAACTCACCGCTCCCGAAAATCATGCTCCGCTAGGGCACAGGGGAATCTCCGTTTTTATGCTTGTAGATAATAGCGTGAAGTAACAAAACTCAAATTGAAAAATAAGGAACCGAAAAACAACTAAAATATGTTCTTCGGACTCGTTTTTTACTTTCTATAGCTAGTTATATCCCAGCCTCTTCTTCATTAAATAACTTAGCTATTTGCTACTTGTTTAAGAGAAGGCTCTTCGTCCATAACGCGAACAAATTCACCTTCACTATACGGATAGCCAGCTTTCGTTAATTTAATTTTAATAATTTTTCCGATCATCTCAGCTGGTACATTTACTTTTACTTTTAAATAATTATCCGTGTACCCAATAAGAACTCCACTGTCTGGATTGTCTTTATCTTCTTCCTCAGGGATCATCTCAAGAACATCACCTTCAAAATGGGAGGCATACTCTTTTGCTAGTTGATCAGAAAGCTGAATAAGCTTATGCACTCGTTCATTTTTTACTTCTTCATCAACTTGCTCTTCCATTCTTGCTGCTGGTGTTCCTGTTCGTTTTGAATACGGAAAAACATGAAGTTCACTAAATTTATGTTTAGCAATAAAATCAAAAGTCTCTTGAAATTCTTCTTCTGTTTCTCCTGGAAAGCCTACAATTACATCCGAAGTAACTGCAAGACCAGGAAGAACTCCTTTTAATTTTTCAATTCGCTCAGCAAAAAATTCCATCGTATATTTACGACGCATTCTCTTTAAAACCGTATTCGAACCCGATTGAATCGGAATATGCAAATGACGAACTACTTTTTCAGACCGGTCAATAACATCGATCACTTCATCGGTTAATTGACTTGCCTCAATCGAAGAAATACGAATACGTTTCAATCCTTCAATTTGCTCTAAATCTTCTAAAAGCCGAGCAAGACTATAATCTTTTAAATCTTCTCCGTATCCACCTGTATGAATTCCCGTTAAAACAATTTCTTTATACCCAGCTTCGACAAGTTGATTCGCCTGACTAATGACTTCTTTAGGATCCCTTGAACGCATCAACCCACGTGCCCAAGGGATAATACAGAATGTACAAAAGTTATTACAGCCTTCTTGAATTTTTAATGAAGCACGTGTACGATCCGTAAATGATGGTACATCCAACTCTTCATATACACGGCTTTTCATAATATTCCCTACACCGTTAATCGGTTGACGTTCTTCTTTATATTGCTCAATATAATCAAGCATCTTTACTCGATCCTGTGTACCGACGACTATGTCAACACCTGGTATTGCCATAATTTCAGCAGGGGATGTTTGAGCATAACATCCTGTCACACAAATAACCGCATCTGGATTTTTACGAATCGCTCGACGAATCACTTGACGGCTTTTTTTATCTCCGGTATTTGTCACGGTACATGTATTAATAACATAAACGTCTGAATGTTTTTCGAAATCTACTTTTTCATAATCACGTGCTTTAAATAACTGCCAGATCGCTTCTGTCTCATAATGGTTTACTTTACATCCTAATGTATGAAATGCAACTGAAGGCATCTTCTTCACCTCAACAACTCTAATTGATAGGACAGAGCAGCCAATACATATAAAGAGGCTGTTTCTGTCCTTAAAATCCGTGGCCCTAACCCACATATTTTGGCTCCAACTTGCTCAAGCTGTTGCACTTCCTCCGTAGATAAGCCCCCTTCAGGACCAATCACTACTAAGATGGAATGCTCGTTTTCAAGCGTTTGGAGCACGTTTACTAACTGACTTTTTTCATTTTGTTTCGCTACTTCTTCATAAGCGACTAAAACCTGATCAAAATGTTTGCTTTGTTCTATAAGCCCTTTAAAGGATACGGAGTTTTCAACAGCTGGGACTTTCGCTCGGTAAGACTGTTCTGCTGCTTCTTTTGCAATTTTTTGCAGTCGCTCAATCTTTTTACGTGATTTTTTTTCATCCCATTTTACAATCGCTCTAGCTGTTTGGACAGGAATAAAACGAGAAGCTCCCAACTCCGTCCCTTTTTGAACAATATAATCAAGCTTGTCCCCTTTTGGTAAACCTTGAGCAATCGTGACATGAACAGGAAGTTCTGTATTTAAATCAATCACTTCCATTGGTTTAACCGTCACTTCTTCGGCACTTACTTCTAGCAATTGACAAAGATAAGCTCCTTCACGTTCAGAAAGACAAATAATCGAATCTCCACTTTCCATTCGCATCACTCGGGTTATATGTTTTGCATCTTCGCCTGTTATTAAAAACTGATCCTGCTTAATTTGTTCAACAAAATATCGTTGCAAAAGACACTACCTCACTTTTACTCGGGTTCACCATTTTTTGCGATGATTGCTACCCAATCTTCCATTTCCACTACTTCTTCAATGATGAAACCAGCTTCTAGTAAAGAACCCTTTACTTCCTGCTTTTTGCGTTTAATGATTCCTGATGTAATAAATCGTCCACCTGGTTTAAGAATCGCTGCCGCATCTTGTGTAAAACGAACAATGATTTCAGCTAAAATATTGGCGACAATAACATCATGTGGCCCTGATACACCTTCAAGTAAATTATTTTGTTTGACTTCAATTTGATTTGAAAGCTGATTTAATTCAATGTTCGCTCGGGCACTTTGAACGGCGACCTCATCTAAATCCATACTAAGAATTTGACTTGCTCCAAGCTTTGCCGCAGCGATACTTAACACACCTGAGCCTGTCCCGACATCGACGACGCTCTCATTGCCTTTTAAGACCTTTTCTAATGCTTGAATACATAAAACAGTCGTCGGGTGGGTCCCTGTACCAAAAGCCATCCCAGGGTCAAGTTCGATAATCATTTCGCCTTCGTATGGAGTATACTCCTCCCACGTTGGGACGATCGTTACATGCTGAGAGACTTTAACAGGCTTATAGTATTTTTTCCACGCTGTTGCCCATTCTTCTTCTTTTACTTCCGTCAGCTTCACTTTATTGAAGCCTAGATCAATATTGTATTGAGATAAACCATTGATCGAAAGCGTCACTTCATCAATCGTCTCGGCTAAAAAACTATTCCCCAGAAAATAAGCTTTTACAATAACTCCATCTTCAGGGTAGTCATCTGGAGAGAGTTGGTAAATTTCACCGAAACGAACACCCCAATCTTTCACAAGGTCTGATGGGTCTTCAATGACAACACCACTCGCACCTGCTTCATGTAAAATGTTTGAAACAGGCTCTACCGCTTCCTGGGTCGTATGAATACTAAATTCCGTCCATTTCATAAAAATCTCCAACTCCATCCAAATAATATTTATCGTTCCTATTCCCTTACTCGATCAACTGAAAGAAGAAACACTTGTTTTACAAGGTTGAGACAAAAAAGTTTTTGCTAATGAGAATTCCAACCGTAATGGTAGGTGATACCTTCACATTTGCTCCAGAAATACACTCGCTTTTTAAGGCCACTGAAAAAAGGTCTACTCGTTAAAATATGGTTACATTAGTTAGCATACTCCGCCAGCTCCATACCCTACGCGTTCCGCGGGTGAATCGGGAGCCTCCTCACGACGAGTCGCTGCGGGGTCTCCCGTATTTCACTTATCCCGCAGGAGTCTCCAGGTATTACGCTGGCTCCGTTTTGGTTAATAAAAAAACGTTTGCTGCTATGAATGCCGCTCTAATGAATAACCTAATTGCCTAGGATTCTTTCTCATCAAGGTTGAGCATGAGACTTTTTCAGTGTCTACGTCTATTTCCTCTGCTAAAGTTGTATGGGTTCGTATTCTCAGTTAAACATTAGTTTTGTACAGCCTCTTTTTGTTTCTTAAGGGGATTACTCCCCTTTAAAAGCTCTTCTTACTTTACCAAAGAAACTATCATTTTGTTCATCCGGTTTGCCACCAGAAAGTGTCGCAAATTCTCGGATAATATCCTTTTCTTTTTCAGATAGGTTTTTTGGAACGACGACACGTACTTTCACATGCTGGTCGCCTTGACCTCTGCCGTGTACGTTCGGTACCCCTTTTCCACGTAGTCTAAAGTTCGTACCCGTTTGTGTTCCTGCTGGTATTTTTAACTTTACTTTACCATTTAATGTTGGCACTTCGATTTCATCACCTAATGCGACTTGAGCAAAAGTTAATGGCATCTCGCAATAAATATCGTCTCCTTCACGTTCAAAGAACTCATGTGATTTTACGTTAAAGACAACGAATAAATCACCTGGAGGTCCCCCGTTTGTGCCTGGCTCACCTTGTCCGGAAACACGTAACTGTTGCCCGTGATCAATACCCGCCGGAACTTTTACGCTAATTTTTTTGCGTTTGCGTACTTTCCCTTTTCCGCCACAAGTAGAGCATTTATGTTTGATTTGCTTACCCGTTCCCTCACAATGATGACAAACACGACGGTTAACGACACGACCAAATGGTGTATTTTGCTCAACGCTCATTTGACCAGTACCCGAACAATGCGAACATGTTTCCGGTTTTGTCCCTGGTTTCGCACCAGATCCGTCACAAGTCGTACACTCTTCTTCTCTTGGAATTTCGATTTCTGTATCTTTACCAAAGACAGCTTCTTTAAATTCCATAGTCATTGTGTATTGAAGGTCAGCTCCTTGACGAGGGGCATTTGGATTTCTTCTACCGCCACCACTGCCGCCGAAGAACATATCAAAAATATCACCAAAACCACCAAAATCTCCTGCACCTGCTCCACCAAAACCTTGATTTGGATCCGTGTGACCAAATTGATCATAATGGGATTTCTTTTGAGGATCACTTAAAACATCATATGCTTCTTTTACTTCTTTAAATTTCGCCTCTGCATCAGCAGCTTTATTGACATCAGGATGATATTGGCGCGCCAATTTACGATACGCCTTTTTCATCTCGTCAACAGAAGCTCCTTTTTCGACACCGAGGACGTCATAGTAATCTCGTTTACTCATTCCATCCACTCCCTGAATCTATTCATCGATATTCATTTTATTTGTATTCAACGACAAGTCAAAATGAATCGTTTATTTACGGTTATTATCCCAAAAAAGCTCTATTAGTCCATAACGTTCATCTTACCATTTTCTCAAAAGTGTGTGCAAGAGGGATCATCGTGTTCCCTCGGCAATTAGGAAGTTTTATATACCTTTTAGAATATGGGAGTCTATTATGGTCGTACTTCATTACAGTCATGCACTCAACCTTAGCTATTCCTTGAAAAAAGTCAAAGTCATAAATCTGACTTTGACTTTTTTATAACTCTTATTTTTTGTCGTCGTTTACTTCTTCGTAATCAGCATCTACGACATTATCATCTGATTTTGCTTGTTGCTCCTCGGCACCTTCTGCACCTTGTTGTGCTTGAGCCGCTTGCTCATACATTTTGGTTGTAATCGCGGTTAAAATTTCTTGTAACTCATCTTTAGCTGTGCGAATTTCATCAAGATTATTCGCTTCAATTGCTGCTTTTAGCTTATCTTTTGCCGCTTCTGCTTTTTCTTTTTCAGCCGCTTCCACACCTTCGCCAAGGTCTTTTAACGTTTTTTCCGTTTGGAAAACAAGTTGGTCCGCTTCGTTACGAAGTTCTACTTCTTCACGACGCTTTTTATCTTCCTCGGCATTGGCTTCAGCATCTTTAACCATTTGATCAATCTCATCATCCGATAAACCTGAAGAAGAGGTGATCGTAATCGATTGTTCTTTATTTGTGCCAAGGTCCTTCGCTTTAACATTTACAATCCCGTTCGCATCAATATCAAATGATACTTCGATTTGTGGTACACCACGTGGTGCTGGTGGGATATCAGCTAATTGGAAACGACCTAATGTTTTGTTGTTTGCAGCCATTTCACGCTCACCTTGAAGAACATGAATGTCTACAGATGGTTGATTATCAGCCGCCGTTGAGAATACTTGTGATTTAGAAGTTGGGATCGTTGTGTTGCGCTCAATCAACTTCGTAAATACGCCACCCATCGTTTCGATACCTAATGAAAGTGGAGTGACATCAAGTAAAACAACATCTTTTACATCCCCTGTTAAAACACCAGCTTGAACAGCCGCTCCAAGAGCAACTACTTCATCAGGGTTAACTCCTTTATGAGGATCTTGACCCGTTAATTTCTTAATCGCTTCTTGAACGGCTGGAATTCGAGTTGATCCACCAACAAGAACGATTTTATCAATTTCTGAAGCTGATAAACCAGAATCGGCAAGAGCACGGCGAGTTGGCCCTAATGTACGCTCCACTAAATCAGAAGAAAGTTCTTCAAATTTAGCACGGCTTAAGCTCACTTCTAAGTGCTTAGGCCCTGTTTGATCGGCTGTAATAAACGGTAAAGAAATTTGTGTTTGAGTGACACCAGATAAATCTTTTTTCGCTTTTTCAGCCGCATCTTTTAGACGTTGCATTGCCATTTTATCTTGCGCAAGGTCAATACCGTTGTCTTTTTTAAATGTCTCTACTAAGTAGTCGATGATCACTTGGTCAAAGTCATCTCCACCAAGTTTATTATCACCAGATGTAGCTTTAACTTCAAAGAAACCGTCGCCTAATTCAAGAATTGAGACGTCAAACGTACCACCACCTAAGTCATAAACAAGGATCGTTTGGTCTTCTTCTTTTTCTAAACCGTAAGCAAGTGCTGCTGCTGTTGGCTCGTTGACAATACGCTCTACTTCAAGACCAGCAATTTTACCAGCATCTTTCGTTGCTTGACGTTGGGAGTCATTGAAATAGGCAGGGACTGTGATAACCGCTTTTGTTACCGTTTCACCAAGATATGCTTCTGCATCTGATTTTAGCTTTTGTAAAATGATCGCTGAAATTTCTTGTGGTGTAAATTCTTTACCATCAACCGTTTCTTTATGGTCTGTACCCATAAAACGTTTGATTGAGATAATCGTGTTAGGGTTTGTGATCGCTTGACGTTTTGCAACTTCTCCTACTAAACGCTCTCCATCTTTAAATGCGACAACAGATGGTGTCGTGCGGTTTCCTTCTGGATTTGGGATAACCGTCGCTTCTCCACCTTCCATTACAGCCACACAAGAATTTGTTGTACCTAAGTCAATTCCAATAATTTTACTCATAGTAAGATGTGCCTCCTAATTAATCATTTATGTAGTTTATGCGTTAACTTTGACCATTGATGGACGAATAACACGTTCCTTCAGCTGATAGCCTTTTTGTAATTCTTCCACAATTTGATTTGATTCATAACCCTCTTCTTCAACTTGCATAACGGCTTGATGACGATGCGGATCGAAGGTTTCACCAACAGTTGGAATTAATTCAACCCCTTCATTCTTAAGGGCATCTTGTAATTGACGATAAACCATTTCCATTCCTGTTAGAAGAGATTTTGTTTCCTCTGATTCAGGCTCAACAACTAAAGCACGCTCAAAATTATCTAACACAGGAAGTAGACTTTCAATAATTGATTGCGATCTATATTTTGCAGCCGCTTCTTTTTCTTCGCGAGAACGGCGTCTGAAATTATCATAATCAGCTTGAACTCTAAGAATACGTTGGTTCGCTTCAGCTAATTGAGCTTCTAATTCACTTTCACGTGAATTTTCTTCCTCTTCATTTGCTTCTACTACTTCATCAACAAACTCATCATTCTCTGTTTCCTCTGTGAGCTTTTCATTTTGATTTTCATCTTGTTCAGTCGTCATTTCCATATCTTGGGCTTCATTCTTATTCATTTGACTCACCTCCTCATAATGTAAAATGGCTATTAATCTCCCTACAGCCGAGCTTTTTTCAGCCCAACAAAAAAGATGTGATAAAATGCACAAGCACAACCTAATCACCTTTTATATTCTTACGAAACAAAAAGAGATTAGGTTTCCTTTTCATTCAGATCTTCATTTATCTGTGTAGCCTTGTTAATATTTTCGTTAGATCCTTTGAAATCGTATCAACTACTCCAATGACACGTCGATACTCCATCCGGGTTGGACCAATGATTCCGATCGTCCCCATATGTTGACCCGCTACCTCATAGCTTGCTGTAATCATACTAATATTATCAAAAGCTTCATGTTTGTTCTCGTGCCCAATTTTCACTTGAACCCCAACGTCATTGGCACGTAAAACTTTATTCATGATATTATCTTGTTCTAACATTTCAAACAAGACACGAACTTTATCAATATCTCGGAACTCTGGTTGATTTAATAAATTCATTTTCCCACTGTAAATAACTTTTTCATGTTTTTCAAGCTCAAGCGATTCACCAATGGCTACAATCATTTGTTGATAATTTTGCACATGACGCATCATGACGCCTGCAATTTCTGTTTTGAGCTTATTCCTTAATTGATAGAGCGGCACTCCAACTAAACGATCATTTAAGATATTGACAATAATTTGAATATCTTCTCCTGCCATATTAGGTGGAATCACAATCGTTTGATTTTCAACATGGCCTGTATCTGTTACGAGAATTAAAATCGCCGATATATCGGTCAGAGGAATGATTTGAATATTTCTTAACTTCGTCTCAAATACTTCTGGACCTAACACGATCGAGATATAACTCGTCATATTAGATAAAATACGAGCCGAAAGCTGGATAACATCCTCCACTTCCTGCATACGGTCTGAAAATAGGGACCGAATCCCCTCTTTTTCAAGCTTCGTTAAATGTTGCGGCATTAAGAGATGATCCACATAATAGCGATACCCCTTCTGTGAAGGAATTCGACCAGCTGAACTATGCGGCTTTTCTAGAAAACCTAATTCTTCTAAATCAGCCATATCATTTCGAATCGTCGCCGAACTAAAAGAAATATCATCACGTTTTGAAATACTGCGTGAACCAACTGGCTCAGCAGAGCGCACGTAATCGTCCACAATCGCATGTAAAATTAACAATTGCCTTTCTGTTAGCATCTACTATCACCTCTGTTAGCACTCTATATACCTGAGTGCTAAATCTATTGATAAATTATCAAAAAGGGCTCGATTTGTCAATATATAATGCTTGAAGAGATGAGATAAAAATTAGATCCTATTGTGTAAGTGCCGGGTATAGAGTGGAGATTAAGAAAAAACAGGGGTATGCCATTTTCCATCCGAATTCACCCTAAATAGCTCCTACCTTGAGGCCGCCGCGAAAATGGAGCTCCTCTTATTTAGAATACGCTGTATCATTTAGCTTACCGCGAGCTGAATACCCGACGCGCTCCGCTGGTTCCGTTTTGGATGAAGGAAAAACAGTTTAAAACAATGACCGACCAACTCAGAAAAATCTAATGACCTTAGATTTTTCTGAGTTCAGGAAGATATTGAAACTTTTCTATTGAGAGCTTCACTACTCCATTCTAACCATCAGCCGTCTTACAAACCCTCACTTACTCTAAATCATTCAATACTGCTAAAAACTGTTCAAAGACTTCGTTTCCGAGTAGTAGGCCATCATCGGTTAATCGAATTCCATTTAAAGTGTCTTCAATCAATCCTCTATTTTTCAACTGCATCAATTGTGTTTGAAACAGTTGCTCATAATCGAGATTATATTTTTCTATAAAGAGAGAACGATTAATCCCTTCCCGTTTTCTTAACCCTAAAAACATTTCTTCTTCAATTTTTTCCACTAAGGAAACCTTAAATTCCTGTAATCGTGGCAATTCACCACAGGCCACAGCCTTTAAATATTTGGGTAATGGTCCGTGGTTATGATGCCTAACTCCACTGACATAGCCATGTGCCCCCGCACCAAAAGCATAATACTCTTCGTTATTCCAATAAACCAAATTATGTTTGCTTTCATAACCTACCTTGGCAAAGTTACTAATTTCGTACTGAACAAAACCATGGCTACTCGTTTGTTCTCGTAAAAGCTCATACATTTTGACTTCATCATCTTCTGGGGGAAGCTGGAGCTTACCTTTACGCTGCCGATTAAAGAAAACCGTCTTTTCTTCTATTTTCAAAGAGTAAGCCGAAATATGTTCGACACCAAGCTCAAAAGCTTTTTGTAACGTTGTTTTAAATTGTTCCGGTGTTTGTTGCGGCAATCCAAACATTAAATCAATCGATATATTATCAAAACCAGCTTTCCGACTATTTTCAATCGCTTTATAAATATTCTTTTCAACATGTGTACGCCCAATCGCTTTTAATAAACCTTCATCAAAGGTTTGTACCCCCATACTTAAGCGATTAACTCCATATTTTTTCAAGACATTTAGTCGGTCCATCGTCGCATTATCAGGGTTGACTTCAACCGTAAATTCCTCGACTTGTTCCAAGGAAACTCTTTCTTGAATCCCGACCAATAGTCGCTCCAACTGCTTTGCCGACAAGGCCGTCGGTGTTCCGCCGCCAATATAGATCGTTTTTAATTGAAATGGTTTCTGCTTACCGTCTTTTGTTAAATCGAGTTCTTTTAAGACTGAATCGATGTATTCGTCTACGGGCTGATTTTTCAAAAAAACTTTATTAAAATCACAATAAAAACAAATTTGCTCACAAAAAGGGATATGAATATACGCTGCTTGAATCACAACTCTCCCTCCTCTTCTTTTGATAGAAAAACCGCAGGATACGCTCCTGCGGTTTTCTTCAGTCACATTAATCATCCATACGTAATACAGCCATGAACGCCTCTTGTGGCACTTCAACATTACCAACAGACTTCATTCGCTTTTTACCTTCTTTTTGTTTCTCTAATAGCTTCCGTTTACGGGAGATGTCTCCTCCGTAACATTTTGCTAATACATTTTTCCGCATTGCTTTAATAGTCGAACGAGCGATAACCTTTTGACCAATACTCGCTTGAATTGGCACTTCAAATTGTTGGCGAGGAATTAATTCTTTTAATTTCTCTACAATAATTTTCCCGCGCTCATAAGCCGAATCACGGTGCACGATAACCGAGAGGGCATCGACTGTTTCACTATTTAGTAAAATATCCATTTTGACCAATTTAGATTGTTTATAACCAATTAGTTCATAATCAAAAGAAGCATACCCTTTTGTGCTTGATTTTAACTGGTCAAAGAAATCATAAACAATTTCTGAAAGGGGAATTTCATAGACGATTTGGACCCGATTCTCATCCAAGTACTGCATATCAATAAAAATCCCACGTTTCCCTTGGCATAATTCCATCACGGCTCCAACATAATCATTCGGAACCATTACTTTTGCTTTTACATAAGGCTCTTCTACATGCTCAATCTTTTGAGCGTCTGGCATATTGGCTGGGTTATCTACCTTTAGTTCCTCTCCATTTGTCATCGTGACATTATAGATAACACTTGGAGCCGTCGTAATTAATGTAATTCCGAACTCACGCTCAATCCGTTCTTGAATAATCTCCATATGCAAAAGTCCTAAAAATCCACAACGGAAACCAAAGCCAAGAGCCTGTGAAGTTTCTGGCTCATATTGAAGAGACGCATCATTTAACTCAAGTCTTTCTAATGCTTCGCGTAAATCGTTATATTCATTTGTATCAACTGGGTAAAGTCCACAATATACCATCGGGTTCATTTTACGATAACCTGGCAGTGGTTCACTTGCAGGATTCCCCGCACTCGTGATCGTATCCCCGACACTTGTATCACCAACGTTTTTAATCGAGGCCGATAAAAACCCAACATCGCCTACCGTTAATTCATCCCGTTTTTCCGCTTTAGGTGTAAAGACACCGATTTCCGTAACTTCAAATTCCTTACCTGTTGCCATCATCCGGATTTTCTGGCCCGCTTTAACTGTTCCTTCAACAATTCGAATATAAGCAACAACCCCACGGTAGGAATCATATAACGAATCGAAAATAAGAGCTTTTAACGGACCTTCAGGATCTCCTGTTGGCGCTGGAACCTTTTCAACAACCTGTTCTAAGATATCACCAATTCCAATCCCATTTTTCGCTGAGGCGAGAACCGCATCAGATGCATCAAGACCAATAACATCTTCTACTTCTTTTTTGACACGCTCCGGCTCTGCACTTGGCAAGTCAATTTTATTAATAACCGGTAAAATTTCTAAATCATTATCAAGAGCTAAATACACATTAGCAAGTGTTTGGGCTTCAATCCCTTGAGCCGCATCGACAATTAAAAGTGCCCCTTCACAAGCTGCTAAACTTCGAGACACCTCATATGTAAAATCGACATGTCCAGGTGTATCAATTAAGTGGAAAATATATTCCTCACCATCTTTTGCGGTGTATGTTAACTGTACAGCATTTAATTTAATCGTAATTCCTCGTTCGCGCTCAAGATCCATGGCATCAAGCGTTTGTTCCTTCATTTCACGTTCCGTTAAAGCACCTGTTTGTTCTAAAATACGGTCAGCCAAAGTCGACTTCCCGTGATCAATATGAGCAATAATAGAGAAATTACGAATCTTCTCTTGTCTTGCTCGACGTTGTTCATTATTCATTCTCGTCACTCCTAGTAAACGTACAACATAGACTAACCCTCATTATAGCAAGCGTTGAACCACTGTTCAATCTTTTGTTTGGATAAGCATCACGTTTATTCTTATTTTATCATGATATTGTATTCGAACGAGCCTTTTGACGTTCCTCTTATCATACCCGATAAACTCATAAAAAAGCACTAAGGAGTCCTTACGAGGTCACTAAAAAGTCCTCACGCTCCACCTTGACAGGGAAAAACAAAAGGCAATTAGGTTATTGATTAGATTTTAATCAAAGCATCAAACGGTTTTTATGAACCAAAACGGAGCCAATGTAGTACCCGGAGACTCCTGCGGGAATAGAGAATACGGGAGACCCCTCAAGCTTTGCGAGGAGGCTCCCGGTTCACCCGCGGAACGCGTAGGGGATGGAGCTGGCGGAGTAGGCTAACTAATGTAACTACATTTTAACGAGCAGCCCATTTTTCAGTAGTCTCATCCTTACTACTCTGAGACGTTTAAAATCCAGTTCACTTTTAAAAACTTTATCCATCTGTTTCACCAGTAAACATGTGATGAACAAACCCCATTACAGCTTCCAAGGTGCTCCTACACATTTTATGAAAACTGGAAGAGAGATACCCTCCAAGATCCGAGAAGAAATTAAAATTCCCAACTTCTTTCGCACGTTCTTTTTTTTCGATTAAATCATTAGCGGCATTAACGTTTTGCACGCTTTCGGTCACTGTAGCTGAAGGCGTTTGGGTAGTGGCGACTTTGGATTCGTTTGTTTCTGTCTTAATATTTAGCGGAACAGGAACCGAGCGTCCCGCTTGTTCATTCATATATTGCACACCGGCTAACACGCCAAATAGCAACACAAATAGAAAGGCCAACACGAACCCAAACATCTTTTTCACCCTCAACATCTCCTTTTAATCATTATGATAATGCTCAAAATAATACTCAGCAAACACTTTAGCAATCACTTCTGCCGTCCGATACGCTTCCTCAAGTGAATTTTCATAACCACCCATTTCAATTAACAGTGAATTCGTATTTAAATCTTGATTAAAAACGCCATTCGTTCTCGTCCCTGTTTTTAAAGGAGCTACACGGCCTAGGCCAGGATAATGTTCCTCCAATATTCCAACAAGTTCCTCTGCAAGTTGCAGACTCCGACCATAATCATCATGATTTCCTCCGATAACAAATAACGCTTTCGCATAATCAACGCCATTAATATTGACGGTTGTTCTCTCCCTAGGTAAGCTATCACGATGTAAATCAAAGACAAATTCTACTGCATCTTTTGTCTCTAACGTTTCCGTAATAAACTCTCTTGCCCCTGTATAAGACTGATTGTAGCTCCAGCCACGTTCCTTTAACATCCCTTGCACATCTCTCTCTTCTACTAAAACTCCAATCCCATGCTTCTCGAGTTCAATCGCTAATTTATCACTCACTAATGTTACATTGACTTGCGAATGATAAGCCTCGTTTGGAACAGTCGTTTCAAGCTCCGGTAAATAAGACTCATGATTATGTGCATTGATGATATAAACAACTTGTTGTCCATTTGTGTTTTTGTTTGCTTGGGCTTGTTTTTCTTTTTCAAGTTCTTCTAACTTAGCTAAACTTTCTTTTGTCGCTTCTCTTTCTGCTAATATGATTTCAAGTGGTGGTGCAGACTCAGCTAAGAAATCGGTGTGTTCAGCACCTTCACTCGAAATATACATTTCGCCCTGATAGTGGCTCATCCCAGGTAACTCTCTTCCTAAAAAGCTTCTAGGGTCATCAAGGCTAATGCTTGTAACTGTATTAAAAATCGTTTCCCCAACGTTCAAACCTTGATAACCGCTAGGCAAATTCATTTTAAAATAATGGTTTTCTAAGCCCATAAAATATAAAAAATCTTCCCCACTAACTTCACTAGACCATTGATAAAACGTAACTGAACTCGGTTTCTTATCAATAGATGTTAAAAGCCCGGTCAATAAAAAGATGATAAAAACACCCAAAAAAATCGTTATAAATATATTTTTAAAGCTCGTCCGCTTTTTCGCCCCCATCAGAAAATAGCTTTGCCTTCGCCTCATCTCCTTTAACACCCTTTCATAAACTTGTCCCTCATTCGTCCATGCTTATGGTGATAATCGATTATATGCTTGTCCACTAAAAGTAGAACAACTACTAGTTAGATGTTTAAAAAAGGTAAAAATAAAAAAGCCAGTCAGGTTGTTGTTGAGCCCTCACTAGCTTTTATGTCAAAAAACATTTTCTATTTAGGAAGTGCTTTTTCGAGCAAATCCTCAGACACTCACAGGAAAATAACGAAAGGAAACGCTTTTAATGGGTGTATGCTCCTGTATTGTCCTGGTTAATCGACTTATGCAAGGCTGCATTTAACCCAGCTGCAATGACATTGGCCATATCATCAATAAAGACATCGACCTCCTTTGGTGTCACCATTAAATTATGTCCCAAGGGAGAAAGCACTTCTTGGATGAGCTGTCTTTTTTCCTCGTCCGGTAAATTTCCAATCATCCCCATAATGGTTTGACGTTTTTCTTCATTCGGCAAGTCCTCATCGGTTAGAGTTCTTTTTTCACCAAAAGTCATTCCAGCCGGAACTAAACCTCGAGAAGGTGCGCCTCCTTCTCGCATTTCCTTACCAAAATGTTTAAGCACAAAATCAATCGTGTCACTCGTAATCGATACGGCATCAACAACTGTTGGAATCCCTACAGCAATGACTGGAATACCTAATGTATCCATACTTAAATCCTTGCGTTTATTTCCAACCCCACTTCCAGGGTGAATCCCTGTATCCGAGACTTGAATCGTCGCATTTACCCGTTCAATTGAGCGAGAAGCAAGTGCATCAATCGCGATCACAAAATCAGGCTTTGTCTTTTCAATAATACCAAAGATCACATCACTTGTTTCGATCCCCGTTAATCCCATCACACCAGGTGTTACAGCACTAACCGGTCTAAAGCCGTCTTGCACTTGTTCTGGTGCTAATTCGAATAAATGACGTGTAATCAGTAAATTTTCGGCCGCAATAGGCCCAAGGGCATCTGGGGTCACATTCCAGTTCCCAAGACCGACAACTAAACATGTGTGATCTTCTTCAATGCCTACCTCTGTTAAAAACTGATGGAAGTGCTCGGCAAATACTCGTTCCATCACTTCTTGTTTTTCCGTATCTCTTTGCCGAATGGCCTGTGACTCAAACGATAAATATTTTCCTGGTTTTTTTCCTAAACGCTCTGCCCCTTCTGCCGTAATCTCAACCCTTGTAATCTTGACCCCCTCATCTTCCGTTTCATCTACCGTCACGCCGCTAACCGACGAACTCTCCTGCACTGGCTCTGGACGTTTATTATCTTCCTCCAAAACCATTTGATGGGCTTCTAGTGCAAGATCGGTACGAATTTGATATTGAGATAAGTCTAAATTCTGTTCATTTGACACGACGTCTACCTCCATTTTCCGTTTTAAAAAGTTTAACGTTAGCGTTTCCTTCTCGGTTTGTTTTCATTCTTCTATTGCAATTGTTGCTTATTTTTGATAGAATGCTGTTTGTTGTATTGATAGTATTCGTGATATTATCATGACCTTGAATCAAGGAAAAAAATCGTCCTTTTTTGAAACGGACGAGTCAAAACAGCTACTGTTCATGCAGGAGGTGAAAGGTATGCCAAATATTAAATCAGCAATCAAACGTGTGAAAACTAACGACAAAAAACGTGCTCACAACATCGCGATCAAATCAGCTCTACGTACAGCGATCAAAAACTTTGAAGCGACTGTAGAAGCTGGAGATGCAGAAAATGCAAAAACAGCTTTTGTTACAGCTACTAAAAAGCTTGATAAAGCAGCGGACAAAGGTCTTATTCATAAAAATGCAGCTTCTCGTCAAAAATCTCGCCTAGCGAAACAATTAAACGGTTTATCTGCATAATTGAACAAGACTACAGTTCACCTGTAGTCTAGACCAAACAGTCAAAAGGAAGCAGTCCTTTAAAGTCATTAAGTGGCTTTAGAGGACTTTTCTTTTTATAGCAATGTTTATCCTTAGTTGCCCCTCGAACCATGATGGTGACTACTTTTTTCTTTCTTCTTCCTCTTTTGTTGTCACCAAGCTCAATCCGAGGTTGCTTTTCATGTCACCAAACTATCAACTGCATCTGAATCAAAAAAAGACCCACTAGGTTTCTTCCTAATGAGACTTCAACTATTAAATTTCACTTTTCATCAGTTGCCAATCGTAAAATCAACAATTCAACCGCGAGTACTTTTTCTGTTTTTCCTGTTTTAATTGCATAATCTGTTTCGGCAGCGAGCTCCATTAAGGCGTAAAGTCTTTTTTCATTAAATTGATGGAGTCTTTGAGTAGCCAACTTTACAACATACGGATGAAGTTTGATTTGACTAGCTATTTCTTTTTGCGAATAACCGCGCGAGCTTAATTCCTTCACTTGATAATAAATGCGAAATTGTCGTGTTAATAAAGCGAGGATTTTTAATGGCTCTTCTTTTTGCCTCAATAAATCATGATAAATGACTAAAGCCTTGTCCGTTTTTTGATGAATCGCCAAATCGATTAAAGCAAAAATATCTTGTTCTAATGTTCTTGCGACAAGTAATTCGATATGGTCTGGTTCAATTACACCACCTTCACCAACATAAAGGCTGAGCTTCTCAATTTCGGAGGCCATTAATAATAAATTGGCACCAACTCGCTCTAATAATTGGCCCTTTGTTTGATCACTTATCGTAATCCCTTTTTGTTCCACTTGATCTTGAATCCATTGAAACAACGTTCGCTCATCAAATGGATTAGCCTCGACTACAGTTGTTTCTTTTTTTAAAAGCTTAGTTATCTTTTTACGCTCATCAAGCTTTTCATACGGAGCTTGAATCACAACAATCGTTTCCTCGACCGGATTCTTGATGTAGCGATCAAGCACATCAAAATTATGTTCGAGCTTTGTCTCCACCTTTTGGCTAGTTACCGCATAAAAATCTTTAATAATGACCAACTTTTTTCCACCAAAAAAAGAAATGGTCTCTGCTTCCTCTACTATTAACTCAATTGGTGTCTCCTGCAATCGAAATGGAATAATATTTAATCCTTCTTCATTTTTTGTTTGCAATTGTTTGGTCAACTCTTGAATGAAATCCTCCATTAAAAAAGTTTGACTACCATAACTAAAATAAACAGGGCTTAACTTCCCTTGTTCCACAGCTTTTTTCACTTTTAAATAAGTCATCTTAATCCCCAACTTTTATGTATATTCCTTCAACAAAAGGTTTTATTTAAGTAACTCTTCTTCTTAAGCTTAGTGAAAACCTCACAAATTCACAAGCTTTTTCCACAAAATTAAGAAGGGAATCCAGCTCCGAAATTCTGGATTCCCCATTTATGATAAACGCCATATTGAAGACCCTAGGCATTCTTCTCTACGACGATAATCAACCTTCTCTTGTATGATATCCTATGCATTCTTAACTTATAGGTGACAACTCTTAACAAAGAAGGGAGATCAACCAATGTATATTTTTTTACGTTTCAACGAAATTTAAAGGATAAGTGTTTAAACTACAATGAGTAAGGAATAACGAATATCACAGATTTGTGAACATTTCTAAAATCATTATCAAAAAAAGACATTCGCTCGATAAACTTAAGGATAATCTATCTAGATTTTTCAATGTGCTTCACGTATACTATAGGTTGTATAAGGAGGGATCCAGATGAATCATTTTGAAGAAGACGTTCAAGAAAAACGCAATGACGCCATCGATTCCGGTATCGGCTTCGTCGTTTCATTTATCTTTTTTGCATTAGTATTTATTGTTGCGCAAGCGGTTGATGTCGCTAGTTTATTCTAATATACATACTCAACCGTCGAGGCTCCTGGCCAGCCTTAACAAAAAAGCTCGGTGTGAAGATTTGACTCTTCCTACCGAGCTTTTTGAACATAATCACTTAAGTTGTTGAACCCTTCTGTGCTTCAATCACTTTTACACCAAATTGTAAACATTCACGACAAATTGAAACACCAGGTCCTAATGCTAATTCTCCTACTTCTTTTTTACTCCTTCTACAAAATGAGCATTCTTCAATTGCCTGATAATTCGGACCCGCTTTATCATTTAGGGTTGTTCGTTTCATCACATTCCCTAATTCATGAATCACCTTCTCTTCAATATAATCAAATTCGCCTTGGAGCTTTAATTGAACCGTCGTATAAGCAATTGCCATCCCTTCATAAAAACGTTGCTGTTCTTTATCCTCGGATTTGCTACTTTTTGTTTCGCACAAGCTGATTAACTTTTTTAACTCTAAAATAACATCTTCAATCTTCGCCCCTCTAAAAGTCTTTTTTCGAAAATCTTGATCCATCGTACTCCCTCCCCCCTAACACATTTGTTCACAATTGTATACATTTATAGTATTCAGCGTCTTCGATTTTTTTCCTTCTTTTACTCCCGAATTAATTTAGTTTGTACCTTTCGCTCGCTTCCTTTAAGCTGCATCACCACTGCTCCATCTAAATCGGTTCGATAAATGATTACCCCTTCCTCCTGCAAACGATGGACGACATCTGGATGTGGGTGACCGAAACGATTATTCCTTCCTGCTGAAATAAAGGCGATTTGAGGCTGTAAATGATTAAGCAAGAGGTCGGTCGTTGAGGTTCGACTGCCGTGATGACCTACTTTTAACACATCGACGGTCATACGAGGAAAGTTTTGCACTAACCGTCTTTCTCCCTCCTCTTCCAGATCACCAGTAAATAGCCAGCTCAAACCGTCTAACACAGCGTACAGCACCATCGAACGCTCATTACGACCACTTTCTACTCCTGTTGGTGCCAATACGTAAAATTCAGCATTTCCAACCGACCAATACTCCCCTTTTTCAATAAAAGTTAAGTCGGCCCCATATGGCTGCCATTGCTGAAAAAGAGCGATTTCCCCCTCATCCATCGGGCCTTTCGGATAAAGAATTTCCTTTACCTTTACATGCTTCAGCACAGCAAGAACCCCACCGACATGATCAAAATCTCCATGCGATAAAATGAGCTTATCAATTTTTCTGATCCCTTTCGCCTTCAAAAAAGGCACAAGTACATCCTCACCGACCTCGAACTGTGAACGCCGTATTTGCCAGTCTTCCTCTTGAAATCGAATCGTCCCTCCTGTATCTAATAAATAAGTCGCTTGATTAAATGGGAGTTCGATTAAAAAGCTATCTCCTTGTCCAATATCGATCATCGTGATTTTGGTCGTTGGGTCTAAATAAGGGATAATTAAATGGAGTGCAACCAGAAGACTCCAGCCACATAAAACAAGTTTCCACCAGCCTCTTTTGCCTCGCTCCCACAATAAAAAAGTGAACAGTAACAGGAAACTTATCGCTAGCAGACTAAATGAATTCGGACGACCAACAGTGAAATAATGAAAACTCCAATTTTCGATCACTTGTAATCCGATATGAACATTTGACAATACGTTAACTAAGAACAAAAGCAGCCAATCAGACATAAATGGCAGGACAAAGGATAAGAAATAAGTAGTAAATACAAGTGGCAAAATGATCAAACTAATTAATGGGATATAAAATAAATTAAGGGGGATTTGCAGCCATGATTGTTCAAAAAAGTGATAAAGTAAGAAGGGCAAAGATAGAAGCTGAGCTAAAGCGGAGACGATAAATAAACGACTAAAATAACTCGTATACCTTCTTGAAATCGTCTGGGACGATAAAATTAACCCAAAGGAAATAAGGAAGGAAAGCTGAAAACCTAATTGAAAGAGGGCGTATGGGTTGACAAGCAAATAGAGAAAAAAAACAGCACTTATCGCTAGTAAAGAGGGGATTCTTTTTTGCAATCTTAATGACAAAAGAACAATCATCGTCATCCCACAAGCACGCATAACTGGTGGAGCTGCCCCAGCTAAAAGGGCATAAATTGGAAGAAAGCAGATTAATAGTTCTTGCGTTCGCTCCCTTGAGACACCAAAGCGTATCATTAAGTAAAATAGGGCCGATATAATTAATCCAACATGTAAACCAGATATCGCCAATAAATGAAAGACTCCTAGTCGTTGATAGGCGTTAAGAATCTCTTCTTCAAAGAACATTCGTTCACCAAAAAGTAAGGCGATCATCATACCCGCGATTTCCGGATCGAGTCTTTCTTCTAATTGATACATTTGTTGTTGCCGAAAGTTTTGTAAGCTTTGTCCCCATGTCCCTTCCCTTGTTTGACATGTAACAGAGCTAGGTTCCACAGCAAAAAGCCAATGGATTTGATTAAAATAAAGAAACTCAGCATAGTTAAAACCAAAAAAATTAGTCGCTTTTTGGGGAGTTTCTAACTGACCATCCATATAACATACGTCGCCAGCGGAAATGGTTTTGAACCTTTCTTTTTCCTCCTCCAATCGCAAATAACTACGAACTTGCAGCTTTTCTCCTTGCTCGGTCACGACAACCGTCATCATTCGATTTCCGTCGATTTTCGGGAGTTCTTTTATCTCGACAATCCCTTGCCAGCTTCCTTCAACTAAGACTGATTCATTTTGATATTCATAAATATAACCAACAATCACATACAACCAAAAACTAAGAAATGCAGGGAGATATGTTTTCATCCAACGTTCTTTTAAACAAAAAAGATAGAGGAGATAAAAAAAGAGGAGAATAAATAAAAAAGGACTCGGCCCTTTGATGACAAAAGTTAAACCGAGTATTGTAGATAGAATACTAATAAAAATCATATGATTCAAGGCATCAGCCCCCTATGATTTTGTTGGTGAATAAAGTGTACGGGTTTGATCAATAAATTTCATTAATTCTTCTTTATCAATATCCGTTTCTTCAAGTTTGTGAAGCAGATCGGTTGTTAATTGCAACTTATCTTGATACCTTCTGTCTAAAACAACTTCATCAAGTTCCACTTGCTCCACCTCAATGCCCACTTGTTCAAATAACTCTAAAGCATACGGATGGTTTTTATAATCTGCATCATAATAAACCTTTTTAATCCCCGCTTGAATAATGGCTTTTGAACAATGTACACAAGGAAAATGTGTCACATAAATTTCGGCTCCCTCTGTTGGTACACCAAATTTTGCACATTGTAATAAAGCATTCACTTCAGCATGAATCGTCCGAATACAATGATTATCGACGACATAACAGCCTTTATCAATACAATGATCACTACCAGAAACTGAGCCATTATATCCACCAGCAATAATTCGTTTATCTCGCACAATTGTCGCACCTACCATTAAGCGTGTGCATGTGCTTCTTAATGACAACAACTGACTTTGTGCCATAAAATATTGATTCCATGAAATACGTTCCATTATGTTCCACCTCTCTAGCTGAAACAAGCTCTCATTCAACCTTTAGCTTATCCTCTTAGATAGTTTAGTGACAAAAAATCCTTTTCGTCAAGTACGAGATCATTTTGTTGTAATTAAAATTTTTAATTGTTCAAACGACTTCTCCCCAAAACCAGACACTTTTTTCAAATCTTCTATTTCTGCAAAAGAACCATGTTCTTCACGATAGGCGATAATTTGAGCTGCTTTTGAAGGACCGACACCCGGAAGCTGTTCCAGCTCCGCTTGAGTAGCGGTGTTCAAATTGATTAAACCATCCGTCTCACTCGTTGCTGCCACCTGCAATGGACCACTATATTCTTCTTCATCATGAATCGAAGGGATATAAATCACCATTTCATCGGTAACAAGTGAGGCTAAATTCACTTGTAAATCATCCGCTTCATCTATAAGTCCTCCCGCTTTATCAATCACATCATGAATACGCTCGCCTTCTTCCATCACATAAATCCCAGGTCTTTTAATCGCACCCTTTATGTCGACAACTAGCTCAATTTCCTCAACAGAACTCACTTCCTGTAAAGTTTCTTCTTTTTCATCCTGCCCTTCTAAAAAGGCCCATTCACTTTGCTCAGCTGTAGTGGTGGACTTATCGCGGTTAAATACAAAGGCAAACAACCCTAAACTAAACAAAACCATTAAACTAGAAGCAATTAGAACCAACCATTCCCTTAAAGATAATTTCTTCATTTTTACCCCTCCATCGACAATAGACGAACAGACCATTCTCTTTTTTATTATAAATCCAATTCTTTAATAACCCAATTTTTTTCGTACCTCTAGAAAAAACACTTTCCCCTTGATTCCCCTTCACTAATCATCAGCCCTTCTTTTCCTGTATCTCTCCAAAAAGGCTGGCTTTTTTTTTGAAAAAAATTCAAATTTCACTTAATTGATTCATAAGTGCCTTCATGCTTTCATACATTTATTTATAACGTTGAACGAAATTTTCAGGATCAAGGATGAAAAGGGGGGAGTATAATGAAAATTGGAGTCATAGGCACTGGCAGTATGGGGACCATCTTAATTGAATCATGGCTTGATACAGAAATCATTTGTCCGGAACAATTAATCATTTACAACCGTACGAGCGAAAAGGCAGAACGGATCCAACGTCAATTTCCCTCAATCCATTTGGCCGAGAATCCGACACAAGTCGTTCAGCAAGCAGATATCACTTTTTTATGTGTCAAACCACCTCAGTTCCCGAACGTGATTCATGAAATTCAACCAAATGTTACCCGAAATGATCTTTTTGTCTCAATTACGAGCCCAATTAGCGTCAAACAATTAGAAGAACAATTAAATTGTAAAGTCGCAAGGGTCATTCCAAGTATTCTCAATCGGGTTCATGCCGGTTCTACTTTATTAAGTTTCGGAACAAGATGTACAGAAATCGATAAAAAGACATTAACCGATTTAATGGAGACTATTTCAGAGCCTTTATTAATCGATGAAAATATTACACGTGTATCGTCTGATATTGTCAGTTGTGGCCCTGCTTTTTTTAGTTATTTGTTACAGGAATTTATTAATGCATCGGTAAGACAGACGGAAATAAGTGAAGAAGAAGCGACTATTTTAGCCACCAATATGCTCGTTGGAATGGGAAAGTTACTTGAAAAAAGGCATTATTCCTTATCTACTTTACAAGAGAGAGTTTGTGTTCCAGGTGGGATTACAGGGGAAGGTTTAAAGGTTTTAGAAAATGAATTAGGAGCTATTTTTGACCATTTGTTTCAACAAACTCACAAAAAATACGATGATGAACGCGATAAGCTCAAGTTTTTATTCAAAGCTTAAGAGATTAAAAGGAGCTGAATCTTTAAGGATCATTTATAGAACCTTTTGAGACAGCTCCTTTTTTTGTCCATAACAATTAATACGCGTTACTTGTCAAAATTCCTGCTATTTTTTCGTGCTTTAAAAAAAATTCGTTCATTTTTATCGGTTGGGGCACTTTCGTCAAAATCAGCACTTATTTGCTCGACAACAAAACCTGTTTGCTCTAACCAATTTTGATACGTCTGCCAATCATACGTCCTTTGTTTATGTAATTCTTCAAAACGCTCGTATTTACCATCCTCTGTCAACACAAAAAAAGTTAGCTCATGCTCCACACTATTTTGAACCTCACCTGAAAATGAGTTCCAAATATAAGATATATCCTCACCTGCATCAGCGAAAGTTTGCTGCAAATAAACATGATTCACTTTATAAGGAGAGTGAACATCAAAGAGGAAAAGTCCGTCCGCTTTTAATTGTCCATAAATCGAGGCGAACGTTTTTTTGACGTCTTCTTCCTCTTGTAAATAATTGAGGGAATCACAAAAAACAGTCACGACATCATACTCTCCTAATTTATCCATCTGCGACATGTCCTGTTCGATTAGAAACGGGTTCAAATTCTCTTTTTCAGCCTTTTCTTTCGCTACCATGAGCATTTCCGTAGACAAATCGACACCAGTTGCCACAGCTCCTGCTTTTAAAAAACGAATTAATAATTCACCTGTCCCACAGCCTACATCTAAAATAGAAACATCTTTTAATGATTCTTGTCCAAGAGAGCGACACACAAATTGAAACCACTTTTCGTAAGGGGCATCAGCCATTAAATCGTCATAAAGGGTGGCAAAAGCTAAATAATTCATTTTTTCCCCTTTTCATAAGTCCAACCATCACGTTGTTCAATTTTGCCTTCTTTCATCAGTTTGCCAAGAGCACGTTTAAAGGCGGCCTTACTTAATTGAAACCTGGCTTTAATATCATCCGGTGCGGTTTTATCCGTATAAGGCATTGCTCCACCACGTTCAAGCAAATAAGCAAAAATCCGTTCTGAATCTTCGGATTGCTGTTCTGTTCGAGACCCTTTCAATGTTACATTCACTCTTCCATCCGGGCGAACAAATTGAACACGAGCTGTCACAAACTCTCCGTAACGAGGTTCTCTTGTCATTTCATCATTGTGAATAAAAGCTAAATACCCTTGTTCGGTTAAGAACAAAGCTCCTTCATCTAAATAATGATAGACATGACCAGACACTTCTTCATTTTTTAATGATTCTGGAGCCTTTTCAGCTGTTTCTTCAATCGGTTTTCCTTTTAGAAGCTTGGCCATCATCCGGCCACGTTTATCCCACGTAATCGTCACTGGCACTTTATCGCCCTTTTTTGGCCAATATCCACGGTCTTCTGGTAATTCATCCATTGATAGGAATAAATCCCTTGAAATTCCATTGTATAAAAAGACACCATGACCTGTTCTAACGGATACAGCTTCTAACCACGCAAACTCTCCGACCGATATAATCGGCTCTTTCATCGTTGCCGCAAGGCGCTCCTGATGATCCAAATATAAAAATACATGGATGGTATCTCCGACTTGAACCGTCCCTACTACATCGTTGTTATGTAGTAAAACGTCTTTTTCTCCAGCTTCAAGGAAATAACCAAAATTCGTTTTCCGGTCCACTTTCAGTTCGACCATATAACCTGGCTTTAATTCCATTACCTTAAAACCCCTTCAAGCTCGATGGTTGACGCATCGCCCCATAGCTTTTCTAAATTGTAATAAACTCGTTCATCTTTATGGAAAATATGCACGATTACATTTCCTAAATCAATTAAAACCCAACGAGCTGTATCATAACCTTCTAAACGTTTAATATCGAGACCATTTTCTTGAGCTACTTTTTTCAATTCATGGGCAATCGCCTGAACTTGCTTTTCAGAATTACCGTGACAAATCACAAAATAATCGGCAATTAATGAAATTCCCTTCATATTTAAAGCGACAATATTCTCTGCCTTCTTGTCATCTACCGTCTTTACTGCTAATTCAAGCATTTTATCTTCTACCACTAACAATCACTTCTCCTTTTTCTTTTTAAAATAAAATCATTGTATGTTGCCAATGTATCTGGGAATATTAACTGTCTTCGCTTCATCAAAAAAGTGATAGTATTTTCAAGTGATTGAATAATCGCCTCATCCAAATCCGTTTCCGCTATCTTTCGGACTTCATCTACCCCTTTAAATTGTCGCCCTGGTTCAATATAATCAGCCAAAAAAACAACTTTTTCTAAATCCGTCATTTCAGGTTTTCCCGTTGTATGATAGGCAATCGCATCAAGAATTTCTTGATCACAAATCCCGACCTCACTCTTTACATAGTAAGCCCCACACGGAGCATGTAAAAGCTCATCCCCATAATGAAGGATACTCGGCCAATGGAGTTTTTCTTTGACCAAATCACGCATTTCATTTTTATCACGAAACTTCGCATAATCATGAAAGATGGCGGCGATTTCAGCTTTTTTTTGGTTAACTCCGAACTTTTTCGCTAAGGCTACCGCCGTATGCATAACGCCTAAAGTATGTTTGTAACGATGCGCTGTCAAATGTGGCTCAACTAATTCAAGTGCTTTCTCTCTCTCCATCTCCATATAATCCTCGCTTTCTTATAATCGATTCCACGCCATTTGGCACCATATAAGCAATCGATTTCCCCAGCTTCACTCTTTCCCTAATTAAGGTCGAGGATAAATCCACTTGAATGGTTTCGACTTGAATGACTCGATCAGAATATATGGCTTGAGAGGAAGTGCCCGGACGCTGAACACCAATAAATGTCGTGTCCTCCATTAACTCATCTATATCTTTCCACGTATGCAAAGATTCAATCATATCGCCACCGATGATAAAATAAAATTGAATATTTGGATGTTGCTTTTTTAGTTGCTTGACTGTCTCAATCGTATAAGAAATCCCTTTTCTTTCAAATTCAATCGTTGAAATAAAAAATCTCTCTTCAAATGCCGTACTTTGCTCAAGCATCTCAAGTCTCTCTTCATTGGTTGACATCGATTCCCTTTTCTTATGAGGAGGTGTATGTACAGGCACAAACCAAATTTCATCTAGTTCGCATTCTTCTAATACATACTGTGCCATTAACATATGACCAAGATGTGGTGGATCAAAGCTACCACCGAACAGCCCGATTCGTTTCATTAAAAAAGAACCCCTTCTTCGAGTTCACTACCTGCTTTTATGGTAGGACTAACTGTTTTTGTTCGACTGATTCACGATAGAGAACAATCGTATTTCCAATAATTTGAACAATATCTGCTTTTGTTCCTTTATTAATTTCGTCTGCTACTTCCTGTTTATCATATTCACAGTTTTGCAAGACGCTCACTTTAATTAATTCGCGAACTTCAAGAGCTTCTGAGATTTGTTGCACCATATTTTCGTTGACGCCACCTTTACCTACTTGAAAAATAGGGTTTAAATGATGGGCTTTTGAACGTAAAAATCTTTTTTGTTTACCTGTTAACATGTGAACCTCCAAGTTGTTCTAAAACGATTTTTGTCATGACTTTTCGATTCTGGCTTCAATCCAGTCCAATATTCGAATGATAAAGCACCTTGATTGACAAACATTCCAACACCATTTAGCACCTTCGCTCCACGAGCTTCGGCCTCAAGTAGTAATTTTGTCTTCAACGGGTTGTAAATCAAATCGCTGACAATCGCTTCTTTTTTTAAGTTATTTAATGATAGTGGGCACTCGTCTGTATTCGGACTCATCCCAACTGAGGTTGTATTAATAATAATATCAAATGAAGAAAGCTCATGCTCAAGCTCCCTTATATCCATAACCCCAAGTATTGTTGCTTTCGATTGGTGACGTTCAATTAATTGTTCGGCCTTTGATTTAGTCCGGTTCGCCACAACTAAACGTGAAACGGATTCATTGACAAGAACAGTCACAATCGCTCTTGCAGCTCCACCAGCCCCGATAACCGCAACGCTTTTTTCTTCAAGTGTGTGTGCGATTTCGAGTAAAGATTGTAAATACCCTCTTCCGTCTGTATTAAACCCTTTAAGCTTACCATCTTGATTTACAATCGTGTTAACCGCCCCGATTTCAGCCGCTTCTGGGTCAATCTCATCCAAATAGTTCATGACCTTTACTTTATGAGGAATCGTCACATTACATCCTCCAAGCTCGAGAGCTCGAATCGCCATGACCGCTTCTTCAATTTTATCAGGTTTCACATTAAAGGCGTGATAATTAGCACTTTGGCCAAGCCCTTTAAAAGCGGCCTCGTGCATAATTGGTGACATGGAATGACCGACTGGATAGCCAAATAAGCCATAAACTTTCCCCATAAATTGTTTCCCCCTCTTATGACGAAATAATTGAATCGCGAATTGAAACCGTAACTCCTTTTGGAACATAGGCTGCGATATCTATGTTTGTCCCATTAACCGAAACAAAACCTAACCCTGAGAAAACGAGATCGACTTTTTTATCTTTAATACGAAATTCCTTCTTCACAAGTGGAGGGAAATCCTCTTTTGATTGTGGCCCTGGCGGTGATAAAAGCTCTCCTAGGTGATTTTCATAAAGCTGATCCGCTTTTTCAATTTTTGTGCGATGAATTTGTAGTTCATTTGAAAAATAAGAAACAAATGAACTTCTTTCTCCTTGCTTAAAATCCAGTCTTGCTAAGCCACCAAAGAATAGTGCTTGTCCCTCGTTTAATTGATTCACAATTGGTTTAATCTCTTTTTTAGGGGTAATCACTTTTAATTCCTTTTTATCAATATAATGAGCCATTTGGTGATGATTTATTATTCCCGGTGTATCATAAAGTATTTTTCCATCATCTAAAGGAATATCAATCATATCAAGTGTTGTTCCTGGGAAATGCGAGGTTGTGATTAACTGTTCCTCATCTCCATCAAAAGCTTGGATCATTTTATTAATAAATGTAGATTTCCCAACATTCGTGGCTCCTACAATATATACATCTTTTCCTTGACGCAACTTATCAATCGTGCCCGCTATTTCAATAACACTTTCCCCTTTAGCAGCACTCATCAAACAGACATCAACTGGTCGTAAACCAAGCTCTTTCGCTGACTTTTTTAACCAATTAATTAATTTGTTCCGTTTAAAAGACTTCGGTAAGAGATCCACTTTATTAGCCACTAATAATACATCATTTTTGCCGACAAAGCGGTGCAACCCCTGGAGCCAACTACCATTAAAATCAAAAACATCGACAATCTTTACGATTAAAGCATCTTTTTCTCCTAACGTATTAAGGATTCTCAAAAAATCATCGTCCGTTAAAGAAACGTCTTGTACCTCATTATAATGCTTTAACCGAAAACAACGTTGACAAATAATCACATCACGCTCTAAAGCAGAGAGAGGGGCATACCCTAAACTTTCTTTATCCTCTGTCTGAACTTTGACACCACAACCAGCACAAATAATTTGCTCCGTATCCATCAATCTTCCTCCCACTGAATTAACCCTTTTTGACGCATTTTCTTTAAAACCATTCGTTCCATTCGACGATTAAATCGGGTAAAAAATCCATCAGTTTTCGTAACAGGAACAACAAGGATCGTCTGCAAGCCAGCACGATTTCCACCTAAAACATCGGTGAAAATTTGATCACCAACAACGACTACTTCATCAGGTGCTAGTCCCATTTCTTTACACGCCCTTTGAAAAGAACGGCGCATTGGTTTCTTTGCACTATGGATGTAAACAACCTCTTCTGGCGTTGAAAATGCTTTTACTCTCTTTTCGGTATTGTTCGATACGATCGTGACTTTCATATCTAACTGCTGGATTGTCTTAAACCACCCCTTCACTTCAGGTGTAGCTAATGCTCGGTCCCATTCAACTAACGTATTATCCAAATCGGTAATGATTCCTTTTACACCCAACTCTTTTAATTCTGTTAAGTTAATC
The DNA here is from genome assembly GCF_047302405.1 of Alkalihalobacillus phoenicis. Classification (NCBI taxonomy): domain Bacteria; kingdom Bacillati; phylum Bacillota; class Bacilli; order Caryophanales; family Bacillaceae; genus Alkalihalobacillus; species Alkalihalobacillus phoenicis. The sequence goes on along the minus strand of NZ_CP154853.1, from coordinate 1,196,748 downwards.
TCAAAAATACTCTTTACATATTGATTAGGAAATAGCTTTTTTAACAATTTACGCACCTCTTATCACGTTCATCTATAACCAATCTTTAACTATACCGTTGTTCATTATAGATTTCAATCAAAAACTATGTATTATTACTTATTTACTCAACTTTCGCATCGAGAAAATCCGTTCAACGAGTTGGCCGAGCGAAAGGGAAGCTCTTAAACAAATGCCCTTGACACGTTTGAAAAGCGAGAACGCACTATCACACAAAACGGATAAACTGTGCATTAAGAAAAAAATAATAGGCTGCCCTCCGGCGGTCGCTCCCAAAACCATACTCCGCGTCCTGCGGGAACCTGGCGAGCCTCCTCGGTTTATTCGAGGCCACTGAAAAAGTTCTGTTAGTTACAATAGGGTTGGATGATTTGGCTTACTCCGCCAGCTGCATACCCACAACAGCAATAGCGGGTGAACCGGGAGCCTCCTCACTCATCGCTTGAGGGGTCTCCCGTGTTTCACTTCTCCCGCAGGAGTCTCCGGGTATTCCGCTGGCTCCGTTTTGGTCAAAGAAAAACCAGCTGAGCCCTAATAGATCATCTAAGGAGAAAAATCATTCTCAAGCTACTGTACGTTGAAGTCATGACTGTTTTTTTATTCGATGAGAAAACTGAACCTAGATTCGATTCCATGATCTAGCGGACAAACAGACACGGAGACTCCCGCCGGAATAAACCGTCCAATGAGACCCCGCAAGCGTGAAACGCTGAGGAGGCTCATGAGGTTCCGGCAGGACGCGGAGTGTCTGTTTGGGAGCGACCGTCGGAGGGCCTGATTTTAGTGAACAGTTTCCTTCAACAGCCTACGAAGAGATGTGTTCAGACTGTCAACGATTGAACCGTTCATGTAAAGTCAATTTGAGTATTATATCGCCCTAAAGTCAATATCTATCAACGGTTAAGGGTCAATCATACGCTGCGAAAGTTGAGTTATTTATGATAGAAAAAAATGAAAGCACATTCCTGTCTAACTGTTCGTACCATCTCTTCATTCCTTTTCTAGCTCTTACGTCAGTTTTTTTCTTTTTTCGCAAACCCTTTTATGTCCTCTTTAATAACCTGCTTCTTAAATGCTAATAGACATTTACAAGCTTTTTTTCCCGTATATTCCAAAAACTTTTCGACAAAATCTTCACCTATCATATCTGTGGATAAAGTTATTAACGACTTAAACCTTTAACACAACTCACTTTCTTACCAATAGCAACAATTAACTAACAAGTTATCCACTACTATTTGTGGATAAAACGAACGGTTGTTCTATTCTAATTTGCATGTTAGGATTATTTTAACAAATAAATTAACTTTTTACTTTCTGAAATAAAAAGCGGAGAATGTAGAATAAAATAAAACATCTTAAAGGAGGTGACCTGTCACCGCCATTGACAGGAGATCATGCATAACCTTTCCGATGAATTGTTGATTGAAACGTATTATAAAGCAGTTGAACTGAACTTGAATCACGATTTCATTGAATTAATTAAAATTGAGCTACTTAATCGTTCATTAATGGACAAGATTAAATTAAGTTCTTAATTTTGTCATCACCAACCTTTCCTTATAGCTCATATCAGCATGGAGAAAAAGAGAGTCGGAATTAATCACGACTCTCTTTTTCTAGTTCTTCCACTTGACTTGGTACTACCTTAATATATTGACGGGGTGGTAGACGTTCTTTTTTAACCCTCTCACCATTTAACTGCTGGATTTGAAAGCGGCCATCCGTTTCTTCTAAATAACGATTTTCATTGTCCATATACCAAGCCCCAATAAACATTACCGAAAACAAGAGAAGACTTATCAGGACTTTCATTCGCGTTTTCATTCCGCCACTACCTTTTCTAAAATCAGGATTCATTTTGAAGAAAATCAATATTCTTCTTAAACTTTCCCAAATCGTCAATAAATATACACATTTTTGAATGAAGAGCCTCTAAGCCCCTTCATTTAAGCAATTGTGGCACTCTACCATATATGAAGCCATTCATTTACATTTGCCTTTCTACTTATATTGATAAAATCAAAAATTGTTGGAAACACTACGTTAAGCATGTTTAATGCGTCAACGCATAATTTAGGTTATAATTTACACTAGTGCGAAAAGAGGTTTCTCTTAAAATCGTAAAGGGGAGTATTACTAAAGGGCCCAATTTTACTATCAATAAAGTTTCTAAGGAGGTATGTATGTGTTTACTGCTTTACACTGGGCTACGATTTCACCCTTATTGTTAGCCATCATTATTCCGTTTATTTACAAATATGCTCGTCAAATACATACGGGTTGGTTTGTATTAGTCCTACCAGTTGTTTTATTCGTTTATTTCATTCGTTTCTTACCAGCCGTATCGAATGGTGAAGTGATAGAACAATCAGTTCCATGGGTTCCTTCCCTTGGGATTCATTTTAATGTTTATGTGGATGGTTTGAGCTTACTATTTGCTTTACTAATCACTGGAATTGGTGCACTTGTTGTTCTTTATTCCATTTTTTATTTATCCAAAAAGAAAGAGCAATTGCACAACTTCTATGTGTACTTACTTATGTTCATGGGGGCTATGCTTGGGGTTGTCCTATCCGATAACTTAATTGTTTTATATGCTTTTTGGGAGTTAACAAGCTTAGCTTCTTCTTTGTTAATCAGCTATTGGTATACGCGGGAAAAATCTCGTTACGGGGCCCAAAAATCAATGCTTATTACCGTTATGGGCGGATTCTCCATGTTAGCCGGTATCGTTCTCCTCTCGATGATCACGAACACGTTTTCGATTCGTGAAATAATCGCTCAAGCTGATGTAGTAGCGAGCAGTAATTTATTTATTCCTGCGATGCTCTTCATTTTATTAGGTGCCTTTACAAAATCAGCTCAATTTCCTTTCCATATTTGGTTACCCGATGCGATGGAAGCACCAACACCCGTTAGTGCTTATCTCCACTCTGCAACAATGGTTAAAGCTGGAATTTACCTTGTCGCACGTCTGACACCTGTTTTTGGTGGAGCTGCAGAATGGTTTTGGATTATCTCGATATTCGGTATTGTAACCTTACTCTGGGGCTCACTCTCAGCCGTCAGACAAAAGGATTTAAAAGGAATACTCGCCTTTTCGACTATAAGTCAACTAGGTCTCATTATGTCATTACTAGGTCTTGGGTCCGCAACCTTATACTTTAGTGAAGGACAAAATGTAGAACTATATTTAACGGCTGTTGTTGCCGCCGTTTTCCACTTAATTAACCACGCAACCTTTAAAGGAAGCTTATTTATGAGTGCGGGTATCATTGACCACGAAACTGGTACACGTGACATTCGTAAGCTTGGCGGTTTAATGACGATCATGCCGATTACATTTACCCTTTCCTTAATTGGATTAGCTTCAATGGCTGGTTTACCGCCATTTAACGGTTTCTTAAGTAAAGAAATGTTCTTTACCGCACTACTTAATGCAACAGAATATGGTATTTTTAATATGGAAACTTTCGGTATGCTCTTCCCAATCATCGCCTGGGTCGCTAGTATATTTACTTTCCTATATTGTGCTGTGATGTTTTTCCAAACGTTCACAGGCAAATTTGAACCGAGTAACTTCAAAAAAACTGTACACGAAGCACCGATTGGCTTATTAATTAGTCCGCTCGTTTTAGCTTCATTAGTAATCATTTTTGGGTTCTTCCCAAATCTATTATCTAAATCGATTATTGAACCAGCTGTTGTTTCAATTGCCCCTAGCCTTGCTGGAAGTGAGTATTTAGATGTAGACATTTATATGTGGCACGGATTTAACGCTGAATTATTTATGACAATTGGCGTAATCTTATTTGGAACGATTTTATTCTTATTAATGAATAAATGGACGAAACTCTCGATTTATAAACATGAACGTGATCCGTTTAACCGTGTATATGATGGGGCTTTATTTGGCCTTTCTAGTGGTGGTAAAAAGTTAACTGACGCTTATATGAAGGATAACTTCCGCCAATATTTAATTTACATTTATAGTTTTATGGTTCTATTCCTTGGTTATATGATAATTAGACTTGGTGTCATTGATTTAGTCCCAGAAAGCTATGCTCCTATTGCTTTCCATGAAGTGACTCTTATTATCGTGATGGTAGCCAGTTCTATTACAGTTGCACTTGCCAAAACAAGACTAAAAGCCCTTATTGGAATAAGTAGTTTAGGTTTTGCAATAGCATTTTTCTTCGTCCTTTTTCGTGCACCTGATTTAGCTTTAACACAGCTTGTTATTGAGATCGCTTCTACAGTCCTCTTTTTACTCTGTTTCTATCACTTACCACTTTTTAAAGAAACTGTAGATGAAAAGTCTGCGAAGATTATTAATGGTATAGTTGCGACTGGTGTTGGGACTATTATTACTTTGCTAGCCATTTCCTCTCATAACAATCGTTTATTTGAACCTTTAACTGAGTACTTTGTTAATACGAGTTATGATGAGGCAGGCGGTAAAAACATGGTTAACGTAATCCTTGTTGACTTCCGAGGATTTGATACATTATTTGAACTTGCCGTATTAGGCATAGCTGCTATCGGAATTTATGCAATGATAAAAGGCAAGGTCGAAAAGGAGGGACTATAATGCATCCTAATGATGTGATATTGCAAACTGTAACTAAGCTTTTAGCTTTTATCATCGTTATTTTCTCCTTTTACGTCTTCCTTTCCGGACATCATAATCCAGGTGGTGGATTTATCGGAGCTTTAACAACAGCTTGTGCTTTTTTATTAATCAGTGTTGCTTTTGATATTGAAACCGTGAAAAAAATGATTCCGGTTGACTTTAAACTACTTATGGCAGTTGGACTGCTTATAGCCGTTATATCAGGAGTTATCCCGATGTTTTTTGGAGAAAATTTCTTGTGGCAAACATTTGATTATTTTGATCTGCCATTACTCGGTGATAATACAGAACTGGCGACTGCCCTTGTTTTTGATGTAGGCGTTTATTTAGTCGTCATTGCCGTTGTATTATCGATCATCTTTACAATTGGGGAGGAACAATAATGGAAATTTTAATCTCCATCTTGTGCGGAATCCTCTTTACTGTTGGCACCTATTTAATTCTGTCAAGAAACATGACTAAAATCGTCATTGGAACTGCCGTTTTAAGTCATGGGGTCCATCTGCTTCTCTTAACAATGGGAGGCTTAAAGTTAGGGGCCGCACCACTCTTAGGCTATGAAGAAGCGGCTTATGCAGACCCCCTTCCACAAGCCTTGATTTTAACAGCGATTGTTATCAGCTTTGGGGTGACATCTTTCTTACTTGTTCTTGCTTACCGAACATACAAAGTACATGGAACAGTTGATATGGATAAATTGAGGGGAATGAAAGATGATGAATAACTTAATTATATTACCAATATTAATCCCATTTCTGACCGCGATCATTCTTCTTTTTATTAGAAAAAGCGTTAAAGCCGAACGTATTATTAGCGTGTTATCAGGAATTTCTTTAGTCATTATTAGTGGGTTACTTGTAAAAGAAGTGCTAGATAAAGGGGCTATCTCTTATGCCCTTGGTGGCTGGGCTCCCCCTTTTGGTATTGCTTTAGTAGCTGACTCATTAGCAGCCTTACTCGTTTTATTTGCGAGCATTGTCGTTTTAATTTGTATTTTGTTTTCTATTCGTGGGATAGATGAAATTCGAGTGAAGTATTTCTTTTATCCACTCGTCCAATTCCTTCTCCTTGGGGTCATTGGAGCTTTTCTAACTGGAGATATCTTTAATCTATTTGTCTTCTTTGAAGTATTACTAGTGGCTTCTTATGGCTTAATTACACTCGGTGGTTCAAAAGCACAATTACAAGAGTCGATTAAATACGTTTTAATCAATGTGATATCTTCAGCCTTTTTCGTTACAGCGATTGCTCTTCTATATTCTGTGACAGGAACACTCAATATCGCACATTTATCACAGCGTGTAGCAGAAGTAAATCAACCAGGAATTTTAACGGTTATCGCCTTTTTATTTATGATTGTCTTTGGGATGAAAGCAGCGATATTCCCATTATACTTCTGGTTACCAGGTTCATACGCCGCACCACCGCCTGTTATTACCGCCCTATTTGCTGGTCTGTTAACAAAGGTCGGAATTTATGCGATTATGCGTGTGTTTACAATCATCTTTTATCATGAGCCACAGATTACTCATTTGACACTTGAAATCATTGCTGTCTTAACAATGGTTGTTGGGGTCATTGGGGCTGTTGCTTATCAAGATATGCAAAAAATTGTTGTTTATAATGTTGTTGCTGGTGTTGGTTTCATTATCTTTGGAATTTCCTCACTTAATGAGGCTGGATTATTTGGGGCTACCTTCTATTTGCTTCATGATATGTTGATTAAAGCGGCTCTCTTCTTATTAGTCGGTGCGATTATGATCATCACTCAAACATCATCAATGAAAAACGCTAGTGGTTTAATCAAACAATATCCATTAGTCGGCTGGTCGTTTTTAGTCGCTGCCTTATCGCTTGCCGGAGTACCTCCTTTTAGTGGCTTTTTTGGAAAACTCTACTTAATTCAAGGTGGATTTGAAGCAGGACAATATATTTCCGTTATCATCATGATAATTGTCAGCCTGCTCATTCTTTATTCAGTCATACGTATCTTCTTTAACGTCATTTTAGGTGAAGAAAATCATGCTTCTCAGAACGAAACAGCGAATATTAAAGGGCTTCTTTATCCTAGTATAATCTTATTATTTTTATCATTTGTGATGGGGTTTGGTGCCGAGTTTATCGTCCCTCACGTTGCGAATGCTGCCGAGACATTGCTAAACCCTGAAATTTATATTGAAGCCGTATTAAAGGAGTAGATTAATTATGATGTCCTTTCAGTTACTCATAAATTTCGCACTCGCAGTAGCATGGATGTTTTTATATAACTCATATGACCTTCCAACCTTTATTATTGGATATATTGTTGGTTTTCTTATTTTGTATATGATGAGGCGAATATTTCCATCAAGGTTATATATTATCCGTGTTTACGGAGTGATTCATTTAGGAGTTATCTTTATTAGAGAGCTCATTCTTTCTAATTACAGTGTAATGAGACTTATTTTAAAGCCAAAATTAGATATTAAACCTGGTATTTTCACTCTACATTTAGATTATAAATCCGATTGGGAGTTAACATTATTAGCCCTTCTAATCTCTTTAACACCAGGAACGGTCGTGATTGATATTTCACATGACAAAGAGCAAATGTATATTCACTCCATGAATATTGATGATTTAGAGAGCAGTATCGGTCATATTCAAAATTCCTTCCAAAAAGTTATCTTGGAGGTGAGCCGTACATGATTAATGCACCCATTGACTATTTCCTTTATTTTGGAGCCGCGGTCATATCATTAGGTTTACTCGGTGGAATTTATCGGATCATTAAAGGTCCTACTCCCGCTGACCGCTTGATGGCCCTCGATACGATTGGTATTAATTTGATTTCAATGACAGCTCTTACTTGTATGATTTTACGTACATCTGCTTATCTAACCGTTATATTATTAGTTGGGATTTTAGCATTTATCGAAACGGTATCCATTGCGAAGTTTATTGAAAGGGGTGTTGTTCTTGAACGGAAACGTAATCATTGATATTTTGGTCGGGCTGTTTGTCGTCCTAGGTGCCTTTATCTCATTTGTCACGATGGTTGGGTTAATCAGATTACCTGATACGTATACAAGAGCACACGCCGCCTCAAAGAGTGCAACACTTGGTGTCCTTTTAATTCTTATTGCTACATTAATTTTCTTTTTCCCTGAATACGGGTTTGACGCTCGTATCATTCTAGGAATCATCTTTGTCTTTATTTCATCCCCTGTATCAGGGCATTTAATTAGTCGTGCCGCATATTTTTCCAATGTTCCTCAATGGGAGCATGCCGTACGAGATGATTTAAAGATAGTCTTGCAAAAACGTAAACAACGTTATGAAATGCAACTCGCAAAGAAAAAAGGCGAGGAAGGCAAAAAAATGCAAGAGCTTGAACGCCGCAAAAGAGAAGAAGAAGAAGTAAATAAACCAGAGAACAGTTAATGAAGAGGCTTCACTAGTTGTAGTTAATTGAAAAAGGAGATGGGAAGCCATTAAGGACTTTCCATCTCCTTTTTTTGTTTGATTAGGACTTTTCCTTATTTATTCCTTCTCAGACCAGTAACCATAATCACCTGCATCACAAAAAGGCTTCCTCATAGGGGCATATTCCCTTGAGGAAGCCTTTTCCCTACCAGCTTATGCTTGGCTTTTTTGAGCAATCTTTTCGCCCATTTTTATATTCTGATTTTCATGAATCGAATCAAAGGTAAGGAAGTTGGGTTTAAATAGAAGAATGACAGTCGAACCAAAGGAAAAATATCCGATTTCCTCCCCCTTCTTTAATTGAGTATGGTCGTGAGTCAATTCGATGGAATTAATGTTCATCGCTCCCACCTTAACGACAACCATTGATTTTCCCTCAACTTCCAATTCAGTCAAAAGTCGATAATTGTGCGATAACGGCTTTTTTCCGTATTTCAAGCCCATTTCATTAACCGGATAAGAACGACCTCCTAAACGCCATTGTCGCTTTATATGACCTGCTACAGGGCTATGAATGCGATGATAATCCTTTGGGCTTAGATAGAAAATAATAAACTGGCCCCCGACATAACGTTTCGCTTCCCTTTTGTCTCCTAACATGTCGGTTAATGAATAGGTTTGGCCCTTCACCATAAATTCGCTCTGTTCATTTAGTACTCCAAATGTGGCAATTTTCCCATCTACTGGACTTACAATCACATCTTCCTTAGCCTCAACTGTCCTGCTTCCATCTGCTAAGGACCGAATGAAAAATTGATGTAGACTTTTATATTCTCCAATCGGTTTGGCTGCCTCCGCTATATTTATTTGAAACGTTTTCGCAAATTGCGGGATGATAAACTTACTCATTTTTGACTGAGCAAATTTCTTTAACATATTCGATTGAAGTTTAGAATTACTTAATTCGACAAATGTCCTAAAAATTCTTTGTTTCAACAAGCTGTCCTCCGTCTTCGTTCATAATTATTTTGACGATGTTCTTCCTTTTAGTAGTGAATTTACTTCTCATATGATAAGATTATATTTTAATAACGTATGTAAAAAAATGTACGCTGTTAGGAATATCCATTAATAACCCTGATGAAAACAGATTGATAAACTATTACTGTCTTACTATTTTTTTGTTTTCATTTATTATGATTTTCAAGGAGTGAAATAGATGTTTCTTTTACAACGCCTTGACAATACCAAAAAGAAACTAAAAGGACAAATCGCCAATGTCCTGACTCTATTAAATCTTAGTTTAGGTGCATTTGCAATCCTTTATACGATACAAAATCAATTACAACTTGCTCTGCTTTTTATTACAATTGCAGCCGTTTTTGATCGATTGGACGGAGCCGTTGCCCGTAAATTAAATAGTACCTCTGAGTTAGGAAAACAATTAGATTCTTTAAGTGATATGATTTCATTTGGTGTTGCCCCTGCCCTTTTAATCCATCAAGCGATTTTATTTGAATTTGGATTTGCTGGTGCCTTCTTTGCTATTGTCTTTATTGTGTGTGGAGCTATTCGTTTAGCTAAGTTTAACATTACTGAAGCAAATGGTTTCTTCTATGGCCTTCCCATTACAGCAGCTGGCTGTATTCTCACGATCATGACTCTTCTTGTGGAATACATTCCAGAATATGTGTTTATGATCAGTACCTTAATTTTAGCCTTTCTTATGATCAGCCCTTTTAAAGTTAAGAAGATGTAAATTTCATTTATATTAGGACCAAAATTAGTTTTTATTCGACATTTATCAAGAAATATACGAAGAATTGTCAAAAACGGTGGAAATATTGGCTTAATATGAATGATTTTCCTTCGAAAGGCTTGACAGTAGTAGGCTTGGAGAGTAAATTGTAAGTGCAGGCTAATTAACTAACAGATAAGCACTGCTAAAAACGTAAGAACGAGCTTTAGTTTTTCTAGAATAGAGGAACAAGTTTTTTCTAAACAAGGTATGAAAGGGAGTTTTTTTCATGAACAAAACAGACTTAATTAATGCAGTATCAGAGCAGGCAGACCTTTCTAAAAAGGACGCTTCTAAAGCAGTAGACGCTGTTTTCGAAAGCATTACTACAACACTAGTAGAAGGTGGAAAAGTTCAACTAGTTGGTTTTGGTAGTTTTGAAGTGCGTGAGCGTTCAGCTCGTAAAGGACGTAACCCACAAACTGGTGAAGAGATTGAAATTGCTGCAACTAAAAACCCAGCATTCAAGCCAGGTAAACAATTAAAAGACGCAGTTAACTAATTATGTTAACTAAATCGGAGCAATGGATTTATCCCATTGCTCCGATTTTTTAATTATTTCAATAGATTTTCTATTATTATTGAGAATCTATTGTTTTCCTTACAAAGGTATGTTAACTTTATTGGGAAGTATATAACTACATACTCGTTTAACCACTAGGGGTGCATAGTTGCTGAGAGAGGCCGAATTTGGTGCCTTAACCCTTTTACCTGATCTGGATAATACTAGCGGAGGGAAGTGGATCGAAGGATCTTGAATGATTTGATTGTTATGATATTTATCAGCACTCTCTATGATTCTTGTTGAATTTGATCAAGTTTTTAATCATGATAAAAACAAACACTTCCAGCCGAAATTTCGACTGGGAGTTTTTTTATGTTTATATTAAGGAAACATAAATGCACAGCAACCAAAAACAATTAACAAGTTGGTGCACTCTTCTCTTAGCATCTAAATAGCTATTGGTTTAAACAAGAATGAATCTAGCTACGCCTGTTAGAAGTTCGAGAAAAATCGGTTCGTCTGTTAGAAGCTTGAGAAAAATCGAAGCAACATGTTCATTCCTAAAAGATGAACCGAATGGCTTTTGGTTAACTAAAACGGAGATAGCGGAATGCCTGGAGACTCCTGCGGGATTAGTGAGGAACGGGAGACCCCACAGTTCTACGAGGAGGCTCCCGACTCACCCGCTATTGCTGCGGGCATGCAGCTCGCGGAGTAATCCAACTTCTCTTTTCTCGCTTCTGAGCAAACAGGCTTCGCTTTTTATTCAATCTAGCTACGCCTGTTAGAAGCTTGAGAAAAATCGGCCGTCTTTATGAAGACAAAAAGCGTCTTCAACAGCCGCCCTGTATTTTTTCTCGCTTCTGACCGAACAGGCTTCGCTTTTTAATCTAAGGAGGATTTATGATGAAACTTTCAGAACGTTTATATGAAAAAGCAAAACCAATTTGGGAGCAAAGCCATTCCCACCCTTTTGTTCAAGGAATCGGAAACGGAACACTCGATATCGAAAAGTTCAAATTCTTTATGTGCCAAGATTATATTTATCTAATCGATTATGCTAGACTTTTTGCTCTTGGTAGCTTAAAAGCGAATAATCTTGAAACGATGCAAACTTTTGCGAAAATGCTTCATGTCACATTAGACGAAGAAATGAGCCTTCACCGTGCTTATGCAAAACGTTTAGGCATATCAAGAGCAGAGCTTGAGGCAACGAAACCAGCCCCTACTACACTCGCTTATAGTTCTTATATGTTAAATATTGCTCAGCGTGGCTCATTAAAAGAGCTTCTAGCAGCCGTGATGCCTTGTGCGTGGAGTTATTATGAGATTGGAAAGGCTTTAAGTGAGATTCCTGGTGCAATGGAACACGAATGGTACGGAGAATGGGTCACGATGTACCAGTCCCCTGAGTTTGGTGAGGTTGCCAAGTGGCAAGTTGATTTGCTCGACCAATTAACAGAGTCAAGCTCTGAAGAAGAGTTACTTGAGCTTGAAGAAATCTTTTTAACAACGAGCCGTTTTGAATATATGTTCTGGGACATGTCCTATCAACAAGCGATGTGGCCACTCAATGACTGATACCCAAGTCTCTTTTCAACATGTCTCTTTTCAATATGCTTCCTCATTTGAAGAGACGATACATGATTTGAGTTTTTCAGTTAAAGCTGGAGAATTTGTGAGTTTTCTCGCCCCAAGTGGTGCAGGAAAAAGTACGATTTTCCGATTGCTTACATCCCTTGAAACACCGCAATCAGGAAATATTCTCTTTAACGGATCGCCCTTTTCAAATAAAACGCATCAAATCGGCTATATGCCACAGCGTGATTTATTACTTGATTGGCGAACGATTTTAGACAATGCTGCCTTACCACTCGAACTTCAAGGCTTATCCAAAAGTCAAGCACGGAAAAAGTCTTTATCCTACTTTGCAGACTTTGGGTTAAAAGGCTATGAGAGCTCCTATCCTATACAGCTCTCAGGCGGCATGAGACAGCGTGTCTCCTTTTTGAGGGCAATGTTAAGCGGCCAGCAAGTTTTATTGCTAGATGAACCATTTAGTGCTCTTGATGCGATGACACGTATCGCGATGCAACAATGGCTTTTAAGTATGTGGAAGAAATGGAATATGACGATTCTCTTTGTCACTCATGATATCGATGAGGCACTCCTTCTTTCTGACCGAATTTTTCTTTTTCAACAAAAACCGTTGTCTTCTTATCAAGAAATCTTTTTAACGGAAAGCAGGCCACGTCTCATAAAAGACGATTTGTTTGAATTAAAACAATCGATTGTTGATAAATTGCTAAAAAAGGTGAATCTATGAACACAAAAATTAAATTGAATCGCTGGTTATCTGCATGCGTTTTAATTCTCCTCCTTTTGCTCGGTTGGGAAGCGTGTGCACTCTGGGTGAATCAACCATATTTATTTCCATCACCTTCACAAATTTTTATCAAAATGATTGATTTGCATGATGTTTTATTTTTTGTTCATCTTCCGGCGACCCTTTCCGTTATGCTCATTGGTTTATTTTGTTCAATGATTTTAGGTGTTGCCCTTGCTCTATGTATGAATAAATTCAAAACACTTGAACAAGCGATTTATCCGGTTTTAGTCGTGTCACAAACGATTCCCATCATCGCCCTCGCTCCTGTTTTTGTGCTTTGGTTTGGTTATTCGATTTGGAGTAAAGTCCTTGTGACGGTTTTAATTACGTTTTTCCCAATTACCGTTAATACTTTTGATGGCTTGAAATCTACATCAAAAGAACAGCTCGAGTGGTTTAAAACGGCTGGTGCGAGTAGACGAGCCATTTTAACCAAACTCTATATCCCCTCCGCCCTTCCCTCCTTTTTTTCGGGAATGAAAGTGGCAATTACGTTAAGTGTGATTGGGGCAGCGATTGGAGAATGGTTAGGAGCAAATGCAGGCCTTGGTTATTTCAGCCGCCGTATGATGACTCAATTCGATGGGGCTGGCGTATTTGCCCCGATTGTTTGGCTTTCCATCTTAGGTTTAATCGGCTTTTTACTCATTACCTTACTAGAATATTACTTATTAAAATGGAGGCATATCAAATGAAGAAGGTTTTTTTATCACTTTTAATTGGTTTTTCACTTTTCTTAGGAGCTTGTCAGGCTAATTCTGACTCAGAGCTAGAAAAGGTCGAGATTATGCTCGATTGGTATCCGAATGCGGTACATACGTTTTTATATACAGCTTTAGAAAAAGGCTATTTTGAAGAGGAAGGGTTAGATTTGAACATTGTCTTCCCTGCTAATCCTACCGATCCAATCTCACTCACAGCTGCTGGTTCGATTCCTTTTGCTTTAAGTTATCAACCTGATATTATTTTAGCTCAAGAAGAGGGATTACCAGTCACATCCATTGCTCCAATCGTTCGTAGTCCACTCAATCATGTGCTGTTTTTAACAAAAAAAGGCTACGATCGTCCAGCAGACCTTGAAGGGAAAACGATTGGTTATCCAGGTATCCCATTAAATGAAGCTTTATTAAAAACGATGGTCGAAGCTGATGGCGGTGATTTTTCACAAGTTGAAATGATTGATATTGGTTTTGAACTTGGAGCCTCCATTATTAGCGAACGTACGGATGCGATTATCGGAGCGTATATCAACCATGAGTACCCTGTTTTAAAACATGAAGGTCATGATATTCAATATTTCAATCCTGTTGATTATGGCGTTCCTGTCTATCATGAGCTCGTTTTAATTACAAATGAAGCGATGCAACAAGAAAAACCTGAAATCGTGGAAGCTTTCTGGAATGCCGCTAAAAAAGGCTATCAAGATGTCAAAGAAGACCCAGAGCAAAGCCTAGAAATCTTATTAAACAACCAAGATGAAGCCAACTTCCCTCTCAACGAAATCGTCGAACAAGAGAGTTTAAGTATTTTGTTAGAGAAAATGGAAAATGACACGGAAGCTTTTGGTCACCAAGAAGAAAGTCAATGGCAGGAAATACGTGAGTGGCTATTACAGTCACGTGAATAGAAGACGTTTTTATTGATGAGCTCCTCTCCTGCCTTCGTTAAGTGGCATCTATTTACTTTAAAAAAGCTACGGAGCTATGGACAGCCTTAAAAACTCATGATGTACGACCACTCTTTTGCTAGATTTTGATTGTAAAAACTGATGGACCTGTTGCATATAATATCTTAACTTTTTTATAAAGGTGGGAATTATATGCCTGGGTTCATTGTTTGGATCTCGATAGTTATTGAATGGATGGCAGAGCATTTCTTTTGGTGGCTACTTTAATCATTAGCCCTACTCAAACCACATATATATTCTATCTGCACCTCTCCTAGTATGATAGTTATATCAAATAAAGGAAGTGCTTATCTATGTCCAAAAATCCATTAACGCCTGCCCCTATTAAACTCCCTCTAGAAAACGATTCTTCGGTTGCTTCCCCTACTTCTATACAGGGCTATGCTTCTGAGTGCCAAAGGGAATCATAGTTGCTCTATGATTCCCTTTGCGGCTCTTATTTATAGGCTTTTGGCTTCATTCGAGCTCTATGATTCCCTTTGCGGCTCTGATTCATAGGCTTTTGGCTTCATTCGAGCTCTATGATTCCCTTTGGCACTCTGATTCATGGGCTTTTGGCTTCATTGGCTCCCTTTGATTCCCTTTGCGGCTCTGATTTATAGGCTTTTGGCTTCATTGGCTCCCTTTGATTCCCTTTGCGGCTCTTATTCACATGCTTTTGGCTTCATTGGCTCCCTTTGATTCCCTTTGCGGCTCTTATTCACATGCTTTTGGCTTCATTGGAGCTCTTTGATTCCCTTTGCGCCTCTTATTCACATGCTTTTGGCTTCATTGGAGCTCTTTGATTCCCTTTGCGCCTCTTATTCACATGCTTTTGGCTTCATTGGCTCCCTTTGATTCCCTTTGCGGCTCTTATTCACATGCTTTTGGCTTCATTGGAGCTCTTTGATTCCCTTTGCGCCTCTTATTCACATGCTTTTGGCATCATTGGAGCTCTTTGATTCCCTTTGCGGCTCTTATTCATAGGCTTTTGGCATCATTGGAGCTCTTTGATTCCCTTTGCGGCTCTTATTCATGTGCTTTTGGCCTCATACGAGCTCTATGATTCCCTTTGGCACTCTGATCACAGACTTTTGGCTTCATTGACCTCCTTTGATTCCCTTTGCGGCTCTTATTCATGTGCTTTTGGCCTCATTGACTCCCAACCATTCCCCGCTCCTTTCTTTTCCCCTTGTCTAGTAAAAAAAGAATCATCAGCCCTCATAGACTAATGCTCCTAATAGAATGGCTTTTCATTAATAAAATCAGCTTTTTTAAAACAACCGATTCCAAGTAACTGGTCCTACTTTTCCATCAACAGTTATTCCTTGTTGTCTTTGAAAATTCCGGACAGCTCTTTCTGTGTTAGGACCGTAAATGCCATCGACCGTCACACCTAACCTTCTTTGCACTTCACGAACGTCATCCCCACGCATATTAGGGCTTCTTAATGTTAATAAGCGACTATACATTGGTTTTGTTTGTGGGTTTTCAATCGCAGCCCATGTTTTAGGACCAACGATCCCATCTGCTGTTAACCCTTGAGCTCGTTGAAATTCACGGACTTTTTGCTCTGTGTTAGGTCCAAAAATACCATCCACCGCTGCTCCAACAGCTCTTTGCACAGTCCGAACATCGTCCCCAGTCATCATTGGGCGTGTATTTCTTAATGTGCGTTTTTGTCCACCCCCTCCTGATGCTGGTGGAGTTGATGGGGCTGGCGGTGGTGGGGTTGGTGGCTGTGGGGGTGCTTCTAACGCTTTTGCTAGAGCCTGATTCGTCTGTGGTCCTACAATTCCATCAACGGTTATATTTTGTTTACGTTGAAAAGAACGGACCGCATTTTCGGTTTCTGCACCAAAATCACCATCTACTCCAAATCGTGGTAAACTCTCCCCTACTTTTAAAAGATCTTGTTGTAATTGTCGAACAGCCTCACCTTTGCTCCCTCGCCTTAACAGGTTCGATGGCGTTTGAACTCCTCCTACTTCAGGCTTTTCGATGATATCAACATCTGGTGACTGACGTACTTGAGCGATAAATGAGTCCCACATTTTTAACAATGTAGCCGGACAATTTTTTCCCGTCCAACGCTGATGTGGTACGACGTTGTTTATTGAAATACCGTGATCCTCCATTAAAAAACGAATTAATGAAACAGCATTCTCCGTTGCCTCCGTAAAGACTCCATCGCTATTTACACATATTTCGATGCCAATCGATTCACGATTGCCTTGTCCAGTCCCACCATCTCCTGCATGCCAGCCAATCTCATTAGTAGGTAGATGTTGATAAATCGTAGCACCATCATCAACTGTATAATGCCAACTAACTGAAGTAGTCGGATTTTTAACATATTCGGCATGCATCCTGGCATCTGCTCCATTTCGACGATTCGCCGTTTCATGAACGGTAATAAAACGTGGCGTCATTCTCGTTCCTGGACGATTTCGATTGCTAGTCGGAATAAAATCTTGTCTAATTTCCATAATACATACTCCTCCTTCCTTTCCCTATCACATTTATTGATATGCACTTCGATAGTCTCTCAAAATGATCTGTTTGATAAATAGATCTTACTTTACGTTATGCCACATCTTTTTAAAATGGTTAGGACAAACAGGAATTTTTTTCGTGCTGCTTATCTTCTAAATCGAATAGGCAGCAAAAAATGGGGAGGAATTTCAAAAAATGCTACAATCTCCAAAAAACGAACGACTGTAGCATAGGTTTGTCTCAATTTTCACTTAAGATTCTTTGTAGCAACTGTGCTGGCTCGTCTTCCATAATGATTAACTTTCGATAGGGTTCCTTGACAAACCCTTGCTTGATCATATGTTCAAACAAATCTAGCAACGGAGTATAGTAACCATTGACATTTAAGAGACAACACGGTTTATTATGATAACCTATATGGGCCCAAGTTAACACTTCAAACCATTCCTCCATCGTGCCAGCTCCTCCTGGTAACGCAATAAATGCATCGGCTTGCTCTGCCATCATCGCTTTTCGTTCATGCATTGTTTGGACGACGTGCAACTCTGTAATTTGACGATGAGCGATTTCGACACTCGCTAATTTCTCTGGGATCACTCCTACGACCTCGCCTCCCTCTTTCATGACGGCATCTGCAACAGCCCCCATACATCCAACAGTCGCTCCACCGTAAACAAGTCCAAAGTTATTTCGGGCTATCTCTTTTCCTAATAATCGAGCCATCTCCATATAAACCGGATCATTTCCTTCATTTGCCCCACAAAAAACCGCAATTCGTTTCATCAGCTCTCTCCCCTTCTTCGTCTCTCTTTCTTTATTTTACATCAGAATCACAAAAATTCTTGTCGTTTTTTTGTAAAAAATCCCTTAAACTTTGCTTCATGGGATACCGACAACATTTCGGGAATTTTGTACGTTAAGGGAATAACAAATTAAAAAAGTCAAAATCTCATACAATTAAGAAGTGAAAAGGAGCAATTCTGTTCATCTTGTTAAGGAGTATAAGAAGAAACATAAAAAACCTCCTCTATAATTGGCTTTGAGGAGCTCTTATAAAAATTACCATAATTTGTATATCGATAAGTGGAATACACTTTCAACGCGTATTATTGACAATCGATTAATTTCTATATACAGTTTTCATCCCGTTGAAACGAGTTTCAAGTGGACACCTCTTAAATTATAAAACAACCTCTGCTAACTCTACTGCTTTTTGGTTTTGGCCAAATTGATTGGTTTTCCAAGTAGTCTCTATATAAATATCTGCCAAACTTTCATATTTGCCTTTATATTTTTGCGCCCATTCAAGAGCAACAATGCTTTCATTTGAACTACTCGCCACTTAGCTAACGCTTGAAGTGGGAGATTCTTGGGAACAGAGCGTACTTGCCAGCAGAGGTTTCTCTTATGGACCAAGCTATCCCCGTCGATTCCTACGGTTCTTGTTTTATTTATTTAGGCCGAAGCTAGTTGTCGTAAGCCTTCAGCTACTATGTTTTTACTTGCATTTACGTCTCTATCGTGATGGTTATGGTAAATAGGACACGTCCAATCCCTTATTTCAAGAGATTTCTTGCCCTCTTGATGTCCACATTCGGAACAGATTTGACTAGATGGATACCACCTGCTTATTTTCACGATGTACGTCTGTTTCGACTAGAATGGTTACAAAATATTTTCCACTAGGATTTCGTCTAACCGTCGCACGAAGAATACGACCATGTACGTCACGACTTTTAGCCAAGCGAACATACCCTAGTTTCGGCAATTTGATTTTGCTGTTTACAATGGCAATGTTATGGTTTGTTTCTACCGTCGTGTAGGATTGTACCTGATTCTTTTTAGATTTGAAACGCGGCACTTTATTTTGTTTCTTGAAAAATCGAGTATAGGAATCAGCAAGGTTTTTCAGAGAGGATTGAAGGGAAATGCTGTCCACTTCTTTTAGCCATATGAATTCCTTTTTTAGTTGGGTTAATTCAGCCGAACAAGAAGAATACGTTAGCCCTTTGCCTGTTTCTTTGTATGTACCATGTTCTTCTGGTAGCATAATTGCCCCACTAGGACCTGCTTCGGTTAGTCCATACACACTTGTCAAACGATCGGTGGCAAATTGCTTAGATATATAATTTACTTGCTCTTTTGACAGCGGAGCTCCACCATATAC
This sequence comes from Alkalihalobacillus phoenicis, assembly GCF_047302405.1. NCBI lineage: Bacteria > Bacillati > Bacillota > Bacilli > Caryophanales > Bacillaceae > Alkalihalobacillus > Alkalihalobacillus phoenicis. The sequence continues at coordinate 1,177,647 of NZ_CP154853.1, read as the reverse complement.
CCACCATTTCATTGACGATAAATCGTAATTCTTCAGTTCAGAATGGGGTGCAGTTAACAAATAAGCTACTGGGGCACCAAAGAAATGGGTGGTGCGATAAGATGAAACCGATTTCAAAAAAAGTTCTGGAGTAAATGTTGGCGTAATAACCACAGATGCTCCGACAACCATCGCTGACATTAAAAACAAATGAAGTGGTGCTGAATGGGTAAGTGGCATCATAATTAACAATTTACTATCAGTTTTCACTTCCATCTCCACTGCGATCATTTGAGCAACACTCATAATATTACGATAACTAAACAACACCCCCTTTAGGAGCACCAGTTGTACCTAATGTATATAAAATCGTACTATGATCATCTTCCGTTAAGGTACAAACAATCTCATCTGCAGAAGATAACTCAAGTAATCTTTCAAAGCTAAGCCAGTCTTCTGCCTTTTTACCAGTTTTTATTTTAAGTGTCATCTTTGAGACCTTCTCGACTGCCGAGAACACCATTTCATGTACGATTCCCTCCGGTTACTTGATTAGCAATAAATTGTGCATCTTCCCCTACTCCAAGAAGTAATGCAGAACCCCTTCTGTACTGCCAAGATAGGCCAATGAAATATAATCCTTTTTCGCTGGTTACACCTCTTTTGTGGTTCGGTAATCCATTGGAACTAAATACATTATCAGCAGAAGGTTGTATCCAACTATAGTCATTTTTATAACCCGTGGCCCAAATGATATTTGAAGGCATAATGGATTTATTATTCGCAAAATAGACTGTATTACCACTAACATCGGTAGCCCTACCTAATATATCAATGCGCCCGTTTCGAATAAGTGGTTTAATTTCTTTTCCTATAATAGGATCATTCTTCTTGATTTTTTGGCCTATTTTCGAGCGAATAGTAAAACGCATAACCCCTAATACACTCAACCACCAAAAGATACTTTTTCCCAGCACCTGATAGGGGAAAAATTTAGGTTTTTTCCCTAAAGATAAATGCACTTCCTTGTCGTTATTCACCAATTCTACAGCTATTTGCATCCCAGAATTCCCTCCACCTACAATAAGAACATCCCCTTCTTGTAATGAAGAAGGGTTCTTATAGTCCTCCGTGTGCATTTGATAAATTGATGAAGGAAGCTTTTTATGAAACTCAGGAATAAACGGTACTTGAAAAGGACCTGTTGCTATGATGACATTAGAGCAACAGAACTCTTGATTGTTATTAGTGTTGATTAAGAACTCATCGTGAACCTTAACTACCGAAATAACCTTTGTACCCATTTCAACATTAAGGTTAAAATTTTGTTGATATTCTTGCAAATAATCAGCAAGCTCATCTTTGTCAGGGTAACCTGACGGATCGCCCTTCATTTTTAAACCGGGCAATGAGCTGTGAGAGCGTGGTGTGAATAATTGTAATGAATCGTATCTAAATCTCCAGGAATCGCCTACATTCTGATGACCATCGATAATTAAGAACGATTCATTTTTTAATTGGAGATGATATCCCATTGTTAACCCTGCCTGACCTGCTCCTATGATGATTGTTTTGTATTTATTCAAAATAAAGACGATTCTCCTTTTTAAAAGTATTAAGAGCGTATATTTGAAAACCATATTTAAAATTCTTCTTTTTCGTAAGCTACCTTACATGCAGACCTTCGCACCTTACCACTAGAGGTTTTCAAAATAGTCTCTGTCTTAATTAAATAGATAGCATATGGTTGTATACCATATTCTTTCATTATATTTTTTCGAATACTTTTTAGAATTTGTTCGGAATGAAACCCTTCTATAAAAACACCCTTTGGGGAAGGTGTTGACACTGATGTATATTGAAGAAAAGCGAGCTCGTCCCCATTAAGGCATGAATATAAGTATCAACTGGAGGTAAGTCCATTGTATCTAACGATATGCATTGAGCGCCCGTCTTTATTTTTAAAACATAGTTTTGTAGCATGCTAGTTGTGAAAATGACATCTACTAATGAGCATCTGTCATATTCAAAAACCTCAACTCATTCAATTAATTGGTCCAAAAACCAATTTAAGGATAATTTATAATGACTTAATTTATTTGTCAATATATAAAATATGCGTTTTCTCCCTAGATTTATATCTAAATAATATAGCTAGGAAATCTAAATTAATCTCATAGTTTTCCAATTAGATTTTAATAGGCTAATGAGACTTAACGTCCAAACAGATAATGTCATGTTAAATATCATAAAATCGTTTTATAATAACCCTAAAAAATATTCTAATATAGTTTATTTTATAGCCGTCCATATTTCACTTAAACGAAACATTCTAACCAAACTGAATCATTAGCATCCTTCACTTCCATTATTTCTCATTGAATAACGAACATACTTTCGCATATAATAAAACACGAACATAAGTTCCTAAAAAGGTAGGGGGTAAAAATGAGGGTTATTTTTTTGATTGATATGCAGTCATTTTATGCCTCAGTTGAAAAAACACGCTATCCAGAACAGGTGGAGAAACCACTTGTCGTCTCAGGGGATCCGGCTCGTCGAAGCGGTGTTATCCTCGCTGCTTGTCCACTCGCCAAATCATATGGAATTCAAAATGCAGAACGATTATGGGAAGCAAAGCAAAAATGCAACGACTTATTAATTGTTCGCCCTAAAATGCAAGAGTACGTTGATATTTCCATGCAAGTTACGGAGTTATTAAAACAATATACTGACTTAGTTGAACCCTTTTCAATCGATGAACAATTTCTTGATGTTACCGGTAGTCAACAACTTTTTGGTCCACCCGAACAAATAGCGAAACAAATTCAACAACAGATTTGGAATCAGATGCATGTTCGAGCCCGTATCGGCATTGGTGAAAACAAAGTACTCGCCAAAATGGCCTGTGACTTATTTGCGAAAAATAATAAAGACGGGATTTACTGGCTTAAACAAAAGAATTTAGCCGAGACACTTTGGCCGCTGCCAATCGAAAAGCTCTACGGTGTTGGAAGTAAACGTACAAAACATTTTCGCAATATGGGGATTCGTACAATTGGTCAATTTGCCGAAACACCGTTAGAACGCTTTAAGAAAAAATGGGGAATTCCTGGTCATGTACTATGGATGACGGCACATGGCATTGACTATTCACCAGTTACGACCGAATCTCACGACGGGCAAAAAGCGATTGGCCATGGTATGACACTGCCTCGAGATTATGACAATAAAACGGATATTAAAGTCGTTTTATTAGAGCTTTGTGAAGAAGTGTGCAGAAGAGCTCGGTCAAGAGGTGTACTTGGAGAGACCGTAAGTTTAAGCGTTTCCGGTGCTAGCTATGACATGACCCGTGGCTTTCATAGGCAATTAAAAATGGAGCAAGCAACAAATATGACACTTGAACTTTTTCATGCCGCCTGTCAGCTTCTCGAAAGCTTTTGGCACGAATATCCAATCCGCCGCTTAGCTGTTTCCCTTTCAACACTTTCAAGTGACCAAGAAATTCAGCTAAGTTTATTTGAGCAAAACCGCGAGCGATTGCTAAAACTTGAATCGACAATGGACACGATTAATTCTCGCTTTGGCAAAACTACGCTCATGCGAGCTACCTCACTGCTCTCTGCTAGCCAAGCAAAAGATCGTGCCGCAAAAATTGGAGGTCACTACCGATGAATGAACATTTAAAAAGAGGAAATTTGCTTTGGGAAGGAAGTCGAATGTTTCTTCCTGAGCATAAAGAAGCCTTACTTAAACAAAAAGAGGAGGAACAAAAAGTCCCAAAACCTGAGTTGGATGAACAAGCCTTTCAGGAAATCGCGATCGTCATTTTGGACGCCCTCAACCATACACTCCCTGTCAGCATTGATTATTGGACACTAGGAAAAATCAAACAGGCTGAGGGCTTAGTCAACCGCGTCCATGAAAGGGAACAGCTAATTTACCTTGAAACAGCTAATGGTCCGATCACACTAAATTTTAATAGTTTAATTAACGTGGAGCTGCTTTAGTTAAATCGCCGCTTTGGAGGAGTGCTATTAGAGAGCGTATCGCAATAGGAAGGATTCGAGTTAGAGTTTCCCACCACTCAACCTACTTTCACTTCCTCATTTTAAAGCGGTAAATTACCGTGTTTCCTTTTAGGTCGTGATTCTTTTTTTGCTCGAAGCATTTGCAAAGCTTCTTTTAACTTCTTCCTTGTTTCACGAGGGTCAATAACATCATCAACCATTCCATAAGAAGCGGCAATATAAGGATTAGCAAACTGCTCTCGATATTCAGTTATTTTTTTTCTTCGCGTTTGTTCCGGGTTCTCACTTTGTTCAATTTCTTTTGCAAAAATAATATTCGCTGCTGCTTCAGGCCCCATCACCGCAATTTCAGCATTTGGCCAAGCATAGACAAGGTCAGCACCTATTGATTTTGAATTTAACGCCACATAAGCTCCTCCAAAGGCCTTTCGCAAAATGACTGTAATCTTCGGGACCGTTGCTTCGGAATAAGCATACAAAATCTTTGCTCCGTGCCGAATAATTCCGCCCTGCTCTTGGCTAGTACCAGGGAAGAAACCACTGACATCCTCAAATGTAATGATTGGAATATTAAAAGAATCACAAAAGCGAACAAATCGAGAAAGTTTATCGGAAGCATCAATATCAAGCCCCCCTGCCATCACTTTCGGTTGATTAGCAACGATCCCAATACTATCCCCAGCGATACGAGCGAAACCAACAACTATATTCCTAGCGAATTTTGCATGAACTTCCAGAAAGTCAGCGTTATCAACCACTGCTTCGAGCACCTTCCGTACATCATAAACCTTTGTCGCCTCCGCTGGCACAAGTTCAAGTAATCGTTCACACCAATCATCCCGCTCATCATTTTCGATAACAGCAGCTTTCTCCAAATAACTTTGCGGCAAAAAAGTTAAGAGCCGACGAACTTCCTCAAGCAAGGCAGATTCCGATTTTGCGGTAAAATGAGCACACCCACTCATGCTAGCGTGCATCTTCGCTCCCCCTAACTCCTCAGCTGAGATTCGTTCACCTGTTACCGCTTCAATCACTTTAGGACCCGTAATAAACATTTGACTCGTCTGCTCAACCATAAAGACAAAATCCGTCAAAGCAGGTGAATAAACCGCCCCACCGGCACAAGGACCAAGAATAACTGAAATTTGCGGAATCACCCCTGAAAAAATCGCATTTCGATAAAAAAGCTGCCCGTAACCGTCTAAGGAGGCTACTCCTTCTTGAATTCTCGCCCCACCTGAATCATTTAATCCAATAATCGGAGCTTTCGCTTTAACAGCTAAGTCCATCAATCGAGCGATTTTTAGTGCATGCATTTCTCCTAAAGCACCACCAAATACCGTAAAATCTTGAGAAAAGACATAGACGAGACGACCAGAAATCTCACCATACCCCGTTACGACCCCATCCCCAGGTGCTTCCATTTTCTCCACCCCTAACTGAGTGGAGCGATGCTGAATAAAAGCATTTAATTCGACAAACGAACCTGGGTCCAGCAAAAACTCAATTCGCTCCCTAGCTGTCCATTTTCCACGCGAATGCTGAGCACGAATTCGCTCCTCGCCTCCACCAAGTTCAATCTTCCGTTTACGTGCCATTAGATCATGCAATTTGTCATACTCATTATTCATAGGCTTCACCACCTTATCGCAAAATAAAAACTCACCCAAAACGAATAAGAAAAAAGCCCCTATTTATGTTCAGGAGCTTGCTCACAAAGTTCAATCAATACACCGTGAGTTGATTTCGGGTGGAGAAAACGAATAAAATGTCCCTCTGCCCCAAGTTTGGGCTCATCTCCAATAGATTGAACCCCTTTCTCTTCCATAAAAATAAAATCTTCTTCCATCTTCTCCGATTTAAAGGCCAGATGATGAATTCCTTCTCCCCTCCTTTTAATAAATGAAGCAATTGGACTATCTGGAGACGTTGCTTGTAACAATTCAAGCTTGCTCCCGCCAAGCTCAAAAAAAGCAATTCGGACCTTTTCACGCTCAACTGTCTCAAAGCCAAGAAACGGCAACCGCAGAATATCTTTATAAAAGACTAACGATTGCTCTAAATCACAAACGGCTATCCCGATATGGTCTAGCTGACGCACACTACGCTCTAACATCCCCCTCTTCCTTCCTTCATCCCTCTACTAAAAATCAATACTCCTTTATTCATAACGGCTTAATCAGAAAAAGGGATTGTTTCTTATGAGTAGTATTAGCTTTCGTAATGTGAGACATTCTCACTTTTAATGTATTTTGTGCCTTCTTATTAGTCTGTTTTTCTTCTATTTTTTTATTAAGTTTAGCATCCCTTATGTCAAACTCAGATTCGCTAACTGTAGCCACTCCACTATGCCGTTTTAATATCAGCTTTGTTTCCCCATTTTCCGTTTCAATTTCTACCTCTTGCAGAGAAGATGCTTCAAACCATTTGATAATCTCCCTGATTTCATGCAGTTTCAAGTAATCTCCTCCCCTTTAAGTTCCTTCACGAGTAAAAGAGGCTGACCGTACTCAATAATCTCCCCATCCTGAACAAGCCACTCGACCACAACACCAGCCATCGTCGTTTTCATTTCTTGGCTTAATCTCAAGGCTTCTACCTGACAAACAGCGATTTTTTGTCCTACTTGAATCACATCACCCACTTGTATAAACGGATTAGAAAAGCGACCAACAAATAAGGACTTGACACAGTTTACATTTGGAACAATCGCCATCTCACCAGCATTGTTTAAACCATCTTTTTGCTCCACTTTCTCCATTAGTGAGGGGGATTTCTTCAAATAAAAACGGACTCCATTATTCACAAACGTTAATTCATTGACAGAGGAACGACTCATCAACCGGATTAATTCTCTTAATTCGACCATATTGAGCAATTAATGATCCCTCCTTAAAATAAAAAGCACAGTCCGTTTGGGCAGAAGCGAGAACATTAAGGATCAACGCTAAGTTCGCGCCATCCTGCCGCAACGCCTTGTACCCACGTCCTGTGGGCAGGGGGCGGCTTCTGAAGTCGCTTTTTGACTTTATAGGCAGACCGATTTTTCTCGAGCTTCTAACAGGCGTAGCTAGGTTAAATAAACAAAACTCCTCACAAGTTCAAATGCACCTTGTTCCAAAAATATGCAAATTTCAGATACGATATGTCAGCAAAAATGAAAGGACAAACTAGAAAAATATAAAACTAGCTTGCTCAAGGTAAGGAGGTTACTCTGAAATTTGGATTCGTACCTTAATTCGGACAACTTGACTTTTTTAATACCTACCACCTGTTTTTCGCACCTTATTTTCGACAGCTCACCTTTTTCATTACCTATCCACGATTATTCGTAATCCCGCATTCAAACCACGTATATAATCCACCAGCACCTCTTGGTACGATAGATCTATCAAATGAAGGAAGAGGGCTGTCTTCTAGAAAGATTTTTTTTAGGACTTACTTTTATTCGGCTGCTTCTGGCTTCATTGAGGGGCTTTGATTCCCTTTGCGACTTTGATTCATAGGCTTTTGGCTTCATTGCGGTCCTTTGATTCCCTTTGCGGCTTTGATTCATAGGCTTTTGGCTTCATTGCGGTCCTTTGATTCCCTTTGCGGCTTTGATTCACAGGCTTTTGGCTTCATTGGCGCTCTTTGATTCCCTTTGCGGCTTTGTTTCATAGGCTTTTGGCTTCATTGGCGCTCTTTGATTCCCTTTGCGACTTTGATTCATAGGCTTCTAGCTTCATTGCGGTCCTTTGATTCCCTTTGCGGCTTTGTTTCATAAGCTTTCGGCATCATTGGGACTCTTTGATTCCCTTTGCGGCTTTGTTTCATAGGCTTTTGGCTTCATTGCGGTCCTTTGATTCCCTTTGCGACTTTGATTCATAGGCTTTTGGTTTCATTGCGGTCTTATGATTCCCTTTGCGGCTTTTAATCGACAGTGCACTTGTCAAATATTAGCTTTGGGCTTACGATTATTCGTACCTTAATTCGACCAAATCAAAGATCATATGACTGATACCATTCAAAAAACCTCCTAAAGTCCGAAATCATTTAGGAGGTTCTCATTTTTATTTTACCGAACGAGCGTTCAATCAGTTAGTGTACAAAAACTAACTTTCCAACAAATGCTTCGCAATAATCACTCGTTGAATTTCGTTTGTTCCTTCGTAAATTTGCGTCGCTTTGGCGTCGCGGAAAAGTCTTTCCACAGGGTAATCCTTCATATAACCATAGCCACCGAAGATTTGAACCGCTTCTGTTGCATTTCGCATCGCGACATCCGTTGCAAAACGTTTCGCCATAGAAGTTTCCTTACCGCTACTTTTACGGTCATCTTTTAACAATGCTGCTTGATAAACGAGTAATTTTGCAGCTTCCACATCTGTTGCCATATCTGCTAACTTAAAAGAGATTCCTTGATTCGCAGCAATGGTCTTACCAAATTGCTGACGAGATTTTGCATAATCGACTGAAAACTCAAGAGCTGCCTCTGCAATTCCTAACGCCTGTGCCGCAATACCAATACGACCGGCATCTAAATTACCCATTGCGATTTTCCAACCATCTCCCTCAGCCCCAAGCAAATTTTCACATGGAACTTCAGCATCCTCAAAAATCAATTCAGTCGTATTCGAACCATTTAAACCTAATTTCTTTTCCTTTTTGCCGATGGAAAATCCAGGTGTATCTTTTTCCACAATAAATGCAGAAATGCCACCACGACTTCCCTTAACTGTATCTGTTAAAGCAAATGTAATATACGTATCAGCAACTCCGCCGTTTGTAATAAACACTTTTGTTCCATTCAAAAAATATTTATCACCTTTTCTAACGGCCGTCGTCCTTAGGCCACTTGCGTCAGATCCTGATTGCGGTTCAGTCAAAGCAAACGCACCAAGGAATTGTCCAGCGGCTAATTTCGTTACATATTTCTCCTTTTGTTCTTCACTTCCATAATAATAAATCGGGTTCGTACCAACAGATGTATGCACCGATAATATGACACCAAGTGTTGCACTTATTTTGGAGATTTCATGAATGGCGATAATATAGGAGAGGAAATCAGCCCCAGCCCCACCCCATTTACTCGAAATGGGAATACCCATCAGCCCATACCGCCCCATTTTCTTCACAATTTGACTTGGAAACTCATCGGTTTCTTCCATCTTTTCAATATAAGGTTTGATTTCATTCTCGGCAAAATCACGGACCATTTCTCGAATAAGTTGCTGCTCATTTGTCCACTTAATCATAGGCATAAAACCCTCGCCCTGTTTTTTTTCCTAACCACCCTGCTTTAACATACTTTCTTAATAATGGACAAGGGCGATATTTGGAATCCCCAAACCCTTCATAAAGAACTTCCATAATCGACAAACACGTATCCAAACCAATATGGTCAGCTAGAGTTAAAGGGCCCATTGGATGGTTCATACCGAGTTTCATCACTTCATCAATCGCCTCTACCGTCGCAACTCCTTCATATACACAAAAAATGGCTTCATTTAACATCGGCATCAGCACACGGTTCGATACAAATCCAGGGAAATCATTCACTTCCACAGGTGTTTTTTCCATTTGAATCGCTAAACCTTTAATGACAGAAAAGGTCTGATCCGATGTAGCGAGACCACGAATAACCTCTACTAGTTTCATAACGGGAACCGGATTCATAAAATGCATACCGATCACTTTTTCCGGACGACTGGTCACCGCAGCCATTTCCGTTATCGGTAAAGAAGACGTATTACTCGCCAAAATCGTTCTTTTTGCACAAATAGCATCCAATCGCTGAAATAACTCCACTTTAACGGCCATTTTTTCTACGACAGCCTCAATTACTAAATCAACTTCTGCGGCATCTTTAAGCTTAAAAGATGGGAGAACTCTTGCCAAAATTTGATTTTTTTCCGCTTCCGTTTTTCTACCTTTTTTTATATCTCTATCTAAAAAGCTCTCCATTTTTTCAATTGCTTTTTCAGGCAGGCTAGGATCCATATCATGTAATAACACTTCAAGCCCTGCTGCTGCTGCCACTTGAGCGATACCACTTCCCATCTGACCGGCCCCAATCACCATTACACGTTGAATAGACATATCGATCACTCCTTTATGAACAATTCACTGATTCACAATATTAGCAAACGATACAATCTCTCTCCCACTCCCCTTTATTTTACTATATGTTTAAACAAAAAAGCTGATGAAATGTATACGCTTCCAAACAAATGATAAATTTTTCCTATTTCATGGGTTAGTAGCTCCTGTGCAACCTAAAAAAGACACCTCATCAAAAGATAAAGCGTCCACTAATTTGGAGCAAATCTTCTCCCACTTTCAAACCTATCTTTCAAAAACTCTCATCTGATAAATCATAATTAATCGCTCCTGCTGCTTTGCTTCCTTCTGCTGCTGCAATAATTAAGGAAGCGGGCCCAGCATGGGAAAATTCTCCTGCACTATAAACACTTTTAATAGTCGTTCTCCCTAAATCATCGGTCACGATTTTTCCGTCTTCCTTCACTTCACAACCAAGCTCTTCAACGAATGCCTTAGGTCGATAAAAGGACGGGACGATAAAACCAGCTTCACGAGCTAATTTTTCACCAGAATCAAATTCAACCCCAGTCATCTTGCCATTATTCCCATGTATGAATCGTACTTTGTTATTTATTACTTTGATATGTTTTTGCTGAAATTCCTCGATCATTTCTTCAGACATCGGGTGTCCATTTGTTGTCACGACTAAATCTTTTGACCAATTATATAAAAGCTTTGTCATATGATGAACATGCTCTTGCTTTTCTGCAATAACAATTAAAGGTTTATCCCTATTTTCCCAGCCATCACAATAAGGACAACTGAATAAACTTTTCCCATAAAAATCTCGCACATTGGCGATTGGTGGAAATTCTTCATGGACACCTGCTGCTAATAAGATTTTTTTCGCTAAAAAGATTTGCTTGTTGGCACTCCTTACTTGAAAAACTTGCTCACTATTGGTTACCTTACCTATTTGTTCAACCGTTCGTTTATGAACCGAAACAAAGGGAAATTGTCCGAGTTCAGCTAAAGCCAATTGCCGAAGCTCTGCCGGTTTCACCCCGTCTCGTGTCATAAACCCATGAGCCGCTTTTGTGACACGATTTCGATTTGTATCATTATCAAACAAAACAACTCTTCGCCTCGCTCTACCTAAAACAAGAGCTGCATTCAACCCCGCCGGCCCAGCACCAATTATGGCACAATCAAATATATCCATGCTGTTTTTCCCCTTTTCCAAAACACATTTGGCTTTAGAGTTTGTTGAAAGCAGTGGAAACATACAAAAAGCACAGAGAAGGCACCCTATTCATCCGCGGTTGCTGAGGGCATGTAGCTGGTGAAATAAGCTCCATACTCCACATCTATTCCAACTAACAGGATTATGACATATTTGCAGGAAATGGATATTTGAACACGAATATATGATTAAGAGGACTGAGTATAGAAAAGGAGAACATCATACATGAATACCAAATCACTTGATTTATTTTCGCAGCAATTCCACCAAAACCCTTATGATTATTACAAAAATATTCGCCCACACAAACCTTTTGCCAAAGTGAATATGTTTATTGAAGGACAGCCTACATGGATGGCTTTTACTTATGAAGCCGCGGAAGCCGTGTTAAAAGATGAGCGGTTTATAAAAGACATGCGGACTGTTTTTCCTGATGAAGTGACAAATGAAAATTTACCGCCAATCGCTCAAAGTATGCTTTTTGTTGACCCACCAGACCATCGCCGTCTGCGTAGTCTTGTCCAAAGTGGTTTTACCCCCAAAAGGATTGCGAAATTAAGTGGGCGTATCGAGGAAATTGCAAGGGAACAAGCATCACTCATGAGAAACAAAAAAACGGTCGACTTTATTGAAGATTATGCGTTTCCAATTCCTATTCGCGTCATTTGTGAATTGCTTGGCATCCCGTCTGAAGATCGCCTTGATTTCCAGCGTTGGTCCAATGTAATGGTAGAGATAAGTGATAATGCCCATTATGACGAGTCTATGAGTGAATTTATGACTTATTTAGAGAAATTAATTAAAGAAAAGCGATTATCCCCTAGAGAAGATTTGCTTTCAGATTTAATTCAGGCAGAAGAAGGTGGAGACCGCTTACAGTCAAACGAATTGTATGGCGTTGTTATGCTTCTTATTGTGGCTGGACATGAAACGACTGTAAATCTTATCGCTAACGGTTTATTGGCACTCCTTACACATCCAGACCAACTTGAGTTATTAAAAGCGGACCATTCACTTATGGCCCAAGCGATTGAAGAATTGCTCCGTTTCAATGGACCAGTTGAATTCAGCACAGACCGTTGGGCAAGAGAATCCTTTATGTTTATGGGACAGCAGGTAGAGAAGGGGGATCATGTCCTTGTTTCACTCGCATCAGCGGACCATGATCCAGCAGCTTTTGCCGATCCTAGCACTCTCGACATTACAAGGAAAAAAAGTCCTCACCTTGCGTTTGGGAAAGGTCTTCACTACTGCCTCGGAGCTCCACTTGCCCGCCTTGAAGGCGAAATTGCCCTACGCGTTTTGTTAGAGGAATATCCAAATCTCACCCTCGCGGCAGAGCTGTCTGAATTAGAATGGCGACAAAGCCTTATCATTCGTGGGTTAAAGCAGCTGCCTATCAAGCTTTTTTAAAGAAAATAACTAGAGTGCACTGTTACGAACTAGAAGGCAATTCATACATCTGCAGAAAAGCGAGTGCTCGAACATCCACGTCTCTTCTCAGGACATTTAAACAACACAAAAAGGCCACCTCGTAAGGTTTATTGATAACCTCACGGGGCAGCCCCTTACATTATCTTCAAAAGACTATTTTTTAATCTCCAAAAGTGTGGAAGAACCTTATCGCAAATCATTAAACAAACGAACGATTAATGTTTTTTAATTGCCCATTCTCTGATTTAAAAACCCCTCGACCTTCCATATCAATTAATGACTCATTTTTGTAATATAGGCATGTTTGCTCATCAATACCATAATGTTGATGATTTGGAAAACGTTCCATCATTTCTAACAAATGCTCTTCTTCCTGCCATTCCGAAAAGTGAACTGCAATGACAACATCTTTCAAGAGTCCTAATCCATCACGGTAAACAGGAAGCTTTAAAACATTATCCTTTGCTGAAATCAAACAATCAGTTGGACTAATTAAAGCACCAGCGGAAAAGCCAACAAGCGGTGTTCCACTCTCATATTCCTCTTTTACAACATCGGCAATAGGTGTCTCTACAATATAATCAGCATATAAACTCGTATCGCCTCCACCAATAACAATCCCTGAGCCGTTTTTAATTCTTTCTACTGCTTCTCGAATGGGTGTCGTTGGCAGTGGAATGTAGTCAAATTCAACAGTGGCATGTTGTAGAAAAGCACTTTTATACTTTGGCATATACTCTTGCCAGCCGTCACGATCCAAACATAAAATTACAATTCTCGTTTTTTCTCTATCCATCATATCAACAAATCGTTTCGCCATCTTCGTTGTAAACGGCGGTCCACCACCAAATAAAAAAAGATGCTTTTCCATGTTCATTCACCTCTACAATCGTTTTATTTTGAAATTCCTTCCCCACTCTCTTGAAAAAAAGACGCTTTGGACGTTCCGGTAATTTTCACTAATAAGTTAAGAGCTACAACCGTTCCTATGATTGAAAATAAAATACAAACCATTTGTAAAGAAAACCATTCAGCAAAAAATCCTAAAAGAAGCGTTAAGACGATTTGTATCATCGCTTGGATCATATCAGCCAAGCTTCCAAATCGACCCATTAAATGAACAGGCACTTGATTTTGAAAAAAAGTGGCATAACCTGCATTTGCAAAAGCTATAAAGAACCCTAAAAAAACAAAGGCTACAGTTGCTGTGAGAAAATTGACCGACGAATAGAATAAGAAATAGCCGACCATTGTCAAAAGTAGTCCCCCGCCTAAATACCACTTAAGATTGATTCTTTTTGCAAACATCGTCGCAACCACAGCTCCAAGAATGGCTCCAAGTCCGGTAATACTCACCATTAGTCCATATGCTTGATCAGACAAAAATAAATTTTGTTTAATAAAAGTGACTTCCTGAGAATCGAGAGCAAATCCAAATAACATCGCCGTTTGAAATAAAAGAAAAACCATCATAAAAAAGCGGGCTCCAACAACAAAATCTTTGACCGTTTTCCAATCATCCACGATAGTCTTCCAGCGTTTAGGTTCACGAACTTCCCTTTTCTCATCCACATTTGGTAACAAATATAAACAAAAAGCACAAATAAGAAAAGCAATGGAATTGATCCAAATACATATATCCGTACCGAATGCCATGATTAGAACCCCTGCAAGAGCAGGTCCTAGTAAAAAAGCTCCTGAGTTGGTCATGCTCATAATTGAATTAAAGCGCTTTCTATTTTCTTGAGGTACAAGTTTTGTTATATAAACATTTGAACTGGGACCGAAAAAAGCACCGACCATATTAATAAGCAACAAAAGAAAATAAATGAGTGCTAATGATTGTATGAGTGGAATCATTGCAACTAAACAACCTCTCGAAATGTTGACACCGATCATTAACCTTCTTTTATTCACTCGATCAATGACACTACCCGACCAAGTATTTGTTAACAGAATGGCAATCGGACGAATGATATAAAGTCCCGCAACTGCAGTAGCTGATCCTGTTAACTCTAAAATCGATAAATTTAAGGCAATTAAATAAATCCAACTTCCTAAAAAAGAAATACCAATACCCGAAATTAAAAGAAGAGGATTTCTCCACCCCAACATATTGCCCCTCCTACTATCTAATATAACTAAATTATACCAGTTGTAAATAGGAATTTACTTCTAAATACGAAAAATTCTTAATATTGACAATAAATTATCTGGACTCTCATTGAGCGAATGTTGCCCATTAAGTTATATGTTGTCGTTCACTGATCCCAAACTTCGTCTAATCGAGGAGCATAAAAAAACGTTTGAACCCATAAACGACTAATAACTTTGAAACCTAATAGTCTTAGATAGTTATTCGAGAAAGATGATGTTGAGACTTTTTCAGTGGACTCTATAAAAAGCATACTCCGTTAATGCTTGTTTGTAAATCATCGGATGAAGGAAAGGCTGGTTTGAGCCTACTGTGTGTTGGGCGGCGTTTCATTTCGTTGGGCTTTTTACTTACATATCATCCTCGACCAATTTCGCTTGGACGACGTTCCTCGGCTCTTTTTTCACACCATCCCCGGCCAATTCCAATTCAGCAGGAGTAAAGTCATAAACGTCAAAAAAAGCACTCCTCATCAAATGAGAAATGCTCTTTAAGTCGTTATGATAACGTTGCTTATCGAATTTCTTTAATACGCGCTTTTTTCCCGCGTAATTCACGTAGATAGTAAAGTTTCGCACGACGAACCTTACCACGACGCTTCACGTCAATCTTAGCGATTTTCGGTGAATGTAATGGGAATGTACGTTCAACGCCTACACCATAAGAAATTTTACGAGCTGTGAAAGTTTCGCTGATACCAGTACCGCGACGTTTGATAACAACGCCTTCGAATAACTGAATACGCTCACGAGTTCCCTCAACAACTTTAACGTGGATTACTAACGTATCTCCAGGACGAAAGCTTGGTAGATCCGTACGTAATTGTTCGCTTGTAATTTCACGGATAATGTTGTTCATATAATTCCACTCCTTCCATACAGATGCTCTTGTGTACATAGTTAAATAGACAGCGGAACATCGTAATTACTGGCATTTGCCACAACGATTATAATAGCATAAAAGTGCCTTTGTCACAAGTCTTTCTTTGTATCTTCTTCAAATTGATTAAGCCAAGCTTTTTCCTGTTCTGTTAAGGTTCGCTCTCTTAATAAATCAGGTCTTCTTTGCCATGTTCGCCTTAAAGCTTCTTTGGCTCGCCAATTTTCAATGTTCACATGATGACCAGACAGAAGAACATCTGGAACTTTTAATCCTCGAAAATCGGCTGGTCTTGTGTAATGAGGGTGTTCAAGTAAACCTGTCGAAAAAGAATCGGTGACGGCTGATTCGGCATTCCCTAACACACCAGGAAGAAGACGGACGATACTATCGGTTAGTACCATCGCACCGACCTCACCACCAGTTAAAACATAATCACCGATTGAGAGTTCATCTGTGACAAGATGTTCACGGATTCGTTCATCATATCCTTCATAATGACCACATAAAAAGATAAGATGCTCCTCTTTTGCAAGTTCTTCTGCCTTCTGTTGTGAATATGTCTCGCCTTGCGGGCATAGGAGGACGACTCGTGGCTTTTTCTCTGTTTGACTTGTTATATCCTCTACCGCGTCAAAAATCGGCTGTGGACGCAATACCATGCCTGCTCCACCGCCATAAGGATAATCATCGACTTTATTATGTTTATTGTCGGCAAACTCGCGAAAATCGACGACATTAATCGTCACTAGCTCTTTTTCTTGGGCATGCTTAAGAATGGATGAGCCAAAAACTCCAGGAAACATTTCAGGGAATAAAGTTAAAATATCAATTTTCATTAATCGATTAAACCTTCCAATAAATGAACGGTAATTTTCTTTTCATCCACATCAATTTTTTGAACAACTTGCTCGATATAAGGGATTAATACATCTTTCCCTCCCTCTAAGCGTTGCACAACCCATACATCATTTGCTCCAGTTTCAATAATCTCTTTAATTTTGCCAAGCACTTCCCCGTCTTCTGTTACAACTTGACAACCGATAATTTCATGATAATAATACTCATGTTCATCGAGCTCCTCTAAGAATTGATCAGACACATATAAAAGTTCTCCTTTAAAGCGTTCGACTAAATTAATATTCGGAAACCCTTCAAACGTTAATAAATCAAAATTTTTATGCTTACGATGACTGGCTACCGTTACGAGCACCTTTTCCTTCGTTTGTGCATCTTGAACCATGAGCTCTTGACCGATTGCAAAACGTTCCTCTGCAAAATCGGTCGAAGCGATCACACGCACCTCGCCTTTTACTCCATGTGTATTGACGACTTTTCCAACTTTAAACCACTCACTCATCCTCGCTCCTACTTTCTCTAAATTCGACTATTTTTCCATCTTTAATAATCACTTCAAGTGCGGTTTCATCTTCACACCAGTTGTCGCCAATCTCATATTCCATGAGCGTATCAACTGTACCCGCCCTTATTTCTGAACCGAGCTCTAATTTATGAAGCTGCTGTTCTTTAAAATTCAGAGCATAAAGACGCTCTTTTCGTTTATCCATTTCTTTTTTATATCTTTTCCGAATCGAAGTTTGGTCATGCTTATTTCCGGAATCCTTTAATGATTTATGTAGCTGAAATTCAAGTTGCTCCAATTCCCTTTGACAACCGATAAGCTCTTCTTTTAATCCCTGTAAAAGCTCTCCTTTTTTTCGTTCCGTTAACATGTGCTTCACTGTAGCTTTTCGAATAAATTGAATCGGTTCCACCCCCTACATCCAAACGAGCTCGCACTTTGTATTTTACCGTAAATGATTCGGAACATCTATCTTTTGCGGGAAACGGTTTGTTTTCGAATAGAAACCTAATCCAGTCTCCAAAAAGTGAGCTAAAATACGAAAAAGGCAAGGGTTTCCCCTTACCTTTTATCCGCGTTGCTAATCGACGATATCTACTCGTACACGTTTTTGCTCTTTCATTGCTGCTGCATAAACGACTGAACGAATTGCCTTTGCTGTACGACCGCCTTTGCCGATTACTTTGCCGATATCACTTTCATGAACACGAACCTCGACTAGAATCTGTTCTCCATCAATTTGTTCCTTGATTTGAACATCTTCCGGTCGTTCAACAAGAGCCTTCACCATCTTTTCAACTAACGCCTTCATCGCATTCTCCTTTTTGAAGAATTACTTTTGGTTTTTTGCGTTGTGTAGCTTTTCCATTAAACCAACGTTTGAGAAAAGATTACGCACTGTGTCAGAAGGTTTTGCACCTTTTAACATCCAATCAAGTGCTTTCTCCTCTTTCACATCAAACTTAGCTGGTTGAGTTAAAGGATTATAAGTTCCAATCTCCTCGATGAAACGACCATCACGTGGCGCACGAGAATCTGCAACAACTACACGATAAAATGGGGCCTTTTTAGAACCCATACGTTTTAAACGGATTTTAACTGCCATTTAAAAAACACCTCCGAAAAATATTCACACAATAATTTATAATATCATCAATTTCGTTAGAGTCAAGAGAAAATCCTTAACAGATGATTATTTCTAAAAAATACCTCTTAAAGTTCTCTTGGAAAGACTAACAAAAGCGATTTTTCATTAAAATGGAAGCTTTAAACCTCCAAAGCCCTTACCCTTTTTCTTACCTTTACCTGAAGTCATGTTCGACATTTGCTTCATCATCTTTTTCATTTCATCAAATTGTTTTAGTAAGCGGTTCACCTCTTGAATCGAGGTTCCACTACCTTTTGCAATTCGACGCTTCCTGCTTGCATTCATAATACTTGGGTCTTGTTTTTCCATCGGCGTCATTGAACGAACAATCGCTTCAACGTGACCAATTTGTTTGTCATCTACTTTTAAATCTTTCATACCTTTCATTTTGTTCATGCCAGGCATCATATTTAAAAGTTCATCTAACGGACCCATACTACGAACTTGGTCTAGCTGATCAAGAAAATCATCAAATGTAATATCCATGTTCTTCATTTTCTTTTCGAGCTCACGCGCTTTCTCTTCATCGACATTCATTTGGGCTTTCTCAATAAGAGTTAACACATCACCCATGCCTAGAATTCGAGAAGCCATACGCTCCGGATGGAACGGCTCAAGTTGGTCAATTTTTTCACCCATACCGGCAAATTTAATCGGCGTATTCGTGACTGCTTTGACCGAGATCGCCGCACCACCACGAGTATCACCATCAAGTTTTGTTAAAACAACTCCGGTGACATCCAATTGTTCATTAAAGCTTTCAGCAACATTGACCGCATCTTGACCTGTCATCGCATCAACAACGAGTAAAATCTCGTCAGGTTTAGCGATTTCTTTCACTTGCTGCAATTCATCCATCAACTTTTCGTCAATATGCAAACGACCAGCTGTATCGATTAACACATAATCGTGATGCTCTTCTTTTGCTTTCGCAATCGCTTGTTTCGCTATTTCCACTGGGCTTACTTGATCCCCTAGTGAGAAAACGGGCATGCTCAATTGCTTCCCTAACGTTTCAAGCTGTTTAATCGCAGCCGGACGATAAATATCAGCTGCTACAAGCATCGGATTTCGATTATGTTTTTTCCGCAAGTGATTGGCAAGTTTTGCCGTTGTTGTCGTTTTACCGGCCCCTTGCAAACCGACCATCATCACAACAGTTGGTGGCTTATTATTGACTGCAATTTTACTTTGCTCGCCACCCATTAAAGCTGTTAATTCTTCATTTACAACTTTAATGACTTGTTGTCCAGGTGTTAAGCTCTTCATCACTTCTTGCCCAAGTGCTTTTTCCTTGACGCTCGCGATAAATTGCTTCACAACTTTAAAGTTAACATCCGCTTCAAGTAAAGCTAGTCGAACTTCACGCATCATTTCTTTGATGTCTTGTTCGCTTACTTTTCCTTTTCCACGAATTTTTGTTAATGTCCCTTGTAGCCTTTCAGCTAAACCTTCAAATGCCATTTTGTCGCCTCCTAATCTAATTTTTCAAGAGAATCGATTAGTTCAATCGTCTCTTCAGGAGTCGCGTTGCTCGTCACTGCCGTTTTCAGATCAGTCATCAGTTTAGAACGCTCTTCAAATTTACTTAATAAGAGGAGCTTATGTTCATATTCTTCAAGCATCGCTTCTGTACGTTTAATATTATCATAAACGGCTTGGCGACTAACTTCAAATTCTTCGGCAATTTCACCTAAAGAAAAATCATCAAGATAATAAAGCGACATATATTTTCGCTGTTTAGGTGTTAGTAAAGCTTGATAAAAATCGAACAAATAATTCATTCGTAGTGTCTTATCTAGCACACCGTCATCCCCTTGTTAAGTGATTTCCCTTTACAAGAATTTATGATACAAAATTTTATCGATAGTGTCAAGTTTTTTTCTTAACATATGAATATGTGCTGGGACTTTTGGTTTTTTCGCACCGTAATTGCGAGCACCCTCAAGTTTCATTACCAATTCCCTAACTTTTCCGAGCAATCGCTCATGTAGGTATACATAAACAAAAGACCTCCAGGGAGATCCCCAAGAGGTCTTTATCTACGTTTGAATCATCGGCTCACTGAGAGCCTTACATTTCACCTTACACTTTTTCTTCCTCTTCTGGTGCTTCAATTAATTCTTTAAAAAGACCATAAACAAATTGGTCAGCATCAAATGGTTGAAGGTCATCCACTTGTTCACCTAAACCAACAAATTTAACAGGAATATCCAATTCATTGCGAATGGCGAGGACAATTCCACCTTTTGCTGTACCATCTAATTTTGTTAAGACAATTCCAGATACATCCGTTGATTTACCAAATGTTTTGGCTTGTGACAATGCATTTTGACCAGTTGTGGCATCTAGTACTAATAATACTTCATGAGGAGCACCAGGAACCTCTCGTTCGATGACACGCTTTACTTTTTCTAATTCATTCATTAAGTTTACTTTATTTTGCAGGCGGCCAGCCGTATCACAAATTAAGACATCCACTTCTCTTGACTTGGCTGCTTGAAGAGCATCATATACAACGGCTGCTGGGTCTGAACCTTCCTGCTGCTTGATCACGTCCACACCGACTCGCTGGCCCCAAACTTCTAGTTGGTCAATCGCTCCCGCTCGGAATGTATCACCCGCGGCTAAAAGAACCGATTTTCCTTCCTTTTTTAAGTGATTCGAAAGCTTTCCAATCGTCGTCGTTTTTCCAACACCGTTCACTCCGACGACTAAGATAACACTTAAACCATCTTTGGCAAAAGTTAAAGCAGCATCTTCACTGTCTTTTTCTAATAACTCTGCTAGCTTTTCAGAAATGACCGGCTGAATGTCTTTTGTATCCTTAATATTACGATGGCGAACTTCATCCTTTAATTCATCAATTAAATCCATCACCGTTGTGACGCCAACATCAGCACTAATTAAAATCTCCTCAAGTTCTTCAAAAAAATCTTCATCTACTTTACGATAACGATAAACGAGATCATTCATTCGACCAACGACAGAATTTCTTGTTTTTTCAAGACCGGTTTTAAATTTATCCGTCACCTCTGTCGTTTGGTTCGTAATTTTTTCTTTTAACTTTTTAAAGAAACTCATGTTTGTTCCTCCTAACTTCCAACTAATTGTTTTGTTTCTTCAAGCTTCACTGAGACAAGACGAGACACACCCGATTCTTGCATCGTCACTCCATATAGAACATCTGCCTCCTCCATCGTGCCTTTCCGATGGGTGATGACAATAAATTGAGTTTGGCGACTAAAGTCCTTTAAGAAATGAGCAAACCGACTTACATTTGCTTCATCTAAAGCCGCTTCAACTTCATCTAACACACAAAATGGAACTGGCCTTACTTTTAAAATCGCAAAAAGCAGGGCTATCGCTGTTAAGGCACGCTCTCCACCTGATAATAAAGCAAGGTTTTGACGCTTTTTCCCTGGTGGTCTGACAACCATTTCAACACCGGTATTCAATAAGTCATCTGGTGTCGTTAAGACTAAGTCAGCATCTCCACCACCAAATAATTGACTAAAGACGACACGGAAATGGGCTTTAATTTGAACAAAAGTTTCTTGGAAACGCTTCGTCATTTCTTCATCCATTTCACTAATGATCGAATGGAGAGTCGCCTTTGCTTCTAATAAATCCTCTTGCTGAACCTTCAAGAAATCATAGCGTTCCTTGACACGTTCATATTCTTCTATCGCACCAATATTGACGGTGCCGAGCTCTTCAATCGCAAGCTTAATTAACTTCACCTTCGTTTTCGCTTCTTCCACTTCATGCGTAAGCTGATAATTGGCTTTGGCAGCCTCATAAGTTAAGCTATATTCTTCCCGCAAAGTGGACAAACAATTATCAAGTTCCACATCATAACGGTTGACACTGACTTCAATCGTTCGAACTTGATCAATAATATAGGCAAATTTAGCTTGCTCTTCTTTTAATTGCTTTTCGAGCTTTTCATACGCTTCGTCCAACTGTTTTCTATCTTCACGGATTTTAACAAGCTTTTCACTTAGCAGCTCTTTGTCTTCACGACTGTCACTAATTTGTTTCTCTAAAGGACCTTCACCCGTTGTGCGGTGACTCACTTCTTCTTGTAAAAATGTCGCTTGCTCCTGTAATTCAGCAAGCTCTTCTTTTAGATGGCCTTTTTCTTGTTCCAATCGTTTCGAATCAGTCAAGATATTCGTATAGCGCTCTTTAACGGTAGCTTGTTCAATTTTTTCAAGCGTCAGCTGCTCCTGCAATTCTTCTTTAGAACTCTGTTGATTTTTCAATTTTCCTTCTAAGCGATAAACATGTTTTTCTAATTCCCTTCGCTCAGATTCAACCTTTTGTTCTTTTTCAGCTAATTGAGTAAGCCTCTCTTTAATCCGTTCTTCTTCCTGGCTGTAACTTTCTTGCTCTTTGCCAAATCGTTTAAAGCGCTCTTCAATCGTTGTCCCTTGGAGCTCGATTTCACGCTTCTCCGCTTTTTTATCTTGATAATCGGCACGAGCTTTTTCTCCATCACTTTGTAGTTTGCTTAGCTCATTTTCAAGTTCAACTTGTTCTAATTTTAAGGCTTTTACTTGCTCTTCCAACATGAGTGTCGACTTTTTCATCGCTTCGAACTTTTCCGTTAATTCTTCCACTTCTCGCTTTCGACCGAGTAAAGGGGTTTGCTTTTGTTTTAAGCTTCCTCCTGTCATCGAACCACCAGCATTGACGACGTCCCCTTCTAATGTGACGACACGGTATCGATAACCAAGCTTTGCGGCAATTTTATTTGCAGATTCTAAGTTTTCTGCGATAACAATATGTCCAAGTAAATTCCAAATCACATCGTAATAGCTTTTTTCAAACTGAATCAAATCAGCTGCCACTCCGACAAAACCAGGCTCATTCTGTAATGACTGTAATTGGAATTCATTAATTTGACGTGGCTTCAAAACGGAAAGAGGTAAAAACGTCGCTCTTCCGAACCGATTTTGTTTTAAAAATTGAATCGCTTTTCTTGCATCGGCTTCTGTTTGGACGACGACATGTTGCATCGCTGAACCTAAAGCTATTTCTAATGCGGCTTCATATTGTTTAGGTACGTGGACAAGCTCAGCGACGGCCCCAACGACACCGGTTAAATGCGTATCACGCTTTTTTAAAACTTCTTTAACCCCTTGGAAAAAACCTGAAAAGTCTGCTTCCATTTCCTCTAATACTTCTTTACGAGATTCGAGCTTTTGTAACCATTGATACGCCTCATAAAGTTTAGATTCTTTTTGATGGTATTGATTTTTCTTTTGTTCTTCTACCCGTTTCGTTTCACGGTAAGCATTCGTTACTTGCTCTAAATGAAGCTCGGCTTTTGAAAGTTCTTCATCTGCTCGTTTCAGCCGAGCCTGAATCGTTTCACGTTCGGTAATCAACTCTTCATTTTCAGATGTTAAACGCTTGTTTTTTTGCTGTTGCTGCCGCAGTTGCTCATCTAAATAACGAGTTTCATTTCGAATCGAAGCTTGCTCATTAAGAAGTTCAATATAATCACCCTTCGCTTGGTCTAAGACGCGGGCAAGATCCTCTTCACTTTCTTTTAACAATGTTTCTTTTTCATCAACTTTTTTATTTAACTCTTTTAGGAGCTCTTTTTCCTTTTGTAACCGTAATAACACTTCGTTATATTTAGCCTCTGATTGCTCCATCGCTTGCGTTTTGTCTTCTAAAGACTTTGCAATCGTTTCTTTATTTTCACTTGCATGTTTCAGTTGCTCTTTATAAAGACGTTTTTTTCCTTCTGCTTTTTCGAGCGTTTCACTCGCATAAAGCAAATCTTCTTGGGTTTGGTTCAAAATTTCTTGTAGCTGTTGAGATTGGACTCTTAATGATTCAAGCTGGTCTTCCATCTCTTTTACTTGCTTAGAGCGAATTTGATGTTGTTCTTTTAACTGTCCAAGCTTTTCTTTTTCGCTCGTCCATTTTTGATGCAGATCGGTAATTTGATACACGAGCAAGGCAATCTCAATTTCTTTTAATTGCTCTTTTTTCTCGAGGAAATCCTTGGCAATCGAGGATTGGATATGTAGTGGTTCTACTTGTCCTTCTAGTTCATATAAAATATCTTCCACTCGATTTAAATTATCCTGAGTTTCAGTTAAGCGCTTCTCTGCTTTCACTTTCCTCGTTTTATATTTAAGAACACCAGCTGCCTCTTCAAATATGACACGACGGTCCTCTGATTTACTACTTAAAATCTCTTCTACTTTCCCTTGGCCAATAATTGAATATGCTTCTCGCCCTAATCCTGAATCCAAAAATAAATCAACAATGTCTTTTAAGCGACAGGTTTGTTTATTAATCAAATACTCACTCTCACCTGAGCGGTACACCCTTCTCGTTACGCTTACCTCTGTGTAATCAACCGCTAGATGACCATCCGCATTATCGAGTACGAGGGATACTTCAGCATAATTTAAAGGTTTTCTTGAATCACTTCCAGCAAAAATTATATCTTCCATTTTTGAACCGCGAAGGGATTTGGCTGACTGCTCCCCGAGCACCCACCTAATTGAATCTGATATATTACTTTTTCCACTTCCGTTTGGACCGACAACCGCGGTCACTCCGGGGACAAAATCGACACCGATTTGCTCAGCAAATGATTTAAATCCAACGACCTCCAGCCGTTTGAGGAACATAGGCCTTCCCTCCACTTCTAATATACAACCATATTATTTTATCATAATCTTTCTCGTTATGACTATTTAACGACTAATCTTAAAAAAATTTCAATAAATCAACGAGACTCTAATTTATTTGCAGAACGTAAACCAAATGAGTAGAATTAATGGTAAACTAAATAAAATCACATAAAACATTAGTGATGAAGTAAGTCCGTTAGAACCTCGAGAAAAATCGGTCGTCTTTATGAAGACAAAAAGCGTCTTCATCAGCTGTTCTTATTTTTTCTCGCTTCTGACCAAACGGACTTCGCTTTTTAAATTAGGAGGGATTTATATGGATTTAACTGTTAATAACCGTGAAAACATTGAATATATGATTGAAGCCATTAAAGACAAGCTTCAATTTGTTAATTCAGGAGCGATTAATGCGAAAAACTTTAATACGAGTAAGTACGAAGAGTTAGTAGAAATTTATGAAATGATTATGAGAAAATCTTCCTTTTCCGTTAGTGAACTAGATGCTATCGCTACCGAATTAGGGAAATTACGAGACTAAAAAAAACGTGTACTCCTTTTTTAAGGAATACACGTTTTTCCATTCAGGTAGAGGACTTTTGACTAAGCTTCATTAGTGCTTGTTGAGCAGCGTGTTGCTCCGCTTCTTTTTTAGAACGACCTGTTCCAATCCCTAATGCTTGTGTATTTAACTGTACCTCTGAAACAAATTCACGGTTATGCGCCGGACCACGTTCCTGAACAATGATATACTGAATTTGACCTAAATTATCTCTTTGGATCAATTCTTGTAACTGACTTTTAAAATCCATCATATGAGAAAAAGCACCCTCGTTAACCTTAGGATAAATCGTTTGTGCTAAAAATTCGAATACCGCGTCTATACCTTGATCGAGATAAAGGGCTCCAATAAAGGCTTCAAATACATCAGCAAGCAAGGCTGGACGTAAGCGACCTCCTGTAATTTCCTCACCTTTTCCTAATAAAACGAGCTGACCGAACTGTAATTCTTCTGCAAACTTAGCCAGAGAAGGTTCACAAACAATTGAGGCTCTCAACTTTGTCATATCCCCTTCACTCATCGCTTTAAATTTCTTAAATAAAAACTGCGATACAGCTAGTTCAAGTACAGCGTCTCCTAGAAACTCTAATCTCTCATTATCTTGAAATGTATAAATGCGATGCTCATTCACATAGGATGAATGGGTAAAAGCTTGAATCAATAGCTTTTTATTCTCAAAAGTAAACCCGATACCCGCCTGCAAGGAATCAAACTTTTGTCTTTGTTCACTTGTCAAAGTCAAACGCCTTGGACTTCGTCTACGTTCGTGATAGGACGCTTTTGATTTCTTTTGATTTTTTGAAGACTGTGACATGGCGACCTCCAACATTTGATTATTCTCAAACTTTTATACTTCGTGTCATACCCATTGTTGACACCTGCACCTGCATTCGATCACATAGAAAGCAAGTCCCACATGGCGAGCCACATGAGACTTCCTCCATTAATTGCTGGCGTTGTTTATGTAATCTACTACATCAGCAACTGTAGCGATTTTTTCTGCGTCTTCATCAGAAATTGTTAATTCAAATTCGTCTTCAAGCTCCATTACTAGCTCAACTACATCTAGTGAATCAGCACCTAAATCTTCTTTAAATGATGCTTCAAGCTTTACCTCTGCTTCTTCTACACCTAGACGATCGACGATAATTTTACTTACACGAGTTAATGTATCTGCCATGTTCCGTTCACCCCCTCTCAAAAATAGAACTAAGGCTAGATGAATTTTACCGAGTGCAACCTCTTCTGTCAAGGTTGTTTTTTGTCAAAGTAAATCATTCTAGCTAAAATGTGAATACATTTCAAACATCGGACAAATTAAGGCATGACCATCCCACCGTCAATATGTAACGTTTGACCGGTCATATAACTCGCATCCTCACTAGCTAAAAAGCGGACTGCCTTCGCAACATGTTCAGGACTCCCTAGCTTTCCAAGTGGAATTTGACCTAATAGCTGCTCTTTTGTCTCTTCCCCTAATTCATCAGTCATATCGGTCGTAATAAAACCAGGTGCGACCGCATTAACTAAAATATGACGATTAGCGAGCTCTCTTGCTAACGATTTTGTCAAACCAATTACTCCGGCTTTAGCCGCAACATAGTTAGCTTGCCCTGGGTTCCCTAATACTCCAACGACAGAAGCAATATTAATAATACGTCCCGAACGTTGCTTCATCATTTGTCTTGTCACTGCTTTTGAACAATTAAAGACCCCTTTTAGGTTCGTATTAATGACCGCATCCCAATCGTCTTCCTTCATACGCATCACAAGATTATCTCTTGTAATCCCTGCATTATTAACTAAAATATCGACTTTGCCAAAGGCTTGGATCGTTTCCTTAATCATCGCTTGTACTTCTTCTGCACTCGCCACATTCGCTTGGTAGGCAAAGGCTTCCACACCGAATGCTTTCGCTTGCTCTACAACCGCTTCCGCTTTGTCAGCATTCCCAGCATAGTTGATAACAACATTTGCCCCTTTTTCAGCTAACTCAAGAGCAATCGCTTGACCGATTCCACGTGATGCTCCTGTAATAATCGCCACTTGTCCTGATAACATTATTTGTTCCCTCCTTCAAGCTTCTCTAACATTTTTTCTAAACTTTCGCGATCGCTAACAGCAAACGCATTAGCTCGGCGATTGACTTTTTTCACAAGCCCGGTTAAGACATTACCAGAACCGACTTCAATAAACGTATCGACGCCTTGTTCGAGCAAATACGAAATACTATCCTCCCAAAGGACTGGAGAATACACTTGTTCGATAAGTCTTTCTTTAATTTCAGCAGCACTAGTTACTTCTTTTGCCGTTACATTAGCGATTACCGGTATTTTTGCGTCTTGGACATCAAGCGTGGCCAACACATCCCCTAAACGCTCAGCACAAGGTTTCATTAAAGACGAATGAAACGGGCCACTCACTTGCAATGGCAACACGCGTTTAGCTCCTGCTTCTTTTGCATAACCGCCCGCCAATTCAACCCCTTGAGCCGTCCCAGAAATCACAATTTGCCCTGGACAATTAATATTCGCCAATTCCACGACATACCCTTCTGATTGAGCTTTTTCACAAGCTGATTGCAGTTCTTTACGATCTAATCCTAAAACAGCGGCCATCGCTCCCTCTCCAAAAGGAACAGCATCCTCCATAAATAAACCACGATTACGAACCGCATAAACGGCATCCTCAAAAGATAAGGCACCAGCTGCAACAAGCGCACTGTATTCCCCCAAGCTATGTCCTGCAACAAAATCAGCTTCAATCCCTTGTTCTTTCAAGAGTTCAAGTGTGGCGACACTCATTGTTACTAGTGCTGGTTGTGTATGTTCTGTACGTCTAAGCGTCTCTTCTGGACCATTTTCAATGATATCGGTTAAGTTATATTCAAGTTTTTGATCGGCTCGTTTGAAAATTTGTTGACTCTTCTCTTCAGAATCCCGTAAGCTTTGACCCATCCCAACTGCTTGCGAGCCTTGACCTGGAAATAAAAAAGCGATTTTTCCCATTCTTGTCAACTCCTTTTAGTTTATACTTCTTGTTCTTTTTTCATTTTTGTTACTTCATCTTTAATAATCGTGACGACTTGTTTTTCAACCATTTCATATGCTTGTCGTATCGCATTAAAGATAGCATTAGCATCAGATGAGCCATGCGCTTTAATAACTGGAGCTTTTAACCCAAAAAGAGCTGCTCCACCATATTCGGAGTAATCAAGTTGCTTTTTAATTTCTTTAAAACTTGGTTTCAATATTCCTGCCCCGATTTTATTTTTAAAAGAGCTCATAAACTCTTTTTTCAAAATCGAAAAGAGGGCAGAAGCTGTTCCTTCGATGCTTTTTAATACTAAGTTTCCTGAGAAACCATCACAAACCGCGACATCGACTTTTCCTTCTAATAAATCTCTTGCTTCGATATTACCTATAAAGTTAATCGGAGCTTCCTTCATGAGGGTGAAGCTCTCTTTCATTAACTCATTCCCTTTACCATCTTCCGTACCCACGTTCACAAGACCAACTTTTGGTTGATTCACTTTACGAACCATAGACATATAGGTTTCGCCCATAATCGCATACTGCAGAAGCTGATTAGGCTTTGCATCCATATTTGCCCCTACATCTAACAAAAGAAAACCACGACCATCTATGGTTGGCAACATGGGAGCTAATGCTGGCCGTTCAATCCCAGAAATCCGCCCAATATGCAAAAGACCTGCTGTCATTAAAGCACCTGTATTACCTGAAGAAATACACGCATCCGCTCTACCTTCTTTTACTTCGCGAACAGCCAAAACCATCGAAGCATCTTTTTTACGGCGGACAGCTGTTGTTGGCTGATCCGTGTCAACGATTTTTTCCGTCGTATGAAAGATCGTAATCCCTGTTGAATCCGTTAAGTACTTCTTAATTTCTTCTTCATTACCTACTAATGTGATCTCTAAATCCTTTAATTCTTTGACAGCTCTTTGTGCTGCTTCCACTTGCGCTTTTGGAGCATTGTCTCCGCCCATGACATCAAGAGCAATTTTCATCGTCAACACTCCTTTTATTCAACGTTTTTCTTCCATTGATTGGATCTATACATGACAAATTCACCCGAAAATACAAGCTCTTGTTCCACATAACTTTGCACATCCACAATCGTGCGCTCACCTTCTATTCGAACTACTTCGGCTTTAGCAATCACTCTTTCCTTTGCCCGAACCTGCCTCGTAAAACGAATCGTCGCTTTTGCTGTTAATGCCATTTCATCATTAATAATCGCAACAGCCAACGAATTGGCTTGAGCAAATAAATGATGACCTCGGGCTATCCCTGTTTTTGCAAAAACTTGCTCGGGTTGAATATCTAGAATTGAAATCGCTCGCTCATCCAATTGTAAATCAACGATCTCACCAATAACTTCATCTGGTGCCAACGCCTTCACATCATCAAGCTGTTGCTTTGCCACATCCTTAATTCGTTCTCTTAACTCAGGGATCGCTAACTCCATTCGATCTAAACGAATCGTTTGTATACTAACACTAAAATGGCTCGCTAAAGCTTCATCTGTCATAAATGGATCATTGTGTAGCGTCTCTTTCAGAAGCTGTTGTCTATCTCTTTTTTTTAGTTTCATCTCATGCACCATCCAAATTTATAAGACTAGGTACTAAGAGTAGTATATAATTCCTAGCCGATCATTTCAATACTAAATCAATCGTTAATCGAGTTTCTCGCCCTCAAATACGCCTTCTTTTACTAAGTAAGCCCTTAACCACTTATAAGAATCCTCATTCCAAAATGCCTCGCTATTCATAAAAGAAGCCGCGTCCTGCCTAGCTACTTCCAACGCTCGATAGTCATGAACAACATCTGCCACTTTAAAATTAGGCAGACCACTTTGTTTTTCACCAAAAAAGTCACCAGGACCTCGTAGTTCTAAATCCTTTTCCGATAAAACAAAGCCATCATTCGTTTCGGTCATAATCCGCATTCGTTCCTTGCCGACTTCAGACTTTGGATCCGCTAGCAAAATACAATACGATTGAGCCTCTCCTCGCCCTACACGACCACGAAGCTGATGAAGCTGAGCTAAACCAAAGCGCTCCGCATCATAAATCACCATCACGGTCGCATTCGGAACATTCACTCCAACCTCGACAACAGTCGTTGATACTAACACCTGAATCTCATTATGACTAAATGCTTCCATTACTTCTTCTTTTTCAGAAGAATGAAGACGCCCGTGCATTAACCCCACTTGAAATCTTTTTTCAAAATACTGCTGTAAAATCATATGTACATCAAGGGCATTTTGTAAATCAAGCTTCTCTGATTCTTCAATTAACGGACAAATGACGTAAGCTTGACGACCAGCTTGCAGCTCTTTTTCAATAAAACCCATTACCCGTTCAAACGTATCTGGTTTGGCCCAGTATGTTTCTATCGCTTTTCTTCCAGCTGGTAATTGATCGATAATCGAAACGTCCATGTCCCCAAAAACGGAGATCGCAAGCGTTCTTGGGATCGGTGTTGCGGTCATAAAAAGCACATCCGGATCCTCGCCTTTACTACGAAGGGCTCGTCTTTGCTCTACCCCAAATCGATGTTGTTCATCTGTTATGACTAAGGCTAGATTTTTAAATTGAACTTCATCTTGAATGAGAGCATGAGTTCCAACGACAATATCAATAGTACCCAGTTTCAATTCCTCAAGCAATTCTCGACGTTTTTTTCCTTTAACAGAACCGGTCAATAGACGAACCGTGACATCAAAAGGCTCCAGTAAACTTTGTAACGACTGCACATGTTGCTCAGCAAGAATTTCCGTCGGAACCATTAAGGCGGCTTGATGACCAGCTTTAATCATCGCATACATACAAATGGCTGCAACGACTGTTTTTCCCGCCCCAACATCTCCTTGTAGTAAACGATTCATCCGATAAGGTGACTGAATATCATGGCTTATCTCGTTAATCACTTTTTTCTGAGCATCTGTTAACGGAAAAGGTAAGGCCTGGATAAACTGCTCAACTCGAACGGACGGCCATTCAATCGCTTTTCCACTCGATTGTTCCCTTTGTCCTTTCCTGAAGGCTTGCATTTTTAATTGAAAAAGCAAAAATTCCTCATAAACCATTCTTCTTCTTGCATGCTTTAACGCTTCTTTGGATTGTGGAAAATGCAGTTGATAGAAGGCCTTTCCTCGTCCCGGCAATTTATACTTTTCCAATAAAAAAGAAGGTAAATTTTCTTGAATATGCCCCGAAAATTGTTGAAAGGCATTGCTAACATAACGTTTTAAAGATTTTGTTGTTAATTTACCAGCAACCGAATAAATCGGAACAAGCCTTTGCTCATTTTTTTGTTGCCCGAAACGAGCTTCACTTGCCGTTATCGTCATACGATGCTGATCCCATTTCCCCGTAATCGTCACTTCTTCTCCAAGCTGAAACTTATTTTTTAAATAAGGTTGATTAAAAAAAGTGACCGTCACAAGAACTTGATTAACGAGTAACCGAAGTGTCAATCGGTTTTTTTTCTTACCAAAAAAGCGAATCGAAGCCGGGGCTTGCACAACACCGGCAACGGTTACTCGCTCATCATGTTTAACATCATGTAAATCTCTAATTTGATAATCTTCATATCGAAACGGAAAATATTCAAGTAAATCTTCAACTGTAAAAATTCGTAACGTTTTTAGTTGATTAACAGCTTCTTCCCCAACCCCGTGGACTTCCATTACCGATTGATTGATTATTTGATTCATTGTTTAATCATCGCACTCCCAAAAATCTTCGCCTCGTAAGCTCGCCCTGTCGGAGTCGCTGCTAAGCCACCTTCACCTGTTTCACGCAATGTTTCAGGCATCGTTTGACCAATTCTATACATGGCATCAATTACCTCATCACAAGGAATTCGGCTCGTAATACCAGCTAATGCCATGTCGGCCGCTACAATGGCATTAGACGCTCCCATTGCGTTCCGTTTCACACAGGGCACTTCTACTAATCCAGCAACTGGATCACAGACAAGGCCTAACATATTCTTCAAAGCAATCGCCATCGCTTCTGCTGATTGTTGTGGCGTTCCACCCGCTAATTCTACAAGTGCGGCCGCTGCCATTCCCGTTGCTGAACCGACCTCCGCTTGACAGCCACCAGCCGCACCAGAAATCGAAGCATTATTAGCCACAACAAAACCGAAAGCTCCTGCAACAAATAAATAGCGAATCATTTGCTCTTCTGTTGGTTCAAGCTTATTTTTCATACCAAATAAAACCCCAGGAACAACCCCAGCCGACCCAGCAGTAGGAGTTGCACAAATCGTTCCCATCGCGGCATTGACTTCGTTAGTTGCAACCGCTTTACTTACGGCATCAAGTAACACATCGCTTGATAAAAACTGACCCTTTTTAATATAGTTCTGCAATAAGACCGCATCGCCACCTGTGAGGCCAGAAACAGAACGAACATTTTCAGAAATCCCTCGTTCGACCGCTGCTTCCATCACTTGTAAGTTCCGACGCATTTGTTCAAAAATCAGTTCACGTGATTTTTCTGTTACCTCGATCTCTTGTTCAATCATTACTTCTGAAATCAATTTATTTTCACGTTCTGCTATTTCAATTAATTCCGCTACATTTTTAAACAAAGGATTCACTCCTATCCAAATTACTCATGTATTTTTGTCACATGGACGATATGTGGTAATTTATTTAACTCATTTAATACAGTCTCTTCTACATTCTGGTCGACTTCAATGACCATTAAGGCTTCCTGACCTTTTTCTTTCCGAGATACTTCCATATGACCGATATTCATTTGTTGGTTTGCTAAAACATTCGCAACAGCCGCTATAACACCAGAACGGTCATTATGCACAACAAGAATGGCTGGGTGATTTCCTGATAGTTTTAAGGCAAAGCCATTTAATTCAATAACTTCTATTTTCCCACCACCAATAGAAATTCCAACGAGTTCAATTCTTTCATTCTCTTTTTCTAAAACTACTTTTACCGTATTCGGATGATCCGTTTTGGCTTCTTCTTCAATAAATTCTATGTCCATTCCGTTGCTTTCGGCTAATTTAATCGCCTCTGGCAACCGTAAATCATCTGTTTCAAAATCTAAAACACCAGCCACTAAAGCAACATCAGTACCATGCCCTTTATATGTTTTGGCAAAAGAACCGTATAAGTAAAAGCTCGCTTTTTTTGGTTCCTGACCAAATAATGTTCTCGCTACTTTCCCAATTCTTGCAGCACCAGCTGTATGAGAGCTTGATGGTCCAACCATGACTGGGCCGATAATATCAAAAACCGTGCGATACTTCATAAGCAAATTCTCCTTTTAAGTTATTTCTTTAATTTCTATATTAATAAAACGAATTTGTTCTATTTTCACTTCCCCCCTATCTTAGCATGAAAAGGATAAAAGGTTAACTATTCTACGTTTTTAATCAAAAAAATTAGAAGGCTACTATCAATTTTTTTCTAATTCCTAGCATCTATAACTAGACATAAAAAAGCCACCTATCCTAATGATAAGGTAGCTTTTCGTCTCATTTTTTACTCTTTACCTTATTACTCTACTGAGATAATAAATGAGTATAACGGCTGATCGCCTTTATGCAAGTCAATCTCAACATCTGGATAGGTCTCTTCGATATAATCTTGAATAGATGCAGATTCTTCCTCTGTCGCATCTTCCCCTTGAAGAATCGTCACGATCTCACTTTCTTCATCGATCATGTTATCCATTAATTGTTTTGTGACCGCGATTTTATCCACACCAGCACTGACAATTTTCTTTTCAGAAATCCCCATAAAATCATCTTTTTTGATGTCAATTCCATCCATCGCTGTATCACGAACCGCAAAAGTAACTTGTCCAGATTTAATCTGAGACATCGCTGATTCCATCATATCAGCATTTTCATTTAAACCTTGGTTTGGATTAAACGCGAGTAAGGCAGCTAATCCTTGTGGAACCGTTTTTGACTTCACAACTGAAACATTTTCTGACACAACTTCAGCTGCTTGTTCCGCCGCCATAATAATATTGCTATTATTAGGTAAAATAATGATATTTTTAGCATTAACCTCGCCAATCGCCTTCACGATATCCTCGGTACTTGGATTCATCGTTTGGCCACCTTCAAT
Source organism: Alkalihalobacillus phoenicis (assembly GCF_047302405.1). Taxonomy (NCBI): domain Bacteria; kingdom Bacillati; phylum Bacillota; class Bacilli; order Caryophanales; family Bacillaceae; genus Alkalihalobacillus; species Alkalihalobacillus phoenicis. The sequence goes on along the minus strand of NZ_CP154853.1, from coordinate 1,143,021 downwards.
GACAACGCCAGCTCCTAATCCTTTAAAGAGCTTACCAATTCCCGCGCCCATTGTAACGGTAATAATACCAAATTCACTTTTTTCTTTCGGTGTCTGTTCTGAAGAAGGCTTTTCATCATAAACGGGATGAGCATCTTCTAGAAGGCTCGTATGCTGTTCACGCATGTTTTCAATTTTAATGTGAATCATTTCACCAAAAACTTGAGCTCTTGACAACACTTCACCAGGTGTTTCAGCGTGAATATGTACTTTTAAAAGATCTTCATCTGAAACGACTAATAAAGAATCACCAATTTCACTCAAATTTTTACGAAATGCTTCTTCATTATAAGGAGTTTCTTTTAATTTCTCCTCCTCAAACCGAACCATTACTTCTGTACAGTATCCATAAACAATATCTTCAGTCGCCATGTGACTTTGTGCGTGATGCTCTACTTTAATTAACGTATCCATTTGATTGGATTCTTCCGTAAATTGTTCGCTCACTTCTCCTCCACGTAAAATCGCAAGGAAACCTTCATAAATATAAAGCAACCCTTGTCCACCAGAATCTACCACACCTACTTCTTTAAGAACAGGTAATAAATCTGGCGTACGTTTAAGTGAAGCCTGACCTTCTTTTACGACTTCTTCCATTACTTTTAAAACGTCTGTTTCATTTTGAGCGATCACAGTTGCTTGTTTAGCAGCATCTTTTGCTACTGTTAAAATCGTTCCTTCAACTGGTTTCATGACAGCTTTATAAGCCGTTTCCACACCACGCTCTAATGCTTCAGCAAATTCTGTAGCATTAATTTCTTTTTTTCCTTCCACTGCTTTTGAAAAGCCTCGGAATAATTGCGATAGAATAACACCAGAGTTTCCACGTGCCCCCATAAGTAATCCTTTGGCAAAAGCAGCTGAGACTTTCCCTGCATCGGCATTTCCTTGTTGTTTCACTTCTTTTACACCTGAAGTGATGGAAAGGTTCATATTCGTTCCTGTATCCCCATCTGGGACAGGAAAGACATTAAGTGAATCTACAATTTTCACATGGCGCGACAATTGGCCGGCCCCTTCAATAAACATTTGAGCCAGCTTTTGACCTTCAATCTGTTTTAATGACACTGACATTTCCTCCTTAACAGCACCTACGGATTCGTGACCCGAACTCCTTGAACAAAAATATTCACGGAATCCACATCAAGACCTAACATTTGTTCTAATTGGTATTTTACTTTTGTTTGAACATTATAAGCTACTTCAGAAATTTTCGTACCGTAACTTACAATGATATACATATCAATATGAATTTGTTCTTCCTGTTCACGAATGACAACACCGCGGCGGAAGTTCTCTTTTCCTAATAATTCACTTAACCCATCTTTAATTTGTTTTTGTGAAGCCATTCCTACAATTCCGTAACAATCTACAGCCGCTCCACCTGCAATTGTCGCGACAACCTCTGTTGAAACATCTACAACACCTAGTTGAGTTTTCATTTCGATAGACAATTTACATTCCTCCTTATGTTAGCCAACGACTTTTTGGGTTACTGCCATTTTACTATAATCGAGGTATTTTTAAAAGTGCTTTTGGAAGCGTAACATATTCTTAGTGTCAAGTCCATTTACTTGATCATATTTCTTGAATTCTATTGCATTCTTAAATTGGCTATGCTACTATATTCAAGTATGATTCGGAGGAATTCGTATTGTGTGAATAAGGAGGTGCTTTTCATGGCTCGTAAATGTTATATTACAGGTAAAACAGCTAAGAGTGGTAACAAACGTTCTCACGCTTTAAATAAAACGAAGCGCTCTTGGGGTGTAAACGTACAAAAGGTTCGTATCCTAGTTGACGGTAAACCTAAACGTGTATACGTATCAACACGTGCACTTAAGTCTGGTAAAGTAGAACGCGTTTAATTGAAAAAAGCGAAGGCATTCAAAAAGAAGTGAGAAAAAAATCGAATTGATTTTTCTCGAACTTCTAATGCCTTTAGCTGGATTAAAAAAACGAAGGCAACTGCTTACATAGCATAGCTGAATGAAAAAACAAAAAAGCACCGGACTTCGGTGCTTTTTTGTTATCCTTTTTTAAAAGAGCTAAGAACGACCCGCACAAATCCACCTAAAAATTTCGGTAGCTTGATTGTGTAGAATTTCATAAATCCTCCTCCTCAAACTTAAATGACCACCAATTGTTTTGCGAGTTAATATCAAATAGGCCATCGTAAAATTCCGTTCCAAAAGCAATTCCCCTAAGTTTAACAAGTGAAAAAAATACTAGCTAATGAAGCATCTCAATAAATAGATAATCGCAAAAAGGGCATTAAACCGACCTCAGCAATAAACAATACACACTCACTTCTACTAGTATATTCACCACCAATAAACTATTCCTCTTTTTTCAATAACGTGAAACAAAAACTAAAAACAAAAGGAATTCACTTTTCTTTACAATCAAGCTTATGCCAAAAAAACGAGTTTATGACATTAAAAGCGGAGAGCGTTTGCTCAAGAGTGAGAAAAAATACAGGGCTGGCTAAAAAAGTCGCTTTTTGACTTTTATAGACAGACCGATTTTTCTCGAACTCTTAACGCTCGCAGCTGGATACATTAAAAGCGGAGAATGGCGTTTAGGAGCGAGGAAAAATAAGGACAGCCATGGAAGTCGCTTTTTGACTTCCTAAGGATGGACGATTTTTCCCGAACTCCTGCCATTCGCAGCTAGATACATTAAAAGCGGAGAGCGTTTGCTCAAGAGTGAGAAAAAATACAGGACCTACTTAGTTTATTCGCACTCTAATTCCGCCAACACCGCTTTTTCATTACTTATCCCACCTTATTCGTACCCTAATTCCGCCAACACGGCTTTTTCATTACCTATCCCATCTTATGATCCTACCCTCCAACTCACGGCTTTCATTACCTATCCCATTAACCCTTAACTCCCCCTCAACAAACTTAACCGAAAATAAAAAGAGCCTAACATCACATTAGACTCTTTGTTTCTTTTCATTCTATTTTATTCACCACGGATGGCCTTTATGGCTTGGCCGCGGTCAGCTTGATTATAAATGGCGGATCCGGCAACGAGTACATTGGCTCCTGCCTCTACACATAGCTTAGCGGTTTCTGGATTGACGCCACCATCGACTTCAATATCAAGAGATAAATTGAATTTATCCGCTAAATTCTTCACTTCGGTAATTTTCGGTAACACGGATTCAATAAACGATTGACCACCAAAACCTGGATTAACAGTCATTAATAAAACGAGCGAAACGTCCTTAATAATAGGCTCAATCGCACTGACAGGAGTTGCTGGGTTAATGACAACACCAGGTTTTACACCGTGCTCTTTAATTAAATGAATCGTCCGGTGTAAGTGCGGGCAGGCCTCCACATGAACGGAAATGATATCGGCACCAGCCTTGGCAAATGCTTCAATATATAAGTCAGGATTTTCGATCATTAAATGAACATCCAATGGTAAATTCGTGACTGGTCGAATCGATTCGACCACAAGAGGACCGATGGTGATATTCGGCACAAAATGACCATCCATGACATCGACATGAATATAATCGGCCCCTCCTTGTTCTACTTCTTTAATGTCTTTAGCTAATTTTGCAAAATCAGCTGAAAGAATAGAGGGAGCTATTTTTATCATTTGTCGTATCTCCTTTTTTGCGAATTAATTTCTTCTAAAAACTGCAAATAATGTTGATATCGTTGTTCACTTATATCGCCTTTATCTATCGCTTCCTTGACCGCACACTTAGGTTCAGATGTGTGCGTGCAACCACGGAATTTACATTGATTTAACCGAGCAAGCATTTCTGGAAAGTACTCACTTAAATCCTCTGCTTCTATCTGAACGAAATCAAGAGAGCTAAAGCCGGGCGTATCGGCAATTAATCCTTGCCCAACTGGAATCAATTCAACATGGCGTGTCGTATGTTTCCCTCTCCCTAAATGGGTCGATATTTGATTCGTTTCTATATCAAGCTCCGGTTTTAGTACATTTAAAAGCGATGATTTACCAACACCAGACTGCCCTGCTACAACCGAAATTCTCTGCTCAATAAAAGGTAATAACTTTTCGATTGAATCTTCTTCATTTGTCGTCGTTAAGATAACTTGATAACCTAACTGTTGATAAACCGCTTGATATTGACTGATTTTATCCATCTGCTCTTCGGTTAATAAATCAATTTTGCTAATAATTATTAATGGTTCAATTTGATTCGATTCAATATGAACTAAAAACCTGTCGAGAAGGGCTGGACTAAAATCTGGTTCTAATGCTGAGAAAACAAGGAGCGCTTGGTCTACATTAGCAATCGGCGGGCGTATTAGTTCATTTTTGCGTTCGGCAACGTCTAAAATATAGCCATCTGTTTTGTTCTCTGCTTCATATTCCACGGTATCTCCAACAAGTGGTTTAATGCCTCGATTACGAAAATTACCTCGTCCTCGACATTGAATCAGCTCACCATCTGCTTGAACATAATAAAACCCACTTAAAGCTTTCATAATCTTACCTGTTGCCATGTAAACCCTCCATTTGTTTTCTCACAAAATTGATTTTATCTTTTAATCAGAAAAGACATACGTCCCAGACATTTCTTCATCTAATTCACCATTCACATATGTTTCGATAATCGCATCATAACTTTGACTCGCATAAATATCGATTAAATACTCCTCGGTACTCGTAATTTGTTCTTCTATTTCTACTCGCTCTTCACCATTTGAAACGGCATCACGAACGACAATTCGAATGTCAAAGGCCGTGCCCTCTAATTCTTCAGGAATTTCTGGCTTTATATTTATCCTGAACCTTTGAGTAGGCTCCTCTTGTTCTTCATCCGGCTCTTCTTCATCCGGATCTGGCTCCTCAGTAGCTTCTGGCCCTTTGGAAATAACAACTCGGACGGTATCACCAGGTAATAGATTAGAATACGCATCTGGTGAGTAGCTAATTACATAGTTCTCTTCAATATTCATATGAAAGTCTTCTCGGAAATCGGCTTTTAAACCTTGCTCATCAAAGTAGTTCTCCACTTCATCTTTTGTCATACCATCAAGAGGCTGTAAGCGGAAGCGAGAATCGACACTATAAGTTAAAACGACCGTCGTCTCTTCTGGGACAACGGATTCCCCTGATTCTGGTGTTTGCGTTAAGACAATCCCTGGTGTTTGTGTACTTTCGACTTCCTCTGTTTCTACTTGAAAACCTAAATCTCTTAATTCACGGGATGCTCGTTCAATTGGATCACCAATGACACTAGGAATCACAACTTCTTCAGCGGTTAATAAAACATACAAGTGAACGATAGCTCCTTCTTTAACAATGGAGCCTGGATTCGGACGCTGTCTCGTAACTTGATCAGCCTCAAATTCATCTTCTTCCGTCAATTCATCACTTGTCACATTATGCCTTTGCGGCTCTAAATTCAAACGTTCTAATCTCTCTTCTGCTTCCTCAAAACTCATCCCAACAAAATCAATGACTTCCACTTCATCGACTTTAAATAATCCGGGCATAAGGGCGAAGGTTGCAATACCTGCTCCAAGTAACACGAGCAACGTGATTAGTGAGATCATTAACCACTTTTTTGTTTTGCTTTTTTTCTTCTTTTTCTTGCTCTCTTTCTTTTGTTCAGGTTCTGGATTATCCTTCGCATTTGCTGCAGTCATTCCATCACTTTTCGTTTTGGTTGGTGAAGCTTCAATCGTATGACTTAAATCTTCCTGATCCCCTAATGATTTAATAATCGGAATTGCTTTTGTGACTTCATTATCATCATCAGTAAATACATAAGGCTGTTCATTAAGTCGTCCGGGATCAAGAGCTGTTTCTAAGTCATAACGCATCGAACCAATCGACTCGTAACGGTGAAGCGGATCTTTAATCGTTGCCTTTTTAATAATATTTTCAATACTTTGTGGTAACGTAGTGATAATCGCTTTCGCGGATGGAATTTCATTTTGTAAATGTTTGATTGCGATCGAAACCGCCGTATCTCCTGAAAACGGGAGTGTCCCCGTCACCATTTCATATAAAACAATCCCTAATGAATAAATATCTGATTTATATGTAACATGTCCCCCGCGTGCTTGCTCAGGTGATAAATAATGCACAGAACCCATTACTGAATTTGTATGAGTAATCGTTGCCGCACTCATCGCTCTCGCAATTCCAAAATCAGCGACCTTGGCCACTCCATCATCACGAATTAAAATATTATGTGGTTTAATATCACGATGAACGATGTGATTATCATGGGCATGCGAAATCGCACTCAAAATTTGGTCCATTATTTGAATCACTTGTTCTGTTGGCAAAGGACCAACATCTTGAATTAATTCTTTTAATGTTTGACCTTTCACATATTCCATTACGATATAATAGGTATCGCCTTCTTCTCCCACATCGTAAATATTGACGACATTTTCATGAGCTAAACTTGTCGCGGCTTGAGCTTCGCGGCGAAACCTTTTAATAAATTGGTTGTCTCCAGAAAATTGCGGCTGCAGCACTTTTACGGCGACAATCCGATCGAGAATGACATCGAGCGCCAAATAAACATTTGCCATTCCCCCGCCGCCAATCATTTCTTTCACCTCATAGCGACCATTAATTCTTTCTCCAATCATTTTGTTCACCGACCGCTTTCTTCTTTATTCAGAGGGTATTCCACTAATGCAACCGTAATATTGTCTTCTCCGCCGCGCTCATTGGCTAAGTCAACAAGGGCATTTGCTTTTTGCTCTAATGACATTTTTTCATCAATAATTTTGGTTATGTCTGTCGTACTCACTTTATCGGAAAGACCATCTGAACATAACAAAATCAATTCATCCCCTTCAATAAACATCGAACGGACATCAGCACTAATTTCCTTTTCCGTTCCTAATGCTTTTAAGACAACATTACGTCTAGGATGATTTTCTGCTTCCTCTTCTGTAATCTGCCCAGAACGAACTAACTCTTGAACGAGTGAATGATCATTGGTTTTTGCTGAAAAGCCAAATTCATTTTTTATATAAATACGGCTATCACCGATATGGCCTATCGTTACAAATTCCTTCGTACAAATCGCCGCGACAATCGTTGTTCCCATACCATGACATTCCTTATGATTTTCCGAATGCTTGTACAACTTTTGATTGACCGCTTGCACTTGCTCCTTTAACCAATCTTCTGTTTCGTTAATAGAAGTTAGGAGAGGGGAGTTCTGCCAAGCTAATTGAAAAAAATCCTTCGTCATTAAACTAGCCACATCGCCAGCTAAATGCCCACCCATTCCATCAGCAACTAAGGCAAGAACCCCTGTATCATTTACAAAAACTCCACCATTATCCTCATTATGTGTCCGAATTTGTCCGGTATCTGTCTTAAACGTGTAGGCTATTTCCATACGTTACACAATCCCCTTTCTACATCGTTCCTAAAGAGTGCTCCTCTATTTTTTCATCAGACTAGCAATGAAAAAACCATCCGTTTCATAATCATGTGGCAAAATGGTCACAGAACCACCTTTATACCTTTTGGATTGAACAATTTTTTCAGGCAATCTATCTGAAAGAGTGATGTCCCATTGAAATTCTGGATGTGTTTGGATAAAATGCTCAACAATGGCTTCATTCTCTTCTTGATCGATCGTACATGTACTATATACTAAACGTCCACCTTTTTTTAACAAAGGGGCAACCGCTTCTAAAATCATTGCTTGAATTTCGGCAATGTCTTGGATATCACTTTCTTTTTTCGCCCACTTAATATCTGGCTTTCTTCTAATAACTCCAAGACCACTACACGGTGCATCAAGCAATATCGCATCAAATGATTCAACTGGTGTCTTTTGACTAAACGCTCTGACATCGGCTGCAACCACTTCGATCATCGACAAATCTAATCGTTTCGCTTGTTCACGAATGAGCTGGACTTTGTGTTCATGTAAATCAACAGATAAAAGTGTTCCTTCATTATTCATCAGCTCGGCGATATGAGTCGACTTCCCACCTGGTGCAGCACATGAATCTAAGATATGTTCTCCCGCTTTTGGCCCGAGTGCTTTCGCAACAAGCATCGAGCTTTCATCCTGGGCCGTAAACAAACCGGAACGATAGGCATTCGTTTTAAAAGCATTTCCTTCTTCGACAATTAAGGCATCAGAAGAAAGTTCGCCTTTTCGGGTCAAAACTCCTTCTTCTTTTAAAATCTTCGCTAAATCATCTTGATTTGTTTTTAACTGATTCACACGAAGCGAAACAACTGGTGGTTTTAAGCTCATCTTCATCATTTCCCTTGTTTCTTCTTCGCCGTAAGTAGTTAACCACCGTCTAACCAACCACTTTGGAAAACTATATTCAAAAGCAAGCCGTTTCGTTTGATTCGTTACTTTCTCAAATGAAGGAACTCCTTCACGTTGCACAGAGCGTAAAATCCCATTCACTAATGAGGCCGTACCATCATGCCCACGCTTTTTTGCGATCGTCACAGCCTCATGAATGACCGCTCTTTCTGGAACTCGCTCTAAATACACCAACTGGTAGACAGACATTTGTAACAGAGTCTTCACCCATGGCTCTAAACTTTCAAGACCTTTTTTAACAAAAGGGGTTAAGAAAAACGTTAAAGTAAGTTTGCGTTGCACGGTTCCATAAACAAGCTCTGTCAACAGCCCAACATCTCGTTTTTCGATCTCTCCATTATTAATCGTTTGATTTAACAGGAGATTACTATAGGCCTGTTCTTTTTCAATTTGAATTAAAATTTGTAAGGCGACTTCTCGCACATTTTTACTCATTTATGAATCTCCTAGCTTTTGGCCAACCACAACATTTGCTCCACGTATAAATTGGGATACTTCCATTCTTTTTTTACCTGAGGGTTGGATTTCGGTTAATTTTAAGGCGGTCTCATTGCCAGTTGCTACAATTAAACCATTTTCTTCTACTTTAATGACTTCTCCACTTGGGCCCGGTTGATTGGCCACTTTTTCTGCCCACCATACTTTTAAAGGTTTTCCTTCAAAACTTGTATAGGCAACAGGCCATGGATGCAGACCACGTACTTGGTTATAAAGCTCCTCACCCGTTTTCGTCCAATCTAGCTTTTCCATTTCACGTGAAATATTTCGAGCAAACGTCGCTTCTTTATCATTCTGAGCGATTGGTGTTACCTTTTGTTCCAGTAAAGCCGGAATCGTTTCCATTAATAGCTTCGCACCAGCAACGCTTAATTTATCATGAACAGTCCCAACATGATCCGCTTCTTCTATCGGTACTTTTACTTGAGTTAAAATATCACCCGCATCTAGCTTTTCAACCATATACATAATCGTCACACCCGTTTCCGATTCACCATCGATGATCGATTGATGAATAGGCGCACCACCACGATATTTTGGTAATAAGGAGGCATGAACATTAATACAGCCTAATTGCGGAAACTCTAATAAAGCTTTTGGCAATATTTGTCCGTATGCAGCCGTTACAATTAAATCTGGCTTATAAGAAAACAAACGCTCTAATTCGGCCTCTTCCCTCACTTTTTCCGGTTGAAGCACAGGGATATTTAATTTCTCCGCTGCTACTTTTACTGGAGGAGGTGTTAACACCTTTTTACGACCGACTGGACGATCAGGCTGGGTCACAACGGCTACTACCTCATACTTTTCTGCTAATTGTGTAAGAACTGGAACTGAAAAATCAGGGGTTCCCATAAAAACGATTTTCATCTACTCACTGCCTTTCAACTTACATAAATAAAAACGGATTTAAGTCAATTTGAATTTGCAAAGTACCTTGATTCGTTTCTTTCATATAATGCTCTTGAATTTCTCTTAACGTGCGTTCTAGTTTAGGTTCATTTTTGTATTTTATCACGCATTGATAACGATATCTATCTTTAAGCCGTGCGAGTGGCGAGACGACTGGACCAAGAATAATACTTGTAGAATGTAGTTCCCTTTTTAAAAACTGAGCAATTTTTTCACTAACGGAAATGACCTTTGTTAATTCTGGATCCGATATGTTTACTAAAGCCATAAAATAGTAAGGTGGATAACCAGCTCGCTTGCGATTATTCATTTCCATTTGAAAAAAACGTTCATAGTCATGGGATTGGACCAGCTCAATGCTATAGTGTTCGGGCGTATATGTTTGGATATACACTTCACCAGGTAACTCATGACGACCGGCACGTCCACTCACTTGTTCCATTAGTTGAAATGTTCTTTCTGCCGAGCGAAAGTCAGGGATATGTAGCATTGAATCGGCCGCTAATACACCAACTAATGTAATCGACGGAAAATCAAGCCCTTTAGCGATCATTTGCGTCCCTAACAAAATATCGGCTTCTTTACGACCAAATGCCTCAAGTAGTCGTCCGTGCGACCCTTTTCTTGAGGTTGTGTCTACATCCATTCTTATCACTTTCGCTTCCGGTAATACTTTCGTAAGTTCTTCTTCGACTTTTTGTGTACCTGAGCCAAAAAAACGAATATGTTCACTTTGACATGAATGGCACGTCGTTGGCATCGCTTGTTCATCCCCACAATAATGGCATTTTAAACGATGTTGATGGCGATGATACGTAAAAGAAACGTCACAATGCTCACATGTCGCCACATAGCCACAATCACGACACATTACAAAAGTAGAATGACCACGACGATTCAAAAAGAGAACGATTTGTTCCTTCTTTTCTAATCGCTCTTTCATCTTTTCCATTAACTGTGAAGAAAACATCGAGCGATTTCCACTTCTTAATTCTTCTCGCATATCAACGACTTCGACGGAAGGAAGTGCTCGTGCGTTCACTCGTTCTAACAAAGTAAGTAATGTATAAATCCCTTTTTGGGCACGAGCATACGACTCTAAAGAAGGGGTCGCACTTCCTAAAATAATAGGACATCGGTGTTGCTCTCCACGATAGATCGCTACATCCCTCGCATGGTAACGTGGATTGTCTTCCTGCTTATAACTCGTTTCATGCTCTTCATCAATGATAATAAGACCAAGGTTTTGAAAAGGAGCAAATACAGCAGAACGGGCTCCAACGACCACTTTGACTTCCTGTCGTTGAATTTTTCTCCATTCATCTAACTTTTCTCCAGCTGATAAACCTGAATGGAGGACGGCCACAAGGTCTCCAAACCGCCCTTTAAATCGCTCGACCATTTGTGGGGTAAGAGAGATTTCAGGGACGAGCATAATCGCCTCTTTCCCTTCCTCTAACCCTTTTGCAATCGCCTGTAAATAAATTTCCGTCTTACCACTTCCGGTCACACCATGTAATAAAAAAGTTTCCGACCGAGCATGCGCCATTGCCGAGGCAATTGGACTTAACACTTCTGTTTGTTTTGGCGTAAGCATCAGTGGCTGAGACGGTTGAATCATTAACTCGGCCATTGCCTCTCGGTACACTTCTTCTTCCGTTTCTATTACATATTTTTTGTCAATTAAGGCTTGCAGTGTGGAGCGTGTCGTTTGTAGAACTTTCAGTAATTCAGTGCTTTGAATCGCTTTCTGATGGTTCACTAAAAAATCGATCATTTCATGTTGTTTTTTGGCTCGTGATGGAATTTCCGCCTTTATTTGTGCAATATTTTCTATCGCACGGTTTAATACCACAAACCTTACTTTTTTTTGTTTCGCTTTTTCAATTAATAAAAAATGCTCGGTCAGTTTTCCTTCAAGTAACAAGGTTTGGATTTCAATCTTTTCTTTTTTAGCTAATGTTTGCACTTCTTCAAAAGGGATTCGGTCCTTTTCTGCAAATAAAGCTTGTACAAAAAAGGGAAGTTCTAATTTATTTGTATTAAGCCTTATTTCTTTTTTCACTTTTGTTTTTAAGGCGGCCGGGAGCATCACTTGATAGGCTGAAATTTGGTAACTTAATGTTTTTACAGCTAGCCACTTGCCTAACTCCATCAATTCAGTGGTCAAAACCGGACTTGTATCTTGTAGCTCACTAATCGACTTGATTTGTTTAAAATCTGAATGCTCGGTTAGTTCGACGATAAAACCTTGTACTTTCCTCGGACCAAAGGGAACAATCACTCTCATTCCTGGTCGAATGAAGGCTTGCCATTGCTCCGGTACTTTGTAATCAAACATTCGATCAGTTTGAGCACTTGGCACATCGACAATGATTTTGGCAATCATAAAGACAAATTCCTTTGTTCATATTTTTCAATTTCATTCAAAAGGGAATCCGCAATTTCTGATTTTTGAGCCTTTGGTACTTTTATGACTTGCCCGTCTTTTGTATAAATCATAACCTCGTTTGTATCTCCTTTAAAACCGGCCCCTTCTTGACTAATGTCATTTGCAACAATTAAATCAAGATGTTTTCTTTCAAGTTTACCGAGAGCATTTTGTTCAATATTTTCTGTTTCAGCTGCAAAACCGACTAAAATTTGCTTTTGTTTTCTCGCTCCAAGCGTCGCTAAAATATCCTTTGTTCGGTCCATTTCAATCGCCCAAGCACCTGGTTCTTTTTTTCGCTTTTGTGTATATGTTACCGCTGGTCGATAATCGGCAACAGCCGCTGACTTAATGACAATATCTGCCTCATCATATAAAGAGGTCACTGCTTCGTACATCTCTTCCGCTGATTCTATATGTATCGTTTTAATTCCTACTGGAGCACTTAGGTTGGTAGGCCCACTTACTAATGTTACGTCAGCCCCTCTTAAATAGGCCGCATGAGCGATTGCATAACCCATTTTACCTGAAGAATGATTTGTGAAATAACGAACTGGGTCAATTTTTTCTTGAGTCGGTCCTGCTGAGATAACCACTTTTTTTCCTCTCAACGAACGATTCTCTCTTTCTTTTCTTGTAAAGAATAAATCTAAAAAGGTAACGATTTCCTCTGGTTCAGCAAGTCGTCCTTTACCGATCCAACCACATGCTAAATAACCAGCATTAGCATCAATGAATTCGACCCCATCGTCTATTAATTGCTGCATATTTCGTTGAACGGCTTGATGCTCGTACATATTAACATTCATCGCTGGAGCCACAAAAATAGGAGCTTTAGTCGCAAGCAAGGTCGTTGATAACATATCATCCGCTAAACCATTGGCTAATTTACCAATAATATTGGCAGTTGCAGGAGCAACCACAAAGACATCGGCCCAATCTGCCAATTCAATATGGGCAATTTTACTTGGGTCCGGCTCAACAAATGTATTCGTATAAACAGGTTCTCTTGAGAGAGCTTGAAAAGTCAAAGGAGTCACAAATTGAGTAGCTGATTCTGTTAAGATGACTTTTACTTTTGCACCTGCTTGAACTAATTTGCTCGTTAGTGCCGCTGCTTTATAAGCGGCAATTCCACCACTTACCCCTAATACGATTTTTTTATCCTTTAACATTCTATCACCTCATTACATAAACTTTATGAACCTTAATAAAAGATAAGAAAGCAACCTATTTTTGTTTGAAAAATAGGTTGCTTTGACTTTTATTCTTGTTCGTCTAGTGATTCAACTCGTTCATAACGTAGATGTTTTTCTATAATTTCCTCTAAAGCTAGACCTACTTGCTTATAAGAATGTGGGTTTTCAACAAGGGGACCCCTCGCGACATCCTCTTTCATTTCACGAGCACGTTTTGCAGATACTGTCACTAGCGTGTATTTTGAATCTAATATGTCCATTAAGGAATCAATAGAAGGATATAACATATTATTTGACCTCCACTAACTGTTTATATTTTTCAAAAAGTCGTTCTCTTTTGCAATGTTCTGCTGTCACAATCGCTTTAATTCGCTCAACCGCTAAATGAACTTCATCATTTTCGACGACGTAATCATAGCGCTTCATCATTTCAATTTCTTCCTTCGCCACGGTCATTCGTTTATTGATCACATCTTCCGTTTCTGTACCGCGTCCGACAATACGATTCCTGAGTTCAGCTAAGCTTGGTGGCATTAAGAAAATAAAAATACCTTCTGGAAAGCGATCACGAACTTTCCAAGCTCCTTGGACTTCGATCTCAAGAATAATATCTTGCCCATTTTCGATTGTTTCACGAACATAATCAATCGGGGTTCCATAGTAATTGCCAACATATTCTGCCCATTCAAGCAATTGGTCGTTTTCAATCATTCCTTTAAATTCATCTTTTGATTTAAAAAAATAATTAACACCTTCGACTTCCCCTTTTCTTGGCTGGCGTGTCGTCGCTGAGACTGAATACTGGATTCCGGTTTGCTCATTTCTCAGAGCCCCACAAACCGTGCCTTTTCCTACGCCCGCAGGTCCTGACAAAACGATTAATAAACCTTTTTCCTTTTCCATTGAAACCTCCTACTATTCATAAGAAAGCTAATTGCTTCTCAAATTCCAAACATTTAAGCTTCTTCTGTACCGTCCTCTTTGGTAGATAATCTTTGTGCCACTGTTTCTGGCTGAACAGCACTTAAAATAACGTGGTCACTATCGGCAATAATGACGGCACGTGTTCTTCGTCCGTATGTCGCATCAATTAACATATTCCGGTCACGAGCATCTTGTATAATTCTTTTGATTGGTGCTGATTCTGGGCTAACAATTGATATAATACGATTTGCTGATACGATGTTTCCGAATCCAATGTTAATTAATTTGATATTCATGCTCGATTCCCCCACTTAAGAAGAGACTACTACTCTCATCATTTTTATCCAAACTAATGTTACTATATACGAAAATGCGTTCGAATTCTAGCATTATTCTACATTTTGTACTTGTTCCTTCAGTTTTTCAATGATACTTTTTTGGACAACGACATGTTGTTTAATCCGTAAATCCGTCACTTTTGCTCCAATTGTATTGGTTTCTCGATTCATTTCCTGAGCTAAGAAGTCTAACTTTCGTCCAATTGGTATTGTCTCTTGCAAAATCCCTTTAAATTGCTGTTGATGGGAATGAAGACGAGATAATTCTTCGGTGATATCACATTTATCCATGATAATCCCGACCTCTGTAACAATTCGACCCTCATCCAACTGCTGCTCCTCTTTTACCCATTCTTTTAATCGTGCTAACAGCTTCTCTTGTTGGATTTTGCCCATTTCCGGTGCCAACTGCTCCACTTCATGAATCGATTGCAGTAACTCCGTTAATAGCTCTTGAAAATGATGTTCGATTGTTAAACCTTCTCTCATTCTCATTTTATCCAATTGACTTATCGCTTCTTTAACTGTCTGAATGATTTTTTCCTCGACGAACGGGTTATCACTTTCTTGTTCCACCCATTCAACCAGATGCTCATTGTCCATTATCGCTTGAATATTTAACTCAGAATCTGCTTCTGTAAAAGCTTTAATCTCTTTTGCTGTTTCCTTAAATTGTTTTAACAAAGTCCAATCGACCACAAGCTTTTTAGAAACGAGCTCGGTTCCTTCGACTTTTATAAAAACATCTACTTTTCCTCGCTGAACCTTCTCTTTAATTTCTTTACGGATTATCTCTTCAAGAAATAAAAATCGTCTCGGTAAGCGAATATTGCTACATTCAAAAAAACGATGATTAACCGTTCTAATTTCGACATGCACAGTAAATTGTTCATTGGAATAGACCGCTTGTCCGTATCCGGTCATACTTTTTACCATATGTATCACATCCACCCCTTTATTCTACCTAATTTTACTTAGGGCAACAAGTCTTGATTACTAAGTTCACACGCCAATGAAATTATTTATTTATTTTGATAAATTGGAACAGAATATCAAAGAATGATTTTTCGATTTGAACGCTCTGTATTGCCAGAGAAATACACTTAGTTGTTTTAGTCGTGGATGGTGTATATAGCGAAAAAACCTCGACCATTCTCGTTGAAGCCTTAGAATAGAATTGGGTGATTTAGCTTACTCCGCCAGCTGTATACCTTACGCGTTCCGCTGTCTCCGTTTTGGATCATATCGAATCTAACATTACCAAACACATCTCCCCTTCATTGTTCTCTCGATAGCCGAATAAGCCACTATTAAAATCCCCATAAAGTCTGATTCGACTTCATGGGGATTTCCTTTATTCCATGTGTTATGAGTTTGAAAGAGATTCTTCTTTCTTCTCATTCTTTTTAAAAATCTGAAAACCACCGAGAACAACTGTTGGTATAGCTGCCATTCCTAAGACGAGTAACCATTCATGCACATCTAATGCGACGGTATGGAAAATCGTTTGTAATGGTGGGAAGTAAATGACCACTAACATGAGTAGTGTTGATAAAATAACGGCGGCAACTAAATATTTATTTTCAAACGGATTGCGATGATAAACCGAATATTCACTTCGACAATCAAAAACATGAATAAGTTGAGCCATGACTAGCGTAACAAAAGCAACGGTTTGAGCACGAATCAACTCATCTGGATGACCTTGAAGTGTAATCCAGAAGGCCGCGAGTGTAACAACCCCGATCATAAACCCTCTACTAATAATTTTCCAAGCCAAACCACGTGCAAACACCCCTTCAAATTGACTTCTTGGTTTCCGCTTCATGACATCCCCTTCCGCTTGATCCATTCCAAGCGCTAAAGCCGGTAATCCATCTGTCACGAGATTAATCCATAGAATTTGAATAGCGACGAGTGGTAATGGCATTCCAAGTAACATCGCCATTAACATTACCAAAATTTCGCCAACATTAGAAGCGAGCATATAACGAATAAACTTCCGAATGTTTTCGTAAATGTTTCGTCCTTCTTTAATGGCATCCTTAATAGTCGCAAAGTTATCGTCACTTAAAATCAACGATGAAGCTTCTTTGGCGACATCTGTTCCGGCAATCCCCATCGCAATTCCAATATTCGCCGCTTTTATGGCCGGTGCGTCGTTGACTCCATCACCTGTCATCGCCACAACATGGCCTTTCTCTTGCAAGGCTTTGACTATTTTTAATTTATGCTCAGGAGACACTCGAGCATATACATCAACATCGTCCACTACTTCCACTAGTTCTTCCGTCGACATTTTCGACAAATCTTTACCAGTTAAGGACTTACCATATTTGCTCATAATCCCAATTTCTTCGGCAATCGCACAAGCCGTTAATTGGTGATCTCCTGTAATCATAACTGTTTTAATGCCTGCTTCCCGACATTCACGAACAGAATCAATCACTTCAGGCCTTGGCGGATCAATCATTCCTTGTATTCCCACAAGCGTTAAATTACGTTCAGCTTCAAAGGCGGTCTGACATTTCTCTCCTTTATTTAACGGTTTATAAGCAACAGCTATCGTTCGTAAAGCATAGTTTGCCATTTTTGTTAAAGTTGCTTCGACTTCAGCTTTACGTTTTGGGGTTAAAGCTTCCTTATTATTTTGATACATAAGTGAGTTACATTGACTTAAAATGACATCAGGTGCTCCTTTTGTGACGACAAAGCGACGACCACCAGTGTCTTGAACGATCACACTCATCATTTTCCGTGTTGAATCAAATGGAAACTCATGAACCCTTTCAAAGTGTTCTGCCAAGGTTTCCTCATTATAACCGGCTTTCATTCCTGCAACGACTAAAGCCCCTTCTGTCGGATCCCCATCAATCATATAGTTTTTTTCTTCTTTTCGTAGCAATCCTTTTTTATCCGTTTTCTGTACCAGTCTAGCGTTATTACATAACATCGAGTAGCTTAGGAGCTGCATTAAGGCTTTTTCCCGCTTTACATCCACAACTTTCCCGTTAGCACTAAAGTCTCCTTCTGGTGCATAACCATTACCAGATACTTTCCAAGCTTTACCACCACTCCACACTTGTGTAACCGTCATATTATTTTGCGTTAACGTTCCTGTTTTATCTGAGCAAATCACCGTCGCACAACCTAATGTTTCAACTGCAGGCAACTTTCGGACAATGGCTTTACGTTTAATCATTCTTTGTACACCTAAAGCCAAAGCTACGGTTACAATCGCCGGTAGCCCTTCAGGTATAGCCGCTACAGCTAATGAAACCCCTGATAAGAACATCGTATACAAATCATGACCTTGCAACACCCCTGCTAAAACGACCATAGCTGTTAAAATTAAGGCAATGATGATTAGAATTTTTCCAAGCTGTTCTAAACGACGTTGAAGAGGCGTTTCTAACGATTCTGTCGTTTGGAGTAAATGAGCGATTTTTCCCATTTCTGTACTCATCCCAGTCGCAGTAACGACCCCGATTCCATTGCCTTGTGTGACCATCGTTCCCATAAAGGCGATATTTTTTTGATCACCAATTTCAACTGCATCCTTCTCAATCGCGGTCGTTTGCTTTTGCACAGGCACTGATTCACCAGTTAAGGAAGATTCCTCAATGCTTAATCCATTAGCTGAAAAAATTCGAATATCCGCGCCAACACGATCACCACTTTTTAATTTGACGATATCGCCAGGGACAACTTGACTAGAAAGGATTTTTACCCAAATCCCATTTCGTAACACATTCATTTGCGGGGCTGATAATTCTTTTAAAGCGTCCAAAGATTTCTCTGCTTTTCGTTCTTGAACAAATCCTAAAATACCGTTCAATAAGACGATAAACATAATCGTAATCGCATCGATGTATTCACCTAATAAACCCGAAATAAAGGTAGCGACCAATAAAACGAGAACCATAAAATCTTTAAATTGCGAAATAAATAAAGCAAGGCTAGAGATTTTTTTCCCTTCGTCTAATTTATTGGCCCCAAAATGTTTCAAACGTTTGTTTACTTCTTTTTCTGTTAAACCATTTTCATAGTTTGTCCCTAACTCCTTCTCTAATTCTTCTTCTTTTTTTCGATACCAATCCACTTTCTCACCTCACTGACATTCTAACCTCGATTAACTCTCTAAATGAGGACTAGTTATCCTCCTACAAGCGATCTTATTCAGTCTCGTCCTAAAACATGCTATACTCAATGAAGCATTTAATAATTTGTCCGAGTATCAGATTTTTGACTTGTACGTTTTTTTCGTTAAAAGCAATTGAAGACAGTTAAAGAGGTGGGGCCAATGTCATTTGATGGAATGATGACAAGAGCAATCGTAAAGGAATGTAGTGATTTATTAACAACAGG
The DNA here is from genome assembly GCF_047302405.1 of Alkalihalobacillus phoenicis. Classification (NCBI taxonomy): domain Bacteria; kingdom Bacillati; phylum Bacillota; class Bacilli; order Caryophanales; family Bacillaceae; genus Alkalihalobacillus; species Alkalihalobacillus phoenicis. The sequence goes on along the minus strand of NZ_CP154853.1, from coordinate 1,123,980 downwards.
AAGAATCAATAAAATTTATCAGCCATTTAAAACAGAGCTGATTTTATCGGTACGAGCAAAGGGAAAAAGCTACTCTTTGTTACTATCAGCCAATGCACAATTTGCTAGAGCTCATCTAACAAATGAAAAATATACAAACCCCCAAGTTCCACCAATGTTTTGTATGTTATTAAGAAAACATTTAGAAGGAGCTTTTATTGAAAGCATCACTCAATTAGGTTCAGAACGAATCTTTATGATTGATTGCCAAACAAAAGATGAACTTGGCGATGATACTTCTAAACGCCTCATCATTGAAATTATGGGCAAACATAGCAACATCATTTTGATCGACCGGGAAACGAAGCAAATTATTGACAGTATTAAACATGTTAGTTATGCCCAAAGCAGTTATCGGGCTGTCTTACCAGGTCAAGCATATAAACTCCCTCCCGAACAAAATAAATTCGATCCGATTGACGTTGATGCGGAAAATTTATTAAAACGAATCGATTTTAATTCTGGAAAAATCGACCGTCAAATCGTCGAACAATTTGTTGGGATTTCACCAATGATCGGGCAAGAAATCATTTCAAGGGCAGGGATGGTTAATGCTAACACCCTTGTGGAAAGCTTTCTTAATATCATCACACCTATTAAAAACCATATTTACGAGCCACAAATGATTACAGTAGGTGCAAAAGAGTATTTTTCTATTATTTCCTTAACTCATTTAAAAGGAGAAGTACGTCGTTTTGACACCGTTAGTCTCATGTTAGACCGCTACTTTTACGGGAAAGCCGAACGTGATAGAGTCAGACAACAAGCTCACGACTTAGAGCGTTTTTTACAAAATGAGGCCCAGAAAAACAAGAAAAAAATTAAAAAGCTAGAGCAAACACTAAAAAATGCGGATAAAGCTCACTCGTACCAAAAACAAGGTGAACTCTTAACTGCCAATATGCATCTCATAAAAAGAGGCGATAAAGTGGTCGAAGTCATGGATTATTATGATCCAAATGGAGCGGTCATAACGATAAATCTAAGTCCACAAAAATCACCTTCCGATAATGCCCAAGCCTATTTCAAACGTTATAATAAAGCGAAAAATTCGGTAGCCGTCGTGATGGAGCAATTAGAGCATACGAAAAAAGAGATTGAGTATCTTGAGCAGCTCATCCAACAAATGGAAAGTGCCGCCCCAAGTGATATCGAAGAAATTCGCGAAGAGCTGGTAGAAGAAGGATATATTCGTAAACGCGTTCAAAAAGGCGATAAGAAGAAAAAGAAAGATCACAAACCACAGTTGGAGCGTTATTTATCAACGAGCGGCCTGGAATTTTTTGTTGGAAAAAACAATAAACAAAATGATTATTTAACGAATCGTTTTGCCCGCCAGGATGAAATATGGCTTCATACAAAAGACATCCCCGGCTCCCATGTGGTGATCCGCAGTACGGATCCTGATGAACAAACGCTAAAAGAAGCGGCAACAATCGCTGCCTTCTTTAGTAAAGCAAAATTATCCAGCTCGGTTCCCGTCGACTTCACAAAAATCCGTCATGTCAAAAAGCCGAATGGCTCAAAGCCAGGGTATGTGATTTATGATAATCAAACGACCTTATTTGTAACGCCTGACGAAGATTTAGTGCTGCAATTAAAACAGCGCTCTTGAGTGAAATCCTTGATTTTGGATAAATAAATGTGTGGATTCAGCTCCTTTTTATCTTTATAAAGTGAGTGTGAGACTCCACTCCTGGGATAGGGTACACTAAGTTTTATTTTTCTATCAAAAAAGCTGTAAAGCATACTAACCATGCTCTACAGCTTTTTTATATACATTTATCTTTTACCTCTGATTTGCTTATCGATTAGCCACCGATATGCGACATTTCAATTTTCTCGCGCTTCGTATTTCCGTCTAAGGAGCGCTCAGCTGAATACCTGTCATCTCGTTTGTTCCAGCAGTTTTTAATTTCATTCATAATATCTTCATCGGAATAATTTCCACGAATCAGCTTTTTAAAGTCATGCCCTTTAGTGGCAAATAAACAAGTATATAAAGAGCCTTCTACTGATAAGCGTGCTCTTGTACAAGAATGACAAAAGGCGTCTGAAACTGATGAGATAACACCGACTTCATCATTGGAACCTATATATTTAAAACGAGAAGCCACCTCACCAACATATGCTGGTTTTATTGCTTCTAAAGGCATTTCTTCATTTATCCGTTCAATGATTTCTTGTTTTGAAATCACTTCATCATATTTCCAACCATTAGAAGTCCCTACATCCATATATTCAATAAACCGAAGCATATAGCCTTTTTCCCTAAAAAATTTAGCCATCGGAATGATGTCATCGTCATTGACACCCTTTTGTACAACCATATTCACTTTTACTCCTAAACCAGCATCAGCGGCCGCTTGCATCCCTTTTAATACGGGATCAATTCCAATCCCACGCCCATTAATTTTGCCAAACTTTTCACTATCTAAACTATCTAAACTAACGGTTACTCGTTTTAACCCCGCTTCTTTTAGTTCCTTGGCATAACGCGGCAAAAGAACTCCGTTTGTGGTCATCGCGATATCTTCAATTTTAGTTGTTTGAGATAATAAAGCAATAAGCTGTGGTAAGTCTTTGCGCATTAATGGTTCGCCGCCAGTAATACGCAATTTTTGCAACGATGTTACATGATGGAATAAAGATACGAGTCGGTTTAATTCTTCAAAACTTAGTAATTCATCCCTTTTTAAAAAGGGATAGTCTGCTCCAAAAATTTCCGCCGGCATGCAATAATGACAACGAAAATTACAACGATCGGTCACCGATATACGTAAATCCTTTAATGGACGTTGCCAATGGTCAAAAATCGTTTCTTTTTGTTCGACCATTCTCCTCACTCCTTATTCGTACGTCCCATTTATTAAAATAAACTTCCTTTAATCATAGCATTTAATAAATCAACCTAGTTAGAGTGTTTATCACTCTTATTGAGCACCCTAAAATTGGGGCACTTTCGTCTCTTTATAGTAAGCACTTTCACTTTAAAAATGGGGGAAATTAATGAATCTCTTACTTTATGAAAACATATTCAGCTCCATTATACAAGTGAACAAGTTTAACCATTAAAAGATTGATTGACTAAATGCGACAAGTGACAGTGCTTGTCGAACTTAGGGTGGGCTTTGATTCCCTTTGTGGCTCTTTTTCGATGGCTTCTGGCTTTATTGACCTTCTTTGATTCCTTTTGTGGCTCTTTTTCGATGGCTTCGGGCTTCATTGACCTTCTTTGATTCCCTTTGCGGCTTTTATTCGATGGCTTCGGGCTTCATTGACGCTCTATGATTCCCTTTGCGGCTCTTTTTCGATAGCTTCGGGCTTCATTGACGCACTTTGATTCCCTTTGTGGCTCTTTTTCGATGGCTTCGGGCTTCATTGACGCACTTTGATTCCCTTTGTGGCTCTTTTTCGATGGCTTCGGGCTTCATTGACGCACTTTGATTCCCTTTGTGGCTCTTTTTCGATGGCTTCGGGCTTCACTAGTTCAACACGTGGCACTTGTCGAACTTAACCTACCGACCAAATCAAAACCACCAGTGTGAACTGGTGGTTTACTCTGCGGCTGAAAGCCTTTCTTACCGGCCTAGGCCTTAAAGGCCCACTGAACCGGTTTCCCTTTTGCACCACATTCACCCACTAATTCTAAAGAATTTCTTTATCTCTTCTTATTTTTCTCTCCGGTAAACGGGTCATAGTCTTCGAACAATGATAACTGATCACCCATATAGTCTTCTTTTAGCTGATTCCTAATGTATTCTTGTATCTGCTTCTTGTTTCTTCCCACTGTATCAACATAGAAGCCTCTACACCAAAACTTCCTGTTCCCGTAGCGATACTTCAAATTGGCATGTCGATCAAATATCATGAGACTACTTTTCCCTTTTAAGTACCCCATGAATTGTGACACACTTAACTTCGGCGGAATACTTACTAACATATGGATGTGATCCGGACAAGCATTTGCTTCATGAATCACGACCCCTTTTCTTTCACATAAATCTCTTATGATCTGTCCGATACTTTTTTTGTATTTTCCATAGATGATTTGTCTTCTGTATTTTGGTGCAAACACGATGTGATACTTACAATTCCATGTTGTGTGTGCTAAACTATTCATGTCCTTCACAGGGCATACCTCCTTCTTTGGTGCGATGAAGCGGTCGGGAAACCAACTTTATCCTACCATGAAGTGAGGTTTTTTTTTAATACCACGCTTGAAGCTTTTTAGAACCCCCGGCATAGCCAGGGGTTTTCGAAACCACTAAAAAAGCTACACAAAAGATCTAATGACCTTTTGTGTAGCCCTTCATTTCATTAAATATGTACCCACGCTTCATCGCTTGGATCTTTTCGCCACTGTGTTAATTTTTCCCACTCTTTATCCGAAATCGTTCCTTTTTCCTTTGCGACTTCTACGAGCGTTGAATAATTGGATAAAACCGCCACTTCTAATTCGGCTTCAGCTAGATTGGCTGTTGCTTTATCTAATTCATAAGTAAAAATCGCGACAACGCCTAGCACTTCTGCTCCACTTTCGCGAATCGCTTTGGCCGATGTAATCGCACTTCCACCAGTTGAAATTAAATCTTCCACGATGACAACTTTTTGCCCCTTCTCAATCTTACCTTCGATTTGGCTTTGTTTGCCATGGCTTTTTGCTTTGCCACGAATATAGGCCATTGGTAAATCGAGTTCTTCACTAACCCATGCTGCATGAGGAATCCCTGCAGTTGCTGTCCCGGCTACAACATCAACCTCAGGATAGTACTCTTTAATTAATGCCGCTAAGCCTTTAGCAATCTCTTTTCGAACCACTGGATAGGACATCGTTAAACGATTATCACAATAAATCGGTGATTTCAGCCCCGAACTCCAAGTAAATGGTTCATTTGGACTTAAGCTGACGGCTTCAATATTTAATAGATGCTCGGCAATTTGTTTTTTCATGATTGGCCCTCCCAGTTTGCTTTCATTTTTTGATATGTTTCATAAGGGGTTTCACTTGATGTAATGCTCCGTCCAACAACAATCGCATAACTGCCAAGCTCCCTCGCTGCTTGTGGTGTAACGACACGCTTCTGGTCGCCTACTTCATCTGATTCTTGTCTAATTCCAGGTGTCACCGTTAAAAATTCATCGCCACAAACCTCACGAATGAGTGGTACTTCTTTAGCTGAACAGACGACCCCATCTAATCCTGCTGCTTGAGCTTGTTTTGCATAAGAAATCACGACATCGTCTAACGGTTTCTCAATTAAAAGCTCTTCTCTAAGCATTTCTTCGTCTGTACTCGTCAATTGCGTAACAGCAATCAATTTCGGTCGCTTTTGTCCTAGGTTTGTCCCTGCTTCTAGACCTTCTAAAGCGGCACGCATCATCGTCTGCCCACCTGCTGCATGGACATTAATCATATCAATGCCAAGACCAGCTAAAACCTTCATCGCACGTTTCACGGTGTTTGGAATATCATGTAATTTAATATCAAGGAAAATGGAATGACCCGCTTCTTTTAATTCCGTAATCGCTCCGGGCCCCTCACGATAAAACATTTCCATGCCTACTTTAAGAAATAAAGGCTCATGACCAAATGATTCAAGTAGTTGCTTTCTTTTTTCCACACTATCGACATCTAAAGCAATCATTAACGGACGTTGCATAATTCCTTCCAACTCCCTCCTACTAATTCACTTACATGGTCCACTCCCATTTCATCAAGCTTTTTCGGTAGCTGTTCGATTAAGTTCGGGCATGCATATGGGTCAACAAAATTTTGTGTTCCGACCGCCACCGCACTTGCACCCGCTAAGAAAAATTCGATGACATCATCAACGGTTGTAATCCCACCCATCCCGATAATCGGAATATCGACAGCTTGACTAACTTGGTGAATCATTCGAATCGCGACTGGTTTAATCGCGGGTCCTGATAAACCACCTGCTTGATTCGCTAAAATCGGCTTACGTGTTTTTAAATCAATGCGCATCCCTAGCAATGTATTAATCATCGATAACCCATCTGCTCCGGCTTTTTCGACAGCCTTTGCCATGGAAACGATATCCGCGACATTTGGTGACAGTTTAACGTAAACCGGCACACTAGAAACCCGCTTCACTTCTTTCGTTAATTCAGCGGCTACTTCTGGAACTGTTCCAAAAGCGATTCCACCTTTTTTAACATTTGGACAGGAAATATTTAATTCAAGCGCTGTGACATTTTTATTTTTTGATACTCTTTCTGCTACTTGGATATAATCTTCCATCTCAGAACCTGCAACATTCGCTAAAATTGGAACATCATATTTTTCTAACCAAGGTAATTCCTCGTTACAAACTTTATCTAAGCCTGGATTTTGCAAACCAATCGCATTTAAAAGTCCTGCCTTCGTTTCTGCTAGGCGTGGAGTTGGATTCCCGTATCGTGTTTCAACCGTCGTCGCTTTGACCGCAATCGCTCCAAGCTCACTTAAATCATAAAAATTCGCATATTCTTTTCCAAATCCGAAACAACCAGACGCTGGCATAATCGGATTTTTCATCTTTAACCCAGGTAACTCAATCGCTAAACGACTCATAACACAACCTCCCCTACTTTAAAGACAGGACCATCTGTACATACTTTTTTATAACTAGCACCTTCAGGGTCATTTGTTAAATGGCAGACACAAGCAAGACATGCTCCAATCCCACAGCCCATTCGTTCTTCAAGGGATAAAAAGGCACGCTTATCAGCAAATCTCTCCGTTAACGCCTTTAACATCGCATTTGGTCCACATGAATAAAGGGTATCAAAGGTAAGATTATGCTTATGAATGGCATCTGTGACAAACCCTTTTATCCCATGGCTACCATCCACCGTTGTCACATAGGTCGGCCCAAGCTCATTAAATTCTTTTTCATAAAAAACAGCTTCTTTTGATTGGAAGCCAAGGACGTGGATAACTTCCACGCCTCTTGCTTTCAATTGTTTAGACAGATAATAGAGGGGAGGTACACCGATCCCGCCACCGACAAGTAAGGCTACTTCTCCAGGTTTGGTTTCCTCAACTGGAAACCCTTGACCGAGTGGTCCTAATACGTCAATTTGTGAGTGAACTTGTTTTTCAGATAAACGTTTTGTCCCGTCACCTTCAACTCGGTAAAGCATCGTTAACGTTTGTTCCTCTGTGTTCACATCACAAATACTAAGTGGACGTCGTAATAATAAGTCCTCATATTGATCAATTTTGATATGAACAAATTGACCTGGATTGGTCATCGCTGTTACCAACGGTCCTTGGCATGTGATTTCATAGATTTGTTCGGCAATTTGCTGTTGGCTTACGATGCTTAAATGTCCTTGTTTCTTCAAGATCTTATCCCCCTCATTCATTAAGCGTTCATTTGTGGCATACTTTCAGATGAAAATGTAATCGATTCGATAACGGATAACAGAGCCGCAGCCGTGTCAATCGAAGTTAAACATACAACTCCATTTTCGACCGATTCACGACGAATACGGAATCCGTCTCTAGCTGGCTGTTTTCCACGCGTTAACGTGTTAATCACAAATTGTGCTTGGCCTTGTCTAATCACATCTAATAAGTGTGGTTTCTCATCCCCGATTTTATTGACAATCGTTACAGGAATGTTTAATTGGCTAATTTCTTTCGCCGTTCCTTCTGTCGCTAAAATGTCATAACCAATTCGATGGAAGCGTTCCACTAAACTCATCGCTTCTTCTTTGTCTTTATCTGCGACTGTAAACAGAACAGCTCCATGTTTTGGAATCTTCATTCCTGAAGCAATTAACCCTTTATACAAAGCCTTTTCAAGCGTACGGTCACGTCCCATTACTTCTCCAGTTGATTTCATTTCTGGTCCGAGCGTAATATCAACTCTTCTTAATTTGGCAAAAGAGAAGACTGGGACTTTAACAGATACTTCTTTTGCTTCTGGGTGATAGCCTGTCTCATAGCCAAGCTCCGGTAATGTTTTTCCGAGCATGACTTTTGTCGCTAAATTCGCCATCGGTACACCAGTAATCTTGCTTAAGAAAGGCACCGTCCGACTTGAACGAGGGTTCACTTCTAACACATAAACCTCATCCTTATGCCAGACAAATTGAATGTTTAGTAAACCGACAATATTTAAACCTCTTGCAATTTTAATCGTACGTTCAATTAAACGCTGCTTCAGTTCTTCTGGTACTGTTTGTGGAGGATAGACAGCAATCGAATCACCAGAGTGAACGCCTGCACGCTCGATATGTTCCATAATCCCTGGAATATAAACATTCTCTCCATCAGAAATCGCATCAACTTCTAGCTCTTTACCGGTTAAATAACGGTCGACTAATACTGGATGCTTAGGATTCACTTTTACCGCGCGAGCCATATAGTTTAAAAGCTCTTCTTCTTTATAAACGATTTCCATCGCACGACCACCTAGTACATAGGATGGCCGGACAAGAACCGGGTAACCAATGTCTGTCGCAATTTTAACAGCCTGTTCCACCGATGTTGCTGTTTTTCCTAAAGGTTGTGGAATCTCTAATTCCATTAAGCTTTGTTCAAACTTGTCACGATCCTCGGCACGGTCCATATCCGCTAATTTTGTCCCGATAATTTTAACCCCGCGTTCTTCTAAACCGTCGGCTAAGTTAATCGCCGTTTGTCCACCAAATTGAACGATGACGCCTTCTGGTTGCTCATGTTCAATGACATGCATGACATCTTCAATCGTTAACGGTTCAAAATATAACTTATCAGACGTACTAAAGTCTGTAGATACCGTCTCTGGGTTATTGTTCATAATAATGGCTTCATAACCGGCTTCTTTAATCGCCCAAACCGAATGGACTGTTGCATAATCAAATTCAATCCCTTGACCGATCCGAATCGGACCTGAACCTAACACGAGAATACTCTTTTTATCGGTACGAACCGACTCCATTTCTTCTTCATAAGTCCCGTAAAAATAAGGTGTGGCTGATTCAAATTCAGCGGCACATGTATCAACCATTTTATAAACTGGAATGAGGCCATTTGCTTTTCTTAACTCGTAAACTTCACGTTCAGTCGTTTGCCATAATCCAGCAATTGTCTCATCTGAAAGTCCACGTTCTTTTACTTCTTTTAAAAGCTCAATATTTTGAACTTCTTCTTTTAATTGCGTTTCATAGCCAACAATCTTCTCGATTTTGCGTAAGAAATAACGGTCAATTTTCGTTTGCTCATGTAACTCTTCTAATGATGAACCTCTTCTATACAGCTCCGCTAGAGCGAATAAACGCTGGTCATCTGGTGATGCAATTCGTTTTAATAATTCTTCTGTCGACAATTCATCAAGCTCGACATCATGAACATGATGATAGCCAGCTTCTAAAGAACGAACAGCTTTTAGAAGCGATTCTTCAATGTTACGACCAATTGCCATAACCTCTCCTGTTGCTTTCATTTGAGTGCCCAATTTACGGTTGGCCGCGTTAAATTTATCAAATGGCCAGCGTGGGATTTTTGCCACGACATAATCAAGAGCTGGTTCAAAACTTGCATAAGTTGTACCCGTCACTGGGTTTTTAATTTCATCTATACTATAACCACATGCGATTTTCGCAGCCATTTTTGCTATCGGATAACCTGTTGCTTTCGAAGCAAGGGCAGATGAGCGACTGACACGTGGATTTACTTCGATAATATAATATTGATTACTATGTGGGTCTAAGGCAAATTGTACGTTACAACCACCTTCAATTCCTAACGCTCGAATGATTCGTAAACTCGAATTTCTTAACATTTGGTAGTCACGGTCTGTTAATGTTTGACTTGGCGCAAAGACAATCGAGTCACCAGTATGTACGCCCACTGGGTCGAAGTTTTCCATATTACAAACGACAATCGCTTGGTCTTTTCCATCACGCATCACTTCATATTCCACTTCTTTAAATCCGGCGATGCTTTTTTCAATTAAACATTGAGTCACAGGGCTGTATTTTAAACCACTCGTCACAATTTCGTTTAGCTCTTCTTCATTATGACAAATACCTCCACCTGTTCCTCCAAGTGTATAGGCTGGGCGAACGATGACAGGATAACCAATTTCAGCAACAAAAACTTTCGCTTCTTCAAGTGTATGAACAATCTCACTTTCTGGAACTGGCTCTTGTAACTCTTGCATTAAAGCTCTAAATTTTTCACGGTCTTCCGCTTGCTTTATCGCATCCAAATCGGTTCCAAGCAATTCGATGTTATATGTGTTTAAAATGCCTGACTCATCGAGCTCCATGGCCATATTTAAACCTGTTTGTCCACCAAGTGTTGCGACAATTCCATCTGGACGTTCTTTCCGAATAATACGGCTGACAAACTCTAGTGTAATTGGCTCAATATACACACGGTCGGCCATCGTTGTATCGGTCATAATCGTCGCTGGATTTGAGTTAATTAAAATAACTTCATACCCTTCTTCTTTTAACGCTTGGCATGCTTGAGTTCCGGCATAATCAAATTCTGCTGCTTGCCCAATCACAATTGGTCCTGAACCAATCACTAAAATTTTATTAATATCTGTTCGCTTCGCCATAATTCTCCTACTCCCCTTCTTTATACATGTTGTGGTTGTTTTTTATTTTCGTTGATAAGCTTCATAAAAGAATCAAATAAATGATTGGCATCATGTGGACCTGGTGATGCTTCTGGATGGTATTGGACACTGAACGCTGGATACACTTTATGTTGCACACCTTCTACCGTTCCATCATTCACCGCAACATGTGTTAATTCAAGCTCTGTTGCCTCTAAAGATTCCGCGTCTACCGTATACCCATGATTTTGAGCCGTAATATCAATTTTTCCTGTCGCTAATTCTCGTACCGGATGATTGGACCCACGGTGGCCGAAACGTAAGCGACTCGTCGTAGCCCCGCATGCTAATGCTAAAAGCTGATGGCCTAAACAAATTCCGAAGATAGGTACTTTTCCAAGGATTCCTTTAACCATTTCAATCGCTTCTGGTACGTCCTCTGGATTTCCTGGTCCGTTACTTAAGAGCACACCGTCCGCACCAAGGCGCATGATTTCATCTGCCGTTGTTTTATAAGGAACGACAATAACATCACATTGACGTTCAATTAACCCGTGTAAAATACCATGCTTCATACCAAAATCGACGAGCACTACTCGTTTTCCTTTTCCTGGTACATGATAAGGGTCTTTAGTTGAAACGAGCTCCACTTGATTTTTCATCCATTCACTTGCCTTTAACATCTCAACCACGGCTGTAACATCAACATCACTCGCACAAATTCGCCCCTTTAAAGTCCCATGCTCGCGAATTAGACGTGTTAATTTTCTCGTATCAATTCCAGCAAGTCCTGGAATTTCTTTTGCCTCTAAAAGAGTGTGTAAAGATTCTTCACTACGCCAATGGCTCGGTTCAAGCTCAATTTCTTTTACAATCAAACCGTGAATTGCCGGGGTAATCGATTCAAAATCATCACGATTAATGCCATAGTTTCCAATTAGCGGGTAAGTTAACGTCACAATTTGTCCACAATAAGAAGGATCCGATAAAATTTCTTGGTAACCCGTCATTCCCGTATTAAAAACAACCTCGCCACTCATTTGCACATCTGCCCCGAATCCATAACCTTTAAAAACTTCTCCGTTTTCTAACACTAATATTTTTTCACTCATCGCACGACACTCCCTTGTTGTTTCTCCCAAACTTTCTTACCACTAACAAACGTCATCACCGGCCACCCTTGGCAAGACCAACCTTGGAACGGTGTATTTTTTCCCTTTGAAACAAATGTCTCTTTATCGATTTTCTCTTCAAGTTCAAGGTCAATGACCGCAATATCAGCGACCGCCCCCTCTTCTAGTGTCCCTCTTTCTAATTTAAAGGTACTTGCAGGTAGGACAGTTAACCAGTCGACCAATTGTTTTAAGCTCATTTTTCCTGTTTGAACAAAATTTGTATACATTAATGGAAACGCGGTTTCTAAACCAACGATACCAAATGGGGCACGTTCCATTGATTGTGCTTTTTCTTCTTCTGTATGTGGGGCATGGTCGGTTGCAATAAAATCAATCGTTCCATCCATCAACCCTTCGATTAACGCTTCTTGATCCGCTTTTCCTCTTAATGGAGGATTCATTTTGTAGTTTGTATCTAACCCTGGAATATCTTCTTCATTTAATAAAAGGTGGTGCGGCGTTACTTCCGCCGTTACGTTAATTCCGGCTCGTTTTGCATCACGGACGACTCGAACCGATTCCTTTGTACTAATATGGCAAACATGATAATGAGCACCTGCCGCTTCAGCTAGGAGGACATCTCTAGCAATATGAACCGATTCACAAACAGATGGAATTCCATTAAGGCCATGCTCTTTTGAAAATTTCCCTTCATGCACGGCTCCGGCATGGATAAGCGTATTTTCTTCACAGTGAGCGACCACTGCCATATCTAGCTCGGCAGCCTTTGTCATTGCTTGAAGCATCATATCGGCCGATTGCACGCCGACTCCATCGTCGGTAAAAGCAAACGCTCCGGCTTCTTTTAAGGCGCCAAAATCAGTTAATTCTTTTCCGAGCTGTCTCGTCGTAATCGCCGCATATGGGAGAACATTAACATGACCGGTTTCTTCAATTCTTCCTGTTAACCATTCCATTTGTTCTTTTGTGTCTGGTACTGGTCGTGTATTTGGCATCGCACAAATCGTTGTAAAACCACCTTTTGCTGCTGCAAGTGTTCCTGTTTCAATCGTTTCTTTTTGCTCGCCACCAGGCTCACGTAAATGAACATGGACATCAACAAGTCCAGGCGTAATTAATTTTCCCGTTACATCGATTTTTTCATCGTAAACATCCAGCGTTTCAAAACTAATTTTTCCATCGATGATTGAAACGTCGATTTGTTTTTCCTGACCATCCTTCGTTAATACGATTCCACCCGTTAATTGAATTTTCATGATAAAATCCTCCCTCGTTTTATGTAATCTGTAAGGGCTGCTCCTTACAGTTTTACTTGCTGAATACCTTAGCCTTCTAAGACCTTTTTTAAAACGGCCATTCTTGCGGCGACTCCGTTTTGCATTTGTTTAAAAATCCTTGAGCGTTCACATTCAACTAACTCACTGGCAATTTCAACGTCGCGATTGACCGGTGCAGGATGAAGAATAATGCTTCTATCCTTCATTTTTCTTTCTCGCTCAATCGTTAAGCCGTACTGTTGGTGATACTGTTCTTTTGTTAGCACCATTCCATCATCGTGACGCTCATGCTGAATACGTAGCATCATCATCACATCTGCTTGTTTTACCGCTTCATCCATCGTTACGTAAGGATACGTTTTAGCAAAACCATTCATCCACTCTTTTGGCCCACTTACCGAAACATTTGCCCCCAGTTTTGTTAATATCTCTGCATTGGACCGAGCGACACGACTATGTCTTAAATCGCCGCATATGACGATTTCGACATTTTGAAAACTTTTGAATTCTTGTCTTATTGTTAATAAATCTAAAAGTGATTGGGTCGGATGATGGCCACAACCATCCCCCGCATTAATAATGGGAATGTTTAATGTTTTTAATTGCTCGTAAAAGGCATCTTCTGGATGACGAATGACGAGTGCATCGGCCCCAATCGCTTCTAATGTTTTGGCTGTATCATAGAGGGTTTCACCTTTTTGCACACTAGAGGTTTCAGCTGAGAAATTCAGAACTTCAAGACCTAATTTCTTTTCCGCTACTTCAAAGCTAAATTTTGTTCTTGTACTTGCTTCATAAAAAAGGTTCGCCACAAACATTTGGCGTTTCGGACTCCACATTGCTCCATCGGCAAAGTTTTGAGCCTCCTCTAATAATTGAAAGACCTCCGTAAGTGATAGGTTCGATAACATATGCAATCCTTTGTTTTGGTTCGATAGAAGATTGATCATGTGTATCCCTCCGTCCATTTGATTTTGTCGACTCTTCTTTTCTTAATATCCGATTTTTTGCAAAGAAAAATGCCCTAAATGTCACATTTAGGGCATGAGGAAAGGAGGCACGGTTATCAATCGTTACGCCTGCTCCATTTCCTTAAAGCCCCTTTTAAGTCTCTCTGTACTCGTTTAAAGGATGCTTGCTTGTTTATTTTTCTTCTTTTAACTCTTCATTTGAAAACAACTGACTGTTTTCTCCGAAGGCGGCTTGTTTATCTGGTAACACAAGGTGTAGGATAACCCCAACAAATGTTGCAAGCGCCATTCCAGCGATTTGGAATTCATCACTGATTTTTAGAAACGCTCCACCAATACCGATGACTAAAATCGTTGAGGCGATAACTAAGTTACGTTTCACACCAAAGTCTACTTTATTATCAATTAACATTCTTAAACCAGACGAAGCAATGATACCGAATAAGAGAATCGAGATCCCCCCCATTACCGCTGACGGAATCGAAGAAATGACAGCCGAAACTTTTCCGATAAAGGAGAACATAATCGCAATGACGGCTGTTCCTCCGATAACGTATACACTAAATACTCGCGTCATTGCCAAAACCCCAATGTTTTCACCGTATGTTGTATTAGGTGGTCCACCGACTAGTGAAGCAACAATTGAGGCAATCCCATCACCAAAAATCGAACGATGTAAGCCCGGTTTTTCAATAAAATTCCGTCCTGTTACTTTACTCAATACCATCTGTTGTCCTATATGTTCAGCTAAGGTTACAGCTGCAACTGGGACCATCACTATGATAATCGCCCAAGAAAAGTTTGGTGTGTACGTGATAAATGGAATCATCGTATCAGGTGCTTGAAGCCAAGCCGTTTCCTTTATTTCTGTAAAATCGACCAACCCTTGTACAGCTGCGAAAATGTATCCACTCACTACTCCAAATAAAATCGGAATCAGTGCGAAAAACCCTTTGAAAAACATATTTGCGATTATCGTTGCCGCTAATGTAAATAATGCGACAGTAAAATGCTGTAAGCTATAAACTGAGGTGCCATCTGGTCCTGGAATATTCATTGCCATATCTACAGCCGTTCCAGATAACCCTAAACCGATAACCATAATAACAGGTCCAACAACGGCTGGAGGTAAAATATTCATTAACCATTTAACACCGCTTTTTTTAACGGCTAAAGCAACAAGCCCGTAAACAATACCAGCAAAAAAGGTTCCGACCATCACCCCTTCAGGTCCACCTAATGCCGTGGCGGTAATGATTGGACTGATAAAAGCAAACGATGAACCGAGGTAGGCTGGAATTTGTCCTCTCGTAATAACTAAGTAAGCAAGCGTTCCTAAACCACTTGATAATAAAGCGACAGATGGGCTTAATCCGACAATCGCCGGTACTAAAATCGTTGCGCCAAACATGGCAAATAAGTGCTGTAAGCTTAAAATCACCCATTTATCTAAACGCGGGACATCGCGTACCCCTAAAACTTCTTTTTGCTGACTCATCCTGTTCTTCCTCCTAATCACTCTTACGCAAAACCCTCTTAACCAGTTGGCTAAGAGGGTTCAGGAGATAAACCCGGTGCACAGATAGGCATGCCGGTTATCTACTTTGCTCTTGCCAGCCTCTCTGGACTGTTTTAAAGAGTTTATCTATTTATTTTTTATCAATTTTCACTTGGTCGATTGCGTCGACTTCTTTTAATTCCGCTACAATAATTTCGCTTTTAGAAGTTGGAACATTTTTCCCCACATAATCTGGTCGAATCGGAAGTTCTCGATGACCTCTGTCGACTAAAACCGCAAGTTGAATTTGTTCTGGTCTTCCTAAATCAATTAAAGCATCAAGTGCTGCTCGAACCGTTCTTCCTGTGTAAAGAACATCATCAACAAGAATCACTTTACGGTTTTCAATTTCAATCGGAATATTCGTTCCTTGAATGACCGGCTCTTCTGTATCCGTCTTAACTGTTAAGTCATCACGATATAATGTAATGTCAATCTCTCCGACGGGAAGTGGTAGCCCTTCAATCTGTTCAATTTTCTCCGCCAATCTTTGAGCCAAATAAATGCCTCTTGTTTTAATGCCTACTAATACACAATTTTCGATTCCTTTATTCCGTTCAATAATTTCATGAGCAATTCGAGTGGTCGCTCGTGTAATGGCTTGTTCATCTAAAATAACTTGAGACATTTTTGCCACCTCCTCATTAGTAATCCCCTAAAACATGCAAAAAACCCTCTTGTCATAAAGAGACAAGAGGGCAGAATAAGTCTGTACACATACGGATCGTTCCAAAGATCCGATGACGATTTCCGCTGTCCTTCTTAGCCTCACTGGACTATAGTTAAAGGGCTTATTCAGTTCTTAATAACTATCGCACAAAAACATTCAAGTGTCAACCGATTATTCGTAAATGTTCGAGTAATTTCTCCATCTCCGTTGGGAGAGGAGCTTCAAACTCAATCCACTCTTTCGTTTTTGGATGTTCAAAACCTAAAACAGCTGCATGTAACGCTTGACCATCAATGTCAAGTGTCTTCTTCGGACCATATTTCGGATCACCGGCTAACGGATAACCGATATATTTCATATGAACACGAATTTGATGAGTACGACCCGTTTCAAGCTCACATTGAACATACGTATAATTCGTAAAACGATCTAACACTGTAAAATGAGTTACAGCATCTCGAGAATTCTCATTAGTTACCGTCATGCTTTGACGATCCTTTTTGTCACGGCCAATCGGAGCATCAATCGTTCCTGTTTGATGTGAAATGACACCATGCACGATCGCTTGATACACTCTTTTAGTTGTTTTCGCCTTTAATTGATTAACAAGTGATTCATGAGCTTGATCATTTTTAGCGACCATCAATAGTCCAGATGTATCCTTATCAATCCGATGGACAATACCCGGTCGAATGACACCATTAATCCCTGATAAATCCTTACAGTGATACATTAAAGCATTTACAAGCGTGCCTGAATAATGCCCTGGTGCTGGATGTACGACCATGCCACTCGGTTTATTAACAACGATCACATCTTCATCTTCAAATACGATATCTAAAGGGATGTTCTCTGCCACTACCTCTAATACTTCTGGCTCAGGAACAGATACTTCCACTTGATCAAGATCAGAAACCTTATAATTGCTTTTGACAACATTCCCGTTCACTTCGACTCTTTTTTCTTTAATCCATTGTTGAACCTGTGTCCGTGACCATTCTTCATGTTGAGTCGTAATAAACTTATCAATTCGCTCTCCCGCAAGTTCACTTGTTACTTCAAATTTAAATACTTCCATTACTTTATCTCCTTCTTTGCCTTACGTTCGTCTTGAAACATTTTTATAAATAAAAGGGCTACCCCAATACAAAGGGCTGAATCAGCGACATTAAAAATCGCAAAATTATATCCAAATGGGTATGTATCAATAAAATCGACAACTTCTCCACGGAAAAGACGATCAATAAAATTCCCAATCGCTCCCCCTAAAATTAAAGCTAATGAAGTACCATAAAGAATGCTATATTTTCCTTCTTTTTGCATGAAATAAACAATCGCAATGACAACACCAATTGTCACGATATAAAAGAACCACATTTGTCCTTCTAATATCCCAAAGGCGGCACCAGTATTCCGATGTGAAGTAAAATAAAGAAATCCATCGATAAGCGGAATCCTTTGACTAATTTCCATTTGGGTTGCTACAATCCATTTTGTTATTTGATCCAATATAATAATGAGGGCAGCAATAATATAATAAATCACATATATCCTCCGTTCTCTTCTTCATGCCATTCTTTAGCATTATAGCATAAAAAGAGGGGGAAGACCCCTCTAAACTAATTCTCATATTCATCAAAATAATGGTCCATATGGACGTTTCGCTGAAATTGCACATTTTCTGCCCCGCGATAACCATCGATGCCCGTTGATAAAAAGCCTTCAATTTCCTCCACATATCCGACTGATTCATCGTCATCATCTAAAGAAGCATCTTCATAAGTCATTGAATTCTCATTAAATCTTGCGACCGCTTGATAAGCATCTTCTGCATCAAATTCTGTTTCTTTCTCACTTCCATCATAATTGTAACGTCCAAAAGCTCCTTGTGCTTCTTCTTCAATCGGTCGATAATTTTTCACATGCGATTCGGTTGCTGATACGACCGTTTTGGCGGTCGGGTTTGCTTGCAATCGTTCAAATGGTATTTCCTGACCGGTTTTTTCACAAATCCCATACGTACCATTTTTTATTCGTTCCAGTGCATCGAGAACTTGATGATATCGCTCGGCTGCGTGCTCCTCGAGTGCAAAATCTTTCTCACGCTCATATAATTCAGTCGCTGTATCCGCGGGGTGATTATCATATTGTGAAAGCTCACCCGTTGATGCAGACTCACTGTTATGCAATTCACTTTCCTTAAAATACTTTAACTGTTGCTCAAATTCCTCTTTTTGTTGGAGTAATTGTTGATGCAACTGTTTAAAATTTGAATTCAATGTTAACACCTCCCCTTAAGCACCTTTTTTCAGATGCCTTTTTAGCTTTCCTCATAATTGCGTGAATAGCCGACGCAAGATTTTACAATTCATTTGAAATCATTTTTTGAGGTAGACGCTCTTATGACGCGACATCTCCTTCCTTTTTCACATTCCCCGTCGTATCTGCTCCCTTACGACGCAACAACTTAGCCCTTTTTCACATTCCCCGTCGTATCTGCTCCCTTACGACGCAACAGCTTAGCCCTTTTTCACATTCCCTGTCGTATCTGCTCCCTTACGACGCAACAGCTTTGCCCTTTTTCACATTCCCCGTCGTATCTGCTCCCTTACGACGCAACAACTTAGCCCTTTTTCACATTCCCCGTCGTATCTGCTCCCTTACGACGCAACAGCTTTGCCCTTTTTCACATTCCCTGTCGTATCCGCTCCCTTACGACGCGACAACTTAACCCTTTTTCACATTCCCCGTCGTATCTGCTCCCTTACGACACGACATCCCCTTCCTTTTTCACATTCCCTGTCGTATCTGCCCCCTTACGACGCGACATCTCCTTCCTTTTTCATATTCCCCGTCATACTGCTCATACTGCACTTGCAACGCTCCCTCCTCTCCCCAAAAAAAAACGTCCCAAAAAGGTATACTCCCCTTTTGAGACGGTTCATTTACTACTTATTCAACGTCTGCATAATGACTTTTTACAGTTTCGGCACATGATGTACATAAACCTGGGTGATCTGCTTCTTCGCCAACAGTTGTGGAGACCGTCCAGCAACGTTCACAAGTTTCACCTTCTGCCGCTTCTACAAAAACAGCTAAATCCTCAAATGTCACTGCTTTTTCTGAAGCTTCCGTAACACCATTAACCAGTTCTACTTTGGAAACAATAAATAACTTTTCAAGCCCAGAAATACCATTTAGTAACTCATACTTCTCGCCACTAGCATAAATCGTTAGGGCAGCTGCTAAAGATTTACCGATTGTTTTTTCATTACGAGCTTGCTCTAATGCTTTTAAGACATCACTACGAATGTCCATAAACTGATTCCAAGTGGTTTTTAATTGCTCTACCTCTCCAAAAGTGCGAGCTTCTGGCATATCAGTTAATTGCACGCTCTCCACATCAACATTCGGAATATTTTCCCATACTTCATCTGCTGTATGTGGAAGAATTGGTGAAATTAATTTCGAGAGCTTCACAACTGTTTCATACATGACCGTTTGAATTGCACGACGGGCTGGGTGATCGCTATGCTCGATGTATAGCGTATCTTTAGCTAAATCCATATAGAATGAACTTAATTCAATCGTACAGAAGTTGTGTAAAATATGATAAACACCAGAGAAATTATACTCTTCATAAGCTGTTTTCACTTTTTCAACCACTTCATTTAGCTTAACGAGCATAAATAAGTTAACCCCATCAAGTTGTTCGTCTGCTACTTGATCGGTTGTTGGATTAAAGTCATGTAAATTCCCTAATAAGAAACGGAACGTATTACGAATTTTACGATATGATTCTGATACTTGTTTTAAAATTTCATCCGAAACACGTACATCTGCTTGATAATCAACAGAAGCTACCCACAAGCGTAAAATATCGGCACCTAGCTGCTTCATGACATCATTAGGAATCACCGTGTTCCCGATTGATTTACTCATTTTACGGCCTTGTCCATCTAAAGCAAAACCGTGACTTAAAATCGCTTTATATGGAGCTTTTCCCGTCACCGCAACTCCTGTTGATAAAGAAGAATTGAACCAACCACGATATTGGTCAGAACCTTCTAAATACAAATCAGCAGGACGTTGTAATTCTTCTCTTTCCTCAAGAACAGCTTGATGAGAAGAGCCAGAATCAAACCAAACATCCATAATATCCATCTCACGAGTAAAAGTTCCATTCGGACTATGTTCAGATGTAAATCCTTTAGGCAATAGTTGTTCCGTTTCCCACTCAAACCAAATATTTGAACCATGCTCTCTAAATAAAGCTGACACATGATCGATCGTTTCGTCGGTAATGATCGGTTCCCCAGTTTCGCCATAAAAAACTGGAATGGGCACACCCCATGCTCGTTGACGAGAAATACACCAATCGCCACGGTCACGAACCATATTGAATAAGCGCGTTTCACCCCATTTTGGAATCCATTCTACTTCCTCGATGGCTTTTAATAGTTCACTGCGGAAGTTTTCAATCGAAGCAAACCATTGTGCAGTCGCTCGGTAAATGACCGGTTTTTTCGTCCGCCAGTCATGAGCGTATGAGTGAGTAATAAAGGAAAGCTTTAATAAGGCTCCAACTTCCTCTAGTTTTTCACCGATTGGTTTGTTCGCCGCATCATAAAATAATCCTTCAAAACCAGGAGCTTCATCTGTTAAATATCCTTTATCATCAACTGGACATAAAACATCTAATCCATATTTTTGACCAACAAGGTAGTCATCCTCTCCGTGACCAGGTGCGGTATGAACACAGCCTGTACCAGCATCTAACGTAACATGCTCTCCTAAAATCACAACGGATGTACGGTCATAAATTGGATGTTGTGTTAAGACAAACTCTAACTCTGATCCTTTTACCGTTTTTAATACTTCATGAGTTGCCCACTCTAACTCTTTTACTAATGTTTCAAGTAAACCTGAAGCGACCACATATTTATTATTTCCTACCAACACGACACTGTACTCTAAGTCAGGGTGAACACTAATCGCTAAGTTCGCCGGAATCGTCCAAGGTGTCGTTGTCCAAATAATAAATTTCTCATCGCCTTCAAGCACTTTTTTGCCGTCAACGACATCAAAGGCGACATAAATCGATGGCGAACGTTTATCATGATATTCAATTTCCGCTTCCGCTAAGGCAGACTCAGAAGATGGAGACCAATAAACAGGCTTTTTCCCTTTATAAATATAGCCTTTTTTCGCCATATCTCCGAATACTTTAATTTGCTGTGCTTCATAAGCTTTATCTAATGTAATATATGGGTTCCACCAATCACCACGAACACCTAAACGTAGAAATTGCTCACGCTGACGATCCACTTGCTTTAAAGCATATTCTTCACAAAGTTTACGGAAAGCAGCAACGCTCATTTCTTTACGTTTCACTTTTCCACTTTTTGTTAAAGCTGTTTCAATTGGCAAACCATGCGTATCCCATCCTGGAACATAAGGTGCATGGAAACCGGACATTGATTTATAACGGACGATCATATCCTTTAAAATTTTGTTTAAAGCGTGTCCCATATGAATATCACCATTTGCATATGGAGGTCCATCATGCAGAATAAATAGAGGCTTGCCCTTTGTACGTTCCTGTACTTTTTGATAAATATCTTCTGAGTTCCATTTCTCTTGACGCTTTGGCTCATTTTGTGGCAAATTCCCTCGCATTGGGAAATTTGTTTTTGGCATTAATAATGTTTTTTTATACTCAACCATGCCATATCCTCCTTTAAATTAACTTTCTTTTTTTGGCAAACAAAAAAGTCCTCTAATCCCTAAAATAGGGACGAGAAGACTACCCGTGGTACCACCCTAATGAAAATAAAAGATACTTATTTCCACTTGAACATTCGTAACGTGAATGAAACGCTACCTCTTACTATGTATCGTTCAGAGATAAAACTAAAAGGTGATTTTCCACATAGTTATAATAATCGAGCTTGCACCGTCCTCGAATCGCTGTATATCATCAGTCTATGTTTACTTTCCTTCATTATCGTTTTTAAAGATGAAATTAGTGATATTATATGACAGCTTCTCACAATTGGCAAGCCGTCCTTTATTGATTAGAAGGTTCTTCTTCCTCTTGAACCGTAAATTGATCCCAATCATCCGTTTGGAGCATTTCTAATTGAGCTTCTATGAGCATTTTAAAACGCATTTTATACACGGATGCTTGCTTTTTAATTTCTTCCATTTCAATCATTACTTTTCGGGACTTATTAAGGGCATCATTAATAATACGATCGGCATTTTTTTCAGCCTCTTTGACGATAAGCTGAGCTTCTTTTTGAGCATTTCTTCTTACTTCCTCTGCCGATTCTTGAGCAACTAAAATCGATTTATTCAGAGTTTCTTCAATGTTTTTAAAGTGCTCCAACTTCTCATCTAGATCATTAACACGTGCAAATAAGTCCTTTTTTTCTGTAATAATCGCTTCATAATCTTTTATAATCTGATCCAGAAATTCATTTACCTCATCTTCATCATAACCACGAAAAGCTCGTGTAAATTCTTTGTTATGAATGTCTAATGGCGTTAAAGGCAAAATCGACACCTCCATCTATCAAGTAGAAATAATTAGTCTCAACGTATATCATTCGACAACTTCTCACAAAACCCTTTTTAAAAATAGCAATCAGCGAAACAAACCAAAAGTATAAATTATACCTTTAATCGATATTGAATTTTCCATTTATCTTTTTTGGTTTTGCCGTCTAGCGATACAAGCTGGCTTCTTCCAAAACCTCTGACCGAAAAATGATCCGTTTCTTTTACTTGAAAGGAACCGTTCTCAACTACCTTCCAATTCACTTTTACGTAACCTTTTGTTAAATATGGTTCAATCTTTGAGCGTGATACTCGGTAAATTTCTGCTAAAACCGCATCCAATCGTAAGGAAGAGATGGTTCCAGAACGTTCATTCCAACTGTCAACGAGTTCTGACTGAGCTGAAAAAGGCAATCGCTTCAATTGAATCGTTGCTTTTCCGATTGAGGTTAAATTGACCTCAACATAGGATGCCACTTCTTTTGCCAATATGACTTGAATGTCCGTTCCATTAATAATAATATCTCCAAATTTCTCGCGCTTCAATCCGATTGACATAAGAGCCCCTAAAATATCACGGTGTGCAAGCGTCACAAATTTACTCGGATATTCAACGGAATAAAGGAGACAGGCAAATGTTTCTTCATCTGCCTCTATGTATGAAGGGGCTAAATGAGCTCTCTGGCGCTCAATATCACCACGTCCACCAAAAAACGAGAGCTGGACATCCTCATCAATACCGACAATTGTTTTTAAAATCTCTTGCTCACGTGGATCTAAAAAATCTGTTAAACGCTCTTTATAATAATCCTTAACTTCTTCTTTCCATGTCAATGCTTGGTCGACAAGGGAGCGTTCATCTTCTCTAAAATGCTGATAAATCGAAATGACCTTTCACCCCATTTCTCCTTAACCACCGAAGAGGACTCGCACACCTGTAGCCGCAAGACGTAAAACAATAATCGCGACGATTGGTGAAATATCGATCATACCGAGTGGCGGAATAATCCGTCTAAACGGCTCTAAATATGGCTCCACTAGACTTCCTATAAGTTGTCCAAAGGATGATTCACGGGCATTAGGGAACCAAGACATAAAAATATACACAATGACTAAAAAAGAATACATCACCATTAATTGTGCAATTAATGCACCTATTGTTTGTAACACAACTTTCACCACCTTTATTTAAACACAACACTTAATTACGGAAATGCTCCTGTACCATATCTGTAATCGTTCCAGAAACGTCAACATTATCTGGGGTACATAAGAAAATATTTCCTCCAAGCTTTTGAATGTCTCCTCCAATAGCATACACTGTTCCGCTTAAAAAATCGACTATCCTCTTTGCTTGTTCATGTGAAATTCTTTGTAAATTAATAATAACGGCTTTTCGTGCTTTTAAATGATCGGCAATTTCTTGTGCTTCATCATATGTTCTCGGCTCAAACAAAATGACTTTTGAGCTACTTTTGACACTTTGTAAACTGACAACATTTTGTCCTTGTGGTTGTTTTGGACCGGATTGAAAATGAGTTGATTGCGTAGATTGAGATGGTCCCTTAGACCTTCTCGCTTTCGGCTCTTCCTCATATCTTTGTTCAGGTTCATCAACAAATTCTTCAAATTCCTGTACATCATCTTCCAGTTCAAAAAAACGTTTAAATTTTGTTTTCATCCCCATCTCCTAAACCTCCGATATCGAGAAACTCGTTTTTTAAAATTCTTTACCGACCAATGCGGTTCCTACTCGGATAAATGTTGCCCCTTCTTCAATTGCGACACGATAATCATTGGACATTCCCATTGATAATTCAAGACAAGGAGCATGTGTAAATTGCTTAGCAGCAACTAATTCCTGAAGCTCTCGTAATCCACGAAAAACCGGCCTTGTTAACTCTGGAGCCTCATAAAAAGGTGCCATCGTCATTAAACCAACTACTTCAATAGCCGGAAATTTCTCAAGACTTTCGATAAAAGGGAGTACTTCCTCTTTTGATAAACCTGATTTGGATTCCTCATTTGAAACATTCACTTGAACAAAACAACGAATAACTTGTCCAGGTTTGGCCCGCTTGTCCAACTCCTCTGCTAAAGAGATTCTGTCTAGTGAATGAAAATAATCAAATTTGTCAATGACCTTTTTCACTTTTTTCGATTGCAAAGAACCAATAAAATGCCATATGCCTTGATTGCCAAGAGCTTCCCACTTTTCGACTCCACCTTCAGCACGGTTTTCACCGATATGTTGGACTCCGGCTTCTAATGCTTTTTGAGTCGTTTCCTCACTAACATACTTCGTGACGGCTATCACGTTAATCCTTTTCGGATCCCGTCCCACTGAATGACAAATGTCTTCTATTTCAGATAATAATGCCTCATACTTTTCTTTCACAGTCATTTGATTCCCTCACTCACTCTTTCTACCGATAAAACTCATCAACCGTCCTGTTTTTCCGTTATCACGACGATGCGAGAAAAAAAGCGACTCATCGTTTAAGGTACAATAAGTTGATACTAAAATTTGCTCTTTTTTTAACCCTTGATCGATTAAGTTAAAAAAATTTAACAAACGTAAATCTAGCTGATAATGTTCTTTATCGGTTTGAATCGTTACTTCTTCCATTCTTTTTTGCCCAAAATGCTCCGTTATTTTTTCAATAACAGAGGAATCAACCTCATAAGCAGCTTGGCTAATACATGGCCCAATTGCGACATGGATATCAGTTATAGCTACTTCTTCATCCTCTACCCAACGTTGGATCATCTTTTCTCCTATACCCAAAACTGTGCCCTTCCAACCGGCATGAGCCAAGCCTACTAATCGTCTTTTTTCTGACCAAAAATAGAGCGGAACACAGTCAGCATATAGACTCGTTAAAAGGACATTAGCATCTGCTGTATACAGCCCGTCAGTGTTTTTGAGCGCTGAGTCAAATGATAGTGCCCCTTTTGAGCAATCGTTCTTTGTGACTTTTTGGATCGTTGCCTCGTGAACTTGCTCAGATCCAACCCAAAACTCGGTCGGAAAATCAAGTTTTTCAGCGATCATTTTACGATTTTTTATAACATTGTCTTCTTTATCCGGAACATGAAATCCCATATTCAAGGAGTGAAAATGACCTGTACTCACACCACCATTTCTTGTCGTAAATCCTGCGATTAAGTTGGAATCTGATTGAGTGTATGGCTCGATCAGAAGTAGTTGTTCGTTTTTCTGAATAAATGGTTCGGTCAAATCATTTCCTCTCCTTCTCAAACAGTCATAAGAGTCATATAAATGTTTATTTCCTTCTAGTTTATCATAAGTCACAGCTATCAATAAACGACTTTCTTCCCTATTTACCGCCTTTTTACTTGTGAATTACGAAATGAAGTGTCCGAAAATGCCTTTATTGATTCAGGTACTTCCACAATGATAACATCTGACCCAATTTTAATAATATTCTCCCAAGGTATAATAACTTCTGCATCTGCCTTTCCTAATAACCCCATCACCTTATTTGTCCCATTTATAACCATAGCTTCAATTTTTCCCGTTGATAAATTAATATCCAAATCCGTCAAATGTCCAAGTCGTCTTCCATTTTCCATATTGACGATGTCCTTAGATTGTAAATCTGATATTTTCATCATATTCTACACATCCTTTTTAATGTCATGCTCATGTATATGCAGGATGTACTAAAAATATATATGGTGAATAGGAGCTTTGTTTTTTTAGCGCTTCTCCGCCTTTACAGTGCGATTGCTCCCTCTTCTTTCATAATTCATGTCGCTTCTCCTCCTTTACGACGCAGCCGCTTCCTTCTTTTTCATATTTCATGTCGCTTCTCCTCCTTTACGACGCAGCCGCTCCCTTCTTTTTCATATTTCATGTCGCTTCTCCTCCTTTACGACACAGCCGCTTCCTCCTTTTTCACATTTCATGTCGCTTCTCCTCCTTTACGACACAGCCGCTTTCTCTTTTTTCACATTTCATGTCATATCCATCGTAGACCACTCATATTCAGCGTCCCTTTAACTAAAAAAAAGAGACCGCAATCGGGTCCCTTTAACTTTGAGCATGTTTATTCATTTGTTGGATGGCGGCTTTTTCGAGTCTGGAAACTTGTGCCTGTGAAATACCAATTTCTTCGGCAACTTCCATTTGAGTTTTCCCTTGATAAAAACGCATATTTAAAATCATTTTTTCACGATCATTCAAGCGAACCATCGCTTCTTTTAACGCAATTTCTTCCACCCAATTTATATCTTTATTTCGATCGTCACTTATTTGATCCATTACAAAAATCGGGTCGCCCCCATCATTATATATCGGTTCAAATAACGAGACCGGGTCTTGAATCGCATCTAATGCAAAAACGACATCTTCTTTCGGTACTTCAAGAATTTTTGCTATTTCTTGTACGGTTGGTTCTTTTTCTCGTTTCTTCTCAGCCATTAATTGATCGCGAACTTGAAGAGCTTTATACGCGATGTCACGTAATGACCGTGATACTCGTATCGGATTATTATCTCGCAAATAACGACGAATCTCACCGATAATCATCGGTACAGCATAAGTTGAGAATTTGACGTTTTGACCTAAATCAAAATTATCAATCGACTTCATCAAGCCAATACAACCGACTTGAAAAAGGTCGTCAACGAATTCACCACGATTATTAAAACGTTGAATGACACTTAAAACTAACCTTAAATTACCATTCACTAGCTTTTCACGTGCACTTAACTCTCCACTTTGTAACTTGACAAATAACTCTCGCATTTCTGTGTTTTTTAATACTGGTAACTTAGATGTATCTACACCGCATATTTCAACTTTATTTCGTGTCAATTCTTTCCCTCCTGACCCGGGAGATGATGTCAAAATAAGTATCTCCTCCGCAGGAAAAAATATGCACAGCCCATTTCCATTTTTAATCAAAAATAGAAACAAACTGTGCTATGACAATAAATAAAAAAGCAATTATTTTTTTCATGAACGATTAAACCATTTTATTAAATTCTTTTTGCAATCTTTTAATAATTCTTTTTTCTAAGCGTGAAATATAGGATTGTGAAATTCCAAGCATATCAGCCACATCTTTTTGCGTCTTTTCTTCATCACCCGCTAACCCAAATCGAAGCTCCATAATTTGTTTTTCACGTTCATTCAACGTATGCAACGCTTTTACTAGTAACTTGCGATCCACTTTATCTTCAATGCCTTTTGTGATAATGTCATCCTCGGTCCCTAACACATCTGATAATAAAAGCTCGTTGCCATCCCAATCAATATTAAGTGGTTCATCAAAGGAGACTTCTGAACGCGTTTTATTATTTCTTCTTAAATACATTAAAATTTCATTTTCAATACAACGTGAAGCATAAGTGGCTAATTTAATTTTTTTCTCGGGATTAAAGGTATTAACCGCCTTAATTAATCCTATCGTGCCGATACTGATGAGGTCCTCAATATTAATACCTGTATTTTCAAATTTTCTGGCGATATAAACGACAAGTCGCAAATTTCGTTCAATTAATACGGAACGAACCGCTTTGTCACCACTAGGGAGCTTTTTTAATAGGTGTGCCTCTTCCTCCTTAGATAACGGTGGCGGCAACGCCTCACTGCCTCCTATGTAGTATATTTCATCTGATTTCATGCCAAGGCGATGCATAATCCGATACCACAGTAGCGTAAATTTTAATTTTATCTTTTTCATCGTTTTCCTCCTTATTTATAAAGCGAAGTCCGTTTGCTCAGAAGCGAGAAAAAATACAGGGCGGCTGTTGAAGACGCTTTTTGTCTTCATAAGGACGACCGATTTTTCTCGAGCTTCTAACGGACGTAGCTAGATTGGTTATAAAGCGAAGTCCGTTTGCTCAGAAGTGAGAAATATTAAGGATCAACGCTAAGTTCGCGACGTCCTGTACCCACGTCCTGTGGGCACAGGGCGGCTGTTGAAGACGCTTTTTGTCTTCATAAAGACGACCGGTTTTTCTCGAGCTGCTAACAGTAGCATTTAGATTGTTATCATGCTAATTTTTCTAAGACTGGTCCTTGCACAAGTTTCGGGTGAATAATACTCGTAAAAAGGCCATCTGCTGATAATTCGCCTTCCTGCAACCCTAATAATACTTTTTCAGTTTCATATCGTTCATTGTTAAATACAATTTCTACTTTGTCTGGTTTTAGTGCCGTTAAAAATGGGGAAGCCTGACCGACAACTCGGTAAGGAATAATCCGAACACGGTGAGCTAACTTTTCCGTTTCTGGTAATAGTTCATCTTTTCCCTCCGCAATTTGACTTAGCTCCTTTACAACGGCCTCACTATACGTTTCATATAATAAGGAACCTTCAATAATCATCACAGGCTGTTTCGTAATCGGACAAAGAAGTTGATTGCCTGTATCGACTAACCCTATCGTTTTAATTTCAAAGTGATCAATAAAAAGAGTCACTTTTGCCATTTGGTCCGCTTGAATTCTTTTTATTTCAATCGTTTCAAATCGCTGTTTTGAAAAATACCAAACGAGTGGAAAACCGATTAAAACAAAAACCCAACTTATCGAACTTCCGATAAAGATTCCATTTTGTGGTGAAAAACTTGAAAGGATGTCCAATTCAGTTTGCCAAAAAAAGTGTAAAGCAAATAGGGCACCTCCTGTCATAAACGTTACAAAGTAGAACATCAGGAGATTTTGAATAAAAAAGCGTAACCTTTCGTACCCAAAAGCGACCCAAACAATTAACGCTGAATAAATCAATTTAAACCATGGTGAATAAACGAGATCTGCAAAAGGTGTAAACATAAGAATCACAATAAAGGAAGCAATAAAAGCCGCTAAAATAAAACGAACATGTTTGAACCTTCTTTTTAATACAAGAGCAGTCAAAGCAATAAGCAAATAATCAATAAAAAAGTTCAATAACCAGATGAGGTCGAGATAAACAATCATGGCTACTCCCTCATTCATTATTTTTTATAAGTATAAATCTTTAGCCCCTCTAAGTCTGTCACTTCATGGCGAGTTTCAACTTGTTATTTTGAAAGATTTTTGGTATTTCTGTCACAATATATTTTTAGGAAATAAGGAAGGAAATAGAAGAAAAAGCTACTCTCTGTTCACGATTGTGAAAAGAAAGTAGCTTTTGGATTGAATTAACGATTACGATTACGACGATTTCTTAAAAATGTCGGTATATCTAACGTATCAGCCGGCTCATCATTCGGAGTACTAGGTTGACTTTGAGCTTGATTAAAACGAGGTTCTTTTTGCTGTGGTTCTTCTTGTCTTGGTTTTTGTTTGACCATTTTTGATGGACTTGGACGGTGGTGAGGAGTTTTACTTTCTACATCCTCAAAACCAGTCGCAATAACCGTAACAACAATTTCATCTTTTAAATTCTCACTGATGACAGAACCAAAGATCATATTCA
Source organism: Alkalihalobacillus phoenicis (assembly GCF_047302405.1). Classification (NCBI taxonomy): domain Bacteria; kingdom Bacillati; phylum Bacillota; class Bacilli; order Caryophanales; family Bacillaceae; genus Alkalihalobacillus; species Alkalihalobacillus phoenicis. The sequence goes on along the minus strand of NZ_CP154853.1, from coordinate 1,093,770 downwards.
CTTCAGAATCAGATGCGGCTGAAACAATTTCAGCTGCTTCATGAACTTCATATAAGCTCAAGTTCGAACCACCTGTAATATTCATTAATACCCCTTGAGCCCCATCTACAGAGGTTTCAAGTAATGGGCTTGAAATCGCCTTTTTTGCCGCTTCAGCAGCACGATTTTCACCTGTTGCAATCCCAATTCCCATAAGAGCTGAACCTTTTTCACTCATGATCGTTTTGACATCAGCGAAATCAAGGTTAATTAATCCAGGAACAGCGATTAAATCAGAAATACCTTGTACACCTTGACGTAAAACATTATCTGCTTCACGGAACGCTTCAAGCATTGGCGTATTCTTATCAACAATCTCTAATAGTCGATCATTTGGAATGACAATTAATGTATCGACTTTTTCTTTTAAAGCTTCAATACCAGCGGCTGCTTGAGTTTGACGCTTACGACCTTCAAATGTGAACGGTCTAGTGACAACACCTACTGTTAAAGCCCCTAGTTCTTTTGCTACTTCGGCGATAACTGGAGCAGCACCTGTTCCAGTACCTCCACCCATTCCAGCGGTAATAAAGACCATATCTGAGCCTTGTAAAACTTCTTCTAAATGTTCACGACTTTCTTCTGCTGCTTTTTTCCCGATGTCAGGATTTGCCCCAGCTCCAAGTCCTCTTGTGAGCTTTCCACCAAGTTGTAATTTCGCTTCTGCTTTTGAAAGGTGTAGAGCTTGTGCGTCTGTGTTAACAGCAATAAAATCAACACCTTGTAATCCATTTTCAATCATTCGGTTTACAGCGTTACTTCCACCACCGCCAACACCGATTACTTTAATTTGTGCTAATTGATCCATATCCATTTCAAACTCTAACATTTGAGGTCCCCCTAATCAGACTAACATTCACTACTATTCAAAAAATACTTTAAAGAAATTTTTCATTTTTGCTTTTGGCTTCTCACTTTTTCCATCTTGATCCTTCGTTTGCTTTTTATGACGTGGCTCTTCTTCTTTATAAGTTGGCTGTTCACCATCACTTACAGAAGCTGCTACTTCTTTCCCTTGTACTTTCACGTTTTTATAAGCAAATTGGATTAAGCCAATACTTGTCGTATACTGTGATTCCCTGACACCAATATAATCCGGTATCGCAATTCGAATATTACCTTCTAACAGTTCACGTGCAAGCTCGAGGATTCCAGGTATCATTGCGGTGCCGCCCGTTAAAACAAAACCACCAGGAAAATCTTTATACCCTAGCCTCATCAGTTCACGGTAAATCAATTCAAAAACTTCTTCAATCCTCGGCTCAATAATATGAGCCAATTCAAATTGATTAAAATTCTGTTTTTCATTTGACCCAATTACAGCGACGGTAAACTTTTCATCCTCAGAAGCTTCGTCAATATAGGCATGTCCATGCTTTACTTTTACGCGTTCTGCTTCTTCTGTTGAAGTTCTTAACCCTATCGCAATATCATTTGTAATGTGATCTCCGCCGATTGGTAAAACAGAAGTCGCTTGTAGAGTCCCTTGTTCAAAGATAGAAATGGTAACAGACCCACCACCAATATCAATTAAACAAACACCTAAACTCTTTTCATCCTTTGATACTGCAACTGATCCAGCCGCAAGTGGTTGCAAGCATACATCTGCAATTTGAAGTCCAGCTCTTTCTACACAGCGAAGCAAATTATGTAAAATCGTTTTTGATCCGGTAATAATCGTCCCTTCCATTTCAAGGCGGACACCAATCATACCACGTGGATCATTAATTTCATCTAATCCATCTACAATAAACTGCTGAGGAATGACGTCAATGATCTCACGTTCAGGCGGAATTGATACCACTTGTGCCGCATCAATGACTCTTGCAATATCCTCATTTCCAATTTCTCTATCAGGACTTGATACAGCGACCACTCCATGGCAAGGTTGCAATTGAACATGGTTACCGTTTATCCCTACTATTACTTGTTTAATAGATAATCCGACCATTCTTTCAGCTTGTTCTACTGCTCGCTTAATCGATTGAACCGTTTCATCTATATCAACAATTGCCCCTTTTTTAATTCCATTAGAAGGGGTTGACCCTACTCCAATAATATTAATTGTCCTATTTGAAATTTCTCCAATGATCACTCTGACATTGGATGTACCGATGTCTAAACTAACATAAATTTCATTGTTGTTCATTCTGTGGCACCTCCTTATTATATAAAGTGAAACGAACACTTGAAATTTAACATTTAAGAATCACTACAATAGAATGAGTCTCATGATGAAATAGAACAAAATTGCTTCTCTTACATATTGAAACTGCTAATACATATAGAGATTAATTATAACCATATTCAACATGAAACCGTCTATTTCCTCTTAATTAAAACGGATTTGTCCAAATAAATCGATAACTTCTTCCTATTTTCTTTTTTTAGCTTGCCAGTTTGCTAAAACGATTCTTCTAATGACCGCTATATTATTGAATAAACGAACACCAAAAGCAAAAATCGCCGCTAAATATAAGTCTACACCAAGATGAACACCTAGAAAAGCTAAACCTGCAGCTAAAATAATATTAAAGAAAAAACCTGATAAAAACACATTGGAATTAAAACTTTCTTGCATATGGGCTCTGATTCCACCAAAAAGAGTGTCTAATGCGGCTAATACAGCAATCGATAAGTAGCTCGAATACTCTGTCGGAACACGAAATTCCGTTAAAATCCCTAAAACGATCCCAATTATTAACCCTAATATAGGTAACCACATTTAGATTACTCCCCCTTCACTTCTTCCATATAGCGAACCCTCGGTGTTTGTTCAAAGGCCGGCAAAGAAAGGTTCTCTTCCAAAGTTATCGATATTAAATAACCAAAGACCTCGAATTCCTCAATCGAACTCGATACGAGCAGTTCGTTATGAAGCCTTTCTGGATTATCACTTATGACTTTTACTTCTAACGGAAGAGGGGGGATTCTCTTATAATTTAATTGAGTTATACCGTTCACTTCACGAAAAGCAGAGGTCGTAATGATTCGTTCAGTACCAACCGCAATTTCTTTCGCACCGAAACTTTTTACCTCATTTAATAAAAATCGAAAAAGTTCAGGAGGTGGAGTTCTTTTTTCCTTACCAAGAAATTCATCTTGGATAAGAGACTCGATTCTTATCACAACCCCATCGCCAGTTATTTCAGATAAACTAGCCGTCGCTTTTAACTCTTCAATTTGATTTTCTAATACTGTCACAACATCTTCACGATTATTTAGAGTCGTCTCATATTCCATAACTAATAATTTCAACTTGTCAATTTCTTCCATTAGCTGAATGCGATTTTCTTGGGATTGTCTTAATAATTCCCTTAGCTCCCTCACATCGCGTGTATCACGTACCGTCGGCTCTTCTACCTGAAGAGATTGGTATTGTACGGTAATCATAAACCCAATAATACAAGCTACTATTGTAAAAATCCAAACTTGCTTCATCTTACTTATCACCCGCTCTCCGATAAGTAAGGACTTAACTCAATTTGATTCTTTTTTTGAATTCGTACTGTTATCCCTTCATTCACAAGCTGATCCTTCACTCCACCAAGAATATCTAAAGAAGCTAATAAAGTCTCTGGATCACCGATTGCCGTAATCGTAAATGGGGCTGCTGATGCTTGTCCATCTACTAAAATAACCGGTCCGACACATTTTATAAAGGATTGATTCGTTAAGCGGTAGCCATTTATCGCAACAGCCTCTGCCTGTGAAACGAGCAATTCATCGATCACTTGCTGGACATGAGCTTCATGAACAATATAATCATTTGGGTTCGTACCTGTAGGCATATACTCAGCATCTTCTAATGATATTTCAATCCCTGGGCCATTCACTGGAACCGTGCCTGCGATTTTTCTAAGTCTCTCAATATCATCAATTAAATTTTTATTTCGTACTTCTTCTTCTACATTTAAATTCGCAAATTCTTCTTCAAGCTCTCTTACTTCAGCTTGTAGCTCCAGAATCTCCTGTTGTAATTCATAATTTGATGTTTCTGTTTCTACAATCTGCTCTCTTAAATCATCCTCATATCTCCATTGTGTTTCTACTTCTTGCCCTGTTGATGCTTGCCTTTCATACGTAATCTGATAACTCAAAGCAATAATAAAGCCAGAAACGAACAGAACGAAGGATAAAATGACGTGTTTACCCCTCACCTTCAACTTCTGCATCCTCCTCAAAATCAAACTGTTCAAAATAAGGGCTCATCTTCATATGTAAAACCCCATTTAATGATCGATCTATTTCCTGTGCAATAGAAGGATAAGGCGCCATCCATTCTGCAAAATTTGGAACGGTCGATCGAACTTCAATACCATCTGTCATTAATAACGTGATAGCATACGGATCTGATTCAGTAGCATCATGAAAAATTTGGGAGATACGTTCACTTATTTGTTCAGGCAAAAGAGCTAATTCCGCCGCAAGTTCAGTTAACAGCTCTCCTTCTTCAAGTCCGATAATAATCGGTGCATCCGAAGGGAAATCATGCCGTCCTAACTCAGTCAAAAATAAACCATTTGCCATAATCGGAAAAAGTTTGTCCTCTTTTAATAAATAGGCAACACGCGGATACTCTTCAACTTCAATCAAAACGGTCGTTGGAAATTGCCTTTCAACAGTCGCTTTTTGCACCTCAGGAAGTCGTTCAATTAATTGTTGAATTTCTTCTGCATTTATATTCCAAATGTGATCGCCTAAATTCATACCGCTCGCTTCAATTATTGCTTCTTCACTAGCAATGTATTGCCCATTCACCTCAATACTTCGAATATGACTTAGTGGTGACTGCATATAAACGATCAGTAGCAATAACAGGAAGAAAAGCAATAAAAAAAACAGCAACCTGCGATTCGCTTTTTGCTTACGCTGTTCTTTTAACGATGGCACTCGATCATCCAATGTAACTAATTTATCGTTACCCATCGTGACATCTCCCGTATTGTAGTTTCATTGTTTTATTCATCTGTTTAATTATACCATAAATCAGGTACCAATTTATCACATGACTTTATCTTTTTCTGATGATAAATACACTTTTTGATTGTATCAAGTTCAAAACGACTTATATTTTTTTGAAACTCCCTTAGGTCAAAAAAAGAAACACTCTTTACCGTGAATACCACATTTGTATTGTAATCATAAAGGGCCTGCACTCTTCATTTTTAGCTATGTACGTTAATCATAATGATAAAAAAAAGGAATGTATATACTCCATTTTAATCCAATTACCCTTCTAAGCCTTATTCGTGAATGTTTACCCTTTTTCCTTCTTTATAAAACTAGATTTTTTATCCTTTTCATAAGTATTGCTCTAGATGACACGTCTATTTTACCACGTATCATATTACAAGCGTATGATCAGAGTATGTGAGATTATCTGAATCTCTTTCTCCCTTTATACTCACGGTTGAAAGTTTCACATATTTCTACTTTCACCCCTGTCGGTATAGCAATCGAGGTCACTGAAAAAAGCCTACTCATTAACTCAAGTTTCGCAGTGTATGATTGACCCTTAACCGTTGATAGATATTAACTTTAGGGCGATACAAGACTTACATGAACGGTTCAATCGTTGACAGTCTGAACACTTCTCTTCGTAGGCTGTTGAAGGAAACTGTTCACTAAAATGAAGCGCTTCGGTTGTCGCTCCCAAACAGACACCAGACATGGGAGTGATTTATGCTCTACTTGTTTCATGCCCTCCGGCGGTCGCTCCCAAACAGACACTCCGCGTCCTTGCCGAGAACCTCATGAGCCTCCTCAGCACGCTTGCGGGGTCTCATTGGACGGTTTATTCCGGCGGGAGTCTCCGTGTCTGTTTGTCCGCTAGATCATGGAATCGAATCTAGGTTCAGTTTTCTCATTAGAACAAAAAAACAGTCATGACTTCAACGTACATTAGCTTGAGAATGATTTTTCTCCTTTCATGACTCATTCCGTTCCAGTTGTAAACAAATCAGTGTTGATGCTCTGTACGTTAGCTAGATGATCGAGCTTGTTTCGATTGGAATCCTGTCTTTTCATGACGGCAGACTTAGGAAAAAAATAGCTGGCAACGACCTCTTAGTTCCATAACCAACAAAGGGAAGAAGAAGGTCCTTCTGCGTTAGAAATAGCTGATTGAGAATGGCCATATCATCAAGCATCTCCACGACACTTAGCGGACAAAACCATACGGAGACTCCCGCAGGAATAAACCGGAGCGAGACCCCGCAAGGCTTGCCGAGGAGGCTCGCCAGGTTCTCGGCAAGGACGCGGAGTATGGTTTTGGGAGCGACCGCCAGAGGGCCTATTATTTTTTTCTTACTGCACAGTTTATCCGTTTGGTGTGATAGTGCGTTCTCGCTTTTCAAACGTGTCAAGGGCATTTGTTAAAGAGCTTCCCTTTCGCTCGGCCAACTAGTTGAACGGATTTTCTCGATGCGAAAGTTGAGTCATTAAAATAGGGTTACATGAATTAGTTGTATTGTGCTGGCGGAGTTTTGGTTCACAAAAAACCGTTTGATGCTATGATTGACACTCTAATAAATAACCTAATTTCCTAGAGTTCTTTCTCGCCAAAGTTGAACTTGAGACTTCTTCAGCGACCTCATAGCTATCTCTACACCTCACAAATTCCATTACGAAATCCACATTTATCGTAACAAAAAAAGAGCTGCCGATGAAGTGGCAGCTCTCCTACACTATATTCTTTTTTCATCATATTCGTGAATGTTTACTTATATTGAGCAAGACCCCAAGCGAAACGAGCATTAATGTTAAAGACGAACCTCCATAGCTTAATAATGGCAAAGTAATGCCAGTCACCGGAATCAAACCTGTGACAACTCCTACATTTATCATCACTTGAATCGCAACCATTGAAATGATTCCAATTGCCAATAAACTCCCGAACAAATCTTGTGCCTCTAAAGCAATCCGAATTCCTCGCCAAAAAACGAAAGCGAATAATAATAAAACAATCACTCCACCAATAAAACCAAGCTCTTCTGCTAAAATCGCAAAAATAAAGTCTGTTTGTGGTTCTGGTAAGTAAAAATACTTTTGCCTACTCTCACCAAGCCCCATCCCCATTAAACCACCTGGTCCAATTGCATAAAGAGATTGAATGATTTGAAAGCCGCTACCGAGTGGATCTTCCCATGGATCAAGGAAGGAAGTAATACGTTTAATACGATAAGGAGCTGAAATAATTAACCCAGCAAAGCCAGCAAGTCCAATTAAGCCAAGCATCACAAAATGACTAATCCTGGCCCCAACTACAAAAATCATAACTACACATGTTCCAACCATAACCGCTCCCGTTCCAAGGTCCGGCTGCATCATAATCATCCCAAAGGCAAGCATAACAATACTCAAAGAAGGTAATAATCCTTTTTTAAATGATGTGATATGCTTTTGGTTTTCCGATAAGAATTTTGCTAAAAAAACAATCATCGCCATTTTCATAAATTCAGAGGGTTGAATCGAAAAAGCACCAACACCGAGCCAACTTTGGGCCCCACCGCGAACGAGACCAACTCCAGGAATTAAAACGATAATTAATAAGATAAAACAGACAATCACCATAATCTTCGCCAAACTTTTCCATGTCCAATAATCAATATTCATAATAAAGAACATCGCAAAAATTCCTAATCCTGCAAAGAATAATTGGCGCTTTAGAAAGAAAAAGGAATCGTCAAAACGGTATGTCGCCCAAGCAGCACTCGCACTATAAACCATAATCATTCCAATTACTAATAATGACAAAATTAACATTAATAAAATATAATCTGGTGCTCTTTTTTGATTTGCCATATTTGCCACCTCTTTACAAGCCATTCTCATTTCTCTTTATAAGCTATGCGGACAAGTGGTCAAACATGTCTGAATCTCGAACAAGCACCCATTATAACCATATGAACATACAGTGTGCTCTAATAGTTTCCCTTCTATGAAAACTCTCTCCTCTGAGCCTCCTCCTAATTGAAGCAGAGGTCACTGAAAACGGGCTACTCGTTAAAATAGGGCTACATGAGTTAGCTATACTCCGCAAGCTCCATACCCTACACGTTCCGCGGGTGAACCGGGAGCCTCCTCACGACAAATCGCTGTGGGGTCTCCCATAGTTCACTTCTCCCGCAGGAGTCTCCGGGTATTACGCTGGCTCCGTTTTGGTTAATAAAAAAACAACTTTAGCGTATGAACGAACGAAAGCCGGTGACATTTTACTCGTTGTAAAATGTCACCGGCTTTTCATATCAGAGGAGGGTATTGTCCCAGCCTCATACTGTATATCATCTTATTCACTCACACGACAACTATGTGTACACTTTCTCATAATTATTATGTAACCGCACAAGTTGACTTTTTTAGTTCCTTTCTTTAATACGAGCAACAGCGTCGATAAATTCCCTTCCTCGTACTTCAAACGTTTTATATTGATCCCAGCTTGCACAGGCAGGTGATAATAAAATGACTTCGCCTTCCACAGAATGCTGCCATGCTTTTTGGACGGCATCTTCTACTTTTTCAGCAAAAATAATGTCACCTACATTAGCTTCTCGTGCGACTCGCTCAAGCTTTGGTGCCGTTTGACCAAAGGTAATCAGTTTGGAGACGTTTTTTAAGGATGGAATCAGTTCATCAAACTCATTTCCGCGGTCAAGTCCACCTGCTAATAAGATCACAGGCTTATCAAAGGCCTCTAACGCTTTTTTGGTCGCTAAAATATTTGTTGCTTTTGAGTCATTATAAAAAAGTCGGCTGTCGACCTGTTCTACAAACTGTAAACGATGTTCAACACCTGAGAACGTTTTTAAGACGTGCTCAACCTGCCCAACTGAGGCACCAGAAAGCAGAGCCGCTCCAACTGCAGCTAATATATTTTCCAAATTATGAGCTCCAGGGAGCACAATCTCATTTATTGGCATAATCTTTTCACCATTAAAATAAAGATTTCCTTCAAAAACACAAAGACCTTTTTCAAGAAACGCCTTTTGCGTAAATGGTACTTTAGTTGCCTTCGTTAAGTTTGCCACTTCACATACAAGTGAGTCATCTAAATTATAGACAAAATAGTCGGACTCCACTTGTTTTGCAACAATGTTCGCTTTTGCTTTAATATATTCTTCTTTTGTACCGTGGTAATCTAAATGAGCATCAAATAAGTTTAACAACACAGACACTTTTGGTTGAAATGTTTCAGTTCCCATCAATTGAAAACTTGAAACTTCCATCACGATAACATTTTCTTTTGTCGCTTTTGCTGCGACCTCACAAGCGACCGTCCCAATATTACCGGCAATTAGCGCTTGCTTAGGACTCGCTGAAAGCATTTCATAAATTAAGGTTGTTGTCGTCGTTTTTCCATTTGAACCAGTGATTGCAACGATGTCCGCCTCACTTATTTGATAAGCAAGTTCGATTTCCGTAATGACAGGTAGGCCTCGTCTTTTCGCTTCCTTTACGAGCGGATTTGTATAAGGAATTCCAGGGTTTTTCACAATATATTCAAAAGGTTCATCTAATAAACTAAATGGATGCTCGCCACAAACAACACGAAAACCTGCTTGCTCAAGCTGCTGAGCTTGGAGGTTTTCTTTATATGGTTTGGCATCATTAATCGTTACTTTCGCTCCTAATTGATGTAAAAGTTTAGCCGCCGCTTCCCCGCTTTTCGCTAATCCTAGCACTAAAACCTGCTTCCCGACCAATTTTTGAATTGCTCTCATCTATAACCACACCTCAATATAAATTCCTAACATCGCAAGAACCATTCCGACAAACCAAAAGGTGACAACCACACGCCACTCAGACCATCCCGATAATTCATAATGGTGGTGAAGCGGGCTCATTTTAAAGATCCGTTTGCCTCTCGTTTTAAACGAAATAACTTGAATAATAACCGAAAGTGTTTCAATAACAAAGACACCACCGATAATGACTAGGAGGATTTCCATCTTCGCCATAATCGCAATCGCCGCGATCGCTCCACCGAGTGCTAATGACCCCGTGTCACCCATAAAAACTTTGGCCGGATGGGCATTATAAACAAGAAATCCTAAAACAGCCCCGACAACTGCGGCACTAAAAATGGAAATATCCATCATTTCAGCATTCCATGTTAAGACCGCAAAAGCACCGAAGGCAACTGCAGCTGTTCCAGCTAATAAACCATCTAATCCATCCGTTAAATTAACCGCATTTGAAGCCCCAACTAACATCACAATAATGAGAGGGAGGTAAAACCACCCGAAATCGATACTAATCGAAGTCGCAGGAATCGTCACTTCTGTTGAGAATCCTAAACGAATAAGTCCAAAATAAAATAATACAGAGATTAGTAACTGCCCAAATAATTTCTGTTTAGAAGTTAGACCTAAGTTCCGTTTTTTTACTACTTTTATATAATCGTCTAAAAATCCAACTAAACCAAAGCCGACTGTGACAAATAGTAATAAGAGGATCTCTTGACTAAACGATAGAAAGCGCATCGATATAAAGACTGTAGCTAGTAGAAGAGCAATGACAATGACAATACCTCCCATTGTCGGTGTTCCACTTTTCTTTTGATGCGATTCTGGACCCTCTTCTCGAATACTTTGGCCAAATTTTAATCTTCGTAAAAATGGGATAAATACTGGTGATAATAATACTGCAATTAGAAATGATAAAAGAAGTGATAATAACAACACTAGTTCTAACATTCTATCACCCCTCCTTTCCTTCCTGTTGATAAGCATGAATTAACTCTTCTAGTTTCATACCTCTTGAAGCTTTAAATAAGATGACCGTTTGATCATCTACATAAGAATGAATCGTTTTAGTTGCCGCTTCTTTTGTGTCAAAATAAAACGCCTCGATTGCTGAATGGGCATGATATTTTATCCATTCGTCATACATCCATTTAACGAAATCACCGACGAAAAAAACGGTTGTAATCGGAACCGTAATGGACGCCGCGATCGAACGATGCAGCTCTTCTTCTTTTTCGCCAAGCTCATATAAATCTCCTAATACAACGATTTTCTTTTTAAAACTTGGCATTTCTTTGATCGTTTCAATAGCCGCTTTCATCGATGTTGGACTTGCATTATACGCATCATTTATTACTAGCTCACCAAAAGGACCGGTCGTTTTTTCAAGGCGCATACCTGTTATTTGTACCGCTGATAATCCGGTTTGAATTTGACTCGCATCAAAACCGAGCTCTTGTGCTAATGCAATACAAAGCGCAGCGTTTTTGACATTATGTTTGCCGAGTAATGGAAGCGAATATTGATGTTGATGAAAGACAAACGTATATCCTTCATTAAACATTTTTACTTGTTCAATTTGCGAAGTGCTGCCCTGATTAAAACCAATCGCCTTTGTTGTCTCATTCCAATATGGTTTTAATAGCTCTTCATCTCCATCTATATAGACGTTACCACCCTTAGTTAACCCTGAAACAATCTCCATTTTCGCTTTAGCAATTCCTTGTCTACTGCCGAGTTGTTCCATATGGGATTCGCCAATATTTGTGACAATCGCTTGGTTTGGTTTCGCAATGGTCGTTAATAGCTCTATTTCACCAAAACCACTCATCCCCATTTCCAAAATTAAATACTGGCAATCTGATGGCATCGCTAAAATCGTTAACGGCATACCAATATGGTTATTGAAGTTTCCCTGTGTTTTATATGTGACAGCTTCTAAAGAAAGAACCGATTCGACTAAATCCTTTGTTGTCGTTTTGCCATTACTACCCGTAATCGCAATCACCACAGGGTTGATAACATCCCGATAATTGGAAGCCATCGTCTGTAAAGCCTTTAACGTATCCTCAACAAAATAGAGTTGAAAGTTAGCTGGTAAATTATGAGGTACTGGCTCATCTTGATTCCATAAAGCAGCCGTTGCTTGTTTTTCAATCGCCTGTTTCACAAAATCATGACCATTACGATTGGCTACTAGGGGAACGTATAGCGCACCTTCTTTTAAGGTTCTCGTATCCGTAGAAACGGTTGTAAAAGTTTGTTCTTCTAATTGGAGCAATGTCGATAAAGACGGAATTAACGACGAAGTTAACATAGTTATACTCTCCCCTTAATCGCATCAAATGCCACTTCTCGGTCATCAAAATGAATCGTTTTATTAGCAAATTGTTGATACGTTTCATGGCCTTTACCAGCTATAACGATAATGTCGCCTTTTTTAGCATTTGCTATCGCTTGTTCAATCGCTGCTTTTCGATCCACGATTACTTGATAGTTTGTATCTTTTAATCCTGAAGTCATATCGACTAAAATTTGATTCGGGTCCTCACTTCTTGGATTATCAGAAGTAAAAATCGCTTCAGTTGCAAATTTGGTTGCGATCTGAGCCATCACTGGTCTTTTCGTACGGTCACGGTCACCACCACAACCAACGATCACTTTAATATCACTTGGAGCGAGTTCATTAACGGTTTCTAGGACATTTTTTAAACTATCAGACGTATGAGCATAATCAACGACGACGGTAAAATCTTGCTTTTCCGAAGCTCGAACAGTCTCAAAACGACCAGATATACCTTTGACAGTTGCCAAAGAACGAACGATTGTCTCAATAGATAGACCAGAGACATAACTACTCGCGACCGCTGCTAATAGATTATACACATTAAATTTACCGATTAAGCTTACATCGATGGCATAGCTTTGATTAAAGATGAACAAATCAAAGCTCGTGCCTTTTGCACTTAAACGAATATTTTTGGCAACAATATCCGCTTCATTATCAATCCCATATGTTAAAAGATTCGCACTCGTCATCTTCATTAGTTTTTTGGAAGCTGGGTCATCAGCATTCAAAATGGCAAACTTATTTTCATAAGCATTTCCTAATTGAGCAAATAAGAGACCTTTCGCAAACAGGTAGGCTTCCATCGTTTGATGGTAATCAAGATGATCAGGGGTTAAATTTGTAAATACGGCAACATTAAAGTCACAGCCATGTACACGACCATAGTCCAATGCATGAGAAGACACTTCCATAAAAGCAGTCTCTACATTTGCTTCAACCATTTTATGAAACGTTTGTTGAAGTGTAAGAGATTCTGGGGTCGTATTTTTTGTTTTGACAATCTCTTCTCCTACTTTGGCATACATGGTTCCAATTACACCGGTTGTTTTTTTGGCCTCTTTAAATATATGCTCTAGTATTAATGTTGTCGACGTTTTTCCATTTGTCCCAGTTACCCCTATTAAGTTAAACTTCTTTGTCGGGTAATCATAAAAATGATTCGCGATTCTAGCCATCATTCGTTTTGTATCACTTACAACAATGACAGGAACATCAAGTGCCAATGGTTTTTCAGCTAGAACAGCAACAGCTCCTCGTTCCACAGCACTTTCAGCAAAATCATGTCCATCAACAGTATAACCATTAATACAAATAAATAAAGTATTCGCACTCACTTCACGATTATCCATTTCAACCTTTTCAATGAGCGGATCCGTTTTTAAATCTATTTCTAAAAAAGGAATTACGTTCATTAGCTCTGATAATTTCATCATTTTAAACACTCCGTTCATCCGATATCGCCATAAATCACGGCATAATGATTTATGCCGTGATTCATGCGACCATTATCGGTTATCCATTCATTTCAAAATAAACACACATAGAACTATTTTAGTCGTTTCCTTCTTGTTTGTCACCCATATAAAGTCGGATTGTTGATCCTGCTTTTACTTTTTCACCTGCCTGTGGTGATTGAGTGACTACATATGTCCCTTCCCCAGATGCGTCCACTTGTAACTCGTAATAAGATTCATGAACTTCTCGACGTGAACGCCCAATCATATCAGGTACTTCTACAAGAGGTTCATCTGGCCACGTTAATTCCTTTTCAATCTGATCACTACGCTTCTCAACCCCCATTGCTCGTAAGCTATCACCGATAATCGTACCAACAATTGGAGCCGCGACTTGCCCACCATATTGAATCGTATCTTTTGGGTTATCGATCGCCACATAGACGACAATTTGTGGATCGTCTGCTGGAGCAAAACCTATAAAAGAAAGAATATAATTATTTTCAAGATAGCGTCCATCTTTCGCCTTCTGAGCCGTTCCTGTTTTCCCACCAACTCGGTAGCCTTCTACAAAAGCATTTTTTCCGGTCCCTTGAGCCACTACTGTTTCAAGTGCATGACGGACTTGATCGGATGTATCCTGTGACACAACTTGTCTTTTCATCACCGGCGCTTTACTATCAACGACTTCACCTGTTATCGGATCGAGCCACTCTTTCGCTAAATACGGCTCATATAAATACCCACCGTTCACAGCAGCCGAAACAGCGGCTACTTGTTGAATCGGTGTGACCGCCACCCCTTGACCAAATGCGGTGGTCGCTAGCTCAAGTGGTCCAACATTATCACGGTTGAACAAAATCCCTGTCCCTTCTCCTTGGAGATCAATACCTGTTTTCTCCCCAAAACCAAAGTCTTCAATATAATCAAAAAGTCGCTCTTTCCCTAAACGTTCTCCTAACACAACAAAACCTGGGTTACATGAATTTTGGACGACTTCCAAAAAGGTTTGCGAACCATGCCCACCTTTTTTCCAACACCTTAAATTACGTCCGGCGACATTAATATAACCTGGGTCATAGAACGTATCCGCTAATAAGTCTACTTCCCCTTCCTCAATCGCGGCTGAAAGGGTGATGATCTTAAATGTAGAACCTGGTTCATATTGCATCCAAACAGGTTTATTTTGATTATAAATTTCTGGTTCAACCTCACGAAATTCTTCCGGATTATAATGAGGACGACTACTCATCCCTAAAATCTCCCCCGTATTCGGGTTCATCGCGATTGCGATTGCTCCATCAGGATTGTATTTCGCCTCCGCAATATCAAGCTCCCTTTCAATAATCGTCTGAACACGACTATCAATCGTCAGTCCTAAATCGAGTCCATCCGATGGGGCCTTATATTCATCCGCATGATTGGGCATTCGATTTCCTTTTGCTGTTGCAAAAAAGGAAACATAGCCCTTCTCTCCTTTTAAATAATCATCATAATATGATTCAAGCCCCGTTAATCCTTGGTTATCAATCCCAGCAAAACCTAACACATGGGACAAATAACTACCAAATGGATAATGCCTTTTACTATCTTCGGCAATATATACACCTGGTAATCGCAAATCTCGCACTTCATCTGCCTTATCTTTGTCTATTTTTCGACCTTCAGGACTGACACGAACAATAGAAGCATTTTTAGTCACCATTTCATAAGCCCTTTGCAAATCCATATTTAATGTGGCGGCAAGCTTTTCAGCTGTCCCGCTAGGATCTTTTACTTGCTTTGGTACGACTAAAACCGATGGTGAACTGACATTTGTCGCTAAGACGATTCCGTTACGATCAACAATCTCTCCTCTTTTCGCCTCAAATGGGACATCACGACTCCACGAATCTTCCGCTAAATCCGTTAACCAATCTCCTAAAACAAATTGAACATAACCTAAACGAAACGCTATCGTCAAAAAGACAGCCAGTCCAATAAAAAAGACAAGAATTAACCTTTTCTTTACTGTTACATTCGAAACTCGCACTAAAGTCAACCCCCCGCATCATTTCTCCTCCAAAAGCAAAAATATAGCTTGTTCTAGCCTATGCTCTCTCTTAGAACAGTAGAACAATGCGGGCCCTTTATGACTTTAAGCTTCTAGCCTATTTCATCGTAACTAGCTATCAGCACCTAACGATTCTTCCGTTTCTTCTAGCTCTTGTTCATTTTCTAATTCTTGTTCTGTTTCCTCTTGTTCGGCGTTCTCTTCATTTCTTTGTCTTAACTCAATCGTGATATAATCACCTGGTTTTACGGACCCTCCTGCCTCTGTTTCTTGTGAGACTACATATCCGTGCCCAAATAAATTAGGCGTTATTTCAAGTACATCGGCAAGACGCAACACATCTCGACTTGACCAACCAAACATATCAGGCATTTGATAGGAATCCGAGTCCGTCCGTAAAAAGACTTTTTCACCTGCTAATAGCCCTTTTCCAGCTGCTGGTTCTTGAGCAACGACATTTTTGCCATCTCCTAAAACAACCACGTCTA
Source organism: Alkalihalobacillus phoenicis (assembly GCF_047302405.1). Lineage (NCBI taxonomy): Bacteria > Bacillati > Bacillota > Bacilli > Caryophanales > Bacillaceae > Alkalihalobacillus > Alkalihalobacillus phoenicis. Next base: position 1,077,640 of record NZ_CP154853.1, on the reverse strand, counting down.
ACTGTTCATTATTTAAGGCTTCTTTCGCCGTTTTAACTGTTTGACCGTTAAAATCATCTAGACGATAGCCTTGTTCGGTCTCTTTCGTAATCTCCTCTACAGTAGGAGCGATATTTAAATATTGTAATCCTTGTTTCATAATCGTTGTAAAAATCTTTCGTGATGGTTCAGAACCTGTTTCCATCTCAGAAATGTTTGGTCTTTCGACGGCCACATAAACGAGAAGGCTCGGATCATCTTTTGGAGCCATCCCTAAAAACGAAAAAATATTTTCACCGTGTCCTTGAATATACCCTCGACCCGTAGGATTTGGAATCTGAGCCGTTCCTGTTTTTCCGACGACATCAAAACCTTCTAAATAATAAGGTCTCCCCGTTCCCATTGACTCAGTTACAGCTCCTTCTAATAAACTTAACATTTTTTCAGACGTTTCTTTAGATATGGGCTCTCCCACCACTTCAGGTTCATTTTTAGCGACAACCTCATTTGTATTCGGATCCACAATTCGGTCAATTACATACGGTTTCATCATTTGGCCGCCATTTGCGATAGCCGTCGCCGCTTGAATTTGTTGAATCGGTGTAACGGCTGTTCCTTGACCAAATGCCGTTGTCGCTACGTCCATCTGGCTCCCTCGTGCGATTAAGCTACTCACTTCATTTGGTAAATCAATACCCGTTGGCTCAGTGAACCCAAACCGTTCCCAATAGTCATATAGTTTTTCTGCCCCTAAATCTTCTAATGCTAGTTTCGCCATCGCCACGTTAGATGAACGATAAAAACCTTCTTCGTACGTAATTTGCCCCCAACCTCGACCGTAGTTATGATCTCGTACTGGATCTGGGCCTACTTGCAACGTACCAGATTGATATTGTTTATTCGGATCATAAACACCTTCTTCAATCGCTGCGGCCACTGTAAAAATTTTCATAGTGGAACCTGGCTCAAAATGGTCTGAGATCGCATAATTCATGTAATTGGTAATCGACTCATAACGATTCGGGTTAAAGCTCGGCCGATTACTCATCGCCAGAATTTGACCTGTTTTAGGATCCGCAACAATCGCGATCATTCGCTCGGGCTCATACTCCTCATCAACCTCTGTCATTATTTGTTCTAAAGCCGTTTGAATATTGGAATCAAGTGTCAAAAAAACATTATGACCATTTTCAGCTGGTGAAATCATTTCCTCTTGATTCAATAACGGTACCCGCTTCGTGTCCGCTTGGTAAGTAATACGGCCATCCGTCCCCTGAAGATATTCATCCAAACTACGCTCTAAACCCATTCTTGACTCGGTCATATTCCTTTCCGTATAACCGATCACATGAGAAGCATATGTTTGTTTCGGGTAATAACGCCTCGGTTCACTTGAAAAAAAGATACCATCAAGTTCTAATTCATTAATTTCGACCATTTGTTCATACGTTAAATTTCTTGCCCCTGAACCTAACTCCACCTGGAACTTGCCTTCCTGCGATAAAAGCCTCGTTAAATTATCAACCTCTTGATTTATGTAAGGAGCTAACGCCTCCGCTGTTGCTCTTGGATCTTCTACATATTCACTTTGCTCTGTATTTAATACGGCATAAACATTATAAGACATCACTTCTTCAGCAATAATTCCACCGCTTCGGTCGTATATCGTCCCCCGTTGTCCTTTTAAATCAATGGACCGGCTCCAACGCTCCTCTGCTAATGTATCTAACTCATGGCCACTTACTTCTTTTGTTACTTGAATAAAAGCAATTCGTCCAACAAAAATAGCAAAGACAGCAAAAAAGATCACCATCAAGACGACCGCCCTAACATTGGTTACAGCTCTTTTAATTTCCATATTTCCCACTCCTATCACTAACCTCTACCAAGAAGGAAAACCGCCTTCTCTTTTACCAATTGGCCATTCTTTCTGTTCTATTGTGTAAAAAAAACTAGTTCAATGAATTGAACTAGTTTTGAGGTTGAACAGCCTTTACTTGATCTCCTTGGAAGGTCATACCCATTTCTTTAGCTTGCTCGATTATCCGTTCAGGGTTACTATACTCATCCACTTGCAAGCTCAACCCAGCATTAATTTCCGTTTGATTAGACACTTGTTGTTGCAAACCTTGAATTTCTGTATTCGTCTTATATAACTCTACATAATTATTGACAATGAATGCAGCCACTAAAAAAACAGCAACAGCCATCATTGCAATTATCACTCGTTCACCTTTTGTGACCGTATGTCGAACGTGCCTAATGACTTTCTTTTTTCGTTGAGGTTGTAACGGTTCTTGTTGATGTTGAATGTTACGTGCAACCATACTCATATATTCCCCTCCCCATTTTACTGTTTTTCAGCCACTCTTAATTTCGCTGATCTTGACCGATTATTATCGATTAATTCTTCTTCACTTGGAACAATCGGCTTTCTTGTGACTAATTTTAACGGTGCTTCAAACCCTTCAGGAATTATAGGCAATCCTGGTGGTAAATCGGGACCTTTGCTTTTTTCTTTAAACACTTCTTTACATAATCGGTCTTCTAAAGAGTGGAATGTAATGACAGCCACTCTTCCACCCTTGTTTAAAAGTTCAATCGAATCTTCTAAAGCTTCTTCAAAAGCACCTAATTCATCATTAACCGCAATTCGAATCGCTTGGAACGTTCGTTTTGCAGGATGCCCCCCCGTTCTTCTTGCGGGAGCAGGAATCGCATCTTTAATAATGTCAACAAGTTCTCCTGTTGTTTCGATCTCCTTTTTTAAACGGTATGCTTCTATCTTTCTTGCAATTTGTTTCGCAAATTTTTCTTCGCCATAACGGGTAATGATTCTCGCTAATTGACCAAACTCCCACTCATTGACGACTTCAAACGCACTTAATGGAGCTGATTGATCCATACGCATGTCCAATTTCGCATCTTGATGGTAACTAAACCCGCGTGTTGCATCATCCAGTTGTGGGGAGGAGACACCTAAATCAAAGAGGATTCCATCCACTTTCGTAATGCCACGCTCGATTAGTTCTTCCTTTATGTACCGGAAGTTGGATTTAATTAACGTAAATCTACCTTTATAGTCTTTAAACTTCTCTTCCACAAAAGCCAATGCCTCGTCATCTTGATCAAAGGCGTATAAATGACCATTTTCACTCAACTGTTGAATAATGAGCTCTGAATGACCACCTCGACCGAGCGTACAATCTACATAGACGCCATCCGGTCTTATATTTAAACTATCTACTGATTCTTTTTTTAATACGGTTACGTGGGTGAACATTTTATTACCTCTCCTTGCTTGTCTTCAAGTATCCACTTAAAGATCAAAATCAATAATATTCTCAGCAATCTCACTAAAGGAATCCTCTGATTCGGCAAAATACTCTTCCCAATTTTCCTTCGCCCATACCTCGACACGATTGGAAACACCGATGACAACACATTCCTTTTCGAGCTGAGCATAATCTCGCAAAGGTACAGCAATGTTTATTCTTCCCTGTTTATCAATTTCACATTCGGTAGCCCCTGAAAAGAAAAAACGGGTGAATGCTCGTGCATCTTTTTTAGTAAAAGGGAGTGCTTTTAGCGATTGCTCTAATTTTTCCCATTCTTGTAGGGGGTAGACAAATAAACAACGGTCTAAACCTCTTGTTACGACAAAGGACGCACCGAGACTGTCTCGGAATTTGGCCGGTATAATCATACGTCCTTTCTCATCGATGTTATGGCGATACTCCCCCATAAACATAATCGATCCATCTCCCCCCACTTTGTAACTCTAATCTACCACATCCCTCCACTTTGTACCACTATTTAATCAATTAAACACCACAAAAAAAAATCCTGCTCTTACACAGGATTTTTCGTTCTCTTTCTTTTGACAGTGAAATCATACTTTTTTTTACAGAAAAACAAGCTTATGTTTGCCATCCACGGTCATATTGAGTTCTATTAATCGACATAATCCAGCCCTTCCGACTAGATTTAGTAAAATTATCGGATGAATGACGCGCTCTTGTGGTCGATTTAACGGATATAACCACAAATTCGTTTCATCAAACTTAGACAAAACATATGAATGTTTTTTCATCAAATGATTTCGCATTCTTTTTTCTACAAATTCTATTTCACGATTTAAGATGTCTAAATTTTTGTCTGCTAGCTTCCCAATCGTATAATCGATTTGACTAGCCAATTGACGTAGTGGGACATGCTCTTTGTCAATTGCCGCCTTGACGTTTGCAACCATTTCTGATATTGGAACCTCTTCACACTTATCAAGCCATTGCTCTTTTAACTTAGTCCCTTCTCCATTCACAAACGCTTCCACTGAATAAGATTGTTCTTTTAACCACTTTTCCGTCATTTTTGGTACAATCGTCACCGTTAAACGCGGAATCACTGGCGGCATTTTCAAATCAAATAATTCAAAGCTCCGGCGTAACGTCGCCCAATATTTAATCTCACCCGGTCCTGACACAAAAGCGAGCACTGGTAAGAGTACCTCCTGCATCAATGGACGGGTCACAACATTATTGCTAAACGCCTGTGGCATTTCCTTGATTTTATTTAATAACTGTTCCTTTGTATAACTTTGTTCATGATCTTTAACATAAAAAAGGCCATTTGCATAGTCGAGACGACAACGCTTCCCTTCATAATCAATGAACAAATGAGCATTTTCTTTTTCCGTCTCAATCGGATATCCGAAACCCGCACGAGCAAATTCTTTTGCTCCGTTTTGTTGGGCAATTTGTAATTCATCAACCTTATGAACTAATTCAGCAAAAAAATCTGCTTCAATTTGACGAATTTCCGGTGCATGTGAATCCAACAAGACAAGCCCATAATCTTGAAATAGCCAGCTCATTAATTTAGCAAAGAAATCAACGAACGTTTTTGAGCCTTCTGCATAATGGTTAACCACTGCTGTGAGCTCTTTTGTATACTCCGTTTCTGGAAGCTCCGCAAAAATACCTTCCAGCCAATTCGATAATTGTTTCTGATTTAAAATCGTCTCAGATGCTGATTTTTGCTCTTGCTCTGAATCTAATAAAACCTTTTTCCACCGTTCTTTCTTTTGTTGAAAGACAAACCGAATTTCATCTAAATCATGGTCCTCACCAGCAATCCAAAAGACAGGAATCACTGGTACCCCAAGCTTGTTCTCTTGCTCCTTCGCAAGTACAATCGTTGTCATAGCTTTATAAAAGGTATACATTGGACCTGTTAATAACCCTGCCTGTTGCCCACCAACGACAACAACCGCTTCATTATTTCTTAGCTTATGTATATTCGCTAATGCCTTTTCAGGAAATTCCAAGCGCTTATGAAAAGCCGTTAAATAAGCACAGAGTTTCTCCCTTTCATAACTTCGCTCATTCAAATCTGCTAGTCTTCTTACAAATTGTTGCTGATCATTCATGGTATAGTGAAAAAACCTTTGCACGGTTGGAGTGCCTAACATATAGACCTCTAAAAAGCCAGTCCCCATTGAATGGCTCAAATCCTTAACTTCCATTCTTCATTGACGTCCCTTCTTCTTGAAGTAGCATTTTTCAATTGTACATATCATCAATCGACTGTTCCTCTATGTTGTCATTCCATGAGTATTTCGATTCTAATAAGATCACTTATGTCCATATAGTAGCAAAGAGAACTCATTCTACCAAATTATCTGCTCGAAGACATTCCATCATTTAACCAATTTGAAAAATTCGACTAATTAAACCGTATCCACTTAGAAGAATGTAAAGCAGGAAAAAAATAAGAAAGTTCATTCTTAATATTCCTCTAAATAACTTAGATACGACTAAATCACCCGAAACTCTCCAATGAATCCAAGTAAAGATCATCGCAATCATAATAACCGTTAAACATATAAACCAAAAAAAAGAACGTGACCAAATCTCAAATGAGATAAAATAAACAGAAATAATAAACCAAACAGCTGAAAAATCAGAGGCAAGCCGAATCGCTCTTTTTTTATTTTTGATCCGTTTTACTGTGAAGATATAAATGACGTACCAAGCTAGAATAGGTAAAGTCGCAAATGTGGCAAACACCCAAGAAAAAGCCGCTGTCATTGGCTAGACCCCCTAAGAGATTGTTGTTCAATACCTTTTATCGCCTCGTATAAAAAAAACAGTGATGGCACCGATTGGCTTTGTTCATATGCTTTACGAACAACATAGCCGACAATGGCTTCCAATTCCGTCTTTTGACCTTTCGTTCGATCCCGAAGCATTGAGGACTCGTTTTCTTTTGTTATCTGACAAACTTCTGTAACCTTTTCTAGTCCTTGCTTATAATTCATCCCTAGAACTTGAACCGTTTCTCTAACAATTTCACTCATTAGCTTATAATAAGAATCATTCGTTAGCAATGCCCCATTTTTCACTTGTAATAGAGCCGTCAATGGGTTGATCGCAACATTTACGAGTAATTTTGTCTGAAGCATCTTTTGCCAATCCTTTTCATAATAAAAAGGAAAGCTCACATCTACATTTCCCGAAAAAAAGTTCGTTAAGACAGAACCGCTCTTGCTTCCTTGAAAAGTGGACCAATTCATTCTTCCAACACCTGTATGAGAGACAAAATTATCCTCCAACCTCATCGCCCCATGCTCAACAACCGCTAATCCAATCTCTTCATCATTAAATAGCGATAAATATTCAATATGGGCCATCCCATTTTGCACAAATAAAACAGCCTTTGACTGAATCGTCCCTTGAAAATGATCCAAAACTCGTTTTAGATGATAGGATTTCACTGCAAAAATAACACAATCTGCTCGTATCGTCTCTATTCCCTTTACCGAAATAGCTTTTATATGATATTTATCGATCACACCTTGTTTTGTTTTGAAAATCAGACCTTTTTCATTTAAAATTTGAGCTTGTGATTCTCTTTTTGTGATTAACGTTACGTTGTGCCCTACTTTTGAACTAAATGCTGCTATTAATAATCCTATCGACCCTGCTCCTACAATTGTCACATTCATTATGATCGTCCCTTGCTATTTTCTAATCTGTTTTATTTATTAATTATAAAGTTCTATCTATTTAATGAGAAGCCTTTTTCTAGATCGATTTTAATAAAAAAATGATTCTTATGTATGATAAACCCCCTCATCGCAACTTTTATTATAGAAGAAAGAGAAATCAATAGCATGAAGTTTGATTTTTTAGTAAACTATATGTAAGCTTTATCATTTTAAGGGAGGCTATTTGTATGGCTAGTCATGAAGTTACAAGATTATTAATTAATTACAAAACCATTGAAGAATTCAAAAACTTCCGTGAGTTCGGTGCTGCTGAACTATACATGAAAGAAGATTTGGAACAGAACATCGTTGAAAATGATAGTGAATCGCCTTTTTACGGCATCTACTTTGGTAAAAAACTAGTAGCACGAATGAGTTTATACCGTATTGAACAAAAATTTGATCGTTATTTCGAGCCTGCACAAGATTATTTAGAGCTATGGAAATTAGAAGTACTTGAAGCTTACCGCGGAAAAGGATACGGCAAAGCACTCGTTGATTTTGCCAAATCATCTAATTTACCTATTAAAACAAACGGCCGCGTAAATTCGAGCGATTTTTGGGAGTCAATGGGCTTTGAAGCTGTTACATATAACCCAGCACGTGACCGTGGTGAAAATCCATTTGTTTGGTATCCAGAGGGCGTTCACGAGCAACCTGTTCTAAACGAGGAATAACATACGATAAAAGCTAGCTAAGAGCACTCTCCACGGCTAGCTTTTTTCATTTTATAATTTTTTTCTCGAAATACGGATTTATATCGAGGGTCATTCGTACGATAAGATCTTTTTATAAAGATAATTTTCTAGCTCGGTCCATAATTGATAATAACGAGCGATAATCGTCTTTCATCACCCGCTTCTCTTCTTCTACTTTTGCAAGACGCTCTCTCAACCTTTGATTCTCTTCCACCACTTTTTTATATTCCACATTCCCTGGTCTGCCTTTCATTGCTTCATTATATTCACTTAAAAAGGCAAGAACCTTTTCCATCGTTAAATCGGATGGCTGTTCTGGATGAATCGTCTCTACATTTAATGGTTCTGTTGCGTCATCTACATTTCCATCTTCTTTTTTCCCAGTAAAGACACGTACATTTTTTGCCTTCGCCACCGCTTCCTCACCGGTCTCTTCTTGCTCTTCTACTGGTTTTATCCCTTTTAACTTTGTCCGTTGTTTTTTCGCTAAATGGATGGCTGATTCATATTTTTTTCGAATCGACGAATTCCACCTAAATCCACAAGCAGCACTTGTTCTAGATAAACGCTGCCCTACCTCCTCAAAAGCCGATAGCTGCGTACTCCCTTCACGTATATGCCTTAGGACCACTTCAGCCAAAATTAAATCCTCATCTGTACTCCAAGCATCTTGACGAATTGTCGTCATCCAATCCCTCCTTTTACACTCATTGATCTATTCATATGCGGCAACTAGTAAAGATAGACTTTCTTCTAGTAAATGAGTATTTCCTTTTTATACATTTACTATTCAAAACTTTTAATCTCTCGCAAAATGAAAGCTCAATAAAGAAAAAAAGGATGGTAAAAAAAATCAAGCTATAAACAGATAGTTCTGCTCATAGCTTGATTTAAGTATCATTATTTACTTACTACTTCTTGGCCTTTATATGAACCACACTCTTTACAAACACGGTGAGCTAATTTAAGTTCTCCACACTCAGAGCATTTTACCATACCAGGTACCGCTAATTTGTAGTGAGTACGACGCTTATTTTTACGAGTCTTAGACGTTCTTCTGAAAGGTACTGCCATCATTCCCACCTCCTTACAGGTTTTCGGTTTGCAATCAAGACTATTCTTAGTTGCATGTATGAAAGGAAGCCGACTTTACATTATCGGTGCTTCGATTTTCTTACTTTTTGTCAAAAAACTTTGCTAAATCTGCCAGTCTCGGATCAATCCGATTTTTCACATCTTCTTCTGATACTACTTCCCAATCCTTACCTTCTGAAGGGGCTTTTGGCTCTTCGACTTCTTCTGCAAAAATTTGCATTGGTATCTCAAGCAAAATCCGTTCCATTAAATAAGGTTCAAGATCAATTTGACTTCCCTCAATCGCATGAATTTCTTCATCTTCACCCTCTTCAGCTTGGTTCCATCCTTCCCCTTGCTGAAATTGCTCTTTCACATTTAGATCAATTGGTAACAAAACATCGACTAATGTTCGAGAACAAGGGAGCGTTAATGTCGTTGTCATCCGAAACGTAAAAGTAATCATATCTCTTACATAATCAATTTGCCCAACAATCCGTACTGGTTCAATTGCTCGAATTTCTCCATCACGTTCTTTAATTGCTGATAAATCAATCGTTTCATCAAATTGAAGCGGTTTATGCTTAGCCGCCTGTAGTTGTTGTAATGACCAAATCATTTCATATCACCTCTAAGGCAACAAAAGTAATTATAAATCTCGCCATTTTTTTTGTCAACCTTTTTTCTTTACAGTCTATCTATTATAATGAATGGAACATACATTGTTTCAAACATTAGATTTTATTGTAGCATGTTTAAAATCACACGTAAAGCAACGGTTTTACTCCTCTTTTGTAGAGAGGATATTGAAAAATCTGAATAAAAAGGAGGAACACTTGTGAAAACAGTTGGTTTAGTCGTTGAATACAATCCATTTCATAACGGACACCTTTACCACTTAACAAAATCAAAAGAGAAAACAAAGGCAGATGTTGTCATCGCTGTCATGAGTGGTTCATTTTTACAAAGAGGTGAACCGGCTTTAGTCTCCAAATGGCAACGGACAAAAATGGCACTTGCTGGAGGGGTGGACATCCTTGTCGAACTTCCTTATTATTACTCGGTTCAAAAAGCTCAAACCTTTGCTGAAGGGGCGATTCGAATTCTAAATACGTTATCTGTTGATACCATTTGTTTCGGAAGTGAATCAGGAGACATCACCTCTTTTTATGAACTTCATGAATTTATGACCACTCATAAAGAAGAGTGGGATAACGAAATAAAAAAAGAAATGTCAAAGGGTTTAAGTTACCCAAAGGCAGCATCGAATGCTTTTACTACCTTAACAAATGAATCGAAACCATTGCTCTCCTTAACAGAACCAAACAATATATTAGGCTTTCATTATGTCGAAGCCCTACATAAATGGAGTAAGACGATGCGTGCCGAAACCATCTTGCGAACGAAGGCTCAATACCATGATGAAGAAATACAAGATGCTCAAATAGCTAGTGCCACAAGTATACGAAAAGCGTTATTGGAACACCAATCCTTTGACCAAATTAGAACGGTCTTACCGCAGACTAGTTATGAACAATTATTGGCATATGGGAAGGAATTCCATGTGTTTCATGATTGGGAAACATATTTTCCCTTATTACAGTATCAAGTTCTCTCTTCAAGTGTGGCTAAATTAGAACAAATTTATGAGTGTGAGGAAGGGCTGGAATACCGCTTAAAAGAAACGATGAAACGAGCGAATAGTTTTAAAGAATGGATGCATTTATTCAAAACAAAACGGTACACTTGGAGCCGCCTACAACGATTAGCAACCCATGTACTTACGCAAACGACTAAAACAGAAATGGACCAATTATTAAATGATGGACCACTGCCTTACATTCGTTTGCTGGGAATGTCGCAAAAAGGACAGGCCTATTTAAGCTCTATCAAAAAAGACCTTGATACACCTCTTGTCAGTCGTTTGGCCGAAGCAAAAGGTTTTGCCGCAACCCATGATGAGCGAATATCAAATGTTTATAAAATGGCCTTACCTCCACAAATAAGAGCCCAATCTCTTTATGATGAATATAAACAGATTCCAATCCGATTAGGTTAATAAAGGAACAAAAAGACCGCCTCATCAGGTTATTATTTTCAGGACCTAATGGGGCAGTCTTTAAATTGAGTAATCGTTCATCTAAAAACGTTATTTTCCCTCTAATTGTTCAAGGAATTCTAAAGCATCATCTATCGTATCTATCGGCACTACGACAACATTCGCATCAATATCTTCTGCCGCCTCTAATGCTTGTGCATAATTAGAATCGGTTCGTCCGTCTTCTGCTGGAGCAAAGAAATAGTCAGCTCCAGCTTTTTGGGCCGCTACAAGCTTTTGGGCCGCTCCACCAATTCGGCCAACGGCTCCACTTTCACTAATGCTTCCTGTTCCCGCAATATGATAGCCCTTTGCCAAGTCTTCTTCACTTAATTGGTTCATAATTTCTAAAGAAAACATGAGCCCAGCAGAAGGTCCACCAATTTTCTCTGTATCCATTTTGATTTCCGGATCAAAAGTGACTTCGCGAGCTGTCACAGGATTCGCAATCCCAATTCCAACTCGGTCTTCATCACCTTCTTGTAAATATTGTTCTGGAAACTTCGAAAATCCTACATCGTACGTTTCCTCTACACCATTACGTATTAAGGTAAACGTTACGATATCCTCTTCTCCCTTACCTGCTAATAATGAAAATAAATCCTCGACATGTCGTACGGTTTGTCCATTGATTTCAATAATTCGGTCTCCAACTTCTAACTTTTCTTCTGCCGGCATTTCTTCAATTAATTGGGTAATAATCGCTCCTTGATAATCATACTGCACATCTTTCCCTGCTTTTTCATAGGCTATAATCGTTGCGGCCTGCTGGGAATTATTCATGAGCATAATTTGCCGGTGATGATAATCACGATCGGATTCACCTTCATACCTTATCGTCTCATCAGGATGTAACACCCTATAAGGGCTTAAATAAGACCATAGATAAAGAAATGTATTGGCCCGCCCCATTTGAATCGTCGTTAGCATAAACGTTCCTACGTCCTCATTAGCGGTTGCTTCCTCCGCCCCAACTAGCTCGATATACTGTGATAAAACCTCCGCAGACCCTGGTTCCGAATAATAATAAGGTAGTTGATAAAAATATAAAACAGAAAATAAAACAATCAGAATGATGTATCTCTTTTTCAAAAATGATTTTTTCTCAGTCAACGTTGTGTTCCTCCCAATTATCAATCATTTCTTTTAAACTTTTTATTTTCTCAGTTGCGGCTATCACACCTGCTTCAATAATGGCATCAACATCTTTAAAAATGAGTCCATTCGTTTGTTTGACCATCGGATTAATCATAAAAGCTTGTTCTAACTGTTGGTGTTTGCTAATTTCTCGTCCCATCATATCAATCGTTAATAAAATCACATCATAAATAGAAGTCGCTTTTTGTTCACTTTTATAGGAAGAAACATCGATACCAATAATAATATCCGCCCCCATCTCTTTGACAACAGAAGTCGGAACACGCTCCAAAACTCCACCATCGACAAGGACTTGTTCGTTTTTCGTTACGGGGACAAAAATCCCTGGAATTGATATACTTGCTCGAACCGCATCTGCTATGTCTCCATCTTGAAAGACAACCTTTTTGCCCGAAATTAAATCGGCGGCCACAATTGAGACTGGGATTCGAAGCTCTTCTAACTTTTTTCCCTTTGCTAAAATACGAATTAACTTAACAACTTTATCCCCCTTGATAAACCCTAGCTTAGGAACGATGTAATCAACATAATATTGCCGTCGAAAAAACTTCGCAAACTTTTCCATTGACTCTGGTGTCTGACCAACACCGTACAGGCTGGCCACCAAAGCCCCCATACTACTCCCTGCTACTACATCAATTGGAATATTATGTTGTTCTAAAACTTTTAATACCCCAATATGAGCAAAACCTCTCACACCACCTGCACCAAATGCAACTCCGATTGTAGGACGTTGTTTTCCCATCAATATCCAACTCCTATCATACGATTTCCACGATTCTTTTTCAATCATATGGTCTAATCCAATGAAGTAGACGTATATTTAAATGTATCGGGTGAGACTAGCTCTTTGTCTTTTATTTATTCATATGAGTCCATTTTTTCTTATGTTTATGTTGCTTTATCCTTATTAATTTTGAAATGGAGCAAAGGAGGCTTATCTTTTTGAACTCGAAAAAAACCAAAACTCTCCTGCTCGCTAGCATCGCTATATTTTTAGCTATATCGCTTATGCTGTTTCCTAAAGAATCATTAGAAGCATCAGTAAGAGGGATGAATATATGGTGGAATGTCGTCTTCCCTTCTTTATTACCTTTTTTTATCGTCTCTGAATTATTAATTAGCTTCGGTGTTGTCACCCTTATCGGAACACTACTTGAACCATTAATGCGACCACTATTTCGCGTTCCAGGAGTTGGTGGTTTCGTTTGGGCAATGGGTTTGGCATCAGGAAATCCAGCAGGTGCCAAATTAACCGCTCGGCTTCGTCATGAAAATAAATTAACACAAATAGAGGCGGAGCGGCTCGTTTCTTTTACAAGCTCATCCAACCCGCTTTTTATTTTCGGGGCCGTCGCAGTTGGCTTTTTCCACAATCCTGCTTTAGGCATTTTATTAGCATGTGCCCATTACGGAGCCAACCTCTTTGTCGGACTCATTATGAGATTTTATATGGAAAAGGAAAACCGGCAAGCTCAAAAGGAGTTAGAATTAGCTCGACAAGACGATAAAAGTGGTCCTAAATGGTTAACGGTTTTATATGAGGAGCATCAAAAGGATGGTCGCTCCTTAGGAAAAGTCCTTGGTGATGCCGTCCAATCCTCGGTTCAAACGTTGTTAATCGTAGGTGGTTTTATTATTTTATTTTCCGTCATAAATAAAGTTTTAACCCTTGTTCATTTCGTCGATTTAGTCGGATATGTCATCGGCCTTCTATTAGTCATGCTCCATTTACCGGTTGAACTAGGTCAGCCCATTATTTCAGGTTTGTTTGAGATGACTCTTGGAGCACAACGCGTCAGCGAAACGACGCAATCCAACTTGCTGCAACAAGTTATTGCCGTCAGCTTTCTATTAGGCTTTAGCGGCTTTTCCATTCAAGCTCAAGTGGCTAGCCTTTTAGCCGAAACCGATATTCGTTTTAAACCGTTTATTATTGGACGGGTTTTACAAGGTTTGTTTGCGGCAGGATTAGTCATCGTTTTATTTCAACCACTTTATATTGAGCGCACACCAATTGTCTTTTTCGAAACGGTCATGCCAGCCTTTAATCAAATCGAAAAAGTCCAAACCGCCTGGGGACAATTTCTACAAATAAGCCCCTCTATCACACTAACCATGCTCGTTACAGCGACTTTTATATGGACATACCGTCAATTGGAAAAGTCCTTTTAGTTAGAATACATTTGAATCATTTAGCTTATACAACTTGATAACCCCACCAAAAAAGCTATCGCCTCAGTTCAAATGAACATAACGATAGCTTTTTTATTTTTTAAAATGATAGAGCTTTCTCATTCAAAGTTTAGGATCCCGTCGAAAACTTCTCCTGTAAAGCAATCGCTACATTCTCTGGCACAAGATCACTCACATCAGAGTGATATCTCGCCGCTTCTTTTACAATGCTCGAGCTTAAATACGAGTAATGATTATTTGTCATCATAAAAAATGTCTCTACCTCTGGCCCAAGTTTTTTATTAATTGAAGCCACTTGCATTTCATATTCAAAATCAGAAACCGCCCTAAGTCCACGGATAATCGTTTGAGCCTTTTTTTCTTTAACATAATCAATTAATAAACCACCAAACGAGTCGACCTCGACATTGTCTAAGTCTTTTGTTGCTTCACGTAAAAGTTCAACCCGTTCCTCTACGGTAAAAAGAGGTTGTTTGTTTTGGTTATTTAAAACCGCCACGATGACGCGATCAAAAACTTTCGCCCCCCGAGTAATAATATCTAAATGTCCTAAAGTGACCGGATCAAAACTCCCAGGACATACAGCAATTTTTTTCAAATGTTTTCCCTCCAGACATTATTCATTGGCAAAATGATAAATCGTTATAAGTGTATCCCCATAGGTTTCCTGTCTTAAAACGCTTAAATTTCCGATTCTATCTTGTAAAGGATGATCTTTACCATGTTCAACGACAATAAGTCCATCATCAGCTAACATGTGAAAGTCGGAAATTATCGCGATTTCAGTAGCAATTTTCTCTTTTGCATAAGGCGGATCTAAAAAAATGAGCTGAAAACGTAACTCACGTTTAATTAAAGCCTTAAGTGCTCGTCCTGCATCGTTTCGATACGTTTCCGTTTTCTCAAGTAATTGACATCGTTCTAAATTTGCCTTAATCGTTGCGACTGCTTTTTTGTCTTGATCGACAATAATCATTTTTTCAATTCCACGGCTTAAAGCCTCAATCGACAAGCCACCACTTCCGCCGTATAAATCCAATCCGAACCCACCATTAAAATACGGTCCAATTATATTAAAAATCGCTTCTTTTACTTTATCTGTCGTTGGTCTTGTCGATTGACCAGGAACAGCTTTTAAAGTAATTCCCTTTTTTGTACCTGATATAACCCTCATTTTTTCCCCTACTTTCCATTCAAACCATCCTCCTTATTTTAGCATAGGTTTTATCGCCTTATCCAAATTTCCTTTCATACGCTCAATCACAAAAAAATAGTCCTTTAATAAACATGTATAAATGAATCAATCTTGGTCATAATGAAACTAGCAGCATTAATTGAATGTTGCTACAACCGCGGAGAAGGCTTACGTTTCCCCATAAGTTCTTCCTCCGGTTTCTCCTCTCCCATAGCCTGATACATACGGAATGTATGTGAATAGGCACCTCGTAGGGACTGCTTACGAGGTTTTTTTTGCGTTTAAAAGGGAATCTTCTTTTCCTACATATCGTTTTGCGTTAAACTTACTCATAGAAGAGATAGATTGAATCTAGCTGCGCCTGTTAGAAGCTCGAGAAAAATCGGTCGTCCTATAAAGTCAAAAAGCGACTTTTTAGGACGCCCTTTATTTTTTCTCACTTCTGCCCAAACGGACTCCGCTTTTTATTTAAGGAGAGTAAAAGTCATTATGATGCAACGTTTTATTGAATTAGGTAGAGGTTATTCAGACCTCTATGAATTATTAGAAATTGTCAAAAGAAATAAAGACAGAGTACGAGCATTCGTACAATTAGATGTCGAAATAGGTGCAACGAAAAAAACATCTTTAGCTGTTGTCTTAGACGAAACAAGTGCTGGTCATTTTATGCCAATATACATTTGTTTGGAAGGAATTCCACAACCAGAAGAAACACCAAATGCCAGGTTTAATCTTTTTAAAGAACAAAGCGATGAATTAGAGATGCCCATTCACCAGTTAGTCGTTAAACCATCGACCGTTTTTAATGAAAAAGAATTATATTATCAATATTTAATCGGTATTTTACTATTAAACCGAATCATTCCCCCGCTTTCATAAAGCGAAGTCTGTTTGCTCAGAAGCGAGAATACTAAGGAACAATGCTAAGTTCGCGACGTCATAAAGATGACCGATTTTTCTCAAGCTTCTAACGGGCGTAACAGGATTAATAAAAAGACAAGCAACCTCTTATTTAAGTGAGGTTGCTTCTTTTTGTCGTTGTTTTTCCCTGGAAAATTTCCGTTTTGCAGGTGGAAGTACTTTCCCTTTGACAATCGCCACATTCATTAATAACAACGCAGCACTAATAAGGAATAAGGCACTCATTGTTGTCATGCTAATGACCCAACCACCCAGTACAGGACCTAACATATTCCCTAAATACATCGCACTGTTAGAAAAACCATATGACCTGCTTTCCATTCCTTCAGGTGAATGGAGGCGAATGAGAGTATTAACAGCAGGAAGAAGACCTCCTATACATAGACCTAACATAAACCGCAAGACAATCAGCTGCCAAATATCGGTGACAAAAGCTTGAGGAATCGAAATCATCGCAACCCCGAGCATTGCCCAAACCAAAACATTATGAGCCCCAACTTTATCACCTAACCGTCCTAAAAAAGCCGAAGACATCATATTAGAAAAACCAAGAACAGCGACTGTTAACCCAGCAAAAAAGGCTGTATTTTGAGCAGGTGTTAATTCGGCTACATAAATGGATAGAAGAGGGTTAATACCCATCACCGCTAATTGAATCACAAAAATCACCGTATAAAGAGCAAGTACGGGCTTTTTCTCCGTTACCTTTTTAAAGTCTTCCATCGTATTCGTCTTTTTCGCTTGTTTATTTGGTGCCTTGAAGTTTTCCCTCACCATAAATAAACACACGAGTGTTGCTATTAAAATTCCAAACCCTGTTATGAAAAAAATCATACGATAACCAAATACTTCTGCCATTAGTCCACCTAATAAAGGTCCTAAAATTCCGCCAGCAACAGCTCCTGATTGCAAAATGCCAAGAGCATAGCCAACCTTTTCTTTAGGCGTATTCGTTGAGACTAAGCCAATTGAGGCAGGAATAAATCCTGACACCATTCCATTTAATAAACGGAGTAATAGCAGAGAGATGGGACCTGTTGCAAAACCGGTTAAACCAATAATAAGAGCCATTCCAAAACCTGAACGCAAAATCATCATTTTTCGTCCGTACCGGTCCGCCATTCGTCCCCAAAATGGGGCAAATAAAAAAGCCGTTAAAAAGTTTGCTCCGAAAATAACACCCGTCCATAAACCAATCGTGGCTTCATTTTCTACCCCTAATTCTTTTAAATATAAAGGTAAAAATGGGATAATCATCGTCATCGCACTTGCCACAATAAATTGACAAACAACAAGAATCCATAAATTCCGTTTCCAATTTTTCATTTATCCTCACTTCCTCATCTCTATTATATGTTTCGTCCCACGAAATAATCAACCGAAATGACTTCATTTTCCAAAAACATGATCTTCTCACTTAAGGACTCTTTTTATAGACACGACTAATCACTTCTCAAAGCCATAGTAATCGGCAAGGTCTCCTTCCTCCTTGTGGAGACTAATAGCCCTCTCCTCAAACAACCTACTTAAAAACAGCAAAAAAAATAACCAAGCATCATCACTTGGTTAAATTCCCATTTTATAATCATATTCTTTTGCTTTATCAGGTTTTGAGTTTTGATACTCCGTTTTCACAAAAGGTCGCATCGATGGTTTAACATCTCTAACAAAATGTAACGATTGTAACTTTTCAATGACTTCATCCGTTTTATCTTGATCGCAATAAAAAATAACGTATTTCATTTTTTTTGATACGTATTGAACATTTCCGAATCGTCTTAATTGTCTTGCAAATTTTAATGAGGAAAGCCACACTGCTATGCCTTGCCTATTACCTACTAGCATAAATACGTTTCTCCTTTTTCAATAGGTCTGTAGTCATTTTAGCATTTCCGCCTTAAACGAGCAACATACGATTGTTTTTCAAATGGATAATCAACAACAAAAGACAGAAATTCATTTTTCAGACACTAGACATAGTGCAACTGAATTCCCGACTACAAATCAATATACCCATTTACCATAAAAAAAGCTTGTCGACTCTCTTGTATTCAGAGACTATGCCGACAAGCTAAAAGACAGTACCTCTGCCTTTTTATTTATCCACAGCTACAAGATCCTCCAGAACCACACCCACCTGAACAAGACATTTGATCAAAAAATGGGTTTCCTGTTGGAACCTTTATTGTTTGAGAAACAGAATGAGCAATTACCCCACTAACCTCATTAAGAAGCTGTTCTAATTCCTTCTCTGCTTTTTTAAACTCCATTACAGTCGGAATAAGATCAAGCTTTCGTTTTGTCTGACGAATCGTACTTGATACTTCTTTATAATCAGGGTGGTATTTACCGAAGCGCTGGACCTCTTCATACTGATCCTTCAACCGATTAAAATCAGATATCGCTTTCTGTGCCTCTTTATCTTGTTCGAGCTGCTTCTTTTTTATCACATAATCTACAAATACTTCTGATTCAGATATCGCTTGTGCGAGATCAGAAGCTTCTTCAATTAAGTCTACCATTGTCATGGTTGCGAGCATTATCCCACCCCCTAGTAATGATTATACCATGTTTCATGATTAGTTCATATTCTAACATATTTACCATCACTTTAGGCTTTTAAAAAAGGAATTGACATCACCCTCTTCCTTGACTATAATTCATTCGACTTCTATAAAAGAAAAACTAATGGATTTATAAGGAGATACGAATGAATTTTGTCACTTTTAACCCTTTTCGTACGATCGGCATTCCCAATATCAAATATGTAAAACCTGAACATATGTTTGAAGATAAAGAAAAAATAATGGCGGCCGATTACTGTTTATTCCCTGAAAATTGGCAAGTTAATTCACTTGTTTATGGCATGAAGAAAAAGATATTTCCGAGCATTCAATCGATTCAACTCGGCTTTAATAAAATTGAAATGACACGTGCCCTGTGGAGTGTAGCCCCTCAATATGTACCGAAAACGGTTATTTTAGGGAGAAATCACGATAATATCGATAAAGTTCTTCGCGATTTTGAATTCCCCTTTGTTGCGAAGGAAATACGAAATTCGATGGGCCGTGGCGTTTATTTAATTGAAAATAGGCAACAGTTTATTGAATACACTGAAGATAACCCTTACTTTTACGTACAAGAGTTTTTACCAATCAAACGAGACTTACGTGTTTGTATCGTAGGTGATGAAGTGATAGCAGCTTATTGGCGTGAAAATGAAGGCTCATTCAAAAATAATGTCTCACAAGGTGGCGAAATATCCTTTGATAACATTCCAAAGGACGCCTTTCCAATCGTTTTAGACATAGCAAAAACTTTAGGGATTGATCACGCAGGCTTTGACCTCGTCTTTGTTAATGAACGCCCTTATATTTTGGAATTCAATACTTTATTCGGAAATCAAGGTTTCCAACAAATGAATGTTTCCGTTGAACAAAAGATTTTCCAATATTTAATGAAACAACAAACAAAATCAGTGGACTAAAAGAGAACAGTCTAGATAAGCAAGCCGGCGAAAAAACGAATGGTTCAGACACTCGTACGACTAAACTAAAACACCTACTTCCACAACAAAAAAAGGCCACTCAAAAGGTGCTATATGACCTTTGAGTAGCCTCTTCTTATCCTCCGACTGTTGTTTTACCCATTTTAAACATTTCAATCATCATCATCGCAAGCCCAAGATTATTTTGCATTTTTTCAACCCTTTGTGGCAGTGTTTTTCCGTAAAAGTAATTAGCTTCTTTTTCAAGCTCAGGTATTTGATTGGGGTTACGAGTCAACTTCCGGTACCAAATCGGGTTTTGCCTCATAAATTGTCTTAATTCAGGTTTTTCTGCTAGCAACTGTTGCAATTCAACTCTCATACATTCTCACCTCAATTAATCTTTCCGAAACGAAAAGGAGCGATCAGTTGAACTAGTACTGGATGGGCTTGATGGCTTTTGAAAAGTTTGCATCACATTTTGCACATTTGCTAAAAGTGAGCTAAATTGTCCTAAATGATTTTGTAAATCCTGAACATTCATTTTGCGAAACATCGAAAATAATTGTCCTAATGTTTCACCAGCTGATTTTTCTGAACCAACTGTTGAATCCTGTGCTTGAGAAGCAGTATTTGTTGTGTTTTCTGAACTTGTTTGCTCTGTTGATTGAGCTGCTGTTGCTTCCGTCTCTGGAATTTCCGATGCTACCGAACGTAGCCGTGTCCATTGCTCATGTTCTGGGCCTAAAATCGTCCATTCTTCAAAATAGCTTTGTAATGTCTTTTCGTTCGTGTTGACTGATTGCACAATGCCCGGATGTTCCTTAACAAAGGCCTTAAACTGTTGGACGGAAGGATTTAAATTTGAATCTGCCATACAATCGACCTCCCCTATGATCCATATCAGTATATTATATTAAGGGTATTTGTCCCGTGTGCATCCTATTACGTTCATTATGGAAGCCATGGAGTCATAAAGTTTTGTGTATAGTAATCCTCGTATACACCTACACCTAAATGAGTAAACTCTTCATGTAATAAGTTAACTCTATGTCCTTCACTGTTCAGCCATCCCTCTACGGCTGCTACACCATCAACATAATGTGCGGCAATATTTTCTCCAGCTAAGCGTGGACGTAATCCCCCTTCTTGAATTCGAGCACTTAAATCACCTGTATTAGGAGAAACATGGGAAAAAAATTGATGTTCATGCATATCCTCACTATGTTTGACCGCCACTTCTGCAATTTCTTGATCCCAAACAAAAGATTCTAATTGATGTCTATTTCTCATCACATTTGTCACATCAAAAATTTGCTGCTCTTCACCGCGCTCTATTTGTTCTTGCTCTTCCACTGTTCTTTTAATCGGTTCTGGTAACCTACCTCGATATGAGACCGAATACGGACGTTGTCTCACTAAAATATCTTCATTCAGAACACGTAAGCTCGATAGCTGGTTCGTAAATTGGTCAAAGTAAAATTGAAGCCAGACCCCTTCTGCATACTGAATTAATGGACGATTTTTTTTATCTTCTAGGCTTAATTCGAATTGAAATTGACCATAACTAGAAGACGCACTAACCTGCTCTTCAAAATGATAATTTTCATTCATTTCATCATAAGTTTCTAATAACTCATAAGAAAGCTCCTCTAATATATCACCGATAAAGTAAGCGGTAACGACCTCCCCATCTTCCATCCCTATTTGAAAGTAGCTGCTATCAGATTTGGCATAAATAAGCCACTCATAGCCATAAGCGGATAAATCAGTTCGATCAGGTTCACCAAAGTCCTCTATTACCTCTTTCATCGTCTTGCCAATGATTAAATCATCTTGGTCAAGTTCCTCTGATGCCAATTCTTCTTTTTTCTCCTCATGTTCCTCTACGTGCTCTTCGTCAAAAAGCTCTTCCCCTTCATCAGATGTATTAGGCAGCAACTCCCGTTCTGGGAACCACTCTTTCAGCTCATCATGATACAGATTTTCAAAAACAGCAACACATGCAAATAAAAAAACAAACACGATAATGATTAGATTTTTCTTTCTCATCACTCCACCCCCCCAAAATGACTAAGTATCTAACATACCCTTTCGGATTAAAGAGAAGTATTTCCTTTCTCTATTTCTGTAACCTTCTGTCTAGCTTTATGAATCAGTGTCGAAAAGGTGAAAATATGACTTGATTCCACAAAAACCTGCGGAATTGATTGCAACTGAAGCCTTTTCATACTATGATAAATAATGGACATAGTAAGTTGAAAAGAAGGAGGTTTTTTCAAAATGAAATTCGAGCACATTGAAATTGCTGATAAAGAATTAAAATTCGAATCATTACACTATGCAGCTGAGTCTTTAGGTTTTGTCCATGCTGAACAATGGGATTACGAACGTGTTATGTTTGATTTGAAAATACATAACAACCAAGAGATCTACTACCTTCGTGTACCAGCCTACGCTATTAAAGGGGACATCCCTAAAGAAGACACGATCGTAAAGGTAATGGCTCCAATTCTTGGTAAATACTATTACCCTCACGGTGTGGAATACGCTGGCGAAGATTTCCCAAAAACGGTTGTAGAAAAATGTAATACAAAGCTTACTCAATTATTAGAAGCCGTTAATAAGTAAAAAAATAAAAACCAGGACTGCCTGGTTTTTATTTTTTTTTGCACGAAACGTATTCTGTTGATCGTCAATCTTTAAATTGACGAATCGTCACAATACGAAATGTACCTTCTGGACTTCTAACTAATTCAAACTCGATATGCCTTGAGACCTCTTCCACTTCACCATTTTGATAAGAAAGAGCGACCTTTTCATTGGCCTCGACATAATATTCACTTTCCTCACCAACTAAAACCTCAATCACTTCAAAATCAATCAATTCTTTAGTCGTATTTGATTGTTCGAGATCAGAGACATAACGACGAAGACTATGATAATAACTATTATTTGGAATTAAATAATCCTCTAAATAATCAAATCCTTCATTGCCAACAGATTTAGTCATATCTGCTTTATAATTCTCAACAAACGTAGCTGCAGCCTCATAGTCTTCCTCATTATCAACAGGTGCAACTTCTAAGTCACTTCGATTATCACCACAGCCAACTAATAACAGAACAAAAACGATTAAAGCAACCCATTTCCTCAATTTTTCCAAACCCCTTTATTTAATTTCCTATTTTACATGTTAAAAAGACCTCAGTAAAACAATCTGAAGTCTTACATTCTTTATTAATAATATGGAGAAATCATTAAATAAACAAGAACACCAGTTAAACTGACATACAACCATAAAGGCATCGTCCAGCGTGCGATTTTTTTATGCCTCTCATTCTCCATGTTCCAAGCACGCGTTACCGTGATTAAAGCAAGTGGAACAATAACTGCGGCTAAAACGATATGGGTAATTAAAATAAAATAATAAGTCCCCGCCATCCATCCAGAACCACCATAAGAAGTCGATGGAGAAAGAAAATGATAAGATACATAAGTCACTAAAAATAAAGCCGTCGAACTAAAAGCAGCATAAATAAAGCGACGATGCCACTTGACATTCTTTTTTAAGATCATAATAAATGCAATAAGTAAAAAGACAAACGTAAAACTATTAAAAATCGCATTCATCATCGGTAAAACATGAACATTAAATAAATCAAAATTTTCATAACCAGGCATACCCGATAAGACCATAACTAAACCATTTACGATAATCGTAATCGCAATAATCCACGGTTTATAATTTCTCTTCTTAAAATTCATTGAGTTTGAATCAACTGATTGGTCATTATTCATCCATTACAACTCCTTAACCTAAAAGCCAAAATCCATTTCCTTATTCATTATATCAGAACGAAAGACAAACATCCCACTTTCCATGTCACAATACTGTGACATAACGAGCGAGACGCGTTGAGACCATCGACGGCTTTCTTCCTTCCTTTTTACACAGCAACCGAGGTTATACCTTGCAAGGCCACTGAAAACGGTCTTCTCGTTAAAATATGGTTACATTAATTAGCTTACTCCACGAGCTGCATGCCCTACGCGTTCCGCCTGTGAGTCGGGAGCCTCCGGGCATTCCGCTCGCTCCGTTTTGGATCATGAAAAAACGTTTGAACTCATTAAAAACTATTGACTTAGAAACCAAATAACCTAAGATTGTTCTTCTAGAATTGTGATGTTGAGACTTTTTCATTGACCCCTACCTTGCTTAGCCACACCCCCTCTGCCTTTTAAAAATAACAAAAAAACCCTTCCTCCAAAATCGAGAAAGGGCTTTTCAAATTTAGTATTTTGTAATTCCAAGTAAAAGCATTAATGCTGCAATCGTTGGAACTGTTACAAAGATACCTGTAATCATAAAAGCGTTCGCCCATGCGTGGTCTTTATCTTTCATATGCATAAAGAACAACAGCTGTAAAGCTAATTGAACTGCAGCTAAAATTAAGATAAATGGTACCGCAAAGGAACGAGGAACGATGTCGCTTCCTACTGCTAAGAAAGCTAAAATCGTTAAGAAGATCATTAACGCAAATACGATGATTTGACGTCTAATCTCTTTTTTCGTTTGACGCTTTTCTTCTTCAGTCATTGCACTTTTGTCAAAGGATTGACTTAAATTATCCGCCATACGATCAGCCTCCTACTCCCATAAGATAAACGACAGTGAAGATGAATACCCAGACGACATCAATAAAATGCCAGTAAAGACTCGCTACGTAAAACTTAGGTGCATTCGTTAAAGTGATACCTGATCTAGAGTAACGTATTAAAAGAACGATAATCCAGCTTAGACCGAACGCAACGTGAGCCCCGTGTAAACCAACTAATGAATAGAAGGCAGAGGCAAAAGCACTTTCCGAAAATCCTAAACCATAATGATGGACGTACTCATAGAACTCATAAATTTCGAATCCAAGGAATGCTAAACCTAATAATACAGTTATCCACATCCACACCATCATCGTTTTAAATTTATTCTTCTTCATCGCAAACATTGCTAGTACACTCGTTAATGAACTTGTTAAAAGAAACATTGTCATAATAAATACGAGTGGTAAGGAGAAAATGTCAGATGATGCAGGACCATCCGCAATCCCATTTCTTAAACCTAAGTAAGTTCCGAAGAAAGTAGCGAATAAAATCGTTTCGCCTCCAAGGAAGAACCAGAATCCGAGAAATTTGTTTTTACCTTCAAGGGTAGCCCTCTCAGGATGAGAAGGTAAACCTTTCGATGTATCAACATGACCCGCCATTTAGTTTCCTCCTTTCGAATTTATTTCTTCTTTTACACGAGAAGCAGGAATGTAATATCCGTGATCCTCTTTAATAGAACGAACAAACATCGTACCAAATGTAATCGCTAAACCAACGATTAAGACGATTAATCCGTTACCACCAAGCTCCCAATGTGGTGACTTCATAATAAGTCCAAAACCAGCAATATATAAACCAATCGACATAATAAATGGTAAAATCGAACCATTTGGCATATGAATGTCTGCTACCGGTTCAGCCGATTTCATCGTTCCATCGCCATGTACTTTTTCATAAAATAATGGATCAAGTGAACGTACTTGTGGTGTTTGAGCAAAGTTGTACTCAGGAATTGGAGTTGGTGTTGCCCATTCAAGCGTACGAGCATCCCAAGGATCCGCTTCTGTTACTCGCTCTCCTTTAAATGCAGAGTAGATTACGTTAATAACAAGTAAAATAACCCCTGCAGACATAAAGAATGTACCAATTGTACTTATAAAGTTAAAGGCATCTAAACCTTGGTTTCCTAAGTACGTGTAAACACGACGAGGCATACCCATTAGACCTAATAAATGTTGAACAAAAAATGTTAAATGGAAACCGATATAGAAAATCCAGAAGAATAGTTTTCCTAAAGTCTCATTTAACTTATGATTAAACATTTTTGGATACCAGTAAAATAATCCAGAAAATAATGCTAGAACAATTCCACCTACAATAATGTAATGGAAGTGAGCCACGACGAAATATGTATCATGGTATAAATAGTCAACAGGAGCCATTGCTAGCATAACACCTGTTACCCCACCAAGTACGAACGTCGGCACGAATGAAGAGGCAAACATCATTGCTGTATTAAACGTAATTTTACCGCCCCACATCGTGAGTAACCAGTTAAAGATTTTAATACCAGTCGGTACAGCAATCGTCATTGTAGCTATCGCAAAAATAGAGTTGGCTACTGGTCCCATCCCCACGGTAAACATGTGGTGAGCCCAAACCATGAATCCTAAAAAGGCGATAATCATCGTTGCAAATACCATTGCTGTATAACCAAATAAACGTTTTCTTGAGAATGCTGGAATAACCTCTGAAATAATCCCGAATGCTGGAAGCACTAAGATATAAACTTCAGGGTGACCAAAAATCCAGAAAATATGCTGCCATAAAACGGCATTACCACCCATGCCTGGTATAAAGAACATACCATCAAAGATCCGATCTAACATAATAAGTGCTAAACCAGCTGCAAGTGGTGTAAACGCAAATAAAATTAATGTAGAGGCAATAAATGAAGTCCATACGAATAATGGTAGGCGCATCATCGTCATACCTGGTGCACGCATGTTGACGATTGTTACTAAGAAGTTAATCGCTGAAACTAACGTACCGATACCAGATACTTGTAAACCTAATACGTAGAAATCAATTCCGAGACCACCGTATTCGCGGCTAGCAAGTGGTACGTAGTTTGTCCAACCTGCATCAGGACCGCCTCCAAAGAACCAACTTGTACTTAAAAGCAATCCACCGGATAAGAATACCCAAAATCCGACTGCATTTACAAATGGAAAGGCAACGTCACGAGCCCCAATTTGTAAAGGTATAACAAAGTTCATAAATGCAAATAGCAAAGGTGTAGCCGCTAAAAATAGCATGATCGTTCCGTGCATGGTAATAAATTCATTAAATGTTTGACCACTTAAAAAATTCATTTCAGGCATCATCAACTGAATCCGCATAAAGAGGGCCATAACACCCGCCTTAACAAAGAAAAGCGTCCCGGCGATTAAATACATAATCCCGATTTTTTTATGGTCGACAGTCGTTAGCCAATCCCATACAACGCTTTTATCTTTCGTATGTTGTGTAGCCAATGGGTTTCCTCCTTCTTCAATAGAATAAACGCTTACTCTACTCGTTGTCTAAAATCGTTAAAGTACGTAAATAAGCGATTAAAGCTTCCATTTCTTCATCACTAATATCGTGGTTTGCAACACCTTGTGTCATATTGTTTCCTTGTTTCAATGACTCAGGATCACTAATCCACTGTGCAAGTTTTTCATCGTCATCCATATCTAAATAACCTGCAAAAACTTCACGATCAGCAAAGTTTGTTAATGTTGGTCCGGCTGCTGTACCTGAACCACCAATCGCATGACAGCCAATACAGCCAAGTCCGTCAGCACCAAAAAGTTCACGACCTTCTTGTGCAAGTACTTCTTGAGGCTCTTCTGGACCTTCTTGCATACTAGCTACCCAAGCATCATACTCATCACGCTCTAAAGCAATTAATTTAAAGTCCATTAGTGCATGTGCTGGACCACAAAGCTCCGCACATTTCCCTTTATAAACTCCATCATAACTTGCTTCAAGCCACATTTCATTTGTAATTCCAGGAACGGTATCGATTTTCCCACCTAATGCTGGAACCCAAAATGAATGGATAACATCTTGTGCATGTAGTTCAAATAATACTTTTTCGCCAACAGGGATATACACATCTTGCCCTGCTGTGAATCCTTCATTCTCGTAATCAAATTGCCACCAGAATTGATGCCCAGTTACCTTAATAACCACTGTATCTTCACCTGCTACAGGGTCTGGCTCCATATCAGCCATCATAAATGTACCAGAAATAGTTGGTACAGCTAAGATTACTAATAAAATAATTGGGATAACGGTCCACGTAATTTCTAATGCTGTATTACCATGAACTTGATTCGGGATTTCATCATCACCCGGTTTACGACGGAATTTTGCAAGAATGATGAAAAAGATTGCAAATACGACAACGGTCACAAAGGCCATAATATAGAGGGACAATAACATATTATCTAAAAGCCACTCAGCTTGTGGACCCTTTGGATCAAGTGCTGTCAAATTTTCCTCACCACAGCCAGCTAATAATAGCAGTAGTAAAGAAAATGGTAGAAAACGCCATGCAGTTTTCCAACGTTTCATCTGTTAAACCAACCTCACTTTCTTCAAGTAGTCACATAACTACATAATATATATTTATAATCATTATTCACCTTAATCGTAAGTTCTATGAACACAATCTTATAGGTGAACAATAACCATAAGCACAAATAAAATGGTTAAATAATTGAGAGAGTAGACAAACATCAGTCTCGCCCATTTCATATCATCCTTCATTTTAAATCCAGCTAAACCTAAAGCTAACCAACCAACTCCAAGTAAAGTGGCAATGACGGTATAAACAACACCGAAAGGATAAAGTAATAATGATACTGGTAATAATGCGGCTACATAAATGACCATTTGCCGCTTCGTCATATCAAACCCTGCAACTACTGGTAACATCGGAATGCCAGCTGCCCGATATTCTTCAACCCGTTTCATTGCTAGAGCTAAAAAGTGTGGTGGCTGCCAAAAGAACATAATAAAAAATAACAGCCAAGCATACATATGTAAGCCTCCATCAATAGCAGCCCAACCAATTAATGGCGGTACGGCACCTGAAAAGCTTCCGACAATCGTATTTAATGTCGTTGTACGCTTTGTCCACATTGAATAGAGGACGACATAAATAAACAAGCCAATCGCACCTATAACAGCTGCAGTTGGGGTTGTTAATGAAAGGAATATCATCCCTAAAATCGATTGTATCGCCCCTACAGTTAAAATATGCTTCCCAGTAAAACGGCCATTTACTGAAGGACGATCTTTTGTTCTTTCCATAATAGGATCGATATCACGGTCTATGTAGTTATTAAACGTACATGCACCAGCCATAACGAGTCCCGATCCTAATAATGCAAAAATAGCTGCTGGTATGTTAGCACCAAGCCCAGTACTTGTATAAATAGCAGCTAAGAAGATTCCTGTAAACGTTGTAATTAAATTTGACGTTACAATCCCTTGCTTAGCTAAAACTAAATAATCTTTCCATGAATTTTGCTGGCTAACAGCAACTGATGAATCATGACCAGCCAGTGCCTCATTTGGTTTTACAATCGTATCGGTCTTATTCATCAAGTTTCACCTCCTCATCCATATGAGAAACAACGTATATTCAATTAAATCATCGTTATTTCGTGTTTCTTTGCAAAACACATTCACATTATATCTCAAATTTGATTATCTTTCATCAAATTAATGACTTTCACAGATTCTTCACATTTAAGATGTTCCTAAAATTGACACAAGAGACGAAATTGACATTTGATCAGATTATTCTTAAGATCAAGGATGTTACTTAAATATTCCATTGCTAACTTTAGCATAATTCTTAACAATTTTATAGAAGGTTTGGTGAATTCAATGCATAAAGCTTTAAAATTTTATGGCATTATTACTTCTATCGGTGTTCTAATCGTTTTATTACAAGGTGCTACGGTTACGAAAACGGATTCAGGAGAGGGCTGTGGAGCTACTTGGCCACTTTGTTTTGGTGAAGTTATTCCCACTAGTCCAGAAATTGAAACAATAATTGAATATAGTCACCGAATTGTGGCCGGCCTTGTCGGTATTATGATTCTTATCTTGGCCATGTGGTCCTGGAAAAAACTATCACACATCCGTGAAGCAAGACTTTTTTCGATTCTCGCCTTTATTCTTATTGTCTTCCAAGGATTACTTGGTGCTGGTGCGGTTGTGTTCGGACAATCTCATGCTATTCTTGCCCTTCATTTCGGCATATCGGCAATGTCTCTCGCATCTGTTGTCATACTGACGATACTCGCCTTTGAAGATAATCCAAAAGGAATACGAATAGCTCCAAAGGTAACAAAAGGCTTTAAATATTATGTATTCTTTGTGCTTTCCTATTGTTATGCCGTTATTTATTCCGGCGCTTACGTTAAACACACCAAGGCAACCTTAGCATGTAGTGGTTTCCCTCAATGTAATGGCATGTGGTTTCCGGGCTTAGAAGGACCCGTTGGCTCCCATTATTTTCACCGCGTCGTTGGAATCCTATTATTCGTCTTCCTTATCATTTTATTGATTTGGACAATTGCTAAATATCGCAATCAGCTGGTGCTATTATGGTCTAGTATCATTTCTGTTTTATTTGTCCTCCTTCAAATCTTTAGTGGAGTTTCCGTTGTCTTTACACAAAACTCGCTAACGGTTGGATTAATGCATGCACTAATCGTCTCTTTATTATTTACCACTCTTTCGTATATGATGTTAATTTTAACGAGAGAAAAATCAATAAAATAAAAAGAAGAAGAGGCCCTTAAACCGAAAAAAGTTCGAGAAGTTTTGTCTTCTCGAACTTTTTTTATGAACATAGATATATCTATGTTTTTCGGGCGAGGGCGATGCGTCCGAGCTCCACATGACCTTTTTCTTTGCCTCGTAAGTGTCATCTGCTTTGTTCGGTTATCGTCTTCTAATAGAAATAGCTCTTCCGCTTCGTCGACCTAGCACTCCTCTCTCAAATACAAAAATAGCTTGTCGACTTTGATTATTTTCTCATAAAAAAAAATCAAGCCTATTTAAGCTTGATTTTTATTTGCGTAATGACGCTTCGTGAAGAGCAGCTAGCTTGCGCTCTAATTCTACTAAAAGCTGTTTGCCTTTCTCTTCCTCTACTAATTCAAGGCGGATCGCAAAGTCAATTTCTCGCGAAAGACCAAACATCTGTGTATCCAAAACCTCTTCGTAAAGGGGGCATTGAGGCATTGTTAAATTCTCCATCTGCACTTCAATCAGCTGGCGGATTTTTTCCGCATCGGATTTCAGAAGGGCAAAGGCTTTTTCATTTTGACCTGTCATCATTTCTGTTGACATGTTGTCCCCTCCTCATGCTCTAAGTATCCTTAATATTAATACTATCTTTTTTATAAAAAAAATGCAATCTTTTTAGTGCTTTCATCCAATAATCTGCAATGAAAAATTTCCCTTTTAGAAGATACTCAAACGATAATGCTCCGCTAACAACTCTAGTAACTTCATTCCCGCAACACTATTTCCTTTTTCATCTAACGCTGGGCCATATATCCCAATTCCTAGTCGATTCGGAACCGCACCTAGAATGCATCCAGAGACACCACTCTTGGCAGGGATACCTACTTTGATGGCGAACTCACCAGATGCATTGTACATGCCACAAGTAACCATAAAGGTTTTGACCAGTCTTGCAATTTCAAAAGGAATGACTTCTTGACCATCTGCACACCTTCCCTCATTAGCTAACACATAACCGATACGTGCCAAGTCATTACACGTTAATTCAATCGCACATTGTTTTGTATAAAAATCAATGAGCTCATTTACATCTCCATCGATAATATGATGTTGTTTAAGAAAATATGCTAATGCTCGGTTTAAATCTGCTGATTCAAATTCTGATTGAGCCACTTCTTGATTGTAAGTAATCTTATTATTTCCACTTAATTTATGAATAAAAGCTAATAAATATTGAAGTTTTTCATCAGCTGTTCTCCCCTTTATTAACGAACTAACTGCTAGTGCACCTGCATTAATCATTGGATTTAATGGTTTTGATGGAATTTGTGTTTCCAATTTAGAAATAGAATTAAACGGGTCACCTGTTGGCTCCATTCCGACTTTTTTAAATACTTTATCCTCACCACAATCTATTAAAGCAAGGGCAAGCGTAATCACTTTTGAGGCACTTTGTAATGTAAACCTCTCTTCACTGTTTCCGGCAACAAAACAAAGATCAGCTCCATCAAAAATGGAAACAGCCAATACATCCCGCTCTGCTTTGGCTAACGCAGGTATATAATTAGCGACCTTTCCATTTATCGTCGATTTTTGTGCCTGCTTGACCATTTCATCTAATTCAGACTGACCTTTACAAATCAAATGATTCACCCTTTCTATAAAACCTAACTTTCCATATGTGACAAAGTGTCAAAAGATCTTTATACTTTAATAGGATAATCTTTATCGCTTTTTTCTAAACAAGGATTTATGATTTCTTCTCGTTATTTGTATAAGTTATTTAAATGGAGGTTTTACAACATGGATGAGTTTATTTTTTTTATAACTGGAGAGGTTGAACATCCTTTGACAATCGACCCATCTGTTTGGATTTTTGATGAAAGAAAAGTTGATTTAAATACTTTTTTTACAGAAAAAAAAGAAGTAGAAGACCCTGAAATTGCCTACCGTAAAGCGATTTCTGCTCAATGGGACAAGGAAATCATTGAAGGCAGTGAGGCGCCAAACCCTAATGCCAACGGAAATAAAATAATATATAACAAAAAAGAACTTTTAAATTTATCATATGGCATGCCACTTGAACCATTTCTTCTACATACAAACCCGAAGGAAACCGTAAACAAAGTTAAGATTATGACCAAATCAGGGAAAGAATTTACTTATGACTTCGAAGTTGCTCGTAAATTAATTGCTGGTTTTTCAAAAGAAGGGCAACCGCTAAAAGAGGATGGACCGATTCACTTATATCATGGAGATGGTACGAATCTTGACTCACCAATTAAGGAAGTTAGTGAAATTAAGATGTTCATCTCAGAAAATGAATCTTGAAAATACGAACAAAACTAGTGAGGTCCATTTACGACTTCACTAGTTTTCCTTTCCTTCTTAAAGTAAATCAGCTGCCAATTGGGCTAAACCAGATCGTTCTCCTTTCACAAGCTTAATATGACCACTGACGCTTTGATCTTTAAATTTTTCAACAACATACGTTAAACCGTTGTTAAATTCATCTAAATAAGGATGATCGATTTGTTGTGGATCTCCCATTAAAATGATTTTACTACGCTCCCCGACACGGGTAATAATCGTTTTCACTTCATGTTTAGTTAAATTTTGAGCTTCATCAATAATAATCAGTTGGTCAGGAATACTTCTTCCACGAATATACGTCAACGCCTCTACTTGTATCGAGCCCATTCCTGCCAAAATTTGATCGAGTTCCCCTGGTTTTTTTGTATTGAACAAATACTCTAAATTATCGTAAATAGGTTGCATCCAAGGGCGGAGCTTTTCTTCCTTTTCTCCTGGTAAAAAACCTATATCCTTGCCCATTGGGACAACTGGACGAGCAACAACTAATTTTGTGTAACACCCTAAGTCTTCTGTTTGCATAAGTCCTGCTGCAAGCGACAGTAATGTTTTACCCGTTCCAGCCTTTCCAACCATCGTCACTAAATGAATATCTTCTCTTAAAAGTAATTCAAAGGCCATTCTTTGTTGAACATTTCGTGGCCGAATGCCCCAAACTTGCTCGGAATCTTGAATAAATGGTTTTATGAACTTCCCATCCTCATCCACCTTTCCAAGTGCTGAACTCGAGCTCCCTAAGGCATCTTTCATAATAATAAACTGATGCGGGTAAAAACTATGCCGATCAAACACTTGAACAGGTAAATATCCATTTTGAAAAAAGCTCTTGATCATATCAGCATCCACATACTTTTCGACATATCCGCGATAGACAGAATCATGTTCAACGACTCTGTCACTTAAAAAATCCTCAGCAACGATGCCTAGTGCGTCTGCTTTAACCCGAACTAAGGCATCCTTACTTACTAAGATGACTTGTCTGTTGCTCGTTTGTTTTTCCTCAACGGTTAAATTTAAGGCAACCGCAATAATCCGATTATCATTAGACATTTCAGCAAAAGAGCCTTTCATTCTTTCAAATGAACGGTGATTTAATTCGACCCTAAGCGAACCACCCGTTTCTTCTAATTTTATTCCTTCATGGAGCCTTCCTTTATCTCGTAATTTATCAATCATTTTCGAAAAATGCCTTGCATTGCGACCTACTTCATCCATATTTCTTTTTTTGGAATCAACCTCTTCTAAAACAATAGCGGGGATCACAATCTCATTATCCATAAAAGAATAAATGGAATGTGGGTCTTGTAAGAGCACGTTTGTATCCAAGACGTAGATTTTTTTCAACATTCCGCCTCCTGACTGAAGTTCGTTTCACATGCCTTTATTATAAAATATGCATAATGAACAATTATGTCCATGAAACATAGCTTAGTCCTCTTATTAATGAATGTATGAAACGAAAAAGAAAGATAGACGAGATATCGAATGAAAAATAAAAATAAACGACAAAAAATTAGTAAACACTAAGATTTCCTGTTATTGCTTTACCTAAAGTTAACTAGCTTTTTATTAAATTTATCTCGTACAACTGATGTCACTGATTGGTCATGAAATTGGTTTGTTGGTGGATTTATGGTGCGTATAATCAGCGATTGGTAATGAAATAGCTCCATTACCGGAATTACGGTGCGAATAATTCTCGAAAACCAATAAAACGCGACGGCTCGTTTCACTCAACTCTGGCCATTGTTAAATGTAATCATTCACAAAAAATAACACTCCTTTTAGAAAACAGACTTTTATTTTGAAAATCCATTTTCTTTTAAAAGAAAAAAAGTTACACTAATTATAAGGATTAATATATGATTTAAGATTTCAACAATGTATATCATAAAGAAACTCTGGAAATCAATAGATAAGTATGACCGAAATGGAGTGAAAATCGTGCGTGTTAAATGTGTTTTATGTGATAAAATCGATAAAATTGATGATCATATTTTAATTGCTAAAAGACTGAGGAACCGCCCCATTCATACGTATATGTGCGATTCGTGCCAAGAAAGAATTACACTTCGCACTAATGAACGTAAATCAACGGGGTCATTTATTTTAAGAAACTCAAAAGAAAAAGAGAGCGAATGGATTTAACTCCACTCGCTCTCTTTTTTTATTAGGCTTCTTTTTTCTCTTCTTGACGGTGACGGTAAAGGCGATAACGATAAGCTCCTAACACAACAGCCGATATGATTAACACGATAATCATTGGTGCCCCAAAAAGAAATTCTAGAAACCATAAAACGAAACAACCAATCACTAATAAAATGTAAATGACGACCATTTTTAACACAGGTAATTTCCTTGCAAACCCTAAATTAAAGACGATTACTGCTAGGGCAACAATGGCGAGGAAAGCCCAAAAACCATTCCAAGGATTTTCAGCAGACGCCCTCATTAACCACGAATAACCTTCAAGTTCCTCTTGTGTAAATGAGTGTTCCATTACTTTGTATCATCCTTTCAAAACCTTGCTATTACAACCGTTATTATGATTGTTGTGATAGCTTTTTACGCTTTTCCACTCGTTCACGTTCTGATTTATTTAAAATCTTTTTACGTAAACGAATCGATTCAGGTGTTAACTCGCAATATTCATCTTCATTTAAATACTCAAGCGCTTCTTCTAAAGTCATGATTCTTGGTTTTTTCATCGTAACAGTTTGATCCTTTGTTGCGGAACGAACGTTTGTTTGAGCTTTCATTTTTGTTACGTTTACGGTTAAATCATTTTCACGCGTATGCTCTCCAACGATCATACCTTCGTAGATTTCTGTTCCTGGCTCGATAAAAATCGTCCCACGATCCTCTACTTGCATAATTCCGTATTGGCTCGCTTTCCCTGTTTCCATTGAAACAAGAACCCCTTGACGACGTCCACCAACTTGACCAGCGGCCATTGGCTGGTAGCTATCAAAGGAGTGATTAATAATTCCATAACCACGTGTTTGGGTTAAGAACTCTGTCGTGTAACCGATAAGGCCACGAGCAGGAACCATAAACTCTAGTCGAACTTGACCATTACCAGAGTTTGTCATATTCGTCATCTCACCTTTACGCTCACCCAATGATTCCATTACAGCACCAGTGTACTCTTCAGGAACATCAATTTGCACACGTTCAACAGGCTCAGAACGAACACCATCAACGTCACGGATGATTACTTCTGGTTTAGAAACTTGTAATTCAAATCCTTCACGACGCATGTTTTCAATTAAAATCGACAAGTGAAGCTCTCCACGCCCTGAAACGATCCAAACATCAGGAGAGTCTGTATTGTCTACACGTAAACTAACATCTGTTTCAAGCTCCGCTGTTAAACGCTCTTCTAATTTACGACTCGTTACCCATTTTCCTTCACGACCAGCAAAAGGACTGTTGTTTACAAGGAATGTCATCTGTAAAGTAGGCTCATCAATACGTAAAATCGGCAATGCTTCTTGATGCTCAACTGGACAAATCGTTTCACCAACATTGATTTCTTCCATTCCAGAAACCGCAATTAAATCGCCTGCTTTTGCAGAAGTAATTTCAATTCTTTTCAACCCTAAGAAACCGAACATTTTTGTGACACGAAACTGCTTAACAGAACCATCAAGCTTCATTAAAGCTACTTGTTGCCCAACTTCAATTGTCCCTCTAAACACTCGACCAATCCCAACACGGCCTAAATAATCGTTATAATCAAGCATTGTCACTTGGAATTGTAACGGCTCTTGACTATTATCAACTGGTGATGGAATTGTTTCGATAATCGTTTCGAATAAAGAATCCATATTCTCATCTTGTTTTTCATGATTTAAACTTGCTGTTCCATTAATTGCAGAAGCAAAAACAACAGGGAAGTCCAATTGGTCTTCATCTGCCCCAAGGTCAATAAATAAGTCAACTACTTCATCGACAACTTCTGTTGGACGAGCAAAATCACGATCGATTTTATTCACAACAACAATTGGCGTTAACTTTTGCTCTAATGCTTTCTTTAAAACAAAACGAGTTTGTGGCATACAGCCCTCGTAAGCATCAACAACAAGTAAAACACCATCTACCATTTTCATAATACGTTCAACTTCTCCACCGAAGTCAGCATGTCCAGGTGTATCTAAAATGTTAATACGAGTATCCCCGTAATTAATGGCTGTATTTTTAGCAAGGATTGTAATCCCGCGCTCTTTTTCAATCGCATTTGAATCCATAGCTCTTTCTTCAACTTGTTCGTGTACACGGAATGTACCCGATTGTTTTAATAATTCATCAACCAATGTCGTTTTACCGTGGTCAACGTGTGCGATAATCGCAATATTTTTTATATCGTTACGATATTCAGTCATCAAATTCTCTCCTTAGTTCAACTTTAACTGTATAAGTATATCATAAACCAATTAAAAATAGGTAATCCGCTTTATTAATTAAAAAGGTTATTTTTTTTGTCACAACATTGTCCTTTTTCTTTTCCTCAATTAAAGGTACACTATTAATGTTCACCGAACTTAGGGGGTAATTGATGTGAAGAAAGAAAACCTTTTATTTTTACTGTTAGCTTCAGTAACTGTTTTTTGTATTATGATTATTGGAGTTGCCATTGCTGAACGTAGTGTGTTCATTGCTAGTTTAGCCATTCTTGGAATTGTCGTCGCAATGGGACTAGGTTTTACACTAAAAAAAAGAGCTAGAGAATCAAGCGAAATATAAATCATTCTTTTTTCTTAGGTTTATATTATAACTTTAAACAAAATAATTGATGAAATAAAAGAGACCAGAAAAGTGATTATACTTTTCTGGTCCTTTTTTTAAATGCTTAATAGTACACACATAACATACCCTTAACGTTCCGCGAGTGAATCGAGAGCCTCCGTATCGATTAGTCGCGAGGCCACTGAATAAGATCTTATTTGTCTTACTCCACTAGCTGCATGCCCTACGCATTCCCCTAGCTCCGCTTTGGTCAAAAAACAGCTGAAACCATAATGGATCATCTATGAATAACCTAATAGTGAGGACATTCTTTTCTTATCCAATCACCAAAAATCCACTTCCGAGAGCGAAGCCGAAGATGCTCATTTTTCCAAACACACGTAAGTTTTTTGGATATGACACTCTAATAAAAAGCGATATTGTCTTTTTATTTTTTTCTTGTTAAAGTTATGTTTGTTTTTTCTTCTAATGGTTTGACGACGGCACAAATATCTTCATGTCCGTATTCACGTTTTGCTTCAGCGACTTTTTTTGCCCCCAATTTAACTAAATCGAGCGGCATATCGATTTCCTTCGCTAAATCAAGAGCCAAATTTATATCCTTGTTTAATAACTCCAATGAAAACCTAGCTTCGAATTGACGATCGAGAATGGCATCAACAGACCAGTCCATACTTTTAGAAAAACCTGAACTTCGTTTAATTAAATCGTAAGCAATCGCAGGATCTACTCCGCTTTTTTCTGCCATGACATAACATTCCGCTAGAGCTGCTTGATGGACCCCAATCAACATATTATTTAATAATTTAACGACGGTTCCGCTCCCGACCTCACCAACAAGAAGTATATATTCACCGTAAGCTTCCATAATAGGTTTCGCTTTTATAAATGCTCGTTCATCTCCTCCACACATAATGGTTAAGGTCCCCGCGATAGCTCCCATCGGTCCACCACTTACAGGTGCGTCGATAAAGTCTGCTCCTTTTTGTTCGGCAAGTTTGGCGATATGTTCATTCGTGTTACGATCAACAGTTGAATGATCAATTAATATTTGACCTTTCTGTATCCCAGCAATTATTCCCTCTTTCCCTTCATAAACTTCAGCTATTGTTTGAGGAAGAGGAAGACAAGTGAAAATGATATCAACTGTTTCAGCAATTTCTTTAGGTGTTGAAAGAGTCTTCGCCCCAAGGTTAACCGCCTCTTCATAACGGCCCCGCCCGTGTAAAACATAGACCTCATAATCTTTTGATAATAAATGCTGGACCATTGGAAAACCCATCGTTCCAACTCCAATATACCCAACCCTTTTTATCATTTAAAATTCCTCCCCTAAATATGAAGATATAATTTCTTTATGTAATTGTGGTTTCGCTGCGATCACCGTTCCTGAATCTAAGAGTGATAATTCATTCCCTGCAAATGAAAAAGCAACACAACCGACCTCTTTTAAAATAACAAGGGCTGCCGCATAATCCCATGGTGATAATTTGACACTAATGTAGCCATCTAATCGGTCTGCCGCGACATAAGCCATTTCAATCGCCGCTGAACCATAAGAACGAATGCTACGTACATCTCGAACTAACGCTCGTAGCGGATTTTGGTAAACATTTCTTTCTTCCACGAGCCATTTTCCATTAACGCCAATGATCGATTCACCTAAAACCCTTTCTTTTACGGGAACAAGCTCTTCCTCATTCAAATAAGCCCCATTATCTCGACTCGCATGAAATAGCTCATTACTCATTACATCGTAAATCAGACCAATCATGCCAAAACCATTATGATAAATACCAACAGAAATCGCAAAATTATATTTTTGATGAACAAAATTCATCGTCCCATCAATTGGATCAATAATCCAGACTGTCCCATCTAAAGATTGTAATATTCCTTCCTCAGCAATTCCTTCTTCTCCTAAAAAATGATGGCCAGGAAATGTTTCTTTAATTTTCTGATAAAAAAATTGCTCCGTTTTCTTATCGACCTCAGTAACTAAATCATGAGGATTCGATTTAGATTTTACTTCAATTGGATTATGCAAGGCTTCTTTCACCTTTTCTCCAGCTTCTAACGTCCATTCTTTTGCAATTTTTTCTATCTCCAACCAATTTAATGACATGACCTCGACACCTCTTTTAGAATAAACAAATTTTTATTACTTAATTATGACATAAGTGACTTCATAAAGGAATTATTTGAACCAAAAGATATTTATATTCTCAACAAATAAAAAAAGCCCATTAACCATACTTAAATATAAGCATGAATTAATTAGGCTCTCACTTTTCAATTAACTAGCCATTTTGCGGTTCTTTGCTTCGATTTTTTCTTTTGTACGTACTTCTCTAAACTTGTTCGTTTCTGAAACAATTACACCCGACAATAAACATAAAGCGATTAAGTTCGGAATCGCCATCAACGCATTAAAAGTATCGGCTATATCCCATACTAATTGTACAGTAGTTGTTGCACCAAAGAATACCGTAACCACAAATAACGCTCTATATATAAACGCCTTTTCATCCCCAAATAAATAACCAAAACATTTTTCACCGTAGTATGACCATCCTAATATTGTTGAATAGGCAAAAAACATGATTCCAAATACAACAATTAAATTTCCTCCAGGAAGAAAGTGTCCAAACGCTTGACCAGTTAAGACCGCTTGCGAATCACTTTCTGCACCTACATATAATCCACTCATCACAATCGTTAGACCAGTGATCGTACAAATAATGATTGTATCTAAAAATGTACCAGTCATCGACACAAGTGCTTGTCTCCCTGGATAATCGGTTTTGGCTGCTGCTGCGGCAATTGGGGCCGAACCAAGCCCCGCTTCATTGGAGAATACCCCGCGAGCGATACCGTAACGAATTGCTAAACCAATCGCTCCACCTGCTGCCGCTTCAGGATTAAAAGCTGCTGTAAAAATAACACCAAACGCTTCCGGAACTAAAGTAATATTCATAATAATAATGACTAAACCACCAATTAAATAAAATAATGCCATAAACGGGACAAAAATAGCCGTTACCCTACCGATACTTTTAACCCCACCGAGTAATACTAAACCCGTACATAGCATTAATGCTAACCCAGTAATCCAAGGAGCGATGTTAAAAGAATCGCTTAACGAATTTGCAACCGTATTAGATTGTGTCATATTTCCAATCCCAAATGAAGCAAGGCAACCAAATAAAGCAAAAAGAACAGCTAGCCACTTCCAACCTAAACCTTTTTCAATGTAATACATTGGGCCACCAGACATTTCGCCTTTATGGTTGACCACACGATATTTGACAGCAAGAATAGCTTCCCCATATTTTGTTGCCATTCCAAAAAATGCGGCTAACCACATCCAAAATAGGGCCCCAACTCCCCCTAATAAAACGGCCGAAGCCACTCCTGAAATATTACCTATTCCAAGCGTTGCTGCCATTGCCGTCATCAACGATTGAAAATGAGAAATGTCTCCTTTTGCCTCCTTGTCTTTGTTGCTACTTTTGGAAAAAGTCAACTTAAGTGCATAAGGTAAATCTCGAATCTGAAGAAATCCTAAACGAATCGTTAAAAAAATACCTGTACCTACAATAAGTATAAGTGTAAAAGGCCCCCAGACAAATCCATTAATAGCTCCAACAATATCTTCAATTATACTCAATTGATTCGCCTCCAATCCGTTTTTCATGTTTGTCTACTCTTAATAAAATAAAGCATTGCCATTATTTTAGTTGATTCTTGTCAGAAAATCTATCAGAAAATATATATTATTTATTTTTTTCTGATAATAATAAAGGTCACATCATTCTCTCACCATCAGGATGACCGTTCAGTTAGATGACTATAGATACGTTTAACTTTTCTCACATCAATTCTCTCTAAATTCATTTAAGCTTGTCTTTTCCGGAAACAAAAAACAACACGTCTCTCCTTACCTGAGATTCGTGTCTTATGAGTAAGAGATGTAGCAAGATCCCTTACGTAATTTCTAGCTTTTTTAATTCTTGCTGCAACTTCTTTAATTTCTCTAATGTCTCGAGTCTTGAAATGTCATCCTCTGTTAACAAAGCATCATGTAACGTCATCAATTCATAATCAATCTCGAGCTTCAGAACAATAATACGGTTCTTCACACCTGTAAGTTCAAACCCTTCCATGATCTGTTCCATTAACGACACCCCTCAAAGTAGGATTTTAATAATCTTAGGCCAATGCAACAAAGTAATGAGTTAGTACAGTTTATTAGCCTTTCAAAAAAATGTGCGGACTTCCAATCAATAAAATGATTACATCCTACTCTGATTGTCATGTTGGAATATTTCTAGGCAATACTAACGGGATAAGAAGCATTATATTCTCATTTAGTCGACATTATGTGTTAAAATTAAAGAATAATGATTATAATTAAGGAGTGTCAAATATGACTTTTTCTGGATTTAACGATGCTGATTTTAATGTATTTAATATAAAAGGCCTTGAGGAACGAATGAACGCATTAAAATCGAATATTCGTCCTAAATTTGAAGCAATTGCCACAGAAATGGAACCAACATTATCTTCTTTAACAGGAGACGAAATGTTTACACATATCGCTAAACACGCTCGCCGTACCGTCAACCCACCAAATGACACGTGGGTCGCATTTGCTAGCAGTAAAAGAGGATATAAAATGCTTCCCCATTTTCAAGTCGGATTATTTGAAACACATTTATTTGTTTGGTTTGCCGTTATATACGAATGCCCCAATAAAGCCCCCTTTGCAGAGAAGTTGTTAAAAAACGTTAATAAATGGA
Organism: Alkalihalobacillus phoenicis; assembly: GCF_047302405.1. Taxonomy (NCBI): domain Bacteria; kingdom Bacillati; phylum Bacillota; class Bacilli; order Caryophanales; family Bacillaceae; genus Alkalihalobacillus; species Alkalihalobacillus phoenicis. Next base: position 1,035,437 of record NZ_CP154853.1, on the reverse strand, counting down.
AAAAAGAAATTCCAAATGATTTTGTTTGGTCAATTGATCATATGAAACCGGAAGCGAAAAAACATGGCGATCTTTCCAAAAATGAATTGGAAGCGATGTTCACACGATTAAAAGACGTCAAAAAAGCGGAATTATTATGTGGTATCCACATTGATCGAAATGATCCAATCCTAAAAGACGGACAAGCATTAATCCAAAAAATTGAGGAAACGTATAAAACTGTATTGCCGCTCTATACGCTAGCTCAAAACGCACCTATTCTAGCTAAATAAAAATAAGCCCAAAGGCATTTTCAGTTACCTTTGGGCTTATTTCATCATAAAAAAATCAATCAATATAACGCCTCTAATATCTTCTTACTTAGCTCAATATGTGGACTTCGTTTATCAATAAAAGCAAACATTTCATTTGATAATTCAATATCCAATTCATCGATAAATCTTGTTTGTTCATTAATAGAAACAGCAAATAATTGTTCCTCGCCAGTTTCTTCATTTTCAACGACATATGGAGCGCTTCCTTCTATTGCCTCATCAGAAAAAAGCCCATCTAGTGGAACTAAACCGACCGGGTCAAAGAACACCTCTTTTGATTGATCAATAAAATATAAATCACCCTCTTCGGCGGCAATAACGACAAGAATTCTTTCATGTTGAACAGGCTCAATCGAAATGTAGATCTCTTCCTCAACTTCACCAATTTCATTTTCAATCATTTTATGTAATTGCTCTTCTCGGTCTCTTGGAACATCACCAAAAAAATAAATCGATAGTTTCTCATTATTCGCTCCGTTCGAACAAGCACTGAGAACTAGAAATCCAAGAATAAATAATATATTTAAAGGAAATTTCCCCATTTAATCCCCTCCCCCAAACATCACTTATTTCGTTAATCGAATCATTTCGCCATTTTGTTTCTCTTTTGCTGTTTTAACAGCTTGATAACAGGAGACCCCTGCTTGTTCATCAAATTGCTGACAAAGTTGCTTTTCTTCACTTTTTGATGGAACGATTTCTTTAAAACGTTGATAGTAGTTTAAAAATTCCGCTCGCTCCACCCCTCGACTAAAAACATCTTCCACTGCTTGATAAAAATCGAGGACATCAACGACCTCATCCTTTGTCCAATCAAGTGAAATCGGCATATTCATATCCATAAAATAAACCCCTTTCTTCTTTTCTCTACAATATGTAACACGTTCCTACCTTTTATGCAAGAATCTTCTCCATGAACCACTTAAGACACGAAAACGTTTCGAAAAATACATATTTATTTCTTCTTTTATCTATGCAAGTGAACTCCCTATTTGGTATACTCTTATTTGTTTTATATCACTATATCTTATATAGGGTAATTTTATTTTAAAAAGAGGTGACGTCTTTGTCGCGACAATATTCTACCCCATTATTTGATGGGGTCCGTAAACATGCAGAAAAACAACCTACTCAATTCCATATTCCTGGACATAAAAAAGGAACAGGGATGGACCCGGAATTTAGAGAATATATTGGTGAAAATGCACTTGCTATTGACTTAATTAATATCGCTCCATTAGATGACCTCCATCATCCTCACGGGATCATTAAAGAAGCACAAGAGCTTGCTGCAGAAGCTTTTGGGGCAGACCATACATTCTTCTCTGTCCAAGGAACAAGTGGTGCGATTATGACGATGATTATGAGTGTTTGTTCTCCTGGAGATAAAATAATCGTCCCGCGCAATGTTCATAAATCCATTATGTCTGCGATTATTTTTTCTGGAGCAAACCCTGTTTTTATTCACCCAGAAATCGATCCCAACCTAGGTATTTCCCACGGAATAACAACAGATTCGGTTGAGAAAGCTCTTCAGACTCATCCAGATGCAAAAGGATTACTCGTCATCAATCCAACTTATTTTGGAGTATCCGGAAACTTGGAGAAAATCGTGGAAATCGCTCACAGCTATCAAATACCTGTCCTAGTCGATGAAGCACACGGTGTTCATATTCATTTTCATGATCAACTACCTTTATCCGCGATGCAAGCAGGTGCAGACATGGCAGCGACAAGTGTTCATAAACTTGGCGGTTCAATGACTCAAAGCTCTGTCTTAAATCTTAAAGAAGGGCTCGTCTCTGCGAAAAGAGTGCAATCCATTATTAGTATGCTAACAACAACTTCAACCTCTTATCTGTTATTAGCTTCACTTGATGTCGCAAGAAGAAGACTCGCAACAGAAGGTCAAAAGCTTTTAACTAATACGATTGAACTTGCTGAAAAAACACGTGAACAGCTTAATACGATCCCTGGAATCATATGTGTTGGGGAAGAAATTCTTGGTACAAAAGCCACTTACGATATGGATCCAACTAAATTAATTATTTCGGTTAAAGAGCTTGGAATTACAGGCTCAGAAGTTGAAGTTTGGTTAAGAGAGCGTTATGCAATCGAAGTGGAATTATCCGATTTATATAACATTCTTTGTATCATTTCTCTTGGAGACACAGCAGAAGAAACGGCAAAACTTGTGGATGCCCTTGCTCAACTTTCCTTGGAAACGAGCGATAGCTTCAGGGAAAAGAAGGAAGTAAAAGTTTATGTCCCTAGAATTCCGACACTAGCTCTTTCACCCCGTGATGCTTTTTATGCGGAAACAGAAGTCATCCCTTTCTCAAAATCAGCAGGTAGAACCATAGCAGAATTTATTATGGTTTATCCACCTGGTATTCCGATTTTAATTCCTGGGGAAATTATCACAGAAGAAAACCTTGCGTATATTGAGGAAAATATTAAAGAAGGTTTACCTGTTCAAGGACCAGAAGATGAAACCTTCCAAACAATTCGAGTCATTAAGGAATTTGAGGCCATTAAATAAACAAAAGAAGGAGCTGTCCCATTAAGGTCAATAAATGTCCTTATAGGTACAGCTCTTTTTATTTTTTACACATGTAAGTTAAATTGGACATCATGACTGAGTGGATCTTCGTTAACAATTTTATTTTATTCACATCGTAATTTCGCTGTTCCTACTTTTTCATTACTTATTCCCTGCTATGTGTGACCTTCCCCCTATTAATTCATAAAAAAACCGACATCACTGTGGTCAGTTCTCCTAACCATGGTGATGTCGATTTCCCATTAATCGTTTTTTACTTGTTTTTTTGGCAGTGGCTACAATGAGAGCACTTCACATAGACTTTTGTCACTTTTTCGGATTCAAAAGCCATAATCGATTCGTGACAGGTTTGACAAATGATAGTTCCTAACATCACAATCATCTCCTCAATCCTTTTTTGTAAGCGCTTCAAACCACTGTATACCTTATGTTGAATCGTTCATAATTAGACTTAAATTATTTGATTTCTTTCGGATCCACCATTTTATACCCTTTTTCCTCTAAACCGTTTATAATACCAGTCAACGCTTTTGCTGTCCACGCTCGATCATGCATGAGCAAGTTTGCCCCATTTTGAAGTTCTTTTGCATTAACCATAATCTCTGTTAGAGCATCTGCATCCTGATAGTCACTTTCCCAGTCATAACCATAAGTCCAATTCATTAAAGTCATCTGTTCATCAGCAACGATCTCACGAGCATAATCCGTATTCGCTCCAAATGGTGCCCTAAAAAACCTCGGCCGTTCACCGATTATCTCTTCTACTAATTCATTTAATTCAACAATCTCCTTTTTTTGTTCCTCTTCACTAATTTGTTGTAAGTTCGAATGGGTCATCGTATGGTTACCAATTTCAAATCCCATCTCATAAATTTCCTTTAACTTATCACGACCAGCTTCGTCCAGTAGGAAATGTCCATTCACAAAAAAGATGGCTGGTACTTCTAATTCTTTTAAGTTTTTCGCCATTTCAACTGAATAGTTATCAGGTGCATCATCAATTGTGATTAAGACAACGTTCTCGTCGCCCCCCATTCCCTCAATAGGTTGAACAGCTGATGTTGTTGCATGGATCATATATTTTTTCTCTATTTCTTCAGCGGATTCATTGGCTTCATTGCTTTCTTCCACATCATCTTCCCCTTCAGTCTCCCTTTCATGCGACTCCGACTCCTCTACTTCATCCTCTTTTTCCCTTTCGTTTTCCACCATTTCGTCCTCTGGATCCGTACTCTCGAATTGGGATGTATCCGAATCATTTCCACACCCTACCAACAAAATGATTCCTAATAAACAAACAATCTTTTTCATACCGTTCAATCCTTTCAAAATATGTCCATAATTATGTGATTCATGAAGAAAATGTATAATTTATTCCCTTTACCCCGATACTAACTGCCGTATTCAATTATAACATTTAAGGAGTTACTATGAGAATAAAATGGCCGATTGGTAGACGCATCATCAAAACAGGGGTTGCCGTATTTATCACAGCGATTTTATGTCATACGATGAATTTACCCGCTTCTTTTGCGATTATTACGGCGATAGTCACCATTGAACCAACCGTCCATGCCTCCATAAAAAAAGGACTGATTCGATTACCCGCGGCTGCCATTGGTGCTTGTTTTGCCGTTTTATGTGATATTGCATTTGGTGAAACTGCCTTAACCTATGCCTTAATCGCTATTTTTACGATTACTACCTGTGCCGCTTTAAAACTAGATCCCTCTACTCTTGTCGCGACATTAACTGCAACGGCGATGGTACCTGGGATCGTGGATGTAAGCATTCTTGACGTTCTTTGGCGAATTACAGGTTCATTTATTGGCATTACAGTCTCAACATTTGTGAATTTTCTGATTTTACCAGCTAAGTTCGGTCCGCTTCTTGTTCAACGAATCGATGAGGTTAGTCATCATATCGGTACTAGTTTGCAATCTATGATAACAAACCTGCTTGATTCCGATCATGATCGTCGAGAAAGAATTTATACATATAAAAAAATATCTGAAAAAATACAGGGTGGCTACGAACTCTCATCCTTCCAAAATGACGAATGGCGTTATCGCAGTTCATCTGAATATGAAAGACGCTCTTTTGATTATTTACAGAAAAAATTAGACCATTTAAACCATTTAGCCATTCATTTAGGAAAAATGGCTCACCTTCGCTTGAGTCACCCAATCAGTGAACTACAAAAAACATGCATTATGGAAATTATTCAAGCATTTGTTAACATCTTAAAGGACCCGTTCCATCAAATCGACACATCTATTATCGTTAAAATAAATCAATTGTCTCCATCACCAGAAAGCAAACAAAAATGGTCACCTAAAACGATTCAAACACTCCATTATGAACTTCAATCCATTTATGTATTATTAGAAGAGCTTGCTCAAATAACAAAAGATGAAAGGCAATATTATTATGAAGAAGAACAATACCCTGCCTATATTTTTCAAAAAAAATGGCAATATGACTAACTAAATCTAAAGGAAAAGGGACGGACGATAAGATATCGTACTTCCCTTTTCTTTTATTTTTCAATCTCTATTTCCATATTTCTATTTGATTACATTTCGATTACCTAGGCCATTTTAAGAGTTTAATCATGCTAAAATAATACGTATCTTAATAATTACTTAGAATAATAAATAGGATGTGACAAGCTTGAAAAAGACTAACGTAATGATTATTTTATTCTTCTCTAGTATTCTATTATCAGCTTGTTCAACAGGTTTTTTAACGTCAACTTCACCTATCAATCATGATGCCGACCAGCATATGACCGTATTATTTTCTGATTCATCCAATATAAAAAAAGAAGACAGCTACTATGATGCGATATTAGAGTTGCAATCTGAAAACCCTGAACAGGCTCAACCTTTTCTTATTATCGATTCTGATGAACGGGACATTGTCCGCTATTATGACATTCAAGTTTTCCCTACGATGATCGTTTTAAATGGTGACATGGAACAATTACGAATGGAAGGTGTACAATCTAAAGATGAAATTGTCACAAGCCTGAAGAAAGTTCTACAACTGCCAATCCGTCATGAATCTATTAGCTTTTATCATTAAAAAAAGTCGATTAGAAGAAAATTCTTCTGCTCGACTTTTTTTTAATCTTTGGAGTGGTTTTGATGGCTTTGAGTTGAGTACTTTTGGTTTCATTCATTGATTCTAAAACCAGTCTGACATTCCCCACCTTCACTCAAATTGGTTCTGTCGTACATCTCCGTCCTTCTTACCTTATTTAGCCTTTCACAGCATGCAAAAAAACACCTACCCAAGAAACATACGATGTTCCTAGGGCAAGTGTTTTCAGTTAATTATTTTACAATGTGAATTGGAGTGCCTAAAGCAACTTCTGCTGTTTCCATTGTAATTTCCCCTAACGATGGGTGAGCATGAATCGTTAAGGCAATATCTTCAGCTGTCATTCCAGCTTCAATTGCTAATCCTACTTCTGAAATCATATCAGATGCATTTGCACCAGCAATTTGTCCACCTAACACTAGACCGTCCTCTTTACGAGTGATGAGTTTCATAAAACCATCTGTCTCATTTAAAGAAAGAGCACGTCCATTTGCTGCAAATGGGAATTTAGCAACAACTACATCGTAGCCTGCTTCTTTTGCCTCTTTTTCATTATAACCAACAGTAGCTAATTCTGGATCAGAGAAGACAACAGCAGGAATAGCTAAGTAATCAACCTCTGATTTTTCACCAGCAATCGCTTCAGCCGCTATTTTTCCTTCATAAGAAGCTTTATGAGCTAATGCTAGACCTTCGACAACATCACCAATCGCAAAAATATTGCTTACATTTGTACGACATTGTTTATCTACTTTAATTAAGCCACGGTCTGTCATTTCAACACCAATTTGCTCTAAACCAAGCTCATCTGTGTTAGGTCTACGTCCAACTGTTACTAGTACGTAGTCCGCTTCAAATACTTCTTCTTTTCCTTTAATTTCAGCTGTTACTTTGACGCCATCCTTCGTTTCTTCAACACCTTGAGCTAATGCTTCTGTATGGAATGTTACGCCGTTTTTCTTCAAGCGTTTTTCAACAAGTTTAGCCATTTGTTTTTCGAATCCAGGTAGGACTTGCTTTCCGCCTTCAAGTACAACAACTTCTGAACCAAGGTTTGAAAGTGCACCGGTTAATTCAATACCGATATACCCTCCACCAATAACGACTAACTTTTTAGGCACTTCTTTAAGAGCTAAAGCACCTGTTGAGTTAATCACACGATCCGTATATTTAAAAGAAGGTAATTCAATTGGACGAGATCCTGTTGCAATAATACAATTTTTAAAGTTGTATGTTTGTGAACTCTTATCATCCATAATACGAACAGAATTCTCTGATGCAAAGTAGGCTTCCCCTTGAACAAGCTCTACTTTATTTCCTTTTAAAAGTCCTCTGACTCCACCAGTTAACTTATCTACAACGCTAGCTTTCCATTCTTGGACTTTTTCGAAGTTCACAGAAACATTTTCTGCTACGATTCCGATGTCGTCTGAATGTTTAGCACTATGGAATTTGTGACCAGCATTAATTAATGCTTTTGAAGGAATACAACCTACGTTTAAACAAACGCCCCCAACTGTTGCTTTTTCTACAACAGTTACAGATTGTCCAAGTTGAGCTGCACGAATAGCCGCTACATATCCTCCTGGGCCTGATCCAATAACTAGTGTGTCTACCTCTTTTGCGAAATCACCAACAACCATTTCTTACCCCTCCATTAATAATAATTGTGGATCGTTTAACAAACGCTTAACATGGTTTAAGGCATTTTGAGCTGTCACTCCATCAATTAGACGGTGGTCATAACTGATTGATAGTGCAAGTACAGGTGCCGCTACAATTTCACCGTTTTGAACAATTGCTTTTTCTTCAATACGGCCAATTCCTAAAATAGCTACTTCAGGATGATTAATAACCGGCGTAAACCATAAACCACGTGCAGAACCTACATTCGAAATTGTTGCACTTCCGCCCTTCATTTCCGCACTGCTTAATTTAGCATCACGAGCTTTTGCTGCTAAATCGTTAATTTCATCTGCTAATACGAAGATTGATTTACGGTCAGCATCTTTGATGACTGGTACGAACAATCCGTGTTCAGTATCTGCTGCAATACCTATATTAAAGTATTTTTTATATACGATCTCTTCATTTGCATCATCAATAGAAGCATTTAATACAGGATATTTACGCAACGCAGATGTTAAAGCTTTAACAACATAAGGTAAGTATGTTAATTTTGTACCTTGCGCCGCTGCTGTTTCCTTGTATTGTTTTCTATGAGCAACAAGTGCTGAAACTTCAACCTCATCCATGTGTGTAACATGTGGTGCTGTATGCTTCGAGTTAACCATTGCTTTTGCAATTGCTTTACGAACACCTTTTAATGGAACACGCTCTTCTAACTCACCAACTGGGATAGAAGCAGGTGCAGATTTTTTCGTTTCAGTCGAAGTTGTCACTTCTTCTGATGATGTGTCTTCAGATGCTGTTTCTTGGCTACCGCCATTTAAGAATGTATCAATATCTTCTTTTAAGACACGACCATTTTTACCAGAACCTGAAACTTTTTTAATATTGACATCCTTATCACGCGCGTATTTACGAACAGAAGGCATCGCAATTACACGAGAACTATCATCTGAATCAGTCGATGCTGCAGGAGTCTTAGTTGCTTCTTCTTTTTTCTCTTCTTTAGGCTCTTGTGCTTTTGTTTCTTCAGCTGGTGCAGCTTCTTCCTCATAGCCTTCAGCTTCAATTGTTAAAAGAACATCACCAACGATACTAACTGTTCCTTCTTCAACTTTTAGCTCAAGAACTTTCCCATCTACTGGGGAAGGAATCTCTACAACTGCTTTATCATTTTGCACTTCTAAAAGTATATCATCTTCTTTTACTTCGTCACCAGCTTTAACGAACCACTTTACGATTTCGCCTTCATGGATACCTTCACCAATATCCGGCAATTTAAACTCATATGCCACTTTAAGTGCCTCCCTTATCATACATTTAGTTTGGCGAAGAGGAAAGCAATAATCAACTTTCCTCTTCAAAAAACTTTTATTAGAAATTAACGACTTTATTTACTGCATCAACGATATCTTTATGGTCAGGTAACCAAGAATCTTCCATTGCAGCGAATGGGTATACGGTATCAGGTGCTGTTACACGTAATACAGGAGCTTCAAGGCTTAAAATTGCACGTTCCGTAATTTCTGCTACTACGTTTGCAGCAATCCCTGCTTGTTTTTGTGCTTCTTGTACAACAATCGCACGGTTTGTTTTCTCAACAGAAGCGATGATTGTATCAATATCTAATGGACTAACTGTCATTAAATCGATTACTTCAACATCGACACCGTCTTTTTCTAATTCTTCTGCTGCTTTTAATGAAGCGTGAACCATTGCTCCATAAGTAATAATCGTTACATCTTTACCTTCGCGCTTAATATCCGCTTTTCCTAATTCGATTGTGTACTCTTCTTCAGGAACTTCTGCACGGAATGAACGGTATAATTTCATATGCTCTAAAAATACAACTGGGTCGTTGTCACGGATTGCAGAAATTAATAAACCTTTTGCATCATAAGGAGTAGATGGAATAACGACTTTTAACCCTGGAGTTTGTGCCATTAATCCTTCTAAGCTATCAGCATGCATTTCAGGTGTTTTAACTCCTCCACCAAATGGTGAACGAACCGTAATTGGTGTTGTCTGCGTTCCACCAGAACGGTAACGCCAGCGGCTCATTTGACCAGCTACTGAATCCATTACTTCAAATAAGAAACCGAAGAATTGAATTTCCATAACAGGACGGAACCCTGTAATACCTAGTCCAATTGCTAAACCACCGATACCAGATTCAGCTAATGGTGTATCAAATACACGATCTTCACCGAATTCTTTTTGTAGACCTTCCGTTGCACGGAATACTCCACCATTTTGACCGACATCTTCCCCAAAAATTAGGACATCTTCATTCGTTTTAAGCTCATTACGCATTGCATCCGTAATCGCTTGAATCATTGTCATTTGCGCCATTGGTTATTTCGACTCCTTTGCTGTAAATTCTTCCATTTGCTCACGAAGGTTAGCAGGGAGTTGTTCAAACATAACACCGATGATATCCGTTACTTTTTGCTTCGGAGCAGAGTCAGCTTCTTTAATTGCTGCTTTAATATCTTCTTTTGCTTTTTCAACTACTTCATTTTCTTTCTCTTCGTTCCATAATTTTTTGCCTTCTAAGAATTTACGGAAACGGATTAATGGATCTTTTTTCGTCCATTCATCATCTAAATCAGAAGTACGGTAACGTGTTGGATCATCACCAGCCATTGTATGTGGACCATAACGGTAAGTTAATGTCTCGATTAATGTCGGACCTTCACCATTAAGAGCACGCTCACGAGCTTGTTTTGTCACAGCATAAACAGCTAAAACATCCATTCCGTCAACTTGAATTCCTTCGATACCAGCTGCTGTTGCTTTTTGAGCGATTGTTTTCGCTGCAGATTGCTTTTCAACTGGAACTGAAATCGCAAAGCGGTTATTTTGAACAACGAAAATAGCAGGTACATTAAAAGCACCAGCAAAGTTCATTCCTTCATAGAAATCCCCTTGAGAAGCTCCGCCATCACCTGTGTAAGTGATCGCAACATTGTTTTTCCCTTTACGTTTTAAACCTAATGCAACCCCAGCCGTTTGGATAATTTGGGCACCGATAATGATTTGTGGCACAACAATATTTAATCCTTCTGGGAACTTACCTCCACCGATGTGACCACGTGACCATAAAAATGCTTGGTGTAATGGTAAACCGTGGAATACGATTTGTGGAATATCACGATATCCAGGTAAAATCCAATCCTCTTTATCTAATGCAAAGTGAGTTCCAAGCATAGATGCCTCTTGACCAGCAACTGGTGCATAGAAACCTAAACGCCCTTGACGGTTTAATGAAATCGCACGTTGATCCCAAATGCGTGTATAAACCATTCTTGTCATTAATTCTTGTAGCTCTTCATCACTTAGTTCAGGCATCGCTGCTTCATTTACAACTTCGCCCTCTTCATTCAAAATTTGAAATGTCTCAAACTTTCCTTCTACTTGCTCTAAGGTTTTAGTACTCACTACCTTCACCTACCCTTTCTATTCGGAAAATGTCAATCACTTTTCTGGTCTATGTCTTCATGTTCACATGTTGTAATTCATAGTCAGAAATCCTTCATTAGGATACCCTATTGTGCAATCAAACATTACATAATGATAAAAGAAAACACATATTCTTTGTTTTCATAAACTGTATTAGTCAATAGACAGAAAAAGTAATACAATTTACCCTATGAAAAACAGTCTACATCAATAGATAGAAATCCGTCAATCCTTTTGTTTTTCTGGACTTACAATTTATGACTACTTTAACTTTTCTTTATATAAAAGCATTTCTGTGTTATAGATCACTTCGCTATAAAATAGTACAGTTAGTTATACAAGCGTTTTCATAAGATGAACAAGCCCCACTCCAGATAAACATTCCTTTTTTGCTAAAAAGTAAAACCAAAAATGACAAAAAAATACCCTCAATAAAAAAAGGCCACTGAAAAAGTTAATTTTTTTTAAATGAAAAAATCGTCCCCAAAATTATGAATCGATTAAAATGGTGTTTTGCGGCCAATAGAACAAAACAAAGATCCCAAACGGATCAATCCCCAAAGACTTTTGCGGGACAAGTAAAAAACGAGAATTCTTTTCTTTCAAGAATCCTCGTTTTTGAGCCGGTTTTGCCTATTCATTTAATTTCCAATTTAAATCGGCAGAAGAATAATAAGCTTGTTTGCTTTCATTATACTCTACTGTGAACTGATTAAATACGTCTCTTGTTTCGTTTATATTGGAGTATGACTCATTAACCTCTTCAATTTTTTCCTGTAGCTCAACTAATTCAAAATCTTCCCTTTGTAATAATTCAAATAATTCACGATCAAGATTGATTGATTTCACATAGGCTGTATGTAGGTCTTGGTAGCTCTCATAACGGGCCTTCATTTTTTCCCTTAACGTTTGATAGTGTTCGAACCCTTCACCCTCATTGATTTCATTTTCGAAGGCTTCTACTTTTTGGAATTCTTCATAACTTTGTTCGATGCTTTCTTTTTCCAATGCCACTGCGTTCTCTCGAGTTTCAATAGAAGCAAGTGCCTCCTCAGTTAATGAAAGAATCAATTCAAACTCATCCATTCCTAAATCAATCACTTCTTCGTAAAGTTGTTGTTCATTATTTTCAGCCGCTTTCAAGATCTCTTGCTGTTGCTTAAAAGTTGATTCCAACTCAACGGCTTGTTCAAGATGGACAAATACATCTTCTGCCACATTTTTCCCACAAGCAACTAACACCAGCATCATCAAAAGCGATAGTGTCACATACCATCGTTTTTTTACAGACACACCATTTCCCCCTATTCTAATCCCAACTAAATCGTCACCTACTAAAGACACTAAAACAAACGAATGGAATTGGCAACCGAAATCCCTTTTCCCTTTCTAAAAATCTATATGAATTTCTAATAAAAAATATGCACTTGTCCACTTTTATTCTAAACATATATCCTCTTTTTTCTTTAAAAAATGGGCATTCATCCAATCGCCCTCTTTACTCATGCATATTGTAAATAGTGAGTCGCACATAGTGTGATGTACCAAAAAGGAGGAATTTACATGTACGGATACGGTTCAGATTGTGGATGTTATGATCCTTGTGGATATGGTTACGGGGCACCAGCAGCACCAGTTGCAGGTTTTGGCGGTGGATATAATAAAGGATTTGCGTTAATCGTAGTATTATTTATTCTATTAGTAATCGTTGGGGCAGCTTGCTTCAATGGTGGGGGCCCAGGACCAGACTGCAAAAAATAAGGAAATCATTTACTTAGCAGCTTCTGAGACATCTCAGAAGCTGTTGTTTTTTTAGAATTAAGCCTTCATTTCAATAAAAACTTGCCAACCCGCTACACTTTTCGATAAAGTAAGACATAGTAAAAGGAGATTTTATATTTCTCTTATCTCCTAAACAAACTAAACAAATTCCATTGACTATTATATAGCATTATTTGCTCTACAAAGGAGAGGTACATATGATTACAATGAAAGATATTGTTCGTGAAGGTCACCCGGTTTTACGCGAGGTCGCAAAAGAAGTAACATTGCCAGCAACAGCCGAAGAAAAAGAAATACTAAGTGAAATGCTTCAGTTTATTAAAAATAGTCAAGACCCAGAAATTGCGGACAAGTATCATTTACGTCCAGGTGTCGGAATTGCCGCACCGCAAATCGGCATCTCTAAAAGAATGTTTGCCGTCCACACTTATGATGAAAATGACGTCCTTTATAGCTATGGACTATTTAACCCGAAAATGATTAGTCATTCCGTTGAAGAGAATCATTTGGATGGTGGGGAAGGCTGTTTATCCGTTGACAGAGAAATATCTGGACTTGTACCACGCCATGCTCGGATCACAGTTAAGGGAACAACACTAGAAGGAGAAGAAATCAAGTTAAAATTAAAAGGTTATATTGCTATTGTTTTTCAACATGAATTAGATCATTTGGATGGCATTATGTTCTATGACCGAATCGAAGAATTTCAAGATAAGTTAAAGAAATCATTATAAACTTTTCAACAAGAAGGGCTGCCCGATAAGGTCATTAAATGGACTTTACCGGTACAGCTCTTTTTTACATTAAGGAAATGTAAACGGCCTTTATTCGCCTAAAATTTTTCCCCATCTCACTTTTCCATTCATTCCCACCAAAAGACCCTTTGATTTTACATATACTAACGATAAGGACTAAAAATAAGGAGGATTTATTATGTTAAAAAAACTTCGCAAAAAACTAGTCGATGGTTGCAAAAATCTGTTACCAAAGAAACGTTTGCTTGAGGTATAGAATAATTCAATAATGATTAAACTGTACAATTAGTCATTAAAACATGTAGGATAGAGAAAAAAGTTAGTTTCATTACAAGTGTTTACACCCTTTTTTTATTACGACCCTTAAAGAAAAACATGAAAAAGATGGTGGATTGCTTTATAATGAAAAAATAACCAATGTTTAAGGAGAGGTATTGTTATGTTATTTAAAGTTTTTTTCCAAAAGATCGCAAATCAAGTTCCAGTACGCGAACTTACAGATGCTATTTATGTTGAAGGTACAAGCGAGTCAGATGTCCGCAAAAAGCTCGCTGACCGCAATTACAACATCGAATTTATTACTGAAATCTCTGGCGCTCATTTAGAGTACGAACAGGCTCGAGAAGACTTTAAGGTGGAATCCATTTAATGAAACAAGTAAAAAATAATCAAACAGCCGTATTTGCTCTTGGTGGACTCGGGGAAATCGGAAAAAATATGTATGCTGTTCAGTTCCAAGATGAGATCATTATTATTGATGCCGGAATTATGTTTCCAGAGGACGAACTTCTAGGTATTGATTACGTCATTCCTGACTTTACTTATTTAAGTAAAAATATTGATAAGATTAAAGGCCTATTTATCACACATGGTCACGAAGATCATATTGGTGGTATCCCTTATTTATTAAGAGAGATTAACATCCCAATTTACGGCGGGAAGTTAGCACTAGGTTTATTAAAAGGAAAGTTAGAAGAACATGGTCTTATCCGAAAAACTAAACTAATTGAAATTCAAGAAGATCAAATTATTAAGTTTACGAAAACATCCGTATCCTTCTTTAGGACGACCCACAGTATTCCTGACTCATATGGTATTGTCGTCAAAACACCGCCAGGGAATATTGTACATACAGGGGACTTTAAGTTTGATTTTACACCAGTTGGTGAACCAGCAAACTTAACAAAAATGGCCAAAATTGGTGAGGAAGGTGTTCTTTGTTTACTTTCTGACAGTACAAACAGTGAAATACCTGAATTTACAATGTCAGAGCGAAAAGTCGGCGAAAGCATTGATAGCATTTTTAGAAAAGTGAACGGACGTATTATTTTTGCCACTTTTGCTTCTAATATTCATCGCCTTCAACAAGTAATTGAGTCCGCTGTACAACATGGGCGTAAGGTTGCAGTATTTGGACGCAGTATGGAGTCCGCCCTTTCAATCGGACAAGATCTAGGCTATATTAATGCCCCTAAAGAAACGTTTATTGAACCAAGCCAGTTAAACAAACTGCCTGACAATCAAATAACGATTCTTTGTACAGGGAGTCAAGGTGAACCAATGGCGGCTCTTTCTCGTATTGCTTATGGTACACACCGTCAAATTCAAATCATCCCTGGGGATACGGTCGTCTTTTCATCGTCACCAATTCCAGGTAATACTGTAAGTGTCGGAAAAACCATTAATCAGCTTTACCGTGCAGGGGCAAATGTTATTCACGGACCACTTAATGACATTCACACATCTGGACATGGTGGACAAGAGGAGCAAAAATTAATGCTTCGTCTGATGAAGCCTCAGTATTTCTTACCTATTCATGGTGAGTATCGGATGATGAAAATGCATATTAAATTAGCGAAGGATTGTGGAGTTGCTGAGGAAAATTGCTTTATTATGGACAATGGAGATGTACTAGCCCTCCACCCTGATGAGGCTGCTGTCGTCGGTAAAATTCCTTCCGGTTCTGTTTATGTAGATGGAAATGGCATTGGAGATATCGGCAATATCGTTTTACGTGACCGCCGAATTTTATCAGAAGAAGGATTGGTCGTTGTCGTCGTCAGCTTAGATATGAAAGAATTTAAAGTAACAGCTGGTCCGGATATCATTTCAAGAGGTTTTGTCTACATGAGAGAATCAAGTGACTTAATTCATGAAGCCCAAAAGTTACTTGCCAAACATCTAGATGATGTGATGGAAAAGAAAACATCACAATGGTCAGAAATCAAAAATGAAATGACTGATTTATTAGGACCATTTCTATATGAAAGAACAAAACGTAAACCAATGATTTTACCAATCATTATGGAAGTATAAAAATAATAGGACAGGCAATCGCAAAAATATTTTTCTTGCGGTTGTCTTTTTTCTGTTTCGAATAGAATCTCCTTCTCGTCCTGAACCCAATTACCAAAACAAAAAAAGATTAATTTAAAATTTTCTGATTATAAAGATTGAAATTCACACAAAAACTAGTTATGATGTACACGTGTACATTAATCATATTCTTACTAACAGGACTCCTGTTAGAAGTACGAGGAAAAGCAATCAAAATTCAGTATTAAGTTGTATCGAGTGTTTTTTGTTTAACCAAAACGGAGCCAGCGGAATACCCGAAGACTCCTGCGGGAGAAGTGCAACACGGGAGACCCCACAGCGACTAGTCGCGAGGAGGCTCCCGGTTCACCCGCGGAACGCGTAGGGTATGCAGCTGGCGGAGTATACCAACTCCACCTTTTCTTCGCTTCTGACCAAACGGACTTCGCTTTATCATGCTAGCTACGCCTGTTAGAAGCTCGAGAAAAATCGCCCATCTGATTGAAGACAAAGAGCGTCTTCATCAGCTGTTCTTACCCACAGGACGTGGGTACAAGGCGTTGCGACAGGATGGAGCGAACTTAGTGTTGATCCTTAGTACTTCTCTCTTCTGAACGAACAGGCTTCGCTTTTTATCATGCTAGCTACGTCCGTTAGAAGCTCGAGAAAAATCGGTCGTCTTTATGAAGTCAAAGAGCGACTTCAACAGCCGCCCTGTATTTTTTCTCGCTTCTGACCAAACGGACTTCGCTTTATATATAAGGAGGTGTCAGACGATAGGTACTAGAAAAGATGTCGCAAAACGAGCTGGGGTATCTGAAGCGACTGTATCACGTGTTTTTAATAATGTCCCCCCTATCCGTGAAGAAACAAAACAAAAAGTATTAGAGGCTGCCAAACAATTAAACTATCATCCAAATGTACTAGCCCAAAGCTTTGCCAAAGGAAAAAGTCAAAACATTGGCGTCATCGTCCCTTATATGCCTAAGGTTCGCTTGCTTTCCACTCACTACTTCTCTGAAATATTAAGTGGAATTGGCGTCAAACTTGGCGAAATGAATTATGGTTTGTTGCTATTATTTCAATCTCCACATGAACCAAGAAACTATGTCCACCTTTTTCAAACACAAAAAGTCGACGGTTGTATCATTTTAGGCTCACAAGATTTTTTAGATGAAAAGGCCGCACTAGAACAATTACATCAGTTAGCTCTCCCTTACTGCCTTGTTAATCAAACGTATGCAGATTACCCTTTTCACTCGATTGACGCTATGCATTATCAAGGAAGTTATGAGGCCGTATCGCTTCTTTTGCAAAAAGGCTTAAAACGGATTGCTTTTTTAAACGGACCAGTACATTACTCCAATAGCTTAGATCGGTTAGCAGGGTATCGCGATGCATTGCGAGACGCTAATATCAAATTAAATGAACAGTGGATATTTCAAGGAAACTACAGTCGGAAAAGTGGCTATCAAGCTGCGGCGAATATCGGGCCTCTCCTCTCACAAATAGATGCCATTTTTACTTCTAATGATCGGATGGCTGTTGGGCTCATGCAAGGACTGCGTGAACAAGGCTACCAAGCTGGTCATGATTATGCCCTGATGGGGTATGATGATTCTGATATCGTGAGCATGCTAACCCCACAGCTCGCTTCCGTAAATGTCCCTCTTTTTGAAATGGGACAGCTCGCTGCCGAAAAAGTATTATGTATGATAGCGGAAGGGATAAAAGAACAAATTCAAGTCAAATTACCTGTTTCAGTAATTGAACGCGAATCGATTCAAATAAATTCCAAAAAAAGGAGCTAAAAAGATGAAAAAACTGAGTATCGGTATGGTCGGGTATAAATTTATGGGAAAAGCTCATAGCCATGCTTATCGAGATCTCCCTCTCTTCTTTCCAAAACATATCCACCCGCAAATGAAAGTGATTTGTGGTCGCAACAGTGAAGGCGTTGCTGATGCAGCCGAACAATTTGGTTGGGAGGAGTACACAACAGATTGGAAAGAATTGATAAAAAGAGATGATATTGACTTAATCGATATTAATGCCCCAAGTGATGTACATAAAGAGATTGCGATTGAAGCTGCTAAAGCCGGAAAGCATGTATTTTGTGAAAAACCGTTAGCGCTTACATTAGCCGATTCTCGTGAGATGTTAGAAGCGGTTGAAGCAGCAGGCGTGAAACATATGGTTGGCTTTAACTATCGCTTTACCCCGGCCGTTATGTTAGCGAAAAAATTAATCGATGAAGGACGATTAGGTGAAATTTACCATTTCCGGGCTTGGTTTTTACAAGATTGGATCATTGACCCTGACTTCCCACTCGTTTGGCGCCTCCAAAAAGAAGTGGCTGGTTCTGGTGCTCACGGTGATTTAGGTGCCCACTTAATCGACATGGCCCACTATTTAATTGGCGATATAACAGATGTCATTGGGATGAGCGAGACCTTTATTAAAGAAAGACCTCTGCCTCAAGAAATGACTGGCTTATCAGCAACAGGTAGTCAAAATAAGGAAAAAGGACCTGTCACAGTTGATGATGCGACATTATTTTTAGCTAAATTTGCGAATGGGGCCCTTGGTAGCTTTGAAGCAACTCGTTTCGCGACCGGTCATAGAAGTACAAATTCTTTTGAAATTAATGGAAGTAAAGGAAGCGTTATCTTTGATTTTGAACGCATGAATGAACTACAAGTTTATTTTGTCGATGACAAGGAAGATGTCCAAGGTTTCCGTCGTGTCTTAGCAACGGATGCTGCTCATGCCTATTCCGATGCTTGGTGGCCTGCTGGTCATACGATTGGTTATGAGCATACTTTCATTCATTCAGCTGTAGAGCTTATGGAAGCTTTCCAAGAAGATCGGCAGCCCGTTCCAAACTTCAAAGATGGGGTCAAGTGTCAGCAAGTTTTAGAAGCTGTAGAACATTCCATTGAGCAAAAGAAATGGATCAAAGTAACAGACTTATAAACTTCCGCTTAAGAAAAAGAAATGAACACAATTAAGGAGGAGTTATTATGAAAAAGAAGGCTTTAATTGTATGGGGTGGTTGGGATGGTCATGAACCAGAACAAGTCTCAGCCATTTTTAAAGGAATTCTTGAAGAAGAAAACTTCCAAGTAGAAGTTTCTAATTCTTTAGAATCATATGCCGATGGGGAAAGATTGAAAACATTAGATTTAATCGTTCCACATTGGACAATGGGACAAATCGAAAAAAAATATGTACAGAACATTTCTGCTGCCGTCATGAACGGTGTTGGTTTAGCTGGTTGCCACGGCGGGATGTGTGATTCATTTCGAAACAATGTCGACTGGCAATTTATAACAGGTGGCAATTGGGTCGCTCACCCTGGCAATGACGGTGTTGAATACATGGTCAATATTAAACACTCCTCTAGCTCTTTACTTGAAGGGATAATGGATTTTAAAGTAGTTAGTGAACAATATTACCTTCATGTAGATCCTGCTGTGGAAGTGTTAGCGACAACACGTTTTCCTGTTGTTGATGGACCACATGCAACAAATAAAGCGGTTGATATGCCAGTCGTTTGGACGAAGCGTTGGGGAGCCGGTCGTGTCTTTTACAACTCATTAGGCCATGTAGCAGACGTCGTGGCCATGCCTGAGGTTAAAACGATTATGCGTCGTGGATTCCTCTGGACGGCGGAAGGAAAAACACTTTATGGTGATAAAAAAGTGAGTACATTTGCAGCATCAGGCAATGGTTCAGGGAATATTTACACCGGCATGGGAGATAGTCAGTAAACGAATTGGGGGGAGCGATTCATCATGGAAAAAATAAAAGTAGGACTTATTGGATGCGGAAACATCAGCTCCGTTTATTTTAAAAATTGTTTAGAATTTGAACATTTTGATCTGAGCGCATGTGCTGATCTCGACCTTGAGCGTACAAAAGCTCAAGCAACACGCTATGACGTAAAAGCCTATACGATACAAGAATTACTAAACGACGAAGACATTGAACTTGTCATTAACTTAACGACTCCAAAAGCACATGCAACCGTTTGTATTCAAGCACTTGAAGCAGGAAAGCATGTTTATACAGAAAAACCACTAGCGGTCACACGCGAAGAAGGGCGACAGATTTTAGATGTAGCCAAGAAAAAGGGGCTTCGTATTGGCAGTGCTCCTGATACTTTTTTAGGTGGGGGAATTCAAACTGCTATCCACCTCATTGAAAAAGGGGAAATCGGTACTCCTATTGGGGCTACGGCCTTTATGATGAGTCGCGGACATGAGCATTGGCATCCTGAACCATCCTTTTATTACGATGTCGGTGGTGGCCCAATGTTTGATATGGGACCTTATTACTTAACTGCATTAATCGCAATGCTAGGTCCAATTAAACGAATCTCTGGTTCTGCACGTATTAGCTATCCTGAACGAACCATTACAAGTGAACCAAAAGCAGGCACAAAAATTCAAGTCCAAACTCCTACCCATATTTCAGGAGTGCTTGATTTTGCATCAGGAGCGATTGGGACGATGATTACAAGTTTTGATGTGTTTGGTGGCTCTACTCTTCCACGTATGGAAGTTTACGGCAGTGAAGGAACGTTACTCGTACCTGATCCTAATACATTTGGCGGTCCAGTGTTCATACGAAAACGCGATGAACACGAGTTTGTTGAAGTTTCATTAACCCACCAATATGATCAAAATAGCCGTGGAATTGGCGTAGCTGATATGGCAAAGTCAATTCAACAACAAAAAGCTCATAGAGCGAATGGGGACCTTGCCTTTCACGTCCTAGAAGCCATGCATGGATTCCATGACGCCTCAAGCACTGGCACATATTATCACATGGAAAGTACGTGTTTAAAACCAGAACCCTTTCCTTTAAACTACCATTTTTCTACGAGAACTAACATAACTAACTCAACTTTCGCAGAGTATGATTGACTCTTAACCGTTGATAGAGATTGATTTTAGGGCGATACAAGACTCAAATTGACTTTACATGGACGGTTCAATCGTTGACAGTCTGAACACCTCTCTTCGTAGGCTGTTGAAGGAATCTGTTCACTAAAATGAAGCGCTTCGGTTGTCGCTCCCAAACAGACACCAGACATGGGAGTGATTTATGCTCTACTTGTTTCATGCCCTCCGGCGGTCGCTCCCAAACAGACACTCCGCGTCCTGCAGGAACCTCATGAGCCTCCTCAGCACGCTTGCGGGGTCTCATTGGACGGTTTATTCCTGCGGGAGTCTCCGTGTCTGTTTGTCCGCTAGATCATGGAATCGAATCTAGGTTCAGTTTTCTCATTAGAACAAAAAAACAGTCATGACTTCAACGTACATTAGCTTGAGAATGATTTTTCTCCTTTCATGACTCATTCCGTTCCAGTTGTAAACAAATCAGTGTTGATGCTCTGTACGTTAGCTAGATGATCGAGCTTGTTTCGATTGGAATCCTGTCTTTTCATGACGGCAGACTTAGGAAAAAAATAGCTGGCAACGACCTCTTTAGTTCCATAACCAACAAAGGGAAGAAGAAGGTCCTTCTGCGTTAGAAATAGCTGATTGAGAATGGCCATATCATCAAGCATCTCCACGACACTTAGCGGACAAAACCATACGGAGACTCCCGCAGGAATAAACCGGAGCGAGACCCCGCAAGGCTTGCCGAGGAGGCTCGCCAGGTTCCTGCAGGACGCGGAGTATGGTTTTGGGAGCGACCGCCGGAGGGCCTATTATTTTTTTCTTGATGCGCAGTTTATCCGTTTGGTGTGATAGTGCGTTCTCGCTTTTCAAACATGTCAAGGGCATTTGTTTAAGAGCTTCCCTTTCGCTCTGCCAACTAGTTGAACGGATTTTCTCGATGCGAAAGTTGAGTAACTAAGTAATCAAGATCTCTAACCTTTTATCAATTACTCTTTCAAAAAAGGAAAAGCGGTGCACTTGCACTGCTTTTCCTTTTTATGTAAGATGATTTACCTCTAACAAAATTTCTCTTTTACACACCTGAATAAGATAAAAATCCTCCATCAACTGGAACCGTAATTCCTGTTACAAAGCCTGACATATTCTCATCGGCTAACCAAATCAAGGTACCGAGTAAATCTTCTGGCTTACCAAATCTTTGCATCGGCGTATGAGTTAAAATTTTGTGAGAACGTTCTGTTAATGACCCATCTTCATTCGTTAATAGTTTGCGATTTTGTTCAGTTAAGAAAAAACCTGGTGCAATCGAATTTACTCTAATGCCGACTCCTGCCATATGAACAGCCAACCATTGAGTGAAATTATCAATTCCTGCCTTAGCTGCACTATAAGCGGGAACCTTTGTCATCGGAAACGGAGCACTCATGGAAGACATATTAATAATCGTTTTCCCAGGTTTATTCACCATCTTTTTTGAAAAAACTTGTGTGGGAATAACTGTCCCAATTAAATTTAAATGAAAAACAAATTGAAAGCCTTCTGTTGTTAAATCAAAAAAGGTTTTGAGTTCTTTATTATCTAAATCTTCTAATTTAAATGTTTCATTGGTTGTTGCTCCATCAGGATGGTTGCCACCTGCACCATTAATTAAAATATCACATTCTCCCAGCTGTTCTGTTATGAGAGCTTCTGCCTCGATCACACTTTGTTTATCGAGTACATCACATGAAACCGCTAGAGCGGTGCCACCCCTTTCCCGAATATCTTGTTCAACGGCTTTCCCTTTTTCAAGTTGGCGGTTTAAAATAGCCACTTTTACTCCTTGCCTACCAAGTTCGCGGGCCATCGCTCCACATAAAACCCCACTACCTCCTGTAATAACGGCCACTTTCCCTTTTAAATTTCCATTGATTGATAGCATTGTTTCTCCTCCAGCTTCAAACGTCCAAGTGAATCCCAAATTCCCCATAAGTACATAATGCCAAGGCCACGATCGTAAAGTCCATAACCAGGTCGACATTTCTCATCCCAAATATGGCGACCATGATCGGGTCTAGCGTATCCAGTGAAACCAATATCATGGTAAGCTTTCATAATACTTAAAATATCAACCGTTCCGTCAGAAGAGCGGTGAGACGTCTCAATAAAATCACCGTTTTCATACGTTCTCACATTGCGGATATGGGCAAAATGAATACGGTCCGCAAATTCTCTTACCATATGAGCCACATTATTATTTGGATTGGCTCCTAACGATCCACTACAAAGCGTTAACCCATTTGCCGGACGGTCCACAAGCTTTAAAAAGCGCCCGATATTTTCTTTATTAATAATGATTCTTGGTAAGCCGAAAACAGAAAAAGGAGGGTCATCTGGATGAATCGCCATTTTTATATTGTTTTCTTCTGCAACAGGTATGATTTGTTCTAAAAAGTATTGTAAGTTGTTCCAAAGGTCTTCTTCCGTCACCTTTTTATAGTCATCAAATAATTTGGATAAATATTTCAGTCTCTCGGGTTCCCAACCTGGCATTGTTAGGGAAGAGTTCTCAGAAATTTCTTTTACCAGTTCCATAGGATCTATATTGGCAATCTTGGCTTTCTCAAAAAATAAAGCTGTGGATCCATCTTCAAGCTCTTTAAATAAATCTGTCCGTGTCCAATCAAATACCGGCATAAAGTTATAACAAATTACTTTTACCCCGACTTGAGCTAATCTTTCAATGGTTATTTTATAGTTTTCAATATATCGCTCTCTTGTTGGTAACCCTAGTTTAATATCTTCATGTATATTTACGCTTTCAACGACATCAATATTGAGGCCATTAAGCAGAGCTTGTTCCTCCACTTCTTTTATACGAGCCAATGGCCATTCTTCACCTACAGGGATGTCATGAAGAGCCCAGACAATTCCTTCGACGCCAGGAATTTGTTTCACATGTTCTAGTGGAATGAGCTCATTCCCTTCACCAAACCACCGAAATACCATTCTCATCTGTTTACAACTCCATTTCTTCTAGTTCTAAAGCTAATTTGTCCTTCTCTGTTTCTAGTAAAAAATCATCATTCATAAAGGAA
This sequence comes from Alkalihalobacillus phoenicis, assembly GCF_047302405.1. Lineage (NCBI taxonomy): Bacteria > Bacillati > Bacillota > Bacilli > Caryophanales > Bacillaceae > Alkalihalobacillus > Alkalihalobacillus phoenicis. Next base: position 1,011,521 of record NZ_CP154853.1, on the reverse strand, counting down.
GTCACAATATCACCTCATCGTTTAAAATAATTGGGATAAGCGATTTTCAGCTCACTTTGATCGTTGTTCACGAGCGTAAGATGATGATGGATGATTTCTTTTGCTTTTACCGAATCTTGTGCTCGTATCGCTTCAATCATTCCTTCATGCTGGGATAAAAGAATATCCCAATTATAGTTGTCTGTCAGACTCAACATTCTTACGCGATTTAAATGAGTATTCATCTGCTGAATAATCATCCAAATTCTCTTTTTTCCACACCCTTCAGAAATAGTCTCATGAAACTCCTCATCCAGTTCAAAAAATTTCTTATAGTCTCCTACTTCAACACAACGTTTTTGCATATATAAATTAAATTCGAGTTTCTCCAAATAGGTAGGGGAAAAGAGCTCACAGGCTAATTGTATAGCGGCAATCTCTAAATGTTCACGAATAAATCTAGCCTCTTCTACATGCTTAAGATCAATGAGTGCGACAAATGATCCTCTTTGTGGAAATACTTCTAAGAGTTCATCTTGCACCAGTTTAACAAAGGCTTCTCTTACAGGAGTTCGGCTGACTTGAAGTTTTTCCGATATTTCTTTTTCTGATATGTTTAAACCTGGTTCAAGTTTTAATGAGATAATATTTTCTCGCAATACATGATAAACGTAATCTCGGGTCGACGCAAACTCGTTTCGTTCACTAATTTCAAAAATCAATTTATCCCCCTCCTTCCATACTTACTCCTAAAAAATCAAAGAAACGTATCCGTATCAGGATTTTTTCATTCTTTCTTGTGCATGTCTCTATTCTTTTAGCGCTAGACTTTTAGACAAAGGACTGCCCCCACTCTAATTGACTAACTAGTCAGGGCTCAGTCCTTATTCATTACTAAACATACTTGCTCACCAAATTATCTAATCATTTTTCTACCCTGAGCATCGCTTGGTCAACATTCAGTTCAATTAAATTCCGATCTGGGTCCATGCAAAAAATTTGAGCAAATCCACTGTCACTATTTGGTTTCTCTACAATCTCAATTCCTTTATTCTTTAAATATTGAAGAGTTTTTTTATAATCTTTCACACGGATAGCAAAATGACCATCCTTTGTCTGAATATCGCCTTTTCTTAAAGTATCAGAAGTTGAGTGCACAATTAAATGAAGTTGCTGGTTCCCAATTTGATACCAAGCACCAGGAAAATCAAAATCAGGACGCTCTATTTCTTGAAAACCAAGAATCGTGCCATAAAAAAACTTTGCTTTTTCTAAATTCGTAATAGAAAGGCTCACATGATGTATCGACTCAATTTCAAACAAATGGATCACCCCTTCGATGGTATCAAGCTTACCTGTGTTTCAGCGGTTTCAATTTTTAGTGCTTGTTCCTGTGCAATAATACATAACTCAGCCGCTTTAAAAGCATGTTCTTGTGTCATCGCATTTTCCGTGCCTTCTAAACAATCTAAAATAAACTGTCCAAAATAAGGGAAGCCAACTTTTCCCGATAACTCGAAATGCTTCTCTCCTTCTTGATTAACAAGATATAAATGATTTGACGTGTTATCACGAGCAATATCAATATATTTACGAATTTCAATATACCCTTTTGTACCTAAAATAAGTGCACGTCCATCTCCCCATGTCCCGAGTCCATCTGGGGTCAACCAATCAACCCGAAAATAAAAAGTTGCCCCATTATCGGCCACAAGTGTCGCATCACCAAAATCCTCAAAATGAGCGTATTCCTTAAAATGATAATTCGCTACTTTACTGTGTAATACCTTTGCATCTTTTGCTCCTGTATAATGAAGAAACTGTTCAATCTGATGACTGCCAATATCACATAAAATCCCACCGTAACAATTCGGATCAAAGAACCAATCTGGTCTACTGTTAGCATTGGCACGGTGCGGCCCCGTTCCTATTACTTGAATGACTCGCCCAATCGCCCCTTGTTCAATTAATTGTCCAGCAAACACAGCACTTTCGACATGCAAACGTTCACTATAATAAATGCCCCACTTCAGCCCTGTTTCCGCTGTTTTCTGCCTTGCTTTTTCGACTTGCTCAAGCTTCGTAAAAGCTGGCTTATCCGCAAAATAATGCTTCCCATGCTCCAACGTTCTAAGACCTAACTCTCCCCGTTCATTCGGGATACAAGCGGACGCAATGAGCTTAATTTGAGAATCATTTAAGATTTCTTCTTCTGATGATGCGACTTTTACTTTAGGAAAAATCTCGCAAAATTTTTCTACCTTTTTAGGATCTGGATCATATACGGCCACTAGTTCTGCACCGGCTTCAAGCAACCCATTACACATTCCATAAATATGACCATGATCAAGTCCAATAGCAGCAAAAGGAAAACTCCCACTTTCGATAACTTGGTTAACCTTACCTATTGGTGCATAATTCATTCCGTCTTGTTTATCCATACTGTCCACCCCTTATCAATCGTTTTATTGATCGTGTGAATAATTTCCACCCGTCGTAATCTTATTTTCCGTAAAATTCTCAATGCTACTTTTCTTCTCATAAAAATGAGTGGCCTGCTTCATAACTCCTTCTCTTGTATAAAATGGACTGTTTTCATTTAACGGGAGAGTCACCGATGTGTTCAAACTTGAAGCTTGGTAAATAGCTGTAATAAGTTCAAGTGTTTGTCGACCTTGGATACCATCCACGAGCACTTCTTTATTTCCTTCGACCGCAAGGAGCACATCATTAATTTGACCCGTATGTCCTTCGTATTGAATATCTGGTTGTTTATCATACACTTGCTGGATTTTCTCTTCTAATTCTTGATCTTTTTCTGGAAAACCATTTGATAAAGATTTGGACGCGGTTAGTTTCCATGGAACCGAAACACGAGCTTTTTTCCCTTGGAAAATCAATTGTTGCTCTTCTCCATGATGAACAACTGAGCTCGTCACTTGCGCTAAACTTCCATCATCATAACGACAAATCGCAATTGACAAATCTTCCACCTCTGCATTGTTGTGAGAAGTATTTGTTGATACAGCTGTTACTTCTTTTGGCATCCCATTCATCCATTGGAAAATGTCAATATGATGGACGGCATGGTTTAAGGTACACCCACCGCCTTCTTTTTCCCACGTTCCTCTCCACCAAAGATCATAATAACTATGGCCTCTCCACCAAAATGAATCAACTTGTGTATGAACGATTGGACCCATCAGCTTTGTCTCAAGAACCGTTTTTAGTTTCATCATTGGCGTCTGAAAACGATTTTGAGCGACCACTGAGAGCACTTTTTGATTTCTTTTTGCTGCTTCATTCATCGCATCACATTCTTCTAAAGAAGAGGCCATCGGCTTTTCAACTAATACATGCTTGCCAGAATTTAATAAAGCAATCGCCGTTTGGGCATGAGTATAAGGAGGCGTACAAACTGAAACAAGATCAATATCCGTGCGCTCAGCTAACTCCTGATAATCTGTATACACATTTACATTCAGACGATGCTCACTTGCTAGTTTTTCAGCTTTTTCTGGATAAATATCACATAAAGCCACGATTTCACAACGTTCCGAAAATTGTTGATACGCTTTAATATGAGCTGGGGCAATCGCACCAGCTCCAATAATGGCTACTTTTATCATCAAAACCCTCTCCTCTTCCATAGTGAATTGTCGTTGGTAAGTTCATTTAACCTAAAGAACCATTATTTTTCTGATATTTTCTCTTTCAAGTTGGGATAAATCATAATTTTTATACTTGTTTCCTTTTGGGTTCTCGCCATTTCGACCGCCTCTTTAATATCTTTCAAATCATAACGGTGCGTAATGATGTTTCGTATATCAACATCCGCTCGACTTAAAGCTTGAATGGCAGCTGGATATGTATTGGCATAACGAAACACCCCATATACATCAATCTCAGCATCAATTAAAGTAGAAATATTGATCGAAATGTCATCAGTAGTTGGTAAGCCAACAAGGACAACACGCCCACCGCGGTTAACGATCGTAACCGTTTCGGAAATCGCTCGTTGATTTCCTGATGTTTCAATTACCACATCTACCCCTTGTTTTTCCGTCAACTTCGAAATCTGTTCTTTGATTGAATCTGAGAGTGGCTCTAAAACGGCTGTAGCACCGATCTTTAATGCCAATTCTCTCCGCGATGAAACAACATCACTTGCATAAATTTCTCCTACACCAAAAAGTTTCGCACTTTGAATGGCTAAAAGCCCGATCGGCCCTAAACCTGATACAAATAAACGATCCGCCGGATGAACATTGCCACGAATCATGGAATGAAAACCAACGGAGAACGGTTCAAGTAATGCCCCTTCCTCATAACTCATTTCATCTGGAAGTTGATAGAGAAAATCACTACGAATCGTGACATACTCAGCCCATGCTCCATCTACTGGTGGTGTTGCCATAAAGACGACATCTGGACATAAATTATAACGCCCGGATTTACAATATTTACAACGCCCACACGTAACACCTGGCTCAACAGCTACCCGCTCTCCAACCGTAACATTTGTCACCTCTGCTCCTATTTGAACGACTTCTCCAGCTAATTCATGTCCTAAAATAAGAGGCTCTTTCACTTCATAGCGACCTATTTTTCCATGTTCATAATAATGGATATCTGACCCACAAACGCCAATACAATACACTTTTACTAATGCCTCATCAGCTGCCGGCTTTGGTACAGCTACTTTTTTCACTTCAATTGATAATCGTTCATTTAAAATCGCTGCATCCATTAATTGTGGAGACATCAGATAGTCCCTCCTCCAAGCTTTCAGACATACTACTTCCATAATAAAAATGAAATACTTGCCACCTAATCATACTAGTATGGTATAGACGTTTAAAAAAACAGAAAACTTACTAGTTATTCTTTCTCTGCTCCTAAGACAATTCCCTTTACAAAATACTTTTGAATAAACGGATAGACAGCCAACATTGGTAATGCGGCAATAAAAATTTGAGCGGATTGTACCGTACGTTGTGATAAATTACGCAATGTTTCTGCATCTGTTATTTGGCTAAAATCTTGTTGCACAATAATCGTCTGTAAAAAAGTTTGCAATGGATAATTCCTTGCATCATTGTTATAAATCATCCCATCAAACCATGAGTTCCAATGAAAGACCATTGTGAATAATGAAACGGTTGCAATCGCTGGAACAGCAATCGGCAAATAAATTTTCAAGAAAATCTGAAAATGGTTTGCTCCGTCAATTAAGGCCGATTCCTCTAGCGACTTAGGTACAGATGTACGGAAGAAGTTTAAAAGTAAGATTAAGTTAAAAGCATTTATAGCGGTTGGCAATACTAAAGCCCAAATTGTATTCGTTAAACCTAATCCTGTTACAACCATATATGTAGGAACCAACCCACCATTAAATAGCATTGTAAAAATAAAGAACCAGACATATATTTTACGCCCTTTGAATTCTTCATCATACTTTGAGAGCGAATAAGCCGCACATAGTAGTGCCCCCATAGAAATGACTGTACCTAGTACTACTCGAAGAACCGAAATAAAGAAAGAACGAATAAAATTTTCGTTTGCTATTGTTCGTTCATAGGCATCGATCGTAAAATCAATCGGCCAAAATGAAACAATATTTGCTGCTGCAGCTCCACTTCCACTTAACGATACAGCAAAAATATGAACGAGCGGAAGTAGACAAAGAACAGACATCAAGATCATAAAGCTATAATTAAAAATTGTAAAAATGGTATAGCTTTTTGTTTTATACATCCGCATAGGAAACCCCTCCTAGAAAATTCTCCAGTTTGCATACTTGTAAGCTAAACGATATCCTACAATGATTAACACTAAGCTAATAACCGATTTGAATAAGCCTACAGCTGTACCATAACTAAAGTCGCCACTCACTAATGAAACACGATATACATATGTATCAATAATATCTCCTGTTTGATAAACGAGCGGATTATAAAGGTTAAAGATTTGGTCAAAACCAGCATTTAATACATTTCCTAATGATAATGTTCCAACGACGATAATGATTGGTAACATAGCTGGTAATGTAATAAACAAAGTTTGCTTCCAACGATTCGCACCGTCAACAACTGCCGCTTCGTATAAACTAGGATTCACAGCCGTAATCGCGGCAAGGAACACGATCGTGTTAAATCCCGTTTCTTTCCAAAGATCACTAATAATAACCGTCGTTCTGAACCAGTCATTACTTCCTAAGAAAAAGATGGGATCGACACCAAACCATAATAGTCCTTGGTTCACGAGCCCTCCATCTGGTGAAAGTAAATCAAGCAAGATACCACCTAAAATAACCCAAGATAGAAAATAAGGTAAATAGATAATCGTTTGAATCGTTCTCTTAATCGCCATTTTGTACATTTCATTTAATAACAGAGCAACTGTAATCGGTACGATTAATCCAAAAATCATTTTTAATAAAGAAATAATGAGCGTATTCCAAATGACTTGCCTTGCATAGTCATATTCAAACATCATTCTAAAATGTTCAAGCCCAACCCACTGAGAGTCAAAAAACCCTAACCAAGGCTTAAAATCTTGAAAGGCCATAACGACACCAAACATCGGGGCGTATTGAAAAATAAGGCCGAGAACAAGTGCGGGTATCAATAAAACATGTAGTTGCCAAGTTCGTTTAAAATTCCATATTTGTTTCTTCTTTTTCATTTTTGGAGTATTGTTCGTTTTTTTCCCTACTACCGGCTGACTCTCCATGACTTCCCCTCCTTATACGTAAAGAAAGTGACTGATCTTCAAAAACAAGATGCGAACGATTTCATCGGTTCTATAACCGTTCGCACCGAAAGCTTTTAAATTGTATTAATTACGAACCGAATCGTACCACTCGTTTACTTCTTCAGTAATTTGATCGCCACCAGCTTTTTTCCATTCTTCAACGAAGTCATCAAAAGCTTCTAATGGTTTGTTCCCTAAAATAATGTCAGCAAATAATTCATCTTCTAATCTTTCTAAATGCTCTGATCTAGAAATCATTGTATCTGTTGGTGGTCCTGTGAACTCTTGCACAATTCGAATATCATTTTGTTTATTCACAATCGCTGCAGCTTCAATATAATCTGGTTGTCTTCCTGCAAGACCTGCTTCATAACCATTGACTGGGTCTCTTCCCGTATCATGAAACTCCTCTAGAAGACTATACATTTCATACGGAATGGTTGGGATATTAGTAGGTAAGAAATATCTACCTGGATCGACATGCTTTTCTCCCGTAACCTCTTCAAATTCATCAATATTATAAACAGGCTCTCCATCTTGTAATACATAGTCATAACCTTCGAATAGACCGTATTCAAAATGCTCCGACTCCCCTAATGTATAACCAATAATGGCATCCCAATATTCAAAAAATTTATCCATATGTTCAAATTCACTATTAAACAAGAAAGAACCTACAATTAATCCTTCTCCTCTTCGACCTGCTTCACCATCTGGACCCGTCACATGGGCAAAAGGCTTAACGACAGCATCTGGAATAACTTGTTCTATTTCACCAATCGGGTAACCGTGAGCCCATGGAGGAGCTGCCATTATTCCAGATCTTCCAGAAATAAAACTTTCCTGAGCATCACCCGCACTTAAAATAGCAAAATCAGTTGCTAAGTAACCTTTTTCGTACCAGTCTCTAATTTTAGCTAAGCCATCTTTCACACTTGGTTGAATAGAACCGTATACAAGGGAACCATCTTCTGCTTGACTCCAAGCACCAGGAACATAATCACCATATGCACCAAACACCCAACTGGCGTCAGCGATGTTTCCACCACGGAAACCATTATCACCAGCAGCAAGAGTAATACCCATTGTATCGTTTCGCCCTGAATCATTAGGGTCTTCATTAACAAAAACATCCATAACTTGTTCTAATTCTTCTATTGTTTTTGGAGCCTCTAAATCAAATTTATCAAGCCAATCTTGGCGAATCCAAAGCAGTGTGTCTGAACCATTCCCACCAGAGTATCTAGGAATACCATAACGTTCGCCATCTCTTGTTGATGGATAAAAGGCTTCTGGAAATCTTTCAAATAATTCTTTCAGTCTTGGCGTTGCATGTTCTTCAATCGCTTCATCAAGCGTCATTACTTGCCCTGACTGAAGCAAATCTGCCTTAATATTATTATTTGAAACTAAAAATACATCTGGTAATTTTTCACGTGAGGACATCATTAAACGTAGCTGAGTATTAAACTGTTCATCATTAGGCTGTGTCCACTCTGTCACAAACTTAATTCCTAGTTCCTCTTCTGCCCATCTCGTTACAACATTATCATGAACATTTTCTCCGTCCTTAAACACCGTACCGTCATCGAGGATACGTGCGGTTGTAATCGTTACAACTTCATCACTGCCCTCTGAACCTGGATCTGAGCTTGAATCTGAACTACTTTCATCGTTTGAACAAGCCACTAAAACAAGACTTGTAAGTACAACTAAGAAAAACAGATAACTTGATTTCTTTAACATTTTTTATCCTCCTTTTATGATTCATTAAACCCCTTTTCCTTAAGTACAGAAAGAACAACTAATTATGAAAGCGTTATCATTTATTTTAAAAAACCTACCTCCATTCACCTCCTTTCATAATCCCTTCCAATCAATATGATGAACCCTTCGTCAAAAGCAGATTAAACAACTAAAACCTATTCCTAATTCCGCATACTAATCGGACTAGTATAGCAGTGCAATGAATAAGAGAGTGAGTTTTTTAAGATATTCACAAAATCTCTTTCTCATAAAATAGAAAAATAATATGATTGAATTTTTTGGTAAAAATAAAAAGTAACATACACGGTATGCTACCATGCAAGTTACTTTTATTTTAACAATGGAAATATTCAGAATCCATGTACATTTCTGTATAGTTCATTACCCAAATCTGTACTTTATTACTTTATCGTTTTTTTCGCTTCACATTTACCAATCGATATTGACTCGGTGTTAGGCCTGACCATCTTTTAAACTGTCTACTAAAATGGGCCGTATCATGATAACCCATTGTGTAAGCAATTTGTTCTACTGTATTATCTGCTTCTGAAAGTAATGCCTTTGCTTCATTTAACTTTTTAAATGATAAATATTGACGGGGGGACATATTATAAACCTTTTTAAAAATCTTGTGGCAATAGGAGCTACTAATATTTAGTTCATTCGCAATCTCTTCGATTCCTACTTTGTCGATATTATCAGAATTAGAATCTTCTGTTCGTTTAACTACCTGCTCAATCCGCTCAGCAATTCGATAAGCGATTTTTACAACTTTGTCACTTTCAGATTCATAATCGTCCTGCTGTATAAGTCCTTCAATTAAAGCACTTAATAATTCAAACATAAGTGAATGCACTTTCATTTTCTCACTCAAATTCACTTGAGGAGCCCTACAAACTTGGATCAATCGATTTAAATACGGAGTAATTAAAACACTCAGCTTTGAACTTGATGGAAAAAAAACATCTTGTGAATTTTTCAAAAATGGAAGAAAGAGTTTATCATCGATATCAAAATGGAGACAAAAATAAGTAAATCCATCTTTTCCTCCACATTTACTTGAATGAACATCACCAGGGCGAGTAATGATGATATCCCCTGCATGCTGCTCATACGGTTGCCCCTTAACATAAAAAATTTGATGGCCTTCTAACACCATATTAATTTCATATTTCGGATGCTCATGTTCAGGGTATTCCCACGTATTTTTGACCGTACGAAGATGCATTCCATACAACTCAAATCCCGTTTTCATATCTGGATAAGTGTATTCTTCTAAACTGTATTCGGTTGTACAATAATGTTTATCAACTACCTTCCTATCTAAAAAAGTAAATTCCACACTTGCCCCTCCCCATTTAACTGAAATCGTCTTTTCAGTTCTGGTAAACAATCAGCTCATTCACTAAAAATAGTTTTGCGTTATCAACTTCGATATAGAAGATCCTTTTAGTGAGTCGACTCTTTTAACTCTTGTGCTTTTTGTTTTCTTGTCTCCAAACGTTTAAATGCAAAGTATGCGGTTCCCATCATGATACAACCAAATACACTCACACCAAATACGGGAATTAATCCAGGAACTAACCAAAAAACATAGTACGTTAAGGACAATGTAATAACCAAAATAATCGTCATTAAAGGGCTCAATAGTCCAATTAGAAAGGCATTTTTAATATATTGAAAAAATTTAAGATCATAGTGAACAAATACTGGAATAAGATAAGCAACTGCAACAAAATAAAAGAAGCCAACCATAACAAATACAAAAGTTAAGATAAGTTGTAAGACACCACTCACATGGTTGATGAATTGGAAATCAATATACAAAATATAGCCAACAACCCCAACAAGCACTCCGAGCAAATTTGCCTTTATAAACTCTTTTTTATAAGTAGTAAAAAAAAGTTTAAATATACTTACATCTGTTTCACCCATAAACCATCTACGGATGACCGTAAACATGGCAACTGTCGCAGGCATCCACCCAAACACAACAAACCCTATTAAGGTAAAAAATATCCATAATAGATTAATATAAGCCAATCGCATAATCCACTCACTTATTCGATAAAATCCACCCATAAAGCCGCCTTGATTTAGCATAATTCACCTCCACCATTCATTTAGAATATGTAACCCCTTTCATTATATCATTTTAATTTTTGCTTTTTACCAGTATGCTCATAGATACTTACTATTAAGCTAACCTCCTTCCTACTTTCCTTATGCTCCACTCTAATAGATGGTCCTATTCTTTTCGTCCTTTATTCCTGACTTACGAAAAAAATAAGTATTGATCATATCGCGCCATTGTTTGGCATTTTCAATTTGTCGTTTCAAGCGTTTCATGACATTTTGATAACGCTCTTCATCCACTTTATCTTTTAACAAACTCCAACGTTCCTTTAAACCGACCGCTTGCTCCACCCCTTCAAAGTGAGTGTTATAAATATGCTGAATAACTGTCACACCTGACTTTAACTTATGTGTATACGGAACGTGATGGAAAAATAATAATAAATCATCTGGACACGTTTCAAGAGATTCATATATTTCTTTATTCTCTTTAAAATATTGTGCCGTATATCCTGTTCCACTGCTTACTGTTCGATCGACACCGATTCCTTGGTTATCAGCAAAGTGATACGTTCCCCACACAGAGTATTCGTATCCGTCTACATTAGGTCCATAATGATGATTCGGGTTCACCATCCAACCAACACCAAGTGGTGATGTATAGTTTTCATAAATAGGCCAAGAATCTAAGAGCATGGCTGTTACGTACTCGACCACTTCAGGATCATGACCAAATGTCGCTCTAACCCACTCATCCGTAATCACTTCCGTCGAAAGATCTGGATTCCATATTAATCTTCCATACCCATACAAGTTTGCTTGAGCTAGTTGATGGCCCGTCCAATTGTCATCATTTCCAATATTAGAGACAGCCGCAATACCACTTAATTTATTTTCAAAAGTCGATCCGTCTACAATCCTTTTGATAGGCGTCCCTGCTCCAGCTGCAAATGTATCAAACTCAAGAATTTCCTTCCACTGCGGAATGAGGTAACATAAATCGATCTGTTGTCCTGTGTATTCTTGTGTCACTTGAAACTCTAACATTTGATTCGTTTCCGTCATCGCTCCAAATAATGGAGAGTTTGCTTCACGTACTTGAAAATCCATTGGTCCATTTTTAATTTGCAAAATAACGTTATCATGAAACTGTCCATCTAATGGTTTAAAATGATCGTAGGCCGCCCGAGCTCGATCCGTTTTACGATCGCGCCAATCTTGCATACAATTGTAAACAAAACATCTCCAAATCACAATCCCACCAAAAGGTTCTAAAGCTTCGGCAAGCATATTTGAACCGTCCGCATGGTTTCTGTCATATGTAAAAGGACCTGGTCGATGTTCGGAATCCGCTTTGACAACAAAACCTCCAAAGTCTGGGATAAAGCGATACACATCTTTGGCTTTTTCTTTCCACCAATCGCGAACATTTGGATCAAGAGGATCAGCTGTTGTTAATTGATCTAGTTGAATCGGACTCGCATAGTTTATACTTAAAAAAGTTTGAATGCCATAACTTCTAAAAATATTAGCAACACTAGCTACATCTGGAAGAAATTCATCTGTAATCAATTTCGTTTCAACCGTATGAACATTGACATTATTAATCGAGATTGCATTTATGCCGACAGAAGATAACATTCTTGCATAATCTTTTATTCTCTCTAAGTTTGTCGTAAGAGCATTGTTCTCAAAGAAAATCGATTTTCCAGCGTAACCACGTTCAATACTACCATCCATATTATCCCAATGATTAATCATCCTTAGCTGATTTTTCGGATTTTCAACAATATTCAGACTTCCTAAATGCTGTTTGGTTTGAATCAGTCTTAAAAAATGAAAACTTGCATACAAAACTCCTTTATCTGTTTTACTAGATAACAGAATAGTAGGTTTCTCACCATCAGCGATTGTACGGATTATATATCCCTCTTCATTTAAACGCTCAAAAAGTTGATGACTTACCAAACTTTGATTCTCCGCAGTCGCTAAAACAATCTGATGAGGAGAAGTAGAGTCAACCGTTGAAGGCTTTTCACCGCTCATTTTTGTAATCGCATCATAAAGCTCCATTTTTGCTGAGCTACCTAGCTCTGTATCCACTAAAGAAACAATCACCTTTAGCCACTTTTCGTTTTCATTTAACCAATCTTTATCCGAAATCGTTTCGTACCTCAACCACGCTTTGTACGCTTCCATGCTTTTTTCATTTTTAATCATCAAAGTTCCTCCATTCATTAGACTTACTTTCAATTAACAATATACTTCTTCTCCTACATGAGCGAAGTTTAAGAGAGTTTAACAGCTCACACATGTAAACACTTACATTATAACTTAAATTGAAAAGCACGCAACCATAAAACGAAAGATCCGACAAAACGGATTTTTTTCTCCGCGGAACGCGTAGGGTATACAACTGGCGGAGTAAGCCAAACTTATTTTAACTACAAGGACTTTTTAAGTGGTCTCACCATTAATAAAAAAACTACTAATTCCCCGTATGATTTCGGGAAATTAGTAGCTATCATAAAGCTTTGAATATTATTTAATACCTAATACTCGGTTTACGCGTTTTGTGAGCATTTTCATGCCACCGCCACCTGCTTGAAAGTGACGCAATTGACCTTCTTCATCAAATACATAATAAGCAGGAACGTATTCATTTTCGAATGCATCTGTTAATTTATGTTGGTTATCAACAAAAATCGGTTGTGTGATCCCATGCTCTTTAGCCACTTTTTCAATTTCTTCTAAGTTTAAGTCCTTTTCAGAGCGCGGCATATGAACCGCAATGACTTCTAATTGATCTTTGTACTCATCACGGAACTCATTTACATTTGGCATTGCTTCTTTACATAAACCACAACTGATCGACCAGAAGTGAATTAGTACTGGTTTTTTTAAGTCTGCTTTTGAAACTTCACCGTTTAACCACGTTGTCGCTCCATCAAGCTCTGGCATTTGAGATCTTAATTTTAAAGCCATATCATCATCCTCCTAAAATAAAAAGCGAAGTCCGTTTGGACAGAAGCGAGAAAAAATACAGGGCGGCTGTTGAAGACGCTTTTTGTCTTCATAAAGACGACCGATTTTTCTCGAGCTTCTAACGGACGTAGCTAGATTGATAAAAAGCGCAGTCCGTTTGCTCAGAAGCGAGAAAAAATAAGAACAGCTGATGAAGACGCTTTTTGTCTTCACTCAGATGGGCGATTTTTCTCGAGCTTCTAACGGACGCAGCTAGATTGATAAAAAGCGCAGTCCGTTCGCTCAGAAGCGAGAAAAAATAAGAACAGCTGATGAAGACGCTTTTTGTCTTCACTCAGATGGGCGATTTTTCTCGAGCTTCTAACGGACGCAGCTAGATTGATAAAAAGCGCAGTCCGTTCGCTCAGAAGCGAGAAAAAATAAGAACAGCTGATGAAGACGCTTTTTGTCTTCACTCAGATGGGCGATTTTTCTCGAGCTTCTAACGGACGCAGCTAGATTGATAAAAAGCGCAGTCCGTTCGCTCAGAAGCGAGAAAAAATTAGGGGCGGCTTCTGAAGACGCTCTTTGTCTTCATAAGACGAACCGATTTTTCTCGAGCTTCTAACGGACGCAGCTAGATTGATAAAAAGCGCAGTCCGTTCGCTCAGAAGCGAGAAAAAATTAGGGGCGGCTTCTGAAGACGCTCTTTGTCTTCATAAGACGAACCGATTTTTCTCGAGCTTCTAACGGACGCAGCTAGATTGATAAAAAGCGCAGTCCGTTCGCTCAGAAGCGAGAAAAAGTGGAGTTGGTTTACTCCACCAGCTGCATACCCTCCGCGTTCCGCGGGTGAACCGCGAGCCTCCTCGCTCATCGCTGCGGGGTCTCCCGTGTTTCACTTCTCCCGCAGGAGTCTCCGGGTATTCCGCTGGCTCCGCTTTGGTTAACAAAAAACCACTCGATTCAACTTAGTACTGAATTTTGATAGCTTTTTCTCTCTAAAGATGAAAAGCCTAACACATGGTTAGACCTCATCGCTAAAATAAATTAAACGTTAAGTGTTTCTTGACCTGGCTTCCAGTTTGCTGGGCAAAGTCCACCAGTTTGTAATGCTTGAAGGACACGTAATGTTTCTTCTACGTCACGACCAATGTTGTTATGGTTAACAACAGAGTACATTAACTCACCTTCTGGACTAATGATAAATAACCCACGAAGAGCGATACCTTCTTCTTCAATTAATACTCCGTAGTCACGAGCTACTGTGTGGTTTGTATCAGCAGCTAATGGGTAAGCTAAATCGCCTAAACCATTATCATCTCTTGAAGTGTTGATCCATGCTTTATGAGTATGAACTGTGTCTGTAGAAACACCGATTACTTCAGCGTCTAAATCTTCAAACTCATCGAAACGGTCACTTAAAGAAGTGATTTCTGTTGGACATACAAAAGTAAAATCCATTGGGTAGAAGAATAATACTGTCCATTTGTCTTCTTTCATGTTTTCTTCTAAACTTACTTTACCAAATTCTTTATTCGGTAATACCGCATCCATTTCAAATCTTGGAGCTTGCTTTGCAACCATACGCTTGTCTGTCATATATATGACCTCCTCAAATTATCATGCTGTAAACATGTGCAAAATGAAAAAGTTATTTGTGAACTTTTATCATAATTCCTTTGCTACAACATTTCTTATACAAGAACTATTATAACTAATTTCTAATCAAATTGCGAAAGGAATAGACCCTATTTTCACTGATTTGTCATATTCGCATGAGAAAAATGTAAAATAATCATCAATCTCCTACCTCTCTCAGCTAATTATTAACAATAAACCATCATTTTATGATGTTTATAGACTATTTTTCCCAATAAATCATTCGACAATTTTTGCAATCGTTACCTAGTCATATTATCAGTCCGAGTCTTTTAATTGAAAATGAACGTATAAAGATGATGAGAAATATAAAAAAGAAGTCTAATCAAATCGACTAGTCCTTCTTTTTCTTCATATATTCCAGCTAAATTTAGAGAAAACTATTTCCCTATTTTTTGTTCCACCTGCTGGCACACTTCTTGGGCGGTCATCCCATCTGCATTAATAACTGAACCTTGAGTAACGGCCGTTTGAATACCCATTACGTTTTGATCTTGACCAGAAATCACACAACAATCACAACCTTGTGCATCCTGCTCGTTATTTAACTGAACAATATCATATCCCTTTGCTTGAAGCTCTTGTTGCACATCTGTTAATGTTTGTTCAACACCAATTCTTGCCATTGAAATACCTCCATTATTTAGGAAATTCGTACAGTTGTTAGAATCTCCTTAAGCAAAGAAATTATTCATCGATGACTCAAATTAGCTTGCTGCTTTTTTCGTTAAATAATCGGTTAACAGACTTACTGCAAGTGGAATCGCTTCTTCATTTGGTTCTAACCTAGCATCATGTAACCCATATGCACTGTCAACCCCGAGCCAAAACATAAATCCAGGAATTTGTTCTAAAAAGTAACCAAAGTCTTCACCTGTCATCGCTTCTTGACAGTGAATGTATTCAATCCCTTCCCATTCAGATACATAGTGGGAAAAATCAGCAATTAACGCTTCATCATTATATACTTGGCAATAGTTTGAGCCGTAATCAATCGTCACTTCACATTCATATCCTATTTCAATGCCTTTTACTAAAGCTTCCACTCGTTCTTTGATTCTTTGCATCGATTCAATTGATAAAGAACGAATCGTCCCTTCTATTCTAGCCGTCTCAGCAATAATGTTTTGTTTTGTTCCACCTTTTATCACACCGATTGTGACAACCCCTGAATCAAGTGGGTCGACATTTCTTGAGACAATCGTTTGTAACTGAATGACTAAAGAGCTCGCTGCAACCACCATATCATTTGCTGTATGAGGGTAGGCTGCATGCCCACCTTTCCCTTTTAAATCAATAAAAAGCTCAGATGTATTCGCAAATAAAAGCCCTGGTTTTGTCGCAACTTGCCCAACCTTATATTCCGGTGCTATATGCAAAGCAAAAATCTCATCAGGTCTCCAATGTTTAAATTCTTCTGATTGTAATAATGGTAATGCTCCACCAGGACCTTCTTCAGCTGGTTGGAAAATAAACAATAAATTATCGGTCGGTTGATGAGCAGCAAAATGGGTTAAGACCCCTAACGCAATCGTCATATGAAAATCATGTCCACAGGCATGCATGAACTCTGGATGGGACGACCGAAACGTTTGATACGATGTTTGTTCAACGATTGGCAAGCCATCAATATCTGCTCGGTATCCATACGTCTTATTCCCTACTTTACCATTCACTTTTACTAAAATACCTGTTTCCCACGTTTGGACATCTAAATACTCATTTGGTAATGAATGTATATAGTGTAATAAATAGGCCTGTGTTTTAAATTCAGCAAAACCAGGTTCTGGAATTTGATGTAAATCTCTTCTTAATTGAAAGAGTTGCTCTTTATTCATGCTTCTAACCCTTTCTCTTTTAACCGCTCTAATTCTTCCTTAATAGCTGAAATCAATAAATCAATTTCAGCGATACTTATCGTTAAAGGTGGCAATAAACGAATGATTGTTTGTTGAGTCACATCAACCATAAACCCTTTCTCGAGGAGACGCTTTTGCACATCCTTCACGACCGGACCTTCTGCAGATAACATGAGACCAACCATCATCCCTTTTCCGCGTATACCTAACACTAGTTCTGAATAAGTTTCTTTTAATTGAACAAGTTTAGTCCAGAGCTTATCCGAAGTTTCTTTACTCTTTTCCATTTGACCATCTTCTAATAAAACTTCTAATACCGTATTTCCTAAAGCCGCACTTAACGGGGACGGAGCAAAAGTTGTTCCGTGATCACCTGGTTTAAAAAGCTCGGCATATTGTTTAGCTACAATGATTCCACCAAGTGGCAACCCACCACCTACACCTTTAGCAAATAAAATCAAATCAGGCTCCACATTTGTTTGTTGATAAGCAAAAAAGCTTCCCGTCCGACCGATTCCAGTTTGAATTTCATCCATACAAAATAAAACACCATGCTTGCGACATAATGCCTCTGCTCCTTCTAGAAATTCCTTAGATAGCGGCAGAATTCCACCCGAACCAAGAATTGGCTCCATAATCAAAGCTGCTGGCTTATATTGTTCAATCGTCGTTTGGAGCATATCTAAATTTTCTGGCTCGACCTCATAAACAGGTGTGTCTGTTGTCGGGAAATCTTGGTAAACCCCAGGCTGTCTCGTTAATTTAATCGCACCTAATGTTCTTCCGTGGAAGCTCTTTTTTAGGACGATAACCCCTTGACGATTCTCTCCTGTCGATACGGAATGTTTATGAATTAACTTTAAAGCCGCCTCAGTCGCTTCTGCTCCTGAATTGGTATAAAAGACTTTCCCTTCGATCGATTGCTTCATTAACTTTTCAGCAAGGGTGATCGCCGGTTTATTTAAAAAGACGTTAGAGATATGTAAAAACTGTTCTCCTTGTTCTTTTAAAGTCTGAACAATTTTCGGATGTGAATGTCCTAATAAATTCACGGCAAGCCCTGTAAATAAATCAAGATACTTCCTTCCGTTCACATCGATTAAATAACTTCCTTCCCCTTTTTCAATCGCTACAGGTAAACGATTATAGGTCGACATAATCGAATTTTTATCTCGTGTAAACCAATCTGACATATCTATTCCCCTTCCCTCTATGTAAGGAAAGAGCCTTGCTGACGAGTCGACTCGCACAACAAAGCTACTTTCTCCCTTACTTTTTAGTTATCTTCATTTAAACGACGTAGTTCTTGTTTAATTTCTGTTTTACCTTTTGTTTTTTCATCAATCTCTTTAATAACTCGTGCTGGAATTCCTGCGACAACGGTGTTAGGAGGAACATCTTCTGTTACAACTGCTCCAGCTGCTAATACCGCACCTTTCCCAACACGTACGCCTTCTAATACCACAACGTTTGCCCCAACCACAACATCATCTTCAACGACAACTGGCTGAGCAGAAGGTGGCTCGATCACTCCAGCTAATACAGAACCAGCTCCGATATGACAATTTTTACCGACAGTAGCTCGTCCACCAAGAACAGCATTCATGTCAATCATCGTTCCTTCTCCGATAACCGCCCCAATGTTAATGCTTGCTCCCATCATGATAACGGCATTGTTGCCAATTTCCACTTGGTCGCGGATAATCGCACCTGGCTCAATACGAGCTTGAATGCCTTTTAAGTCAAGCATTGGAATCGCCGAGTTACGACGGTCATTCTCAACGACATAGTCTTCTACTTTGTCTTCGTTTGTTTGAATAGCTTGTTCGATGTCTTTCCATTCACCGAATAGAACGCCTGTATTACCTGTAATAAAAGCTTTTGTATTAGCACCGAAATCAATACCTTCGATTTCGCCTTTAATATGTACCTTTACTGGTGTCTTTTTTTCACTTGTAGAAATATACTGAATTATTTCATTTGCATCCATCATTTTCATCGTTATGTATCCTCCTAAAACAATATCTAATCTTCTCTTATGATAGAGATATCTAAGAAAAAAAGCAAACAAAAATCGTTACAAAAAACAAACTTTTGCCTTATCCAAGTAAGATGAGTAAGCCTGTAATCGTAAAAAGGCTTAAAACGGTTGTGATAAAGGTAACAGTTGAGACAAATTGTGGTTTTGAGTCAAATTGAACCGCAAACATGACAATCGTAGCCGCTGAAGGCATTGCCGCTGAGACAATTAGCACTTTTTGCAATAACGGATCAATCGGTAATAGTAGAACAATTCCAAAAGCAATGAGCGGTGATAAGATCAACCTTATGATGACTGAATAAGAAAGCAAAGACCATTCAAACTGGCTCATGCTTATGTTCGCTAGCTGCATCCCCAAAATAATCATAGCTAACGGGATCGATGCCTCCGCTAACATATTAATAGGGAGAAATACATTTTCAGGTAATTCAACATTCATAACATTAATGATTAAAGCGACAAGCATCGCATAAGTTGCCGGCATTAACATCACCGTCTTTAACGCAACGCTTACCCCTAAATTTCCTCTTGCCGCATAATACACACCGAATGAGTTCATAATGATCGATTGTAAAACCATATACATAACAGCTAAAGCGAACCCCGCTTCTCCGTAAGCAAATAAAATAATCGGAGCTCCGTAATTCCCAGCGTTTTTAAAAACAGTAGCTAAAATTAACCCACTTTCGGTTGCAGGATCTAGTTTTTTTATTCTCGAAAAAATTTTATTTATCAAAATCAAACTAAAAAGTATCGTAAGAGCAAAAACGACCATATAAAAATAATCCATGTTTAATTCAGAAGTCGCAAACGTGCGAAAAACTAAAGCAGGTGTCAATACATAAATAACAACCGTCGAAATCGGCTTAATATCGACTTTACGCCATTTTTGAATCAAAAATCCAATCGCAAAGATCATAAATACTGGCAATACTACTTCGATAAATATTGTCATCTTATCGCCTCTTCTACTCTATCTTCTTTAAACTAGATTAGTATATCATAAATCCATTTCCTACATATTACATTCTGTGTCCGTAAAATAAAGCCTTTTTGGAATAATTTTTAGAAATATTCTCATCCTAAAAAGGTAATAACTCAACTTTTGCATCGAGAAAATCCGTTCAACTAGTTGGCAGAGCGAAAGGGAAGCTCTTAAACAAATGCCCTTGACACGTTTGAAAAGCGAGAACGTATTATCATACAAAACGGATAAACTGTGCATCAAGAAAAAGATAATATAGGCCCTCCGGCGGTCGCTCCCAAACAGACACTCCGCGTCCTGCAGGAACCTCATGAGCCTCCTCAGCGTTTCACGCTTGCGGGGTCTCATTGGACGGTTTATTCCTGCGGGAGTCTCCGTGTCTGTTTGTCCGCTAGATAATGGAATCGAATCTAGGTTCGGTTTTCTCATTGAATAAAAAAAACAGTCATGACTTCAACGTACATGAGCTTGAGAATGATTTTTCTCCTTCCATGACTCATTCCGTTACAGTTGTAAACAAATTCGTGTGGATGCTCTGTACGTTAGCTAGATGATCGAGCTGGTTTCGATTGGAATCCTGTCTTTTCATGACGGCAGACTTAGGAAAAAAATAGGTGGCAACGACCTATTTAGTTCTATAACCAACAAAGGGAAGAAGAAGGTCCTTCTGCGTTAGAAATAGCTGATTGAGAATGGCCCTATCATCAAGCCTCTCCACGACACTTAGCGGACAAAACCATACGGAGACTCCCGCGGGAATAAACCGTGGAGCGAGACCCCGCAAGGCTTGCCGAGGAGGCTCGCAAGGTTCCCGCAGGACGCGGAGTATGGTTTTGGTAGCGACAGCCGAAGCACTTCATTTTAGTGAACCGTTTCCTTCAACAGCCTACGAAGAGATGTGTTCAGACTGTCAACGATTGAACCGTTCATGTAAAGTCAATTTGAGTCTTGTATCGCCCTAAAGTCAATCTCTATCAACGGTTAAGGGTCAATTATACACTGCGAAAGTTGAGGTAATAAATAAAGGGAGGAATTTAAACATGCCATATCAAAAAGATAAACAACAAGCATTCCATGCGGCTCAACAAGCTTTTTTGCAAGCAGAAGAAGCAGTCGGTCATATTGAAGTTCATGCACCTGAATATGGAAGGAACCTGAAAAGAGCCCACAAGGAAATAGAAGAGGCAACGCAGCAAATAGACAAAGCTTTAGGTGTAGCATCCGAACATCAAAAACAGCAACTTCAGCAATTTCAAGAACAACTGGAAGGTTTTACATCTTCTATAGAATGAAAAAAACAAGCTCCCCCTAAAAAAGCTGTGCCGAAGTCTATTTAACTTTGGCACAGCTTTGGGCTTTCAAATTTTATTGATACTTCGAATTATGAATTGCCTTCTTTTAAACGCTTATCATTTTCAAGTTCTTTTACTACTTTTTGTACATCTTCTTCTTTTTCTGGTTCGGCGACAATCAAATTTTGACTTGGGATCGCGACGTCGACCTTGTCTTCTTTTAAGATGTTTAAAATCTTCTTATTGACATCTTCTTTGACATTCAAGTATTCACTCCAAATGGTTGTCTTTGTGAAGTAATAAATGAAGATGCCAAGTCGTGATTCTCTAAACTCTGTGAAGTTCACCATAATGACATCTTGATGAACCCCTTCATGAGAACGAAGCATTTTTTCGATATCTTGAACAGCTTTTTCAACTCTTTCTGTTGGGGTATCAAACATGATCCCTAACTCAAAATCGACTCTTCTTTTTCTCATTGTCGACCAGTTCGTGATTGGGTCGTTAGCAATGGTTGAATTCGGAATCGTCACGATCGTATCTGAGAACGTCCGGATTTGAGTACTTCTAAAAGAAATATCTTCAACCGTTCCTTCGATAGTTGGCGTTTCGATCCAATCTCCTTTTGAGAATGGTTTCTCAGTGACGATAACCACACCACCTAAGAAGTTGCTAATTGTATCTTGAGCAGCTAACGAAATCGCTAAACCAGCAACCCCTAAACCAGCGACAAATGCTCCGATTTCGACCTCATTCTCACTTAAAATAATAACAAATGTTAACACAACGATAGCGGCACGAATAAATTTAGAAAGGAAAGGAATGAGCATCGAATCCTCTTCCAAATTCGTCTTTTTCGCAAGCTTTGTAAAAATTGTTGAATGTTGAGAGAAGTAGTTAAAAAAGCCCCATCCAAACAACGCAATAATTAATGATTTGTAAATTTGATAAACAAAGTCATATGGCGTAAATGGTAAGTAAGCTAACGCCAAAAATGTTCCGATAATAACCCAAAACCAACGTAATGGTTTTTCAAATGAAGTTAAAATATTTGTAACAGTTTCTGCTGGTGTTTTTTTTGCGGTCGCCAAAATAAACTTATAAATATACTTCGTAAAAACTTTCCTAAACAAAAGGAAAATAAGAAAAATGACTAACGCAATTGCAAAATCTTCCCAATGTAAGTTTAAGATGGTCTCCCAAGCATCCATCCATTGGGCTTGTGTTCTTTCCAAATGTTCTTGTGTATTTTCAATTACCTCATCCATACAAAATACCCCACCTTTTTATTTCGTAAATATTTTATCATACTTCAGTGTGAATGAAAGTAAAAAAGGTGCGAAAGAATAAGGCAAAATATCAAAAAATGCTAAAATTCGATTCTGAACTCGTTATTTTACGGTTTTGTCAGATCTTCTTTATCTAACGCGGTTTGAATTAATTGTCCAAGTTCAGATTGATTCTTATTGGTTGTTTTTGCTTTTTTTTGTTCTTTTAAAATATTTCCTACTTCCTCTGACCATTCAGAACCAAGTTCGAGTAAATGTTGCGAAAGTTTAGGTGCCTTTTCTTCCATCTTTCTTTTTTGTTCCTCCCACATCCCTTTTACTTTCTTTTTATTTTCCGGTTGCATTAACAGAGCCCCTGCTACACCAACAAAACCTCCAATAGCCGAACCAATTAAATAAGCCGCTTTATTTGACTTCCTTCTTTTCATAAACATAAAAATAGCCTCCTTAATGTTTACCTGTAGTTTCTTTTAAAGAGGTTTTTTTTATACGAAAAGAGTGCTTCGGTTTCGTTGTGAGAAGACGTCGTATCATTCCATCTTTCAAACCATTAATCCGACTACATCGATCCTATACCCGACCTTGCTATAATTAACACTTCTTTCAAAAAATCTAAAAGGCGATGAGAGCTCTTATCGCCCTCATCGCCTTTTGTTTCATTAGTCACTCTTTTTAGAAGCCACCATTTTCTTTATTTCGTTAAAACACCTTCATTACGAATCGTTGCTTGCGCTGCTGCTAGGCGAGCTAATGGGACACGGTACGGTGAACAACTGACATAATCTAAGCCTGTTTTCAAGCAAAATTCGATTGAATTCTCTTCTCCGCCGTGTTCTCCACAAATTCCTGTTTTTAAAGAAGGTTTGACGGCTCTTCCTTTTTTCACACCCATTTCAACTAATTGCCCAACCCCTTCATTATCAAGGACTCGGAATGGATTTTCAGGTAAAATCCGATCTTCTAAATAACTTTGAAGGAATTTCCCTTCCGCATCATCACGACTATAGCCAAATGTTGTTTGCGTTAAGTCATTTGTACCAAATGAGAAAAAGTCAGCTTCGTAAGCAATTTGGTCAGCTGTTAAGGCCGCACGTGGCACTTCAATCATTGTCCCAATTGTATATTCAACTTTCACATTCGCTGCTCCTAAGACTTTCTCTGCCGTCTCAATGACTAATTGACGCATGATTTTTAATTCATTGGAATGACCAACTAGTGGAATCATGATTTCTGGCTTAACTTGAATTCCTTTTTTGTGTAAAGTAATCGCTGCATTAAAGATTGCCTCTGCTTGCATCGCATAAATTTCTGGATGAATTAAACCAAGTCGGCACCCACGATGACCAAGCATTGGGTTCATTTCAGCAAGCTCATTTACTTTTTTCAATAAAAATTCTTTTTCTTTCAACTCTTCTGATTGTGGTTCTGTTAAACGTAAAGTTGTGACTTCAACAATTAACTCTTCTTTATCTGGTAAGAACTCATGTAATGGAGGGTCTAATAAACGAACCGTTACTGGAAGCTCTTTCATTACTCCAAAAATACCTTCAAAATCCTCTTGTTGAATCGGCAATAACTTTTCAAGTGCCTCTTTTCTTTCCTCAACAGTAGAAGACAAAATCATTTCCTTCACTAGCTTTTGACGGTCAGGTTGCATGAACATATGCTCTGTACGGCAAAGTCCAACCCCTTTTGCCCCCAGCTCTAATGCTTTTGAAGAATCTTCTGGGTTATCCGCATTCGCACGGACTTCAATCGCTTTTTCTTCATCTGCCCACTGTAAAAGTTGGTTAAACTGCTCAGATATTTTAGGCTCAATCATTGGAACTTCACCCAACATAATCGCACCGGTTCCACCATCAATTGTAATCGTATCTAAATGACGAACCTCAATATCCCCCACTTTAAACGTCTTAGCAGGCGTATCAATCTTTAGAGACTCTACTCCACAAATACACGGTTTCCCCATACCACGTGCGACTACCGCTGCGTGAGAAGTCATTCCACCACGGCTTGTAACAACCGCTTCAGCCGCAATAATCCCTTGAATATCATCAGGTGTTGTTTCTGGACGAATTAAAATTACTTTCTCCCCACGAGCATAAAACTCTTGGGCTTCTTCAGAATCGAAGACAACTTTCCCTGTTGCCGCCCCTGGAGAAGCTGGTAACCCTTTTGTTAACTGGTTAAGTTCGGCATTATCGTCAATACGACGGTGTAATAATTGATTTAGTTGCTCAGGCTCAACTCGTAACAGGGCTTCTCTTTTATCAAGTATTCCTGCCTGTGCCATTTCTACCGCTACTCTTACAGCAGAAGCTGCGGTACGTTTCCCATTTCTCGTTTGTAAAATGTATAATTTACCTTGCTCAACCGTGAACTCAATATCTTGCATATCACGGTAATGTTTTTCTAATAAAAGCGAAACATCAACAAATTGTTTGTATACTTCAGGCATAACCGACTCTAATTGAGCAATTGGTTGTGGAGTACGAATCCCTGCTACGACGTCTTCACCTTGGGCATTTAATAAAAACTCGCCGTATAATAAATTTTCTCCTGTCGAAGGGTTACGAGTGAAGGCAACTCCTGTCCCAGAATCATCCCCAGTATTCCCAAACACCATACTCTGAATGTTAACCGCTGTTCCATATGAGTCAGGAATTTTATTTAAATTACGGTAAATAATCGCACGTTTGTTATTCCAAGAATCAAAGACAGCATTGACCGCTAACATTAATTGTTCAATTGGATCCTGTGGGAAAGGTTGTTTTGTATGCTTTTGCACAATTTCTTTATAAGCTGTCACAACTTCTTGCCAATCTGTTTCTGTCATTTCAGGATCGTTTTTATATCCTTTTTGTTCTTTCATTTCATCTAAATGACTTTCAAAGAAGTACATATCAATTCCAAGGACAACATTTGAAAACATTTGGATAAAACGACGATAAGAGTCATAAGCAAAGCGACCATTTTCTGTTAAGGCTTTTTGGGCTTCAACGGTTTCATCGTTCATCCCTAAATTTAAAACGGTATCCATCATACCAGGCATAGAAACGACCGAACCTGAACGAACCGAAACAAATAATGGGTTCTCTTTATCCCCTAATTGTTTGTTCGTGCTTTCTTCTAATTTTCTTAAAGATTGAATAATTTCTTCTTTAATCGTAGAACTTAACTGTTTGCCATCTTCATAATAATCATGACATGCATCGGTTGTCACCGTAAAACCATATGGAACCGGTAAACCAATTTGCGTCATTTCCGCTAAGTTGGCTCCTTTTCCCCCTAATCTTTGTCTCATATCCTTATGACCTTCATCAAACATATACACGCGTTTTTGCATTGTTATATCCTCCGTTCTATATTTAAAACCTTCATAATATAATCAGCTGTTTCTTCAACCGCTTTGTTGGAAACGTCAATAATCGGACATCCAATTCGTTTCATAATTCCTTCTGCATAATCAAGTTCATCAAAAATACGTTGTAAATTAACATAGGCGGTATCAGAAGTAATCCCTAATGACTTCAGTCTCTCTTTACGGATTTCATTTAAAGTATCTGGTCGAATAATTAATCCAACACATCTTTTTTTCGAAACATTCATAAGTTGTTCAGGAACTGGAACTTCCGGAATCAAAGGAATATTGGCCACCTTATAACCTTTATTAGCTAAATACATCGATAATGGTGTTTTGGATGTTCTCGATACCCCAATCAATACCAAATCAGCGAGCATGATTCCTTCTGCATCTTTAGCATCATCGTATTTAACCGCAAATTCTATCGCCTCAACTTTACGAAAATACTTTTTGTCTAACTTTCTCATTAACATCGGTTCATTGATTGGGTCTTCTTTTGTTTTCTTTTTGAAAACATTTAATAAAGGCTCTAATAAGTCGACAGCTTCAATTTCATATTCGTTTGATTGTTGGTCAATATATTCCTTTAAATCTGGAACTACAAGCGTATACGCTACGACAGCTGAATTTTCTTTGGCCATCAAAATGGCTTGTTCTATATCATCTGTCGATTTAATATAGGGAAAACGTTTGATTTCAAAAGGGCTTCGAAACTGTGTCGCAACCGCTTTTATAACATATTCAGCCGTTTCTCCAACTGAATCTGACAATAAATAAACCATTGTCGGTTTATCCATAGCGACACCACCAATTCAGAATATTCAATATATTTAGAGTGAAAGGAGAGTATGCTCTCCTTTTTTCACTCCTATATTTAAAGTGATTTCTACTTTTTATTCATTAAACTTAAAATTTCAACTGCGGCTTCTTCGATTGATTTGTTAGACACATTAATAACTGGACACATAAGTTGTTTCATAATCATATTCCCATAACTCAACTCACTTTTAACGGGTTCAAATTCGGTATAACTCGTTGTGTTTGGAAGTCCAATTACTTTTAATCTTTCCGTACGAACCTTTAATAAATGGTTCGGGTCCATTGTAAGACCGACGATTAACGTATTTTGTAACGTAAATAACTCACTTGGAGGAGCAATTCCTGGAATTAAAGGAAGATTCGCTACCTTAATTCCTTTATGGGCTAAATAGATGCTTAGTGGTGTTTTGGATGTCCTCGAAACCCCTACTAAGACAATATCTGCAGCAAGTAGTCCGCCAATGTTTTTTCCATCATCGTATTTAACCGCAAAATCAATCGCTTCAATTCGGTTATAATATTTTGCATCAAGTTCATATTGAAGACCCGGTGTTTCTTTTGGTTTATCATTAAAAGTATCGATATATGCTTGCATTAAAGGTCCAATAATATCGATAGCTTGGACATCATGTTCAATCGCACTACGCTTCATAACTTCTCTTAAGTTAGGCTCGACTAATGTATAAGCGACGATCCCTCCGTTTTCTTGAGCCTCTAAAATTAATGTATAGATCTCTTCTTCGGTTTGGATATAGTGGTAACGTTTAATATTAACCTCATCTACAGAAAATTGTTGCATGGTCGCTTTCACGACCATTTCAGCTGTATCCCCTAATGCATCTGAACATAAGTAAAAAGTTGGCTGCTTTCTATTCACAATCCTAGTCCCTCTCCTTCTGCTATTCGCCATTTTCTAAATCAAGTAGCATTCTCGTCATGTTTGTCTTTGTGATTCGTCCGATAACCATTTTTTTGTCATCGTTTCCACCGACAGAACGTTCGACGACAGGTAAACTGTCTACTTGAAAATGAATCATTTTTCTGGCTGCTTCTAACACAGATTCATCTGGGAGGATTGTTACAATATTTGGATGCCTTGTCATCACTAAATTAACAGGCATTGTCGTTGCATTTGCATTACCTAAAGTTACTTTGAGCAAATCTTTACGAGATACAATTCCTTCTAAATAACCTTTTTCATCTACGACCATGATCGAACCGACATTTTCTAAAAATAATTTAATAACGACTTCTTGAACCGTAGATTTTCCATCGACAACTATAGGTACACTTTGAATATCTTTCACTTTTAACTGTTGTAAATACCCGACATTCGCCTGACCATTATATAATGTTTTGCCGACAAAATAACCGACTTTTGGTTTTGATTCAAGAGCATTTGTCATCACTAACACAGCTAAATCCGATCGTAATGCAGCTTTACTGACCCCCACTAAATCCGCAATATGCTCAGCTGTAATCGGTTCTCTCTTTTTCACAATTTCAATTATATTTCTTTGTCTGTTTGTAAATTCAATCATTATACCCCTCCTCTCAACAATAACTCCCAATCGAATCATACCCCTAAAAGCCCCATTCGATCAATCGTTTTCACATTAAGGACTACCATGAACGTTTGCGAAACATTATTGAGTTAGAGGGATAACGTCAACTCTTATGAACAAAACACTCGTTATTTGTTGTTACAATTTGTACACTTGCAACTCGAAAAATAAGTGAGCACTCTATTTGCTTCAAAAACATCAATAATAGAGCGACAATCCTTACATAGAACCGTTCCTAATTCTCTGTTATCACTTGCATTACGCAAATACTGTACTGTTGTGTTCATTTTCTTCAATCCCCCTTTTTACTAAATCGGCTAATTCACAAACTCTAGAAGCGTACGCCCATTCATTGTCATACCAAGCCATTACTTTTAATTGGTCTCCCATTACCATAATGGAGTCAAGGTCAACAACTGCCGAGTGTTCACTTCCGACAAAATCAATTGAAACTAAAGGTTCATCATTTGTTCCCACCACTTTGGCAAGGTTTTCATCTTTAATATTTAAAAAAGCTTCTTTTACATCTTCAGCTGACATTTCCTTTGACAATTGTACGGTTAAATCAATTAACGAAACATCCTGAGTCGGAACGCGAAGAGCTGTCCCTTGCATGACAGGTGCTAAATGAGGAATGACTTCTTTTAACGCCTTTCCTACACCAGTTGACGTAGGCACAATAGAAGAGGTTGCACTTCTTGCTCTTCTTAAATCCTTGTGCGGATTGTCTAATAGTTTCTGGTCAGAAGTAAAAGCATGAACCGTTGTTAACCAACCTTGTTTTACTCCAAATGCATCATCTAATACTTTTAAAACAGGAGCTGTACAATTTGTTGTACATGAAGCTGCAGATATCAATTTATGTTCATTTAAGTTTAGCTTGTTTTGATTTACACCCATTACGATGGTTGCATCCATTTCTTTCCCTGGTGCCGTAATAATAACCGACTCTGCTCCTGCAGCTAAATGCCTCTTAGAACCAGCCTGGTCATTAAACTTCCCTGTAGCATCAAGTACTAATGCCACTCCGTTTTCCTTCCAAGGAATATCTTCTGGCTGGCGAGTATTACTCATTTTGATTACGTTTCCATTTATGATTAAAGTATCTTCTACTATTTCAATTTTGGCATCCCATCTACCGTGAACAGAATCGTATTTCAATAGGTGTGCAACAGTTTCAGCAGGGTACGTACTGTTAATAACTTTTAACGTATCCTTCATCGTATCATTAGACATCATTTTTCTAATTAATAAACGTCCAATTCTTCCTGTACCACTTATTCCAATTCCTACCGTCATCGATAATCCCATCCTTTAATAACTTTATTTCTTGTATATAATATAACACATTAAATATAAAATGTACATTATATTTTTATAAATCTTATAAAATATGATTTAACGTACTTTTTTATAGATATACACACTAAATAAATGAAATAACAGACGCTTAATTAAGATTTATTGCCCCCTACATAAATCGTGTTCGTAAAAGAAATTGTCAGATGGAAAAATTATTATTGTATGTATTTTTTTTATTCGTCATGGGGATAGCTTAGGCTGGAGGATTTCATTACATAAAAAAAACTGCCCACTTGTCAATTTTGACCTTGGGACAGTTCCTTTAAATGGTTTATACACATTGAAAAGAAGCAATTCTCCTTGTATCGATTCCAAAATAGCTCCAGCGGAAGAAACTCCAACGAAATCCAGCTACAGAAGTTCGACCAATAAAGGTTGGATAAAACCAAAATGAGTCACCATTATTTAGCCGAATAAATGTAAAGCGATATAAACAACCTCTTAAACCACCTGGATCAACCGCAAAAGCAGTTGGACCGCTCGCTTGTAAAACACTTATATCTGGTGGAGGTGTCGTCGGTGGTTGTGCACTCCCAGGTGCTCCTGGTGAAGTGTGGGGTGGTCCACCTGGTCCTGGTCCAAATGGAGGCGGTGCTGACGGTGCTCCACCTGGCCCTGGTCCAAATGGAGGAAAAAAGGAACCTCCACCAAAAAAAGGACTCCCTCCTGTTCCCGGTCCACTAAACGGAGGGAAGTTCCCAAAAATCTGACGTTGATTATACATAAACTAATCTCCTTTCATCAAATGAATTGATATAATTTATGCATCTGCCTATGTATACGTGAATTATCGTCCTTTACTTTTATGCTCTTGATAACAAAGTCCTAAAGGAAATACGGCACTATCAAAATAACACCTACTAATGAGCATACAAATATAAGAATAAAACATTCAATCTATAATTAACTATAGCCTCCTGATACAGGTTTCTATATAATTAAGAAGAAATACGACTTTTTATAATTTTCTTTTTTTTCGAGAGGTGAAATTATGGCTCAAAACAACACCCTTAAGAGCTGGGTGATAAACTTCTTATTTTATTATAAGTACCATACACTTCTAATTATTGTCATTAGTATTCTTTCCTTTTTTATTCTTTCTTCTTTATTTGCCGAAGAAAAAGTTGTACACGATTACAACAGCGATAAACCGCCTTTACATATCCTCATTTTCGGAGAGTTTGAGGAGGATAAACTAGAAGAGATTCATGCCCAAATTAATATGCTTTTTCCATTATGGGATCCCATTCATCTTGAATTCGTTTATGCTCCGACTGAAATTATGGAATACAATGACCTTGCAAGCTTTTATCAAAATCAAGTCGTGATTCAAGAAACCGAACCTGATATATATATATTCGACGAACATTATTATCAACAATTTGTCGAAAATGGTCCTTTTTTAGATACTCGTTTTTTACAAATGAATATTCCACTCGAAAAACAATTGCCCATAACAGGGACAGAAAGTGAGCAACTATTTTATTACGGGATTGACGTAAATAACTTTTCACCTTTTCAATTATTAGGGGATCAAGATAAGTTTTTACTGATTCATAAGTCAACAAGCCGGATAGATTCTGTTGAACAATTTCTACAAAAATTATTGTATGGGGGATAAACCGCGGTAACTCCACTTGATACTTTCCTAAGTATGTTAAAAAAGAGCTGTCCCATAAAGTCGATTTGTTGACCTTTGGGGCAGCTCCATCTTTTTAACGAATATGCAAACAAACGGGCTTATGTATTCGATTTAAGGAACATGTTTCTTCCAGAATTCCATTACCTGCCACTCTTAATAAATGAATCGAATCTGTCCGTTCATTCGCTACTAAAATTGAATCACCACTTGGATCTATTTGAAAGTTTCTTGGCCATTCCCCTGTCAGCATTGTATGATCGATCAACATTAATTCCCCTTCCTCATTTATTTGAAAAGTGGACAAACTATGATGCCCGCGATTAGATGTAAAAATGAGACGTTCTGTTGGATGTAAATGGATATCGGCCCCATAATTATCCCCTTTAAAACTCTCTGGAATTGTTCTTATTTCTTGAAAGAGAGATAATTGAACCTTACTTTCATCCAAACGAAAGGCGGATACAGTCGACTGATGCTCATTGACAACATATACCGTTTTCGTTAATTCATCAAACGTAAAATGTCTTGGACCCGTACCTTCAGCCATTGCCACTTCATGTGTATACAGAAGTCGTTGCTCTTCTTGTTCCCAACGATATAAAAACAAACGATTTAATCCTAGATCAGGGATTAAATAAAGGTTAGAAGTTAGCCGTTTGATTTGATGAGGATGAGACACGCCCCCTAAATCATTAAATTCTTCCAAGGCTACTAGCGTCTGCAGTGATCCATCGTCATCAAGAGAAAAGGCGGATACGTTCCCTCCTCCATAATTAGCTGCAAATAAAGTTTTCTCCTCTTTAGATAAGGTTAAATAACAAGGTGACGAACCTTTTGTTTTTTTTCGATTCATTTCTATTAACTCTATTTGCCCGCCATGATACTTTAATTGATAACTGACTACCTCTCCATCCTCTACTTCACTAACAGCATATAACCGATCTCCCTTTTGATTAACCGTCAGATAGGATGGGTTCTTAATCCCAGACACTCCACCGACTTTAAGAAAGGCATTTATTTTCTCTTCATAGCGAAAAATGACAATCGCCTCTTCTGTTGCTTCATTATAAGTACCAATAAAAAGATAGCTCTCCTTATTCCTTACTGTCATCATTCCACCTCCTATTCTTCTTATCCTTTTACCGCTCCAGATGTCGCTCCTTTTTCGAATGTTTTCTGGGCAAGTAAATAGAAAACAATAACAGGTATAACTGTTAAAATAATCGCTGCTGTCATTAATCCGTAATCTGTTCCATATTGTGAGCTAATATTAGCTAAAAGCACGACAATTGGGGCTACCTTTTCTTGTGGAACTAGTACTAATGAGGTAAATAAATCATTATAGGACCATAAAAAGACAAACGTTCCGACTGTCGCAAAAGCTGGTAATGAAATCGGGAGAAAAATTCTTGTGAACATTTTCCAGCGATTACAACCATCCATTACAGCTGCTTCTTCTAATTCTTTCGGAATCGTTGCCATATAACCACTAATCACTAATATCGCAAAAGGGATATTTGCTGCCGTAATCGGAATAATAAATCCTAAATGGGTATTTACAAACCCCATGCTAATCATCATTCGATAAACAGGCACAATCGTCGCAAAAGCCGGAATTAAAAGACTAGCTATTAAAGCGGTTTGAATAAAACCTCTGAACCGAAATTTCATTCGTGACATCGCAAAAGCAGCTAATCCACCAAACATAAGGGCTAACAATACAACAGAGCCACTCATAATAAAACTATTTAAATAGCTTCTACCAATATCGACTGTATTAAAGGCATTTAAATAGTTTTGTAAAGTAGGATCAGAAGGTAGAGCAAAGGTATCCGTTATAATCTCTCTTGAACTTTTAAAAGAGTTCAAAAACACCCAAACTAAAGGAAAAATGGTGGTCACTGCCCAAGCGGACAAGCAAATATAAACAAACAAACGACCATATTTAGATTTATGAATATATCTATCTTGAATTTTCTCCCAAAAAGTCAGTTTATTTCTTTCTATTTCGGTCATACTGAAACACCACTTTCCATTAATATGTTACTTCTTCACGTTTTAATAACTTATTGGTCACAAACGCTAAAGTTAACCCGATCACAACCATTAATATGGATAAAGTCGCCCCATACCCCATCGCATTATCAACGATCGCTTTTTGATACATATATGTCCCTAACACTTCTGATTGCCTTGCCGGACCGCCACGCGTAATAATATAAACAAGCTCAAAGATTTTTAAAGCTCCTGTAATCGCCAAAATTAAACATGTTTTCATATCCGATACGATTAAAGGTAACGTTATTTTGGTCATTCTTTTCCAACCCGTAATTCCCTCTAATTTTGCTGCCTCATAAAAATCATCAGGAATTTTAGCAATCGCTGTTAAAATAATGATGAAATAGAAACCAACATAATGCCAGATCGTTGGAATCGCCACCATATATAAAGCCGATGATTCCGTTAACCAAACTTGCCTCTCTAAACCAAAACTAACTAAAATTTCATTTAATAACCCATTACGATAATTATAAATTAAGGAAAAGAGTAAACCGATTGCTGCCCCAGAAATGACAATTGGAAAAAAGAATGTGGTTCTAAAAAAACCGGCTCCTCGTTTAATCGAATCCACCATGACAGCTAATACTAAGGCAATCCCAACTTGGAAGATCGCCACATATAACATCAGTTCTAACGTATTAAGAGCGGCATTTCGAGCAATTTGGTCATTAAATAGACGAATGTAGTTATCAAAACCAATAAAAGTCGAATTAAAAAAACCGTCCGTGCGATAAAAGCTCAACTTAATATTTTCAAAAAACGGATAATATAAAAAGATACCGGCCATTAATAATGCTGGTGTCATAAATAAAATGATATAAAGTCTATCGCCCTTCATAGGAAGCTCCTTTATTTCAAAATCGTTTACCTTGCCAAGTTAAACAATGACAAGGTAAACATCTGTTTTGTTTTTTAACCTGCTTTTATTCCATTGCCGCTGCTTCTTCGACTACTTGCGTCCCTGTTTTTGAACCATTCACTACTTCAGGAACACTTTGACGCATATGGGTAAAAGCCTCCGCATAAATTCAATCATTAATAGGTAGCTCAACAGCTGGTGCATCGGCCACTAATTTATGTCCGTCCGCTAAATGGTCTTCTAAATCAGTTAATTCACCTTTTGCAGGCGGTTGACCTGTTGGCTCAACTAAACGAAGTAAAATCTCTTCTGATGTAACATAATTAAAGAAGTCAACAACCGCATCACGTTTATTATCATCTTCATAAGATTCAGTACTAATAAACCAACCCGAAGAAGATCCTCCAACGAGCTCACCATGTTGGAATCCATCCGCATAACCTGGCATTGGTAATACTTTCACTTGGTCTGCAATACCCGCTTCATTTAACTGACCCCAGAACCATGAACCTTCAAAAATCATCGCCGCTTGCTCTTGTTTAAATAACTCTGCAGCTAATCCTAAATCAAGTGTAGCCGCATCAGCTGGAAATGCTCCTTTTTCCGCATGTTCAGCAATTTTATCTAAACCAGAAGCCCATGCTGGATTTTGATCGGATAATTCAGCA
Source organism: Alkalihalobacillus phoenicis (assembly GCF_047302405.1). Classification (NCBI taxonomy): domain Bacteria; kingdom Bacillati; phylum Bacillota; class Bacilli; order Caryophanales; family Bacillaceae; genus Alkalihalobacillus; species Alkalihalobacillus phoenicis. The sequence goes on along the minus strand of NZ_CP154853.1, from coordinate 976,511 downwards.
CGATAAGCGTCCATCCCACCCGCAGCTAACACATAATGCTCTACAACATAATAAGAAGCTTCTGTTGAGGCCGCGATCGGAATAATATTGGTTTTCGCAAACTCTTCAATCGCTTTTTCATACAACTCCCAAGTCGTTGGCAATTCAATTCCATGCTCTTCAAATAGTTTTTCATTCACAAAAATCGCTTCATAAAAACCTGATTGAGGAGCTGCATAAATGCCACCATCCTCATGTCTTTGTTGTTCTAACATGGAATTATAGCCTGATAAATCAATCCCATCAGCCCCATCTAAATTGATCACTTTTCCTTCATTAATAATTCCCTCGGCATCAACGGTATTAAAGAAAAACATCACGTCTGGTTCATTACCAGACGAATATTCTGTTTGAACCTTCGTACGAATCGTTTCAGCATCTGCTGATTGTGAATCATTGACAATCGTAATATTTGGATTCTCATCTTGGAACTCGGCAATCACTTCTTCAAATACTTTCCCCGATGGATCGGTTCCAGCCATCATGGTGACGACCCTTAACTCTACTTCCTCTGATGAAGCACTGTTGCTCCCACAAGCAGCTAAGAACATAACACATAAAACCATTAAAAATGATAGAAGGCCAAACTTTTTCTTTTGCATAAGAACTCCCCTTTATTAAATGATTTTATAAAAACAACTAAACGATTATAATGTTCAGTTGTCTATACCAAATAAACCTATCTTTAATCGAATTTCATTTATACCTAACTAAACCTAAAAGTAATAATGACAATAAATTCAGGAATATTCCAATAGTAAATTTGTCTTGTTTCAAAAATAAAAGGCTTACATTTAGTTTTATGACTTAAAAACCATCATTTAGCTTAAGTTAATTGAAAATATATTTTCAAAACCTTCTAAGTATTAACAACATTATAATGTTAATTGTAACACATGTTTTAAAATTTGGTATAACAATTTAAGATATTTTTTTCGACACCTTTTTATTAAATACTACATATTAAAAAATTCAGCTAATTGATATCTCTTTTAATATAGTTGTCTAGTCTAATTAAAACGTTTATTGCCATAAAAAGGAGAAATTAAGCAAAATTTATATTCTTAAGTTAGCATTTATATTCACACTTATAAATCTTGAAGTCTCTTGTATAGCCATATCGGCCCGTGCGTTTTATGAAGATAGAATGGGTTCCTGTTATAATCTTGGAAAGTAGTCTTTTGGTTACACATAAAAAAATCGCTCCTCTTTGGTTTGAAGTGTAATAACTCCATTCTAAAAGGAAAGAACGATTTTTTTATGCTTTTAAATAGAAATTGAAACTTAGCTAACGGGAGTGGGGCCGACTCCTGCGGGAATAGGGAAGGACGGGAGACCCCGCAGCATGAAGCGAGGAGGCTCCCGACTCACCCGCCTATTGTTGTGGGCATACAGCGAAGTGGAGTAAGACAAATTAAGCTCATATCCGATGTTTTCAGTGGCCTCAGGAAAGGGCAGGTAGAAATCCCCCCGGTGTTCCACGCTCGCCGGAAGGGGCTGAACCCTTCATTTTCATACCCTTTTGAGACAGCTCCATTTTTGACAAGATCTATGGCTCCTTCTATCAAAATAGAGCCATTAACATTCTCTCTCTTATTTTAGTATTTCCTTTGCAATCACGACTCTTTGAATTTGGTTAGTTCCTTCATAAATTTGCATGATTTTTGCATCACGGTAATATTTCTCGACTGGATATTCACGAATATAACCGTAGCCTCCAAAAATTTGAACGGCATCTGCTGCGACTTTAACTGCGGTATCCGCTGCAAAACATTTGGCATAAGAAGCACTTGTCATTGACGGTTTGCCCTTATCTAGTAAATATGCTGATTTATGAACCAAAAGCCTGGCTGCTTCGATATTCATGGCCATATCAGCAAGCATAAATTGGATCGCTTGATAAGAGGCAATTGGTTGGTTAAATTGTTTTCTTTCTTTTGCATAATTAATTGCTTCTTCATAAGCCCCTTGAGCAATGCCAAGAGACTGTGCCCCAACCATTGGTCTAGCATAAGAAAGGGCTTTCATAAAAATTTTAAACCCTTCCCCTTCTGCTCCAATACGATTTGTAATCGGTACTTTAACATCATGAAATTGAACGGAAGCTGTGTCTGATGCTCGTAATCCCATCTTTTTTTCTTTTGGACCAACTGTTAACCCTTCACTTTCCCGTTCGACAACTAGAGCTACAAACTCATTTTCACTTCCTTTAAGCTTTGTTAAGACGACATAAAAATTGGCTAAGCTCGCATTCGTAATAAAACACTTTTCACCATTTAACACATAGTTATCACCCATTTTTTCAACCGTCGTCCGTAATCCCATCACATCACTACCAGCTTGTGGCTCTGTTAATGCAAAAGCAGCATTTTCCTTTCGCTCCGTTAATCGAGTCAAAAATAGTTTCTTTAATTCTTCACTTCCGCCAACCATAATTGGGTATGAGGCAAGAGAATTAGCATCAACTGAAGTTGCAACACCTGCACAGCCACGGGCTAGCTCTTCAACAATTAAGGCATGGGATATTTTATCAATTCCAGGTCCACCATATTTTTCAGGAATAGCTAGATTAAATAAGCCAGTTTCACGAAGCTTATCCATAATCTCATTCGGATAGGCTTCTTCTTCATCATAATATCTAGCCATTGGATAAATTTCATGATTAACAAAATCCCTTGCCATTTCTTTTACTGCCAATTGTTCTACGGTTAACATAAAATCCATTTCTTTCACCTCTAGTTTCATTTCAAATCAACTAATCTAACTTGCTCTCTTCTCTTCCCTATTATCTTTCGTACGTTCCACCCAGTTACGTTCAATTAGAAAATACAATAATATACCGACAATTAACGCATGAGCTGCTCCATAAATCGCTAAGACAACTGCCATGATTAAAGCAACTCCTCTGGCAATTGGTGTTTTTACTTGCTCTAGCCCAACCGTAATACAAATATACCCTGTCAGGATTAACGTAATCGATAAGGCAATAGGCAAAAACGGTTGGAAAAACGTTACAAGCGGTAAAATAAATAGAGCAACTAAAAAGGTTAAAAGTAAAGTTCCTGCACCCGAATGAATCGATTCCATCGCCTTTTTCCCATACGTGTATCGTTCAGCAACGGAAGCCATCCCCGCTGTAAATATAGGCCCAGCTAATCCAGGGTGCGGGGCGAAAAAAGCATGAATCAGATTACGGATAAAAACAATGACATGAAGTTGGGAAACATTTGTATCCACTTTTTCATCTGGCCTTTTTTCGTTCGCCTTTTCTATTAACGTTTTCCCGACGATAATATCCCCGTAACCAATAACATAACCTAAAATGGCAAGAGGAAGAGCAAGCAAAAAAATCTCGAAGCTTGGAAAACCAACAACAAATGGTGTATAGTTCCATAGCTCAACGAAATTCGGAACCGTTATCCCCCATTCAAGTGTCGGACTCGGATATTCTCGCACAATCCAGCCGATGATAATCGCGATTAAAATCGATGGCATGATCCCATAGTTAGCTATAAACCCAGCAACATTATTACGTTGAATCAAACTTTTAAAAGTGGGAGAAAACATAACGAACAAACAAATAACCCCACCAATAATAAGAGAAATTGGTGTTTCAGCCACTGTCCCCCCTGCTTGAAATTCACCAAATAAAGCAGCTAACCCAGCCCCTATTAAAATACCTGATTTCAACGAGGTTGACAGGTTATTGACAATCCAGCGACCCATTCCCGTTATACCAAATAAGAGAAAGATAATAGCTACTAACAATTGTACGGCTACAAGGGCTTGTATCGCTTCTGGACCTGGTGTAAAGTCAGATAAAAAGATAACGAGTAAAGGGATAAGAGGTGTAATTAATCCTGACACGAAAGGAGAGCCCAACAATACTTGTAATAACATCGTCATTTGAAAAATAATCACAACGGCTAAAGCAGCATCAAAAGTCATTCCTACATAGTTCTGTAAGATTGGAATCATACTTAAACCAATTGAAAATAAAACAAACCCTTGAATAATTTCAGGTCCTTCTAGTCGGTAATGAATAAAAGGAAATCGTAACTTAAATGGACCAAATTGCCAATAAGGCTGCTCACTACCTTCTTTTCGTTTATATAATGACATATTTTTCTCCCCTTTTATCATGGTTTCACCTCACTTAACTCTTATCACCTTATGAAAACGCTAACATTTAAGGGCAATGTTAAAAGATCGGATAAATCAAATAACACCTCGGTTCCGAAAAAAAAATCGACTCCCAACCATTATTCTGCCATTAACGAATCTTCGTATTATCTATTTTCCCTTTAATGATTTCTTGTAAAGCCATCTTTTTAATTTTTCCGCTCGCCGTCATTGGCAATTCATCTAAATGAATAAATTGATCCGGAATTTTATAAGGAGCAATCAAATCTTTTAAGTACAACTTCATTGTATGGCTGCTTTCTCTATGACCTTCTTTATATTTAATAACTGCGACAGAAACCTCTCCCATAACCGGGTCCGCAACACCAACGATCGCCACTTCAAGTACACTTGGATGTTTGTAAATGAGTTCTTCAATTTCGCGTGGATAAATATTATAGCCTCCGCGTATGATCATTTCTTTTTTTCGTCCAACAATTCTGACATATCCTTGGTTATCAATCGTTGCCAAATCGCCCGTATAAAACCAACCTTGATGATCAATCGCCTTGGCTGTTTCTTCCTCCATTTTAAAATATCCTTTCATTACACCGATTCCTCTTAATGCGAGTTCACCAATTTCACCGTTAGCCAACTGTTCACGTTCTGCTCCAACAACTTTAACATCTCCACCCGGAAGTACTTTCCCAACTGTTTCTGTCCGGTGTCTTACATCATCTTCAAAACTCGTCATGGTAAAACTCGCAGCAGACTCTGTTAAACCGTATGAGATCACAACATTACAACCCATGATGCTTCGAATTTTTTTTACAATTTCTTCTGGACATGGCGCAGCAGCAATAATCCCTGTTCTCAAAGATGATAAATCGTAGTTTAGCAGCTCATTGGAACTGAGTTCTAAAATAAACATCGTTGGTACTCCGTGATAAACGGACACTTTTTCTTGTTCAATTAATTTTAATGCTTCATCTGCCTTAAATCGTTCCATAAAGACCATTTTTGCTTTAGCCGTGACGGTTGACAAAATACTTGGAACCATACCGAATACATGGAACACGGGGACCGCGACAAGAAAGACATCTTCATGAGTACATTCCATCTGCTCTACAGTGACTCTCGCTGCGGCAATCACATTAGAATGCGTTAACATCGCTCCCTTAGGTTTACCCGTTGTACCAGACGTGTAAAGAATGGAAAAGACATCTTCATCTGGGTCTATCTTGATAATGGGAGCATGTAGTTTTTGACCAACCACAAGTAAATCTTGATAGGATTTCAATGATTCACGCTCTGTTCGTACCGTAAAGATAGATTCCAATCTAGAATTTGAATCCTTATTTTGAAGCTTTTCCTCTAACAAATCTACATGATAGTCAGCCGATAAGATAGCTGCCTTCGCTTCTGAGTTTTCAACGATGTAACTCATTTCTTCAGAGTTATAGCGTGTATTACAAGGAACTAAAATCGCTCCAATATGAGCAATACTAAAATACAGGACAACAAACTCATGCCAGTTCGGAAGGCTGACAATGACACGATCGCCTTTGTTTATTCCTTGTTTACTAAGAGCTGCACTGATTAATTGAACATCATTATAAAGTTCACGATAAGTCATTCGTTTATATTGGTCGAAAATCACTTCATGATCGGGGTATTCTCTAAATGCAGCCTTCAATACATCTGTTAAAGAATCATTTTTGCTCATAAAGTTCAGCCTCCCTTATCTATTATAATCGTTCCCAAATCGCAGCAATTCCTTGGCCACCACCAATACATGCAGCTGATACACCATATTTTTTTCCACGTCTTCCTAATTCATAAATGAGAGATAAAGAGATTCTTGCCCCACTCGCCCCTAGCGGATGTCCAAGTGCGACCGCTCCACCGTTCACATTGCCAATCGTCGGATCAAAACCTAGTTCTTTTTGACAAGCTAAATATTGGGCAGCGAAAGCTTCATTGATCTCGATTAAATCAAGAGCCTGCAAAGTAAGTCCTGCCTCCTTTAAAGCTGCACGAATCGCTGGTGCGGGACCAATCCCCATAATCGTAGGATCAACTCCGACAATACTATAAGAAACTAATCTTGCAATTGGTTTTAAATCATTTTCGGCAGCGTAATCAGACGAAGTTAAAACCATCATCGCAGCTCCATCATTAATTCCACTTGCATTTCCAGGTGTCACAACTCCATCTTTAATAAAACGTGCCGGCAACTTCGCTAGTTTCTCTAAGCTCGTTTCTCTTGGATGTTCATCGCGAGCAATCGTAATCTCACCTTTTTTCGATTTCATCGTAATCGGCGTAATTTCTTTAGCAAATACCCCGTTCTCAATCGATGCTAGTGCTTTTGTTTGGCTTCTTAAAGCGAATTGGTCAATTTCTTCTCGGGAAATCTCATATTTTTTTGCTAGGTTCTCAGCAGTTACGGCCATCGAACAGCCACTATACGAATCATTAAGAGCTTCCCATAAATAATCTTCCATTTTCGCTTGCCCAAGCGGGAGCCCCCATCTAGCTCCACGAATAACATGTGGGATTTGACTCATATTTTCTGTACCACCAGCTAATGCAACTTTTGAACGATTTAATTTAATCGACTCTGCCGCTGTTAATAAAGCCTGTAAACCAGAACCACATAAGCGGTTAACTGTCAATCCAGGTGTTTCTGTACGCACCCCCGCCTTTAAACCAATATGTCGGCTTAAAAATATCGCATCTGTACTTGACTGAATCACATTTCCAACGACAACATTATCTATTTCTCCTGCATCGATTTTAGCTCGATTCATCGCTGCTTTGGCCACTTCAGCCCCCATATCGATCGCTGATAAATCTCTTAAAGACCCTCCAAATTCAGTAAAAGCGGAACGAGCTCCTTCAATAACGACAACATCACTCATCTTATAAACCTCCCTTTATTTTCCCATATAAATCGGTTTTCTTTTTTCAACAAAAGCCGTCATTCCTTCTTTACGATCTTCTGTTGCAAAAGCGGTTTGAAAACACATTCCTTCAATTGTTAGTCCTGCTTCTAAGTCCACATCTGCTCCACTATTGACAGCTGTTTTTAGCATCCGCATTGCTACAGCAGGCTTTTGAGCTAATTTACCGGCCCACTTTTGTGCTTCTTTTAATACCTCATAAGGCTCGACTACTTTATTAATCAGTTGAATTTGTTCCGCTTTTTTTGCATCGAACATATCACCAAAATATAATAATTCCTTTGCGGTACCTTGACCGACGATTCGTTGTAGACGCTGTGTCCCTCCCCCGCCCGGAATAATGCCTAAACCAACTTCAGGAAAAGCAAATTTTGCTTTTGATGAGGCAATTCTTAAATCACAAGCAAGAATGAGTTCCAATCCACCGCCAAGGGCAAGTCCATTAATCGCAGCAATGACTGGTTTGCTTGATTTTTCAACTTGCGAATAGGCTGCTCGAGACACCGCACTCATTTCGAGCATACCAACTCCATCAAGGGATAACATTTGATGAATATCAGCCCCAGCCACAAATGCTTTATCCCCACTTCCTGTTAATACTATCGCCTTAACTTCTTCCTTTTGCTCTAACTCGACAAACATAGTCGTCAATTCTAGAAACACTTGACTATTAAGGGGATTTAAAGGGGGACGATTGATGAAAACGGTTGCAACACTCTGTTCAATTTCACAAATTAAATATTCATAAAGGCTCATCGTCTACCTCCGTTTGAATTATTTTTATAATCGTAAAATCCTGCTCCAGTTTTTCTGCCAAATAGACCAGCTCTTATCATTTGTTTTAATAATAAAGGCGGGGCAAAGCGGTCATCATTAAATTCCTCTTTAAAATATTCCATAACATGATAGCCAATATCAATACCTGCATAATCTTGTAACGTAAAAGGTCCCATCGGATAATTTAAACCGAGCTGAACGGCTTTATCAATATCTTCTGGTGAGGCTACACCTTCTTCAACTAACTTTATCGCTTCAATAAATTGCGGAATCATAATCCTGTTCACAATAAATCCAGGTGTGTCTTTTTTCACTTCAACATATTCCTTATTAATATCGTGCGAAAAACCCTTTAACATCTCCATTGTTTCGTCATTCGTTTTTAACCCTCTCACAATTTCAACAAGCTTCATAATTTGAGCTGGGTTAAAAAAATGCATACCTGCCACTTGTTCGGGACGCTCTGTCGCAGCAGCCAAAGCCGTAATGGACATAGAAGAAGTATTGGACGTTAAAAAGGTATGCTCAGGTACAATTTTATCTAGTTTTGAAAACACCTCTTTTTTTATATCTAAATCTTCAACCACAGCCTCGATCACTAAATCAACTTGATGTAAATCATGTAAATCCGTTGTTGTCTTTATGCTTTCTAAAACATCCATTTTTTGTTCTACCGTCAATTTCCCTTTTGAAATGCTTTTATCCATAAATTTGTTAATTCTTGCCATTCCTCTTTCTAAAAACTGATCTTTTACGTCATGTAAAATTACTTGAAAACCAGAGAGTGCGACTTGGTTAGCAATACCACTTCCCATTGCTCCAGCACCTATGACTGCTACCGTTGTTATACCCATACCCTCAACTCCTTGTTTGCATTTGAATATGTTTTTATTATAGTAGGGAGAAGCTACGAACAGACATCGTCATAATATAGGAAACTAATTTTATCTTTCCAACATCTTGTAGGATGGATTCACAGAATTTAAGTCATATAACTTTAGAGCGAGCATTAAATTAAAACGAACGTCTGAATCATTCAGACTGAGCGACAACAGACTTTCCATTTTCTCTAAACGATACAATAATGAACTGCGGTGAATATAAAGAGCATCTGCTGTTTGTTGGATATGTCCGTTATTATTCAAATACATTCGTAACGTAAAAAATAAATCGACCTTCCTTTCCTCAGAATAAATCAAAATAGGGTCTAAATACTTTTGGATAAACAAAGTTGACACTTCTTGACCTTTTACTTCATGCAATAAAACATAGGAATCGAGCTCTTCATAATAAGCCAATCCTTTTTTCGACATATGATTCATCGCGATACTTAAAGCTTGTTTTGCTTGTTGATAACACAAAAAATAATCACGCAAATATGTTGTCACCCCACCAACTCCAATAAAAAGACAGTAAGGCCACTTCTCCAGCACTAACCATGATCTCATTTTTTGATAGAATTCTTGATAAAATTTTTGATAGTCTTTGCCTTCTTTTTTATGAGGAATGATAATCACATATTCCTCAGCTATATTTGATAACAGCATATCTTTATCATAAATAGCTAACCTTTCTTTTAATAAATCACTTAGCTTGGTTCGCATCTCTTGTCGTTTAAGGACATTGTCATCATCCGTCTGTTTGAATTGAATGGATAACGAAACAATCCGATGTTTTGCGAATAAATCCCAATTAAACAAATGAGCATACTGAATGATTCGGTCTTGTTGTTCAATCTTCTCCACTAGCAACTCTTGTACAAGACTTTGTTTCATTTGTTCTTTTGCATCAACCATTCTTTTCTGTTTAATAAATTGCACCGAATATATATTTCGTGCAAGTTCAATGCTTAATCGAACTAAATGATCAATTTCCTCTTTTTCGATTGAAAGGAATAAATAACCTAATAACTGACCCCCACCATGAATCGGCCATACTGAAAATGCGATATTATCAACAACTAAGTCTTTATCCGTTTCGAGTAAATTTTTTTCCTTCATCTGAGTTAATAAATTGAAAAACCTCTCCTTTTCAATCGGTCCACATTCATGAGAAATCGGTCTCATAAATCGATCTGTTAAAATAACAGCAGACTGAAATAATTGAGTAATTTGTTTTGTAATTCCTTCAAAATTATCCGCGTTAATGGTCTCTTTCATTAACGATTGCTGATATTGTAAAATCTCATTTAACCTTACCTTATGAGCTCTTTCATTCTGATAAAGCCGCCCATTTTCAATCATGACAGAGACGTGATTCGAGAGGAGATCAACAAATTGACGATCATCATCAGTAAAATAAGCATCGTTATGTTCAATATGAATAACACCAATTGTATTTAAATCCACTATTAACGGAATCGATAACTGACATTCACCGACAAGCCCTAAATAAGGAAAGGAATTTTTCAATTGATTACTAGAATCAACATAGACAAATTCTGGCCCTCTTCCCTTTCCATAAGTAGAAGCTTGTTTTTCAAAACAATTTTTATGCTCATTATATAAATACATATAGGCATAATTGGCATTTGTCCCTTTGGCAGCTCGCTCCAATATATTATGTATAACCTCATCCAAAGAAGAATCGATCAGCAAATTATGACTCAGCCAATCCATTTCGAGCCACTTTTGTTTTTGATTTATCTTTTGCCTCACTAACGAAATGGATAAAGCAATATCCTTACCAAACTCCTCAAACACTTTTTCCATTTCCATAAAAAGGGGAATGTTTTGGCGATAACCAATCACACAAATTCCATAAGAGTTCATTTCATCCTTGATCGGCACCGTAAACCAAGTCGATAAGTCTTGCTGCTTCAAAAGCTTAGCAAAAGGATAACGAATTAAGTCACTATTTTGCTGAAACGTTAAACATTCATTCATTATATGTGTCGGGCAATCTTCCATTGAAAAATTAAGTTCCTGCAGTGCTCCTGTTGCCCCTGTGACAACTTTACAAAATAAAACTTGCTCGTCTTTTAAAAAGATCCCAACAAATTCTGTTGATAACTCAGCCTGAAAGGAATCGATCAAATATTGTAATGTCTCCTCTTCCGAATCAAATTGAACGAGATGCCTTGCCGTTTTTCGTAAATGCTGCTCAATTCTTTTAATAAGCTTTCCTTTTTTGTTCTCCCGTTTCTCCATTTGAACTCACCCTCTTGTCCCAGATTGATATTCATTATGTTTTTTTGATTAAGATTCCGAATTCGTAATATCCCTCTTCGATAAGGAGTAAAAAAATCCTCTATTAGACTGCCCTTAATAGCGAGATTCGTACCGTAATTTTGTCAACTCAGCTTTTTCATTACCTATCTGCCCTTATCCACACCATAATCCCACCACCTCTGCAATACTAAGTGAACATCTTCCCCTATAAAAGAGGCTACTCAAAAGATCACTTGACCTCTTGAGTAGCCTCTTTATAACTTTTACCTTTATTCTGTCTCATTTATTACCAAGCAGCAATGGCCCCGTCCGTTCTGAATTCGGTACCACCTTGTAATACTCCTGTTTTTGGATCTCGCCAAATAATTTGACCCCTTCCAAATGAACTTGTATCTAAAGCGATGGAAACTTGATGACCTTTTCTTTCTAGTTCTTGGGCAAGATGAAGAGGAAAATGTGGCTCTACCATCACTTTTTTTCCTTCTAACCATTGCCACCTTGGTGCATCCAGAGTTGCTTGTGGATTTAATTCGGCATCAATCGTATTCATAATCACTTGGACATGACCTTGAGGTTGCATAAAACCACCCATCACCCCAAATGGTCCAATCGCTTCATGATCTTTTGTTAAAAATCCTGGGATAATTGTATGGAATGTTCGTTTTCCACCTTCTAGTCTATTATCGTGATTTGGGTCAAGTGAAAAATTATGTCCTCGATTTTGCAGGGCAATACCTGTTCCAGGAACAACGATTCCAGAGCCGAAACCCATATAATTACTTTGGATGAAGGAAACCATATTCCCTTCTTCATCAGCGGTCGCTAAATAAACCGTTCCACCTTTTGGAGGGGTTCCCGCTTCTGGTACCTCCGCCGTATCTGTCATTTTCGCTCTTCTCATCATCGCATATTTTTCTGACAATAAGCTACTTACAGAAACAGACATTTTTTCAGCATCGGTTATGTATTTTAATCCATCCGCAAACGCTAATTTCACTGCTTCGATTTGTTTATGATAACGGTCAATAGACTCATAGCTTCCAAACTGATAACCTTTTAACGTACTTAAAGCTAATAGGGCGACTAGACCTTGCCCATTAGGCGGGATTTCCCACACGTCATAGCCACGATAGTTCACATGAATTGGTTTGACCCATTCTGGCCTATATTTAACTAAATCCTCTTTTGTTAAAAATCCATTATATTGGTTCGAAAAAGCAGCGATTTTATCTGCTAATTCGCCCCGATAAAAACTCTCTCCATTTGATTCTCCAATCGAACGCAATGATTTCGCATGGCCAGGCGAGGACCATATTTCGCCAATTTCAGGTGCTCCCCCGTTCGGAGCAAAAGTATCAAACCAATTTTGAAACTCCTCACCCTCCCATGAATTCTTGTAATGACGATAGGCTCTTGCCCACATTTTTCCGAGCACAGGTGAAATCGGAAAACCTTCTTCTGCATATTCAATCGCTGGTTTTAAAACTTCAATTAATGGCAACTTACCAAAACGCTTTGACAGTTCCGCCCAAGCGGCTGGTGCTCCTGGAACAGTAACTGGAATCCAGCCATGTTTTGGCATTTCAGAATAACCTCGTTCTTTAACAGCCTCAATTGAGATATTTTTTGGTGAAAACCCACTTGAATTTAAACCATGCAGCTCTCCTTTTGTCCAAACTAAAGCAAAAGCATCACCACCGATGCCATTTGATGTCGGTTCCACTACAGTTAAACAAGCCGCTGTCGCAATCGCCGCATCAATCGCATTTCCCCCTTGTTTTAAAATTTGTAAACCAGCCTCAGCAGCAAGCGGTTGAGAAGTCGCTACCATCCCTTTTTTCGCAAAAGTCGTCATTCTTTGTGATTGGAATGGATAGTTCAGTTGGTCAATGTTCTGCATTTTTTCACTCCTCTTATAAATACTAAATTCTTTACATTGTTCCTAGTGAACCAATTAAAGCTATTTTTTTCATTCTCATACACCTCCTTATTTTACAATAATAATCCAATTAATTCATTTAATATTCAGAACAAAAAAAGAAAGGAAGTGATTTAATCAAAATCAGCTCCTTCCGCTTTTGCTTATTTTTCTATTCTATTCAAACTATATCCAATAGAATTTAAGGCCTCTTCAACTGTTTTTACATATACTGCATTTAATCCTTCAAGTTGTGCCCTTACTTCCCCTCTTGAAACGAGCCATTTGGGTACGCCTGCAATAAAAACCTCGCTCCCCATTATATTGAGGGCCATAACGAGCTTTTTTAAAACATCAGGAAATTGATTTTCAGACAAAAATAGTTGTGATAAGTCAATAATGAAATGGTGTATTCTAAATTCAGCTGCATAAGAAAGAGTATCTTCAAGAATCTTTTGGCTACGAACTTCATTAATGTTTCCTTGTAAAGATAGGATTGCTAACCCTTGCTTTATTGGAATAATTGGGCAACTAATCATCTCAAGATCACGCGATGTTTCATCAAGATGAATTAAAAAGGATAAGATATCTGCCATGTTTTTAAGAAAATGTATTTCCTCATTTGAAAAACTTCGCTCTGCTTTATCCATCACACATAATGTTCCAAATACATTGCCATAAATGTCTCTTAAAGTGACACCAAGAAACCCCTTCACTTTTAATTGCTCTGTAACTTCTAACTCCCTCGTTAAATTGAAAGTCGCTAAATTATTCGTTGTCATCACATCATCTTTATTTTGAATAATCAATCGACAATATGTATCTCCATACTGCACTTGATAACCTTCTGGAATAATTAACTCTTCTTTATTGAAGGAGCTTAAGACCATCATCGCATGCTCGTCTTTTCTCGTAACATAAGTTGTATTGACATTTAATCTATCACTAATTAATTGAAAAAGTTTTTTTGATACTGTAACCAACGCATTGTGACTCTGGCTGTTTTCTTCTAGCACGAGGTCCCTCCTTTTTTTTGTATTCATTATGACATTAATATAAATACAAAAGTGTTCATAACGCTTTTCGTTTTCATAACAAATAGTACTTCTAGAGACTTACGTTATTGCTGTTTACCTTTAGCATAAGTTGGGTAAAGCAATTAATCATATAGGACGGTTAGATCATCTTGTCCTAAACAGCCTTTTATTCTTTTAAGCTATAAGAAGTTAGGATTCTACTGAACCTTCTTTCTGGATACATATAAGTATAGAGCTTTTCTTTATTATAATGGAAATGTAGATAATTAAAACTAATTTTCTCCATTTATCATTTTACAGCTTTTGAAACAGTTAAAAAACTGACTAAAGTACGTTATTAAAGTTAGAAGATGGAGGGGGGTTACAAAAATGCTTGTTATGATGGCGATTGGAGTGGGGTTACTCATTGGTTTTATGATTTTATTCTTAACTAGAAAGCTAATAATCTTTCAAAAACCAAAAGTCATTATTTATTTTCCTAGTTTACTGATGGCCAGCTTATCGCTAGTTTTTATTCTCATTAATTTGCTCTTTTTCCAAGGGTTTGCTGAGACTATCTATTTATTTTTTTTCACCACCATTTTCTTTGTCACGATTATTACATGGATGTATGCCAAAATGATGGTTGAGCAATATCGCTGAAATAAGCATAAATCGAAAATGATTAATCCTTAAAAAATTCCTGAATAAAAGTGGACGGAAGGAAAATCCTTCACATCCACTTTTCAGAGGTGTTTTCGAACATTTGTTTTTAGATACCTCCAATTTGGCCTACTCCGCCAGCTGCATACCCTACGCATTCCGCGGGTGAACCTGGAGCCTCCTTCCGTAGGGGTCTCCTAGTATTTCTTTGGCTCCGTTTGGTCATTAAGAACCTGTATACAAATTACAACCTTCCCTCTCTAATAATGGCGAATAAATACCATTGCTCCTCTTCCTTCTCAAACATAAACCGTAATTTTTGTTTCCCACTTTCAGACTCTGTTGCGGCGTAATCAATAAAAACAGCTCTTGGGTGAGCTTTGATCAACTGCTCAATACGACCTTCTTCTTTTTCAATTTGGTGCAAGAGAACTTCTCGATAATCAATATCATATTCATTTTGATCTTTAAATAAATACTGTGAAACATAGTCATTTAGATTTAAATTTATTTCTTGCCCTTCTTGATCATAACCCCAGATATACTTGTCTTTTTTCTTATATTTTGTAAATTGTTCTCCTGTAAAGACGGTTTCATATACACTTGATGTCTCAGCATCCATAAAGGAAACAAAGGTGAGGTTTTTACTTGGATGAGTGACATCCGCTAATGATTCATATTGGTGATTTTTAAGCTTTTGGAATGTATCTTCTGCCAACCCTAACAACCACTGAGAATCTTCTACCGTTAACGGTTCCCCCTCCTCTACTTGTTCATGCTCTCCCACTAAGATTGATGCTTCGTCCTCATCTGATTGTTTCGTTTCTTCGTCTAGTTCGGTTGTTGTTTCTCCTTTAACATTGTCACTTGATTGACATGCACTTAAACTAAAAACTAGGATAATTAGAACGATAATATTCAGAGTCGTCTTTTTCACATCAATTCCCCTTTACCGATAGATTGTCTAACGATATTCATATGTCCATATATATAAAATTAGACATCAACTAAACAATTCCTGTTAGTTGTATAAAGATGGGAAATTAGATGCGGTCCTTTCATTCGTATTTCTAAATTAGCACGCTAAAAATTATTCGACCTCAATTGGCTTTAATAGAAGCGTTTCCCCACTCGGCTCCGTCATGACGGTTTTATGGTAGTTTCCATTAATCCAGTCTTCAAATTGATCATCGTACCATTTGCTTTTGACATGTTCTGATTGTCCTGGACCGACTATGTGATAAGCTTCCGTTGAATGTTCCATATCAATGACAAATCGCCATGATGCCCCGTGATTGACGACCCCATTATCACGGAAGGCTGCCGCTTGAACCGTTACTTGACTACCAGCAACAGGAAGGCCACCTTTTGAATTGAATAAATAATTTAAAGGAGATACATTTGATAATGGATGAGTAAAGTGTACTTGATGGAAGTCCCCCCATTTCCATTGATTCATATTAGAACCTTCTGCCGCTTCGATTTGATCAAGTGTCATCTTAAGTGCTTCTGTTAAAACATCCTCCAAACCACCTGCTTCTTCCACCCATGGTCCAGGATTACCTGCCAATGCCCGCCGCAGGAGCTGATCAACAGCAGCACGTTCACCATTAAAGAGATCACGCATTTCTTCTGGAACTTGTTCATTAAATAAAACATCAGCGATTTTCCTCATCCAAATATTAAATATATAAGGAGCTGCTTGATCGCTCTCGTCAAAATAATCCCATTCGGCTAAGATTTTTAATGCTTCCTTTTCCCTTTCTCCCTCCACTTGATTTAAAACCTCCATAAAAGCAGGAATAAATTCTTCCGCATGTAAGTTTTTAATATCCATTTGTAAATCGATCATGTCTTCTGCCGTGAAATTCTTTTCGGAATTTAATACTTCTACAATCCGTAACTGTCGGTAAGGTTGGGCCCAATGATGACTAATATGATATGGGTATTCATCACTGATGACTTTATTGTTTGCCGTCGCGATAAATCCTTCTTTTGGATTAACTAAGCTCGGCAACTCATCAAATGGTACATAACCATCCCATCCATACTCATCTGTCCAGCCAGGAACAGGTAATAACCCATCGCCCTTTTTACGAATCGGAATTTTTCCATTTGCTTTAAAGGCAATATTTCCATCTGTATCAGCTACAACAAAGTTTTGCACAGGTGTATGAAAATCTAATAATCCCTCTTCAAACTCTTCCCAGTTTTTAGCTTTATTCATATTTAATAACGCTTCTAATTCAGTCGATGGTTCAAGTGCGGTCCATTGCATAGAAAGAACCGTTTCACTTTCCGTCACATCTGCAAACTCAGAAATAACAGGACCATGACGAGTAACTGTCACTTCATAATCAACGGTTTCTTGCCCTTTCACTTTGATCGGCTCTGGAATCACTTCGGCCTCTTCCCATTCTCCATTGTATAAATATTGATTCGGATTTTCTGGATTTCTTTTTTCAATATATAAGTCTTGCACGTCTGGTCCTGTATTCGTGACACCCCATGCGACATTTTCGTTATGCCCTAATATAATTCCAGGAACGCCCGCAAAAATCACGCCACTCACATTGACTGTCGGAGCCTCAAGATGCATCTGATACCAAATGGATGGCGTTGCTAAACCTAAATGGGGATCATCTGCTAGTAACGGCATCCCACTCTCTGTTTTCTCTCCGCTTAGGACCCAGTTATTACTACCATTATGTTCGTGGGGAATGACTGCATTTGCAAAAGCTTTCGGAAAATCTAGCTCTTCAACACTGATAATATAAGGAGCATCCTCTGGATATTCAGGAAATAAATCATAGGCTTTTTCCTCTTCAAAACTTTGGATTAAATATTGCCTAAACGCTTGATTTTCCCAATGGCCCCCTAGATCATAAGCCATAAATTTTCCAATCGTTAAAGAATCAACAATCGTCCATTCTTTCGGTTCATAGCCAAGAATCGTAAACTCAACAGGCCACTTTCCATTTTGACGTAATTCTTCAATGTATAAGTTCACACCTTGTGAGAACGCTTCCAAAACATTGATTCCTTCACTAGAATAAACTTCAACAGAATCCTCTGCGGCTCGTCGTAATCCTAACGTCCGAAAATATTTATCATTCTCAATCGAAGCCTCACCAATAACTTCACTTAATGTACCTGAAGCTTGCCTGCGACCTAGATCCATTTGAAAAAGGCGATCTTGTGCTTGTATATAACCTTGAGCAATATATAGATCCTGTTCATTAGTCGCATTAATATGTGGGACACCATTTTCATCACGAATGACTGTGACCGGTTCGCTCAAATGCTGTAAGGAGATTTCTCCCGTAATTTGCGGTAAAGAACGATTCAAAAATAGATTGGCTGCAACTAAGACTACGATGACTAAAAAGACAAGTCCTGCACCAGTCCATAACAGACCTTTTTTCCACCTTTTCGTTGCTTTTTTCTTCACAATAACCGTTTCCAACTAACCCTTCCCCCTTTTCTAAATTACTACCTCTTACAGGATTCTTTATTTAATGCCCATTCCCCTGTTTATCTATGAAAATTTCTATAGATAAAAAGTGATCTATAGTATCATGGAGTCATTTTCTATTTGCGGGCGACCGGATAGTAATAAATACCACTGAAAAAGTCTCTTTCCCACCTTTAACTAAGAAGAATCACAAACCATTAGATGAACCACTATGTTTTCAGCTTTCTTTCTTTAACCAAAACGAAGCCAGCGCAATACCCGGAGACTCCTGCGGGAGAAGTGAGACACGGGAGACCCCGCAAGCGAAGCGAGGAGGCTCCCGGTTCACCCGCGGAACACGTAGGGTATGGAGCTGGCGGAGTATTACTAACTCATGTAACCTTATTTTAACGAGTAGACCCAATAGTAAGGCTCACTAGTTTGCCATGGAAAGAAAGATCCATTTTCACGATTTCTCTCCATACATCAGAAAAGGCCAACCAAAGTGATGACTTTATGGTAGCCCTACTTTCTAACCTATTAAAATAATGCTTGCCTTTCATTTGAAAACTCGAAGAAAAATGGCAGGACAAGTAAAGTGATGATAAGAAAGGAAATCGCAAAACAAGTATAAATCCCAAAAGAGTCAACTAGATTAAACACAATAAAACCTGGAAACAAAATAAACACGACTGTTGGAATACCTGTTCTGACATTGCTTTTGGTCGTTAAATATTGTTTCGTCTCACAAGCTGGGCATTTCCTTTTCCAATAATATTGAAGCGACTCTTTATAACTAAATAAATGCTGGCACGTTGCACAAGTAGGTAACTTCATACCAATCCCCCCTTCCCACTATTAGACAGCTATTATGAAAATTTTAACATATCAATCATCTAGCACTCAATTATCGATAAAATCTCCTAATCATAGAAAAATGAAAATCTAGTAAATTTTTTATACTAAATCACAACTGTTCAGAATAAACTCTCTTAACGACCTATTTAGGGAGGGATTTTTTGCGACACTTCAGAACGAATCAAAAAGTGATAAGACAAGCAACGATTTTTTTTACGGTCATAATGGTCAGCATCTTTATTATTCTCACGAGTATTGTGACCTTAACCGATTTTCACTCCAAAAACATTCACCGTGGGATTGAAGGTGTAAAGAGCACCTTTTTATTAGATTTTATGAGTATGGAAAACCAATATTTTGGACAAGCTCTTCCCGCCGATTACAAATCACCATCTGTTGGTGGAATCGCATTTGAATTAGCGACCAATATCGAATTAGGTGATTTTCGTTCCTTGTTAGGAAGGGAAGTACCAGGACTTAATAGTCGGGATGTCCGTATCATTGTTGCCGGAGAAGGAACTGATATTACAAATCTTCCATATGAATCACCAGCACCATTAGAGGTCATTCTCGAAGAACGAGAAACGGTCAAAGATTGGGTCGATGAGGAAGAAGAACAAGCAGAAACCCCAACAGTAGAACCCGATGATGAGCCCGTTGTTCTCATTTATCATAGCCATAGTTGGGAGTCGTTCCTACCACATTTACCAGGAGAAAATGATTTTAATCGTGCCACAAGTAACGATGTCAATATTGTAAACGTCGGCGAACATTTACAAAAAGAACTAGAAAAATATGGGATAAAAACGATAATTGATACAACAAATATGACCGAGCTTTTAAATAACTTAGGAGAAGGAACCGGTTATTCTTATCACGCCTCACGAGAGATCGTTAAAGATTATCTAAATGAATATGAAAATATTGACTATATAATCGACCTACATCGTGATTCAGCACGATATGATATTACGCACGCCGAGATTGATGGGGAAGATTACGCTAAATTATTTTTTGTTGTCGGTGAAGCTCATCCGAATTATGAAGTCAATGAAGCTTTAGCAAAAGATTTAAATAGTCGACTACAAGAGTGGGACAAAAACATTACACGAGGGATTTTTGGAAAAGATAAATCTCAGGGAAATGGAATTTATAATCAAGATTTAAGTGCGGGAGCGATTTTACTTGAATTTGGTGGCGTCGATAATCATATGAACGAATTACATCGGTCCGCTGAGGTCTTTGCTGAGATCTTTAGTGAATATTACTTTGAACAATTGGAGGAAGAATAAGTTCTACTCTAAAAGGCTCTTTCAAATGGTACTAGCATCATTTGAAAGAGCCTGATTACTTTCTTTCAATCTTTTTATAAAAACCTTATTGACAATTCAGCTAAAAGCTTGTATATTTATAAATGTCATTAATACATATCCCACAGGATCCGTTAGCTCAGCTGGGAGAGCGCTACCTTGACAGGGTAGAGGTCACTGGTTCGAGCCCAGTACGGGTCATCACTAAATCCGCTTATGTACATAAGCGGATTTTTAATATTTAAGCAAAGATTCAATTATTTAGATAGTTCCCTCCGCTTTCCTCCAGTCCATTTTACTCAATTACGATTCCCTTTTTAACATTTCAATAATGATTTCTGCTAAGTATTCAGCCGTGCGATTAACTTCCTGCAATGTGTTATCTACCCCTCCAATATTAATAAGGACAGATGTGTCAAGTAAATCTTGATTATAACTTTTGTTATCATTCCATCCAAAATTGTCTTTGGAAAAGACCCCCCTAGTTAATCCAGGATACCTCTCTTCAAGAAGATCATTCATTTCTTTGGCAAACTTCAAGTTCTCTTGGTAGTTAGGATGATCTTGACTGAGTGAAAAAAGGAGCGTAGCCACTTCCTCATCATTTATCGATGTAGTCGTGACTTCACGTCTTGCACTGTCACGATGAATATCAAAAACCATTTTTATACTCTCAAAATTATTTAAAGCATTTTTTACATTCTCTCTTGACACACTATAGGAATCCATAAATTCAAGATTTTGTTGTTGTATTATTTTTAGAAAATCTGTTTTATCATGAAGAACTGGTACCTCGTTATTTTCCAATATGCTACTTAAATGTTGACCTACTAATGAAATATTAACGTCTTTATCATGAGCTGAACCGGGATTTTCTTCATCTTTTTTATCTAACTCTGGAAAAAAGGACTCTTGTGTGTGTGTATGATAAATATATACTAAAGGTTGTTCCGTCCTATTTGAAGATTGAAAACCCTCGAATAGATTTTGATTAAATACAATGAACAAAAAGAAAAGAAAAGTAGCCGTCGTTGCTAAACCGGGCATTAGTAATCTGTTTTTATTTTTTCCTTTAAAACGCTGAACGAGCTTTTCTTCCAATTCTATTTCAAAACCGTTTCTAATAAAAACCGTTTCATTATTTCTTCTCAAAGTCTCTACAACATCTTGTTCTTCTTTATTTCTCATTGTTTAACCACCCTTCCGCTTCTAAGTATCCTTCCGAAACTATCTTTTTCCTTAGTAACTTTAGGGCTCTATGATACGAAACTTTAACATTTGTTTCTGAACACTTTAAAATATCGGCCGTCTCTTTAATCGAAAACTCGTTGATTCCTCTTAAAATCACAATCATACGATAATTAGGTCTTAAATCATCTAATAAACTATAAACCTTTGACATAGACTCTTTTTGTTCGACAATTTCTTCTGTCGTCCTAAATGTAGAAGGGACAAACTTTAAAAATAGTTCTCCTAAAATCACTTTCCTTTTCATTTTTCTGTAATGGTCGACTGCCACATGCCGTGCAATAGAAAAGATAAATGTTTTAAATTCTGATTCTCCTTTGAATTTGGAAATGGACTTGAATAATCGAATGAAAACTTCTTGAGTTAAGTCCTCTGCTTCATCATGATTGTTCGTAAAAGAAACAATAAAGTGATAAACTTCTTTAAAATATTGGTGATAAATAGAACGAATTTCTTCTTCAGAGTGTGTATGATTGTTTTTCAAACATTACCCTCCTTTTATAAAAAGCGAAGTCCGTTTGGTCAGAAGCGAGGAAAAATACAGGGCGGCTGTTGAAGTCGCTTTTTAGCTTCATAAAGACGACCGATTTTTCTCGAGCTTCTAACGGACGTAGCTGGATTAACCAATTTCTAATTAGTCGTCTTAAATTGAAAAAAGGTTACAAGTATTTTAAATTTGATTGGTTATAGGAAGCTGAAGTTATTTAATCTTAGCTATATTATTCGTTATTAAGACGAAAAAAGGAACCAAAATCGGACTTCGGTTCCTTCGACTATTAATTACCCTTAATCAATTATAAACAATCGCCAAAATCTCCTCAGCAACTTCCCTTGAAGTTAATTTCGACGTATCAAATCTCTTCTCATATTCAGGGTTTTCATAAACAGCCTTTTGCCACCTAAGGACTGGTTCCGGAATTCGTCCGTTTTCTAATTGATTCCCCCATGTAACCATCCTTCTTTGCATAATATCCTCAACCGGACAATAAATACTAAAAAGAAAACAAGAGTAATCACAGAGAATCTTTTGCATCTCTTTCATTGGATTCCATTTTGATACGTAGTGGTGATGAAAGCCAACATCTACTACAACTGAAAAACCTTGGTCACTATAAGCTTTAATACTATCAAACAATGCTAAATAGAGCTTCTTTACCGTTTCTTCGAGCTCTGGAAACTCTCCACCTGGCCTTAAGCCCATCGCTGGTGAAAATTTAGCATCTAAGATTGAGGCTGTATTGTCCACACCAATGTGAACCCAAATTTTATCTGAAATGATCTGAAGCTCTGTCGCAACAGACGATTTACCAGAGCGAGGAACTCCATTTAAAAAGACGATTTTCCCTTTATTTATCTTCAACACCTTCTCACAAGCTCATCTCCATATGTGTTAACACAATTTTTGCTCCTTCATAACAAAAAGGTTCTTGTTTTAACAACATTCGGGCTGTACTAACAGGCATTCATAATGACCATAAGCAATAGGAGTCTTTAATTTTTCAGCTAATAGTGACAGCCTTATACATGACGCTTATATCTTAATGACTTCAATCCTATTTCACTTGGATAACCATGAGCAGCTTCCTCACTTTGATATACAAATCCAACAGCTTTATAAAAAGGAATTCCCATCTCTTTATTCTTCAACACTGACACCCATTGTTCCTTCGCTCCCCATTCAATTTGCTCAGCCGTTATAGCTTCTAGAAACTTAGTTCCAATACCTTCTCTTTTTCTAGTAGGTTCTAAGTACAGCAAATCTAATTATAGATGATAAAGTAGCCTTACCATCATTTTAATGAGGTGATTTTGATGAAAGAACTTAAAACAAACCTATATTGGACATTAATGCCACCTTTTTTACTTGTTGCTTTAGTGCTACTCTTTTTTCTCCCAGATAATAATCCTTATATATTTGGGGTTGTTATCCTATTTTGGGTTACTTATTATTGTATTAGATATGTGCAAAAGAAAAAAAGCTCAAAAGACTGAGCTTTTTTTGTCGTTCGGTTAAAAAATTTCCCCTAATTCTTTAAAGGAGCGGATTCGATAATCGTAATCTTCTACTTCCCCAAACCCATATTCAGCAAACACAAACGGAACACCCGCTTCCTTTGCAGCGTTACAGTCACCTTTTGTATCGCCAACATATACAGATGTGGTTAATTGATTTCTTTCCACAATAAGTTGAATGTTTTTCCCTTTTGGTAACCCTGTGCGACCAGGATTCTCAAAGTCTTTAAAATATTTTTCAAGCTGATGGTATTCATAAAAGGACTCAATATACCCATCTTGGCAATTACTTACGATAAAGAGCTGATATTTTTTGGAAAGATACTCTAAAACGGACTCCACATCATCATAAAGTAAACCGCCTTTTTGTGCCAAAGAGCTATTTTCCTGCTCATTACATTCATTTAAAACTTCATTTCTTTCATTTTCACTTAATTGAGGCAATAAGATTCTCGCAATCTCCTCCATTTGTAGACCCATCGTTTTACTAAAGTCATCAACCGTTAATTTGTTATCAATGCCTCTATTTTGTAAAACTTGATTCCAAACCGCAAGCACGGCTTCTCTTGAATCCCAAAGTGTTCCATCTAAATCAAAAATAATACTGTCCATCGTTTCACCTCTCTAGTAACTCCTATTATTACTCTGATCTTACTCTTTCATTCTCCGTTATTCAACCATAGCTTTAATAAAAAAGCGATGCTGTTTCACATCAAAATAACCTTGCTGATTGATTAATTGATGGATTTGATAAAGCTCTTTTTCATATTCCTCAACCTCAAAATCAGGAATTTGCCACGGGATCGCCTTTAAATAATATACCAATGCCCCAATATCATAGATACGCTGTATCGGAAATTCCTCTTTTTTATTGAGAATTTTAAATCGATATTCTTCCAATTCTTTTACAGCATTTTGTAAGTTCCATTCTTTATATTCATTTAATGGGACACCTAAAGTTTCATTGATTTGCTTGTTATCAAGTCCACCCACTTGCTGGGTCATAAATATTGCCCCTTGTTTTAAGATGCGTTTCACTTCACTTGGAGAATAAGACTCATGTTTATTGATAATGAGATCAAATTGCTCATTTTCAAACGGCAAATCATGATCATCTTCTACAAAATGAACACGAACACCTAATGGTTCTAGCCTATCTTGTGCAATCGGGAAATTCGGTGCATACCCTTCTGTCGCAGCTATTTGTGTTGGGAAAGGTCTGAGCTTTGCCAGTAATTCACCACCACCTGTTCCCATATCTAACGCCGCTTCTGACTTTGAAAGGAGAAACCTCGCTTCGCTTCCATAAGACCATGATAGCAATCCACTTCTCATCCGTTCCGTTTCAGAAATAAAAGAAAAATCCCAGCCAGAAAATTTTTGTTCTGCATCCTTTAATAAACGATTAAATTCATTCATTGACAACCTCCTGTTTTGCCCTGTAACACCATTAGAATCTTACCTTCATCATTTATACATATAGCTGATGAACCACACCATTTTTCTATATTGAATCTCCTTTTAATCACTACCTATAAACAAACTGATTCCCATCTCGAATATCCTGCCAACAATCTTCATGCTGCTTATTTACAAGCTTTGGCATTTCGCCTTTTTTAAAAAACTTTAATTGGAGCGTTTCTTTTTCATCCATTTCTAAATCCCCACCTATAATGGAACAGTCAAAGAAAAAAAGGATCGACTGTGCCTTGTCGCCCTTGCCCATTTTCAATACAGGCTCCGGCAAAATTTAAAAATACTCGCTAGTCCCTACCTTATTTCTTAACCATTTGATATAATCCATTCTTCAATCCCCTACCTCCATTCATATCACCCTACATAACTTACTGACTCAAATGTTCATGAATGAGCTTCCATTCTCCATCCTCTTTTTTAAAAACATTTGTAGCTCTCCCTTGACCAGAGACAAACTTACCATTTAATAACCCTTCATAATGATATGTATAAATACAAGTTGCCACCTCATCAGAAGTAGCGAGCCATTGCACATCGTTTGCTGAATAAACCTCTTCTTTAATGACTGACCAGCTATGTTCAAAATAGCTTTGAATTTGCTCCTTTGTTGTACATGATTTATTAGAAAACCAATAAATAACCTCAGGATGAAGAAGCTTTTCCACCTCCGCAAAGTCATGTGTATTGGTCGCTGCTATGTATTGTTCTAATACTTGTTTAAAATCCATTTCTGTCCCTCCTTATACGATTTCTTTATTTACTTAAGTTCCTTATAAACACCACTCGATCATTTCCATTCCCATCATAATCGGAAAAGGCCGGTACACCGTCCACTTCCTTATCGCCTGTTACCATTTGAAAGCCCATTCGAGTATGGAAGGCAATCGACGTTTTATTAACTGGTGATATTGCTGTCACTATTTCAATTCCTCTCTTTTGAACATTATCAAAAAAAGAAGAATAAAGTCGTGTACCCACACCATCTTGACGATATTCTGGATGTACACCAACAAAATGAATATAGGCTTCATTCGGCTTAGATTGTGACAAAAAACCAATAAGAAAGCCAACTATTTTTTGATCTTTTTCAATGACAAAACTTGTATCGTTAAAATGATCAAAAAATAATTTAGGTAGTAAATAAGCCATCTCTCTCCCACCCCACCATCCATTCATAACAGAGCTTATTTTATTATAATCTTCTGACTTTGAATGACGTATTTTCATAACGAATCCCCCTTTAGCTTTATGATAATGGATCAACCGTAATTAACGGCCACTTTGACTTCCAACATTTTTCGTTCATCCTTTTTTGATAAATCTTATGCAACGACTTATTTTCGAGAAAATACGGGGTAGGCTTTATCGCTAAATTCAACAAATCATCTAGCCCACATGGCGAAGTTAACTGTAATTCTCCTTCTTCATTTAGCTTCACTCCAAGTGCGGTTGCTGTTTCTGGAAATTTGGAAATGGCGTCCTCTGATGACTGATACGGCGGAAGTCCATTAATGACATGCATCCTTGCTTGATTTTTGACCGACCAAGGTGTATTAGGTTGTATCTCTATTAATTTTTGTTCCCATTCTTTTTCAACATGTTCACTCGTTTTGTCCGAATCAAAATAGATGACATCAATATCAGACATGGGAGTTTTCTCCGTAAATTGGTGCAAAGTATCCCATACCTTTGTTCGAACAAACCCCGCACAAATCCACCAATCTGGTAATTGTAAGGAAGCTACAACTCTTATCATTTCCATCATTTCTTTATCTTTCCTAATTAAGTTTAACACGTCCGACTCTGAATTTAACATTTTATAGCAACCCCTATTATAGAATGTACGTTCGTTATTATACCATATTTTTCCGTCAATTAGTGATGAACCCATAGAAAAAGAACGGAACTAAATATCAATTCCGTTCTTTTGCGTCACACTTCTTGAATATATACTCTTGCTTCATAGGGGCGTAAAGTTTGTCCATCATTGTTATCATTGTAATTTCGTAAAACGACTGAACTCTCTTCTAGATTCAAACCAACCATTACCTCATCAACCGTTAAGTTAGCTAAAATAAGGGCCTGTTTTCCATCTAACGTTCTTGTATAAGCAAAAACTTGCTCGTCCTCTTCTAATAATAATTCATACTTCCCATAAGTAAAAAGCTCATTTCCCTTTTTTAATTGAATCAATTTTTTATAAAAATGAAGAATCGAATGTTCATCTTCTTGTTGGGCTTGAACATTAATCTTTTTATAATTTGGATTGACCTTTAACCAAGGCATCCCACTCGTAAAACCAGCATTCGGATCATCATTCCATTGCATTGGTGTTCTTGAATTATCTCGGCTTGAACTCCAAATGACTTTCATAATGTCTTCATGTGTTTGACCTTCACTTCTTTTTATTCTGTACATATTCCGATCGGCGACATCATTATAATCTTCTATCGAAGGAAATTGTACATTCGTCATTCCTATTTCCTGGCCTTGATAAATAAAAGGCGTTCCTTGCATCAAGAAATAAACAGCTGCTAGTGCCGTTGCACTTTCGTACCAGTATTCTGTATCATCACCCCAAATCGAAACTTTACGGGGCTGGTCATGATTTTCAATAAATAACGCATTCCAACCAATTCCATCGAGTGAGTTTTGCCATTTGGATAAAGCCTTTTTAAAACGAAAAATATCTAATTCCTCTTTATCTGACTTGCTCCATAAGCTTGTATGTTCAAATTGAAAGACCATATTAAACTTCCCATTTTCTTCACCGATCCACTCTTTTAAATCATTCGAATCTTCCACTTTCACTCCATTGGCTTCTCCAACTGTCATAATGTCATATTTAGAAAACGTTTCTTTTTTTAATTCTTTTAAGTACTTATGGATTCCGGACTTATTAAGGTGTTTATCAAAGGAAGGAACAAAATTTAAGCCTTTAGGATTTGGTAAATCTTCAAAGTCCTCTTTTTTAATATGACTAATCGCATCAATTCGGAATCCATCAATCCCTTTATCTAACCACCAATTCACCATGTCATATAGATGCTGACGTACCTCTTCATTTTCCCAATTTAAATCAGGTTGTTTTTTGGAGAAGATGTGCAAGTAATATTGTCCTGTTTCTTTATCTTTTTGCCATGCTGACCCACTAAAAATACTTTCCCAGTTATTCGGCTCTTTCCCTTCCTTGCCATCTCGCCAAATATACCAATCTCTTTTTGGGTTATCAAGAGAGGAACGCGATTCAATAAACCAAGGATGCTCATCGCTAGTATGATTAATGACTAAGTCCATAATTAGTTTCATGCCTCTTTGATGAACTTGATCTAGTAGTTCGTTAAAATCTTCCATCGTTCCGAACTCTTGCATGATTGCTTGATAGTCGCTAATATCATAACCATTATCATCATTAGGTGATTCATATACTGGACAGACCCAAATGACATCAATTCCTAAACCTTTTATATAATCCAGTTTAGAGATGATTCCTCTAATATCGCCAACTCCATCCCCATTTGAATCCATAAAACTACGTGGATAAATTTGATAGGCAACGGCTTCCTTCCACCAGACACGTTTCATTTAAAGCACCCCTTTTTTACATTTAGTTAATACTTTCTCTTAAACTCCATTTATTCAATTCCACAAGCTCGATTACCTCATCGGAAAAGAATTCAATCGCTTTGGAATTTTTATTCGGATAGATTCGTGCTGTCATGACCTTCTCTCCATTTTGTAAAAAGACCTCCACAGAAGATTTATCCAGAAATAGCTGGAGCTCTAATTTCCCGTCTCGTAAAGCTAACGGAACTTTTCGAATTCCACCTGGACCAGAACCTGATTTTTCGCGATTTAAACAAAAGGCTTGCTCGTCAACTAAATAGGTAAAAACAGTCTCTTCCCCAAGTTCCTTATCAAGATGAACCTTCAACCCAAAAGTCGTTGCTTCTTTTGCATCAAAGACAACCTTTAACTCAAGACAATTCCCACTAACTCCTTTAAAACTCGTATTGTTTTGGAGCGGTTCATTTGCATATTGAACATGGTCATAGCGTAAAGACTCCAGTTCTGGTAATGGTTGCTGAATGAGTTGACCGTTTTGTAAATTTAAGACACGGGGTAAGGACATCGCTCCAGCCCAATTAAATTCTTGTTCAGGCATTTCACTTTCCCACATCGTCATCCATGCAACAAGTACTCTTCTCCCTTGTTTATCAACGGTTGTTTGCGGGGCATAAAAATCAAATCCGTAGTCTAATAATTCCATTTCTTGATAAGCCAATGTTCCTTTTTCTAAATCTAAATCACCTAATAAAAAGGCTGCTTGATGGAGGTTTAAATACTTTTCTCCTTCAGGTACTACTCCTTGCGGGGACATCACCATACAATTTTTATCACCCAACGTAAATACATCCGGACATTCCCACATATAACCCATGTTACCTTCGCCCTTAGCCATAATGTTCACAAATTCCCAGGAGATTAGGTCAACTGAACGATATAATAAAACTTGACCGACACGTTCCCTTGTTTGCGACCCAAGTACACAATAGTAATGCTCGGCTTCCTTCCACACTTTCGGATCTCTAAAATGAAAAGGATGGATATCTCCAGCTGGTGCTTCAGAAATAACAGGATTTTGTTCTAATTTGGTAAAATGAAGACCATCCTCACTAACGGCCAAACACTGTACCTGTTTTAAATCAACCTCTTGATTTTCACCTGTCCACCGGTTGCCAGTATACATTAAATACAGTTTGCCATCGACTTCTATTGCACTACCAGAGAAACAACCATCCACATCATAATCTTCGCTTGGTGCTAAAGCGATTGGCTGATGTTCCCAATAAACGAGATCTTTACTTTTTACATGGCCCCAATACATCGGTCCCCATTCAGGAGTGAACGGATGGTGTTGATAAAATAAGTGATATTCCCCATTGAAAAGACAAAAGCCATTCGGATCATTCATCCAATTGGCTTGAGGCATAACATGATAATGTAACCTCCACTGATGCTGCAATACCTCTGCTCTTTTGTTCATTATTTCTTGCTGAGCTTCCTCTATTTTCTGTTCATGTGTGATCATTGATTAAAC
The DNA here is from genome assembly GCF_047302405.1 of Alkalihalobacillus phoenicis. Lineage (NCBI taxonomy): Bacteria > Bacillati > Bacillota > Bacilli > Caryophanales > Bacillaceae > Alkalihalobacillus > Alkalihalobacillus phoenicis. The sequence goes on along the minus strand of NZ_CP154853.1, from coordinate 946,380 downwards.
CCCTTAAGTAAGTTATTCCGCCATAAAAGTCGCTTTTCGATAAATACGATAAAATGAAGAAAAGGATAACAGTGCTAAAATTGAAGCATTGAAAAAAATGATTAAAACTATATAACCCTTTAAGCTTAAGTACATTAAAGCGAGACTGCTCATAAAAATAACAACGCTTAATATCGGACTACCGAAAGTGATATAAAAAGCTTTTTTATAGACATCTTTTAGCGGGATCTCATAATGACTAAAGGCGGAGAAGAAATTAATTGTATAAATAAAAAGAACAATTCCTAATCCAATAAAAAAGAGAAAAAAGATTACGTTTGATTGATAAAAATAATAAATATCAGCAAGACATATTCCCCATAAAACGGAAAGAACTCCTCCGGCCTTTACGCTACGTTTATACGATTCTTTATAATAAGAAAAATAGGCTTTTATTATCGAATTTTCCTCTTCCCCTATGAGCCATTCTCGTACTAATGAAAAAAGAGCGGTTGTAGCTGGAAAGAAGAGAAAAGGGAAAAATAGAAAAGTCAGAAGAACATAACCTAAGACGGTCGTTTGACTTTCCGCGTAAAACATTTGGACAATTATCCAAATAAGTGGTAACTGACAAATAAGCCACAATAAATTTGACACCGTCAATTTCATAAACCAGCTCGACAACAAAAAGATACCACTCGCTAAATTGCTCGTCCCGTTCATCTAATCACCCTTTTTATCCTACTAATCTCATTTCCCTTAACCAACTACGCTTTAAAATCATTTATTTGCTTCGGCAATCATACCGAGAATACACTCCATATGTGCGGACATGATTGCTCTTTCTATTTAACTGCCCCCTCTGAAACACCTTTGATAATGTGTTTTTGAGCAATAAAGTAGAAGATAATGACTGGAATAATCGCTAGCGTTAACCCCGCTAAAGCTAGATGCCATTGCTTTGTATACTGTCCAAAAAAGAAGAACATTTTTAAAGGAATCGTGGAATCAGATTCACTTAATACAAGTGAAGGTAATAGATAATCATTCCAAATCCAAATGACATTCAAAATCGCTACCGTAACCGAAATAGGTTTTAATAATGGAAAAATAATCTTCCAAAATATTTGGAACTTGTTCGCACCATCGACTAATGCCGCTTCATCTAATGATGGAGAAACCCCTGTCATTGCACCGTGGTATAAGAAAATGGATAAGCTACAACCAAAGCCTAAATACATAAAAATGAGTCCCGCTTTATTTAACATATCGACACTACCAAAATTGGAGACTAACGGAATCATCACAGATTGAAAGGGAATCAGCATCGCCGCTACAAAAACTAACAATAAAACACTACTTAACTTACTCTTATTTCGCGCTAATGCATAACCGGCCATTGAAGAAAAAACAACGATAATTAAAATGCTGACAAATGTGATAACTGTTGAATTCCATAATGAATTAAAAAAGTTTAAGTCGTTAAAAGCTCTGACAAAGTTTTCCGTCATCAAACCTTCCGGAAACCCTAATACGTCTGTAAAAATTTCTCGTTTCGATTTAAAGGCATTTACAATCATTAAATAAAACGGTGATAGCCATAAAAGACCGAGCAATATGCCGATAATCTCTAGTAAATATAACTTACGTTTATTGCTCTTCATTATAGATCTACCTCCCTTTTCTTATTGTAATAAACTTGTGTTAAAGCAATGGCCGCTACAATAATAAAGAAAATAACCGCTTTTGCTTGACCTAACGCCATCTCATTATAGTTGTATGCCGTTTTCACAATATCCATTGCCACCATTTGAGTGGAATTATATGGTCCACCATCTGTTAGTGATAAGTTTTGGTCATAAATTTTAAATGAATTTGATAAGGTTAGAAACATACTAATGGTAAAGGCCGGAGCCACCAAAGGGAAAATAACATTTTTAAAGCGCTGAAAACTATTGGCTCCATCGATTTTTGCCGCTTCAATCACATCATGAGGAACACTTTCTAAATAAGCTATGTAAATAATCATGATGTATCCAGCCATTTGCCAACAAGTTAAAATCACAAGGCCCCAAAAGCCAGTTCCTGTTGTTGAAAGCCATCCTTGTAAGCTCTCTACTCCTAGTAACTTTCCAATATCATCAAACACACTAACAAAAATGAATTGCCAAACAAAACCTAAAATTAAACCACCAATTAAGTTAGGCATAAAGAAGACCGTACGTAATGTGTTACTTGCTTTAAGGCCACGAGTGACTAATAGAGCAAGTCCTAGTCCTAAGACATTTAATAAAATAACCGTCACAACAGCAAATTTTACGGTAAACCATATCGAATTCATAAATCTTTCATCTTGAAAAACTCTCACGTAATTATCAAAACCAACAAACTGAGAAACACTTAGTCCATTCCAGTTAGTAAATGAATAATAGAGACCAAATAATAATGGAATCACGACTACAATCGATAATGCTAATAATGTCGGGGTTAAAAACAACCAAAATGATAGACTACGATTTCGCATAATATTCCCTCCATTTCTACCTTCAAAAAGCAATTGGATATTAAGGGCTGCCCGGTAAAGTCATAAAAGACAGCCCCATTTAAGCTTTAATGCCTTTATCTTCTTTCTTCCCATGTATTAATCGCACTTCCTACCACATCAACCCATTCCATCTCACCACTAATATACTTCTGAATATTAGAGCCAAGATGATCATCACTCCACGCTGTAGGGTATCCTAAAAATACCCATCCGATAGTTTTACCTTGAGAGGCATATTCATAAATCTCTCTTGATAATGGGTCAACAATCGCCTCTGTATCATATCCTTCGTAAGCTGGGATAAAGTTAAAATCATTTAACACAGCATCTTTACCTGTTTCAGATGTATATAACCAATCTAAAAAATCTTTAGCAGCTTGAACAACTTCTTCCTCATTATTATTATTTACTGCCCAATAATTTGGAATTCCTACAGGCAAATGCCCCTCATAACCTTCTAATGGGATAGGAAGAATTCCAATATGATTTTCTGCAAAATCAGGGTCCATTTCATAAACAGACGGATAAATCCAGTTTCCTTGCTGAATTATGGCCACTCTTTCAAGTGAAAAATATTGCTCGACTTGTTGGGAATAGTCCAAGCTAAGAGTTGGTTGAATCGAATACTCATTTTGTAAATCAATCATTCTTTTAAATTCTTCATTTCTCTCAAATTCTACCGATTCAGCACTGTAAGTATCTAGTACATTATGTTCAAATTCAGGTGCGAGATACACATTTGATAAATGGCTACCTGGTACCCATCTCTCTCTAGCTGGAAAGGCAAATACGGCCTCAAGATCAAGTGCTTCCTTTTGGGCATCCAACTGAACAACTGCTTCTTCTAGGTCCTCATATGTTTGAATGGCACCCGGGTCAATACCCGCATTTTCAAAAATCATTTTATTATAAATGAGTCCATAACCTTCTTGATTAAATGGTAAACCTAATACTTTTTCTCCTTCAGTAACCGCTAACAAGGTACCCTCAAGAGCAAGCTCGGCTGCTTTTGTATCTGAAAGATCTGCTAAATAATCGATAAATTCTTCTGACTCAGTTGGAGCAGCCACACTAAAAATATCGGGTTCATTCCCTGATGAGAATTGAGTTTTTAAAGAGCTAATATAATCCGTTCCCCCACCGACACTCGTAATATTAATTTTCACATTTGGATTTTCCGCTTCGTATGTTCTGGCAAGATCATTAAATTGCTGATTAAACTCGACCTTTCCTTGGAATATATCAAGTGTAATTTGCTCTTCGTTGGAACTACTATCTCCCGAAGAACAACCTGCTAATAAAATTCCTGAAACGGCTACTGCGGAGATAATTTTTTTATACATCTTCATAGTGCTTCACTCCTAATTTTTAATAGATTGTATGACAAAGATTCAAACAGTTAAAAAATCTTTGAATGTAACTGCTTTCAATTTCGAATTATATACAGACTTTTTTTATATGTCAATCGTTTTCATAAATACGATTATTAAATTCATATAAACATAAAAATATACTTGTATTATAAATGTGGAAACGTTACCCTATTTATAGCTGTTTATTTATCCTTTTATTTAAATTAAAAGGACTATTAGGTATAATCATTACGAGCATAGCTTCATAATGGAGGAAAAAATGACAAGTATAAAAGATGTAGCAAAACTTGCAGGAGTGTCGGTGACAACCGTCTCAAGAGTTCTTAATAATAAAGGCTATATAAGTTCAGAAACAAAACTAAAAGTAAAAAAAGCAATGCAAGAGTTAGATTATGAACCAAACCAAATTGCTAGATCCTTATTGAGCAATCAATCATTTATCATTGGGGTCGTTGTCCCAGATTTAAGCCATCCACTTTTTGCTGAATTAGTAGAAAAAATCGAGGATTATGCCAATGAAAGAAATTACAAAATTCTTGTTTGTAATTCATTGCAAGAATCGGAAAAAGAAAAGAAATACTTAACCATGCTTAAGCAAAATCGAGTCGATGGAATTATTATGTGTAGTCACTCATTAGAGGTTGCCCACTACCGCCAAGAAAAGTTACCGATTGTTTCATTTGATCGAATCATTTCTTCATCAATTCCGTATATCTCCTCTGATAATTATCGAGGCGGAGAAATCGCTACGGAGCACTTAATTAAAAGCGGTTGCAAAAATCTACTACACATTTCCGGCCCATTAAATTATGACTTATTATCAAACCGTCGTGCCGATGCGTTTCAGCTTACTAGTATGCGATATGAAGTTCAATCAAAAGTAATAGAAGGGGCTTATATTAAAGCCACAACCGAGGATAACCTCCGCTTTATCGAGGCGCAGCTAGGAGAAAAACTAAGAGAGTTTGATGGTGTTTTTTGTAGCAATGATTTTATGGCCTATTCTTTATATCTTTACGCCCAAAAACTAGGAATTAAAGTACCTAGTGAACTTAAAATAATTGGTTACGATTACCATCATTTTACCAAAATGCTACAAACACCACGGTTAACTACGATTAAGCAGCCGATTGACCAAATTGGCAAAAAGCTATGCTCCGAACTCATTGCTCAAATCGAATCCGATACAAAGGAGGGGCATAATACCGTTGTGGATGTTGAATTAATTATCGGGGAGACTACTTAACACAAAAAAGATAACGCTTACTTACATCTTTTTAACATATCCCCTTTAAAATCTCTTCTATTTTATCCATAAAATATTGTAAAAATGGCTTTTTATCGTTTACAATAGGTTTATGATTGATAATGATTTTCATTTAATACATATAGAAAAGAGCTGTTTTATGGACTTAATTAATTTTTCTCAAAACGCTATTACTACAGAAGAAGAACTAAGAGACATTATCCAAGCCCCTCATGAGCTAGTCGTAAAAAAGAGCATTTCAATCATCGATGAACATTGCGAAAGATTTATTGCTAAGTCGCCTCTCTTTCTGCTGTCGACCTGTAATGCAGAGGGCAAATGCGATGCGTCACCACGAGGAGAATCGCCCAGCTCGATCAAAATTTTAAACAAACATCAATTAGTGATTCCTGATCGTCCAGGCAACAGACGACTAGATTCCATCCAAAACATTATGTCGAACCCAAATGTTGGTCTTCTATTTTTAATTCCAGGGTTAGAAGAAGTTCTACGCATAAATGGCCGTGCCACAGTCATTAAAGATAAACAACTTTTAGAAACAATGAGTTTAAAAGGTAAACCTCCATTACTAGGGATCGGGGTAGATGTCGAGGAATGTTTTATCCATTGTCCGAGAGCTTTAAAGGAGTCAAAAGTTTGGGACTCCAGTACTTGGGTAAATAAAGCCGAACTCCCATCGAGTAAAGACATTTTTCATGACCATTTAAAAATAAATGGAGTAGAATTAAAGAATTAACGTTCTTCTGAGCTTAATTGAATGCATAGCTTAAACCCGTATTTCTGATTACCAACATCATCAGAAATACGGGTCAAAGTTATAACCTTTTTTAGACCTAGCTATTTTAGAAGGTCGACCTGAACAAAATCTGCTTTTCCATCATGAATCCGAATGATGGCTTCCTTGCCTTTCAACTCCGCTTTAAACACTCCATTTGTGAATTCAGACGCCACGGCTTGAAAATAAATCCCTTTGATTAAATAATCTTCACATTTATCGAGCAATAGCTCATACTCTTCATTCTCTTTCACAATGTAGGCGGTGACCCCGCGCTGGTACATTTCTTCTTCCGTTTGAATGTGTTCTTTTTTCATGGAGACGATGTGTAAATCGACATCAATTAAATGATGGAGCAATTCATGAATCAGCGAGCCTTTTGTAAGGACTTCCCATTTAGAAATAGGTGGCTGCCCCATGACAAGCTGTGTTATATTGAACTCCTTTGTCGTTGCGGTAATAATATCCGCAATTCGCTTTTGGCCCTTTGTTTTCCAAATAAATTGACATTCATATTGAGTAGCTAGTTGTTCAAAAAACTTCTTATGCTCTGCTACTGTAAAATCTTTAGAGTCATATTCTCTGTTTTCAATTGAAAGGACATAACATGGAACATCATATAAACTAGCTAGTTTTTTTCCCTTTTTGATAAGTTTTTCCGCATTTTTCCCATAGCTTACACAAACTAAGATAGAGCCTTGCATCTCGAACACTCCTTCTGCATTCACATCAAATTAAGTGCAACAGATAAGTTATCATTAAGATATGATCTTCATGATGATTTAAGAATGGTGAATGTATTATATCGAATTTTTTGAAATTTCATGTATATTTTAACATATTCAATTAAAAATTGTTATGACATATCTTAAATCCAAAATAAAAAACGTCACCTAGAAGTTGATGACGTTTCATTTCTGTATAGAAGCTTCTGCAACGATTCCCTGATGTATTTTTAAAGTCTTGGCCTTTCACATATAATACTCATTATTTCTTCGCTTCATTTGACTATGAAAGGCCATCTTTAACCAGATACTATTTGTGATAATTGTCGCGATACATAGGGCCAACACGGTATAAATAAGTCCATGTTCAACATTGATTAAAAAAAGGGAAGAAAAAACACCAAGCAATAATGCCCCAGACAATACAAGACCAACTCCGCAACTAAAAGCCATCACATACCTTATGGCATCGATACCAATTGCATAAACAATTAGCTGAACAAAATAAAAAAAGATGATCGTGCCAATGGCGATCCACATCTCAAAACTACCAAACTGATTATGTGGCCAAGTATGAGACAAAGGAGACAAGGACGCAACAATTAAAGTAGAACTTAAAAAAATGGCCGAGAGCAAACTCACAATAATTAAGCTGATTTTAGGTTTTTCAATTTCCATACATTCTCCTCATTTCTTTTTATATAAGAGTCCTTTTAAGCTTCTTTTTCATATTAAGAATTTATACCTTAATCTAACGTTTATCTTAAGGGACTAAAGGAAAAACAAAATAGAAAAAAACAATAACCATCATTCCACCAAGGCCAAAACAAAAGGTCAGTGCTCTAATGCCCTTTTGACGAATAAAAAACGAGACAAGTAGAAGGATAATCGAAACAATCGGAAACAGCATCACCAGTATCCCCATCAAATACCCTCCCCCTAATTGAAATTGTGGCTAAGGAAAACGGTCTGCTCGTTAAAAAAGGTTACATTAGTTAGTCTACTCCGTTCGCTGCATGCCCTACGCGTTCCGCGGGTGAGTCGTTTTGGTCAAAGAAAAACCAACTGAAGCATAATCGAGCATCTTATGAAAAAACGAACGGTTTGAGATTCTTCCTAGTTAAAGGTGAGAATAAGACTTTTCATTGACCTCATTGAAATAACCACTTATCCCTATCATATGTTTTGGATTTGATTTTACTGATGTTAATTCTTTTCATCATGATAAGAGCAAAAGCCTTACAGAACAACTCACCATCGTTCTCGCATCACTCTTAAATTATAAATCAACTAAATAATGGAAACAATGACATTCTAAAAATTTCGTCTTATTTACAAAGATCGTTTTGAAATAACATCTAGAACAGTTCATCGACAACTTCCATTTGTGCTATCATGATTGAAACACTTCTATACGTTGTAGTTACCCGCTTTATTTAAGTTGAAACGAAAAAAAGAAAAGGAGAATCATTATGGATATTCGTTTAATACATATTGAAGAAGAACCACCTTATGATTTGCTTTTATTGGCCGATCCATCATTGAAGCTCGTCCAAAATTATGTGGATAGAGGTTTTTGTTATCTCGCCTTTTTGGAGAATAAATTAATTGGAACTTATGTGCTTTTACCGACAAGACCAGAGACCGTTGAACTTGTAAATATCGCTATTAAAGAAGAAGAGCAAGGGAAGGGTTTTGGCAAACAACTTATTAAGCATTCACTAGAAATGGCACGCGCTCTAAGCTTTAAAACTGTAGAAATCGGTACGGCTAATTCTAGTGTTTCTCAACTAGCCCTTTATCAAAAGTGTGGCTTCCGACTTACAGGAATTGATAAAGACTTTTTTATTCGCCATTATGATGAAGAAATTTTCGAAAATGGCATTCAAGCTGTTGATATGATTCGTTTATCCGTTGATTTTTAAGGGAATTTATTAATGACTCCTTTTTTATCCCATTCATATGATAGTCTAGTATCTTCCAACTGAAAAAAAGCAATTCGTTTTATTCATTTTTTGAATGTGATATAGTGAAACTGAATAAAAAGTGAAGGATGATTTGATGAGTAAATTAACAGCGTTTGTAGGCACGTATACAAATGGAGACAGTAAAGGCATTTACCGATTTTCCTTTGACCCAACAAGTGGTGTCATTGATGAACCTGAGTTAGTTGCAGAAATAGAAGGCCCGACATACCTGACCGTAAGTAAAGACAATCAATTTCTATACGCGGTCGCAAAAAATGCAGAAGGTGGTGGAATTGCTGCTTATAAGATTGTTGAAGAAGAACAACTTCAGCTTTTAAATCAATCCGTTTCTGATGGGGCTAGTCCATGCCATGTGAGCCTTAATGAAAAAGGCGATTTACTTTTTAGCGCTAATTATCACCGTGGACAAGCCGATGTATATACTTTAGACGCTAATGGTGAAATTTCAGAAAATACAGCCACAGTTACCCATACCGGTTCTGGTCCAAACGAAGAAAGGCAAGAAAAAGCTCATGCTCATTATGCTGGCTTAACTCCTGATGGAAAATATGTTGCTGTTGCTGACCTCGGAACCGATAAAATCGCTGTCTACCAACTAGAACATAATGAGCTTTTACCATACCAAGAGGTTGATGTAAAACCAGGCAGTGGTCCTAGACATATCGCCTTCCACCCAAATGGAAAATTCGCTTATGTCAATGCTGAATTAAGTTCCGAATTAATTGTCTTTGCTTACGAAGAGGGACAATTTAAAGAAATTCAAACCGTCGGAACATTACCAGATGACTTCCTAGGCGAAAATACGAGTGGTGCCCTGCATTTATCCAAAGATGGTCGTTTCGTATATGTTTCTAACCGTGGACACGACAGCATCTATGTGTTTGAAATCGATCAAGATTCTGGTGAAGTTGAATACCGCTCTTCCGTTACAAGCGGCGGAGAACACCCACGAGACTTTATTATAGACCCAAGTGAAAAATATTTATTTGCCACGAACAAAGATACAAGTAATATTGTCATGTACGTACGCGATGACAACACCGGTGCTTTAACAAAAACCGAAAAGGAATTCGCGATTCCTAATCCAGTATGTATTAAATTTTTGCATTATAAATAAAATGGACAGACGAACTAATAAAAAGTGGATGAGTTAACCTTCTCATCCACTTTTTCTATTCAACTATTTAATTCATTAAATCCGTTACATTACCTGTTTCAGGATCGACGCTATACCAACCCCAAGTTGAAGTGTGACCTTCACTCGTATCAGGGTTATCAATAACGACCTCATATACTTGGAATACCCATTCACGAGCATCATTTTCATGATCAAATTGAACTTGATAGTTAGGACTGTTTTCTATTCCAGCAAAAGTTGCTACTAGTTCAGCCGCATCATCTCTTGACATCATCCCTTCTGGAGATTCATAATCATCATTTCCACTCACTGTATCTTGTCCAGAGTTGGATGAATTAGAGTCACTATCACTTGCTCCATTTGATTCATTCGTATTCTCTTCTTCATTTTTTTCTTCGGTTGCTTCTTCTATGTTTTCTTCAGCTTCTTGCTCTTCCACTTCTTCATCAATTTCTGTTTCTAGTGCTTCCTCAAGACGAGCTTTCCAATCACCCAACTCTGCTAAAAGTTGTTCTAAGACCGCGTGTGGCTCCTCAGGTACTTCATAACCTTCCACACGGTCAAATGCTTCTTGATAAGCTTCTTCCTCATACAGAGTCGAAATATCAGCTAATAAGTCCGATAGTTCATTCATTTGTGTTTCCACTAATAAGAGCAGATCCTTTTGAACGTCAGCTTGCTCTTGTAGCAATCCGGTTTCTTCAGAATCAGATTCACTTCCTTCAATATCTAAGATGTGGCTATGTGCTTTTTCAAAGTCACCTTCATTAAATGAAAGTTGAAGCTCAATCATACTTTCCACATCTTCTAAAATTATTAGATCATCTGTTTCTTCTTTTTCTTCAATCGCTGACTCTAACGCGATTTTGGCATCTTCATATCGCTCTTCCTTAATCGCTTCAAGTGCTTCCTCTTTATGTTCCTTATACACCTGTGATGTACAAGCCGTAACAAATAAAAGAGCCACAAGAAAACTTAATATGTACACTTTTTTCACTAGTTAAGACCCCCTTATTCCTATTATAAAAGTTATATTAAAAAACTGACAACCCTAAAAAAGAAATGTTTTTAGATTCATTAGTATGACTCATTTCCTATTTGTTTTCTGAATGGTATAAAGTGAGAGGTAAGACACCGCTCTCGAGATAGGCGGCGCACAGAGGAGGGTTTTGTCCCAACCTCATAAAAAAACCTAGTCTAGGACTAGGTTTGTATGTATATGTTTGGCGCGCCTAGTAGGACTCGAACCTACAACGCAAGAACCGGAATCTTGAATGATATCCCTTTCACCATAGGCGCATGTTTTGAAACGACATCATTAAATTTAATATAAATCCTGTATAAAGTCAAGAACTTTCGTAGAACCCTAAACTAAATCTCCTCCCATCTACAAAAAAATAGGAGGAGTCAAGGCCATTATTTAGCTGGACCTTCTTCTAACATTTCATTAAAGCGTTCATTAATATCATCTTCTGTATAACCAGCTTCTGCTAAACGAGCCGATAAATTTTTCGCCCATAACTCTAAACGTTGAGCCATTTTAGAGTATTTTTTCGATTCGCTTCCTTTTTTCTCATTTGCACGCCCATTTGCATTGGACATTACGTTCTCGACAATAAATAAAGCTTTCCAAACAGATTCCTGCTCTAAAGATTCATGAGTAGTTCCTAACTCATCGACGACTTTTTTATAAAAATCATTGAATTCTTTAAATGAAATTTCCTCTTCCATATTTAAATAAACTTGAATTTGCTCGTATAGTGTTTGCATCTAATCTTGACACTCCTTTAATAATCTCAGCTTATTATAACACTTTTTTAGATTAAGTAAAATTGCTCTCTAAACAAAAAACACGCTTGCAGCCATTTGTCAGCTACTAAGCGTGTTCATTCTATTCCATCACTTAATAAGTTCATCTAACGCTTTTTCAAGTTTTTGCACGACTTGAATCGGTTCATGGCCCTCGATTTCATGTCTTTCAACCATCATTTGAATCTCTCCATCCTTTAACAAAGCAAATGAAGGAGAGGAAGGAGCATATCCTTTAAAATAATCGCGTGCTTTTGCTGTCGCCTCTTTATCCTGTCCCGCAAATACGGTTACAAAACGATCAGGTTTCACTTCGTAGTTTCTCATATAAGCGGCTGCTGGACGTGCAATACCCCCTGCACAACCACAAACTGAATTGACCATTACGAGTGTCGTACCTTTATCTTGTAAAGCTGTATCTACATCCTCAGTCGTTTTTAGTTCTTGATAACCAGCTGTAACCATTTCTTGTCGTGCTACTTGAACAACATCATTCATAAAGAAATTAAATTCCATCTAATAAACCTCCTAATCGCTTAACTTAATGTACATTACTGCCATTGTACATTGAATTCGCGATAAAACCAACTAATTAACTCATGATTTTTGACAATTGTCTAAGACACTCAAAAATAAAAGATTAATTAAGTGCTTTTTCAAGTGCTTTAATATTTTTTCTCATAAGCGAGAAATAATCTTCATTATTTTCAATATCAGCTGGCATGAGAACTTCTAGATTGTGTAAATACAACGCCTCTGTGTTCGTTTCACCTTGAACAACTTCAGCCATTTTAGAAGGAATATTTTGTTCCATCATAATATAATTTAAGTCATTCTCTTCTGCTAAATTAATAATATCCTGAATTTGTTTATGTGATGGTTCATTTGTACCAGACAATCCAGTAATTCCAATCTGATGCAGTCCATAACGATGTTCCCAATAACCGTACCCGGCATGTGAAACGATAAAAGTATCTTTTTGTGCTGCGTTAGCCATTTGTTGAAAGTCAGCATCTAACTGCTCTAATTGTCCTATAAGTTGCTGAAATTTTTCTTCAAAATAGTCTTCATGTTCCGGTTTCAGTTCCACTAATGCCTTTTTCACATTCTCTGCCATTGAAATCGAAAGCAGTGGGTCTAACCAAAGATGCGGATCTTGGTCTCCATGATGATGGTCGTAGCCATCCTCACTATGGTCATGGTCGTCATGCTCTTCTTCATGTCCTTCACTATGGTCATGGCCTTCATGCTCTTCTTCATGGCCTTCACTATGGTCATGGCCTTCATGTTCTTCTTCATGTCCATGGTCGTGATCATGAGAACTTTCTATTAGAGAAATGCCTTTAGAAGCTTCAACAACACTTACATTTTCATTTTTTACGGTTTCAATTAATGCCTCAACAAAGCCTTCTAAACCAGAACCGTTATAAAGAAAAACGTCTCCGTCGGCTATCTCAATCATATCTCTTGCAGTAGGCTCATATGTATGGGCATCAGCACCAGGCGGAATCATATTTTCAACGTTCACATACTCGCCACCAATCTTTTCTGCAAAATCTTGAAGTGGATAGATCGTTGTAAAAATCGTTAAAGTCTCCCCATCTACACTGTTATCAGCATTGTTATTCTCTTCACTTGTCCCTTCATTGCAGGAACTTATAATCAATAAAATAAATAATAAGAACAAAACTTTTATACCTTTCTTCATCAATAAAACCTCCCCTTATTCGTAACGATTACGTTTTATCACTTTTTGAATTATATCGGAATCTTTACGATTTGTAAATATCTAAATTAAAAAAACGTCCCACAAGGCAATAACTCCTAAATGGGACAGCTAATTTACTATATTTGTTTATTCTTGTTTTAGCTTTTCTTCTAGTATTTGATTCATTTTATCGTAATGCTCAAATAGTTGCGGGAGAATTTTTTTGATTTTGGTTTCATCACGTAGTTCAACAGCTTCATTAAACTTTTGCTGCAATTTCATATGAGCTTCTTTCCACTCATCTTTTTCGGTATGTTCATTTAAATCATCGTCTTTATGTTTTTTATGCTCACGCCATTGCTTCATTAACACTTTTCGTTGTTGCCTAATCTCATTCCATTTTTCAACCTGCTCGGGAGCGAATTTTTGAGCGAGCAATTCATAATAGTAATCAAGATGAACAACAAAATCTTTATGGTGTTGATGATGTCCAGATTTCTCCCTTTGCTCAGTAGGTGGTTCTCCCTCTGCAAAAGCGACCGACTGAACCATTAGAAAAATGGCTGCTATTGTTATCATATAAACAAAAGGTCTCTTTGTTAAAAACTCCATAATCAAACACTCCTTTATTTCCTGATATGGTTAGAATGACCAAAAAGACAAATTTCATTCACCTTTTCCGTTATTCAAACATTCAACCCTTACTTGACGACAATTCCATTACTTATCACTGATTATCAAACCACACATATATTCCATTAGCCCTCTTGGTACTCTCAAAACAGAAAAAAACTCTCAACCAAGAGAACTTCCCCTGATTAAGAGTTTTTTGTTTAATAAATCGATGTATTTTTTTCGTTCATACTTTCAAGGTTTTCTTTCACCTTAGCTAAGAACCTGCCACAAACTAAGCCGTCCAAGACACGGTGATCTAACGATAAACATAGATTAACGATACTGCGAACAGCAATCACGTCTCCTTGCTCCGTTTCTAATACAACTGGTCTTTTAACTATGGACTCAATCGATAAAATCGCAGCTTGTGGATGATTAATAATCGGCGTTGACATAATTGAACCGAATGCTCCCGTATTATTTATCGTAAATGTACCATCCTTCATTTCATTTGCTTGTAGTTTACCTGAACGAACTTTGCCGGAAAGCTCAGTAATTTCGCGTGCTAAACCTTTGACCGTCTTTTCATCGGCATTTTTTATAACTGGAACAAACAAAGCATCCTCAGTTGCGACAGCTAAAGAAATATTGATATCTTTTTTCTGGATAATCTTATCTCCAGCCCACATTGAATTGAGTTGTGGATATTCTTTTAAAGCCTCAACAGCGGCTTTAATAAAGAAAGGTAAGAAAGTTAGGTTATAGCCTTCTTTCTCTTTAAAAGACTGCTTAACGCTATTCCGATATTGCACAAGGTTTGTGACATCTACTTCAATCGTTAACCAAGCATGCGGGGCTTCATGTTTACTTTTCAACATATTAGCTGCGATCGCTTTTCGGACTCCTGTGACAGGAATTTCAATATCTCCAGTAGCTGACTTCACTTCTGAATAAGTTGGTTTTTCGTTCGATTGAACTGGCTCTTTGGCTGAATCACTCTTTTTACTCGAGCTTATCACAGCTGGTTCAAGTTTTTGACCACCTGATTCAATAATCGCTTGTAAATCTTTTCGCGTAATTCGTCCGCCTTTTCCAGAACCATTTACCCGCTCTAAATCAATGTTATGTTCTCCTGCCAATCGTAAAACGGCTGGAGAGTAACGTTTCTTTTGACTCGCATCTTTCTCTTCTATTACAGCACTTGAATCCGGCTTTTCTTCCTTCGCTTCACTTGCCACTTCAACGGTTTCTGTTTGCTCCGCTCCTTCTGGTTCAATCGTACAAATGACGGTTCCAACCGAAACGGTATCATCAACATTTACAAGGATCTCTTGAATCGTTCCAGTAAATGTTGATGGGATTTCTGCATTTACTTTATCGGTAATAACCTCAGCAACTGGTTCATATTTATTTACTTTATCACCAGGTGCGACAAGCCAATTGCTAATCGTTCCTTCTGTTACACTCTCACCCAATTGGGGCATTTTAATTTCTGTTGCCATATTAATCTCCTTTCTCGTTAGAATTCCGCTAGTTCTCGCATTGCTTTTTCAACTTTATCGGGATTAATCATAAAATGTTTTTCCATTGTTGGGGCATATGGCATCGCCGGAACATCTGGGCCCGCAAGCCTTTGAATCGGTGCATCCAAGTCAAATAAACAATGTTCAGCTATAATAGCAGCCACTTCGCTCATCACACTACCTTCTTTATTATCTTCTGTAACTAGAAGCACCTTACCTGTTTTACTCGCTGCTGTAATAATTGCTTCTTTATCAAGAGGGTAGACCGTTCTTAAATCAACAACTTCCACACTAATTCCATCATTCGCTAACTTTTCCGCAGCTTGCAGGGCAAAGTGGACAGCCAATCCATATGTAATTACGGTAAGGTCTTCCCCTTCACGCTTCACATCCGCCTTCCCAATCGGTAGCGTATAATCATCGTCTGGGACTTCGCCTTTAATTAAGCGGTAAGCTCGCTTATGTTCTAAGAAAATAACAGGATCATCATCACGAATCGCCGCTTTTAAAAGTCCCTTCACATCATATGGAGTAGAAGGCATCACAATTTTTAAACCAGGCACATTGGCAAAAATCGCTTCAACGGATTGTGAATGATAGAGAGCTCCGTGAATACCACCGCCATAAGGTGCTCGGATCGTGATTGGACACGACCAATCATTGTTCGAACGGTAACGAATTTTTGCTGCCTCTGAAACAATCTGATTAATAGCAGGCATAATAAAATCAGCAAATTGCATTTCAGCAACAGGTCTCATTCCGTACATCGCAGCCCCAATTCCCACTCCTGCTATTGCTGATTCAGCTAGCGGTGTATCAATAACACGTTCTTCTCCAAATTGATCATAAAGCCCCATCGTGGCACGGAAAACGCCACCTCTAGCTCCCACATCTTCTCCTAAGACAAAAACATCCTCATTTCTTTCCATCTCTTCTTTTAAAGCAAGTGTTACGGCTTCTATATATGAACGAATCGCCATATTATTCCCTCCTCTCTAATTGTTCGCATACACAAAATCAAGACCAGACTCTGGATCAGCATATGGAGCTTTTTCAGCATACTCTGTTGCCTCATTTACTAATTGGTCTAACTCTGTATGAATGTCCTGTAAGTTTTGATCATTTAAGACCTCTATACTTTTTAAATACGTGGCAAAAGTGATTAAAGAATCTTTTTCTTTTGCTCCTTGAACTTCATCGGCTGAACGATACGTACGGTCATCATCATCACTGGAGTGTGGCATCAAACGATAACAAATGGCCTCTATTAATGTTGGACCTTCTCCGTTCAACGCACGTTCTCTCGCTTCCTTCACAGCTTGATAAATAGCTAAAGGATCATTTCCATCTACTGTTACTCCAGGCATCCCATATCCTTGAGCTCGGTCAGCCACATTTTCACAAGCAAGCTGCTTTTCAATCGGAACAGAAATCGCATATTTGTTATTTTCACACATAAAAATAACCGGCAATTTATGTACCCCTGCAAAATTTAAACCTTCATGAAAGTCACCTTGGTTTGATGAGCCTTCCCCAAAAGTTGTAAACGAAACAAATTCTTCTTTTCTAAGACGACCTGCTAAGGCGATTCCTACTGCATGTGGAACTTGAGTCGTCACAGGAGAAGAACCTGTGACAATGCGTTTTGCCCTTGAACCGAAGTGTCCTGGCATTTGTCTCCCCCCAGAACTCGGATCTTCTGATTTTGCAAAAGCCGATAAAAGCAAGTCTTGGGTTGTCATCCCAAAAGCTAATACCATACCGACATCGCGATAATACGGTAGAAGATAATCTTTTGTATTGTCTAAAGCAAAAGCAGCTCCTACTTGGGCTCCTTCTTGTCCTTGACACGAAACGACAAATGGAATTTTTCCTGCCCGATTTAAAAGCCACATACGTTCATCTATTTTTCTTGCTAAGAGCATGGTTTTATACATATCTAACACATTTTGGTCCGTTAATCCCAATGCTTGGTGACGATTAATAGTCATAAAAACCCTCCTTAAATATAAAGCAAAGTCCGTTTGGGTAGAAGCGAGAAAAGAGCAGTTGGTTTACTCCGCCAGCTGCATGCCCTACGCGTTCCGCGGGTGAGCCGGGAGCCTCCTCGTTAATCTGCGGGGTCTCCCGTTCCTCACTAATCCCGCAGGAGTCTCCGGGCATTCCGCTGACTCCGTTTTGGTTAATCAAAAGCTATACGGTTCTACTTTCAGCAATCAACATTTTGATTGATTTTTCTCGAGCTTCTAACGGACATAGCTGGATTCATGATAACCGTTTTATTATTTCTTTTCTTTACATATGAATGGCACGACCGTCCACTGCTAAGGCAGCTTCACCAATGATTTCCGATAAAGTCGGATGGGGGTGAATCATTTCAGCAATTTCAAAATCAGCCGCATCTAACACTTTTGCTAAGGCTGCCTCTGAAATTAAATCAGTGACATGAGGTCCAATCATATGAACCCCTAGTAAATCATGATTGTCCGCATTCGCGATTACTTTTACAAACCCTTCAGCCTCTCCATAAACGAGCGCTTTTCCATTTGCTTTAAATGGAAACTTTCCTATTTTCACACGAAAGCCTAATTCTCTAGCTTTTTGTTCGGTTAAACCGACGCTAGCCATTTCAGGTCGACTGTACACACATGTGGCAATAGTTTGCTCCTCTAATTTTTGTGGGTTATTTTGCGAAAGATGTTCTACCGCAATCAAACCCTCGTGTGAAGCAACATGAGCAAGCTGTAACCCACCAATGACATCACCAATAGCGTAAATATGCGATTCTTTCGTTTGATAAAACTCATTAACTTTTATGTAGCCTTTTTCAATTTCAATATCAGTATTCACTAGCCCCATATCCTCTACATTAGCCGTTCTCCCGACCGAAATGAGCATTTTATTAGCTGTGAAATCGGTTTTTTCTCCTAAAACATCAACAGATATTGTGACATTTTTGTCTTTCTTCAACGAGTCTGCATCAATCTTTGCATTCGTGATAATCTGAATGCCTCTTTGCTTTAGAAGTTTAGTCGCTTCCTTGGCGATGTCTTTATCAGCCTGTGGCAAGATCGTATCTCCATACTCTAAAACGGTTACGTCTACTCCAAAATCGGCTAACATTGAGGCCCACTCAATTCCAATCACACCACCCCCAACAATTAAAATCGATGATGGTAATTGTTCCAATTCTAACGCATCGTCTGAATCTAAGATTAATTGCCCATCCACATCTAAGCCAAGTAATGACCTTGGTGATGAACCCGTGGCGATAATTATATTTTCTGGAACGAGCATCATATTTTCCGTTCCATCATTCATCTCCACTGAAATCGTACCTGGACGTGGCGAAAAGATCGATGGACCAAGTATTCTCCCTTTTCCTTCATAAACGTCGATTTTCCCTTTTTTCATCAACGCTTGAACCCCCTGGTGCAGCTGGTTCACAATCGTTTCTTTTCGGCTTTGGACAGCTTGGAAATCTAATTTGAGATCTTGAATGAGCACACCATATTTATTAGCATCTTTTGCTGTTGCAAAAACCTCTGCACTACGCAAGAGGGCTTTGCTTGGGATACAACCTTTATGTAAACATGTACCTCCAAGCTTTCCTTTTTCAACGATTGCTACTTTACGGCCATTTTGAGCAGCTCGCACCGCCGCTACATATCCACCGGTTCCACCACCGAGTATTACTAGATCATATTCTTCAGCCATATAGTCGCCTCCTTCCGCTTGTCACAATTAGTGTCTTCTTGACAAAATATGATGTCCATCTTGTAAAAACTGACTGCGTGACTGTTTCATTCTTGCAATTCGTTCTTCTGCCATTCGATTGGCTGCTTTAAACGTAGGAATTTTTTCACGGGCTGAAATTTCAAAAACCGTCTCAAGGTTTTGGTAAATCGTCTCTACCTTTTTTAAAGCGCGATCCCGATTATAGCCACTTAACTCATCAGCCACATTAATAACACCACCTGCATTTATCACATAATCTGGAGCGTAATAAATGCCTAAATCATGAAGAGTATGACCATGTGATTCATCTTTTAATTGATTATTAGCAGCACCTGCGATTACCTTTGCTTTTAATAATGGTATCGTCACATCATTAATGATCGCACCTAATGCACATGGAGCAAAAATATCACAATCAACATTGTAAATATCATTAACTTCAACTGCTTTAGCTCCAAAATCAGCTTGTGCTCTTTTTACCGCCTCTTTATTTATATCGGTCACAATTAATTCGACACCTTCTTCATGAAGGTATTTGCATAAATGATAAGATACATTACCAACACCTTGCACAGCTACTTTTTTTCCAGATAAATCATCCGAACCAAAAGCCGCTTTTGCTGTGGCTTTCATCCCAACATACACGCCATATGCCGTAACGGGAGAAGGGTTTCCTGAAGAACCGTACGCTTGTGAAATACCTGTTACATAATTTGTTTCTTGATAAATCGTATCCATATCTTCAACTGTTGTACCGACATCCTCTGCCGTTATATATCTGCCGTTAAGTCCTTGAATGTAACGGCCAAATGCTCGAAACATTTCCTCATTTTTATCTTTTTTTGGATCTCCAATAATGACGGTCTTTCCACCACCAAGATTAAGTCCTGCCGCTGCATTTTTATAAGTCATCCCTCTTGCTAATCGTAAGGCATCATTAAAGGCAGCTTCTTCGTTCTCGTACATCCACATTCGTGTACCACCTAAGGCAGGTCCTAAAGTTGTGTCATGAATCGCAATAATTGCTTTTAAACCTGAACTTTTATCCTGGCATACAACCACTTGTTCATAATCGTAATGCTCCATTTCCGAAAATAATTGCATGATGAACCTCCTTGAGCTTAAGAGCTGTTATGAATTTTTAAAAAAGCAAGCTGTTAAATTAAAGACTATGTAATACAAATGCTTTATTACTATCATAATTGATCCGAAAGAAGGAAGCACGTCTATCCTGTAACAGGGTAAATAGGCAAAGGTAAGTAAAAGACATCAAGTCAAATGGTCTAGGATTTGACTATATTTCAATACTATTTTATGCTTTTACGGAAAAATTAAGACTAAGTCCTAATTGCAGCTCTCATTTCCCTCCTTTTACTATTACTCAAATAAAACAATCTTGCAACCTTTATGGTGTCAAAAACGATTATTTTTTGTTAAAATTAAAAGGAAGTAATGAAAAAAGAATGAAAGAGGCACATACAATGGGACGTTTTATCGCTTTAACCATTATGCTTATCCCCGTTTTTATCGCTGGGTATGGGATTAAGTTAATGAGGGATACCTTTTTTCAAATTAGTAATATTTCGTTTTTACCGTTGTCGTTAGAATTTGTCCTCGGTCTGATTTTATTTTTAGCCGGATTAAGTTTTATCGCAGGTTTTATTTTTTATAGAGACAAGAAAAACGGAAAAATATCACCAAAATTCAAAAAAAACTCGTCCGTTGACGAGGCGAAGGCAGAGAAGTAGTGCCCTTTTAGAAGGAGCTTCATCCGCTCATGAGCAAATATTCATGAGCAGATGAACGAATTTAGAACGACAAGCACTGCCTTTTCTTTAGCTTAAGTTTTTTTCATTGAGACACCAAGCCTGTCAAACCATTGTAATAATGGTTTTTTTTCGATCACAGCCGATATCGAAATACGCTCGATCAGCCCACTAATTATCATTAAAATCGCCAATATGCTCCATTGAACGATTGGTGATGCGACTGTAATGGTCCAAAGAGCTAAAATACTTCCGATAACCGTTGCTCCATTATCACCTAACATCGCAATCCGGTGCCCTTCTAGAACTAAGAGGAGATAAAAAACCGTTACGATGTAAATAACAATAAGAAAGGAAGGAATAAAGCCAGCAAGAAGCAGAATAACCCAAAAGAAAAGACTCACCTTCCACACTCTTAATGGACGTGTATCTAAAGCATTCATGACATGCGGAAAAAGAAGTAGAAGTAAAAAATAACGAATCATAATAAAGATCGTTTCCGGTTCAAAAAAAATAGTCATATAAAGCGAGGCCGCTATCGTTCCTACTATTTTTAATATCCCTGTCGTAGGCTTTTTATGTTTAATCAAATAATGTAAGTGACCTTTAATTCCTTTAGGTGAATTTTGCCCGTATAAATCATCAATAAAACCAATGCTCCAAATGATCAAAACATACATTAACGCCCAAGTGCTAAGAGCCATTAAGTCGAGATTGAAATAATCAATCACAAGAGCATAGGCAAAAACCACGAGAACACCTAAGCTATAAGGGACTTGTTTCCCTTCATAATTGCGGACCGTCCAACCGGCTGACAAAAACGCATACATACTTAAAAGAGCGATGATAGGCAAAATAAAAATATAGAGATACATCTCAAACCTCTTTTCGATAACGTTCAATATCTAATAATTGTTTGCACCTATGCCATAAACCTTTTATGCTCTTCCCCATTTCACGATGCTGCATTTTTGTTTCTACTTCTAAAATTTTTGCCCCTGCCTCTAAAAAACGAATCGACATTTCCGTCTCTACGCCAAATCTGGCCGAATGTATCGATTGAATACACGGGAGCCAGCGGCGATGAAAAATACGCTGTCCCGATAATGGTGCTTCTAATTTAATCCCTGTTTTTTCAAAAATTAAAGCTTGAGCTCGTTTTTTCACAAGTCCAAAGCCTGCTTTTTTTCCCGGAGCGACTTTTGAAACAATTACATCAGCCGCAGCTAACAGGGCTGGCTGTATGAGGGCTTCGGCTTCTTCGGCTGATGAACCTAAGTCTGCATCAAGACAAAGGATGTACTCCCCCTTCCCCTTTTGAAAGCCTGCTTCTAATGCTCTTCCTTTACCTTGGTTTTCTTTTAATCGAATCACTTCATCCGCATAACGATTAGCAATTGTAAAGGTTTCATCAACACTACCATCATCGACAACAATTAACTCAAGCGAAAAAGGAAGAGAGCGAATTGCTTTTAATGTGTTGGCTATTCTTTCTTCTTCATTAAATGCTGGCACGATCACACTAATTTGCACCACTCTATAAGCTCTCCTTCTTCCGTCTAAATTGGAACCACCCTTGTGTTAATTTAGCCCGAACATTGTATTTAGCCCACCAATTCAAAATATTGTTTGACAGTTGAGTAAACCAATCAAAAGAAAAGATAGGTGCTTGATGAATCCCTCCAAGTATGTGAATTCCTTTTAAATCCGTAATCATTTCACCAGCCTGAATCCGACTTAAAATACTTGAACCCATGCCTGGCCTACCTTTTTCTAAAAATTCCTTCATTCCACTTCGACATCCAACTAAAAATAAATGAGCTGCTTTCGACCAGTATGCACCGTAGATGGCTAAATCTTCACTTGTACCGACAAATTGAAGTTCCTCCCAGTTCATGATGTTTAATGACTGAACCCGTTCTGCTCCAGGTGAATGCCCTGACATGTAACGATGACAAATAAGATGCGCTCCACATAATAAAGCCTTCTCAGATACAGAATCCATATCCCCAATAATAAAATCCGGCTTCACCCCAATATTTAATAATCCATCCGCTGCCCCGTCAACTGCCATGACGTTGATGTTCTCCCTTTTTATTTTTCGTTTAATGGCTAACAAATCTTTTTCATAAGAACAATTTCTTGCGACGATTAATACTTGTTTTCCTTCTAGCATTTGAAAACAAGTCGGGAGCTCGTATTGAGTCAAAAATAAAGGAGCTTCCTTTTGGGCATATTCAAGAGAATTACTCATGAAGTCTAAAAATAACTGTTGATAATTTTCTTTTGCTGTTTGTAACCGTTCTGTTATTTTTTCTTCTGTATAAGGGATTAACCGACAAAGGTGACGAGATTGTTTGCCTGCTTTTTCATATAAGCCATCTCCCTTAATGAAATGGACATTTTTTGTAAAAGAATCACTCTGTAAGGACACATCTATTTCTTCAAGATCATAAACAGGAATCCCTTCGGCAAGTAACCTTCGCACTTGTTTATGTTCATATTTTCCACTCATTGATGATTTAAAATTAATGATCGCTTTTACTTTTTTTTCAATTAATCCATCCACAGCTACTCCATCTAAATCTTCATGCGATAATACCGCGATCATTGATTCGCCATTTGGTATCATTTCAATTAATTTTTTTGTTGTTTTATGGGCGATAATTTTACCCTCTAATAGATTGGACATACTAAAACACTCCTAACAATATTGGTTTTAGTATGATCCATTCTTGGCATTCATAGTCTTAAAAAATGATTCTTTCATGTGATTTAATTCTTTTGAAACAAATTATCGCTCTACAACATATCTTTCGCTTTTTGGCAGGCGGTCAGAAAATCTCTTTTCACACAATAAAAAACACCAAAAACAGCTTTTCCCTAAAGCCTGTTTTGGTGTTCAATTCAAATCTTTATCATTATTTCCACTCGCTAAGAACGAATAGTTATCAGCTTACTTTATGTTCAATTCTCAATTTATCGGCGACCATCGCAATAAATTCTGAGTTCGTTGGTTTCGCTTTCGTATGACTAACCGTATAACCAAAAAGATTGGAAATCGAATCAATATTCCCTCGACTCCAAGCGACTTCAATCGCATGACGTATCGCTCTTTCCACGCGGCTAGCCGTCGTATTAAATTTTTTCGCAATGTCTGGATACAGTACTTTCGTTATCGATCCTAAAAGTTCAATATCGTTATAAACCATTGTAATCGCCTCTCGTAAATACATATAACCTTTTATATGAGCTGGCACTCCAATTTCATGAATAATGCTAGTAATACTTGCATCTAAATTGAAACCTTGTTTTTCGTTTCTAGAAGATGAAGAAGAATTTGCGTTTAAAATAGATGTCGCAGAACCACCTGATTTCTGGAGAAAGGTTTTTTTGCCACCACCAATCTCTCGAATATTCGTCACTAATACTTCGATGTCAAATGGTTTAAGGACATAATAAGACGCACCTAAATCAACTGCCTTTTTTGTGACATCTTCCTGACCAAAAGCGGTTAACATAATGATGTTTGGTTTTCGTGGCAAATTCATTTGTGTTAGGCGCTCAAGCACGGCCAAACCATCTAAGTGAGGCATAATGATATCTAAAATAAGAACGTCTGGCTGTTTGTTCTCAATCATATTCAAACAATCCTGACCGTTATAAGCAACCCCTATCACTTCCATATCATCCTGTGCTGAAATGTATTCGTTTAGCAAGTGAACTAACTCTCGATTGTCATCTGAAATACCCACTTTAATCTTTTCCACGGAATGTCCTCCTCATAAACAGGTTAATTTTGTCTTTAACGATTTCGACAAGCAATCATTAAATCCTTTATATTATTTAAAAATTCTCGATTTTAATAGAAATTCTTCTATTTACTCACTATTCCTTTTGTTTTCGAGCCTTTTCGCTAATCTTCATTCAATATATACACCATATGTCGAATGATCTTTGTCTATCCTTACTTTAACATAAAATAGGAAAAGTGATGAGTTTATTTCAAAAGTAAATTATAGGAAAAGTAAGATTCTGTCTATTTTTCCTAAAGTCATTAAAAAAAGCCAAACGAGTTAACTCGCTTTGGCTCCTGATAATTGTGCTAACACTCCTGCTTCTTCAAGCATCCAACTTATGTGACAACCATAACCACTTTTTGGATCGTTCACAAAAACGTGAGTGACAGCACCGACTAATTTTCCATTTTGAATAATTGGACTACCGCTCATTCCTTGCACAATTCCACCGGTTGCTTCTAACAGCTTTGGATCCGTCACTCGTATGACCATCCCTTTCGTTGCGGCTTGTTTTTGTGGAATCGAACTCACAATTTCAATATCAAACTCTTCAATTTCTTCGCCATTAACAACCGTTAATATTTTGGCAGGCCCTTCTTTAACTTCATGAGCCATCGTTATCGGCATTTTTTGATCATAATGATTATTTTTTATATCATCTTTTTTTAAGGTCCCAAAAATTCCATAAGGACTATTCTTTTCAATTGTACCAAGAACATCTCGAGCATTTTTAAAGCTGGCTAATTTTTCACCAGGGTCACCGTTACTTCCTTTTTCAATTGAATTGACCGAAGAGCGAATAATTTGACCATCATGTACAATAATTGGTTTCTGAGTATCCACATCTGAGATTACATGGCCTAATGCACCATATTTTTTTGATTCTGGGTCAAAAAAAGTTAAGGTTCCTACCCCAGCGGCTGAATCTCTAATATACAAACCTAACCGATAAGAATGCTCATTTTTAGCTTTTATCGGTGTTAATGTCTTGTTAACAAGTTGATTATTTCTTTTAATTTCAATACTTAATGGTTGATTGCCTTCTCCTGCTTTTTGGACAATGTTCGCTACCTCGGTAATATGCTGGATAGGTTCGTCGTTAATTTTGACAATCATATCGCCTACTTCAATCCCTGCTTCTTCCCCAGGTGACTCATCACCAATTGTAGTCGGGATTAAATGATGTCCAACTACGAGAACGCCTTCCGTATTTAGCTTTACCCCGATTGACTGTCCACCAGGAATAACTTCAATTTTTGGTAGAACATTAACATTAACTTGCTTGACAGGAAAACCGCCAACTTCAAATGTCATTTCCTGTTCACCTACTTCGTGTCCGGTAATATGTGAACGATTTGTATCTCCTTCACTTGTACTTGAGTAGGATATCGTATTATTTTTTTGATTAATAAAACTTGTAATATCATGACTTGAGGTCTCAACAAGCTCTGTCTCAACCCCTTCGAATACCGTTATTTCTTGCGGAATGGCTAACCAATCCGAAACGATATTTGAAGTTCCTAGGCTAAGAAGGCCGAGCATCAGGACCACTCCTACCAACTTTCTTATATGTTCGCCTCTCACTCACTTCACTCTCCTAGCTCCTAGCCCACACCTCCATGATGGCTGTATTACTAATGTTGCCTTGGAAGCGAACATTTATAACCTAATCCAATAGAAAAAAGCTAACCTATTTTGGTTAGCTTTTCATATTAGCTACTTTGTGCTTTCCTGCAAGTTCCAATAATTCCTCGGCATGTTTTTTCGTTAAATCGGTTACTTCGACTCCTGAAATCATTCGAGCGATTTCATTTGTTTTTTCATTTGCTGAAAGACTCTCGACTTTTGTATGCACCCGATTTTTGGCTTCGTGTTTTGAAATATACAAATGAGTATCAGCCATTGCCGCCACTTGAGGCAAATGAGTAATACACAAAACTTGAGAACCAACCGAAATCCCGTAAATTTTTTCGGCAATAGCTTGAGCAACCCTGCCACTAACTCCCGTGTCCACTTCATCAAAAATAACAGATGTTAACCCTTGATGAGAAGAAAAGATCGTTTTAATCGCAAGCATAATTCGCGAAATTTCCCCACCAGATGCTACTTTTGCTAATGGTTTCATTGGTTCGCCTTGGTTAGTCGAAATAAAAAACTCAACTTGGTCCATTCCATCTTTTTGAAATTTTTGTGAGAAATTCTGACTCTGCCTTTCTTCAATACGAACTTCAAATTGCGTTTTTTGCATATAAAGCTGTTGCAATTGCTCGTGAATAGCCTTTACTAAGTCGGTAGAAGCCTGTTTTCGTAGTTCCGATATCGCCTCTGCTTCTACTTTAACATCCAACCAGAGCGTATCTAATTTACATTTGATATCATCGATCTGATCATCTTTATGTAAAATCGAATCAAGCTCTTCTTCAATCCGAGCCGAATATTCTAAAATTTCCTCAACCGTTTGCCCATACTTCCTTTTTAATTGCTGAATTTCATTTAGCCTTGTCTCAATAAAGGTAAGTCGTTCTGGATCAAAATCAACCCCTTCAACATGGTCACGCAAACTAAAAGTCGCCTCTTCTAAAAGATAAAAGCTATTAGAAATTTGTTCAAAGATGCTTTGTAGATCTTTATCAATCGTAGCGGCCATCTCTAAATTAGACAAAGTATTCGAAACAAAATCTAACCCTTTTCCTTCTCCATATAAACTTTGATAGCTGTCCTGTAAGAGGCTAAACAATTTTTCACTATTGGCTAATTTATGTCGCTCGGCAAATAATTGATTGTCTTCATCAGGCATTAGTTTCGCACTTTCAATTTCTTTTAATTGATACTGATATAAATCAATTTTTTGGGCCATTTCCTGCTCATTATGAGTAAATTCATTTAGCTTTTTCTGTAGAGTCATCGCTTCCCGATAGACGCTCTGATATTCTGCTGTATCGGTTTTAGCAAAATAATCAACCATAGCAAGATGATGTTCTGCTTGCATTAACGCTTGATGCTCATGTTGACCATGAATATCAACAAGCGTTTGACCAATCTCCCGTAATATTCCTAAAGTCACAAGTTTTCCATTGATTCGACAAATACTCTTGCCATGATGGGTTAAATCCCGCCTTAGAATGAACATTTGTTCTTCGACTTCAATTCCGAGCTCATTTGCTTTTTTAATAACTGGGTGTTTTTTTTCGACAATAAACAGCCCTTCAATTTCCGCTCTTTTTTCACCGTATCGAACAAATTCAACAGAGCCTCTTCCACCTAATAATAATCCTATTGCATCAATAATAATTGATTTTCCAGCCCCTGTTTCACCTGTTAAAACCGTTAAGCCTTTTTCAAACGGAATCGTTATCTCGTCAATTATCGCAAAGTTTTTAATCGTTAATTCTTCAAGCATCACATTCCCCACCTTAAAGCATATCTAAAAATTTCTCCATAATACGCGGTCCATCTTCTTTATTTTTACAAATAATCAAGATCGTGTCATCACCACAAATCGTCCCCATCACTTCTGGCCAATCTAAATTATCGATTAAGATGGCAATCGAATTTGCATTACCAGGTAATGTCTTCATCACAATTAAATTTTCTGTTCGATCAATGTTAACAAAACTGTCCATTAACGCACGTTTAAGCTTTTGTAAAGGGTTAAAGCGCTGATCCGCCGGTAAACTATATTTATAACGACCATCGATCATCGGCACTTTGACCAGATGTAATTCTTTAATGTCTCTTGAAACAGTCGCTTGTGTGACATTATACCCTTCAGACTTTAATCTCTCGACTAATTCGTCCTGTGTTTCAATCTCATTATTTGTAATTAAATCCCTAATTTTGATATGACGTTGTCCTTTATTCAAACCTGAATCACCTATTTCTCAGATATAGTTTCTGCTTTCATTATCCACATTTCGAATGATATTGACAACCTTTTCACAAATTTCCTGCATAAATATACTAAAAGTCAATTAGTTTTTTCCTAATTTCGGGAGAGTTTTTAGTGATTTTTAGTTCCTATAAAAGGCTAAAATGGCTAATTAGTTATAGAAAATCCACGTTGTCCTAATTTCAATACGAATCAAACTTCCTCATTAAAAAAGAGAAAGGTCAAGCATACGCTCTCCCTTCCTCAGACGTTTATTTTTTTAAATCGGTATGAGCAGCTGTCACTACTTCAACAATCGTGCTGTGATAATCCAACTCATCCAATGCTTCATTTGGATACGTTAAATATAAAAGAAATTCAATATTCCCTTCTCCACCCGTTATCGGAGAATAGCTAATCCCTTTAATCCCATATCCTTCTGCTAAAACAAACTGGCACATACTTGTTAAAACTTCGCTGTGTACAGTAGCATCTTTTATAATCCCTTTTTTGCCTACTTGTTCTCGTCCTGCTTCAAATTGTGGTTTCACTAACGCAATCACTTCTCCACCAGGCTTAATAAGTGTCTTTAAAACAGGTAGAATAAGTTTTAAGGAAATAAACGAGACATCGATCGACGCAAAATCCGGTAAGCCTTCATGAAGATCTTCAGCTGTTACATAACGAAAATTAGTTCTTTCCATTACAACGACTCTATCATCTTGTCTTAACTTCCAAGCTAGCTGATTGTAGCCAACATCGAGGGCGTAAACAATCTTTGCTCCATTTTGTAAGGAACAATCGGTAAATCCTCCTGTTGACGCACCGATATCGAGAACGGTTTTATTTGATAAATCAAGATTGTATAACGTAATCGCTTTTTCTAACTTTAGTCCACCTCGACTTACATACGGTAAAACATTCCCTTTCACCGTAAAGTGGACATCGTTGTCCATTTTTACTCCTGGCTTATCAATACGCTCGGTTTCTAAATAGACTAAGCCTGCCATAATCGCTCTTTTTGCTTTTTCTCTCGTGTCAAAAAGACCTTGTTCAACAAGCAATACATCTACTCGTTCTTTTTTTGCCATTCTTGTTACGCCCTTTGTCTTTGTCTCGGAACCATTGCGATGATCTGCTCAGATACTTGATTTGCTGTTAAGCCAATTTCTTCAAGTAACTGAGAAACACTACCATGCTCAATAAAGTAATCCGGAATTCCCATTCGTTTAATGGTTAAATCGCGATAGCCTGCTTCATTATAAAATTCTAATACCGCACTACCGAATCCACCTTGAAGGGCCGCTTCTTCTAAAGTTAAAATAGGAATGTTTTGCTCAGCTATCTGAGATAACAACTTCTCGTCTAAAGGCTTAGCTGAGTTTGCATTTACTAAGGTAACATGAATACCTTGTGATTCAAGGTATTGGCTCGCCTCTTCCGCCACTGGAAGCATTGTGCCAAAGCTTAAAATACAGGCATCCTTGCCCTCTTTTAAAACTTCCCATTTTCCAATTTCAACTGTTTTTAATTGTTGATCCATCTTAATTCCATAACCATTTCCACGCGGATAACGAACCGCAATTGGACCATCATTATATTGGACCGCTGTATAAATCATATGTTGTAGTTCATTTTCATCTTTTGGCATTAAAATCGTCATATTTGGTAAATGACGCAAATAAGCAATATCAAAAACGCCCTGATGTGTTTCTCCATCAGCCCCAACTAATCCGGCACGGTCTATCGCAAATAAGACATTTAAATTTTGTCGACAAATATCATGAACAATTTGGTCGTAGCCTCGTTGTAAGAAAGTAGAGTACACAGCAAAAACAGGCTTTAACCCTTGTGTGGCGAGACCACCAGCCATCGTTGTTGCATGTTGCTCAGCAATCCCTACATCAAACATTCTTTCAGGGAATTCCTTTGCAAAAACATCTAATTTTGTTCCACCCGGCATTGCGGCTGTAATGGCAACCACTCGCTCATCTTCACGAGCAATCTTTTTTAGTGTTTCTGCAAATACACCGCTATAACTAGGTGGCCCAGGGTTTTTCACAACTTCACCGGATTCAATTTTGTATGGTCCTAATCCATGCCAAGTTCCAAGGGCATCATTTTCTGCTGGTTCATACCCTTTCCCTTTTTTGGTGAGCACGTGAATTAGAACTGGACCTTTAGTTTTCTTCGCATATTTCATGTTTTCCATTAAATCATCTAGGTCATGACCATCAACTGGTCCTAAATACGTAAAGCCCATTTCTTCAAAAAAGACACCTGAAACAAGTAAATATTTCAAACTATCTTTCACACGTTCAGCCGTTGCAGCAAGCTTACCACCAAATGCTGGGATTTTCTTGATCAGCATTTCAAGTTCTTCTTTAGCTTTATGATATTTACCAGCGGTTCTCAATTTCCCTAATACATTGTGAAGGGCACCGACATTAGGAGCAATCGACATTTCATTGTCATTTAAGACAACGATTAAATCCTTTTGTTCATGTCCAATATGGTTTAACGCTTCTAAAGCCATGCCACCTGTTAGAGCTCCATCTCCAATAATCGCCACAACACTATTGTCTTCTCCCTTTAAATCTCTTGCAGTGGCCATCCCCATAGCTGCAGATAAAGAAGTAGAGCTATGACCGGTCTCCCAAACATCGTGTTCACTTTCATTTCGTTTTGGAAATCCACATAAACCTTGATATTGTCTGAGCTTATCAAATTGGTCTGCTCGTCCTGTTAAAATTTTGTGGACATATGCTTGATGTCCTACATCCCAAATAAACTTATCCTTAGGGCTTTCAAACAAATGATGAAGAACTAATGTCAGTTCAACAACCCCAAGGTTCGGTCCTAAATGTCCGCCTGTAACGGATAGTTTTTCAATTAGAAAATGACGAATGTCTTGAGCTAATTCCTCTAATTGTGCTTTGCTGTAGCCTTTTATCAAACTAGGATCTTTAATATTTTCTAGCTTCATTTTCAAAACACTCACTTTCGAGTCAGTTTATCTTACTTTTATATGGGCCAATTGCTGATTTCATGCTGGCCATTTAGTCGTCTTATGTCTGTTTAGAAAAAGTTAAAATACATACCGTAATTCATTCTTTCCCCTCATTGTATCAGAAAAAACAGAGATGAAAACCTTTTACCTAAATTAGAGAAGATTTTCAAAAGTCAATATAAGGATCATTATGTAAAACGGTTCACTATAATATGAAACAGTTTCGTACAGTCCATTCTTCTTCAATACTATGCTCAGAGCACCAAGATTTTTATGTATCTCTAGCATCTATCCACTGTTTTCAATGAATGACTCATTCGCTTATAAAAGCTGTTTAATATTATACCATGTGGTCTTTTTTTGCTCAAACGTTAACATAAATAAGGCAAAGGTGTATATAATTTCGCTTCCTCCACCAGATTCATAGCCTACGCGTTCCGCGGGTGAATCGGAGGTCTCCTCGCTAAGCGCTGCGGGGTCTCCCATCCTTCACTAGTCCCGCAGGAGTCTCCGGGCATTTCGCTCGCTCCGTTTTGGTCTAAGAAAAAACAGCTAAAGCTATAATGGAGTATCTAGTGAATAATCTAATGGTTTGAGATTCTTCCTAAGTTTAAAGTTAAAATGAGACCTTTTTCAGTGACCTGTGAGACCCCGCAGGACACGGAGAGATCATTTCTGCAACGATGGCCGAAATACCCTTTTGATACAACAACCGCAAATCACAAGTCGCTATGGTTTTCCTCTTCTCTAGCGGAAGAAATGATGCGGAGACTCCCGCGGGATCTAGGAGCCGGGCTGAGACCCCGCAGGCCTAGCCGAGGAGGCTCAGCGCTCCCCCGCAGGACGCGGAGCAATCATTTCTGCAGCGGCAGCCGAAGAACCCTTTTGATACAACAACCGCAAATCACAAGTTGCCATGGCCTTCCTATTTCTCTAGCGGAAGAAATGATGCGGAGACTCCCACGGGATCTAGGAGCCGGGCTGAGACCCCACAGGCCTAGCCGAGGAGGCTCAGTGCTCCCCCGCAGGACGCGGAGCAATCATTTCTGCAGCGGCAGCCGAAGCACCTTATTTGATAAAATTAACATAAAAAAAGTCCTAAAAAGGAAATTAACCTCTTTAAGACTGAGCGTAATGTAGAAGCTTAATGATTACGATTCTTTATGTAATCAGCTAATGATTCTAATAGATTCGTATTCATTGAAACTTTATGTAAGGATTCAAGTGCAACATCATAATGGGCGTTTAGTATTTCTTTCGTTTCATTCAACCCAAGCAAGCTCGGATAGGTGCTTTTATTATTCCCAACATCGCTCCCTAATGGCTTCCCAATAAGCTCTTCCTCACCTTCAACGTCAAGCAAATCATCCTTAATTTGAAATAATAACCCTAACTCGCGAGCAAAGTGACGTAAATGTTCAATATCTTCTTCACTGGCATCAGCTATAATCGCACCTGCTACAACAGAATAAGTTAATAAATCGCCCGTTTTATGGTCATGAATATAAGTAAGCTCAGCTAATGTTAACGCACGTTCTTCCCCTTCCATGTCAGCTACTTGCCCGCCAATCATCCCAACCGGACCAGCAGCAATCGCTAGCTCTCTAATTAAACGGACAAGCTTTTCCGGTTCAAGTTGTGAAGAAGCAATTCGTTCAAAGCTATGAGTTAACAAAGCATCTCCAGCTAAAATCGCCGTTGCTTCACCAAACACTTTATGATTGGTTGGTTTTCCTCTTCTTAAATCATCATCATCCATTGCTGGTAAGTCATCATGGATTAAGGAATACGTATGAATCATTTCAATCGCACAAGCTAATTCATAACCTGCCTCAAGTGACTTATCAAAGCCTTTTAATGTCGCTAATAATAACAAAGGTCTGATTCGTTTCCCACCAGCTTCTAATGAATATATCATCGCATCCTTTAAGGAGGAGGGAGCATTTAAAGCACGAATCGACTGCGGCAATTTTTCATCGATCACAAATTTCGTTTCCTCTATAAATGCTTGAAGATGTTCGTTCACCCTTCATCCTCCACTAACTGAACCTCTTCTATTTCACCATCTGGGTGTAAAATACGGTCCATTTTCTTTTCGACTTCCTCCAATTTATCATGACACTGTTTGGATAACTCCATTCCTTTTTGAAACATGGAGATCGCTTCATCCAGAGGGACATCTCCTTGCTCAAGCTGTTCCACTACATTTTCAAGCTCGTTCATCGCTTCTTCAAAACTAATTTCTTCTTTTTTTATATCACTCATCATTTATCCCCCTCTACATCATTCAATTGGTCGCTTGTTCGGATCGTATCGACAACATGACAATGAACTAAACCATCTGTTACCTGAATGCTTAAGTGCTCACCTTTTGTTACTTGCGTCGTCTTCTTGATCATTTGGTTATCTTTATTATAAACAAGACTATAGCCACGTTCCATAATCTGTAGCGGACTCACAAGTTTTAATTGCGTGATTAATGATTGAAATCCTTGTTGTTTGCTGCGAATCGTTTCATGCGTTTTTGCCTTTAGTCGATCATCTAAACTTTTTAATTGATTTGTCGTTTGCTCAATTCGGGCTTTTGGATGACTTCTCGTTACTTCTTTATGAAGCTGATTGAGCGTATTTTTTTTACCCGACACTAATTGCACCATCGCTCGTTTTTGCCGTTCCATTAATCCATCTAATTCTTGTTCCTTTTGTCGAATCAGCTGGGCAGGATATCGAAACGCATAGGAGCGATTATGCCTATCAAGTTGCCTTCGTTCCAATTGCACTCTTTCATTCATTTGTCTCATTAGCCTTTGTTTATACTGATGAATATGAATAAAAAGGTCCTTCAAATCGGGAACAGCCATTTCCGCTGCTCCAGTTGGGGTCGGAGCACGTAAATCGGCGACAAAATCACTAATCGTAAAATCAGTCTCATGACCAACCGCAGAAATAATCGGGATACTAGAATCAGCTATTGCTCTAGCAACATACTCATCATTAAAAGCCCATAATTCCTCAATCGAACCACCACCACGCCCTAATAAAAGGACATCAAATTGACCAATCAAATTCGCCTGTTCAATCGCATTAATAATCGAGGCTGGGGCCTGTTCGCCTTGAACAAGGACTGGAAATAAAGCTAAATGGGCAATTGGATATCTCCGTTTTAATGTAGAAGCCATATCCTTAATAGCAGCACCAGTAGGAGACGTAATGATCGCTATATTCTTTGGAAATTGTGGTAAAGCTTTTTTCCGTTCCTGAGAGAATAATCCTTCTTTTTCAAGATCCGCTTTAAGCTGTTCATAGGCTAAATATAAACTACCAATACCATCTGGCTGCATTTCCCTTACATACATTTGGTAAGCACCATATGGCTCATACACATTGATTTCTCCCTGAACAATAACTTTCATACCATTTTCGGGATTAAAATCTAAAAAGCGATTATTTCCTGCAAACATAACTGCTTGCATCCTTGTATTTTCATCCTTAATTGTAAAATACATATGGCCACGACTATGTCTTTTAAAGTTTGAAATTTCCCCTCGTAACCAACAATTTTGCAATTGAAAATCTTCTTCCATTAACGACTTAATATATCGTGTGACTTCTGTGACGGTTAAAACATTTTGCTTCAACATGATGAAAACCCTCTCCTCATTGCTGATTCGATCGTGTTTTCTAATAACATCGTAATCGTCATGGGGCCGACACCACCAGGAACGGGGGTAATATAAGAAACGACATCCTTTACATTTTCAAAATCAACATCGCCATAAAGCTTACCATCGACTCGATTAATGCCGACGTCGATCACAATTGCACCATTTTTGACATCCTCAGCTTTAATGATCCGGTCACGCCCAACCGCAACGATCAAGATATCCGCTTTGGTCGTTAACTCTCTAAGGTTACGAGTTTTTGAATGACAATAAGTGACGGTCGCATTTTCGTTCAATAGTAATTGCCCAACAGGTTTACCGACAATATTACTTCGTCCAATGACAACAACATGTTTGCCTTCTAAATTAATTTTTGTTTCCTTTAGCATTTCTAAAATACCAAATGGTGTACATGGTAGGAATGTTTCTTCACCAATCATCATTTTCCCAATATTAATTGGATGAAATCCATCGACGTCCTTTTGGGGAGAGATCCGCTCAATCACTGCACGTTCTCTTATTTGTTTAGGTAGTGGGAGTTGTACTAATATTCCATCAATGTCGTCATCACCGTTTAAACGATCAATTTCGACTAATAAAGTTTGTTCAGATACACTTTCTGGAAGCTCTAATAATTGTGAATAAATCCCTACTTCTTTACAAGCCTTTTGTTTTGAGCGGACATAGGTTTGTGATGCCGGGTCATTTCCTACTAAGATGACAGCTAAACCTGGTACGATTCCTTTATTTGCTAATGCTTCTACTTTTTCTTTTATCCTCTTTCTTTTAACCATTGCTATTGCTTTTCCGTCTAGAATCGTGGCTGTCACCTGCTTCACTCCTTTTCTTCTCTATTTATTTAATTCGTCCATTGATTTGGAAAGCACTCCATTAATAAACTTCCCGGATTCTTCCCCTCCAAATGCCTTAGCTAGCTCAATGGCTTCGTTAAACGTGACGTTTTTTGGAATGTCTTCAATATATTGCATTTCATATAAAGCCATTCTCGTAATAGCGCGGTCAACATGGCCCATTCGTTCAATCGTCCAACCTACTAAATTAGCCGATATCATCGTATCTAATTGCGCTTTATGTTCAACCGTTCCAAAAATCAAGTCTTTTAAAAATACACTTGCTTCTTCCCCTGTATCAAGTACGCTTTCTAGTGCTTCATTCGGCTCTGATTGAGCCACATCCATTTGGTATAAAGCTTGTGCAGCTCTTAATCTTGCTACTCTACGATTCATATTTTGTCTTTGCTCCTTTAAGCTTGTTTAATACGTTGATAATACCATAGTGGAAAGTGCCTGTCACTTGTCGAAAGAAGG
Source organism: Alkalihalobacillus phoenicis (assembly GCF_047302405.1). NCBI lineage: Bacteria > Bacillati > Bacillota > Bacilli > Caryophanales > Bacillaceae > Alkalihalobacillus > Alkalihalobacillus phoenicis. The sequence goes on along the minus strand of NZ_CP154853.1, from coordinate 909,763 downwards.
CGGGCGAATCGACAAATGCCTCCAAGTGGCAGACACCTAAAAAAACAGTCAAGCTTATACTCTTGACTGTTTCAAAACCTAGCTAAATTAAACTCTTTTTTTATTTTTCTTCAATAGCCGCTTCTGTTGTTTCAAATTGAACGCCAACAACATGAACATTAATGGCATTTAATTGAATAGCCGTCATCGTTTGAAGAGCTTGCTGAATATTCGTTTGAATAAGTTTAGCCACCTCTGGTACAGACACTCCATACATAATGACAACTGATACATCTACTAAAATACCATCATCATTTAAGTCAACACGAACCCCTTTACCGTGATTTTTTCTTCCTAGTTTTTCAGCGACACCTGAGGCAAAATTCCCTCTCATATTGGCGACACCTTCAACTTCAGAAGCCGCAATCCCTGCGATTACTTCAATCACTTCTGGTGAAATTTCTACTTTTCCTAATTCGCTTTTTTGCTCATCTAACTCTAAAATATGATTTTCGTTCATTTTTATTTCCTCCAATCTATTCGATTACTTACTATCTTCCATAATCGCATGTTCTTCAAGGAATTTTGTATTAAAATCCCCGGAAACAAATGTCTCATGATTTAACAGACGGATGTGGAATGGGATCGTTGTATCAATTCCCTCAACTTCAAATTCAGAAAGAGCCCGTTTCATTCTTGCAATCGCTTCTTCTCTTGTCGCCCCATGGGTAATGACTTTTGCGACCATAGAATCATAAAAAGGTGAAATCGTATAACCTGAGTATACCGCAGAATCAATTCGAACACCTAGTCCACCAGGTACTAAATAAGAAGTCACCGTCCCTGGTGAAGGCATAAAGTTCTTTTTCGCATTTTCAGCATTAATTCGACATTCAATCGACCAACCATTAAACGTAACATCTTCTTGTCTAAAAGATAATGGTTTTCCATTTGCAACATGAATCTGTTCTTTGATTAAATCAATACCGGTAACCATTTCTGTTACTGGATGCTCAACCTGAATTCGAGTATTCATTTCCATAAAATAAAAATCGCCTGTGCGGTGGTCATAAATAAACTCGATTGTTCCTGCACCCGTATATTCAACAGCTTCGGCAGCTTTTACAGCTGCATCACCCATCTCCTTACGCTTCTCTTCAGAAATTGCTGGTGATGGTGTTTCCTCAAGTAGCTTTTGTAGTCGACGTTGAATACTACAATCTCTTTCCCCTAAATGAACCGTATTGCCATGTTCATCAGCAATGACTTGAATTTCAACATGGCGAAAATCTTCAATATACTTTTCAATATAAACACCAGGATTTCCAAAATTAGCTTGAGCTTCTTTTTGCGTAATATTGATGCCCTTTTTTAGTTCTTCAATATTTTTCGCGACTCGAATCCCTTTTCCGCCACCACCTGCCGTTGCTTTGATAATAACAGGGTACCCGATTTCGTCTGCCACTTTTAATCCAGCATCAACGTTTTCTACAATGCCATCAGATCCCGGAACAATAGGAACACCCGCTTGGGCCATCGTTTCTCTTGCTACATCCTTTGTCCCCATGCGGCTAATTGCTTGCGGACTCGGTCCAACAAATTTAATATTACACGCTGCACAAATTTCAGCAAAATCAGGATTTTCAGCTAAAAATCCATAGCCCGGATGAATCGCGTCTGACTCTGTTAACGTCGCGACACTCATGATATTAGTGAAATTCAAATAACTTTGGCTAGCAGGGGTTGGTCCTATACAATAAGCTTCATCTGCAAGTTTAACATGGAGAGCTTCTTTATCTGCTTCTGAGTAGACAGCAACCGTTTCAATATCTAGTTCTTGACATGCTCGAATAATACGAACGGCAATTTCTCCTCGATTTGCGACTAGTAATTTTTTTATCATGATTACACTCTCCTACTATTATCTTGGTGCTACGACAAATAATGGTTGACCAAACTCTACAAGTTCACCATTTTCCGCTAAAACTTCAACGACTTTTCCTTTTACTTCTGCTTCAATTTCATTCATCAGTTTCATCGCTTCTACGATACAAACAACCGTATCCTCAGTCACTTGATCTCCAGCTTCTACATAAACCGGTGAGTCAGGTGAAGGGGCGGTATAAAAAGTTCCGACCATCGGAGAAGTGATTGTATGCAGATTCTCTTCTTTACTCACAGCACTCTTTACATGTTCTGATACTTCCACTGTATCCGTAACATTTGCTTCAACCGTCTCTTTTAGTTCATGCGAAACAGCGGGTACAAATGAGTTCATTTGAGCCACCTGTCCATTAGAAGGTTTTTTTAAGTGGAGCTTCGTGCCTTCTTCCTCATAATTAAATTCCTCTAAACCAGATTCATTGACTGCTTTAATCAATTCTTTAATTTCTTTTACAGATAACATATATGTACGCTCCTTTGAAAACGATGTAATTAGTACCTCATAATAGAAGTACATCGCATATTATACCACAAGTTATTTTTCCGATATATCGTTTCGTTAAAAACTATTTCCTTACTTTAATGTACTTATTCGCTCTCCTAGCAAAAAAACCTCCATTATGTAAATAATGGAGCGAATTTTTTATTTGATCATTTTCTACACGAGTTTATTTTTCGTAGAATGAACTAGGTTATTCTGTTTCTTCTTGAACTTCAACAGCGCTTTCAGCTTCCGCTTTTACTAAAGCCTCTTTTTTATACTGACGGAAAATAGGAAACTCAGATAAGTTATCAGGAATCTTCCCATCTTCTAAAAGGATAATCTTCACAATGTCTTTATTTCTTGCCATATGATATCGTTCATCATAACTATTTTCAAGCGTATATTTTTTTAAATTTTGATAATCTTCTTCTTGAATGGAAACGGTATAAGAGTCTCCATCATTTGCTTCAAAATGCTGTTCAAATCCAATTTCAAATTCAACAATTTGGATATTATCATTTTTTAAATTTCTCGTTTGCTCCAGAACAGCCTTTGCTCCCTCTGTTAAATCAGTCCATTCCATCATAATCGCTCCTCATAAACTTAAGATACATTGTCGTATTATACCATGTCCGAACAGGCAATGCACATTAATTGATGAAACGCTGAGAAAAGGCTTTCGTTAACAGGTTTGACGAAAGAATTGATTCTTGACGCTTTAAATGCTTCAACCCTCCAACTATAAGTTCCCATTCGCGGTCGGAATAATGCATCTAGCTTTGTTCTGACGCGACCTCCTCTCTTTTTTCTACATTCCACGTTGTATCTACTTGTTTACGGTACGGCTCTCTCTTTTTTTCCACATTCCACGTCGTATCTGCTTGCTTACGACGCAGCTCTCTCTCTTTTTTTCACATTCCACGTCGTATCCACTTATTTACGACTCGGCTCTCTCTCTTTTTTTCACATTCCACGTCGTATCCACTTGCTTACGACGCAGCTCTCTCTCTTTTTTTCACATTCCACGTCGTATCCACTTGCTTACGACGCAGCTCTCTCTCTTTTTTTCACATTCCACGTCGTATCCACTTGCTTACGACTCGGCTCTCTCTCTTTTTTTCACATTCCACGTCGTATCCGCTTGCTTACGACGCAGCTCTCTCTCTTTTTTTCACATTCCACGTCGTATCCGCTTGCTTACGACGCGGCTCTCTCTTTTTTTTCACATTCCACGTCGTATCCGTTCGTTCTGACTTTTTAGATCAGAAAATCCAAGCATCTCTCCAACTTGCCAACAAGCGAAAAAAAGGATAAAAGGTTTATTAACCTTCTCATCCTTTTTTCTTATCAGGTGCCCCGAGTGACAGTCTCACTCTTTATTATTTCGTATAATTAACGGCAACTTCTACATTTCTGCCAACCTTTTCACCAGCGATATCCATAATTTTTACCGAATCTTCTTTTGTTAATTCCTCTGCTTGAACATGAATTTCAACAGCTCCATCTGACATGAGGACTAAGACATTCTCATATCCTCCGTCAATTTGAATCGCTCTTTCTAGCTCTTCCTCTAGTTGAGCTAGTTGCTGGAGTTCTTTAGTTTTATCCATCGCAAGAGAAACTTCAGATGGACTTGATTCTGGTGCACTTACTACGTTATTATTCTCTTCTTCTGCACGATGACGTGATTCTATTAAAGACAATTTGTGCATTGCGAATACATCAGCAGTTTCTGGGTTAGCTACCGTGCCTTCCATTTCTGCTCCTTCTTCAGCTTCTTCAAACACTTCGTTAACATTTACGACACTATCTTGCTGGTCTGCGTCATTTGCTCCTTCTGCTGGTGCTTCTTCGTCACCATCTGCCTTGTCACCGTCTGCTTCATCACCTTCTTCTTTATCTGATTCCTCAGCCTGTTTATCATCGTTTTCCATGCTACCCATTTCCTCTGTGTCAACCGCTGCTAGATCACCACCATTTGCTCCTGGTAAAATATAATAGACGGATAAGACAACGATCAAACTTAACATTGTTAATAACCATACCGTTTGTTTTTTTAGTACCATTATTCATCCTCCTCTATTTTTTTCGGCATTACGGACACTCGGTGTGTCGGGACGTCTAACACTCGGCTCACAGCTTCCACTACATAGCTTTTCACTTGAGCATTTTCTACCCCCCTTGCGACAACGAGTACCCCACTAACGCTCGGTTTTTCTGTTTTTACTAATATAGGCTCTTCGGTATCTCCCGTTCGAACGATGACTACTTGTTCGTCCTCTGTGAAGTCTTCTACCTCTCTTGTTCCCCCTTCACGATCTACTTCTTTTGTATTTTGTTGTTTCTGATTTCGATTTCTTTCAAAAATGCTTTTCTCAGACTCAGCGAAAGTAATCATAACATCGGTATTACTTACACCGGCAATTTGGTTCAAAATTTCTTTTAATTGATTTTCATAACGGTTTTCATAATCTTGCATCGAGTTTGGATCTTCAGTCGTTTTTCCAAATGCTTCTTCTGTTTCTTCATCATTCTCTCTGGGTGGGTCACTATATACCGGCTCGCTTGGTCCAGAACTTAAGTCATTTTCATCATCAGAAATGACCATATTCGCTAATACCATTAACATCAATCCAACACAGCCTAGAAGTAGCACATAGTGTAAGGGAATTTTTTTCTTCTTATCCTGGGATGGTGGTTGAAAAAGCTTCTTCAACCATTGATTATCCTTTTTTTCCTTCTCACTCAAATTCGCTCGCCCCTCCTTTCCAAACGACTGAAAGAGTTTCTTTTGGAACTTCCCAGCTTTTAGCGAGATCCTCTTTAACATCTTCTAGTATTGGGTCCTCCGCTTCTTCCAAATCTTTCTCTAGGTCAAGCGGGGTGCTCGTATCAATTTTGACTAACGCGACCTCCTTTACTTCTGGGAGTTCACCAGACTCCGCGTCTACTATATGGTCAATATGTGCTCTTATAAAAGCAATATCGTCCACAGTAGGGAGCCGGTCCATGAGATGATTCTCTTTCAACTCAAACTCAATTTCTGAAATCTTTAATGAGTAGGACTGTTCCAAGTGTGCATCTACTTGTTCTGTTAAAAGGAAAGCCATCTGTTCTGAAATATATGCAGATTGTCCCAACTCTATTTCTTTTTTTTGCAAATTTATAGATTCTTCTATGGATTTTTCCTGAAATTCACTTTCAGAAGCAATTGTAAAAAGCCATTCGTCAAAATCTTGAGTAAAAATTGAAAATAAGGGCTGCAATAAAACAATTAAAAGTAATAAACCAACGACCATTTTCACATATTTTTGCAAGGCATTCTTTGGTAAAATTAACTCTAATATCGTCGCAAGTAAAATTAACAAAATAATATTTGTCAGCCACTCGATAATAAATGACACGAGATCCCCTCCTCCCATTACCGAATCATAAATGATAAATTACTAGCTGATATCATGATCGTAATGGCCAAAAAGAACATTAAACAGACGATAGCTAAAGCAGCAAAAACATAGATAATTGATTTGCCAATAATCGATAAACACTCAATAATCGGACCGCCTCCTAATGGTTGTAAAACCGCTGAAGAGAAATTGAAAATGAAGGCTAGTCCTAACACTTTTAAGGCAGGGAAAGCACAGAGAATTAACAAAATCGCTAATCCGGCAATACCAACTGTATTTTTTAATAACAGAGAAGCACTTAAAACCGTATCCGCTGCATCCGTAAACATTCGACCGACAACAGGAACAAAATTACCGGCAATAAATTTGGCCGTACGTACCGTTAACCCATCAGATACCGCGGTGGACGCCCCTTGTACGGAAATCACTCCTAAAAAGACGGTTAGAAAAACTCCTAATGCCCCGACCGCAATAGTTCTTAATAAACCGGCTAATTTTGTCACTTTGTAATGGTCTGTTAATGTACTTACAATATTTAAGACCGTTGATAAAAACAGCAAAGGAAAAACCACATACTGAATAAGTAAACCACTCGTATGAACTAAAAAGATGATTAATGGATGAAACATAGCAGCAGATGTAATGTTTCCAATTGAGGCCATTAAAGCAAGTAATAACGGCAGCATCGCGACCATAAAATTCGTCATATTGCTAACCGCATATTCCGCATAATCAATTGCTAAGCGAAAACTATTTAAAGCAATAATCATTAAGACTAGATACGTAATCGAATAGGCCACTTTACTAATCGTATGTTGCTCAAAAGCATTTTGTAGCGATTGCAAAATCATACAAAATATCGTTAATAATATTAAGCTACCAAGTAACTTCCCACTTACGATTAGTTCATGAAATAAAAATCGAACAAGTCCTAATCCCCATTCCTTAAAAGAAAATTGCTTTTCACCCGTTAAAAAATCAAATAAGGAGCCTTTTTGACTCTCTGGTAAATATCCACCGTATTCGTTCGATATTTGTTCCCAGTACTGAACAATCTCATCTAAGTTCAAACGTTGTAATTGCTGTTCCACAAAACCTTGCTCATCAAAAGGTACTTGTTCTTGCTTCTGATTTTGCTCGGCTTTGACATAGTCGGGTGAGAGCGAAAAAGCAGCAAGAGTCATCACCAAAATAAGAAAAAATAGCCGGGCTCTCATGTCATTCCCCCCTTCCTTCTTTAAAGTTTACTTCCCTTTAGGCAGTCGGCAAAAAGGAAATGACCATTTCAATAACCGCCGTTAAAATCGGGATCGCCATGACTAAAATTAGCACTTTACCCGCCAATTCAATCTTAGATGCTATGGCAGCTTGTCCGGCATCTTTTGCAATTTGCGCCCCGAATTCAGCAATATAAGCAATTCCAATAATTTTTAAGATTGTTTGTAAATAAATCATGTTCATACTTGCTTGCTCTGCAATGCTTTGTAGCATTTGAATCACTTTTGCAATTTCATCTATAAGAAACAGGAAGATAAATACCCCAACAAAGACTGTCAATAAAAAGGCAAATTGGGGCTTTTGTTCTTTTACAACGAGGGCTAGGAAGGTTGCAATAAGTCCTAGCCCAACAATTTGAATAATGTCAATTGTCATCTCCTCCTATCCTTGGAACAAGAAGACCCCTCTAATTTTTTGAAATAAATCATCGACAATCGTCGCTACCATATATAAAACTACAACAAAGCCAATTAGCGTAACCCAATGGGCCCAGTCTTCTTTTCCCATCTGTTTGAGAACTGTGTGAATCATGGCAACCACAATCCCTATCCCTGCGATTTGAAAAATGGTGTTTACATCATACACCTTTATCTCTCCTTTACTAAAACGACCTAATTGAGACCCATTTTAATGTTCCAATTCAAGTATTTAAATAAGAACGATGACAACTAAAACCCCACTTAAAAAACCTAAACTCTTAATCATCTTTTCATACTTTGCTTGTTTATCTCGTGCTTCTAACTCTTCTCGTTTTAAGTGGGTTAGCACTAATTGAATTTGTTTTTTTTGCTGTTCATGATTCTTGTTGCCCAAGTGTCGCTCCAAATTGTTTCATGATTTCCTTCTCCGTTTCTAATAAAGCAGTATTGGGCCAAATCTCATCCAAGCTCTGTTCCCAGGCTAAGTAGGCTGAGTCCTCCTTTGCCAAAAGTTTATTGGCAAAGGCTTCATAAAAAGAAGAGATTGGATTCGGAATTTGTTTGGCAATATTTGAACAAGCTTCAGAAAGGGGGGTTAACCCATAGAGCATTTCTGCTTCTAACGATTGCATCGCTGACATGAGCTGTCTAATCTGTCTTGGTCGCTCACTTAGCCGCCTCGCATATTCAAACCCAACAAAAGTAGTCGTTAACAAAATGAGAACAGCACCTAACAACTTCACCTTATGCCTCTCCCTTCTTGCCAATGAAAACGTTCGACTTTGCGGATGACCCCAGGTTTTGTTGATTTCGTTAATTCAATAAAGCGTTCAAATACCCCAAGTTCAATTAGACCTTTTAAAGCTGGTCTCCGCTTTAAATCATGAACCGAATGCCCATGTGCCGTCGTAATCACTTTAACTCCGGCATACATCGCTTCTTCAATAGCAATTCGGTCTTCTTCTCGCCCAATCTCATCGACGATAATGACATCCGGACTCATCGTACGGATGAGCATCATCATCCCTTCGACTTTTGGACAACCATCTAAAACATCCACACGGTCCCCTAAACGATGCTGAGGTACTCCTTTTACAGAGGCGGCAATTTCTGAACGCTCATCCACAATGCCTACTTTTAATGGCTGAATTCCTTTTTTCCGATCGCCTTCACTAATCAGCCTGGCTATATCACGTAAAAGCGTGGTTTTCCCCGTTTGCGGTGGTCCAATGATTAATGTATTCAACCACTCTTTTTCAAAAATTTGCGAAACGAGCTTATCGGCTACTCCAATCGTTTGCCTCGCCACTCGGATATTATAAGAGCTAATTTCCTTTAGTGTTTTGACTTGTCCGTTTTCGAGAATAACCTTGCCACTTAAACCAACACGGTGTCCTCCGCGGATGGTAATATAACCCCTCTTTAATTCTTCTTCAAAAGCATAGAAGGAATAATGGCTCAATTGATTCAAAATAAATTGCCCATCCTCTGGACGAATCCGATACATATGGTTGTCATTTTCCGGATAAAAAGGGCGTCCCTCTGCAATTACTTCTAATGGCCTTCCCACCCTGACTCGAATCTCTTCCACTTTATCGATTAAAGTAGATGGCATACTCTTAATTAACGTTCTAATCGATTCTGGCAAAACAGCCATAATTTCTGGTTTCATTGGGTATCCTCCTATTTGCGAATGCCAATTAGAATTAACATGACACCCGCCCCAATAAATAAAAATTTCGAAAAAGATAGTTTATCGGACATGCCAACTAATCCTACGACAACCGATAAAATAAAAATCGTCGGTCCAATAATAGCTAAAACCGCATTTACTCCTATCGCTTTTTCAATAGAATTAAGCTTAAGCATTAACATGGCTGCACCTATTTCTATCAAGCCAGATAAAACGCGAAAACCTACCATAATAATTAATGCTAGTTCAATCGAAACAAACCACGATTTCATTCTTTCACCTCAAGTACTAGAAGAAGAACAAGATCCTTTCAAAAGTCGATTGAACCGACAAGAACAACGGGGGTAATTAATTAGTGACGATCATGACTCCCTTGCTCCGTCCTTTTTCGACCTTGCGGAATGTCCAAACTTCTTTTCTATTAACAGCAATTGGCTTTATACAAAGTTATGTAAGAAAGGACGAGTTCAGAACATATTCGCTGAAAGAATTAGAGAAGGTCATATAAGATTGTTTTACTTAGAGGGTGGGTGTATATAAGTTAAAATTGGGAACGTAATGGGAGAGGATAATGGTGTAAAAATACTTATTGAATCAAAGAGCCGCAATGAATGCGGAAGCCTGCACTTTTTAAAGGGCAAAGGCAATCATTGAGCTCCTATGAACCCGATAGCCCCCATTTTTTAAGCGCAAAGGCAATTATTGAACTCCTATGAACCCGATAGCCCTCACTTTTTAGGGGCAAAGGCAATCATTGAACTCCTATGATTCCGATAGCCCCCATTTTTTAAGGGAAAGGCAATCATTGAGCTCCTATGATTCCAATAGCACTCACTTTTTAAGGGCAAAGGCAATCATTGAACTCCTATGATTCCGATAGCCCCCATTTTTTAAGGGAAAGGCAATCATTGAGCTCCTATGATTCCTTTTACCTGCCTCCTTCATAATCTCTATCTGGAGGATACGCTGTGGTTTGAGTTCGGGTTTGTACTTTTCTCGCTGTATTTATATGACCGTACAAAACAAAAAAAGGCTCCCAAAAGCTATAAATAACTTTTGGAAAAGCCTTATTTCAAAAATGGTTATTATGCACGAGATACGTAACTTGAGCTACGTGTGTCGATAAGAAGAACATCACCTTGGTTAATAAAAAATGGAACTTGAACAATTAAACCCGTTTCTAATGTTGCAGGTTTTGTTCCACCTGAAGCTGTATCCCCTTTAATTCCTGGCTCTGTTTCCGTTACTTCTAATTCAACCGTATTTGGGACTTCAACCCCAAGCGTTTCGCCTTGGTAGCTCATGATTTGAACTTCCATGTTTTCTTTTAAAAATTTCAGCTCGTGTTCAATTTGAGCTGTTTGAAGCTCTAATTGCTCATAAGATTGGTTATCCATAAATGTATGTGTATCTCCACTTGCATAAAGGTAAGCCATACGACGGTTTTCGATATGAGCTTTTGACACTTTTTCACCGGCACGGAATGTTTTCTCTTGAACAGAACCTGTACGAAGATTACGAAGCTTGGATCGAACAAATGCCGCACCTTTACCTGGTTTTACATGTTGGAATTCCATTACTTGCCAAATCCCATTGTCTACTTCAATTGTTAAACCTGTTTTAAAATCATTTACTGAAATCATTTAAATTCCTCCATCTTTCCCTCTGCCTATACGCAGAGCAAAGTCACAATCAATACTATACCATAGCTTTCGTGAAGAATCTTCTTTTTTATAATAAAGAAATCTCGTCACACTTTTCTTTAACACTAGTGTTTAATCCTTTTTATCTATAAAGAAAAGAACTTCTCCTTTACCTACTAATGCGGCCATTTTATCCAAGGGTGATTAGCTCTTTTGGTGAAGACGTAAAGGATTCATTTCCGTCCTTTGTAATCAAGATATCATCTTCAATTCTTGTCCCACCGACATTTGGAATGTAAATACCTGGTTCTACCGTTACGACCATACCTGGCTCAAGTACGATATCTGATTTAAACGAAAGTCCAGGCCCTTCATGTACTTCCATTCCTAAACCATGTCCAGTTGAATGTCCAAAGTACTCCCCGTAACCTTGTTCTTTAATATAATCGCGTGTTAGAGCGTCACCTTCAATCCCTGTAATCCCTGCTTTGATACCCTCCATCCCCAATTTCTGAGCTTGAAAAACAGTCTCATAAATTTGACGAAGCTCATCACTGATTTCACCGATAGCAAGTGTTCTCGTGATATCGGAACAGTAGCCTTTATAATAAGCACCGTAATCTAGGGTAACAAGTTCTCCAATTTCAATGACTTTTTCACTTGCAACTCCGTGCGGCAGAGCAGAACGGTGACCTGAGGCAACGATAATATCAAAGGAAGAGCTGATGGCTCCCTGTTTTCTCATAAAGAATTCTAATTCATTCGACACGTCGATTTCCTTCACACCTGGTTTAATATACGTCAAAATATGTTCAAAAGCCGCATCCGCAATTTGAGCCGCTTCCTTCATAATTTTGATTTCTTCTTCATCTTTAAACATACGTAATGATTCCACAATTCCGCCAACCGGAACTAACTTGGCTGATGAAATCGCTGCTTTATAAGCTTCAAATGAAGAATAAGTCACATGTGCTTTCTCAAAACCAACAGACTTAGCACCGATTCGTTCTATTTGTTTCGCTAATTCTTCTGTGATCGGTCCTGTATGTTGAACAATTTCAAAGCCTTTTGCTTGTTCCTTTGCTTGCTCAACATAACGAAAATCTGTAATAAAAACGGCTTGTTTTTCAGAAATTAAGGCAATTCCAGCTGAACCACTAAACCCCGTCATATAACGACGATTCACTCCACTTGCTATGACTAACGCATCAATTTGATTTTCAGCTAATTTGCCTCTTAAGGCTTCAATTCGTTTCATGATTCATTTTCCCCTTCCAATAGAGCGATTAAGGCTAAATGATACCCTTTAAAACCTAATCCAACAATTTGCCCTGTGGTAACGGGTGCTGTCACTGAGTGATGTCGGAACGCTTCTCTAGCATGCACATTCGAAATATGAACCTCAATCGTTGGGTAACTTACAGAGGCAATCGCATCTCGAATTGCATAGCTATAATGGGTAAAAGCACCAGGGTTAATAATTAACCCATTTACGACCTCTGCATATTCATGAATCCAATCGATGATTTGTCCTTCATGGTTGGATTGTTTAAAAATGAGCTGACAGCCTAGTTTTTGAGCCTTCGCTTCTAACTGCTGTTCCAAATCAATTAATGTCGCGTGTCCATATACACCAGGCTCTCTTAAACCAAGTCGATTTAAATTTGGGCCATTTAAGACTAGATAAGTTCTCAAAAGATTCACCGCCTTTTAACTATGTACAATCTTTATTATTGTATCATAATAAACGGCTCTATAACGCAATATCACGAAAAATTGACACTATTCATAATTAAAGAATTCACGCTGCCTAATTGTCCATTTCATCAGGAATTACCCTCTTTTTTGTTCAGCAAATTCATAAGAAATCGAATACCCGATAAAGAGTCCGTAAAGAGCAAATAGACAAAGAGAAGTGACGATCGTATTTGAATCTAAATTTTGAACAGTCTTTAACCCTGGGAATAATGGATTAAGAATATAAAAGAGCAGAACCCATAATAAAACTCCAAAACCAACTCCTGCCCATAATGATTTCATACGCTGTAACGTTACTTTATAAAAGAAGGCAATCCCAATGGAAAGAATCATAATAACGACAATTCCGACTAGCTGTCCGATGTATGTATCCTTCCAATCAGCTAAAGCCCAAGGCATTAATATCAAGGCTGGACCGACTCGAATAAAATTAAAAAAGAAGGAGAAATACCAAATGCTAGCCCAGATCAGTCCCCCAAATAAACCGATAACAACTACTTTAGTATTAAACGACATTTGTTTTTCTTGTTCATTTTGTTCTAACTGCTTTTTAGCCATTCTACTCACCTCAACTTTTAGTATATCCAGAAGTCTTTTTTTCTCATGCAATAATTTTCCTAAAGAAAATATTTCACAACTACGTAGATAAAAGGATAATCTTTTTATATGTCGAATATCTTTTATATAAAGCCTGAATGAACCAGTCTAAAATAAGACCGATTTGTTTAGAACGAATCTGTTTATTTGGAGAAATTAATGGGTAAGTTTATATTATATAGAATTATTACGTATGTCAGGTTATGCTTATGGTAAACTGATAACATATTTAATCTAGCTACGCCTGTTAGAAGCTCGAGAAAAATCGGTCGTCCTTATGAAGACAAAAAGCGTCCGCCCCTTGCCCACAGGACGTGGGTACAAGGCGTTGCGGCAGGATGGCGCGAACTTAGCGTTGATCCTTGATGTTCTCGCTTCTGCCCAAACAGGCTCCGCTTTATATTTAATCCAGCTACGTCCGTTAGAAGCTCGAGAAAAATCGGTCGTCTTTATGAAGACAAAAAGCGTCTTCAACAGCCGCCCTGTATTTTTTCTCGCTTCTGACCAACAGGCTCCGCTTTATAACATAAATGGAGGTGAACAAAAAATGCACCGTGCTTTACAAATTGCGGTCCCTATCATTATTGTTCTTGCAGTCATCGGCCTTAGTCATCAAATTGTGACAAATCCTCTTGGTTTATTAAGCACCTTGCTTTTTATCGCTCTTTTTATTGGCGGCATTTTCCTTGTTTATCGTTTGTTTATGATGCGACGTTACGGCACATCCTTTCTTCCTAAAAAACAAGGACCGACAAGGAAACAGCTTCAAAAAGCGAAAAGAACTAGTACGGTTCAAAAAAATGGTGCCCCAAAATCTTCCTTTAGAAATAGTGGACGCCCAACCACAAATTCAACGATTACTCCTATTAAGAAAAAAACAACGAAGTCAACAGCTAACCGAAAAAGGGAACATAATCTTACTGTCATTGAAGGAAAAAAAAATAAAAAGAAAAATCGAGCCTTATTTTAAATACAAAAACCGACTGAGACAGCTCAGTCGGTTTTTGTATTTAAGCTTGATGCATTTAACTAAGACCATTTTTGTAAAAATTTCGTTGTTTTTTGGCGCCCTAATTGAACAAGCTCTTCTTTTTCTTCCTCTGATATGGAAAAATTCGTCGCCTTGATATCTTGATTAATCGGAATAAAAATAATATCTTTCGCCTCTTCAGCTTCAATATATCTTGTGTCATGAGCATTAGTCATCGTTTCAAATAATGCTTTATACATTCCTAATGCATTTTTGATTTCATTAGGAGGTATTTGGTTGATGTTTGGGGTTAATTTAAACCCGATAACAGGCCTGCGCTTTTTTTTCGTTTTTTTATCAACAAAAAGCCAAAGAGGAAAATTGCTTAACAATCCTCCATCCACAATATAGGAAAAATGACCACGATTTCTCCGATCATATAATTTAACAGGTTCAAAAAAGAATGGAATGCTACAGCTCATGCGAACCGCTCTCGCTACTGAAAATTTTTCAGGTAATATTCCAAACTGTGGTAAATCATCCGGCAAAACTAAAATTCTCCCTCTCGTTAAATCAGAAGCGACAATTTTAATGGAGTCTTTTGGTAAATCAGCAAAAGTCGAAACTCCCTTTGCCTCTAAAGCCGTTCTGAGCCAAGCCTCCAATTCATCTCCTTTATAAAGTCCTAATTTAAAATACATGTGAAGCCATTTGGCAACCGTAAATGGAAGCCAAGACAGTCTCTCATCTTTAAAGACTTCTATATTTAAAGTATCTAAAATTTCAAACAATTCCTCACTTGTATAACCGGCTTTTATTAAAGCAGCTACAATTGCACCCGCACTCGTTCCTGCTACACGTTCAAATTCCATTGATTTTTCTTCCATCACTTGAAGAGCTCCAACAAAAGAAAAAGCTTTTACACCACCACCAGCAAAAACACCATCAATTTTCATCATCCGCCCTCCTCATTATTAGCCTATGAGCGATTTTAAAGAAGTTGATAATAAAAAATGAATCTCCCAGATAGTTATGTGTTCTACAAACAGTTTGTTTCTTCCTTTAAAACAAAATAAAAACCCCACCAAGGGGGTTAATTCTCATCTTCATTTTTCTTTTGAATTTCTTGAAGCTGGACGAGCCGTTCTTTATCTTCTTGGAAAAATTGGACAAGGTCGCCAATTCGATCAATCGCATCCCAGCTAAGATGATGTTCAATTCCTTCAACATCCTGATAAATGACTTTTTCATTAACACCAATCAATTTCAGAAAATCCTCTAAAAGTTCATGACGATAAACAAGCCTTTTGCCAATCTTTTTCCCTTTAGCGGTTAAAATTAGGCCACGATAACGTTCATATACTAAATAATCACTCTTATCTAATTTTTGTACCATTTTCGTTACAGATGAAGGATGAACCTCCAATGCCTCTGCGATATCAGATACTCGAGCATATCCTTTCTCCTCAATCAATAAATAAATTCTTTCTAAATAATCTTCCATACTAGGTGTTGGCATAGGGTCCCCTCCAATATTCAAAGCCCACGTAAATCTGAAATCAGTTCTTTTATTATATGGTCCATTTTAATGATTGTAACAGCTACAAATAACTGATTTCCCCGTCCATCTAAACAAACATCTTCTCTATTCTACTACAAACCATCCATTTACGACAACGGATATTCATAATCATTTATCGGTTTGATAGAAAATATCCTAAAATACAAATTCCCCCTCAAAACTCATGTAAAATATTCGATCTTGGATTCAGGGAAAAATTGATCGATATAGCTTTGAATTTTTTCCTTCAAATCATTCGCTGCCTCTGTTTGATAGACATATTTCCCTCTCCCATATTTCCCCCATTTATATTTTCTTTCCTCTTCATTCATTTCAAGCTTCGATTTTGGATATCTTTTCTGAATAATATTTTTCGCTGTTTTTGTAAACCGGTGCTGAATTAATTCAAACGTTAAATCCTTCCTCGCATAAAAAGGAAGCTCAGCGTCAAGCCTTTCAAAAAGCTCTAGATACCCCTTTTCCCAACCATCGTATATATAAAGAGGAGCAATAATAAACCCTAATGGATAATCGGCTTTAGCCACCTTCCCCGCTGCCTCGATTCTTTCTAAAAAAGACGAAGTACCTGGTTCAAATTTTTTGATCACATAATCAGAATTTACACTAAATCGAAAACGTGTATGTCCATTATGTTTGGCATCTAACAAATGATCCACATGATGAAATTTGGTTACAAACCGCAAACGTCCATATTCCTGCTCCCCCATATACTCAATCGTTTTTTTCAATGAATGAGTCAGATGGTCAATTCCAACAATATCAGATGTACAGGCAGCCTCAAATCTCGTTATTTCGGGTGCCCGCTCCTTAATATAAGCACCAGCTGCATCAAAAATATCTTCTAAATTTACATAAGTTCGAATGTAAGGTTTATTTCCTAAAGTCGTTTGTAAATAGCAATAATGACAATGACCCATACACCCAGTTGCCAAAGGAATGGCGTATTCAGCCGACGGTTTTGACGTATCGAATTTCAACGTCTTTCTTATTCCAATCACAAGAGTTGATTTCGCATTTCGATACTGTTGTAGTTCTGTTTCGCCAGGGATATTACGAACTTGATTGTGCGAGGTTGTCGTTCTAATTTCAATGCCCATTTTTTCGAATTTATCTTTTAAAGTTCGGGCAAGTGGATATTCTAATGCTTGTGGTTCAATATAAACAAGCTGCGGCGTAAATGGTTTCATCATCTGCCTCCTTTTTTTATTAGGATGCACATTTCCAACATGTTCACTATTCCTTAATTTAGTAAGTCTTGTTTCCTATGAACGATTTCATGATTTTTGGTTAATTACGACGATTCGAGGAAAATCATTTGACTTTTTTTTTCGGGAATGTTCTGATTATGAAGAGTAAATGGTTGGAGGTAATGAAAATGGAATATGTAATTGACAATGGACAACTAGTATTAGCAGAAGAAGCCAAAATTGATCGAAATGATCGTGGTTATCACTTTGGAGATGGGATTTATGAAGTGATCCGCATTTATGACAGAAAACCTTTTACAATGACGATGCACTTAGACAGATTTGCTGCAAGTGCCAAAAAACTCGACATGCCATTGCCAATGACAATGGCTCAATTAGAATCATTATTAGAGCAATTAATCGAAAAAAATCAATTAGAAGACGGCATCGTCTATGTGCAAATGACACGCGGCATAAGTCAACGCAACCATTTATATAACCGTTCTGAAACAGCGGTAATTACAGGCTACTCTCAAGAAATGCCGGCTAAAAAAGAACTGCTTAAAAATGGAATTGACGTGTGGGTAACCGATGATATTCGCTGGTTACGTTGTGACATTAAAACGATTAATCTTTTAGGAAATATAATGGCAAAACGAGAAGCCGCGGATCACGATTGCCATGAAGCCGTTATGCACCGTGATGGGATGATGACAGAAGGCTCCTCATCAAATTTATTTTTAATCAAAGACAATATCTTATATACGCACCCTGCAACAAACCTAATCTTAAATGGCATTACGAGACAAGTCGTGATTCAAAACGCAAAAGAGTTAGGTTATGAAGTCATTGAAGAAGCTTTCCCAAAAGACGTCATTGAACATGCTGATGAAGCTTTTATTACTAGTACAACATCAGAAGTTACACCCATTAAACAATTTAAAGGCCAAGTCGAAGCTTCATTAGAAGTAGGACCCATTACAAGACAACTTCAAGAAGCATTTGAACAAGGAAAATAATAAAACGTTAACATTAAAAAAACACAAGCGGCTAGAAGTGCCCTTGTGTTTTTTGTTATGCTCCACTTTTTTCTATTTGAACCAGTCACGAGGCCGCTGAAAAAGTTACACTCTCTACCTTTAACTAGGAAGAATCTCAAACCATTAGGTTATTCATTAAATAAACCATTATGGCTTTAGCTAGTTTTTTTACCAAAACGGAGCGAGCGGGATGCCCGGAGACTCCTGCGGGATAAGTGAAATACGGGAGACCCCGCAGCGGATCGCCGTGAGGAGGCTCCCGATTCACCCGCGGAACGCGTAGAGTATTCAGCTCGCGGAGTAAACTAACTAATGTAACCATATTTTAACGAGTAGACCGTTTTTAAGTAACCGCACCATTCACTCTCATTGGCTTCATCAGACATTCCTGTATTTCAATTAAGCTCCTAAAAAAACGAGCCTATTTACTATAAGCTCGTTACTTAACTTTTATTTATCTATTTGACATCCTTACTTATTTTCGAAAATTCCACTCATCTGCTTCATATCGCTCTTTCGCGATTCGGTTAACATACGCTTCTTCTTCTTCCGATAACGTATATTCTTCCAAATGGATATTTAAACCTTTTTCAAACCCTACCTTAAATGCATCCACTGCTTCTTCAATCGTAAGAGCTTCCTCACGTAAGGTATTAATCGCAACTGCTTTGTTTTTAAAATTACGTTGCATCCTCTCTCGTAATCGGTCACTAGAGTATTTAAACAAATCAAAGAGTTTATCTTCATCAATATCTAAAATAATTGAACCATGCTGCAAGATAACTCCCTTTTGACGAGTTTGAGCACTTCCAGCCACTTTACGACCTTCAACAACTAATTCATACCAAGAAGGGGCATCAAAACATACAGCCGATCGTGGATTTTTTAATGCCTCTTTTTCTTCGTCTGTTCGTGGTACCGCAAAATAAGCATCCAAGCCAACGGTTCTAAATCCTTCTAAAATCCCTTCCGATATCACTCGATAAGCTTCTGTTACAGTTGGAGGCATTTCCGGATGCCCCTCTGAAACAATTACACTGTATGTAAGTTCTTTATCATGTAAAACGCCACGTCCACCCGTTGGTCTTCGTACAAAACCATAACCATATTCTTTAACCGCATCCATATTAATCTCTTTTTCCACTTTTTGAAAATACCCTATTGATAGTGTCGCTGGATTCCAACCGTAAAACCGAATCGTCGGTGGAATCAAACCTTTACTATGCCATTCTAATAGTGCTTCATCTAAAGCCATATTATAAGCCGGTGAACATTTCCCTGAATTAATAAATCGCCAATTTTCCTTCATGATCATCGCTTCTTTCTCCACTTTTGTCTCTTCTAGTTTAACAAAGCAATTGAACGGAGCCAAGCTAAACGCAAGTATTGATTATTTTGTTAAACAATCAATAATACAATTGCTTATTTCGGTGACGAGCCTTATAATTTAATACAGACATATTGATTTACCTAAAGGAGTGTTCTTAATTTGTTTGATTACCTCTGGATTATTTTGCTTGTTGCATTAATCACGTATTTCCTTTTCCGCCGCTTTTACACACCCAAATATTTGAAAACGTTAACTCAAGAGGAATTTATTAAAGGATATCGTAAAGCCCAATTAATAGATGTTCGTGAGCCGCGTGAATTTGATGGGGGCCATATTTTAGGTTCAAGAAATATCCCATTATCTCAGCTACGTCAACGCATAAATGAAATTCGCCCTGATCAAGCCGTTTACCTATATTGCCAATCAGGGGCTAGAAGTAGACAAGCTGCTCAAATTCTTAGAAAAAAACGTAAAGCGGAAGACATTAACCACCTTAAAGGCGGTTTCAAAAAATGGACAGGCAAAATTAAAAAGAAATAATGTAAGTACAATCATTCTTAAAAATCAGTAAAAAGCTTTCCCAAAGTTATTTGGTTAACAGGGGAGAGCTTTTTTGCTTGGGTTTCATTTCCAAAAATCAGTTATTCGTACTCTAATTTTGTTCATTTGCAAACTTCATTACTTATCCTCGGTTTTTCGTACCTTAATCTAGCAAATCACAAGTTTCATTACCTATCACAACTTTTTCGTACCCTAATCTGACCAAATCACAAGTTTCATTACCTATCACCCATTCTCAAGTCATTTTTCCATTAAACTAAAAAAACCACCCAAATTCAAAATGAGTGGTTTTTGTTACATTATTTTTACGCTTTTTGATAACGTAAAATCGGTTTTCTTGCAGCCAATGTCTCATCTAACCGACTGATGACAGTATGGTGAGGAGCTTCTTGTACGACTTCTGGATTTTCCTCAGTTTCCTTGGCAATTTGAATCATTGCTTCGATAAACTCGTCTAACGTTTCTTTAGACTCTGTTTCTGTTGGTTCAATCATCATACACTCTTCTACATTTAATGGGAAGTAGATCGTTGGTGGATGATACCCGAAATCAAGTAGACGTTTAGCAATATCTAACGTACGAACGCCTAGTTTCTTTTGACGGCGACCAGATAAGACAAACTCATGTTTACAATGTTGCTCATATGGTAAGTCAAAATGTGGGGCAAGACGGCGCATCATATAATTCGCATTTAAGACTGCAAATTCAGATACTTGACGTAAGCCTTCAGGTCCCATTGTGCGAATATACGTATAAGCACGAACATTAATTCCGTAGTTTCCGTAGTAAGGTTTTACACGTCCGATTGAGTCTGGACGGTTGTAATCCAAATCATAACCGTGTTCGGTTTTAACAATAATGGGTTTTGGTAAGTATGGAATTAAATCCTCTTTCACCCCAACTGGACCAGAACCAGGACCACCACCACCGTGAGGGCCAGTGAATGTTTTGTGTAAGTTTAAATGAACGACATCGAATCCCATATCCCCTGGACGAGTGATTCCAAGAATCGCATTGGAGTTTGCTCCATCATAATAAAGTTTTCCACCCGCACTGTGAACGATTTCCGCCATCTCGACAATGTACGACTCAAATAAACCAAGTGTATTTGGGTTAGTCAACATTAAAGCTGCAGTGTCAGTTCCGACGACTGAACGTAAATGTTCTAAATCAACTAAGCCATTTTCATCTGTGTTTACTGTGACAGAATCAAACCCTGCAACCGTCGCAGAAGCTGGGTTTGTTCCATGAGCGGAGTCTGGAACAATTACTTTTGTACGATTGAAGTCACCATTCGCCTCATGATACGCACGAATCATCATTAATCCGGTCCATTCTCCGTGAGCACCTGCAGCTGGTTGTAAAGTTACTTCATCCATACCGGTAATATCCGCTAAAGCTGTTTGTAGCTCATAAAGCATTTCGAGTGAACCTTGAACTTGTTCAACTGGTTGATATGGGTGCACATTTGCTAACCCATCAATACGTGCAACATCTTCATTAATTTTTGGATTATACTTCATTGTACAAGAACCTAACGGGTAAAAACCACTGTCAACACCATGATTACGTTTCGATAATGCGGTATAATGACGCATAATTTGCAGTTCAGAAACCTCAGGTAATTCGGCTTCTTCTTGGCGTACAAAACCATCAGGTAAAAGGTCTGTCATATTAATTTCGTCAATATCTAAAATTGGTAAGCTATGTCCAACACGGTCTTCTTTACTTAGTTCAAAAATGAGCGCTTGATCTTTAGGTTGACTCATTGTAACGCCCCCACTTCTTTAGCAAATTGATTGATTTCTTCTTTTGTGCGAATTTCTGTAACCGTTACAAGCATACAATTTTCAAGCTCTGGGTAGTACTGGCTTAAATCATATCCACCAATAATGCCGCGTTCTAATAATTTTTGATTTACCTCAGCAACAGGAGCGTTTAATTGAATAATAAACTCATTAAATACAGGCTGGTCATGGACAATCGTTACGCCATTTTCTTTCAATTTCGCTTTAGCATAACCGGCCTTTTGTACATTTTGATAAGCCATTTCTTTAACACCTTTTTTACCAATCGCTGTCATCGCAACGGCAGCAGCTAACGCATTTAATGCTTGGTTGGAACAAATATTTGATGTCGCTTTTTCACGACGAATATGTTGCTCACGTGCTTGTAATGTCAACACAAAACCGCGTTGACCATTCTCATCTTTTGTTTGGCCAACTAAACGACCAGGCAATTTTCTCATGAGCTTTTTTGTTACAGCAAAATAACCACAATGAGGTCCGCCAAATTGAGTCGCAATCCCAAATGGTTGAGCATCCCCAACTACAATGTCAGCCCCAAAATGACCTGGTGGTTTTAATAATCCTAAAGAAAGTGGATTACTAGAAACAACCATCATCGCTTTTTTCTCATGAGCAATTTGCTCAATTTCTGCAAGTGGCTCAAGGTGACCAAAGAAGTTCGGATATTGTACAACTACACACGCTGTATCATCATTATAATGTTCTCTAATTTGATCTAAATCTGTTACCCCATCTTTTAAGTCAATTTCGATGACATTTAGGCGTTGGCCTTTTGCATTCGTTTGAATCACAGCACGAGCTTCAGGATGAACTGCCTTAGATACTAAAATCGTTTTGTTTTTCGTATGACCGGCACTCATCATCGCTGCTTCAGCAAGTGCAGTTGGACCATCGTACATAGAAGAGTTCGCGATATCCATTCCCGTTAATTCACAAATCATCGTTTGGAATTCAAAAATGGCTTGTAATTCCCCTTGTGAAATTTCCGGCTGATATGGTGTGTAAGCTGTATAAAATTCAGAACGAGAAATAACATGGTCGACAATCGAAGGAATATAATGCTCGTACACGCCTGCTCCAAGGAATGAAACTTTTTCCTTAATCGAGACGTTTTTATTTGCTAAACCATTAAAATACTTTAAAAGCTCTTGCTCACGTAAAGACTCAGGTACATTTAATTGCCCTTTAAAACGAATCGATTCTGGGATATCGGAAAATAATTCTTCAATAGAATCCACACCAATTGCTTCGAGCATGGCTTGTTTGTCTGTTTCAGTCATCGGTAAATAACGATTATTCATAGAAACGCTCCCCCTATTTCTTTCTTCTATAAAATGGCGTTTTAACCACTTTTGCTTTTAGACGCTTTTTACGAACTTGAACCTCAACTTCTGTATCTAATTGCGTGTAGTCAATGTCAAGTAGTGCTAATCCAACATTCTTTTTTAAGGTCGGTGATTGTGTTCCTGTTGTCACAAAACCAATTTCTTTCTCACCAGCAAAAACTTGATAATCTGTACGCGGAATTCCTTTATCTATCATTTCAATTCCTACTAATTTGCGGGTAAGACCTTCTTCTTTTTGCTTGGTCAAAGCTTCTTTCCCAATAAAATTCGCTTGTTTTTGCACTTTTACAGCGAAACCAACTCCTGCTTCAAGTGGGGAAATATCACGTGTTAATTCTTGACCATATAGAGCCAGTTTAGCCTCAAAACGAAGCGTATCACGTGCACCTAGACCACACGGAACAAGTCCTTCAGCTTCACCTTCTGTTAATAAAAGTTCCCAAATCGCGATGGCGTCTTCATTAGCACAATAAATTTCAAATCCATCTTCTCCTGTGTAACCAGTACGAGAGATTAAAGCTTTTCCTGCTGCAATTTGGACTTGATCATAAAAATGGAATGGCTTCAGTGTCTGAACGTCCTCATTAACGACTTTTTGTAAAATGACTTCCGCATTAGGTCCTTGTAAGGCAATTAAAGACAATTGTTCCGAAAGATTTTTTAATTCGACCCCTTCAATTAAATGCTCCTCCATCCAAGCAATATCCTTTTCGATATTGGAAGCATTAATGACGAGTAAAAACTCAACATCACTTTTACGGTAAACAAGTAAATCATCCACTGTTCCACCGTCTTCGTAACACATGGCTGTATATTGTGCTTGACCATCAACTATAACAGACACATCATTTGTTACGAGTGATTGAATATAAGCTAATGCTTGTGGACCTTTTACAAGTACTTCCCCCATATGAGAAACATCAAATAATCCTGCTTGAGTGCGAACCGCTTCATGTTCTTCCTTAATTGAAGAAAATTGAACCGGTAAATCCCATCCACCAAAATCAATCGTTTTGGCCCCGTATTTGCTATAAGCTTCAAACAAAGGCGTTTTGAATAATTCAGACATGATTTTCCTCCTAATGTTTTTTCCTAATTCTTCTTTCAACTCATCATTTTCCATCCAAATCATAAAGTAAAAAAGCGTATTAATACACATTTCAAACCTTTAATGAAAAGGAAGAATATTTCGTTCTTAAAACTTTCCATACCCAATAGAAAAGGGTTTTTTACGTAAAAAAGGACAGGGAAATACACCATCAAGATGTAAGTCCCTGTCCTTGAACCAGAAAGTTTCACTTTTCCTCTCCTAAAGGTTTAGGCAAAGAAAAATTGTCTTCGTGGGTGGCTTAATAAATCATTAAGCTCTCTCCAGAGTTGCGTCAAATAAGAGTCTTTTTGCCTGAGAGATTCACTCCTTAAAGCTTGCTCCTTCGGCGCTGCATCAGCAGTCTCTCCCCTTATTTTCATCCGCCTATATTAAATTATCTTTTAAAAATTTTCTTTCATTTTAGTCTTTAATGAACAATCTTTACAAGAGCATTAAATTCCAAAATTTGAACATACTAAATACATATGTTGATAGAACCAAAGAACTCACCGAAAAACATGTACATTCTATACCAAATATACATCTAATGTTCGTTTTTAATTTATTTTTGATTCTTTTTTATACATATATCCTACCAATACCATGTTATTTACGCAAGATTTATTTTTGAAAGGGGTCACAAAAGATGAAAATCGATATTCGTTTCGACAAAGAATGGCAACAAGGATTTATGACTCGTCTTGAGAGTGATGGAGTCTGGTCTAATCTTCAACAATTCCGTCTCGCCTATGAAGCTGAACAACATCAAGCTATACCAGATTTCACAGGGCTTTTAGCCCCAAAATACTTACCTGAATTACAACCATACCCCCACCAAATGGAGGTGGCCAATACGGTCATTGAGAAAATGAATGGAAAAGCCATATTAGCCGATGAAGTGGGTTTAGGAAAAACGATTGAAGCTGGTCTTATTTTAAAAGAATATATGATTCGTGGCCTTGTAAAAAAGGCTCTAATATTAGTGCCAGCCTCCCTTGTTTCACAATGGGCGATGGAATTAAATTCGAAATTTTTTATTCCAGCTGCTGCCCAACGTAAAGCGTATGTATGGGAACAATATGATGTCGTCGTCGCCTCGATCGATACGGCTAAAAGACAACCACATCGAGACATTGTCATGAATCAAAACTATGACCTCGTCATTATTGATGAAGCCCATAAATTAAAAAATCCGAACACTAAAAACTATGAATTCATTAAACACCTTAAAAAGAAGTTTTGTTTGTTATTGACAGCAACACCTGTCCAAAACAAACTAGAAGAGATTTTTAATCTTGTTTCTCTTCTAAAACCAGGTCATTTAGGTGACATCTCAAGCTTTGAAAAAGAATATCGTTCCAACCATCGTTCTCCTAAAAATGAAGAAAAATTACGAGAATTAGTGAATAAAGTAATGGTTCGAAATCGTCGAGAAGACACCGGAATTGAATGGACAAAACGAATCGTTAAAACGATACCAATTGAGTTCAGTCCATCAGAAAGAGCTTTTTATGAGGAGCTGTCTGCCTTAAAGGGAATCGCCAATCATTTTTCAATTTTAACCTTACAACGAGAGTTATGTTCTAGTCGTGAAGCAGCTTATATGACGTTAAGCAAGATGGCCAAGCCCACTGAGGAAAAGGAACCAGCCCCACATATTCTAGAACTTTTACAAAAGGTAGCAACGATTGATCATCACGCGAAAGCTGAAAAAGCTCTGGAATTAATTAAAAAGATTGATGATAAAGTGATTATTTTTACTGAATATCGGGCAACACAGCTTTATTTACAATGGTTTCTACAACAAAACGGCATTAGCTCTGTTCCTTTTAGAGGAGGATTTAAACGTGGAAAAAAAGATTGGATGCGTCACCTTTTCCAAAACAATGCCCAAGTATTAATTGCAACAGAAGCTGGTGGTGAGGGAATCAATCTACAATTTTGTAGTCATATCATCAATTATGACCTGCCGTGGAATCCAATGAGAATTGAGCAACGGATTGGCAGAATTCACCGCCTTGGTCAGCAAAAAGATGTACACATTTATAATTTTGCTGTTAACGATACAGTCGAGCAAAATATCTTATCTCTTCTTTATGAAAAAATTCATTTATTTGAAAGTGTCATCGGTGAACTTGATGACATTTTAACGAAAATTGAGCTACCGAAAATAGAAGATTATATTCAAGAAGTAATATCTGAATCCGATTCCCAAAGAGAAATGGAAATTAAATTTGAACATTTAGCGGAGATTATGAACCAAGCAATTGAGGAGCATACAATGGAAGGAGAGGATTTGGATGCAACAGCCTCATCTTCATAAGTTTATTGAAGATTATTTTGTAGCTAATGAATGTGACATTACAGAAAGATCGCCATATCATTTAACGATTCAATTAACACCTGAGTTGGACAAGCTTATTATGAATCGTCCTTTTTATTGGCATTACTTAGAAAAAACAGGTGGCGTGCCGAATCCGATGCAAGTAACCTTTATTACAAACGCCAATCAAAGCCCTGAAGACTTGCAAGGCGAGAAAATCCACTTTGGCTCCCCTCGCCTTCACCAACTCTTTAATACGACCAAAACATTAGGCGGCTATGTTCGTGTGTATGAAAACATTAACGTACAAGGCCAACAGTCGGTTCCATTACACCCATGGATTTGTCTTAATATTAAAATCTCCTTCTGTAGTGATCGTAAAAAGGAAATCTTATTATCGTTAGGGATTAACTTAATACATGGTCAGATTGTGCCACAATTTTTTGATAAAGTGAAAGATACCATGCTCACACCGAAAATGCCTGATTTATGCTTTACCCTCTCCCCTTTTATTCAAATTAATAGTGGCATTAACCGTTTAAAAAAAGTCGTTCAAACCTTTGCTGAGAATGAGGATGACACATGGGCACAAGAAGCCTATCACCGTTGGCAGGAGGAAACGAATTTATTGGAAAGCTTTTATGAAGATTTAGACGAAAAGCCTGAAAGTTATCATATGGAAAAGCAAGCTTTAGAAGAGCTGTATTCCCCTTATATCGATGTCTCGATTATTAATGGCGGAATGTTTTATTTGGAAAAACAAGTGTTTCAATGAGGAGCAGAAAACATTTGTTGAGGGGTTAGATTAGCTTTTCCCTTAGTCCAGCTAAAATGGGGACTAGAAGTTTATTATTAAATCAGACCGTGAAGTCTACTCTGCACCTAAAAAAAGAACCCTTCTAAGTTGAACTTGAAAGGGTTCTTTTTCCTATTAAATACCAGGAGCTCCTCTACCATCGAACAAAATCGCCCAAATCGTCATGATAGAGAACCAGCCGAAAACTGCACAGGAAATCATGGCAAATCCAACTGCAAAGAAGTTCTTTCGACGTAATTCACGGAATACAGCAATTAAACAAATAACTGCTACAATTAGAAGCGTAATAGATAAAAACACGTTAAGTTTCCTCCTTATGTACTACCGTATTCTTCATACATTTTACCATAAAATCAATAATTGATCTTTTAAAAGCCAGATAAAAAATTGATGGTTTTTTTGGTTTAATCCATTCTAAACATTTTAGAAAAATGACCTCTTTAAACCCATCACATCTCTTTTGCTCTTAGCATGTACAATACAAGCTTATTTTACTCTTTTTCATTCGATTTGTCGAGACTTACTAAACAGACTTATAAATATTGTCATAATATTTTTAGCACATGAAAACTTTGAACTTTTACACTAATATAGGTAAACTAAGATCATAAAACTTCATGAAGGAGGCAAATAAATGCCAGTTCAGCAAATGCCACTTGGCCCCTTGCAAACAAATGCATATATCTTACATAACGAAAAAAAGCAAGCGATTATTTTTGACCCAGGAAGTGAAGGCCAGAAAGTCATAAGGTGGTTAAAACAAGAAGCACTTACACCGCTTGCCATCATTTTAACACATGCTCATTTTGACCATATCGGAGCAGTCGACGAGCTACGAGATGAATTCCGAATTCCTGTATATTTACATAAAAAAGAAAAAGATTGGCTTAGTGACCCGAGTAAAAATGGTTCTGGTCGTTTTATCGGTGATTCGATCAAAATTAAACCCGCCGATATACTTATTACAAATGAAGCTGATTTACAAGTGGGGCCTTTTTTATTCCAAGTCTTTTATACACCAGGGCATTCACCTGGAAGTGTTTCTTTTTATTATCCAAAAGAAGCGATTGTCTTTTCTGGCGATGTCTTATTTAGCCAATCGATTGGTCGAACAGACTTACCTGGAGGCGATCATGAAACTTTGTTAAAAAGCATTCATGATAAACTACTCGAATTGCCTGAAGACACTGTAGTCGCTTGTGGACACGGTCAAGTGACAACCATTGGAATGGAAATGGATTCAAACCCCTTTTTATCAGGTTTTTAAGATGAAAATAATGACTCTTCTTGGCTGACGATTGAATCTTTTATCTAAAAAAACCGCTCTCAAATGAGACGCGGTTTTCTCGTATGTACAAATTAATGTCCACCGAAGCTTGGAACAAGTAAGAACGTTGAGTAATATGTAAACCCAACAAAGAAAATCGTACAATATGCTCCAAAAATATAAATATACACTCGTTCAGATAATTTTAAATAACTTAATGCTAACAATGCACCTGTTTGTGCAAAGAACAAGATGGCCATATTCGTCATATCACCAACGAAAAATAGTACCGCAAAGATCCCTGTCCAGAAAGCAAGGACGCGAAACATTCGATCCATAGCTGCCCCTCCTCTTCTTACTTATTATAACTTTTTTCATTTTATCAATTACTGAAATTGAGTACTGTTATATTATATACGACTCACTTCTTAATTGTAAATGCTTTAACTGCTGTAATTCGTAAAATCCAATTAAGTTTCGTAGGATTTGTGAAAATTATTAGGAATTATTTTTTTTACGATGAACAAACATGGAAATCCCTAATGGAATCACTCCAAATGCTTTATTTGATAACGGTTGTTTTACCAATTCATCGTTTGATTTAGTATTCAATTCTTTTTTTACACGTGGTTCGTCCATTTTTTTGACAAGTTGTTCTGTCACAAATTTTACGTAATCGTTAAAAGACAACGGGATCACCTCTTTCCTTTTTAGGTTTCCCGTTTTATTATTTTTTAAGCAATATTTCTTTTAATTCTTGAACAATTTGCATGACCGATTTTCCGGACGTATCAAAAACGATCGTCGCTGCCTCTAAATAATAGGTCTTCCTCTCATCAAAAATCTTTTTAATATCTGCTTTGCTTTTATTTTGGAGCAGAGGACGAGTGGAATCCCCTGCTACACGGTCAAAAATTTCATCGATTTTACAATCAAGGAAAACGACTATCCCCTTTTTTTTCATTAATTCCCTATTTTGCTCCTTTAAAACGATACCACCACCAGTTGTAACGATTAAAGGAGTTTGTTGAATTTTCGCTAAAGCTTCCGTTTCCTTTTCCCGAAAATACTGTTCACCTTTTGTTTGAAATAGCTCTTTAATCGTTTCCCCTTCTGTTTGTTCAATCCATTGATCGGTATCAATGACTTGGACACCTACTGCTTTTCCTAATCCTTCTCCTACCGTTGTTTTCCCAGACCCCATAAAACCAGTCAAATAAACAATTTGCTGCACCTATTTAACCTCCCAATATTCCTCCACTAACCTCGTATCATCATGATAAATCATTATACCAACCTTTGTATTCCCTTGTATTAATTCAGCTTGAAACTGAATTTCATAAACATATGGATTACTTTTTTGAGTTACAATAAGTGTAACCGTACCATGCTCATATGAAAAGACTTTACTTTCTGATAAAATGTCGGGATTTTTTTGGAAATCAACAATCGCCATTTGTAATAAAGATTGGAGCTGAATAACTCTCTCTTGCTCAGCAATAAAGCGTTTCTCTTGAATGAGCGAATTTGCTTGAAAAGCGATGGCCAAAATTAAAAGAGAAATAAAAATCAAGGTTAGTGGAAAAACAAACGCTTTTTCATTCATTTTCCACCTCCCAAGCGAACGGCACCGCAACCATCGTTCGTGTATACGTTTTTTCATTTTCCTTTATCAACGTACAAGTTATCAGCTCTTGAACATTAACACATTTAAAAGAATGGACTTCACTTTGCATAAGAACGTAACCCTCAAAGTTTTTTTGAAAAACAATCGTCCCACCTTGCTGTCTTTGCATAGAAATTAATACACCATCACTCCTATAAATACGAACACCATTTTCTGTTCCTTCTACGGAAACGGCCCCTCTTACCTCTTGAGCGAGTAAATTAAAAAAAACCATCGCTTCCCAATCAGTCGTTTTCTCTCCCCTAACCGACTCTGAAAAGACGAGCATAATAGTCGGAAGGATTAGAAATAATAAGCTACCTAAGCTGACGGCCAACAACAACTCAATTAACGTCATTCCACGGTTATCTTTTGGCATATAAACAACTCTGATATAACTTATGATTACTCGCTTGCCACTGTAAACAATATTCGATTTCCCCCATATCTTCATTAATCGATTGTTCAAATTGCTTATTTTTCAATTCAGGAATCGGCTGTTCTAACATAAAATGATGAATTCCTTCCTCTAAGATATATAATGCTTCTTCTTGTTCACGCAATGTTAGCCTTTCCTGTTGCAACTCGATAATGACTGGTACTAACATAAGCGAAATGAGATTTAATAACGAAAAAGAAAGAAGAACTTCAATTAAAGTAAATCCATCACATTTTTTTATACTCAACCCACCCCTTTCCTAAATGAATCGTAAAAACAAACTTTTCACTTCCTACTTCTAAACGAAAGCTTCCAGATATGCGGGGATGGCCATTTCGATTAAACGAAATATTATTGTTATTAATGGTACTGAAGAAATAAATGGACATATCATCCCTTGCATAAGGCTTTTCAACAATAGTCTCAAACGCCCCATAACGAATAACGTACTTTTTTGAAAGGTTATCAATTATGAAATTAATATGATTTCCTCTAGACATCGCGAGATGCTGTGTCAAAAGCAAATCTTCCTTTAAACTTTCAGCTACTTGCTCTGGAGATGGTTCGTACTGAAATGATTTTGCAAAAAGAAGAGGAATGAAAAGAAGAATGGAAATGATTGAAAGGACCAGAAGAAGTTCAATCAAGGTAAAACCACCGGAAGACCAGTTTTTATTAGTTATCTTCATTGTTTACAACAGATATGATACCTTTGTCACCTATTTCAAGATAATCTCCGTTCGGACATTGTAAATTCCCATCATCATCTAATTGGACTTCACTTGCTACATGGAGGTAAGGTAAAATATCATCCATATCATTTGGTAATGCTCCTTCGTCAATCTGATAAGCATACACTTGTGATTGGACGAGCCGAACAGTCGCTTCACAACTTTTATCATTTGCTGTTGATTGATTTTGAGTTAAATTGGGGACAAGGATTAGGAGCAAAACAGAAATCACCATTAAAACAACAAGCATTTCTATTAACGTAAAAGCTCGTTCATTTTTAATCATCTTTTTCAATTTTATCACCTCATAATAAAAGTAGATGATTGGGATAGTGAATAAGGAAAGGGTTAGCTTGTTTGGGGTCTTAATTTTAGATGCTAAATGGAGGAGAAGAAAAAGTCGTTTTTTGCACACCACCTTTCTTTTGGATATTTGTTATAATTACACATAGGCAACCTCATTTCCTGCCACTTTTTTTAGAAAGGGAAATAATTAATGAAAAAATTATTTTTATTATTCATTCGTGGTTATCAAAAGTTTATATCCCCACTTACCCCTCCAACTTGTCGTTTCTACCCAACTTGTTCTCATTATGGGGTTGAAGCAATCCAACGATTTGGAGCACTAAAAGGAGGATGGTTAACGATAAAGCGCATAAGTAAGTGCCATCCTTTTCATAAAGGCGGTATTGACCTCGTACCAGAAAAATCGGAAATGAAGACAAACAAAAAAGGCTAACCAAAAGTTTCATTACGATGAGCTTTTAGGAGCCTTTTTTGTTTGTTTATCTTATTTTGTGTCTTATGTCACACAACACGAGAGTTCATGAACCCGAAGCCAACTTGTTTGGCAGACTTAAGCATTCATTTGGGTTCTATGATTCCCTGTTAGGCTCTGATTCATGTGCTTTTGGCTTCATGGGGGGCCTTTGATTCCCTTTGTGGCTCTGATTCATATGCTTTTGGTTTCATTGAGGGGCTTTGATTCCCTTTGTGGCTCTGATTCATATGCTTTTGGCTTCATTGGGGGGGCCTTTGATTCCCTTTGTGGCTCTGATTCATATGCTTTTGGCTTCATGGGGGGCCTTTGATTCCCTTTGTGGCTCTGATTCGCTCGCTTTTGGCTTCATTGAGGGCCTTTGATTCCCTTTGTGGCTCTGATTCGCTCGCTTTCGGCTTCATTGAGGGCCTTTGATTCCCTTTGTGGCTCTGATTCATGTGCTTTTGGCTTCATTGAGGGCCTTTGATTCCCTTTGTGGCTCTGATTCGCTCGCTTTCGGCTTCATTGAGGGCCTTTGATTCCCTTTGTGGCTCTGATTCGCTCGCTTTTGGCTTCATTGGCCTCCTTTGATTCCCTTGGTGCCCATGAACTAAAGTCACTCTGGCAATTATAGAACTCAGGGGAAAATAAACGAAGAATCGTCTTCTGAATAGAATTTAATAATAGGAACGAGCGTTAATGGATTTTTAGACATTAGTAAGTATCTCCTTTTTTTAAAAACAGCTATCATACTAGGAAATGATGATGGAATACATGCCTAATTTGTGTAAGGGCGTACCCCTATTTCCTCAACACACACATTTTCATTACTAATAACATTCCCCTTTAATTAAACGCAAAAAAAGATGAAAAGGTAAAAAATACACCTTCTCATCCACTTAACTATTTTGAGGCTCTTAAAACTGCCTCTCCTTTATTTATGCGGGTGAAGGGAGTCGAACCCCCACGTCAAAAGACACTAGATCCTAAGTCTAGCACGTCTGCCAATTCCGCCACACCCGCTTAAGTTGATGATGAGCCATGAAGGACTTGAACCTTCGACCCTCTGATTAAAAGTCAGATGCTCTACCGACTGAGCTAATGGCTCATATAAAATAGCTTACCCTTAATGAAAATAAATCATGTAAATAAAAAAAGACAAAATAAAAAAGCGGGTGATGAGAATCGAACTCACGACATCAGCTTGGAAGGCTGAGGTTTTACCACTAAACTACACCCGCATATTATAAATGGTATTTAATTGATGTTGCTCACCTGTTGCATGTCTTTTCCTCTTCTAGCTTACACTTCGTAGCCTGCTGCGTCAAGACAACTCGTTGATTTTTCATAGAAGCTTCGCTCGTGGCTGAGGTTTTACCACTAAACTACACCCGCATGTAAAAATTTATTTAATTTAAAATGGCGCGCCCTGAGAGATTCGAACTCCCGACCTTTTGATTCGTAGTCAAACACTCTATCCAGCTGAGCTAAGGGCGCATCATCTTATATTTTAATGGTGCCGAGGGCCGGACTTGAACCGGCACGGTAGTCACCTACCGCAGGATTTTAAGTCCTGTGTGTCTGCCAATTCCACCACCCCGGCTATTGATTGACAACCTTATAAGCGGAAGACGGGATTCGAACCCGCGACCCCCACCTTGGCAAGGTGGTGTTCTACCACTGAACTACTTCCGCATATTGGCTGGGCTAGCTGGATTCGAACCAACGCATGACGGAATCAAAATCCGTTGCCTTACCACTTGGCCATAGCCCAATATTTATAAGGATTTTTTATTAAATTAATGGGGCGACTGATGGGAATCGAACCCACGAATGTCGGAATCACAATCCGATGTGTTAACCACTTCACCACAATCGCCACATAACTGGTGGAGGGGGACGGATTCGAACCGCCGAACCCTTAGGGAGCGGATTTACAGTCCGCCGCGTTTAGCCACTTCGCTACCCCTCCAGCATAAAAATAATATAATGGCGGTCCGGACGGGACTCGAACCCGCGACCTCCTGCGTGACAGGCAGGCATTCTAACCAACTGAACTACCGGACCAATATGTATAAAACTTGTACATTTTTCAATCTACGCTCGCATGAAGCTTATTCAACGTAGTATCGCTATATTATTTGGTTGCACTTTTCAAGTACTACTTATATCATTCGCTAGTAGAAAACCCAACGTAGCTATCATGAATTTATTTGGTTGCACTTTCCAAGCACTACTATCTACGCTCGCATGGAGAATATCCTACGTAGTATCGCTATATTAATTGGTTGCGGGGGACGGATTTGAACCATCGACCTTCGGGTTATGAGCCCGACGAGCTACCAGACTGCTCCACCCCGCGTCGTTTTAAAGTTAATGGATGATGTTTTCTCATGGATGAAGACATCTTCCTCTTCTAGCTATGCTTTGAAGTTGCTGCGTCGATATTACTCGGAGATTACTCATTGATGTAATGCTCGTTGCTCCACCCCGCATTATTATATAGCTATTAAGTGCTGAAGTAAATATGGCGGAGGAAGAGGGATTCGAACCCCCGCGCGGTTTAACCCGCCTGTCGGTTTTCAAGACCGATCCCTTCAGCCGGACTTGGGTATTCCTCCGAATTAGAATATATGATATGTAATATTCCATGGTGGAGCCTAGCGGGATCGAACCGCTGACCTCCTGCGTGCAAAGCAGGCGCTCTCCCAGCTGAGCTAAGGCCCCGTATCGCTTAATTTGTTGATGTCTCAGCGACGTTTATTACTATACCACGAAACATTTATAACCTGCAATACCTTTTTTGAAATTTCTCGAAAAAATTTTTCCACTTCCGATTTTCCCCATTAATTTAACGTTCCAATTAACGTAAACATAGGTAGCATTACCGCTAAGAATAGAAATAATACAAAACCACCCATCAAAATAAAAAACGCCGGTTGAATCATCGCAAACAACTTTTGAATTTTATCTTCCAATTCAAAAAATAGCAACTCACTATAGGATTGTAAGTCTTTCCCTAAGTACCCTGTTCTCTCTCCATTTTCGATTACTAATGCAAGCTCACCCATAAAAAAAGTCCGTGTACTCATGATCTCAAATAAAGAATGACCTTGAATGAGCTCCACTTTTATCAAGCTAACCTCCTCACGAAAAAAAGATAAGTAATGTTGATTCTCAAAAATACTTAACGCATGACGAACAGACATACCAGATTCCAATAAATGTCCTAATTGCAAGGCAAAGAAATACGTTAATATTTGTTTAATAAATGATTTAATAAGGGGGATTTTTAAGAGAAGGTTCATTTTTCTAGAGGCATTCGTTTTTTTGATCACATACAGATAGTATATTCCGATAACTAATACGGTCATAGTAAGGAAGACGCTAAGAAGTGGCATGAAGTCAATCACTGAAAAAAAGAAGGAAGTAATAAATGGTGGAGAGCCTTGGAAACTCAAGAACATTTGCGTAAGATGCGGGGCGATGAATTGCTGGAGCATTAAACTCATCAGTACCGTAATCCAAATTAAAACAAGTGGATAACGTAAAATTTTTGATAGCTCCTTTTTCGTCTTCTCTTTCTTTCGATAAAGCTCGCTTGCTTGATTAAATCCTTTTGCCAAATCTCCTTGTTGTTCATAAAAATAAATAAAGGACAATACATCGTTTGGTAAGGAAAAGACTTCAAACGCTTCCGAAACACTTACACCCGCTTTTAAATCTAATTCTACTTTTGTATACAACTGTTGATGTTCAATAGAAGCATGTAACTTTATAAATGAAAGAGCGATTGTAAGTGGATAACCTTGTTCAAGCAATTGAGCGATACGAGCAAGCTGGTTCACTAACGCCTGGTGGTCTTTTCTTAATCTTATTCTTTTTTTCACCATAGCCCCTGCCTTTCTATTTCATCATCCTCTAAATAGCCTAATGCCCAGGCTAACCTCACTTCATTTCGTAATTTTCGGTATGAAACCTTTTGATTCAAGATCGCTTCCCTTAAGCGTTCTGCAGAAAGAGTTTCGTATACCGCCTTTCTTTCCCTATAAAGAAAATGACCACATTCTTTCGTCGACTCCCCTTCACAATAAGGACATATCGGTAAAAAGAGTCGTTGTGTCATAATCATTCGTGTCGCTTCCGCTAACTCAACTCGAGTTAATCCGAAATCCAATAAACGAATAATCGCCGAGTAACAATCATGAGTATGCAAAGTGCCAAGCACATAATGACCGGTTAAAGCTGAACGTAATGCCAACTCTGCCGTTTGTTTGTCACGAATTTCTCCAATAACAATAACGTCTGGATCATGCCTTAATATCGAATGTAAACCACTTTCAAATGTAATTCCCGCTTTTTCATTTATTTGGATTTGTACCGCCTGTTCAATTGATTGTTCAATCGGATCTTCAATTGAAATAACCCTTCTATTCTTTTGCGAAATAAACTCATTTAATAGAGAATAAAGAGTCGTTGTTTTGCCAGAACCTGTTGGCCCTGTAATGAGTAAAAGTCCGTATGTGTATTGAAGTGCTTGGAATAAGGAAGGAAGCTGTTTTGGTAAAAGGGGAAGGTTTTGAATCGTTGTGGAACTGTTTTGTTTCGATATACGAATCGCTAAACTTTCGGTAGGGGTAGCAGGTAAAGTGGAAAGACGTAAAGTATACGCGTTGTTTTGGTCAACAAAAGGGATCATCGAGCTTTGGGATTTTCTCCTTTCTCCAATATCCATGCCCGATTGATACTTTAAATGACTAATTAATCTTTCGGCTTGTTTAATACGTAATCGTCTAACTGATTTGATTTGTCCGTGAATACGCATTTGCACTAAGTAACCTTGACCAATCGGAATGACATGCAAATCAGATGCTTGATTAACAATCGCTTCTTTTATTAGATTTTGACTCAATTGTTCGACTTCGTACAATAATGACTCCTCCATTCTATTCTTTGATACGGTTAAATTCGACATTTAGTAAAATAATCCTCTTCATCTTGCATGAAAAGAGAATGTTAGGTTATAATACATTTTACTAGTGGGCTATAGCCAAGCGGTAAGGCAACGGATTTTGATTCCGTCATGCGTTGGTTCGAATCCAGCTAGCCCAGTTATTAATAAGACTGCAACAAAAGGTCGATAAGACCATTGGGCAGTCTTTTTTTATGTCCAAAATCAATTGATGCTACCCTATTGAAAAAATAAAAACTCCACCTTTTATATAAAATTTGCTACGATAAAGATGGAAAATAAAGAAGCTAGTTTGTAGGAGATGATGTTCATGCAAACTGCCTATTATCATAAACGAGTGATTCATTTGCCTACTATTGATCGTTCAGAATGGCAACAACTATATAAGGCAGGTATTAGAGGGGCGTTAACTTGTATTCATTGTGGCGAAAAAATGCGTCTACAATTAAGTATAGAAGAGCCCGCCCAATTCCTTCACCCTCCCACAACCCTAAGTTGTGTCGATGAAGTGAATGCGTTCGAAAAAAAATATTCCACCCAAAAAGAAGAACCGAAAAAACAAGAGCAAGCGTTAAATGGGTTTTCGATCCCACAAAATCGTTCTATTTCTCAAACACGTGAATCCCATGATTCAAGTTGGAAAAAACCTGAGCCGTTAACGATGATTCCTGATTTTCAACCTACTAAGTCAACAACCATGACTTATCAATCAGAGTATAGAAGCCTATTACAGACTAACGGTATATATTTAGATGATAATCAATGGTCGGCTGTCGAAACAACGGAGGGGCCTCTTCTCATTTTGGCAGGTGCAGGTAGTGGAAAAACGAGAGTGCTTACGACTAGGGCTGCTTATATGTTAACCGTTAAGCAAATTTCTCCAAAAGAAATGATTCTCGTCACATTTACAGCCAAAGCAGCAAAAGAAATGAAGGCTAGAATGGAAATTTATCCAAACCTTTCGAAACAGACACTTAAACAGTTAATGGTCGGGACGTTTCATAGTATTTTTTATAAAATTTTGTTACACCATCACCCCGATCGTTGGCATTCTAGTAAATTGTTAAAAATGGATTGGCAAAGGGACAAACTAATAAAAGAAGCAGGTCGTGAAATCGATATTGATGAAAAAGACTTTGCTTATGACCAAGCGTTAACGCAAATAAGCTGGTGGAAAAACCATTTAATTTCTCCTGACCAAGTAAAAGCAGCGGATCAATGGGAAGAAAAAGTTCAATATTTATATAAAAGATACGAAGAAAAAAGAATACAAGAGCAAATGTTTGACTTTGATGATATGTTAATCGGTTGTTACGAGCTCCTAAAGTCAGATGAGCATTTAAGGGCTCGTTATCAACAAAGATTTAATTATGTTTCAATCGATGAATTCCAAGATATTAACAAAGTCCAAGCGGAAATCATGACAATGCTTACAGGAAAGTCAAATAACCTTTGTGTTGTTGGTGATGATGACCAATCGATTTATGGCTTTAGAGGTAGTGATCCAGACTATATTCTTTCTTTTCAACAAAACTATCAATCAGCTAAAAAAATCATTTTAAATGAGAATTATCGTTCCAATCATTCGATCGTCTCAGTCGCTAACAAAGTCATTGCCACAAACCGGAAACGATTCAAAAAGACCTTAAAAGCCCAGCACCATATAGAAAACTATCCGACCCTTTTTTATCCTTATGATGAGGAAGAAGAAGCAACGATAATTGTGAACAATATAAAAAAACGAATCGAAGCTGGAGCCAGGCCAGCAGATTTTGCGATCTTATATCGAACAAATACCCATGCAAGAGCTTTATTTGAACGGTTAATTGACTCCAGTCTTCCCTTTGTCATTGAAAGTGACGGTGAATCCTTTTATAACCGTAAAACCATTCGTAAAATTTTGGCTTACTTAAGATTGGCTCAAAACGAAGATGATATGAAGGCCGTCCCTGATATGACAAGTGCCTTATTTTTGAAACAAAATGTCGTTCAAGATGTAAAAGCATATAGCATCACACATGACTGCACATTAGTAGAAGCTTTTTCTTATGTAGAAAATCTACTCCCTTTTCAATTAAAAAAATTAAAGGCATTACCTAAACAGTTTCAAACACTTAAAAAGATGACACCTGAAAAAGCGATTCAGTATATAGAGTCTGAGATGGGTTTAAAAGACTATATCAAAAAACAAGGCAACGAAGGCAATAAGATGGACCGCGGTTCAGATGATGTTAGGGACTTAAAAGTAGCGGCCAGGCAGCATGAAACGATTTCCTCTTTTTTGGAACATGTTGACCATATGATAGCCAAATACAAAGAAATCAAGTCACTTCCCCCGTCCAAAGAAGCGATACAATTAATGACCATCCACAGGGCAAAGGGATTAGAATATGACCATGTTTATTTATTGGGAACCGTTGAAGGAAACTTGCCTCATGATTATGCCCTTGAAGCATGGCGAGAAGGCAATGACAACCCTTTGGAAGAGGAAAGAAGACTAATGTATGTCGCGATTACAAGAGCGGTTCAATCCTTATCCATTTCCGTTCCAATGATGCGGCGCGGTAAACAAGCACAACGTTCTCGATTTGTAAGAGAAGCACAAAAAATGGTATCAAAAGCAAGTAGCTTGACCACTTAAAGAGAGGTAGAAAAGAGATAATGAACCACACAGAAATGATCAATAAAACAGAAGCATGGGTAAAAGAGCAATTATTCGATGAGAAAAGTGGACATGATTGGTATCACATTAAACGTGTGACAAATCAAGCCATTGCACTTGCCAATAAAGAACAAGCTGATCTTTTTATCGTCACGATGGCTGCATTGCTCCACGATATCGCTGATGACAAGTTAATAGAAAATGAAGAAAAAGCCTTAAATTCGATAAAAGAATGGCTCGACTCCATCCAAGTAACTCCCGAGGAGCAAGCACTTATCTTTGATATCATTCAGTCGATTTCTTTTAAAGCTGGAAACGGACAATTACTTCGGACGATCGAAGCAAAGGTTGTTCAAGACGCTGACCGATTAGATGCGATCGGAGCGATTGGAATTGCTAGAGCCTTTACTTATTCTGGACATAAAGGCCAAGCCATGTATGATCCGACAATTGCTGTACGCGATAACATGACATTAGAAGAATACCGAAACGGCAAATCCTCAGCCGTCCATCACTTTTATGAGAAACTATTCAAATTAAAAGACTTAATGAATACCAATAGTGCTAAGGAAGAAGCCGAAAAAAGACATTTGTTTATGGAAGAATTTTTGGAGCAGTTTTATCGGGAGTGGAATGGGGAATAATAAGAAACCTTCACCTGCTAAAAAGGAGATGAGCAAATGAAAATGGCTCACCTCCTTTTTATTATATAAAATCAACCACTCAAACAAGCCTGATACTTCTTTTATATGAATGAACCTCAAGTCCACTCCTACATGATTACAATTTTTTAATATGCTTTTCATGACTGTCATAAATATTTTTCGTATCGAAAATAGTCTGAGCTGATTGTTTAATTAAATCATAATCAACATTTGTATGGTCTGTTAAAATAACGACACAATCATATTCAGCTATCCGCTTAGCTGACAATGGTTGGTGTTGATAAAGATGACTCTTTACTTCTATTTGTTCTAAAAACGGGTCATGATAATCCACTTTGATCCCCTTTTCAATCAACCCTTGAAACACACTAACGGCTGCTGATTCTCTCATATCATTAATATCTTTTTTATAAGTCAATCCAATAACCAATACTTTCCCAGTATCAGGTCCGATAAGGTTAAGAACTCTTTTAACGATATAGGTAGGTTGGTTATCATTAATTTTTTTTGCAAGATTAATAAATTCTGTATTAATCTTTAGTTCATTTGCTTTCCACTTAAGATATAACGGATCAACTGGAATACAATGTCCACCAATGCCTGGCCCAGGATAATAAGGGGTAAACCCATATGGTTTTGTACTTGCGGCTTCTATTACTTCCCAAATATCAACATTTAATTTTTCACTTATTTGACTTAATTCATTTATAAATGAAATATTAATAAAGCGTTGAGTATTTTCTACTATTTTTGTCATTTCTGCAACCTTTGTATTTTTTACAGGAACTAGTTCACTAAATATTTTGTCATAAACATTATTAATCCTATCTAGACAATTTTCAGTTGTACCACTTATTATCTTAGGAATATTTTCAAGTGAAAACAATTGATTACCTGGATCAATTCTTTCTGGTGAATACCCTAAAAATAGATCCTCCCCTACTTTCCATCCTTTTTCTTCTAACATCGGTTTTAGTATTTC
The DNA here is from genome assembly GCF_047302405.1 of Alkalihalobacillus phoenicis. Classification (NCBI taxonomy): domain Bacteria; kingdom Bacillati; phylum Bacillota; class Bacilli; order Caryophanales; family Bacillaceae; genus Alkalihalobacillus; species Alkalihalobacillus phoenicis. Next base: position 868,363 of record NZ_CP154853.1, on the reverse strand, counting down.
TTCCGTTGTTCCTGGGTAAGTAGAACTCTCAACAACGATTAAATGATCTTTTTTTAGATAAGGAATAATCCCATTAAAAGCGTTTTTTAAGTAAGTCAAATTCGGTTCCGAGTGATTCGTTAAAGGAGTAGGGACACAAATTACAATCGTGTCAACCGTTTCCACTCTTGTAAAATCAGCTGAATATTGAAATGTAGAAGAACTGACTACTTTTTTTATCTCATCATCTTGTAAATCCGCTAGATAAGAACGCCCTTTGTTTAATAACTCTATTTTCGATTGGTCAATATCGATTCCTAAAACACCAAACCCTTTTTGATGGCAAAGGATAGCTAAAGGCAACCCGACATAACCTAAACCAATAATGGCGACCTTACTCTCCATGTATTAAACCCCTTTCTAGACACATAAACACCATATGATTATATGTATGAAAAAAGGTGTTATTTCGACATGCAGATAAGCTGAAATGGGCCTTAATTATGTAACAAATGGATGTTTAACTTTAATCATTTTGACTTAACAATAAACATTCTTTCCTTGCTGACATATAATGTCTTGGAGAATAACGTTGAAAGTGGGTATGTCATGAAAAACAACATAAAAATGGAATGTCAGAAAAATGTGAGCCAGTCGGTTAATGCTCCCTTGCTCCTTTTACAAGGAACAATTGAAATAGCCAATCAAATGTACACCTTATCCAAAGGACTATCCCATACAGAAGTCATCCCATCTACATTAAACTACTATCCTTCATACCTAAACTATTCATCTGAATTTGAAATTGAGGGAGGAACATGGAAAGACTTCAATAAAATCGATCTCTTAAAAGAACATATACAAAATACGATTATTCCTTCATTTGATATATTCCACTTTCACTTTTCAACAAGTTTGATGCCAGATTATTCCGATTTAAATATAATCAATCACCATAAGAAACCCATTCTGATGAATCATTGGGGTAGTGATGTACGGGATCTTAATAAAGCATTAGAAATAAACCCTTATGCAAAAGCCAAAGTGAAAAACTCAACTTACATCGAACGTACTTTAAAAAAGCTATCTCAACATATTCGTTACTGTATTGTAGCTGATCATGAGTTGTTAAGGTATGTAGAAGATTACTACGAACACACTTTCATGCTTCCTACTAGTGTCGATCTATCAAATTATCAAGTATTAGATCAGAAAAACAAAAAACCATTAATTGTTCATGCCCCTACTAATTATGAAGTTAAAGGCTCTCCATACATTATCAACGCCATAACAAAGTTACAGTCCGAATTCGAGTTTGATTTCCAACTTATAACTGGTACGTCTCATGAAGAAGCCAAAAGAATATACCAGCAAGCTGATCTCATTATCGATCAGTTACACATTGGAAGCTATGGCCTCTTTGCCGTAGAATGTATGGCTCTAGGAAAACCTGTTATTTGTCATATAAGTGACTATATGAAAGAGCATTACCCTCAAGAATTACCTATTATTTCAGCAAATCCTGACACCATATATGAAACAATAAGAGAATTATTAAAAAATCAAGATCAACTGAAAGAACTCGCTAAATGTTCAAGACAATACGCAAACCTGTATCATGACCATTTAAAAAACAGTTGTAAACTACTGGACATTTATAAAAAAATCCTCATTCAAAACGATTAAATCTCAAAATAACAGGAGGTGTCTAAAATGAATATATCAGAAACTCTGAACAATGAGACTATATTTATTACCGGTGGAGCTGGATTTATCGGTTCGAAGCTAATAGGTAGATTAATCAATGAAAATAACGTTATCGTCTTCGATAATTTTTTTAGAAATTCATTAAAATATAAGGATTACAATAATAATTCAAATCTCACCATTATAAACGGAGACATTCTTAATCTTTCTGAATTAAAAAAAGCAATTAAAGGAGCCACATATATTGTTCATGCAGCTGGAATTGCGGGGATTGATACCGTCACACATAATCCTATAAAAACTATGCAAGTTAATATGATTGGTACAGCAAATATCCTTGAGGCCGCTAGCGAATTAGATAACTGCAAAAAAGTAATCTGCTTTAGTACTAGCGAGGTTTACGGGCAACGCGCATTTCGTTCAACTGAAGAAAGCGATGCTGTACTTGGTGCCGTAGGTGAAGCTAGGTGGACATACGCCGTTAGCAAACTCGCAAGTGAGCATCTTGCCTATTCCTATTATAAACAACTACGTTTACCAACTGTTATCTTAAGACCGTTTAATATATATGGGCCAGGGCAGGTAGGAGAAGGTGCTATCAAACTAATGATTGAAAATGCCCTTAATAATGAAACGCTTTATATTCATGGAAATGGCACACAAATTAGAGCTTGGTGTTATGTGGATGATATGGTCGAGGCTATTTATTGTAGCTTATTAAATGATTCAGCGATTGGTGAATCATTTAATATTGGTAACGTAAAGTCCATAACAACCATTAATGAACTTGCAAATACAATTATTCGAGTTTTAAAATCAAAATCCAACATTCAGTATATAACTCAAACAACAGCAGATATTCAATTAAGAATACCAGATATAAAAAAAGCAAAAGAACTTCTTTGTTTTGAAGCAAAAGTAGATTTAGAGAAAGGAATTAACTTAACGGCAAAATATTTAACATAAAGGAGGCTATTTATGAAGAAATGGAGAAGTGATGGTCTTGGACATGTCGACAAAAGTAAATTAGGTTCCTGTGGGGATCATGTAATCATCGAAGACGGAGTTCGAATTTTTCACCCAGAAAATATCTTTATCGGGGACAATGTTTATATTGGCCATGACACCATAATAAAAGGATATTATAAACACAAATTAACGATAGAATCCAATTGTTGGATTGGCCAAAGATGTTTTATCCACGGTGCTGGTGGTGTTACTATTAAAGAATTTGCTGGGATTGGTCCTTCTGTTCATATACTAGCTTCCTCCCATATTGAACCAGATGACCCAAATGAGCCGATTTTATTTTCTCCTCTACATTTCCCTTCTATTACAATTGAAAAGAATTGTAATATCGGCATGGCCACTTCCATCATCGGTGAAGTGACGATTGGGGCTCACTCTAAAATTGGGGCAAACGCATTAGTAAATCGTTCCATCCCTCCGTATAGTGTAGCGGTTGGAGTTCCTGCAAAAGTAATAAAAGCACGAGCAAGTAAGGAAGGTTCCAATGATTAAATTAATCAAACCTTATATCGATTATAATGAAGTTGAAGAAGATCTTAAACAAGTTTTTGCTACGAAACAATTTACAAAAGGACCATTTGTTAACCAATTTTCAAATGCTTTAGCTGAATATACAAAAGTAAAATATGTTCACTTAACAACATCAGCAACAACTGCTCTTAGTACTTGTCTTGCACTAATAAACGTCAAAAAAGGGGATGAAGTCATCATTTCTGATTTTTCCTTCCCTGCGACTGCTAATGTTGTCGAAAATACCGGAGCTAAACCTGTATTTGTAGATGTTGATTTAGCCACTTATAATATGGAAGCAGCGAACTTAGAATCTGCCATTACTCCAAAGACAAAGGCCATTATTTTTGTTGATGCTCTAGGTAACCCATCTAACCTATTAGATATTAAAGCAATTTGTCAAAAACATCATATTGTGCTTATAGAAGATGCGGCTTGTTCCATAGGTAGTTCAATAAATAATACAAAAGTTGGAACTATCGCTGATCTAACTTGTTTTAGTTTTCATCCTCGTAAACTTTTAACAACAGGCGAAGGCGGAGCGATTTTAACAAATAATTCTGAATGGAACGAACAACTGAAAATCTTATTAAACCATGGAGCAACTATCACCAATAACCAGCCCTTATTCATTTCATCTGGATACAATTATAGATTACCTGACATTTCATGCGTTATTGGTATTCATCAATTAAAAAAACTTGATTCTATTATTGAAAAACGTCAAAAAATGAAAGATGAATACGTCAAAGCATTAGCACCACTAGGTTATCAAATACAAAAAGTCAACAATGATACTAAACACAATCTCCAATCCATCGTATTTACCACCCCTAAATATGTAGATAGAGATCGATTAATTCAATATTTATTCGCTAAAAAAATTGAAACAACAATTGGTACGTATAGTTTAAGCCAAACACCCTATTATCTAGAAAAGTATCAATCCCCTCAGTCTAACTCAAAACACTTACAAAACATTACCATTACTTTACCGTGTCACGATGATGTTCCTATCGACTATATAACAGAGATAATAAAAAAGTATTAAAAATAATATAGATAAACTAACAAAGAGGGTGGGACACAACTCACTTCTAACTAAAAAAAGCAAGCCGATGAGATTTTGATTAAAAATCTCATCGGCTTGCTTTATGTTAGGGATCAAAAATAAGGACCACTTCTGGAGCATTTCCTGGTCTTCTTTTAAAAGGACATCATCCACATCTAATACAATATATACTCCCGTTTTTACCGTTGACACTATCCCTTGTTGAATTGCTGTCTGCAACCACAAGAAAAAGGAACTTCTCTCATTAATCTCAATTTTATGAGATTAATAATTGAAATTCCTAAGGTTAATATATTGGATATTCGTATCTTTTTATATATCGTCAGTCAATCTGTGGACTGACCAAACATTCGCTCGTGCATTTCCTGCACCTATATTAAGGTTAAGAGTAAGTCCATCCGCCACATAAAAAATTGCGATAACATCTCCTGCATTTAAATCTAAATCTCCTCCAAGTGTCACTGTCCCTTGCCCGAGAATCGCTCTAATATTTACTAAAGCAAGGTTTATGTTTACGACAGGAAAGTATCCTAATATTAAATCTTCCGGACCTGGCGACGTTCTTCTAATTACAAACTGTGGATTTGCCGAGCTTCCTACTGTTAAAGCTACAGTCGTACTGTACGATAGAACTGCTTTAAATGAATACCTTCCACTCTCAGGAACTGTAAACGTACCCGCAGCTGCATTAAATCCAGGATCTGTATAGAAAGGAGGTGTCGTCGTCCAGTTCGTCAGTTGAATAGGAGCATTTGTAGTAGACGGTGATCTAAATGCCGAGAATCCCGTTTCTAATATATTGGGACCTGTTGCTCCCGTGGCCCCCGTTACTCCTGTTACCCCGGTTGCTCCTGTTACTCCGGTTGGACCTGTTACCCCTGTTGCTCCTGTTACCCCTGTTACTCCGGTTACTCCTGTGGCTCCTGTTACTCCTGTTGCCCCTGTTACTCCCGTTGCTCCTGTTGCCCCTGTTACTCCCGTTGCTCCTGTTACCCCGGTCGGACCTGTTACTCCCGTTACTCCTGTTGTTCCGGTGACTCCGGTTGGACCTGTTACCCCGGTTGCTCCGGTTACTCCTGTGGCCCCTGTTACTCCGGTTGCTCCTGTTACTCCCGTCGCTCCTGTTACTCCGGTTGGACCTGTTACCCCTGTTGCTCCCGTTGCCCCTGTTACTCCTGTTGCTCCGGTTACTCCTGTTGCTCCGGTTGCTCCGGTTGCTCCGGTTACTCCGGTTGGACCTGTTACTCCTGTTGCTCCCGTTGCCCCTGTTACTCCTGTTGCTCCGGTTGCTCCGGTTACTCCGGTTACTCCCGTTGCCCCTGTTACTCCTGTTGCTCCGGTTGCTCCGGTTACTCCCGTTGCTCCGGTTACTCCCGTTGCTCCGGTTGCCCCTGTTACTCCTGTTGGGCCGGTTGCCCCAGTTACTCCCGTCGCTCCGGTTACTCCGGTTGCCCCGGTTACTCCTGTGGCTCCCGTTGGGCCAGTTACTCCGGTTACTCCGGTTGCTCCTGTTACCCCGGTTGCTCCCGTTACTCCTGTTGCCCCTGTTACTCCCGTCGCTCCGGTTACTCCTGTGGCTCCGGTTACTCCTATGGCTCCAGTTACTCCCGTTGCCCCTGTTACCCCAGTTACTCCTGTTGGGCCGGTTGCCCCAGTTACTCCCGTCGCTCCGGTTACTCCTGTTGCCCCGGTTACTCCGGTTGCTCCCGTTGGGCCAGTTACTCCGGTTGCTCCTGTTACCCCGGTTGCTCCCGTTACTCCGGTTGCCCCTGTGGCTCCCGTTGGGCCAGTTACTCCGGTTACTCCCGTTGCTCCGGTTACTCCCGTTGCTCCGGTTGCTCCCGTTGCTCCTGTTACCCCTGTTACTCCCGTCGCTCCGGTTGGACCTGTTACTCCCGTTGCCCCTGTTACTCCGGTTGCTCCCGTTACTCCCGTTGCTCCTGTTACTCCTGTTACTCCTGTTACTCCGGTTGCTCCGGTTACTCCTATGGCTCCGGTTGCTCCCGTTGCCCCTGTTGCCCCGGTTGCTCCGGTTACTCCCGTTGCTCCGGTTGCCCCTGTTACTCCTGTTGGGCCGGTTGCCCCTGTTACTCCTGTTGGGCCGGTTGCCCCAGTTACTCCCGTCGCTCCGGTTACTCCTGTTGCCCCGGTTACTCCTGTGGCTCCCGTTGGGCCAGTTACTCCGGTTACTCCGGTTACTCCCGTTGCTCCTGTTACTCCTGTTACTCCTGTTACTCCGGTTGCTCCGGTTACTCCTATGGCTCCAGTTACTCCCGTTGCCCCTGTTACCCCAGTTACTCCTGTTGGGCCGGTTGCCCCAGTTACTCCCGTCGCTCCGGTTACTCCTGTTGCCCCGGTTACTCCTGTGGCTCCCGTTGGGCCAGTTACTCCGGTTACTCCGGTTGCTCCTGTTACCCCGGTTGCTCCCGTTACTCCTGTTGCCCCTGTTACTCCCGTCGCTCCTGTTACTCCCGTCGCTCCTGTTACTCCCGTCGCTCCTGTTACTCCTGTGGCTCCGGTTACTCCTATGGCTCCGGTTGCTCCCGTTGCCCCTGTTACCCCTGTTACTCCTGTTGGGCCGGTTGCTCCTGTTACCCCTGTTACTCCCGTCGCTCCGGTGACTCCGGTTGCCCCGGTGACTCCTGTGGCTCCCGTTGGGCCAGTTACTCCGGTTGCTCCGGTTACTCCCGTTGCTCCGGTTGCTCCCGTTGCTCCTGTTACCCCTGTTGCTCCTGTTGCCCCTGTTACTCCCGTTGCTCCGGTTACTCCCGTTGCTCCGGTTGCTCCCGTTGCTCCGGTTGCCCCTGTTACTCCCGTCGCTCCTGTTACTCCTGTGGCTCCGGTTACTCCTATGGCTCCAGTTACTCCAGTTGCCCCAGTTACTCCGGTGGCTCCGGTTACCCCGGTTGCTCCCGTTGCTCCCGTTACTCCTGTTGCCCCTGTTACTCCTGTTGGGCCTGTTACCCCGGTTGCTCCTGTTACCCCTGTTACTCCCGTCGCTCCGGTGACTCCGGTTGAACCTGTTACTCCTGTTGCTCCCGTTGCCCCGGTGACTCCTGTGGCTCCCGTTGGGCCAGTTACTCCGGTTGCTCCTGTTACTCCCGTTGCTCCTGTTACCCCTGTTACTCCTGTTACTCCCGTTGCCCCTGTTGCTCCGGTGGCTCCGGTTACTCCGGTCGGACCCGTTGGGCCGGTTGCTCCAGTTACCCCTGTTACTCCCGTTACCCCGGTTGGACCTGTTACTCCGGTTGCCCCAGTTACTCCCGTCGCTCCTGTTACTCCTGTTGCTCCAGTTGCTCCTGTTACCCCGGTTGCTCCCGTTACTCCTATTGCCCCAGTTACTCCGGTTACTCCGGTCGGACCTGTTGCCCCGGTTGCTCCCGTTACTCCTGTTGCCCCAGTTACTCCCGTGGCTCCCGTTGGCCCTGTTACTCCTGTCGCTCCGGTTACTCCCGTTGCCCCGGTTACTCCTGTTACTCCGGTTGCTCCTGTTGCCCCGGTTGCTCCCGTCGCTCCGGTTACTCCTGTTACCCCGGTTGCTCCTGTTACCCCGGTTGCTCCCGTTACTCCCATTACTCCCGTGGCTCCCGTTACTCCTGTTGCCCCAGTTACTCCCGTCGCTCCGGTTGCCCCGGTTGCTCCTGTTACCCCTGTTATTCCGGTTGCCCCTGTTACTCCCGTGGCTCCTGTTACCCCGGTCGGACCTGTTACTCCCGTTACTCCTGTTGTTCCGGTGACTCCGGTTAGACCTGTTACCCCGGTTGCTCCCGTTGCCCCTGTTACTCCTGTGGCTCCGGTTACTCCTGTTACTCCGGTTACTCCCGTTGCCCCTGTTACTCCTGTTGCTCCGGTTACTCCGGTTACTCCGGTTGGACCTGTTACCCCTGTTGCTCCCGTTGCCCCTGTTACTCCTGTTGCTCCGGTTACTCCGGTTGCTCCGGTTGCTCCGGTTGCTCCTGTTACTCCCGTTGCTCCTGTTACCCCTGTTACTCCTGTTACTCCCGTTGCCCCAGTTGCTCCGGTGGCTCCGGTTACTCCGGTCGGACCCGTTGGGCCGGTTGCTCCAGTTCCCCCTGTTACTCCCGCCGCTCCTGTTACTCCCGTTACCCCGGTTGCTCCTGTTACTCCTGTCGGACCAGTTACTCCGGTTGCTCCCGTTACTCCTGTCGGACCAGTTACTCCGGTTGCCCCTGTTACTCCCGTTACCCCTGTTGCTCCCGTTACTCCCATTACTCCCGTGGCTCCCGTTACTCCGGTGACTCCTGTTACCCCGGTTGCTCCGGTTACTCCCGTTGCTCCGATTGCTCCCGTTGCTCCGGTTACCCCAGTTACTCCTGTTGCCCCAGTTGCTCCGGTGACTCCTGTTACCCCGGTGGCTCCGGTTACTCCCGTGGCTCCTGTTGCCCCAGTTGCTCCGGTTACTCCCGTCGCTCCTGTTACTCCTGTTACCCCGGTTGCTCCCGTGGCTCCCATTACTCCGGTTGCCCCAGTTACTCCCGTCGCTCCTGTTACTCCGGTTACTCCTATGGCTCCAGTTACTCCCGTTGCCCCAGTTACTCCTGTGGCTCCGGTTACTCCCGTTACCCCGGTTGCTCCCGTGGCTCCTGTGGCTCCGGTTACTCCCGTTACCCCGGTTGCTCCCGTGGCTCCTGTGGCTCCGGTTACTCCTGTTGCTCCCGTGGCTCCGGTTACTCCTGTTGCTCCCGTGGCTCCCGTTACCCCAGTTACTCCCGTGGCTCCCGTTACCCCGGTCGCTCCCGTTGCCCCGGTTACTCCTGTGGCTCCGGTTGAGCCCGTTGCTCCTATTACTCCGGTGACTCCTGTCGCTCCGGTTGGACCCGTCGCTCCACTTGGCCCTCTAGGTCCAGGTGGTCCTTGTGGGCCCCTTCTAGATGGCCCAAATCCATCTGGAAAACCACTCGGAATAATAACTGGTGGTTTCGCTCCACAACAATTCCTTTTATTATTTTTAAAATACAACTTGACCACCTCTAAATGAATAATCTCCACACCATTTACTATGATAGTTATCAGTGTATTCGAATAAACAAATTATGAGTAGGCAAGTATCTAAAACTAATATCACAAAAAAAACACTCTCAGAAAATGAAGAGTGTAAAAAAAAATTAAATTATCATAAACTTATTAGAATATCTAAAATCAAAGCTTAAAAAATACCCTTATATTTACAAAAATCCACCTCCAAGTAACACCAGATTAACAGTAACTTATAGGTGATTTTATTTATCTAATTCTTTAAGAACAACCAACCCTAAACAGTTGTGACGTTCTATATCAATTTTAAATTCCATTCCCTACTATTATTTAAACTCCTGCAAAACTCTAATAACTTCATCTTGTTCGTTGTCTGTCATAAACGGATGTAATGGAATTGCTAAAATCACCTTTGCTGCTTCTTCTGCTCTAGGAAAGTCTCCAACATGATACCCTAATATACGATAAACACTCTGCAAATGTAATGGAACCGGATAATATATCCCGCAACCAATTCCTTTATCATCTAAAAATTCTTTTAACTCATTTCTTTTAGAATGTTCGATACAGTATAAATGATAACCATGTGATAAATTTGTAACACCATTCGGTATTTTGACACCTTTTAGCTCTTTCAAACATTGATAACGCTGTGCAAGTACATTTCTTCTTTGATTCCATTCATCAATCTTACCTAAACAAATACGTAAAAATGCAGCATGAATTTCGTCAAGTCTACTATTATAACCCACCTCACTATGATGGTATTTTTTCTCACTTCCATGATGGCGTAATTTCTTTATTCGCTCAGCGATCTTTTTATTTTTAGTTACAACTAATCCTCCATCACCAATTGTTGACAAGTTTTTTGTTGGAAAAAAAGAAAAGCACCCTATATCTCCAATTGTCCCAAGTTTTTTATCCCCTAATTCAATCCCAAAAGCCTGACATGCATCTTCTATAATAAATAATTGATATTCTTTTGCAATTTCTTGTATCTTCTTCATTTCACAACCTTGCCCAAACAAATGAACTGGAATAATGGCTTTCGTTTTACTTGTCACTTTTTCCTCAATTAAATTTACATTCAAATTGTAGGTTGTCGGATCTATATCAACAAAAACAGGAATCGCCCCTACCCTTGATATCGCCTCAGCTGTTGCAAAAAATGTAAAAGGAGTTGTAATGACTTCATCTCCTTCTCCTATGTTCAATGCATGTAATGCTAATATTAATGCATCCGTACCGTTCCCAACCGATACAGCATACTCAATATCCAAATAATGACAAACCTCTTCCTCAAACCTCTTCACTTCATGACCCACTATAAAATGGCCACTATCTATCACTCTTTCCATCGCCGATAAGAACTCTTTTTTTAAGCTTTGAAATTGTCTATCTAATTGGTTAATTGCAATCATCTATACCACTCCTTCATTTCAGACAATTAAAGGATTAAGGTTTATCATTCATTTACACCCTTTTCCTTATCATCAATTATCTCAACTTCCATTTCCCCCTCTTCTTCCACCACTTCAGCATCAGTCACAATCTTCTCTTCCTTTTTCCCAAAACCATAAGCTTTCTCAAAGTACTTTTTATTATGCAAAACTGAAGGGTCCTTCGGTCGATACCCTCGTGCTTTTTCATTATGTTCATATGCTTTTTGTGGTTCACCAATTCGATCATAACAAACACATAATTGGAGATGCGGATACCAAGTAGAATAGGCGAGATAACTAAAACTCCATTGATTCTCGTCAGGTTTTAATTCAATAGCCTGTTTATACCAATAAATAGCATGATTATATTCTTTTTTTGACTGAAGATTATAGCCAATCCGACTACATGCTTCAGGTCTTGGAGTTTTTGAAAAAAGAAAAGATTGAAATAAAGACTCTAATTCTTTATCTGGCTGTTCTAGATGTCTATAACAATCTCCCTTATTAATACAAGCGTAAAATTTATCTTCAATCCATCCGTCTTTCATCTCAATATTTTTATCATAAGCTTCAATTGCTTCTTTTAGATGCTCGTTTTCTCTTAATTCATTTCCATAATAAAAATAATCCCTGGCAGAAAATACATCGCCTCTCTCAATTTTCTTTTCATAGATTGAAAGATTTCTACTAACAGCATGCTTTATTTTTTTATGTGTCACTGCCACATCAGAATTAATGATTTTGCCATAGACATTTAGATAATTATGAACATCTCCACCCCATTTAAAATTTTTCTCCCTTTTTACTAAACGATTGCGCCGATACCTTAACGTAACATTTCCATAACTATCTATCCCAGCATTATAAAACATCGAGACTGAATCAACAGAAGGGTCTAATGTTTCCTTTAAAGCTTTTAACTTTTTCTGATCCTCCTCTAATAAAACATCATCAGCATCTAAATAAAGAATGTAGTCTTTTGTTGCATATTTAAATGATTCATTCCTCGCCGCCGCAAAGTTTCCTGTCCATTCGTAAAAAAACACTCTATCTGTATACTCTTTTGCAATTTCGACTGTTTTATCAGTTGAGCCTGTATCGACAATATTTATTTCATCTACAATGTCCTTAACTGTTTCTAATCCTCTTGCAAGAACAGCTTCTTCATTTTTTACGATCATACATAAACTTATCGTGACCATATCCTCACCTCATCATTGTTTAATCTTCCTGGCCGGATTACCAACAACAGTCGTTTTTGGCAGCACATCTTTCGTTACGACTGCTCCTGCTCCTACTGTAGCTCCTTCTCCAATTTCTATATTCGGTAATAATGTTGCGTGATTGCCTATTTTTGCTCCTTTTCTTATCGTAGGGCCTTTATGCTTTCCCTTTCCAGAAGCCATATATTTATCATTAGACATCGAACAGCACGGGCCGATAAAAACATCGTCTTCTATTACCGTGTCGGCCGTTACATAAGTGCCTGTTTGAATTGTAACGCCTTCTCCAATCGTCGTATTAGGTTCAATCATCGCATGACGTCCAATTATTGTATTCTTTCCAATCATTACTTGTTCTCTAATACTTACATGGTCAGCAATAAAAGCCGATTTTTCAATTTTAGTTCCTTTATACAAAGTAACATGACTTCCAATCGTAGTATGAGCCTGAATCATTAATGAACTAAGTTGCTCTTCTGGTTTACGAGCCATTTTTTTATTAGAAGATGGAGTCTTCCCTATTAGACTTAAATCCCCAATATTAACAGAATCTCCAATGATAGTCCCTGCTTTGATAACACATTGATGCCCAATATGAACATCATTTCCAATTTTTACATTTGATTCAATCACGACATTTTTTCCAACCGAAACGTTTTCTCCATATTCAATCCCCTCTAAAGCACTCAATCGATCATCTCTCCTTCTCCCAAGCTGTCATCTCTTTACTAGAAAAATTGTGTAAAGGTAATTGAACCTCTGTTTTATTTAGAGCTGATTGATAAATGGCATAGATAGCTTCTAGTGCTTTTTCAGATTCAGCCCCATCAACGATAACAGGTTCATTGCCTGTTTGAATCTCTTTCAAATAAGCTTCATACATTCGAATATGTTCAGAACGATCATTTAAAAATGTATCTAAATCAACTTTTTGTTTGCCTTGAATTTCAAATCTTTCTATATGATCCAGTTGTTTACCTCTTATTATGATGGTTCCTTTTTCCGCAAATAGTTTAATGGAATACCCTACATTGTCGGGCAAAGATACCGTATTGGCTTCTATTAGTCCTTTGGCACCATTTTTAAAGTTAAGTAAAGCAAGGGCAATATCTTCCGTTTCCTTCTGTTCATTTACTCTCATTAACTCTCCGTACACTCGTTCTAAATCACCAATAAGCCATAGGAGCAAATCAATGACATGAATCCCTTGATTAATAAGCATTCCTCCATCATTTTGCCAAGAACCTCTCCAACTAGCCTGTTGGTAATATTGCTGAGGACGAGTAATTTGAATTGAACCAACTCCATAAAAAACCTTCCCTAACAAACCTTGTTCAATACAATCTTTCACCGCCAACATTAATTTACGATAACGGAGCTGATAACAAACAAATAATTTACGATTTTGTTTATGAGCTAATTTTGTTAAATACTTTGTTTCCATTAATGAGAGCGTTAATGGTTTTTCAACTAAGACATGCTTATTTGATTTCAAAGCTTTCTCTGCCATTTCACAATGAAAACCCGAACTTGTTGCAATTAAAACGAGATCGATTTCTGAATGTGAAAGTAACTTCTCATAATCCTTATATAGTACGATTTTTTTCAATTCATCTTGCTGTAATAATCCCTTTATAATTTTCATTCTTTCATCTGACAAATCACTTAATGCCACAACTTCGATATCGTCTATCTGATTTATCGTTTGACAATGCTTTTCTGTGATCCGTCCACAACCAATAATTCCTAATTTTATTTTCAATCGCTCACCTCCACAGCAAATAAATCATTCATAGTTAGAATATGCATGAACTTAAAGCTGTTCACTACAATAATCAAATTTATCAAAAAAATATAAAGTCCATGTTTAAAATAAAAAAGCAAACCATAAACATAGTTTGCTTTTTTATATTTAGCTAATTTCAATAGTTCAGTATATCTGAAATCATTAATTATGAGATTTCCACACCTGCATTGGCATTACCAGTTACCGTAAGAATTAAATCTAAACCAACTACAGTTGCAGAAAATACCATTAGTAATTGTTGCCCTGCTACAACAGGTATATTTGATAATAAATGATTCGTTTGACAGTGTTTTTCGGTCAGGTATCCACAATCAATGTTCCTCACATTAAAGTTCTCCATACTCCTACTCTTAGACCTAACTTTTGATAATGTCAGCACATTCAGTCACTCACATTTATCACCAGTTTCCCCCTTCTTTTTTTGTAAATAACCTGTCAAGTAGGTTTGAGTTCAAACAACGCGCTCCCATAATACAAACTAAAGGTATCTTAGGATGTACTTCATCTCCTAAGATACCACTTGACTCGTCGAGTAAGATTTATGGGTTGTATAAATTTAGAAGAAATATGCTTTATCTTAACTTGACAACTGAAACCTTCTTAATCTATTCAACTAGTTTTCTTTTATTCAATCTCAATACCAGCACTCGCATATCCAGTAGCTACTCCAACAAGTGTGCCTGATGCACTAAATACGATTAAAACACGATCATCCGTTGTAACAGGTATACTAGTTGCAGCTGAATCAGAGACAGTCGCTCCAAGTATAGCTAAAGGCGGTAGCGTTCCGAGATCAAGAGCAAATTGTTCCACAAACGTATTTGAACCAGCAGGTGCTACATATATATGAGCGGATATGGTTGGTGATAATAACGGTACGGCAAGCGCTACCGCTACACTAAAGAATCCAGAAATGGATGTAATCGTACCATCTCTTGGCACCACAAATGCATGGTTAATCGCTAATCCAGCACCACCGGTAAGATCAATATTTGCACCTAAAACAGTCGTGATAAGCCCAGAATTACCAAATCCAATTGTACCTTGTGCTTGTGCAACAGGACCAATAACTGTCGCTAAAGCTACTGGCAACCCTGATGCAAATGGAATAATCGCACCTCCACCTGCTCCTGTTGGGCCCGGTGCTCCTGTTGGACCTGCTGCTCCCGTTGGACCCGCTGCTCCTGTTGGACCTGCCGCTCCTGTTGGACCCGCTGCTCCTGTTGGGCCTGCTGCTCCTGTTGGGCCTGCTGCTCCTGTTGGACCCGCTGCTCCTGTTGGACCTGCTGCTCCTGTTGGACCCGCTGCTCCTGTTGGACCCGCTGCTCCTGTTGGACCCGCTGCTCCTGTTGGACCCGCTGCTCCTGTTGGGCCTGCTGCTCCTGTTGGGCCTGCTGCTCCTGTTGGGCCTGCTGCTCCTGTTGGACCCGCTGCTCCTGTTGGACCCGCTGCTCCTGTTGGACCTGCTGCTCCTGTTGGACCTGCTGCTCCTGTTGGACCTGCTGCTCCTGTTGGACCCGCTGCTCCTGTTGGACCCGCTGCTCCTGTTGGACCCGCTGCTCCTGTTAGACCCGCTGCTCCTGTTAGACCCGCTGCTCCTGTTGGACCTGCTGCTCCTGTTGGACCTGCTGCTCCTGTTGGACCTGCTGCTCCCGTTGGACCTGCTGCTCCCGTTGGACCTGCTGCTCCTGTTGGGCCCGGCGCTCCTGTTGGGCCCGGCGCTCCTGTTGGACCAGTCGAACCACCCGCTGGACCTGTTGGACCTGTTGGACCTTGTGGGCCTTGCGGACCTGGTGGGCCTGTTGGACCACGCTCAAACGGATCACGACGACCAACAAAGTTAAGCGGTCTTTGACTACCACAACAACTTCTGTTATTTTTAAATTTCATATTTTCACTCCTTTCATTGTTTGCTTCATATTATGTGAACTGCCATTAACTGGCTTGTATTTACAACCATTTATGAATAAATGATTCAAACACCTAATAAAAAACATAAGAAATGCACTCTCTACATACTTATAAATAAAGACATCATATGTGGAGGTATACTGATGACTAATCAAATAAGTAAAGATTCTTTATCAAAGCTTACGGCCACTCAATTACAACAACGTATTATTCATTTACAATCAGAGTTAAAGAAATATAAATATTTGGTCGAGCAATATCAAAATAACTACCACTATAATTTGATAGATTCACTTAAAGAAGAAAACGAGCTAAAAAATCAAGAAATTAACGAAATAAACGAAGCACTCCAAAACGAGAAAAAAAATTCAAAAAATATCTTCAAAGAAGTATCGCGCTTAAAAGAAAATTACGAACAAGACCTTCAAACACTCAATCAATTAAATGAATCATTAAAACAAGAATTACAACAAATGAAACAAGAAGAGGACGTAACAAATGTTTCAACAGAAATAACAGACACGGTTACAAAAGATGAAGAAATTTTTCCATTTTTACAAAAAAATTATAGTGATTATCCAACTAAGAAAACTCAATCCAATGAAGAGAAAAGCAACAGCTGGTTTTATAGAAATTTTCAAAAGAAAAATGATGACGATTAAAAAAGGTGAACCACTTAAGGTCCACCTTTTTATTTTCTAATTAACTTCCTCCTAAATTTGCAATCCGATTCAAATAGAGCGAAGCATTCGTAATGTCTAAAGTGATTGGGAGTACAGCTCCAATTACAGGTGTAACTGCTAAACTATAAACTTGCCCACTAAAAACACTAACTGGGAAGTTTGGTAATGTTACACGTTGAGGTGTTGCTGCAAGTACAATTGTTTGTTCTGTTCCTACTATTGGCTCGCCATTCCTTAAAATACTTACTACTACAGACTGCCCAGCTCCCACTGCAGCTGCAATGGTCAGATCATAAGTCGCATTATAAATACCAGAATTTTGTGAAGCGAATTGGGTAAAATCTGGTGATGCAACAAAGCCTCTTAATGTAACATTTTCATCCAGAACAAGTGGAACTGGTAGCTCTGGTGTATCAAGAGTTATAGATTGAAAGGCATTGGATGCAAATAAAAAACTCGGTGTAACAATCTGACAAAAACTTTTACGCTTTCGTTTTGGACATGCTTGTAAAAAACCAGTGTCATTTATAAAATAACGTGGTGAACAACAATCCATATTAATCTCTCCTTTCATTTGTATGGTTCATTCTATTAGCCAATCAACTATCTAGCTTGTATGAATTACCTATTTATTAGAAAATTCCACAAAAGCCTTAACCCAAATAATAAGGAATGAAAGGTTTTCTATAAATGAAAAAATGACAAACCTTATTTATAGAAGATTTGTCATCTATATCATCTAATTGAGAATTATTCACCTTGGCCGCAGCAATTTTTTGTCGCTTTTAAATTGGAATCTGACGATGTCATTTTTTTTACTTCTTTTCTAATTACTTCCGTTCTCGTAATCTGATTAGAGCTCCCTCTTTTAACATTTCGAACGGATTTTCTATTTTGATAAAACTTTCTCATAAGTGCACCCCTCCTCCTTCATACATACAATATGTATAGAGCTTCCCCAACTTTTATCTTTTTCTTAAAAATGTGCATTCGCCCGTTTTTACCGAATCGCCTTATCACAATACACAATCTTGGGGAATTATCATAATATACAGTAGTCTGAATACCTACTTTCGTTCATTCGAAAAGCAGGTGAAAAAAATAGGAGGTTAAATGATGAAATCCAAAAAACATAATATTTGCATTAATGCAGAAAAAGTTTATGACTGGGTTATGCGTCCTGTTGAAGTGCAACCAATCAGCATCACAAATGCTGA
Source organism: Alkalihalobacillus phoenicis (assembly GCF_047302405.1). NCBI lineage: Bacteria > Bacillati > Bacillota > Bacilli > Caryophanales > Bacillaceae > Alkalihalobacillus > Alkalihalobacillus phoenicis. The sequence continues at coordinate 850,788 of NZ_CP154853.1, read as the reverse complement.
TTTAGCAGAATTAACAGCAGGATTATACGACGCGACTGAGTACGACAATTTCTGTCAATTCTTAACGGCTAATCATCCTTGCTACACAACAAAATGCCGCGTGTTAGAGGATACACTTTATACGCAAGAAATTACTCAATCTCACGGTCGTCAAAAGGTTGAAGTCACATTACCAAATGGCGAAACGGTTACTTTATACCGGGTTAAAATTTTAGCGAAGGGTCAAATGGAAATTGCCGTTATGGATGAGGATGATTGCTTCACTTTAAATGAGCCAGTTGAGTTCTTCACGATTCAAACGTTGTATTTATGTGCTCCAAAAGGAACATGTGTAGAAGCGTGTATCGTTGAAGGAGAATGTGACGCTGAGTTTGTTTGTACAGAAAACTTCCAGCAATTAGATATTTCTGTAAGCTTATGCTTAGATGTATTTGTAACTGATTTCGTAAAGATTGAAGTCGAAGCAGCTTACTGCCACCCTCGTAATGAATTACCGATTAATGATGTCGTATGTGGAACTAAAAAGCGTCCACCAAACTGTGATGTCATCTTCCCAGGAATGACCAAGGATTATTAGAAAGAATGGCATAACGAGGAGAGGGTAACCCCCCTCCTCGTTTTTTTCTTCTTAAATCCCTTCATCATACATAGATATATAATAACCATCGATAAATAGGAGGGAGTATATGTCTAAAACACCTTCAACTACATCATTTCACGATAAAGAAATTCAATATAAACAAAAGCTTCTCCATTATCGTTCTGAAGTGAATAAACTAACGAATGAGGGACGAAAAAAAGACCAACTACTTAAAGAACAGCAAGATACGATCCTTTCGCTTAAGGATAAAATAAAGCAGATTCCTCAAGAAATAATGGCAGTCGATCCCGATCTGTACGAAGATACCTTTATTATCCAAAGTTATTTTGCTTATTCAATGATGATCCCTAAAGAAGATGAAGCAGTTACTATTAAAGGTCATTTTATTATGAAAAATCTTGGTACAACACCATTACATGAACCGATCATTTGTTTTGTTTTCAATCAGCCTAAAATTTCTAATTTGGCAGGAAAAATAAGTCATCCAAAACAGAGAGACTTAAATATGTATTTAATGGATGATCAAAACCTCGAACAATCTTGGTCCTTCACCGAAAATCAGTCAAGGAAAGAAGCAAAAAAAACAGGTCAATATTGGCTTCGTCCTAATAATATTGAGAAGTTAGAACCAAATGAAACACTCAGTTTTTCTGATTTTGAAATTGAAATTCCAAAAGGGGTAGATAATCCATCCTTTGTCGTCGATGCTTATATATATGGAAGAGAAATTTCGGAAGGTAAAAGTGCTGATAATCAAATCATGTGCAATATATTTTAATAAGTAAAAGCTATCGACTCAATTCTCGATAGCTTTTACTTATTATTAACCTTTTAATAACGCTTCTAAAAAGGATGCCATCCCAGCAATAGCAAGTACAATAAAAATTGGCCACATAATGGTAGGTACCCACCAAAATAATACAACAAATAATATCGCCACCCATAACCCAGAGCACCAATAACAACTAATAAGTTCCCCTATAAACTTCCGAATCCCTTTCCCTCTAGGTGAAACAAACTCAAATACTTCCCCATCATTCATTTTTTCTTCACGAACAGTTTGAAATGGTTTCCGCAAAAAATCCATAATTTTATCAAACACAATTAAATGGGTAAACCGAAAAGTAGCCAAGGCAATAATAACAAATTCCATCCATGACAATTCCATTTTATCAACCCTCTTAATAAATTGAATTCACTTCCTATATATATACGTTGCTTTTTTAAGATTGATATTGTATTTGCGAAAAAGATAAGTATTTTTTACACACCACCCCTAGCCAACGCACTCTCCCCAACATAAAAAAACAGGCCAACAAAGTTAATCCTTTGCTAGACTGTTCTTCTTTCGTTACTATAGCGATAAAATATTGTAGCCACCATCTACGTGTAGCAGCTCTCCTGTAATCCCACGAGCTAAATCACTCATTAAGAATAAAGCTGTATCACCGACTTCTTCCTGAGTAGTCGTTTTACGTAAAGGAGCTCTTTCTTCAATTTCTTTTAAGACATCGTTAAATCCGCCAATTCCTTTGGCAGCTAATGTACGAATCGGACCTGCTGAAATCGCGTTAACACGAATGCCATCTTTTCCTAGGTCATTCGCTAAATATTTAACACTAGCATCAAGTGAAGCTTTAGCAACACCCATGACATTGTAGTTACGCACTACTTTTTCTCCACCTAGGTATGTCAATGTAACAACGCTTCCACCTTCTGTCATTAATGGGCGAGCTGCTTTCATAACTGCCGTTAATGAGTAAGCACTCACGTTATGAGCTAATAAAAAGCCATCTCTTGTTGTGTTTAAATATTCACCTTCAAGCTCTTCTTTATTAGCAAATGCGATACAATGAGCAATCCCGTGGATAACGCCTACTTCTGCTTTAATTTCAGCAAACGTTTTTTCAATTTCTGCATCATCTGTCACATCACATGGTAAAATTAAATGACCTTCGTTATCTAATGTTTCAGCTAAACTACGGACATTCTTTTCTAAACGTTCTCCTGCAAAAGTAAAAATTAAGCGAGCTCCTGCTTTTGATAACGATTGAGCGATTCCCCATGCAATACTTCTTTTATTAGCCACACCCATTACCACATATGTACGGCCCGTTAACGACAATTCAATCATTGAATTCCCTCCATTTGATTAATAGTAGTTATTAGTATCAAGTACTAATTTTTATTTTACCATAATTCCTTTTCACTGAATAGCCTTTCATTAAGATGCTTCCCTTTATTCACATTTGCTGCTTATTAATTAAACTTTTTTCACAAAATACAACGCAAGTTCTATCTCATCCACACTTCCACTCGACCTAATAATAACTAAAAACAACCTGAAAAAAAACATCAGATGAATCCACCCACCTGATGTTTTACTCTTTTTTAAGAATGATAAGCTTTAGGATTTAAAACACTTTTTGGTGCTTCAATCCCTTTTGTTCCTCTTGAATCAACATGCTTTTCTTCTGGAGAATAGAGGACAATAAAACTTTCGGATGCCGTTTTTGATAGGTTTCTTGGTAAATTCTCAAGTTGCGGGTCCCAACCGAGGGTCCCTTTCCTTGTACTTAAAGCGATGACGAGATCATCTTTTTTCAGCTTATCCAATCGTTCGTAAAATAGATCCCATTCTTCTAATTTTTCAAACGTTATATTTAAACTAGAACTAGAAGTGGCATAAGCTTCCTTATAATAAGCGATTTCATCGTTAATGATTATACAATGAATCGACATTCCAAGTTCAGTAGCGAAAGTTCTGATCACATCCATAGCCGCATAAAACCCAGCTTTATGAGTATAACCTGTTGGTACAACGACAACTAACCGTTTCATTGTATTTATCGGATATTCAATCTTGGTCACAAGAATCGTTTGGGTTGAACGCTCAAGCAGTTGATCCAATACACTACCAAAAATTCGTTGTGGGGTCGACAACTTCCCGTTCCAACCAATAACAGCCGTCGTAATTCGACTTTCCTCCATCGCTCGAATCATACCGGTTGCGATATTTCGATCAACACGGGTGAGCGTTTGAACAGGCACTTCTGCACCCGCTCCATAACTAACGGCTTCATTTAAGACTTTCTCTGCTTTCACTAATGTCTCGGACGAATTTTCACCACTTTGGGCAACACTCAACGCATATAATGGTTCCTTTGAATTCCCTCGAACAATAAAAGCTAAATCTAATAAGGATTGTAACGTATGCGGATTTGCCACAGGAATCATCACACGCTCTGGCGCTTGATTTGATTCATATGGCCTTTTTTCTTCAAGTAACGCAAGGACTTTTGAGTATTTCTCTACTAAGAACGGTCCAATTAAACATGTGATTAATATTTTTATGATCATGGCGTTTACGACCGCTTCACCTAATAAACCTAATTCATATCCTACCATCGTAGCTGCTAAAGTCGCTGCAGCTTGTGGAACAGATAAACCAAACATTAAAATCTGTTCCGCTTTCGAATAGTTATAAATTTTTCCGGTAATGATCGCCGCTAATAATTTTCCAAGGATAACAAACACGACGACGATTCCTGCCATTATCCATGTATCAGGATCTGTTAAGATGACCCTTAAATCAACTAACATTCCAACTGATAAGAGGAAGAACGGGATAAAAATCGAATTCCCAACAAATTTAATCCGATTCATTAATGTTCCTTGCTCAACGATAAAGCGATTAAGGGCGAGACCGGCGAGAAAGGCACCAATAATCGCTTCTATTCCTGCTAAAGTGGCTCCATAAGCCGTTACAAATAAAACAGACATAACAAAGACAAACTCTGAATTGCCTTCACTTCCTAAAGTGCGGAAGAAAAATTTAGAAACTCTAGGTATAATTAAAAAGACAGCAAGAACAAAAATAAGCAAGGAGATGACCATTGTCACCCAAAACTCAGCGTTAAGCACTCCATGCGAGGCACCAGCAACAACTGCTAAAATTAAAAAGGCGGTTGTATCCGTTATAATCGTTCCGCTAATCGTTGTCGTTACGGCTTTATTTTTGGATACACCTAACCGGCTTGCAATTGGATAGGCTAACAACGTATGTGAGCCAATAATAGAACCTATTAAAATCGCTGCGAGTAAAGAATAACCTATTAGTAATGTCGAGACAGTTCCCAAAATAAAAGGAATTAGAAAAGACAATGTTCCAAATGTTAAACTTCGATTTCGATACTTTTTAAAACCATCTAAATCAATTTCTAATCCGGCGATAAAAAAGATAAAATGAAGGCCTACTGCACCTAATAACAATATCGTCGAGTCTCTTGCTAACAAACCTAAGCCATTCGGTCCAATAATAAGACCTGCTAGAATTAAACCAATTATTCCCGTCACTTTAAATTTGGCCATAATTAGCGGAGCAATTAAGAAAATAACCATGGCAATGGCAAATATTAAGACAGGATCTGTTACAGGTTGATCAAACACTTCGTTCACACCTTCCGTTCATTCTTCTCATTCATTTATATTATTATAATTTTTCACTACTAGATTCAAATATCTTCTAATCATAAAAATGGTCCGAAGAAAAGTCAATCATTTTTTAACAGTCTATTGTATCCGTTTACTCTTAACTCAACTTTCGCATCGAGAAAATCCGTTCAACGAGTTGGCCGAGCGAAAGGGAAGCTCTTAAACAAATGCCCTTGACACGTTTGAAAAGCGAGAACGTACTATCACACCAAACGGATAAACTGCGCAGTAAGAAAATAATAATAGGCCCTCCGGCGGTCGCTCCCAAACAGACACTCCGCGTCCTTGCCGAGAACCTCATGAGCCTCCTCAGCGTTTCACGCTTGCGGGGTCTCATTGGACGGTTTATTCCTGCGGGAGTCTCCGTGTCTGTTTGTCCGCTAGATAATGGAATCGAATCTAGGTTCGGTTTTCTCCTTGAATAAAAAAAACAGTCATTACTTCAAAGGACATTAGCTTGAGAATGATTTTTCTCCTTCCATGACTCATTCCGTTACAGTCGTAAACAAATCAGTGTTGATGCTCTGTACGTTAGCTAGATGATCGAGCTGGTTTCGATTTGAATCATGTCTTTTCATGACGGCAGACTTAGGAAAAAAATAGGTGGCAACGACCTATTTAGTTCCATAACCAACAAAGTGAAGAAGAAGGTCCTTCTGCGTTAGAAATAGCTGATTGAGAATGGCCCTATCATCAAGCCTCTCCCCTACACTTAGCGGACAAAACCATACGGAGACTCCCTCAGGAATAAACCGTGGAGCGAGACCCCACAGGTGTGCCGAGGAGGCTCGCCAGGTTCTCGGCAAGGACGCGGAGTATGGTTTTGGTAGCGACAGCCGAAGTGCTTCATTTTAGTGAACAGATTCCTTCAACAGCCTACGAAGAGAGGTGTTCAGACTGTCAACGATTGAACCGTTCATGTAAAGTCAATTTGAGTCTTGTATCGCCCTTAAGTTAATCTCTATCAACGGTTAAGGGTCAATCATACGCGCCGAAAGTTGAGCTCTTAAGTGAATCTCTTTTTTAAAAGCACACATTAAACTTATCGATATTTTCGTTTCACTCTAGCAAAAATAGGGTATCGTACACTATCAAAGGTTTGCTTTTTATTTTAAAAGAGGTGATAATATTGGGGTTAAGTCCAGAACAAGAGAGGCGAAAAGTTCCTCCTACATATCGCGAAGACGAAAAAAGAAATGAACAAAATGAACGCTTTGAAAAAATCGTTGATAAGCTAGATGAAATAACGACTAAAGGTCTTTTAAAAGACATGGCCTATCATTTTTCTGATAAAAAAGAAGTGATCAAGGTTAATTTTATTGCCGGTCTTTCACGTGGAGTTGGGTTAACATTAGGAACCGCGATATTTATTGGGTTGTTCATTTTCCTTCTTATCCAAATGAGTTCATTACCAGTTATTGGTCAATGGGTAGCCGAGTTTTTAGAGATGGTGGAAAATTACAGAACACAAATTTAATGTGTCTAAATAAAATTAGAGGTGATCAAAATGGAATGGCTAGGTATTGGCGTACTCATCTTAGCAATTGCCATCGCAGTTGGTATTGGTTTCTTAATTCCTGTTTTAAATAAGCTAACAAAAACACTTGATAACACAGCTCAAGTAATCGGACAAGCCGAAAAAAGCTTAGAAGATATTACAGGAGAAGTCAAGCTTGTTCTTTATAATACAAATGAAACGTTATTAGATGTTAATCAAAAGGTTCGAAAATTGGATCCTATTTTTGATACAATCGAAGACGCAGGGAATGCTAGCCATCATCTAACCGCAACATTAGCTCAATTTACAGATGAAAAAATGAAAAATGTCAAAGAGGGTATCGACGTCACAAAGCAAAAAAACATAAAAGGGCTCGTCCGTGCAGCAGCATTCGTTTATTACTTACGAAAAAAGAAAAAAACAACTCAACAAGAGCCTGTAGTCAAAATGGCGGTCAAAGATGAAGTGTAAATAAATAGGATGAAGAAAAACAGTCTGGTAAAGGTCTAAAAAAGAGCTTTGCCAGACTGTTTTTTGTATAAATTTCAACGTTTACGACGTGAATTAACAAAGAGAGTCCAGTCATCGCGTCGTATCCTGAACTTTACGACGCTAATTATGGAATACTTCCGAGTTTTCGCGTCGTATCCCCATCTTTACGACGCTAATTATGGAACACCGCCGTGTTTTCGCGTCGTATCCCCATCTTTACGACACGAATTATGGAACACCGACAAGTTTTCGCGTCGTATCCCTATCTTTACGACGCTAATTATCGAACACCGCCGTGTTTTCGTGTCGTATCCCGCTCTTTACGACGCTAATTATGGAATACTGCCGTGTTTTCGCGTCGTATCCCTATCTTTACGACTCAAATTACGAAAAACCGCCGTGTTTTCGCGTCACAAACTATAAATTTATGCTGCCGAACCAATCATTAACTGCTCCACCACCAAAGTCCTTCTATAAACCTATGCGAAGAACCCCTTTGCCACTATGACAAATCCAACTTCTGCTTTAACTGACACATATCTTCTGGCATCTCTGCTTCAATAAGGATCTGTTCATTTGTAAAAGGATGCACGAGCTCAAGCTTATAACAATGAAGGGCTTGTCTTGTGATTAAATTTAAATGACCACCATATAAATCATCCCCACATAACGGATAACCTAGTGAAGAAAAATGAACCCGGATTTGATGAGTTCGTCCGGTTTCTAGTTCAATCCGAATATAAGAATACTGCTCATTTTGTGCCATCACTTCATAATGTGTTCGCGCCCTTTGCCCAGCTGGATGAACTTCTCTTTCGATTATGCTCTCTGGTTTCCTAGCAATTGGAGCATCAATGGTTCCTTGCCCTGGTGTTACACACCCTTCGACAATGGCTTCATAATAGCGTTTAAGCCTTTTGTTCTGCTGTAGTTTGGATAATTTGTCGTGAGCGAGTCGGTGTTTGGCCACGACTAATAAACCTGAAGTGTCCTTATCAAGACGATTCACGGCATGAAACGTTGCCGCAATTCCCTTTTGCTCATAATATCCGAGCACTGCATTTGCGAGAGTACCCGTCGGATGTTCTTTAGATGGAATCGTCAACATTTGAACGTCTTTATTAATAATTAATAAATGCTCATCTTCATAACAAATATCCAATTTTTTATTTTCAGGAGACAAATTAGTACTCGGTGTTTCACTCGGTAAGATAATCATCACTTTATCCCCTTCATATAAAACCGACCTCACCGTTTTCTCCTGCTCATTCACAACAATTTTTCCATCTTGATGCTTAATTTTTGCCAGGGTTCGACGTGATATTTGTTGTTTTTCTAATAAAAATTCTCTTAATAACTTGCCTTCATCTTCTATTGTTACGGTCCATGCTAATTGAACTTGCTCTTTATTCACCGATAAAGGACTCCTTCACCCTTTTCCAAAATGGGAATGGACGAAAACGAGCAAATCGAATTTTTTCATCCGCGACCCGACATTGAATGGAGACAATGTCTTCAAAAATAGGGTTATAATGATCGATCGAAACTTGAACATGGACTTTATTTAAAGGTTTTAATAAACATGTGTGATGCTGTGGTAAAACAAGGGGTGAACCAACCGTACGATAGACGCGGTTATTAATCGAAGCCATCTCTGCAATTTGAATAGACGCGAGCGATGGATGTAAAATCGCTCCACCTAATGCTTTATTATAAGCTGTACTTCCAGAAGGAGTCGAAATACATAAGCCATCGCCTCGGAAAATTTCAAAGGCCTCGCCTTTAATTTCAACACTGCTAACAAGCGAACCTTCTATACTTTTAACCGTACATTCATTTAAGGCCAAGTGACGTGTCTCTTTATTACCTTTAGACAAAATAATCACTTCAAGCAATGGATACTCGACAACATGATAAGGTGTTTTCGCAATATGAATGACAAGCTTTTCCACTTCTTCTGGCATCCAATCCGCATAAAAGCCTAAATGGCCCGTATGTATCCCAACGAATGCCGTATCTTCAAGACGATGACTATAATCATGGAAAGCTTGTAAGAGCGTACCATCCCCACCAACTGTAATAACTAAATCAGGCTCATCCTCATTTAAATATAAGCCAAAGTCGAGAAGATACGTTTCAATTCGTTGCTTAAGTGTATTCGAAATGTCGTCTCCTCGAGAAGTAACTGCAAATTTCATCGTTTTACCTCCATCTAAAAAGCTACAGCTTACGCCCTTGTTCTTGTTTTGTCGTAATTATTTTTTGAGCTTCCCTAACCTCTTCACGTATAATCGACATTTCTTCGTCTAAAAGAAAAGCCGCTTCAGCTGAACGTTGTAGCTTCATTTTGACATCAGCTGGAATTTCACCGCTATATTTATAGTTTAATGAATGCTCTATTGTGGCCCAAAAATTCATTGCCATCGTTCTTATTTGTAATTCAACCAATACTTTTTTCTCCCCTTCAATTGTTTGAACAGGATAATTTAAAATCATATGATAGGAACGATAACCACTCGATTTTTTCTCGCTAACATAATCAATTTCTTCGATAATTTCAAAATCTTTTCTAGAACGAATTAACTCCACAACGGTTTCAATATCCTCAACAAACTGTGTTACAATTCTCAAACCAGCTATATCATGCAACTCTACTTCTAAACGATCAAGCGGAATATTTTTTCGACTCGCTTTATCAATAATACTAGAAATCGGCTTCACACGCCCAGTAACAAATTCAATTGGTGTATGCTTGGAAGACTTTTGATATTGTTCACGTATCCCTCTAAATTTCACTTTTAATTCATCAACAGCTTGTTTATAAGGAGTTAAAAGGATTTCCCATTTTCTCATTTAACCACCGTCCGTTAACATTCTCACTTATAACTCAAATTCACTCACTACTACTTTTTCTAACTCTTCCCCGTAATTGCCATTCCCTGCTATGTTTTCTAATAAATAGCTCAACTCATGATGCAGTGCCGTTAACTCAACCGTTACTTTATCAGTTAATTTCACATCTACTCTTTGTTCTTGCCTATGTATACCCGCTAAATCCTTCCAAAGTTCCTGTTGGATTGTCGCATAATAAAATTGCGTCGAACCTTCTAAAATGTATATAAAAGCAAGTTGGTCAGAATCAACAAGCATTCGTTCCCCGTCCTTTAATTCAGCAGCTAATTGTTCGTCTATAGCCTCTTCCAAAATTAAAGTCACTGTTTCATTATTTTTTTCAAACCTTTTTGCGATTAACTTTTTCATTAAAAACAACACGACCTCTCAATACAATAATCACTTTGATCTCTATTTTAACACATTTTCCCGATTCGATATATGAAACCATCTTGTAGCCATACACTGTCGGCATTGAGCTTCCAATCTGGCTATGACATAATAAATGAAGGAATTAAAAAGGACGATTCAGAAAGGAATGAAAAGTGAAATGGCGAAAGAAATTGAAATTGAAGTAAAGTCGATGCTCAGTAAAGAAGGGTATCAAACACTTATCAAACAATTTAACCTTAGTGAAAATAAAGCTTTTGAACAAGAGAACCATTACTTTGATACAAATCATTTTCAGTTAAGGGAGAAAAGAATCAGCTTTAAGAGTACGCGAAAAAAGTCAGACATATACATTAACACTGAAACAACCTCACAAAGTCGGATTATTAGAAACACACCAATCACTGACCGAGCAACAATTCCAAACCTTTCGTTCACAAGCAAAGCTCCCTCCAGGAGATGTGGTCAACCAACTCGAGGAGCTTGACATCAAGATCGAGGACCTTCATTTCTTAGGAACTCTTCAAACGAAAAGGTTGGAAATCACTTATAACGAAGGGTCTTTGTGCCTAGACCAAAGCTTTTATTTAGGGGTAACCGATTATGAGGTGGAATTTGAAGGACAAACACTTGAACATGCAAATGAGACACTAGAGATGATTCTCCAATCAGTCCAATTACAACCATTACCCGCCAAAAATAAAGTACAACGCTTTTTTGAACGAAAACAACTACTGAAAAAATGAACGCAACAGTAAAAAAGTCGGATTCCTTTCTATAGAAATCATTGATACTATTTTACTAATAACTAAGAAAATAGGAGGGAATTAAAAAAGTGAATGTCTCTTTTTTTACTCCTTTTAACATATTACCAACTAATTCGACAACGAATCAAAGCGAGTCCCAGACCCCCAATCTTTCATCTGAGACTAACCGCTTATTTCGTGCTTACTTAAATCAAGAACTTCAAGGAAGCCCTTTTTCAGGAGCTTCTTATGGTCATAACCAAATATCACGTCTTCTGAGTATGGAACGGTTGGATAGACAGCCTCCCTTTTTCCAGACAATTAATGGAATGAGTACACCTGCTACTCAAACGACTATGCCATTCACTTCTCAAGTAAAAAATCAATCAAAGATGTATACAAATGCAAAAGAAGCTGTATACCAACCATATATAGAGGAAGCAGCCCAAAAGTATAATCTTGATCCAAAACTGCTCTACTCTGTTATTAAGCACGAATCTAATTTTAATCCACATGCGATAAGCCCAGCAGGTGCAGCCGGTTTAATGCAACTCATGCCCGCAACCGCAAGAGGTTTACAAGTAACAAATGTATTTGATCCTGAGCAAAATATTCATGGTGGTGCAAAGTATTTGCGTCAAATGCTTAACAAATACGACAACAATATGGAATTAGCCCTTGCCGCTTATAATGCCGGTCCGGGAAATGTCGATAAATACGGCGGGATCCCACCATTCAAAGAAACACAAAATTATGTTCCAAAAGTGATGAGCACATATTTAGCCTAACATAACACATCCCATTAGCCATTTTGAGGCTTGATGGGATTTTTTAGTATCATTTTATCTATGATCTCAGCTCTTGGTCATAGATGCTACCTCTTTCCTCTCCAGTTTACGTAAACTCATCAAACATCAACTCCAACCTTATAATTAAACAAACATATGCCTCCTATTTTGTTTGATATGTTTTCCAACTCTTCTAATTTTGAGTCAGATTATTTGCCCGATCGAGCTTCCCTTGCTACAATGTGTGTTAGAACAAGAGCATTTTATGGGACAGTTTAATAAAAATAAGGTAAAATGACAAATCGATAGGATTTTTGATCCACTCGCAAACATATATTGGACTAGGAGGAATGAGAATGCCTGAAAAGGGTCAAACTCCATATGAAGCACTCGGAGGTGAAGCCGTATTGACGAAACTAATTGATACGTTCTACGGCTATGTTTCTGAGCACCCTGATATTGCTCCTTTGTTTCCAAAAGATTTAACGGAAACAAAACGCAAACAAATACAATTTTTAACACAATTTCTCGGGGGACCGACTTTCTACTCCGATGAACATGGACATCCAATGCTTAGAGCCCGTCACATGCCATTTGTTATTAGAGAAACTCAAGCAAAAGCTTGGCTAGATTGTATGGAAAAAGCAATGGAACAAACAAATATTACCGGACCGATTCGAGAATATATGTTAGAACGCCTTAGGATGACCGCTTATCATATGGTTAACAGCCAGGATTAAACGATATGAGAAAGGAGAATGACCATTGAATCCTAGAAAGAAAACCGACACTTGCAACAACATAACAGGCGTTTGTGGTCTAGATCCAAAAGAATCCAATCAACCTAAAGCTGGAAAACCAATCGAAATTTATGCTTTTATTGACCCATTTAGTGCAGAGTGTTGGTCATTTGAACCGCTCATGAAGAAGCTTCTCGTTGAATACGGAGATTATTTTCGAATTAGAGTTTTATTAGCTGGTCGTTTAAAAGCATGGAATATATGCCCAGATAAACGAAGTAGTAACGAAAAAAAGTTGGATTTAGCCCATACTTGGGACCGGATTGCCACCCAAACAGGTATGTCTTGTGATGGTGATTACTGGTTAGAAAATAATCGAATTTCTCCTTATGTAGCCGCACTAGCCATTAAAGCGGCTGAGCTTCAAGGCCCTCATTTAGGCGCTCGCTTTTTAAGAAAGCTCAGAGAAAAGTTATTTTTAGAAAAACAAGATATTTCCGATCTAACCATATTAAAAGCTTGTAGTGATGAAATTGGGATGGATGTTGAAGAGTTTTTACAAGATCTTCATTCATCTGCAGCAAAACAAGCTCTTGATTGTGATATTAAAACAACAAGTGAAATGGAAGTAGAATGTGTTCCTAGCTTCGTTTTTTTCAATGATGATATTGAACAAGACGGGATTAAAGTACAAGGGGTTTATAAATACGAGGTTTATTTACAATTGATTTCTGAAATGCTTGGTTATGTTCCAAAAAAGAGAGAAAAAATATCGATTGAACAATTTTTAATGAAATTCGGATTCGTCGCTTCCATCGAAATCGCCGTTGTATTTGATTTAACGATTGAAGAAGTAGAAAAAGAATTAAAGCCACTTATCCTTCAACAAAAGATTGAGCAAGTACCTGTTAAGTACGGTACTTTTTGGAAGTATTTAGCTTGAGATCAGATTAATTAAAGAGCCAACTAAGTTCCCTTTTAACAAACGGACTTAGTTGGTTTTTTATGTTCACAAAGGGCTCAACAAGCAGTAGTTTGACCTACTACACCTAAAAATAATAAAAAAAAGAGCAAACTCAGTCTGTTCGCTCTTTATTCTCTATGGGGGAGAGAATGTGATGTGCTTCACATATTTAGAATACCATCATCGCTTTTTGCTGACAATACATCTAATGAAACGTTCAGTTTTTTGACACAAAGCAAACTTTCCATGAGGCTAATTCGAACTTTTTTAACCGGTGAATAGAAAAACAGACCACTGAAAAACGGTCTACTCGTTAAAATATAGTTACATGAGTTAGCTATACTCCGCCAGCTCCATCCCCTACGCGTTCCGCGGGTGAACCGGGAGCCTCCTCAGCAAAGCTTGCGGGGTCTCCCGTGTTTCACTTCTCCCGCAGGAGTCTCCGGGTATTGCGCTGGCTCCGTTTTGGTTCATGGAAAAACAGTTGATGCCATGATCAAACACTCTATTAAATAATCTAATTGACTAGAATTCTTTCTCGTCAAAGTTGAACACGGGACTTTTTCAGTGACTCTTTTGGACGCGGAGCGACATTTCTGGAGCGGCAGCCGAAGCTCCCTATTTAAGCCTCAACTCCATTTTACTTTTAGACAAAATTCACATCATAAAGTAAAGCACACCAACACTAAGCTTATGTTGATACAACTATACCTCCAGCGCAAGAAATGTCGCGGAGACTCCCGCGGGATTTAGGAGCAGGGCTGAGAACCCCGCAGGCCTAGCCGAGGAGGCTCAGCGCTCCCCCGCAGGACGCGGAGCGACATTTCTGGAGCGACAGCCGAAGCACCTCTATTCAAGTAGTCCCCGAGCATTCCTCTGGTTACGTTTTGTCACACCAACAACTGGAAAACACCGGAATTTAATACGAAGCTGTCCTAAAAAAACGGGATCATGCATAGAAATTAGAAATAGAACACTTTTGTTTGTAGGGGTGGTTTTGTTGACATGGTTAAAGAATTTATTAGGAGTCTGTTTTATTGTAGGGAGTTTTTATTTAATCATTCTTTCATTTATTAATATTTTTCCAAAATGGATTGCTATGCCGCTTTTGTTTTTTTCCATTTTATTTACACTCACACCAAGTTCCCCATTCAAAAAAAAATTTAGAGGGTTTTAACATAAAACACAGTATTAAGTATTCAGAAGGTTGAGGCATAAAAAAAGTGACCAGGATAATACTTCCTGGTCACTTTTCCTTTAATGTATCTTTTAGGTCATCCTACTTCATTTCTTTACCAAGATACACTAAAAGCCACTACTCAACCTTATCAATTAACTTTTCCATTTCCGTTAATGTTTCTTCAAAAACAGCTAGTGCTTGTTCGATTGGCTCAGATGAAGTCATATCGACTCCTGCTTGTTTTAAAACCTCGATAGGATAATTAGAGCTTCCTGCTTTTAAGAAGCCTAAATAACGCTCAACAGCTGGTTCTCCTTCGTCCAAAATCTGTTTGGATAAAGCCGCTGCTGCACTGTAACCTGTCGCATATTGATACACATAAAAATTGTAATAGAAATGAGGAATTCTTGACCACTCTAATCCAATCTCCTCATCGATAACGAGATCTTCTCCAAAATATTTTTTATTGAGCTCATAGTATGATTTTGTTAATAATTCAGGAGTAAGCGCCTCTCCTGCCGCTGATTTTTCATGGATCATCTGCTCAAATTCAGCAAACATCGTTTGACGGAAAACCGTCCCTCTAAACCCTTCTAAGAAGTAATTTAATAAGTAGAGCTTTTTCTTCTCATCATCTGTATTTTTTACTAAATAATCATTCAATAAGGCTTCGTTAAGAGTTGACGCTACTTCAGCGACAAATATCGTATAGTTTCCATAGACATATGGTTGATGTTTTCTTGTATAGTAGCTGTGTAAGCTATGTCCAAATTCATGTGCTAATGTAAAAAGGTTTGAGACATTATCTTGCCAGTTCATCAGAATGTAAGGCATGGTTCCGTATGCCCCAGAAGAATAGGCACCACTTCTTTTTCCTACATTTTCTTCTACATCGACCCAGCGCTTTTCAAAACCTTCTTTAAGTGTCTGAACATAATCCTCACCAAGTGGAGCAACTCCTTTTAAAACAAGCTCCTTAGCCTCTTCATAAGGGATGTCCATTTTTACGTCTTTTACTAACGGTGTATAAAGATCGTATATATGAAGCTCATCGACACCAAGTACCTTTTTACGAAGTTTAATATAACGGTGAAGCAAGTGTAAGTTCTTATTTACTGTTTCAACTAACTGATCATAGACCACTTCTGGGATATGGTTATTACTTAAAGCTGCTTGGCGAGCAGATTCATATTTGCGAACCTTCGCATAAAAAAGATTACGCTTCACTTGTCCACTAAGAGTTGAAGCAAATGTATTTTGATAAGAACCGTATGTTTGATAGACGGCTTTGAAGGCATCTTCACGCACTTGACGATTGCTGCTTTCTAAAAAGCGTATGTAGCGACCGTGCGTAATCTCTACCTCTTCCCCATCTTCATCTGTGATGGATGGAAACTTTAAGTCTGCATTGTTTAACATTCCAAATGTATTACTAGCCGTCCCCATCACTTCACTCGCTTGAGCAAGAATCGCCTCTTCCGCTTCAGAAAGAACATGCTCACGTTGTTCGTTTAATTCATTAAACATTTGGCGATATACTTGAAGCCCACTATGCTCATTAAGAAAAGCTTCTACTTTCTCTTTTTCAATCGATAATACTTCAGGGACGATATAAGACACAGCTTGTCCAAATTGAGAAGCTAAACTTTTAGCCCGATCATTTAGCCCTTGATAAAAAGAATTGGTTGTATCTTGATCGTAACGCATGTGGGCGTATGTATATAATTTGCCTAATCGCTCTGAAAGCTCATGCTCATTTTTTAATGCTTCAAATAATATATCAGCTGACTCAGAAAGTTTTCCTTGATATTGTTTTAAAGTAGGAACAAGTTGAGATACTGCCTTAAATTCTTCTTCCCATTTTTCGTCTGTTTCAAAAATCGCTGCTAAATCCCATGTTTTTTCTTCAGGAATTTCATGACGTTTCGCTAATTGTTTTGCCATTAAAAACGCACCTCCGTAGTTTTGTTACTATTGTTCACCAAAAAAAGAAAATTAATAGACTTCCACTTTTTTTACATTCGCTTTCCTATCTGCAAATCCTTTTTAAAATAGAACTTTCTTAGGATTTCTCTGTTGATAATTCGTGAAATTTTCAGTTAATTCATTATCTAAGAATAGTGCATCTTGAAGAGTCGCGAAGCTTATCGATTTATGAAGTCTAAGGAAGATTTTATCAGAACTTTCCATTTGACTCAACAAATCAAGCTCACACAACCAAAGTAAATAATGATAAAAAGCGTCTTCTGTTAATTCTAAATTCTCAAAGCGAACAGATATATGGGAAGAATGAAGAAACGTTAAAAACCATTGAAAAAGCATACGAAAATCGAGTGGTTTCATAAAAGGTTGGTATTCCAAACATTCGAGTATAAAGGAGGTTTGCCAAATAAGGGGAGAAACTTCAATCTGATAAAAATATTTTGTGGGCCAACCAGCTTCTACTGGGAAAAAAGAAGGAGGAAGTTGATTACGATATAACAACATTTGAAATTTTTTTAATGTTTTAGTAGGGTATGGTGCTGGAGGATTCATCCGCCATTGTTTGCGAATAGAACACCATTTTTGATAAGAGGAAGTCCGAAGATTTGTTTCTTTTAACAAAGTGTAAAAAGTACAATCATTAAGTGGTTGTTCCAATAGCTTGGCTTGACATAATGTCTTTGAGTATGGAAGTATTTCATTTAGAAAAGTCCACTTATTAGCTTGCGGACAATAATACAGCAACTTAAGGTTCTTTTCTCCTTGATCTTGTTGCATCATCTCCCATTCAAATGCTTGAACAGTAAAAGATGAGCTCTTTTTTCTTTTTAAACGATTGCCACCCATAATCCAAATCGGAATGACCCCCATTTGTTGATAACCTGCATTTCTTTTTCGAATATGCTCGATGGAAATCGGAGAGCATTGAAATTCAATGGCATACAGTTGCTGGGATGTTCTGACGAGAAGATCGGGACGTTGACGAATAATAGGTAAATAAACTTCTAAAGCTACATCTAGCCTTTGAGATTTCAACCATTGGAATAGTTGTTTTTTTCCTTTTAAGTGGTATTCCGTTTCCGGTTCAATGTCGAGTTTACACGCATGATTTGCTTTATGGGCAAAATGCCAAACCCGCTTCTCTCCTAGTTTTAACAAAACCTCTTTTTGACAAGCTGGACAGAGAAAAGTCGTCTTTTTTCTTAAAGCATCTAATTCCCCTTTCTTCCAAGCATCTGCCATCGATATTTGAATTCCTGTTTTTATTTTAGCATTTAGCAGAATCTCCCACCTCCAACATAAATTGAATATTCAAATAATTAAAAACTTAAAGCTAACCCCTTTTTGCAAGGGGGCTAGCTTAAAATCCCTTATTTAGATAAAAAAGCCTCTCTTAATTGCTTAAGAGCTTGCTTAGTCATAATTTCCTTCCCGTATTCTTTTACACGGTAAATAGAAATATCTGATTCATAACCAAATTCAAGCATCTGACTTAACATATCATCCTGCTCGTCTTCCGAAAAGCGTTCGTAATGAAAGATGGTGTGCAAATAATAAGTTCCTTCAAAGAAATATAGATCATTTTCAACTTCTTCATTGTTAAAGCTTTGACTTAACGAAATGACATCCTCAATATCAGAAAATCCAATCATTAATTCAATAAATTCTGGATCGTCCATTTCAAGAACTTGTTTTCCATCATCGATTAAATCATCCTCATCAAGTTCTTCTTGCGTCACAGGAATTTCTAATTTAACATGACCGTCTGAAACTTGACCACGAGTCACAACGATTTCTAAACCTTTATCTAAGGCGTGAACTTGAATCCATAAAGGGCCATCTAAAACAAATTCATCACGCTCATTAACTTCATTCATCATTTCAAAGAAGAGCTCTTCTCCACGTTCGCGATTATACCAAATTTCATCCCGATCAAAACCTCGGTCTTCCATATCGTTATAAGTAATAAAAAATTTAATCGTTGAGTCATTTACGCGTTCAATATCCATGTTCGCTCCCCCTCCTATCATTAAGGTGAACCAAAATTATCACGCTCTTTTTACTTATTAGGAATCTTTATTTAGATAAAAGGTTGTAAAAAAGATACGAGCGAAAATAATTTAATTCCATACTACATTACGGTACCTTACCCTTTTTATCGATTTTATAATCCTAACAAAATCATAACCTTTTTTTGGATGATACCAAAAGGATTGCTTCCTTCTATTTTATGATAAAACGAGAACAAAAGAAAAGCAAATTACAGAAAAAGATGACTTGAAAAAAAGATATTATTAGTATTGTTATCATATTCTAATCGATCTTTCAATATATGTTTATAATAGACAAGCTAAAAATGACCCTCAAGCTAAAAAGAAACGACAATTCTTTTGAAAAAGGATGAACAAAACATGGACATGGAATTTATCATATCGTTATTAACGATTATCGGCATCGATATTATTTTAGGCGGTGATAATGCCATTGTTGTTGCCTTGGCCTGCCGAAATTTACCACATGAACTAAGAAATCGAGCGATGATTATCGGGATCTCTTTAGCCATTTTTATGCGAATGGGCCTAACAGTCATAGCCGTACAACTTTTATCCATTCCATTTTTATTAGCGATCGGTGGAGGTCTCCTTGCTTATATCGCTTATCAATTACTTACGAATAATGACCATGATGCCTCAATTAACGGCGGTTCAACAACACTATTTGCCGCCATTAAAGCCATCTTAATCGCAGACTTTATTATGGGATTTGATAATGTCATTGCGGTTGCTGGAGCTGCACATGGCAATCAATTATTAGTTATTCTCGGTCTCATTATTTCAGTTCCGATTATTTTATGGGGTAGTAAATTAATTTTATTAGCATTTGATAAATTTCCACAAGTCATTTATATCGGTGCAGCGATTCTCGCCTACACCTCATCTAAAATGATTACACATGAGCCCATGCTTTCCCCACTTTTTGTCAATTGGCCATCATTTAAAGTAGCTTTTCAAGTTATTTTAATTGTCGGGATCTTATTCATAGGTTGGTATACAAAAAATAGAACGGTTTATACAGTGTAAAGCAAACTTATCATCCACTTCTATATTCCTTTTCTCTTCGTTCTATTGTCAAAAAAATAAAACCTTCCAATCATAACGATTGGAAGGTTCAAACTGTAGACATATGCTCTCATGCTATAAATCGTCTTCTTCATGTTCAACTTTCGTTATTCCATGACTTCACGACTGGCTTGATAAGCGTTAAAAGTCTACGGATGTATAAAATCATTAATTAACAAGCTTTTGAGCTTCTTGTAAGTGAAATGTGCGAACTTTCCTTGGTAGAAAACGACGAATTTCGGCTTCATTATAACCAACTTGTAAACGTTTTTCATCAAAAATAATGGGTCTTCTTAATAGCCCAGGGTTATCGCTAATAATCTTAAATAACGTTTGTAATGGTAACGATTCAACTTCCACATCTAAGTCTTGAAATACTTTTGAGCGGGTTGAAATAATTTCATCTGTTCCATCTTCCGTCATTCTCACTACTTGCTTAACCTCTTCAACCGTTAAAGGTGATGAGAATATATTTCTTTCTTCAAAAGGAATATCGTTTTCTTCTAACCAAGCTTTTGCTTTCCGACAAGAAGTACAACTAGGGGATGTTAATAAAGTAACCATATGGCGGACCTCTCCTTCCAAAATTTGAGATCTATATTGTGAAGCTTACTTATATTATTTGGGTTAAATATAAATAAACAGTTAATATATGTATAGGTCTCCTATCACAAATTGTCTATTCGACCTACCACTTATTTACCCAAAGTTTTTTCTCTCTAAACCTATTATACTAAAAAAAGCTTTTCTATACATATATGTTTAGAAAGTTTTTTTCTTTATGTGAGAATTTACTTATTTTAGCCACAAGTTTTTCATAATTAAACCTGTTTATTATCACATCTTATCTATATACGTAATAGCTTCAAAAAGGTTTCAGAAAGATTATGAATTTTTCTTTATTCTTATAAATGAGCTTCTTGAATGGACCAGTGGATCCCCACTAAAATATGGTTACATTAGTTAGTATCCTACGCGTTCCCTTGGTGAATCGGGAGCATCCGTAGCGAATCTGACTCAAAAATAAGCAAAGCCTATGTATTTTACACCGAGTAAAATACATAGGCTTTTCTATTTAAGGACTCTGAACTGAGCCCTTTTACGCAATGATTTTATTCGAAGATTGGGTGATCGGGCCTTGATTGCCTGCCTTTTCTTTCCAACCTTTTAAATTCTTTTTCCACAATTCTTTTAGTACTTCATTCTTTTGCTTTCTTTTTTTATCCTTTTCCTTCTTTTTCATAAATAATCACCTCCTAGTTAGGAGCTATTTACGGTTGAACAGTGTTTTCCTCATCGGGTTGATTTTCTGATTCTTTGTTATAAGTCAAGACTTCATCTGCACTTTCATAAGCCGTTCCATACAACTCTTCGTCTTTATACGTATGGATGTTTTCATACGTATGCTTCATTTGTTCATAAATCACTTCTTCAGACTCACTATTCGGAGCCCAATACAGGATTTCTAATTCATTTACTTCATTTGTAGCCAAAGATCTTCTTTTATAACCAATTGATTTTGCATGGGTAAAACCTTCACGATTATAAAAACGTTGTCGCTTTTCGGTATCTGTATCATCATAATCAATCGGTTCCACTTCAAGAATAATCGGTTTTTGTTTAGCCTTTAACTTATTTAATAATTTTTTCCCTAACCCTTGACCACGAGCATCTTTTGACACAAATAAATAATCAACAAAGACAAAATCATCTGTCTCTACATACATCATAACATGATTTGGTCCATCATCCTTATAATAAATTTCAGATTTTTCTTTCAACAATACATCTAAGTGCTCTTTTGATTTCATTTCTTCAATTGGAAAATATTTTTTTAATTTTTCATACCAATCCATTATTATATTTGCCTCCATTTATATACTTCATATTATTTATATTCCTCATGTTTGGTGAGAATAAACCTCTTTTTTGTTGGAAAATGAAAACGCATTAGAAGGGGCGGAAGGACTACAAACGCTATACTTAAGTATTACATCAAAAAAATAAGCTGTCTCAAGGTCAACAACAAATGACCTTATGAGACAACTTTTCAGTACTTTCTTTCATATAGAAAGTGACGTCTTCGTCAAATACCCACTCGATTTATAACTGCTCCCCGTTCATCTTATGGTTTATAATTGACGCCTTCTGTGTAACGGTTGCTTGCATTCCATAGTAGGAATTCATCGATTCCTGCTTCATTTAATGCCCGAATTTGAGCTTCCACTTCTTCTTTTCCATATTGGATATAATTCCCGGAACCAAGCCAACTTGCTGTAAAATCTTGAATCCAAGGTCTAGAAACAGGAGGATTATCTAATGCACCTAACACTTCGTTTTCCACTTCAGCATATGCTTTTGTTAACTCATAAGGCTGCGTATCTGGTTTATCAATCCCAAAATATGGAGTCCAATGACTTGGATAAATCATTGATGAAATGACATCGACATTTTCTGAGATTTTCGAGAAATTTTGACCAATACCAGGTGCTTCACTAATCGTTGCTGCATATCCAAAAATATCAACGGATACATCAACATCATATGAAGACAACTGTTCCCGTGCATAAGCTACAAAATCAGTCACAGCCGTAACACGTTTTTGAATGTTATCGCTATCTCCACCACTATATTTACCGACCTCATATTGTAAATCTTCATCACGTCGTTCAAAACCTTCAGGAAAACGAACATAGTCAAATTGAATTTCTTTAAACCCTAGTTTCGCTGCCTTTTCTGCAAGCTCTACATTATACTCCCACACTTCTTCTAAAAAAGGATTGACAAAAGCTTCTCCTCGACCATTTTTCCACACTTCACCATTATCCTGAAAAGACCACTCCGGCTTTTTTTCAGCTAAAACCGTATCTTTAAAAACAACAATTCGGGCAATTGGATAAACCTCTTCTTCTTCAAGACGTTCCATAAAACCCTCGATATCGTTTATGTAGCTTTGGGAAATATCATAGTATTTCGATTCAGGTTCTGGTCGGAATGTTAAATAACCATGATCGTCTTTAATATCAATGACCATCGAATTTAAATCCGTTTTATTTATAAGTTCTACTAACGAATCAAAACGTGCCCCTCCTGCTGAATGACCTGTCACATAAATCCCTCGAACCCCATCTTCAGGATATTCAAAGTTGTAATCGGGTTGGTACGAAAATCTTGCTAACGACTCTGGAACCGTAAATAATTGCTTTTCAACGACCATCAACGGATGATCATCACCTCTTGTTTCTGTTTCTCCATCTTCTGTTTGCTCATCTGCCAACATAATTGTAGGTACTGCCAATACACACAGTAGTGCAAACATAATACCAAATAACTTTTTCCCCATAATTATCACTGCCTTTTTAGAAATTAAATTCTTCTTTTTATCTTGCACTTAATCCTCATCTTTAGCATCCCAATCTTCTGGTAATTCCTCTTCCTGACCGGCGATGATTTGTTTTCTTTTTAAATCTAATTGCTCTTTATGCCACTTAAACTGCTCTTTATTTAATAAATAATGTGAACCATCAAAAATAGCGGTAATTTTCCCACTTTGAATTCTTTTAAAAAGATACTGTTCACTCACACCTAAATAATCGGCAAGTTCTGATATCGTTATGTACATATATCCGCTCCCTCCAATTAAAGTATAACCGCTCTATTTCTTTGTGCCAATTAAGTATGTCCTTTTTTACAAAAGCCTCATTTCAAAAAGAAAAACCTAAATCATCAAGCAACGATTTAGGTTTTTCTTAAAGGTTAAAGCGGTAATACAAAGAAGAAGATAAGTAAAAAATGCATAATGCTTCCAGCTAAAACGAATAGATGCCAAATGGCGTGATGAAATTTAAAGCCTCTCCACATATAAAAAACTGTACCGATTGTATAAGAGAGTCCTCCTCCAACTAATAAATAAAGCCCCATTGTCGGCAAACCTTCGATAATTGGGTTAATCGCAATAATCACTAACCAACCCATTGCAATATAGAATAACGTTGAAACAAACAGATAACGTTTCACAAAATAAGCTTTAAAAACGATACCCGTAATCGCTAAGCCCCAAACAATTCCAAATATCGTCCAACCAAGACTGCCTTGTACGACAATAAACATGAGTGGCGTATAAGTCCCCGCGATAAATAAGTAAATAGAGGCATGATCTAATATTTCAAAAACATCTTTACCCTTTCCTTTAGGTAAGCTGTGTAACATGGTTGAAGAGATATAAAGCAATAACATGGTGACTCCGTAGATCGTAAAACTGACGATATGCCAAGCCGTTCCATATAAACTTGAAAAAACGATTAATAACACAAGTGCTGCTACACTTAAGATAGCACCAATTCCATGTGTGATCGCATTAGCAATTTCCTCTGACTTAGAGAAGGTATGGGTTGTGGCCATTTTATTCACTCCTTCATTAACTTCAGTTATAGTATAACAGAAAAAAACTTTTCATTTTAAAATAAAATATGCAAAAAAGGTGTTTATCCGTTGCATCAGTAACTGTACACCTATATAATAGATAAAATATATTTTTTTATGTCAGAAAATGAAACGAATAATTTTCTGATTATTTATGGAAAATGACCGAAAAGGAGTAGAGCTTATGAGATATGTAACGTTAATGGACTTATTTAACCATAGAATTACGCAAAAATATGTTAATCGTTCAGGGATGGCACATGCAATCTCATGTGCTTACCATGCTTTTCGTCTTGCCAAACAATCTGACGTTAATCCCGATTTAGCTACAAAAGCAGCCTTTTTACACGATATCGGCCATTACACATGGTATAGGGATGGAAAATGGGATTACGAACTATATCGAACAAATGATATACATGCGATAAAAGGAGCCGAACGTGCTCATAAACTTTTGATTCGATTAGGAGAGCACCCTGTTGCTGCTAAAGAAATTGCCTTAGCGGTTTTATTACACACCGACTCTTATTTACCAACAGGCTCATTAGAGTTGACTCCTTTGCAGCGTATCGTTGCTTTAGCTGATGAACAAGACGAAGAACCAAAAGGCGGTCACCATTATCGGGGCATTTCTGATAAAAGAGCCCGTCGAATGCTAACACAATTAGACAACCTCGTAAACGAAGCATTGGAGCCCCTTCCATTACAAAAGGATTCTTAGATAAACTCATGATAGAATAGATTTTCCAACAAAGTTTAAGCTAGAGCAGTCATGACAGCTCTAGCTTAAATTTTTTCCTAAACTCATCCATACTTTTTAAGACTCTTAAATAAAATCCCCATCTTTAAGAAGTCTTGCTATTCACCTACAACTACAATTCGCTTTCCTTTACTTAGAAAAACCCCCGCCATCCATTGTCAATCTTTCCGTAACGGAATCAAGTCCTCAATAATTTCTGGAGTTAACATCCCATCAATACGTTGCACGATAAGACCATTCTGATCGATAACAAGGGTCGTTGGAATCCCGATAATTTGATAATCTTGCATGATTTTCCCATTAGAATCCAATATCGGGTCAAAACTCGCTTGATAGTTATCCAAAAATGGTTTTACATCTAACAAGCTTCGTTCTTGGCTCGTCAAATTTATGGCCACAAATTCTGAACTATTTACTTTTAACTTTCTTTCCAAATCAACAATTAACGGCATCTCTTCCTGACATGGGTGGCACCAAGAAGCAAAAAAATTAACGACAACAAGCTTCCCTTGTAATTCTTCCAATAAAAAGTCATGACCTTTTAACGTTTTCCCTTCAATCGGCAATGCTTGATTCCCAATTCTCACTCCATCTTTCACTTCTTCTGCCAATGCCTCGTCCACATGTTGAAAAATCGTTTCAAATTGATAATAGAACGCTCCTACAACTAAGACAGAACCAAGTAAAAGGAATCGTTTTATCAATAGTAATTTCATTTTGTAACCTCCTAGCTACAGCAGTTTCTGTTGAATAAAAGTCGCTAATACATCAAGTCTCCTTTATAATAAAAGTTAGATTAATTTATGAAAGGATTTATAAAATGACTAAAATACAAATCTTACAAATTATCGCTCTCATTCCATTACTTTTGTATATTTTTATCGCTTATTCAAGCGATCAAGTAAACCAAGTTATTTTTACCATTTTAGCACTCATTAACCTTGCTCTTTGGATTTGGCGACAGGTAGAACGTCGTAACTCTCGTAAGAATGCTGACTCTCAAGAGGGTATTGAATAAGTAAATGAAGAATATGTGTCGTAATCTCCTTTGCCGCTTCTGGCTTACGGTACTTTCTCGCTCGGGTTAAAAGCTCGTTTCTTGTTTCTTGATTGGCAATCACCGAATAAATGTCTTTGATGAGCTCACTCGAATCTTTGGCGAATAAAGCAGCGCCCCACTTTTCTAAAATAAGTGCGTTTTCTTCTTCATGACCGACAATCGGTTCATAGAGAACAATCGGTGTTTCACACGCCAATGCTTCACTAACTGTCAAACCGCCTGCTTTTGTAACAATTAAATCACATGACTGAATATATTCTAAAAAAAGGGAAGTAAATGGTCGAATGAGAATTCGATGTTTGCTTTTTTTTGTTTGCAGTTTCTTCATCATGGTTTGGTTATGTCCGACCATACATAATACCGTCACTTCAAGAGGCAACTCTTCTAGATTATCAATAATGGTTAAAAAATCCATTAAACCATCACTACCACTTGCTAACATAATCGCTGGTTGTTCACAATTAATTTCAAACTGTTCTCTTAATGTTTTTTGATCATAAGAGGACGGAGAGCAAGGGAAAGGAATCCCCGTTTGAAAAACACGTTGCCCGTTGAAACCTAATTGCCTTAACACCAGATCCGCGGTTTCATCAATTGTAAAATAACCATCCACTTGCTCAGAGATATACGCAGGATGAAAACGAAAATCTGTAATCACACTAAATAACGGGAATCTTTTTCTTCTTTCCTCCTTCGCCATACTTAACAACCACGTCGCAAGTGGGTGAGTGGAAATGACAAAAGGCACTTCTCTTTTTGAAATAAATTGTTCAAGCTGAGAAGCGAGCCACTTCATTGCTTTTCTTTCAAAAAAATTAAAACTATTTAACCGCGAATAAAAACGCCCCCACATTTGAGGCTTTTTCTTTAACATCCACAAGTAAGAGCTACGTATCCCAAAGTGAAGCATCGGGTGAATCCATTTAAAAATATCAATAATCTCTGGTTTATATGAACTACTTCTCATTAACTCTTTTTGCAGAGATAGAGCAGCTTGCTGATGACCTTGTCCAATTGAAGCTGAAAAAATAAGTGGCTGACTTTTCATTTGCTCCCTACTCTCTCAAAAGTCTTCTTTCTTATTAATATACAAATTTAATTTGTTTTTATTCTTAAAATCTGGATAAGTTAAGCGAAGTCGTTTACCTTTTGAGAAGATTTGGTTAAGATAAATAAGTAATGATATTAATTGGAGTCGCTTCTCCTTAAGCTAAAGAGAAGATTGTGAACTTATATTGAAAGGATGAACATTTTGAAAACAGTATTTTCAGGTATACAACCTAGTGGAACATTAACACTCGGAAATTATTTAGGAGCAATGAAAAACTTTGTGGCCATGCAAGAGGAAGCGAACTGTTATTTTTGTATCGTCGATCAACATGCGATTACCGTACCGCAAGATCGTTTAAAGCTTCGAGAAAATATCCGTAGCCTTGCTGCCCTTTATTTAGCAGTCGGCATCGATCCGGAGAAATCAACTTTATTTATTCAATCTGAAGTAGCGGCTCATGCACAATTAGGTTGGATTATGCAATGTGTTTCATACATTGGCGAATTAGAGCGCATGACTCAGTTTAAAGATAAGTCAGATGGTAAAGAAGCTGTATCTGCTGCTCTCCTTACATATCCTCCGTTAATGGCCGCCGATATACTTTTATATAAAACAGACATCGTGCCTGTCGGAGAAGATCAAAAACAACATCTTGAGTTAACGAGAGATTTAGCAGAACGTTTTAACAAAAAATATAATGAAATCTTTACGGTTCCAGAAGTTAAAATTCCTAAAGTTGGTGCTCGGATTATGTCTTTAAATGATCCTTCTAAAAAAATGAGTAAATCCAACCCTAATGTAAAAAGTTTCATTTCTATGTTAGACGAACCAGCGACCATTCGTAAAAAGATTAAAAGTGCTGTTACCGATACTGATGGTGAAATTCGTTTTGATCGTGAAAACAAAGCAGCCGTTTCAAACCTTTTAACGATCTATTCATTATGTTCAGGCTTATCGATTGATGAAATCGTAGCAAAGTATGAAGGAAAAGGCTACGGTGACTTTAAAGCCGAATTAGCAGAAGTCGTCATTCAAGAACTTGAACCCGTTCAAGCTCGTTATCATGAACTACTACAATCTGATGAACTCGATCAAATTTTAGACCGCGGAGTCGAAAAGGCAAACCGTGTTGCAAATAAAATGATTGAAAAAGCCGAACGTGCCATGGGACTTGGACGTAAAAGAAGATAATGGATTGCAGTACCTCATAAAGTCAAAAAATAGGCTTTGTGAGGTCTTTTTTTATTACGAAAATCAGCGGAAAACAAGATGGTTGCAGATTAGTCATGCACCTCTTTTCCAACAGAAAATCTCCAAAATAAAAACGTTCCTCCGTTGATATTCTCAACTAAGAAACGTTTTTTGGCTTAATAGCCGTTCGTTTTTCTCCAAACTTTTCCTACGAAAAACGAAAGTCCTAAAGTTCCAACAAGTAAAACTACGGCAAGAATCTGCATAATTAGATAAGCAAATGAATCCCAATTTTCCATGTTAAAGACTCCCCTCCTTATACTTATTCTTATCTATTATAGGAGAGTTCATCCAACATGTAAACGATCCACTGAAACAACTAAGTCGATTTCACATAATTGCCTTGAGTTGCTATTTAGCTAACCCCTCTAATTTACTTAAACCTTCATCCTCAAAGTTACTTATTTTACACTTTCTCCTTGCTCTAAATCCCATAATTTCTCAAAAAACGCTTGTCCCTTTACTAATGATTGGCAAATTTGATGATGTTTATCTGTCCAACCTTCTTTTATTTCGGCATACATTCTTGCTGTCACTTCTTCTTTATCCATCTTTTGGATTGCCCGATAGTTTTCAGGTGCCCATTCCGTATACCAATAACGAATTTCTGCTTCTTCACTTGATGTAAATAACTGATCCAATGCCATATATAATATTTGTTTCAATTGACGTTCTTTTCTTGTTAGCCCTTGCATATCGGCTGGATCGGGAGATAATAAATGATAGTGCTTCTCTTCAATAGACACTTCTAGTTCAAAATGTTCACATTCATTTTGCTCAAGCAATTCAAAGACCAATTGCTCCTGCCTCGGTGAAAGTCGACTTTTACGAATCGGTGTTTTATACCCCATTGTGTCGATAGCAATGATTCGTTCTCCATCAGTTGCAATAAAACAATAGTCAAGTTGAACACGGGACATGTTTTTTCTTAAGAAACTCTGATTATGAACAGTTTTCAAAAGATAATCTGGCAAATCGGCTAGGTCATTTTCAATGAAGTTAAATAATTCCTTTGTCACCCTAATCACAATCACTTGATCCAACACTTCTACACGGTCCTCGCTTCTCCACTCATAAAAATGACAAACATTGTAGCCATTTTCTTCACCTTCAAACCAATTTACCCAAACATCTCGCATTTGGACCATTGATACTCCTCCTAACATCGAAAAGAATTGTACCCTCAGTATGGTCAAGCGTTAACCAATTTATTCCACGCACCCTTTTTTAAAGTCAACAAATTTTATTAAAAAGACAGTCCCTACTTAATTCAATCCTTCATAAAAAATGGATTTTTTGAAAATAGTCCAAGAATTCATCCCTAACAAATCCAATGTAGTGAACTTAGAATTCTCTATAACTGATTCGACCATATAAAAACCAATCGAATACCCTAACATTCGAGGGATCCCTTCTCTTATATCTCCATTCAACAAATGACGATAGTGATTTCTCCCCTTCTGTTTTAAGTGTTCACGATAGTGGTTGTTAAACAAGGACAAACAATCAGACAATTGGTATTGCTCAACCCACGGGGCTAAAGCCTCTTTTCCCAGTTCCTCCTTCACCGCTGCTTCCGCGAGCCCTTCCATTAAAATAGACTCTAATAAGGAGACTTCCTCTTCTTTATTGTTCGTAACTGCCAAACGACAAACATGGTGATATTCATGCACAACTAAAGCTAATAATTGGTCTTCCGTAATGTTCGGATCAATAAATAAACAAATGATCATGTCCGTTGAAAGTCCTGTTTTCCCACCTACTTCTCGCCATAAATGCTCTTTTGCACGTTCAATTGGAAAAATAAAAATAGGTACATCCGGTCCGGTCCATTCTTTCCTTAATTGTAGAAATTTATTTTGTGTTAAACTCCACCACTTTTTATTTAATAAATCTTTCTCCATTAACGTTAAATCAGCTTCTGGATTTGATAACCCTAAATCTAAAAAATAGCGATGAATTTCTTCTAATTTATGGTTTTTAAAATAATCAATAATCGGTGTAATGAACATCCTTTGTTGCCATTCATACCTTTCTTTTGCATTCTTTTTTTCCTTCCAGTATTTAAGGTAATAATGGAGCCATTTATCTGTTCGAACAACTCCCACAAAAGACACCTCCAATCCTTAACCTCTACATTCTATGCGACTATTAAATGGGAATGAACCGCATTCCTCATTCTCCCAAAGATAAAAATCACCTTTTTCGACAAATATCATTCCCCATATCCGGACTACAGGGATTTGTCGAATTATAGAGCTCTTTAATTCCCTTTGCAGCTCTTATTCACTCGCTTTTGGATTCATTGGCCTTCTTTGATTCCCTTCGCAGCTCTTATTCGATCGCTTTCGGATTCATTAGCCTTCTTTGATTCCCTTTGCAGCTCTTATTCGATCGCTTTCGGATTCATTAGCCTCCTTTGATTCCCTTTGCGGCTCTTATTCGCTCGCTTTTGGATTCATTGGCCTTCTTTGATTCCCTTCGCAGCTCTTATTCACTCGCTTTCGGATTCATTGGCCTTCTTTGATTCCCTTCGCAGCTCTTATTCGCTCGCTTTTGCATTCATTGACCTCCTTTGATTCCCTTTGTGGCTCTTATTCACTCGCTTTTGGATTCATTGACCTTCTTTGATTCCCTTTGTGGCTCTTATTCACTCGCTTTCGGATTCATTGGCCTTCTTTGATTCCCTTTGCAGCTCTTATTCGATCGCTTTCGGATTCATTGTCCTCCTTTGATTCCCTTTGCGGCTCTTATTCCACACTTCATACAAAAAAAGACCACTCAATAGTGAATGGCCTTTGAATTAGTCTTTTAAACTTGGAGGATGTTCTTAAATATTGCCTCCCAAAATGAGAGGGCTCTAAATGAACAATAATGGGGAATGAACCTTTTTCTGCCCTTTTGGAATCCGTCCCTTTTTAGACACTCTGTTCTGGTCTGTTACTTTAACAGCAATGACAGAATGAGCACAAACCGTAATGATAGAATGGGCATTTTGATTAAAATCATAAAGGAGAACTTCTCCATTTTTTACCTCAACAAAATAACCATCAATAGTTGTTGAAGACTTCAAAAAGACTTCCACCAACGAATTTCTAGCAATATTACGAAAAAGAGAGGTGCCTCTACAGTTTTTTAATGTTACTCCTTCGCAACTTTCTTTATGATTTCCCCACATTAATTCATTCCAGCTCATTTTTATCCCCCCTCAACTAACCCAACATAGAGGTTATTTCTTAATATTTTTTACAGCCTTTATCAAATTTACATCTTACATTTTCATCACTTACTGCTACTGCTACGATGTCCTCACAACAAATCGTAATTAAAGTATGACACTCTTTATCAAAATCAAATAATGTGGCCTCATTACCATTGCTTTCGATATAATAACCTTCTACCGCTTTAGACGCCTTTAAGAAAACTTTCACATATTGATTACGTGATACATGTCTAAAGAAAGTCTCACAATCACAAGCTTGGTTAAAGCTCGCTCCTCTTGTATTTCCCCATCCGTACATACTATTCCCTCCTTTCTGATAGTACATCTTATGCCAAGCTAATAACGCTTGTATAGACGACTCCCTTAAATCTGAAAACTTTTAATAGAAAAATCGAATTTGATATTAAAAAAGGAGCTCCCTAAAATAAAGCGCATGTTCCACTTTACTAGATAGCTCCTAGTCATCATCTTAAAAGACTATTATTTATAGCCTTTTTTACAGCTGTCATATTTACATCTTACATTTTCTTGACTTACTGCCACTGATACGATATCGTCACAGCAAATTGTAATCACTGTATGACAATCTTCGTCAAAATCAAACAATGTTACTTCATTGCCATTAGATTCAACGTAATATCCTTTTACCGCTTTACTAGCTTTTAAATAGACTTTTACATATTGATTTCTTGCTACATGTCTAAAGAACGTATCACAATCACAACCACTTCTAGCACCTCTTACATCTCCATATCCGTAACCACAGCTCATTTACATGACCTCCTTTCAAAGTATAATACATCTTATGCGTCACTCTATTTGATGTATAGACAAATCTATCAGTAACAAATTCATCAATTCTCTGTATCCCTTTTTCTACTAGAACTTTCCTGGCTAAATGTCTCTATATCGAACCTCAATTTCCTCATTCCTAGACGAATGCACATAGGCAAGCAAGCTGGAATACAATAAAATAAATGTTTAAAGCAAAAGTAGGTGTTGACATGGAAAGTGAATTAACATACGGAATATTGATCGGAGTTGCTGTTCTTATTGTTTTTAGCTTTTTACTTGGAATTTGGACTGAAGGTGGCGATACAACTCCGCCAAATCCAATTTTTTCTTTTAATGTCTAACAGGGGGAGGTCTTCTCATGTATGGCCAAGACCCATTTGGTTCCAACCCTTTTTTTAATCAAAACCAAAAAAAGAAGGAGTCTTTTGATAAAAATAAGTATAAGCTTTCTCCTAATGAAATTGCTGTGATTACAGCCTTATTAACAAAAGCGTTAACGGTGCAATCGATCTTAATTGATCGTGAACAAACCGTTCAAATTTTATTAGAAGGTTCCTTAAAAAAACGTTCGGAGCTTGATAAATTAATCGACGAAATTCGCGATGTACCGATCGGAGATTTTATTGCATCGCTTTTAAATCAAAAATAAAGTGGAATGAACGACTAATGAGTTCACTCCACTTTATTTTTGTGTTAAAAATCGATTTTCCAACTAAAATAATCATTTGCTTGATTTTTTTCATAGCTTAATTTCGCATTGAATTTATTTCCATTTTTACTTGTTAATCCTTTAACATAAACAACCTGATCTTTTAATAAACTTTTGACCATCGTTTTCGTCGGTTTCTTTTTCATCGTTTGTAAGAACTT
The DNA here is from genome assembly GCF_047302405.1 of Alkalihalobacillus phoenicis. NCBI lineage: Bacteria > Bacillati > Bacillota > Bacilli > Caryophanales > Bacillaceae > Alkalihalobacillus > Alkalihalobacillus phoenicis. The sequence goes on along the minus strand of NZ_CP154853.1, from coordinate 817,469 downwards.
ATCATTTTTCCATATGACAAACTTACAACCATTCTTCCAATTGCTGCATCCAAATCCTTTTTTCCCTTCAATAACGGGATGCTGACAAATCGGACATTTCCCTAATACGTCAGTGGAACTTGAAGATTTAGCTTCAACTTGTTGGATAATTTGGTCTTGACCAGCTTTAATTTTTTCAACTGACTCTTTGGTAAATTTATAAATAAACGAAAGAAATTGTTGTTTTGTTACTTGTTGTTTTTCCATATCATACAGGGCTTTCTCAAGCTTCCCTGTAAAGGTTAAGTTAAACAACTGTGGTATCGGAAACGTTTCTACGAGTTCCTTCCCAAGAGGAGTACAAGTTAACGTTTTTTTATTTGTTTGAATGTAGCCAACATCTTTTAGTTTTTTGATTGTATCAGCTCGTGTCGCAGGGGTCCCTATACTAAATCCAGACAACACTTCTTCTACTTCTTCTTCATCTTCTTTTAGATGCCTTCCACACGTCTCCATGACTTTGAGTAATGTTTTTTCTGTATGTGGTTTTGGTGGCATTGTTTGGTGTGTTGTTACATCGCCTTTAACGACCGATACGATTTCATCAAGTTGAACATTCGGGAGCAAGGATTCTTTTGTTTCCATCTTCTCAACTTTTTTCCAACCTTCTTTTAAAACCACTTTTCCTTTTGATAAAAAGTGTCCCTTTAATTCCACTTCCAAGACTTTTGTTTCAATAATCGTTTCTTCATATTCAAAAAGAGGCATAAATTGCATCACAAAACGATTTTTTATCGCAATATAAATCTTTTGTTCATCTGGTGATAATGATTTGGGTTTGACATACGTCGGTATGATCGCACTATGACTTTCAACTTTTTGATTGTTGAATACTCTTTTGGATTTTTTAAATTGGATTTCTTCTTGGAAAGGATAATCTGGTTTTACTTTTGTTAAGACATGAGCTGCTTTGCTAACGAGGCTTTCATCCAAGGCAATACTTGACGTTCGAGGATAGGTGATATATTTTTTTTCATACAATGATTGAGCGACCTTTAAGACTTTATCAGAAGTCCATCCTGAATATTTACTCGTTATATACCCTTGTAAATTCGTTAAATTAAATAAAAATGGGGGATATTCACGTTTATGGTTTTTTTCCTTGTTGATTACTTTAGCCTTCTTTTCAGCAAGTCTGCTTTGAATTTCAGCTAAATAATCTTTTTGCTCAAATTGTTCTTTTTGTTTTTCCTTATATATCCCACTATATTTTTCAGCATTAGTCGTTTCAAAAGTAGCTTGTAGCTTAAAATAATCTTCCGGTTTAAAACGTTCTATTTCTTTATCCCGGTCGTAGATAATTTTCAGAGTAGGCATAATAACTCGTCCAATATTAAGAGCTTTGCCACGTCCTTTTTGATATTTTAATGTCGCAACAGAAGTTAAATTAATACCTATCAACCAATCGGCCCATTGCCTACTAACTCCTGCATCTTGAAGAGGCCTGAGATTATCATTTGATTCTAACTTTTGTAAACCATTTAGAACTTCTTCTTCTGTCCATTCATTTAATAATAAGCGTTTGACTGATTTATTTGTTCCTTTGTGATAAATGATACTATCGCCAATAATTTGTCCCTCGCGGTCATAGTCACAAGCAGAGATAATCTCTGTTACATCTCGCCTATTCATTAATCGTTGAATCGTTTTAAATTGTTTCGCTGCTCCAGGATCTGATTTATCCCTATTCTTTGGATTGGATTTAACCTTGTATTGAAAGGATGTCGGTAAAAATGGGAAGTTCTCCATTTTCCATATTTTCATTGTTTCGTCATAATCCTTAGCATCATACAACTGTAATAAATGACCGAAAGCCCACGTAATGACATAATCTTGTCCTTCAAAATAACCATCTTGTTTTGTCCTAATCTTAAGTGCATCCGCAATATTTTTAGCTACAGACGGTTTCTCCGTGAGGATTAATTTCAAATTTATCACATCCTTTCATCTACCTATGATCATACGTTTAGATTAAGCAAACATCAAGAATAATTATGAAAAAAAGAGAACTCCTCCTTCTTTGCTTAGCATATAAAAAAGAAGCTGCTCAAAAATAGCTCAGCTTCCCCAATGATATTCATTTTATCTATATTTACGAAAGTTTCCACTTTCATTTTGGAATCGTTTAAATACCAGCAATAAAAATTAAACTTACCGTTCCTACTATAAATAAGACAGAAAGAGTTTTTACCATTTTCCCTTGTGCCATTACCTTTTCCCCCTAATGCATGATCAAAGACTATTATATAAACTTATTTATAAAAAATGAATCCTTTATTTTAATTTTTTTATGAAAAATTGTTTAATTATAAACCCAACAAAGGAATAATAAGGAGAATCTAGTCTTACCACCTGTTATTTCACAGTGAGCACTGAAAAAAAGTGGCTCATCTGTTCAATCTTATAAAAAAGAGTGTTTCACTAGGTTAAATATATGAAAATATATAGTTGTTCAATTTTATATCCTTTGATATGATGACGATATTAAAAAAAATCTTTACGATCCATTAAATAAGCTGAATTAATTCACTTTTGAGTGTAGCGAAGTCTTTTCCCATTTAAAGGAGTCCTAATAAGATGACAATAAATTTGACTATGAAATCAACCGAAGCCTATAGCCACTTTAATCGTCAAGAGTGGTCTGCATTAGCTAAACCAAAACAGGCTGCGTTATCCAAACAAGAAATCGAACTCATGCAAGGGATCGATCAAATCATTTCCCCAGATGAAGTTACCGATATTTATTTGCCCTTATCTCATATGCTCTATATTCAAATGACTCATTCGATGAATCTTCATCGTGAACTGAACTTATTTTTAAATCGAACAACTAAAAAAGTTCCTTTTGTCATTGGAATTGCTGGAAGCGTTTCAGTTGGGAAGAGTACAACCGCCCGTTTGATCCAGGCGTTAATTTCACAATGGCCGACAAAACCGAAAGTGGACTTAGTTACGACCGATGGGTTTTTATTACCAAATGCAACGCTAAATGATCGTAATTTGATGAAAAGAAAAGGATTTCCTGAGAGCTATGACATCGAAAGTTTAATACATTTTTTAACCGATTTAAAATCTGGCTCCGCTTACATGGAAGTTCCAATGTATTCCCATTTAACCTATGATCGGTTACAAAACAAAGTACAAAAAGTTGAAGAACCAGATGTGGTCATTGTAGAAGGGATTAACGTTCTTCAAGTGAATAAAAAGAAATCGAATATTCCAGAGGTATTCGTCTCCGATTTCTTTGACTACTCGATTTACGTGGATGCCGATGAAATGAATATTAAACAATGGTATATTGAACGCTTTAAATTATTACAAAACACAGCATTCCAAGATCCCTCTTCCTATTTCCATCGTTACCGTGACTTATCACCAACAGAAGCGGTAGCCTTTGCAACAGACATTTGGAATACGGTTAATAAAGTTAACTTAGAAAAAAACATTAAACCGACCAAATATCGAGCGAATATGATTTTGAAAAAAGGACCTGGCCATCGTGTTAGTGATATTCAAATAAAGAAGACTTAAAATCAAAACCACCAGTGTGAACTGGTGGTTTACTCTGCGGCTGAAAGCCTTTCTTACCGGCCTAGGCCTTAAAGGCCCACTGAACCGGTTTCCCTTTTGCACCACATTCACCCACTAATTCTAAAGAATTTCTTTATCTCTTCTTATTTTTCTCTCCGGTAAACGGGTCATAGTCTTCGAACAATGATAACTGATCACCCATATAGTCTTCTTTTAGCTGATTCCTAATGTATTCTTGTATCTGCTTCTTGTTTCTTCCCACTGTATCAACATAGAAGCCTCTACACCAAAACTTCCTGTTCCCGTAGCGATACTTCAAATTGGCATGTCGATCAAATATCATGAGACTACTTTTCCCTTTTAAGTACCCCATGAATTGTGACACACTTAACTTCGGCGGAATACTTACTAACATATGGATGTGATCCGGACAAGCATTTGCTTCATGAATCACGACCCCTTTTCTTTCACATAAATCTCTTATGATCTGTCCGATACTTTTTTTGTATTTTCCATAGATGATTTGTCTTCTGTATTTTGGTGCAAACACGATGTGATACTTACAATTCCATGTTGTGTGTGCTAAACTATTCATGTCCTTCACAGGGCATACCTCCTTCTTTGGTGCGATGAAGCGGTCGGGAAACCAACTTTATCCTACCATGAAGTGAGGTTTTTTTTTAATACCACGCTTGAAGCTTTTTAGAACCCCCGGCATAGCCAGGGGTTTTCGAAACCACTAATAAAAAAGACCGTCTAGAGGCGGTCTTTTTTTATTGTTATTTCATTACAAATAACCTCGTTTTTATAATAACTTTTCCTAAAATTTGATTTGTTAATTATATAAACACAACAGCTCCTAGTCTTCGCTTATATACACATCATTTCTAAATATATTAATGTACTTATACTTTATTGACATAAGATCCCTTGGTGTTACACTTTTAGATGTAAAAAATCAAACTACAAAAAGGGAAATAAATTACAGGAACAACCGTAGATATACAAAGACAGCTTGCTGAGTGGAGCGAGTATGTTGACACAATTATGGAAGAATATAAAAAGAATGCACCTCAAGAATTAAAGGAACTAATTGATAAAACAAATAATTAATTTATAGAATGGAGTGTTATTCAATCAGGCACATTCAATTTTTTCTATTAGTAATAACAACTCTATTTTTAGTTGCTTGTAATCAAGCAGAATCCGAAATTGATAGTACAAGTACTATCCCTGAAATAGTAAATTTAGAAAACTTTGATAGTATGTATATTCAACAAACAAAAGAGAATCAAATGCTTGACGACAATACTGTTTATGAAGTTAAAGCCGAAAATGAAATACGTTTTATTAAACAATTATTAAATGGAATAGAGTTAACCAAAGCAAATCTAGAGGATATTGAACATACGTTTAATGAGGCAGGGAACACCTACTTAAATATATTACACGACGATACTGGAGACGTTTTCAAAGATATAGGTACAACCATATTCGTTTCAGAAGAAGGAGATGTAATTATTTGGTCTGAGTTTTCTAGTGGAAATGAACCAGAAATCTATCAAAGCAATAACCAAGTTGAATTATATCAGGAGTTAAATAATATTAAAAATTAGTTTTACACTTAGATAAAGTAGTAATTCCACGAGATAAGTCCTTACTTTCAATCGTCAAAAGATTTATCAAATCATTGTTAGTTATACCGACAATGATGCAGCTAACCAATTAACAAAAGATCCTCTGTATTTACTCAAATCATTGGTACGGATGTGTTAGCTGCTCAAACTCCTCCCCATTACTGTTTGAAAAACAAAGTACAAAAAAGCTTGTCGATAAAATCTCATATAAACGAGACTTTATCGACAAGCAGTTATCAACACTAGATTCCTCTCCAAATTTACTTCCTATTTAAATGAAAATAATTGACCAAAAAAATCAATCATGCGGGCCAAAAAGCCTTTTGATTCTGCCTTTTCTTGTTCGATTCCGGCTTTAGTCTGAACAGGTTCAACATCTACTGTCTTTAAATCGACTCTTTTAATCGTACGATCTTCTTGTCCTTTTATTTCTAATTGATTCCGTTGATTCACTTCATAATCTACACTTTCATCTAGTAGCTGAGTAAAATAAAGGTCGTTCTCTAAAAAGAGCTCTTCGCCATCCTCTGCCTGAAAACGTTTATCTTCTGGTAGCATCTTTGTATGATAGTTTTCAAACCCATAATTTAATAATTTCATCGTATCTTGATAGGCCATTTTGGCATTCGGTGCATTTAAAGTAACCGCAATAAATTCTTGGCTATCACGCTCAGCTGAAGTGACTAACGTATATCCAGACTGATTAACAAAGCCATTTTTCACACCGGTCGTCCCTTCATAATCCCATAATAAACGATGATGGTTATAAAGAGTCGTTTCCCACCCTTCCCCTAACCACTCTAATTCTTTTGTGCTGACAATCTCACGAAAGGTCTCATTTTTCATTGCATATTGTGTAATTCGAGCCATATCAAGAGCCGTTGTATAATGTTCTTCATCAAATAGACCATGTGGATTTGTAAAGTTAGTGTTTACAGTCCCAATTTCTTCAGTCACAAATTCATTCATCCGTTTGGCGAACGCTTCCTCACTGCCATCAAAATGCTCAGCAATCGCCGTTCCTGCATCATTGCCTGAATTAATAAGCAACCCTTGAACAAGCTTTTTTAACGATACTTCCTCATCTTCTAATAAATACACCCTTGTTCCAATTACTTCTGTTGCTTCCTTACTAATCGTCACTATGTCATCTAGATTCCCTTGCTCAATCGCAATAATACCTGTAATGATTTTTGTAATACTAGCGGGATACATTTTTTGTGTAGAAAATTGCTCATATACAAGATCACCGCTTGTTTGGTCGATTAATAATGCAACTTCACTATTTAACTGAAATGATTTCCTCGATTCTGCCTTTACATCATCCCCAAATATAAAGAAAATGGAAAAGCAAGCTACTATCATCAATTGTTTCATTATCCGAGTAAACAACAGAAGTCCCCCTAAAAAAAGATCTATCAATTAACTAGGTTAAAAGATAGAAATTACACAGCGATAACATTAAAATTACAATCTGATTACATATCAGTCAAAAAGAACTAATCCTTTAGGAGTGCACCAATCAAAAATCCCACTGAATCGAGGTTTTTTGATTATTTAATTATCCTTTAAGTGATTTAATATGGTTATAATTACTAGTTTTTGAGAGTATTTTGTAGGCTATTAAAATCATAAAAAAAGATCCAGAGATTTAAAATCACTATTGAACTAATGGATCATGATTATGGAAGAACACAAAATGATTTTATTATAGTTTTTAGTTATACTTTAAATACATGAAAACAAATATGAGTATTGTTGAAGTTATTTCTGCTCCTAATTTATTTGAATTTGTGATACAAAGCAAGACTTCAATGATATAAAAAAGAAGCGAGGAAAATATGATGAATGAATTTGGAACATTGCATGATGCAAATGGTCGTTATGCTCTAAGGTTTGAACGCTATTTCTCTTATAAACCCGAAGTTGTTTTCCGTGTCATGACAAATCCTAGTTACTTCTCACAATGGTATCCGTTCTCGACAGGCGAGATTGACCTCAGAATAGGAGGTAAAATTGCCTTCGATGACGGTGAAGGCTCGACATATGAAGGCATCATAACTGAATTAAAAACTCCCCATACCTTTGAATTTCGTGAAGTAGATGATTTGATACAAATCTCGTTCCTAGAAAAGAATCGAGGATGCCAAATGATCTTCACTCACACTTTCGACGATAAGGAAATGGCCATGTATACGGCTGCAGGCTGGCATAGATGTTTGGATGTATTCCACCAAATAGTCAACGAACATCCAATTGAATGGAAAGATAATTCAGCGGAGCTAAGGGAATTTTATCGGGAAGCATTTAATAGAATTGGTTAATTATTATTAATTCGTACCAAGAGGCTACTTTCCAAAAGTATAAGATGAACCAACGCTATTTTTCTATGGATTATTCTAATTTAATTCATGAGAATCTTATCGTTCATGCGGTGAATAAGAAAATTTACCCGATTCCAAACCTCTTCATAAAAAATAACCCCTTTAACCTTAAATGGCTAAAGGGGTTGAAGTTATTGAAGTATTATCCTTTAAATAATTGAACGAACATTTTTCCATAAGGACCGCCATCAACGATTCCAATTCCGACTTCTGTGTAGTTAGAGTTTAAAATGTTTTCACGGTGACCTTGTGAGTTCATAAGAGCTTGATGTGCTGCTCCAACTGTTTGGTTACCTGCAAGGTTCTCACCAGCAGTACGATAAGACACACCAAAATGTTGTAGCATATCAAATGGTGAACCATATGTTGGTGATTGGTGAGCAAAGTAATTGTTATCAATCATGTCCTTAGCTTTAACACGAGCTACTTTTGTTAACTCTTCATTAATTTTTAATGGAGCTAGTCCTCTTTGTTGACGCTCTTGGTTAACTAAATCAACCATTTGTTGCTCTTCGGCAGAAACAGAAGCCTTTTGCTCTTGCTCCTCTGGTTGTTCTTCAATTGTTGGTTGTTCTTCTTTAGGTTGCTCTACTTCTGGTTGTGGTGCTGGTTGTTTCTCTTCTTCTGGTTTAGGTGCTACTTCTTGCTCTGGTTGTTTTTCTTCTTCTGGTTGAACTTCTTCTTTTGGCTCTTCCACTTCTGGTTTAGGTTCAGGTTGTGGAGTTGCTTCTTCTTTTTCAGGTTGTGGAGCTTCTTCTTTAGGCTGTTCTTGCTCTGGTTTGGGTTGTGGCTTTTCTTCTTGAACTGGTGCATTTGGTTTTTCAAATCCATCAATGAAGAAGAATTTTTTCCAAGCAAATGATTCTACTTGATAACCGTTAAGAATCTCAGCAATTTTGGACTCAGCCCATTTTGATACTTCTTCACTATTAAGGTTAAGAGAGTTAACATAAGTAACTTCCTTTTTTACATCTGTAGTGAATGGTTTATAATGAGCATCTGCTTGTGCAGAAAACCCTGAGACAGCAATCGTAGCTGCCAAAAATGTCGTTGCTATAACTTTTTTCATTTCTGAAAACCTCCTGAATTTTGTTTCGTTTGTCTTGCATGAGTTGAATGTTAGCATAGTTTTTTAGAAGTTGACTATGGAAAAAGATTCATATTTTCAGAGGTTTTTTTAGAAATATTTCAAGGTCACTTTTCTTAGAAATGCTTTCACCACACAGCTTAAACATTTATTTGACTAAAGAAAATATCAGAAAACTTTGTTGCTCGTTAACGTTATGTTACAAAAACGTAATAATCGGTATAAAACTGTAAAAAAGTGTACTGAGAAGGATCATGACCTATAAAAGCCCTCTTTTTAGGAGGGATTGGAAATTATTACGTCAGTTTTTTTGCTGTTTTTTATGGTAGGCTTGATTTTGATTGTCATAGTTTTGTTTTAAATCATGACAACTACTCTACTATTTAAATATTAGGAGGATTTATTTTATGAAGAAATTAATGATTACTTTAACAGCCGCTTTTTCATTTGCTTTATTGTATTCAAATGATGTTGAGGCAGCTGGAACACACCAAGTGAAAGCTGGCGAAAGTTTATACCTTATCGGCCAACAGTATGGTGTTTCCGTACAAGCTTTAAGAGAAGCGAATGAAAAAACGGGTGACATGATTTATACTGGGGAGACATTGTCTATTCCTAGTTCCATTAGTGCAGCTGAAAAAGATTTGCTTGCTAGATTAGTCCGTGCAGAGGCTGAAGGTGAGCCTTATGCCGGAAAAGTTGCCGTAGCAACTGTTGTTTTAAATCGTGTCGCTCATCAAGATTTCCCTAATACGGTAACAGGCGTTATCCAAGAAGTGACTCCTTCTGGACATTATGCCTTCACTCCTTATATGAACGGAGAAATCAATAAATCAGCTGATGCTGATTCCATTAGAGCGGTTAACGAAGCACTCGCTTTTAATGGTAAAGGACAAGGTTCGATCTTCTTCTATAACCCAACAACAGCAACAAATCACTGGAATGCAACAAGAACGGAAACAATCCGTATCGGCAATCATGTATTCTCAAAATAATTCACTAAAAAATCCAGCCTAGGCTGGATTTTTTTATTTTTCTTCTGTTAAATTTAGAACAAAATATTCTTCATCAATATATTTCCCGTTATATTTCATCGCTTTTTCTTCATACGCAAAACGTTTAAATCCTTGCTTTTTATACACACTAATAGCTGTTTCGTTAATTGATGCAACAACTAATTGAAGCTGCTCAACCCCTAGTTCTCTCGCCCTGTCAATTCCTGCTTGGAACAATTTTTTGCCTAAAGACTTGCCTCTAGCATCTTCCATTACATAAAAGCGACCTAACATTGCTTTATGATCCATCTTTTTTAATGTATAAAGCTTTAACGAGATAATCCCTTTTAACTCACCTTCAATAAATCCACCTAAAACAATATGGGACGGTGTTGTTAATTCTGACTGAAAATGGGCTGAGTTTTTTTCTTTTTGTTCTTCATAAGAGTCTGCAAATAAAAAAGGCTCTTTTTTTAATGCCTCTAATCTTATCTGACGGTATGGAACCCAGTCAGCGTCTTGTAAAATTCGAATTTCCATCTGTTTCTCCCTCTCCTAAGCTCTAAAAATACTTTTAAGATTTTAAAATGTTTCATTTTTTTGAATAAAAGGAATAGAAATTGTAATAGAATAGGTGGTGATTATCATGAGCAGGCTAACCAAAGTCTCTTCAATCCGGGCAAGTCGAGTCCATGAGATGTATGTTCAACGATTTTCAAACAGTCAAACGATTGCCGAAGTCGAAAGCATTTCTCCTGTAAGACGAACAGAAAATGAAACGACACCCGTTTCTGAAAATAAACTTATGGCCTACGATTTGTATTATGACAAAATAGAGAATCAATCACCTAAAGCACTCAAACCGATTACACACACTTCACCTAGTCAAAAGAAGGATTTATACACTTCTCTCACACATTTTATTACTAAATACAATCTAATTTTAGCTCATTTTAAAGAGCATGATCACCTTTATGGGACGGATTACACGAAAGACTTGATTGAATTATATAAAAAATTTAGACCGAAAATCAAACCTTTCCATTTAAATAATAAAGGTGACTTTTTAAAACTAGAGTATCCTAAGACGTTTCAATCGGAACAATGGCCCAAAGCATTCGCTCAATTAAATCATTTCCAAATCGAGAGTTTACAAATCATCCAACGATTTGTCAAAGAAGCTAAACACTCCACGTATCCCTCACAATTAATTGCAGCCCATCAAGCAAAAGGAATGATCATTGAAGCTTATATTTAATTTAAAAGTGAACCATTCGAAAGGACTACTTGATTTGGAGTAGTCTTTTGTTTTGTTTACAAGAATGTTAATAGTATGTGGGTGGGCATCAAAACTACTTTATGGAGCAAATTTATCGAATGTGAGTTCTTTTGACTTATTTGGTGAATCGTTACTTGATTACATGCCGAATTCTCCTTTGTTCGGCGTATAACGCGACTCGGTTTTGAATAATAAGACGAGCTCTTCGCTTTAAGGACAACTTCCGCTCTGCCTTCACCTTTGGCTCACCACTCGACGAGTTTTCTTTATCTTTCGGAGGGACAACTTTATAATGGAGAAGACCATGAGTAATTCGTGTATATTATGAATTTGTTTGTTTACATAACAGGAGGAATTAATTTGATTATCATTCATTCCCATATACAGCTTGATTTTGATGGCTTTGCCTCGATGATAGCAGCAAAAAAACTTTTTCCAGAAGCCAAACTCGTTTTACCTGAAAAACAAAAGCCTGAATTAAAGCAATTTTTAGCGATTCATCGTGACTCTTTTTCTTTTTTTGCTTCTAAAGAAATCGATTGGGGTAAAGTAGATACTTGTGTCGTCGTTGATACGGCAAACCCTAAAAGAGTGGAAATTCCAATGGAGAAGCTCAAAGAAGATGTGCAATTTATCGTTTACGATCACCATCCACCTCAAGCCCACTCTTTTAAAACGGCGAAGGAGCACATTGTTCAAGTTGGAGCAGCTGTTACGCTGTTAATAGAAGAAATCATCCAAAATCAACTACCGATTACTTCATTTGAAGCTACCGTTTTTGGATTAGGACTATATTCGGATACAGGTTCCTTCACTCATGATATAACGACAGCTCGCGACTTAGAAGCAGCTGCTTATTTATTTCATAATGGGCTTGATTTATCAATCATTACCCAGTTTGTGCAACAGAATTTCTCAAGGGATGAACAAGAGTTATTTGAGGTGCTTTTAAATAACGGAGAAAAGGGCCAAATTGATGGAACAAGCTATTATATAACGAGTCATGAGCAAACAGAATATATCAATAACCTTTCTTTTTTAACGGGTAAAATAATGGATACGATAGATGTTGATGTTGTTTTTTCAGTTGTCAAAATGGGCAAACATGTGTATGTAGTCGGTCGAGCTGAAGGAGAGAGGGTCAATATTCGGCCACTTATTCAAAAACTTGGGGGAAATGGGCATGAAAAAGCGGCTTCCGCAACAATTAAAAATGGTGAAACTACTCATATTATGGAAGACATCCAACAGCAGTTACCATCGATTTTAAAAGCGGCCATTACCGCTAAACAAATCATGTCACAACCTGTCAAAACGATTATAGAATCTGAAACAATTGAACAAGCCTCTCTATTAATGCAACAATATGGGCATAGTGGTTTACCTGTTGTAAAAGAAGACCGAAGCTTAGCTGGCGTAATCTCTCGAAAAGATGTTGATAAAGCATTAAGACATCAATTAGGACATGCTCCAACTAAAGCATACATGACAACAAAACCAATCACCATTTCAGAAGATGATACACTTGAGACGATACAGGAAATGATGATTGAACATAATATTGGCCGTCTTCTCGTATTAGCTGAAAAACAACTCAAAGGGATTATTTCCCGCTCAGATATTATAGAAATTCTTTATAATCACAATTATCGCACCAACTTGCAAGAGCGTGCTGAAATTCATTCCATCAAAAACGTATCAGAACATCTGCATCATTTGTTACCTTCTGAATTATATAGCCTTTTACGTTTAATTGGTGAAGAAGCGGATAAAGAAGGACTTGATGCTTATTTAATCGGTGGTTTTGTGAGAGACTTATTATTAAAAAAAGAGAACCAAGATATTGATATCGTTGTCGAAGGGGATGCGATTGCTTTTTGTCAAAAAATTGCTTTGATGATGGATGGTCACGTTCAAGAGCATCCACAGTTTGGTACCGCCACACTAATTTTACCATCCCAAATTAAAATTGATTTTGTCTCAAGTCGGACTGAATTTTATACAGGCCCAGCCGTACTGCCAACGGTTACGTACTCAAATATTAAAGAAGATTTAGCAAGAAGAGATTTTACGATTAATGCCATGGCGGTGAAGTTGAATGCCTCATCCTTTGGAGAATTATTAGATTATTTTCAAGGGAAAGATGATTTAGTGAAAGGTAAAATCCGAATCCTTCATACTCTCAGTTTTATCGAAGATCCAACCCGAATTTTTCGTGCCATTCGTTTTGCTCATCGTTTTCAGTATCAATTAGCAACACAAACGAAGGAATTAGCAAAAGCGGCAGGTTCTTCATTAAGGAAACTCAGTAAAACAAGATTGAAATCGGAGCTGAAATTAATTACAAAAGAAAAAGATTGGCCGATAATGTTCCGAGAACTTGATGATTTATTCGTTTGGTCTCATTTATTTGAATGCCCACCGACTATAGAGAATTGGCAGATTTTCAATCAATTAATTGAGCAAGAAGAGCAAAACGTTTTTATTCTATTAACTTCTTTAATCTTTGGGCAAAGCAATTGGGCAGAAAAACTCCAAGACTTAGCTCAAGCAAATGAGGAGGTTAAATTTCTTCATGCTTTAAAAGACATTGAAAACTGGCCTAAATGCTTATCAACTGAGGAACTTCATAAACGAGCTTTTTTTATGCCTGATCAAGCTCTATTGTTTTACGCTCTTGCCGATCATGAACGAAAGAATGAGCTTAAAAGCTATGTAAATAAAAGAAATGAGCTGGACAAATTGATTTCTGGTCATGATCTTATGAAACTCGGCTTAAAACCAAGTCCCCTCTTCACTGAGATTTTAAACGAATTAGAAATCCAGCAACTATTAAATAACATCACAACCTCTGATGATGCGATTGAATGGGTGAAAAACAATTATCTCAAAGTATAACGTAAGAAAATAATAAAAAACTTTCTACTTTGATAGAACTCTAAACCTTACATCTTATTTAAAGATGACCGTTTAGAGTTTTTTATTTTGAAAGTAACTAGGTTGGCGGGGATTCTTCGCTTTTTTTACATATCATCCCCTGTCACCATTAAACACCCCCAAGCAAATCACCCTTAAAAACAGAAAAAAAGCTGCTTAGAATCCTCCAAACAGAGGTCCTTATAGCAGCTTATATTTAACTTGCCTTTTATTTTACATATTCTTTAAAAACAACAGTTGCGTTATGTCCGCCGAAACCTAAACTATTGCTCATCGCGGCACGTACTTTTTGTTTTCTTGCTTCGTTTGGTACATAATCTAAATCACAATCTTCATCAGGTGTTTCATAATTAATGGTTGGTGGGATGATCCCTTCACTAATGGCTTTAACCGTAAAGATCGCTTCCACTCCACCAGCAGCTCCTAATAAGTGACCTGTCATAGATTTGGTTGAGCTAATCGCTAATTTATAGGCGTGCTCTCCAAAGACCGTTTTGGCTGCTAATGTTTCGAACTTATCATTATAGCCTGTACTCGTACCGTGGGCATTCAAATAGTCAACTTCAGTCGGATCAATTCCTGCATCCTCAATCGCCATTTGCATTGACCGTGCTGCACCTTCGCCTTCAGGGGCTGGTGCCGTTAAGTGATGGGCATCACCAGTTGCTCCGTAACCAACGATTTCAGCATAAATTTTTGCTCCACGTTTTAAAGCACTATCTAAACTTTCTAAAATGACAATTCCTGCTCCTTCACCCATAACAAAGCCATCACGGTTTTTGTCAAATGGGCGTGAAGCCGTTTTAGGGTCCTCATTCGTTGAGACCGCTTTTGCGGCACAGAAACCAGCTACAGCCATATTCGTAATCGGCGCTTCTGCTCCACCCGTAATCATCGCATCTGCATCACCACGTTGGATTACTTTGAACGCATCCCCAATCGAGTTCGTACCAGATGCACAGGCCGTTACCGAACATGAGTTAATTCCTTTTGCACCTGTTGTAATCGACACTTGACCTGAAGCCATATCAGGAATCATCATCGGAACAAAAAATGGACTCACACGACGGTAGCCTTTCTCTAGGAAATTATGGAAATTCTGTTCATACGTTTCCATTCCACCGATACCTGAACCAATCCAGACACCAACACGTCCAGCATTCTCTTCTGTAATTTCAAGTCCTGAATCCTTCAATGCCATAAGGGAAGAAGCGACCGCAAATTGGGTAAAACGATCCATTTTACGAGCATCTTTTTTATCAACAAAAATGGTTGGATCAAAATCTTTCACTTCTCCTGAAACACTGATTGGAAAATTCTCAGCTGGAACTCTTGTGATTGGCCCAATCCCAGAAACGCCCGCAATGGCCTGGCTCCATGTCGTTTCCGCATCATTACCAAGTGGGGTAACGGCTCCTAATCCTGTAATTACTACTCGCTTTTTTTCCACTATGCTCTCTCCTTTATTTTCATTCAATATCTATTATTTTCCCCAAACGAGAGCGATTGCTCCCCAAACTAATCCACCGCCAAAACCAACTAAAACGACAGTATCTCCATCTTTTACTTTACCATTTTTTAATTCATCAACGAAAGCCATAGGTATGGAGGCGGATGAAGTATTTCCATATTTATGAACCGTTTTCGCCATCTTTTCAACTGGTAAACCGAGACGTTCCCTCGAGGCTTCCATGATTCGAATATTAGCTTGGTGAGGAATGAGAAAATCGACATCCTCTTTATTTAATCCTGCTTTTTCAATGACATTTAAACATGACTCACCCATTTGTCTGACGGCGAATTTAAACACTTCGCGACCATTCATTTCGATGTAATCATTTTGTAAATTAATATGCATAGCCCCAGAACCGTCAGCTCCTAGTTCAAATGCGAGAATCCCTTTATCATCAGCTACTGGACCAAGTACGGCTGCACCTGCACCGTCGCCAAATAAGACAGCTGTATTTCGGTCAGTCATATCGGTTACAGTAGAAAGTTTTTCTACTCCGACGACTAAAACATGTTTATAAGCTCCTGTTTCAATAAATTGCTGGCCAGTAATAATCCCGTACATAAATCCCGCACAAGCGGCTGAAACATCCATGGCTGCCGCCTTTTTTGCACCTAAACGATCTTGGATGAGGGCTGCTGTTGATGGGAATGGCATATCAGGTGTTACCGTAGCCACAATGATCAAATCCACATCCTCAGCTTTTATCTCTGCCGCCTTTAATGCCTCTACAGCCGCATCATAGGCCATATCAGATGTTTTGACCTCTTCTGGAGCAAAACGACGTTCTTCAATTCCCGTTCTCGTTTTAATCCATTCATCTGATGTATCTATTTTTTGCTCAAAATCCGCATTTGTCACAACGTTTTCTGGAACATAACTTCCTAACCCTAAAATCCCAGCTTTTGGCATCCTTTAATTCCCCTTCCAAGTTGTACTTGTCTTTTCCAACCAATAATTTAGTACCTGCTACTAATAGTATATCAAAACTTTATTGATGTCTAGTAAAAATCCTTCAACCTCACCTTATTTTAGGCATTCAATCATTTTTTTATCACTCCATTAAAGAATAGGCATATGCCTTCACACAGGAATGGTTTTATGCCCATACACTAATGTGTGAAGATTAAAATTAGACATTTTCTAAGTGAGGAGGGGTAAAAATGTCTAAAAAGAAACATGAGCCAGTCAAAAGAGATTTATTTTCAGATTTAATGTTTGGACGCCCACCAGAACCAGAACCCGAGAAAAAATCATCTTTTTTTCATACGGTGGAGCAATTAATTGTATTGGTCGACAAAATTGGGCCAGCTTTAGATAAATTTGTGCCTATTATCCTAATTGCACAGGCATTATTAGAAGATAAAGCAAGTGAAAAAGAGGAGAAAAAGGAAAAAGAGTAAGTAGAAAAACTCATATTAATGAAAGAAGATTTATCGTGGAGGGGGAGCTTGTAGTAGATTTGGACTTTGCAAAATGAGGAGATTAACTACTCCCTCTCCTTATTCTTCTCTTTCTTCATAAACAAAAAGATGGCTCATGTACGTACCATGAACCATCTTTTTATTTATTATCATTGCGGTCTGAAATGCGGACCGAATTGGGGACCAAACTGAGGACCAAACCCTGGTCCGTAACCCGGGCCAAATTGGGGACCATAATTCGGACCGAAATTCGGTCCATAGTTTGGAGCTGGATAATACGTATTGCCGCCAAAGCTATTAAAAAGCAAAGGACCGATAGCAAGCCCGGCAACAAAAGGTAAAAGAGGAAAAAAACGTTCTTCTTGCCCCGCGTGACGATACAACGGTGGCTGATAAGAACGAGTCATAGGTTGATAAGGATGATAGGACATAACGAACACTCTCCTTCATTTCGCTTTCTTCATTATGTTATGTCCCTGACCTAAAATTTGCGCTTGTCTAATTAGTTAATTGTCCTAATTCTTGTTTAATTCATCAAATACGGAATGAAATAAGCCTTCTAATTTGCTCTGCATATCTTCTTCTTCTTTTGTTGCAGCCGGCATTTCCTTAACAGCCAAATAACTTTCAACAAAACCATCTATATCGCCTGTTCGTAGCTCAGCAATGGCATAATAAGAAAATAAACGAATATGGTTTGTCCCACTTTCTTTCATTAAATGAACAAAAGGGGCTAAGATTTGAAGGGCTTTTTGTTCTTGCTTATTTTTTACTAATTCAATACCTTTCGTTATTTGTTTAGCAAAATGAGTTAACTCTTCTTTAGGATTGGTCATTTCAATATCCCCTTTTTTATTTAGCTCATCCTCCATCAGCTGTACAGCCTATGCATTCAACAGAGGTGCACTGAAAAAGTCCTGTTCATTATAGAATCAGTTTGGATGATTTGGCTTACTCCGCCAGCTTCATCCCTTACGCGTTCCGCGGATGAACCGGAAACCTACTCACAACTAAGTCGCTGCGGGGTCTCCCGTGTTTCACTTCTCCCACAGGAGTCTCCGGGTATTCCGAATGTCAAACCCCATTTGAGCTTCACTTCTTTTTATGTACATGATTATCGATAAAGGTACTATGTTTTGATTCTTAATGCAAGTATGGCATCTTAACCTTTTCACCCGTCTGCATATAATATTGAATAGCTTCGAGCAAATAGAACGTTACTTCTTCAGGGACTTGAGAGCTAAACTGACCTAAACTAATCACCTCTTCTTGAAAATCGAGGGTGTAGTTTCCAGCCTGTAGTTGTCCCGTCATAAATTGCTCGACCACTTTTACGTATAAATCCTCAACATGCTGAATCGTGCTCGTTAACACAGATGCTTCTCCTAAATCAGATTGATCCGAAATATAACCAATCACATAAAGACCATCTTTTTTACTTTTTTCAATAATATCAATATGAAAGCCATCTCCAATTGGATAAATAATATCGACGTTTTGTCCTTTCATTTGTTCGTAGTAAGAAAGGGCTTGGGCTTGATCCTGCCAACTTAGCACATGTTCTACCGATACGGCTACCTGATCATTTTGAAATCGAACACCATCTACAAACCCTTGGATTTCTGGCTGCCAAGGAAAAGCTGCAATCACACCGACCTCATCATTTTGAGTCATAATCGCGGATAAAATACCAGCAAAATACCCCATCGCATAACCGTCAAAGGAAAAGCTGGTAATATTCTCTCCTTCTACCTCACCATTAAACACAACAAAATGAATCTCCGGGTAACTTTTCGCTAATTCCGGAAAAGCATCCGCAAACCTTTTTCCATGCCCAAAAATAAGCGAAACATTATTTTGATTAAATTCCTCAATAGCGTACCTCATTTGTTCGATAGTTTGAATTTCCTCTTTATAAAACACTTCTAAATTAAATTGAGAATGGACTCGAAGTAGACCTTCATACCCTTGCCGATTCCAGCCTTGATCATTAATCGTATCTTCTAGCATTAACCCTACATTATTTGAATCAGCCGTACTAATTGTTTGAATACACCCGATAAATAAAATAGGAAAGATAAAAAGAGGAATAAATAATAACCACTTTTTCTGCTTTAACATGTTGCCTTCCTCCTCTTTAGCTATTTATCCCTTCGAGAAACAAAAAAGCGGATAAAAAGAATGATGTTAACGATTTCTTTTATTCGTTAAACTTATGTCCAAATCCTGTCTACATTGTGTAAATTCGACATTTGTAATGAAACTGTAATTTATTTTCGAACGTGCTTCCTCCCATAAACATTGGTATAATGAATCGTAGCATTTTGTAGAAATGAGGATCGATATGACTAAATTGAATGAAATAGAATCGCGACGAACATTCGCCATTATCTCTCACCCAGATGCAGGGAAGACGACATTAACAGAAAAGCTTCTGTTATTTGGAGGGGCGATACGTGAAGCCGGGACAGTTAAAGGAAGAAAAAATAGCAAGCATGCGATGAGTGACTGGATGGAAATTGAAAAGCAACGTGGGATTTCCGTTACGAGCTCCGTCCTTGAATTTTTATATGATGGGTACCATGTCAATATTTTAGATACCCCAGGACACCAAGATTTTAGTGAGGATACTTACCGTACATTAACAGCAGCTGATTCAGCTACAATGTTAATTGATGTTGCTAAAGGGGTCGAAGCCCAAACAAAAAAATTATTTAAAGTTTGTAAAATGCGTGGTATCCCGATTTTTACTTTTATCAATAAATTAGACAGGCAAGGGCGAGATCCTTTTGAATTAATGGAAGAACTCGAAAACCTTCTCGGAATTCGTTCCTATCCAATGGGTTGGCCAATTGGGATGGGGCAATCTTTTTCAGGTGTTTACGATCGAATGGAAAAGAAACTTGAATTATACAACCCAGACAACCCAAAAGACATTGACATCATTCAATTAACAGGCCCTGATGATCCAAAACTTGACGAAGCCATTAATGACGAAGGGCTTGTCGCACAGTTCCGTGAAGAACTTGAATTATTGGATGTTGCTGGCGATGATTATGACGTTGAGAAAGTGAAAAACGGTGAATTAACACCTATCTTTTTCGGAAGCGCGGTTTCTAGTTTCGGTGTTCAAACCTTCTTAGAACATATGCTAAAACTAGCTCCAGCCCCAACACCTCGGATGAGCACAAAAGGAATCGTTAATCCATTTGACCATCAAGGTTTTTCTGGTTTTATTTTTAAAATTCAAGCGAATATGAACCCAGCACACCGTGATCGAATTGCTTTTCTGCGAATCACCTCTGGAAAGTTTGAAAGAGGTATGACGGTCAAACACGTGCGAATCGGCAAAAATTTAAAACTGGCTCAACCGACCCAGTTTTTGGCTCAAAGTCGTAGCCTAGTAGAAGAAGCATATGCAGGAGACATTATTGGACTTTTTGATCCAGGTAATCTTCGTATAGGTGATACCCTTGTAACAGGAGAAGCGTTTGAATTTGATGAAATGCCTCACTTCTCTCCCGAACATTTTTGTGCCATTACGGTCAAAGAAGCTTTAAAACATAAGTCATATGAAAAAGGCCTTCATCAGCTAACAGAAGAAGGAGCAATTCAACTATTTAAAACATTTAATAGCTACGTCGAAAAACAAATTGTTGGAGTTGTTGGGGTATTACAATTTGAAGTACTCGAGCACCGTCTCAAAAATGAATACCATGTCGATATTCAATTAGAGCGACTCCCCTACTCATTTGCTCGTTGGGTAAATGGACCCGTAAAAGAGATGGAAAAGTTTAAAAAGGCACAAAGAAATTTAGTAACGGATCGCGATGAGCGAATCGTTGTCTTATTTGAAAATGAGTTCCAAATGCGAACAGCGATGGACAAATATCCAGAGCTACGCTTTTATGAAAACTCCTTTGTTAAAGAGGAAAAGTAAGCGAATATTAATAGACCCCCTTGGAGCTGAGCACAATTTTTTTCCAAGGGGCTTTTATTTGGCAAGTTTTTCGGCGCTCTTCACACAATCTTATCGTCTCAATTCCCTATTGATAAATCATTTACCACCTCTGCCCTTGAAACACATAACTCGCGGTGCTTTGTAATTTATCTTCTAAATTCCCTTCATAATAAGGCATCCAGTCATTGGCCGTTTTGAAGTCAACCCACTTTACATCAAGAATCCACTCTTTATCAATGATATCAATTTCTCCATGAACCTCCGTAGCTAGAAAGGTAAAAAAGATCGCATGCTCTTCAAAATTCATCATATAAGCCTCATTCACTGATACAATCTGTCCAACCTCGACTTGTAACCCAGTTTCTTCCCAAACTTCTCTTTTAGCTGCTTCCTCAAGTGACTCTCCTTCTTCAACCGCTCCACCTGGCAACGACCAATTCTGATGTTTCTTATTATGGACAACTAATACCTCATTTTTTTCATTTAATATAATGGAATACACGACATCAACTCTCTTCATCTTCGTTTCCCCATTTCCCTTCATTATTTTTTGTTTTTTAAGCATAATAAAACCCTCTTATTTTCACAAGAGGGCTTCGTCATTAGATTGGAGTAACTTCACCTAAATATTCTTCCAACGTCCAGTCATTTTCAAATAAAATTTCGGCAATTTCTGTTCCGATATAACGAAGATGCCATGGTTCAAAATCATAACCCGTTATTTCCTCTTTGCCTTTTGGATAGCGGATAATAAATCCATATTCATGGGCATGAGCCGCTAACCATTGTCCTTCATCCGTTTCTTCAAAAGCCGCTGATAATGCAAACCCATTGCTTCGACTTGAAACATCCATAGCAAGCCCAGTTTGATGCTCACTTTGCCCAGGCATTGCCACCACTTCTTGGTCGGCACCGTGATTTGCTAATGCATTTTCATAAAGAACTTCCTGTCTTTCATATGAACGATAGCCTGAAATCGCAAATAGTTCAATATCTGCTTCTTCTGCTGCCATAAATAATTCTTCAAGTGCAAACGCTGCTTCTTCTCTTAAATAACGTTTCTCCAAATTTTCCTCAAAAGAAAAACGAACATTTGGAGCGACCAAATCATCCGGTTTATAATCACTAGGTAGTAAAAATTCTCGATTAATATTAGCAAATATATTATCAGGATTTTGAATAACGGCTTGTCCATCAACAGTGATCACTTCGTTGATTTTATCAGCTGAAATCAGGTACCCATCCACTTCTTCTGATTCATCTTCATTTGAACTGGCTGAAATCTCCTCAGAAGTGCCTTCATAGTTTACATCTTTTTCTCGTTCTTGCTCTTCTTGTTTCGCCTCTTCTTGTAACCTATCATCAGCTTGTTCATTGTTTAAAAATGAACAGCCGATAACCACCGTCATTAAAAGGAAAAGCATAAATATTTGAACGGTTTTTTTTAGCATTACTTCCTAACCTACCTTATGACAAATTTCTACTTCTCTATTACTAACCGTTATTTACATAAACGATAGACCTCATACTAATTACTTAAGGTTAAATTATAAATGAAATAATAGAATCAGTAAATGATCCAGATAGAAATCAATCTTTAGTTATAGAAGGATTCATTCCATTAATCATATTCTACCAAAAGTATGATTGTATTGACCTATAAATTTACAAAGCTTTCAATATAAAAAAGCATAACCAGAAATGGTACGCTTTTTGGTTGATTATGTTACGTTTCAATCAATGATTGATGCTAAACTTAAATAATTTTCTTTGTATTCTATCCAAATTACCCCTTGAAATAAATGCTTATGATTCAAATCTTAAAATGAGCCAAACATGATAAATGACTTCGGCAAGGGCCGTAGTCATTTTGTCATTTATTCATTTTCACCCGAAACCTCAGTTTGGTTCTTCAGCATTTCATAATGCTCTTTTTGTTGTTTCAATCCTTTTGAAACAGGCGTTTTAGCTTCAAAACCTAAGAGCTGCTTTGATTTTTCAGTTGATAATGTAGTCTTAATCTTACTTTTATTAATGCGCTCCTCATCCATTTTTAAAACTTTTATCCCTTCAAACCATTCTTCTAATTTTCCAGTTGCAAGCTGATACACTTCATTGACATGTTCTGTATCTAAAGCCAACATAAAAGCTTCAATCACATCATCGATATAAAGAATATCAATTTGAGAACGATCCATTTTAGGATAATCCACCCCTTCAAGAATTTGCTGATAGGTCATATCACTGCGTTGAAAAGGACCATAAACACTAGGCAATCGAAAAATGACATATTCAACTTTTTGTTCTGGTGCGAGTTTTCTAATCAATGTTTCACTTGCAAGCTTTGTGATACCATAAGCAGAAGTTGGATTTGTCGGCGTTTTTTCCGTTATGAGCCCAGGTCTTTCTCCATAAACCTGTACAGTGGATGGAAAAATAAAGCGGGATTGTGGTGGTGCATTCAGTAGAATTTTTTTCGTTAAAGCAACATTATGGGCAATAACTTCCTGAAGTCTCGGCCACTTGCTATCATATTTTGTTAATGCCGCTAAATGATAAATGGCATCAATATCTTTTAACTCGGATTCTAAATCTAACTCTTCAACTTTCTTTTCGATTAAGTGAAATAGAGCATTTCGTCCAAGTCTCATTCTCATTTCCTCTAATTCATTTTGACGTTCTTTTACCATTTCATCTATCGCTACTACCTCATAGCCCGATTCAATCAGTTTTTTGCATAAATGAAAACCAATGAATCCGAGTGCACCTGTCACAACAATTTTTTTCATAATGCCCTCCTATTTATAAAACGAAGCCTGTTTGCTCAGAAGTGAGAAAAAATTAGGGACGGCTTCTGAAGACGCTTTTTGTCTTCATAAGACGAACCGATTTTTCTCGAGCTTCTAACAGGCTTCGCTAGATTGATTATAAAGCGAAGTCCGTTTGCCCAGAAGCGAGAAAAAATAAGAACAGCTGATGAAGACGCTTTTTGTCTTCATTCAGATGGGCGATTTTTCTCGAGCTTCTAACGGACGTAGCTAGATTGATTCTAAAGCGAAGCCTGTTTGCCCAGAAGCGAGAAAAAATAAGAACAGCTGATGAAGACGCTTTTTGTCTTCATTCAGATGGGCGATTTTTCTCGAGCTTCTAACGGACGTAGCTAGATTGATTATAAAGCGAAGTCCGTTTGCCCAGAAGCGAGAAAAAATAAGAACAGCTGATGAAGACGCTTTTTGTCTTCATTCAGATGGGCGATTTTTCTCGAGCTTCTAACGGACGTAGCTAGATTGATTATAAAGCGAAGTCCGTTTGCCCAGAAGCGAGAAAAAATAAGAACAGCTGATGAAGACGCTTTTTGTCTTCATTCAGATGGGCGATTTTTCTCGAGCTTCTAACGGACGTAGCTAGATTGATTCTAAAGCGAAGTCCGTTTGCCCAGAAGCGAGAAAAAATAAGAACAGCTGATGAAGACGCTTTTTGTCTTCATTCAGATGGGCGATTTTTCTCGAGCTTCTAACGGACGTAGCTAGATTGATTATAAAGCGAAGCCTGTTTGCCAAGAAGTGAGAATACTAAGGGGATCAATGCTAATTCGCGACCCCAATTACCACGCCCTGTCGGCAAGAAATCGAAACCCTCTCCGCCGTCACTTACAGAGAGGGTTTTATAACTTTTTTTCATGTTTTTTGTAAAACGAACGAACGGGTTGTAAAAAGGATGAAAAACTTTTCCCTAAACCATATATACTTAATGATATCGGAAGCTCATTCGCGACACAAAATTGCTCAAACCTTCTACTGTGCTGGGCAACCGGATATTTTTTATCAGCCATTAAATGATAAATATGAATGGGCAAACTTCCTTGCCAATTTTCCAAATTAATTAACTGACTGCAAAAGTGTTCTGTTATTTTATCCTCCGGTATTTGATGAGCCAGTGAAAATTCTTGCAAAAAGCGTTTAAAAAACAATTTATTTTTTTTCTCTTCGTTATAGACCGTCTCAACATAAATACATGGATTTAAAAGAAAGACAGATCGGATTAAATCTTTTCTTTTTTCTATTAATCGCAAAGCAACTAACGCCCCAATACCTTCCGCAAACAGATGGAATTTTTTATTTAAAATTTGCTTTTTTATTAAAAAGTGATGTAATTGCTCAATATATTGACAAGCCCTATCACTCCCCCAATGTTTTCCAAACAATTGAGAAGTAATCACCGTATACCCTTCTTCAACTAAAGCCTTTAAAAACGAATATCTTTCCGGATGTTGCTGCCATATACTTGTATCCGCTCCAACCGTACGCTCATTATCCGATAACAGGATGACTGCGAAGCCATTAGGACGATAAGGCATATAAACAACATTCGCTTGTTCTTCTATATAAAAATAGTGCGTATAGATAGTCATGTCCTCGCCTCTTTATCATTTTCTACTCCAATTATGTTTCATCCTTATATTACCGTATGCATAAAAGAGGAAATAGGAGACAGCAACGTACAAAATAGACAAGATGACATAATTGAAATATTTTCTAGACGTGCTTTATGTATATGACGGAAAGCCATAAAAAATGTAGAGAGGTTAATGAAATTTTTAACTAGTTGAAACCAAAGCTTAAGCATTCGTTCTGGATTCGATTGATTGTGATTAATGTATAAACTTTGGTGCCCTTTTGCCCTCTTTATCCTTATGACTTTCACACGCAAAGTCTAAATCAACTGCCTACCTCTACACACACTTTTCACTCTCACATCCCATCACTTCAAACTTTTTCACCTCAAAAAAAAGCCTCGCACTTTGTCTTTAATTTCACAGACATAGAGCGAGCCTTTTTTAATCACATTATGGTTTTCTTTTTGGTGTCCATTTACGATTATCATTTGTCGTTTCTGGGAACTCGTCACCAGCGTGCAGCTTAACTGACTTTGGTTTTGTTACTGGATCGCCTGTTTCACCTATTTCAACATAAATCCCATTATTGGGAGCCTTTTGACCAGGCACAAACTGTCGGTTTTGACCCATAATATCTCCCTCCTTTATCGATATCATTTCCTAAAGGAAAAAAATCATGAATCCAATTTCCCGACTCTCTCTAAATTCCAAAAATTCTCTGTTCAGAAAAACTTATATTATTTACTCAACTTTCGCATCGAAAAAATCCGTTCAACTAGTTGGCAGAGCGAAAGGGAAGCTCTTAAACAAATGCCCTTGACACGTTTGAAAAGCGAGAACGCACTATCACACCAAACGGATAAACTGTGCATTAAGAAAAAAATAATAGGCTGCCCTCCGGCGGTCGCTCCCAAAACCATACTCCGCGTCCTTGCCGAGAACCTGGCGAGCCTCCTCGGTACACCTGTGGGGTCTCGCTCCACGGTTTATTCCTGCTGGAGTCTCCGTATGGTTTTGTCCGCTAAGTGTAGGGGAGATGCTTGATGATAGGGCCATTCTCAATCAGCTATTTCTAACGCAGAAGGACCTTCTTCTTCCCTTTGTTGGTTATGGAACTAAATAGGGAGTTGCCCCCTATTTTTTTCCTAAGTCTGCCGTCATGAAAAGACATGATTTAAATCGAAACCAGCTCGATCATCTAGCTAACGTATAGAGCATCAACACTGATTTTTTTACAACTGTAACGGATTTAGTCATGAAAGGAGAAAAATCATTCTCAAGCTACTGTACGTTGAAGTCATGACTGTTTTTTTATTCGATGAGAAAACTGAACCTAGATTCGATTCCATGATCTAGCGGACAAACAGACACGGAGACTCCCGCCGGAATAAACCGTCCAATGAGACCCCGCAAGCGTGAAACGCTGAGGAGGCTCATGAGGTTCCGGCAGGACGCGGAGTGTCTGTTTGGGAGCGACCGCCGGAGGGCATGAAACAAGTAGAGCATAAATCACTCCCATGTCTGGTGTCTGTTTGGGAGCGACTGCCGAAGCGCTTCATTTTAGTGAACAGTTTCCTTCAACAGTCTACGAAGAGATGTGTTCAGACTGTCAACGATTGAACCGTTCATGTAAAATCAATTTGAGTATTGTATTGCCCTAAAGTCAATCTCTATCAACGGTTAAGGGTCAATCATACGTTGCGAAAGTTGAGTTATTTAATTAATGAAGCTAAAATTGCTTTTTGAGCGTGTAAACGATTTTCTGCTTGATCATAAATGACGGAATGCTCACCGTCGATAACGCCTTCTGAAACTTCCTCGCCACGATGAGCTGGTAAGCAATGCAAAAAGAGATAGTCCTCTTTTGCACCACTTACTAATTGTTCATTCACTTGAAAAGGAGCAAATGCTTTTTCACGTTCTGATTGCTCTTGTTCAAACCCCATACTTGCCCATACATCTGTATAAATGACATCGGCATCTTGGATGGCTTCTACTGGGTCATGAGAAAGAGACACCTTTGCTCCTGTTTCTTTAGCCGCTTCTTTAATTTTTTCAAAAATAACGGGATCAACTTCATATTTTTCAGGTGTGGCCACCACTACATCCATGCCTACTTTTGCTCCGGCCGCTAATAATGAGTGGGCCACATTATTGCCGTCACCGACGTATACAAGCTTTAAACCGGCAAATGTTTGTTTATGCTCATAAATCGTCAGTAAATCAGCCATCGCTTGACAAGGATGATAATAATCGGTTAAAGCGTTGATAACAGGAACATCCGAATGTTTGGCAAATTCCTCAACACTTTCGTGAGAATTAGTCCGAATCATAATCGCATCGACATAACGCGATAGAACATTCGCTGTATCCATAATCGGTTCGCCACGGCCAATTTGTAAGTCCCTTGGGCTTAAAAATAGGGCATGCCCACCTAATTGGGTCATTCCAACCTCAAAGGAAACACGTGTTCTTGTCGAAGCATTCTCAAAAATCATTCCTAAAGACTTGCCAGCAAGCAGATTGGTTGAGACTCCACGCTTCTGCTTACTCTTCAACTCCACTGCCAAATCCAATAATTGCTTTATCTCTTCTGGCTGATAATCCAATAATGTTAAAAAGTCACGACCTTTTAAATTTACCTTTTCAACGATTGTTTGTTCCATTTCATTCTCCCCTTTTCCAACTTACTTATTACTGATTCGATAAAGCTAAATTTTCTTCTTCTGCAGCGAGCCACTCTTGCAAAGAAACACAAGCATACTCTCCCATCCCAGCTCCTTTTAACATCACTTCAAGAGTTGATAATTCCGTAATCACTGTAACTCTTTGTTTTAACGCTTCTTTACGCTTTTTAGCTCCATTTTTAAATCCTGGTTTTGGCAAAGATATAAAGGCAGTCGCGTCGTCCTGCTGAATCCATGTATCAAAATCATTTGTTGTCATAACAAAACCATGTGATTCTAGTTTTTCTGTATAAAATAAAACTTCATCTTTATATAATGGATCGGCTTCAATATAAATCGTCCCTTTTTGACGATACAATGCTGGAATTTGATCTTGTGTCCAAGCAAATGCTTTATGGAAAGCTTCATTCAAATCATAACTAAGGCTAATTAATTCCCCCGTCGATTTCATTTCCGCCTCTAAAATTGGATCAAGACCTGCCAACTTTTGATAAGAAAAAATCGGTGCTTTGACCGTATAGAAGGATGTTGGCTTAACCATTTTCTCTTTAAACCCTAACTGTACTAATGATTTTCCTAATAATAGTTGAACTGTATAGTTAATCAATGGTTTGCCATAAACTTTGCTTAAAATTGGTACCGTTCGTGAAGCTCTGGGATTAATTTCAATCACATACACTTGGTTGTTATATAAAACAAATTGAATATTAAAAATCCCTTTAAAATCAATTCCTTTAGCTATTTTTTCTGTATAATCAATAACCGTTTCTTTTACTTCATCACTTAAAGAGAACGAAGGAGTTACAGCGATACTGTCACCTGAGTGGACACCCGCTTTTTCAATATGCTCAAACACCCCCGCGATATAAATGTCATCTCCATCCGATAAGGCATCTATTTCAAATTCAACTCCTGGATAATAAGCATCAATTAATAGTGGAAAAGTGAGCTCATGATTTTGATCTTCAAAATAAGCAAGAAGCTCTTGTTCTTCGGTAAAAATCATCATTCCTTGCCCGCCAATCACATAAGAAGGACGAATGAGCACAGGATAACCAATCTCTCTAGCTTTCTTGATTGCCCCTGTTTTGTCATTAGCGGTTACACCTGGAATATGTGGAACCTCCACTGCTTTCATAAAGTCATAAAATAAACCACGGTCCTCAAGCTGATCCATTGTTTTTTGATTCGTTCCAAATAATTGAACCCCTGCTTTTTCAAGTCCTTCCACTAAAGAAATAGCAGTTTGTCCACCGAGTTGCACGATAACGCCTTCTACTTGCTCGAGCTCTACTACAGATAAAACATCTTCTACCGTTAACGGCTCAAAGTATAAGCGATCGGCCGTTGCATAGTCGGTACTGACCGTTTCTGGGTTATTATTCATAATAATCGCTTCGTAACCGAGTTCCCGTAAACTCATCGCTCCATGAACTGAACTATAATCAAATTCAATTCCTTGCCCGATTCGAATTGGACCAGACCCAATGATTAAGATTTTTTTATTTTCACTTGGAATCACATCATTTTCCCCTGACCAGCTTGAATAAAAATAAGCCGTTGAGGCGGTAAATTCTCCTGCACAAGTGTCAACCATTTTATAAGATGGATAAATGCTAAATTCTTTTCTTTTTTGACGGACATCAACTTCTTCCACTCGCCATACTTCGGCTAACCACTGATCAGCAAAACCATATTTTTTAAAAGCAGACAATGCCTCAAAATCAACCTTAGCAAAAGAGGTCCTTCGAATTTGACCTTCCATCTCTATTAACCGTTCATAAGCCGCTAAATAAAAATGATTAATCGCCGTTCTCTCATGAAGCTCCTTTACCGAAACGCCTCTTCTAATGAGTTCAAGCATCGCAAAAAAACGACGATCATCCGCTTGTTTGACAACACTCCATAACTTTTCAGTCGTCCAGTCATTTAAAATCGTCAATGAAAGTCCATTCGTTTTAATTCCTAAAGAACGAACTGCTTTTTGCAAGCCCGCTTCAAGGTTCCGCTCAATCGCCATTACTTCTCCTGTTGCTTTCATTTGCGTTCCTAGTGTCCGATCGGCATGAACGAATTTATCAAAAGGCCATCTTGGAAATTTGACGACTATATAATCTAAAGCTGGTTCAAAACTAGCATACGTATGACCAGTAACAGGATTTAATAATTCATGTAAGTGATAACCGAGGCTTAATTTGGCCGCCATACGAGCAATTGGATATCCAGTCGCTTTTGATGCTAAAGCCGATGAACGACTGACACGCGGATTGACCTCAATTAAATAATATTGTTTACTATTCGGATCAAGAGCAAATTGAATATTACAACCGCCAACAATTCCTAACGCACGGATGATTTTTAAAGAAACCGAACGGAGCATTTGATATTCAACATCTGTTAATGTTTGTGAAGGGGCCACGACGATTGAATCACCGGTATGGACACCGACTGGGTCAATGTTTTCCATATTACAAACGGTGATACATGTATCATTACTATCACGCATCACTTCATATTCAATTTCCTTAAACCCCGCAATGCTTTTTTCAATTAGACACTGATGAATTGGACTTAAATCCAGACCACCTTTGATTGTTTGAATTAAAGTTTGTTCATCATCGGCAATCCCTCCACCTGCTCCCCCAAGTGTATAAGCAGGGCGAACAATAATTGGATATCCAACTGAACGGGCAAAAGAAATTGCGTCTTCAACCGTCGTGACAATTTCACTATCGGGAACAGGCTCCTCTAATTGACTCATTAATTCACGAAATAATTCCCGGTCTTCTCCTTTTTTAATCGAATCAATCGGTGTTCCAAGTAATTGGATTTGATGTTTTTCTAGTACACCTTGATCATGTAGTGCTAACGCTAAGTTCAAGCCCGTTTGACCACCTAATGTCGCTAAAATGCCATCTGGCTTTTCTTTTATGATTATTTTTTCAATATTTTCAACGGTTAAAGGTTCGAAATAAACCACATCTGCACATGATTCATCCGTCATGACGGTCGCAGGATTGTTGTTAATTAAAATAACCTTTACTCCCTCTTCTCTCAAAGCTAAACAAGCTTGTGTACCCGCATAGTCAAACTCTGCGGCCTGACCGATAACGATCGGACCAGATCCGATGACTAAGACTGTTTTTATCTCTATTTGTTTAGGCATACACTTTCTCTCTCCCTTTTGACTTCACCATACTAACAAACATCTCAAACATTTTTTCACTATCACTCGGTCCAGGGTGTGCTTCTGGATGAAATTGAATCGATAATATCGGGAAGTTTTTATGCTGTAGTCCTTCAATTGAACCATCATTAATATTATAAAACCTTGGTTCCAAACCCGTTTCAGTTAAACTTAATTCATTCACAACATAACTATGATTTTGCGAAGTCATATACACTTTATTCGTCACTTTATCTAAAACAGGTTGATTCGCTCCACGATGTCCGAAGCGTAATTTTTCAGTATCTGCTCCAAAAGCTAAGGCGAGAAGCTGATGACCTAAACAAATGCCAAGGGTTGGATACTTTTCAGCAATTCCTTTAATCGTTTTCAAATAAGGAGCTAATTGTTTTGGGTTTCCCGGACCATTTGATAACAGAATGCCATCTGGTTTCAATTGCTCAATCTGTTCCTTCATTTTTGTAAAAGGAACGACCGTCACTTGACACCCAAGCTTTACGAGTACATCAACCATCGATTTTTTATAACCAAAATCAACTAAGACGATATGCTCTTTTCCATCACCAAAGGAAAGAATCTCATTTGTGACAACATCTGAAACAACATCTAATTGATCCAAAGGAATACTTTTAGAGAAATCCACTTTTTCGGGATTTGTGGTCATAACCGCACGCATATCACCATGTTCACGAATTCTTTTCACAATCGCTCGTGTATCCACATTAGTTATTAAGGGAATGTTGGAATTTCCACAGCCGTTTTCTAACGAATGATTCGCTTCATAATGATAAGCACCTTTTGATAATTCACTTACAATTAAAGCAGATGCTTGTGGTTTAATACTTTCATAATCTCCTTCATTCAAACCGTAATTTCCAATAAGCGGATACGTAAACACGACCATTTGTCCCTTAAAAGAAGGATCACTTAACACCTCTTGATACCCTGTCATCCCTGTAAAGAAAACGATTTCCGCATGAATGTCTTTATCTAACTCTCCTTGAATATCCCCTTTAAAAACCTCTCCTGTTTCCAGTACAATATATCCGTTCATTACAACTCCTCCATCCAAACGAATCTTTATTCTTTTACAAGTATGTTTATTCATTCTTCTTCATAATAATAGGCTTCTTTATTTAAAAGCCGTGTTTACTATCTATAAACTTACCGAAGATGTCTCATACACTTCTTTTATCGAGTCAGCTAAAATGTGCACCGCCTCATCCATTTGTTCATAAGTAACATTTAATGGCGGTAATAAACGGATGACATTCGCCCCTGCTGGTAACACGAGCAAACCCTTTTCACGGGTTTTTATTAAAATATGCTCAATTGGTTCGGCACACTCCACTCCAATAAGAAACCCTAATCCCCTTACTTCTTTAACGATTGAAAAATTAGTTAATTCCTTTTGTAGAGCAGCTCTTAAATAGCTCGCCTTTTCTTTTGTCTCATTATAAAAATCTTCATGAAAAATTTCTTCTAAAACCGCTTTTGCTGCTGTCATCGCTAGTGGATTACCACCAAATGTTGAACCATGTGAACCAGCTTGGAAATAAGGTTTTAAATGACCTTTCCCTAGCATCGCTCCAACTGGGAATCCATTTCCGAGTCCTTTGGCTAATGTGATAATATCTGGTGATAAACCAAATTGCTGATAAGCAAAAGCCGACCCTGTCCGTCCTATACCCGTTTGGACTTCATCAATGATAAGCAAGATTTGGTGAGCCTGTGCAAGTCGTGTAAGTTCATTTGCATAAGATGGTTCCATAACTCGAACTCCACCTTCACCTTGGACAACCTCAACCATAACCGCTGCCACATCATTATCTATTAATTCTTTTAAAGCTTCGATATCATTTAATGGGGCGTAAACAAAACTTGAAACGAGCGGACCAAAGCCATTGTGAATTTTTTCTTGGCCAGTCGCTGACATCGTTGCGAACGTACGTCCGTGAAACGAGTTTTGTAACGTAATGATTTTATGTTTTCCTGTTGCTTTACGAGCTAGTTTTATCGCTGCTTCATTGGCTTCAGCTCCACTGTTACAAAAGAAAGCACAATCGGCGACACTGTTTTCAACTAAAATTTTGGCTACTTCTTCCTGCTTCTCAATTTGAAAAAGATTGGAGCTATGCCATAATGTATCTAATTGGCTTTTCACAGCCTCTGTCACTTTTGGATGGCAATGACCAAGATTACTTACGGCAATTCCTTGCACAAAATCGATATATTGTTTTCCATTTTTATCAAATAAATAAGTTCCTTGCCCTTTTTCTGCTTCCACTTCCCACTTTGCATAGGTTGGAAATAATGAACTCATTTCGATTCCTTCCTTCTTATGTCGCAGTTGTTGCGACTTGTTTTTTGGTTATTTTTGTCCCATAAATCGTTCCGTTTGCAAACAAGGACGTTCCTTTCCCATTCATAATCCAAACAGATTGTAACGAACCGGTTAAACTTTTGAGGGCTGCCTTCACCTTTGGAATCATCCCACCATAAATCGTTCCATCCTTTATATACGAAGCAATTTCTTCTGCCGTTATCGCTGGCAGTAGCTTTTTATCTTTTAATATCCCATCAACATCTGTGACAAAAACAAGCTCTTCCGCCTTTAATTCAGCTGCAATGATAGCAGCAGCACTATCTGCATTGATGTTATAATGTTGGCCATTTTGATCGACACCAATTGGAGCAATAACCGGGATAAAATCACTATCTAATAAACTTAAAAGCAATTGTTCATTTATTTGAACCGGTTCTCCAACAAAACCTAACTTCTCCTTATCAATCGCTTCAGCTACGATTAATTTCCCATCTGTACCAGATAAACCAATCGCCTTTGCTCCAACTGATTGCAACTTACGCGTTAACTGTTTATTCATCTTTCCGCATAAAACCATCTCAGCTGTCTCAAGAACTTCTTCCGTTGTTTTTCTTAATCCATCGATAAAGGTCGATGGAATTTGTAATTGAGTAAGCATTTTATTAATAGCAGGCCCACCACCATGAACAATGATTGGGTGTTTGCCTGCACTTTTTAGTTGAACGATACTTTCAAAAAACGCTTCCGTTAGTTCTGTAATCGTACTTCCTCCACATTTCACGACCACAATATGATTCATGAAGTCTTCCTCCTCTTATTAAGTCCGATAACCGGCATTGATTCTAACGTAATCGTATGTTAAATCACAGCCCCACGCTTTTCCGAAACCTTCTCCAATATGCAAATCAACAAAAATTTGAACAACTTCATTTTTTAAATAGTTGGTTGCTTCTTCTTCTGAAAAGTGGACAGGCTGACTATTTTTTAATGTATCAATAGAACCTAAACGAATATCAATTTCTTCTGGGTTAATCTCACATCCGCTGTATCCAATGGCACAAATGATTCGACCCCAGTTTGCATCTGTTCCATAAACCGCTGTTTTCACTAAATCAGAACCGACGATTTGTTTGGCAACCATCCCCGCCTCTTGATCATTTAAAGCTCCACTTACTTGAACCTCAATTAACTTCGTTGCCCCTTCACCATCTCTTGCTATTTGTTTCGATAAAGATTCACAAGTTAGTTTTAAAGCTTGATAGAAATTCTCCCAATCTGGATGAGCTGGAGTTAAAGAATCATGAGCTGCTAACCCTGATGCCATAACGACAGCCATATCATTTGTGGATGTATCTCCGTCAACCGTAATCCGATTAAATGTTTGATTCGTAATCGATGATAGAGCTAGTTGCAGCACATCTGATTCAATGTTGGCATCTGTTGTCACAAATGAAAGCATCGTCGCCATATTCGGATGAATCATTCCCGATCCTTTTGCCACTCCACCAATCGACACCGTCACCCCATCGATCGTTGTTTGATAACAAGCTCGTTTATTCAGTGTATCTGTTGTTAATATTGCTTGATTAAAGTTTTCTGCCGCTTCAAACGATGAATCTAGTTCAAAAAGGGCAATTCCGTTTTTAATTTTTTCCATTTGTAAATATTCGCCGATTACTCCTGTAGATGTAACAGCAACTAAATGCTCATCACAATTGAACTTTGCTGCACTTAATGCTCTCATCTCATAAGCATCTTTTAAACCTTGTTCACCCGTACACGCATTGGCATTGCCACTATTGACGACTAATGCCTTAATTTTCCCCTCTTTGGCAATGCTCTCCTTGGTTACTTTTAATGGAGCAGCTTGAATTTTATTTAATGTATAAACGGCTGCAGTGTTGGCTGGCACCTCACAAACGATTGCTCCTAAATCTAGGCGCTTCCGTTTCACTCCAGAATATACGCCAGAAGCTTTAAACCCTTCAGGTGTTAAAATACTTCCCTCTATTTTTTCAACTATTTGTTTTTCTTTATTTAGTGTTCTCACCACTCGACACTCTCCTATGGGTAAACCGGTACAAAAGCAAGACCTGTTTGCTCTTCCCAGCCATTCATAATATTTAAATTTTGGATTGCTTGACCTGAGGCCCCTTTAACAACATTATCGATAACAGATATGACCGATATCCGTCCCGTTCTTTTATCATAAGTAACTCCGATATCACAAAAATTACTTCCGTACACTTCCTTCGTAGCTGGGAAAACTCCCTCTGGTCGAACCCGAACAAATGGGGCTTGTTGATAATTTTCCTCATAAAGTTTCCTTAAATCTGATTCTGTTATTGCAGTTTTCGCTTTTGCATAAATCGTTGCCATAATCCCTCGAACCATCGGAACTAAATGTGGTTGGAATGTAATCATTTCTACGCCCTCATCCCACAGCTGTAAGACTTGCTCAATTTCTGGTGTATGTTTATGCTGATTGATTTGATAGGCTTTAAAATTCTCATTCATTTCACTAAAGTGAGTTATTGCACTTGGACTTCTTCCCGCTCCTGAAGTTCCTGACTTTGCGTCCACAATAATCGAATCCAATTCAATTAATTTTGCTTTAATTAATGGAGCTAACCCAAGCAATGTCGCCGTTGGATAACAACCAGGATTAGCGATGACTTTCGCTTTTTTTATCTCTTCTTTATTCCACTCTGGTAATCCGTAAACTGCTTGCTCAATAATCGTTGAACTCGCAGACTCTCTTTTATACCAAGATTGATAGATTTCTGTGTCTTTAATCCTTAAATCTCCAGATAAATCAATCACTTGTACACCAAGATTGACAAGTGACTCTGACAATTCAGCCGAAACACCTGGTGGAGTAGCAAGAAAAACGGTATCAACACTTTGAGCAATTTCGGTCACGTTTATCTTATTTAATGACTGTTCATAAATAGTTGATAGATGTGGGTACGATTCATGAATATGCACCCCTTCTTGTGATGATGAATAAAGGATGATTTCATTCACCTTTGGATGCTGATGAAGCAACCTAAGCAAATCCGATCCACCATATCCTGTTGCTCCAACAATTCCTATCTTCATCTAAATTTCTCTCCCATTCATACCTTAGCTTTTTTTGATCTTGGTAACATTATAAATATGAATAAAAATAAATTCAACTGTATTTTTATTTTATTTCTAATAAATTTGAAAATACTTTTTTTTATAAAAAGATTAGGGGAGCTCTATCGCTGATTCTAAAGTGCTTTAACGCGTTTTTTCATTGAATCCGTCAAGTGACAATTAATGGGTACATGGGGAGGATAAAACTTATGTATAAAAACAGATCCATACAAAACTGAGGGTAGTGAAAATGGTCTACCCGTTAAAATACGGTTACATTAATTAGTATACTCCGTTCGCTGCATGCCCTACGCGTTCCGCGGGTGAGTCGGGAGCCTCCTCTCTTCGCTGCGGGGTCTCCCGTCCTTCACTATTCCCGTAGGAGTCTCCGGGCATTCCGCTCGCTCCGTTTTGGGGCATGAAAAAACAGTTTGAACCAAAGTGCGACCATCTACTTGGAAACCAAATTATCTTAAAATTTTTCTGAAATAATGGTGTTGTTAAGACTTTTTTAGTCATCTCTACATAACCAACATGGTAAAGCAAAAATATGATCCGACACCAACTACAATAATAGCTTGAGAAGTTACAGCTATTTTCCAGCGAAAGAAATGTCGCGGAGACTCCCGCGGGATTTAGGAGCTGGGCTGAGACCCACAGGTCAGGCCGTGGAGGCTCAGCGCTCCCCGCAGGACGCGGAGCGACATTTCTGCAGCAGCAGCCGAAGCTCCCTATTTTATACCTCAGCCGCATCTTACTTTTAGATAAAAAAAGACCCAAAAGCTCCTAAACTAGCCTTTGGGTCTCTACTTACTTATTTATATATACACTCACATTTCTTGTTCAATTGCCGCTTTAATATCTTCTATAATCGGCTCCTGTTGTGGCTGCATTCCATTATAGCTACGAATTACTTGACCTTCCTTATTCACTAGATAAAAAGCTGTGCTATGGGCAATATCATCATCCAGCGGCTGAACAGCTGCTTTAAACGCTTCTCTAGAAAAATCAGCAATCTCATCTTGTTCATAACCTGAAAGGAAATGCCACGTCTCTAAGTTAGCCCCAACATTTGTGCCATACCCTTTTAAATGCTCGGGGGTATCTCGTTCTGGATCAACCGTAAAAGTGACAAACTGAATATCAATGCCATCACCTTCTAACTCCGCTTGCAAGTTTTGCATATTCGGTGTCATCGTTGGACAAACCGTCGTACAGTACGTAAAAATCATATTCGCTAAATAATAATGACCTTCTAATTCATTCGTGCCAAATGATTCTTCATTTTGATTTACAAATGAAAAGCTAGGTACATGAGCATCATATCGAACATAATCATATTGCTCGTCCATATTCGAGCCACCTAATTCATACAACCAACCACATCCCGAAAGCACAAACAGGAGGATAAAACCACTAATTACCTGTTTCATCATCTTAAATTCCCCTTTATTCCGTTCTTATTTGTGATGGAATATCACTAATCGATAACTCTCCATCATGTTGCTTTTCTTTCTTTAACCATTGCTTAAATACATAAGCAATCGTGATGCCGTAAATGATCTCTTGCATAATTTTCATTTGCACGCCAGCCAGCTGTTGATCCATTCTCGTTTCCAAAAGGGAAAACGACTGTGGACCAGCAAACATATCATATGGAATCGACGCACCTGTCGGTAAACAATAAGCCATCGCATTGGCCCATATCGCTGGATTTGTATACATTTCATACATTGCTTCTGGTGCAAATATAATTAAGGCACAGGCTGGTGTAATTAATAGTCCATTCAAAAAGATATACAAGATTCGTTTCAAATCAGACAAATAAGCATGACTTGGAACAGGTTGAATCATAAACCACCACATTAAAAAGGCCGCAAAAAATAATCCATATTGATACAAACTATGCAAAGTCGGATTTTGCATAAGAGTATCAAACATAAACGGGACATGATAAAATGAAAACAACCCATTAAATAAAAATAAAGCCATAATCGGATTCCAAATAAAATACAACGGTTTAGAAATACGATATTTTGTGATTTTAAGAATAATCGCTTCATAAACCCATGTTGGAATCGATAAAATTAGGAATGGGACGGCAACAATATAAGCTAGTACCATTTGTGTCATATGTAAAGAGAGCATCAAATGTCCAGCAATATATAATGGGCTCCCCCAACCTAAATAAAGGGCGACCAAAAATAAAACAAAATAAACTTTTTTCCTTAAAGGTACGGGCTCTGAATGACTGAAACGTTTGCTCCATTTTGTTACAAGCATCCAATAGAGAAAACCTAATATGAGTAACCCGATAATAAGCTCTGGTGTCCAGAGAGCTCGCCATGTAAAGGTAGAAAATAATGACTGCATCTTTTGAACCTCCTAAAATGGGAGAATAAATTCATCGAAAGCAATTTCTCCAATCATAACTATAACATAATCAATTGTGATTTTTTAAAGCGAAAAAAGGAGAATTTGTTACCTATTTATGAAACTTGAAAGGAATAGACTATGTCAAACCAACATTTAATTGCGCTCGATCTCGATGGAACTTTACTTAAGGACGATAAAACGATTTCTGAAAACACATTAGCAACGATCGAAAAAGCGAAAGCCGCCGGTCATAAAGTGGTTATTTCAACGGGAAGACCATATCGTGCTAGTCTTCAGTATTATCAACAAATGAAACTTAATACAGCAATCGTCAATTTTAATGGTGCCTTTGTTCATCATCCTTTTGATAGAAGCTTTCAAACTTCTCATTCCCCCCTTGATTTAAAAACAGCTCAAACAGTGATCGAAACATGTGAAGCCTTTAAAGTCAGCAATATTATGGTTGAAGTAATTGATGATTTTTATTTACGACATTTTGATCAATTATTAGTTGACACATTTGTAGCTGGTGAAAGTCCGGTCGAATATGGTGATCTTCTAAAAATCTTAAGTGATGATCCAACTTGTATTTTGATTCACCCTCATGAACATCATATAACTGAGTTAAAAGGATTGTTAAAAGATACACATGCCGAAGTGATTGATCAGCGTTCATGGGGGGCTCCTTGGAATGTACTAGAGCTCGTTAAAACGGGCATTAATAAAGCCGTCGGACTAAAAAAAGTCGCTGATTTTTACCAAATCCCACAAGAACGTATCATTGCATTCGGAGATGAAGATAATGACTTTGAAATGATCGAATATGCCGGACAAGGTGTTGCTATGAAAAATGCGATCCCAGAGCTCAAGTCACTCGCTAACGAAATTACTCTTACTAATGAAGAAGACGGCATTGCGGTTTATTTGGAAGAAGCATTAAACCTCAAATAATTTAAAGTAGCAATGATAGAAATTCCTTATGTATGAATAAAAAAATTGCGGTTATGCTAATGGGCGTAGCTGCATTTTTTTATGAAAATAAAAGGCTATTGATGTACCGTACAGTGCTAACGGAACTCGCGTTATTAGGGGGAAATCACAAAAAGTCAACACCTCTTAAGATAGCCAATATAAAAGAAAAAGAAGGTGAACATATTGAGTAAAAAATCTCGTTCTAAACGTGCCATTCAAGAAGGAAAAGATGCCGTTCAACCGGCAAATGAAACAGAGGGTTTAAAAGAAGAAACTCTTTATACAGCTGAAAAAAGAGAGAAAAAACATTCAGGCTCGGAGCGACCAGACCATGGTTAATTCCTATCAACAAGCAAGAGAGGCTGTCGCTCGTGCTGAATTATTAACAATTGCTGCTGAAACCGATATTCAAAGAGAAGCAGCGAACAATCATTTAGAAAAAGCAAAATCCGCTTTACAAAAAGCAGCATTATACGCAACTGAACAAGAACAAAAACAACTCACACTCATGAAAAGCCACATAAGCACAATAATGGAAAATTGAGCGACATAGCTGAGCTCGTTTTTGTATATAAGTAGAGTGAGAGATCAGACACCGCTCCCGAGATAGCTACAAAAGAGACTTTAAAATTTATGAATGTCAATCATGACTTGACCCCTGTATCCCAGCGAGCAAGTCATGCGAAGACCCTCGTGGGCTAAATCCACTGGCCTAGCCGGTTAATTCGGCGCTGGCTATTGACGCGGATCATGATTTTCGGGAGCGGTGAACATCACTCAATGTTCGCCCAACCTCTTTGTTAAGATGTAACTATTACCATATGCTATCGCAATTAAAGCAGCTATATTTTTGTAGCGTAATTGTTGCAATTCGCTTTTTTATTACCAATTCTACTTTATTCTCACCCTGATATCGCCTTTTCTATTTTTCCATTACCTATTCCGCCTTATCCATACACTAATTTCGCTTATTCACTTTTTCATTACTTATTCCTTTTTAATCGAATCATTCCTAGACTACTCTCTTTATCTCTTTTATGTTAAGCTATCATTAATTAATTAGAATCGTAGTTTAGGGGGATTTAGCGGATGGTAAATGTGTATCAAATTAGAAAGGATGCCGATGAACAAACACTGATTAAACTTGCTGATTTGCTATTGGAACAACAGGGTCCATTAGCCAGTAGTGAACCATATGCAACCGATATGCACTCTCAAATACTTAACACGATAAAGCTGACTCAAGAGGATAGTTCTCATGCTTTTATTTTTGTGGCAGAGAAGAATGAAACTTTTGTAGGAGCAGCTTTTTTAAACGTGGCAATTAGTATTGATAAAGGTGGACATTATATTTGGTTAAATGATTTGTTTGTTCATAAAGAGCACCGGAATCAAGGAATAGCCAAGAAAATTCTTTTAAAAGTTATTTATTGGGCAGAACAGAAGAAAATTAAAGGAATTGAATTAGAAACGGGAATTAATAATGAAGCAACAAAAGCTCTTTATAATTCCCTAGGCTTTCACGATATTGTTTCAAAGCGCTACGGTTTTCGTTTTTAACATTTGCCTAATCTAAATAAGTATTTTATAAAAAGTTACCTTACAGGAGCATTGCTGGCCTTTAAGGTTTTTTTTTGGAAAGACACAATGTCCCCCTGATTGTCATCCCTCACCCGTAGTTCACCATCGCACCTTTATATAGTTAAAATTTCTCGCCCATTTCTTTAGTGTTCTGGGCTTTTTGCTTCTTTTTTCTGAATTTTCAACATATGATGTAGCAAACTCATTAAACTTCACGATATTTTCGCGGGAACGTTTTAGGTTGAGATTCTCTTATTGTAGGTGAGGCAAACGAATAAAGGGGTGTGCTTAAAAATGAATGATGCATATATAGAAGTTGAATTTTCTGAACTCTATATAGAATTAACCAAGACGGCACTCCATCAATTCATCAAAAGAATGATGAGCAAACACTATTCTCTTTATTGGCGTTATGATGCGAAAACGATTTATTTAATGATCGAATTAGAAGAGTCTGTCCATGAATTACCTTTCGTTCGAAATCCTGAATTTCTTACCTTATCAGTCACAAGTCTCCATATTTATGATGAAGTCCTTGCAGAAGCGATCGAGAAGTTACTTCAAGCAGAAAAAGGAAATGGAATTGTGAAACGGGTGACGGAAGGACCCCACTATATTACTTCGTATCGGGCCGGTGACATTGAATCAATGATTGAAATCGATGGGAGTGAAAAAGTAATGATGAATCGAAATGGGTCAATGATCCAATATCGTGATGATGGAAAGTCGCTTGAACCACAAACCTTATATAACATGATGAATTTAGAAATTGATTATGTTTTGATGGAATTACATGAAGCTATATTAGATTCGGATCAATCTTCTATTAATAATCATAAGAAAAAATTAAAAAAATTACTTTCACGTAGAGAGCAAGTACAACATTTATTGGCAAAATAAACACTTCACCAATAAATCCTTCGCTATTAAAGCGAAAAAAGCAAGCACCGACCAATCGTGCTTGCATTTTTTCGGGAACATTTAACCCTTTAAATTTACCCTCGCTCATTTTCCATACATCCCTATAAACCTAATAATTAAACGGCTGGATAATAAATAATCATCGTCATCTGACAATCTTCCACACCACTAATGTTTTCATAAATATGATCCGTTTCTGCTTTAAAATGTAGGGCATCTCCTGCTTTTAAAACATATTCATTTTCGAAAACGGTAACCTTTACTTCTCCTTTTTCCACAACGATATATTCCTCGACTCCTTTAGTATGTCCTTCTGCCACATGAACACAGCCACTTTTAATTAGAACAGAATAGATTTCAAATGGTTTAAAAGACTGCTTCGGAAAAAGTGGGTAGACATCATAACCACCACTTTGATCCGATAACGATTTGACTGATTCTCGTCGTACGATCGTCACATCCTCCTGCTCTTCTTCTATAAAAAAACTAAATGGAATGTTAATACCTTTTGCTATCTTCCACAACGTCGTTACGGTTGGGTTCGATTCTCCCCGTTCAATTTTTCCGAGCATTGGTTTGCTGACCCCGGTTAAATCTGCAAGCTCCTCCAATGATAACTCCTTTAAATGCCTTATTTTCCTTAAGCGACTTCCAATCATTTGAGACATTTGTCCATTTTCCATACGAATCTCCTTGT
This sequence comes from Alkalihalobacillus phoenicis, assembly GCF_047302405.1. Taxonomy (NCBI): domain Bacteria; kingdom Bacillati; phylum Bacillota; class Bacilli; order Caryophanales; family Bacillaceae; genus Alkalihalobacillus; species Alkalihalobacillus phoenicis. The sequence goes on along the minus strand of NZ_CP154853.1, from coordinate 774,419 downwards.
CAACCTAATAAGTATACTATATTATATAATAATATCATATATGATACAAAACAACCGTACTTTTCTTTATTTTACCTTAATGGATCTGAATCTAGCTACGTCCGTTAGAAGCTCGAGAAAATCCCATCAAAATGTTTTCTACTAAGTTGAAACGGATTGTTTTTAGTTACTCAAAACGGAGACTGCGGAATGCCTGGAGACTCCTGCGGAATTAGTGAGGGACGGGAGACCCCACAGCTTAGCGAGTTATCATGAACGAAACTAGCCCCTTACTCGTAACAGCGTAGGTTAATTTGGTTAGAATGATTAACAGAAGAATTAACCAAACCAAATCAGAGCTACATTACGAAAGGAGCTAGTTATTATGAAGGATACCATAAAATACGTTGGTTTAGACGTATCAAAAGAAAAAATTGCGGTAGCGGTGGCGGAAGAAGGTCGGGATGCCCCTCGTTATATGGGGATGATTCCGCATACACCAGAGGCGATTAAAAAGCTTATCAAAAAATTAGGAGAGGTCGACACGCTCCGTTTTTGTTACGAAGCGGGACCGACTGGATATGGGCTGTATCGCTTATGTGTATCTTTAGGGGTCTATTGTGAGGTGATCGCTCCCTCCTTGATCCCCCAAAAAGCAGGAGACCGAGTCAAAACGGACAAAAGGGATTCTTTAAGGCTCGCCCAACTTTATCGTGCGGGAGAACTAACGAACATCTACATTCCGACGCCTGAAGATGAAGCGTTACGTGATTTAGTTCGAGCACGTGAAGATGCCAAAGAAGATGAATTACGTTCCAAACATCGCTTAACAAAGTTTCTCTTGCGTAATGAAAAGCGTCCACCTGAAGGGGTGAAAAAGTGGACGAAGAAGTATTACGCTTGGTTAGATGCTTTGACATTTGAGCACCCAAACTTAAATCTCGTTTTTCAAGAGTATTACCATCAGTTAAAAGAGTTGGAACAAAGATTGAAACGATATGAGGAAGGAATCGAACAAGAAGCAGAAGAAGGCGTTCATGCATCAGCTATTCAAACGTTACAATCTCTCAGAGGGGTTGCTTTAATCACGGCTGCGAGTCTCGTGGCAGAAATAGGATCTTTTGAACGCTTTGCCACCCCAAGGCAATTCATGTCCTATGTCGGTTTAGTACCGAGTGAATCTTCAAGCGGAGATAGAAGGTACCAAGGGAAGATTACCAAAACGGGAAATCGTCATGTCCGTCGCTTATTAGTAGAATCGGCCTGGAGTTATCGTTACCAACCAGCGGTAAAAGGTCGTTTGAAAAAGAGGTTGGAGAAGCTTGATCCGTCCATACAAGCTCTATCGTGGAAAGCACAGAATCGACTGAACCAGCGCTACTATCGTTTATTATCGCGTGGAAAAGAAAGTGGGAAAGTCATAACAGCGGTGGCAAGAGAGTTAGCAGGATTTATTTGGGCTGTTAGCCGACATGTGCCTAGCACCGCCGCTCAAAGCCAACTAAACAAAGTATAAGAAATCAACAAAATAGAGAAATCAATATCAACTAGATAAGAAGGATAGGGCTCGAAGGCAAAGAGTAACACCGGGAAGGAAAATCCACGTGCCTCCTCTGTGCTATCCCGTTTTAGGGAGAACGCACGCCGCGAGTTAGTGGAATGGCCTTTATACGGAAAGATACTATGTGAAAACCCACGGATATCAGGATGAAAATCGTCGTTAACGTTTTTGCCTTCGTGCCGTGTCCTTTTCTTCACAAAGATCCGACTTTTAGGAGGGAATAAAAGACGATTATCTTTAGCTAACCTTAAGTGTCTCAACTACTTAGAAGGCCAGTCAAGGAACCCGCTTGACAGACCTCCTAAGAGTTGAAGTGGAGTAGTTAGGCTAAAGAAAGGACATTGAAAGCCTAAAAGGCTCCAAGCCATCCATTTTTAAGAAGCAAATACCGCTTCTCTAGTTAAGATTGGCCAAAAACGGATAAAACCTTGGTTATGAGGAGGGCCCTTGACAGTTTCGTTCATATCAGGAGGCTCCCAACTCACCCGCGGAACGCGTAGGGCATGCAGCTGGCGGAGTATGCCAACTGCTCTTTTCTTGCTTCTGAGCAAACAGGCTCCGCTTTTTAAATAAGGAGTGTAAACATGATTACGATTAGTGAACCGCTTAAAAATTCTCAATTTTCAAAAGGTATTACATACGGAATGACAATCGCCCTCGGTTATATACCTGCCGCTCTTGCGTTTGGTTTATTAGCAAAGGGGACTGGACTTTCGCTTTTAGAGACTCTCTCGATGAGTATGTTCGTATTTGCTGGAGCAGCTCAATACATGTCCTTAAATTTGATCGCCCTTGGCACAGGTGCCTTTGAAATTATTTTCACAACCTTTATTGTCAACATTAGACACTTATTATTAACCGCTTCTTTAAGCGAAAAAGCGGAAGAAGATCGACCTTTTATTAAAGCATTTTATGCCTTTTTTATTACAGATGAAGCCTTTGCGGTCATTGCGACCAAAGAAGGAACTCCAACATCAAAGTTTATTTTAGGCGTTGGATTGAGCGGTTATACGAGTTGGGTTAGTATGTCCGTCGTTGGGTATGTTATCGGTGCAGCCCTACCAACGATTTTACAAGAGAGTATGGGAATTGCTTTATATGCCCTCTTTATTGCCTTGCTCGTTCCGGCCATGAAAAAAAACATAAAAATTATCACCCTGGCTTTAACAGCAGCTTTATTAAATGGTTTGTTCAGCCAAATCATGGCCGATGGCTGGGCTATTGTCTGTGCAACACTTCTAGCTTCTGTCGGAATTGAAGTACTTTTTAGTAGGAAGGAGATTCGATCATGAGTTTATTTTTAATTATTCTCGGTATGGCGATTGTGACTTATATTCCAAGAATGCTTCCGCTTGTTTTTATTGATGCCAAAAAGCTCCCTGAATGGTTACAAGCGATCTTACGTAATGTTCCTTATGCAGCATTAGGAGCCCTCATTTTTCCGGGTATTTTACTCGCCCATGATAATCTATGGTTTGCGATTAGCGGAGGAATTGTTGCTATTATAGTCGCTTGGTTTGGAGCTTCTCTTTTACTCGTCGTATTAGCGAGTATCGGAACCTTATTATTATTATCGATTTTTTAAGCGTCAAATTTCTAATTACATATTATTATAAACGACAATCAGTAAGATGTACCTTAAGATAATAAGTTTACATTCGCTTTTGACTTCATTGATGCTCTTTGATTCCTTTTGCGGCTTTTATTCATGTGCTTTTGCAATCATTGGCTTCCTTTGATTCCTTTTGAACTGAAATTTTAAAGGCGAAGGGAATCACTGCTGGCCTTTGATTCCCTTTGAACTGCCTTTTTAGAGGCTAAGGGGATCGTTGCTGGCCTTTGATTCCCTTTGCCTGCCATTTTGGGCGCTAAGGCAATCATTGGCCCCCTTTGATTCCCTTTCCAGCTCTTATTCATGTGCTTTTGCAATCATTGGCTCCCTTTGATTCCCTTTCCAGCTTTTATTCATGTGCTTTTGCAATCATTGGGGCTCTTTTCACGTCCTACTACCTCAACCCCAAACGTTTAACCTCCTCCCCTTTCTTTCTCCCTTTAGAAAAGGTACAATAAAGGAATGGATTATTTTATTTTCTGACCAAACGGACTTCGCTTTATAATCAATCTAGCTACGTCCGTTAGAACCTCGAGAAAAATCGGCCCATCTATAAAGTCAAAGAGCGACTTTTTAGCTGGTCCTGTATTTTTTCTCACTTCTGACCAAACGGACTTCGCTTTATAATCAATGGAGGGGATTCAATGTATTCATACAAAGCGGAAAGGGATTTCATTTATTCGATTCTAGAAAACGAAATCACAGCGACGTATCGAAAGTTGATCGCCTCACGCTATTTTACAAAAGGACAGCTTGAGTGGATTACAGCTGACGTTTTAAAAATGCTACAGGAACGATTTCAAAACGACCTCGTTACGGCGACATTTATTTATTTAGATGAGGTTGCTTTTCTTGCAACCTCACAGGACACTTTTAACGAGCATGAGCGTAGATTTCTACACTTTTATCGGGCTTGCATCGATACTCTACTCATTCTTTTTAATAAAACAACAAATGAAGAACAACAACAAGTGATTGAGCTCACGCTTGAATACTTTAAGACGAAAGACCGTCAGCAATCAAAACCTTGGTCATTACTATTAATGGATATTTATCAAGCAGCTTCAGCCGAACAACGTTCATTTATCTTTCATGCTGTTTCAATCAGAAAATTGGCCCTTCATCAACTCGATCGCAAATCAAAAGCGATTTTAAGTTATATTTATTTGGATCAAAAAGAAAATGAGCAAGCTCTTTATTTGTTAGAATTAATCGATGATCTTCAAGAAATTGAAATGACAGCTCATTTTCAACTATTAAAGGATCGTGAAGAGTGGAAGACACTTAGCCATTGGTTTCAAACGTTAATGAATCTAAACGAAAGAATGTACTTTGGTTCTTTACAAACCTTATATGATGAAATGCTGATGAAACTAGATGATGATCCAAAAAAGCAACAAGAAATATGGGATAGGTGGTTACTTGCCCCTCATTATCGCCGATTTGAATCATTAACCGCCTATACAGAACCAGAAAAGAAACAAAAAGTGGCTGAATATTTATTACCAAAACTAAGAGAAAGGCTTCATCAACCTGAAACAGTTATTACGTATGCACGTTTGTTAATAGACTTTCAGAAATATGAAGAGGCCGCTCGTTTTTTCCTAACTTTTGAAAAAGACCCGTTTCGCCTTAAGCAAGAAAAACTTGAATTACTTGATATTTTATCTGAGAAAAAGCCCGATTTAGCCAAAGCGATTTATCACCAATTTTCTGTAAGGCTTGTCGAGAAAAAGACTCGAGCTCATTATGAACAGGCCGTTATGTATATTAAACAATTAAAAAAATTGTATCAAAAAACAAATGATCTAGACCGTTTTGGCAAATATATTCAAATGCTAAAAAAGAAGTATCGTACGTACCGTGCTTTTGTTGAGGAGTTGAAAACGATTGAATGAACCAATTATCGTACATGGTGGATGGTTTGGTGATTATTTTTTTATTTGGGGTGAACAAAAGCCTAAATCACGTTATGACCAAATCGTCAATTTTCAGTATCCATTTTTATATGACCCATTCGAGTTAAAGCTTGCCTTATTTCGTCATGACAAGCTTTCTTTTTATGGGACTTTTATTGAAATTGAAAAAGCAGTCATTGACGTTCCATTGGTCAATCGAACGTTTCAATCTTTAGCAGGTGAAGCGACCATTTATCAAGCACAAGACCAAATGAAAAACTACTCATTTCCAATCCAAGGTATTCGCTTTTCAACGGAGGAAGTGGTTGATTATTGGCTAGTGTTTGAACAATGGAAAGAAGAAAATGATCTTTTTATCGCTCCTGACCTTCTTTTTTGGTTAGACTTATTCAAGGAAGTAAGAGAACAAATTTACCTTGGACACTTTGCGCCTACCTCTTTTGCAAAATGGCAGCTTCGACCATTTCCATTTGAGAGCTGGGTCGAAGCGGTTCCTCCCTCTAGTGTTCAATTACGAACATCGTCAAGTTTTGTGAAACGTGATCAGGAAGAGTTAACCATTCGAGAACAAATTCAATTGGCGGTCGATAACCTTGCCGACACGGCCATTCGATTTTTAATGAAGGAAGAACATGTAACCTCCTATTACCAATCATGGAAAGAAGCACTCTCACCTAAATGGAATCAACTCGTTGATACGTTAATAGAAAATAAACAGCTAGAACCTACTATCTCAACAAAAAGTTTACAAGAGCAAATGGGAACAATTGAACGACCTCCATTTAAATCCGGTTTAATACTAAAAGAACCAACTGATATACATTCATCATGGCAAGTCCACTTGTGTGTAGTCGATCGAAAGCAGTCTAATCTAATTGTCGAAATGGAAGCTCTATCATTGGGCGAACACCCTTGGATTAGTAACCCGATTCCTTTATTAAAACAAGACTTACAAGAATTAAAAAGGAAAATACCGTTATTAACCGAGCTCAGCTTAGCCTCACCAAGTATACTAATTGAATCAGAACAAGCCTATGCACTTTACACCGAATACGACCAAGAAGTAGAAGATATTGGTTTTCAATTAATCGTACCGAGTTCACTTCAACAAAAGAAATCACTAAAAGTAGCGCTACAATTTGATGCTGAAATTGGGCAAAAATCAAATAGTGATCCGTTTGTCGATTGGCAAAGCCTGGCTCAATTTTCGTTTGAAGTGGCCATTGGAGACGTCACATTAACGGAGCAAGAATTCAAACAATATGTTCATAATGAAGACCCTTTTATTTATGCAAACGGACAGTGGATTGCTTGGGACCGCTCCTTAGCTAAAAAACTCCGAACTTACTTAGACCAAGTATCCAAAAACTCCTCTTACCTAGATACCTGGCTATTAAGCGAGCAAAAAGAACGTTTACCGGATGATTTAAGTGATGTAAATTTTGAAGTGAATTGGGACGAAAGAATGACGGAAACGTTGGTTCAACTTTATCAACAAAAACCAAAGAACATTGAGCTTCCTTCTACTTTTCATGGCTCTCTTCGCTCCTATCAACTTGAAGGAGCATCATGGCTGTTCCAATTACGAAGAGCTGGTTTCGGTGGTTGTTTAGCCGATGATATGGGGTTAGGTAAGTCCATTCAAACGATCGTCTACCTCCTGTATGTTCTTGAACAAAACGAAAAAGACAATCAAAAAAAGCGACCATTCTTACTAATTTGTCCAACATCCTTAATTTACAATTGGATCAAGGAATGTGAAACATTTGCTCCTAGTTTAAAAATCTTTACTCATCATGGTTCAGCACGACTAGAAGATGATTCCTCGAACTGGGATCAATATGACTTAATCATTACTTCTTATCAAATGGCAGTACGTGATCAAGTTTTGCTTTCTCAATATGAATGGAACAGTCTCATCCTTGATGAAGCCCAACATATTAAGAACATTGAAACGAAACAGCGTCGAACGATGAAATCGATTCAAGCGAAACACCGTATTGCTTTAACTGGAACACCTATTGAAAATAAACTACGTGAGCTCTGGTCATTAATGGATGTTCTCATCCCAGGCTACTTAGGAAATCACCAACGTTTTCAACGAAATTATATTCAACCTATCGAAAAAAACAGAGATGAAAAAAAGTTAAAACAGCTTCAGCATTTAATTTTTCCATTTATTTTAAGACGGAAAAAATCAGATGAGCATTTGCAATTAGGACTACCGGAAAAATCAGAAAAGGTTCATCAAGTACCTCTTTCTGTCGAGCAGGCGATTTTATATCAAATGATTGTGGACCAGCTAATTGGAAAATTAGATGAAATCAATTCTTTTGAAAGAAGAGCTCTTATTTTAAAAAGCTTAACGAAACTCAAACAAATTTGTAATCACCCTGCCCACTTTTTAAAGGATCGAAATTATAAGGAACATGATTCAGAGAAATGGAATCACTTTTTATCATTAGTGAAAGAAATCGCCCATAAAAAGGAAAAGGTTTTAATTTTCACTCAATATAAAGAGATGGGCATGATTATGTCAGATGCTCTCAATGAGCTTTTTAATCAAGAAATCCCTTTTTTACATGGAAGTTTATCACGAGCGAAAAGACAGGATGCCATTAAGTATTTCCAAGAAAATGATCAGGTTCCCGCTTTTATTCTCTCCTTAAAAGCAGGAGGGGTTGGCTTAAACTTAACGGCTGCGACACATGTCATTCATTATGATCGCTGGTGGAATCCAGCGGTTGAAAATCAAGCAACCGATCGGGCCTTTCGGATCGGGCAAACATCTGACGTGACCGTGCATAAATTTATTACAAAAGGTACTCTTGAGGAACGAATCGATAAATTAATTATGCAAAAGCAAGGTTTAGCTGAACAAATTCTTTCCGTTTCTGAGCAACGTGTTACTGAATTAACAAATGATGAAATTACCAAGTTGATTCAATTAACAACCATTTAAAAGGAGGAAGAGCCGTTGAACCCAAATTTAAGTCACACTTTTTCTACCTACTGGAAAACCGATTATGAACGACCTCTTCCAGCCACATTACCCGAAGAAAAAGAAACAAACCAGTCCGATGCTTGGCTTGAATTACAAAAGGTGATTAAGCAAAAAGCAAAAGAAAAATGGAATCTTAGTGAGTGATTAAATAGAACTTTGGCAAATGTCTCGATAGCTTCGTTCCTAAAAGCACGCTCTCGATTATTAGTGATAATGATTGAGCGTGTTTTTTGATGCTTGAGGCCTTATGAGCACATCTGACGCTCTTTGATTCCCTTTGCGGCTCTGATTCGAGCGCTTCCGGCTTCATTGGGGCTCTTTGATTCCCTTTGCGGCTCTGATTCGAGCGCTTTTGGCTTCATTGGGGCTCTTTGATTCCTTTTGCGGCTCTGATTCGATCACTTTTGACTTCATTGGAGCTCTTTGATTCCCTTTGCGGCTCTGATTCGAGCGCTTCCGGCTTCATTGGGGCTCTTTGATTCCTTTTGCGGCTCTGATTCGAGCGCTTCCGGCTTCATTGGGGCTCTTTGATTCCCTTTGCGGCTCTGATTCGATCGCTTTTGACTTCATTGGGCTCTTTGATTCCCTTTGCGGCTCTGATTCGATCACTTTTGACTTCATTGGGGCTCTTTGATTCCCTTTGCGGCTCTGATTCGAGCGCTTCCGGCTTCATTGGGGCTCTTTGATTCCTTTTGCGGCTCTGATTCGAGCGCTTCCGGCTTCATTGGGGCTCTTTGATTCCCTTTGCGGCTCTGATTCGATCGCTTTTGACTTCATTGGGCTCTTTGATTCCCTTTGCGGCTTTTATTCATGTGCTTTTGAAATCATTGAATATCCTATGATTCCTTTTACGGCTTTTATCCGATCGCTTCCGGCTTCATTGACTCCCTATGATTCCCTTCCCCGCTCGCTTTTGATTTCATTGACGCTCTTTGATGGCATTTCGGCCTCTGCCTTCATCTCTTTGGCCTTCACTGACGGTTCCCAAATCAAAAAACAAGCTGCCTAAAGCGATTGATTAGCTTTTAAGACAGCTTGTTTTTTTATGAACCAATTTGAATCGTGACTGTTTCTTCAAATGGACTTTGCGTAATTTCTGTGTCGTTAATCGTATACACGATAATCGTTGCCGTTAATTCGTATTCGCCCGAATCAAATTCATCCAGTTCAATTGTCTCCGATAACATTAATTCTTCTCCAGCACGAATGACTTCTTGAATAATAGCCATCGTAAACATTTTATCTGCAGAATAACGATAAACTTCTTCTCCATCAACATTTGTTAAAGTAATTTCATATTTTTGACCAGATGAAAAACTTAGAACAGCATCCTCAGTACCCGTGTTCGTTAAGCTCATTTCGACGATTAACTCTGAATCGGATTGATTTGTCTCCACTTTATATTCCAATTCGTCAAAAACACCCTCCCCATTTAAGTCTTCATTGTTTTCTTCCTCATTATTAACTTCTTCTTCATTTATTTCATCTTCTTCCGGACTGCTTCCTGTTTGAGTATCCCCTAAACCACAAGCCGCTAAAAAACAGACTGTCAGAATAAATACCGACGCTAATTTTTTCATTGCTCTCTCCTTTAATCTTTTCGAAACAAACCAAATACTTCCGTTGTTTCGATGATATTCGTAAAGGCATCTGGATCGGCCTGTCTAAGCACTTCTTTTAAGTCATATAATTCATACCTTGTAAGCACAATCATTAATACTTCCCTATCTTCAGATGTGAAACCACCTTTTGCAGGCACTCTTGTAATTCCACGTGTAAAATGATTATGAATCTCACTTCGAACAAGGTCTGGATTTTTAGTGACAATAAACGCTGTTAATTTTACATGGCGAGTATGGATCGCATCGATTAACCTCGAAGTAACATACAAGGTAACAAGTGTATAAAGAGCTTTTTCCGGGTCAAACAATAAACCAGACATGATGACAATGATCCCATTCAATAGAAAAAAGTAAATGCCAATGGGTCTATCACTATGCCTTGATAATAATAAAGCTATAATGTCTAAACCACCTGAGGAAGCGCCTACTTTTAACGTTATCCCAGCTCCAACAGCCGTAATAACTCCACCAAATACCGCATTTAAAATAATATCAGGTGAAAATTGAATGATCGGAATAATCTCTAAAAACAATGTTGTACAAACGACATTTAAGAAGCTATAAACGGTAAAACTTTTCCCTACTTTTAGCCAACCAATAATGGCAACAGGTATATTTAAAAGAAAGAGAATAATCCCTGTTGATAATGGAACGACCGTTGCAATTAATTGGGAAACTCCTGTAAACCCACTCGCAAAAACATTAGCCGGAATTAAAAAGAAATTAAGCGAAATCGCAATGAATAAGGCTCCTAAAATGACAACAATGACCTTCTGAGCTTCTCTTAAAATAGACGTTTTCATATTTACGATACTTCAGATGTTTTCTTTAGTAAGTGATACGTAAACCAATCAACTGACTTTAAAACAGCTCGCCTGGAAACTTTATGACTCGCTTGTTCCTCCGAAATAAAACGGAGATTTTCAGGCTGTTCTTCATAATAACCTAATAACGATTGATGAATTTGCTCTGAAAATAAATAAGGTACTACTTGGTCTTGTTTGCCGTGCCAAATTAATAAAGGACGGTGATCAATTTTATCGAGTTGCTTTGATAAGTCAAATGGTTTTAATTTAGCTAAAACCATCTCTTTCATCGCTTCATCAATGGTTACCCCTTTTTGCTCCATCATTTTAATTTGAGCTTCGGCAAAACTTTGGAAGTGTGCGACCCCCATTAATGACACAGCCGATTGAATCCATGAAAATTGTGTTAAAGCACCATAAGTGGTAATCGCCCCCATCGATGTTCCAATTACACCGATTCGCTCCTCATCTACTAAGCCTTTTTCCGTTAATGTTTTTTTGATAAGCTCTAATTCTTTTATAGAAGTTAAAACAATTTCCCAAAAAGACATTGCCAGCTTACGTTCGTCTTTTGATAATTCATCCTCTCGTTCACCATGATGAATCGCATCAGGTAAGATGACCCGAAAACCTTGTTCTGCCATTAAATAGGCTACATGTAGGTTATGCTCCTTTGCACTTGTAAAGCCATGTAAAAAGAAGACAGTTGGTATACTGCTTTGATCCTTTAAAGCTGCCTTTACAACATGTAACGTTGGAATAGTGACAATAGTTTCTTTTTCTACAATAATCATATTCCTTCCCTCCATCCTATTTATTTTCCTTATTATAGCATTCCCCATCCTTCACTTCATCTTTCATAACTTCTTTACTTTTCCTTCCTAAACACACTAAAAGAGATAGCTATACAAAAAAATATCCAACCAAGTTTTATGACATCTTGATTGGATAGTCTTCATTATTGTTTGCCATTATAACGTTGCACACTATATAACGCACCTTCATCCACCATTTTTTGATCCTCGATATCATATGGATCTGGGTGACCTAATCTTAATTGTTTAGGCGTTGGTTTTTCTTTACTAGTTACAGAACATACTTTTTGATACATTTCTTTCGTTTTATTTTTCAGTTCCGTTCGACGTTTTTTATTGCCCAAATAAAAAGTTGTAGCAGCACTTGCTCCAGCGACTAATGTTGCGTAAATTGCTTTTTTATACCCCATACATTAAACCACCTTTCGTCTCTTTAGTATACTGTTCCCCTTCGAAAGACTACCTTAAACATATCATTCATAAATAGCTAAACTTGAGTCATACTAAAGTGAATCCAGCATTTTGAAATGAGGAAAGGAGTGATTTCTATGTCTCATACAGGAGATTCAAACAAAAAAGCAAAAGATAATAACGCCAAAAACAAAGTGAAAAATCAAGAAGAAAAAATCAACGCTCAACACGGAAAACATGATTACTCTAAAAAAACCGACCATCTTTAAAAATGTCAGGCGTCTTCTCATAACGAGTCAAGACCACTGAAAAACAGGCTACTCGTTAAAATATGGTTACACTTGTTAGCTATACTCCGCCAGCTCCATACCCTACGCGTTCCGCGGGTGAACCGGGAGCCTCCTCGCTAAACGCTGCGGGGTCTCCCGTGTTTCACTTTTCCCGCAGGAGTCTTCGGGCATTCCACTCGCTCCGCTTTGGTTAATGAAAAAACAGTTTGATGCTTTGACGGACGCTCTAAGAAATAACCTAATTGCCTAGAATTCTTCTCTGTCAAGGTTGAGCATAAGACTTTTTAAATAGCCTTATTCAAAAAAGCAGTTGAGGAACTCCTCAACTGCCTTTTTTCTGCTTTATTTATTTGTATAATTCCTCAGCCTTTTCAACAACCCATTCTTGCCCCTCTTTTGTTTCCCCTGTCCAAGAGAGCATACCGCCATTAAAGTTGGCCACTTTGTCGAACCCTTGCTCTTTTAAGTATAAAGCGACATTTTGACTGCGACCACCACTGCGACAAATCAAAACATATTCTTTATCTTTATTTAAATCTTGTACATGATTAGGAATCGTATTCATTGGAATTAACGGCACACCAGGAATATGGAACTCATCGTATTCCTCTACTTCACGAACATCGATAAAAACTCGCTCTTTATTACTTTCACCTAGGAGTTCCTTTAACTCAGCTTCTTTAATTTGTTTTACACCATCTTGTTCAACACTCATCTTAGTCACCTCATTGATCTTTTCGTTTTAAACGGTCTTAGGCTTTTTTAAACGCCATAGACGGTACATATGATAGACAATTACTTTACCGACCGCATACGTTGGAACAGCTAGCAGTAACCCTAATAAACCAGCAAATCGGCTTGCTACTAACAACAATAATATAATTGTTAGTGGGTGAATAGCAAGTTTCTTACCCATTACAAGTGGAGAGATTAAGTTACTTTCAATTTGTTGAACAACCACGATAATGGCTGCAACAACTAGTGCGGTTGGAAATGACACAAACAACGCGACAATAATACCAGGAAATGCTCCTATCCACGGCCCAACAAATGGAATCACATTCGTAAACATCGCAATTAACGCAAGGACTAACGAATATTCCAAACCAACGATGAGATAGCCAATATACATCATGACACCGACACAGAAACTAACTATAATTTGCCCTTGTATATAGGAACTTAATGCCTCATCCATATCTGATAAAATTTTACGTCCTTCATTTTGTTGCTTTTTCGGTAAAATCTTCAAAGCGTTTTGTGGAGCCTTTTTACCGTCTTTTAACATAAAGAACAGAACAAAAGGAATAATCGCAAGAACAATCAAAACGTTCGCAATAATACCGATCACGTTTGTAATGTTCGAGCCTACAGAACTCATAATATCAATCATATACGTTTCTAAAGTAGCAACAATATCCTCAAAAGAGACAATATCTCCTTCCTGGAAACGAGCAAACCAATCACTTTCTTGAATGGAAACAACCCATTCCCTAATCCCATTAACAATCATTGGCCAGTTTTCAACTAATTGATTAAATTGACGTTGGATTTCTGGACCTACTAACAAGATCACAAGCACAAATAAAGCAATAGCCGTTAAGAATATAATGAGAATCGAGATCGTTCTTGGAATCCATCTTGATAAAAAATTGACAAACGGCCTTAACAAATAATACAAAACCCCACCAAGTAATATCGGGGCAAATAAGGTTTGTACAAGAATAATAATTGGTTGGAAAACCCAATCAACTAATGAAGCTAAATAAATAATCAGAAAAACAAGGGCCAACCAAATCCCAAAACGAAAATATTTACTATCTGGCATATTTGTCTAAATCCTTCCTTTTTTTATAGTAATTAAATTATAGCACCGTTTATTTCTTTTTCCTATTTTAAACAGCAATTCATGATTGTCATATCAAGCTTTTTTCCATTTTTATTCGCACCGTAATTTTGTGATTCTGTGCGTTTCATTACCAATTCTAAAATGATCCCAGTTCCTCAGTTACTCACTCTACTTTAACTAACCATTATCGTTCCTAAAAAGCCTTTTCCACCATCCGCAAAAATTCAAACAAAAAAATAGCCCATCATAGGATGAGCCACTACTTCGTTCTTTTAATACAGGTTTGCCTCTTAATAAAACGATAAGGAATAATTGTCTTTTTCTCTTCATAATTCGCATCATTAATAAGATGAACAAGTTTGTCAGTCCCTTGAAAACCAAGCTCATAAATATTAATATCGACCGTTGTTAATGGAGGAGATGATAACTCTGATAACATAACGTTATTAAAACTGACAAGAGACATTTCTTCAGGCACTGAAATCTCCATCTCATCAAGCATTCTTAATACACCGAGTGCCATTAAGTCATCTGCCACAACAAGTGCGGTTGGGCGTTCTTCCAAAGACATAAACTCAATGACCGCTTCTTGTCCACCTTCCAACACTTCATCATAATAAACGATGTATTCATCTCTTAATGGAAGGTTCGCATTTTCTAGAGCCTTCTGATATCCTAATTTATGATCAAGTGTGACTACATGATCCAAATTACCACCGATAAATCCAATGCGTTCATGCCCTAAAAGCAATAAATATTCGGTTACCGTTTTTGCCGCTCTAACATTGTCATTATTCACATAATAAATAGCCTCATCCTCTATACCATGAGGTCTTCCAATTAAAACAAATGGGAAGTTTTGTTCAGTCAAAAACGGGAGGACGAGATCGTTTACTTTTGAATATAATAAAATGATTCCATCAACTCTCCGACTATAGACCATTTGTTTCACTTCTTCTAAAATTTCCTGATCAGTCTGACCTGTTGATAAATAAAGGCCATACTTCTCTAAATAAGCCTTTGCCGTAATCCCTCTTAATACTTCAGGGAAAAAAGGGTTTTGAAAAGCTATTTTTGCAGAGCTTGGAATAATGACGCCAAGCGTTTTAGTAGATTGGTTAACTAAACTTCTTGCATTATAGTTAGGGTGATAGCCGAGTTCCGCCATTGCTTCCCTTACTTTCTCTTTCGTTTGCTGGCTAATCCGAGGACTATCTGCAATAACACGTGATACCGTAGACGGGGCAACATTTGCTCGTTTGGCCACATCTTTTATCGTAATTGACATCCGGTACCCTCCTTTTCCTATGCACTTTCAACTGGGAACATTTATCTATCTTATTGTAATTCGCTTTCCATCATTCAACAACATTAAATTTATGTTAAGCAAGAATAAGGCGATAGAAACGTATCCATCGCCTACCTTCCTTGTTTATCCTTTTGTAGCTCCAGATGTTAAGCCTGTTAATAAATAACGTTGTAACAGGAGGAAGACTGTCGCAATTGGAATAGCAATCAAAATAGCTCCTGCCGCAAATCGAGTAAAGTTATTAGCAAATTGGTCATTAACAAAGTTAAATAATCCAAGGGCTAACGTAAAGTTCTCTGGGCTTCTTAAAAGGATTCTTGGTAAGATAAAATCCATAAACGGTGCCATAAAATTAAATAGAGCAACAACCGCTAAAATCGGTTTCGCTAACGGTAGCATAATCGTAAAGAATATCCGGAAATGTCCCGCCCCATCTAACTTGGCTGATTCATCCAATTCTCTTGGAATCGTATCAAAATACCCTTTCACTAAAAAGGCATTCATCGGAATCGAGGTACCCACATAGATGATGATTAAACCTGCTAACGTATCTAATAAATCAACTGTGTTTAATAAAATATATAACGCAACCATCGCCATTAATACAGGGAACATTTGTAGGAGTAAGAAAGCATATAACCCATATGTTCGACCAGTAAAACGATATCTTGAGAATGCATAAGCAACTAATGCAATCAACGTTGTTGCACAAACAGTCGTGATCGTCGCCACTAATAGTGTATTTTTATACCAGATTAAATAATTACTCCGTGGGTCAGTGAACAACCATTTATAATGCGTAAAGGACCAACCCTCCGAAAAGATTCCCGTACTATATAAGCTTGTTCCTGGCTTTAATGAAAGCCCCACTGTCCACAATAAAGGATATAGAATAATAGCTATCATAAAAATGAGAAATCCATATATTCCAAATAATTCTAAATTTGATTTCGTCTTAGGACTCATTAGACGCTTCCCTCCTCTTTAAACGAACGACTACGACGGAATTGGAAGAAAGCAAAACTCGCTACTAACAATCCGATAATAATGGAAATAGCCGCTGCCATACTATACTGAGAGCTTTCAAAGGTTAGGCTATAAACCCACGAAATCAATATATCTGTTCCTCCGGCATTTTGCCCCCTAACAGGAGGTCCACCTTGGTTAAACAAATAAATAATATTAAAGTTATTAAAGTTAAATGAATACTGCATAATCAACAATGGTGCTGTTGCAAATAGAACATGCGGCAATGTTATCCAACGGAATTTCTGAGTTTTTGTCGCACCATCAATATCTGCCGCCTCATACCAGTCACTAGAAATACTCGTTAGCACCCCTGAGAATAAAGCAAATACGAATGGGAAGCCTAGCCAAACTTGAATCCCAATTAACGCAACCTTCGTCCAAAACGGATCAGTTAACCACGGGATTCCTGAACCAAATAATGGAATAATAAAGTCACGGTTAATGACCCCAAAATTGTCATTAAACATCGCTGCAAAAATTAGAATGGTTACAAAGCCTGGGACCGCCCAAGGTAAGATAAGCATCGTTCTAAAAAACTTCTTAAATCGAACCCGTTTATCATTAATAAGCACCGCTAAAAATAGGGCTAAGGCAATTTGTAACGTCGTCGCTACAAAAGTCCAGATTAGTGTCCATGATAAAACACTAAAGAAAGTCGTACGCCAAATATCGACGGTTACCAGGTTAATAAAGTTTTGGAACCCTATCCAATCTAACAGGTTTCTTGGTGGTGCGTTGTAAAGACTATAATTCGTAAAAGCCATTCCAACCATATACATTAACGGAAAAACAACCGTAAAGATTAAAAGAAGGAGGCCAGGTACTGTTAATAAATAAGGAAAGCTTTTGTCATACGCATGTCGAAATCCTTCACGAACACTTAAAGCTTTAAAACCTTGTTGAATTCTCTTTGCATCCTTTCTTGCATCAACTAAATTTAACCAATAAAAAAGAAGTGCAATCGCCATGATAATAAGCGAAATAATTCCTTGTGCTAATAAAACCCTTGAATCATCCGTTCTTGGAATCGTACCTAATGTGAACAATCCCCAGAACCCGATATTTAAAAAATCATAAAATACAACAATAAAGGCTGCAAAAAGAATTAAAAAAGCACTTCCCTTAATAAACCGGCGATTATAAAATTGCCCAAGACCAGGGATAATTGATAAAATCGTCGCTAAGCCTACGCGATGTTTATTAGATTGCATATTCGTCTGCTCGCTCATTTTCCTTCCTCCTCATAATGCTTGACTTCGAAAATATGATGATGAGGAAATGATTTTCCATTACATTCGAAATCGATGTTATCCATTTAGATTGGAGGCTTCCAATCATAAAGATTGAAAGCCAACTAATTCATAAATAATTGTGCTTTAATTCGTTCCTTTTTGTAAATCGATATCCGCGTGAATTTGCTCAACAGCTTCTTCTAACACTTCTTGAACATCCTCACCTTGAGTAATATGAATAAACGCTTCTTCCATCGGAGTCCAAACTTGAGACATCGCTGGAATATTCGGCATTGGAACAGCATGCTCTGCTTGCTCTGAAAACGCCGCTAAAATTTCGTCCTCAATCTCTACATCTGTACGAGCCGGTAACTCACCAGCATATTCAAAGTATGTTAAAGAATTTTCTGCATTTGTAATAAATAGTGCTAATTCTACAGCCCACTCTTCATGCTCTGTATATTCATTAACTAACCAACCTTTAACTCCAGAGAAAGAAGCTAATGGCTCCCCATTAATTGTTGGCAATGGAGCAACAGCTAAGCTATCTCCTAAAGCACTTGAATACGTAGGAATATTCCACGGACCAGAAATAACGGCCCCCACTTTTCCATCTTCAAACAAACCACTCATAATGTCTCCGTTAATTCCAACAGGTAAATAGCCTTCGTCAAACCAGCTTTTAATACGCTCTGCTCCTGCAACTGCACCAGCATTCGCTAAACCAACATCTGAATCATCATAAGCACCATCAGCATCTTGGTTAAATACATAACCACCATCTGCTGCTAAGAACGGATATAAATAATAGAAGTTCGTCGCTTCCATTAAGAAACCATACTCATCATTTGCCGCATTCGTTAAGTCAGCAGCAATTTGCTCGATATCTTCAAATGTTTGTGGAGCTTCTGAAACTAAGTCAGTATTATAATAAAGTGCATATGTTTCTGTCACTGCTGGGATACCTAATTGTACACCTTCATAAGAAAAAGCTTGAACAGCCCCTTCAGGGTAACCAGCTAACTGCTCTTCTGTAAGAGTAATTTCTCTTGCAAGTCCTTCTAAGTATGCTTGACCTACTCTATCATTAGCTTGGAAAAATAAATCCGGTCCTCTACCTGCTGGCCCATCTAATGAAATAGCATCCAACTGATCTAACATAGAAAATTCTGTGATTTTGACAGGAATTCCATATTCCTCTTCAAACTTTGCCACAATCGCTTCATAAGCATCTAATTGGTCTTCTTCATCATTTACCCACATTGTTAATTCATCAGGCTTTTCTGCTTCTACATCACCAGTTGTTCCTTCTTCTGTATTCCCATTTCCACCTGAACCATTACTATCTGTGCCACCCGTTTCATCTCTATCCGGTCCACACGCTGCTAAAAGTAACACTAATAACAAAGTAACAGCTATTCCTAAAACCTTCTTCATCTTACATTCCCCCTAAAATAATTTCTTTAAGAATATTAGTATGACTCACAAACACTTACGACTAAGCGGTGTGGCCTCACCTCCTTAAACTGCTTAACTAAAATGAGAACCTTTTCATTCAATGACTACAAAAGACCGAAAACCAATTTTGAACTCATTCCTAAATAACTTTATCAAATTCATTCTAGACATCATAAAAACGATATGCCTTATCTTTTCATATAACCATTCTCTTTATGCACTTTAAAGAAATCGTTTGCACAATCAAAGAAATAAAAGAAAACGATTTCATTGATTGATTTATTCATAGTATACATTTAAGGCTCAATTATTTCAACTTAAATTTAAGAAATATTTTTAAATTCCAACAAAGTTCTACAAACGTTTGCACAATTCGTATTCAAATGGCCCTTTTTGACAAATCCTTCGTTTCATTTAAAATAACTCTCCCCCCTCCTTTGCTTAAAACTAACATTTAAAAACAAAAACTTTAGCTCCTTATTAAATAAGACCTATTTTTTGATTTCCAAGGATTCTCCATTGGTCTTTTTGACCTATTATGCTAAGATTATCGTATCTTCCTATCTTTTTCGAGGTGAAATTCAATGCGATTTTTATTCATACTAGGACTTATCACCCTCTTAATTAGTTGTGGTGGTGAGCATGCACCAATTGATATTTCTTCAAGCTCTCCAATAATCGCAGAGAACCGTCACTTGCAAGTTAAATTAACTGAATACTCCATGACCACTTATGAAGAAGAGCTTGTCATTAAAACCATTTTGGAAGTGACAGCCTTAGGAAACGAATTCGATTTAAATCAAGAGTTTTTTTATGATTTAACACTTATATCAGCAGAAGTAGAACCACTTGACTTTGAGCTACACCACGAAGATAAGGAAATAACAGACAATAGCGTAATTCTAACAGCTATTTATACAATCGATTATGATGCCGATCTACTCAACCAAATGTTCGTATCACAAGTCCATATTAAACCAAACTACTATACATATAACATTCAATTTCCAAATATCAGTCATTACGAAAACAATCTTAGCGAGAACGACTTTCTTATAGCAGAATTAAATGTAGACAAACAAATGCTAGAGTTTACCGCAACCGATATCCACCCTATAAAAGGCTTAGATGTTTCTATTAAAATAAATGATGAAAAAATATATCCTGCTTTTTCATCAACAGAATATGATACAAGTGGACATGTAGTCGCAGGTCAATATGAGTTTTTTCAAAATATACCAGAAACATTCGATCTCTTAATTAGTCGCAATCAATTGACCGAACCAGTCTGGACATTCTCATTACCATTTGAACCTTATCCACAACAATAACTCTTGCTCTCTCCAAAAAAAGACTGCTCAAAAAGTCATTCGACCTTTTGAGCAGTCTTTTACCATTTCTAAACTAATATTTACCTTGCTAATTCGAAATTATGCTGTGGAAAATCTAAATCCATTAACTCGTTAAACCTTTGTTGCAACTCGTCACCTTCATATCCCATTTCTATTAATTCTAAGAGAACTTCTTCAGCTTTTGGGATAAGAATCTTTTCATAATACTGGGCAAAGTGAAAAGACCCATCATTTAAATCAAACGATTCGTTTAGGTAATACGGATAAAGTTTCTCAAAATCGGTCGTCAAAACCGAGACTTCAACCTCATATTCACTATCACTCGCGATTGTAAGTGTATCAAAAAAACCGAGCGTATATAAATGATAAATGATCATAGGATTTTCAGTCGAGATGACTTTAGCACTCGTTTGGTCGATCTTTTGAACTTCCTCTTCCGTAACGACTAAATCTCCTTCATACACATTTAAGGTTAGCTTATCCTCAAAAATAAAATAAATCGTCACTAATACTATCGTTAGGCTGACAGAAATAAGCATTTCTATTCGTTTACTAACCTTCCATGCTTTTAACTTAATTAAATAATTTATAGCTAAACTAAACAAAAACACAAAAAATACTATGATTAAAGCAATTAAAATCCAATAAGTCATTTCACTTAATATATATGTCAAAATGTATCCACACTCTCTATTTATACTCAATAAACATCCCAAAAATTTCTTCTAAAAAACACTCTTAACAGTTTATCATACTTTTGCTCTTTTCTAAAATGAATTGTTCTTGTTATTTTTAAAATAAGCCTTTATTTGAACAAAAAGAAAAAACGACAATTTCCTAGGAAATAATCGCTTTTTCTTTAAAGTTACATTCTTTCGATAGGCAGTGTCACACAACGAAAAGAGCCCCCTGATTTAATAATTTCCGAAAAATCAACTTCAATAATGTCGTAGCCCCTTTGTCTTAATTTATCATTAGTCTCCCTATTTTTAGGTAAAGCGATCACCTTTTTTTGACCAATTGAAAGAACATTGACAGCTAATGTAAATTGTTCCTGTGTTGTGACTTCAATTAAATCGAATTGTTTCTTTAATATAACAAGGGATTCCGCTGATATTGCCTTTGGATAAATAAGTGCTTCCTTTTCCGATATTGGGTTAAAAACACAATCTAAATGAAGAAATCTATCATCAAAATCAATCAAATGAAACGTATGTTCAGGATGACCTTTGGCTAATGCATCCACCGTAGCTTTAGCCGTTCGGCTACTATCGCCAATGAATACTTGGTTTTTATGAACGATCACATCTCCACCCTCGATCGTTCCAACCTCGATTTTAGTATAAGGTATCTTTTCTTTCTGTAAAAAATCAATTAAACAATCGCTTTCCTTTTTTCTTATTTCTCTTTTTAAGTTTCCAACATACAAGGTTTCTTCTATCACAAATCCGATGTCTCTTGTAAAAACTTGTTCAGGGCAGTTTTTATCTAAAGGGATGAACTTGACCTCAATCTTTTGTTCTTCTAACACTTGCGTTAATTGCCCATGTTCAACTATGGCTAATTTCTGATTAATATTTTCCTTTTCATAATGAGCTTGTATGTCATTAATCGTATCTTTAATTGACATATTAGTTGGCTGACAAAGAATGACGGTTTTTAAAGGGGCGAATTCTGATCGACAATTGATTAACGACATTATAAACTTCCTTTCTAAAAACGATGGGCTATGCATTTCTTTTGTTTATCAAGCCCTATTTTTGAACAAAATAGGGGAATACACATATAGTAAAAATGAAATCGCTACCTAAGGAGGTTATCTCTTTGGATTACCATTCAATCAGAATGCGTCAACTTCTTAAACAGGATCCTTTTCTTTCTTCTGTTTTTAACGATATTGCCAAACATATCACAAATGAAGAAGCAGCATTGTACTACGTATTTGAACATTATGTGCAACGGGAACCGATTTTAAAAAATGCTTATTTATATTTAACATCTCATTCGTAAAATTTTCCCACTATTTTCTTTTAATTAAACGAATTATCAATAGAACCAATGCGATTACGAGTAATATATGAACTAAGTTTCCCGCAATTCTAAAACTAAAACCTAAAATCCATAAGACAAACAAAATGATTAAAATTGTCCACATAAAGCGTCACCTCCATTAAATTAATTGTTACGAGTAGTTTTGACTAAATTGAACTGGTTCATGCAAATTGAAAGTATGAGCTCTTGTGATTACTTTCCACCAAATACAAAAATTGAAACATACCAACAAAAAAAAGCTGTCTCATTCGGTTTCTCCTAATGAGACAGCTTCATTCTTTTTTATTTTTTTACTCTGACTCTTATTCAAAAGTTAATAACAATTCATACCCGTTTTCAGAAATGACTTTTCCATCTTTATGATTCTCCATTAATTGCAAGTAAGCATTTGATGATTTTATAAACTCGTCACGATTATATTCGGCTAAAGATTTATCAATTGCAGCGTCAATTCTTTCTTTTTGGTAATGGTATAGAGAATATTCCAAAATGGCTTGGGCATATAACGATTGAACAGTAGTTTCTGAACGATTCTGTAAATTTTTTATCACATGTAACTGTTTTAAAACATTTTTATCCATCGCAAATTGATTATTCATCTCGCATCCCTCCATTATTTCTTTCCAAAAATATTCCCATTTTCATAAGAATTTAAACCAAGTTTCTTTGAAAGCGTTATCATTTGATTATATTTTATCATTTTATATCAAAATATTCAATTAATTAGTCAGAAAAACGATCAGCCATTTTTCTACATGATTTACGAATAATTATAAATACGGTCAGTCTGTTATCAGAACTAGATCAATTTGAACGTAAAAAAGTCCCTGAAATACTCTTTAGGGACGCTAGGTTTTTACAGGTTCAATTAACTCCACCTCTGTAAGACTAAAATGAAATACTTCCTTATGGTCGTCTTCATAAAAAATAATCGTTTGTTTTAAAACATCATATTTTATCAATCGTCCAATAAATTGTTTCTTTCCTTGGACATATTGATGCGTCTTTATTTTCAATAAATGATTTCCGTCTATCCACTTATATAAAAGAGAATGATATTCGCTCATCTTCTTCACCTCTTTCGATAACTCTAATAACCAAACTATATTTTTTTATTTTTCTCTAAATGTGAACGTCCTTATTAGCAAACTTGTCAAATACAATAATTCAGCTATAATAAGAACTAACGTTCGCATTTTAGATTGGAGGATCATTTATGTTAACCGAACAAGAGTTAAAACTCACCCAACGCTATATTGTTCTTACGACTGTCCGAAAAGCATTAGAACTTGACTATTATAAAACCGAACAGACAAAATATAAATTTCAACCACTTTATTTGGAGTGGCAAACACATATACTCGATCAAATCAGTAAAGAACTTGGTCAAATAAAAAAAATAATGCAGCTCAAACAAATTAAAATAAGTCAACCTATTAATGATGGGCTTTTTAGCGAATATCATTTTTCATATCGAGGATTTAATCATTCAAATAAGATTTTAAATGTACATTTACGAAACCAATCATATGAATACCTTAAACCATTTTTCTCTAAATATGCCTATAATAATGACAACACTAATGAAAAATAAAATGTTTTGCGATATGCTATTAAATCTCTATTATGCCCGAACATTACCAACATAATGCCTTTTGCTAATTGAAGTGGAAAATTGCCTGTTCATTCTCTTTTTAACCCTACATAACACCAAATAATTTTGTCTTTTTTTGTACTAGAGCTAGATGATACAATTACCCAAAAGGATTGAGTCTCCATTTTAAATCAATTGAAGGAGAGTAACAAGACGCATCGTTGCTTCTCCAAAAGAAAAATGTCACCCTATATTCATTAGAGTGACAATCACTAGTTATTATGATAATACTTTTTGTATGGCTTCAATCACCCGGTCAGCTTGAAATGGTTTAACAATAAAATCTTTAGCCCCACCTTGAATCGCTTCGATAACCATTGATTGTTGCCCCATTGCAGAACACATAATCACTTTTGCATTTATATCAACTTCTTTAATCTTCTTTAAAGCTTCAATTCCATCCATATCAGGCATCGTAATATCCATCGTTACTAAGTCAGGCTTAACTTCATTATATTTCGAAATTGCCTCAACTCCATTTGCAGCCTCGCCTGCAATCTCAAAGCCATTTTTCGTCAAAATATCTTTTATCATCATTCTCATAAAAGCAGCATCATCAACAATAAGAATAGAAGCCATTATATTTATCCACCTTTCACCCTATATAATCAATTCATTATCAATTATTTTTTCTAATTTTAATAAGGTGAACAGTTTATCACCTAGTTTGATAACCCCATTTAAATATTCAGCCTCTACACTACCAATCACTTCTGGAATCGGTTCAATCTTATGTTTCGGAAAGTCAAAAACATCCTTTGCTTCATCCACAATTAACCCAAAATTTAATTGGTCCTTGGAAATGACTAAAATTCTCGTCGTATCATCTACTTCTTTTTCATCAAGGCCAAAACGCAGTCTAAGATCAATAACTGGAGTGATAACACCTCGTAGGTTCATAACCCCTTTGATAAATGAATCCACATTCGGGATCCTTGTAATGGGCAACATTCGCTCAATCGATTGAATAAACTCAACCGGAATCGCATATTCTTCCTTTTCAATTCGAAAGACGATAACTTTCATTTCCTCTGATGCCGTTAATGCATTTGTCATCTTTTTTCGCCTCCCATTATTACTTAATTAAAGCATTTGAGTCGACAATTAATGCTACTTGTCCATCACCGAGAATCGTCGCACCTGAAATAGCAAAGATATTCGTTAAATATTTTCCTAATGATTTTAAAACAACATCATGCTGTCCAATTAAGGAGTCAACGACTAATCCAGCGACCTTACTTCCTTTTTGCACAATAATCAATGAGTAAAAGTCTTCTTCAATCGCTTCTTCTGTCACATGAAACACGTCTCTTAAGAAGACAAGCGGGACCACTTTCCCTCTAAAATCAATCACTTTTTGATTATGCACCGTATAAATATCGGTTTTATTAACAATAGCCGTTTCAACAATTGATGTTAACGGAACCGCATATTTTTCTTTTCCAAGTTCAACTAACATTACATCAATAATTGATAAGGTAAGTGGCAATTGTATGGAAAAGATTGAACCTTGTCCAAGCGTCGAATTAACGGTTACGCTCCCACCAAGTGATTCAAAAGTCGTCCTTACAACATCTAAACCTACGCCTCTTCCCGAAATATCGGTAATTTTATCAGCTGTACTAAATCCAGATGAAAATAACAAGGAGTATACTTGTTGATCATTCATCGCTTCCACATCTGCTTCTTTAATAACTCCATTTTTTAATGCCTTTTGAATGACTTTATCGCGATCAATTCCAGCACCATCATCTTCAATTTCAATAAAGACATGGTTTCCACTATGAAAGGCTCGTAATGTAATCGTGCCAACTTCTGGTTTCCCTAGACGTTTTCTTTCTTCCGGTGTTTCAATTCCATGGTCAATCGAATTTCTTAATAAATGTACTAACGGATCACCGACTTCATCAATAATCGTCCGATCGAGCTCCGTATCTGCCCCGATAATTTCTAAATTCACTTCTTTATTTAACTCTTTAGATAAATTGCGAAGCATTCTTGGAAAACGATTAAACACTTGCTCAACTGGCATCATTCGCATCGTCAAAATGATTTCTTGTAAGTCAATTGAGATTCTTGACATTCGTTCCACTGTATCATTTAATTCACTATTTTTGAGCTCATTAGAGATTCTGTTCTAGACGGCCTCTATCAATCACTAACTCTTCAAATAGATTCATCAACTTGTCCAATCGTTCAATGCTTACACGAATGGTTTTATTTGAATCTGCTTTTTTAACTACTTTTTGTGAGGATGAATTTGTCTCTTCAGCAGGTACCTCTTCTTGTGTTTCATTCATAGGTTCAGAGAGTTCATTCTCATTATTTTGTTTTACTTGCTGTTCTGTTAAAGCCACAAAATCAACTTCTTTTATTTCAGAAATATTTAAAATTTGCTCCTTCACTTGTTCAATTGACGCTTTAGCGATAAAGGTCACTTGAAAATGATGGTCAAATTTTTCTTCTTCTAAAAGTTCTGTTGACGGGTTCGCTTTAATCACTTCCCCATGCTGCTCGAGGACCTCAAAGACCATAAATACACGGGCTGCTTTTAACATTGTTTGCTCATCAAGAGTCACTTTCATCACATACACAGCATAGTTTTGTTCAATAGATTGAAGTAAAACCGTTCTTTCAAATTCATCAAAACTTTCCTTCAAGTCACTTGAACCTTTAATGAGCTCTGCCGTTGCGGCAACCTCATTATGTATCTCATTTTCAACAAATTCTTTCCCATTAACCACCTGCTCTAATTTTTGGTTCATTAACCGAACATCACGTTTTCCCTCTCCACCTTCTGAGATATTCGTCACCATATGTTCCAAATCATCAATCGCCGCAAAAACGACGTCGAGCACAGTTGTCGTGACCGCTAATTTTTCATTTCGAATCAGATCTAACACATTTTCCATATTATGTGTCAATTGAGCTAAATCTTCAAACCCCATGGTTGCGGCCATCCCTTTTAAAGTATGGGCTGATCTAAAAATTTCACCTACGATCGCTAAATCATTTGGTGACTTTTCTAATAGTAATAAGTTATCATTTAATGATTGCAAATGCTCCTGACTTTCATCAAGAAAGACATCTAAATACTCTGCATTAATCAAGAAACCACCCTCCCCATCATCCCCTCATTTATAACAAAAAAATCGTCCAACACCTTAAATAAGGACTTTCTATATATAAAGAGGATCTATCCGCTTAATTTTATAACAAAACGGATTTCATAAACCAAATAAACCATTACTTTTATACTATAAAACAAATCGATGGGAAGCAATAGTAAATATTAATGAATTGATCATATTCTATATAAAAAATTCAACTTTAATAACAAGCTGTAACAGAAGGTACAACGGTTAGATTCTCGACCTCTGAATCGTGACCATTTGGTTGAATATAAATCGCCTTTACCCCAAGAGAAAGGGCTGGAGCGATTTCGTTAATAAAATTATCTCCAACAGAAACAACTTCTTCTGGTTTTACTTTGTATTGCTCGATT
The DNA here is from genome assembly GCF_047302405.1 of Alkalihalobacillus phoenicis. Taxonomy (NCBI): domain Bacteria; kingdom Bacillati; phylum Bacillota; class Bacilli; order Caryophanales; family Bacillaceae; genus Alkalihalobacillus; species Alkalihalobacillus phoenicis. Next base: position 746,960 of record NZ_CP154853.1, on the reverse strand, counting down.
AAGTGTTGGATTAACCCTTTTGTATATGTAGGTTTTTTAGCGGATGTAATAATATGCTCAAATACGCCTACTAAATCAAGTTCGTTTAATAACCGTCCCACATCTTCACGGTCACTATTAGTCATGAGGACAATATTAGAGTCTTTTTGTAATTCGAGTAAAAACTCTCTTAATCCAGGTAATTGCTCAATCGTAAAATCATTAGAGACCATAAATTCTTTCGTTGCTAGATAGCTACTATAGCAATCATTCACACCGTAATGTTTTGCACAAGCAAAGGGCAACCACCAACCATCACCGATCGCTACTAGATTATCAAAATCAAACTGTTGGGCTCCAGGGTAAAAAGTTTGCAACTGCTCATCTGTGATTTTTTCTCCGTCCCAACGATAGGCAGCTGTCACTAATAAATCAATTGGATTAATAGTTAAAACTAAATCTCGGCGTACATCATATACTTTTCCAATTGAAACAAGATGCTTTCCTTCTTTCATTTGTTCGTACTCTCGATAAAACTCTTCTCTTTTTTCTAATGAAACTTTTGCTTGTAAATGCCTCGCATAATAGTCAAAATGCTCCGTTCCTTCATATAAAGTTCCATCCAAATCAAAAATGACAAGCTTTGAGTTTATTTCCATCTTTTTTCGACACTCCTTCCGTTTATATTTTTCAAGTATAATACCACTCCCCCTTTATTTACAGCGTTTTTCTTTAATTAACTTTAACTGACTTAATTATTAAGCTAGTATTAAAATTGTGAAACTTTGTCAAAAATTATCCCAATCTAGTGGATTTTAACTTTTCTGAACAGTATAATAGAAAAGTAGTTTACTAAATTACAAAAATTGGGGGTAATTCTTTAATGTCAAAGAAAATTTTATTAATGTTGTTTGCCTTATTTATGGCAACGGTATTAGTGGCATGTGGATCCGGTGAAAATACAACGGACGAGGGCACTACAGGTGGCGATAATTCATCCGAAGATACAACGGATGAAAATGAAGCTAGTGGTGATGTACCTGATAAAATCATTATGGGCTTTGTTCCATCTACAGACGCTGATAAAATCGCAGATAATATTAAACCACTCGAAGAAAGACTAGAGCAAGAGTTAGGTATTCCTGTTGAGGGACAAGTAATGACAAACTTCACTGCACTTGTTGAGGCGATGGGTAATGACCAAGTACATATTGGTTTCATTCCAGCCTTTGGATATGTACAAGTGACAGAACGCTATGATAATGTTGAGGTTTTTGCAAAATCAATTCGTCATGGTAGCTCGACTTACAAAGCTCAGTATACGGTAAGAACAGACTCTGATATCCAAACATTAGAAGATTTAGAAGGTAAAATTTGGGCATACCCTGACCAAAGCTCAACAAGCGGCTTCTTATTCCCAGCTGCTCAGTTTATGGATGATTATGGTGTAACAGATCTTGATGCTTTCTTTGGTGGTCAGATCCAAGCCGGTAATCATGATAATGCATTAATTACCGTCCTTGAAGGAGACGCTGATTTCGCCACAACTTTTGATGATGCTCGTACAAACATCGAGGGCGATTATCCTGAAGCAATGGAGGAGCTTCGTGTCTTAGGTTACACAGACGAAATTCCAAACGACACAATTAGTGCAAACAACAATCTTTTAAGTGATGAGCTTATCACTGAAATTAGAGATATTTTCTTAAGCTTTAATGATGACGAGGAAATGATCAACGTTATGGATGAAGTTTATAACTGGACTGGACTTGACGCAGCTGAGCATGACGAGTATGAAATCGTTCGTTCTGTATACAAAAAATTCCAAGAACAGTTTGATTGATCACTTGCATTTCTAAAACTAAAGTAATGGTTGGGGGGAGAACATTTTCTCGCCCCTCTTATCATGTTAACTCATTTTAACATGATAAGAGGGGGCTCAACATTGACATCCTAATAAATCAAAAATCTCAACTTTAGAACCATTGATTAAACCCTTTTATTATAATAAAAAAGGAGACTCATAGTAATGATAGAATTTAAAGATGTTTCACTCGTTTATCCTAATGGTACACAAGGGTTAAAAAATGTAAACTTAAAGATAAATCCAGGCGAATTCGTAGTCATCGTTGGCTTATCTGGAGCTGGAAAATCTACGTTAATTCGAAGCATGAACCGATTAGTTACACCAACAGAAGGTGAATTACTAATTGCCGAAGAAAACATATTAGACTATCGGACACGGCAACTTCGGCAACTTCGGACAAAAGTAGGGATGATTTTTCAAAACTATAATCTAGTAAAACGTTCTACCGTGATGAAAAATGTCATTTCTGGCCGTCTAGGACATACCGGAACATTGAGGAGCATTTTGAACTGGTACCCTAAAGAAGACTTAGCACTCGCTTACCGAAGCCTTCAACGTGTAAACATCGCGGAAAAAGTTTATCAAAGAGCCGATCAACTTAGCGGGGGGCAGCAGCAGCGTGTTGCAATTGCACGTGTATTAACGCAGCAACCAAATATCATTTTAGCTGATGAACCGGTTGCATCACTTGACCCACCAACCTCCCATCAAGTGATGACTTATTTAAAAAAGGTTAATAAAGAAGATAACATTACAACTATTGTTAACTTACACTTTATCGACATGGCCATGGAATATGCCGATCGTATCATCGGAATGAGAGCTGGTGAAGTCGTTTTTGACGGTCCCGCAAGTGAAGTGAGTGAACAAACTTTTGAAGAAATCTACGGAAGAAAGATTCGGGAGGATGACCTTGTAGGAGGTCCTGAAGATGAATAATAAACAAGTCATAACAGGAATTACATCAAATAAAACGAAGATTAGAATTTCCATTATATTTGCTCTTATTGTTGGCGTCTATATTTATACATCATGGGTTACCAATTCTTCATTAGCCGATTTGTGGGCTGGAAGAGGAGGGTTTATCCGAATCGCTACTGATCTATTCCCACCAAATTGGAACTATACATCTACCGTTTGGAATCAGTTAGTAGAAACCTTACATATGGCGATTATTGCCACTACAATTGCAGCCATTATTAGTATACCGATTAGTTTATTATCAGCGGCCAATTTATTTCAGAGCCCATTCATCCATCAGCCTGTTCGTTTTATTATGAATGTATTACGAACAATTCCTGACATTCTACTCGCAATTATATTTGTTGGGATTTTTGGTGTTGGAGTATTCCCTGGAATTATGGCTTTAATCATATTCTCTTTAGGTCTTTTAGCTAAATTAATGTATGAGACAATTGAATCCATTGATATGAACCCAATCGAAGCCATTCGAGCTTCAGGAGGAAACACACTCCAAGTCATTGCATATGCTGTCGTTCCTCAAGTTCTACCTCAATTTGTATCTTTTAGCTTGTACGTTTTCGAAGTCAATGTAAGGGCATCACTTGTGCTTGGTTTTGTAGGAGCAGGAGGAATTGGTCTACTCTTAAACCAACAAGTAAGCTGGGCAAATTATAATAATGTCATGACCATTATTATCATCATTTTCATTTCTGTCGTCATTATCGACTACATCAGTAATAAAATAAGGGAGAGACTAATATGACAGAATTTACGTTACCTCCTAAACCTACTAAAACGATTTGGCAAAAAACAAGGCCTTACTTGATCGCTGCCATTTTAATTGCCATTTATACATGGACATTTACGAGTATTGATATTCGTTGGGAGCGCGTCTTTAGCCAACGAACGATTGACAGTATTTTTAGAGTCATTCCACAGTTATTTTCTCCTGATTGGAGCGCCTTTGGAAAAGTCATGGGATTAATGTGGGAAACTATTCAAATGGCCTATACTGGTACTTTAATGGCAGCGATTCTAGCCGTACCATTTGGATTCTTTGCTGCGAGTAATATGGTTAAAAATAAGTTTTTAAATACAGCATCCAAATGGGTGTTAAATGGAATCCGTGCCTTCCCCGAGCTCATTTTAGCGTTAATGTTCGTAGCTGCAGTTGGGCCAAGACCTTTCGCTGGGGTTATCGCGATTGCGATTGGTTCGATTGGGATGCTAGGTAAATTGTATAGTGAAGTGATTGAATCCATTGATATGAACGTTGTTGAAGCACTTGAAGCAAACGGAGCGAACAAAATGCAGGTGTTATTTTACGGAATTATTCCACAAATTATTCCTGAATTTTTATCCTATGCTTTATACCGTTTTGAGATCGATGTTCGTGCCTCCACAATTCTAGGAATTATTGGTGCCGGTGGTATCGGTACATTAATTACGATTGCTACCACAAACCGAAACTGGTCCGAAGTAGGATTAATTTTACTTGTGATCATCGTTGTTGTTACAGTCATCGACATCGTCAGCTCACAAATTAGAAAACGTTTAGTTTAATAGGGTGGAGATGAGGGGCTAGAACCTCTCATCTTTTTTTGTGAGTCTTTAATATGCGGTACACTCGCCTGAGGGGATTTCGTACCGTAATCCTAGCAATAGTTCATTTTCATTACTTATTGCCGGTTAGTCGTACCCTAATCCTAGCAAAACTTAAGTTCCATTACTTATCCACGCTCTCTCAGCCCTCCGCCACGAGCTCACATTTTATTAACGCCAAAAAGCCGACAAGCAGTCGCATTGCTCCTTGTCGGCTCTTATTTTTTTCCTCCTCATCATTAACGACTATTTAACTCACTGACTACTTGCTAGCCATTCAGATTTTGTCTCGGCTGTTTTTTTTCTTCTTACTAGTTCTTGAATTTCTGTCATTAACCTTTTTTCATTCGCTTTTGAAAAAACTAATGAATGAATTGGCTGATGTTGGTCTCTAAAAACAAATAATGAAGTTGATTCGACTTCCTTTTGGACTTGATACTCATAAGCCATTTTGTATAAATACAATTGCGGCTCATAGATTGATAAGAGCTCACCACCTGTTTGTTCGATTTTATTCGTCTTAAAATCAATTAGGTGAATTATGCCCTCTCGTTCGACTATTTTATCAATCTCTCCGATTATTTCCGCTCCTGCTTGGGCTAATGGAAATGAAAAGCTCCATTCATTCGCTACTGGACGCCCTAATTGAGCTCGAATATCTTGATTATACGTCTTTAGTAGCTCCTGCAACTCTAGACGAACCTTTCCTTTCACATCAGCTTCACTTATTTTATTTAAAGACTCATCAATCGCCTGTTCTTCGTCAATTCCGTTATCTAAAAGCTCACAGGCCTTATGAACAATGGTCCCAAATTCATTTGCTTTAATCGGCAAGGCCTCTTCCTGAGTAGGTGATTGTTCATTTGAGTTCCTTTCTTCTTCTAACCCAAGAACATATCGTTCAAAATAAGCCCCTTTATCGTGAATAAAGGTCATGACTTCTGAAACCGATAATGGCGTTAACACTTCCCTACTTTTTAATAACTTCGGTGCGTCGTAATTTTGCCCTTTTGGTGACCAAGCTCGTTCACTTAAGGCACCGATTTCTTCCTCAATCAATTGTGATAACCCAGTTGCATTTTTCGCAAATTCAACCATCTCTAACCAAGAATGCTTACTTCCTTTTTCACATCCAACCATAAGCAAATGATCTCTTGCTCTTGTTGCCGCTACATAAAATAACCGCTTCTCTTCTTCTCGGGCTTCTAAATTCCCTAAATCTTTTGCTATCGGGTAACCCGGCGTTTCAACTACAGCTGTCATTTGTTCCTCTTCTTCGTCTGATTCTAATCTAAAAACAATTCCAAGTTCTGAGTGAAAACGAACAATTCCTGTGTCCGGGCGTGGCCGTCGATCCATTTGCGGCAAACAAACAATTGGAAATTCCAAGCCTTTAGACGCATGAACAGTCATAATGTGAAGGGCATCCCCATCAAGCCTTTCCATTTCAGCCTCGCCCTCTTTTTCACTCAATTGCATCCGTTCATCAATTACCTCTACCATTTCTTCATAAAGGCGGCATTGATTTTGTTCTAATAAGCCAATTAACTTCTCGACGTTTTTCACTTTTTGTAACCCATTCTCTTGCAACAGTAAACTATTTTTCAAACCAATGTCTTCAAACATTCGCTGTAAGTAGCTTAAAGTAGATTGTGTAGGTTTACTTGAAATATACACTTCTAACCAGCCTTGAAGTTTCAAGGCGGCTTCAAAAATGACTGGTCCAGCGATTAATTCATTTTTTAACGTATAAAGGAACTCATAAAGTGACTGCCCTTCCTCCAAATGTTCTTGAATGTCCAAGAGCTCATTTAGTGTTAATCCAATTAATGGACTCCTTAGTAAAGCCGTTAGATAAAGGTCTTCAAATGGACGGTTCAACCAACGAATAAAATGACTAAAATCAATTACTTCTTGCCTTTGAAAAAAAGCAATTCCTCCATAGACGGTATAGGGAATTTGGTAAGATGTCAAAGCACGCTCTAGTTGAAGCAATTGCGTCCTTGTCGGTATTAAAATCGCGATATCTTTCCAACTTGGTTCTTGCCACACCCCATTAGAATTCACTAATGGTTTTCCTTCTTCCATCATCGTTACGAGCCTTTTTGCTAATTGAATATATTGATCCTCATCTTCATCGGTCTTAAAAAGTTCAATACTTTTCTTTTCGAATGATTCAGGTTCCCGTGCCGCCTCAAGGGCCGTATATTTTGTTTCAAAGGCAAAGTCAGGTTCAGGTTTCATGATACTTGAGAATATATGATTCACCGTTTGAATAACAGGATCAGTCGTTCGATAATTCATATTCATTAAAATCGTTTCAGCGTCTGGACTTGTTTCTGCCCCTTCCTCTAGTTGGTTCATTAAAGAAACATTGGCCCCTCTAAACCGATAGATCGACTGCTTCGTATCCCCAACAATAAATTGATAATCGGGGTCAATTCGTTTTAACATTTCAAGTTGTAGTTGGTTTGTATCTTGAAATTCATCTACCATAAAATGGCGGTATTGCTTCCGACAGGCGGCTTGAATACTTAGATTATTTAATAGTGATACGGCTTTTTGCTGTAAATCAGAAAAATCAACTAACCCTAAATAATCTTTTCGACTTTGATAGGCATAATCAAATTGTTTAATTAGTTCTACCAACCGTTTCAAAAGATCGACCGATTGCTCACTAAAATCTAAGCTCCCTGACATATCCTTCCACCATTTTTTCAATGGTTTCCACTCTAATTCAAATAAATCATATAGCGGTGGAATTTTCTCTTGCCATTTTTTATCGGTACGACTTGGCATACACTCTTCACAGATCTGGATGTATTCTCCAACAGGCAAACGTTCATGCAAGTCAGCAAAACCATTCTCTATCTTTTGAACATGCTTTTTTTGAGCAGCAGTTAACTCGTCATATGCTGGAAATTGACGAATATAATCATTCGCTTTTGTATGAAAGGATTGAATCTTTTCAATCAATTGTTGCCCAACAGCCGCTTTTTGAATCTCGACCATCTCCTCAACTCGCAGCTCCTGAACCTTTGATGGCCCGACAAACCACTCACGCATTTGATTTAATATCGAAAAAAGATAGTCTGTCAAACTGTCTTTTGACAAATAATCAAAAAAGGGCTCAGCTCGTTCCACAAAAGCCGATTGCTGAAAAAGCTTCTGAATGAGTTCCTTTTTTAACTGATTCGCTTCAAGCTCGTCGATGACTTTAATTCGTGGTGGGAGTTTGGCATAAATGGCATATTGACTAAGGATTTGCTGACAAAAACTATGAAAGGTCGAAATGATCGTCCTCTCTAATGCATCCTTTTGTTCCAACCAAAATCGTTGTTCCTCGTCCTCTTTGGAGTCAGCGATTTTTTCATTAATACGGCTACGGATTCGGTCTTTCATTTCACGAGCGGCCTTTTCTGTAAAGGTAATGGCAACAATTTCATCGATTGTCACGCCCATGCGGTGCTGGGGATTCGTTCGCTTTAATTCACATAAATAAACGATTCTTTCTGTCAAAACTCGTGTTTTTCCTGAACCAGCTCCGGCTGAAACAACGACTAAAGAATGTTCATTAAAAATCGCCTGTTCTTGGGCTTGATTAAACTTCATCACTGCTCCCCCTTTCTTTCTGCTCCTCTGTCACACGACAAATCGGTTTATATGGGCAAAAATCCGAACAATCCAACGGTTTCACTGGGTATTCTGTATAAGTCCCTTTCCATAATTTCTCGATTTTTTCTGGTAGTTCATTTTCATTCATATAATCGTCCGTAGCCCAAGTAGATTCCTGGTTTCTCGTTCTTGAACTTACGAAAAAAGGCGAGTCTTTGCCAATAAAATCGGGTCGCCACACGCCATTCCCCGCTCTTTTTTCGGGGTCGCGTAAACTAATATAACTCGCTCCATACCCTGTCATCTCTTGGTTCAATTGATCACTTAACTGCTTTTGCATCACATACGCATAAAGAGGCAATTGGAGCTTTAATCCGGCTTGAATTTCTTCTTTTTTGATCGATGCTTGTCCTGTTTTATAATCGTAAATCGTAAATCCTTTTTGATCTGTGTCCACTCGGTCAATTTTCCCTCTTAGATACAAGTTCTCACCAGTGGATAAAGTAAAATCAAAATAAATCGGGGCTTCTAGTGCTTCAATTTTCATAGACGGAATTCTGTCATTGTCCCAGAAATGTTTCCTTTCCGCTAACCACCATTTCTTTAACCTTCTTTTCCACAATTTCTTTAAAAGTTTTAAATCTAACGCACTAATCTCAGCATTACGTTCCACTATTTCTTCCCAACCGTCTTCAAATTTCTGTTCAAGTAAGCTCGGTACTTTCCTTTTGACATCATCGGATATCGAAGAAAAAGGCACTCCAATTAATTGTAATTCTTTATAAATCGATTCAATAATGTCATGAACGAAGTCACCAATATCTAGGGGAGAAACTTGCTCTGAACGCAAAACAGGTTCCTGAATTTGTAGCTCTCGTTCCATTGCATATTTAAAAGGACATCTTGCATATGCCTCAAGAGCTGTAACCGTGGTTTCTCCCTTTTTTCTTTTCTGCTGGTGTTTTTTTTCAATGCTTTCCTCAAACAACTCCAAACGTTGCAATCGTTTTTGATAGGCCTTCAAATGAGCCGGCAAAACATTTTTTTGGAGTGCATACCCTTTCCCTACAAAATAAGATAAAAGTTCTTCTTGTTCTTCTTCACCTAAAACATTTTTTAACTGGCTTCTTTTTACGAATGTCCAATCTTTCTTTTCCATTTCAAGCCCTTCTAAAATAGGCGATGGCAAATGTGGGTGAGCTGCATCAAGTCCACGGACATACGAAAAAACAATCTCCTTTGCAACATAAAATAGTTGTTGAAAAAAAGCTTCCTGGCTTTTACGAGATAGCAGCTGACTAGGAGCTCCATTAACAATAGGCAGGGCTGATAAATCCCGTTCATTTAAATAACCTGATAACGTATGAGAACGAGGAAAAATCCCTTCATTCATCCCGACAACAAATAATTTCTGCCCTTTAAATAAACCAATATCTCGCCAAGTATGTAGTGCCACCCCGTCCTTATGTCCTCTCTCAATAAAAAGTTCGATCGCCTCACTTGATTCTTTTAACCATTCATAAAATAACTCCTGATTCATAAATAGCGAACCTAAGCCGCGATCAGTCAGTGTAACAAGTTGCTCGTTTATCTTTTCTTCCAATTTTTCTAACGCACGTTTTTCAGTTGAGATATTTTTTAAAAAAACAAGTTCCTCTTCTTCTCTTAATTTTTGAACCCAAATCTCTTGCCAATTTAGTTCCTCTAAAAACTGCTTAAGGATATTTAAATAATCCATAAAAGAAGCTTTTTTCGGCCATGTCCAGTTCCTTGTCGTTTTAAAAATAGCTTGTACTTGTTCATTGATGGCCTGTCCTTCTGATAAGAACGTTTTTTTCTCTTTAATATATTTATTCGCCTCTAAAAAGGAAAGCGAAAGAACTTGTTCAAATAAAGCAAGAGAATCCCATTTTGATAATGGTCCACCTTGTTTTTCAAAACTTAATTGAAGTAGGTGGTAGATGCCTGTCTCTGATAATTTTTTTTGTTTAGCTGTTTGAAAAGGGATTTGATATCGTTTTGCCTGTTCTAAAAGAGGGGTTATGTCTTCTCGCTCATTTGCAAATAAAATCGCCTGTTCCGAAAAGGGTAAATCCGATTGAGCAATTTCATATAAGATCGCTTTTAATTCTTCTTCTTTTGTAGAAGCGGCCGCTAAGCTCCTTTTTGGGTTTACCTCATTCGCTTCAGCTAGACGATAGTGATCGGTAAACCCAATTTGCCCCAACTCTAACCTCGTTTGCTCAACGATCGAAAAGTTGCGATCATTCGGTAAATAAATCTCAAGTGACATACCGATTTCTTTTAAAGTTTTAATTAATAAGTATTGCAAAGGATTAAAGCTATAAAACCCATCAACAACGATTCTAACTGGATCAATTGGATACTTTTTCAACAATTCAACCGCAAAGAGAATATGATTTTCTGGATCATACATCTTGTTATCTTTTAAAATTTGCTTCTCGTACTCTTCAAATAAGTTCTTCAGCTGAATCAAGGATTCTGGAATGTCATCGAGAGTTAAACCTAGTCTTTTTAACTGTCCGTATGTATCAGCAAATCCCTTTGATTGACCGAGTGTTTCAACCATTTCAAAGTCATATTGGTTCCGCTCTACAAATTGTTGAAAAAACAAAGTTCGCTCGTGCTCTGTAATGGAAACGATATTTGGTTCAATCTTTTGAATAAAAAGTTGAGCTAATTCATCAAAGTTTAAATAATGAAGGTTTTTTTGACGTTCTAATCCTTTACTTAACCAAATTCGCGAAGGCAACACATAAAAAACCTTCATCTCTTCTTTTTGCTGGAAGGCAACAAACTCATCTAGTCGCTCTTGTTTGGCTACATCTCTAAATGAAGTTCCATAAATAGTATGCGTCATATATTCCCTCCAATTGGTTTATTCCTTTCTTTTCTCATGTCCGTATGTAAAAGACCATCATGCATATAAGATTCTGAAACCGAATAAAAACCAAAAGACTGATAAAATTTTTCTAAATAAGATTGAGCTTGAATAAAAATCGATTTCTGCTCTTTTTCTTCTTCTAAAATTGAAATTGCTTTGTTTAATAACTGAACACCGTAACCGAGGGAACGTTGCTTTTGTGCGACAATCACTCGTCCAATCGAAGCCTCCTCAAAATAGTCCCCCTTAAGAAAAAGACGACTGTAGGCTAACATCGCTCCATTTTCATCTTTTAAGAATAAATGTAATGCTTTTTTATCTGCTCCATCTAATTCTTCATATGGACAATTTTGTTCAACAATAAAGACATTTACACGTAAACGGAGGATTTCATATAGTTCTTCATTTGTTAGCTGATTAAATTCTTTCACAACCCAATTCATCATCATTTCCCCTACCTAACCCGATTTTCAAAAGATTGATTTCTTCTATTTTAGCATAAAGAAAACTCACCCTCCGCTTCCCAACCTCTCATTTCTTTCTAAAAATAAAAAAAGTACAGCTTCGATCTCTCAAAGCTGTACTATCTTTTAATTAAAAGGAAATCACTCTAAAACCCATTAACGGTACAATTATCAGGATAATAATAAAAGCTCCCCCTAATACACCGGCATTGTTTAACTTTCCTTTTTTCGTTCTTGTTAAGATAACTTCCATTAACCCGATTAAGGCAATCGCTAATAAGCCTTTAACTGCGTACATAGCTGCGAATCCCCAAGAAGCAAATAGTAAATAAATACCTGAAACGACCATAATTACAAAGAACAATCTTAAAATCATATGTAGAATTTTTCCTGCTTTTGCTTTTCCACCTTTTAATAAGAAAAAGGCAATAATAAAGAGCAAAATTGTAATCGCCCATCCACTTGAATGCAAATGGCTAAACATTGTTTCCATTTTAATCCTCCTAAAATAATCAAAGTTATTACTGGTCCTCATTTGTATTATAAGCGAAATAGGAATAAGAATAAACTTTTAGACCTATGTTGCCATAGAACCATCATAATTCCAAAGTTTTTTTGGCTTACTCCCTCCATTAAAGAAGCTTTTGACCAAACAATGAGCCTATTAAGGCAACCGCCGCCTCAGCCGTCGTATTTTTCTCATCTAAAATCGGGTTCACTTCCACAAATTCTGCTGATGTAATGATTTTTGCTTCTGCTAACATTTCCATCGCTAAATGACTTTCACGATACGTGACACCACCAATGACAGGTGTCCCAACTCCTGGAGCCTCGAGTGGGTCCAAGGCATCCAAATCAAAGCTTAAATGAACACCATCTGTCCCTTTGGAAACATGGGCAATCGCTTCCTCCATGACACGAGTCATACCAAGCCGGTCAATTTCATGCATCGTGAACACTTTAATATTTAATCGTTTGATCAGAGCTTTTTCCCCGTCATCTAAAGATCGAGCCCCAACGATGACAACGTTTTCAGGTTTTACTTTAATTTTAGCTTTTCCTATTTCAATTAGCTCGTCTTCCCCTAAACCAAGGCTAACCGCTAGTGGCATACCGTGTATATTCCCAGATGGAGATGTCTCAAGCGTATTTAAATCCCCATGGGCATCATACCAAATTAACCCTAAATTTTCTTTCGTTTGAGCCACACCAGCAAGCGTCCCAATCGCTGTACTATGATCGCCCCCTAAAATCAACGGAAAATAACCCGTCGTTTCCACTTCCTCAATCTGATTTGCTAACGCTGTACATGCTTCAACAATTTCATTTAAATGCCTTAGCTTTTGTACCTTTTCCCCTTCCCTTGAAACAGGAATATCTCCAAAATCAACAACCTCATCACTCAACCTTTTTAAAGTCGCTTCGAGCCCAGCATATCGAATCGCACTCGGCCCCATGTCGACCCCTCTTCGACTCTGTCCTAAGTCTAATGGGACACCAATGATGCCTATCTTCTTTTTTGTCATAAAACTACCCCCATTGTGATATTTTCTCACAATATATATTTCGAGTTATTTCCCCAAAAACCCTTTTAAAGCGAACGAAACATTTTGCGGACGTTCGGCTAATCTTCTCATAAAATAAGCGAACCAATCATTTCCATAAGGTACATAAATACGGACTTGATAGCCCTGTTTCACTAACTCCCTTTGCAAAGATTCCCTAAATCCATATAGAAGCTGAAACTCAAATTTATGTCGAGGAATTCTCTCTTTAAAACAATATATTTTCACCTTTTCGATGATTCGATGATCATGGGTAGCAATAGCTGTAAACTCCCCCTCTCGTAAATGTTCTTTAATTCTCTCAAAATATTGAACATCAATTTCTTCTTTCGTTTGAAAAGCAATCGCTTTTGATTCTTTATAAGCACCCTTAACAAGCCGTAAGCGAGCCCCTTTTAAATGTTGAATATCACTTTTAGCCCGGAACAAATAAGCTTGTATTACAGTACCAACTGTATCAGGAAATTCATTTCGTAAACTTTCTAACAAAGTTATCGTATCTTGGCAATAATCAGAGCTCTCCATATCAATACAAACAAAATTACTCGACCGCTCAGCCGCCATCACAATTTTTCTAACATTTTCATAACAAAACTGCGGACTAATACTTAATCCTAGTTGAGTCAACTTAATCGATAGCTGACTTTTCAAGTGATGCTTATTAATCTTTTCTAACATTTCTAAACAAGTAACTGTTGCTTGAAGGGCTTCTTCCCTAGTTGTGACAAATTCTCCTAAATGATCAACTGTTACTAAAAAACCTTGTTCATTCAAATGTTCGATAATTTTTCGAGCTTCCTCAAGCGTCGTCCCTGCAATAACTTGTTTTGCTCCAAATTGTAAACCAAATTTTTTCGCTAAATGATTTAAGAGCTTATTTTTTGATAACATTAAAAAAAAGAGCCTTGTCATTTTATTAAACCACTCCTCATCTCACATAATGAGAGTTGAAATCATTTATTCTCCTTATTCATTTATATGCGATGGGATTGGGGCTATTCATTCCGGTTCGTTAGGTTTTAATAGGTGAAAAAGAAGCTACCCCATCAGGCGTCATGTTCATGACCTATTAGGGATAGCTCCTTTGCCATATGCATTAATTCAAGTCAAAATGTTTGCCGTTTAGCTCGTAAATGACCCATTCGGTAATGTTTGTAGCATAGTCGGCAATTCGTTCAATGTAGCGACCGATAAAGGCTAGTTGGGTTATTTGATTCACTCCGACCTCACCTGAATTCATTTCAAATAGCTCCTTAATGATTTCACCGTACATCCGATCAACATGATCATCAAGGGAAGCAATTCGTTGAGCGAGCATGGCGTCTGATCCGTCATACGCTTTTAACGATTCCTCGATCATTTGCTCGGCAAGATGAAACATTTTAAGCATTTTTTCTTTGGTATCAGTTAACAGTGAATTGTCTAGGCGACGGGCCGCTTTTGCCATATCGACAGCTAAATCTCCGACCCTCTCTAGATCACTCGAAATTTTTAATGTCACAATCAATTTTCGTAAATCCGTAGCGACTGGTTGTTGTTTAGTAATTAAAAGCGTAACGGAGTCATTAAGTTGATGCTCAAGCTCATTAATAAAATGGTCATCTTGAATAATCGATTCCATTTTAATCAAATCAGCTTCACGGAAGGCTTCATGTGTTTCATTTAATACTTCTGAAACTCTTGTACCCATCCCTAACAATTGATTTTTGATTGCTTGTAGTTGTTGCTGAAAATTTTCTCTGCCTGCCATAGATTGCACCCCCTTAACCGAATCGACCCGAAATATAATCTTCGGTACGACGATCGGTTGGATTAGAGAAAATTTTGTCCGTTTCGTCATACTCAACGACTTCACCATTTAAGAAAAACGCGGTGCGATCAGAAATACGTGCTGCCTGTTGCATGTTGTGTGTAACGATTACGATACTATAATCTTGTTTTAATTGTTGAACAAGCTCTTCTACTTTTAACGTTGAAATTGGGTCAAGAGCTGAAGTCGGTTCATCCATCAAAATGACATCAGGCTCAATAGCTAAACAGCGTGCGATACAAAGACGTTGCTGCTGCCCTCCAGATAATCCATAAGCATTTTCGTTTAACCGGTCTTTTACTTCATCCCAAATATAGGCTCCTTTTAAACTTTGCTCCACAATTTCATCTAATATTTTTTTATTTCGGATTCCATGAATTCTTGGTCCATAAGCGATATTATCATAAATCGATTTCGGAAATGGGTTTGGCTTTTGAAAAACCATTCCGACTCTCGTTCTTAATTCTTCTACTTTAAAAGACTTCTTGAAAATGCTTTGCTCTCTTAGTTGAATATCTCCGGATACCCGAACGATAGGAACAAGCTCAACCATCCGATTTAACGTTTTTAAATAAGTGGATTTCCCACATCCAGATGGCCCAATAATGGCGGTTACTTCTTTTTCATAGATCGATAGGTTAATATCTTTCAAGGCATGATCTTGACCATACCATAAATTTAAGCCTTTTGTATCGTAAACGACCTTTTTATCTTGTGCTTGGTACTTCGGCTTTTCATTCACTGAAATGGAAATCTCTTTCTTTTTCGGTTCCGTCAACATCGTCATCGTTTCTCCTCCTAAAGACTAATATCTCTTTTGAAATTTATTTCGAATAATAATCGCAATAGAATTCATTAAGAATAAAACAACTAATAAAACCACAATCGTCGCCGCTGCTAAATTAGCGTATTCTGCTACTAAAGCTGAATCCAATGTCCAATAATAGATTTGCATCGGCATAACTGTAAAGCGGTCAAAAATACTTTCCGGGAATGGAATTAATAGAGCTGGGATTCCAATTACGACTAATGGAGCTGTTTCTCCAATCGCTCGTGATAACGATAAAATCGCTCCCGTTAAAATACCAGGTAGGGCAGATGGTAAGATAATATTTTTAATCGTTTGCCATTTAGTAGCTCCCATCCCATAAGACGCTTCACTCAAATGGTTCGGTACCGCACGTATGGCTTCTTGAGAAGCGACAACAACAATCGGTAAAACGAGTAAGGACATCGTTAAACCACCTGCTAAGACCACATTCCCTAAGTCAAACCCACGAACAAAAACCGTTAAGCCTAAAATTCCAAAAACAATCGAAGGAACACCCGCTAAGTTCGAGATATTCGTTTGAATAAACGATTGAAGTCTTCCTTTTTTCGCATAGCATTCTAAATAAATGGCTGTTCCAACACCGAGTAGCATCGTAACTGGTGCAACAATAAGCATTAGCCAGAGCGTTCCTAAAATCGCTCCCATAATCCCTGCATTTTCCGCTCGAGTTGATAATTTATTTGTTAGAAAATCGAAGTCAATCCAACCTATACTTTGAGAAAAAACCCGATAGATTAATATCGCTAACACGAGTAATCCAAATGTTGATGCAAGAAAAAAGAGTGACTTCGCAATCGAATTTCTCACTAATCGTTTATCGATTCTACTTTGAACTTTTTCCATATCCATATATCGCATATTAGTATTCCTCCCTATACTTACGGGAAATATATTGGGCTAAGACATTCATTAATAACGTAAAAACAAATAATGTCATCGCAACAGCATATAAGCTGTAATAGATAGTAGTGCCTGCAGCAGCTTCACCGCTTGTGATTTCAACAATATAGGCGGTCATTGTTTGCATCGATTGAGTAATATCGAATGTAAAGTTTTTTGAACTTCCGCTAGCAATTGTCACGATCATCGTTTCACCAATCGCTCGTGATATCCCTAATACAAACGAAGCAATGATTCCTGAGATCGCGGCTGGAATGACAACCTTCCCTGTCACTTCAAGCTTAGTAGCTCCTAAAGCCAAAGCTCCTTCTCTCATCGAGTTTGGAACTGAGCTCATCGCATCCTCTGATAAGGAAGCGACCATTGGGATAATCATAATTCCCATCACAATCCCTGGACTTAATATATTCGTAGCTTCGAGTCCTGGAATAATCGCTCTTAAGATAGGAGTCACAAAGGTAAAGGCAAAAAAACCATAAACAATCGTTGGAATACCTGCTAGTAACTCTAAAATCGGTTTTAACGTTTTTCTTACTTTTGCTGAGGCGTATTCACTTAAATAAACGGCCGTCATCAATCCAATTGGAATCGCAACGAGCATCGCTATTAGTGAGGACAATATCGTTCCCGTAATTAAAGGAAGAACACCAAATTCAGGATTTTGACTCAATGGTTTTAAGACAGTACCTGTAAAGAAATCCAAGAAAGGCACACGTCTAAAAAACTCAAGTGTTTCAGTTAATAAGGTAAAAATGATCCCTACTGTTGTTAACACGGAAATCGTTGCAATGGTAAACAAAAGCTTCGGCATCAACTTTTCCATAATCGTTGTAAAGTTCTTTTTATGTTTATTTTGCTCAATCATTTCTTGAACGGTCTTTTTATTCGTTACTGTCTTGCTCATTTGTTCGGCTCCCTTCCCGCCATTTGTTCCCTTTTGAAAAGAGGGGAAAGAAACTCATTTCCCCTCCTCTATTTCTCTTTTTATTTTATAAGCCTTCTAGATAATCGATGAACTCTTGAGCTTCCTCATCTGGAATTGGGGCAAAGCCTGTTTCTCCAGCGAAGTCATTAATATGGTTCATGACATACTTTGCAAAATCTAATACTTCTGGTTTGCTTTTCGCATTATCCACATTTAAATACGTGAATACCGGACGTGTAAATGGTGCATAATCTGCCTCTTCGCCGATTGTATCAAGTGATGGAGCAACCGCACCTTCACCAAAATCAATACTTACAGCTTGTAATTTATCTTGGTTGTTCACATAATATCCAAATCCGAAAAAGGCAATTCCGTTCGGGTCTTCAGCAATCAAGTTCACTAGAGTTGAATAATCTTGTTGCAAGTTAACACCATCGACTAAATCTTGTTTTTCTAGCACTTCGTCAAAGAAAAACTCATAAGTACCATGATTTTCGTTCGGACCATAACGATTTACTTCAGTATCTGGGAAATCTGGATTAATATCAGACCATTTTTCAATTCCGCCATCTGCTAAGAACATTTGTACAACGTCCTCTTGCGTAAGCTCTGTTGCCCAATCATTTTCAGGGTTAATGACAAATGTTAAACCATCTAATGCTACCTTTAGTTCTTTTACTTCCATTCCTAACTCATCAGCAAGTTGTTGTTCTTCTTCTTTTATTTCACGTGAAGCATCATTAAAGTCTGTTCCGTTTTCTGCTAAGAATCTTTGAAACCCTGCTCCTGTTCCAGCACGGCTGACTTCAACCGATACTCCCTCTTGTTCATTAATCATATATTCTTCCGCTAAAATCGCCATTAAGGGATAAACAGTACCAGAACCATCAATGACAACACTACCTTCAAGCTCAGCATTTTCATTGCCTTCTACTTCTGCACTTTCATTTTGATTCTCTGAATCTGTGTCGTTCTCATCTGCATTTGTTCCTGTGTCATTAGAACCTCCACCACAAGCTACTAAAATAACGGACATTAAAGCGACTACTAGTAAGACAAAGTACTTTTTTGATTTCACGAATTGTTCTCCCCTTTTCTTTATCAATCAGTTTGTTTTGGAGACTAGCTCCTCTTTACAACTTCAGTATACGGTCACTTTATTAAGACAGTTTGCATCATTTGTAAAGCTTTCATAAATGGACGTAAACATTTTATTGAGAATGTAAATTTAATATTAAGGTCGTAAAGAGCTCTTTTAAAACAAAAAAAAGAGCCAAAACGCTCTGCCCCTTACCTACTTACTATTTAGATAAATAGAATCTTAATGTGAAAATCAAAATGGAACCAATAATTGATAACCGTACTATAAGGAAGAAATCAACACCCTTATTCTTCCATCGTTAGAAACCCCCGTCACTCTCCATTAATACTTTCTCAATGTACAAAATAAAAAGAACCACTCTTTTCCTCATTTGAAAAGTGGTTCTTATGTTTTCTTTGATAAAGTTTATCTTTTTTTGTTTTTGTTTTTCTTGTAAATAAGGATAATTCTACATAAGGACTTCTCCCAGTTTCAGGATTTCGACGACCTTCCCTCACTAACTTTTCTCTTTGCTTTTTCGCTTGTGATTTCGCCACTTTTTTCACCTCATCATTAAAGATTTGAACACTATTATCTATGATTTTTCATTTAAATTCAAGTCTAATATTTGGATCATCTATTCACTATAATAAATCTAATATATATTCGAGGAGTGACGAGAATGATTCGAAAAGCGATTGTAACCGATATCCCCCACATTCAAAACTGGATTTATGAGCGTGCAAAAGATATTCAGAAGAAAGAGCTTTCCCAATGGGAGTTTTATTTAACCCAAGAGAACACGCAAATTGTATTGGATGACTTTGAACAGAATACTTTATATGTATTAGTAGACAAGAACGAGACACCCATCGGTTCATTTACGTTAACACTAGGAGATGATTGGGATTTTAACCTTTGGCCAGACCACAAAGATAAACCCTCTTTTTATTTACATCGTGTAGTCGTTCCACTCAAGTTAAAAGGAGAAAAGATTGGCTCAAAGCTCATTTCATCTGCTCAAAAAATAGCATCCACCGCTGGATACTCACTCCGACTAGACTGTGCCAGATTTAACCCATTTTTAAAACCTTTTTATCTTCAACACGGCTTTGTATTAAAATCAACATTAGAGGAATTTTTGTTATTTGAATGGAAAGAGGGAACCGAAATTAAATGAATAGGACCATGATCGATTCACACCAAGACATGTGGGCTGTGAATCGTTTTTATATTTGAACCGCCTTTCTCCTTTTTCTCACAACATTCCCGGCCAAACGATAAAAAAGCTATAAATCGACTTTAAAGTAAATTTGTAGCCTCATTATAAGATTTAAGCACTTTCACCTTTCAAACTCTAGTTTCGTTTCATCGGAAAATTCGATGTCTATTTCAAAATCTTTCACATCACGATTATTTATACTAAAATAATTTAAAATCGAATTTTTTAAATCTCTTTTACTTGCGTCTGCACTCATTGGAACTTCTTGAAACAAAGCTTCAATTGCAGCTTGGGCCTGGGCACCATAAATCGTTTCCTTGTTAGGAACTCGATATTTAGCGACGACATATTGAGGCTTCACTTCATACTCTAGGTCATACTTTTGACCGTCCTTCAGTTCAATTTCTAATTCAAAATCAACGATCGATACATTCGCAAGCACTGGCAAACTAAACAGAAGTAAAAAAGAAAAGACAGCAAAGCTTATAACGAAATGTTTTTTCAATTAGGTTCCCTCCTTTTTGTTTTCTAGAATAATATTTCCTTTGAATCAATTTTTATTCTGCTCTGCTTAGCTGCCCCTAAAAAAAACTGCTTATTGACAATTTTCAATTACTTCGATAAAGTGAATACAAATTTGAAATGTGGGGATTAGGTACGTTAATGAAATTTCTTTAACGTTTAAAAGGGAATCCGGTGAAATCCCGGAGCGGTCCCGCCACTGTATTAGAAGAGCTGTAACTTCTGATCACTGATTCTGTCTAGAATTGGGAAGATCGTTATAGCAATGACGCTAAAGCCAGGAGACCTGCCTATTCTAACAGCACTGACTAACCCACGGGAGATGGGGAGGTGTTAAAAATATCATTGGTATAACAGGATATTTTTACCCACTCATGATGGTAAAAATATCCTTTTTTATATTTATAAATACATTGGAGGTATTTTTGATGGGAGAGATTAGAACTAGCAATCTTGGTTATCCAAGAATCGGAGAGAAACGCGAATGGAAAAAATTATTAGAAGCTTATTGGGCAGGTAATGTTACAGAAGAGGACTTTTTCAAAACAATGAAAGAGTATCGCCTTCTTGGATTAAAGAAACAAAAGGAAGCTGGCATTGATCTTATTCCTGTAGGAGATTTTAGTTTTTATGATCATGTGTTGGATCATTCGACCATGTTCGGTTTGATTCCCAATCGTTTCGATCATGTCGGTGAGACCAATCGCTTAAAAACTTATTTTGCAATAGCACGTGGAACGAAGGAAGCTCCTGCAAGTGAGATGACAAAGTGGTTTAATACGAACTATCACTACATCGTACCTGAATTAGAGAATAAAAAACCTAAGCTCGTTCACAATAAGCCACTCGAAGCATATCTAGAAGCAAAAAAAGAACTCGGGATTGAAGGAAAACCCGTCCTAATTGGACCTTTTACTTTCCTTAAATTATCAAAAGGCTATCAAAGCAGCGATTTCGAACAACATCTGAACGATTTTATTCCTATTTATATCGAAATTTTGCAGCAATTAGAACAAGCTGGTGCCAAGTGGGTACAAATCGATGAGCCAAGCCTTGTCAAAACTTTAACAAGCGAAGAAATCCGTCTATTCACATATACTTACCATAAATTAAAAGAGGCCGTTCCTCAGTTAAAAGTCATTTTGCAAACTTATTTTGACGCAGTTAGCTCTTATGAGGAGATTATTTCATTACCAGTTGAAGCGATCGGTCTTGATTTTGTCCACGGTTATGACGAAAACATCGCTTCATTAAAAGAATTCGGTTTTCCAACTGACAAATATTTAGCTCTTGGAATCATTGATGGGCGAAATATTTGGAAAGAAAACTTACAGAATATTGATACAAAACTTACAGAAGTAACAGCAGTCGTCCCACTTGAGCAACTAATCTTGCAGCCATCTTCTAGTTTGTTACATGTACCTGTTACGTTAAAACATGAAACGAAACTGGATTCACTCGTCTTAAGTGCTCTTGCCTTTAGTGATGAAAAGTTAGTCGAGTTATCAACCGTCAAACATTTGGCTGCGGCAAATGCAGAAGAAAAAGCGGTTGTACTTGAAAAAAACAATCAATTATTTAATCAAATCAGTTCATCTGAATGGCGCCGAAACGGTGTTAGTGAAAGCTCTAAACGTAAAACGAAAAGAGCAACAACTGTTAAAGAACGTCAAAGAATACAAAATGAAAAATTCCAGTTACCACTTTTACCAACAACAACGATTGGTAGTTTCCCACAAACGAAAGAAGTACGAAAGTCTCGGAATTTGTGGAGAAAAGGTGAGTTAACAAATGAAGCCTACACAACTTTTGTACAGGAGCAGATTAAAAAGTGGATTGGGATTCAAGAAGACCTTGAATTAGATGTCCTCGTACATGGTGAATTTGAACGAAACGATATGGTTGAATTTTTTGGAGAAAAACTAGGTGGGTTTGTCTTCACACAAAACGGCTGGGTGCAATCATACGGATCCAGATGTGTAAAACCTCCAGTTATTTTTGGCGATGTGCAATTCCTTGAAAAAATGACGGTCGCTGAAACCGTTTATGCCCAATCACTAACAGAGAAACAGGTAAAAGGGATGTTAACTGGACCTGTCACGATTCTAAATTGGTCATTTGTCCGTAACGATTTAACTCGACAAGAAGTTGCTTATCAAATTGCAGAAGCCTTAATTGAAGAGGTAGAAGCACTAGAAGCGGCTGGTATTGAAATGATTCAAGTTGATGAGCCCGCCATTCGTGAAGGTCTTCCATTAAAAGAAAAAGATTGGGCGGCTTATTTAAATTGGGCCGTTGAAGCATTCCGAATTAGCACAGCAACTGTAAAAGATTCGACCCAAATTCATACGCATATGTGCTATAGTGATTTCCGCACAATCATTAATTCAATTTCAGACTTAGATGCCGATGTTATTTCGATTGAGACATCTAGAAGTGCCGGAGAGATCATCTCTACTTTTGAAACAAATGTGTACGATAAAGGCATCGGACTTGGCGTCTATGACATTCATAGTCCACGAGTACCTAGCGTTAACGAAATGACAAAGGTCATTGAGCGTGCACTGGAAGTTCTACCACAGGAGCTATTCTGGGTCAATCCTGATTGCGGATTGAAAACACGTGGAGAAGAAGAAACGGTAGCAGCACTCAAGAACATGGTTGAAGCAGCGAAGGAAGTTCGAGTAAAATCGGAGACTGCACAATTAAGTTAAATCGATAATGTTTTAAAAGGACTCTAACCATACTCATTGGTTTAGAGTTCTTTTTTTCTATAGTGCATCGACTATTTAAACAAAAAAACCTTGAACGAGCACTTGGCTCATTCAAGGTTTTTTCATTATGCTGGATATACGCTTACTTGTTTGCGGTCACGACCAACACGCTCATATTTCACAACGCCGTCGATTTTTGCAAATAATGTATCGTCTCCACCCTTACCTACGTTCGTTCCAGGATAAACGCGAGTACCACGTTGACGAACTAAGATTGATCCGCCTGTTACAGCTTGACCATCTGCACGTTTAGCACCTAAGCGCTTAGAGCGTGAGTCACGTCCGTTTTTAGTACTACCTACTCCCTTTTTCGAAGCGAAAAACTGAAGGTCCATTCTTAACATAGTATCCACCTCCTCATTATTTACTGGCTATAATGGTCATATGTTCATGATACTCTTGTGCAATTGATTGAAGTGATGCGACCATTCCTTCAAGAAGAAGCTGAACTTTCTCAAACGTGTCCGCATCCAGACTAGCTGGCACAGAACAAAAAAGATAGCCACCATCTTCTTTCATCTCAACATCTAATTCGACATTCAAAATCGAATAAATCGCATTCACTGCACCTAATGACACAGCAGAGGCCCCCGCACAAACGAGGTCATATCCATATGGACCGGATTCAGCATGACCACTCATTAAAAATGAGTCAATCTTCTGGTTATCATTGCGTGTTACTTTTACCGTAATCATGTCAATTATGCGTTAATTTTTTCAATAACGACTTTCGTGTAAGGTTGACGATGACCTTGCTTACGACGGTAGTTTTTCTTAGCTTTCATTTTGTAAACGATGATTTTCTTTTGACGACCGTGTTTTTCAACTTTCGCCGTTACAGTAGCACCTTCTACTAAAGGAGCACCTACTTTTACATCATCGCCACCGACCATTAGGACCTTGTCAAAGCTAACTGTTTCACCAGCTTCAGCCTCTAATTTTTCGATGTAGATCTCTTGACCTTCAACTACTTTAAGTTGTTTACCACCAGTTTCAATAATTGCGTACATTTCTGCACCTCCTCATATACTCAGACTCGCCATCATTAGGTAGAAATTATAACATTTCGTTTAAAAACCTAGTCCGTGCGGTTGTAGTCGTTTGGGTGCGACCAAATAACTAACATTTGCAATCATACCATAAGAGCAAATCCGCTGTCAATCCTTGCCCGGTGCGTTTTTTATGTCTTTTTCTATTATCATTTTATCATCAAGTTTATGGAAAAAATAGCCTCTCGAACTTCGCTTTTGTGAGGAGCTTTGACGTTTTTTTAAAATTAATGCTAGCGATATAGTTTTGGGCGGCGTTACTCGGCCTTTTTTATACAATATCCCCGGCTAACCCCACACTACACAGTAAAAAAGGCAAAGGAACCATACCATTCCTATGCCTTCACCTCTATATTTACTCTCGCCTTAACGATTAAACGCTCTTAACATCCAGGCGTGTTTCTCTAAATTAGCCTTTAATGCAATAAACATGTCGGCTGTTGGCTCATCGCTTCCTTCTTCCGCTAACTCAATAATTTCATTCATTTCTACGACCATTCGTTCAAAGTCGTCTGCAACGGCTGCGACCATTTCTTCAGCCGTTTCAGCTCCACTTGCTTCTTTGACCGTAGAAAGTTGTAAATACTCAGACATAGTCGCAATTGGTGTTCCTTTAATCGCTAAAATACGTTCCGCTATTTCATCAATTTGTACTGCTGCTTCTCCGTATAATTCCTCAAACTTTGCATGTAAAGTAAAAAACTGTTCGCCTTTAACATACCAGTGATAATTGTGTAATTTTGTAAATAATACCGACCAGTTCGCTAATTGCCCATTAACTTTTGTAATTAATTGTTGATTCATTCTCATCCATCTCCTTGTTTGTTTTCTTATTATGTTTATATCATATCATTAATTATAATTATTATCAATAAGAAACCATTATAATTAAATAATAAATATAAAAAAAGAGTAAGATGACGGTCATCTCACTCTTTTTTTTTATCCCTATTACTTTCGTTCTAACTTACTTAAACCAAAGTGGATAGCGTTGAATCACACCCGATTCACCGCTCCCGAAAATCATTCTCCGCGTCCTAGAGGTCACGGAGAAACTCTGAGCGTAAGAATATGGCTATATCATTTAGCTTTACTCCACTCGCTGCATGCCCTACGCGTTCCGCGGGTGAACCGGGAGCCTCCTCACGACAAGTCGCTGCGGGGTCTCCCGTGTTTCACTAATCCCGCAGGAGTCTCCGGGCATTCCGCTCGTTCCGTTTTGGTAATCCAACTCATAGAATAACATTGAATGAAGTTTCTTCTCATTTAGTCTTAGAATACTACTTTTTCAGTGGCCCCCGCGTCCTGTGGGGTAGCACCGAACTAACTTTTTTATCAAAAAGTGGATTTCGGCCTGCCACTAGATCCCACGGGAGTCTTCTCATGTTTTCGTCCGCTAGGGCACAGCGTAATCTCTATTTACATACTTGTAGGTAATAGCGTAAAGTGACTTAATTCAAAACGGAGAAATAAAGAACCGAAAAACAACTAAAATATGTTCTTTGGACACGTTCTCTACTTCTATAGCTGGTTTTGTCCCTACCTCAGTATCTTTTATTTCGATTTTTTTAATTGTTCTAAGCGATGAGCAGCCTCTTCTAATGTGCCACTATAGCGGATCGAAAAAGCTTCTTCGTTCATCGCTTTATTAGGGTAAATGAGGATCCGATAAGCCAGTGCCTCTTCTAGGCGTTTTAAATGTTGACCTTTCTCACCAAGGAGCACTGTCTGAACTTTACTTGGGATCTCGATGACAATGGCTTCTTGATCGCCACCTTTATATTCCCATAATAACCGTTCAATTTTGAAAGCTTGAGCTTCATCAGACAGCACAGAACCTTTTCCATGACAAGTTGGACATGTTTTGGATAAACTGGCTTGCAAGTTGTTTCGCACCTTTTTTCGAGTCATTTCAACTAAACCAAGACCAGACATGCCAACAACATTTGTTTTGGTACGGTCAGATTTTAAGGCCTTTTTAAAAGCTTTTAAAACCGCTTCTTTATGTTCTTCTTTTTTCATATCAATAAAATCAATCACAATAATACCTGAAATATCTCTCAATCTTAGCTGATTGGCAATTTCTTTTGTTGCCTCGATATTTGTTTTTAAAATCGTATCTTCCAAATTAGTCTTTCCCGTAAACTTTCCTGTGTTGACATCAACAACCGTTAAGGCCTCGGTTTGGTCGATCATCAAATACGCTCCATTTTTTAACCACACTTGACGTTTTAAAGCTTTCTCTAATTCCTTTTCAACTCCAAATGCCTCAAAAATATTTTCTTTCCCATGATACAACCTTAAGGCATTGCCTAAATGAGGATAAGACTCAAATAAAAGCTTTAATCTTTTGTAATCAGGTAAATGATCGATCACGATTTCTCCAATGGAATGGTGGGCAAAATCTCTCACAATGCGTTCAAATAAACCCGAATCTTGATGCAAGAGGCTAGGAGCCTTTTTCTCCACTAAATCTTGGCGTAATTCTGCCCAGAAAGCCCGTAAAAAATGAAGCTCTTGTTTGAGCTCTTCCGCTGAAAGTCCTTCACAAATGGTCCGGATAATCACTCCTTCATTATCTTGAAGAAGGTTTTCACCTATTCCCCTTAAGCGTTCTCTTTCATCCTCAGAGGAAAACCTTCTAGAAACACCTACATATCCGCCTTCTGGTAAAT
Source organism: Alkalihalobacillus phoenicis (assembly GCF_047302405.1). Classification (NCBI taxonomy): domain Bacteria; kingdom Bacillati; phylum Bacillota; class Bacilli; order Caryophanales; family Bacillaceae; genus Alkalihalobacillus; species Alkalihalobacillus phoenicis. The sequence continues at coordinate 720,210 of NZ_CP154853.1, read as the reverse complement.
ACACAACATATCTGCCTGGTAAAGAAATGAGGCTTGTTAAGCGAGGCCCTTTTGTACCAAAACCTTCTTTTGTCACTTGGACAAGGAGCTCTTCCCCTTGAGTAACAAATTCAGAAATGCTGCGTTTTTTCTTTTTCTCATCCTCTTCTTCTAATAGATGAAAAGAAAGCAAGTCATCTCGATAAATAAAGCCGTTTTTTTCACGCCCAATATCAACAAATGCGGCTTGCATGCCCGGCAGCACATTAACGACTCGAGCTAAATAAATATTGCCAACAATTCGTTTTTCAACTGGTCGTTCAATCATAAACTCAACAACTTCACCATGTTCAACAATGGCCGCTCGTCTTTCTTTTGTATTCATATTAAAATAAATATTTCTCACGGTAGAAGCCCCTTTATTTCTTCATTTCATCCTTTGGTTCGTCTCTTTTTCGTACGAATTGTTGCCACTCATTCACAACCACTATATTTTTATCATTCGGAAATCATCGTGTTCCGTACTATCAAGCCACTCCTTTAATTGGATTCGTGAACGATTTCCTAAAAACGCCATTAATAACATTGACTCTGGTACATAAATAGGTGCTTCCTTTGATTGAGAAGACACCACTAACTGATGTGTTACACCTCGTTCAAAGAGATCCATTACATCTTTAATTATCATTGTATCATCAACTCGTATCGTTTTGATAGGTCGCTTCGGCACAAAAGCATTTCTCCCCATTAAAAAGCGAACAAATCGATAATGGCGTTGTTTCCACTCCAAATAATTGTTTAAGATTAAAAAGGAGAACACGACCCAAATATTAAGATGAAATGAAAAGAAAAAAGAAACGATCATAATGCAGGCGATTAAAATGAAGAAGGAAAGTTTTCTTGCTGTAGCCATCCCCTTTTTATATGGGGAGCGATAACAACATAACAGCTGCAAAAGTCGCCCACCATCAAGTGGTAAAATCGGTAACAAGTTAAATAATAGGATGACCAAATTATGATTTAAAAACAGTTGATGAGCTTGCTCCGACCAAAAAGAGCTTCCAGCGAATGAAAAAGACAAACCGATCATCCAGACGTGCTGAATAGGACCGGCTAAAATAATCATTAGTTCTTCACGAAATGGTTTATTGCCATTGTCCTCAATTTCGGCCACTCCTCCAAATGGTAAAAGCTCAATTTTATTTATTTTCCATTTAAAATAAGAAGCCGCAACAGCATGGCCTAATTCATGAATAAATACAATCATAAAAACCATTAATACTTCACGAAAATAACCGGTTATAATACCAATCCCTAACACAAACCAGAACAAAGGATGAATTTTAATTTTCCTCGCTAATAGAAACCATTCATTCAAATGAGATGACATCGCTTGGATCAATGTAAGAATCCCCTTTTTGTATGGCGAAGTAAAACTGACCTTTTTCCTCTCCTTCCGTTTTGGAGACTGTACCAATCGTATGTCCAGCTTGGATATGATCATAAATATTCACATCAATGGCATTAAGCATGCCATAAATCGTTTTCGTTTGATCATAATGTTGAACGACGACTCTTTTGCCAATTGTTTCGTCTTCTCCAATTGATTCAACAAACCCACCCTTGACCGCTTTTACTTCTTCCAAGGCTCCCGTCTCCACTAAAATCCCATGTCCATTTTCTGAAAATCGTTCCGTAATTGTTCCTCCCGAAGCAGGAATTGCATAATCCATCTCGTTGATTGGCTGCTGCTCTGGATCTGGTTGCTCATCTTTTACTGGTAAAAGAGCAAGTGGTCGTCCAAATTGTTCCTCATACCAATTGGCAATCATTGCAAATTGAAATTCTTGTTCGTACGCATGAGCGACAATTTTTTTGGTTCCTTCCAACTGTGTCACATTTCCTTTAAAAGAGATGGCAATGAGTAAAAATAAACAGGCAGCTATCATGATTCTTAATAAAAAGAAACTCTTATCATAAATGACACCATCGCTTTTCGGTTCTGTGGAGTTATGTTGAAAAGAGTAAGGCTTTTTTGATGGGCTCGATATGTCTGTTGCCCGATTTAAATCAAGCTGCTCCCTTGGCCTTTTGGCTAATCCTCGATTCCGACGCTTTAAATCCGCGTCTCTTTTTAATTGATTTAATTTATTTGACATGTGCATCCCCCTTAGCGCACCTTTTTCACATCTGCTTTGTATAATCTATGACTTGTCCGGTGTACTTATGCCATAATAGAAAGACAGATTTTAATAAGCTCAGGGAGAAAAGGAGGTTACATATAAATGAAAAGGATAGGTGTTCTATTAGCAGGAGGAGAATCAAGACGTTACGGTTCGCCTAAAGCCTTTGCGATGTTAAACTCTAAACCATTTTATCAACATAGCCTTACTTGTTTAGAATCATTCACAGACAAACAACTCATCATTAGTCATCCAAACCTCGTTTTAAACTTCAAACAAAACGGGCATAAAAACATATATACAGATAAAGAACCGTATCAAGGGTTAGGACCATTAGCTGGAATTTTCTCAGCAATGGAATATGAAGACTCAGATTGGTATGTGATTGCCCCTTGCGATACCCCTTATATCAAGGAATCCATTTATCAAAGGTTAATTCAACAACTTAACCAACCAAACAGTGATTATGATGTCGTTATTCCGCTCGTAAATGGCAAACGACAAACGTTAATCGGCCTTTACCATATAAGGACTAAACCGAAGATCAAACAATTATTAGAAGAAAAAACATTAAAAGTAGGGGCATTATTTCAAAGAGTGAACACTTTATTTGTAGAGGATTCAATGTTTGATAAAGACCCCCAATCTTTTCTGAATATAAACCATATCCACGATAAACCAAAAGAATAAGAACGAAATTTAGACTAACTCTTATAAACGTAGCCAAGAAAGAAACGGAATAAATCTACTTTTTGTTTGAAATAATAATAAATATTTAATTGAAATGGGTGTAAAACTTTGATCATTGCTATCATATTGTTGTTTATTGCTTCTAGTTATTTTTCAGCGAGCGAGACAGCATTAACTGCTACAAATAAAATCAAACTTCAAATCAAAGCAGCAAATGGCGACAAAAAATCTAAAAAATTATTGAAGCTCGTCACAAATGCGGAAGAATTTATTCCTGGGATTCTAATTGCTAATAACGTCCCTAATATTATTCTTCCTTCCTTAGTAACGATTGTAGCGTTACAATATGGCTTACCTGTTGGAATCGCGACAGGTGTATTAACCGTTTTAATCATCATTTTTGCTGAAGTATTGCCGAAATCGATTGCGGCTGCATTTCCAGAAAAAATCTCCTATCTTGTCTATCCGTCTACTAAAATTATGCTGATCATTTTAAAACCTTTAACGTATTTACTAAATGCCTTCACACGATTAGTCATAAAAATAATCGGTCAAGATGATGGAAACAAAGCAACTTTCTCAAAAGACGAAATGCGTGCGATGGTGGACATTGGACATACAGAAGGCACTTTTGAAAACGAAGAGATGTATCGATTGAAAGCAATGTTAGATTTTCAACATTTAAATGTGGCGGATGTGTTGAAAACACACCGAACCGAAGTACAAGGAATTTCTGTTGATACCACATTTGACGAAGCAAAAGAAATCCTTTTATCCAACCAATTTACAAGATATCCTGTTTACGAAGAGAACCTTGATAACATTGTGGGTGTTTTTCATTCTAAATTTTTTCTGAACTGGTCACGTGAACCTGAACAAAAAATAATAAAATTCTCTGATCCCCCTTTATTTGTTTACACTTTTCAACCGATTAACTGGGTGTTTCGTAAAATGATGAAGGAGAAAAAACATTTAGCAATTGTGCTAGATGAACATGGTGGAACAGAAGGAATCATTACACATGAAGATCTTATTGAAACGATGATTGGACAAGATATCGAGGATGAGACGGACATTGATGACCATTTATTAGACCAACACACTGATTCAACTATTATTTGTGATGCCAAAATCTCCTTAAGGCGCCTAAATAATGTTTTTCAAACAGATATTCCTGAGGAGTATGATAATTTAGCTGGGTTTTTATTACATCAATTTGGCTACCTACCAAAAGTCGGAGAAGAGCTAAACGATGGGAAGTTACTTTTTGAAATTGTTGAAGCGGATTCAAGGAAATTGATTAGAGTTAAAATTACAAAATAGTAAAGTCTCTTTCAAAATAATTCATTACATCAAAAATTTTCTAAAGAAATAAAATGAACCATCTACCCTGATTATAAGGATAGATGGTTTTATTTTTATAAATAAATATCAATCACATTCTTCTGTTCAACATTTAATAAGTTTTCAAGGTGATTTTTTTGTATTTTCCATCCACCTTGACGGTAACGGTTTTGAATGACATCTGCCTCTACCTTTTGGCCATTCACTGAAATGAATTTCTCTTTTTGGTTTAAGTGATACACGAATGTGACCGTTTGTCCATAAAACTTATAGTCAAACGTTAAATCGTTAAGTTCATTTGGGATGACTGGATCAATGATTAAATCTCCTGATTCTTGACGAATCCCTAAACAATTCGAAATCAATTGATTCATGTAGATTCCAGGGCCACTTGAGTAAATTCTCCATCCACCTTTTACAGCAACCGAACCATCACGTAGTTTTCCAAAATGATCTTGTGCCTCATAACGATCGTTGAACTTCCCGTCTGAACTACTGAAATACGAATTACTTTGTCTTCTTTCAGCATTTGGAACAACATCTTGAATACCTACCGGATTAATAGTTTGTAGCCCTTTCCAAACCTCATCGACTTTCCCAATTTTCGCCATCGCTTCTACAAAACGAATGTGAGCATGAACATATTGTAGCCCAATTTCACGCCCGAAGTTGGACGCTTGCTCGGCACGTTGGAAGTTCGTACTAACACCACCACGGTATTGGGCTGGACGATTCATTAAACGAACACCATCTGGACAAGAAAGCTTCTCTTTAATCAATTCATAATGAGACTCAGCTTGTTCTGGAGTTAATAATTCCCCTATCATACTACGAGTCATTGGTAATAAACGATAATTAATGCCTGTTTTCGTATCCTCTGGATGAAGCATGAGTTCTGCCTGATTTGGTTTTTCTAAATAAACAAACCCCGGAATCGTCTCGGTTGAAAGCATATATTCATGAAAGTCTTTTTCAATTCCACGGACGATTTTAGTTAGCTCAGCTGATTCTTCTACAAACATACCTTTTATTGCCACAGAGAAATTACGAAGCACCTGGTACGTCAAAGAAACGGTCCAACTACTGACCATAAACTCTCTTAATTGCGGGTTTGCTGGCTGTAATGTATCGTCCCAATCTCCATCTCCATAAGAAGAAAGATACGTATCATGGACAAAGTGAGTTTTTATATACTCTAGTTGCTTTTTAATATGGTCTAAAATGGTATACAACTCTTCTGTTTGTTTAAAGTCGCTCCGTTTTGTAAACGGGACTTTTTCTTCTAAAATCGAATAGTCTTCTGTTGCGATGAGATAATCACTAACTACTTTAAGTGGCCAAACGATAATGTCCCCATGACTTTCACCCGCTTTAATATGCGAGTATTTATCAAACATAAACCATTGAGGCCAGTTGCCATCATTGTCATATTGATGGGTATAGACGGTTTTAATAATTTCTTTCACAGACTCATAGTTTTGAGTCGCCATAAAATATTCCGTTGGTCCTTGGCAAACGTCTCGTGTTCCCCATGCCGCTCCACCGTATTGTTCCAATCCGTGCGGGACAGAGAAATGAACGAGCATGTTGTGCGTATACCACCAAGCTAGTGCATTGACTTTTTGTAATTCTTCAGTCACTTTTTCCCTTTGAGTTAAATGAAAACCGTTCATTACTTGACGGAAGTAATTACGATACTTTTCTTTTTCAATTTCAAGCTTTGTTTCGTTAAATGGAAGCTCTTGACCGTTCAACAACCCTTGAATCGTCATTGTCCACTCATTTGACTCCTCAAGATCAAAGACCATTAATGACGCACTATTTGCTTCAACATTTGTGACGAGAGCTGTCTCATCAACTAATTTAAATTCCGCTCCTGCTAAACGTACACGATAAGTAAGATTCGGATAAATATTGGAGCTATCTGCATGTTCAGCCGCTTTAAATGTAATAATGTTACCTTTTTCTGTAAAATGATAAGGCTGATCGTGCTCATTGGTGTTCATTGTCACTTGGTTTGTAACAAAATAACGATACGCTTTTCCTGATTGTGTTTTGAATTCTAATTGTACTTCAGGAGTGTCAACGCTTGTATAATTGGTAATGATAAACATCTCACCTGCTGTTTTATAATACCAGCGAACATAGTTAAAGCCAATTTCATATAAAGATGGCATTGTTAATAATTGATAAGTATCCTTCAATTGAACATAGATTCGTTGTCCAGATGTTTTACTAACATTTAAATGATTTCTAGCATTAGATAGTAACTTATTAAAGTTTGTATTACCAACAACTAATTGAGCGTTAAATAATCCATACATATAGGAAGTAGAGGTTATGACCGAATCATTTAATTTATCGTTATGACCACTCATAATGATATGACCATGTGGACGTTCAACAATGAGTTCTTTTTCTTTTAAGACGACATGCTCATACGTATCCGTAAAGAAAGACAGCAAATTTTCTCCTTCTTTCTCTTCTTGATGACGGTTTGGATACATTTTTTCAAGCTCTTCATTCGTAAATGAAACGGTTTGTAACGGAGCTCCCACTTGCTCTTCCTTCTGAACTTTTGCTACCTTTTCAAAAGTCTTTGTATCCCCCGACTGTACTTCCTCCCAAGCAGCGGCAACAATATCTTGATATTCTAGTTTTTCAATGGCGGCTTCATGATTTCCTAAAAAGAGACCATAGAATGTGAATTGAGCCGTTCCATTTAAGGTAGTCGCTTCAGATTGTAACGCACTGTATGCAAACTCATATTGATAAATTTGGTTAGCTAAACTCTCTTTTAATAAAATTTCTGGTCGATTCGTTTCTTTATAAGATAACCCGAAAAATTGAAACCCGTCAGTTGAATAGCCTACTGCTTTAGATAAAGCTCCTTGCTGTAAATAAGGGAAACCAGATGATTGTCTTTGATTTTGGCGTGAGCAAAGAATATAACCTTTTTCTTTGTCTTCAAATACTTTATGATCAACATACTGAGCAAGATACGCTTCATTATTTCGAACGGCCCCTTTATCAGCTAAACCGATGTCTTGTCCATAAATGATATCAACTTTTTCATCAGCACCATCTAATCTAATATTCCAAAACCAAACACCTAACGTTGATAACTGAAAGGATACTTTATAAGAGATCCCTTCAACGCTGCCACACCAAACTACTTCTGAATCTGAAAATTGGACTTCACTGTTTGATTGAACACCTAGTAATGGAAAAGCTTGAATTCCCTCTTCACGGTAAATACGTAAATATAAATTATTCATTGAACCATCAACAGGATTGGACATCCATTGGTTAATCATGACATGCTGATGGGTAACTTCAAAAATATCCCCACTATTTAAAAAGCGAAATTGATAGTCACCTGCCGCTACTGTGTATGTTGACTGAGCTATTTTCATCATAAAAACCCCTTAATGTAATAATGTAAAGCTTAATTTTTTTCCTTCTTGACTGTTTGTACCGATGAAGATGTCGAACTGACCAGCATCACTCGTAAACGATAAGTCAGCGTGATGATAACGAAGCATTTCTTCAGTAATTTCAAAAGATACTTCTTTTGCTTCACCTGGTTGTAACGAGATTTTTTCAAAAGCTTTTAATTCTCTGACCGGCCGGACGATTTCACCAACTAAATCACGTATATAGAGCTGTACGACCTCTTCACCATAAACATCACCCTCGTTTGAGACTGTAACCGTAGCCGTTAATTTCTCGCCTACCTTAAGTTCCTGGTGAGATAATGAGGCATTCTTATATTCAAAGGTCGTATAACTTAAACCAAAACCAAATGGCAATAGCGGTTCATTCGGAATATCTAAATATTGTGAGACATAACGGACTTGAGCATCTAGTGCTCCCTTTGGTCGACCCGTGTTAAAATGGTTGTAGTAAACAGGAATCTGTCCAACATGATAAGGGAAGGACATCGAAAGTTTTGCCGATGGATTAACATCACCATATAATAAATCGGCAATCGCTCTTCCTCCTTCTGAACCTGGGAACCATGCTTCTAACAGACCCTCCACTTCATCAATCACACCATCTAAATCAAGTGGACGTCCATTAAATAAAACCGCTACAATCGGCTTATTTAATTCTTTCATCCTATTCACAAGCTTTAATTGAGCAACTGGTAAACGAATATCTGCTAAACTCCCTGCTTCACCGCTCATTTCAGATGCTTCCCCTAAAGCAAGAACAATGACATCCGCTTCTTTTCCTATCTCTAGCGCTGCTGCTAATTCTTCCGCTGTCATAGATTCGATTTCAGCAATAGGAGCGAGCGTTAGCTTATCTGCCTTTAATTTAGATTTAAAAGCTTGTTCAAGGTTTATAGCCTTTTCACGACTTCCTTGCCAAGACCATGGACCAAGAATATCTGTGTTGTTAGCAAAAGGACCGACTAAGGCCACTTTTTGTTCCTTTTGTAAAGGAAGAATGGAATCATTTTTAAGTAATACACTTGATTTTGTTGCTAGTTCATAAGCTACTTGACGATGTTCTTCACTTAAGATAACCTTTTGTTCAAGTTCTTCATCCGCCCCACGATATGGGTTCTCAAATAAACCTAACTTTTCTTTAAGCTCTAAAATATGCATGACTGATTCATCAATTAACTTCTCTTCAATCTCTCCAGCTGTAACGAGTTCTTCTAAATGACCTGCATAACAAGAAGTCATCATTTCAATATCTACGCCTGCTTCGATCGCTTTTTTAGCTGCCTCTTTTTTATCTGCTGCGATACCATGTGGAATCAGCTCTTTCACAGCACCCCAATCTGATATGATAACCCCATTAAAACCCCATTCATCGCGTAATAGTTCCCGCATTAGCTTTTTATTACCGGTTGCTGGGATCCCATCGACCGTATTAAAAGCGGTCATGACCATTTCGCACCCTTCATCTAATGCCGCTTTATAGGCTGGTAAATAGGACTCGCGTAATTGACGTTCCGACATATCCACCGTATTATAATCACGTCCACCTTCTCCAGCCCCATAAGCAGCAAAATGCTTCACACACGCTGCGACACGATGATGATCCTTAGATACATCCTCACCTTGGAATCCACGAACAAACGCTTTGGCAAATTCGGCATTTAAGAACGGATCTTCACCAGTTGATTCCATCACTCGTCCCCAGCGAGGGTCACGGACTAGATCAACCATTGGAGCAAAGGTCACATGAACACCGGATACGGCGGCTTCTAGTGCGGCAATCTGAGCACTTTTTTCTGCCAATTGCGTATCAAATGAACATCCGATCGCAAGTGGAACTGGAAATATCGTTTTAAAACCATGAACAATATCAGCCATAATTAATAACGGAATGCCTAATCGATTTGATTCTAAGTGAGCCCTTTGAATGGACTTTACTTCACTTGCTCCTGAACCACCTAACACGGATCCACTATTATGAATCGTCTCCTTTGTTATCCCAAGGTCCTCCATTGGGCCTGTAATTTCTCCCTCTGTATAAGCACCATCATAGAAAAAAGTCGCAAGCTGAATAAGCTGATCAATTTTTTCTTCTAATGTCATCTCTTTTATAAGTGAATGAATATCCATGTTGCACCTCCAAGTTTTCATTGAAACGTTTCAATTGAAAGGCATAGCTCTCCCTCAAGCTATATAAGAGCGAAGCTACTGAAAAAATAGGTTATCCAGCTGCATACCCGCAGCAATCGAGGGTATGCAGCTTGCCCCGTTTTTGTTCAAAAATAGAATGCTTACTTCTCTTCTTTCCACTCTAAAAGCTCTTTTGCCTTTTGAACGTACTTGTTTTTCATATAAAGGTTCCAAATTAATCCGGAACGATAGTTTTCAAGCATTAATAACGTAATCCCTTTATCAATTCCAATCACACGTTCAGCGTACCAAGCTGATTCTACATCTAAATTATAGGAGTCCATAAAACCATATTCACCCCAAAGTTTTGGATGATTTTCGTACATATATTCTAGTGCTTCAATTGATTCTTTTGGTGTAAATACAATTGAACCAGCTGGACCACAAGGCGGAACCGTCCCATCAAATTGTACCTTTACCTCTTCGTAAAAAGGAGGAGTACCAGGTACAATATAACCAGTTGGTCCTTCACAAGCTGTTAAACCCCAAGCATTTTTGTGATACGTTTTAAGATTTTCTGGATTATCAATACTGAATTGACGACTTGCTAATGAGGCTTTTACTGAGTTTTCAAACCAATCAATTCCATCTTTATCTTTAATACCTTTAAAATTAAACCAAGCATGTGAGAATTGGTGGGTAAACAAGGCACCACCTGGAGAATTATAAAATTCATACTCTCCGTATGTTCCTAAACGTCTTTCAAACCCATCATAAATTTCTTTTGGCACTGGATGAGTTGGTGAACCGACCCCAAGAATGTATTGCATCATTTGTTCAGCATACATGTCCCACTGACCAAAACCACCTGTTTCCTCTTGATACCCCATAAAGAATAAATTGCGATCTTTGTCATAGTATAAAGTCCAATCGACACGCTGATAAATCTTTTCAAACAGTTCTTTAATCTCACCACCAAAATATTCTGCTGATGTCACAGCACCATTTAAGAAAAGGGATGTATCTATAATCGAAGCACAATCATGGTATTCTTCATATCGTTTTGCTGTTTTCATATTTAAAAAATGAAAGAAAAATCCACCGACATGATCGACATTATAAAGGAATGTTTCCAATGTTCCTTTTGTTCGTTCATAACCTTCTTCAAACGTAATCCAATTTCTTTCTACCCCAATCACAATCGCTGATAAACCAAAACCAACAGAGGCAATACTCGCTACTTCCGTACTATCACTACCTGTTTTATCTAAAATCAATCCATACCCAGGGCTTTCTTTATCTGTATTTGCTTCCTTCCAGAAAAAATCAAAGCTACGTCTTACTTCTTCGTCAAGTAAATTAAATGTTGTCAAAATTTTCACTCCCCTATTTATTCTCCAGTAATACCCGAACGATCTACACCTTCAACAAACCATCTTTGTGTTAAGAAGTAAACAATTAATAATGGGAGAATCGAAAGCATCGTTCCCGCCATATTTATCCCTTCATTAATTGTCGTTTCAGAAGTTCCCATATCCCCTGCATACATTTGTTCATACGTTGCGACAAACCGATTTAATTCTAATGGTAAAGTCGTTAATGAATTACCAAAATAAATCGCTGCAAGCGACGTTTCATTCCAATACCAAACGAATGAGAAAAGAAACGAGATAATAATCGCTGGTCCAGCCATCGGAACCGCAATCGTCGCAAAAATTCGAAAGTATCCCGCTCCATCGAGTTGGGCAGCTTCCTCTAATGATTGTGGAATCATTTTAAAGAATTGATAGAAAATCAGGATGAAAATTGCACTATTTAATCCTTGCCCAAATAGTGCAGGCAATAAAAACGATTGAATATTGCCTAAGATTCCTAGCTCATTAAAAAAGACGTATCTTGGAATCATTAACACTTGTGGCGGGATAATAAAAGTCGCCAAAACGAAGACAATCAATGTTTTCTTTAATGGAAATTGAAATCTAGCAAACCCATACCCAATCACGCCTGCAACGGCTGTTTGCACGATTGCTGGTAGAGCCGTAACATAAAGCGTTTGTAATAAGGTTGGCCAGAAATCAAGCACTTGCATCGCCCGAACATAATTCTCCAAATACCACCCTGTTGGAACCCAGTTCACTAAAGGATTTAATAAGTCATCAAGCGATTTTAAACTATAGGAACCCATATAGATAAGCGGGTATAAATAAACAAACCCGATGCCAATGAGTAACCCATAAACAACAAACTTTAATAAAAAGCCATCTTTTCCTTGAATACCTAGGAAAAATCTTCTCACCTTCATAAAGTCGACGCCTGTATTCTTTTTTCTATCTTGTGAGATTCCTTTTTTTATCATTTGAATCCACCCTTTATGAGTACTTTTTTCTCGTTCTTATTGACAGTAAGCCTACACTTAGTGCAATAACGAACGTAATGACAATAAAATAGATCCATGATAAGGCAGAGGCATAACCAAATCCCGTATCAATTCGGAACATATTACTTTGAATATGGTTAATGACCGGATTAATCGCAAAGATAGAATACATGACGATCGTAAAAATCGTATTCACAATAATCATTGGAAAGATGCTTGGTAATGTCACTAACCAGAAGCACTCCCAATTGGATGCACCATCAATTTTCGCCGATTCATACACTTGTTTATCAAGCTTTTGCAAGGCTGCTAAGAAGATGAGAATTTGAACACCTGAATACCATAAAATCATGATCAGATTATCCATTAAATAAATGATAATCGTATTAATCAACCCATCTGTCCCAGCCATTATCGTCGCAAAAATCGCATATTCTTCTATAGATGGAATAGAGGTTACTCCTTGATCGTTTAACTTACTAATAACAGGACCACTTGCGATAATAACCGGTAAAAAAAAGATAGTCCGGAAGAAATTTTTGAACCGAATGGGCTGATTTAGTAATAGAGCAATAATTAACGAAAAGACAATAATAATTGGTACAGATAATGCTAGCTCTCTTAAAAAGACTAAAAAGATTTGGGTAAATTGAGCATCGACAGCAAAGGCATATTCATAGTTATCAAACTTAACAAAGTCGGTTTGAATTCCTTGTGTTGTAATCGTCACATCCTGGAAACTTAAATAAAGTGAATACACTAATGGTATCGATGTGAATACGAGAAACCCGAGAACCCAAGGTAAAATAAAGGTATAGCCGATTAAACTTTTCTTCGTCTTTAATGATAGTTGTTTCATGACTGAATCCCCCAGTCGATTACTTTAAACCCTCTAGCTTCGATCTCAATTTCAACTTCATCGACCACATAAGGTTCGTTCGTGTAATTGACGAAGATTGATTTATCATTGGAGTAGCCTACTTCTACAACCCCTGATTCATGAACAGTTCTTGATATGATGGATTCACCTTCCACTTCACCTAGGCTATCTTTGACCATTTGATACTGATAGACAATGCCTTTTTCCCAATCGTTGTACTGTGATGTGTACAATGATTTTGATGGCGTGTGCATTAATAAATGAGAAGGTTCGGTTGTTAAATAGAAAGATGGATAGGCTCCAAATTCAATCATTCTTAACAACTCTTCTTCCGAATTAAAATGAAAGTTTGAATGTGGACCATAATAAGGAACATAACCCTTTAAGACTATTTGTATAAAAGGCACCGTGTCTGTCACATAACGATAATTAGATGAATACATCGGAATGTCTAAATAGCGTTCCATATGAGACCACATATAATCAAAAGGTTGATAAAGAGCTAACGGGCCAACCCCCGCTTGTAACTCCTCAAACATTTGCTCATAAGTCTCTTTCATCTCAGCTCTTGTTGAATGTGTTTGTCCGGCATAATTTGAAAACAATATTTGAGCACTTTGCTCAATCGCTAATCGAGAAATATTATGTTCATTAAAGTCCGAAACATCCTCTTGAGCCATTTTTAATGATCTTTCTGGATTTAAAATAAAATAGCGTTCTTCCCCTGAGTTAACTGTAATTGTTTCAGCATTCATCTTTCTAGCAACATCAGTCCTCCCCGAGTATCCTGAAGCATTTGCATGGGCTGAAGAATAATCGGTTTGAAAATAGAACGGAATTTGTTGCTCATCCATGTATTCGGTTACTTCCAATACATCCTGTTTACCACCTAATTTGCGATCAACCGGGAATTTTTGCGGAAGTGTACCAGAAATCCCACCCTTTGTCCATCCACGGTATACAAGATGCATGTTCTCAACATCTTGTGCTTTCAAACGTTCCACATATTCAGGTAATTTGGCGACTTCCGTCATCGGGTAAATGGAATTCCATAAAAGACCTGTCTTCACTTCCCCTCCTAAAAATTCGAGGCGAATATCGACTTCATCCTTTTGTTTAGCTAGATTCCCTTCTTGAATGAGGTAGTCTTGATACACATGAGCCATCCCAACATAGTTCGCTTCCTCTTCTACTAGAAACTTGATTTGCTGTTTGATATCAAATTGATTCATGTCTTCTTGATAAGCATTAAATCCACTCATACTTTGACTTGTTGGCTGGTAATATTCATAGCGATAATGATATTGAGAGGTGACCCAATTAAAATCTGTTGAGACCCCAGATGGAAAAGCGATAATTTCACTGAACTCGCTACCTTCCTCAATAAGAGAAACAAAACCATTTTGATTAGCACCGTGAACGACACCATAGACCGGCATCGACACCTGTTGCCGGGGATTGGTTCTTGTCGTACTACTTTGAGGTGTTCGTTTAAACGCCTCATCCTTCCCATAGACAAAAGCTTGATAAGGTGACAAGGCCCCTAAATTTCCGTCCTGAAAACGGATCAAAGCCCCACTACCGTCCGGAATAAACATATAACCATTCACTTCATTCTGATGAACAGCCCCTAAAAAAGGATATAACCTTAACATGACTAACTGATTGTCTTCTTCGGTTATCGTTTCATATGGAATTAACAGCTCAAGACCATCGTCAGTTAATGCTACTTCTAAGCGAACGGTAATACCGGCATCAAATGGAATGATAGCTGAGAAGCCGTCTATCTCCCTATCAATATTTACTTCAACTTCATTTGTTAAAATACTTTCAGATTGAATATTGCCACGACAATCGATGTACTGAATCGTCACAGCTGAACGAGCTAGACTTGTCCATGTATTGTTCAAATTAAATTCATGGTCGGCTTGAATACCTGAACTCCAGACATAACCTGTTCGTTTATCTACTACTTTAATGGCTAATGAATCACTCTCTACATAAAGCTGTAACTGTTCATTTTCTGTCACAAAATCGTATCCAGTTAAATCAAACTCTCCCTCTGACCATTCTTCTACTTCCTCTTCAGGTAAAGTAAATTGATTAGAAGAATATCTAAGAGCTTCATTTTGCAGCTCTTCTTGAATTTCGGATACTTCGGTTTCTGGATCATCATCAGAAAGGGCGGCCAAAACTTGAACCGGAAAGACAATCATAATGACAAGCAATAACCATCTCCATTTCTTAAACACGAAGAACCACCTCCTGAATGAACGACCAAATAAAGTCTACTAATTGGTCGACCAATACATATAGTACAAAGAAAATTAACACCATAATAAACATTCCAAAAATCGTCACGACAATATTTCGAACCGTTCCCATCCCGGTAAAATCATGAAGCTCCTTAATCATTAAAAACAAGAGAATCAATGACCAAATAATAATAATTTGTAAGGGAAATTGATAAAGGAAAGCTTCATTATAAGTTAAAACATTTGAAATTAATGTTATCGGGATAATAAAAATAATCAGTGGTGCTAACGAATAAATCGTTCCAATATACACGTGACGGAATCGACCTTCCCCATCTGTAATCGTACTGACTAAATAGTTCGTAACAATAAATAAAGCGAGGGGCACTAGTACCGTCCCTATTTCAAAAAAGAGAGTAATTTGTTCCGTAGAACGTGTATTAAATAAAAAACCAGTCCAATAAATCGTTAATAAATATTCGGTAACAAACACAACATATAAAATCGTCGCCGACAGAATCGAAGCTCGTTCATCCACACGTAAATAGTACAAACTATCAAGTGGCTTTTTAAGAAATCGAAATAAAAACAACAATTCACTCATTAATTTCTGCTTTTTAAAAGCTTCCTTTTTCTCCTTTATTGGCCGTAACGTTTCATAACGTTTATCTAAAAACTTTAAAAGAGCTCTTAATGTCAAAAATGCGATTAATAATACAAAAACAAGACTTAAGTTTTCTTGGAGCCACTGATAGCGAATTTCCCAAAAAGCATCAGAATAGTTTTCTCGATCTTGAGCTAATTCAAACTCATAAGCGGCTTCATTATAAAGCTGTTGTTTATATAAGGCCTGTCCTAACGCTTTATGAGCCAAACCAAATGAGGAGTTTAATCGTAATACTTCATTCCAATAATCTTCACTTTCGATGTAATGACCTTCAGCATACAAGGCAAGCCCTTGATGAAGAATCGTCGTAAAATCGGTTGGCTCAAAGACTTGGACTAACCCTTGCTCTTTGTCCGTGACATACAATCTGCCGAGATTATCAACCTCGATCCCAGACGGTTGCATCGATAATCCAAGACGGTTGGAACCATCCTCACGCCCCCCGAACATAAATAATAAATCACCGGCACTATCATACTCGTAAATAATACCATCGTTACCTACTGTATAAATATTTCCTATCGTACCGATCGCGATATCACGTAAATTTGTTCTATCGGTCACATCTGGCGAGAGCATATTAAGCCCTGCAATATTAAGCTGACGAATCGCTTCCCATTCTGTTCCAGAAGTAATCGTATATAATAGTCCTCTATCATCAATCGTAATATTATTAGGAGCTGGCGGAACTCTCATGAACATACTGGCTCTTTGTCGCTCCGTTGTGAGCATATCCGTAATAAAAGATCCTATGGTCGGTCGGGTTGTATTCACTCCAAAAAATCCAAGAAACTCTCCATCTTGATTTAATTGGATAATTCCGTTTGTGGATCCTTCCCCGATAATGTATAGATTCCCCCGCTGATCAACCGATAACTTTTGTGGTTTATAAGGAGAATTAACCCCAAATAAAGGAGATTCTGGTCTTGTGTATTCGAACAAAAGCTCCCCAGTATCATCGAATTTAAGAACAGCTTCCTTTGCATAATCAGCGACGTATAAATTCTTTTCTTCATCTACAAAAATTCCAAGTGGTTGTTGTAAAATGCCTTCCCCATATACTTGAATCACTTCTCCATTGTCACTCATTCTTGTGACTACTTGCGTCCCTGAATCTGCTATATAGACTTCATTCATTTCATCAATAAACAAATCCTCAGGGTTGAGCAATTCTACATCTTGCCCAAATAAACCAATAGGAATATAGGCTGTTTGTGTTTCAATTACTTCTCCATCTGCTGATAATGTTTCTGTTTTATAAGAAACTGAATCAGCCGCAAGCGATTGTAAGGGAAACAATACGATGAGAAGAAGACTAAATGCAGCGATCAAAAATTTTCTCATGTCCCTACCTCCTATTGTTTATTTGATTCCTGAATGGGCCATCGTATTCATGACTTGACTTTGTAAAATGATAAAGATAATTAAGTTAGGAACAAACATAATCAATGAGGCAGCCGCAGCCATCCCTTGTCCCGCTACTGTATTACCAGATGTATCTGAAGCTAATGTCGACATAAAGAAGGAGAATGTTTTTAAATTCTCATCATTCACGTATAACACGGATGTCTCAACGCTATTCCAAACGAGTTGGAACGATAAAATAGCAATAGTAGCAACAGCCGGTTTCACAAGCGGCATGACAATTTGCCAAAAAATCCGATAATCAGACGCTCCGTCCATTTGGGCCGCTTCAATTAACTCGTTTGGAATCTGGTCAATAAACTGCTTCACTAAAAATAAACCAACCGGCATCGCTAAGAGTGGAAATATATGAGCTAAAAAGTTGTCCAATAAACCAATTTCATCCATTAATAAATATCTTGGAATTGTAACAGCTGCTGGAACAAACATTAAAGCTAATGTATTGATTTCAAAAATCGTTTTCTTTAACTTAAATCGTTTTTTTGATAAGGCATAACCTGCCATTGTACTAATTAATACGGTCAAAAAGACGACCGCGGTTGTAATGATAAAGCTGTTAAATAAATACCTAGAAACAGGAACACCTGTAGCACTCGTTATGCTAAATAAATCCGTGAAGTTTTGTAACGTTGGTTTTTGTACAAAAAACCTTGGCGGATAAGCAAATAACTCATCAAGCGGTTTAAAAGCGTGCATAAATATATATACGATCGGTAACGCCATAAACACAGCTAATGGAAGTAAAAATAAATAAAACTTAATTTGGCTACGGTGAAATTTATCAGGATTTATTTTTGTACCTTGAAAAGATGACATAGTTTACACCCCTAATAGGAAAATTCCACGCAATTAATCCTTCTCTCCAAATAATCTCCAAGCTACTTTAGAGAATAGATAGATAAATATCAACAAACAAACAGAGATTGCAGCAGCATAACCCATTTCATAACGAATAAATCCATAATCTTCTAAATGGTTCACCATTAATTGACCTGCATATTGTGGTGTTGGATTAGCTCCAGATAATTCAACTCCGATGGCACCAGCTGAAAATGTACCCACAACAGCCATAACAGCACCAAAGAGCATTTGAGGTTTCATCGAAGGAATCGTAATATAAATAATTTCTTGAAATCTATTTCTAATTCCATCGATGTAGGCTGCCTCGTAGATTTCCTTATTAATATTTAAAACACCTGATAGCATCGCTAAAAATCCAACACCCATACTTCCCCATATCGTCACGACAATCATAATCATCATAAGATGTTCAGGTGATTGTAACCATTGAATCGGTTCAAGAATGACCCCTAATGTTACTAACATGTTATTTAGATAACCTGTCTCATCACCACTAAAGATAATCTTCCAGACAACTCCCATGGCGATACCTGCTGTCATAGAAGGAGAATAGATAATCAAAGCTAAAATCATTCTCGGCAATTTGGAAATTTGAGCGAGCATCCACGCCAAAATAAAAGAAAGGACATAACCACCTGGTCCAACAATAAGGGCAAAGGTGAGCGTATTCGGTATAATATACTCCATAAAAACGCCGTCTTGAGTAATTAAATTGACATAATTACTTAACCCTACCCAACTTGGACTTTCAATTGCATTAAAATACGTGAAGGATAACCCGATAGCCGCCATGACAGGTAGCACAATAAAGATTAAAAACATTAATAAATAGGGGGCTAGAAATATCGCTGTACTCGCATGATTTTTAATCGTCTTCATCAATCACTAACCACCCTTCAACCTGCTCAATAGTCGGGATACGATATGGCCTTACAACTTGACCATTTTCGATATATCCAAACTCTTCTAATTTTCTTCGCATTTCTCGATCGATGTTTACAACCGCGTCATCAACAGCTGACCTTGTTGTTTCCCCATCAAAAACAATCGTATTCCATACATTACTTATTTCACGTTCTACCATATAAGCATATGGTGTTTTTGGAACTTCTTTTAAATGTTCCCATTGCTCAAGCACCACTTCTTTATGCTCTTCTGGTAAAGGTAGTTGCCCAAACGAGACAACATTTGCGGTATTCCACATATATTCTGGTCCATATAAAGTTTGCAAGCTTGTTGCAAATTCTGTTTGCACTTCACTAGACATCCACCATTTTAAAACTTCCCAAGCTTCTTCCTGAAGGTCACTCCCTTCAAAAATCATCGTTGATTGACCAGATCCTGTTGCCCATCTAGCAACCGTTCCATCCTCTTGCTCCACCCCAGGATGTAAAGCAATTTGCCACCAGCCAGATATTTCTGGTGCGGCAGCTGTTAACTGTACATAGGTTCCAAAATCAGCGATTCCAACTGGCAAAGTCGAATATCGGAAATGATTATAGAAATTTGGTACTTGTAATGGCGTACTATAAAGCGTATTTAATTCAGCCATAAATTGAATCCCTTGTAACGACTCTTCACTATCAATTCTTGTGCCAATGCCATCTTCTTCATAAAGGTCGCCACCAAATTGGTAGATGAATGGAGCTGTTGTTTGGAAAGGCTTAAAAGCAACAGCACCTGCAATTGGTGTATAGTAATTAAAACCATATCTTTGTAATTCCGGTAAAATAGCGGTTACATCGTCCCACGTATCGGGTACAGGAATATTAAGAGCTTCCATGATGTCTCTGCGATAAAACTGAACATGAAAATCTTGTGTTTCAGGTAATGCATACAAACCATCCTCTACTATATAAGGAAGAAAAGCACCCGATGCAAATTCTTGACCAACTTCAGCAAAATCATCAAATTGTCTTAAATCAACGGCCGCTCCACGAATCGCTAACTCATATGGGAGCCAATTACTAATACCAAAAGCGATATCAGGCTGAGTATCCGCTGCACTTGCTAAAATTAATTTTCCTTCATCAGGCATGAGTGAAAACTTCACTTCAATTCCGGTTTCTGGTGTGAAGTTTTGGTCAACCATGTTTTGCAAGAGCTCCACATATTGCCTTGGGCGATTAACCCAAACTTCAATCGTATCTTCAGGAACTTCTGACATCGCTAGGTTATCCTGTCTAAATGAATTGATAAAACGAACAACCGCTTCTCTTGACTTTGTCCACCAGCCTACTTCTGGCGCAGGAATATCCTCACCCGTATGAAGATAAAAACGATCGATGGTTAGTGGTTGCACTTGTAAACTACCGATTAAATTTCCTAATAACTGAGCCGAAGAATTCGAACCTTCTGAAAGCTGCGACATTTGATTCGGAATTCTATCTGGTTCTTCAGCTAACACAACAAGCTTATCAATTGCCATTTTTAAAGAAGTAATTTCAGTCGTCTCGAACCCTGAAGATAATTGTAATAAATACTCTTTTTCTTCTTGTAATTGCCGAGCCCAATCTAATAGTGTTACATCAATATCAGGAATGTAGTCGCTAATCACCCAATCTCTTGAGCGGTCCTGCTGATTTCCTGTTAATTTACGAATTGATAATGAAAGCTCCTCAATTCCTTCCATCACTTCATTAATCTTAATAAGCACTCTCCCATTAATAGAAGCGTCCGATTCCAATGTTAGCTCATTACGTCCTTCTTCTAAATAGAAATAAAAAGGTTCACCCTTGTCATTACTAAACGTTTCGTTATACCAGCTATTATTATTTTTAAACGCGTACTGTTCTACTTCTTTAAATGGAATTTCTCCATTAATTGATAACGTGCGATAACTTAGTGAACCCGTATCACGATTTTGTTTCACTTTAAAAGAAAGGTGATAATATCCTGTTTCCTCCACATTTACTTCCCAAGTCACAGATTGACCTGGTCTTGCCCAAGAATCTCCACCAAATGTATTTAATAGAAGCTGATCGTTTTCATAAGGCACAACAGAAGGATCTTGAACAGCAGTCGGTCGAACATAAGAGCTGTTTTTTACATATGGATATTCAGCTTCATAAACTTGATAATCTCCTTCATACGCAAGACCCGAATGACTGTTTAAATATTCTTCATAAATAGGTATTTCTGTAACGGATGTAACATACGCATCACCTAGAAGCATCTCCCCTCTTAAATTTACGAGGCTAATTTCATTCATTCCCTCTTCTAAATGAAACTGGAGGGGGCGGCTATGTATGTGACTAGAATCAACGGCTTTTATATGATGCCACTCTTCTAACGGGACTTGTGTTGGAATAATTTCATTCCCAAAACGGTCGACGTCAAAATCATTGCTCTCATTTTGCCAATTAACAGGAAAGACAATTCTTCTACTTTCAAAATACGGATACTCTCCGTTAATCTCAATAGCACCTTCTATCGGAACAATCAAATCTCCTAAAGGGTAGTAATCAAAACTTAATTCGTATAAACCTTCCTCTTCTACTTCCACATTAAAGCTTACAGACTCTTGATTATGCCAATAGAATACACGATCGTTGTACCCTTTACTTTCTGACTGTTCTAGCAACCGCTCACTCTCTTCTCCACTAAAAGAAGATGGTGCGATAGCACGGTCAAAAGCTGCCGTGCTATCAATCCCATTACTCTTCCATTCGTCGAGGATAAGGTGGTAACTTGGTTCTATGACTTGCTCGGTCGAATCAATAGAAGAATCACCGTCTTGTGCTATAACCACTACTTGTGGAGTTAAAATCAATATGATAAACGACCAAAACAATATCTTAGATTTCATGATTTTTACCTCCCTAACTTCTTAAGCATTACCTATTAATCGCTTCAAGACCCTCTTCGTATTTTTCATTCGCTAATTGGTTAACTTGACTAGCATAGTCCTCTATATTAATTTCACCACGTACAGCTGCATCTAATAATGCCGCAATATTAGCGTTTGCTTCTTCCCCTACTGAAATGCCTGTTGGTGCTTCCCAACGAGATTGAGCAAAACCAGGAACCGTTTTAACTGGTTCTACTACCGCATTATCAATATTTTCATAAGCTTGTCTTAACCCAGGAACGTCCACTCTTTCAAAATAAGAATCTAATACATCGTCATTTGTTGTCATTGGCATTGAACTTAAGCTAAATCCTTCTTCATTATCAACAATGTCGATACGTTTTAAGAATCCATCTTCACCAAATGATAACCATTTAGCTAACAAATAAGCTTCTTCTGCATGCTCAGTACTTTTTGAAAGACCGAAAAAGTCATTTGTCATAACGACACGGTCACCAGGAATTCCGACAAAGTCCCAGTTGAAGTCTGCATTTTCTCCGTAAACACCAGCTGCATAAGAACCATCCCATTTAAAAGCAATTCCACTGTTAAACCAAACTTCATTTTCATCTTCACCATTAAAACTAGCTCTTTGATCTTCTGTTAACGTCTCATAAGTATAATCATTTGAGATAAAAGAGTTCGCTAAATTAACACCACTTATAAATTCATTACTGTTAATATTAAAACCATCTTCATCGCTATATGTGTACCATCCCATCGACTCATTTGCCGTTGCAGGATACCAATCTAAAATCGTGAATGGATGGTTAAGACCAACGACCCCACTATTCACACTCGTTATGCTACGAACAGCATCATTAAAATCATCAAGTCCCATTCCAAATTCAGGAGCATTTAAATTAGCTTCTTCAAAAAGATCCTGGTTTACAAAATAACCTAAGAAATGCTGTGCTGCCGGGATTGCATAAACATTTTCATCATATGTGACAGCTTGTATAACAGCATCAGGAATATTAGTGAAATCAACATCCCCTTCAGTTACTTCGTTTAATGGTAATAACCAATCATTAGCAAGTCCTGTTGGCACTTGTGAAAGCATAAAAACATCAGGCATCGCTCCCGCACTTGCCGCTGTGGATAAAGACCCATTCCAATCCGCTGGATCGATAGAATCATCAATCTCAACATTGATATGTGGATATTCATCTTCAAAAGCTTCAATCAACACACGCTCAAGATTACGATCTTGCTCCGTTCCAAAGGCCCAGCTTGCAATCGAAATCGTGACTTCTTCTTCACCACCATTTGTATTCGTTTGCTCTTCATTATTATCATTACTACAACCAACTAACGCAAAAATACTTAATGCTGTTGCTGTTAATAACGCAAGTGATTTTTTCTTCATAGCTCTTTTCTCCTTTTATAGATCCTGGTTCATTCAAGATCCTCATTTTTTATTACACGTGAGAAAATCTAACAATTACAATTTAAAAAAATAATTGAAACGTTTCAATTTATACAGTTACAGAAGCCTTTAGTGAAACTTCTGTATCGTTTTACATAAAATTAAGTCGATGAACGTGAGATAAATTCTATTGGAACTGGCTCAACCTGTACATGCTTCTTTCCTTCTAACAATTCGAATAAAGTTTCGGCTGCTTCCATTCCCCATTGTTTTTTTAACACACGAACCGTTGTTAATGGTGGCTGAAAATATTGGGCAAGAGCAATATCATCAAAACCGATAAAAGCGATATCATTTGGCACTGACATTCCTTTTTCCTGTACGGCTTTTATCGCTCCCATCGCCATCTCATCATTGGCAGAAATGAAGGCCGTTGGATACGTCTGTTGATCCTCTAAGTACTGTTTCATACTTAACAGTCCACTTAATTCAGTAAAATCGGCACGAATTAAATCCTCTGGTAAAAAACGGATCTGATGCTTCTCCATTGCTTGTAAAAAACCTTTAAGACGCGTCTCTCCATCATAGGAGTCAATCGCACCAGCAATAAACCCAATTCTCTTATGTCCTTTTTTTACCAAATGCTCAACCGATTGTTCAATCCCCGCCTCATTCGGCAACAGAACATTTTTAGTAAACGGGCCTTCCACCTTCCGATCTAATAGCACAATTGGCATTCTTGATGACGCTAAATCCTCTATTAATTGATCGGTAATGTGATAGTTTAAAATAATCGCACCATCCACATGTTTTTCAATTAATAAGCGATGTCTATCAACCGTTGCACATACAACCATTTCATAGCCACGTTCAATCACGACATCTTGAATTCCTTCTAGTAATTCATTAAAGAAAGGACCGGTAAATCCACTTAAAAATAAACCAATGATTTCACTACGATTTTTCTTTAAATTTTTGGCACTACCATTTGGATGATAGCCAATTTCCTTTGCAGCAACTAATACTTTATTTTTAGTCTCTGGTGTAATTAACTTACTTCCATTGATAGCATAAGAAGCCGTAGCGATACTGACATTTGCTCGTTTTGCGACATCTTTTAATGTTGGCAATGCTCTAACCTCTTTACAACAAATTAAACGATTTCAACCAAGCATTTCTCTAATTGAAACGTTTCAATTAGAATTATAATTCATTAAGAAAACGAATACAAGATGCTTTTCTAAAATACATAAACCCATTCTTAGTTTTCCTTAATAGAAAATTGCTCCGTTTCTAATAAATGCTCTCCATTAGAGCCAATCGGATCTTGATGAAAGTGTTGACGAATAACACCATCCTTTAAAAAATTCACAATAGACGCCAGAATCATCCCTTGGTCCAACGACAAATAAATTTCATTCACTTTTCCTTTTGGAAATTGAACCGTGTCATAAAAACCATATTCGCCATAGGCTCCTAACTCTTTTAACACACCTATATTATGGAATACTTCCTCTGGTGCATATTCCAACGCAAGAAACGATGCATGTGATGTGACGGTTCCTCCATCTGGATAACCTTCACCTGCCCCGAGCACTGGAGCACCAAATTCTAAATAATTATTTTCAATAGCTGCTGGTGAAAATCCCCAAACATCCATTTGTTGATTTTTCGCATAAGCAATTTGGGCTTGTACATGACGCTTATTATTTAACCCTAAGCCATTTGGAGCTAAGTTCTTTTCATCGATTATAATCGCAGGCATTAATGCTTCAAACATACTCCCACCCCAGCTCGGGACATATTTGATTCCTTCATACTCATAGTGTCCTTGATAAAGGCGATGACCGTCGATTACCTCATAATGCCCATTAGGTTGTTGAGACTGCCATGTGTCTTCTGGTAAGAAGGTCCGATACAAACTCCACCAGTGACGTTCTGGTACATCTTCTTTTCCAATGGCTAAATAACTCGTAATTCTCGTTTCCGAATAGAACATTCCATAATGGTGATCCGTCAAGTGGCCCGCTTCCACATCATATCCTCCATGAAATTGGCCAACAGCTGAATCATATAACGCAGAATAATCCATTTGTACAACTAAAGGTTCCGTTTGCATCTGCAGTTCTGGAAAATATTGCCCAATGACAACAAGAGCAGCCGTTAACCAGCCGTTATCAACCGTAGAAATAAATTTTCCCCAATCGTTCATTAATTCGGCACTGTCTGTGTAATACCAATTGAAATAAAGGCCATTCCACTTTTCCATTTCATTCAAAGTCTGTAATACTCGAGCCGCTTTTTCACTTGCTTCATTTACTGCTTCAAATTCGAGTTCAACAGCTGCCACCAAACTTAATAAATACATCGCAATATTTGTTGGTGACGTTTGTTCATACCGTATTTCTCCATTATGAAGGTCAACCCTATCTAACGTTAACCCTGTGTTTGGATCGGTGTACTCTTCAAAAAAAGCATACGTATCTTTTGCAATTTTCATTAACTCTCGGTCATCACTACCCAAAGAAATGGTTGCTTCATGTTGATCCTCTTTTACAGTTGTAAATATCGTCACTCCAGCAACCAAAATGACAACTATTAAAATGACCCATTTTTTATTCAATTTTGAACCCCCATAATACTTAAGCTATTTGATTTTACTGCCCCCCTTTTAATTGAAACGTTTAAATGAACGAATTAATGAAACCGCATACATTAAATATACCTTGACCGTTTCTGATTTTCAATAGAAATTTTGTGTCTTTTTTATTGTTTTCATTATTAGGATTGTGCGTCTTTGTGTATCCTTTGTGACATCTTTTCTCTTCGATTCCTTACTTTTTGTCTCGTATTTCCTCCTTTACTAAACGCTTCCCCTCCCTTTCTTTACATTCTGCGACGCGTTCCTCGTAAACGTATTCTAACCTATTAATATATCAAATAAAGGAGTGGATCACCTTTTTTTCCACATACCACACCGCATTCCTGTTTATTCACTCTTTATCTTGTTTATGAGATAATTGAGTCGTTGGACAATCATAAGTTTTACGGAACGTGGGTATTGGGTAAATGTATATATAGTTATTTTTTCTCATGAAAGGAGTCATATCGATGAAAAAACGAAAACTAGGTCGTTCTAATTTAGAAGTGAGTACAATTGGTTTAGGTTGTATGTCGCTTGGTACAAATGAACAAGAAGCGCTCACCATTCTCGATACAGCGATTGACCGCGGGATTAATTATCTTGATACGGCGGATTTATACGACCAAGGCTTAAATGAAGAATTTATTGGTAAAGCTTTAAAAGGCAAACGCGACCAAGTCATTTTAGCGACAAAGGTCGGGAATCGGTTTGAACGAGGTGTCAGCGGCTGGAGCTGGGATCCATCTAAAAAGCATATTATCTCTGCGGTAAAAGACAGTTTATCTCGATTAAAAACCGATTATATTGATTTATATCAATTACATGGTGGCACAATCGATGACCCCATTGATGAAACGATTGAAGCATTTGAGCAATTAAAGGACGAAGGTTTGATTCGTGAATATGGCCTATCATCGATTCGCCCAAATGTTATCCGTGAATATGTCAAACGTTCAAATATTGTGAGTGTCATGATGCAATATAGTTTGCTTGATCGGAGACCTGAGGAGCTCTTTCCTTTCTTAGAAGAGCATCAAGTCAGTGTAGTTGCACGGGGTCCAGTCGCAAAAGGAATATTAACCGAAAGACCATTTGATAATCTTCCAGATAAAATAAAGAAAAATGGCTATCTGAACTATTCGGCTCGAGAACTAAGAGAAACAAGAATTGCTTTAAATGAAATGAAGCAGCAGCACAGGATGAATGAGCTCGCCCTCACCTATTGTCTCTCTCAGCCAACCGTTGCCTCCGTCGTTGCCGGAGCAAGCAGCTTAACGCAATTAATTGAAAATATTGATGCTTCACAAGTGTTTCTACCAGAATCGTTCCAAAAACAATTAAGTGCTCTTACAAAACAAGACTTATATAAAGAGCATCGTTAATATGAATTGAAGCTGTTTAGAAGGGGCTGTCCCAAAGTCATGAAGATGACCTTTGAGGGTTCAGCCCCTTTTTGAATGTATATTAAAGTGAGAGGTAGGACACCCATCCACTTCGGTTCCAATAAATAGAACGAAAGTCTACTTAATGTTCATAAAATAACTTTTTAGACACTTTCTTTGATAAAATATAAAGAATTTATAAAATATCTTAAATTTACCAACCTGACAAATATAATAAAAAGAATATAAGGGGGAGAAATCCAATGAACGATAAGGCGATTTTACTCGTTGAAGATGATCCAGAAATCGCACGCATTGTTTGTGATGATCTAAGAAAAAATGGATTTACTGTTACTTGGTCGTCTACAGGGCAAGAAGGGTTAGAAGATTTTAAAAAGGGAGAATATACATTAGTGCTTATCGACTTAATGTTACCAGAATTAGATGGATTTACATTATGTAAGTTAATTCGTGATGAATCGGATATTCCACTATTAATCATTAGTGCAAAAATTGCCGATCAAGATAAGATAAAAGGATTAAATTTAGGTGCAGATGATTATTTAACAAAACCTTTTAGTTTAGATGAATTAAAAGCACGCATTCATTCTCATCTTAGACGCTACAATCGCTACAAAGGCATCCAAGTCGAATCTCCTCTTTATCATTATAAAGGTGGACTAACCGTTGATTTTGAAAAGGAAAAAATCTACATAGCTAATCAACCCGTTCTTTTGACGGCTAAAGAAAAAGGAATATTCTTCTTACTTGCTAAAAATCCGTTTCAAACGTTCTCAAAAAGAGATATTTACCTACATGTTTGGTATGAACCTGAACTTGACAACGGAAAAACCGTGACCGTGCACTTAAAGAGCCTTCGAACAAAATTAGAAGAATCGTCACGTAATCCACTTTTTATCCAAACCGTTTGGGGCATTGGCTATCAATTTATCGGAGAAGAAGTGGAATGAAACTCAAATCATTCCTAATGTTTAGTTATTTAATTGTAATGATTTTACCGGTTGCTGTCCTTTATTTATTATATCTTGGATTGAACCAGTATTGGCAACAAGAGAGCTTCAAACAGCAAACTGAAGCAACAAATCAATTTGCACATATTGAAGAATTTTTAAATGATCCTAGATTATATGATTTTAATCCACTAGAAACATATGACATGGTGGCTGATTTAACAAGTGACAACATTGCCATAACTCTTTATCGTTCTGATGGTTTAGTCTTGTATCAATCTCATCAGAGAGACTTTAACCCTTATTTTTCTTTTACAAATGTCCACAACCTTTATAGAAATATCGGAGAAATCGAAACGACTCATCAAAACTATCGCTTAAAACAGTCCGTTTTATCTCAAGCTGAATTACAAGGTTTTTATGAAATAACGATTGCAAGAGATGCATGGTTACAAACCTATCAAAGTTATAACTATTATTACTTGGCTATCTTTATAATCGTTTTTACTCTAATTTATTTCATCGTTTTTTATTTATTAAACCAAAAGTTAAACAAACCAATCAAAAATCTAGAACATCAAATGGATGCTTTTGCAAAAGGTAAACAAACCGAAAAGATCATCCCACGCTCAAATGATGAAATCAGTCGACTAATCTTACATTTTGAAAATATGAAAAATGAATTAATCAAACAAAATGAGGCTGTCAAAACCCAACAAAATGAAAAAGAATGGATTGTTTCAACTTTATCGCATGATCTCAAAACACCTTTAACCGTAATTCGTACTTATTCGGAGGCTTTACTAAAGGGTTCAAACCTTACAGAGCAAGAAAAACGAGATTATGAACAAATATTATTTGAGAAGATGCATTATATGGAGCATTTAATTAATGATTTAGCCATATATACATCGATTCAATCTCCCTCCTTTCAACCAAAACTAGTAAAAGTAGATGGAGAAGAGTTTTTTGAGATGTTACTAAGTGGTTATGAAGAGCTTGCTGCAGACAAAGACATTCCATTAAATCTTATCGTTGATGCACCAGGTGAATATCTTCTTGATCCAAAGCAAATGATTCGAGTCGTAGATAACCTCGTTGCAAATGGCTTACGTTATACAAATATAGAGAATGCCCTTAGCTTAGCTGTTATCTCCTCAAAAAAGAATTTACCTAAATGGGTTTTCTCTCCTTTTAAACATGAACTAGAACAATTTCGTCAAACCGATACGCTTCTTCTTGTCCAAAATGAGGGGACCTTTATACCTGAGGACCAACTTCTCTATGTGTTACAACCTTTTTACCAGGTAGAGCAAGCAAGAACAAAAGGTGGTTCCTCTGGCCTCGGACTTAGTATCGCGAAACTATTAATGCAAAAACAAAAGGGCGATCTAACGATATGTTCCAAAGAAGGATTTGGAACATTAGTTGCTTGCCGACTTCCAGAAAGGTGATATTTATGAAAAACCATATAAAAATATACATGATTCTTTCTTTAATCTTAATAACCGGCTGTTCAACTGCAATAGCAACAAGTCCTGAAGAAATCATTCACGAAGTACTCACTAGCCATACTCAATACGATTCTTATTATGGAAAAATCCATTTAACTGAAACAATCGATGGTGTTACAAATGAATCGATAATAGAAGAAAAAGTCATAATGGATAGCAAAAGGATAGTCGTCGTCACCGACAAGCAAACGAACGAGACATCTTATGGGTTATATGATGGCAGTGTGATGACCATTTATGATGAATCTTCTGCTCTCGCTTTTCAAATGACCGGCGAATTACCGATGTTGGACGGGCAATCACAATTAGAAATAATGAAAGACTTTCTGAGAAGTATAGAAAAGGATGCTTCCTTACAAATGGTTGGCGAAGAGACGCTTCATGGTTCTCAAACATACCACTTAAAATTAAAAGAAGAGAATGATATGAACTTTATAAAAGAATTTGACCTTTGGGTCAATCAAAAAAACCATTTCATTTTAAAAGCAAAAATGATTACAGATGACATAGAAACGACAATGGAGTATCAAGAAATTAAATTTGACGTCACTTTTGATGAGGATGAGTTTCATCTAGACATTCCAGACGATATTTTTATTGAAAATCTAGACGAACAATTTATAGAACAAATCTCTATAAATGAAGTAAACAATATTTTTCAACAAGGGGTACTTGTTCTAGCTAGTGAAGATGTTACTTTAGCTACTATTGAAAAATATAATAGCGATTTATTCGAACGAACAGAATTAACGTTTGAATACTCAAAAGATCATATTTCCTATGTATCTATAGCAGTCTTTCCATCTCCTGAAGATGAAATTGAGCTAACCCTAGCTGATGAAGAGCTAATCGAATTCCGAAATAGCCTTGCCTCTTTGGTCGTATTTGATTCCTTTAAAAGTATAGCTTGGGATGAGGATGGGCTACGTTATTCCTTAATAAGTGAACACCCTCAAGTGACAGTAGATGATTTATTAAAACTAGAAGAGCAATTTATCTTAAGCTCTGAATTAAAAGAGTGATTCAATGCTACCAAATTCCACCACGATTATCTTATATGTTGTCATGACCTTTCTCATTGCCCTTATTGGGTATAGTTTTGAAAAAAAGAGTGAAAAACTTGGAAATACCTTTATTATTGTCGCAGCAATAACAATGATTGGCCACCTTTTTTACTCTTTCAGATTTCCAGATTTCTTCATTGGATTTTCTATCGTTTCGATTGCTTATTTTAATTTTTCAATGATTTTTGATGGACGCAAAAAGGCCTTAAAACGTCAAATGGAAATAGAGTTAACGGAGAATGTTGAAGTTCCCCTTTCACGGAGCATCAAAAAATTGCTCTATGAAACCTTTTTAACAATACTAGTCTTAAGTGGGGCAATTGCTTACTACTTATTTGGACCTGAACCTAGTCCTTTAAAACTTCTTGTCATTCTGGTTATGATTCACAGTGTCACTGAAACAGTTAAACAATTTTTAAATCATATTTCGACAAAAATTTATCAATCAAAAGAGAACGAACTATTTATCCTTTCAAGTATCGACGCAAGAAAATATCCTTTAGAAAAATTGGAAGGGCTCCAGGTGGAAAGTAGGGTTGATTTATTAAAGCTTCACCCCCTGCTTACTGTATTTTCGAAAAGTCTTGATTTTGTAACCGGTAATGGAAAAGTTTTAAAGCTTGATTTTCCTGGTGAATCTGTTTATCTAAGCCCAAAAGACTGTTCTTTGTTTAATCACTTTGTGCCAAAAGCTTCAAAAATTGCTCTAAAAAAAGAAAAACAAGTTCTCCCATTTTACCATCATTCCAACTTCAAAAGATTATTAGGGAAGCTTTATTTTGCGGGGGCCATAAAAGGTATTTCCGTTTATTCTGCTTTTTTTCTAGGACTCTACTTATTAGAGGTTCATACAGCGATAATCGTTGGAGCGATCATCCCTTTTTGGTTCGTCAATTTATATTTTTCCGATCTTATTTTAAAGATTGCGACTGATGCAAAAAAAATTGATGACCGAGAACTATTAATACGTGCAAACAAATTATTTAAAAAGCTAAACTTACCAAAAACTCGTTTATACGAAACGGAATCAAATGAATTTAATGGGTTCGCATCGGGAATGGGTATCGGTCGCTCAATGATCACTTTAACAAGTGCGACACTAAGGTTACCAATTGAAGCAATTGAAGGTATTATTGCTCACGAAGCCATTCATGTAAAAAAAAGAGACGTTCTCATTAGTCAACTTCTACGCCTCCCTTATATAGCCATTATTATCGGCTTTGTTCTTTGGTTAGTCAAG
The DNA here is from genome assembly GCF_047302405.1 of Alkalihalobacillus phoenicis. Lineage (NCBI taxonomy): Bacteria > Bacillati > Bacillota > Bacilli > Caryophanales > Bacillaceae > Alkalihalobacillus > Alkalihalobacillus phoenicis. Next base: position 687,930 of record NZ_CP154853.1, on the reverse strand, counting down.
TCACCAGAGTTGATTGAAAACAATCCGGTTTTAATGTTTATGTTGATATGGGGATTGATTCTCCTATTCCCCCTCTATCAAGCTTTTTGCTCACAAGTGATGGAGGTTCGTGCCGATCGTTTAGCTAGTTTCATTTTGCATCATGGCAGCCAACAAATGGCCAAAAGTTTAGAAATCCTTGGACAATCTCAGGACGAAGCGATTGAAAAGTCAATTCAATATGTAGAAGACAAGGAAACAGAAGAAAAAAACCGTCCTTCATCAATAGAGCGTCCATCATGGATTTGGCGATTGATTGAGTTCCAAATGATGCCACACCCACCACTTTATTGGCGTGTTGCAGCCTTAAAACAAGATCAGGAGCTCACATTAAAGCAAAGTCTGAGACAGTGGTTCTACGAGAGATGGACAGAATCATTTAATATAAGGCCCTTACGTAAAAAGCAAGAATGATTTATTTACCAATTAAAAAATCGATATATGAGAAGCCTCTTACATGTGGCCAAACTATAAGAAATTTCTTAAATGCTCCTTCTCTATTAATAAAATTCCTACTAGATTGCAAGAACTATGCCCCACTCATTTTTGACAAGGCTCCTCGTTTGTAAGAGCCATCCGCAGGTGTCACCAGCTTTTGAGAGGCACTAACTTTTGTCGCTTCCATTCAAAGCTGATGACCCCTTTTCTACCTTATGCGTTCGTTCATCACGTAATTTACGAATATATCTTTTGATTGGTGGATGATGATGGAACCAATATTGATACGCTATGTAAATAAGGAGTAGCAAGGACTGGACAGCCGCTAAATAAAAACCATCAAGAATTTGACGAATGAGGGCAACCATCATTAAACAGCCAAAAATCAAACCTACTCCTAATAAAAAAGAGACGAAAACCGTTTTCCCTCGTATTTTCGTGTTTTTAAGAAAAAGACACCCTTGACTAATAGCATGAATAATAAAACAGGCTATGACTACCATAATGAGCATGACAACAGGTGAAAAAACGATTTGATTGCCATTCATCCGATCAATGACCGCTAAATGAATACCCTCAATAGGTAAAGAATTCCACCTTGATAAAGAAGACATAAAGCCAAAAAGAACCCAGAGTACTAATATAACTAAACCAGATTCAATAAAATGTAGCACATATTTTTTCATAGTAATCCCTACTTTAAATAACTATTTTACTTATTTTCAAGTTCTTCGGTAATCGAAATCGCCACAAAAAGAGCTCCTAAAAATTGAATCCATGAGCCGATAATATCAAGGAGATCGGCTTTCTGTAAAAGACCTGATACACCTTGTAATCCCGCCCCGTAGTATTGCCACATTCCACCTATATACGCCAATGATTGAAACTCATCTCCAGAAGCAACCGTTGCGATATAAGCGCCTGCCGCCTGAAGGAAATTCCCCCCTATCCCTAGCGGCTTATTAACAATCTCTGAGTCAGAAAAAACCTCTGCCAAATGAAAGGTACTAAAAATGTTACCAACAATTCCGATTAAAACACCAGTACTGACTAAACTATTCTCTTTCTGCCCAATATTAGCTATAGGACTTCGCTCCAAACAGCTTGATGTTTGCCTAGGCAACATAGGTTGAGAAGAAGAAACGTCATTATTTTCATCTTCTCCTTCCCATATTGTGCCAACATATTGAACGCCTCCACCAAGAGCTTGAAGTTCATTTCCATAGATTCCTAAATTAGTAGCTAAAGAAGCTTCCGAATCCGGCAAAGAAGAGCCAAGTGCAGCAAGGAAATTGCCTATTGCTTGCACCCAAGCCCCGATAAAATCAGCATTTTCTCCTTGCATTTTTCGCTCACCACCGCACACTTGTATGCGATAGCTTATTCAAAAGTCTGCGAACATGTTCAGCGTTACCCCCCACTTACTGGTGGAATTAACGCAATAACATCCTCTTTTTGAATCACATAATCATCCTCGGCATACTCTTCATTCACGGCAATCATCGTTGCTTCACTTATTGTTAGTTCAGGATACAACGAATGCAACATGTCTTTAAATGCAACAATTGATTTCCCTTCTGCTTCAATAAAAAGCTCCCCACTTTGTGCTTGCTCACTTAATTCAGCAAATAATAAAATTTTAATCATTAAACTCCTCCATCTTTGGGGCCCCTTTTGGATAAGCCGTCTTTTCTAGCTGATCACCGATCCACTTTTGCCCATCTTCCCAGTGCTCTTTTTTCCAAATCGGGACAATTTCTTTAATCCGCTCAATCGCATATCGACTTGCCTCATAAGAATCATTTCGATGTGGCGTTGATACAGCTATGACAACGGCAAGATCACTAATTGCCAATTCGCCAATTCGATGTGTAATCGCGACTCGTGTATCGGGCCAGCGCTCTGTAATTTCGTCCCCAATTTGAGCTAACTTTTTCTCAGCCATTGGCACATAAGCCTCATAAGCTAAATAAAGCGTCTTTTTTCCTTTTGTCATTTCACGAACAGTCCCAATAAAACAATTGATCGCTCCCGCATTACGATCACCTACTTTATCGACAACTTCTTGGATGACAATCTCTTGCTCTGTAATTAAAAACAATTTATTTTCCATGTTACACTCCCCATTGTTTAAATAACCATTCACTAATTTCATCGACATCATCAATAAAAAAAACAGGTGTATCTTCTATTTGTCTGATTAAACTTTTCTCCCAAACAACGACAGCTTGAATATTCGTTAAATCAGAAAGCAACACTAAATCAGCTTCTTCTTTTAATAAAACCAACTTAGGATAAGCTTTATTTTTATACCCCTCAAGTAGGATAACATCTAGCTCAGCCTGCTTATAGAGCGGCAAAAGATCTTCTAGTTGCCATTCTGTTGGTTTGCTAATTTGGATTTGAATCGTTTCCGCTGCTAATACTGCACTTCCTACCGCACCTGCTTGCCGGTGCTTCCAAGAATCCTTTCCTGTATCAAGAGCGGCGAGCTTTTTGCCGTGACCGTGATGTTTAATCGTTGCGATCGACAAACCCCTTTTTTTACTTTTAGTTAAAATACCTTCTATTAAAGTCGTTTTTCCACGATTACTAAAACCACTAATTTGCCAAATCTTTAAACCGTTGTCCATGGCCACTCGCTTCCCTCTCCTGTAAGTAACAAGACATCGACCATATCCCCTTTTTGAAAGCCACTCGCCCCACCTGGAAGCATCATCAGGCAGTTGGCATCAGCTAATGAGCTTACTACACCTGATTTATCTAGTCCTGTTGGTTCTACATAAAGCTTGCCATTTTCAAAATACGTATAACTCCGAATAAATCTAGAAAAGTTATTTGATTTATCGTTGTCGACCAAGAGCGTCGCTTGAACTTTTTGCAAATGAGGCTTCATAACAGAAAAACTCGTTAAAATGGCTGGACGAACGAGTAATTCAAAGCCAACAAAACAAGCAGAAGGGTTTCCTGATAACCCAAATAAAAGCTTCCCATTTACTTCTGCGACCGTTGTCACACTTCCTGGTCGCATCGTAATTTTATTAAATAATACGTTCGCTCCTAAACGTTTATATATTTCCGGCAAAAAATCGTAATCACCAACAGATACCCCACCTGTCGTAATTAAATAATCGACTTTTTCTAATTCTAGTGAAATCTTTTGAAAGCTCTCTTCTAAATCATCAACAAGTTGTCCGAAATAGACGGGTTCAGCTCCAACTTTTTTAATTTGAGCCGCGACCATATAAGCATTACTGTTACGGATTTTACCTGGTTGCAATTCCTCATCAACATTGAGAAGCTCTGTCCCCGTTGCGATAATCCCGACCTTAGTTTTTTTAAACACCTCGACCTCAGCATAACCAAAGGTTGCGAGCAACGCTTTAATACCAGGCGTAATCCGTGCCCCTTTTTGCACTAAGCTTGCTCCTTTTTGAACATCCTCCCCTTGAAAAGAAATGTTATCACCTGATTCAAAGGATTGAGTTAATTCAAAGTACGCCTCCCCCTCTTTTTCAAACTCACGTACTAATTCAAACATTACAATTACATCCGTGCCAGCTGGAATTTGAGCTCCCGTCATGATTCGAATCGCTTCATTATCATTTGGAATTTTTGCTGCCACCGCTCCTGCACCAATTTCTTCAATCACTTTAAAAGACTTTGGTGATCCTTCTGTCACCCCTTGACTGTCCACTGCTCTGATCGCAAATCCATCAAGTGGAGAGCGATCAAATGGGGGTACATCATGATCCGCGATTAAATCGCTCGCTAAATACCTTTCATCACAATCATCGATGGAAATATATTCTGTTTCCCCTGTCTTAGAATGATTAAGCACAGCTGAAACTGCTTCAGACACTAAGATCGGTTTTCTAATATCAACCACTTCATTCACCTCATCAAATTAATCTTTTCTATTATAAACATGGAGCATTCCTACTTAAAGGTCTTTTTGAATTTCACGGATTACGTGGTTAAGTTCAGGTATAATCAACTTATCCATCGCAAGTTTGACAGCTCCTCTTGAACCCGGCATCGAAAAGACGGCCGTATTCTCATAAACTCCAGCAACAGCCCGGCTTAAAATCGCTGCTGAACCAATATCCTCTGCATAACTTAAGTAACGAAAAATTTCACCAAAACCTGGCATTTCTTTATGTAACAAAGCTTGAACCGCTTCATATGTCGTATCCCTTTTGGCAATGCCTGTCCCACCGGTTAATAATACCGCATCGATTTCTCGACTGGACACCGCCTTTTTAATCTTCTCTTGGATTAATAATGATTCATCTTTTATAATAGAATAAGCAGAAACTTGATGACCAGCTTCGATTAGCTTCTTTTTAACTAGAGCACCACCGTGATCATTTTCCTTCGTGCGTGTATCAGAAATCGTAAGCACCATACAACGAATCGATCTAGGGGCATCTGATTTATGTTCCTGTACAGACATATGTAAATAACTCCTTTCGTTAACAAACATGTGTATGTCTTATGATAGCATAGATTTTTAAATCAATAAAAAAAGCAAATCAATTTGAATTTAATAACTTTCGGACTAATGAATAGGAGTGAAAAAATGGATAAATTAACTCATTTTAATGAACAAGGACGAGCAAAAATGGTCGACATCTCTAACAAAGAAATTACAATCCGCACAGCGATTGCTAAATCAAGCATAAACGTCTCATCCGAAATCCATGAGAAAATTGAGCAAGGAAAAATCGGGAAAGGGGATGTGCTAGCTGTAGCCCAAGTTGCCGGTGTAATGGCAGCTAAAAACACTTCGCAATGGATACCTATGTGCCATCCACTCTCTTTAAATGGTGTAAACATTGAATTTAATTGGGAAAAAAATGATAACGACGCAACATTACACATTGCAGTTGAAGTGAAAACAGAAGGTAAAACGGGGGTCGAAATGGAGGCCTTAACCGCGGCCAGTGCCACCGCTTTAACCATTTATGATATGTGCAAAGCTCTCGATAAAGGAATGATTATCGGTCCTACTTTTTTAGCAAGGAAATCAGGTGGAAAAAACGGAGACTTCGAAAGGAAGGTTTAACCAATTAACGCATTACAAAAAGACACTTGAAAAGTTGAATCCAACAATTTAAGATTAGAGTATTGAATCGATGAAAAGAGTGGAGGAATTCCATGGGCCCAAGTCTTGTAGCCATGGTTGAAACTGAACCAGCTCATGCAACATTAATAGAGTACCACTTAAAAAAAATGGGGATAAGCGTTCAATCTTTTGAAACAGGTCAATCCTTTCTTCATACATACGCTGCTTTTCCTGTGGATGTTTATATGATCAGTGACCAACTCGATGATCTCCCTATTGAACTCGTCTTACAAGAGATAGAAGCACTAAACAAAAAAAAGACGATCATCATTATGACGACAAGTCACCTAACACCTTACCAATCGAGTTTGCACGATATTCTTTATATTCGCAAACCATTTTCCTTAAAAGAGTTTCGTGATTGTGTTGAACCATTATTGCTACAATCAAATTTTGTTTAAAATTAAAAACTATCACTTCTAGTTATATTTCTCGCTAAAATCCTAACTTATCAGCTGAATTTGATATTTAAGCACTAACCATTCCTCAAATTAACGGAATGGTTTTTTTATGGTTTTGTTTTGTTTGGGGGAGGTTGTGATTCGCTTTGACGGCTTTTGGTTTCATTTGAGGGCTATGGTTCCCTTTGGTGGCTCTTTTGTTGGACTTCTGGTTTCATTCGGCGGCTATGATTCCCTTTGGTGACTCTTTTGTTGCGCTTCTGGTTTCATTCAGCGGCTATGATTCCCTTTGATGGTTGGTTTGTTGGGCTTCTGGCTTCATTCCTAGGCTATGATTCCCTTTGGCGGCTCTTTTGTTGCGCTTCTGGCTTCATTCCTAGGCTATGATTCCCTTTGGTCGCTCTTTTGTTGCGCTTCCGGCTTCATTCAGCGGCTATGATTCCCTTTGGTCGCTCTTTTGTTCGGCTTCCGGCTTCATTCAGCGGCTATGATTCCCTTTGGCCGCTGATTTGTTCGGCTTCTGGCTTCATTCAGCGGCTATGATTCCCTTTGGTCGCTCTTTTGTCGCGCTTCCGGCTTCATTCAGCGGCTATGATTCCCTTTGATGGTTGGTTTGTTCGGCTTCTGGCTTCATTCCTAGGCTATGATTCCCTTTGGTCGCTTTTTTGTTGCGCTTCCGGCTTCATTCAGCAGCTATGATTCCCTTTGGCGGCTCTTTTGTTGGGCTTCTGGCTTCATTCCTAGGCTATGATTCCCTTTGGCGGCTCTTTTGTTGCGCTTCTGGCTTCATTCAGCGGCTATGATTCCCTTTGGTCGCTCTTTTGTTGCGCTTCTGGCTTCATTCCTAGTCTATGATTCCCTTTGGTCGCTTTTTTGTTGCGCTTCCGGCTTCATTCAGCAGCTATGATTCCCTTTGGTCGCTGATTTGTTCGGCTTCTGGCTTCATTCCTAGGCTATGATTACCTTTGGTGGCTCTTTTGTTGGGTTTCCAGCATCATTCGCCAGCATTGATATCTTTACCTGTTTCATTCAACTCTAGTTTCCTCACAATAAAAAGCTATTCCATAAGGTAATCTCCCTTACAGAATAGCTGTTATTACCGATATTTTATTTTAGTACATTTAACGATTCACGGATAAATGCTGGAATATCATCGGGTGTTCGACTTGTGACAAGTTGTCCACCGCAAACGACTACTTCTTTATCATGAAGCTTAGCACCCGCATTTTTTAGATCGACGTGAATCGATTTATAGCCTGTGACATCGCGACCGTCTAATGATTCCGCTGTAATTAATAGTTGAGGTCCATGGCAGATCGCCATCACCGGCTTTTTTTCATCCATAAACTCTTTTGAAAAGCGAACAAAACGGTCATCAGCTCTTAAAATATCAGGTGAAAAACCTCCAGGGATTAATAAGGCATCAAACTCTTTTGCTGAAACATCATCGATTCCTTTATCAATTTGGACTTTTTCTCCTTCACTTTTACCCGTTACTTCATTTCCAGCTTCTTTTTCGATATTAACCACTTCATGGCCCGCTTCCTTTAAAGCCTTCACAGGTTCTGTGTATTCAGAGTCCTCAAATTCATTTGTGATAACAACGGCAACTTTTTTACCCATTTCAACATCACTACTCCTTTATTGGAATCTACTTGTAATGTTCCCCACTAAATGAAAGACTAAACACCCTCTTCTACATACTATTCATTAACTTACTTTCATGAAATTGTCATAGTTTGCTAATTTTCCAAGACGAAAAAACCACAGTCCTTTTCAAAAGGGCTGTGGCTTCTATTTATCTTACTCCAAAAAATTGCTTGAGCTTCGTAAACATTCCTTTGTCTTCTGATAACGACATGAGTGGAACACTTTCGCCTAAAATTCGTCTTGAAATATTCCGATAAGCAATCGAAGCTTTACTTGTATTATGTAGAGCAATTGGTTCACCATTATTTGCACATCTAATCACTTCTTCATCGTCCAAGACAATTCCTAATAAATCTATTCCTAAGACAGAGACAATTTCGTCAACATCTAACATATCACCATTTTTCATCATATGTCCTCTAATTCGGTTTATGACTAAACGAGGAGATGCGATGTTTTCTTGCTTTTCTAATAAGCCAATAATTCGATCCGCATCGCGGACTGCAGACAGCTCTGGTGTTGTGACCACAATTGCTTGATCAGCTCCAGCAATGGCATTTTGAAAACCTTGTTCAATTCCTGCAGGACAATCAATGACAATATAATCAAAATCTTGTTTTAATTGCTCAATAATCTTTTTCATCTGTTCTGGTTCAACAGCTGTTTTGTCTTTCGTTTGGGCAGCTGGCAGTAAAAATAAATGATCAAAACGTTTATCTTTAATTAAGGCTTGGTTCACTTTACAAATGCCTTCAACTACATCAACTAAATCGTAAATAATTCGATTTTCAAGTCCCATTACGACATCAAGATTTCGTAACCCGATATCAGTGTCTATTAAACAAACTTTCTTTCCAGCAAGCGAAAGAGCAGTTCCGATGTTAGCAGATGTAGTTGTTTTACCTACCCCACCTTTACCGCTAGTTACAACAATTGCCTCTCCCACGCTCATTACCCCTTTCTATCTTAACATATCATTCATTCGATGATTTGATGTTCATTCCTTTGTAAATTAGGGCGATATCGGATTAGTCGCTGAACCTTTTCTAATACAATTTCAGCTAACTCACGATCAATAAAAGCCGCTTCCATCTCTGAATCTTTTTCATCTTCTTTCTCAAAATGATAGATTTGATCGGCAATTCTTAATTGAGACGGAGACATTTGCGAAGCACTAATAACCGCTTCATCATTACCTTCAAACCCAGCGTGAGCAATTCCTTTTAAAGCACCCATAATATAAATATTTCCTGTTGCCATAACCATTCCGCCTGGATTAACATCACCGACTAGTAATAAATCACCTGTGACTTTTAATACTTGTCCAGAGCGAATGACTTTCGTTAATGTAATCATTTCTGATTGTTTACGAATTTGCTCTGCTTCCTCTACAGAGAGAACATTGGATTCGATTTTTTCGATCGAAAAATGACAATCTTTTGTGATAATTTCTTTTAATTCTTCTTTATCTGCATCTGTTAAATAACGGTTCCCAACATGAACATTGACATTCACTACGGGACCGTCCTTATTTTGATAATGTTTGGAAGATAGCTTTTCCGTTAATTCCGTTATTAGTTGGCTGTATCCACAATGGTCATCAAGGAGGAACATGAGTCCGTCTTTTGTTCCTTTGATCGTAACATGTTGTTTTTTCTGTGTCATAACGTTCACCTCAGACCACACGTCCCTTCTAAATGCCTTTCTTTCCATCTTACAGAGTCATAAATCTTCATTACTACCTTAATTCAACACGCACTTACAAAAACCCTGCTAATTAGCAAAGAATACAATTAATTTTACACGTTTTATAAGTGTACATGTAAAGACTTGTAGCCGATTCGACAAAGTGACGCTTCTTAAAATGTAGTAAGAGGATACTTGCCCTCCTACCCCCATTTAATACTCGTCCACCAGCTTTTTTAGCTTTAATCAAAAAGAAAGATTAGCGCTCCCTTAATTTTGATTGTTGCACAATATGGGCAATAAGTTTTTTAATTGGATAATACATAATAATCGCAAAGCACAGATTTCCAATTAAAGTTGGCCATAATCGAGTTTCAAGAAATGTTGCAACAGGCATCTCGGTTATATCAATTAATAAAAATAAGCCATATTGATAAAACTCAATAAAACAAACCGCTACAACAGATAGTAATAAAGGTAAGACTAGACTATCCTGTACCCTTTTAAAAGATAAGGAAAACAAATAACAAGTTAAACCAAATCCAAATAAATAGACCCCTAACAAATCGGTATAAACGACATCATATAACAAACCGAAGATGAGCCCGTAGAAAATACTCGAAGAACGTCCTAAGTATATTCCAATAAAAACGAGTAGAACGACAACAAACCTAGCGACGACTATAAACTGACCTTCAATCGCTTGAGTGATGAATTGAAAAATCGTCCCCTCTACGATAAAAATAAAAAAGAGCAGCAAAGAGAGGTAGTACCGACTCATTATTCATCCTCCTCAAGTAATGCTGGATCAAGAGTGACAGAAGTTCGTTCCACGATATAAACATAATCAAGACCAGAAAAATCTGCTGTTGGTTCAATATAGACATTTTGTGTTAAGCCATATTCATCAGGCTCCACAAACGCTACTGTTCCAATCTCTAGACCAGCCGGATAGACATCACCCAAACCAGATGTTGCAACCATCGTATCCAACTCAATTTCCGCATCGATATCCAGCTTCCTCATAATCAGAAGCCCTCGCTCCTCATCATAGTCCTCTACAAAACCTGTTTCTGGCTCATCTAACTGGATTTGGGCTGATACACGGTTTGTCCGATCATTATCCGTTAATAGTTGAATATATGAGCTGAATTCACTCACACTTTGTACTTTTCCAATCAATCCACCTTTTGAATCGATAACGGCCATATTGTTTTCTACTCCGTGTTGAGTTCCACGATTTAAACCAATATGTTCCTGCCATCTATCCGGATAACGGTGAATCACAACAGCTGGGCGCAATAAATAGTCGTGTAAGGATTCTTCTAGTTCAAGCATATCTCGCAACGTATCGTTTTCATTTTGCAGCAGATTTCGTTCTACTGTTATCTTGGCATACTCTTCCAACCTAGCTTTTAACACTTTATTCTCTTCATAGATATACTTCATATCACTAACATTCTCAAAGAAACCCGCTACTGCATGAGCGGGTTTTGAGAAAATGGATTGTACCCAACCAACGGTATCACGCATAATCTGCTCAGGACCCGTTACTCGTTCTCTGTCGCTTAAGGAAAAACCAATCAACGCCACCAAGATAATAATACTGACTAAGAGAACAATTAACTTTTTGTTTGAAAAAAAAGATGGCATGTTTGAAACACCTACTTATGATTTTCTATCAGATCGTGATGTAATTCCAGCTTTTGAACGGAAAAGATGTAGATTTTCTAATGCTCTCCCTGTACCAATTGCGACACAATCTAATGGATTCTCCGCTACGATAACTGGCATATTCGTCTCGTCACTTAATACCTGATCTAAGTTACGTAAATATGCTCCCCCACCAGTTAAAACAATTCCACGATCCATAATATCGGCAGCAAGCTCAGGCGGCGATTGCTCCAATGTATTTTTCACAGCCTCAATAATAGTCGTCACCGTATCAGCTAATGCCCCAGCAATTTCATCTGCTGTTACAGAAAGTGTTTTTGGCAAACCCGTTAAGAGATCACGTCCACGAATATCCATATCATCCACGCCTTCAGGTGCTCCTGCTGAACCAATCTCAAGCTTCAATGTTTCGGCTGTACGTTCTCCAATCATTAAATTATAATTTCTTTTAACGTATTGGATAATCGCTTCATCCATTTCATCACCAGCGACACGAATCGACTGACTTGTCACGATCCCACCTAATGAAATAATCGCGACTTCCGTTGTACCACCACCGATATCAACGACCATACTACCAGTCGGTTCCCAGACGGGTAAATCGGCTCCAATTGCTGCCGCAAAAGGCTCCTCTAATGTATAAGCTTCCTTTGCTCCCGCTTGTTTAGTCGCATCTTCAACCGCTCGTTTTTCAACTGCTGTAATTCCTGTTGGTACACAGACCATAACATTCGGTCGACGTGAAAACATAGAACGATTTTTAGCAGCTTGTCGAATAAAATGTTTCAACATAGTAGCTGTTGTATCAAAATCTGCAATAACCCCATCTTTCATCGGACGAACCGCGACAATATTCCCTGGCGTACGCCCGATCATATTTTTTGCATCATTTCCTACTGCTTCAATAGAACCTGTATCTGTACGAAGTGCAACAACCGAAGGCTCACGCACGACAATTCCTTTACCTTTAACATAGACAAGCGTATTTGCCGTCCCTAAATCAATCCCAATATCTTTTGAAAAACCACCAAACATCTATATGTATCTCCCTTCAATGATCCAAAATCATACCCTTTATTATATCTAATAATTGAGTAAAAAAATAGCCTTAAGTTCCCCGTAAGTAATTTTACATCTTTCCCATGACTTCTAACATTATTTTCTATTTATTGAAACAATTCTTTTTAACTTCCTTCATTTAACATACCCTTGTTCCTTTAAGCTAATGTATTTCCTGTCACCAATAATGACATGATCCAATAATTCAATTCCTAGAACTTGTCCAGCTTCTGATAAGCGGGTTGTAACATCAATATCTTCTTTACTAGGTGTCGGGTCTCCTGAAGGGTGGTTATGAAGACAAATAAGCGAAGCGGCTGAACGTTTTAAGGCTTCTTTAAAAACCTCTCGCGGGTGTACAATTGAGGCATTTAAGCTACCAATAAACAGTGTTTGCCGATGAATGACTTGATTTTTTGTATTTAAATAAAGAGCCATAAAATGTTCCTGTTTTAAAAAGCGCATATCTTCCATCACATAGTTGGAGACATCTTCTGGGGAGCGAATGACATACCGATCCGCTGGAACAAAATTGTGAATCCGCCTGCCTAATTCAATCGCTGCACTTAATTCAACAGCTTTAGCAATTCCGATCCCTTTTAACGAACACATTTCTTCAATCGTCGCTTCCTTTAGTAAGGTTATGCCATCAAAAACCTTCAAAACTTGTTGAGCAATTTGTAAGACCGATTCATTCTTTGTACCTGACCTTAATAAAATCGCTAATAACTCTTGATTCGACAAAGCTCGAATCCCGTCTTTTAACATACGTTCACGTGGGCGTTCACTTACGGGGACATCACGAATGGGGAGAGGCTGTTCGTTCAATCGATTACTCCTTCCAACTATTCAATTTTTTATTTTCGGGAAAAATAGAATACGCTGCTAAGGCTCTCATCACTTTAGCTAATGGTAAACCAACAACATTATTATAATCGCCTTTTATTTCCTTAACTAAATAAGCTCCTAACCCTTGAATCGCATAAGAACCCGCCTTACCAATCGGCTCACCACTATTCAAATAACGCATTATCTCATCATCTGTAAGCTCATACATCTCAACATCGGTTTGTTGATAAAAATGTTGAGTTTGATCGCGTGATAAAATCGTCACTCCTGTATAAACAGAATGTTTACTACCAGAAAGGAGCTTTAACATTTGGAAGGCTTCCTCTTTACTCTCGGGTTTACCGAGTATGCTACCTGCCTTTGCCACTATCGTATCGGCTCCTAAAACAATTTTATCAGGATGATCAACAAATACAGCTTCTGCTTTTCGGTTTGCTAATTGTAAGACGAGCTTCTCTGGGAGTAGGTTTTCTTCCACTTGTTCAGATGTGTCTTTTGTTATAATCTCAAAAGAATAATTTACTTGCTTCAACAATTCTTGACGCCTCGGGGAACTTGAGGCCAAAATGAAAGGTATCATGAAGGGCACCTCACCAATAAGTTTTTCTCTTATTGTACAAGGTTATCTTCATAATACCAAATTTAGCTAATCACAACAACATCATATGTCTGAATATTTAACTAATTATTCTTTCGTATTCATCATAAGCGAATAATTATTTAAAACCGATAATAAAGCTTGCTGGACTTTAATGGCATCAGATGTACTTTGACTTTCATTATAAGAGACTAACGCGGTATTCGCTTCTTTTAACCGGTCTGCCATCTCTAATGCGTATGGTTTTATCTCATCTGGCAAATCAGAAAAGGCGGCATCTCGTTGTTCTGACAAAGTATTGACTTTATTTGTCGAAGCATCAAGCTGTGAGGCTGAAATCATCGCTTCCTTTGTTAAAGCAGCCGCAGATAAAGTAGAAAGTTGCTGAAATAACTGAGTCGCCTCCTCAAACCAAGCTTGGCTTTCGACTGAAGGGGGCACTGAATCGCCATTAATTTGGTACGTTTTTACATACGTTTCTTGTCCTTCACCGACAAAATAGGCACTGACATTTTGTGCTTCGGCTCGATCAGCAGCAAGTCCAATAAATAAATAAAAACTCTCTGTATCCGCTAATAATACAGCCGGAAACCCGTTTGATAACATTTGTTCGTTCATTTCATTTCCTTTTTCAAGAGTCGAAAACGCACCTGCTTGTACAACTTCAGCTGTGAGTCGTGGCCATTGAAGCTGATGATTGGTCGCACCTGCATCAACACCATTATTGCTCATAACAGGTACGGCTCCATTTTGTGTTATTGACACATCACTTTCCCCAGTAAAAATCGTCTTAATCACAAACCCAAAACTTAACCCAACAATAATAGCTGAAAAAATCGCCATGACCGTCATTACTGGAAAATCCTGAAATGAAAAATTCCCTTTTTTCTTCTTTTTCCGTTTATATGGCAAGCTCGGTCCTTGCTCACGGTTTCCATCATCCCAAAACGGATCCGCGTTTCGTTTCCGTTCCTCCTGAAGCTGCCCAAAATCAATTACCTTTTGATTTGGTAACGGAACTTCTAACTCCATTTCAGATGAGGCTCCCATCTCAGTCGCATTTTGGTAACTCTGACTATGATCGGTTTGCGAATCGACTTTTTGGCTTTGTTGAGATGCGGTCTCTTTCCATTTTTTATCGTAAGCAACTTTCTCTGTCTTTTCCTGATTCTGAAGTTGAGCATTATTCGGTTCAGGGAAAATATGCGGTAACGGTCTCACATTCTCTTTTGGCTTGTCCGAGTTCACCATTTCTTTTTTCTGTTTATTTGGAAATGGTCGAATGACGTCATTTTTATATTGAGCCGGAAACGACTTGACGGTTTCAGTTTTATATTGCTCTGTGAATGGCTCTTTATCGTTTCTTTTCTCAAGGGGGCGAATTTCATCAGATAACTGCGTTTTCTTTTGGGCTTTTTCTTTTCCTTCTTTCTTTTTTTCCACTTTTATCGGCTGCACTTCTTGTCGTTCTTCGATTTGTTGTTGCAGCTGTCGGTTTGTTACTTGTTTACTAGACAAATCCACCTTCTTCACTGGCTGATTGAGTTTTATTGAAATCGTCCGCTTCTCCTGTTCGCTTCCCATGAAAAAGATCCCCTTTCACGTTATCTTCTTAAATCTATTCTATTAAACTTAAGGGGATGATAGAACTAGAATTCAAAAATATTTTCAAAAATAGGATTCTTTTGTGCAGAGGATATGATAGCAGATTAAATGAATGGCTGTGAGAGTTTTATGACCCATTGCTTGGTATTCGTACCCTAGTCTTTGCTTTGCTGTTTTTTCATTACCTATTAATCATTATTCGCACCGTAATCTTCGCTATCACAATTTTTCATTACCTATCAACCACTATTCGTACCTTAACCTCAGCTTTGCCCATTTTATGTTACGAATAATCTCCACTTCAAAAGCAAACAACAAAAAAGCCAACGAGATGTCAGCTTTCGACTCTCATCAGCTTTAAAATGTGACGTTTATTTCCTCTAGACTCTTCCATTAATCAAGATTCGCTTAACGAAAAGGATCCTCTTTCTCCGAGCGATTCGAATAATTGATGTTTGGTTCGTATTCTGAAGCGATTTCTACCATTTCAGGATAATAGAATGTTGAAACGACTAGTGAGGCAGTGAGTTGGCTCTCCTCACCATCATTCGTTTCTCTAAAATTAAAACTGTCTACTTTAACAATTCGATCGAGCTGCTGCAAGTCTTCCACAAACGAAATGAGACTATTATAATTCGGTGCTTCTAACTGAAGAGATAACCGAAATGATGCAAGTCCTTCAACTACAGCCAGTTCTTCGTCAAATTGCTGATTAACACTGTCACTCTCGTTATTCACATCTACTTCTTCATTTATCTCATTTAATTCCGTTTCATTTTCTTCCATCTCAGCGATAATCGCTCCAGACAAATCGGCACTAGCTTGTGTCTCCACTGTCATAGAACGAATCTCAGTCGACGTATTCTCACTAATTCCGTTTAACAAAACGAAAAAATAGTCTTGCCATGGCTCACTTGGAAGCTTTTCCTGTAATTGCTCTACATTGTATTCAAGTTCAACGTCAACATCTTGTTGTGCCTCTCTTCCAACCAAAAGTTGCAACGTCTCTTGCTCCACCTTCAACTGCTCATCTATCCTTGCCGCCTGTTCACTATGTGGTCGAACGAGCGAAAAATACAAATACAAATGAACTAAAAGGACGAGCGAAAAAAAGAGCACCAAAAATAAAATTCTTTTTTTAGGCCAAAATAATCTCATTTGCTCTCACCTAATTTTTCTAAGTTAGCTTGATTTAACTGGACTTGAAAAGTTGCTGTATAAGAACGGTCATCTGCCCCTTCTTCTGTCCTCACTTCTAAAACCCAAACCTCGTCGACGACCTCTGACTGTTTCAACTCATTTTGATAAGCAGCCATTTCCTCTGTTTGTTCAAACTCGACATTCATTTCAATAAATAAAGGTCCATTCAGTTGAAAGTCGAAAAAAACAACATTAGCCGGCAATAAGCGAACCATCTCTTGCATCACACTCGGCACATAAGAAATGTCTTTTTCTAACCTTAATACAGCCATATTCCATTTTTTCTCTTCCGACATATTCAGGGCTGTCGAACTCTGGTTGAGCGTTGCGATCTCGAGTTGAACTTCATTTAATAGTTGCTGATTGTCAACTACCTTTGTTTTAGCATGCTGTGCCTGATTCATTGTAAAGACGACCATAAAGATGAGATACAATAAAATAATTAGGAAGATAAACAGTGGCGTTATATCACGTTTTCGTTTTTCAGGGAGTAAATTTACCTCAAGCATCAATGCACCTCTTTTTTCAAAACAAGCCCATAACTGTCATAGTAGCGAGCATTAGACTCATCTTCAGCCAGCTTTTTATACTGGATGACAGGAAAATCTAACTGTTCGGCTAAATAATTTTTTAAGTCTGATAGGTTCTGATGATCGCCACATAAGAAGAGATGAGAGTATTTTCCTTTCCCGACTCTAACATTGAAACGATAAAAGTTAATCACCCGTTCAATCTCTTGATAGGCCTGTTCGACATAAGAAAAAACAGGATCCTCTTCAGCCATAAATTCGACCGACTCTTGAAAAATATGTCTAAAAAACAACGGCCGTCCCTTTTGAAAAACAGTAAACGTCAAAGAATGTTGATCCATTTGTACTAAAAGCTGTTCCTCTTGTTCCTCACACGTAAATTGCTCCGAAAACAAACGGTAACTACAAAGAGAACGAACATCGAGGGCATTCAGTTCAATGGACAACTTTCCGAAAAAAAGAATCAATTGCTGAACAACTTTCTCCTGGACAGCAAATAATAAAACCTCATCCTCTTTTTTTCCTTTTTCAATCGTATGAACATCAAAAATCGGATCCTCCCATGGTAAAAGCAACGTTTCACCAAGTTCATGATAAAGTTGTCCTTTAATCTCTTCCTTACTTAGACCTTTTTTAACTTGGTGACGACGAATAATGAGCTGACTGTCAGGAATACAAATTTGGATTTTTTCGTTTTTCAACCCCCACTTTTCGATATATGGGCTAAGTAACTCTATTAACTCTTCCTCTTGCACAATTAATCCGTCATGGATAAGCCCTGCTGGTAAAATAATCTCATCGATTGTTGTAATTGATTCATGCTCAGGCTTTGTACTTCCTATGTATCGAATCACATGATCTTTTAAAATCAGGGCATGACGACGCTTTTGTTTAAATAATGATAAAAACCCCATACTGTTCACTCCGAACTTTAATGATCTCTCTTTTTGTTAAAAACCACTTATATGCAAATACCACTGAATCAAGTCATGTCCGTAAAAATAACTGAGTAATGTGCCGAGTACGATAAAGGGACCAAACGGAATCGGTTGTTTTCGCTTTATTTTTCCAGTTAGCATCAAAACTCCACCAATCGCCGCACCAAAAAAACAGGAGAAAATAAACGCTAACAAAACCAATTCAAAACCAAGGGTTGCACCAAGAAGGGCGAATAATTTCACATCGCCACCGCCCATGCCGCCTTTACTAATGACAGCGATTAAGAGTAATAAACCAAACCCAACAGCCGCTCCTAAAGGTAGCTCCCACCAATGTTCAAAAGGGACAACAAACAACCGAAGCCCGATAAAAAAAGGACTAAAAAAGAGCAATAGCTTATTGGGAATCAGCATATATCGGATGTCCGTCACGATAATAATCATCAATAACGAGATTAATAGGAGAGCGACAAGAAGCTCCAAATCAAACCCGAATTGCCAAAAAGCAAAAACAAATAAAGTCGCTGTACTCAGTTCAATCAGTGGATAAAGCGGAGAAATCGGTGCCTGACAGCTCCGACATTTCCCCCGCAAAAATAGATAAGAGAAAAGCGGGTATAAATCCTGTGCTTGTAAAGTTCGATCACAGCTCGGACAATAAGAACGAGCTCGAGTGAATAAATTTCCGTTAGGCAACCGCAAACCGACTACATTATAAAACGAGCCTAAACAAAGCCCGAGTACCGCTAAATAGATAATGATAAACAGCTCCACACCCGCTCCTCCTTTTTAATGACTAGTTGAAAGATTTTATGGAAAAAGCCTATCTGTAAGGATAGGCTTTTTGTCTTTTATTTTAAGACTATTACTATTATATAGATTAAATTTAGTTTACTATTCGGTAGTGCACGCCTCTCTACCTAATGAAGTAAGCTCTTGAGAAGTTTTCTCGTTTATTTCACATTCTCCTGAAAAATTAATAGATACAGCATCGGCACCATTTGTGCCAGCCCCAACAGTCACTGTATAATCATCAATGTTACCATCTTCACTAGTATCCCAGGGATCTGTAACAACTCCTCCATCTAAGTAATCACCTAAAACATTATGAGCTAAATCTCCTGACGCCCCACTAGTCCCAGCCTTATACAACGTCGCAGCACTCAAAATCTGCTGAGCATTCGCTACCGCTGCATCCTTCTTACTATTCTCAATAATATTTCCAATACTCGGAATAGCAATAGCTGCAATGATCCCTAAAATAACAACGACTGCTAGTAATTCAACTAATGTCAATCCTCGTTCGTTTTTTACTCTTTGTAATAACTTTTTCATCCTTTTTTCCTCCTCATAATAATTGGTATTGTTTTTGATGCTAAGATTGTGTTTGTAATTGTCCATACAAAAAGGCCAATTACTTTATTTACAAACTTGGCCGGTTGCACTACTTGCTCCTGACTATCCAAGTGCCCACATACAGATAATCGATCAACACATCCAATTTTATAAGTTGTTAAAAAAGCTATTAAACCATTAAGAGTTAGCTATTTTAATTTGTTTATTCAATATATCGAACAAAATGAATCTAAGAGAATCTTATCTAAATTAGGTCTATTTGTCTAGTCTTTTTTATTCAAAAATAAAAAAGATTGACTGCCTAAGATAAAGCTTTTTCCGCTTATCTTCATCACAGAAGTTTTTTACCCAATATGTTGAAAAAGAGTAAACATCGGAATGATTATCGCCATGACGATTGTACCGACAATGACGGCTAGTCCTACAATCATGACGGGTTCGATAAACGCTTTTAATTGGTCGGTTCCGGTATCGACTTCAGCTTCGTAATAATCTGCCACTTTTTCCAACATCGTATCCAAAGTACCAGTTCTTTCGCCTACTGTTATCAGTTGAGTAACGAGTGGCGGGAACACCCAATGAGCTTTCATAGGAACAGCAATCGATTCTCCTTTTTCGAGATGAAGGCGAGCATCTTTTAAGACTCGATTCACGACCTCATTATCAACAATTCTTTCCACAACCTCAACGGCATTTATAATCGGCACCGAGCTAGCAAAAAGAGAACTTAAAAGCCTTGTAATTCGGGCTAATACTGCTTTTTGAACAAGTTTCCCAAGTACAGGAATTTTCAAAATAAATAGATCAAAATAATAGCGATATTTCCGATCATTTTTAACCAAGACGAGCATCGTTCCGATTATGATCCCCATTCCTAACAGAAGCCACCAGAATTCACTAATCATTTCACCAGCTCTCATGACAATAATTGTAATTAACGGGAGTTGCTGATTCATGTTGGCAAACATACTAGCAAACATCGGAACGATAACGGTTAAGAGAAAAACAACTACTACTAACGCAAATAAACTAACTACGAGTGGATAGGTCATCGCGGCAGTGATTTTTTGTTTCGTTCGATACTGCTTTTCATAATCATCGGCAAGCCGTTCTAAAATATCATCGAGATTTCCACCCATTTCTCCGGCATAAACCATATTCACAAATAATTCTGGAAAAATCGCGGGATGCTTTTTCGTTGCTTCTGATAAAGAGATTCCACTGTTTACATCCTCTGTTACCCCTGCTAATGCTCCCTTTAATGCCTTACTCGTCGTTTGCTCAGCGGATATATTTGTCGCCGCAACGATCGGAATTCCAGCTTTTAACAAAGTGGAGAATTGCCGTAAAAACAAGACAAAATCTTGAGTTTTAACTTTTTTTAACCCGAGATCGAGCTCTTTAAATAATAATTCATTTATCGGATCAAGCTGCAGGACGATAACCCCTTGCTCCTTTAGCTGAAGTCTTGCCTCTTTTATCGTTTTCGCTTGTAGTTTCCCAAGCACTTTTTCTCCATTCACTTTTTTTCCTTGGTATGAATAAAGCCCCATTAAACCGCTCCTTCAGTCAAATAAGGTAAGACCGTTTCTTTGCTAACATGATTTTCTTTAATCAGTTGATTAATTGACATCTCTAATGTATGCATCCCTTGAGCTCGGCTCGTTTGCATTACACTGCGTATTTGGTAAATTTTCTCATTACGAATTAAATTACGTACTGCCCCATTGTTTATTAAAATTTCCGTTGCTGCGACTCGGCCTGAAAAGTTTTTTTGCTTAAATAAACGTTGGGTAATGACCCCTCTTAACACCGAGGCAAGTTGAATTCGGACTTGAGCTTGCTGGGTATGAGGGAACACATCAATGATCCGATCAATCGTTGAAGCCGCATCGGTTGTGTGAAGAGTCCCTAACACAAGATGCCCGGTTTCTGCAGCCGTTATCGCCGTGGCAATTGTCTCATTATCTCGCATCTCACCGACGAGAATGATATCCGGATCCTGTCGTAAACAACTTTTTAACCCGTTCGCAAAATTATTCGTATCTGACCCAACCTCACGTTGATTAATCACACATTTTTGGTGTTTATGTAAATATTCAATCGGATCTTCTAATGTAATAATATGACGGTTAAAGTTCCGGTTCACATAATCAATCATCGATGCCAATGTCGTCGACTTCCCACTACCAGTTGGACCTGTTACTAAGACAAGGCCGTGCGGTTTTTGGGAGAGCTCCTTTAACACATCAGGCATATTCAACTCTTCTAAACTAGGTATGGACGTTGGGACAACTCGAATCGCTAGGCAGACACAACCACGCTGATAATAAGCATTCACACGATAGCGGGATACGTTTGCAATCCCATAGGAAAAGTCTAAATCCTTCTTCTCTTTAAATTGCTCCCAGAGATTCGTTGGGATTAACGCTTTCGCCATATCTTTTGTATCATCAGGCTTTATCATAAGATCATTCGCTTTTTGTAACTCTCCATTTATACGAAACATGGCTGGAATCCCAACTGTAAGATGAATATCAGAAGCCCCTTTATCAAAAGCTTCCGTCAACAACCTCTCCACTTTTTTCTTCAATTTCCCCCACCCCCATTAATGGTCAAAAGCTACCTTTAATACTTCTTCAATCGTTGTATATCCAGCTTCGACTTTTCTTAAGCCATCTTCTACTAATAAAACCATGCCTTTGTTTTTCGCTTCTTCCCTAACTGCATGTAATGATTGCTGATTCATCAAAAGTTCTCTTAATCCTTGGTCCAATTGGAAGAGCTCATGAATCGCCATTCTTCCTTGATAACCACTATCATCACAAGCAGGACAACCTTTTCCGCGATAAATCTTATTAGTCACGATTTGATATTTTTCTAATAGTTCTTTTTCCATGACAGTCGGTTCATAACTCTCTTTACAGTGACTACATACTTTCCTAACTAAACGTTGCGTAACGACACCCGATAAAGCCGAGACAACTAAATAAGGCTCCATTCCCATATCGATCAACCGCGGAATTGAAGCAATCGCATCATTCGTATGTAAAGTACTAAAAACGAGATGTCCCGTTAATGAGGCACGAATCGCAATCTCTGCTGTTTCTTTATCACGAATTTCACCAATCATCACAATGTTTGGATCTTGCCTTAAGATTGAACGTAATCCGGTCGCAAAATTAAGTCCAAATTGGTTATTCACTTGTACTTGATTAATACCTTCAAGCTGATATTCAACTGGATCTTCAATCGTCACAATATTGCTTTCTTCTTTATTAAGATGCTGAAGGGCTGTATATAATGTTGACGTTTTCCCTGAACCTGTCGGACCTGTTAAGAGAATTAATCCCGATGGTTGCTCGATTAACTTACGAAAAGTCGCTAAATTATATCCATTAAAATCTAATTCCGATAAATTCAAGACGAGCTGACTTGCGTTTAATAAACGAATCACAATCTTTTCACCAAAAATCGTCGGCAAGGTGGAAATACGTAAATCCATCACTTCTCCTTCAATCGAAAACTTCGTCCGACCATCTTGTGGCAAACGATTATCGGTAATGTTTAAGTTCGCCATAATTTTAACCCTTGCGTTCAAAGCGGAATGAATCCCTTTTGGAAACGTACGAACAGTCTTTAACCGGCCGTCAATACGGTAGCGAATAAACACACGATTTTCAAATGGTTCAATATGAATGTCACTTGCCCGTTGTTTATGTGCTGAAAACAATACTTGATTGACGAGCTGAATCATCGGTGCCGCTTCGTCCGATATTTGCTCATCCACGTCATTTAAATCCTTTTCTGCTTCTTGTGACAGTTCTTTAACGACTGAGCTATCAAGCTGGTAATACCGCTCAATCGCTCGCACGATCTCTTCCCGTAAAGCTAACACAGGCTCAATTTGAAACGACGTCATCATTCGTAAATCTTCAATCGCAAAAAAATCCATTGGATCGGCCATCGCGACCACAATTTTATTGCCATTTTGACTTAATGGGATCAACTCATTTTTGGAGGCAAAATCTTTAGGTACGAATCGAAACAAGTGCGGTTCAAACGGAAAACGATTTAAACTTACTCGACTAATGCCAAGTTGAACTTCAAGCACATCGACAAGTTGCTCCTCTGTAATTAATTGTTCATGGACTAAATAATTTCCTAACTTTTGTCCTGGCTTCTTGACCGCTAACGCTCGCTGTAGCTGCTGGACCGAAATTAAATTGGCATCAACTAACAAATCCCCTAACCGTTTTCTTTGTTTAACCGCCATTGTTCCAAATCCCTTCATTTCAGTCTTTACTTCCCAGTTAAAAAGAATGATTATTCGCATAAAATTCTATTTATATAAAACTACCTACAAAAATTAAGTTACTTTATATCTAGTTCTTTCTCATTATTGTATAATAAAGAGATTAAATTAGAAAGTAACAGATTTTATTATTTCCATGTCAAAATAAGGGGAAATCTTATGAATTCATTTAGCTTCTCACCTAAAAAAATAATCAACCATTCAAAGGGTTTCACTTTAATAGAAGTCATCGTTTCGTTAACACTCCTCTTAATTTTTGGACTTTCCTTTGCTTTTGTACTCGGTAATGGAATAAAAGCGAGCGAAGTGAATTCTGAAAAAGTAGAAGCGACCTTTCTTGCTCAAAGTGAACTTGAAAAAATCCGTGCTGCACGTGATTTAGCTTTAGGTTCAATAGACAGTGAATTTGACTATGAAAACTATGAATCTAGTACACGTAATGAAGATTTTGTCGTCACATTACAAATAAACCCTCAAAATGAGCATCTTATTGAGGTAAGCGTAACGGTCGCAGCCAAAAACTCCTCAAGTCCACTCTATACAACACCAATTACGTTGATGACGAACTTATTTATCGGTGGTGAGGTGACATCAGAATGAAGAAGATACATAACCAAAAAGGCATGGCCCTCCCAATGGTGCTCATTTTTACAACGGTAGCTTTATTAGGTTTATTGCTTGTTCTTCAAACGTTAACGAGCGAATTTAAAGGAAACTCAATTCGTACGGAGCAAATGACCGCTACTTTTGCCGCCGAAGCTGGGGTGGAGCAAATGATTAGTTTCATTTATGAGGAGCAAGCAAAAGTACTCCAGCTTGAGTCTAACAACTGTATTTTGCCACCTGAATTAACAACTGAAATGAACGGATATTCCCTTTCAATAAATTGTGAAATAAACGCTGAACAACTGTTCATTACAAGTACTGCTACAAAAGGGGAAGAAGAAAGTATTCAAAACATGGTCACCGAAGCTACTTTTCACTTAATCAAACAAGGTAACCAAGTGCAACAACTAGACATTATCAATTGGGAAACAAAACCGAAAAACGGAGGTGCCTCATGAGGAAATGGTGGAGAAATGAACAAGGACTTTCCATAATCGAATTACTCGCTGCCCTCACACTCATTACCCTTATATTCGGAGGTGCAACCTATGTTATTTTCCAACAAAACATCGCCCAAGACACCTTCCAACAAGGAGTAAGCGAACGGATTGAATTACAAGCAGGAATTGCAGAGATGAAGAGAAATATCGAGAATGCGAGTGAGTTGACTAAGGACGGCGAAGTGCTCATTGTAATAAATGGCGAAAGAGCCATTGCGTATAAAATTGAAGAGGGAACACTCATTCAAAACGAAGAATCTACAAGTAAAGTATTATTAAATCAGGCTTACAGCATCGATTTAATAAACAACAATCTAGTCGAAGTAACAGTAAATGAAAGTGAAGAACCAATTCAAATGACCAAGCGGAAGATGACGGTTGTTTTACCAGTGGAGGAAGAAGACGATGATGGAGGAGAAATCGTTTTACCTCCAATCAATGGAACAATTATTTGTAAAGACGGAATAGTAGATTTTTCCGGTAATGCTGAAATGTCAGCGGCTTATGTCAGGGGTGACCTTTCATGTAATCCAACTTCAGGAGTAATTACTCTGAATTGGAGTAAAAATTTAACCATTCACAATGCAACATTAGAAATCATAACAAATGATATAAAAATAAACGGAGCAAATACATTTGAAGTGAAGAATGGGTCTATCATCACAGAAGCGAATATAGATATTACACACCATTCAAATATGTATGTCTCTGACTGGTTACATACATCAGGAGAAATAACACTTCATTCAGAAAACAGTAACCTTTCAGCGGAGAATCTATACGCTACTGATCTAACATTAGACAGTGCCCTCCATGTCAACATTAATAATAGTCTTACTATCTCTAACAAATTAAAATTATTAGCTACTAATTCAAGTATAACTGCAAATGAAATAACTGTTGGAAGTGCTGAAATTCGTGATAAGGGGACTTTAACAAGTAACAATGATTTAACCATTAAGGAAGTATTAACTTTGAAAGAAGATGCCTCTTTAAATTCTGGTGCTTCCATTTATATCGGAGGGCAGACCACTATAAAATTCCGAGGAAAAATTAATAGTACAAAGGATTTAATTATCAAAGATTCTATTAAACTAGCTAATGAAGCCTCACTGAATTCTCGAGCTTCCATTTATATCGGAGGACAGGCCACTATAGAATTCCAAGGAGAAATTAATAGTACAACGGATATATTCTTAACTGAAAAACTGACATTGTATCAAAGTTCTCGTTTACTTTCTAAAGGAAATTTATATGCCAAACAAGGCTTAGAAATACATCCTATGACTACAATAGAAGTAAAAAGCGATGCTTATATAAATAGAGAAATTAAATTGGTGCCAGAAAATAATTGGATGGGAAACACCACTTTTATGGTTGATGGTCAATTAACGTATATTACAATAGTAAACGATGTATTTACACCAAGAATTATTAATGCTGGTCAATTCAACCAAGTAGAGCATTTAAATCTCGATCCATATTTTCCATCTTTTCCTTAATATAATAAAGGGCATGGTATGATAATGATCAGTGATTCCTAATCTCATTTTGGAGGTCTTTCCATGAACATTGTCAATACCATTCCTTTTTTTATGAATAACTATCAGCCTTCTCTTGAATTTTTACGGTCGTATTATGCAAAATATCCTGACGTTTTTACCGAGTATTTTCCGGTTCATTGCAAAAACACAGATGAAAGACTAGAACAAGCCCTTACCAAATATGAGGACTCCCTTCCGACTATTGAGAAAGTGCATGAACATATCATTCCTATAATCAACGAAGTGGCTGCTAAATATAATGCCCAGTTTGGAATTAATTTCCCTATCGATGTAAATCTTATTGTTGGGGCTTTTGGCTCTAATGCCTTTACTCACCGTCAAATTATCCCAAATATTACTTTTTGCCTTGAGCGTTTATCTACTAGTCCTGATGATTTAAGCCTGCTCGTTGCTCATGAGTTTGGGCATCATACACATAATAAATTAACAGATATAGCCGGAATTAATTGGAAAACAAAAGATTGGTTTCATCCTTTTACTACATTAACGCAAGAAGGGACCGCTACTTTTTTATCTAAACAAATCCTCCCTAACAAATTAGATTATCAATATTTAGCTATTGATCACGAAGGTGAAGATTGGTATAACTTTGCCGTAGACAATAGAATTGAATTAATTCAAGCCTTTTACGAAGATTATCAAAAACGCTCTTCTGCTGAGGTCTTTTATGAATGGTTCTCGATTAATGGGGGCAAGCGATATGGACTCACTCGTCTAGGTTATTTTATTGGATTAACCTTTTTTGAAGAGCTAGTGGAGGATTTTGGTAAACAAAAGGCGATCATTGCTTGGCACGAAGAAGACTATTTTACTACAGTTGAAGATTGGTTCCAAAGTTTTAAAGGGGTAGGTTTATTCACCAAACAATAAATAAACCTTAACAACTAACGAGGCCGGGATATAACTAGCTATAGAAATTAGAAAACGAAGATTATTCTGTTCCCTAGTGGACGAAAACATGCGGAGACTCCCGTGGGAAGTAGTCGCAGAGCCGAAATCCGCTGGCCAAGCTAGCTAGTTCGGTGCCTCCCCGTTATCACTGGTGGTTTTGATTACCCTGAACGTGGGGCTGCTAATAATGGCATCGATGGAGTGTATGGCCCAGCCACTAGAGCTAAGTTGTTAGCAGTAATGTAATCATAAAAAAGAGTCCTCCTAGCGGGGGCTTAAAATATTCTTTCTGAAACCACAGCGTTTTTAATTATTCTATTATTATCAAGTGCATCATTTTGTAATTTTTTGAGTATTTAGATAATCAATTAAATAATTTATGAGAGTCAGAGAAAGTATTTAAAAGTCTGGAGAAAGGACAAAAATGTTTACAACACTAAGAATATAATAAGAAAGAAATCTAATGTCTCAGCATTAAAATTGAGACATTAGATTTCTTTACTTATCTTATAAAAGGTTGGTAAAAATAAGAACGTATAAAAGACCTATACAACCAGTGCAGAATAATACTATGGTACCTAGATTAGTAATTTTCTTTTCTACTTTTGCGAATAATTGTAATTTCTTTATATAATGATTTAAAGTGACACCACCAATAAAGAATATAATAAATTCAAGATATTCATAATTTAGCAATGAAACTAAACCATAAAGAAGAATCAAACCGAGAGCAAAATTCGCTAAAGATGAATATACAATAAGTTGCTTTTGAGAAATATTAAACCCCTCCCTTATTAAAGGTACAACAATAATACCATAGTATTCATTTATATTAAATTAATTAAAGTATACTAATTTTTAATATTAATAATAAGCTTATATTCGGTTCACAAAAAAAAGTTAATATTGGTATAATTGCGAAAAAGGAGGATATTTTTTGCGAATCCATAAGTTTTTTACAGTTTTTGTTGCGGTATTTGCTATTAGTTTTGCTGTTACTGGTGACAGAACATCAGCTGCTACGGAAGGAAGTTTACTAGAAATTGGTCCAAGTTGCGTAGATCCAGGTTTTACTGTTGTTAATCAAGGTGTTATAACAAATGCTCAGCTTGGTGAACTTATTCCTGAATTACAAAATACGTCTACTGGAACAGGTGCAGCAACTGTTGTACTTGGATATATAGGTTCACTTGGGGTTCCAGTTGGCGGATCTCTTGGTGCTGTTTCATTTCTGGCAACTAGTATGATGTATTCTCAAGCCAATATGTATCAATCTGCATATTTACAAGGTCAAAATCTTTACTACTATGTTACAAATAATCCTGATTTCAATGGATATAATGCACGTCATATAGTGGATTGGGTACCAACTCAGTTAAATCTTTGTTAGCAAGTAAAAAGACATGTAAAGGAACCCGTATTAAGGTTTCCTTTACATGTTTTTTGTTTAAATAGTACTAGAGGAGCTAAAGAAATATTGTCAGATAAGCTACTTCAGGTTATTTTATTGTTCCTAGTCCTTTTTTGTGTATGATAATAAAAAAGGAGGCATGACCATGGATAAGTTGAATGAACTTATAATAGAATATGAATTGGATTTAAAACTGCTATTAAAAACCAATTGAAATTAAAGTGTTTGAATTCCTGATAAATACTGAGCCAGATACTCAGCAACCTTGTTCTTCATTAGGTGTGGAAATAACGTCACATTTTGCCGATACTCTCGACACACAAATAAGTATTTGCAACAGCCTTTCTCATCGCGTCCTTGATCGTAAATAGTAAGACCCTTCTTGTACATGTTTCTTTTAACTTTTCCGATGTCAATCCCAACTTTATTTGTTACTTTTTCAAGGTAATTTAAATACGTTCGTTCAAATTTCAACCCAACCTTTTTAAACTTTCCCATGTCTTTTTCTAATACTTTTCTGACGAGAGGCAAGTAAATAAAAAGATGATCTCTGTATTGAACAGGGATCATCTTTTTTTAATTCCATTGGTATCTGTAGTGATTATAATAAATCATGTATTGTTTAATTTCTTTTTTTAATTCCTCTAAAGTTGTACATATCTTAATAGAGGCTTCATCTTTAAGATGGCCAAAGAAAGATTCTTAAGGGGCATTGTCCCAATAGTTTCCTCCTCTTGACATGGATTGTTGTAATCCAAGTTTTTTTACCGCTTTTTGAAATACTGGATGTGTATAATGGACTCCTTGCTCTGAGTGAATCAATACATCTTTAGCCTTTTTAAAATGCCTATTCTTCTTTAGCTTCGTAAGGGTGTCTGTAGCTAATCAATGGTTATTCGTTCCGATACATGGTAGGCTAAAATCTCACCTGTGAAGCCATCTTTTATGGTTGATAAATAAGCTTTTTGCTCCTTACTGTAAAAAAATAAGTGATATCTGTTAAAAGAACTTCTCCAGGGATATCTTGCTTAAAATGACGGTCTAACAAGTTTGGTACGCCCCTGTGCTCTTGTGTCGTCTTCATCATTCGTCGATAGGGGTTAGCCTTTCTAATCGGACAAATAATCCTGTATTTCTTCATGATTCGTCTAGTCCGTTTCAAATTGTAGACCAGGTTAAATTGACCCGCCAACTTCATTTTGATTTGGCGTGCTCCTTTCTTACGTCTTTTAAAATGAAAAGCTTTTAGAATCACCTTTTGTAGCTCCTGATCTCTAGCCTCTTTTTCTGCTCTCCGCATTTGTGACCTTTCAGAGAAATAGTTATAGTAACCAGAGCGAGATACACCAGCCGCATCACATAAATACCCCACCATATTCTTTAAATGATTTTTCTCTATAACGGTTCGGATGAGGATAAATTTTTGAGCTGGGGGTAATGTGATTATTTTCTCCTCATCCCCCTTTCTGCAAATCGTATCTTTTTTAGAGTTCATTTTCCACCTTTAATAAACTGTGTTTAGCCTCTAATCTTGCGTATTTTTCCACTAATGTAAGCTCTCCTTCACGATGTCTTCCTGAGTTCTCTCCTCTTGTGTCACGAAGTCCGACTACTCCATTTTTTTCGATAGGCAGCACGCCACCTTTTACCTGCGCTCTCACACGAGCCATTCCCAAAACGTCCGTATCAAATCCACTTTGCTCAAATATCTCTCTAGGTAGCTTT
Source organism: Alkalihalobacillus phoenicis (assembly GCF_047302405.1). Classification (NCBI taxonomy): domain Bacteria; kingdom Bacillati; phylum Bacillota; class Bacilli; order Caryophanales; family Bacillaceae; genus Alkalihalobacillus; species Alkalihalobacillus phoenicis. The sequence goes on along the minus strand of NZ_CP154853.1, from coordinate 657,766 downwards.
CCTTTCTCATTTTCCTCAATGAAGAGATGCTTAAACTCGTCGGTATAGGTTATTCCCTTTGAACTTATTGATTTAACATAAGGATTACTAGAAAGAGTTTTGATATCTTTCTCCGTAAAAATCTTTTTACTCATAATTTCTCCATCTCCATGTGCATTTCTCTAGTTGTTTTGTTTATTATACAAAAAAGTACCCTAAGGTAGACTTTTTTTAGTGTCTACGCTATAGGGTACATTTTAAAAAGACTAATTAAAGAAGACTTTTTATCGGATATCTCATTACCGAGAGAGATAAAAAAAGATCGTGCTTGGAGCGAAGAAAATATCATAACATTCTTAGATGCTCCAAAGCGGATTTTAAATCTAACTAAGAATTATATAGGATTTGTTGGTTCCTTGACAACGAAATAGATATTATAGGCGACGATTATCACAAGTATAATCTAATTGTTTGTACTCAAACAGGAAATTGGGTGCATCCTAACAACTTTAGGAGAGCATTTAGAGTAACTATTAAACAATTAGACTTGCCAAGGATTAGGATGCATGATTTACGTCATACTCATGCCACTTATCTACTCTCTAAACGAATTAATCCAAAGATTATTCAAGAGAGACTTGGTCATAAAAATGCAAACATTTTATTAAACACATATGCTCATGTATTACCGTCAATGCAACTTGAAGCAGTAAGTAAGCTTGATGATTTATTTAGTAAAAGTGACTTGAGGTAAATTATCATAAAAAACATTGCTGCATCAATGTTTTTTACACGGAGACTTCCATGAGGATTGTATGAATATTATTATGAATGATTTAATTGAGCTCATGGACCCACGCTATATCGAAGTATGGGGCAAATTTACTCCTCGTGGTGGTATTTCCATTGATCCGTATACAAACTACGGAAAACCAGGAACAAAGTATGAGGGAATTGCGAATTATCGTTTGATGAATCATGACTTGTATCCGGAGAATATTGATAATAGATGATTCCTGTTAGCACCTGATTTTACTAGCTATTAACGGTTTTTTTATGACTTTTTATGTGATAGTTTTTAAAAATCGAATATAAATGTAAGGTATTGTTTGTATGACGATGGATTATACGGGCATTTGGTTAGGTATTATTTTCTGTTCTGCTAAATGAGATCAGGAAAATTTAAAGGACCTCAATTCTCTAGAGGCCACTGAAAAACAGACTACTCGTAAAAATAAGGTGCGAGGTCTCCCATCCTTCACTATTCCCGCAGGAGTCTCCGGGCATTGCACTCGCTCCGTTTTGGTGTTCAAAAAAGATTGGGGCCAACTATTAGCAAATTACTTTGGATGAAGTTCCTTTTCCTTTAGTCATAGAATCCTACTTTTTCAGTGGCTTCCAGGACGCGGAGCATGATTTTCGGGAGCAGTGAGTAGAACGCCATTCTTCGCCATCCACTAAATATCCAATAAATAGAACGAGAACTGGTGACATTTTAAAAGAGTAAAATGTCACCAGCTTTTCATATCAGAGGAGGGTTTTGTCCCATCCTTTTCTTAAGTCTATTCCATTAAACCTTCACCAAATCCCATTCCCCTTGCTGGTATGCTTTTCTAATATCCGAAATAAAGTATAACGACCCTGTAATAATAAGCATCTCATTCTCTTCTAGTGATTTGAGCGCTTCCTTAACGGCTTCTCGCCAATCTGCCTGCAACGATTTTTGCTCCATTGGTGCATTCTCGTAAAGCTGCTTCGCTGTCGCCGCTTTAAAAAATTCAAATTCCGTAAATGTAAAGTGGACGTCCATGTTTTTAAATGGGGCGAGTAAGACTCCCGTGTCCTTTTCCTTTGTTGCTGAAAAGACAAAACGATAATTTCTTGTTGGATACTGAGACTTTAACGTTTCTGCTAATGCTTGTAGCCCTTCCTCGTTATGGGCTCCGTCAATAACAACTAATGGATCGTCATTTAAAATTTCAAATCGTCCGATCCAGCTTGTTTGCTTAAGCCCTTTAAGGATATGCTCTTCCGTTATGTGAAGCTTATGCTTTTCCTGTAATAACGTAATCGTTTTTAGTGCAACACTAGCATTTTGTAACTGATGCTCCCCTTTCATCTCAATGACGGCTTTTTCAATGCTCGATTCATCAGATAAATAGGAAAAATGTTGCTCTTTTTCATTCATTTTTTTCTTTTGATATGAAAAATCTTGGTTTAATTCATATAGCTTGGCGTTCATCTTCCTGGCCACTTGTTGGATCACGTTCGCTGCTTTGGAATCAAGGACGCCTGAAATAACGGGAACTCCCTGTTTAATAATCCCTGCTTTTTCGTTCGCGATTTCCTCAATTGAATTTCCTAATATATGCATATGATCATGCCCAATCGAAGTGATAACAGATGCAATCGGTGTAAGAACGTTTGTTGAGTCAAAGCGTCCTCCTAACCCAACTTCCATTAAAACAAAGTCCGGATTTGATTGATGAGCAAAATGCTCAAAAGCCATCGTTGTAATCACTTCAAATTCAGTCGGGGAACCGAGTTCTGTTTTGGCAAGCTCTTCAACAAGGGGACGTATTTTATTAGCCGCACTCAAAAGATCTTCTTCAGAAATCGGAACACCATTTAAAGAAATCCTCTCTTCAAAACATTCAATAAAAGGTGAGGTGAAAGTACCTACCGAGTAACCAGCGGATTCAAGGATATTTCGTAAATAACTCACTGTTGACCCTTTTCCATTCGTCCCTGCTATATGTATAAACGTCGATTTTTCCTCTGGATGGCTAAGACATTCGAGCATCCATTCCATCCGTTTTAATCCTGGCTTAATGCCAAACGGTAATAAACTATGAATCCAACTAATCGCTTCTGATGCCTTTTTCACCTTTTCCAACCCCTAGCTTATGTGCTCATAATTTCCTATTATACAGATCGTTAGTCGGTTGTTTCAATGATTTTATATTAAGGAAAAACGCCCCTAACTTATTTCATAAAAATAACAGTGTCAACGGATAGCTTCATTTCATTTCATTTCCAATCTATTCCAACCCTATTTCCCTATGAACTCTTCCTTATTTTTAACAATTTAAGAATCTCTACTAATATTCCATCTTTTTAAAGCTATATATAAGTTTGGAGGTGTTTTTGTGAGCAAAAAATTAATGATCGTTTTGTCCGTCACCCTTTTCTTTTTTTTAGTTGCGTGCACTAGTAATAACGAAACAGATGACCCACCTGAAGAAGACATCATTCATGAAGAACAATCCAGTGAAAATGAAGATGTTTCAAGTAATGATGCAGAAAATGAAACCACTGAAGGTAATAAGGTGGAAACAGCAGAAGTAGAAGAAGCGACTGAAACAGATGCTCTCACAAATGAGGCGTTTTTTGCAGAATTTAAGCAGGCTATGAACGCTTTAGAAAGTTATGAAATTGATGTTTTGATGGAATTAGGAGCACAGTCGATGGGCGAAATTTCTTACGCGACGTTAACAATGGCTGGTGAACTATACGAAGACTTTACCTACGCTTATATCGAATTAACAGTTGAAGAAAATGGAGAATTTTCAAGGTCTGAATATTATCAAGACTATGATGTCATGTATTTAAATGAGGGCGAGAGCGGCTGGCTCAGTGGTCCAAGTGAGCCACTTGTTACTGACTCTGATACGAGTTATACAAACATCGCTAACGGCTTGCTTGAGATCCAAGATATCGTTACCGTTGAGGAGACGACTTATCATTACGAAATTCAATATTTTGGAAATGATATCGATGTCTTTTATGCCTTTCAAAAACCTTTTGATTTATCCTTTCAAGGCTTTAACTTAGAGAAGCATTTAGAAATGGAGCTTTTTATTTATGTAGATAAAGAATCGTACCATATGTATTCCTTCACATTTAATATTTTAGCCGATAATAATGAAAGTATTGCCTACATTGAAACGAATGCAACGTTTGATCGTTTTAATGAAATCGGAGAAATAATCGTTCCTGAAGAAGTCGTAGAAAAAGCAAATAACAATACTAATTGATAAGAAGATTTATGTGAATATGCTTATAGCCGCATCCTGCTTTAAGTTTAATATGTCGACAAGGATTTGGCCTTCTTTGCGGCTCTTTGATTCCTTTTGCGGCTTTGATTCAATCGTTTTTGGAATCATAGCAGGTCTTTGATTCCCTTTGCTGCTCTGATTCATATGCTTTTGACATCATTGCAGCCCTTTGATTCCCTTTGCACCTCTTATTAAATCGCTTTTGGAATCATAGCAGGTCTTTGATTCCCTTTGCGGCTTTTATTCAATCGCTTTGGGCTTCTTTGCGGCTCTTTGATTCCCTTTGCACCACTTATTCGATCGCTTTTGGATTCATTGCGGCTCTTTGATTCCCTTTGCGGCTTTTATTCAATCGCTTTGGGCTTCATTTATGCCCGATGATTCCCTTCGCGTCCCTGATTCAATCGATTCGGGATTCATCGGGGACCTTTTAGACTCAAATAAGCAAAACTCCCCATCTCATAAGATAGGGAGTTTCACTTTCATTTAATCAACTTTAGCCTTGTAATTCAGCAATTCGTGCTTGAACTGATTCGCGCTTTGCCGTGTAATCGGCTTGTTTTGCTTTTTCTTCTTCAATCACTTTTTCGGGTGCTTTTGCTAGGAAGCCTTGGTTGTTCAATTTTTTCTCAACCCGCTCTACTTCCTTATTGAGCTTTTCTACTTCTTTTCCAAGACGGGCAATCTCGGCATCGATATCAAGAAGTCCAGCTAATGGTAAATAAATTTCCACTCCGGTTAGCACGTTTGACATTGATTTATCTGGAGCCGTTAAGTCTGTTCCCATTTCGAGCTTACTAGGATTACAGAATTTCACAAGATATTCTTCGCCACGCTGTAATTGGTCGAGAACATCTGCACCCTTCGCTTGAACGACCATTTCAATTTGTTTGCTCATTGGCACATTTAACTCTGAACGAGTGTTACGGATCGAGCGAATAATTTCTTTTAAAAGCTCCATATCCTTGTTCGCTTCAGGGAAAATATACTCTTCAACCTTTGTTGGCCAAGCAGCAACAGTGATCGATTCGCCTTTATGTGGCAAGTGCTGCCATATTTCCTCGGTAATAAACGGCATGAATGGGTGTAATAAACGCATCGTTTGATCCAAAACATAGGCTAAAATCGAACGAGTCGTTTTCTTTGCCGCCTCATCTTCACCATAAAGTGGTAATTTCGCCATTTCAATATACCAGTCACAGAAATCATCCCAAATGAAGTTGTAAAGAAGACGACCAACCTCACCAAACTCATAAACTTCAATTAAACGAGTCACATCTTCAATCGTTTCTTGAAGACGAGTTAAAATCCATTTATCAGCGATTGATTTTTCCCCACTGAAATCAATTTCATCATATGTTAAGCCTTCCATATTCATTAAGGCAAAACGGGAAGCATTCCAAATTTTATTGCCAAAGTTCCACGTTGATTCAACTTTTTCCCAATAGAAACGAAGGTCATTTCCAGGTGAGCTTCCTGTTGCTAAGAAAAATCGCAACGCATCGGCTCCATATTTGTCAATGACTTCAATTGGGTCAACTCCATTACCGAGTGACTTACTCATTTTGCGGCCTTCAGAATCACGAATTAACCCGTGGATTAAAACATCTTTAAATGGACGCTCTTCAGTAAATTCAATACCTTGGAAGATCATTCTTGATACCCAGAAGAAAATGATGTCATAACCTGTTACAAGGGCACTTGTTGGATAGTAACGTTTGAAATCAATTGCCTGCTCATCTGGCCACCCCATTGTTGAAAATGGCCATAAAGCGGAGCTAAACCATGTATCTAATACATCCTCATCTTGATGCCAATTTTCAATATCTGCTGGCTCTTCACGCCCTACGTATAATTCGCCTGTTTCTTTATGATACCAAGCTGGAATCCGATGCCCCCACCATAATTGTCTCGAAATGCACCAATCACGAATATTTTCCATCCAACGAAGGTACGTTCCTTCAAAACGGTCTGGAACAAAGTTAACTTTGCCATCTGTTTGTTGAAGTTTTATCGCTTCATCCGCTAATGGCTGCATTTTAACAAACCATTGTGTCGATAAATATGGTTCAACAACGGCTCCACTACGCTCTGAGTGACCAACTGAATGCATATGGTCTTCAATTTCGAATAAAACGCCCGCTTCTTGAAGATCGCTAACAATTTTTTTACGACAAGCAAAACGGTCTAACCCTTGGTACTCATCCGCATTTTCGTTCATCGTCCCGTCTTCATTCATAACTAAAACACGTTCAAGATTGTGACGGTTTCCAATTTCAAAATCATTCGGATCATGGGCAGGGGTAATTTTTACCGCACCTGAACCAAATTCCATATCCACATAATCATCAGCAACGATTGGAATTTCACGGTTGGTAATTGGTAAAGTCACGGTTTTTCCGATTAAATGTTTATAGCGCTCATCTTCAGGGTGAACCGCAACTGCCGTATCCCCAAGCATCGTCTCTGGACGAGTTGTCGCAACATTAATTGAACCACTGCCATCCGTTAATGGATATTTCATATGATAAAATGCCCCTTGGACATCCTTATAAATAACTTCAATGTCCGATAAAGCGGTTTTCGTTTGCGGATCCCAGTTAATAATATACTCGCCACGGTATATTAACCCTTTTTCATATAAGGAAACAAATACTTCACGAACCGCTTTAGATAAGCCTTCATCAAGCGTAAAACGCTCACGTGAGTAGTCAACTGAAATCCCTACCTTCGACCATTGGTCACGGATAAAGCCAGCATACTCTTCTTTCCATTCCCATGACTTTTCTAAAAACTTCTCACGTCCTAATTCATAACGATGCGTACCTTCTTCTTTTAACTTTGCTTCTACTTTTGCTTGGGTTGCAATTCCGGCATGGTCCATTCCTGGTAGCCATAACATGTCATAACCTTGCATCCGTTTTGTTCTCGCAATAATATCTTGTAGCGTTAAGTCCCAAGCATGACCTAAATGTAGTTTTCCGGTTACATTTGGTGGTGGAATCACGATCGAATATGGTTTTTTCGATTCATCTCCTGTCGCTTCAAAAAACTTACCATCAAGCCATTGTGAATACCATTTCTTTTCCGTTTCTTGTGGATTATATTTGGTTGGCATTTCATGGTTTTGATTTTCCACTGTCATCACTCCAATTATTTGATTTACTTTCATTTAGTTTACTCTGTCAGTTACATAACCTACGCGTTCCGCGGGTGAATCCACTATGAAGGAATACTTTTAGATGAAGTTTTTCTCTTTTAGTCAAATGAATCTCACTATTTCAGTACCTTCATCATTTAAAAATACGAACCTAAACTTTACATTTTATTCCTTTTAGAACATACAAAAACTCCCTTCATCCAAAGGACGAAGAGAGTTGATTCGCGGTACCACCTTTGTTTACACGAATAAAAAACATTCGTGTACACTCAACATGTTAACGGGTTTTCCCGACTTAACCTACTGACTTTCAGTTAAGTTGCTCATAGGCGACCTTCCATTCATACATCTTAAAGAATCTTACAGCCAAGGATTCTTCTCTCTAAAAGGTTCTGAATGTACTCTTCCTAATCAAAGCTTTTTGCCATTATAAAAGAATATGTATACGTTATTTTACTCAACCTGAATGTTAATTGTCAATATAAGCATCGCCCATTTTTCGCTTTTTATACAACTTCACTTCTGAAAATGTTCCAGTTAGTCCCCATTTCCACTTTGTCGCATAGGCTATAATATCCAAACTGTACAAAAGGAGTTAGCCGTCATGCGAAAACGAATGCGTTATTATCAGAAACCATGTCGCCCCCCTTGGTGGTTAAAAATACGGACGATCTGTGCTCAAATTCTTGTTCCACTCATTTGCTTTCAATTTATTCGAACCATTTTACTCCCGACAGCCTTCGATCTTTTTTTACTAACGATTATGGTTGTGTTATATTGTTCGATTTGGTTTAAATTGTGGTAAAAATTTATCATAGAAAAAAACGTTCCCTTCACTTGAAAGAGAACGTTCTTATTGTTGTTCCTGTTCTTGTTCAACAATGAGCTTTTGCGTCAGCCTTTGCACCTTTCTCATTGAAAGGAGCCTTTTTTCTAAACGTTGGACATGCTCAATTTCACTTTTAGCCCGTTTTTTTTGAACATATGCTTCCACCGCAAACACAATTGGTTCAGGAAAGTTCAAATAAGCACAAAGAAGATGTTTTTCTTCATCAAGTAATGGTAAATGTTTTTCATAACGAAAAAACCATTTTAACACTTCCTCTTCAGACCACATCGCCTTCGGAAAACTATAGCGGCAAAAGCCTGCAATGTCTCGAGCTGGTGTATCAAGGCTCGCTCGTTCAAAATTGATAAGTAGAGGTTCATTTTCCATGTTAATAATCGAATGGGAGCGCGACAGACGTCCATGGCATAAAACGGTTCGATACTTTTCTTTCTCTAAACAAATCTCATACCATTTCTCTAAATGATACTCCGCACGCTCCGCCATCTGATCGAGCATATAAGAATGGGTAATAAAAGAAAGCTCAAAAGGAGACATATACGTCTTAGCCTCGGCTAGGTCAGCAAAACGAGAAAGTTCGAGTCGCCTCAATTCCCAATGAGATAATAAGCGATTATACGACTTTTCGATTGTCTCCTTTGAAAATTTCTGTGTTTGTACGGTGACACGATGCACAATCGCCATTTGAGCAATCAGCTTTTCTTCCTGCGATTCTCTTCCTAAATATTCAACAGGCTCGACCCAAGGCATCAAATAATACGTATGGGAATCAGTCGAAATCGTATACTCCCCGTATTTTGTTGGAATAATGGGAATCACTTGATGATAATTATGTTTGGAAAGCATCCTCATCGCTTGCACAAACTCATCCGCTTGAAGCGGTGTCATCGTTGTTTCCTTTAGGGCAAAATCTCCACGAGGAGTGGAAATTCTTTTGATTTTTCCATGATCTTCAATCGCCTGAGGGTAAACATCGTAATAAAATAAAATCGATGAATACGGATTCTCTTGTTCTTGCCTCATCTTGAACTCACCTTCTTTTTCTGATCTAACCATCGACTCATAAATGTAACGAGCTTTTTTGAGCGCTCCCATTCAACGAGTGAAAAGCGGATAGCTTGTTCAATCTCATGATCCGTCACATCGGTCCTTTGAATTTCTTCCGCGACTCGATTTAATTCATAAGGAATCAGGCATTCAGCGATAAATAACATCACTTGCTCATCAGGAAAACCTTCAACCGTTCGCATCGTTTCTACTACTTTTTCTAACGATTCCTCTCCATGCTCTTGGATCCAATAAAGAAAAAGCTGGCGTAACCCTTGATAAGAGCGGACTGGAGCTTCAACGGTTCCATTCCAAAAAAGAACTTCATACACTTTTTTCGCTTGCCTAACCGAATAAATGCTGTCCATTAACGGTACTTGCTCACCACCAGCTAACTTGACTAATTGCTCGGCCTTTTTAACCCGAAAATGCACTTCTTTTAAACAATCTGATAAAATGGCTCTCTGTTCACTTTTGATAACGGGTAACAAGTTAGAAATCTCTTCGTACTTACGTGAGAAACGTTTTTGTACCTTGACTTCAGTTTTGGTTGATTGTCCAAAACGAATCATCGCTCCGAAAAGCGTTCCCCATTCTACCTCCTTTCCTTTTTCCAAAAAATAATCCTCAATTTCATCATGAACAGTAACCCAGCCATCTTTCCACTCAACATACGGTTCTTCCGCTTTGGTACGAATCATTCTATCCACTAACACACGAGGCGTGACACTACAACAGTCACGCCATTCGATATGCCAATCTAAGATTTCTTTATTAAGCCAGTATTGAATTTTTTTTCGACCTTGATCCGTTTCAAGAATGGCTTGATTAATAAATTGAGCTTCCTTCCATTGATAGTTTTCTTTAAGCCCATCCAATAATTCCATCCGTTTACTCCTTTTATAAAAAGCGGAGTCCGTTTGCCCAGAAGCGAGAAAATCAAGGATCAACGCTAAGTTCGTGCCATCCTGACGCAACGCCTTGTACCCACGTCCTGTGGGCAGGGCGGCTTTTGAAGACGTTCTTTGTCTTCATAAAGACGACCGATTTTTCTCGAGCTTCTAACGGACGTAGCTAGGTTAATTAGGGTTGGTTCGAAACTGGAATGTACAAAATTTGTCCTTCTTCTACTTGTTCTTCCTTTAAGCGGTTGAAACGAATTAAAGTACTTGTTGGTATATCATAGCGCTCGGCAATTGAATCAAGTGACTCATTTTCTTGGATAATGCACATTTTCCATTTCGAAAATCTCTCTTCCCCTTTTGTGAGCATTTTCGTTAAATAAAGAGCATTTTCTTCTTTACGAGTTTTTTCTTCCACTTCCACTTCACATTCTTCCTCAACATGCACGTCTTCCACTAGCTCTTCTTCCTCTATGATCGCCGCTGGGCTCGAACGTGCATACTCAAGTTCAGGCTCGACCTCGACAACTAGTGCTTCCTCTTCTATTGGCTTTATTTGCACAACAGGCTCTTCCGGCGTTGATTGTTCCTTTTGAAACGATGGATTGTTTTGTGCATCTGGTTCCTGACTCACCTCTTGCACAGGTTGCTCTTCCTTGTTAGCTACAGGTGTGTTTTTCTCTTTATATAAATATTCCAATGGTTTTCTTTCTTCAACGGGCTTTAACTCCGGCTCTATTTTCTTTGCAACTGGCGCTTCCTCTTCCTCTTCCTCTTCCTCTTCTACTTGTGCTTCTTCTTTTTCAAAAACAGGTGGACTAATTGGATCTGGCATTTCTTTTTCCTCTACTTTTCTCGCTTCAAAACTAAAGCTTGTATCTTCTAAAGAATTCTCTGAAATGGCTTCTGGCTCTATTTCTAGCTCCTCATCTTCCTCACGCACCTCTTCTTCTTGATGCGTTGCCATACCACTAATGCCAACATCGGCGGTCAATTGAATACAACTTTTCTCAGGCAAGTCATAATCAAACGACTCGACCTCAACAAAGACATCATCAAGATTTTGAATACGGCTTATTGGAATCGTCACATCAATCGGAAAAAAGTGCTTAATTTCTCCTTGACCTTCCTCCGTTAATTGAAACTCTTCAACGGACCGATATGAAATTTGCTCCTCTAGTGGCTGTTCCGGATCTAACTCAGAATCCGCTCGACTAACCGCTACATATTCCCCTACTAACCTTAAACCACCTTTAATATAAACATGCTGATTGTGCTCTTCAATCGTAATCTCCGGTTCTAAAGACATCGACAATACTTCCTTCACTTCTTGACCTTTATTCAACCAAACAGATTCTTCAATTGAAAAAGACAATTTAGATGGATGTTCCTGTGTCATCGTACATAACCTCCCTTAATTCATCGTACAAATAAATAGGTTCGAAACATGATAAGTTCACAATAACACTCTATGACAAGTATTCAGAGATTATGATTGCTAAGCGAAACATTTCTTCTTTATAAAGGGTAATTAATTGCCCTCTTAATACCATTCGTTATCCAAACAGTCTAAATGCTAACTCAAAAAAGCCCCCAAATAGGAAGGCTTTCAACTCATTAATCCTTATGTTTCCATCATTTATCTCATGACTATTTCAATCCCGTTGTCGCAATCCCTTTCACGATGTACTTTTGACAGAAGATGAATAAAATAAACTGTGGTAATAACGAAAGTGATGACATCGCAATTAATGGTCCCCAAGCTGTCATCGCATCAGGATCCATAAAACCTCTTAACCCTAAAGCGACCGTATACAACCTGGTATCTTGTAGGAAAATTAACGGAGAAAAGAAATCATCCCATGTCCACATAAAAGCAAAAATCGTTACCGTTATGAGGGCTGGTTTACATAAAGGTAAAATGATACGCCAAAAGATCCCAAAATGACTACAACCATCAATCGTTGCTGCTTCATCTAGTTCTCGTGGGATACCACGAATAAATTGAACCATCAAAAAGATAAAGAAAGCGGATCCCCCTAAAAAAGCCGGGACAATTAATGGTAAGAACGTATTCACCCAGCCAATATTATGAAAAAGAATATATTGTGGAATAATGACGACTTGAACAGGCAACATGACCGTACCTAACAGGCAAGCAAACCACACTTTTTGAAACTTAAACTTTAAACGAGCAAACCCATAAGCAACTAAACTCGAAGAAATTAAAGTTCCGATAACGACAAAGGAAGTGACAATCATCGAATTTTTAAAAAATAAATCAAAACCAAAGTTACCGTAACCTTCCCAACCAATTGAGTAATTTTCCCATTGAAACACAGAAGGTATTAGGGAAGCTGCATTATGAAAGATTTCCGCTTCTGGTTTTACAGAGCTAGCAAACATCCATAAAATAGGGTAAATCATCAAAAACCCAAGACCAATCATGAATGTATGATAAAGAACGGATGATAATCTTGATTTTTTATCTAGCATTATGATTTGCCTCCTTCTGACTCATAATAAACCCATTTCTTACTCGTAAGGAAAATAATCGCAGTAAATGCTCCTATAATTAATAAGAGAACCCAAGCTAATGCTGAAGCATAACCCATACGGAAGTATTCAAACGCATTTTGATAAAGATATAGGGCGTAAAGTAATGTTCTATCAATCGGGCCTCCTGCAGTTATTAAGAAAGCCTGTGTAAAAGTTAAAAACCCATTAATAATCGCAAAAATGAGGTTAAAGAAAATAACCGGTGTCAACATCGGCAACGTAATGTTGAAAAAGGATTGAATTTTATTAGAACCATCAACCGCTGCTGCTTCATATAACTCTTGTGGGATTTGTTTTAATCCAGCTAAAAAAATAACCATCGGTGAACCAAACTGCCAAACAATTAACAATATTAAAACCGATAACGCATAATCAGGATGAGCAAACCAGTTATACCCTTCCACTCCAAACCACGAAAGAACATGATTTAACGCCCCTTCACGGCCAAAAATTTGCCTCCAAATGACAGCTACTGCAACACTACCACCGATAATCGATGGAACATAATAAATTAAACTATAAAACCCTGAGCCTCGATGGCCCGTGTTCATTAACATGGCAACAGCTAAGGCAAAAATTAACCGAAGTGGCACAGCAACAGCCACGAAGATAAGAGTCACTTTTAAAGTCGTCCAAAACCTTGGATCATTCGTAAACATCCGTATGTAATTGTCAAAACCTATCCATCTAGGAGCACTCAATAAATCATAGCTCGTAAAGGATAAATAAAGGGAATAAATCATGGGACCTACGATGATTGCGATAAATCCAAAAAGCCAAGGTGAAATAAAAGCATAGGCGACAAGATTTTGCCTAAGGTTTCTTTTTTCTTTTGTCATCGTCTTAATAGCTTTTTCCTTTTGCTCCAGATTAGGAAGACTACTCATAACCAAACCTCCTTAAATATAAAGCGGAGCCTGTTCGCTCAGAGTGATAAGGATCAACGCTAAGTTCGCGCCATCCTGCCGCAACGCCTTGTACCCACGTCCAGTGGGCACAGGGCGGACTAAAAAGTCGCTTTTTGACTTTATAGGACGACCGATTTTTCTCGAGCTTCTAACAGGCGCAGCTAGATTAGAAGTAGAAGCCACCTAAATAACTCATCATCTAAATGACTTCTACTTATTATTGTTTTGTTCTATTGTCGACTAATAATATCAAGCATCTCTGCTTTGTAACGACTCACCGCATCTTCTGGTGTAATCACTCTATAGAGTAATTCCATAAAGATTCGATTGAAGGCATCATCTAATTCACTTCCAGATGGTGGCGGTGGTGGCGGTGCATCTCCAGCGTATTCACCAATTAAATCAATATAGTCAAATTGTTGCTGGACGGTTTTCTCGACACTGCTGAACATATGTTCACGAATTTCAGAGGAAATCGGTACACCTCTATCCCCTTGCAAAATATCGTTTGCCTCTGTACTATTTGTCATCCAATCCATAAACTTAACGACTTCTTCAGGGTGATCCGTATTTGGACTCATCGAATATAATAAGGAAGCTCGGATATAAGCTCCTGTTTCTCCCGTCGGTCCTGAAGGCAGAATCGTCATTTCTAAATCACGGTTCGCTGCTTCTACAACCGCAACGATTTGGTTACTATGAATAATTTGCATCGGTGCTTGTTTATTTACAATTAAATAATTCTCAATCGTATCTGAAGCTTCATTCACATCTGCAGGAGGAACGACACCATCATCTTGTAACTCAATCCAGAAATTCATAAAGTCAATGAATAATTGATCATCTTCCCAACCTAAATCCGTTCCTTCTTCGTTATACAACCATTCACCTTGCTGTAATAACCAAGTACCTAATGCCCGAGAGTGGTTAACATCAATATAAGTCCCATATATATCTAATGCTTCTGATAATTCACGGGCCGTATTGGCAAAATCGTCCCACGTATATCCAGGCTCCAATATTGGGACACCAGCTTCCTCAAACATAACCGGATCATAAACTAACGCGAACGCATTACTACCAGTACTTAACCCAACTAACTCCCCTTGAAAATAACCAGGATCTAAATTACTTTGGTCAATATGGTCTACATTAATTTCTCCAGAGTCAACATATGGCTGCAAATCAGCTAATTGATCTCGGCTTCCATACATCGGCAACCAACGGTCAACCATTTGGAAAATATCTGGTGCATTTCCCCCCGCCACTTGAGTAGCTAAACGATCAGCGTAATCGTCAAACCCTAAAAACTCTGGTGCAATCGAGACGTGTGGATTTAAGTCTTCATATACTTCAATAAGCTCTAATGTACGATCATGTCTATCTTGATTCCCCCACCATAAAAAACGGAGTTCTACATCACCCTCATCATCACCAGCAGGCTGATTTTCAGACTCACCTGATGAGTCTGAATCACTACTATCATTTGTACCGCTGACGTCATCCGATCCATTCGAACAAGCTACTAATATAGAGACAAATAACAACATAACCAACAATAATACCGTTTTAATTGACTTTGACATTTTTCTCCCCCTTATTTAATAAATAAAAGAAAACGCCTTCATTTTGTTATACAAACTTGTTTCTCGATTTTCTTTGATACCTACCCCCTATTTATCTAAAATATTTTTTTCACCTTATTGGAAATCTGTTTGCAGTGACATCCTATTCCGTAAAGGTTAAACCTAATTTATACGATCGATGAAGATAACGTCTACAATCCTTATAACAGATGAGTGTAAACGCTACCAAAAATATCGCTACATTCAGTAAAAACTAATAAAATGAATACATATATAAGGTAATGATTGTTTCTTTCCGGCTATAAGAAGCTACTGAACTATTGCGACTTCTCTCTTCCATATAAAAAAGCTTGTCGACAGTCCCCGGAAACGAGACTTCATCGACAAGCTAAGCGACTAAGAATTTAAACCTTTTGCTCTTTTAGAAATGGCCTAATCTTTTATTTATGATTGACTAAATGTCTAGACGGCCATTCTTTTTTCTTTTCATAAATAAATGAATCAGTATCCCCATACTCATTAAGAGGAAACCATATAGAAGAAATTGATAATGTTGAGTAGCTGTGTTTGGTAAGCCTTGCTCCTCTTCTACCTTCTTTCCTGTTCCACCTTTTTTATCGTCGTTATTCTCTTTTGAGCCACCTTCATTTTTTCCACCAGCATTGACATCATCATCAGACTGTTCATCTTGTCCCTTTCCAGGTAATTTGTCTACTGGCTTTTTATCCTCTCCCTTTTTATCTTCTTTTTTCTCATCCTCTTTTTTCTCTTCCTCTAGCTCATCTTCTTTTTTCTCATCCCCTGGTTTTTCTTCCTCTTTCTCGTCTTCTTCTTTCTCATCCCCTGGTTTTTCTTCCTCTTTCTCGTCTTCTTCTTTCTTTTCCTCTTCTCCTATTGCTGGAAGTGCTCCAACATGGGCTGGGTCTTTCCCTGCTGTATTTAAAAAGCTATCTACTGTTAAGCGTAGGAAGTCTCCCCAGTCGATGGAACCATCCTCATTTCGACTATAAAATTCTGGTTCAACAAGACTAGCAAAATCCGCTTCTTTTACCACTTCACCTTTACTATTCACTGATTGAGTGCCATCAAAGAAGAAGTTGGTTTCATCGACATTACCTGAAATAAAATCAGGGACGGCCTCTGCCGTATTTGTTCTAAAGGATAAATTGTTCTTAAATGTCCCTTGCTCCTCAGGTGAAAAATATGGATTTAACCTAAAGATGAAATTAAATCGCTCATTATCAAACGAGGTATTATTTTCGATGACTAAGGCACCTGGGTTAAAGTTATCTGTAAATCCGTCCATGCTATTATGAAAAGCAAGATTATTTTTCACAATATGGGCGACTAGTAACCCTTCCCCACCGACTTTAAAGCCATTCCGATTCCCATAAGCAATATTGCCATCAAGGAGGACTGGCATATTCGGCCCTTCATTAATTCGGTTATATAAATCCCAACCATCATCAACGTTATCATGAGCAATATTCCCTCTAAACACATTCCCTTCACCAACACCTAATTTTGCCGCAAACCCATCTGCATCAATTTGAGATACATCTTCATTATGATGGGAAGTACTGTTTAACACGAGGTTATGCTTTGGCCAATCATTTGGATCGGATCCATCTCCTGTAATATGAAGGCCCGTATTGCCATTATAACTAAAGGTCATCATTTCAATTATATTATGATCCCCTTTTAGCCTCATACTCGTTGCTGCTGCTCTTGTTAGTTCAATCCCATAAAGATGCCAATAATTCGCTTCGAGGCGAAGAATTTCATTCAAACTTCCTTGACCATCGATTACAACTTTCTCTCCATTATAAGGAACGATCTGTTTTCTTTTTCCTTCTTCACCGCTATACTCTTCACTAATTCTAATTATGGAAGAAGGGGTGTATGTGCCTCCACGCATAAATATCGTTTCACCAGGAAGTACATATTGAATCGCTGTTATTAAATCTAATGGCTCCTCAATCGAACCTGTTCCTGAGCTCGTTCCTTCAGGTGAGACAAATAGCCCTTCTCCACTAGTAAATAGTTGCTTTGTAACAGCAATTTCTCTCGTGATCGGCTGATCCGTTGGAGCACCCTCCGGAATATAAGTCACTTTAAAATTCGTTATTTCATTTTCTAGCTCGGCTTTATATTCAAAAACATCATTCGCTTTAATCTCTGCCTGACTAATCACTTCCTGCTCATCTTTTGTAATCGAAATCGTGCCCTTGTAATTAGCTAGAATCTTTAAATCATAATCAGTCGCTCCCGATTGTGGGGCTGAGACGATATTCATCGCTGCATTAGCTAAAGGCTCCTCCACGACTGGCGACTGAACCGTATTTGCTTCACTTAAAGTAATATTTGCATTTTCTACACGAATTTTTGCATTTCTAGCCGCATAAAAACCTACGTTCATCTGATTTGAATCAATAACTTGAACGAGATCCGCCCCTTCTACCTCTTCTTCAAAGCTGACCACCTCACCTGTATGAGTTGTATAGGTCGTTGAAAGAATAAAAGAAGTATCGGTTCTTTCAAGCTTCATTCGGATCGGTGTGTTTAAATTCGCGTTGTGATTATTATTTGTACTAAATGGTGACATTGAGAACGTTGAACCGAAATTACCCCAAGGATTTAAAACTCCTGTTCGACTAATTGGAGCAACTCGTACTTGCTCTTTATTCGAGCCATTTACTCGGACAGCACCAACTCCGAATATGTTCGAGGCCGCTGGTACCTCTTCAAAACCAAGTAACATCGGATCTTGGCGTGCTCCACCATTCACATCCCTCACCATAATTCCCGCACTATCTTGCGTGCTTGGACCAGCATCCGTCTCAGGTCCAAACTGTTCGACATAAATATCCGCTTCTAGGACAAAATTATGGGCGTCCGGATCTAAAGTCGTATAGAAAAAAGTTAGTCCGTCGTGACCAGCAGCAATTTTACCACCACGGCTTTCTAATATGATAGACTCTTCAATCGTTCCTGGAACAGCTGGTTCTGCATAGTTTGTTCCTACTTTTTCAGGTAGCACATTTGAATTAAAGTTTAAATCAGTCGACTGACCGAACGTAATAGCCTCCCATACTAAATCAGGATTCTCTGAACCTTCATTAGAAAGAAGATATTTAAAGAAATCTCCCCAGACGATATTTCCGTTATCATCTTTTTGATTGACGATTGATGGTAAATCATAAGGGTTTAATGGCAAGGCTGGCTCTGAAATGATAAACTGGTCATCCGTTAACGTTTGCGAACTTGAATTGGTTGATTTCGTTCCATCGAAATAGAAATTATTTTCACCTGTTTGTTCCGCTGGATATCGATCCCGATACGCAGAACCAGTCCGCTCACTTTGATAAGATACGATTCCATCTATCGTAAAATCAGGTGTAATATGATCGTAAGTGGAAATGTGTAAATTACCTTCCTGATTGTTATATACGATGGAATCTTCAATAATTAAACCTGGATTACTATTACTCGTTATGCCGTATTTCCCATTATTAAAGGCAAGACTATTTCGTAAAATATGAGGAACATGAACACCCTCTCCTCCTAATTTAAAGCCGTTTTTATCACCGCCTCCACCCGTTCCATTCGTCAAAATCCCATTGTTGAAGGCAATGCTATCTTCAATTAATACGACACCTATTGGACCAGAGCCAACTTTTGTATATAAATCATACCCATCATCGACATTGTTATGGGCTACTAAACCTCGTAATATATTCCCTTCACCGACCGTCAACTTAATTGCAAAACCATCGGCATTATTTTGAGCAGGATCCATATTATCAAAAGCAATACTATATTGAATCAAGTTATTCGAAGGCCATTCATGCATTTCAGTGAGTGAATAATCAATTCGGCTCATTTGGAAGCCTGAATCACCATTATTATAAAAGCGACTATACTCAATGACATTGTCACTACCAGCAAGATGGTACCCTTTTGTATTACCAGCCGAGTTAGTGAAATCAAGCCCCGATACATGCCAGTAATTCCCTTCATGAAGCATCCCATCTGAAGTGCGGTCAAAATCAAACACAGGTCTTGCCCCTTCATCCGCCACTAAATATTTCATTTCTTCAGCCGTACCGTCATTGTATCGTTTAATATGGAGGGCTGATTGGCGAACATAATGCCCATCTAGAACGATGATCGATTGTCCAGGTTGAACAAAGTCAATCGCCGTATCAATGTCTAGTGGATGACTTCTTGTACCATCCCCTTGACGATTCCCTTCTGGTGAAACATAAATAGGCTCACCTTCTGCAAACGTATTATGAACGACTGTGAAATTCTGAATAACTGGATTATACGACGTTAAATATTGTCTATCATCTGGGATTAAAGTGATGCTAAACGTCGTATCACTCTTCTCATTTAATATCGTAGGAAGATCGATTACCTGTCCTGCTTGTACTGAAATTTGTTTAGAATCTCCACTTCCCCCTTGCCTAACATTTAAAATACCATCCACATTCGACCTTACTTTTAAATCATAATCGATCAATGGTGTTTTATTTAATGATAGTACCTCGATCGCTGGTTTTATTGGCTCCAAAGGAGGTTCTACTTTTGGTGCATCTGTAGCCGCGGCGGTGACTGAAAAATCAATATTATAAACTTCAATCGTTGCTTCACGTGCTGTATAAAACCCAACATAAATTTTCTCATCTTGAACATTCAAAATTTCAGGTTCAAAAATAATCTCTTCATACGCATTGTTTAATTTTCCGACAAAACCACTATTCGTTTTCGCTAATGTTAAACGATAGTCTTGTTCTGGATACGTATTTTCCAATGAAGGGCGTTCCTCTTTTAACATCACCCTCTGAATGTCTTCACTGCCTTCACCATCAGGGGCAATGACACCTGTTCTTGCAAATAATTGAGTTCCATTTGGCCAAATCGTTCGACCAGCAAAACCACCAACAGCGGCTATGTTGGAAGAAAATACAGCCGAATCATCTGGTTGACCGATCGCATCTCTGGCCATGATACCAAACGACTCTTGTCCATCATGAGGGGTTTTCGCATAGTGAATGACCTTTATATCGGCTGACAATTCAAAGTTATCTTCGTTTGCATCAATCACGGTGTAATAATACGTAATCCCGTCATGATCCCCAGTAATTTTTCCCGCATTTTGACCTGTCGAAGCTTCAAGCTTGATTACTTGTTCTTCAAGCTTTCCATCTTGTAACACTTCCCAAATATTTCGGTTCGTCCCGATGGATTGCCCAAATCTAATAAACTCCCAATCATATTCAACTACCTCTCTAATCGTCACTTTTAATGTTGTAGAAGGCATACTTGTGTCGTACGGCTTGATATTAATTGAATAAGTTCCAGGCTCAGAATTATCAAACATTGACAAATCAAGTTCATATAAATCTTCAGCTAAAATCTCTTGGTCGAAATTGTCATAGACTTTAGATACCTCTAATCCTGCTCGTTCAAAGCTTTCACCAATAGAATAAGTGGTTTTCGGATAATTGGTCACTTCGATTTTAGCTAACTCTCTTTCCTTCACTGTCACACTAAACGTCACTTCCACATCTTTGTGAGAAATCGTTAATTCTTGCTCACTAGGTGCCGATGTATCTAATGCTGAAACAGTAAATTCATCTCTTAAGAGTCGAACACTAGAACCGTCATCATATTTTGCATAGACGACCAATCCACTTAAATCTAATTCATCCCCAATAAAATAGACCGTTTTCTCTGGTAAACTTTCAATCTCTAATGCTTGTAATTTTGTATCCTTCACTTCAACATTGAAACTAACTGATTTTTCTGGTGTTTCCGTTGAAATGACTTCTACTTCAATCATTCCAGCATGTTCAAAAACAAAAATATCATCGACTATAGTCGCTTCAGGAATCGAAAAAGTGTAGTCATCCGGAGTAAGCTCCTCTTTTAGCCCTGTATTATAATGGGCTTGTACTGTAAAACCACTTGCATCAAATTGATCTCCTAAATAATAAGTCGTTTTCGCTGGATAATAAAGAATCTCTAGCTCTTCAACAGATAAGGAAGCAATCGTCAAATCAATCGTCGTTTCCAAACCATTAAAATGAATCGTTACCGTATTTGGACCTGCATTGCTACTATCAAATCCTGTTACAATATATTCATTTTGGGAAAGCGTTTCTGTGCGTTCAGCCCCATTTGAATCGCTCCAAGTGGTCGTCACGACTAACCCGTTTAGGTCTAAGTTTTCACCAATTAAATAATCGGTTTTCATTGACGATGCATTCGCATTTAACTGTGTTGGTATTCGTGCATCGGTTTTGATTTCAAAATGACTGAAGGTCACTTCTGCATCCCTTGCGACGTATAATCCGGCAAAGAGCGTTTCACTAAATAATTCTTCTTGAACAAACACGTCCCTTTGTCCATTAGTCGTAACAACATAAACGTTACCTGATTTGCGAATACTCAAGTCATAAACCTCACCAGCTGAAGGCACACGAACATCAAAAGGCGCCAGCTTGATTTGTGTCCCCGTACTCGGTGCTGTTCCCGTTACACTATGTTTATAAAATCCTTTCATCTCATTTGTATCAAGAGCTCCGACGGCGACATAATTCGAACTTTGCGTTGCCGAACCTACTTCAAACTGGTCGCGGATCATGACTCCGAACGATTTTTGATTAGGTGTCGAAATGCTACTATCTGTATTAAAGCTGTTTACAGTTGCCTTAGTTGTTATTTCAAAATTTGAATCTGCTGGCAATTGTTTATACAAATAAGAGACACCTTCATCATTGCTTGCCACCTTTCCACCTGCTGCAAATAAAGTGACCGAGCCACTTTCATGAAAAGTGGGTTCAGGATTTCTTTCCTCACTTGTATTAGAACCAAATTTTTCAAATTCCCAATCACCTGTTCCAATTGTCGGTTGAATCGAGAGCTCTACGTTACTAAAAGTAACCGTTGCATTTCTAGCGACGTATAACCCAAGATAATTCAACTCCTCATCATATTCGATGATTTGTGTATCATTCCCGACCGAAAGAGTATAGACATTACCTACTTTTCTAATCGTTAGGTCATATGTTTCATTGACTTGTGGCTGACGTGCTGAAGTAAATTCATAACCATCCTTCGTCTGTACACCAGGCTCATTTCCTTCTTTAAAGCCATTCTTATAATAGGCTTTCATCTCTTGGTCCAAGGCACCAAGAGCCAAGTAATTTCCGGTAAAAGAAGCTAGTCTCTCATTATGTAAGACATTACTTCTTAACATTAAACCAAAAGAAACTTGATTATTGGCTGTCCATGATTCTACATGAGCGGTTGCCTTGAACTCAAAGTTAACATCAGGCTCTATTTCTTTAAAATAATAAACGAACCCTTCTGTCGCCGCAGAGATTTTGCCACGGTCATTGGAAGCGCGTAACGTCACATCACCTGTTTCATGTTCCATAATCGAAAAATTCTCGACATTTAAATCATTTGTGCCCGTATCGCCCATGACACTACCATTCCAGTCACTATTAATTTGTATCATTTCATCTTGAGGCTCGGCGGCTGAAGCAACCATTGTGAAATTAAAATTAGAAAATATTAGAACAACAATCATCCAAATTGACAACCAACGTTTTCCTTTTTTCATTTACTTTTTCCTCCATTATTTTTTTCCCTCAAAATGTTCAGCCTACGTTCAAACTCTTTTTCACTACTCACCTCACTTTAAATTGAATTAGAAACATTTGACCTAAACGGATAGTCGTTACATCAACCCAAACGTCCTAATTCATTGATAAATAAACCGTAACGTACAAAACAAAATTACGTCTATAATCCTTAGTGCAGATTCATGTAAGCGGTATCAATTTTTAATAAAAAGAGATAGAATCTAATAAATTGAATACAGACATAAGCTGATGATTATTCGAATTATTCGAAAAATTAAACACCTAAATCGATAATTTCCTCTTAAATCCAGCATAAAAACTGGCTGGTTTCTCTTTCCATTAGCCAGCCAGTTTATTTCGACGCTCTACTTCTTCTATCTTATTAAAAATTCGGTGTGCAATAATCATAAACATCATACTTAATGGGGCAGCACTAAAGAATAATAAAGAAGCTGGTGCGACCTCAAGAGCGATATAACATAAAATCAAACAAAGAATCATCGAAAAGGTATGAAAAGGATTAGACATTCCAAGGATAAACGCATACTTTATATTTTGAAAGAGCTTCAAATCATAGTGAACATACACTTGAAAAATATAAAGAGTCATAACCAAATAATTAAAAGCAATCACAACAAAAAGGTAGAAGAAAATTTGTGACATTCCGCTTTCTAAATGATAAAAGAAATACAAATCAATGAATAAAATCACAGCTAAACTCGTTAAAATGAAACCGAGTCCATTTGATTTCACAAACTCCCTCTTGTATGTTTGCCAAAATTCTTTTGAAATCTGTAATTCCTGCTCCCCATTAATCCATTTTCGTGCTAATGTAAACATCGCGACGGTTGCTGGGAATACGCCCAAAATAATCCCTCCGAGTAAAACAAACCCAACCCATAATATATTGACGATCGCTAACTTAGCAATCCATTCAAAAGCCCGATAAAAGACGCCATATACACCATTTGCCTCCATTTACAATCCACCTTCCTCATTCCTATTTATAAGCCGGCTATCTTTTTTAGTTTTTCCTCACGATCTTTTGATTTGACGATGATTTTCCCAATCGCAGCAGCAAGCACCTGCTGAAACAAAATAACCACGATGATTGGAATACTCACTTGCGGCGGAAAATAAGTAACCGCTAAGGCTGAACCTACTCCGTTATTCCTTAGTCCACTACTATAAGTTAAACTTATTCCAATTGAATGGTCCCACTTAAATAATTTTGCTGCCGTAAATCCTAACACATAACCAACAACCGTTAATAACAAGAGGGTAACGAATAATTTGAGCAATGAAACATTTGTGTCCTTTAGAAAAGGGGCTGCGACCGAACAATTAATGGCAATCACTAAGAGCAAACCAGCCTTAGCAAAAGGAGCTAATGTTTTTTTGATTTCCCCCGAAGACTTCGTGAAAAAATGTGTGCTGGCTAATCCTATAATGGAAGGAATGACGACCATCCATATAAGCCCTTTCATTACTCCCCAAATAGGCAATGACACCTCGGTTCCTATTAGTAGTTGTAAAGAAAGAGGGACAAGAAAAGGGGCAAGCATCGTATTTGCTAAAATAATCGTCAAAGTCGTTGAACTGCTCCCTTTATAAATAGACACCCACATTAAGCTCACAATTCCTGTAGGGATGATAAAGGCTAAAACGAGTCCGGTCACGATATAAATGTCATCAGCAAAAAAAAGATGTCCTACCCCAAAAGCTATCAGAGGCATAATCACTTGTAAGATCATTAAACAAATAAAAATAGGCAAAGGATTTTTAATGGCATGTCCAATCTCCTTTACCTTAAGTCCAAGGCTGCTCGAAAAAGTAATACAAGCAAAAATCCATGGAACTAAAAAAGCATACGAATGGAGAAAGGAAAATATCGTCATTCCACCTAATACAAATAAAGGCGTAATAAAAGGAAAGTAATTCTCTAATGCTGTGTTTACTTTTTCAAACAATGGCTTCCTCCCCTTTTTACACATACAATAGAGTGTAATCTATTAACCTATTAACGATTGAATGGCTTGCTTTTAAATATACATCTTTCTCCTTAAAACGACTATAATCTTCTTGACAGTTTATAAGAATGAGAACATAAATCGCTACAAACTTATCTAATGAACGCTATATAAGATAATGATTATTCTCTTTTTCCCTAACTAATCATCCTTCTCAAAAATATTCCTTAAATTGAAGCTTAAAAAGAGGTATAATCAGGACAGAATCAATTGAAAACGCTTTATCTCTGATTAGGGGGGGTTGAATGAAAAAGAGAAAAACAAAATTCTACTTTAAACTGTTAGCCTTTATATTAATTGTCAGTACGTTCCCAGTTGCTTTCGTCGGGACATTTTCTTATATAAAAGTCTCAGATTCGATGCTGGCGAAAGCTTCAGAAGAACAAAAACAAAATATCCACCAAAGAAATATAAACGTTGAGCAAGTATTAAATACGATTGATCATTCTTTAACTTATTTTGTTAATTCTTCTTTCTTAACAGATACTTTACAGCAACCAATGGGAGCTGTGCAATTTCAAAGATATCGACAGCTAAAACATGAATTAAATTATTTACAATCCTTTGATACAGGAATTGAAGACATTCTGATTCTCAGTTTCAATCACAACTGGAAAATTAATAATGAAGGACTAAATCACTTAGATGAGCAAGAAATCGATGAACATTATTCTAAGTACCTCCAGTCTTACAGTGGGACAGAATGGCTCTTGGAAAAGAAAATAAACACCCCTGCTCATCCTCCAGATGAAGAGGTTGAACATTGGGAAAGTCAAGCCCATTGTGATTATAGTATTCAGTTAGTGAAACAACTCCCACTTGTTTCAAGCTCAAAGACTGGTCTAGCCGTTGTCAGTATCCCATCATGTTCTCTATCTAATATTTTGACGACTAGTGGTGAAACAGAACAAGTTATGATTTTAGATGAAAATTTCCGAATATTAGCACATAATAATCCTTCTTTGATCGGCGAATATTTCGAGGACGTTTCGATTATTGAAAATATAGATCATACCGACACAAATAGCCTAGGACAAATCGCCACTAGCCTAGACATGACGGAATCAACGATTACTTATAAAAGATCAGACTATAATGGCTGGCTCTACTTATCTATTATCTCTAACCAAGAATTAAAACAAGAAGCAAACGCCATTGGATTATTTACACTACTCGTTTGTATAAGTATTATTATGGCCTGTTTCATCTTTTCATGGTTCGGTTCAAAAAGGTTGTACAAGCCCATTAAAGAGCTATACAAAACACTTATGACCAACATGAATCATTCATCCACCCCCAAACAACACCGTGATGAATTTGAAGCTATTGGTGATCAGATTCACCATATGTTAGAGGAAAATAAAGTGCTAGAAACAAAGCTTCATGGACAAGTTGATCAATTAAAGCATTTATTCAGCGTTCGTTTACTAGACGGACAACTAAAAGAAGAAGAACTATTAAACATCTATTCATCTTATAATTTCACAAAAAATTGGAATCATTTATGTGTTTTAAGTTTACAAATTGACTCCCTTGAAAATACTAGCTATACAAATGGACAGAAAGACTTATTGTTATTTTCAATTAACAGCATTGTAGAAGATAATGTACCGACTCATAGACGGTTAACCCCGATCATTCGTAAAGATGTACAAGTCACGATTCTTTTAAGTACATTTGAATCAAAAGAAGCTTTTGAAGAATATATTCATGAGATAGCTACAAGTATTCAAACAAAAGTCCAGGAAGAGTTAGGGTTATCAGTAAGCATCGGAGTTAGTCACCTATATTCTAAGCTATCTTATACGAGAGATGCTTACCTTGAAGGGGTAGAGGTTTTAAAATACCGACTTAAATTTGGTCAAAATTCAATTTTATACTATAAAGATATTGAAGCTGGAAACTCTTTTCAAACATACTTCCCTGAAAATGTTAAAAATGAGTTATTTGACTTCATCAAGTTGGGGGAAAAAGACAAAGCTGAAGAAACATTAAAAAGATTGATTGCTACAATCTTTTCAAAAGATTTAACCCCAAATCAATACCAAATTTCTTTAATGCGTTTATTAAATGATTTAATCTTATTAATGCAAACACTTGGTATAGAACTAGAAAATGTTGATGATAAAAAATCATTATTTGATCAATTTTTTGAGTTAAAGTCGATTGAGGAAATTACAAATTGGTTTAGAGACCATATTATTTATCCATTAATTCAATCCATTCAAGAACGAATTCAATCAAAGTATAAAAACATCTCAGAAAACATTATTCATATTATCCAAAAAGAGTATGATACAGAGCTTTCACTTGAAGCTATAGCGGAACGCTTGCACTATAACCCTAATTATTTAAGTAGTATTTTCCGCAAAGAAACGAATATCTCTTTTAGTGAATACTTATCCATGTATCGTCTAAATATGGCGAAACAATGGCTGATTGAATCGGATTTATCTATTAAAGAAATTGCTGAAAAGTTTCACTACAACAATTCACAAAACTTCATCCGTTCTTTTAAAAAGAAAAAAGGAATCACACCAGGGAAATATCGTGAACTACATGCAAAAAAGAAGTTTGATTGAACTACTCGCCACTTAGCTAACGCTTGAAGTGGGAGATTCTTGGGAACAGAGCGTACTTGCCAGCGGATTTCTTTGCCAACAGAGGTTTCTCTTATGGACCAAGCTATCCCCGTCGATTCCTACGGTTCTGTATGTTGTTTAAGCCAAGTCGAAGGTTCTTACCCCTTCGGCTAGAATATTTTGGCTGGCATTGATATCTCGCTCATGATGTTTATGGCAAATAGGACACGTCCAATCCCTTATTTCAAGAGATTTCTTGCCCTCTTGATGTCCACATTCGGAACAGATTTGACTAGATGGAAACCACCTGCTTATTTTCACGATGGTTTTCCCGTACCATTTCGCTTTGTATTCTAATTTCGATACAAAGGCAGACCAGGATACATCCGAGATCGATTTGGCTAATTTATGATTACGCAACATTCCTTTGGTGTTCAAATCTTCGATACAGATCACATCGTGGTTTTTGATGATGTCTGTACTTAACTTGTGAAGGAAATCGTCTCGTTGGTTCCTGACTCTTTCGTGCAATCTAGCCACTTTGCGCTTTTGCTTCTGATAGTTTTTGGCATCAAGAAGGTTGATACCCTTGTTTTTAGCATGTAGAGCACGTCTTGAAAGTTTTCGCTGTTCACGTCTTAATTTCTTTTCCATTTTGGCTGTGAACTTATGATTGTCCATCTTACGACCATCCGAAAGAACCGCAAAGTCCGTGATGCCTAAATCTATACCGATAGATGAATCCGTTTTCTTCAAGGGCTGTACGTCTGTTTCGACTAGAATGGATACAAAGAACTTTCCGCTTGGATTTCGTCTGACTGTAGCGTTCAGAATACGCCCTTCAACCTCACGACTTTTGGCCAAGCGAACAAGACCCAATTTCGGCAATTTAATTTTGCTGTTTACTATGGCAATGTTATGGTTTGTTTCTTTCGTCGTGTAGGATTGTACCTGATTCTTTTTAGACTTGAAGCGAGGTGCTTTATTTTGTTTCTTGAAAAATCGAGTATAAGAATCAGCAAGGTTTTTCAGGGAGGATTGAAGGGCAATGCTATCCACTTCTTTTAGCCATACGAATTCCTTTTTTAGTTGGGTTAATTCAGCCGAACAAGAAGAATACGTTAACCCTTTGCCTGTTTCTTGGTAGGTATCGTTCCATTGCCCTAAAAAGCGATTAAATACAAAACGAGAACAGCCGATGGTTTTGGCAATCAGGGTTTCTTGTTCTTTGCTTGGATAGATACGGAACTTATAGGCTTTCTTGACTAGCACGGCTCTCCCCCCTTCAAAAAACGAACGTTTGTTCTTATTTTATCATAGAAAGGAGCGTTTTGGCTACCACCAACCGACATTCATCTCCCACCTATCGTTGGGCTTTGCCCTTCTCACGATGGAGGAAGGAGTCTTCTGTCGGAAAACGATAAACGATGTGAAAAGGGCTCTGTGTTGAGCTCTTTTCACCGTTCCCGAAAAATACTTGTGCATATACTGGGCTCTTTAGTTCGTTGTATTTGGCTCTCGATGCTTTCTTTCAACCATGTGGTGCTCCGGCGATCGCTCCCAAAAGACGCGGAGCATGATTTTCGGGAACGGTGAGCAGGACACCATCCACTTCTCATGAAAGTCGGAGTTTCGCTGTGGTTAACTATTATATACGCTAGAAAAAGGATGTCTCAAAAGGTGCATTTACATGACCTTTTGAGACATCCTCTTTAACAATCACATTGATAGGATTGAGTAAATTCCTCAATGATTTGATTTCCGCCACTTTTATACCAGTTTTCCACTGCTTTTTGGAATCCTTCCTCATCTATTTGTCCAAGAATAAATTGAATTGTTGCATCCTCGATCATTTGCTTTAACTGACTTCCCTTAATGACAAATGTATTCGAATCAAGAGAAATAGTCGGATTGTGTATTAAATGTTTTTCATTTTGTTGAATCAAATCAATCGCCTTCACTTGAACATCATAACTAAAATAACGTTCATAGCCTTTATGTGTCTCACTCTCACCAATTTCAAGTGCTAAATATGGCCTTACTTCTTGATCATGTAAGGTTGAATTTATAATATTAGCCATACCATCAATAACTTCATAGTGTTCACCTTCTATTCCCCACAATAATAGATTGCTTATTTCTGGTGTCAGTAATTGATCGTAGAATGAAAGAATTTTTTTCAAATCAGCTTCGGTCCTCACTGATGATTTGGGAAATAATAATAAATTCGAATATCCCGGTATTGCCCAAACTCCAAATTCACCATCTGCTCGTCTCACCTTACTATGAACATCAAACTCAGCGTGAGGATTGATCAAGATCGCTTGATTATATAGGTTAATGACATCAGCCATAGAGCCTACATAAATCCCTGCCTCTCCATTCACTAATAAAGCCTGCTGCTCCATTTTACTCGCGACCGGGAAGTCTTGATTCATATAGCCGTTTTGATAAAGCTCTCTCATATATTCCAACGTCTCCATATATTCTGGGAACATAAATTCAGGCAAAATTTCATCATCTTTGATTCCAAATTCATTCGGAACACCAAACCAGGAAGAAATCGTTTTAAAAGCGCCAAATACTAAGTCACTCCGCTCAGTTAACCCGATTGTATCTTGTACACCAGTATGATTAGGGTCATCTTCGGTAAAGGCTCTTGCTAATTCAAAAAATTCTTCGATGGTTTCCGGTGCTGATAATCCAAGATTCCGAGCCCAATCTTTACGATAAATGAGCCCTTGCCGTGATAGTGGCCTACCTTGATAGAGGGAATAAATCTTTCCATCTACCTTTGTATTAGACAAGATTTCTGGTTTTAATTTACTTAAGTTCTCAAACTCCTCTAAATACGGGCCAATTTCCCAAAATTGTTCATCTCGAATAGCATCCTTATATTGATTAAACATTTGAAAACTCATTGGGACAACCATCGGCAAGTTCCCTGTTGCAAAAGCTGTATGAACACGATCATTATAATTAGTCTCACGAACAAACTGAATGTTTAACTTCGTATTAGTGGCCCCTTCTATCAACCTTTTTATTTTTGCATTTGGCACTTCGAAGTTATGTAAGTTTAACAGGATCGAAATCTCATAAGGATCTTCAGATGATTTTCCAGATGTAGTTTCATCATTTATTTGGCTACCGTCACCCCCTCCAGAGATGACAACGTTTTCATTTTTACTACAAGCAACGAGTAATAAAAGAAGAAAAGAACATATCCAAAACGAAACAAATATTGTCTTTCTTTGAAATAAGAGCATTACTATTCTCCTTTCAAATTGCTTGTAAAGTGATAAACTCCAACAAAATAATAGCATAATATCATTATTATAACATTCTAACTTGAAAGAAAATATAAAATAATAAACCTTTTATTTTTGTAAACTGTTCTTGATGAACCTTTGAGCTTCAAGTATATTCTCTGAGTTAATAGAATCCAAAATAATCTCAATATGTGGTTTATATTGAAACAACCTTGCAAATATTAATTCATAATTTAAATGACCTTGTCCTACTGGAACCCAAGATAACTCATCGTTCTCTCCAAAAAAACAATCTTTCGCTTGAAAAGCAACGATGCGATCACCTAGTAATTGAAACATCTCTTCTATAACGGCATCTTGCTCTTTATAATTCTTTTCCGTAATTAAATTGCCGGGATCGAGAACAACCCCTAGATGCGATGAAGGAACTTCATCAATTAATTTTCTTAATTTTTTAGCGTTATCAATAAGGTGATATTGGGCTGGCTCTATCCCGATAAATACTCCCCACTTTTCCGCTTCTTCTAATAATTCCTGAAGCGTCTCTTTTAACTTTTCCCAATCACCCTTCGTAAAATGTCCAGAATCGATTTTTCCAGTTTCTGTTGCGACAATCGAAGTTCCAAAAATTCTCGCATAACGAATCATTTCTTTATATCTTTCCTTATTTACCTGATGCTTTTTTTCATCCCTCTCAAACAAATGTAAGTAGCAACCTAAAACCGAAATAGAACTGCCATGCCTTTCAAACTCTTTCTTAATATATTTCGCCATTCCCGGACTTAATCTTCCTGGCTTCATAAAATCATATTCATTAAAAGCCTTCCATAAAGCTAATTGCACATGTTGAAATTGATAGGAACCTACTTTTTGGGCCACATCTTGAACCGTTCCTTTATGGCATAGATGAGCTAATACTCCGATTGACATTATGTGAACTCCTCTCAATTAAAAAGATGACTAACTTATACATTTCTCTATTTCATCCATTCATTACAAAAGGTTGACCTAGCATCATTTTCTTGATTTGATTAAACGAACAACTCTAATGCCCCTATAAACTAAATTGTATTACAAACTTTCTATAATCGTAATAATCTTCATATCAGAAATACAAAAATCTAAGATATTGATTATCCATGTTATGGTGGATTATCCCCCTTGTGACCCACTTAAGACTCTTCATCTAGGAGCAAATGAAAAACCGCCCCATAAGGTCGTTACCTTAAGAAACGGTTTTTCTATATAATCATCACTTTTTCACCTAAATCGACTTATGCTTTTAACTTTGAAAAAGCCTTTTCCGCTGCAGCTATCGTTTTGTCAATATCCTCTTCAGTATGCTTCGTTGATAAAAACATTCCTTCAAATTGAGACGGCGGAAGAGAGATACCTTCATTCAACATCTCACGGAAATAGTTGGCAAAATAATCGAGGTTTGATGTTTTCGCTACCTCAAAGTTCACCACTTTTTCATCTGTGAAGAAAAATCCAACCATAGAACCGATACGATTAATATAATGTGGAATTTCATATTTTTTCGCTGCTGCTGTTAAACCTGTTTCTAAGTGCTCAGCTAATTCGTCAAAACGTTCATAATCCGCTGGTGTTAGCTGGGATAAGGTCTCATATCCAGCTGTCATCGCAAGTGGATTCCCTGATAATGTACCTGCTTGATAAATCGGACCACTTGGGGCAATTTGCTCCATAATTTCACGCTTCCCACCAAAAGCACCAACAGGTAATCCACCACCGATTACTTTTCCTAAACATGTTAAATCAGGTGTGACCCCGAGTGTTCCTTGTGCACAATTATAACCGACGCGGAAGCCTGTCATTACCTCGTCAAAAATTAACAAACTGCCATTTTGCTCAGTAATTTCACGTAGGCCTTCTAAAAAGCCTGCTATAGGCGGAACAACACCCATATTTCCTGCTACAGGTTCAACGATAATAGCGGCAATATCGTCACCAAACTTATCAAAGGCGTATTGAACACTCTCCAAGTCATTGTAATTTACCGTCAATGTATTTTGAGCTACTGATTCTGGTACCCCAGGACTATCCGGTAAACCGAGTGTAGCGACACCTGAACCTGCTTTAATTAATAAAGAATCACCGTGACCGTGATAACAACCGACGAATTTAAGAATTTTGTTACGACCTGTGTAACCACGTGCCAAACGAAGAGCACTCATCGTTGCCTCTGTTCCAGAGTTGACCATCCGAACGACTTCAACCGAAGGCACTCGTTCAATAACAAGCTCAGCAAGCTTTGTTTCCATTTCATTAGGAGCACCAAAGCTTGTCCCTTTTTCTGTTGCTTCTTTTAGTTTTTCGACAACCTGCTCATCGGCATGTCCTAAAATAAGTGGTCCCCATGATAACACATAGTCAATATACTCATTTCCATCGATATCATAAATTTTTGACCCTTTACCGCTCTCCATATAAACGGGATTCATGTTCACCGATTTAAAAGCACGTACAGGACTGTTAACTCCACCTGGCATAAGTGGCTTCGCTTTTGCAAAAGCCTCTTCTGATTTTTGATACTGACGCATCCAAATTCCCTCCTTAAATATAAAGCGTAGTCCGTTTGCTTAGAAGCGAGAAAAAATAAGAACAGCTGATGAAGACGCTCTTTGTCTTCATTCAGATGGGCGATTTTTCTCGAGCTTCTAACGGACGTAGCTAGATTAAATATAAAGCGAAGCCTGTTCGGTCAGAAGCGAGAAAAAATTAGGTGCTGCTGATGAAGACGCCCTTTGTCTTCACTCAGACGAACCGATTTTTCTCGAGCTTCTAACAGGCATAGCTAGATTAAATATAAAGCGTAGTCCGTTTGCTTAGAAGCGAGAACAGTGGAGTTGGTTTACTCCACCAGCTGTATGCCCTTCGCGTTCCGCGGGTGAGACGGGAGCCTCCTCGCTCAACGCTGCGGGGTCTCCCGTCCCTCACTATTCCCGCAGGAGTCTCCGGGCATTCCGCTGGCTCCGTTTTGGTAATCCAAAAGCCATTCCGTTCAACTTAGTAGTGATCACTCAATTAGTTTTTCTCTAGCTCCAAACAGACTTAACTCGACTAATACTTACCCCTTCAACCATTTAGCTGCATCTTTGGCGTGGTACGTTAAAATAATATCTGCTCCAGCACGTTTCATACTCATCAGCTTTTCTAATACGATCGCTTTTTCGTCAACCCAACCGTTTTGACTAGCAGCTTTTATCATTGCGTATTCACCACTCACATTATAAGCAACCACTGGATAACCAGAAAGATCCTTTACTTCACGGATGATGTCTAAATACGAGAGGGCTGGTTTCACGATGAGGAAATCGGCTCCTTCTTCAATATCAGACTGTGCTTCTCTAATCGCTTCAAGACGGTTTGCTGGGTCCATTTGGTACGTTTTACGGTCCCCAAATTGTGGTGTACTATGAGCCGCATCACGGAATGGACCATAAAAAGCAGAGGCATATTTGACCGCATAAGACATGATCGGAACGTCCTCAAAACCTGCTTGATCAAGTCCATAACGAATCGCTGCGACAAATCCGTCCATCATATTCGATGGTGCGATAATATCGGCTCCCGCTTTCGCTTGCGATATCGCTGTTTGAGCTAATAAATCAAGCGTTGGATCATTTAATACTTTGCCTTCTTTTACGATTCCACAATGACCATGATCGGTAAACTGGCATAAACAAGTATCCGCAATAACGGTTAGCTCTGGATGACGTTCTTTAATTTGACGAATCGCTTTTTGGACAATCCCTTCATCGTCATAGGCCGAAGAGCCAACTTCATCCTTTGCCTCTGGAACGCCAAAGATGATCACGGATTGAATACCAAGTTCGACAACTTCATCAATCTCATCATTTAATAAATCCAATGACCACTGAAAAACATTTGGCATGGATTTGATTTCACTTTTTATGTTCTCTCCCTCGATAACAAAAAGAGGGTGAATAAAATCATGAGCACTTATTTGTGTCTCTCTTACCATATTACGAATGCTTCCACTTTGCCTTAAACGACGATGACGTTGAAACATTAAGTCTTTCATTTACTTTTCTCCTCCTCATAGTAAGCGATAATCGAGTTTAGTAAATCATCTACTGTAAATTGACTCGGCGTAATCGTAACAGGAAAATGATATTGTTCACATGTTTTCGCTGCGATCGGCCCAATACAAGCCACTTTCCAGTAAAAATCTTCAAAATGAAGCTCATTGTCCTCAAGCAGTCGGGCAAAATGATGAACGGTAGACGAACTTGTAAAAGTAATCAAATCGACGTCATGAAGTGGCAAATGCTTAAATCGACTTGAAGCTGTTTCAGGCAATACCGTATGATAAATCGTCACCGCGACCACTTTCCCAACAACTTTTGACAACTGTTCGATTAACAGTTTACGTCCAAGCCTACCACGAATAATTAACACAGACTGTTTGTTTGTCACTTGCTCTTTTAACTCGTCTAAAAGCTGTTCGGCAACAAATAAGGTTGGTTTTAACTCTATATCAAGCCCATAACTACTTAAAGCCTCAGCTGTTTTTTCCCCCACGACTGCGATTTTCGGCCATTTTTTCGGCTTAATTTTAAAAGTCAATAAGGCTTCCATAAAGAACTTCACACCATTTGTACTCGTAAAGACGATCCAATCAAACTGCTCAAAATAACAAATCGCTTCTCTTTCTAATGGTGACAAATCCGTTCGTTCAAAAGTAATTAATGGTAGGTGATAAATGTCAGCTCCAGCAGACTCAAGCTTTTGCACAAAATCAGTTGCTTGTTGTTCCGCTCTAGTGACAACGATTTTTTTACCTGCCAACACTGTTTTTGTCACGACTATTCGCCGCTTTCATTTTTAACTTTATCTAAAATTTCACGAGCTCCTTGCTCAAGCAATGTGTTGGCAATTGAAACACCTAACTCAACAGGCTCATTTCCAACTCTTGTTTCTTTTAAAATCGTCTTGCCATCCGGTGATCCCACTAAGGCGGTCAACGAAATATCGCCATCCTCTTGCAGAGTACCGTAAGCCGCAATTGGCACTTGACAACCACCTTCAATCTTATGTAAAAAGGCACGCTCTGCCGCAACGATACGTTCTGTAATCACATCATTAATTTCGGCTAAAAGCTGCTTCACTTCCTCATCATCTGAGCGACACTCGATCCCGAGAGCTCCTTGACCAACAGCCGGAATGCACGTTTCTGTATCAAGGTACTCTGTAATAAGCTCTTCTGAATAACCCAGCCTTTTTAAACCCGCTGCAGCTAAAATAATCGCATCAAAGTTTTCGTCCTCTAATTTGCTAAGTCTTGTTTCCACATTTCCACGAATCCATTGAACTTCTAAATCAGGACGCTCTGCCAGTAATTGGGCCGAACGACGTAAACTACTCGTCCCTACTATAGAACCACTTGGAAGATCGGCAAGCTTCACATGATTATTTGAAATTAACGCATCACGAGGATCTTCCCGCTCTGGCACCGCCCCAATTGTAAAGCCTGGATGCAGCTCAGAAGGAACATCCTTCATACTATGAACCGCCATATCAATCTCACCATCTGCTAAAGCGCGTTCAATCTCTTTAACAAATAGACCTTTACCACCAACTTTTGATAACGTCACGTCTAAAATGCGGTCACCTTTTGTAACAATCTTCTTCACTTCAAATTCAAAAGGAGCTCCCACCTTCTTTAACTGGTCAATGACCCAGTTCGTTTGCGTTAAGGCCAGATTACTTTTTCTTGAACCAATCACTATTTTTCTCATCAAAATCCTCCGTTCTACATTCCGTTACTAATCAGCTTTTTACCATAAATGAAAACTTGTATACTGACTTGATAAAAAATAATTAATACATAACACTAAAAAGCCTGCGATATTTAAAAGAGCAAACCCATACCCTTGTTTATGCTTCACTACCCTATTATACAGATAAATGAGATAAATCAATAATGTTAGGAATGAAGACAATACTTTCGGGTCAAACCACTGGAACTCATCCAGTTGAATACTTGCCCATATATACCCTTGTATAATACCAATTAATAAGAGCGGAGCCCCTATCATCGTAAAAATGAAAGCCATTTTATCGAGACTTGTTAACGAACCAAATCTTTGCAGACGCTTGCCCCATTTTTTTCTTTTCAGCATTTGATGCTGAATAACATACATAATGGAATAAGCAAAAGCCAATGTAAAGGCCGCATAAGATAAAAAGATAAAGCTAATATGAATAAGCATTAATTCAAAGCTTAATAAACTATGGAGAGCCTCTGGTCGCTCCGTATTGGTCGCAAATAAACTAAACGCCAGCATCGCAAATCCAACAAGGTTTGTAAAAAACACTAAAAAATCAACTCGAAAATACCAATTAATCACAAGCGAAACCGTCACCACAGTCCACGCATAAAAAAATAAGCCATCTAATGAGCTAATAATCAGAGTTTGATCTAATGAGACTGCACGGATAATAAAATAACCTGTTTGCAATAGCCATACAACGGAAAGCAACCAGAAAGCCACTCGATTGACCTTCCGGTTGTTTTGTAAAAAATCGATAAAATAACAAAAGACACTTAAGCTATACAATACAATCGTAATAGGATAAATCCAATTCACGAGCCGTCATCCCTCTTCATTAAGAGCGTACAGCAGCCTTTTGTCTAGACTGGACTGCTGCTATTTCTTGTTTTTTGGCATTCTCCCATTGCTCTTCGGCCTTCATTATCCGTTCTTGTTGTTGTTGAGCTTCTAATTCAGCCTCTAACGCAAAGATTTTCGTAAACATTTCAAGAGCCTCTTCTGCTTTTTCTTCCCCTGCAAGCTCTTTCACCCGAGTAACAGGATCACGAAGCAGCTGATTTACAATGCTCTTCGTATGTTTACTTAATACTTTACGCTCACGTTCCGTTAAATTAGGCATTTTACGCTCAATACTTTCCATCGTCTCCGCTTGAACGGCTAGTGCCTTTGTACGTAAAGCCGTAATAATGGGAACAACACCAAGCATACTTAACCATGATTTAAATTCAACGAGCTCTGCTTCCATCATCAATTCAATTTTTTCCGCTTCTCTTTTCCGTTCAGCTAAATTCGCCTCGACGATGTTTTGCAAATCATCTATATCATATAAATAAACATCATCAAATGACGCAATCTCAGGATCTAAATCACGAGGTACAGCAATATCAACCATAAATAATGGTTTGCCTTTTCTTTGTTTCATCACATTTTCAACCATCGATTTTGTAATCACAAACCCACGTGCCCCTGTAGATGTTATGAGAATATCAACTTCTGACAAGGCTTTTTCTAACTGTTCATAGGCTCTTGCGTGACCAGCAAAACGTAGGGCAAGCTCTTCCGCTTTTTCGATCGTCCGGTTAATAACGGTAATATCTTTAGCACCATTGCCGTGAAGGTGCTTAGCTGTCAGTTCACTCATTTTCCCTGCACCTAAAATAAGCACATGCTTGTTCGAAAAATCACCAAAGATTTTTTTTCCTAGCTCAACGGCTGCATAACTAACAGAAACGGCATGCTTCCCAATATCTGTCTGCGAATGAGCACGCTTGGCAAATGTGATCGCTTGCTTAAATAAATGATTAAAAATCGTGCCTGTCACTTGTTGACCTTGAGCAAATAAAAAGCTATTACGAACTTGTCCAAGAATTTGCGTTTCCCCCAAAATCATCGAATCAAGTCCAGAAGCTACTTTTAATAAATGTTCAACGGCATGCTCCTCTTCTCGAATATCTAAATACATCGAGAAATCATCCTTAGGCATGTTAAACCATTCCGCCAAAAATGTCTTCGTATAATGGCGGCCTGTATGTAGTTGATCGGCAACCACATAAATTTCCGTACGATTACAGGTAGATATAATGACACATTCTAAAATGCTTTTAGAATTTCTTAACTTCTTTAAAGCATTAGGTAGTTCCTCATCACTAAATGTGAACCTTTCTCTCATCTCGACAGGAGCCGTTTTGTAATTCAACCCCACTAGCAGCATAAACATCCTGTCGCTCACCCCCCTAATCAATTTTAGCTCATTGGTTGCGCTTATCGTATTAAACGGAGTGAACCATTTAAAACAAAAACACCGACATTGTTATCTGTTTATTCATCTATAAAATTCCATAAGGACTTCAATCTACCTCTTATTTATAATAATTATTATATCATGGATTATCTCGCACATAAAAATAAATTGTGAACAATAAATGACGCATTCACTTAGTAAAATAAGGATTTCTTTGTAAAATAATGAATGGAAACCTTACTACAAACGTCCATTTTCTCATTCCTAGCATATCCAATTCGACAATTTTTATCCGACCTAACCATACCCCCATCTGATTTTATCACACTCTTTATAATAATTCTAATTAAATCACTATCTTTTTTCATGAGTTAAATGAGGTACGATGAATAGACAATTTGAATATGTCGTCATTATTTAATTCGTGCTTCTTCTCCAACCAAAATAGACTGTTGCGATCCTAATCGATCGCAACAGCCTTTTCTCATAACTTATTTCCCAATGTAGTGGAGGATTTTTCGCCATGCTTCTTCTTTACCGTTTCCTGTTTCTGAAGAAAATAAGACGACAGGATCTTCAGGATGTTTATTCAATTCCTTTTCGATCACTTTTTGATGCTTCTGCCATTTTCCTTTAGGAATTTTATCACTTTTAGTAGCGACGATAATGACAGGAATCTCAAAATGTTTGAGCCACTCATACATGAGCTTATCATCCTGTGATGGTTTGTGGCGAATATCAATCAGTTGAATAACTGCCTTCAAAGGCTCGCGCGATTGTAAATACGTTTCAATCATACGCCCCCATGCTTCACGTTCTTTTTTTGATACTTTGGCAAAACCATAGCCAGGAACATCGACGAAGTACAACATTTCATTCACCATATAAAAGTTTAATGTTTGGGTTTTCCCTGGACGTCCTGACGTTCTCGCTAAAGCTTTACGGTTAATCATCTTATTAATAAAAGATGACTTTCCAACATTTGATCGACCGGCTAAGGCGACTTCTGGTAGCTGTGTATTCGGATATTGTTCTGGTTTCACAGCAACCGTGGCTAATTCTACATTTGTAACCTTCATTTTTTCTCTCCCAATGCATGTTTTAGTACTTC
Organism: Alkalihalobacillus phoenicis; assembly: GCF_047302405.1. Taxonomy (NCBI): domain Bacteria; kingdom Bacillati; phylum Bacillota; class Bacilli; order Caryophanales; family Bacillaceae; genus Alkalihalobacillus; species Alkalihalobacillus phoenicis. The sequence goes on along the minus strand of NZ_CP154853.1, from coordinate 618,006 downwards.
ATCTAAATGAGCTACTAAAATAAAGTCTAAGTCTTTACGAACACTTTCTGGTACATCTTCTAAGTCTTTTTCATTATCTTTCGGAATAATAATCGTTTTCAAACCAGCCCGGTGAGCACTCATCGATTTTTCCTTCAATCCACCGATCGGTAACACACGCCCACGTAAAGTAATTTCTCCTGTCATTCCAACTTCTCGCTTAACAGGTCGGTCTGTCAGAGCAGAGATAAGAGCCGTCGCCATCGTGATTCCAGCAGAGGGGCCATCCTTAGGAGTCGCTCCTTCTGGAACATGGATGTGAATGTCATTTTCTTCATGAAAATTCGGATTGATTTCTAATTCAGAAGAACGAGAACGAATATAACTAAAGGCTGCTTGAGCTGACTCTTTCATGACATCGCCTAGCTTCCCTGTTAATGAAAGTTTCCCTTTACCCGGTGCAAGCGATACTTCTATTGATAACGTATCTCCACCAGCTGTTGTATAAGCAAGACCTGTCGCTGCCCCGATTTGGTCTTCTATTTCTGCTAAACCATAGCGGAAACGAGGTTTACCGAGCATTTCTTCGACCATTTTTTCATTAACGGTTACCCGCTTTTTATTACCTGATACAATCATTTTTGCTGCTTTACGCGAAATCGCCGCTAATTGGCGTTCAAGTGTCCGTACACCAGCTTCTCGTGTATAGTGGCGGATTACTTTTAACAGTGCTTCATCATTAATTCGTAACATATTACCTGTTAGCCCGTGATCTTTTCTTTGTTTTTTTTGCAAATAGTTTTTCGCAATTTGCATTTTCTCAAGCTCTGTATAACCAGCAATCGTAATAATTTCCATACGGTCTAATAACGGCCCAGGAATAGTACCAATATTATTTGCTGTCGTCACAAACATCACTTTCGACAGATCATAAGGCTCCTCAATATAGTGATCACTAAACGTATTATTTTGTTCTGGATCAAGAACTTCTAATAAAGCGGAAGATGGATCCCCTCTAAAATCATTTGCCATCTTATCGATTTCATCTAATAAGAAAACGGGATTTACGGTTTCCGCCTTTTTCATTCCTTGAATAATACGTCCAGGCATAGCTCCAACATATGTACGACGATGTCCACGAATTTCCGCTTCATCTCTTACCCCACCAAGAGAGATGCGTACAAATTTACGACCTAATGATCGAGCAATGGATCTGGCAAGCGACGTTTTCCCAACACCAGGAGGTCCAGCTAAACATAAAATCGGCCCTTTTAATTCTCTTGTTAGCTGTTGAACTGCTAAATATTCTAAGACACGCTCTTTGACCTTTTCTAAACCATAATGATCCTTATCCAAAATTTCTTCGGCGCGAATCACGTCTAATTGATCGGTCGTTTCTTTCGTCCATGGCAATTGAATAAGCCAATCTAAATAGTTTCGAAGGACAGAGCTTTCCGCTGCATTTGCTGGCATCTTTTCATATCGGTCCAGTTCCTTTAACGCTTTTGTTAAAATAGACTCTGGCATATCCGAGTTTTCAATCTGACTTCTTAAAGTGGCAACTTCACCAGTACGCCCTTCTTTATCACCCAGCTCTTTTTGAATGGCCTTCATTTGCTCACGTAAATAATATTCTTTTTGCGTTTTCTCCATTGATTTTTTGACACGTTGACCGATTTTCTTTTCTAATCCAAGGACTTCTTGTTCATTATTTAAAATTTGAATCAAATGAATGAGTCGATCTTTAACAGAAGTAATTTCTAAAAGCTGTTGTTTTTCCGATAATTTTAACGGTAAATTAGCAGAAACGACATCCGCTAGACGACTCGGCTCACTAATTTCTTTAATCGTTTGGACCGTTTCAACAGAGATTTTTTTTGAGACCTTTGTATATTGCTCAAACATTGTTAGCATATTACGCATAATTGCTTGAACTTCTGGAGATTTATAAGGATCTTCATCTTCCAGAAGGTCCATTTCAACTTCTAAATAATCCTCATTGTCTAAAAATTGACTTATTTTGGCTCTCGATAATCCTTCAACATGAACTCGAACTGTGCCATTAGGTAATCGTAAAAGCTGACTTATCTTTGCTAGTGTTCCGATTGAATAAATTTCTTCATCTTTTGGATTATCTATTGAGATATCCTTTTGTGTTGCTAATAAAATTTCATGGTCACTATCCATAGCGCTCTCTAATGCCTGAACTGACTTTGCTCTTCCTACATCAAGGTGTAACACCATTGATGGAAATACCAGAAGTCCGCGTAAAGGCAGAAGCGGAATTTGCCGTTTCCTATTTTGTTCGACCATCCGCATACACCTCCATCTTCCTGTTTCCAAATTTCTCCTAACTCATTGGCTCATTTTTGCTCTAATCTTTCTCAATTTTATCTTATCCCCATACCTTTGTCTAATCTAAATAAGCGTTGATACACTCTCCATTGGGTTAATCGCTGGAATGATCTCTTCCTCTTCTTCCACACGCTCAAGAGCTAATTCTAATACTTCATCTAAATTCTTCACAGAAACCACATCAATGCCGTCAATTTGCTTTAATAACGCTTGCATATTCTCTTCAGGCACAATAACGGTTTTCACACCCGCAAGTTTAGCGGCTTCGACTTTGGCAACCACACCACCGATTGGTTTAACCGCACCGTGGATCCCTAATTCTCCTGTCATTGCAATAGTATGCTTCACTTTAATCCCTTCAATGGCCGAGTAAATGCCTGTCGCAATGGCAATTCCAGCAGATGGTCCATCAACAGGAGCTCCCCCTGGAAAATTGACATGGATATCATAGTCAGAAGTCGGGATTCCCATTCTTCTTAAAACCGTCACAACATTTTCAACCGAGCCTTTTGCCATACTTTTTCTTTTAATGGAACGCGACTGATTTCCGGTATGCTCTTCTTCGGCAATCCCCGTAATATTAATTTGACCATTGCCTTTGTTTTCAATCACATTCACTTCCAATTCAAGTAAGGCACCCATATTTGGACCAAAAACGGCTAAACCATTCACAATTCCGACTGCGGATTCATGATGAATTTGTTTTTCTGGACGCGGGCTCAATTGACTGGCATGTAAAACCCATTCAACATCATCCAGCAATATTTCTTTTCGTCCGCTCGCTAATGCCACCCCAGCCGAGATTTGCACGATATTGACAACCTCACGACCATTTGTCGCATATTTCGCGATTTTTTCGAGGGCTCCTTCTTCTGCGGTATATTGAATTTTTTGAATCGCTTTTTCTGCAATCTGTACGATTTCATTAGGTTTTAATGCATGAAAATAAACTTCTAAACACCGGGAACGAATCGCAGGTGGAATTTCATCCGGTCGTCGCGTCGTCGCTCCAATTAACCGAAAATCGGCAGGCAAACCATTTTGAAAAATATCATGAATATGCCTTGGAATGGCTTGATTTTCTTCACTATAATAAGCACTTTCTAAAAAAACTTTTCGATCTTCAAGTACCTTTAACAATTTATTCAGCTGGATAGAATGCAATTCCCCAATTTCATCGATAAAAAGCATGCCTCCATGTGCTTTCGTAACAGCCCCGTGTTTGGGCTGAGGAATACCAGCTTGCCCCATCGCACCAGCCCCTTGATAAATCGGATCGTGCACTGAGCCAATTAAAGGATCGGCAATTCCACGCTCATCAAAACGGGCTGTAGCTCCGTCTAACTCAACAAAAACGGCATTTTGTCGAAATGGTGATTCACAATTTCGTTTCGCTTCTTCCAAAACTAATCGGGCTGCTGCTGTTTTTCCCACTCCCGGAGGTCCATAAATTAAAACATGCTGAGGGTTTGGCCCACACAATGCAGCTCTTAATGTACGTATGCCTTCTGACTGACCCACGATATCATCAAAACTAATCGGCCTTACTCTTTCTGCTAAGGGCTCACTTAATGAAATAGAGCGCATTCTTCTGAGCTGCTCCATTTCCTTTTTGGATTCTTTATCTATCGAAACACGACCATTCCGTTGACTCTTAAGCAAATTAAAAAAATACAACCCAATGACAATTCCAAAAAACAATTGAATTAACAACGCAATCCCTGTCCAATTCATGACTTTTCCTCCTACATCGTTACTCGTTTTTTATAGTATGACCGCTAACATTTCAGCTAACCACACTATCAGGACTGAAAACGTTGTAACTAAAGGAAAAAAATGCAAGAAAGACATGAATCAAAACTCCATTAAAGACGAAAGTATCAAAAAAGACAAGAAAACCACGGGGAGTCTGTCTTCACTCACCGTGGTTTTTCTATTAAGCACTTGCCTATTTGAATTAAGCACTCTCTTTAGGTTCTGTTTTGGTTAATGTGATCTCAGAGCCGTCTTCCGTTTTCAAGATTGGGGCGGCATTTTCGGTAACACATTTATCATGAATGATACATTTTACGACATCATCACGTGATGGAAGGTCAAACATTACATCTAACATCAATCCTTCAATGATGGAACGAAGTCCACGTGCCCCAGTCTTTCTTTCAATCGCTTTATTTGAAATCTCTTTTAATGCTGCATCCGTAAATTCTAACTCAACATCATCAAGCTCAAGCAATTTTTGGTATTGCTTTACGAGAGCATTTTTTGGTTTTGTTAAAATTTCCACTAAGGCATGAACATCTAAAGGTTCTAAGCTTGAGATAATCGGTAAACGGCCGATAAACTCAGGAATTAACCCAAAACGAAGTAAATCTTCAGGTAATACTTTCCCTAAATATTCACCTGGCTTTAAGTCTTCCTGCCTAGTTTCAGAACCAAAGCCAATGACCTTTTTACCTAATCGACGCTTAATAATTTGCTCGATTCCATCAAACGCTCCTCCACAAATAAAGAGAACATTTGTTGTATCAATTTGAATAAATTCTTGATGAGGGTGCTTTCTTCCACCTTGTGGCGGTACACTAGCTGTTGTACCTTCAAGGATTTTTAATAAAGCTTGTTGAACCCCTTCACCTGAAACATCTCTTGTAATGGAAGGATTCTCAGATTTACGAGCGACTTTATCAATCTCATCAATGTAAATAATGCCTTTTTCTGCTTTTTCCACATCGTAGTCAGCCGCTTGGATTAATTTAAGGAGAATATTCTCAACATCTTCCCCTACATAACCTGCTTCTGTTAATGAAGTTGCATCAGCAATCGCAAATGGTACATTTAAAATACGTGCTAATGTTTGAGCTAACAATGTTTTCCCACTACCAGTCGGCCCAATCATACAAATGTTACTTTTAGAAAGTTCTACTTCTTCAGAGCGGTTAAGAGCATTGATACGCTTATAATGATTATAAACAGCTACCGATAATGATTTTTTGGCTCTTTCCTGACCGATAACATAATCATCTAGGATGGAACGAATCTCAGAAGGTTTTGGAACTTCTTGAAACTCAACTTCTTCTTCTGTTCCGAGTTCTTCTTCTACAATTTCTGTACAGAGTTCAATACATTCATCACATATATACACACCTGGTCCAGCAACTAGCTTACGGACTTGGTCTTGAGTTTTCCCACAAAAAGAACATTTAAGTTGCCCTTTTTCATCATTAAATTTAAACATTTAATCACCCCTCAGAAATATTGTACCATTTCAAACCATTATTTTCTTCATTTTGGTCTTGTATAACACGGCTCGAAAATTGCACAGCATTTCTAGATTATCTAGATTTGTCGAGATTTTCAGCTATTGTAACACAGAACCTGGAAAAGAAAAACTAATCTCTCTTCTTATGTATAGATGTTGCTTGGAGAGCAAAAATAAAGTCATCTAAAATACAGATACTCAAATTTAAAGATATTACTTATGTGTATGTGTGGATTTATAATAAATTCAAGATCCAACCTTGAAAATCCTTTTTTTCTAACTAAAGATCTTCAATTACAATCTCCAATCATTTTTGGCGAAACGGCTTCTTCTCAGCTTGTTCAATTCAAGCCTTACTCATACATTCCAAAACGAGAAAAGATGATAAATTTTATCTTTTTATATGATGGAAAAACAAGGTACGATTTCAGCTCGCACCTTGTTTTTACTTTATAGTGAGCTACCTTATTCAAGCATCTCTATATGGAAATGGAATTACTGAGCAGCTGCTACTGTTTTGCTTTCTTCTACTAGAAGCTCAACAGCTTTTTGGACTCTTAGGTCACCTTTGATTGCTTCGTCTCCACCTTGTGCAGTTAAAATAGCTTTAATTTCTTCAACAGAACGTTGGTACATCTCAGCCATCTTCTCATATTCTTTTTCAACATCTTCTTCGCTTACTTCAATCGCTTCTGCATTTGCAATCGCTTCTAGCGTCAAGTTCACACGTACACGTTTACCAGCATCCACTTGGAATTGTTCACGTAATGTCGCTTCGTCTTGACCAGAGAATTGAGCATATAACTCTAAGTTAAGACCTTGAGTTTGTAGACGTTGTTCAAATTCTTGAACCATACGATCTACTTCTGTCGCAACCATTTCTTCTGGTACATCGATCGTTGCATTGTCAGCCGCTTTTTCGACTACTGTATCACGTACTGCATGCTCTGCTTGATGCTTCTTATCATGCTCTAATTTTTCTCTTAATTCTTTCTTTAATTCATCTAAAGTTTCAACATTTTCATTTGCATCTTTTGCAAATTCATCATCTAGTTCTGGAAGCTCTTTACGTTTAATATCGTGTAACTTCACTTTAAACGTCGCTGCTTTACCAGCTAAATCTTCAGAATGATACTCTTCTGGGAATGTTACTTCCACTTCTTTTTCTTCACCAGATTTAAGACCAACTAATTGCTCTTCAAACCCAGGGATGAATTGACCAGAACCGATTTCTAATGAATGGTTCTCTGCTTGACCACCATCAAACGCTTCGCCATCAACAAAGCCTTCGAAATCGATAACAGCCGTATCACCTTCTTCAACTGCTCCATCTTCCACTACAACTAAATCAGCTTTACGCTCTTGTAAGCTCTTTAGCTCAGCTTCTACTTCTTCATCTGTTACAGCTGTATCTACCTCTTCTACTTCTAGACCTTTATAATCGCCTAAAGTAACTTCAGGTTTTACGATAACTGTTGCTTTAAAAACAACACCTGTCTCTTTACTAATTGTTTCAACATCAATTTGAGGCTGAGCAACTGGCTCAATACCTGCTTCTACAATTGCTTTTGGATATGCTTCTGGAAGCAATACATCTAAAGCATCTTGATATAGTGATTCTACACCATATTTCTTTTCGAATAATGGACGAGGCATTTTTCCTTTACGGAATCCTGGTTCATTAACTTTCTTGACAACTTTTTTAAAAGCAACGTCAAGTGCTTCCTTAAATTTTAGAGCGTCCACTTCAAAAGTTAAAACTCCTTGATTTCCTTCTTGCTTTTCCCATTTTGCAGTCATTACTTTCCCTCCAACTATATACATCTTCGTTTCCGAACATTTACTCATAATTTCAACGTTGACAACCACATCATTATAACATAAAGCCTATTCTTTTCAAATAAATTTACTAGAACTAACATGGTTTACTAGGAATTACCCTTTTTGTTATGTTTTTATAAGTGAAATCCATTTAAATCAAAACCTTGATACGATTTCATTTCAATCACTTCTACTAATTGCACATATTCATCTAATTGGTGAGCGGCCTTATTTGAAATCGATTCAACCCACTCTTCATTTATTTCCATTCCCATTCGATTCGAAACCACAATATAAAAAACAGCGGCCCATAGCTTAGCCTGTTTGGGCTCTGGAGAATATGGATAGATGGCATACATATGAGCCCAGCATAGTTGATTCGCCATTTCTAAAAGATTCGGATTCTCATGTTCAAGAAAATCACTTAACAAATGAATAATTTCCTTCGCAAAAGGCTGCTCATAAACAAGCGGTAATTGATTCGGGATAACGGTTTGATTCATCCCTAACTTTTTTATATGTATACTTTCACTGACACCAAAATTATGTAAGGCTTCTAACGCGATTGAACGTAATAAAAGATCGTGTTGTTCTTCTTGAACATAGGAGATAAAGGCTTCTATAACATACGGTTTATTCATTGTTTTTAAGATTTGTATAGCTTGTCCTTGTAAGCTCACATTATCTGATTGCAACATTGATAAAACATGTTCATTTACCTCATCCTCACGTTCGGTAAACGTCGTGAAGGTATCGTCATTTGTCATTTGTCTACTAAAATGAAGCAACTGATAAAGCGATTCTGCATGTTGAGAAGGCAATCGATTTTCTGCTAAAACCGCATCTAATAAATGAACAACCTCGTGGTACCGAGCTAATTGAACGAGTAAAGAAATATGTACTTGCAAATTATCATAATAATCACCAATATCTTCATGTAACAAGCTCGTTGTCTGTTCAACCGCTTCCTCAAGCCGCCCTAACTCAACTAAACATAAGACTCTCCCAAAACGAACCTGTGGATGGTCTGGTTCATAATTTGCCGCTTCATTAAAGAGTTCATAGGCTTCTTTTGGTTCTTTTTCCTTTAATGATCCCATCCCTTTCTCTATTAATCTTCGCACGAGACCTGGGTATGGAATTATTTTTGATTTATTTATCTTTTCTCGTTTTTCATCCATATACTTTCTCCAGTTTTGTGACCTATAATGATTCGTTTTTTAATATGTAAGATGATTTTAATTAGTTTATCAAGAGAAGTGAGCAAACACAATCAAATTCCCTCTTTTATTAGTATACCATATTATGACAACGCTTTCTTTTTCTAGGTGAACTTATATCCCACCTTCTTTATTAGTTTATATTTAAATCGATTAAATGAAGGTTGGGTTGTTTGGATTTTTTCACATCAACCCCGACAAGATGCCAAAAGCACCGTTCGATCTCACTAACACTAAAAGCTGTCCCTCAACATTTTGTTTATTTCAGGACAGCTTTGATTCTTTAGAGCATGTGAGTTTGTTCAAATTTTGCAATCTCGGTCTCATATCTTAACGTCAAACCGATTTCATCCCAGCCGTTAAGTAGCATTTCTTTCCAATAAGGGTCAATTTCAAACGATGCCTCAAAATCAGCACCCGTTATTTTTTGCTCCTTCAAATCCACTTTCAGCTCAAACTCATGCTCCGCTCCAAGCTCCAATAGTTCATTTGTTTGTTCTTCATTTAATCGAATCGGTAACATACCATTTTTTACACAGTTATTATAAAAAATGTCGGCAAAACTCGGAGCAATGACAACCTTGAATCCATAATCATGTAAGGCCCAAGGTGCATGCTCACGTGAAGAGCCACAACCAAAATTATGGGCCGCCACTAAAATGGATGCTCCTAATGCATGTGGTTTATTTAATTCGAAATCAGGATTAGCTTGCCCATCCTTTAGAAAGCGCCAATCATAAAATAAAAATTGACCAAAACCAGTTCTTTCAACACGTTTCAAAAATTGTTTTGGGATAATTTGATCGGTATCCACATTCACACGATTTAGTGTCGCTATTTTCCCTTCATGAATCACTAACGGTTCCATCGCCTACTCCCCCTTACCCATTTGCTTGTGATTGTGTTTTTAACTTCCTTACGTCAATAAAATGACCAGCAATTGCAGCTGCTGCAGCCATCTCTGGACTCACTAAGTGTGTTCTAGCCCCTTTTCCTTGCCGCCCTTCAAAGTTCCGATTCGAAGTGGAAGCACACCGTTCTCCTTCAGGCACAACATCCGGATTCATACTTAAGCACATACTGCAGCCCGAATCACGCCATTCAAAACCCGCATCAATAAAAATTTGGTTCAAGCCTTCTTCTTCGGCTTTTTTCTTTACTTTCTGAGAACCTGGCACAACCAGTGCTCTTACTCCATCAGCCACCTTATGTCCTTTTACAACATTGGCCGCAGCCCGAATATCACTGATTCGTGAATTTGTACAGGAACCGATAAACACATGTTGGATTTTAATATCACTAACAGGCGTATGTGGCGTTAACTCCATGTATTCAAGTGCTTGTTCAATCGAGCGTCTATCCGTATCATTTTTGCCATCTGTCGGAGCGGGAACTAGTTGGCTAATCCCCACGCCTTGGGAAGGGTTCGTTCCCCATGTAACCATTGGTTCAATCTCAGCCGCTTCAATGACAACAGAGCGGTCATAGCTCGCCCCTTTATCTGAGGCAAGTTTTTCCCATTCCTCTACTGCCTTTTTAAACGCTTCTCCTTTTGGAACTTTTTTACGTCCTTCTAAATAATCAAATGTCACTTGATCCGGACTAATTAATCCTGCTTTTGCTCCAGCTTCAATTGACATATTGCAAATTGTCATCCGTTCTTCCATCGTCATCCCACGAATGGCTTCTCCCGTAAATTCAATAACGGAACCAGTACCGACATCGACGCCGAATTTTGAGATAATCGCTAAAATCACATCTTTTGCTGACAACTCAGAACTTAGCTTACCATTGATCCGAACTTCCAATGTTTTCGGTTTCGATTGCCATAATGTTTGAGAGGCTAACACATGTTCAACCTCACTTGTTCCAATTCCAAAAGCTAAAGCCCCAAAAGCACCATGGGTAGACGTATGACTATCCCCACAAACAATCGTTTTGCCAGGCTGAGTTAAACCAAGTTCCGGACCGATAACGTGAACAATTCCATTATCAGGGCTCTCCAAATCGGCTATATCAACCCCAAAATCACGACAGTTTTCTTTTAAGGTCTCCATTTGTTTTCTTGCAATCATGTCTGTTATGTCATAACGGTTAACAGTCGGTACATTATGATCCATCGTCGCGAATGTTAAATCTGGTCTCCTTACCTTACGCCCAGCAAGTCTAAGACCTTCAAACGCTTGTGGGGATGTTACTTCATGCACCATATGCAAATCAATATAAAGAAGACTTGGTTTCCCCTCTTCTGCCATCACTTCATGCTTTTCCCAAATCTTCTCGATGATTGTTTTCGCCGCCATTTGCTCTCCTCCTTATTCCCTTTTTTCTGTATTGCTTCTTATTTAATTATACGTACGCTTTTTCTTTTAATTGTGCGATAACTTTTTCCGTCATTTCATCAGTTGATAAGGCTTTTCCTCCACCCAACAAGTCGCTCGTACGCTCGCCTTGCAAAAGGACAGAGTCAATCGCTTCTTGGATCGCATCTGCTTCTTTCTCTAAACCAAACTCATATTTAAGCATCATCGAAAGCGATGCAATTGTGGCTAATGGATTAGCTAAACCTTTTCCCGCGATATCTGGAGCCGAGCCATGAATCGGTTCATACAATCCAGGTCCATCTGCTGATAGGCTAGCTGATGGCAACATTCCTAACGAGCCTGTTAACATCGACGCCTCGTCACTTAAAATATCCCCAAACATATTTTCTGTGACTATAACATCAAATGATTTTGGTGAGCGAATTAGTTGCATAGCGGCATTATCTACAAGCATATGCTCCAATTCAATGTTTGGAAAATCTTTAGCGACCTCATTCGCGACCTCTCTCCATAAACGACTCGATTCTAAAACATTCGCTTTATCTACAGAAGTCACTTTTTTACTTCTTAACTCTGCTAACTCAAAACCCTTTCGAATGATTCTTTCAATTTCACTTTTACTATAGACTAATGTATCAATCGCTGTTTCTTCACCGTTTATTTCTTTTCGTTCTCTCGGCTCGCCAAAATAAATACCGCCGGTTAGCTCACGGACAATCATGAGGTCCACACCTTCAATGATTTCCTTTTTTAAAGTTGATGCTTCTGCTAAGCTTGAAAAAGCAGTAACAGGGCGTAAGTTGGCAAATAATTGCAACGATTTCCGTAACCCGAGTAAGCCTTTTTCTGGACGTTTATCCCCAGGAAGGGTGTCCCACTTCGATCCTCCAACAGCTCCTAATAAAATCGCATCACTCTTTTTACATAATTCAACCGTTTCAGCAGGTAAAGGTTCCCCTGTTTCATCTATTGCACAACCACCGATTAAGCCTGTTTCATAAGTAAATCGATGCCCGAAAATTTCTGCTACTTGGTCAAGCACTTTTAACGAAGATTGAACAACTTCTGGCCCGATACCATCCCCTGGGAGAACGGCTATTTTCTTTTCCATTTCTTTTCCCCCTCATAATTTGTTAACTTTCAGTCATTTTGAAAAAGAACGCCCTGGAGCAAGCTGGAAACACAGCTTCCAAACTACTCCAAGACGCATCGTCATTCATTCGCTTCTTTTTGAAGATTTACTTTTTACTTAGCTTTTTACAGGGCTTTTTGTTTTATTTTTAACAAATGGCATCATTTCACGTAGTTCACGTCCAACTACTTCAATTGGATGTTGGCTTTCCGCTCTAGTGATTGCTGTAAATTCTGGACGATTGGCTTGGTTTTCTAAAATCCAACCTTTAGCAAATTTTCCTGTTTGAATATCAGTTAGAACCTTCTTCATCGCTTTTTTCGTTTCATCTGTCACAATTTGAGGACCTGCTACATAGTCACCCCATTGTGCCGTGTCTGAGATTGAATAACGCATTGTTTCAAGTCCACCTTCATACATAAGGTCAACAATTAATTTTAGTTCATGTAAACACTCAAAGTAAGCTACTTCTGGTTGATATCCTGCTTCTACTAATGTTTCGAAACCAGCTTTTACAAGCGCTGACGTTCCTCCACAAAGTACTGCTTGCTCACCAAAAAGATCTGTTTCTGTTTCTTCTTGGAAAGTTGTCTCAAGAACACCAGCACGGGCGGAACCGATCACTTTCGAATAAGCTAGAGCCACTTCTTTTGCTTGACCTGTCGCATCTTGGAAAACCGCAATTAAGCCTGGAACCCCTGCTCCTTCTTCAAATACACGACGCACTAAGTGACCTGGTCCTTTTGGTGCCGCTAAAAAGACGTCTACATTAGTTGGTGGAACGATTTGATTAAAATGAATATTAAAACCGTGTGCAAATGCTAATGTTTTTCCTTCTGTTAATACTGGTTCAATTTCATTTTTATAAACCGTTGGCTGTAATTCATCTGGCAATAAGACCATGATTAAATCCGCTTGCTCAGCCGCTTCATTTACTGGATACACTTTAAAGCCATCTTCTACTGCTTTATCCCATGATTTCCCTTGGCGAAGACCGATAATAACGTCGACTCCACTTTCACGCATATTTTGTGCATGGGCATGACCTTGTGAGCCATATCCGATAACTGCTACTTTTTTCCCTTGTAAAACCGCTTCATTAATATCCCCATTGTAATAAACCTTTGCCATGATAATCTCTCCTTTTAATTTCAGTTCATTTTTTATAGTAGAATCGTACACAATTTATGTTTGCTGGTTTTAAGGTAGATTGATTAAATCAGCAAGCGCTAGAATGTGAACGGTAGTTCTTAAGATAATATTTTGTTCCTTTTAATGAATCAATGTTAATCGACTTGATTCCGTTGTCGATTTTTTACTGCCCCGATTAAAGGCGGTAATACCTGTTCGAGCTAAATCTCGGATTCCATACGGTCTTAACAAATCAATAAAAGTTTCGACTTTTTGATAGTCTCCCGTAATTTGAATCGTCATCGACTCACGACCAACATCTAAAATGGAAGCTCGAAATGGATTGACAAGTGCCGCTACTTCAGCACGCTGCTGTGGAGTAACAAGAATCTTAATAAGAGCCAGTTCACGAGCAATAATCGGTTCATCCGTAATGTCTTTCACTTTTAAAACATCGACCTGCTTATTCAACTGCTTTGTCACTTGCTCAATATTGTCCATGTTGTCAACCTGAACAACGAAGGTCATGCGAGAAACAGCTGGATTTTCCGTCACGCCAACGGTAATACTTTCAATATTGTAATGACGCCTCGCAAACAATCCTGTAATTCGATTTAAAACACCAGAACTGTTATTCACTAGAGCGGTTATCGTTCTTTTCATGGCTTTACTCCTTCCATTTGATGAATTCCTTTTCCTGGTGAAATCATTGGATACACATTCTCTTTTTGAGCGACACGGAAATCCATTAAAACTGGGCCTGGATAATCCATCATTTCTTTTAAAGCTGTTTTTACTTCTGATAGCTTTTCTACCTTCATCCCTTTAATGTCATAAGCCGATGCTAATTTGACAAAATCCGGTTGAATCGGGAAAAGAGAGTTTGAATAGCGCTCCCCATGGAATAATTGTTGCCATTGACGAACCATTCCTAAAGCGGCATTATTGACGATCACAATTTTGACTGGTAAATTTAGCTCTTGTAAAATCGAGAGCTCCTGGGCCGTCATTTGGAAGCCAGCATCACCAATAATGGCTACGACCGGTAAATTTGGTTCGGCAAACTGAGCCCCAATCGCCGCTGGAAAACCAAAGCCCATCGTCCCTAAACCACCAGAAGTTACCCAACGATTTGGTTTATTAAATTTGTAATACTGGGCCGACCACATTTGATGCTGACCAACATCAGTTGTGACCACAGCCTCACCTTCTGTTATTTCATGAATATATTCGATCAGTTGCTGAGGTTTGATCGTTTCTCCATCTTCTTTATACCAAAGTGGATATTCCTCTTTTAACTGCTTTAAATCAGAACGCCAAATCGCACTCTTACTACATTCACCATCCGCGGCAATAAGAAGCTTCAAGGCTTCTTTTGCATCACCGACGACTGGAATATCAGCATGAACATTTTTACCGATTTCAGCTGGGTCAATATCAATATGCACAACCTTTGCCGTTGGGGCAAAATGAGCTAAATTCCCTGTTAAACGGTCATCAAAACGAGCTCCAATATTAATTAATAAGTCCGTCTCATAAATGGACATATTCGCCGTATACGTCCCGTGCATACCTGCCATTCCTAAAAATAATTCATGCTCACCTGGGAATGAACCTAACCCCAAAAGAGTGTTTGTTACAGGAATCTTTTGCTGCTCAACATATTGCAAAAGTTCTTCCGCTGCGTGGGCATGTAAGACACCAGCACCCGCTAGGATAAGTGGTTTTTTCGCTTCACTAACCGCTTCTACCACTTTTTTAATCTGTAATTTATTCGGAATAAAAGTAGGTTGATAACCTGGTAATTCCACTTCCTTCTCGTAATTGAATTCCCCTTGCGCTAGAGAAATATCTTTAGGGAGGTCAATTAACACCGGCCCTGGACGTCCTGTTGTCGCAATATGGAAAGCTTTTTTTATAATATCTGGAAACTCATCTACACTTCGAACTTGAAAGTTGTGCTTCGTAATCGGCATTGTAATCCCAATAACATCGGCTTCTTGGAAAGCGTCTGTTCCAATAACAGATGTTCCCACTTGACCCGTAATAACAACTAGCGGCAACGAATCCATCATCGCATCGGCAATCCCAGTTACAACGTTTGTTGCCCCTGGTCCAGAAGTAACGACACAGACACCTGGTTTCCCAGATACTCTTGCATATCCTTCCGCAGCGTGAATCGCCCCTTGTTCATGGCGAGCTAAAATGTGACGAATCCCCGTTTTATAAATTTCATCGTAAGTTGGTAGGATCGCCCCGCCTGGGTAACCGAAAATCACTTCCACTCCTTCAAGTGCTAGAGCTTTAATGAGCATACTAGACCCTGACATTTTTTCATTTTCTACTTTTACTTGTTGCTCCTCTTTTTTCACTTGCGTTTTCATCTCTTTTCCTCCTCTTTTCAATCTAAGGCGAAGTACGTATTGACTTTCTCAAGACGACCTCTTGTTCTCATGCTTCTAACTGGGATAGCAAGATTAAACGTTCTTCTAAACTACTTTTAAAAAATGAATGTCAGAAAACCAGACAAAAAATGAATAAAAAAAACCTTCCCACCCCATAGCAGTCGTATCTAACGACTAACTGAAGGGGCGAAAAGATTTATCTTTCCACGGTACCACCCTTGTTCATCAAGTTTCCTTGATCTTACGGATGAACAAATCGTTCATCTCATTTTAATAACGAGTGCTGTGTACACCCGGTCAATCCTAGTAGACTAAGCTTACGTTCAGATCGACACTCCGAGGGGACTTTCATCATATGTGACAACACCGCTTTCCAGCAATCACGGCTCTCTGTAGAAGTCCAGACATATAACTACTTTACCTCTTCAACGTTTGTTTTTTATTAGATTTTCATGACTCCACCAGTATTGGCAGAAGTCACTAATTTCGAATAACGAGCTAAATAACCTTTTTTCACTTTCGGTTCTGGTTCTACAAAACCTTCTTTACGATTGGCATGTTCTTCCGCACTAACTAACCATTCAATCGTCCGATTTGTTAAGTTGATACGGATCTTTTCGCCATTTTCAATAAAAGCAATCGGTCCACCTTCAGCGGCTTCTGGGGAAATATGACCAATTGAAATCCCTCTTGAAGCTCCTGAGAAACGACCATCTGTAATTAAAGCTACCTTCGTGCTTAACCCTTTACCTGCAATCTTAGAGGTTGGTGCAAGCATTTCTGGCATTCCCGGTCCACCTTTTGGTCCTTCATAACGAATGACTACCACATGGCCTTCTTTAACTTCTCCATTATCAATTCCCTCTTGTGCTTCTTCTTGAGAGTTATAAACGATGGCCTCCCCTTCAAATACTTTAATAGAAGGATCAACAGCTCCGACTTTTATAACCGCTCCATCTGGTGCGAGATTACCATATAGTATCGATAATCCGCCAACTGGACTATACGGGTTATCTTTACGACGAATGACATCATCATTTGTAATCTCTGCGTCTTTCACATTTTCATATAAACTCTTACCAGTAATCGTCAAACGCTCAGGATGTACGGCCCCTTCTATGCTACAAAGTTCCTTAATAATGGCACTAACTCCACCAGCATGATGGACATCATCCATTGAATAATCAGAAGCTGGACTAATCTTAGATAAATATGGAACTCGTTCAGCTACTTCATTGATTCGATTTAAGTCATATTCAATCTCTGCTTCATGAGCAATCGCTAATGTGTGAAGAACTGTATTGGTCGAACCACCCATTGCCATGTCTAAAGCAAATGCATCATCTATTGTTTCCTTCGTCACAATATCACGAGGACGAATGTCTTTATCTATTAAGTTCATTAAATGCTTTGCCGCATCTTTAATTAATTTGTGACGCTCATTAGAGGTCGCAACAATTGTTCCGTTTCCTGGTAAAGCTAAGCCGAGCATTTCCATAAGGGAGTTCATCGAATTCGCTGTAAACATCCCAGAACAGGAACCACATGTTGGACAGGCGCTTTGTTCAATTTCGAGCAATTCTTCCCTTGTCATTTTTCCTGACGAGAATGCTCCAACTCCTTCAAAAACAGAAACTAAAGACAAGCTTTCACCATCTTTTGTTCGACCTGCTTCCATTGGACCACCTGATACAAATACAGCTGGCACATTCGTTCTAACTGCCGCCATTAGCATACCTGGGGTAATCTTGTCACAGTTAGGTATATAAAACACACCATCAAACCAGTGAGCATTAATAACTGTCTCCGCTGCATCACAAATGATTTCACGACTTGGTAATGAATACCTCATTCCGATATGTCCCATCGCAATTCCATCGTCAACACCTATCGTATTGAACTCAAATGGAATCCCACCAGCTTCACGAATCGCTTCCTTTGCCACCTCAGCAAATTTATTCAAATGCATATGACCAGGGATAATATCTATATAAGAATTACAGACACCGATAAACGGTTTATCCATATCCTCTTCTTTTACACCAGCAGCACGAAGTAGACTTCTATGTGGCGCCCTGTCAATCCCTTTCTTAATCATGTTACTTCTCATTACTATCTCTCCCAATCTGTTGCATATTCTCATATTATCTTTATTCTAAATATTCCTTCTTTTTCTAGTGTCATTATTCTATTAGGAATTAGATAGAATGTGTGAATCAACTTATACTTACTATTCGGAAAATTAAGACCGTAAATTAAGTTGAATATCCTTCTTGAGAGGACAAATGTTCTTATACATTGAATTATTTATTATTGAAATTAATGATACGCTGATTCTTCCTTATGGTCAACCACTTTTATTAAAATAATTAGACAATTTTGATTATCTCTAATACTTGAATGCGTTTACATGTTGAAGTAGCAAAGATCGGTGGACATTTCACTATTTTAATAAAAAAAATACCATTCATTTTTTAACCTTAGATAATCGAAGAAAAAGAAAAGAATTAGCGTTTGTCCAGTGAACAATTTGCCAATTTGTCAGATCAAAAAAGAGAGATTTTTACAAAATTAAAGCCGTGTAAAATAAAAGTTTTTGGACAAACTATAATTGGGTGATAAACATGAGCGTACGCAAACGATTTTTTCAACGAATATACTTTACAAAGAAACTACCGTTCATAAGATTAAGATCAAACAAAAGAGCTTCTCTTATTCTTGTGAAGGACCGCTTCAACGACTGTAAGACAGAAGCCGAAAAACTACTCTACCAAAAACTTTTTTCTGAGCTATATTATCCAACACCAAGAATGTATGTAGGTGGAATTCAAATTAATATTGCTCTCGTCCCATATCGTCTGGCTTTTGTAGAAGCTTGCAGTAAAGAAAAAGAAAAACGCATTATCAAACAGCTTCGAAAAAAGAGGTGGCATGTGCTTTTTTATGATCCGACACAGATAACGAATGCTGAGTTATGTGATGAGTATTTGGCCAAACAATCGAATCTACCAGCGATATATGGTTTGGTACGGTTTTAAATTTGGATAGCTAAACAGATTTCTACCCCAAAACGATGTGAAAAGTAGATGGTAACCTCTTATTCAAGAGTTCATCTGCTTTTTTCATATTGTCTAAAAGTGTCAGGGCTTTAGGTGTTGACGGACAGAGTGCTTTTTTATGGAGGCGTATGAGTTTTTTGTCGAATAAAATGGTTCATTTTTCTTCACAAAATACTCATAGGACAACCTCTATTGTGGAAAGACTAGAACTATGACAGTGATTCAAACTTTTGATTGAAGGGAGGTTACTTCATGAAATTTTACTTTAATAAGGAGGATGGTAAAGGTCGAAAACGAGAAACGCATATCGAACTGCCCGCACAATTTATCATAGCAATCGCAACGGCAACAGGAACACTCATCACGATTTTGCTTAACTTATAGTCTAAGAGCCGTACAAGGTAAGAGTCTTGTACGGCTAACCATTCTTAAACTCGCTCTAATGGCTTAAATGGTTTTTCAGGCAGCTGAATATGAATAGAATCACCTGGACAAATAGATCCACCTTCTAATACAATGGCCATCACTCCTGCTTTTCGAATCAAATTCCCATCCTGATCCTTATCCAAAACAGCTTTCATTAAACCAGATTGAAACTGATCAATTTGTGCACACGGATTACGTAAGCCCGTTAGTTGAATTTTTACGGTAGAGCCAATTCCTAAAACCGTATCAACCGGTAATTTTAAGAGATCCACTCCGGTAGTCGTAATATTTTCTCCCATTTCACCAGGTTTGATCAAAAATCGCTCCTTTAATTGCTCAAACAATTCAGCTTGAAGCAAATGTACTTGTCTTAAATTAGGTTGATTTGGATTTTGAGCGACTCTCGAGCGATGTTTGACTGTAGCTCCAAAATGGGCATCTCCTTCTACTCCTAACCCTTTCACTAAATGAATCCTCTCTCGATTTTGTTTACTAAAAGTATGATGTTCGCTTAAGCTTACAGCAAGTACACTTCCAATCATATCTCCCATATCCTCAGCCCCTTAGATTTTATCTTCAATCAAGATGTTTCTCCGCCCGTCTCTAGATGTACTCATACAAAATATAGCATACTATGGTAGGAAAAATACCACATTTCAATGAAAATAGAGCCCCCTAGCTAGAAACTTTAAAAACCCCTATACAAATAATAGAGGTTCCATCCAAATGACTTTTTCATTTTAAAAATTCCTTTAAAGCTGGGACAAGTTGTTTCGCTTCATACTGACCTTGTTCATATAAGTGCATGAGCTTTTCACGACTTCTTTCAACACGACCCACTTCTAATTTTTCTATTGGGCTAATCACAAAAATATTTCCTTTTTTCTCTTCCTCCCGAATGTATTGAAGGGTCTCATTATACACATGATGTCTTTTTGCGACAGCGTTTATGAGCCCGGGATAAATCCGGTATTTTTTGCGGAAATACCATCCGAAAGATTGAGGTTTTTTGATATAATCACGATTTTGAGTTAATACAACCACATTTTTTGTGTTCCCTTCTCTAACCGATTGTTTAATTGGAATTGGGTCTGAGATGCCACCATCCATTAAGATTCGCTCATCAAAAGGAACAACGGGAGCAACAAAAGGTAACGAACTCGATGCTCTTAAAATCGTTAATAAGTCTTTAGGAGCATGTTTTTCTGATTTTTTATAATAAACCGATTCCCCCGTCATACAATCGGTTGTTCCAACGACAAATTCTTCTTCCGCCTGACTATAAGCATCAAAATCATAAGGAGCCAATTCATTCGGTAAACGCTCAAACAGAAAGTCCATACCAAAAAGCTCTCTTTTTTTCACATAGTTTCGAAATGATAAATATTCGGCATGGTCGAGGAAATCCATATTGACCGCTCGATTTCGATCCTTTTGCCTCGAAATATAAGAAGAGCCACTACAAGCCCCTGCCGAAACTCCAATCACATAAGGAAGATAGATTTCCTCATCCATTAAAAGTTTAAGAACACCCGCCGTAAAAACACCACGGCTCCCGCCACCTTCTAGCACTAAACCAGCTTGAACCATATATCAAAACTCCTTTTCTTTCTGTTCATACAAAGTTTATTATAACAAATATTGTCAGAAGCAAGGAGAAATATGCTTGAGTTTAGTAATTAGGAAAAAGTCACTCGTCAACTAAAAAGGACACCATAGGCCAATGAGGCTCTTTTGGTGTCCTTCAACTTTTATTTCTTTGCTTGTTCAATAATTTCTTTTAGCTCTGGTGTAAAACCTTTAACTGCTTGGTCTCCATATACAGTCACAGGCACACCCATAAAACCAAACTTCTCTACTTCTTGTTGGTATTCTTCACTTGCCATCACATCTCTAACTTCGAATGAAACTCCTTCTTCTTCTAACATATTCTTCACATAATTGCACTCGACACAACCATCTGTTGAATAAACAATCACTTGCTGACTCATTAAGCCGTCGCCTCCTGTAAAGCTTTTTTGGTAATTTTCCAATGCGACGTATTCCAAGTTACCTCACCATCATTAAGTAAAAAAACTTGCGGAGATTCATGCTTAATCCCAAAGTCTTCAGCAATTTGGTTGGATACTGGACGATCTTCAATGACATGTACAACTGCAGCAGAAGCATCAGTCTCTTTTACAAACGCTAAAAATTCCTCGTGGGCTTTAGCACTGATCGGACATGTCGTACTATGTTTGAAAAGCAGCTGTTTCCCAGATTGTTTAACAAATTGATTCATTTCTTCGATGGTCGTTAGTTGTTTAATTCCCATTTTAACACCTATCCTTTTTGATCACTTTTTCTTTGTAAGCGGTAAAGCTATAATAATTTAACTGTATCATATTCGAAAAAAAGATGCTTATAATGACTCTGTTACGTTTAATTTTCTTTTTCATTCTCTAATTTATGAGAGCCATCACAATTGGGTAATCTTTTAGATAGTCCACAAATACAATCATTTAACCCTTTTCTTTTGAGTATTCTCTGTATGTTTTTTTCAATTCTTGACTCACGTGTCTTAGACTGTTTTGGGGTAGAAAAATGAAGAATATAGGCCCTTTGTCTCCCAGGAGTCAATTCTTCAAAAGCGATTTTCAAATCTGGATTTTCATTAAATTTATTTTGAAGTTCTTCAGGAATAATAAACTCTTCATGTGTTTTAGTTTTTACTTTCAAACCTGCTTTTTCAACTTTAATCGCTTCATTGATATATTCTTTTAATACGGTTTCCATTTCCGTTATTTCTTGAACATTGTTGAAGCGAATTTGGCGTGCTGACTGTACATTTTTTGTTTGTTGGATTAGAATGCGCTGTGGGTCCTTTAACAAAGCACCTTTTTGAAAAAGAAGGGCACAATATTCTTTAAATCCATGCATTAACACGATGTTTTTACCCTCAATTGTATAACAGGGATGCTTCCACTTAAATTCTTCAGTCAGCTCACAATCAAGCAGAATCTCTCTCAACTTCTCATATTCTTCTTTCCATTTTTCAGCCTTACTTAAAAAGTCATCAACTGTGGGATTTAATCTACTATTTATCATCTATTCATACCTCTCTCCACTTTTTATTCTGCTGAGAGTTATAAGCATTAAAAACGTACATATTACTGTCAACTTTTTATGTTGATACCCTCTTATTTTACAAAATTTAAGCTTTTATGGCAAAACGACACTGAGTCAATCGTTCGCTTATTAATAGAGTTGAGAAAATGATTATGAAAGTAGAGGCAATACAATAAAAAAATTAGTTATACTCCGCAAGCTGCATCCCCTTCGCTTCCTCGGCTTGGTTATTGGCTTCCTGCGAGGGATTCCGCTTGCTCCGTTTTGGTTATAAAAAGGAAAAGATGAGAAGACTGAGGATAATATGATCGACCATATCAGCAATAGTTATCTTCTTACGTTTCAAACAATGTTGGCACAAACATTATCACGTCTTAGTGCATCTGCTCTCGTTAAATCCCAAGACTTACTGTTATAAAAAGCTGCTACTTGTTTATCACGTTTTACCCTGTCATATGCCTTATGCCTATCCTTTTGCTTTTGCTTTTGCTCATAAATGGTCTAGCACGCTGCACACCGTTTCAAATTAATCGATATTCTCTGTCCACAATTGCAGAGCTTTAATAAGGCCACATTAATCACCTCAAAATAAAAAGACATCCAACCGGATGCCTTAATTCATTTAATTTAAATTCTGTTCAATTATATCTACTGGGAAATAATCCATATCCAATTCATTCGTTTCTGATTCTGAACGGTCAATGCTGATTACTCCAACCTCAGTATATTCAATCGTCAATACTTCCCAACCTTCATATATTAATAAAGCATCAGAAGCTTGACTGTATCTTGTAACTGCCATATCTTCTGAAGAAAAAAGCTCATCCTCAGCTAGTTCAATAATCACTTTGATTTCTCCACCTTCAAAAATTAAAGATTGAAGTAAATCATCTTCACCCATACCCGAGAAAAGAATCTCTTCTTCAATTTCATCGACACTTAATTCTTCGACTAACTCTGCCTCATCTACAGCTTCTGGTTCTTCGTCCACAAGAATGTCACCACAAGCAGTTAAAAATAATAAAAAGATTAATAGCAAACACAGTTTCAATTTCATCATAACAGCCCCTTTTTTCTAATCCATGTAAATATTACGGGACTTTCACCAAGTAATAGCAATAAAAAAGCCACCTCATAAATGAGATACCTCAATCTTTAATTATTCCAGTTATAAAATTTAATATTTAATTTTCCCATTACATCTATGAATTTATCATGCATTTCAGTAATGTTACTTTTATAAAGTAAAGCTGATTTTACCCCATCATACACTGACCAAAATTGTCTGATTTCTTCAACTTCGAGACTTTTTTCACTAACATGCCGCCTAGCGTGTAAATAACTATTATGAGACATAGTAATTAGTGCAAGCATTTGTTGATGTGCATATTCATTATTTTGATATTTAGTTGCAAATTCATACGCCATATGAATGTTATGACTAATTTCCAAAAACAAATCTTCTAAATAATCTAGAGCTAAGTCTTTCTTGATATCACCGTACATGAGCCCCCTCCTCTTCGCCATTCTATTCGACAAAAGGGATTATTTTCCTGCATCTAATAAAAAAGACACCCGTTATGGATGTCCTAACTGGTTACTAGCTCTTTTTCTATATTGTTGATTATAATATCTTTTTTACTGATATCATTAGTTTCTTCTCGAATATTCTTTCTCAGAAGTGCCACAAGTTCTTCCTTTGTCATCCTTTTTAGTTCTTCTGACATAATCATCCCTCCGAAACACCAATTGGTGATCTTTTGTGAATACCATCCCTTTGTTTTATCATATCCTCTGTTTCTTTAACTTGCAAGGTCAATCTTTCGACTTCTAGTCTATTCGACCATACATTATATAGTTCGACTAGATTTTTATATGGTGTACCTTCATATCTTAAAATAGATAAGTATTGGTAATTCCACTCTATAAAATTACAATAACTTTTAGAAATTGGAATAAAAACTATTTCCTCATCTGCTAAACCGCAAAGTATGGCAATGCTAAAATACTCTAACCTATTAAAAATATGAATTAAGCCAAGATTTTGCTTCTCAATTACGATTCTTAGCATATCCTCTTCTAAGGAATTGGGGTCAATTTTAAAATCCCTTGTAAATAAGCTTTTGTCATCTTCTTTATCTATTTCCATATTTCTTAAATTTAAAACAAATTGTTCTTCTTCAACTAATATATTATTCGCATAAAGTGATAAATACTCAAGGCTTTTTTCAACAGATGCTCTTTTATGCCTATCGTTTGAATCCTTTTTCATTAAGTCAAGTTGTTCTGAAGCTGATTTAACCTGTTCATTGGTTGAGGCAATTTGTTCTCGAACTAAATCAATATTTTTAGTAGCTAGCTCGATACTTTTATTAGCTACTATTATTTGCCTATACGCAAAATATAACCCAATTACCAGTAGAATTCCACTTAAATAATATAGTATTTCTATCCATTCTTTTACGGTTTCCAATAAAATAAACCCCCAAAAAATCTTTATGAATATTATAAATAATACAACACATCATGACTTTTTTCCTGCATTTTAAAAAAAAAAGAAGAATTTAATAGAAATTTATCAAATAGCATTAAAAAAGTGGTGTTTTTTGACTACTGGTGTAAGCAAAAAGCACCTCGATTCTCTTGAAAAAAAATGACGGGCGCTTTCCCTAATTAAACCTTTTTGAATCTCATTTATGGTAGACTATCATATTAACACGGAAGAGTTCGCATTTGTTCCGCGTTTGATCAATCTGTTCATCTTTTGCAAGGTATTAAATCTTTGTATAATTAACCAATGTAATTTCTCGGTCATCTCCAAACCACTTTTCTTCAATCATCGCTTCTACGTTTTTTATGTCCTTAATGTCACTTATTTAAATTTCATATTCCACTACATCATTTCTAAGGGAGTTCCCATCGCATCCCGCAACAAAAACTACAAAATATATATTCAAATCAAAATTACCTCCGATTCGCTATTTAAGATCCTTTTCACTTAAACTGAATCGCCTCTACCCCAAAAACAAAACTTGGATATCTTCGGTTGCTTGTTTTAAGTATAAAAAACCAATTTTTCAATGCTTTCCCTCTCTGCAATTTGTTTATTTGTCAGCTTAACTGAATTGATATATTTCTTCTCAAGAATGAGAAATTTGATCAATTCATCTTACGTGCACATTGCTTTATAAGCCTTTACCTTCGAATAAATGAACATGACCATAGCGATTGTCTTCGTCCGACTTTTCTTTATAGGCTCAATAGATTTCAAATTGATTTCACCTAAATCTAAGTCCTGAATCGATTTTTTATCAACCTCTAGCAATTCACCTTTAATGTTTTCACAAGGGGCCGACCACTCCCCTATAACTCTCCAAAAGTAAAATCGTATTCTGGTACCGACGATCTCTTTTTGCTTCTTTTTCTGCTAGTTCAGCCATTGCTTTTGCAACAGCTCTTTCTCATTCTTGCATAAGTGACACGTTCTAATTAATTTCCCCGGTACCGCTTTTAGTTAAAACCTTCAGAACCACACTTGCACCGACCAGTTGGCTTTAAGGTTGTTTTACTTACCTTCTTTTCTTGCTTTTGCTTCAGCTCCGCAATTTGCCTGTCCCATTCACTTATTGTCACATGATAGATATCGTCAAGCCATTCAAACAACATGGTCATTTATCTTTTGACTAAAGGACTGTTGTCGTACTTGTTACAAATCTGGCCAATTAATTGCACCACCCACGCCCAGAACCGTTCATCACGCATACCATATTTAATCGCTTGTTGATTGCTTAAATTGATCTACTCAGCAACTTCGGCATAAAAGGCATTGTAATCCATCACAGTTCCTCGATTCGAATGATGTAGTCGTTTCCAAATGTAATCGAATGACTCGTCGAGCAATGAACCTTTCTAAGGTGAAGGATCTCTTAATTATCGACTCAACAACTATTACGGTTGGAAAAACACGTCTTCCTTGGGCGGTCTACCACGGTGAGCGTATTTCATATGTAAGGTATCAGAAAAAAATAAAAGCCGCTCCGTTAAGGAACGACTTTATCAAGGTCTCTTTGCTTTGGGTCAAAGGCAAATGCTTGCCATTATCATAGGAATAAGTTCATCATAACCCAAAGTATTCCTATGGTAGCAATGGGAACTTTCACTTGAATGCGAATGTTCAATTCCATTGGGACGTTCACCTCTTTGAAGAGGCAGGATTCAGAGCTACTGTTGCCTCTTGACAAGACATGTTGGGTCTGTCCTCTTCGCCACTTCATTGCAAGCACTTATATTATAGCATATATTCATATGAAACTACTGATTTTCACTTACTTTGAAAATATATCCATAGTAGTGCGATTTACCATTGTTAATGAATGTTTGAATATCGTTTTTTGGGATATTTAATATTTCTGTGGCATCTGCATTGATTGAAACACAATATCTATTCCTTCATATGTTGCAACTATTTTTTTCATGCTTTCCCACCTCTGTACTTATGTATTGAAATGAAAGTGTAAAGCAGTTTTCAAACTTTATTTTTTTGAATATTAACATTAAAATTTTTACTTATATAGCAAAATATATAAATTAGATATATGGAAGTAATTTGCTATTATCCGTCGAATATTGGTACATTAGAGGTGATATTATGAGCAGTAAAGGTTTGAAATTTCCAACTTTATTAATTAATCATTTAATCGACAAAGGAGCGAAAGAAGATGTAAGATTGGTTGAAGAAAAATGTTTAAATAGGAAATTGTTTAAGTATCTAGGTGAAAAATACGCTCTTCCAAATTTAACAGACTTTGCTGTTAAACCACAAACAGAAAAATATCTTGAAGAATGGTTTAACACATACAATGGCAATGATTACAGACGTAAGTTCAATGTTAAAAATAACGGTCTGAACTTATTGATAGCTGCGTTAATATTTTCTTAATTATTACTAACCGTCAGTGACCAACACTTACGGTTTATTTTTGTCCTGTGAAATTTCTTATCACACATATAACAAAACCGTAACCAGTGATGGTATTTTTCGTCTTATTTTGCAGGATTTTTGAAATATATTGGTGAATATTGTTATTGAAGTAAATTAAGGAGGCGATTCACGTTGGGGAAAATTTATAAAGCTGTAAAAGTAAGAGACTTACACGACAATGGTCCAATTGGCCAATTTGAAGCGTTGCTTAATGAAGAAGCAAATGATGGTTGGGAGTTTCATAGTTTAGTACCTCAACCATATGAAGGTTCTACTGATAACAACGTTGCTATCTTCTTTCAAGAAGTAGAAAATGAAGAATAGAAGCCAATTATATGCAAATGCTTGAAGCACTGAAATTGAGAAAAGAATAGGGCGACAAGCCGTGTGATCATCCACATTTGGTTAAAGAATATCATCTTGGCACACAAACTGGCGACAAAATTTGCGTTCAATGTGGTTTGTCCACTAGTCCAGATTATTTCAAAAGTAAAAAGTAACACTTCACCAATCGCCACTGCTTGGTCAATGGCGGTTGTTTTTTATTTCGTAACTTTTGTATCATCTTGCAGAAAAATAGCACCACATGTCGAATATTAGTAACTGGAGGTGATATTATGACTCTTGAGGAAAGATTGGATTTTATAGAATTTCGCCAAGAATTACTATTTGAAAACAGCGAATATTCTAGATTACTATTTGAATACAAAGTAACGAGGGAACAAACTCGTGCTATTGCAGACCTTTTTCAAGAATATCGAGATATGATCGACGCTGGCGAAAAGGTTTTTCATGGATCTTTTGAGCAAAGAGTGTATGACACTGTACCTCAATGCAATCATGATTACCATTTTGCTGAATTTTTAGCGCAAACGAACCATAAACAAGGTAGCTGGGAAGAAGTTTTTGAAACGCTTTACGGTGATATGCAAAAGTACAAATTTTATATGGAAAACAAAGACTGAAGTACAGAAACATCCTTTCGGGGGTGTTTTTTTAGTAATTGGTTTTCGTGCTTACATTAACACTTCATATAAACCGTCCTCGGTGAGGAACCATGCTTCTTGAACCCCGCCGAGGGTGTCAACATTGTTTATGACCTTTCTTCCATATCAATTTTCGCTAACATCATACGTGCATTGCTATGTTCAATCCATAAACGTTCATACTCTCTAGGCAAACGTAAAGAGTATGAACGGTAATATCTTCAAGATACACAATACCAGTTGCTTTAAGAAAGTGATTGAAAATATCGTTATAACCTTTCAATGTCCGTTCACGATAGCCATTCAGTTTCATTTGATGCTGAATCATTACTAATGCCTTTTCAGAAGACATTCCTTTTGAAATTTGCTGTTCCTGCTTCGGTTTCAATAATTCCGTTTTTATTGAAACATCGAATACCTTTTTTTCTTAGCCAAAACAAAAAACCTCCCAAAATGATATTTGGAAGTTGATTTTCTATGTAACGATTTTTTGAGGATTTTTAACTAAGGTTAAAATACTGTTAGTTATCCCTAAAACTATCAAACCGTTGTGGTTATTGAATTTTTCAAAGCATCAATGGCGTCCCAGGAGAGATTCGAACTCCCGACCGACGGCTTAGAAGGCCGTTGCTCTATCCTGCTGAGCTACTGGGACAAAATAAAAAGCGGGTGATGAGAATCGAACTCACGACATCAGCTTGGAAGGCTGAGGTTTTACCACTAAACTACACCCGCATATTAAAGAATGAAATTTTGCTTGGAGCATTTTGTTTCAATCACTTGCGACGCTTATAAATATACAGCATAATCAACTTCAAGTCAACAGTTTCCAATAAAAAAATTATATTTTTTCTTTCAATCGAACAAAACCAAGCCAACCTATCTTATCGGTTGGAAGTTGGCTTTTAACTCATTGAAGTATATTGACATTATACAGTTTGGCATTAGGTTAAGCAATCATGTATTTAATGTCATGAACCATTATATTTACATCTAGATTAATCGCTTCGACATTTTTGACGCTTTCTTGCAAACTGCCTTAAGACCTAAATATATCTTCATTTAATTTTATGAACCCATTTCGCCTGGCCACTAATCCCTCTTTTTCTTGTCATCCTCTCTTTGGATACAACTTTTCACTTCACTCTTCCTCTTTTCTTGTCACCATCTCTCTTTGGGTACCACTTTTACCGATTCCCTTCTCACTTTCTTGCTTCCAAATCTCTCCTTTTCAAAAAAAGCGCCCCGCGATAAACTCGCTGAACGCCTCTTCTGTCGGTTTTCCGTTTAAATCTAATCTTACCCCTTTACCACTCGTTCAAATTGCTCTGATAGCTCTGGATACTCAGCTCCGTCGATTGTATGGAAGGTCACACGAATGTTTGCTTCATCCACCTCACAAATAACATAGGTTTGCGTCCGAGCTGGACGAAACGGAAGTCGAATACTGCCTGGGTTAATATAGACGATCCCATTTTCAGCAAATGCTGTGGCAATATGAGAATGGCCAAAGCAGACGAGTTCAGCTCCGACCTCTTCTGCCCGATAAGTTAAATTAGTGGCCGTCATTTTGACATTATAGAGGTGGCCATGTGTAACGTATAGTTTTACTGGTCCTAGCTGTTCCAATACCTCTTCTGGGAAGTCTTCACCGTAATCACAATTTCCTCGTACGACAATCATATCCTTTAAGACAGCGTCAGTTCCTTGTAATTCAGAATCACCGCAGTGGATCATATAATCGACCTCTTCTTTATGTCTGTCGATGATCGGCTTTAATTCACCTTGCCAGCTATGGCTATCGCTTAAAATTAAAAATTTCATCCACTTACGCTCCTCTCCTAATGCCCTTTTCAACTATCCTTTTAGCAAATGCTGATTTTCCTTTAATGCTTCAATCGCTTTCGCCCGATGACTAATTTTATTTTTTTCACTAGGCTCGAGCTCAGCCATCGTTACCCCTTTTTCAGGTACAAAGAAAATGGGATCATACCCAAATCCACCGTGACCTTTTGGCTCCTCTGTGATAATCCCTTCACAATCACCTTCAAAAAAATATGACTTTCCTGTTGGAAAAGCGAGAGCTAATGTGCAATGGAAACGAGCTGTCCTTTTATCAATTGGAACACCCTTTAGTTCCAGCAAAACTTTTTCAAGGTTGGCACGATCATCTTTTCCCTCTCCAGCGTAACGAGCGGAATAGACACCAGGTTCTCCCCCTAAAGCATCAACGATTAAACCAGAGTCATCTGCTAAAACGGGTAGTTGAAATTCTTTGGCGATTACACTTGCTTTTTTTAAAGCATTTTCTTGAAAAGTTTCTCCATCTTCTACAATATCAGGGATTTCTGGATAATCAAGTAAGGTTTTAACCTCGATACCGTCTTCAGAAAAAATGGAAGCAAGCTCTTTCGCTTTCCCCTGATTTTTGGTTGCGATAATTAATGTTTGTGCCATTTATTTCCCCTCTTTTTTCGCTGCTAAAATAAGCTGACTAATTTCTTCTCCTAATGCTTCTTTTTGAATGAGGAAAAGCTGTTCAATCCCTTCCTCTGCATAATCTAATAATTGATTAAACTGTTGTCTTGAGAACGTTGCTTCTTCTCCTGTTCCTTGTACTTCCACAAATTGATGGGCTCCTGTCATCACGACATTCATATCCACTTCAGCCGTCGCATCCTCTTCATAACATAAATCTAATAACACCTCTGATTCAGAATTAACCCCAACTGAAACCGCTGCAAGAAAATCTTTTACCGGCCATGCTTTTAATTTACCTTCTTCTTTTAATTTATGAATCGCTAGTGATAAAGCGATAAACGCACCTGTAATGGAGGCTGTTCTCGTTCCTCCATCTGCCTGAATGACGTCACAATCAATCCATAATGTTCGTTCCCCTAACTTCCCAAGGTCAATGACTGAGCGTAATGCTCGTCCAATAAGACGCTGAATCTCCATCGTCCGTCCTGTTACTTTTCCTTTTGTTGACTCCCTCATATTCCGTTGTTCTGTCGCTCTTGGGAGCATCGAGTATTCTGCGGTAATCCACCCTTTACCCTGTCCTCTCATAAATGGTGGAACCCGGTCTTCAATACTGGCTGTGCAAATGACCTTTGTTTGTCCCATTGATATAAGTACAGACCCTTCTGCATGCATCGTATAGTTCAATTCCAACTTTACAGGTCTAATTTGATTTGATTTTCTTTCATCCGTTCTCATAATATCCTCCTTGAGCGGGTTTACTTATCGAACCCTAAACAACCTACTTTTACTTTCATTAAAAAGGGAAAAAGAGGTAGCATCTGCTCCTCTTTATCTTTTTCCTATATCATTATAAAGAATTTTAGCTTTAACAGCAATTTGTTCATCATTTTATTTCCAATAGATAAGACTTAGTATTTACCTGTATTGATATCTTTTGGTCTTGTTATAGTTTCAACAACTTCACCAGATTCCATCATGACTTCCTCATTACCTTCCACTAATAGAGCTA
This sequence comes from Alkalihalobacillus phoenicis, assembly GCF_047302405.1. NCBI lineage: Bacteria > Bacillati > Bacillota > Bacilli > Caryophanales > Bacillaceae > Alkalihalobacillus > Alkalihalobacillus phoenicis. The sequence continues at coordinate 586,330 of NZ_CP154853.1, read as the reverse complement.
CTTCCTCAACCCCCTCTTGTTCAGTTAATGTTAAAGCGAGCATGTTCAGGACCGTTTCAGAAACAGCCGTTGTTTCGATCCCAGTTAACAGCTCCTCACTAAAATTTAAGGTCACGATCCCATCCTGAAAAATAGGTTCATCCAATAATGTCGCCCCACGGATATCGGATAATAAGTGATAACTCGTATTAGGCAGTGGTCCTGATAATAGTTCCTCTACAGCTACTTGATAGGGATTATCCAAACCAATCGCAACACTTCTCGTCACAGGAACATAGTAAGTATATTCGCCATTATCACCTAAAAAATAAAGGGTAACACTTTCTGAATTCACGAGATTAACAAGACCCGCGGTTTCCAAATTGATACCATCTTTACGACTTACCCCTTCACCAATTGGTGTGCTTTGGTGTGGCATCACCTTTTGCTCATAGCCATTAATTTGGATTTTGACACTTTCAACCGTTTCAAACTGAGTCAAAGTCCACGTAATCGCCTCAACGATTTCCCGTTCCATATTCGGATCATATTCCCTAAATTCTTCTGAGAAATTAGCTGTCGCCACTCCGTCTTTTAAGTTGACATTCATTTCCGTTCCAGGAGGTAATACCGCTTTAAAACCACTTGGCAACAATTCTGTTACCGGTCCACCTTCCACTAAATATTCAAGTGATTGCTGGAGAACTTCAATGTTTTTTGGCACCATAATCGTTTGTGGAACAACTAGTCCGTTTTGATCAAATAAATAAACTTCTCGCTCAACCAAATCCGCTACTGCTTCATCGACACCATCTTCTGGTGAATCGCCATCCTTCTCTTCATTTTGCTCTTCTTCATCATCCGCTTCACCTGGATCGTCTTCATCTAAATCGAGTTCATCCTCATCTTCTACATATTGGACCGGCGGAGCATCCATATCATTCATCGCATCATCTGATCCCGAAGAACAAGCTGTAGCCGTTAACGCCACAAATAAAAGCACAGGGACCCCTCTACGTAACATTTTGCGCATTGTTTTCCCTCCTTAGATAGTTTGTACTTTTATGTATACGAGCTTATTTCCAGAATAGACCTACCTATGCAAATCTTTTTTAATTCTTAAAGACAAAATGAATGAGCGTTGTTCCCTAAAGGAGAGAAGTTCTAAAGAAATCAACTGATGTAATGAAGTCGCTTTAGTGAATTCAGTTGTATTTCCATATTGATTTGCTTTCCCTCTCTTATTCATATGCTTTTGACTTTATTGACGCTCTATGATTCCCTTTACGGCTCTTGTTCATATGCTTCCGACTTCATTGTCGCTCTATGATTCCCTTTACGGCTCTTGTTCATATGCTTCCGACTTCATTGTCGCTCTATGATTCCCTTTACGGCTCTGATTCATATGCTTTTGGCATCATTGATGACCTATGATTCCCTTTACGGCTCTTGTTCATATGCTTTTGACTTCATTGACACTCTATGATTCCCTTTACGACTCTGATTCACTTGCTTCCGACTTCATTGTCGCTCTATGATTCCCTTTACGGCTCTGATTCATATGCTTTTGGCATCATTGATGACCTATGATTCCCTTTACAGCTCTTGTTCATATGCTTTTGGCATCATTGATGACCTCTGATTCCCTTTACGGCTCTGATTCATATGCTTTTGACTTCATTGACACTCTATGATTCCCTTTACTCCTCTGATCCACTTGCTTCCGACTTCATTGACGCTCTATGATTCCCTTTACGGCTCTTATTCATATGCTTCCGACTTCATTGTCGCTCTATGATTCCCTTTACGGCTCTGATTCATATGCTTTTGGCATCATTGATGACCTATGATTCCCTTTACGGCTCTTGTTCATATGCTTTTGACTTCATTGACACTCTATGATTCCCTTTACGACTCTGATTCATATGCTTTTGGCATCATTGACACTCTATGATTCCCTTTACGACTCTGATTCATATGCTTTTGGCATCATTGACACTCTATGATTCCCTTTACGGCTCTGATTCACTTGCTTCCGACATCATTGATGACCTATGATTCCCTTCCCCACTCTTCCTTACGTTCTTTTGACTTCATTCGTCTCTTTTGAATCGGCTCTTGCTCGTCAAAACCGCACAAAAAAACTGCTAAAAAATTCAGCAGTTCCATTCCTTTTCCGCTCTATTTAATCTACGAGTTGCATATGCCGAACACATTCCACATTCATTTCAAGCCATTGATCGGCAAGGCGTTTAAATTGTGCAGCCCCTCCTGTTGTGTAAAAACGATGTTTAGGAACTCGTTTCCCTGTATAGAGCAAACCTTGATAATATAATAAACTACTTACTTCACGGGCCGTTTCTTCGCCTGATGAAATTAATCGCACCTCTTGACCAACCGCTTCTTGAATCGGCTCTTTTAATAACGGGTAATGGGTACAGCCTAAAATCAGCGTATCAAATTTTTTCCCTTTTAAGGAACTTAACGTACGGTTCACAACCTCAGTTGCTGTCTCTCCTCTAAAAATCCCGCTTTCAACTAAAGGAACAAACGCTGGACAGGCTAAACTTTCAATTTCAATCTGACTATTAATCGCCATTAATTCTTTTTCATACGCTTGGCTTTTAATCGTTCCCTCTGTTCCGATAATCGCAACATGATCATTTTGAGTTACTTTTAAGGCACTGACCGCACCTGGATGCACGACCCCAATTGTCGGGATCGTTAACGTTTCACTCACTTCATTTAATACAACCGCCGCTGCCGTATTACAAGCAATCACGAGCATTTTGATTCCTTCATCGACAAGGCGATTAATCATTTGCCATGTAAACTCACGTACTTCTTCAGGGGTTCTAGGTCCATATGGACATCTTGCCGAATCGCCTATATAAATAATTTCTTCCTTTGGTAGCTGTCTTAATAATTCCTTCGCTACCGTTAAACCACCTAAGCCGGAGTCAATGACACCAATCGGTTTATTCAATCTACTTCCCTCAATTTCTAAGAATCTCTTTGTTGCTATTGTTTTACTCTAGAGCGTTTCATTTCTTCGTAAAGGCCTCGTAAATTTTTCTCAAATGAATCAACATCCTCTGACGAAAAATTATGAAGAATTTCTTTTAAATAATCCTGTCTTTGTACAATCACTTCATCAATAATTTCTTTGCCTTTATTTAATAAATGAATTCGTACGACTCGACGGTCATTTTGATCACGCACTCTTTCAACCAACTCATTCTTTTCCATTCGATCAATTAAGTCGGTCGTAGTGCTGAAGGCTAAATACATTCTTCCGGATAAATCACCAATCGTCATATCTCCCTTTTCACTTAACCATTGTAAGGCGATAAATTGTGGTGGCGTAATTGGAAATTGAGTAAGAATCTCCCGTCCTTTTTGTTTAATCATTTGTGCTACCATTCGTAAAGAACGTTCGATTTCTATAACCTGCTGCTCCTCCAAATACCGCACCTCCCTATTATTGTGTATGCTCCTTATGTATAAACGAAATTCGACCTTATTCTACTTTTATTTTAAAAAATAAAATGATTTATATTTATTTTCGCTTTTTTCGACTAAAAGATCAAGATCAAAAGAAAACTCGTCAACTAACCGCCTAGAATAGAGCATCACTACGGGAAGGAGGTTTTTCCTATTACACTCTGCCATCCACTTTCGTTCCAATACATATAATGAAAGCCGGTGACATTTTACGAGTAAAATGTCACCGGCTCTTCATATCAGAGGAGGGTTTTGTCCCAGCCATCTAGTGATTATGGTAAAAATCGAGTTCTTACCTCTTGCTCTATTTCTTCCGATGTATCAAAAGCTAATAAACTTGTGACCCATTCGGCTGCTTCTTGTTTAGACAACCCAAGCAATTGGTTTCGAGCTGGCAAAATAGATGTCGCACTCATACTAAATTCATCAAGACCAAGTCCTAATAAAATTGGAATCGCGACTTCATCCCCTGCCATTTCTCCACACATACCAACCCATTTACCATCTTGATGAGCAACTTCGATCACATTTTTAATTAGACGAATAATTGCTGGATGATATGGTTGATATAAATAAGAAACACGTTCATTCATTCGATCAGCCGCAAGCGTATATTGAATAAGGTCATTTGTTCCAATACTAAAGAAATCAACCTCTTTTACAAAACGATCCGCTGCCGCAGCTGTTGATGGAATTTCGACCATGATTCCAATTTCAATAGAATCCGAAACTTCAATTCCTTCTGCAATAAGCTTGTCCTTTTCTTCTTGAAGAATGACTTTAGCTTGCCTTAATTCTTCCATAGCTGCGATCATCGGAAACATAATTTTTAAATTTCCAAATGAACTAGCACGTAATAGGGCTCTTAATTGAACTCTAAACATATCAGGCATCTCTAAACAAAGACGGACAGCACGCAAGCCTAAAAATGGGTTCATTTCTTCCGGTAAATCTAGGTATGGAAGCTCTTTATCTCCACCAATATCTAACGTACGGATAACAACCGGCTTTCCTTCCATCTTCTCAAGAACCGTTTTGTATGCCTCATACTGTTCTTCTTCAGATGGTAATTCATCACGGCCCATATAAAGAAATTCGGTACGGAAAAGTCCAACACCTTCTGCTCCGTTTTTCAATACGCCTTCTAAATCATTAGTTGTCCCAATATTCGCCGCTAATTCAACGTGGGCACCATCAGAAGTTAACGTCTTTTCATTGACGAGCTTTTTCCATTCTTCTTTTTCTTTCAGGAAAGAAGCTCTTTTTTCTTCATATTGTTTGATTTCATTAGCTGTCGGGTTCAAAATAACCGTTCCATCCATTCCATCAACAATAATCGTCATCCCATTTACGATTTGTTCGGTAATTTTTTTTGTACCTACAACCGCTGGAATTTCTAAAGAACGAGACATAATCGCAGAGTGAGATGTACGTCCTCCAATATTCGTTGCAAATCCTTTGACATACTCAGGATTAATTTGGGCTGTATCGGATGGAGTCAAATCATGAGCAATAACAATGGTTTCTTCGGTAATTGTCGCAAGCGAAGCCGCTTCAAAACCATATAAATGGCTTAATACGCGCGTTTTCACATCATAAATGTCAGCAGCACGTTCTTTCATATATTCATTATCCATATTTTCAAACATTGTAATGAACATCGTTGCTACTTCATTTAATGCATAACCGGCATTGGTTTGCTCTGTTCGAATTTTATCCTTAACCGCATCAACTAATTCTGGATCTGCCAAAACTAAAAGGTGAGCAGCAAAAATCTCTGCTTTATCCGCTCCCAGTTTCGCTTCTGTCTCATCCTTAATTTTTGAAAGCTCTTGCTTTGAGATGGCAAGAGCTTCATCAAATCGTGTTACCTCGTCTTCCACATTTTCTACCTTTGATGCCACAATATCAAATGTTGGTTCTTCATGTAAAAAAGCTTTTGCTATCGCAACACCTTGTGCGGCAGCCACTCCTTGTAAGACGGTGGAACTACTCATTACTCTCCAAGACCCTCCTTGATGATTCCCTCTAGACCATTAAGTGCATCTTGGGCATCTGAGCCTTCTGCTTTAATTGTCACTTCTGCACCTTTGGCTACACCTAGAGACATTACACCCATAATTGATTTTAAGTTTACTGATTTCCCTTTATATTCTAGGGTAATATCTGATGAATACTGACCTGCTTTGTTTACTAATTGTGTTGCGGGACGAGCGTGAATTCCTGTTTCTGCTGTGATTTTGAATGTTTTTTCTGCCATTTGACATCAACCTCTCTTTTTTAAGTTCATATAATACCGATAAAAGTTTCATCGATACTTATTGACATAATCATTACAAGGACTACAGATTTTATTGTGGATAAAAAGATCAGAGCTTGTTTGTAAGTTGAGCTAATATCCTTAGAAGCCTCTCTTATACAGTACCCTGTACGTACTACATATACACCTCTAAAACTACGTCTAAAGTCACACACTAAAATAAAGAGATGTTATTATTTATCATATTTATCCATAAAAACAAAAATCATGCTTTTAAATGTTGTTAAAAAACCTGTCAATCCAAGTAAAGTATATCATGGTTATTTATGAACTCCAATATGTATATACAAGATTTTTTTTTCATCTCTGCATTATATTATCTAAAGGATCTCTGACCGTCAAGAATAAAGGTTCACGTATTTGAAGGTGTTTTTTTCCAAATTCAACTCATTCTCCATCATTCCGGTGGCGTTTCTTGGCTTATTCTTCACAGCAAGCCCACCCAACCCAAAAAAGGAAAGTTTAATAGGTTATCTCCCTTTTTGAAAATTTTTCTAAAACAGTAGCACACGTCTTTTCACTTTCACATATACTATGATGACTAAAACCCTTCAACTATGGGAGTTGAGTAACCCACATTCGCTCTTAGCCCGAGCAAGAAGGAGTGAACTCATGAAAGGAGCAGAATTTGGACCTAAACCTTTACTTACAAAAAGGGAGCGAGAAGTATTTGAACTGCTCGTTCAGGACAAAACAACTAAGGAAATTGCACAGCAACTTTTCATAAGTGAAAAGACGGTACGAAACCATATTTCGAATACAATGCAAAAGTTGGGGGTTAAGGGGCGCTCTCAAGCAGTTATTGAACTAATAAGACTAGGTGAACTTCAAATTTAGACACTCAGCTTTTTAAGTGAGGATAAATTGTTGTGTGCCTAAGATAAAAGAGCCGACCTGTGTTATTACACAAGTCGGCCCTTCTATTTATCTCGTATTATGCGTTTATCCAAAGAAGTTTTTGAATGATTGTAAAGTAGTGGAACGGTTCAATGCCGCAATCGAAGTTGTTAACGGAATTCCTTTTGGACAAGCTTGAACACAGTTTTGCGAGTTCCCACAATTTGCAAGCCCACCTTCACCCATTAGTTCTTCTAAACGCTCAGCTGCGTTCATTTCACCAGTTGGATGTGCGTTAAACAAACGTACTTGAGAGAGTGGAGCTGGCCCGATAAAATCAGATTTACTGTTCACATTTGGACATGCTTCTAAACAAACGCCACAAGTCATACATTTTGATAATTCATAAGCCCATTGACGTTTTGATTCAGCCATACGAGGTCCTGGCCCTAAATCGTATGTTCCATCAATTGGAATCCAAGCTTTTACCTTTTTGAGTGAATCAAACATACGTGAACGGTCAACCATCAAGTCCCGAACAACAGGGAAAGTTTTCATAGGTTCTAGAGTAATCGGTTGTGTTAATTGATCAACTAAAGCTGTACATGATTGACGTGGCTTACCGTTAATCACCATTGAACATGCTCCACATACCTCTTCTAAACAGTTCATATCCCATGCGACCGGAGTTGTTTTTTCCCCTTTGGAATTAATCGGGTTACGACGAATTTCCATTAAAGCCGAGATAACATTCATATTGGGACGATAGTCTAAGACAAACTCCTCTTCATATGGAGCACTATTTTGATCATCTTGACGGACAATTTTAAACGTTACTTGTTTTTCACTCATGATTTAGCAGCTCCTTGTTTCTTTTGCGAATAATCACGTTTACGAGGCTTGATTAAAGAAGTATCGACTTCTTCATACTCAAAATCTGGTGCCTTCGTTGTTGGATTAAATGTCGCTTTAGTTGTTTTTAAGAACTCTTCATCATTACGCTCTGGGAAGTCTGGTTTGTAATGAGCTCCACGACTTTCATTACGGTTATAGGCACCTAATGTAATAACACGTGCTAAGTTAAGCATTCCTTCTAATTGACGAGTAAATGATGCCCCTTGATTGCTCCATCTTGCCGTATCGTTAATGTTAATATTTTGGTAACGTTCCATTAACTCTTGGATTTTCTCGTCTGTTTTTAATAATTTATCATTGTAACGTACAACGGTAACATTATCTGTCATCCACTCACCAAGTTCCTTGTGAAGACTGTACGCATTTTCTGTTCCATCCATTTTCAAGATGCTATCAAATTTGTCTTGTTCTTTTTTCAATTCACGTTCAAAGACACTTGAGGCAACTGAATCTGTTGTTTTCTCTAACCCATTAATGTATTCAATCGCATTTGGTCCAGCAACCATTCCACCATAAATCGCGGATAGAAGGGAATTGGCACCTAAACGGTTCCCACCGTGTTGTGAGTAATCACACTCACCAGCCGCAAATAAACCAGGGATATTGGTCATTTGGTTATAATCAATCCACATACCACCCATTGAGTAGTGAACAGCTGGGAAGATTTTCATTGGAACTTTACGAGGATCATCACCCATGAATTTTTCATAGATTTCGATGATTCCACCTAATTTAATATCCAGTTCTTTTGGATCCTTGTGAGATAAATCAAGGTATACCATGTTCTCACCATTAATTCCAAGCTTATCATCCACACATACGGAGAAAATCTCACGTGTTGCGATATCACGAGGTACAAGGTTTCCGTAAGCCGGATATTTTTCCTCTAAGAAATACCATGGTTTACCATCTTTATACGTCCATACTCGTCCACCTTCACCACGAGCCGATTCACTCATAAGTCGTAATTTATCATCACCAGGAATTGCTGTTGGGTGAATTTGAATAAACTCACCATTTGCATAGGAAACACCTTGTTCATATAATTTAGCAGCCGCATAACCTGTATTAATAACAGAGTTTGTCGATTTACCAAAAATAATTCCAGGACCACCTGTTGCCATAATAACAGCGTCTCCAGCAAAATGACGGATTTCAGATGTGTGAAGATTTTGGGCCGTAATCCCACGACAGGTACCCTCATCATCCACAATCGCAGAAGTGAATTCCCAACCTTCATATTTCGTTACAATCCCACTTGCCTCATAACGACGCACTTGTTCATCCAAAGCGTAAAGGAGCTGTTGACCAGTCGTAGCCCCAGCAAATGCTGTACGGTGATGTTGCGTACCACCGAAACGACGGAAATCAAGTAACCCTTCAGGCGTTCGATTAAACATTACACCCATCCGGTCCATTAAGTGAATGATTCCAGGAGCTGCCTCTGTCATCGCTTTAACAGGTGGTTGGTTCGCTAAGAAATCTCCACCATAAACTGTATCATCAAAGTGTTCCCAAGGTGAATCTCCTTCACCCTTTGTATTGACCGCACCATTGATTCCTCCCTGCGCACAGACAGAGTGAGAACGTTTCACAGGTACAAGGGAAAATAGATCTACAGGTACACCTTTTTCTGCTGCTTTAATTGCTGCCATAAGACCGGCTAGTCCACCGCCGACAACAATAATTCTGCCTTTACTCATCTATACCCTCTCCTTAAATGTTTGCTAATTCTGGATTAATAAATGCTAAGATGGCACGAATACCAACGAATGTTAATGCAAAGAAAATCGCCATCGTCGCATATGTAGCAATTCGTTGTGAACGTGGTGTAACGGTAATTCCCCAGGAAACTAAGAATGACCAAATTCCGTTAGCTAAGTGGAATGTTGCTGAAACGACACCAAGAATATAAAATGCGAGCATAAATGGTGAACTTAAAATGTCAGCCATCATATCGTAGTTTACTTCTACCCCAAGTGCTGCTTGGAAGCGCGTTTCGTATACATGCCAAGCAATAAAGATTAATAAAAATACACCCGTAAAACGTTGTAGCATGAACATCCAGTTTCTAAATGTACTATAACGTTGAACATTGTTTTTTGCTGTAAATGCAATATAGATACCATAAATTCCATGATACAAAATTGGAATAAAGATAATAAAAAGTTCTAACGCGTATCTAAACGGTAAGCTCTCCATAAAATGTGATGCTTGGTTAAATGCACTTGCACCACGCGTAGCGAAATGATTGACAACTAAATGCTGCACTAGGAAAATCCCAATTGGAATTACTCCTAACAAGGAATGCAGCCGACGATTAAAATATTCTTGATTTCCAGCCATACCTTTTCCCCCCACATAAATTAATGTTTCCTATCCTGCTTGTCTTTTGGTTCCATCTACACTTTTCTCTCGTATAAATATGTACCTCCCTAAAACATACAGCATGCCATCACGTTTTTTGCTTTCATGAATCTTTTAGTAAGATTCTGTGAATAAAATCCGACAAATTAATTGTACTCCCATCAGATCATGTCGTCAAGAAAACGTATACATACTTTTTGTAATATTTATAGGAAATCTCCATACCTAATTTATCAGATAATTCGGCAGTTTGAAAGCGTTAAATAGCATTTTTATAAATAATTTCCGCTTTTTACTGGATTTATTTTAACAATGGAATTTATCTCATTTCTTTGAATTTAATCCTCCCCTTACTTCTCCTAACCCGTAATTATTTTCGCGGTATATTATCATACTTTTCTTAATTTTATTTCAATATTAAAACCTTACTTAAATAAGTTAGGAAATACCTAATTTTATTAGTCCAAAAACGCTTAGCTGAAAGTTAATTTACGTCCTTCACGTTGATTGAAGATTTTACATAATTTGACGTCATCCAATCTAGAGATAATTCTCCTGATTCTATGTATAATAAGAAACGGAGAGGGTGGTTTGATGGAACAAGAATCAACAAATGAATCAACTTTATTTGATTACGATTTAATCAGAAATGACTTGCTGCACGAACTCTTAGGGACGGAGCATGATCAAATTCTCTATTGGGGCGGAAAGTCATTAGCACGAAAACATGTCTTACATACTATAGATGAAATCATTCATTTTTTTGAAAACGCAGGTTGGGGCACATTGGAAATTCAAAAAAATAAGGCCCAAGCGAAAACATTGGAATTACACGGTCATTGGATGGGTAAAAAAGATGCTCGTTGCTATCAGCTTGAAGCAGGCTTTTTAGCCCAACAAATTGAACAAATGCAACAACAAATAACGGAAGCCACATATGAAAAGAAACGAAAACAAGTGACCTTCCAAATCCATTCTGATAAATACGATCGCAGCGAGCTCGATTAATGTTATTACAAAACAGACCACTGTGAGGACGAACGTTCTCATTCAGTGGTCATTCTTTTTTATATAGCCGGCTCAACTAATTCTTCTGCTAATTTAAATGCTTCATGTAATACTTCAACAGCTAGAACCATATCATCTTCTGAAACAACGGTTGATACTTTGATTTCTGACGTACTTACCATTTTTATAGCAATTCCTTCTTCTGCTAACACATCAAACATTTGAGCGGCTACTCCAGGATTAGATACCATACCTGAGCCGACAATCGAAACTTTCGCCAATCCTGTTTCATACTGAACATTCTCATACTTTAATTCATTTTGAGCCTTTTCTAACGCGACTAAAGTATCTTTTAATGTGGATTGAGTGACCGTAAAGGAAATCGTCACATGCTCGGCATCCGTTTCATTTTGAACAATAATATCAACATTAATAAAATGTTTTGATAACGTGCTAAATAGCTTAGCTAATGTATTCATTTCATTCGGTAACCCCGCTACCGTTACTTTGGTTACATCATTTTCAAACGCAATCCCTCTAACAATCAATCCTTTTTCCACCGATACTTCCTCCTCAATCAAAGTTCCTTCTTCTTCCACCATACTTGAAGCTACCATTAAAGGAACATCATAATTTTTTGCAAATTCAACCGCTCTTGGATGTAAAACTCCCGCCCCAAGTTGAGCCATTTCCAACATTTCATCATAAGAAATCGAATGAAGCTTCCGAGCCGTCTTCACATAACGTGGATCCGTTGTATAAACCCCTGTTACATCCGTATAAATTTCACATCGTTCAGCCTCTAATGCAGCAGCTAGGGCCACAGCGGTCGTATCCGAGCCACCTCTCCCAAGGGTTGTAATCTGAGCATCTTGGGTGAAGCCTTGGAAGCCAGCCACAATGACCACTTTCCCTAGCCTTAATTCGGTTTCCATTCTCGCTGTGTCAATATGAGCAATTTGAGCATTTCCATGATGGCTATCTGTTTGAATTCCAGCTTGCCATCCAGTAAACGATGTTGCCTCTATCCCTCTTTGCTGTAACGCCATCGTCAACAAGGAGATCGTTACTTGCTCCCCTGTCGATAACAACATATCCATTTCTCGTTTGCTTGGATTATCTGTTAACTCATTTGCTAATTGTAAAAGTTGATCGGTTGATTTTCCCATTGCCGATACAACGACAACAAGTTCTTCCCCTTTTCTTTGGACTTGCTCAATTCTTTTGGCAACATGTTGAATTCTCTCTACGGTTCCAACGGATGTGCCTCCATATTTTTGTACGATTCTTGCCAAATTCATTCATCCTCTCTCTTTTCACACGAAAAAGGCTTTGTTGGACGGACAATAAAAAAAGCAACCTAAAGGAAAATACCTTCACGTTGCTTGTCATACATAGCCGTACCACACTGCTCCCTTTATCCACGTGAGATAGTTCTCCACATAACCTTGGGTGTAGTTATGTGACAGCCTTATGTCTCTTAAGCATAAGTCCAGCATAAAAGAAAATGAGTTCCTTTTACACTTCGGCGAATTCCCCTTTTAAGTTCCTTCCTCAGACCTCATTATCCTCTGAAACTCTACTATTGGTTTTCGCGCCTCTACCATCACTCCTTAATAAAGAAGTATGGCTTATTTAATTAGTTAAAATTTTAGCAAATTTCTATTGCTTTAGCAAGGTAAAAATTTAGCTTTCTTTTGAATCTTCTTTTTCATGTAAAGCTTGATAAATACTTTCTGCGACAACTTGTGGAATTCCACCTAACGCTAACTCCTCCACTGTTGCTTCTTTCATTTTCTTTAGGGACCCAAAATGTTTTAAAAGTTTATTTTTTCGTTTCTCACCAACCCCAGGAATATCATCTAGCACTGATTGGAAAAATGATTTTGAACGCGTTTGCCGATGAAAACTTAAAGCAAAACGGTGAACCTCATCTTGAATACGTTGTAAAAGGTAAAATTCATGACTGTCTCTTTTTAATGGCACAATTGTCGGAGGATCGCCGATTAACAATTGGGACGTACGATGCTTTTCATCCTTCGCAAGCCCACATACAGGAATATTCAAATTAAGTTCATTTTCCAATACATCTTGAGCGGCTGCAATATGACCTCGCCCTCCATCAATAACAATCAAATCCGGAAACGGAAGCTTTTCACGTAGCAAGCGTAAATACCTTCTCCTCACCACTTCACGCATGGAGGCATAATCATCTGGCCCAACAACGGTCTTAATTTTATATTTACGATAATCTTTCCGACTCGGTTTCCCATCAATAAATGAGATCATAGCTGAAACAGGATCGGTTCCTTGAATATTTGAGTTATCAAAGGCTTCAATTCGATAGGGCGGTTTAATTTGTAACGCTTGTCCTAAACGCTCCACCGCTTTGACTGTACGTTCCTCATCACGCTCAATTAAAGCAAACTTGTCTTTTAAAGAAACTCTTGCATTTTCACTCGCTAATTCAAGCAAGTCTTTCTTTTTTCCTTTTTTCGGTACACTCACTCTCACTTCTAAAAAAGTCTCTAAAAGCTCTGCATCAATAATATCGGGGACAAGAATTTCCTTTGGTTTAATATGCTCTTTTTTGCTATAAAACTGAGCAATGAATGTCAGAATATCCTCTTGTGCGTCTTTATAAAATGGAAAAATCGAGACATCTCGCTCAATCAACTTCCCTTGACGTACGAAGAAAACTTGAACACACATCCAACCTTTATCATAGGAAAAGCCAAACACATCGCGATCAACGCGGTCATTGATCGTCATTTTTTGTTTCTCCATTACGGTTTCCATATAAGCAAGCGTATCCCGTAACTCCTTCGCCCGTTCAAAATTTAATTCCTCTGAAGCCTGCATCATTTTTTCAGTAATTTGTTGTTTCACTTCATCATGACCAGAGCGAAGAAATTTTGTAATATTTTGGACGAGCTCTTGGTTTGTTTCTTTTGGTACATCGTATACACAAGGTGCCAAACACTGACCAATATGAAAATAAAGGCAGACTTTATCAGGTAGCGTCCGACATTTTCTCAACGGGTACAAACGATCAAGCATTTTTTTTGTTTCATTAGCAGCTCCTGCATTAGGATAAGGACCAAAATATTTCCCCCCATCCTTTTTGACCTGCCTCGTCGTAATAAGACGGGGATGCTCCTCATTTGTAATTTTTAAATAGGGATAAGATTTATCATCCTTTAGCATAACGTTGTATTTAGGATCATGCTTTTTAATTAAGTTTAATTCTAAAATCAGGGCCTCAATATTTGATGAGGTCACGATATATTCAAAATCAGTAATCTCACTAACAAGCCGCTGTGTTTTCCCATCATGCGAACCAGTAAAATAAGATCGAACTCGATTTTTGAGCACTTTTGCTTTACCAACATAAATGATCGTGCCTTGCTCGTCTTTCATCAGATAACAGCCAGGCTGATCAGGTAAAATTGCTAGCTTCTCTTTTAATTGGCTCATATCCTTCTCCCACTTTCTAATGACTATTCCTTTAAGTTTACCATGTATTTCAAGGATTTGCTTTGATTTGAGAAAGGGGCAATTGAACTTAAAAATAGCAAAAAGCCCCACATCAAAAAATGCGGGGCTAACAACACCTTTTAATTATAGGTGCTTGTTGATTAATTCTGCTAGAGCTTCTTTAGGTTGGAAACCAACTGTTTGGTCAACCACTTCACCGTTTTTAAATACAAGTAAAGTTGGGATGCTCATGACGCTGTATTTACCAGCTGTTTGTTGGTTTTCATCTACATCTAATTTCACAATTTTTGCTGTATCGCCAATTTCAGCATCTAATTCTTCAAGTACTGGTGCAATCATTTTACAAGGTCCACACCAAGGTGCCCAGAAATCCACTAAAACGACACCATCACTCGTTTCATTTGCAAACGTTTGATCCGTTACATTAACAATAGCCATTTTATATAGCCTCCTTCATTCAAAACAAATTCTTTTTACATGATGATTATAACACTAACAATTAGCGTGTGGCGAATGAGATGCTTACTTTTTTATTTTAACCTTTCTATCCACAAATCATGTTACCTTTTACGTAAGCTACCGGGTTAATATCTCTTTAAATGCTTTTGTTAATAAAGGCACGACTTCAAACAAATCTCCAACGATTCCATAATCAGCTATTTCAAAAATGGGGGCATCAGGGTCTTTATTGATGGCAACGATTGTTTTAGACTGTGACATGCCAGCTAAATGTTGAATCGCTCCAGAAATTCCAACGGCAAAATATATCGTTGGTGTCACGACCTTTCCTGTTTGACCAATTTGTAACCCATAATCGCAATAACCAGCATCACAAGCGGCACGAGAAGCTCCGACTGCCCCTCCTAAAAGGGTAGCGAGTTCTTTTAAAGGGGCAAAGCCTTCTGCACTTTTTACCCCTCTTCCGCCCGCAACGACAATTTTCGCTGCACTTAAATCTACTTGTCCGCTCATCTTTTGTGCCGCCTCTTTCACAACGGTTCGGAGTTCTTTTATATCCACTTTTAAATCAACAATGTTCGTACACCTATTTTTCTTCAATGGTTGATGTCGTTTTTTAAAATTATTTGGTCGAATAGTTAAAAAGGAAGGCATCGTGGAGACACTCTTTTTTTCAAACGCTTTTCCAGAATAAATCGGTCGTATAAATAAGGTTTCTTGTTCGTGCTGTTCAAACGAGGTAATATCAGATATAAGTCCAGCACCGAGTTTCATCGCAACGCGCGGTGACAAATCCTTTCCAAGTGCAGTATGCCCCATAATGACCGTACATGGTTTTTCTTCGGCAATAATTTGTAACAAGGCTTGGCGATACGCATCAGTCGTATATTCCTTCAAATGAGGATGAGAAACATGGACAACCTTCGTGGCACCATATGCAAATAGCTCTTTTGATAAATCGCTTACATTAGAACCTAAAAGGGCAGCAATGACTTCTCCACCTTCCTTCATTAATTGATTAGCAACCGCTAAAGCCTCAAAACTCACTTCACGTATCGCCCCATTTCTTACCTCTACAAGAACTAATGGCTTATTGACCATACAAAGCCCCCCTAAACCTGCTTCACCAAATTACCTAACAGTTTCACTAACTGGCTAACCTGGTCTTTCGTTTCCCCTTTCAATACCTTTCCTTTTTCCTTTGGTGTTGGTGTATATTGGAGATGTGTTTTCGTTCTTGCTTCCACCACTTCTATATCTAATAACAAATCATCGAGTGTAATTTCCTCAATCATTTTCTTTTTTGCTTTCATAATGCCCGGTAAGGTAGGGTATCTTGGTTCATTCAACCCTTGTTGAGCCGTGACTAAAATCGGTAATTCGCTCACCAACGTAACTTCATCCCCTTCTACATCTCGAACGACTGTTACCATACCTTTATCTATCGTAAGTGCTATTATAGCTGTAGCTTGTTGGAGACCTAATTGTTCCGCTAACCTTGGTCCGACCTGCCCTGTCCCTCCGTCAACTGTCATATTGCCACCTATAATTAAATCTGCTTTTTTATCAGCTAAATAAGCAGCTAGTAAGGTCGCTGTGGAATGAGCATCCACTTCTTCGACTTCTTTTGCTTCTATGAGAACAGCATGATCGGCTCCCATCGCTAAAGCCGTTCTTAGTTGTGTTTTAGCACCTTCATGACCAACAGTGACAACAGTAACCTCGCCACCGTGTTTACTTTTTTGTATTAAAGCTTCCTCAATCGCATATTCATCATATGGGTTCATGATCATTTTCCCTTCATCATATACAACCTTTCCATCTACAACTTGAACCCTTTCTTCTGTATCAAGAGTTGATTTTAATAAAACGAAAATTCTCATGGTTCCCCCCTATTGACATATCGTCTTACTTATGACTATTCAATTATTCGTCATTTATGAATTTAGCTTTACAAGTTAAGAAAACTCGGCGATTGAGAAGCCAAAGACGATGCGTTTATTTTTATTTCTCTTATGCTAGTATCTATTTCTCCTTCACTGCCCAGTTTCTCATAGGGCCAATAATTCGGTTCTCATAAAAAGAAACAGGAAGATTTATGCCTCCCTGTTTGCCTCCACTTTCTCTTTTTCCATTTTGTTCTGTTCTTCCTCAATTAGTACACGACGAAGAACTTTACCGATCAAAGTCTTTGGTAACTCTTCTCTAAACTCATAAATACGAGGAACTTTGTAAGCGGCAAGATGTTTTCGGCAATGTTCATCTAATTCTTTTTCGGTTGGATTACATCCGTCTTTTTTAACAACAAAAGCCTTCACCGTTTCGCCACGGTACTCATCTGCCACACCGATAATCGCCACATCTCCTACAGCCTCGTGTTCAAATAATACCTCCTCAATTTCACGCGGATAAATATTAAAACCACCAGCGATAATCATATCCTTTTTCCGATCGACAATATAAAAGAACCCTTCTTCATCCATATAACCCATATCACCAGTTAAAAGCCAATCACCTAAGAATGTCTTTTCGGTTTCTACCGGATGATTCCAATACCCTTTCATCACTTGTGGTCCTCGTACAGCTACTTCCCCGACTTCCTTCACATCTGCATGCTCTCCATCAGGTTTTATAATCGCCACTTCTGTATCTGGCCAAGGCACTCCAATGCTTCCACTTTTTCTCTTACCCCAAATAAGATTAGCTAAGGCAACAGGTGCCGTTTCAGTCAATCCATAACCTTCAACTAATTTTCCACCCGTTACTTTCTCAAATTTTTCTTGTGTATCAAGTGGTAAGGCAGCAGCCCCACTTATACAAGCCTTTATCGATGATAAATCATAATTATCTTTTGTTGAGTCAAGCAGGATGGCTCGATACATGGTAGGAGCACCTGGAAAGAGAGTGACCTTTTGTTTATCGATTGTTTTTAACACGTCCTTGACATTAAACCTCGGCAAAAGAACACTTGTAAAACCATTCATAACAGCTAAGTTCATAACAACGGTCATCCCATAAACATGGAAAAATGGTAAGGCCGCAAGCATTTTTTCTTTGCCTTCCTCCACATTATAAATCCAGCTCTTACATTGGAACGTATTTACGTATAAATTACGATGGGTTAACATTACCCCTTTCGCTAGCCCTGTTGTACCTCCTGTGTACTGAATAAGAGCTAAGTCTTCTTCTGGATTAAGCGTCACGTCAACCTTGTTCTCACTTCCAGCTTTTAACCACGGGACAAATTCCAGCGTTTGCTCATCATACTCAATACTTGTTAAAGTAGGGTTCTGTTTTTTCTGGACAAATGGGTAAAGTAAATTTTTGGGGAACGGTAAATAATCTTTTATCCCTGTTACAATCACATGTTCCAAAGATGTTCTTGATCGAACTTTTTGAACCCTTGGAAACACGAGATCTAAACAAATCATTACCTTTGCACCAGAATCGGTCATTTGGTGTTCCAATTCTCTTTCCACATACAGTGGGTTCGTCTGGACGACAATGGCACCGGTCATTAACGCCCCATAATAACTAATCATCGATTGAGGACAATTCGCGAGCATGATTGCCACACGGTCACCTTTTTTTACACCTAATGAGATTAATTGATTGGCACACTTTTTTGCTTGTACATAAAGCTCTTCAAAAGTTAATTTTTTACCAAGAAAATGAATGGCTTCTACACTAGGAAACTTTGTTGCCGTTCTTTCTAAACACTCGTGTAATGAAATGTTTTCATACTCTAGTGTTTTAGGTATTTCTTCTGGATATTGAGCAAGCCAACGTTTATCAGTCGTAAGCATTTCGTCCTCCTTTCAAAGATCATAACAAAGTCTGTTCTATTTCTATTTTATTGCAAACGCTTTCAGAAATGAATAACTTAAATGAACTTTTCTGAATTTTCGTTCGACATCAATAGACAGACCATTCTGTCATATGACAAAATACGACAAAATCCATTCGTTTTTCTCATGATTCTACATGTTATGTGCCCAATTTATTATATTCTTGCAAGCTTCGACATTTACTAAAGCGAGAGCCGTCATTAAATAAAAAGGGCTGTCTCAAAAATCATGAAAATGACCTTTGAAGGTTTAGCCCCTTTATGGCTCTTTTTCGACTGCTTCGGGCTTCATTGACATCCTTTGATTCCCTCTGCGGCTCTTATTCAATCGCTTTGGCTTCATTGATGGCCTTTGATTCCCTTTGCGGCTCTTATTCAATCGCTTTGGCTTCATTGACTCCCTATGATTCCTTTTACGGCTCTTATTCAATCGCTTTGGCTTCATTGACCTCCTTTGATTCCCTTTGCGGCTCTTATTCAACTGCTTCTGGCTTCATTGACGTCCTTTGATTCCCTTTATGGCTCTTTTTCGACTGCTTCGGGCTTCATTGACGTCCTTTGATTCCCTCTGCGGCTCTTATTCAATCGCTTCGGACTTCATTGACACCCTTTGATTCCCTTCCCATCTCTTATTCAATGGCTTCCGCCTTCATTGCCCTCCTTTGATTCCCTTCCCGGCTCTTATTCAATGACTTCCGGCTTCATTGAGCCTTTTTCGACAAGTGAGGCACTTGTCGAACCTGAAATACACTAAGTTTTATTTTCTATCCAAAAAGATCAAAAAAATCGCTCTTGCTTTTAGAATGGCGTTACTACACCACAAACTAAAGATGAGCGATTTTTAGACATAATCAAAAGTCTACTTTCCAAGATTATAACAGGCACCAGCTCTATCTCCCTAGAGCGTACGGACAGATACACCTAAACATGAGACTTCAAGATTTATAAATGTAAAGGTTGGCCCTGTGCCCCAGCGTACGGGCTCTAGCGGCAGAACCAAAACCCACCAAGCTAATCTCAATCAAAAATATAGCAGTTTCTTCTCTTTAAGGGCTTTAGAACAGCACCTTTTAGCTTAGGCAATAAAAAAGATATAGACAAAACCAGCAATAAAAAATAGAACACAGCAGCCAATTAAAATTTTAATTAAATTTTCCACAATACAAACTCCTTACCTTTCCCCAACCGTCAGTATAACTTTGATAATCTCGCTACTGACTTATCAAAGTTCTGATTCATTCTCCGTTCCATACTATAACGCTATGATACTAGCCCCAACGACATAAGAGATGCCAACGGACAAAATAAAAGAAATCAAGCCGACCGCTTTGTTATTATTAGCAAGTTCTTCATCAACTTTAAAACTAGGACTTAAAAATTCAAAGATAAAATAACTGATTAGCATTAAAACAAATCCTAGGACACTCCAACCGAGCATCGTGAGAATACGGTCAGATTGTTCGATCGAATGCCGAAAAATATTAGCGACGCCAAAGATTTTTCCAGCCGTTGCTAAAGCGACAGCAACATTCCCTCTTTTTAGCTCTTCCCAATTGCTATAAGACGTCACTAATTCAAAAATAGATAAAAAGACGATAAGAGCTAGCATGGCAATGCTATAGTAGGCCACTGTCATCATAATTTCATTTTCTAAAAATAAATCCATTGCCCCACTCCTTACCTATTTTAATTCAACAACCGTATTGCCAAGTCCGCCTTCATTCATCGCGGCATCTCTAGCTGCTTTAACATGTGGATGTCGTTTCAGTAATTCCTTCACCCCTTTACGTAGGGCCCCTGTTCCTTTACCATGAATGATTGATACAGAATGATAACCAGCTAACAATGCATCATCAATATATTTCTCTACTTTCAACATCGCATTTTCATAACGTTCTCCACGCAAATCAAGCTCTGGTTTAACATGACTTTCATTACCGCGGACCGTCGTGAGCGGCTTTGTCTCTACCGGTTTAGAGCTTTCAATAAACTGTAAATCATCTAAAGCTACTTTCATTTTCATAATCCCAATTTGGACAAGATATTCTTTGACATTTATTTTCTCTATAATCGAACCTTTTTGTCCAAAGCTTAATACTTTGACTTCATCTCCTGGATGGAGTGTTTTCGCTTGTTGGGCTTGTTTCTTAATTTTCTTCTGTTTTGGTGTTAATTTAGGTGCAGCTTCTTCTAAATGTTTTTTCGCATCAATGATCTCATGCTCTTTGACTGCGAGTCCCTTTTTTTGCATTTCTCGTAGCTCACGAATAATGAACTCCGCCTCTTCTTTTGCTTTAGCAACCGCTACTTCTGCTTCGCCTTCAGCTTGTTTTAAAATCAGCTCTTTTTCTCGCTGTAATTCTTCCATCTGCTTTTGTAAGTCACGATGAAGTTTTTCTGCTTCAAAACGAATATTCTTCGCTTCTATTTGTTCGGCATCAGCTGATTTTTTACTTTCTTCTAAAGAGACGATCATGTTTTCAACTTTATTCGAATCACTGTCAATCTGATCTTTAGCACGGTCAATAATCGCCTCACCTAACCCAAGTCGTCGTGAAATCGCAAAAGCATTGCTTCGGCCAGGTACTCCAATTAAAAGACGATAGGTTGGCTTTAATGACTGGACATCAAATTCAACGCTCGCATTCATAACCCCTTCACGATTGTAGGCATATCCTTTTAATTCACTGTAATGGGTTGTTGCGACAACAGCTGCTCCTCTTTTGTACACATCGTCTAAAATCGCGATTGCTAAAGCGGCTCCTTCTGTCGGGTCTGTTCCCGCCCCTAATTCATCAAATAAAACTAAACTTTGGAAATCCACTTTATCTAAAATTTGCACGATATTTGTCATGTGTGATGAAAATGTACTCAAGCTTTGTTCAATCGATTGTTCATCCCCAATATCAGCAAACACTTGTTTATAAACGGCCATTTTTGATTCTTCCTCAACCGGTACATGTAAACCTGATTGCATCATTAACGTTAATAAACCGACTGTTTTAAGTGTCACCGTTTTCCCACCCGTATTTGGACCGGTAATGATTAACGAACGAAATTCTCCTCCAAGTTCTATATCAATTGGGACAACCTCATCGGCATCAATAAGAGGATGACGAGCCTTTTTTAATAGAACATGGCCTGCTTCGTTAATTTTTGGAGAGGTCGCTTTTATCGTATTGGCATAATGGGCTTTTGCAATAATTAAATCTAATACAGCGAGTGTTGAAATATTCGTTAGTAGCTCATCGGCTACTTCCGCGACCTGCCTTGAGAGCTCTGCTAAAATCCGATCAATTTCACGGGTTTCCTTAACCTTTGCTTCACGTAGTTGATTATTTAAAGTCACAACAACTTGTGGTTCAATAAACAACGTTTGACCTGATGCCGATTGGTCATGAACAATCCCTCCAAAAGAACCGCGATATTCTTGTTTTACGGGAATCACAAAACGATCATTTCGGATCGTAATAATCGCATCTGAAAGCATCTTTTGTGTACTAGATGATCGAGTCATTTGCTCTAATTTTGAACGCACGGATGATTCATAGCTTCTCACCTGCTGACGAATCGTGCGTAATGTTTGACTAGCTGAATCTAAAACATGACCATTATCATCAATACACTGTTTAATTTCTCTTTCCACATCGGTTAATGGATAAATTTGTTCCACATGTTGATAGAGGAGAGGAAGTTCTCTTTCTTCCTCCTCAACTAGATTCGTAATAAATTTCTTTAACTGTCTTCCTCCATAAACCGTACTCGCGATTTCCATTAGTTCACTTGCTGAAAGAAGACCTCCAATGCTAGCTCGTTTTACATGAGGAGTGACGTCATAAATTCCACCGAACGGAATTCTCCCCTTAAAGCGAAGAACATTAGCTCCCTCACTTGTCTCCTGTTGCCAGACTAAAACTTCATCTATCTCAATAGAAGGTGTCAATTCCTGAACTTTTTTTCGTCCAAGCGAAGAGGAAACATGCTCCACAAGCTGCTGTTTCATCTTTTCGTATTCAAGTACACGCAATACACGTTCCATATTTTTTCTCCTTTAATCGATATCCCAATTTCCCTTTTTTATATACGATTATCAACTTTAATCGTTTCGTTTAATAAATTGTTTAAACTTTTCTACTGACCAAGTGTTCACAATTAAATCGACGTTGGCCATCCCTTTCACCGCCACACCAACTCCATACTTCATATCATCGAGCATATCAATATGATGGGCATCTGTATTGATCGCAATCGGTACCCCTAACTCATGAGCTTTGCGAACCCAATGTGACGCCAAATCTAACCTTAATGGGTTCGCATTTAATTCAAGTGCTGTATTCGTTTCCTTCGCAAGCTCGATTAACTGTAAGACATCGACTTGATACCCATCACGTCTCCCTAACACTCGTCCGGTTGGGTGAGCGATCATATCAACATGTGGGTTATACAAAGCATTTTTTAAGCGTTCCATAATCGTTTCCTCTGACTGTTGGAAAGAAGAATGAATCGACGCAATTACAAAATCGATGTTTTTCAAAATATCATCATCATAGTCCAACGTACCATCTGGTAAAATGTCCATCTCAATTCCCGTAAAAATTTCAAAATCATCGTATTTTTCGTTAAGCTTCCTAATTTCTTCATGTTGTTTTAATAAACGCTCAACAGATAACCCATTTGCAACACGGAGAAACTTTGAATGATCCGTAATCGCCATATATTGATAGCCTTTTTGCCGAACGGCTTCTACCATTTCTTCTAACGTATGAGCTCCGTCACTCGAAGTCGTATGCATATGTAAATCGGCTTTTATGTCTTTAAGCTGTAAAAACCGGGCATTCTCTTTAAAATGTTCAATTTCTCCATGATTTTCACGCGCTTCAGGTGGAATAAAAGGCAAATCAAAATGGGCAAAAAACGCTTCTTCTGTTTCAAAAGTTTTAAGCTCACCCGTCTCCGTATTCTCAACACCGTATTCACTAATCTTTTCATTTCTTGATTTCGCCAGCTGTCTTAAAGCGACATTGTGATCTTTAGAGCCGGTAAAATGATGCAGTGTTGTTGGAAATTCTTCATTTTTCACAAGACGGAAATCAACTGAAATCGGATATTCACCATCGACTTCAATCGAAACTTTTGTGTCACCATTGGCAATAACCTTTGAGATATTCTCTAATTGCAGTAGCTGTTCACGCACTTTGTCCGGTTCACTCGTCGCAATAATAAAATCTAAATCTTTAACTGTTTCCTTTAACCTGCGTAAACTCCCTGCTTGTGAAAATCGTTCTACATATTGGAATGTTTCAAGCTGTTTCAAAATCTTCTCCGCCACTGGCAAAACATGTGGAACTGCTAAGCGTTCTGGTCGTGTTGATGCCTCTTGAATCGCTTGTAAGATTTTTTCTTCTGTTTTTTTAGCAAAACCGGCTAACTTTTGAACTTGTTTTTCTTCACACGCTTTTTTTAGAGTTTCTACATCTACCACTCCAAGCTCTTGGTAAAGCTTACCGATTTTTTTGCCACCAAGTCCTTGGATTTTAAGCAATGGAATCAACCCACTCGGAACAGCCTCCATTAATTCTTCAAGCAGCGATGAAATGCCTGTTTCCTTTAATTCTGTGATCACTTCAGCCGTCCCTTTTCCAATTCCTTTAAGCTCTTCAGGTTTATCAATCTCGTTTAGTGAACGCTCATCGGTTTCTAGCGCTTGAGCCGCCTTACGATAAGCCGATATTTTGAAAGGATTTTCCCCTTTAATTTCTAAATAGATTGCTATTTTCTCTAATATTTTTATAACATCTTTTTTATTCATCATGATCGTTCCCTTCTCTTATCCCCATGATACCGATATTCCCAACCAAAAATCAATCTTTTGAATTAGAAAAGAGAGAAAGGCAGACGATTTTCCCTAAGTCTTTGCCTTCCTCTGCTAGATTATAAAAAACGAGTTACCTCTTACTCACCTATTTGTTTATTTTTAAAAACACCTGAATGGTTAATAAAAACATTCACATTTACACTCTGGATAGTATTTTCATTAAGCCACTTTTCACTTGATAAACGTTTCCACTCTTTTTTTCGCTTCCGATATAAAATATGTTCTAAATTCAAAAAATCGACATCATTCTCAAGACCTAATTGATATAATGTCATCAGTTCCTTTTCAATACTCTGTGCGGCATCGTCTTTCATTATACTAAGAAGACTTTGTTCATCCATTCGCTGATCGGCGTATCCTTCTATATTTAGCTCAATATCAAATTGAGGCTGGTTATTTTCTATATTCACTATTATTTCTGGTTCAATTTTATTAGCTACAAGGAGCAAATTTAAATTCTCTTTATCAGGAATAAAAATCGGGGCTCGCTCTGTTTCAGAGTCAACCCACTGCAGACCCTTTAATTCATCTAGTGTAAAAAAACCTTTATACTGCTCTTTATGGATAAAATAGGCACCGTTTAATTCCAACTTTGGTTCTTCTTTTTTATTTTCCACCCATGAATCTTTATTTACTGCAAGAGAAGGAATATAAGTTGTAAAACCTGGTTCAAACACTTCTCTAAAAAATTGATGCAATTTATATGGCTTTATCATTGAGCTTTGTTCATATATTTGTTCTGGCTCATGTAAAAGCGTTTCTAATGTTGTTTTACCAAAAAAGCCGACCGTCGATAAAACTTCTTTTATTGGCTCCTTCGTTGCAAAAATCCAAGGAGTTAACCGAAACTCAGGATACCTGCTTATCCCATCATAAATATGTGAAACCCCTTCTTCTAATACGGATTCACTAATAACAATCCCTGTTATATGAGCCCATAAGAATTTCTGTTGTGATGTCTCATACACTTCAAAAAAAGCATCAATAAAATTAGACGCCCTTGATTCAAAAACATACGTTTTCGTTGGCCCTCCTCCATCACCTTCCGTTTTCGCAATCGAATTAAACCCTATTAACTGCAAATAAAGGTAATAATCACCATCAATAAAATCTACCCCTATTGCAGTCGGATAATTCATTCGAGCAATTTCTTTCATATCCGTTTGACATCCAGATAGGAATAACACAATAAAGGTAAAATAAAGGCTAATTTTTAAACTTTTTTTCATCTTTATCGCCTACTCTTCTTAGGAATTGTTGAATCGAAGTACTTACGTTTTAAAGGATCTGTTACGAGTGCAGCGAGGTATTCTTTAAATCGTAAAGAGGCGATGGGTTCCAGATAAGCAACTTTAAATGATTCTAATTGAGCTAAATAAATGATAATACTCAAACAACTAATAACGAATCCATATACCCCTAAAAAAGTAGCAAGCAGCATACAATAGATTCTCAAAATAGTAACAGAACCTGTTAATGACTGATTCACTAGTGTATAAGTAGCAACGGCAGCAACAGCCATAACAACAAGTAAGGTAGGCGATGTAAGTCCAGCACGAATCGCAGCATCTCCAATAATTAATCCACCGACAATTGATATCGTTTGACCTACGGCGGTAGGCATTCGAATCCCAGCCTCCCTAATCAGTTCAAATAAAATTAAGATTAAAAAAGCTTCAAGTGGTAATGAAAAAGGAATTCCATGTCTCGAGACAACGATTGTCGCTAACAAAGGAAATGGTAATTGATCAATATTCACATTTGCGATCGCAATATAAAGAGCTGGGATAAAGATGGCGATATGTAACCCAAGAATTCTCATCATTCTTTGTAACGTGACGAAATAAAAAGGATAATGCACATCCTCAGGTGATTTTAATAAGGCTAATAAATTAATAGGACCAATTAAAATAGATGGAGATCCATCGACTATGATTAAAAAACGCCCACGTAATAAACTCTCCACCGCAAAATCAGGACGTGTAATATAATCAAAAAGGGGAAAAAGAGAATACGTTCGATCAGAAATCCATTGTTCTAATTGGCCTGTACTCAAGATACTCTCAATATCTAATTGATTTAAACGTTTTCGAACTTCATCTATCGTCCCCTTGTCGGCTTTATGCCTAAGGTAAAGTAAAGAAACCTTTGTTTGACTTAATGAACCTAGCTCAAACGTTTCATTATTTAGTTTCTCTGACTTTAATCTTTTTCGAAGCAAGGCAATATTTATGTTAATATCCTCAATAAAACCATCCCTTGAGCCCTTTAACGCTATTTCTGTTTTAGATTCTTCCGTATTCCTTTGTGGTACTTTAGCGATATTTACACTATAAAAATGAGAATCAGGGCCTTTATGAAGTATTAAATAACCTGAGAAAACCTTTTCAATCATTTTTTCTGTATCTTTTATGACCGCAATAGGTGGTAAATCTCCGCTCCGTTCATCAGAGTCGATTAAATGCGACATCACTCGATTCATATAATCATTTAGTTGGGTAACATCGATCATTCCTTCACTATAAAAGGCAGTAAAGTGTGGATCTTGAACAGGAAAAAAAGAAATGTCAGCATTTAAATGAAAAAAGTCTTTAATCTCTTTTTCGTGCAGCTTCCCACTTTGTAAAGATTGTTCAAATTGTTTTAGCTGTATATCCTGAGAGTTTCCATTCATAATTTCTGTGACCTTTTCCTTTCTGGTAAATAGCTGATTGATAATAATAAGAAGGTCATGCACACACCAAATATAAAGGCATACGGGTAAAAGAGATTCTTTAATATCGTTTGCATTTCAACATCACTAATTGGTGCATACATGGCGATCCCTAGAAAAAGAGTCATGGTAATTAAGAAACCTTTTTTCACTTTAGCAGATTGAATTTTCCATAAATCAGAAAGCAAAAATAAGCATAAGGATATTCTCACAATCACCCCACATAATAGTTGAAAAACAGCCATTGAATCGACATGAGAAATTTGTTCTCCAATCATCACCAATCGCCACTGTTCAAAAGCTGGGAAACGAAAATCAGCTGCAATATTAGGACCAAATGCAGAAAGAGAACCCATTGTCGGGCCTAATATTAACCCAACTAATAAAGTAAGTAGTAAAAATAAGTACAGATAGGAAATAGGTTTATCAAAATATTGTTGTAATAAAAAAAGAATCAATAAATCAACGCTTCCACCTAGCACAACGATGACACCACCAACAAACGAGGATTGCTCATCAACAAATAAAGGAAAAAGATAAGAATAATCTTTGTCATCTATCGTGAAGAAGGCTACAAAATATCCTAACATTGCAACGAGTGGTAAAATGAGCGCCGATATATAAATAATCGTCCTCAAATTCATAGCTGACCAAAAACATAACAAGAGGAAAGGGAGAATAATAAACGCTAACGCTGTATTTGGTAAAAAGTAAATATTAATATAAGCAATTAAATCAAAAAATGAGATAAAGCTAATCACCATAATATAGACCATAAAACAAAACATAATAAAGTTAGCAAACCCTTTTCCTGTCCGAGTTTGTAGCCATGTGCGCAAAGGGAGTCTTTGTTTATTTTTCTTTAAAATAATTGAGTAAATACCTATCCAAATCAAGAGAATCCCATAGCCAACGAGGACACAAAACCACGCATCACGCCTAGCTTCACCTAACAATTGTGGGATAATCAATACATGATTAGAAATGCCAATAAATAAAAGAAACAAAAAAATAAATTGAGTCCTTGAAAAAGTCATGTGTGAACCACCTGTTATATAAGATAAATCTAGTGTTTGTTTTGGTTATTAATTTTATGTAGTCATTTAAATCAGATAATCAATAAGGAAGAGTTTATACAGAGGTGGTTTTGAGTATGCTTACCGGGGATAGTTGCTTATTGCTCAATCGGAGTAGAGAGAGAATACTTCATAATTTGTGGATTTTTTTATGTTATAAATGATAAAAACCAATATGTTTATAAATCTAGTTTGATTGCTTTAGTTATAAAAAAGGTTAAATTCCCCAACAAAAACTAGGTGGACAAAAGAGACCTTGCTCAATAGTCTCTAGTTTGAAAAGAGCTGATGTGAGCTCGATATCATGGATAAGCCGTGCTAGAGCTTATTCGGCTTATTTCTCTGCTATCGGATTCTTTTTGCGCCGGTCTCTTTCTTTCACGGTGCATGCGCGCTCTTCTTCCCACTGTTTATTTATTTTAATCTCACCTATTCTCTTATCAAGAGCTTATAAATCTCTATACACAAAAACAGAATGCCTTTGTCATTCAGGCATTCTGCATCTCCATTTACCGATATACTGTTCCAAAACGATAGAAAACATTCATATTTAAAGTTCAGTGCTCACCCATAACTCACGGATCCACTCCGATAAAAATGGGGTGTTATGAATCATAGATTGGGCAACGACCGATGAGTGTAAAAGTTCTTGAACAACTTCTACTTGAATTAATGCCGCCACATTTAACAAAACGAACATGATTAAATAAGCTTCCACCATACATAATAGGCTCCCTAACCAACGATTCAGCATTCTTAAAATCGGTAAGTGGGCTACAAAATCAAGCATCGAACCTACAATATGTAAGGCAATCTTTGTTCCAAAGAATAAAATCGCAAAGGCAATCCCTCCGTAATATACACTTTCTGCATCAAATGCCGAGACAATTAATCCAAACGTGTTATCACTTGAGAATTGTGGATATGGGATCCATAACCTAATATACGAAGCGAGTACATCATAATATTTATACGCAACAAATATAGATACAAAAAATCCAACTAAATGAATTAATTGTAGGATGAAGCCTCTTCTTTGGCCGATAAAGAAACTACCTAAAAGAATTATAAGGATAATAAAACTAAGCATTTTTGTCCTCTCCTGTAACACCTTTTGCGTCTGCTATTTTTTTTAAGAGAGCATCACGCTCTTCAACAATTTTCATATATTCATCGACTACATTCACTGCCGTTAGTACAGCAAGTCTCGTCGTATCTAAATAAGGATTTCTTTTTTTTATTTCTCGCATTTTTTGGTCTACGCTTTGAGCCACTTCCTTAATATGCGATGGTGGCTCTTTTCCGACAACGGTATAAGCTTGCCCATAAATTGACACGGTTGTCCGTTGCTTTTGTTTATCATCTGCCACCTAAATGCCTCCTGTCTAAAAACAACTAACGATTCATTCATTTTAAAATAGTTCAAACCTAACTTATATCATATCACGAAGCATGAATAATGAAAATATCGAGTTTACCATTACAAAAAATTACTTTTTTTGTAATGCAGTCTCTGGGCATTTCGATCCCACTATCTCGAATCATAAAAAACAGTTCCCTCCGTTTGACCTTTTATCTCCTTTAACTTTTAGACAAAACAAACCATCCTAAGGGTATAATGTTACCTCATAAGATGGCCGTTTGGAGTATATTGTCTAACCTATTTTATTTATGAACGCAATGTTGCCCCTGTTTCAGCTAGGGCATTTAATACTGTTTCATGTTTTTCTGTTACTTCTTCATCGGTTAATGTACGTTCCGGATCTAAATAAGTTAACGAAAAAGCAAGTGATTTTTTCCCGTCCTCTAGATGTTCACCTTGGTATAAGTCAAAAAGACGAAGGCCTTTCAGCAACTCTCCACCAGCTGAAACAATAGTGTTTTCTAACTCGGATGCTAATACTTTTTCATCCACTACAAGGGCGATGTCACGGACGATCGCTGGGAATCTAGGGAGCGTTTGATAAGTAACTGTTTCTGGCTCAACGTTTAGTAATGAGACTAAATCGAGTTGGCCAACGTAAATCTCTTTTAAATCTTGCTCTTTTGCTGTTTTTGGATGAACCTGACCGATGTAACCAATCTCTTTTCCTGCTAATTCAACAATAGCTGTTCGACCTGGATGTAAGTCTGGTTTTTGGCCTAATTTAAATTGGAGCTTTGAGCTTAGTCCTAACTCTGCAACTAAACCTTCGACAATTCCTTTTAAAACATAAAAATCGACCGCTTTCTTTTCGCCTTGCCAACTATGCTCATGCCATAAGCCGTTTACGGAGAGTGCCAACATTTCATTTTCAATCGGTTGTTTCGTAATCGTTGCTTCATCTGTTTTAAAAATCGAACCTATTTCAAAAATAGCGATATCGTGATTTTTACGGTTTAAATTGTAACGAGCGACATCAAATAAATGCGGAATTAAACTTGTTCTCATTGTACTACGTTCATCACTCATCGGCATCGCTAAACCAACAAGATGAGCATTCTCTTCCTCAGCAAAACCTTTTGCCTTCGTCGGGCTTGTTAATGAGTAAGTGATCACCTCATTTAAACCAGCTCCTTCTAAATAACGGCGAACACGACGGCGCTTTGATTGATATTCAGATAAATGACCTTGAGTTGTCGCCGAATCAGGCAATGTTGTCGGGATATTATCATATCCGTAAATGCGGGCCACTTCCTCATATAAATCTTCTTCAATTTGAATGTCACTACGACGTGTCGGTCCAGTTACGTTGAACGTATCTCCATTCACTTCAACATCAAAACGTAATTGCTTCAAAATATTGACGACTTCTGCTTGGTTCACCGATAAGCCAAGTCGATTATTTAATTTTGATAGCTCCAATTCAATTTTTGGTTCTTCAATCGTTAGATGATCGACCTCAACGATTTGCTCGGAAATTTGCCCCCCTGCAAGCTCAACGATTAAAGTAGCCGCTCTTTTTGCTGCTTCACGAACTCGTTTTTTATCTACCCCTTTTTCAAAACGTGCACTTGAATCACTTCGTAAGCCTAAATCTTTTGATGTTTTTCGCACGCTAGTAGGATTAAAATAAGCGGCCTCTAATAAAATCGTTGTCGTATCATCTTGTACTTCAGATTTTTTACCACCCATGACACCGGCAATAGCCATTGGTTCGATCCCATTTGTAATCACTAAATGGTCCCTTGCTAACGTACGCTCAACCCCGTCTAGAGAAAGCATTTTCTCTTCTTCTTTTGCTTTACGAACGACTACTTCTTTTGAACCAAAACGATCATAATCAAAAGCATGAAGCGGTTGGCCATATTCAAGTAAAACATAGTTCGTTACGTCCACCACATTGCTAATTGGGCGAATACCCGCTGCCATTAAACGGTTTTGTAACCAAAGTGGCGACTTTCCAACTTTGACGTCTTTAATCACAATCGCCCCATAATATGGATTAGCGTCCGTATCCTCAATAGTCACTTCAACATCATTTGATTTTGAAGAGGTTGTATTAATAGATAAGTCAACTTGTGGCAATTGTACAGGAAGATTGTATAAGGACGAGACTTCATAAGCCACCCCAAGCATATTTAAACAATCTGAGCGATTTGGTGTTAAGTCTAGCTCTAACACATGGTCATCTAAGTTCAAGTGAGAAATGGCATCCGTTCCAACCGGTACCTCATCTTGAAAAACATAAATCCCTTCCTCAAATTCTTTTTGAACGAGTTTTCCATCAATACCTAGCTCTTGCAGAGAACAAATCATTCCCATGGAAACTTCGCCACGAAGCTTTGCTTTTTTAATTTTGAAGTTACCTGGTAAAACAGCTCCCACTTTTGCAACAATGACATATTGACCAGCGGCCACATTTGGGGCTCCACAGACGATTTGAACGACTTCATCCCCACCGATATCTACTTTACAAACATTTAATTTATCAGCGTTTGGATGTTGCTGACATTCTTTTACATAGCCAACAACAATCCCACTTACTCCTTTATTCAATTCATGAATAAAATCAATTTCGATTCCACCACGAGTCATTTTTTCTGCGATTTCTGCCGCAGTTACTTCTGATAGATCAACATATTCCTGCAACCATTTATATGAAACTAACATTGTTCTCCTCCTTATGCTCCGGTAAATTGGGCTAAAAATCTCATGTCATTTGTATAGAAGTGACGGATATCATCAATGTCATATTTCAACATCGCTAAACGCTCGACTCCCATTCCAAAGGCAAAGCCACTATATTTTTTCGGATCAAATCCACTCATTTCAAGTACTCGAGGATGAACCATACCGGCACCAAGCACTTCAATCCATCCTGTCTGTTTACAAACACGACAGCCTTTTCCATGACACATTCCGCAAGAAACATCGACTTCAACCGAAGGCTCAGTGAAAGGGAAGTAACTTGGACGTAAGCGAATTTCACGATCTGTTCCAAAAAATGATTTTACAAATGAGTCCAATACTCCTTTTAAATCACTCATTCGGACCCTTTCATCAACAAACAATCCTTCAATTTGCATAAATTGGTGTGAATGGGTCGCATCATCATCATCACGACGGAATACTTTTCCTGGACAAATGACTTTAACAGGTCCTTTTCCTTTATGCTTTTCCATCGTTCTTGCTTGAACTGGTGATGTATGAGTTCTTAATAAAAGCTCTTCCGTAAAGTAGAACGAATCCTGCATATCACGTGCTGGATGATCTTTTGGTAAATTTAAAGCTTCAAAGTTATAATAATCAACTTCGACTTCCGGTCCCTCTGCAACAGTGAAACCTAAGCCGATAAAGGCATCCTCAACCTCTTCAACAACGGTTGTTAATGGATGTTTTGTTCCCTTTTGAACAGGGCGACCTGGTAAAGTAACATCTATACTTTCTGCCGCAAGTTTTGCTTCCATTTCAGCCTCGTCAAAAAGTTGTTCTTTTTTATCAATTTCCTGCTTGATCGTATCACGTACTTCATTGGCTACTTGGCCAATAACCGGACGTTCCTCAGCAGATAATTTTCCCATTCCTCTTAAAACTTCTGTAATCGGACCTTTTTTCCCTAAATAAGCGACACGTACTTCTTGTAACGCTTTTTTGTCTGACGCCGCTTCTACTTTAGCAAGAGCCTCGACACGTAATTCCTCTAAACGTTCACGCATTTCCAATTTCCTCCTTTGATATAAAGCGAAGCCTGTTTGGTCAGAAGCGAGAAAAAATTAGGGGCGGCTTCTGAAGTCGCTTTTTGACTTCATAAGACGAACCGATTTTTCTCGAGCTTCTAACAGGCGTAGCTGGATTGATATAAAGCGAAGCCTGTTTGCTCAGTAGCGAGAAAAGTGCAGTTGGTTTACTCCACCAGCTCCATACCCTACGCGTTCCGCGGGTGAACCGGGAGCCTCCTCGCTAACCGCTGCGGGGTCTCCCGTGTTTCACTTCTCCCGCAGGAGTCTCCAGGTATTGCACTGGCTCCGTTTTGGTTATCCAAAAGCCATTCGGCTCAACTTAGTAGTAAACATTTCGTTTGGTTTTTCTCGAGCTTCTTACAAACTCCGCTCATTTTACTGAAACTTAGTAAGCCTTTTTCTTCATAGAAAAAAGCCATCATCCCTCATTAGAAAGGGACGATGGCTCGCGGTACCACCCTTATTTATAAGCATCAAAAAGAAGCCTATACACTTCATTATCATAACGAATCTTCATCCGTAACACTTTAATAAGAAATTTACTTTCCTACGTTCCAGCGTCTGCTCCAGAGCGAATTCAAATACTCTCACCTAAGGAATGCTTTCAGTCTGTGACATTCCCTCCCTATTAGGCAGTGGTTATCTTACTACTCTCTTTCGTTGCATTTTGCCATTTTCAGTTGTTTCTATTATATTGAAACTTCCATCCTGTTGCAACAAGGAAATATAAATATTCCCTCGTTTTAGCATTATGAACGAACAGCTTTTAAATAATACATTAAAATTCCCGAGGCCACCGCCACATTTAAAGATTCAGCTTGTCCAAAAATAGGGATATAAATATTTTGATCACACTCCGCTAAAATGCTCTTTTCGACCCCTTGCCCTTCATTGCCCACAATTAAAGCAAATTGAGATTGAGGTTCAACCGCCGTATAAGAGCTTGCTTTTTCTAATGCTGTACCAAAAACAGGAATACCTGCTGCTTTAAACTTTGGGATGAGTTCAAGAATATTCCCTTTAATAATAGGAATATGGAAAAGAGCCCCTTGTGTTGCCCGAACAACTTTTCCATTATACAAATCAACACTGCCTTCACCAAGCACAACACCCGTTAAACCAGCCGCTTCAGCTGTCCGAATCATCGTTCCAATATTTCCAGGGTCTTGAACCCGATCAATCAATAACCATTGACCTGTTGCCGCAATTTGCTCTGGCCATGCAGGCATGTGAACAACTGCCACAATTCCTTGTGGTGTATCCATCTCACTTAATTCTTTCAACACTTGCTCTGTCACAATGATGATTTTTCTTCGATCCATCTGCCATTGATTTTCGATTTTATCTTCATCGGTCACCAAAATGGCCTCAAATTTCAATTTAGCTTTTAAAGCTTCTTCAATTAAATGAAAACCTTCTAACAAAAATTGTCCTGACTTATCCCGACCTTTTTTAGCTAATAGCTTTTTCCAATTTTTAACTTGTTCATTTTTAACTGATTCTATTCGTTTCATTCCAAATTGCTCCTTTTTCCTCTATCCATTCATCATACCTATTTTTTTACTCATAATCCAGTCTCGTTTGGACAAACTAACGATGCAGCTTTCACAACAGAATGGAAAGGAGAATCATAACGATGAGCTTTAATTTACGTGGTGCCATTATGGCCAACATTAAAGGAAGTTCCGAACAAGATGTCGAAGCAACAATAGTTGATGCGATCCAAAAAGGGGAGGAAAAAATGCTGCCGGGTCTTGGAGTGCTATTTGAAGTGTATTGGCAACAAGCTGATGAACAACAAAAAGATGCACTATGTCAACAAATTAGTCAAGGCTTACAATAAAAAACTGTTAAATATGTAAATGTACATTCCAAAAAAAGGTGGACCAGTTAAGCTGATCCACCTTTTTATTGCACAATCCTTTTCTATATGTATTTAAGCACTTTGCTCCTTACATTTTGTTTTCACTTTATTCCCCATAATAATCACGGTCCACTGTTTCACTAAAAGCACAACAAAAGCTGTCACCGTTAAAACAAACACGTATGAGATTTCATAATTATTAAAGGTTAATTGATAAACAATAATAAAAAGCAAACTAAAAACGATCGTAAAATAAGAATATTTATACGATCTTGAGAGAATAGAATTTTTCTCCTCGATATTATCCAATCTTCGTATAACTTTACTGTAGTAATAAAAGCTAAACAATAAAAGAAGAATGAACAAGATTACAATGCTCCATTCGGCTGTAATCATACGCTCCCCCTCCTCAAAACGAAATGATTTCCCATCCATCTATTTTCCACGGCACGAAGAAATCTAAATTCATTATACTCTTTTAACTTTACGTACAGTTTTAAATAATGTTTCAGTTTTTTTACATGTTTTTTCATACATGCAACAGAATCCCCCAAAAAAGACTGCTACTAATACGCTCTGCTCCAATCAACTTCTAAATTCACTAAATATTCGAAGAGAGCATTCTCCCCTTTCACTTCATAATGCCTCATGCTATCGTCCATATCCTTAACAAATTCACCTAGCACGCTTAAGCTAGCTCTTAATTTAAAAAAACCTCCATCATCAACATAAAAGGATAAAGAATAATATTCCTCCTTTAATGAAATGCCCCGATTTGTTTTTTGTAAAGAGACGGATTCCATTAACTTTAATAACTCGGTAATCATCTCCTCTTCTTCTATGATTGTTGCATCTAACGCTTTTTCTGGAATTTGGCGAAGGATTTCAATTCGAACGATAGGCTGTTCAATGCTTTCACTTTTACGTTCCTTGTTTAAAAGCTCTTCAACGGTTATCACTTTATTTTGTTGAAACGAATAGACTAAACCAATAGCAACAATCACTAATACGGTTGCTATGCCAATGGCTATTTTTTTCAAGATTTCGCCTCCTAATAACTTCAGAATTAATCGTCTATTGCCCAATCAAGATTAGCATTTCGCAAAAAATGGTATAAATGATTTTCATTTTTAACTTGATAAACATCTGCTTGATAAAGACCATATAAAGTGATGTACTCATCAAATATGGCCATTCTTATCGTGGTATTCCTCGCCTCTTCCGTTTCTATAGACAAAGCCATTTCATAGAAAACTTTATGATATGAGGAACTACTTGTCGTTTTTCGCAAATCGATCGTACTTATTACATCAACTATTTCTTCAATTAACTTCTCATCTTCAATGATAACCTCTGGCTGATATAAAACCGTCTCCCTTCTTTGAATTTCGATTTTATCGGTTTCTTTCAACTCTAACAGTTGCTCCTCGAACACATTATCTAATGTCGTATGTTTTGACCATTCATTGTATATTAAACTGGCTGTTATCATAAGTACAATCCATACACCTATTATGATTCTTTTTTTCACCGAATTCCCCCTTTGCCAACACTCTTTCATCCTCTGTCTAATACTATCCTATTAATTTACCATACAATTTTGACTCTTCATCTCAAAAAAAGCTATTCCACCTCGTCTATAATAGACCAATGGAATAGCTTTGTGATTATTCATTAATTATACGTAATCGCTTCAACCGTTTCTTTATCGAGCTTTTTAATCACTTCCGTAATTAATTTGACTGTATTTTCATAATCATCACGGTGTAAAATCGCCGCATGAGTATGAATGTAACGAGTTGGAACCGTGATCGATAAGGCAGGTACACCATTTGCAGTTAAGTGGATCGCTCCTGAATCGGTGCCTCCACCAGGCATTAAATCGTATTGATACGGAATATTATATTCATCAGCCGTATTGGTTACAAAATCACGCACGCCTTTATGAGAAATCATTGATGCATCATAAAGCACGATTTGTGGTCCATCCCCCATTTTTGCTAAGGCTTCTTTTGCTGTTACTCCAGGTGTATCTCCAGCAATTCCCACATCGACACCAAATGCAATGTCTGGCTCAATTTGATTGGCCGATGTTTTTGCCCCTCTTAAGCCAATTTCCTCTTGAATCGTCCCAACTCCATAGACAACATTTGGATGGTTTTCACCTTTAAGGTTTTTCAAAACATCAATCGCGATCGCACATCCAATCCGGTTGTCCCATGCTTTTGCCATTAAGAATTTCTCATTTTTCATAACCGTAAATTCACATACAGGAACAACAGAATCACCAGGACGAACGCCAAACTCCATTGCTTCTTCTTTACTAGTAGCACCAATATCAATAAACATATCTTTTTTATCGACAGGTTTACGACGAGCTTCTGCCGGTAAAATATGTGGAGGTTTTGAACCGATTACACCTGGAATATCACCATCTTTAGTCATAATCGTGACACGTTGAGCGAGCATCACTTGCTCCCACCAGCCACCAACAGGTTGAAAGCTTAAAAATCCTTTTTCATCGATGTTTGTTACCATAAATCCAATTTCATCTAAATGGCCAGCAACCATAATTTTAGGTCCATTTTCATCACCAACTTTTTTCGCAATTAATGAACCTAAACGATCGGTTTCAATTTCATCCGCATAAGGAGTTATGTATTTCGTCATGACCTCACGAGCTTCTTTTTCATGACCAGGAATCGCATTTGCATCTGTTAAATCTTTTAGCATCTGTAATGTTTCATCTAATTTTGTCAAATAATTAACCTCCTATAAAATTTATGATGTCCTATTTTTTAGTATAATCAAATAATAACTACAACTCAAATTTTAATCTTATTTTCGACCTTTTAACTCTTTTTTTATTTTATCAAATTTTTCTTTTAAAAAATGCAACCAAATTGAATCTAATTCGTATAAAATAGAATAAAGCATAAACTATCCAATGACCCAGGTAGGAAAGGGGCCACAGCAATGGTAATTTTATTTCGTTTGTTATTGTTAATCGCCATTCTTGTACTTGCATATAGTGCATTCAAATACTTATTTCATCCACGACGTAAGCTTGAATCCGCCCATGAAAAAAAGCAGTTTTTCTTCTTAGATGAAGAAAAGAATGTCCGCAAAAACTTTCTTGTCACGTATAAGGGGGTTATGTTTGAAGGGGAAAAATATTTAGGAACAACGGACAAATCATTCGAAATTGTCGCGATTTATTTGTGGGCGAAACAAACAGAACGTTTAAAAGGCTTATCTAATGAAGATTTCACCTTTATTGAGGAAGATATTAAATTAAGATACCCAAATGCGAAAATTAATTGGAAAAGTCCCATAAAGGAATTTTTGCAGTCACAGAGGAAGCAAAAAAATAAAACAGATAAATAAAAGTCTAAACCATTTGATAGTGACTATGCTTCACTATCCTTCCTTGAAAAGAGGCTGCTCCATCTAGTCATACAATATGACCTGATGGGACAGCCTTTTTGTGTTACCTAAATCTAGATATTAGAAATGATTTTAAGATTTGATAACATAGATGACTCCGGCCATAAAATGCCCGCAGCAATCGCAAGTGAACAGGGAACCTGCTTAATCTAACTCAATCAGTGAAACGAACTCCTCTCCTTTGATATTTCTTAATTTATTCCCTTCCACTTTAATTCTTTCACCAGCTTCAATTAGAATCCCGTTGCTACTGTTTACGATTTTATTATTCTTTATTAAAATATCTTTTGGGATCCCCGCTCCTTTGTTATCGTTATTACGATCCCCTAGATCTTCGGCAATATAAATACCCCAAAAATGTTCGGCACGATTATTGACGATTATATTTTCTTTCACAATCGTACGCGGAGCATTCAACAAATAAATACCTTTTGAATTTGCAGGTTCCTTTGTATTAATAATTTTATTTTTCTCAATTCTCGTTCCGGGTGAACCCATTATAACGGTAATTCCATCACGAGTATCGGTCAGTTGGTTTTGATGAATATAATTACCTTCACCTGATGCAGAATGGGAATGTGGTGCTGTTCCTCCAGTATTTCCGACACCTATCCCTCCACGCGGTACACCATCAATTTTATTCTTTCTTATTTCATTTAAATATTCACCTTGTCCATGTAAATCAATCGCATCATGAATATTATCCGTGTAGTTATTTTTTTCTATTAAATTGTTATGGGCAAAATTCTGGATTAATGTACCGTGTCTTAGATATGGTCCTTCAAATGTACTATTCTTAACAATATTAAAATAAGTATCATTCGCATGACCTAAACGATCAATCCCTTGTATTCCTTGGATCGTCACCCCATAACCAGCACCCCCTCCACCAACATCGGTCGCATTTCTAAAGGTTGCGTTATTTACAATAATTCGATTACTTTTTTCAATTCGTACTCCCATTCTTTGAAATTTCTCCACAGTCACGTTTTGAATTGTCATCAATTGTGAAGGGTCACCAGCAGAATCAGCAATAAACACTCCATAAGCCGGTCCACCACGCTCTGGGTTATTTTCACTTGGATTATCTGAATAGCTTCCATCAAAAGTCGAAGTAATTGTCATATTTGAAACAACGACATTTTTAACTCCAAAGGCCGTTAATACCTTGCTATTAGGCACTTGTTGTACATCAAAAGAAGAGACTAATTGAACACCCGTTTCACTTTCACCGCGCAAATTAACTCCACTTTTTAAATAGATGTGTGAAGTATGATCATGATCCATCGTTTTATTTAAGTTATAAACGCCATTTGGAAAGTAAACTTCATCACCGGGCTCTGCTGCATCAATAGCCGCTTGAATGGAGGCTGTATCATCCGATTGATTATCAGATACATCAGCACCATAATCAACAACGTTCAGCTTTTTTCCAGTTGTAGGATTTGGTTCATGTGGTCGATAGGCGGTTTTATCTGGAAAAAATAGTCCAGCTTTAGTAAACGGTTCCGCATCTGGTTTAGGTCCTGGATCAACGATCTCCAATTCCTCTACAATCGGTTCACCATCAATAGGAGCATAAATATGAACAGCAGATAAACTATTCCAATGATTCGTCGAGTTGCCATAACCAACGATTTTAACATATCTAGTTTCTACGTCAGAGAAATCAACGGCTTCAAGATTAAAGTGCTCGCCACTGCTTTCAAATTGGTCAACGACCTTTACCCAATTCTGACCATCTAAAGACACTTCGACATCAATGGTTGATTTTCGAATATCTCCATTATAAAAAGCTACACCTAGATAACCGACTTCTTTGACCTCGCCTAAATCAAACTGAATCCATTCTCCTATACCCGCTGCTGACCACCTTGTCCCTAAATCATCATCTAGTGTATTTTCTGGTATATTGCCATCATGAACACTTGCGATAACCGAATGAATTTGATATCTTATGACCGAATTCTCTTCCGCATAACTAGATTCACCTGAAAAAGTAACGCTGAGTAAAATGATTAATGCTAAAATAATCTTCAACCTTTTTTTCATCGTTCTCATTCCCCCATCACTCTTCATTAATAAAACAACCGACTGCCATTAAGTTAAGGTTCAGTCGGTCTTGTTGATTTTGATTTTCTTAATAAACTTTTGGTACTTCGATCCTGACGGTTTGACCATCCTCTGTAAAATAAAATTGTAAGCCATGATCTTGATCGTCCATAAAATAAGACACATATTTAGGCTGTTGACGTTTCATTGGGTGAAGCAATGTCACAATGCAATGCCTCTTTGAACGTTTTGTCTGAGCTTGAAGACGCCAGTGAATCGGTTCACCTTCTAATTCATCGAGATCAACCCCTGGGAAGTCTTGATGCTGATTTATTGTTAATTCTCCACTCGAACTGTAAATAAATCGACCTTCTAAGGCAGCCTTTTCTCCCTCTACTAAAAAGGTTTGATGGTTGAGTTGCATTTTATTTAATGTATGAAGTAACCAAGTCACTTCTCCTTCTTGTTCTAAATCGACCGTGTCAATGAGAACAAAATAAGATTGATTAATGAAATAGGTTTCACGTTGATAACTCTTTAAATAAGGGACATCGTACTTATAAGCATTAGTCGCATCAGCTCGTAAATAAGCATAATTTTCAAATTCATTTACTTCTTCAATCGTTCCATTTGCTTCCTTTGCCAAAAACTTATCTTTCTTTGCATACTGACCTTTGCCATCAATTAAAATCGCATTTTTAGAAATCGTCTGCCTTCTCCAATTCATATGCATCGTACTATTAAAAGCCACATAATAGCCGCTATGGATCGCTAATGGCTCACCATAGGCATGCAACACAAACGCATTTTGATCACCATGACTATGACTGATCGCTCCATATGGACTGCTTTTTGTTAAGTACATAATATGTTCATCGGCTGAATCCATCCGGTGGTTCATACTTACCCAACCGACATCTTTAAACCATTTAATCGAAGGTAAATCAGTTGGTTCTTTTGCCTCAATAGAAGGATAGTCATGCAGGTACATCATGTCATCAAAATAAAAATCCCACCATCCTTTGTTATAAAATTTATCATCTGCATCTAGGTCATTTTTTTTCGTTTGCTCATAATACCACTGATAATATGGGTTATTCGTTACACCAGCAAATTGACGAATGTTAAACCCTACTTTTAATCCAGGCTGATCGCCTAAATTAGCATGGTCACCAAAGCTTGCTCGGCTCGTATTAGGTGGATAAACATATAACGGAAAATCACCCGTTTTCGTGAAAAATGGTCGCGTATATAAGTCGAACCCATTGAATTTTTTTATTAAATTCATCGCCTCAATGACATAGGCCATCCCTGTCATCCAATAATGAGGTCCCTCTGCCCAACCACCATCAGCTCCTCCCCATGGTGTATACAAACCACTGTAGTATTCCAATGTATAATCTAACCACTCTCTTACAATTGGTTCATCATCAAACAAAGCGATACAACAAGGAACAAGCACAGATGAAAGCGAGCGAACTGCGTGACTGTCATATGGTACGTGATGAATCTTCGAACGTTCAATCACATGATGAGCTACTTGCTCCGTTCTCGTTAATAACTGCTTTTGCACAAACTTCTTTTCATCAGCTGATAAATAAGGGGATAACCAATCATAACCCCATGCTAAGGCACCAGCAACCCGAAAAGCGGCTTCATCATTATAGTCTCTTGATGTTGTTCCAGCAGGATCCCAATGGCTAACATGAATAAGCCAATCTTTCGCCTTATGAATAATGGCCTCATCCTCTAATAAAACCCCGGCCACACTTAAATGACGGATCGCATATAGCACTTCTTGACAATCCATATACATTTGTCGCCATAATTTGGCCACCCGCTGCTGATTTGGGTAAGGCAATGGCTCATTTATAAAAGGCATATTCATATAAGGTAAAACAGAACGTTCATAAAAAAGGTCAAATTGACAATAATTTAAATCCTTTTTTAACTCCTCTTGAAAACGTTGTAACTCTTCTCCGGTTAACCATAGTCTTGGACTTTTTTGACTCACCTTTAAATATCGACTTTCTCTATTTGGTAACGGAATTTTTGGTAAATCTTTTTTCAATTCAAAGGAACGTATCTGGCTCCAACTACTCATTTGACTATTATCTTCTGGAGAGATTAACGCATATCGCCAAAAATAGGTACCAGGCTCAAACGATTGATCAGGAGTGAATAAATTATTTTCGATCGGTTTATAGATTAAAGTTGAGTCTTTTTCAAAAGTTGAAGATATTGAAACCTCTAAGACATAGCGGTCATTTTCCAATTTGGCCGGCATCCACGTAAATCGAGGAGGGTTTTCAATAATTTCTGAATTTGAATCGGGTTGATAAGGAACATTTAATGCACCGCTCTCAGGCTGATAAAGTTCAATTAACATTTGTCTCATTTTTCTCCTCCTTCTAACGCATATACATTCCGCCGTTAATTTCAATTGTTTCTCCGGTTAAATAATTTGCTAAATCTGAAGCCAAATATAAGACCGCACCCGCAACATCCATAGGTATACCTTCCCGCTGTAAGGGAATCCCTTTCACTGTATTTACTCTGCCTTCATTTGTCGTAAACGTATCGTGGAAAGGCGTATTTCCAATAAAACCAGGCGAAACGGCATTAACGTTTATTTGATAGGGTGCTAATTCCTTTGCCAACGCTTTTGAAAAAGTTAGGGTAGCAGCTTTTGAAGTCGCATAAGCAGCCGCTCCTGGACCACCACCATTATGAGCGGCAACTGAAGTCATATTAATGATTTTTCCACCGTGTTCTTTCATAAATGGAATCGTTTGTTGTGACACTAAAAAGGTACTTGTTACATTTATATCAAGTATTTGATGCCACAGCTCTTCTGGCATTTCTTCCA
Source organism: Alkalihalobacillus phoenicis (assembly GCF_047302405.1). NCBI lineage: Bacteria > Bacillati > Bacillota > Bacilli > Caryophanales > Bacillaceae > Alkalihalobacillus > Alkalihalobacillus phoenicis. Next base: position 542,537 of record NZ_CP154853.1, on the reverse strand, counting down.
CTGGCATTCTTTTCACTAAATGACCAGCATTATTGACTAAAATATCTATTTTTTGATGAAAAAAATCAGCCGCATCCTGAATAAAAGAAACAATTTTCTCTTTTTTTAATAAATCGGCTTGTATCGCGATTCCTTTTTGCCCTTTTTCTTCCAAGTAACGGACCACTTCTTCGGCACCTTCACTATTGCTACCATAATGAACGACAACATCAGCCCCTGCATCTGCCAAGGCTAAGGCAATCCCTTTGCCTATTCCTGTGCCTCCACCTGTTACGATCGCTTTTTTTCCTTTCAAATCAATCATTTTAACTCTCCTTCCTTACTCCATTTAGTTAAACGCTTTCATTTTAATCAAATTCAATGGCTTTACACTCAAAAGTTTATCAATGCAAGCTATATGTTCACCAAGGGGATTCTTTGTATTTTCCTTGTTTTTTTTTAGATAACCTAAAAAATGAACCTTAGATGTTCAAAAAGAACTTCTAAGGTTCAACCCATTTTATGTTAATAGATCTTGCCTTAACGGAGTAAATGTATCTAAAAGGGCACCGTTTTCTAAAGCAACCGCACCATGTTGACAATGGCTTGGTATAAACAATGTTTCACCAGCTTCCAAGCGGTGCTTGACACCATCAAGAGTAAATTCAAATACTCCTTTTAAACAGTAGGTAAACTGTTCATGAGGATGACTATGCTCTGAGCCCACAGCTCCTTTTTCAAAATGAACTTCCATCATCATAATGGATTGACCAGGTTCAAAAATCTTCCTTTTTACCCCTGGCTCAGCTTGTTCCCACTCTCCAACCATCATTTTACACCTTCCTTCAAAACGTGGATTTTGTCTAATGCTATCATGTGTAACAAGGTCTTAAAATTGGCTGATTCAAGATTGCCTTGGTTTCTTTTTAGATCGTCTGTTTATGAGGAAAAGATTTTCTAGGAATCGTCATCGTTACAGTTGTCCCCTGCTCCACTTCACTAGTTACTTTTAATCCGTACTCCTGACCAAAAATAAGCTGAATTCTGCGATGGACATTATTGACACCAATGCCCATATGTTGATTTAGTTCATGAACACTTTCTGAGCTCAACTTTTGTCTAATTTCATCCAACCGTTCCTCACTAATACCTGAACCATTATCCATAACATCTATATACAAGAGCTCGTCTGTACATCTAGCTCTAATGAGAATGTTCCCTTGATAAAATCGTTTTCTTAAGCCATGATGAATGGAGTTTTCGACTAAAGGTTGTAAAGTAAGTTTCACTATATCTTCTCGTAAAAGGGATTCGGCAATATCGTAGTCAATATCAATTTTCTCTTGAAAACGGTGCTGCTGAACGATAAGAAAGTTTTTTATATGGTCAAGTTCATCTTTTATTGTCACAACCTCAAAGTTCCTAATCGAGTACCGAAACATATTAGATAGAGCTTCGGCCATTTCTGATATTTCTTCCGATTCATTTAACACGGCATAAGCATTCATCGTTTCTAAAGTATTATGCAAAAAATGTGGGTTTATTTGAGATTGTAAAGCTTGTAATTCTGTTTTTTGCTTCTCTAATTTAATCTCTTGATTCCTTAACTCGGAGGCATACAAATCCTCTACTAATTGTGATAGCCTTTCCACCATCATGTTATAGCTATTAACCATCGAACTCATTTCATCAGAGCCTTTTAATTCCTTAATCTTTCTCCACTCGCCTGTCTCCACTTTTTTCATTCCTTGTTGAACTGTTTTTAAAGGTACCACAATACTTCTGGCAAACCCTTGTGAGATACCAAGAGCCAATACCAACGCAATAACAGAAGCTAAGAGTGCACTTCTTTGAATACCTGATACAGGCTCTAAAACACTCTTAACTGGAGTCATAGCTAAAAGTGTCCATCCTGTATTCATAGATTTATTATGATAAAATAACATCTCTTCTAAATCCCATTGACCATGAAAGGAACCACTTTGTTCTACTTCCATTTTTTCAACTAATTCTTCATCAATTTTTTTTCCCAATAATTGCGGATTCTGATGATAGACAATCCGTTCATCTCCTCCTACGATCACAAAGTCAATGTCATTATTAGGTCTAGATAAATTCCATAATTGTTCTAATGCCGAGGCATCTACCTCAATCCCTAAGACCCCTTTTGGTATAAAAGAAGTAGCACCACGAATTCTTCTCGTTATACTTAGAACGTATTCATTCTTATTAAGGCTTTGATTCGCAAGTAAGCTAACTCCTCCACTATCGACAGTCGTTTCTAGTAAATGCTCATACACTTCTTCAACCGGCCGTTGGTTCGCCATTAAAGAGCTTCCATCCGATAAAATATACTGATGATTCTCTCCTATAATATATAAAAGGTTAATATCACTATTTTGCATTTCTACTTTATTCATTTCACTTAAAATATCTCGATATAGCATATAACGTTCAAATGGTTGGTCCTCTTTTAGATCTAAAAAAGATCTCACCTTTCGATCCATCAAAATAGTCAGAGTCGCTAACTCTAAATCTCTTATATAACGTTCTGTTTGAAAACTAATATTCTCTACAATCTGCTCTAGATGATTTTCGGCTTGTTGTTTGATTTGATTAGCCGCCTGTATATAAATAAAAATAGAAGCGAGCGAAATGGCTAAAATGATAACAAAGGCAAAATAAAGAACCATTCGTATTCTGAGTGATAAATGATAAAACCACTTTTTCATTAGTTAATGCCCATTTTTATTCGGTAATCAGATGGAGTTTGTCCCGTATATTTTTTAAATGTTTTCGTAAAATGTGGGTGATCATTTAATCCAATTAAACTAGGGATATCCGTTACTCTCACATCTTTTTTTAATAATAACTTTTTGGCTAATTCCATCCGTTGTCTAATGCGATAAGCGATAAATGTTTCACCTGTTTCTTTTTTAAATAAATGACTAAAATAAGATGGATTTAATCCAAGCTTTTTAGCCACTTCTTCTAAACTAACTTCTTGGTCTAAATTTTTATGAATAAACTGTTTCGCCGCTTCAATGGGATCAAGTTCATTTCCTTTTCGTTGCTGTTCAATCATATGAATTAATTGAAGACACTTTTTATATAAAGTTTGATTCGCCTCTTTTGTTGTTTCAACATCAATTTGCCAATGAAAGGATTGAAAGAGTCTACTGCCTTTATTGCTAATTCGTCGATATAAAACCTCAAGAATATGTGTCAATAAATCATTATAATATTTTATCCTTATCCTCTTATCCTCGACTTGCTGGAGCCATTCACCATAAGTAACTTCCAGCGTCTTTTTATCAATATCCCATATAACGGTTTCTAATGAGTTTATAAAATGTTCCACTTGACTCGGGCCAATAAAATCATCGTTTTTCTCCTCCAAATTTTGCAGGCATCTTTGGATCGTCTCTGATAATTTCTTTTTCGTAACTGGTTTTAATAAATATTCTTGAACACCAAATTGTATCGCCTGTTGTGCATAATCAAACCGATCATAACCTGATACAATCACCCATTGTGTATCATTCATTTTCCCTTTCCACTTGTTAATCAGATTCAGACCATTCATCTCATTCATTTCTATATCCGTAAAAATAAGGTCAAATCTCTGTTCCTTCAGAAGATAGTCCGCTTCTTCAGCATTGGCACATTCCATTAGTTTTGTAAGGATAAAATGTTCAAGCTTGATTTGTGTTAACAACTTCAATAAACCTTTACGTATTAATGGCTCATCCTCTATAATCAAGATTTTCATTAAAACACTCCTTCTCTACATATTGAAAGCGTTTACTTAAAACGAATTATAACGAATATTCAGAAACCATTGTACTGTTTTTTTCATTTCATCCAAAAAAAACACAAATGATACGTAATAGACTCTCTTGTTGTAAGCCTTTTCATCTCTTAAGATTAAGCTACATTTCGATACAATCAATCAAAATATTCATTACTAAGTTGAACCGAATGGCTTTTTGAAACCAAAACGGAGACGGCGGAATGCCCGAAGACTCCTGCGGGATTAGTGAGGGAAGGGAGACCCCGCAACGTGAAGCGAAGAGGCTCCCGACTCACCCGCGGAACGCGTAGGACATTCCGCTGGCGGAGTATTCCAACTTGCCCACAGGACGTGGGTACAAGGCGTTGCGGCAGGATGGCGCGAACTTAGCGTTGTTCCTTAGTAACTCGCTTCTGACCAAACGGACTTCGCTTTATATCATTCCAGCTACGTCCGTTAGAAGCTCGAGAAAAATCGCCCATCTGAATGAAGACAAAAAGCGTCTTCATCATCTGTTCTTATTTTTTCTCGCTTCTGACCAAACGGACTTCGCTTTATATTAAAGGAGGGTAATATGACGATGCATGTTGAAACGAACAAGTCACAACCAATAAAAAAAATAGTCAGAAAAGAAAAATTAAGACGCAATTTGAGATCGATTTGGAAATATAAAGCTCTTTATTTAATTGCTTTACCAGGAGTTGCTTATTTTATCATCTTTAAGTACATCCCTTTACTCGGCTCCATCATTGCTTTTCAAGACTACAATATTTTCAAAGGTATAAGAGATAGTGAATGGGTCGGCTTTGCACAGTTTGAAAAAATGTTCACTTATTCAGAGTTTTTAAGAATTCTCCAAAATACACTTTTAATTAATTTTTATGATTTACTTTTTGGCTTTACAGCTCCAATCATTCTCGCACTCATGCTTAATGAGGTTCGCAAACTAGTACTTAAACGCATGATCCAAACAATTGTCTATATGCCCCACTTTCTTTCTTGGGTTATTATTAGCGGAATCTTTATTGGCATTTTATCGCCTTCTACTGGTCTTGTGAATAAAGTGATAGAATTATTTGGCTTTGAGTCACAATACTTCCTTGGAGACAATAGTTTTATTCGCTCCATCATCGTAGGGTCTGGTATTTGGCGTGATACAGGGTGGGGCACGATTATTTATTTAGCAGCACTAGCTGGAATTAATCCGAATTTATATGAAGCAGCGGAAGTAGATGGAGCAAATCGCTGGCAACAAACTTGGAGTATCACCTTACCTGCCCTCCTACCTACGATTACCGTTTTATTTTTATTACAGATTGGAAACTTCTTAGACTTTGGTTTTGAACGTGTCTACGTATTTTTAAATCCCTTAAACCGAGAAAATGGAGAGATTTTTGATACGTATATTTATCATGCTGGACTCCTTCAAAATCAATTTAGTTATACGACTGCTGTTGGTATTTTTAAGTCGGTCGTCGGTCTCATTCTCTTAGTTGGGGCGAACTTTTTAAGTAAAAAGACAACAGGAAATAGTTTATATTAATATGGAGGGATAACAATGGCCATTAAAGATAGTACGCCACGTAAAATCTTTTTATTTTCAAATATCACCATACTCATTTTCATTTCACTTCTTATGCTCCTCCCTATTTTACATGTCGTCGCTCAATCGTTTAGTAGCTCTGGAGCGATCGACCGGGGAGAAGTTAGCCTTTTTCCTGTCCAGTTTACATTAGACAATTATCTTTTTGTTTTTCAAGATATGAGTATTTGGAGGTCTTTTGGTGTTACCGTATTTATTACAGTGTTTGGTACATTATTTAATTTAATCGCAACCGCCTCTCTCGCTTATCCACTTTCTAGAAAGGAGTTTATCGGCCGACGCTATTTATTATTTATGGTGCTTTTTACAATGATTTTCTCGGCACCATTAATTCCTACTTATTTATTAATCCAACAACTAGGGCTACTTAACTCATTATGGGCGTTGATCTTACCTACTTCCATTAGTGCCTTTAATTTCTTTGTTATGCGTTCATTCTTTTTACAAATTCCTCAAGAATTAATAGACGCTAGCCGGATGGATGGATGTAGTGAATTACGTATCCTCCTTCAAATTATTTTGCCTTTGTCCAAACCGGCACTAGCAACTCTCGGCATTTTTTATGCTGTGTTTCATTGGAACACTTATTTTCACGCCTTAATGTTTATTAGTGATAGAAAATTATATCCCCTACAAGTAAAATTAAGAGAAATGATTGCCGATGACTCTCTTGTGGCGGATCCTACCTCTGATATTTTTACAACAATGCTTTCTAGCTCACCAGAGGGGATTAAAATGGCTGCTATCGTCGTTGCGACTATACCTATTCTGATGATTTACCCTTTTCTCCAACGCTATTTTATTAAAGGCTTTATGCTAGGAAGTATTAAAGATTAAGAAATAGAGTCTTAAAAATACACAAAGATACCTAAAAAGAATCCATTCACTCTTTGATAATATCCTGTTAGTTTATTAAATGTAAGCACTTACAATATCTTAGGGGGGCATTATATGCAAAATCGTTTCGTTGTTCATTTGATTTGGCTCTTCATTCTCATTCTTTTAGTCGCTTGTTCGAGTAACAATAACACGTCCACTGATTCATCAAGTAATGACACAAGTAAAAATGAACCGACAAATGAACAAGAAGAACCGCTTGAATTTTCTATTTCCATGAGAACTCTAGCTACTGAATATGTCGAAAACCATCCAGATATTAATAATGACAAATGGGTACATGAACTAGAGAATATTACAAATTCGGATATCCATATTGAGCTAATTCCCCACAGAGAGTATATCGAACGAATGACGTTACTACTGGCTTCAGGTGATATTCCAGATGTCGTCCAAGTATCAGGTGGTTTATACGGCCCAGAGCTTGCGGGAGCTGTTGAAGCTGGAGTCTTTATGCCATTAAATGACTTATTAGAAGAGCACGGACAAAATTTATTAAGTGTTGTTCCACAAGAGGCTTGGGACCAGGTTACAGATGCGGATGGCATCATATATGCGATTCCCGATTATTTAGCAAATCGTTCTAGACGTGGCATGGCGATTCGAATGGATTTACTTGAACAATCGGGATTAGACATCCCTAAAACAACTGACGAATATTTAGCCGTCCTTCGTGCCTTTAAGGAGCTTGGTGTAGAAAATCCCTATCAAGGTCGGGAGCAATTTAAATATGCGGACACGTTCTTTGGAGCCTTTGATGCTTATCCCTATCAATGGGAATTCTATGAAGGAGAAGTCGTTCCGAAATTCATGGCCGGAGATAAAATATTAGATGCATTAGAATTTTATCGAATTATGTATGAAGAGGCCTTAATTCACCCTGAATTTTTAACTACACCTCAACCTGTATACCGTAGTAACATTATTGCAGGGAAAGCTGGAATGTGGTCGATGAATGCTGAAGAAGTTCTATCATGGGAACAGGAAATTCAATCAAACATTCCAGAAGCTAAAGTGGAAATTATTCCTTCTCCTGTTGGAACAGATGGAAAAGGCGGTCATTACCTTTATAACTCAACAACACGTGCATTCTTAATTAATAATAGCACTGACGTTGACATTAAACGTCTCATTCAATTCTTTGACTGGCAAGTATCTGAAGAAGCAGAAAATTTCTTTACTTTCGGTCTTGAAGGAGACACATACACGGTTTCCTCGGAAGGGAACATAGATTATACAGTCCCAACAGACATTAATAGCATCAATGAACAACGATATCGTAATTACTGGCTCTGGCTAATACGTGATGCTACTTTTACTCGAGGCGTCCTTGAGCAATCCGAAGATGGGCAAAAGTTGATCGAAATCTTTGATGGTACTCTAGCAGAAGAAGGTCGGGACAGTATTCTCTTTGACCCTCCTTTAGATACATTACAATCAAACCCAGAAATTCGCCCTGGAAGTGATGTTCCAGCCGACCTATGGTTAACAGGTGCTGCTGAAATCATCTTAGGTCGAAAACCACTCGAATATCATGATGAGATTATTAATAATTGGTTAAATAAAGGTGGAGCACAAGTGATTGAAGAAGCAACACAACGATATAATGATGGCGTTGGGATACAAATACCTGAGGAATAAAATATAATGAGCTAACAGCTGTTCGTCCCAAGAAAACGAGTCGGGAGAAAGCTCATTCCCCCTCTTTCTACATTTAGGTAATACAAAAAGGGTTGTTCCAAAAGTCATAAAATGACCTTTGAGGGTCCATCCCCTTTTTGAATATTATAAAAGTGAGGGGGAAGACTCCGCTTCCGATATGGCTACACAAGAGATTTAAAAATTTATGAGAGTGAATCCATATGAAGGTTGCCCCTGTATCCCAGCGGACGAAAACATGCGGAGACTCCTGTGGGAAGTAGTGGCAGGGCCGAACTAGCTAGCTAAGCTAGCTAGTTCGGCGCCACTCCACCGGACGCGGAGCATGATTTTCGGGAGCGGTGAGTATCGCTGTATCGCTCGCTAATCTCATTCAAAAATAGTCAAAGCCGATGTATTTTACTCCTCGTAAAATACATCGGCTTTTTCTATTTAAGGGCTTATGGAGCAGCTCCTTCCTTTTTTTACATCCGAAAAAAATCAGCCCACTTAATCGTTTCTTCTTTTTTTCTAAAGATTAATAAACAAAGAAGTAAAATAAGCGTTAAAGTAATCGTTCCTGTTAACGGTAGTTGGTGAATCATATCACCAAACGCTGTGTAAATAATCGCTGGTGGTAAGACAAAAAGAATGGAGCGCATCGCATAATCTCGAAAATGGTTAGTCGTTTCAAATACATATAGGGAGACAAAATGAAAATGAATAAAAGGGATGAGGCGAATGACCATCAATTGTAAATCCGTTAACTTGTTGCCACTTTTCATGATTTTCCCTTTAAGCTGCGAAAGCCTTTGGCCAAAGTTCGGAAAATAATGAATAAGTAAATAGAAAAAAAGGCTTGTTAAGGTTAGTCCAATAATGGAATATAAAGCCCCATATAAAGTGCCAAAAATATACCCTCCTACTAAACAAGTTAATAAGACAGGTATAAATAAAAATGGACGAATGATATGCAATACAATAAAAAAGAATGGGGCTAGCCAACCACTAGCTTCAATAAACTGCCTGGCCGCTTCTATTTTTTCATTCATTCGACGCCCCCCTTTCTCGTATAGTTTATGTTCGTTCCCCTAAGAAGATGAAGATGACCATAAAAAATTGCACAAATAAAATGAGTGGAATTCCGACTGTAAAGCTTTTATGTTTCGTTTTATGTCGATATACCTTCATCGCATTAAATACACCAAAACTCCCACCCATAATGGCAATAAAAAAGAGCGTCTTTTCCGGGATTCTCCGTTCTTTTCTTTGAGCCCTCCTTTTATCCTGAGCCATGGTCGTATAGCCAATAAAGTTAATGATCACTAAATACATAAGCAGTAATGGCATCATCTCATTTTCCCCTTTCTCTAAATGAAAAAAAGCCGACAAAGTTGAATTTTAGCTTTGTCGACTCTTTTCCTTATTTATTCTTATTAAGCATTTAAGCTAGCTTTAGCTTTAGAAGCTAATTCAGCAAATGCTTTTTCATCGTTAATCGCTAAGTCAGCTAAGATTTTGCGGTTAACATTAATTTCAGCTAATTTTAAACCGTGCATTAAACGGCTGTAAGAAAGACCGTTGATGCGAGCAGCTGCGTTGATACGCGTAATCCATAGCTTACGGAAATCGCGTTTTTTCTGACGACGATCACGATAAGCATATAGTAAGGACTTCATAACTTGTCCTTGTGCTGATTTAAATAATGTATGTTTAGAACCGTAATAACCTTTTGCTAACTTTAATACCTTTTTACGACGACGACGTGCGACATAACCGCCTTTTACTCTTGGCATCGAAGTTACCTCCTTTTTTTATCCGAACAGATTGATTATTTTTTGTACGTTAACATTTGACGAATGCGTTTGAAATCACCTGAGTGCACAATAGCAGATTTTCTTAATTTACGTTTCTGCTTTTGAGATTTGTTACCAAACATATGGCTAGTAAAAGCGTGAGCACGCTTAAGCTTTCCAGATCCAGTCTTTTTAAAACGCTTAGCCGCGCCTCTGTGAGTTTTCATTTTTGGCATAACTGAGGTCCTCCTTATTATAAAAGTTCAGCTGTTACTTTTCTGCTTGTGGTGCCAAGATAAGAAACATGCTACGACCTTCCATCTTTGGCTTAGATTCAACTACCGCAATATCCTCGCATTCTTTAGCAAGTCGCTCTAATACAACTTTACCAATTTGAGAGTGAGTAATCGCACGTCCGCGGAAACGGATAGCTGCTTTTACTTTATCTCCTTTTTCAAGGAATTTACGGGCGTTACGAAGCTTTGTATTAAAATCATGATCCTCAATTGTCGGGCTCAAACGAACCTCTTTAACATTGATAATCTTCTGTTTTTTACGCGCTTCTTTGTCTTTCTTTTGTTGCTCATAACGGAACTTTCCGTAGTCCATAATTCGACATACAGGTGGTTTCGCTGTTGGAGCGACACACACTAAATCAAGATTAACGTTTTGGGCCATTTCAAGTGCTTCTTGTTTTGTCTTCACACCGACTTGGTCACCATTAGCTCCAATGACACGTACTTCACGAGCACGAATTCCTTCATTGACTAACATGTCTTTACTAATAATCAGCCACCTCCAAAAGATTTTAGCGGATCAAAGCATTGCATTCCCATGCTTTAGGAAAAATAACCTTTTTTTATCGCTTTAAGGCAATAAAAAAAGTGTAGGCGCTAGACGCCCACACTTGTACATTCACTAATCATGAATCCCATCATACCTGGCAACTGCTCAATAAGCGTCAATCAGGTGAGAAGCGGGCGCTTCTGCTTGCTTTGTTTCCATATTCGATTCCAAATAACTATATCACGATCAATTGAAGAGTGTCAACTCAAAATGACTGACCTTGTTATTTTAACGAATCTTTTCAATAAATGCAATGGAAAATTTACATTTTTTTAAGATATCCACTATTTTCATGTTTAAAGTAAAGTATTTTTGGGTATATAAGCACGCATAGAGCTGAAAGAGATAACGTTATCTTCCTATGTCACTTTAATATACAGAGACCACCGAAAAACACCGGATATGAGCTTAATTTGTCTTACTCCGCGAGCTGCAGATCTCCCGTTTTTAGTCCACTCATCTATTCCATTGACTATCGATTTCATTTCTTAAGTGCGTGATCCAATCCTTGAGTGGAACTATCCTTGAATTTTTCTCTCCATACTTACGAATGTTCACCGCATTTGCATAAGCTTCTTTATCACCCAAAACGAGTGTATAAGGTACTTTCTGCATTTGAGCTTCACGAATTTTATAATTTAATTTTTCCTCACGAGTATCGATTTCAACACGAAGACCATACGCTTTTAATTCTTTTTCTACTTTTTTAACATAACTTAAATGCACATCCAATGATACAGGGATTAATTTACATTGAACAGGTGCAAGCCAAGTCGGAAACGCTCCAGCAAAATGTTCTGTTATAATCCCGATAAAACGATCGATAGAACCGTAAATGGCTCGATGAATCACGACTGGTCTAACCTTTTTATTATTCTCATCAATAAAATCTAAACCAAATTTCTCTGGCATTTGGAAATCAAGCTGGATTGTGCCACATTGATGACTTCTTTTTAAAGCATCCTGTATATGGAAATCAATTTTTGGTCCATAAAAAGCTCCGTCGCCCTCATTTAATTGATAAGGAAACTGACTAACTTCCAAAACATTTTTTAAGGCGGCTTCAGCTTTTCCCCAAATTTCATCAGATCCCATTGCCTTTTTTGGACGCGTCGAAAGTTCAATCGAATAATCAAAACCGAACGCTCGATAAATTTGATCAATTAATTGAATCATCCCTTTAATCTCTTCTTCCATTTGATCGGGTCTAACAAAAACATGAGCATCATCCTGACAAAAAGACCGAACCCGTAACATACCATTTAAAGAACCACTTGATTCATGCCTGTGAACTTGCCCAAATTCAGAATAACGAATCGGTAAATCACGATAGGAACGCAACGCTTGTTTATAAATCAACATATGACCAGGGCAGTTCATCGGTTTTAAGGCAAAATTTTGCTCATCGACTTTAGCGAAGTACATATTTTCATGATAATGCTCCCAATGGCCTGACTCTTCCCATAAACGCTGATTCATCATAAACGGTGTCCTTACTTCATCATAGCCATTCCGATTTTGCATCTTTCTTGAAAATTGCTCAAGCTCATGACGAATGATTTGACCCTTCGGTAAATAAAAGGGCATACCAGGAGCTTCTTCTGAGAACATAAACAACTCTAACTCCTTCCCTAATTTTCGATGGTCACGTTTTTTCGCTTCCTCTACCATCTCTAAATGACCGTTCAACTCATCTTCTTTAAAAAAAGCTGTCCCATAAATTCTTTGTAGCATCTTATTTTGACTGTCTCCCCGCCAGTAGGCACCTGCTACATTTAATAATTTAAAAAATTTAATTTTACTCGTTTCGGCAACATGAACTCCACGGCACAAATCAAAAAATTCTCCTTGTTCATATATTGAAACTTGTTCCCCTTCTGGTATCGCGTCAATAAGCTCGAGCTTGTAGCAATCATCCATTTCAGTAAATCGTCTTAGTGCCTCCTCTCGACTAACTTCAATTCTTTTTATTTCTAGGTTTTCAGCTACAATTCTTTTCATTTCCTTTTCAATCTTTGGCAAATCCTCCACGGAAATACTTTTATCGGAATCCAAATCATAATAAAAACCATCTTCAATAACCGGTCCTATCCCTAGCTTTATATTTGGATAAAGCCTTTTTAGTGCTTGAGCCATTAAATGAGCTGCACTATGACGCATAACACTTAAAGCTTCCTTCGTTCCCTCAAGAACAATCTCCAATTTTCCTTCTTTAAAAAGTGGTTGCCTTAAATCAACAAGCATGCCATTCCATTTTCCTACGACCGCCTTTTTCTTTAAGTTTGGACTAATGGAGAGGGCAATTTCCTCTGGTGTTATCCCTTTCTTCCCTTCTATTTTCAATCCATCAGGCAAAATAATCTCAATAAATTCTGACATTTAAAATCACTCCTTCGCTTAAAATAAAGGGCTCATTTTCCAATGAATAGTTGCCATCGATTCGCAACCAAATTAATCCCCTAAAAAACCCATTAAAAAAATAGCAAATAAAAAAACACCCATCCCCAAAAAAGGGACGAGTGTTCGTCGTGTTTCCACCCTTGTTTCCATACCCATACAGAATATGACTTCTCATACACGATAACGAGTGTGAATCGGCTTCCATTACTACTACTCGGTTCACAGAAGCAGTTCAAAGGCGGTAAGTAAAACGACGTATTAGAAAGCTCCCACCTTCACTTTCCTCTCTGTAAATCGTCTCGTTTTACCTTTTGTCCTCATCAAAACTATTTTGTAATCTCCAATTTCATTTGTTCAATAAACCGTTCTAACGAAACAGAATCTGACTTCTGCTCACCATATTTTCGAATGTTCACGGCATTCGCTTCTACTTCTTGATCACCTAATACGAGCATATACGGTGTTTTTTGCATTTGGGCTTCCCGGATTTTGTACCCAAGCTTTTCGTCACGCTCATCAATGGTGACACGTGCTCCAATCGCTTGTAATTGCTCTTGAACTTTTTTCGCATAATCTAAATGCACTTCTGGAGAAACAGGGATGATTTGTGCTTGTACTGGAGCAAGCCAAGTTGGGAAAGCTCCTTTGTATTCCTCAAGTAAAAAAGCGACAAAACGTTCCATAGTCGAGACAACGCCACGATGGACAACGACTGGACGATGTTGCTGACCATCTTCGCCAACATAAGTTAAATCAAAACGCTCTGGCAATAAGAAATCTAATTGCACAGTCGATAATGTTTCGTCTTTTCCTAAAGCGGTACGAACTTGTACATCAAGTTTCGGACCATAGAATGCCGCTTCACCTTCTGCTTCATAATAATCCACATCAAGCTCATCCATTGCTTCTTTTAACATCCCTTGTGCTTTATTCCACATTGCATCGTCATCAAAATATTTTTCTTTATCTTCTGGGTCACGATAAGATAAACGGAATTGATATTTATCAATGCCAAAATCTTTATAAACCTCTGTAATTAGATGAACGACACGCAAAAATTCTTCTTTAATTTGATCGGGGCGACAGAAAATATGAGCATCATTTAAAGTCATGCCACGAACCCGCTGTAAACCTGATACTGCACCAGACATCTCATAACGATGCATCATCCCAAGTTCAGCAATACGTAATGGTAATTGACGATAACTACGCATGTCTTGTTTATAAACCATCATATGATGCGGACAGTTCATCGGACGAAGCACAAACTCTTCATTGTCACGTTCCATCACCGGGAACATATCATCTTGATAATGGTCCCAATGTCCAGATGTTTTGTATAATTCTGAGCTTCCTAAAATCGGTGTATAAACATGCTGATAGCCTAAACGCTCTTCTTTATCCACGATGTAACGCTCAATAATGCGGCGAACCGTTGCCCCTTTTGGTAACCATAGTGGCAGACCTTGCCCAACTTTTTGCGATAAAGCAAAAATTCCTAATTCTTTTCCTAACTTACGATGGTCACGTTCCTTCGCCTCTTCTAAAATGCGTAAATGCTCTTTTAAATCTTCTTTTGTAAAAAAGGCCGTTCCATATACACGTTGCAACATTTTATTTTTGCTATCACCACGCCAGTATGCACCAGCTAAATTAAGAAGCTTAAACTCTTTAATTTTATTTGTAGAAGGAACATGAATTCCACGACATAAGTCAAAGAACTCTCCTTGCTCATAAATTGTTACTTGCTCACTTTCCGGAATCGCTTCAATTAACTCTAATTTATATGGGTCTTCAATAGCTTGGAAACGTTGGACTGCTTCGTTACGACTGACTTCCACTCGTTTAATCTCTACATTTTCCGCAATGATTTTTTTCATTTCTTTTTCAATCGCTTTTAAATCTTCTGGTGTTAAATTTTCCTCAGCATCAATGTCGTAGTAAAACCCACCTTCAATCACCGGACCGACACCAAATTTTGTTTGCGGAAATAAACGTTTAATCGCTTGAGCCATTAGATGAGCCGTGCTATGACGCATAATTTCGAGAGCCTCATCACTTCCAGCCGTAATGATTTCAATATTTCCACCTACTGTTAGTGGAGTACGTAAGTCGATGAGCTCTCCATTTATTTTTCCAGCATACGCTTTTTTCTTTAATCCCGGACTGATTGATTGAGCAATATCTTCAGTGGAAACACCATGTTCAAATTCTTTTTTTGAACCGTCTGGGAAAATGATTTCGATTTGTTCTGCCATTTTTCTTCACTCCATTTCAATTCGTTACGCTATAAAGGTTCTTATCAAAAGACTTTTTTATACACAAAAAAACCCATCCCTAAAATAAGGGACGAGTAATCGTCGTGTTTCCACCCTTGTTCTCATCACGTAATGTATCGTCACATACTACGTTTTGACTTCTCATACATGATAACGGCTGTGAGCCGGCTTCAGCTATTCCAAATGAACTTGTTTCACTGTCGCAGTTCAGAGGTGGTAAGCATCACGTCGTATTAGATGACTCTCACCAAATGTCACCCTCTCTTCAAACCGGTTCGCAATCCTCTTGTCCTCATCAATACTTCTTTACGCTGTAACTATGTTATGTAGTATTATATGGAGTGTTCAAAAGAAATGCAAGTGGAAGTTTAGTTTATATATTTTTTTCATTCATAAAGTCTAACAGACGATAGACTTGTAATCGTTCTTGGAAAATGGCCTGAAGCGAAAGAATCACTCCATCATCTGCCGTGTCGGAAAAAACCTTAACTTGTTTTGGAACAAGACTCACTAAAGGACTAATGACCATTTCCTCCACATTCAAACCTTGTTCAAAAATTAAATCGACTTCAAGATAAAATAAAATTTCTTCCTGTGTCACTTTACGAAAAGTTGAATCATAAAAAGTAAACTTTTGGTCATCATGAACAACGTAAATAAGTTCATATTTTGCTTGTTCAATTTGAATAAATTGTCTAAAACTTTCAATCATGTTTTGATATTCTTGCTCAAGCATATATTCATCAATTGCCATTTCCACACAGTCAATTAACATTTCCCCATAACTTTTTAAACGAAAGGTAAGAAAGGGCTCATAATAAAAAGTCGTCTCTTCATCCAAGCTATTAGCAAACGCTTGATAAATATGTTCATGTCGGTCAAAAAAGGGAAGCAATGCGGGTAAATCATCTCGATCCCCTTCTAAAATCGATTTTGCTATCGCTAAAATTTGCTGCTGTTCCTCTTCATCATGAAAGAAAAACACCGATTCAATAATGTCTAAAATCCATTCCTCTTCCTTCGAGCGAATCACATAATCCGTTAAAACTGACGTCACAAATGGATGAAATGAGTCATAAAAGCTCACATACTTATTATGATAATGTAAATGAATCGTCTCATTCCCATCTAAAGCAACCGATGCCTCTAACCCCACATTCGAAAACTTTTTAAAATACTCACGTAATTGTTGAAATAATTGCTGGCAATGCTGCTCCTCTTCAAAGTGAATAGCTATCAACACCTATTCCTCCTTCCCCTATCGGTTCAATTGAATATCACAGCTCAAACATCCACATTACTAGATATTTATACGGATTCCGCTTTTATTCGTTTAAACCAAAGGTACCTATCAATTCTTATATTATCCCGATTCAGTATGCTCGTTTTTGTTCGCCTACTTCCATCCTATGTTGTCCAAAATAAATCATGACAGGTTAAAAAAATTTTTTCCTAATTATACGAGGGGGAGTAGGGTTAATAGCCGAAATAAGCAATAAAAAAACCTAGCTGCTAATAAAAGCAGCTAGGTTTTTTTGATTGATTATCCTTTTTCATACGTCCACAAATTTAATTTTGCATAATAAAATCTTTTTCTGCGGATTCGTTTTCTTCAAATGTACGGATAATATTATATCTTGTGTCACGTTGAGCTGGAACTTTTCCTGCTTCACGAATGAGTTGCAAAATTTGATTGGTATTCACTTTATGTGTCGTATTTGCAGCTGAAACGACGTTTTCCTCCATCATCGTACTGCCGAAGTCATTACACCCATACTCTAATGACAGTTTACCGACTTCAGGTCCCATCGTTACCCATGATGATTGGAAATTTTTAATGTTATCTAAGAAAATACGAGAAATCGCGACATTTTTTAAATAATCACGCGATGTTAATTTTTTATACTTACGTAGTGCCGTATTTTCTGGCTGTAGTAACCAAGAAATATAAGCTGTAAAGCAGCCTGTCTCATCCTGAGCATCACGAACACGTTGCATGTGTAAGGCACGTTCTTCATAAGATTCCCCAAAGCCGATGACCATAGTAGCTGTTCCATGCATGCCAACTTTTTTCGAAACCTTCATCGAATCAATCCATTGCTCCCACGTTACTTTCAAACGACTGACTCTTAATCTCGTTTCTTCTGTTAGAATTTCAGCTCCACCACCAGGCATACTATCAAGGCCGGCTTTATGAAGCTCGGACAATACTTCTTCAATCGAAAGGTCAGAAACCTCAGCAATTTTCCAAATTTCTGCTGGTGAAAAAGAATGCATCCAAATGTTTGGGAAACGTTCTTTAATCGCTTTCAGTAAGTCTGTATAATAATCAAGCTTAAGGTTCGGGTTTGTTCCACCTTGCATTAAGATCTCTGTTCCGCCCACATCAAGGGTTTCTTGAATTTTACGGAAAATGATTTCGTTATCTAAGACATAGCCTTCCTTTGAGTTAGGAGGACGATAAAAGGCACAAAAGCTACAATATGTGTCACAAAAGTTTGTATAGTTTACATTACGTCCAATGACAAAGGTTGTGACTGGGTCTGGGTGCCATTTTTTCATAATTTGATTGGCTACTTCCCCAATTTTCTCAACTTCATCACTTTCATAGAGTTTCACGGCATCATCCATTGAAATACGTTCTCCATTCAATGCACGATTCAGAATAACATCGATGCTCATGATTTTTAAACCTCCATCAACATTCTAGAATATGTTCATCGTATCACAAAATCGACCTTTCGGAAAGCGAAGAAGATTGGAAAGTCATCCTAATGAGGCCAACCCAAACGTAACAAAAATTATGATTCTCGACGGTTTTTACCTTCAATTGTAATCATTTTTGTATAATGTCTGATTCTCTCCATAATCCGTAAAGCTTTTAATTCCTCAGTCCCACTTTTATCGGAATACATTAAGTGTTTTTCTAAACCCTCATAATTGTAATTCGAAGTAAATACAGTAGGAAGTTTTTCAAACATTCGATGCTGCAAAATCGAACCCAAAACTTCATCACGGACCCAAGGGGACATCGTTTCTGCCCCAATGTCATCTAATATTAACACTTTTGCCTTTTTGACAGAGTTTAGCTTTTCTTGAAGAGTTCCATTTCCGATCGAATTTTTCATTTCTGTAAAAAAGTCTGGCGTATAAACGGTGTATGTTTCAACTCCACGTTTCATTAGCTGGTTGGCAATCGCTCCGACAATATACGTTTTACCGACACCAAAACGCCCGTATAAATAAAGCCCCATCGGATCCTCTCCAGGGTTCACATTCCCTGCAAATTCGATCGCTTCGGCAATTGCATCTGCCCGTGCATCATCAAAATCAATCGTTTGGAAATCTGCTTCGAATATTTCCCTAGGAATATAAAGAGACTTAATTAAATCATTTCGTTTTCTCCGTTCAATTGCATGTACCTTTAAGTGACAGGCGTGGTAAGTTAAATCCAAATGCCCCCGACTTATGACTAATTCAGGTTGATATCCTTGCATCATATTCGGGCATTTTTCTAAACCTGGACACTGCTCACAATGGTGACGTTCCTTTTGATATTCAAATAATTTAATTAACCCTTGCTCAAGTGTTTCTTCGGTTAGCTCCGGTTTATTAATGATCGCCTTTTGAACAATCGGATCCTTAAGTAAATCACTTTTTGCCTGCTCTAACTTTTTATCCAAATTGCCACCGTCATCCCACTGATTAAAAGCTGATTGAATCGTTCTCATCATATGTCACCACCTTTTCTTATCCATTATTTAACTTCTTCAGCATCGCTTCAAACCGCTTTTTTGCATCCGAATTTGGTTCAGGTTCTGATTTGTTTTCTTCTATCTCTTTTTCACTTCCATCACGATTATGCTGTTTCTTTTCTTGTTCTCTATCCTTAACCAACCAATCAGGCAGTTGCTCTTGACGTCCTTGTTGCTTTGAGCTTTTTCTTTGCCCTTGTTTAGTCGCTCCCTGTTTCTGCTCTGCGGCTTTCTTTTTCTCTTGCTCGAACTTCGCAAGCTTCATTGCTTCAGGAACCGTTTTGACTTTTTTACGAGCCCAGTGTCCCGCGATTTTATCAATAAAGGCTTTTGATAACTTCATATCATGTTGCCAGAGCACATAATCCATTAATACATTAGTAACACCTGGATTTAATTGATGATCGATTAACAAAGACTCAATGATTTTGACATCTGCCGCTGCTGGCTTCGAGCCGTCCGAACGAATTTCTAATAATAAAAGCGGTGGCGTCGTTTCGTAAAAATGAATCGTTTTTTCCTCGTCAGTTGTCGGTTTCTTCTTTTCGTTGACGCGATGATTTAATGGCTGAGTTTTCATCCCTAAGGCAGGTGGTTCATTTCCATTCTCCATCTTGTACCACTCTTGGGCCCTTTTCCTTAATTCAACTAGATTAATTTCTTCATCATGAACCATTGCTTGTGAAATAATCCGGCTCATCTCTAAAGGAGCAATTTGATACACAAAAGCAAGACGTAAAATTAAGTCCTTCACCTCAGTGGTAATAGCCTTATCAGGAACAATAAAAGAGGAAAGATCTCTTTTCATTAACTCATAATCAAACTCCGAATCATAAACCTTAAGATAATCCTCTCGTTCGTTATCAATAAATTGTGTATCGGTTTGTCCTTTTACATCTGATAAAGTTTCCGACCTAGAAGTAGGAGAAAGCTCTGAATGCTGCAACGACGTAAACACTTCGCCAAATGAATACGTTAGTTCCTCATAGTTAGCTTCGTCCATTTTCTCCAAAGAAAAACGGTCCCGTAATTGTAAATAATGATTTTTTCCAATTCTATTATATAAAAAAACACTGTATACATCATTTTTAAAAAACTGAGCTGGCGACATCGGTGCCCTCAGATGATACAAATATGTTGAATGTTCCTCATGACTTTTTTTAAATGTTTTTAATAAACCGATTGCTTCTAATTTCTTTCGCTCTTCATAAATGGTTTGTAAATCTAAGCCCATTTGTCCCATTAGTTGCCTATGAGTATGTTCCTCACACCAGTACTGGTCTTTCTCTAATAAATAATACATCGTCATATAGAGACTGCTTGCTAACGCCCCAATCAATGGCTGATATAAGAGGGTTAAGACATTCTTATCAGTATCACTTAACGGTGTTGTCAGACGAACGGTAAACCGATCAATTGGGATAAGTTCTTTCCAATGCCAACTCATAAATCTATTCCCTCTACTTTCATTTAAAGATATGGACGATTTGAAAAAGAGCCCTCAGCGACGTGCGCCTTAAGCTCCTTAAGGATTAACGGTTTTTATTCATTAAGTCAGTTAGTTCCTTTATAAACACATTAATATCTTTGAACTGTCGGTAAACTGAAGCAAACCGTACATAAGCTACATCGTCAATATCAGCTAATTGCTCCATCACTAATTCGCCAACATCATGACTTTGTACTTCATTTGAACCTTTACCACGTAAATCACGTTCCACGCTATTGACAATGTTCTCAAGCGTTTCAAGTGAGACCGAACGCTTTTCACATGCACGAATCAATCCACGCAGGATTTTATCTCTACTAAATTCTTGTCTTGTCCCATCCTTTTTAACAACAATTAATGGAACCTCTTCAATCATTTCAAAAGTGGTAAATCGCTGGTTACAAGCTTCACACTCTCTTCGTCTTCTGATCGAACGACCTTCATGACTAGGTCTTGAGTCTAACACTCTTGTTCCATTATGATGACAAGTTGGACATCGCATATAACCATCTCCAGTTTTTAACCATGACCTATTATTAGGCATCATTCATCTTATTATTCGATAAACATTATGAATCATTCTAAACAAATTCAGTTTGATCAGACAGACATCGAATCTCATCAAATAATCATAAAAAACTCCACACTCATAAAACCGAACCTTTTTTATTACTATTATTTTATAAAAATTTTTCCGGCATGACAAGTCTTACAATAATTGATCCCCAATTCCAGTTCCAATAAAGGTAAGCTCTTTATCGAGCTGTTCATAAAAGGAAATCACTTGCTTTTTACTTTTCCCAAAATCGGTTGGTAAAAGAGAATCCGTTGAAATGGAAAAATCTACTGCCGTTTTAAAAGGGCGGACGGTAATAACAGTCACAATAATCAACTGCTTTGTTCCTTTTTGTTCTTGTCCAATGATTTCACCGCGTTCCACTTCTGATCTCTTCACACGAAATCCATTTTTTTTAATAAGGCTCTCAACAGCTTCCATTATTTTTTCCTTGGAACCTTTATAATACCTTGTTTTTAATTGATCGTTTTGGTGTGCTTCTCTAGTTTCCGTTCGATTACTTGAAATAAATACAATCACATCACGAAATCCCATAATACCACCCATCTCTTCATTTATGTATAAACAATATTATATCATACAGATTGACTTTTTTGGTCAACTATCCGTTTCATTTTTTAGGATTAGACAACGAAATAGTCCTGATTTAATAAGGGTAGAAAAGAAAAAGGGATTTGAATAAAAGGGACAAAAAAGAGAAGGTCTCCCTTCTCTTTTTCCTTAACATCTATTACAATGCTTGTACTTTTGTTTTTTCAATTCTAACTGGTCCCATGCCACGTGGCACTTCGATTACCTCAGATGTTGTTGCATTTAAAGCTTCAGCAATATAATTAGATGCGACATTCGGATCAATAATGTCTCCACATGTATAGACATCAATACTTGCATATCCATGTTCTGGGAAACTGTGAATCGTCAAATGAGACTCAGAAATGATAACCACTCCGCTCACTCCGTGTGGAGCAAACTTATGGAAGGCTACTTCTCTAACCTCCGCTCCAGCTTTTAAAGCTGCGTCAACAAACACCTGCTCGATATAGTTCATATTATTCAACTTCTCCACATTACAACCCCATAATTCTGCGATAACGTGACGACCCATTGTGTCCATAAGTTGAATCCCCCTTTACAAAAAATATTCATGCCTTCTCAAGCATGTAGATACGTTCAACTACACGGGGGAAAGTTAGTCCAGAGAGGTCCTAACCCTTTCTGTAGCTAGACATATCAATTTTGCTTTAATTGAAGTTCACGAAAATCAGTATACTTGTTTTAATTCACGAATGCAACAGGAATTTTTAATTTCCCTTTTGCTTTTTGCGAATTTCGACAATTGGAACTTTACGCTGATTTACCTTAACCCCAATCATCCTTTAGGTTAACCGTTTCTAAACAAAATATCAGATGAAGTTTGTTTTTTATTTTCCACTGTCTCGTTCATTCCCCATAGTCTCTGGCTCAAAACAGTAAAAACACCTTCATCTTCTTAGGATGAAGGTGCAAACATTTTCCAATCTGATATTAGCTGGTCAACCTGCTCATACGTTTTTTCTAGTGTGTCATTATTATAAATAATGGCATCTGCTCGCTCCATTTTGTCCTTTAATGGCATTTGTGCTTGAATTCGTTTTAATGCAGCCTCTTTAGTTGATTGATCGCGTTCCATTAAACGAGATAATTGGATATGTTCCTCTACGTATACTAATAACACCTTATCCACTAAATGGAATAAATTACTTTCAAATAAAAGCGGAATATCTAACACCACTGTTTGATAACCTTCATTTAGCCATCTGTTTTTTTCTTGGACCATTCCTTGCCTTACAGCTGGATGAACAATCTTATTTAACTGTTCCCTCGCTATTGGATCATTAAACACAATTTCACCGAGGCGCTTTCGATGAAGGGTCCGATCTGGCATTATTACCTCTTCACCGAATGTGTCGACAATTTCCTTGTAGGCGTCTTCTCCAGGTTCAACCACTTTTCGAGCGATTTTGTCCGCATCGACAATTGGAATTCCGTTTTGTTTTAAATAAGTTGACACCGTTGATTTTCCACTGGCAATTCCGCCTGTTAATCCAATAATTAATGACATAAATTGTTAAACTCCTTACCCAAACAAACTTGATGTTCCTAAAATGATGAGAAGTAAACCAGGTATAAAAGAGAAACGTTGCATCAGCCCCGAAGCGGAAAACCTCCGCCCTAACCTCATGCCGATCGTTAAAAAGAACGCACTCATAAAGGCGACTGATACAGCTAATAAAAAAGGTGATACTCCAAGCAAGGCCGCACCTAAACCAGCTCCAAATGCATCTAATGACAGAGCCATGCCTAATAAAAAAGCTTCTCTTCCACTAATTGTACCAGAATCATCTAAGTCTGCTGACATTGGATGCCGTAAGATTCGAATAACGACTCCAAGTATTTTGATTTCAAAGTTCCAAATAACGGGTTCCTGTCTTGTTGGCACTTCTTTTTCTTTTCTAAATACTTGATATAACGCGTATAATCCAATAAAAATTAAAATAACCCCACCGATCGACCCTGCGACCTCTGGTGAAACCCACTGTTGTATGACATTTCCAAGTCCCATTGAAATGAAGATTACAACCGCTGAGCAAGAAGCAATAAATAGTAATGATTTAATTGGCAACTTCATTTTTCTCAGCCCATAAGTTAACCCTACACCAAAACTGTCTAAACTCACCGCAAGTGCTAACGCCAATAATGTAAAAACTCCCACTACAGGTCCGCTCCTTCCTTACGTTCCAATAGGATAGTATATGGAAGGAGCCTTTCCGAGGTACGTTATTTTTGACAACTTGGACAGAAGTGCGTTCCACGACCTCCAACAACTGTTTTTAATATCTCTGTTCCACAAACATTACAAGGCAATGCCTTTCGACCATAAACATCAAGTCTTTGTTGAAACATCCCCATGTCCCCTTGACCATTCACATAGGATTTAACCGAGCTTCCTCCCATGTCGACAGCTTCTTGTAACGTTTCTCGAATTTTTTGATGGAGAATGATGATTTCTTCATCTGTAATCGATGAAGCTGAGCGTTCTGGGTGAATACCAGAACGAAAGAGAGCCTCATCTACATAAATATTCCCTAACCCAACAACGGCTTTTTGATCAAGCAAAACGACTTTGACTTTTCGCTGTGTTTTTTTAAAAGCCACTTTTAAAATGCTTTGTTGAAATTGTTCCGAAAACGGTTCTACTCCAAGACCAAGTAAAGGAACAGTTGTCTCCTCTTCTCCTTTAAGGAAAAGATGCATTGTCCCAAATTTCCGGACATCTTGATACCATAATTCAGTCCCATCTTCAAAGCGAAAGATCACATGGGTATGTTTCGTTCGTTCCTCCCCCTTTTGGTGGATACCGTACCTACCCTCCATTCTCAAATGAGAAACAAGAGCATAATCATCTAATTGAAAGATCAGAAATTTTCCACGACGATGGATTTCCGTAAAGCTTTGCCCTTGCAACATCTCTTGGAATATTTTTGCATCATCAGGTTTTTTTATGATTTTTGGCCAGAACACTTCCACTTCTTTTATCGTTTTACCTACAACTAACTCTGTTAATGTCCGCTTTACTGTTTCTACCTCAGGTAATTCAGGCATTTCCTTCTCTCCTTACTTGGCATCGTACCAGCTTCCGCCGATTTCGGCATCCACTTTTAATGGAACGTCTAATTCCACCGCATTTTCCATCACATCTGTAATGACCTTCAAGAAATCATTCACTTCTTCTTCTGGTACTTCAAAGATAAGTTCATCGTGTACTTGTAAGAGTAAACGAGCTTTCCAAGTTTTTTCTTCTAATTCATTCCCCATATCAACCATTGCTTTTTTGATAATATCAGCTGCTGTTCCTTGGATCGGCGTATTCATTGCCGTTCGTTCCGCAAAACTTCTTAAATTAAAGTTACGACTTGTTAATTCCGGTAAATAGCGGCGACGATGGAGAAGCGTTGCAACATAACCCGATTCACGAGCTTCCTCGACAATCTCATCCATATATTGTTTCACTTTCGGGTAACTTTGGAAATATCGCTCAATAAATTCAGCCGCTTCCTTACGAGTAATATTTAAACTTTGTGATAACCCATAATCACTAATCCCATACACGATTCCGAAATTTACAGCCTTTGCACTTCTTCTCATTAAGCTAGTCACTTCATCCTCTTTTACATGAAAGACATCCATCGCTGTTTTTGTATGAACGTCCATATCTTTTTGGAATGCCTCTTTTAGCTTTTCATCCCCTGAAATATGGGCCAACACTCTTAGCTCAATTTGTGAATAATCGGCAGCAATGATTTTCCATCCCTTTTCAGAAGCGATAAAAGCTTTACGAATTTTCCGTCCTTCTTCTAAACGAATCGGGATGTTTTGTAAATTTGGATCCGTTGAACTTAATCGGCCAGTTTGCGTTAACGCTTGGTTAAACCGCGTATGAATCTTACTAGAATCCTCTTTAATCACCTTCAATAATCCTTCAATATACGTTGAGTTCAACTTTCCTAATTGACGATAATGAAGAATATGGTCAATGATCTCATGTTTACCTGATAGCTTCTCTAACACATCAGCTGAAGTTGAATAGCCTGTCTTCGTCTTTTTAATAGGTGGAAGTTCCAACTTCTCAAACAAGATCTCTCCTAACTGCTTTGGTGAATTAATATTAAACGACTGACCTGCTAGCTCATGAATGTCCTGTTCTAGCTTACTTAGACGCTCTTCTAAATCCCCACCCATTTGAATGAGTTGTTCTTTATCCACCTTAACACCTGTAAGTTCCATTTTTCCTAAAATAAGCGATAACGGCATTTCTAAATCATAAAAAAGTTCAAACTGCTCATTTTCTTTCAATTCTTTTTCCAGAGGCTCTTTTAAATCATAAGTGGCTTGGGCTTTTCGTACTAAGTGCACTGCTAACACTTGTTCTTCTGGAGCCTTCCGTTTAACTCCTTTGCCATAAACGACTTCATCTGATTGCACATAACCGCCACTCTTCCGTTGGACGATGTCATCCATATCGTGAGAAGAATGAGATGGATCAAGTACATATGAAGCCATTAATAAATCAAATTCGACCCCAGTAAGTTCTACACCTTGCCAACCAAATAAAACCACTGCACGTTTTGCATCAAAAATCCATTTCTTTTTTGTTTCATCCTTTAACCATGATTTAAAAACTTCGGACTGAAGAGCCGTTTCAGGGGAAAGATAATAACGACCCGTCTCGTTAACGAGTGCGATTCCGATTATTTCTGATTGATGATAATGCTCATCTAAAATTTCAACAATTAAAGCAGCCGGACTGCTTAATTGCTCTTCTTTGATATCTGTTAAGATTTCAAATTGTATATCCTCCACTTTTTCCTTCACTTCGTCCATTTGTTCATCAGGAGAAAATTTCTCTAATAATGACTTAAATTCAAGCTCTTTAAAAAACTGAACGACATCCTTGTTTTCATACTCACCAAAACTTAAATCATTAACATCCATTTCAAGAGGAACTTCTAGAAAAATCGTGGCTAATTCTTTACTCATCATCGCTTGCTCTTTATTTTCTTCCAGCCGCTCCTTCATCTTTTTACCTGAAATTTGTTCAATTGAGTCCAATACCGTTTCAATCGTTCCAAACTCTTTTAAAAGTTTAAGGGCTGTTTTTTCTCCCACACCAGGTACACCTGGAATATTATCTGAGCTATCGCCCATTAAGCCTTTCATATCAATGATTTGCTTTGGTTCGAGTCCATATTTTTCATGTAAAAAAGCTGGGGTATATTCCTCAACTTGAGAAATCCCCTTTTTCGTTAATGCAACCGTTACATTTGCTGTAACGAGTTGAAGTAAATCCTTATCACCCGTATAGATTTTCACTTGCCAATCTTCACCTGCAGCTTCTTTTGCAAACGTACCAATAATATCATCCGCTTCATAATTTTCCGCTTCAAATCGTTTAATTTGAAAAGCATCGAGCAACTCACGAACGAGTGGAAACTGCTCCGAAAGCTCTGGTGGAGTTTTTTGACGTCCGCCTTTATATTCACTAAATGTTTTATGCCTAAATGTCGTTTTTCCGGCATCAAAAGCGACAAGCATATGTGTGGGCTTATCCTCTTCTATAATCTTCATTAGCATGGTGGTAAAACCATAAACCGCGTTTGTATAAACACCTTTATCATTATTTAAAAGTGGTAAAGCAAAAAACGCACGGTAGGCAATACTGTTGCCGTCAATTAATACGAGCTTCTTCAAAATCATCGCTCCTTTTCTACACTTATTCTCTTAATTTATTGTAGCACACATACGTTCGAAAACGAAAAGATGTATTCAGATAATGAATATATGTTATTTGGTTTAGTCTTTGTATCATGTCAGTGCTTTTACGACATAGATTGTGGGTTTTCCTTCTGCTCTCGCGTTGTATCGATGCTTTTGCGACATGCTTTAGGGCTTTTCCTTCTGCTCTCGCGTCGTATCGATGCTTTTGCGACATGCTTTAAGGCTTTTCCTTCTGCTCTCGCGTCGTATCGATGCTTTTACGACATGCTTTAGGACTTTCCCTTCTGCTCTCGCGTCGTATCGATGCTTTTGCGACATGCTTTAGGGCTTTTCCTTCACCTTACACGTCGCAAACAAGCTCTCACGACGCATCCAATCCCGCCTCGCCTCTTCCTATCATAAAAAAAGGAAAAAACATAGCTATATCTCTAGCCATGTTTTTTCCTCTAACTAAAACTTATCCTTTTTACTCAGTCAAACCCATTAGTAATCTTGTGTAAGGCGAATCAGCTGGTAAAACGATCACGGTTTCATCACCAATTGTCTTTTTGTATGACTCTAACGTACGATAAAGCTGATAAAATTCTAGATCTTGACCGAATGCTTCATTATAAATTTGGGCGGCTTCTGCTTCCCCTTCTGAAATAATGATATTGGCATCAGCCGTTGCTGTTGCGATCAATTCTTGTACTTCTCGGTCTGTGTTAGCACGAATACGGTTCGCTTCTGCGTCCCCTTCAGAT
This sequence comes from Alkalihalobacillus phoenicis, assembly GCF_047302405.1. NCBI lineage: Bacteria > Bacillati > Bacillota > Bacilli > Caryophanales > Bacillaceae > Alkalihalobacillus > Alkalihalobacillus phoenicis. Next base: position 514,427 of record NZ_CP154853.1, on the reverse strand, counting down.
AAATAATCCTGTGCCGTTGTTTGACGCTCTGAAATCATCCGACGATAAACGGCTTCCTCATTTTCTTCTGGTAAGTCGGCTCGTTTCATACGAATGTCCGTTAAAGTAATCCCATAATCACCGTTATCTAGTGAATTGTTTACCCGTTCGCGTACAAGCTCTCCAATATCACCTCGTGCGGCTCCCTCTGATCCAGAATTAATGATCGAATCAAAATTTAATTGTCCAAGCTCTGCACGAATGGCTGAGAAAATAATTTCACCCATAATCGCTTCTGCATTTTCAATCGTTCGAGCGTTAGCAATCATTTGTTGAGGACTTTCAATTCTCCATACCACATAATAATCTGCAAGCATACGCTTTTTATCACTCGTGTTAATCTCTGCTGTCGGAATATCGTAGACCATTTGATATTTTGGCAACGTACTTACCGTTTGAATAAATGGTATTTTATAAGTTAAACCAGGCTCATCCTCAATTTTGACCACTTCACCAAATTGACGAACAACCTTAAACTCTCCTTGCTCCACAATAAATAAATTACTTAATATAATGGCAACAAGGACGATGAGGACTACAGCGGTCGCCCCTAATTTTACGTATTTCCGATAATTTTCTGGTGTTCTACGTTCATTAATATCAACAATATTACGATCATCACTCATCGTTTTCAGAACCTCCTTCATCTTCAGTGTTGTTTAGAGGTGGCGGATTAGATGCACTACTATTATTTCCACTCTCAATTGGTCGAATTGGTAAGTAATTTATCGTATCGTTATTGCTATCCATAATATAAATATCAGTATGAGGTAAGACTTGTTCTAGTGTCTCTAATAGTAAGCGTTGTCTCGTTACACCAGGATTTACTAAATATTCGGTATAAAGAGCATCAAAATGAGCTACGTCTCCACGAGCACGCTCGATTCGCTCTGTTTTTTGACCTTCAGCTCGAGAAATAACCGCATCTTTTTCCCCTTCAGCCTCATTCATTTTCTGATTTTCATATTTTCGTGCTTCATTAATTTTGGTTAAACGTTCTTCACGGGCATCCGTTACCTCTGTAAAAGCACGACGAACCTCTTGAGTTGGTAGTTCAACATCTTGTAATTTAACATCTTGAATGCTAATTCCAATTTGATAAATATCAATTAATTCAACAAGGTTTTCGAACACTCTTGCTTCAATTTCAGGACGCTGATCGGTCAAAGCATCATCAATATTAGCACTTCCAATGACTCCTCTTAAAGAGGCCGAGGCAGCATTATATAAAACCCTTTCTGGTTCTTTTGTACTAAATAAAAATTGCTCAGGATCACTAATTCTCCATTGAACAGCTAAATCGGCAAAAACAATAAATTCATCTCCGGTAATCATTTTTGCTTCATTTGTAAATTCAACAACTTCGCCACCTTCTTCTTGGTAGCCCACTTGTAGATTATAAGTACCCCTTGATAAAATTTCGACTTTTTGAATTGGCCACGGCAATTTAAACTTTAGACCTGGCTCAGTGACAGTCTCCTCAACTTTCCCGAATGTAATAACAGCCGCTTGTTCAGATTCATCCACTATGTACCAACCTGTGATTAAAAATAAACCGAGCACCGCTACAACAATTAGGGAGGCGAAACCCATAACTAATTGTTTGATCGTCATCTTTATTCCCCTCTCTTTCTATGTTCTCTTTCTATACGAAATACTTATGCAAAAAGTTTCAATCTTTTACATAAGATTTTACTACTTTCTATCCTATCACATTAAGATGCAAAGATTTCCCCTAATTTTATGAAACTTCTATTACATCTCACCAAAAAAGGACGAAAGCCTGTACGCTTTCGCCAAATAAAGGGAATTCAATGTGATCAGATGGCTCATTTCCACTAATCAAACATTGAGGGGAACCGTTCAAAGTAAGTATAACTTCCACTCATTAACCCTTTATAAAGCCAATGTAAATGATTTGTAAAAATCGTCCATTATTTTCCTATGAGATCAAAAAGAGGCCGTTCACATAAGCTCATTTTTTGACCTTATCGCACAGCCCCATCCTTTTCAGCCTATTGTCCCTCACGTAAATCGAGTTCCCAATCCTCTTCATGTTTTCTTTTAAATTTCATTGAAAAAGTGGTTCCTTTCCCAAGTTCACTTTCCACTTCAATTTGAGCATGATGAGCTTCGACCAAATGTTTAACAATCGCTAAGCCAAGCCCTGTTCCACCTGAATTACGGCTTCTCGCACGGTCAACGCGGTAAAAACGTTCAAAAATGCGTGGTTGCTCTTGCTCGCTTATTCCAATTCCAGTGTCTTCCACTTTCCACTCAACGAAATCATCATAGCCCGTAAGATACACGTCAATTTTCCCTTCAGAAGGTGTATACGTTATCGCATTACTAATTAAATTAATCGCGATTTGTTTGATCCGCTCAAAATCACCTTCCAATTCAAAATGACCTTTAAGATGCATCTCTAGTTGAATCGACTTATCCGATGCTTTTTCTTTTAAGAGCGTCACAGCCTCTTCTACTGCCACAGCCATATTCAGCTTGGACCAATTCAATTGAAAAATATGCTGTTCGATTTTAGATAATTCAAGCAGGTCATGTATGAGCCCTTGCAACCGTTCACTTTCCTTCCAAATGATATGAAGAAATTTTTCTCGGTATGCTTCATCATGCATGGCCCCATCAAGTAATGTCTCACTAAAACCTTTAATCGAGGTGACCGGTGTTTTTAACTCATGAGAAACATTAGCCACAAAGTCTTTTCGAACTTGTTCTAGCTTCTTTAATTCTGTAATATCGTGCATGACTAGGGCTACCCCTTTAAAACTTCCTTTATGACTAATAACGGGTGCACCATGAACATCATAATGTTTAACCTCAAGATGTTTATCAAATGTGATTTGTTTACGAATTTTCTCTTCTGTCATAAAAACAGACTGAATGAGTTGAATAATTTCTTTATGTCCAATGACATCATGGTATAATTTATGATCCCATTTATCCGTATTTTCTTGAAAAATATCGCGACATGTTTTATTAATTAATGATATATCACCACGCATATTAATTAAAATAAGACCACTGCCCATGTTTTCAATCAACGTTTCCATTCGTTCTTTTTGCAGTTGATGCCTGTTCGTAATATGTTCAAGATTGCTCGCTAATACATTTACTGATTTCGTTAATTGACCAATCTCATCTTGATTCCCTTCAACCGTCCTCGCTTTAAAATTCCCTTTAGCTAATTCGTTAGCTACATCTGTCACACTTTCAATCGGACGGATCATTTGTGAAGTGATCCGATAAATCACTAAAAATATAACGATTGCCGCTAAAGAAAAACTAATAATTAAAAAGGTCCAAATATTACGGTTCATCGCATGAATGTCTGATGTTGGTAGACCTAAGCGGACAATTCCCACTTTCTCTGAACTTTCCATAATAGGAACAGCCATATACAACAGTTCATTTTCAACAGTGGTACTATAACGAATTCGCTTTCCGGATTCTCTCGTTAACAAATCAATAATTTCAGGTCGTTCAAGGTGATTTTCCATTAGTTCAGGGTCTGTACTTGATTCTCCAATCACTTCTCCATCACTTAAAATAATCGTCACCCGTACATCTAATTCATGACTAACATTATTCGTAAATTCTTGAATATTATCATCTAAAAGACGATTCTCTTCGATAAGAAAAGCGACAAGTTTAGCATCATTTTCTAGCCTCTCAGTCGTGTAATCAAGGTGGAACTCTTTAAATAATTGTCCAATCGCCACTCCAAGCCCTGCAAGAACGAGCAAAATGGTGAGCATGACCGAAACCATTAAACGAAATCTTAACTTAACCATTTAATTGAGGCTCTTCTAATTTATACCCTAGTCCTCGAATCGTTTTAATATAAATTGGTTTTTTTGTATTTGGTTCAATCTTTTCACGAAGATGACTAATATGAACATCAACAATCCTTGTATCTCCAACAAATTCATAATTCCAAACGGCATTCAGAAGCTGGTCTCTTGTTAAGACACGCCCTTTATGGTTCATTAAATATAATAGCAATTCAAATTCCTTTGGTGTAACGTCGATTGCTTTACCCTGATAATAGACCTCATAATTTTCTGGATAGACCTCTACCTCACCTACCGTCATTTTCTCATTCTGCATGATAGGTTCAACCTGTTCTGGTGAGGTTTGTTGAGCTACTCTTCGTAAAATTGCTCTAACTCTGGCGACAACTTCCCTTGGACTAAAAGGCTTGGTCATATAATCATCGGCCCCAAGTTCTAGACCAAGTACCTTATCAAACTCATCATCCTTGGCTGTGAGCATGAGAATTGGTGTCATAATTTTGTTTTGTCTTAACTGTTTACACACTTCGAGACCATCCATTACAGGAAGCATTAAATCTAAAACGATTAAATCATACTTTTCGTTTTCTGCCTTTTTAAAAGCTGCCCCGCCATCATGCACCGTATCGACCTCATACCCCGATTGCTGCAAATTAAATTGTAATAATGTTGCAATTGACTCCTCATCATCCACTACTAATAAACGCTGTGTCATATACTATCTCCTCCGCCATTCTCTTCTACGAGATCATTCACGGTTCCCCAAGCTCTTTTTCTCTATTTTCACCATTAGTATACCAAAAAAGAATACATTTTTAATAATAAATAAAGAAAAAAATGGTTTAAGCTTAATCAAAAATTAACTTTTCTTATTTTGGTAGTAACTTAATGGACAGTTCCCTTGACCTATACTTGCTTTATATCATCCACGGTTTTAGGCTCTGCTGACCTTCTCCGCAAAACAGAAGTTGGTGCACGTAAAAAGAGATCAAGCCAACTTGGAAAATGATATGGAGCAAATGGTGCTGTATAATAGCTACCAAAACTTCGTAAACCTACAAGATGAACACTAATAACAATAAAAAGCAAAATCATGCCATATAAACCTAATACAGACGCAACAATCATCATGCTAAAGCGCAGAATTCGTAAAGAAATACTGACACTATAGGAAGGAATCGCAAAAGAAGCAATCGCTGTTAGCGCTACCACAATAACCATAATCGGACTCACAATACCTGCCCGAACCGCAGCATCTCCGATAACTAAACCACCAACAATCCCAATGGTCTGTCCAACCGGGCGAGGTAAACGAACTCCTGCCTCCCGTAAAAGCTCAATTGTAAACTCCATTAGAATCGCTTCAATAAATGAGGGAAAAGGAACACCTTCTCTCGTTCCGGCAATGGACAAAGCTAATGCTGTTGGGATCAACCCTTGATGAAAGGAAACAATAGATATGTATAATCCAGGTAGTAATAAGGCGATTAGAGCTGCTATGAAACGAAGGTTTCGAATTAATGTTCCAATAAGCCAGCGTTCATAATAATCTTCAGGAGACTTAAATAATTGTTCTAATACAACTGGAGCGATTAAGACATAAGGCGTATTATCAAGGACAATTAGCACTTGACCATTCATCAAAGCATTAGAAGCTTTATCCGGTCTTTCTGTATCTAATAATTGTGGAAACGGAGATAACACATGATCTTCAATTAACTGTTCTACTGTTCCAGATTCAATTACCTCATCTATATCGATACAAGATAGCCGATAGCGCACTTCGTCAATCAAAGTCGGACTTGCTATACCTTTCATATAAAGTAAAGCAAAATCCGTTTTTGATCTCCTCCCAATTTGACCACGTTGTACAGTTAGATTCGGATCCCTTACACGCCTTCGAATCAACATAATGTTTGACTGAAGTACTTCGACAAATCCGTCTCTAGGTCCCCGTACAACAATCTCACTTTGAGGTTCCTGAATCGAGCGTTTTTCTAATTTTCTCGTTGAAAAAATAACTAGTTTTTCAAACCCATCAATAACAAGCATCGAATCTCCGCTCATGACCGAAAGAATACCATCATCAAATGTATCAAATATGGATTCACTTGAAAGTGTAATCCGTTCATTTACTAATTCTTTAACTGACAAACCGTCAACTTGATGAGCAAATGTTTGAATCAATGGCTTAATGATGTCTTCTTCGATACTATCTTGATCTGATAATCCGTCTATAAAAAACAGGGATGCTTTTATACTCTTATTTATTAGCAAATCTCGTTGAATCACATCAGAGCTTTCACCTAGAATCTTTTTTACCGATTCTACTGTTTCATGAAGGTCTTTGGAAATAGTAAGGGGGAATTCATTTCCTTTTCGAACCGTTGCCCTGTGCAGTGCTTTAAACAATTTCTTCTTAAACATGTATGCTTAAATTCCTTTCAATTTAACTTTTCATTCAGCAAGCATATAGTGTCTAATTTTCACTTTCGGATTCACTGTTATATCAGCATTTTGAAACATTCCATTTTCTCCATCCCAATCATCCTGCACCGTTTTCCAATATCGATAATTTTTTTGCCTCACTTTCTCATTAAATTCGAAAATATCTGCCGCAAACTCCTCTTGCATTTTTTTAATAATAGTAGTTACTTTTGATTGGATTTCAGCTTCAAATGCTCGTTCCAATTCTTCCATTACTCTCATGTCATTTATGTTTATATGCTCAAGCCAAACCTCACCTAATGACCCTTCTGCCTTAATTTCCACATTAAAAATATCCTTTTCTCCCTTTCTTTCATAACCAATGTTCGTTTTCATACCAGAATTATCAAAAACAATCATTTCATCTTGATAATTTGCTTCAATAATATTGTCTCCAAATTCACCCATAATCATTTTATAACCACTTACCTCTTCATCCCCTAACCATCCAATTATTTGATTATTCTTCCCAAAAAAAATGGCGGCACCTCCTATTTTTAAATCCTTTCCTTCTCTTTTTACAATACGTGGCAATAGAAAGCTATTTTTCCCCATCACAAACCGTTGAACCATACCAATCGTTCGTTCACCTAGCATCCCAGGAACACGAGCTTCATTTTCGCGAATATGCTTAATACTAATCGATGGCATATCTTCTAGAGGTAATTTATCTTGTAACACCTCTTCTGCCGCTCCCGTAGAAATGATTATATCAGTGCGCCTTCGCATATCGTGATCACGAAGGTAGAAATCCAATAGGTTTTCTAAAAAATGTTCATGACGAAGCAACTCCTCATTAATAATAATAACTTTAATATGTTCGAAACTTAAAACTCTGCTTCTCCTCGCGGCAATTTGTCTTATCATTTTAAAATTTGTCATCCCAGTTGTCGTAATATTAAAGAAGGGCTCTTCCTGACCTCCTCCATTTTCTTGAATAAGATTACTAGGGATGGCTACCTGATAGGTGCTTTTCAATAAATGATCAACCTTGCTTTTATTTTCTCTTTGTAAGGATTCCACTTCCTTCTCAAAGTCCTCTACAGGGTCAAGTCCTATACCACTCACAAATCCTATTTCTTCGATCTCTGATCGATCCCAGCAACCGCTCAGGAAATAAATGGATATTATCATAAAACAAAAGAAAAGCTTATTCAACGTCTCACCCCATCATGTTGAAGTTACATACCTGCTGATGATGACCTGTTTGTCTGTTTTTTATTTTTGTGCCAAACAGCCATAAAGCCAAATAGCAATGCAAAACCTGTCGCAATGCTCCCGATATATCCTGACCATTCTCCCATTTTAGCAAGTTCAACGATTGAGCTTGGTATAAAGGCCATCATATAAATCAGAAAAGCTATTACACCACTTACCCACAGATTCTTCTTTTTCTTAAATAAAACCCCTTTTATCAATAATTGAGCCATAATCACTTCTAACGTAAGAGTCGTAAAAATAGACATCACCCACATCGTGATAAAAACAGATTCAATGCGCTCAAAAAAACCACCAGGCACTTCAATTTCTTTGAATAATTCAATTGTTGGAAATGTTATTATCTTTAAAGCTTCCAACGAAAAAATAGCAACCGATACAAGAAAATAGAGAAGGTGTATAACAATAACAATCAACATCCCTATATTTATTTGCCACGCACGAAGCGGTAAAGGTTTCAACGACCCCATTAAAAAAAGGAGGCAAAAAACCCCTATAAATGAATACATGGTTACAGGAATCCCTTTTATGACAGGTATGATCCCTTCAGAAAACAAAGGCAAAAAAGTAGATAGATTTAGCTCTCCAACATTTAAAACAAAACCTAATAAAAGGACAAATAATATAATAGGAAGATACATTAAATTAATATGGACAATTCCTTGAACCCCTTTTGAAACGGCATAAAAAACGACTACTAACATCGAACCTATGATGACCTCTAGAGGGGTTTGGTCTAATAAATACATTTTTATAGCAACCCCAAAAATACGTACTTGGAAAGGAATTAATATAAAAAAGTAAAGAAGAAATAATAGGCTTAAAAACATTGATGGCCATTTTTTCATCTTTCCAAAATTAATAAATTCAAAATAATTTTGTCCAGGAAAATGAACTTGAACCCGAACAAACAAATAGACAATGATCATCGAAATGACTCCTGATATTAATATAGTGAGCCAACCATCCGTTGTTCCAACGTCTTGAGCCAACCCTCTTGGCAATATCAGAATACCTACGCCAAAAATAAAGGAGGTCATTGTAATAATTAGTTCAAGTGGTGACATTTGGTAATTGATAAGATTCTTCATATTCACTCTCCAAAAATCGACCTATGTTAATTAGTAGCTTCTCTATTCTTGCATTTTAGTGCTAACTTTTTACTCTTTCAAAGCTGCCTTTCGCATCTCTTGATTTTTCTTCTTCTGCCACGGTAACTCGAATACACGATATACGATTTGGTTGAGATATTGAACGGCCCAAATCAATATTGAGATCGTCACAGCACCCCAAACGGTTGATCTTGTTGGTAAAAAACCTAATATTCGCTCTAAAACCTCTTCCATAACCTTCCTCACCCCTTCTTGTTAGTATTTTCTAATGTTTACAAAGACATGCATTAAAAAGGAGCTTCTCCAACATAAAAGAAACAGCAACCGTATAAATCTCCACATATTACGAAGCATTCGGATGAGGTACTGACTTCTTTCTCAAACTGAACGAATTACGAATTACTCAACTTTCGCATCAAGAAAATCCGTTCAACTAGTTGGCAGAGCGAAAGGGAAGCTCTTAAACAAATGCCCTTGACACGTTTGAAAAGCGAGAACGTACTATCACACCAAACGGATAAACTGCGCATTAAGAAAATAATAATAGGCCCTCCGGCGGTCGCTCCCAAACAGACACTCCGCGTCCTTGCCGAGAACCTCATGAGCCTCCTCAGCGTTTCACGCTTGCGGGGTCTCATTGGACGGTTTATTCCTGCGGGAGTCTCCGTGTCTGTTTGTCCGCTAGATAATGGAATCGAATCTAGGTTCGGTTTTCTTATTGAATAAAAAAATAGTCATTACTTCAACGTACATTAGCTTGAGAATGATTTTTCTCTTTCCATGACTAAATCCGTTACAGTTGTAAACAAATCATTGTGGATGCTCTGTACATTAGCTAGATGATCGAGCTTGTTTATCCTGTCTTTTGATGACTACAGACTTAGGAAAAAAATAGGTGGCAACGACCTATTTAGTTCCATAACCAACAAAGGGAAGAAGAAGGTCCTTCTGCGTTAGAAATAGCTGATTTGGAAAAAGCAATATCATCAAGCCTCTCCCCTACACTTAGCGGACAAAACCATACGGAGACTCCCGCAGGAATAAACCGTGGAGCGAGACCCCACAGGTGTACCGAGGAGGCTCGCCAGGTTCTCGGCAAGGACGCGGAGTATGTTTTGGTAGCGACTAGCCGAAGAGCTTCATTTTAGTGAACAGTTTCCTTCAACAGCCTACGAAGAGATGTGTTCAGACTGTCAACGATTGAACCGTTCATGTAAAGTCAATTTGAGTCTTGTATCGCCCTAAAGTTAATCTCTATCAACGGTTAAGGGTCAATTATACGCTGCGAAAGTTGAGTAATTATAAAGTCGTAAGAAATAAAACGATCACCTCTTATAAATAAAAATGGGTGCTGCCGTTTGTATGTTTTTTTGGAAAATGAATGAATAAATGGATAAAATAAACCGCTCCGCATAGGAAATTTGGTTAAGCCCTTTGTATGTTATGACTCAACGATTGGAATAGGAGCTCTGAAATGGTGAGTTTATGAGGGAAGGAAGGGAAGGATTCGTTCTAGCCGTTATATGTGAACAACTTAGATGTTTAGAGGGGTCAACATCATCGAAGAAAAAATCTTCATAATCACTTATTTGAAAAATAAAAAGACGTGATAAGTTATTATCACGCCTCCAATACTCTGAATCTCCGTTACGCTTTAGGTAGAGCTTCCATCACAGCACGTACTGAATCTACTGATTTTGCAAGTGCTGCTTTTTCATCTTCTAATAAATCTAATTCAATGATTTTTTCAATTCCGTCTCCACCTAAAATCGTTGGTACGCCTAAGTATAAATCCTCATATCCATACTCGCCTTCAAGGTAAGCTATCGTTGGAATCACACGCTTTTTATCTTTAATAATCGCTTCAACCATTTGAGTTAACGAAGCGGCTGGTGCATAGTACGCACTACCGTTACCTAATAAACCAACAATCTCACCGCCACCTTTACGTGTACGTTCCACAATCTCTTCTAAACGTTCTTCGGAGATCAACTTTGATAAAGGTACGCCACCTGCGAATGAGTAACGAATTAATGGAACCATGTCATCCCCATGCCCACCAAGAACAAAACCTGTAATATCCTCTACAGATAAGTTAAGTTCTTGTGCAATAAATGTACGGAAACGAGCCGTATCAAGCACACCAGATTGTCCGATGACACGGTTTTTCGGGAAGCCAGACTCTTTATAGACTGTATAAGTCATCGCATCAGCCGGGTTTGTTAAAACGATAATGTAGCAATTAGGAGAATGTTTAACCACTTCTCTAGTAACAGCTTTCATAATCCCAGCGTTTGTGCTGACCAAATCATCACGGCTCATCCCCGGTTTACGAGCAATACCTGCTGTAATCACAACTACGTCAGAATCTTTTGTATCTTCGTAGTTTGAAGTACCGATAATATTTGAGTCAACTCCTTGTACAGGTGTTGATTCTAACATATCAAGGGCTTTCCCTTTAGTTGGTCCTTCTAATTGAGGGATGTCAACTAATACCACATCGCCTAGCTCTTTTTGTGCGACCATTAATGCGGTAGTTGCTCCTGTAAAACCTGCTCCAATAACTGAAATCTTTCTACGCTTAATTGCCATTTTATAACCACTCCTGATTGTTGTTTTCAACTAACGATCAAACAATAAAAAATGACTCAATGAGAGAGCGTATGCATGAAGATCACATACGCTCTTGATAGATTTAACGATTAAGATTATAGGTTTTTGATTAACTCATCGGCAAAGCCAGAACATTTAACTTCTGTAGCACCGTCCATGAGACGAGCGAAGTCATAAGTGACAACCTTGCTGGCGATTGTTTTATCCATTGAAGACATGATTAAGTCCGCAGCTTCATTCCAACCTAAGTGACGAAGCATTAATTCACCTGATAATAAAACAGAAGATGGATTCACTTTATCTTGACCAGCATACTTAGGAGCTGTACCGTGAGTTGCTTCAAAAATAGCATGTCCAGTTACATAGTTAATGTTTGCTCCTGGAGCGATACCGATACCACCAACTTGAGCTGCTAATGCATCAGAAATGTAGTCACCATTTAAGTTCATTGTGGCTACAACATCAAACTCTTTTGGACGTGTTAAGATTTGTTGTAAGAAAATATCAGCAATTGAATCTTTCACAAGAATTTTACCTGCAGCAAGCGCCTCGTCTTGTGCTTTATTTGCTGCTTCAACACCCTCAGCTTCAACAATCTTATCATACTGAGCCCATGTGAATACTTGATCGCCGAATTCTTTTTCAGCAAGCTCATACCCCCAGTTTTTAAATGCTCCCTCAGTAAACTTCATGATGTTTCCTTTGTGTACTAATGTTACACTCTTACGGCCTTCATCAAGTGCATATTGAATCGTCGCACGAACTAAACGCTCCGTTCCTTCTTTTGAAACTGGTTTAACACCAATACCAGAAGTTTCAGGGAAGCGAATTTTCTTTGCTCCTAGTTCTTCTTGTAAAAACTTCACTAGCTTTTGAACTTCTTCAGAACCTTCTTGATACTCAATTCCTGCATAAATATCCTCAGAGTTTTCACGGAAGATAACCATATCCGTATCTTCTGGACGTTTCACTGGAGAAGGTACTCCTTGGAAATAACGTACTGGACGTAAGCACACATATAAATCTAACTCTTGACGTAGAGCAACGTTTAAAGAACGAATTCCCCCACCTACTGGAGTTGTTAAAGGTCCTTTAATAGCAATCATATATTTATCAATAGCTTCTAACGTTTCTTCAGGTAACCAGCTACCTGTTTCGTTAAATGCTTTTTCACCAGCGAGAATTTCTTTCCATACGATTTTCTTCTCACCGTTATAAGCTTTTTCAACCGCAGCATCTAAGACTCTTGAAGCTGCTGCCCAAATATCAGGGCCTGTCCCGTCTCCCTCAATAAAAGGAATGATTGGATTGTTTGGTACATCAAGTACCCCGTTATTTACCTTAATTACTTCACCGTTTGCCATATTACATAAACCTCCTCGAAATAATTACTCTATAAAAAACTTCGCATACCTAGCTTATCAAATAAACATAAAAATTGTCACTAAATATCTATATCTACTTATACAAGATTCGACTTTTTTATGTATAAGGGGAGGGTTTCCCCTCTTAATTAATTTGGCTGCCTGCACTATGTTATGACACACAAGCTAATAATCTTTTAGAAAACAGTCAAATTTTTTAACGTTTTTCTAAAGGAATGTAAACTTGTTTATTTGGTCCATTGTATTCAGCGCGCGGACGGATTAATCGATTATTGCTGTATTGCTCTAAAATATGGGCTAACCAGCCTGACGTACGACTCACCGCAAAGATTGGTGTAAATAAATCATGGTCAATGCCTAAGCTGTGATACACACTAGCTGAATAGAAATCGACATTTGGTAAAATGCCTTTTTCCGCTGTGAAAATTTCATCAATTTTAACAGACATTTCATACCATTTTTTCTCACCCGTAATTTCAGTCAAGCGTTTAGACATCTCTTTTAAATGCTTCGCACGTGGGTCCCCATTCTTATAAACACGGTGTCCAAAGCCCATAATTTTTTCTTTATTATCAATGGCTTTACGTACAAAAGGATCCACATTTTCAACCGTGTCAATTTCCGTTAACATCTTCATAACGGCTTCATTTGCTCCACCGTGTAGTGGCCCTTTTAAAGCACCTATTGCGGCTGTAATACCTGAATAAACATCAGATAATGTCGCAACACAGACACGCGCTGTAAAAGTGGAAGCATTTAATTCGTGGTCTGCGTGAAGAACAAGCGCTTTGTTAAATGCATCTACAGAGATTTCGTCTGGATCTTCACCTTTTAACATGTAAAGGAAGTTCGCGGCAAAACTCAAATCTTTCTTTGGTGCAATTGGGTCTTTTCCTTCACGTAAACGCGAAAACGCTGTCACGATTGTCGGGATCTTTGCTTGAAGCTTTAATGCTTTAAGACGGTTCGCAGATTCTTCCATCACATCCGCATCCTCATCATAAAGTCCTAAACTTGAAATAGCGGTTCTTAAAGCTGCCATTGGGTGAATATCTTTTAACGGGTAGCTCTTCATTTGTTCAATCACTTCATTTGGAATGACAGCATGCTCAGCAAGTTGGTCTTTAAGTTCATTTAACTCCGCTTCTTTTGGTAAGCGACCGTTCCAAAGCAAGAAAATGACTTCTTCAAAACTGGCATGATCCGCTAAATCATCAATTTCATAACCTTGATAAGTTAGCGTACTGTCAATAATTGAACTTACACTTGAAGTTGTTGCTACAATACCTTCTAATCCACGAGTTGCACTCACAATAACCTCTCCTTTATCCCATAAAATCTTTCCTCAAAGCATATAGTAAATGCTTACATTTCCAAGTGAAGAATTTGGAAATGTGCTATGTAGAAAGGAACTCCATCTCCCATTATAAACATTTTTTTTACTTTTGTGAATGTTTTCGACTCAACAAATTAAAAGATGCCAAAAATTACATTTAATTTTGATATTTCAATTAAAAATAAAAGGGAGAGTGCTCATACATCCTCCCTTCTACTTATAAACTCAACTTTCGCAGAGTATGATTGACTCTTAACCGTTGATAGCGATTAACTTTAGGGCGATACAAGACTCAAATTGACTTTACATGGACGGTTCAATCGTTGACATCTGAACACAGCTCTTAGTAGGCTGTTGAAGGAATCTGTTCACTAAAATGAAGCGACCGCCGGAGGGCATATTTTTTTTACTGCACAGTTTATCCGTTTTGTATAATAGTGCGTTCTCGCTTTTCAAACGTGTCAAGGGTATTTGTTTAAGAGCTTCCCTTCTGCCAACTCGTTGAACGGATTTTCTCTATGCGAAAGTTGAGTTATAAACAAAATGATCTCGATTCTCAGATTGTAAACTTCTGCTTTGCTTTATGCTTTGTGGCCTACGGGTTCTACAGGTGAACTGGGAGACTCGTTAAAATATGGTTCTATTAGTTAAATCTACTCCGCAAGCTGCATGCCCACAGCAATCGCGGGTGAGTCGGGAGCCTCCTGGTATTCCGCTCACTCCGTTTTGGACTTTTCTATTTTTATAAGTAACGAAACATCATTTGGTTCAACTATCAGTAAACCCATTTGAAGGGAGACTTTTCACCTATCCGCCAAGCTTTGAAAAAAATTGAATCATTTGCATGGTTAAGTAGGCAATCCCGGCACCGATTAAAGGTCCAACGGCAACACCCTTAAATAAGGCCACAGCAAGAATCGTTCCGAATACAAGGGCGGTCGTAATATGTGGATCTTCTTTTAATAAATCTAAACCATTGGCCGCAATTAAAGCAACCAGAACCCCTGATGCTAATGCAACCCAAGCATAAGGAGAACGTACGGCTTCCCCTAATTGTTTGAAACCAATTTCACCTGTCACAATAGGGGTTAACACCGCAATCGTAATCACAGTAACCCCAATATTAATTCCCTTTGTTTGGAATAGAGGAAAAAGCTTATCACCTAGTCCAATCCATTTAATCACTAATAAAAAAGCCACAGCAACTAATAAGGACTGATTTTTGGCAATAACGGCAATCGCTAATAGGGCGAGCATAAATAATGTTGCTTGAGACATTTTATCGTCCCTTTCTTACGGTTTCATCGCTATCAGTGCTCTAGGTTTTTCACCACTTTTGTTCAGAACTCTAGAAGGGGCGACGGTTGATGACGACAAATTGCCCATTTCTCACTAACTTTGAGAACCATTTGATTAATAGAGCTTTAAACATGGCTCTCGTTTTTGGTATTAATAAGAGGAGACCGAGGATGTCGGTAATAAAACCAGGAATTAATAGAGCCAAACCACCAAATAAAATACATAGGCCATCTAACATAACTTGATTTGGCATTTGGCCTTGATTAATTTGCATTTGAGCTAATCGAATTGCTTGTAGTCCTTCGCGTTTGGCGAGCCAAGCCCCCAAAATACTTGAAAGGACAATTAATATAATTGTTGGCCAAATCCCAACAATTTGGCTAACTAAAATAAAGCCGATTACTTCTAGAAGTGGAAAGAGCAACAATAGGAGCAAAAAATACTTAGGCATAATATCCCTCTTTTTTCTTAGTTTATCAAATATTTATACGAAAGAAACAGACTCATACTAATAAATCACAAAGAAAAAAAACAGAGGAGAAGGGGATTCCCTTCTCCTCTTCTTCTTTAATTATAGAACACTCGCATGTCCTCTGTAAATATCTCCGCGTGTGCTATCTACAGTAACCTCTTCTCCTTCAGTAAATAGGTTAAGAGCATTCTCTACCCCTACAATAACTGGTGTATTTAGACTTAAACCAACTACAGCTGCATGAGATGTTAATCCACCCTCTTCAGTGATAACAGCCGCTGCCTTTTCAAAAGCAGGAATCATATCTTTGTCTGTACTTTGCATCACTAAAATCGAGTTTGGTTTCACTTTGGCAATCGCCTCATCCGCATCTTTGGCAATGACGATTTGGCCAGTTACAGAGCTACGCCCAATTCCTTGACCTTTAGCAATTACTTCACCAATTACGTGAACTTTAATTAAGTTCGTTGTACCTGATTCACCTACTGGTACACCAGCTGTGATGACAACACGCTCGCCTTGTTTAATAATTCCTGCCTCGACCGCAGCGTCAACCGTAATTTCTAACATATGATCGGTTGATTTCGCTTTTTCTCCCAATACAGGAATTACTCCCCAGACTAAACTCAATTGACGAAAGGCATTTTTATTACTCGTTACCGCAATGATATCTGCTTTCGGACGATATTTTGAAACAATTTGAGCCGTATAACCACTTTCCGTTGCAGATAAAATATAAGACGTATTTAAATTAAAAGCGGTATGAACAACGGACTGACCGATTGCACTAGTCGTCGTCATTGTATCTTCAGCCTTTGTAATCTTATTTAGCATCGCTTTATAATTTAAACCTTGCTCCGCTCTTGCGGCAATTTTATTCATTGTTTGAACAGCTTCAACCGGATAATCACCAGCAGCTGTCTCTCCTGAAAGCATAATCGCATCCGTTCCATCAAAAATCGCATTTGCCACATCACTTGCTTCTGCTCTTGTTGGGCGTGGATTACGTTGCATCGAATCTAACATTTGTGTAGCTGTAATAACTGGCTTCGCTTCTGTATTACACTTCTTAATTAATTGCTTTTGTACTAATGGTACTTCTTCAACCGGAATTTCTACCCCTAAATCACCACGGGCAACCATTAATCCATCTGAAACTTGAAGAATCTCATCGATGTTGTCAACACCTTCTTGATTTTCAATCTTTGGAATGATTTTTATTGTTCCGCCACCATTGTTTTCTAGTAGCTCACGAATTTCGAGAACATCTGATGCTCTGCGAACAAAAGATGCCGCAACAAAGTCAACATCTTGCTCAATACCAAAACGAATGTCTGCTGCGTCTTTTTCCGTAATACCTGGTAGATTGACACTAACATTAGGGACATTACAGCCTTTTTTATTTTTTAAAACACCACTATTTTTAACTGTTGTCACAAGTTCTGAATCGCGAATTTCTGTCACTTCTAATTCAATTAATCCGTCATCTAATAATAAAGTCGAACCAATTTGCACATCCTTAACAAGCTCAGGATATGTAATTGAAATGATTTCGTTATTCCCAACGACTTCATTCATGGATACGATTAACGATTGACCTGCTTTTAACTCAACCATGCCGTTTTCTAATGTTTGAGTGCGGATTTCTGGACCTTTTGTATCTAATAAAATAGCGACTGTTTTACCGGTTATTTTTGAAGCTTCTCGAATGTTTTTAATACGTGCTCCATGTTCTTCAAAATCACCATGGGAAAAATTCAAACGAGCAACATTCATTCCTGCTTCTATTAATTGGACAAGCTTTTCAACACTTTCACTGGCTGGACCGATTGTACATACAATTTTCGTTTTACGCATAATTGCCTCCTATATAATTCTACTACTCCAAAAGCACACAAGAAAGGAAAGAATTAAATGGATAATTCTTGTGATAGCTTGTACATATCTAAATTAACTTCATGCTTTTGTGATAAAACTTCCTCAATATCATGATAAACAAGTTCATTCTTTTGAATACCTACCGTAACGCCGGCTTTACCATCTATTAAAAGATCAACAGCCTTTGCCCCTAAACGACTAGCGAGCACTCGATCAGACGCTGTTGGTGAACCACCACGTTGAATATGACCTAACACTGTTACACGTGTTTCCATATTCGTTGCATCACTAATTTCTTTTCCGAAAGTAAATCCATTTCCTACTCCTTCAGCAACGATGATGATACTATGCTTTTTGCCACGTTCTTGCCCGCGCTTTAAACGGTTAACAATTTGGTCCATATCATAGTCAGCTTCAGGAATCAGAATGGTTTCGGCACCATCAGCGAGTCCTGCCCATAACGCAAGGTCTCCGGCATGACGCCCCATAACTTCAATCACATAAGTTCTCTCATGTGAAGTAGCTGTATCTCGAATTTTATCGATCGCTTCAATAATCGTATTTAATGCTGTATCAAATCCGATCGTAAAATCTGTACCCGGAATATCATTATCAATCGTTCCCGGTACCCCGATGGTTGGAAAACCGTGTTCCGTTAATTTTCTTGCCCCTTGGAAAGAACCGTCACCACCAATGACAACTAAACCTTCAATGCCAAATTTCTTTAATTGCTCAATTCCCTTTTGTTGACCTTCTAATGTTTTAAATTCCTCACAGCGTGCTGTATAAAGCATCGTTCCACCACGATGAATAATATCACCAACAGAGCCAAGCTCCATTTTATGAATCTCACCAGCAATTAAACCAGCATATCCATAGTTAATTCCGTAAACTTCAAGTCCGTGGAAAATCGCCTTCCTTACAACTGCACGAATCGCCGCATTCATTCCTGGCGAATCTCCACCACTTGTTAAAACTCCAATTCTTTTCATCGGTGTTAAACCTCCTAAAACAAAATTAAGACATATAAAATTTCACGCCTATCGAACTAGTCCATACATAACATCCAAAATGGGACGAAATCAGTTCAAAAGCATAGTCGTTTTAATAACGTAGTCTAATGAATCATTTTTCACCACTATCCCTTAAAAAATACCACTACCGATTCACGAATACAATACAGATCTTCATAAAAATTATGTAGATCGTCCATTTTGTTTAAATATTGATAGAACAAGCTTTTTCAGGCGAAATATAGTGTACTTCTTTATAATAAAAAGTACTCTCTAAGAAAAGAAAGTACTTAATTAGTGTGCGTTATTGTGATCGCTTTCATCACTATATTGTCCGATATTTTTAAATTTCTCATATTTTTGCGAAAGGAGTTCTTCCTCAGACAATAATGAAAGTTCTTTTAAAGATTTTTTGATCGTCTCACCGATATATTCAGCTTGCTCTTTGACATCTCGATGAGCACCACCTTTTACTTCATGGATAATTTCATCAATAATTCCTAACTCCTTTAAATCAGGAGCGGTAATTTTCATCGTTTCAGCTGCTTTTTGGGCAAGAGAAGAATCCTTCCAAAGGAGAGCCGCTGCTCCTTCTGGTGAAATAACAGAATAAGTTGAGTTTTCAAGCATATGAATATGATTTCCAACACCTAAGGCAAGAGCTCCACCACTTCCGCCTTCTCCAATCACAATACAAATAATTGGTACTTTTAAACCAGCCATTTCAAGCAAGTTCCGCGCGATCGCTTCACTTTGTCCACGTTCTTCCGCTTCTTTACCAGGGTAAGCCCCTTTTGTATCAATAAAACAAATGATGGGGCGCTGGAATTTATCCGCTTGTTTCATTAAGCGCAATGCCTTCCGATAGCCTTCCGGATGTGGACTACCAAAATTACGATAAATATTGTCCTTTGTATTTTTGCCACGCTGATGGCCAATGACCGTTACAGGTGTTCCGTTAAACTTAGCAATACCAGCTACGATCGCTGGATCATCTCCATATAAACGATCACCGTGCATTTCTAAAAAATCGGTAAACAAATGATCAATATAATCTAATGTGGTTGGACGCTCCGTATGTCGTGCAATCTGTACTCGTTCCCAAGGTTGTAAGTTGCCATATATCTCTTTCTCAAGTTCATGAAGGCGTTTTTCTAACTTAATGATTTCTTCAGAAAGATCAATTTCCTTCTCTTCCGTAAAAGTGCGAAGTTCACTAATTTTATTTTTTAACTCAATAATTGGTTTCTCAAACTTTAAATCTGTAGCCAATTATTCCACCTCCCCTTTATGACTGTTGATGCATCTCGATGATTTTAGCTAATGTTTCTTTCATTTCTGAGCGATGAATCACTCGGTCTAATTGTCCATGTTCTAACAAGAATTCCGCTGTCTGAAAATCGTCAGGAAGCTCTTGTCTAATCGTTTGTTCAATAATTCGACGTCCTGCAAACCCAATTAATGCTTTTGGTTCGGCAAAATTATAATCACCTAATGAAGCAAAACTAGCCGATACTCCACCTGTTGTTGGGTGCGTCATAATGGATATAAATAACCCTCCTACACGATTAAGCTTTTCAAGGGCCGCACTCGTTTTAGCCATTTGCATTAAACTTAGAACACCTTCCTGCATTCTTGCCCCACCAGATGCTGAAAATAATAGAATCGGTTTTTTCTGCTCAATCGCTGCCTCTATTGCTCTTGTTATTTTCTCTCCAGCCGCAGAACCCATACTTCCCATAATGAACCTGGCATCCATCACGGCAATGACCGTCGGAAACCCATTAATTAAACCCTCGCCGGAAACAACACCTTCCATTAAGCCTGTTTTCTGACGAATCGCTTCTAATTTCTTTTCATAGTCAGGGAATTGTAAGGGGTTTACACTTGTAATGCCTTTATCATATTCTATAAACGTTCCTTCATCAAACAAGCTTTCAATCCGCTCATAACCACTCATACGATGATGGTGACCACAAGATGCACAAACGAGTAAGTTCTTTTTTAACTCTTTTGTATACATAATGGTTCGGCAAGAAGGACATTTAGTCATCAGACCTTCAGGCACTTCCTGTTTCGCACGTTCAGATGGAATTGTTGCATAACGTTTCTTTTTCGAAAATAAATCTTTAATATTCATGGCTGCACCTCATTCGTTAACCATTTTTATATGATTCATGGATTGCTAATATTAATCGGTCTTAAAGTAAGAGTTTAATCGTTTTTACCTCTATACATACATATATATGGTCAAGCTCTTTTATAAATGATTCAATCCTTGTTAATAAACATGGAAAAGATTAAAAATGATTGCTTTCTAAATGTTGTTCAATTAACAAAAGGATTTCAGTTTCATTCTGTTCTTTAAGCAAATCTAATAAATTTCGATGATCCTCGAGCTTTTTTTAGGATCAGCTACTAATTTCTGAGTGTCAATTGTCGCTTTATGAAAATCAACTAAAGAGACCCACATATTTATTAATAATTTATTGTTTGAAGCTTCAACCATCGTTTTATGGAACTTATAATCAAGCTGAAACTGTTTTTCAAATGGAGCATTTAATTGAGTAAAATAGATGTCTTCTAACTTTTGGATCATATTTGATGAAATGTTTTTTAACCCTATACGAATCGCATCTAACTCGATAATTCTTCTAGTTTCTTTTAAATCTTTTTTAGCCGTATCGTCTTTAAGCATGTACATTAAAATAATATCGACGAGGCGATGACTACCCGTCGCATTAAAAAAGGTTCCCTCGCCTCGTCTCGTTTCAATAAGATCTAATAATTCCAATGCTCTTAACGCTTCACGAACAGAAGAGCGAGCAACACCTAAACGCTCGCTAAGCTCTCGCTCCGACGGAAGCTTAGCCCCGTTCGTTAATCGCTCTTCCATAATAAATTGGTTTAACTGTTTAATAACATCAATAAAACGTTTAGACTGATTGCTCACTTAATCGATTCACACCTCTACTAAAGTTCAATCCATTAATCGTTTCCGATAATCGCGAGCTTTCTCGTTTTTTCTGCTACTTCTTCTGGGTCAACCTTTTTTCTAGCTACTCCCGTTTCCATCGCCGCTTTTGCTACTGCCGCAGCTACAGCTGGAGCTACTCTAGTATCAAATGGAGCTGGAATCACATAATCAACGCTTAATTCTTCCGTACTTACTAAATCGGCAATTGCGTAAACTGCAGCTACCTTCATTTCTTCGTTAATATGTGTAGCTCTTACATCTAAAGCTCCTCTAAAAATACCTGGGAATGCTAGGACATTATTCACTTGGTTTGGAAAGTCAGAACGTCCTGTGCCGATAACACTTGCCCCTGCTTCTTTCGCCACATGAGGCATAATTTCAGGATCTGGGTTTGCCATTGCAAAAATGATTGGGTCATTATTCATCGATTCAATCATCTCTTTTGTTAAAGCACCTGCAACAGAAACACCAATAAACACATCCGTGCCTTGAATCACATCAGCAAGTGTTCCTTCTTTTTGGTCTTGATTTGTATACTTGGCTACTTCAGCCTTTACATCATTCATTCCATAAGAACGATTTTCAAAAATGGCCCCTTTTGAGTCACACATCACAATGTCACGGACACCCATACGACGTAATAATTTAATAATAGCAATTCCAGCAGCACCCGCACCATTGGCTACAACCTTAATTTCTGACATCTTTTTGCCTGTAATTTTTAAAGCATTAATTAAACCAGCTAATGTGACGATCGCTGTTCCATGTTGATCATCATGAAATACAGGGATATTCGCTTCCTTCTTTAATCGTTCCTCAATGACAAAGCAGCTCGGAGCCGCAATATCTTCTAAATTAACTCCACCAAATGTCGGCTCCAGTAACTTTACTGTCTCCACAATTTGATCAACATCTGTTGAACGTAAACAAATCGGAAAGGCATCAACACCTGCAAAAGATTTGAATAAAACGGCTTTACCTTCCATAACTGGTAAGGAAGCTTCTGGCCCAATATTTCCAAGTCCTAATACAGCTGTCCCATTACTTACTACAGCCACCATATTGCCTTTCATCGTGTACTCATAGACAGTCTCTACATCTTCAAAAATCTCTTTGCAAGGTTCTGCTACACCAGGAGAATAAGCCAAACTTAAATCGTTTGCTGTTTTCACTGGAACTTTTGATTTTGATTCAAGCTTTCCTTGATTAATACGATGAATATGTAGTGCTTCTTCCTTCAATGTGGACACAACGGTCACTCTCCTTATTTTCTCCTACTTACGGTTCTATTTACTGGGATTTGACACACACTGGTCTGACCACTAAAACATTCTCATTATAAATGATAGGAACATATTAGCCAAGCCTTTCTCATAAAAGTGGGACATTTATTCCCCGATGACTACGTTCTCATCTCCAAGCAAATCCTTTAATATCGCGATTGCTTGGCTTTCTTTATTAATAAAAAAGTTTAATTGAATTTTTTGTTCCCTTGCCTCATCAAAAATAATGACAGGTGTTTCCCCATAAAACGGTCGTAGAATCTCTGTTATTTTTTCTAATATCCCTTTTTCATTTTGTTCTTTTGGAATTCTAATAAAAAGGCGCTTTTGCTTTTGTAATAAATGAGTTAAATTCATCACTTTGTTCACAATAAATTGACTTTTGTTTCGAGATTGGTCTACTTTCCCTTCTAAAAAAAGCAATTGGCCTTGCTTAAACAATGGTGAGTTGTTTTTCCAAACGGATGGAAAAATAACTGCATCGACACGGTTTGTTTCATCACTCATTTCGACAAAAGCCATTTGGTCGCCTTTTTTTGTTTTGATTTGTTTACTTTCAAGCACTAAAGCCGCAATTCTTGTAATATGTGGTGAATGATTTAGAACATCATCAATCGTTTCACGTTTATAAGTCTCAAACACTCGTTCATATTGCAAGACAGGATGCCCTGACAAATAAAATCCTAACACTTCATGCTCATACTCTAACTTCTCTAACTCACTTAAAGGTTCCTGCTCTAAATATTGAGGTGGGTCTAAGGATAAAGTAAATAGACCATCCATTTCCTCTTTAAAATCATGAACTTTCTGGGCATATTCAAATGCCTCATCAACACTTGCTAATAACACCGCTCGGTCTTGCTTAAAATAGTCGAGAGCTCCTGATTTGATTAAACTTTCAACAACCTTTTTATTAATTAGTTTGCTATCCATTTTCACACAAAAGTCAAACAAATTATCTGGCAATTCTTGATTTCGGCTTTCGACTAAGAACGCCGCCACTTGATAACCGATATGGTCAACCGATAAAAAACCCATTCGGATTCCATCTTCCTCTAACGAAAACCGGATATCACTTTTCTCAAGGGAAGGTGGCAGTAAGGGCACCTTCGTACGTTTTGCTTCTTGAATATAATCGATCATTTTTTCTTTTTGGTGAAGCACACCTGAAAATAAAGCAGCATAAAAAGCAGCCGGATAATGCACTTTTACATAAGCCAATTGATAACTTATAAAACTATAAGCAACGGCATGGCTACGTGGAAATCCATAATTAGCAAACCGTTCAATTAAATCAAATATTCGTTCTGCCATTTCTTTTGTATATCCAAGTTCCATTGAGCGGTTAATAAATCCTGCTTTTTCCGCCTGTAAAGTCTTTTTATTTTTTTTACTAATTGCTCTTCTTAAAATATCCGCTTCAGCAAGACTATAACGAGCTAGCTTAACCGCAATTTGAATGATCTGCTCTTGATAAACAATAACTCCATAAGTCGATGAGAGAATCGGCTCTAAATCTGGGTGCAAATAAGTAACTGTATGATCTGGTTCATTTTTCCCTTGAATATAGGTTGGAATAAAATCCATTGGACCTGGCCGATATAAAGCGTTCACGGCAACAATGTCCTCAAATTTACTTGGCTTTAATTGTCTTAAAACCCCTCGCATTCCATCTGATTCTAATTGGAAGACACCCGTCGTTTCTCCTTTAGATAGCTCCTCATACACTTTCACGTCATCAAGTGGCAATTGAAGTAAATCAATTTTTTCCCCTGTATGAGCATGAACGGCGTCCTGTACCCTTTCTAACATCGTTAAATTTCTTAACCCTAAAAAGTCAAATTTAACAAAACCAACCTCTTCTAAAACTCCCATTGTCGCTTGAGTTAAATAAACCCCATCTTGTCCTGATTGCAAGGCGACGATATCCGTTAACGGCTTCTGGCTAATAATAACACCTGCTGCATGGGTCGATGAGTGTCTCGGTAATCCTTCAATTTTTAAAGCAAGGTGCTTTAATTGTTCAAGTTCTTCTGACTCCTTTAAAAAGTTCCTAAACTCTTCATTGCTACTTATTGCTTTTTCTAACGTTATTCCAGGCCTTGAAGGAACTAGCTTGGCCGCTTTCTCAATTTCGAAGGCATGTAGCCCCAATACTTTGCCTACATCACGAATCGCTGCTTTTGCGGCAAATGTTCCAAATGTTAAAATTTGGGCCACATAGTTTTTCCCATAGCTCTTTTGCACATACTGAATGACTTCTTCACGACGGTGATCAGGAAAATCAACATCAATATCTGGCAGCGATTGTCTTTCTGGGTTTAAAAAACGCTCAAATAATAAGTTATACTTTAGCGGATCGATTTCCGTAATAGCTAATGTAAAGGCCACAAGGGAACTCGCAGCAGAACCACGCCCAGGACCTACTAAAATCCCATGTTCTTTTGCATAACGAATAAAATCCCAAACAACTAAAAAATAATCGGTAAAACCCATACTATTGATGACATTTAACTCATAATCTAGACGACTATATGCCTCTTCACTTGGATTTTTATATCGCTTTTTTAAACCTTGTAAACATAACTCTCGAAGCGTATTCTCGGCTGTTTGACCGTCCTGAAGCGGAAACTTAGGCATTAGCGACTCCTCAAATGATAGAGCAACTTCGCTTTTATTTATCATCTCTTCCATGGATTGATAGGCTGACATTATAGAACTTATTTGTTTAAGCTCGTCCTTTGAAAGTAAAAATGCTTTTTTTTCATAGGGTTTTAACTCGATCCGCTCCATTAGTTGACCCGACTGGATCGCTTTTAACACTACATAGCTTGAAACATCCTCTTTTTGCAAATAACGTACCGGGTGACCAGCGAGACAATTCCAACCTCCTTGCTCTGCGATCGAAACAAGCTGACGGTGATACGATTCATCCTGATCCATCTCGCCACTCAATTCCAAATAAACATCTTTTTTATCGATAAAATCACTTGAGAACCAACTCGATAACCATTGTCCGGCATTCGTTTGTTCCCGACTCTTTAAATAAGCTTCAAGCGGTCCTTCATAATATGGAATTATGATCAGACAAGCTTCTGTATATCGCAAAAGTTCTTCTTTTAATAAATAAGCCCTTTTTGATTCCTTTAATCCAAGAATGGTTGAGAGCTTATTTAAAGAACGATAACCGTCGTTTGATTTCGCCAATAACCGTAAAAGAAATGACTCTCTCCTATTCTCATCAAAGATGGTTACCTCTAGGCCAATTAAAGGTTTAATCTGAAACTTTAAGCATGCTTTATAAAAGGGAACAGCCCCATACATCACATGATGATCAGTTAAGGCAAGAGCTTCATACCCTAACATGCTCGCTTGCTCAACTAATTTCTCCATTCGATTGGTTGAAGAGAGTAAGCTAAATTCACTATATACATTAGTATGAACAAATTTCATAATGCTCTCCCTCATTCCTCATCTGAACTTTCTAGTCCTATTATAATATGTTTTTGCCTATTGTTAAAAAGTTTCGCTTATTTCTTGCATAAACAAGCTGCTCCCAACCATATAGTGATAGAAACAAGCCTTCAAAAATTGAATTAAGCGGAAGGATGAGCAGAAATGACTCGTGAATTACTTTCAACACTTGTCGATGTCTTTTTTGTCGCATTTGGGGTCATTATAGGCGGAGCTATTATCGGATGCCTTGGAGCGTTTCTAGTCGGAAAAGCCCCTTTAGAAGAGATGAAAAATTTGTCAAGTTCTTTAAAAATTTGGGCGATTGTGGCGGCCATCGGTGGCTCCTTTGACGCGATCACAAGTATCGAACGTGGATTATTTGATGGATTACATGAAGATATATTACGAACGTTTCTTATGCTTTTCACAGCCTTTTGCGGGGCACAAGCAGGTACAGTCATCATTCTTTGGATTGTTGGTGGTGAACATTAATGAGAGTTCCTCCGTATTATCGAAGGCCTGGTTGGCAACGTTTTTTTGCAGGAATTGCGATTGGGGCAATCATCGGGTGGGCTTTTTTTGTGAATCATTACGGACAAGTGTATGATTCAATGATCGTTAAAATTAAAACACAAGCCGATGAAATCACCCATTTAGAAGAAGATATTGCCCAGCTAAAAAATGATCAAGTCATATTAAACGAAGAGAACAAAAACAAATTAACCGTACAAGATATTGAAATCAGCTTTTCGAACGACAAACAATTAAAGCTAAGTCAATTAACAATTCATGATTTAAAACACCAAGCTGTTGACCAAATTAGCAACTTAAAAGGCGATAGCATCGAAACTGTTTATCAAGCAAAAGACCTTATTTACCGAGCGATCGAAAATAAAACCTATGTAATCGATGATCGTAAATACCATTTCAAAATCATCGGTGAATCCTTTTACACGACCCTGCACTTAACGATTGAAATTAAGTTAGAGCCTTCATCCAATTGAAGGCTCTTTTAGAGAAAACTGAAAAACGTTCTGCTCGTTAATATATAGTTAACATTAGTTAGCTTACTCCGCGAACTGCATACTCTATTCCCGCAGGAATAAACCGTGGAGCGAGACCCCACAGGTGTACCGAGGAGGCTCGCCAGGTTCTCGGCAAGGACGCGGAGTATGGTTTTGGTCGCGACAGCCGAAGCGCTTCATTTTAGTGAACAGATTCCTTCAACAGCCTACGAAGAGATGTGTTCAGACTGTCAACGATGGAACCGTCCATGTAAAGTCAATTTGAGTATGGTATCGCCCTAAAGTCAATCTCTATCAACGGTTAAGGGTCAATTGTACGCTGCGAAAGTTGAGTTAATTACTTGTTTTTTTCATTAAATTCTGCACTCAATAGTTTTAATTTTTCCACTAATTGGTCCGCTTCTTCAAAGCTATAAACCGTTGCTCCTGAAGCCATTGGGTGTCCACCACCATTAAATTCCTTCGCTAACTCGTTAATGATTGGTCCTTTGGAGCGGAGGCGTACACGAATTTTATCTTCATCTTCAACAAAAAACACCCATGCTTTTAACCCTTCGACACTTGAGAAAACATTCACCAACTGGGATGATTCATTTGCCGTTAAATCAAACTTTTCTAAAATGCCCTTCGTTAAACGCATTTCACCAACACCATGATCGTGATAAATAAAATGCTGTAAAACATACCCTTCTAACCTCGTTGTTTTTAACGATTTACGATGAAGGGCTGAATAAAATTTGGGCTGATCAATACCGACTTCAATTAGTTTTCCTGTACGAATATGGGTCGCATTTGTTGTATTATTGTACATAAAACGACCAGTATCACCGACAATGCCAGCGTATAAAGGAAGTGCGACTTCACTCGTTAAGGCTTTTTCAAAAGCAGATGACGCCTCAATCAGTGCAACGATCATCTCACTCGTTGAACTCATGCTCGTATCAACCCAATTCCAATTTCCATACTGGTCTTCCGGTGGATGATGATCAATTTTGAGAAGCTTCTCTCCTAGCTGATAACGCTCATCACTGATGCGCTCTTGATTCGCTGTATCTAAAACGATCACCAGTGCACCATTATATTTCTCATCTTCTATCTGATCCATCTCCCCTAAAAAACCGAGTGACTCCTCTACTTCTCCAACCGCATAGACATTTTTAGAAGGATCAAGAACTTGAATGAGCTTTTTTAAACCAATTTGAGACCCTAATGCATCAGGATCTGGGCGTTGATGTCGATGGATAATGATCGTTTTATACTTCAAGATTTGTTCTTCTATCGTTTTTATCATGTTTGTCCCTCTATTCTTATTTCTTCATACAAGTTATTTTTTGCCGTGAATGGTTTCACGATTTAGACACTTCCTCAGAACTAGCTTTTCTTATACAAAAACGTTACAATATGTCTGTATAACTCAGAACCGCTAGCTTTAACTAGGAAGGAGCCTAATCATATGGCTGATTCAATTTCAAAGATTTTAATCATTATTGTCGTTATTTCTTTTGTCTTTTTTCTTTTTAATAAATTCAAACAATGGAGAGCCGCTGAATCATTAGTTAAGCGAATTTACCAATCAAAAGCTAGCCTTTCTCTTGGTATGTTTTTGCTTGCTTTTGGTCTGAATTTATTTGTTTCCTACAGAAGTATCCTTGAAGTTGTGATTGGAGCTGTTTTTGTGATGCTTGGTGCTTTTAATGCTTACCACGGCTACAAAGCATACAATCACTATATTCCGCAAATGGAGCAAAACTAATCATAAACATATTGAAAAAGGCATGGGATTTCCCAGCCTTTTTTTCAAATTTGACTAATTAACTCCTCTATCTTTGTCCAATTCAATTAATCAATTAACTGGGCCATTAAAAGGGCTTTAGAGACAAGTTCATCTTCAAAATACATTTCGACGTCGATTTTCCCGTGCTTACGACCAATTTCTAAAATACGTGGTTTAATTCGAATCGTACTGTCAATTTGTACAGGTTTTAGGAAATAGATTGTAATGTTTTCTAAAACGAGATTTCCTCGTTTGTATTTTCTTAATACTCTTCGACCTGCCTCAGTCACAAGTGTCGTCATAACCCCATGCGAAATTGTCCCTAACTGATTCGTCATTTGTGGTGAGACTTCACATGAGAATGTATTTTCTTCATCCTTTATCTCGTCGAATCGGCTGGTAACAATATCTTCAATCGTCTCCCCCACATGTGGTTGCCTTTGAGCCATTTGTAAAGCTTTTAAAACATCTTGACGACTCACAACCCCGATAAACCGTTTTTCCGAATCGAGAACAGGTAATAATTCAATTCCTTCCCAAACCATAACATGGGCAACGGAAGCAACAGACGTTCTTTCATTGACCGTAATCGGGTTAGCTGTCATTACTTTTTCAATAATGGTATCTTTGGTTGCTCCGACAACATCTTTTGCAGTAACCATCCCTTGAACCCTCATGTTTTCATCAATTACTGGGTATCTTGAATGACCTGTTTTTTGGTTAAATTCTTTCCACTTTTCAACCGGGTCTGATGTTGATAAATAATACGTTTCATGAAGCTGTATCAAAATATCATCCACTAAGACAATATCTTTTTTAATGAGCTGATCGTAAATCGCCCGATTAATCATAGCTGCCACAGTAAACGTATCATAACTCGTCGTAATAATCGGTAGATTTAATTCATCAGCTAAAGCCACTACTTCATCACTCGTGTCAAACCCTCCGGTAATCAAAACAGCTGCACCCGCTTCAAGCGCAAGCTTATGCCCGTTATAACGATTCCCAACGATAAGTAAATTGCCGGCTTCGACATAACGCATCATTGCATCTAATTTCATCGCACCAATGACAAATCGATTTAATGTTTTATGAAGTCCTTCACGACCACCGAGAACTTGTCCATCAACAATTTTGACAACTTCAGCGTATGTAAGTTTTTCGATGTTTTCTTTTTTCTTTTTTTCTATCCGGATCGTTCCAACCCGTTCTATCGTACTAACCAACCCTCGGTTTTCCGCTTCTTTGATCGCTCGATAAGCGGTTCCTTCACTTAATTGAAGCTCTTTTGCTATTAAACGAACGGAAATTTTTGAACCTACAGGTAATTCTGAAATAAACATTAAAATTTGTTCATGTTTTGTTGGCAAGAAGAGCCACCACTCTTTCATCGTCTTCTTATATATTTCAATCTGTATTAGTCTTATTATACTTCTGTTAGAGTGGTGTATCAAGCTTATCTTCCATATTGACGCTTACTTCTCCATTCTTCAGACCTTTGCCCACTTCGCCTTACCGAAACAGATTGATTTTTCTTATATAACAGCCCAATAATATTCCCAATGATCACAAATGAAACAAACAACAGCCAACAAGCAAAAAAGATTAATTCCAAACCTGTAGCCTGTAATGAAAAATAGTCAAAGCTATACAAAAGCAAAATAGCTGCGATTAAAATGGAAATAAAATATCGTTGTTTCATATCCATTAACCTCCCTTTCTTATAAAAACTATGAAATAAAAAACAAAAAAAGACCAAGCTATTTGATTTTAAATCGCTCGGCCATCTTTTCTTATTTTTAAAATTCAGTTGATTGTCCTACCTTTAAATATAAACCTTGTCCACCTGATAAAGAATTTGC
The DNA here is from genome assembly GCF_047302405.1 of Alkalihalobacillus phoenicis. Lineage (NCBI taxonomy): Bacteria > Bacillati > Bacillota > Bacilli > Caryophanales > Bacillaceae > Alkalihalobacillus > Alkalihalobacillus phoenicis. The sequence continues at coordinate 483,386 of NZ_CP154853.1, read as the reverse complement.
AAAAGCTTCTCCATCTTGTTCAATAAGTGGGAAAGTATTGTAATGAATCGGGACGACTTTTTTGGCCCGAACCCAATCAGCCGCTGTTGCCGCATCTTCTGGTCCCATCGTAAAGTTATCACCGATTGGTAAAAAAGCTATATCAATCGTATTTCTTTCTCCAATCATTTTCATATCTCCAAATAAACCTGTGTCACCAGCATGATATATCGTTTTTCCTTCTGCAGTAAATAAAATTCCAGCAGGCATACCTGTATAAATAATTTCCTTCGTTTCCTCAATCACATAAGACGAGCCATGAAACGCTTCCGTAAATTTGACAGTCCCAAATTCAAACGTATGGGCACCACCTAAATGCATCGGATGTGTTTGGACACCTTGCCAGCTTAAATAAGTAGCCAATTCAAAAGGAGCGACAACTAAGGCGTCATGTTTTTTGGCTAGTTCTACTGTGTCTCCTACATGATCATCATGTCCATGTGTAAGTAAAATGACATCAACAACAAGATTGTCCACATTCAAATCGGTATTTCCATTCCCAGAAATAAAAGGGTCAATAATAATTTTTTTCCCTTTTGTTTCGATCATTACAACAGAGTGTCCATGATAACTAACTTTCATGATTATTCATCTCCTTTTTTAATGGTATCTTCGTCCTTCATTCCCATTTTATCTGATTCTAAACTTTAAGTCATTTGCCATTCATGGTAGATTTAATTTACATCATTAATTTTGATTAAAATGAGGAAGGACGATCATTTATGTATAATAAAAGAATTCAATATGTTCAAAATTATTTAAAACAGGAAAAAATCGATTTTGCCTTTATTCAAGGAAAAGCAAATTTATTTTATTTAACCGGATTTCGCTGCGAACCTCATGAACGTCTTGTTAGCCTCATTGTCACTCCAACGGCAGAACCTGTACTTGTTGCCCCACATATGGAAAGAAGCCTAATCTTATCAACAGGGTGGCAAGGTGAACTCATTGGCTATAGCGATACCGAAAACCCGTGGGAATTGCTCTCTTCTTATTTACATAATAACAAGATCGGTACTAAAAAAATGGCGATTGAACCAAGTTTACTTTCTTATGAACGTTCACAAGCACTCATTCGTTTAGGTGAAAATACGCTCCTACAAAACATTGAAGAAACATTGCTACAATCACGTTTAATTAAGTCACAAGAAGAAAAATCTATATTACAAGAAGCAGCAAAGCTAGCTGATTTCGGTGTTGAAGTTGGAGTATCAGCCATTCAGGCAGGACGAACAGAAATTGAAATCATTGCCAAGATTGAGTTTGAGTTAAAGAAAAAAGGCGTCACGGAAATGTCATTTAACACACTTGTCTTAACAGGAGCAAATTCAGCAAATCCTCACGGAAAACCTGGAATAAATGAGGTTAAGCCTGGTGATTTCGTTTTATTTGATCTCGGTGTTGTGTATGAAGGATATTGCTCAGACATTACAAGAACAGTCGCTTTTGACCATGTATCAGATAAACAACAAGAAATTTATGCGACTGTGCTTAAAGCTCAACTCCAAGCGATTGAATCGTCAGTCATTGGCAAACCACTAGGCCAAATCGATGAGGCCGCTCGTTCCATCATCACAGACGCAGGGTATGGTGATTATTTCCCACATCGAATCGGGCATGGTTTAGGTACGGAAGTCCATGAATGGCCGTCATTAAATGCGACAAATACGATGCAATTGCAAGAAGGAATGGTCTATACAATCGAACCAGGTATTTATGTCCCTCATGTAGGTGGTGTGAGAATTGAGGATGACATTTTTGTTGAAGAGTCTGGTCCAAAATGTTTAACCAACTATCCGAAAGAATTACAAATTATTAAATAAGGTCCATGTCCCTCATTTAAAAAGCTATTTCAAGTCGTGACAAGACGAATTTGAAATAGCTTTTTTTATTATGAATTTAAATGGGTACGTGCATCGACATACTCTAAGTTTTGAGCCTCAGCAACCGCTTTGTATGTGACGTGACCATCTAAAGTATTAATTCCCTTTAATAAGGCTTCATTATCTAAACACGCTTGTTTATAACCTTTATTCGCAAGCTGTAAAGCATAAGGAATCGTCACATTTGTCAAACCCATTGTTGATGTTCTTGGAACCGCTCCAGGCATGTTGGCAACCGCATAATGAACAACATCATGCTTTAAATAAGTCGGATTATCATGGGTTGTAACCCGATCAACGGTTTCAAATATTCCTCCTTGGTCAATCGCAACATCGACAATAACGGAGCCTGGCTCCATCCCACTAACTGTCTCCTCTTTCACTAATCGAGGTGCTTTAGCTCCTGGAATCAAGACGGCACCTATCACTAAATCTGAACGTCTCACTGCCTCATCAATATGGAATGGGTTTGACATTAACGTCTGAATTTGACGGCCATATAAATCATCGAGCTGGCGAAGTCGTTCAGGATTTAAATCAAGCAATGTCACCTCTGCTCCAAGCCCCATCGCAATTTTGGCGGCGTTCGTCCCAACAACACCCCCACCCACAACGGTCACTCGTGCTCGTTCAACCCCAGGAATTCCTGAAAGTAAAATCCCTTTACCACCTTTTGATTTTTCTAAAAACTGTGCTCCAATTTGGGCTGCCATTCGTCCAGCAACCTCACTCATCGGCGTTAATAAAGGAAGACTGCCATTAGGTAATTGCACCGTTTCATAGGCAATCCCAACGACTTTATTTTCGACAAGTGCTTTTGTTAATTCAAGCTCAGGCGCAAGATGCAAATACGTAAAAAGAATAAGCCCTTCTTTAAAATACTTGTACTCCTCAGCAATCGGCTCCTTCACCTTCATTACCATATCAAAAGACCATGCTTCCTTCGCGGTATTAACAACCGAAGCTCCCGCCTCTACATATTGATCGTCGGTAAAACCACTCCCGTCACCTGCACTTGTTTCGATATATATTTCATGTCCTGCTTGTTTTAAAGCATGAACCCCGGCAGGAGTCATCGCCACACGATTTTCATTATTTTTAATTTCCTTTGGTACTCCAATTTTCATTTATTTTAGCTCCTTCTCCAATTGGGAATTCCATGTCCACGTAAACAGCTTACTCTCCTCAGACATAAAACGAATATCTACTTTCTCCAACTGTTTATAACGTTTTTGTAACGCTTCTACCATTTCTTCCATCTTTGCTTTTGGGTGAAGGTGAAGCAGCTGAACAATTGAGTCTACTTCTTTTTTGGCTTTTTTGCCTTTTATGACATAATTCCCTTCCTCATATTCATAATGATTAGGACTATCGTATTCCCATTCATATTCGTCACCATCATTAAGAATTGATATCCTAATGGAATAAGCCGTCATAAGCTCTGTCCCAGACACTCTGGCATCTGCCATCTGAGCTCCTATAAAAAGCAATAAGCAACTAAAAAGAATAAACGCAATTTTTCTAGCCATTTTAATGATCACCTCTAACTTTTAAGATGATACAAATTCAGCATATCTATTCATTTATCTTTCCCTATTTATCACATCAACACCACCGGTAACATCAATAACACTTCCAGTGACCATATCAGCATTTTCATCACAGAGGAAAAGAACCGTTCGTGCAATGTCTTCTCCTGTTGCAGACCGACCAATCGGTGTATTCCCATTTTTTTGTTCTGTTCTTGCTTCTTGAATGGAAGCTTCTTTCATATCACCTAAAATGTTTCCTGGATTCACCATGTTTACCGTAATACCATTTTCTGCTTCTTCAATTGAAACAGTTTTCATTAAGGAAACGACGCCTACCTTTGCAGCCGCATATGCCGACCGGTACTTCCATCCTGGTGCATGATTCGCTTCTTGAAAACCGTAAGTGATTATACGACCAAATTTTTGCTTTCTCATAATAGGGATCACTTTACGAAATAAATGAAAGACCGCACTCAAATTACCTTCAATCATGTTATACCATTCATCTTCCCTATAATCGACTAGCTTTTTCCGCTCAAATATATACGGTCCTGCGTTATTGATGAGGATATCGATTCTGCCAAAACGCTCAAAAGTTTGTTCAATCGCTTTATCAAGGTCTTTCTTTTTAGTGACATCCACTTGAATAAATTGAATTCGTTCAGTCTCACTAGACCACGTTTCTTTAATTTTATTAATCGCTTCCTTATCCTTATGATATGTGATTGTCACAGAATAGCCTCTACTTAATAAAGCATTCGTCACTTGGTAACCAAGCCCTTTTGTTCCAGCTGTTATAAAAGCATGTCTCCTCATAATAACCTCCCGCTCAATAGTTATCGTTTTCTTATGATCATACTACTTGCCAGAAAGATTGTAAAAAAATAAGAGCGAAAACTATATAACTCACCGCTATTGTTCGTAAATTATTACTCAACTTTCGCATCGAGAAAATCCGTTCAACGAGTTGGCCGAGCGAAAGGGAAGCTCTTAAACAAATGCCCTTGACACGTTTGAAAAGCGAGAACGCACTATCACACAATAATAGCTCCTCCGACGGTCGCTCCCAAACAGACACTCCGCATCCTGCAGGAACCTCATGAGCCTCCTCAGCACGCTTGCGGGGTCTCATTGGACGGTTTATTCCTGCGGGAGTCTCCGTGTCTGTTTGTCCGCTAGATAATGGAATCGAATATACGTTCGGTTTTCTCGTTAAATAAAAAAACAGTCATGACTTCAAAGGACATTAGCTTGAGAATGATTTTTTCTCCTTCAATGATTAATTCCGTTACAGTTGTAAACCAATCAGTGTGGATGCTCTGTACGTTAGCTAGATGATCGAGCTTGTTTCGATTGGAATCCTGTCTTTTCATGACGGCAGACTTAGGAACTAAATAGTGGCAACTACCTCTTTAGTTCCATAACTAACAAAGGGAAGAAGAAGGTCCTTCTGCGTTAGAAATAGCTGATTTGGAAAGAGCCCTATCATCAATCATCTCCCCTACACTTAGCGGACAAAACCATACGGAGACTCCCGCAGGAATAAACCGAGCTTACTGAAAAAGTCTTATTCTCACCTTTACCGGGGAAGAATCTCAAATAATTAGGTGATTCATTAGATGATCTATTATGGCTCAGCTGGCTTTTCTTTGACCAAAACGGAGCCAGCGGAATACCCGGAGACTCCTGCGGGAGAAGTGAAACACGGGAGACCCCGCAGCGATGAGTGAGGAGGCTCCCGGTTCACCCGCGGAACGCGTAGGGTATGCAGCTGGCGGAGTAAGCCAAATCATCCAACCCTATTGTAACTAACAGAACTTTTTCAGTGGCTTCGAATAAACCGTGGAGCGAGACCCCACAGGTGTACCGAGGAGGCTCATGAGGTTCTCGGCAAGGACGCGGAGTATCTGTTTGGTCGCGACAGCCGAAGCACTTAATTTTAGTGAACAGTTTCCTTCAACAGCCTACGAAGAGATGTGTTCAGACTGTCAACGATTGAACGGTTCATGTAAAGACAATTTGAGTATGGTATCGCCCTAAAATCAGTCCCTATCAACGGTTAAGGGTCAATCATACGCTGCGAAAGTTGAGTTATTATTTATAGATCTTAAGAAAATAGAAAAAAGTTGCCCATCAGTCCGAGGACTTTTGAACAACCTCCATTTATCATTTGGTTTTTGGTGTTTCTTCTTCTTGTTTAATTGATTCATTATGTGGTCCATATTGTAGATAACCTTGCATCACTTGTTCATGTACAATACTTTCTCCTTGCTCCTCATAAGTTAAATTTGATAATTTATGTTCCTTCATAATCAACCTCTCCTTTTTAAGTAATCTTGTTTAATATGTCCTAACAATGAAGATTTACTTTTCTTTTCTCAAGGAGGATATTGGTAATTTTTTAATAAAAGAGCTCTTTGAATCAGGTGAACTGAACTATTATAATGATATCTTACTAAGCCCTGAATTTAGGTGAGTAAGTTTCTGGCATCCCTACATCACCTAAAAAAGGTGAACATAAAGGATTTCCCTTTACATCCACCTTTTCATTTCAAAATTTCGGTTCACTACTAAGCCTTATTCAAAAGCTCTTCCGCTTTAAGTAAGGCAATTTTCACTTGTTCAAAACCTGTACCACCTGCACTATTTCGTCTTGCTACAACGTTTTTAGGTTGAAGAACATCAAAAATATCTTCTTCAAACAATTGGCTCGCTTCCACATAGTCCGTAAATGGCAAATCAAGCAAAAATACTCCTTTTTGAATCGCGACTAATACGAGTTTTCCAACGACTTCATGTGCTTGTCGGAAAGGCATTCCTTTCGTTGCTAAATAATCCGCGAGTTCTGTTGCATTTGAGAAATCTTGATTAACGGCCTTTTCCATTGTTTCATGACGAACAGACATAGTTTCGATCATACCGGCAAAAATTAGCAAAGAACCTTTGACCGTTTCAACCGTATCAAACATTCCCTCTTTATCTTCTTGCATGTCCTTATTATAAGCAAGAGGCAAACCTTTGAGAGTCGTCAATAACGAGAATAAATTTCCGTATACTCGTCCTGTTTTTCCACGAATTAATTCAGCCATATCAGGGTTTTTCTTTTGCGGCATAATGCTACTTCCGGTTGCAAATGCATCATCCATTTCAATAAATTGAAACTCTTGTGAAGACCATAAAATCAACTCTTCACAAAGACGTGACAAGTGCATCATTAATGTGGATGACGACGCAAGAAATTCGATAATAAAATCACGGTCACTTACCGCATCAATACTATTTTCATAAATGCCTTCAAATCCAAGTAGTTCTGCTGAATAATGACGATCAATTGGAAAAGTTGTCCCAGCAAGAGCCCCTGCACCAAGTGGCGAGATGTTTAGACGCTTTTGACTATCTTCTAAACGACCATAGTCACGCTCAAGCATCCAAAAATAAGCTAAAAGGTGATGAGCAAAAGAAACAGGCTGGGCACGTTGTAAATGGGTATAACCAGGAATCATCGTTTCTACATGTTCCGATGCTTGTTTAACAAGAGCTTCTTGAAGTTTTTTAACAGCCATCATAATCTCTGTTGTTTGATTACGCAAATATAAATGCATATCAGTAGCTACTTGGTCATTTCGACTTCTGCCAGTATGCAGCTTCCCGCCAACAGGACCAATTTCATCAATTAATAATTTTTCTAAATTTAAGTGAATATCTTCATTTTGGACTGAAAATTCTAATTGTCCAGCCTTCGCTTTTTCACGTAAAGTTAATAGCCCACCTTTAATCAAATCTACTTCATCATTAGGTAGAATCTTACACTTCCCTAACATCGTAACATGAGCAAGACTGCCTTCGATATCCTCATCAACTAACTTCTGGTCGAAGCCGATTGACGCACCAAATGCGTCAACCCACTCCTCTGCTGTTTTAGTGAAGCGTCCCCCCCAAAGTTTTGTCACAGTGTTACCTCCTTTTTCTCTTTGTTCACCATACTATGGACTTTTGTTGTTAAGCCCCAAAGAGAAATGAATCCAATAGCTGCACTATGATCAAACTCATCATCCGTTGAATAAGTAGCTAGCTTCTCATCATATAAAGAATATGGTGATTTACGCCCCTCAACAATTGCATGACCTTTAAATAGTTTCACACGTACAACACCTGTAACCGACTTTTGTGTTTCTTTTAAAAACGCTTGAAGAGCTGGCTGTAATGGCGAGAACCATAAGCCATCATAAATAAGTTCAGTCAGTTTTTTAGCCACAACTGGTTTAAAATGAGCGACTTCTTTTGTTAAAGTGATATCCTCCAACTCTTTATGAGCTTTAATTAATGTCATCGCTCCAGGGCACTCGTATACCTCACGAGACTTAATGCCAACGAGGCGGTTTTCAACATGATCGATACGTCCAACGCCATGCTTCCCCGCTAAATCATTTAAATATAAAATTAATTGATCCAATTGATATTTCACACCGTTTACTGCAACTGGAACTCCTTGTTCAAACTCAATTTCAATAATGTCTGCTTGATCAGGAGTGTTTTCTAATGAATTCGTTAATTCATACGCACCTTCTGGTGGAGTTGCCCACGGGTCTTCTAGCACGCCACACTCATTCGCACGTCCCCAAAGATTTTGATCCACTGAGTATGGATTATCTAAATCAATCGGAATCGGGATGTTATTTTTCTTTGCGTAGGCGATTTCTTCATCACGCGACCATGCCCATTCACGAACAGGAGCTAATACTTCAAGGTTTGGATTTAATGCTTGAATCGAAACCTCAAAACGAACTTGATCATTCCCTTTACCCGTACAACCGTGTGCAACTGCTAAAGCACCCGTTTGTTCAGCAATTTCCACTAACTTTTTAGAAATTAATGGACGTGATAAAGCGGATACTAGTGGATATTTTTCTTCATACATCGTGTGAGCTTGTAGAGCTGGTAAAACAAAATCTTCAGCGAATTCTTTCTTTGCATCGATTGAATAAGATTCAATTGCCCCAACATCCAAAGCTTTTTGTTTAACAAAGTCTAAATCTTTTCCTTCCCCAACATCTAAACCAACTGCAATGACATCATACCCTTTATCTGATAACCACTTAATAGCAACGGATGTATCTAATCCCCCAGAATAAGCTAAAACAACCTTCTTTTTATTCATAATCGTTCCCTCCATTGAATATTAATACTCTCATTATTATTTTTATACATTCATTTTCAAAAGAAAAGAGCTAAAAAGGCTCTTTATATCTTTGCATAAAATTCAAATCAACATTTATTAATATACATACTTTAACAATGAACTCCCATTTTGGCAATAGGTATTTGAAAAGTTTTTTGAAATAAATTTTGGTATCTTTTTATTAGTTATTTTGGTCTAATCATTCCCATTTCTCCACTGAATGACAATTCTTCTCTATGCTGTACTTAACATATGAATTCATTAAAACAATCAACTTCCCGAAAAATGACAATGATTTTTTCTGCATAAAAAAAAAGGAAGAATCGTATATTCTCCCTTCTTTTCATTATTGCCCTTCCAACCGGGATAAGAGCAATCGTTTTTGATAAAAGTGCTCCGCCACATCGGTTACTTGCTTTGTTAGTTGATAGTTCATCCCTGCTCCAACGGCCACACCAAGCAAGGGGACCCCTTGAATCCATTTTTTCCTTAGTACTGAAATGAGTATGTTCTTTCCAACTTGTCTAATTAATTGACCACACCAAGCAGCTTCAAATACTTTATCTTCCCCTTCAAAGAAAATATGCTCTTCATCATAATAAGTGATTTCTTCAAATAAGGCGTCCCAAACCTCCTGCTGATAAGGTCTTGGTAAAGTCGACAAATAATAAACTTTTAAAGCAATCACTTGTTCAAGTGGTTTCTTTGTATCGTATCCATAAATCGTCGCAAGCTGCTGGATAGTTCTTAAATGAATAGCCGCTAACAAAGGAAGATCAATACTTAATAAAACAAAACCTCCTAAGCCTGTGACACTCCCTTGACCAACAGATAACAATCTTTGCTTAGCCATAAATTGTTCTGATAAATAGTGTAATTGATCAATCGATAGTGTTTGCATATCTTCCACATGTTCAATTTCCGGATTAAACAACCGTGCATACCGAAATATTTTCTGAACTAATTCTTTTTCACTTTGGTTGTTCTGAAGAAAGGACTGTAATTGAATAAAAATTGAATCTAGTTGACGTAAATATTTCGGGTCGATCTTCATTTCATTGAATTTGAAAATTGGCCTTGACGTAGCAATTCGTTCGCCTTTCCCCTTACGATTCAGTTGAAAATAATCAACTTCCCATTGTAAAATTTCTTCTAATCTTTTTTGCTCTCTTTTTATATTAACCATCTATTCACCTACTCTTCTCAACATCAAAAATTTACTCACTTTACAAAGAAGACTGTACCTTAGAATTTAATTCTTTTAAGTGATGAAAAAAGATCGCCTCGTTTGTCTGAGGTGAAGCCGCACTACCCCAGCCGTTTTCTAATGGACCATATTGACTAATGACACAGTGCTTTAATAACAATAATTCGTGATCCTGCCTATCAATTCCTGCCTCCAAAATCGCTTCATAAATAAGCTCATAACTTAAAATCACTTGACCTAAAAGTTCACCTTCTTTTGTCACACTTGGTGCAAGTGGATCATCTAACATTTTAATCACGCCAATATTATGTAGCATACATGTTGCCAAAATGACGTCACGGTTAATTTTCGGGTAAAGTGGAAAAAGCTGTGTGGCACTTTGACATAGCTCAACAAGATGCTCTAATTGCCCAGCATAATAAGCATGATGAAATTGTTTTGAGGCAGGATACGTTGTTATTTTTTCACGATAAGGACGTTTACCAAATATCGTTGTCACAATCTTTTTTAAGCTAATCGATTGAATTTCATCCATATACATCCTTAATTCTAACCAAAGAGTTTCTCTTGATAACCCTTCTTTTGTGAGCAATTCCGTCACGTTAATTTGATCTTCTTCTGTTGTTAACCGCATTTTTTGGATACTTAACTCTTTTTTATTTCGATAACTGGTCACAATAGCTTCTATTTTAACAATCGATTTTTTCTGTACGCTCTTCTTTAACTCTTCCCCAATATCCCACATTTTTGCTGGAACCTTTTCTAAATGCCTCTCCAACATAAATGAACCATATTCACTTCCATTAACCGCTTGTTTAATTTCCTTTTCCCGAACGAAAAAAAATCCAACCACTTTTTCTCCTTCGTTTTTTTGCAGCAATGAACTCATACAACCGACTCCCCTTTACCTTTACTTAATCTATTATATGCAAAGGTATGTATACTCATCATATCGAATTGTCCGCTTAATTGCATTAACTCACACTTAAAAAGAGAAAAAAGCATAACCCACTCGGGCCATGCTTTTCTTCCTATTATTGACTTAAACGAACCGTATCACGTGCAATCATTACTTCTTCATTTGTTGGAATAATGATTACTTTTACTGGGGAATGAGGATAGTTTAAGAACGCTTCTTTTCCACGTACCTTATTTAAAGATGGATCCCAATAAACGCCCATATACTCTAAGCCTTCTAATACACGTTCGCGAATGACGTCACTGTTTTCACCGATTCCAGCTGTGAAAATAATCGCATCTACGCCTTTCATACTTGCCGCATACGAACCAATGTATTTATGAATTCTTGAAGTGAATACTTCTAAAGCAAGTTCAGCGCGTTCATTTCCTGCTTCCGCTTCACTTTCAATATCACGTAGGTCACTTGAGAAACCAGTTACTCCAAGCATCCCACTTTCTTTGTTTAATACGTTGATGACTTCGTATGCATCTTTACCCGTTTTTTCCATGATATAAGGAATTAAGGCCGGGTCAACGTCACCAGAACGAGTTCCCATTGTTACACCAGCAAGTGGTGTGAAACCCATTGAAGTATCAATCGATTTACCACCGTCAATAGCTGCAATACTTGCTCCGTTTCCAAGGTGACAAGAGATTAAACGAAGCTGTTCAACTGGTCGATCTAATAACTCAGAAGCTCTTTCTGTCACATACTTATGAGACGTTCCGTGGAAACCATATTTACGAATGCCGTATTTTTCATAATACTCATAAGGTAAGCTATACAAATAAGAACTTTCAGGCATTGTTTGGTGGAACGCTGTATCAAATACAGCTACAGCTGGAACATTTGGTAACACACTATGGAAAGCTTTAATTCCGATAATGTTCGCTGGATTGTGTAAAGGTGCTAATTCCGAAACAGCTTCAATTCCTTGTAGAACTTCGTCTGTAATTAAAACAGAATCATTAAACTTCTCGCCACCGTGAACGACACGGTGTCCGATTCCTTCAATTTCGTCTAATGAATCAATAATTCCTTGACCTGTTAATTTTTCTAATAAAATCTTAACAGCTACTTCATGGTCGACAATGTCACTTATTTCTTTTACTTTTTCACCATTTACTTCAATTGCGAATATAGAATCATTCATTCCGATTCTTTCCACAATTCCTTTAGTTAAAACCGTTTCTTCGGGCATATTTAGTAGCTGAAACTTTAACGAAGAACTTCCAGCGTTAATCGCGATAATTTTTGCCATTTTATAAACAGCTCCTTTAGCTTTTATACGTGTAAGTGAGAAGTCAATTGTTCTTCTCAACTTTTAACCTAAAAAAATCTTTCCCTTATACATTTAAGCATTCTGTACCCTGTTTTTCAAGGGGATTGTCCCTTTCTCTCTGTATATCTCTTAAATTCTTTATTTTCTGACTTGATAACGCTTTCTGTAAACGTTATACAATTCCATCATTCCCTACTTCTTGTAAAATAACAGCACATCAGGTGAATCCTTATAACCGGGCATCATACCAAAAAGGTCCTAAAGGGAATGGGGGACAAATAAAAAAGGACTGTTAATTAGAATCCGTTTGGATAATTTGGATTACTCCGCCAGCTGCACCCGCTCGCTCCGTTTTGGTCCTTTCTAGATGGGAGAAGAAAAGAACGCTATAAAAGTTTATATCTTGATCAAGGCCGGGTCCCATGGACGAAAGATGAAAAACAAAGCGGAATCTCTCTCCACTAGAAATTCGCTCTCTTCTAGAAGGTTACCTCTTCAAGAGCCAAAAGAGTCAGAGCCAAGGGCATTGATTTAAGTCAATACCTCGTAAAGTTCTGACGGACACACCAAACCCCGATATCTATCAAAAGCAGAAATAATTGAATGTCTAGATGCCTTGATCCCGTAAAATTCAAACAAAAATAACCATCCATCTGAAAAATATCATGATGAATGGTTATTTATGATCGCTTACGATGAGAAGTGGAAAATGGGTCTCACGCCAGAAAAAATGCTCAAGCGGACAGGATGGGGGCCAACTCCTGCAGGAGGAAAGGGCAGGTGGAAATCCACCGGCCTAGCCGGTTAGTTCCACGCCCGCCTGCGGAAAGCGCGCCCCCATCCCGGGAGCGATCGGTTCTCCTCTTTCTCGTTGACAGAGTTTATTTTATATTCCGGGCTTACTCTTAATCTCAACAAACGCAATTTTAAATTACCTAATATTCCTAAATTAACATAACTACATTATTATTTTCCTAATTGCTGTTTGAACCAACGATCAATTTGTTTAATCATATCAGCTAACGCTTCAGCTTTAGAAAATGAAGGCAGCTCTGCTAATAAGGCTTGCTGAACTTGAGTAACCCCTTCTCCTTTTTTCTGCAACATTAATATACTCTTTGCCTGTTGTTCAGATTTGAACATTGACTTTGGCAACTGTAACAAACCTAAAATAATGCTTTTTTCTTTCAAAAATTTATGCAACTTTTCAGATTGCTCACTATTAAATAAAAAGTTTGGTACTAAAAAGAATAAGTAACCACCATCTCTCGTTTGCTTAATCGCTTGTTCTATCATAAGGTGGTGTATGAATGAATGGCCTTCTGGTGCCTTTAGCTCGTACTCATTGGCGACTTCATCATTCGGGTAATACCCAACCGGCAAATCAGTAACTACAACATCCGTTTTTAAATTAGGTAAAGGTTGAATGCTATCTTGGTGAAAAAGTTCTACTTCATTCTGTTGTAAATTTGCGCTAACAAAAGCTAAGTTCAATAAAGTTTCATCAGCTTCAAAACCGATTGCTTTAGCTGGTTTTGGCGATTGATTTAAAACAGCCGATAATAGATTCCCTGTTCCTAAAGCCAAATCTGTTATCAAAAAGTCTTTCTTTAAATCAACTGACACTTTATTTATTAAGTAACTCATAAACAAACTAACCGCATCAGGTGTTAAGGAATGATGCGGTTGAACAGCTCCCTTCATCCCTTTTAATACAGTTAATTGAAATGTTTTCCGGACAACCTCTTTATCAAGCTTGTCCAAATCGATTTGTTCAAATATCGTTTGAAGTTTTTTCTTTTCAATATCATTTTTTGTTTCAATCATTTCGCCTTTAAATAATTGGTCGGCAATAAGTGCCAACGAATCTAAATACAATAGCTCCTTTTCTTCACTTACTAGCTCTGCACTCCGATCAAAATATTGAAATAAACTCTCTAAACTTTTTTCTTGCTCTAGCATAAAAACTCCTCCGTTTTTCTTCTCTCTATAATGATGACATCTATTTAACTGCTGTCGTTTCAATATGCCCTTTATTGTTTTATCTCCTCATTCTAACCATCTTACCTAAAAGAGAAAACAAAAAAAAGAAATTTAGCTTATTTTCTTTAAGATGAATCAAACAATGAACGGACTGTCTTTATATAATTAACTCAACTTTCGCATCGAGAAAATCCGTTCAACTAGTTGGCAGAGCGAAAGGGAAGCTCTTAAACAAATGCCCTTGACACGTTTGAAAAGCGAGAACGCACTATCACACCAAACGGATAAACTGTGCAGTAAAAAAATAATAGGCTCTCCGGCGGTCGCTCCCAAAACCATACTCCGCGTCCTGCAGGAACCTGGCGAGCCTCCTCGGCAAGCCTTGCGGGGTCTCGCTCCACGGTTTATTCCTGCGGGAGTCTCCGTATGGTTTTGTCCGCTAAATGTAGTGGAGATGCTTGATGATATGCTCTTTCCAAATCAGCTATTTCTAACGCAGAAGGACCTTCTTCTTCCCTTTGTTGGTTATGGAACTAAATAGGTAGTTGCCCACCTATTTTTTCCTAAGTCTGCCGTCATGAAAAGACAGGATTCCAATCGAAACAAGCTCGATCATCTAGCTAACGTACAGAGCATCCACACGGATCTGTTTACAACTGTAACGGAATGAGTCATGGAAGGAGAAAAATCATTCTTAAGCTAATGTCCTTTGAAGTAATGACTGTTTTTTTATTCAATAAGAAAACCGAACCTAGATTCGATTCCATGATCTAGCGGACAAACAGACACGGAGACTCCCGCAGGAATAAACCGTCCAATGAGACCCCGCAAGCGTGAAACGCTGAGGAGGCTCATGAGGTTCTCGGCAAGGACGCGGAGTGTCTGTTTGGGAGCGACCGCCGGAGGGCCTAAGCGACAGCCTAAGCGCTTCATTTTAGTGAACAGTTTCCTTCAACAGCCTACTAAGAGATGTGTTCGACTGTCAACGATTGAACCGTCCATGTAAAATCAATTTGAGTATTGTATCGCCCTAAAATCAATCTCTATCAACGGTTAAGGGTCAATCATACGCTGCGAAAGTTGAGTAATTAAAGAAAAGAACCTTTATCTCATCATTCTGAAATAAAGGCCCTCGTTTCTGTCCTATTTAATTTCGATTCTACGCTTGATGAAAGTTCCACTAGCTATCCCTAGCTTCCAACTACAAAGGAGGCTGCTGACGATAATTATTGTCGTAGTGATTATGGTGGTCGTGATGTTCATCCTTTTTGTCATGATAAATCATTTGTTGGATCTTCTCGACCACTTGTGGAGCAAAATCTAATAAGCGCTCATAAAGATGAGTACTATTGTCTAAATGAACCATTTTAACACCTGAACTATTCACAATTAAAAAGGCCATAGGCGTAATAGAAACTCCGCCTCCACTACCTCCTCCAAAAGGATGTGAGTGCTCGTCATTTGAATGATGGCTATCTACGGAAAATTCACTACCTCCTGCTGCAAAACCAAAGCCCACTTTTGATACAGGTAAAATGACACTACCATCTGGTGTTTCAACCGGATCTCCGATGATTGTATTGACATCAACCATTTCTTTTAAGTTTTCCATTGCGGTTTTCATTAATCCTTGAATTGGATGATCTGACATGACTTTTCCCTCCTTTTATTTACTTACATTGACTGATCCATTGCGTTTCCTTGTTGGTCAGCCTTTTTTGTTTTGTGCCAATGTTTGACGATCAAAAGTCCTGCAATGATAGCTTGTCCGATTCGAAATGAGAACATGCATGAAAAATTCGTTTTTGTCATCATTCCTTGATAAATAGGATCAACCTGAATTCGTGGATAATGAACAAGCGTAAAGAAGTTTGAAACAAAACCAATGACTACACCTTTTAACGTCCATAATGTCCCAGCAAGTTGAGCAGTCAAAACAGCATCATCAACCCCGACTTGAGAGTGCCACTCTAATTTTTTTATTTTTACCTTCTTCATAAAACGTTGAACGATTTTATAAAATCCAGTTACCTGTTGTAAAAACCTTTGCGATTTTTTAATCTCTTTTTTAAGCCACCCAATCGTAAATCTTTGCTTTTTATCCGTTATCCCTAGTGGGGTTTCATTCTTCTCTTCCAGTGTAACACTCAATGTTTTCGGATCAATTTTTATAACAGGAGAAGAAAAAGTATAAATATGAATCGCCCATAACTTTACTTGAATTGTTAATAAATCATCATCTATTTGATGTTGATAATGACAATCTATCGTTATTTTTGCCAAAAAAATGAGCACACAAAACAAAAATAAAACTCCAGCTATAATCCACCAAATCATCATAATCTCCCTTTATCCATTACCACTTGTAATTGATCCTATGTTTTCCTCTTTTAACAAAAATAAACCTAACCAATTTTTTGGCTAGGTTGAAATCATTATTCCTTTTCATGAATGACGTATGTATCAGCGACCATATCATGAATTCCTTGTTTGTTTGGAGAAAAGGCAACGACTAAATAAATGAGTTTTGTCCAAAAGAAAATTTGATGTATCAATCTTCCTATTCCTTCTCTAAAGATAACTTGTGTCCACGTTAACCTTTCCTCATTTCCACTGACCACTCTTAATCCAAATACCATTTTTCCTAATGTTTGTCCCACATATTTGGTTAGAAAAGCAAAGTAAAGAAAAAAGCTCACTGCAACCGCAAGAGTCTCAAGTGTAAAAGTGAATACAGTTGATATTCCAATCTCATTTATTCTTAATATTGGTCGAATAATAATACTATTTATCGAGAATAACACAACCATATCAAGCAAAAAGGCCCAAAGTCGCATCCAAAATCCGGCATAACGCACAGTGGCGGTTGTTTGTTTCTCTTCTCGTTGGTCATGTAGCCCTATATTTTGGTCTTCTACTACTAAAGAATTCGTTCCTCCCACTTTCCCTAGAACGGCCTCTTTTCTATCATAATAAGCTAATTTCGCCTTTTGGTTAACATGAATGGCTCGACCTCTTTTTTTCATTCCCACTACTTGTTCACTGTTCATCACTTTCACCCCTTATTCAGCATATAAGTACTTCAAAGTTGGAGTGCGTTGTTCTTGTAAAAACTGTAACATAGCAGCCGCTTCATGTTCTGGATTTAAACTCACTTTAGGAGCAGCAATTCTCAACAAATCAGAAAGCTGTGTTGTGTGACTATATTTTACTACCGTATAATCTTGACCGAGCTCTTCTTTCAACCCGGCTATCACCGTTTCTAAATTTCCTAATTCATCAACTAAACCGAGTTCAAATGCTTGTTTTCCTGTATAAATACGCCCATCCGCGATTTCGCGCACTTCCTGTTCACTCATGTCCCTACCTTCTGCGATGATACGAACAAATTCATCAAACGATTCATCAATAATGGATTGTAAAATCTCACGTTCTTCATCTGTCATTTCACGAGTAGAGGACATGATATCTTTAAACTCGCCACTTTTAATCGTATTAACTTCAATTCCAAATTGCTCAGCTAAACCCGCAATATTAATCGATTCCATAATAACCCCGATCGATCCCGTAATTGTTTGGTTATTAGCGTAAATTTTGTTAGCAGGGGCAGCAATATAATAACCACCTGAAGCGGCCATATTCCCCATCGATATGTAAACTGGCTTTTCATACTCATCTTGAATTTTTAAAATTCGTTCATATATTTCCGCACTTTCTACCACTCCT
Source organism: Alkalihalobacillus phoenicis (assembly GCF_047302405.1). NCBI lineage: Bacteria > Bacillati > Bacillota > Bacilli > Caryophanales > Bacillaceae > Alkalihalobacillus > Alkalihalobacillus phoenicis. Next base: position 465,594 of record NZ_CP154853.1, on the reverse strand, counting down.
CCACCTGGAGTATTTACATCAAGAATGATTCCCTTAACAGCAGAATCCTTAGCCGCCGTATCCATTTGCTCCAAAAACTTTTCGTGATTATAGCCATCCACAGCAAAAAAACTAGGATTTCCACCTGTATCTTGAATGACTCCATCTAATTCAATCACAACAATTTTTCCTGATGCCGTACCGACTTCTACTATTTCCTCATGGCCACCCGTTACAGAACTAGCACCTTGAAATTCTTGTAACGCACTTTGTGCAAACGATAGAAAATTCATAAAAATAGCGACTCCTACTAAAACGACGACAGCTCCTAAAGCCATCCACCTTTTCCCATTCATAAAATGCCTCTTTTCTCTTTTTAATTTTTGAACTTTTTTTGCCAAATGTAACTGGGTTCTTTTTCCTAATCAATGGTTATGATAACATAAGTAACCAAGATATTAAAAAGATCATAATCACTAATTTTGAATTCATTACTGAAGGGATGATCAAATATGTCTGACCAAAATAAGTATTACCTATTTTCTAAGAAAACGGAAACAATGCTCCAATTATCCGAACCACTTAAGAAGCGTTTAAATGAGCATGGCTTTATTCCGACCTCCACTCCCTTTGAAGCAAACTTTATTTTAAGTGTCGGTGGAGATAATACCTTTTTACAAGCTGTCAGAAAAACCGGTTTTCGTAACGATTGTATTTATATTGGTGTAAATACAGATGATTTAGGTTTTTATACTGACTTTACCCTAGACCAACTTGAACCGTTAATGATGGCAATGAAGGAAGAACAATTAAAAGTAAGGCGATACCCTGTTTTAAAAGTGAATATTGACCAAAAAGATCCTTTTTACTGTTTAAATGAATGTACGATTCGTTCAAGTGTTATTAAAACATTTGTAATGGATGTTATTATTGACGATCAATATTTTGAGACGTTTCGTGGTGATGGCATGATCGTTTCAACCCCTACTGGAAGTACAGCTTACAATAAATCAGTAGGTGGGGCGGTAATTGATCCAAAGTTACCATCCATGCAAATAAGTGAAATTTCTTCTTTAAATAATAGTGAATATCGAACATTAGGTACTTCTTTTATTTTAGGTTCTGATCGTAGTCTCACTTTAAAAATTGTACAAACTGGAAATGAACATCCCGTTATCGGCATCGATAATGAAGCATTGGCATTTCCTCAAGTAAAACAAGTCCATTTACAACTCGCAAACCGCTATATTAAAGTATTAAAACTCGATAACAACTCCTTCTGGGATCGGGTCCAACGAAAATTTTTATGAGGAAAAAGACCTTGTAGCTATACATAAGCAAGGTCTTTTGGCGAAAGAGTAGACATCTACTCTTTCGAATACATTATCTGTCCATCTACAATCGTTTTTAATACTTCTGCTTTCAAAATTTCATCTGGTTCAATTTGAAAAAGGTCCTTTGATAACACAGTCATATCTGCTACATATCCTTCTCTCAGCTTTCCAAAAAAATTTTCTCGATTAATGGCGTACGCACTTCCGGTTGTAAAGAGTTGGACCGCTTCAAATGGGGTCAAACGTTCATTTGGGTTATAGCCTTGATGTCCTTCTTCTGGTTTTCTACGCGTTATGGCGGCATGAATTCCTAATAATGGGTCAACAGGTTCAATCGGGGCATCTGAGCCACCCGCACATGCGAGACCGTCATTCAATAATGTTTTCCAAGCAAATGATTCCTTTAATCGTTCCATCCCCAAGCGCTCTTGTACCCACGGGAAGTCAGAGGCAACAAAACGAGGTTGAACATCTAGGATTACAGGTAGTTTTTTCATTCGTTCACGTAAGTCTTTACGTGCGACCTGAACATGTATTAATCGATCACGTCCACTTGTCGCTGGGAATGCCTCGATTGCATTCAAGGTCATTTCTAAGGCTCCATCACCAATGACATGTATAGCTACGTTCATATTATTTTCTCTTGCAAGTTTCACTAAGTCATTTAATTGTTCCTGTGTATGAATTGCGACACCTGATGTGCTAGGGTCGTCTGTATAAGGGTGAGATAATAACGCTGTTCGGCCACCAAGAGCTCCATCAGCAAAAATTTTTAAAGCACCAGTTTCCACATAACGTCCTTCTCTTCTTAAATTTATTGCTCCTACTTGTTCAACGGCTTTATGATTCACAAGTAAGTGTGCTCTAAATTTTTGCTCTCCCTGTTCAATAACTTGTTCAAAAACAGATAGCGTCCCAAGTGGATCTCCGTAATAAGCTAAATCCTCAGTGTGTCCTCCAACCAAACCGTGAGCTAACATATCATCAACTGCAAGTCTTAACGCTTTTTCGATATAAAGCATTTGCACATTTGGCATCACCCGCTTCACCAATTCAACTGCTTCATCCAACAATAGTCCAGTAGGTTGGCCTTGAATATCCTTGACGATCACACCACCATCTGGATTTGGCGTGTCTTTTGTTATCCCAGCTAATTCTAATGCCTTACTGTTCACTAAGGCCGCATGGCGACAAACCCTCGATAAAATCATTGGCTTTTCATTCGAAATTAAATCAAGCTCTGAACAGTGGAAGATTTTGCGTTCAACAAAATTATTTTCATTCCATCCATCACCAATAATCCACTTATCATCACGGTTTGCTTGTTTTTTTAATAATTCATACATTTCATTCGAGGAATATACCTCTGATAAATCTAGCCGTAACAACTTTTCTCCGTGACCAATCATATGTAAATGACTATCAACGAATCCCGGATAAACAAAAGCACCTTCTAAATCAATTGTTTCTGTTATTTCTTGTTTATATCTATGTAATAACTGCTCTTTCAAACCAACTGCTTTTATCAGACCATCTTTTACAAAAATGGCTTCAATAGATTCTCCTTCACTTTCCATTGTATAAAAGGTTGCATTTATCCATAAAGTCCCCACTTGATCTCATCTCCAATGTGTTTAAAGTTCATTATTTCTTCTCATTTTAACTTTTTACACAAATTAAATAAAGAGAGTAGTTTCCTACTCTCTTTAAGCCAGTTTCATTTAATTATTTTTGATATCCGCCAAATTGTTGCTCTGCCATTTGAACTAGACGTTTTGTAATCTCGCCGCCTACAGAACCATTCGCACGCGATGTAGAGTCAGGTCCTAATTGAACCCCAAATTCTGAAGCGATTTCGTATTTCATTTGGTCAAGTGCTTGTTGTACACCTGGTACGACAAGTTGGTTAGAGTTGCTGTTTGCCATGTCTCTCACCTCCTTCTGTAACTATAGAATGTGCGTTGGAGGTAAGAAACATACAAAAATAAATATGGTAATTTTTATGAGAAAAATAATTCTTTAAAACAACTCATCTATTTGATTTTGAACTTCTTCTTTTGCAGAAATGTTGATTGTTTCTGTTCGCTCAACCGCATCATTCACATAATGCTCAATATCTAAATAGCTTTCATATTTATGAGCTTGATCTCTTCTTGGTCTTGTTTTCGAATCAGACGGTAAGAAAATCGTACAACAATCTTCGTAAGGTAATATCGAAGTTTCGTACGTATCAATTTTATGAGCAATATCAATAACCTCTAATTTATCCATTGTGACAAGCGGACGAATAATCGGTAAGTTCGTCACTTCATTAATCGTATTCATACTGTGTAACGTTTGACTAGCCACTTGTCCTAAACTTTCACCCGTTGCTAATGCTAAAATTCCTCTTTCATTCGCTATTTTTTCACTAATACGAAGCATGACCCGACGCATTAACGTCATTTGAAAATGACTTGGAGCTTCTTTATATAAGTACTTTTGAACATCAGTAAAAGGAACTAAATGAAGTTTAATACTTGCACCATACTTCGTTAACGTTTTCGCTAAATCCATGACCTTTTGTTTCGCCCGTTCATTTGTATATGGTGGGCTATGAAAGTGAATGGCCTCTAGCTTTGCCCCACGCTTTAAAATGAGATACCCTGCAACTGGGCTATCGATTCCACCTGATAACATTAAAAGAACCTTACCGCCCGTTCCAACAGGTAACCCCCCTGCTCCTTCATAAACACCTGATGTAATATAGGTAGCTGTTTCGCGCACTTCAACACGAATATCTAAATCAGGGTGATGAACATCTACTTTTATATCATCTGTATTGGATAAAATATGTCCACCAAGATGATTATTTAATTCCTGTGAACCAATCGGAAATGGTTTGTAGGCTCTTCTTGCTGAAATTTTAAATGTATGAATTGTCTTTTCTTTAGCACTTTCATTAAATAAATGTAGAGCCGCATTTTTTATTTTATCTAATTCATTTTCAACCTTAACAGCTAAACTCATCGAATGAATTCCAAAAACATTTTGTAGTTTAGCCACCACAGGCTCATAATCATGTCCATTTAATTCAACGATGATACGACCAAATGTTCTTTTCACTTTCGTCTCCGGAAATGGCTTTAACGCATATTTCATATTTTGCTGCAATTGCTTTTCAAAGTACGTCCGGTTTTTCCCTTTTAAAGCAAGCTCACCGTAACGAACTAATATATGATTATATTCCATTTAAAATCCTCCACTTTTAATCGTTCTTCATTATTCCTTGCATCTAACTATAATTTTTAATCTCCCAATCAACCACAACATTTAACCATGTACTTTTAACAGATCAGGGATGATTTTGTGTAAGTGAGATAAAACGATATCGACTTCTTCTTCTCTATTTTCATAAGAAAAACTAATACGAATTCCACTACTCGCTTCCTTTTCATTTAACCCTTGTGCCACCAAAATTCGACTCGGCTCCGATAATTTTGAAGAACAAGCTGATTTCGTTGAGACATAAATTTTTTCTTTGGATAGAGATTGAATAAGGACCTCTGGCTTGATATACCCAACCGAAAAATTAATAATATGTGGAGCTGAAGATTCAGCATCTGTATTTATCCTTACTTTATCAATCATTTCTAAACCGTTAATAAGCTTTTCCTTTAATTTTGTCAGCTTTTGGTTTCCGACTGCACTCTTTTCTTTTTCAAGACGATAGGCTTTAGCCATCGCCACAACCCCGGCAACGTTCTCGGTTCCAGCTCTTAATTTCAACTCTTGTTCACCACCGTGTAACAGTGGTCCTAATCGATTTCCTTCTTTTACATACAGTAACCCTGTCCCTTTTAAACCATGGAATTTATGAGCAGACATCGTACAAAAATCGATTCTTAAATTGGCAAGATTTAATGGAACTTTATGTGCGCCCTGGACATGATCGACATGAAAACGTACATGTGGGTAATGCTCCAATAAGTTAGAAACAGCTTCAATTGGTTGTATGGCACCCGTTTCATTGTTAACATGAATCAAAGATATTAAAATCGTATCAGGACGAATCGCCTTTTCTAAATCATCTAATGAGATTTGCCCGTTATTATCGACACCTAAATAGGTCACTTCATAACCTTGTCTTTCCAACTCTAGAAACGTTTCATAACTTGCCGCATGTTCAACCATTGAGGTAATAAAATGACCACCTCTATTTTTTCTCGCGAACGCCGTTCCTTTTATCGCTAAGTTATTTCCCTCTGTCCCACCTGATGTGAAAACAATTTCTTTTGTCTTAACTTGCAATTGTTCAGCAAGTATTTTTCGAGCTTTATCTAATAAAACTTGAGCTTCCATCCCTAATGTATGCAAAGAAGAAGGATTTCCAAAAAAGTCTTTAGATACTTTTATATATGTTTGAATGACCTCATCTAAAGGTCTTGTCGTTGCACTATTATCGAAGTAAATCATCGTTATTGAATCCACTCCCCATATGACAATTAAAAGATTGCATCACTATATGTTAGCATAAAATGTTGAAATAACAATATAAGAACCGCTTTTTTATTACCTGAGAAATATTGAATGAATATTGCGACTTATCATTCCTAGTTCCAATCGCCCTTTAAAGTATGTTAAGATATTTGACGTTGTTCATTTCGAATATTGGTATTTTAGGTTTTGACTTTTTTAATTTTTTTGATTATTCCTGTTATTTAATATCTCTAAAAGAGAATGGAAATATTTTTAAATACATGCTAAATTTCTTTTCCTATTCAGAAAATCAACAGGTCAAGAAAAACTATTTTACAAATATTATGAGCGAACTTCTATGATTTAACAGCTATATGGAGGCCTTGTAAATGAAACAAAATCTTTCAAATAAAAACCTATTCGCACTAGGTTTTTTAATGCTTGCCTTATTTTTAGGTGCCGGAAACTTAATTTTCCCACCTCAATTAGGTCAAGAAGCAGGTGCATCGGTCCTGCCTGCGGTATTCGGTTTTTTATTAACCGGTGTCGGGTTACCTTTATTGGCTATTGTCGCCATTTCTCAAACGAATGGAAATATGTTTGAAATAGCCAATCGGGTCCACTCCAAGTTTGCGATCGCTTATTCGTTTGCAATTTATTTGGCACTAGGTCCGTTTTTTGGAATTCCTAGAACAAGTACAGTTACTTATGAAATTGGAGTTGCTCCGTTTTTGCCAGACGAGATGCAAGGAAACATACCTTTATTGATTGCAACGTTTATCTTTTTTGTTATCACTTATTTTTTATCTTTAAACCCTTCAAAACTAATTGATCGGATCGGGAAATTGTTAATGCCATTATTATTAATTTTAATTGGGGTTTTAACGTTCTCCTCCTTTGTTTTGTTTGATTTTAGTCAATTCCATTCACCGATTGAAAAATATAAAAATGGGGCGGTTTTTTCGGGATTTATTGAAGGGTACTTAACGATGGATACGATTGCAGCTCTCATTTTTGGTATTGTCGTTATGGATCGTCTTGCTGACTTAGGTATTAAAGATAATAAGCTCGTTGCCAAATACACGATCCAATCAGGACTGATTGCAGGGGCAGGTCTTTCCTTTGTATACATCAGTTTAGCCTTATTAGGTACGATAAGCGTTTCCGTTGTAGGGCGACTTGATAATGGAGGACGTATACTATCGGAAATGTCTTTTGAAATGTATCAACATTTTGGAACGATTTTACTAGCGGCGGTCATTATTGTGGCTTGTTTAACAACCGCGATTGGGCTTGTTTCTGCATGTAGTGAATTCTTAGCGAAAAAATTTCCGAAAATTAGCTATTCCATTTTTCTATTTATCCTAACATTCGCTAGTTTTTTAATGGCAAACCTAGGATTGAGTCAACTTATTTCAATCTCTTTGCCTGTTCTTATTTTCCTTTACCCGATTACAATCGTTTTAATTGTCTTAGCGATTGTCCACTCTTATGTAAAGGTAAAACAGCCGATATACATTTGTACGATTATCGCAACGTCTATCTTTAGTTTAATAGATGGATTAGTAGCAGCGGGGTTACCGATGAATCGTTGGATGCCATTTCTTAATTATATTCCTTTATACAATAATGGAATTGGTTGGTTCCTTCCAGCTATTATCGGATTATTAGTAGGAGTCACCATTGCTAAGCTACAAAATCATTCAGAATAAAGAAAAACAAAAAGTCATGAGAAGGTTTTATACGCTTCTCATGACTTTTTTAGTGTGCTTCCTTAACTTGCATGAACTTCTTCCTTAATAAATCGTTCTTCAACCTTTTGGTCAAATGGGCGGATCGTTTGAATGGTTAGCTCAATAGCTTCTTCATAATGATAACTTCTGAAAAGTTGTTCGGCTTCTGTCAATGCCTGATAGACATTTTCAGACTGACTACGGTAGCGATTTCCGTATTGAATTAACTTCTCTGCTAAATCAGCTTGCTCAATCGTTTCAGTTATCACTTTTTCATTGTCATGAATAATTTCAACTGCATCCTTAATTAGAGCATTTACTCTGCCCATTTCTAATGGCACTTGCTCTAATTGCTTCGTCGTTTTTGTTAAAATCTCTTCACCTTGCTTCAATTTCTCCAAGACGATTAACGGCAAGCCAGGAATGTTACTTTTACGAATCATTCGTTTATTATCTATTAGAATTTGACGAAGTTCCGTAATTGTTTCCTTTGCTTTCCATTCATCTTCCCTTAATGTATCTAGGTTTTCTTTTGCTTTATTCATTTCTTCTTTAATTTGGTCAATTGCTTCAACCCACTTTTCCATCATTTCTTGAATGGAAGTAAAGGTTTGTTTTTCATTTTCTGAAACATCAACAATCACTTGTAATTGCTTCGTCGTTTCTTGGAGTTTTTTTCGTATCTTTTCTTGTATCTTTAATTCTTCATCTGTAATTCGATAGCTTAATTGAACATGGCTCGTTTCTGCCATTAAATCTTGTAGCTTCGTATCTAACTCCATTAGACGGTCCTTCTGTTCAGGAATTTTCTCTAGCACCGCTTTTTTAGCGTCCACTTCTTCCTCTAAAGTTAAATACATTTGTTCAATTTGTTCACTTATCTTCGTTAAACCTTCTTCAATTCCATCAAGTTCTAGCTCTTTTAACTGGACTATATAAGCTTCCAATTCTTTTTCGATATTTTGAATTCGATTCTCAAAATTAAGGGATTTTAAATAATACCCTGACTGCTCCATTTCATTTATACCTAAACGTAAATTTTTGCACTCCACTGGCAAAGTCGCTTGCAATTGAACGAGTAGGGTTGGAATTTGTTCCATTTGCACTGAACTAATCTCAAGTTTTTTCTGTACATCTCCAAGAATCGTTCTAGCTTTTAAATAATTCCCATCTTTTGTTGCCTTATCAAATTCAGATAGTCCTTCCTCAATTTCAAGTAACGATTGGTCAAGAGCTTCAACAGTTAAACCATAAGAGCCTCTTTTTCGGAGTAAGTCCTTTTCTAACTCTTGGAATTTGGAACGGATTACCCCGATTTCTGTCCGGTTTTTCTCTTCACTCTCGACAAAATTTTGGACATCATCTAACATCACTTTTAACTGTTCTTCAATGCTAGTTAAACGCTGGTCAATATGAGTAACAATCCCTTTTGCCCGTTTAAAACGATACTTGTTAGCCGATTCCTCAATATTAAAAAGCTCTTCTTCAATATCTGGCAATATCGTTCCAACAATTTCATCCCAATCATTGCGCCATAATTCGAATTTTTGCTCGGTTTCTCCTGACATATGTAATCTTTTTACACGACTAATCTCCTCTGGAATTGGTCGATTTAAAATTTCGTTTTTCCAGCCTTCTAATCTATCTACCTCTTGATAAATCTTTTTGCGAAAAAGCATACCAACCAAAAATACAAGAATTACAATGGCAATTAAACTATATAGTACGATCATCAGAAGTCTCCCTTCCTAATTGCTCCGCTAACTTAAAAGGTTTTAAAAAATTATAATATGTATATTTTTTATAAACACATTTCCATTAAAATTTATGTATGAACTGACATTCTTCAAAAAGAGTGAAAATCCTGCTTTTTCAACAAAATTCCTTAAATTTCTGCCTTTTCACCTATGTAATATGATACCATGAAATATAGGTTTTGTATGCTTTTTTTCATAGTCGACAACGATTCTTTTAACAGAAAGAAGGCGGTTTTTAGATGATTTTATTTGATGGGCATGTCCATACACCATTCTGTCCACATGGGTCAAAGGACTCGATTCACGCTTACTGTGAACAGGCGATAAAGTTTGGCCTTACAAGTATTAGTTTTACTGAACATGCTCCTTTACCTGAAGGATTTGTTGATCCTGTTCCCTTACAAGATAGTGCGATGTCAAAAGAGAATTTGCCTCTTTATATTAAAGAGCTGACTTCCATTAAACAGCAGTATGCGAATCAACTTAAAGTTAATATCGGTTTAGAAATTGATTATATCGAGGGGTTTGAGCGAGAAACGACCTCATTTTTAAATGAATTTGGACCATCTTTAGATGATAGCCTATTATCTGTTCACTTTCTTAAATCCAACCAAAACTATACTTGTATAGATTATAGCCCCGAAACATTTGAACAGTTAAAAAGGGAGTTAGGTTCCACTGAAGCTGTGCATGAATTATATTATCAAACAATTGAAAAATCGCTCGTAGCCCAGTTAGGTCCCTTTAAGCCAAAACGGATTGGACATATTACCCTTACACAAAAATTTATTAAAAGATTCCCAACTCATTATCCTTTTGAAAAAAGATTGGAAACGATTCTCCCTCTTGTCAAGCAAAAGGGGTTTGCGATAGATGTTAATGGAGCCGGTACATTAAAACCATTATGTGGTTTGACCTATCCTCCTTTGCCCATTATCAAACAAGCTGCGGAATTAAAAATCCCTCTTATTTACGGCTCTGATGCCCATCAAATAAAAGGGATGATGTCTGGTCAAGACCAATTACCAAACACCATCACCTTTGTTTCCACTATTTAAATTTAACTCAACTTTCGCATCGAGAAAATCCGTTCAACTAGTTGGCAGATCGAAAGGGAAGCTCTTAAACAAATGCCCTTGACACGTTTGAAAAGCGAGAACGTACTATCACACAAAACGGATAAACTGTGCAGTAAAAAAATATGCCCTCCGGCGGTCGCTACCAAAACCATACTCCGCGTCCTTGCCGAGAACCTGGCGAGTCTCCTCGGTACACCTGTGGGGTCTCGCTCCACGGTTTATTCCTGCGGGAGTCTCCGTATGGTTTTGTCCGCTAAGTGTAGGGGAGATGCTTGATGATATGGATCTTTCCAACTCAGCTATTTCTAACGCAGAAGGACCTACTTCTTCCCTTTGTTGGTTATGGAACGAAATAGGGAGTTGCCACCTATTTTTTTCCTAAGTCTGCAGTAATGAAAAGGCATGATTTAAATTGAAACCAGCTCGATCATCTAGCTAACGTACAGAGCATCAACACTGATTTGGCTAATGTACGTTGAAGTCATGACTGTTTTTTTATTCAATGAGAAAACCGAACCTAGATTCGATTCCATTATCTAGCGGACAAACAGACACGGAGACTCCCGCAGGAATAAACCGTCCAATGAGACCCCGCAAGCGTGCTGAGGAGGCTCATGAGGTTCCTGCAGGACGCGGAGTGTCTGTTTGGGAGCGACAGCCGAAGCGCTTCATTTAGTGAACAGTTTTCTTCAACAGCCTACGAAGAGATGTATTCAGACTGTCAACGATTGAACCGTTCATGTAAAGTCAATTGGAGTATGGTATCTCCCTAAAGTCAATCTCTATCAACGGTTAAGGGTCAATCATACGCTGCGAAAGTTGAGATTTAAGATTCCTTATTTTTAATAGTTGCAAGGGGTAAATAGACTTTACTTGTTCTAATATTTTGCTCCTTGCCTAAACATTTATCAATCCAAAGGCTGATTTGCTCCATATATCTTTTTATAAAATACGGCTCTGTCGTTGAGAGCTGATTAATTTCTTGTAAATAGTGAGGGTATAAGTAAGGCATAATAATCAGATGCCTTATTTGCAATGTAACCATGTCCAATGGTTGCTTTTTAAACTCCCCATTTTGAATCCCTTTTCGTAAAATTGACTCAATTTCATGCTTTTCTTTCCTTAAATACGTTGACATCAATTCCCTTACTAAAGTTGAGTCCAACGTCATTTCACGATGGACAAGTCTAGCAAGATGGTGGTTTTGTTGTTGGTAAATGAGTAATTCTTTTAATAAGCCGGATAGGTGGTCTCTTTTTGTTGAATAAATCTTCCTTTTTTCTGATTCCACAATCGCTAAATACCCTTCAAAAAAGGTCATCATCAGTTCCTCAAAAAGACCTTTCTTCCCACCAAAATAATACGAGACGAGTGCAACATTTACCTTTGCCTTTTCTGCGATATGACGGACGGACGTTCCATCAAACCCTTGCATATAAAATAAATTAATTGCGGCATTCAACATTTTTTCTTTCGTTGCTGTACTCATACCATTCCCCTCCGAATTATAAAGCGGAGCCTGTTCGGTCAGAGGCGAGAAAATCAAAGTTCAACGCTAAGTTCGCGCCATCCTGTCGCAACGCCTTGTACCCACGTCCTGTGGGCAGAGGCTGCTTTTGAAGACGCTCTTTGTCTTCATAAAAGACGAACCGATTTTTCTCGAGCTTCTAACAGGCGTAGCTAGATTGATTTATAAAAAATTCCTCCTATTCTACATTTTCTACCCCTAAGCTCCTACTCCTTGTCTTTTTCCTCGACATATACCGAAAACTTTCTGACAGCAACATACGCAGATCGCCTTTTCTTTTTTTATTTTGAAGTCTTTTGGCGAATCATGTAAACTATAAATATATTTTATTGTAGGAATGGGGAATGATGATGTTTCAACACACCAATTACAATGGCTCTAAAGAAGAACAATATTCTCTTTTAAATAAACAACTTGACGCATTACTAACAGGAGAAACTGATTTTATCTCCCATTTAGCGAATGCAAGTGCTTTATTGAATCAATTTTTAGATAATGTGAACTGGGTAGGCTTTTATCTTTTAAAAGAAGATAAATTAATTCTTGGGCCCTTCCAAGGTTTACCTGCTTGTGTACAAATTCCAATCGGACGTGGTGTTTGTGGAAGTGCTGTCAAAGAAAATAAAACGATGCTTGTCGCCGATGTGCATCAATTTCCTGGCCATATCGCTTGTGACGCTGCTTCCCGCTCAGAAATTGTCATTCCATTAAAAAAAGCTGGCGAAATTATCGGCGTCCTTGATATTGATAGCCCAATCGTTAATCGTTTTGATCAAACCGATCAAAACTCATTAGAAAAATTTGTTCATACCCTTGAAAAACACTTAGAAATAGCAGAGGATTAATCGACAAATACAAAAAAACTCAGCAGGTTCATTTAGTAAACCTACTGAGTTTTTTTATTAATAAAATTTAAAGCGATAGTCAAACAAAAAACGATAAGAAACCATTCTGCTTCTCATCGCCTCCGAATCGCTCACCCTTCTGTGAAAACACTCATTCTAAATAACTACTTGATTTTTCCCTGAGTTTTTAGCCATATATAACGCCTTATCTGCCTTATCCACTAGTTCCTTTAACGTTATCAATCCCGTTGTTTCGATCTCCCAATATGAAAGGCCACAGGAAGCGGTTACTTTTGGTCTTGTTGCATCCGCGATCGCTTTAACGATTCTTTGAGCAATAAAATAACCTGTTTCCTTCGTCACTTTTGGCAAATAAACAGCCAATTCTTCACCGCCCCATCTAGCCACTATGTCGCGGTCTCTCGTATTTTCTTTTAATACTTTTCCTACTTGAACTAATATTTCATCACCGACTTGATGACCAAATGTATCATTAATTTTTTTAAAATTATCTATATCAAGCAACAAAAAGCATCCTCTTCGACCCGTTTGAAAAGACTTCTGTACTTGACCATCCAAATAACTGCGTGAATATAGCTCTGTTAAATGATCGGTAATAACGAGCCTCTCTAGTTCTTCATGGATAATGGAGTTTGAAAAGGCTAACGTACAGTGTTGAATGATCGCCTGCAAGAGTTTAAAGTCATCAAAATTAAAATGGAAAGGCTGATGGTGCATAACAAGAAAGATTCCTTCTAATTTCTTCTTTCTCATCATCGGGATCGCCAAAACGGATTGATATGGAAAATGCTGAAGGGCTTGCTCATTTTCTGCTTTCCCGATATAGATGGAATCCATCTCGAATTTAACTCGCTCCAACAAATTTTCAATTTCAGTCTGAATACCATTTTGTTGAAAATATTCCGTGCTCCCTTTGATTAACGTGAATTTCTCCTCCTGATTTAAAAGAAGTATCCCGACTTCTTCCGCATAAAAAGATTCAAGGATTTGCTTACGAATAAATTCAACCGTATCTACGAGCTTCAAATTTGAATTAATTTCTTTTGAGGTTTGGTTAATTAACTGTAAGTCATGTATGAGCTTTTGTGACTGTTGATATAGTTCCGCATTTTCTAAAGCATTGCCACCAATATCTGCTAAAAGTTCAATAAAGGAGAGCTCATTTTTTGTAAAAAGCCGATTTTGTGGGGCGGCAATTTCTAGCACCCCATATACCCCTTGCCTACCATGTAACGGAGCATATAACGTCCTAATTTGTTCTTCTTCACTAATTTCAATTTCTCCGGTTAAATAGACTTTCTCAACTGTTGGATTATCGCCATTATCGCGATAATCTAGCAAATAAATTTTCATACTTTCATCACCATTCCACTCATGAGAAAGCATTACCTTTACCTTAAATCCATCAAAAACCTCTTGAATGACGTCAATGATTTCACTTAAAACATCACCAATATTCATCGACGAATGTAATTTTTTCGTAACCTGTAATAATAAATCTTGATTCCGAGACTGATATTGAGCCTTTTCTAACTCATACCCTTGAATAAACAAAGCTTTTAAATCATCCAAATATAGACTTAATGAATCCTGCAAAAAAGATTGTTCGGATGAATCAGAATAGCCAAATAAGATATACCCAATTAAAGTCTCTTCCTTCTCAATTGGTATAACCGTAAAATGTTGATAGGTTCCACCATGAACATTACTCAGATTAAATACATCTTTCCTTTGATTTAAAATAAGTTCTTTATTCCAGTTCACTACATTTTGGAGAACCTCATTTGAGCTAACAACAATCATTAATTCATCATTAACATTTTCTAGAACGGTTACACAAAGTTCTTCCTTGTATGTATCATTTACAAGTTCTGCTAAAGCTTGTGATAATGTCGTCCAATTTATTTGGAAATTCGTTTTCTTAAGGATGTTAGTCGTGCATAATTTTAAAAATTCATCACTTTTATCATGTAAATTTGTCTTCACTTTTAACATAGTCATCATCTCTTGTTTGTTCTTTAATGAGCTTTCCGCATACGGAGAAACAACAAAGAAATAACTTCCTTCCTTTGCTAAAAGTGCTTCTTCACCATAATATTCATAGTTTTCATCCTTCGCATAAAATTGCTTTTGCTGGATTAATTGTCGACATTTTCTATGAATATATTCTTCCTCATCTGAAACTAACCCATTAAAATAGGCTAATTTAGTATCTGCTTGATTAATTAAAAGAAAAGCAATGGACTCTGTTAATGATTGGGAATGCGTATGAACTTGATTAAGGATTTTCATAAAAAATTGATATTCCTCACTTGTTGCTTGCTCATTAACTTGAATTGCAACGTTCAAACATCTCACCACCATCCACTTTTTCGTTTTTACTCATTAATAGCTTTGGTTCATTCCTAAGAAATTAACCTATCTTTTTTATCTGTTTTGTAGGATATAAAAAGGTTATAGGTCTTTTTTCATTCAATTATAAATGATCTGCATAAAATATACTACTATATATCCTTGGTTTTTTTCTAAAAATTCTCATTTTTGTTATTGAGAGTTTTATGATTAACTCATTGACTTTCTAAAACAAAAAATGTACAATGGAATTTGTGTGAAATAGGACAGCAAAGGTATGATAATATGTTCTTGTTTTTGTTCCTCTTATAAGAGGTGCATCACGTAACTTCAAGCTGTCGGGGCGAAGATGCATGAAAGCAAAATCATTCATATTAACGAACTCTGCCTTCTGTTGTTATTTTGCAACATCAAAATAACAAGGAGGAGTCAAACATGGCTCGATATACAGGTCCATCTTGGAAACTGTCTCGTCGTTTAGGGGTTTCTTTAAGCGGCTCAGGTAAAGAATTAGCAAAACGTCCGTATGCTCCAGGGCAACACGGTCCAAACCAACGTAAAAAACTTTCTGAATATGGTTTACAACTTCAGGAAAAACAAAAATTACGTCATATGTATGGTGTAAATGAGCGTCAATTCCGTCGCATTTTTGATGATGCTGGTAAAATGACTGGTATTCACGGTGAAAACTTCATGATTCTTTTAGAATCTCGTTTAGATAACTTAGTTTACCGCATGGGTCTTGCTCGTACTCGTCGTGCAGCTCGTCAATTAGTTAACCATGGTCATATCGTTGTAGATGGCGGACGTGTAGATATCCCATCTTACCGTGTGAAATTAGGTCAAGTTATTTCTGTTCGTGAAAAATCACGTAACCTTGATGTTATCAAAGAAGCTTTAGATGTGAACAACTTTGTTCCTGCTTATGTTTCTTTTGATGCTGATAAATTAGAAGGTTCTTACACTCGTTTACCAGAGCGTTCTGAACTTCCAGCAGAAATTACTGAAGCTCTTATCGTTGAGTTCTACTCACGTTAATAGGTTCGAATTGCATTTAAAGAGAATCAAAGCCTTAGAAATGTTGTTATATCAATGTTTCAGGGCTTTTTCTATTTTATCAACTTTGCAGTAGCACCTCCTATCACTAATAATTCCATTATAAAAAACTCCCCCCACTAAAACTCTAATAAACCAACAATTCGAACGTTGAGGAATGGAAAGATGAGCTTTAAAAAAAGCCCTGGTATATGCAAGGGCTTACATGTTATCATTCAACCTCTGAAAATTTAATTCGAGTACTTAATTCCATGCTATCACCTTCTTCGGCATAGAAAATGTACTCTGATTCATAGTGTGTACCACTACCTAAGATCGTATTAACTTTTAATCTATCACTAGCTGAGTAAACAACGAAATTACCATTTCCTCCATTCGGTTCAGCAATGTATCTTCCAGGAGATAAATCAGGGCCAACTTGATAATGACCAGCACTTAACACTTTTGGCTCCCCTTCTTTTTTCTTGATCTCTCCAGAAACAGCTGCTAATTCATCTTGCTTTGCACTGATACTAGCAAGTAGCTCCTTTAATTCCTTTTCTTGCTCGCTCAACTCTTTAAGTAATTCTTCTTTATTTTCTTCAAACTCGGTGGCTTCATCAATTATTGCTTTCATGCTGTTATACTCAGATTTTGCATTTTCTGTATCTATTAATACTTGGTCTTTTTCAGCATAAGCACTTTCTAAATTCGCCACTACTGTCTCAATTTCGGATTGTTTCTCCTCAATCTCGGCCTTAAGCTCGTCATAAGTCATGAGAGTCCCATCAACATCAATATTAGAACTACATCCAAGCAATAAGAAGAAAGGAATAAATACGAATAATATTTTTTTCAATTTGCCCCACCCTTTACCATTTTTTTAATCGTAGCACGTACTATAGTCCTAAGCAATTATAATTTACAAATATATGTATGAAGGTTGAACTACTTTTAATTATTCTGGCTATACTTTTTACAGTTGGTATTGGAGTAATAGTTTATGCCGTTCAATACACTGCAAAAGCAGAAGAGTTTTGAAAGGTGAGGAAAGAATTAAATCAATCTTAGTATCCAATACAAGAAGAAATACTTTATTGTATATTTGCACTTGGCGAGGGTGACAACTATCCTTGTAATAGAATTACAATTGATAAAAAAATAGAAAAAGATAAATATTGTCTTTCTAATTATGATGTCCAGAAAAAAACAGCCAAGAACTAAAAATATTTAGGTTTAAAAGACTATGTCCTTACAGAGGAGATACTCTAACACTCAGAAGATCTAGATGAAGTGAACTCAGAAACCGTCCTTGATAATTGAGAGAAGCTTTTTACCACAAAAGATGCACTAATAGAAAATCATGATGAAATTGATAACAAAATATTATCATTAAACAACAAGAGCCCCCACAAGGAAGGCTTATTACGGAAAAGAAGCTATTAATTTTTTAGTAGTACACAGTGTCATCTTTAATGTATTTATACTTTAATTACATAATCTCCAAATCAACCAAAACCGATTGTAACTGTTCTGGATATTCAATTTGAACGGTCTGATCTTCTTGCACCCAAAATTGAATTAAACCTATCTGATCTAATATTTTATCAATTTTTGCAATCCTTCCCCTAATACGAGGAATATCAGGGTTAGCGAGAACTAATAAGACGTTCTCATCAACGACATTTAAATATTCCATTAGCTTCATTATTTGTCTGTCAGCATGGGTTTTAATTTGTCCACTATCAAAAACCATATCTCCAGAGGCATCATTACCAGTAGACCCTTTCGATTCCACCCATATAGTCCACTCATTTTTCTTCCCTTCAACGTCTATACCATGTTTTTTACCAGTAAGACATTTCAACTCACAAAATCCTTTTTGCCTTAAGTAATTAAATACGGAATAATTTACAGTATCTTCATTCATAATGAATGGATCTGGCTTTAGAAATTTCGAATTATTTTTTGGCATTTTGAAGTTCCACCTCCGTAATATATTAAATTATATAACTTCAGAAGGAAACAAACAGCAAAAGCAAGGAAAATCCTTATAGAATTCCCCATATAATTCTAGTAAGGCCTCTTTAATCCTACCTATTACTTAAGGTTTTAAACTACGCAGTATCGATTTTCGTGCTGTATCCTAGCTCCCTTCTCTTAAGCGGACAGGAATGGATCTAAGCGACCTATCATAACTACACTCTCAAACTCAAAAAAATCTCGGTTGTACTCTACAAGGAAAGATCCCTTATTTTATTCCAAAAAAACTGGCTTTGTTGCAATGATTGCCACAAAACCAGTCCTTCCTTTAATTCGCTTTTTGCTCGTCCATTAGATGACAAGCTACTTCTTGAAAGCCACTTTTACTTACACTCTGTAGCTTTGGCTCCTCTTGTCTACAACGTTCATACGCATATGGACAGCGTGTATGGAAACGACACCCTTGTGGTGGATCGATTGGTGAAGGAACGTCTCCTTTTAATAAAATTCGCTCTTTCTTTTGTTTAATATTCGTACTTGGTATCGCCGATAACAAAGCCTGTGTATAAGGGTGCTTCGGTTCATTAAATAACGATTTTTTATCCGCCACTTCCACAATTTTACCAAGATACATTACAATAATTCGATCCGAAATATGACGAACCACACCTAAATCATGCGAGATAAATAAGTAGGTTAGCTTAAATTTTCTTTGAAGCTCCTTTAAAAGATTTAACACTTGAGCTTGAATAGAAACATCCAAAGCCGAAACCGCTTCATCACACACAATTAACTTCGGGTTCACGGAGAGGGCTCGTGCAATTCCTATACGTTGACGTTGTCCCCCACTAAATTCATGAGGGTATCTATCTAATTGGTGTTCCCCGATTCCCACAGTCTCCAGTAGCTCCTTTACTTTATTTCTACGTTCATTTTTAGGTACAACATTTTGAATTTTCATCGTTTCCTCAAGAATTTGACTAACCGTCTGCCTTGGGTTTAAAGAAGCATATGGATCCTGAAAGATAATTTGCATGTCTTTTCGTTTTTTTCTCATTTGCGACGTACTAAGTGAAAGCAAATCTTCCCCTTGAAAATTAACACTACCGGAATACGGATTATCAAGCCTTAAGATCGCACGACCCGTCGTTGACTTTCCACAACCAGATTCACCAACAATACTAACCGTCTCCCCTTCTTTAACGGTAAAAGAAATGTCATCCACAGCTTTTACATGGTTAACCGTTCGTCCAAAAATCCCACCCTTAATCGGGAAATACTGTTTTAACTCTTTGACTTCTAATAATGTTTGCTGTTCACCCATTTACGTTCACTGCCTTCCCTGCATTTTCCCATTCATCTGTATGAATCCAACAACGAACTTTTTCTCCATTCGATAATTCCTCTAACTCTGGTAGTTTCTTCGTACACATTTCCTTAGCAAACGTGCATCTTGGTGCAAATCGGCACCCTTCAGGCAAATTAAATGGGCTAGGTACAGAACCAGGAATAATCGCTAAATCTCCTTCAACGTCTTCATCATGTTTTGGTACCGAATTTAACAATCCAATCGTATAAGGATGTTTCGGATCAGTAAAAATCGTTTCGACCTCTGCATATTCGACCACTTTCCCACAATACATGACGGCGACCTTATCACACATCTCGGCAACAACACCTAAATCATGGGTAATGATCATCAAGGATGTTCCTAGCTCTGATTGAAGGTTTTTAATAAGCTCTAATATTTGAGCTTGAATCGTTACATCTAATGCTGTCGTCGGTTCATCAGCAATTAATAATTCTGGATTACAGGCAAGTGAAATCGCAATCATAACACGCTGACGCATCCCCCCAGAAAGTTCAAACGGGTATTGTTTCGCTCGCTTTTCAGGTGAAGGAATTCCTACTAGTTTCAACATGTCCACTGCTTTATTCCAGGCCGCTTTCTTATCCAGTTTTTGATGAATACGTACAGATTCAGCAATTTGTTCCCCACATGTTAAGGTTGGATTTAAAGAAGTCATCGGCTCTTGGAAAATCATTGAAATGTTATTTCCGCGAATTTTACGCATTTCTTTTTTACTTTTATGAACGAGGTTTTCCCCTTTAAAAATAATTTCGCCTTCTTTAATTTTTCCAGCTGGCTCTTGTAAAAGACGAAGAATGGAAAGCGACGTAATACTTTTACCCGAACCAGACTCTCCAACAATTCCTAACGTCTTCCCTTTTTCAATTGAAAAATCAACTCCGTCTACAGCTTTGACCTCTCCATCACCAGTAAAAAAGGAAGTACATAAATTTTTCACTTCAAGTATATTCTCATTTTTTGTCATAGTCATTGAATGCCACCACCTTAACTTAAGTCCACACGTTTATTTAAGAATCGATATGATATATCTACAGCTAAATTGACGAATACAAATAATAGGGCACAGACTAAAATAGCTCCTTGTACCATTGGAAAATCATGAGCTCGAATCGAATCAACGATCAAACGCCCAAGTCCATTAATCGCAAAAACTTGCTCTGTTACAACAGCCCCTCCTAATAATGAGCCAAACTGTAAACCAACTACTGTTACAACTGGGATAAGTGCATTACGGAGAGCATGTTTATAAATCACAACTTTTTCCGAGACACCTTTTGCATGAGAAGTACGGATATAATCTTGGTCCAACACTTCTAACATCGCTGAACGAGTCATCCTAGCAATGATCGCTGCTCCGACCGTCCCTAAAGTGATCGTTGGCAAAATCATTTGTTGCCATGTTCCCCAACCAGCTACTGGTAAGATACCAAAATTTACAGAGAAAACATAAATTAACATAATCCCAAGCCAGAAGTTAGGCATTGATAAACCAAATAATGCAATTAACATTAAACCGACATCTGAAAAAGAATATTTTCGAGTTGCTGAGATAATTCCGGCAATAAGTCCAAACACAACAGCTAGAGCTGTACCGAGGATAGCCAATTGAGCCGTAATCCAAAAGCGTGAATCAAAAATTTCTTGAGCGACCGGTCGATTTGTCCGAATTGAATTTCCTAAATCTCCAGTAACCGCATTCCCAATGAATCGTAAATATTGTTGATGTGGTGGATCATTTAAACCAAGATTTTCTCTCATTTGTTCAATTTGTTCAGGATTCGCATTCTCTCCAGCGATAATTCGAGCCGCATCACCTGGAATAAGATACATCATTAAAAATACAGCTAAGGTCACCCCGATTAATACAGGAATTGTTTGGACAATTCTTCTTATTATAAATAAAAACATGTTCGTTCACCTTCCTATCTTAATTCTTTGATTTCGGATCTAATGCGTCACGTAATCCATCCCCAAATAAGTTAAAGCCAATAACAACAAATAAAATGGCTATCCCTGGGAATAAAGTGACATGCGGTGCTTGAGCAATATAACTACGTCCTTCAGACAACATTCGTCCCCATTCAATGGCTGGTGGCGTAGTTCCTAATCCGAGGAAGGAGAGCGCACTAGCTGTAATAATCGCAGATGCAATATATAAAGTCGTTTGGACAATAATCGGTGACATAATATTCGGTAAAACATGTTTAAAAATGATCCTAAAGTTTGAGGCTCCAACCGCTTTGATCGCATCGATATACTCCAGTTTTTTCACGGTTAATGTTGAACCTCGAACAATCCTCGCAAAACTTGGAATCGCATAAAACGCAACAGCAATCACAACATTTGTTGTACTTGCTCCAAGAATACTAATAATCGCTAACGCTAACAAAATTCCAGGGAACGCTAATAACACATCACAAATTCTCATAATTAATGTGTCGACCCATCTTCCGTAATACCCAGAAACAATCCCTAATAAAATACCAATTATTGCTCCAAGAATGGTAGATGCAATACCAATTGATAATGAAAGCCTAGCACCATACAAAACTCGGCTAAGTATGTCACGTCCTTTATCATCTGTCCCGAACCAATTCTCAAAAGAAGGAGGTTGTAATTTATTCCCATAATCTTGAGTTATGGGGTCATATGGAGCGATAAAAGGGCCTATTATTGCTAAAACCATAAAAAAGATAATGATAATGGCTCCTGCTAATGCTGCTTTATTTTTGGCTAGTTTTTTATAAAAACTATTCCACCTTATCATTCTAGTATTTTGTGGTGTGGGATTATTGATTGCTACTGGTTCCATTTGTGGCTGCTGCTCCATCTCTTTTCATCCTTTCACTCATCAATCAATTAATAATTAAAATAATGTCCTAAAACCTATAGGCAAAATAATTACTTTAGAAAATAATTATGTTCTTCTTCATCCCCCTTTCAGTAAAAATAGATTTTCAATTATGTACTTTAGAAAATCAAAATTATTATAGTATTATTGGATAATAAGGAATAAAAACCTTTATTAACCATATAAACTGGTTTCAAAAGAAAACTAGTTTTTTTATTGAAATACTAACATAACTATTCGAAACTTTCAAAATAATATTGTAAATTATTATTTTTTAAATTATTATATAGTTTGTAATAGTCAAATAATGAACCTTGAAGGGGGACAAACAAATGAAACAAAAAAAGAAATGGCTACTTATGCTTGTGTTTTCTTTTGTAGCAGCCATCGTACTAGCCGCTTGTGGTGGCAATACGGAAACAGAAGGAGACCCATCCGATGATGGAGCAGGCACAGATGAGGCAGACAACACAGAAGAAGTAGTAGGAGAAGCTGCTGAGGGCGGAGAATTAATTTTCGTTACTCCTTCAGATGCTCCAACACTTGACCCTCATGGTGTCAATGATACAGCATCAAATACAGCAACTTCACAAATGCTTGAAAGATTAACAGATTACAATGAGGATGGAGAAGTTATTCCATTACTAGCTGAAAGCTTTGAACCACTTAATGATTTAACATGGGAATTTAAATTAAAAGAAGGAATTAAATTCCACGATGGGACAGACTTTAATGCAGAAGCTGTTAAAGTTTCGTTAGAGCGTATCCTTGATGAAGAATTCGCTTCACCTAAACGAGTTATTCTTGCAATGATTTCAGAAGTAGAAGTTATTGATGATTACACTGTACAAATTTCAACAGAAGAGCCATTTGCTGCACTTCCAGCTCACTTAGCTCATAATGCAGGTTCCATCATTGCTCCTTCTGCTATTGAAGAAGAGAACAACGACGGAAAAACAGTTGATGAAAACCCAATCGGTACTGGTCCATTTAAACTTGACAGCTGGAACCGTGGTGCCGAAATTCTAATGGTGAAAAATGAAGATTATTGGGGTGAAGGTCCATACCTTGACTCAATTAAATTTATTTCCGTTCCTGAACAAGCTACACGTGTGGCTATGTTAGAAAGCGGAGAAGCTCACATTATGTTAGTCGGTGCTTCTGATGTGAACCGTGTAGAAGCAATGTCTCAAATTGAAATCGACCGTGTTTCCGGTACACGTATGGACTATGTCGGTATCAATATGGAAAAAGCACCATTTGATGACAAGCTAGTTCGTCAAGCTGTAGCAATGGCGATTAATAAAGATGATGTAGTTGATGGAATTTTAGATGGACAAGGTGTTCCAGCAGTTGGTCCACTTGCTCCAACTGTTGTTGGTAACCACCAAGACCTTGTGCCACTTCCATATGATGTAGAAGGTGCCAAAGAATTATTAGCAGAAGCTGGTCACGCTGATGGCTTCTCAACAACTATTTATGTAAACGATGGTAGTAAAGAACGTGCTGATATTGCCGAGTTTGTTCAAACTCAGTTAGCTGAGATTGGCATTACAGTTGATATTGAAGTCATTGAGTGGGGTGCTTTCTTAGAGAAAACAGCCGCTGGTGAGCATGAATTATTCGTTTTAGGGTGGACGACAGTAACAGGTGATGCTGACTACGGATTATACAATCTTTTCCATTCTTCACAATTCGGTGACCCAGGTAACCGTTCTTTCTATAGCAATTCTCGCGTTGATGAGCTCCTTGACTTAGGTCGTACAAGTACCGATCAAGATGAGCGTAATCAAGCTTATAAAGAAGTATCTGAAATTTTAGTTGATGAAGTACCAATGATTTATTTACATCACCCAGACTTCGTACACGGAATGAACGGCGTATCTACTGGTTTATTCGTAAACTTCAGTGGTACACCATTCTTCAAAGATGTACAGTTAGCTCAATAAGCTTTCACAAAAAGGCTGCCCAAGGTCAATCATGACCTCGATGCAGCCTTTTTTAATCGTTGAACTCCTACTCTATGAATACAAATAAATAAACAGCGGCGTTAAACAGGTGGCAACAACAGCCATTAATAAAAAGGACAACGTGCTAATGGCACCAGCTTCATCATCGGTCTCCATAAGCCGTGCTGTACCAATTGCGTGTGCTGTCGCTCCCATCGCAATTCCTTTTGCAATGGAATGAGAAACTTTTGCCTTTTTAAAAAGAAAGGGGCCAGTAATAGCCCCAACCATGCCGGATATCGTACAAATCGCCGCCGTAAACGAAGCAATTCCACCATATATATAAGCCAGTTCAATCGCAATTGCTGCTGTTGTGTTTCGAAGTAGCATGGATTTAATGACTTCCATTGGAATATCAAGCAACCATAACATAATTGTTCCTAAAAACATCGCAAGTACCGCAGCAAATGTGAGCCAAAAAAAGATTAATGGAAGAATCTTCAATAATCTTTTTCGGTGCAAATAAAGAGGAAAACTAAGAGCCACAATAGCTGGTCCTAAAAAGTAGTCAATCCATTTGGCCCCGCTGTGGTAATCTGAAAAAGGAATATTAAAAACGATTAAAATACAAATAATGACGGCGGTGCTAAAGAAGACAGGTAATAGAAAACTCCATTTTGTTTTTTTATAAAAATAGAGAGAGCCTAAATAAATGCCAATCGTTAAAACTATCCAAAATAAGGCTGTTATATTCATTGTTGTTTCTCCTGACTCACAAGCCTTTTTTCAATTAACCAGGAAGTAATCAAAATCACAACCATCGTACTCACAATCAAGATTACAAAAATGAATAAACCAGTTAACGACACTAGCTCTGTATATTGAATAATCCCAACAGTGACCGGAACAAAAAAGAGTGGTAGATACATAATTAATGTGTCTGCTCCAGGTTTTCCCCATTTGTATAATTTATCTTTTCCGATTAATAGAGTTAGAAACATGAATGCCATTCCTATTAAACTACCAGGAATAAATGGAAGAAACTTAGAGTGAATCCAAACCCCAAGTGCATTATATAAAGTTAAGATAACAACTCCAACAAACACATAAATCACCTTCATTTTCCCACCCCATTATAAGACGTCCTAAAAAAATTGAGGCTGCTCCAAAGTGTCATCCAAAACGACTTATGGCAGCCCCTTTTCAACAGTTAGACAATTTTAGCGAATTTACGTTTTCCAACCTGAATAATTAAGCCCGGTGTGACATCCACTTGTAGTTGAACATCGTTAACCTTTTCTTCATTCAACTTCACCCCACCATTTTGGATCATACGTCTTGCTTCTCCTTTTGATGATTGAAGTTTTAATTGAACAAGCAAATCGACAATCCAAATTTGAGCTTCACCCTCCCACTTCACTTCAGGAATATCGTCTGGGAGAGCCCCTTTTTGGAACACTGTTTTGAAATATTGGATAGCTTCTTCTGCTTCTTTTTGACCATGATACATCTCTACAAACTTAGCACCTAAGTTCATTTTGGCATCACGTGGATGAACTGTACCGCCTTTTAATCCAGCTTCCAAAGCCTCAACTTCCTCTATTGGTAAGTCTGTTGCGAGTTTGTAGTATTTGATCATCAGTTCATCCGGTATCGACATTGACTTTCCAAAAATTTCATTTGGTGCTTCATCAATTCCAATATAGTTATGAAGGGACTTAGACATCTTTCTTTCCCCATCTAAACCTTCAATTAACGGTAACGTCATGACGATTTGTTTTTCTTGACCATATGCTTCTTGAAGTTGACGGCCCATTAACAAGTTAAACTTTTGATCCGTCCCGCCAATTTCCACATCTGTTTCCATCGCAACAGAATCATAACCTTGCATTAATGGATAGAAAAATTCATGAATCGAGATCGCTTGTCCTGATTTATAACGTTTTTCAAAGTCATCGCGCTCAAGCATTCTCGCAACCGTCACATTTCCAGCAAGGTTAATGACATCTTCAAACGATAATTTCTTTAACCATTCTGAATTGTAATAAAGTGTTGCCTTATCCATATCCAACACTTTTCCGTATTGTTCAACATACGTTTTCGCATTTTCTAACACTTGTTCGTCAGTTAATTGCTTTCGTGTTTCTGATTTGCCAGTTGGATCTCCTATTCTTCCTGTAAAATCACCAATTAACATTTGTACTTGGTGACCTAATTCTTGAAACTGTCTTAATTTATGAAGCACAACCGTATGACCTAAATGGACATCTGGTGCAGAGGGATCCATTCCTAGTTTTACTTTTAACGGCTTACCTGTCACAATCGAGCGAGCAATTTTTTTGCGGAACTCATCTTCTGGGACGATTTCCACAACCCCACGTTGCAATAAATTATATTGGCGCTCGACTTCTTTTTCTTGTTCGGTGGTTAGTTTTAATTCTTCCATCTTCATTCCTCCAACTATTCTTCATTTTTTCCATAAAAAAAACCCTCCTCCCTATACAAAGGGACGAGGTTATCGCGTTACCACCCTAATTGAAGCCTTATTCAAAAAAGCTTCCACTCCATTCGATAACGGCGTAACCGTTTCTTGCTACTCACAAGAAATGCTCCAGGTCCGTAATTCAAACACACTTTGTACTGATTTTCACCAACCATCAGTTCTCTACTTTTTACAGAAGTGTCTTCTACTTTTACCCTTCAACGCACAAATATATAGCTTTACAGAAATACAATTGTTTTCTTTTTACCACATATCTGCTTTTCATGTCAAATAGCAGGAGAAATATGGATGAAAGGATAGGCACTATTGCTATCATATGCTATAATATGGCTGTTATAAGGAGGTTCGATATGAAAAAACTATTTTCAACAATTTCCGAACAATTTAGGTCCTTTACAGATTGGTTACATCGGACAAAAATTATCCGCAGTATCGGCATTACATATCAAGTGCTATGGAATTTATTGCTTATTTTTATCATTTTTGGAGCAATGTCGATCTTTTTTGCCGGTGGAGCATTTGCAGGCTATTTTGCCTCTTTAGTCGCTGATGAACCATTGCGTTCTTCTGAGGAAATGCTCGTAGAAATCTACGACTATGAAGAGACCAGTGAAATATATTTTGCCAATGATGAGTACTTAGGTAAAGTCCCAACTGAACTTGAACGAGAAGAAATCTCTCTTGATCAAGTATCAGAATATGTGATTCAAGCCTTAATTGCAACAGAAGACGAACACTTTTTTGAGCATGAAGGTATTGTTCCGAAAGCCATTTTACGTGCCACATTACAAGAGTTTGCAAATTCTAGTGTTCAAACAGGTGGTAGTACAATCACTCAGCAGTTAATTAAGCAGCAAATTTTAACGAGTGAAGTTTCCTTTGACCGGAAAGCAAAGGAAATTCTATTAGCCATGCGCCTAGAAACGTTTATGGAAAAAGAAGAAATTTTAGAAGCTTATTTAAATGTTGTACCATTTGGCCGAAATGCATCAGGTCGTCAAGTTGCTGGTGTTCAAGCAGCGGCTGAAGGTATTTTTGGGGTCGATGCGAGCGAATTAAATATTCCTCAAGCTGCCTTTATTGCCGGTTTACCACAAAGTCCATTTGGGTACACCCCCTTTACGAGTAATGGAGATGTCAAAGAAAATTTTGATGCCGGTTTAAACCGAATGCGGAATGTCCTAACTAATATGTATGAAGTCGGGTACATTACTGAAGAGGAATATCAAGAAGCTCTCGCTTACGATATTCGCGAAAACTTAACCGATGCAACAGCATCACCTTTACAGGATTATCGTTATTTAACAACTGATATTCTGAATCGAGCAACCGTTATTTTAGCGAAAGAGCAACTTGAAAAAGATGGTATTACCTTAGAAGAGCTTCTTGCAAATGTTGATGAGATTGAAGATGCAGATAAAAGAAAAGAAGAAATCGCTAGAATCAATGAAGAGTATACACAGACGAAAAATGAGTACGAAGCAACAGCAAGACAAGATTTACGCCGTAAAGGATACGTAATTCACACAACCGTCGACAAAGAACTATATGATGCGATGCAGGTTGCCGCTGTCCAAGACAACTCACTATTTGGAAAACCTAAGCAAAGCCGTATAGATAGTTCAATTACCGATCAACAGCAACAGCTTGGCTCTGTTTTAATTGATAATGCTACTGGTGCCATTTTAGCTTTTGTTGGTGGTCGCGATGAAAAAAATTCAACTCAAGATTTTAACTTTGCCACTATGAGGGGTAGGCCAACTGGTTCTACGATGAAACCATTATTAGCCTATGCACCAGGGATGGATTATGGTACCGTTCAGCCTGGTTTTGTAATACCAGATACCCCTCAACGTTATAATGATCGTGAAGCTAAAAACATCTCTAACTTTGAAGGTGGATATAAGGGGCTTCTTACGGTTAGACAATCTTTAGAACAATCCCGAAATGTACCTGCGGTTAGAGCCTTTAATACAGTCCCTAATGATTATAGTAGAGAGATTTTTGATAAGTTAGGTTTTCATATTAATTGGGAATCAGGCTTACCTGAATCATCTGTATTAGGGCCACTCGATGTAACGGTGGAAGGTAATGTCAATGCCTATGCTACATTTGCCAACGACGGCAAACGGGTTGAATCTTATTTAATTGAAAAGATCGAAACCCGTAACGGTGATGTTGTTTTTGAACATGAAATTGAACCAATTGAAGTATTTAGCCCACAAACCTCCTATTTAATGTTAGATATGATGCGTGGTGTTATTAGAAATGGAACAGCTGCACGACTTAACGGAAAAATAAAAGGAAATTCAGATTGGGCAGGTAAAACAGGTACTTCAAATGATGAAAGAGATTACTGGTTCGTTGCCACTAATCCACGAGTTTCTCTTGGGATATGGGTTGGCTATGAACATAATATGACTTTAGATAGTGGTTATTCTCAAAGAACAATGGATTTATGGGCTAATTTAGCCAATACTGTGTATGACGTCCGTCCAGAATTATTCGCCTCAGGTGAACGTTTTCAAGCTCCTGACGGCATTGTAAGTCGTCAAGTTTGCACATTGACGGGGACACTCCCTTCAAAAGCTTGTCAGGACGCAGGCTATGTAAAATCTGAGTTATTTAATTCAAAATTTGTGCCTTCTCAACAAGATAGTAGTGGGGCAGCCAGATACGTCACCATTGATGGTAAAAACTATAAAGCATTAGATTCCACACCATCAGAATTTACTGAACAAGGGATAACAGTCTCATTTAATAACTGGAATATTGATAATATTAGTCAATACCTACCTGATAATATGAAAAACATTGTTCCAAATAATAATGCTCCAGATAACGGCAACACACCTGGTAAAGTTTCTGGTGTAAAATTAAGTGGCTCGACCTTAACTTGGAGTAAACATGGAGCCGGTGATATTGTTGGTTACCGCATTTATCAAGCTGATAACGGTAGTGATAATTTTAGCCGTGTCGCTAGTGTAAAAATGAATACGACCACTAGTCATAATGTTAGTGGTGGCTCTAAAGCTTATTATGTGACCGCCGTTGATACAAGAGGAAATGAATCCCCTGCTTCCGATACCGCAAAAGGAAGCGACTGGATTAGTGCCGAAGAGAAAGAAAAGAAAGCCGAACAAGAGCGTAAAGAACGTGAGGAAGAAGAACGTAAAGAACGCGAAGAAGAAGAACGTCGCCAGCAAGAAGAGGCAGATAACGAAGCAGATAATAGCGATGGAGATAATAGTACTGAAGAAAATAACGATGAAAATGACGATTAATTTGATGAATGAGGAAAAGCCACACCAATGAGGTGCGGCTTTTTTGTATATACTTCGAGGTTAGAAACCTAACCAGCTAGCCTTTCAAATTCCTATCCAAAAGACTCTCCTCTTCCTCCTATCAAAAAGCGACTGAACCCACATAAAATGTGAATCCAGCCACTCATAAATTCTAAAGCTTCATAAACTAGTTTTTAGTCTTCCATTGTTGATAAGTCGCCTGTTGGTAGGTCAAGCTCCCAAGCTTTAAGCACGCGTCTCATAATTTTTCCACTACGCGTTTTTGGTAATTTTGCACGGAACTCAATCTCTCTTGGTGCTGCGTGTGCAGAAAGTCCGTTTTTAACAAATACACGAATCTCTTCTCTTAGCTCATCCGTAACTTCATACCCGTCACGTAACGCGATAAAAGCTTTAATAATTTCACCACGGACCGGATCTGGTTTTCCAATAACACCAGCTTCAGCAATCGCAGGATGCTCAACAAGTTTACTTTCGACTTCAAACGGTCCAACTCGCTCCCCAGACGTCATAATAACATCATCGACACGTCCTTGGAACCAAAAGTAGCCATCTTCATCCATATAAGCAGAGTCACCTGATACGTACCAGCCGTCAATCTCAAAATAGCTGTTATATTTTGGCTCATTTTTCCAAATTGCTCTCATCATTGATGGCCAACCTTTTTTAATCGCAAGGTTCCCCATTCGATTAGGAGGAAGCACATTACCTTGGTTATCAATAATTGCCGCTTCAACACCTGGAATCGGTTTACCCATTGAACCAGGACGGATTTCCATTGCTGGATAGTTACAAATTAACTGAGCACCCGTTTCGGTCATCCACCACGTATCATGAATTCTTAAATTAAATACTTTCATACCCCAACGAACAACTTCTGGGTTCAGTGGTTCCCCAACACTTAATACGTGACGAACACTTGATAAATCGTATTTTCCTACAACAGCGTCACCAGCACTCATAAGCATTCTAAAGGCTGTTGGTGCACTATACCAAACAGTTACATTATATTTTTGTAAAGTCTCATACCAATCTGCTGGGCTAAAACGTCCACCTTTGACAACATTCGTAACACCAGCAAGCCATGGTCCAAAAATACCGTAAGATGTTCCGGTTACCCAACCTGGGTCAGCTGTACACCAGTATACATCATCTTCTTTTAAATCTAGTACCCATTTAGCTGTTTGATAATGTTGAATCATCGCATTGTGAACATGAAGGACACCTTTAGGTTTCCCAGTAGAGCCAGATGTATAATGTAAAATTAATGGATCTTCAAGGTCAACCCATTCTACTTCGAACTCATCACTTGCTTTTTCAAATTGACTTAAGAAATCAACAATTTTGTCATCTTCTTTTACTTTTTCATCAATGATTAGAATTTTTTCTAATGCTGGTAAATCTCCGACTGGAACACGTTCTAATAAAGCTGGTGTTGTGACTAACACTTTTGCTTCACTATCTTCTAGACGGTCTTTTACAGCCCCTTCCATAAATGCTTCAAAAAGAGGTCCGACAATAGCACCTAACTTAATAGTTCCTAATAGAGCAAAATAGAGCTCAGGTGAACGTGGCATAAAAATAAAAACACGATCTCCTTTTTCTACTCCTACTTCTTTTAAAACATTTGCCGCTTTATTTGAATTTCGTTTCATTTCTTCATATGTAAACGATTCATCTCGTTTAGCATCATTGTAATATAATGCAATTTGTGAAGCCTTTTCGCCGACAGCATGACGGTCAATTGCTTCATAAGCTAAATTGACTTTTCCCGTATCATTCCAAGAGAACTGCTCTTTCACTGATTCCCAATTGAACGACTTTACAGCCTCATCATAGTCTTTTAAATTGTAGTTCCCATTTACAGATGGAAGCGCTTGCACTTTCATTTAACATCTTCCTCTCTTATTTTCAATTTACAAAATTATTATATAACATCCTGAAAATTTATTCAATTTAAAATGTTCAATTATGACAAAAAACTGTCAATTCAATATTTTGAAAAGTTCATCTTTTCTTTATGTTATGATAAACTCAAGATGTGAAATAGCTTTTTAAAGGTGGTTACAAATAAAGATGAAACATCATAAAACCTATGCAAATACCGAAATACCTTATAAGGATCGAACGATTATACTAGAAGGACCTGTTCCGGCCGAAAGACTAGCAACCTATCATTTTCACGAAGATTTAACCTCTTTTAGACCTGTTAAAGAACAGAAAGAAGCATTATTAGAAATTGCGGAATTACCTGAAGGTCGAATTAATATCATTCGTGATCGAGAAACAGTTGTAGGTTATGTGACTTTCCATTATCCTGACCCACTAGAACGGTGGTCAGAGGGAAATATTGAGAATTTAATCGAGTTAGGAGCTATCGAAATTGCTCCAGATTATCGACGAGTTCGGGCTGGAAAAACGATGCTAGAATTATCCGTTCAAGATCCCTTTATGGAAGATTATATTATTATTACAACTGAATATTATTGGCATTGGGACCTTAAAGGAAGCGGTTTAGATGTATGGGAATATCGAAAAATGATGGAGAAAATGATGAATGCCGGGGGACTTATTTGGTTTGCCACAGACGATCCAGAGATTAGTTCTCATCCTGCAAACTGCTTAATGGCACGAATCGGAAAAAATGTAAAACCAGAAACGATGCAAGAATTTGATCAACTACGGTTTCAAAATCGATTTATGTATTAATAATTTAAGGAAGTGACGTTCAATGCTTGTAGAAGAAATCATGCAAAAAGAAGTCATTACTTTACAAATAAACGCAACGATTCAAGAAGCCATTCAGACACTTGAAGAAAATCGAATCCGTCATTTACCTATTATGAATGAAAACAATCATTTAGTTGGAATTATTTCTGACCGTGATATTCGTGATGCAAGGCCATCCATTTTTTCAAACAAACAGGACGATGATGTATTAAGTCAGCCGATTACTAATCTAATGACCACAACTGTCATTACGGCTCACCCTTTAGACTTTATTCAAGATGCTTCTTCTATCTTTTATTCTCACCGAGTCGGTTGTTTACCAATCTTAGACAATCAAAAGTTAGTTGGTATTATTACTGAAAAAGAGGTTCTTTATTGTTTAACAGAATTAATTGGTGCTCATCAACCAAGCTCACATATTGAAGTAAGAGTACCTAATAAAACAGGGGTACTTGCGGATGTAGCCTCTATTTTCAAAACCTATAAAATAAATATCATTAGTGTGATCGTCCGTCCAAGTGACAACCAAGGTGACAAAGTACTCGTTTTTCGTATCCAAACGATCGATCCAAGACGTGTGCTCCAAGAAATTCACGCGGCTGGATATGAAGTATTGTGGCCAAGCATCCCAGGAGGAACAAGATGACTTTACAATCTGCCTTTATTTATTCATCCGAACAACTAGGCTACCGATTTAATGATAATCACCCTTTTAATCATATGCGTTTGCAACTAACTTACGATCTACTAAAAAATTCAAATGCCCTTGATGATAAGAATATTTTAAAACCTCGAATGGCGACCGACGAAGAAATTGCTTATGTACATCACCAAGATTATATTGACGCTGTAAAAAAAGCGGGAGAAGATACCATTGATGCCCATACTGCCGATTGTTATGGTCTAGATACAGAAGATACGCCTATTTTCAAAAACATGCATCAAGCCTCTGCTTTATTAGTTGGTGGTACATTAACAGCGGTTGAAGCAGTCATGAGTGGCCAGTTTCAACATGCCCTCCATCTTGGTGGCGGCCTACACCATGGATTCCGTGGTAAAGCTTCTGGTTTTTGTATTTATAATGATAGTGCGATTGCCATTGAGTATTTAAAAAGACATTATCAAGCACGAGTTTTATATATTGATACAGATGCACATCATGGCGATGGCGTGCAATTTGCTTTTTATGACGACCCATCTGTTTGTACATTAAGCATCCATGAAACTGGTCGTTATTTATTCCCTGGTACTGGACAAACAAATGAAATTGGTTCCGGCCATGGATATGGGTATTCAATTAATGTACCAATCGATGCATTTACTGAGGATGATTCTTTTTTAGAAGTTTATGAAACCGCTCTCCGAGAAGTGATTGAATTTTTTAAACCCGATGTGATTTTGACACAAAATGGAGCCGATGCCCATTTTCAGGATCCATTAACCCATTTATCCGTCTCGTTAAAAAGCTTACATTATATTCCTAAACTCGCTCATGAACTTGCCCATGAATATTGTAATGGTAAGTGGATTGCCGTTGGTGGGGGTGGTTATGATATTTGGGATGTCGTCCCTCGTGCTTGGAGCTCTATCTGGTTAGAAATGAGTGAGCAAACTCATGTGTTCCAACAGAGCATTCCAACCTCATGGATCGATAAATGGGAAAAAGATGCCCCATGTCCATTGCCACGAACATGGCTTGATGACCCGAATAAATTTCCTAGCATCCCGAGAAGGGCTGAAATCACCGAAAAAAACCAAAAAACATTAGAACATGCTCTTCTTCACATCCGCAGGGAGTCATCACCAAAATCAAAAGATAAAAAGCTAAACCTCGACTCCTTTTAAGAGTGTGATGGTTTAGCTTTTTTTGGCTTAAAGCTTATTTTCTGGTGAAAGTTTCATTAACATTTTACAAACAAAATCATGGGATTGTTTGCTCGCTAATTTCGTGAAATCAGCAAAGCTTAACGATGCCTCACCGTTTGCTTTATCAGAAATAGAGCGAATAATGACAAATGGTATTTCATTTAAGGCGGCCACTTGGGCAACTGCAGCCCCTTCCATCTCTACACAAACACCTTCAAACTCTTCTCTTAAGGAAATCACTTTATCTCGGTCAGCGACAAATTGATCCCCACTTAATATACGTCCTTTTATAACTTCAGCAACTGACAATTCGATCGCCGCCTGCTCAGCGATTTTAACTAAAGTCGGATCAGCCACAAAATCAGAGGTGCCTTCATGCATCGGAATCTCACCCTTTTTAAACCCTAAGGCACTTCCGTCAATATCATGTTGCAAGGCACTCGTCGAAACAACGATATCACCTACATTTAATTCCTCTAATAATCCTCCAGCAACCCCTGTAAAAATCAAATGGGTCATTTTGTATGTATCAATTAAAATTTGTGTGGTTAAAGCCGCATTTACTTTTCCTACCCCTGATTTACATAAAACAATTTCATGGTCTAGCATCGTTCCCTCATAAAAGGTAACGCCCGCTTTATTTGACTTAAGCTGAATATCCATTTCAGCTTTCATTTGTTCAATTTCTTCTTGCATTGCTCCAATAATTCCAACCTTCATCAATGACCACCTCATTACATTTGCTATTACATATCCTTTATTAGTGTATCTCTTTTTGTCGTTAGGTGAAAGTCCCTTGTTTTAAATCAACACAACGTTCGATACTAAAATAACCCGAGGAGACAATATTCCTCGGGTCTTAGTAAGTTTCGTCCTCTTCATAGGTTGGATCAGAGATGATAATAACGACACGTCGATTGATTTGCAAATTGTCATTCGTCGTATTTGGAACAACTGGCCTTGTTTCTCCATATCCAGTTGCCATAAAACGATACGGATCGACTTCATTATTTTCAATAAAATAACGAATCACACTACTTGCTCTCGCCCCTGAAAGCTCCCAATTTGAAGGGTATCTTACCGTAGAAATAGGCCGATTGTCTGTATGCCCTTCGACTTTAATCATATTCGGGATCGCTTCAATTAAAGTCCCTACCTTTTCTAAAAAAGGCTTGGCCTCATCCAATAGGCTTGCTTCACCTGATTCAAAGGTTAGTCTCTCTTGCAGAACAAGCACAACACCTCGATCATCTCGAGTCGCTGAAATATGCTCAGAAAGTTCATTTTGCGAGATAAACTCTTGAACCTCCCTTAGAAGCTCGTCCATTTTGATTTGTTCATCCATCTCAAATCTTTCTGTAAATTCAGCTTCATTGACATCTTGGTCAGGATGTTCAAACTCAACCATCGATGGCATAAATTCAAATATTTGTCTTTGACTAAACGATTCTGCCATTGCTTGGAACTTTTGATTATCAATCGCCGACATTGAAAATAGCATAATAAAAAATACTAATATTAATGTCATTAAATCTGAATAGGTAACCATCCATTTCGGGGAACCTTTTTCAGGCTCTTGCTTTCTACGCTTCAGCATTTTGCTCACCTTGTGTCATAATAACTTCCGATTTTTTAGGAGTTTGACGATTAAAAGCACTTAATTTTTCCTCAAGGATTTTCGGATTCTGACCAGATTGAACACCAATAACACCTTCAATAATAATTTGTTTCAAAAATACTTCTTCTTCCGTCTTATTAGCAAGTTTAGCTGCCATCGGTGTAAAAACTAAGTTTGCAAGCACAGCACCATATAAAGTCGTAATAATCGCAAGAGCCATCGCCGGTCCTAAAGATGCTGGATCGTTTAGGTTTTGCAGCATTAGAACTAAGCCGACTAAAGTTCCGATCATTCCCCAAGCAGGAGCATATTCAGCTGCTCTCTCAAAGATAGAACGAGCATGACGATGGCGGTCTTCCATCGCTACAACTTCAGCCATTAAAATATCCTTAATAACATCTTGTTCGATACCATCAACGGCAAGTAAAATGCCTTTTTTAATAAAACGATCTTCTACTTCTTCAACACCTGCTTCAAGGGCAAGTAAGCCTTCTCTTCTTGCCTTGCTAGATAAATCAACAAAAGTCTTGATCAATTCCCCAATATCCTGCTCGTTTGTTTTAAAAACCTCAAGCATCATTTTTGGCACGATCAATATTTCTTTTAATGAAAAGTTAACAACAAGAGCCGCTAATAATCCCCCAAGAACGATAAAAACAGATGCCCAATCCATAAATACTCCGAGACCACTTGGGCCTGCATTTGCGATAACAGCCATCAGGAGAACCGTCAGTCCTAAAAATAACCCTATTGGTGTCATCAGATCTAGCTTTTTCATATTCCACTCCCTGCCTGAATTAATCTTCTACAGTTATGATTTAGTTGAACTTCTAAATTCAATACGGTGTGGTAATACGACAATATGATCCTCAAGCTCTTCTTTATTCATGTACTTTGTCAGTAAACGCATCGATACAGCTCCAATGTCATACATCGGCTGAACAACAGTAGTTAATGTAGGACGGACCATCGTTGCCAGTCGAGTATTATCAAAACCAATCACTTCAAAATCCTCTGGAATTTGAAAACCGCGGTCCTGTGCCCCATGAATAATTCCAAGAGCCATTTCATCATTTGCAGCAAATATAGCGGTAGGCTTGTCCGCAAGATTAACAAACTTCTCCATCGCTTCGATCCCTGAATCATACGTGTAATCACCAAGGACAACTAAATTTTCGTCAAACTCAATGTTGGCATCCTCTAAAGCAGAACGATAGCCGGCAAATTTCTGGAATCCATTAACAGGATCATCAAGTGAACCTGAAAGCATTCCGATTTTTTGGTGGCCTTTTTCCGTTAATGATTGTATCGCATCATAGGCAGCTTGCTTGTAATCAATGTTAACAGATGGGATTTCCTTATCCGTATCTAATGTTGCGGCAAGTACAACTGGTACAGGTGAACGTTTAAATTGCTCCACATGCTCTTCTGTAATCTGACTTCCCATAAAGACAATTCCGTCTACTTGTTTTTCTAATAAAGTGTTGATGAGATGGATTTCTTTATCTTGATTTTGGTCAGAGTTACATAAGATGATATTGTACTTATACATCGTCGCAATGTCTTCAATACCCCGTGCAAGCTCAGCAAAAAAGATATTTGAAATATCTGGGATAATAACCCCTACCGTCGTCGTTTTTTTACTTGCAAGTCCTCGAGCTACAGCGTTTGGACGATAACCTAAACGCTCAATCGCTTCTAGTACTTTCTTTCTTGTTGTCGGCTTTACATTTGGATTGCCATTCACTACACGTGAAACAGTTGCCATCGAAACACCTGCTTCTCTTGCTACATCATAAATTGTCGTATTCACTGTTATCCTCCTTTTTTTCACGTACCTTGATAAAAATATGTATAATTTATCATACGATACTACGGGGAGGTCCGCAATGTCTTTACATTTCTTATATCGACAACTTTCGTAATATTTTCAACAAAATTTTACGAAAACAACTTTCCCCGTTTTTATCCAATTTTTTCTTCCTTACACTTCATGCAACTTGCACTCAATGATCCTATTATGTGTTAGTTTTCCTTAGAAAACACTTCACTCCTAAAAAATTTACATTCATTCCCTTTCACAAAATATGTAAAAGACAGCCCTTTTATTTAAAGGGCTGAATTTCATCTATCTTTATTATCTCATGACTTTTCCTTGATATAAACCTGATTTTTGTAATTCATCAATAAAATGATTAAATTGTGGAATATTCATCTGTTGAGCCGAGTCTGATAAGGCAACTGCAGGATCAGGATGAACCTCTGCCATAACAGCATCTGCTCCAATCGCTAATGCCGCTTTTGCCGTTGGTAATAATAAATCACGACGACCTGTTGAATGAGTAACATCCACTAATACAGGTAAATGTGTTTCTTGTTTTAAGATAGGTACCGCTGAAATATCTAACGTATTACGCGTTGCTTTTTCATACGTACGAATACCACGCTCACAAAGCATAATCTGATCATTCCCTTTTGAAATGATGTATTCTGCTGCATGAATGAACTCTTCAATAGTTGCCGCTAAACCACGCTTTAATAAAACAGGCTTTTTCACAGAACCAGCCGTTTTTAATAATTCAAAGTTTTGCATATTACGAGCACCGATTTGAATAACATCAATGTAGTCAATAGCAAGTTCTACATCTGCTGGGTTCACAATCTCACTAATAACGACCATATCTAACTCATCAGCGACTCGTTTTAAAATTTGTAATCCTTCTAAACCTAACCCTTGGAAATCATATGGAGATGTACGTGGTTTGAAAGCACCACCACGTAATAATCTTAAGCCTCTATCCTTCATTGCTTTTGCAACTGTTAATACTTGTTCATAACTTTCAACTGCACATGGACCCATAATTAAATTTTGGGCACCATCACCAATTTTTTCACCCTTTAAATCAACAATCGTATTCTCCGGATGTTTTTTACGTGAAACAAGAAGGGCTTTGCTATTATCGTCTTCCTGAAGTTCTAAGCTTGCTTTAAAGATTTGTTTAAATATATGTTGAAGGGTAGACGTTTCAAAAGGACCCTCGTTATTTGCTGCAATATGATCAAGCATTTTTCTTTCACGGACAGGATCAAAACGATTAACCCCTTGTTTTCCTTTGACTTTGCCAATTTCTTGAACGACTTCTGCTCGTTTATTAATTAATTCTAAGAGCTTGAGGTTCACCTCATCTAGTTCAGTTCTCAATACTTCTAACTGATCGTTACTCATTCTCTCCACTCCCTCATCTCAACTTCTTTTTTTTGATTACGGTAATTATAGAACATTTACAGAACATTGTCACTATTTTTTTCTTTATTAATTAGACGCTTTTAAGCACTAAAGTATTTTTATTTGATTTTAAGCTCTTTTTTTACAATATTGAATAAAAAATAATTTATCCAAGTATAAAATTAACTCTTAAAAAAATCAACAATCATTACTTAAAAAAGACAAATTGTCACAAATTTCATCACCATTCACTTTCCCCTTACACAAAAGCCCCCCATCTAGTAGAATAAGAAGAAAAGCGGAGAAAGGCGTTTAGGAGCGAGGAAAAATAAGAACAGCCTTGGAAGTCGCTTTTTGACTTCCTAAGGGTGGGCGATTTTTCCCGAGTTCCTGCCTTTCGCAGCTAGACAAGAAAAGCGGAGAAAGGCGTTTAGGAGCGAGGAAAAATAAGAACAGCCTTGGAAGTCGCTTTTTGACTTCCTAAGGGTGGGCGATTTTTCCCGAGCTCCTGCCTTTCGCAGCTAGACACTGAAATACGGAGAAATTAGAAGGTGAAGAGTGAAAATGAAAACACATAGACAACCACCCTTATTTGCCCTTGATATAGGAACACGCTCAGTCGTGGCCTTATTGTTGCAACCTGATAAAGATCAATTTGAACTAATCGATATTGAAATCATTGAACATAAAGAGCGCTCCATGTTGGATGGACAAATTCATGACATTCCAGCAGTTGCTACTGCAATAAAAAAAGTAAAAGAAACGTTAGAGGAAAAGCATGGTACTTTAAAAAAGGTTTGCGTTGCCGCTGCAGGACGTTCTTTAAAAACGAGACGATCTCAATTTGAATTAGACGTAAAAGGGAAACCTATTCTCCATTCAGAAGACGTATTACATTTAGAATTAAGTGCTGTTCAAAGAGCACAATATGAACTAGCTCAAACGGAAATAAAAGAATCATCGCTTCATTACTTCTGTGTTGGCTATTCAGTCTTAAATTATCAAATGGACGGAGAAATAATTGGTAGTTTAGTCGATCAAAATGGTGATAAAGCGTCTGTTGAAGTAATTGCCACTTTTTTACCCAAAATAGTCGTTGAGTCGTTACTATCTGCTTTAACACGAGCTGATCTAGAACTTGAAGCTTTAACTCTTGAACCGATTGCAGCTATTAATGTTTTAATTCCTCCCTCTATGCGCAGGTTGAATGTCGCTCTAGTCGATATTGGAGCTGGCACATCTGACATTGCCATTACCGATGAAAACACGGTCGTTGCTTATGGAATGGTTCCTGTCGCTGGGGATGAGATTACAGAAGCAGTTAGTGATCAATTTTTATTAGATTTTCCGGAAGCTGAACGAGTCAAAAGACAAATTCACTCAGAGGATACGATTCAAATCTCTGATATTCTCGGGTTCGAAACCGAATATACAAAAGAAGAAATGATTACACCTATTCGCTCAAATATTCGTCATTTAGCTCAAAAGATTAGTCACGAGATTTTAGAATTGAACGGCAAACCACCGAAGGCTGTGATGCTAGTAGGTGGCGGCAGTTTAACACCTGAGTTGCCAAAACATGTTGCTGAACTTTTGCGTCTACCAGAAAATCGTGTCGCCATTCGTGGCATTGAAGCCATTCAAAAACTAAAAAAAACAACGACAAATTCAATTGGTCCTGAATTAGTAACTCCCATCGGAATTGCCATTGCCGCTAAAGAAAACCCAATTGAATACTTAAGCATAACCGTCAATAATAAAAAGCTAAGACTATTTGATATCAAAAACTTAACTGTAGGCGATGCTCTACTAGCGGCAGGCGTAGACATTGCTAAGCTTTACGGAAAACCAGGTTTAGCCAAGATGGTGACGATTCAAAATAAAGTGACGACCATCCCCGGAGAGCTGGGACGTGCTCCTACTATTTTAAGAAATGGAGAAGCAACGTCACTTCACGCTATCATTCAAGCAAATGATGAAATCGTTGTGATACCTGGAGAAGCTGGTAAAGAAGTAACTGTTACGATCGATGAAATTTACGGTGATGTATCAACCCTTTCCCTATTTGTTAATGGTGAAATAATGGAAGTCCCAGGTTATTTTTTACAAAATGGAAAAAGAATAAAAAAGGAAACGCTCCTTAATGATCGTGATATCATTACGATTCAATATCCTGAAACGATTAAAGATGTTTTAAAGACCTTGTCAATCGAACCTAAAACATTTGAGCCTATTTTGATTCAATTTGATGGAAAGAAACAATCTTTATTTCATCCAAAGCAACAGATTTTTCTTAATAAGGCTAAAGCCACTTTATCAACTCGAATTCATAGACGTGATTCCTTAACGCTCCCAGCATCTAACAAAGAGATGGGATGGACATTACAGCTTGTTTTGCATACATTACAAATCGAAGAAGAGAAGCGAATTCAAGTTTTCTTTAATGATGAATTAATCACCTTAACAAAACCAAAGTTTCAATATTATCGTGAAGATGCATTATTGGCAAAAGAAACAAAAATTTTCAATGGGGACAAAATCATTGTCAAATCGATTGGAGATGACTTGTTTATTTTGCAGGATATCTTTGCTGTCCAAGAAATCACCATTCCTGAGAATAGTCGAAAACATATTGAACTTTATAAAAATGGTCAAGCAACTGGTTTTGCCGAACAAATTATCGATGGTGATAAAATCCAATTAACCATTAAGTAAAGTAATAAAACCGTTATTTTGATTAAAGGTTAATCAAATAACGGTTTTTTCATTATTTACCTGCGACTTTTCGTACCCTAATTTCTCCAGCTCAGCTTTTTCATTACTTATCCCTAGTTTTTCGCACCCTACCATCTTTCCTCATCGCACAAAAAAAGCCCCTATCAAAAGGTCAAATGCTCCCTTTTGAGAAGGACTCTTCTCATCATTTATTTACTTTTTTCAACTTCTTCAATTTTGGATTGAATGTCCGCTACTTCTTTTTTGACTTTTTCAGAAATTTCGCCTTCTGCAGACTCAATTTCATTCGCTAAATCACTTGCTAAATCAGAAACATCGTCTTTGACTGTTTCAGCTTCTTTACGTACACTTGAAGCGACATCTTTTACTTTATCTACTACTTGAGATGACTGTTCAGATACCGTTGAAGCAATTTCACTTGATTTCTCTTTTGCATATTTTGCCCAGTCATTGCCTTTTTCGTAGGCATTCGTAGCAAATTCATTTGTTTTTTCCTTAGCAACATGGGCTTGTTCTGAAATATCGTGACGTAATTCTTTACCTGATTTAGGGGCTAATAGCAAGGCTGCTGAAGCACCTACAATTCCTCCGATTAACGATCCAATTAAAAAGTCTTTTGTATTCATCTCTGCCATGATTATTTCCTCCTTAAATGTTATCTTTCTCTTTTTTTCTTGCTTTTAATTTTTCATAAAAATCGATGGCAACTTGTCCCCATTGAACCACTTGTGCAATTTGCTCTGATTGTTGGTTTGTTTTAGTGACAATGGTATTTGAGACATGCTGGATCGATTGATTAACTTGTTGGAAAGAACTACCTAAATCTTTGACTGAAGCAAAGACTGGATCAAGGGATTCTGACTTTTGTTGGATGTCATCTGCTAATCGATTGGTACGATTTAACAGTTGTTCCGTTTCTTTTGTAATCCCATTCATTTGTTTTTCCACACTTGCCATTGTGGTAGCAACGTGCTCTAATGTTTTATTAGCAGACTTTAATGTTTTTATTAAATAAATGACCAAAATAGCAAAAGCGACTGCTATGATTAGGGCACTTATGTATACTAATGCGATCAAGTTTCCACCCCTTTCTAATTAATGTCATTCCCTTATCCGAAGAAATTAAACTTCTCATTTTCATCTTTGTTTATGCTATTTATTAATTATTCTACTTTTAAAAAGAGAATCCTTCCTTCAAATAGCCTATTTTACAAAGAATTATATCATTTTCTTAATTTAAAAATGAGTATACTTACCATCGTAACATAACTTAATTTTTGAATCATTGATAAATGTAAAAAAGCCGATCTCTTTTAAGACATCGGCTTCCTTATTCATGTTAATTAATCAAACTTTCATAGGCTTGCTGGTATTTTTGAATATCTCCAGCCCCCATAAATAATAATACGCTATCTGAAAATGTTCGAAGCTCATCCATCTCGTCATCTTTTATTAACTTCGCTCCTGGAATTTTATCTTGAAGATCTTGAATCGATAATTTTCCTGCATTTTCTCTGGCCGAACCGAAAATATCACATAAATAAACTTCATCTGCTTTAGATAATGATTCAGCAAACTCATTTAGAAAGGTTTTGGTTCTGGTAAACGTATGAGGTTGGAAAATCGCAACAACCTTTTTAGAAGGGTATTTATTTTTTGTTGCATTAATCGTCGCCGCAATTTCTGTTGGATGATGAGCATAATCGTCGATCAAAATTTGGTCCCCAATCACTTTTTCAGTAAAGCGCCTTTTCACACCAGAAAACGTCTTTAAATGTTTCTCGACTGTTTCAGCTGGAATGTTCTCATAATGACAAAGGGCGATAACAGCCAATGCATTTAAGACATTATGGTCACCAAAACCTGGGACCGTAAATGTACCATATAAATTATTTCTCACGTAAACATCAAAACGAATACCTACTTCTGTTCTTTCTAAATTTCTTGCTTGAAAATCGTTATCTGGATTAAAGCCATAAAAAACAACTGGGACATTAGCATGAATGCCTTGTAAATATTCATCATCCCCACAAGCGACAATGGCTTTGTTCACTTGCATCGCCATTTCTTGGAAGGCAGAAAAGACATCATCGACATTTTTGAAATAATCAGGATGATCAAAGTCAATATTTGTCATGAGGCAATAATCAGGGTTGTAATTAAGGAAATGACGACGATATTCACATGCTTCAAAAGCAAAATAAGTAGAATCCTCTGTTCCTTTTCCTGTTCCATCTCCAATTAAATAAGAGGTCGGTAAGCTTGCACCTAATACGTGAGATAATAAGCCAGTCGTGGATGTTTTTCCGTGTGAACCTGTAACAGCAATACTTGTGAATTTAGAAATAAAATCACCTAAA
Source organism: Alkalihalobacillus phoenicis (assembly GCF_047302405.1). Classification (NCBI taxonomy): domain Bacteria; kingdom Bacillati; phylum Bacillota; class Bacilli; order Caryophanales; family Bacillaceae; genus Alkalihalobacillus; species Alkalihalobacillus phoenicis. The sequence continues at coordinate 420,974 of NZ_CP154853.1, read as the reverse complement.
AACTGTGGGTAAGGATGGACATTGATTCCTAGCTCTTGTGCTTTTTTTATTTCGGGATGCTCCTCACCATATGCGGCTGAAGCTATTAACGTTTGCCCGTTTTGGATATTTTCAGGATTAAATGGAAGTAATGGGATTCCTTTTTTTTCAAGAGGTACTTGTGTAAAGAAATTTTTCTCTACATCTGAACCTTGAACATGTTCATTCATGTCATGTAAAATTTGTGCAAGTGCACTCATTCCAGACCCTTTTATTCCAATAAAATGATAAGTATTCATAGTTGGACCTCCAAAATCGTATCATTTAACTATTGTCCAATCAAAAACTTGCTAATTGGTAGCCCTATGTAAGCCATCGGTTAATTATAACAAATTCGACTTTGAGCACAAGTCTCTTTTTGGATCGGGCTACCTTGATTAAGTTCATTGGCTTCATTAGACTCATATTTTTTTGTTTATTTATTAAAAGTAGGGATGGTTAGGAATCATTGATTAACTATCTAGACTTTCAAAGCTTCATAATAACTCATTATATACGAGATTCATGACATTTGTGCGTCAATGGAACCGTCCCGCTTGAGCTTTGCCTTTTTAACAAACTTAACAATTAGTACCTACTATTCCCTATTTTAAACAATTTCATATCATCATCAAAAATTCTTTCCATCAACCAGCATATAAAAGCTGAGCACGTTTAACAAGTTACATTTTTATGTCGCTCATATAACAAATGCTTCTCATAAAAAATAGATAAATCGAACTGTGCTATAAGTTCACCAAAACGAAATGGGCATAGCTCATTCTCCGTTATTTTAATCATTTCCAATTACTTATTCCCCTTATTCAACTCCTGCGAGCATTTCCTCTAATTGAATGCCATCCATTAGAACATGCCTTGGTTTACTTCCTTGTGCTTCCGATACGACTCCCTTAGCTTCCATCAAGTCAATTAAGCGGGCTGCTCGATTATAACCGACTCGATAACGACGTTGAATACTAGAAGCCGAGGCTGAGCCATGATCAACCACAAAATAACAAGCTTCTTCAAATAATTCATCTTCTTGCTCTAAATGGTGTTCAATTTTTTCTAATTGAGCATTCTCAATTAAATAGTGTGGCTCACGTTGTTTTTTTACATAATCAATCACATCTTCAATTTCTTCATCGGATACAAAGGTTCCTTGGACACGAATAGGCTTTGGCGTGCCATTTTCATGAAACAGCATGTCTCCTTTTCCTAACAGTCGTTCCGCACCAGACATATCTAAAATGGTTCTAGAATCAGTTTGAGAAGAAACAGAGAACGCGACACGTGTTGGAATATTGGCTTTGATTAAACCCGTAATGACATCAACAGAAGGTCGTTGTGTCGCTAGTAATAAATGAATGCCACATGCTCTTGCTTTTTGTGCAATACGACAAATAGCATCCTCCACTTCCTGTGGCGAAACCATCATTAAATCTGCTAACTCATCAATAACAACCAACATATATGGTAAAGCCGGTTTTTCCTTTGATTCAGAGAAACGCTCATTATATCGACCTATATCTCGGACACCTTGTTGACTAAATAATTCATAACGTCGTTCCATTTCAGCAACGACCCATTTTAAAGCAACGGTTGCTTGTTTTGCGTCTGTAATAACAGGTGTTACGAGATGAGCTAAACCATTATAAGGAGCTAATTCAACCATTTTTGGATCAATCAGCATCAATTTCACTTCATCCGGAGTTGCTTTATAAAGTAAACTCACTAAAATTGAGTTAATACATACACTTTTACCTGAACCTGTTGCTCCGGCCACCATTCCATGAGGCATTTTCTTTAAATCCGTAACAATCGGCTGTCCTGATATATCTAAGCCCAATGCTACAGTTAAAGGTGAATCTGGTTGAATAAATTCTTTTCTTCTTAAAATCTCTCTTAAAAAGACTGGTTTTGACTTCCGATTAGGGACTTCAATTCCAATTGTGTTCTTTCCTGGAATCGGTGCCTCCATTCGAATATCCTTTGCCGCAAGGGAGAGCTTAATATCATCAGTTAAACTCGTCACCTTTGTCACTTTGACTCCTCTTGCTGGTTGGATCTCAAACCTCGTCACGGAAGGACCTTTTGTCATATGGACCACTTTTGCATCAACATTAAAACTATTTAACGTTTCTTCTAAAATATCAGCTTGTTCTTTTAACCAATCCGAATCATCTTCCGTTTCAACAGTAGGATATTTAAGCAGCTGAATGCTCGGCTTTTGGTATCCTTCTTTTTTAGCTTCTACTTTTTGACTAGCCACTGTTTCTGCTCCTGTTGACTTCGCTTGTTGATTTAATTTGCGATTATCATACGGTAACATCATCACATTAAACGGGATCTGGGATGTTGTTGATTCTTTTTTACGTTCCGATTGCGACTTCTTTGATTTGACATGTTCTGTTGTTTCTTTTTTTGCCTTTGTAGGAACGGTTAAATCCGATATTTCTTCTCCTTGAGTGTTTTCTACTATTAAAGATTCTTCTTGATTAGAAGATTGATACTGTAGTTCTCGTTCGACCGTCACGTTTTGCTTTGGCCTTGTTTCATGATTGATTTCTTCCCTTTCAAAAAAGGAAAACTCTTGCTCATTTTCTTGCTGAATGAGTGCTTCCCCAACAGGAAGTTCATCTTTTTTATTGTGAGAGTTTATTACTTCCTCTTCTTTCTCATTCGTTAGTTCATTCGCTTTTTCAATTCTATCTACTGTTGCCGCTATTTCCTTATCCAATAAATCATTTTCAGAGCATGGTTTCTCATTTTCATCTGGAAGTACCTCTTCTAGAGCTTCTTTATTAGCCAAAGATTTCTCAGTCCAGGACAACATCTCTGGTTCTTTATGTGTAGAGAAATCAACTTCATCCTCCGTCACCTTTAAATGAGCGTTTATCCTTAACGACTCAACCGGCTCCACTTTTTCTTCTTCTTTAACGAACGATTCTGTCTCTTGCCCCTTCTTTGTCGGATATGGATTAAATCCATATATAGGAGAAGGAACAACAGTTGGTTTAAAATGAGGGTTGTTAAATTTCTCCCTCGATTTCTTATCATCAACTTGTTCTGTTTCTTTTTCACGAGTTTCTTTCACTCGCTCTTCTTTAGAGACTTGTCTTCTTTTTAACTTCGGTTCTTTCTTTATGGCCTCTTGATGAGCTTTTTGTTTTGAAACATTGCTCGTTTGTTGTTGAAAAGGCGCTTTCGTCCTATTCGCGTCTTCAATTAAAGGAAAACGAAACTTGCCAGGTTTAGCATATTGGTATGTCATTTTCGGTTGTACAAATTCTTGATTTGGCTGATTTTGCTCGTTTTTATATGTAGGTCTAGCTCGATTTAATCGGGTTTCCTGAGCACGATTTTCCTTTTCCGCTGGATGAGCTTCATTTCCTCTCTCACCTTGTATTCCAAAAAAGTACTCGCGAAAACGCTCCAACCAAGTTTGAAATTTCGGCATTACATTCACTCACTTTCTTTACTAACACTCAGTCCGAATTGAGTAGAAAAAACCACTAGTACTCTAGTGGTTAGTTGCACTTACCAAGCCATTATTGTTCAAAAGGAGCTCCGACTACTACTGATTCATCTAAAACAAGAATTCCTTTTTCTTCTGGTGCATTTGGTAAATTAAGTTCTTTTGCTGAGCAGATCATCCCAGTTGATTCTACCCCGCGTAGTTTTGCTTTTTTTATTTTTAATCCACTCGGCATCACAGCACCAACACAAGCGACCACAACTTTTTGACCAGCTTCAACATTCGGTGCTCCGCAAACGATTTGTAAAGTTTCTGTTCCAATGTTTACTTGACAGACACTAAGCTTGTCTGCATTTTCATGCTTTTCTTTTGACTCCACATACCCAATCACAAATGGTATCTTTTCTTCAACTGTAAGAGCTTTTGAATCAATTTGATTTTCTTTAAAAGCTTTCTCAACCAACGCTTCTAACTCATTATTCCATTCTAATGGACCATTTCCATTAATCGTTCCGTAGTTGCTTGCATTAAAAATGTTATAACCTGAAACTTCTTTAGATTGCTTATGATAAATTCGAACAACATCTCCATGTTTTGAAAAGGCTCTGTCGTCTAATTGTAAATCATGTTTAAAAAGCAGAAGAGTATCTCCTACTCCATTTAAGTTGTAAAATGCATTCATTTATTAACTCCTTCTTCGCGTACTGCACTTGTTAATCCATTTGTTTCCTACGACATTATTGTACCATATTTACTTCTTCGTTGATGATGGGTCTTTAGGTTTTTTTTGAGCCAAGATGAATGTAGGTTCAAGTTCCCCATTTTCGTAAAGAAACGGTAATGCGGTAACAGGAATTCTACCTTCTTTAAAAAACTGTAGGGCAATTTGTGCTAGGACATCATAACCTGTATCATTTAAAATATCAGCAAAAATAAGAACATCTTGATGTGGAACAGCTAATGCTAGCTTCCCTTTTACCTTTTGCTCCATTTTATCTAATAATGACTGATCTAAAATGCGACTGGCATCATATCCATCTTTCGCACGCAAAAAGTAAAATGTATTTCCAGCCACCTGATCTTCATTTATTGGCTGCTCTAAGGAACGAATATTAAATAAAGCCATTTCTTTTATTTTCTCAGTTGATAAAGCCGCTTCGTTTATAACATCTTCATTAATTAACGTGTACGACTCTCCTAAGTCAAGGGCATAATAAATTCTCGTCTCAGCCGTATGCTCATGATAAATTAACTTTATCCCTTCTTTTGTTTCTGTCGGAAATGAAGTTGAACGAATAACTGGTAATATCTTCTTTTCATTCCCTTTTAATTGGACTTGCTGCTTCATCGAATGAAGACCGACTTCCACATAACGAACCACTTCATCAATCGAGTCAAATTCGCCTCTTTCCCATTTAGCTAGCAAAGGCTTCAGTGCTAGTGTTACACCTTTTTTGAGTTGTTTATCTTCTACTCTTAAAGTAGATTCTTTATGATCATATTGAATCGTCCAATCATCATGAACGAGTTTTTCTTCAATTTGTTTACGAAACTCTCTCATCTCCATAAAAATACCTCCCTTGAATATAAAGCGGAGCCTGTTCGCTTAGAAGCGAGAAAAAATTAGGGACGGCTTTTGAAGACGCTCTTTGTCTTCATAAAGACGAACCGATTTTTCTCGAGCTTCTAACAGGCGTAGCTAGATTGAATATAAAGCGGAGTCCGTTTGCTCAGAAGCGAGAAAAAATAAGAACAGCTGATGAAGACGCTCTTTGTCTTCACTCAGATGGGCGATTTTTCTCGAGCTTCTAACGGACGCAGCTAGATTGATTAAAAAGCGGAGTCCGTTTGCTCAGAAGCGAGAAAAAATAAGAACAGCTGATGAAGACGCTCTTTGTCTTCACTCAGATGGGCGATTTTTCTCGAGCTTCTAACGGACGCAGCTAGATTGATTAAAAAGCGGAGTCCGTTTGCTCAGAAGCGGGAAAAGAGTAGTTGGTTTACTCCGGCAGCTCCATGCCCTACGCGTTCCGCGGGTGAGTCGGGAGCCTCCTCGCTTAACGCTGTGGGGTCTCCCGTCCCTCACTATTCCCGCAGGAGTCTCCGGGCATTCCGCTTCCTCCGTTTTAGTTTCCCAAAAGCAATTCTACTCAACTTAATAGTGAATATTTGAATTTGTTTCTCTAACTTCACGTAGCTAGATTGATTAAAAAGCGAAGCCTGTTCGCTCAGAAGCGAGAAAAAATACTGGGCGACTTTTGAAGACGCTCTTTGTCTTCACTCAGATGGGCGATTTTTCTCGAGCTTCTAACGGACGTAGCTAGATTTCCGCTTTAGTTTAACATGATTTAAATCTTCTCACCAATTTCATGTTCTGTTTCTAATGAAAGAAGGTGCTTTATCCTCAAATCCGAATGAAAAAAGTCCGCTTATGTCAATAATGACCCAAACGGACTTCATGATAATTAAGGTACCTTAAACACTTTTCGCCTCAGCACGTGATAAAAATGCTTCGATTTCTTCTTGGGTTTTTCTGTCTTTACTGACAAAACGATCGACTTCTTTTCCACCTGCAAAGACAAGAAAGCTTGGAATTCCAAACACTTCTAATTCTCCACATAAATCAATAAATTGATCGCGATCTACATAATAATATGTAAACATTGGAAAATCTGCTTCGATTCTCGGTAATACCGGTTCAATAACACGACAATCGGGGCACCAATCTGCTGAAAATAAAAAGACGGCTGCTTCTGATTTTATTATTTCTTGAAATTGCTCAACACTTTGTAATTTTTCCATTTAATGTCTGCCTCCTAAGATTGATTAATCTTCATATCACCAAATTGAATTTTTCCAATCTTTCGTAACCATTCTGATAGTATCAAACTTATGATAGCTGGTGCAACTATCAATAATAGAATGATTATGATTAACGTCTCAAGAGTAAAGCCCATTTCTGTAAAAATCATAATTGGACCAACAAATCCACTCGTTCCCATCCCTGCCCCTGCAGGATTATTAATTAGACCGACCAAAAGTGTACTTATTGGTGCAAGAATGATACCGGCAACCGTCGGCGGAATCAAAATATAAGGATTTTTAATAATATTGGGCATTTGCAACATGGATGTACCTATTCCCAATGAAATTAAACCTGACCAGCGGTTTTCACGATAACTGCTCACAGCAAATCCAACCATTTGAGCCGCACAACCAACCGTCGCGGCCCCTGCTGCCAAACCTTCTAACTCAAGCATAATCGCTAGAGCTGCACTTGAGATTGGTGCAGTTAGAGCAAGGCCCATAATTGTGGCCACTAATATCCCCATTAATAAAGGTTGTTGTTCGGTTGCCCAAATAATCAAAGAACCTATTGATTGAAGACCTGTTTGTATCCAAGGGCCAACAAAACTAGCCGTGACAAACCCACTCAAAACCGTGACAAATGGTGTTAAAATAATGTCTAACTTCGTCTCTCCTGAAATTAATTTCCCTAGTTCAGTTGAAATAACAGCCGCAATAAAACTACCAGCTGGTCCTCCTAATGTCGCCCCTGCCGCTCCACTCACAACAGCTGCAAATAACACAAGCTTTGGTGCTTTCAAACTAAAAGCAACGGCCACCCCAATTGCAGGCCCCATTAAACCCATAGTCAGAACACCTAGCTCTTCTAAAAATAAAAAGAGTGTATATTCACCAAACAAATTTTGCAATTGTTCTGCCATCGTTTTAATGATGAGCCCAATAATAAGCGATGCAAAGAGACCAAGGGCCATATGACTCATCGCATTAATTAAATAATTATTCCAACTAAGCTTTATCTCTTTTTTAGCTAAAAAACTTTTCATCTCTATCCCCCCTCGTTATAAAGCGAAGCCTGTTCGGTCAGAAGCGAGAAAATTAAGGGTCAACGCTAAGTTCCCGCCATCCTGCCGCAACGCCTTGTATCCACGTCCTGTGGACAAGAACAGCTTATGAAGACGCTTTTTGTCTTCATAAAGACGAACGAATTTTTCTCGAGCTTCTAACAGGCGTAGCTAGATTGAATAAAAAGCGAAGCCTGTTCGCTCAGAAGCGAGAAAAAATACTGGGCGGCTTTTGAAGACGCTTTTTGTCTTCATAAAGACGAACGAATTTTTCTCGAGCTTCTAACAGGCGTAGCTAGATTGAATATACATCAACCTTACTCAACTATTTCATAAGACTGGATCATCTGAAGCAACTGTTCCGTATCTTCAACTAGATCATTGGCATTGGTTAGCTTCGTTAATTTGGCATTGCCTCTACCAACGGTTAATTCTACTTCGCGTTTATTTCCTTCTTGTTCCTTAACACTTAAGAAATAAGCGTTATCGGCTCTTTCTTCTATAAGTAAGAGTGTATGATCATCATACCTAATTTCCTGTTCTAACAATCTGCGGTCATCTGTCTCTGTTAAAGGCAAATAAAAAAAGACGATTAAGTCATCTCCATTCCCAATCACGATGTTATGATCTCGCTCCCGGACGACATCAAATAATTCAGGGACATAAATAGCTAATTGCTCTAACTCTACATTTGGTTCCATACTCTCTTGTTCTAACGAATCATAAAAGACTTGTTCAGCCTCTTCTAATGACTCCTCAATCGGAACCGAACAAGCTCCTAAAAGACTAATTAAAAGAATATAAAAGCATACTTCCTTAATAAAATGCAAAAAACTCACCTCAAAAATAGAGAAATAAATAACATGAAACGAACTGATCTTATCGTTTGTCCGGAAAAATGACAAGTGCGAATGTTATTAGTGTCTCTTTTTCGGTCTATCTCATTCGCACCGTAGGAGAAAAACCTTTATACTTAATTTGTGAACAAACTATTAAATGGAGGGATATTTAATTATGGAATTACTCGTCTATTTAGCTGGGGAAATACATTCACCTTGGAGAGAAGCTCTGAAAGAAAAGGCAAAACAATATGAATTACCACTTGTATTTAAAGGGCCTATGGAAAACCATGAGCGTTCGGATAATATTGGCGAAGAAATTATCGGCAAGCAGCCAAGCGCGATTTTAAAAGATGAAGCAGCATCAGCGATTAACAATTTACGCACTCAAATTTGGCTGAATAAAGCCGATGTTGTCATCGCACTCTTTGGAGAAGATTATAAACAATGGAATACAGCAATGGATGCCTCTACGGCTATCGCTTTAGGAAAACCCCTTATTCTCATTCGCCCAGAAAAATTGCACCACCCTTTAAAAGAACTATCAAATAAAGCACAAGTAACCGTTGAAACACCTGAACAAGCATTAAAAGCTTTATCGTACATCTTTGAATCTTAGTCAGAACACGATCCTCCATAAGATCCATAGCTAGACGAAAACAGGGCTGTCCCATTAAGTTTATCTTAATGGGACAGCTCATCACTACTTTCTTTATAAGTAACTTCTCTCAATGCTTCCACAGCTTAAGCTGGTGCTCATATTGTCCGTATAATAATTCAACAATATGTAGAAACATCGCTTTTCTTGTCACACGTCCAGCTGTAAAAACTCCAATGGCGCCTTCTTTTTTTCGAATATCATGATCATCTGTTAAGAATGCCATTACTTCTCCTAATTCTTTTCCTTTACGAAGCTCACTTGCGACATCAAAAGGTAAAGCAATTTTGGCCCCACTCGCAAGCCATATTTGTTCATGTGGTGTGACTAAGGCTCCCCAATTGCAAAGCATTAAGCCCCCAGAGGTCTCCGTTACGCCACCCTCAAGTCCAAAGGCAAGGTCAGCATTCGTCACTTCCAAAGCAGCTTTTGCCCTGTTAACGGCCCCCTCTACTGTCTCTTCATCACTAAACGGTTGTGAAGACACACCGGAAGGAGCATCAACACTTTCAACAGTCGCTTTCATTTTTAAAAAAACTTCTTGAACAGCATGCACTTTAGCGGGATTCTTTGTTCCTATGGCTATTTTCAAAACATGACACCCCAACTTCTCAACTGAATAAAGTCATTTATTTTGATAAGATTGAATTTAACATCGTTCGGTCACTTGATTTAACTAATTTAACTAACAATTCTTTTGCTGCTGCATAATCATCAATATGAATAATCGAGGCAGCTGTATGGATATACCTTGAACAAATTCCGATGACAGCAGAAGGAACACCATTTCCACTCGTATGAACTCGTCCAGCATCTGTTCCACCGGCTGAAATAAAGTATTGGTATGGAATATCATTCGATTCTGCCGTATCAAGAATAAACTCTCTCATCCCATGATGTGTCACCATCGTACGGTCAAGAATTCTTAATAAAGCTCCTTTACCTAAATGACCAAATGCATCTTTTCCTCCTGTCGCATCATTGGCAGGACTTGCATCAAGCGCATAAAACAAATCAGGTTTGATCATATTAGCAGCGGTTTGAGCCCCTCTTAAACCAACCTCTTCTTGTACCGTTGCACCTGAATATAAAATGTTAGGTAATGACTCATTTTTTAATTCTTTTAATAATTCAATAGATAAACCTACACCATAACGATTATCCCATGCTTTTGCTAAAATCTTCTTTTCATTAGCCATTGGTGTGAATGGACAAATAGGAACAATCTGCTGTCCTGGTTTGACACCAATTTTTAAAGCATCTGCTTTATCATCTGCCCCAATATCTATGTACATATTTTTTAATTCCATTGGTTTTGAACGTTTCGCTTCATCCAATAGATGAGGAGGGATTGAACCGATAACACCAATGACAGGACCTTCATCAGTCATAATTTGAACACGTTGTGCAAGAAGAACTTGGCTCCACCAACCACCTAATGTTTGAAATTGGATTAAACCCTTTTCATTAATTGAAGTAACCATGAATCCTACTTCATCCATATGACCAGCGACCATTACCGTCGGACCCGCTTCATCGCCTCTTTTGACTCCAAAAATACTCCCAAGCTTGTCCTGGACTATTTCATCTGTGTATTTTGATAGTTCTTCTTTTACAAATCGACGTACACCATGCTCAAAACCAGGTGCCCCTTGAAGCTCTGTTAAAGTTTTAAATAAAGACATCGTTTCTTGATTCATCCGTCCATTACTCCCTTCCAATTTCCAAACAAATTTATGACCGTTAATACAATCATCTCTTTACATATTCTATCTGAAAAAAGAAAATTTGACCACAATTGCTATTGTAAGCAATTGTTACCTTTCTTTTTTTTCGGTATACTTATAAAAAGAATATATTTAAATAAAAACCTTAATTAGTAAATGAACGGCAGGATTTCGCTTTTATGCCTTTAAAACGAAAGGAAGGTCAGCTAAATGAGTACAAAAAAATTTCTCGCAGGACTAGGCGTTGGATTAGTAGCAGGGTATTTCATTCGTGAATCATTAAATCAAGCTAATATCTCTCCAGAAAGAGCCTTAAAAAATGTCAAAAAACAAGCAGGTACCCATCACCAAATATCTGGCTCCTGGATACATATGGTACCTGAAACATTGCACCGTAATGAAATGACGTATGAGGTGTATATCGGAGGACTTTCAACCAAAACTGAATCAGGTATTGTCCAATATGATTTTGTCGTTGATACTAAAACAGGGACTATCATTGAGATGTCTAAAAACGAATAATTTTTAAAACTTCAAAACGATAAAAGGATTTCTAAAGACTGTATGCCTTAGAAATCCTTTTTATTATTTATCTCGATATTCAGCTTCACAACGATAAATTCGCATATTCTTTTCATGGAACCTTTGCTCATACTCCGTCATAATATTGCCTTCGATTCCACTTTTATGCAAATCCAAACTAACGTTATTTAAAATCATTCCATACTTAGAAAAGCTATGTAAGGAATATTCAAATAAGCCTTGATTATCTGTTTTAAAGTGGATCTCGCCACCTTTATTTAAGATTTTTTCATATTTATTTAAAAACGTTTTATACGTTAAACGACGTTTCTCATGTCGATTTTTCGGCCAAGGATCGGTAAAGTTAATAAATAGACGAGCTATTTCCCCTTCAGCAAAAAAAGATAAAAGCTCCTCAACATCTTCATTTAGAAATTTTACATTTGTTAATTCTGCCTCTTTTACTCTTTCCATCGCCGTTATAAGCACACTATCATACTTTTCTATACCGATAAAATTTATATGAGGGTGAGCCTGTCCCATTCCCGTTAAAAATTGACCTTTTCCTGTTCCTACTTCAACATAAATGGGGTTATCGTTGCCAAATACGGAACTCCATTTCCCTTTTAATTGTTCTGGTGCAGCCATCACGATATGAGGATGGTTCTCCATTTCTTCTTTTGCCCATGGTTTATGACGCAGACGCAAAATTCATCACCTCTTTATATTCACTCAAAACTGTATTATAGCTCTTTCTTGTAAAAATGTATATCTTCTTTTTAGATGAGATGAGCTGTATATATTTTTCAACAAAAGCTTATCCTATTCCTATAAAAAGAAATTGGAACAAAAGGAGATAATCATATGCCGTTAACAACTGAACATAAACTTGGATTACTAATGGATCTCCTCCAAAATGAAATTAGTGAACAGTACATGACCAGCCACGAAAAACATCAATTGCTTGAATTATTAATAACGCTCAAAAATGAAAGCTCGTTAAGAGAAGAAACGTTACAGACAATTAATGAAATACAAGGTTATTCATTTGACCATCCTTGGCCACATGCCGATGTAGAAAATTGGTTAAATACCTTTCAAAACCAAATTGACCAATAAAACAACATTTTTCTACACGATTTCCCCGGAAATATTTTCTTTCAACAATGCTACTTTCTTATTTCAACAAAAAAGCTCTTCCTTGTGAAAAGGAGAGCTTTTCAGGTTGTATGCGATTTGGTCTTTTAATTAACATAATTTTATACTGTTTCTCCACAAAACTGAGCTACTTATTATGAAAAGAAAAGCTCTTTGTTTATTTTATTTCAAAAATGTGATTAAATACCGTTTCATCTCTTCTGCTTGTTCATACTCAGCTCTTTCAAGATGCCAAATAATTGAAGCAATTGATTGAGATATCACATACCATTGCATTCTTTCTTGTAATGAATCCCCTAAATCAAGGCCGTATTGTGCGATCCAATCATTCCAATCTTCCTTGCTAATATATGTATATAAAAGCAAACCAAGATCAAGAGCGGGATCCGCTACAATCGCTCCATCCCAATCGATTAAGTACAGTTGCTCTTCTTCTGTTAGCATCCAATTATTATGATTAATGTCTGAATGACAAACGACATAATGTTCGTAATCAATGTTTGGCAATTTCTCTTTTAAATAGTTCATCCCTTGTTTAACTGGTTCATCGACTATATCAAAAAGTTGCAATTGCAATCTTAAGTTCTCATAAATAACATCAGGTGTTAATGGTTCATTTCCAATCCGTTTAAACATATCTAATAATTCACTTGAACCATGAATTTTTGCTAACAAATTAGCGACCATTTCTTTATTCATTTCATAAGACTTTAATTCCCTACCATGCACCCAGCGTTGAGCTGTCACAACATCGCCATTTTCTAAACGCTTTGTCCAAAGTAATTTCGGAACAATGCCTTCAGCAGAAAGTACTGCTAAAAAAGGTGATGAATTGCGTTTCAAAAAAACTTTCTGGTCACCTTGCTGGGCTATATATGCTTCTCCAGTTATACCACCAGCTGGCTTCACCTTCCAGCCTTCTCCTAAGAACATTTCCAACCAATTCACCCTCAATTTCATTAACTTTCTTCACAATCACAAACACACTTTATAAGTATAGCTTATTTTTGCTTAAACTACCTTAAAAAATTTATTTTTTCTTCATTCAAACACAACTGAGCAGAGCTACAGCTATGTACTCTGCTCTGCCCAATAATTTATAATTTTACACAAACAACTGTAGAAAGAGGGTTCACTTCTAAACTCTCTCCATTGAATGTATACAATGGTATCAGAGATGCAGCTTGCTCGTCAACGACAACCTGCCAATTTCCATAGTCAAAAGAGAACTGTTTTTTATGCATACTCACATTAAAGATAACGATAATGTCCTTCCATTCCCCGTATTGTTCTACTTCTTTTAACATAAAGGCTAAACACCCATCACTTGTTTTTAGCCATTTAATATGTTCAAAAATTTGTTTATACGTTGGCAATCTAAACGCCCCATGAGCTTTACGAATCGCGATTAACCCTTTTATAAATTCAACATTCTCTCGGTACTCATAACAACGTTCCCAATCAAATTGGTTAATAAAATCATCGGCATTGTACGAATTCTCATCCCCATATTTAGTCCGGAAAAATTCCTGCCCTGCATGTAAAAATGGAACACCTTGTGATAACAATACAAGTGCACTGGCTAAGCGGTGGCGCTTCATTCTTATCACGTTCTCTTCCTTAGTACTTCGTTCGAGTTTATCCCACAAAGTATGATTATCATGTGCCTCAACATAATGAATCGCTTGTTGAGGCAATTGAAATAGTTCTGGATTTCCTAATACACCAGACATTAGTTGCTGCATATCAATCTGTTCTCCATGAATAAATCCTTGTGCGGCTATGGCAAAAGTACTCCCTTTAATTACATCACGAAAATGATCTTCAAAAAAAGCAAGCTCTGGAATTTGTTTCGCTTGTGATAAAGTCGCCCTCTTTTCAACTGGGTAGGCAGTGGCTAAATCCCACCCTTCCCCTAATAACAGAGCATTCGGTTTCCTTTTCTTTACTTTGTAAGCGACTTGTTTCATCGTTTCAATATCAATAATCCCCATTAAATCAAAACGAAAACCATCTACATCATATTCTTCAAGCCAGTAGGTGACACAATCAACAATAAATTTTTGCACCATTTTTCTTTCTGTCGCTAAATCGTTCCCTACACCCGTTCCATTACTAAGTTGCCCATTAGGACTGATGCGGAAATAATAACCCGGAACAAGCTTCTCAAAATCAGATAGTTCTTGGATGTAGACATGATTAAAAACGACATCCAAGATAACTTTTAAATTATTTTGATGAAGTGTAGCGATCATTTCTTTTAATTCGCTCACTCGCGTATATCCGTGATAAGGGTCTGTGGAGTAACTTCCTTCAGGAGCAAAATAATGTACGGGATCATACCCCCAATTGTATTGCTTTTGCCAATTCGCTTCATCGACACTGCCAAAATCATTCACCGGTAACAACTCTACATGAGTTATACCGAGCTGCTTTAAATAATCTAACCCAGAGCGGATACCTTGGATCGTAACCGTATTTTTTTCCATCAGGCCTTCATATTTACCCTTGGCAACGATTCCGTTATTTCTCCCAATCGTAAAGTCACGTATATGAAGTTCATAAATAATCGCATCATGATTTGTAACAGGGTGACTATAAATTGGCCAATCACTCGGATCCGTTTTTCTCAAATCCCCAATCATCGCCTTTTGTCCGTTAACCGTAAGCATTTTTGCATATGGGTCATTGGCTTTTCTCCATTCCCCATTAATCGATATTTCTAACTGATAAAAGGAACATTCAAAATCGCCTTCTAACGTCACCCTCCATACACCTTTTTCCGTTCTAATTAGCGGAATAATCCGATATTTATCATCGTTCCAATCATTCGTTAAAAGCAAATTCATCGCATTAGCAGTAGGGGCCCAAACGGCTACCGTCGTTTTTTCTTTAAGATAATGAACGCCAAGATCATTCCCTGAATAATAATATAACTGATCAAATAACTCAGTTCGAACGAGTGTAGAAGCAATTCCAATAACTGCTCTATCTTCGTTTAATTGAAGATAACTTATTTGACCTAATATATATGGCTCTTCTAACTTTAAGATTAATCGATTTGCTCCAATGCTTTCTATAAAAAAGGAAAGCTGTTGATGTGTATCACTTTTTATGTGAAGTAGATTTATGTCTTCCATTTCAAGATATTTTTCTAATTCAGCCTCTATAGTAAAGAAGTCTATTAGTTGTACATTTTTTAAAATCGTTTGACTGATAAGTTGTTGTTTAGCTTGATCCATCCATTCGACCCCTTTCGAGAGAGTTCTATTCTTTCTGTCAATCTTCTATACTATCATCATTACCTATGAACTCACTTTTTAAAACAAAACGATGCCTAATTTCTCATGAACAAGCCTATTTTTTTAATCAACCAAAAACACAGAATTATTGTATTCTTCTTAACTAATGCTAGGCAAAAGAAAGATATTCCCTTAAAATAAGAAGGTCAAAGTGTGGATTTAATTTATCCACACTTTATCTTTATGATCGGAGGAAGTGTAATGCCTAAAGAAACAACAACGAATCGAGTTCGCCTTCTCGTTTCATGTAAAGACCGAGCTGGTATCGTTTCAGCTATCTCAACTTTTTTATCTAATCATGGTGCCAATATTGTCCAATCTGATCAATATTCAACTGATCCCATTGGTGGTATGTTTTTTATGCGAATCGAATTTGATTTATCACCTGAAACGAGCCCTTTTGAAAAATTAAAAAAGGATTTCTTTGAGATTGCGAAAACCTTTTATTTTGATTGGAAAATGTCATTAGCAAGTAAGAAGAAAAAGATGGCCATTTTTGTATCAAAAGAGGATCATTGTTTAATGGAACTGTTATGGAAATGGAAGGCAGGAGAATTGAATGTTGATATTCCCCTTGTCATTAGCAACCATACGAACAACCAACAAGCCATTGAAGCATATGGGATTCCCTTTCATTATATTCCTGTAACTAAGGATACAAAACAACAATCCGAACAAAAAGCAATTGATTTAATCAAAGAAGCAGATGTTGATTTTTCTGTCTTGGCAAGATATATGCAAATTTTATCACCATCATTTGTCCAAGCTTTCCCACATCAAATCATTAACATTCATCACTCTTTTTTACCTGCATTTATTGGAGCCAACCCTTATGCAAAAGCATTTGAACGTGGTGTAAAGCTAATTGGTGCAACGGCTCATTATGTAACAAATGATTTAGATGAAGGACCGATTATTGAACAAGATGTATTAAGAGCCAACCATCGCTATTCAACAGAACAACTTCGAGTCGCTGGACGAAATGTCGAACGAGTCACTTTAGCAAGAGCAGTCCAATGGCATATCAACGATCAAGTCATCGTGCATGGTAATAAAACCGTCGTCTTTTCATAAAATGAATAAATCGAAAAAAGCAGATGTGTCGATTGTATAATCGACCATCTGCTTTCATTTGAGGTTAGCCTCTTTTCTCGTGCAACGTTTGCAATTCTAAATTGATATAAGTAAACTCTTCATCACTCATATCTTGTTCTAAAAAAATAAGCTGACCACCAGTTTGTGCTTCTGGTAATAAATGTTCTCCGTTCTTTTTAATCCACAAATTCAGAGATTCCGTTAATCCCTTTTTTGCTTCATAAATAGTGTCACCAAAACTGACGCATCCATCTACTCCATTAATTTCAAACATGAACTCAGTTCCACCCACCCAGTTTGGCACGCGCCGAACAGTCCAAGAAAAAACATCTGGTTGAACGATATGAATTTGCTCCGATCTCCCATTAATCATGTAGTCCCTCCTTCAAACCATTCATTCGTTCAGAAAATTACGTTCTATGAAACGTAAAGGAATCCTCCTCATTATGCGTTCATAATTAAGGAGGAGTCTTTATCCTTGCTTTATTTTCCATCAATTCCCTATTGAAGGGATATTAAAACCCTTATTCACAAATCTCATAAATGACACATACCAAGTTATTATAAAGATTTTGGCTAAGCTTTTCAAGAATAATATTCATTTTTCCGAATCAGCGATGTCTTCAACCTCTTCCCCATCTTCCATTACTTTTGTCTGACAATAGGAAAGAAGTGTGCTCGTAATTTGAAACTGTGTCTTTTTTAATGGAGACGGGTGTTTAATTAACTTTTCTTTCCATTGCTTAAAATTACGTTTATCCACAAACTCAACCTTTGAGCCTTTTAGTTTATTATCAATAATACTATTTGGCGATAGTACGACTTTACGAATCTCCGTATGTACGTTTTTTTGCTTTAAAATTTGCTGCACAATTTTCTCCATCCGTGTTAATTCCAATAAAGGGCTAAGTCTTTTTTTCCTCTTTTCATGAATATACTCTAGCCAAAATCGCTCCGAACTGGCTTCAAACACACTTAAATCCTCACCACTTAGCATCGTCAGACAAAGAATATCAGTTGGGCTTATAAGAAGAATTTCAAATTCGATTTCGGCATTTTTGAGGTAAAAAATAGGTTCATAAAACAAAAAATAGTTTTCTGGAATATCAATACATAATTGCTTCAGCCATTTGTCTTGGAAAAAATCTTCATCTAAATTAGAACGTTCACCTAAAGAAGAGCTTGCCCATGTTATTTGGGATTCAAACACCGAATTTAAATATTCCTCTCTTTTTTTCTGTAACGATTCGTCTAACGGCCTTGAAGCATTTTTTTCTAAAAAAGGTTCTTCAAGTTTTTTCCATAATTTTATCGAGTTCCAAATGGGGTGTTGCGACCATTTAGTAAGAAGCTTTTGTTGAGGCGCTTCATATGATTCGATTTCCTCTAAGCGATTTTGAGCTTGTTCCCATTCAGATTTAATATAATACCAACGCTCTTTTTTCATCCTAGTAAATTGGCTTGAATAATGATTTAAGTCTATTTGGTAGCGAGAAACATAATCAGATAACTTTACTAAATGAGCCATGGGCTCCCTCCCTCAGTCGAGCGATATCGATGTCTTTTAAAGTTTATCTATTATATCGGTCACTCTTTCCTTCCTTCAATAGATTTTTTTAACGGAAAGGTCGCAACCACTTCATATTTAGGTACACTTTTTATATTCGTTTGAAATAAACAAAATTCGGTTACAGACCAGGCCGATATTTTTTGTAGTTTTGGTGGTGGCTCATAGTCAAATGGAGCGTTCCACTTCCTTGCCAGTGTAATATGTGGAGCAAATGGTCGACTATCTACTTCGTAACCAAATCGTTCACATATACTTGCGATAAGCTGTTGATTATGAACTAGAGCGGGTTCATTCAAAACACTCTGCCAAAAAATACGTGGTTTAGCTACTTGACCAAAGGTTCCGGCTTGTCCTAGTGTAAGCTGAAAAGGAGATAAATGATTCACCCCTAAATAGAGTTGCTTGACTAAGTTCTGTTTCGTTTTATCCTCACAAGTGCCTAGAAAAAAAAGAGTCAAATGATAATCTTCCGGATGGACCCATCTTTGAAATGGATAACTATCTTTTATCAATCGTGTATACTGATTAAGCACTGATTTGATGTCAGCTGGTAGGTCAATCCCTATAAAATAATGTTTTAAGTTCATTTTTCCCCTCCTTGACTAAGCTTTTTTTATGACATCTACTCACTATCCTTAACTTAACACGTTTTGAACATTCCCTCTTACGTATGATAAAATAAAAGGACTGAATAAAAGAGGAAGTGAAAACATGAAAGTTGTTTCAAATATGGCCGAATTGATTGGTGAAACACCTTTAGTTCGCCTCAATCGGATTACCAATCCAAATGGTGCGACCGTGTATTTAAAAATGGAAATGCAAAACCCAAGTGGCAGTGTAAAAGATCGGGCGGCCTATCAAATGATTGTCGAAGCCGAAAAAAATGGTCAATTAAAGCCAGGCTCCACCATTATTGAACCAACATCCGGCAATACAGGAATCGGCTTAGCAATGAACGCTGCGGCTCGTGGATACCGTGCGATTATTGTGATGCCTGATACAATGTCAAAGGAACGAATCAATTTATTAAAAGCATACGGAGCTGAAGTGGTTTTAACTGATGGTGATAAAAAGATGCCAGGTGCGATTGATAAAGCGTATGAGTTACATAATGAAATTAAGGATAGCTTTTTACCCATGCAATTTGAAAATGAAGCCAACCCAAATGCCCACCGTCAAACAACGGCTATTGAAATTAAAGAAGCAATGGACGAGCTCCAGAAACCTTTATCAGCTTTTATCGCCGCTTCTGGAACAGGTGGTACAATTACAGGAACTGGTGAAGAATTAAAGAAATTTTACCCTAAATGTACCGTTCATGTTGTCGAACCTGCTGGCTCACCAGTCTTATCAGGAGGCAGACCGGGTCCACACAAATTAGTTGGAACGAGTCCGGGATTTATTCCACCGATTTTAAATCAAAATGTTTATGATGATATTTTTAAAATTGAAGATGGAGATGCCTATCAAACTACAAGAGATCTCGCTCAAAAAGAAGGAATATTAGTTGGACCATCATCAGGTGCTGCTTGTTTTGCGGCCATGAAGGTAGCTGAAAAGTTATCTCCAGATGAAATCGTTGTGGCGATTGCTTGTGATACGGGCGAACGTTATTTATCAACGGATTTGTTTGATTTCGAACAAGAATAATGATTTTAGGATTTATCGGTCTACTTCACCTGTAGAGATTGATGTCTACACAGAACGTATGTCTATAGTAAGTGAATTTCATATAAACGGGCTGTCCCAAAAGTCATAAAATGATCTTTGAGGGTTCAGCCCCTTTTTTGAATATTTTACAAGTGAGAGAGGAGACATCGCTCCATGTCCACCTAGCTAATCTCATTCAAAAATACATCGCCTTCTTCTATTTAAGAGCTTTTGGTGCAGCTCCTTATTGGGATGTTCATTGCTCCAATTAGAATTTTTTCAGCATACTCTTCCCTTCACTCATTACCACTTCATTCATTATTTCGCCAATTCGTAAAAAGCCTCTGCGTAAATGGCTGTCATTTTGATGAGATCGTCAATGAAAATATGTTCATCCTTCTGATGGGCAAGGTCTTCTCTTCCTGGAAATTGAGCACCAAAAGCGACTCCCTTTTTTAAGGCACGTGCATATGTGGCCCCACCTGTTGAAAGCAATGTCGCTTTTTCACCAGTTTGTCGCTCATATACGTTTTGTAAAATTTTTATTTCTGGTTCATCTTCTGCTACATAATTCGCTTCCATCTTGCTTTTGAGCTCACACTTAATCATTAATGCGTCTAATGTTTTTTTCAACGTAGAAAACACTTCATTTAGTTCCACTTCAACAGGACAGCGGATATTCAAGCCAACTGTCGCATCTCCATCTTGTTCAAAATTAAATTTTCCCGCATTCACCGTCAGTTCACCAGAAATATG
The DNA here is from genome assembly GCF_047302405.1 of Alkalihalobacillus phoenicis. Taxonomy (NCBI): domain Bacteria; kingdom Bacillati; phylum Bacillota; class Bacilli; order Caryophanales; family Bacillaceae; genus Alkalihalobacillus; species Alkalihalobacillus phoenicis. The sequence goes on along the minus strand of NZ_CP154853.1, from coordinate 400,332 downwards.
ATCCTTTGCGTCTATCCCTAAAGCTTTTCCTTTCTCGTCAAGTTGATGAACAATAAACGTCAAATAGTTTTTGGCACGCTTTTGCATCGGCCATTTCGATAAAAATAGAGCAAGAATTCTTGCCGCATTTTTTCCTTTTTCTGGTGTGGAGCCATGAGCAGATATTCCGTTCACACATATTCGCACTTCATCTTTTACGATTTCATATGTACCATTATGCTGTTCCTGTTTGAGCCATTGTTTAAACTGAGTACACACTTTTTGCTGCTCTGATTCACTTTTCACTACTAAAATCGCTTCCGCATAATCAGGAACCATATTCAAACGTTCTCCTGCTCGAAAGGTTTGTAAAATCATTGGTTGGTCCTTCATTTTTGCTAAACTAGCTTCTTCTTTTTCAAAACTTAGCCTTAAATCAAGTAAGCCTTTTTCCGCATGAATAATTGGAAAGTCAGCATCTGGTGCTATCCCAAAACTCGGCATCTCTTCATGTTGACGATAATAATCCACACAGCGCCAATCACTTTCTTCATCGGTTCCGATAATCATTCGAATTCTTTTAGATAAAGCTAAACCACTCTCTTTAATGATTTTCATCGCATAATAAGCGGCCATCGTTGGTCCTTTATCATCCATCGCTCCTCTAGCATAAATACGACCATCCCTAATGTTAGCGGCAAACGGAGGAGAGCTCCAACCATTGCCTGCTGGGACAACATCTAAATGACACAATACACCTATCATTTCCTTTCCCATTCCTAATTCAATGATTCCAGCATAACCATCCACATTTTTTACAAAAAATTCATCTTTCTCTCCAATATTTAACATAAACTGTAAAGCTGCATCAATTTGCTGACCAAATGGTTGGGTCGCACTAGCTGTTGATTCCTCTAATATGCTTTGGATTTGGAGGAATTTCTGTGTTTCAGTAATCAGATTCTCTTGTCTTTTTTTTGCTTCATCTAACCAATTTAATGTTGACATTTTTAATCTCCTTGTCAGTGAATATGTCAAAACTTTTGATTGTTTTTTAAAAATAGTGTACACTATAAGCAAACGAGGGAAATTGATTTTGAATTTCATTATAAATCAATATTTACATTTCCATATCCCTACCACATGATCTAATAGTCTTAACAACGAATTTTATTATTATTATTATGGAACACCCGGTTGCTTTGTTTTAGATATCAACTCGGGAAGATGTGTAATCAGTATCCCTTGTCACTAATTTCCGGTCAATTAGTCATCAGTCTGCATGTCGTAGCCACTTGCTACATACACATTTTAGTAAAGACTAGACTTAATTAAGAAAGAAGGAGTGATTTTTTGAATACTTCAACTGATCGTATGCTGACTCGCATTAAATCCATTTACCTCTACATCAAACAAAGGGGAACCGTCACGACGAATGAATTGGTTGAAGAGTTCGGGATTACGCAACGGACGATCCAACGAGATTTAAACGTATTAGAGTATAACAAGCTTGTTGAAAGTCCTACACGAGGAAAATGGAGCGTTACAAATAAGAAGATCCGCATATCATAATTTCAGGTATAGAAACCCAGTCTTGTTGTAAAGGCTGGGTTTCACCGTTCTATGAGCCAACCCATTTCCTGTTCTGTTAATTCTCTGTAAGCTCCAGGTGCTAACGTTTCGTCTAACTCCAATTTGCCAATTTTTGCTCGTTTTAATTCGACCACTTCTTTTCCAACCGAAATAAACATCCGTTTTACTTGATGAAACTTCCCTTCTGTTATCGTTAAAGAAATCCGTGAATAAGGACCTGCTTCCATTATCGTTAAATCAGCTGGTTTAGTCACATAACCGTCCTCCAATTTAACCCCTTTAGCGAAGGCTTCAATATCCTTCTCTGTCACTTCTCCTTTTACTTTTGCAATATAAGTTTTCTCCACATGTTTTCGCGGTGACATGAGCGAATGTGAGAAATTTCCGTCATTTGTAATTAACAGCAAACCTTCTGTATCCTTATCCAACCTGCCTACCGGAAATGGTTCATAAATCCGAATTTCGTCAGCCGATAATAAATCAATCACTGTTTTATGCTCGTCATCCTCCGTTGCTGAAATGACTCCTTTTGGTTTGTTTAACATTAAGTATATATTTGGTTTATATGTAACAAGTTCATCCCCAATTACGACTTCATCTCGACTCGGCTCCACTTTAACTGCCCCATCTTTGACTGGATCGCCATTGATTTTCACAAATCCTTTTTTTAAAAGTTGTTTGACGTCCTTTCTCGAGCCATAGCCCATGTTCGCCAATAGTTTATCTAATCGAATCATCGCTTTTCTCCTGTTCTAATTGGTCCTTAATCTTTTTCGCAAAGCCTCCCAAATCACCTGCAAAATAGGCTTTATTCACGCCACAAATGATTTGTTTTGCAGTGCTTTCAAATAACTCCTTAGGTAAACCTTGCTCCTGCCATTGTTGCTCAAATGATTGAATCAATTGCAAGGTCATTTTGGTCGCAAGCTGATTCGTTCTTCGAATATCGACCTCTGTTCCTATCACAATTCTCACCTCTTTGGAGAATAAGGGTTCAAGAGTTCGTTTAAAAAACTGGCTCTCTATTGGAAGTACAAGTGTCATTTCTTTTTGAGCAATAGCCTCTTTCGCATGACCAGCTAACTTACATGCGATTATTTTATCAAAAGAGCACCATTTTCGCACATCCGCACTCATTAAAGCGGTTGCCATATGGATGACTTCAACATCTGCTTTTAAAACATCATTCATTTCAGCAAAAAAATCAACATACCCTTCTTTAGGCAAACAAAGGAAAAGTCTCGTCGCTGACCTCAGCTCTTCTTTTGACCAATACCGAACAAATGAATACTTCTGCTTTAGTTGCAAGGCGGTTTGTTCATTTCGGCTATATATAGCAACCGGCTCTTTCTCCTTCCAAAAATATAATAATGTTTCAGCCAGTCTACCTGAGCCAATCATCACATTCAAGTTCATCCCCCTCTTTTCAGTCAATGAAAAAGAAAGAGCTGTTAATCTTTTGATTAGCAACTCTACTCCAATTCATCACTTTCAAACATATAATGTTTTGTTCTCATATTTACATTCATGACGATACCCATTGCAATCATATTCGTCAAAAGGGCACTACCACCGTAACTGATAAACGGTAAGGCGAGTCCAGTAATCGGCATTAAACCAACCGTCATCGCAATATTTTGGAAAATTTGAAACACCATTAAACCGATAATACCAGCAACTAAATAAGTTCCATATAAATTGTTACACGTTAAAGCAATAATAACCATCCGATAAAATAATAAAAAATACGTAACAAGTAAAATCGTCGCACCAATAAAACCAAATTCTTCACCTATTACGGTAAAAATAAAGTCCGTATGAATTTCTGGAATCCGATCACTTTGAGTTTGGGTCCCTTGCAAGTAACCAGCACCGTATAGCTGACCAGCACCAATTCCTTTGAGAGCTTCTACTAGTTGAAAACCTTCGCCACTTGCTGTGCCTCGTGGATCTAGCCAGCCATAAATTCGGCTCAATTGATGATCTTTAATAAAAATATTAAAGATTTCAAAATGGTTATTATGAAGCCAAATAAGAGCTCCGAGTCCAGAAATGACTAGCCCGACTAACGATAAGATAATGCGCCAGCCGATTCCAGACACAATTATCATCGTAGCAATAACAGCCGCTATCACAAGAGCCGTCCCTAAATCTGGTTGTTGTAATACTAAAAAGAATGGTGGCAAACCGACCGCTAAAATTTTTACTAAGATAATCAAATCAGTCTTAATATCATAGCTACGCCGAGCTACGGTAATTTTATATAAAAGATGGGCCAAAGCGAGTACAACAAAGACCTTCATTAATTCAGATGGTTGAATCGTTGTAACGCCTAAGTCCAACCATCTCGTTGCTCCGTTTCTCTCCACTCCTAATGGTGTTTCAACGAGAATTAATAAAATCATTCCGACGATGTATAAAGGAGCCGAAAAGTTCTTAAACAAATCATAATCAAGAACCATCATGACTCCCATCACGACAAAACTAGCCGCATAAAGTATCAATTGTCTTTGTACATAATGCATAGGATCGACACTATATTGACCAGCCGCACTATATATCGCTAATAAACTAAAACACATAAGCACAAACAACAAAAATAAGGTTGTATAATCAATTTGTTGTAGGCTCGATTTTTGCTCTTTCATTGTCTCCTCCAAACGAAACAACAAACAATCTATATTAAGCTGGAACTTGTTCGTCCAGTTGTCCTTTTAACCGTTGTTGTCTTATATTATTTCTCGAAATATTTGCAACGATCGCTAAGCCAATAAAGCTCACAAGTAGCGAGGAACCCCCATTACTAAGCAATGGAAGAGGCACACCTGTAATCGGTAATAGCCCTGTAACTGCTCCTACATTAAAGACAATTTGAATCGCCAATTGAAAAGTTATCCCAAACGCGAGCAAACTTCCAAACGGGGACTTACACCTTGTCCCAATTACAACTCCACGGAAAATGATAATCGAATAACAAATAAAAACAAATAACACACCAAAAATCCCTAGTTCTTCCGCAATAATTGCCAAGATAAAATCGGTATGAGCCTCTGGCAAATAAAGCAACTTCTGCACACTTAACCCAAGGCCTGTCCCACTTAAACCACCATGAGCAATCGCAATATAGGACTGAATCAGTTGATACCCATCCCCCCACATCTCAGCAAACGGATCTGTAAAAGAAGTAATCCTCTGCATTCGATAAGGTTCATCTCGAACAAAAAAGATAAACATCACTGCACCTACTGAGATGAGACCAAATAAATGGCGAAACCTAGCTCCCGAAAAGAAGGCAAGTAGTATAGCTACAATCATAATCGAGGTCGCTGTCCCTAAATCCGGTTGCAGCATAATTAAGCCAAAAATAACACCGACCATAATAAGGGGAGGCATTACGCCCGTTAAAAATTTATCAATGTATGCTTGTTTTTGTGTATAAACTTGAGCTAAGTAGATGATAACTCCGAGCTTTACAAACTCTGAAGGCTGTATGACACCTAACCCAGGCAAACGAATCCAACGTTCAGCACCACTTACCGTGTGACCAATACCTGGCATCTTTACTAAAATTAATAAAATAATCGAAACGACAATAACGATCACTGATAATTTCCGATAAAAACGATAGGGGAAATGCATCACAAATAAAAATACGAGTGACGCTAAGCCAAACCACATCACTTGTCTTTTGATAAAATAGTAGGGGTCTTGAAGATTTTGATCGGTATAAGCTAACACATAGCTTGCACTAAAAACCATAAGAAGGCCGAAAGCGGATAACAGGAGTATGGTTATAATTAAAGTCCAATCATTATCTTTCCAAAAAGAGTATTTCATTTCATCCCCAACTTTCCCTAGCCTTTTTCTATGTATCGCTAGTGCGTTGCAAGCTTAATTATAGCAAACGTTCCTCTAATTCAAAAGAGCCATTCCCTGTCAACAAATGTCTATTTTTTTACCAAAATGTATATTTTACGCCCCTTCTGATGAAGGGGCGCAGTAATTTTACAAGATTTTCGTTGTTCATTCACGATGACGCTGTTTTTTATAATTTAATAAATCAAATCGATCCCCGAGTATTTGACCTGCTAAACGCGAGCGAACCGCTAAGAAAAAGTAAATAATCACTCCAACGGCTACTCCTAGAAGCATGACGATAAAACTATTAAATCGACTCGTTAAAGGGAAGAATAATTGCATCCCTTCATTAACAATCCAAACGCCAGCGGCCATCACACCGGAAAAGATTGAAATAAGCAGCAATCTTTTTAAAATAAAACCATAATGAAAATCAGCATAATGTCCAATCGCCCAGACATTAATTCCAATCGCAACAAGAAAACCTAGATAACTAGAAATAATAGCTCCATATTCTCCAAAAAGGACAATAAACAAATAGTTCGTAGCCAACTTAAACAATAATCCAATAATTAACGCGACAACAGCAAACTTTTGGCGATTCATCCCTTGTAAAATCGCTCCTGTTACGGCAAAAAGGGAAAATAAAAGTGTAATGGGACCATAAGAACTTAAAATCGCTCCACCTAGTACCTCATTGTCATAACCATAAAGCGAAATATAAATGCTGTCTCCTAATGTCGCCATCCCAACAGCAGCCGGGAAAGAAATAAATAAAATGATTTGATAGGTTTGCGTAATTTGTTTTTGTAAAGTGATTTGGTCATTGTTCGTAAACGATTTAGTAATCGTCGGAACGAGTGTGATCGATAACGCTGTTGCGAGTGCCATTGGGATTAAGACAATTTTATGAACCGTACCCGTAAAAATCCCAAAAAATGCAGTCCCTTCTTCAAATCCAATCGCACTTAAGCCAGCCTTCACTGTAAACAAATCAACAAATTGAAACAATGGAATCGCTAATCCAACAAAAGATAACGGTAACGCATAGACAATTAATTCCTTATACATTTCCTTCAGCTTTATCTCATGACGTACCGTACTTGATTCAACCTGTTCTAATATTCCTTTACGCCTTTTGATCCAAAAATAAATTAAAACGCCTAAACCACCAATCGCTCCAACAAAAGCTCCAAATGTAGCAAAACCAACAGCTAAGACAAGATTACCCGTGCCAATATTCATAATTAAAAAAGCAGCGGCTAAAATAAAGCAAATGCGGACAATTTGCTCTACAACCTGTGAGACACTTGTCGGTCCCATCGATTGGTACCCTTGGAAAAAACCACGGATAATCGCCATTAATGGCACAATAATTAAGGCAAAACTGACCATACGAATGGCAAAGATAATATCATCTAAAACATAATCGCCTATTCCTTTTGTAGCATCTGGTGAAATATATGGTGCCATCACAGGTGCTAAGAAAAATAATAATAAAAACGCAAGAAAACCAGTTATCGACATTAAGATTAATCCAGAACGGAACAAACGATAACCTGTATAATAATCATCCAAAGCTTGATATTTGGAAACAAATTTAGAAACGGCAAGCGGAACTCCTGCCGTTGCTAGGCTAAGCATCACCGTATAAGGAATATAGCCAAATTGATACAAGCCAATACCCGCTGACCCTACTAGATGATTAAAAGGAATAATATAAATAAAACCAAGGATTTTGGAAATCAATGTTGCCGCGGTTAACACCATCGTTCCACGTAATAATTTTGAATCTGCCATCCGTTCCTCCTATGCTTCTCTCGATTCCTTCTCGATCTAAAATGCTTTAACGAAATTACCCTTCGATAATCTTTACATAGTAAGTACGATGACGTGGACCATCAAATTCGCAAAAATAAATGCCTTGCCAAGTACCTAAAATAAGTTTTTCTTTTTCAATAATGATCGTTTGAGAACTACCAACCGTACTTGCCTTTAAATGAGCGGCGGAATTGCCCTCCATATGACGATATTTTGAATGCAACCAAGGATACACTTCATCCCACCTCATTAACATATCGTGCACAACATCAGGATCTGCGTTCTCATTTATCGTAATGCCAGCTGTTGTATGAGGGCAATAAATGTTGACTAAGCCGTTTTTCACTCCTGCCCCAGAAACAAGCTTTTCAATTGCTCTTGTTATATCAATCATTTCATCACGAGAATTAGTTTGGATGCTTTGTTTAATTAGCATTTTAATTGCCTCAACTTCCTTTTATTTATGTATTCATTCATGAACTCGTCTATTTATACACCTTTGACTATACTACTGAACTTTCTTCTTTTCAAATAAATTCAGGTAGTGAGAGTAAAGTTAATAACATAAAAGAGACATTTTTCCCTTGTCTAAATGGACAAAAGCTTGCCGACCATCTCAAAACGAGACTTTGTCGACAAGCTAAGCAGCGAGTGGAGTAAGACAAATTAAGCTCATATCCGATGTTTTTCAGTTGCTCCCGTGAAGTCCCTCTTGGAAGCAAAAAATGAGAAGTACATGCTCATTCGACTTCATCGATTAAAATTAACGTAAAATACTCCTCTAATGCACTTGATAACGCTTTGACAATTTCTGTTCTTTTTTGTTCATCCAACATCATCGCCCGGTCATTCCCATTACTTAAAAAACCTAATTCTACGATGACAGATGCTGTCTCCGTATGATTCATTAAGTAGTATTTTTTCCCTTTAATTGGACTACGTTTTGTTTCGTAATAGCTATTTAAATGATTTTGGATAACCTCAGCCAAAAATAAGCTTTTTTCACTTTTTTGATAAATGACAATCGGACCATGGGCCTGTCGATTTTTTGCCCAATTCACATGTAAGCTTAGAAATACTTTTGGTTTTAAGGAATTGACAATCATCGTCCTTTGTAATAAATCCTTTTGATGCCTACTCGCCCTTCTCCCAATATAATCATCACTTAAAGCATAATCATGAATTCGCGTAATCGCCACCCGGTACGAATCCCCTTTTAATTCTTCATATAATTCTAAACCAAATTGAAGATTTATTTCTTTTTCAAGAATTCCTTTGATAGATGTTCCACCATCTACTCCACCATGCCCAACATCAATCACAACATCATAAGTGGGCTTCCAATAGGCTTTTACATTCTCTATTTGAATAAAAGGGATAACCATAACAATGATAAAAATAAACCAAAAGCGACTTCTCACATTTTTAACTCCTTACCTTTCATATGGTTCTATTTTTCATTAGGAACAATCGTTCTATTCATATAAAATGAGAAATCGTTCAAAAGATGTATGTAATGATGGCTCCAGGTTCATTCTGATGATATGATTAAGGGCGATATTAATTTGAGCACTATAGTTTTAATTTTTTTACAAATTTAGCTCACAAATAAAAGGGTGAAAGAAATGTATGATGTTATCATAATTGGCGGCGGTCCCTCGGGTTTAATGGCCTCCGTTGCTGCTTCTACACATGGAGCAAATGTTTTATTAATTGATAAAGGCGATAAGTTAGGAAGAAAATTAGCCATTTCCGGTGGAGGACGTTGCAATGTAACCAACCGAATGGAAAGAAAGCAGCTAATTGAACATATCCCTGGAAACGGTAAGTTTATGCATAGTCCTTTCTCTATATTTGATAATGAAAACATCATTACCTTTTTTGAGGATTTAGGGATTAAGTTAAAGGAAGAAGATCGCGGACGGATGTTTCCAGTAAGCGACAAAGCCAAAACGGTTGTCGATGCCTTAATAAATAAAATGATTACATTAGGAGTAAAAGTTCGCACAAACTGCAAAGTAAGCGATATTCTTTTTGATGATGAAAAAGTTCAAGCTGTTCAACTACAGGACGGCACCATTATCGAAACAAAAAATGTGATTGTCGCAGCTGGTGGTAAATCCGTTCCCCATACTGGCAGTACTGGTGATGGGTACCCATGGGCCCAAAAAGCAGGTCATACAATTACCGAGCTATATCCAACGGAAGTTCCGATTACATCTAATGAAACATTTATTCAAAATAAAACGTTACAAGGTCTTGCCTTACGTGAAATTGAACTTTCCGTTATTAACCCAAAAGGAAAAACGATTATTACTCATGAAGGCGATATGTTGTTTACCCATTTTGGCCTCTCTGGCCCAGCCGTTTTACGCTGCAGTCAATTTGTTGTCAAAGCCTTAAAGAAATTCAAGACACCTACAGTCGAAATGCAAATTGACCTTATGCCGACCATGCATCAGGAAGAAGTATTTCAGAATTTAATTAAAAAGCTAAAGGATGAACCAAAAAAATCGGTTCGAAACGTTCTAAAAGGATTTTTACCTGAACGATTTATAACGTTTTTATTTGAGCATTTAAATATTGATGCTAGTCTAACCGCAGCAAGTTTACCACATGAGGACGTTCGAAAGTTAGCTTCTGCTACTAAACAATTTTCAATCCAAGTCAACGGTACCTTATCAATAGAAAAAGCCTTTGTTACGGGCGGAGGCGTTTCAGTCAAAGAAATCGAACCGAAATCGATGCATTCCCGTAAAAAGAATGGTCTTTATTTTTGTGGAGAAGTACTCGATATTCATGGCTATACAGGTGGCTATAATATTACATGTGCTTTTTCAACCGGATATACTGCCGGAAAATCTGCAGCAGAACGCCTAGAAACTTAATGCTACACCTCCATAATGGTGCTGTGTTTTGTCGAATTAAATCGTTTTAAACTTCAGAGTGAAAAAGAAGATACCTATTCTGCTACTCTCTAACTTCCTTCGGCTTGATGATTCCCTTTGCCGCTCTTATTCGAGTGCTTTTGGACTCATTCGGGCCCTTTGATTCCCTTTGCCGCTCTTATTCGATCGCTTTTGGACTCATTCGGGCCCTTTGATTCCCTTTTCTGCTCTTATTCAACTGCCTCAGGCTTCGTTGACCTCCTTTGATTCCGCTACGCAAAAGAACGTGCACTAGCCCCAAAGCTAGCACACGTTCTTCCTATTTCTTTATTTATCCAACAACGATATTAACTAATTTCCCTGGTACTGCAATGACTTTGCGTACGGATTTGCCTTCCATCGCTGCTTTCACTTTATCATCTTCTAAGGCTAATTCCTGCATTTGCTCACGGTTTGCATCAGCTGGAATTACAAGTTTAGCTTTGACTTTCCCATTGATTTGGACAACGACTTCGATTTCGTTCTCGACTAACCAGTTTTCATCGTATTCTGGCCACTCCACATAAGAAATCGTTCCTTCATGACCTAACTTATGCCACAATTCCTCAGCTAAGTGCGGCACAATCGGGGCAATTAATTTCACAAATCCTTCCATTAGTTCTTTTGGAAGTTTTTCTTGTTTGTAAGCTTCATTAATGAACACCATTAATTGAGAAATCGCAACATTGAAACGTAAACCTTCTATGTCCTCCGTCACTTTTTTCACTGTCTGATGATAAACACGAGTTAACGTATCAGATCCAACACAATCTTGAATCGCTTCACTTAAATCACCTGATTGCTCGTTCATAAATAAGCGCCAAATTCGATCTAAGAAACGTCTTGAACCATCTAACCCATTAGTTGACCAAGCAATGGAAGCATCTAAAGGTCCCATGAACATTTCGTATAAACGTAACGTATCTGCACCATGACTCTCCACCACTTCATCCGGATTAACAACATTTCCTTTTGATTTACTCATTTTCTCATTGTTTTCCCCTAAGATCATTCCTTGGTTATAAAGCTTTTGGAATGGCTCTTTTGTTGGAACAACACCAATATCGTATAAAAATTTATGCCAAAAACGAGCATATAATAAGTGAAGAACTGCATGTTCCTGACCACCAATATAAATATCAACTGGTAACCATTGCTTTAATTTTTCTGGATCGGCTAAATCATCACTATTTTTTGGATCAATATACCTTAAATAGTACCAGCAGCTTCCCGCCCAGTTAGGCATTGTATTGGTTTCACGACGTCCCTTTTTGCCTGTCTTTGGATCAACGACTTCTAACCATTTTTTATTATTAGCAAGTGGAGATTCCCCTGTATCAGAAGGCTTAATCTCTGACATTACAGGAAGAGTTAATGGTAATTCTTCCTCTTTTAGCGGTGACATTGTACCATCTTCCCAATGAATAATTGGAATTGGCTCCCCCCAATATCGCTGACGACTAAACAACCAATCACGTAAACGATAGGTAACTTTCTTCGTACCAAGACCTTTTTCTTCTAGCCAATCAATCATTTTTGCAATCGCTTCTTCTTTTCCAAAACCATCTAAGAAATCAGAGTTCACATGGCTACCGTCCCCAACATATGCTTCTTTGGAAACATCACCACCAGCCACTACTTCTCTAATAGGCAATTTAAAAGTTTTTGCAAATTCATAATCGCGCTCATCATGAGCTGGAACCGCCATAATCGCACCCGTTCCGTAACTGGCTAAAACATAGTCACCAATCCAAACTGGGATTTTCTCTCCATTTGCTGGATTAATTGCATAAGCACCTGTAAAAACACCCGTTTTTTCTTTAGAAAGTTCAGTCCGTTCTAGGTCACTCTTTGACGATACCTCTTTTTTATATGCTTCAACGCTCGCTCGTTCGCTTTCAGTTGTGATTGCCTCAACAAACTTATGCTCAGGAGCAAGGACCATATAAGTTGCACCAAATAATGTATCTGGTCTTGTCGTAAAAACAGTCACTTCTTTATCATGATCGGCAATTTTAAAGGTAACTTCAGCCCCTTCAGAACGTCCAATCCAGTTACGCTGCATTTCTTTAATACTTTCTGGCCAATCCAACTCCTCTAAATCATCGATCAAACGGTCAGCGTAAGCAGTAATTTTAAGCATCCATTGTTTCATCGGACGTCGTTCTACCGGATGATCACCTCGTTCACTTTTGCCATCAATAACCTCTTCATTCGCTAAAACCGTCCCTAAAGCTGGACACCAGTTAACAGCTACCTCATCAATATAAGCTAAATCATGTTCATAAAGCTTTAAGAAAATCCATTGTGTCCATTTATAATAGTCAGGATCCGTTGTGGCGACTTCACGCTCCCAATCATAAGAAAAGCCTAATGATTTAATTTGACGGCGGAATGTATTAATATTTTTAGTCGTGAATTCCGCTGGATCATTCCCTGTATCTAATGCGTATTGTTCCGCTGGTAATCCAAAAGCATCCCAACCCATCGGGTGAAGGACATTATAACCTTGCATTCTTTTAAAACGTGATAAAATATCGGTCGCCGTATAACCTTCTGGATGTCCAACATGAAGCCCAGCTCCTGATGGGAACGGGAACATATCTAATGCATAAAATTTTTCTTTATCCTTATCTTCCGTTGTTTGGAAAGTGTTATTTTCTTCCCAGTATCGCTGCCATTTCTTTTCAATTTTTTGATGTGAAAAAGACATAATTTTTCCTCCTTAAATATAAAGCGAAGCCTGTTCGGTCAGAAGCGAGAATATCAAGGATCAACGCTAAGTTCGCGCCATCCTGCCGCAACGCCTTGTACCCACGTCCTGTGGGCAGGGGCGGCTTCTGAAGACGCTTTTTGTCTTCATCAGACGAACCGATTTTTCTCGAGCTTCTAACGGACGTAGCTAAATGAAATCTCATTCTTCATGATGTGTTTCATGGTTTTGCTCATTTTTATGATTCAATATCTTAGGGAGCCGCTTCTACAAAAATAGAAAAAACCCTCATCCCAAGACATTGTTTGTCAGGGACGAGAGTTTGAATTAATTCCCGCGGTACCACCCAAATTAGCAAAAATAACTTTTGCTCACTTTAGCATTGTTAACGAGTATGACCCGTTGAGAATTACTTTTCATTCATCCTCAAGACTAAAAGGGGAGTTCACTAATCCTTTTGACTGACTCGCACCAACCGACAGCTCTCTGAATTTTCCAGGTAATAGTTACTGGTCCTTTGTTTCAAACGTCTTTTTTACTTATTATTTGTATTGTATGAATTGAAACTCTTACTGTCAAGCGTCATACGTGGAATTCTCTTCATTTTGACCAATTTCTCGTTTATTTTGTGTTTGTAATGGCCTCTGATAAATACTTGCTGTAAAAATCGCGACCAAAATGAAACCTAAAAGAACATAAATCATAATTTGAAAAGAATAAAGGTCTACCAATAAACCACCAAATAATGGCCCGACCATCTTCCCGCTTGTCGAAACACTATTTACAATTCCTTGAAAGGAGCCTTCTTTTCCTTTAGGTGCAAGATTATGGGCAATCGTTGGAACAACAGGCCAGAAAAACATTTCTCCAACTGTCAAAATAATCATAGCAACCATAAATCCTACAAAAAACTCTACTTGTGATAGGACGACATAAGAGATAAAAAATAACACAATCCCTACAACCATTTGCCTTCTTAAGGAAGTAACCCACTTTTTAATAAATATAGACAAAATCGGTTGAGCTAATACAATCATCAAACCATTAACGGTCCAAAATAAACTATATTGTTGTAATGTCAAACCTAAGTTTTGTGAATGTACAGAGACATTTGCTTGCCATTGTGTATAAGCGAGCCAACAAATAAAAAAACTAACGAGCACTAATCCAAGTGAATAATACACTTGTTTACTTAACTTCTTCACAGCTGCAGCTTCGATCGAAACCGTTGCTCCAGTCTCTTGTTTTGGTTGAATTTTTCTAAATGTAATCGCCACAAAAAGGAGGACAAAGACATAGACCATAGCATTTGCATAAAAAACGGTTGTCAATTCAACTGAGGCAATGATTCCGATACAAGCAGTCCCTACAGCAATTCCTAAATTTTGAGCAACATACATCGCATTAAATGGTTTACGACCACCATCCGGCCAAATACTCCCTGCTAATGCATACATCGCAGGGAAAGTTGCGCCTGCTCCATAACCTATCCCAATTAAACAAAGGGTATATCCGAGAACCGTCGAATGAGCAAAGGCAAGAACAAAAGTTGATACAACCGCAATACTTAACCCTAATAAAATCGTTTTATACGCACCAATCTTATCAAATAGTTTGCCGCCTGTCATATTTCCTAACACACCAGCACCTGAATGGATAAATAATATAAGCCCTGCAACCGTCAATGATTTTCCTAACTCCTGATGGATAATCAACGAATTTAAAGGCCATAAAAAAGAAGCCCCTGTTATTTGGACGGCAACGGCAATAAGTAAAAACCAAAGTGATTTGGGCAATTCGCTCTCTCCCTGTTTATCTAGTTTACTTTTCTATATAACACCCTTTGTGGCAAACTTATAAAACTTGTTTCTCCCCAAAACTATTTCCTTCGATACTCTAAATACTAATACTATATTAGAATCCTAAAAATGACAATTGATTTTTTTGGATGTTGGTTCTCTTTTAGGAGCGTGCTAAAATATGAAGAGAAAAGTTAATTTGCTCGTTAAATAAAGGATGATTATATAGATGAAACAAGTTAAAGAGGGTACACCTGTGCACTTTCAACATAAACGATTTTTTACATGGAACGAACATTTACGTGAACAATTTGGGACAAAGGTTTTTAAAGTCCCACTAGATGCTGGTTTTGATTGTCCAAACCGAGATGGTAACGTGGCGTTCGGTGGTTGCACTTTTTGTAGCGAAAGAGGCTCGGGTGATTTTGCAGGCAATCGTCAAGATGATTTAGTTACGCAATTTCATACGATAAAAAACCGGATGCACCGGAAGTGGAAAGAAGGGCAATATATTGGCTATTTTCAAGCGTACACAAATACGTATGCTCCTGTTGAAACGTTAAAAAGCTATTATGAAATTATTTTACAGCAAGAAGGGGTCGTTGGTTTATCGATTGCGACTAGACCGGATTGTTTACCAGATGACGTTGTTGAATATTTAGCGGAATTAAACGAACGTACTTATCTTTGGGTCGAGCTTGGATTACAAACGGCTCATGATAAAACAGGACGCATCATCAACCGTGCTCATGATTATCAATGTTATGTAGACGGGGTTAATAAATTAAGAAAGCATGGCATTCGTGTCTGTGCTCATATTATTAATGGATTGCCGCTCGAAACAACCGAAATGATGTTAGAGACTGCCAAACAAGTCGCCAACCTTGATGTACAAGGAATAAAAATTCACTTGCTCCATTTGCTAAAAAAGACACCGATGGTTAAACAATTTGAAAAAGGGCTACTAGAGCTAATGACACTTGAGGATTACGTGAATGTTGTCGTCGACCAACTAGAAATTCTACCTCCTAATATGATTGTTCATCGCTTAACTGGAGACGGTCCTGGAGAGTTAATGATTGGCCCAATGTGGAGCACAGGAAAATGGACCGTACTAAATGCAATTGAAAAAGAGTTACTACGTCGAAATAGTTGGCAAGGGAAGTATTATGCAGAGAAATAGAAGAAGACCTGAATGATTTAAAACATATAAAGAGTATCTTTTGTAAAAAATAGGAGTGACGATAATGAAAATAGCGGGTATTTTACCATTCGCTCGTACCCTTTTAACTCAAGCTTTAAATGAAGGTGACATTGCGATTGATTGTACGGCTGGCAAAGGAAACGATACAATCACACTGGCTAAATTAGTCGGGGCAACTGGACATGTTTATAGCTTTGATATTCAAGAAGAAGCCATTCATCAAACAGCAACAAAAGTAAAAAGCGAACAGTTTAATGAGCGTGTAACCTTATTTCAGCAAGGTCATGAAACATTTGAAAATATGATTCCAACGGCTCATCTTAACGAAATAAAGGCTGCGATCTTTAATTTAGGCTATTTACCTGGTGGCGATAAAACGATCGTCACAAAACCTGATTCAACCTTGAAAGCCATTCAACAATTGCTCAAGCATATGCCAAAAGAGGGTCTAATCGTTTTAGTCATTTACCACGGTCATGAGGAAGGAAAAGTGGAGCGTGATTCCATTATCAATTTTGTCACCAATCTTGATCAAAAAGAAGCCCATGTATTAAATTATCGCTTTATCAATCAAAAAAATGATCCTCCCTTTATTATTGCGATCGAAAAAAGATAAATTTTGATGGCTTGACATTTTGCCAAGCAAGCTCGAAAATGGAATGAATGGCTTTGATTTTTTATAAAGAATTGGAGAGTGATCCTATTGACAACGACACTAGATTCCATCATGACCTTCAACCGTACTTTTGTTGAGAATAAGGACTATGAGGAATATCAAACGACAAAGTTCCCTAATAAAAAATTAGTCATCCTAACTTGTATGGATACTAGGTTAGTAGAATTATTACACCGTTCCATGGATTTAAAAAATGGCGATGCTAAAATTATTCGTAATGCAGGTGCCGTTATTTCTCATCCATTTGGTTCAATAATGAGAAGTATTCTTGTTGCCTTATACCAATTACAAGCAGAAGAAATTTTAATTGTCGGTCACCACGGTTGTGGGATGAATGGCCTTGAATCGTCGACATTATTAGAAAAAGCAAAAGAGCGTGGTGTTGATTTAGATGTCATTGAACCGCTCGAATATGCCGGTGTCGATGTAAAAAAATTCTTATCAGGCTTTTCAAGTGTAGAGGAAAATGTTATGAACAGTGTTGATATGGTTAAAAAACATCCACTTCTACCTGCGAACGTGCCTGTACACGGCTTAGTAATTAGCCCTGAAACAGGTGAACTTGACGTACTGGTTAACGGTTATACAGAATCAAGAAATTAAAAAAGATAAGCAAAACCTGGACATGACGTCGATTTACGTTAATGTTCAGGTTTTTTTGTGCAGGTTTATTCATTTACATTGTGGACTTGATAAGCATGTTCTTTGCTATTTATTAGGATTCGTACCGTAATTTGCGACTGATTCCAAAAGCATATGAATAAGAGCGTCAATAGGAATCAGTGGGCGGCTATGATTCCCACATCCATGTAAAAAGAGCGTCAATAGGAATCATTGGGCAGCTATGATTCCCACAGCCATGTAATAAGAGCGTCAATGGGCATCATTGGGCGGCTATGATTCCCACAGCCATGTAATAAGAGCGTCAATGGGCATCATTGGGCAGCTATGATTCCCACATCACTTAAATAAAGACGCAATAGGAATCATTGGGCGGCTATGATTCCCACAGCCATGTAAAAAGAGCGTCAATAGGAATCATTGGGCAGCTATGATTCCCACAGCCATGTAAAAAGAGCGTCAATAGGAATCATTGGGCGGCTATGATTCCCACAGCCATGTAATAAGAGCGTCAATGGGCATCATTGAGCCCGAATGATCAGCTTTTCATTACCAATCATCCTAAATCGTCACAAAGCAAAAAAAAGACCACTCAAAAGGTCGAATCATAACCTTTTAAGACTGGCCTATAAGCTCCTATATATGTGCTTTGTCCAACTTTATTATTTATCACGCCGATAAATCCAACTGTTTAAATAAAATAATAACGATGGAAGTCCGCCCATTTTTATCATTTGTTTTGATTTCTTTTTTAGCTCTTTATTTTTTTGTACTTTTTCATCGGAAAGATAAATCGCGATTATTCCTCGCCAAATGTTACGGTGAAATTTCGGGTCAGGTAACGTTGATAAACTCTTTTCTGCTTTTTGCACAAAATATTGAAACCTTTCAATCATTTGCTCTTCATTATCATAATAGAAGAGAAAATTTAATTCATCATCAGCAATGTCTTCTTCTTGATCAATAAAATAATCTAAAAGTAAATGAACACCTTGTACCCAAGGGAAATAGCCAGCTTTAATCACATCCGCTTGCTCAGTCGTTAGACCTTCTTTTGTAGCATAAGTAGCAAGTGTATAAATGCCTAGTGTTGAACCCGTACAGGCTGAAAATTCAAACCAAGTCATTTCCGGCATTTTCTCTTTATGTTCATTAAACCACGCCTCTAGTCTCGGAATTCTCTCTTCCTTTATCACATGCTTATGAACTTGCAAGTCACCATATAATTGACTCAATTCAAGCATATTTTCTTGAACCATTCGGAAAGAAGGGAAGGTTACTAAAATGTGCTGACACGTTTCAATCAGCTCATGTAAATAGCCACCATCTTCTTGTTCAATTCGATATTGATAATAATTCACTAGAGGTTCACCTGGAGTTAATGCGGCGAGTAGAGCATTATGTAAGGAGCGAAAGTCTTTTGGATCTAAATAATCACTTTGATCGCATAGATTGTCTAAGTAGTCACACATAATTTGATAAGCGATGATAAATTGAATTAATTCATCAAAACGATCGCGGGCAAGTAGTCCGTAAATTCCGCCACCTTCACAATGAAACTCTTTTCTCTCAAGAGCATCTAATGCTTGGGCTCTTAATTCGGGGTCAGGAATGGATTTCGCTCTTTCCTTCCATTGATCATAATAACGATGAACAGTCGGAAGAACATCCCTAAAAATATTCATCATTAGTGGGATTGGTTGCGTCGGAACTTTCAAAATTTATCCTCCTTTTTCTTCTTCATTACGTTAGCATAAAATGAGTCCCGCAACAATCAATCAAGCTTTAAAATTTATTGAACAATTTAATACTCCCATAAATTCATAAAGCCAACCGCATATCGAAATACATCTTCTCGCTCAGGCTCGTTAAATACTTCATGATAAAACCCGTTCCATTCTTTATATGATTTCTCTGCTATGTCCAAGCTATCAAACCAATCTTTCACAGCATATTTACTCACAATTTTATCATCGCCCGCCTGCATAACAACAAGCGGAATATCTGGCATCTTTTCTGGATAACGAATCGCCAAATGCATTGCTTTGCTGAGCTCTCGATACCATCTAACAGATACCTTTGACACTCGTAATTCATCCCTCATATATAAATCACGAATCTCTTCGTTTCTTGTCACAAGAGCCGAATTAATGCCTGAGTTAACGGTTAATGAAGGACTTACACGGTGTAAGGCCTTTGACATCATTTCTCTCCCTTGCGATGGAGGCTTGTATAAACCTAAGCATGGGGAGGATAACATTAACCCTTTTATTATATTGTTTTTTTTCTCCATCATATATCGAATTGCGACAAGTCCACCCATACTATGCCCTAATAAATAAACGGGTACTTCTTGTTTTTCGGCTTCTTTAACCCATTCATCAACAGAATCAAGGTATTGGGAAAAGCTATTAATATGCCCTCTTTTCCCTCTCGTCCTGCCTTGACCAGGCAAATCACCCATCACGACATTAATCCCGTGTTCATTCCATTTATTCGCTAACCATTCATAGCGGCCATGATGTTCGCCAGCCCCGTGAATAAGGACGATTGTTGCTCTTGAATCCTCTATAAAATAGGTCCACATTTTTGTTTGCCCCTCTCTAACTTATGAATGTAAGCATCATAGATCATCCATTTTGGTTTTTCTTTCTTATTATGAACGGCCACTCTTTCATCATAAGGAAACTGTTCATCTTTTCCTCATTCTTTTTTTAAGAAATGATAAAATAAGTATATCGTTTTTCTGTAAAAAGACAAAGGAGATGAATAATTTGATTTACGCTTACAAAGGAAAAAAACCTGTTATCGCAGAGTCAGCCTTTATTGCTGATTATGTTACGATAACAGGAGATGTTGTCATTGGAAAAGAATCGAGTATCTGGTTTCAAACGGTCATTCGTGGAGATGTCGCTCCGACTATCATTGGTGAACGTGTTAATATTCAAGATCAATCCATGTTGCATCAAAGTCCAAATAAACCGTTAATTATTGAAGATGAAGTAACCGTTGGACATCAAGTCATGTTACATAGCTGTATCATTCAAAAAAGAGCTTTAATAGGGATGGGGTCAACGATTTTAGATGGAGCAGAAGTAGGAGAAGGTGCTTTTATTGGGGCTGGTAGCTTAGTCCCTCCAGGTAAAAAAATTCCACCTAACACTCTTGCATTCGGTCGGCCAGCGAAAGTCATTCGTGAAATTAATGAAGAAGATAAAAAAGAGATGAAACGAATTGTTAAAGATTATCGTGATAAAGGCCAATTTTATAAATCATTACAACAGAAATAATCGCTATGCTGAAGTTTATCTTATATAAATAATTTTACTTGCACCTACTATGTATAATATTGATAATGATAATCAATATTATAAGTAGGGGGGGAAGACCAATCATCCTCCCCCCTAACAAAGTCTTCCTTTTCTATTCATCATTAATCGTCTTGAGCATAGACTTTGCAGATGAATATAAAATGATCACCGCATCCTAATGGACGAGATCATTTTGTAGCCATTCAGGAAAATTTGCTTCTGAAAAAACTTATCCCATATGTTCTGGTTCGAACGTTTTACAGTCTGTTTCTTCAGTTTTGTTCGCCTTTTTTCCTTTATGACTAACTACATAAATTTTATCGGCACTACACCGATTTCCATTATCCCAAAAAACACAGTTATTTACTTCACATAATACATCAGTCGCCATTTTCATTCACCTCCCTATTTTCATTTTTACCGATTGAACCTCTTCACATACTCTCCTTTTTATAAAAATATCTACATAAACTGGGCGATGTTGGTTAAAAGGGTGGCCCTTCACTTTCGTATATTCAATTAACAGCGCTGCTCCTGCATTGATAAGGACTTTCCCACTTAACTGATTAAATATAAAAAAGCTAAATCGTTGCTCACAACGATTTAGCTTTTTTTTATATTTATTTTACATTTCTTAAAATATTACTTCGCTAATTTAGCTTGTTCTTTTAACACTGCGGCTTTATCTGTGCTTTCCCAAGGTAATGCAACATCTGTACGGCCAAAATGTCCATATGCAGCTGTTTGTTTATAAATTGGGCGACGTAAGTCAAGCATTTTGATGATACCAGCTGGGCGAAGATCAAAGTTCTCAGCGATTAATTCAACTAGAACTTCTTCTGAAACAACACCTGTACCAAATGTATCAACTGAAATCGATACCGGACGAGCTACACCAATAGCATAAGCTAATTGAACTTCACATTTCTCAGCAAGACCTGCTGCCACGATGTTTTTCGCTACATAACGAGCTGCATAAGCACCAGAACGGTCTACTTTAGTTGCATCTTTACCAGAGAACGCACCGCCACCGTGACGAGCGTAACCACCGTACGTATCAACGATGATTTTACGTCCTGTTAAGCCAGCATCCCCTTGAGGTCCACCAATAACAAATCGACCAGTTGGGTTAATGAAGTATTTTGTACTTGCATCAATTAACTCAGCAGGAACGACTTCATTAATAACATGTTCTTTTAAATCTTTTTCGATTTGCTCTAATGTTACTTCTGGATGATGCTGTGTGGAAATAACAATTGTATCAACACGAACTGGTTTTCCATCTTCATCATACTCTACCGTTACTTGCGTTTTTCCATCTGGACGTAAGTAATCAAGAATTTCTTCTTTACGTACTTGAGCAAGGCGACGAGATAATTTATGGCTTAATGAGATTGGTAATGGCATTAATTCTTCTGTTTCGTTTGTCGCAAAACCGAACATTAACCCTTGGTCCCCTGCACCAATTGCTTCGATTTCTTTATCTGTCATTTGGCCTTCACGTGCTTCTAATGCTTGGTCAACACCTTGAGCGATATCAGCTGATTGCTCATCAATAGATGTTAAAACGGCACAAGTTTCTGCATCAAAACCATACTTTGCACGAGTATAACCGATCCCTTTAATCGTCTCACGAACGATTTTCGGAATATCGACATATGTGCTCGTTGTAATCTCACCAGCTACAAGGACAAGTCCTGTATTTACTGATGTTTCACAAGCAACACGTGCGTTTGGATCACTTTTCAAAATTTCATCAAGAATGGCATCCGAAATTTGATCACAAATTTTATCTGGATGTCCTTCCGTTACTGATTCTGATGTAAATAGACGTCTACTTTTTAAAACCATTTCTATTTTCCTCCTCTGCACATAACCAACAAACAGTCATGGGCGAAAAATTGTGACGGCACTCATTTCCGATTGTGGGAGTAAAAACAATCGAAGACGTATTTTAGACAAATATAAACGATAAAAACCCTCTTTCCACACAGTGAGGAAAAGGGTTGGAGTGTTTACCTTTCGCCTCTTATCGTCCAAGGAATATACCTTGCAGGTTAGCACCTTTTCACTTCTTTTCAATGAAGTAATGGTTGCTGGGTTTCTTCGGGCCTGTCCCTCCACCTACTCAGGATAAGAGTATCCGTTCGGGACATATCATAACGCAGATCAGGGTGACTGTCAACGATCTCTAGCGTTTCTTTTGGATCAAGTTTTTTCCTATACAAAATTCCCTACGTACGTCTATTCGTTTAGTTTTCTCTTTTCTTGTGATTTCATCCACTTTGCTGCCTTTCCCAAAACCTTCTGCTGATCTTTAACAGGGAAATGATGGGGAAATTTTTTAAAGTACCAAGCTTCTACTTGGTCACCTAATGCTTTTTCTAATCGAATTGAATGCTCGACCGAAACATGTTTATCTTTTTCACCATGAATAACTAATATCGGGATATTCGTTTTTTTCATTTCACTTATCGGGCTTCTATATTCGTAACGTTCGGGATACTTATTCGGCGTACCACCAATGACACGCTTCAGCATTCTTCTTAAATCGACCCGTTCTTCATAGGTTAAGAACATGTCCGTCACCCCATTCCATAGGGTACATGTCGTTAATTGAGGTCGTTCAATCGCCGTAAGGAGGGCCATCACACCACCACGAGAAAAACCTAATGCATGGAGGCTATTGGCATTCACATATGGTAACTCACTTAATATATCGAGAGCATGAATCGCATCATAACGATCTTCCCCAGCAAAATCCTCTTGTCCTTCTCCTCCTTTATTCCCACGATAAAACGGAGCCATAACCACAAATCCTTCACTGGCCCATTGAATTAATCGTTGGACCCGTACCATGCCGACATTCTTAATTCCTCCTCTTAAATAAAGAAGACCTGGCAAGCTTTTAGCCATTATGGGCTTCGCTAAATAACCTTTCACTTTTAAGCCTTCACTCAAATAAGTCATTTCAAAAAGTTCAA
Source organism: Alkalihalobacillus phoenicis (assembly GCF_047302405.1). Lineage (NCBI taxonomy): Bacteria > Bacillati > Bacillota > Bacilli > Caryophanales > Bacillaceae > Alkalihalobacillus > Alkalihalobacillus phoenicis. The sequence goes on along the minus strand of NZ_CP154853.1, from coordinate 376,846 downwards.
TGCGTGGATGTGGGGAAGGAACTCTAACTTGAGCAAGTAACATTTTTTCACAACCTTTATTATCTAGGCTAACACACAATAACGTACACCTACATAGACTATCACAATTACAAATATTTAACCTTTGAGGAGTTGAAACAGATGGTTTTCTTAAAACGAATGACCTCGATCATTCTACTGATATCTTTAATCTTGCTGCCCGTTGCTTGCTCCAATTCAAACGCAGAATTACAGAAAATTCGTCTAGCTGAAGTAACTCGTTCAATTTTTTATGCCCCTTTATACGCCGCGATTTCGGAAGGCTTTTTTGAAGAGGAAGGCATTGATTTAGAATTAACGACTACTTGGGGTGGGGATACGACGATGACCACTCTTCTTTCTGATGGAGCCGATGTTGCGTTAGTAGGTGCAGAAACGTCGATTTACGTCTATGCACAAGGAGCAAATGACCCTGCTGTTAACTTTGCTGCCCTTACCCAAACAGATGGGACTTTCCTTGTTTCCAGAGAGAAAATGGATTCATTTGAATGGGAGGACTTACGTGATACGACGTTTTTAGGTCAACGTGTCGGTGGAATGCCACAAATGGTAGGTGAGCATGTACTAAAAAAGCATGGAATTAACCCTCATCAAGACCTTGAATTAATTCAAAGTATTGATTTTGGAAATATTCCAAGTGCGTTCGCCTCAGGGACAGGTGATTTTGTTCAATTATTTGAACCACAAGCGACTCAATTTGAAAATGAAGGAATTGGGTACATCGTCGCCTCGTTTGGCGAAGAATCCGGACTTGTGCCATACACAGGATTTATGTCAAAAGAAAGTTTTATTAAAGAAAACACAGAGACTTTAGAAGCATTCACTCGCGCGTTATATAAAGGACAACAATGGGTAGAAGAGCAATCAAGTGACGTCATCGCTGAATCGATTGCTACCTTTTTTGAAGATGCGGATGTCGAGTTAATTGCTCAAGTTGTGGACCGTTATCAATCTCAAGGCTCATATGCAACTGATCCTCTCTTAACAGAGGAAGCTTGGATTCAACTTCAAGTCATTATGGATGCAGCTGGAGAACTCCCTAAAGAAATTGATTTCCGCGAGCTCGTGAATACAAGTATCGCTGAAAGCGTATTGGACTGATTCGATGGCTAAATTAACGATTCAAGACGTCTCGAAGATTTACTTAACAAAAGAGGAAGCAGCATTAGCATTAGAGGATATTTCATTAACCATTAATGAAGGAGAATTTATCTCGATTATCGGTCCAAGTGGTTGCGGGAAAACGACTCTTCTTTCTCTCATTTCTGGTATTTTAAAGCCAACAAAAGGAAAAATTTTATTAAATGAAAAGCGGATTGAGCCAAAAACGACCAATATCGGCTACATGCTCCAACAGGACTATTTATTCCCTTGGCTCACGATTGAAAGTAATATCACCATTGGTCAGCATATTCGACATTCATTAGATGAGTCTTCAAGAAGAAGAGCTTTAAATTTACTTGATGCGATGGGTTTGTTAGACAAAAAATCGTTGTACCCTGCCCAGTTATCAGGGGGAATGAGACAAAGGGTTGCCCTGATTCGAATGCTCGCATCAGATCCTTCGTTTATGTTATTAGATGAGCCCTTTTCCGCTCTAGATTATCAAACGAAGCTAAAGCTAGAAGATCTCGTGTTTAAAACGTTAAAAAGGGAAGGCAAAACAGCGATTTTAGTTACACATGATATCGGGGAAGCCATTTCGATGTCTGATCGAGTCGTTTTGTTAAATACAAAACCCGGTCGGATTCATCGTGTTTTTGATATCCCAAAAGAAATAAAGGAACTCATCCCTTTTGATGCACGTCAAACTTCTGCTTATACCGAGCAATTCAACTTAATATGGGAGGAGATGGAATCCCTTGAACCTCGGAAAACTTCATGATAATTATTTACGTTCATTACGTAAACAAAAATGGCAAGTTTTTATTGTTCAAATAAGTATACTCGTTTCCTTCCTTACTTTTTGGGAAGTCGCAGCACGTCAGCGATGGATTGATCCTTTATTATTTAGTATGCCGTCACGAATTTGGGATTTACTTGTCACACGCATCTCTGATGGAAGTTTATTTTTACACACATCTTTTACTTTATTTGAGACGATTCTTGGCTTTATTATCGGAACCCTTGTCGGGGTCATCATTGCCGCTATCCTTTGGTGGTCCCCCTTTACTTCTAAGGTCCTTGATCCTTATCTAGTCGTCTTAAATTCAATGCCAAAGGTTGCCCTTGGTCCGCTTTTAATCGTCGGTCTAGGACCTGGGTTTACTTCTATTTTAGCAATGGGGGCCTTAATTTCAGTCATTATCACTACGATTGTTGTTTATAGTGCCTTTAAAGAAGTCGACGCTAATTATGTTAAAGTGTTAAAAACATTTGGAGCATCAAAGGCACAAACATTTGGAAATGCGATCTTACCGGCCTCGATGCCAACGATTATTTCGACATTAAAAGTCAATGTCGGCCTTTCATGGGTTGGCGTTATCGTTGGGGAATTTCTCGTCTCCAAACAAGGGCTTGGCTACTTAATCATTTACGGCTTCCAAGTATTCAATTTTACCCTTGTCTTAATGAGCTTAGTTGTGATTGCCGTTTTAGCAACTGTCATGTATAAACTAGTCGAGCTCCTCGAGAAAAAGTTAATCCAATTTTAATGGACAATAAAAAAGGGACTGTCCCAAAAGTCATGAAAATGATCTTTGAGGGTTCAGCCCCTTTTTGAATATTATAAAAGTGAGAGGGAAGGCACAGACCCTCCGGCGGGAGCTGAACTGTCTACGCCAATGGATTGCAGCCTCCCCTTTCCTGTGACCACTGAAAAAGTTCTGTTAGTTAGAATCAAGTTTGGATGATTTTGTATACTCTGCCAGCTACATACCCTACGCGTTCCGCGGGTGAACCGGGAGCCTCCGGTATTCCGCTGGCTACGTTTTGGATCATAAAAAAATAGTTTGAATCCATGAGCGACTATCTACTCGAAAAACTAATTTCTAAGTTAAAGTTGATGTTAAGACCTTTTCAGTGAACTCCCCTTTCATCCTCCAGGAGTCGGCCAACCTATCTCGTCTGCTAAGTTTCATTTTCTAGTTCATCTATCGTCCCTATTTTCTATGTACTGAAGGGCTAATGGTAAAACTTTATCCTTCATGACAAAACTATATTCTGGATTTTGTTTTAGGTTGTCGGGAAATTGTTTGATTAAAAGTGGTCCGTTCGTTTCTAAATAATCATCCTTCTCCTCAACGACCTCAACTTCAGCCAAAAAAATCGCCTTATTGAACAGCTGACCATTGCCCTCCACACGATACCAACCGATATAATCTAACCGCCCAATAATCGCCCCTGTTTCTTCATATACCTCACGATGACAAGCTTCTTCTAGACTCTCTCCTTCTTCGACCTTTCCACCAGGAAACTCATATCCTCGTTTTTTATGCCTTGTTAACAGCCAGCTTTCCTCAAAACGGCAAAGAATCCAAACATGTTTAACATCCCGCGGCAAACCTTGGGCAAATTGTAAAGAAATAGAGCATCCATTTAAATCTGTAAATTGATAAATGATCATCACCGCCCCTCTTCTTCATTTCAGTATAAAGGGCAATGACGTCCATTATCAATTGCTTACCATGTAATTTTGATCTTTTCTCCTCCTTCTATAAAAAATATCGCTAATAATAAAATAATCAAACATAGAATAGCATTTGATAAAAATAAAAACTGGTGTGATATTTTGATGAGCAACGTAAATATAGGTGGACCTAAAGCTACTCCAACAAATCGCATCGAACTATAGAATGAAGTAACGGAGCCTCTTTGCTCCTTCACAATGCCTTCCGTGACAAGAGCGTCTAGGCTTGGCAAAGCAAAACCAATTCCAATCCCACTTATAAATAAACAAGTTAATAAAATATAAATATCTTCTGAAAAAGCAATCACAGCAATCGATAAAGTTAGTCCGATTAAACCGATGATCGTCATCTCTTTCATTTTTTGTTTATTTTGGCCGATTAACTTGCCTGTTACAAAGGAACTACAACATAATGCTGTTAAGGGCACAGCAAGCACAATCCCTTTTTTGATGCCTTCAATATTATGTTCCTCTTCCAACATCGTCGATAAATAAAATAGCACACCAAATAATACAAACATACAAATTCCACCAATGATAAATACAGCGTACAGCCATCTACCTTCCCGTTTAAATATTCCTTTAAGTAGCTTCAAAAAATCGGGAAATTTAACTTTTTCGGTTGACAGTTCGGGTGATTTGACGAGAAAGGTCATTAAAACAATTGAAATTAAACAAAAAACAGGGAATGAAAAAAAGGGGATGTACCATTGAATAGCCGCTAAACTTGCCCCTAAAATGGGGCTGAGAACTTTACCAAATGTGTTTGACGTTTCAATCATTCCTAACCCTTTACTAACCTCCTTTTGATCCCGATACATATCCCCAACTAACGGCATCACAATAGGAGAAGCACCAGCTGCCCCAACTCCTTGCAATAGTCTCCCAATTAAAATCATATAATATGGATTGGCTATATAAACCGAAGCCAGTCCAGAAACTAAACCACCGATTCCTGAAATAACTAAACTCGGAATAATAACTTTTTTTCTGCCAATTTGGTCCGAAAGATAACCTGCAATCGGAATGCAAATAATCGCCACAACGGAATAAATCGTAATGAGCATGCTCACTTGTAACGAAGTAATATCTAATTCCTTTTCGATCATTGGCAGGACGGGAATGAGCATCGAATTCCCTAATGTCATGACAAGAGGAATTGAGGCAATCGATAATATCGCTAATTTCTTATTCTCTCCTAACATCACTTTTCCCCTTTTACGAAAACCATTCTTATGTACTAAGTATTCAACAAGCCCCTAATTCTATTCTGTATAAAAAGTGGAAGACAGCGGGAGGAAACAGCAAGTCTCAAAAAAATAACCCACCAAGTTATCATAAAATGATTTTTTGGTGGGTTATTATCTTTTCGTATGGAATTTATGTTTCGAGCGGACGTGATGAGTATCTACCTCACTCTTCTATGGTGCTACAGAAAAAAGACTGGTCTTGAACCTCATTTTCACGACTTTTTTTAAACAAGTCGGTAATCATCCTTTTTTAATAATTCCTCATAAACCTCATCTAATGTTCGCTGGGAATGAGCCGTTAAGTTAGCTTTTCTTCGTTTGAACTCATCGATAAATTCTGGCCCCTTATAATTTTCATCGACTAGATCCTCCACGACATCTTCTAAAACTTCATCTTTTCCTAAAATGAGGTTTCCTTTCATTAAAATGCTAATCCCTGATGTTAATTGGGTAATTTCCGAAACTTTTGTGATTAATGTCGCTGGGTAATTATCTTTTCTTGAAATAACGACGTCAATTAATAAGTCCTTATCCTCTTGTTGCACTTCATTAAAAAAAGCAAACTGCTCTTTTTCCACAACGGCTTCTATTAACCATGTTTGTTTGGAATTTTCCATGTTAATAATTAATCCACGCTCAAGCTTTAATGGATAATGTGTAAGCTTGCCTGATTTCCCTTTTAATAAATAAATTGAGTAAAGTTTAAATGTTTTCATCCTTACTTCCTCCCTTATGTATTAAGCCACTAAAAAACGGGCTACTCGTTAAAATATGGTTACATTAGTTAGCCTACTCCGTGAGCTACATACCCTACGCGTTCCGTGGGTGAGCCGGGAGTCACCGGGTATTCCGCTCGCTCCGTTTTAGGTCAAAAGAGAACAGTTGAATCCATAAAATACATACTCCTATTAAATCATATTATGAGTTTTAGTCCAAAGTTTTTCAAATCCAATTATGTATACGACCAAAATAGAGCACCCTTATTTTTACATAAGGGTGCTCTCTAACATTATTAAGAAGGCTTAGCGTCTTCAAAAAGTGCTTCTAACTTTCTTTCTTGAATCCACATAATGAGTTCTAATTCTTGTTTCGTTAAGTTCCTATCAAGCTTCCATTTACATTCGTCGACCAACTCAAAAAATTGATTCATCTGTTTCATTTGTAAATGTCTCCTTTTTTTAAACTTTAACAAAAATGTATGGACAAACTTAGCTAATCCAATCATATGTGTATCCGGATGAAGTTATGACAAAATGCACCCTTTTATATAATCTATTCGTCATTAACGCACTAAATCCTCCTACCTTCGTAAATTGTTCTGAAATTAATAGCCGCTTTTTACATAAGCTGCTTTTAAACGATTTAACGCTTCTTCAATCGTACTCGCTGGACAAGCCAAGTTCATTCGTTCAAACCCTTTCCCTTCCTCCCCGAACATCGCTCCATGATTAAAGCCTACTTTCGCTTCCTCAATGAGCCACTTTTTTCGTTCAGCTGGAGTGAAGTTTAATTGTGAAAAATCTAACCATAACAAGTACGTCCCATCTGGTTCCATCCATTTCACCTTTGGCATATGCTCCCTTAGAAAATCGGTCACTAGCTTGTAATTGCTTTGGATATAAGTCATTAATTCCTGTAACCATGGTTCTCCATGTGTATACGCCGCTTCCATCGCCACTTCTGCAAAGCTGTTATTCATACCTGTAAAAGTGGTTGCGATAAACTTTTTGAGCTTTAAACGTGTGGCACTATCTTCCATCACAATATAAGAAACTTGGAGTCCTGCTAAATTAAAGGTTTTACTCGGAGCCAAACACGTAAAGATACGCTCTTTCATTTCAGGATCTATTGAGGCAATCGGAATATGGGAATGTCCTTCATATAATAGATCAGCATGAATTTCGTCTGAAACAATATAAAGATTATGTTTTTTACAAATCGCTACAAGTTTCTCAAGTTCAGCTCTTTTCCAAACGCGGCCACCTGGATTATGTGGATGACATAATAACAGCATTTTTGTTTTGTCCGTAATGACGTCTTCGAGTTGTTCAAAATCCATCTCATATTGTTTCCCGTCGTATTTTAATGGATTTCGCACCAATGTCCGCTCATTTTTTTCAATTACATCATAGAAGGGATAATAAACAGGAGTTTGAATAATAATTTCATCTCCATGTTCTGTAAAGGCGTTAATAAGATGACTAAGAGCAGGGACAACTCCTAATGTATAAACAAAAGAATTCTCACTTACTTCCCAATTATAACGACGCGAAAGCCATGATTGCACGGCTAAGTCTAATGATTTTGAATGAGCAGGATATCCAAAAATTCCATGATCGGCTTTTTCTTTAATCGCTTCAATCACTGCGTCTGGAGCACGAAAATCCATATCCGCTACCCATAAAGGTAAGATATCATCTGCTCCAAATCGTTCGTTTAACATATCCCACTTCAACGAGTTCGTTCCTCTTCTTTCAATGACTTGATTAAAACGTTCACTCATGTTTATCGTCCTTTCTTTCCCTTAGTATATATTCATCCGTCACTGGTTTTATTTATTGGGTACTTCGTAAACAAGCTCTTTTCCCGTTAAACCGTTCACCAAGTTTGAAACCGTCACTTCGACCATTTCTTGTCTCGTTTCAATAGAAGCACTTCCGATATGTGGAATCGCTAAAACATTTTCAAGTTCAAGCAATGGATGATCAGCAGAAATTGGTTCTTTTTCAAAGACATCAAGTCCTGCTCCTTTTATTTCTCCTGTTTTTAAAGCATCATATAACGCCTTTTCATCGACATTCGTTCCACGGGAGGAATTAATGAGATAAGCTGTATTTTTCATTTTTTTAAATTGCTCGGTTCCGATCATATGATAAGTCGCTTTCGAGCCAGGAGCTAATAAAACAACAAAATCGCTTTGTTCTAACAGCTCATCTAATGAACAATATCTCGCTCCAACTTCTTTTTCAGCCTCTTCATGACGGCTGCGATTATGGTAAAGAACATCCATAGAAAAACCTTTTGCACGTCTGGCTACACTTAGTCCAATTCGTCCCATACCAATAATTCCAATTTTTGAACCATATACTTGTTTGCCAGTTAAACCGAATGGACTCCAACTGCTCCACTCATTATTTTTAATCATTTGTTGACCTTGTGGTAAGTTCCTTGCCGTTGCTAATAATAAAGCAAACGTCAAATCTGCTGTCGCTTCCGTTAAAACATAAGGTGTATGGCCTATTTTGATCCCTTTTTCCTTAGCAACTTCTAAATCTATGTTGTCATATCCAACAGCAAGCGTACTGATTACCTTTAATTGCTCAGCTTGTTCTAATGCCTCACAATCGAGCTTATCTGAAAGGTTAGAAAATACGCCATCTGCTGTTTTGAGCTCCGCTAATAGTTGCTCACGTGGCATTGGTTCATCTTCCTTATCAAACATGATAACTTTCACATTTGGTAATTCATACAAACGCTCTAACAATGCTTCAGGTACTTTTCTTGTAATCAAAATTTTCATCAAACATTCTCCTAACGTATGTAAAATCATGACACTTACTAAAGAGGCAACGCCATCTTTCTTAGTATAGCATGAACCACCCTAATTTTTTGAGTAATGAAACTTCTTGAATCTGATCCTTTTAGTCATTTTTTACAGTACTTCTATTCGGATAATATGATAAAATATGATGAGAAAATAATGTCCGTTTTAGAAGAAAGGTGTCGTTATGAGTATTTTATCTGTGTCGAACTTAAGCCACGGTTTTGGTGACCGTGCTATTTTTGAAAAGGTCTCCTTCCGTTTACTAAAGGGCGAACATATCGGTTTAATTGGAGCAAACGGTGAAGGGAAATCCACCTTTATGAATATCATTACAGGCAAACTAATGCCTGACGAGGGGAAAGTCGACTGGTCGAAGCGTGTCCGTGTTGGTTATCTTGATCAGCATACCGTTTTAGAAAAAGGTCTGACAATGCGTGATGTTCTAAAAAGTGCCTTTCAATATTTATTTGATTTAGAACAAGATATGAATAATCTTTATGACAAAATGGGAGAAGCCACTCCTGAAGAGCTAGAAAAAATGCTTGAGGAAGTCGGAGTCATTCAAGACATTTTAACAAACAATGATTTTTATATTATTGATGCAAAAGTGGAAGAAATTGCTCGTGGTCTTGGTTTGGATGATATCGGTCTTGAACGAGATGTGACCGATTTAAGTGGTGGTCAACGGACTAAGGTTTTATTAGCCAAACTTCTCTTAGAAAAGCCTGACATCCTTTTACTTGATGAACCAACCAACTATTTAGATGAGCAGCATATCGAATGGCTAAAACGATATTTACAAGAGTATGAAAATGCTTTTATTTTAATTTCTCATGATATTCCTTTCTTAAATAGTGTCATCAATATTATTTACCATATGGAAAATCAGGAACTAAATCGTTATGTTGGTGATTATGATCATTTCTTAGAAGTCCATGAAATGAAAAAACAGCAATTAGAGGCTGCCTTTAAGCGCCAACAACAGGAGATTTCTCAATTAAAAGACTTCGTCGCTCGTAATAAAGCCCGTGTTTCCACTAGAAATATGGCAATGTCACGTCAAAAGAAATTAGATAAAATGAATATCATTGAACTAGCAAGAGAAAAGCCGAAGCCAGAATTTCATTTTAAAGAAGCTCGCACAACAAGTAAGGTCATCTTTGAAACGAAGGATCTCGTCATTGGCTATGATGAACCACTGTCTAAACCCTTAACACTCCGCATGGAACGCGGCCAAAAAATTGCCCTCGTCGGTGCGAATGGGATTGGAAAAACGACGTTGCTAAAAAGCCTCATCGGAATTAATCCAGCTTTATCAGGAACGATTGAGCGAGGCGATTATCAAGAAATTGGTTATTTTGAGCAAGAGGCTCCAAGTACAAACCATACATGTATTGAAGAAGTGTGGAATGAATTTCCGTCTTTAACTCAAGCGGAAGTTCGTGCAGCCCTAGCTAAATGCGGGCTAACTACTAAACACATTGAAAGCAAAATTGTCGTGCTGAGTGGTGGAGAAAAATCCAAAGTCCGTTTATGTAAATTAATTAATAAAGAAACAAATATTTTATTACTGGATGAGCCAACCAATCACTTAGATGTGGATGCAAAAGACGAGCTAAAACGAGCGTTAAAAGCTTACAAAGGAAGCATTCTGCTCATCAGTCATGAACCGGAGTTTTATCAAGATGTCGTCACCGATGTTTGGAATTGCGAAAACTGGACAACTAAATTAGTTTAATCAAACAATTCCTCAAATAAAGTAAGGCTGCCCTAAAAATAGGACAGCCTACTTGACTTGAAAAATGGCAAAATCTAATAAATTAATCTAGCTGCGTCCGTTAGAAGTTCGAGAAAAATCGGTCTGCCTATAAAGTCAAAAAGCGACTTTTTAGTCAGCCCTGTATTTTTTCTCACTTCTGGGCAAACGGACTCCGCTTTTTTTTCAATCTAGCTGCGCCTGTTAGAAGCTCGAGAAAAATCGATTTCTAAACGGTTCACTTTAAAATAAAGTGATGCCCCTAAACTAAATCAAGCATATGAAAATGTGACTTTTTTGGTTAACTCCATTTTCCCTTATCCAAACGGAGCAAGCGGAATGACCGGAGACTCCTGCGGGATTAGTGACATACGGGAGACCCCGCAGCAAAGCGAGGAGGCTCCCGGTTCACCCGCGGAACGCGTAGGTCATGCAGCTTGCGGAGTATACCAACTTCACTTTTCTCGCTTCTTGGCAAACGGGCTCCGCTTTTTTTCAATCTAGCTGCGCCTGTTAGAAGCTCGAGAAAAATCGGTTCGTCTTTATGAAGACAAAGAGCGTCTTCAAAAGCCGCCCTGTATTTTTTCTCGCTTCTGAACGAACAGGCTTCGCTTTTTATTCAATCTAGCTGCACCTGTTAGAAGCTCGAGAAAAATCGGTTCGTCTTTATGAAGACAAAGAGCGTCTTCAAAAGCCGCCCTGTATTTTTTCTCGCTTCTGAACGAACAGGCTTCGCTTTTTATTCAGGAGGTTCTTTGATGAGTCAAATCCCTTTTATTGCTGTGGAAGGTCCGATTGGTGTTGGGAAAACTTCATTAGCCCAAGCGATCTCCACTTCCTATCAATATGCGGTTTTAAATGAAATTGTTGACGAAAACCCATTTTTAAGCAAGTTTTATAAAAACATTTCAGAATGGAGCTTTCAAACCGAAATGTTCTTTCTCTGCAATCGTTATAAACAACTAGAAGACTTAAAAACAAACTACTTATCTAAACAAATTCCCGTTGTCGCTGATTATCACATCTTTAAAAATTTAATTTTTGCGAAACGGACTTTAACAACAGAACAATATCGTAAATACGAGCAAATCTATCATATTTTAACAGATGATATGCCAAGACCAAACTGTGTCATCTATTTAACAGCAAGCTTACCCACTCTTTTAAAACGAATTGAGATTCGTGGTCGTGACATGGAACAAAATATCGATCCCGCCTATTTAGAGCAATTAACCGCTGATTACGAAGAATCCATCAAAGGTTGGGAAGAAAAATACCCTTCTATTCCTATTATTCGTATTAATGGTGATGAGCTAGATTTTGTTCAAAACGAAACAGACCTTAACCAAATTTTTAAACAACTCGAACAAAAAGGAGTCGTTCCTCTTGAACTTACGAGAAAAGTATAATATTCCCCAAAATGCCGTTATCACCATTGCTGGTACAGTAGGGGTTGGCAAATCTACGATGACTAGCAAACTTGCTGAAGCACTTCAATTTAAAACATCCTTTGAAAATGTTGACCATAATCCATATTTAGATAAATTTTATGCTGACTTTGAACGTTGGAGTTTTCACTTGCAAATCTATTTTCTTGCAGAACGTTTTAAAGAACAAAAGAGAATGTATGAACTAGGTGGAGGGTTTGTTCAAGATCGCTCGATTTATGAAGATACTGGAATTTTCGCCAAAATGCATGCTGATAAAGGGACAATGAACGAAACAGATTACGCTACTTATACGAGCCTGTTTGAAGCGATGGTAATGACTCCCTACTTTCCACACCCAGATGTCCTCCTTTATTTAGAAGGAGATTTGAATGAAATTATTAGCCGCATCCACAAACGTGGTCGAAATATGGAGCAACAAACACCTATCAGCTATTGGGAAGAAATGCACGAACGTTATCAAACTTGGATTAACCAATTCACCGCCTGTCCCGTTTTACGATTAAACATTAAGGATTATGATTTATTACAAAACGAAAAGGCAACAGAAGAAATCATTGCAGAAATCGCTCACTCTTTAAAACAGCAAGTTTAACTTTAATAATTACAAAACCGGGCCTTGTTACGAGGCCCGATGTTTTTCATCATCATCTTCCTCTTTCATATCAAGCTTCCAATAATAAATCCGTGGCAATTGCTGATAATGAACATACTCCTGTACTAATGAAATGACTACAAAGGAAAAGCCATACCAATCAATACCTTTAAACATGCAATTCCCCCTCTCAACTAGCCTATGGGGGATAACAGTTGTCCTAGTCGATTTTTAAGTAAATGTGGAGCAATTAATTTTTAACTAAGGTTGATGATAAAGGGATGGAATATTCCAGAGTTGTCGCCAAGTGCCGATGGCTACATTTTATACGGGAGGCTCCTCTCTCTTGTCACCTCCAAATGACAATCGCAATAAGGTCACATCGATAACCTACTAAAACTAAACTAAAATAAGTGACCAGAAAAGCCGTATAAGCACTTCACTAGTCACCTCTATTTCTAACACAGTCTTGGACAACTTCTCCCATTACCACACTTCAATTTATTATCGCTTATTAGTACGCACCTCGTATATGTTCACTCACGCTCTCGGAATAAAATAACTTGAGCCTTTCTAGTTCACTCTCAGAAAAAGAACTTGCTTCTTGCGACTTAAGATTGTCCTCTATTTGCTCTGTTGTTTTAAAACCAGGAATGACACAGGAAACCGCTGATTGCTCTAAAATCCAACGCATAGCCGCTTGAGCCATTGTTCCTCTTCCTTCTGCGATCCATTTTAATTGTTCTGCTAGTTCTACTCCTTTACTGAACCCTAACCCAGCAAACGTTTCTCCCACATTAAAGGCCGCACCGTTTTCATTAAATGAACGATGATCATCCTGTTCGAACCGATACTCTTTTGTGAATTTCCCTGTCAATAATCCACTAGCTAGAGGCAATCTTGCTAAAATCCCCACTTCTTTTTTTTCTGCTTCAGGAAAAAGTTGCTCCAAAGGCTTTTGACGAAATAGATTAAAAATAACTTGAAGTGTTTTGACATTTGGGTTTTCTAAACAAATTAATCCTTCTTCTACCGTTTCAACACTGACACCATAGTTTTTGATTTTTCCTTCCTCTTGTAGACGATTAAGAATGTCAAAAACAGCTCCGTCTTTTAAAATATCAGTAGGAGGACAGTGAATTTGATATAGGTCAATTGCTTCACGATTCAATCGTTTTAGACTTGATTCACAGTAAGAACGAATCATTTCATAGGAATAGTTTTCAGATGCATGAATATCACCCATACGACAAAACTTGGTTGCAATAAAGACTTCCTCTTCTTTTCCCTTTGTCGCTTTTGCTAATAGTTCTTCACTATGACCATCTCCATAAACATCTGCTGTATCAAAAAAATTCACACCTTGATCAATTGCAAATTCAAGAGCCCTTAATGATTGCGCATCATTTACATTTCCCCAAGAACCACCAATCGCCCACGTTCCAAAACTAACTTCACTTACTTCGAATCCTGTTTTACCTAATTTACGATATTCCATTTAATGACCTCCTCCTCCTCTAAATCATCCATTTTTAATACTTACTCTATATTTCATTTTAAAGTAAACGCTCTCTTCTCTATGATTGTAACAAAAAAACTCCGACCAAAGACAGTATTCTGCCTCGGTCAGAGTGTTTTTATCTTACTCTTAAAGTCAATTAATTATTTAAATCTTCAATTGATGTAATATCCATATATTCAGGAACGACTAAACCAATAGCGGCACCTTCTAAGTTTGCTCCTAAATCAACGACTCGATCTTCGAATTGCTCCCATTGAGTAGCATGTGTTACTGGTAACCATGCTGCAACCATTGCATCTGCTTCATCAGAGGCAATCGCTTCCCACATAAAGCTATTCTCTAAAGCACTAATCTCGACATCATAACCAACACTTTCAAGAACTAACTTCATTAAGTTTGTTGAAGCAATCTCTGAATCCCATGCAACAAAAGCTAATGAAATAGAATCGCCATCAACTGTTGCGACACCATCTGTCCACTCAGCTACTTTATCTTGATTTGCATCAAACCAATCTTCGGCAGCAACTGCTGGATCAGCTCCGTTATTAATGTCATTCATAATGACAGCCATATCATCTTCTGTCCAGAAGAAATTGCTTAATACTTCAAATGCTTCTGGCATGTCCTCTTCTAACCCTAAACGAGTAATCGTGTGAATATCTTCTGCTTCACCAAATACACCTTCTGGATCTTCTAAGTATTTCAAATCAAATTCAGCAAATTTCCAATGTGGGTTCCAACCAGTGACAACAATTGGCTCCTCGTTTTCAATAGCAGTAGCTAAAGCACTTGTCATCGCAGCAGATGAACTTACTTGTACTTCATAATCTTCTAAGTTATATGTTTCAACCGCTTCTTGAGCACGTGCGACTACACCAGCACCAGCATCAATACCCGTAATCGTATAATCTAATGATTCAGCAACCGTTGATGACGAATCACCATTCTCTCCTGTTTCATTATTCGTTGACGTATCATCATCATTACCACAAGCTGCTAAAAATAATGAAAAAGATAAACCTACTGCTAGTCCTGCACGTTTCCAATTTTTCTTCATACTTGACACTCCCTTTATCTTATTTATTTATTAATCAAAGTTAAAAAACTTGACTAAGCTAAGTGATTAAGCTTCTTTTTTGTTGGCGTTAAAGCTTTGCGTTAAACGGTCAAGGATGATCGCAATAATAACGATCGCAATCCCTGTTTCGAAACCTTTGCCGACATTGTTTTGTCCAACCGCATAATAAACTTCCTGCCCAAGACCTCTTGCACCGATCATCGCCGCAATAACGACCATCGAAAGAGCAAGCATAATACTTTGGTTAACCCCTGCCATAATCGTTCCTTTGGCCATTGGCAACTCAACTTTAAATAGTTTCTGTGCTGGCGTTGACCCGAAGGCATCCGCCGCTTCAATTAATTCTGTTGATACTTGTTTAATTCCTAAGTTTGTTAATCGAACGGTTGGTGGCATCGCAAAAATCACCGATGCTACGACACCTGGAACCATTCCAATTCCAAAAAAGGCAACTGCAGGAATTAAATAAACAAAGGCTGGCATCGTCTGCATTAAATCGAGTACAGGCTTTAAAATGCTCTCTACAATTTTGCTTTTCGACATCCAAATTCCAAGCGGTATTCCTATTATTAACGCAATAAAAGCACTCGTTAAAACAAGCGAGAGTGTTTGAATCGCTCCATTCCAATAACCGAGGTTATAAATTAATAGTAGTCCAAATAAGACAAAAACAGGTAAACCCCATTTTTTACGATTTAAAAAGACAGTTAGAGCCACAACGAGTAAAATAAATAACCACGCTGGTGGAAAAGCTAAGATCATTTCAAAAAAGTCAACTAAAGCACCAATTCCCGTACGAATCGCTTCAAAAAAATCTGCTCCACTTCTTAGCCAATCTACAAAACTATCAATCCATTCAGCTAGTGGTAGACGTGGTATGGAATCCATCGAAATCCACCTCATTTCCAGACAGTGCTCCTAAAACAGCACCTCTTACAATAATTCCTTTTAATTTCCCTTCTTCGACTACAGAAAGAGGAATCGAGCTCGTTGATAAGGAATCAAGCAATTCATAAATTGATGTATCCATTGAAACTTTAGGAATATCTTTGTCAATGATTTCATTTAAATCACTTTTTTGTTCCTTAATTAATTTAGATACTTCATTTGCGTGAACAACCCCAACAAGTTCCTTTGTTTTCGTTGTCACATAAATACTTGAAATTCCCGCTTCTTTCATACGCTGAATTGCCACACGTGGACCATCTTTTTCAAGTTTAATCGTCTCTGGACGAATCATGACATTTTCAGCCGTTAATACTTTAGAACGGTCGACATCCTCAACGAACTTCTCCACGTATTGATTTTCAGGCTGTGTTAAAATTTCTTCCGGTGTCCCGACTTGAACAATCGAACCGTCCTTCATAATCATAATGCGGTCACCGATTCTCAATGCTTCATCCAAGTCATGAGTAATAAAAATAATCGTCTTTTGCATTTTTGTTTGTAAATCCAACAATTCATCCTGCATGTCTTTTCGAATTAAAGGATCTAAAGCTGAAAAAGCCTCATCCATTAACAAAATGTCAGGATCATTCGCAAGTGCACGTGCTAAACCAACTCGCTGTTGCATTCCACCAGATAATTGGTCGGGATATTTTTGTTCATACCCTTTTAAGCCAACTAGCTCTAATGATGTCATCGCCTGTTCATATCTTGTTGCTTTAGCAATCCCTTGAACTTCTAATCCATATTCAACATTCGCAAGCACCGTTCGGTTAGGAAACAGGCCAAACTTTTGGAAAACCATCCCCATTTTCTTTCGACGAACTTCTCTTAGTTTTTTGCTGTCCATTTTGGCTAAGTCTTCTCCATCTAACCAGACACTTCCTACCGTTGGCTCAATCAGACGATTTAACAGCCTAATGATTGTTGACTTACCACTACCAGACAATCCCATGATGACAAAAATTTCACCATTTTCAATTTCAAAGCTGGCTTGATTAACGCCAACGGTCATTCCCGTTTCTTTTAAAATTTCGTCTTTCGTTTTCTTTTCATTCAAAAGGTCAATCGCTTTTTTTGTCTTTTTCCCAAAGACTTTAGTGAGACCTTCTACTTTCACTTTTGCCACGTTCGCTTCACCTCACTTACTTTTTCCGTGTAACACCCGACCTATTAACTATAGCCTTTTGTAAAATTAACAACAATCTCTATATTCAGTACGTATTGTTTATTTATTACGTACAGTTTAAACTGTACAGACATTACGAAAGAGATTCTTAGTAATCCTAGCAAATGCTAAGGGATCATCCAAATTTGAGCACTTTCACCTTTTTCACATTTTTGATAATATCTTTATAAGTAACGTTTTTAAATCGGACTGATAAGGTTTACCCTTTTTAAAATAAGGCGAAACCTAAAAAGAATAAATAAAAAGAATGAAAAAATTCTAAAAAATCTAGTAAAGAAACCAAATTGGGGTAGGGCAAGAGCTCATAATGAATCTACTTGGGGAGGACAAGTTAGAATGGTTGAAAAAAAAGAGCATATTGATTGGGAGAGGCTCGAACTCGCACGTGAAGAATTTTCACATGAACTATCTAAAAACATTCATATGTATGGAATTACACAATCGGTTGGAAGATTGTATGGAACCGTTCTTTTTGCAAAAGACCCCATGACATTGGATGAAATGAGTCACGCAATAGGGATGAGCAAAACGAGCATGAGTACAGGAATTCGAACACTCCTGGAAGCAAATATGGTCGACCGTGTTTGGCAAAAAGGTGTTCGCAAAGACTTATATCAATCTGAAGAAGATTGGTATAAATCCTTCTCTGCTGTCTTTGTGAAAAGATGGAGAACATCTGTTGATAATAACTTAAAAGCCGTTGAACAGCATTCCCATATTTTAAAAGCGTTATCAAATAATGAGGACGAACTGCTTCAGCAAGCCATTCAAAATGATTATCAAAAAATGGATCACGCCAGAAAATATTATGAATGGCTCCAAGAGGTCATCCACTTGTTCGAATCAGGTGAAATTTATAACATTATTCCCAAAAAAGAATAAAACAATGATCTGCAAAGTCAACTGGCCTTGCAGATTTTTTTATCCTCTCTTTCGGTAAAAATATTCACCTGCTTTTACCGTTGTTTTATTCGTTTCAAGCCTTTCAAGGGTATCAATGTATTGATAGTTTTGACCTGAAGTCGCCTCGACAATCAGTTGAATTGCTCGGTCTCCTTTTCCTTTTTTAAATGATTTTATTAATTCATCGAGTCCTTGCCGGTCAATAATTCCGACCTGAGTCGCCGCCGCTAATTGATAACATGGGTCTGATATTTTATCCGTACTTGTGACAATTATACTTTTTTCAGCCTCATAAAAAGCCCTTGCTGCGTAAATCTCTTGTACCGCTGATAACCCTAATTTATCTGTATACCTTTTTGCTTGCAGGACAACTTTTTCATTTTCATCATTATAAAAAACCATATCCGCTCCGAAATCACGGCTTTTTTTCGTTTGATAAATCGTTCCCACGCCTATAGCGGCAAATAAAACGAGCAAATAATCCTCAAATTCATGTCCACTCATTCGATCAATATCACGAAGCGTTATTTTCATTAAATCGTATTTCTGCTTCTTTAACCTGCGTGCGATCACCCAAATGACAGTTGTGACTAACAACAAAAGGACTAAGATTAAAAGGAGCTGTTGTTCAAAGGCCATATTGTTTCATTCCTTTAGCTTTAATATCCTTCTATTTTACCTGAAATTCTAAAAGTATACAAACAGACGTTTGCATACACCTCTACATCAAAAGTTGTAGAAACACTCAGACCATTTTGGTACTCATTCCTCCATCTAATCCACGATGTCGAAATAGTTTATTTTTTCTAAAATAAAGTTAACCAAATAAAAGGAGCTAAAAAAATGAATGTAAACAAAAAAGTGATTCTTATTACTGGAGCTTCACGAGGATTAGGAGAAGCGTTAACTTATCATTTTGCTAAAAAACAAAACCAATTAGTTATTTGTTCACGAAATATAAAAGAATTGCTCCCTGTCAAATTAAAAGCCGAATCATTCGGAGCAGAAGTTGTAGCACTTGAAGCCGATGTTTCAAATGCTAATGATGTCGACCGAATCGTATCCGTTGCCGAGGATTCTTTTGGAAAAATTGACATTCTTATTAATAATGCGTCTATATTTGGGCCTGGCCCAACGGAGCTTGCCGACTATTCAGATACTCAATTTGAACAAGTGTTACAAGTAAATATTATGAATCCGTTCCTTATGTCGAAAAGAGTGCTAGCAGGAATGCTTGCTCGGAATGAAGGTTTGATTATAACCCTCACATCGGCTGCTGGAAAAACAGGTTTTGCTGAATGGGGGGCTTATGGCGTTTCTAAATTCGCTGTAGAAGGGCTGATCCAAACATGGGCAGACGAACTACAAGATACAGGTGTTGAAACATGCCTGATTGATCCAGGAGAGATGGATACAGTCATGCATGATATTGCTGTTCCTCATTGCGATTATCCATTGTTAAAACCAACTCAGCTTTTACCACTTTTTGATCAAATTATTCATAATCAAGGCTCTGTTAACGGAAAACGTTTTGAGATCGTTGAATATTTAGAGGGGGATTTATAATGAGCACAGTCAATAATCTTCACCAATCCTTTCAAATTCCGACCAATTTACATGCCAATACTCCAGCTGAATATCGGGAGGACAGTCGTTCTCAAGTCAACATGATGGTGTTAAATAAACAAACAGGTGAAGTAACCGATCACCATTTATCAAACCTACCCCAACTTTTGTCACCTGGCGATTTACTTGTTTTTAACAAAAGTAGGACCATTCCTGCTTTACTAAAAAGCGAAGATCAAAAAATAGAAATTCGTCTTGCTCGAAAAATAACGGATTTAGAATGGGAAGCCTTAATTTTTCAGAATGATGAAAAGAGAGATTGTATCTTACTTGAAGGGGGTGGACAGCTAAACATAATGGGCCCTGGTAGTGAATCTCCTTTAGTTGTTGTAGAATTTCAGCAAATATTCGAACCGATTTTGTCGTACCTTTATAAATATGGTGCACCAATCCGTTACGAATACATCCATGAACCGTGGCCAATGCAAGATTATCAAACGATTTTCGCCTCGGTTCCAGGATCAGTGGAGATGCCTTCAGCAGGTCGAGCCTTTTCGTGGAAGTTGATTCAGCAACTTAAAAAATCAGGCATTCAAATTGCATTTCTTGAATTACATGCTGGTATTAGTTATTACGGTGGTAATAAATGGCCAAATCCAAAAAATCACCCTGAAACCTATTCAATTCCAGTAGAGACGATTGAATTAATCAAAAAGACCAAACATCATGGTCGGAAAATCATCGCTGTCGGCACGACCGTTGTTCGAGCACTTGAATCATTAACTTTAGAAAATAACCCACTAAACGGAGAAACAGCAACAACTGATTTATATATAAACAAACAGCACCCACTTCAAATGGTGGACGGTCTCATAACAGGCCTCCACGAACCAGATACGAGTCATCTCGACCTCTTGTGTGCTTTTACTGAGGAAGCTTATATTATTGTCGCTTATCAACACGCACTGGAACAGCAATATTTATGGCATGAATTTGGCGATTTAAATTTAATTTTTTAAGGAGGAGCTAATGTACGCCTTACACCATATCGGCATTGAAGTTCAGCACTTGCAAAATTCACTCCAATTTTATCAGGATTTTTTTGACGCAAAAGTGGGAGAAAGCTTTTTAATGGATGACGATGAAATTGTTTTTATCGAACTCGATTCCTTCACCATTGAACTCATTCACTCGAAGCAGACAGTAAGAAAGACTCAACCAGCAACTGTCCACTTTGCCTTAAAAGTACCTAATTTAATGGAAGAAATCACTGCATTAACTAAAAAAGGGTTCACAGCAAGCGATGGCCCTTATCATTTAAGCAATGGATTAAAAGTGGTTTATTATGAAGGGTTAGACCATGAAGTCATTGAATTAATGGAGTAAATGGTGCCGCTTATCCCACTTTGCGCCGTAGATAGTCTAATACAAACAAATACACAATAAGAAAAAGACTGCTAAAAGCCAATAAAATGGCTTTTGGCAATCCCTCCTCCTTAAAAATGGGCGATTTTAAATTTAATCGCAAATAAGGCTGCTTGAGTTCGATCATTAACCTCTATTTTGCTAAAAACATTTGAAATGTGGGTTTTAACCGTTTTTTCGGTAATTTCTAAATCAGCCGCTATTTCTTTGTTGCTCTTTCCTTTTGCAATTTCAATTAAAACTTCCTTTTCTCTCTTCGTTAAAGATTTCACGAGCTTTTCTTCCTCAGAAGTCACATTGGAAATACGCGTTAACACATATTTAGTCACTTTATCATGCAATTTACTTTCGCCCAGGTATACAGCTCGGATCGTTTCCACTAACTGTTCGGGCTCAATATCCTTTAATTGATAGCCACTAGCTCCGGCTTGCAAGGCTGGAATCACATGGTCATGTTCGGAAAAACTACTTAAAATAAGCACCTTGACCCTTGGAAACTGACGCACCATTTTTTCTGTTGCCTCAATTCCATCCATTACAGGCATTAAAAGATCCATCAAAACGACATCAGGTTGGAGGTCTTTCACTTTATCAATGGCCTCTTTTCCATTTTCGGCTTCCCCGACAACCGTCAAGTCTTCCACTGTTTCCAAAAAATAAATTAATCCTTTCCGAACAACGGTATGATCATCAACAATCATCACCTTAATCGTCATCTGTCTCACTCCCCCCTCAATTAAAAGACTCTTTATTTAATCGGCAAAATAATCGCAATTTTTGTTCCTTCTCCTAGATTGGAATCAATTTGAATGGAGCCACCAACTTCATTTATTCGCTCTAACATACTACTAATACCGACACCTTTTTTTATTTCTTTCCTCTCGAATCCTACCCCTTTATCTTCTATAAAAACTTCAACCTTTTCCTCAGAAAAAATGAGGCAAATCCTCATCTTATTCGTTGCAGCATGTTTTTTACAATTATTAATTGCTTCTTGAAGTACTCGCCATAAGCAAACTTCACGTTCTTCCGATAATGCTTTTAACCCTTTTGCTTGAACCTCAATTTGTAAGCCAATTAACTCACTATATTTTTTAATCGCAGACACTAAACCAAACTCTAGTCCCTCCGGTCGTAATTGGTAGATTAACTGTTTTAATTCCTTTAAAGCTTCATTGCCTAGTTCATGAATCGATTGAACAGAAGCTTGAATCACCGGATCATCCACCCGTTTTTCTAACCCCTTTGCATGCAATATTAATGAAAACAATAACTGATTAACAGAATCATGTAAATCGCGTGCTAAACGATTCCTCTCTTCCGTCCGTACGATCACCTGTTGTTTTTTTTCAAGTTGGATTTGCTTAAGATGAAGAGATAAATGGGCCATAAGATCTTGAATAAGCGACTCTGATTCTTTCGAAAAATGACTGGAAAATATCATCAATGATAATTCCTCTCCATCTAATTCAATCGTTCCTTTATGTATATGTCGATTTTTCACGCCATTAAAAAACGTTTCCGTGCCATACGATAACTGCACACCGCTCCAATCAAAAAAGGTGAGCATAACCGAACCCGCCTGCTCCAAAAAACGTCGTTCGTCCGTTTCCTGTTTCATTATCGCTATATATTTTCCAAACTGCGAGAGGATTTTGGTCCGCACTTGTTCTTGTAAAAAGAGTCGAAACCGTTTCACTGTTGCCCCAATTTGATAGGCGACCGTTTCAAACAACTCTAGCTCCTGATTAGTAAACTGATCAATTCTTGGCGACGCAACATTGATTAATCCAAATGACTCTTCTCCTGCTTGAATCGGAATGGTTGCATGCCTTTCCATGCCATTCGTACTGCCTAAATTATGAAGAGTCGCTTGTTCAAGACGCTTGCAATTCATAATATTAATCGCATGTGTTAACTCTTTGTTTTTATATTTATTTAAGCACCAGCACCCACCTTTTCTTAGAGGTTCACATTCATTATGAGATAATCCAGCCGGCAAACCAGAAGAAGCGACTAATTGCTGCTGCCCCGATTCATCCATTAAAAAGATCCAACCGCTTTCAATTCCAGTCGTCTCTAATAAAGCATCCAATACCGCTTGGAGCATTCCCTCTAAGTTATCACCTTCATTCAACGTTTTTGAAATCATCCGTAATGTTTCAAGAGCATTCATGCGAATCAACCTTCCACTCAAAGCTTGAGAATTCCTATTACTTATTTTACATGATTGATGATGAGAGGGAAATAATATCGAAAAAGCTTCTTCATGTCACTTCCACACACGTTTTTATATAAATCTAATAAAAAAAGGGATAAAGAGGCTTCAAATAACCTTCTTATCCCTTTTTTATTACGTGCTTTTAGACAGACTCTTTAATGATAATATTAATAGCTCCAAATAAAACCGACCGTAAAATAAATCACGACCACTGTTAACCCTGTGGTAATGATATTCTCTATCGCGCTTCCCGTTCTAATTGTTAGGGGAAAACGAACGGTCCAATTTAACGGATAAAAAAACTTAATCCCATTCCGAGTAAATGAATCCAATACATAGTGACTGATCATGCCTGATAAAAAGCCAATGGTAATCGCTTCAACTGGAACAAACTTATTCATTAAAAATGCAACGATACATAAAAACAATAAGCTATGCGTAAACGTCCGATGCCCAAAAAGCGTATTGACCGTTTTCGATAAAAGGGGGAACCTTCTCCCGATTTTACTCCCACTATGGCAAATATCTGGTAATAATCCTCCAACCGCTCCAGACACCATTAAGGCCAATGGGTCATAGCTCGTGAATTGTGCGACGGTGGCCGATAAGGCAAGTCCACCGATAATATGCGTTTTTCCAGTCAATCTTCTAACCTCTTTCTCAAACCTTTTTTGAAGTATAAACCCATACTTTCTCCTCATAAATTGAAAAAATACGAGTTTTATCTTTATGTACCTAACGATTTAACTGTACTAGTTTATCATGTTTTCAATGGTACGGAATTGGTTTTAGATGGATTAGTTAAAAGTAACTAAGATTCACTTATTTGTCACACCAGACTTGTCGTCATAAACAACTCCACCTTGAGAAATTGTATATTTTACTTTTCCTTTAAATCTCTCCCCAACATACGGACTTATCGAATGACGATATTGTAAATCTTCTGTTTTTAACGTGAATTCTTCATTTAAATCGACTAAAACAAAGTCCGCATCGGCACCAATTTGGATTGTCCCTTTTTCGGGGTAAAGTTTAAACCGTTTCGCTGGTTGAACGCTTAATAGTCGAACCATATCTGTTAAAGCCAAATTTCTCTTATGATAACCTTCCGTTAATAACACATTTAATGTACTTTGACAGCCAGAAATTCCACCCCAAACATCAAAAATCGTTTCGCCTTTTTTTAACTCAGGTAGAGATGGAGAATGATCAGAGCTCACTAAATCAATTTCACCCGCTTTTAATGCCTGCCAAAGCTCCTCCACCTCATCTCGAGGTCTTAATGGCGGGGCGCATTTAGCTAATTCTCCTATTTGCTCAAACTCATCTAATGAAAAATATAAATAATGGGGACATGTTTCCACCGTCACATCAATGCCTGCTCTTTTTGCTTGTAAAATTCGTTTGATGACTTTACGACTGCTGACATGGCAAATATGAACACGACATCCTGTTTGTTGGGCAAATCGTAAAATTCGTTCAACCGCTTCTAATTCGGAATCAATCGGTCTAGCCTCACTGTAATCTTTTACAGACGTTCTTCCTTCTGCGATGGCTTTTTCTGATAGTTCATTCACCATTTTATTGGATTCAGCATGTACAGCAAGGATACCATCCAGTTCAGCGATTTTTTCCATTCCTTTTAACAAAGTTTCATCCTCAGAAAACACAAAGTCATCAGTCCCACTTGCAGACATAAAAGCTTTAAACCCAATAACACCTGCCTCATCTAAATCCTGCAAATCATCTAGATTATTCGGAACAAGACCACCCCATAACCGGTAATCTACAAGTGATTTCTGTTTCGCAAGCTCATTCTTTTTATCGTACTCCACTCGATTGATTGTTGGTGGATTGCTATTAAGTGGCATATCAAAAAAAGTCGTTACCCCGCCTGCTGCTAGACTGGCACTGCCTGTCTCAAATCCTTCCCAAGCGGTCCGCCCCGGTTCATTAAAGTGAAGATGAACATCAATCACACCTGGAAATAGATGTAAACCTTCCCCATTAATCATAGTCTTCGCCTTCGCATTTAATATCCCTGCTTCAGTCAGTTCGACAATCTTCCCGTCTTCCACCGCAATATCTGCCTTAAAAATAGAAGAATCTGTCACGACTGTCACAGAATGAATGATTAATTGATATGTCTTCATACATTTTCCCCCTCCTCGTTTCCTTGTATCATAACGAAAAAACAGGAAGATTAATTTCCAATTGTTAGATTTTATGACGTAATTTATTAGAGCATTTATCAAAAATATATATTTTTATTTCCTATGAGAATAAAAATCTTCTGTTTTGGAGGTATAAAAAAAGGTGACAAAGTCATGATAAGAAGTAAGAGAATTACGCATTTTTATAAAGGAGGTTTATTCATTAATGAACGATAAAAAGAACTTAATACCGATTTTATTATTTATTTGTAGTTATTTATTGATTCAACTTTACCATTACAATCAGCTACTCTTTTTATATACTGCATCAGGTCTTGCCTTGATTGTTTCCATCCGGCAACTAAACAAATGGTCCAAAAAACAAAAACACCTTAAACTGTTAGCCTCAAAATCAAATTCAGATTTAACAGCAGCTGAATTACACGAATTACTGAAGCTCTTATTTCAAAAGCAAGGCTATCAGGTAGAAGAAAATGAGGGAATTGCTGCTTTTTTATTAAAAAAAAGCAAAAAGAAAACATCTGTTTTTATCCAAAATAAAGAGGTAACAAGTCCAACTATCCAGCAACTAATTAACTATAATCAAAACAAAAAGGTTAATCATAGTTTTCTAGTCTGTATTGAAGGCTATTCCTTATCTACTAAAAAGTTAGCCCATGCTAACCGCATTACATTAATTAATGAAAACGTACTTGATGCGATGAAGGAACATATTTTACAAAGAAGATTCTTTTCAAATAAGCAACCAACATCCAAAAAAACCTCTTCTTCACGTTCAGTTGATTCTTAATCTTAGAGGGGAAAGCAGAAAGCTATCCTGTTGCAACCGCCTACATGATAGCTCCTTTTTCCTCACTACCTATTGCTGACTTTTCGTACTCTAATCCTGGCTTTTCGCAATTTTCATTACCTATCAGCACTTTTTCGCATCCTAATCCCCGTAACTCCCCAATTCCATTACCAATCCAAATCCATTTTCACACAATCACAAAAAAAGACCCCATAAAGCCATCTTCTCCTGACTTCATGGAATCTTTTTCTACTTATCCTCAAAGGTAATATTAACACCTTTATCTATATTTTTTGCACAGATTGCCAAACTCCCCCATGTGACGAATCCAATCATAACAAGATAAATGGCAAGCCCAATCAGATTGCTCCATAATCCCGATGCTAAACTGCCTTCTAAAAAACCAATAAAAAAGGAAGGTATCCCATGCTCAGATTCCGCCGCATTCAAAATATCACTTAAATACTCATTAGGAAAAAAGGTGAGTGCTGTCGGAACGGAGACGATAAACAAGTAAAAAAATAACATCATCATCATAATGATCGAGCTTCCTGTATCGACTCGGTTTTGTGGATTTTTTGGATTGTATTTACTGCCAATACTACTAATAAATAAGCCAATTGCTACAGCTCCTACTAACACACCTGTAATCCCTAACCAGCCTAAGAAGATGCTTAATACAGACCAATTTAAAATCATACCTGAAACAATTTGTACCACCGCTACAAAGGCAGTCATAATAACTACATTCGCCCAAAACTTACCGACGGCTACCTTCCAACCAGATAGTGGAAGAACTCGCAGTAAATCAATCGCATACGCTTCACGACCTAAAGAGCCTGCACTAAATATTCCTGACACGAGTACGGCCATAAAACAAAAGCTCACTTGTAACGTTGGCCAAGTTATGTACGGAGCTTGCTGTAAGGCAGACCATCCTCCTTCAAAATCTCGTAAATTCAAAAAAGGAAAAATGATAATAACAAGCATTGGAATAACCGCTGTCCACTCACGAACATCTCTTTTAATCATAAGCCATTCCTTTTTACTAATCATCCGAATCGGTCCATAAATAGTGGCTTTTTTATTTATTCTCTTTTGATTTTTCTTTTTCCTTCCACTCGATTCGCTTAGATTAACCCAACCGGTTAGTAAAGCTTTTTCCACCAAAATAGATGAAATCCAAAAAATGAATAGGGTTAAAATGATTAAAAATAACAACATGATGACGGTCTGCATTTGCCATTCTCCCAATATGGAGTCCGTTATAATAACAGCCCCCCAATGCATCGGTAGCCACTCTGGAATTCCAGCAAGTTGATTCCAATCCATATTTCCATCATGAGAAAAAAAGTTAACATTTAGTAATTGAAAACCTAAATAAAAGATGATCCCTGTTAAAGCCGAAACAGCGGTTAATAGCTCCTTCGCTTTTGTTGGCGGGATCAGTTGAATTAATAATAAGTTAATTAAATAAGCAAGCGATATACTTAAAATGATAAAGAAAAAGGTCACGATATAACTAATCGGATAATAGAAAAAAGAAGCTCCTGCCGACACCCCAAAAACGGTCAGACAAAAAACAGCAAATCCATAGGCAATAATCGGTACACCCAATAAGTTCAAAAGAAATTTTGCCCAAAAGATATCTTTTACTTTTATAGGCAGCGTAAATAATAATTCAAGATCACTGTCACTAAACAAACGATTAAAGACAAGCGGAATCGTAAAAATAAGTAATACGAGCGAAAGCAGCAAAAGTCCATACTCATTAATAATTTGAATCGCTTGTTCAGGAGCATGCCTGGCCAACATCATCATAAAACTTCCTGCCATAAATAAAACGAAGAGTCCTATTAAGGCTAAAAAAGCATAAGCAAATGCTTTAGCCGTATTGGAAGATAAGTCACGATACTCATGTTTAATGAACATTTTTAAAAGGCGGAACATTAAACTTCCTCCTCTTTCATACTTAAGGCGAGAAGTTGAGATTCGGCATCCCCTGTTAAATCTAAGAAAATATCTTCTAAAGTCGAATCATTTCCTCTTTCTTTTTTTAATTCATCCATCGAAGCGACCGTTATGAGTTGTCCATTTTTTATAATGCCAACTCGATCACACATTTGCTCGGCTATTTCTAAAATATGTGTCGACATAAAAACGGTCATGCCATCATCACATAATTGTCTTAGTAAGCTTTTTAATGTTTTAGCACTTTTGGGATCTAAACCGACTGTCGGCTCATCCAAAAATAAAATATCAGGTTTATGTATTAAAGCGGCACAGAGGGAGAGCTTTTGTTTCATTCCATGTGAATAATCACCAGCATATTCATCTATACGATCCTTTAACGAAAATAACTCTGTATAATGTTTCATTCGTTGTTCAAATAACTCATCTTCAACCTCAAATACACTCGCAATAAACTCTAAATACTCCCGACCCGTCAACTTCGGATAGATTAAAGGCTGATCAGGGACATAAGCCATTTTCTTTTTGACCTCAATTGGCTTTTTCGCAATATCGATTCCGACCAACTCGATAAAACCAGCTGTAGGTTCCAATAAACCTGTCATCATTTTAATCGTTGTCGTTTTACCCGAACCATTGGGGCCAAGAAAACAGAACAATTCCCCTTTATTCACCGTTAGATTGACATCTTTGACCGCGTGTTTAGTTCTAAATCGCTTCTCCAAATTCACAAGTCGAATTGCTGTATGCATCTTACCCCAACTTTCTATTTCATTCTAAGTACTACTTTATCAAAAAAATCCCAATTAAGAAAAAGATTAAATGGAAGGAAAGGAAGCTTTCTAAACTGTTCTGCTAGTCAAAACATACTTCTTTGTTATAAAAATCAAAAAAGCTCCTGCTAAAGCAACAACAAAAAAAGACACAAAAAAGATGCCGGGAATCGGTCCTTGGTTAATGGAACCAAACGACACTTCCGATTGAAGATACGCTACACTGTCATAGGTATGGCTAATATCTGGTGTATACAAAATAGTGCTAAACAAGGAGTAAACAAAAGTCCCGACGAAATAGAGGATATGTACGATAAGAGAAAAAAAGATTGATTGAAAGACTAATTTCATAAAGACACCTACTAATCTAATCATTTCCTTTCATTATACATTATCTTCCTAATTTTCAAACCAATATTCCCCTAATTCTCGAAAGAAAAAAATGGCTAAAGCATCTGCTTCAACCATTCCCTCTCTTTATAAAACGACACGCTCTTCATTTAGAGCTTCTGAATAATAAGACAACGCAGCCTGCACCGCCTCACCTCGATGAACGGATACTCCATTGCCTATAAGTACGGCTTCAAGGGCACCAAGTGTTATCAAAACATTTCGTTTTTGACAGCTATACCCCATCGTCCCAATCCTCCATATTTTCCCGGCTAGTGGACCAAATGAACTCGCAATTTCAATTCCAAATTCATCAAGCAGCACCCTCCTTACTTGCTCGCCATTAACTCCCTCTGGAATTGTGATACAAGTAACTGTCGGCATCTTACTCGCTTCATCTCCGAATAAAGATAACCCCATCGCTTTAATTCCCGCTACTAATGCTTGTTCATTTAAGCGATGTCGCTCAAAACGCTGCTCCAACCCTTCCTCGAGAATTAACTTCAACCCTTCATTTAAACCGTATAGCATGGCTGTTGCTTCAGTATGATGATTCAACCGGGCTGGGCTCCAATAATCTTGTAATTGACTTAAATCAAAATAATTGCTTTTAATTCTTCTTTTCACATTCACTTCAGATGTTTCCGTAATCAAACCTTGTTCAATCGATTTTCTTTCTTTTAGGATTTTTTCAATTCGATCGTTATAAGTTAATGGTGCCATTCCAGATGGGACTGACAAACATTTTTGCGTCCCAGTAATCAGACCATCTATAAACCATTCATCCGTTTTCACGTCGGTACCGCCGACAGTTGCCACCGCATCCACAATCAATAAAACATCAAGTTCACGGCACGCTTTTCCGATTTCTTTGAGAGGCTGCATTCTTCCAGTCGATGTATCACCATGCACCATTGCCAGTACTTTTGGTTGCTCTTTTTTTAATGCCATGATGATTTCTTCTGGCTCAAAGACTTGTCCCCACTCTTTCTCAATAATCGTCACTTCTGCCCCGCAGCGTTCGGTGATTTCTTTTAATAAATAACCAAAACGACCAAAACACGGAATAAGTACTTTATCGCCTTCTTCAATTACACTACAAAGCATTGCTTCAATTCCTGCTCGTGAAGTTCCATCGACTGGAAAGGCCCATTCATTTTTCGTTTGAAGTACCTCTCTTAACAATTGCATCGTTTCATTCATAATCGATGTAAAAGCTGGATCAAACTGACCTAATATCGAATGAGACATCGCTTGTCGTACTCTCGGGTCGACTTCTACTGGACCTGGTGTCATAATCGTTCTAACTGGAATATGTAAAGGTTGTTGTAATCTCATTCGGCTCTCCCCTT
Source organism: Alkalihalobacillus phoenicis (assembly GCF_047302405.1). Taxonomy (NCBI): domain Bacteria; kingdom Bacillati; phylum Bacillota; class Bacilli; order Caryophanales; family Bacillaceae; genus Alkalihalobacillus; species Alkalihalobacillus phoenicis. The sequence continues at coordinate 346,287 of NZ_CP154853.1, read as the reverse complement.
TTATTTATTTCGCTAACTTATATAACGTCTGAAATAACACTTCTGTACCTGTCGTACAATCCTCGATACTTGACCACTCTAAAGGATTGTGACTAATACCACCCTTGGAACGAACAAAAATCATCGCCATTTCTGTGATTTTGGTCATCATTAAGGAATCATGCCCGGCCCCACATGGTAAGGTCATCGTAGGTATTTTTAATTCTCCACATGTATCGACAATCGACTGAACAAGTGCCGGTGAACATGTAGCAGGGTCGACTTCTTTGTTGACTTCAACTTTGACTAATACGCCACGCCTTTCGGAAATTTCTTTAAATAAAAGGTGAAGCTCCTCGATCATCTCCGCTCTTTTTTTATAGTCAACATGTCTCATATCAACTGAAAATTCGGCTCTCCCTGGAATAATATTGACCCCACCTGGCTCAATATGAAGCTTCCCAACCGTACCGACCCCATCATACTTTATCGCCATTTGTTCAACAGCTAACATCATTTCCGCCATCGCAAGGGAAGCGTCTTTTCTCATATGCATCGGTGTTGCTCCAGCATGATCGGTGCTACCAACAAGCTCAACCTGTAACCAAACAGGGCCTTGAATATGGGTCACGACACCGACCGCTAAATGATTTTCCTCAAGTACTTTCCCTTGTTCAATATGCATTTCAATAAAGGCCTTAAGTTCTTTTTTTTCTCTTATACATTCTTTAAATTTTTCTGGCTCTAAACCAGCCGTTTTTAATGCTTCAAATAAAGTTATTCCACTATCATCTTTTAACTCTAAGGTTGGTAACTTCAATTCCCCGGCCATTGCTCGACTGCCAATATACCCTGTCCCAAATCTAGTCCCTTCTTCATCTGTAAAAGAAACGACTTCAATTGGATGCTCTAATTGTATCTCCAATTCCTTTAATCTTCTGACAGCTTCAATCGCACCTAATACACCTAGTGTGCCATCAAATTTTCCACCTTGATAAACGGTATCAATATGGGAGCCTGTCATGACAACAGGAGCTTTCGGATTCGCCCCTTCCAGTCGACCAATAATATTTCCGACTGCGTCTACCTTTACACTTAAACCAACTTCTTTCATCAGCTTAATCAAAAGCTCTCTTGCTAATAAATCTTCTTTTGATAAGGATAAACGTGTATTCCCTTTATCAGGGTACAGCGGATCTTTTCCGATTTGATTCAATCTTTCAATGGTCTCCCATAATCTCTTTTTATTAATTTGCATAGAAGCTATCATTCTAGTCCCCCTCCTTAAGAATACACCATATCTCGTATCGTCCATTCTAGTTCGTTTCTAAACGAGCGTCATTATGCATGTTAACTAAAAAGACTTATACCCTTTAGTTATTTTAACTAATGAGATAAACACCCTACATTAATATATGAATCTATCACCTTCTCTTTATTTCCTTATTGGTAGGAGAATCCCCTCCTCCTTCACATCATTTTACATATCGAAAGCTCGGCAATTGCCCGTGACATAATCTGTCTTTTTACACCGAACTAGCAGAGGCTCAGCTTTTTTTCCACAAAAAAAGAAAGTCATCCGGATGGAAAACTCTCTTCTTAATAATGACTTAAGGTAAAAAGCTCGGCGTGAATACTTGTGAAGCATTGACTTTTTCTTTTAATAATTCAAGTTCATATAATTGCTCAATCAACAACGCCCAGCGTTCTTCTGACATATAACCAACCCCATTTTCCGTCGCATCATGACCAAAAATAAAGTCTATTTGTTTGTCCGCTTCATCTGCTAATTCATCTAAAGCAATTTCAGGGTTATCTTCATGAATGATTTCATTAATCTCATCCGAATGATCTTTGTAATACTCCCAACCTTTTAAGAAAGCCGCAACAAAATCTTTCGTTAATTCCTCATTCTCCTCTAAATAAGATTCCGTCGAAAAAAGGACGACCTGATAAGGATCATAACCAGATTCAGAGATTAATAATGTCTCTGTTGGCACTCCTTCCTTTTCAAGCATATAAGGCTCTGAAGTCACAAAGCTTTGGGTAACAGATTCTAAGTCTCCTAAAAAGTTGACATGCTGACCCGTATAAGCTAACTCTTCCACTCCTGATAAATCGTAAGCCCCTTTGAGAAATTCCCAATAAGCAACACCTGGTTGAACATAGGTCGCCCGTCCATTTAAATCTTCAAAACCTGTGATTTCAGCCCCTTCATGAAACATAAACGCTTGTGGACTAGATTGCATAACCGCAGCAATTGACTTCACTTCTACCCCTTCATTTCGAGCAAGTAAAATTTGGTCGGCATGCGCTAGACCAAATTCTGCACTTCCAGAAGCGACAATTTGTACACCTGAAACTTGTGGCCCCCCCGGCTCTACTGTTACATCCAAACCTAGCTCTTCAAAGTACCCTTGCTCAACAGCCGCATAAGCACCACCATGCTGACTTTTTGGAAACCAGTTTAAGACGAGTTTCACTTCTTTTAAAGCATCTGAAGAATCCGAACCTCCACCTGTACTTGCTTCATCATTTGAAAAGCCACCACAAGCAGCCAATAAACCACTAAAAACCATTAGTACTACAACGATTAACCATTTTCTGATATTAGGTCTTTTTATCATTAAGTCATTCCCCCTCTAATTTGAGCATCCTTTTGACATATTGTCCTGTTAAACAAAATTATATGAAGATCAAAGGAATGATTCATTGTATAAAATGACTAAATTGAAGATAACCCTATAGTTATTTTAAACAATTCAACCAATTATACTGCCTCACCTATTCTTGCTATAAAAGCTAGAAACAGGCATTCACCTAGTAAATAGTCAAACAGATTGATCGGGATGAACAGTAAGGTTAACTAACATACTTTCGAATTCTTTCGTGTCATATTAGTGCTTTTTGTTTAACTCCCACGATATGTACTATAACCACCTGGTGCAATTAATAGCGGAATATGATAATGCTCCTTTTGATCAATGACATGAAATTGAATCGGCACTTTATCTAAAAAAGCGACTTCACCAAAGTACATCCCCACATAAAAGACTAATTCATAAACCCCTTCAGTAAAATCTTTCCCCTCAAGTAAGGGGTGATCAATACGGCCATTTTGATTCGTTTCAAATGACCCTAATAGACATCTTCTCCCTGAATCAATCTTCCATAAATCGATTTTAACTTGTGCTGCTGGTTTTCCTATACTCGTATCTAACACATGAGTCGTTAATGCTCCTGCCATTGGACTTCCTCCTTTTTACTCTTTTAACATTTGATCTAATCGGTATCCAGCAATCTTACATACTTCTTTTAAGGCTTTCTCTTTTTCCTTATCATAGGAGTGCTCGACCCTTTTTAGCATCTGCTCTTTAATGCTTTCCTTTGTGTGCTCCTTTACTGCTATGATAAATGGAAAACCAAACCTCTTCATATATCGCTGATTTAAAGAGAAAAAGAACTCATACTCTTCCTTAGATAGTACATTTAAACCAACTGATTGTTGCTCCTTCACGGAATGATCGGTCATTTCTAATTTCGCCCCTAAATCCGGATGGGCTCTTAATAAAAATAGTTGCTCCTGTTCCGAAGCTTGAAAGACCGTGCTCGTAAAAAGTTCTTTTAATTGGTCTACACCATTCAGTTCTGCAAATCCATACGTTTTTTCAGCTACCCATGGTGAATCTTCAAATACATGACCGATCTTTTGGATAAAGTCTTCATTTGACATTTGATTAACTTCTTCTAAAGAATATTTGTGCATTTACATCCCTCCACATGTCAGTAGTGATTTTTCTAGACTTTTATGTTATACACCACCCAAACTCAACCTAATAGTAGACAAAGTATCTAAAGGTGGAAAAGAACTAGTTATTATAACTAAAGAAGCTCAAACTTTTTGACCTATTTGATTGAATTTTTTAATATACACTCTTTATTTTGGACGTTTTAAACAATGATTGGATCTTTTTTGTAAGATTATATCTCAAAAAAGTATATGTTAAGCTCTACTTTCTGTACATTATAATAAAAGGGATGCCATACGGGGTGAGAATAAAATGAAGCTAAAGAAAATATTAGAGCTTTCAACATTTAAACAATCAAAAGTTGTCGCTGGGGGAGATGGTCTAAAACGTCATGTTCAGTCTGTTAACTTAATGGATGCACCAGATATTATTCATTACTTAAATAAAGATCAGCTTCTCCTCACGACAGCTTATTCTCTACAAAACGAAGAGGAGCTTTACAAGTTAGTCAAACAAATGGCCGAAAAAGGATGTGCAGGCTTAGGTCTAAAAACAAAACGATATATTGAAAAAATCCCCGACAAGATTCTAGAACTAGCCAATGATTTCGATTTTCCAATCATTGAACTTTCACTTGATTACTCATTAGGTGAAATGTTAAATGAAGCATTAGGTTACATTTTGAAAGAACAAACATCTGATCTTCACTATGCTTTAACAATCCACCGAGAATTTACGGACATTATTTTATCAGGTGGAGGTTTTAACGCTATTGTTGAACGGCTTTCTCAGTTGTTAGAGGTACCCGTCGTCTTACTTAATGATCGCCTTGATATTATGACCGCCTCCACAACAGCTGATAAAGAGTCATTTTTTGACGTCTATTGGTATGTTCATGAGCTCATCCATGACAAGGAGTATTTAAACTATCAACAATTAACCTTACCGCATGATAAAGAAGAACATGTATATGAAAACTTTATTCTTTATCCCATTATCGCTTCGAGTCAGCAAAAAGGTTATTTAATTATTTTGGGAGGGTCTCCCAGCCAATCTTCTCCTTTTATATTAGCTGTTGAACAATCTGCAAATGTAATCTCATTTGAATTTATGAAGCTATATGCCATTGAGCAACAGGAAAGACGAATAAAACATGAGTTTTTTACTGATTTAGTTGATGGAGCGATCACCACAAAAGAAGAGTTATTAAATCGTGGTAAAGCCTTTGGTCTAGAGCGTTTTCATCAATATGTTTGTATCACATGTAAAATGGATTCAGATTCAACTATGCAAACAACAGCCTTTCCTTTAAAAGAAGAGAAAAAACTAAGATTAAAACGAGAGCGTACATATGAGCTACTCGAAACATTACTCCTCAATCACTATTCGGAATGTGTGCTATTTACAAAAGGAGATCTGTTTACATTTATTGTTGGCTTTGATTTTTATAGTGAAACGATTGAAGCACAGTTAATCGATACTTTAAATAACATCCAATCAGACTTACAGCAGATGCTTGATATTACACTCTCATTTGGGATAAGTAATAATAATGAAAACTTACTAGAAATTCCAGGAACCTTTCAAGAAGCTGTCGAAGCCTTACGTTCTGGCTTTCGAGAGAATCAACAATCCTTTATTAAAATGTATCGTACGAAAGAATTAACTGAGATATTGAAAACGATCCCAATTCAAAAGCTTAAAGATTACTATTTAACATCATTAAAAGAATTAGCCGACCCAGATGATAAAGAAAAGGAAGATTTAGTTTTAACATTAATGACTTTCCTTAGTAACCACTGCCAAATATCTGACACAGCGAAAAGTATGTTTGTCCATCGCAACACCGTCATATATCGAATCAAAAAATGTGAAGAAATTCTCGGTACCAATTTAAAAAACCCCGATGAAACACTGAAATTACGCCTTGCCTTATTTGTCAAACCTTTAATAGAACGTTATATTTAAGTCTGACAGATAATCAACAGATAAAATAGAAGCAGATGGAAAAGCTATGGCGGCTTTTTTTATCTGCTTTTTTATTGTTATTTTATTTGCACCGTCATTCCATCTGCTCTTTTTTCATTACCTATTTCCTTTTGTCCACTCCCGACATCCACGTTTCCATTCCTATTCTGTCAACTCGATATATCCGCTTCCCTAAAAATCTGATAAAATATATAAAATTAGTAATTGGCAATGTCTGCTTACATCTAATCTCTCAGCTAAACTACTATTAAATCAATTGAGGTGGATATAATGAGTCAACCGTTTCATTTTGTCGATGCGACCAGAGCTGATCTAGAAACAATTGTCGACATTTATAATTCAACAATTTCAAGTCGGATGGTCACAGCGGATTTAAATCCTGTATCAGTCGAAAGCAAAGTCGATTGGTTTGAGGAGCATAATCCCAAAACAAGACCGCTATGGGTTATCAAAGATAATGATAAAATTTGCGGGTGGGTTAGCTTTCAATCCTTTTACGGTCGCCCGGCCTATCAAAAAACCGCTGAAATTAGCATTTATTTAGATCCAGACTATCGCGGTCACGGATTAGGAAAACTAGCATTACAATACGCCATTGAAGCTGCACCCACACTTCAAATTCAAACGATTCTTGGTTTCATTTTCGGTCATAACGAACCAAGCCTAAACCTTTTTAAAAGATTTGGATTTGAACAATGGGCCGATTTGCCAAAAGTAGCTGAATTGGATGGAATTGAACGTGACTTGATTATCTTAGGGAAACGACTCCAAGCTTAAACGATATGACAAACAAATAAAAAAACTCCAACTACGTGTTAAACATAGTTAGAGTTTTTTTATTATCCTACTATAGAACGTTCAACGATTTCCACGATATCAAGTGTTTGCACATTTTCTTCTTCAACTGCTTTAACACCATCACTTAGCATCGTTAAACAATATGGACAGCCGCTGCTAATCACACTGGGGTTAACGGCTAATGCTTGCTCCGTCCGTTCGACATTTACACGTTTACCGACTGTCTCTTCCATCCACATTAAGCCCCCGCCTGCTCCACAGCACATTCCATTTTCACGATTACGTTTCATCTCAACTACTTTAACACCTGGAATCGCTTTTAAAATTTCCCTTGGTGGTTCATATACTTCATTATATCGACCGAGGTAACAGGAATCATGATACACGATCGTTTCATTGACTTCATGTTTCGGAACAATTTTTCCTTCTTTAATCAATTTATCAATAAGCTCCGTATGGTGGTACACCTCAACATCCTCTAAGCCAAAATCAGGATATTCATTTTTGAAAGTATTATAAGCATGAGGATCGATAGTCACAATCTTTTTAACCTCATTTTTTTGGAAGGTTTCAATATTAGCGACAGCCAACTCTTGATACAGAAATTCATTTCCGATACGTCTTGGTGTATCACCTGAATTTTTCTCCTTATTACCAAGAATCGCAAATTTCACTCCTGCTTCATTCATTACTTTTACAAAAGATTGAGCGATTTTCTTGCTACGATTATCATAGGATCCCATTGAACCAACAAAGAATAAATATTCAAATTCTTCATCTTTTTTCTTCAGTTGTTTCACTGTCGGGATATACAAATCATCTCGATCATCCACCCATTTTTCACGATCTTTACGGTTAATCCCCCATGGATTTCCTTGGCGTTCAATATTTGTCATCGCCCTTTGAGCATCTGGATCGACCTTTCCCTCTGTTAAAACAAGGTATCTTCTCATATCAATGATCTTATCAACATGCTCATTCATAACTGGACATTGATCTTCACAGTTACGACAGGTTGTACAGGCCCAAATTTCTTCTTCCGTAATAACATCTCCAATTAAATTAACGCCATAACTTGCGGCAACCTCATCCGCCCCTTCACCAGCCACTGCCAACTGATTTGCTTTTGAATTATTAAATAAATACGTTGGCATCCAAGGTGATTTACTCGTAATTGCGGCACCTTTTTCCGTTAAATGATCCCTCATGTGAGTAATCAAATGCATCGGCGAAAGAATTTTTCCGGTTCCTGAAGCTGGACAAACACTCGTACATCTTCCACATTCTACACAGGCGTACAAATCCAATAATTGTTTTTGGTTAAAATCTTCAATTTTATTTTTCCCAAAAATCTCTTGGTCCTCATCTTCAAAATTGATGGAGGCAAGTCGACCAACCTTATGAGTACGTCCGAGAAAAACATTGATCGGCCCAGCAATTAAATGGGCATGCTTGGATTGTGGCACATAAACTAAAAACGTTAATAAAAATAACAAATGAGCCCACCAAAACACGTAGAAAAAGACAACCACGACTCCTAGTGGGAGCCAACTAAATAAAACAGCAAGGCTTGAAGCAACAGGCTCAAAGCCAGTAAATGACTTTTCTAACCAGATCATTTCCATCCCTTTTCCGAGAAGCTTGGAAGTCATTAATCCACCAATAAATAGGAGAACGAGGCCAGCTTTCCATCCTCGTTTTAATCGCGGCAACTTTTCAACATATCGACGATAAAAAGCCCATATGACCGCAATTAAAATCATTACAACGACAAACTCTTGGAAAAGAGCAAAATAGGGATAAAGGGGTCCCAGAGGTAAATGTGCCCCTGGAACGAGCCCCTTATAAATAAAATCTATCGCTCCAATTTGGACGAATAAAAAACCGTAAAAGAGCATGGCGTGAATGATTCCACTCTTTTTATCCTTCATCACCTTTTTTTGACCAAATACATTCACCCAAACCTCATATAATCGTTCTTTCATTGAGTGGTCAAACTCTGCTTTTTTTCCTAGTTTGATAAAGTCATAGCGGGTTTTCACGAGTGAGCCAAACAAATAAAAGGCATATCCAGTTATGAGTAAAAAAGCAATGGTGTTGATGATTAAAAAAGTTGACATTCCTACCACTTCCTCTTGTATATAATCAGTTCATACCCTTTTTTATTAAATCGTTTCTGAGATTTTTAAAACTTTTTTCAGCTCTTCTGTTAGCAACGGAACGATTTCAAATAGGTCGCCAACAATCCCATAATCTGCTATATCAAAAATAGGAGCTTCTGGGTCTTTATTAATGGCAACAATCACTTTGGAATTGGACATCCCGGCTACATGTTGAATCGCTCCAGAAATTCCGCATGCGATATATAAATCAGGCGTCACTACTTTTCCTGTTTGCCCGATTTGTAAGGAATAATCGCAGTATTCCGCATCACACGCTCCACGTGACGCCCCAACTGCACCATTTAAAACATTTGCAAGTTCTTGCAATGGTTTAAATCCTTCCGTTCCTTTTACTCCACGTCCACCGGCAACGACAATTTTCGCTTCGGATAAATCAACACCCTCGCTCGTTTTACGGACGATGTCTTTAATAATCGTACGAATATCTTTAATGTCAACGGAAACTGGTGTGATGTCACCCGTTTTTGACTCATCTACTTCTAGAGGTGCAATATTATTTGGACGAATCGTCGCCATTACGATTCCTTCCTTAATTTTTTTCTTTTCAAATGCTTTTCCAGAATACAGCGGGCGGGTAAAAACGACTTGCCCTTCTTCACTTTCAATCGCAGTTACATCTGAAATGAGTCCTGCTTCTAACTTCATCGCAAGCCTTGGACTCACATCCTTACCGATCGATGTATGCCCTAAAATAATCCCTTCAGGACTCTCTTTATCTATCACTTGTAACAAGGCTTGTTGATAAGCATCTGTCGTATAGTCTTTTAATTTCTCATCATTTACAGTGACCACTCGATCAGCTCCATAATGGAAAAGCTGAGTAGTTAAATTGTCTACATTTTCTCCAAGTAATACGGCTACTACTTCTCCACCAGCGGATAATTCATGTCCAACCGCTAAAGCTTCGAATGAAACTTGACGTAACTCCTGATCCTTTATCTCCGCAACAACCAATACTTTTTTCACCAATGAAAACTCCTCCTTTGAATATAAAGCGAAGCCTGTTCGCTCAGAAGCGAGAAAAAATTAGGGGCGGCTTCTGAAGACGCTTTTTGTCTTCATAAGACGAACCGATTTTTCTCGAGCTTCTAACAGGCGTAGCTCGATTAAATAACTTTTGCCTCAGATGTTAATAGTGATACTAACTCTTTTACTTGTTCAGCCGGCTCACCTTCTAGACATTTTCCTGCCTGCTTTTCTGGTGGTAAGAAAATTTCAACCGTCTCCGTTTTAGCACGCGCATCATCTTCATCTAAATCAATATCATCTAAATCCAATACTTCAAGAGGCTTTTTCTTGGCTTTCATAATTCCTGGAAGAGATGGATATCTTGGCTCATTAAGCCCTTGTTGTGCCGTCACTAAAACAGGTAACGATACTTCTACAGTTTCCTTGTCTCCCTCAACATCGCGAACAATCGTAGCTATTCCATCTGAAATTGATAATTCTGTAATCGTTGTCACTTGTGGGATTTCTAAACTTTCTGCCACACGAGGTCCCACTTGACCAGAACCTCCATCAACCGCAACGTTACCACCAAGAATAATATCGTATTCTTGTTCTTTTAAATAGGTTGATAGAATTAAAGCAGTCGTAAACGGATCATATTCCTCCACCTCTTCACTATTTAAAAGAACAGCCTTATCGGCTCCCATGGCTAAAGCAGTACGAAGCTGCTTTTCCGACTCCTCTTCCCCTACCGTAACAACCGTCACCTCTCCACCATGCTCATCTCGAAGCACGATGGCTTCCTCAATTGCATATTCATCATATGGATTAATAATAAACTCCGCACTTTCCTCATCCACTTTCCCGTTTTGAATTACAATTTTTTCCTCTGTATCAAAGGTACGTTTCATAATTACAAATATATTCATCATTACCCTCCTCAATTATAAAGCGAAGTCCGTTTGCCTAAATGCGAGTAAATGATTTGCAACGCTAAATTTGCTCCTCTCTTTCTTAACGTCTTGTATCTATGGGCAAGACTAATTAAAGAAAGTGCTTTTTCTTAGGCTTCTAACGGGCTTAACTAAAATGAATAGTCTGTTAAATTTTTAAATCCCTCAATAAGAAAGCGTTTACTTTATTTCATATAATAAATAGATACTCTATGGTAAGATAGCATTATCTTATAATTTTACAAACATCCCTCCTATATTTGATTAAATTCGACAAATTCCCTTATTTTTCAACAGACCAGTCTGTCTAAGAAAGCCATAAAAAATTTCCTTAACAATTATGTCTTGGATTCCTTATTTTTATCATTAGTACTTTCTTTAATACTAATTTATCACTCTCCATTAGTCAATATTTTTTATAAGAATTATTAGAAAATTAAAGATAATTGGTTTAATCTTTCACCTTTACTTTTTTGGTAAATGTTTCAATAGGCACCTACGCATCTCCCCGCCTTTTCTTTATGGGAAGGAGGGAGAAACATAATGATTAACAACCCATTTTTAACTCAAATGTCGGCTTTATTTTTGTGGTGCTTGATTCTGTTCAAAATAAGTAGAAAACTGATACTTTTGCTTAGCCTCTTCTGTCAAAAGTGAGTTTAGCGTAAAATCAGCATAAATCACGACAATTTCTTCATTTGAAAAGGGGCCTTCTGGGTTGTACCATTTATACGTCCAGTTCACCATTCCAAAAATCGTCATTCCAATAATCGGTACCGGTAAATTTGGTAAAAACTCTCCTTTATCGACACCCTCTTGAATCACATTATTAATAAGGTCCCTTACTTTATCACGTTTTTTACTTATCGCTTCAAAATATTCTTCTGGCAAATACGTATGATCTTGATAAAAAACTGTTTGATGCGGCTTATACTTTGTAAAGTTTTCTGCTGATGATTTTAAAATTTGTGATAGTTGTTCTGTCGGTGTTTCATTTTTTTCGACCGCTTTTCCTACTTGGTTTAAGGCATAGGATATAAATGTGTCATGAATGATAAATAGCAATTCATCTTTAGATTTAAAGTTATGATAGAATCCACCTTTAGATGTTCCACTTTCTTCAATGATTTTATTTATTCCAACCCCATGATATCCATATTTTTCAAAAAGCTGTAGAGCAGTATCGATAATTCGGTCTCTTGCTGATTTTACTGTCATTTGTTTCCCTCCCATCTATTCCTTATTTTATATGAAATTTGTCTATTGATGCAATTATCAAATAAAAAGAATTATTCGCACGTTGCTAAATATAGCTATGACACTTTTAAGGTTAGCTACTCATAGGCACTTGATCGCTTTAAAATTTATCATACATTAAGAAGCCCTAAGAATCTATAAATTCTTAGGGCCTTTATATATATGTTATCGAATGGTTATGCTAGTTTTTTAGCCATTTTCCACTCTCTCTTCCAACTAAGCTGTGCCCATAAAAGCAAACCTAATGCCAAAAGGGCAACCGCCGATAAAATTAGAAATCCACTTGAATAGCTCCCGGTCCAATCTCTCATAATTCCTAAAAGATTAGGTAAAAAGAACCCGCCAATTCCACCAGCAGCCCCTACAATTCCGGTCACCATCCCAATCTCTTTTTCAAATCTTTGTGGGACAAGTTGAAAAACCGCTCCATTTCCCATTCCAAGAAAACCCATTCCTAAAAAAAGAGCAATTGTCACAAATAAAAGTGGTGGAAGTAAACTGACTGCAAACATACTAATAGCAACCCCAACAAATAACATGCGTAACAATGTCGCTCCCCCAATTTTATCGGCAATTAATCCCCCTACCGGTCGTAAGAAGCTCCCTGCCGCAACAACAATTGTGACAAATTCACCTGCCCGAACGCCAGAAAGAGAATATTGACTGACAAAGAAATAACTTAAAAAGCTGGATAGACCTACGAAACCACCAAAAGTCACACTATATAACAAACAGAAATACCAAGTATCTACTTCTTTAAAGACAAGGAAATAGTCTTTAAGTGGCTTTGGTTTTGGCTGATTAGGTGGTTCTTTTGCCATGAAAAAAAACGAAACCATAACAAGTAGTAACGGGATAAGAGCTAATCCCATCACCCCACTCCAACCGAACACTTCCGCTAACCGTGGTCCAAAAAGGGTTGCTAGCAACGTCCCGCTATTTCCTGCTCCTGCAATTCCCATTGCAATGCCTTGCATATGTGGTGGATACCAACGACTAGCCAGTGGTAAAGAAGCTGAAAAACTTGCTCCTGCCACACCAAGCAAAATCCCAATAGCCACTAATTCACTAATTGTGTTTCCGAATAACCACCCCCAGAAAAGTGGAACCATCGTGATGACCATACCACCTATTGCTGTTTTTTTCGCTCCAAATCGATCGGTCAGTATTCCAACAATAATACGAAAAACCGAACCAGCTAAAATCGGTATTGCGACAATTAATCCTAGTTGTGATGCAGATAAACCAAAATCTACCGTAATATACGCCCCTAAAGCACCAAGAAGTACCCATATCATAAAGCTAATATCAAAATATAAGAAAGCTGACAATAATGATGGCGCATGACCACTTTTTTTAAGGTCTGATAGTTTCACTTACCCCACTCCCTTTTTCTTTATACTAGTGTTAACTTAACAGCACTTACTTTAAAACTCGGCATACGACAAGTTGGATCAAGGTCATCAGCTACCAGTCGATTGACATTCTGCCCTTCGTCCCAATGAAAAGGAACAAATAAGGTATCTTTTCTAATTGTTTTTGTTATTTTACTCCGAACAATAATGGAACCTCGCCTTGATTCTATCTTGACAAGTTTTTGATCTTTTACGTTATATCGAATAGCCGTCTCAGGGTGTATTTCCATATAAGATTCAAAGTTTCTCGCTTCTAATGAAGAGCTTTTACGGGTCTGAACCCCTGTCAAATAATGAGACATTACCCTCCCTGTCGTTAAATAAAGAGGATATTTAGAACAAACGGATTCTTTTGCTACCTCAGGTTTATTAGGTACTACAACCATTTTTGCCCTTCGCTCATCATGAGCAAAACCTTCTTCAAATAAACGGCTCGTTCCTGGATGGTCTACACTTGGACAAGGCCAAAGAAGCCCTTCATTCTCTCGAAGCCTTGAATAACTCATACCATAATAGTCAGCCTTCCCTCCACGACTTGCCTTTCTTAATTCATTAAAGATCTCTTCTGCGTTATTAAATGGAAAGAAACGACCAGCCCCAAGTGTTTTGGCAATCAGACAAAGAATTTGCCAATCATGTTTGGCTTCGCCTATTGGTTTCATCGCTGCTTCTCGAACCGTTACTCTACCTTCAAAATTTGTCATCGTGCCCTCATCCTCCAAATAAGATGTAGAAGGCAAAATCAAATCGGCTAATTTGGCTGTCTCAGATATAAATAAATCAACCGCTACAAGGAAATTTAGTTTGGATAATGCTTGTTTTACAAAGTGAGCATTTGGGTTTGAAACAACTGGATTCGAACAAAGTAAAAACATTCCTTTAATTTCTTCAGTATTGATCTTCTCTATCATTTCAAAAGCAGAGACTCCTTTTCTCGGGAGCTCTTCTTCAGAAATGCCCCATACATTCGCTATAAATTTACGATCCTCCAGATTTTCAATAGATCGATAACCTGGAAGCTGGTCCGCTTTTTGACCGTGTTCTCTTGCCCCTTGACCATTACTCTGTCCAGTTATCGCCCCATATCCACATGCATGTTTTCCAACTTTACCTGTAGCGAGTAAAATATTTAATAAATTTCGAACAGATATGGAGCCATCCGTTTGTTGTTCAACACCTCTGGCACTAAAAATCATACCAGTCTTAGGTGTAGCAAACTCAATAGCTGCACGCCGAATGTCCCTCTCAGAAACCCCTGTAATATCAGATATTTCAGTTAATTCAAGAGAAAGAACCCACTTTTTCACTTCATCAAACCCTTTTGCCCGTTTAGCTAGAAACTCGGAATCAATTAAATCTTCCTGAAAAATAACATGTAAGATTCCATTGTAAAGAGCAGCATCAGTACCAGGCTTTAACTGCAAATGTAGATTAGCAAGCTTTGTTGTTGAGGTTTCCCTTGGGTCTATAGCTATGATAAAAGCTCCATTCTTCTTAGCTTGTTCAAAATAAGGCATCAATGTTGGCTGACATTCTCCGATATTCGTTCCCGCTAAAATTAAACATTCAGCTTCGGGGATTTCCTGTAATCCATTAGTCATTCCGCGATCCATCCCCAAAGTTAAGGTGGCTGCGGATGCTGCGGCAGACATACAAAGTCGTCCATTATAATCAATATATTTCGTTTTTAAGGCAACGCGTGCAAATTTCCCCATAAGATACGCCTCTTCATTTGTAATAGAAGCACTCCCATAGACAGACATTGCATCGTATCCGTATTTTTGCTGGATCTCGGTAATATTCTCTTTAATATAAGCAAGAGCCTCTGTCCAAGAAATCGGAACAAATTGTCCATTTGATTTAATCATGGGCTGGGTCAAACGTTCTTTATGTAGGGCATGTTGATGGGCATGCATCCCTTTTATACATAAACGCCCATGTGAAGTTGGATTCGACTTACCAATGGTTTTATAACGTTTACGATTTCCACTTCTAGATTCAATCAACTGCATTTTACATTGAACACTACAAAATGGGCATTGGCTATCATAGACATGCTCCGTTTCATTCCCCTGCTCTTTTTGACGAAAATAAGCTAACATTTTACCAGTCAAATACTTCCCTCCTCCCCTGCTGTTCAGTGCCTTTTCAAAGCGATGTTAAGAGTTCAGAACGATTTGTTTCATCAAATATGAACTCCCGAACAGAAATTATTCCCATCCGTTGAAACCAAGAGTATAGTGGTTCTAAATACTTGGCTGTCATTCTGTAATAATGAATCAAAGCTATGACCATCTCAAGGAGCATCTCTTCTTTGAGTGTTTTGTAAAACAATAGGTTTTCCTCTTCACCTTGTCCTATGACGGATAATTCTAATCCAAGAGGATAATAGTCAATTCGAAGATCACACTTTGTAACATTGACCCTTTCTCCTAAATAAAAAATTCCGATTTGCACAGTATGTGGAACGATAACCCCTAATAATTTTTTGTCCATTTCAGTAGCTAATTCCAACAATTGTTCTTTATTTTCTCGGAAATCGTTCATCATGAGGACCGGCTGAACTTGATAAAAGTTATTTTTCCTTAACGGTAAATCTAAATCCGTATAAAGGTTTTCCAATTGCTCTTTTTCAATGGAATTGAGTTCGATTCGTTGATCACTACGAACTCTTAAATACGGCACTCGATACCGTTTCATTATTTTAGCCACTCTACTAACCTGTTCAGCTGATATTACTCCCCCGTAGAATTCAGGAGTTAATGCAAACTTTCCGTTGTTTTGCTCAAACACATTTAATTCTTCGTTAGAATAATCAAGCAGTGAAGTGTGAATCATGGTCACATAGTAAGTAAGGACTTTCTGACAAACTTTACATCCTTTCGACTTCATCCAGCCAAGCGTTGAACGAACCTCTTCAACTGTCTCTAAATCTAATTTAATAATCCGTTCGACTACTTCATCTTCAGACAAATCGATACACGCACAGAGTGTCTCTTTTTCACTTTCTAAAGTGGTACTTCCCATTTCTATCGTCTGGAGCATCGCCTTTATTGTTGATGAGCACCCTCCACAAGAACTTGATGCTTTCGTCCTCACTTTAACTTCCTCTATCGTTTTTGCACCGTGTCTAGTAATTGCTTCTTGAATGATTCCTTTAGAAACAGCATTACATTGACAAACTAAATCGGTTTTTTTCAAGTTCTTAACGACATCTTCAACCGAATCTACCATCGTTAATAATTGTTGTTTTCGCTCGTCCGATAAAATTTGTTTATCCACTATATACTCCAAAAGCAATGGACTATTCTGAACTTCCCCGTATAAAATAACTCCTACTAATCGGTCATCTTCAAAAATGAACCGTTTATAGTTTTTTTTAATTTCATTAATGAGCGTTAAGGAATACATCGTTTCTTTTGGCTCGATTATCCCAGCAGAAAAAACATGGACTCCAGATATTTTGAGTTTCGAGGAGACCGTTGTCCCACGATAAACATGTCCTTGAACGCCGCAAAGAATCTGGGCCAATACATGTGCTTGTTCATTTAGTGGTTGGACCAGTCCATATACGATCCCTCGATGTTCAGCACATTCGCCAATTGCATAAACATTAGGGCTACTCGTTTGAAGGGAATCATTGACGACAATTGCTCGATTCGTTTTGATTCCATTAGCTTTAGCGAGTTCAATATTCGGACGAATACCCGCACACATGATCACAATATCTGCTTTGAGCATCGTCCCATCAGTAAAACGAACTCCTTCAACCGTACTTTCACCTACTATTTCTTTCGTTTCTTTTTGTAACCAAAATTGAATCCCTTGATTCTTTAATGTTTCCATAAGTAAATTCGATGCTGTCTCATCGAGCTGACGTTCCATAATACGCTCACCCAAATGCACAACATTTACCTCTAACCCAAGATGGATTAACCCTTTGGCTGCTTCTAACCCGAGAAGACCACCACCAATAACAATGGCTGTTTTTGCATGTTTAGCAAGGGCTGTAAGATGATCACAATCTTCCATCGTTCGAAATGTCCTAACATTTGAAAGTTGACTGCCTGGAATCGGAAGTTTAAGGGGGCTCGAACCAGTAGCAAATACCAAATGGTCATATTCCGTCCTATAGCCTTTGTCTGTTATCAATACATTCGAATCTGGATTAAAATGGACAACTGTTTCTCCCACTCGCAGATTAATATTATTTTTCTCATACCATTCATCTGCATGAATTTTAATATCCTTAAGCTCCTTTTCCCCTTGTAAAACAGAAGAAAGAAGTACTCGGTTATAACTAGAAACAGGTTCACTACCGATAACCGTCATTTCAAACTTATCAGGTGCTTTCCGAACAATTTCTGAAAGAATTCGCGAACCAGCCATTCCATTTCCAATGACAACTAGTTTCTCTTTTTGTCTATTCAAGCTACACCTCCGCCTATCAAAGGAACAAAGAGTTACTTTCATCATCTAACCAAACATATACATCATGACCACTTAATTCGACCTCAAACACTCTAACACATCCATTATCTCCGCCTTCAGCTTCACCTGTTTTTGTATTAATTTTCCAGTCATGAAGAGGGCAAAAAACATGTTGCCCACTGACAATCCCATCTGAGAGGGGACCTCCTTTATGTGGACACCTGTTTTCAATCGCATGAATCGAACCATCCTCTTGTAAAAAAAGGGCTAACTGAAGTCCTTCCAAAACGACATGCTTACCTAAACCTTGAGAAAGGTCCAACCTATTTGCCACCAGCACACGTCTTTTTTCTTCCAATTGTTTCATCCAAATACCCTCCTTAGCTGTTCACATCTACTAGATTTCTCTTGAATAACTTTTCTTTCTTTTCTTCACTGTTAATAATTTCTTCCCAAGGATCTTGATAAGTCGATAAAGCGATATCCATTCTTTCTATCAGTACCGCTCTTTCTTCTTTATCTTCCAAAACAACCTTTTTTATTGAATCTAATCCAAACCTTTCTACCCAATGAGATGTTCGTTCAAGATATTTTGCCTGTTCACGGTAATATTGTAAAAACGCACTGATCGTTTTTATAACTTCTTCAGACGTTTGTACTTTGCAAAGCAACTCTCCTTTTCGTAGATCTACCCCACCATTACCCGCAACATAAATCTCCCAAGCACCCTCTACTCCAACAATTCCTACGTCTTTTATCCCTGATTCCGCACAATTTCTCGGACAGGCTGATACCGCCATTTTCACTTTATGAGGCGTATTTAACCCTTCATATTTTTTCTCTATTAATATCCCTAGACCAATAGAGTCCTGTGTTCCAAATCGACAAAAATTTTCACCTACACATGTTTTTACGGTTCTTAATGTTTTTCCATACGCATAACCGGAGCGCATATCAAGCTCTTTCCAAACCTTTGGCAAATCTTCCTTATTAATTCCTAATAGATCAATTCGTTGGCCACCAGTTACTTTAAGAAGTGGAACATTATAGCGATCAGCAACATCAGCAATTTTGCGAAGTTGAGCTGAATCCGTCACCCCTCCATACATTCGCGGAACAACGGAAAACGTTCCATCATTTTGAATGTTTGCATGAAGTCGTTCGTTAACAAACCTAGAATGACTATCGTCTTCATAATTTAATGGCTCAATCAAACCAAGATAATAATTAAGGGCTGGACGACACTTAGAACAACCATCCTCACTTTTCCAATTTAGTACATTCATGACTTCGTGAATAAAGGTCAATCCAAGCTCACGAATGTTTGCGACTACTTCTTCATGAGAATAGTCTGTACATGTACACATTGGTTCTTTAGCCAGATTTGCTTCTTCACCTGTCGTTAACTCAATTAATTCCTGTACTTGCGGTTTACAGCCTCCACATGAGCGAGAAGCATTTGTACATTGTGTGACCTCACGTACCGTTTTTAAGCCCAATTCATTTATCGCTGAGACAATGTCACCTTTACTAACGCCATTACAACCACAAATAGTTTCTGAATCTAGCATACTAGCAACAGCTGATTCCTTTTGAGCACTCGTCTGCTCCGATGGTAAAATCGCCACTTTATTTAACTTAGAGATGTCTTCTTTCGAACGAAGCATAGATAAAATCCTTGGTGAATCGGAAGTATCACCAAACAGTACACAACCAAGTATACGATTGTCTTGAATGACCACCTTTTTATAGATCCGATCAAACTCATCATGAACTCGAATTGATTTTGTTTTATCTGTATCTATGAAATTACCTGCTGAGAAAACATCGACCCCTGCTACTTTCAGTTGTGTATAAATGACCGAACCTTCATACCCTGGCGTTTGTAGCGTTTGATTTTTTGATTGTTCGC
This sequence comes from Alkalihalobacillus phoenicis, assembly GCF_047302405.1. Taxonomy (NCBI): domain Bacteria; kingdom Bacillati; phylum Bacillota; class Bacilli; order Caryophanales; family Bacillaceae; genus Alkalihalobacillus; species Alkalihalobacillus phoenicis. The sequence continues at coordinate 326,673 of NZ_CP154853.1, read as the reverse complement.
ATATATGTGCAGCTAGTACTTTTCCTTGCTCATATAATGGGGCAACAAGTCCATAAACAACCCCCCTATGCTCTGCACATTCACCAACCGCATACACATTAGGTTGACTCGTCTCCATCTTATCGTTAACTTGAATCGCACGACCTATCTCTAACCCCGTTTTTTGTGCTAGTTGAATGTTTGGTTTGATACCGACTGCCATCACAACAAGATCAGCCTCTAACTTTGTACCATCTTTAAACAACAAACCTTCAACCCTTTTCCCTCCTAATAACTTTTCTGTTTGTTTATTTAAATGAAATCTCATTCCTTGATTCTCTAACTCTTCTTGAAGCATTTTGGCTGCGGTTTGGTCAAGCTGACGTTCCATTAAAAAGTCATTAAGATGAACCACATCAACTTCCATCTCTAAATTTAATAAACCTCTCGCTGCCTCTAACCCGAGTAACCCTCCTCCTATGACCACTGCTCTCTTATACTTTTTAGCTGTTTCCATCATCGTTTCACAATCTTTAATGTTTCGAAAAGCAATGACTCCCTCTTTATCTGCACCAGGAAGAGGGAGCATAAAAGCATTAGAACCAGTCGCAAAAATGAGCCGATCAAAGGACTGATTAATTCCAGTTGCACTTTTAACGATTTGTTTTTTGGGATCAACGGATACGATAGGATCTCCCGTATATAACTGAATCTGGTTATCTTCATACCACTTATAATTATTTAGAACGATATCATTTACACCCGCATCTCCTTGTAAGACAGAGGATAAAAGGATGCGATTATAATTTGGTTGAGGTTCCTCTCCAAATACGGTAATTTCAAATCGATTAGGCTCTAACTTGATAATCTCTTCTATGGTTCGAATTCCGGCCATTCCATTTCCAATTAATACGAGTTTTTCCTTCAAATTCGATCCTCTCCTTTTGTTCTGAGTCTGTTAACTTCTATATTGAATGAAGAGTTAGTAAGTTCTCTTCCATGTTCAATAAATCGATTACTTCAACATTCCATTTTTCCGAGAAATGATTAACAGCATTTGTTTCTACATTATTTATTAATAGTTTAAGTGGGGCCGAAAAACCTTGGAATCTTATTTCTTGAAAACAATGTTCGAGTGCCCTTAGCTCCTCTTCACTCTCACACAAAAGTGCATTAACATGTCCTTCCTCTAAGAGTCGACTTATAGCCATCTTTGTAACGGGTGATAGTGGCTCTGTTGAAGAATCACAACCGATACGTATATGCATTAAATGCTTCTGTTCTTCTGCAAAATCAACTTGGAATCCATAACGATTAAACTCCTTTAAAACTTCTGTTGTTCCAGCTAATAAAGGGGCTTGCAATTCACGAATGTCGTATCCTAACTCTACTAGCTTTTGTATAAATGCTCTCACATGAATCGTTTCAGAAAATACGATCCCTTGTTGAGGAGAGGCTTTAAAAGCGGCATGAACGACATCCATTGTCACTTCTCCATTTTTTAAGATACTCAATGAATACCGATATAAATCTGCACCATTTTCTCGAAACGTAGTCATCAATGGAGTTTCTTCTTTTGTAAAGGTTAATATCCCCCATCCTGAGTAAGGCTTCTGGCTAAACCATGAGAATTTCTCCCTCATTGAAACGATGTCACCCACAACAATCATCGCTGGATTTTTAACCTTTGCACTTTTGACCTTCCTATGAATATTCGATAATGTGCCTTCTACTGTTTTTTGCCTGCTATATGTTCCCCATTGAATAACGAGAACTGGGGTTTGAGCTGATTTCCCTTTATCGATTAATTCTGTTGTGATCGTTTCAATTTCACTAATGCCCATATAAAAAAGAATCGTATCAACGGACTGTGCCAAAGCTTGCCAATTGACCTTAGGTTTCCCTAACTGATTATGACAATGACCCGTTACAACTGCAAAGGAAGTCGAGTAATCTCGATGTGTAACAGGTACTCCAGCATACATGGAGGCTGCAATTCCTGAGGTAACCCCTGGTACAATTTCATAAGCAACTCCATTCTTCTTTAAGAAAGCCGCTTCTTCTCCAACTCTTCCAAATACAGCTGGATCTCCTCCTTTTAAACGCACAACTTGTTTTCCCTTTTTTGCGTGGATAAGCATTTCTATTTGTATATCTTCTTGGCGTAGTGTATGTTTACACGGTTGCTTGCCACAATAAATAACTTTCGCCTGATTATTCGCTTCCATCAACAAATGAGGATTAACAAGTCGATCGATGATGATGACATCTGCTTGTTCTAATACGCGTTTTCCCTTTATCGTCAATAACTCGATATCCCCTGGACCTGCTCCTACCAGGAATACTTTTCCTTGTTTACTCATTTACTCTCCCCTTTCAAAGGATTGATAATGACTAAAGGTTAACAAAGAATTATTTGAAAAGTGGAAAAATTGTCATATTACTTCACAAAGAGATTTTATTGCGGTAATACGTTATATGACGAAATACCCAGTTTGTATATTATGCATTTTATACAACGTTAATTAGCCCCAAAGCAATGATTGCTTTGGGGCTTAAAACGATAGCTATACAAGAATTTCTAGTATCATACTTTAACTTTTCTTTAGATAATTTTTGATAAAAAGAGCTTTGTTCGTTCATGTTTTGGGTTATCAAAGAGTTCTGTTGGAGTACCTTGTTCAACAATCACTCCATCATCAAATAAAATAATTCGATCAGCTACCTCACGGGCAAATCCCATTTCATGAGTCACAACAAGCATCGTCATTCCCGTATTACAAAGCTCCTTCATAACATCTAATACTTCCTTAACCATTTCTGGATCAAGGGCTGATGTTGGTTCATCAAATAACATAATCTTAGGTTGCATAGCCAGTGCTCGAGCAATGGCTACTCGCTGCTGTTGACCACCGGAAAGCTGACCAGGATATTTATTCGCTTGCTCTGGAATCCCAACACGCTCTAGTAAACCTAAGGCGATTTCTTCCGCTTTCTTTTTTGGCCACTTCCGCACCCAAATTGGTGATAATGTAATATTTTTTAATATCGTTAAATGTGGAAAGAGATTAAATGATTGAAATACCATTCCTGTTTCCATTCGAATCGCATCACGTTTTGCAATATCATTGGTTAACGGAATCCCATCCACTTCAATTGTCCCTTCTTGAATTTCTTCTAGAGCATTAATCGTACGAATAAAGGTCGATTTTCCAGAACCTGATGGACCGAGAATACAAACGATTTCTCCTTGTTTAATCGAAACATCTACATCTTTTAATACGTGGTGATTATTGCTGTACCATTTATTAATTTTTTTACATACAATAATGTCTTCTCTTTCCTCTAACGGAATACTCGGATCAAAATCATCAACAGCAATTTTCATACATATATCCTCCTTATTTATAAAGCGTAGCCTGTTCGCTCAGAAGCGAGAAAAAATTAGGGGCGGCTGATGAAGACGCTTTTTGTCTTCATAAAGATGACCGATTTTTTTCGAGCTTCTAACGGACGTAGCTGGACTAGTTAATGAGTTACTTTTAAAGATTTTTCAATTCGTTTACTTACAAGCGACATGAAATAGCAGAATATCCAGAATATTAAGGCGACAAATATATAAATTTCTTTTTGAGTTCCTAAAAATGCTGGATTCGCCATAACCGCTCTCCCTATGCCTAATAAATCAACAACACTTACTAAAGCTACTAGCGTTGTATCCTTAAATATGGAAATCGATTGACCGACCATTGATGGCACGGTTATCCGTAATGCTTGTGGCAAAATAATAAAGGTTGTTCTTTTCCATGCATTTAACCCTAAAGCATCTGCTGCCTCATACTGACTTCTCGAAATCGATTGTAGACCACCACGCACATTTTCTGCAACATAAGCTGAATTAAAAATGGTCACGGCAATAATAATTCGAATTAAATTATCAACCTGAAAACCAGCTGGTAAAAATAATGGGAACATGAGCATTGCCATTGCTAATATAGCAACTAAAGGTACACCACGAATCGTTTCGATAAAAATAACACAGAACACTTTAATAACAGGTAATTTACTCCTTCTTCCTAATGCCAGTAAAACGCCGATCGGGAAGGAAACAACAATGGCTGTTCCTGCAATAATAATATTAAGTAATAGTCCCCCCCATGCATTTGTTCGGACAGTTGGTAATATCCCAAACCCATTCATTAGAAAAATAAACAATGGATATAAAAGGAGCCAACCTACGAGAGTAAATTTTTTAACCTTAGGAAATTTATGTCCGACAATCATTCCTAAAAAGGCAATTAAGATTCCGCCAACTAACCATGCTTTAGAGCTCCATGCCACAAATGGTAAAAATAAAACTAAAGTTAATAAAGCGTTAAAAAAGTAAAATACGATTCTTAAAATACCATTTCGATAAGCCCCATATGATAAACCAATTAAGAGCATTAATATTAATAAACTTAGCCAAGGTCTCCACATTTGAGCAAGTGGATATTGACCTACAAAAAAGAGCTTAAAGTTCTCAGCTATTACTGACCAATTGGCTTGAGTGAATACCCATGTAAAGACAGAATTTAATAATAAAACAATCACAGTGGCTGATACAATCGTTAGAATGGAGTTAAACCAACCGCTAAATAAATTAGCTTTAAACCAACCTGTCACACTTTGTTTTCCCTTCACCATTGGTCTTGAGTTTGTGGAAGTTTCTAAATTAGGATCCATATTCTCACCTCTCTACCAATCTGGTCATGTGATTGTAAATATTCATAATTAATGCTGTGAGCAAGCTGATTGATAAGTAAATAACCATCCAAATAATAACGATTTCCACCGCTTTACCGGTTTGATTAAAAATCGTTCCTCCAATCGCATACAACTCAAAATATCCAACAGCAACCGCCAAACTTGAGTTTTTTGTTAAACCTAAATATTGACTTGTAATTGGAGGAATAATCGTACGTATCGCCTGTGGAAATGTGACAAAGCGTAAAATTTTTCCACTGCTAAGCCCTAGTGCACTAGCTGCTTCAATTTGCCCTTTTGAAACAGATAAAATTCCTCCACGAACAATTTCAGCAATATAAGAAGCCGTATAAAAAACAAGTCCACATAAAATGGCGGCAAATTCTGGATTAATACGATTTCCTCCTGAAAAACCTAACCCTTCAATCGAAGGGATTGTAATCGACCAAGGTCCCATTCCTGTACTCAGTAATCCTATTATACAGAAAGCTAAAAAGACACCGATTCCAGTAACTAATGGATACTTTCTGTTCCCTGTTTCAATTTGCTTTTTCAATAATATCTTCCTCGTTATGTAGGCAATTGCTACACCGCCAATAAGCAAAACTAACCATAAAGTACTTCCATTCCATTCCAACCAAGGGAATGCAAATCCTCTATTCGAGAAGTAGAAAACATTAAAGATTGGTTCCGTTTCATTTAATCTAGGTAACGTTAAGAAAAAGGCAAAATACCAAAAGAAAATTTGCACTAAAACTGGGGTATTACGGAAAATTTCTACATAAGCACCTGATAATGTTTTAACTAACCAGTTGGATGACAAGCGACAAATCCCAATTATAACTCCTAAAATCGTCGTTAAAATAATTCCAACAAAAGCAACACGCAATGTATTTGCAACCCCTACTAATAGAGCTCTTCCATACGTATCGGCTGGCGTATAATCAATAATAATATCACCAATCGCAAAGTTTGCCGTTGAAGACAAAAAGGAGAAACCAAAACTTAAACCAGCACGGCTTAACCCATTGGCTGCATTGTTAATAAAATAAGCAGCGGTTAAAATCACAGCCACTAAAAATAATACTTGCCAAAAAATACGGATAACAATTCTATTTCTCCATAACGGAACACTAGGTTGCACTTTCACTTTAGCCACAAATTTACCTCCTTCGAGTAATTTCACCAATTTTTGATAAGAAAAGAGTCTGCCAACTTTATGTAGCAGACTCTATCCAATTCAAACCTATCTAAATGGAGGTGAATATAAAATTCCGCCATCAGTATAAAGTGCATTTAGTCCACGCTCTAAGTTGAAAGGACTTTCTGTTCCAATATTACGATCAAAGATTTCTCCATAGTTCCCAACTTGTTTGATGATTTGATAAGCAAAATCCTCTTCAAGTCCTAACTGTGCTCCATTTCCAGGTTCAACACCTAAGAAACGTTGAATATCTGGATCTTCACTATCCAAGAAGTCATCTACATTTTCAGAAGTCATTCCAAATTCTTCAGCTTGGATTGTTGCCATTACAGACCAATACATTACTTCAAAGAAACGAGTATCGCCGTCTAAAACAGCAGGTCCAAGTGGCTCTTTCGAAAGAACAACATCCATAATAACATGTCCATCTGGGTCAGCTAATACTTCATAAGAAGCAACTAGCCCCGACTGGTCTGTTGTCCATGCATCCACTGTACCAGATTCATAGGCCGCAATTAAACTATCACGGTCAGCAAATAATACAGGTTCAAAATCAACTCCACGCGCTCTCATTTGGTCGGTCAAGTTCAACTCAGTTGTTGTTCCTTGCTCAACCCCAATACGAGCACCTTGTAAATCTTCTAAAGTAGTAAATCCTGCATCAGCAGGTACCATCATTCCTTGACCATCATAGAAAGTCGTTGGTCCGAAAGCCAACCCTACTTCAACATCACGTGTTAAAGTCCACGTAGTGTTACGAATTAGTACATCTACTTCACCTGACTGTACTGCGGTAAATCGTTCTTGAGCAGATAAAGGTCGATATTCAATAGCATCCTTATCTCCAAAAATGGCCGCTGCCATTACTTGTCCAAATTCCACATCAAATCCTTCTTCTTCACCAGCAGAATTAAGATAACCGAATCCAGGTAACGTATTATTTGAACCAAGAACTAAATGTCCTCTGTCCATTACTTCTGCTAATTTACCACCACTTCCGGTTGTTGTTTCCGTTGTTTCTGTACCATCGTCATTAGCTGGATCATCTGTCGTTGCTTCTTCTCCCGAGCACCCTACGATAATCATTGATACTAATACGATCATTCCTAGCATAAGTAAAAAACGTTTTTTCACGCGATAAATCCCCCTTTTTCTCATTTGAGTTGACCTTACCTTACTAGTTATAACGAAAAATTCTGAATAATACACCGATATTGTCATATAATCTGACTCACTTTTCAGAATATATAATTTATTCTAATAGAAAACGCTTTCTTTTAGAAGCTTTTTTTTCTTTTTTTATTTAAACAATACAAAAAAAGGGAAATTATCTGACAGAAAGCTTAACTAATTATCAATCAAACCGTATGGCTTCAATCTTTTTTCACATTTCCATGCTAAAATAGGTTCATAATATGAAAGAGGACGTTTAGAATAAGGAGTTTTATTATGAGACGATGTTTGCTAAGTAATCTAACACTTTGTTTACTATTAATTACCCTGACGGCTTGTTCAAAAGAAACGTTCGAAAAGCCTGATACAAATAATCCATATTTAATTCTTTCTCATGTCAAAGATTCAAAGTTATCTTATATTGATCTCTTAACTGAACAAAAGATCATGACCATTAAAAATCCATATTTATTAACTCATTTTGAAAAAGTGAGTGCAAATCAATTTTTGGCGACAAGCCCTCAACATGATTCACTCCTCCTTTACAATTTTGAAGACGGTTCAATACAGAATTTTGTCACCCTCACTCAAGGATTAACAGATATTGCTTTTTCACATACAAATAATATCGTCTATCTTTCAGATGTGGAAAATAATTTGATCCATGTGGTCGATTATGAAACAGAAGAATGGGTCGATTCGATTCAAGTTGATGATTATCCTGCGGAAATGGTGCTCGATGAACAAAACAAACGACTCTATGTTTTACATTCTTCTAGCCATAATATTGTTACGATTGATTTAACGGAAAACAAAATTATTGAACGTTTTAATGTCATTGAAAGACCTTCTGGTATATATTTTGATGAGGAATTTATTTGGGTAGGTGGACATGGTGCCTTTGGTGAATTAAATCAAACCATTTATGGCTATTTACCGAATGGTGAATTGGTTCACAAAATCGATCTAGGACTGATGCCAATTGCTTTATATAGTGATGAGGACAATGCTCTTCTTTACGTACTTTGTCATGGTGATCACGCCCTTTATAAAGTAGATTTAGAAAGGCAAATCGTCATTGATTCAGTAGAAGTTGGACAAAACCCAAACTTTTTAACAAGCTATACTGATTCCATATATGTTTCGAATTTAGATGGACATACCATAACCATCGTGAACAAACAGACATTTCAAACAGAAACTTTACCTGTACACGAGGGACCGTACAGTATGATTGTGGAGGATCAATCATGAACAATCGCCAAAAAATATTATTAATTGATGATGAAATACAATTGCAAAATTTAATCGCGACTTACTTAAAAAAAGAAGGGTATGACGTCCATACTTCTTCAAACGCTGAGAATGGCCTTGATTTTTTTAAAAAGAACCAAACCTCGATCTCCTTAATTCTCCTCGATATTATGCTTGAGGATATGGATGGATTTACTGCATGCCAAAAAATTAGAGAGCTTTCACCTGTACCGATCATTATGCTGACAGCACGTGCTAGTGAAGACGACCGAATAAAAGGGCTAAAACTAGGAGCTGATGACTATGTTGTTAAACCTTTTAGTCCAAGGGAATTAATGGCTCGAATTGAAGCAACTTTGAGAAGATCTCAAAGTTTTTCAAACTGGAATAATCGAATCCAAATGGGAGATTTGGAAATTGATGAAGAAGGTAGACAGGTCTTTATCAACGCTCAGATGATTAATTTCACTCGCAAAGAATATGATCTTTTCCTCTTTTTATTAAAACATAGAGGACAAGTATTCTCGAGAGAACAGTTGCATGAACGATTATGGGGGTTTGACTCTGAGTTTGGCACCCTTCGTACAGTTGATACTCATATAAAAACGCTACGTCTCAAATTAAAAGATCATAATACACTCATTAAAACCGTTTGGGGTGTCGGCTATAAAATTGAGGGAATATAAATGAAAAATTGGTCGATTAAAAAGAAGCTTTGGTTGACAACAATTGTCATGATTTTGTTAATTGGAACAATGACGGTATGGCTAACTTACTTTTTGTATCAAAATTTATATGTCGAAAAACAAGTTGAAATGCTCCTACAGCAAGGGGAGCAAATGGAAAAGAGCTATTATGAGCACGGGGCCACTCCTGCTTTTTTTAATCAGCTTGAAACGATTAATTGGCTCAATGACCCGGCAGATATTCAAATGTTGTATACCGACGACCCAATGCTGTTAAGTAGTGGAACACCTTTTGAGCCGTTCTCAGCAGAGCAACTAATTACGTATGAAGAAAGACAACAAATGCTAGAAGGAAAAACAATTATTTTAATTCGTCCACATCCATTATTTCAACAAGATATACTAGGGATTGCCATCCCTTTATTAGAGAACGATTTACTTAATGGGGCCCTTTTTTTATCAATGCCACTTTCTCAAATGTATGAACCTTTCCAACAAATTCAAATCCTTTTATACTGTGTTGGAATCACTCTTTTATTACTTGTCATCTATATCGTGGCTCGCACGATCCGAAATATTTCGGATCCGCTTCATGAAATGAAACAATTAAGCAGCAAAATGGCGAGTGGCGATTTTAGTGAACGAATTAAGGAAGACCGAGGGGGAGAAGAATTAATTCAACTAGCCAAATCTTTCAATTCTCTTTCTTCATCGTTAAATGAAGTCGAAACAAACAGAAGAGAGTTTCTTGCCAATGTCTCACATGAATTACGAACACCACTAAGTTATATGAAAGGCTATGTAGAAGCTGTAGAAGAAGGGGTTATTGAAACTAAAAAAGGACTCACGATTATCCAAAAAGAATCCGAAAGATTAGAACGAATTGTCCACGACTTGCTTGATTTGGCTCAATTAGAAGGAGATTCTTATCCATTAAAAAAAGAACCGATTGCGTTAGCTCAACTGATACATGACGTTTGCACATCGTTTGAATACATCATTCATAAAACGAACGTCCAAATAGGCTTGCAATTGGATGAAGAGATTATCATATTCGCTGATTACGACCGTCTAGAGCAAGTCATTCGCAATTTATTAGATAACGCTCTACGCTTCACACCTGTTGGAAAAAAAATCACGATTCTTCTTCAAAGTCAGGGAGATGACGTCGAGTTAAGCATTCATGACCAAGGCAGTGGTATTCCAAAAGTCGATTTACCAGCGATTACAGAGCGTTTTTATCGGGTTGATAAAGGAAGGACACGAAAAGATGGTGGAACAGGACTAGGACTTGCGATCGTCTCTCAAATTATTAAACGTCATGGCGGCAAATTAACGATCGATTCGACAGAAGGTAGGGGAACAAACGTGAACATTTCTTTACCCGTAAACAACGTTGAAAACAATCATATCCATTGGGATAAGACGTAAAATAAAAAGAGAGAACCCTCTCTACAAAAGTGAACATTTTTTTAACAAGCCAATACTTCACGAGCATTTCACAATTCCTTGCTACATTAAAACAGGCGAAAAAAATGAAGGAGAGGACAAAATGAAAACTAAATTATCTTTAAGTATGTTTTTTATATTCGTTGTATTACTTATATTACCTAGTCATAGTATGGCACACACTCATTTAGAAACATCGATTCCTGAGGATGGAGAAACATTAGATACTCTTGTTGAGGAAATCATCTTAGAATTTGATGGTGGAATTGAACCGTTTGCCAACATCGAAGTCATAGGTGACACAGGTGAGGAAGTAGAACTAGCAGATATCCATGTTGAACAAACAAGAATTGTCATCGTACCATCATCACCACTTGCTTCAGGCATTTATTCAGTTGATTGGTCCATCATTAGTGAAGATACACATCAGATGGAGGGTACCTTTTCATTCACTGTAACCGCTGATGAGGTTGTGGAAGAAGAGATAACAGAAGTAGTAGAGGAAGTAAAAGAAGAAGGAGATACTCCTTCTGAAAACGAGACGGAAGAGTCTATTAATGAATCAAGCTCAGACTCGTCCGCTCCCTCGTTTCCATGGCCAGTCGTATTCATTATCGTCGCTGTCATCATTGGAATTTTTATCATTATCGTGATGATGAACAAGAAAAAATAATTGATGATCGAGTTAAGTAACTTTTTCACCTATTTAGTCATTGCTCTTGCGGTGGGGATCTTAATTACTACATTAAATCAGAAAAGACTTCCTAGCATACGATTCACTCGCGCGATTATGTATATAAGCATTATAAGTATTGTCCTATTAACTTTTGTACCGATTGTTCAGCTTGCTCAGATGTTGCACTCACAATTCTCCGTTCCAATAAAAGAAGCACTCGTCAATGTAATCACAACCTTTCAAGTTGGTCATACTTGGATAACCATCGTTGTGATTTCGAGTATTCTATTAATCATTCAATTCGTTCGAGAGAAAATACCTAATAAGCTTGCCGTTTGGGGGCAACTGACATTATGGCTATGTATAGTTTATTTTATAAGTCTCTCAAGTCATAGTAGTGCATCTGATGGTCTGATAGGAATCCTATCTCATTTAATTCATATCATTGCTTTTGCGATTTGGATTGGACCGTTACTCATTGTTTCTTGGTTAACAAAACCTCTCAATGATTTAAAAGCTTTTCATAGATGGTTCTCACCACTAGCTTTTATAGCGGTTTCCCTAATCATTTTATCAGGGCTTATTTTAATGAACACGTTAGTACCAAATTATATCGAAAGCTGGTCTGTCTCGTACGGACAATATTTACTCATTAAGCATCTTATGTTTATTCCGATTTTGCTGTTTGGTATCCGACATGTTTTTTTGTTAAAGTGGAATCCACTTCATTTAAACGAAAAACAAATGCAGCTTTCATTTAGGTGGGAATCGTTATTTGCCGTCATCATTTTTGCTATTTCTGCTTGGATGACAGAGCAACCCCCACCTCATGAAGTCGATGTAGGTACCGAACGCTCACCATTATTTCTACTATTCCATTCCTTTACAGGTAGTGAAAATAATGTGGTCATCAATTGGTCTTTAACCGGAAGCCCCTTATTAGCAATCGGATCACTCTTCATTATCTGGATAGGTTACCAATTGATTCAAAAGAAAAAGGTCATGATTCCTATTATTTTGATGCTTATCATACTAATCGTGATATATACAGGACTCATGCTGAGCGTAACGTTCATTTAGAAAAATCCTCTGCCAATTCAGAGGATTTTTTTGCTATATCTAAAGATTTAATTACTATCACGCCTTACACTTCTTTGTCTGATTTTTGGGCTAATTGGTCAATTAACTTCTCAGCTGTTCGTCTATATAAATTGCTCATATGAATACAAGATAAGATGAGCATACTTTGTTTTAACTGTTCTGCATTAAGATTGTCCACCTGCTCAAAAACCTTATCTACTTCTTTTTCTTTTTTATTTATTTCCGTAAAAAAGTCCTCTAGATTTTTTTCTTGTACCATTAAATAAGCTTGAAAACTTTCCTCTAGTTGTACAGATTCATCCCCTAGTTGTTGATTCCAAACTGCGAGAGTCATCTTAATATCCGTTAAAGAAAGGGCTCCTTTTAACTCATAAACAAAATTCATTAAAATAAGATGATTTTTAGAGTACTTTTTATTTTTAATCGGTGGTAACAGCTTACCCTTCGCATAATTATTTATCATCGTTTTAGTTAAGATTTTTTCGTCTTCATCTCGTTTCGACTGACGATACGTTTTTTCAAACAATTGAATCACTTGATCCATATATAAATCAAGGTCAGGAATATCTTCCAATTTTAATTGTTTATCTAAACCAAGATTCTGTAAAATCTCTTCCATGTTTTCCATTCTATTCACCTAACTTTTCTAATCATCCTTTTATTTATTTTACTTGAAAAAAATAAATAAGTAAACGTTGACTACATGACGATATACATATATCATTGTAAGTAGTTATTAAAACTACTTACAATGATATTAGGAGGTTTTTATTTTGTCTACATATATTCGCGAACCCATTAATGGCTTAACTCATCTTGTCGGAGCATTGTTATCCTTTGCTGCCTTACTAGCCATGGTTATTAAAGTTACCTTAACAGACCCGACTGTATTGAATATAAGTGCCATCATCATCTTTGGTATTAGCATGATTTTGCTTTATGCCTCCTCTGCTACTTACCATATGGTCATTGCCAAAGACCATGTCATTGCGTTTTTAAGAAGGCTTGATCACTCGATGATTTTTGTATTAATTGCTGGTTCTTATACTCCGTTTTGTTTGATTGCTTTGAATGGAGTAACAGGCTGGACGATTTTTGGGATTGTGACAACCCTTGCTGTATTAGGTGTTATTTTTAAAATGACTTGGTTTAATTGCCCTAGATGGCTTTCAACGGCTCTTTATATTGGAATGGGATGGATTATCATTTTTGCCTTTTCACCACTTGCGGACGTCTTAAGTACGATGGGGCTATTTTTACTTATTCTTGGTGGCGTATTTTATACAATTGGGGGCATCATTTATGCATTAAAACCAAAACAATTTGAATTTAAACACTTCGGCTTCCACGAAATATTCCATATCTTTATTATGCTGGGGACAACCGCTCACTTTCTTGCTGTATTCATTTATGTCATTTGATTGTTTCGAGATAGTTTATGGAGACCCCGCAGTTGAGCGAGGAGGCTCCCGGCTCATCCGCGGAACGCGTAGGGTATGGGGCTGGCGGAGTATAGCTAACTAATGTAACCCTATTTTAACAAACAAACCGTTTTTCTAGTGGCTTCAGGAGGGATAGGTGGAAATCCACCCACCTAGCCGGTTCCAATCCGACCTGTAAGTGAGTGCCCCTCATCTCAGAAGCTCTCACTTTTAAAATATTCAAAAAGGGGGCTGAACCCTCAAAGGTCACTTTCATGACTTTTGGGACAGCCCCTCTTCTTTACTTTTCTTTAAACTAGTTTTTTCGCCTTTATTAAGGCCGATTCTCCTTGAAAGGATTGAACTTTTTTCCCGTTTTCCAATGTCACGCGGAACTTCGCTTTTATTTTATCATCCGCCTGCAAAAAGGCATGAGTCAATTCCTCTTTTTCTTTTTCACCAACATCCATTAGCCTACACCAATTTTCAAAATCGAACACTTTTTCAAACAAGTGCATCTCTATCAATTCGAACCCTACTTTTTCATGCTCTTTTAACCACTCCGTTTTTTTATAAGCACGCTGGTGACTATAATCTCTAACCTTCTCAATGTAATTATAAAACTGATCACAATCTTTATTTTCTGGAGCCACATTATCGATTAAAATAAAGAGTCCATTGGGCTTTAAAACACGATAAACTTCCTTCAGAAAATCCTCAATATTAGGAAAATGGTGGGCAGCTATTCGACAAGTCACTCGGTCAAATTGATGATCAGCAAAAGGTAATGCATCTGCACTGGCCTCCACATAATCAACATTGCTGTTTCCATTCCCTTCAATAAACTTTTTGGCCACTTGTAAAATTTCTTTCGTGAGATCAAGAGCAACAACTTGTTTCACTAAGGGAGCAACTGCATTAGCGACATGTCCACCACCTGTTGCGATGTCAAGGAATTGTTCCTCACCTGAACAATCAAGCAATTCGACAAGCTTTTTTAAATCTTTGCCTTTTGAATGAATGTGACTCGTAACATAGTTTTGAGCATTTTTTCCAAACTGTGCTTGAACTTGTTGTTTTAACTCGTTTGAATCCATTCCCATTAAATCACCCCTTATCAAAATATTCTGTTTTCTCTATTATATCAGATGATAATTTAAAAAAAGCACTCCTGAATCAAACCGTTTCATATCGACTAACTTTAATTTTTTTATTTGATTTAATGAAGGAAAAAGTCGTTTTCCCTTTCCCAAAAGGATCGGGTATACATACAAATGAAATTCATCAACCAAATTTATATCCATAAATGTTTTGGCTAACCCTGCTCCACCTAATGAAAGATGTCCACCAGCACGACACTTTAATTCCTTAATTTCTTCCTCCAGCTCTTGCTTAACATATCTTGAATTCCAATTTAACTCTATCTCTTGTACACGCGAAAAGACAAGTTTCTCACATTCCAGCCAATTCCGTGCCCATCTTTTCTCCTCTTCACTGGCAATTGGACTATCTAAAATAAATGGCCAGTATGAAGCCATATTTTCATAAGTTCTTCTCCCATATAAATGAGTGTCAATCTGATGCTCTTGTTCAGAAATAAATGAAAGGAGCACTTCATCTGGTTTGCTCCACAAAATTCCCCCTTGCTCGTCTTCTATAAATCCATCCAAAGACACCATTTGTGAATAAATAACTTTACGCTCTTTCATCCTCAATCCCTCCTTAAATAAAAAGTGGAGCCTGTTTTCTCGAGCTTCTAACAGGCGCAGCTAGATTAATAATAAAAAACCAATAACAGTAGATCTCTCATCGCTGTCATTGGTTTCTGGTTGCTCATTTATTCAATTCTTGACATCTTCGCCAATAATTCGTACTTCTCGTTCCAGTTCAACCCCAAACTTATCTTTAACTGTTTGCTGCACATGGGCGATTAACTTCATATAGTCCGTCGCTGTTCCATTTCCAACATTTACGATAAAACCAGCGTGCTTTTTCGAAACTTCTGCTCCACCGATTCGTTTCCCTTGTAATTCACTGTCTTGAATCAACTTTCCAGCAAAATGCCCTGGTGGTCTTTTGAAAACACTGCCACATGATGGGTACTCTAATGGCTGTTTCGATTCCCTTAAAAAAGTAAGTTCATCCATTTTCGCTTTGATTTCGACCACGTCACCTTGCTTCAAACCAAAAGTTGCCTCTAACACTAGGTAACCGTTCGTTTCAATATTACTTGTACGATAGCCTAAGTCTAACTCTTCGGCTTGAACAGTTTTCAATTCCCCCTCTTTTGTTAAAACAAAGGCTTCTGTTAAAACATCTGAAACTTCTCCACCATAAGCACCGGCATTCATATACAAAGCTCCACCAATTGAGCCTGGAATGCCACAAGCAAATTCCAACCCTGTCAGTTCGTGTTTCAAAGCAAATCTCGACACTTCAATAATCGCCGCCCCACTTTGGGCAATAATCGAATCTCCTCTTAACTCAACTTTATCCATATCCGTTAAAATCATCACAACGCCACGAATTCCGCCATCTTTAATAATTAAGTTTGAGGCATTCCCTAAAATCGTAATCGGTATTTGATGCTCTAGTGTGTATCGATAAATCTTTTGGACTTCTTCATACGTCGTCGGAAAGACAATAATATCTGCTGGTCCTCCTGTTTTTGTATACGTGTAGTAACTTAACGGTTGATTAATTTTTATATGTTCTTCGGTTGAGCTCTTTTGCAATATTAATAATAAATCTTCATAAATCTTTTTATTCATAGTCGGTTCTCCTACATGTGAAATTCGTAATCTCCATTATATAGTATAGGCAATCAATGACCTATCGTTTCCACTATTTTTTATCTTTTTGAATATTATTCTATTTTCTTATCTTTGGGATCGTGCCACCCTCATCTATTATATGCTTTCTGACTAAAAGAGACCACCACCTTGAAATAAATCAATGTAATGGTCTTGCTAAGATTTTAAATCAAACTTAACTTACTTGTTCTTTTACGTCTGTTGATTCTTTATCTGGTTTTGTATATTTGATAAAAAAGGAAGAAACAAGAGCCAAAAGCGCCAAACCAGCCATAACGACAAAAGCCATATTTACTCCAAAAATATCAGAATGAGCTATATTTTCGTTATTTTGTGTTCCTGCTGCTACTGATGTCATAATCGTGACAAGTACAGCTGTTCCAACTGAAGCTGCCGTCATTCTCATCGTACTATCCATGGCCGCTCCATGTGGAATGAGACGTTTTGGCAACTGGTTCAGTGCGGCTGTTTGGACAGGCATCATCACCATCACTAAACCAACCATCCTAACCGCATACATAATCGTAATAAAAGCAAAAGTCGTTTCTATATCTAAAAAGATAAAAGGAATCGTTGCAGCTGATAAAATAATTAAACCAGGCGTAACAAGCCA
This sequence comes from Alkalihalobacillus phoenicis, assembly GCF_047302405.1. NCBI lineage: Bacteria > Bacillati > Bacillota > Bacilli > Caryophanales > Bacillaceae > Alkalihalobacillus > Alkalihalobacillus phoenicis. The sequence goes on along the minus strand of NZ_CP154853.1, from coordinate 309,558 downwards.
GCGTGCCCCTACCTTATCAAAAATTCTTCCAATAATGGGAGCAAGAATACCGGTTATTAAAGCACCAGGCAACATCGCCATCCCCGCTTCAAAAGCAGTAAATTCCCGCATATTTTGCATATATAACGGTATAAGTGTTTCAATTCCAATCAATCCCATAAACGTAATGGAACCGATGATGACAGCAAACGGAAAAATAGAATACGTGAAGACACGAAATTCTAACATTGGATGTTTAAGTCGTAATTGTCTTAAGATAAAAAAGAGTAAAGAGAAGACTCCTACAGCTAATGTTATCAACGTAATCGGTTCTCCCCAACCGAAATTACCGGCATTTGTCACTCCAAAAAGTAAACCACCAAAACCGAACGAAGATAAAATAATCGACAGTACGTCTACTTTTGTCTTCTTCACCTCTGTTACATTCTTCAAAACAAAATAGGCGATAATAATATCAATAATCGCTATTGGTAAAATGATAAAAAATAACAATCTCCAAGAATAGTTACCCGTGACCCAACCAGAAAAAGCAGGCCCGATGGCAGGGGCAAACGAAATCACTAACCCAATTAACCCCATAACCGTTCCACGTTTATTTATCGGGAAGATGAGTAAAAACACGGTCGTCATTAATGGAAGCATAACACCTGCACCCATCGATTGGATCACTCGTCCTAGTAACAAAACTTCGAATGTAGGAGCAAGGCCGGCCACTAATGTTCCAGCTGCAAATACGCTCATCGCCGTTAAAAATAATTGCCTTGTTGTAAATCGTTCAATTAAAAAAGCACTAACTGGTATCATGATTCCATTCACTAACATAAAAACAGTCGTTAACCATTGAGCACTATTCGGGGTTACACCCATCTCCACAATAATAGGAGGAATCGCTGTAATCATTAACGTTTGATTTAAAATCGCAATAAAAGACCCAGCTAATAGGAGTGCTACAATGGTCGGTCTATGAATATTATTCATCGGTATTTCTCCTCCTATACACCATCATTTTTTTTACACTTTATCAGATTAAACGATATGAAGAAAAGAAGCTATCCTTTTGCTTCATTAAATATAAAAATTAATCTTATTTACTCAACTTTCGCAACGTATGATTGACCCTTAACCGTTGATAGAGATTAACTTTAAGGCGATACAAGACTCAAATGGACTTTACATGAACGGTTCAATCGTTGACAGTCTGAACACATCTCTTCGTAGGCTGTTGAAGGAAACTGTTCACTAAAATGAGGCCCTCCGGCGGTCGCTACCAAACAGACACTCCGCGTCCTGCAGGAACCTCATGAGCCTCCTCAGCACGCTTGCGGGGTCTCATTGGACGGTTTATTCCTGCGGGAGTCTCCGTGTCTGTTTGTCCGCTAGATCATGGAATCGAATCTAGGTTCGGTTTTCTCATTGAATAAAAAAATAGTCATTACTTCAACGTACATTAGCTTGAGAATGATTTTTCTCCTTCCATGACTCATTCCGTTACAGTTGTAAACAAATCAGTGTTGATGCTCTGTACGTTAGCTAGATGATCGAGCTTGTTTCGATTGGAATCATGTCTTTTCATGACGGCAGACTTAGGAAAAAAATAGGTCGCAACTACCTATTTAGTTCCATAACCAACAAAGGGAAGAAGAAGGTCCTTCTGCGTTAGAAATAGCTGATTTGGAAAGAGCCATATCATCAAGCATCTCCCCTACACTTAGCGGACAAAACCATACGGAGACTCCCGCAGGAATAAACCGTGGAGCGAGACCCCGCAAGGCTTGCCGAGGAGGCTCGCCAGGTTCCTGCAGGACGCGGAGTATGGTTTTGGGAGCGACAGCCGGAGAGCCTATTATTTTTTTACTGCACAGTTTATCCGTTTGGTGTGATAGTACGTTCTCGCTTTTCAAACGTGTCAAGGGCATTTGTTTAAGAGCTTCCCTTTCGCTCTGCCGACTAGTTGAACGGATTTTCTCGATGTGAAAGTTGAGTTCATTAATATAAAAATTAACCTTATTTACAATAGTCGACACCCTTTTTTCCTTTTCATGTTTATATAAACGTTAGACGCAAGAAAACTGCCCCCATTTTCAAGGGACAGCTTTAAAAATAAATGTTTCTTTATTTGACCATTTCAAAATTTAAAACTTCCTCATACGTTGGAATTCCTTCAATCGCTCCAATTTTAGTACAAACTAATGCACCCACTTTATTACTGAAAGTGATGATATCTTTTACTTTTTCAAAATTAGATATGATTTCTTTTGGCGTAACTTCTTTCGAAAATTGCAACAGAGTCGCCCCTACAAACGCATCGCCAGCTCCTGTGGAGTCAATTGATTGAATAAAGATACTCGGAATGATACTATGCTCGCTTCCATTCGATATATAAGTACCTTCTTTTCCAAGCGTAACAGCTATCAATTTAGCACCCATTTGATGAAGTTTCTCCACCCCTACTTTCATTTCCTTTTCCTCGGAAATAATTTGTAATTCCTCATCACTGACTTTGACAAAATCAGCTAATTTTATTCCTTCTTTTGCCCATTCAACAAATTCCCGTTCTCTTCCTCTCCACAAATCAATCCGGTAATTCGGATCAAAAGATATAAACTGACCATTTTGATACCCTCTATCGATGGCATTTAAATAAGTTGAGCGAAATGGTTCCTCTAATAACGCAGTCGCCGAACCAAAATGTAAGATTTTTGCTTGAGCCATTTCTTTTTCATCGATATCCTCGGATTTCATCCATCGATCAGCACCACGATTAAAAACAAAATCTCGTTCTCCATTTTCCATCAATGAAACAAAAGCTAATGTGGTCGGATTCAATGGGTCCAATTTCATCATTGAAGTATCGACTTTTATATCCTCTAATGTTCTCTTTAAAAAATGCCCAAAAGGATCGTTTCCAACCTTGCCACTAAAGCCGGCCTCTCCACCGAGCTTCACAATCGTTGCACAAACATTAGCTGGTGCACCACCCGCTTGCTTTTCAAAGCTTTTTCCTTGCTCCAAGCTCACGCCTATATCTTTACAAAAGAAATCAATTAACATTTCCCCAACACATATAACCATTGAATGATTATTCATTGCTTCACCTCATCTATTTTTTCATATTCATTTTACCAAATGGATTGTAAGGAATGAATCGTTAAAGTATGAATGAGAACTTCCTCACCCTCTAAAAAAAACTCCATATTTACACTATCTTCATTCGGAAAAATTAAATCCGTAATGACATATTGACCATCTTGAACAAATACTTCAACCGAAGATTGATCGACTAAAATCTGCAAAGTTAGTGTATCAGAATTTGAGAGTGCCACTTTATGCCTGCCATTAAAATAAGGACTAAAATAAATCTCATCTAACTGCCTACGCTCCACAAAAAGTTCATTCGTTTCACTTGAAAAACCAATCTGCGTTTCATCCTCTAAGTTCTCAGATTGTCTAATTTTAAAACCTACATCACTTACTAAATTTCGATCAATTTCAACAAAAAGCTCAAAAGCATCAGCCTTGATATTTGCTAACAAATCCTTAGCCGCTGACTGGTCAATCCTTTCATTTTCTAAATGAAATAGTTCTTCACCTCTTAAAGAGCTTAACTCTTGAATTGGTTTTTGAGCTACCTTAATCTCTCCCATTGAATCTGTGATCAGTTTCATCTCTCTTGGGAAAGACATCGCCCCACGCCAAACTTCTGTTGGGACTTGGTTGGCATATAACCAGTTATTCATCCATGCGATCATGACCCGTCTTTCATCCTCATCTGGGATATCAGAAAAGGATTGAGCCGCGTAAAAATCAGCTCCATAATCAAGCCAGTTGATCTGTTCGGGATCGTGTTCACTAACAAAAGTCGTCCCGTCAAATTCACCGATAAAATATTGAGCCCCTGACCCCCCAGCAATTGCTCCGTCACCAATATCTACTTGTAAAACCCACTTCGTATGATCGGAATCTCCATCTATTGCTAATTCAAATAAATCTGGACATTCCCATACACCACCTTGGGCACCCATTCCTTCACCAAATTCACTTAAAAAATCCCATTCTATTAAATTAGGAGAACCATAAAACAAGACCTTTTTTCCGGCCGTAATAGCCATAATCCATTTTTCTGTGTCATCATGCCAAAATACTTTCGGATCTCTAAAATCAGGTATCGCCGGGTCACTTGGGATAACAGGATTGCCTTCATACTTCTCCCATGTTCTTCCCTTATCTTTACTATAAGCAAGACTTTGAGATTGTCCATCACCCGCATGTGTAAAGATGGCTACTAACCCTTCACCCTTCTCATCAAAGAATCCAGTTGAATTATTCCAATCGACCACGGCACTTCCAGAAAAAATCGTTCCAATTTCGTCGGGCTCCAATGCGATTGGTCTATGTTCCCACTCGATCATATCTTGACTAATCGCATGGCCCCAATACATCGGACCCCACACATTGTCATGAGGATTATGTTGATAAAATAAGTGATACTCCCCTTCATAATAAACCATCCCATTCGGATCATTCATCCAGTTCTCTTCTGGACTAAAATGAAATTGTGGTCGGTATTGTTCCGTATAATCGGTACTTGATGCTAGATTACTTGACCAAAAAATCGCTATACTAATACCAATTACAATGACACTACTAACAAAATAAAATTGGCTTTTTTTCATTTCATTCCTCCTAGATTAACCGAATCTTTTACCATTGTCTAAAAAAAGAGCACATGGGATTTCTCCAATGTGCTAAGTTATTTTCATTTCAAACTTACTTAGGGATATTGATATAACTATCAAGAATATCGACTGTACCACTATGAGCAAATGGTGTTATTTGACTACATTTCTCCTTTGGAAACACGAGGCTCGTAATCGAATACTCTCCATCATTAATAAACAATTCAATTGATAATGCATCGACAATCACTCTAATCGTTAAGTCACTAACATCAGGCACTTCTACTTGCTGAATATCAGCAAATAACGCTGAAAAATCGATTTGGCCCGAGTGCTCACGTTCTAGAGACACCAATCTTTGTACTGAATCGATCGCAATATGTGCCGAGTGATCAAGTCCATAATCTAATTTTAAGCCAAATACTTTCGCATCCACATTTTTAAAGTGAACAAAAAGCTCTAAATACTCTTCTGACACCTCATAGCTACTTCCAACTTCAAGAGACTTTACACCTTCATGCAAATATGGCTGAAGTTCTTCTACAGGATGCTGAACAACTAACAGCTTCCCAGCAACATTTCGTAGTGATAGCTTACGTGGTAAAGTCATTTGACTTCTCCAGCCATCTGTTGGGACTTGATTAGCATAACGCCAATTGCTCATCCAACCGATATAAATTCTTCTGCCATCCTCAGCCGGGATATCTGAGAAGCTCACACCTGCATAATTATCTTTACCAAAATCTAACCAAAGCGTTTCTTTTTGCTCCGTTATAAAGGTGGTTCCATCAAAATCACCTACAAAATATTGCGTTTTAGAACCGAGTGAATATTGTGGGTTATCGCCAATACTTACGAGTAAAACCCACTTCGTCTCCTCACTATCGCCTACTTGCAATGGAAATAAGTCTGGGCATTCCCACACACCTAAATGAGAGCCGACTCCATTACCAAACTCACTTTCAAACTGCCAATCTTTTAAATTAAATGATGAGTAGAAAGAGATCGTTTGCCCTGTGGCAAGGGCCATCAGCCACTTATTCGTTTCTTTATGCCAAAAAACTTTTGGGTCACGGAAATCCACTTTTGATTCATGCTTTAAGACGGGATTGCCTTCATATTTAGTCCAAGTTCTACCACGATCATGGCTATAAGCAAGGCTCTGTGTTTGAACCGGTGCACGGCCATCATGCTTATCTAAATGATGAGTAAAAATCGAAACTAGCCCTGGCCCATCTGGAAAAAATCCAGTTGTATTTTCCCAATCTACCACTGCACTCCCTGAGAAAATCGTTCCGTTCTCATCGGGATAAAGGGCAATATCAAGCTCTTCCCATGTAATCATATCTTTACTAACAGCGTGGCCCCAATGCATCGGACCCCATACACTATCATCTGGATTATGTTGAAAGAATAAATGATACTCTCCTTCAAAATAAACCATTCCATTCGGGTCATTCATCCAATTTTTTGTTGGGGCAAAATGTAGTTTTGGTCGAAATTGATTTAAAGCATTGACTGTCAATTTAAAACCCTCCCATTTATTCTACAGAACGATCAAATCCTGCTTGTTTAATTTCCAACCATTCAGAATAACTTAAGCGCTCAAGTTCTTCTAAATAATCATCCCACTCTTCTTCAATTTTTCCATTCGTAATCCACTCTGCACGTTTACGATTAATGTACGGATAGAAGTCCGCCTCGATTTGTGAAAGCCTTCTTAATTCATCCAAATCAAAAAATACACGCGGATAAATATGGTCAGCTGACATATGTGGCACCATGACTTCTCTCATTAAATCAAGTCTCCATGCCGCATCATCAGGCATTGTTGTAACATCTCCATAATAGCTATCTAAGATCGCTAACGGCCCACCAATATTAGTACGTTCACGTAATTCTACTGGAGCTGTTCCTTCTAAATCTAAATGTTTAAGCATTTGAGCACTTTCGTCAAACTCAAAAATGTTTTGTTGTGTTTCATCACCATATGTTCCCCAGTTGTTTTGTACAGACTGATGTGGGTCATATAATTGGTCAATCCATCTCGCTGTTAATTCTAAATTTTGGTTAGCACTTGTAATGACCATACGAGAACGGTCAAAGCCCATACCATTATTTCTCGCTACATTTTTATGTCCATCTGGACCATATAATGGTGGCATTAAATCATACGTATCATTCATTCCAGAAATATTCGCTTTATCCCAAGTAAAATATAATCCGTAACGCCCTTCTTGCCCTTTGGCCACATATGTTGGCCAATCTTGTTCAAAACCTTCAATGTCTAAAAGACCTTCCTCATATAATTCATTCATAAAATTAATCGCTTCTTTATACCCTTCATCTGCGGCCGTTAATTTGACTTCACCGTCATTTGTCACAACCGTACGATCCCATGTATCACCTAAACCGAAAGAGCCAAAAAGAAAACCAAGGTCTTGCCCACCATCATTAATGATAAAGGACATTGGGATTGTTTGCCCATTACCAGCTGGGTCGTTCTCTTTAAAAGCAATTAACACCTCTTTTAATTCATCTGTTGTCGTTGGCATTTCTAAACCTAGTTCTTCCAACCATTCAACATTAATCCAAGGAAAATTATCAACTGAATGAATACTTTCTCTTCCCTCACCTAATTCTTCAATCCAAGGAAACGCGTAAATGTTTCCATCAGGTGCGGTCATCATCGAACGGTATTGAGGGGCATCCTCTAATACCTTTTGTAAATTAGGCATATAATTATCAATTAAATCATTCAGCGGAATAATCGCTTCATCTTCTGCTAAATTTAATAATTCATAATCACTATACTCCGAATTAATAATCGCATCTGGCATTTCCCCACTAGACATTGCAAGGTTACGACGTTCTCCAAATGCTTCACCTACAAAGTTTCTCCATTCAATGTGTACATTTGTTTTTTCTTCTAATCTTTCATAAATTAACTTTTCATTCGGATCGGCTGGTGCAAGCGGTGAACTTGAAGTTAAAAACTTCAGTGTCACTTGCTCCTCTAATGGAAATTCAATATCCGCCAAACCATAATCCTCTGACCAACTGTTTTCACTGTTGCCACAGCCAACCAATACAGCTGTACTTACGACCAATGCCGACATTGCTTTTACTATTTTTCTCAAAATGTCCCCTCACCCTTCTATTTTCTTATTTATTTTAATGAACCAACCATGACCCCTTTTTCAAAGTACTTTTGGAAAAATGGATACATAATTAGTAAAGGCAAACTAGAAATCACAATGGATGAGTATTTAATCATCTCAGCAATTCGTTGCATCTCCGCTCTAGCCAATTGATCGGCTATCATTCCTGGTTGCACTTCGTTTTGGATTAAGATTTCTCGTAAAACGAGTTGCAACGGATATAAAGAGCGGTCTTCCAAATAAATCATTGCTTGGAAATACGCATTCCACTGACCAATAAAGGCATAGAGAGCAAGCACAAAAATAATTGGTTTTGATAATGGCAAAATGATCTTCAAGAAGATCTTAAAATCTGAAGCCCCATCAATTCGTGCCGCTTCTTTCAGCTCATTTGGTAAACCTTTAAAGTACGTTCTAGCGAGGATAATATTCCATACTCCAATCGCACCAGGTAAAATAATCGCCCACGGTGTATTGATTAAGCCTAGTTCACGCACTAATAAATACGTCGGGATCATTCCACCATTAAAGAACATCGTAAAGAGAAAGAAAATCATAAAAAACTTTTTACCAACAAATCCATCAACAGATAAGGAGTAGCCAGCTAATATCGTCAAACCTACTGATACAACCGTAAATCCACCGGCATAAAGCATGGAATTGGCAAATCCTCGCATAATCGATCCGTCATTAAAAATCCGCCGATACCCGTCAAGCGTCCAATGCTCCGGATTAAACGAAAGCCCCCTCGTCGCTAAAACAGAAGGTTGTTGAAACGATCCTAGTAATACATAAAAGAGAGGAATCGTGACGATAAGTACGACGAGCAGTAAGATGAATTTATTGATAAATAGAATAAAGCGATCGGTCTTTGAATTATTAATTAATCTATTTTTTTGCAGTTCAGCAGCTTGTTTCCGTTTTTTTTGCTCTTTTTTAGATTCTTTTTGTTCCTTGTTCATTCAGAATTCCCCCTTTCTAATAAAGAGTTTCTCCGTTAAATTTCTTAACAACAAAGTTAACCGTAATCAGCAAACAGAGACTAATAATCGAGTTAAACAAGCCAACTGCAGCACCAAAGGACCAATCTCCTGCTTGTAAACCTCGCTTATATACATACGTATCAATAATTTCTGATGCTGGTAAGTTCATATCGGTTTGTAAAAGGTACGCTTTTTCAAACCCTACCCCCATAATGCCTCCAACAGCTAAAATAAAGAGAACAGCCATTGTTGGTTTTAATACTTGAATATCAATATTCCAAATTCTTTGTAGCAACGAAGCTCCGTCAATCGTTGCCGCATCATGTAACTGCGGATCCGTATTAGACAACGCCGCTACATAAATAATCGAAGCGAACCCTGCTCCTTGCCAAATACCTGATGCAATAAAAATCGTTCTGAAGTACTCAGGGTCTGACATGAATGAAATCGGTCGATCCGTAAAAATAGATAAAACCGCATTTAATGGGCCTGCCGGCGATAAAAAGATAAACAGCATCCCCGCAATAACAACAACGGAAATAAAATGAGGTGCATATACAATTAGTTGAATATTTTTCTTTATTCCTGCTCGACGCACTTGATTTAACATCAATGCCAAAATAATTGGGACTGGAAAGCCTATTAACAACTCAAAAGCACTAAGCTTGATCGTATTCATAAAAATTTGATGAAAATTAGGTGACTGTAAAAAGCTAACAAAATGTTCAAAGCCGACCCACGGACTTCCTGCAATCCCTCTTGTTGGACTAAAATCTTTAAAGGCAATGGTGACACCATACATCGGGATATAATTAAAAAGTAAAACTAATAGAACGGCTGGTGCTAAGAACACATACAGAATCCAATTTTTTCTTATATATTCAAAAGGATTTTGTTTCTTTTTATTAGGTTTCAATTGATTGGAAAGGTCTCTCGTCTGAGTCGCATGTGTTGAACTTTTCCCCATATTCATCCCCCCTTGGAACAGCTTTTGTTTGATAACTCCTTATGAAATCGTTATCTTTTGTTTCTAGTTTAAAGATACCAACAATTTGTCTGATAATATTTCAATATCTTCGGTAACGGCGTTCTAAAATCTTTGGCACTTTGAAATCGATTACAAAAATCTTTAACATAACAGACAAAGGGAAGTTCGCAAACTGCTGATATGGGAAAACTAAAAACGAAACCATTTTTAGTAATAGAAGTCATTTCGCGTAATGTGTGATGCTAGATGGCTTTTCGGACTCTTTTGTTTTAACTGTTCGGCTTGCTTCAGACTCCACGGCCTAATACATGAACCTACTAAAAAAGCATACAAAGAATTGAATTCTCCATATGCCTTTCATCACTATTCAGCTGTAACTAGCTCTTCTTTTGGTAATGAGATTAAAGTGACTCTCATTAAAACAAATGAAAATAAACTAATCCCGAAAATAATTATAAATACAGGGAACTTTAAATAGAAAAAAGAAATGGTGATTACCCCAACAACCATGATGATGGTTTGTAAAGGCTTAGCAATCATCATAATAAATGCGTATTTTGGATAGTGCCAAAAGCCCAATTTAAAGTGAACAAAAATCGGATAAATATATAAAGACATTAACAGAAATAAAAAACTTAATAGGACGGTTACACTAGCAAACACGGTCCGGAAAAAGCCTGGTTCAAACTGCTGTAAAGCTCTTAAATTCAACAATAATAGGAGAGCCCCTAATAGAATGAGGTATCCTAATAAATTCCCCTTCCAAAACTCCTGTTTATATTTTTGCCAAAACAACCTCGTAACGGAAACGTCTTCATCCTCTGTCATCATATGTCTTAAGACTGCAAACATCGCCGCGGTTGCTGGAAACAATCCAAATATAAATAAACCTAAAGCGGAAAAGACAAACCATAATATATTTAATAAAACTAAATTAAAAGCCCAATTCCCAAGTCGCATATACCAACGGGTCATTTCAAACATATTCAAATCCCCTTTGCTTTTTAAAGATGGTTTTGAGTTAAAAACGGCAGCAATGGAATGTTTGCTAACTCTATTTCACTTTATCAAAATAATATCGATTCGGAGTTAAATATATTTGGATCGCAACATTTAATATATTTGGATTCGCCTTTAACTAGTTCGGTTCAAGGGCTGCATCGATCGTTTCGACCGCCTTTTGAACCGACTTCTTTACATCTTTTCCACCTATTCCAATTTCTTCAAATAAAGTACGAATCTCCTCACTCACAACAGGATAAACAGGAGTAACCGGTCTACTTTTTGAATAATGATGGGCTTGTTCAACGAATATATTCATCGGATATTGATTCAATTCAGGAATATCTTCGGCCACCGAAATTCGAGCGGGAATGTCACCAGTTATCTCTACATATTTCTTCATTCCTGCATAACTTGATAAAAATTCAATAAATGCCCACGCTTCTTCAGAATGATTCGATTCACTTGACAGTGCTAGCGCCCAGCCACCATTAGGCACAGCCTGTATTTTAGCTTTTGGTAACGGAGCAACTCCGAAATCAACATCGAGTTCTAGCTCATAATGATTTTGAAAATCGGCAACTGCCCAAGAACCAAGAACCGTTAACCCTAATAGGTTCTTCTCAAATGATCCAGTTGTCATCTCTATCGAGGCCACCCCATCCTCGTGATATAAATTTTGATAAAATGTTAAGGCTTCAATTGCTTCAGCCGAATTTAAATATCCATTTGAAGTCGTTCCATCTGGACTGAGAATTTCCGCTCCAAATTGCCATAATATTGGCATTTTAAAATAGGCAGCGGCCTCTCCACTTGCAAAGCCTTGAGCTGGATCCAAACCATCCACCTCTTCTCCGATTCGAGAAATTTCAATGGCCATTTCTCGAACTTCTTCCCACGTTAATGGCTCATGAGGGTCTTTTTTCGGTAAAGATAAACCAGCCTCTTTAAATAAAGGAATGTTATAAAACAACGCTAGTCCTGATTCTGTGATCGGCATTAAGTATGGTTCATTTTCATACATTAATCCTTCTATCGTAGAATCAGGAAAATCGTTTAATGAAGACTCGTCGATAAAGGAAGTTAACGGGTTAAGCACCCCTGTTTTCGCATATAAAGCCAAATTAGGACTATCTATCATCAAAACATCTGGGGGGGTTCCTGCTGCAAACTCAGTTCGAATAAGAATTTCATAATCACTGTATGGGATAGAACGCATTTTCACTTTTATACCAGGATTTAATCGTTCAAAATGGTTGATGAGTTCCATAAAGGCTTGATTCTCTAAATCATTTCCGTAGTTTCTCCAAAAATGAATTTGAATGTCCTCCGCAACCTCATCCCGATCTCGTGAATGCTCTTTTTCTCCCTTAAAATAAAACATGACAGACAGCAGACCCATTATTATGATTAAAATAAAGACAAGAGTGAAAAAGCTCTTTTTCATAATACCCCTCCTTATCCCCGCTGTTCATTAGCTTGACGAAATTCAACAGGAGTTTGTTGAAAATACTTTTTAAAAACCGTGCTAAAGTATCCAGAATTAGAAAAGCCAACTAAGTTCGCCACATCAATAATTTTTAACTGTCTCTCTTTAAGAAAGGTTTGGGCTTTTTCCATCCTTACTTTTGTTAAATAATCACTAAAGTTTTCACCGACTTGATTTTTAAAAAGCTCTGATAAATAAGCACTATTTATATGAAACATTTCTGATAAACTGCTTAATGTAATTTCTGAACCATAATGCTCGTCCATATATTGTCTGACACTTTCGACAATGACTCTACCGTTGGAATACCTAGCCGAACGGATTTTATCGATAATTTCTTGGGCAAGCGTCATCAAATAATCCATTACCTTTTGTCTCGCATTCAACTCCCATATCCTTTGTTGGCAATTCCAAAGTAAGTTTTTTATTTCTTGAGATTCAATATCATATTTTTTCGCTATCGAGCCCAATAAAAATAAAGTACGATTGGCAATAAACGAAAAAGACCAAATCGAATGTTTTGACGACTTCGTAAAGAGATGGTCGAGGTTTTTTTGGAAAGCCTCAACATTCAATGCTTCAATTGAATTAATTAATTTTTTCTCAAAATCGGCTGATACATCAACAATTTCCTTCTCAATTTTAGTAGCATGAATGACCTGGGATGGGGCTTCAAATTGACTTTGACTCCAAGCAAGCACACTTGAAATATAACTTGATTTAAATTGTTCCAATCCTTCACCTCGGTGACCAATCCCCACTGCTGTTTCCAGCTTTAACAACTGATTAACCGATTTTTGGATTCGTTGAATGACTGACTCTAGATTTATGCTGTCTTGCTCATTCACTAGCACAAGAAAATGAACGATGTTCCGATAACTAGGGTTAATAAAAGAATAAACCCCGTTTACTTCATGGGCCAATTCTTTACAAACTAACTGAAAGGGGTACCAAAGTTCGTTCGCACGTTCTTCTCTGCCCCGGGCATCACGTAATTCAACCGTTAAAAACTGAAAAGAGGATGTCGTTATTTCTTCTAAATGCAAATGTCTCAATCGCTCTTTTATTAGATTGGTTTGTAACCATTCGTCTTTCACAAGGTACAGAAGGTATTGATCCTGTACTTCTTGTAAATGTGAATGAGCGAGACGATTGATACTTTCATATTGCTGTAGCTTCTCTTTTTCTTCTTTTATTTCCTTCGCGATCATCTGGAGCACTTCTACTAATTCATCTGGAGCAACAGGTTTTAACAAATAGTCACGTACCCCTGCCTTCATCGATGTCTTAACATATTCAAAATCAGAATAACCAGATAAGACAACTACTTTGATCTCCGGGTAGGTTTCGTGACAAATTCGAGCCAATTCTACCCCATCCATCATCGGCATTCTCATATCGGTAATAATTAAATCAATCTGAACACATTTGAGTTGTTCCAAAGCTTCTTTCCCATTAGAAGCTTCTGCAATAATTTCAAAGCCTTGTTTTCGCCAATCGACCTTCATTTTTAAGCCTTTTCTAATTTGAACCTCATCATCAACGAGTAAAACGTTCATCCCTATCCCCCCTTGTTAAAGTAATCTCCAAAGTAATTGTCGTACCATGCCCTTCTTCTGACACAATTTCATAAGCAAAGTGTTGACCGTAATATAATTTTAACCGTTCTAAAACATTCCTCAGCCCAATACTTTGGCCTTTTGTCTCCAGCACACTCACGGACTGATACCCGCTCTCAAGTTGAGTCATAGCTTCCACTAACTCTTGTTTCATTCCGATCCCTTTATCTTCAACGGTAATTAAGAGCTTATCATTAGAACGCTTTGTTTGAATAAAAATTTCTGCTTGATTCTTTTCAATAAAACTATATTTAACCGCATTTTCTACTAAAGGCTGGAGAATAAACCTCAGAATAGGAACCTCTTTTGTGTGAGGGTCCTCATCAATAGTAACCAACAATTGCTCCTCATATCGAAGCATTAAAATTTTTGTATAACTACGGATATAGTTCATTTCTTCCCCTAAAGTGACAACAATACTTTTTGTATCTAGTGAATACCTCATCATCTTCCCTAAATAGCTACTAACATTAATAACCTCTTCATTTTTTCCTTGAGCCGATAGACCACCGATAATCTCGAGTGTATTATTCATAAAATGAGGATTAATTTGTAACAAAAGAGCTTTATATTCCGCTCCTTTCCTACGAATATTTGCTTCATACTCTGTGTCAATTAATCGCTTCAATTCATTGACAGTATGATCAAAAACATCAATTAAATAAGCAACTTCATTGTTTTTAGTCTGAATCGTCGGCATATATTTTTGTGCCCCAATAAAATCTCCTTTTTCGATAAATTTCATCGCACCCGCTAGTTTCCCTAATGGACTAACAATCGTTGATGATAATAAATAGGAGGCAACAATCGTGACAATAAATAAAAGTCCGCTAACGATAAATAAGTTTCTTTGAAGTTGATTCACTTCTTTAAATAAATCCGTTTCTTTTACCTCACTTATGAGCACCCAATCTCCTACGGGTAGCTTTTTGAAAAATAAAAAGACTTCATCCCCTTCCCGTTCCACTTCCACTAGACCTTGACTTGAGTTCATTTGATTTAATTGGTTCATAATGTTCGGCGTCATATGTTTTGGAAGCTTTCTATCTATAGGAAGTAAGCTTTCACCCTTTGTATTAACTAAATAGGCCTGACCATTTTCACCGATCCTCACTTGCTGAATGGCGTCTTCTAATAAGCGAGTAGGAAAATTTACTTTGATAACACCACTTGTTATAAATGTATGAAGATCAAATAAAGGCAATATATAACTATTCACTGGTTCATCACGCATCTCTAGACCAGGTTGATCGACATCATAATGATAGCCAATAAACATATCTTTTCTAATTCCCTCTTGCAACCACTCAATCTCTTCTGATTCATGCTCAACCCATATTCCTTTTCCGTCCTCTAACACAACCGTTACTGACATTCCATGAGAATTATTAATAATAATCGAAGTTAAAAGGGCTCTAAGCTCGTTTCTTAATAATCGTGTATCTGAATCATCAGAGCCACTATCACGTTCAGCTCGTAACCAATCCTGTGTCGTTTGATTAATTAAAATTTGTTTCCCTAAATCCTCCGCTTGTGTCGTGACAGAATCTACATAGAGAGCATATTGTTCCAACATTTCAAACGTTAAATCCTCTGTTTGATTTTTAATCACTGTCATAAACCAAGATGGCACGACAATCGATAAAATAACAAAAGGCACCGTTAACAGTCCGGTAAAAATAAGAAATAATCGATTTCTTAATGAAAAAAACACCTGTTCCGCCTCCAAACATTCAAAAGAAAACCCTTTCATTAATGTACAGGAAAATATACAACAACAACAAGCTCTCTTTTGAAAAAGGTCAGAGAACCAATGATTAGTGAACCGCCCAAAATGATTGGGCGGAGCACCTTTTTATTTCTCGTTTTTTACTCAACCACTCGAATCGTCATTCGACTTTCCACCTGCTCCTTGGAATCAGTCACTCGAATGGAAGTTGAACCAACTGCTTTTGCTTTAAGCCATTTTTCCCCGTTTTCCGTTATCACTTCTAAAAGATCAGGATCTTCAACTATCCAATTTAATTCATCGGCTTCCATCTCTAACCAGTCAGGTTTAATTAAAGCATCTACAAATGCCGTTCCATTAAGTGCAATTTCCAAATGTTCATTGCTTAAAACAAGACGTTCCATTTCTCCATCATCTGGCCTCTCTCTCCAAACAGATTTCAGGTGATAGGAACTCCATTCACTCACATGAACTTCTCCTCCTTTTGTATACAATTCAATATTTTGATTGGTCGGAGTCGTATAAATTAAATTCGTAAATACCTGTTCACCATCATTGATAAAAATTTCTACGGATGATTCATCTACAAAACCATGAATTTTTATTTCGCCACGGCCAATATCGTAATCTTGTTCAAATCTTGCCCCAAACGAAAACAACTCGCCATTTCGATCCGTCAATTCACTTAACCCTGAATTCGTCCGATCGAGGAAGACTTTTTCATCCCTTAAATTTATTCCTATAACCGTTTCTTCATTATGCCCTTGTCTTAAACGAATTCCAAACTCATCTAAATCATCCCACTCCATGATCGTTTCAAATTCATAAGTAGTGCCTTGAAATTCAAGTAAATGTTCATCTAATATATCAAAAGGTTCTAATTGAAATTCAGAAGCTCTTAATGATTCTAATTCTTTAATTGGTTCTTGAACGAGTTGAATGAGTCCATTTTCCATTGTTTTTAAAGAAAGCTGACGTGGAATCGACATCGAGCCTATCCAAGGGTCGGTCGGTGATTGATAAGGATATCTCCAATTCGCCATCCACCCTAGCCAAATATGGCGACCATCTTTATCTGGAATACCTGAAAAGCTTTGGGCGGCATAAAAATCTTGTCCAAAGTCGGTAATAAGAACCGTTTCTGGATCTTGTTCATGAATAAATTGAGTACCATCAAATTCTCCAATAAAATATTGAGCCGTCGAACCATTCGTCTCCTCGTTATCACCTACACTAACATGGAGTACCCATTTTTGATTTTCTTCATCCCCATCAACAGGTAAACGAAATAAATCTGGGCATTCCCAAACCGCAACATGTGAACCATGACCTTCACCAAATTCGCTCTGATATTCCCAATCGATTAAATTATCTGAGTTATAAAACGTAACACTTTTATCTGTTGAGACGACCATAACCCACTTTGCTGATTCATCATGCCAAAATACTTTCGGATCGCGGAAATCCTTTATCCCAGGATTTTCAATAACCGGATTCCCTTCATAACGCTCCCACGTTCGCCCATTATCTTTGCTGTAAGCAATGCCTTGTGCCTCACCACCAGCTGTACTTGTGTATATCGCAACCATCCCAGCTTTTCCATCAAAAAAACCAGTCGTATCATTCCAATCAATGACAGCACTACCGGATAAGGCTTGACCTAAAATATCATGGTCTAAAGCAATATCCATGTGCTCCCAATGTACTAAATCTGGACTACTGGCATGTGCCCACATTCCATTTTTTTGGTGAAAAAGATGATATTCTCCCTCAAAAAAAATTAAGCCATTTGGATCCGCTAAATTACCTACTGGAGTTGAAAAATGAAATTGAGGACGATAAGTTTCTGTATAATAATCACTTTGTGCCTCATGTTCTATTTTCACATTTGCTGCACCTCCATTTAAAATTTGGTAACCAACTAAACTTAACAATAAAATAGCCAATCCAAACACTACTAACAGTCTTCGCTTAATCACAATAAAACAACCCCTTCCTGCTCTCCCATTTAATGCTGTTTCTCTTCTTCTCATAATCTACCTATTCTATTTTAGAGCTAGTTTATGTTAAACGGTTTCATATGTCAATCGAATGACATAAAAAGTCCTTTTCAAGCGCCCCATAAAATCTAATTTGAGGCGGAAATTACTTTAACTGTACTTAATCGCACTCTAATTTGGTCATTTCAATTTTTTCATTACCTATCTCCTCTGATTCGAACCGCAATTTACCACTCTCCCCATTTTCATGACTATTTCTACTAATCTTCTCATTTGATACATACTATACGACTATTCTTGCCAAACAAAAAAGCCAGCAACTTAGTTTAGTTACTGGCAAGTTAAAGGATACTGTCTTAAGTCGTTTCCCCCATTTTTATCGTAATTGGGAGCCTCGTCTCAGAGCTTAACTCACTTTGGTCCTTTTCCTCGATCATTTCTATTAATTTGAATATTGCCGTTTCAGCTATTTGTTCAATCGGCTGTTGCACGGTTGTTAATTGTGGTAAAAACGTTTGCAAAGCTTCTGTTCCATCGTAACCAACCACTTTTAACTCGTTTGGAATTTCAATATTTCGAAGACGGGCCTCACGTATAACAGATGCCGCTAACATATCATCACTTGCAAATACGCCATCTACATTTGGATATGTATTAAACAATTGCTCAATGACACGTTGTTGATTTTGTTTATTTAAAACCTCATTCACTTCTAATGTTTTTGGACTAATCCCATTTTTAAACATTACTTCCTCATACGCTTTTTTTCGTAAATTGGCAGGGGTATTTAACGAAGTCGGTCCATGTAGATGAATGATCTCCTTACAACCTTTTTCAAGTAACAAAGTTGTAGCTGCTTCACCTCCTGCATAATTATCTGAGCCGACAACCGGAATCTGTTCAGATAAATAATGGTCAATCGCCACAACTGGGTGACTTAATTTTCGTTCATTAAACACTCCGCGATTATAAGAAACAACAATCATTCCATCCACTTGGTTTCTCAATAACATGTCCCAATACTTCATTTCTTTATCTTCACGATTTGAACTATTACAGATCATCACTTTAAAACCTTTGGAATCACATATATTTTCCAAATGAAAAGCAAGCTCTCCAAAAAAGGGATTGCTCGTGGTTGGGACTATAAGACCAATCAAATTCGTGCGTTGATTATATAAAGAACGCGCTAAATCATTTGGAACATAATCTAGTTCCTCCATCGCACGGTGAACAAGCTTTTTTGTTTTTTCACTTAAATAGCCACGATTATTTAGTACTCTTGAAACAGTTGTAGGAGAAACTCCTGCAACTTTGGCAACATCACTTATTTTTGGTTTCAATATTCTTACTCCATTCTCTGAGGCAAGTTTTACAAAAAATAGTATCATGTTCTTAGGTTCCCGTCCATTTTTCAGTCACTCTACTTGTTCAAATATTTTTATATCTTCCCACCCATAGACGATTTCATCTAATTTTTTTCCCGCAATTTCGATTTGTACACAATCAATTTCTTCTGCTCCTAATTTTTTATAAAAATGTCGAGAATCGTTTTCAGCAAGGACAAGTGTAATCATGGAATACATTTCTTGCACCTTTAATGAATGGCACACATGACGTATTAATTCACGCCCTAGCCCGAATTTTTGAAACTCTTCTAACACGTACATAGAATAAAGTTCCCCCGTATATCCATGATACTTGCCACTTCTTTCCCTGCCACCATTTGCAAATCCAACAATGGTACCGACATTATTTTCTGCGACATAGACCATCTCACTAAGCATTATTTGTTCCCATCTTCTTTCACGCTGTTCATAGGAAAGTGTATCCAAAAAAACATCTGGAATAATTCCTGCATAAGTAGAACGCCAACTGTCAACATGGACTTTTGCAATTCCCTTTGCATCTTCTAAAACCGCTTGCCTTACGTGCAACGTGATCACTCCTTTATTTTTGATGTAAATAGGCTTTGTTCCTAAAATATAGTTCGATAAGGTGTTCCTAAAACCCTACTTACAATAATAAGAAAGAGATAGCCTCTATGGAATAAATTTCAACCAAAAAATATACACTACCCAATTTGAGTAGTGCATTTTTCCATTCATTTATACGGCTTTTTCAATAAGTTTTTCTGATTTTGGTTGCTTCGATTTATTTAAATAAAAGGCCAGACAAGCAGAGATTACGAGCAAACCTCCACTCACGATAAAAGCCGTCTGTACACTCGTCATTTGAATGAGCAGAGTTCCTAATGCAGGGGAAACAAACACGGTCATACTAAGCATGGATTGAAAGATCCCAGCAATTCGACTAACTTCCTTTTCATGAGGTTCTGTTTGAATCGTATAATTTGAAATAATCATCGAGATTCCTCCACCAACCCCTGCTACCAATCCCAACAAAACAGGGATAATAACTAAGGAATTATAAGGTAAGAAACCAAAACCGCCAAAAGCAATCCCGATAAGTAAAATCGATACACCAACCAAAATAATTTTTTCGTTAAAATGTTTAAATCGATTTAAAATGATCATCGTTACAATCGAGCCAAATCCAACACTTGCCAAATGTATCCGAAGATAATCATCACAGCAAGCATATCAAACCATTGACCTACAATCGAGATCCCGTAAGAGGCAAATAACCTGGAATAACCTGGAATATCCCACAACGTATCTAGACGGTTTGAATTTGATTGAATCATTTGTAACAGCCTATCTTCTTTTGCTTCTTTCCTTAACTCTTCGGCATGTAACTTAGCTAATTCAATTGATTGAATCCACATATTCATCCATCCTTTATAGAGTTAATTCACCAATATTATCAAGAATCTTATCATCACTTTCTTTTTGGGGTTCTCTTATCTCACCTTTAAATGTATTGATTTTCTTCTGTAAATGAGCTTTAAGCTTTGAGGTCGAAATTTCGATATCTCCTAATAATTCAATCTTTGAAATCGAATCAAGTAACGTAAAATCATTTAAATCTCCTTCTATTTTCCAACTGTCCGTTACGATTAAGGTTGTACTCGGCTCTAGAAACTGAAAATCTTCTTCACTCCAAATTTCGTCGCCAATCATTCTTATTTCCTCTCCAAAAACATAAACTTCTGTTTCAAATTGTTTAAGTCTTTCATAAACGAGATCCTCAATTTCTTGATGACAAATGATATAGGAGCTAGAATCAATCGAATCAAAAGCAGAAATAAATGCATCTCTCGTAACATCTTTATCTAATATAAGTGGTTTTGTCGCCAAGATGGATTGCTGCTTAAATCGTTTGATCGAACGATTGTTTAAACGTAGCTCCTTTGTCATTAATTGATAGTCAGATGGGATAACGATCGTCTTTCCTATCACCATTGCTTTTTTAGAGAAATCCATTTCCTGATTTTCTAAAACATAGGCAACTCCTGTAATATCGATTCGATCGATTTTTTCATTGAATAAATCTAAATCTAACTGTTTATCTAAGGTTAATTTTCCGCTAACAATCAAGGTTTCATTTTCACTCAAAGACTGTAAATAAGCATTCGTAAGGTTTAATTTTCCGACATGTGGAATAGGCCGACTTCCTTTATATTCAAAAACAGCACCGGATAGCTTCGTAATGACGCTCTGTACGGCTCCTTTTAACTTACTTGGAGTGTAAATCGCACCACTTACAACAAATGAGCTCCTACATTCTCTCAACATCTCCATCGTTACATCGTCACGCACTATTAAGGCACCACTTACAATCACCGTTACAGGTTCTTTTATATTTTCTAAATAACTGGCATCTAAATCAAACATTCCACTAGAATACTTAATTTCTCCATCTACTAAGATAGAGCCTCCTAGATTACCAATATTAAGTTTTGAAACATATTTCGCTGTTTCGGATGAATAAAGAATCATTCCGACATTAGACACTCTCTCAATTCCATTAATACTCTCCTCTGTTGCATTGACAATATTCAGTAAACCTATGTTTCCAATGATTTGTCCCATTATAATTCCTCCTCAAAGTAACCTCTTAATGTTTGGATGGCTTTTGCTAGCTGATACCGAACTGTTGCAGGCGGCTTTCCTAATTGTTTAGCGATTTCTGTACTTGTTAACCCAAGCCAATATCGTTTAAATACAATATCACTTTCATTTCTAGGCAATCTTTTTAATAAATCAACCATCTCTAAATGAGTAATCCCAACAGTCGAAAAAGCAGGTTCAAATCCATCTTCCCATTCCGTTTCTCTTTTTCTTTTTCGCCTGTCATCAATTAATCGATTTTTCATAACACGGTAAAACCAAGCCTTTTGTTTGTGTATGGGCCAATCAACCAACTCTTCTTGAGCTAATGCTTTTTCAAGAGCATCTTGAATCAAATCGTTCCCTTCCTGTTCATGACTGGCTATGGAATAGGCAAAACGCTTTAAATCCTCCTTCAATTGTTCGTATACTTCCATCATTTTATCTTCTCCCCATACCAGTTCTTTTGCCTTTAGTTTATCAGCTTTCATATAGATAACGGATGATGAGGTAAAAGTGTTGGGAAATTTATTATTTTCTTTTCAAAAAACATAAAGTTTTCACGCCATACATAAAGGGAATCATCCTAGATATCAAGTTTAAGAGGTGATGAAGATGCCAAGGGATACAGAAGTGCCAAGCTGTTTACTTTCTATTAAATTGAAAATTATGATAAAATCATAGCATTAAAAAGATAGGAGTGTTGAACATGGCAAATAGCGTTCCAACTTTTAAATTAAATGATGGACTTGAAATACCTGCAGTTGGATTAGGAACATATAATTTAAAAGGAAATAGCGGAGTTGAATCCATTTTAACAGGGCTTGAAGCCGGTTATCGTTTGCTTGATTCAGCCTATAATTATGAAAATGAAGGCACCGTTGGCGAAGCCGTTCGACGCACCCATCTTATGCGAGAAGAACTATTTATTACTTCAAAGCTACCAGGTCGTTATCAAGAATATGATCTTGCTGTTACGACCGTACAAGAATCATTGTACAGGGCTGGGCTTAATTATTATGATTTATATTTAATTCATTGGCCAAATCCAAAACAAAATAAATATGTAGAAGCTTGGCAAGCACTCATTGATTTAAAAAAATCTGGCCTTATTCGTTCCATCGGTGTTTGTAACTTCCTACCTGAGCACATTGAGCGTCTCGAACAAGAAACAGGCGTCAAACCAAGTCTTAATCAAATTGAGTTACATCCTTATTTTAATCAAAAAGAGCAAAGAGAATGGCATCTAAAAAATGAGGTTCAAACACAATCATGGAGCCCCCTGAGTCGAGCGAATGCCCTTTTTCAGGAAGAGACTCTTTTAAACCTTGCAGCTGAATATAAGAAATCACCTTCACAAATCATTCTTCGTTGGCATTATCAGCTTGGCTCTATCGCAATACCTAAGTCTGCAAATCGAGAGCGACAACTTGAAAATATCTCAATCTTTGACTTTTCGTTAACTGAAGCAGATATGATCGCTATGGCTCAATTAACTAAAAAAGATGGGAGAATGAAAAACCAAGATCCAGCCGTTTATGAAGAATTTTAAATAACAGTCCAAGTAGTAACTCCATATTACCACTGAGCAAAAATTCTATACTATTAAAGATAGGAGAAAAATCATTATATATGAAGGCAATTTCCCCTTACACCTCATTAAAAAAGCCTGACGAAGTGGTTAAATCCCACTCCATCAGGCTTTTCTTTATTAATTTTCCATAACTTCTTTACGGTTTTTCTTAAATAGTTTCGATAATATTTCATAAACAATTGGCACTACAATTAAGGTTAAGAGTGTTGAACTCGCAAGTCCACCAATGACTGTAATAGCAAGACCTTTTGAAATCAATCCGCCACCACCAGCACCAACTGCTAGTGGAACTAAAGCCCCCATCGTAGCAATGGCTGTCATTAAAATTGGACGAAGACGAGTCGCACCAGCCTCTAAAACAGCTTCACGCATTGTTAAACCATCACGTTCCATATGAATGATTCGATCCACCAATACGATTGCATTCGTTACGACGATACCGATTAACATCAGGAGCCCCATCATAACCGGTACCGAAATCGTTTCACCAGCAATGAGTAACCCAACAAATGAGCCGATAATCGCAAATGGTAACGAAAAGAGAATCGCAAATGGAGCTACCCCTTCACCAAATGTCACAACAAGGATAAAGTAGACAATCGCAATCGCCGCAAGCATCGCGATTCCAAGCTGAGTAAATGTCTCTTCCATATCAGCTGTTACACCAGCAACACCAACCGTAACACCAGATGGTAATTCTAACTCATCAATCGCTTTCTCTACTTCTGACGTTGCTTTTGTAATGTCATCATCAAGAAGCTTCCCTGAAACTGTTGCATAGTACTCGCCTTGACTCCTTGCTAAAGCATTTAACGTTGTTCCTTCTTCAACGGTTACTAACTCAGAAAGTGACATCGTTGTTCCGAGTGCTGTTGGAATTTCAATTTCAAGCATCTCATCAATTGAATTCGGTTGTTCCACTTCTTCTTTTTGAACAATGACTTCGAGCGTACGACCATCTTGATCAATTGTTGTTAAAACTTCGGTCGAATGATCGTTCATAAGCATCATCACAATTTGTCCGGTTGTTAAACCATATTGAAGCAATTCTTGTTGTTCTACTTTAAAGACATGTTCCACATAAGCATCTTCCGCACTTGATGAAACATCTTCTAATCCATCATTTTCCTTCATGATATCTTCTACTAAATAAACTGCTTCGTTAAGTTTATCTAAATCCTCACTGTAGAACGTATAACTAACTTCATTTGTATTCATGCCCATTCCAGCGAAGTCTTGGCTCTTCCACTCACCCGATTGATCAATCGTAAAGACATAGTCTTGAATTTCTTCACGGACCTCCGGGAAATCTTTCATGTCAGGGTCAAACGTGATAAACATGAGAGCACCACCTGCTCCGCCACCCATCATGGCCGCCATCATATCATCGCTATTATTCATCGAAAATTGAAGAATTTCAATATCACTGCGTTTTAATAATTCCTGTTCCACTTCATCAATATTTTCTAACGTTTCATCTAATAACTCACCTGCAGCAGGTGTATACGTTAAATACATGACTTTTTCTTCTTCACTACCTAAAAAGCTAAAGCCAATAAGTGGAGTTAAAGCTAAACTTCCAGCTAAAAGAGCAACGGAAATGACGGACGTAATGATTTTGTGATTTAACGTCCACTCGAGAACTCCTTTATACCAGTTCGCAATCTTGCCTACCTCTTTATGTTGACTTTCCGTCTTCTCACCATATAATTTCTTTTTAAATAAAACATGAGATAGAGCAGGCACAATTGTAACCGCAACAATTAAAGAAGCGACTAAAGCAAAAGTCATCGTCAGGGCAAATGGCATAAAGAGTTCGCCCACCATTCCACCTACAAAAACAAGTGGGGCAAACACCGCTACCGTAACAAGTGTTGACGATAAGATTGGTTTAAACATCTCAATCGTTGCTTCACGGACAAGTGCTCGTCCCGATAACTTCTCTTCTTTTAAATGAAGACGTCGATATATGTTTTCCACAACAACGATGGAGTCATCAATAACACGACCAATCGCAACCGTAATCGCACCAAGGGTCATAATATTTAATGTAATGTCCATCCAATTTAATACAAGTAACGCCATAAAAAGAGAAACTGGAATGGAAACAATCGAAATAATCGTTGATTTGAAATCACGTAAAAACAGCAAAATAATTAATACTGCGATTAAACCACCAAATAACGCTTTTTCGACCATCGTAAAAACAGAATCCTCAATTGGGGTTGCTTGGTCTAATGAAATATCAACGATGAGACCATCAATTGCTGCTAATTCTTCATCCACCAATTCTTTCACACGATTCACCACATCAACTGTGTTATCTTGTTGACCTTTTACGATTTGAATCGCTATTGCATCTTCCCCATTTGTACGAGAAACGGATTGAACTTTACCAACTACTTCAATATCAGCAATGTCTCCAAGCTGAACAAATGGGATTGGACTTTCTTCCGTTGGAGTAACTGGAATAAGCATTTCTTCCAATTCCGTCATCGTCATGAACTTCCCATCAACGGCAACCGCTTGTTCACCTTCTTCAAATTCATAAAGGCCTAATGAAACAGCAAGATCACTTGCTTGAATCATTTGTTTCACATCTTCTTCTGTTAAGCCAAAAGAAGCCATTGCAGCCTCATCATACGTAAGCTCAATTTCTTCAATATGCTGACCAGAAATCGTTGCTGATGCAACTCCCGCAATTTTTTCGATTTTTGGAAGTAAATTATCTTCCACGGTTTGTGTTAATTCAACAATATCCTCTGTTGAACTACTAACACTTAACGCGACAACCGGCATCATATTCATACTAAGTGCTGTAATTTGTGGTTCATGAGCACCATCTGGCAATTGCACATTACTTAAAGCCGATTCAAGTTGACGTTTTTTCTCATCCATATCAACGCCATATTCATATTCCACTTGCACATTCGCCATATTAGAATACGAATTAGAGAAAACCGCTTTTACATCATCTAAATTCTCAATAGCCTTCTCTAGTGGAACGGAAACATCCTCCATCACTTGTTCAGGAGTCGCACCTGGATAAACATCCATAACCATCAAAAAAGGGATTGAAATGTCAGGAAGAGTTTCCATTTTCATTTTAGTACTTGAATAAATCCCAGAAACGATGATAATTATGGTTAGTAACCAAACAGCTAATTTGTTTTTTAATACAAAATTGACTAAACTTTGCATAACACACCTACCCTTTATTCTCTATATAAATCTATTTATAGATATTAATGACCATCCAGTCATTTGTCAATCAAAAACTTTCACCCTGAGGGAGAATCCTTATATGAACAAAAAGAAATTAATTATGGAAAAAGCACTGGAATTATTTGCTGAAAAGGGATTTGATTCCACATCTGTTCAACAAATAACCGATTATTGTGGAATATCAAAAGGAGCTTTTTACTTATCTTTTAAATCAAAAGACGAACTCATTATCGCGATAATCGAACATTTCACAAAGGAAATCCTATTCGATATTGACCAATCAGTCAAACAACAAACTAATAACGATCAGGTCATTTATGATTTTTATATCACAACTTTAAAATCATTAAATAAACATGCAGATTTCACGAAAATTTTAGCCAAGGAACCCTCTCACGCCTTCAATCAAGAACTAATCGTCATTTTGGAAAGATTCGATCGGGTCTTGAAAGAAATTATTAGTACCGTTTTAGTTCGTGCTTATAGAGCTCAAATCGAACATTCAAAGTTCGATTTAATTTATTGTGTCAATGGATTTATCAGTATGTATTCAAGATTATTTCTTTATTACCGGATCCCCATTGACTTAGAAGCTTTAGCAAACTCCTTAGTAGAAAAAACGGAAATTTTAGCCAAACATGTTCAAGTTCCTTTTCTCACCTTTGATCTCGACCAATTTTTTAAAGATAAAGGAAATGTCGAAGTGACACCTGAACAATTAGCCACCTTAATTGAACAAAAGAAAACGATTATGGATGACTCTATTGAAAAAGAATCTCTATCCTTGTTACAAGAACAATTAATGGAACAAAACCTATACTCAAAAGCCATTATTAAAGGATTATGCGAAAACATTCGCCTTCACCCTGAGTGTAAAGATCTCTTCTATTTACTCCGTATTTATTTTGATTTTTAACTATAAAGCAAGAGGCTAGTACAAAACAAAAAGGGTTTAACCGAGAATGCAAACAAGACACAACCTTAGCGGAGGAAATATACGTAGACTCATGCAGGAGCAAAGGCGAAGCCACTGAAAAACGGTCTACTCGTTAAAATAGGGTTCCATTAGTTAGCTATACTCCGCCAGCTCCATACCCACAGCAATAGCGGGTGAACTGGGAGCCTCCTCTCTCACGCTTGAGGGGTCTCCCGTGTTTCACTTCTCCCGCAGAAGCCCCTCGGCATTCCGCTCGCTTCGTTTTGGTATAAAGGAAAAACAGTTGAAGCCATAATTGATCATCTAATCTTCTCTGGTTCTTATAGAACTATTCGATATAAAACAATAAATGGTTTCATTTTTTTATGTTTTATTAAAAATTCAAACCATTGAACAATCAAGCAAAGATTAGGATAATAATAAGAAAGATACATTTTGAGAATTATGTAAAAGGAGCGATTCTGATGAAAGAAAAAGCCGTGTTAGATCGTATAGAAGATCATTATGCCGTTTTATTAGTAGGTAACAGTGAAGAAGAAACAACTATCGAAAAATCTCTGCTTCCCCCCGGTTCTACAGAAGGTACATGGTTTAATATAGAGCTCTCTGGAAAAGAGATACTAAAGATTACTATAGACCTAAAAGAAGCAGAAGAAGTTCAAAAAAGAATTCGTTCTAAAATGGCTATGTTAAAAAGGAAAAAATAATCATATAAAAGGGACATTTCATGATACATGCTCAAATCTATTTTTTACAAATGCATGTGGCTATCTTTTGGTTGAACAAACAAATTCCCATCAGAAAAGCTACAGTAGAAAATCCCTTTTTCATTTTTAAAACCTTGTTTTTGTAATTCATTTAGGAGCCATTTTTCGTTCTTTTCCATAATTTCTAAATGGGCATGTTGAATCACTTCATCCATAATAAAAGGAAGTGTAAACATAGAAGTAGCATCTTTCTTAAAAACGGAAAGAGTACCTGAAGTTTCTAAGATCGCGTACTCCACTTCTTGAATATCGGCAACATCCTTCTCACGTAATTGTAAGAGAATATCATCGAGATTATATCCTTGTTTTTTCATGTTGTCCTCAACTAGACGACCTTTTTTAATGATTATAGTGGGTTTCCCATCAATAAAATCTCGAACACGTTGCTGGCTTACTTGTAGTTTGGATAGGAAAACCTGTATAAAAGTTAGAAGCGCAATTGGCAATAGCCCTTTAAATAACGGTAACTCTGGTTTTTCAATAATACTCGCTGATAATTCAGCAACCATTAAGGAAACAATAATATCCAATACACTAATCTCACCTAAATCTTTTTTTCCAGAAAGACGAAAAAAAATAAACACCGCTATAAACATGATGATTGTGCGTAAAGAAATGATAAAAATGTCCATAACCAGACCTCCTAAATCATTGTTCGCTCTCAACTATGAGGGCTAATTATAAGCCAAAAGAGTAAAGAGGCTGCAACCTTACCAATAATAATCGCCGATAAAAGCCACATGACTCTATCTACCATACCAAGCCTTTTTGCTAATAATGGAAGAACATTTAAAACTTCTGTTAAGGCTGCAGCAAGCATACCTACAAACATTCCAGAAAACAGTCCAAAAATTATCGTTGTGACGGTTGGCAAATCAAAGTGAAGGTCTAATTGGGCAAATAATGTCCAGCTAACAGAACCTAATACAACCGCCCATTGATAGGAATGGACATATCGATAAGTTCTCGTCATTTTCATTAATCGTTGGATTACCCCAAGAAATGTTAGAAAAGCAACGGTTCCAGCACCCAATACGAGGCCTTCTGAAAACCCTGTGATAATTAAAAGGGCCCCTTCAAGAAGCGTCATTTCTTTTCATCCTTTCGCCCCTCCATCACCGTAAATAAATCTAAATTTTGCTGATAATTAAACATTTCTACTTCAAGTGGACTCGGTTCGTTATTGAATTTCTTTTTAAAGACACGGTTAAAAAATAAAATCATACCTAGACCAAGCCCTAAAGAATAGGGTATCTGAAGAATAAAAGGATGTTCACTTTCAGATGAAGTGAGGATGTGGTAAATTTTTTGGTGAGCTGCGAGCATATTAACATCTTCATGGAAGTGCATAATCGCAAGACCCGAACCAAAAAATAACAGGAGCCAAACAAAACTTACTAATACGAGATGAGGAGTTTTGGATGCATAATCAATTTCTAGAATCGCCTGATTTTCACCAAGGTTATTGATGTCTAAATCAGGGACTCGCTTCTTAATAAATCGAATCACTTGTAAAATATCAATCATGACAAGCCTCCCATCTGTTTGTGATATTTGATAGATAGGAATACCATATAGCTGCTCTTCTAAATCAGGCGGAAGAATACACTGGGCTACATCATTTAAAAAAACTCGTTGGTTAGGTTTCACTTTGACACGATGATGCAAGCGAATGTAGACGATTTTTTTACTCATGTCAGTCCCCTCCAGTCTTCATCTTATGTTGAATTGAACTTAGTATATGGAGGTGTTAAGGAAATATACGAAGCGATAAGTGTGCGAACCGACTCTGACTTTACTTCGTTCACAAAAAAAACGGAGCCAGCTACATTCACGCGGACTCCGTCTCGATACGACACCTAATTTAAAGTTCTCTTTGCTTATACCCAGTCAAAAATGAAAGCATGACATGGACACCTGTTTTT
This sequence comes from Alkalihalobacillus phoenicis, assembly GCF_047302405.1. Taxonomy (NCBI): domain Bacteria; kingdom Bacillati; phylum Bacillota; class Bacilli; order Caryophanales; family Bacillaceae; genus Alkalihalobacillus; species Alkalihalobacillus phoenicis. Next base: position 279,450 of record NZ_CP154853.1, on the reverse strand, counting down.
ACGGTCGCTCCAGCAATATCCTTCTGTGGATCTAAACAGACGATATCCATTGCACAGACTTTTTGATGTTGCCCAGCGATTTGTACGGCTTCCAGTAACTCATGAATATACATACCACCTGGAGTTGACACCGGAGCACCTGGAGCGACACTAATATCGAGCACATCCATATCAACCGTTACATAGATTTTATCTACTTTTTCATTCAATTCATCTAACGCTTGTTGGACGATTTTTTCGATGCCTACTTTTCTAGTTTGTTTCATCGTAAAATATTGGAGCCCGACCTCATCTGCATATTGTTTTAACGAACGAGCATTAAAAAAACCATGCAATCCGATGTTATAAACATCTTTGCCTTGCACTGTTTGACTTTCAATGAGCTGACGAATTGGCGTACCATTCGCAGGTCCGAGTTCCTTCGTATCACGCAAATCAAAATGAGTATCAAATTGCAAGATTCCTATTCTTTCATTGCGGTGAACATCCTTATAGCCTTTTACGAGCATCGCCGTGATTGAATGGTCACCTCCAACGATAATCGGCAGCGCTTGAGAATGATGCGTTTGAATTGCCTTCATCGCTTCTCGAACGTTTTCGTGACAAACCGAAATATCTGTTACATGTTCACGAACATCGCCTAGATCAACAATGTTCAATGTTGATAAATCAAGGTCTTCATCAAGATTGTATGTCGTAAAGGACTTCCATGCTCTCCTAAAAGCTTCTGGATTTTCACTTGCAGAGGAAGCGGAAATTGAGGAGCGAGAAAGTGGCACTCCAAGAATGACCGCATCATAGGCCGACCATTTCTCCTTATTTTCCACATCAACTTGTTCGATCCATTCATGGACTTTACGTTCATCGAGTTCACGATTCGTATGATAATAAAAAGGAGGCCGATTTAACATCGGATACGGGTATGCCTTCATACGATTCTCCCTTCTTGAACGACAAGGTTTCCTCCTTTAATCACTTTGCTCGTATGGTTGACTCCATAATGATATTGAAGTTGCATATAATTAGGTACATTTAATACAACTAAGTCTGCTTTTTTACCTACTTCAATACTGCCAACCTCATTTGCACGATTAATGGCGTGAGCAGCGTTTATCGTTGTCGCCGTGATCACCTCAGCTGGCGTCATCCCCATTTTTAAACAGCCCAAGTTCATAATAAGTGGAAGCGATACAGATGGTGATGATCCTGGATTACAATCTGTGGAAAGAGCAACAGGAACGCCTGTATCAATCATTTTCCGACCGTTAGCTGACTCGGCCATTAAGAAAAAAGCCGTTCCAGGTAATAACACTCCGATGACCCCTTTTTCAGCCATTTTTTGCATGCCTTCATCAGAAGCTTTTAATAAATGGTCAGCCGAGACTGCCCCCACTTCTGCTGCTAACTCGGCCCCACGATATGGTTCAATCTCATCGGCATGAATTTTCGGGAGCAATTCATGTTTGAGCCCAGCCTCTAGAATTCTTTTTGATTGTTCAGGAGTAAAAACACCGTGCTCACAAAAGACATCATTAAATTCAGCTAGCTTTCGTTCCGCTACTTTCGGTATCATTTCTTCAATTACTAGGTCAACAAAAGCTTCTGGATTTTCCTTATATGCAGCGGGAACAGCATGGGCGCCCATAAACGTACGAACAATATCGATACAATGGGCTTCATTTAATTGCTTGGCCACCTCAAGCTGTTTTAATTCGTGCTCGAGTGATAAACCGTAACCACTTTTGGCTTCAATCGTCGTCACCCCATGTAAGAGAAATTTATCTAAACGAGCCTTACTTTCGGTAAAAAGCTGTTCGGGAGTGGCTTCCCTTGTAGCAGATGTCGTGGCGTGAATTCCACCACCCGCGTTCATAATCTCCATATACGATTTTCCTTGTAAACGCATGTTAAATTCATTTTCTCGACTACCCGCATAAACGAGATGGGTATGCGGGTCCACAAATCCAGGAGCTACGACTTGACCACTAGCATCAATGACTTCAGCATCGTCTAAACGGTCTTGATACTTCGCCATTAATTCTGTATCAGTTCCTACGGCAACAATTTTGCCATTTTCAATCCAGACACTCCCACCTTTAATAATGTGTAAATCATTCATCGCCTCTTTTGTTGCCGGTTTCTCTGAATGACCTTTAATCGTTATTAATTCATTGGCATTTCTAATAAAAAGACTCTTTGAATTCATCGAACCACTCCTTCTCTTTTAAATTTATTTATCTAACATCGGCATCTTGATACCTTGATTTCGGGCCGTCTCTTTCGCTAATTCATAACCGGCATCCGCATGACGAACGACCCCCATACCAGGATCAGTTGTCAGCACGCGCTCAATTCTTGCTTCCGCTTCTTTTGTTCCATCGGCCACAATGACGACACCAGCATGCATCGAATAACCCATACCAACACCACCACCATGATGAACCGATACCCAAGTCGCTCCACCAACTGCATTGACCATTGCATTTAAAATCGGCCAATCAGCGACTACATCCGAACCATCTTTCATTCCTTCTGTTTCTCGGTTAGGTGAAGCAACAGAACCAGAATCTAAATGATCACGTCCAATGACAATCGGTGCTTTTAATTCCCCACTTGCGACCATATCATTGATAATTTTTCCAAACCTTGCCCGCTCGCCATATCCTAACCAACAAATACGTGATGGCAATCCTTGAAACTCGATTTTCTCTTGGGCCATTCGAATCCAGTTACATAAGTGCTCGTTATCAGCGAACTCTTTTAAAATCGCTTCATCTGTTTTATAAATATCCTCTGGCTCCCCTGATAAAGCCACCCAACGGAACGGACCTTTCCCTTCACAAAACTGAGGGCGAATATAAGCTGGCACAAAACCCGGAAAATCAAATGCGTTTGTTACCCCCTCGTCCTTGGCGACTTGGCGAATATTATTGCCATAATCAAACGTAATCGCCCCTTTTTCCTGCATTTCAAGCATTGCTTTTACATGAATAGCAATGGCTGCTTTTGAACGTTGGACGTATTCTTTTTCATCTGAATTTCTGAGGACTTCTGCTTCTTTTAGTGACATCCCAACAGGAATATAACCATTTAATGGGTCATGTGCCGATGTTTGATCGGTTAACACATCCGGAATAAATTGACGGCGAATCATTTCCGGCAGCATTTCTGCTGCATTCCCTAATAAACCAATCGATAGTGCACGACCTTCTCGCTTTGCTTCTTGGGCAAGTTGAATCGCTTCGTCTAAAGTTTTCGCTTTTACATCCGTATATCGCGTTTCAATCCGGCGATCAATTCGTGATTCATCGACCTCAATCCCGATTACGACTCCTTCATTCATGGTAACCGCTAATGGCTGGGCCCCTCCCATGCCACCAAGACCTGCCGTTACCGTTATCGTTCCTTTTAAAGACCCGTTAAAGCTTTGTTTCGCAAGCTCAGCAAATGTCTCATATGTTCCTTGGACGATTCCTTGTGAGCCAATATAAATCCAGCTACCTGCCGTCATTTGTCCATACATCATCAAACCTCTTTTATCTAACTCATGAAACGTTTCCCAATTTGCATAAGCCGGAACGATGTTTGAATTCGCTAGAAGTACACGTGGTGCATCTTTATGTGTTTTAAATACGACAACTGGTTTTCCTGATTGAATCAATAATGTTTCGTCTTCTTCCAGTTCTTTCAAACTCGCCACAATAGCATCAAAACTCTCCCAATTTCGAGCCGCCTTTCCAATCCCACCATAAACGACTAAATCCTCTGGACGTTCCGCCACATCCTTATCTAAATTATTCATGAGCATCCGTAGCACAGCCTCTTGCTGCCACCCTTTTGTATTCAATTCCGTTCCTCTATAACGTTGAATTTTCCCACTTTTTACTGAATCCATATCATATATCCTCCTCTATTTGGTCCTCTTAAACTTCTTTTTCCACTCGTTTTGTTAACTCATTGACCGTTTTACATGTTCCCTCTTTTAACCACAATTGCACTTTTTCAATATCCTTAGCAAAGACACGATCTTGTGTGATAGAAGGGCTTTGTTTTCTCCCTTGTTCGTAAAAACCTCTCGTTGCCATAGCCATTTGATCAACCCCACGGTATTCAACGGCTTGCATCGCACATATCGCCTCGATCGCCAGAACTCGTCTAGCATTGGTAATGACTTGGTAGGCATGCCTTGAACCTATCGTTCCCATACTGACATGATCCTCTTGATTAGCAGACGAAGGAATCGAGTCAACACTAGCAGGATGTGCTAATGTTTTATTTTCAGAGACAAGCGATGCCGCTGCATATTGCATAATCATCGCTCCTGATTGTAAGCCTGGTTCTGCACTTAAAAATGGGGGCAAATCATTTAATTGTGGATTGACCAATCTTTCAATCCGACGTTCTGAAATATTCGCTAATTCGGACATGGCAATCGCTAGAAAATCCATAGCAAAGGCAATTGGCTGTCCATGGAAGTTCCCACCCGATAACACCTTTTCGCCATTATCAAAAATAAGTGGGTTATCAGTAGCTGCATTCATTTCTATTTCTAATTTATCTTTTACATAACTCAATGTTTGCCAAGTTGCCCCGTGAACTTGTGGGATACAACGGATCGAGTAGGCATCTTGCACACGTAATTCACCTTGTTTTGTGATTAATTGACTGTCTTTTAAATGGGTTCGAATCCGAGCAGCCACCTCGATTTGCTCTCGATACCCTCTGGCTAAATGAATGTCTTGATCAAATGCATCAATAATTCCTTGTAAAGCTTCAATCGTTGTCGCTGCAATTAAATCAGCTTGCAAAGCTAATTTTTCAGCTTCTAAATAAGCCACAAGTCCCATCGCTGTCATTGCCTGAGTTCCATTGATTAACGCCAGACCTTCTTTGGCCGTTAATGAAATCGGGAAAATATTTTCTTTTGTTAAGGCTGTTAATGAATCGATTCGTTCCCCTTTATAAAACACTTCCCCCTCCCCAATAAGGACTAAAGCTAAATGAGAAAGCGGGGCGAGATCCCCACTCGCTCCAAGTGAACCTTGCTGTGGGATAACAGGATGGATTTTAGCGTTCACTAAGTCCAGCAATCGTTCAATGACGATTGGACGCACTCCTGAAAAGCCCTTTAATAAGGCATTGGCTCGAAGTAAAACCATCGCTCTTGAAACGACTTCTGGAAAAGGCTCCCCCATCCCGCAAGCATGTGACCGTATCAGGTTCAATTGCAATGTTTCGACATCATTTTTATCGATATACACATCGCTAAACTTACCAAATCCGGTTGTAATGCCATAAACGACTTTTTCTTCTGCTACGATTCTCTCAACAGCTTTCCTGCTTTCCATTACTTTTTTACGACTTTCATCAGAAAAACTTACTTGTTCTTTATCAAATAATACTCGTTTTACTTCATCAAAATTTAACGTTTGACCGTTTAAAATGACCATCTCAATTCTCTCCTTTTTATACGCTTTACCCAAGTAAAGTTAAAATAAAAAAGGGAACTATACCTAAAGAAGTTCCTAAAAAAACTTCTGAAGATATAGCCCCCTAATCGCTAAAATCACTATGGGCTATAGTGAAAAAGATCAGTGTTTGACAAACCACTCTTTCTCATCTATATATTCAATTTATTAAATATGATTAATTCCAAGTCCAATCGCTTCATGCTCTGAACCTTTGACAGGAGCACCGATTGTTCCATATAAAGAGACGGCCATCCATTCGCCCTCTTCCGCTTGATCATACGGATTACCTCTTAAAATCGCAAAAGTTAATCCAACCGTACGATGAACCGAACCTAGTTGTACTTGACCACGCGTCACCCCTTGTAAGGCTTCCATGATCGTATGATACAATGCATGACTTTCCCGGTAAACATCTGTTTTGATTAAACCATTTTTCTTTGCTGCTGTCTCAATCGCCGCCACTACCTTATGAGCTTCCATCGAACCGACTTTGCCAAGGCAAGCCTGCCAATTATCTTCATTGAGACGTGTTAACTCTTTGTCAGGCTGGTCTGAAAGCAATAATAATATTGCCTCACGCCCAATCCGCCGAGCATGATTTAACGCCATAGGTTAACCACTCTTTTCAAATTAAATACGTAAAACTCACTAATAACTAAAGACTACTTTAATTGTAAGCGTTGAACAATCATGATGTCAATTAATATTTAGATTATTAAGGGAAGTGAGATATTTTTATTTAGGAAATTCTTTGTCAACTGAAACGAAATACTTTTTGATGACGTTTTTTACTCATCCTTGCTGGCCAAACCCTAAGACTTCCGCTACTTAAACGAAAACAGAGAAACACACAGCGCTCTCCACTTTCTCCTCTCCATTTCATCCATAATAAAAACTAAAAATCTGTAAAATGAGCGCCCCTAGAATTAAACGATTAATCCACGTAAGAGTGTTCTTAACATCTTTGATTTCTGCCGCCAGGCTACTCATCCGTTGCTCTTGTGTGGCGATTTTGATTTCAAGCTTTTGAACTCGTCTCTCTATCTCTTTTTCTACCATATGAACTCACTTCCCCTTCTATTTCTTGAGACTACCCACTCCTTCATCATCTGCTTGTCCAATTCGATTCCCCTCTTTTCTTTTATGTTATTTGCAATCAAGTTATCTGTTTTGCATATTTTGCAACTGCTTATTTTCTATAATACGTTGCATAAAACGCAACGTCAATCCTTTTATTGCCTATTTAATTTAAAACTTTTGCTTTTTTCGCAAATCGTTTATAATAATTGTATAAATAGCAATCGGAGGCCGGCTTATGGAGAATACTTTAGGAATGAGATTAAAAAAGCTGAGGGAAAATAGTCCTTTCAAATCACAAAAGGAAGCGGCAAACTTTTTTGAACTAACCAACTATCAATTATCTAGATATGAAAGCGGCCATTCCAAACCTGACCCCGATTTAATTACAAAATTCGCTGATCATTATGGTGTAACGACCGATTATTTACTTGGACGAACCGATCATCCAGACGGATTATTGAACCAAGCGTTTCGAAAAGGAGCCCATAATTTGACCGATGATGAAAAAGAACACCTTGAATCGGTAATGGAAGAAGAGTTAAAAAGATACCGAGCATTACGAGAACGTTTCTTAAAAGAAAAAGAATCAAAAAAATAAAATTAGGTCTTTTCTATGTAACTTTCCTTAAAAAGGTAGAGACCTTCATGTGGTATACTCATTTATACATAATAAATGCCTCGAATGAGGTTTTTATTATCGCCATAAAACGAACATACATTCTTATTAAAGAGGTGGTAAAATGCGCTTTTCAACTTATCGAGATATGGAGTGTAGCCAGTTATTTAAAGAGCATGGGATTGTTCACGTAAAAGATTTAACGATTGAAAACATTAGCCATATATTCTCCTCCCATATCGAATACATTAATGGTCCCAGTAAATTTATTGGGGATGAACATTTCGCGATCATTTATCTTGATAAATCAAAAACGTATTTTGAACAAAGATATGATTTTTTTCATGAATTGTCACATGTCCTAAAGCATACAGGTGATCAGCGTTTTTTACCTGAATCATTTGTTAAACTTCAAGAAGAGCAGGCCAACTGGTACACTCTTTATTTTTCTATGCCTAGACATATCTTTGAACCCGAAGTGATGAAAAATCAATCGATCAATTATTTAGTAGAGCGATTCGAGATTCCTGCAAAATTTGTGCGGAGGCGTTTTGAGATCATTCAAAATGAGAGAAGTCGACAAGAATTTCAATATAAAATGCAAAGAGCCGAAATAAATAGAAGAAAAAAATCACTTCAGAGTAACGGAGATCTTTACGATTCAACGAAACAGATTCTTCATCAGCTATCCAAACAAGTAGGGGAGGAAAAATTAAGCTATGAAATCAAGCGTTTATTATGATGAAATTGGTGGGCAATTATATCCTCAATGGATGCTGTTACCTGCCGATTTATCGGATTCTTATGTTCATTATTCTTTAAATTTGCCGTATGAACGATTTTATCCTGAAGAATTCCATGATTCATTAGCGGTTATAACGGTTAGTCAAGCTTCATTAACAAAAGATCCATTTAATCAACAGTCTTATTCTATTAACACGGAACAATTAAAAGCGGACTTATTAATGAATGGGGGTAACCTTCATCATCTTGAAGAGGCGGACTATTTCCTTGTTCGTTTTGATGATTTAGAGGAAGTTCTGCAAATGAGTGTGCGGAGGTATTACTCCGGATAAACAGATAAAGGAGGGGGTATACCGCCCCCCCTCCTTTAACAAATCTCACCTTTTTCAACTATTGCAAATACCTCACTCATCATTTGCTTCCTTATATATATAAATAAATCTAATAAGATTCAACAAAATAGTTAGACCAAATATGACCATCAGCGTTAAATCTAAAAAATCAGGGGTTTTAAAATCAACAATCAAATACATAATTACAATCCCAATGGCTAACATGATTAAATTGCCATAACCAAACTTTTTTATCATCATAAAAATGGATTCATTTATAAAATAATTAGTGATTTTCCTTTCATTGCTCAACCTAATGAGCCTGTCTTTCATCACATTGGCAAAACATTAGCTCAAGCCCTGATCACAACTTTATACACTAATCATATAAACAAAAATAATAAATCCACGTATTCACCTCACTTTTTTATTAGGCCAATTTCACTTTACTTTTTTTAAATAATAACATAAATTACCCAGTTCACTTATATAAATAGAACTATTCTGTTTTTAAAGAGGTGATCGCTCATTAGAAATTCAACCCCATTTCAGGAATATGTTTGCGAGACTTTCCAAGCTCTTACAGATGCTTTAGTCCCTTCAACACCTTCAATCGAGCACGGCCCACATTTCATTGATTCGGATTTAAATGTTCATGAATATGTCATTCATGCACTCGATCAACAGATTACGATCCAACAACAGTTCTTTCAGACTCCTATTCCACTCGCTTATCCTACAGCCTTGATGTTAGACGCTGCGGCCACACAACTCTTAGCCAATGGTCAGTTACAAGCTTCCCCGATAAAGTTGTATTCTAAGGGAGCATTTTCCACCCTTAACCGCTCAGATCGAATTCGAGTCTTAGCTGCTCTCGAGTCTCTGAGCGTAGATCTTAATGCTTTACCGTCTCCATATACAAATAATGCAGGATTGGTTAAACACATGACCGACGCATTGAACCGATTATCTTTATTTGGCTATTATTCTGAGTGGTCCGCTTACGGTTCGACAAGACTCCTTCCTCCAGCTCAACGCCGCCTCGAATTTTTCCCTTTAAGCTGGCAGCAAGTGGGGTACCCCGGTGTGTCGTTAGGTTATCGTGACTTTCGTGGTTTTTTGTTAAAAATGCCCAGAAATGAGGGGGGAACATAATGAAAAATCCAGATGTCATCATCATTGGTGCAGGTGGCGGAGGTGCGGTAGTAGCTAAAGAACTAGGGGAATTAGGAATTCGAGTACTTGTCCTAGAAGCAGGTCCATGGTTTGGCAATAAAAAATGGCCTGATCCAAACCAGCATCGCGGCTCGGCTCAGGAAAGCTCTGACCCAGAAGACTTGGACGGTTCCCTCTACCGCAAGCAGTTGACAAGACTTGAAAATGATATGAATGATATTGTAAACGGAAAATTTCGGTGGGGCCCAGCGGATCGACAGCGCAGTCCTTGGTATAGAAACATTCCTGATCCAGCAGTATTATGGCAAAATGCAGGAATTGGAGGAACCACTCTTCATTACTATGGCAACTCACCTCGTGCATTTCCACAAGCAATCAACGAGTGGCCTATTAGTTATGATGAGCTAATCCCCTACTATGAAAAAGTTGAAGACACATTACCGGTGGAATTTGCACCGACCACATCAAAGGAAGCCATGTTCTATTACGGTGCAAAAAAAGCGGGATTTTCGCTTAATCAGACGTTAGATGTGACGGAGGTTGGTTATCGGCCCCAACCGAATGCGATCTTACCTCCAAATGAACACCTCATGAATTCCGATTATTCGTTAGAACAATTAAGTCATATGGAAGGCTGTACACTAAGCGGACATTGTGCACAGGGATGTCCCTATGGACCTTCTCTAGAAAGAATGGCCAAACGATCGACCAATGTCAGTTATGTTCCGCTTGCGATGAACACCGGGAAGGTAACATTTCGGCCGAATACATTTACAACCAAAGTATTAACTGATACGGATCCCGATGGGCAACTCTCCGTTATCGGCGTAAGGTGCCGCGATACGTGGACAGGAGAAATCGAGGAAATTTTTGCTAAAGTAGTGGTTATGGCTGCTGGGGCAATCGAAAGTCCGCGCCTGTGGCTGAATTCCGACTTACCTCATAATCCTTGGGTTGGGAGAGGCTTGACGAATCATTTTATGGATACAGTCACGGGAACATTTGATGAACAGACATTAATGAAAATTCTAGGTAGCCCGATCGTCGGCCCCTTTATGGGACATACGTCGGGGGCACGGTTTGATTATCCAGGTCTGGGGATGATTGAAACATTAGGTGAAAGTCCAGGACTCGCCACACAGGTCGTATACGGCACCAGCGAGGCGGGATATAGTGAACATCTTCATTCAGACTTTTGGGATCAGAAAGGAAGAATCGTTGGAGCTGACCTCCAAGAATCAATGAAGGATTATAGTGTCAGCCTCACACTTGCGATCTTTACAGATGACGAAGTACAGTATCGAAACAGGGTGGAAGTCGATCCCCATATTAAAGATGAACATGGACCGGTCCCTTTCGTACACTATGTCCCAAGCAAACAAGACAGACAAAGACGGACCCAGTTGACAAAAATCGCAACGAATATTTTACGTCAAGCCGGAGCGAAAACCGTACATCGAAGCGTGCTCCCTCCTAATGTTTACATTCATCTGGAAAGCACGATGAGAATGGGGTTTGTCGTCGATTCATCATGCGAGGCTTTTCAGGTAAAGCGCCTCTATATAACAGACAATAGCAACCATTACAATTCCATAGGAGGTCCCAACCCGACCTTAACGACACAAGCAATTGCCACACGAACAGCAGAATTGTTAGCCAAAAAATATTTTTCGTAATGACCATAACAAAACTTATAATAGTAAACTTCGAGGATACCTGATAAGAAGCGAAATTTTTCAGTAAAAATATCTAGAAATGAGGGGAGTTTATTGGAAAATCCAGATGTCATTGTCATTGGCGCTGGTGGTGGGGGGTCCGTAATCGCAAAAGAGTTGGGCGAAATGGGCATTCAGGTACTCGTACTTGAAGCAGGTCCATGGTATGGAAATAAGAACTGGCCAAACCCTAATCAACATCGCGGGCTCGCACAGGAAAGCTCCGATCCGGAAGACTTGGACAGTTCCCTCTACCGCAAGCAGTTAACAAGGCTTGAAAATGATATGAATAGCCCCATAAATGGAAAGTTTCGACTGGGACCGGCAGACCGTAGACGCAGTCCTTGGTATCGAAACATTCCTAACCCTGGATTATTGTGGCAAAATGCAGGCATTGGGGGAACCACTCTTCATTATTGGGCAAATTCACCGCGTGCACATCCCCATGCGATTAATAAGGAATGGCCTATCACCTACGACGAGCTAATTCCTTATTATGAAAAAGTCGAAGAAACGTTACCGGTAGAATATGCACCCATGACTTCAAAAGAAGCACTGTTTTTTTACGGTGCAGAAAAGGCAGGGTTTTCGCTCAATCGAACATTAGATGTGATGGAAATTGGTTATCGCCCGCAACCAAATGCGATTTTACCTCCGAATAAACATCTCATGGATATGAATTATTCGTTAGAACAATTAAGCCATATGGAAGGCTGTACGCTAAGCGGCCATTGCGAACATGGTTGCCCTTATGGCCCTTCCCTTGACAAAATGGCAAAACGCTCAACGAATGTCAGTTATGTTCCGCTTGCGATGAAGACGGGGAAGGTGACATTTCGGCCGAACACATTCACGACAGAAGTGTTAACTGAACTAGAGCCAACCGGCCATTTCTCCGCTGTCGGCGTAAAGTGCCGCGATACGTGGACGGGAGAAATCAATGAAATTTTTACCAAAGTGGTGGTCATGGCCGCAGGGGCAATCGAAAGTCCGCGCCTTTGGTTAAATTCCAACTTGCCTTATAATCCTTGGGTAGGCAGAGGGTTGACGAATCATTATATTGACACACTTACAGGAATATTTGACGAGAAAACATTAATGCAGATCATAGGAAGCCCAACGTCTGACCCGTTCATCGGCCATACGTCAGGGGCAAGACTCGATTATCCGGGGCTCGGGACGGTTCAAGATATGGGGTTAAGTCCAGGGCTGTTAGCAATGATGCAGTATGGTTCCAGTCAGGCTGGATATAATAACCATCTCAATTCTAGTTTATGGGATCAAAAAGGGCGGCTTACGGGTTCCGATCTAAAAGAAAATATGGACAATTATAGACGCTCACTTAGCCTGTTGATCATAGCCGATGATGATATCCATTTTCAAAACAGAGTGGAGTTGGACCCTTATACGGAGGATGAACATGGACCCGTAGCACTCATACACTATACTCCGAGCAAAACAGAAGCAAAGAAAAGAAATCAATTAACGAAAATTGGCCGGGTTCTCCTGCAAAAGGCAGGGGCACGTAAAATTCATCGAAATGATATTGCCGCCAACTTCTACATTCACCCTAAATCTACAATGAGGATGGGGAAGGTGGTTGATTCGTCATGCGAAGCTTACCAAGTCAATCGTCTCTATATCGCTGACAATAGTGTTCAAGCCAATGCCATAGGAGGTACCAACCCGACATTAACAACACAAGCACTTGCCACACGCACAGCAAAATTGTTAGCAAATAAGTATTTTTAACATGTCAACTTTCGATGAAGAATGAACGTTACCTACCGCACCATTTAAAACAAAATACCACTTCTGTGTACCTAAAAAATAGGATATATCCCAACCTTTACGTAAATTAACTTGGACTAACCAGTTCACTTAAGCCATTACTTTCATAACAAATTCTATTTTAGAGTGGAATAGAAAAGGTAGACTTATAAAGACCGTCAGTTTAATTATCATCGTAATCGTCAATTAGTCCCCGCTTACAAAAAAGATGGGGACTGACTTATTATCTATTTATCATAGTGATGCCTCTCGTAGATTAGATCAATTCGACCATAATCACTTGTTTGTTAAATAAAAAATCTGCTAAAATGGTTAAAGTGCTTAAAGGAAAGGAAACAAAATAATGGATGCGATTATTTTTGGTTTTACCGTGTTTATAGGTTGGACAATATTTGATTTTGTCAAAGAGAAAAAGCTAAAGAAAGAGCTTGTGATTAGTTCATTCGTTATTGGAATTATTGCAGCAATAGGTTGGTGGGGATTAGGTTTGCTTCTAGGTTAAAAATTAGACTTGCACAAATTAGCGAAACCTTTTATAATAGCTCTTGTACATAATAAAAAGACACAGGCTCTTGTTTTAGGCAGTGTCAATTAAATACGGGGCATTAGCTCAGCTGGGAGAGTGCTACGCTGGCAGCGTAGAGGTCAGCGGTTCGATCCCGCTATGCTCCATCACACGTAACACCAGTAATGACGCAGGATTTCGGCTATACGAAATCCTGCGTCATTTTTTATTTTGAAGGGGAAGTTCACAAAAGTTCACATCTGGTTCACATTCCGTTCATGGGATGAGCTGGTTTTTTATGCTTTTCCATCTCGTGCTCTAAAGAATGAATCGCTTCTTTATCGGCATTCACCCATAAATGACCGTAGTATCGGAAGGTGGTTTGGATGTCTTCATGGCCCAAGCGCTTCTGGACAATTCTTGGATTGGCTCCCCTCTGAATGAGTGAAACGTTAACTGACATTTTAATCCTAATTCAACTAGAATCCTACATTCTCCTGAAATTTCTTATTAAACCAAATTGTCCCGTTTGTAACATAAAGAAAAGAGCACCTTTTATTAAAAGAATCCCCCAACCAATAATTATCCAAAATAATTATGAAACCACCAAATAATAAGAATCATACTCACTATTCCCCAAGCTACTGTACTCACTATCCACCAAACTATAGATTTAGTTTTTTCTGAACTTTCCTCGCTATTCATATTCTCTATTATAAAAGCGAGCTTACTTTCCATATTTTTTTTCATAGAAATGAGAACAACAAACCCTATTATGATAAAACCAATAGTTATCCAAAGTAATAAGTCCACCTTTAACACCTCCAACATTTTGTGAAGTACTTTCCTTAAAACCTTCTACAATAGCTTAAGAAACGAGCATCCTCTTTATTTAACACTGTTTTCGTAAACTTTGTTGCCTTTTGAGAAGGGTTTCTTAAAACCCTTTTTTCTCATATGCAAATGAAGCTCTTCTTCTAACATATTCAAATTCATCAAGTAAAAATTGACTGAGGAAAGTTTTTTATTTCTTGGTTATTTTCATCTATCTCTCCAAGCCCGTAAGCAATTTGCCATCTTGCATCATGGTCAGGAAAGGATACAGAATGTTTGGCAATGGATAATAGATGGATTGGATTGTCTATCAAAGTTTCAAGAATGATTTCGCATTCATTGTCTCTCGCTAAAATATAAAGAAATTCATTTAGAAGATCTGAACTCCATTTTTCAACGGGAGTGTCCTCTATTAACTTGTTTACATAGTGATATATTCTGTCCCAATGGAGATATTCAGTTTCCCATTCACCAAAGGGTTTATCAGCTGTTTCAGCCCAATTTCTAAATATATTAATCTCTAAAAACAATTCACGCATTGTTATATTGTCGCCCCCTTATTGGACAGTTCTAAGTAATTGAACTGCTGTCTTATTTGATTTTTGGCAGGCTGCACAAGAAAGGATCCTTCTTATTTACAGAAAGCCCGCATGAGTACAATAAAGAAAAAAACACTTAGGGAACCATTTGATTCATATTGATTGAGTTTATCTCTAAAAATTCAAGTCTACTTTCCCTCCTAAGTCATTTACTTTCTGAAACCCTAACTTCTTATAAAAATCACCTTTACCGTTGGATGCCCCTAAAGAAAAGGTCCTAACTCGACTTACTTTACTGTGATTTATGATGCGCTTGACTAATTCCGTTCCTATCCCCCTCCCTTGATATTCTTCATCTACTACCACATCATAAATTTCTCCCCACCTCACAAAATCGGTAAGTACCCTTGCAAAGCCAATTATTTTATTATCCGATAACGCTACAATCAGTAACGGTGTAAAGTTATTCATGTCTATCCAGTCATTTATATCAGAAGGCATCTTCCAATTTGCTACTCTTTGAAACAAACATTTTAGTTCATTGACATTAATTTCATCCTTATTATCGCTATATGTAATTTGCATATGTTTCTCCTTTAAAAGTGTTAGCTTGTCAAATATCTAATTTCAGCTAGGAAACATCCATTGTTACTAAAATTCCTCTTTCATTGTAAAAGCTCCCTTCACTTAACAATACCTTTTTATACCATTTACAACAATCCTTGTGACCAAATAATGTGTAAAGATATTCAATTCCTTGATTATTTAAACTTTGAAATTCATTAACACCATACCCGTTTTCTCTCCAAAACACTATTCCTTTATTCTTAAAGGTAACTTCATAACCGTTAAACAAATTAGAGATATCAAATTGTTACTATTTTACTTGTTATTTGATTTGTCAATTTTAGTCTATTTCGAGTAAATTCAAGAATTTATAGCATTATGTTGTAAAATAGAGTGAGAGATTATAAAAATTCAGTTCTTCAACTAACAAGCAGAATGATTTCATAAAGCATTTTGGGCAAGAGTGAGAAGTGGTAAATTCCAATCAAAAACAACTATCGGGGGTAGAAAAAAATATGGATATATTTATTAGAAACGCTAAGCGAAGCGATTACGAGGCACTGTTGCCTTTATTTAGGCAGGTTCATGAATTCCACGTTTTTATAAGACCAGATTTGTATAAAGAGAATTCCAATCCAGTCGAACAAGAGTTTTTTGAAAGCCAATTAGCTGATGACAAACAGCATATTTTTGTGGCTACTATAAGCAATGATATCGTCGGCGTTGTAGTGACAAAGGAAGAAGAAGTAACTGAAAATACTTTTGTTAAAGCGAGGAAAGTATTATTTATAAAGAGTTTATGCGTTGCTAAAACACATAGAAAGAAAGGTATCGGAAAAAAACTAACTAAAAACGTTTTTGATTTTGGAAGAAGCCTCAAAATCGATAGTATTGAATTGGGCGTATCTGAAGAAAATACATCTGCGATTGAATTTTATAGGTCAATTGGGATGTCAACGAAGAGTAGAAAAATGGAGATTATATTGAACTAACTGGATGCTTTAGTTAAACAGAACAGTAGATTGAAGGAAAAAGCTTGGGATGTTCCCAAGCTTTTTGAATTGTAAATTTACTTGTTATTGATGGTACGAAATCGCATGTTATTTGGGATTGGATTTTAGATTTTCTCCACATTATCGGAATTAATCACCATTATTCACTTGTCATTTTTCCCATTATCTTAATAAAGTAAGCTCTAATTCTGAAATTAAATTTTGAGCGACAGTCATAAATTTTGATGGTATTTCAGCGTCTTTGTTTGTTGGCGAGGAAAATTGATTGATTGAACTCACTAAAACGCCACTCCCTGGTGTATCCTCATTATCAATGCCACTTTGATATTCATGGGCGAGCAAAAATGGCTGTCCTAACTCGACACTAACGCCTCGCTGGTCCAGTTCCCCATCAATTGCTTTAAAAGGCAAACGAAAAAAGATATATTGCTCCTGTTGATCAATTTTGTAATCAAAAAAGCCATGATCATAGTCCCAATTCCCACCAATGCTATACCCTAACGGTTTAAGCTCATCTTCTAAATGTTTTAATTTAAATTGTTTTCCTTCAACTGCAGACGGTAATGCGAGCATATTTACTCATCCTTTCCTTCCATGTTCAATACAATTAGCTTGCCACCAATTAGAATGATTATGTACATGAACTTGTGAAAACAGACAAGTACAGCCGACATGAGCCAATACGGAGCCAGCGGAATCTCCGGGACTCCTGCGAGAGAAGCGGAACGCGTAGGGTATGCAGCTGGCGGAGTATTCAAATCATCCAAACTAACTTTAACTAACAGGACTTCTTCAGTGGCTTCCTTCCAACTTCCCAACAATCTCCCAGCAAAATAAAGAAGCCCCATTCACATAGGACTTCTCTTCTTCCACCATCTTATTTTAATCGCTTTTCTAACTCGGCTTTTTCGGCTTCAAAACCTGGTTTTCCGAGTAAAGCAAACATGTTCTTTTTATAGGCTTCTACTCCTGGTTGGTCAAATGGATTGACCCCTAATAAGTAGCCACTAATTCCAACCGCTTTTTCAAAGAAATAAACTAAATATCCAAAGTGATACTCATTTAATTCTGGAATGTTGACAATTAAGTTTGGCACTTCGCCATCTGTATGGGCAAGCATGGTGCCTTGGAACGCTTTTTTATTCACAAAGTCCATCGTTTCACCGGCTAAATAATTTAAACCGTCTAAATCATTAGCGGCTTCCTCAATCGTCACATGTTCACGAACGTTTTCTACATTTAAAACTGTTTCAAATAAGTGACGGCGTCCATCTTGAATGTATTGTCCCATGGAATGTAAGTCGGTTGAGAAGTCAACAGAGGCTGGGAAGAGACCTTTTTGATCCTTTCCTTCACTTTCACCATAAAGCTGTTTCCACCATTCAGAAACAAAATGTAGGGACGGCTCATAGTTCACCATTAACTCAATTGATTTCCCACGAGAATAAAGGAGATTACGAACGGCTGCATATTGATAAGATTCATTTTCTGCTAAGTTTGGATTACTGAAATCAACACTTGCATCCGCCGCACCTTTCATCATCGCTTCAATATCAAGTCCTGCCACAGCAATTGGTAATAAACCGACCGCCGTTAAAACAGAGAAACGTCCACCAACATCGTCTGGAATGACAAATGATTCATAGCCCTCTTCGTCTGCTACTGTTTTTAAAGCACCTTTTTCACGGTCAGTTGTTGCGTAAATACGCTGACGAGCTTCTTCTTTTCCATATTTCTTTTCTAAATAATCACGGAAAACACGGAACGCAATCGCAGGCTCTGTTGTTGTTCCTGATTTCGAAATGACATTAACAGAAACGTCTTTTCCTTCAATCGTCGCTAATAAATCTCTCACATAAGTTGAGCTAATGTTGTTTCCTACAAAGAATACTTGTGGAGTTTTACGCGTCTCTTTATCCAAAATATTATAAAAAGAGTGAGTTAATGCTTCAATGGCTGCTCTTGCTCCTAAATAGGAGCCACCAATTCCAATGACGATAAGAACATCAGAATCGCTTTTAATTTTGTCTGCTGCTTTTTGAATACGAGCAAATTCTTCTCGATCGTAGTTTGTTGGGAGGTCGATCCAACCAACATAGTCACTTCCAGCTCCCGTTCCATTATGTAGAGCGTCATGTGCGGCTGTTACAGCATTTTGTAAATAATCGATTTCGTGCTGACCAAAAAAAGATAAAGCTTTTGAGTAATCAAAGTGAATTTTCTCCATTAAAAGGCCTCCTCATTTAACCATACATTTTTTTATTTATAGAAAACTCGTCGCTGCTGTGCCTAATAAAGGCAACAACATTGACGTATTACACGCATAATACTTCCTTAAACAGGAGGAAGGGTTCCCTTCTTTTTTAAAGAGCGGACGTGAGTAACTTTTCTACGTCTTTTGTTTCTAGTGACTTAAAGTTACCGAACGCTCCTCTTTCTCCTGCAATGGATGCCATTTTTTCAATATTGGATGCATCTATATCATAATCCGCTAATCGATTCGGGGCACCTAAGCTTGTCCAAAAAGCTGATAACTTTTCAATTCCTTCAAATGCAACTTCTTTATCGGTTTTTCCTTCAGGATTAACTCCAAATACACGAGTAGCTAACTGAACATGACGTTCTAATCTTTCATCTATGCTATTTTTTAACCAATGAGGGAATATAATTGCTAAACCACCTGCATGCGGGATGTCATAGACAGCCGAAATCGCATGTTCAATATTATGAGATCCCCAATCTCCACGGGCACCCATTTGGGTAATTCCATTTAACGCCATCGTTCCACAATATAAGATTGTTTCACGAAGGTCTAAATCCTCTAAATTTTCACGTAGTTTTGGTGCTGCTTCTATCACCGTTAAAAGAATCGATTCACAAATACGGTCTTGTAGTGGTGTATTTGGTGTATGATGGAAATAAGCTTCTAACACATGGCTCATCATATCGACAATACCATAAACCGTTTGATCTTCTGGGACAGAGACGGTGTTAACTGGGTCTAATATCGAAAAAGTTGGGAAAACAAATGGACTTCCCCACCCCACTTTTTGCTCAGTCTCCCAATTTGTAATAACCGAGCCTGAATTCATTTCAGAGCCTGTTGCAGCTAATGTTAAAATCGTTCCAAAAGGAAGAGCATCTTCAGCTTCTTTTTCTTTCATAATCACTTCCCAAATGTCACCATCATATTTTGCTCCAGCCGAAATCGCCTTTGTCGCATCAATGACACTTCCTCCACCAACCGCCAGTATAAAATCGATTTTTTCTTTTTTACATATGTCGATTCCTTTTTGAACGGTCGTTAATCTCGGGTTTGGTTCAACACCAGCAAGTTCAAATACTTGCTTTTTGGCCTCAGCTAATTGAGAAATTACTTGGTCGTATAAACCATTTCGTTTAATACTTCCCCCACCGTAAACGAGTAAAACTTTATCGCCATGAACATTCATTTCATTGGCAAGTTCCGATGTTTGTCCTTTACCAAAAATAAGCTTTGTTGGATTATGAAATACAAATTGGTCCAATGAACGTCACTCCTTCTTGTCCTTTACTTTATCCATTATCAATTAAATATATTGAAGCGTAAAGCTTTTTCTTACATATTTAACGTAATATCCACAACCTCATTTTACATGATCAAATACAAAAAGCTCAAAGGAAAAGGTTTAAACGATAATAGGGGATATGTTCCTGTATATTATGCTCGCACCATCCTCATTCTAATGATGAAGCATAATCTCATAATAGCTATGCTGAACCCATGAGAATGGAGGTGAATTAAATGGGTGGATTTCAACGAACTGCTTTAACTTTAGCCATCATCGGTGCTATAAACTGGGGACTTATCGGTTTTTTCCGTTTTGATCTCGTTGCAGCACTTTTTGGCGGACAAGCAGCTATGTTTTCACGTATTATTTAC
Source organism: Alkalihalobacillus phoenicis (assembly GCF_047302405.1). Lineage (NCBI taxonomy): Bacteria > Bacillati > Bacillota > Bacilli > Caryophanales > Bacillaceae > Alkalihalobacillus > Alkalihalobacillus phoenicis. Next base: position 259,145 of record NZ_CP154853.1, on the reverse strand, counting down.
GCTATAGTCGGTTTAGCCGGATTATATTGTATTTCCCTTCTTTTCAAACCATCCGAAGAGCTGGAACGTGCTCCAAAAACCGAATAACTTGGCAGCAAAGGGCGTTGAAAGACGCCCTTTTAGCTTGTGGGAAAGTCACCATGATGCTAACCAATTCAACCATGGAACGCGTAAGGTTGTGATGCTAGCGGAGAGTAACGCGAAACTAGGTCCGTTCTAAATAACCAAATAGGTTTAAGTGGGCAAAACCATTAAAACATCTATTTTTTATAAAAAAGAAAAACACCTAAATGAGCTTCTCACTTAAGTGTTTTTCATTAACGAACAATTTATTTTTTTGCACGTTTATTTAAATCAGCTTGGATTTCATTTGATTGCTTTAACCACTCTTTTAATTTATCTTCAAGAGTGTTGAAACCTTGTTGCGTTTTTTGTTGTTGAGCTTGAGGTTTACGAGCTCCTCCCCCACCAGCATTGTTAGCTGGACGTGGCTTACGAGCTGGACGCTCAGGTGCTTCTTGAGTCGCACGAATTGAAAGAGAAACCTTTCCAGTCCCTTCATCAATTGACATGATTTTTACTTTAACTTCATCTCCTACTGTTAAGACATCGTTAATATCTTTAACAAAACCATGTGCTACTTCAGAAATATGCACTAAACCTTGTTTTTGTTCATCAATTGCAACGAAAGCACCAAATGGTTTAATTCCCGTTACTTTCCCCTCGATGATACTACCTACTTCATAATTTGACATCTACATACAACTCCTAAATAATTTTTAACCTTTTAATATTAACATAGGATTGCCTTTTAAGCAAAATAAAGCTTATACATCTTAAAAAGCTTTCAAACATGCGATAGAGCTCGTTTTTTGCCGATTTACTCTTCAAAAAAGAAGTTATTACCAATAAAAGTTAGGTGAAATTTAGGCATTCGTTTTATAAAATGGCTAGCTCTCAACTATTTGCCCACAGATACCAAAAAATCTCCCTCAGATGGCGTATACTTTAGTTACCTACTCAACTTTCGCATCGAGAAAATCCGTTCAACTAGTTGGCAGAGCGAAAGGGAAGCTCTTAAACAAATGCCCTTGACACGTTTAAAAAGCGAGAACGCACTATCACACCAAACGGATAAACTGTGCAGTAAAAAAATATGCCCTCCGGCGGTCGCTACCAAAACCATACTCCGCGTCCTTGCCGAGAACCTGGCGAGCCTCCTCGGTACACCTGTGGGGTCTCGCTCCACGGTTTATTCCTGCGGGAGTCTCCGTATGGTTTTGTCCGCTAAGTGTAGGGGAGATGCTTGATGATATGGCCATTCTCAATCAGCTATTTCTAACGCAGAAGAACCTTCTTCTTCACTTTGTTAGTTATGGAACTAAATAGGGAGTTGCCAACTATTTTTTTCCTAAGTCTGCCGTCATGAAAAGACAGGATTCAAATCGAAACCAGCTCGATCATCTAGCTAACGTACAGAGCATCCACACTGATTTGTTTACAACTGGAACGGAATTAGTCATGGAAGGAGAAAAATCATTCTCAAGCTAATAATGTCCTTTGAAGTCATGACTGTTTTTTTATTCAAGGAGAAAACCGAACCTAGATTCAATTCCATGATCTAGCGGACAAACAGACACGGAGACTCCCGCAGGAATAAACCGTCCAATGAGACCCCGCAAGCGTGAAACGCTGAGGAGGCTCATGAGGTTCTCGGCAAGGACGCGGAGTGTCTGTTTGGGAGCGACCGCCGGAGGGCCTAATTTTAGTGAACAGATTCCTTCAAGAGCCTACGAAGAGATGTGTTCAGACTGTCAACGATTGAACCGTTCATGTAAAGTCAATTGGAGTATGGTATCGCCCTAAAGTCAATCTCTATCAACGGTTAAAAGTCAATCCTACTCTGCGAAAGTTGAGTTACCTACTTTTAAAGTTTGGCTCCTCTCACAAAAACCGCTTCTATCGGAAGGTTCCATCTTCCTCAAGAAACGGCTCAATTATTCATCTGCTATTCGACAATCTCTAATTTCCCTTTTCCTAACTTTACTTCCTTTATTTCTATCCCTAATTCACGCATGTATTTGGCAATTTTATATTCGTCTTTATGGCTCATTAATGTGAGCACTTTTCCTTCTTTACCCATTCTCCCCGTTCGACCCGCACGGTGTAAGTAACTATCTGGATCAGCAGCTGGGTCTAATTGAATAATATGAGTAACATCGTCTACGTCTAATCCTCTAGAAGCAACATCTGTCGCCACTAGAATGTGAATTTCGCCCTCTTTAAATTGCTTTAACGCTCGCTCTCTTTCGTGTTTCGATTGCTCAGAAGATAAAGCTGCAACCTTAATACCACGATAGTCAAGCTTTTCTGTTGTTTCATTCAGTCGTTCAAGTTGATTCACAAAAACGATTCCTTTTTGAATTTTCTCAGCATGAATGAGTTTACGTGTCGTATCGACTCGGTCTCTTTCATCGATTTTGACAACATAATGGTGAATTCCTTCAACTAATAGGTCACCGTCTGCTTCCAGTTGCACAATAAATGGCGCAAAATCTGAGACCATATGACTAAATTGTTCCGGAATCGTAGCCGAAACAAAAAGATATTGGCTGTCACGACCGACTCTTTGAGCAATCTTTGTGAAATCTTCCCAAGCTGATTGTTCCGCAATCATTCAATCGGCTTCATCAATCGCCACGATTTCAACTTCATGCACTTTTAATTTTTTTCTTTCAATTAACTCAAGAAGTCTACCTGGTGTCCCAATTGCAATTTGAGGCTTCTCTTTTTTTAGTTTATCTAGTTGGCGATTAATATTCGCTCCTCCAATAAAAGCCCCAACCTTTAAACCTGTCCCAGGAGTCAAAATTCTCGTGACTTCAACGATTTGCATAGCCAATTCCTGAGTTGGTGCAACAATCAATGCTTGTAATCCTTTTTTATCTTTACTAATTTTAGAAAGTAAAGGTAAAAGGAATGCTAACGTCTTCCCTGTTCCCGTTTGAGAACGTGCCACAATATCTTGTCCCGATAACGCCTCAGGAATCATTTTCGCTTGAATATCTGTTGGCTCATTGACTCCTAATTTAGTCAATGCCTCGATCACACTTTCTGGTAATGGTGCTTCATTAAATAACTGTTTCATTTTTATTCATTCCCTCTATATCATTCACTTTTTTAATTGATCAACATCTTGATCGGTTACACTTTGGAGCTGATTCAAAAATTCTATTTGAAAAGAACCAATTCCCTGCTCTTTCGTCTGTTCAAATGCTTTTTCCGCAGCAATTCCATAATAAGCTAACCCTGCTTGTAAAGCATTGACTTCTTCCCCCTTTGCAACCGCTAAAAAGGAGGCTAAAACCGCACCTAATAGGCAACCTGTACCTACGACTTTCGTTAACCAAGGATGACCATTGGCAACCGAATAATTTTCATGTCCATCACTGACGATGTCTACTTGACCCGTCACAACCGTGAAGCACTTAAATAACCGAGCCGCTTCACTTGCTATTTCAGTATACTCCCCTTCTACAGCACCATCGACCCCTTTGACTTGCCCTTCAATACCAACTAACGAAGAAATCTCACCAGCATTCCCACGTAGGACAGTGACGTTCACTTCTTCTAATATTCGCTTAGCTGACTCTGTTCTTAAAGCCGTTGCACCTGCTCCAACAGGGTCTAATACAACTGGGACTCCCGCTTCGTTAGCTGATTTACCAGCTATAATCATCGCCTCGACTTGTTCATCTGATAATGTTCCGATATTTAAAAGTAGGGCTCCAGCTATCTTCGCCATATCCGCAACTTCTTCTTTGGCATATGCCATCACAGGTGAGGCACCGAGTGCGAGCAACCCATTCGCTGTAAAATTCGTAACCACAACATTTGTCATACTGTGAATGAGTGGATTTTCCTGACGAATTTTTTCTAAATACATAAGGTCACATCCTTTTACTCTCGTTAGTATATATCTACCCCAAAGCTTACCTTTTTTCCATGATGAAAACAAATATAACTTTTTTTCGATTATTTTGATTAATTTTCTGAAAACTGTTCATACTTAATATTAAGAAACGTATTCCCCCTATTTTAAGAAGCTTTCCAGTTATTTTGGGAAGCTTCTTTTTTTGTGGATTACGGATAGCAGCCCGCAATTCGACCAACTCCACTTTTTCATTACCTATCCACAGCCAACATCAGCAATCCTCCCCACCTGCACAGCAAAAAACTGTCACAAAAGTTATTTAACCTTTGTGACAGTTCGTATCAACGATTAATTTCCTACACTTTGAATAAATCGGCCAATTCGTTTGATTGACTCTTCTAAATTGTCCATCGATGTCGCATAAGAACAACGGATATGCCCTTCTCCACCAGCACCGAATACATTACCAGGAACAACGGCCACTCGCTCTTCATATAGCAGCTTTTCGGCAAACTGTTCAGACGTTAGGCCCGTTGATTTAATCGATGGGAAGGCATAAAAAGCTCCCCCCGGTGTGTGGCAAGTTAAACCAATTTCCGCACAGGACTTCACGAAAAAATTCCGACGTTGTTTGTAAGATTGTTTCATCCGTTCCACATCATCCATGCCACTCTTTAAAGCTTCTAATGCTCCATACTGAGCCATTGTTGGGGCACACATTAAGCTGTATTGATGAATTTTCAGCATCGCTGCTAATAAATCGGGCGGAGCCATAACAAATCCGAGTCGCCAACCAGTCATCGCAAAAGCTTTTGAAAAGCCTGAAATTAAAATCGTACGCTCTTTCATGTCTTCTAATGCGGCAAAGCTAACATGTTCTTCGTCATAACTAAGCTCGGCATAAATTTCATCGGAAAAGACAAGTAGATCATGTTCAATAACAAGATCCGCAATTTCTTGTAAATCCTCTTTACCCATCACCGCACCAGTTGGGTTATTTGGAAAACAAATCATCAGTGCTTTCGTTTTATTTGTGAGGACCTGCTTGATTTGCTCAGCGGATACTTTAAAATCATCATCAATTTTTGTTCCAACTGGGACAGGAACACCACCAGCCATTGAAATGAGCGGAGCATAAGATACAAAGCTCGGCTCGACCACAATTACTTCGTCGCCCTCATCTAAAATCGCACGGCAGCCAATGTCGATGGCTTCACTAGCACCAACGGTTACGAGAACTTCTGATTCTGGATCGTAATCAACATCAAAACGATTGAACATATACCCAGCAATGGCTTCCCTTAATTCCATAATCCCGGCATTTGCTGAGTATGCTGTGAATCCCCGTTCCATTGAAGAAATACTCGCTTCTCGGACATTCCATGGCGTGACAAAATCGGGTTCACCCACACCTAAGGAAATCAGGTTATCCATTTTGGAAGCCAAATCAAAAAAACGACGAATCCCTGACGGCTGAATGCTTTCTACACGAGATGATAAACGTTTTTTGATATGTGTCTGTGTCATGGGGTCACCACAATTCTTCTATCTTCTTCCCCTTCTTCAAACACAACTCCATCATGTTTATATTTTTTTAATTGAAAGTGAGTTGTTGTTGATAAAACAGAATCAATCGATGATAGTTTTTCTGAAACAAAACGAGCGATTTCATGCATTGTTTTTCCTTCAATGACAACTTGTAAATCATAAGCTCCTGACATTAAATAAAGAGCTTTCACTTCTGGAAATCGATAAATTCGCTCGGCCACTTCATCAAAACCGACGCCTCGTTTTGGAGCGACTTTCACATCTATCATTGCTGTAACTGGTTCAGAAATATCCACCTTGCTCCAATCAATCACAGCAGAGTAATTTAAAATCACTTTATTTTGTTCTAATTTTTTTAAGATACTCTTCACTTCATCTTCTTTTAGGTCAACCATCTTCGCTAAAGCATTAAAGTCTACACGTGCATTTTCTTCCACAATTCGAAGTACTTCCAATTCTTTCTCTTTCATTTTTCTCTAATCTCCTTCCATAACAAACGATATGGATTCCTTTATTTTTTCTATCATACCATAATCAACGCATTGAATTAATCTTCTTTTTTGAATCTTCCCTCGACTTTTTCTCATGTTTTATATTAAGATTTAATGGATATAATTTGTATACCTATCTGAAAAAAGTATTGTCGCTTAAGCAAAAATCCGACTACTAGGAGTGTGATTCATTATCGTTACAAACACAACAAATAAAGACCATAAGCTAGCATTATTAATAATAGATATGATTAATGATTTAGAATTTGAAGATGGGGATCAATTATTAAAGTATGCTCTCCCTGCTGCTCACGCAATCAAAAAAATGAAAGAAAAAGTAAAGGCAGAAGGATTTCCTATTATTTATATAAATGACAACTATGGTCAGTGGCAATCTGATTTTAGACATTTAGTTCGACATTGTATCGATGGTGATTCTCGAGGAAAAGCTTTAGCCGAACTGCTCCAACCGGATGAAGATGATTATTTTGTCCTTAAGCCGCAATTCTCTGGTTTTTTTGGTACTCCATTAAATATTTTGTTAGAACATCTTGGTGTCGATACCCTTATTTTGACGGGAGTTGCCGGAAATATGTGTGTCCAATTTACAGCAAATGATGCTTATATGTATCACTACAAGTTATATATTCCTTCTGATTGTATTGCCTCTGCCCACAAAAAAGAAAATGACTTAGCTATCAAGACAATGCGACAAGTAAATAAAGCAGATGTTCGTCCCTCCACTGATTTTTCATTTCCATTAAAACACTTTTAATTCGATTAAACGTAAAAAACCTAACACGAATGTCTCCATTCTTGCTAGGTTTTATAGTTTAAGCAAATATTTGCTTCAGTGAATCTTTATCGTGCCCGAGCCAATAATTCATTAACTTTTTGGCTCCTTCTAAATCATGAAGTTTAGCTTGACCACATTGTTTTTCTGTCGCAGCTGGCACTTCTTCAATATCAAGGGAATAATTCATCGTTTTCTCGAGCACATCAATAATCTCTTCCACTGATGGCGTCCCACTCATAATTAAATAAAACCCCGTTTGACAGCCCATTGGTGATAAATCAATCACATCAAAATGAGCATACTCTTCGGCAAATCTCCGGATATTTAATGCGAGTAAATGCTCCATCGTATGAATAACATCTGGTTTCATTGCTTGTTTATTCGGTTGAAAAAAACGAATATCAAACTTATTAACTTCACCATCTGTCCCAATTTTTATCGTTCCACAAGGACGAACAAATGGTGCTTTTACAATGGTATGATCCAATTCAAAACTTTCAACTGTTGGCATGCTTCCACTCCCTATATATTCAGAATTTTTTATCTTCTGTCTAGTATATATAGAAAACTCTTCAATTGGCAAGCCTAGTGTAGCTGCTGAAGCAACGTTCAAATCCCCATACATTTCCATGCTATTTCTTTGTCGATATTTCTTCCTTTTTTAACTCATTTGCTTCTGCAAACATCCGTGTGCGACCTACAAAGTTCTCAGGTTTAAAACGGTGCAATCTCATCTGCTTGCCATCTTTTTTCTTAACAAAGATCACATTGCGTCGCCCTAAATCGATAAACTGAATCAGGTCAATCTCTTTGGCATGGGCTTTCTTTTCAAACAGACGATACTTCAGTAATTTGAATTCCATTCTAATCTCTTCTTCTTCAAAAAAAAGTTCATATTGAATCATCATCGCAGCTGCATAAACAAAAAGTAAAGCAAAAGCGATATATTGAAAGTTAGACTCTAATAAATTGGCATAAGGTAAGGTGACGATAAATAACAGTATCCATAAAAATTTTGGCTCATGTGCCCTATAATGATCTTGCATAATTCCTCCAATTATAATTATTCTATTTACTAAGTCATATGTTAACATATTTTTAGGACTTTCGTTTAGTCTTAGCTTGTTTTCGGGAATGATAAATTTGTATCGTTCTTTGAATAGTGGACTCTTAGAGAAGGAGTAGAATATGGACAGACAATTTTGGCGTTACTTAATTCATCATCTCAAAAAAGACCCGATTTTAGACTGGGCCGCAACTTTAGCGTATTATTTTATGCTCTCCATTTTTCCATTATTAATCTTTTTAATTGCCCTTATTCCGTATTTTAATTTAGATATTACTCAAATTGAAGCCATTATTAATGATTTTATTCCTCATGCCTTAGCAGAAATCATTACAACTATTGTTCTTGATACGATTGGTGAACCACGAGGAGGCTTATTATCGATTGGCGTCATTGTTACTTTATGGTCAGCCTCTAATGGCATTAATGCCTTTGTTAGAGCTATTAACCGCTCTTATAACATCGAAGAAACACGGAATTTCCTCCGCCAACGATTATTGTCCATGCTTATGACCTTTGGTATTTTATTTATGATTATTATTACGTTATTGCTCCCAGTGTTTGGAGCGACGATTATCAATTTACTTGAGCAAATCTTTTTCTTACCTGAGCAAACAACCGTTCTTTTGAACATTCTTCGATATGTCATTGCGATTATTTTAATGGTCTTAATGTTAATTATTTTTTATTGGATTGCTCCTAATATTAAAGTGAAAATTCGAAACGTTATATGGGGTGCCCTTTTTGCAACCTTAGGATGGCAAGCGATTTCGTTTGGTTTTTCGTTTTATTTAAGCCATTTTGCAAACTATTCAGCGACATATGGAAGCCTTGGGGGCGTCATTATTTTAATGCTTTGGTTCTTCTTAACGGGGATTATTTTAGTCATCGGTGGTGAAATTAATGCCGCTCTTTATGAAAGTAGAGAGAAAACGACAACGATGCCGATATCAGATTTTAAAAGAAATGAATAAATAATGTATATTCCTCTGCAAAATGGACATGATGGTACCAGTATGAATTATGAATTAGTCTTATTTTGAGGAGATGACAAAATGAATAAAACCGAATTAACTCAAGCTTTAGCGGAACGTACTCAATTATCAAAAAAGGATGCTAGCTTAGCAGTCAATACTGTTTTTGAACTTATTACTGAATCAATGTCAAAAGGAGACACTGTTCAATTGATTGGATTTGGTAACTTCGAAGTCCGTGAACGTGCAGCCAGAAAAGGCCGTAACCCACAAACTGGTGAAGAAATTGATATTGCCGCAACAAAAACTCCAGCATTTAAAGCAGGAAAACAATTAAAAGAAGCAGTAAAATAATAGGTTTATACAAAGTGACGGGCCCATATTTTGGGTTCGTTTTTTGATTAAAGGTACAAGTATAATTAGAGAATTGGTTCTACCCCCATTGTAAACTTCTATAATTATTAAGTTGACATTAAAAATAAAATCTTTTATTCTTTTGTTAACAATTAAATACAAAGGGTGAACATTCAAGATGACAAAAGCTTCTTCTTTTAAAACCATTGACCTAGTATTAATTCCAATGTTTGCAGCCTTAATGGCTATTGGAGCCAATTTAACGGCCATGATCGTCATTGGCGGAGTTCCGATTACATTGCAAACTTTTTTTGCGATTTTAGCTGGCGCTTTATTAGGAAGTAAACGTGGGACATATGCCATTCTCGTCTATCTAATCGTCGGACTTGTCGGCTTTCCTGTCTTTGCCCAGTTTCACGGTGGATTAGCCATCCTTTTACGCCCAACTTTCGGTTTCCTTTTATCGTTTTTACTCGTTGCTTATTGTACAGGTAAATGGATTGAAAAAAGTAAAAACAAAACTCTTAGTACATTTATAATCGCTTGTTTTATTGGACTCATTATTACTTATGTTATTGGTACAAATTATATGTATTTTGCCTACCAGTTTATTGCTGATATTGATGCTATTAGTTATTCTGTCGCTTGGTTATGGATGCTCGCACCAGCGATTAAAGACATTATCTTAACATTCTTTGCCGCTCTAATCGCCCAACGAATTTATCACTCTGTAAAGTTAGGCCAAAAACCATTAAAAAATAAAATGACCGCTTAATTTTCTTCATTTTATACTTAGGCTATTTGTAGCTGCATAAACGCCGTTTCCACCAAATATGGTTGGGGCGGCTTTTCTTTGCTCTTTTTTCACGACCTCCCCGATCATTTCGACTTCATTAAATATAAAGAAGCTGAACCCTTACGTTGGGACAGCTCCTCATCTTTTATTCTCATTATTAGAACATCATCGCGGCAATCCAGCCAAATATAATTAATGGAATATTATAGTGGAGGAATGTCGGGACACATGTATCCCAAATATGATTGTGTTGACCATCCGCATTTAATCCAGCGGTAGGTCCTAGCGTACTATCTGAAGCAGGGGCTCCAGCATCTCCAAGTGCTCCTGCAGTTCCAATTAACGTAATGATTGCCATTGGGCTAAAACCAACAGCCATTCCTAGCGGTACAAAAATCGTCGCTAAAATCGGAACGGTCGAAAAGGCAGAGCCAATCCCTAACGTTAAAATTAAACCGACAACTAACATGAGTAGAGCCGTCACTCCTTGGCTTTCTCCCACAATATTCAAAACTTGTTCCACTAAAAGCTCCACATGACCAGTTGCACGAATCACTTCAGAAAAACCAGCGGCACTAATCATAACAAAGCTGATAAAAGCCATCATTTTCATACCATCCGTTAAGACTTTGTCTGAGCCGTTCCATTTTAACGCTCGTGTTACATATAAAACGATAATTCCAGCTAAACCAGCTATAATCATAGATTCAGATTTTGTTTGGACGACAAGTGTTACCACGATCGCAATAAGAGCGGCAATTATCGACCAGTTGGCACTTGCTGCACTTTTTTCTTCTTCTGGCGAGGGGGTATCTCTTACAATATCCCTTTGTTCATAAATACGTGGCTTTCGATAGCTTATAAATACTGCGACAAGCAGCCCTAAAAACATCCCCGCAACCGGAATTATCATCGCTGGGGTCACTTGTGACATCGTAACGTCCAGACCATTTTGCACTATATTCTCTACAATAATTCCTTGGAACACGTACCCAAAACCATAGGGTAATAAAATATATGGAGCTATTAAACCGAATGTTAAAATCGCAGCGATCGCTCGACGGTCTATTTTTAATTGGTTAAGAATTTTAATAATTGGTGGTATTAAAATCGGGATAAATGCAATATGAATCGGAATGATATTTTGTGAGAAACAAGCAATCATTAATAAAAAGAAAAAAATCAGAGCTTTTGATAAATTTTTTCTCGTTGAATCAGACTTTCTTCCAACTAATTTAATTACCCAGTTAACCAACGCATCTGGTAAACTCGTTTGTGAAATCGCAACCGCAAAAGCACCTAAAATCGCATAACTTAACGCAATCGATGCTCCTCCACCTAGTCCTTCAGAGAAAACTTGCATCGTCTCTTGTAAACTTAAACCGGCTGTTATCCCTCCAACAATAGAACCTATTAAAAGTGCCAAAACAACATGGACACGTAATAAACTTAAGACGAGCATAACGATTACAGCAATTAAAACGGCATTCATTTTCTACATCCCCAATCCTTTATCTTGCTAAATCACTAAAATAAAATACTATGCTACAGTAACATCGCTCTTATCATAGTGTCAACATTTTTCTTTCTCCTGATAAAGGGATAACGTAATAAAGGATATAAAGATTAACCTATTTCATTTACTCTTTTTCTAGTGCAAAAATAGTAATCATAAATAACATTGAAACCAAATTTTTCATAAAGATGCTGTGCTGCTTGATTGTCTTGAAGGACCTGTAAATATACTTTCCTACCTCCTACCTGAATACCCCATTTAAAAAAGGCATGTAACAGTAACGTCCCCCACCCTTGGTTTCTAGCTTCTTTTTTCGTCACGATATTATATAACCCGATAAACTCGTCTCCCTTACTCGCAAAACCTGTCGCAACTAATTCATTTTCATTGAGAATTTGAAGATAGAGGGTTTCTTGCTTACTTAGCGATAACATCTTTTTTAAAGTCCTCATTTCTTTATGCTCCGCCCCATTTAACATTTGAAAACCCTTTAGCCAATTATCAACATCTACCTGAACGACCTTAACGTTTGAATTTCGAACAGAAAATTCTCCATTAAACGATAAATCTGCTACTAGCACACTTGAGCGATTAACCTTTTGATATCCTTTTTTATTTAAACATTGCACTAAACTGGCTGACTTTTTTCCTTCAACTATTTTAAAGGAAGCGTCTAAACCTTTGGAATGATAATAGTCCTCTATATAACCAATTTGTTCATTGATATTTTCTATCTCTAAATCGGTTATTTGATGAACCGAATTTGCTCTTTGGGTATAACCATTTGCATAACGAAGCAACCAACTTTGATACACTTCTGTCGATAAGGCTGGTATAGCGTCTCTCGTTAACTGCTCTAAATACTCAACGGATAATAGATCATTCATATCCTCATCTCCCACTTTTTGTTTATAATAATGAATAATAATACTTCAATATAAATAAAAATACAATTATAATCTGAAAAAAATCGCCCGTTTATAGGACGATTTTCCACATTACGAATGAAAACGACTTAGGAAAGATTGCAATCGCTCACTTTCTGGATTAACAAGGACATCTTCCGGTTTTCCGTACTCAGCAATTTTACCAGAATCAAGGAAAAAGACTCGGTCTGCAATATCTCTCGCAAAATCAATTTCATGTGTAATTAAAATCATCGTTGTTTCTCCATCGGCTGCGATATCTTTAATTACTTCAAGTACCTCTCCAACTAACTCAGGGTCAAGGGCCGCAGTTACTTCGTCAAATAACATAACTTTAGGTTTCATGACTAAGGAACGTGCTATGGCGACACGTTGCTGCTGACCACCTGAAAGCTGAGACGGATAAGCATCGACTTTATCACCTAGTCCAACCTTTTCAAGCATTTCTTTTGCACGGGCGACCGCCTCATCCTTACTTATACCAAGGACATTTATCGGGGCAACGGTACAATTTTTTAAAATCGTCATATGCGGAAATAGGTTATATTGTTGGAAGACCATTCCGATATTTCCTCTCACTTTGCGTAAATGCTTTTCATCGGCAGGAACAAGCTTCCCATTTACTTCCTTATGCCAAAGCATTTCACCATCAACCTCAATCGTTCCAGATGAAGGCTCCTCCAATGTCATTAACATCCGAATAATCGTTGTTTTACCTGAACCAGATGGGCCAATTAAGGCAATTTTTTCCCCTTTGGCAATATCTAAATCTAAATGGTTCAAAACAGTCGTTTCACCAAAGGATTTACTAACATCTTTATAACGGACGATCGGATTCTCAATTAATTGTTCTTGCTTTTTCTTTTCTTGATTTATCGTTTGTTCACTCATGCTTTCACTCCTCTTTGTTGAATAGGATCTTTTTTATCGACTTTGCCAAACTTTTTCTCTAAATAACGAATAAAGAGGGCAGAAGGATAGCTTAAGACTAAGAATAAGAATCCAACAATCGTAATCGGTTCAACATAACGGAATGTTTGACCTCCAATCGATTGGGCAACCTGTAGCATCTCTACAACAAAGATTGCTGATAACAATGGAGTTTCTTTAAATAGGACAATTAAGTAGTTTCCTAACATCGGAATGACCGGTGGAATCGCTTGTGGTAGGATGACTTTTCTCCATGTTTGAGCCCTTGTAAAATTAAGAGCCTTACTTGCTTCCCATTGACTTTGCGGGACTGCATTAATACCCGAACGATAGATTTCAGAAATATACGTACTATAATGTAATCCAAGAACAATCGCACCTGTCTGAAAACCACTTAAGTCAGTAGCATAATATACAAAGAACAATTGGACAAGTGGTGGTGTTGCCCGAATAAATTCAATGATTCCAGCCGTAATTAAGGAAACGACTTTAATTTTTGAACGCCTGATTAAAGTTAGGACAAGACCAGCTGTTAATGCAATAAAAAAGGCGATAAACGTTACGCTAATTGTCATTCCAATCGCTTTGACTATATGAGGGAATACTTCAAATGCGAATCCCCAATCCCATGCATTTGTATTCATGTTGTACTCACCCCTTTAGATGCACGTTTTTCCAACCATCTTGCTAAGAAGATAAGTGGAAGAGCTAACAAGAAATAAAGAATGAGTAAATACGTAAATATCTCTACTTGTGCAGCAAGTGAGGTATTGCTATTTCTAAGTAGCGTCGCTCGGAACGTCATATCAGATAATGAGATAATCGAGACGAGTGAAGTTCCTTTTAAAAGCTCAATCGCGTTGTTACCAAAACCAGGCAGCATTAATCGAACTGCTTGTGGCATAATAACGAACCTCATCCGTTGCCATTTGCTCATATTTAACGAAATGGCCGCCTCTGTTTGACTGTGTGAAATCGATAAAACGGCACCACGAACAACTTCTGAAGCATAGGCCCCATAATTTAATCCTAAGGCAAGTGCACCAGCTATAAAGGCTGACATCGATAAACCTGGAATAATGAGTGGCAAAGCATACACAAAAAAGAACATTTGAACAAGCAAGGAAGTTCCCCGAAACAATTCAACAAAGGTCGTTGCAAAAAATCGAACGAGCCCTAACTGTGATGTACGTCCAAGCCCTGCTACAAACGCAATAAAATAAGCAATTACAGCTCCTAGCAAAAACACTTGTACCGTTACTTCTAGCCCTCTTAATAGTATGGGTATAAAATAAGATGCGTTTGAAAACATCATTTCACTCCTTATTTATAAAGCGCAGTCCGTTTGCTCAGAAGTGAGAAAATCAAGGATCAACGCTAAGTTCGCGACGTCCTGTCGCAACGCCTTGTACCCACATCCTGTGGGCAGGGACGGCTTTTGAAGACGCTTTTTGTCTTCACTCAGACGAACCGATTTTTCTCGAGCTTCTAACAGGCGTAGCTAGATTGAATATAGAAAAAGCATGGAGGAAGCCACATTTGTAACAACACACCATGCTTGCTCTCTTTATTTCAGTTTTGAATTAAGCGTTACAGCGATCGTCTGTCGTTACATCACCTGTAGGAACATTGTCTTCACCAAACCCAAATTCTGAAATGATATCTAATAATTCACCTGAGTCAATTAATTGTTGTAAATGCTCGTTATACTCATCACGAAGTTCACGGCCTTCATCTGTATCAGCAAAAACGGCAGCACCATAAGCAACTTGTGGCTCACCATCAATTTCTGGCTGTGTAAAAGGCTCAGCTCTTTCAATCGCATCAAGGTTGGCAGATTCCAACGCAGCCGTCAATGTCGCTTCCGTCATCACCGTTGCATCTACATCGCCAGACTCTAATGCAGCAATATTATCAGCGATGGAATCTGCTGTAATAATTCGACTCTCATCCATCCCTAACTCTTTCAGCATTTCAATCTGATTCGCTGCAGCCATAATGGAAACTGTTAAGTCTTGGGCAGCAGCTAAATCTTCATAGCTGTTTAAGTTATGTGGGTTTCCAGCAGCTACAGCCATACCTTCTCCATATACTAATTCTACGTTTGCAAATTCAGCTTGTTCACAACGCTCAGGTCTAATATCCATACCAGCTGTCACAACATCATAGTTACCAGCATTTAAACCAGGTAGTAATGAATTCCAATCTGTAATTTCTCCATCTACATCTTCATAACCCATACTTTGAAATACAGCACGTGCAATCTCAGCATTAGCTCCTGTAACATTGTCAGTCGCTAAATCGATGTAACCATACGGCTCCTCATTTGCTACCCCTACCTTAATCGTGTCACCTGATCCACCTGTCTCAGAACTACCACATGCTGCTAATAAAACAAGCATACCAGCTAACAAGATTCCTACTGTCATTTTTTTCATTAATTGAACCTCCTCATTTTCTATCTATCCTTTTATAAGAAACACCCATTTAAGTAAAAAAACGGATATTAACTATATAACTAATAAACAAACTATTACCTAGATTAGTTCTTCTTTTCACTATGTATTTATTGGTTTATATGTTGATAAGGAGGTAAGTTAGAAATGTAAGTTTAAGTTCCCATTCAAATACAATCTATACAATACTTAAAGTGGTTTCCTTTATATAAATGTTACTTGTCATTCGATACGATTGCGAATTTAAACCTTACTCCTTCTTTATACTACTAAATATTTCTCTATCTTATTGGTTACCATCAGAGAATATGTTTTAAAGCTTAAAACTAGTCAAAAAAGACTAAAAGTTTCATAGATTTTTTTAAAATACTTCACATAATAGATCATAATCGAAAGTAAGGTTGCACTCAAATCCTATATAATTCGGTATTATAGCAATAAATGGTATAATAATGGATGAGCTTTTCTGAAATGACTCTCCTAACATAATGCTACTAACAACGCCTAGATGATCTGTTATGCTCCTTATTGTCAGATAATTCCCTAAAATTAACTTTCGAAAAAGTCCTAATTATTCATATATAGTTAAATTTTGTAATTTTTAATAATGCACTTGCGGTAGCAGGTGTCGTTTACTTTCATAACTGGAAACTTAACAAATGATATTTTTTAGTTTGAGGTGTTTATTCACTTAATTTACACACCTAGATCGACACTATCCCGACAACAAAATACAAAATCCTCCCAATCTGTAATCCCATTAAATTTGGTACTTTCAATTACACTAACCCACCCTTAAAAGTCAAAAACCCGTACCACTTAAAAATAAGTGATACGAGTTCGTCATGCTATGCTTTAAAAGTCCAAACAGCACGGATTTTATAAAAGAGATTTTTCGATTATTTTGCTGCTAAATAAGCTAACGTTCTGGCCATGACACCTGTTCCGCCTGGTTGGCCTATTGGTGTTGTTTTACTTGTCCATGCTGTACCAGCAACGTCAAGATGGACCCATGGTGTCTCTTCGGCAAACTCTCCAATAAAGAGACCCGCCGTTATACTTCCGCCTAAACGCCCTGGTGCGTTATTTAAATCAGCCACATCACTTGATTTTAATAAATCATGATATGGTTTGTGTGTTGGGAAAGCCCAAACTGGTTCGCGTGATTGCTCACTTGCTGCCTCCACTTCGGCATACCATTCTTTATTATTATGAACGACTCCTGTTGTCGAATTTCCTAATGCGACAAGGACCGCACCCGTTAAGGTCGCGACATCCACTAAATAGTTAGCACCAAGTTGTTTAGCATAAGCGACACCATCGGCTAAAATCAAACGACCTTCTGCATCTGTGTTACGAACTTCGATGGTTTTTCCACTCATCGCCCGAATCACATCACCTGGTTTTAACGCTGAACCATTAATTAAATTTTCACTTGATGGAATGACAGCTAAAATGTTCTTATCAGGTTTAATATGACCAATAATGTCCATTGCTCCAAGTACAGCGGCAGCACCACCCATATCACCCTTCATTTCATGCATGTTTAATCCAGGCTTTAGGGAAATCCCACCTGCATCAAAGGTTAACCCTTTTCCAACAAAACCAACAACATCTTCCCATTTTTCTTTTGCTTGATATTTAAGAACAATCATTTTCGGTGGTTGGTCAGAGCCTGCTGCAACAGCTAATAATGCCCCCATTCCAAGCTTTTCCATATCTTCTCTTTCAAGCACATCAAATTCAAAACCGTGCTTGTCCGCTACCTTTTTCGCTTCTTCTGCTAAATAAGTTGGTGTTAACATATTTCCTGGGAGATTAACAAGTTTTCTGGAAAGGTTTGTTCCTTCTCCAAATACTCGTCCTGTTTCAGCTACTTTTTCCCAAGCTTCATCTGCTTTTCCACCAATTAATGTAACAGACTCAATAGTAAACGGTTTTTCATTGCTTTTTTCCTTATATGTATCCACTTTATAAGCCGCTAATTCAATTGATTCAGTGATCGTGTGAATCACATCTTCCGTTGACGCTCCATCTAATTGAAAACTGTCAACAGCGATAGCAAGATTCGCAAATTTATCAGTCGTTACTTGGCGTGCTACTTTTCCAATCGTATTTTGTAAACTATCTAAATCAGCTGACTTTTTAGAACCTAATCCTACTGTATAGATTGCTGTCGCGTTTGTTTGTCCAAAAGTAAAAACTTTCGTTACTTCACCTTTTTTTGTATGTAATTGCTTTGCTTTCAGGAGTTCCGCTAGTTTTCCTTCTAATTTTTGATCCACTTCTTGTAAAATAGAATGAAGGTCTTCTTGCTCATGAATTCCGACGATTAGGGCATCATAAGATTGCTCATTACTAAATGTGCGATTTACTTGATACATGTCATTCAGCTCCTATAGTTCAAAATATACTTATTATTATACTATTATACAATCTTTCGCATTCCGAAAGAAGGATTTCTTCTTAAATAAGGTGAATCTTTGACCAAGAAGCCGTATATTAGAAGAGAGGAAACAACGAACCCACTCATAATAAATAATTCTTATGTACTCTTACTGTCCCTATATTTATGGAAAAGTATGTGAACAATATCTTTAAATATACAAAACGAAATTTTTCTTCGCTTTCATAAAAAACTCATGATTATTTTAACTTTTCCTAGTTAAGTTCTATGATATAATGTACACATCTTTTAAGACAGTAAATGATTGGTTCAGTCACTTTAGAAAGGAAGATTACAGAACATATGGAAATCTTGCAAAACTTTCCTCTGTGGGCAGCCTTATTTGCCATTTTCTTTGCCCAATTTATTAAAATTCCATTAGCCTTCATACCGACAAGGAAGTTTGACTGGACTTTATTCACAAGCACTGGTGGAATGCCTAGTTCGCACTCTGCGGCTGTGACAGCCGTGACAACGGCCGTCGCTTTAGAATATGGACTGGATTCAACGTTGTTTGCCGTATGTGCTATATTTGGTATTATCGTCATGTTTGATGCAACTGGAATAAGACGTCATGCCGGTTATCATGCCACTGTGTTGAATCAGCTTGTGACCGACTTTAATAAACTCGTTGGCGAAGTGAAAAATTGGCCCCAAAAAGAGGAAGAAGAAAAGCGTAAAGAACTAAAAGAGCTTTTAGGTCATCAACCGATTGAAGTCTTTTTTGGTGGCTTACTTGGAATTTCATTAACCCTATTATTAAACTTTTTAATTCATTGAATTGTAAAAAGCACCACTATCGCTCCTGCAATAGTGGTGCTTTCTTATTTACCAATTTGGGCACGGAATACTTGTACAGCTTCGTCTTCATTTAACAAATCTAATTCTTCACTTGTGATCTTTCCTTCACCGACTTTAACAACATAGACATCGAGTTCTCTTTTGCCCCAATTACTATAAACATCTGAAACCGTTTCGTAATACAAATCAATTTTATTGCCTTTAATCGCTGAACCTGTGTCCGCTACAACCCCATATCCATACTCCGGTATAAAAAGAATCGTTCCAATTGGATAAACGGACGGATCAGCCGCAATCGTTGAATACAAATCTCTCCTTACTTCAATTCCAGAGAATGTTATTCCATATCCAGGTTGACCTGGTGATTTACCCGTCGACTCAACTCCAGCTGTATACCCAGTAGCAATAACACGATTTACAGGGTATTGACTCCAATCAATCGCTTCTTCAATCGAAACAGGTTTTGATTCGATCGTTTCTAATGATTTAGATTGTTCTGCTCTTACTTGAAAAGGAAGAAACTTTTCTTGTAAGTCACTTATTTTCATTCCAGCGTTCTGCCCGAGTACGCTTGTCTCTTCTGAACTGAAAGTATGTACCCGTTCAGCAGCCCACCTATCTACTTCTTGGGCACTCACTCCGGAAAATGTATAAAAGGTTGATAATAATGCTGCTAAAAGTAGGCATACCATAAAAATTCGCCTAATTGTTGTTTTGAGCTTATTCACTATGCTCACTCCTCTCATTCAGTAATCATCCCCAAAAACATCGGAATCTATTCAAAAAAAGAGGAGTTTTTTGATTATTTAAATAATATACTCAACTTACGCAGAGTATGATTGACCCTTAACCGTTGATAGGGATTGACTTTAGGGCGATACCATACTCAAATTGACTTTACATGAACGGTTCAATCGTTGACAGTCTGAACACATCTCTTCGTAGGCTGTTGAAGGAAATTGTTCACTAAAATGAAGCGCTTCGGCGGTCGCTCCCAAACAGACACCAGACATGGGAGTGATTTATGCTCTACTTGTTTCATGCCCTCCGGCGGTCGCTCCCAAACAGACACTCCGCGTCCTGCAGGAACCTCATGAGCCTCCTCAGCGTTTCACGCTTGCGGGGTCTCATTGGACGGTTTATTCCTGCGGGAGTCTCCGTGTCTGTTTGTCCGCTAGATCATGGAATCGAATCTAAGTTCAGTTTTCTCATTAGAACAAAAAAACAGTCATGACTTCAACGTACATTAGCTTGAGAATGATTTTTCTCCTTTCATGACTCATTCCGTTCCAGTTGTAAACAAATCAGTGTTGATGCTCTGTACGTTAGCTAGATGATCGAGCTTGTTTCGATTGGAATCCTGTCTTTTCATGACGGCAGACTTAGGAAAAAAATAGCTGGCAACGACCTCTTTAGTTCCATAACCAACAAAGGGAAGAAGTAGGTCCTTCTGCGTTAGAAATAGCTGAGTTGGAAAGATCCATATCATCAAGCCTCTCCACTACACTTAGCGGACAAAACCATACGGAGACTCCCGCAGGAATAAACCGTGGAGCGAGACCCCGCAAGGCTTGCCGAGGAGGCTCGCCAGGTTCCTGCAGGACGCGGAGTATGGTTTTGGGAGCGACCGCCGGAGGGCCTATTATTTTTTTTCTTACTGCGCAATTTTTTCTTGATGCACAGTTTATCCGTTTGGTGTGATAGTGCGTTCTCGAGTAAACCGCTTTTCAGTGGTATCAAAAAAACACTACGGAATCCGCAGTGCTCTCATTAATATTTATCGTACTTATATTAAAACATTTGATACCCTCTAACTCTAAGCATCTTGATAACAATCCCTGACAGTATGGCACCAACAAATCCAGATGACAAAACTAATACATCAACCATTTTCAACGCTAAAAACTGTTCTCCTAATGCTGGAAAAGCAATTCCAGGCGATGTGAAATAATCAAAAAATGAAACATTATCAATGATAAGTATAACAATAATTGGATAAACGACGGCCATTACCCAAGTCGAACGTAGCACCATATTTAATAAAAATCCAATTCCAAAAAAGAGAACAAGAAACAAGATCATCGAAATAACCAATTGTGGTATATTCACTTCTGCACCTCCGTATCATAGTTAGTTTACTTAAGTCCATTAAGAGCGTCAACTTTAATTACCCCTATTTTGTTTGTCAAGCGACATCTCTTTGGCAATTTTATAAATTAGCTAGAACATAAATATAAAACGGTAGAGAACAAATGCCCTCTACCGTTTTATATTTCTTTTAACAAACATTTGTTTCTTATAGTGGACTTTTACCACGCTTTAATGCAAGTCCTGGGCCACCAAGTAAGAATAGGTAACGGTTGTCAATCATTTTCTTCATAAAGTTTGCTGGCGTTCCGTAAAGCTTACGAGAACCAACAACCCCAATTGCTTCTTTCCCACCTAATGAAGCAACAGTACCTTTAATATCTGGCTTGAATGTTTTTAATGAACCTTGTTTAGTAATTAAAGATTTAATATTCTCGGCACACACATCCGCCATTTGCATCGCAATTTGAGCAGTTGGTGGGTATGGGCGATTAATTTCTTCATTAATGATTAACGCACAGTCTCCGATAACAAACACATCTTCAAATCCTGGTGCACGTAGTTCAGGCTCAACCTTAATACGGCCACGCATTGCATCAAAACCTGATTTCTCGATAACCGCACTTCCTCTTACACCTGTTGCCCAAACGATAGTACCTGCTTTCACTTCGTCTCCATTTGCAAGGATAACTCCGTCTGCTTGTACTTCTTTAATTGGACAGTTGATTTTAAATTCAACACCACGGTTTTCAAGTAAATTCATAGCATATTCAACAAGTTCAGGATCAAATCCTGGTAATGCTGATGGAGAAGCTTCAATTACGTACATTTTCACTTTTTCACGTGGAATATCGTAGTTACTGCAAAGTTCTGGCATACGCTCAGATAGTTCACCAATAAACTCAATCCCTGTAAAACCAGCTCCCGCAACGATAAATGATAACATGTCATCATTTTTCTCTTCCATGTTATTATATTTTGCGAAAACGTATTCAATATGTTCCTTCACTTCACGAGCCCCGTTCACCGTCCACTTACTAAACGCATGTTCGAATACCCCAGGAATACCAAATGTTTCTGCTTCAGAACCAAGACCGATTACTAAATAATCATAGTCCACTTCACCATTTTTTAAGATGACTTTTTTGTCTTCTTTTTTAATTTCAACCACTTCATCTTGAAGAAGCTTAACACGATTCATATTTAAAACGCTTTTAATAGGCATTCTTGTACGCTCAGCAGATAATGTCCCAGCAGCAGGCTCATGTAACCATGTTGTTTGATAATGGTAATCATGTTTGTTTACTAACGTAATATTTGCTTCATTTGCTGTTAATAATTTTGTTAATCTTGTTGCTGTAATCATGCCGCCGTACCCAGCACCTAAAATCACGATACTTGGCTTTTTCACAGTAATCACATCCATTTTCATATTATTTATAATGATAACTAGTCCTCTTTGTGATCTATTTCACGAACTAATACATGTAGAAAGGAATAAGTTAATTTTCTCATAAAAAGATTGTCGTAATTTAGTCACAAAATACACTTCTAATGATATGGCTTTTTCGTTTTTTTTTCAACATCTTTTTTGTAATTTCCATAATCTATCTATTAATATGCGTTCTATTTAACTTTTTATCCTCAATAATTAAAAAATGCATAAATTCAGTCATTTTTTTAAACCTGAAATGAAACATAATGTTTTCTTTTGTCATTTTATGTGGGTATAATAAGAGTGTTTGTAGATATGTAATTGATAGGGGTGGCAAAATGAGTAACGAAGAAAAAATGTATGATATTACGATCATTGGCGGTGGTCCAACAGGGTTATTTGCTGCTTTTTACGCAGGAATGCGCCAAGCTAAAGTCAAAATTATCGAGAGCATGCCTCAACTTGGTGGGCAACTGAGTGCATTATATCCTGAAAAATATATTTATGATGTCGCTGGATTTCCGAAAGTAAAGGCGCAGGAACTTGTCGATAACTTAACACAACAAGCTCAACAATTTAACCCAACTCTTTCATTAGAGCAGACGGTCAAAACTTTAGAACAACAGGAAGATGATAGCTTTATCATCACAACTGATAAAGAAACACATTATACAAAAGCTGTAATTATTACAGCTGGAGCTGGAGCGTTCCAACCAAGACGTCTTGAAGTCGAAGGAGCCGAACAATACGAGGGCAAAAACCTCCACTACTTCATTCAAGATCTAAGCCAATTCACTGGCAAAAAAGTGGTCGTATGTGGTGGTGGAGATTCTGCTCTAGATTGGTCCCTAATGTTAGAACCACTTGCAAAAGAAGTAACACTCGTTCATAGACGTGATAAATTCCGTGCCCATGAGCACAGTGTGGAACTTCTACATCAATCAAAAGTAAACGTCATGACCCCTTATGAAATTTCTGACATCCAAGGTGACGGCGAAGCTATCAATGGAGTAACTTTACAAGAAATTAAGGGCGATACGGTTCATCAATTAGATGTCGATGCATTAATCGTTAACTTCGGTTTTGTTTCTTCTCTTGGTCCAATTAAAGAATGGGGCCTAGAAATTGTCAAAAACTCGATTGTCGTAAATACAAAAATGGAAACGAACATTAAAGGTGTATACGCAGCTGGTGATGTCACGTCTTACCCAGGTAAAGTAAAACTAATCGCAACCGGTTTCGGTGAAGCACCTACCGCAGTTAACAACGCCAAAGCATACATCGATCCAAAAGCTCGACTATTCCCAGGACATAGTACAAGTTTATTTTAAACGGTGATTTCGTAAATGCTGGATAAAATTGCGAAGTTAAATCATTAAAAAGAACAGTTAGCGAGTGGTTATCGGCTTCTTGTTAACTGTTCTTTGTTTACTTTCTAGGATAAAAAAAGAGCACCCGTAAAGGCACTCTATCACGTCAATTTAATTAACAATTCTCAGGCGTACCTTGATTCTTCGCTGTTCTAAATGAAGTACCACACCCACATGATGCAATCGCATTCGGGTTATCAATCGTAAATCCGCCGCCCATCATGTTTTGTTTATAGTCAATGACTAAACCATTCACAATTGGAGCACTTTCCTCATCAACGAGTACGGATAATCCATCAACTTCAATTAATTTATCATCCTCAGCTTGTTCTGTATCAAAGCCCATTCCATACGAAAGGCCGCTACAGCCTCCACCTTTGACACCGATACGTAAAAAGAGGTTCTCTTCACCTTCAGACAGCATCATTTCTTTCACTTGGCTAACCGCAGATTCTGTCAATGTAATCATTGTTATCCCTCCTCTATATCTATAATAAAGTATATAACGGAAAAAACCTCTATACAAGTTTAGTCTATTCTATAAATAGCAATTATGTTTTACTTAAACTATCTATATTTAATGATTGTAAAAAAAGAATATAATTATGAGCACGATCAAGTTCTTGACTGTACTGTAAAACGAGAGGATCATGCATTCCTTTCTGAGCCGCTGTAACGATCATTTTTTCACGTAATTGTTCAATTCGTTCAACACATGCATCATACGTTAACATCTTGCTCATCTCCAATCCCCCTTACGTTTCTCTTTATTTATATTCGATCACAGTGCATTAGAATACAGAATTGTATTTAAATTACATTTTAATCAATTAACTATAAAAAGACAACCGTAAAATCTTGAAATAATTATAAATTAATTTGTATAAAAATGAAAATACTAAAATATTGAAATTCGACCTATATGATGTAAATCTCATTCCTTTAATTCAAATTGTTTTGATAGTATAATAGAATGTATATTTTACTTTTATATACCCATTTTTCAATGTAGGTATTCTGTCTTAATTTCACCGATAGAACGACCTAATGGAATAAATCTTTGTTGATGAACTTGTCACTCATTTAATTAGTCATTGCCAGCTTCTATTCACAACCCAGGTATGGCTTCCGAGCTTTGACTCCTTATAAATTAAGCATAAAGGAGCTAAAAGCAATGGGTATTCAACTTCCAACTAACTTGTCGTTTATTCAAGAAAAAATCAAACAAGGCATCCGTCTTTCTTTTGAAGATGGTATGTATTTACTGCAAACAACTGATTTACTTACATTAGGACAAATGGCAGATTCCGTACGAAAACAACAGCACGGTGACTATGTTTATTTTATTCAAAACACACATTTAAATTATACGAACGTTTGCTTCTTAAGCTGTAAACTTTGTGCCTTTGGACTAAAAGAAAACGATCCACGAGCTTACTCTCTCTCACTAAAGGAGCTAGAAAATAAGTTTGTAGAAATGAAGGGAAAAGGCTTTAGTGAATTGCATATTGTTGGTGGAGTCAATCCAAAATTGTCATTTGAATATTATCTAAATATGATGAAACTTTCCAAAAAGCATAACCCAACTATCCATATTCAGGCATTTACGGCTGTAGAAATTGACTATATTGCTCGCTGTGCTAAGATAACAGTAAAAGAAGCATTATTAAAATTAAAAGAGGCAGGTCTTGATTCCATTTTAGGTGGCGGGGCTGAAATCTTTGATGCTAAAATAAGGAAGCAAATTTCTGATCACAAAACAACGACAGAAAAATGGCTTGATATCCACAGGGTAGCTCATCAAATCGGGATTCAGTCAAATGCTTCCATTTTGTATGGACATATCGAAAAACCCGAGCATATCATTGACCATTTTATGAGGTTAAGAGAGTTGCAAGATGAAACAAATGGATTCCAAGCATTTTTTGGGTTTGCCTTCCACCCCGAACATACACGTTTAGCGGAAGAATTTGATATACGCACGGAAACAACTGGTTTTTTAGATTTAAAAATATTAGCAGTTGCTCGTTTAATGTTGGACAACTTTCCACATATTCGGGCCTTTTGGATGATGATTGGCCAAAAATTAGCTCAAGTTTCACTCAGCTTTGGTGTGAATGATTTGGATGGAACGGTTATGGAGGAGCAAATTGTTCATGCAGCCGGCAATGCATCCGTTCAAATGATTCCTAAACAATCATTTATCAACATGATTAAAGAAACTGGTCGAATTCCGGTTGAGCGTGATACATTATATCAGACACTACGGATTTACGACTAGCATTGGAGGAGAATATTATGTCAGCAATAATTACGGATAATCGTCTTTTGGATATTCAAGAGAAATTGAATAATGGGGAGCGTTTATCCATTCAAGATGGTTTGCATTTATACGAAACACCTGATTTATTAGGGGTGGCTCAATTAGCAAATCAAGTGAACTTGAAAAAGAACGGGAACCATGTCTATTTTATTGAAAATATGTATATCAATCCAACAAATGTATGTGAAGCAAACTGTGGTTTCTGTGGATTCAAAAGAAAACCAGGACAAGATGGCGCCTATACGATGCATGAAGAAGAATTGCTTGAATATGTATCCAAACGTTGGAATGATGGAATTCAAGAGTTCCATATTGTTGGTGGTCATAACAATGAAGTCCCATTTGACTATTATTTAGATACGATTCGTACATTAAAAAAACACTACCCACAAGTAACAGTAAAAGCTTATACAGGAGCTGAAATTGAATTTTTCTCCCGTATTTCTGGCTTAAGTATGAAGGAAGTGTTACAAGAGCTGATCAAAGCTGGTCTTGATACAATGCCTGGTGGAGGAGCTGAAATTTTAACAGAACGTTATCGTGCCAAAATGAGTCCAGATAAAGCCTCTACTGATCAATGGTTAGAAGCTCATGAAATTGCCCACGGTCTAGGACTTAAAACACATGCGACGATGTTATATGGTTCCATTGAAAACACAGAAGAACGACTTATCCATATGGATCGTGTTCGTCAGCTGCAAGATCGGACAAATGGATTTATGGTCTTCATTCCTCTTGCGATGCAACCTAGAAGTGTTAAAGCAAACCTTAAACGCCGCACATCCGCTTATGATGATATGAGAACAATTGCGATTAGCCGACTTATGCTAGATAACTTTGATCATGTTAAAGCTTACTGGATCAACATCGGTGTTCAATTAACACAGATGGCCTTATCATTTGGTTCAAGTGATATTCACGGAACTTTAATTGAAGAAAGAATTTCTCATTCCGTTGGTGCTCTTACATCCTCAGGTATTACACGTGATGAATTAATATATTTAATTAAAAGTGCCAATAAGATTCCAGTTGAAAGAGATACATTTTATAACATCATTAAAGAATATTAATAGATGGCAAAGAAGACTGTTGATGCAGTCTTCTTTTTTATAATAGGTGGATTTGGATACTCCGCCAGCTCTATACCCTACGCGTTCCGCGGGTGAATCACCTCTTTCTCGTCAAGGGTGAGTATGAGACTTTTTCTTCAATGGCCTCTTTGAATGCGGGTGGCATATGAAAGTCTAAACCTAGATGACTTTTTACCCTCTTTCCTTATGACTTTCTCACTCCACACTTAAACTCCCTCTTTCACCACAAAAAAAAAGCCCAAAAGATCACTCCACGGCAATCTTTTGAGCTATACGACAACTCTAACTATATTTATCTTCCTAAAAAAATCCCTTCACAAATGGTTTCAGCAGCTCCAGTCATCCAAACATGACCATCTTCTTTCCAGTTAATCGTTAAGTCCCCGCCTAATAAATGAACGACTACATCTTGGCCTTTAGTTGAATAGCCATTTAATATGGCGGCAACGACTGCGGCACAGGCTCCGGTTCCACATGCTTGAGTGACCCCTGAACCTCGTTCCCATACGCGGAAGTTTAATTCATCAGTACTGACCGCTTCAACAAATTCAACATTCACCCACTCAGGAAAACGCGGATCTTTTTCGATAATTGGACCGAGTGTCTCTACTGGTGCTTCTTGGATCTGATCAACAAAAAAGATCGCATGAGGATTTCCCATCGATACCGCCGTCACCTCTAGCTCCTCCCCGTCAACCGTAAAGGTTTCTGAAATAACTGTTTCTTCCGCATTCCCAACCATTGGCAATGATTTTCTTTCTAAACGAGGCAATCCCATATCTACCGTGACAGTTTGAACTTGCTCTCTTTCTAAATGGACGGTTGCTTCCACGAGTCCACCTAATGTTTCAATTTGGAAAGTTTCGCTCTCTACATAACCATGTTCATAAGCAAATTTAGCGACACATCTTAAGCCGTTGCCACAATTTTTCGCTTCTGAGCCGTCATTGTTAAAGACCCGCATTTTGACAGGGGCAACCTCTGATGGACAGATAAGAATCATTCCATCTGAACCAACACCTGTATAAGGATTAGCAACTTTAATCGCGAGTGAAGGTAACTCTTCTTCTAATAATGTTTCCTTAAACATATCGACATATATATAACTGTTTCCTAGTCCATGCATTTTAGTAAAATTCAAGTCTTCCCCTACTTTCTTAATTGCTGATCAGTCCAAAAATAATCATCATCGGCCTCAAGGATCGTCATTTTCTCATGACAACATGGCATAATCAGAATGGTTTTAATCGATTCTTTAGCTCGTTCTAGATCACGTGCTTTTAAATTCGTTAATACATGATCTTCCTCACAAAAAGGACATGTATGAAAATAGATATCCTTCATCTGTTTTTCATACGGCCATGTATTTACAAATGGAATCACATCCATTGAAATTCCCCCTTGCCTATTCTCCTTTTCTTCATTAGATCACAATTGTTTCCATATACTCGCCACCAGAATACATTTCACTTCCCGCGGTTCGCTTCTCCCGCCGATAACGAGTTTTATCTATTCCATGCTCAGCTTAATATCCGTCTTCTAAAAAGGAAACACCTTTTAAAAAACAAAATTCTATTAGAACATCGGATTTTCCTCTAAATGTTGATATATATTTTCCACGAGTTCTTCCGGTGTATCACCGGCCACATACTCGCCATTGACAAGAGCAAATAAATCATGGGCACAGCTTCCACAATTTGATGTGCAACCATACTCGATAATATCAAAATTCGGATCCTTTTCAAGTTCTTCCATTGCTTTTTGGGACCCGCTCGCTAAATTACTTAAACAAAATTCAATAATTGGTCTCATCTGTCATCACCCCTACTTCTTCAAGCTCTATGCTACTCTGCCCTCTTAATAATGTCAATTTTCTATCTTGTTTTACTAATTTACTATAAAAATGTTGAGAATTTGTCACATTATCGTTATAATCAAAACTGACCACGGTCATTTAAAGAAGGGATCATGTATGAGCGATAAGAAAAAATCACAATCTACAAAAAAGAATATCGAAGAAGCCGCATTAGTTTTATTTCAAGAAAAAGGATTTCAAGCAACGACAGTTCAAGAAATCACCAAAAAGGCTCATGTGGCAAAAGGAACGTTTTTTAATTATTTTCCAACTAAAGATTCAATTATGAGAGCGTTGGCGAATGAACGGTTAGAGCAAGTCACTTCTTATATTGAGCAACCATCAATAAAAGCACTTCCACTTCATACTCGAATTCGTTCATATTTACATTTTATTTTGGATGGTTATGATGTACATCCAAAGTTAACGCTCCATATTTTAATGCATGTAATAGAGGAAGAGAACTTACTTAGAAGACATATGCTTCAATTGCTCAATCAAGCATTAAAAGCGAAGGAAATTGACCGTTCGACTTCTATAGAAATATGGAGTCACCTTTTAGTGGCTACGATTTCTTATGGACTGAAAACCTTTCAAAAGGAACCAACTAAGTCACAACTACTCGATCAAGTGATGAATCTTGTCGAAGTAAGCCTTGACACAATCACCGAAAAAAGGAGACATCTTGGAATGAAGAAACTAGTTCTTTTAGGTGGTGGATACGGCTCTATGCGAGCGATGCAACGTCTACTACCCAACGATTTACCGGATGACACTGAAATTATTTTGATTGACCGCTTACCTTACCATTGTTTAAAAACAGAGTACTATGCTCTTGCAGCAGGTACGGCTTCGGATCAACATCTTAGAGTCTCTTTTCCAGAGGATCCACGCCTGACGATCAAATACGCAACGGTGACAGACATTCGACTTGAAGATAAACAAGTCGTTTTAGAAAATGATGAAATCGTCGAGTATGATAAACTGATTATCGGTTTAGGCTGTGAAGACAAATACCATAATGTTCCTGGTGCTGATGTTCATACTTATAGCATTCAGACGATGAATAAGACGCGTCGTACGTATGAAGCGATCAATAATATTCGTCCTCAAGGAACGGTTTCTATTGTCGGAGCCGGTTTAAGTGGGGTCGAACTAGCTAGTGAACTAAGAGAAAGTCGCCCTGATGTAACGGTTAAGTTATTTGACCGTGGCGAAATCATTCTATCTATGTTCCCGAAAAAATTAAGTGTGTATGTACAAAATTGGTTCCTTGATCATGGTGTTGACGTCATTAACAAATCGAATATTACAAAAGTCGATGAGAACGGATTATATAATCATGAAGAATTTATTCAAAGTGATGCAGTGATTTGGACCGCTGGTGTCCAGCCAGTAGAAGTCGTACGAAATCTTGATGTGGAAAAGGATAAATCAGGACGTGTGATTTTGACACCACAGCACTTTTTACCAAATAACGAAGACGTTTTTGTTGTTGGTGACTGTGCGAGCCTTCCGCATGCTCCAAGTGCTCAACTTGCGGAAGGACAAGCCGAGCAAATCGTTACTATTTTAAAGAAACAATGGAACAACGAACCACTACCAGCAGAACTTCCAAAGATTAAGCTAAAAGGTGTTTTAGGCTCTCTTGGTAAAAAACACGGTTTTGGTTTAATGGGTGAACGTACTTTACTTGGACGCGTACCCCGTGTCTTAAAATCAGGTGTATTATGGATGTATAAATACCATTCCGGATCATAAACGATTTTTACTTGTTTATGTAAAATCCCACAAAGTCAATTTGACTTGTGGGATTTTTTTACACACAAAGAATATAAACACTCATTAATTTGAGGATTGTGCTGTTAAGGATTCAACTTTTTTGGTAATTTCTTTTAAGTTCGGGTTTCCTTCCCCAACCACTTCACCATTTAAGACGACTAATGGATAAAAATACTCTTCCTCTTTAATCGCTTCCGCATAACGTTGATCTTCTTCACTGATTAACGTTTGCTCAATATCGATATATTGAAATTGTAATCGATTATTTGGAAACTTCCGTACTAATGCAGCTTCTAACCATTCACTTGTTTCTTTGGCGGTTGGTAAATGAACACAACTTGCACATTTCTCTTCGGCTCCATATATACGAAAGGAAATAGATGATGACATGACATGACCTCCTGAGTCTAAATCTTAACTTTACAATAAGTTGAAATCTCCAAACTTGCAAGCTTCAACATAAAATTCCTTCAGGGCATTTTAATCAGCCATTCTCATTTCTAGCTCTTGATTTTCAATAACGCTTTATGTCATAATGACTCTTCCTATAGTTTTAATCTTAAAATATAGGCTTTTGTCTTTCATCGATGGCTTTTAGATATTCAAGTTGACTTTTTAATTATAGTTGTTCTAAATAATTTTTAAAAATCAGCGGCTCAAACATGGATTTTTTTTGCCATCGCTAGTATAATAAAAAGTAGAAAGGAGTTGTTCATTATGTCAGCTACTGTTGAAACATTTGATCAAGTCAGAGAGGTATTGGATAAGCTTCGTCCTTTCTTGCTTCGTGATGGCGGGGACGTTGAACTTGTAGATGTAAGCGAAGATGGAATTGTTCAAGTTCGTCTTCTAGGTGCATGTGGTTCTTGCCCGAGCTCAACGATTACGCTAAAAGCAGGAATTGAGCGCGCTCTTCTTGAAGAAGTACCTGGAATTACAGAAATCGAGCAAGTCTTTTAATGAAATAGTAAACGCCTGAAAATGATTCAGGCGTTTTTCTTTATGATTTTGAAGAAGCAGCAACCTAGCGGCTCCCAGCCACTCTAATAATATTGCTCATATAATTGTTCTGCTTCTTCTAAAGTGGTGAAAATCGCATCATCGGCTTCAATTGGGTGATAATAATCATATAAAAACAGAGCCAACTGATTTTGAATTTCCGGATGTTCCCGAATCGTCGCTTCTTGTATCGTAGCAACGGTTTGCGTATGCGGATTCCGATAAATGACATACACATTTTGTCCATCATATAATTGATTGAGATCGAGCATCAAAACAACTCCTTATTATGTCATAAAGTTGTTTTTCCCTGTTTCCTCATCCCTATACGTTGGCATTCATTCTATATATGAACCCTACTCCTACTTATCCCTAAGATATTTCTTTTTTCTTTTTCTCTGATAAATGTTGAACTTGAATACCCTCTGTTGCTGGTTGAAGGATCTCAATTTCAAAGTTTGAAAACTGCTCAAGTAAAGCTGATTTCACTAATTCACCTTGGCCAATCGGTGCCAAACAAAGCATCGTCGGACCAGCTCCACTTAAGGCAGCACCAAATGCAACGGTCTTACCTTGAACAAAATCAATTACTTTTTGCAAATGTGGAATTAGTTCACCGCGATATGGCTGATGAAAAACATCACGTGACATCATCTTACCGACAAGTTCCCAATTTTTTTGGAAAACCGCCGCAACTAAAACATTCGCAACACTGCTTCCTCGAACAGCCTGTTTAAAATCTATTTTTTCAGGTAACACACTTCTAGCAAGTTTGGTTTTTAACTCTTCTGACGGAATGAGTAAAATTAAATCTAGCTCAGGAATGCCCCCATATAACACGTCGGTCTCCTCTAATGTATGTGTACCAATCGTTAAGCCACCGTAAATAGAAGGGGAGACATTGTCTGGATGCCCCTCCCATAAACTCGCAAAACGAACTTTCTCTTCTACGCTCATCTCTGTCTCTAAAAATTGATTGGCTAACTCCACTCCAGCTACAATGGCTGCAGCACTACTTCCAAGCCCTCTAGCTAACGGGATATCACTTCTCATCTCTACGCGGCAAGGAGGTATTTCTATCCCTTTTTTGCTTGCGACATGTTTGGCCACTTCACAAATTAAGTTATCCTCTCCAACTGGGACCCCTTGTAAATCCACTGATTCGGAAGAAAAATGCCACTCCTCGGCTTCTTCCACAGTGAGGGTTAAGTAACGATTGACTGCAAGACCAATTGAGTCAAATCCCGGTCCTAAGTTCGCTGTACTGCCCGGAACCGTTACTTCAAAACAAAGCCGACTCATTGTGTAACACCGCCTTTAATGTGAGAGAGGAAGGCTTCTTCATTATTTGGCAGAACAACAGGTTTAACGGCGACCGTATCCATTGCTGTGCTTGGATCTTTTAAACCATTCCCTGTTAACACACAAACCACTTTTGAACCTTTTTTAATTTCACCTGAGTCAATTTGTTTACGTAAGCCAGCAATTGAAGCACATGAAGCTGGTTCTGCGAATATGCCTTCACGTTTGGCTAACAACTGATAAGCATCCAAAATTTCCTCGTCCGTTACATAATCAATTTTCCCTTTTGACTCTTCTGCTGCTCGAACAGCAAAATCCCAGCTTGCTGGATTCCCAATTCGAATCGCCGTTGCAACCGTTTCTGGTTCCTCAATCACTTTATTTTGAACAATCGCAGCCGCTCCCTCTGCCTCAAAGCCACGCATTTCAGGTAAACCTGTACCCTTTTTCTCATGATACTCCTTGAACCCTTTCCAGTAAGCCGTAATATTTCCAGCATTTCCGACCGGGA
Source organism: Alkalihalobacillus phoenicis (assembly GCF_047302405.1). Taxonomy (NCBI): domain Bacteria; kingdom Bacillati; phylum Bacillota; class Bacilli; order Caryophanales; family Bacillaceae; genus Alkalihalobacillus; species Alkalihalobacillus phoenicis. The sequence goes on along the minus strand of NZ_CP154853.1, from coordinate 225,355 downwards.
TCGCTAAGACATCTGGTGCTTGACCAAGAGCATCACATACTTCAAATGCCGCTGTTTTTTGCCCTTCAATTCGATATGGGTTGACAGAGTTCACGAGTGTAACTGGCTCCTTTTCACTAATTGAACGAACAATATCAAGAGCATTATCAAAATTCCCTTTAATTTCAAGTACTTCTGCTCCATACATAACCGCTTGTGCGAGTTTCCCAAGGGCAATTTTCCCTTCTGGAATGACGACGATACAACGCAGTCCTGCCCGTGCTCCATATGCCGCAGCAGCAGCTGAAGTATTTCCAGTCGAGGCACAAATGATCGTCTTGCTACCTTCTTCTTTGGCTTTCGCAACCGCCATCACCATTCCACGGTCCTTAAAGGAGCCAGTTGGGTTCGCACCTTCATATTTTACATAAACCTCTACTCCCCATTCTTCCGATAAATTTTCTAACGGAACGAGTGGTGTATTTCCTTCTTTTAATGTCAAGATAGGCGTATTTTCGTTTACCGGTAAAAACTCCTTATATTCTGCGATTAACCCTTTCCAACTACTCATCCTATTGTCCTCCCTCAACTCGATAACTACTCTCTAATGAATGTACAACCGCTAGTTCATTTAAACGATTGATTAACAATTGATAATTCTCTTTATTTGTTTTATGTGTAATAATAATGACCTCTGCTGCTGCTTCTCCTTCAATTGGCAATTGCAATAGCTTTTCAAAACTCACCTCATATTCAGCAAATAAAGAAGTAATCGTTGAAAACGTTCCAGCCCGATCGACGACTTTTAAGCGAATAAAATATTGCGATTCAATTTCTTTATCTTCTTTTAAGACACGCTCATGTAGAGGCTCCTGAACCGTCTTTCCATTCACCCCTAGCCTCATGTTTCGAATGACTTGAACTAGGTCAGACATGGCCGCTGTCGCCGTTGGAAGCGATCCTGCACCTGGTCCATAAAACATCGTTTCACCAACTGCTTCTCCGTAAACATAAACCGCATTATATTCATTATGAACAGAGGATAATGGATGATGATGAGGCAATAAGGTCGGTTGAACACTCACTTCAATTCTGTCCTCATCACGCTGGGCCAATCCGATAAGTTTCATCGTGTATCCAAGTTGATGGCTATAATGCAAATCAGCATCTGAAACAGATGAAATGCCTCGAACACTCACATCATCTAATTGAACTTTCACGGAAAAACCAAGTGTGGCTAGAATCGCCATCTTTCTAGCTGCATCAAGTCCTTCTACATCCGCTGTCGGGTCACTCTCTGCAAACCCGAGCTCTTGAGCCTGGCTTAACACCTCTTCATATGAGCTACCTTCTTGCGTCATCTTCGTTAAAATATAATTGGTTGTTCCATTTACAATACCCATCATTTTTGTAATACGGTCGGCTGATAATCCATCCGATAATCCTTTTAAAATTGGGATTCCGCCCGCAACACTCGCTTCATAAAATAAGTCACATTGATTTTCTGCAGCTACCTTTAATAATTCCGCCCCATGTAAAGCCATCAAATCCTTATTTGCTGTGACCACATGTTTTTTATGATTTAAGGCATCGATTAATTGAAGTTTGGTTTCTTCAATTCCTCCCATTACTTCGACAATAATATCGACTTCTGGATCATGAATCACTTCACTCGCTACTTCTGTTAAAATGCTTCTATTTACTTCAACCGTACGCCGTTTATTGACATCACGTACGAGAATTTTTTTGACTTCGACCGGACAGCCGACCTTATGCTGCAATTCATTTTGATGACGCTGAATAATCTCAACGACACCACTTCCGACCGTACCGAACCCTAGTAAACCAACTCCAACTGCTTTCGCCATACTCCCACTCCCATCCTTCAAAAATGTTTCTCTTAAATGAACATTTGTTTCTCTATAAAGGACATTATAGACCTCATTCCAAAAGAAAACAAGAGTGATTCATCTAATTTTCAAATAATTCTTGATGTTTTTTTTTCTCCTTCTATATCATGCCCCTTTTCCTTCCTATCCGACTAACCAATCTACACACCTTGTCTATAATTGAATTCAAAAAAACTGTTGAGCATCATTTGCTCAACAGACTCGTTTGGGTATAAAACTAAATCCAATCAATCCTCGGTGTTCTACCAGTTGTTCTGGGCATTTTAATATTCTCCTGAAAAACTTGAAGAAATGTTTCATTATCCTTTTCATGCTCCAAAAGTTGGGTAAAACGTTGACCAATTTGAAATTTCTCCTCTCTAATTTGACTTCGATAATAATCCTCAATCGTCTCAAAATAGTGAACAGGAAAGAGAAGACGTGCATACATTAATCGCCATGAATAGCTTGTTAAAGGGTTATACTGAGTATATCCTTCTAAAAACGGTTCAATTAAACCACCATTTCGTTGATCAAAAAGTGAGAATCGTTTCGAACGAATCCACTCCGCCAGATCTCGACACGGGTGATCAAAAACAAACTCAGTTGGACATTTGACAATACCACCTCGTTCAGACAAGGTCAGCCAAGTCTCCTCAGTAAACCGGCGATGACAAAGAGTGCCTTGCTCCATTTCACTTGTTCGATCATCTAACCCTGCATCAACAGCATACTGAATCGCATTTTCTGTGATCCCCATATAATAAGGGTACGTATAAAGAAACGCTTCATCGACTATTGTTTGTGGTCCTTCATAATTCACTTGAAAATACCATTCCTCCAGTTGCTCCAATCTTTGTTGCCATAGATTGGGCCATTGCCCAAAATAATCATATTGTTTGCGGTTTTGAGAAGTTTGTTTGCCATAATGATGAACGATCGCTAAATGCTCACCTCGTTCATAATCATTATTAATTTCTAACCCCGTTCTTTCATCTTGATTTGGCAATTTGAATAAATAAACGTCTTGACCATCAATAAAGCCACTATTTTTTTTCAACTTTGTTGGCACTAATTGTAACACCGTACTGTCCCCGAGCGAACGCAAATACTCACTATAATAAATCATTTCTTCTTCTGTTGAAGCTAAGTGCTCCTTTGGAAATAACAAATATTGCTCGGTCTCTGTTTGAAAACCGTCATAATGACCAAATCGGGTTCGAGAATCGCAATAAATGCCATAATAATCATAAATATTTCTTTCAAACATTGACACACCACCTCATTATTGTGCCCATTTTAATACAGTGTATGACCTAAAGCATAAAATGTTTACGCCCACCGTAAACTAACTAATAAGTGCTATTAATTTTACAACAGGAATAACAAAGAGACTTACTACTTTTGTTAAGGGGGTTTTTCATATGAAACCAGAAAATGAATACGGAGTCGTCGAACGAGCAGCACGTGAATCGTTAACAAAAAGAGGAGTTACAATAGAAGATATAGCTGATCTCGTCTATTTTTTGCAAGTAAAATACCATCCTGATCTTACACTTGAAACCTGCCTAGAAAATGTCGATCGTGTGCTCGGGAAACGAGAAGTACAAAATGCGATACTAACAGGTATTCAACTAGATATTCTCGCCGAAGAAAAGAAACTAATTGCTCCTTTACAAGGAATCATTGAAAGAGATGAAAGCCTGTACGGTGTGGATGAAATCATCGCTTTATCAATCGTCAATGTGTATGGCTCCATCGGGTTTACAAACTACGGGTATATTGATAAACAAAAACCAGGAATTCTCGAAATGTTAAATGATAAATCAAGTGACAAATGCCATACTTTTTTAGATGACATTGTCGGTGCGATTGCAGCCGCAGCCTCAAGTAGATTAGCACATCGAGCTGCAAATGTGGAATAAAGTTAAAGGTTGTGTGTGGCAGCTACTTGTTTCGGACTGTAAACACAATTAATCGTCAAATGAAGCCATTAGCTATATAAAAGTATAGTCAGTGGCTTCAGAGGGGACTTTATAGGAACCCAGAACTATCAACTTGAATTAAAGGCACTCTAAACATAATCATCTGCACCAATAATACAAAAGTCAACAGTAGGGCTCACCCTACATTTTTTTGCTTACACACAAAAAAAGCAGTCACCTTTAAAGTGACTACTTAAATTTCACAATTTCTGAAGACAAGCCTCCACAGAGACAATAACCGAGGGTAAAATGTTACCTTATTCTCCAAAAGGCCATTCTGCTAGCGACTTTAAAGCCAGCGTCGGTTGCTCCGCTTTTTCTTTCAATTGCTCTTCAGAAGTAACACCAGTATGTACAATTAAAGTATCAATTCCAGCTTGAATCCCGGCTAAAATATCGGTCTCGTAATTATCGCCGACCATTAATGTTTCTTCTTTTGTGAGTCCTAATACATCCATCGCTTGTTCGACAATAATACTTTCTGGTTTTCCAATAAAAGTTGGTTCAATACCGGTTGATACGGCAACAACAGAAACGAGCGAGCCACAACCTGGCATTAACCCACGCTCGGTTGGCAAAGCGACATCACCGTTTGTTGCAATAAATGTTGCCCCTTTCCGAATCTCAATCGTCGCTCGTGCTAACTTTTCATAGGTAATTTCACGGTCTAAGCCCATTACAACAAAATCAGCATCTTCTTCAACGAGACGATGCCCTTCTTCAACTAAAGCTTGTCTCAATCCAATTTCACCAATCACATAAACATTCGCTTCCTTTTGTTTTTCCGATAAAAATTTTGCGGTAGCCATACTAGTTGTAAAAACATGCTCTGTTGTGGCCGGAACATCCATCGCTTGTAAAAGCTCGGCCACTTCTTTGGGAGGTTTTGTAGAATTATTAGTCACAAATAAATAAGATAAATCTCTTTTTTCAAGCTCTTTTACAAACTGAATCGCTTCATCTATTTTTTCTTTGCCACGATAAATCGTTCCATCTAAATCAATTAAAAAACCTTGATATTTCTTCATATTCTCCACCCACACCTTTTCTTTTTTCTCATTATACAAGGTTCTTTCCCTAAAGAAAACTCGTGAAATGGAGAACATTGTAAAAGCAGCGGCATCAGCGTTAGAGTACCTAGGCCCTTTTGGTGGCGTTCATCTGCCATTTTTACACATCAACCATGGCCCAATCACTTTGACGCCTTTGCTCCTCCTTTTCACACAGAAAAAAACCACGAAATCAATCCGTGGTTTCTTGAGCTAGTTGTTAAGCCATTTTATTTGATTTTTTTATCGTATATACACAAGCACTATCTTCTTTTGCTGCACATGTTTCTCTTGTAATATTTTCCGTCTGCAATAAGTTTTGGAAAAGTTTCTTCTCACATGAACAAGCAACATGATAATCCTTCGCGACCTTTGCAATGGGACAATTATATTCAACAAATTGGAATGTGTCCTCATCTGTCTGATTCCACTCAACCATATAGCCACTTTCATCTTGAATTTTAGCTAAGGCGGCTACCCGTTCTTCTAGAGATCCTTGAACAATTTGTTGATATTTCTGTTCTAAACGCTCTCTTCTTTTTTCAAAAAGTTCCTCGATTACCTTGTTTCCGTTTAAAGCTTCAAGATCCTTCAAAAATTCAAGAGATAAAGAACCATAATTTCTTGGAAAACTTTCTTCACCAGCTTCTGTTAAAAAATATTTATAACTTGGTCGGCCCATTGACTGTTTTTCCAGTCTTGCTTGAATTAAACCATCGTTCTCGAGTCCTTGTAAATGTCGCCTGACAGCCATCTCCGTAACCTTTAGCTCAACAGCTATTTCGGATACGGTTCGTTCCCGATGTCTTTTAATTAGCGACAAAATAATTTGACGAGTCGAGCGCGTTTGTTTTTCCATGGCCATCACCACCCTTATGTCTATTGTATGCGATGTGGCGATTTTTGCAAAGAACTTGCCTATTACCTCATTTTACTTGTCCGGTAAAAAAGCTGTAACTGGCCCTAATTCTTCCAATAAATAACGGCGAACATCTTGAGGAAATTGAGCAATCGCTTTTTGAGAAGCTTGCAATTGACTCAACAGAACGTCATGATTAAGTTCCAAATAATCTTGAACAAGCTGCTTACGTAAGCCCATTAGTTTTTTTAAATCTTCCGCTGAATCATCTTCAATTACTTTTTCATCAAGTAAAATTTCAATAATATCTTCATAACTTCCCGGATCCCTCATAATAAAGCCATCAATCATACTATTCCCGACATCAATAATCGTTTCAATATATAAGTAAACGGTTCGTTCTAACGCTAACTTCTGAATGCGATTATCTTGTATGGATGCAAGAGAAAATGAACTTGTTTGCATAAGCTGCTCAATAAATTGTAAAGTCTTTTCTATTTTTTCACGATTAACAAAATACATAAACGTCACCATCATCTTTCCATTATGTATAATCTTACTTCGATTAATAAATGTCACCCATCACTCATATCACAATTGCTCACTTTAGGATAAAAAATAGAGCCATTGTCTACTCTATAACCTATGGAGGGGATCAAATGTCAAACGATCATAAACTTAAGCACAAGTATAGCGACTTTTCAAATGTCGAAGAAGCAAGGGAAACCATCTTACCTGAAGATTTACCGGAAGGAGCTTATGGTTCGCCGATAAATAAGCATGAACCTGTTGAAGGAAAAAGTACCCCTTGGGAAGAGGGTCAGCATGCAGCTAGTGCCTTTATTTATGAAAATAAACAATTGCACCGCGACCATCAACGGCTTGACCCAGAAAGTCACCCTACGCATCAAGAATCTGGTGAAAATTAATTCCTCAACTCAGCCACTACCCATTTATTCATTCATCTTGTCCACGAAAAAATAGGGAGGATAAACGATACCCTCTCTATTCTTTTATCCGTTTCAAGACGAAATAAGCACAGCCAAAGTTACAATACTCATATAAATAATCATCTAATGTACTAATTTTTGTATCAAATGTCGATTTTTTATGTTTATCCTCAAAAAACCCACGTAATCTTAGCTGATTATAGCCCCAGTCGCCGACAATATAGTCATATTTATTTAGCACTTCACTATAACGTTCTTTAAAAGCTTCCTCATTCCAACCGTCTTTCACTTCTTCAATAAGCTCAAATTGCATAGCTTGAAGTCGGACCATAACCCGTTCACCTCACTTTATAACTATCTTATATTGTACCATATCAAGCCAAAATCACCTACTCACTTTCCACCGATTTACTTACATGATTCAATCAACCAAATGCCAAGCTATGTATAGATGGACCTATTTTATACAAATCGACCATTTAATCATTACTTATAAAGGAGAAGGCATTCATGATGAAAACAAGATTAACTTTTAGTGGTTTACTATTGGCCCTCGTACTCACTGGTTGTCAATTAGAACAAGCAAGCCCACTTACACTTGAGAATTCTTCCGATATTGGAGGTACTCAATCAACAAATAAAGGTTATTATTCAATTACCAATAAACGAATGGATGAAAATGACACCCCACATTATGGTTATAGCCGTTTCCAACGAGAACAAGTGCATAAAGCAAATGGGGATTTTTCTTATCCTGTCGTTGATCGAACGGAAATCTCAACAAATATCACTAAAATGGTTCTCACCAATCCAGAAATTGATGAAGCGGCTACATTAGTAACAGACCAGTATGCATTAGTCGTTTATGAGTCCCATCACAATGAAGAAGATAATGATTCACGCTCTAATAAAGAAGAAATCGCCGCTTATGTTCGTAAAACGGCTGAATCAGCTTTACCTCGTTTTTATGAAGTCGTTGTCGCAGACGATCATAATCAAATTGAAAGTATTGAACGATTCCAAAGTTTATCTTCTCGAAGCACCTCGATTTATGGAACACTTGAAGAAACGATTGAGCAATTACGAGAGTATCCACAAGGAACTAATTATAATACGCAATCCGACTACGAACGGAATTAAAAGAGCACGACTAGATTTTTTGCTAAATGAAAATGTCAAAACCTCATGCTTAAGCGAGGTCACTGAAAAACTCTGAGCGTAAGAATGTGGCTATATCATTTAGCTTTACTCCACTCGCTGCATGCCCTACGCGTTCCGCTGGTGAACCGGGAGCCTCCTCACGACAAGTCGCTGCGGGGTCTCCCGTGTTTCACTATTCCCGCAGGAGTCTCCGGGCATTCCGCTCGTTCCGTTTTGGTAATCCAACTCATAGAATAACATTGAATGAAGTTTCTTCTCATTTAGTCTTAGAATACTACTTTTTCAGTGGCCTCTGCTTAAGCTGGGGTTTTTCTTCTGCAAAATGTCTCTAAGAAGAGCGTCACCTTGAGTATCACGGCTTTTTTATGTAAACCCGAAGCCTGCTATTTAAAGGCACTAAGGGATTCATTGAACTCCTTTGATTGCCGATGACATTCAATTTACGGCACTAAGGGATTCATTGCTCTCCTTTGATTCCAGGAGACATACAATTTACGTCACTAAGGGATTCATTGCTCACCTTTGATTGCCGAAGACATTCCATTTATGTCACTAAGGGATTCATTGCTCTCCTTTGATTGCCGGAGACATTCCATTTATGTCACTAAGGGATTCATTCGCCTCCTTTGATTCCGGAAGACATACAATTTACGTCACTAAGGGATTCATTGCTCTCCTTTGATTGCCGAAGACATTCCATTTACGTCACTAAGGGATTCATTGCTCTCCTTTGATTCCAGGAGACAGCGAATTTAACGCACTAAGGCATTCATTGCTCTCCTTTGATTCCAGGAGACAGCGAATTTAACGCACTAAGGCACTCATTCGCCTCCTTTGATTCCTGAAGTCATTTCATTTAACGCACTAAGGGATTCATTCGCTTCCTTTGATTCCAGAAGACAGCGAATTTAACGCACTAAGGCATTCTTTCGCCTCCTTTGATTCCACTTTTCCATTACTTATCATCATTTATTTACCCTGTGGTCTCTTTTGCAGACCTTGATCCGACCAACAAGTACAACAAAAGAAGAAACCCGAAAAGAGCACATTACGCTTCTCTTCGGATTTCTCCACTATTGCTCTTTATTGTCCGCTTACGGTTTGTTCATTTTGTACTTTACGAGCTTCGTCACGAACTTGAGCTTCGTTAACTTGTTCGTCAGCATGGTATGAAGAACGTACTAACGGCCCAGCCTCACAGTGACTAAACCCTTTACTTAAAGCAATTTCCTTTAGTTCAGCAAACTCATCTGGGTGATAATATTTAACGACTTTTAAATGCTTTTTCGTTGGTTGTAAGTACTGACCGATTGTCATAATGTTGACGTTGTTCGCACGTAAGTCGTCCATTGTTTCAATAATTTCTTCTTTCGTTTCTCCAAGACCAATCATCAAGCTTGATTTAGTTGGAATATCTGGATGTAACTCTTTGGCACGACGTAAAAACTCAAGTGTCCGGTCATATGTTGCACGAGCACGAACTCTTGGAGATAGACGTCGAACCGTCTCGATATTATGATTCATAATATTTGGTCTAGCATCCATTAACGTTTCTAAACTTTCATGGTTCCCTAACATATCTGAAGGGAGCACTTCAATTGTACAGAACGGGCTTTTTCTTCTGACCGCACGAACCGTCTCAGCAAATACTCCTGCTCCACCATCTTTTAAATCATCACGAGCAACCGCTGTAATAACGACGTGTTTTAAGCCCATTTGTTCAACTGAATCTGCCACACGTTCTGGCTCTTGTAAATCTAATTCATTCGGTAAACCCGTTTTTACAGCACAAAAACGACAGGCACGTGTACATATGTCCCCTAAAATCATAAACGTCGCAGTTTTACGTACAGCCCAACATTCATGAATGTTCGGACATCTTGCCTCTTCACAAACTGTATGTAATTTCTTTTCACGCATCATCTTTTTTAGACCCGTGTAAGACTCATTCGTATTTAACTTAATTTTTAACCACTCAGGTTTACGAATATGCTCTTCTTTTTTTGCCATTCACACTCACCATCCAATTAAAGTTTAAAACTATTCTGTTTTGGTAAAATGCAACACATTTCACCGCCATTTTTTCTGTCTTTTATACTTTATCATGAATTGAAGGAAACAACCAACTGCTTAAATTGTTTTCTTTTTGATTCACTTCCATTTTTTAACGTAATTTAATCAAACGAATTGAAGACAATAAAAGTAAGTTAATTTAACGAAAGGAGACCGACAATTTATGAAACAAATCCTACTTTCTCTCGTCATCATTATTCCCTTATGTTTTGTTCCATCTACGTTTACAGCTGCTGCTGAAGAAGAATTAACCTTGGAAGAAAAAGATGCCGAACGATTGAACTTGTATAAAAAAGTTGAAACATTGACAAATATTCCTTGGTATTATTTAGCTGCAGTTGATACGTATGAACGAGGGTTAAGGAGGGTTGTGAAAGATCGTCCAAAAGAAACTGGTCTTGCCTCGATCTTTTTTTCACCAAGTCAATGGGTTGGTCCTCTAAACCCCAAATTGGATGAACAAGAGCCCTTATCGATCAGTATGTTTGGGGGGCTTGGTTTAGATGGGGATGGAGACGGATTGGCGGACCCAAACAACGATGAAGACATTCTTTATACGTACGCTCGTTATTTAGAGCAATACGGCTTTAATAAAGAGGATTTTCGCATTGCCTTATGGGATTATTATCAACGTGAACAAACCGTCTCAATCATTGATGGACATGCCTCCATTTATGAAAAATTTGGTCACTTGAATCTCCATGATCATGCTTTTCCATTACCGCTTCGTTCCACTTACAGCTATCGTAGCACATGGGGAGACCGTCGCGGTTGGGGAGGCAGACGAATTCATGAAGGAACCGATATTTTTGCTGGATATAATGTGCCCGTAAGATCAACAGCCTATGGGATTGTCGAAATTAAAGGCTGGAATATGTATGGGGGCTGGCGTGTTGGCATTCGTGATTTAGATAACATCTATCATTATTACGCCCATCTTAGCGGTTTTGAAAAGGGGATTGAGGAGGGATCCATTGTTGAACCTGGGCAAGTCATTGGATATGTAGGAAGCTCAGGGTATGGAAAAGCAGGTACACAAGGCAAATTTCCACCACATCTCCATTATGGTATGTATCGTGACAACGGCTATACTGAATGGTCTTTTGACCCGTATCCATCCCTTAAATCCTGGGAACGTAAAGGGTTTCAATTATTAAAACAAGGAAAATAAAAAGAGACCTCAAGCACAATTACTGTACTTGAGGTCTTGTTTCTTCTTTTTATAAAGATGACTGCACTCTTTTTTTTCTGGAAACTCGTACGGCGTTCAAAATACTTAAAATCATCCCGCCCCAAACTATAACAGTACTAATAATTAACATGATAATTGCACTTGTACTCATATTAAAATCCCCCTAAGTCATCAGAAGCGTTCTTATTGTTTTTCCACTTAAAGAAAGTAAATAAGAAGCCAACAACAATCGCTAAAATAGCAACAGCCCATCCAGCTATCATAATAAAGTACGTTGGATAATCTTCATAATTGGAAGTTAAATTTAAAATAAGGTTTTGATAAAGCATAAACCCTAATACAGCAGGCGTTATGATTCCTAAACAAACTTTCCACCATAAGCCGATACGGAAATCAGATAATTCGTTTGTATGTTTTTGTAAATCAGGAAGCTTTCTCATAAACCATGCAACCGCAATAACGGATACAAGTCCCGCTAAAGCTACGCCAAAGTGATTAATAAAGTAATCGACCGTATCTAATAACCATAACCCACCTTGAGTAGCATATAAAATCGAAATTAGGGCAGATAGCCCACCGCCTATAATAACGGCTTTTGTACGAGTTATTTTAAACTTATCTTGTAAAGCTGAGACATACGTTTCGATAATTGATATCAACGACGTCAATCCAGCCATCACTAATGAACCAAAAAATAAAGCTCCAAATAATCCATTTAAACCTGGAAAACTGTTAATAATCTCTGGAAATACCATAAACGCTAAAGCAATTCCTCCTGCAGCGACTTCATCAACTGACGTTCCTTGCTGAGTTGCCATAAAGCCAATAATGGCGAAAACTCCAATACCAGCTAATATCTCAAAACTCGAATTTGAAAATCCTGTGATAAAAGCATTATTATTTAAATCTGATTTACGAGGTAAATAACTGGAATAAGTAATCATAATAGCAAAGCCAATCGATAAGCTGAAGAAAATTTGGCCATAAGCCGCTACCCAAACCGCTGGATTCATTATTTCTCCCCAATTCGGTTTAAAGAACGCATCTAACCCAACCATAGCTCCATCCAAAGTTACAGCACGAATAACAAGGATTAAGAACATTACAACCAAAAGAGGGATAAAAATACGATTTGCAAATTCAATGCCTTTCTTTACCCCTTTAAATAACACGCCTAACGCGATAACCCACACGATTAGTAATGGGAAAAAAATAGTAGGAACAAAACTACCTAATTGACCAGGATCAACAATCTGTAAAAAATCATTTAATAAAAAATCAGTAGGATTTGATCCCCATGTTTGTCTAAATGAAAAATAAGTATAAGAAATAGCCCAAGCAATAATAACCGCATAAAACGTAGAAATAACGAATGAAATGGCTACTTGCCACCAACCAATCCATTCTGCCTTTTTATTTAACCTAGCATACGATAAAGGTGCTGACCCCCGATATTTCTGTCCAATTGTAAATTCCATAATTAATAAAGGAATCCCTGCTGTTAATAGTGCAAACAAATAAGGAATTAAAAAGGCGCCGCCCCCATTTTCATATGCTACATATGGAAATCTCCAAATATTACCTAGTCCTACTGCCGAACCAATTGCCGCTAGTACAAAACCAGCCCTTGTCCCCCACTGTTCTCTACCTTCCATCTTTTCAAACTCCTCTCCCTCTTTACGAAAAGATATTTTAAAATACAGTCCTATCTTTTCAAAATTATCTGAAAATTATATCAAGTACTAGCTTTTCTTTTTTGTCGCAACGAACTCAATGTCATTTTATTTTATATTTTCAGATTAATCAATATCTTATTATAATAACTGAGTCGAATTTTGTCAAAAACTTTTTTTACCAAAAGAAGCCCTAGCCGAATGGCATGATTTTTTCGTGTCGACCGCGTTACTCCTCTTTAAAAATATACCATCTCCGTCCATATATCCGCTCCACCACATCCCTCTCTTCTCTCTATCACGATTCCAAAGCCGGAGCCCACAAACTAAAAACAGCCAATGAAAAGTTTCAAAACTTCTCATCAGCTGATTTTAACCTGTTTTTCTTAGACTACTTCATTTACGCTTTTTTTAAACTTGTATTTAATTGCTTAATTACAAATACTGTAATTACAAAAATGACAACTACTAACAATAATGATAACCACATATTTCCTGTAACTCCTAAGATAATAAAGCCTACAAAGGCAATCACCGCTGAAACAATCGCATAGGGAAGCTGTGTAATAACATGGTCAATATGATGACTTCCTGCACCTGCTGATGACAAAATCGTCGTATCAGAAATAGGTGAGGTATGATCACCGAAAATAGCTCCCGCTAGTACGGCTGCAAGCATTGGTAACATTAAAGTCACATCAACTGCAGCTGCCATATCACCAGCAATTGGTAAGAGTAAACCAAAAGTTCCCCAAGAAGTACCTGTCGATAAAGCTGTAAAACCAGCAATTAAGAAGATAATCGCAGGTAATAGCATTGGAGGAATAGTACCATCCACTAACTCAGCTAAAAATCCACCTGTTCCAATTTCACTAATGATCTCAATAACAGTCCAAGCAAGAATTAAAATATAAATTGCAGGAAGCATTGACTTAATCCCAGCCCATAGAGTTTGGAACATGTCTGGGTTATCAGGTTTGACCAAATTCGTAATAAGAGCAAATACAAGACCAATCACTCCACCAATCACTAATGAACCAGCAATATCAGCCTCACCAAAAATAGCAATTAAAGATGCAGATTGTGCCTCTCCGTACCCAGTGAATACCATAGCAGTAACTGTACCTACAACTAAACCGAATATAGGTAAAATTAAATCATAAACTTTCCCGTGACTATGGCTTTCAACTTCTCCATCTGTTCCAGGAAGATCACCTGATTTTGGATCCGTTAATTGTCCCGTTGTTATCGCGAGTTCCTCGTGTCTTCTCATTGGACCAAAATCAATTTTAAATAAAACGACAGCGATCATAAAAGCAATCGCAATGAGGGCATAATAGTTCATTGGAATAATTAACATAAACGCTTCAAACGCTTGATACTGTGATAATCCATGTGCCGTTAAAATTCCACCAATTATCGAAATAATATAAGCACCCCAGCTCGAAATAGGAGCAATTACACACATTGGTGCCGCTGTTGAATCGACTAAATAAGCTAGCTTCGCACGTGATACTCGGTGCTTATCCGAAATGGGACGACTAATATTTCCCACTGTTAAGCTATTAAAATAATCATCGATAAAAATAATAAAACCTAAAAAGATCGTAAACAATTGAGCACCGACACGGGTTTTTATCCGTTTCATTGCCCACTCTGCAAAGGCAAGGCTACCACCAGATTTGGTAATTAAAGCAGCCATCATTCCTAATAGGAGCAAAAATAAAATAATATAAAATTCCCAATCATTGATGCCACCATCAACATAAAAAATTCCGGTAAAAATACCAACGACTTGCATCAAACCGTCGATAGGATTAAAGCCATTTAACATTAAGGCTCCGACTACAATACTAACTCCAAGTGAAATTAATACCTTCCTTGTTAACAGCACAAGCACAAGGGCTAACACAGGTGGTATTAATGAATACCATGTACCTACAACTTCCAAGATACATCCTCCTCTACTCCGCTCTCTTTTTAAAGAGCTTATCTTTTTTGTGTGCTGAAGAAGAATTATCCCAATAAAAAAAGGCCCTAATGGAAACCCATTATGCCTTTTGATCGCAAGGTTATCCCCATCTTCAGTAGTAGTTCTCCACAGTCTTTCAACCGTGACAGTCCTGCATTTATTTAATACAGTCCCAGCATATAGAAACATGACTTTTTCTATAAACTTCGGCGAACTTGCCTTTCTCCTTTACTCAACGTTGTCATCCTCATAAAGGGTACTATTCGTATTCGCGCCTCTACCTCACCGTGTTGATGAGGTAATACTATTTATATTATCGTAACATATTATATCGAACTATTTCTTTATAATCAATGGTTATTTTAGTCAAAAAGTGCTAGCTTCCTTTATAAATAAAAATCAGCTTCTCACTTTTTTTGATAGGTTAAAAAGGTATGTGGATATTTATTTTCTGGATCAACCGAACCTTCCTTTTGGAAAATGAGCTCCCAATTCTCCCACTCCCATTTCGGAAAAAATGTATCTCCAGCAAACGACTCATTAATTTTCGTCATATATATTTTCTCAACCTCTCCACGGAACAAATCATAAAGTCCTGCTCCACCAATGACAAAGGTCTCGTTTTCTCCCGCAATCGCCTTTAAAACAGCTTCTTTTGAATGAACAACTTCACAGCCTGGAGCTTGATACGCTTCGTCTGTCGTTAATACGATATTGCGACGTTTCGGCAACGCACGACCAAGCGATTCATATGTCTTTCTCCCCATAACAACCGTTGAACCTGATGTCACCTTTTTAAAATATTGCAGATCATTTGGCAAATGCCAAGGCATATCATTGTCTTTTCCTATGACACCGTCTTCTGCCATCGCAAAAATATAGGAAATCATACAGACACCTCACCTTTAATATGTGGATGTGGCTCATAATCGACAAGTTCAAAATCATCAATCGTAAAATCAAAAATCGATTTAACATCTGGATTAATTTTCATTGTTGGAAGGTTACGTGGCTCTCTCGTTAGTTGTAGTTCGACTTGCTCATAATGATTCGAATAAATATGGGCATCACCAAAAGTATGAACAAATTCACCTGGCTCTAAGTCAGTCACTTGAGCAATCATCATTGTCAAAAGGGCATAGGAAGCAATATTAAAAGGAACACCTAAGAAGATATCCGCACTTCTTTGATACAATTGACAAGAAAGCTTACCATCATTTACATAAAATTGGAATAAACAATGACAAGGTGCTAAAGCCATATCATCAATCTCCGCGACATTCCAAGCATTTACGATTAGACGACGGGAATCCGGGTTCGTTTTGATTTGTTCAATCAACTCGCTAATTTGATCAATCGTTTTGCCATTAGCCCCTTGCCATGAACGCCACTGTTTTCCGTAAACCGGACCAAGATCTCCATTTTGATCGGCCCACTCATTCCAAATTCGTACTTTATTCTCTGTTAAATAAGCAATATTTGTATCCCCTTTTAAAAACCATAACAGCTCATGAATAATGGAGCGTAAATGTAATTTTTTCGTCGTTACTACCGGAAACCCATCGGCCAAATTAAAACGCATTTGATAACCAAACACACTTTTAGTTCCTGTGCCTGTTCGGTCACTTTTTTCTGTTCCGTTCTCAAGTACATGTTGGCATAAAGATAAATATTGTTGCAATTTGCTCATCTCCTACTATATAACTTAACTACTTTGCTCTTCAAAAGCATCGGTTCCAATAATCGTGATATTTAGATGTTTCATTAAATCAATAAAATAAGGCTCTTCTAGTTTTATCCCATCCTCATATAGAACTTTAATGATCGGATGAGTACTCATTTCACGATTTTGTTGAAACACAACCCCTTTTCGATTATCACTTAAGGTAACCATTAAACCGATTGGATACACAGCAATCGTTTTACGAAAAGCTGTAACTAAACTTAAATCAAATAAGGTCGACGCACCAGAATATAATAGCTCTAATGCCTCATGAGGGAGCATTGGCTTTTTTCGATACACTCGATTTGTCGTGACAGCATCAAACACATCGGCAATCGCAATAATTTTCGCATAAGGGTGTATCTCATCTTCTTTCAGTCCCTGCGGATAACCTGTCCCATTTAACCGTTCATGATGTTGGTGAGCACATTTTGCTACTTGAAGGGGAATATGTTTTGTTTGCCTTAATAAGTCATAGCCTATTTTACTATGAGTTTTTACAATTTCAAACTCTTCTTTTGTCAGCTTGCCTGGCTTTTCTAATATTTCTAAAGGTGTCGACATTTTTCCAATATCATGTAATAATGCCCCTAGTCCTACCTCTAACAATTGACGTTCTGAGTAATTTAACTCTACGGCTAATCCAATTGAATAAACCGTAACATTAAATGAATGTGTAAAGATATAATGATCGTGTGATGTCGCACTTAGAAGCAACGTTAAAGCATTCGGTTTACTTTTTATATCACCAATTAACAATCGAACAGCGTCTTCAAATTCAAGATTTAATTGGAGAGAGGAAAAATGATTCGTATTCTTTTTCCACGCATCGGCTAAATCAAGAAAATCTTTTTTTAGCTGATTAATTGTATATTCTCTTGTTTCAGTAGAAATCACTTGTTCGATCTCAGGAAGTTGAATTTGATCATCTCGAATGTAAATAAACGAAACACCAATACTCTTAAGGCGCTGGATTAATTTCCTAGTTAAACATACACCTTTATTTAAGAGAATCGTACCTTCCTCATTTTTTATCGCTCTGGCTAACTGCTGCCCTGGTTTCGCCACCATCACTGCTATTAGTCTCATAGAACGTCCCCTCTTCTATACGTAGAACAGCTTTTTCTTTTATCTTCCCATGAATAAAAAACTTGTGCAAGCCTGTTTTCGACAATTGGAAACGATCTTGTGAAAAAAAAGTCAAATTCTGTCTTTTTATAACGCAACTTTCGCATCGAGAAAATCCGTTCAACGAGTTGGCAGAGCGAAAGGGAAGCTCTTAAACAAATGCCCTTGACACGTTTGAAAAGCGAGAACGTACTATCACACAAAACGGATAAACTGTGCAGTAAAAAAATATGCCCTCCGGCGGTCGCTACCAAAACCATACTCCGCGTCCTGCAGGAACCTGGCGAGCCTCCTCGGCAAGCCTTGCGGGGTCTCGCTCCGGTTTATTCCCGCGGGAGTCTCCGTATGGTTTTGTCCGCTAAGTGTCGTGGAGAGGCTTGATGATATGGATCTTTCCAACTCAGCTATTTCTAACGCAGAAGGACCTACTTCTTCCCTTTGTTGGTTATGGAACGAAATAGGGAGTTGCCACCTATTTTTTTCCTAAGTCTGCAGTAATGAAAAGGCATGATTTAAATTGAAACCAGCTCGATCATCTAGCTAACGTACAGAGCATCAACACTGATTTGGCTAATGTACGTTGAAGTCATGACTGTTTTTTTATTCAATGAGAAAACCGAACCTAGATTCGATTCCATTATCTAGCGGACAAACAGACACGGAGACTCCCGCAGGAATAAACCGTCCAATGAGACCCCGCAAGCGTGCTGAGGAGGCTCATGAGGTTCCTGCAGGACGCGGAGTGTCTGTTTGGGAGCGACAGCCGAAGCGCTTCATTTAGTGAACAGTTTCCTTCAACAGCCTACGAAGAGATGTGTTCAGACTGTCGACGATTGAACCGTTTATATAAAGTCAATTTGAGTATTGTATCTCCCTAAAGTCAATCTCTATCAAAGGTTAAGGGTCAATTATACGCTGCGAAAGTTGAGTTATAAGAGCAAAAAAAAACGGATTGTCCATCAAAGTCTGAATCACTTTTGAGACAATCCATTTTGAAAAATTAGTACTTCATTTTTAATAGGGCGTCTTTACCCTTCATTCCTACATGAATGCCGAGCTCTTCCGCCTCCAATGTGACCGATTCGAGTGGTGCTTCTAACAGTTGCTCAATCGTTCTAACACCAACTGCTCTTGCTGCGACAATTTTTCTATCTTTTAATTTCTCATTTAATAATGCCACATCTAAAGCTCCACACATTATATAGCCGATTTCATTCGTAATCGCCATAAAATTAGTTTTCGGCAGTTTTAACGTAATCGCAAGAAAAGTTTCCCCTTCGACTGTAATTGGATTCATTTCAAGCATCGTTCGTCCCTCCATCCTCATGTACAATCACTCTTTCAATACTACTTTATGAGGATCGATAGATGACCGTGAATAAGTTTATGCCCATTCTTGCCCAAGCTTCCAAGCTAAAATATCACGTAAAAATTCTGGCATAAAATACTCTTTATTCGGCGCTTGAAAAATATCAGGAAAAAGATGACCAAATGTATACATATCTAATGTTGCCAATCGATAAGTCTCTTCCAACTGAAGGGGTTCCCCTAGAACCTCAATCCCACTGACTTGCTCACTCTCTGATAAAGAAATGGAAATTCCAGTAAAAATCATTCTCCCTAAAATCTTGCCCCTAAACCCAAAGCCTTTTAGTTCTAAATAGCGAATTTCGTTTGTAAAAGCTCGTTCAATAGTTGCTTTTAATTGTGATCCAGTTAATTCAACGACACAAGGATTAATGGGGTGTGGACAGATTCTATGTATATCCCCTTTCGTAATTTCACCTTGCCGAATCGATTCAAGCAACACGCCAGCATTTAACATTGCCATCTCTTCTTTACACCATTTTGCCAATGCGTCACAAAGCATTTGAATCACTTCGGTGTTGTCTTGCCAAGAAACCAGTAAATCATGTGGAATAGTGGCAACACGCTGATTTAATTTTTGAAAGGCTTCGGCCTCTAACTGCTCAATCAATACCCGTGTTTCTTGAGAAGGTTCACAATCGATGGCGGCTACCATTTTCTCTTCAGCTCGGAAAATTTTTCCTTTCTCTAGATCATACTCCACTTCAAGCTGCCCAAAATAATGACCGTGCTTACCTGCTTGAGTGATTAATGTTCCAGCAACCCATTTCCCTTTTGCTAAAACGTGATGAGTGTGAGAGCCAAAAATAAAATCAATCCCATCCATTTGTGCTGCAATCTCTTCATCTGTAAAAAGCCCTAAATGTGACATTAAGATCACAATATCGGTTTCCTTTTTTAATTGCTGGACAATTTCTTTTAATGGTTCAAGAGAATCTTCATTTTTCCAACCTAGTTGTGAATAGAGGCCAGTAAAAGCCGCCGTCCACCCTATTAATCCAATTCGAACCCCGTTTTCAAAAGTGTGAATGGCATATGGTTGTGCCCATTTAGGAAGACTACCATCTTTCTCAAATAGATTCCCAACTAACACAGGAAATGTTGCCTGTTCATAAAGCCTGTCCAGTTGCGGCTTTGAAAATGTAACCCCTTCATTATTTCCTATCGTCGCATAATCTATTTTCGCTTGATTGAGCAATTCAACATTGCCTTTTCCTTCGGTTGCTTCCGTGATAAGCTGGCTGCGGTCGGCATGATCGCCTAAATCTAAAAATAAAGTAGACTCATCACGATGCTGATTCACATACCCAACAATATGTGGCCAGTTTGTAAAACAACTATGTAAATCATTCACATGAAAAATCGTTAGTTTCTCTGTAGTCAAGGGGTCCTCCCTCCTTTCACTCCCCATACAAAAAAGAGGTTAAAATAAATCCATCTGCCTTGGGGCCAATCCGTGGTAGGTAATGTCTAGCTTTTCAATTAATTGTTTGGCATTGTCTGCTGCATCTCCACCAGAATTATTATTAAAGATAATATATAGATTTTTACTTTGGTTTTGAAAATTGACTAATGATTGAGCCCACTCTGTTAACTCCTCATCATTATAACGATACAAATAACGAACATCTTTCCAACGTCCATTTCCAGGGTCATTCCACCCATGAACATTGCGGCCATGAAAACGAAATAAGGTTTTATTCTCATCCGTAGCCTGAAGAACAGTCGGAATAGAACCGGCTCCAGCTTGAGGTTCATCACAAATACTATGTATCCAGCCTTCTTCTCGCATAAACTGTAATGTTCGCTCACGATATCTGCCAGAGAACCATGATTGATGACGAAATTCTAACGCGACTGGTAAGCCATTTAATTGCTCTTTTATATATCTCACCCATAAAACATGGTCTTTTTTACAATCAAACCAAGGTGGGAATTGACATAAAACCATCGCTAATTTATTTGCTTCCACCATCGGCATAAGAGACTCACGAAAGGCCAAAAACATTTCTTTTTTTGTTTCAAAAGGGGCAATCCCTTTCTGATGACCGGTCATTCCCTGAAATGTCTTGACAACAAATTGAAAATTGCTCGGAGTTTCTCGTACCCACTTTTCCATATTTTTTAAAGGTTGGACCGCGTAAAAAGAAGAGTCTAATTCAATGATTGGGAAAAAACCAGCGTAGGCCTCTAATTTAGAAGCACTGCTACTTAAACCTTGATATAAGCTATTATGATCACCCCAACCTGCTAACCCAATATAAATCAATGATCTCTTCACCTCAATCTATGTCAAACAAACTTCCCGATTATTACTCTTACGAGGCGATTTCGTTAAGCTGACTTACTTGAAATCCTCACAAAAATTCCTTCCTTACAATATACCAAATTTCGATCAGATAACCTATAAAAATGCAATCCAAGTCACACAAAATAGCAGTGTGATTTTTCTAAATGAAATGCACTGCTTTTTTATTTCTTATTCACTCTTTTTTTGTATGGCACCATTCAAACATAAAGCGCAACACAACTTTTGTATAGTCGACTAATTGTTGTATAGATACTTGTTCATTAATAGAATGGGCATGTTTAAGCTCCCCCGGTCCATAAATCGCTGCTGGTATTCCTGCATCACCAAACCAGCCTCCATCTGTAACCGTTGGGGATACACCTACAACTGGTTGTTCATATAAAGTAGATTCGTGGCATGAGCTCAATGTCTTAACCGCCTTATGATCCGAATCAACCTCCAATGATGGAAAAATCTCACCACGGTCTACAATCATCGAGGAACCACCCCATTCAAACGTCGGAGGATTTTCTCTTAACCACGGATCGGCTTTCGCCACAAGCTTAATATGTTCTTCAATTTCTTTTGCGACTTGTTCATGCGTTTCATTCGGATAAAAATGGACCGTAACCCACAGGCGACATTCATCCGCAATAAAAGCAGCATGCCTTCCTCCTTCAATCACAGCAGGATTAATTGTATTCGTACCAGGATCATAACCAGGATAACTTTTCATTACAGACCAATGTCTCTCTAAATCCTGCAAGCCTTGGATAATCTTCATCATCTTCTCAATTGCACTGGCCCCAAATAATTTCCCACCCGCATGAATCATATTTTTCCTAGTAGCATCATGATGAGTCTGCTTGCTTTTAACAGTTATCCAACCAGTTATAACACCACCTTGTCCTTGAATATGCAAATTACTCGTATCAACAACTAAGGCAAAATCAGCTTTATACCCTCGTTTGCAGCATTCTAAAGTGCCCGCTTCTCCTACCTCTTCCCCGATGACAGACTGAAATATTAGGTCACCAGGTAGCTCAATTCCCGCTTCGTGCAATAGTTGAATGGCAAACAAAGCACCAACCAGTCCACCCTTCATATCTGCTGCACCTCGTCCAATGACGACTCCATCCTTTACAACTGGAGTAAACGGGTCTACCTCCCATTCTTCTGTTTCACTTACCTCTGCGACATCCACATGTCCATTTATAATCAAACTCTGGTAGTCCTCTGCTTGTTTTCCTTTTAAAACCCCAACGACATTCGGATCACCAGGGTACACATCCCATTTATCGATCATAAAACCTTTTTTATCTAAAAAATCAGCAATAAACTGCTGCACCTCGTCCGTATTTCGGGCAGGTGGTGCTGGTGTTTTATAACGGATTAACTGTGCCAACAAATCAACCAATTCATCCTGACGTGAATCCACTAATGCTAACAATTCCATCAAGTTCGACTTCATCTAATCATCCTATCTTCTAAATATTTTTTTATCCGCTCTTTTATTACATTAGAGAAAATTGCTTCAAAAGGTCTTAATTAATAACTCAACTTTCGCAGCGTATGATTGACCCTTAACCGTTGATAGAGTTTGACTTTAGGGCGATACATTACTCAAATTGACTTTACATGAACGGTTCAATCGTTGACAGTCTGAACACATCTCTTCGTAGGCTGTTGAAGGAATCTGTTCACTAAAATGAAGCGCTTCGGCTGTTTCTAACGCAGAAGGACCTTCTTCTTCCCTTTGTTGGTTATGGAACTAAATAGGGAGTTGCCACCTATTTTTATCGAAACAAGCTCGATCATCTAGCTAATGTACAGAGTATCAACACTGATTGGTTTACAACTGTAACGGAATTAGTCATGGAAGGAGAAAAAATCATTCTCAAGCTAATGTCCTTTGAAGTCATGACTGTTTTTTTATTCAATGAGAAAACCGAACCTAGATTCGATTCCATTATCTAGCGGACAAACAGACACGGAGACTCCCGCCGGAATAAACCGTCCAATGAGACCCCGCAAGCGTGAAACGCTGAGGAGGCTCATGAGGTTCCGGCAGGACGCGGAGTGTCTGTTTGGGAGCGACAGCCGAAGCGCATTGTACATTGTATATTTTTTCTTGATGCGCAGTTTATCCGTTTTGTGTGATAGTACGTTCTCGCTTTTTAAACGTGTCAAGGGCATTTGTTTAAGAGCTTCCCTTTCGCTCTGCCAACTCGTTGAACGGATTTTCTCGATGCGAAAGTTGAGTAAATAACAAAAAACCACTTCCCTAAAGAAATGGTTGAATTAAAAATAGACAGAATAACCCCATCAATCCACTTCCCTTCGCTAGCATTACCTAGTGCAGGTTAAAAGGGTTAAGACAGCAGTCTCTCTCAGCTTAAAAGCACCCCTAGCTTCAAAATATTCAATTATACTAAAACTTTAACAAATGAAAAGCATGAATACAATAAATAGTTCATTCAAAGGAAATAGAAAAGCTTATTCAGTGGATTACGTAGGAAATACAGCAGGTGGAGGATTCCAAATGGTTATCTCTTAAAACAAATTATTCACTTTCTTCCCAAATGATTTCCACATTCCATTTATTCGCCAGTTTTTCTAAGTCATCTTCATATTGAATATATAATTCTTCAGATTTAACAAACAATCGATCGGATTGAATGAAGTCCTCTGCTAACCAAAGTTGATTGCCTTCGATCGCTTTATTAAAAGAATCGATCAAAATTTCATGAACTTCTAATATTTTCGCATGATCATATTCTTCGGAAATACGCTCTAATTGTCCCATTAATTGATTCAATTTCGGTAAAGTCTCTTCTTCCGTATATGTATAAAGTTCTTCATAATCTTCAATCATCGCTTCTTCGATCATTAGTGATACATAGTCACTTGTAACCCGATCTGATTCATCAATATAAGCGATAATTAAATCTTGTTTACTCGAATAATTATAATAATAAATCCCGGAAGCCACTAATACAATCAGCCCCGCTAAGACTGATATTACCTTTTTGCTCACTCAACTATCCCCATTCTTCATAAAATTAAATGTTTTTCCTAAAATTTGAAAACACAACATCTTACATAATAATCCACATGATCCAATTTAACAATAATTCGAATGGTATAGGTCATTAGGAGTGGGCTTTATCTGTTTACTGAACGCGGATGAATCAGGAACCACCTCGTAATTAGTAAAACCACTGAAAAACGGTCTACTCATCAAATATGGTTACATTAGTTAGCTATACTCCGCCAGCTCCATACCCTACACGTTCCGCGGGTGAGTCGAGAGTCTCCAGGTATTGCGCTGGTTCCGTTTTGAATAAAGGAAAAACAGTTAAAGCCATAATGGATCATCAAATGAATATCCAAATTTTTTTGAAATTCTTCCCAGTAAAAGGTGAGAATGGGGTTAAACAAAATGCGGAATGGGCCTCTTTATTGAGCATGTCAAAGTAGAAAAATTCATCATTATCCCCTTCAGACCTCCTGTGATAGATGTCAATGAGTAAAACGGTTTCTGCACTTGCTCCAAGCAACTTGTAAAACCTAAATAAAAATAAGGTAGGGAAAAAAAGTCCTAAAAGAGTTGGATGACTAGAAATAACGGTCATCTAACTTTTTTTATTTGGAAATTCCTTATGTTATCTTCAAAAAAGGATGGGAAGGTTCACAAGTATTAAATGATGAACCCTCTATCTTAGTGGACGAAAACATGCGGAGACTCCCGTGGGATCTAGTGGCAGGGCCGAAATCCACCGGCCTAGCCGGTTAGTTCGGCGGCACCCCACAGGACGCGGAGCATGATTTTCGGGAACGGTGAGAAAAACACCTCGACTTCTGTTCCAATATATATATTTTCATACTAGGGAAGGGTTTTGTCCCAGCCTCATTTCCTACGTTTAGTCAAGGGGTTTCTGATCCATGTAGGTTAAGGTAATTAATTTCTGCAGGGCCCGGAGGGCCCTGCAGAAATTAAAAAGCACTTGCTGATCAACTGAATAAAATTAGACTTTTTGTTGGGTAATCTAACGTAGGAGGATACTACTTATTTTATTTTCTAGTACGACTACGTATGATTAGGCATAAGAAATAAACCTCAAGTCTAGTTCATTTAAAATGAGGTTCATGTGATATAATACTTTTATTGGTCCGTTGAGACCGCGTGCGAGTAATCGTACTTTGTATCATTTCTAACCATGGAATGAATACACTTTATAAGCTTGTTCATACAAGCGACAATGGCAACCTTGTCCTTCTTGGGGGTAGGTTGCTTTTTTAATTTGTAATAGTAATCGACAATGTGATTGGGAGCTGCCTTTTGTTGGCGAATCATGTTTCGGATAATTATATATAAAATCTTTCTCCCTTTGGGATTTCCGCGTTTATTGATATGGTCCTGTCCATGATATTTACCTGATTGATATCTTCGAATATCAATTCCAACAAAGGCATTCACTTGTTTATGGGTGGAGAAGCGGGATACATCACCTAGTTCCCCCATGAGCAGGGCAGCACTTATCTCACCGATACCAGGAAAGCTGATGAGCCGTTCGAATTCAGGAAGGGTTTTAGCTTCTGCAATCATCGCTCGGGACACGTGTTCTTTTTCTTCTAATAGGTGAAGTAGCTGACGTGCATAGTACTGTACTTTTTGAGTTTGAACACTGTTGGACGGCACAGCTGGATACGATGATTGTGCGTACTCCATAATGGTTATGGCTTTTTGTTTCGCTCGTTCCTGTGATATTTTTTTCTTCGTGTGATTCACTAAAAGATCCTTAATCTTTGTAATACTGGAACCTAAAACAAGATCAGGGTGAGGGAACAGTTCAATCAGTGTTAACGCGTATGGGGTGAGTCTATTTGAGAAGAACTGTTCAAGCTCTGGAAAACTCATATGCAGGGCATTGTGTAAGTACATACGCATACGTTTAATTTGTTCCTCTATTTCTTGATAAAAGCGAGAGAAATCACGCAGATTTTGATAGACATCCGATGGATGGATCTTTTCTTCTCTTCTGTGATGGGTGTGAGATTGAGCTAACATATGTGCATCGTGCTTGTCCGTCTTCCAACTTCTGAGTGTATTTTGTTCGAGTTGCTTTTTAGCTGCCAAGGGGTTTAAGAGACAATAAGGCAGTGCATTCTTTTGGCAAAATGTTTCAACCGGCTTTGAGTAAATACCTGTGGATTCGAAAACCACTGTCACCTTCCCAGGGAGGCTTTGAATTTGATGGAGCAGCTGTTGAAACCCTTTAAGATTATGGGCAATCTCTTGTTCATAAATGCATGTTTGATTTTGATAGATGACGACATAACTTCTCCCCATTGAAACATCTAAAGCAGTTACAAATTCCATGTTTTCTCCTCTTTTCATACGAAAGTTGAAAGTTCTTCACTTATTCATTCCGATTCCCATTTCCTATACACGAGCTCAATGGCCCCAACATACTTAAAACTGATTCAGTAATGAAAGTGAAGAAGCTCGGTTTGATTTCCGGATTCTGAATCCCTGAGGCTTTGGTCGAGCTTTCTTTCACCTCTCACTATACTCCTAAAAGAAAAATAGTGGGTAAAATCATCCGTCGATGATCTTACCCACTAATCTTAGTATGTTTATACCGATTAGTCATTTTAAGAGCACTTGTCTTAAACATATTGACTTGCTCTCTCTAGCTCCTTCAATTTCATGCGATCTTTTTTTAACACTTCCTGAACATTGGGGCCAAACCATTCTAATGAAGCATCTATATCTGAATGCGAATTTAATATCTTTTCAATAATAGGTTCATATTGAATAGCTCCTTCAAAAAGAGGAACCATTCCTTCCCTTGTACCTGCTGGAGAATAGACATTATCCTGTTGAAAAACATGTAACTGTTCTCTTGAAGTAATATTTTTAAAATGAAAATGAGAAATATGATTTTTTAATAACGAAAAAGCTTCGAGTGGATCCACACCAGCTTCCCATATATGCAAGACATCAAAATTCAAGCGTAGTCCTGGGTGAGCTACTTCCTTTACTAACCGAATAATCGACTCTAGCCGATCGGCAAATGTATTTGGATGTGTTTCGATAAGTAACAACTGGTTATTTTTATAGAAATAATCGGTGATGTCTCTTAAACGTTGAACAAGTATTTGTTTTTCTGTTTCAGTCATGTCCAAACTTGATTTATTTCCTGCAAATATACGAACTTTTTTCGTTTTCCATGCTTTTGCTGTCAATGATAATAATTGAACAGAGTCCATCAGCTGTTCAGTCGTTCCCATTAAAGGTACATAGTCACTCACCATTGTAATAGGTAAACCATAAGATTCTAACATGTCTATGTTTGTAGGAGCTTCGGCTAATAAATTTTTAGCATGGACACCCCAAAGCTCAATTCCTTGAAACTGATGATCGTTGGCCCATTGTGCAAGATTATTTAATGATTGAAGTTGATGGCGAAACGAAATGGTACATAATGAGACGTTCAAAACGATCCCTCCCTTATTCTATGTCAGTTGTACTTGTTGATTTGGTTCATTATCGGATCGAACCTTTTTTTGAGACCATTCATCATAAACTTGCTGCAACCCTAACTTGATCTTAAACTCTTTTTGATGAAGAGCCTTTAATTGTGACAACACCAGCGTTAAATCTGGACTCTTCCCCGTCAGAGCATAACGCATCGCTTGATATTGTAAGGTTGTAAACCCGTTAACAAGATGTTCTATTTCATCGCACCATGCTTCAAACTCATCCTCCTCTTTCCCTAAATGAATCCAAAAATAAGCAAATGCATGTTCATACGCATATTTCCTTATCGCTAACACAGGGATTTGCTTGAGAGCTTCAGTTAATCTCTTTCGACTTTCTTTCTTTTCACCTGTTGAATAACAATGAATAATATTTGCAATAGCGTCTGTTAAAGGATTGGTTTTAAGCTTTAAGCAAGTATTAAAGTAAGCTTGAATAACTTCATCATCTGGCACACGAAGATGATCGGTATCGAAGTAATAACCTCCTTCTACAGAAGGTTCACGAATGGCTTCAAGAATCCGCTCTTTTTCTAAAACTCCTTCCCAACGAAAATCCGGATCAAACATCAACCATTTATCTGCGTCCTCGGTTTGTTCGATCATGACATAATGCGGAAAAGGTTTTTGATGAAATTTATTTTTTCTTTCAGGTAATTCCGATAAATCAAGCATCACCATTATCGATCGTTCTTCCTGTTTATTCTCGATTAAATGGAGCAATCGCATGATATTTTGTTCTTTTGTTTCACTCTTGTCATACCATTGATACATCTTAATTCCATACAATCGTTCATACCATTCCTTAAAAAAATCATGGTCAATGTTAGGAGAATGATAAGTTAAAATATGATCTTCTGTTACATCAAAATCTGCATCCCACACGCCAAAATAGTAGGGACGGTGATCGACTCCTTCTTTTTTTTTGATCACTTCGCAGACACAACTAACAAAGCAGTGGACTTTTATCATATTAATACTCCTTTGAGACTTGGTTTTGTGGCAATGAATCTAAAAATTCAACTAAGCTTCCAATCGTTTGAAAATTTTTAGGGATAACCATCTCATCTGGAATGGAGAAACCCGCTTCTACTTCCAAAAACAAAATGAGTTGTAACAACATAAGTGAATCCACACACAAATCTTCATTTAACCTCATACCATTATGTAAAATGCTAGGATCAGCTAATTTTAATTGTTCAACGAGGAACTCATGAATCAATTGAGTAATAGCTTCTCGATTCATCCCGATACCTCCACTAGTTTTTTTCGACTTATTTTCCCATTAGGTAATCGCTCAATAGCATTTACTTGCTTACATTCAATTGGGATTTGATGACTAGGCAATTGGTGAAAGCACCATTTTCTCAGTTCTTGAACATCTAGCCCTTCCTCATCGGAGACGAATTGACAACATACTCTTTCCCCAGCATATAAATCTGTTTTTTTGTACACTACAATATCTTTTATTTTTGGATGTTCTAATATCACTTCTTCAACTTGATGGGGATAGACATTTAAACCAGCTACATTAATCATGTCATCTATTCTCTCAAGATAAAAAATTCCTCCCGTTGCATTAAAGTATCCTAAATCCTTTGTATAGATCGTTTTATTTCCTAAGTGAATGACTATTTCACTTGGCTCAGTCTCATCTGTTCCTGTCTCGATCTCAAGGTGACTAAGTGGGAATCCGATCTCCTCATGACTTGTTAACTGATGCTTCATTAAAACACACCCTGCTTCTGAACATCCGTACTGTTGAGACAATTGATTCGTGATTTTCTTTAATTGGACAAAGAGTTTTTTCGGTAATAGCATTCCTGAAGTCATCACACAATCTAACTTCATATCCTTTTCAACAAAATGACAAAGCGTTTGTAACAAAGCAGGCGAAGCATATAATAAGTGCTCCGGATATTTCTTCAACATTTTGACCATATATTTTGGATTTTGATTCGTTATAATAACTGGTGTTATTCCTCGATTGAGAGAAGAAAGAACTCCACTTATTAACCCATAGGAATGAGTAATGGGGCACATAATAATCGTTGTTTTTTCTTTTTGTCCACTCAGTGCTTGATTATAACTTTCTATTTCTGTATCAATTTCTTCCCATGTTCTTTCAATACATTTTGGTTTTCCCGTCGTTCCAGAACTCATTTGGATGAGAACACCCATTGATTCATCTGTTTCTCGATTTAAGTCAATCGGATTTTCTAACGATTGATAAAATAGTAAATGACTCGATGTCTCGTTAGCAGCTCTAACGGCCGCCTCCTTTGGAGAACTTGAGTGAATGAGCGTAATGGAACTCCCTTTTTTTCTCACATAGAAAAAAAGAGCTAACATTTCAAACGGATCATTTAAGCAAACCGCGATGCGTTTCTTCTCACCATCTTCAAATAGATTCAATTGTTCACATTTATTTTGCAGTGCTTCTAAATCGGCAACTGAATAAAATTGCTCATTAACAAAAAGCATTAAATGTCACCCTTTCTCTAAAAATCAGTCAATGTATTTTTCACTCGATGACCATATTCCGTCGCATCATCATTGCTCACTTTTTTTGTTAATAAAGATTCTACATAAATAAAAGGACTTTCCGCTTGGAGCTGCTTATGTCGTTTCACTAGATCGGGATAGAGAATTAAATGTTTCGTAAGTGCTACTTTCACTTTATGCCAAAACAAATTTTCTTCATAAGAATAGTAGCTCTCCATTAGATGTGATAGTTCACTAAAATTAAAGACAAACAACGTATCCATGACTAATTCTCTTAATGCTTCTACATTTGACATCCAAAAATATTGATCGATTGGACTGTTTTGATAACACTCATTTATTACCGTAAAGGAAGGGAGTCGTTCTGGGTTGGCTAAATACTCTTTGACATATTCCACACTCTCGTGAAAGTCACGAACAATGAGTCGCGTTGGCCATCCTTCTTCATGTAATAAAACCATATTTTGAGCATGGGCTTCTAATGCCACACCGTGTTTGATTAATAAATGCCAAACTGGAATAATCGCTACTTCAATAAGACGCTCGAGCCAATTTTCTATCCCATAACGACTTAACCACTCATCAATAAAAGGTTTTCCATCTGCCTCGATTTGTATGAGTGCCGTAAAAGGTAGAGCTTCTTCTCCTTGCTTCATATATGTTCTTACATTTTCTCGCCAAATTACAGCTAGTTCAGCTTGTTCACCATCATCCATTTGTAACTGTTTATGTTCCAGTACCATCCCCGTATATTCTTGCAAAAGCACAAGCTTACTCTCTTTTCGTAAAAATGGATCGGACTCTACAATACCCGTTAACCATGCAGATAGATACGGAGCGGTACAAACGGAATGAGTAGCTAAAGTTCGAAGCGAGGATGTATGGGCGACACTCATTGAAAACTTTAGGTTTGCTCTATTTCGGCTTGTCGTATTTAAAAGTGTTCGAAGTGATTGCGTTGCCTGATAACGCTCATCTCCATATGTAAGGAAGACAATCTCTTCTCGCTCAAGTTCTGTTCTTAAATCCTCTTTTTTCTGCTCCCATTGCCATGGGTGGACAGGGAAAAACGTATAATCAGCACGTGACTTCCCGAATTCTTCTAATTTAATTACTAATTTCTTAAAACTTTCCTCTCCTAATTCTTCTCTCCAAAACTCATCCTCATTTCCTGGAAATTTCATTTTTGTCTGTCTCCTTAATACGGCAAGCCAGACTAACTCAAACGAATTGGCTGCTTCAGGTCCGTAAATTTCATGATCGGTTATCGAAAACCCGGTCCGAGATTTAAAGCATGGATGATAAGGGTGACCTTCCAAAATCGCTGATTCTAGTTCTTCATACTCAAACTTCCTTCTTATGTGCTTGAACAAATGTTTCTCATTCCACTCAGTAAAATAAACGGTCTGTTTTAATTCATTTATTAACTCTTTCTTTTTCTCTTTCGTTACAGCTAATTCTTCAACAAGTTCCTGAACTGTCGCTGGACGAGGCGGACTATTTGTATGACTAGCATAGATGGACATTTCCTCTAGTCTGATCCTTCCAAATGCACCTATCTTCCCTTGACACTGATAGCTATTGAACCTGCCTTTAACAAGGAAATTTAACAATTTACTTTCTGGATTTCCTATCATTTCATATTCATAAGAAAGCAAGTTCTCAAAAATAATCGCTTCCATGAGCTGCCTTCTTACACGATATTCCGCTTTAGACATGACCTTTTGAGGTAACAGCATATTCGTCCTCCTCTCTCTTATTCGCACGATAAAGTAGAAATGGATTATCAAATTTAGCATATACAGCTTGTTCAAAATCGGCTTCTAATTCGTCAACATCAAGTAACCTCGTCAATAAGTTTGCCTTAAATGGAAGCTTCTCGCGATTTAATAGATGATGAATAAAACGACGACCAGCTCCTTTAAGTTCCTGTTCAAGCTCTTCCATTCTTTGCGTCAAAACACTCATTAGCTCGTTTTCAGAAATAAGCTGATCGATCCCAAAACGGTTAATAATGGAAAACAGATGATTAAAAAATAAATAGTAGGTAAACCTCTCATGAATCATCGTTTCTTCATAAAATAAATCATAAGCAAACTTCAACCCTGATTGCTCTTCTACAAGTTCTTGTTGATACTCTTTTGATAAATAATAGCCTTGATTATCGCGATAATAGTACCGTTCTGGATAATTGGTTGTTAAATCAAGTAAACTATTTTGCTGGTGTGCTTCAAGAGCAATTCCATGTTCATCAAATAAAGAAATAAGAGGCACCATTACATTTTCCAAATACTTCTTAAACCATTTCAAACTAACTTCTTCACCCGAGCAAATCTCCTTCTCAGTAAGTGCCTCAATTTGATTCACCAATAACGACTTTTCGCCTGGCATTGGATCCTGAACAAGTGCAGCTATCGAACTAATTCCTTTCGATTTCTCTCCTCTAAATGGATTTACACGTATAATCGTCTCAAAACCTGTTTCTTTTCTTCCCGGTAGATTTACCGTTAAATAAGCTAAATCATCAATGATTTCAAAAGTAGGATGGTTCTGAAAAAAAGGTAAAGCTCTTTTTAACTTTGCCATTGCAACCCCTGCCTTTAACTCAGCTAACCGGTTTACACGCAATGAATTCGTTATTTTGACTGGAATTGAGAATTTAAGCATCCAATCTTGATTAGCGTTATAAACGGTTCTCATCGAGGAAGTTGCCGTGTACGCTGCTCCTAAAGGCCCTAAATACTCCATTATTCCTCTATTGATAGCCTCCTGCACATATGTTTGCTGTAAAAGCCATTGTGTTTGTAATGGATGCATAGGAATGAGGCTCAACTCACTATGATTCGAAACCTCTCCTTGCTCAATACTCGAATCAATCATCTCTACAGCCTTGATTTCTAAAGCTGATTCCTGTTTTATGTATTCATTTTTGACTCGGAAATAATGCAATTGAAATTGTCCTGCTAATTCCGGTGCATAATCATTATGTTGCCAGTTGGCCATCCCTTGCCTGCTCTTAGGTGTCGGATGAAACCAATGTCCAAAGAGGAGCGACTGTTCCGTTTCAATAAACTGTGGCCTCTTGGATCTCGAATTCAATGGCTCAACTAGTCTATGATCAAGATATACAGCCATCGTCTTGTAGCTTTCAAAAAATCGAACGAGTAATTCATCAAAGTAGGTTAGTGCCGCACCTTCTTGATGAATCAAATTGTTTTTAGACTGAAGATGAAGTTCTCTAATCAGTAAAACGATAGCGGAAAGATAATCTTCCCCTTCCCAATCTTGATTGCTATCGTGTGAGCTCAATACCGTTCCAAACAAATGCTTTCCAACTTCTGAACGATATTCTATTTCAATCGCTAATACGATCGATTGTTTTGGAAGGTGTAAGGTTAGTATATTTTCTCCTTTTAAAAAATAAGAAGGATAAAACTTATTAATAAACTCTTCCTTTCCATACCATATTCCGTGATCAACTTCTCTTATATAGCCATTTAAAAATGCATGAAAAGACGCCTTTTCTGCAATAAAGTTCGCTTGCTTCACCATGACTCATCCTTTCTCGGTCTAATCCCCCAGTAAATGATATTCATTCTCAATAAATGCGTTAAAAAAAAGAGGCACTCTCTTTTGACTCTAAAGAAATAATTGCTCTAATTCTCCTTACATATATTGAATGCTTTTATTTGTTGAACATCGTTTCATATAAAAAAAGGAAAAGTCTAACCATATTTGTGTCTTTCATTCTAACGATAATGATATTCATTATCAATTAGACGTTGTACCTATTTTTAATATAGTACTAAATAGTAAAAAAGCAACCTTATTTATTTCTCACCCCTCTTTTTACACTGTGCTTTCTTCAATTTTGTTAAAAATGCGACTTTTTTTAAATTTGTACATCTGGTTCTAAATATCCGTTAACTAA
Source organism: Alkalihalobacillus phoenicis (assembly GCF_047302405.1). Taxonomy (NCBI): domain Bacteria; kingdom Bacillati; phylum Bacillota; class Bacilli; order Caryophanales; family Bacillaceae; genus Alkalihalobacillus; species Alkalihalobacillus phoenicis. The sequence continues at coordinate 191,082 of NZ_CP154853.1, read as the reverse complement.
GGCCTCTTTTTTATTTTATTAAAATAACTTTATACATTGGGTTGCTTTGCTTCGCCTCGAGTTCAAAATACATATTAACTAGCAAGGTAGCTCTCTTGCTTTGACTTTGTCTGAACCTACGCACAGCCGCCTCTCTCTTACTTCGAACTTTCTCGCCTAAACCAAGTACAATAACAATAAAGGTAAGAATAGAACCTTTTCCTTACACCATATTTAGCACAAAAAAAGACTGTCCTCATAAGGTCATTTTCATAACCTTACTGGACAGCCTCTCTTATATGGACCCAAATCGGATCGACACTTTTTCTCATATAACAAAATCCTTATTTACTAAGGAATTTTATTATTTTAACCAATCGAACCTTCCATCTCGAATTTAATCAAGCGGTTCATTTCAACAGCGTATTCCATCGGTAATTCTTTTGTAAACGGCTCGATAAAGCCCATAACGATCATTTCTGTTGCTTCTTGTTCCGAAATACCACGGCTCATTAAGTAGAACAATTGGTCTTCCGATACTTTAGAAACAGTTGCTTCATGCTCCAATGTAATATTGTTGTTTAAAATTTCGTTATAAGGGATTGTATCTGACGTTGATTCGTTGTCTAAAATTAACGTATCACACTCAATTTTTGATTTTGAACCTTGAGAACGACGTCCAAAGTGACAAATACCACGGTATGTTACTTTACCACCTTGTTTCGAAATCGATTTAGAAATAATGGTTGAAGAACAGTTTGGTGCAAGGTGAGAAATTTTTGCCCCTGCATCTTGGTGTTGGCCTTTACCCGCAATAGCGATAGAAAGAACCGTTCCTTTTGCCCCTTCTCCACGCATAATAACCGCTGGGTATTTCATCGTTAATTTAGAACCAATGTTACCATCAACCCATTCCATCGTTGCACCAGCATCAGCTACCGCACGTTTCGTTACTAGGTTGAAGACGTTTGGTGCCCAGTTTTGGATGGTTGTATAACGACAGTAGGCATTCTTTTTAACGATAATTTCAACAACCGCACTATGAAGAGAGTTCGTTGTGTAAACAGGTGCTGTACAGCCTTCAACATAGTGTACAGAACTATCTTCATCAGCAATGATTAGCGTACGCTCGAATTGACCCATATTTTCTGAGTTAATACGGAAATACGCTTGTAGTGGAGTTTCTGTTTTTACGCCTTTTGGAACGTAAATGAATGATCCACCAGACCATACTGCTGAGTTAAGAGCTGAGAACTTGTTATCCGTTGGCGGAATAATCGTTGCAAAATGCTCTTTAAAAATCTCTTCATGTTCTTTTAAAGCTGTGTCTGTATCTGTGAAAAGAATTCCAAGATCCGTCAACTCTTGTTTCATATTATGGTAAACAACTTCAGATTCGTATTGAGCAGAAACCCCTGCTAAATACTTTTGCTCTGCTTCTGGAATTCCTAATTTATCAAACGTGTTTTTGATTTCTTCTGGTACTTCATCCCAAGACTTCTCTGACTTCTCTGATGGCTTCACATAATACGTAATGTCATCAAAGTTTAGTTCAGATAAATCGCCACCCCATTGTGGCATTGGCATATTATAAAAGTGCTCTAGCGACTTCAAACGGAAGTCAAGCATCCATTGTGGTTCTTCTTTCATACGTGAAATCTCTTCAACGATCTCTTTCGTTAACCCACGTTTCGAACGGAAAATTGATACATCACGATCCGAAAAACCATATTTGTATTCACCGATATCAGGCATTTTTTTCGCCATCGGAAACCCTCCTTCTTTTACTTACCAGTCTCTTCGTTTAACCCTTTTTCCATCGCTTTCCAAGCTAAGGTTGCACATTTGATTCGTGCGGGAAATTTCGACACCCCTTGTAGAGCTTCAATGTCCCCTAAATCAAATTTTTGGTCATCATAATCTTTTCCGAGCATCATGTCAGAAAAAAGATGAGACATTTCAATCGCTTCATCCTTCGTTAACCCTTTAATAGCTTGGGTCATCATCGAAGCGGATGAAAGACTAATTGAACAACCTTCTCCTTCAAACTTAGCATCTATTACTTTACCCTCTTCAACTTTCATTTGAAGTTGAATTCTATCTCCACATGTTGGGTTATTCATGTTGACTGTTAATGTGTCTCCATCAAACTCACCACGATTACGTGGGTTTTTGTAGTGATCCATAATAACTTGGCGATATAAGGTATCTAGATTATTAAAAGACATCTCCAAAGTACTCCTTTGTTTTTACTAATCCAGTTACAAGACGATCAACATCGTCCTTTGTATTATACAAGTAAAAACTAGCACGGGCTGTCGCTGTTACATTTAACCACTTCATCAATGGTTGAGCACAATGGTGTCCGGCACGAACTGCAATCCCATCAGCATCAAGAGCCGTCGCCACATCATGAGGATGAACATCGTCTAAGTTGAACGTAACGACTCCGGCACGATGTTTTGGACCATAAATCGTCATTCCTTCAATTTCAGACATTTGCTCCATCGCATAATGTGCTAATTCTTGTTCATGCTTTTCGATTTCAGAAAGACCCACCTCAGTTAAGAAATCAATGGCCGCACCTAAACCTATCGCACCTGCAATAATAGGCGTTCCACCTTCAAACTTCCACGGTAACTCTTTCCAAGTTGAATCGTATAAACCGACAAAATCAATCATTTCTCCACCAAATTCAACTGGCTCCATATTCTCAAGCCACTTTTTCTTTCCATAAAGGGCACCAATTCCAGTTGGTCCAACCATTTTATGTCCAGAAAAGGCAAAGAAATCACAATCTAAATCTTGAACATCAATTTTCATATGCGGGGTACTTTGAGCTCCGTCGACAACCATAATCGCTCCATGGCGATGAGCGATTTCAGCAACTTCTTTCACTGGATTGACTGTTCCTAATACATTTGATACATGCATCATTGTCACAATTTTTGTTTTGGCAGTCACTATATTTTCTACATCTTTTAAATCTATTGTACCATCTTCTTGTAATGGAATGTATTTTAACGTTGCTCCTGTCGCTTTAGCCAATTGTTGCCAAGGAATGATATTTGAGTGGTGCTCCATTGGAGTTAACACAATCTCATCGCCTTCTTTGACGTTCGCTCTCCCGTAACTTGAAGCGACCAGATTTAACGCTGTTGTTGTTCCACGTACAAAGATGATTTCTTCTATGGAATGAGCTCCGATAAATGAGCGAACCTTTTCGCGGGCCCCTTCATATCCATCTGTAGCAAGTGTTCCCAATGTATGAACACCACGATGAACATTAGAGTTATAACGACGATAATAGTCTTCTACCTTCTCAATCACTGAAATCGGTTTTTGAGAAGTGGCCGCACTGTCTAAATAGACAAGATTGTTTCCGTTGACTTGTTGATTGAGTATTGGAAACTGCTTTTTCAGCTCAAGAGCATTCATTACTTAACTTTCCTTTCAATTGCTTCACGTAAACGCATCTTTACTGAATCAATTGGTAACTCTTCTACAACAGGTGCTAAGAATCCGTGAATGACTAAGCGCTCCGCTTCTTTACGAGAAATACCACGGCTCATTAAATAGAACATTTGTAACGGATCAATTCGACCTACAGATGCTGCGTGTCCAGCAGTTACATCATCTTCATCAATTAATAAAATTGGATTTGCATCTCCACGAGCCTTTTCGCTTAGCATTAACACACGCTCTGTTTGTTCTGCATTTGATTTAGAAGCTCCGTGTTCAATTTTACCAATACCATTAAAAATCATCGTTGCATTATCTAACATAACACCATGTTTAAGGATTTGTCCGTCAGAATGTTTACCATGGTGAATGATTGATGTTGTAAAGTTTTGCTTTTGACTACCAGTTCCAACAGATACTGTTTTCGCATCCCCTGTTGAACCTTCACCAATTAAATGAGTTGTATTTTCAGAAACGGTATTTCCATTATTCATTTGACCTAATGCCCATTCCACACGACCATCGCGTCCAACATGTGCTCGTCTAACGACATATGTTGTCACCTCTTCAGATAAATGGTCCACCGCACCAAATGATACTTTTGCTCCATCTTCAGCGTAAACTTCTGCAATGATATTCACTACACCATTTGTAGTAGAAGGTGATACATAGTTTTCAACATAAGTAACAGAGCTATTCGCTTCCGCTACAACGATAACATGGTTGAATAATCCACCGTTTTCACTATCTAATGAAAATACCGCTTGAAGTGGTACTTCGACTTGAACATTTTTTGGAACATATACAAACAGACCACCATTTAAAAGGGCTGCATGTAAAGCCGTTAAACGGTTCTCATTAACATGAACAGCTTCACCGTAAAGATATTTCTTAACTAGCTCACCATGTTTGACTAATGCTGTTTGAAGATCAGTAAAGATAACACCTTGTTTATTTAAGTCTTCACTCACTTTTGTAAAAACCGTTTGTCCGTCTTGTTGCACGACAACGTTTTGGCTTGTTGCATCGACTAATTCACGTAACTCAGTTGAAAGAGCCTCTAATGAAGCAACAGCTTCTCTTTTTGTTACTTCACGAGTAAACTCTGTGAAATTCCATTTTTGAATTTTTGTTTTATCTGGTTTTGGTAGCTCAAGTGTTTCAACAAGCTCCAAACCTTGTAAACGGATGTCCTGAAACCATTTTGGCTCATTGCGTTCATCCGAGAATGTTTGAATTTGTTCTTTATCGAACGTTAACGTCGTCTCGATTGACATATTTACTCACCCTTTACTGTTGTTCATTTACTAAACTTATTAAGCGATACTTCCAATTGGATCAAGCCTCTCCTAAAAAGAGGGGACGATTAAGAATTAACTGTTTCGTCTTCAATTCCTAATTCATCTTTAATCCAGTCGTAACCTTCAGCTTCTAAACGCTCAGCTAATTCTGCTCCACCAGATTTTACGATACGACCTTGCATCATAACGTGTACTTTATCTGGAGTGATGTAGTTTAATAAACGTTGGTAGTGAGTAATGATTAGAGAACCGAATTCTGGGCTACGCATAGCATTAACACCTTTTGAAACGATTTTTAATGCATCAATATCAAGACCAGAATCGATTTCATCTAAGATTGCGATTTTTGGCTCTAACATTAATAACTGAAGAATTTCATTACGTTTCTTTTCTCCACCAGAAAATCCTTCATTTAAGTATCTTTGAGAAAACTCAGAATCCATATCAAGTACTTCCATTTTCTCATCTAATTTACGGATAAATTTCATTAAAGAAATTTCATCGCCTTCCTCACGTTGAGCATTAATCGCAGAACGCAAGAAATCAGCATTTGTAATTCCACTAATTTCACTTGGGTATTGCATCGCTAAAAATAGACCAGCTTGTGCTCTTTCATCCACTTCCATTTCCAGAACATCTTCACCATTCATATGAATCGAACCACTAGTGATTTCATATTTAGGATGCCCCATAATAGCTGATGCTAAAGTAGATTTTCCTGTTCCGTTAGGTCCCATGATCGCATGGATTTCTCCCCCTTTAATTTCTAGGTTAAAATCTTTTAGGATTTCTTTACCTTCTATAGATACTTTTAAATTTTCGATTTTCAAAAATGGTGCTGTCATGACTTTACCTCCGTTTAATCGCGTCGATTCGCGTACATTTTTAGAATTGAATCATTATCAATCTATTCTCATTATCATTTTATAACAAATTTAATCTAAATTCAAGTTCAGCAAAATAGGGGACAAATGAATTATTCACAATCCAAAACGAAAAAATCCCTTTATTTCACTAGAAAATCTGACTACTTTTAATCATGAACATAATGAGAAACCTCTATACAATTTATTCCCAAAAAAACCCCATCAAAATCAATAACGCTTAATTAATTGAGAAAAGGGTGTTTTCTAAATGAAAGAAACAGAGTGATTCAAACTCACTCTGTTTCTTTATATTTTATGCTTGCTTCTATTACTTGTCCAGTGAATCGACCATTTTTTTCGTCATTTCATATTCTTTTTCTCTATCTTTCTCCACTTGTAGCCTTTTTTCAAAACTGTTATTATATTCCGCCATGCTCATTCCGTGTGATTGCTGTAATCCCTTTTCCATTTCTGGTGAATGTCCATTCTTTTGCGGTTGAATAATCAATCAATCCCTTCGGTTATTTACATCTATGATCGTATCATTAGTGATATAATCTCACAAACTTCACTAGATGTACTGACATAGGTTCTATCCCCTTCAAATAGAAGCACGAAACATAAGCTTCCTTTTATATGTATATCGATTCATTTCCTCCCTTATCCTCTTTTATCCGCCGTAAACCTTTAGGAAGATTGATTAGAATCACCAGAATTTGAATTAGAGTTTGAATTTTGTTCGAATTCCGATAAGGCTTCCAAAACAAGAGTGACCGCTTGACTCATCGCTGCTCCCCCACCAAAAGCAGCTGTCACCGCAATTGCTTCTAGTACTTCTTCTTCTTTACAACCTTCATCAAGGCATCCTTTCGTATGGTAAATCATACAATATTCATCCTGGGCAATAACACTTACGGCCAAAGCAATCAACTGCTTCTCTCTTAAGGTAAGCTTTCCTTTTTCAAAACATGCTTCTGTAAACGCATTATATTTTTTGGCAATATGAGGCATTTTTTTTGAAAATTTTTGGGTTCCTTCTTTATATTCCTGCAAAGCGAGTGCAATCGGACTTTGTGGATCTTGCTGTTGCTGACTCCCTGACATCGTTATCCCTCCATTCACCTATTTACGTCAATAGTATGAGATAGCCCGAGGTCGATTATTCTAAATAAGCGAAAAAAGATATTTTGTCCTGCCCTTTCCTTAGGTCACTGAAAAAGACTATTCGTTAAAAATGGTTACAGTAGTTAGCTATACTCCGCTGGCTCCATACCCTACGCGTTCGAGGCCACTGAAAAACTCTGAGCATTAGAAATGTGGCTATATCATTTAGTTTACTCCACTCGCTTCATGCCCTACGCGTTCCGCGGGTGAACCGGGAGTCTCCAAACATTCCACTCGCTACCCTGTTAAAGATGAGCATGAGACTTTTTCAGGGGCTTACCCTTTCCACTTGCAGGAATCGGCTCCCACCCCTTCCACTAGTTAGAGATCATCTCCTGGCATGAGGTAGGTCTCTTTTTTCGCGTCTCATCCACCATTAGGCCATAATAAAAAGCAGACGAGGTTTTAATTTCCTCGTCTGCTTTATGAAAAGCTACTAGCCCATTAATCCACTAAAGAAATAACGGCACCATTATATTTTTCTTGAATAAATTGTTGAATTTCTTCCGACTGAAGTACTTCTAAAAGCGTTAAAATCGCTTCACTATTTTCGTCTTCAGAACGGACAACTAAAAGGTTTCCTTGTAATTTATCATCGGATTCAAAAGCAATTCCATATTGATCAATATCAACATTTCCTTCAAGGGCATAGTTTGTATTAATCGCGACAGCATCACCTTCGCCTGATTCAAATGATGGAGCGAGCATTCTAGCTTCAACTTGTCTTGAACCAAACTTTAAATCTTTCGGGTTTGATGAAACATTATCAATCGTTGCTAATTCGCCTTCTTCGACATCAAGTTCAATTAAACCAGCATCCTCAAAAATCGGCAAAATACGTCCATGATCACTTATTGAATCACTTAAAATAATTTCAGCACCTTCTGGAAGCTCATCTAAACTTGCATAATCTTGAGAATAAATTCCAATAGGTTCAGCATGTACAGAACCTACGCTAACAAAATCATAGTCATATTCAGAAATTTGTTGAGCTAAATAACCTGGTGTTTGGAAGTAGTTTGCATCTAAATCCCCTGACTCTAATTCCTGATTCGGTAAAATGTAATCAGAGAATACAACAATATCTAGTTCAATTCCTCTTTCAGCTAAAATCGGCTCAGCCGCTTCAAGAATTTCTTGGTGCGGAACTGCTGAAGCACCAATTCTAATTGTTTCTACTTCTGCTGCTGAATCATCCCCATCACCAGCTTGATTATCATTACCTTCATTGTCACTACCGCATGCTACAAGTGCAAGTGTTACAGCGACCGCTCCTAGTGTACGAACAAATTTTTTCATACATTTCTCCCCCTCTTATCGTTTATCTGTTTTATTTGTTAAAAAGTCACCAATTGCTTGAATCACAAAGACAATAAGCAATATAGCAACTGTTGCAACCACCATTAACGATGAATTATTTCTTTGCCAACCTTCAAGGAAAGCGAGATGTCCTAATCCACCTGCTCCTATTACTCCCGCCATTGCTGTAAAACTAACAAGTGAAATACTTGTTACTGTAATTCCCGATATTAAGGCTGGCATTGATTCTGGCAATAAAACCTTCCAAATAATACGAAAGTTTGAAGCCCCCATTGAGTGGGCCGCTTCAATGACCCCTTTATCGACTTCACGTAAAGCAATTTCAACCAATCGAGCATAAAATGGTGCAGCTCCTATTATTAAAGCTGGTAAGGCTGCAGTTGCACCAAGGATGCTCCCCATCAACATTCGAGTAAATGGCATAAGTAATATAATGAGAATAATAAATGGAATCGAACGGAAAACATTGACAATCGATGCAAAAATAAAGTTAATAACCTTACTTTCCCACATATTCCCTTTACTCGTTAAATAAAGCATCAAACCTAAGAAAATCCCGATTACGAATGAGGCAGCAACAGAAATTCCTGTCATATAAAGCGTTTCTTTTATAGCTTCCCATAAAAGATCCCATTTCACATCAGCTAAAAACTCTTCAACCACGCTCGATCACCTCCCATTCGACTTGCTCACCTTGAATGAAGGTAATCGCTTTGTCTATCTCTTCTTTATCACCTGTTAAATGGATAAAAAGAGTCCCGTATGAGCTTTCTCTAGTTTTCGAAATTTTACCTTGCAATATATTCACATCAACTTGATATTTGCGAATCAGCTCAGTTATCAGTGGGCGCTCTGCCCCTTCCCCAACAAATGTAAGCTTAACGACCTCACCATCTATCCCTTGCTGTAGCCAATGTTCGAGTGACTCCATCGTTTCTTCAGGTTCAGTTATTTGTTTGACAAATTCCTTCGTCATATCTTGCACTGGTTTGCGGAAGACATCAAGGACAGGTCCTTGTTCCACAATTTTCCCTGCCTCCATGACGGCAACTTGATGACAAATTTTGCGAATCACATGCATTTCATGAGTAATCAAAATAACGGTCAAACCTAACTTTTGATTAATATCAACAAGCAATTCTAAAATGGAGTCGGTCGTTTTTGGGTCAAGAGCTGATGTTGCTTCATCACATAATAAAACCTTGGGATTATTTGCAAGTGCTCGTGCAATTCCGACCCTTTGTTTTTGTCCCCCACTTAGCTGTGACGGATAACTCCCACCACGACCTTCAAGTCCAACAAGTGATATTAACTCTTTAACTCGTTCTTCTCGTTCCTTTTTTGGGACTCCAGCAATCTCCAATGGAAAAGCAATATTATCAAAAACGGTGCGGGACCATAGTAAGTTAAAATGTTGAAAAATCATCCCTATTTCTTGTCTGGCTTTTCTTAACTGAGGTTTTGAAAGCTTTGACAATGATTTACCCGCTACGACAACTTCACCACTCGTTGGTCTTTCAAGCATATTTAACATCCGAATAAGCGTACTTTTACCAGCACCACTATACCCGATAATGCCAAAAATCTCGCCTTCATTTATTTGAAGATTAATTCCATCAACCGCATGTACTGGACCATCCTTTGTAAAAAAAATCTTTTGGATGTCACTTAAATTAATCACGTTGTTTCTTGCCTCCTGACAACTTCTCTATTCTTTACCCAAATATAGGTCTGAACATTTATACATTATCTGAATTTAAAAGTGCAAAAAAACCTTCTTCTCACCAATCCAGATGAAAAGAAGGCTTTAACCTTAATCTCATCTTTCAAAGCAATTTGCTTTGCAGGATTTAGCACCGCGAAAACGAAATCATTCGTTTTACGGTTGCCGGGTTTCATCGGGCCAGTCCCTCCACCTCTCTCGATAAGAGCTATAAATGTTATGTTCATTTTTGTTTGACTTATCGTAACACGCTCATAATTTTGTTGTCAACCTTTTTTACACAAGTAGTCTGACCTTTATAATCGGTTTAGTCTTATAATTCATTATTTTCCGTCTTTTTTATTGTTATTTAGCACCAACCGCCATCACAGTTTTCTACATAAGCTTTTATTTGTTCTGGATGAGCATTTTCGAAATGGTATATTTTATCATTTTCAAAAACGAAACCTTCTCTCATTTTCCGCTTGAGACCATCATCTGTTTCTGTCACCATCCCAATTTTTATCTCACCCATATAAAGATTTAATTGCCCCTCTTCATATTTACCGATTATTTTGTTCGTCACATCCACTTTATCTAAATTCATTTTCTGTTCCCCCTCCTCACTCTTAAATTAACCTTCCTGCTAAGCTTGATACTGTTAGATTTGTGGGAAACAGGGGTGATTGTGGGTTAAGTTGATCATTTGCTTGTATAAAAAGTGATTGTAAGTAGGTAGGCGGGGTTCGTCATGCTTAATTACATATCATCACCGGCCAAATTGCTGAGACCACTGAAAAATGGCAACATTAGTTAGCTATACTCCGCCAGCTCCATACCCTACGCGTTCTGCGGGTGAACCGGGAGCCTCCTTGGTCGGCGTTCCTATGCTTTAATTTCACATCATCCCGGCCAAGTCCACTTAACGTATCTAAACCATCAAAAAAAGCACCAAAGCTTATCCCTTAGCTTCAGTGCCTTTTGCTCTTATTATTAATTAGTCTTCACTAATCATTTCTTCGTATTGCTCTGCAGACATTAAGTTTTCAATCTCAGACTTATCAGATGGTTCTACAACGATCATCCATGCTTTTTCATATGGAGATTCGTTTACGAACTCTGGAGAATCATCTAAGTCTTCGTTTACTTCTACTACTTTTCCACTTACAGGTGCATATAGTTCAGAAACTGTTTTTACGGATTCTACGCTACCGAATGGCTCGTCCGCTTCAATTGAATCTCCAACTTCAGGAAGTTCAACAAATACGATATCGCCAAGTTCTGATTGGGCAAAGTCTGTAATCCCGATACGAACGTTTCCGTCTTCTGTTTTGACCCACTCATGTTCTTCTGAATACTTTAATTCCTTTGGTAAATTACTCATTAGATGAATACCTCCAATATTTTTTGCGTTATGTAATACGTTCTTACTAAACACTATACCTTTTTTTTGAGAAAATGAAAATCCTTGATTGTATCATTTCCAAATTTGTTCAAACTCTGCCTCTTTAAAACCAACTGTTACTCGCTTACCGTCCGTTGTGATCGGACGTTTAATCAACATACCGTCCGTTGCAAGTAAACGTAATTGTTCTTCTTCATTCATATCCTTAAGCTTGTCTTTTAAACCGAGTTCACGATATTTTTGACCACTCGTATTAAAGAATTTCTTTAATTCAAGTCCACTCTTCACATAAAGTTCCTGCAATACTTCTTTAGAAGGCGGCTCCTCGACAATGTGAATAGCTTCAAATTCAATTCCGTTGCCCTCCAGCCATTTTTTCGCATTACGACAAGTTCCGCACTTTGGATAATGATAAAAAGTTAGGCTCATTTATAATCACTCCTCTTTAATAATCATTATAATTATTATCCAACTGTTTTTCAATCTTTCTCAATCAATTTAGCCTTTATCGACAAATTTGAAACAAATTCTGTTCATTATACTTGCTGTATTAAGTAATCGCCAACCATTTGATAGCATTAATGTGATGTGTCAATGAATTTCTATTCGCTTTATAATGCTCTTCTTATACAGACACTATTCTCACAGAAAGAACTCCTAACCGAAGATTCCTTTGGTCGGAGTTCTCACTCAAATTACCTATTAAGCACCTTCTTCAACTAAAAACTTAGCGATTTCACGTTTTGTTTTAATCGCATTGATTGGGTTTGCTTTTGTCAATTTGCGGACGATTGATAACATCGTGCGGAGATTATCGCCTGATTCCACGTTGCTAAGTGTTTCTTTAGCAAGGTTGTCAATCTTCTTGAGGGCTTCATGACAATATAACTCTGTCATCAAAATAAACTTCCTTGCTTTTTCTTCACCAACTCTTTCAATTTCTTTTTTCGTACGAGCTACTGCTGATTCCATTTGGAACACTTCAATTACAATATCGGCTACATTTGCTAACATTTCTTGCTCATCTTGCAGCTTATCTGCGTATTTTTGTGCAGCAGTTCCAGCAATCATAAGGAATAATTTTTTGCTGTTTTCAACGATCGCTTCTTCACGCTCAAGTGGTTCGCTCCCAATCTGTTTTGGCATAAGCATAAGCAGTTCTTTTTGTAATTCTGTTGCTTTTTCTAATAAAGGTAATTCACCTTTCATCGCCTTACGTAAAATGGTACCTGGAATTAAGAGACGGTTAATCTCATTTGTCCCTTCAAAAATACGATTAATTCGTGAATCTCGATAAATTCGTTCAACTTCATATTCAGCCATAAAACCATATCCGCCATGAATTTGAACCGCTTCATCCGCTACATAATCAAGCATTTCTGAGCCAGCAATTTTGGCAATCGAACATTCAACCGCGTATTCAGCAATCGCTTTAGCTGCATTTTGCCCAGATTCATCCTCCATATCGGAAAGTCTTTGCTCAAATAACCCTCCTGTTCGATAACAAGAACTTTCGGTTACAAATATTTTTGTGGCCATATTCGCCAATTTTTCTTGAATTAATGGGAAGTTGATAATGGCTGTCTTGAACTGCTTTCTTTCTTGAGCATAATCAAGAGCAAGCTTCAACGCCCTTTTTGATCCGCCTAAGCAACCAACTCCTAGTTTATAGCGACCAATATTTAAAATATTAAAGGCGATTAAATGTCCTTTTCCAATCTCCCCTAAAACATTTTCAACTGGTACTAACGCCTCTTCTAAAATAAGTGTTCTTGTTGAAGAACCTTTAATTCCCATTTTCTTTTCTTCAGGTCCAACCGATACACCTTCATATTCTCTTTCGACGATAAAGGCTGTAAATTTCTCGCCATCGATTTTCGCATAAACGACAAAAACATCCGCAAAACCAGCATTCGTAATCCATTGCTTTTCACCGTTTAATACATAATGAGTTCCTGCTTCATTTAAAACCGCTTTTGTTCGAGCTCCTAAGGCATCCGAACCTGAACCTGGTTCTGTTAAAGCATATGCTGCAAGCTTTTCACCACTTGCTAAACCAGGTAAATATTTATGCTTTTGCTCTTCATTACCAAAATAGACGATTGGAAGTGAACCAATTCCAACATGTGCCCCGTGACTTAAACCAAAACCACCGACACGGGCAATTTTTTCCGTAATAACAGATGAACTTAATTTATCTAATTCCATACCACCGTATTTCTCAGGGACATCTGCCGCTAATAAACCAAGATCTCCTGCCTTTTTTAATAACTTAACAGTATGCTCAAATTGATGGTTTTCAATATCTTCAATAAGAGGTGTAACATCTTTTTCTACAAATTGATCAACGACTTTTCCAATTTCTTTTTGTTCATCTGTTAATTCCTCTGGTGTATAAATAGATTCCTTTGATACCTCTCCTAATAAAAAGCTTGCTCCTTTTGGCCAATCTACTTTCTGAGTCATCATTATTTCCCCCTCAAATGGTTTTGGTTAACATAATTCAAAAACAGCTGCAGCTCCCATTCCACCACCGATACACATCGAAACAACGCCGTATTGAATGTTCTTTCTTCTCATTTCATGTAAAAGAGTTAAAGTAAGTTTAGTACCTGTACACCCAAGTGGATGTCCTAGTGCAATAGCTCCACCATTCACATTGACTTTCTCAATATCGAGCTCTAGAGAACGAACAACTTGTAAGGCTTGGGCCGCAAATGCCTCATTAATCTCAAATAATCCGATATCTTCTTTTCTCAATCCAGCCATCGATAGTGCTTTTGGAATCGCTCCAATTGGCCCCAATCCCATAATTTCCGGGGCACAACCCGTCACCGCATAGGAACGAAACTTAGCAATAGGTTGCAAATTTCGGCTTATTGCTTCTTCCTTATCCATAACAAGTACTGAAGCTGCCCCGTCACTCATTTGTGAAGAATTCCCAGCTGTCACTGACCCTTGCACATGAAAAGCCGGTCTTAATTGGCCAAGCCCTTCAATGGACGTATCAGCTCGGACGCCTTCATCTTGAGCGAATTGAACCGTCTTCTCAACAAAGCGATTATCTTTTACAGAGCGTAATTTTACTTCAATCGGTACAATTTCTTCCTTAAAAGCACCTGTTTGCAGTGCCTTCGCTGCTTTTAATTGACTCTCCAAAGCAAATTGATCTTGGTCTGCTCGGCTCACACTATATCGATTGGCCACCTCTTCTGCGGTTAACCCCATATTCATATAATATTCAGCACGAGCCTCAACGATCTTACTATTCGGAGCTATAACATGCCCTCCCATTGGGATTTGGCTCATTGATTCTGCCCCACCGGCAATAATTGTTTTTGCCTGACCTGTCAAAATGCGCTCTGCGGCATAAGAAATACTTTGTAGACCAGACGAACAATAACGATTAATCGTAATACCAGGTACCTCATCAGGTAACCCAGCAAGCAATGAAATCGTGCGAGCCATATTCATTCCTTGTTCTGCTTCAGGCATTGCACAACCAATAATCACATCATCGATTTGATCAAAATCCTGAAAGTTCGCTCTATCTAATGTTGCTTTTACCGTTTCAGCCGCATAATCATCTGCTCGCATATTTGCAAGCGTTCCTTTTTTTGCTTTACCAACAGCTGTCCTCGCACCACTTACAATAACTGCTTCCCTCATCGTATCCCTCCTTGAATAAAAGCGCAGTCCGTTTGCCTAGAAGCGAGAAAAAATTAGGGACGGCTTCTGAAGACGCTTTTTGTCTTCATAAGACGAACCGATTTTTCTCGAGCTTCTAACGGACGTAGCTAGATTAAATAAAAAGCGCAGTCCGTTTGCCTAGAAGCGAGAAATATCAAAGTTCAACGCTAAATTCGCGCCATCCTGCCGCAACGCCTTGTACCCACGTCCTGTGGGCAGGGGCGGCCGTTGAAGACGCTTTTTGTCTTCATAAGACGAACCGATTTTTCTCGAGCTTCTAACGGACGTAGCTGAACTAATTCCGTAATGGCTTTTTCGTCATTAACATATGTTGCATTCGTTGTTGCGTTTTTGGTTCACCGACAAGGCTTAAAAAGGCTTCTCTTTCGATATCAAGCAAATACTGCTCATCCACGAGCGTTCCTTTTGCGACTCGTCCTCCAGCAATAACGAAGGCCAATTTTTCGGCAATTTTTAAATCATGTTCACTAATTCTTCCGGCAAAGTGAAGACTTTTCGCTCCTAAAAGCATCGTCGCATAACCGGTCTCACCTACGACTGGAATAGGCTCTCTAGTCGGTGGCATATAGTGATTTTTCTCCAGAGTCAGAACGGTCTGTTTGGAGCGCTCAATAATCTCCTCTTTATCAAAAATAATCACGTCATTGTCACCTAAATAATTTAATTGCTTCGCTTCAAGAGCTGAAGTTGAAACGGAAGCCATTGCAATCGTCTCAAACGTTTTGTTCGCTACATTTTGTAAATCAAACTTAACATCGTTAGCCGCATTTTTTAGATTGCGTAAATAAAGTTCTTTGTTTCCGCCACCGCCTGGAATAAGACCGACACCTGTTTCGACTAAGCCCATATATGTTTCAAAATCGGCATGAATGCTAGCCGCTGGTAAGCTCATTTCTACGCCACCACCGAGAGTCATTCCAAATGCTCCAACAACTACTGGTTTAGCTGAATAACGAACTTTACTCATTGTTTGTTGGAAAATATGAATGATATCTTCAATATCCTCATAATTATCACTTTGAGCTTCAAGTAAAATCATTAATAAATTGGCACCTACACAGAAGTTTTTCCCTTGATGACTAATCACAAGCCCTTTATATGATTTTTCTGCTTCTTCAACCGAGCGACGAATCATATCGAGTACATCAAGTCCGATTGATTGATTTGGTGAGTGCATTTCCATTAATACAACATCATCACCGATATCAAGTAAGCTTGCTCCATCATTTCCGAAAATCTTCTTCTCTTTTTTAAGAAGAGTTAAATTGTAATACCCATCCTTTTTAGGGATTGAAACATAATTTCCTTTTTTCTCATCATAATATTGCTCATTTTGATAAAAACTCGTAAAACCATTAGCAACCATTTCATCAATCCAAGATGGAACAGTTAAACCTGATTCTTTCATTTTCGTTAGTGTTTCTTTCACGCCGATCATATCCCACATTTCAAATGGGCCAGCTTCCCAACCAAAACCAGTTTTCATCGCCACATCAATTGAATAAATGTCATCGGCAATATCATCCTTTTTCTCAGCTGCATAAACAAGCACATTCGAAATTAAGTTCCATATAAATTTCGCATCTTTACTATTTTGAGAAACGATAAAAGGGAGTCGTTTTCTTAATGATTTGATTTGTTTTGTTTGTCCGATTAGTTCCGATTGATACTTCGTCGTTTCATCATATTCTAATGTCTTTGGATTTATCGCTAAAATAACCGATTTGCCATCTTTTTTGACTTTTTGGTAAAATCCTTTTCCTGCCTTTTGACCAATCGCACCATTTTCAACTAATTTTTTCATAAAGTTTGGTGGGTCAAATAAGTCCTGTTCCTTACCTTCTGTATGATCATATACGGTCTTCGCTACATGTAGAAATGTGTCCAGACCAACAACATCAAGTGTTCGGAACGTTGCACTTTTCGGTCGACCAATTAATTTTCCGGTTAAAGCATCAACATCTGATACCGTTAATCCGCTTTTCTCCATTTCTTGTACCGTTAACAAAAGCCCATACGTCCCAATCCGATTCGCAATAAAATTAGGAGAATCTTTAGCTAAGACAACGGTTTTTCCTAATCTCTTTTCAGTAAACGCTTTCATATTTGCGATTGTACTTGTGTCGGTTGAATTACTTGGAATAAATTCAACAAGCTTCAAATATCGTGGCGGGTTAAAAAAGTGGATTCCTAGAAAATTCTTTTTAAACTCATCAGAACATGTGGAAACCATTTTTTCAATGGACAATCCAGAAGTATTTGAACTTACGATACAACTTGATTTTTTCACCTTCTCAATTCGTTCAAAAAGGTCTTGTTTGACGGACATATTTTCAACAACCGCTTCAATAATCCAATCCACTTCAGCTAACTTTTTAAAGTCATCTGTTAAATTACAAGCTTGAATTAGTTTGGCTTGTTCTCTTGTACCAAGTGGAGCTGGTTTCATTTTTGTCAATTTCGTAATGGCTTCCAAAGCGTAACGATTCTTGACTACGGCATTATCTAAAGAAAGTCCCAGCTTTGATTCCTTCTCTGATAATTCCTTTGGCTGCAAATCAAATAACAATGTCTGAATTCCTGCATTGGCCAAGACTGCAGCGATTTGCGCCCCCATTACTCCCGCCCCAATAACGGCAGCTTTCCTAATTTGAACAGGCATGGATACCCTCCTCATTTTTAAAATATAAAATAACCCTACTGTTCCATATGCAAGTGATTGACTAAAGATGCTGCTAAATCGTAAATTCTCATAATAATTCAGTCATATTTGGCTCATACGACTTGGATTTACGTTGCATTTAAATTTGTTTTAGACGATCACACAATGGAATTGTAAGCGCTTAATTATATAATTCGCGATAAATCGCCGATAACCTTCAATATTTTTAAAATTTTTTAAAATTTATTCAGATTTTTTTTATAACGTTCTGAAAGTCATGGTTCACCAATAATTGTCGCTTATATTAATAAGAAAAAAATCAAATTCTATAGGGGTAACCGTCTTAAATTTAACGGTTCATCATTTTTTAGGGGGAGATTTTATGCAACAACAAAGTCAAAATCAAGGTCAACCGCAGCAACAACAGCAGCCGCAATACCAAGAACCACCTGCCATTCTTTCAACAAAGGATAGCCTTTATTTATCGGATATGCTGTCATGGAATTTAGTGGCTATGAAAAAAGCTCATTTTTATGCGGGTCAGTGCCCCGATCCTGAAATTAAACAAGCGTTAGAAAATGCTGGGCAAATGCATGAACGACATTATGAAAAAATCCTGAGCCATTTACAACCTCAGCAACAGCAACAACAAGTCACAAATGGCCAGCTACAGTAAATATTCATTAGGATTGCTAATCCGTATTTTCGAGCATAAGAAGGAGGAATTCAGATGAGCCAAAAAATTCAAAACCCACAAATACCGATTCCAAAAACTCCACAAATGTCGGAGCAAGATTTTATTACTGACCAACTTTCGACAGAGAAATATTTGTGTAATTCCTATAGTCTGGCAGCGACAGAGGCGAGCCATGCTCAATTGTTCCAAGACATTAATCAGATCGCAAACGAAACCCATAACTGCCAACGTGATTTATTTAATGTCATGTTCAAAAAAGGACTATATAGCTATGATGCAGCCGACCAACAATCCATCCAGCAAGATTATCAAAAGTTCACTGGCTACAAAAATCAATTCCCTTATCCACAAGGACAAGGCGGACAAAATTATTCGTAAAAACAGCTTCCAGTTGCATGAGTTTAAAGTAAAAATACTTCCGGTGATTTCAAGTAAATCACCGGGTTTTTATTGTATAATATTCAAATTTCGGATTATTGCTCCAGTTGGGCTGGGGGGGGGCGGCTTTTTTTCACATTAACCACGGCCATACTAGGTTTCGAGGCGTTCCAACTCTCTTTTTCCACACCACTACCGATCGCTAACATCATTCCCTATCATTACATCACTCCATAAATTTTGTATTCAAACTCAATCTTCTTCTCTCCCCCATTCTCCATTTCTTTTTCTGTATAGAAGCCTTCTTTTACTTCTTTTTCACCGATTATAATCACCTTCTGTACCGCTATTCGGTTAGCTTTTTTTAGGGCTTTTGTTATTTTTTTCGTCCCTAATTCCATTTCAACAGAGAAGCCATTCCCCCTTAAGGTTTTTGCGACTTGCATCGCTTCTTTCTCATAACCTAATGGAATAATATAGTAATCGATGGCTGACTTTAGATTTTGTCCACTTTGTTCCAAAGCAGTACAGATCACGTCTAAACCAAATGAAAGTCCTACAGTGGGATAGCAGTCATCCGTACCAAGAAAACCGTTTATCGCCTCATCATAACGTCCACCTGCTCCAATACTTGATTGAATCGAACGATCCTTTAAAAAGATCTCATAAATGGTACCCGTATAAATTTCAAGCCCTCTTGCTAAGTAAGGATTAAATACACAACAGCCCATTAAATCAATGGCCTCTAAATAATTCAGCAGCTCTTCTGTTTCCTGCAATCCTTCTAGAAACCATTCATTCCGAACATCGATTTTCTTGAACTCTTTAAATGTCCATTCTTTATTTAAAAACTCGATAACTTTTTTGATTGAATTGGCTTCCACAGCTTTATCTTTTAGTTCCTTTACAACACCATCAACCCCAATTTTCAAAAATTTATCAATCGTTAAAATCACTGAATTTATTTTTGCTGGATCTACTTCAAAGCTTTTTAATAACCCTGATAACAACTTACGGTTATTTATTTCAATCTCAATATCTATTCCTAATTTCTCAAAAACATCGACCGCCATCGAAATTAATTCAGCCTCAGCTATTTGTGATTGGACTCCGACTATATCAACATCACATTGCGTAAATTCACGGTATCTCCCAGTTTTAATTGGGCCATCCCGAAAAACTTTTCCTATTTCATATCGTTTGAAGGGCATTGGCAAAGTAGGATTCATAGCAACCACTTTTACAAAAGGAATCGTCAAATCATACCTCAGGGCAAGCTCTCGTTCTCCTCGATCTGTAAGAAGGTACATTTCCTCTAAAATTTCCGTCCCACCACCATATTTAGACGCTAGTAATTTGGCTTCATTTATAATAGAAGTCTCTAGTGGTAAACACCCGTACGCCATAAAAATATCTTCTAATATACGACGAACTTTTCTTCTCACTGACTCTTCCTTTGGCATATAGTCAGTTGTACCTTTTACATTTTTAATGACAACACTCTTTCTCACATCAATTACCTCCTAATATTTGTAAATATAATAAAATAAAAAACCGCATTGATTAAAATAAACTCTTTAATCAATGCGGTTTCATGGGAAAAAGTCTTCCTAAGATTAATTTTTTTAATCTGTAGCAAGACTTTTACATATGATGATGTTGGTTCATTAATATTGAGCGGTTTCGACTTTTCACACTAATCACACTCCTAGATTTCTGTTACTTTACCATCTCTACAAAAAGAAAACAATATTTGTTAGAAAATTACTCAACTTTCGCAGCGTATAATTGACCCTTAACCGTTGATAGAGATTAACTTTAGGGCGATACACTACTCCAATTGACTTTACATGAACGGTTCAATCGTTGACAGTCTGAACACATCTCTTCGTAGGCTGTTGAAGGAAATTGTTCACTAAAATTAAGCGCTTCGGCTGTCGCTACCAAAACCATACTCCGCGTCCAGCAGGAACCTGGCGAGCCTCCTCGGTACACCTGTGGGGTCTCGCTCCACGGTTTATTCCTGCGGGAGTCTCCGTATGGTTTTGTCCGCTAAGTGTAGGGGAGATGCTTGATGATAGGGCCATTCTCAATCAGCTATTTCTAACGCAGAAGGACCTTCTTCTTCACTTTGTTGGTTATGGAACTAAATAGGTCGTTGCCACCTATTTTTTTCCTAAGTCTGCCGTCATGAAAAGACAGGATTCCAATCGAAACAAGCTCGATCATCTAGCTAACGTACAGAGCATCCACACTGATTGGTTTACAACTGTAACGGAATGAGTCATGGAAGGAGAAAAATCATTCTCAAGCTAATGTACTTTGAAGTCATGACTGTTTTTTTATTCAATGAGAAAACCGAACCTAGATTCGATTCCATTATCTAGCGGACAAACAGACACGGAGACTCCCGCAGGAATAAACCGTCCAATGAGACCCCGCAAGCGTGAAACGCTGAGGAGGCTCATGAGGTTCTCGGCAAGGACGCGGAGTGTCTGTTTGGGAGCGACCGCCGGAGGGCCTATTATTTTTTCTTGATGCGCAGTTTATCCGTTTGGTGTGATAGTACGTTCTCGCTTTTCAAACGTGTCAAGGGCATTTGTTTAAGAGCTTCCCTTTCGCTCTGCCAACTAGTTGAACGGATTTTCTCGATGCGAAAGTTGAGAAAATTAAAACAAAACACTTGCTTTATTTCTTATATATCCTTTAATATATAACTAAATGATATATATCAAAAAGATATAGAAGGATGAATCGAGATGGCACAAGAAAATCATACAAAGTACGCAATACTTGGAATATTAACGACGACCTGTAACTCCGGTTACGAGATTAAACAAATGATCGACAACAGCTTAAATCATTTTTGGAAAATTAGTTACGGACAAATTTATCCAATGTTAAAAGCTTTAGTTGCTGATGGATTAGCTTATGTAGAGGAGGTTGAACAAGAAAACAAACCAAATAAAAAAAACTATTTTATTACTAAAAAAGGACAGATGACTCTACAAGATTGGTTAGAAACTCCAATCGAAAAAGTGGCTATTGAAAAAAATGAATTGCTTTTAAAGCTTTTTTTTAGTAGCCATCAAAAAAATCACCAACTCACGATTGAACAAATTGAACAATACGTCCAAAAACTCCAAGAGCGAATGGCTGTTTTTTCAACTATCGAACAGTCGATTTTGACTCATTCAACGGGACAATCCGATGAACAGTATTGGCTTCTTACATTGGATTACGGAAAAAGAACGACTCAAGCCGCGATTGACTGGGCATTAACAGCCATTGCAACCATTAAAGGAGGAATCGAAAATGGGTAAAACAATTGAGACCCAACGAGTGACCGCAACACATCGTGATAAAGTAGTGATTTTTATGATTGGGATGAGAGTGAATAAGTGGTGGGCCATCCATAAATGGTTCCCAGTATTTATGGCAATGCCAGCGATGATTAAAGAATTGTATCAGCATAAAGAGCATGGTTGCTTGTCGATGGAAAACTTTTTTGGCTTGCGTACCACTTATTTGCTCCAATATTGGCGATCTGAGGAAGATTTATTTGCTTATGCAAAAGGGCAAACCCATTTAAAAGCATGGAAAAACTTTAACAAGCGTTGCCGCAATAACTCAGCCGTAGGTATTTATCATGAAACATATGTTGTGGAGCCTGGAGGTATGGAGTCCATCTATGTGAATATGCCGAAATTTGGGTTAGCAAAGGTATCCGGCTATGAAAAAGTAACAAAATCATTACAAAGTGCTTCACAAAGGTTAGCTAGAAACTGAGGGAATAAGGGAAATTGGTTTTCCTTTCCGTAATAAAGGGATCTCATACCCTTTTTATCGGCTTACTTACTTTTAAAAGTGGCCTTTTCATTAAATAATAAAGAGGGTGAAAAAGAAATGCTCGTATTTTTCGGTGTTTTTAATGCGGTCCTATTTCTTGGGATAGCTATTTTTCAACTACTATTAGCGTTTGGAAAACCATTAGCCGAATATTCATACGGGGGCAAGTTTACTGGAGTGCTTCCATTACCATTCCGAATCGCTAGCTTTGTTTCAAGTTTGGTATTAATTGCTTTCGCCTTCGTTTTTTTACAGTACACAGGACTCATTTTGCCAGGCGTAGACCTTCCATTTTTAAAATGGATAATCGTCGGAATCGTTATTTTTCTTTTCATTAATACAGTCGGCAACTTAGCCTCGCGAAGTATAAAAGAAAAAATGGTGATGTCCCCCCTTTCGGCACTAGCTTGTTTAGCTGGAGTGATTATCTTGCTCTTGACACGTTAAGTTAACATAGTTGCCCGCGGAATATTCTAGGAGATGGGGCCGAGGTAGTCAGTATTTTTATACAAAAAAGTTGATGAGAAGCCCTCCGGCTCCTCATCAACTTTTATTAGTGTATATGTCGGCCCTTATTGTAAAGCTTCTGTTAAAGGTGGAACAATTTGCTTTTTACGTGAAACCACACCTTTTAATAGGGCTGTCCCATTATCTAAATGAACGTTAAACGCCTTTTCAACAGCTGGTGCTTGACTTCCTAAGGCAAGGATAACTGAATCGTTTTCTAAAATATCCGTGACGACTAATACGAATAAATCAAGTTTTTTCTCTGCGATAAGTTCAGTTAAGACCGGCTCGATTTCTGCTTGACGATTAATGACTTCATTCGTATCAACTGTGTTGACTTGAGCAACTTCTACTTTAAATTCACCCATTGAGAATTCTTTTGCGTCAATTGAAATTAATTGTTGAACCGTTTTGCTTGTCGTATCAGCACCCGCTTTAAGCATTTCAAGTCCGTAGCTATTTGCATCGACACCAGCGATTTCAGCAAGTTCTTTTGCTGCGGTTACATCTTCTTCCGTGCATGTTGGCGACTTGAATAATAAAGAATCAGAAATAATGGCTGATAACATAAGCCCTGCAATATTTTGCTCGATTGCAAAACCTTTTTCTTTATAAATTTTTAAAAGAATTGTTGCCGTACATCCTACAGGCTCCGCACGATAGTATAAAGGGTCAGCCGTTTCAAAATTAGCAATACGATGATGATCAATGACTTCTAAAATACGAACATCCTTAATATCAGAAACACTTTGTTGGAATTCATTATGATCGACTAAAATAACTTCTTCCGTTTCATTCGCGACCGTTTCCACAAGACGTGGTGTTTTTGTACTAAATGTTTTTAAAGCATATTCCGTTTCTCCATTAACCGCACCAAGACGAACTGCTTCCGCTTGGACACCTAATTTGTTTTTTAAATCTGCATAAGCAATCGCTGAACAAATTGTATCTGTATCAGGGTTTTTATGGCCAAAAATAAGTACGTTAGACATAATCTCGCTCCTTTTAGATGTTTACATTTTTTTATCTATCATCGATTCTACCATGAGTTGTCCTACTTTTACATAATCGATTTTACAACAGATCGAAATGAAAGCAAACCATATCGATAGGAATAATTAAATTTGTTGAATATTTAATGTGTTCTTCATGTAAAAGAGGTCAGTACAAAACCCAGCTCTAAATTGAAAAAGAGGCTGGGAAAAATCAAAATGTTTAACCGAGAATACGAACAAGACATAACCTTAGCGGAGAAAATATACGTAGACTCCTGCCGGCATAAAGGCGTGGCCACTGAAAAACAGGCTACTCGTTAAAATATGGTTACATTAGTTAGCATACTCCACCAGCTCCATACCCTACGCGTTCCGCGGGTGAACCCATGAGCGACTTTCTACTCGGAAAATTAATTTCTAAGATAAAGGTGATGTTGAGACTTTTTCAGACAAACAAGCTTTTCCTACTAAAAAGAGTTCGATGACCATTTTTCTCGTCATCGAACTCTTTTTTATAATCATTTCGCTATCAAAATCGATTCTGCTTTTTCAATCAGTTCCCTACTCGGTGAATCAATTCCTTTAAGTGGATACGGATACCCAAGTGCCTCCCATTTATAGACTCCCATTTGATGGTACGGCAACACCTCTACTTTCTCGACATTGGTAAGGGTCCCAATAAAGTCGGACAAACGTCTTAAATACTTCTCATCATCATTAATGGTCGGCACGAGCACATGTCGTATCCAGACAGGAATATTTTTCTTTGATAGGTGTTTCGCAAAATCAAGAGGGGCTCGATTTGGTTTACCCGTTAGCTCACGATGTTTTTGATTATCGATGTGCTTTAAATCTAACAAAACGAGATCCGTATAGTCGAGCAATTCATCCAGTCCCTTTAAAAAAAGCTCTCCCTTTTCAAAACAACCGCCCGATGAATCAATCGTAGTGTGAATGCCTCGCTCTTTACAAGCCTTAAAAAGTTCGATTAGGAATGGAATCTGTAGAAGCGGTTCACCGCCACTAACAGTAATTCCTCCATTGGAAGCGGCAAAAAAGGGACGGTAATCTTCAAGCTCAACTAAAATTTCCTCCACTGTTTTATCGGTTCCCGTGCCAATTTTCCATGTGTCGGCATTGTGGCAATATTTGCAACGTAACAAACAACCTTGTAGAAATAGCACATAACGAATACCTGGTCCATCTACCGCCCCAAATGTTTCCACTGAATGAATATTCCCCTTCATGCGATCAACTCCTATCTAGATTGGCTCCGTTACCTTTTCCTGTTCGGTTATCGCCCCGTGGAAGGTACGGTTAATAACATCCAACTGCTGTTCTTTCGTTAATTTAATAAAGTTTACGGCATATCCCGAAACTCGAATGGTAAGTTGTGGATAATTTTCTGGATGCTCCATTGCATCGATTAACTGCTTTTGATTAAAAACGTTAATATTTAAGTGATGGCCCCCTTTTGCGATATAACCATCTAAAATCGCCACAAGGTTTTGAATCCGAGCCCCACCTTCTTTTCCTAACGCTTTTGGCACAATGGAAAAGGTGTTCGATACACCGTCTAAAGCATAATGATAAGGAATTTTTGCCACTGAGCTTAAGGATGCAAGAGCTCCCGAACGATCTCGCCCATGCATTGGATTGGCTCCAGGAGCAAATGGTTCACCAGCTCTTCTACCATCAGGTGTATTCCCTGTTTTTTGACCGTAAACGACATTGGAGGTAATGGTTAGTACGGATGTAGTTGTTTTAGAATCACGATACGTCTTATACTTTTTCAATTTGTTCATAAAGTTTTTGACTACCTCAACAGCAATCGCATCGACGCGTTCATCATTATTTCCGTAAGTTGGATAGCTTCCTTCAACATAGTAGTCAATAACCATTCCTTTTTCATCACGAATCGCGTGAACTTTAGAATGTTTGATCGCACTCAGAGAGTCAGCTACAACGCTAAGTCCAGCTATTCCTGTTGCCATCGTGCGTAGAACCTCTGTATCATGTAAAGCCATTTCAATTCTTTCGTAGCTATATTTATCGTGCATATAATGAATGATGTTAAGAGAATTAATATAAAGTTCTGCTAACCATTCCATCATGACATCAAACTTTTCCGCTACTTCCTCATAATGGAGAATATCACTTGAAACCGGCTCCATTTTAGGACCAACTTGTTCTTGTAACTTTTCGTCAATACCGCCATTAATGGCATACAATAAAGTTTTCGCTAAATTGGCTCTCGCTCCAAAAAATTGCATTTGTTTCCCGATACGCATCGCCGATACACAACAAGCAATCCCATAATCATCGCCCCATTCTGGACGCATTAAATCATCATTTTCATACTGGATGGCACTTGTTCTAATCGACATTTTTGCACAAAATCCCTTAAATGCTTCAGGCAAATGCGTTGACCATAAGACCGTCAAATTTGGTTCTGGTGCTGGTCCAAGGTTTTCAAGCGTGTGTAAAAAGCGGAATGAGTTCTTTGTCACTAGATGTTGACCATTAATCGACATTCCCGCAATGGATTCGGTTACCCACGTTGGATCTCCACTAAATAATTCGTTATATTCAGGAGTTCTTGCAAATTTGACCAGTCGTAGCTTCATCACAAAATGATCAACAAGCTCTTGGACTTCTTTTTCAGAAAGTAGATTTTGCTTTAAATCTCTCTCAATAAAAATATCTAAAAAGGTAGAAACTCGACCTAAGCTCATCGCCGCCCCATTTTGTTCTTTAATGGCCGCTAAATAAGCTAAATAGAGCCACTGGAAAGCTTCCTTCGCATTAGTCGCCGGCTTCGATAAATCAAATCCGTATTTATGCCCTAGCTCCTTTAATTCTTTTAATGCTCGAATTTGTTCAGATAACTCTTCCCTCAACCGAATTTGATCTTCGGTCATCGTTTGACTCGTTTCTTTTTTGTCCTTCACTTTTTGTTGGATTAAAAAGTCAATTCCATATAAGGCAACCCGACGATAATCACCGATAATCCGACCTCTACCATAGGCATCAGGTAATCCAGTAATAATCCCTGCTTTTCTAGCTTTCTTCATTTCATCTGTGTAAGCATCAAAGACTCCTTGGTTATGTGTTTTACGATATTTCGTGAAAATTTCTGATATCTCTTCATCGACTTGATAACCGTAAGAGGTTGCCGCTGTTTCAGCCATACGAATTCCACCAAATGGCATTAACGAGCGTTTAAATGGTTCATCCGTTTGAAGCCCTACAATTTTCTCTAATGACTGATTCAAATACCCCGGACCATGTGAAATAATCGTCGAAACCACTTTTGTATCTAAATCATAGACACCGCCTCGCAATCTTTCATCATTTGTTAAGTCCATAATTTGCTGCCAAAGTTGTTTTGTGGCCTCTGTTGCGCCTTCTAAAAAATTTTCATCCCCATCATAGCTCGACACATTTGTAAGAATAAAATCTCTGACATCGACTTCTTTTTTCCAATTTTCCCCTCTAAAAGAATGCCATTGCTCCATTTGTTCTTCCTCCTCATTTTTTTGGAATAAAAACAATAACAGATTAATTGAAATGTATATAACAGCTATTACACTTTTATTGTACTTGAAAATTCAGACAATGGATTATCCTAATTATGAAGCTCTTGTGAACTTTTTCACAAACCTTGGTATTAATTGATTTATTTCCTTTTCATTGAGCAATTAATCGTATCGGCTTAATTTGAAATACTCACTGAATCCACACCCCACTGTATTAGTACTATTTAGTCATGTGTTATAATAAATGTAATAAAGATTCTCTTTTTACAAAAGACTTTTTTAATAGATTCTCCTGCCCATCCGTGGGAAACACAGGATATACCCCTCTCTCCATTTTTCTGTTCATTTCGACTTGTTCTCATTTTCTTATTGTTACTTTCGACCACCATATAAATCTTTTGTCACATATTGATGAACTTTTGTTCGAAATAAATAAAGGAAAATACACCTTTTTACCTAATATAATACTAATAAGAATATAAAGCGGGAGGTTGTACGATTGAATGAAAGTGATTTAATGTTTACAGTGATAGAAGGTATGTGTGAAGCTTGTGTCCTACCAACGCTCCCGACATTATGTGTTAGGACAGGACATACAAAAGAAGAGCTGCTGCCGATATTAGCTCAATTAAAAAAAGAAGGTAAAATCGAATGGATCAATGAAGAAATCGTCATATCCTTACCCAAACCAGAATGGTATTTAGACTATTTACTTTCTATTCAAAAAATAAAAGTGCTGCCATAAAGTCCGATAATGACTTTATGGTTTTCTTATTGAATGATTTTACTAATTCCCCCTACTAACTCAGACAATAGATAAACTTTCCCTACTATCTGTTGGCATCTATACAAAGCACAACATTTTATCAAAGACTCGCCCTAAATAAGCAATTGGATAGCCCCTCTCCTCAATCGGAGAGGGATGGTACGAGATACAGTGATAAGCCGAGTTGAAGCTGACTTGGCTTATTTTTGTGCTTCTCGGTTCCTTATACGCCGAACTACATTTGGCTCGGCTCTTTTTTCTGCTTCTCCGTTCCTTATACGCCGAACTACGCTTAGCTCGGCTCTTTTCTCTGCTTCTCCGTTCATTATACGCCGAACTACCGCGCCTCCCTCTCTGGGTCCCTTCGCTCCATGGCTTATTCAAATTAATACACCCCTAATTAATCCACTTAAAAAGTTTTATCATTCCTTATCAAAAAAACTGATGAGATTCACATCTCTCATCAGCTTTTTCAAAATGATTACTTCGATTATTTCTCCTTCAAAATTAAGTAAGAATAATCCTCTAAATAAATCGACTCTTTCATCTCTACATTTTCATCATTTATTAAGTTAATCAAGCTTTTATCTTGAAGCTCTTTTGGCAATGAAACCGTTCCAACACCTTCTGTATAAAAAATGAAGTAAAGATGACCTTGATCACTTTTCTTTTTGTATATAATGTTATTCTCTTCTACAGTCAAAAACTCAAATTTCCCACCTGACCCGAACTCTGGATACTCTTTTCTTAACTTACATAACGTTGCGATATTACCTTGCTCTCGTTCCTCATCCCATGGCATACAGCGACGATTATCAGGGTCTTCGCCACCATCTAAGTAAATTTCACTGCCATAATAAATGGAGATCGCTCCTTGCACTGACAGCAATAAAGCAAAACACATATCAATCTTGCGTTTATCTCCATTGGCCCATCTTGTAATTCGCGTTGTATCATGACTATCTAATAAGGTGAACATGCCTTGATTGATATTGTCCGAATAACGTAAGAGGGCATGAACGAAGTCATTCTGAAACTGAATGCCATTAATTCGTCCAGTCGCAATCCAGTCTTGAATTGGTCGCGATAATGGATAGTTCATTACCCCGTCAAATTGATCACCGTGTAACCACGCTTGACTGTCATGCCAAATTTCTCCACAAATATAAAGATCCTCTTTTATAGCTTTCACTTCTCTTCTGAATTCACGCCAAAAAGCATGATCCACTTCATTGGCGACATCAATTCTCCAGCCATCAATGTCGGTTTCTGTAATCCAGTAACGACTAATCGTCAATAAATAATCGATTACTTCAGGATTTGATGTATTTAATTTTGGCATTGCTGGCACAAAGTTTTGATACGACCACTTCTCAACTGGTCCATCCGTCTGTTCAAATAGAAACCAATTAAAGAACTTAGAATCTTTACCTTTTTTCAGTACATCTTGAAATGGATAGGATTTATCCCCGATATGGTTAAAAACCGCATCAAGCATCACCTTCATCCCTTTATTATGTGCCTTATCAACTAACTCACGTAAGTCTTCCTTTGTACCAAAGGCTGGGTCAATTTGAAAATAGTCAATCGTATCATACTTATGAGAGGTCGTCGCTTCAAAAATAGGCGTTAAATAGATTCCAGTTATGCCGAGCTCTTTAATATAATCTAATTTGTTAATGATGCCACGAAGATCACCACCATAAAAGGAATACTGACCTAACTCAGCCCCCTTTTTATTCCAAGTGATCACCTCATTTGGATCAATCGTTGCATCTCCGTTTGCAAATCGATCTGGAAAAATCTGATACCATACGGTGTCCTTCACCCAAGCTGGTGCGGAAAAAACATCTATCTCATGTACAAATGGAAAAGCAAAATAACTATTAATATCATTTTCGATTCCCGGCTCATCCGTTTTGAAAAAGCCTCGATCTAAATAATAGAGTTCTTCCCGTCCATCATTCACAAGAAAACCGTACCTCATTTTATAATCAACCGGCTCCACTTCCGTAAACCAATAATCAAACATTTCCGTCTGAAACTCACGAGTCATTTTAATTTTACGTTTCATCCATTGCCATGTCCCGTCTTCTTGCTCCTGCCAGCCTACTTCTGAATCCGTTAAAAGATAGACCTCTTGCAAATCATCACGCTCACTCTTCAAACGAATGTGAACGGTTTTTCCATCAAAAGCATAAGAAAAATGACTTTTTGCTCGATGATAAATCGCATGTTTATTCATTAAAAACAACCCCCTTAGATTGAGTAAAAGACTAAAAATTAAGCACTTACAAAAATAAATCCAAAAATCACTTAATCGTTTAAGTAATCCTCTAAAAGAAAAGCGAAAAAGCAATGTCATTCCACTGCTTAAACGCTTAAGTTAACTTGATTTTACCATACTTTAATAAGCTGTCAATAAAACTAAAGGTCCACCATAGGAACAATAAACTGATAGCGTGGAATTTCATCATGATGCTCCCAATTGATCAAGGACTGAACTAAAGTGGAAACAGCCTCTGCCTTTTGTTCGTGACTGATGACAACCTTTTTCGTAGTGGCTAAAAGTAATTTGGATTCCGGATTAGAAATAACCGTCGTTAATGCGAACGATTGACTTTGAATACGTTCTAGTTGTAAACCAATCATTTCACTCATCGCGAGGACATCTGTAATTACACCGTCGCTAAGCTTATCTTCTAGTTCCTGCAGCTGATTTGAGAAAAGAACATTTGATTTAGAGAAATATTTCGCAGTCAAATCTATTAAATCTTTTCTTGCAAACTCATTTAAAACAACTGCATACTTTTTCCGTTCATGTTCGTTTACATACTCTGTAAACAGCTTCTCATAATCCGTAAGAACGGTATGAAATATAGGATCATTAGGATCACAGTCAACAAAAAGAACAGGGATGATAAAGTTCGTTGTAACAGACTTTAACATTTCTTCTTTAATCCCAACTACGATCACGGCGTCCATCGCTCTTTGCTGAAAAGGTTTATCCTCTTCACTTAATACTTGATGGACGGGGATAAGAATGGTATCTAGATGAAGTGTGGCCAATTGTTCTTTGATCTGCTCGGTTAGTTGAAAAAATTCTAGAGCTTCACTTGGTTGTTCCACCAACTTCGCATCATAAATGATTCCTATTAATTTACTTTTTTGATTTACTAAAGATTTGGCTTCCATATTCGGTACATAATGAAGCTTTTTGGCTATATTAAAAACCTTCAATCTCGTTTCATGACTAATTTTTTGCTTCTCAGAATAATTAAGCACGTATGAAACTGTTGCAACAGATACTCCAGCCTCTTTCGCAATATCCTTTAAAGTCGCTCTCTTTTGCATAATCAATCATCCCTAAACTTACTTTTTATCTCTTTATAATACCATAATTAGGGAAAGAAAAGGACTGTCTTATAAAGGTCAATCTACCTCACAAGACAGTCCTATTTCATGTTGTATTTCGATAACTAAACTAGGTGTGCACTAGTCGACTAAACTATTTAAAATATCATCAATAATTTGGCCATTGGCGATAGCCCCTTGGTAAAGCCAAGACGTATCTGCTCCAAATTCATAAACTTGTCCTTTTTGAACCGCAGGGATGTTTTGCCATAACGACTCATTAATTGCAGAATCTTCTATGCCTGTATCGCTGTTAATAAGGAAAAGATGATCAGCATCTAATTCTACCAATTTCTCTAATGAAATCGAGCTCCAGTTCGCTGAATCACTTGCTGAAATCTCTTCAACTACAGAAGGAACACCCAATCCTAAGTCACCATACATAACCGAACCACTTGATAAATTTTTATTTACAATAAAGAAACTATCATTGACGAGCCAGATCGCTGCGGCTGATTCGTCACTAATCTCTTCTTGTATCTTATTTTTAGCTTCCTCTGCTTTTGCATCGTATTCAGATAGTACTTGTTGTGCTTCTTCTTCTTTATTTAAGATTTCAGCAATCGTTGTTAAATTGATGCGCCAATCACTGTTTTCCTCTTCTCCAATAACATATGTTGGAGCAATTTTTGAGTACTGTTCATACTTACCACCTTCCACCAAAGAAGGCGAATTAACAATAATTAGATCGGGTTCAAAACTGCTTACAGCCTCAAATGGTAAATCATGCGGCACTAATGGCACCCCATCTAAATCTCCTTGAAGATAATCTTGAATGCTTGCTCCATCATGGACAGACCATTGAGCTACAGGCTCAACATCTAATGCGACCAAACTATCTTCTAAATAGCTTGCAATAATTCTTTCAGTGTTAGCTGGAATTGTCACTTCATTCCCTAAAGTATCTGTTAACACTCGTTCTTCTGTTTGTTCACTTGTATTTGATCCATCTGATAACGATTCATCAGTAGAACTTTCCGACTCTCCATCATTTCCGCAAGCGACTAAAGCAACAGCTAATAGACCGACAGAGATCAATTTATAAAACGCTTTTAATTTCAACATCTTTCTTTCCTCCTAATTTTCACTTACATCATATGAATGATAACAATTTTCATTCTCACTTACAATATTTTTATTATTTATTTTCGAAATTGATGATTGAGATTTTACTTCCACTCTCCTATAATGAAAATGATTATCAGTTTCACGATAAAGAAAGAAGATGGTTTTATGCCTATGTTTTCATTATGAACAATCAAAAAAATCAACCAAAACTAAAATCAAAACCAACTACTGCGACGTTTATTCTCTCTAGTGGTTTTATTCTATTACTGTTATCGATTGCAGCCTCTACGGCCTTCGGTGCAGCAGACATTCAATTAAAGACCGTTTGGGAAGGGGTTTTTTCTTTTAATCCAAATGAATCTTCCCATATTATTATTCGTGAGCTCCGTTTACCACGTGCCATTGCAGCAGCGTTTATAGGAGCTGCTTTAGCGGTATCAGGGGCGATTATGCAAGCGATGACTAGAAACCCTCTTGCCTCCCCATCCATTATGGGTGTCAGCGCAGGTGCAGGTTTTTTCCTTGCGATAGCGTTTGTCATTTGGCCAAATATATCCTATTTTAATTTACTGATTGCTTCGTTTACCGGAGCTGGACTCGGAGCCGGTTTTGTTTTCGGCATTGCCTCATTATCAAAAGGGGGGATGTCACCAGTTAAATTAGCCTTAGCGGGAACGGCGATCACCTCTTTACTTAGCTCGATTTCAACGGTGATTGGCCTGAGATACAATATTGCAAAAGATATTAGTTTTTGGCATGCCGGTGGAGTCGCTGGTATTCAAAGCCATAGTCTTTATTATTTAATACCTCCTGTCGTGATTGGAATACTGCTTTCCCTTTTTCTTTCTCGTTCTTTGACGGTTTTAAGTTTAGGAGAAGATATGGCCAAAGGGTTAGGGCAACGAACAAAAACGGTCAAAGTATTAGGGACAATCACTGTTCTATTATTGACTGGGGCTGCGGTCTCTGTTTCTGGTGTTATCGGGTTTGTCGGATTAATCATCCCTCATATTACTAGATTTTTAGTCGGATTAGATTATCGTTGGATTATTCCTTGTTCCGCGATTTTAGGTGGTCTCTTATTAGTATTAGCTGATATTGTGGGCCGTACGATTAATCCTCCATTTGAAATTCCTGTCGGTGCCGTTACAGCGATTATTGGTGTCCCTTTCTTCCTCTATTTAGCTCGGAATGAAGGGAGGGGTTTATAATGGAGCTCATGCAACAACAACGAAAAAAGGCGATTAAACTTGCCTTTTTACTTATATTAGCAATCTGTATCATCTTTATTATTAGCTTAAATACTGGCTTAACCAAATTAAGTCCTTATGAAGTTCTCCAAACATTGTTAGGAAATGGCGAGCATAGAAATTGGGTCATTTTAGTTGAGTTCCGCTTGCCACGAATGGTATTGGCATTATTAGTTGGAGCTGGAATTGCAACAGCGGGAGCCATA
This sequence comes from Alkalihalobacillus phoenicis, assembly GCF_047302405.1. Taxonomy (NCBI): domain Bacteria; kingdom Bacillati; phylum Bacillota; class Bacilli; order Caryophanales; family Bacillaceae; genus Alkalihalobacillus; species Alkalihalobacillus phoenicis. Next base: position 156,841 of record NZ_CP154853.1, on the reverse strand, counting down.
TTACAAGGAATTTCACGTAACCCTTTAGCCGATCCCGGAATCATTGGGATCAATGCTGGTGCTGGATTTTCCGTTGTGCTGTATATGTATTTTTTCCAAGGAAGCTCCTTTTTAAGTGGGGCTCTATCCATTTATTCATTGCCGTTTACAGCTTTAATAGGAGCTTTTACAGCAGCCTTGCTCATTTATTGGTTAGCTTGGAAAAACGGGGTGACAGCAACAAGATTAATTCTCGTCGGAATTGGGATTAACGCCGCTTTTAACGCTGGGGTGATTGTGTTTCAGTTAATGATGGAGCCCAATGACTTTACCAAAGCACTCACTTGGCTTTCAGGCTCAATTTGGGGTACAAACTGGACATTTGTTTGGTCTTTATTACCTTGGATTGTCATCTTAATTCCCATTGTCTATACAAAAGCTCGAATTCTTGATCTCATTTATTTAGGAGATTCCACGGCAATTGGTCTTGGTGTCAATATAGAAAGAGAGCGATTTATTCTCTTAATGCTAGCTGTTACCTTAGCTGGATCATGTGTTTCAGTAGGGGGAGGAATTGCCTTTTTAGGATTGATTGCCCCTCATTTAGCGAAAAGATTAATTGGCTCAAGGCATCAATTATTTATTCCTATATCAGCGTTATTAGGGGCTCTTCTATTAATAGCCGCAGATACACTTGGACGAGTGATTATGTCGCCTGCCGAAGTTCCTGTTGGATTAGTCGTTTCTGTTTTAGGAGTTCCTTATTTTATCTATTTATTAATCAAAACGCCGTGAATTAGTCGGATAGGACTGCCTCAAAAGGTTTTTTCACCTTTGGGTAGTCCTTTTTGTTGTTGGTAGTGTTTGGAGTAGTTGTAATGGAATTCATAATCATTGACACAAAAAAGCTGTCCTGAAAAGCTTTCACGCTCTTTTTTGGACAGCCTCATTCAACATATCATTTTAGTTATTTTCTTAACGTTTTTAAAGCTCCACTCCAAGCAATTGTCTGATCAAGCATAGCATTCACATTATCAAGGTGTAAGTCTGCTGGTTTAAACGTCGTATAGTTTTCAAAATCAGTAAACAAAGAGAGCGTCGGATGAACACGAACATCAGCAATCATGAGTTCGCCCATAATTCCACGTAAATGTTCCGCTGCACGAGCTCCACCAGTTGAACCGTAACTGACAATACCTGCCGCTTTGTTGTTCCAAGCTTCTCGAGCAAAATCAAGGGCATTTTTTAACGCTCCTGTAATGCTATGATTGTATTCTTGGACAATAAAAACAAAACCATCTAATTCAGCAAGCTTTTCATTCCAAGAGGCAATTCCTGGTTCTTTTCCATCTGTTGTTCCTAAAAACGGTAATTGGAAATCGGCAATATCCACCACTTCATAGTTAGCATCTCCGCGTTTATCGGCAATTTCTTTCACCCATGCTCCAACTTGTGGACTTACTCTTCCTTCTCGTGTACTTCCTAAGATAATTCCAATGTTTAATTTTTCGTTTGCCATTTTATTTTTCCTCCTAATTTGTTGTCTCATTATATTTTTCACTCAAAATTACCTATCCCACGAACCTTTTCACTTGATAGCATTTCCAATTATTCAAAATCAATAAGTAAATGAAGATAACGACATTGAGGCTTGTTTCTCTTTCACTCCTTTTATGATAAATTTATCTCTCTCTATAGAATAAACGAAAAAAAGAATATGGAAAGTAGGCACAATAAAGTATTATAGTATCCAAAATGATACCTAATGCTTCAACAAGCTAGAGCAGAATTCGCACCGTAATCCTCCTCAGCTCAGATTTTCATTACCTATTCACTACTATTCGCACCCTATTCCCCCATATCTCAAATTTTCATTACCTATTCCACCTTTTACACACACTCAGCCAAAATAAAAAAGCACACTCATCCCTGCCAAATTGGCAGAGATGAGCACACTTTTTTCGTCGCTTATTTAACATCGCTAGGCTATTCCATTTTTATTTACCTGTTTCTGCAAAATGTTGGATTCGTGCACCAATCTCGTCACGAACACGTTGGAAAAAGGCCCATTTTTCCTCGTCCGTTCCTTCCGCTTTCGCTGGGTCATCGAATCCCCAGTGAGCGCGTTTGATGTGAGGTGGTGTCATCGGACATTTATCTGCTGCATCGCCACATAATGTTACAACAAAGTCAGCATGATTTAAAATTTCTCGGTCAATAATATCTGATGTCTGATTAGAAATGTCAATGTCCACTTCTTTCATCGCTTTTATTGCATTTGGATTTAAACCATGTGCTTCAATTCCTGCACTATATACATTCCACTCACTCGCCAAAAATTGTTTCGCAAAGCCTTCCGCCATTTGGCTGCGGCAAGAGTTTCCCGTACAAAGAAAATAAATCGTTTTTTTAGACATAATCATTACTCCTTTTTTCTAATAAATCACTAATAACCAAACATATAAACCGAGAAGAGTCATAAACAAGACGGGTAGTGTAATCACAATTCCTGTTTTAAAATAGGTTCCCCACGATATTTTTACTCCTTTTTGCGATAAAACATGCAGCCATAATAATGTAGCTAATGAGCCGATTGGTGTAATCTTCGGTCCTAAATCTGCTCCAATGATATTGGCATAAATCAACGCTTCTCTCGTTAGCCCCGTTGTATCGGTTCCCGCAATCGCCATCGCATTAATTAACACAGTAGGCATATTATTCATCACGGATGAAAGGATTGCCGCAATAAAACCCATCCCCACCGTTGCCACAAACAGCCCTTGGTCTGCTACCATTTGAATCACATCTGATAACAGATCGGTTAAACCAACGTTTCGTAAGCCATAGACAACAACGTACATTCCAATCGAGAAAAAGACGATATTCCATGGTGCTCCTTTTAGAACCGTCCTTGTTTTGACAGCTGGACTTTTTCTTGCAATCATTAAAAAGACAAAAGCAATGATTCCCGCAACGATTGAGACAGGAATTCGAACAAATTCACTCACTAAATAACCAACGAGAAGAACTCCTAAAACGAGCCATGAAAGTCGAAACATCTTTTTGTCTTTAATCGCCTGAACAGGTTCTTTTAATTGTGCATAATCATATCGTTTCGGAATGCTTTTTCTAAAATAAAGGAAAAGAACAAGAATACTTGAAACAAGGGCAAAAAAGTTAGGAACAATCATTCGAGTCGCATATTCGACAAAACCTATTCCAAAATAGTCTGCCGAAACGATATTTACTAAATTACTCACAACAAGCGGGAGTGAAGTCGTATCCGCAATAAATCCACTTGCGATAATAAAGGGGAAAACCATTTTTTCATTAAAGTTCAAGGAACGGACCATCGCCAATACGATCGGTGTTAAAATTAACGCTGCACCGTCATTAGCAAAAAAAGCGGCCACGATTGAACCTAACAAACACACATAAATAAACATAAGAATGGCGTTCCCTTTTGCTACCCTTGCCATATGTAAGGCTGACCATTCAAAAAATCCAATCTCATCTAAAATCAAGGAAATAATAATGACGGCAATAAAGGTTAACGTCGCATTCCAAACAATGCCCGTAACGTCAACTACATCTGAAAAGCTAACCACTCCAAGTAAAAGAGCCACAATCGCCCCTCCACAAGCCGACCAACCAATATTTAAATTCTTCGGTTGCCATATTACGAAGATAAGCGTCACGATAAAAATAGCGGACGCTAAAAAAACAGAAGTCAAACTTTATTCCTCCCTTAACATTCTACTGGCCGTTCTTTCGAAAGGGCTCGCTTTAGCTCCTCATTATCTGAACGAATACGACCAATAACATCTTTAATAAGAGGAAAATGTAAGGATGATTTATTCAAAGAATAGAAACGCCATTGCCCTCTACGTTCTTCATTTATAAGCCCAGCTTGCTTAAGCTTTCGTAAATGTTGGCTGATAGCCGGTTGACTCATTTCAAGCATATCAACCAATTGACAAACACAATAAGTACGTCTCTCCACAAGCTTAACGATTAATAATCGTGTTGGATCACTCATTAACTTTAAACAATTTGTCACATCATCAATAGAATGTGTATCTTTTTCACTCATGCATACACTCCCCTTTCACGTTTCATTATATTATCATTTACTTATATAAGCAAACACTAATATAATGAGCAATTCTACTTTTTTGAGAACCGCCTTGTTCCCCGAAAGAAAAAATCCTTCATTATGAACTGGTCAGCTCCTAATCGGACTAAACCCCCTAATAAAGGATTAAAAAATATAGTTAAGATGCCAAACAGAACATGCCTTAAAACTCTCGATTTAAACATCTTGCCAATGAGTGGAATTTTCAAATAAGTCTTTATTTATATGCTCTAAATGAGTTTGATTTAAAGCGAAAATAATGCCTTCTGTTATACTTGTCCTCTGAAAAATAACCTCAGAAATGGAATAAGCTTGAATGATTGATAAAAGAGGTAATATTCCTCCTTTAAAAAAGGGAACTCTTCTTTTAGGTAATCCTTTGAGTTCTGAAAGTTGTTCTTCATCGTAAGCTACATATTCTTGTAATTTTTGCTGTAAATCATTTGCTGGAATGGTAGCTTGTCGGTCTAGTTTAAATATACTTTTCAAAAAATGGTGCGAGCCGCCAATAGTGATTAAATACGTTGGAAATTCAACTAGATTTATTTCTCTTCTTTCTACTTGTAATTGTCGGGAAAAGCTCTGAACAAACCACTGCCAAGATTCTCTTGACTTATCAGCTTCCTGAAAGAAACGATCACTTAGTGTAATCGCACCATAAGGAAAGCTCTTAAAGTGGATAGCTTCTTGATTTGACACTATTGTTAGTTCCGAACTCGCTCCACCTGTATCTAAAATAAGGCCATGTTCAAGTTTGTTTTTTCCAGTTTGAACTCCTAAATACCCTAAAAATGCTTCTAAATTACCTGAAAGAATATGAATTTTATAATGAAATTGCTCGTCTATTTTTCTTTTTAAAACCTCTCTATTTTTGGCCAATCTGACAACACCTGTTGCAAAAACAAAGGTGCCTTTACACCGATAAGCTTCCTGAACCTTTTTAAATTGAGAAAGTGCCCAGAGCACTTTCTTAATAGACGTTTTTTGTAATTCAAACGTATTTACTAATTTTTTCGCTAAATGAATTTGAACTTTTTTCGTTGTTACCAATATAAACGCATAATTATGATACTTGCATATCGTACATTTTATAGAATGAGAACCGATTTCAATGATCGCGTAATAAGACAACTTATCGTCACACCAACCTTATCCTATGTTCTTATATCTCTCATTAAATGACTTTTTTACGAATCCATTGTGACACCTGTTCAACAAAAATGACGACAAGTAATATAAGAATAATGATCATTAGTGCCTCATCAAACCTTCTCAAAGTCATAGAAGTTGATAATTCTACTCCAATTCCACCTGCTCCAACTAACCCGAGAACAACAGCCGAACGAATCGCTTTTTCAATACTAAATAAGCTCGTCCCCACAAATGAAGCAAAACCAATTGGCAATATAGCACCAGACATCACGCCTATTTTGGAAGCACCTGTTGACGCTAATGCCTCAGATGGTCCTTTGTCAATTTCTTCAATTCGCTCTGAGAAAAAACGAGCACAAAATCCAATTGTATCGAACATAATCGTTAAAATTCCAGCTAGAGGACCAAGCCCTAAAGAAATAACAAAGATTAACGCCCATACTAAATCAGGAATGGTGCGCAGTGTTGAGACGATTCCTTTCGTAACATAACTAATAATAGGATGTGGAGTCGTATTTCTTGAAGCTAATAAGGCAACAGGTAAACTTATAACCACTCCAAACACGGTCCCTACTAAGGCAATTTGAAAAGTTTCATACATGGCGATAGAAATAGTGCTAAGCCTTGTCGGATCAGGTGGAAAGGCACTTGTAATAAAATGAGCCATGTTAGAAAACCCGCGAGCTAACCGTTCAATTGAAACCCCACCATGCTGCATCCCCATCACAAATAAAGCAATGAAAATTACCCAGCCAATCCAAGCTAAAAGAGAAGGTCGCTTAAACCTTGGTGGCATATTGTTTTGCCAAGAGCTTGTTGATTGACTCATGAAACCTCTTCCTCCCTTTTATCAAGCTCTTCTAAATCATATAACCGAGACAAACTGTGACGCTCGATTTGAGAGACAGGAAAATCTAACACTTTCTCCCCCTGTTTTAAAGCAATCACTCGATCCCCAAATTCTAAGGCAATGTCAATATGATGAAGAATAGAGATAACGGTCATTCCATTGCTTTCAGTAACTTCCTTCAATAGGGCCATAATTTCTTTTCCTGCTTTCGGATCTAAACTAGCAATAGGCTCATCTGCAAGAACGATTGATGGTTTTTGCATTAACATACGTGCTATCGCCACTCGCTGTTTTTGTCCTCCAGATAATTCATCTGCCCGACGATTGGCTAATTCGGACAGCCCTACTTGTTCTAGGCATTTCATTGCTTCCATTCTTATCTCAGAAGAAGCAAATGGAGCAAAAACTTGTGGATAAAAGGCTACTCTTCCCATTGCACCGAACAAAACATTTTGAAACACAGATAGATTATAAACAAGATTAAAATGTTGAAACACCACTCCTATCTGCCTGCGATATTTACGTAACTTCCTCCGACTTAAATTAGTCATATCAGTCCCATTCACGAGAACATTTCCTGTTGTTGGTTTTTCAAATTGGCTAATACAACGAAAAAGACTAGATTTCCCTGAACCATTATGACCTAAGAGAACCACTTTTTCTCCTTGTTTAATTTCAAAATGAACATCTTTTAAAGCTTCAACACCATTCGAATAGGTTTTTGATAAATGGTTTACCTGAATGATTGGTGTGGTCATTATTCTAACTCCATTCCTAGTACACGATAGGCTTCACGCATCGAATCATAATCTGCATCATCAGCATCAACAAACTTCGCTTCTAAATATTTATCGTTTTCACCTGTTTCTAAAATACTTGCAAGAATAGTACCTTGGTTCTCTAGAATTGCACTCGTTAACTCCTCTAAAAATTCCTTAGGCAAAGCTGGAGAAGCAACAAAGACATCATTTGGGAGAGGTGGTCCTTCTACTAATAACCGATATTTCCCCTCTCCATCTTCTTCAACCATTTGCTCATAATCTTTAATACCTGTCGCTAATACATCAACATCACGGTTTTTAAATGCTTCGATTCTTGCACCATCCAGTAATTGAATATTGACATCTCGATCTAAATCAAATCCGGCTTCAATTAAAATTTGGCTCGGTCCTATATGACCACTTGTTGAGCCCGCATCTTTCATCGCAACTTTTGTACCTTTAATATCTTCAAGTGTTTGATATTCACTATCTTCATGAACAATGATGGCCGCATGATAATCAGCACGTTCAATCCCTACAATTGGTTCAGCTCCTGGAACAACCGATTTTATTTGAGCATATTCTGAAGGTCCTGCCAGTAAAATATCAACTTGCTCATACTCTAGGGCAGTCGCACCAATCACTCGATCATTCACAGCAAAAAATTCAACTTCAATGTCCAATACTTCTTCAAGTGCATCTTTAAATGGACCAAATTCCCTTTGTAATTCTTCTAAACCTTCTAATCCAGTATCAGCAAAACGGATTTTTTCTGGCCAATTTTGTTCTTCTGCCCCTTCATCACTATCCGCTGCTGTCTGCTCTACCTCATTTGTACTAGCATTACAAGCCATTAACAGCAATGTAAAACTAAAAAAAATTGCAAAAATAACCTTCTTCATATCAACCACTCCCATTCTCTTTAATTCACTATTAATAGTACAGAACGAATGTTGATAGATTATGAAGAATCTTTTAGCGTTTTATTTAATTTGTAAAAATATTATTAATTGCCAGATATATTAACCTGTGTTTCATAAATAGTTGAACAAGGGTGCTCAAAAATCTCGAGACACTCGTTGCTAGTGCATCTCCAGCAAGAACACAAATAGCAGAAACGTCGATACTTACCAGTACAAGTCAGATCGGGTCCTATCCATAGCAGTTCAAAGCAATTGCTGCACTTAAATTAAAAAGGTCTCGACATTTTTGTCGAAACCTTTTTAGAACAAACTAAGCATAAACTATCCATAATGATGCCTTTTTGTATAGTTTATCTTTTAAATCCACCTTCAGAATGAATAATCTGACCTGTAATCCAATCCGCTTCATCACTCACTAGAAATTTAATAGATTTCGCAACATCTTTTGGTTCACCTATTCTACCAAAAGGAAACATTGATTTTAATTGCGTTTTTATCTCCTCTGACATCCAGCCAGTATCAGTTGGACCTGGATTTATAGCATTGACTGTTATCCCCAACGGAGCAAGTTCAGCCGACAATGTAATCGTTAGTGCATCAACAGCTCCTTTTGTTGTTGCATATGCCAACTCACCAGGCATCGGTCCTTGGAACTGACCGGATGTAATATTGACTATTCTACCACCAGATTTCTTATCAAACCTCTGAGCAAATTTACTACTTAACAGTGTTGTAGCACGCACATTTACCTTGTAATGTTTATCTAATACTTCTGCAGTCAAAGTAGAGAAATTGTTATTAGTTGAGTATGCTGCGTTATTAATAAGGAAATCAGGAGAACCAAGTTGTTCGTATACTGTATTTAGAAGTTTTTCAGGTGCATCATATTGAGTTAAGTCCAACTCCATACATGATACCTTTACCCCTCTTTTTATTAATTCTTCTTTTAGTTCCAATGGCTCATCTAATTTAATACTCCAAGGCATTTCTTTATCATATTCCGTCCAATAAGTAAAAAAGATATGATAACCCGCATCTGCCAACTCTTTACAAATTGCAGCTCCAATCCCTTTTAACCGGCTTACACCCGTAACGATGGCAATTTTCCCTTTTAATTGATTCATTAAATATTCCTCCAATTGAAGGATGCATAAACTAGGACAACAGGAGATATAATTTTCCCCACTAAAAAGACTTAAAATATGGACATCTTCTAAAAAGGGATGTTGCAACCAAAATATGCAGTCCTTGAATGATTATAGATAGTCCAAATAACTCTCATTTCTTTAAAATTACTTGGAACGGATAATTTAGCTTGAGTATCATTAAACTAACTTATCCGGTGTTAACTTTCCAACAATACCAACTGGATTAAGATGAGCTTCTTTTCTTATCCATTAAATAATTTAACTAACTATCTTTCAAACTTAATTTAAATGTCAGATTTTCAAAGTTACTTACACTAAATCCCGAATTACACTTATAAATATAAGCATTATCAACTTCTGTAACTTTCATTCCTGACAAATATTCATGAAATCCAATTGTTCGTTCCTCTTCCCAAACGTTGAATACTTTAAAAAATCCTTTAGAACAAATAATATCTCTTTCAGTCGCACCATCGCTGTTCCAAATTATAATACTTTTACATATGGTTTTCTCCTCTAAAATTAACCCATTCTCTGAAACTAAAGCTATGCCTTGCTTTCTCGCTGCATAAGATTCTATAATTTTTTTAAATGCTTGCTCTGTAATATAGTTAAGAAAAAAACCAAAAATTGTAGGAACATCCATCTATGTTCTCGCATTAATCTACTACCCCACTATTAAAGAACTTCATCATTTCATTAAAACAATACTCTTGTGCTTCCAGACTATACTTACTTGAATACCTATCTGCAAAACCATGATCTTCATTTAAAAGATGAGTTCTTGTATTCTTTTTTTTGTTTAATACTCGTATTACATCTTTCGTATTAAAAGAATTTTCCTTTTCAGAAAAAAATAATAATACATCACATTTCGGATTGAGAGCTAGGTAGTTACGAATTCTAGAACCATAAAAACCTACTATTCCCTTAACATTATTAATGTCACTACTACATCTCCATGCAATAGTCGCCCCAATACTAAAACCTACTATATAAACACTTCCATGTAATTTACTTTTATTAGTTATATAATTCCTTATAAAGCCTGTTGCTTTATCAAAACCAACATTATTTATGAAATAATCATAGGCTTGTTTCTCATCATCATATTTAAAAGTCAGCGAGTCTTGATATAAATTAGGGCAATATACGACATACCCTTCACTTTCAAAGTAACTTTTCAAATCAGTGATATGACTATTTACTCCATATATTTCATGTAAAATAATTATAGATTTCCCCAATAATACACCCCCTTTCTAAAAGGATAGAGTTAGTAATAACTACCTCTATCCTCAATTAGAAATTTGTTAGTCGACTCTTACTTTCATATGTGAAATTCCAGTAAAAGTGGGATTACTAGTCCATACTATTTTGGAAAACTAATATTTAAAAATTTAAGAGAGAGTCCACCCTATCAAAAAACGTTACGCCTCCTTCAAACCTATCCTTACAATCATATAAAGTAGAATAAATCAAGGGTATTGACCCCTTAATTATGTCCTAACAATGCAACATGAGTGCAGCACTTTTTGGATAAATTGCCGGATTTTAAATAAAAAACCTAAAACGCTTATATGCTAAAAGTATCAGTTTTTTATGATTTAAAGTATAAGCTTTCCATACCTTGATTCAGAAAGATCTTTATAAAACATATTTCAGATTTTTGTTGAGTAACTTTTCTATTTTTTACTGTTAAACATACTATCTAATTTAGGTAAAATTGATTTTAATTCGATTAAATTATCAATCACAATATCAGCCTGAGCAAGTTCCTCTTCTCGTGCAAAGTCAAAATTACAACCTATAGATACCAAACCGTTATCTTTAGCTGCAAGTATGTCTGATAAGCGCTCTCCTACTACTACCGCATTGGTAATATCATATTTATTTACAATAACATTAACTAAATCTGATTTATTTAAAGAATCAATTTGTTGAATACTAAAGATTTCTGTAATCCAACTATTTAAATTATAATAACTTACAATAGCATTTAAATATTCAGTTAAGCCGTTACTAGCTATATATATGGAATAATCATTTTCCTTTATGTAACTAAAAATTTCATTTACGTTAGGGTATAAGGCACCTTTTCCACCTCTTATATTTTCAATTAATCTTTTCAAAAAGTAAGCATCTGTTTGTTTTCTTTCTTCTTCTGAACGATTCGACAACAAGGTCTCCCATACTTTTGGTAAAGGTACACCCATAATTTCTCTATATTTTTCTATAGGTGTTTCTTGATCCCATTTACCTAATAATCGCAAACGATTAAAAGCATCTTCTAATGATATTTCTAATATTTTATTTGTTTGAAATAGTGTTCCATCCATGTCAAAAATTAGAGCTCGTGTCATTAACCTCATCTCCTTATTTATATAGCCGATATCCTACCCAAACAAGCATACTTTAAAAAGCATACATCTTATCTGTTCCATCTATAGGCTGGTTAAAAACAAAAATAGAAACAACTTCATCGTTCTCTATGTCTATATCTGTAAAAATTTTAACGTATTTTCCGCCGACGACTTCCTCCAACTCGTTCGGAGGAAGTTCATTAAATTGTTCTGTCATCATCAAGGTCCGAGCTTTTCGTATCGTATCATACCCCTTATCAGTTTGAGCTATAAATAGTTCGACAGATGTTAGACATCCGCTCATCTGAGTAATTGCCCAATTTCTTGAAAAATTCACTTTAATAATTTGAGGTCCTTTTCCATATCTATCCTTTTGATAAGAACGAACAAGTTTGGAGAATTTCTGTTCTAAATTTGCTATCATTTCGCTCATTTAAATTCACCTTCAATTATAATTAGTTATATCTAGTTATATCTAGTTATAATTATATATAATTTCAAATGAATAATCTACACAATTACATGTACACAGTGTCTCCTCGTTATCTAATATTTAGGATTTTTACTTTTAGAACAGCTCTATATAGCACATGCCAAACATAATTCAGTGTTCGTTTCCATATACAAAAAAAATACCATAGCATCAATGTCTGTGGTATTCCAAAATTTTTTACTTTATATTTTATTAATCTCCGTATTTCTAAACAGTTGAAGCATAACCCTGCCAAAACGGCAAAATTATGCTTCAAGTCACATTCACCAAGATTCTCTCGGTTCTAAAAAATGGAGACGGTGGGAGTCGAACCCACGTCCAAACATAACGACACTTACGCTTCTACGAGTGTAGTTGCTGTATTAGCGATTCGCCAGTACGGCGGCCCAACAACAGGCTTTCGTATGGCTAGTTTGATTATTCTCTTCCTTCGCCCTCAAACGGCGGGCAGCCGGCGTATCCCACTAAAGTGAGTCTCGATCCCTACCACATGGGCGATGGAGGGTGAGACCGCGTAGTGCTATTAGGCAGCTACAGCGAAGTTATTGTTAGTTTTGCCAGTTATTGGCTTTGGCGTTTTAACGAGGCCGACCCCCTCGACTCGCCACGTAAGCACGACCTATGCCTGTCGAATCCGTAACGTCCCCTCGTTATAAAAGGAAATCCAGAGTAATGTGCTCTGGAATTAATATTATAGCATGGCTGAAAGAGAATGCAAATGGAAAAATTATCCTTTTTGTCGTTCTCTTAAAGCACGCTCCACTTCTCGTTTTGCATCTTTCCGTTTTAACGTCTCTCGCTTATCAAAATTCTTTTTACCCTTTGCTAAGCCGATTAAAACTTTTGCATAGCCATTTTTGATATAAACCTTTAAAGGGACAATTGAATATCCTTGCTGCTTTGTTGACCCGATCAACATATCAATTTGTTTTTTCTTAAGTAATAATTTTCGGGCGCGAACCGGGTCATGGTTATAACGATTCCCTTGTTCATACTCAGAAATATGAGCATTATGCAAAAAAACTTCTCCATTAGAAACACGAGCAAACGAATCCTTTAAATTCATACGCCCAGCACGAATTGATTTAATTTCAGTGCCTTGTAAAACCATCCCTGCTTCAAATGTTTCTTCAATAAAATAATCATGATTTGCTTTTTTATTTTGTGCAATTATTTTGCTTTCATGTTTTGCCATTTCACGACACCTCGTGTTCTGATTCGTTCTCTTATCATAGCAACCAAGTGCAAAACCGTCAATTTATCTCTATTATAAATGTCAAAGGATAGCCAAATTCGTTCTGGGTGGTGGGGTTAGTTGGCTTTTTTACATTAACCCCTCCCAATTACGTTGGGCAGCGTACCTCATAAGTCCGAAACCAGCTATTTTCAGGTGCAAAGAGCATCAAAAAGCGTCCATGTGATGCCGGTAGCATCCCATTTTAGCTACTAAAGCAATCATTGACCCCTTTGATTCCCGAAGACATCCCTTTTTCTCGGCTAAAGCAATCATTGACCCCTTTTGATTCCCAAAGACATTCCATTTTCGCTGCTAACGCCATCATTGACCTCTTTTGATTCCCGAAGACATCCCTTTTTCTCGGCTAACGCTATCATTGACCTCTTTCGATTCCCGAAGTCATTCTATTTACACTGCTAAGGCCATCATTGACCCCTTTGATTCCCGAAGACATCCCTTTTCGCTGCTAACGCCATCATTGACCTCTTTTGATTCCCGAGGTCATTCTATTTACACTGCTAAGGCAATCATTAGCCTCCTTTGATTCCCGATGACATTCTTTTTACGCCGCTAGGGCAATCATTGGCCTCCTTTGATTCCCGATGACATCCCCTTTTCGCTGCTAAGGCAATCATTAGCCTCCTTTGATTCCCGAAGGCCTCCCCTTTTCTCTGCTAACGCCATCACCCTCCTCTTTTGATTCCTAAAGACATCCCCTTTTCGCTGCTAACGCCATTATTCTCCTCTTTTAATTCCCAAAGACTGCTTTTTAAAACCAATTCGGCCCCGCTGTTTTCAAGCAGCGAGGCAATAAATTTTATTTTTTCTTTTTACGGCCTTTTTTGCGTTTAACGGCTGGGGCATTTTCATAATATGCTTTTTTCTTTTTCTTTTTACGACCGCCGCTTCCATTTGGTTTATCGCCTAGGGAAAGTCCACCTTTACTTTTCTCACCTTGGCCATTTCCACCTTTTGAATCTCCTTGAGCTTGAGCACGTCCACCACCTTGACGTTTTTTCCTTTTTCCGCCTTCAATGACAGTTGGACGACTTGGACGTTCGCGACGTTTTCTCGGCTTCATTCCAACGACTTCAAAATCAATCGAGGCTTCTTCCACATTGACGTTCACAACACGCACTTCGATTTCATCACCGATTCGGAAAACTTGCCCACTCCGCTCCCCAATCATCGCATATTGCTTTTCGTCATAGTGATAATAGTCATCGGTTAAATAACTAACATGGACTAATCCTTCAATCGTATTTTCAAGCTCAACGAACAATCCAAAATTGGTCACACCTGAAATCATCCCTGTAAAAATTTCACCAATTTTATCTTCCATAAATTGAGCTTTTTTTACACTGTCTGTATCCCGTTCTGCGTCGACCGCTCTTCTTTCCATTTCAGAAGAATGGCGTGTTAATTCAGGCAATTTTTCTGCCCAATGACTTTGCGTTTCTTGATCAACATTTCCTCTAATTGAGTAGGTTCGTATTAAACGGTGCACAAGCAAATCCGGATAACGACGGATTGGTGATGTAAAATGCGTATAGAAATCCGTTGACAAACCGAAGTGACCTAAGCTGGTCGTATCGTACTTTGCTTGCTTCATCGAGCGTAGCATCACGGTGCTAATGACCGTTTCTTCTGGTTCTCCGCGAACTTCATCTAATAGTTTTTGTAAGGCTCTTGGATGAACCGTATTGGCATTTCCGCGAACCACGTAGCCAAAGTTCGTAATAAACTCTAGAAATTTATTTAATTTCTCTGCATCTGGGTCTTCATGAATCCGATAAACAAACGGTAGCTTCAACCAGTGGAAATGCTCTGCAACCGTTTCATTCGCCGCAAGCATAAACTCCTCAATGAGCTTTTCTGCTACAGAACGTTCACGTAATACAACCTCTTTCGCTTTCCCTTCTTCATCTACAAGAACTTTTGCTTCTTTAAAATCAAAATCAATCGCACCACGGTCAAAACGTTTTGTCCGCAACGTTTGAGCAAGCTTTTCCATCTCTTTAAATAGTGGAACTAGCTGTTCATATTTTTCTTTTACCTCAGCATCATCATCGACTAAAATTTTATTAACATCGGAATAAGTCATTCTTTCCGTTGTTTTAATAACACTTTGGAAAATTTCATGCTTCACAACTTCACCAGATGAATTAATCTCCATTTCACATGAAAGCGTTAGGCGATCAACTTTCGGATTCAAACTACAAATCCCATTAGATAGTCGATGCGGAATCATTGGAATCACTCGATCAACTAAATAAACACTTGTTGCTCGATCAGCCGCTTCTTTATCAATTGGTGAACCTTCTGTGACATAATGGGAAACATCAGCGATATGGACCCCTAATAAATAGTTGCCATTCTCAAGCTTTTTCACATGGACCGCATCATCCAAGTCTTTCGCGTCAGCCCCATCAATCGTCACAATTACTTCATCGCGTAAATCACGGCGACCTTCTAAATCTTGTTCATCAATTTGTTCTGGCACATTGTTGGCCTGTTCCATGACATCATCAGAAAATTCAAGAGGAATGCCATGTTTATAGATGATAGAAAGAATGTCCATGCCAGGGTCGTTTTTATGTCCTAATATGCGAACAACTTCCCCCTCAGCACTCATTCTTCCTTCAGGATATTTCACAATTTTTACGATGACTTTATGACCATCAACGGCCCCGTTTATTGCATTTTTAGGGATAAAAATATCATTTGCAATCCGTTTATCATCGGCCACAACAAAACCATAGGCTTTCTGATCAGAATAAGTACCAACGGCCTCTTGAACTCCACGCTCCAAAATCCGAATCACTTTTCCTTCTGGTCTCGCTCCAGATGACTCCTGATGTAACCGGACAAGAACGGTGTCTCCATTCATCGCACTCTTAAGGTCAGACTGGGATACATAGACATCCTTTTCTCCCTCAACTTCTGGGATAATAAAGGCAAAACCTTTGG
Organism: Alkalihalobacillus phoenicis; assembly: GCF_047302405.1. Taxonomy (NCBI): domain Bacteria; kingdom Bacillati; phylum Bacillota; class Bacilli; order Caryophanales; family Bacillaceae; genus Alkalihalobacillus; species Alkalihalobacillus phoenicis. Next base: position 140,830 of record NZ_CP154853.1, on the reverse strand, counting down.
CATGACCTTGAACTCTACCTCGAACAAGGTTCATTTTTTCAGGGACACCATATCGGTCACTTCTAGTCCGAACAATATGCCCCTTTGCCTCTAATTCATTTAATCCTTTAACAAATTCTTTAAACTCTTCACTACCTTCAATTTGAAAAGCTTCTTCTAGCTCCGTCACGGAAAGAGGCTTGTCCGCGTCTTCACGAAAGTAACGTAAAAGTTGCTGTATCTTTTCTTCATTCATTATTAATCTTCTCCTTTCGTATCATGCAGCTTCTAAGTCTCAATCTGTTCTCGGAATCGATTAAACTGTCCAATCTAGTTGTTCTAAAAATTGAAAAACATCCTCATGAAGCTGCTCTTTTTCTGGACCAATTGTAATCGAGTGTCCAGATTTCTCATACCATTTTAATTTTTTTTCATCTGACTCAATTTGATCATGAATGACATCCGCACTCATTGGATCAATCATTTCATCTTTTCGTGCTTGCACAACAAATGTTGGTGTATAAATATGATCAAGATGCTCAGATACATCCGTCATTAAATCCCTTAATTCCTTTAGTGTATCAGTTGGAAGGTTTTTAAATTGAGTCATTTCTTCTTCAATTTCTTCATTCGTCTTCTTTTCTCGTTTCTTATATTCGGTAGCGTAAGTAAGAAGTCCTTTATAAATAGATTCCTCTGTTCTCGGTTTGACAGGTGCACACATTGGAATTATTCCCTTTACAGGTAAAGTGTAACCTATTTTTAAAGAGAATACCCCTCCTAATGACAAGCCACAAACCGCCATTTCTTCATAGCCTTCATTTTTTAGAAAATCATAACCTTCTTGAACCGATTTCCACCAATCCTCAGGTCCTGACTTCATTAACTCTTCAGGTGGTACTCCATGTCCTTCATAAAGTGGGGCATGACATGTATAGCCTTGACTATGTAAATAACGTCCGAGCATCCGGACATCAGCCGTCGTTCCGGTGAAACCGTGTAATAATAAAACAGCTCTATCACCTGCTTCAAATGTAAACGGCTTCGGTTTCACTAATCTCATTCTTGATCTTCCTTTCGTTCCTAGTCTATTTTCTGTTTCTATTTTATCATTGACTTGATTCGTTAGGGTATGCTCCCTTCGGAAAAGCTGACTTTGGTCGGTCTGGAAATTCCTTGTCTAAAAAATGCTCAACCGTTTGAATCAACTCAATTTGATCAAAATCGTGGCAAATCATATGCTTCGAATGTTTTAAAAATACAAGCGATTTGTTCTCAGAAGCTATGGTTTCAAACAAATAAGCGGCACTCTTCTTCGGAACAATTCCATCCATTTCACCTTGAACAATTAAAGTTGGCACTTTCACTTTTTTTAATTGAGGTTTAATTGCCTTAACCGCATTCATAAATTGCATCACCGCCACAATCGGAGTTTCCACAATTTTGGCTCGATATAATTGATAATGCTCATCTTTTTGCAGCTCTCCTCGTAATTGCAGTCGAATGACATCCTTTAACTCGAGTAACAATTGACTCGGATTCCAATAATAAGCGGCCGCACTTAACAACACAACTTTATCGATAGGGTACTTGGCTGCAATGTGACAAGCAAGCATTCCCCCCATTGAAAAACCAATCACATATACCTTTTCACAACGGTCGAGGAGCTCCTTGACCGCAATTTCAGCTGCTAAAATCCAATGAGCATACGTCACATCCCCTAATCGGCCGTTTGGTCCATGTCCAGGTAAAGTTGGCGTATACACAAGCCACCTTTTCTTTTCAAAAAGATATTTCGCTACCGGCTCAACCTCCCACGGCTCTCCCGTAAAACCATGTAAACAAAGACACCCGATCATATGCTCACCTCATTTGCATACCTTATGGAGTTATTTTACTTTAAAAATCATCATTTCACTCTTTATTCGCTTATACCCTTATTTAGGCGATTAAAATCAACTAAGGGAAAACTTTTATTCGCACCCTAATTTGCGGGTTTCCAGCTTTTCATTACCTATTCGCCATTCTCCACACCCATCCCTCAACGTCTTGCGGATCAAAAGAAAAAAACAGCAGGTGTATACCTACTGTTTTCATACGTCCATTTTATAAGAAATATGCAACGGTAATTGTTAGGGCGAAAAATAGAACGGCAAGTACTATTGTGGCTTTCATTAGCACTGCGTCAATTCCACGTGCTTTTTGTTTACCTAATAGTTGCTCGGCCCCACCAGAAATCGAACCTGACAATCCAGCACTACGACCCGATTGTAATAAAACAACAGCGATTAAAGCAATTGAAACAATAATTAATAAAACAAATGCGATTGATTCCATTTCTACACCTCCAGCACTGTATACACTACTTTTAATGTACCATAGCCTAACACGATAAGCAACGAGTTCTTAACAAAATAACTTACTATTCAAGAATACTTCCATCTTCAATTTGATATTTCACTCAAATGGTTTCGAGTCTTCAAACGCCTTTGCCACTCTTGCTACTCGCTCCCCTAAACGTGCCGCCATCGTTAATTCCTTTTGTACAGGCTCTCTCCCTCCATCAGGACCTGCCAATGTCGAAGCTCCATAGGAAGAACCACCGATCGGCTCATCCGTTAAATACTCTGGATTTTCCGTATAAGGTAAACCCATAAATATCATTCCAAGATGTAAAAGAGGGACTATCGAGCTTAATAACGTCGCTTCATGACCACCATGAATAGAACCTGCACTTGTAAATAAGGCTGTCGGCTTTCCTTCTAAATCACCTGTTGTACAAAACTGACCCGCTTCATCAAGAAAAGTTTTAACTCGCCCAGGCATTGATCCTAAATATGTAGGAAACCCCCAAATGATTCCGTCTGCATTCTTTAGATCTTCCATTGTCACAACTGGGATATGACTTTGCAATTCTTCATTTTCTTTATAGTCCTCTAACCGTTTGGCCAATTTAAAATGTGAGACTTTTTCCTCGTTCATCTGTTTTTGTTGGTTAACAGGTCGAAGTGATTCATCAACAAAATCAGGAATACGCACTACTCGAGCCTGCACCCCAGTGACACGATTCGCTCCCATCACTACCGCTTCACTCATTTTGGCAATATGTCCAAAGGCACTGTAATAGACGACCACAATTTCAGCCATAAAAACCTCCCTTTCCTCATTTTTACTTCAATAACTTTGTGTTTTACTTCCAATCTCAACTAGATTGATATTTTTTGACCATGGGTGCCTGTTCTAATTGACTATAATGAACAGAAGCCCATCCTCCGTTATGATAAACGGCTCTTGTTTCCGTCAATTCAGCAAATAATTGTTCCACAGAATGACTATCAAAAAGAACAAAACTTGCCCCATCACCTATATCAATGCCACTCTCTTTTTCACCAATTATACTTTTAGGAGTGAGTGTCACCATTTTTAATAGTTCAATTAAATCGTTTCTTCCTCCCAAATGAGCCGCATATCCAGTTAATTGAGCAATTTGTAGCATATCGGCTCGACCAAAAGGATGAAAAGGATCACATACATTATCCGAAGCTGTGGCCAATGGAATTCCAGCTGCTCTAATTTCATTGATTCTTGTAATCCCTCGTCTAATTAGGCCCTTATCCTCTCTCCCTTGTAAGTACATATTAGCGGCTGGTAACGTTACTGCCATTAAACGAGCTGTTTTCATTCGCTCCAAAACATGGTTAGCTTTCTCTTCATCCATAGCGGCTAAAGAGCATAAATGATCGACCACCACTCTTCCTTGTAGCTGATGTTTTATCGTCAATTCAGCGATTTTCAGGACGGTATCCACATTTGGCGAGTCGCTCTCATCCGTATGCAAATCAAGCGGCAGATCACTTTCTAAAGCAAACTGAAATAACTCTTCCACACATTCAAGCGGTTTTTCACTAAGATGCGGTGCCCCTCCAATGCCATCAATATCCATCATTAAAACTTTTTTTATACACTGACGATCAAGCTCATTATAAGGATGATAAGGGAGCATCGGAAAAACTTGAATATGAATCCAATCTTTTAACTCTTCTTTCACCTCTAGTGCCATCTTGACACCTCGAAAAGTCGTGGCTTGATCACTTCTTGTATGAAAATCAATATGCGTGCGAATCGTTGTCGTTCCATACTTTAATGCTGATAAAGCCGTCTTCCGTATACGAGCCTTGATTTGTGCGTCACTAAATGTTGGAGCTGCCTGCTTATAATTTTGCACCGCTTCAAGCAATGTACCACTTTGATTTCCGACATAAGGAAGTGAATGAGATTTATCTAAGTGCATATGAATATCAGCAAATGTTGGCAAGACGACTCTTCCGTTCAGATCATAATTAGCATTTGTTCGATCAATTTGCATTAAATCCTGGAAATCGAACGGCGTGCCTCCTTCTATTTTTTCTTCAGATGGGACAAGCTGCTTAATACGACCGTCTTCCACAACAAGCTCATAAAAAGTATTTGGTTTCAGTATAGGAATCAAAGCATTTTTTAAATGGACATTCATGGATACACACCTTCCTTTACTCATGATTGGATCATCTTATAAAAACCACGTCGTCTGTTCCGGTTCTGTTTGTGCTAGGACCTGACCTTTTAGTATCACATAACTAGGTTTAGGATGTTTTCTTAATAATTCATGAGCATTTTTTGCCGGACATATTAAAAAACTCGCCTCAGCACCTATTTTTAATCCGTAAGCATCCAACCTTAACACATGGGCAGCATTCGTTGTCATCATTTCAATGACCTGATTAAAATCGTCGCTTCCAGTCATTTGAGCTAAATGTAGGAGCATATGTCCTGCAAGTAACGGCGAACCGGTACCTAATGGATAAAAGGGGCTCATTAAATCATCGTGGGCTACTGCTACATTCACACTAGCTACAAGCAACTCCTTCACTCGTGTGATGCCTCTCCCTTTAGGCCACCCAGTATTTCTTGACATCATCACACTATTGATTAATGGACAAGTGACAACGTTTATCCTTGATTGACCAAGTAAATGTAATAACTTTTGCACGTATGGTTCATTATAATAAGCCATTGCATTAATATGACTAACTGTGACCTTCTCATACCATTCATATTCGATTGCCAAATCTGCTACGACCTCTAAATAACGGGACTCAGAATCATCGGTTTCATCGCAAAAGATGTGCACAAATCCATCTATTTCTTTAGCCATTTGGAAACAATGATGTAAGGATTCAATCCCTTTTTCCCGTGTTGCTTCTAAATGTGGTACGGCACTTATCCCATCTACTCCTAATAGAATCGCTTCCTTCATACGCTTATAACCTAAAGAACCTGAAGTTAAACCCAATTGTGGAAAAGCGATTATTTGTAAATGAAAATAAGGAGCAACTTCTTCTTGTAGTTGCTTAAGGGCCTCTAAGGCTATTAAACTTTTAGCTGTCACATCAACCATCGTTCTCATATATAAAACCCCATGACTAATCATGAGGTTAATCACCTGTTTCGCTCGTTCATAGACTTCCTTTGTTGTTAAATACTGTTCCTGATACTGTCCCCATAGTTTGATGCCATCGATTAATTCGCCAGTTGGATTCACAGCTGGTTTGCCATAAGTTAAGGCTGTATCCAAATGAATATGTGATTCAATAAAAGGTGGCAACACAAGCCTACCTTTGGCATCAATGACTCTCTTAGAATCTTCTTCTCCGACCGTTTTTTTTGAATCCATCTGTTCGATTTTCCCATTTTGCACAAATAGATGGACTCCTTTATCACCTTGCAACGTGCTTGCATTTTTTACGATTAAATCATACATATCTCTACACCTCTTGTTTTAGACCCGCCTTTAGTTTCCCTGGATTCAATAGATGGTACGGATCATTTTCTTGTTTAGCTAAACAAATATCAGAAATCCAATCATCTTTCCCTCCTTCTTCCAATAAATAAGTATGAGGATTGCTAATCTTAATACCGACTTCACGGAATTCTTTAATGATTTCATTTAATCTATCTTCCGATCTGAATTGTATGATAGGTTGAGAACTTGGAACCACTTGACCTTGGACCTTTATCCATTCAAAATGAATCCAGACTTCAGAAGGGTATTTTTCTTTTAGACCCTTTACCTGTTCCAAATAGCTTTCTCGGTTAAATCTTCCCTGTAAATAGGTAGCGGACGGCTCTTTTTTCATCCACCATAAGGTCACATGATTCCAACTAAAATCAGTAATTCTCGTCTTCTTTTCCACCATATCAGCATGAAAGTTTTTTATATAAGTTCCATTATAATCGTGAGCGATTTGAGCAATTTCGGCTTCATGGCCTTCTTCAATCAACAGAAGAACCGTTGTCGTTGATTCTGATATATACGAAGAAAAGGCTTTAAACGAAGTAGCTAGCGGTGCCTCGGAGACCGAGACAAGCCTTTTTGTAATTGTTGCATCAGTCGCAATCTCTTCTGAAAACGTTAAAGCGTCCTCTAATTTTTCAAAACAAATCAGTTGATTGGACCATTTTCTGAGTGGGGCTAAGGCTATTACGGCTTCTACAATGATGCCAGATACCCCATAGTTATGAATATATTTTTTTAGCTCTTCTCCTTTAATTGTTAATCGGCGCGGCTTTTCTTCCATCGTTAAAATTGATAATTCAATAACGTTACCTTCATCCCACAGCGTTCCATATTCGATTGAGCCAATGCCCCCTGTTCCTCCCGCAATAAAGCCACCCAAAGTAGACTTTATATATGTACTCGGAAAAAAGCGTAAGGAATAACCATAAGAAGCAAGCTCGTTTTCTAAATTCCCTAATTTAATTCCCGCCCCGAAACGTCCGATTCCATTGTTGATTTCCTTCATTTCATTTAATTCACTTGTATCGATTAAAATCCCTTTTTCTAAAGGAATAATTTGCCCATAATTCCCTGTCCCTCCCCCACGAGGAATAACCGCAATTTTATTTATTGCGGCAAAGGATAAGACTTTTGCTAATTCCTCTTCTGTTTTCGGTGTAACGACACAATCGGCGACATGGCCAGCTAATTGCTTTTTTAATACCGGGGAATACCAATAAAAATCTTGAGACATTCGCTCCACAAATTTAGGATTCGTTTTGACCCGTTCATAACCAACACACTTTTCAAGTGCTTTTATCCAAGCTTTTGAAACCTGCTCCATATTCCCATCCCCTTTCGTCTCGGTTAATGTCCCAAGTTCTTTGAGACTTGGCCCACTAACTGACTAAATTCTGCCGTACTACGGAAATCCTCATTTCGTTCATAATCAGGCACATCAAATTCATGACTAATTCTTCCAGGTCGTGCAGACATCACCGCGATTTTAGTTGAAAGAAAAACAGATTCAAAGACATTGTGCGTAATAAATAACACCGTCATATTCGTCTTTTTCCAAATCTTTAGTAATTCATAATGCAAGTTTTGCCTCGTGATTTCATCAAGTGCCCCAAACGGCTCATCCATTAATAAAAGCTTTGGTTTTGCCACTAACGCTCTCGCAATCGAGACCCGCATTTGCATCCCACCAGACAATTGACGTGGCAATGATTTTTCATACCCTTTTAAACCGACCAATTCTAGGACGTCTAAACCTTGCTTTTGTCTTTCCTTTTTTGAGACTCCTTTTAACTCTAATGGTAATGTGACATTATCTAAAACAGATTTCCAAGGTAATAGAGTTGCATGCTGAAAAACAAAACCAATTTCCGTTCGGTCTAAACTTTCTTTTTTAGACGTTTGTGTCGGCAACTCAACGGTTCCTGTTGTTGGTTCACTTAAACCAGCAATTATTTTAAAAATAGTTGATTTTCCACAGCCAGATGGACCAACAAATGAAATAAATTCCCCTTCTTTTACATCTAAATTCATATCGGTCAAAGCGACAATTTCTCCATTATAAACTTTGCTAACATTGGAAATCTTTAAAAGCGTTTTTCTTTCATTAACTGTTTCTGGTCGGATCACTTCTGCTGTTTTCATGACGATCACTCCTTAACATTTATTTCACTTCTGAAACAATTGGACTATTCTTTAGCACATCCATTTCAAAAGTACTGATCTTTTGTAGTGTTTTGGCTAATGGTTCACTAAGACGTGCAATCGTTTCGATTCCTTTATCTCGTGTTGCCAAAGTCGCATCTCCTGAGGTTCCACAATCTGAGACATCATCAGCTATCCAAGCAACTGAAGGGCTACCTTTAATATCAATCACAATCTCATCTTCTTGATAAGGCTGATACATATGGCTTTGGGCTATATCCATATGAACCCAATCTTCCTGCAAAGCTAATACAATCGACGTCTCCACATCACCGCCATGAATGCCATAGGTTAATTCTTTGTCTGTGTATAACCCATTTAAAACATCTTTATAATCCATTCCTGACATTTTAAACACCATTAACCCTGTTTGAATCCTTACTTCCCTTGCGATCATGTTAATTAAATCTAAGTTCCCCCCATGCGTATTAAACAGAACTAAACGTTTAAATCCACTTGCCTTTACACTTTCAGCTAAATCTAAAATCACACGTTGCAATGTTGTCGCGGAAAAAGTTAAGGTTCCAGGATGACCTAAATGCTCAGTGCTTTTGCCATACGGAAGTGGCGGTAACAGCCAAATATTGTCTTCTTTGTTTAAAAGCTCAAAAATGGCTTCTAACAATCCTTCTGCAATAAGTGTATCTGTATAAGTAGGGAGATGTGGACCATGCTGTTCAATTGCGGCAATCGGCAAAACAACAGCACCCTTGTCTTTCTCTAATGCAGCTACTTCATTAGTCGAAAGGCGTGGTAAGAAAAAATCTTGCCACGCCTTTCCGTTCTTTTCTGCTTTCAAAATATCGTCCTCCTCGTCATGTAAAGACTTTTATTAAGAAACAATTTGGTATATGTCTTCCTCAAGTGAATCGGGATCCCTCTCACGACAAAGTCGCTACTAGGTCTCCCTATTTCACTTATCGAGGCCACTAAAAAATGGTCTACTCGTTAAAAATGGTTACATTAATTAGCATACTCCGCCAGCTCCATACCCTACGCGTTCCGCGGGTGAATCGGGAGCCTCCTCGCAAAAGTCGCTGCGGGGTCTCCCGCATTTCACTATTCCCGCAGGAGTCTCCGGGTATTGCGCTAGCTCCGTTTTGGTTAATGGAAAAACGGTTTGATGCTATGATTGACACTTTAATAAATAACCTAATGATACTACCTAATTTAAAAACTGATCGGTGTAGACTTCCTCCACTGTTAAACCTTCATCAATAATTTCTAATTCAACCAACTGATCGATTAACGTCTGCCAGCGTTCCTCTGTCATCGTCCCTACTCCGTGCTCTGCCGCATCACCACCGAAGACTAAATCTTGCATTTGTTCCGTTGCATATTCCATTTGCTCCACTGTTTTTTCTGGCTCTAATTCAATGATATAAGGATAGAGAGGCTCTGGATTTTCTTTAAAAGCTTCCCATCCTTTTGTAATGGCATTCACGTATGCCTGAATGACCTCAGAGTTTTCTTCCAAATATTCTTTTGTTGTAAACAAAACATCCCCATACGGAGAATAGCCTGAATCAGCAATTAATAAATGGTTGGTTTCTATTCCTTCCTGTGCTAAATAAAAAGGTTCTGAAGTCACATACATTTGTGAAGCTGCGTTTTTATTAGTGGCAAAGGTCGTATTATCACCGCTATACACCCGATTTTGCTCATCCGTAATGGACGTAGAGTGGACTAAATATTCCCAATATCCAGCTCCAGCTGCTGTATAGACTTCATAACCATCTGCTAAATCTTCAAAAGACTCAATCGGTTGATCAGCATGAAACATAATGCCTTGTGGCGTCTTTTGAAAGTTAGTAAAAAAGGCTACTAATGGAATCCCTTCGTTAATAGCGTTTAAAACTTGATCGGCTTGAGCCATTCCAATTTCAGCGTTTCCTGATGCGACAATTTGGGTTGAAGAAACCGTTGGACCACCAGGCTCAGTCTTCACAGATAAACCCTCTTCTTCATAAAATTCCTCTAATGCTGCGTAGTATTGTCCTGCATTTTCCACTTGAGGAAACCAACTTGTTACTTGAGTAATTTCGATTAACTCTTCACTGTCTTCACCTGAACTAGCATTATCTGAGCCACATGCTGTTAAAAGTAATCCAGTTACAATTGCGACATTTGCACCTATAAATGATTTCCACAACCCCTGTTTCATTCAAAAGGCCCCCTCGTTTTGTATATAATCGTGTTTATTCTTTTTCCAATTCGGATTCATGCCATGAGCTAAGTAATTTTCTTGAGAAAAAGCTCACAAGTAAGAAAAAGACAATCCCAAGAACCGCTGCTGAAAGCCCTAAGGCGAATAAATAAGGGGTTTGTAGTCTTGATGCTGCAACAGTAATGGCATATCCGATCCCACCTGCACCTCCACCAACACCGGCAATATACTCACCAACAATCGCTCCTACTACCGCTAATGTACAGGAAATCTTCATCCCCGCGATAATAAAGGGTAGAGCAGCAGGAAATCGTAACTTCCACATAATTTGCCATTTTGAAGCATTGTATAGTTGAAATAAATCTTTTAGTTTATGATCCGTTGCATTTAATCCAATTAATGTGTTTGATAACATCGGGAAAAAGCCAATCGTAAAGGCAATAATAATAATGGCATTCATTCCAGAACCAAACCAAATCACAATGATAGGAGCGATCGCTACAACTGGAATTGTTTGTAAAATAATGGCATACGGATAAAAACTTCTTTCTATCCATTTTGAGCTCGCCATTAAAACAGCTACCCCAATCCCGATAACGACACTAAACACAAACCCTAATACGGATTCAATGACTGTCGTCTGTAAAGCTCTTATTAAATTATCCCAATTGGCCACTGTAGCGGCATAAATATCCGTTGGTTTTGGTAAAATATAATGGGCAATCCCAAGAAAACGAACACTCCCTTCCCATAAAACGACAAATAGTACCAATGCTAAAACAGGGGGCAATACTTTTTTAATGACCTCTTTTTGTTTTATCTTCCAACTATCAGATAGTGAAACTCTCTTTTTTTCAGTAACGGCAACCTGTCCTGTATCTATTATTCCTCTAGCCATCCAAATCACCAGCTTTCCTTTCGTATTATCAAATCACGATGCCGACACTTGTTCTGGAGTCGGCAATTTCCCTTGGTTCAGTAAATCATAAGGATCATTTATTTTTTTCTTGTTCGCAATCGACTCCAGCTGCAGATTCCAGCCACCTGCTCCCAGTAAATAAGTATGGGGATCATTCACACTAGCACCATTACGATTAAAGAAATCTATTACCTCATATAATCTTTCTTTACTTGAGTATTTAACAAGCGGTAAACCGGCTGGGATTAATCTCCCTCTGTCTCGAAGCCATTCAATATGAATCAGCACCTCATCACCAAATTTGATTTTAATTAATTCAATCTGTTCTTCAAAACGCTCCAATTCAAAGAAATTTTGTAAGTATGTCCAATCCTTATCTGCCTTTAACGCCCATAATGTTGTATGATTCCAAGTAAAATCAGATATCCCTATTCCTTTTCGATAATTATCTGGAACGACGGTATACACTTCTTTTCCTTTAAACTGTTTAGCTAATGAAAGGATAGCCTCGTATTGCTCATCTGCTATTTCTAAAAAAGCATAGTCTCCTTCTTCCGTAATGACTTTTTTTAGTGGTTTAAAAAACGAAAGGATAGGAGCTTCTAAAACCGTAACTAATCTCTTTTTCCAATTGCTTGACTCTGACATTTCTCTTGTAAACTGTAATGTATTTGATAAATCTTCAAACTTTAAAACTAACTGCCTCCAATTTTGTTTAGGCTTAAGTGGCAATGTCACATCGACCAAAACACCAGTCGTCCCATAGCTGTGAATGTAATCCTTTAGTTCATTGCCTTGTACTGTAAAAATCTCGATAGGCTCTGTCATCGTCATGACCGTTGCTTCTAACACATTTCCATCCCAAAGATTTCCCCAAGTAACAGATCCAATCCCACCTGATCCTCCTGAAACGAACCCTCCTACTGTTGCCTTAGCAAAGGTGGACGGGTAAATTGTTAATTCCTGTTCCTGTACATTAGCCTGTTTTTCTAAATCTCTTAACCTCATACCAGCTTCTACCTTTACATAACCTGGTTGCATATCAATCACTTTATTTAAACGACTTAAATCAACCACAACCCCTCCGGTCATGGGAATCGCTTGTCCATAATTCCCTGTTCCAGCCCCACGAATTGTAACAGGGATTTGTTCATTTCTAGCTATCTGTAATATTTCAGCAACCTCTGCTTTATTATCAGGAATTACAATAAAATCGGCTTTTTTCTCCTCCAGCTCATCCTTTAAAACGGGTGAATACCAATAATAATCTTTTGATAGCTTTAAAACCTTTTGCTCCTCCGTTATAATTTCACCCTTTACAACCACACTTTCTAATTGCTCAAGCACAGTTTGATTCAAAGCTACTCACTCCTTCAAAAGTTTCAATGTCCTATTAGCTATAAACTTCTTAACATCCGTTTCATATCCATCGTTTGCTCTTCATTATCCTTACATTACTTGATCCATTTCTCTTTTTGTTTTAATAAGTTAAATTTTCTGACATATTATTTTGTTTTAAATTAACGGTTAATAATATATATAATGATCTTTTTTTAATTATATATATTTCATTATGTATATATTTTTTCATTTTAAATTTCGAATCGATCATGCTAATTTATCTGACAATCCATCCATTACGGTATAACATAACAAATTTAAAACCGAACAAATTGCTTATTGTCGCTCTTGTATACGCTATCATAATTTCTAAGGGGAAAATCATCATAACTAAAAGGTGATTTCCTGTCCTTTCGTTTTGAACGCTTTACCTCTTCTCAAAAACGCAAAAAACCACCTACCCCAAGAGGGTAAGTGGCTCTAAACGATATGATTACTTCTTCAAGTTATAAAAAGAATTTAGCCCTTGGTAAGTCGCTACAGCTGCTAATTCGTCTTCGATGCGAAGAAGTTGGTTGTACTTCGCTACACGGTCTGTACGAGACGGAGCACCTGTTTTGATTTGACCAGCATTTGTTGCAACAGCGATGTCAGCGATTGTTGCATCTTCTGTTTCACCAGAACGGTGAGAGATAACCGCTGTGTAACCAGCACGCTTCGCCATTTCGATTGCTTCAAATGTTTCTGTTAATGTACCGATTTGGTTCACTTTGATTAGGATCGAGTTACCGATTCCTTTTTCGATACCTTCAGCTAGTTTTTTCGTATTTGTTACAAATAAGTCGTCTCCAACTAATTGTACTTTTTTACCTAGACGATCTGTTAATAGTTTGTGGCCATCCCAGTCGTTTTCGTCTAAACCATCTTCAATTGAGATGATTGGGTATTTAGAAACAAGATCTTCGTAGAACTCAACCATTTGTTCAGATGTAAGCACTTTGCCTTCACCAGATAAGTGGTATTTGCCATCTTCTCTGTTGTAAAGCTCAGACGAGGCAACATCCATCGCTAATTGAACTTCTTCACCTGGCTTGTAACCGGCTTTTTCGATTGCTTCAATAATCGTTGATAATGCTTCTTCGTTTGATGATAAGTTTGGAGCAAATCCACCTTCATCACCTACTGCAGTGTTGTAACCTTTAGATTTAAGAACTGATTTTAAGTTATGGAAAATTTCTGCTCCCATACGTACCGCTTCTTTAAAGTTCTCAGCACCTACAGGCATAACCATAAATTCTTGAATATCAACGTTATTATCAGCATGCTCTCCACCGTTGATGATGTTCATCATTGGTACTGGTAATTGCTTCGCGCTGAATCCGCCAAGGTAAACATATAAAGGAATTCCTAATGCGTTAGCAGCAGCATGGGCAACAGCCATAGAAACACCAAGAATCGCGTTTGCACCTAGTTTACTTTTGTTTTCTGTTCCATCAAGGTCGATCATTAATTTATCGATTCCTAGTTGGTCTAAAGCGTCCACTCCGATAATTTCTGGAGCAATAATTTCATTGACATTTTCAACGGCTTTTAAAACACCTTTTCCTAAAAAGCGTTCGCCACCATCGCGTAATTCAACCGCTTCGTATTCACCTGTTGAAGCACCACTTGGTACTAACGCACGGCCCATAGCTCCTGATTCAAGATAAACTTCTACTTCCACTGTTGGGTTCCCACGAGAATCTAATACTTCGCGTGCATAAACATCTGTAATCATTGTCATAACAAACGTCATCTCCTTAAAATTGTTTTTTATTTTTTAATTAAAGATTTTCCAGTCATTTCTTTAGGTTGCTTAGCACCTAGTAGTGATAAAACAGTCGGTGCTAAGTCTGCTAAAATGCCATCTTCTCTTAAACCCATGTTTTCCTCTGTTACAATCACTGGCACACGGTTTGTCGTATGAGCTGTCATTGGTGTATCCGCAAGCGTAATCACTTCATCCGCATTTCCGTGATCGGCTGTAATGACGGCGGCTCCACCTTTGGCTAAAATCGCTTCAACGACTCTGCCTAAACATTCATCGACGGCTTCGACCGCTTTAATCGTCGGTTCAAGCATTCCAGAATGTCCAACCATATCTGGATTAGCAAAGTTCAAAATAATCACATCTTGTCGGTCCGCTTCAATTTCAGCCACTAAGGCATCCGTGACTTCATAAGCACTCATTTCTGGTTTCAGGTCATATGTTGCGACTTTAGGCGAATCGATTAAAATTCGCTCCTCACCAGGAAATGGCTGTTCACGTCCACCACTAAAGAAGAACGTAACATGCGGATATTTTTCCGTTTCAGCAATTCGAAGTTGCCTATAATTTTGCTGTGAGAGTACTTCCCCTAACGTATTATCAAGATTTGTCGGCTTAAACGCAACAAACCCTTTTACCGTTTCACTAAATTGAGTTAAACATACATAATGAATGTTTGTCGGATGACTCCCTCCACGTTCAAAACCACGGAAGTCTTCATTTGTGAAAACTTGCGACATTTGAATCGCACGGTCTGGGCGGAAATTAAAGAAAATAATCGCATCATCATTTTCAATTTTCGCAACCGGTGAGCCGTCTTCTTTGGTCATAACAGACGGAATTAAAAATTCATCATGGACCGAATTCCCATAGCTATCTTGAATCGCCTCAACTGGCGAGCGGTAACTTGGACCGTCACCGTAGACCATTGCTCGGTACGATTTCTCGACACGGTCCCAGCGCTTATCACGGTCCATTGCATAATAACGACCGTGCAAGGTAGCGATTTCTCCGATTCCAAGCTCCGCCATTTTTGCCTCTAAATGTTTGATATAAATCTCAGATGTCGTTGGACCAACATCTCGTCCATCTAAAAATCCATGAATATACACTTTTTCGACATTGCGTGTTTTAGCTAGTTGTAAAATCGCAAATAAATGTTCAATATGACTATGGATTCCCCCATCAGATAACAGGCCATATAAATGAAGGGCACTATTTTTTTCTGTCACATGTGCCATCGCATTATTTAACGTTTCATTCCCAAAAAATTCGCCTTCACGAATCGATAAATTAACTCGTGTCAAACTTTGATAAACAATACGTCCGGCTCCAATATTTAGATGACCTACTTCAGAGTTCCCCATTTGTCCTTCTGGTAAACCAACTGCTTCCCCTTGTGCTTCTAGCGTTGCATGTGGGAACTGATTCCAGTAGCGATCAAAATTTGGCTTCTTCGCTTGAGCAATGGCATTTCCTTTTACTTCATCCCTTAAGGCGAAACCATCAAGGATGATTAAGGCTACTGGTTTTTTACTCATTTTCCTGCCTCCACAAGTGAAAGGAAGGAATCCGTTTCTAAACTCGCACCACCAACAAGGGCTCCATCAATATCAGACTGAGCCATGTACTCCGCAATATTGGCTGGTTTTACACTGCCACCATACTGAATACGAACCGCATCTGCTGCTTCTGTATTAAACGCCGCTGCAACGACTTTACGAATGTATGAGCATACTTCATTGGCATCAGTTGCTGAAGACGATTTTCCTGTTCCAATTGCCCAAATTGGTTCATAAGCGATTACTGTTTCTTTCACTTGTTCAACCGTTAGTCCAGCTAAGCCCGCTTCTACTTGTGTTTTGACAACATCATTCGTTTTTCCAGCTTCACGTTCTTCATCTGTTTCTCCGCAACACATAATTGGTACTAAGTTATGGGCAAAAGCAGCATGAACTTTTTTATTCACTGTTTCGTCTGTTTCAGCAAACATTTCACGACGCTCTGAATGCCCGATAATAACATAATCAACGTTCATATCAGCTAAGGCAGCTGGGCTAACTTCACCTGTGAAAGCTCCACTGTTTTCAAAATGAACATTTTGTGCTCCGATTTTTAATTCTGTTCCTTCTGCTTCTTTTACTAAACTTTCTAGGAAAAGGGCTGGTGAACAAATAACAGCATCTATTTCACTATTTGCTGGAATGTTTGACTTCACTTCTTGAACAAACGCTTTGGCCTCTCCAAGTGTTTTATTCATTTTCCAGTTTCCTGCAATAATTGGCTTACGCATAATTTCACCTCATCCAATCGTTTAAAATTATATTCTTCTAACTACTTGCTTTCATTATTTGTCGTTTAACGCGACAACTCCTGGAAGTTCTTTCCCTTCCATAAACTCAAGGGATGCACCGCCACCTGTAGAAATATGACTCATCTTGTCCGCGACTCCAAACTTTTCTGCGGCTGCGGCTGAATCTCCACCACCAACAACAGAATACGCTTCACTTTCTGCTAAGGCATTAGCCACACCTTTTGTTCCATTAGCGAACGTATTTATTTCAAATACACCCATTGGGCCATTCCAAATAACGAGTTTAGATTCACTTACAACTTTTTGATATGTAGCAATCGTTTCTGGTCCAATATCTAAAGACTCCCAATCAGATGGAATCGAATCAATTGGTACGACTTTTGTATTGGCATCTTCAGCAAAATCATCTGCAACTAAGGCATCTGTTGGTAAATAAAGATGAACACCATTTTGTTTTGCTTTTTCCATAAAGGATTTAGCTAAATCAATTTTATCCTCTTCTAGAAGAGATTTTCCAATGTCGTGTCCTAGTGCTTTAATAAAAGTGTAAGCTAGTCCACCACCGATAATAAGGTTATCCACTTTTTCTAGCAGGCTTTCAATGACACCAATTTTATCTTTTACTTTCGCTCCACCGATAATCGCTGTAAAAGGTCGTTCTGGAGTTAGAAGAGCTTTTCCTAACACATCGAGCTCTTTTTCCATTAAAAGACCGGCTGCTGCTGGTAAATGATGAGCAATCCCTTCTGTCGAAGCATGGGCACGGTGAGCAGCTCCAAATGCATCATTTACATACACATCTGCTAATTTCGCAAACTCTTTGGCTAACTCAGGATCATTTTTCTCTTCTCCTGGGTAAAAACGAACATTTTCTAATACTAAAATCTCACCATCATTGAGACCGTTTGCTGCTTCTTTTGCCTCTTCACCATAAGCGACATCAACTTTTTTGACATCCTTACCAAGAAGCTCACTTAGTTTTTTTGCCACAGGAGTTAAACGTAATTCCTCAACCACTTCACCCTTTGGACGTCCAAGGTGGCTAGCTAAAATAACCTTTGCCCCTTTTTCTACTAAAAGATTAATTGTTGGAATCGCGGCACGAATACGAGTTTCATCTGTAATGACGCCATCTTTCATTGGCACATTAAAATCAACGCGACAAAAAACCTTTTTACCATTTAAGTCTAGATCACGAATCGTTTGTTTATTCATGAGCATACGACCTCCTTTAGCCTACCAATTTTTTCAAACAGCTATCCCTGATCAATGGAAAGGGGAGCTAGAAAAAATCTACTCCCCATTTTCCACTATCAAATTAGATTATAAGCCTTTACTAGCAATATAATCAACAAGGTCAACAACACGGTGTGAATAACCTGATTCGTTGTCATACCAAGAAATAACTTTTACCATGTTACCTTCCATAACCATTGTTGAAAGAGCATCGATAGTAGAAGAATGAGCATTGCCATTATAGTCACCAGAAACTAATGGCTCTTCGCTGTAACCAAGAATTCCTTTTAATTGACCTTCAGCTGCTTCTTTAAATGCTGCATTGATTTCTTCTGCCGTTACTTCTTTATCAAGTTCAGCTACTAAATCTACTAATGAAACGTTAGGTGTTGGAACACGCATTGCTCCACCATTTAATTTCCCTTTTAATTCAGGAAGAACTAACGCTACCGCTTTTGCAGCACCAGTAGATGTTGGAATGATATTCTCCGCAGCTGCACGAGCACGACGGTAATCTTTATGTGGTAAGTCTAAGATTTGTTGATCATTCGTATAAGAGTGAACAGTTGTCATCATTCCACGACGTACGCCAAACTTATCGTTTAATACTTTCGCAAATGGAGCTAAGCAGTTTGTTGTACAAGATGCATTTGAGATAACGTTGTGGTTAGCAGCGTCATACTTGTCTTCGTTAACACCCATAACAACAGTAATATCTTCATCAGATGCTGGAGCTGAGATAATAACTTTTTTAGCACCTGCTTCGATATGTTTCGCTGCATCCGCACGTTTTGTGAAAAATCCAGTTGATTCAATAACAACTTCAACACCACGGTCAGCCCATGCTAATTTTGCTGGGTCACGCTCAGCAGAAACGTTAATCACTTGACCATTTACAACTAAGTTATCTTCTTTAACTTCAACTTCTGCATCTAGTCGACCGTGAACAGTATCATACTTTAATAAGTGTGCTAACATTTGGGCATCCGTTAAGTCATTGATTGCCACTACCTCTACATTTGGGTTGTTTAAAGCTGCACGGAATACATTACGTCCAATTCTTCCAAAACCATTAATACCAATTTTCGTTGCCATGATAAATCTCCTCCTATAATTTCCATCCAATTTTATTTGAAAAATTTATATCAAAAAGGGAATGACCGACTACATTCATGATCGATGTGTTAAAACACCCACCTTAAGGAAATCCCCTCTTATCTAACTTTTTTATAAATCAAGTAAACTTCTTGCCGCCCCTTCGTCTGTTACCAATACATCACTTGGGCGATTTCTTACATATGCTGCAATCGCTTTGGCCTTTGAATGACCACCTGCGACCGATATTACATACTTGTCTTGGTCCAGTTCATCTAACTGCAAACCAATCGTTCGTTGCTTATAAATACTCTTCCCGTTTTCATCAAAATAATAACCAAATGCTTCACCAACAGCATGATTGTCTATTAATTTTTGGAGGGAAGGCACTTTCGAATTTCTTCGTGCGGCCATCGTTTCTGCATCTCCAATTCCGTGGATAACAACAGAAGCGGATTTGATAATCGTTAAAATCTCTTGCACCGACGGCTCTAAAATCAAGGAAGAATACGCTTCTTCACTCAGTTGGTCCGGAACATGCAACAAACGATACTGGGCTCCTGCTCGACTAGCGAACTCTGCACTAATTGTATTCGCCTGATTCTCAACCTTCTCACCGAGACCACCTCGTGCTGGTACAAAAACAACTTCTCGATTTTTAGCATCAGCTGTCATCATACGTGCGACAGCGGCTAAAGTCGTCCCACCCATAACAGCTACAACATCTTTTGGCTTGAGACGGGAGCTTAATTCAAGTGAAGTCGCCTGACCTAATTCATGCTTCACCCAATCATTCTCATCACTATCACCTGAAACAACAATTACTTTAGGTACCCCAAGTCGCTGCTCGAGTTCTTTCTCTAAACTGCTTAAACCAAGAAGCTCTTTCATCATCTCTTCTAATTCAAGAAATAATCTTTCGCCTTGTTCCGTTAAGCTCATACCAGCAGTCGTAAAATCAACGAGCCTTTGATCTTTCAGAAACGTCACTTCGCTTCTTAATACACGTTCTGATAATTGAATATTGGCCGATAAACTGCGCCTTCCGATCGGTTGCATCAATCGAATGTTTTGTAAAATTCTATAGCGCTTCACCATCACATCAAGCACATCAGGCAATAATTGTTTTTGTAACGTGATTAAAGACCTCATATACAAAGCTCCTTTTGACTTCCTAATGCCCGTTTTGAATAGTTAAGTGACGTCACGGGTCAAAAACAGTCCCGCTATGACATTTTACGTCCCACGAAAACAAAAAAATATAAATTTACTCTTAAATACATTCAAGTGCATGAATTTTTTCGGTTCATCACACATTGGGTCTCAACACGTCCCACCGTGACATTTTACGTCCCGATAAGAGTAAAAAATAATCTCCCTGTCTTCAATCCCATTTTATCAATAATTTAATCCAGATACAAGCTAAATATTCAGTAAATGATCGATTAATTTTATTACTTCATTCATTACTATTCTAATATAACCAATTACGGAACAAATAAAACCTGATTATTTCATTTTTTTTATCGCTTCCCGAACATCTAATGCAGAAATATGCCCATAGCCCACTTCTTTTCCTCCAACTAAAACAACAGGAATCATAATTTGATACTTTTCCAAAAGGACATCATCCTGATAAATATCCGTGACTTTAATCTCAAAGTCAATTTCTTTCTGAAGATTTCTTAGCTCCGCAATTGCCTCCACACATAGTGGACAATGATTTTTTGACATCACTTCTACTTGCACCATGATTAACTCAACTCCTATTTAATTTATTGTACTCTTTTTTATGTACTACGAGCAAATATGGGGGAGCTGGATCAGGGTGGGGTGGGGATTTTGCTCCCCTTTGCGGTTCTTTTTCGATGGCTTCTGGCTTCATTGACTCCCTTTGATTCCCTTTGTGGCTCTTTTTCGATGGCTTTGGGCTTCATTGACTCCCTTTGATTCCCTTTGTGGCTCTTTTTCGATGGCTTTGGGCTTCATTGTGGCCCTTTGATTCCCTTTGCGGCTCTTTTTCAACTGCTTCCGACTTCATTGACTCCCTTTGATTCCCTTTACGGCTCTGATTCAATCGCTTTGGGCTTCATTGACCCCCTTTGATTCCCTTTGCGGCTCTTTTTCAACTGCTTCCGACTTCATTGACTCCCTTTGATTCCCTTTGTGGCTCTTTTTCAACTGCTTCCGACTTCATTGCCCCCCTATGTTGCCTCAATTGACATAGGTCAATACAGTGCACCTCTTTAGTCAACTGAGTGGATATTCTTTTTAGACATTTGTCCTTATAATTAATAACTGTAAGCGGTTACAACCAAAAGCAACCGCTAACATTCTAGTAATTAACAATTTATATACGTAACTTCACTCATATTTAACTCGATTTTTACTTAAAAGAGGAGGTGCTGGCGTGTGGCATTAGTGACCAAAAAAGAGAAATCGCATGCTCGACTTAATGATTCGTTAATGACAAAAGCAGCGAAAAAAAGACGAACACGTTCGATGATTGGGTATTTGGCATTTGTTGGTCCTGCGTTGTTATTTTTTATCATGATTCAGATGATTCCGTTTGGGATGGGGGTTTATTATTCCTTCACTTCATGGAATGGGATCAGTTCAACAGTTGAATGGGTTGGGCTTGATAATTATATAAGGATTTTTACAAATGATACTCGTTTCTTTAACTCGTTTCTTTTCACAACAAAATTTATGATTGCCGCTGTTTTGATTAGTAATGCAATTGGTTTTACGTTAGCTCTTATTTTAAATGCGGCACTTAAAACGAAAAACCTATTAAGAACCGTCTATTTTTTACCGAATGTCATTGGTGGACTTTTACTCGGATTCATTTGGCAGTTTATCTTTGTTCGTGGTTTTGCCGTTATTGGCGAGATGACCAATATTGGCTTTTTTCAACAACCTTGGTTAGGAGATGCCAACACCGCTTTTTGGGGCATTGTTATTGTCTTCGCTTGGCAAATTAGTGGGTATATGATGGTCATTTATGTTGCCGCGTTACAAGGATTGGATCGTTCTCTAATAGAAGCCGCAAAAATTGATGGGGCGAATGCCTTCCAGCTTCTTAGAAAAATTATCATTCCGCTTGTCTTGCCAGCTTTTACGATTTGTTTGTTTTTAACGATTTCAATGGCCTTTAAAATCTTTGACTTAAACCTTTCCTTAACAGGTGGTGGCCCATTTAACTCGACCGAATCTGTTGCGATTAACATTTATAATGAAGCATTTACGATGAATAACTACGGAATTGGCTCGGCTAAATCGATTCTCTTTTTCCTAGTTGTCGCGATATTCACCACGATTCAAGTATCGATCACAAAGAAAAGGGAGGTTGAAGCTTAATGCACTATACGAAACGAACGTTTTTACTAGAGGTTATTGCGATCGTTATCGCGCTTATTTTCCTCATTCCCTTTTACTTTGTTATTGTCAATTCTTTAAAAAGTTTCTCGGAAATATTAGTTAATTCGGCGGCCTTACCGAAAGAAGTTTTGTTTTCAAACTATGTAAAGGTTTGGCAGATTATTAATTTTCCAAAGGCTTTCTTTAACTCATTTATTATCACTGTTTTAAGTAATATCGGTCTTGTCGTGATTAGTTCAATGGCGGCTTGGAAAATGGTTAGGACTCCAGGAAAGTTTAGCAAAATTCTTTTTATTATGTTTGTCTCGGCCATGGTCATTCCCTTTCAAGCGGTGATGATTCCACTCGTTAAATGGGGTGGCATGATTGGCATTATGAATAGCCTTCCTGGCATTGTCATTATGTATTTCGGCTTTGGTGTCCCGCTTTCCTTATTTCTTTATCACGGTTTTATTAAGACTGTGCCGATTGAAATTGAGGAATCCGCACGTATAGATGGTTGTTCACAGTTTCGAGTTTTTTGGAATATCGTCTTTCCTTTGTTAAAACCGATTACCGTTACAGTCGTTATTTTAAATACATTGTGGATTTGGAATGATTACTTATTACCACTTCTTGTTCTACAAGATCCAAACTTAAGAACGATCCCACTCGCCACGAGCTCATTTTTTGCTCAGTATACAAAACAGTGGGATATGGGATTAGCTGCATTAGTTCTAGGGATTACTCCAGTTATCATTTTCTTCTTATTTTTACAGAAGCATATTATTAAAGGAATCGCCGCGGGTTCGATTAAATAACGTTATCCATTTTGTAGTTTTTACTACAAATTAAATAGTACAATTAAAGGGGAGGTTACCGAATATGAAGAAGTTAACAAAGTGGTTTTTTACATCAATTTTAGCGGTAGGATTATTAAGTGCTTGTGGTTCAGATGAGACAGATGGCTCTTCTACAACAGATGGGGATCAAGGTGGCTCAAGTAGTAGTGATGAGGTTGTAACCTTAAACATGTTCCAATTTAAAGTGGAAATTGCCGACCAATTACTTGAAATGCTACAAGAATTTCATGAGGAACATCCAAACATTCGTGTCCAATTAGAAACAGTTGGTGGTGGTGCTGATTATAGTGCTGCGTTAAAAGCGAAGTTTGCTTCAGGCGAACAACCGGATATTTTCAATAATGGAGGCTTTACAGAGCTCGGATTATGGAAAGAACATCTAGCTGATTTATCAGACGAACCTTGGGTTGAGCACCTCCTTCCTATTGGAGCGGTACCGATGACTGATACAGACGGCAAACTTTATGGAATGCCCGTTAACCTTGAAGGATATGGATTTATTTACAACAAAGATTTATTTGCAGAAGCCGGCATCACGGAAGAGCCAACTACTTATTCTGAATTACTGGCTGCTGTTCAAAAACTAGAAGAAAATGACATTACGGCTTTCTCTGCTGGATATGCGGAGTGGTGGGTCATTGGTCAACATTTATTAAACATCCCATTTGCTGAACAAGACGATCCAGCTGCTTTTATTGATGCATTATCAGAAGGCACTGAAACGATGGCAAACAACCAGAAGTTTATTGATTTTCAACGTTTAGTTGATTTAGAAATTGAATATGGAAACTCAAATCCGCTAACGACCGATTATAATTCTCAAGTAACTTATTTTGCAACAGGTGAAACAGCCATGATTCAACAAGGAAACTGGATTGAAAATATGATTTATGAACTGAATCCAGAGATGAACATGGGCATTCTCCCTATTTCATTAGATGATAACGGTGATGCGAGATTACCAATTGGCGTTCCAAACAACTGGGCAGTTAATAAAAACTCTCCACATATTGAAGAAGCGAAATTACTATTAGACTGGATGGTATCTTCTGAAACAGGTCAACGCTTTATGACAGAAGAATTTGCTTTTATACCAGCCTTTGACCATATCGAACCAACAGGGTTAGGCGCATTAGGTGAAGTCATTTTAGAATATTCATCAGACGATCAAACATTACCTTGGAACTGGTTTAGATGGCCAGACGGTGCGAACCAAGACTTCGCTGCCATTATCCAAGAGTATGTAGCCGGTCAAATTGATTACGATACGGTTCTCGAAAGAATGGATTCCACTTGGCAAAATTTAAAATAATGGATCCGAATATCTTCTAACAAAATATATTTAGAAAGCATATCTATCTTAGGTATGCTTTCTACTTTATACTTAAAGATAGATTTAAATGTTGGAAGAGGTGTTCAAACTGAAATCTAGCATTCGGCAAAAATTAATTACTCTTTTATTATTATTTACGATTATTCCGTTCGGTGCCTCGATCGTGGTCACTTTTTTATATACAAAGGAATCATTAAAAGATCAGGCGATTGAGGAAAATGTCAATCTCCTTTATCAAGGGAAAGTCAACATCGATAGTTATGTAAAGGAACTTAATAATCTAACCTTATCTGTTTATAACAACCTTGAATTTATTAGCTATTTAAAGTCAGCTAACTTAAGAGAACAACCTATATCTGTTCGTTCCGTAAACCAAGTATTACAAACGATTTTGTACGCTGATCAAAGCATTGAATCCGTCGATTTATTTATTGAAAAGAACAGCCAATTTATTACCACTTCTAAACAATCTTCGGTCATTTATTCAGAACAACGAAAGGATTTGAATTTTTCCTTTTATGAGCAAGCAAGCGAAAGCCCTTTTAATCTATATATCAAACCGAATGAAGGGAAAAACCCCCATCATTCTTTTAGCTTACACCGCTCTTTACAAAACGTTCCATCTGAAGATATTCTCGCTTATATTTCCTTGCAAATTAACGGACGGAAGCTTGTTGAATTAAGTGAACATTTATATACAGAAGGGAATGAAGAACTTTTTATTGTCACGACCGAGGGCGATTTTGTTTATCAGTCCTCCCCAATATTAAACGAAAGAAAGGAACAAGATTGGATTTCCGAAGTGCTATTGCACGAACAAAAAAGTGGTGTTTTAGAGTGGTCTGAATCGAATGAACCGTTTGTCTTAATTTATGATACAATCGCTGAATCTCGCGGTGGCTGGAAGCTGATAAAAATCATTCCTGCGAGCACCTTATTCGAAAGTGCTTATAATGTAGCTTTTATTAATATCATTTTCGGAATGTTAGGGCTATTCTTAGTCATTGTCGCTACCTTATTTGTTTCCTTTAAAATTACAAACCCTTTAACCGTCCTAGTCAAAAATATAAATGAAGTCAAAAAAGGCAATATGAAAGTCCAATTCCACTCGCTTGGTAATGATGAAATCGGTGAACTTGGAGATAGTTTTAAATCAATGGTGAAAAAGATGGATCAGCTCATTAACCGTGAATATAAATTAGAAATCGAAAATAAAACGAATCAACTGAAAGTTTTACAGTCGCAAATTAATCCGCACTTCCTTTATAATGCCCTACAATCAATCGGGACACTGGCGTTAAAAAGTGATGCTCCTAAGGTTTATACACTCATTACCGATTTATCGAAAATCATGCGCTACAGCATTAATACATCTGAATCAATGGTGACCTTATCACAAGAGCTCGATTATCTTTCTTCTTATCTGCTTTTACAAAAACAACGCTTTGAAGATAAATTAGATTACTCGATTATTATTAAAAATGACGTCAAAGAGGTATATGTCCCGAAAATGATTTTACAACCACTCGTGGAAAACTACTTTAACCATGGCTTTGATAGCCACGAAGTCGTTGGAATCGTTTCTGTTACTTGTAATAAGCACAAAGATAAAATCGTGATCGAAATTCAAGATAATGGTCTTGGAGTTTCCGAAGAAAGATTAGAAATGATTAACACACAGCTGGCGACTAATCAAAATATGGTTAGCAATAGTGGAACAGGCATTGGCTTACAAAATGTGTATCGCCGTTTAAAGCTCTATTATGGCGAGCATACCGAGATGTCTTTAGAAAACATTCAAACTGGTGGATTTAACGTTCGAATCACATTACCAATCAAGATGGAGGGTGAGATTCTTGAAGGCGATCATAGTAGACGATGAGAGGCATGTTCGAGAAGGTTTGTTACTCCTAGCCAATTGGTCACGTTTTAAGATTGATACGATCTTACAAGCAGAAAATGGAGACGAAGCTCGTCAAATCATTACCACAGAAAAACCAGATATTATCTTTACGGATATGAGAATGCCAAAAACAAATGGTGTTGAGCTTCTTAAGTGGCTTAATCAATCTCATTTAAATGCGAAAACAATCGTAATAAGTGGTTATGATGACTTTGAATATATGAAAAATGCGATTAAATTTGGGAGCTTTGACTATTTATTAAAACCGATCGACCCAACTGAATTAAACGAGGTCTTGGCTCGAGCAGTCGATGAAGTTTTACAGCAGAAAAAGGCAAAAGAATTAGAGCAAGAAAAAGAAAAAGTCGTCAGCGAAATTCATCCTATTTATTGTGACAAATGGTTAACAAAGCTTGTAACGACAACAGAATGGACTCAAAGTGAACTCGATTTTTTTCAACGAGAATTTCAGCTCGACATCGAGTCCCAGCCATTAACCGTCGCGATTTTTTCGATGACGATGTTAAAATCTTTTATTTTTGAAGGGCATGGAGAGCTTGCGGTTACTGAACTTCTAGCAATCGCAAAACCGATTATGGACCGAGAACAAGCTGGGTACGTTTTTTCCCATTTAGAAAATGAGGAAGAACTTGTGTTTATTAGTCATTCTTCTCGGCAGCTAGAGTCCGCACTGACTCAAGTGAAAAGAGCGTTATGGAGTCGTTATCAAATAAAGCCACATTATGTAATTGGCCCAGCTCATACTCACCCAAAGGAAAGCTACCTTAAAGCCTCGACCAAATTAGCTTCCGATAATTTGATTAATAAAGAAATGGACTCACCGACAGCTCCTCATAAAAGAAAATGGCTTTTATTAGATTATAAAGATGAATTGAAGTGGACAATCGAAAGTGGGCATAAACAACAACTCGACCTTTTGCTTCATTCCATTTTTGAATCGATTGAAAAAAATCACAATATTACCTTACGTTTTCTGAAAAACTGGGAAAACCACTTTGATATTTTACGCTCTCACTGGCTACAAAAAGAAGAACTGCCCACACAACGTCAACTTTATTGGACCGGGGATGGGCGATTTTCCTTTCATCACTTTAAGCGCGAAAAAAGAGAGGACTTTTTCCAACTACTTGATTTAGTCGCAACACTTGGCGAGCAAGCACAAACGAATATGGGAAAGGTTGCTTCTTATATTGAGAGTCACTACCATTATGAAATTAGTTTGCAAGAAATCTCAGAGCATTTTTACCTAAGTAGAGAATACATTTCACGGAAGTTCAAACAGGAATTTAACCAAACGATTACCGATTATTTAATGAATTTCCGTATAAAAAAAGCGAAAGAGCTCTTAGCAAATCCAAACCTTAAAGTGTACGAAGTAGCCGAAGCAGTAGGTTATCAACATGATAAATACTTCGCAAAGGTCTTTAAACGTATCGTCGGTGTCACACCAAGTGATTACCGCCAAACCTATTATCAGAAACGAAGCTAAGGGTCCTATCGGTGATACGAGCCGCTATGGTTCCTTTGAGGCTTTGATTCAGGTGCTTTTGGAATCATTGGAGCTCTTTGGTTCCCTTTGCAGCTCTGATTCGCTTGCTTTTGGCTTCATTGAGGTCCTTTGATTCCCTTTGCGGCTCTGATTCGATTGCTTTGGGCTTCATTGACGCTCTTTGGTTCCCTTTGTGGATTCGATTCAATTGCTTTTGGCTTCATTGAGGTCCTTTGATTCCCTTTGCGGCTTTGATTCGATTGCTTTTGGCTTCATTGAGGTCCTTTGATTCCCTTTGCGGCTCTGATTCGCTCGCTTTTGGCATCATTGACGCTCTTGGATTCCCTTTGTGGCTTTGATTCGATTGCTTTTGGCTTCATTGAGGTCCTTTGATTCCCTTTGCGGCTCTTTTTCAATCGCTTTGGGCTTCATTGACGCTCTTGGATTCCCTTTGCGGCTCTGATTCGCTCACTTTTGGAATCAGTGACGCCCTTTGGTTCCCTTTGCGGCTCTGATTCGATCGCTTTTGGCATCATTGACCCCCTTTGATTCCCTTTGCGGCTTTGATTCGATTCCTTTTGGCATCAGTGACGCCCTTTGGTTCCCTTTGCAGCTCTGATTCGATCGCTTCGGGCTTCATTGGCGGCCTTTGATTCCCTTTGCGGCTTTTATTCGATCGCTTCGGGACTCATTGGCGGCCTTTGATTCCCTTTGCGGCTCGGCCAAAGCTCTCTTCTCTTTTGGCTTCATTCGGCTTCTATGATTCCTATTTCCCTTAGTTTTCTATCAAAAATGAAATTATGCTCGCTTTTTGGTTTCATTTTTTCTAAATTCGGCTATGCTGTAAGAAGGGATTTTAAAGAGTAATCATGAATAGTTATGATAAGGAGAGGTAAAACATTTGACCTTCTTTGACCTTTTAGGTATGATGTACATAAATCACCTCTACCAAATGAAACAGTTATTCAAATTTAAAGGAGGCTTTTCTTATGAATTTAATTCCTACAGTTATCGAACAAACAAATCGTGGTGAACGTGCCTATGACATTTATTCACGCCTTTTAAAAGATCGTATTATTATGTTAGGTTCCGCGATTGATGACAATGTCGCAAACTCAATCGTAGCACAGTTGCTATTCTTAAACGCTGAGGATCCAGACAAGGATATCTCACTTTATATTAATAGCCCTGGTGGTTCTATCACAGCTGGTATGGCCATTTACGATACAATGAATTTTATTAAACCAAAAGTTTCAACGATTTGTATCGGTATGGCTGCCTCAATGGGTGCATTCCTTCTTTCAGCAGGTGAAAAAGGCAAACGTTATGCTCTTCCAAACAGTGAAGTGATGATTCACCAACCATTAGGTGGAACACGTGGTCAAGCAACTGACATTGAAATCCATACTCGTCGTATTTTAGAAATGCGTCAAACATTAAACGAAATCTTAGCTGAACGAACTGGCCAGCCTTTAGAAGTAATCGAGCGTGATACAGATCGTGATAACTTCATGACAGCTGAAAAAGCAAAAGAATACGGCCTCATCGACGATATTATTAAATCAAGCTAATTGCTAGATAAAACTCTAGTTAATAAAAAACTTGTTTGATAAACAGCTACCAAACACTATCGTAAATGAACACCTTTTATTTAATAAAACGATTACTCACTCTTAAAGTGCGTAGTCGTTTTTTCATTTCTTGAAGATTCGTTTGCTTTCATTAGCTTTATTTGCTGCACATATCAAGATATCAAGCGTAGTCAAATAGGGATTGGCGGCGTTTCTCGGTCTTATTTACACATCACCCTCGGCCAAATGCGGATGGATGGCGTTTCTCACTCTAAATTACACACCACCCCCGACTTCCATCAGTGATTCGCAAATTATCCACAATAAAAACTCCTTTTTATAAAATTCTGCTCTTATTTGACTAAAACTTATACACAATCACTATAATATTCTGATAATTCTTATAATTATCCACATGTTTATGCACATTACCCCCAGTTTTTGTTTAAAATAGCTATGCGTCTTTATACTTATCCACACTCATAATAAAAAACACAGTCTACTGAATCAAGTCAGTAGCTGTGCTTTTTAAAACATAAGGTTCATACAAGTTGTCCAAATCTCTTAAAAATAAAATGATAAAATTAAATGCTATTCGCTTTCAACAAAATCGACTAAAGCTTCTAACGCTTCTTGTTCGTCATGTCCTTCACAAATTAAAGTCATTTCTGTTTTATGT
Organism: Alkalihalobacillus phoenicis; assembly: GCF_047302405.1. NCBI lineage: Bacteria > Bacillati > Bacillota > Bacilli > Caryophanales > Bacillaceae > Alkalihalobacillus > Alkalihalobacillus phoenicis. The sequence continues at coordinate 110,715 of NZ_CP154853.1, read as the reverse complement.
CCAAGAGCTAAACTCATCAACCCCATAATACTTTTGGCATTAACCTTTTTATGTTCTTTTTCGATAAAAACATCAGCTGCAAAACGGTTAGCCTCCTGTACAAAGCGGGCCGCTGGACGGGCTTGTAATCCTGATTTCAATTGAACGATCACATTTTTTTGTACCATTCAACATCTCCTCCTTTATTAAAATAAAAATTAGGTGTTAACGGGCAGCTATTGTTTCCTCACTGCCCAGTCATACGAGTTAATAAAAAACGATTTATATTTTTTTAAATTCTACCTTATTTCCATTACGGATTTTATCAGCAATATCATCAATTTTTCTTAATCGATGGTTGACTCCTGACTTGCTGACCGTGCCACCATCAACCATTTCACCTAGTTCTTTCAGTGTAACATCTTGATGATTCATCCGTAAGATCGCCATTTCCCTTAATTTAGGTGGCAGATTTTCTAATCCATATTCTCGGTCAACTAAACGAATGTTTTCCACTTGACGAAGAGCTGCACCTACTGTTTTATTGAGGTTGGCAGTTTCACAGTTCACTAAGCGATTAACTGAGTTTCTCATATCCTTCATAATGCGGACATCCTCGAAATAAAGGAGCGCTTGATGGGCACCAATTATATTCAAAAACTCGGTAATTTTTTCACTTTCTTTCATATACGTAATGAACCCCTTCTTACGTTCCAATGTTTTGGCATTTAGATGATATTCGTTCATTAATTCACATAACGAATCATTATGTTCTTGATGAAACGAAAAGATTTCTAAATGATAAGAAGATGTTTCTGGGTGATTAATCGACCCACCCGCTAGAAAAGCTCCACGTAAATAAGCTCTTTTACAACATTCTTTTTTCAAAAGCTTTGAAGAAACCGCTCGATTAAAGGTCATTCCCTCACCAATAATATCAAGTACTTCTAATAATGCACGTGCCTGTTTAGATATCCGAACGAGGTAGACGTTGTTTTTCTTTAACCTCATTTTTTTTCGGACGAGTAGTTCTAAATATATATCAGGGTTTTGCCTTTTGATTAGTGTATAAATTCTTCTCGCAATTGCTGCATTTTCCGTTGTAATATCTAAACTAAATTGTTGATTACTAAAGGAAAGTGTACCATTCATACGAATTAAGGCAGCAAGTTCTGCTTGCACACAGCAATCATCACTTTCTAATTGGGTTAATTCTTTTTTTGTTGTGGCTGCGAAGGACATTATAATCACTCCTTTCAGCCGTGTAGACAATCGATATTCCTTTGCATGCAAGCAACGTTCTGCTTACAAAATTAAATGGAAGCACCCCACACGGATTTAATTATTTTCTCTTATTATATTTAACAACGCCTTTGATACTTTGACAGCATCATGGCGTAACACATCCTCATTCTCGATCACAAAATGATCACGAATCACTTTCACACCGCTTTGTTTTAATTTAAGCTCATCTACTTCAACAGGTGCTGCGTCTTCTAAAGCATACTTCTTTTTAACGCTTTCAGAAACAGGCGTACCATGGACAAGGATATGATCGACAACATTTTCACCACAATGACTTAAAATTCCCACTAGATGATCAGCCGCTGTGTAATGGTCTGTCTCCCCTTTTTGGGTCATAACATTTGAAATGTATACTTTTGGAGCGTTCGATTTCACAATCGTTTCAACAATACCTGGTACGAGTAAATTAGGCAAAACGCTCGTATAAAGACTACCTGGCCCTAAAACAATTAAATCTGCTCGTTTTAATTCTCGTAAACATTCAGATAATGCATATATTTTTTCAGGTGTGAGAAACACTCGCTTAATTCTTTTTCCAGATTTCGGAATGGTTGATTCTCCCGTTACAATTGAACCATCCTCCATTTCAGCATGGAGCACGACACTACGATTAGCAGCTGGTAATACTTTTCCTCTTACATTTAGTACTTTACTAATTTCTGAGATTCCATTGGCAAAATCACCTGTAATAGATGTCATACCAGCCAATAACAAGTTTCCTAAGGAATGACCAGAAAGTCCTTTTCCATTTTCAAAGCGATGTTGAAATAACTGTTCCACAAGCGGTTCTACTTCTGCTAGTGCTACAAGGACATTTCGAATATCACCAGGAGGAGGGACATCTAATTCTTTCCTTAAACGACCTGAACTTCCACCATCGTCAGCAACTGTCACGATCGCTGTAATATCGACTGGGAAAGTCTTTAAACCACGAAGCAAAACAGATAAACCAGTTCCACCACCAATGACCACTATTTTCTTATTCACTTAAGACGTCCCTTCCCCTTCTCGATATCTCGATGGCTAATTCGTGTGTCATATTCCTTGCTAAAATGTTTGCCAAAATACTCCGCTAATGTAACCGAACGGTGCTTCCCTCCTGTACAGCCAATTCCAATGACGACCTGACTTTTACCTTCTCTTTTATATTGAGGCAACATAAAATCAAGCAAGTCCTTTAATTTCTCAATTAATTGCTGGGTTTCACTCCACTTTAACACGTAGGATGAAACCTCTTCCTCTAAACCGGTTTTAGGTCTCATATGGTCTATATAATGAGGATTTGGTAAAAACCTGACATCGAATGTTAAATCAGAGTCAATCGGAATCCCATACTTAAATCCAAATGATACTACATTTACGACAAATGAAGAAGAATGCTCGGAAGAAAAGCTTTCAATGATTTTTTCACGAAGCTCAACTGGTTTTAAATCCGTCGTATCAATAATCTGCTGGGCTCGACCTTTCATTTCCTCTAATAGCTCTCGTTCCTCAGTAATTCCATTAAGTGGAAGTCCACCCTTAGAAAGTGGATGCGAACGTCTTGTTTCCTTATAACGTTGGACAAGCTTAGCATCCTTAGCATCTAAAAAGAGGATTTTCACATGTAAATTAACACTTGCTGATTGACTAATCGTATCAATTGTTTCAAATAATTGTTCAAAAAAAGCTTGGCTCCGTAAATCAATCACCAAAGCTACTTTCTCCATCTTTCCGTTTGCCCCTTCAATTAAATCAACAAACTTTGGTAACAAGGCAGGTGGAAGATTATCCACACAGAAATAGCCTAAGTCCTCAAAACTTTGAACAGCAACAGTTTTCCCCGCACCTGACATCCCTGTGATAATGACAATTTCGATCTCTTTTTTTTCAACCGTCATTTTAGCCCACCTTCTCTTTATCTTAGATTTTTTTCTAAAAATTTCGGAAAATAGGCAAAGCTGTTCTCTTTTTAACCTATTCTTCTTTCTGATATAAAAGTCTATAAAATGGCTCACCCTAAGAAAATCGTCTGGAAAACTCGATGAGCCCATGTTCCGAAAAGAATCGGTAAGACGACTTATTCTGATTTATTTTAGTTCGGATCAAGTCGATAAGATAGCAATTTAAAATCAGGTGTATAATGGAAGGTTGCATAAAGTACACCCTCTTTATTTAAAACATGGTCAATCACATATTGATCACCTGCTGCCATCGGTAAATCCTTAATAGTATTCTTCTGTGTCCATTGCAATTTCCCTTCTGGAGATTGCTTTAGCTGTTGTCCGTGATAACTAGAAGCAACGAAAGTAAACATCATCCATTCTGAAGTGATTCGATCGTTCTCAACTATCACCATGGAACTAACGGCCTTTAATTCCGCAGCTTCTACATGTAAGCCGGTTTCTTCACGGTATTCTCGCACGGCTGATTCTTTAATCGTTTCTCCAGCTTCCATCTTACCTCCTGGAGCTACCCACCAACCTCGCCTCGGCTTTTGTAGCAATAATACTTCTTCTTCGTTGACTAAGACGCAATTCGTTACCCTTTGCAATTGCTTCACCTCACGTTTCCATACTCTTTCATTATACATTCATTTTCAGTTCGTCACAATTGTTAGAGACCGATTCTCATTCGCCAAAAAATGTATAAATGTTAAAACCATGTAGGTATGGAATGGAAGGACCCATTTTATAAAGTTGTTTCTATAAAATTATCGCCGTTTGACTTGCTTGTGACACGGTTTTCCGCTCTTTTGGGACATGTGTGTGGAGCTTTTTTTACACTTTGTGCGTCGCTTCCGTTCATTTGCGACACTGATCCGGAGCTTTCTTACACACTTCACGTCGCTTCCGTTCATTTGCGACACGGTACCAGAGTTTTTTACACACTTCACGTCGCTTCCACTCTTTTACGACACGGCTCCATAGCTTTTTTACACACTTCACGTCGCTTCCACTCTTTTACGACACGGCTCCATAGCTTTTTTACACACTTCACGTCACTTCCACTCTTTTACGACACGGCTCCGTCGCTTTTTTACACACTTCACGTCGCTTCCTCTCTTTTACGACACGGCTCCAGAGTTTTCTTACACACTCCGCGTCGCTTCCGCTCTTTTACGACACGGCTCCAGTCCATTCTAGTCAAGTCCTTCATTCTGTGTAAATTATGGTTAGTAATGTTTTATGGTTTTTCTGAAGGAAGGGGGTACCCCCTTCCTTCAGAAAAACCTGTCGATTCTATTTTCGGTTCTTTTCACTTCTGTTTTCTCAATTAAGATAGGATGTTCTTTTGTGATTTACGCTCATCTAATTCTATAAGTAAAGCACCAATTAATCGGAATGCCGAGTTGTCATTTGGAAAGATTCGTATCACTTTTTCACGACGTCGTATTTCTTGATTTAAGCGTTCAAGTGAATTAGTTGAGCGAATATGACGTTGCCATTTAATCGGTTCGTTCAGGAATTGGATGGCATCTTCAAAACCTTCTTCGAGTTTCGTTAAGGTTTTTTGTAACTTACGACTTTCCTTATAGGTTACCAGAAATTTCTCTAATTTTTCTCTTGCCATCTCAGCGTCCAGTGAGTTAAATATATCTTTGATAATGGCTTTTTCGATTTCCATTCCTTTCTTTGGTAATTCACTAAATAAATTTCGTTTGAAATGAACGGTGCATCTTTGCCATGGAGTCCCTACAAACACAGTACTTATCGCTTTTTTGAGACCTTGGTGTGCATCTGAAATCATGAGTTTAGGTGACGCTAGCCCTCTTTGTTTCAAACTCTGCAGAAACTCTTTCCATGCTTCATAACTCTCTTGATGACTAACCATGAACCCGATGATTTCTTTCTTGTTTCGGTTCGTAAAACCTTGGGCAATATAAACAGCCTTAGACACGACCTTTTGGTGCTCTCTTACTTTTATATACATCGCATCCACAGATACATAAGGGTAATACACCACGTTCAATGGGCGGGTTGACCATTCCCTGACAACGGGATCTAACTTTTCCGTCATCGATGATACAAAGGACTTTGATACGTTTTGACCACAAAGTTGTTCGACGATATGCGTTACTTTACGTGTAGAGACCCCTTGAATGACCATCTCCATCATGCTTAATACCAAGCTTTGTTCAACCCTTGAATACCGCTCAAATAGGCTTGGAGAAAATTCTCCACTACGTGTCCTCGGAACTTTTAGAGTAATTTTCCCTGAACTTAAAATTAACTCACGCTCATAATATCCATTTCTATAATCGACTCGACTTTCTATCCGCTCATAGGATGAGGCTCTTAAATAATCATCCTGCTCTTTCTTCATAATTTCATTAAAAACTAATACAATAGCTGCTTTTGTAATTTCATCTAGATTCGAATGATTGATTTTCCCTGTTAAACTTTCCAAATTTAGGTTAAACTGTACTTGGGTCATCTTTTTCCTCCTGGTTTTGTTTTTTAGCGGTAAAAAACATTCTAACCAAAGGGAATTAAGATGAACCCTTTTTCTTTTTACACAATTATACGGACTTAATCTCCATTCTTACACACTTCACGTCGCTTCCTCTCACTTACGACACGGCTCCAGTCCATTCTTACACAATTCATGTCGTTTCCACTCACTTACGACGCCATTTCGACACTTTTTCCACATTCCCTGTCCCTATCTGTCTTGAACTTGCCACAACAGCCCTACTCGGTTTCAACATTCTATAAACCAAGTAAGGCTAAAGACAAAAAACCCGTCAATTGACGAGTGAAAGGCGATTGTTTATCCACCTGGAGCATTTTAAATTTTAAACCCTAAATCAGCTTCATCCGTCCCCTTTTTATTACTCTATATACTCTTTTAAAACAAAAAAAGGCACGGGACCGTTGCCCGTGCAAAAATTATATAAAAAAGGGGGTCAATTACTTATTTATATATTAACCGTTTATTATTTCATGACTGTTACAGAAGCATTAAGACCGAATTACGGTTTGAAAAGATTTCACTTTTCCTGTAGGCCCTTTTTTATAAAAATATCCTAGAAATTAATTATATTATTTCACTTTCTCCTCTAATGTTTCTAAATAGTGCTGAACTTGTTGGGCAGCTATACTTCCGTCTCCCGTTGCTGTCACAATTTGACGAAGGCTTTTTTCACGAACATCCCCAGCAGCAAAAATACCTGGCACTTCTGTTTCCATATCTTCATTTGTCACGATATAACCTTCTTCATTTAAAACGCCAAGGTTTTTCACGCTTTTGTTTAAAGGTAACATGCCGATATAAACAAATACTCCATCTGTTTTGAAGTCTTTTACTTCGCCTGTTTTTGTGTTTTCAATCGTTACACTTGAGACTTTTCCATTTTCACCGTTCACTTCATTCACAACATGATCCCAAATGAATTCAATTTTGTCATTGTTAAACGCACGATCTTGTAAAATCTTTTGAGCACGTAATTGGTCACGACGGTGAATAATGGTTACTTTTGAAGCGAACCTAGTTAAATAAACCGCTTCTTCTACTGCTGAATCGCCACCACCGATAACGACTAATTCACGTTGTTTAAAAAAGGCCCCGTCACAGACGGCACAATAAGAAACACCTCGACCACTGTACTCTTTTTCACCTGGAATTCCTAATTTTTTATATTCTGCTCCAGTCGTCACGATGACGGCACGAGTTCTATATTCTTTGCTTCCAGCTTTCACTAGCTTAACATCGCCTTCATCAACGATTTCTTGAATATCGCCATAAGCATATTCGGCACCGAACTTTTTCGCATGCTCGAACATTTTAGTTGAAAGCTCTGGTCCAAGAATATGGTCAAAACCAGGATAGTTTTCAACCTCTTCCGTATTCGCCATTTGACCACCTGGAACACCACGTTCAATCATAACAGTACTTAAGTTAGCACGCGACGTATATACAGCAGCCGTCATTCCAGCTGGACCAGCACCTGCAATAATCACATCATAAATTTTTTCTTCACTCATTCGATCACTCCCTATTTCCTTAACCTCATTATATCTAAATTCATCGTATCGAAATGGCCTTCAAAAGTCTATTATCCTGCTCATATTAACCATTGCCGAATCATTAATAGGATTCCCAAGGGTGATAAACCCAATCATTGACTGAGAGTTCTTCTTTTTTTAGATTTGCTAACATCATTGTGGCTTGCTCATGCCCTAACGAAGCCGATTTTTTTAAATATCGAATCGCTTTTGTCCGTTCATCTGTGTTGGCTAATGCGACCGCATAACAAAATAACCATTGCGGACTATCATTATAAAAACTATCCGCCATCCTCTCAAATCTTTCTTTCACATCATCATATTCACCTGCTGCACATAACACTTCCGCAACAAATAAATAATTCTCATAATCAATCGGATACACAATTCGGATCGGTTGTAAGAAAGGTTCCGCCTGCTCTTTTTCGCCTCTTTGAAGAAAAAATAAAGCCAAATTCGCACGTACAAATAAATTACTTTCATCCTCTTTTAAAACATGGGAAGAAATTTGAAAAGCTCTTTCATCACCCGTTCGGAAAAAAGCCTCTGCTAAATGGTTAAAAGCCGCCCAATGAGATGGGTGCTTCTTTGTAATTTCTTCTAAAACCGGAATGGCTGCCTGGAAATTACCATTTTTTAAATCATTACGAGCTTTTTCATGCTCGATCAGAAAGTCATCATTTGCCTCATAATCGATATCATTCTCATTCCATAAAGAAATATCCTCATACTCGACTTCTAATAAATCCAATAGATCTTTTGCATCCTGAAAAAACTGTCCGTCAGGATTAAATTGTATATATCGTTCCGCCGCTCCTTGTGCCTTATCAAACAGACCTAAATAAGCGTAGTTATTAGCCATAAAAAAATAACAGTCACTTTGGCCGTCTTCACCATGCTCCGCTAAAACGTTTCGCAAGATTTCATTCGACTCTTCATAATGACCCATTTCTGATAAGACAGCCGCTAACTGAACGTGAAAAACAGGCTCCTGATTCGTCAGCTTTACTGCCCGCTGAAAAAGTTTAACAGCCCGTTGTAAATGTTTTTTTCGATAGGCAATTAGGCCTCTTTGAAAGAAATAATCACCATTTCTTATAAAAGGTATGACCTTTTTTCCTTCATTCTGAGGAGTTAATTCCATGAAGCACTTGACCTCCAGTGTTGATTCATTGCTCCAATTATACTATATCACCGGAGCTTTCGACACATTTTTTCAGGAATTATAAAAATGGATATTTATACAGTTTGAATGGGGCTTTTTCAGTGGTAAAAGTGGTGGTTGACGGGGGTACTCAGCTTAATTTACATATCATCCACGCCCAAATACCGTAAACAAATCAACTTCCAACTCCAAATAAAAAAACACTACCTAAGTAGTGTTTCTTTGCTCTGCACTCTAACTCCCGCTATGTCGTTCTTCTAATACAGATAACACTTCATCAATTGGTAATTTTTGTTCGCGCAATAGAACGAGCAAGTGGTATAACAAGTCCGCTACTTCCCATTTCAATTCTTCTGGATCACGGTTTTTAGCGGCGATGATAACTTCGCCTGCCTCTTCACCGACTTTTTTCAAAATTTTGTCGACACCTTTTTCGAAAAGATAGGTCGTATAAGCTCCTTCTGGCATTTCAGCTTCCCGGGTGGCAATGACCGATTCTAGTTCATTCAAAATTGCATATCGTTCAGCACGTCGCTCAGTTGACTCTTGCCCAACATTGCTACCTTGTGCTTCAACTAACGAATCCAAAAAACAAGTATAACTACCTGTGTGGCATGCTGGTCCTGCTGGTTTGACTAAAACAAGTAAAGCGTCTGCATCACAGTCAAAGCGGATATCAACGATCGTTTGCGTATTACCTGAAGTTGCTCCTTTATGCCAAAGCTCCTGGCGGGAACGACTGTAAAACCATGTTTCTTTTGTCTCCAATGATTTCCTTATTGATTCTTTATTCATATAAGCTAATGTTAATACTTCTTTCGAAACGGCATCCTGGACGATCGCGGATACGAGGCCCTTTTCATCAAAACGAACTTTTTCTATATTCATCGAACAGGCACACCTTTCTCTTTTAAATACTCTTTTACTTCGGCAACAGACGTTTCTTTATAATGAAAAATCGAAGCTGCTAACGCTGCGTCTGCTTTCGCCTGCCCAAACACTTCATCAAAATCAGCCGCGGCCCCAGCTCCACCAGAGGCAATAACAGGAACCGAGACAGCCTCACTTACAGCTTTTGTCAGAGCAAGATCAAAGCCTTTTTTCTCTCCATCTTGGTCCATGCTCGTTAATAAAAATTCCCCGGCACCTAAGCGGACCGCTTCCTTAGCCCAAGTGATGACTTCCCAATTCGTTGCTTGACGGCCACCATGGGTATAAATTCTCCAAGAACCGAGCTCCTCATCGTATTTGGCATCAATCGCAACGACAATACATTGTGAACCAAAAAAATCGGCTCCTTCTTTGATTAATTCCGGTCTTTTTACCGCGGCCGTATTAAGGGAGACTTTATCAGCTCCCGCACGAAGGACCCGTTTCATATCCTCCAATGTATTAATGCCCCCGCCGACCGTAAAGGGAATCGCTAATTTGGCGGCTACTTCCTCGACGACATCAATCATCGTCTCACGCCCTTCATGCGAAGCAGAAATATCGAGAAACACCAATTCATCGGCTCCCTGCTCATCATAAAATGCGGCAAGTTCTACCGGATCACCAGCGTCACGAAGGTCAACAAACTGCACGCCTTTGACAACACGCCCTTCTTTTACATCTAAACAAGGAATGATTCTTTTCGTTAACATCACCTATTCCTCCTTCCCACTAAGTGCCTCGGCTAAAGTGAATTGATTCGTATATAAAGCTTTACCCACAATGGCTCCGGCGACTCCATCAGCACTACTCGCTCGCAGTTCCTGTAGATCCTTTAAATTACTTACCCCACCGGATGCAATCACTTCTTTTCCCGTCGCTTTGGCTAGGGCGACAATCGCTTCCGTATTTGGTCCACTCAACATCCCATCCCGTGAAATATCCGTAAAAATAAATACTTCTGCTCCATATCGAGCCAACTCTTGTCCGAGTTCTTCCGCCTTCACACTCGAAGTTTCAAGCCAGCCTTCTGTCGCCACATAACCATCACGGGCATCTATTCCGATCACAATTTTATCGCCGCCGTACTTGGCCAACATTTCTTTTGTAAATGAAGGATTTTGGACAGCCACACTACCAAGAATAACTCGATCGACTCCCGCCTCAAGATAAAAAGCAACATCTTCAGCTGTTCGGATTCCTCCACCTATTTGGACGGAAACATCAAGCTCTTCGGCGACACGAATGACAAATTCATGATTGACTCGCTTTTTGGCCTTCGCACCGTCTAAATCGACCATATGTATCCATTTTGCTCCAGCTTCTGCAAATGATTTCGCCATTTCAAAAGGAGAATCTCCATAAATCGTTTCTTTATTGTAATCCCCCTGCACAAGGCGAACGCATTTGCCATCGCGCATATCGATTGCCGGATAAATAATAAAATCACTCACGCTCTGCTTCCTCCTCGACCATTTTTCCGAAATTCTTTAAGATCTGCATCCCGACCTCACTGCTTTTTTCTGGATGAAATTGTGTGGCCATCACAGAACCACGGGCAACTACTGCGGGAACAGGACCATCATATTCAGCCGTTGCCACCAATACAGACGTATCTTCAGTTTTTACGACATAAGAGTGAACAAAATAAACATGACCCTCCTCAACATTTTCAAGCAGTGGATGCTCGCGATTAATGAATTGAAGCAAGTTCCAGCCCATATGTGGCACTTTATAAGTTTTTCCTTCAGATGTTATACCTGAAAAACGTTCCACCCGACCTGGTAATAAACCAATGCCCTTCGTCTCGCCATGTTCGGCACTTTCTTGAAACAAGAGCTGCATCCCGAGGCAAATACCGAGTAACGGCTTTTTGGCGTAAGTCCAATCCTGTAAAAAGGCGGCCAAACCAGTTTCTTGCAAGATTTCCATCGCATCAGGAAATGCTCCAACACCAGGCAAGATGAGTCCATCCATTTCGACTAGCTCTTCAATTTTTTCACTAATGATATATTCATACCCTAAACGCTCTAAGGCTTTGCTAACACTGTGCAAATTGCCCATTCCGTAATCGACAATTCCAATCATTTATAACATCCCTTTCGTTGAGGGGATGCCCTTCACACGACTATCGATTGTCGTCGCCTCATCTAGTGCTCGTGCTAATGCTTTAAAAATCCCTTCAATGATGTGATGCGTATTTTGGCCATAATGAACGATGACATGTAAATTCATCCGAGCTTCAAGAGCCAGCTTCCACAAAAATTCATGGACAAGCTCCGTATCAAAGGTGCCGACTTTTTCGCTCGGTAGTTCGGCTCGAAACTCTAAGTGTGGACGATTGCTCAAATCAACAACGACTTGGGCTAACGCTTCATCCATTGGAACGAACGCACTTCCATAACGCTTAATCCCTTTTTTATCGCCTAAAGCTTCTTTTAAAGCATATCCAAGGCAAATGCCAATATCCTCAGTCGTATGATGATCATCGACCTCAGTATCCCCAGAAGCATCGACCGTTAAATTAAAGTGGCCATGTTTTGTAAATAAATCAAGCATATGGCTCATAAAAGGTACGCCTGTTTTTAAATCCGAAATCCCTTCTCCATCTACTGTAAAATCTAATTTAATTTGTGTTTCCCCTGTGTTTCGTTCAATAAATGCACGTCTTGATTCCATCATTTTTCCTCCAATCGTATTTCAATCGCTCGAGCATGAGCTTCCAACCCTTCTAAGCGGGCAATCGTGGCAATTTTTGAGCCATTTTCAACAAGAGCTTTTTCGCTATAAGAGATAATACTCGTTTTTTTCGTAAAATCATCCACACTTAACGGACTAGAAAATCGAGCCGTTCCATTCGTTGGTAAAATATGATTGGTGCCAGCAAAATAATCACCCACTGGTTCAGAGCTATACTCTCCAAGAAAAATCGCCCCCGCATGACGGATTTTCCCCACGATATTTAATGGCTCTTTTGTCAAAATTTCTAAATGCTCCGGCGCTAGTTCATTGACAACCGTTATCGCTTCTTCTAAATCAGTCGTTACGATAATCTGTCCATATTGCTCAAGGGAAGCTTGGGCGATTTCCTTTCTTGGCAATGTCTCGAGTTGCTTTTGAACTTCTTTTGCGACCGCTTCGGCTAACACTTGAGATTCAGTCACAAGCACAGAGGAAGCAAGCTCATCATGCTCAGCTTGAGACAATAAATCCGCGGCAATATAAGCAATATTCGCTTGGTCATCAGCTAACACTACGATTTCACTCGGTCCGGCAATCATATCAATATCGACTTCACCAAAAACCGCTCTTTTGGCAAGAGCGACAAAAATATTGCCCGGCCCCGTAATTTTATCTACTTTTGGGATCGTTTCCGTACCATAGGCTAAAGCCGCAATCGCCTGAGCCCCGCCCACTTTATAAATTTCCTCTACTCCCAGTTCATGAGCGGTGACAAGGACAACTGGCTCAAGATTTCCATTCGGTTGAGGAGGAGAAACCATCACAATACGCTCGACTCCAGCCACTTGAGCCGGAATCACATTCATCATAATCGAAGACGGATAAGCCGCTTTTCCCCCCGGCACATACAGTCCTGCTGAATCAAGTGGTGTAATTTTCTGTCCTAACATCGTCCCGTCTGCTTTCGTCGTAAACCATGATTGAGTGGTTTGCCTTTGATGAAAATCGCGAATGTTTTCAATCGCCATTCTTAAAGCATTCAATGTTTCTTCATCAATTTCTGTATAAGCCTGTTTGACTTCCTCTTCTTGTACTCTTAAACCATCTAATACAGCTCGATCAAATTTTTCCGTAAAATAAGCTAACGCCGCATCTCCTTCTTGTCGAACTTTTCCAATAATTTCAGCGACAACTTTCCTTTGCTCCTCTGTTCCTGAGTCCAGGTCGCGTTTAATGCTTATATCGGCATCATATTGAACAATTTTCACCGTAACTCCTCCTCTACAACGACCGATAAACGCTCGACCATTTCCTCAATTCGTTCATCTTTTAAACGATAACTGACTGGATTCACAATAATTCGCGAGGTTATCGGTACGATCGTTTCCAATTCGACTAAGCCATTTTCCTTTAATGTTTGCCCAGTGGAAACAATATCGACAATTCGATCCGCTAACCCAATTAATGGCGCCAGTTCAATCGAACCATTCAGTTTAATGATTTCCACTTGTTCGCCCTGTTCTTTAAAATATTGAGTCGCTAAATTCGGGTACTTCGAGGCAACCTTAGGATTAATGTCTTTTTTAGCATAACCGGGTAAACCTGCGACGGCTAAGTAACAAGCACTAATTTTTAAATCAAGCACCTCATAAACATCACGCTCTTCTTCAATCATAACATCCTTACCTGCCACCCCGATATCAGCCACCCCATGCTCAACATAAGTAGGAACATCCATCGGTTTTGCTAAAATAAACCTCATGTTCTCTTCTGGTACATCAATAATCAACTTCCGCGAGTTTTCGAATTCATCAGGAAGGTCATAACCAGCTTTCCTTAAAAGCTCAACCGCCTCCTCAAAAATTCTTCCTTTAGGCATCGCTACGGTTAATAAATCGCTCATGTTAAGATGCCTCCTTTAGGCTGTTTGCCAATAAAATAAAGCACATCATCATATTGTTCGGTCATTAAATCTAGATCCTGAATCCCCGCTAAATCCTGCATCACAACTGTCAAACCTTCTTGTCTTTTTTCCGTCGCTACTTCAATCGCTTCCGCCCGGCGTTCTCGACTAAAAATGATGCAGACAAGATCAGGTAAGTCCCTCATTTCACCTAATGCTTCCACTAATAAATCCAATCGAATCCCAAAACCCGTCGCCTGTGCCGGTCGATTAAATTTTTCTAAAAGTTCATCATAACGACCACCACTCGAGACAGGAACTCCTAATTTATCCCCATATCCTTCAAAAACAACGCCTGTATAGTAACTCATATGTAAAACAAGATTTAAATCAAATTTTACATAGGCAGTTAATTGATATGCCTCTAACACCGACCATAGCTCCTGTAACTCTTGGATCGCCGCTTTCCCTGCTTCTGTTTGAATGATTTCACTAGCCTCATCTAAAACTTCTTGACTACCACGTAATTTTAAAAGCTTTAGTAAACGAGATTTATCAATGGAAGACAACGACAAACTTTTAACATGCTCCTTAAACCCAACATAATTTTTTTCATATAAAAAGCGGATAAGTGCATCAGCACGTTCAGCATTGCCGACAACATCAAGCAATAACGCCTGCAAAAAGCCAATATGACCAACAGCAACAGTAAAATGTTTCAAGCCCGTCTGCTTTAACGAAGAAATCATTAAGGCAATCACTTCTCCGTCCGCACTAATCGTCCCATCTCCGATCAATTCGACCCCAATCTGTTCAAACTCAGCTGGCTTTCCGGCTTCATGCTGTTGGGCTCTGTACACATTCGACTGATAACTTAAACGCAATGGGTAAGCTGCATCCTTTAAGCTCGAAGCAACAAGCCTCGCGATTGGAGCTGTCATATCCGGACGCAAAACTAATGTACGTCCTTGTTGGTCTAAGAGTTTAAAAAGTTGTTGATCCAAAATCGCCGAAGCAACTCCAACAGTATCGTAGTATTCCAAAGTCGGCGTTTCAATAAAATGATAACCCCAACTCTTCATTTCTGCTGAAACTTTATCTCTAACTTCCCTTTTCGTCTCATATAACTTTGGCAATGTATCTCGCATACCTAACGGCTTCTCAAACATAAACGGCTTCGTCACTCTACTCACCTCAATAACATTCTATTTATCTATTATATAAATTCAGAATACTTTAGTTCACTAATATACTAATAAGATAAAGTATAATAAGTATTTTACCCTTACAAGTTAGGAGCGTCAAGGAAAAACAAACGACACTTTTATAATATAAGGGCCAATCATTCCTTTCATATAGATGATTCGCACCTTAATTTATTGCAGCATGCATTTTCATTACTTATCCCACTTTATTCGCACCCTAATTTGGCACAGCACGGCTTTTCATTACCAATCAAAACTCGCGGTCTTCCCATAATAAAAAAGCCTGACCATAAGAATTTACCCCTTATGCTCAAGCTCTGTTTGGACTGTTTCTTTTTTTTCTAATCCTTCTTTAATCGTGACCATCGGATTGCCACCAACAAAGGCTCCGGCTGGTACATCTCGGTGAACGAGCGTCCCGGCGGAAACGACAGCACCGTCACCAATCCTGACACCAGGTAAAATCGTCGTATTCGCTCCAATCATCACTTCATCGCCAATTTTCACATCACCGAGACGATACTCTTTAATTAAATATTCATGAGAAAGAATCGTGGTATTATAACCAATGATGCTATTTCTCCCAATTGAAATTTTTTCAGGAAACATAATATCCATCATGACCATTAACGCAACTGCGGTCTCCTCGCCAACCTTCATCCGCAAAAAAGTACGATAAATCCAATTTTTCACCTTTAAAAAAGGCGTGTAACGTGCCATTTGAATAAAGACAAAATTTTTCATGACCTTCCAAAAAGGGACGGTTTTATAAATTTGCCAAAGTGAATTCGATTCCGTTACAGGGTATCGCTCCGTTTTTCGGCTCATTTTTGGGTAACTCCGACAATATCAAGTAGGTCACGCATATCCTCTAACATAAAGTCTGGATTATAAGAACGAAGAACATCTTCCCCTTTAATCGACCAAGCGACTGCCGCGGTTTTCATATTCGCATTTTTTCCTGCTAGAATATCAAAATCGCTATCGCCAACCATGATCGCTTCTTCCCTTGTAGAGTCAAGCTGCTCTAAAGCTAAATCGATTGGCTCTGGATCTGGTTTGCTTTTTTTGACATGATCGAGGGCAACCACAACATCAAAGAACTTGTCTAATCCGGTTAATTTTAACCCCATATGGGCGGTTTGACTAATTTTTGATGTGACAACGGCGAGCTTGAAACCTTGTTTATGTAAAGTTTCAATCGCTTCATAAACTCCCTCGTACTCGGTCACTAGCTCATCATGTTTTGCATGATTAAACGTGCGGTATACACCAATCATTTCTTCCGTTTTTTCTCGGTCGACCTGTTGAAAACTATCAACAAGTGGAGGGCCGATAAATGGGATGACATCCTCACGTTTATAACGACCAGGTTGATACTGCTCCAACGTATGCAAAAATGAAGCAATAATTAAATCATTTGTATTAATCAACGTTCCATCTAAATCAAATAATAGTGTTTTAATGCTCATATGTGGCTTCCTTTCCTTGATGAGTTCTTTTTTGTTCAATTCGATTCCAAACGAAAGCAATAATCATCGTTAACACAATCGCCGTGACAAGACGAATGATGAGGAGTGGCAGAACCGGTATACCTAGTGGGATAAAGACAACCGTATCCTCCACCACAGCATGACAGGCAACAAGGAAAATAAAGACTAAATATAAATCTTTCTTTTTCACTCCATCCTCCTTCACTGCTTGGGTCATCACTCCTGCACCGTAAGCTAAACCAATCGTTAAACCAGAAGCAAGTGTAGTCGATGTATTTTCACGAATCCCCAACAACCTAGTGAATGGCGACATCGCCTTCGCAATCAGCCTCAACCAATTTTTCTCACGCATAATTTGGATGATCACCATTAACGGAATGACAATTAAGGCTAATTGAAACGAACCGTATAAAGCACTTTCTATTCCTGACCACGCAATCGCAAACCAGCCCGTTACTGGCTCTGCTGCGGCTGAATCCGAAGTTCCAATAAAGCCATATTGTGCCGTTTCTTGTCCACCCTGCCAAAGAATATTCACTAAAAACGCTGCAACTAAAGCAAGCCCAATTCGAACGGCTAATACTACTGAAACTCTTAAACCGACCTTTTTTGCCACAGCCGATTCGATAATTAAATTATGCGAAAACGAGAGCATTAACGCTAAAATAAACACTTCTTTAACCGTTAATTCAAGTGATAAAATCGCCCCAATTCCTGCGTATAAGTTCAAGAAATTCCCCACAACTAGTGGAATCGCTGCTTCTCCAGGCAATCCTATTACCCCTAAAAAAGGAGCAAGTAAATGAGCTACCCAACCTAAAACAGGCGTATGCCCTAAAATCGTAACAATCAATGTAATTGGAAAAATAATTTTTGCTAATGACCAAGTTGTTTGTAAGCCTACGAGTAACCCTCGTTTTAACATCCCCATTGGACCACTCCTCATCACCATTTCTCTCTTGTGTCTTTCTTCTTATCTCTATTTTTTCTTTTTCTTCTTGTTTGAATTCTTTTTATTTGCTTTATGTTTTTGCAAACTAGCTGGCAAATCTAAATACCTTGGTGTATCTGGTTGTAGCCTACGGTAAATGAACGTAATAATCGCCCAAATCACCAAAATAATCGAAATAACTTGAGCCGTCTTCAACAGATTACCTATTAATAAATAATCTAAACGAATTCCCTCGATAAAGAAACGACCGACTGAATACCAAACAACATAGGTTAAGAAAATTTCCCCTTGGCGCAGGTTCAGACGACGTAAATATAATAAAATCGCAACTCCGATTATACTCCAAATCGACTCATATAAGAACGTCGGATGGTAATAGGTACCATTAATATACATTTGATTAATAATAAATTCTGGTAAAAAAAGTCCTTCGAGAAACTCTCTCATTACTTCGCCCCCGTAAACTTCCTGGTTCATGAAGTTTCCCCAGCGGCCTATCGCCTGTCCGAGCAAAATACTTGGGGCCGCAATATCCGTAATTTGCCAAAAAGACAATTCTTTTCTTTTCGTAAAGAAATACGCGGTTAACACACTTCCGATAAGCGCCCCATGAATCGCGATACCGCCTTCCCATATGTATAAGGCACTAATCGGATTATCAGCAAATTGATCCCAGCGAAAGATCACATAATACAGGCGAGCTGAGATAATCGCAATCGGCACCGCAAATAACAATAGATCAGCAAACGTATCCTTTGGTAATCCAAGACGTTTCGTTTCCTTCGTTGCGATTAAATAGCCAACAAAAACACCAAACATGATAATGAGCCCATACCAGTAAATGGTCAATGGTCCTATTTCTAAAAAAACTCGATTTAATGGTTCATTCATATTTCCACCTCTAATGGTTTCTAGTCGTTTTTCTTTCTAGATTAAACAAACTTCGCTAGCGGTTTAATACTCTTCACTATCACTATCTTCAATAAGCTCGGTTAATTTTGCCGAAAAATCTTGCGCAGCATTAAAACCTAACTTTTTCAAACGATGATTCATCGCGGCCACTTCAATTAACACAGCAAGATTTCGACCAGGTCGAACAGGAATCGTTAATTTCGGAACTTCCGTATCCATAATTTTAATCATTTCTTCCTCAAGCCCTAATCGGTCATAGGCTTTCTTTTGATCCCAAAGCTCTAAATGAATACAGAGCACAATTCGTTTATGTGGACGAACCGCCCCCGCGCCAAATAATGTCATGGCGTTAATAATCCCTAACCCACGAATCTCGAGCAAATGCTGAAGCAACTCGGGTGGTTTTCCAATCAACGTATTACCATGCTCTTGACGAATTTCAACTGAATCATCAGCGACCAATCGATGTCCACGACGAATCAGATCAAGAGCGGTCTCACTTTTACCGACTCCACTACTTCCGGTAATCAGAACCCCAATTCCGTAAATATCCACTAGTACCCCATGAACCGCCGTCATCGGTGCAAGCTCACTCTCGAGATAATCAGTAATCCGACCACTTAAACGAGTCGTCGTCATAGGTGATCTCAGTAACGGCACCCCATTTTCCTCAGCCGCCTCGACCAATTCTGGAGGAACATCGAACCCACGTGACAAAATGATTGCCGGTGTATCATATGTACATAAATTTAACATCCGTTCCTTCTTTTCCTCTGTCGCTAAGCGCTCAAAAAAGGAGAGCTCTGTTTTTCCAATTAACTGAATTCTTTTTGCTGGATAATACGTAAAAAAACCAGCCATCTCAATCCCTGGCCGTGAAATATCACTCGTCGTAATCGGACGATAAATTCCCTCTTCCCCAGCAAGCAATTCAAATTGAAACCTCTCGATTAAATCATTCGCATTTAGTTTACCCACAAAAGCCCCCACCTTACTTCATAATCTACACTCTTAGGATGATGATTCACTTACCTGTTCTTGCCTCTATGCTGACACTTAACCACAATTCGAACATCTTTTCTTTCATTCGCTCTGCTAAAAATAAACCTATTCAGTCTTAATCAAACATAGATCGAACAAAATTTATTTAATTCATAAATGATCAGTACTAAACTATGCCTTCCATTTTATCATGTTTTCAAATAAAACTCTCATTTTCTTGATTCCATTTATCGAACTCCACCTGCGAAGCCGTGTTGAAGCGAAATGTGGGCATCAGTCGCTTTGCTTATGACTTGCTCCACTAACGATCAAAAAAAGCTGGCACATAAGTTCAAATGACTTCAGTGCCAACTCGTTCAAAGCTTGTTAACATTTTACTTTCTATTTATTACCGCTATAACCCTTTTAATCTCTTATTAAAATCTATTAAACTAATAACCTTTAATCGCATATACAATGGCATTGGCTAATTGCTCTTTATGACTTTCTGTTTGTAACAAATAAAGGTCATGATCATTGGTTAGATATCCTATTTCTAAAAGAACCGATAACATATTGGTGTTTCTTAGCACATAGAATGGACTCTCAAATAACCCTCGATCGTTCGTATTTACAGTATTAACAATTGTCGTTTGTAATAATTGAGCAAATGAGGCTGAATCACCGATATAATGTGTTTCGACTCCATTAACAGAGCTGTCGTCCGCGATATTCGCATGTATGCTTAAAAATAAGTCAGCATTATGGTCGTTAGCGACACTTACACGGCTTTCCAAAGAAATATACGTATCCGTTTCTCTCGTCATGATCACTTCATAACCATCATAAAGCAGTTTATCTTTTACCCTTTTGACTACATCGAGCACAATCGCTTTTTCTTCCACATCAACCGTATGCCCTCCTGGATCTCTCCCTCCATGACCAGGATCAATGACAATTTGACGGATTTCTTGTTGACTTGAGTTGTTTTCAGAAGTGGCATTCGTTGGAACGTACACTGTTTGTTCACTACTGTTAGACATATAATCTAAATTTATATATCCAACTCTTCCGTTATACGTTATTTTTCCCCACCCACCATTAACCGCGACATACTCTACTAGTTGTCCTACTTTTAAGTGACCAATAATTTCTGAATCTACATTGGGGAGGTCTCGAACATTTAACGAACCACCTGTCTGAGTTTGCACTTTCCCTAATCGAGTATTGGTTTCGGCCGCTCCATTTGAATTCCATAAAACAACGATTAAAAACAGGGATAGCACTACTGCTAATTTTATGATCTTTTTCAATCTACTTCCTCCCTTTTGTGAATTTTCTATAGATTTTAACATATTTTTTGTGGGCCTTTTCAATAGGTTTTAGCTGAGTCAATCCGACTAGATTCGAAATTTTCTGTAATTAAAAACTCAATAATGTCCTCTATTGATAGAAAAGGTAGCTCATATTCACCAAACCTCTACAGTTTTCTACATATGCCACACATAGTTTAATCCCTATACGAACTTCTACCCTTATTTCCCCAAAAACAAACCACAAAAAAAGCCATACCGCACAAAGGCGGCAGGCTCATTCATTTTTTATCGTTACTATTAGGCATTTTTGACGGGTTTAATCACAAAAGTTTGCACAATTGAAATGATAAGGGCCGCTAAAACAGCGAGACCAAATCCTTCGATTGTAAAATAACTTCCCATAATAAACGCCGTCAATAATAAAGTCACAGCATTAATGACTAAGAGGAATAATCCTAAAGTTAAAATCGTAATTGGAAAAGTAAAAAAGAGTAAGATAGGCTTCACAGTCAGGTTAATAACCGATAAGACTAAACTAGCGATTATGGCGGCAATAAACCCACTAATATAAAACCCTTCAAATACTTGTGCTAATAGCATTAATAATCCTGCATTTAAAAGAAGTCCAATTAACCATCTCATCTTAGTAATCTCCTTCATTCGGAATGATAAAAGCACCAATGATGTATGCGAAGAGGACCGGGAATCCACCTGTCATAAAAAATACGGCAACGGTAATAATTCTTACAAGTGTTGGATCGATATTAAAATATTTAGCAACACCAGCACAAATTCCCGCTAGTTTTCGATCATCTTGGTCTCTATACAAACGTTTCATCCATTTCACCTCACTTAGAGATTACCCTCTTGTTCTTTATTTAAAACTTTTACATTTATACGAACTCAGTTACTCACGCTCTTTGACATTAATCGAACCTGTATTTGTGATCGCATAAACTTTTAAACGTGGAGAAGCCTCTTGGTTAGCAACAAAAGAAATATTCTTTTGAGCAAATTCCTTTTTCTCCTCAATCACTTCATATTCAGGTAAATGAACAGAATAGCCTCCAACATTTGTTTTTAATTTCGCCTCGACACGAACGTCATCAGGGAAACTTAAATGAATACTTCCTGTCGCTGCTTTCACATCCAAATAGCTAGGATCACTGAAAGGATCAAGATTATAGGTAATCGTCCCGTTCACCGTCTCTAAATCAGCGTCATGATATTTTCCGTCGATTGTGATTGTGCCATTGACCGTCTTGGCATCAATTAATTCAGCACTAGAAGACTTTAATTCAATCGCACCATTTACGGTCTCTGCATTCACTTTTTTCGCTTTTAAGTTCGAAAATTGAATCGGACCATTTAACGTATTCGCTTCAAATGAAGTCGTCGAAATCTTCTCACCTGATATTTGTCCGTTAAACGTATAAAACTTCACATGTTCAAATAATGTTTTCGGTACATAGACGATCGCTTTTACTTTCATCGTCTTTACTTTCGTATGGAATAAAAGCTTATTATCATCGACTAAAAAAGTCGTTTCTTGAAGAAGGACTTTTCTTGCTTCATCCGTATCTCGCACACGATAAATCTTCGCTTCACATTCAACACGCACATCAGGTTCATCCCACGGTCTCACATCTACCGTTCCATTCTCCAAAGATATATCCAGTGAATGCGGGGAAACATCACGATGTTGAAAAACATGGTTAATCACGGTCGAGGAACCAAAATTAAAATCTAAATCAAAGTCTTTAATCTTTTGGATCGCCGTATCAAAAAAGTCAGCTAGTTTATTATTGGACGAGCTTGATTGGGTTTGACGATGACGCTCACGATACTCTTCTCCAGCATCCCAATTCACATCTGTTGATAAAAATTGTCCTTTCGCTTCTGTTTTTGAGCTCGTTTCACTTAAACGTTCTGTCCCTTTCTGCTCCATCGCTTCTAATAAACGAATTCCTTCTTCAGCAGTAATTTTCCCATCTTCAATCATCTTTAAAATCATTTTTCTTTCTTCCATTTTTTACACTCCTTCGTTTTTTCGTACCCTTCGGTGAAAAATAGGCTATTAATAAGTGTTACGAAATGAGAAATCAAAATGTTTCATGATTTATACATTTTGCCATTCTTTTTTTTGTTCCTTCATTCTTTCTTGGTCGCGAATTAAAATCGGTTTTAAGTATTTCCCTGTATAAGAGCCTTCCACTTCCGCTACTTGTTCCGGTGTTCCTTCCGCAACTAGAGTTCCCCCTTTATCGCCACCTTCAGGACCAAGGTCAACGATATGATCGACCGTTTTAATAACATCTAAATTATGTTCAATGACGAGAACGGTATCGCCATTATCAACAAGACGATGAAGAACTTGGAGCAAACGGGAAATATCATCGACATGCAAACCAGTCGTTGGCTCATCTAAAATATAGATCGTTTTTCCTGTGGAACGCTTATGAAGCTGAGAAGCAAGCTTCACCCGTTGAGCTTCACCGCCTGAAAGGGTTGTCGCCGGCTGACCGAGACGAACATATCCAAGTCCGACATCTACTAATGTTTGGATTTTACGATTGATTTTAGGAATGTTGGCAAAAAAGTCAAGACCTTCTTCCACCGTCATTTCGAGCACATCAGCAATGGTCTTTCCTTTATAGGTTATTTCTAATGTTTCACGATTATATCTTTTTCCTTCACAAATTTCACATGGTACGTACACATCCGGTAAAAAATGCATTTCAATCTTAATGATACCGTCGCCTCGACAAGCTTCACAACGACCACCTTTCACATTAAAACTAAAGCGCCCCTTCTTATAACCACGAATTTTTGCTTCATTTGTGATCGCAAAAACGTCGCGAATATCATCAAAGACTCCCGTATAGGTCGCCGGGTTTGAACGTGGCGTCCGCCCGATTGGCGATTGATCAATCTCAATCACTTTATCAATATGACCTAATCCTTCTATTTCTTTATGCTGACCTGGTTTCGTTTTGGCACGATTTAACTTCTGAGCCAATGCTTTATACACAATTTCATTAATTAAAGTACTTTTTCCTGAACCTGAAACACCTGTTACCGCAATAAATTGACCAAGTGGAAAGTCGACCGACACATTTTGTAAGTTGTTTTCAGTCGCCTTTTTAACCTTTAAGTAACGGCCATCATGCTCTCGACGATTTTCAGGCAGCGGGATAAACTTCTTCCCGGATAAATATTGCCCTGTTAAGGAATTTTCATCATTCATAATTTCTTCAGGTGTTCCTTCAGCAATGATAAAACCACCATGAACCCCAGCACCAGGTCCAATATCAATAATATAGTCTGCCGCAAGCATTGTATCTTCATCATGCTCAACCACAATCAACGTATTCCCTAAGTTTCGCATGTATTCAAGTGTTTCAATTAAACGATCATTGTCTCGTTGATGTAAGCCAATTGAAGGCTCATCCAAAATATATAAAACGCCCATTAAAGAAGAACCAATTTGGGTGGCCAACCGAATCCGTTGAGCTTCTCCACCAGACAAGGAACCGGCCGAACGGCTTAATGACAAATAATCAAGCCCGACATTGTTTAAAAACCCTAAACGGTCCTCAATTTCTTTTAAAATTAACCTTGCAATCGCCTGATCTTTATCACTTAACTCTAAACCTTTAAAAAACCGTAACGCGTCCTTAACAGATAGAGAAGTAACTTGACCGATATGCTTCTCACCAACAAAAACAGCTAACATTTCTTTCTTTAAACGATACCCTTTACATGTAGGACAAGCTTTTTCCGCCATGTATCCTTCCATTTGTTCACGAACATAATCAGAGCTCGTATCATGATAACGTCTAGAAACATTGTTCACAACACCTTCAAATAAAATCTGATTTTCGCGTATTTGACCAAACTCATTTTCATAGCGGAAATAGATTTTTTCTTTGCCGCTACCGTACAATATTTTATCTAGCTGATGTTCAGGTAAATCATTAACCGGAGTATCCATATCAATGCCATAATGCTCACAAACTGATGCTAGTAGTTGTGGATAATACTGTGAACTAATCGATTCCCAAGGTGCAATTGCATTCTCATTTAAGGAACGAGAACGATCTGGGAGCACGAGTTCCAAATCGACCTCCAACTTTACCCCAAGTCCATCACATTTTGGGCATGCTCCAAACGGACTGTTAAAGGAAAACATTCTCGGTTCTAATTCTGGAATCGAAAAACCACACTCTGGGCATGCATGATGCTGGCTAAACAGCAATTCCTCCCCATCAATTACATCGACTAAAACCCGTCCATCAGCTAAACCGAGAGCCGTCTCTAGTGAATCTGCTAATCGAGATTCAATTCCTTCTTTTATGACAATCCGATCAATGACGACTTCAATCGTATGTTTTTTATTCTTTTCTAATTCAATGTCCTCCGCGACTTCACGCATTTCTCCATTGACTCGAACGCGAACATAACCTTGCTTTTTAATATCTTCAAAAATTTTGACATGTGTTCCTTTTCGTCCTGAAACAAGCGGAGCTAATATTTGCATCTTTGTCCGCTCAGGAAACTCTTTTAAACGGTCAACCATTTGCTGAATCGTTTGGGAAGATATCTCAACCCCATGCTTAGGACAAACAGGGTGTCCAATCCGGGCAAATAATAAGCGTAAATAATCAAAGACTTCCGTTACTGTACCGACCGTTGAACGTGGATTTTTGGACGTTGTTTTTTGATCAATAGAAATTGCAGGCGATAACCCCTCAATCGTATCAACATCCGGCTTATCCATCTGCCCAAGAAACTGCCTAGCATAGGCCGATAAGGATTCGACATATCGCCTTTGCCCCTCGGCATAAATCGTATCAAACGCTAACGACGATTTTCCTGAACCCGACAACCCTGTCAAAACGACTAATTTATCGCGCGGAATCGTCACATCGATATTTTTTAAATTATGAGAACGTGCCCCTTTTACCACTATGTTTTCTAATGCCATCGAATGTCACCCTTCCGCCTTCAATTCTAATATTAAATCCCGTAATTCAGCCGCTCGCTCAAACTGCAACGACTTCGCTGCTTCTTTCATTTCCTTTTCAAGGTTTGCGAGCATTTTTTCTTTATCTTTTTTACTTAATTTTATTTTTGGAGCATGGTCTTTATAGCTCTCTTCATCTTCTGCTACATGGGTTGCTTTAATAAGGTCTGGAATTTTCTTCTGAATCGTTGCCGGTGTTATACCATGCTTTTGATTAAATTCCTCTTGAATCGTACGTCTTCGTTTCGTTTCATCAAGGGCAATTTTCATTGAGTTAGTAATCTTATCGGCATACATAATAACACGACCATCGGCATTTCTTGCTGCTCGGCCAATCGTTTGAATTAACGAACGTTCCGATCGTAAAAAACCTTCCTTATCTGCATCTAAAATCGCCACTAGTGACACTTCTGGTATATCTAAACCTTCTCTTAATAAATTAATTCCAATTAAAACATCATAGGTTCCAAGGCGGAGCTGACGAATAATCTCAATTCGTTCCAATGTTTTCACTTCTGAATGAAGATAATTGACCTTTATTCCGAGCTCTTTCAAATAATCGGTTAAATCCTCAGACATCTTTTTCGTCAACGTCGTCACAAGCACCCGTTCATTTCGTTCCGTTCGTAAACGAATTTCTCCAATTAAATCATCAATTTGCCCTTGAATTGGGCGCACATCAATAATCGGATCCAATAATCCGGTTGGACGAATAATTTGCTCGACCATTTTCGGTGTATGCTCCATTTCATAAGGACCTGGAGTCGCTGAAACGTAAACAACTTGATTCATTTTCTTTTCAAATTCCTCAAATTTTAAAGGACGATTATCAAGGGCAGACGGAAGACGGAAACCATGATTAACGAGTACTTCTTTTCGAGCCCGGTCCCCGTTATACATTCCACGAACTTGTGGCACCGATACGTGAGATTCATCCATAATGATTAAAAAATCTTCTGGGAAAAAGTCGATCAATGTATAAGGTGTGACACCTGCTTCTCTTAAGGTTAAATGTCTTGAATAATTCTCAATTCCTGAGCAAAAACCCATTTCAGCCATCATTTCAATATCATATCTTGTCCGTTGTTCTATTCGTTGTGCTTCTAAAAGTTTTCCTTCCTCATGAAGTACTTTCAGACGTTCTTCCAGCTCTTTCTCGATATTAACAATCGCTTTTTTTAATTTTTCTTCACGGGTAACGAAGTGAGAAGCTGGAAAAATAGCGATATGATCTCGGTCGCCTTTGATTTCTCCTGTTAGAGCATCGACTTCGGTGATCCGATCAATTTCATCGCCAAAAAACTCGATACGAACGCATTGTTCATCTCTAGAAGCTGGAAAAATTTCAACCACATCTCCACGAACACGGAACGTCCCACGAGTGAAATTCAAATCATTTCGGTTATATTGAATATCAACTAAATTTCGCAATAACTCATTTCGTTCTATTTCTTGGCCTGTTCGTAAAGAAACAACCATTTCACGATATTCCTCAGGAGAACCTAAACCGTAAATACACGAGACACTGGCAATAATAATGACGTCATTTCTTTCTAATAATGCACTTGTTGCGGCGTGACGTAGTTTATCAATCTCATCATTAATACTCGCATCTTTCTCAATGTATGTATCAGAGGAAGGTACATACGCTTCTGGCTGATAATAATCATAATAACTGACAAAGTATTCGACTGCATTATTAGGAAAAAATTCTTTGAACTCACTATAAAGTTGACCCGCTAACGTTTTATTGTGGGCCATCACTAAGGTCGGTTTATTCACTTCTTGAATAACATTCGACATCGTGAATGTTTTCCCCGTTCCGGTAGCTCCCAATAATGTTTGATGTTTCTCTCCATTTTTAATCCCGTTCACGATAGTCTTTATCGCCTCAGGTTGATCCCCGTTAGGTTGATAAGCGGATATTAATTCGAATTTATTATCCAACGAAACTCCTCCTTTACGAACAAACGCTCTTACTATCAGTATACCATAATTTTCAATCATGTTCCTACTTTTAACGAACATATGTTGTCACATAATTTGTCTCTTTTCTTTATTCTTCCCTTTTTTACTTTGCTCAAACGAATTCCTTGTGAAGGAATAAGAAAAAGAGCCGTACTATGCGACTCTTCTACATTCCAGGCTTCTTTCTTAACACTTTTTGTGACAGCGATAACCCAACGATATATGAAACGATACTTAGCAATATAAGATACCACGGCATTTCGTGTACCTTCATCGCAAAAATTAAAATCATCCACGTAACAATGGTCGCTCCAACAAGACTAAAACTTACTCTTGTCAAAATGACCATTAATAGTAGTGGAGCAATTAAAACGAAACCCCATTCCATTATAAAAAACGAGCTCCTTTATTTTTGAATTTATAGTCGACAGGAGCAAAAATTGGTCAAATGACTGAATCCTGCAAAGTTTGTTCCGTTTTAACTAACAAAACGCCAAGTTGATGATGCTCTCCAACATAAAGAGCTCCTTGTGCAAAACGTACTTCTCCAGCATAATCAAGCACCTCTAATTTACAAAAGGCCGAGTTGGCTTGCAACGCTTTATAAAACTGATCTTGATTTTGGATCGGTCGTCCATTCACTTTTGAAATCGTTTCTCCGATCTGTAAGTCCATTTTCTCAGCAGGGCTTCCTGGTAACACACCTAAAATAAGACAACCTTCTTTAAGTTCCGTAAAATACTTTGAATGTTTATCTTCCTTTGATTGTAGAGAAGCAGTCAGCCATTCACGAGTTACCATCAAAAGAACAGCTGCGATAACGGCAACAATCGGAAAAAAATAACCAATAACGACAAAGATTATACTTCCCGTCGCTAAAAGGAGCGTTCTTCTCCCAATTAATTTAATCGCCAATTCCGGCAATGCCGACTTAATCACATATTGCAGCCCAAATAAGAATGGAACGATAACAGGTTGCAGCATCATTTCACCCACGGTAAGCACTGGCCAAAACTCGAACGTAGGTATAAGTCCATTTGGTATAAATAAAACGACCGGTACAATCCAAAGACGCTTTTGCTTATGGATCCCAATCCATTTTCCACGCTTACTTTTCTCTAACCGAGGGGACGTATATTTTCCACCATTTCTTAAAATTAAAAAACCTTCAACAAATAATAGTAGACTAAGTAGGGCAAAAACAGATGCAATCGACACGCCTGAAACCATTTCGTACATATCCGTTAAACTACTTGGCCCACTAACTAAAGGCTCTACAGCTAAAATAATAATCGTTAAGGCTAACACATTCACCGGGGTAATCCAGCGAATTTTTGTCGTAAGCGCCAAAAGGACATACAGCCCAGCTATAAGTACTAAAAAGGGTATGTTTACAATGATTCCAAGTGTGATTGTCACAAGCGAAATCAAAAGTCCCGCTAAAATGCTCGGCCAAAACGGAAGCACAAAATCTGCCATTCGACTATATACTCTCGTATGAAAGGACTGTCTCTCTTTTGATATTCTGTCATTTGCTACTAATAAAATAATGATTAAACCAATATACAAAAGTGGATTACTAAAAAAACTACCAAAGGCAATTCCAATCGTTTTTAGTATGTCGATAACCATAAATTCACGCCTCCAACTCTCATCTCTCTTTAAACATACCACAAACTTACAAATGAAAACAGATAATAGATAATAGAATTGAAAAAACGATAAAATATGACTGAATTTCTATTTTTATAAGTGATTATTTCCCGAAAAATAATAGATAAGGTCGAAGGGGAATTTCATTGAGTGGGCTTGATTAACTAGTCTGAGGTTATTCGTACTGTAGTTTGGTTAACTCGTGGATTTCATTACTTATTAACCTTTTTTCGCACCCTAATTCACCCAGCTCGGCTTTTCATTACCTATCCACACTATTTCGAACCCTAATCCCACCATTTCCATTTTTTCATTACTTATCCACACGGCGATTCACACTGCAAAAAAAAGACCGCTCAAAAGATCTAATAACCTTTTAAGACAGTCTCATTTACTTTTCTTTAGCTTATATAAACCATCTTCTGCTACATTCATTGTCAATCATAACTTTGATTAATGGTTATTTTTCTTCAATAATCAACTCGATTGCTTTTTGCAGTTGTTGATCGTTTTCTCTGTCACGGATTTGTTCGATGATTTGGCTTTGGATTTCCGCTGCTGTTTCTTCATCAATTTCTCCTGTGCTCTCAATTCCATTATCTTGTTGGAAAACTCTCACTGCCGCCTCGGTTTCTTCATCATAAAACCCGTCATCACGTGAAATATCGAAACCTAATCCCGTTAACATAATTTGTGCACTGCGAATTTGTTCATTTAACATTTCAAGCTTCAATGTTTCTTGTGCTGTTACTGGAGGAACGTAAAAATAGTCTGGCTGCATCACTTTCACCGTAGGCTCTACACCTTCTCCGTGAATGTCATTACCTGCCGATGTTAACCAACGGAATAAAGAAAGTTTTAATTGACTTCCATCTCCCATCGGAATCGTTTGCTGTACTGTTCCTTTTCCAAATGTTGTATCTCCCACAACGTCATAATCTCCCGCTTCAATTAAGGCACCCGCCAAAATTTCAGAGGCAGAAGCACTTGCTCCATCCGTTACCCCAACAATTGGATAAGGTTTTATTTCATTTAAAGAAGAAATATGACGTTCTTTTTGTCCTTGACGATTTTCAATTTGGACAATCGGTTCACCACCTGGGATAATCAAATCACCAATGTCTTCTACTGATTTTAAATATCCTCCAGGATTCCCACGTACATCAATTACTAAACCATCGATTCCATTAGCTTCTAATTCATTTAAAGCTTCTTCAAAACGTTCCGCTGTATCTACCGAAAAAGAGGATATGATGATGTAACCGATGTTTTTCCCATCTTGTTCAATCATCTCTCCAACAACCGTTTCAATCGGGATTTCATCACGGACGATTTTGAATTCAATTGGGTCATTAACACCCGGTCGCTCTACGGTCAAAGTAACCGTTGTTCCTTTTTCACCACGTATTTGTAAAACAGCTTCATTTAAAGAAAGACCTTCTATACTTTCGCCTTCAATTTGAACGATCTGATCATTTGGTTGCAATCCAGCTCTTTCTGCCGGTGAGTCTCGAATTGGTGCTACGATGGTTACTTTTCCATCAACCATGCTCACCTCTGCCCCAATTCCTTCAAAATGTGAATCTAGGGACTCTTCAAATTGGCGAGCCGTGTCTTGATCCATATAGTCCGAATAAGGGTCCTCTAAAGTTTCTAGCATCCCTTTAATGGCCCCTTCAACAAGTTCCGTTTGGTCCACTTCATCAATATATTGATCCTCAATAATTTGTAAAGCCAAGGCAAATTTCTCTAATAACTCTTGATCCGATAATTCAACTACTTCCTGCGTCCCGCCGCTACTATCCACTGTACTAGCGACTTCTTTCGTATTATTTAATTGAGGTGAATCAAGCGTAAAAAAGCTAACCGCCCCAATTGCTAACACAATACCTATAAGTAAATAAAACCAGCGCTTGTTGCCCACATGACCACTCCTAATTTATAATCAACAAATGAAATTACAACGACTTATAGCCGATTCTTTACACCTAAGTTTGTCCTATATTAACAGTTTATCATATGTAATCGCCCACGATAATATGTTGTTTTCCTTTCCCACCATTTTAGACAAAGCCATAAGTGAAGTCAAAAAGAATTCCATCAAAATCTTCGGGGAAAATCTTCCTGCTATATACATTCCCCTTACGCTTGAAAACCTAATTTTATATAAAAAAGCGAAAAAACCTCACAGCCAAAGGCTATAAGGTTTTAGAATCTACTTATCTGGGAATATAATTTAAAGGATTCACTGCGTTCGATTTGGCTTGATTCCAGCCACCTTCATGCACTTCAAAGTGAAGGTGAGGTCCTGTTGAATTCCCTGTGTTCCCCATCAAACCAATTTGCTGTCCACGTGAGACTGTGCTCCCTACACTAACATCCATACGCTCTAAGTGTGCGTAAAGAGTCGTGATTTGACGCCCATCGACAATATGGCTAATCATAATATAGTTTCCGTAACTATTTGAATACTGAGCCGTTATGACTTGTCCTGCTTCCGCCGCTACAATTGGAACATCTCCAGTACGACCATTTTTCCCAATATCAATGCCGTAATGCATACTTCCTCCAAAAGAACCACCAGGACCAAATGAACCACGGTATCCATATGTAGATGTTAGCGTCCCTGTTGCAGGTCTCATAAAGATTGTCCCTGATTCTGCCGGTGGAGGGCTTACCGTATTGGAGCCACCACCTGAACCGCCACCAGAATTTCCGCTGGAGCCCTGGCTACCACCTGAGCTTGGTGTTGAACTTGGTGTTGAGTTCGCCGCTGCAGTTTGTTCAGCTTCTCTCTTTTTACGTTCTTCCTCGGCTTTACGAGCTTCTTCTGCTTTACGGGCTTCCTCAGCCTTCCGAGCTTGTTCAGCTTCCCACTCTTGTAACTGTTGCTTAAGTGCAGCTTCTTGAGCTTTTAAAATTTGTTCTTCTTCTTCAAGATCAAGTAAATGATTATGTACATCGTCATGTTTGTTTTCCATTTGACCTAATAAACGATCTTTTTCGGCACGTTGTTCAGCTAGCTCTGCTTTTAAAGCTTCCAGTTCACTTAAATGACCTTCTAATGTCTTTAAGTTTTCTTCAACAGCTGCTTTTGATCTTTCAAGAGCTTCTTGGTCAGCGATATGAGCATCTAAAATATTACGATCTTGTTGAGCAACTAAAGTTAAAGCGGTCATTCGATCTAACAGGTCCCCAAAACTATTGGCTCCTAAAACCACCTCAAGGATATTAACATCCCCTCTTTGGTACATCGTTTTTGCTCTTTCTTTTAATAGCTCATCGCGCTCAGCAATACGCTCTTCTAATATTTGAATCTCTTCTTTTAAAGCTGCAATTTCAGCCTCAACTTCAAAGATTTCATTTTGCTTGTCACTTATTTTTTTGTTTGTATTAGCCGTTTTTTTATCAATTTCTTCCAGTTCATCGTTTAAACCGCTAATTTCTGCTTCTATTTCTTTTAATTCAGCTTCTTTTTCAGATGCCTCATTTTGTCTTTTATTTCTTTCCTCTTCCACTTCAGAAATTTGACTTTTGATCTCTTCATTTGCCTTGGCAGAAGGAGCAAAATAAGCTTGTCCTGCCAGAGCAGAGACGGCTACAACTGATGCAACCGTCAAATTTAAAAGCTTTCTTTTCATTCAACCGTTCCTCCTAAATATTCATTCTCTTTATACACGAGGCCCTTTCGTTTTACCGAGTCAGCTTTATACTTTTAAGAACTTACGCACAGACATTAAACTTCCCCATACTCCGACAACCGCTCCGACCCCGATAATGAGCACAGCAATTTGCCAAAGGAAGGCTGATGGTTCTAATAAGGAGAAATTCATCACTTGGAAAGTCGCATCATAATTTTGGAAAATGTAATTGTATCCAAAACCAATCACCAATACAGGAATTAATGATCCGATGACACCAAGTAACAACCCTTCCACAAAGAATGGCCATCTAATAAAACCGTTGGTAGCCCCAACTAGTTTCATAATTTTGATTTCTCGTTTTCTCGCAACAATTGTTAGTTTAATAGTATTAGCGATCAAGAAAATCGCTGTAAATAACATACCAACTACAAGAACAGCACCGATCACACGAATAAAATTAGTCACCGTAAATAGGTTCTCAATAATATCTTCACCGTAATTAACACTTTCAACATGAGTTAAACCTTCAATTTGAAGAGCTACTGGCTCCGTCAATTGAGGGGTTTCCGCTCTCACGACAAACACATCATTTAAAGGATTTTCTTCACGTAACGATTCAAATACGGCTCCGCTATCCATACTATCAATCAATTGATTAAGCCCTTCTTCTCTATCCACAAATGTTACGGACTCAACATGATTCAATGACTCTATTTCTTCTTTTAATTCGTTCTGATTTTCCTCCGTTGCCGTTAATTCAATATGGACACGGACTTCAACATTATCCTCAACAGAAGAAGTAATATGGTTAATGTTTAAAATCATTAAGAAAAACACACCGACGACAAATAACATAATCGTAACAGCACTAACCGATGCAAAAGTCATCCATCCATTACGAGCTAAGTTCTTTGTCCCTTCTTTTGCATGCCTTCCGAGGGTTCTAAGTTTCATAACCGTAGTTCCCCCTTACTTCATCACGAACAATACGACCAGACTCAATCGCAATTACACGTTTTTTAATCGTATTTACGATATCCTTATTGTGGGTCGCCATAATAATCGTTGTTCCTCGATGATTAATATCGTCTAATATATCCATGATTTCCCATGCGGTATCTGGATCTAAGTTTCCTGTTGGTTCATCAGCAATTAATAATTCAGGACTATTTACAATCGCACGTGCAATTGCCACCCGTTGCTGCTCTCCACCAGACAATTCTGATGGAAAAGAACGTGCTTTATTTTTTAATTGAACAATATCAAGGACATCCATCACTTTTCTTTTAATGACATCCCCGCTTTCTTCAATTACTTCTAGTGCATAAGCAATATTTTCATATACTGTTAACTGCTGTAATAGACGAAAGTCCTGGAAAACTACTCCTATTTTCCTTCTTATATATGGGACTTGTCTCTCTTTTATTTTTCCAATATTCGTATCTTCAATGAAAATTTCCCCTTTTGAAGGTTTTTCTTCGCGATACATCATTTTTATAAAAGTCGACTTACCTGCCCCACTTGGTCCGACTACATATACAAATTCACCTTTATCTATAGAAATGTTAATACCGTTGATGGCTTTAACATTATTTGGATAAGTTTTCCAAACGTCTTTCATTTTAATCATTGGCATATTATCACTTCCTTGCGCCCTAATTCCTTTTTAATTAACTCGCCTTTTAGACTGCGAACGCTTATTTTACTTCATTTTCCCACTATTTTCGAATGTTGAATTATGTAAAAATCACAACCTTTTTGAGATCATTTGTCATACTGCTTATCCATTATAACAC
This sequence comes from Alkalihalobacillus phoenicis, assembly GCF_047302405.1. Lineage (NCBI taxonomy): Bacteria > Bacillati > Bacillota > Bacilli > Caryophanales > Bacillaceae > Alkalihalobacillus > Alkalihalobacillus phoenicis. The sequence continues at coordinate 75,818 of NZ_CP154853.1, read as the reverse complement.
TATTTAAAAACTCATGACTTAGGATTTTTATTACAATTTCATTTCAATACTCATCGTGAAAACGGATACAATTCAGTCGCCACTTACTCTCAAAATGTTCGCGAAAAAATCAGTATACTTATAAAAAATGCTCCCAATTGAGCAGTTTTAGCAAGACATCGTTAGGTCAAAATGAACATAGAACGGTCAAGTATTCCCATTTCTACCGGTCATTTAATTAAGGACTAACAGACTATTCTAGTTAAAAAGTCACACCGATTCCCCGTTATATGTATAGGTCTTTTCTATAGACGATATATGGCGAATAAGTGACACTCAAACAGAACGGATCATCGTTTAAAGTTAAGCCGCGAACTAAGGGTAGAAAAAATGAGGAAGTTTATTAAAGGACAAAATGAAACGAAGATATTCCAAGCTGATTTGGAAGCATAACCGTTACTTGGGAAATGTCAGAAACTAGTTGGCTTTTTGGGTCATTTTGCTTTGGACTTTCCTTCTTTCTAAAAAGCAATCCATTCACATCACAAAAAAACCGCTTCACCTCTACTTAAATATAGAAGGAAACGGTCTTATCTAATCATTACTCATTATTGTTCTGAAATCCAAATCGCTAAGTTTTCAGCTTCGTTGTCCGGGATGTTCGGGAATGCTGGCATGCTTCCTTTACCTTCCTGGATGATCGTTAGAATTTCATCAGGTGAATAACCTGTCCCAACTAAACCAGGGCCTGCACCACCTGCTAAGTCGCCACCATGACACCCAATACAGCTTTGCTCATAAGTTCCTCTTGCTGCATCTGCATCCACAGTGCCACCTGCTCCACTATCTACTTCTTCATCAGCTGGAGCTTCTGTTCCTGCATCTTCCTCAGGAGCTACATTCTCATCAGTTGCACCACCACAGGCAGTCAATGCAACAACTAGCCCGAGAGCTATTAGAAATTTTTTCATTTTTAAATCCTCCTTTACTATAAGATGTTTTTAGTATAGCTCAATCTCTCAATTAATTCGTGCGATTGAATCCTTCACCAAGCACCTCGGTTGCGTTCGTAACTATAACAAACGCGTTTGGATCAATGGTTTTGACTATTTGTTTCAATTTTGTGACCTCACCCTGATTGACTACACACATCAAGACGTCTCTTTCCTGATTCGTGTATCCACCATGTCCGCTCAGCTTCGTCACACCTCTATCCACATCTTTCAAAATACCATCTTTCACTTCGTCTTGATGGTCTGAGATAATTAAAGCTATCTTTGCATATCCTACCCCCATTTGCACAATATCAATCGTCTTTCCAGTAACAAATAATGAAATTAAGGCATAAAGGGCTAATTCCAGTCCAAAAGCTACAGCTGAAGTGATAACAATTAAGCCATCCATCAGAAAAACGGCTGTTCCCATACTAATCCCCGTAAACTTTTGAATGATTTGTGCCGCTAAATCGGTTCCTCCTGTACTAGCATTTGCTCGGAAAACAATTCCTAACCCTAAACCAACACCAATTCCACCAAATAACGCCCCAAGTAGCGGATCCTCAAAACCAACCGACCAATCTCGTGTTAATAAAACCACAAACGGTAAAAAGACTGTTCCCACTATTGTCTTCGCACCATATTTAAGTCCACCTAATAAAATAAGCCCTAAAATAAATAAAGGTATATTAAAGGCCCACTGTGTATAAGCCGGCTCAAATCCAAAAACATAATTTAAAATCGTACTTAACCCACTAACACCACCAGAAGCAATCTTATTCGGCAGCAAAAATAAATTAAATGAAATCGCTACAATCGCCGAACCAAGCAATATATGACCATAAACAAAGAAAAAATCCCAAACCTTCCCTCTTTGTCTTCCTTCTCTCCTCTTACTCATCTCCAAAAAAGCCTCCCTTACGCCATTCTTCTACTGTTAGTATGTCTATTTTCAATAGAATCCTTGCGTAGTATACACCCCGACCTCATTATTGTAAATAAGAGTCGATTAACGTAGTAAAGCGTCAGATAAACGGCATCATAGGGTTTGTGTGATTCTCTCTGTGGCTCTTGGCTTCGTTGACGGGCTTTGATTCCCTTTGCGGCTTTTATTCATGTGCTTTGGGATTCATTGGAGCTCTTTGATTCCTTTTGCGGCTTTTATTCATATGCTTTGGGCTTCATTGGGGGGCTTTGATTCCCTTTGCGGCTCTGATTCGATCGCTTTTGGCTTCATTGGAGGGCTTTGATTCCCTTTGCGGCTTTTATTCGATAGCTCTTGGAATCATTGGGGGGCTTTGATTCCCTTTGCGGCTTTTATTCGATGGCTTTGGGATTCATTGGGGGCTTTGATTCCCTTTGCGGCTCTGATTCGATGGCTTTGGGCTTCATTGGGGGGCTTTGATTCCCTTTGTGGCTTTTATTCGATAGCTCTTGGAATCATTGGAGCTCTTTGATTCCCTTTGCGGCTCTGATTCGATGGCTTTGGGCTTCATTGGGGGGCTTTGATTCCCTTTGTGGCTTTTATTCGATAGCTCTTGGAATCATTGGAGCTCTTTGATTCCCTTTGTGGCTTTAATTCGATGGCTCTTGGAATCATTGGAGCTCTTTGATTTCCTTTGTGGCTTTAATTCAATTGCTTTTGGCTTCATTGACGCCCTTTGATTCCCTTTGCGGCTTTTATTCAATTGCTTTTGGCTTCATTGCCCCTCTTTGATTCCCTTTGCCGCTCTGCTTCAATTGCTTCCGCCTTCATTGACCCCCTTTGATTCCCTTTGCCGCTCTGATTCAATTGCTTTTGGCTTCATTGCCCCTCTTTGATTCCCTTTGCCGCTCTGCTTCAATTGCTTCCGCCTTCATTGCCCCTCTTTGATTCCCTTTGCCGCTCTGATTCAATTGCTTCCGCCTTCATTGCCCCTCTTTGATTCCCTTTGCCGCTCTGATTCAATCGCTTTCGGCTTCATTGCCCCTCTTTGATTCCCTTTGCAGCTCTGATTCAATCGCTTTCGGCTTCATTGCCCCTCTTTGATTCCCTTTGCAGCTCTGATTCAATCGCTTTCGGCTTCATTGCCCCTCTTTGATTCCCTTTGCAGCTCTGATTCAATTGCTTCCGCCTTCATTGCCCCCCTTTGATTCCTCACATTCACTCACTTCAGCTTCATTACTATTCAAATATCCACTAATCCACATGCACCCTCTTTCACACAAACACCAAAAAAGCTGAAATCCTCCAAAAGGACCTCAGCTCAACCTAACTCCAACGTTTTTATTAAACTAAATTGCCTACCTTTAAATAAAATTACACCTTCAAAAACGAGCGCAAATACGCATCGATAAAGCCGTCGAGTTCTCCGTCCATAACGGCATTCGTGTTCCCACTTTCATGGTTCGTACGGTGGTCTTTGACAAGGCTGTACGGATGGAAGACGTAGGAGCGGATTTGGCTTCCCCAGCCAATTTCCTTTTGCTCGCCACGAATTTCATCAAGCTCCCGTTGTTGCTCTTCAATTCTTAGTTGATAGAGCTTGGCTTTCATCATTTTCATCGCTTGCTCCCTATTTTTAATTTGGGAACGTTCACTTTGGCAAGTGACGACTGTATTTGATGGAAGGTGAGTAATCCGAACGGCTGAATCAGTCGTATTAATATGCTGACCACCTGCTCCACTTGCTCGGTACGTATCAATTTTTAAATCTTCGGTATTAATTTCAATTTCAACCGTGTCATCGAGTTCAGGCATGACCTCACATGAAACAAATGACGTATGGCGACGACCAGAGGAATCAAAAGGTGAAATACGAACCAAACGATGCACGCCTTTTTCCGCTTTCAAATATCCATAAGCATTATGGCCTTTAATTAACAAAGTGACACTCTTGACGCCCGCTTCATCACCAGGTAAGTAGTCCATTGTCTCCACTTTAAAGCCTTTTGAATCAGCCCAACGATTGTACATTCGTAAAAGCATGGAAGCCCAGTCTTGTGACTCGGTCCCACCAGCTCCCGGATGAAGCTCTAGGATCGCATTGTTTTTATCATAAGGTTCACTTAATAATAGCTGCAGTTCAAAAGCATTCATTTGATCCGTTAATGATTTAACACCTGAGAAAAGCTCGGCCGCTAAATCATCATCGTCTTCTTCTTTCACAAGCTCATACGAAACTTCTAAATCCTCAAACTCCGCTTCAAGCTTTAAAAACGTATTTACTTGTTCCTTTAAAGCATTGGATTCATTAATAACCGTTTGGGCTCTTTCTTGATTATTCCAAAAGTCAGGGTCGGTCATTAATTCATCGAGCTCGGCCATACGCTCTTGCTTTTGTTCTAAGTCAAAGAGACCCCCTAAAGTCGTTTAATCGTTTCGAAATGATCGCAAGTTCTTGTTTTACTTCTACTAAATCCATTTCTATTCCACCTCATTCATTAATTGTCCCCTCAACATCATATGCGAGGGGACCCATTTCATTTCTTGCTATTATTAACCTTGGTGAGCGAATTACTCATTCCCACCATGGCAATTTTTGTACTTTTTGCCGCTACCACAAGGGCACTGTTCATTACGTCCAACCGTTTCTCCTTTACGAATCGGTTTACGTTTTTGTTTTTCTTTACCATTCGTCGACTGTTGGACGGCTTTCCCTTCAGCGACTTTTTGACGTTCAAGATTTTGTTGGACTTGAGCTTTCATGATATACATCGACACTTCTTCTTCAATAGAGGCAATCATTTGCTCAAACATTTCATATCCTTCAAATCGATATTCACGTAATGGATCATTTTGTCCATAAGCTCGTAAATGAATCCCTTGGCGCAATTGATCCATTTGGTCGATATGATTCATCCATTTACGGTCTACCGTACGAAGCATAATTACTTTTTCGAATTCACGCATATGATCGGCTGTAAATTGTTCTTCCTTCGCATTATAAGCCGTAATCACTTTACCATAAACGAGATCAATGATTTCTTCTGGATCAAGACCTTTGATTTCTTTCTCCGTCAAATCATCTTCCGTTAAAAGTTGGGCCGTCATATAGTTGACAATCGCTTGTAAATCCCAATCCTCAGGCACTTCGCTTTCCGGAGTATGCAGACGAATATTCGTCTCAACCACAGACTTCATCATGTTCTCCACGATTTTACGAAGATTATCCGATTCAAGAACTTCATCACGTTGTTTATAAATGATTTCTCGCTGTTCTCTCATCACATCATCATATTGAAGAATTTGTTTACGAGAATCAAAGTTATTGCCTTCCACTCGTTTTTGGGCACCTTCTACACGTTTAGACAACATCTTGCTTTCTAAGCGGTCATCTTCATCCATACCGATTTTATCAAGCAAGTTTTTCATATTGTCGCCACCGAACCGGCGTAACAATTCATCATCTAATGATAAATAAAATTGAGAAGAACCTGGATCCCCTTGACGTCCTGCACGTCCACGGAGCTGATTATCAATACGTCTACTTTCATGACGCTCTGTCCCTAAAACATGGAGCCCACCTAATTCACGAACCCCTTCGCCAAGTTTAATATCGGTACCACGACCAGCCATGTTTGTCGCAATCGTCACCGAGCCTTTATGACCTGCTTTTTCAATAATTTCCGCTTCACGCTCATGGTTTTTCGCATTTAATACATGATGTGGAATTTTACGCTTATTTAAAAGTTTTGAGACAAGTTCTGATGTCTCGACACTAACTGTACCAACAAGAACAGGCTGCCCCTTTTGATAAAGTTCAACAATTTCCTCAACAACTGCTTTGAACTTTGACTCTAACGTTTTATAAATCAAATCCGGTTTATCCAGACGAGCAACTGGTTTATTCGTCGCAATTTGGAGAACGTCCATTCCATAAATATTACGGAATTCTTCTTCCTCTGTTTTGGCCGTACCCGTCATTCCCGCTAACTTTTGATACATCCGGAAATAGTTTTGGAACGTAATCGAAGCAAGGGTCATACTTTCACGTTGCACTTGAAGCCCTTCTTTCGCCTCAATTGCTTGGTGTAAGCCATCACTATAACGACGACCTTTCATTAGACGACCTGTAAATTGGTCAACGATCACCACTTCGCCTTCCTCGACAACATAATCGCCGTCACGAAGCATGACAACATGAGCCTTTAACGCTTGAGTCAGGTGATGGTTTAACTGAACATGATTTTGGTCATATAAATTCTCAATTCCAAAGGCACGCTCGGCTTTATTAACCCCTTCTTCTGTTAACTGAACATTTTTCGTCTTTTCATCTAACACATAATCTTCTTCTTTTTTTAATACACGCACAAAAGAATTCGTTTGCTGATATAGCTGTGTTGAACGCTCAACCGAACCAGAAATAATTAATGGTGTACGAGCTTCATCAATTAAAATCGAGTCAACTTCATCAATTAAAGCAAAATGAAGAGGACGTTGAACTTTTTGCTCTTTATAAAGCACCATATTATCACGGAGATAATCGAAACCAAGTTCATTATTTGTGCTATATGTAACATCAGCATTATAAGCTTTTTGTTTTTCCTCTTTCGAAAGACCCGTCTCATTTAATCCAACCGTTAATCCAAGGAATTCAAAAATTCGACCATAGTTGCCCATATCACGACTCGCTAAGTAGTTATTAACCGTGACAATATGAACCCCTTTTCCAGCTAGGGCATTTAAATAAACGGCAAGAGTTCCCACTAAGGTTTTCCCTTCCCCTGTTTTCATCTCAGAAATATTCCCTTGATGAAGAGCAATAGCCCCTAATAATTGGACTCGGTACGGAAACTCATTGACGACACGGCCAGCTGCCTCACGTGCGACCGCAAAAGCTTCCGGTAAAAGCTTGTCTAAATCCTCGCCCTTTTCATAGCGTTCTTTAAATTGTGCTGTTTTCTCTTTTAATTGCTCATCACTTAATAACTTAATATCATCAGCAAGTGCTTCAATTTCATCTGCAATTTTTTCATTCTTTTTTAACTGACGTGTTATTTGATAATTCCCGACTTTCTTTAACAAACCTAGCATTAAATTCGTCCTTTCTTTTATTGAGCTTAATGTATTTACGAATTTATTCACTACAAGATTCCAAGCCATTAGATAAAAATTCAAAGATAAAAAATCAGGCTCAGATTCGTTTTTCAACCTGCTTTTGTATTAAAGGTGGAAGTTAACCCAATTCGAATTCGGTATTCGTTGTGATTAAAGTCACATTCACTTAGTCACATCATCAACAATCCGTTGTGAAAAAACGAACATACTCAACCAAGCCACTACCCAAATAAATGGACTCCCCACATATAAAAATGAACCTTCTATTTGATCAATTTTAACAGTTTCAGACATGGCTTACAAGCAGACTTCACATCGATTCCTATTTTTGAAATAACGAAAATTATGGAGGGATCTTCGTTTAAGAAAGTGTAGCGTTAATTTATTAATAAAGTACCATTCAAAATCGGGAGGATTATGGGGGCCTTTTTCGACTTCACTGGGGCTCTTTGATTCCCTTTACGGCTCTGATTCATGTGCTTCGGGATTCATTGACGGCCTTTGATTCCCTTTCTGGCTTTGATTCACGTACTTCGGGATTCATTGGGGCTCTTTGATTCCCTTTACGGCTTTGATTCATGTGCTTTGGGATTCATTGACGGCCTTTGATTCCCTTTGCGGCTCGGATTCATGTGCTTCGGGATTCATTGGGGCTCTTTGATTCCCTTTGCGGCTTTGATTCACGTACTTCGGGATTCATTGGGGCTCTTTGATTCCCTTTACGGCTCTGATTCATGTGCTTTCGGATTCATTGACGGCCTTTGATTCCCTTTGCGGCTCTGATTCATGTGCTTCGGGATTCATTGGGGCTCTTTGATTCCCTTTACGGCTCTGATTCATATGCTTCGGGATTCATTGACGGCCTTTGATTCCCTTTGCGGCTCTGATTCATGTGCTTCGGGATTCATTGACGGCCTTTGATTCCCTTTGCGGCTTTGATTCATGTGCTTCGGGATTCATTGACGGCCTTTGATTCCTTTTGCGGCTTTGATTCATGTGCTTCCGGATTCATTGGGGCTCTTTGATTCCCTTCGCTGCTCTTATTCCATCGCTTCCGGCTTCAATTCCGCCTTTTTTCGACAATTGACAGGCACTTGTCGAAACAAAAAAAGAAACACAGCCTCAGCCGTGTTTCTTTCGTTTTCCTATATTCATCTATTAAGCTTCTGGCTCGATTAGGCCGTATCTTCCGTCTTTACGTTTGTAGACGACGTTGGTGTCGCCGTTTACAGCGTTGGAGAAGACGAAGAAACTGTGCCCGAGCAAATCCATTTGTAAAATCGCTTCTTCAGCATCCATTGGTTTTAAGTTAAATCGCTTCGTACGAACGACCTCTAGCTCGTCCTCATCGACTAATACTTCTTGCTCAAGTGGCTCTAGCTCATTCTTAAACATATATTTTAAGCTGCCTTCTTGGCGGAATTTTCGGTTAACTTTCGTTTTATGCTTGCGGATTTGACGTTCTAATTTTTCAATCACGACATCAATCGCTGCATACATATCGGTATGAACTTCTTCCCCTCTAAGTAATAACTGTGGAAGCGGAATCGTAATTTCAATAATATGCTGAGTGTTAAGCACTTGCATTTTTACATTCACATCTGCCACAGGAGTTGTGTCAAAATAGCGCTCAAGCTTGCCTACCTTTTTCTCAACATATTCTCTTAAAGCTGGAGTTACTTCGATGTTTTCACCACGAATATTATATTGCATTTAAGAACTCCTCCTTTTCTAAGTACCTTACTCTTCTACATACCCTATCTAAAACCCTTCTTAAACGCCTGTTTTGAGACAAGCTTTTAAGTCGACCAACAAAGATGTACCACCCTTTTAAAAAGGATCCATCCATTCATTGCGACAACCCTATCACCACCGATGCATAAATGAATCACCATTTTGGTAAAAGGTACGTTTCAATTAGTTGGCTTACTTCTATTATAATAGACAATAGGGAACTTATCCAAATGAATTTTACAAAGTACATAAAAAGTCATAAAAATTCGTCTTTTTTGTTAATTTTGTAAAATTCGACACTGAAAAATACAAAAAATGGGTATAGCAGAACAGTTATTTACGCTCCAGCACCCCTTTACCTATGTCTCTGCACAAAACATTCAAGCGTTTTAACAAATTGCCGGTATTCTTTCCAAAGCTGCTGTGCCTCTTCTACTGATACGGCTTCAAAGACAAAGCGATCACCTGGGCGTGCTTGAGCCACTTTAGGCAAGTCAACCGAAATGACATGACCAATCCGTGGATACCCACCCGTCGTCTGACGATCAGCCATCAAAATAATCGGTTTTCCTGAAGCTGGAACTTGGATCGTCCCAAATGTGACCGCCTCTGATAAAATATCCGTTTTCCCGTTTAGGTGCGAAAGCGAGTCCCCCTCTAACCGAACGCCCATCCGATCTGATTGATTAGAAACGGTAAAAGGTTTACTTATAAAATCAGATAACGCTTCTTCTGTAAAACAAGCCTCGTCTGGTCCTAAAACAACACGAATTATTTCGGAATCGTGATAAGTAGGAATCGCACCTCGTCCTAAACCAAAGCCACTCCTTACTATTTCGCCATCATCTTTCAAACGATATAAGACATCGTCACGTTGTAGTGCTCGGCCTTCATATCCACCGATGTTCGCTCGTAAATAAGTGGAATAACTACCAAAAAGGTAGCTAGCAGCAAAACCACCACGTACAGCTAAATAAGCTCGCATCCCTTTTTTGGCAACAGAAAAAGTGAGTCGTTGCCCTTTTTTAACCGTAACCACTTTCCAGCAACTAATTTGCTTATCATCAATTTTAGCCTCTAAATCAGCACCTGTGATGCAAATTTGGCAAGTGGATAACGCTTTTAAGGTCGGCCCAACAATTGTCAATTCTAACGCAGGAGCATTTTTTTCATTACCAAGGAGAAGATTACCGATTTGAAAGGCAAAAAAATCAATCGCACCTGATGGACTCATGCCATCACGAAGGAAATCGTATCTTCCTTGATCTTGAATCGTCGACAATAGACCTGGTTTCTCGACGGTAAAAAGAGCGGACTCCATTAATGAGCACCTACTTCTTTTAGCGTCATTCCTTCCGCTTGTAAACGTTCATGAAGCTTTTTTACAAACAATAAGGCCTCCACATGATCGCCATGAACACAAATCGTATCAGCTTTTAATTGGATTTCTTCTCCCGTATGACAAAGAATCGTTCCCGTTTTGACTAATTGAATAATACGATTAGCGGCTACCTCTGGATTATGAATCAAGGCATTTAAATCCGTTCTCGGTGTTAAAGTGCCATTCTTTTGATACGTTCGATCAGCAAAAACTTCATGTGCGACCCGTAAACCAGAACGCTCCCCTACTTTAACCAATTCACTACCGGATAATCCATATAAAATCAACTGAGGATTAACGTCAAAAGTTGCATCAACAATGGCTTGAGCAACGGATGTGTTCACCGCCGCCACATTATAAAGAGCTCCGTGTGGCTTCACATGTTTCATATCTGTTCCATATGCTTTACACATCGCTTGCAGGGCCCCGAGCTGATAAATGACCGCTTGATAAATCTCTTCATTTTTCATCGGAATGAACCTGCGACCAAACCCTTGTAAATCTGGATAACCTGGATGAGCCCCAATTGCCACCCCATTCGCTGCAGCAAGTTGAACGGTTTTAGCCATGACCGCATGATCACCCGCGTGATAGCCACAAGCAATATTGACCGAAGTGACATATGGAATGATAGCCTCGTCTTGACCAACTTTAAAAGCTCCATAACTTTCCCCAATATCACTATTTAAATCAATTAGCAATAAAAGCCCTCCCCATCTCTTTTTCCTTGATAATGTTCAATCTGCCACTCAAATCGGTTTTCTGTGACTAAATGAGCTAATCGACGGAATTCCCCATCATCAATTGGAATAAATTTAAGGAAAGAACCAGCCTCTAAAATAGACGGGTGCTCCTTCTCTTTTTGAAAAAGTGGGGCGGGAGTACGACCAATGATTTGCCAACCGCCTGGGGTTTGAATTGGATAAACCCCTGTTTGCTTTCCACCGATTCCAACTGATCCCGCCTTCACTTGCTCTCGCGGCTGTTCTAAACGCGGGGTTTGCAATTGATCGTTTAGCCCTCCTAAATAAGGAAAACCAGGGGAAAATCCAATCATATAAATTGGATAAATCGGCTCACTGTGCAAATCAATCACTTCTCTTTCCGTCAACTGGTGATAGTTGGCGACATACGTTAAGTCCGGACCATAATTTCCACCGTAACAGACCGGAATCGTAATTAACCGACCATGATTAATCGTTGTTTTGGGAACATCCTTTAAGTGCTCCACCAACAGATCCTTTACTTGAGAATAGGACTGAATCAAAGGGTCATACAGCACAGTTAAAGCCGTATAGCCCGGAATCCAATGTTCGACACTATCTAAGTTAGCTTCTTCTAATACCTTAGCGGCAACCGCTACTTTCTGCTGAGTTTGTAGCGTAATTTCCTCTCCAAACCCAATTCGAATTGCCCGATCTCCTAGTGGCTGAACATCCAGATCCTTCATGGCAAACACAGCTCCTTTCTATTCCTTAAAAAACTCCAAAATCTCTTCACGCGTCGGCATCCCAGACTGTGCTCCTGTCTTTGTCACACTGAACGCCGCTGCCAATACCGCCAGATCAATCGCTTCAACTAGTGATTTCCCTTCACTTAAATGAACGGCTAACGCTCCGTTGAACGTATCTCCTGCACCCGTTGTATCAACTACTTCTACTTTTTGAGAAGCCGAGTGTTTTAGTACTTGTTCTTTTTCATTCCAAAAGCTCACACCGTTTTCACCACGAGTGACGACGAGTTGCCCTAACCCTTTCTCTTTTAATTGTAAAAACGTATCTTCTGTAAATAATTCCTCTGAACAACCAACTAAATGGGTAAATTCCGATTCATTCGGAGTTAAATAATCAACTTTTTTTAAAAGCTCTACTGACAACTTTTGGATGGGAGCTGGGTTTAAAATGGTCGATATTTGATGGGCATTGGCAAATTCAATCACATATCGGACCGCATCCAACGGAATTTCCAACTGTAACAGAATCATATCAGCTTCCTTCATTAAATGTTCCTGCTTTTGAATCCAATCGATCGATAAAGCTGCATTCGCACCAGGGACAACGACGATTGAATTATTGTCGTTCGCCACCGTAATCTGGGCGATTCCTGTCTGCACATCATCAACTTCCAAAACTCCTGTGCAATCAATCTTTTCGTTCATTAGGTTTTCCTTTACACGCTCTCCAAAAATATCCTTCCCAATACAGCCAATCATCATGACTTCTGCCCCTAGCCTTGCTGCCGCAACCGCTTGATTAGCCCCTTTACCACCTGGAAACTCATAAAAAGCCTGACCAAGAATGGTTTCACCACTTAACGGAAAGCGCTCTGCCTCTGTCACCAAATCGATATTCAGACTGCCGACCACAACAATTTTCCCCATCCCTACTTACCATCCTTTACCCGCTTTTGACAAAAATTAAAATTGAATACATATATTATAACGCTTTTTACAACAAAACTGTGACGAACGGGATTAAAATCTGAAAAATTAGATATACACAAGTTATTCTTTTTATACCTGTTGATAAGATTCAAATCGGTCCTAAAAAACGAAAAAACCCACCTCATAAAAGAGATGGGTTTGAATGGTTATTAGCTATGATTCATTTCCTACCCAGGAATGTGAATTAAAGCTTAACTACGTTCGCAGCTTGAGGACCACGAGCACCTTCTACGATTTCAAATTCTACGTCTTGACCTTCATCTAAAGATTTGAAACCATCAGAATTGATAGCTGAGAAGTGTACGAATACGTCATCTCCGTCTTCGCGCTCGATGAAACCAAAACCTTTTTCTGCGTTAAACCATTTTACTTTTCCTTGCATGTTTTCACATTCCCTTCGTTACTAAAATTACTGTGGATAATTTCCACAGTTTTACTATATCAGCGCCTGTAAATATTGTCAAACGCTTTTGTAGCGGGTTTTTTGTCGTTGAATGTTGGAATTTAGCGAAATTACGTGAATAAATGGTATCGCTTTCTTTTTATTAAAAAATTAGTTCAAAAGTCACATTTTTTCATTTAACTAAAATTTATCAGATTATTCAATAATATGGAAAAGCTGCTTATTTCTTTTTTTAAATCAAATAGGAAACAACGGGTACATCCGTCTATTTTTTCAACTTTTTCCCTCTTTTTCCTTATAAGTGTCACAAATTTACTGCACATGGCTCTGTACTTAACCGTCTCCATTTTCCTCTTTTTCTTTCTTTTGTCTGTTTCAACCATTCCCTCTAACCTAATCGACACGTCATTCTTTAGCCTTATTTTTATATGAGTCTCATTTCTTCACTTTTATTTTCCAATGGTTTTTCCTGTTCAACTCCCCTAATTTCTAGTAAAATAACAAACGTTCACAAATATAGAGAGAAGGAGTACGAATACATGAAAAAATTCTGGTTAAGTATATTTTTATCAGGTGCTTTAGTTCTTGGCGCTTGTAGTAACGAGGAATCAGATGCGACTCCAGCGGATGAAACAACCGATGCTGATAATAACACAGAAGAAGTTGTAGATGAGGAAAATGGAACAGAGGAAGAAACACCAGCAGGCGAACTATCTGCTGAAGATATTTTGACTAAAAGTATGGAAGCTATGAACGAGATTAATAGCTTCTCATCTGAAATGGTCATTAGCCAAGAGGTAGATATGGGCGAAGTCGACCCAGAATTAGGCGGCAGTACAATGACGACTGATATTAATATGAACATGGATGTCGTAATGGAACCATTTGCAATGTATCAAGTCATGGATTTTACGATTGCTGAATTTGGCGAATCCTTCTCATCTGAATCGTATTTAACCGAAGAGGGTATGTTCGAATATGAGCCAACGGAAGATGTATGGTATAAGTACCCAGAGGAATTCTACTCTGAAATCATCGAACTAGGTACATTAGAAGTCACTCCTGAAGAGCAACTTGAAATGCTACAAGATTTCGGTGGGGAAATTGAGGTTGCTGAAGAAGGCGATTATTATGTCTTAACCGTTAGTGGTGCTGATGCGAGCATAGAAGCATTAGCAGACGAAGTAATGGGTATGACCGGAGCAGGTGAAGAAATAGCGATGTTGATGGAGATGATGAGCATCTCTGACTTATCATACTCACTTTATATCAACAAAGAAACATTCCTACAAGAATCCATCGACATGACGATGACAATGGATTTAAACATGGAAGAAGAAGGCATCTCGATGACAATGAAACAAACAACATCAGGAACATTCTCAAATTATGACGGTGTTGACGAGATCACAATTCCAGAAGACATCCTCGATTCAGCCATTGAACTCGACGAAGACATGTTAGGCGGATTCGAATTCGAATAATAATGAATGAAGAAACCTTCGCAGCTAAGTCTGCGGAGGTTTTTATGTTAATGTCATTGGAAAATAGGAAGGGGTAAACAACCTATTTAGATGTTATTCGCACCCTAATTTCTCCAAAACACGACTTTCATTACTTATCCACCTTTCCATCAAAAAAATACCCCAAGCAATAATCTGCTTAGAGTATTTCCGCCGTTATTCCCGTTTGTCGAAAAATATTCCTTCGGGAGTTGGGCCAGCATATGGATTTTCGTATTTACGAAAGTTTTGTTTTTTATTTTTTAACTGGCGGATATCGGCTTGAATAAAGCCTTTAACCTCAGCTAGACGTCTATTAATTTGTTTGTCTAGCTCCACTAATTCTTTTGCCGCCTGTTCTTCTTCTACTTTCATTTCATAACCAGACAACGCCTCAAGCAATTGCTCACGTTCACTTAATCTTTTTTCTACATTCAAAATAAAAACAGCTCTCTTGTCATCTTGCTCTGGAAATGATTCGTTGATTTCTGTTAAAAAAAGTTCAGCTTGTTCCTTTAATTCAACGACCTTCGACATTAAGCTTGTCCACCGGTCGTACCAAATCGTTGCTTGCGATCAAGTTGAATCACTTCTTTCCATGTATCGCGAAACTGGACGACAATATCCTCAGCTTCTTTTAATGCTTGTAGGTCATTTTTTACGTTTGCATCAATGAGACGATTCAAAGTAAAATCATACATTCTCATCATATTCATCCCGAGTTCTGAATCGGTTTTTAACGTAACCATTAGTTCCCGAATGATATTTTGTGCTTTCGTAATCGCCGTGTTCCGAGCTTCCGTTTGCTCTGCTACCATGGCTTTTTCAGCTTGTTTCATAAACTTCAGACAGCCATTATATAACATCAGAGTCAGCTCACCAGGACTCGCTGTTTTTAAAGCATTTTGTTTATACGTTGCTTGCATTTGAGCTGTAGCCATACGACACATCCTTTTCTCATCTTTCTTTTATTATAATATATCCTTATCGATTAAGGGACTTTTTTCCTAACAATTCACCAATTATCCTTGATTAAATAGCTGAGCATAAATAAAGTCAGCTTGAGAATTCATTTGGTGAATCGCCTTCTCCATCGCGGTAAATTGCGACCAATAGCGCTGTTCTCTTTGCTCAAGACGTCTTTCAAAGTTCGATATTCTCGTATTTAAATCTTCTAAGTTTTTTCCTAGTGTAAATTGATGATTCGCGACTTTTCCGCGCAACCCTCCAGCGCGTTCAGCAACTTGGGTAATCGCATTATCAAGTGAATCACGAAGTCGTCTTGCCAGACCTTTCTCGGCAAACGTATCCCCATCAGCCGCAAATAAGTTAAAGACACCTTCTGCATCCTCTTCAATCGCCGCTCTTAACTTATCTTCATCAATTTCTAGTTTCCCGCGTTCCATATAGTCAGCAGATGTTGTAATCCCAATCGCTGACAGATGCTTAAAGACTGTATCCATACCCGTATTAATCGGAGTATATAAATCACTACGTAACCGGTCCATCTGATTACGTAAAATCGGGTCATTTTTCAAAAGGCCTTGTCGAGCTAAGTCTTCCCATTTCTCCGCTTCTCGGTCCGATAAAGCTTCTCTTTCCTCATCAGTTAAAGGTTGATAATCGCGGTTTCTGTCCTCAGTTAACACACCATTCACATGGGCAAGCAATTCATTATATTCATCAACAAAAGCTTTAATCGTATCAAACACTTCGTCTGTGTTAGTCGATGGCGATAAAGTGACTTCGTTGTCGAAGGTTTCTTTTAAGGTGATCGTCATACCAGAGATCGTGAACGTATTCGTAGGTCGTTGTGTTTTTAGTCCATTAATGGTGAAGATAGCATTTTGACCGCCCGTTTCCTCAGCTTCTTCCATTTTTAACCCTTTTAAAAAGAAATCTCCTGCAAATTCGATTTCTTTTCCATTCGTTACATCATTAAACTTCCCTGTTTCCGTACGAGAAAAACTCACCATTTTTGATACATCATCATAAAAAGCCGTGACCCCAGCATTTGAAGAATTAATCTGTTGTAAAATTTGATTTAATGATTGCTCCTTTGAAAATTCAAATGTCGTTGTCTCAGGACCATTGGGGCCATGAGTTGTGATGGTTAATTCATCATCTTCATCAAAGTTCGCAAACCCAGACTGCTCTCCTATCGGCTTATTAGGATCAAAATCTGCCCCCTCCGAAATGATGCTTCCACTACTCGCTACAGATGCAGCCGATGCAAGCTGTTTCACTTCTGACAACCGCATCGTCGTATTACCGACAGTCGAATTTCCTGTCGCTGTCACCAAATTCGAGTTCGAACTCGTGACTGTTTTCGCTAACATTTTCGAAGCACGCATGACGTTATCAAAAATATTATTTCGGAATGTATTAAATTTTGTATTAATTTCGCGATAACTTTCCATTTTCCAGTTGATTGTTTGTTGCTCGCGTAGCATTTTATTCATCGGCATTCTTTCAGCCGTCATTAAATTATTGACTATCTCCTGGATATCCATCCCAGAAGCCATACCAGCCATTCTAATTCCCATTTTCCCACTCCTCTACCTGTTTCCTCTTACTTACTATATCGGTATTTGTCGACTGTTTGTTTACGTTTCTTCCTAATTCTCTTACAAAAAAAAGAACTGAATTGAATCAGTTCCTAGTTTCTTCTATATAATAGATTAAACTCGTTCATCTACAATTAATCCGACATTGCGTAACATGGAGGCGACCATATCGAGAAAAACTTCTGGGGGAATTTCTTTGACAACTTCGTCTGTATGCGTGCTTATAAGTTGAATGTAAACACGGTCTAAATCGTCATGGACGTTGAATTTCACTGAAGTTTGATTTGACTTTAAGAGCTCATTCATACTATCGACTTTCTTCATTAATACTTCTGCAGGAATAGCCCCTTGGTAGTTTTTCTTAAATTCCGTTTCTCCTTTAGTCACAATAGAAGTTGGAGTTTCAAAGTTAAATTTAAATTGGGCATCATCACTGGCAGGTTTGGCTTTAAATAAAGCATAGGCATCAGTTGTTGGCTTAATCTCCATTTTTGTATCCTCCACGTCTCATTTTTACTTATATCGGACATAAATTTGATAAATAAAGAGGAACAAAGGCCTATTATAGTCACAAAAAAGAAAAAAGCTCCCACGAAGGAAACTCTTTCCTATAATTTAATATCAATTGAATGACCTAAATGTGGCTGAGCCGCTCTTTCAACCGCATTTACATCGGCTGAGCTCATCAATTTTTGGATCGCTTGACCTTGCTGCTCAGCTTGCCCTAAGTTTTGTTTTAATAAAGAAACTCCTACTTGTTGCTGAACCTTGCCTTGATTTAGAGCGATTGATAATAGTGGAATATCGATTTTAGAACCCTCCCATTTGATTGTAAAACAAAAATGGCTGAATGATCTTACCCGCTGAAAACGCAGACGAATGGAATCCAATCGCCCTTCTTTATTTGGTAAATTATACATAAAAAACAGCATTCCGTCTAGATAAAGGTCCTCTTCTACAACCTACTTATTCACCACTACATATTTTTTTAAGGCATCTAATAACTCTTTTTCCGAATAAGAATGTGGCTCAAACTCGACCCCGTACATACAGCTTTGCTGACGATCCTTCCTCCAAATGAGCTCACCCCTTAGACGAAACGGTTGATCAAGAATCATAAACTTCAGCAAAATTTCCGTTGCAACAGGAAGCTGAAGTTCTGAAATGATTTTCATCCCTTTTAAACTCATATCGATGATTTGAATCGCTCCTGTATTACTTTCCACCCCTATACCTTGAATACTCTTAATACTCATCGTTCCAACGAGCGGCTCTTTAAAAAGCAATCGAAACCCTTCATTCCGTTTAAAAATCCCATCGGCTGGATATTTCATTCCTCACACCCCTTATGTAAATATTTCTTTTCAACTAATTTAGTTGGGCATTCAAATAGTCTTCAAATTCATTGTTTGATAAAGGGTGGCTAAATAAAAATCCTTGCCCTTGGCTACAGCCTTGTTCACTTAAACTAATCAACTGTTCTTGGCTTTCAATTCCTTCTGCGATGACATTCATATTTAATGCTTGGGCAATATCAACAATTCCTTTAACAATCGCCAAGCTTTCTTTATTTACATGAATGTCACGTATAAAGGACGCATCGATTTTTAACGTATCGACAGGAAGATGTTTAATATAACTAAACGAGCTATAGCCAGTCCCAAAATCATCAATTGAAATATGAACACCTAAATCGCGAATTTCTTGAAGCGTCTGGACCGTATTATCTAAATCAATCATAATACTTTCTGTCACTTCTAATTCCAACCATTTTGCATCTAATTCGGTCTCATCAAGGATCATTTTAATCTTCTCAGCTAAATTCGGTTGCGAGAATTGGCGGGTCGACAAATTGACCGATAATGTTAAAGGTGAGTGCCCTTGGTTTTGCCACTTTTTATTTTGCTTGCAACCCTCTCTAAGGACCCATTCACCAAGTGGGATTATTAAACCAGTTTCTTCTGCAATCGGAATAAACTTATTCGGGGCAATCCTGCCTAATTCTGGGTGCTCCCAACGGACAAGGGCTTCCATCCCAATTAAAGCTCCTGTCTCGATATTTTTTTTAGGCTGATACTCTATATAAAACTGCTCTTGCTGAATCGCCTTCCGTAGCTCATTTTCGATCAAAATTCGTTCCAATGAGCGTTCTTCCATATCGGAATGAAAGAAAAGAAAGTTATTTCCTCCTTGTGCTTTGACCGTATAAAGGGAAATATCCGCTCTTTTTAACAATTCATCGACACTATTTCCGTCAGAAGGAAAGAGGGAAATCCCAACACTACACGAAAGTTCAACCATTCTTTCTCCAATTTCAACAGGGTCTCGAAAGCTCTCAATAATTCGTTGTGAAACGACCTCTACTTCTTTTTTGCTAGATAAACTAGTAAGTAAAATTGTAAATTCGTCTCCGCCAATTCGGGCGACGATATCAGAAGAACGCAGGCATTGCCTAATCCGCTTAGCTACTTCAATTAAGGCTAAGTCACCGACCTCATGCCCGTATGAATCATTGATGTATTTATATTTATCAACATCGATATATAAAACCGCCAATTGGAGGTGGGAGTGCTTCAGGTTTTGTATTTCTTTCCGTAAGCGGTCAATAAAAAAACGACGATTTGGCAATTCTGTCAATGTATCGTGATAGGCCAATTGATAGATTAAGCGTTCATTCTTTTTCCGCGCGGTCACATCACGAATCACTAATAAAAAATACTCACTTTTTTCCTGCTCATTATAAATCGGATTTAACTTCGCTTCCGCATCAATATACTGTCCTGATTTTCGTTGAATCCGAAATTCTAATTCAGTAGATGTCCATTCCGCCCCACTCATTCGGGACATTCCCTCACTAAAATGTTTGCGGTCTTCTATATGAATCCAATCGAGTAAATTCGTCTTGGCTTCTCCTTCTAGACGCTCCCCTAAAAACGGAATCGATGAAGGCGAACAATAAAGCACATTCATGTTTGAATCGAGCGTCACAATTAGATCAGAGGAATTCTCGGTAATCAAGCGATATTTCTCTTCACTTTTGCGAATATCTTCTTCCATCTGTTTTTGGATCGTGATATCGTTTCGAATAGAAACATACTGATAAGGTTTTCCTTGTTCATTTAAAAAAGGGACAATCGTCGTATCGACCCAATAATAAGAACCATCCTTCGCCCGATTTCGTATTTCCCCTTTCCACGTGTCTCCCCTTGCAATCGTTTTCCACATTTCTTTAAAAAAAGTAGCAGTATGATAACCTGAATTTAAAATACGGTGATTTTGACCAAGTAGTTCCTCCAATGAATACTGAGAAATTTTACAAAACTGCTCATTGGCATAAAGAATCACACCACGCTGATCCGTCAATGCCACAATCGAGGATTGGTCCAACGCATATTTGACATCTCTTAATTCCCTTAAAACCTCTTCCTTTAAACTTACTTGTTGCTCCACCATTTGAATTCCCCCATATGTTCTTTCTAAGAAAGCTCCCCAAGTAATCATCTTTGTAAAATAAAAGCAATGACAAAAGCAAATTGCCCTCTTGTTTCTGTTTGTTTAAATAAAAAAAAGACCCTCAACTTGACGGTCGGTTGCACTACTCGCTCCCAGCTATTTAAGTGCCCACATACAAATAGCCATTCCTCGCTCCCAAATCTATGTATATTTTACTAGATCCTCTAATATCCTTAACTCTATTACAGGACTAAAAAACTAAAGATCAATTGATATTCAGTGAACATTTTTTGATAAGTTTGAGAATACTAAAAAGCGAGAAAAGGTGGAGTTGGTTTACTCCGCCAGCTACATGCCCTACGCGTTCCGCGGGTGAGTCGGGAGCCTCCTCGCTCATCGCTGTGGGGTCTCCCGTCCTTCACTATTCCCACAGGAGTCTCCAGGCATTCCGCTGGCTCCGTTTTGGTAGACCCAATAAGTGACTTCACTTAGTAGGCCTTTGAGGTTGTTGCTAATAATGAGATAGTTATAGCTTCCAGTTCTAATGGACAATAGGCTGTAATTGTTTCTCTAGTAGAGATACTTCTTCTTTTAATTCGTTTAATCGGGTGTTTAGTTTGTTTTTTTCATTTATGGATAGCTGAAAATCACGGGCGAATTCGGCTATTCCTTTCATTTTATGGAGTTTTTCTTCTATTTTGGCTAAGATTTGGTCTTGTTGCTTTGCGTATTGTAGTTGAGATTCTAGGGATTTTTTATGTTCTTGGGTTTCTTTGTTCATTTATATGTCCTCCTAGAGTGGCTAGCTGCGGAATTTATGATTTATTCTATTATAGATCGGTAAAAACAATAGAATAATTAATAAAGGTTCACAATAAGATTTTACCACTTTCAATTGTACTAGCAAAAAATTGCTCACTTGCTCAAAAAGAAACAAAGTAACCTCACTTGGCCACTCTAAGTATTACTCATCCATATTCTACTGTTCTTTTCTTATCAAAAAACCTTCTGAAAGTGGCTGGAGCTTCATCCCAAAGCAGTCAATCTAATTATATTTAATTATTGTCCCATCTCTAAATAACTCATATTCTTTTCCTGAGAACGGTTTTAAATTAAATAATTCCTTCCGCTCATTGTCTTCAAACCCTTTGCCATTAAAAAGAAAATCCCAAATGTTTTTACTCAAACCAAATTGAATATTTATTCTTTTAGATTCACACGCAAATAGACAATTTAGATAATTACTTACCGTAGATGTCTTATCAAATAAAACAAATTCTATTCCATTAATCTGTTCCTGAGTTAGTTTAATATTTTTAATATCATTAGAATTAAGCCACTTAAGTTCTTTTAAATTAACTGCAATAGTATTCAATCCAATAAAATAAAACCAAGTAGAATAGTGTAATAAAGTAATCTCAGGTTTCTTATTAACTTTATCATTGTATTTTGGGTCAACATAAATAAGTTCCGACTGTTTATTAATATCATCTTTTAAACGAACTACAGAAGTGTAAACCTTAGAGACCATTAAGAACTTGAGTTTATCTTCTAACCACATATTCCCCTTTTGACATTGTTCCAACCCTTTTTTAATTGTACTTTTAAGGTTCGTTCTTTGATGATTAATCCAACTTCCTTTTGATTCAAGAATGACATATTGCCCCAATGAAGTCATCATAATAAAATCAGGAGAACCTTTAGGCTTAGCATTTGTATGGTTTTTTATAAACTCATAGTAATCTATTATTTCTATATAGTTTAGTCTCTCTTGAAAAAATATATAGTTTATTCCTTGTGCAATTTCCCCTATTCTACCAGTGAGAGAGAAATCTCTCAAATATTGTTTTGCTTCATCCATTAATAATAACTTTGTATTTGAATCCAAAACTAATGCTTTAAGTAAATATAATGCACTAAGCGTAATATACCTTTGATTAGAACAATTAATATTTTGTGAAATTATAGTACGTCCTATCCCTGTTGCTAACTTACCAACACTTAATGAGAATTGTTCTTTTGGAATTTCAGTAATTCTATCACCCATAATACATTCATAACACAATTCTTTAACTGCTAAAGTCTTTGTATCTGTTAATTTTAAAACCAAATATCCTTCAACTCCAATTAAAATTTATTAAAAAGAGACCCTAGCATAACTAGAGTCTCCCTTAAGTTAAATATTAAAATTATCCAAGTAACTGTAATACAGCTTGTGGAGCTTGGTTCGCTTGTGCAAGCATTGCTTGAGAAGCTTGAGAAAGAATGTTGTTCTTTGTCATCTCCATAACTTCTTTCGCCATATCTACGTCACGAATACGAGATTCCGCAGCTTGTAAGTTTTCAGCTGAGTTGTTTAAGTTAGAGATTGTATGCTCTAAACGGTTTTGAACTGCACCTAGAGAAGAGCGTTGCTTAGATACAGACTCAATCGCACTATTGATGCTAGTAATTGCTGATTCTGCACCTTCACGAGTTGAAAGATCAACATCAGCTACTCCAAGAGCGTCTGCACGCATATCTTCAATTGTTAACTTAATATTTTGCCCTTGGTTAGCACCAATTTGGAAGCTAACTCCGCCACCTTGTGCAGTACTGCTCTGCCCAGCAAGACCTAATAATTGAGAAGCATCACTATTATCAAATTTCACACTACTACTAGCTTCTTCAGACCCACTTTGTACAACAAAAGCGCCATCTTTGACAGTTACAGACACATCTGATAATTGCTTATCGTTTGGAACAGTTTGATTATAAGCGGCAATTGCATTATTAATATCATCTTGCATTGCTGTTGCCGTATCAGTCATTAAATCCCCTGTATCAGGATCGGCACCACCAGTTTCAGCCCAAGTAACACTAATTTCCGTTCCATCAATAGTTACAGTAGAAGTGTCACCTGTCCCAACTGCACCTACTCCAGCCGCTCCTTGAACACTAAATAAACCTTCAGTACCAGACTCTGATGCAACTGGGTTTACAGCATCATTTGCAATCACATTAAGTGTATCAAATAATCCATTTTCAATACCTGCTTCTACAGTAATTGTAGATGCTGATCCTTGAGATCCAGAAGTAACTGTAAATTCATCATTATCAAACCCTACAGCCACACGCTGAATATCTGTACCGTTTGCTGTGTTATAGGCATCAATTGCTGCATTAATATCATTTTGTAATTGAGATGCTAATCCCTCTCCATCTTCTTCAAGAGCTGCATAAGTAGCCGCATCAAATTCAATGTCTAGTCTTGCACCATCAACTGTAATTGTTTCCGTGCTAGTGACTAAAGTATCTAAAGCATCTGCACCTGGAGTAAATGAAGCTGCTATTTCAGCAGCTGAGCGATTACCTAATTGCGAACTTTGTACAGCTGCATTGTCAACGCCCGGAATCGCTTTTTGTGCAAGAGAACCATCAACTAACTTCTGTGTATTGAACTCAGTCGTATTACCGATACGATCAATCTCTTCTTTTAATTGGCTGATCTCATCTTGGATTGCTTGACGGTCCACTTCTACGTTTGTATCGTTTGAAGCTTGTGTAGCAAGCTCACGCATACGTTGTAAAATGTTGTGTGTTTCTTGAAGGGCACCTTCAGCTGTTTGGATCATTGAGATACCATCTTGTGCATTACGAGAAGCTTGGTCTAAACCACGAACTTGAGCACGCATTTTTTCTGAAATTGAAAGACCTGCTGCATCGTCACCCGCACGGTTGATACGAAGACCTGAAGCTAATTTTTCCATTGAGTTTTGTCCAGCTGCTTGGTTTGTACCCATCTGACGGTACGTATTCATTGCTGGAATATTATTGTTAATAATCATTTAAATTTCCTCCTTGAGTTTGCTCCGCCCACTTCCTTGTGGTTGGATGTTGTTTTTTTGTTTGAAACGAATCAGTTGAAATGCCGGCCACATTTCTTCTGTTTGTCTCTACATTACTTATATCGACAGGATTTTTGGGATGTTTAGTGATTTTTTAACTTTTTTCATGATTTTTATCATAGATTTTTTATAGGTCTTAAGTTCCACACTTTTCTTGTCGAACGTGAAATGATGCACGTTTTTATGAGTCTTTTTATAATTTCGTTACGCTGTCAAATTCTGCTTTTTTCTATATATTGAAAAAAAAGACACTAAGAGATTCCCCCCCTCAATGTCTAGATTACGTTTCAATCTATTTATTCGATTTTATCGGTTAAACTTAGCCTCTGTTGACATAACCATTTTTGAACATTCGATTAATTAATTGGAGTTTGCTTGATACTTTTAATTTTCGTTTTATCGCTTCTACATACCCTGTTACGGTGTAAGGAGATAGGTAAATCTTTTCAGCGATTTCTTTAATGGAACAACCTTCAATCATTAAACTAAGCACGATGCTTTCCGTCTCTGTAAACACTTCTTTTGCCTTTGCTGTTAGGCTGAATAACTCTGTGTCTATTTCTGAGCCTGAGTGCTGTTGGACCGTTTTTAAGACTTCCTGCTGATACGCTTGGTCAATGTATTGCTGGCAAGACATTGCGGCGTGGAGTTTCTGAATGAGTTTGCAGAAGTTAATGGAATACTCGAAAATGTGGACTTTTGAAAACTTCAGTAATAGTTTTTGAACATACTTCACTTGGTCTTCAAATAAGATGACGTACAGTTGCTCATTATCTTTTATGCTTACATTCTCAATGATTGTCTCTAATTCCCTATGGCAAATAATCTGGACTGACCCGCTGGATTCATTAATAAATTCTGTATATAGCTTCGTTTTTAAGCTTCTATCGCTACATAATATACTAACTTGTCGTTCTCGCAGTGATTGTACTGAATCCACTAGCCTTCTCCTCCTTGTTATCCTAATATATATTTTCGAAAAAGTTAAAACACTATCGCGATTATGGCTCCAACTACTCCCTAAGTCTCATTCTTACCATCACACTTTAATATAATGAATGTACTACTAACAGAAGTACGTGTGAATAGGTCTTTTTCATAGATAGATAGACCCAACTTGTTCATTATTTAGAACAAAAAGCAAAATTACAAGTATTAATCACCCCTAAAATACCATTATTTGTAACAAAATCATCCAATTAGTTGCGCTTTATTAATACTCTAATATTTTATTAGAAAAGTATTAATCTATTTATACTCTTCCAAACAAAAAATAAGCCTTTTCTTTAACTGTTCTGATCTAATAACGAAAAGGACTTTATACCTAATCATTCTTTGGAGAGAACAAAAAAGATCGAAAATTGTTGTTTGTTGTCACTCTGATTGGATAAAACGGGTGAAAAATCAAACGAAAATGGGGCGAAATGGAAATCAAATGAATAGCCTCTCAACATGAAATGAGATAAGTGCGACGAAAATTACTGTATACGAAATGTCAGAAATTAGTGGGATTAAGTGTCATTTAATTGAAACTTATTTGATTTGCATTACATATTGTTCATAATTTAATCTTATTAAACTTCTAGCCGCTTGTAAATTGGTATTTGTACCGATTATTTTTTCAAAAAAGGAGATTATTTTCCCAAAAATGTTACCTTTGTGCCAAACAAAACAGACTACATCTTTTGTAGCCTGCTTATATGCCTACTTGTTGTGAATAAAGGATTTTAAGCTCTCTAAAGAGACTGTTTTGACCGCTTCATGATTTTCGGTTTGGATCGCTAAATAAATTTCCTTACGATGAATTTCAATATGTTTTGGGGCTTGAATACCTAGTTTGACTTGTTCCCCTTCGACCGCAAGAATTGTAATTTCAATATCGTCGCCTATTTGAATCGCTTCATTTTTTTTCCTAGAAAGCACGAGCATTTTAGTGGTCCCCTTTCACAGCAGGCTGCTGAAAAATAGGCTGCTTCGTTCTATAAGTGGAATCACTCATCATAAATTGTTTCCCTTGTTTCGTCACACTGTTTAAGATGACCGGTGCCTGTAAATTAGCGGTCGTCTCATGAAAAGGCTCTTGAATCGTCAAAAAGACAAAAATCACGACATCCTCTTCTTTTTCTATTTTTAATGAATCAACGAGCGAATCTGGTAATTTCACCTTATAGTCATGGACATATGGAAAAGGATCTACACATATGAAGGCAATCTCAGCCGTTTTCGTAGATTGTAAGACAAAAAATGGCGTTCCTTCTTCTAATGGAATGAGAGCAAATTTTTTTTCCTCTTCAAAAGCCGGAATCCCCTTGTCAAAATGGAACAGCTGATTAGAATCGACTTTGACTTCTCCGCTATATTTTGTTCGTATGTACATGACAACACATCCTTATATAATATCTTGATCACTGGTTCGTTTCATTTGAATAAAATCATTGTAGCATATCCTCTTTTAATCAGTATGGACCTAAATTTGGGAAAATGTAAAAAGATTGGAGTGACTATGTAAAAGAATGAGAGGAAAACTGGATGGTAAAGCAAATAGTCTCTATTTAGAGAAAGGACGAGTAGGAGGCTGGTAGTTTTTGTAGGTTGAGCTAAATTGATTTATAAAGTAAGGCATTTATTGTCGAAGGATCTGGAGTAATACATTGCTCCTACTCTATATCCCCCGATCAACATGTCCACCGACCACATCAAATGAGATCTGATTCTTCTGCTTTAAATAAACATCTGACTGCCATTTCGAAAATTTAATAATCGGATCGTTTTTTTGCACATGAATATCAATATGTCCATTTGGCACGTCATAATGAACGGTACTAGGTTGATAGGAAAACCTCACGCGGTCTAAACTTTTTGGCATATAAGCTATTTGGCTACTTGGAGCAGTAGACGTGGTTGTTTGTCTCGCAATATTAGCGATCGCATTTTGGCCTGTGTGAATCGCAGCTAACTGCTTACCTTCCCCTACTTTTTTCGCAATATAAGAATAAACCGAACTGATCATTTTCCCATGAAATTCAGAAGAAAACCTTAAAGGGTCTTTAAGATTAGCATCGGCAAATGCTTCCGTTTGGTCGATGTGAAGACGACTAGGGGTTGTATGGATTTGAATGATTTCATTGATTTTTTGGTCAATATGCATGTCCGCTTGGCGTTGCTTGATTTGCACAGGGGGTTCGTTTTTTCGGATTGCGATTTGAGCATGGACTTGGTTAATACTTATACTCGGCATATGCATCATCAAAACTTCCCCTCTGTACGTATTCAAAAAAGCTTACATATCAATCTTATCTTAAAAAGTCTAATAAAGATGGTTGCATAATTCTCGCACCTGCTGCTAAGGCAGCGTTATGAATATTTTCTTGGATGACTAGATTCATAATAACTTCTTCCATATCCACATCTTCGTTATCAGACATCATTTTTTTCGCACTAATTTCTTGATCGAGAATTCGGTTCTCAATCATTTCGACACGATTTGTTCTTGCCCCAAGCTCTGCTCGTTGAGAAACAAAATGGTCGATATGGGCAAAAAATTCATCAATATAGCCAGTCAGTTCTTCACCCGTTAAAGAGCCATCTTCTAGTGCTTGCTCAAGACGAATAATATCGCCAAATAATTGGTTACTGAACACATCATTTGGATTAATATTCACTTGGACTTTCACACCATTTAAAAGCTCAATTTCAACCGGCTGTGAATTGGCTGAAACAGCGTCCTTGCTCGTAATGACTAAATCATTGGTACGAACTTTACTCGTTGCCGCTTCACCTGTTTCACGATTCGGCTGTGAAAACGTGATTTCTCCGTCTTCCGCCACTTTTAACTGAAAAGCTCTTTCTTCAAAACCTTCCTCGCCATAAGCCGGGTTTCCAATTTGCTTCACGTCTTGAAAGATTAATTGACCAGACTCTTCATCTTCCCCTACTACTTCAAAGGTTCGGCCACCATGAATCAATTGAAAACCTTCGAGATTTGTCTCCCCCTCAAATAATGAAGAGATTGGCAAGTTCATATTATCTGAATTAATGACAGGTGGAGACATTGTATCTGTCCCATTAAAAATATACTTAGTACCTGATTTTGTATTGGCAATCGACTCTAAATGGAGACGCAACTGCTCAATTTCCTTAGCGATATTCGCTCGCTCACTCGCATCATAGGAATCATTGGATGCTTGAGTCGCTAAGTCACGAATTCTTTTTAACGTTTCGGTCGCTTCATCGAGTGCTGAATCAGCTGTATCCATCCAATGATACACTTCGCTTAAATTCCGTTTAAATTGGGTCACTTCAGCGACTTGTGAACGATAGAGCATTCCTTTCATCGCAATCACAGGGTCTTGCGAAGCACGGGTAATTTTTTTCTGAGTCGCCATTTGATCAGATAACATCCCAAGTTTCTGATAACTTTGATTAATATGACGAAGTGTATTATGTGAAATCATCGTTGGTGTTACACGCATTTATTGTTCCTCCTATCTACCGACAAGGCCCATTCTATTAATAATTGTATCTAGCATCTCATCAACCATTGTAATATTTCGTGCCGCAGCACTATAGGCATGCTGATATTGGATCATTAACGTTAACTCTTCATCCAAAGAAACGTTACTAACAGATTGACGGTTGTAGTCAACACTTGAGAGAAGGTTGGCTGAGTTCGCGAGCATTCGCCCAGCTTCTTTTGTATCAACCGCCATTTCCCCTATCAAACTTTGATAAAAACCACCAATCGTCGCGATTTTCGAGTCAAAAGTAAGCTTCATATTTTTCGCATCAGCTAACAAGGCTGCATTAGAAGCATCACCAGGATACGCTTTAGGTACGCCCGCTTTAAAGTTCTCCTCATTTCCTAAAAACTGAATAAGCTCTTCAAAATTACCAGTTTCTAATGCTTGTTTATACAGCTGTTCATATTCATCTTTATCAACTAAAGCTTCCTTATTGACACCAGCCGCTGCAATATGATCAATACTATCATTAAGGTTTTCAGCTACAATTAACCTCGAAGCGGCTCCTTTTTTCGGATCGGTTTCATTAGGATCACCAGGTTTAAAGTCGAAAAATAATCCACCTTGATGTACTTCCCCATTAATATCTGGCAAAGTGAAACCAATTTGATGAATTTGGTTAATTCTCTCCGCAAATACCCAAGCCATTTCATCTAGCTCAGCAAGCATGTCTGGATACGTCCCTTTTAACTCTCCGCTGTCCGTCACATAGCCTAGTGCCTCGATAATTCCTTTTAATGACCCATTAGACATGTCGTCAAATGAAATAGATTGCGTGCCAAAATTCATCGAAATAAAATGGCCATCCTCATCACTCTCGATTTCTAACTGCTGAAGGTCATTCTGATTTGTGCCATTCACGAGCTGATGTTTTGTTCCATTCGCATCGACAAAATAAAGAGTCACTGCCCCTTCTGCTGCCGGGTTCGGTTGACCTTTACTTTCCACTCGTTCTGTTGAAATATTAATATAACCAGAGATTTCATCTAATAAACGGTCTTGTTCATCATATAAATCATTCGTAACATATCCATGTGGCTCAACATCACGGATTTGTTTATTGATATTGTTTAATTGCGATAATAGAGAATTTAAATCTTTTGTATTTACTTCTAGCTCATTTTGATAATCGCTTTGAATTTGTGTAAGCGAATCAGATAAATAATTAAACGTCTCCGTTAATGCTTTGGCCGTTTCCCTAATAACCGAGCGTTCTCCCGATTCAGCAGGGTTCATTACTAAATCTTGAAAGGCAGACCACAAAGATTCGATTTGTGCTGACAATCCATCTGTTGACGGCTCATTTAAAACCGACTCCATCTTTTCAAACGCTAAATAACGCGAGTTCCAATAACCTGTCTTATTGCTTTCATTACGAAATTGGACGTCTAAAAACTGATCTCTTACCCTTTGAATCGAGCCTGCTTTAACCCCTGTTCCCATCGAACCAGGGATGGCCGGGCTATTCATACCGGCAGAAGGATAAGCTTCTGTTGATTGAAAATTAACACGCTGCCTCGAATATCCGGGCGTATTCGCATTCGCGACATTGTGTCCTAACGTATAAAGGGCTTGCTGCTGCGTCATTAATGCACGACGAGCCGTTTCTAATCCTGTAAATGTCGATAGCATCGCTACCCGCTCCTTCGCTTTTACGCTCTTGAATCAAAAAGGGAATGCTCCCCATTTTCGTATCCATTTCCATTTTGTGGTTTTCGTTGATACTGCATGTCAGACAACTGAGGTGAGAGAACATCAAGCGACAAATGGACAAACTTCATCGACTCTTGAATCAGCTCCTCATTATGATCGTTCACCTTTTTTAATTCTAAGATTTGATCAAGAAGTAGCTGTTGCAAGTGCAGAAGTTCCCCTCGCTCTTTTGGCTCCACTTCTTCAATTAAATCCGTCATCGTCGGTTCAAGAAATGGTTTGTTTCTTGTTTCAAAAAAGTTCTTCACTTCTTTAACCCTGACCATTTCCGTCACTCTAAGTTTCTGAATCGCTTTTGCCTCTTCTCTCACTAATAACTCCAAACCTTTTATTCGATTCTCTTTAATTAATTCCGTTTTATTCACAGCCATCTCTAGCAACTGTTGCTGCACCTCAACGAGTTGGCTTAATGCTTGTTTGATTTTCTCTATCATGATTTGATCCCTCTTTTAGAATTTATCATTCCAATAATCATAAAAAGCTTGAGCGACTTTTTCTGGATTGACTTTATATTCGCCACTCTCTACTTGTTTTTTAAGTTCATTGACACGCACTTGACGTTCCGTAACGAGAGGGTTTGTTTGCTGCAATTTCAAAGCCTCTGTGGAGATTTGTAATTGGTCACGTTTCAACGCCTTTTTTGGAAGTGCCTCCATTTTCTCTGCTTGTTTTTGATACATATGATTTCCGACACGACGATATGGATTAATTTCCAAACTGAACACCTTCTTTCTACCTACACATTCTCTTATTTCTTTTATCGGATAATTATCGTTAATCTTTATGATTTAATCGCGCTCAATTTCCATTGAACGATAGGTCTGATAAGCACTTTTTTCCTCTTCTTTTAACTTTTGCTTTAATTGCTCTTCACGCTCGATTTGATCAAGTCCCTTTGTGATTTGACTCCGACAATCGCTACAAATTCTTCCTTCATTAATGGAGTCGCCACATGATTCACATGGATAACCTAGGTTTGGAAACTGTGTCGTCACCAATCGACCTTCACGAATAAACTGATGTATCATTTCATAAGAAACACTCGTATACTCATGCACCTCTTGTACGGTTGCCATTCGATTTTCTTTTTTGTTCATATATGTTTTCACTTTCATAAAGCACTCTTCCTGCACTTTAAAGCAAGGATTACAAATTGGCCGCAGTGCCTTTACAAACAAGGTCCCACATTTCGGACAATTGGTCAGATCTCTCATCTTCCCTACCCCTCTCAAACGGATGTATCTCTTAGTTTTTATTTAGTCAACGGCTCGGCTTTCATCGAATCCATTGTTTACCTTATCTAGCAATCGTTAGCGAAACAACTTGTTCGACTCCTGCTTGTTTTAATGTCTTAGCAGCTTGTCTTAATGTTGTCCCCGTAGTATAAATATCGTCCACTAGGACAATTTTGTTTAGCTTTTCGTCTAAGAAGATGTTGGTATCCAAATAAAATGGGTTATCCAAAAACGAACGAATCCGGTTTTGACGTGATTTTTTGCTTTGTTTCTCACGGTTTTTCCTCTTCAAATGAAGACAAATACAGTCTTGTGGCCAATCCTGAAGCAGTAATTCCGTTTGATTAAAGGTTCGCTCTAGCAATCGTTCCTGACTTAAAGGAATTGGCATCACTTGAAATCCTCGAAACTTTTTTTCATAAAGGGTGAGTAATTTTGGAGCAAAAAACGTGGCAAGAGCCGCATCTCCTCGATATTTATACGTCGCCAAAAGCTCTTTCATAAATCCATTATAATGGTAGAGAGAGTGATTTTCCTTTAATAAAAGCCTTGTTGCCGACTGCTGTTCCCAGCGGTAACAATCAAAACAAACATTACTAAAGCGGTTCGTCTCCATTAATTGCCGTGAACAGATTTGACAACGAATCCCTTCCACCCATTTTAACTGTGATAAACACCGCTCACAAACCGGTTCTCTTTTTTTGTTCAGAAGGACCGAAAACCAACTTGGGACGTCTTTATAAGCATTTCGACAAAATAAACATTCGCTCATAATGCCCCACCTTCCTGATTCATACTTTTGATTTGTTGGATCGCCCGTTTCATCGCTAACGACTTCCCATAATGAAAAAAACAAACATCACCACTCGGGAAATTTGGATTACGTCCTACTCTACCCGCGATTTGTACAAGAGCTGCTTCATCAAAAACACCTTTTTCCGCCCCTAATACCGCGACCGCGACATTCGAAATCGTCACGCCCCGTTCTAAAATAGTCGTCGTCACAAGCAATGGAATCTCTCCTAAACGAAACGCTTTGACGGCCTGGTGCCGCGTTTTCGCACTCGCATGAACCGCCCCGTGTACTAATCCTTGTTTTGTCAAAATCGCCGAGACTTTCTCAAGAGCAAAGATGGTTGGGACAAACAAAAGAATCGGTTGATGTTGATGGCCCTTTAACCATTTTTTAAGTGGAGTTGGCAATTTACCTTTTTTCATCTTCTTTTGCCAATCTCCTCCCCAAACCATCGTTGGAACGGGTAAAGGATAACCATGAAATCGTTTCGGGATTTTGGTGATTTCGAGTGATTTTTGCCTCAATAGCTCTCGACTAGGAGTGGCACTTAAATAAACGAGCGGGGAGTTCTCTTTACGTGCACGCCGAACGGCAAACTGCAAACTCTTATCATAAGAATACGGAAATGCATCAACTTCATCGACAATAATAAAATCAAAAGACCGCTCATAACGCAAAATTTGATGGGTCGTTGCAATCACAAACTCAGCATACTCATCCTGGTCCTCACTCCCACCATATAGCGCCGCGATTTTTAGCGAAGGAAAAGCACTTTTGAACCTCGGCACAAGCTCCTTGACTACATCCGTCCTCGGTGTCGCCAGCAACGCTCGTCCCCCTTTTTCGAAGACCAATTCCAACCCTTTAAAGACAATTTCAGTTTTCCCTGCCCCACAAACAGCCCAAGTAAGACCTCGCTTCTGGTGTCGAATCCACTCACAAATCGCTTCCGATGCCCTTTCTTGCCCTAATGATAAACGTCCTTCCCATTTTAGAGTGCCTGGCTTCTGTTGTTGCTGCGGGATCGCTCCAATCCAGCGGTACAGCTTCTGACAACTTTGCACCTTCCCTAAAGAAAGACAATGACGACAATACAAACACAACTGCCCACACAGTGCACAAGGATGCTGACCAAATTCACTTTTCTTTTGATTATTGCAACGCACGCATACCACTGTACCTCCCTTTTTAATCATGGCAGGAATGGCTTCGATGTTCTTTTGCTCAATTAAAAGGTGAAGGTTTTTTTCAGAAAGGGGGAGTTCTCGTTTTAATAACAGTTTTCCATAGAGGTAGGGATCACTTTTAGAGGTTGATAGTGATGTTAATATCGGTTCAGTGTCTAACGTGGAAATTGAGGGTAGAACGGTGTCAGAATTAGGAGGGTGTTCATGCTCATTGACGTTATCGACATACAAACTTTGTACTTTATCTTTTTTTGGAGAGTCCGATGGTGGAAGAACTTTCATTGATTCACCTCAATCAGGGGATTTTTGATACAGGAGGAAGGTAAATAGGAAAAGACTGCATGTCCGGTTTCTGGGTGCATACAGTCTTCTTAGAATAATAAAGTTTAAATAATATTAATTAGTTCACTGTTTGTGACCAAGTAACGCCGATACTTCCTTGCCCTAAATGTGTACCGATAACGGGTCCAAAATAACTTAATTCAAAATCAACTGTTGGGAAACTCACCTTGAAGTCTTCCAATAATTTTGTGGCTTCTTCTTCACAATTAGCATGAATGATCGTCACCTGGAATTGCCCACCTTCAGACACTTCCTGCTCAAGCATCGTTTTAATTTTCGCGAATGCTTTTTTCTCTGTTCTCACCTTTTCAAAAGGAACAATCTTCCCATCAACAAAATGAAGGATTGGCTTAATTTTTAAAAGGTTACCGACAAACAACTGAGCTGTATTCAAACGACCGCCACGATGTAAGTGATTCAAATCATCAACCACGAAATAAGCACGAATCGTTTCTCTTACTTTATTTAAATGCTCGATAATTTCTTCCGCATTTTTACCCTCGTCCGCTAAACGAACCGCTTCTAATACAACGCGCGCCTGCGGTGAACAACTAATCGCCGAATCAAAACCAATGACCTCAATCGATTCGACCATATCACCAGCAGCAACAGCCGATTGATAAGTTCCACTAATTTTGCTAGATAAATGAATCGAAACCACTTGCTCATATCCTTCTTTCGCAAGCTCTTCAAATAACTCAACAAATTGCCCAATCGCAGGTTGTGAAGTAGTTGGTAATTCCTTAATTTGTTCCATCTTAGAATAAAATTCTTCTGTTGTAATGTCTAATTCCTCTTGAAAAGACTCTTGTCCAAACACAACATTAAGTGGAACCATGTGAATACCGAGCTGATCTCGTAGATCTTTTGGAAGATAAGCTGTACTATCTGTCACTATCGCTACTTTTCTCATCTTTATAGTCCTCACTTTTTCTCTCATATTTTCTTACTGTTTTCTCTTCCCGTTTCCGAAAGCTGTAAATCTATCTCATCTAAATGTACCTTGAATCACGACTACTTTCAAGAGTTCTTTTATTTTTTTGAAGAGCCATACACTAAGTGCCGCACATCGTTGGTTTCATTAGCTATTTCGGGTTTTTCACACCTTAATTTGGACTGGTTGGATACTTTATTACTTATCTTTGGTTTTTCGTACCCTAATTTCGGGTGGCTGGCTTTTTCATTACTTATCAGCGGCTTTTCGCACCCTAATCTCCGCAATCCAAACATTTCATTACCAATTCTCCACAAACTAAAATTCATGTGATATTTTCCAACATAAATAACCCCTCACCTACTAAAACTTCGTATAATTAAATTATTATTACTGTTTGGAGGTGCCATTTAATAAATGATTCTTAAACAACGAAAGGAGCCTTCTGAGTTACTGCTCCAAAGAGTGCTCAGCTTGAGGCTAAAATCTTTTAGTTCAAAAGATCGTAGGCGTTTATTTAAATTAGAAAAGGTGTTTTCCGGGGAACAAGCTTTTGATCACTGGGCCGTTCAGCTCCCTAAAGATTGGATTCAAATTCATGACCTTTGGTTACAAAAAGATGATTCCCCTTTTCAAATTGACTCTCTTATCATTTCATCCACATACCTTTTTCTTTTTGAAGTTAAAAATTACGAAGGTGACTATGAATACAAAGATCACCGTTTTTATTCACTCAATAGCTCCGAGATTAAAAACCCTCTTAATCAACTGGAAAGAAATGAGTCCTTATTAAGACAATGGTTTCAACTTCACAAAATCCAACATCCGCAAATTACCTCTTTTATTATTTTCATTAACCCTAATTTTTATTTATTTTTACCACGACCGAAATCACCTACTTTTGTATTCCCCAACCAACTCAACCGATTTCTCGAAAAACTTACCCAACAAACTGGCTCTATCAATCAGTCACATAAAAATATAGCAAGTCAGTTGATTTCCTCTCAACTTTCAGAGTCTCCCTTTTTTAAACAGCCCTCTTTTAAAGAAAGAGAATACAAAAGTGGCCTTTATTGCAAGTATTGCTTTTCCTTTAACCTTTCCCCTCTCGGTCGAACCACCAAATGTAGAAATTGTTTCAAAACCGAGAAGCTCCACCAATCAATCACAAGAAGCATACAGGACTATCAAATTCTGTTTCCTAATTCCTTTATAACTACAAATAAAATATATGATTGGTGCGGTATCCCTACTATTAATAAAAGAAGTATTGGTAGAATTTTAACAAACAACTACAAACGAATTGGACAAACTAAAGGAGCTTATTATATATAAACTTTCAAACTCTATTTTATAAATGCCAACTATAAATAAATGACGATTATTCCATTTTCATTCACCCTCAAAGAGTGTTCCTATTATTAAATAGCCTCTCTATTTGAGGGTCTTTTTTATTTGTACTTTAATTTTAACTAACTGAATTTTTCATTACTTATTCTGAGTTATTCGTACCCTAATTCCAGCTTCCGACTTCATTGACTGGCTTTGATTCCCTTTGCGGCTTTTATTCAATAGCTTCCGGCTTCATTGACTGACTTTGATTCCCTTTGCGGCTTTGATTCAATGGCTTCCGGCTTCATTGACTCCCTTTGATTCCCTTTGCGGCTCTGATTCAATGGCTTCCGGCTTCATTGCGGCTCTTTGATTCCCTTTGCCGCTTTTATTCAATGGCTTCCGGCTTCATTGACTCCCTTTGATTCCCTTTGCGGCTTTTATTCAATGGCTTCCGGCTTCTTTGACTCCCTTTGATTCCCTTTGCGGCTTTTATTCAATAGCTTCCGACTTCTTTGACCGGCTTTGATTCCCTTTGCGGCTCTGATTCACCACCTTCCGACTTCATTGACTCCCTTTGATTCCCTTTGCGGCTTTTATCCAATAGCTTCCGGCTTCATTGACTGGCTTTGATTCCCTTTGCGGCTTTTATTCAATAGCTTCCGGCTTCATTGCGGCTCTTTGATTCCCTTTGCGGCTTTTATTCAATAGCTTCCGGCTTCATTGCGGCTCTTTGATTCCCTTTGCGGCTTTTATTCAATGGCTTCCGGCTTCATTGCGGCTCTTTGATTCCCTTTGCGGCTTTTATTGGATGGCTTTCGGCTTCATTGACTGACTTTGATTCCCTTTGCGGCTCTGATTCACCAGCTTCCGGCTTCATTGGCTCCCTTTGATTCCCTTTGCGGCTTTTATTCAATAGCTTCCGACTTCATTGACCTCCTTTGATTCCCTTTGCCGCTTTTATTCAATGGCTTCCGGCTTCATTGGCTCCCTTTGATTCCCTTTGCGGCTTTTATTCGATGGCTTCCGGCTTCATTGCGGCTCTTTGATTCCCTTTGCGGCTTTTATTCAATAGCTTCCGACTTCATTGACCTCCTTTGATTCCCTTTGCCGCTTTTATTCAATGGCTTCCGGCTTCATTGCGGCTCTTTGATTCCCTTTGCGGCTCTGATTCACCAGCTTCCGGCTTCACTGACGCCCTTTGATTCCCTTTGCGGCTCTGATTCACCACCTTCCGACTTCATTGACCTCCTTTGATTCCCTTTGCGGCTCTGATTCACCAGCTTCCGGCTTCACTGACGCCCTTTGATTCCCTTTGCGGCTCTGATTCACCAGCTTCCGGCTTCATTGAACTCCTTTGATTCCCTTTGCGGCTCTGATTCACCAGCTTCCGACTTCATTGACCTCCTTCACTCCCCTTTTTCGACAAGTCACAGGCTCTTACTTCTCGCTCGAATCCTCTACAGCACAAATTTTCATTACTTATCCTCCTCTTTTCACACCCTAATCCCAGCAAAAGAACGCAAAAAACCTCCACCTGCATCTCGGCTGGTGGAGGGTTCCATTCCCCAATCATAAATTCACATCATTTATCTAACAACTACATATCCACTCTTAATGGCTTCAACAACTGCTTGGGTACGATCGTTTACGCTCATTTTTTGAAGAATGTTACTTACGTGGTTTTTGACGGTTTTTTCGCTAATGAATAACGTTTCACCGATGGCACGGTTGCTTTGACCGTCTGTCATTAATTGCAGAACCTCACACTCACGACGTGTTAAAATATGCAATGGCTTACGGTATTCGACTTCGCGGTAGCCGATTGACTCTTCGTGCTCGTCGTCTTCTGTTGCTAAACGACGGTATTCCTTAATTAAGTTATGTGTCACTTTCGGGTGAATATAAGCACCACCTGAAGCGACTACTTTGACCGCTTCAATCAATGCATCCGCGTCCATTTCTTTTAATAAATAACCAGCAGCACCTGTTTTTAATACATGAGTGACATAAGACTCATCGTCATGAATCGATAAAATTAAGACTTTAATATTTGGGTAGCGTTCGATTAATGATTTTGTGGCTTCGACTCCGTTTACATTCGGCATATTAATATCCATTAAAATGACGTCTGGTTGATACTTTTCGACAAGATCCAACGCTTGAGAGCCGTCTTCACCATCAGCAACTATTTCAAAATCATGTTCCATTGCTAAAATACGTTTGACACCTTCTCGAAATAGTTGATGGTCATCGATTAATACGATACGAATGTTCTTTTTTTCGGTTTCAGTCATATTCAGTCACCTCTCCGTGTAGCTGTTAATTTTAATTAAATGTTTTCGTTGCTGAATTCACTTCTTTGATATAGTGCGATCACTGTAGTCTTTTTCCCCACACTAGAATGCATCTTCAATTAACTTTCATCTGTCATCAAAGGAATTTGGATAAGTAAAGTTGTCCCCACGTTAAGATGCGATTGAATATTTAAATCCCCTTTTAGCATATTAACTCTTTCTTTCATTCCCATGAGTCCAAAAGAACCCTCTTTAACGGTTGAAGGATCAAAACCTTTGCCATTATCCTTAATGACTAATATCACCTTCGTTTTATGGAATTCTATTTTCACTTGAATTTGTGTCGGCTCGGCATGTTTACAAGCATTTTGTACACCTTCTTGCACCAAACGGAACATGGCTACCTCAAACTCTTGTGATAGCCTTTGTTCTTTCCCTAGTGCTGCAAAGGATACAATGACTTGATGATGTTCCTCGAAATTCTTCAGATACTTCGATAATGTTGGCATTAAACCTAAATCATCGAGAGCCATTGGTCGCAAGTCATAAATAATCCTTCTTACTTCTGCCAAAGAAGAACGAACCATTTCTTTTAAAGAGCGAATCTCCTTTAAAGCCTCATCAATTCCCTCTTCTTTATGAATACGTTCAATCAACTCTGAACGGAGCATAACGTTCGCCATCATTTGAGCTGGTCCATCGTGTATTTCCCGTGAAAGTCTTTTTCTTTCCGCTTCTTGTGCTTCAATGATTTTCAGACCGAATGCTTGTTTTTCCTTTGCACTCTGAATGACCTCACCGACATTTTTTAAATCCTGCGCTAAGAAATTATAAACAACTGACATTTGTCCAGCCAATTGTTCTGCTCTTTCTACAGTATCACCAAGATCAACAATACGACGTTCAATCGTATCTCGCCGATCTCTTAATTGAAGTTCCTCGTGCCTTAAAACAGCTAATTCTACTTGATAATTATTCGCCTGTTCATAAACCGCTTGTACTTCTTTTGTGCTATACTGTTCAAAATTTTTACTAACTTCAGCTAAACGATTACGAGCATATCTTGCATATAGTTCTGTTTTGTCCGTATTTTCAATGACACGTGTTACCTTCAGCCGAATTTCTAATAGTTCCTTTTGTAAGGATACATACTCTTGCCTCGACTTCTCGCTAATTTCGAAAATTTGCTCACGACTTTGCCCTACAGTATGTATCGTCTTTTCTATAATATCTTCAAGTACTGTTTGTCCACTCAAGCCTTTTCACCCACTTTTCTATACGAAAACCAATCAAAGGTCACGGATGAATGCCCTTAGAAGTGTAACCAATTGCCTCATTTAAGACTTTCCGCTATCCTTATATTACAACAAAAAATAAGAAAATCCTATCTAGATTCAAACATAATTCGATATAAATATGCTAATATGATGATTACTTTCAATTTTAAAATCCGTTGAAATCGAAATATCACCCTTACGCTCGTACACGTTAACACACCTTATTTATATCCAAGTAATTTGAGTGCCTATAAATTGTACCAACCTTACAATTTGGTATACTATTAGGGACATAGTGCTAACCCTTTTTTCATTTTCATTCAACAAATGTTTCTGAATCAATTATTTCTCGCTAACCATTGAAGCAAAAAATGTTCTAACGCTTTAATCTGTAAACATGTTTCCGACAAGCCTATCCTAACAAACATTTGTTACATCTTGATTTCGGATTCTTGTAAAACTATGAAAAAAGCAGGTGATTTTTTAATGTTAGAAGAATACAAAACGGTCAAAGGTTATGGTGAACATGAACTAGTGATCCAAAAATCACGATTTATTTCCCATTTCGAAAGAGTGACAAGTGATGACGAAGCACAAACATTTATTGAAAAAATTAAAAAGAAACATTGGAACGCAACAC
Source organism: Alkalihalobacillus phoenicis (assembly GCF_047302405.1). Classification (NCBI taxonomy): domain Bacteria; kingdom Bacillati; phylum Bacillota; class Bacilli; order Caryophanales; family Bacillaceae; genus Alkalihalobacillus; species Alkalihalobacillus phoenicis. Next base: position 35,161 of record NZ_CP154853.1, on the reverse strand, counting down.
ATAACTGTTCGGCGTATTTAATTGGTGAAAACGATCTGATTCAAAAAGCAAATGACGATGGCGAACCGAGTGGGACAGCCGGAGTTCCCATGCTAGAAGTTCTAAAAAAGCGGCAACTAAAAGATACCGTCGTTGTCGTCACTAGATACTTTGGGGGAATTAAATTAGGTGCAGGTGGACTCATTCGGGCTTACGGAAGTTCTGTGAGCGAGGGCTTAAATGATGTCGGAATTGTCAAACGAAGTCTCATGCAAGTCGCTTATTGTTCCATGGATTACCATTGGTTAGGAAAAGTCGAAAATGAATTAAGACAATCAACATACGAACTAAAAGAAATCTCCTATTTAGAAGATGTCACCGTTCAAGTCTATGTCAAAAACTCCAATCTCGAACCTTTTAAAAAATGGATGGAAGAGCTGACTAATGGACAAATAGAGGTGAAATTAGGAGAGCCGGTTTATTTAGAATCACTAATCGATTCCTAACGACTTGTCAAATCTATCTATCTGAGCAGAAAAACTAGTTTCTTCTATTATATAAGAGAGCATAATAGAAGGTGTATATTTTTAAGGGATACCTTGTTTAAACGTTTATGGCGTTTGAATGAGGTTTTTATTATGGAGAAAATCCATTTATTTACATAGGTTGAGGTCTATGTGTGCTTAAGTCTGAACCCAACTACAATCTTCTTGCCCTTGCTTATGACGACTTCCCTCCTTCAAGCCTGAAACCTGATACCCTGTCGGCATTCGCTTCCTTCTCCTTCTAACCTCTTAATCTCCCATCCGCACCAAAAAAGTCACTAAGAGCATAGTGCTCTCAGTGACTTTTCCTTTTTGATCTAACGTCAGAAATACTAAGTAGCTAAGAGATTAATTAGCTGATTCAGCAACTTCTTCAGTTACACCAACTTGGTATCTGTAATAGCCAGTTCCATCACCAACTGCATAGCCAGTTACACGGTTATTAACCGGTACTAAAGCGGCACGGTAAAGAGTTGGGAATACAGGAACTTCTTCAACCATATATTCTTGCCATTCGTTGTAAACATCAACACGGTAGTCAACATCAAATGCTTCTTCAGAAATACCATCAGCGATTAACGCATTGTTTTCATCACTTACATAACGAGAGTAGTTATACGATGCTTCAACACCATATAATCCACTTGGGTTAACGTCAATACCGACACCCCAAGCCGCTTGGTAAATATCAATATCTGCATCATCTGCTTCTACACGATCGTAGAATGAGTTAAACTCATGTAAACGACCATCTAAAAGTTCTACATTTAATCCAACTGCTGCCCAAGCTTGAATGTAGTAGTTTGCTAATGGCTCAGCAATTTCATCTCCACTCATAGAAGCAAAGTTAATGACTAACTCGTTGCCCTCTGGATCTTCACGGAAACCATCTCCGTCAACATCAACATAACCAGCTTCATCAAGAAGCTCATTAGCTCTATCAGGGTCAAAAGAACGACCTGGGTTCGTTTCATCATGGAATTCTGGGTGTGATGGTGGAATTAACGTCGTACCAGACCATCTTAAACCGTGATAGAAACGCTCACCAACTGTGTCATTATCAACCGCGTGCCACATTGCTTGACGTAAATTTTTGTTACCCATTTTAGAGTTTTCTGGATCATATACATTCACATTATTTTCTTCATCCCAATGACCTAACTTGAAACCGATATAAGTGTATGCACGATCAATATTACCTAACCAAGTTACATTCGACATATCAGCATTGTCAGGGAATTGTGTAACAGGGAAAGAACTTACCATATCTACTCCGCCATTTCTTAATTCCTCGACAACAACTGAAGGATTAATAACACGTAATGTTACTTTATCTAGAGCAGGCTCACCTCTCCAGTAGTCTTCGAATTTAGAGAACGATACAGACTCACCAGGAACGATTGAATCTACAACATATGGACCAAAACCGACTGGGTTCTGACGAGTTGCTGCATGTGATGACATCTCTTCAACCGGAATATCACCATAAATATGTTTTGCTAATGGATATGTCCACACTCCACCTGTAATTAAAGAAGGTGTCGCTTGTTTGTACGTAATACGAATTGTTTTTTCATCTAATACTTCAATACCAGAAATCGTATCTGCTTCTCCGTTATGGTATTCAACGATTCCTTCAATATTTTGTAATGATGCATTAAAACGAACACCATCATACTCTGGGTCAGCAATTACATAATGAGCAAATTCCCAGTCTTCTGCAGTTACAGGAGTACCATCATGCCAGTTAACATTATCACGAATTGTTAAAGTCCAAATACGGTTGTCATCTTCATCAATTTCATATGTTGCTGCACCGTCTTGAGTGTAAACATAGTTTTCATCCCAAGTTAATAACGGCTCATCAAACCATAAAAGTACTTGTGAATCTGGGTTACCAGAATAGAAGTTCCAGTTTAATGTACCTTCAAAAGGAGTATCAGAAGCTAAACCAAACACTAGCTCTCCTCCATCAATTGTTGTTCCATCGTCTTTAATATGATCGAAATCATCGATAGAGTAAAGGCCATCTGTTTCTTCTTCTTCTTCTTCCGGAGCTTCTTCTTCTGTTTCTGGATCGTCTGAAGGTGTTTCTTCTGGATCCGTTGATGCACCGTCATTACTACAAGCTGCCATAAAGACAACAAAACTTGCTAGTAATACTAGTAATAACAAACGTAACTTGTTATTCATTCTAATTCCTCCCTTTTTTAACCTCTTCTTTGTTTAGCGTCTGTCGCACGTTTTAACGCTTGACCGACGTTATTTATACTCAACATCATTATTAAAATCAATAACGATGCGGGTAACCAAATCCACCAGCGAAACTCTAACGTTTGCGGGTTCCTTGCATAACTAATTAAAGTACCTAAACTAGGAGTACTCTCTGGAAAACCAAATCCTAAGAAGGATAAGCCAGATTCAATCCCAATATTGGCTGCCAAACTTAAAGTCATCGTAACAATGATTAACGAACTAATATTTGGCAGGACTTGTGTAAAAATAATTTTAAAATGTGAGCTTCCAAGTGTCTTTGAAGCATTAACATAATCAAGCTCCTTTTCCTGCAGAGCTTTTGAACGTATCAGCCTCGCGATCCCCATCCATAAGAAAATCGCCATAATGACCGCAAAGCTCCAAACCGAATATCTAGGAACGATAACAACGAATACGATAATAATCATTAACGTCGGTAAAATCATAAAGAAATCTAAAATACGCATTAATACGTTATCAATCATGCCACCGAAATAACCGGAAACAACCCCTAATGTTATACCGATAAACCCACTTAGTAACGTTACGAGTATTCCTATTGTTAAAGAGTTACGCGTCCCTATAATTAATTGACCAAATACATCACGACCACCGTAATCGGTTCCTAACCAAAAATCGGACGATGGTGGTTGATGGATCGCAAATGGGTCCACTGTAACAATCGTTTTCAAATCTAAAAAGAAAGAGAGTCCATATACAAAAACACAAATGACTATCATTAATATAAGAGAGAACAGAGCCATTTTGTCGCGAACGATTTCTCGCCAGATTACATTTAAACCGGACGGACTTCTTAATGGTTGTTGGTTGTCAATTTGTCGTAAATCAGCCATGTCTTTTCACCTCCACGTTATTTAATCCGAATTCTTGGGTCAACAATACTTAGTATGATGTCTGAAAGTAATGCTCCTAGAATCGAAGCAATTCCAAACAATAGCACAAGTGCTGCAACAACACTCGTATCCCGTTGCATAATAGATGAAATAAAGAGTTCACCCATTCCAGGATAACTAAATATGTTCTCAATGAAGATTGCCCCACCAATTAAGCCGGTAATTTCATAGCCGAAAAACGCCGCAATTGGTAGTAAAGAGTTTCGGAAAATATGGCTGTTATAGACACGTGATTCTGACGCCCCTTTTGAACGAGCTGTTAAAATAAACTCTTTATGCTTAATATCAATGATCTCACTTCTTAAATACTGAACCGTTGATACGGTTGTAATTAAGGCCATTGATAAAGCAGGTAACATCAAGTGATAGAGCTTGCTTAAGAAATAATCAAAGGTTCCTGGTGTTAAGCCTGGTGTTACACTTCCCCCTGTTGGGAACCATTGAAGTTTAAACCCGAATACAAATAACATTACTAGGGCAAAAATGAATAACGGTGCGGCAAACCCTATGTATGTATAAGTCGTAATCGTACGGTCTGCAATCGTATCGTTATAACGACCGCTGATGATACCTAATGGAATCGCAATCAGGTACGTAAGAATTAACGTAACGACCGATAACCAAAATGAATTCCACATTCTTTGCTCAATTAATTCAGTAACAGGCAATTTAAAGCGGAAGGATTGTCCTAAATTCCCTTGCAAAGCTTTTGTTATCCAATCATAGTACTGAACATACCAAGGATTATTTAATCCTAAGCGTTCACGTTGTCTTTCTAATGCTTCTGGTCCGATATTAGGGTCAATCAAACCTGTTAAAGCATCCCCAGGCATCATCTTAGCCAAGAAGAAAATGACGACACTTAAAACAAAAAGCTGTGGAATCATAATTAAAATTCGTCTAATTGTAAAAGTCCACATGTTTTATTGTCCCTCCTTTGGCAATGCAACAAAATGAGTGTCTGAGATTTGTCTTAAATCGAAAGCTAAGCCATCTTTATCGAAATAATAATCTTTAGAATTTTCAAATTCCAATTTAACTTCTTCACGAAAGATTGACTGTTTTTCACGATTTTTTGGGTCAATGTCCGGAATCGCTGAGATGAGGCGTTTAGTATAAATGTGCTGTGGATTTGTGTAAATGTCCTCAGCCGATCCTTCTTCAACAAGTCGTCCCTTATACATAATGCCAATTCTGTCACACATATGACGAATAATTCCCAAATCATGACTAATTAATAGATAGGTCAAATTCAGTTCTTTTTGAATATCCTTCATAAAGTTTAAGACTTGAGCTTGTACCGAAACGTCTAAGGCCGATACAGGTTCATCAGCAATAATTAATTTCGGATTAAGAGCAATGGCACGAGCGATCCCAATTCTTTGTCTTTGACCACCGGAAAATTCATGTGGATATTTAAAAATACTTTCTTTACTTAAACCAACTTGTTCAAGCAATTCTTCCACTCTTGCTCTAATTTGTTCTTTTGAAAATTTTTCATAGTTTCGAATTGGTTCAGCAACAATATCAAGAATACGTTTCTTTGGATTTAATGAAGAATAGGGATCTTGAAAAATCATTTGAATCTCACGTCGGTCTGCACCGGAACGCTTTTTTCGAGCTAGATTATCCCCTTCAAAAAAGACATCCCCCGACGTAATCTCGTTTAAGCCAATAATTGCACGTCCAGTTGTTGTTTTACCGGAACCAGACTCTCCAACTAAACCGTATGTTTGTCCTTTTTCTAACCGAAGTGATACACCGTTAACCGCCTTCACATGGTCAACAACTCTTTTTAAAACTCCTCCACGAACGGGAAAGTGAACATTTAAATCATCAACTTTAAGAAACTCCATTATTCTTATCCCCTTTCTGTTCGTCTTGGAAGTGGAAAGTCTTATAACAAGTGCAACGGACAAAGTGTCCCGGTTTAATTTCATGCAATTCTGGATTTTCCTCATGAGCTTCTTCTGGAATCCAAGGAATTCTTGCTTTAAAACGGCAGCCTACACGTGGCAAGCTTGGTAGTGGTGGAACGATCCCTTGAATGACATGAAGTCGTTCATCCTTTTTATCTGTGGATGGAACAGATTGTAATAACGAACGTGTATAAGGATGCTTCGGGTTGGCGAACAACTCTTCAACCGGTGCTAATTCAACAATTTGTCCCGCATACATAACCGCAACACGGTCAGCCATTTCAGCTACGACTCCTAGGTCATGAGTGATTAAGATAACCCCTGCGTCCATCTTTTCTTTTAATTCCTTCATTAAATCAAGAATCTGTGCTTGAATGGTTACGTCTAATGCCGTTGTTGGCTCATCGGCGACAAGGAACGCTGGATTATTGGCAATCGCAATCGCAATGACAACACGTTGACGCATCCCCCCAGAAAGTTCATGTGGGTATTGATTAAACGTCCGTTGTGGGTTTGGAATCCCAACAGAATCAAGCAGTTCTATTACTCTAGCTTTACGCTGTTCCTTATTCATTTTAGTATGTAAGATCAATGTTTCTTCTATTTGAACTCCAACAACCATTAAAGGATTTAAAGCCGTTAGTGGATCTTGGAAAATCATCCCCATTTCAGAACCACGAAGCTTATTTAATTTTGCCGTAGAAATATTCGCTAAATCATGATCTTTGTAATAAATATGCCCTTCAATTTTCGAACGTTTCGGATCATGAAATCCCATTATCGAGAACGCGAGAGCGCTTTTTCCACAGCCTGATTCTCCTACAATTGCGACGATTTCATTTTTATTCACTTCCAAAGTGACTCCGTCAACAGCCGCATGATAATCATCTTTTATCCGGAAGGAAGTTTGTAAATTCTGAATTTTGAGTAGTTGATTCGTCATTTTCTCACTCCATTAACTATTTTCTTCAACATGTTCATGGTGTTCTTCTCCATTCACAATATAAGAGAAAGAATCCTTATATTGCTTAAGTTCAATGCTGACATCAACTGTGTCTATACCTTCTAATTGTGCAAGCTCTTCATTCACAAAATCGACGAGTGCCTCATTGTTTTTGAAATAGGCTTGTAAAATTAGATCATGCCTTCCGGAAAAAACACCAACAAACCGAACTTCTTTACATTGATTCAAACGATTTGCAACTTGTTCTTGATAACCAAGCTTCGTTGCAATTCCAATGATTGCTTGGACTTGAAGCCCTATTTTATTCGGATCCATATGGATGATAAACTCAAAAATCTTATCATTTAACATTCGATTGACCCTTGTCCGAATCGTTCCTTCGCTTACCTCAAGCATCTTGGCCATCTCCGTATAGGATCTCTTACCATTTTCCTGAAGCAACTTAAGAATCGATGTGTCCAGTGAATCAATTTTCGTCATAGCATTCACTCATTTCTAACTATCTATTAGACTTCTTTTATTAGAATGACTAATAAAAATTAATACTTAAATATGAACTCACTTATATTTCTTTTAAAAAATAAAAACATTCATGAAAAATTCTGTTAATTGTTACAAAAATTTTCGAATGTGTTTTTTTCTCAAAGAATGGATAAAGATATTGTAAAATAATCGACAGAATTTTTCAATATTAAAATAATAAAATCTTTGTAAAATTTTCTGACTGATTGATTTTTCTCATAATTAACACTATTGAATCATTAATAAAATTTTAAAATCACTACGATTTTTTTAAAAGAGAAAGTTTTTTTCTACGAAATTGGCATTCAGCCCCTCCCCTCTTACTTTACCCCTTTCACGCTTTTAAACTTTACTGAAATAAAATTTCGTTATACTCTTTCATCTATTTCTCTTGTCATCATTTTGTAAATAAAATGAAACAATTACTATTTAACTTACCTCATGTCCGAATAAATGTAAACGCTTTAATTAGCTTTCAAGCTACTATTCTAGTTAATCTTACAAAATTCTCCCAATACTTTACATCCGCACTTTTATGTGTTTTTGCTTTACTAAAATTCATTTATTCGATAAAATTGGATAGATATCGTCTATTTTATACATTTATCCCGGACTAACATAGGTAAGAAGTAGGAATAGTCTGTCCGCAAGTACCGTTTGGTTCAACAACCATCGGTAGAGGAATATGATCATTGATAGAAGATTCAATCTAACTATTAAAAGAACATGAAGCTTTATAGATGAATAATATTGTTAAGGGGTTTAATACCTTAATAAAGAAAGCGAGGTATGATAGTGGAGCAGTCTAGAACACGACAAAGAAAAAAACGTAGTAAACGTAAAATACTCAAATCGATTTTAACTTTATTCTTACTTACATTTGTAGTTATTGGAGGGGCAATCTTCTACTCAGCATGGAAAATTAACTCAACCATAACAGGTGCCGCTGAGCCAGAGTTGGAGCGTGGTGTTAAATCAGAAATGCGTACTGAAGCTGTTAATCCAAGTAAAGATAATTTTTCTGTCTTACTCTTAGGTGATGACTCACGCCCTGGTGAAACAAGAGCACGAACAGATGCGATGATTGTTGCTACATTTAATAAGGATGAAAAAAGCATCATCTTAACAAGCATCCCACGTGACTCACGCGTTGAAATGGTCGGTTTAGGGTTTATGGACAAAATCAATCATGCCAATTCCCGCGGTGGTCTTAATATGACCATTAATACTGTTGAAAACTTTTTAGATATTCCGATTGACTATTATGGGTATGTTCGATTTGACGGGCTCGTTGATGTCGTCGACGCCTTAGGTGGAATTGAAGTAGATGTCCCATTTGACTTTACCTTTAATGAAAAAAGCACAAACAGTTTTAATTTACAATTCACTGAAGGTCCTCAGCACCTAGATGGAAAAGAAGCTTTAGCATACTCTCGAATGAGAAAACAAGATCCACTCGGTGATATAGGGCGCGGCCAACGCCAACAACAAGTGATTGAAGGAATTATCAAACAAGCTGCAAGTTTTTCGACCATTACTAATTTTAATGGGTTAATGGATGCCATTGGTGATAACTTAGGAACGAACTTTTCATTCGCTAACTTAGTGGCCCTTCATTCATATGCCGGTTCATTAAAAGATATTGAAAATCATCAAATTCAAGGAAGCAACGCCACGATTAATGGTGTCTATTATTTAGAAGTTGACCAAGAACATCTAATTGATTTACAAACAAGACTAAAACAACACTTAGAGATTGACGGACATAGTCTAAAAGACCTAAATCCATTTGAAGAAGAAGAAATAGAAGAAGTCGAAACGAGCTACTAAGCTTATTAGGTTACTCTATATAAACAATAAAAATAAAGTTATATTTTTTAACCTCCGTTTTATGAACGGGGGTTTTTTTTATCGCCATTATGTCTTATATTAAATCATATCTATGGCTCTTTTCCCCACTTGCCTTTTAAACAAAACTACGAATTAGTTCTTTTCTATCTTTCTTTCATTTCACCAAACTTTTACAAACAAATCTATTAACATTCTAGTAAAATTATTAGATAATAAAATAGTATAATAGAGTCTTTACTCACATTAAAAAAGAACTATACAGGAGGGACTACAAAACAAATGTGGACTAAAAAAATCGGTGCATTCATTATTGGTCTAATAATGGTGACATTTCTTTTTACGGGTGTTCAACAAGCTAGTGCTCATTCATTTACGACAACAGAAGTTAATACGGTATTTAAGGATGCCCTAGAAAGACAAATCGCACTAAAAGGCCAAACAGATAAAAAATATGATATGTACATAAGAGCAGATGCTTTAAATGTATCTGGTTCAACAGGAACGATAAAACAAGGAACTAATGGCCAGTCCACACGCTGGAACCTACGTGGTGGTCCAGGTACGACCTTTTGGATTATTGGGCAAGTAACTTCAGGAGAAAAAGTAAACATAACGAACACTGTCCAAGGAAACGATGGATTCACCTGGTATAAGATTCAATTAAATAAAATGTGGGTAAATGCCAGTCCAGAGGATATTGAGTATTACTTAAACCCAAATAACTTCTCTAATGACTCCTCTCATTTTTATCAATTTTTAGACTTATCGACAGGAGCGGGCGTTCAAGCATCTGAGTTAAATAAAACCGTCCTCGCTAGCAAAGGAATTTTGACTGGTCAAGGACAAGCGTTTATAGAAGCAAGCAAAACACACTCTATTAATGAAATCTATCTAATCTCACACGCATTGTTAGAGACTGGGAACGGTCATTCAGAACTTGCACGTGGAATTAATTATAACGGCCAAACGGTCTATAATATGTACGGCATTGGTGCTTTTGATGGCTGCGCAAAGTCATGCGGGGCAAAATATGCATACGACCAAGGCTGGTTCACACCTGAAAAGGCGATTATAGATGGCGCCAAATTTGTTGCCCGAAATTATATTCATAATGGACAAGACTCTCTTTACAAAATGAGATGGAATCCGGCTAATCCAGGGCATAATCAATACGCAACAGATATCGCGTGGGCTATTAAACAAACGGGAAGAATTGCTAATTTATATTCCTCCATTTCAGGTCATACGTTAAGTTACAACATTCCCGTTTATAAAGAGCAACCTGGAACACCACCTGAATATGTGCATACAGGCAACCCAGAACCAACCGAAATCACTCGTTATCCAGAAGGTATTATTGGCACAACTACTACTCGTGTCAATTTTAGAAATGAACCAAATACAACCGCCCAATCCTTCATTCGCACTTTAGACACTCAGACAAGAGTTCAGGTGCTCGGTATAAATTTTAATGGCTGGTATGAAGTTAAAATCGGCCGTGCAACAGGTTGGGTATCTGGTGAATATGTTAGTCTGCAAAACCTATACCAAATTTCGACCTCTTCAACTAGCCTAAATGTCCGTGCTCAACCAAATGGTGAAATTATCGACAGTGTCAAAAAAGATGAATATATTACAGGCGTCCTACAAAAAAACGGTCAAGTTCATACAAACAATTCATGGACACAAGTCGATTATAACAAGCGCACGAGTTGGGTAAGTAGCGACTTCTTAAAAAAGGTTGGTCAATAGCTTCAGTCAGCTATCAAATAAATCATGAAATCAACACGCAGGACATTCCGGCAGATTAAATCGTTTTAAGTTTAATTGCAACAGCTGGTATTTCCTGCGTGTTTTTATTACCTGAGTGATTAATAATGAAATTTGCATTTATATCGATTTAGAGTAAGTATTATTATGAAAACGCGAGCTTTGGCGGATTAAGGTGCTTATAATCTCAGATTGTTATGGAATCTCAAATTCCTCTCATTTACGGTACTTATTAAACCGAATTAGGAATGCAAATCCACACTCCTTCCAATAACGTTATGAATAAGGTACAATCCGTATTTAATATTGTTTATACTCTCCAAAAACACTGTAAAAATTCAACAAAAAACCGTTCCCTAACTCACCTAAAACGAATGTGAGCTTGGAAACGGCTATTAATCTTTTATTTCATTTTCATAAATCCATATTTTCTTTTGCCAATATTGCTCTGACTATTCTTCTCCACACTGCCTTCTGCTTGTGATTTATTTAAGACGACAATCACTGTTTTGAGGAGAAGCATGATATCTAACCAGATCGAATAATGACGAATATAATATAAATCGAATTTTAGCTTACGCTCTGGACTTGTTGTGTAATTACCAAGCACTTGTGCATACCCAGTAATACCAGGCTTTACAGAATTACGGTAGTTAAACCATTTGTTTTCCTTTTGAAATTGTTTAGCAAAAAAAGCTCGTTCTGGTCTTGGCCCAACTAAAGACATATCGCCGCGGAAAACGTTAATTAATTGTGGCAATTCATCAATTCGAGTTTTGCGCATAAAAGCTCCGATCTTTGTGATCCGATTGTCCTTACTCTTTGCTAAGACAGGACCTGTTTTCGCTTCGGCATCGACAATCATCGAACGGAATTTCAAGACATTAAATGATTTTTCATCTTTTCCAACTCGCTCCTGTTTGAAGAAAATGGGACCACGGTCTTCTAATTTGATCAAAATTGCCGCAATCAGCATCAAAGGCAATGTGACTAAAATCATAACGGCTGAGACAGATAAATCGAGCAGCCTCTTAATGATTTCTTGACCATTTGTTAAGTTAAAAGGTTTCACTTGAATAACCATCGAATCCCCGAGTGTTGTCACAGATGATTTCATCACAAATAAATCATTCATATTCGGAATAACATACGCTAATTTATTTTGCTTCATTGCATAATAAAGAATTTCGTTTTTTCTTTTTTCCGTGACAGCCGAACCGACAAAAATATGGCTGTACGGAGCTAATTGTTGTCCTAAATCCTTCAATGATGCGAGGCTGTGAATTCTCACTAAACCTTTTTTGCTTGTTGTTAATTTTGACGCAACAAGATTATCGGTCATGAGCTCATACTCATCCTCATCACCAATAAAAACAGCTCGATCCTTAAATTTCTTACTTGTCATCTTCACATAAATCATTTTCCAGCCTAACATTAACCAGAAAGCAAAGAAGTGTGACATAAGAATAACGGAACGTGGTAAAGCAAATTCACGGAATAAGAATGATGCAGCTGTCGTAAAAATAAACATAAAACCAACTGTAACAATTAGTTTACGGACAACATCGTATTTATCCTTTAAAACGAGACGATCCAATTCAAACGTATATATTAAAAAGACCCCAATCAACAAAACCCAAGGAAACAAACTAATAAAAGCATCAATATTTCTCTCTTGGATAACACGATAATTAGAGGCAATCACAAATGAAATCGTATATGAAAATAAAATAATTAATATATCAACTAGAACTACAGAAAAACGCGATGTTTTTTCTGGAAATATATTTGGCATATAAAAACCCCTAGCATATATAGAATATATAGTCTAGGAGTATTTTAACATAAAAATATAGTGATAAGACAAAAACTTTTAAATTTCGTTACTTTTACAAGTTAACCAGAAAAATCCATAGGTCTTTTTTAAACTATTACACTCATAAATTTATTATTGATTAATAGCCTTTAAGCCATCTTTAATTTTCGTTGTTGAGATTCCAGCTGTACGTGGTAAATAGACAACCTCACATTGCTCTTTTAAGAAGTCAAATTTGCCTTCCCAATCGTCTCCCATAACAAAGATATCGACATTATGGTCTTTTACATCATGAACTTTTTGCTCCCAATTATCTTCGGCAATCACTTCATCGACATAACGGATAGCTTCTAAAATCATTTTACGATTTTCAAAGCTGTGGAAAGACTTTTTATTTTTAATCGCATTGAATTCGTCACTCGAAATCGCCACAATTAAATAGTCACCTAAGTCTTTTGCACGACGTAGTAAGTTTATATGTCCCCAATGCAATAAGTCAAATGTTCCGTAAGTGATAACTTTTTTCATTTTCGCATCCTCCTATTACCATACATATATTCATCTATATTATTAAGAAATTATTTTAATTGTTAACGAAATGTTAACTTCCTAATTTAAGATTATAGCATAGATAATATATATGGAACAGATTTTGCGACAAATTCCCTAAAAATAACAGAATTATATAGAGTTTAACGTTATATATAGCCTAGCAATGACTTTCATCATTAAAATAATTAAAAAGAACAATATATATATTGGGATTAAAGATAAACCTGTTATCCATTCAAAAAGAACGAGAATTAATAACGTTGCATAAAAACCTGGTAAACCAAGTAAAAAGCCTACAATGGTAAAGAAAAAAGATTTTGCCCTGATTTTATTTACAGGGTCTTGCTCCATACCCTCGTTTATAGTGATTTGATATGAAAGTGGAATCAGCAAGGACATAATGGAGACAACAATTAATACATAGAGTAAAATACTTTCCAGTACACTTAAATGTAAATAGCCCCTTAAAACAAGCAAGGACATAACAAATGATATAAACACAGGTATTGTCGCTGCTTGTATTAACATATCAATAAAAAAGCCCTTTTTTGAAGTATTTCCAGTTAGTCTTGCAATTTCTCCATCTACACAGTCAAATAAATAGCCTAAATTATACGACACAAAAGCGATGATGAAGGCAAGTGGAGTTGAAATTAGCATAAAGAATCCAGAGAAAATGATTCCTAAAAAACTCAGCCAACTCACCACATTTGGGGTCAGCTTTAGTTTAATAAACAAAAGGGTCACATAAATCGAAAGGCGCCTGAGCACAAACCATGACCACAAATCCTCTTTTGCACTATAAGTTTGTGATTTCTCACGGTAGGAAATAATTTTCTTTGTATCAAAAAAAGTAGTAGGCAGCTTGCCCATTTGCGATTTCATGTGAACACCTCAATGGTTATACTTTTCAATAAATAATTCACTGTTTCGTTTCTCCAAATAACTGATGAACCACTCTTTTACTCACTTGTCCGTTATCTAGATAACAAAAACGATTAAAAAAGGCTTGAAATTTCTGTTCGTACTCGGCCTTCTCGCCAACTTCTCTGTAAACTTTCTTGGAGTTATGATCTTCATTTTCATTAAAGCTTTTATTCAATAATAACTTATTAATCCAAAGTGCCACTTCATCGGTTGTATCCACAACGGGACCTGGAGCTTCTTGCTTTAGATCAAAATAAAATCCACGTAATTTATCCTTGTATAACTCCATATCATATGTGTAAAAGATCATTGGTCGCCTTAAATTGGCATAATCAAAAAAGACAGATGAATAATCCGTTATTAAGAGATCCGATACTAAATACAAATCGTTAATGTCCTTATAATTTGATAGATCATAAACAAAATGTTCATATCCAGTTAACTCTATAGCATTGGATATAAAATAATGTAGCCTCAATAATATGATACAATCTTCACCAAATTGGGCTTGTAATTTATCCAACTCTAATTTCAATGTAAATTTATAGCTTCCTTCTGCGAAAAATTCATTATCACGCCAAGTCGGAGCGTATAAGATGATTTTTTTATCAGTTGGTAAACCAATTTTAACTTTTAAAGACTCAATATAGGCTTCATCATTTTTATTAACTAAATTGTCATTTCGAGGATATCCTTCTTCGATAACTGTTTTGTCAAAATTGAAGGCCCTCTTAAAGATTTCCGTCGAATACCGATTTGGTGAGAGTAAATAATCCCAATGGCTCGATTCTTGATGGAAGCTTTTAATATAACCTTCCCTTGTGTTGCCTGCCATATGTACCTCTTCCATATCGGCAACTAACCTTTTTAATGGCGTACCATGCCATGTTTGAATGTAAGTTGACTTTTTAGGCTTAGGTACCCATGATGGCATGCGACTGTTTGTAACCCAATACCCAGCACGGGCCGCTATCCAAAACCAGGTTAAGGATAATCTTCTAACATACGGAATTCCTTCCTTTTGAAAGTCGCTTGCCACATTTCCATTTACACTCCAAATAAGTTCATATGGATATTTATTATCTCTCATATACTCATAAATTGCTCTTGGGTTACAGCTATACTGTTTACCAGAGAAGCTTTCAAAAAGAATAACATTTCGTTTAACTGGTAAACAGGAAATCAGCCGAAAAAGAACAGTAGAAATCAATCTAGCAAATTTACTTTTTTTTAATTTAGCTAGCAAAGTGTTCATTGCTCCTTATTTTGAATTGTCTTTAAAGACTCGATCAATTATTTGTTCTGAAGCAGTTCCGTTTTCTAATGAACAAAACTTGTCATAAAACGATTCAAACTTCTCCTGATACTCTTCTTCATAAGAATCAAGATTTTCAAAAGCTGAGATTAGTTCATGCGACTCCTTTAAAAATGGGCCTGGAGCAATTTCTTCAAAATCAAAATAAAAGCCCCTAAGATTGTCACGGTACTTCTCAATATCATAAGTAAAAAAGAGGATTGGTCTACGCAAGTTTGCATAATCAAAGAAAACAGATGAGTAATCTGTCACTAACACATCCGATACTAAATAAAGTTCGGCGATATCATCATAAGAAGAGAGATTGTAAACAAAATCTTCTGCACCTTCAATATTTATTGAATCAGCAATTAAATAGTGCATTCGTAAAATCAATACATACTCATCTGATAAACGTTGCTTCATCTCTCTTAAATTCAATTTCAAATTAAACTTATACTTGCCTTTACCGTAAAATTCATCATCTCGCCAGGTTGGAGCATAAAGAATGACTTTTTTATTTGCTGGTAAACCAATTTTATTTTTAAGTTGTTGGATGTCCTCTTCATTATTTTTCTTATATAAAATATCATTCCTTGGATACCCAACATCTAATATCTCTTTATCAAACTTAAAAGCCCTCCGGAAAATTTCTGTTGAATAATCATTCGGTGAAACTAAATAATCCCACTTTTGAGCTTCATTATAAAAATTGCGTTTGTATTTTTCTGTTGTTGTACCCGGCATTCGAACTTCCTTCATATCAGCAGCAAGCTTCTTTAAAGGCGTTCCATGCCACGTTTGTAAATAAACAGTTTCTTCTCTTTTCTTAATCGCATTCGGCATTCTCGCATTCAATACCCAATACTTTGAAGTTGCTAAATAATAATAGTAAGATAAACTACCTCGCTTGACCTTTTTAGCTGAACCAGGAATTGGCTTTTCCGTATCATTTAAAATCCATATATATTCATAAGGTAAATCCTGATTTATCATTTCCTCATAAAGTGCTCTAGGATTATCCGAATAAGCTTTTCCACTAAAACTTTCAAAAATTATTTGATTTTGTTTTAAGTTTCTATTTAAAAAAAACTTACGGTATAGTTGAAGATATAGTGTACCAATTTTATTATTTATCTTTTTTCGCAATTTCTTTGACCTATCCTTTAAAGCTGCTCTTAAATTGGCTTTTAAAATTAGCAGACTCTTTTGGATTTGCATTTCACCTAAATTTGATACAAATTGTTGTAGCTGTGGATATAACCCCTCTAATAATTCAAGTCGACTCATGATTTTTACTTTTATTCGTTTTATCTTAAAATTAACTTTTTCAGGACTAAGCACAGTTAAGACCGAACTGTTTTTTCCCATTTGAGCAAACCACCCTTAATTACTTGCAGTTACTACTTTTAGTTATTCTAATCAATTAACTCGTTAAATTCTCCAATCACTCGTACTTCTCCTCTTTATAAAACCATTGCTCATTCACTTATTTTTGTAATGGTTTTTAACTGTAAGAGACAATGACAATGGTCTTACACCCTTTCCATTTGATAGAAAGAGGATCTCATAAGTACGAGGAGCTTTGAATTTGTGCTTTATTTGACGCTTACCACACTTTTATTTTCTCTTTTTATGAAACAATAGCGTTACAAGCACTATGATTTATTTTAGAATGCTATTTTTTATCTTTAACAACTTCTTTTTCACACTAAAAGGAAGGAGTTGTCTAAATTTAAATTTGGGCAATTCAAGTGGTTTAATTAACCAATCTTCATTCTCTTGGATTGCTTGATAAATACGCTCTGAATTCCGATTATCCATAAAGGTAAAGTATTCATTTCTTAATTCAGCAAATTTATCTCTTTCCTCAAATCCATTATTTATATAGTGCTCTACTGTTTTCAATAACTCGCTTGTATCATAGGCAACATCGCCGAACAAGTCATTATTAAGATCCATATAAGTTCCTTCATACTCTACATACTTATCTTTATCAAAATGAAAGAACACACAAGGTTTCTTAAGATAAAACATTTCCCAAATAACACTAGAGTAATCAGATATCATTAAGGAACTTTGCATAATCATTTCATCCATTGGTACTTCTAAAAAACCAAACTTCTCAATATTAGGGGAATCAGTTTCAAACAAATCAATGTACTCGCGAAACTTTGGATGTAAGAAAAACTTTAATTTAATATTATGTTCTTCTAATAATGCATGCAATTTTTTTGAAGAAAGAAATTCATTATACTTCTGATAATATTCACTATCCTTGAACTTTGATTTCTCCATTCCATCCATCCATGTTCTCCAAGTTGGCATTAGGAATATTTGTTTATATTCAATTTCCTTCGTTTTGTCTTTCAGTCCATCCCATCTTGCTAGTCCTGTGGCGGCAACTTCAGACTCATCATAACCCCAATCATTAATTATCATCTGTTTCTCAAATTCAGAAGGAGCTATTACCAAATCGAACACGCCTCTATTTTTATGGAAGTCCCTAACTTTCTTCAAACCATTTACGCCATGTTGTAGGTAAACAAGCTTTTTATGAGTTAATATTTTGGCTAATCTGCTTTTCTTTAGTTTAAGATTATAACTGTTACGTTTCGTATCAGATGAGATTAACAGTTGGGACGCGAACATATAAACAAAATACTTAAAAGACATAAAGTAGATCACTTTATCTTTCTTATCTTTTAAATTTTTCATTTCAGGTGAATCTTTCCGAATAATGTAATAAAATTCATCGTGCTTCTTATTCTTATAAACATAGTCAAAGAAGTAATAGCCACTGTCATGAGCAGATAGTGATAACTTTTCAAACGCTAACCAGATATTCCTCTTCTCATAATGCTTAGAAAACAGCTTAACAAAAAAATATGCTAAGTTCTCCTTCAACAAATAGTATCGGTTCTCGTAATATTCTTTCTCTCTATAAGTAAACGAAAGAGCATTTGAAAGGGTAATATACGGGTAGATAATATCCTTATCATTTACATTAAATTGATATTTTGAAATCGTTACGTTAACATCCTTGATTATTCTCTTCACGACAGAATTGATCTTCACAAAATGCTCTTTGTTACTCTCGATTACACCAATATATAAATCCCAATATAATGGATATAAATCAGATTGAACAAGATCTACACTAGTTCTTATGACTGTTTTTCCGTTAAATTCACTTACTACCTCTGTTGCAAAGCTTCTTTTATCAATAGTATCTTTATTTCTTTGAATTAAATAGAAAGAGCCAATTTGAAAGTTATTCATGTACGGTGAAATGACTCTAATATCTAGCTCTACTTTATTTCTCTTCATATTAAAGTTAATAACACTCAATTTAATATTAAATTTTTCTGTGACTAAATTAGAAACATTATTTTTCACCAATGCCAGCTCATTATTCTGAGTTATATAGACTCTAGAACGCTGTTTATACGTAGAATTATTAGTAAACTCTTGCTCAAATGGTTGAAAGAATCGAAATGGTCCCTCTAAAGAATTATCTTCAAAATAATGAAGATGATAACTTATCGTATTTTTATAATCATTAATCAGATAAAAATCACATCTTGCTGTATTATCATTTTCTAATACATCTAACAAAGAGCTGAAATCAAAGACGAAATGTTCCCCCTCTCTTCTCCCCCTAGTGTAATAAACTTGTGCTTTTTTTCTAAATTTCAGGAGTAGAAAGGGGGAATGACTTGGTAAACTGTTTATATCTTCTTGATTTATATGAAAGCTTAATTTAGTGCCATTCACTTGTATATTTTTCACAGACAACTTCTCTTTATTCGCCAGATAACCAACATGAAAATTGTAAGCCGTCTCATCTATATAATCATATACAAGTGCACTGTCTTTAAGAGCCCCTTCTTTAAGGTTTTCTACAACAACCTGTTCCTCCGTTGTTAATAATAGAACTGCTCTTTTTACATTATTGATAGACACATTATGAAAGAGCACTTGTCCTGTTCTGCCGTTGATTTCACCTATCTCATAGCTGTTATCTGTTAATAACTTTACGAGCTTGATTCCATCTAAATTATCCAATTGTAATATTAAGCAATCGCCTTCGTATGAGTCTAAGCTAAGCATGTATCTATCATTCGAAACCAATTGTTTCGATTGATTTATTAATGCGATGTATCGATCTTTATTTGTAGTAAATGATACACGAAAGACATGGTCATTCTTTACAATAATTAATTCAATTTCAAATAGACCCGTTGTGTATTGATTTGAAATCATTAACTCACTGTCATTATTTTTTATTGGAATCAATTGTTGAATTTTCGTTTCTTTCTGCGTAGCAATTATTAGAGCATTTCTCCAATCACCAATATTTACTTTAGGTAAGGAAATACTCGTGTAGGCTCCTTGTTCACGAATTATTTTATTATCCTCATAAATAATAGGAGCGTGAGCCAAGCTCTCAAAAAGTTCATTCACGTGTATGAACTTAACATACATACGCTCGTTATCCAATAATATGATCCCAGGTAAAGAACCCGTAAAAGGAACTATGGCCTCTTCTTGAACTTCATATGAAATAATCTTATCATCCCCGTTCAATAAGATAATTTCATAAAAAATATTAGTTGGAAAATTCCCTTGAATATCGAGAATAAATGCTACTCTGTCATTTTCTATTTCTCTTTTTGTAAAAGGTACTTCTTTTTCTGCCACTTGGATAAATTTCACATCTGACGCTATTTCCTTAGATAACAAAAATACACACTGTCTGCGTTGAGAATCCACTTCGACAAAATTCATTTCCTCACCCTACTTTAGTCTTTTAATAACATCGAATATTCTCTTTGAATTATTATGATCAACGTATTGAAAATACTCGTTATGAAGTTGCTCATACGCTGGCTTCATTTGAAAATCATTATCTGCATACTCATTAATTAATCGAATCAAAGTGTCAATGTCTAATGCACGGTCTCCAAATAATTCTTCTTCCATTTTAATATAACTACCTTCATATTCATTATATTTCTCATAATCAAATTGGAAAAATGCTACTGGTTTTTTTAAATAAAACATATCCCATGTAACAGAAGAATAATCACTTATCATCATGGAAGCTTCCATGATTTCTTCGTTTACTTTTATATTTTGGAATTCCTTTAATTGAACATGCTCATTCCCCAATTTAAATTCAACTATATATTCTTTGAACTTAGGATGAAGGAAGAACACTAATTCCAACTTATAACGAATTAAAATCTCCTTTAGTTCCTCGGAATTCAAAAAGTTGATATAGTTAAGGTAATAATCTGTTTTGATAAATTCCTCTTTTGGCATTCCTTCTATCCATGTTCTCCAAGTTGGCATTACAAAAATCTTCCTTCGTTCTTGACTCAAGGATTTATCAAATAATTTATCCCATCTAGAAAAACCTGTAACAGCAATCTCATTCAGTTCATATTTCCAATTTTGATGAATGATCTCCTTTTCTATCTCTGATGTAGCAATAACCAAACTAAAATTCCCTCTTCTTTTTGCCTTTTTAAATACATTTGATTTCTTCAATGCAGTAACACCATGTTGTAAAAATACACTACGTTTGTTCGCGATCTTTTTTGGTACTAAGCCTGATCTAACTCTTAAATTATATACATGTCGTTTATTCTCTGATGAAACTAACAAATTACTGGCAAACAGTAGAACTAAATATTTGAATGACATGAATGGCACAACTCTGTTACTTTCTCTACGCGCCTCTTCATAATCAGAAGAGCTTTTGTCCAATATATAATAAAAATGATCATGTAGCTTATTCTTATCTACATATTGAAAGAATGCATACCCGTTATCCTGTGCAGTGGAAGAAAATTTTTCAAACCCTATCCAAATATCTTTATTTCTAAAATAAATTGGCTTTAAAGCAATATATGTGAGGTAAGCTACTTTTTCTTTTAACTTGGTTAGTTTGTTCTCATATACTTCTTTATCTCGCATCATAAATGCAATTTCATTTTTTAATGTTATATAAGGGTACATGATCTTATGATCTGTAAATACTGCATAGCTAATATAATTTTTGTTTATTTTTCGCTTTAACTTGTTCGTGGCACTAGTCACTTTAATTAAATCGGTATTATTATCCTCATCTATACATGTAACAAATACATCCCAATATAACGGAAAAAAATCTTTATCCCAGTCGACATCATAGGAAGCACTAACTATACAAGTTTCCTCATTTTGCATTTGAATATTGGGCTTATCTAGTATAATTAATTTTGAAACATCTTGGGACCGAAGTTTTATTGTGATATTCTCAATAGTTAGAGCCGATTTTGTTGTTACTTCAATAGCTATAGTAAAGCCATTATTTCCGTTTTTCCTCAAATTGACCATTTTCGTCTTTACTTGATTCTTCTCTTTAAATACTGTAAAGCCTGTCGATTTGAACAAAGACATAAAGTTATTCATAGTTGTGTAAACAATCATAGAATCTTCATCAATTTGTTTAAACATATGTATTTGCTTTTCAGAACTTTCTCTACATAATTTCAACTTTGCTCGAATTGAGTTGTCATTTGTAAGAAATTCCGCCCAAATATCCCATCTACCTCTTTTTAACTCCTTTACCCAATCTTGATCCATTTCAATACCAATTCTCGTGCCTCTAATTTGAAAAGAAATAGCTATTCTTTCTTTGTTTTTTCTTGAAATAAGAACAATTTCTGTTAATTCACTTACAGTTAACTGATTGTCTAATAAGTTAAACCATAGTGTATCTTCATGTTCTTGGTCTTTGAATAAATTTCCAATCAATATTTCCCTTTTCTCATTGAAAGGCACAGATTCAAGGAACTCTTTTTTAGGCGAATTAAATAAACATAAGTTATTCCCTTCAAAAAATACACCTATATAACTATCTGTATTATGATTAATGTTCCCCAATAAATAAGTCTGATTCAGTTTTGTTGGGTTACCTTGAATGAAACTGTCTATTAAAAGATAGTTTTGAAAAGTATGTCTGACTTTAAGGTGCCATTTCCCATTCTTAACAGCGTTTAAAAGTTCAATATTAATAACATTATTTACACAATGAAAAGACAGTCTTTTAATTTCTGCATTCTCTTCATTGACAGCATAAATTTCCATATCCGTCGAGATACTTACATGCCCTTGTGCAACTTCTAATAATAGTTGTTCACCTTCTATTTTGGCATTCGTGATCCCTATTTGACCAACTAATGGGTTAACAGAAGGGGAAACTTTACTTTTATTAAGAAAAACAATTTGCTCATGACTACTTTCTATCCTTAGCTGTTCATTACTGAACAAATAATGGCTGGTGCTACTTAACTTAACATCATTCATATATAACGAATAAAAACGATTTTCTTCTAATTGTTTTATCGGATTAATAATAATAACTTCTTCTATTTTATCTTTGAAGCTAAGCTTTATTTCATTATTCAAATCATCAATAAGTTGGATACTATTCACAACGACATCAGCTAACTTTTTAACTTTTATTTGCTCTGAATCCACTGATAATACTTTTATTTTTTGTCCCAATTCCCAGTACCTCCAATAGGGGTTTATCTCTTCCATATCTTCAAAATCCGTATAATCTATCGTCATTTTTCACTTATGTTAATATACCATAAAGCCATCAAAACATGCACTCCATATCATAATGAAACAACCTTACCATCTTTAAAATGAGTAAAGGACTGCCCTCTTAAGGCAATGTTAATGCCCTTAGGAGAGTAGTCCTTTTAGTTATAGTATATTACAATAAGACGATAGAAGTATGCCGGAAGAATGACCAATCGAATATTATTCGCCGCCAATACCAGGTAATGGTATTTCGGCCGCTAAGTCAACATACTCTACTAGTTTTATTACTCTCAACTATCTCACAAATTGATTAGCAATTAAATGTTCTAAATAATTTACTACGTCATCTTTTAAATCTTCTCTTTGTAAAGCGAAGTCGATAGTAGCTTTAATAAAACCAAATTTATCTCCTACGTCATATCTATTGCCTATAAAATTATGTGCATAAATAGGTTGAATTTCACCTAAACGTTTAATTGCATCTGTTAATTGGATTTCCCCACCTGCACCAGGTTCTTGATTTTCTAGGATAGAAAAAATCTCAGGCGTAAGAATATACCTTCCCATAATTGCATAATTGGATGGAGCCTTTTCTTTCTTAGGTTTCTCAACTAAATCCGAAATTTTCATTGTATTCGAAGCTGTTCCCTCTAGGATTGGAGCTACAATACCATATTTTGAAACTTCATTGTCGTTTACAGCCTGTACACCGACTACAGATGATTCAAATTCGTCAAACACTTCAATTAATTGTTTTAAGCATGGCTTGTCAGATTGAACAATATCATCACCTAGCAATACAGCAAATGGTTCATTACCAATAAAACTTTTTGCACACGATATCGCATGCCCTAATCCATTTGGTTCTTTTTGTCTTATATAATGGATATTAACCATATTAGAAATTTGCTGAATCTCTTCAAGCATCTCTAATTTACCTTTTTTCAATAAAGTTTCTTCTAATTCATATGATTTATCAAAATGATCCTCTATCGCTCTTTTCCCTCGACCACTTACAATCATAATATCCGTAATTCCTGATGCAATAGCCTCTTCTACAATATACTGGATAGTCGGTTTATCAACGATCGGCAACATTTCTTTTGGTTGTGCCTTTGTTGCTGGTAAGAACCTTGTACCCAATCCCGCTGCAGGAATAATCGCTTTACGAACTTTCATTGCATAACACACTCCTCACCAAATAACTAAGTATTTCTTAACTTTGCCCAATATAGTCTTCTTTATTAAAACCGTTACCACAAGACTAATTTTTCCATCTATTATTTTGGACGATCTATTTCGAATTCTATATGTTGTTATAAAAGTCAATCATTTCATTAATTTCACCTATACGTAACACTTCACCCTTCTTTAGTACCATCGCTCTATCACAGATTTTTTTTAAAGGCTTCAACTGATGAGATACGATAATGATCGTTTTGCCTTTTGCTTTTAGCTTTAATATTCTTTCATAACACTTCTCTCTAAATTCTTTGTCCCCCACTGCCAGGACTTCATCAATAAGGATAATATCTGTCTCAATATGGACAGCGATCGAGAATCCTAATCGTGCTTTCATCCCTGACGAATAAAACTTTACAGGCGTATCAATAAATTCTTCTAGTTCAGCAAATTCAATAATATGAGGAAGGATCTCGGCAATCTGCTTATTATTTAACCCATATATGGCACAATTCAATTTTATATTTTCCCTACCCGATAAATCTCTACTTAAGCCTGCACTTAACTCAATTAAAGGCATAATCGTTCCGTTCAGTTTGATTTCACCTTTATCAGGAAAAATAACACCTGATATGACTTTAAATAAAGTACTTTTTCCCGCACCATTTTTCCCTATAATCGCATAGGCTTCTCCTTTTTTAACCGAGAAGCTAACATCCTTTAATGCCATATATTGTTCTAATTTTTTTTCTTTCTTTATATTTGATATGAAAACACCTTTCATCGTCTTATCATATGCTTTTTTGAAAACTTTATATACACCATGGACTTCTACTGCATTCATATTAAATCACTTCTCCCATCCTTTTACTCATTCGATCGAATAGTTTCCAACTAATGAGTAGAAGAACTACTATAAAAATAATTGTATATCCAATCCATTGGATAGACACCATTTCTATTCCCTCTCCGCCATAAAATACATTATGGTAAATCGTAATAATCGTGGCCATCGGATTTAGCATATAAAGATTGTGATATTGTCCTGGAATAATATGAAGTGGATAAATAATTGGCGATAAGTACATCCAACCTCTTATTCCTAAACTACTTACAAACTCAACATCTCGGTAATATACACTTATTGCCGATAATAATAAAACGACACCTAACACTAAGAAAAATTGTAACACAATAGCAAGAGGCAAAATTAAAACGGAAGTGAAGTGAAATGCCCCTACAAATAATGAAAACACCGTAATTAATGCTAGGGAGATAAGAAGATTTACCAAATTTGTTGAAACAACTGTCAATGGAAATAATTGCCTTGGGAAATAAACCTTTTTAATTAAAGTAGCATTTAAGGCTAAGATTTTTGTTCCCCTTACAACCGAGTGATTGACAAACATCCACGGTATTAATCCTGAAATAAGAAATAATGGATAATTATCCATATCAAACTTTGCTATAAAGGAAAAAACTATGGAATAAATAATCATTAACCCGATTGGTTCTAATAATGACCAAAAATAACCTAAAAGTGTGTTTCTATATTTTACCCTTAATTCCTTTCTCACTAAAAAAGCAAGTAAGTATCTATATTTTATAATTTCAAACATTTTACCTCAACCTAACTAAATAGTTTAAAAAGCTCAGTAATCCCTAATTGTCCAGAATTTACGATGAAAGAAAGCCAAAAAAGACCCTAGCCCTCTAAAGAAATGTAAACAAAAAAACGTGAGCATACTAAGCCCTAAATATTTAAAGCCTTTTTCGATAGATAATTGTATACTAACAACAAAAGTTAATAATATATATAATATAAACAGTCCACCAAGAATATATAAATACATCATGTTAAAAAAACTAAGTACAATTAATAAAACTCCTAATAAAAAGGCAAACAACGGTAACAATTTCAGTTTGCTAAGTGACCCAGGTGTTACTCGGTTCGCAACCATTGACCATAAACCATCATTAAAAGACTTTTCGATCAGACCTTTCATTGAATCACGTACAAAATAAGTAGAACGAATGTTTGTAGACAAGAAAAAACGACCTCCCGCCTTTTGAATCCTTTTATGAAATTCAATATCTTCGTTTCTCTTTAAATCTTCATTAAAGTAACCTACTTCTTCAAAGATCTCACGTTTATAGGCCCCATACGGAACGGTATCCACATACCCTTGCCAATCTTTTTTTAATGTTCTAAACTTAGATTTTCCTACTCCAAAAGGGTGCGAATAAACATATTCATTAACTTCTCCTTGAAAGCCCTTGCCTTTAGATTCGATAATACCACCCACACAAGTCGCGTTTGGTTCTTTCTTAATCATCTCTTCGTACTTAATTAAAAAGCCTTCATCGACTTCCGTATGCCCATCAATACGTAGAATATAACGACCTTTAGCTTCTTTTATACCGATATTCCATCCAGGAGGTAATGTTTTTTTCTCATTGATAAATACATCTACACGTGGCGAACTTTCCTTTTTATATCGTTTAGCAATTTGTAGTGTGTTATCTGATGACATGCCATCAACAATAAGAATCTCATAATTATCATTCGGGAAATCTTGGTTCACAAGTCTTTCTAACAATCGTTCGATGTAGTTCTCTTCATTTCTTGTTACAACTAGTACTGTAAATAATGGTCTTTTTAAAGGTTCTATTGAAGATTGACTCATCACTTTCACCACACTCTTTTTTTAAACTAATCTTAGATATTTTCATAAAGCTTCATATATAGTAACCTATTCTATATATGATGTAAATAGAGTGATAAATTATACACACTTGTCCAAACTTTCCCGATTTTATCTTAAAAATAATGGTTCACAAAGACAGAGCTTAAGTATAAAATCGCAAAAGGTAGATAATTTAATTAAAGAACAATCCTCTTCATATAATAGGCTTCATTTTCAGAACGAAATTTGACCCAAATAAGGAGTAAATAGTTATGCAAAAAAAGAAAAACTTGTTTCTTAAAGATATTGTTGAAATTTCGCCAAATATTACAATGAGCGAAAAGCATTCGACCTTCCATATAAATGGACAGCTAAATTTAAATGAAAAGATATCAACCGAAATTTCCTTTTCCCTTATGAATCATAAAACAAACCATGAATACAGCATGAAAAGTCAACTGACTAAATCTGATAGTAATAGTAGCACTTACAACTTCGAAGCTTTTCTTAACCTTGATGAACTGTCCTTTGAAACTCAAGATGATTATTTTTCTATCATCGTTCATGTGGAAGAAGTATATTATCATCATTCACAGATGGTTGCATTTCAAACAAACAAGCGATTTAATGTACTGAACGATGATACCATTATATATTTTGAAGAAGTTGGTTTAAGCAAAACCTTTCAATTACTAAACACCCAAACTTTCTTTTCTAAATATGAGCATGAAGCTGAAATTCATGATGTAACCCTAGACAAAAGCACGCACCATATTTTAATAAAAGGGCCAAAAAAAACAGGAATCGTCCGTCAAATCCCCTATTCATTAGTGTTAAAAAAGAGAAAAGCCGAGGACGAATACGTCCACACCGTGCCGGATGAATCCATTCACGCCCAATGGGAAACCTCTCTTTCTTTCAAAAATTCAGACCACTTTCTAACTGAAGGGATTTGGGATTTTTATTTAGAAGCAAAAATCTTAGAAGCTCATAAAAGAGAACGACTTTCTTATCCATTAGAACAATCAACATTACCAAAGCCTTTTTTAACTGAACTCAACCATAAACTTTATGCGATTGAGTTCTATCAAACCATTAAAGGAAACCTTTCGATTAAAGTAACAGAGAGAAAAGCGTAATAGCCCTGTGGATTTTTTAGGTTATATTAGCAAAGAGAGACACCCTTTTAGGAGTGTCTCTCTTTAAACAATAATTTTTATTGATATTTAGGTACATCAAAATACATAGTGTAATTATCCATTTGGTTGTAAAGTTGATCCATAAGACTAACTTGTTTTACAGCCCAACCAATATCAGTAGCATATTGGTGAGTTGCAGGATTTCCAGGATTCCATCTCATTTTATATAGTGTATCTTGTTTATGCGTAGGGTGATTTATATAGGATTGACCTATGAATCTAGCACCGCCAATAATCGCTTTTTCTGGAGTATCCCAGCCAGCGTTATATGCATACTCAGCTCCCGCTCTTTCAGCCACTCCATCAAATGCACCAATCCCAAACATATTATAGACTACCTTTGGTTCAACTGCTTTTCCGCCAACTTCAGTTACACGAACACCTTTAGCTAATGTCGATTGACCGTGTCCTGTTTCAAGTAAGGCATGTGCAATTAAATATATTTCATTAATACTATGAGTCTCACTTGCACTTTTAAAAGCAGCACCAGTGCCTGCTAATACACCTTTACCAGTTAAAGCTTTATTAAGTTCAGTTGCTGACGTTCCAGCACTTCTTGATAATTGTAAAAACTGTAAATAATCTCGTGAATTTTTATCGAAATTATTCGGATCAATATATCTTCTAACATCCTCTCGTTTAGCACTTCTCCAAGCACCAAAGCGGATCTCGTACCAATTACCGGTTTGTCCTACTAAGTTTACGTTGTTTCCATTTGATAACGTTCCAAAAATCCAACTATTTGTATTAGCTTGTTCTCGAACATTTAACGTACTAGCAGTAACTCGACCAGTCTTTGGAAAACTACCACTACCTGTACTAATATAATCTTGGCTAACAAAAGCATTTTGATTTCTATATAAATCAGTTTGAGGATTTACTCTCATTTGTCTATCTAACATCTCATTTAAACTATAATTATAAGAAGTAGTATTATAGATTTTAATAGGACCAACTGATACATCGGCAGATCTCACAAATCCAATTCGATCAGCCACTATTACTCTATACCAATTTGTTCCGTACTCATTCACAAACGGATATGCTTCTCCATTATTAATAGTTGCAAAAGGTACTAAACTTCCTGATGTGTTGTCATAGACGGCTACATTTTTATTCGTATTAAACGTCCTATCTGAGTTTCTAAATGTGGTGTTCTGGTTTTTGACAGAGCTTCCAGTGCTAGGAATTGTATCTGACTTTCGAATATAACCATACTCATCACCGTACTGAATTCGATGCCAGTTTCCATAATCACTTACTCTTGGATAATGCTCTCCTGCATTTAATGTCCCTTTTGCTACTAGTGAACCTGTACTATTATCGTATATCGTTGTATTTCTTATAACTTCAAAATACTTATCACTAGTTTTAAATTCTTTTGTGATTGTTTTAACATCACTTTGTCTAATAAACCCAACTCTTCCCCCTAAATCTACTCTATACCAATTAGGCCCATATTCATTAATAATTGGATACGAAACCCCTTTTAGTATAGACCCAAAAGGCACTAAACTTCCTGTACTGTTATCATAAACACTAATGTTTTGATTGGGGATAACAGAGATTGCAGTTGAATTATTAAAACCATTATTTTCATTTCGCACTGAATTTCCATTATCAGGAGACGTATCGATCTTTCTCACATAACCATAACCATCTCCAAAAGAAATTCGGTGCCAATTCCCGTAATCACTTATAATAGGGAAAACCTGACCACCTCTTAAAGTTCCCACTTGAACGAGAGTTCCGCCACTATTATCATAAACTGCCACATTTCTATCTGCTTTAAAATATTTATTAAAGCTTGAAGCTATAGCCATTGTATTACTAAATGTAGCGACCGATAAACCTTTAGAAAACTCTTCTTCAGTCAATTCTTCTTCAGTTAACTCTTCTTCAGTCAACTCTTCTTCAGTCAATTCTTCTTCAGTCAACTCTTCTTCAGTCAACTCTTCTTCAGTCAATTCTTCTTCAGTCAACTCTTCTTCAGTCAACTCTTCTTCAGTCAACTCTTCTTCAGTCAATTCTTCTTCAGTCAACTCTTCTTCAGTCAACTCTTCTTCAGCCGACTCTTCTTCTATCTGCTCAGTAAATGCTTCTCCTGAAACGGTTTTCTCTAATAATAGTAACCGCTCTCCTAAAGTTACCTCAAAATAACCTTCAATTTCTCCGATTATCTCAATAATATTTTCTTTTTTAATAGTAGCGACACTTTCTAAGCTAATCGGATCATATAAATCAACATCTTCATTTACATCTATTAAATTTTCAATATGTACTTCTTCTTTGACAAATTTAATATCTTTCTCGCCATTTTCAATTACAGTAACGTTCTCATTATCTACTGTAACAAAATCACTATTCCATTTAATATAAACCGTTCCATCAACAATGTTTGCTTTAAACTCACTATCTTCTCTTACATATCCAACTAGTTCATGATTTTCATCATGGATTTCCGTTTCTGCCGATACTACTATTAAACTATTTTCTTTAGTAACTGATTTATCAACTTCAGCGATAGCAGTTAACGGTATATAAAAGTTTGATATTATTAACATCAAAGTCAGAAACACAACTAAAGACCTTGTTTTCAACACTATTTAACCCCCTATTAATAATTCATAATACATATTATACAATTTTACTATAAGACTTTAAAGATTTTTTGTAGAATTTTGTATATAAAACGAGGAATATGTTAAAAGAACCTAAAAATCCCCCTTTATTATAGAAAAAGAGGGATCAATCTCGATTTTACTAGTTCAAAACACCCAATTATTGAATACCTAAATTCCAATAATTAGAATAGTAATTATACTACTGAATAGCTTATATATCATAAAATTATGAATGCTTATACTATTTTTTCTAGAATATATAAATCTACAATTTATTGCACAAAATTATCAGTTTCAAAAAAGGTGATATGAGCTATTCCACAAATAATATAAAACGACTTACACCCATTTTGGAAGAGAATTTAGTACTATTTGATGAATTATAGTTTAATTTAGATTGATATTACCCTAATTATGATTTATATTTTAGTAAAATGTAATCAGGGAAAGGTACATTTTTAATAAGGATAAATTATCAATTAAAAGTAATGCACTTAAACGACATATGAAAGAGCTAAAACAACAAATCCCCAGCCAAGATGATGAAATCTTTGAATTATCATCTTTAACTTTTCCTAAGGATTCAAATGTAACGAAGTGGAGGATATGATGATGAAATTTAAAGATGAAAAGATATTCAAAGGTGAAAAAGAAATTAAATACCTATTTAAGAAATCATATAGAAAAACAAATGATTTAGTTATTATTTTTTCCGCATTTCCTGCAATTGGTAAAGAACCAGCATATAATTACGTTAGGACATTGGATGAATTTGATTGTAATAAGTTATATATTTTAGACGATTTTGGAGTACGAGCAACCTATTATTTATGTAAAAATAAAGACTTTAATATTGAGAGAAGTGTAATCACTCTCATTAATCAAATTGTTGAAGAAAATGGTATTAAAAATATTATGGCTTGTGGTTCCAGTAAAGGTGGATATGCAGCTCTGTATTATGGGATTAAATATGGATTTAAAGATATAGTTATTGCTTCTCCTCAGTACTTTTTAGGCGATTATCTATTAACGCAAACAAATTCACAATTAGTAGTTGAATTTATGGCTGGTAACACCACAGAAAAAGATCATAAATTCTTAAATAATATACTAAAAGATATTATTAGAAAATCTGAATATAAGCCTAATATTTTTATTCACGTTGGTAAAGGCGAATACCATTATCCAAGACATATTATACCGCTTCTGAAAGAATTAGAAAGTAATGAAAAATCATATGAGTTAGATTTAGGTGATTATGATAACCACAACCAAGTGATAAAATATTATCCAACGATTCTTAAAAATAAAGTAAGACAAATTCTAGACTATCCCCATTTAGAATTATTAATGGATTCAACTGAATATAGATTAGGTAATACAATAACAATCAAAGCAAACACGCTTAGTAAAAATGACTCTATCGCTTGGTATATCTATAAAGACAATGTGAAAATTCAAGATATTAAGTATTCTGAAAATCAAAAGCAAATTGACCTTAAACTAGATAAAATAGGCTCTTATAAAGTTAAAGTATTCGCAATCAATAAAAAGAAAAATAAAGTACAATTATCCTCAGAATTGATTGAAGTAAAATAGTATCTTAAAGAAGGTGTAGTAGTTGGATGGTTTTGAATCATCAGTTCTTAATTTCTCTGAAATAGAAAATCTAATAATCAAAAAAGAAACAAGAATAAAACTGACGGTAAAAAAAGAAGGAGTATTATTCGAGTTCTTATTGTATCGTAGAAATAATAGCAATAAAGCGATAGTATTTGGTTCTGGTGCGATTAATCGTACTAAATTACAACCACCATTATTTAACCGTTTTTCATGGATAGATAAGTTCGATGAGAATTGCATTTATTATAATGACCCAACCTTATATTTGTCTGACGATTTGAATATTGGTTGGGGTTATGGTGAAAAGGATAGACATTACCTAAGTGAAGTTGGGGAGATTTTGATCCATCTTTATAAAAAAATGAAAATCCATCCAAAAAATGCTTTATATTACGGATCTTCAGCTGGAGGATTTCAAAGCTTAATACTTGCATCCAAGTTGAAGGGTATAGCAGTAGTTAACAACCCACAAACTAAGATAGAAAATTATTATCAAGAAGTAAGCGTCAAATAGTCCCCACCTATTAAAGAGATGGGGACTAACTTATAATCTACTTATCATGTTGAATACGACAGTGAGCCGGAAGACTGTTTGACCAAGGAAGCAATTGATCAATGGCGTTTTCATCACTCACATCAATATTGGGAAGCTCCTCAAATAAGTGCATTAAGTATTGATAAGGATTGAGGCCATTTTCTTTGGCTGTTTCTACAATACTATAAGTGACAGCACTTGCCTTTGCTCCTTTCGGAGTGTTGGCAAAAATCCAGTTCTTTCTGCCGATTACAAACGGCTTAATGGATCTCTCACTTCTATTATTATCAATCTCTAGTCTACCATCCTCTAAGAAAGCCTCTAGCTTATCCCATTGATTACGGCAGTATTTGATCGCTATTCCGAGTGCACTCTTTGGTAACACTTTTGGCGTTTGCATGCGAAGCCATGCTGAAAAAGCGTCAAGAAGTGGTCGACTTTTTTCTAGACGTACTTGATGGCGGTCAGAGAATGATAAACCTTTGATTTCTCGTTCAATCGCAAAGAGTTGGTTACAGAATTTCAAGCCTTCTTTGGCTGTGACATCTTTCGACTGTTGTTCTTTAGGCAAGGCCTTTAAAGCTTCATCAAATTTTCGACGAGCGTGTGCCCAACAACCAACTAACGTTACGTTTGGAATTCCATTGTATCCAGCATATCCATCTACATGTAAGTACCCTCGGAAAGGGGATAAAAACTTTCTAGGATGTTTACTTGCTCGTGTTTGCTGGTAGTCAAACAATACAATTGGGGGACCTTCCTGTCCCGAACGATACAACCATAAAAAAGAAGTTGCCGTTGATGGTCGATCTGGCTCTCGTAGCACTTGCAGCGTCGTTTCATCCGCATGAACAATATCAAGCTTCATCAGAAATTGATACATTCGATCATAGATGAGGTTTAACCATGTATTAGCACCATAAAGAACCCAATTAGCTAATGTTTGGCGTGACAAAGAGACACCTAAACGAGCGAATTGTTGTTCTTGACGATACAATGGAAGTCCTTCTACATATTTTTGATTTAAGATGTAGGCCATCGCAGATGGCGAAGCTAGACTTTTAGGGAATACTGATTTAGGCATGGAAGCTTTAACAATAGGAGTCTCTGTACTTTCGCGTTCACAATGGCGACACGCATAGACATGTTGAACATGTTCAATGACCTTCACTTCCGCTGGAATAACTTTTAATTCACGACGTACCTCCGTCGACATTTCGTGTAGATTTCCATTGCAGCACAAACAAACCTGATCTTCTTCAGGTAATCGATACTCAATAACTTCCTTCGGAAGGTTCTCAAGTTTACTATCACGTTGACCTTTGGTTTTTTTACGTTCGTACGTAATGGTTTCAACCGTAGGTTCTTCAATCGATGGGTCAGCCGTAATTTCTACCTCATTAAAAAGAGGCAATTCTAACTGATCAGCATTTGTCTTCTCACTTGAAGTACCAAATTGGCGTTGCTTACTGAGACGGAATTGTTCTTCATACCATTTAATTTTTGCCGTCAGCTCTGCGTTTTGTTCCTCAAGTGATGAGACACGTTTTTCTAAATCTTCAGTTGTAGGTTGAGAGGTGGTTTCTGTTGTTTTCATAGCTTCATTATACATTACCTCTCATCCATTTGCTTATCATTTATTCATTAAATGACACGTTGTGCAGTAACTTTTGGATGTGCTGATTTTTGATCAATTGAAAGGCCGTCAAGTAACCAACGGAACTGACGATGGCTAATCATTTGCGGAGAAGAAGATGAATCTTCTGGCCAAGGGAACGTACCTTTTTCTAAACGGCGATAATAGAGCCAAAATCCATTATGTTCCCAGTGAAGGATTTTGATCTTATCTCGTTGTCTATTACAGAAAACAAATAAACACGGGGAAAATGGATCTAATTGAAAATTTTCTTGTACGATAGCCGCGAGGCCATCAATGGATTTTCGTAAGTCTGTATTTCCTTTTGCAAGGTAGACTTTATCAATGGAGCGTTGATTGATCATCCATGTCTCAGCACGCGTAGTACACGAGATAAATGGTCTTCACTCACATTTTCAGGAATATAGACAGACAGGTCATCTATTCTCACTTCAATGGATGTGGTGGGGAAGGTAGGGACATCAAAAGATGTCCAAATCTGGCTTGCCTCATCACTTGAATCTGAGTTTACTTCTGCCTTGATCTTCTTTCGCCAATAGTGGAATTGATATTCTGTAATGTCATCTTGTTTAGATACCCATTCTTGTATCGTCTCCCCGCTGTCTTCGTATGCCTCCATGCGTTTTTTCCACAAATCGTGTTTTTCTTTACGCTTCATAGCGACACCCTTTCATCATTATTGATTAAAGTATCGCATGGGACCAGGGTTATTGGAATGTGGGTATTATTTGACGCTTACA